>JAEURJ010000011.1 GCA_016789305.1 Anaerolineales bacterium | reverse complement strand
TTCATAATTAGCGACAAGTAGGCTTTGTTCAGGACTATCCAAAGGTTATTTCAATTCTTGTGAGATCACAGTCTGTTCATATTTGAAAGCCTGTTCAAACAAAGCGCGCGTGGCTTCATAGCAGCCTTCACCGCAACACGGTAGTTTACCAACCGACAGGGTCTTTCCATTTTCGATGTTTGGATAAGCCAATGGGTGGCGCAGCTTTTTTCCATTGGCCAACATCACCGTCGGTGTGCCATGGACCTTATAGATCTCTTTGCCCAACCGTCCTTCCTCAAGGACAGCAGTACGAGCTTCACTACTATTGAACAGCCGGGTGAAATGATCCATATCCAGGCCCGCTTCGTGAGCAAGTTCCAATATCACCGTGCGCTTCCCAATATTACGACCCTCAGCGAAGAAAGCTCTACGGATACGAAGGTCAAAATCATGTCCACGGAGCTCATCCTGCTGAAAAGCACACCACGCACCTTCAAAAGCGGGTAAGGTAGTGGATGGCCAATCTTCCTTAAAAGGCTTGAATACCGCCTCGGGCTCCTGCAAGGCTGCCAACCATATTTCCAATTCGAGCTCTTTGCGATCAGGCGGACCGCCCCCATAGACTTCCAATGGAAAGGCCCGTTGGCATAATTTCACTCGTCCCTGGTATTCAGGCATGATCTTCTGCAGGCGCACAGCGGCAACATAACACCAGGGGCAATAATACTCAGCCCACTCCCACAATTCGGGAATATTTTCATTCTTCATCGTATCTACCTCTCATTTCGCTGCACGTTCCAGATAGCAAAGCACTTTTACCTGAGCACCTCATCAGTTTTACTAAGAGCAGGTGACGTGATTTGGGCTCCCGGTGCTCCATGCAGAAAACCAATAAAGACGAGGTTATCCAGAGCGTGGACACTGTGCTGTTCACCGGGTTCAAACACAAGGAGGGTATTTGAACCCACAACCCGCTCAACACCATCTCCTCCGGTAAAGATGCCTCGTCCACCAAGGATGATCACGTAAAAGGGTGAACTTTGGGCATTGTGTTCCCGAATCGTTTGGCCAGGCTTTAGCGTGAATAGGATGGCCCTGCCATTCCTATCGACATACAAAGGATCCGCATGAGGTCCTTTATCATCGAACTCCCAATTTTCAAACAGATTTATGGATTTCATGAATCTTTCCTCTTACAAATACAATGCGATTGCCCAATTTGCCGGTGCTCTCAACATATTCATAGATTCGTAGCCTTCGATGTGTTGCATTGCTAACGTCCATGCAGCTCATGAACACCAGCCGCTTTTTCTTTGAGTGAAGCCATCAGTCGGTTAAATGCCGTGATGAATTTTTCCACCCCCTGGTCTTCTAGTTGCTGGGTGACGGCATCCAGATCTATCCCAACAGACGAAAGGCTATCCAACAACTGGTAGGCTTCGCGTACTTCTTGATCCAGAGTCTGTTCTGGATGTCCGTGGTCGCGGTAGGCATTTAATGTCTCAATGGGGACAGTGTTGATGGTGTCTGGCCCGATGAGCGCCTCTATATACTTCGTGTCGCTGTAAGCCGGATTTTTCGTGCTCGTGCTGGCCCACAGTAATTTTTGGGTGCGTGCGCCTTTCTTTGCAAGGCTAGCGAAGCGTTCACTACCAAATATTTCTTTATACATCTCGTAAGCTACTTTGGCAGATGCAATCGCCACTTGTCCCTGCAAATGCTCAGCGATACCAGCTTGTGGGTTATCTGTCTTCATTTTCTTTTCAAGTATCGGATCAATAAGAGTATCGATACGGCTGAGGAAAAAACTAGCAACAGAGGCTACCTGTTTGAGAGGCCTTCCCTTAGCTGCTAACATTTCCAGACCGCCGAGATAGGCATCTGCTACTTCCCGGTAGCGAGGCAATCCAAACAGCAGGGTGATATTGACATTGATCCCCTCACCCGTGAGCTCGCGGATGGCCGGAATACCTTCTGAGGTTGCCGGCACTTTGATCATGGCGTTGGGTCTGTTTATAAGCAGATGAGATAACGGGCAAAGCAATGCCAGCCCCACAAGCAACGCCGTGTTCAGAGGAATCTTGAATAAAAACACAGCGGCAAAGCCTGCGATTGGAAGCAAACAGCAGATGAGCATAATTAGCATGTGTTTTTTGTTCATGGGTATCTCCAGTTATGAAGCTCGCTTGATGGCTGGTAATTGAATGTATAAATTACCGTCTTCGATTTTCGTTTCAAATTCATCCAGCGGGCGCGGCGGCGGGCCGCTGACGACATACCTGTGCTTATCGAAAACCCCATTATGGCAGGGGCTGAGAAATTGCTCTCGTTCGGCAATCCAGTGGACGTGGCAGCCAAGATGCGTGCATATATTCGACAATGCGTGATAGTCGCGTCCGTCCTCTGTTAGAACAAAGATACCCACTTCCTCCTCCTCCGCCACCCAACCATTCTGACGTGTCACCCTAGGTTTAAAAAGCGTGGGTGTTTCCAATTCAATGGCTGACAGAGAATTGACCCGTATCCAGTTAGCCTTGTCCATTTTTAATGCGGGGCCAATGATGTATGCAACGGCGGGGATACCTAATGTGGTGCCAATCAGACCACCGAATAGTGAGATAGCCATTTTCATGGCGTCACGTCGTGAGATATCTTCGTGCTTTTTCATTTCATCCTCCATCATTTTATTCGCTATGCAGATCGCTTGAATGCTGGCAACTGAATATATAAATTGCCAGCTTCGATTTTGGTAACAAATTCATCCAATGGGCGTGGTGGCGGACCGCTGATGTTATTGCCTGAGATATCAAAGTGACCATCATGGCAGGGACTGATGTAATGCTTTTGGTCAGGATGCCAACTGACTCGACAGGCGAGATGGGTGCAAATGTCCGAGAATACGCGCACATCCTTCTCGGTCTGACGCAGAACAAACACGCCGTAACTCAGCCCCGTCCGTTCCCAGCCGTTTACTTTGGTACGCGTAAATTCAAACAACGTGGGAATCCCGAGTGGATATTCATCGAGTGGACCGAGACCCACGACGGATTCATCTTCCGTTTTGCGGAGTGAGGGCGATAGCAGATATGCAATCGTAGGAAGCCCAATACCAACACCCATCAAGCCACCAATAAAGGCAGTGGCTGCCTTTATGAAATCACGACGGCTGATATTTTGTTTAGTCACATCTGCCTCCTTTGCAAAGGTCTTACTTCAACTCCCATTCAAAGATACGAGTGGGCGTATCCACGTTAATGATGGTGAGGGTTAGCTTTGTCGCGCCTTCGAGAACTGGCTTGTCGTCTTTGGTCGCGGGAAAGATCAACTTGCCTTCCACGTGATGACCGCCGCGCGGCGCGTCCCAGAGTGTTGATTCCACGCTGACACCTGTGTCGGTGGTGAGAGTGGATAGGGTTGCCAGATCCATACTCAAGTCAATCGAATGGGTGGTCAGCACTACTTCGAATTCAAGGGTGTCGGCGGGAACACCAAGGTTGATCGGGGTAATTTCCATGATGATCACACCCTGTTGGTCGGAGCGAGTCATTTCCGAATTGCCACCCATATTGGGAAACAATGTCGCAAGGATGGCAGGATCATCCGTTGGGGTGGGGGTAAAATCAGAAACGGAAGCGGGCTGAGAGTTGTCCTGAGCGGCACTCGAAGGAGGAGGAGTGGAAGTTGCAGAACATGCGGCAAGCACAAGGGATAAAGTCAAAAGAGCGGATAGAAGAATTCGTTTCATATTGTCTCCAAAACAGGTTGCGGTTTTAGTTTTTGTCGTTCACGATAAAGCACAAAGAGCATGACTCCAATTCCAATCAAGTTCATGGCGAGACCGACCAGCATGAATGGGCGCTGGTAACGGGTGAGAAAGCTTGCCGCCGCGCTAAGGCCGAGGATGGGAAGAACATCGGTGACATGATGGATACAACAGGCGACCATAGCGGTTGCAGATGTGCCTCCGCTTGCGCCCATCATGGAGCCAGCATGACCTGTGGATGGTATTGGAATGAAGAGACGAAATCGCAATATGGTATATAAGGCGGCTTGAACACCGAAGCCGACGATGATCGGGATGACATACCAGCGGTCACGGGTGAATTGCGAGGAGGCATAATTCCAGCCTTGTGCCCAAGTGAGAATGCCGATATAGAATGAAGCGATGAAGGCAGAGCCAAGCAGGAAGGCTGAGAGGGGAATGAGAAAACGTTTCACCATGAATCTCCTTTCACTCATCATAGTCTTTCCGCCTCCGAACGTCTTGCGCCAGATTGCGGGTTGACATCATAGGCGATTCTGCCTAGTCGTGAATACGCCACGCGGCTCTACAGGCATTTCAGGAACATGTCTACAATGGGGATCATCCAATGATAGAGGCGCTAGATGACCACATCTTCATTTCTTACAGTTGATTTCCCCTGTGATGAGGCTTTGCAAATGGCAAAGCAGAAATTATCACAGACAGGCTTGCGTGCCCTGCAAACCTTTGACCTGCATACGGCGCGGCTTGCCCAGCCTGAGTGCGCCTGCCCGAATCACGGGACGGAAGACTGCAATTGCCAGATGGTGATTCTGATGGTCTATGGCGAGAGCGCGGAACCCGTCACCTTGATCCTGCATGGCAATGACGGCAAAACCTGGTTTTCCATTGCAGACGATCCGTACCAAACATCCGATGCAAAATTAGCCGCTGAAATCAAACAAGTGTTGGAGAAAGCGCCCATTTCACAAGCTGGGTAGGCAATCCTGCCTATATTCTTATGGGTTATTTGGCTCTCATTCTTTCATGGTGATTTGTGTACACTCGTGCGGAAATAAACCTTATACCTACCTAAAGGAGAAGAGATGTTTAATTTTGGAAAATTTGTTGTTATTCTGGTCGTGGCAGGTCTGTTATTGACCGCATGTGGCGGGCAACAGCCTGTTACAGAGGTTCAGATCACCTTGACTGAGTTTGGGATCGAATCATCCTTAACCGATTTCGAAAGGGGCGTTCCCTATCGGTTTGTTGTGACCAATGCGGGTTCGGTCGAGCATGAATTCATGATCATGCCCCCATTATCGGCTGACGAGATGGGTATGGGAATGGATATGATGGGATTGGACGAAATGGCGCTTGCCATGATCGAGGCGGCTGACCTGCCTGCTGGGGCAACGGCATCTTATGACTATACCTTCACCGAAGTGGCACCTGCTGGAACTCTTGAATTTGCCTGCCATACCCCAGGTCATTACGAAGCAAATATGAAACTCCCGATTATCGTCAAATAAGCCTTGCTGAAAAATAGAGGAATAGAGTTCATGCCAGGATCGAAAACTCTGGCATGACTCTCGTCTGGCAAACGCATATGTCAGTTGATGTCCAAAAACAAGAACGATACGGCTCCCACGCTCTTAGCGGTTGGTTATCACGCAATTGGTTTCCAATCTTCCTGATCATCTACGGCTTGTGGGTTTTTACTCCGTTCCTCGCGCCTGTCTTTATGAATTTGGGTTGGACGGGCGCAGGCAAGGCGGTCTACTTCATCTATTCCTTCTTCTGTCATCAACTGCCCGAACGTTCGTTTTTTTGGTTTGGTGAAAAGAGCATGTATTCACTCGCTGATATCCAGGCAGTATGGCGGAACACCGCCAACCCGATGATTCTCCGTCAATTCATTGGGAATGAATCAATGGGCTGGAAAATTGCCTGGTCGGATAGAATGATCTCATTCTATACCAGCGTGTGGTTGTTCGCAGCAGTATGGTATCCGTTTCGCCGAAAGATCAAGACTATTTCATGGCTGGGATTTATCCTGCTCCTGTTTCCGATTGCGCTGGATGGCGGCACACACATGATCAGTGATTTCGCTGGCATTGGGAATGGATTCCGTGATACAAATACGTGGCTGGCTTTGTTGACCAATTATTCCCTGCCTGAAACTTTTTACACAGGTGACGCGCTCGGTTCGTTCAACTCACTCATGCGCTTCATCTCTGGACTCTTGGCTGGACTCGGTATCGTCTGGCTGGCATTCCCGTACATTCATCAAACACAGGCTTATAATCAACAACTGGAAGAATTAAGTTATGCCAAAGTCATCGAGCAAATCAAAACCAAAAATCCGCATTCTTCTGGCTGACGACCATCACATCGTCCGCGCAGGTGTTCATCAACTGCTTGAAAGCGCGAAAGACCTTGAAGTCATTGCCGAGGCGGGGGATGGTGAAGAAGCCCAGGCGCTCATCCAGAAACACAAACCCGATGTGGCTGTCCTTGATATCCAAATGCCCAAAGCCAGCGGTATAGAAGTGACTCGTTGGGTGCGCGCGCATTTGCCTGAAGTGGGCGTATTGATCCTGACTGCCTATGATGACGATCCGTATGTGATGGCAGTCCTGCAGGCGGGTGCAAATGGATATGTACTCAAGACAGCACAGGCCGACGATCTGATTCAAGCGGTACGAGATGTAAATGAGGGCAAGTCGGCGCTCGACCCGGCCATCACAAGCAAATTGATGTCCAACATATTCAAGGGAACAGAAAAGAAAATTGTCGAACCTCTGACGGATCGCGAACTGGATGTATTGCGCCTTGCCGCGAAAGGATTCACAAACAAAGCCATTGGTGTGCAACTCACCATTAGCGACCGCACTGTACAGGGACATCTCGCTCATATTTTTGCCAAACTGCAAGCCAACAGCCGCACCGAGGCGGTCATGCGCGGCGTTTCACTGGGATTGATCTCGCAGAGTTCGGGCAATATCATCGAAGAATGAAACGTTTCCTGCCGGGCTGGCGCGGTCTTACTCAACTCTTTGCCGTGACCGTGCTGCCGCTTACGTTATTGCTGTTATTCATTGCGTTTGGTGGCGTCAACTTGCACCAACAGGATATGCGTGCGCTGGTCGGGGAGCGTGATGAGCGCGCGGTTCAAGCTTCCGCCGCCGCGCTTGAATCTGAATTGCATCATCGCATCGCGACGATTACCAGCATGGCTGTATTGTCATCCGAAGATTTAACCTTTGAAGAAATTTTTGCGACAACGAATGACCTTGCCAATGACTTTAATGGCGGAATCGCCTTTCTTAATTCCGATGGACACCTGCTTGCCAATACCGGCAATGATAGGTTTTGGGGATGGGTTTCCTTAAACGTACAAAGTCACTCCCTCGCTTCTCCTCCGGACCGTGAGCCTGTTTTCTCCGCCCCAATTCTTGATCCCAACTCGAAACAACTTTTCGTCATCGTCTCTGCATATTCCGCCTACCGCGATGTCATCGTAGCAGGCGCATTTTCTCCCGAAACGCTCGCCGCTGAAACCCTCTCAGCCACCTATCCCTCAGGCAGCCATGTGACCATCTACCTGCTGGATGATTCCCGCCGATTGCTTTTTGTAAGCGGCGCACTTGCCCAGGCAAATTTGGAGTCAAATCATCCTGGTGTGTTGGAAGCGTTGCAAGGGAAAAGCGGCGTTCTTTATGTGAAGAAGGGTAAGGCAGAACACGTCGTTGCATATAGTCCCATCAAATCGACAGGCTGGGCGTTGATCACCGAAGAGGAATGGGAAATGGTGGTCAGCCCATCGTTACAGTTAACCCAGATGGCTCCGCTTGTGATCGTGCCTGCTTTCGTCCTTGCATTGATCGCATTATGGTTTGGCGCGAATCAAATCGTCCAGCCTTTACAAAGACTTGAATCCAAAGCCGCCGTGCTGGCGTGGGGGGATTTCGACGCAATCAAAGATTCCGTTGGCGGGATTTCCGAAGTGCGCCATCTGCAAATGGAATTGACCGAGATGTCGCGCAAGGTGCAAGCCGCCCAGAACGGACTGCACGACTACATTGGCGCGATCACCTCCGCGCAGGAAGATGAACGCATGCGCCTGGCGCGTGAACTCCACGATGACACGATACAAGCCGTCATTGCGTTGAAACAACGCGTACAACTCGCGCAGAAATCGGTCAAGGACCAGCATGGACGTCAATCACTAAATGAGCTTGAAACACTCGCTGAACAAACCATCGAGAACCTGCGCCGCCTGACGCGCGCCTTGCGTCCCATCTATCTTGAAGATTTGGGGCTGGTGACCGCGCTCGAAATGCTGGCGCGTGAAACCAGTCAGAACAACCATCTGGTTGTTGAGTTTCAAAAAACAGGACAGGAACGCCGCCTCTCTCGTGAAGTGGAATTATCGCTATATCGTATCGCACAGGAGGCGCTTAACAATGTAGTCAAACATTCCAAAGCCTCTCGCGCTGATTTGAAGATTGCTTTTGAACCTTTGAAAATCAATATAGATGTGAGGGACAATGGCAATGGTTTTCTCGTGCCAAAAAGCCCCACTGAACTTGCTCCCAGCGGACACTTCGGATTACTGGGCATTCATGAACGCGCCGACTTGATCGGCGCGCGGCTTGAGATCGAATCCGCTTTGGGAAAGGGAACCAGGCTGACGGTCATCCTGAGCCGTGTCGAAGGATGAAGCGCTAAACATCATAAGCCATTTTGCTTATCCATATCCCCGCCATCCTGCGCTCATGCAGGGGCGGGGTTTTGCTTATGATGTACCCATCCCATTTTAGGCAGGCAGGCTGATGACATCTGAAACCGCACGGACGCTCGTCCCATCCCAAACTGAAAGATTGAAAATCTTTTTGCACGCGCTTCTGTTCGTGCTTGGCTTTTCACTGGTATTTATTATCGGCTGGGGGGGTTCAGTGACGGCGCTTGGTCAGGTGTTTGGTGAATATAAAAGAACGATTGCGCAAATCGGCGGAGTGATCGTGATCCTATTTGGATTGGCGACACTGGAAGTCATTCGCATCTCGTGGTTTTATGCGGATACGCGCGCACAATACTCGGGTCAACGCGGAACCTATGGTGGGTCGGCCCTCATGGGCATTTTCTTCGCTGCGGGTTGGAGTCCGTGTATTGGTGCGACACTCGGCGCGATATTAACAATGGGCTTGAGTCAGCAAACTGTTGGACAGGCGATGTGGTTGTCCTCGGGTTACTCGCTCGGGTTGGGAATTCCATTTCTTATATTGGCGCTTGGCCTGGAACGCGCATCAGGCTGGCTCAAGCGCATGAGACCTTATCAAAAATATTTCAAGATCGCCAGCGGTGTGTTCATCATTGCAATAGGCGTGTTGTTACTGACCAATACCATGAGTCTGATCGCGATCTGGGCATTCAAGAATGGTTACTTCATTGAATCTTTCGCCACCTATGCCGCCGCACCAACTTATCTGACGGCCATGCTCGCAGGCTTGTTATCCTTTCTTTCACCGTGCGTGCTTCCACTTGTGCCTGCCTATCTCGGTTATCTGAGTGGACATACTTTACAGAAAGCATAAATTACGGAATCTGGAAAATTATGGAATCCACATCAAATTCAGAAGATACGATTACCTTCAAACTCTCCCACTTTTATTCGGTATTGGTGGTGCTGGCTTTTGCAGTCGGGATACTTACTGGATATGTCGTTTGGGGACGTTCATCCGTTCAAGCGCAAACAGTTATAGCTAATCAACCAGCTGCACAAGCGGTGCCTGCGGCAACTCAGCCGCCTCAGTTCATTCGTTACGATGTTCCTTCGGATGGTTTCCCAGGCATTGGACCGGAGGACGCGCCCATCGTAATCGTCGAGTTCAGCGACTTCCAGTGTCCATTCTGCAAACGCTTCCAGGACGAGACCGCTAAACAATTGCTGGCGGCATACCCTGGCAAGATCCGATTTGTCTATCGTCACCTGCCATTGACCTCCATTCATCCCGAAGCGTTTCCCTCGGCAGAAGCCTCCATGTGTGCAAATGAGCAAAATGCCTTCTGGGAATACCACGACAAGATATTCGAGAACCAGGGCAAACTGGGACGCGAACTTTATATGCAAATTGCAAGTGACCTCAACTTGGATACCACGGCTTTTGAAGATTGTTTGAACACAGGAAAATACAAGGATTTGGTTCAACAGGATTCGGATTTCGCCCTTAATTTGGGAGTGCAATCCACGCCCACATTTTTCATCAACGGTCTGGCGTTGGTCGGTGCGCAGCCACTTTCTGCCTTCACCCAGTTAATTGATAAAGAACTGGCTGGAGAAATCCCGTAGTAGTTTACGAAGAAGGAGTTGTCAATGAAGCGAATATTTTTGTTATCGATATTTCTTATGGTTTTCCTTGCAGCCTGCCAGAGCAAGCCTGCCGAAATCGCAGGCGATAAGATTGCCGTTGACGGCGGTACCTATACCAGCGTAAATGCAGATGAATTAAACGCGATGCTGAAGAACAAGGATTTCGTGTTTATCAACGTTCACATTCCCTTTGAAGGAAACATCGCTGGCACAGACCTGTCCATTGCCTACGACCAAATTACCGACCCTGTCAATCTCACGCAATTGCCTGTCGACAAAAACGCAAAAATCGTTTTGTATTGCCGCAGCGGGCGCATGAGTGAAATCGCCGCAGAAGCATTAATTAAGCAGGGGTATACAAACATTTGGGATCTTGCTGGGGGCATGGTGGCGTGGGAACAGGCTGGATACGAATTGGAACAACAATAAGGAGCATAGAAGATGATCAAAGATCCCGTGTGCGGCATGAAAGTATCCGAAAACACCGCCAAAGAAAAATTGATTTACCAGGGGTAGACATATTATTTCTGCTCCGCACTCTGCAAGCAGATGTTTGAAAGGGAACCGCAGAAGTACGTCTCGTCTCTCCAAGATGAAGATAAATCATCGGCATGAAATCTGGATTGTATGTAACAAACAATCTGTATAGGCAAAAAGGCGCGGTCAATGTCAACTGACAAACGAATTCGTCTTGATTGGCTTTTCTATATCCTGATGGCGCTGGGTCTTATTGGATTGCTGATCTGGTCAACGATGAGTGAGATCGCGCGCAATCCATCGCGTGAAGCCGTTGCGGATTTAGGTCCGAACGGGCTGGTGACGGTGAGCCTTCAAACAGATCCCTACCCTGCCAGACCGACAGGAACCGTGGAGTTGAGTTTCATGCTCATGAATTCGCGTCGCGTTACCATCGAACCAGATTCTTTTTCCTTTGAGTATGGCCGTGAGGGAAACAACCAGCCTGTTGGTTCGGGTACTATCCAGTCGATGTCGGATGGGAGCGGCGTGCTCATGGCTGGCGCACAATTCCCGTCTGTGGGAACCTGGTGGTTGCGCGTCAACCTTGCCAAAGATGGTTATCAGGATGAGGTGCAATTTACGATTGAAGTCAGACCAGCACAATGATAGGCGAATTGCCTATTGGATGGCAAGCTTATTAGAGCTCGTCCTGTAAATATTTAACCAATACATAAAACAAAAAGGAGAATATATATGACAACTACCATACATGATCCCGTGTGCGGCATGACAGTTAATCCACAACACAGCACGATCAGCCAGCTGTACAAAGGACAAATATATTATTTCTGTTCGCCACTGTGCAAGTCAATGTTCGAGCGCGAACCTGAGAAGTATGTAAAGAGTGCAGAAGCGGAATCCGAACAAGGCAAACCAATGCTCTTGTCAGGTGGAGGAAAAACATGGCAGAACAAGTTGATGAAATGACCGAAGAGTCTACCAATGACCCCGCTTCAATAAACAAACGCATCAGGCTGATTGCGGGATTCGTCATTACCATAGTCGTTACTTTCTTTCTTGGCTTTGGAGGAGGTTATCTGAAATGGGGACAGGATGAGATGGGTGAGTTGAAACAACAAAAAGAAATGAGCGAACTTTACGAGCAGATCAATCCTACGGATGGGTACACTCTTCCAGTTTCCTATGAGGACCTGGGTCCTCAATTGATGGCAGCGGGTGTTATTGATTACGATGCTTTTATGAGTGTGATGACGGCGGGCGGCGATGCGCTCAGCGATCACCAGGTGGATATTCTAAAGAAGGGCAGTAAAGAACAGATTGTCATCAACGCTGAAAACGCCCATTTCCTGCTCAACTTTTTCTGGGCAGCGGAATACTCGTCCGGGTCGGGATTTGCCGCCATCCATCAAACTTTACAAACGAGTGGCCTGTTGCCACAGGCGCCAACCCAGGGTGGCAGTTGCGCCAATTAACGCCGTAACTAGTTTGAGAAATACAAACGACCAAATGCCTATCAACATCAGTGTGAGGGCATCTGCTTTTGGTAATGGGCAAAAATGCCTATTCAACGACAAGGGTTTTGGCTCTTTGCGGGCAGAGTCTCATTATTTATACTGACGGTTGATGCTTGCTTGAAAATATCAATGTCAATCGTCTTATATTGTGTGAAGTAGCAAGTAATCTTTTGAGGATGTTATGGCAGAAGTCAAATCGAACCCACGCCGCGGCGTATCGTTATGGATACAAATCCTTGTTTGGACTCTTCTTGCTGGCTTGCTGATTCTTGTAGGAACTGGCTTGGCGCGTGCGCGGCAGGGAACCATTCAACCTGGAGATGAAGTTCCTGATTTCAGCCTTACGTTGTATAGCGGTTATGAATACAACGGTCAATCCACGGTGAAGATTTCAGATTTACAAGGCAAGGTGGTGTTTATTAACTTTTGGGCTTCCTGGTGCAAACCATGTGAGCAGGAAGCTCCGGCATTGGAACAAGCCTGGGAATATTATCAACCCAGCGGCAAAGTGGTTTTCCTGGGGATAGATTATGTGGATACTGAAATTCCAGCACGTGCTTTCCTCAAAAGATTCAACAACACCTACCACAACGGACCAGATATACGCACGAGTATCTCTCAGATGTTTCGAATCAAGGGTGTGCCCGAGACCTACATCATTGATACCAACGGTATCCTCAATTATGTAAAAATTGGTCCCTTCCTCGATGCGAACGAGATCAAAGTGATTATTGATCCATTACTTCCTTAATACTGAAGATAAAGGGAAGAAATTAAAAAGCAATAAGCAAAAATGCCTATATGACGACGAGTAATATGGCTCTCGGCGGTATGGTCAAAGAGTGTGAAAATATCATGCAACACAAGGAGACCAACTTATGACAAACACACTACACGACCCTGTCTGCGGCATGGACATTGACCCCGCAACCGCTGCTGGAAAATCTGACTACAACGGGCAGACTTACCATTTCTGTTCGCTGGGTTGTAAGAAGTCCTTCGATGAAAACCCGGAAAAATATCTCAATAAAAAGGAAATATAAAATGCAAAGAATTAACTGATTGGTCGTTGGAATTATCGGTATCATCGTCCTTCTGTTCCTATTTGGAGGATAGGGCAATCGCATTTGAAACTTCCAAGAAGGCAAAACATACAAATTCGCTCGAAAAATCCGCCGATCTTCGCTAATCCTTGCTAATCTTTCTAAAAATTCGTGAGGATTGGCGTAGATTAGCGGGTAAAAAATCCTAATGCGATTGCCCTAATTTGGAGGAGGCATGATGATGGGTGGCTGGGGCTATCATGGGTGGAGCATGATGGGGCCTGGCGGTATGCTTGGATCGGGCGGCATGATGAATAATTGGGGATACGCTTCATCACCTTCTCCCCTCGGTTGGGTCGGAATGATCTTCATGTGGCTGATCCCTGTCGGTTTAATTGTTCTAGCGGCATTTGGCGTCGTCTGGCTTATGCGGAATACCGGCAACTCCAAGCCGCCATCTTCTTAAAAGAAACCTCTGACAAAAAACTTGAAAAAGATATTTCACAAACTCACTCAAAATTTATATTTTGAAAAAATCACTCAACAGTGGCATCATCGCCCTCGGCGAACGACCATATCGTCCCTTTAACACCTGGGCTCGCTCGGAGGAGCACAATAATGGCATATCAAAGTATTAATCCGTACAATGGAAAGACTCTCAAGACTTTTGAAGAGTTTACTGACCAACAACTCGACACCGCTATCCAAACCGCCTCTAAAGATGCCTTGGCCCCGGGAGACAAGGTGCTGTCAGAATTATCGAAATCAATACTGAAAGAGAACGGGGCGGCCTGAGCATGTGCCATGTACCACAAGACGATCTTGCCCATTGGATCATGGAGAGTCAGCAGGATGATTCCTGCGATGATGAGCACACAGATGAAGAATAAAACTAAAGTGATGCAAAATCAACAAGAAGGACATATCGGCCATAACTGGCAGAGCTATAAACTGATTAACTGTACTCAATGAGTATTTTTACAAAGCTTAGTCCCTTAGTTAGTTTATTTTCTATCTGTATCTATTGAAATAATAAAGGAGAATATCCATGTCAGAAAAAGATCAAAAATCTTTCGGCAATTACAAGAAGTTTTTTTGCAATGATAGCAACCTCAATGATCCTGATGTACTTCTTGACGTACCTGAATTCCATCTTAATTCTTGAGCATGCCCGGTTCAGCGAAACACGATTGTTCATGACCCTCATAATGGGATCTGCAATGATGATAGTTATGCTGGCTTTTATGCGGAATATGTATAAGAACAGCAAAGTGAACATAGCAATATTTATCGGTGCTGGCTTACTGTTGTTTTCCGCAGTTTGGCTGGTACGCAGCCAGGTAACGGTCAGTGGAGTAGACTATATGGAAGGAATGATTCCGCACCACTCTATTGCTATTCTAACGAGTGAACGTGCCAAAATTGAAGATCTGCGTGTTCGTGAACTTGCCGACGAGATAATCAAAGCGCAGCACAGAGAGATAAAAGAAATGGAATGGTTAATCGATGATATTAGAGTCAATGGAGCAGTAACTAGCCAAGAGGAGGCAGAGGCGAGACCATTGCCAACATTCACAGGTGGTCTGGACTAAAAAAGTAGAGCGGCTGATATGAGACAGTTACCTAAGCATACTAGGTGGCTTAAGCTCAATGGCATAGGCTATTTTGCTTATATAAAAACAGGTAAAACCGCTGGATAGGCTGGCAGCAACGTCTTAAACTAGAGGATAAAGTGTATGAACACACAAAAAGACACGATTTTAATTACAGGTACCAGCGGCAGGATTGGCTACCCGCTAGCAAAGCGTTTGGCAGAATCATATAATGTTATCGGCTTTGACCGACGCGCACCATCGCATCCCCCGCCCAGCGCTGAATGTTTATATGTGGACCTAACACTTGACGAAAGCCTGCGCCGCGGATTGCAAGCCATCCGTGAAATGCACGGCAACCGCATCGCCTCAGTGATTCATCTCGCCGCCTATTACGATTTTTCCGGCGCGCCAAGTCCGCTCTATGATGAGATCACAGTGCGCGGCACCGAACGCCTGCTGCGCATGCTGCAGGATTTTGAGGTCGAACAGTTTATTTTTTCCAGCACGGACCTGGTGTACGCGCCCTCCGCGCCCGGGCAGCGCCTCAACGAAGATTCGCCGCTCCAGGCCGAGTGGCCCTATCCGCAGTCGAAGGTCAAGACCGAGCAGGTAATCCACGCTGAACGCGGCAAGATCCCCGCCGTCATCCTGCGCATTGCCGGCGTCTACAATGACTTGTGTGATTCGATTCCGCTGGCGCAACAGATTCAGCGCATCTATGAGCACGACATCACTGCCTATCTTTTTCCCGGCGAGGTCACTGCCGGTCGTCAGGCGTTCGTGCATAACGAAGATGTGCTGGACTCGATCATGCTTGCGGTCGCGCGTCGCAAGGAACTGCCGCCCGAAGTGACGCTGCTGATCGGCGAGTCTGAGTCGCCCAGTTATGCTGAACTACAACGAATCTTCGGGCATCTGATCCACGACGCAGAATGGAAAACGTACTCTCTCCCCAAGTTAGTTGCCAAAGCAGGCGCGTGGGCGCAGGAGAAACTGCCCCTGAACCGACCGCCCTTTATCAAACCGTGGATGATCGACCTCGCCACAGACAATTTCGAACTCGACATCACGCGCGCCCGCACGATCCTCGGTTGGGAACCCAAGCATTCGGTGCGCGACACACTGCCGAAAATGATACCAGCGCTCAAAGCCGATCCACTTGCATGGTATCGCGAGAATGATATCAAGCCGCCGCTGTGGCTGCGTGAATTGGCACCCTCAGTCGATCAGGCAAAAGAGATTGAGCCTCACGAGTTGATGCGCTTGGGCGAAGAGGTGCGGCATGCGATTGCGATGCCCGGAATGGCTGAACAGATGGAAGGACATGAACATGGCAAAGCATGATATGTCAAAGATGGGCGCTTCGAACGCGGGCAATAACGGCTCAATGGAAATGAATATGAGTGGGTCTGACAAAGAGAATGAAGTTGTGCGCGCTAAAGAATTGCAGCTTAAACAATTGCGCGCGCAGCAAACGCAGGTGCAACAGGCCTACCAACGCGAAATAGCCGCTCAGAAAGAAGAAGACGCCAAAGCACACGCGCTGATGGAGAGCGACCCGCGCGGGCATATTGCCATGATGAAGATGGAACAGGAACATCGGCAGCTGGCGCTCGAACTCCCACGCTTGCTACTGCAACATGAAGCACATGTCTACCAGGAATTGCAAAATGCGCAGGTTGCCGCCCAAGCCAAGATGCCCGAGACTGGCAAAATGATGGGCCAGATGGTGGCTATGGCGCGTTGGTCGCAGATTCCTCTGCTCGTATTAGGCTTGTGGCTAATCGTTAGTCCATTCTCACTCGGCTATCGCAGTGTGCCTATGATCTGGAGCGATATTGTCAGCGGGATTCTGGTCACAGTACTGGCAGTGATCGCCTTTCGCACGAAGCGCGTCTGGGCTGCCTGGGCAAATGCATTCGTGGGCTTATGGCTGGCTTTTGCCCCGATCGCTTTCAGTACGCCGGATGCTGCCGCATACGCAAACGATACTTTGATGGGCATGTTCGTGATCACATTTGCCGTGCTCATCCCAATGATGATGAAAATGCAGGGTTCCGAATTTCCACTTGGCTGGTCCTACAACCCGTCGACTTGGATGCAGCGCGCACCCATTCTGGCACTTGCCCTCTTTAGTTTTTTTCTGGCGCGCTACATGACTGCATTCCAATTGGGTCATATCTCCTGGGTGTGGGATCCGATTTTTGGCAATGGCACAGTTCTGGTTCTCGGTTCTGATCTCTCAAAATCATTTCCCATCTCAGATGGTGGACTCGGCGCGTTCACGTATCTTGTCGAACTCTTATCGGGTTTCATGGGCGACCCGCGCCGCTGGCGCACAATGCCGTGGATGGTGGCGCTCTTTGGCTTTATGGTGATACCGCTTGGCGTCGTCAGTGTTGTGCTGATTATGTTACAGCCGATCATCATCGGGGCGTGGTGTATGGTCTGTCTCCTCTCCGCGCTGTTTATGCTGATTATGATCGCTCTCTCGCTTGACGAGGTGATTGCCATGCTCCAGTTCCTAATGCAAACTCGCCGCGCCGGCAAATCAGTTTGGCGCGCGTTCTGGCTTGGCGGCGATGCTCTTGGGGATAACCTGACACCGCAACGCCCGCAGACTGATCATTCAAGTCAGATGTTCTGGGGTGTGACGGTTCCGTGGAATCTCATCGTGAGCGCGCTGCTGGGCGCGTGGCTGATGTTTGCACCCGACGTCTTTCAAACTCAGGGGCGGGCGGCAGACAGCGATCACATCCTCGGCGCGCTGGTCGTGACGGTCGCCATCGTCGCCTTCGCAGAAGTGACCCGCGCCGCTCGTTTTATCAACATTGCGCTGGCGCTCGCCATAATCGCGCTGCCCTGGGTATTCGGTGGAGCGACGCTCGCATCCGGTATCAACAATCTGATCGTCGGTTTGCTGATCATCGCGTTAAGTATTTCACCGGGCAAGATCAAGAACACATACGGCGGCTGGAACGCACTGATCGTATAAGCGACATAGCGCAAGATGCGATCTTGCGCCACACAAAATCCTGGCATGAAACCTTCACCAACTCTTTGTTCTGCCTTTACAAATCCTTTAATCACGCCTGATATTCTTGGATCATACAAAAGGAGTAAATTATGTTTCTGATGTGGATCGTTCCCTTGTTGTTGATCGGATTGGCGGTCTATGCCATCTCAGGCAATAATCTTGTTAATGTTTTGAAACCCGTCGCCAGCCATACATGCCCGCAATGCAATCAAACGGCGCAGAATGACTGGAAAAACTGCCCGCATTGCGGACAGACTTTATAAAAGGAAATATGAAATGAAAAAAATCAATTGGCTCGTTGTAACTGTTATTAGTGTCATTGCCCTTCTGTTCCTGTTTGGAGGAGGCATGATGAGCGGCTGGGGCTATCGCGGCTGGGGTATGATGGGACCTGGCGGCATGATGGGCGGCTGGGGATACTCTCCCTTTGGCTGGATCGGCATGGCTTTCATGTGGCTAATCCCTGTGGGTCTTATTGCGTTGACTGTGTTTGGCATTGCCTGGTTCGTGAAGAACGCCGGCAACTCCACGCCTTCTGCCCAGAGTCCCTGCCCAAATTGTGGGAAGAACGTGCAGGTCGACTGGCAAAATTGCCCACATTGTGGCACGGCGCTGAAATAATAAATCCTTCGCGCTTTCTCAAATGGCCTATCTTTTGGATAGGCCATTTTGCTTATATTGAGACAGGCAGAATTTCGCTCGCACGCCTCGTCTATTGAGCATACACTATTAGTATCTCTTACAAGGCAGGTAAACTATGAAAGTACATGACCCCGTTTGTGGAATGGAAATCGAACCCCAAAGTGCTTTTGCCAAACGCGAACACATGGGGCAGACATTTTATTTTTGCTCTCAATCCTGTGTGGATCAATTCGATAAGGACCCGCACCATTACATGATGACGTCTGCGACGACTGGCTTCAATCCGCAAATGACTCTCACGCGCATCGAACTACCCGTGAGCGGCTTGCCATTGAAGGAACATTCGACTCACCTTGAGTCGACTCTGCGCGCGCTCAATGGCGTCGGCGAAGTAAAAGTCAATGCAACAGCAAACAGGCTTGAGGTCCAATATGACGCGGGCAAAGTGGATGTGGCGCAACTCGTAGGCGCCGTCAAATCCATTGGCTTTCAAATCGGCGGGACAAACATCAAAATCGGAATTGAAAATTTACGCTGCGCGTCGTGCGTCAAGTTTATCGAAGATGAACTGAAAGCCACGCAAGGCGTTTTGAATGCGACTGTTAACATCGCCACGCAGGAAGCGACAGTGGATTATCTTCCACAAAACACAACACTCTCGCAATTGAATGCGGCGATTGAAACATGGGGTTACAAGCCTCGACCAGCAATCAGCGACACGCCAATGGACAAACAAGAAGAAGCCCATACCAATGAATATCGCAAATTGATGAATAAGTTTTGGTTCGCGGCTGCGGTTTCTGTGGTTGTGATGATCACGGCTTATTATCAGATCGTGCCTATCTTGCGCGACTTGAGCATGGACTCGCTGCGCTGGTTGTGGGGCGCGACGGCGCTGTTAACTCTGCCTGTCATGTTCTGGTCAGGCAGCGACTTTTTCACGGGCGCATGGGCGGCGTTCAAACATCGCTCTGCGAACATGAACACATTGATCACACTCGGCACGGGCGCGGCATGGTTGTATTCGACCTTTGCGATTCTGTTTCCATCTATTTTTCCCGAAGGAACATCGGAGCCGTTTTATGATGTCGTTGCGGTTGTGATTGCTTTGGTGGTGTTGGGACAAGCTTTGGAATTGCGCGCCAAGGGACAATCGAGTTCAGCGATTAAGAAATTGCTTGGCTTGCAAGCCAAAACCGCGCGTGTTATCCGCGATGGTAAAGAAATGGATTTGCCCGTTGAAGAAGTGTTGGTCGGTGATGTGATTCAGGTGCGCCCAGGCGAAAAAGTTCCTGTGGATGGCGTCATCGTGGAGGGCAGTTCCGCAGTAGACGAGTCCATGCTGACGGGTGAGTCACTGCCCGCTTCCAAAAAGATGGGCGATGAAGTCATCGGCGCAACGATCAATAAGACAGGCGCGTTTAAGTTCCGCACAACCAAAGTTGGAAAAGATACCGCGCTCGCGCAAATCGTCAAGATGGTGCAGGACGCCCAGAACTCCAAAGCGCCAATTGCAAGACTGGCTGATATCGTTTCTGGCTATTTCGTACCCATCGTAATGATCCTCGCTGTATGGACCTTCGTTATATGGTTTGTTATTGGTCCGCAGCCGCAATTCGTTTATGCACTGGTCACAAGCGTGACTGTGCTGATTATTGCCTGCCCATGCGCATTGGGACTTGCCACGCCGATGAGCCTGATGGTTGGCATTGGTAAAGGCGCAGAGCATGGGATTTTGATCCGCTCGGGTGAAGCTTTACAAACCGCGCGTGGGATTCAAATCGTTGTGCTGGATAAGACTGGCACGATCACAAAAGGCAAGCCTGAATTGACAGATCTAATACTTGGTGACCAGTCAATTGTAAAAGATGATGAGCTGTTGAGATTAGCTTCGTCAGTTGAAAAAGTCAGCGAACATCCGTTGGCACAGGCAATCGTTGAGGGCGCACAGGTGCGTAAATTGGAATTGGCGGAAGTAAAAGACTTCGAAGCCATTCCAGGTCACGGTGTTTCGGCAAAAGTCGAAGGGCGAGACATATTGATTGGCAATCTCAAGTTGATGAACCGCGAGAAGATCGCGCTTGGTTCACTCGAAGAACAATCAAAATCCCTCGCTGACGATGGCAAGACCCCGATGTTTATTGCCCTCGATGGTAAAGCCGCAGGAATCATTGCTGTGGCAGATACGGTCAAGGAAGATTCCGCCGAAGCGATTAAAGTCCTGCAAAACATGGGGATTGAGGTCGTAATGATCACGGGCGATAACCGTCGCACCGCAGAAGCGATTGCTCGCATGGTTGGCATCACGCGTGTATTGGCGGAAGTGCTGCCCGAAGATAAAGCAAATAATATTCATTTACTACAAGCGGAAGGCAAGAAGGTTGCAATGGTTGGCGACGGTATCAACGACGCGCCCGCACTCGCACAAGCTGATGTCGGTCTCGCCATTGGCACAGGCACAGACGTTGCCATCGAAGCCTCGGATATCACACTCATCAAGGGAAGTCTCAAAGGCGTGGTCACGGCCATTGAGGTCAGCCGCGCCACGATGAAGAATATCTATCAAAATTTGGTTGGCGCATTTTTCTATAACATATTAGGGCTTCCTATTGCAATGGGACTGCTGTTCCCCTTCTTCGGCCTGCTGCTCAGTCCGTTGATTGCAGGTGCGGCGATGGCATTTTCATCCGTCACAGTCGTAGGCAACGCCAACCGCCTGCGCGGGTTTAAGCCGAAATTTAGCGTTAGTTAAATGAGGTTAGTATGAAGATTGAATTGCTTTATTTTGATGGATGTCCATCTTGGGAAGAGGGGTTGAAAAATCTCGAAGCCGCTTTGAAGGAGGAAGGTGTCACGTCTTCAGTGGACAGGATTAAGGTCAATGATGATGATGAAGCCAACCACTTGAAATTTTTGGGTTCCCCATCCTTTCGCGTTGATCAGCAGGATCTTTGGCATGAAGAACGCGACACGTATTCGTTGAGTTGCCGTATCTATTCCACTCCTGATGGTATCAAAGGCTGGCCAACAGTGGAAATGCTGAGAACCAGGCTTCGCAGTTTTGTCGGATGAAAACGAATTGGCAGATTTTACTGTTATCGCTCTCAAAGAAAGCCGATTATGAATAATTCTCGTTTTGTTGCATGGATGACCTGGGCTTTAATCCTCGGAATGATTTGGACTGTCGTTTCGCGTGTCTCGTCCGATCAGCCTCAGGCACAGCCAGGCGCTGTTGCAAAAGAAGGTTTCGCCGCTCCCGACTTTACCCTCGACCTGTTGGGTGGCGATAAAGTTTCACTTTCCGATTTGCGCGGCAAGGTGGTGCTGGTCAACTTCTGGACCTCATGGTGTCCGCCATGTAGATTGGAAATGCCAGCGATTGAAAAAACATACCGCAGTTACAAAGACATCGGGTTTATGGTGATCGGGTTGAACCTCACCGCACAGGACTCGGAACAGGCGGCGGCTGGGTTTGTCAAAGAGGTCGGCGTCACCTTCCCCATCGCGCTCGACCGCGACAACGCTGTTGGCAATCTCTACCGCGTCACCGCGTTGCCAACCTCCTATTTCATTGACCGCAACGGCGTGATTCGCTCCGTCATTGTCGGCGGACCGATGAGCGAAGCGCTGATCCAATCCAAAGTCGAAGAGTTGTTGCGGGAGGGCGAGTAATGTTTCCATATCTTCGTTTGGGACCGTTCCTGCTCCAAATGCCCCTGCTTGCCCTGTTGCTCGGTTTTTGGATTGGCTCAACATTCATCGAACGCGAAGCTGCCCGTCTCGGTCTGAATAAGGAAAAAATCAACAGCCTGATTTCTTATGGTTTGGTCGGCGGGATTCTCGGCGCAAGACTCGCGTACGCGGCGCAGTATGCCTCGGTCTATCTGGCGAATCCGCTTGGTTTGTTTTCGTTGAGCACAAGCACGCTCTCGCCTGTCGGAGGTTTCGTGATCGGCATTGCCGCTGCCGCGCTGTACGCATACCGCCAGAAACTTCCGCTTCGCCCAACACTGGACGCGCTCACGCCTGGACTGGCATTCTTGCTGATCGCAATCGGCGTATCGCATCTATTGAGCGGAAACGCCTACGGCGCGCCGTCGCGCGTTCCCTGGATGATGTATTTGTGGTCTGACTATCGCCACCCATCCCAACTGTATGAAATCTTTCTCGCACTGGTCGTATTCACCATTGTTCTTCCAAAAATAATTCCCGCCCATGCGCCTGGCGTGAAGTTCGTTCAGTTCATTGCCTTCACTGCGATTGCGAGAGTGTTTCTCGAAGCCTTTCGCGGCGACAGCGTTCTTTGGCTGGATGGCTATCGCGCCGCGCAGGTGATGGGTCTGGTCGTTCTCATAGGTTGCATTGTCTTATTGAGACAATGGGAAAGGACATGTCAACATGAGTCAATCCTCCAATGAAAAGCGTTACATCCCCGCATTAAGTTTTCGCTGGCTCACGCCGTTGTATGATCCTTTGCTCAAATGGGTCATGAGTGAGGAACCCTTCAAACGCAAATTGGTTCAGTGGGCAAATATCCAACCAGGCATGAAGGTTCTTGACCTCGGTTGCGGCACAGGTACGCTGACCGTCATGCTCAAGCAAGCCCATCCAGACGCCAACATTACTGGCGTGGACGGTGACTCCGAAGTGTTGGACATCGCCCGCAAAAAATCTGAAGGCATGGACATTCAATGGGATGAAGGACTCGCATCATCCCTCCCTTATCCTGATTCTGCTTTTGATAGACTCGTTACCGGCCTTGTCATTCACCACCTCGTCACTGATGACAAGCGCTGCGCGTTCAAGGAGATTTTCCGTGTGATCAAACCGCATGGCGAATAGCATGTTCTGGATTTTGGCGCGCCGCACTCATCACTCACCCGTTTCATGACGAAGTACATGCGCCGTCTCGAAGAGACCGCCGACAATTTCGACGGGCAGATTCCGCTCTTCGTAACAGAAGCAGGTTTCCGCGAAGTCAAGGAAGCGCAGAACTTCGTCACCATATTTGGTCCGCTATCCCTATGGCGGGCTGTCAAAGGAGCATAACATGTCCAATCTACAAATCTTTGCGATTCTTTCGGGAATCGTGCTAACAATTCTTATCGCCTGGTATTTCTGGTTCGCGCCCAAGGCGAAGACACGCGTTGCCGTATCCGCATCGGGCGCGCAGGAAGTGGCAATCACTGTGAAAGGCGGCTACACACCCGATGTGATCGTTGTGCAGAAAGGGCGCCCCGTGCGCTTGACCTTCACACGGCAGGAAAGTTCGGCGTGTTCCGAAAAAGTCCTGTTTCCCGACTTCAATCAAAACGCATTATTGCCCGAAGGCGAACAAGTGACTTTGGAATTCACCCCCGAACAGGCAGGCGAGTTCGGCTTTCAATGCCAGATGGGTATGTTACGCGGCAAGTTGATCGTGGAAGAAGGATAAAATGAAACACCAAAGAATTCACATGCCAACCCTTTCCTACATTGCGGCGTTCGTCATCGGTGTTATCCTGTTTGCCGTTATATTGAAGGGATTCTTCGGCTCTGCCTCCAGCGCGATCGTTCTGGCTGGGATGGCAGGCGTGGCGGTCATGGTCGCAGCATTTTGGATTCGAGACGAAACGGCGCATCACAACCCAAAGGACAAATGAACCTGGAAAACGATCAAACCATTCTCCCCGTTGAGCCTGAATTCAAAACCGCCTGCGGCGGGAATGTCAAAGACCCTTCCAAATATCCGAGCGCCGAATACAAAGGCGAGCGGATTTATTTCTGCGCGCAGGCATGTCTCGAAGTGTTCCTTCAAGATCCCGATCCCTTCATGGCGGGGGAGGTCGAACATCCTGTCTGAGGAATCTTTACCGAACCTTTATCCATCCTTGAGATGGAATTCATTGAACGGGGCTACGATTTCGTCTAAAAGGATTTATACATGAAACATAAAACACTCACCCGCCGCGATTTCCTGAAACTGGCAGGTCTCGGAGCAGGCTCCATTGCTTTTGGTGGAATCATTTCCGCCTGCGCGCCTTATTTGCAAACTCCTGCCAGCACAGGCGTTGCGCCTGTGTCAACTTTTGCTCCCACATTGCCCGCCTCCGCTGATTTGGAAATCGTCATGCACGCCGCGGCGGGACAAGTCAACCTTTTCCCAGACAAACCCACCAATGTTTGGCATTATCAGGCTGAGATCAAACAGGGCGACCCTGCCTCCGTTCAAACCCTGCCCAACTCCTATCTCGGACCTCTTCTCCATCTCCAGCGCGGACAAAATTTCCGCGCCCGTCTTGTCAATGAATTAACCGAAGAAACCATCATCCACTGGCACGGCTTGCATGTGCCAGCCGAAATGGACGGGCATCCACGCTATGCCGTCGCGTCAGGCGCAACCTACGACTATTCCTTCCGCGTGTTGAACCGCGCGGGAACCTATTGGTTTCACCCGCATCCGCATCAGCGGACGGGCGCGCAGGCGTACGCGGGCATGGCGGGCTTGTTCATTGTCCACGACGATGAGGAAGCCGCCGCGCAATTGCCAACGGGAGAATTTGACCTGCCGCTCGTCATTCAGGATCGCATCTTCGACGCCAATCGTCAACTCGTTTATGCGGGCGACTCGATGAATGGCGTTCTCGGTGACACCATCCTGGTCAACGGTCAGCGCAACGCCAGCCTGACCTTCAAACCCGCGCAATATCGTCTGCGCCTGCTCAATGGCTCCAACGCGCGCATCTATAAACTTGCCTGGAACGACAACGCACCCTTCACGGTCATTGCCACCGACGGCGGCTTGCTCGAAAAGCCTGTCGAACGCAATGCCATCACCCTTGCGCCTGGCGAACGCGTGGAACTCTGGGCGGATTTCAGCAACCACACAGGGCGGGAACTTCACCTGGTCAGCCAGCAATTTTCCGCGGGAGGCGGCATGGGGATGATGGGAAGCGGCTACCCTCAGGGGACTCCATTCAATATTCTGGCGATCCGCTTCGAGGGCGATGTGACCCGCCTCTTTCCACATCCGAGCCTGCTCTCCAACCCCAACTTTTACCTCCCCGAAGATTCCCTCCGCACCCGCCGCATCGAAGTCGCCATGCAGGGAATGGCGGGCTTCATCAACGGACGGACATTCGTGATGGAAGAAGTTGCGCCCGATGAACGCGTGCGCCTCGGCGATTTGGAAACCTGGGAATTCGTAAATCTTGGCGGCGGGATGGGGATGATGGGCGGCGGTATGGGAATGGGCGGCATGATGTCACAGCCACACCCCATGCACATTCATGGCGTGCAATTCCAGGTGATCGAGCGCAATCTCGACACCCGCCAATCCAATGGATACGAATCACTGAGCGATGGATTTGTGAATGATGGCTGGAAGGATACTGTCCTTGTCCTGCCAGGCGAGACTGTGCGCGTGCTGGTGAAGTTCGAAGATTTTGCAGGCATGTTCCTCTATCACTGTCACAACCTAGAACACGAAGACGGCGGCATGATGAGAAATTACGAAGCCCAGGCATAGACCGCGACTTAAGTTCCAACGCAAATAGGCTTTATCATCGCTCAAAAACTTTCGAAGTCACCCTTCGGAAGTTTTCTCTTTTGAACAACAACTAGTCATGTTTTCTCCTTCACTCTGCACAACACGATAACTTGGCAGGGTCTTTGAAATATGAAATCGCCGCAATTTTCAACGCTTCAGCCATCGTAGGATAGACATGAATCATGTCAATGTAATCTTCAAGTTTGGCGTGGAAGCGTAACGCCATCGCCGCCTCATGGATGACTTCGCCCGCGTTAGGCATGACCAACGAGACTCCCAGGACCTCCTGCGTCTCTCTGTTGATAACCATTTTGGCGATACCAGTTGTTTGATGGGTCGCGCCTGCGCGTGGAACAAGTTCCAGCGGAATCGTGCCGCACCAGCAACGGATTCCCGTTCCAACCGCATCTTCGTCTGTCTGTCCCACAACCGCCACCTGCGGGTCGGTAAAAATCGTGCGCGGAATCACGCAATGGTCAACTTTTTGATGAGTGCCTGCAAGGGCATTCTTGGCGACAATCACACCGTCATGCGCGCCAACGGGTGTGGCGGGCTGGCTTTCTGTTTGACGCCCAATCACATCTCCTGCTGCCCAGATATTGGGAATGTTCGTTTGCAATTCTTCGTTGACTGTCACGAAACCGCGTTCATCCAATTGAACGCCAACCTTCTCCAGCCCAATACCATCGGTGTTCGGCTGTCTGCCTGCGGCGACTAGAAGTTTTTGTGCTTTGAAGGATTGTTCTTTACCACCAATATTTACAACTACTTCAATTTCCTTTTTCGGTTGATTCGAGACGCGCACAACTTGCGCGCCTGTTACAATTTGAAGACTTTCTTCTCGCAGAGCAAAAGCGAGAGCCTCTTGAACTTCTGGCTCGTAGTTGGGGAGGATAACTTGACTGCGTTCTAAAATGGTGACTTGCGTTCCAAAACGGTGAAACATTTGCCCAAGTTCCAAGGCGATATAACCGCCGCCGATAATTACCAATGACTCAGGAAGTTCTTTCAATTCCTGCGCTTCGTCTGATGTCAATAAATCGGAAGTTAGATACGAAACCTGGTCAAGCCCTTCGATTTGTGGAAGGGTTGGACGCGTGCCTGTCGCGATGAGAATCTGGTCGCCGATTAATGTTTGCTCTCCAACGCGGACGGTGCGCGCGTCAACCAATTCCGCCCTGCCATCGAAGACTTTGATCTTGTCATCATCCGTCAGGATGGATTGATATTTTTTATTGCGATACGCATGAACTACATCCTGCTTCTGAGAAATCAATTCTCCGAAATCGAATTTCATCTTGGCGGGCTTTAAACCTTTATAACGCGGGTGAGCAGATTCCCAAACAATTCGCGCCGCTTCGATCAGGTTCTTGCTCGGCAGACAGCCGCGATTGACGCAGGTGCCGCCCAAAGTCCGCATTTCGGTCATGGCGGCGGTTTTTCCAAGTTCAGCCGCGCGCAAGGCGGCGGCGAATGCAGTTGAACCCGAACCTAAAATTAACAGGTCAAAATGATTTTCCATAAAATTCTCCTTTTGGTTTCAGTTGTTTTTTCTCTCTTTTACAAGATGACAAATGCAATTCTTCCCATCCACATCATCGGTGGGGAATGTCAATCCCAGTTTATAAAGTTTCCGTAAGTCTTTTTCCATTTTTTGTAAAAGCAGAATTCGTTCGCTAATTTGGTCTGCCTTGTGTTTGATCTGGTTCAGCATAGTACGGCAAGGCGCCTCTCTTTGATTTTGCATAGCAAGCAACTCTGAAATTTCATCCAATGAAAGTTCCAGAGAACGCGCTCCCGCTACAAAGTGTGCGCGCTCCAAATCCTGTTCGTTATATTCGCGATAACCATTCGACATACGTTGCGGAGGGCGCAATATACCAATCGTCTCGTAGTAACGGATTGTTTTGGCAGATAAGCCAGTTTGTTGAGAAAATTCTTGTATTTTCATAGAACTGCTCCCACCTAATATACACCTTCCAGTAACTGGAATGTCAAGGGGATGTTTGGAAAAGTAGACACCCACTATCAACGGGGAGGTCACTTCTGACCATTCTCAATCATATCTCTTTTCTTTAGATAACATTCATCATAAGCCATTTGGCGCATATCCCTTCCCGCCATACTGTGCTGTAGACAATCGAATTGTCAGACTACTATTGGGTCATCCGATCATGGAGCGCCAAATATGTTTTCCAAGACCCGAAAATTTCTATTCCTTATCGTTCTCGCCGCGCTGAAAACCGCCACAGTTTCCGCCTGGTATCATGCACTCCGTTCTTTGGCAATGCGAAAGAAGCACGCCGCTTCTTCAGCAGTCAGCCCGTTCCGCTTGGATGGTTCTTCTCGAATATGGTATTGGCCGCCATCATCTGTATCATCACCCGCCGTATCTTTGGACGGCTCATTCCATATTTTCGCCGAGACCTGCCGCGTGAAGTCGCGGCAGACATTGTCAAACATTCGTGGCGTTCATTCACCTCGTCGTTTTGGGAGGTCATTTGCAATTACAATGCAAAGAAAGATGCTGACGCGCTGGGCGATCTGCCTGTCCTGTGTATCCACGGCGATCAGGATGATACCGCTCCGCTTGCCGGCGCGATGGCATTGGCAAATGGGCGGCAGAACTGGCAGGCGTTAATTCTGTCAGGTGTGGATCATCATCCTTGGTTAAGGGCTCCTCAGGTCTGCCAGGATGCAATTGCCTCCCCAATGGGAATCAACAGCCGAGAGTCTTATGTTAATCCTATTAATGTTGTGCAGGTCTGGAAAGCCACAGTTACACCGGGTTGATAGTTTGAACTGGCATGGTTTGAACTGGTTGATTTCGTTGCCCCTAAAGTCGAGGTTGCTGTGATAGCCCTCATGCAAAGTTTACATCCCATAATCCAGGTTTTGCTCGCAACAAGCTTTACTTGGGGCGTGACAGCGTTGGGCGTGACAGCGTTGGGCGCAACAGTGGTCTTCACGCGCAAAGAGCCGAGTAGACGGGCGCTGGATGGCATGCTCGGCTTCGCCGCTGGAGTCATGATCGCCGCCAGCTATTGGTCGTTGCTGGCACCGGCAATACAGATGTCACAAGGCGGCCAACTTCCCTCCTGGTTCCCGGCGGCGACGGGTTTCCTTTTGGGAGGGCTTTTCCTGCGAGGCGCGGATAAGTTGTTGCCTCATCTCCATGTGGGATTTCCTCTGGAGGAAGCCGAGGGGATCAAAACAACTTGGCGACGGACAACTCTACTCATCTTGGCAATCACTCTGCACAACATCCCTGAAGGTCTCGCTGTAGGTGTTGCCATTGGCGCTGTTGGTGCTGGTTTGCCCTCTGCAACTTTGAGCGGGGCAATGGCGCTAGCCCTCGGCATCGGGCTCCAGAACTTTCCAGAGGGTGTGGCTGTGGCGATGCCGTTACGTCGGATTGGCATGTCCCGCTTGAGAAGTTTCTGGTACGGGCAACTCTCGGGATTAGTCGAGCCGATTGCCGGCGTAATCGGTGCCGCGACCGTATTGGCTGCCAGAGCGATCCTGCCTTACGCCCTGGCATTTGCCGCGGGCGCTATGGTTTTCGTTGTGATAGAGGAGGTAATTCCGGAAGCACAGCGCGGCGGCAACACCGATTTTGCCACCTTCACGGCGATGCTGGGTTTTGCAATCATGATGATACTGGATGTCGCATTTAGTTAGGTGCAAGACTACGAATGTGCTTGATCGAATTGGAAAATGACACACCGCGAAATCACTGTCTCTGTTGGCGGCGGACTCGAAATAGATCGGGCCGGGCTAGTGGGTGTACACTGTCAGCGTTTATATTGCTTGATGCCTCTCCTGCACGCCTATGACGATCTTTTTAAAATCGTGGCATATCAAAATTTATAAAACGAATCCTAATGAGATTATCCAAACTTTTATTCATTTCACTCGCCGTTATTCTTCCGCTTGTTTTTTATGCACCAGTCACAGCCCAGGATGGCGGACAGGATCAGCCATACTATATCGTTCAGGAAGGCGATTCGCTTTGGGGAATTGCGGCGCGTTTCGAAGTAACCCTCGAAGACTTGCAACAAGCGAACAATATCAGCGATCCGGGACAATTGGTGATTGGCGCTCGTTTGATAATTCCCGGTTTGAATGGCGTGAATGGTCGCCTAGGTACAATTACAGTCACTTATGGTGAAACTCTTCGCGGTTTGAGCCGCCATTACTCTCTTTCAGAGTTGACTTTAGCCCAATTGAATCGCTTTATCAGCCCGGCTGAGTTATATGTCGGAGTGACGCTGATCGTCCCAGCAATAGAAAATCAAAATTCAGTTTCAAGTGGACGCGCTAATTTAACCTCAGGACAGTCTTTGCTGGAACTGGCTGTGTTGCGCGGCGAAGATGCGTGGTCGCTGGCTGTGACTAACAACTTGCCAGACACATGGGCAGGTTTGCCGGGAAATATGTTTCTTGTTGCCGGTGACTCTCAAGTGGAAACGCCAGCTGGTTTACCAGAAGCCATCACAAAGGTCGAGGTGGATCCGTTGCGTATGATCCAGGGCGGGACGACAGTGGTCAAAATCGTCGCGCCACCGGGTATTACATTGAGCGGATCGCTGGCTGATCGTACCCTGAACTTTTTCCCGCAGGATTACGGCTATGTTGCCTTGCAGGGCATCCATGCCATGACGCCGCCCGGTTTTTACCCGCTGACATTGGCGGGTGAACTATCCGGCGGACAACGCTTCGCCATTTCGCAGGATGTGCTCATCCAGGATGCGAACTTCCCTTACGATCCCAGCCTGCAAGTTGACCCAGTTACCGTGGACCCGGCAGTAACGGAACCTGAAAAGGAATTATGGGAATCGTTGGGCGTGCCTGTCACACCAGAGAAAATGTGGGATGGTCAGTTCGCCAGCCCTGTGCCGCCGGAATTCACTGAATGCTGGCCTTCACTTTTTGGCAATCGGCGCTCATATAACGGCAGCGCTTACGATTATTTCCATAGTGGCCTGGATTTCTGCGGCCAGATTGGAACTGAATTGTACGCCAGTGCTCCCGGCAAAGTTGTTTACACGGGCTCATTGACTGTGCGTGGGGGTGTTGTGGTGATCGATCATGGCTGGGGAGTTTATACGGCCTATGACCATCTCTCGAAAAGTCTTGTCCAACCCGGCGATATGGTTCAACCTGGACAATTGATCGGACTGGGGGGTGACACAGGCCGCACGACAGGGCCGCACTTGCATTGGGAGGTGTGGGTCGGTGGAGTACAGGTCAACCCGCAGGATTGGCTTGCACGCGCGTATCCCTGATAAGCCAAAGCACCTATTCTCGAACAGGCATAACAGCGCTTCGGTATTTTTCCTGAATCTCATACAATCCATTGAAATGACCTTCCTATAAAGGCGATTCATACTTGCAATGAAAAGAGGCGTCATGCCAAGCCGATTAACACAAACCCTGAAATTACTTACCAGTTTACTCGTTATCATTTTTATTGTCGGTGGCACAGTACAGTTACTAGCTACTGATTTGTATCTAGCTTTCGAATACGACAAGGCAGATTTTCCGCCTGACCCGTTTGGTTACACACAACAACAGCGTTTCATCCTTGCCTCAACGAACATTCATTATGTACGTACTCACCTTCCCAGTGATGAACTTTCAAAACAATTTCTGAACGGCGTACCTGTTTACAATCCACGCGAGGTGTCGCACATGGCGGACGTACTAGCAGCCTTTCAATCTGTTTTGCGCGTCTGGCAGGCCGCATTCATTCTGCTCATATTACTGAGTTTCTTCCTTTGGAAAAAAGGAGAGCAGAAGGCACTCGCCTCAGCAATTCAATCGGGCGGACTTTTGACTTCCGGAATCACCCTGTCAATTGCCTTACTGGCAATCTTCGGCTGGCAATTTTGGTTTAACACGTTCCACCTGTTTTTCTTCAAACCGGGTTCGTGGCTGTTTTCCTATTCTGACACGCTCATTCGCCTCTTTCCAATGGAGTTTTGGTTCGACGGGACACTGACAATTTCTGTTCTAAGCCTGGCCGGGGGATTATTGCTTGCCTTGGTCGGTTGGCGTGGAAAGCGCGTACTGGCAGAAATGCGAACTTAAGGATGGAATCGATTTGCAGTCAAATTGAACACTGAAAGAATTTGCAAACATAAGCCCGACGAGAGATCGTCGGGCTTATGTTTGAGTAGGTAGTTTTGCCTATATGAGTTGCGCTGATTTGCGCTTATTCCCTGAAGGCAGCGGTGCTATATTAGAAACATGGATAAATTCGTTACACCACTAGGAAACTGACCATGTCTCTTGCGCGCCGTAATCTCTTTCAGGATAAAACTCGTCTAGCCTTGAGCATTTTCGGGGTGGCGTTGGCTGTCATGCTGATCTTGGTGCTCAAAGGTTTTCTGGCTGGGATGAATCGCCAGATCACTTCATACCTCGACCATTCGCCCGGCTCGATTGTGGTGGCGCAGGAGGATGTAGTCAACCTGCTCGGGGCGACATCCCTGCTCCCCGAAGGAGTCGCCCAAAAAGCAGAATCAATTCGGGGTGTGGGTAAAGCGATCCCAATCCTCTCGCAGTTCGTCATTCTTGACCTGCATGATAAAAAGCAACCCGCGTACATGATCGGCTATGACTCGAAGCTGGGCGGCGGACCCTGGGAACTGAGCGCAGGACGCGAGCCGCGCTCGAAACGGGAAATCGTCTTTGACCGTATCTTCGCCGACCGTCTTGATGTAAAACTCGGCGATCAGATCGAGGTGATGGGGAAGGATTTCACCATTGTCGGTTTCTCGAATGACACCACCTCCTGGATGACAAGTTATTTCTTTATACGGAAAAGGGATGCAGAGGAATTACTGCTGGCTCCGGGCGCGACCAGTTTCCTTTTGCTCACAACCTCGGATAACGCGAATATGAATGACATTCTTCGACGAGTGAACAATATATCCAACGTCAACGCCCTCACCAAGAAGGAAATGATTGCCAACGACATCAATCTATTTGCTGATATTTTCTCGGCGCCGCTCAAACTGATGGTCGGCATCGCCTTTCTGGTCGGGACGATGATCGTTGGGTTGATCATCTACACCGCGACGGTCGAGCGTCAACGCGAATATGGAGTCATCAAAGCCATCGGCGGGAAAAATCGCTTTCTCTATCAGGTTGTGCTGACGCAGGCGCTGTTTGCATCCCTGGCTGGATCGTTGCTTGGCGTCCTGCTGGCGAACGGCGCGGCGCAATGGATCATGTCCGCCCGCCCTCAATTCCTGATCGTCTTTGATCCTGCGGATAGCGGGCAGGCGCTACTTGCCGGACTGGGCATGGCGCTGATTGCGGCCATCTTCCCGACCCGCGTGGTTGCCAATCTTGCGCCGGCGGAGGTCTTTCGCAAATGATCCGGCTGGCTTTCCGCAACCTTTTTCAGAACAAGATCCGCCTGGTCATTTCCGTTGGCGGAGTGGCACTTGCCCTGCTTCTCGTCCTTTCGCTGGATGCCGTCTTTACCGGCGTCGAACGGCAGGTCACGGCTTACATTGAACACAGCGGCGCGGATGTCTGGGTCTCGCAAGAGGATGTGCGTAACATGCACATGGCTTCTTCGTCATTGTCAGATTCCGTCGCAAGGAAAGTGAAGAATGTGCCCGGCGTCTTATCGGTCACACCCATCCACTATTTGACGAATAATGTGGTGGCAGGCAATGAACAAAACCTGGCATACATTATCGGTTTGCCGGAAAATGCTCAACTTGGCATACCCTGGATTATCTCTTCCGGGCGCAGTTTACCTGGCGAGGGAGAAACGATCATTGACCGCAACGTAGCTGAGAAATCGGGCATCGCATTGGGTGATCAAGTCAAGATCCTCGGCAAGGGATTCGAAGTGACGGGCTTTTCCGAAGGAACTGCAAGCCTGGTCAACTCAGTGGCTTTCATATCCATGAAGGATTTTGAAGAGATGCGCGGCAGCTACGATACCGTCAGCTTCCTGCTGGTGAAAGTGAACGAGGGCGAGTCCCCTGAAGTTGTCGCCGCCCGCATTCAGGCTCAGGTCAGGGATGTCACTGCCCAAACGAGGAATGACTTCGCCGCGCAGGAGCGCCAGGTAGTCGGGGATATGAGCACGGACTTGATCACCATCATGAATCTGATCGGCTTCCTGATCGGGCTGGCGGTGATGGCGCTGACCGTTTACACTTCCACGCTCTCGCGCCGCCGCGAATACGGCATGTTGAAAGCGCTCGGCGCGCGCAGTGCCGATCTCTACCTGACGGTACTCGCGCAGGCGATTTTAAGCGTGATCCTGGGCTTCCTCTTCGGGTTGGCTATCACACTGCTGATGACTGTGGTGATTCCCATCTTTGGCTCAACCCTGGCACTGGAAGTCAGCCACGCTTCACTGCTCAAGGTGGGCAGTGTTTCCCTAATAATTGCTGCGGTTTCGGCGATGCTCCCTATCCGTCAGATAGCCGGGCTGGACCCGGCTATGGTATTTCGAGGCAGGTAAAAATGACAAATGTTTCTCAAATTCAAGGCGAGACTTTGCAAATCGCTCACATCACCAAACGTTATAGTTCTGGCGCAACCGAGGTGACCGCTGTTCGCGATGTATCCCTAACAGTTAGCCCGGGTGAAGTTGTGCTTATTATGGGGCCATCAGGTTCCGGCAAGACGACGCTGCTCTCCTTGCTCGGCGCTTTGCTCAAGCCCACCGAAGGCGCGATCCAATTGAACGGCACAACCATCAGTGCGCTGGCGGAAAACCGCCTGCCGGATATTCGCCTCAAGCAGTTCGGTTTCATTTTTCAGGATTTCAACCTGCTCTCCGCGCTGACCGCATTGGAAAACGTTGCCATCGTGGCGGAACTCGCGGGAGCCAGGTCTGGTGAGGCGCGACGAAAAGCAGCTTCGTTCTTAACCGAACTGGGTCTCAGTGAACGGTTGAATTTCCTACCCGAAAAATTATCGGGAGGCGAAAAACAGCGCGTCGCCATCGCCCGCGCCCTGGTCAATGACCCGGCCCTGATCCTGGCCGATGAACCGACCGCCAACCTTGACTCAAAGATCGGTCACGAGATCATGCGCCTGTTGCGAAACATCGCCAAAGAGCAGGGACGCAGTGTCGTCATCGTCTCGCATGACCAGCGCATCAAAGACATCGCTGACCGCGTTTTGTGGCTTGAAGATGGCGAGTTCAAGGAAACAGTCACGATGGGGATTGATCCAGTTTGCGGCATGTCAATCGAACGCGAGAAGGCGATCAGCGCAGAATGGGAAGGGCAGGTTTTTTACTTTTGCGCGCGTGGTTGTCGGGATGAATTTTTGAGCGATCCAAAGAAGTTTCATCTTTTGAACTCGCAGGAATTCTCAAAAACGATATAGATTTCAATCCTGCATTTCACATCACTCATGCGCCATTTTGCTTATTGATTTGACCAGCAAAATCGCGCTGGTAATTTGTATTCTATGGCAATATCATCAAGCGAAAGAACTACCAAGCCATTCTTCAATTAATATCAAAAACAAGATGCAAAACACATCATGAATCGCACATTCAATATTCTATTGGTTGTTGGTTGTATTTTGTCCATTGCAGCTGCTTTTGTAATTTCAGTAAAGCCAGCAGGGACAACCGCCGCGCCAATCGCAAAAAACGAAACAACCGTGCCGCTGTCACTGCCGCCTTTGGATACTACAAACTCTCCGTCTCAATCGGAGTCCGGCGGAATCGCACGCCGGTTGCAATTGAAAACCAACATCCCAGAACGACCAAATGACAAAGGTGCCTGCTCACAATAACGCCTGTGAACGTGCTTTGCGCCCATCTGTGATTCATCGGAAAGTTCTCGGGAGTTTTCGTTCGGATTGGGGCGCTCAGGCTTATGCAGCTTTAGCAACTGTTTTGAATACCGCCAAGCAAAATGGGCAGAGTGCTTTTCAAAAATTAGTGCTGTTGATGGGTACTCCCGTTCTTCATTTCCTATCACCATCTGTCTGACTGTGAACTGTTACTGACAAAGTAACTGAGTACGTTGTGCAAAGAGGCGATTCGCCTTGGTCTATTGCCCAAAAATTCGGTCTCGAACCCGAAACCATCCTATGGAGTAATGACGCCTTGAACGCGTCCGCAGGCAGCCTGAAGATCGGCGACCGCCTGATAATCCTGCCAGTGGATGGCGTTCTGCATATCGTGGAAGAAGGGGACACCCTTGAAACCCTTGAGAACATTCACGGGACGCCCACGCAGGGAATTATTGAATACCCCGGCAACAGCTTTGATCTCACGCAGCCTCCCCAACTGATAGCGGGGCAGCAGATCATCATTCCAAACGGGACCAGCCCGATCTTATGGTCGGAAGCGCAGGCGCCTATCGCGGCTCAGACAGGATTGGGACGAGGTTACTCGAGCGATGTCCCAAACCTTGGATCGGGCTACTTTATCTGGCCAGTCAACACATATTCTCTGAGTCAGGAATATTGGAGCGGCCATCCAGGTCTTGATGTGGTTACAGACTTCCGACAACCCATTTTTGCTTCAGACAGTGGAACGGTGATTTTCTCCGGTTGGGACGCTACTGGCTACGGAAACTTCATTGTGATAGATCACGGCAATGGCTTCAAGACCACATACGGACACAACGAAGCAAACCTGGTCGCTGCCGGGCAAACGGTTGTGAAGGGCCAACAGATCGCCGAATCTGGCAATACCGGCAATTCGACTGGCAACCACATTGACTTTCGTATCCTCTTAAACGGAGCCTTTGTCAATCCGTTGGGCTATTTGCCGTAAACAGTTTCTTCTATAAATGACTCGTCTTTCCCGACGCGATTTTTTGAAACTCAGCAGCTTGACGCTCACCGGTCTGGCATTTTCTCCATTCTTGCCGGGCATGGAATTATTTGATGATTCAGAACAAGTGCGCGTGGCGTCCGCTTCAGTCAGCGTTTACAGCCAGCCAAATGACCAGAGCCGTATCGTCGGACAATGGTTCAGGGATGAGTTGGTTAATGTTTATAAAGAGGTAAACTCTGGCACGCCGACCTACAATCCAATCTGGTATCGCGTTTGGGGCGGATATATACACCGCGCACGTTTGCAAAAGGTCAAGGTTCTATTCAACGAACCTCTCACTACGATCCCCGAAGGGACGCGGCAACTGACAGAACTGACTGTGCCATATACCCAGGCAATGCGTTACACAAAGACCTATGGATGGCAACCCAACTTGCGGCTTTATTATGGATCTGTGCATTGGGTTGATGGGATTGAGGAAGGTCCAGATGGTCAGCCCTGGTATCGGATCTTCGATGAACTGGTTGGCTTTCCATATCATGTGATGGCGATCCACCTGCGCCCAATTCCAACTGAAGAATGGTCTCCGATAACTCCTGATACGCCACTTGAGGATAAACGTATCGAAGTCAATCTGAGCACCCAGATTCTGACAACGTATGAATATGACCAGGTCGTGTTCCAAACGAATATTTCCTCAGGCATCCCGGCTGGGCGTCCAAGTCCCAAGGTGATTTCAACAAAAACACCCAGCGGCGAGTTTCGCATCATGTCGAAATATCCCTCCAAACATATGGGGAATGGAAATTTATTTGCCGATCTGGATGATTATGAATTACCGGGCGTTCCCTGGACGACCTTCTTTACTGAATCAGGGATTGCCTTTCATGGCACGTACTGGCATGAAAACTTCGGTACACCCATGAGCCGCGGGTGTATTAACATGCGCATTCATGAAGCCAAATGGTTGTTCCGCTGGGTTCAACCTTTGCACAAGTCCGATCGCATCTTTACCCCCGGATATGGAACACGGGTTTTGATTACTCCATGATCTGTAAATCCTTTTATCTTCAAGACAACACTGGAATTCGTATCCATGACATTCATCATAAGCCATTTGGCTTATACGCCATTACGCCATACTGCGCTGTAGACAATCGAATTGTCAGACTACCATTGGGTCATCCGAATACGGAGGATCCAATATGTTTTCAAAGACCCGAAAATTTCTATTCCTTATTGTTCTCGTTACGCTGACAGCAACAACGGTTTCTGCCTGCTCGACCTCAGCAAGTGATGAAGTCCACCTTGCCATGATGCCGTTTAGTCAAATGCCGATGGACGTTCAGTCCGCGCCGATCACTGTACAGGCGGCGTATCAATTCAACACCGCCAACCCCGATATCATGAAAGACATTCCCTGCTACTGCGGCTGCGGCGACATCGGTCATACTTCCAATTATGATTGCTACGTCTCCGATGTGGACTCTCAGGGCAACATCACCTTCGACAACCATGCCCTCGGCTGTTCCATCTGCGTGGACATCACTCAGGATGTCATGCGTATGTTGCGGGATGGGAAAAGTCCGCAGGATGCCAGGGGGTATATAGACGCGACCTATTCCAAGTACGGACCTTCGAACATCCCATAAGCTGATGACCCCGCGCTTCTCTCTTCTCCTCTTTGTGATGGCTGGACTGGTTGTGGCTTTCGTGCCGCTGCCAGTTCCCCCTATAGCGCCACAGGAGCGGACCTTTCGAATTGAAGCGGGGCAATTTGCCTACTCTCCCTCCGAGCTTAAAGTTAACCCTGGCGACACAGTGACCATTCAACTTGTCAGTACTGACGTGGTGCATGGACTGTATGTGGATGGTTACGATATTTCCATCGAAGCCGACCCAGGTCAAACCGCAACATTAACATTCACCGCCGGTAAGGCAGGCTCCTTCCGCTTTCGATGTAACGTCACATGCGGCGCCATGCATCCGTTCATGATCGGCAAGTTGAATGTTGGCTCAAATAACTGGCTGTATCGCTCCATTGGTGTCGCATTGCTCGCTGTAGTCGGCGTAACTTTATCCCTAAAACAAAAAACCTAACTCAATATGGCGAAGATCGTACTTACCCGTAATCCCTTTATAAAGAATGCACTGAAAAGTCGTTACCCGCAACTGGCAGTCTTTATCGTTATGCTGGTCGGGTATATCTTCGCCATCCTTGCGGGACTCATTGGCACGCCTGTCGGCAGTCACAACTTCAGCATTGTCTTCGTGTGGATCGCATGGTGGGCAATCCTCATTCTCGTGGCAGTCCCATTCTTTGGGCGCGGATGGTGCGCGGTTTGTCCGATCCCTCTGCCTGGTGAGTGGTTGCAACGCGGCGCGATACTTGCTCCACCTGACAAAAAACCGAAATGGCTCAACCTGCGCGTACCAAAAATGTTTCGCAACATTTGGTTGCAGAATATCTCCTTCCTTTTGCTGGCTCTGTTTAGCAGTGTCCTGCTCACCACTCCCAATATCACAGGGATTGTGCTTGCCGCCATGCTCTTCGCTGCCATCGGACTGAGCACAGTTTTCGAACGCCGCGCCTTCTGCCGTTATCTCTGTCCCGTGGGCGGATTTATCGGCTTGTATTCCCAAACTGCACCCATCGAATTACGAATTAAAGATAAACAAGTCTGTGTTACATGTGAAGGCAAGCCTTGCTATAACGGTTCGTCTGCTGGATATGGTTGTCCGTGGGATGTTTTCCCTGGTGGTTTAACAAAAAACACCTACTGCGGTTTGTGCATGGAATGTATTCGCACCTGCCCTCATGACAACATCGCGGTCAACCTGCGCCCGTTCTCGGCTGATCTTGCCAAACCATCTACAAGAATGGATGAAGCCTTCAAAGCCTTCATCATGCTCGGCTCGGCAATGATCTACGCGGGCGTATTGCTTGGTCCGTGGGGCACTCTCAAGGACGCGGCATACAACGTCGGCTCAAGCGCCTGGTTTGTGTACGCCATTATTTTTCTTGCCATCATCTTCGTCATCCTGCCTGGTTTTTTCACACTCGGTATTCTAAATACAAAGAACGTTCTCCCACTTAAGCAACGTTTCGCGTCTCTTTCCACCGCCCTGATCCCATTGGGCTTGATGTTCTGGGTGGCGTTCAGTTTATCGTTCGTCCTCACCAATGCTTCCTACATCCTCGCCGCCCTCTCCGATCCGCTCGGCTTGGGTTGGAATCTCTTTGGCACAGCCACTACCGCATGGCAGCCCATGCTCACAACCGTTCTGGCGCCCGCGCAAACCCTCGTGCTCGTCGGCGCCTTGATCTGGTCTGCGCGCACCGCGCAAAAAGCCGCGAACGAAGTAAAAGTTTCATCCATCCCCGTGATCGTTTATTCATTAATTGTCACATCCATCATGCTCTGGTTATTGCTATGAACCGTTCCGAATTCCTCTCACGCATATTTGTCATTACAGGAATCATCCTCGCAATTGGCGCGCCGTTGGTCTTCTGGACTCGCACCCCGCTCATCCACGCACGCATGGCGGAGAACGGCGGTTGGAATCCCGATATCATTCAAGCGGAAGTTGGTCAGCCCCTCGATCTGAAACTTACCTCTGATGATGTTGTTCATGGCTTTGCCGTCGGGCAAATGGATATGCAAAGTGTGGACGTCCTGCCTGGCAAAGTGACCGACCTCACGTTGATTTTTGACAAGCCTGGGATTTATACCTTCTTCTGCACGCGCTGGTGCGGACTCAATCACTGGCGGATGCGCGGCACGATAGAAGTCAGCGGCTCAAGCGCGGATCCTGAACCTGCTTCTATTCCAATGTATGTGACTCTCGACCTCGACATTGACGCTCCGCATGAATCACCAGTCGTTCCTCAACAGATTCCCTCCGCGATTCGCGGTCAAGAATTGATCACAAATTCTCCAATTCTCCAATCTCCCGATTACTACCGCTCGCATTCCCCCTATCAAGCCTTTACCGATTTATCCCATACCACGCTCGCCGAACCACAACGATGGGATGTGGTCGCCTATATATGGCAATCCAACACTACGCCCGAATCCCTTGCCAATGGACAACAACTCTACGCCCAAAACTGCGCGGCTTGTCACGGTGAGAACGGCGCGGGCGATGGTGTTTTTGCAGATGACCTCGCCGCGTCTGGCGAAGCATCCATGCAAACGATGACAGGCGCAGACAATATGATGATGCAATCCCCTGTTGATTTCACTAATCCCACTCGTATGCTTGGCGCAAGCCCTGCGCTATTGCAGGGGAAAATCCTACGCGGCGGCATGGGCACAGGCATGCCGATGTGGGGTTCAATTTTTACCGAAGAACAAATCTGGGACTTGGTCGCATATATATATTCATTCCAATTTAAATATCACTATTAAGGAGACACAATGAGTAAAAAACATAAGAGACAAAAACAAAGGAAAAGTTTTCCCTGGTCATTGGTAGCGATTGGCGGCGTCTTGCTAATTATCGCCGCTTTCTTTCTCGCCAATCGGAGTGGTGATAGTGGCGGTACTCCATCCATCGCAGTGGATCAACAAAAGATTGATTACGGCGATGTGAAATTTAACGTCAACAAGACCTTTGCCATCAAAGTCACCAACACAGGCGACGGTACATTGCGCTTCAAAGAAGAGCCATACATCGAAGTATTGGAGGGGTGCTGACCTCCTCAACTTACCATCGGTTCGATGGTACTCAAACCTGGCGAAAGCACGATCATTGAATCTAGTGTCTTCATGATGCACGAAGGCATGGATGGTCCGCACAACTTCGGTGTTCATCTCAAAACGAATGACCCTGCAAATCCTGATCTGGTTGTGAATGTGTTGTCAAACTGGATACCGTAAACGAATGGATAAATGGAAACAGCGGCATGTTCCAAAACATGCCGCTGTTTCCATTCTGTAATTAACTTTGTTCTTTATCTCTGCTTCAATAAGCGCGCAGAATTCCCCATAATTCCAATATCTGGTAAGGATTGTGCGGCGGCAGCAAGGACAGGCGGCAGGAAACCAAAGGCGGCAAGAGTCAGCCCGATGATGTTATAGGCGGTCGTAAACAACAGGTTCGTTCTCACAACGCGCATGGTACGTTGGGCGATTTTCAATACATCTGGAACCAGATTCCAATCCTCGCGCATAAGCGCAATGTGTGCCGCTTCGATGGCGACATCCGTGCCTGCGGCGCCCATTGCAATGCCGATATCCGCCTGAGCCAGCGCGGGCGCGTCGTTCACACCGTCGCCGACCATCACAACCACATGCCCCTTCGCCTGATATTCCTTCACGATGTCAATTTTGTTTTCGGGCAGAAGGTTGGCGCGGTAGGAAACTCCCAGTTTTTCGGCAAGCGCGGAGGCAGTTCTTTCATTGTCGCCTGTAAGTAATTCGATATGACGAATGCCCAATGAACGCGCTTCCTTCAACGCGGCAGGAACTTCACTACGCAACGTATCTGCGGCGGCAAACACGCCTACAAGTTCGTTGTCCCTTTCCATGAAAAGCAGCGTTTTGCCCTGTCCTTCCAGTTTGCTGGCAACGGATAATGATTCAGCGGAAGGAATCAGGCGGCGATTCCCCACAGCAACACGGCGCGAGTCAATCATGGCGCGCACGCCATGCCCGGGTACGGATTCAAAATCCTGCGGTTCGACCATAACAATATTTTCACTGTGAGCAAGTGTGCGAACTGCTTCAGCCAGTGGATGTTCGGAATAACGTTCAACGGATGCGGCAAGCGATAAGATTTCAGTTCGGGAAAGTCCATTCAATGGAACGACATCGGTCACTTGTGGTTGACCGAGGGTGAGCGTGCCTGTTTTATCCACCAGCAACACGTCGGCGCGTGCAAGCAACTCAAGATATTTTCCGCCTTTGATCAACAGTCCTCGTTTGGCGCTTGCACCGACCGAGGCAAGCATGGCAACAGGAGTCGCCAGTGCAAATGAACATGAACAAGCAACGAGTAATACCGCCGCAGTAGATAATGGATTGCGCGTGAATATGAAAGTCAACGCGGCAATGACTGCAACCACTGGCAGATACCAGGCGCTGAACTTATCGGCGAGTCGCTGAACATCGGCTCGATGTGCTTCGGCTTCCTCCACCATTTTGACCACGCGCCCAAAAGTTGTATCGGATCCAATCCGTTCGGCGCGGATACGCAGACTTCCCAATTTGGCAATGGTCGCGGCATAGACATGGGTTCCATTCGCCGCTTCGATGGGCATGGATTCACCTGTGATCGCAGATTGATCAATGGTCGCCTGCCCGCTGATGACTTCACCGTCCACGGCAATCTTTTCACCAGGGCGCACGATGATGGTCTCGCCAACTTTAACTTCGCTGACAGGGATTTCCACTTCCGCTCCGTCGCGTTCTATGCGGGCGGTCTGCGGAGTAAGGGCGGTCAATTCCTTCACGGCGCGGCGGGCGCTTTCGGTGGTGAAGTTCTCCACGTAATCACCGATGCGCATGAACACCACGACCAATGCCGCCGTGACCCATTGACCGACAACCAGCGCGGCGATGACGCCGAGCGTCATTAAAGTGTGAGAGATGATCTGGCGTTTGAACGTGGCGCGGATAACGTTCATGAAGACGGGATAACCGCCTGCAATCACCAGTGCCAACCCAATCAGGAAGGGAACACGTTCATTCAGGAAATCGAACAATCCCAGGACTTCACCAAAGATGACCACGCTGAGAATGATAGTGAACACACCAACGAGCATGATCGTCAGTTGTCGGTTGAAATCGCCCATCGAAACGGGAGCAGTTTTCGGGGCGTCCGAATCGGGCACGTCATATCCAGCACTCTGAACAGCAGAGCGAATCGTGGGGATATCCACTTGGGCAGGATCGAGTTTCACTACTGCCTTTTCCGTTCCGAGAAAAACATTCACGGATTGCACGCCAGGCAGTTTTTCGATGGCATGTTGGACGTGCTGGGTACATTCAGCGCAGTCCATGCCTGAGATGGGGATTTCGAGAGTTTGTGTGTTAGCCATTTTTGGAATCCTTTACGTTATACCGTGTGCATTCATAAACACCTTTGGCAACATCAGCGAGAAGTTCGTCTGCCAGGAGGAGCAACTTCGCGACGCGGTCATCGCTAATGGTGTAATAAGCGAAGCGTCCCTGCTGGCGAACCGTGACAAGTCCACAATCGCGCAGACAGGATAGGTGGTTGGAGACGTTGGGCTGGGTGAAGCCTGTGGCTTGAACCAAGTCGCTGACGGTGCGCTCGCCATCGTGCAGGGCGTCGAGAATGGAGAGGCGGGATGGATCGGCGAAGCCGCGAAACAGTTTGGCTTGCAGGTCAATGCTGGAGGTGGTGGAGGTGATTAACATGGCTCCTCATATCATCGTATCAGTATGTAATGATATTTTATTCCCTGGTAGGCGGGTTGTCAAGGATTTAGCTGAGCAGATTATTTTTGCCTTGACAATCGAATTGGGTCGTAGTACGATTCAACAGTTGAGCAACTATTCAACTAATTAATCGCAACCATGTCGCCTAAAGCAAAAATCACGCTCGAAACCGCATCCGATCTTGCCAGCCTGTTTGACTCTCTGAGCGATCCGACGCGCATCCTCATCATCTCCGCCCTGCTGGATGGAGAAATTGGGGTCAGCGACCTGGTGGAGGGTCTGGGGTTGACCAAGTCCGCCATCTCCCATCAATTGCGGGGCTTGCGTGACAAACGTCTCATCCGCACCCGTAAACAGGGACGCAATGTCTTTGTCTGCCTCGATGACGATCATGTCATCGAACTCTTCCAGCGTGGTCTCGACCATGTCCTGCATGGTTAATATGAAGAACACTGTTCAACGAGCTTTTCTAACACTCCTGCTCCTCCTGATCGTGATCGGGATGGCAGGGCATTGGGTGAACACAGCAAAAATCACGGCTCACACTTCAAGTGAGTCGGTCTGTGTCATTCATGCGGGGATCCTCCTGCCAGAACAACCCAAACCCTCACAAAACCAACCCGCTGTTTCCCTTCTGCCGACCCCAGATCAGACGATCCCCTGGTGTTTGCGCGAAAATATTTCCCACCCCCCAACAATCTAATTTAGAACTTTCAGCCTTTTGCCCTGCCTGTTCAAGGCGAGGGCTATTAACCATTTCCCATACCTGATATTTGATAAGGACTGTCTCATGGAAAAAACAATCGAACTTGATATCCCCCTCCTGCTTCCTGGTGTGGAGGATGAAAAAGATGAGTGCCTCAACCGTTTGGAGCGCGCACTTCAGAACCAAAAGGGAATTGTGCGCGCCCATCTGGCACGCGAGAAGACTCCTGTCGACCTGTGCCTGCACTACGACCCCAACCTGCTCAATCTCGAACAGGTGCGCCGCATGGCGGAACGCGCGGGCGCGGGGATCGCCAACCGCTATCATCACCTGTCCACGCCCATCGAGGGCATGGATTGTTCGGACTGCGTCACGGTCATCGAACACAGTCTTGGGCGTATGAATGGCGTTCTGGCGGTGAATGTCAATTATGCCGCGGCGAGTCTGCGTGTGGAATATGACAAACATCAGATAGACCGCCCCGCCATTGAAAAGCGCGTGCGTTCACTGGGATATGAAATCCCTGTCGAGGGATTGCGCAGTTGGTACAAGGAAAACCGCGAAATCGTCTTCAGCCTTACGGCGGGATTGCTCTTACTGGTTGGCTGGCTTGGAGAGACCTTCTTTGGACTTCCCGTGTTGATTGCAACGGCGCTTTACATTGCCGCTTATGTTTTCGGCGGCTGGTATATTTCGCAACACGCCTGGCACGCCATTAGGGAAAAGCATTTCGATACCGACCTGCTGATGGTCATGGCGGCGCTTGGCGCGGCGTTCCTCGGTGAATTTGCTGAAGGCGCATTGCTCCTCTTCCTTTTTAGCCTCGGTCATGCGCTGGAGGAACGCGCCCTCGACCACGCCCGCCGCGCAGTCCGCGCTCTCGCTGACCTCGCGCCCAAGACTGCTCTTGTGAAACGGGATGGCAAAGAACAGGAACTGCCTGTTGAGTCATTGCAACTTGACGATGTTGTCATCGTTCGTCCTGGCGTGCGCATTCCTGTGGATGGAATGATCCTGGATGGAAATTCTGGCATTGACCAATCCTCTGTTACGGGCGAGTCGCTTCCCGTGGATAAAGTCCCTGGCGATCAGGTCTTTGCCAGCACGGTCAACGGCGAGGGCGCTCTGGAAGTAAAAGTCACACGGCTCGCCAAAGACTCCACCCTCTCCCGCGTGATGAAAATGGTGGAAGAAGCTCAGGCTCAAAAATCGCCTACCCAACAAACAGTTGAAAAATTCGAGCGGGTCTTTGTTCCCTCAGTTTTGATTCTCACGTTGTTGGTCATCGTTCTGCCGCCGTTGTTCGGTTTTCCATTCCGCGAATCATTCCTGCGTGCCATGACATTGCTCGTTGCCGCTTCCCCATGCGCTCTCGCATTGGGCACGCCTGCCACCATTCTTGCGGGTGTGGCGCAAGCCGCACGCAACGGTGTACTGGTCAAAGGCGGCGCGCATCTTGAAAATCTCGGTCGCCTCAAAGCCATCGCCTTTGACAAAACGGGCACAGTGACTCATGGTCAGCCTGAGGTCACGGATATTGTGGCGATTCAGGAATCGGGGCGGAAAGAGGCGGATGTACTTTCGATTGCCGCAGGCGCGGAATCTCGATCTGCTCATCCGCTCGCACAGGCAATCGTTCGCTCGGCTCAGACTCAGGGTGTGCCTGCTTCCGTTATGGACGAAGTCGAGTCGCTGACGGGCCGCGGCTTGCGCGCCATCTCGAACGACAAAACGATCTGGATTGGCAATCGCAAATTGATGGATGAAGCGATGGTGAGCATCCCTGCCGAAGCGCTCCAACAGGCGGATTCATTCCAACAGGCGGGCAAGACCCTGATGTGGATTGCCGAAGATAAAACAGCGATCGGGATCATCGCCCTGGCAGATACCCTTCGCAGTGAAGCCGCGCCGACGATGAAAGCCCTTAAGCAAACGGGCGTGGCTCACACCATCATGCTGACAGGCGATAACACACGCGCTGCTTCTGCCATTGCCAGAGAAATCGGACTGACCGAGTTCCGCGCCGAACTCATGCCCGAAGATAAACTGACGATCATTCGCGAGTTGGTGAAAGAATATGGTCAGGTCGCGATGATCGGTGACGGCGTGAACGACGCCCCCGCACTGGCAAATGCGACGGTGGGTATTGCGATGGGCGGCGCCGGAACGGATGTGGCACTCGAAATAGCGGACGTTGCGCTGATGGGCGATGACCTGTCCAAACTGCCCTTTGCGGTTGGGTTGGGTCGTGCCACGCGTGCCATCATTGTCCAAAATCTTTTCATCTCGCTTGGCGTGATCGCCCTGCTTGTTATCACCTCGTTGACGGGCATTGTCAGCATCGGTATTGCCATCCTCTTTCATGAAGGAAGCACATTGGTGGTTGTAGCGAATGCGCTGAGGTTGTTGAGGTATAAATCTGCATGAAATGGCATTGGTTTGCACTACTGGCGGGATTGGGGCTGTATATACTCGTTTTGATCCCTGGATTTCTGCCACACACATTGGATAGTGTGGCGGTTATTTTTGCAGGTGCAACCATTGCGTCTGTCGCCATATTTGGTTTTGACTCAACTCATGTTGATAGGAAACTGGCAATCCTGCTGGTCGCGGTGAGTCTGATTATGCTCGGGGCAGGCGTTGCGCTGGCGGAGCAGGGACATAACTTCCTGTTATTCTTACTTTCCGTGCCAGCCCTTGGGCTTGGGATATTTGGCGCGCGAAAATTAATGGATAAAAGAGAAAAACATGATTAAGAAGAATCAGTACTACCTGTTGTTTATCTTGACGGCAGTCGTTGGTCTGACGATCCTCGTGGAATTTGTTTTCAGGAAGCCCTATTCTTTTCACGGCACGGCCATCACCCCGCCGCTACCCGTGACGGACTTTGCGCTTCAGACCGCAAATGATGAAACGTTCCGTTTGAGCGATGCAAAAGGAAAACTTGTGTTGCTTTTCTTCGGGTATACCAGTTGCCCCGATGTCTGTCCCGTTACACTGGCGACTTTCAAACAGGTACATGAACGTCTTGGAGAAGAGGCACAGAAGATCGCCTTTGTGATGATCACTGCCGACCCTGACCGCGATACGCCTGGCAAGGTCGCGGCGTATGTGGAACGATTTAATCCTGAATTCATCGGGTTGAGCGGAAGTGTTGCTGATCTTGAATTGATCTGGGATGAACTGGGTGTTTTTGTTGAAAAACAGGACTCAGGCAGCGCCGCAGGTTATCTTGTAAGTCACACTGCAAGCGTGTACGTTCTTGATCCTAATGGCAGTCTGCTCATGACGTTGCCATACGGGACTACCGCCATTGATATGGCGGATGATTTGACCCAACTCTTGAAACAATCGCAACAGAAATAAAATCCATTGGAGATAAAAATGAAATACATGAAATTGATTTTAACATTCGCACTGGCAGTCTTTGTGATTAGTGCCTGTGGTGGTTCCCTGAGTGAATTGGTCATTCAGGGTGCCTGGGCACGACCCGCCAGCGCAGGCGAGAACGGCGCGGCGTACTTCGTCATCGAAAACTGGACGATGACTGATGACATTTTATTGAGCGTGAGTTCTGAAATTGCCTCCGCCACTGAAGTTCACATGAGCATGGCAGACGCCAATGGCGTCATGTCCATGCTCATGCAGGAGTCTATCCCAGTGCCTGCCAAAGCCACAGTGAAATTTGAGCCAGGCGGGCTGCATGTGATGTTCGTCAATCTCAATCGAAACCTGATTGTCGGCGATACGTTTACCCTGATCCTGCTCTTTGAAAAAGCGGGTGAGGTTTCACTGCAAGTTAAAGTAAAGGAACAATAGCCATGTCCTCACGAAAGAAAAATAAAATTAACCCGACTCCGCTTTTCATCCTTGTTGGCGGCGGACTTCTGCTGATCGTTGCCGCGATCCTGTTGGCGACTCAAAACGCTCCCGTCTCCCCGACGCCTGCCGCGGCTTTCGAGGAGGAGACCTACCCCGAAATCCCGCGCGTTTCGCTGGATGAGGCTAAAGCCGCGTTCGACCAAGGTTCTGCGACTTTCGTGGATGTCCGCTCCGCCGAAGCATATCAGGGCGGGCACATCGCAGGAGCAATCAACATCCCGCTTGCCGAACTCGAATTCCGCCTCGGCGAACTGGATGAAGCGCAATGGATTATCACCTACTGCACCTGACCCAGCGAGGAATCAAGCGCCCGTGCGGCGTCCATTCTGCTTGAGAACGGTTTCAGTAAAGTTGCTCCCATTCTCGGCGGCTTCGAAGCCTGGATGAATGCGAGGTATCCAATAGGATCATAGTGTCCTGTTCAAGTAAAGGGAAATAATCATCCCAATCAAAAGGGATTGTCATTGTTATGGCTGTCCCTTTTTTGCGGGTTGACAGGAGTTATGTCACTGTATATCTGCCTTGGGAGTAGATAAAATCATGGCAATTCTTATTTTGGAGTTTGTATGAATCGTCGTTTGTTCTATCCAATTATTCAAGCATTGCTGGCAGCTGTATTGTTTGGCGTATCCGCGCCGTTTGCCAAGTTGCTTCTTGGTGAAATTGACCCGATCCTAATGGCGGCATTGCTTTACCTTGGGAGTGGAGTCGGGGCGTGGATTCTACTCCTTGTTCAGCGGGCAGGCAACGGGTGGAAGGAAGCGGAGGCACATCTCGTAAAAACAGATGTCCCGTGGTTGATCGGTGCCATGCTGGCTGGCGGAGTCGCGGCTCCCATCCTGTTGATGTGGGGGCTGAACCAGACACCTGCATCTACCGCGTCTCTATTGCTTAACTTTGAAGTTGTTGCCACAACGTTGATTGCTGCTTATGCCTTCAAGGAAGCAGTGGGCAGTCGAATTCTGTGGGCGATGGGATTAATAACCTCGGCTTCCATTATACTGAGTTGGACGGGTGGCGCATGGGGTATTTCGCTTGGCGCGCTGGGTGTGATTGGGGCGTGTTTTTTGTGGGGTGTGGACAATAATCTGACCCGTCATATCTCTGCAAAAAACCCTTTGATCATCGTGGGCGTGAAGGGTTTAGGCGCGGGAACGTTTTCTTTGGTGTTGGCATTTGTGTTGGGAAAATCCCTGCCAGGCGCGGGGATAATTGCAGTTGCGATGTTCCTGGGCGCAGTGAGCTATGGTGTGAGTATCCAGTTGTTCATCCTTGCCATGCGCGGGTTGGGCGCGGCGCGCACGAGTATGCTGTTTGGGATTGCGCCATTCGTAGGGACATTTCTTTCACTGATATTGTTGCGCGAAATGCCGCAGAATTTATTCTGGGTTGCCGTGCTGGTCATGCTGGCAGGCGCGTGGCTGATGGTGACGGAAAACCACGACCACCATCACATCCATGAATCAATTGAACATACCCATGCCCACACGCATCCCGGTGAACATCATGAACACAGTCAACCAACGGATATTCCGCTCGTGAACGGCATGCACACCCACCCACATGTTCATGAAGAATTGACACATTGCCATGCCCATGCGCCAGATTTACATCATCGGCATGGGCATGTGGAGGCAACGTAGCTATGAGATTTTATCCATTATCCCCAGAGGGTTTCTTAGGCTGGAATAAAAAGAAGTAAATAGTTTTCACTACCCTTTTTCTACAATTGGCAGTGTAAATGTAAACGTACTACCGTTTCCGTCTCCCACCGACTCCACCCAAATGCGACCGCCAAGTGCCTCGACAAGGGCGTGTGTAATCGTCAAGCCGATGCCGCTTCCGCCGCCTCCCTGACGTGAGCGGGATTTGTCCACGCGGTAGAAGCGGTCGAAGATGTGAGGCAGGTGTTCGGACGGAATCCCAACCCCGGTGTCATGGACAGAAATTTGAATTTCAGCGTTTATTTGTTTTGCAATGATTGTTACGCTACCGCCTTCTGGCGTGTATTGCAACGCGTTGCCCGTCAGATTGGTCAATATCTGTATGGCACGGTCTTCATCGGCAAGAATCGGCGGAAGGTCAGGAGTCAGTTCAAAGTCCAGAGAGATGCGTTTGGATTCAGCGTGAGGCGTGAGTCTTTTCGTCACAGTCTTCACGAGCGAAAAAATATCCACAGTTCGAATATCCAATTGATAGGCGCGGGCTTCGACGCGGCTAAGTTCCTGTAGGTCATCCACCAGCCGATTGAGTCTATCCGCCTCGGCATGGATTTGCTGATAGGTTTCAATAGTGGCGGGCAATACGCCATCCATCAAACCTTCCATTGAACCTTTGATGGCAGTCAGCGGAGTGCGTAATTCGTGACTGACATCACCGATTAGACGGCGGCGCATGGCTTCAACCTGGTCCAGTTTTTCCGCCATTTGATTGAAATACGATGCGAGTTGTGCGAGTTCATCCGCGCCATCCACCTCAACGTGTTCATCGTAATGTCCTTCTGAAATACGCTTCGTTGCAAGCGACATGGCATGCACAGGTGCAATTACACTACGAGTGAATAACAAGCTGAGAGTGACAGCTACAATCATCGCCGCCAGCGCGGCATAGGTCAGTGCCTCATTGAAACTGCTGCGGAAATCAACAAACAACTGCGACATGGAGTTATTGCCACCCATGCCCATCATGCCGCCGTTCGACAGCCCCATCATTCCAGACATGTGGCGATTAAATGATGTTGGCAGTATGAATTGACTGGCAACGATTAGTACTGCCACACCCACAATAATGATGGCTAGATATGAGAGTAGCAGTTTTGCGCCTAAATGACGGCGGAAATAATCGATCATGTTTCCTCACTTACATTGGTTCATCTTCAAAGCGATACCCAACACCGCGCACAGTGGCGATTAAGTCCTCGCGCCCCAGTTTTTGGCGAACGTGTCCGAGGTGTACATCCACCACGCGCATTTCGCCGAAATATTCCCCACTCCACACTTTATCGAGCAGTTGCTCGCGTGTCAGCACGCGCCCACGATTTTCAGCCAACGCCTTCAATAGATCGAATTCAATAGCGGTCAACTCGATTGGATTTTCATCCACTCGTACCGTGCGCGCGCCTGTGTCAATGCGGATGTGCTTGAAAGGCAGCACGCTTCTCTCCACGCCCGAGCCTGCTCTTGTTTTCAGACGCCTTAGCGCCGCCTTGACCCTCGCCACCAACTCACGCGGACTGAATGGCTTGGTCATATAGTCATCCGCACCCACCGACAACCCGACGATCTTGTCTGTTTCTTCGGTGCGTGCTGTAAGCATAATCACATAGACCTCGGATTCTCGACGCAGACGTGAGAGCAGTTCAATCCCATCCATGCCAGGGAGCATGACATCGAGAATAATCAGGTCAGGTTTGAAAGTGCGCGCAGCTTTGAGTCCCGCATTACCATCAGCGGCAGTGTAGACTTCATACCCTTCGGGCTTAAGATATGCACTGACCAAATTAGTGATGGAAGGTTCGTCATCTACCACAAGGATTTTTGTCATATTCACCTCGATAAAGTGACTCGGTCAACATTGATATTCACGATTGTAATGGTAATCCCGATAAGAAAAATGCGCCGAATGGCTTATCTCGGCGCATTTTGTTCTTGTAATCTTTCAGGTTATTCTGCTTCTTCGATGAAAGTTCCGTGCCATGTGTGCAGGAAAACTTGTCCCCTATAGCCGTTAATGCTCAACATGCCAGTCACTTTGCCATCCTTTTCAAAATCGAGGGTGTAGTAGCCGTAAAATTGGATCGGGTTCGTGGCAGCGGTTGCACCAGAGCTATTCGCATCGAGATATTGCTGGGCGTACGCGATTGCTTGTTCAGGTGTGACGGTCATTTCGGCGGAGACATCAGTTGGGGTAGTGTTGTTCCAGCCACTCATCATATTGTCGTATCCGGTCATCATTCCGCCGCCCATCATGCCGTAGCCATTTCCACCCATCATATATTGATGATTAATGCCGCTGTACTTCAAGTTCCACATCATGTTGGGACCGTGTTCGGGGTAGGCGATCTGCGAAGTGGGGTCAACGAGCAGTTCAAACGCGCCGTTACCCGTGCTGGTTTCTTTGACGACAACATAAGCGTTATTGTCGAAGATCATAACCTCGGCGATGTGCAGGTCAGAGTTGTTGATGTTTGCCAGGTATTTCTCGGCGGCGGTTTTTGCCTGGTCAACCGTCAGTGGTGTGAGATTGGCATTGTTGTAGCTATAACCGTTCATCATATTACCGCCGTTGCCCATCATTCCACCTGGCCCATAGACATTGGCATTGTTGTTAGCGTAGCCACCCATCATGGATGGTCCACGTCCATTTCCCATCATCCCGCCTGGATCGTAACTGTTGTTATTGTTCCAGCCGAACATCACGGAGGGTCCGAAAGCGTTCGCGCGGGCATACATGCTCCCTGCGAAAAAGATGACTGCCGCTAGTGCGAGAACTACGAGGACGGTCAGGGTTGTGGATAAAGTTTTGTTCATGGATTGTCTCCTGTTGTTTGTGATTCGTACGGTTGTGTGTTGTTTTATGCCGTTAGTATAGGATTCTCCAATGAAGCGACTGTAAAGCGATTATAAAAATATGATAAAGGTTATTTGGACGGTTGCCTCAAAGGTTCTTCTCCAAATACCTTGCCGGATTTTTTTAGGAAGACACATAAACCCAAATCTGTTCCATATGGGATACTTCCTGTCCAGTCAGCCTCGTCCATGCAAGGGGTAATTCCAGGTCGAAGAGAAACCCGCCATTCAGAACGGAGATTTCATGGACATCTGTGCCTCGGGGAAGGGAGAACAAGGGGTTTTGGCTTGCAAATTGCGATAAAGGGTTTTGTTTGCCACTCTTCATTCGGCGAATGTCAGCAGGTGAAAACGGCGAAAAAATTATTTTTACACTGCTGTCGCCAGATGCGCAGACTAATGATCGTGGCTCATCGAAAGTCTCAATTATCAACAATTTCAGATCATTTCCCAAAATCTTTGAGGCAGTTTTATTAAGCCAGCTTAATGGGTCAGGAACCTGTGCTGTCCGCGCCAAATGTTCGCGCTTGATCTTCAAATCCTGTACCGCCCAAAGGATTACCTGCTCTCGCAGACCATCAATCGCTTTCCTTTGTCTTTCATTCCCCATGCTGATCAACGCTCCAAAGAAGATCACAGCGGAAGCTACTACAATAGCAAGAATTATTTCCATTTTTTATATATCCTTTTCTGTCTTCTTAATTTTGTTTGTTATCGAATGAATCATCTTTTGCTTGAGCAGACATTATCCCTAATGTCTCACTTAAACGTTTCAATGCCTTCGGACGGGGATCCACAACACTGGCGGATGCAACCACCAGGAACAAGCCCAGCAATCCAAGGACCTGCCAAAGCGGAAAAGAGGAACGAGAAGGCTCTGGAGTTTTTTCAGGAAAGGGCGTTACCAAAACCGGTGTTGCTGAAAGCACTATTTGTGTTGGGATCGGTGTTGTTGATGGTGTCGGGGTACTCGTTACAGTTGGCGATGGCGTCAGCGTGGTGGTCGAGGTCGCCATCACTGGGATCGCGATTCGGCCAGTATCCCGCCCACACAACCCATTCACATCACAAGCTACTGCCAAAACCGGGTATTCCCCAACCGGCGCCAATGTTCCATCCCCAAACCGCCGATCCCATTTCACGATATAGGAATTCTTGCCGGGATCAAAGTCCAACACCAACTCCTTCCAACGCTTTTGCGGATCACGGATCGTTACCTGAATGCTGGCAATCGGAAAGCGATTGGGGGAAACCTTCAGCGTTCCGGTCTCCCAAATCCACCATCGTTCTGTGATCGATACAGCAGGCGGCGCATTGTCAACAGTCAACGCAACTGAAACCAAATTGCCAACATTGCCGGCGCGATCCCTGCCGCGCATCTGGATGGTGTACTCGCCATTGGGAACTTCACCGGAATGCCAGATGTAAGACCAGCCATCTCCTGCGCTTATCGAGACTGCCTGCCAGGTATTTCCTTCATCAACCGAGATGTCACCACCCGCCGGACCGGACGTACCATCCACCAAACTTCCGCTGAAACGTACATCACCCTGCACAACCTCTCCATTGGAATGGGAAGCGATTTGAGCAACTGGAGGAACAGTGTCTATGCGGATTACCTTGGATACCGTCACTTCATTTCCAGCCACATCCCCGGCATATATCAGGACAGCATGTGACCCATCTGTGAAGTGCATGGGTGGAGTGACCCAACTTGCTCCACCATCAGCGCTTGCCAGCAGGGATGAAAGTCCAGAGATCACATCTGTTGCCGTAGCAGACAAGTCCACTTCCGAGATGTGCCAGCCACTCCTGCCATCAACAGGCGGAAGGCTGACTTCAAGATCAGGTGGCGTCCCATCCCGCTGCCATGTGGATAAACCACTGGCGGTCCGCCCACTGGTTGAAGTCACAGTGTAGTTGGCTGTACCAGTTCCCTCCGGTAAAGGCAAGTCACAGGAATCTCCACATGTAAACGGTACTCCGTTCAAATCACCGGCGATGGTCACATCAAACCCCTGCGGATCACCGGCAGAGAGTTCCAGAGTCTCATTCCCTCGGCACCAACCGGCATCGCCCCACAGATCACAAACCACAACTCCTGTAATTTGCGGCGGCAGCGGCGTCGGTGTGGGCGATGGGGTATTGGTATAGGTCGCCGTGGGCGTATACGTCATGGTCGGCGTGAAGGTCAACGTCGGCGTCAGACTGGGTGTAAAGGTTGCTGTCGGCGTGCGAGTTATGGTCGGTGTGAACGTGGGTGTCCGCGACGGGGTGGGTGTGGCAGTGGACGGTGGACCGATGTATTCCACGTCAATGGAACGAAAATCCACATAGCCGCCGGAAGCAGTCAAGAACCAGGAACGACATCCTGGCGGAACAGCAATCGCCATACTCACAAACCCTGGGAGTCCAGAGCCTGTTTGCAAGTACCATGTATCCACAGAGGAACATGCCCGCAACACGGCATTGCCCACACTTGAGTCAGGCGTAAAGCCGACCATGATCTCGAAGTAT
>JAEURJ010000023.1 GCA_016789305.1 Anaerolineales bacterium | reverse complement strand
GTGGGTGCGACGTTAGCCGATTGGCAGAAGAAAAGAGAAGAAGAGGCGCGCCGCAAAGCGGAGGCACAGGAAGAGAAGCGTGCCAATACCGAGAAGCGTTGGGGTCAGAAGAAGGCGGAGGATGCGGTCCGCCAGAGGTGGCAGGACCAAAAGGAAGAGAAGGCAAGGCAGGAGCGCGCGAATAATGCATCCACTGCACGATGGGAGGGGTTGGCGAAACAGGAAGAAGCGAAACAGCAGGCAAGGATCAATGATGCGAATGCGGCACGGTGGGCTGGCCTTGCGGCGTTGGAACAAAAGAAGGAGCAAGCGAATTTGGGTGGGGGAAAACCACTTGCCATACCGGTACAGGAAGCTGATCCACCTTGGTGGAAATTTTGGGATTCTGACTGGAGTTTTCAAGGTGCAATACAAGATATCTTTGGAGGCAATTCAAAACAATTAACACCTGAACCTAATGTCGTAAACACTATCGCCGCCCAAATCATGCAAACGATGGTTTCTCAGACACAAACCGCAATGCCACCAATAACATCAACAGCGGTATTCACAACTCCAACTCCAAATTCTATGTTGGTCTATCAGCAATACAAAACTGGACCACTGACACCTTGGGAGGCAACTGTTGGTGGCCATATTGCAGAAAATGCCCATCAGCTCCTTCTACAAGCAGATAAATATCATTTCTGGGGTAGTTACCCGAATGAGAAGAATAGTTATCCGCCTTTAGCAGGTGTGGCAGAATATAAGGATGTTCCTATGCCAACCTTAACTCCTAATATGAGGTTCGCCTGGGATGGAATACCTGATGTATACAATTATACAGGCGGCAAAACGCCTTTTGTTTGCGGTGACATACCAGATTGGTCGTACTTTAATGCAGGATATAATCTTGAAACTTTATTTCCCAGTGTATCTGCTCAGTATCCCAATCGTTGGCCTCGTTCATCTTATGGATACCTTAATCTGCTATATCCAAACAGCTGGCATGAATGGGAGATAGGTGTTAACCCTTCTTCGCCGCCTGATTTACCAGAGCTTGGAGATGTTATGGTGCTCCAGTTTGGAAATCAACCAGATTCGATTCTTGACGCTACGCACGTTGTTCTAGTAGCTGAGGTGCATGGCAATACTGCCGATAAAATTTATATAATTGAAGGTAATCCAGATGATGGCACAATTGTCAAGCATTCAGTAGAAGAAGTAATAAATAAATTGCCAACTCTAAAATACTTAGTTTTTGGACACCCAGAATTACCGCCTCAATGAGGGCTTATTATGAAACCATATTTCTTTATATTGCTTTTGTTTGCGCTTTCTGTATCTTCATGCAGATATACGGAAGACCAAGGCTATATATCAGCTGATACCTCCCTGCAACTATCTAAACTCAGTGCCTCCGGGTACAGCGAAAAGGAATTTACTTGTAACACTTACGTGCATACAACCTGGGGTTCTGGTTTGGAACAATGGGGTGACCCGGTAGAGTTGGGACGGTCACACGATTTACTTCCACCATTAATAATTAATTCACAGAATGAAGTTTATTTTGCGGATTACGCGAATCACCGCTTGTTAAAGTATGATGGAAAAAGTTCAAAGCCTGTCCAGATAATTCCAGTACCGGAATATTATTTCTTAGAATTTTCGAAAGAAACTTTACAAGCACCTTGGTACAGTATTGCAATAACTCCAAAAAATATAATCATCCCCTATGGCATTCAAGAAGCTGGTGTGCTATCTCTAGATGGCCACGAAGTAGAAAACATTAAATTGCCATATCCTTATAATTTTGAACTACCTGTTTGGCAGCCTATATGGATTGACGCTCGAGGTGGACTTCTACTCAACGGTGAAAGAGTAGCTTATTTTGACAAAGGATGGGAAAAAGGTGAATGGGATGAATTGTCTACAGGTTTTGATGCGATTAAAAATCCATTTTCGTGGAGTGATTCTATAGGCGGGGTCAGCGGGGCAAGTTCGAACATTTATTTATACAAAATTGATGTTACCAGCGATTTCTTGAAAGCCCCAACAAACATTAATAATGAGATAAAAGCCCGTGTATCCTCAATCGGAATTGATGAAAATGGCTGGTTTTATATGTATTTGCCTGATCTACCCGAACTTGTTTTTACACGTTATTCAGTTTCTGATGGTGCAAAACAAATGGGAACACTTAAACCTGTAACGTCGGGGAATATTGTTCATGCTAGTGTCTCTCCAGATGGAAATATTTATCTAATTGTTTATGATCGCAAAGATGCAATGCAACAACCTCAAATTATTAAGTGTCATTTTGTTGATCAGTGATACACCTCTCAGTGCTCCCCGCTCGGCGAGGGTCTCTGACCCCGCCGAGAATTGACCTGCCATCCCGCACCGGGCAGAGGGGCTTTATTAAAATCTACACAAGCAATCTGCGGGATAATTTTGATAACAGCAGACACAGGCCAGCCAGGAACGCGGCGAAGATGACGATATTCAACCCACTGGTATACGCATCCCCAATCGCAAAGCGGGACATGGTTGTGATCGGGGAAATATTCAACAAAGTGCTGATCGCGGCGGAGGCAAGCAGGATCAACGAGTAAATAAACTGTGAGCGTTCACGGTCCTTGAGCAGCACCGCGCTCAATGCCGAAGAAGTGGAGGTGATGCCCGCGATCATCAATGCCAGCAGCAGGATCCAGCCGGTATTTTGAATGACGATGCCATTCAATTGCAGCAGGGTCAGCCAGGCGACACACTGCAAAAAGGCCAGGATCACCGAAGCAATGATCTTGCCGGCGATCATGCTGTTGAGCGTCAACGGCGCGGAGAGCAGCGTCTGCAAGGTTTTATTTTCCACTTCCTCCGTGATCGAATCGACGGACATGCTGCCCGCCACGAAGGCCGGGAAGAACATCAACATGGGGATCAACACCGAATAGACAAACTCAAACGAAGTGGCGGGCTTGCCTTTCAAGTCCGCGTAGCGCAGCTCGATCCCTTTTTCCGTGCGCAAATAATTTTCGTATCCCTTGAGCGGCTCCTGGATCACCATGCGGATCAACGAGCTGGTGGTCTCAGAGGCGGGCAGGTATAGATCAACTTGTGTGAGGCCGTTCACATCCTGCGGAGTATCCACCACGGCAAGCACTTCACCGTGGAAGTATGCCGCATTCGCCTCTGCCAACGTGGCATATTCCATGACTTGCAATCCACGCTCACGCATCAGGGAGGCGAGTCGATTCTCCGCCGAGTCAACGACGCCGATCTTGATGTTGCCGCCAAACTGCACGATCGTATCCGCGTCATATAAAGACAACATCCCCAGCAGCAAGCCCGAAGAAAAGGAGGCGATGAACAATTGGATCAGGATCGAGATCACAATGGTCCCATCGCGCACCACGGAAGTCAATTCTTTTTTAACGACAGCCAGCACAGGGAAGATCAAAACCCACCTCGCAGCACATAAACATTATAGAAGAAGTGAACGATGGTCCCGGCCGCCACTGCCAGCGGATAGGGAAATTTCAGCTTTGTATGCGTCAGCACAACGATGGATGTAAAGACAAAGTGAGCGATCAGCGGGATGAACAATAACAACCCCACGCCGAACAGCGCGCCCGCCACCGGCGCTTCTGAAACCATGCGGATCGAGATCAAGACCAACAGCTTTTCGCCGACCAAAAATCCCAACGCAGAAAGAAAGGACAACCCGATCAAGTCACGCCAGGACCCCGCCTTATCATGGCGGGCCAGCACAACAATGCTGATGCTTTTAATGACCTCTTCCATCGCAGCAGAAGCGATCAACGTAAAGCCCAGGATCAAACGCACCGGCAGGTTGGTCGCAAACGTCAGGAAAAGGATCTGGAACATGTACACGGCGGGAATCACCAGGAGACTCCACAACGGCACGGAGAGATAAGTTTTGGAGCGCGCCAGCATCAAATAAATGGCATCGCTGATCTTGCGCGTCAGCGGTTTGTAGCCCATCAAAAATTCTTCATTGAGCAGGCGCGTGCCGGCAAACATGGTTAATAAAAAGATCGCGGTCATCGGGAAGGAGGGGAATAAATATTCGCGCCAGCCGAAGGGTTCCTCGCGATACATTTTCACCGCCAGGGTCAGCGGCGAAATATACGACAGGTCATTGACATTCGTGAACATGGCCGGGAAGATCAGGTACGCGGTGGTCAACGTGGTGACCAGCATGGCGATAAAGGTCGTATCTTTAAACGTACGGTAAAACAATGGGACCATCAAATAAATGGCAAAGATAAAAAGCGTGGTCGGCGCAAAGATGGCAAGCGCAAGCAGAACGTTTGTCTTCGTGAAGTAGGCGATCAATGCAGTGGTGGAAAGCGCGAACAACGCATAAGGCAGCATCTTGCCCATGATGATCTGAAACGGTGTAACCGGCGCAGACAGCAAAACGATCAGGCGGCGATTCATCTTTTCATCCATAAAACTGCTGGTGAAAAAGATGCTGATGAACGTGATCGGCATGATGTAGATCAACGTGATCAGCACCTGGGTGAACGGCGCGGGAGGCGGGGTCAGGGATGGGATGATGACTTCTGCCGGTGCCGCCGCATCAGGCCCACCCGTCGGCTGCGAAGCGTCAAGATAGTTGATCCCCACCCTCAGCGGAAACGCGGACTCTCCGTCATACGAGTTGCCGACGCGGGTCAATTCCGCAGCTTCCATATATTGTTTCAATGCACGGACCGCATACTGCGACCGATCATCCGGGCGTGAAATGACCTGCGAACCATCGATGAACACATCGATGGTTTTGTCTTCAAGAAATACCTTCCCTTCTTCAGAGGTGAGGGAAAGGACTGCAAAGCGGCTGTCCTCGATCAAGGGAACATCGCCGGAGACGCCCACACGATACAGCCCGGCACCCAACGAAACCGAGTCCCGTAAAAAATATGCCGAAAGGCCGATCAGCGCCAGCAGCCCCACAACCGCCAGCGGACTCGCCCCACCGCCGAATCTTTTTCGTAAACGCGTTACTTCGCGCCATGCGATCACAAGGATTTGATTCATAAGTTTCGCGAGTTTACTACACTCAAGGACCGTTTGAAATTACAGAATTGAGAATTGCTCCGCATATACTTTGAGATAAAATCGCGGCATGATTCAACTTGAACATATCAGTAAACGGTACGAGAACACGACCGTCGTGCATGATCTAAACCTGGAGATCAAGCAGGGCGAGATCGTCGGCATCATCGGTCATAATGGCGCGGGCAAAAGCACCACGATGAAAATGATCGCAGGATTGGTGGAGCCCACCTCCGGGAAGATCAGCGTGATGGGGCAGGATATTCAAAAAGGAAATAATACAAGGATCAAACAAAAGATCGGATACTTGCCGGAGGAAAGTCCGCTGTACGAAGCGATGACCGCCGAGCAATATTTATTATTCTTCTCCGAGCTGTATCAAATGCCGCGTCAAAAGGCTTTGAAACGAATTGACGAACTGCTCACTTCGCTCGATCTGCACGAAAAGACCAAGTTGACCGGTGAATTCTCAAAAGGCATGAAGCGCAAAACCGCCATCGCGCGTGCGCTGCTTCACGACCCCGATCTGCTCATCCTCGATGAACCCAACTCCGGGCTGGACCCGCTGACTTCGTTCTTCATCATCAATTACTTAAAGACCCTGCGACGTGAAGGCAAGACGATCATTTTGAGCGCGCACAATCTATTCCACGTGGAAACCATCTGTGACCGCGTGGGCATCATCAAGAACGGACATTTGCTGGTCTTCGACACCATGGAAGCCATCCGTGCCCGCCTGGGCAAACGTGAATACCAGGTCATCTTTCATTCAGACGACAAACTGGATTACGAATCGATCAATGGCAATTACATCTTCCGCGCCGCCGAAGTGGATAAGATCGCTGAAATGCTGGAAACCGTTTCCGCCAAAAAATGGACATTGGTGGATCTCTCCATGCGCGAATCCGCATTGGAGGAGATCTACGTCAAGTTGATGACGAACGAATAAGTTTTCCGGCTGATCAACATCATCCATCCACCAACCTTGCAAAAAAAGCAAAAAGGATAGCCTGGGCTATCCTTTTTGCTTGTCATCACAGTCGTTTCATTCTACAATTCCCGCAGTCAATCATTCCCTCATTAAGACGGTGAACATGTTCAACGAACTCAAACAGGATTTGCAGCCGCGCAGGTTACTGACCATTTCCACGATCAGCGTTGTGATCGGGGCGATCTATCTGCTGCAGGTGATCTCTCTTTCCGTGCTGATCTATTCCGGTCCGCTGGCAGAATATGCCGGGCTGGGCATCGGCGTTGGGATCGTGGGCGGCATCCTCACACAATTGATCGTTCTGTTCGCCAACTCCATGGGGGGCGTCACTGCCGGGCCGCAGGATAGTCCCACTGCGATCCTCAGCGTGGTGGCGCTTTCCATCGGCTCCGCCATGGTCGCAGCTTCCGGCGAAGAGCGTTTCGCCACTGTGTTCGTCACGGTGATGCTCACCAGCTTGTTCACAGGTCTGCTCTTTTTATTGGTGAGCTGGTTCAACCTCAGCCGTTTCATTCGTTTCATTCCCTATCCCGTCATCGGTGGATTCATCGCCGGGACCGGCTTGCTGATCGTCAAAGGCGGATTCGGGATCATGACCGATCCACACGAGCTCGCCCGCCTCTTTCTACCCTCCGTCATGCTTCGCTGGGTCCCGGGGGGTTTCCTCGCCTTGACTCTCCTGATCGCCTCCCGCTCGCGCCGCTTCGGGCATTTTCTGGTCACGCCGTCCTTATTGATCCTTTCCATTGCGATCTTTTATATCGCTGCGCGCATGTCTTCCGTGAGTCTCGATCGATTACAAGCAGGCGGATGGTTACTGGGGCCGTTCCAAAGCGGCTCGATGTGGAAACCGATGGACTTCGCGCTATTCTCTCAAGTGGATTGGGGCATGATCGCATCCCAGGGGACCAATCTGTTTGCAGCGGCGATGATCAGCATCATTGCGTTGTTATTAAGCGTCAGCGCCCTGGAATTGATCTCACAAAAAGACATGGACCCACGCCGCGAATTGGCGGTGATGGGTCTGGCTAATCTTGCGTCCGGTCTTGTCGGCAGCAGTGTGGCCTATCATTATCTTGGCATCTCCTCCCTGGCAGTGCGCATGAAAGCCAGCAGCAAATTGGTCAATGTCATCGTCATCCTGATGTTGCTGATCGTCCTGCTCTCCGGCTCCGCTGCGCTGGCGTTGATCCCCAAATTCATGGTCGGTGGATTGCTGCTCTTCCTCGGCGGATCCTTTTTGATGGAGTGGGCCTACGATGCATGGTTCCGTTTACCAAAATTGGATTATTTTCTTGTCATTGCAATTCTCGTTGTCGTCGGGTCAGTGGGGTTCCTGCAAGGCGTGGCCGTGGGCATTCTCGGCGCGATCGTGCTCTTCACGATCAACTACGGTCATATCGACGTGGTCAACGACGTGCTAAACAGTTCGAATTTCCGCAGCAATATCGAACGTCCCATCGAGCATTATCAAAAATTACGCGACCTAGGCGGCCAGGTCCATATTTTGCGTCTGCAGGGATTCGTCTTCTTCGGCACCGCGCAATCCTTGTTGAACCGCATCCGCGAGCGCATCAATGACCGGGCGCAGGAAAAACTAAACTACATCATCCTTGATTTTCACCGCGTCAGTGCATTGGATTCATCCGCAGTCTTGAGCATGGTGCGCATTCATCAATTGACCAAAGCCAGCAACATCCATCTCCTTCTTACGGAAGTCACCAGCGATATGCGAAAAAAATTTGAACGCAGTGATTTAAAGGAAGATGCCGAGGAATTATTACACTATTTCCCAAGCCTGGACCACGGTGCCGAGTGGTGTGAAACACGCATCCTGAATGCGGACCCCTCATCCCTGCTCATCCGTGCCGCAAGCATGCAGGGGCAACTCACGAATATCTTCGGGAAGGAATTATCTGAACGCTTTATCAAGTATCTCTTGCGTGAAGAAATGAAGGAATGGCATACGGTCTTTCATCAGGGGGATCCACCGGACAGTATGTTATTCATCGAGTCAGGTCAGCTGGCGGCCAACCTTGAAGTTTCCCCGGGCAAATTCATCCGCTTGAGAAGCATGGGCGCAGGCACCGTGGTTGGAGAGATCGCGGTTTATCTTAATCAACCGCGCACGGCAACGATCACCGCCACAGAAGCCAGTATTGTTTATCGTCTTACCGTGGATGCATTACGCAAGATCGAACGGGATGACCCCGAAATTGCCATCCGCTTACATAATTGGCTAGCCACCACACTCTCCCATCGGCTCGCCGATAACAATCGCACCCTGGAGGCTTTATTAAACTAATGGCAACTGAATCATCATTACACTGGCAGGACCCCGCCTGGCAAAAGGAAGTGCACGAATGGATTTATGAGCAGGTTGGCAAACACGGCATTTCAATGAGCGGTGATATCGAACAGCCGCACATCTATCCATGGTCAACAGTCCTGCGCATCCCAACAGATCAAGGCATGTTATTTTTCAAGGCCACTGCCCCTGAGACGGTCTACGAAGCTGCATTGACTCAAAAACTGGCGGAGTTGCATCCCAAAGCCCTGCCGGAGCTTGTTGCGACGGACACAACTCGCGGCTGGATGTTGATGCGCGATGGCGGCGAGGCATTGCGTGCGTCCATTCGGCCAACAAAAGATATCAAGCCATGGAAGCCGGTGATCAAGTTGTTCTCTGAAGTTCAGTTAAGTTGCGTGGAACATGTCTCAGAGCTGCTCGCACTTGGAATCCCGGATTGGCGGCTTGCACACCTTCCAGGGCTTTATAAAGAATTATTAGCCGATGGCGATAGCATGTTAGTGGACCAGTCCAAAGGGTTAACGGTCGAAGAATTCAATCACGCGCAGGAGCTTGTTCCGCGCTTTGCTGAGATTTGCAACGCCCTGGCCGCTTTTGGAATCCCTGAAACGGTCAATCACGGCGACTTTCACGATGGCAATGTACTGGTCCGGGATGGCCGCATCACCTTATTCGATTGGGGCGATGGCTGTATCGCGCATCCGTTCATTTCCCTGCGCACGTTCTTCGTCAGCATCGAGATCGCGCTCGAGTTGGATGATTTCTCCTTCACCCCTGAAATGCAAGAGCTGCTTGATGTGTATTTGGAACCCTGGGAAAAGTTTACGTCAAGGGAAAAACTGCACGAAGCTTACTTTTTATCCCGATGCGTGGCCTCCATTGTCAAAGCTTTGATGTGGCATCAAACAGTCGCCCCGTTGAAAAATCCGCTGCGCGAAGAATACGCTCACATTGTTCCAGAACTATTCAGGGAGTTTATCGAATACGAAAAAAGATTGGGTTAAAAAAATAGTTTCATAATACTACGATCATCAGTGTCTGGTTCAATAAGAACAGGCTTCCCGTGGGAAGCCTGTTCTTATTGATTATGGATTACGTTGTTTCCGGCGCGGGGAGTTCGTCCTTCCCCTTCACCTGTTCCAATGCGAGCGTTTCGCGGTAGGTCAGGGTCCACGTGGTGGATGAGAAAACTTGCTGCCAGCCGCCGATCAACGCACCGGGGATGACCATGGCGATGAGGAAGAGCGGGATGCCGACGATGGCGGCCACGATCCAGGGAGTATGCCCGCTTGCAAACAACCCGACGATCGAACCGACCAACAGGGCGGGCAGCCCGCCAAATAGTGCGGCAGCCGCCAGGATGGCAAGGAAGATCGGGATGGTTATCAGCGCCCAGATCAAGCCGATTCCGAACATCATCACGCCCATTAATACTGCATCACCCAACCGGCCCCGGACCATCTCATAGCCGCGACGAATGGAAGCGCGTACGCCCAGGTCTTCCAGCGCACAGGCACGCCGCGCAAAGAGCACGATCAAGCTGACGGCCAGTGATGCAATAATGAGCGCAAAGATGACCAACAGGGCGAGTCCGCCGGCGATGACGCTGCCGACGATCTGCAACGGTACACTCTTCGTCAGCCACACCAGCAGGGGCAGGGCGGCCAGCGCCAGCAGAAGCAGAAAACCAACCATAATGCTCAAACCGGTCAGCAGATCGATCAGGAACATTTTCCACGCCGCGCGCGACCAGCCAAGGCGGAAACCCTGACGAACGGTCAACTTCCCGCCGCTTTTTTCGTGTTCGTCCACCATGTGGATCAAGGCGTTCTCTGAAACATAACGAACGATGGCAGCCGCTACGACCAGCAGCAGGATGAAACAGGCAATGCCGATGCCAATGGCAATGATGCTGTTCGAAATTTCCGGCGTGATGTGTGGGAATTCGCCGAATGGATTTTGCCCGTTATAGCCGGGGTGATCGCCAGTGGAGGAAGTATTGCTTCCGCCGCCGTTGCCGCCGCTCCCGCCTGCGGTGAGCGCCAGCAGCATGCCGAAGATCCATAAGGCACGGTAATTGATGGTGATATTGAGGGCACGTTTTAAGATATTGATGTGATTCATGTCACACCTCCTTTTGTATTTGATTCGATGAAAGTTCAAAATTCAGGTTTTGCTTCCAGGCCCACCAGAAGGCCATCCAGGTGGCCCAAAGAACGGCGGTGCCGATCAGCAGGCCGGCATGGAGCAGGAACAGGCTCGCCATGCTTCCAAGCCATCCTTCCGCTGTGATCCAATTGCTGAAGAACATCACGCGCGGACCCAGCGCCCAATCCGCGGCCAGAACCAGGGATGCCACCCATAAGGCTGACTGTAAGAAGGCCCAGATACCGATCAGAGCGAGGGGCGCGCCCAATACCCAACGGGGAAGCTGGCCTGTGTTTCGACGGGTGGACCGCGCCGCCTGATGAGGCAGCCGCAACTGCACGTGCGCCGCAAACCGCTGCGGGGAAGTCCGAAGCGACGGAGGATCCGCTTTCAGCAGGGATGAAAGTTCGTTCAGTGATTCCAATTCCTCGCGGCAGGTGGAACAATCCCGCAAGTGGTCCTCCACCTGACGCCTTCGGCCTGCGGTCAATTCACCATCGTGATAGGCACCGAGCCATTCAAGCACATGAGAAGTCATGCTTCCTCCATTAAGACGAGCAATTCCTGACGCAGTTGCGAGCGGGCCGTACTCAGCCGCGACATGACCGTGCCGGTTGGGATGTCGAGCGCTTCTGCGATTTCCTGATACGACAGTTCCTGATATTCACGCAGGATCAGCACCATGCGCAGCGGCGGGGACAACCGTGCAATGGCCTTGCGGACCTGCACAGCGCGCTGCCTTTCTTCTGCGGATTGTTCCGGCCCTGCGCTGGCATCTGCCAAAGGCAGTGAGCCCAGTTCCGTTGATGGGCGTTCGCGGCGCAGGGAATCCAAGGCCACGTTGGCGGCGATCCGGTACAGCCAGCTGCGAAAGGAATGCTGCGGTTTGTAACGATCCAGGTTCTGCCAAACGCGAACGAAGGCTTCCTGGGCGGCATCCTCCGCCTGTTGAGGGTCACCGCACATGCGATAGATCAGGCCGATCACACCATTTTGATGTCGGCAGACCAGTTCGGTGAATGCCTGACGATCCCCCCGTTGTGCACAGGCGATCAGGTCGCGGTCATCCACTTCTTCGATAGTTCCGTACGTACTGGTCACGTTTTGGCTTGCCTTTCACATATAGTACGAAGTTCAGCCCGGTTTTATTCGGAAGTACGGAAAGTCCTTTCCATCACCGCCGAAGGCATCCAAACACCAGTCAGGGAGGTTGAGAGGGCCTAATACGAAGCAATATCGAAGTTGCACTACAGGACTAGTACAGGATTAGTACAGGATTAGTACAGGATTATTGTCGGACAACTGTACGAATATCGAGCAGACCAGAGTACGCCCCCGCTGCTTTCTTTTCCTCCAATCCATCCCCGGTCGTTTCGTTGATCGCATATTTTTACAGAATTTTTACAGGAAAATGATCAGACGATAACCGGGGTCGATTAACATCGTTCGTAAAACGAAATGGAGAAGAGAATGAAAAGAATAACAACTCACGTTTTCCTGCCGGTTCTCGTCACAGTCTTTGCGCTGGGAATCCTGTTCCTGCCGGCGCAATCCGCCTATGCCGGGGAAGCGGACGCGCCGCAGTTGATCGTCACCCGCACGCCGATCGCCCCGCTGGCAAAGGACGCCGCCGAAGCCGCGCTTTCCAATCTGTTCAAACGCGAGCAAAACTGGGTCAACCAGCAAACCACCCATTTACAAAAATCCGCACAGATCGCCGCAACCACGCAGCAACTGATCGACGCCGCCAGGGCGGAAGGCCAGGATGTCAGCGTGTTGGAGGCGGCGCTTGTTCAATTCAACGCCACGATCGCCGGTGCACAAGCAGATCACGACCAGGCTGCGGGCATCATTGCATCCGCCAACGGGTTCGACGGCAGCGGCAATGTGACCGATCTAAATTCCGCACGACAGACGGTGGAAGGTGCCCGCCTCGCCCTGCGCAGCGCACACATCGCCATCGCACAAGCCACAAACGATCTGGTTAAAGTACTGAACGAGTGGAAGAATTCCCATTAGAGAACCAAAATGAAAAAATTCCTGACCCTCGCACTATTTTCCATTTTGGTTTTATCCGCGCTGACCGGTTGTAACCGAAGCCTGCGCCGCGATTCAAACTCACAACAGCCTGACCAGCCAACCCAGGCAGTTCAACCCGCTGTCACACAACCAACGTCCGCACCGGCACTCGAAGCCACCGCAACGCAATTGGCGGCCACGGAAGTTCCCACAGTCCAGCCCACCGATACCGTTGTGCCCACAGTCGCGATATCGCAAAGCGACATTGTGGCCGATCAGTTGGACGCGCTGCTCGGTCAATTCAACTCAGAATTACAAACCGTGGATACGATCCCAGAGACTCCATAAACACAGACGCAAAACAAAAAGAGACAGCATGGCGCTGTCTCTTTTTGTTCCGAATGCTATAATCCTTAAGGCACAAATATGAAAAAAGGAGCCACATAGAATCATGCCTCAAAAAAAATATCCAATGGAACACGACAAAAAGATCGCCCTTGTGGCGCATGACAATAAAAAACGGGACCTGGTGGAGTGGGCCAAGTTCAATCGCGTTTTGCTTGCCCATCATCAAATCTATGCCACCGGCACCACGGGAAAAATCCTGGAAACGCAGCTTGGCTTGAAGATCATCCGCCTCAAAAGCGGACCGCTCGGCGGGGACCAGCAGATCGGCGCGAAGATCGTCGAAAACAAGGTGGATTTCCTCATCTTCTTCTGGGATCCGCTGGAACCGCAGCCTCACGACCCGGATGTAAAAGCGCTTCTGCGCATGGCCGTGGTTTGGAACATTCCGATCGCATGCAACCGCGCCTCGGCAGATTTCATGATCTCGTCCCCGCTTATGGACAAGGTCTATGACCGCCTGGTTCCGGATTATGACACTTACACAACCCGCAAAATAGAACTGGGTGAAAAATCCAGCTAGCCGTTTCATGGAAACTTCAAACTTAATTGCAGACATCGTAGATCAATTGAAAACAGTCTCCGGCATTGAAACGGTGGTGCTGGGCGGGTCGCGCGCACGCGGGTCACATACAGAGACCTCGGATATCGACCTGGGAATCTACTACCATCCGTCCGCGCCCATCGACCTGACAGCGCTGACCCGCATTGCAAAAGAGGTCGACGATGAGCATCGCGATCATTTGGTGACAGCCAGCGGAGGATGGGGACCGTGGATCAACGGAGGCGGATGGCTTAAAGCAGGCGGCCTGCCCGTTGACTTTATCTACCGCGACCTTGATAAGGTAACAAAAATCATCAACGACTGCCGCGAGGGACGCATCGAAACCGTCTATCAGCCCGGGCATCCATTCGGGTTTGTCTCATCCATCTATCTCTCGGAAGTGGCGTTATGTCTTCCACAGTGGGACAGGAATGGGACCATCGAAACACTAAAAGAAAAAGTGATCCCATATCCTCCGCGTTTAAAACAAGCGGTTATCGATTCGTTTTGGTGGGAGGTGGATTTCTCGCTTTCCATTGCGCAGAAAAGCATCAGCCGCGGAGATGTAACGTATGCTGCCGGAGCTTGTTTTCGCGCCGTTACCTGCCTGATGCAGGTGCTCTTCGCGATCAATGAACAATACTGGATGAATGAAAAAGGTGCGGTTGCACTCGCGGACGGATTTCAAAAATCCCCTGCTCATCTAAAGGAACGGGTGGAAAGTGCTTTTGCAGAATTAAATCGCTCAGGCACATCCATCGCTGGTGCGATCAACATACTTCGGGAGCTCATGGAAGAAAGCCGCACATGGGTTGCAAGTGAATAAAATACAACAAGCAGGGCAGGTCAGATCGTTTATCCGCCCGCGATCTTGACCTTGTACCCCAGCTTCTGCAGCACTTCCGCGATCTTCTCGCGGTGCTCCCCCTGGATTTCAATGACGCCGTCCTTGATCGTTCCGCCGGTACCACAATCCTGTTTTAACTTCCTGGCAAGGTCTTTCAGATCATCAGCGGACAGCAGGAGATTTTTAACAAGAGATACCGCCTTGCCGCCGCGTCCGCTGGATTCGCGATGCAGATAGACGGTCTGCTGTTGAGGCGGAAGCGAGGCACCCTTTGCGGGCGATACGGATTGTTTACGCAGATCACCCTGCTCTGAAGTCCACACGGTTTTATTTTTATCGTTTGACATGGTTGATCCAATTATAGCGAAGAACCCGGCAGGATGCGACTTGTTGAAAACAATTGTCCCGTTGTTGGAAGTGTGGTTAAATCCCATCACCACAAAGGAGAGACGACATGGATGTTCTCGGAATTGACGTAGGCGGTTCTGGAATCAAAGGGGCACCGGTAAACATCAAAACGGGGGAGTTACTTGCAGAACGAGTCCGCATCAAAACCCCGAAGAAAGCGGAGCCCGGGCCGGTCGCCAAAGTGGCCGCGGAAATTGCGGCATCCTTCAACTGGCGCGGCCCGATTGGAATTGGCTTCCCTGCGCCCATCAAACATGGTGTGGTGATGATGGCCGCGAATATTTCTCAAAAATGGGTGGGCATGGATGCAGATAAGCTGTTCACTAATATCACCGGGAACAGCTGCAAGGTCGGGAATGATGCGGATGTAGCCGGGTTTGCGGAGATGAAATTCGGCGCGGGCAAAGGCAACAGCGGTACAGTGATCATGATCACGCTTGGCACCGGCATTGGCACGGCTATTTTCTACAACGGGCATTTATTGCCGAATACCGAATTTGGTCATCTGGATATGGATGGCAAAGATGCCGAACACCGAGCCGCCGATTCAGTGCGCGAACAGGAGAACCTTTCCTGGAAGAAATATGCAAAGCGGCTCAATGCCTACCTGAATCAAATGGAAAAACTGTTTTGGCCCGACCTGTTCATTATTGGCGGTGGTGTCAGTAAACAGCACGACAAATTCATTCCGCTGCTCGATGTGCACAGCAAGGTGGTCCCGGCACAATTTCAAAACGAAGCCGGGATCGTAGGCGCGGCATTATTCACGCAAGGATCCTGAAACATAAGAAGAGCGCCTCGCAACTAAGTTGCGAGGCGCTCTTCTTATCAACCGTGTATTTATTTCTGAACAGCTTCAACCGCAGCGGCAATATCCTCAAAGGATGGAATATATCCCGGCGCGATCTGCTGGCCGTTGACAAAAACAGAAGGCGTGCCGCTCACGCCCATGGAATTTCCGAGATCAAAGGAAGCCTGAACATCATTTGCATAACGATTTTCGTTGACACAGGCGGTAAAGTCATCCACATTCAACGCAACAGCAGAGGCAAATTCAATCAGACGATCCTTGCTGAGATTCCCCTCGTTCTCCCCGTTCCAATTCGCGAACAGGGTATCGTGATATTCCCAGAATTTACCCTGTTCATTCGCGCACAAACTGGCATTCGCAGAATCCTGTGATTCTTTTGTGGTACTGTTCCTGTCCAGGAATGGGTAATTATGAAAAACATAATATGCCTTGCCTGTCTCCACCAACTGCGAGATCACGAGCGGCTCAATGTCCTGCGTGAATCGTACACACGCAGGGCATTGAAAATCTTCGAACACCTCGATCTTTGCGGGGGAATTGACATCCCCAACGGTCAACCCATCTGCCTGCGGGCGGCTTACCGCTTCCGGGGTGATCACTTCCGCAATGGGTTTCATATTCGGGTAAATCAATGCAATTGCGATCAGCAATGCACCGACCACGATCACGCCGATGGTGATGGATCGCGAGTTGCCCGAGTTCCTGCTGCGACGCTGCTGTCTTTTGCTTTTTTGTGCGGTCATCGAATTCCTCTTTCACAATTCAAAATTGAATGCAAATTGTCCCACGCGGGGGATGATTTGTCAAAATGACTAAACTCACTTAAATAAAAAGGCTTTCGAATTCCCAAAGAATTCGAAAGCCTTGTTTTCCTATTGAGCTTTTACAACACTGAATTTTTCTTTTCCAATTTTGTAATTGCCGCTGTGCTTGATGACGATATCCACGGACGCTTCGGGCACATCCACAAAGGTATGCTTTTCCTCGATGCGGATCTTTCCAATGGTGTAACCGGGAATGTTGGCATGAAAGGCGATCTGCCCAACGATGTCACTCGGGCGGATATTATTGGCTTTGCCCTTGTTGATCTTCAAACGCACCATGCCTTCTTCGTGTGAATCACGGCGGGATTTTCCAAAATCGCGTTTGCCGCCAAATTCCTTCTTGCCAAAGGATTCGCCGCGCTTCCCGCCACGGCCAAAATCGCGTTCGGGCTTGCGGGTGAAATCAGATTTCACATCAGAGACTTCCGCAATCGGGCGCTGCTTTTCATCGCCACGGGAAATCTTGATCGCGGCAGCAGCGATATTCACAGCATCGTGACCCGCATCGATCAACTCCTGGACCATTTCAAGTTCACGTTTGAAGCGTCCGCGACCGAGCCAGATCTTTAGATTCTCAACCGTTTGAGATTCACGATGTTTAATGATATCGGCAGGCGTGGGCAATTCCATTTTCGCGACGACTTGCTTGGTCAATGCTTCGACTTCACGCAAGCGGCGCTTCTCACGCGGGGAGAGCAGGGTGATAGCGATACCGGCTTTACCTGCACGACCGGTGCGTCCAATGCGATGGACATAGACCTCGGCATCATCGGGAAGATGAAAATTGAATACATGAGAAATATCATCAATATCCAAACCGCGGGCAGCGACATCGGTGGCGACCAACACTTTCAATTGATTGGCGCGGAAACGTCCCAACACACGTTCGCGGGCATTCTGATCGAGGTCACCGTGAATGGCTTCGGCGGGAATGCCGCGAATGACCAATTCATTGGCGAGCTGCCCGGTCTCTGCACGGGTGCGGGCGAAGATCAGGGCGCTGTGAATTGGTTCGATCTCGAAGAGGCGTGTCAGGGCATTGATCTTGTCATTGTCGTGAACAAGGTAATAGCGTTGTTCGATGTGCGGGGTGGTGAGTGTGCTTCTTTTAACGGTAACAGATTGAGGGTCCCGCATGAAGCGATTTGCGAGGGTGCGAATCCGCGCGGGCATGGTGGCGCTGAAAAGACAGGTCTGACGCTCGGAGGGAGTCATCGAAAGGATCTTTTCGACTTCTTCGACAAATCCCATGTTGAGCATTTCATCCGCTTCATCCAGCACGACGGTCTTGATATCGCTCAAGTTAAGGACACTGCGCTCAATCAGATCATTCAAGCGGCCAGGGGTACCCACGACAATATCGACACCTCGTTTGAGGCTGTTGATCTGCGGGCTGTACGGCTGGCCACCATACACGGCAAGCACGCGCACGTTAAGATGTTTGCCATACTCGATCATCGAATCGGCAACCTGCAAAGCAAGTTCACGCGTGGGCGCAAGCACGAGTGCCTGCGGATTTTTTTGTTTTTGAAAATTATGGAGAATGGGGAGGGCGAAGGCAGCGGTCTTGCCGGTGCCGGTTTGCGCTTGTCCGATCACATCCACGCCGGTGAGCATGAGGGGGATCATGCCTGCTTGAATGGGAGTCGGCTCGGAATATCCGAGTTCGGTAATGGCCTGCGTGATCTCTTCACGGAGGTTTAAAGAAGAAAAGTCGGTTGTCATCTTGAATCCTTTTTGTTCGCCAACAGGTGACGATGAATGCGGGATGTTTCGATGACTCCGACTAACTACGTATTGCCAATCAAGGTCCACTTTTGCAAGGGAACCCGCCCAACAAAATGCCCGACGATGCACGCCGGGCGGATCATTCGGAATGATCAAAACTTTGTCCCAAAACGTTCGCTCTCCAACGAGAGCGAAAAGAGTTTACCACAGTTTTTGGGGAGAGGCACCATCTAAAACTTACTCAAGCGCCTCCATACTCAACAGAACCCAGGCACCTTGATCATTCACGGCATAAACACGATATTTCCGCTTCGATTGAATGACTTCCTGCAAAGAAGCAGTGATATTAAATTTGATCCCATCCATTTGCAGTATGTGAGAGACACGGGTTGATTGATGACCCCGTCGATTGATACCACCCTGGGATGTGTACGCCTCCGCCTGGCTTTCGATCACTTGAATCTCACCCAGCGGACTCGCCGCAAGGGGAGTGCCCATTGCCCTGGCCATTTCCACACTGGCTTGATACTGGCGCGGGACAATGACAAGGATAAATAAAGCGGCCAAAATTACGGCTCCCGCCATGACCGGGAGGAACAAACCACCCAATACGTTCTGCAAAATATCGAACACCCCCACAAAATATAGAACTACAACAAAGGCAAGAAACCCAACACCAAAGATCAGCGAAACAACCGGTCCCTTGTTATCATACCTGGCAGCGGAATGCTGCATGAAATTCCGTGCCTCCTCGAAACGCTTTAACTGGACAGGGGAATACTGTCCCTGCCTGTTTGCTTCGAGATCGGCTGCGGAAAATTGCCCATGTTGCTGTAATGCCAGATTATGTTCCAAAACAGAACCCATAAATAAATTCTCTCCAATTTTAGATTGTCATTAATACAATGGCTGTCAATGCAGATACAATGCCGACCCATTGATTACGCGTGAGTCTTTCATGCAGAAATACCCATGCCAACACAACAGTTGCACCGGGGAACAGGGAGCTTAATACGGAGGCTACATCCAGGCGGCCCGATTGACTTGCGAGAATAAAGAAGAAATTCCCGCCCATGTCGAGAATGCCATTCAAGGTGATGACCGGCCAGGCAGAGGAATCCACTTTCCATGAAGCGCGTGTGAAGAGCATGTATGTGAAAATCAACAACATACCGCATCCGCGGGAGGCCACCATCGGCCAGATGGTGGCGCCGGTCTTTGTAGCTTCGTGCATGAGAACAAAGTACAAGCCAAACCCAATGCCTGCAAGCAAAGGAAGTTTCAAGTCCGCAAGATGCGAAAAGACATCTGTGATTACCACACCCTCCCCCTGGGAAATCATCCACACAGCAAGAAGGGCAAAGCCAAATCCAAGGAAGGTAAGGAATGGGGGAAACCCTTGTGTAAAACTTCCTACTACCACAGGAAGCGCCGCCGCCAGCAAAGCGGAGACGGGAGCGGCAATGCTCATCAACCCAAGAGTCATCGAGTGATATAAAAGCATCAACCCGAGAGTCCCAAATGCGCCGGCCAACATTGCGAAACACCACGCTCTGAGAGATGGGAGTGACTCGCCGGAAAAACCAACCACAACCAGCACAACGATAATGCCGATCACTTCACTATAAAATACGGATCGATAAGCACCGACCTTGCGTGCGGCGAGACCGCCTGTAAAATCACCTGCACCCCAACTGAGTGCGGAAAAAAAACCATACACAATGGATAACAAATTTTTCTCCTCGAAGTTTATTTCCCGGCTGCCCGAGCCAATACTTTCTGCGCACTCTTTAACAACGGCATGTCGATCATTTTTCCATCCAAGGAATACGCGCCTTTCCCCTCTTTTTGACTTGCTTCAAACGTCTCGACGATGCGCTTTGCATGGGCAATGGCTTCCTCAGATGGAGTAAACGCATCCTGCACCACCCGAACCTGATTCGGGTGAATGATCTGTTTTCCGCTGAAGCCAAGCCCCGCCCCAAACTCAGATTCGACTCGCAGCGCATCCAAATCCTTGTAATCGATCGTGACAATATCGATTGCCTGTAAATCATTTGCCGCACAGGCAACGATCACGGCCTGCCGCGCATACAATAATTCGACGGCATCTCTCGTTCGAGTCGCTCCAATCGATGCGGCAAAATCCTCTCCGCCAAAGATGATAGCATCCAGTCGCGGATGCGATGCGATCTCCTTGAGATTCAGAATTCCCTTTGCCGTTTCCACACCGATCAAAATGCGGATCGAATTCAACGGCCAGCCATGCTGCAGCTCGGCACCTTCAATGATCCTGCCGGCCCAATCCACCTGCTCAAAAGATTCGACTTTCGGAATTACGATCCCATCCGGGCGATACGGCAACACCGCTTCGATATCGTCCTTCTCCCAGCCGGAACCCACGGAGTTGATCCGCGCCAGTTTTTCACTTGCGCCAAAGTCGATTTCCCTCAACGCCCTGATAATGGTTTCACGCGCCTCGGCCTTTTTATTAACCGCCGCGCCATCCTCCATATCCATGCAAATGGAGTCCACACCCAACGTGATGGATTTGGTGATCATCTTCCAATTATCACCCGGCATGTAGAGAAGGGCTCTTCGTGAATGCATACATACTCCAAAATAATGAAATGATTCCATTCCGATGATAGCATTAATCGTTGGTTTAGGCTGTAAATAAAAAAAAAAAAAAACCGCAAAGACAGGTGTCTTCGCGGTTTAAGATCATCAGATCAATGGGTTTGGCCGGACCCGGAATTGAAGATCGCCACCAGTTTCAAGCGACCGAGTTGAACTGTACAACCACTGGGCAGCTCAACTGGCTGGCTTGGAGGCAGGATCTTTCCATCCAACCACGTGCCGTTCGAGCTGTTGAGATCGGTGATCACATATCCATTTCCCGTGGAACGCACCTTTGCATGTCGTCTTGAAACACCCATGGCGAACCCATCCGGATAGGTAAGGTCCACCATGGCTTCCGTATCGCCTTCAGTCTTACGACCCAGCACAAACTCGTCATCGGTTGTAACTGCAATTTGCTTTGTTGTCCCGGCAAAATACAGAGCCAGCCCATTGGATGGAGTTGCATATTGAGTTTCCTTATCCGCTTTGACGGACCGATTAAAGATCAGGTCAAGGGAGCTGCCGCAATGGATACAGGTAAGCGCATTGGCATCATTACCCAGCTTGCAGGCCGGGCAAAATTTAGTAAAAGATTGAGTACCCACTCCGGGGGTTTGATTGTTCATACAAGCCATCCATTCAGGAAAAAAATTTCGAAATACAGACCGGATAGTACATGAATGCCGGATTTAAATCAATTTGCATTTCGCCGTTGAAAGGATTCTGTAAGGTGATCAACTCCGGTACTAGGGCAGAAAATCCAACCTCTGCCCCATTTTCAGGAACATCGCCGTTCGTTCAAACTCGACCACAATTATCCCATTCGGTTTTCTTCCCCAATGTTTAAACTTCACGATCCCCACATTCATTCTCGATTTCGACTCGCGTTTTTCCAGAACCTCCGTCTCGGCATAGATCGTATCGTTGTGAAATGTCGGGTTCGGGTGTACCACCTTGTCATAACTTAAATTGGCAATGATCGTGCCTTCGCTGATGTCGGAAACGGTTAAGCCCACCACCAAGCCCAGCGTAAAGATCCCATTCACGATGCGCTGGCCAAATTCAGTATTCGATGCAAAATCCTCGTTCACATGCAGCGGCTGTGTATTCATCGTCAGCGATGAGAACAGCACATTATCCATCTCGGTGATCGTCCGCCCAGCCGAATGTTTGAAGTGCATCCCCACTTCCAACTCTTCAAAATATTTTCCAGCCATACTGCCTCCGTTGGAATGCTTTCAGGCTTAAACGTTTTCGCTTTCCAATTTATCAACGAGCTCAATAAGGATCTGCTCTCTTTCGACCGTTTGACCCACCTGAACAAGAAGCGCCGCTACAACACCATCTTTCAAAGCTTGAATGCGGATTTCCATCTTCATGGCTTCGATCACGGCGAGGGTCTGGCCCTTCTTAACGACATCTCCCACGCCCACAGACACGCTTCGTACCTGACCCGGCATGGGGGCGATCAATCCTCCGGCATGTTCATGGCGGACACCTTGTTTTGCGCCCGAGGTTTTCGTCAACATCACGGTCCGCCCGTTGATCGTCACCCAGCGCTTCGCGCCATCCGACGAAACATAGGCGGTGATCCGTTCACCATCGATCAGCAAATCCATCCGCCCGTTTTCTGCACGAAGAATTTTAACAACAACGGTTTTACCATCCAAAATAGCAAAATAATCGTCAACGGATGTATTTATTTCAATGGTTTGTGAACCAAATATGGATTTCATTCGATTTTCTTCTCGAGCAAATAATCCGGAATATGGCCACCTTTCAAGGCACACAGAACTTCAATATGGTCATCCAGCAAACCACACCAGACTGTAAAATGTTCGTGAGTGCAATTCAAAATAACCGTAAAAACATAATCTTCCGGGTTATTTTCTATAAAAGTCACCACCTTTTGCAATGCCCTTGCATTTGATTTGGCAACTTCATCACTATCTTGTATTAGTCCTGTTTTTATCCTGCGTTCAAAAACGTCTCTTTGATGGATGTTAGGAATACGCTCCAGGCTGTAATGAATATTTGAGTTATTGGGATCACCAAGTAACTCGCCTAAAAATAAGTTATCTCGCAATTCTTTCTCCAAGATACTACTAGCTTCAATAGCACGCAAAATTTCCTTGCGAGTAAATTTCATTTACTATTTTCTCCAATTCGATATCCAATTGATGATTTCCACGGGCTGAATGGATCGGTCTCATTGGAAACAGCAGGTTGTGGTTTTGAACCAGCAAAGAGGATATCAGATAAGGCAGCAGCGATTAGATTCTGGAGCTCAGCAGCTGGCTGCAAGACAGCGGGAAGCAAACTTCCCGACTCCAGAGTTTGTTCCACCCACTTCGTGGAAACTCTGCCATTGGCAAAATCATCATGTTTCAAAACAGCCTGCATGAAATCGATATTCGTGGCTACGCCATGCACAACAAAATCACACAAGGCAGTTTGCATTTTTTGAATGGCAGTTTCCCGATTCTCCGCGTGGACAATTAACTTCGCCAGCAATGGATCATAGAAATGCGCCACCTCGTTGCCGATAGCAAAGCCGGAATCCACGCGAATGCCGGGGCCGCGCGGCTCGATGAATTGCAGGAGTCTGCCTGTGCTGGGCAGGAAATTATTCATAGGATCTTCAGCGTAGACACGGCATTCGATGGCATGTCCATGCTGATGGAAGTCATCTTGCGCAAACGGGAATTTTTCACCAGTCGCGATCTTGATCTGCCATTGGACAAGGTCAATGCCCGTCACCAGTTCGGTAATGGGATGCTCGACCTGCAGCCGTGTATTCATTTCAAGAAAATAATATTGCGATGTCTTCGGGTCAAATATGAATTCAATGGTGCCCGCGTTGTGATAATTCACCGCCTTGGCCGCAACGACTGCGGCCTGCCCCATCTTTTCCCGAATTTTCGGCGATAACAACGGCGAGGGAGTCTCTTCGATGATCTTCTGATGCCGCCGCTGAACGGAACATTCCCGTTCAAAAAGGTGCAGGAGATTGCCATGTTGATCGCCAAAGACCTGGAACTCGATATGATGAGCGTCTGCAAGATATTTTTCGATAAGCAGTCTCTCATCACCAAAGGAATTTAAGGCTTCGCGGCGCGCAGATTCGATGGCCTCACTTAATTCATTTTCCGCATTGACCACACGCATGCCTTTGCCGCCGCCGCCCGCCGAGGCTTTGATCAACACAGGATAGCCAATCTTCTTCGCGGCCTGTTTGAAATCAACCTCCGTTTCCAAACCCTCAAAGCCCGGCACCGTCGGTACGCCTGCCTGCTTCATCTTTATTTTCGATTGGGCCTTATCGCCCATCGCATGGATCGAATCTGCCGAAGGGCCGATAAATGTCAGTTTCGCCGAATCAACTGCGGCGGCGAATGAAGCGTTCTCCGAAAGGAATCCGTAGCCCGGGTGGATGGCATCCGCATGGGTTTGGATCGCCGCATCGATCAATTTATCCGCATTCAAATAGGATTCCTTTGGCGCTGCTTCCCCAAGAAAAATCGCTTCATCTGCAAATTGAACGTGCAGCGAATCTCTATCTGCTTCGGAGTAAACGGCCACAGTTCTGACCCCGAGTTCGCGGCAGGCACGCATAATTCGAATGGCGATCTCACCGCGGTTGGCAACGAGGATCTTATTGAACATCGTTATTTAACAAGTTCAACAATTCTTTTTCACGCTCCGGCTTCAACCCCGCCTTCCATTCATGATCTGCGGGACGCGAGTTGGCCCACTCGAGCGTGTCATGAACGGTTTCTTCCAACGATAAAAACTTCAACCCGGCACGAAGGGCTTTTGAAATATCCACACGGGCAAAGCCTGCGTCTTCGCCCGTGTCAGGCAGCCAGACCGGCATATCACTCCACGGGGCTACATTATTTTGATTCAAAAATTCAGGCGGCGCCCATTTGAATTTTGCATCGCTGTTCCCGATCAGCTTACAGGTATCGAACAATCTTCCAAGACTTAATTCATGATCAGGGCCGGTGGCATTGAAAACGCCGGAAACATTCTGTTCCATCAAATCAATGATGAATTTTGCAAGGTCGCGGACATCGATTACCTGCGTGAGAACCTCAGGCCGATCCGGAGCCAGCACTTCTCCGCCATGTGCGATGCGCACCGGCCAATAAGTAAACCGGTCTGTCGGGTCATGCGGACCTACAATCAGGCCGGGACGGATGATGAGCGAACGAATTCCAAACACATCCTGCACGACCTTCTCGCATAATGCCTTCAACGGACCATACGATTCGCCGGTGATCTCTTCCATGGTTTCGTCTTCGATCTTTCCAACCGGGTCGCTTTCCTTGATGCCGATCTTGCTGAAATCGGAATACACCGAAATACTGGAGATGAAAATATAATGGGCGGCTTTGTCCTTCAACGCCTCGGCGGACATTCTCACAATGCGCGGAAAATATCCGCACGTATCGATGACCGCATCCCAATGACCCGTGAGTTGATCCAGATCCTTTTCACGGTCGCCATGAATTTTATCGACCTGCATAAACAGGTTGGGATTCGTTTGGCCGCGGTTGAACAGAGTCACAATATGGCCGCGCGAACGGGCTGAGTTGACAAGATGACGTCCGAGGAAACGTGTACCGCCGATCAACAGGATTTTCATTTTTCACCTTTGCACAATTTTACTTGTTTTGCGCGTTTATCCCCCAGACAATCTGACAACTTATTATTCCTCCCGAATATCGAGCGCCGGAACGTGCCCTAAAATTCCCATCCAGATGGCGACACAAAAAGCAGTAAATCCAATTTGGGTGATGGCCCAACCCCGGTCGTAAAGAAAAAGAGGGGTGAGGCTTGTAATGGAGGCGGAAAAATTACTGTGAATCCACCAGGTGCCGACAATCGCAACAATTACTGCGGCAATCGAGACGATCATTTTCACAAATCGCCATGGGATCAACCTCCCAACAGAGAAGGAACACGCGATGACAAAACATCCCAGGGGAATTAAAAAGCCTGAAGGCATCGTATTCAAAAACAAAAGATGGAAGAGGTAGAAGGCAGCGCTCATCGCGAAGGTCCCGGCAATCGAGGCAAGAACAAACCGAAGAAGGAAAGAGGCGGTTTTGAATCTCTCGGTGAGAAGGCGGGAGAGGAAGATACCGAAGCTAAAGACAAACCCGGTAAGCAGACCTTGGATCAGCGAAGAGGAGATTCGAGCAAGGTCCATAAAATCGGGAAGGCGATAGGTCAAATAGATCTGTGAGGCGATGCCAAGGGTGCTTCCCAACAAAGCGGTGGCATATCCGGCGGCGAGGCGTGCAGGCTGGGCTGTGATCTGTTGGTTGATCCATTCGAAAAAGACCTGCGTACGAACAGTCCCGCTGACGATGGAAGGCAAGCTGCCTGCCAAATTTTGTATCTCCAACAAAATGAAGGGAAGCCTGTCCCGATTTGCATTCTTTAAAATATATTCCAGGGCAACCAGGGAATGCAAATGAGCGATCAAGCGCAAGGCCTGCCCGCCAGCTTCTGTTTGCATCAATGCCGTTTTACCCAGTAAAGCTCCCTGCTCCATCGAAAGCATTGAATCATTCCAGGCGGTATCGGGCGGGGTAATGGACCGCAACCCGGAAAGCAATCGCGAAGCAAACATGGGATTTTTGGTCTTGAACGCCAGATCGAATAGCATGGGAAATAAAGGGGATGCCTTGGTATTTACCAGCGAGAGGACCGTATAGTCTTTGAAGATAAAGTCGAGCACCCGCACTGCGATCACTTCATTTCCACCCGCCAGCAGGGACATGGAAACAGATGCCCTGTCACGCGGGTCGGAAGTTTTCGACCACCAATCGTTTTCGTGATACCCATAGGCAATCGAATGATAAAGCAGGAACTGCGCCAACGGCCCTTGCATGGAGGGATCTTTTTTTCGCTGTTGATCCAGATGCACAATCGCAAATCGCGTTGGGTCCAGCAGCACTTGTTTCTTCTTCGAATCCCACTCTGCCATCTTTTGGTCCAGAAGAATGGAGGCATCCTGCGATGAGTCTGGTCCGTTATTTGAAATCGAAAGTGAAGAAGGGCCATTCAAGTTGAACACATATTCGATCATCTTCATGACTTCCACGGCGGAGGATGGTCGAAGTGACGGATCGGCCGAGGTCATGCGCCGCAATACATCCTTGAGCAGGGGCGGCAGCTGCGGATTGATCTCACAAGGGTCGGGGAGTTCCGCCTTTGCATACAACTGCTGCATCCCCAACATCCTTTCTCCATTCCATGGCAGTTGACCGGTGAACAGTTCATATAACATGATGCCAAAACTGAAGATGTCGGATTTGGCTGTGATCACCAGCTGCTTGTGTTGCTCCGCTGGAGCATAAGGCGGTGTCCCACGGCCGGTGTGCAAAGCCTGTGTGGTGTTGGAGACCGTTCGCGCCAGACCAAAATCCGACAGATATGTGCGGCCGCCCAAGTCCATCAACACGTTGGACGGTTTCAAGTCGCGATGGATGATCTGGTTTTGATGAAGAAAATCGAGGGCCGAGGCGATCTCAGCAATATATCGCAGCGTGTCTTTTAACTGCATCGACCCCATTTTGATCTTTTCAAAAAGCGATCCACCCGCCATGTAAGGCGAGACCAGATAACGAACCTGACCCGTCAATCCATAATCATGGATCGGCAAAATGTGCGGGTGGCTCAGCAGGTTTAATTTGCCAAGTTCCTGCTCAAGGAGTGCGTCATCGATCTTCTCCTGCCCATCCTCCGGAACTTCGTTGAACTTGATCGCAACAACAAGCCCTACCTGCGGATCTTCCGCCGACCATACAACAGCCTGCCCGCCGACGCCGATCTGTTCGAGAAGCTGATATTTATTAAATTGAAGTCCGGGGCGAAGCTGGTTCAAGTTAAGAGACGGCTGCATGATAACCATTGCAATCTGGGGAAATTAAATCCAATCGTTTACCAGCATGGGGAATGAGCTTAAAAATCGACAGTCATCCATTAAGGAGTATAGGTTGCGCCGAGGGTGCAACCATTATCAAAATTAAAGTCAAAGCTGGTGGCGGTTGCGTCAGTCAATGGATTTTGGAATGTAAATATCATATCCAATGTTCCGCCAGAGGAAGAAATTTCACGATCTGAATCGGAACCACTCCATGAAGAGAAGCTCTTTGATGTACCGCTATTACTGCCGTTCCATATCTCTTCAGAGCCGGCTGTGATCTTTACCAAATTATCTCCATCCGGGTTGGAGATATCCACACTTTCCAGGGTGATGAGTGCGCCGGTGTTGTTGGTTATGGTCATTGACAACTCTTTCGAAGGTGATCCGGAAAGAGTAACGGTACTACTTGTGATCAAACCACAGGAAGGCGCCGGCGTATTCGTTGGTGTGGGCGTTTTTGTATTGGTAGCCGTCGGGGTCGGGGTTTTGGTCGGCGTGGAAGAGGGCGTAAATGTAGGAGTAGCCGTATCGGTCGGCGTAAAAGTAGGTGTAGGTGTATCTGTCGGCGTCGGCGTGGCCGTGTTCGTTGACGTAGGTGTTGGCGTATTACTCGGCGTGAAGGTAGGAGTCCGTGTTGGAGTTCTTGTTGGGGTTCTGCTGGGTGTACGAGTTGCAGTTGCTCCACCTCCACCCCCACCACTCGTAGGTACTTTTGTCTTTGTTGGAACGAGTGTTGGGGTCTTGCTTGGCAGAACCAAGAGTGTGGGAGTTGAAAACAAGGTTGACGTGGAAGTCGATGCCAGCGTGGTGGTGAAGACAGGAGTAAGTGTTTGTGTGGGAGCAAGCGAACTGGTTGAGATGGCGGTGGGGGTGATGCCCAATTCTTCCTGCAGTTGCTGTTGAGCAGACTCGCCAGTTACAGGGATGATCTGGTCCGGCTGGCAGAATTGACCGGTCAATGCACACGCCGTTTCCATATCCTCCTGGGAAATGGAAGTGGGGGCTGATGGGGCCCCAATGGACTCTGTCCCGTTTTCGCCTCCCAACTGCACCGACACCTGCTGACCGGCTCCAAAGTATTGCTCCTGCCCGTTGGAGACGATCCGTCCTGCGCCTTCGTACAAATTAATTTCCATCTTCTCGTTCTTACGTGCCGTAATGCTGGCATCGCCCATCAAGGTAAGTTCCGAGCCATTGACTGTAAATGTAACACCTTCCCCATCCGGCACAGTGACCATGATCCCATCGTCGGGCACTTTTTCGCATTGGATCTGACCGAGTTCACTGGAGAAGAAAAACGATTCGAGGTTGCCGCTTTTGTTATCGAGTGTGGTGTTGCCAAAGACCACCATCGTAACCGTTTGACCCGGCAATGACCGCGGAAGATTCGCCAAAACCTTGAGCACGGCGATGCCCCATTCATTGCTGTCAGGCTTGAGCGGCGAAGCAACGATCCGCTGTAATTTTTCCACATCCACCATGTCGCCGCGTTCAACAAAGGAATCGGTTGTACCGGGCGCAAGGTCCGCTTTGAGCGTGTTGTTTCCGTAACACGCCTTGTTGGAGCCAACGCTATCGCAGTAATCAGCAGATGCTTCCATTGCCTTTTGAATGATCAACTGGCAGCTGGCATTCGTCTCTGCAACGGCCGTCCGCGTCAGGCTGGAAGCGAACAACAGGGTATCCAGATATCCCGCGCGGTACGACAATGAACCGAAGACACACGCGCAGATCATCGGCACGAGCATGGCCAGCAAAAAGATCAGGGCGTTGGATTGTTTCTTCTTCTTTTTGGTTGGACCGGAAAAACTTTTCCCCGATGAAACAGGGATTTCCCCGCGCAAACGAAGCTCATCGAAACGACGATGGGCCAGGTCGTTATCCGGGTCGATCCGCATGATGTTACTAAGGCAGGTCAATTCCTCCTTGATGCTTGAGATCCCCCGCTTCCAAAGCAACATCCAGGCTTCCAGATTGTTCCGGTCGGCAAGCAGGATCTCGCGCAGGAGCTTCCGCGCCTCGGCCTTTTGGCCGGCGTCGAACAGCCTGCCCGCTTCGCTCAACTGGGGTTTGCTGGAGGCAACCATCCAAACATCCTATCAGCGATTTGCGATCCAGGAATAAATTGCAATCAATTTCAAACGGCCCAGTTGGACCACCGTACCGCTTTTCAGTTCATAGAATTTTTCAGGGAGTAATCGGGCACCATTTAGAAAGGTGCCGTTGCTGCTGTGCAAGTCCATGATCTCCACCCGGTTTTCCTGGCGCTGGATCATGGCATGTCTCCTGGAAACCCCCTGTGTAAAACCGTCCACGGCGGAGAGGTCTACAAACACCTCGGTGGATTCTTTGTCCTTCCGCCCCAAATAGATCACATCCTCATTCAATACGGCAAAGGGTTCGGTTTTTCCATACAGAAAAAAGGCCATGCCCTTGGACGGTACGTTCAATTCACCGGTATTGCGCACAAAGTCTGTGGCACGCCGGTCCGTCATATTCCTTGTGGTTTCATCCCCAAGATGCAGATCCACGAAAACAGCCCCGCAAGAATCACACACAAGAGCATTTGGTTTGTTTGGAAGTTTGCAGACCGGGCAAAACTTGGGTAACGAGGTTGTTTCCATGCATTCCTCAACACAATGTATTTTTATCGTGAAGCAGTGTTGGCGAGGATATTACCTTAATCAACTTATAAAATCAATAAGCAATCAAAAGCACAAAGAACCTGTATACACAAGGGCTCGCTAAATACGACAAACCCATCCGAATAAAGAAAAGGCTTCAATGGAATTATTTTTTAATCCGGGACAGTTTGGTCTCAGTTGCTTTGGTTTCTTCGCCCTCGGGAGCGATGTTATAAGCAGTGATGGTCAACTCATCATCAAGCAGTTCCACCTCGGTGCGCCAGCTCCAATCGGGTCCGCCGCTGGGGTCGGGAAAACTGCCGGTGACGGAAAATCCATTTTCGATCTCATGACCCGTGCAAAACATGATGCCCGTATTATTGTGAAAACTATCGACCCAGCTGGCTTCGAACTGTTCGAGCGTGGTGTTATAGCCGAAGGTGAACATGCCGTGCTGCGGTTCACCTTCAATGGAGCCCTGGTACAGATAAAGCGCAAAGCGCCCTTCAAGCAAAAGCTGGATCGTCCCAACAACAGGGGATTCATCGGCCAGTTTGCCGGGTTCAAGCCAGAGCTTTGATGTGCCACGCCAGTTGCCGGCGAGGCGGGCGAAAAAATGGTGGGGGGTGGAGGTTTCGTGGGACATGGGACCTTTTAGTAAGTAGAAAGTAGAAAGTGAGTTAAGAGAATGGAATCTCTGAATCGAAATTGAAATCTGATGATAGTAAAGTGATGTACTCGGTTTGCTCTTCTCGAATTCCTTTTTGGCGCTGGTTGGGTGTAAGAATACTTAACATCTTGATAATTTGAGTCAATAAATTAATTCGATGATTTACAACTTCTTCTTTTAAAGTGTGATGGGAGTTGAAATACCAATCGCGTGCTTCACGAGCAGAACCAAGGGAGTACTCCAGAAATCGTGCGCGGTCTTTTCCTGTCGAACGGGAATAGCCTTCGGCAATATTAGCAGAAATTGAACAAACTGCGCGATAGAGTTGGTCTGCCAAAGAGCGAGTCAGTGGCGTCTTATTCAAAACAAACGCATCCTGCCATGCAATATCAGATGCAAATAACGCAAGACGATATACTTCAAGCCTCCAAAGTGAATCGCCCTTGATTTCATCCGAAACACCAGCTTGCCATTCCAAATACTTCACGCCAATCCTCCACTCACCACTAACTACTTTCCATACCTTACATCCTAAACACCCCAAACCCACCCTCTTCCTTCGGCGAATTCAACACAATCGACAAAGCCAGCCCCAACACCTGACGTGTCTCATCCGGAGCGATGACACCGTCGTCCCATAATCTTGCACTGGAATGATAGGGACTGCCTTCGGTTTCATATTTTTCCAATAGTGGACGCTTGAAATCTTCCGCTTCTTTCGCACTGAGAGCTGGTTTACCTTCGCGAGTGAGTTGATCCTGCTTGATGGTTAAGAGCACATTCGCGGCCTGTTCTCCGCCCATCACCGAGATGCGCGCATTCGGCCACATCCATAGGAAGCGTGAACCGTACGCACGGCCCGCCATCGCGTAATTACCGGCACCAAACGAGCCGCCGATGACCAATGTTAACTTTGGAACACGCGTCGTCGCCACCGCATGGACCATCTTCGCGCCGTCCTTGGCGATGCCGCCAGTTTCATACTCCTTGCCAACCATGAAGCCGGTGATGTTCTGTAAAAATAAAAGCGGAATCCCGCGTTGATCACACAACTCAATAAAGTGAGTCGCTTTCAGTGCAGACTCGCTAAATAAAACACCGTTATTCGCGATGATACCCACGGGGTATCCATGAATACGTGCAAAACCACAAACGATCGTTGTGCCATAGCGCGCCTTGAACTCGCGGAACTTGCTGCCATCCACGATGCGCGCGATGATCTCGTGGACGTCATACGATTCTTTAAACGTACGCGGCAGGACGCCGTACAATTCGTCAGCGGCGTATAAAGGTTCTTCCGGCGGAGCAACTTCCAGCGTGGAAAGATGCGTGTTCACGTGTGAACGTTGCAGCGTTTCAACGATTCCCCGCAGGATTTCGATCGCATGATCGTCGTCCTCCGCAAAATGATCCGCAACACCCGATTTTCGTGTGTGCACATCCGCGCCGCCCAATTCTTCCGCAGTGACATCTTCACCGGTCGCGGCTTTTACTAACGGCGGACCACCCAAGAAGATCGTGCCCGCGCCTTTGACAATGATCGCTTCATCGCTCATCGCCGGGACGTACGCGCCGCCCGCCGTGCAATTGCCCATCACCGCCGCGATCTGCGGAATGCGCTTCGCAGACATGCGCGCCTGATTGTAGAAGATGCGGCCGAAGTGATGTGCGTCGGGAAAGACCTCATCCTGCAGCGGCAAAAAGGCCCCGCCTGAATCGACGAGATACAGACAGGGCAGATGATTTTCTTCCGCGATCTGTTGCGCGCGCAAATGTTTCTTGACGGTCATCGAAAAATACGAGCCACCCTTGACCGTGGCATCGTTGGCCACGATCATCACTTCACGATTCGAAACACGCCCGATGCCGGTGACAATACCTGCACTTGGCGCCTCTCCTTTATACATATCGCCCGCCGCAAGCGCAGAGAGTTCGAGGAACGGCGCACCGGGATCGAGCAATCGTTCGATGCGTTCGCGCACAAATAATTTCCCCTGCTCCTCATGGCGTTGACGATATTTCTCACCGCCGCCCTGTCGCACAAGCGCAAGACGATTTCTAAGTTCAGCCGTGAGCGCACGGTTATGTTCTGCATTGGCTTTGAATTCATCGGAGTTGGGGTCAAGCGCGGAGGAGAGGGTTTCCATGTGCGGAGTGTAGCAGATTTTAGCTACGGAGGGGAGAAAAAGAAGAAAGATGAAAGAAAATTGTTGACGGTGGTTGAGCAGCCTTGCGTGTTCTTCACGAGGCATATCGCGAAGTCCTCGTAGAGAGAGACCACATCATTGAATCTTATATTTACTTTTCACTGCTGGTTTCGACCGCTTGCACCTCAACTTGCGGAGGTTACTTCCCACTTTCAAACCTTCAAACGTTCCAACATTCTCTCAGCTTCCTCATATGCGACCTTGTAGTAAAACATAGAGAAGATCAACCAAAAAGCAGACACAATGTTTATAATATATTCAAGCAATCACAAGAACAAGGCAGGAGCGGCGGATGTCTACATCAAGCAATCATTTTTTCCCAAGAAGAAACTTCATATTCCTTCTTTTCCTTTCCATTAGCGGCATGGTGATTTCATGCTGGGCACTGATGATGCTCATCGTTCTGACCACCGGGGGACCGATATTCCAGGACCCGAGCCAGCTCTCCATGGATCTTTTTGGCGTGTTTGTCCTCCCGTTCATCCTGGCGGTGATCGTCAGCCTGTCTTCCCTTATCTTGACCGCCGTTCTGCGCCAAAAGTGGTGGATCGCTCTTCCCATTTCAGTGATATTGCTGGGAGCACCTCTCGCGGCCTACATCATCACATGGATCGCTTCATGGATCGCCCGCCTGTTTTATCAGCCGACCGCGGAAGACGAAGAGCGTACACAAAGATTCCTAAGCCTGTCGGTGCTGCCGTCCGAAAAGCGGACGGAAACCGCTCGACCCGATGATGATGTTGAAGGCCTCAGGAAGTTGAAGCTATTAAAAGATGAGGGCATCCTCAGCGGGGAGGAATTCGAAACGCAAAAACAGCGCTTTATGGATAACCTCAACGCAACGCAGACCTACCAAAATCTGCCGCGTTTCTTTTCGATCTGGCAGGCCGCGATCACCGCACTGTTCGGCGGTTTTTTGGCGGGAGCCGTGATGATCGCGATCAATCACAGCCGTCTGCACGCTAAAGACCATGCCCTGGCAAGCGTGATCTTCGGATTTATCGGGCACCTGGTTTCTCTTGCCATCAGCGCTTCCATCGCCATTTTTTTCGCCTCGATCAACCCGCTGTTCGTGATTCCAATCACGTTTGTCAATCCGATCATTATTTATTTATGGTACAACGAATCCCAGAAGCCAACGGTTGGACAGGCGCTCAGCACAAAACAAGCAAGAACGGAATCGTGGTGGATGGTGTTGGGGATCAATTTTCTCGCCGTTATATTTGCCTATATTTCCCTGATCCCAATTGTCGTGCTGCTTAGCATTTTTTATCCCACCTGGGCCGGTTAATATCTTTATCAATCATGTAGGGGCGACTCGCGAGTCGCCCCTACAATTTCATTTCAACGTTTCCAACCACTTCCCCCCTCCCAACTCCATTCAAGCTTCGGTCAACCTTCGGCCATGGCTCGCCCTGGCCATATGACGTCTATATGATGGCTATATGGTGCCTATATGATCCCTATATCCAAGGTTCGAACATCCTTCGACTCTCCCCTGCTTTGGGCCCACAACAAAAAGCGGGCACATCGCTTGATGTGTCCGCTGTAAATTCTGTTGATCCTGCTTAGTGATCCGTTTGGTTTCGCGAGGGCCGCGGTGGGTCGATCTGCAGTTCGTTGAAGATCAACGCCCCGGTGTTCTTTTTGGGTCGGTCCTTCAAATTATCCTTCAAGATGGCTTCCGGCACTTTGACCACAACGCTCGGCGCTTCCACGCTGGCCTTGACCTCCATCCATTCCACTTTCCCGGCCATCACCGCATCTCGGATATTCCGTTCCTTGGGCGATAACGCAGAGGTCCCAGTCTTCACCTCCACAAATACGATCTTCTGTACTTCGCCATTGCCCAGCCCGTCGAAGACGAGCAGGTCAATCGGTCCGCCGATGAAGCGGGTATCTTCCGGGTTAAAGGTAAAGCCGGGCATATAGGGCACCATGTGTTCGGTCGGTTTCCCCATCGTCACCGATTTATTCTTCTCCAATTCGTCCTCGCGGATCTCCTTCTCGGTTTCGATCTTCCATTGTTCGAGCTTCAGTGCCGCTTCCTTCGAAAGCACGTCCCAGATCTGGCGCTTGGCATTTTCGAGGTCGTCATTTCTCCATTTTACGAGCTGGTTCTGTGCTTCCTTGATCGCCTCCCCTTGAACGCCGCCCAGCATCTGCTGGCGGATCTGCTTGAGCTCGTTCTCCTGCCAGCCCTTTACCTGCTCTTGCATTTCCTGGATCGCGCGTCCCTTGGCCGCATCGTAAATTTGTTTTTGAATGGAAGCCAGCTCCTTTTCCTTCCACTCCTGCAGCTGTTCCTGCGCCTTTTTATAGGCATCATCGCCCTTGTCTTCCAGCTGCTTGAGCAAAGCGGATTTCGTGACAGAAGACGCCCAGAAATAGCCGATGACCGTCGAGAGCATCGCCACGACGATCAAAACAATGGAGACAATAATATATAAAACCCAAGCGTTTTCCATCACTCACCTGCCGATCTCGAAATAAACGATAACTTCAAGTAAATTTTCCAATCATTGTACAGCTTTTTTTGCAATTAAGTCTTGTGATACCATTTCAGCATGAATTTCTCCTCGATCACCCACGATCTCTTCATCGGCACCACCCCTTCCCGGGAGGATTACAACCAACTGCGGGATTTGGGCGTGAAGCTGGTGATCAACATGCGGGTGGAGCGCTGGCCGCGACGGGACCCGCATCCGACTCCCTTGCAACTGCTCTGGCTTCCGACGTTCGACTCTCCGCTGGTGCCAATCCCGATTAAGGCCCTGCACCATGGAGCGAAGGCGGCGCTCGAAACGATCCGAAACGGCGGAAAGGTCTACGCCCACTGCGCCGAAGGGGTCCACCGCGGGGTGACGATGGGCTCGTGCATCCTGATCGCGCAGGGATATGCCCCGCAGGCGGCAATGGAACTGGTCAAGGAGAAGCGTCCGCAGGCCGACCCGTTCGCTTTTTACATCCGTCCGCGCATTTTGAAGTTTGCCGGGGAATGGTACCCGCTCCAGGGGTAATTTTCACTCAACCAAATGGGGGATAAGGCATGGTCAAAAATTACAATTGCTTTTCCGTGGAAAGTCCCTATACTTTTAGTATTGGATTTCTTGCAAAGCCAACAGCCACAGAGTACACGGAGATTTGCGGGAAAGAGCACTTAAAACTCTTTTTCTCTGCGACCTCAGTGGCAAAAACGCTTTCGCGAGGTTTTAGCTAAAGGAGAGACCATGCCAAAAAAAGATGACTACCCCGATGAAGGCAAAATGAGCCGAGGTGCAAAACTGGAACCCAAAAAGGGACCGCAATGGGTTGAGGTCCCGGTGTTCATTCATGGCATCTCGCCGGATAAATTCCCCTCCAGCGGCGAAGCGGAATACAGAAAGCTTCTCAAGCTCGTCAAAGAGAATCTGGGGAAGTACCCGGACAAGAAGCTTTCAGGCAAGCCGATCTTCGTCACCTGGGGAGTGCCCACCACACCGTCCGCCGGCGGCACGGACCAGTATCTCGCGCAGGTCGAGCGCACGATCCAGGAGCAGGTCAAGGAGAAGATGGGAGGCGCGTATTCCAATCCATTCGGCCTGACCGGCTATGTACGCGACCTGCTATTCTTCGGCATCGCAGATCTGTTCTATTACATCTCCGCCGACGGAGAGAAGGATTTGCGCAAACACGTTTTCAATCACATCTCCCGCGCGCTCCAGGCCATGGACAAGGAAAGCGACGATCATATTTCGTTGAACATCTTTGCCCACTCCGCCGGCAGTGTCATCGCGCACGACATGCTGTATCACATGTTTTCCACGAGAGACCACACCAGCGAGAAGGGCGTGGTCGAAGATGAAATGGACGCGCTGCGCAAGATCATCAAGGCGGGCAGGCTGCGCATCCGTCATTTGTACACTTTCGGTTCCCCGATCAGCCTGCTCACATTGCGTGCCACGGCCCTCGTGGATAAATTCCGCAAAGGCGAAACGTTCGCACCGCAAAACATCGGCCTGTTGATGGGCGATAATCTCGGCACGCCGCGCTGGGTCAATTTTTGGAGCCGCTACGACATCGCCTCCTATCCCGTGGATTTTCTATACTCGAACGAAAAGGGGTTGATCGAAGATCATGAGATCCAAACCTCGATCAATCCAAAAACAGCCCACACCGGGTATTGGACTTCGAATGAAATGGCGGAGTACATCGGCAAGACGTTTTAGATAAAACACTCACATTACAAAGAGCCTCCTGTAAACAGGAGGCTCTTTGTAATTATGCAGGTACCATATTCTCTTTATCCGGCCGTTTTCCAAACATACGGCTCAATAAGAAAGCGATCAGCATCTCGGCCATCGCTACGAACCAGACAAAATCTGATGTGATGCTTGACTGCGTGGAAAGATACAAAGTTCCATCCGCCGCTTTTAACCATTCGGCGGTCATGCACAAAGTAGGAAGCGAAACCGAAATGGAATCTGTATATCGCAGGATGGTGTTCAAATACAGCTGGTCAAAGCCTCCGATCAGAAGCGGCAACATCCCCGCGACCAGAATCGCCATTAATGGACGGAATCGCCAAGTGCCATTAAACATCTCGCCAAGACGGGCGGCCGCAAAAAGAAGCAGGAGTTCAAGCAAAATATAGGAACCCCCAAAATACAGTCCAATGTCAAAGAGAATGTATCGAAGCGCCAGGCTGGCGGTCAAAAATATCACCAGGCTGAATATGTCCGGATGTCTTCGTAAATAATTTTCCACGTCTTCGAATGAAATTTTCATGGTCATGGCAACCTCTTTCTTGATCAGAGAAACCAGGTTTCTCCAGGCTTGTGCCGCTCGGATTCGAGCGGGCTGGCTGCCATTATCGACTGTTTCGTTTTCAGGAACAACTGTGGATTCCACTAGCTTAAGAATCAGCTCCACCCTCGAACCGACACGCATCTTGATATAAATATTTTTCAAGTGAAATTCAACGGTCCGCTCGGAGACCCCAAGCGACAGGGCGATCTGCTTGTTGCTCCTCCCCAGCAAAAGCAAATTCACAACTTCATTTTCACGAGAGCTTAGACCATCGATCTTTTTCATAATAAAAAGGACGAAGGATTTTCATCCTTCATCCTTTACCTTTCATCCTTTCAGCGGCGGCGCATCCTTGTCATATACAAAGACCTGCACATCCATCCCATCTTTGTTCAACATATCGATCGCGGGCTGGAAGGTCGCATCCTTGATCTTCTGGATGTCGCCGACGGGTGCATACACCGAAAGCCGCGCTTCTTCGTCAGACATCTTCGCAGATTTGATCTCCGCGCTCCCACATGCGGCTTTGATCAGGTCAGTCATTTTTTTTATGGCATCGTCAATCGACATAAATGGCTCCTCTGGTCTCAAAATTATACCCGTCACTGGCATTCTATAAACGAATTTGAAACCGCCACAACATACTAAATCGAAAGGCACGCTTCAGGATGTACTAAGTAGCGTTCAACTTCGCCACGGTCACACCTTCGCCGCCTTCCGTACTGCCGCCTTCTTCATACGATTTCACATACGCATGTCCGCGCAGCGTTTCGCGCACAGCCTGCCGCAGCTTGCCGGTCCCTTTGCCGTGAATGATGCGCACGAACGGCAAACCCGAAAGATATGCCTGTTCCAAATAGCGCTCCATCTTATCGAGCGCATCTTCAGACATCAACCCGCGCAGGTCCACTTCCATGCCGGGCGATTTTGAACTCACAGAAGATGCTTCACGTGTGGCAACTTTCTTTTTCTCTTCAAGGACCGGCTGGCCGGACTTCTTCAACAAATCGGATAACCTCGCCCGCACACGGATCGTCCCGATCTGTACTTCCGCATCGGACTCACCCAAAGCTGTCACCACCCCTTCGGCATTCAACGAGCTGACAGTCACCTTTTCGCCCAGCTTGATCGACTGGTTACTGGTCACTGAAAACTGGTCGCTCTTTCTCTCCACCGGCGCTTCGACCTTCTCTTCCATTTTTTCCATTTTCTCTTCAATGGCTTTGATGGCGGTCAACGGTTGATTGGCTTTCTTGAGTTGACTCTTCAACGAGTCGATGTTGCGTTTGAGTACAGCCACTTCCAATTCGCCTTCGGCGCGCGCCTTGGCTAATGTCTCGCGGCGTTCGTCTTCGATTTTCTCCAAACGCTTTTCCAGATCACGCGATTGCGTTTCCAGTTTAGTTCTAGCCTTTTCCAATTTCTCCCGCTCGCGCGAAGTTCGGTTGCGCTCCTTGCGAATATCATCCAATAATTTATCCGCACGCAAATCCAGAGGATTAATCTCCGCACGGGCCGCTTCGATAATGGTTTGCGAGAGTCCCAGCTTTTGCGCGATCAACAACGCGTTGGATCTGCCCGGGAGTCCGAGAGTCAGCTTGTAGGTAGGGCGAAGCGTTTTGATGTCAAATTCCAGTGAAGCATTCACTACGCCATCCGTCGAATGCGCGAACGTTTTCAATTCGGGGTAATGCGTGGCAACCAAAGTCATCGCGCCGCTTTCCAGCAAATGGCTCAAGATCGCGCGCGCAATCGCGGCGCCTTCCTGCGGGTCCGTGCCGGAGCCGAGTTCATCGAAGATCACCAGCGAACGATGATCGATCTTTTTCAAAATGCGGATGATGTTGGTGATATGTCCACTGAATGTGGAAAGCGACTGCTCGATGGATTGTTCATCCCCGATATCCGCATATATCGAATGAAAGAAGGGAAGTTCCGAACCGCTTTGCGCGGGGATGTGCAATCCGCTTTGCGCCATCACAACCAGGAGGCCAACAGTTTTCAACGAAACAGTCTTGCCGCCCGTGTTCGGGCCGGTGATCACAATGGCGCGCGTACCGGGCGCAGGGTCCACTTCAATCGGCACCACTTGCTGCGGGTCGATCAACGGATGGCGGGCATGAATCAGTTGCAAGGTTGGAACGTTCGCAGGCCGCACATCTTGTGATTTTGAATTTACAACCCTCAACTCATGCAATACCGGCTCATTCGCACGAAGCTCTTCGGCATATTTTGCCTTTGCCAGCGCAAGGTCAAAGACGGCGAGATTTTCCACGCCATACTTTAATTCCGAAGCATGTTCACCAACTTGAGATGAAACTTCTGCAAGAATGCGTCGCTCTTCATCGCGCTCGGCCAGTTGCAATTCACGAATTTCATTATTTGCCTCCACGATGGGCAGCGGCTCCACAAACAGAGTCGCACCGCTCGAAGATTGATCGTGAATAATGGATTTGATCTTTCCTTTGAATTCCGAGCGCAACGGGATCACATACCTTCCATCGCGTTGGGTGATGATCGGCTCCTGCAACATGGAAACCGTTTTGGAATCGGTCACATATTTTTGCAGGCGGCTCATCAACCGGTCATTGGCCACGCGCAAACTTCGGCGAATGTCGCCAAGTTTGGGCGATGCGGAATCCAACACTTCGCCGCGGTCGGAGAGAATGCGTGTGATGGCATCCACCAACCCAAAGGTATCCGGCAGATCATTCGCAAGCCGCGACAATCGCGGATATTCCTCCGCGCGTTTTTCAAATGCCTTTTTCAATTCGCGGCATGAGATCAACGTGGACTTAATATCGAGCAATGCATGTGGGTCGAGTACGCCGCCGCGCGCGGCGAGGTCTGCCGCAGGACGAATATCGTGCGCTGCGCCCACGCCAATTCCCTGCATGGCTAAAATCTTGCGCGCTTCCGTGGTCTCAGCGAGGCGTGAAATTGCCAGCTCAAAAGAATCAGTGGGTTCAAGCGACCGTGCCAAATCCATCGATGCGGAAAAATCACAGAACCCGGAAAGCTTCTCCAGGATCTTCGGATATTCGAGAACGTTCAAAGTCTTGCTGTCCATAGTGGGGATTATACTTTGCTTAAACACAGGAGAGATCATGCGATTAAAGAATAAAGTTGCCATCATCACCGGCGCGACCTCTGGAATTGGAAAAGCCACCGCGCTTCTTTTCGCGGACCAGGGAGCTGATCTGGTCTTAACCGGCAGACGTCCCAGCCTGGGCAAAGCCGTCGAAACAGATTGCATGCAGAAGGGAGTCCGATGCGTGTTCGTCGAGGCAGATCACACAAAGGAAGAGGACTGCCAAAGAGTCGTGGATGTCGCTCTTAAGGAATTCAATCGCATTGATATATTATTCAACAACGCCGGCATCGTCACGAAAGGCACAGCCGATACGACAACCGAAGAAGTCTGGCAGGACACATTGAATATCAACGTCACAGCGGTTTGGCGCATGTGCAAATTGGTGATCCCGCAAATGAAAAAACAAGGGGGAGGTGTGATCGTCAATAACGGTTCCGACTGGTCTGTGGTTGCAGGGAAGAATGCTTTTCCATATATAATGAGCAAAGGTGCAATTGGCATGATGACCAAGGCAATGGCATTGGATCATGCGCGCGAGAACATACGCGTGAATGCAATTTGCCCCGGCGATACCTTTGTGGATCGATGGATGGAAAAGGGTTATTTTGAGGGTTCCGACCCGGTAACAATGGAAGAAGCCATCAAAGAGTCCAGCGAATACATTCCCATGGGGCGTTTCGGCAAGCCGGACGAGATCGCGAATGCGGTTTTATTTTTAGCATCGGACGATTCATCCTTTGTAACAGGCCACCTGCTTTTGGTGGACGGCGGCAACACAGCGCAATAAAGTTTCAATATTCAACACGGAGTTTATGTATGCAATACAAAATAAAATCAAAAGGATGGGTCATTGCGCTTGGTCTTATCCTTTTTGCTGGAATTCTTTTTTATATCGTCAATTACACGCGCATCTTCAAGAACTCACCCAATATCATCATTATCCTTACCGACGACATGGATATGAAACTGCTTCCGTACGTTCCAAAAACCAACACCTTGATCGGAGAGCAGGGCGCCACATTCACAAACTATTTCATCACCACGCCCATTTGCTGCCCGTCGCGCAGTTCCATGCTGCGCGGACAATATTCCCATAATACCGACATATTGGAAAATTCGCCGGGGTTCCCGCGCTTTTTCAAGAGGAACGAAGAGGCGGAGACATTGGCTGTCTGGCTCAATCGCGAAGGGTATCAAACCGCACTGATCGGGAAATATTTAAATGGATATCCGGTGAATGCCGGGCGGAATTATGTGCCACCGGGGTGGACGGAATGGCGATCATTTATATATCAAAAAGAGCAAAGCAACCTGTATTACGACTACATCATGAATGAAAATGGTCCGCTGGTCCAATATGGAAGCACCCCCGAAGACTACAGCACGGATGTGATCCGCGAGAAATCCATCAACTTCATTAATGACAGGGAAACGGATCGTTCACCGTTCTTTCTTTTGATCTCTGTCTTTGGTCCGCATGGCCCCACCACTCCGGCTCCCGCTGACGAAAATTTATTTGAAGGTCTTGAATATCCTCAAAGTCCTTCATTTCACGAAGCGGACCTCTCGGACAAACCAAAAGTCATTCGTGATCTGGCGTCCAACGGCGATGATTTCGACATCGGCGATGCAAACAACTTGTTTAAAAAACGGGCGCAAACCCTGCAGTCCATTGACCGTCTGGTCGAAGAAGTCGTTCAGACCCTCGAGGAAAATGGGCAGCTGGATAATACTTACATCATTTTCGCCTCCGACAATGGATTCCACATGGGAGAGCATAGTGTTCCATCCGGAAAGGGTACCCCCTACGAGGAGGATATTCGCGTCCCGTTTATGATCCGCGGCCCGGGCATCGAGCCAAACACTGAAATAACGCAAATGACAGCCAACATTGATCTCGCCCCCACGATTGCAGAACTCACCGACTCGAAAACAGCGGACTTTGTGGATGGCCGATCCTTCGCATCTCTTCTTGGACTCAACAACAATCCGCCAGCCACGTGGCGCAAAGGATTATTGATCGAGATCGGATATGGGGACGATACATCATTCAACAATGCGCAAAACATATCCTTTGCATCCCCGGAGATCGAACTCCCATCCCTTGAATACCCAGACTCAGCGTACGACGATTACTTTGCCCAATCCGAAGGCGGATCGTATCGCGGCATACGCACAGAGAATTTTGTTTATGTCGAATATGACAGCGGTGAGCTTGAATTTTATGACCTGACCAAAGACCCATACCAGTTGGAAAACACCGCCGCTACACTTGACCCCGCATTTCAAGCACGGCTTCACGAGACACTGGAATTATTAAAGTCCTGTGAAGAGGAAGTTTGCAGGTCACTTGAGAACGAGCTGAACTTTGAAATAAAGTAGGACAATAAGAACTACACTACTTCTTAAAGGTATGGAGTGTGCAATGAAAAATAAGACCTCTTCAATCGACGTCCGTCAGGTTGTTACCGGTGTCACTGCCGGGCTGGTGGTGGGATTGATCGTGATCGTCTTCAGTATCTCCCTGGCCACGTTGATCTTTAATGACGAGATGAGTCCCTATCTCTCGCGCGGCATTGGCCTGTTTTTATTTGGCGGGTTCATGCTGTCGATCATCCTCGCGATATTAGGGTCCATGCCCGGTACAGCCATCGGTCCGCAGGATGGACCCGCCGCATTGATCGCGGTCGCTGCCGGGGGAATCGCTTCCTCTCTTGCGGGAGTCGTTGAACCCGATTCAATTTTTTCAACAGTTGTCGCAGCCATCATCGTCAGTTCCCTTGCAACCGGGCTCACATTCTTTCTAATTGGCTATTTCAAGCTTGGAAATTTGGTGCGGTATATTCCATACCCGGTAGTCGGTGGGTTTCTTGCCGGCACCGGCTGGCTCCTCACGCGCGGTGCCATCGAAGTCATGACCGGGCAGACGTTGAGCATGCAAGTACTTGGCGGCCTGACCCAACCGGAGATGCTCCTACGCTGGCTGCCGGGCACGATCTTCGCGATCATTGTGCTCGTCGTTTTAAGAAAAGTAAATCATTTCCTGGTTTGGCCGGGAATTATTTTAAGTGCCGTGATCCTGTTCTATGCAGGGCTTTGGATTACCGACACCTCGATTGAATATGCACGTTCCATCGGACTGCTGTTACAACCCTTTCCTTCAGGCGGGTTATGGCGTCCATTTACTGCGTCAAACCTAAATCAAGTGGACTGGAATGCGCTGGCTGGTAATGTTAGCAGGTTGATCCCGGTGCCATTGGTCAGCTTGATCGCCTTCCTTTTGAATGCCACCGGTCTGGAGTTGATCGCGAAGCGCGACCTGAATTTGAATCACGAACTACGTGTCACCGGGCTGGCAAATCTGATCGCTGGCCTGGGCGGGGGACCTTCCGGATATCACATGCTGGGAGCGACTGCACTCGGTCAACGCATGGGGGCAAAGACACGCGTCGTCACGGTCACTGCAGCTTTATTATGCGGGCTCATCCTTTTTGCCGGCGGAGCGTTTATCAGCTATTTACCGGTTGCGTTATTAAGTAGTTTGCTTTTGGTGCTGGGATTATCTTTTCTGATCGATTGGGTATATGATGCCTGGTTTAAATTACCGCGAACAGAATATCTTGTTGTGCTCATCAGTCTCGCCGTTATCGCAACCGGTGGATTTCTCGAAGGGGTTGGCGCTGGCATCATTATTGCAACAGTTCTGTTCGTATTCAAGTACAGCAACGTTAACACCGTGCGCGACTCACTGAACGGAAGGATCTATCACGCCAAAGTGGACCGGCCCGCTGTGCAGCGTGATATTTTGCGGGAACACGGTGAAGGAATCCATATTTTTCGCCTGCAAGGATACATTTTTTTTGGCACATCCGATAAATTATTGACGCGCATCCGCGAGCTCCTGGAAGATAAAAAGGTGAAGGAACATTTTATTATTCTTGATTTTCACACGGTTCATGGCCTGGATTCCTCGGCTGTTTCCAGCTTTACGAGAATGCGCCAGCTGGCAGAAGCGCATGATATCCATCTTGCTCTCACACAAGTCAAGCCTTCCATCATCAAACAAATGGAACGCGGAGATTTCAAAGCCGACGACCGCGTTCACTTCTTCCCGACTCTCGACCATGGGATGGAGTGGTGTGAAAATATGCTCCTGCGGGCATTTGAAGCTTCCACGCAGTTTATTCAGACCACCATTAAATCTCAATTACGCAGCGTCTTCCCCAAACCTGATCTGATCGACCGTCTTCTTGGCCATCTTGAAAAGATGGAAGTGGAGGAAAACTTCTACCTCATGCGGCGCGGCGATAAACCGGAGGCGATGTACTTCATTGAATCAGGCCGATTAAATGTACTCATTGAAACCACGGAAGGGGAGATGACGCGTCTGCGCAGTATTCGCAGCGGAACCGTGGTTGGTGAATTGGGAATGTACCTGAAAGGCGAGCGAACCGCGAATGTCGTCACCGAGCAAAAAAGCGTGCTATACCGTCTGTCTTTCGATGCCATGAGAAATATGGAGACACAGGATCCCGATGTGGCTTCCGCTCTGCACGAATGGATCGCGCGCCTGCTTGCAGAACGGATGGCCGACAACAATCGCTCGATCGAAGCCCTGCTCGATTAATGAGGAACGCGTAAAGTATTACAGGGTTATAAAAGCATTCGTCGAAGAACAAGATTGGAGAAACTATGATCGTTGTATCAGATATGATGGGAACATTGACCACCGGCTCGCCTTTCCTCGGGCTGGTGGATTGGGTGAAGCATAATCAAAGCAAATGGCAGGCGAATTTAACCATGGCATCCATTATGCCGTCTTATTTGCTCGCAAAAAACGGATTCATCGACTGGCAATTGTGGGGTCAAAAGTTAATGGTCGATAGTCTGGGTTATATCAAAAACGCAGATGAAGAGAAGTTGAAATCCGTTTCCGAATGGGTGGTGGAGCATGACTTGTGGAAAAAACGACGTGAAGATGTCATCGAAAGACTGGTCAAACATCGCGAAGGCGGCGCACAGGTTTATATTGCCAGCAGTGTTGTCGAGCCATTTATCGAGCCATTCGCACGGCGCATTGGCGCACAAGTAAGCGGCACGCCTGTGGAGATCAAGGACGGACGCGTGCAGATGGTGGGTCAACTGATAGCGAGTGAAAAGAAAATAGAGCAGATCCTGAATCGGCTGGGCGTGAAGCGCGTGGACTTTGCCTACGGCGATACCATGCTGGACGTCCCCCTGCTTGAACATGCAGACCATCCCGTGGCTGTTTATCCAGATGCGAAATTAAAACAAGTTGCGCTGGAAAAAGGCTGGGAGATCATCGGCGATACTCCCAAATACGGATAGAGGAAGCATGGAACGAACAACGTTACGACGCGTGCGGCAACGAAAAGCGGACAACAAGGTGTATTTATGTGCGCCTGTCAATTCTTTGGTGGAGGGAATTTACGAACAAAACATCCCGTTCTCCGAGATCAAGAAACACGGTGATTTTGGACTCGGCACATTCAACGATCTTGACGGCGAAATGATGATGGTGGATGGGGAGATTTTTCGCGTCGGGTCTGACGGGAAGGTGAATCAGATCACCGACGAAGATCTCTGCACCCCATTCGCCTGTGTCACAAAATTCCAACCCGCGAGTGACGAAGAGTTAAACCAGGAAATGTCCTACGTCGATTTTCTAAAATGGATGATCGAGCTGATGCCTTCGCCAAATATTTTTTATGCGTTTCGTATCAGCGGCGAATTCAGTTACATCAAAACGCGTTCGGTGCCGAAGCAGGATAATTACCGTCCGCTGGTGGAAGTGGCAAAGGAACAACCCACGTTCGAGTTCAACGATGTCAGCGGCGTGATGGTCGGGTTTTACACACCTTCGTTCATGGCCTCCCTCAGCGTACCCGGTGTACATCTGCATTTTCTCACCGACGACAAAACCAGCGGCGGACATTTGCTCGAATGTCGTCCGCGCAAGGTGAAAATCGAATTGCAATATCTATACACCCTGGAATTATCGCTTCCCTCAAATCTTGATTACCTCACCTGGGATTTCCAAAGAGATATCGGGAAAGATCTTGATAAAGCGGAAAAATAAACATTTGCTCTTGTTAGGGCTTGGCCTCAACAAGAGCAAATTATTTAACCAGTATTCCTGAGGCCGGCTGCGATACCGTTGATGGTCAGCGCCATCACTTCGCGCAGCGGCTTGGATTCTTTCCCATCCGGGTCGGAAAGGGCGCGCAACCGCTGCAGGGTCTCTACTTGAATGTAATTCAACGGATCGACGTATGGATTACGCAACTGTACCGCCTGCTTCGTGACCGGCTCCAACTCCAGAAGGGATTGATGTCTGCTGATCTTCAAGACTGAATCGCGGGTGTGTTCATATTCGGTACGGATGGAATTAAAAATTTCATCCGCAAGTTTTTTATTCGGCACAAGGTTGACATACAGGGCGGAGATGTCCATATCCGCTTTTAGCAGGGAGATTTCAGAATTATTCAACAAAGTGCGGAAGAACAACCAGCCATCGTACATTTCCTGCAGAAGGGTTGTATCTTTAATGGAGGAAAGGCCCGCGCCGAGGCTGTACCAACTTGGCAGATTGAAGCGGCTTTGCATCCACGAGAATACCCACGGGATGGCGCGGATCTGATTGACCGCTCCAGCCTTGGCGCGTGATGCGGGGCGTGAACCGATCTGCAATCGTTTGATCTCATCCAGAGGTGTGGCACATTCCCAAAACTCGATGAAACCCGGTGTTTCATACACAAGCGAACGATACGCTTTCTGCGCGGCCTTCGACATTTCTTCAATTGTCGCGCGCCATTTTTCAGGAACAGGTTCTTCTTTATGCGGTGCAGAGGCAAGGATTACCGCGCTGGCAATTTGTTCGAGGTGGCGATGGGCAAGATCGGGGTTTGCATATCGTGAAGCGATGATCTCGCCCTGTTCTGTGACGCGGAATTTTCCGTTGATGCTGCCCACAGGCTGCGCACGGATCGCGTTGTTGGCCGGACCGCCGCCACGCGCAATTGTCCCGCCGCGTCCGTGGAAGATGGTCAGTTTCACATTATATTTTTGGGCAACACGGGTAATTTCCTCCTGTGCCTGATACAACGCCCAGTTCGCCATCAAATAACCGCCGTCCTTGTTGCTGTCCGAATAGCCGATCATGACCATTTGCTGGTTATCGTGCAGCTTGAGATGTTCCCGATACATTTCCGATGAAAAAAGAGATTCAAGAATGGTCGATGCATCTCTTAGATCCCGAACCGATTCGAAGAGCGGTGCGATCTGCGGAATGGTTTTGCAACCGGCCCATTTGGCAAGCAGGAGCACGGTCAACACATCGGCGGCGGCATGGGTCATCGAAATCACGATCGGGCCAAGGAGTTCACTCCCATAGATATCGCTTGTGCGGCCGATCAACTGGAACAACGACCATGTTTCTGCAGAGGTGGAGGTAACGCCGGGGTGATCGGAAAGGTTGGGGGCGGGCTCGTTCAACAAACGCACCAGCAGATTCATGCGTTTGTCATCCGGCATATTCTCGAAATCAGATTCAAGATTCAACGCGCGCAAAACTTCGCTGAAGGCTGCGTTCAAGCGGCTCGAGTCTTCGCGGACATCCAGCCGCGCCGCATGCAGACCGAAGACACGCACCTTGTTCATCACGGTATGCAGTTCGTCCTGCGTCAGGCTCGCTGGAAGTGCATCTGCGATCAATTGCAAAGGCTCAAGTAAATGCGCCGAGTCAATGTGCGCCTGATGCGGATGATGACTTAATAAATTCTTCGTCATGTCATCCCGGGAGGCTTCGGCAAGATCGTTTGCGAGCAAAGCCAATATCAACCGATACGGCTCATTGGCATAGCGCTGTTCGATGTAGGCCACATGCGGCGGGAACGGTCTGCGATTTTCGATCCATTGCAGCAGTGCGGGAGGAGGAGGAACACGGCTGGAACTCATGCTCAAATGACGCCCCAGCTCCTGAAAGGTGCGACGGTGATTCTCCACAGCCAGTCCGCGATGCAGGCGCAATGTTTCCGCCGTGATCGCGGAAGTTACATATGGATTCCCGTCGCGGTCACCGCCGATCCACGAAGCGAGCTTGAGCCAATGTTCCGGGGCTTGCAGGCCGGGATAATACTTTTCAATCGCCTCTTCAAGGTCGCGATAGATTGCCGGAATGATGTTCCAAAAAAACGAATCGACAAAATAAAGCCCGGTGCGCACTTCATCGGTGACGGATAACTTGTCCGCGCGGGTGCGGTCCGTGAGCCACAATGCGGAGATCGCGTTGCACAAGGCTTCCACGGTATTTTGCCGTTCGCGCAACGAGAGCGAGTTTTGATTGAGCAGGCGCAGGAGAGAGTCGATGCGTTCCGTTTTCGAGAAAATGGTGCGGCGGCGCGCTTCGGTCGGGTGGGCGGTCAGGACCAATTCAATGGATAAATTTTCCAACAAGGCAGACATTGCCTCGTCCCCAATTCCCTGTTGTTTAAGAAGCGCAATCGCCTCGCCAATCGACTCGTGGATTGGTTCCGGAAAAGAGGCATCCTCCCGCTGACGGAGCAGCCGCACGCGTTGATGTTCTTCGGCCAGATTGACCAGGTCGAAATAAGCGGCAAACGATGCAGCGATCACACGCGCGTCCTTTGCCTGCAACGACGAGACTTCCTGCTGCAATCGTTCCGCTGCAACCGAGTCGCCGTTTCGCCGCGCCTTTGCCAGCGCACGAATGCGTTCCTCGATCTCGAACAACTCGGGAGATTCAAGTTCTGAAATGACTTTGCCAAGCAGGTCGCCGAGCAGGTGAATATTCTGGGATAAATCCATTTGGGGAAACAGTATAACAAAGCCACCTCAATAAACAAACACCCCAGATGGGTAATATTAAACACCCGCACAAAAGGCGGTATGATGGCAACAAGGAGAAAACCATGACCACAAAAAACATTCTGATCGACTGGAAATATTCCGGCACACCGGATGGATTCTTTGGTACAGGTTCCACAACCATGGAACAGGGGATCGTATGGTTGTTTGGCTGCGCTGGAGCCATGCTGCTTGGCTGGGTTTGGTGGACAAATTCAATTTCCTGGACATGGTGGCAATATGCCATCGCTGCTTTGATCGCATTGGATGTGCTGGGCGGAGTGGTTGCAAATTCATTGAACAGTTGCAAGCGTTTTTACCATTCCCCTCTTCAATCCGAAGAGACCGGATTCACTGCCTTCGCGAAAAACCATTTTATGTTTACCGCCCTGCATATTCACCCCGTGTTGATCGGGCTCCTTTTCGGGAACTTTAATTGGACCTATGGCCTGTTCTGGTATGCCATACTACTGCTCTCAGCCGTGGTTATCCTGCGGATTCCGCTTTATCTCCAACGACCCGCCTCGATGGGAATCATCATGCTGGCCGCCTTGTTCAATTTTTATATAATCCCACCAGTCAGCGGGTTTGAATGGCTTGTACCGGCTTTGTTTCTAAAGATTGTGTATGGCCACCTGGTGCATGAGGAGCCGTATCGTCCATAGGGTGCTATAATGTTTTTAACAAATTCAACCCATACCCCATGAAAGGATGTACCTTTGGTAAAAGTCAACTATCAATACGAAAAACGCAAAAAAGAACTCGATAAAAAACGTAAAAAAGAGCAAAAACTAAAGCTCAAACAGAATAAGAAGAACAACCAGCCCAACGACGGGTCACCTGAAACAGAGATCGAAACCCCTGTTGAGGCTGTTCCTGAAACAACCCCTGTGGCAACGGAAGAAAAATAAGTGGAAACAAAAAAGAGACCTGTTTTTGAACAGGTCTCTTTTTTGTTTCTGGGATCAATTCGCTTTCACGCTGGACACCACGTTAATAAAAATGATCCCGACAATGATCAGGATAATCCCGGTCACGCGTGCCCAATCCAGTTTTTCCTGCCAGAGGAGGATTCCTGCAATAACCGTCAGAATCAATCCCACTCCCGACCAGATGGCATAAGCGACACCAATGGGCAGGGTCTTCAAAGTGATGGACAAAAGATAAAACGACAATCCGTACCCGATCACAACGACTACACTGGGAACAAGTTTCGTAAACCCTTCTGAGAACTTCAGGGCGGAAGTGGCGATGACTTCACTCAATATGGCTAAAAATAATATTCCAAATGTTTTCATGGCGGGTTCCTTTAAAAGGATTGTACTCCGAAGCTTTACGGTTGGCATTTTCCCCTTGACATTCTATACTTCCATGTGTAAAATATTTCTTACACATGGAAGTTATTTATAAATAGCTCCAAATCCCACAATCTTTGGAGGTCCAATGGAAACTAGTATTCTTGCATTAATCATCGTTGCGGTCACGGTCATTGTCGTGGTCATTCTCTGGCAGGGCATGTCCGTTGCCAAGACGCAAATTCACGGCGACAAAATAGATCAATATCAAAAGCTGGCGGAGCAATCCGTGGAAAGCGGGCAGAAATCCGCCGATGCGCAACAGAAAACCGCGGAAGCGCTGGAAGATATCCGCACGCGGCTGACAGCGATCGAAAAAGTCCTTCGTGAAGTTCAATAACCATGTCTGCGCGATCAGGCTCGGAATTGCTTGAGGCGCTTTCCGCCCTGGCAAATCCACATCGGCTGCAAATTATCACCGCTTTACTCAACGAAACGAATTATGTCAGCCAGCTTGCGCGTGAGATCGGCATCAGCAGACCGTTGTTGATCATGCACTTAAAGAAGCTCGAAGATGCAGGCTTGGTGAAGAGCAGATTGGAACTCTCAGGCGACGGCAAGGCGATGCGCTATTATGAGGTCGTGAACTTCGATATTCGCCTGACCCCTGAATTGATCTCAAAAGCAAAATAGGAATTGACATGTCAACAAACACTTTAACATCCAATCGAATGGGAAAGCCCTATAAAGGCCTGGCGATGGAAGGCATCATTGCAAAATGGTACGCCAAAAATACAGGCCGTGCGCCGGAACAGAAAGTGATCTTCAACAAGATCAAAAATGCATTGCCAGTAAACGCGAGCATTTTGGAGGTGGCACCGGGACCGGGATTTCTCTCCATCGAATTTGCAAAGGCGGGCGGCTGCAAGGTCACTGCATTGGAGATCAGCAAAACCTTTGTCGAGATCGCAAAAGCCAATGCAAAAGAAGCGAACGTTAATGTTGACTTTCGCCATGGCAATGCATCGGAGATGCCATTTACGGAGAACACCTTCGATTTCATCATCTGCGTGGCGGCCTTCAAAAATTTCTCCAAACCCGCGGAAGCGATCCGTGAAATGCAGCGGGTCTTAAAGCCTGGCGGCAAAGCCTGCATCATGGACCTGCGCCGCGATGTTTCGATGGAAAGCATCAACAAACACATCAAAAACGATTTACGGATCAGCGGCATCAATGCATGGATCACTCGTGTCGTTTTCAAAACCACCCTGCTCAAGAGTGCCTACACAAAGGCAGAGATCGAAAAGATGATCTCACAAACAAACATTACAAAATTCCACATTGATGAAGACAAACTCGGCATGGACATCTGGCTGGAAAAATAAAACAAAAAGGACTCGAACGAGTCCTTTTTGTTTGCTTAACTTTTCAAGAAATTTATCACCTGCTCGTGGATCTCCGCCGATTGCAAGGCACCGCGATGTCCCAGATGATTTGTCTCGATATACTGCGCCTCCTTCCATGCATTGGCGATGGCGCGGCTGTCTTCCACGGGAGTTACCTCATCCGACCTGTCATGAAATATCAAGGCAGGGACACGAATACTCTGCACAAGCGTTTCAGTTGCAATTGCTTCCAAAACATCCTTCCCAAATTCCTCATGAATCATTTCGCGCAAGCCGTCAATGATCTGATCGGGAAGTTTTGCCTGTGCTTGAAAACGCGGCAGGGAATCCATCAGTCGGTTGAAAGCGCCGAAATACACCAACTTGGAAGGAGGTGGGAAGTTCAAGTTGACCAGGGCATATGATGTGATCAACGTCCCGAACGAATGCGCGATGATGAAATCAAATTTTCCCTCCTGCTTCATGACCAACTCCATCGTGGGAGCGATTTCCAAAACGTTCGTGGTCTTTCCATCCGACTCGCCGTGCGCGGGCTGATCGTACGCCACGACGCGAAACCCTGCGTTCAATAAAGAATCGACAAAGCCGGTCATCTGGGCGCGGCTTCCACCCCAACCGTGCATCAATAAAACTGTCGGACCTGAATCTTCCCAAGTGGTCACGGCTAATTCACCATCTGCAAACGGGATGCGGGAATTTTTTCCGCGCTCGAGAATGGCTTGATCTGCAGATTTGACTTCATATTTTGAGGGACCAAAAAACGCGCGATACACTTTCTTGAGCATGGCCTGTGATTCGACTGACGACGTTAAAGCTGACATGGTTTCTCCTTTTAAATGACTTACTACTTAGTAAGTTTTGATGACAAAAAAATTTTAGACGAGCAGATCCTGTTTGGTTTGTTCGATCACCGCGGTGAACTTTCGCGGACCCAACGCACGCGCCATTTGCAATGCCCCCTGAACACTGGAAAGAATGACGGCTGCTTTGCCGGAAGCATCACCATTGAAACGGAAAACACCCGCTTCTCTTCCCTCCGCCAGAGTTGACTCCAACCAAACGAGCAATTCCTTGTTCAGGGCTTTGGTCTCCTCTTGCAGTGACGTGGGAATGGAATTGAATTCCGCTTCGAGCGAACCCACAAGGCACACCTTGCCGTTATCGGCGCGCATGTTTGTATAAATGCCGATGAACCAATCCAATTTCTTTTCGGGGGAAAGATCCTTCACACGCGCATTATTGACCCACAACTGGAAGCGGTCACGATAGCGTTTGATGACCGCGCAGCCCAATTCCTCTTTGCTGGGGAAGTGGTAATGAATGGCTGCGTTCTTGACCTCGAGCACCGCCGAGATATGGGCATAGCTGAAACCGTTATAGCCCACGTCCTGCAGAAAGGACTCGGCCAGGTCGAGGATCGCGCGCTGCGTGTTCGTGTTTCGAACCATGCGCGGATAATACTTACTAGTTAGTAAGTTGTCAAGGATTAAACTCTTTCCCCACGAAACTGCGTTTCGTACAACTGAGCGTACAACCCGTCGAGCGCGATCAATTCATCGTGCGTACCTTGCTCGACGATCTGTCCACGATCCATGACTAAAATCAGATTGGCTGCCAAAATCGTGGACAATCTATGTGCAATGACAATGCTTGTGCGGCCTGCCATGACTCGTTTCAACGCATCTTGAATGAGTGCTTCAGATTCACTATCCAATGAACTGGTCGCTTCATCCAGCACCAGAATTCTTGGGTTCTTTAAAATAACTCGTGCGAGCGCGATGCGTTGTTTCTCACCACCGCTTAGACGATAGCCGCGTTCCCCGACGATGGTATCGTACCCATCGGGCAGGTCCATGATGAAGTTGTGAATGTTGGCCGCGCGCGCCGCCGCCTCGATCTCCTCCTGCGTCGCGTCCACCTTCGCATACGTCAGGTTGGTGCGGATCGTATCGTGGAAGAGATATGTCTCCTGCGTCACCATGCCAATCGCAGATGAAAGCGAATCAAGCGTGACATCTTTTAAATCATGTCCGTCAATGCGAATGACTCCATCGCTCGGATCATACAAGCGCGGGATCAAATATGTCACCGTGGTCTTGCCTGCGCCGGAAGGTCCCACCAATGCCACCAAATCTCCGGGGGAGGATCTAAATGAGATTCCGTTCAATGCGACTTCGCGTGCCTGGGATGTTGGATCAGCCTCGGTTGAGTCTGAAGCGCTTCCTTCTCCCCGACGCCTGATCGCTGTTGTCGACTGACCATTGCCACCCGAAAGCACTGCTCCCACATTATCCATGCTGCCATAGCGTTTTACTTCGCTCAAGAGTTTGGTGTCGTCGATGCTGTAATTAAAGGTTACATTGTCGAATTGCAATTCGCCTTTAACATCATGAAGCACAATAGCATTTTCTTTTTCAACAATATCCTGCGGCAGGTCAATGACTTCGAAGACTCGTTCAAACGAAACCATGCTAGTGGAAAATTCAACAGGCGCGCCGGCGAGTCCCTGCAATGCGCCGTATAACGAACCGAGATACGAACCGAAGGCGACGATGGTGCCGATGGTGAAGGTGCCTTGAATGACGTAATATCCGCCGAGGCCGTAGACCATGGCCGTACCCACCGCGCTGACGAGACCGAGGATGACGAAAAAGGTCGAGCCGATCACTGAGCGTCGAATGCCGATATCGCGCACGCCGGCGGCGCGGTCACGAAAACGATTCTCCTCCTCTTTGGTGCGGCCAAATAATTTAACAAGCAACGCGCCGCCGATGTTGAGGGTTTCATTCATGTGCGCATTCATCTGTGCGTTGAGATCCATGGCCTGACGGGCAATGTCACGCAAGGTGACGCCAAGTTTTTGCGCAGCAAGAATAAAGAACGGCAGGATCAGCACGCTGAGGATGGTCAACTGCCATTGCAGCGAAAGCATCACCGCGAGGATCGCAACGGCTTCGATAACGTTGGTGATGATATTGACGATGGTGTTGCTGATCGCATTCTGCGCGCCCACTACGTCATTGTTGAGTCGGGACATCAACTCGCCTGTTTTGGTATTTGTAAAAAATCGCAGTGACATGCGCTGCAAACGCGAGAACAGCGACGAACGCAGGTCGAAGATCACGCCTTCGCCGACGGTCGAGTTCAATCTGCGCTGAATCACGCCGATGACGCCGTTAAATACTGGGACCAACAACAATGCAATCGCCAATAAAATCAATTGATTAATATTCTTCGAAGGCAGGACCTTATCGATCATCGCGCGGAAGATCAATGGGGAAACCAGAGTCAACCCCGCGCTGATCAGGATCATCACCAACATGCCCACAATTTGATTCCAGTAAGGCCGCGCATAGGTCAGGACGCGCAGTAAAAGTTCTTTTGTCACTTTGGGCTTCGTATCACCCGAACGCATATATTGAAACCAGCCAAACCCACCGTGCATGTTTTTAGTCTCCTAGTTGGGTAGTTCTATCGTTATATAGTCAGTGCGACCACTCGACCCAGAGACTATACGACCAGACGACCAATCCCGCAACTGGACAAGCGGGGAGGTTAATGAAAGTCTGATGCAGGGAGCGAAGGGTATAATCTCGAAAGTTTCTGCAAATAAAACGGGAGTATTCAAATGTTCGAAATCACCGCCGCATGGAAATCCGCTTTTCCTGAATCACACGTTGGCGTTTTGGTCATGCGTGATGCAACGAATCCCGCCCAACACCCTGAACTGAGTAAAATAAAAACGGAATTGGAAGAAGGGTTGCGTAAACAATTCTCCGGGCAGGATCGCGTGGCGATGAGCAGCCATCCCATTTTGCAGGCGTATAACACGTATTACAAACGTTTTAAGAAAAGCTATCATGTTCAGCTTCAACTTGAGTCCATTGTCTGGAAGGGAAAGTCCATCCCGAGTGTGTCCGCGCTGGTGCAGGCCATGTTCATGGCGGAGATGAAGAATATGCTGCTCACGGCAGGTCACGATCTGGACCTCCTGCAATTGCCGCTCACGCTGGATGTTTCCAAGGGAACGGAGAGTTATCAATTAATGAGAGGGGAAGATCAAGTCCTCAAACCAGATGACATGATGATCAGCGACCAAGCTGGCATTATTTCAAACATCATTTACGGTCCCGACAAGCGCACGCAAATCACCGCGAACACAAAGAATGTTGTTTTCACCGTTTACGCACCGAGTGGGATAGACGAGCATGCTGTGACGAATCATTTGGAAGATATTCAAAGATATGTGATGATCGCATCTCCGCAGGCACAGACCGAACTACTCAAGGTGTATGACAGTTAAAGGCAAGCCAAAATCCCCGCGTACTCAACCTATGAAGATATTATTCCAAAAACAAAAGGGGAATCCGGCGCTGGGCATCGCATTTTTCTGGTCCATGACCCTGGGGACAAAATCACCCACCCTTATTTCGGACCACTTTATTCCGGAGTTGTTTTACGATTATTTTCTCATCAAAAAGGGGTCAATCAAGGCAGTCGACTCACGGGGGAATGAATTTACCTTTCCTCAACAGACGTTAAAGACCCTTCACACGCGGCCCATAAAATTTGTGTTTTCAACTCCGTTGATCCTTTTCGGTGCACGTCTCTCGCTTAAATTTGCGGAGTCGTTTTGGGGGAAAGATATAAAATCAAATTCGTTCATCGAACAAAACTGGAGCACAAAAGAGCCCAAGGACCTGGCCACTTTTGCATTTCAGGTCACGGAAACCATTCAAAAACGTCGTGAATCGAAAACCATCGCGCCGCTGCTTTCCCCTGCGCTGGATGAGTCAGCATGGCTGGGTGGATATTCGCTGCGCCACAAGAGCCGCCTGTACAAATCCGTATTTGGAATCAGCAAAAAGGAAATGTGGAGCATAAAAAACGTCCACTCTTTTCTGGAACAGACGTGTGACTTCGCGTCACAAAACCCGCGCATTATTCAACACGTGAATCCCGAGGTGTTTTACGATCAGCCGCACTTAAATCACTCCTTCAAAAAAGTTACAGGGTTCTCTCCCGTTGAATACTTTGAAACGAGCTCCCTTCTGCAGGACAATCTTATGTCCGCTTCTTACAATGAGATTTTGGTCAGATAACATAAAATTCAAGGCATAAAATACTTCAAATCCAAAGCGAAAGGATCGAATTTGAATCATGAAATATGCCAAATCCAAAAACGATATTGTCAATGAATACATTCACGCCTTGAACGAGGATATTGCCCCACTCTTTTTGGAGATCAGATCGTGTATTTTGGCGGCAGGGCCTTCCTTCAACGAGAGCATCAAATGGAAGAACTGTCTGGTCTACAGCACCACAAAGAATCACATCCAAACGGTTGTGGGCAAAGGCAAGGTCTCGTTGATCTTTTTCGAAGGGACTTCCCTCAAAGATAAATATGACCTCCTGGAGGGTGATGGAAGCAAAGCGCGTACGATGCGGATCACGTCAGCCGACTTTAACAAAAAGGCTCTGGCTGACTATGTCAAACAAACACTCAAAGCAAACAAATAAAGGAGCCATCATGAAAAAATACAGCGCATCCATCACGATCAACGCATCTCCCGAAAAAATCTGGAAAATTCTTACTGACGCCAATGGCTACCCTGCATGGGACTCAACAATGAACCGCATTGAGGGAAAGATCGCTTTGGGCGAAACAGTAAAATTCTTCACCAAGTTAAGCGCGCAGGCATTTCCGGTGAAGGTCACAGCTTTTGAACCCAATCAGAAATTAATACTGACCGGCGGCATGCCCTTGGGACTCTTCAAATCCGAAAGAACGCACACGCTGGTCCCGATAAAAGACGTCAAGACACAATTTCATACCGAGGAAATTTTCAGCGGACCGTTGCTGCCCGTATTTGGAAAAAACATTCCCGACCTGACAGAGAATTTCCAAGGATTTGTTGCGGCACTCAAAAACCAGGCTGAAAAATAGCTTCTGTGCGAAAATCCAAAACAGGCTGATGTTCGTTTGAAAGATAGTCATCACCTGTTGATCCCAAACGGGAAACATTCAAAGCTTCCACAACATTCCCGTATCGATCCTCAATTTCTTCGACTGCATTGCCAATTACTTGTCATAAACAGCATGTACTTAAAAGAGGTTGCCTTTTCAAAAAGGCAACCTCTTTTTTGGTCTGCAAACGACAAAAATGTAGGGAATGTGCAAAGAATAAATGTGTAAATGGCTTCTATAATTTCCAGCATACTTGCAAATTGATCCTAGGAGAATATGACATGAAAAAAATTTATTGGTTAAGTGGATTGGCAACCGCATCCCTGCTTTTGGGAGCCTGCTCGACACAGGCCGGCGAGTCACACCCGGCGACGGAACCCCCGCACTGGACGTACGAAGGCGAGGAAGGTCCCGCACATTGGGGTGAATTGGATCCTGCCTATGAACTATGCAGTGCAGGAACCAATCAATCTCCAATTGATGTTGAAACTCCAAAAGGGCAGGACCTGACCAACATCGCCTTTCATTACCAACCCAGCGAAGTAAACATCCTCAACAATGGTCACACCGTGCAGGTCAATTACGATGCGGGGAGCTATATGGAATTGGATGGCATTCACTACGATGTAGTGCAATTTCACTATCACTCACCGAGCGAACATGCATTGGATGGAAAATTGTTTGCCGCCGAATTTCACATCGTCCACAAAAATGCGGATGGCAACCTCGCCGTTGTGGGCATCCTATTCGATGAAGGCGCACAGAACGACGTGCTCCAACCATTCATTGACAATCTTCCGGCAGAGAAGAGCGATGTCCGCGATGCTGGCGTCAAGATCAATGCCGCAGATTTGCTGCCTGCCGTGCAAACCACGTATCGCTACAGTGGGTCATTGACCACGCCGCCGTGCTCGGAAGGCGTCCACTGGAATCTCATGACGTCGCCCGTGGAACTATCGTCCGCGCAGTTGGAGGCGCTGACAAGTCTGTTCGAAGGCGGCAACAACCGCCCGGTCCAGCCGCTGAACGACCGTCCACTGACCGAGGATACAACTCCGTAACACCGCCTTGTCTAAAAATAAAAAGACAGCCGCCTTAATAAATGGGGCTGTCTTTTTATTTACCACACAAATATTTCAAAAGCAGAAGTAAAATAATCCCCAATTTCCGCCAAGCAAGCCTTCCACAAACGACCCGAATAATCAAACAAACACCACTCTACTTAATGTACACGGAGAAACCATGAGCAACAAGGCACCCGCCATCATTTCCACCGTATTGACCATCATTTTTCTTATTATTCTTGCAATTGCATCTGTTCTCCTTGAAATGCTCGCATTGAACGGTGCTAGCGAACGTCAGGGAACGCTGGCCATGGGGATCTCGCTTGCCTGCCAGGGTGTAAGTCTGGTTCTGATCGCAATATTTACCCGCTGGCTCACCAACCTCCTGATCGCCAGGTTCAATTGGAACAAGGTCGTGGCGGTCATTGTCGCCGTGATCTCCGGTGTGGTCTTGGGAAGCGTCATCTCTTTTCTTTCGCTCATCATCTCGATCCCGGTGGCAGGGATCAGGTAGGCTTACCCCCCTAAAACCCTTGGGAAAACCCGAGATTTAGGGGAAATCAAATGTATAATTCGCCCTTATGGCAGGAAATAATGCGGCATAAACAGCCGTAGATAAAAATGATCTACACGCCGTTCATCTGGTTTCCGTTGACCTCTGCGATCATTAGTGGCATTGTTGCCTACTACATGCGCGGATTTCAGGATGTCCCATCGGTCAAGCCGTTCATCCGTGTGATGTGGCTCGGGGCGAGCTGGGCATTTTTATACGCGCTGGATGCATCCACTTCATCCATCCCCCTCAAGACCTTCATCGTAAACGTCACCTACATCCCGGCGTTGCTCACCAGCATCGCCTGGTTCGTCACCGCGCTTGATTACACCGGTCATGCAGGCTGGCTTACCCGCCAGCGTTTGATCGCGCTGCTCATCCTGCCGGCTCTGTTTGTGATCGCAGCGTTCACCAGCCACCATCATATGCTGTGGCGATACGATTATCAATTGATATGGCCCGGCCCGGTCCCCACCCAGATCGCAAGCAAAGGCATCGTGTATTGGATCTACTTTGCCTACATGCTCGCCATGGTTGCAGCCACGGTCATTGTATTACTCTCTTCATTCCAAAACCGAAACCTTTATCCCCATAACACGATCCTGTTGATTATCGGCCTGTTAATCCCATCGATCACAGGCACTTTGTTTGTCTTTGGTTTTTTACCGGTCCGTGGGTTTGACTGGACCTCAACCTCGTTCATTTTTCAAACGGCTTTGTATATTTGGGCGATCCTGCGCGGGCATCTCTTCAACATCATACCCATCGCACGCGCCATTGTCATGGAAGATATGGATGACATGGTGATCGTGACAAACCTGCGCGGATACATCGTGGATCTGAACCGCGCCGCGCAAAGCATGCTCGGTCTTTCCCCTACGACAATTGGTACGGCACCAAACACATTATCTCAACCCTGGGCCGCTCTCTTCGAAGATTACAACCGGGAGTTTTACAAAGGCGAAGTGCTGATCAACATTCAGGGAGCACAAAGGGATTTCGACCTTTCGATCTCCCCAATCAAGGATAAACAGGGGCAGATCCTCGGGCGTCTGTTTTTACTGCACGATACCACCGAAAAAAATCAAGTCAAACGAAACTTGCAGCAGCAAAACGCATACTTCTCGATCCTGCATCAGATCACACTCGACCTGCTCAACCAGCAGGAACCGGAAAATTTGTTGAACAACATTGCGGAACACGCCGCTTCCCTGGTCAGTGCACAGCATGGGTTTATCTTCCTGGCTGAAGGCGATGTGATCACCCTGCGCGCAGCCACTGGGGAATTCTCGCAAAACATCGGGAAAAGCGAACCCAAACCCGGATCCGGAGTGCTTGGCAAGGTATGGCGTGAAAAAATTCCTTTTTTCACGGAGAATTACGGTCAATGGGAATTTCGCGATCCCAATTATGAAGGCGAGAATTTACGCGCAGTCGCGGGAGTGCCGATCAACGCCGGCGATGACATCATTGGCGTGCTCGAAGTGGCAAATACAAACGATACGCGCATCTTCAACAACGATGAGCTTGAGATCCTGAACCGTTTCGCCACACTGGCTGCGCTGGTATTGAACAATGCACAGCTATATCGCGCAGCACAGCATGAACTGACCGAAAGAAAGAACACAGAGGAAGAACTCCGTCTTGCCAACCAAAAACTTCATTCGCAGCTGCTTGAGATCCAGGCGTTGGAATCCATCCTGCGCGAACAGGTTATTCGCGATCCATTAACCGGGTTATACAATCGCCGTCACCTGAACGAGATGCTTGAGCGCGAACTCGCATACGCATCCCGCGAAGGAAGCCCGATCAGCTTTGTGATGATCGATATCGATCACTTCAAAAATATCAACGACAACTTCGGACACGGCCCCGGCGATAAAATATTGCAAAGCCTGGTCAACCAGATCCTTGGTCAGACCCGCGTTGGCGATATTATTTGTCGTTATGGCGGGGAGGAATTTCTCGCTGTTCTGCCGAATGTGACAAGTGAAACTGCATTTCAGATCGCCGAACGTTGGAGAACCGCATTTTCGGAATCAAAAACACTTGTTGAAAACGAGGAAGTTTCAACCACGATCTCCTGCGGCATCTCCACCTTCCCAATGCATGGAGACCGGGGAGATACGCTCATCAACAGGGCGGATCAAGCCATGTATCACGCCAAAAAGACCGGCCGCAACAAGGTTGTCACCTGGCGCGAGGAATTTGCGCAAACAGGCAGGCTTAGATCGCTGTAGGTTTTCCTGAAAATTCATTCAACATCAAGCGGGGAAATGCAAACTGTTTTATCAACTTCAGTGTTACATATGACAATGAAACGGATATTACGAAAGGCTTTTCATGAAACTTATCAGTATCAACATTGGGTCAAAACGTACACTGCAACGAAAGAACAGGATGGAAACCACCGGCATCTTCAAACTTCCAGTGGAAGGTCCCGTAAAAATCGAGAAACTGGGGATCAAGTCAGATTTTATTGCCAGCACAAAACATCATGGGGGACCCGATCAGGCTATTTACATTTATGGTCTCGCAGATTATCAATGGTGGTCAAAGGAGCTGGGATGGGAAATCCCGCCCGGCACTTTTGGTGAAAACCTGACCATCAGTGAGCTGGAAAGCGCTGAATTTAACATCGGCGACTTTCTCCATATTGAAGAGGTAACCCTGCAAGTCACTGCGCCTCGCATTCCCTGCGGGACGTTTGCTTCACGCATGGAAGATTCGGCCTGGGTGAAGAAATTCCGACAGGCCGAAAGACCAGGCCTGTATTGCAGGGTGATGCGGGAAGGGTCCGTCATCACAGGCGATTTTGTTTCAGTCGAAACATATAACGAAAAGACGTTATCCATTTTGGAAATGTATCGCCAGTATTACGAGAAAGACAAAAGCGAGGAAGTCTTACGGCGTCACCTCGATGCGCCCATCGATATCCGCTCGCGCATTGACCTTGAAAAAGAATTGCAGAAAGTCCTGCAATAATAATTTAACAAAGGAGAATGTCCATGTCATCTGAATTGATTATCGGTATCGTGTTTGGTCTTGTCGGTTTGCTTCTTGTGGCAATCGGGGGTTTCCTCCTGATCCGCACCAGAGTATTTATAAGCAAAGCGCAGGAAGTTAAAGGGACTGTGATCCGCATGGTATACAGCCACAGCTCAGAGGGCGGCGGAGGATATTCGCCTGTATATCAGTTCAGGACTCTGACAGGCCAAACCATTGAAGTCGCTGACAACCTGTCAAGCAATCCTCCCATGTTTAGAGAAGGGCAAATTGTGGATGTGCTGTATGATCCTGAAAACCCAAATAATGCACGCATTAAGAAATGGATGAACCTATATTTTGTGCCGCTGCTGCTGGGCGGCCTGGGAGCCGTCTTCGGCGGTATTGGCGTGATCATGCTGGTCTTCAAATTGATCGACATGCTCCAATAAACAAGCATGGACCAGGTCGACAAACGAGGCAAGCTTCAGGAAAAACCTTTCACGTTCCGGGAAACCAAAGACGGAAAGGTTTTTATTTATTTGCATGGCAAACAGATCACGATCTTAAGAGGAAAAATAGCGGGGAAATTTACAGAAAATATTTCAAAGATTAACCCCGACGAAGCCCAGTTGCTCATGGCGCGGGTGACAGGTCACTTTAAGCATGGGAATGAACATAACGCGAAGAAAAGCCGATAAATTCGTGTTGATTAAATAGAATTTTTGTTCTATAATCAGCTGGAGTTTTCACCCACCCTAGGAGATAAACTTTATGAGCACTCTCGATCAGGCAGTTCAAACTCAACTTAATAACATTCAGAAAAAGACGGGCAAATCTCTTGCAGAACTATCTGCCATCGCAAAGAAAAGCGGATTGATCAAACATGGGGAGCTTCGTGACATGTTCAAGGAGAAACTTGGGCTCGGTCACGGTGATGCGAATGCCCTGGTGCATGCCGTTCTGCAATCGGATGGACAACGCGCGGCGGAAGGAAAAAGCGAAGATGCCGTGTTGGATGAAATTTATTCCGGGGCAAAAGCCGGTTTCCGTCCCATTCATGATAAGTTGATGAAGGAAATCAACAAGTTCGGTGAATTTGAGATCGTACCCAAGAAGGGCTATGTCAGCCTGCGGCGCAAAAAACAATTCGCCATGATCGGCCCCAAAACCAACACCCGTTTCGAAGTTGGCATCAACGCAAAAGGGCTGAAGAAAAGCGCACGGCTGCTGGAGCAGCCGTCAGGAAGCATGTGCAACTACGTCGTTAATGTCAACGAAGCGAGCGAGGTTGATTCCGAACTCGTTTCGTGGATCAAATTCGCTTACGAAGGAGCCGCGTAATCAAGTGAGCATCGAGCAGGATTTTACAAACAACTTATTCCAATTCATGGAAGAAACCTTCGAGGCCAAACATCATGGGATTTTCCTGGATAAAGGCACATCGCTTTTCGAAACACTCGAAACAGTTACATCGGATGAAGCATCCATCCCTGTGGGAGGAAAATGCGCCTCTCTCGCCGCCCAGGTTGCACATGTCATCTTTTACATTGAATCGTTTGAAAGATTCGCTCTGCAGGGAGATACCAGTCCGCGCGATTGGGGTCTGATCTGGCGAACGGTGGAAAAGGTCACGCCTCAGGAATGGAATGATTCGAAGGAAAAGTTAAAGCAGGCGTATCAACGCCTGGACAAATTATTTCACGAAAACAAAATGTGGAATGAAGACACGATCGGCGGATCCATGGCAATCGTTGTTCACACGGCATATCATCTCGGCGAGATTCGCCAGGCTCTCTGCGTTTTGAAAAAATAACCATGAAGTGGGCTATTGTCGTTCTCATTCTTTTCAGCGCAGGCTGGATGTTCGCCGATGGCTTGCGCGCGTTTGTGGTCGGCGATTACCTCACGCCGAAAAGCGGTGAATACGCCGGTCAACTTGGGCCCTGGGCCAATGTTCTGCAAACGATAGGCATCGAACCCCGCTCCACCATCGTAAAGGCAGTCTTCGTTTTATATGGCGCGGCCTCCCTGATCGCGGTAACAGGTTTCGCCCTCGATCAACCCTGGGGCAGAAATGCCTTGATCGTCGCAGCCGTACTTGGATTATGGTATCTGCCCATCGGCACCGGCACCAACATGATTGCTCTCATTCTATTATTTTTATTTCGGAGGTAACCCATGCCAGCACGTCCACGTTATGAAATGCCTGAATTTTTCCGCGACGCACTCGAGTCCCGTGAATTGATGGATGCTTATCTATCCCGCCCGCCATATCAACAAAACGATTACATCGGCTGGATCACACGAGCCAAACTGGAAACCACAAGGCAAAAGAGGCTCGACCAAATGCTCGATGAATTGAAACACGGGGGTGTGTACATGAAGATGAAATGGAGCGGATAAACACTGTCGGGCGAAATGCCCGACTTTTTCTTTTATATGGCAAAATAGGGAAATGAATCAACAAGAGATCGTCCAAAAAACAGCCGCATACATCGAAAAGGAATTCAGCGGCGATTCCTCCGGCCATGACTGGTGGCATATCTACCGCGTGTGGAAAAATTCCATTACCATCTGCGAACATGAAAAAGCGGATAGGTTTATCGTGCAGCTTGCCGCTCTGCTTCATGATCTGGATGATTGGAAGTTCAACGAAACCGGGGATGAAACCCCGCTTCGCGCCCGTGCCTGGCTTGACTCTTGCAACGTGGAGATTCCCATCGCCGATAGAATCTGCGAGATCATCACCCACATTTCATACAAAGGCGCGAATGTGGAAAATAAAATGAAATCACTCGAAGGATTTATCGTGCAGGATGCAGACCGTTTGGATGCCATCGGCGCCATCGGCATTGGCCGTGCCTTTGCCTACGGCGGGTACAAAAACAGGCCAATGTATGACCCGGGGTCTACACCGCAAAAGCACGTCACCTTCGAACAATACAAAAACAGCAAAAGCGCGACCATCAATCACTTTTACGAAAAACTTCTTTTACTCAAAGATATGATGAACACCGAAACCGCCAAACGAATTGCAGAGCAAAGACATGAAGTCATGGTGGCCTTTCTGGATCAATTCATGAATGAATGGGAAGGCAGGGATATCAATTGATTTTTAACATCCCACGAATGATCGGTGTAAGACCGCTGAAGAAAAACTCCACTGCAATGACCATCACGATCAACCCCATCAGCCGCAGCATCACCTTGTTGCCGTTTTCCCCGATCAGACGGGTTACCTGGTGTGACCCGATCAGCAAAACGTAGGTCAACGCGATCAACGCAACTATTATCCCCAGCACAATCCCTGATTGAAGCGGTGACTGCGACTCGTTCATTAGCAAAATGGCTGTGGTGATTGCACCCGGTCCACAGATGATGGGTATCCCCAGTGGTGTGATCGAAATATCGTTGATATATTCATGGTTGGTTTCATCATCAAATTGGGTTCGTGTCAGGCGCGCTTGCAGCATTTCATAACCCATAAAAAAGAAGATCACACCTCCAACCACCCGCAAACTGTTAACCGAGATGGAAAAGAATCGAAAGATCCACTGGCCAGTCAAGGCAAAGGCCAGCAAAATCAGCAATGCAGTCAATGCGGCCTTGCGCGCCACCCGGCGGGATTCCTGAGGTGACAGCTTGGCAGTCATCGCCGTGTATACTGGGATCACGCCGATCGGGTTCACCATGGTGAACATGGAAATAAAACTAAGCAGGGCAAATTCAAATAAAGGGGATGCAGTCATAAGTCTCCTGTACGGAACCAGATATATGTATTTACATTCTACAATATTAGGAGAGAAAGAATGAAAAATCACAAAACCACCCATGCACTTATTGCATTTGTTTTAATCCTTGCCGTCACACTCGCCTGCAAAACTCTGATTCCTTCGGGCATTACTCAAACACCGGTTACAACCTCGGAAACCCCGACTCCAGCATCATCAACATCATCGAATCCAGATGCAGGCTCCAGCGGCATGGGCGATTCGCTGTATCCCGACTTTGGCAACGGCGGCTACGATGTACAAAGTTATCTCCTGGATATTACTGTTCACGATGTAACGACCAGCGAATTAAGCGCCGTGACCACGCTTGAAGTAAAAGCTATTCAGAATTTGAGCAGCTTCAATCTCGACTTCATTGGATTTGACATTACAAGCATCATGGTCAACGACATCCCGGCTGAATTCGAGCGCAGCGGGCAGGAACTGACCATCACACCCGCCACTCCTTTGGCAAACAAAGAAACTTTCAAAGTAATAGTTGAATACAACGGCCAGCCTGAGATCATGAACTCTGTGGCGCTTCCTGTGCAGACAGGCTGGGTTACTTATGATGCTGGCATATTCGTGCTCAGTGAACCGGATGGCTCAGCCAGTTTTTATCCTGTCAACGATCACCCATTGGACAAGGCGAACTACACCTTTCTGGTGACGGTACCCAAACCTTTTGAGGTGGCAGCCAACGGAACGCTCACGGAAACCGAGGATAATGGGGATACTTCCACATTTCGATTTGAATTACGAGATCCAATGGCCAGTTATCTGACCACGATCAACATCCATGATTTCGACACCGAAACCATGCAATCCGAAAGCGGTGTGCCGATCCGGAATTACTACGCAACCGGCCTGCCATCTGATATTCGCAAACCATTCGAACGGCAGGGCGAAATGATCGATTATTTCAGCGAACTTTTCGGGCCTTATCCCTTCGAGGTATACGGTGCACTGGTCATGGACACCAACTTTGGAGCCGCATTGGAGAACCAAACCATGTCCATTTTTGGCGTGGACATGGTCGACCCGGAAGATGTGAGCGGCACCGAGTTAACGGTCGCTCACGAACTTTCCCATCAATGGTTTGGAGACAGCATCAGCGTGGCTGATTGGAGCGACATCTGGCTGAATGAAGGCTTCGCCTCATATTCTGAAGGCCTGTGGATCGAACATACACAAGGTCGCGCCGCGCTGGATGAGTGGGTCAAAACCCAATACGAAGATATGGCAAACTTTCCGGAATACTACCCGCCGCCTGGTTTGCCCCCGGCAGATGATCTCTTTAATGGCGGCGTCTATATACGCGGAGGAATTGCCCTTCATGCGTTACGGATCGAGGTCGGAGATGAAGCGTTCTTTAACATCCTGAAAGCTTATGTGGAACGATACAAAGGCGGGAACGCCTCCACCAAGGACTTCATCTCCGCTGCTGAAGAAGTCAGCGAGCAGAACCTGGCGGAATTTTTTCAGGGCTGGCTGTATACTGAAAGCCTCCCGCCCATTCCTGAACTCGATCTTGTCCAGCCATAATAAAAGGAGTGCAGGTTTAAGCCTGCACTCCTTTTATTATTTAATTTCCTTCGGATCATTCCGCGATGGGCAGAATTACAAGAAACGTGGAACCTTTTCCCACAGTTGATTCGACCCATACCCTGCCCTGATGGCTGTCCACAATGGACTTGACGATGGCCAGCCCCAGGCCGGAGCCTTGAATTCCCTCATTCCCCGCCATATTAGTGGCGCGGTAGAATTTTTCGAATACCCGGCTTTGCTCCTCCTGGGGAATGCCCGGGCCATTATCTTCCACTCTTAAGATGACTTGATTCTCATGCATCGACAGGTCGATTTTTACGGTTCCTTCATTTTGTGTGTACTTGATGGCATTTCCAACCAGATTATCCATCATTTGACGAATACGGATCGGGTTGGCACGCAGGGGTTTAAGCTCTCCATTGATATTCACAATCAATTTGATCTTTTTCTTTTTTACCTGAAGATCCACCATATCCAGCGTATATTTCAATACACTCTCCAACTGGACTGAATCCCGGCGCGCATCAAACCCGGCTTCAAGGCGGCCAAGATCGAGCAGGTCATTGATCAACACAGTTACATGCTGCACACTTCCCTGCAAACGATGCAAAAACTCATTCTGGTTCTCATTAAGAGGACCGGTACGTTCGATTAATTCTGTGTAGCCGAGAATGGCAGTCAACGGGGAACGCAGGTCATGTGAGACGGTATGGATAAACTCATTCTTCAGGCGATCCAATTCCTTGAGATAGGAAATATCCTGCATGGTGATCGCAGCACCGATCTTGGGAATGGGCGTGTACTGCGCGTTGAACACTTTTCCATCATCAAAGTTGATCTCATGATATTTCAATGAATTATCGCTGGTACGGACCAGCAGTGCGCGCAAGTCATCGTTGGAAATGATCTCTTCCACCGATCGACCATTCAGTGATTTTGTGCCGAGATTGAAAATATCCCGTATCGAGCGGTTGATCAGCAGCACATTTCGATTTTCATCCATCACGATCACACCATCCTGAATGTTGGCAATGATCGCTTCAAGTTTGGTGCGTTCGGATTCCGAGATCTTGGCTTTTTCCGCAAGGGAGGAGGTGGTACGTTTTACCTCCCGCCGAAGCCAATCGCCCAGTTGGCGTGCCCGCTTCAACGATCTGGTCACCGCCGCGGAAATATCGTCCATTTTCAAGGGCGGATGGAGATAATCGCTCAGCCCAGCTTTAAGGACCATCTTCGCTAGATCGGGCTTATCTTCATCGGAGTATAAAATGATTGGCAGGGTTGGGAAGCGTTCGAGTAATTCCTGCGAAATTGCAATTCCATCCTGCCCGGCAAAGACCCTGCCCAAAATGATCAATGCAGGAATCGCCTCCTGCATTGATTTCTTCAAACCATCCTGATCATGCGTAATGGCTACTTCAAAACCAGCCGCATGAAGGGTGCGGCCCATAAGGTCCTGGATCGGTGATGCGTCAAGCGCAAGGAGGATAAGGTCTTGTTTCGCCATAAAGATGAAAATTCTATTCGTTCTTTTTTTTGTTTTTTATCGTTGCATCAGATGCGGCAGATTTACCAGAGTTGACAGCCAGTCGTTGAAGTGCAGCCTGCACGGATTCCAACGCCTTTCGTTGTTCCCCGTTCAACGGGCCGGGCATTTCAGTTAGTACAAGATTGAGGGGATAGGTCGCGGCCTGCACTTCTTCCTTGATCAAATTATGAATGGAATCAAGCGCCACGACCCGTTGTGTATCTCCGCTTCGGGCGCTTTCGGAGGTCTGCTCGAGCGCATGGAAGAGGCGTGCATTCACCAAAGAGATGGAAGAATAATCTGCAACCGCCTCCAGCAAGGTTTGTGAGGCACGGTCGATCTCCACGTCATTCTTTCGGACCACGATGATCAACCCGATAACTTCGTTCTTGATCTTGACCGGCACCACCCCAACCGATTTACCCAACGCTGCGATTTTAAATTGCTGCAACGGCTGTCCATGCATCATCAAACTTTCACCGGAAAGGGAAACCAGGGAACTGATGCCATCATCCACAGGCTGGTTGATCTTCTTTGCCCAGGCATCCGGCAAATTACGATGAGCACGAAGCAGGAAGGTATTACTTCGTTCTTCACGCAACAACAGCCAGCAAATATCTGCGGCTGTGAGCTGTAACGTCCCCTCCAGTATTTTGTCGAATAGCTGGCGCTGATCTGTAATTGTCACCACTGCCTTGCCCAATACAAGCAATGTGGCAAGATCCTTTAATCTCTTTTGTAATTCTTCATGGGTGGCTTTAAGTTGACGATCCAGCTTTTGGCGTTCGCGGGTTTCCTTGGTTTGGCTGAGCGCACGTTCCACACAGGCGACCACTTCGGCATCGCGTGCAGGCCAAAAGAGCGCATCGGTGGCGCCGAGTCGAAATGCAACCAACGCATCAGCTTCCTGGCCTTTTTCCGCCACCATCACCACCGGTGATTTCACGCCTTGCGAGTTCAAGGCCGCCAGCAGGTCTTTTCCGCTGAGGCCGGGTAAATTTAAATTGGCAACGATCAGATCCGGGGTGGATTGAAGCGCGGCTTTAATCGCGGACGCCGCATCGCCCACCACAGCCACCTGATAGCCCAAAGGCTTGAGGGACTGCCGTCCGATCAAATCTGCTATATCTGGATCGCTTTCAACAATGAGTATTCGTTCCCCGGGCGCCATAATTAGTTCCTTTAGAATGATTCTATCATCTTTTCGAGTACAATCCCGCTTATGAATTTGGAAAGTTATAAGATTGCCATTATTATTCCGGCATATCGCGTGGAACGGGACATCGAAAACGTACTGGCCGGGCTGCCCGCTTATATCAGGCATATTATTATCGTGGATGACGCTTCGCCCGATTCCACTGCGGACCTGGTAGCTGCACTTGCCCAAAAGGACATTCGCCTCACTTTGATACGGCACTCCCAAAATCAAGGCGTGGGCGGTGCAATGATCAGTGGCTTTCGCAAAGCGATGGAACTTGGTGCACAGATCGCAGTCAAACTCGATGGGGATGGTCAAATGGATGCCGCGCATATCCCGGCGCTGGTTACACCTTTAATTCATGGTAAGGCTGATTACGTGAAAGGCAACCGATTTCGCGATTTTGTTTCCCTGCAAAAAATGCCTTTCATTCGCCGAGTGGGAAATTTGGGATTAAGCTTCCTCACCAAGGTCGCCACCGGGTATTGGAACATCTTTGACCCAACCAATGGTTTCTTCGCCATTCGCACCGAAATCCTTGATCAACTCCCGCTTGAAAAAATCGATAAACGTTATTTTTTCGAAACATCCATGCTCGCCAATTTATATTTAATTAACGCCTTCGTGATGGATGTCCCCATCCCAGCAAGATACGGAAATGAAACTTCACACCTTTCCATTCGCCGTTCCCTGTTTGAATTTCCAATCAAATTACTTCGCACCTTCCTGCGCCGCATTCTGCTCAATTATTACATCTACGATTTTTCGATCGCTTCGCTTTATATCGTGACAGGCATTCCCATGTTATTATTTGGCCTCACCTTTGGCATTATCAAATGGATCGAGTATGCCAGCAAAAACATCCCGGCTCCCACGGGAACTGTGATGCTGCCCACGCTTTCTGTGATCCTCGGCATCCAGATCATGCTATCCGCCATCGAAATCGACATGAAATCCACTCCAAGGCAGCCGCTCAGCAGTCCATTATGAAATCAACAGAATTCAACACCTACAAATCCCGTTATCGCAGCGCCATACAACAGGTACTTGCCGAGGCTGAAAAAGGCCGTCTAGATGAAGCCGCCTTCCCGGCGTATTCACACCGCAACCCGATCATCAACTGGCTGTTCTGGCAGCGACTCCGCAAGGTGATGGAATATATTCAAAGTCCCACATCCTACACAAACATTCTCGATTTCGGCTGCGGCAGCGGCGTGATGCTTCCCTATCTTTCCAGCATCAGCGCACAGGTGACCGCCATGGATGTGGACCTTCTTCCGATCCAAAGCGTGCAAAAATATATTCCGCTGGCAAAAAATGTCGACGTCAAAGACGCGACCAAAACCGTCATCACCGATCTTCCTGCAAATTCCTTCGACCTGATCATTGCATTGGATGTGCTCGAACACGTGCATGATCTTCCGCGCACGTTGAACGAGCTGTTAACGCTTCTCAAACCAGGCGGCCAATTGATCGTTTCCGGACCGACTGAAAACATTCTTTACAAAATCGGCCGCAAAGTAGCGGGACCGGAATATTCCGGCGCGTATCATGAGCGCGGCATCGCCGAGATTAAGGCCGAGCTTATGAAGACCAGCAAACTTCAACCCATTGCCACATTGTATTGGCCCATCCCGCTTTTTGAAATCTTTTCCGCAAAAAAGTAAATACAAGCTTTTCTCTTGGGATGTATATAATACCCTCGGTCACAAATTGCTCTTCCCCGCGTATGAAAAAGAGCAATTTGTGGCCGCTCTGGGTATACTTAAACCCAAGATGGAACACCAGCAGTACATCACTGGATTAAAACCAGCCGACTCCGGTCCGCTGGCAAGATTCCTTCCTCCGCTGGAAGAGGGAGTCATCTCCGCGTGGCTTTCGCATCAGACCTTAACCGGCAACTGGCTGCTCGACCCATTCGGATTCTCCCCGCGACTCGTTCTCGAAGCCGCGCGCAGTGGATTCCGCGTGCTGGTGACGGTCAACAATCCCATCACACGTTTCCTGCTGGAGACCTTCGCCAACCCGCCGCCTGAATCAGAGTTCATCGCAGCCTTGGCAGACCTCAGCGCCGTCAAAAAAAGGGATGAACGACTCGGCACACATCTTCAATCTCTTTACCTCACCACATGCGAAAAATGTAATCAACAAATCGAGGCGCAGGCTTTTCTCTGGCGCAAGGACGAAGATGTACCCTATGGCCGCATCTATGACTGCAAACACTGTGGCGATTCCGGCGAACGAATCGCCACGGAAGAAGATAAAGAGCGTGCCAGAAAGATCGCCGAAACCGATACACTGCACCGCTCCCGTGCCTTTGAACGCGTGGTCGCATTAAACGATGAAGATCGAGTCTATGCGGAAGAGGCCATCCAACATTATCTGCCGCGTCCGCTGTATGTATTGACCACGATCACCAACCGCCTTGCCAGCCTGGGTTTATCTGCTGAACGAAAACGTGCATTGACCGCGCTTGTGCTCCTCGCTTGTGACGCAGGCAATACGCTTTGGGCACATCCGTTGGAGAGGCCGAGGCCCAAGCAGCTTTCCACGCCGGGTCAATTCCGCGAGAACAATGTGTGGATGATGCTTGAGCATGGATTAAGCCTTTGGACGGGAACAGGCGGAACGGTCCCGTTTGAAGCGTGGCCCAAAAAAATCCCGGAGAGCGGCGGCATTTGCATCTACGAAGGTCGTCTCAGAGATCTTGCACATGAAGTCAAAAGAGAAATTCCGATTGCAGCAGTGATCGCCTCGGTGCCGCGTCCCAATCAGGCGTTTTGGACTCTTTCCGCGTTGTGGTCCGGCTGGTTGTGGGGAAGCGAAGCCGTGGAGCCGTACAAAGTTGCGCTGCGCCGCAGACGATACGATTGGGCTTGGAGTGCAACGGCGCTGTATGCAATGTTTGAACACTTGAACGAATTGCTGCCGGACAACGTCCCCATGTTTGCCTTGCTCCCCGAACCAGAGCCCGCCTTTATGACTTCAGCCATCACAGCTGCGCATACCGCTGGGTTTCAACTGCAAAGTGTTGCCGTGCGCACCGAACACGACCCGGTGCAGATCATTTGGAAGAGCGGACAAAAATCTAAACCAAACCCGGTTGAAGTCGAGAGTGTACGAAAGGCGATGCATGAATTTTTATCTGCACGCGGCGAGCCTGCCGGATATTTGCATTTGCACCTTGCCGGGCTGATCGCGTGTGCGCAGTCAGACGCATTAAAGCAGCCAGAGGTTGAATTTGATGAAACGCTGCGCAGGATCCAAAATCTGTTTGAGACTGCATTAAAGGCTGATGGTACTTTCATCCATTATTCAACCGGCGAAGGTGTGGATACGGGCATGTGGGGACTCTCCATTTCTCCGAAGGCTTCTCAAGACGAATCGTTGTCGGATCGCGTGGAAATTGCAGTAGTGAACTATCTGCAAAAAAATCCAGCCGCCATCTTTTTGGATGTGGAGGAGGACCTGTATCCGCGCTTTCCCGGGTTGATGGCTCCTTCCAAGGGACTGATCTATGCCGTGCTTAATTCATATGCAGAAAAAGACGGTGCACGCTGGAAGCTGCGTGACGAAGATATTGCGACGGCACGACGAAACGAAATGGAAAATGTTTTCAAGAACCTGACCACACTTGGAAAGAGGTTGAAGTATCAATCCACTCGTCAGGATAAAATATTGATCTGGAAGGACAACGGAAAAGCTGCCAGAAAATTCAATGTGCTTGCCTCTGCGCTGCTCGGGCGCGCGTTGGAAAATGTTGATAATCAAACGGTATTTGTCATCCCTGGCGGGCGGGCTGCATTGGCTGCCTACAAGCAGATGCGCGATCCAGCGCTTGGGGAAGAGATGAAAAAATACAGAGTAGTGAAATATCGCTTGCTGCGCACCCTGCTCGAGGTCCCGATCTTGACGCGCGAAACTTTCGAAGAACAGATCGCCAGCGACCCTGTGGAGGAATCCAAAGGGCAGATGATGATGTTCTAATTATCGTAAGGGCACGGCGATATCATCCCCTTGTGGGACGCCGTGCCCCAACAACACAAACAATGAAAAAAACAATTCTTGTCCTGACCCTCATCCTTTCCTCCTGTATTTCCATTTCAGTGGATTCATCACAATCCACGCCGCGGCCGGACTTTATCACCGCAACGTTAATTCCCACAAAAGCTGGTTTTGTGCCGGCCACATTAACTCCCATTCCTGAGATCACCATTGCGCCCACACTCGCCGTCACCGCGCCGGCCAATTGCACAAACAGCGCCGTGCTGCTGCGCGATGTCACCATTCCAGATAACACAAAAATAAATCCCGGCGAAAAATTTACAAAGACATGGGAATTTCAAAACACCGGCACCTGCCCGTGGATTGGATATGCACTCACCTTTGCATCCGGTGACCAAATGAACGCGCCTCTTTCCGCGCCGATACCTGATACGGCTCCGAAGAGCAAACTGCAAGCTTCGGTTGAGTTGACCGCCCCTTCATCCAATGGAACGTACACCGGTTATTTCACAATAAATGATTCAAACGGAAAGAGCATCCCCATTGGAATCGAAAAAACGTTTTGGGTGAAGATCGTCGTCGGCAGTGGAGCAGCTGCAACTTCCAGCTCCGGCAATGTCAACACTCCCTATCTGCCGCCCAGCGGAAATAGCAACTGCAATTACACTCAAAACGCGGGCTATGTTTCTCAACTGGCTTCGTTGATCAATCAGGCACGTGCCGCCGCCCAACTCCCGGCATTGACTCTCAACGCACAATTGAGCGCCGCCGCGCAAGGTCACAGCGCGGATATGGCCTGCAACAACTTCCTTGATCACACCGGCTCCGATGGTTCATGGATCGGCGACCGCATCAGAGCCGCGGGATACAGTACCTCCGGCTATTCGGAGATCATCGCCATCGGCACCCCGCAAAACGCAATGGATCAATGGGCCGCCGACCCGCCGCATTGGGACATCGTGATGAATCCCTACGGAGGAGAATTTGGCGTGGGTTACGCCTATTACGCAAACAGCGATTTTGGCGGATATATCACGGTGGATTTTGTGAATCAATAAAATAGCATTTGTGTCCATGCTATACTTTTCATCACGGGACACGCTTTGGTGCTCTATAAACAGTTATACAGACGGATCGCCGTCTAATTTAAAGTTAGGCCGCATAAATAAAATAACATGATAGAAGATTTTCCAACGATTCTGGAGATTCCTAAAAAATTATTCCGTATTGATGGAAACTGCGGACCAGTTTCTGCATGGGCGGCTCTTCAGTATTTCAAGAAGCGTGTTTCGCAAAACAGAATAATAAGCGCCTGTCATTACACAGAAAAACATGGGGTTTTCACTATTTGGCTAGCAGTGGCCTTGCATGAATTTGGTCTCGCAGTAAGGTTTTTATCAGATCCAGATCGCAACCCAAAGGACATTGAAAAGATTGGCTATCGCGTCGCTCAGAAATATGGAATTAAAGTAGAACCTGCGATACAGCCAAACGAATTATTGAAGACAATTGATCGAGAAACTATTGCCATAGTTTTTTATAATACAGACTTGGATCAAGGTCATTTTTCTCCGCTTATCGGTACCAGAAATGGAAAACTAGTCTTGCCATATTCCGAAAAAGGTATGATGTCAAAAGTAGAATTCGTAAAACGCTCAAGCGCCTCTGACATCTTACGACAATGCGTTCTCGTCTCGCGCAAATCAGCAACACCATAAATTGCATAAATGCAGAACGACGCGGCGCAAGCTAAATCACCTCAACACATTCGGCATCACAGGTTGATATTCGGGGAAAATCTCATCGGTTGCGGGGTTATTTAATCGTTTGGTCAAAATTTCAGACAATACATCGCGATAATCGGTGGTGACTGCCAGGTCACCAGGGCCGATTAGTTGACCTTCTTCCATGCCCGGCCATTGGCCGTGGACTTTGCCGCCATCCACATTTCCGCCGAGAACCATCATCATGCTGCCGTGGCCGTGATCCGTGCCCAAACTTCCATTTTCCGAAGCGCGCCGCCCAAACTCGGACATGGTCACCGTGGTGAGTTGATTCTGATGGTCAAACATATCGGCATGGAAGGCGGCGAGACCTTCCGCCAGGTCCTTCATCAAGTTGGGCATCAGTCCAGTGGACGAACCTTGCGCGAAGTGCGTGTCCCAGCCGCCGAGGTCAATTGCCGAAACTTCGAGCCCCACCTGTGCCTTGATGAGCATGGCAGTTTGTTTAAGTGCGAGTCCAAATTCAGTGTCGGGATATTTTGCATCGCGGGAAGCTGCGTACGTTAATGGGTCAAGGGTTTGCAGCGTATCCATGATCGATAAAGTGTCCTGTCCCATCACGTCGTTTTGATAAACCGTGCTCAAGGCCATGCGCATTTGCTGCAAGGCGCGTTGGTCACCACCGAGATGAAAGTCCGCAATGGAGCGCAGGGCAGAAACAGGCACGGAGCCTGTCAAACTTTTTTGCGGACGGGTGCCCATGCCCACCGCGCGCAATGGAGAGGTATTGCCTGTGTTCAATGTGGCAAGGTGACGCCCGATCCAGCCGGAAGCGGGACCACGCTCATCGTCCACGCCGCGTTCCATCAACTCCATGGCCTTGAAGTGACTGCGCGATTCATCCGGCGCACCGCAGGCATGGATGATGGCGAGTTGTTCGCTCTGCCATGCATCCAACAACGGCTGCATGTTGGGATGAAGGCCGAAAAATCCATCGAGGTCAACAGCTCTTTCTTCTTTCTTCTTTTTCGAGTCATCCGGTCTTGCTATGCCGAGAGATGGCCTCAATTGATAATAAGCATCTTCGCCGTGCGGCACAACCATGTTTAGTACGTCCGCTGCGCCGCGGAGGAAGACGACAACCAATGTATCGCCGCGTGGAGCAGTGTTTTGTGGCGCAAATGCCAGGCGGGGCATCCATGATTTATTTTGGTGAAGCATCGGTAAAGTTTGTAACATTTGTTATCTCCTAAAGTAATATGTCGTTGCGAGGGCGGTGTTCGTCCGCCCGAAGCAATCTCCAATTCAACAAGTAGGTTGCTTCGTCGCAAAGAACAAGAGCGCTCCTCGCAACGACATGGTCATCTCCATTGAAACGCGGGGGAGGCGATCAATCCACCGGCGACGATTTGCAGAGTCTCTTCTTCGGTGGCGCCTGCCGCTCGGACGGAATCAATCAACCTGTCGCGGCCGATGCGTTCCAACGGTGCGCCCAATAATAAAGATGTCAATGCATCCACATCGTCTTGTAAAATACCGGTCGAAGAGACATCCAACAAATTTTTCAAATTGTGTTTTGTATCTTTGATCTCGTTTCGAATCAATTCAAACGCGAATTGCCAGCGCGGCATAAGATTGCCCTGCCATGATTCGCTGCGGTCGGGGTAGCCATCGGGCGTGGGCCAGTTGAAATAAGATTGGCCCATGCGCAACAGATGTTCGTTAATCGCAACGGCATCGGTTTCAGCATTGAGCATGCGAAGCGAAGAAAGCACGTAATTGGCAGGGCGTTTATATTTGGGTTGTGCGAGTGCAAGCCCATCGAGCAGAATGACTCGCAGAACGGATTTGATATCGCCTTTTGTATCGAGAAAAGTTTGCGCGGCTTTTTCGATGAGTTCTTGCGGCGGTTCATCGGCAATGAAACGGCGTGCGAGCTTGGTGGAAATAAACTTTGCAGTGCTGGGATGAACCGCCAACATTTCAATAACCTGCTCCGCTTCTTGAATACCCGACGGCTGGATCGTTAAGCCCAAAACATTTTTTACGCCGGTATCGTGCAGGTCTTCCTTGAAAACAAAATCGCCGAGCCAGAAATGTTCCTTGACGTTCCAGCCGGTGAGGCAGCGCGCAAGTTCCATTACATCTTTTTGAGAATATCCGCCATCAACCCCAAGCGTGTGCAGTTCCATGAGTTCGCGCGCATAATTTTCATTGGGATGACTTTTTTCATTGGCCTGATTATCGAGATAGATCATCATCGCCGGCGAATGTGCGGATGCCCAAACAAGATCACGAAATGAACCGAGCGCATGTTTGCGGATCACTTCGCGGTCATCGACAGTTTTCAGATAAAAACCATTTCCCTTTTCGATGTAGATGTTGAAGTGGTCACTCCAAAATTCGACCATGATCTCGTACAACTGGCGCTTGCTGTATAACTGACGGATCAACGTGGACTGGCGCAATTCATTGGGAATCGTATCGCGGTCATAGCCATCGAAGAGCTGGTTGCTGATTCCTTCGAGTTCATTCGCATCCAGTTTAAGGGATTTGAATGGGCTGAGTTGAATCTCGCATGCAAGATCGTTGATCGATTCGAAATCAAGCTGCTCCTCGATCCAGGCCTTCAAACCGATGTCGACGAAACGGGCTCGTTCATCCACTCGTGGACCGAAAGTGAGTCGATTCAATGCGAGGAAATCGTTTGCGCTGAGCGCAGTCCATGGGACGGCAGGCAAGTCACCGGCGAGTTTGCGATAGACTGGAGCACAGGATGAAAGTGCCGCGCTGGCCGTCACAAGAGCACTGAGTTTGAGGAAATCACGTCTGGAGAGAGTCATGGGAAGGATGAAGGATGAAAGTTGAAGGATGAATTACAAAGATGAAAGAAGAAAGATACTCTTTGATTCATTAAGCTTGAGTTGAAATAGGCTCAAGTACGCGGACAGTCTTTTCGCGCGGCATCCAATTGAGGAACGCGAAGCCGGTGGCACCGAAAGCCATGATGATCGTGAGCGGCCAGATGAAGAACCAACCCAGCACCGGGAAGAACGCAGCAAGCTCAAGCAGAACAGAGCCGCGCACAAATCCGCTCAAGGCAGAGAAGGTGCTTTGACGTGAAAGTCTTGCACCCAAATGTGCGGCAATCCCCGCGGAGCCGATGGAAGAAACTGCCAGCGCAGCCGCAAGCAAAATCCAGCCGGCAAATTTCGCAGGTCCGAAGGGAAGCGCGAGCAGGATGACGATGGGAATCGTCACAGCGATCAGGATGATGAGTCCCATCCCAAACGTGCCCCAGGGAGTCTTATCCACGCGGGATTGCGCGCGCGATACAACGGATGGAAACAACAACCACCACGCAGTGAGCATGGCAGGAAAGGCGATGCCTATGATTAACAGGATGAAGAAGATGGCGGAGATATCGGCCATGGGAAAGTTCCTTTCGTTTTGTAGGTTACAGGAGATACAGGGATGAAGCCGAAAAAGTTGCAACGGAATTTGTCAACATCTTGACACTTCCCCAAATCCGCGTAAAATTCGGCGCAATGTACAAACATCCCAACCGCAGGCGTTTCTTTCGTCAACACTTCTTTGGAATGGGTATTTTTATTTTATGAATTCGAGAGTCGCTTTTAGCGGCTCTCTTTTTTTTTATATTTCAGCTCCGTGTCATGCTGAGCGACAGCGAAGCATCTCTACGATTATCACAGAGACCCTTCGCTCCGCTCAGGGTGACACAAAAAGGTAACACATGCTCAAACTTCCAGGCCTGATCGACCCGCACGTTCATTTGCGCGAACCTGGCGCAACCCATAAAGAGGATTATGACTCCGGCACATCCGCTGCGCTGGCCGGTGGATTTACCATCGTGCTTGCCATGCCAAACACCAAACCGCCGATCTTTGACTCTGCGACTCTCGATCTCGCATTGAATGCCGCAAAACAAAAAGCGCGCTGCGACTTTGGACAATACATCGGCGCAGGGCCGTACAACGCAGACATCGCCGCCTCGCTCGCAGGGACGGCTGCCGGGCTAAAGATGTACCTCGACTCCACCTTTGGGGAACTCCGCCTCGATGACATGACTCTCTGGATGCCGCATTTCCAAAAGTACTCGAAGGATTACCCGCTCGTGGCACATTCCGAAAGTCGAACGATGGCCGCAGCAATTTTATTCGCCGCAATCTATGATCGCCCCGTTCACATCGCGCATATTTCCCTCAAAGAAGAAGTTTTATTGATCAAAGCCGCGAAAGAAAAGGGAATCAAGGTCACATGCGAAGTTTGTCCGCATCATTTATTTTTATCGAAGGATGACATTCCATCCATTTCGCACGGACATCCGGGCCGCGGCGAGGTCCGTCCGCGATTGGCAATGAAGGAAGATGTAGCTGCCTTATGGGAAAACATGGATGTGATCGATTGTTTCGCCACCGACCACGCTCCACATACCATCGAAGAAAAAGACTCGGATAATCCTCCGCCCGGCTTCCCCGGTTTGGAAACGGCCTTGCCACTATTACTCACCGCAGTGGGTGATGGACGACTGACGATAGATGATATTATGATGAAGTCGTACACTAATCCTCAAAAGATATTCAATCTCCCCGAACAACCGGAGACGTGGGTTGAAGTGGATGAAAACGAAGCATACGAGATCAAGGCATCCGAACAATTCACCCGCTGCGGCTGGACTCCATTCGAAGGCTGGAAGGTAAAAGGCAGAGTCAGGAAAGTTGTATTACGCGGACAAACAGCCTTTGAAGATGGAAAGGTGTTGGCCAAGGCAGGGTACGGAAGGAATGTAAGAGAGCGTTGAAATGCAAAACTTTACTGATGTAAAACTCGAAATCTTTGTCCCACGGGATTACGCCTTCCAGATCCGCGATGAACTCGCGAAGATCGGCGTGGGACGGATTGGAAATTATGATCATTGCGTGGCTCTTTCCGCCGTGCAGGGATACTTCCGTCCATTGGAAGGGTCCAACCCATTCGAAGGGGATATCGGGAAAATCAGTGAAGTTGCCGAATACAAACTCGAAGTCAACTGCAAGCGGGAATTGGTCAATGAAGCCATCAAGGTGATCAAGGGTAATCATCCCTACGAAGAATTTTTGATCAACATCATTCCGCTGGCTAATCATTTGTTTGATTTTGGAAAAGCAAAATGAAATCAAACAATCTCACGTTCATCCTGCAAGCATTGACCGCCGCCCTCTTCTTCGGGGCGAGTGCACCGATTGCAAAATTATTATTGGGTGACAATATTGCGCCGATCTATCTCGCGGCTTTTCTCTATCTCGGTAGTGGCACGGGGACATTTCTCTTTAGATTAACTCAGCGAATGCAATCCAAAAATGCAGAAGCGGATATCAAATCGCCAGACATCAAATGGCTGGCGGGCGCGATCATCTCGGGCGGAATCCTCGCTCCGATCATCTTGATGATCAGCTTGCAAAATACTCCGGCATCCACGGCTTCGTTGTTGCTGAACTTCGAAGGTGTTGGGACAACGGTCATTGCTATGTTATTTTTCAAAGAAGCCATTAGCCGCCGTGCATGGACCGCGATCATCATTATCACCTTGGCGAGCATTTTCCTCTCCACAAATTTCAACGAGGGGTTTGGAATTTCACTCGGCGCGCTGGGAATCATCCTTGCCTGTGTGCTGTGGGGCGTAGACAATAATTTCACGCGCAACATCTCGGGCAAAGACCCGCTCGCCATCGTCGCATGGAAGGGATTGGTCGCTGGGGCATTTTCTTTCCTGCTGGCATTTTTCCTTGGAAATCAAATGCCGTCCCTGAAAATTATTCTCGGCACATTGGTCTTGGGATTTGTCAGTTACGGATTGAGCACAATGCTCTTCATCCGCTCCATGCGTGGACTGGGTGCGGCGCGCACCAGCGCCTTGTATGGCACTGCTCCGCTGGCGGGCGTATTACTTTCAATTGTTATTTTCAGTGAGTTGCCATCTTTCTTCTTCATCATTGCCGCGATCTTGATGATCGGTGGCGCGCTACTGCTCATCAATGAAAACCATGAACATACGCATTTTCACACAGCATTGATTCATGAACACAGCCACAGTCACGACGACTCCGCGCATGGGCACGACGACTCAAAAGGAGTCCACTCACACGAGCATGAACATCCTGCCGAGGAGCATGATCACAATCACATGCCCGATATTCATCACCGACATGGGCATGAGGAGAAATCCGAATGAATCAATTAACACCTCCTCCATTGTTAGCTGAATTAATAAATACCGGCCGTTGGAAACAACCGTCAGACAAAACAATAGAACAGGTTATCCCCTTTCTTCAAGAACCTGTCGACTTTCTTCTCAATCTTGATGAAATGCGAAGAGAATCTTCAGGATTTTTGGCAGACGACTCTCACATGTCCGAATTATTTCATGAATATAGAGGAGGTAAAACTTCCGAGCGAGATTTGCCGTGGCTAGATGTCGACAAAGCATTATTTATTGCAGTAAATCGAGTAGCCGGCGCTGATATAGGAATAGCGCTAGATTATCGAACAAATACAATTGACCCAAGAGTAGTTGCAAGCGATTGGTGGAGTGGCGACACAATACATTACTGGAGAGAAGTAGAAAACAATTTTTCTGTCTTCGTGAAAAAGATTGGGCTTTAATTTCGAGTAAAGAAGAGAATCATCGAAACAGAACCAACTCACCCGTAGTAAGAAGCGAACAGGGATACGCTCAAGCGTGAACCATGTGATTAAACGAGATTCGTTGCCAGCGTGCAACCAGAGTCCCGATCAGGTCTCGATACGCCCCGACAAACACGGGGCTACTCGACCACCAAACTAAAAGACAACAAACTATCAGACTAAAAGACCAGGAGACTAATCAATGCCCACTCAATCCACATCCCCACACCTGCCATTCGGCGAGAACAAGAACGCAGAGTGGTACGGCAAGGACATTCTTTCCGTCAAACAGTTCAACCGCGAAAATCTCGAATACGTGTTCGGCGTAGCACACGAAATGCGCGGCATGGTCGAGCGCATCGGAACGTTCGATCTGTTGAAGGGAAAAATTCTCGCGAACCTGTTTTACGAACCATCCACCAGAACATCATCCTCGTTCACCGCAGCCATGGAACGGCTCGGCGGCTCGGTCATCCCGATCAGCGAAGTGAAATATTCATCGGTGTCGAAGGGCGAGAGCCTGCCAGATACGATCCGCACGCTTGAATGTTATGCCGATGTGATCGTGCTGCGCCATCCCGAAACGGGCTCGGCGGCCATCGCGGCGAAGGCAGCGAAGAAACCCGTGATCAACGCAGGCGACGGAGTCGGCGAACATCCCACGCAGGCGCTGCTCGATGCCTTCACGATCATGGAGGAACTCGGGCGGCTCGATAATTTGAACGTCACCATGCTTGGCGATCTCAAGTATGGACGCACTGTCCATTCGCTGGCACGTTTGCTTTCGAACTTCAAGAACATCAAATTGAATTATGTCTCTCCCGATATTTTGAAGATGCCAAAGGAAGTGATGGACGAAGTGGCTGAAAAGAAGGTGCCGCAGGCCGAATATTCTTCGCTTGAAAAAGTTTTGCCTGACACCGATATTCTATACGTGACCCGCGTGCAAAAGGAACGTTTCGAAGACCCCGCCGACTATGAAAAGGTCAAGGGCGCGTATGTGATCGACCCCGAGATCATGAAAGCCGCGAAGAAGGAAATGGCTGTTATGCATCCGCTGCCGCGCGTGGGCGAGATCAGTGAAAGTTTTGACGACGATCCGCGCGCCGCGTATTTCCGTCAGATGGAATATGGTTTGTATGTGAGAATGGCGTTGCTGGCGATGGTGTTGGGCAAGGCATAAGAATGTTTACAGGTTGGCAGGTTTAAACGTTGTAACGTTCGAACCTGCCAACTTTCCAACGGAGACCTATGGAATCTTTTTTCTCTTTTCTTGAAAAACGCGTCGACGATTGTTCCTCGCTTTTATGCGTTGGACTCGACCCGCACATCTCTGACCTAAAGGAACCCACTGCCGCATCTGCACTGGACTTCTGCCTGACTCTCGTCAAGCAAACAGCTCCTTATGCTGCGGCATTCAAACCCAACGCCGCGTTCTTCGAAGTCTTCGGCCCTGAAGGCTGGACCGCGCTCAAGCAGGTCATCGAAGCCATTGACGCAGAGTCAAAAAGGCTTGGCTCGTTGATCCCCGTCGTGCTCGATGCGAAACGCGGAGATATTTCATCCACCGCCGAAGCGTACGCAAAATCCGCATTTGACTCACTGGGCGCACATTGCATCACGCTGAGTCCATACCTCGGAAAAGATTCCATCGATCCATTTATTCAAAATTCAGAGAAGGGAGTCTTTCTGCTTTGCAAGACAAGCAACCCGGGCAGCGGCGATTTGCAGGATATATCTGTCGTAGGGGCGGATGGCCATCCACCCTTACCTTTATATGAACACGTCGCACAGCTTGCCCAATCCTGGAACACCAAAAACAACATCGGACTCGTTGTCGGTGCAACTCATATCGAAGCGACGAAACGAATCCGCGCGACCGCGCCGAATCTATGGTTCCTCACCCCAGGTGTCGGCGCACAAGGCGGTGAATTGGAATCCGCAATGAAAGCTGGCTTGCGAAAAGATGGGAAGGGAATGTTAATCCCTGTCTCACGTGGAATCTCACGCGCGGCCAATCCCGCCAAAGCCGCAGCTGAGTTGCGGGATGAGATGTTAGTTTTTAGAAAATAATTTTAATACAATGAAAAACAGTATTCTGCGATTCTGGAAAAGTCTCATAAATCACCGTGAAAAAATTGAAGAGTTTGATTGGGTTGAGATCATTAAAGTCCCAAAAGGGCAAAAGGGTATCGTCGATATTGGCGATGTAGGGACGGTGCTTGACAAATACAATGATAAAAACTTTGAGGTTGAATGCGGCAAGCCTGATGGTTCATATAAGTGGCTTATGCCGTTGCATGTCCGTTATCTCAAATTAGTAAGTAAAGACCCGTACGGCATTCGAAAGGAAATAGAAAATAAAGAAGAATAAAGAGAGAGAGCAGAGGAAGCCCTGCTCTCTCTCTGTGGCTAAAAGCACTTACTTCTTCACCACACTCAACTCTTCATAATACCGGTCCAGCCACGTGTTGGACCAGCCCCACATCGTCGAGTCAAACACGATCTTCTTCACTTCATCGCGCGTGATCTTTGCTTCACTCTCGAAGACCTGCGCATTTCGGCGGCTGACCGCCAGCGTGCGGATCGCAAACATCAGCGGATAAATACACCCGAGTCGAATTCCGTGCTGCCAGCGCGGCAGAGACTTTACATATTTCAACGCTTCCAACAAATGCCGCTCGGCCTTGTCCGTCATCATATCCAAAACCTTCAACGCCTCCTGACGATGCTCCGGGTCAAAAAGCTGTTCAGAAGAAAGGCCCATCGCGGAAATAAATTTCTTCGGGATGTATACCCAGCCGCGGTCAAAGTCGCCGCGCATTCCGCGAATCACATTGACGGTTTGCAGGCCAAGTCCAAACTCACGTGCCAGAGGCATGATCTCGGTCTCCTTGCGGCGAATAAAAAGCGAATACCATGCAAACAACTGAGTCATCAAATATCCCACACGCCCGGCCACTTCGAACATGTAATCATCCAGCTCTGCTTCATCGTTCACATTCGGGCCGATCTTTGTCCAGCGTGCCATGCCCTGAGTGCTGTTGATCACATGGCGGACGATGATCTCCCGCACCTCATAAGGCAGCGAATTTAAATGCAGCAAAATTTCCTTCGCATGTTGGGTCACGATCGCATCCGGGTTGCTCACATCGGCATTCGCCACGCGTGCCACGATCTCATCCACCGTGCATTCCTCGCGCAGCACATTCACCCATTGATTCAGCAAAGCGATCTTTTCATCCGCCTGCATCTCCTCGTTGTCTTCGAGGTAATCAGAAACCCGCAAAAGCAAATAAGCCACCGTGGTGGCTTCGCAAAGAACACCGGGCAGGCGTTCAATTCCAATCGCAAATGTTCGGCTTGTAATGCGCAGCAGGTCTCGTGAATTCATGGTCACCTCGTAAAGATATTCCTTTATAACCCATTTTATTGGGTTTGGTGTCAAAGTTGGTACTTTTGGATTATTCCCCGATCAACTGCACCACTTCCGCATCTCCAAGCGCGCGGATGAGGTCCGCACTTTTCAGGATGATCGCCCTGTCGCGCATTCCCGACCCGATGGAAATTTCCTCCTCAATCATCACGCCCGCCTCCACCAACACCCGGACCTGCCTCAGCAATCCGAACGGCCCCACCGTCCCGATTTGATATCCAGTCACTGCCAGAACTTCCTCCTCTGTTGCCATCGTCAACCGTGATTGACCCAGGTACTTCCGCAAAATCTTCCATGAGATCTGTGCGGGACCTGCAGCAAGCGCCATCAGATAATCATCCTCGCCAACACGAAACAAAATACTGCGAATGACCTGTCCCGGTCGCTGCCCGCGATCTTTCGCGGCCTGTTCAAAGGAATGTACAGGCTTCTCGTGATGAAAAACCGTGTGCGGAATATTTAATTTTTCCAGAGCAATACTGACAGGTGGTTTTTCCATTTATTTATAAATTCTTGTCTTTAAAATCACACAAACCAACAACCGGGCAATTCATGCACAACGGTTTTCTTGCATTGCAGATCTCACGCCCGAGGCGGATAATATTCAAATGTGCGGCGTAATAGGTTTCAGGCGGAAACACAGACTCAAGATATGGATGCGCCTGCTCGACCGATATTTTCTCAGGACGCAATCCGATCCGTCCCGTCACACGATACACATGCGTATCAACTGGGAAAGCAGGTCGGTTCAACGAAAAACATAGCACAATGGCCGCGGTCTTCGGACCAACGCCGTTGAATTTGGTGAGCCAGCTTCGCGCTTCTTCAAGCGGTAGATCTTTTAAGAAATACAGGTCGAGCGAGCCGCGCTCTTTTGTAATATCTTTCAAAACCTGCTGCATCCGCGGACCTTTTTGATTCGCCAATCCTGCAGGGCGAATGGCATCGATCACATCACTTTCCTTGGCGTCGCGCACCTGTTCCCAGGTTGGGAATTTTGCGCGCAAGGCCTCGAAAGCCCGGTCACGATTAATGTCATTTGTGTTTTGCGAGAGAATGGTCGAAACAAGCTCATCGATGGCAGGCAACGGATTGCGCCAGATGGGCTCGCCGAAAACCTTTAGAAGCGCTTCGTGAATTTTTATTGCACGTTTTTGTATTTCATTCATAAAAGTTGAAATGTGGGGTGTGATTTCCCGGTTAACAAGCCTGCATAATTCTTAATGGGCTTTTCGGGTCCGAATTTGGAGAGTGAAGCAAGTTGTCTTTCATTCAGCACGTTAAGCTGCTTCAAGATTTCCAATGTGACAGCCGGGCGCACGCGTGTGGTGGACTCAAGTGAGTCGTTCATCGAGGAAGAATCACCATCGACCACCTTGAACGCAATTCCAACGCCGGGTGAATCTTTGCCAAGCACTCCGGGCATCAGGCCAACAATTTGAAACCCTTCCGCACCGCGCTTGGTGACCACCCTGCCTTCACAAGCTGTCATCAATTCACAATCGAATTCACCGCGGTTGCTGATCATCTCTGGATGTGACGTCATCGCAGAAGTGATCTTATTGCAAGCCGCGGCACGTGCTTCAGACAACCCATGCGGATCACACAACCGTGCGAAACCCAAGGCCGCATTGTAAAGAGGCATCGCAAAATTGGGCGCAGAACAACCATCCACACCAAGGTCTATTTTTTGCTGCTCGATCCCACACATTTCGGCCAGCGTGGAAAGGATCTCCTGTTGAATGGGATGATTAAGCTGAAGATATGTTTCAAGTGGAAAGCCGCGCATTTTTGCGTGGGCCAGCATGGTGGTATGTTTGCCGGAACAGTTATTCACATTATGTGTTGGATGAATCCCCTGCACAATGTATTCACGCAGCATCTCAGGGTCGCTGGGAAGATGTCCGCCGCATTGCAGATTCTCTTCAAGGATGCCAACTTTTTTTTGCAAGGTCTTCACCGCATCCAAATGGATGCGCGCGCCATCATGCGATGCACAAGACAGGGACAATTCGCGCGAAGTGTATCCATAATGCTCGACACCGCCGTGCTCTACAAAAGGCAAAGCTTGAAATGGCTTGCCCGATGAGCGCAAAAAGGCGACCATGTGAGGGTCGCCATAACTTGCGATCAGTTTTCCGTTCGAGTCCACCACGGCAATGGAGCCCTGATGCACCGATTCAACCACCTCACCCCGAATCCGTTCGAGAATGGGAAGCGACTCGGTCATTATTCCTCGTTTTGGTAACTGGGAGTATGCGGTTGACGGGAATTGTAGTGAAGCAGGCCATAGCGCAATCGCTGCGCATACTGCTTTTGACGTGCAGAAGGAGCCTTGAACCAGGTCAGGAGTGATGTGACCAGTTTCTCAACTGCGGCAGGATTCGGTTTTTTGGTAGTGATCTTTTCCAATTTATCGTGAACATGTTTCAGAAAATCATACTGACCCTTGATGTTGCTGGTAGTCACAACACCACCACGGCTGCTGATGAAGGTATACCCTTTATAAGGAGTATCCAACAAGGTTTCCAGCGAAGAGAGCCACGGCTTTAGATTGGCACCGGCAAGAAAAGGCGGCTGATTTTTTAAAACTGCATCGCCGATAAAGATGATTTTTTCCTCCGGCAATTTCACCCAAATGGCACCGTTGGCCGGGCCGGGATGATGCTCCAATACAACCGGATGATCCGCCCAATGCAGGGTCATCTGGTCAAGGAATGAAATCTCCGGCGGCGCCCAACGCACACTGCCCAGGCCGGCAATGGATTCCCAATCTGCTCCGGTTTCCTCGCCTTGCGCCTTGAATGTGCTGGGACGGGTGCGAAAGGTAAGCGATGTTTTTTCATGCGCGATCACAATACAGTCCATGGCGCGCGCACCGAGTGTGCGGTCGGGATGGGCATCCAGGTTGATCAGCACCCGCTCCATGCCACCGCCAAGATTCATCAGGGCGGCCCGCCATGAACGTGCATCCTCCGGTGAGGATGGGGCGTCAATTTGAATCAAACCTCTTGGAGTCACAATGACTCCAAGGGTGACGCCAGGGAACTGATCTTCAATATGAATATTACTTGTTATTTCCTGCATGCTTCTCCTGAACCTGATGCTTTATTGAATATCTAAAACCAGATACGAGCTTTGATGCAAACTCGTCAATTATTTTCTGCGGAAGGTCTCATGGTGAGACGGCCTGTCTGTCTCTTCAACTGGCCGGTCGCCTTCTTCTGGGCCACTGGAACCGTGAGCCAGAAAGTAGTTCCCTTACCGGGCTCGCTATCGATCCAGATCTGACCGCCGTGCCCTTGCACAGCCAGCTTACAAAAAGCGAGACCCACGCCCAACCCAGCGGACCGACTATTGCCGCGCAGGCGAATGAATTTCTCAAAGATTCGTTCACGATCCGCTTCGGCAATGCCAGGACCATTATCGCGCACCCAGAATTTTACAGCCTGTCCATTTGTGGAAGCACCGATCTCAATGCGCCCCTCCACCGGAGTGTACTTGATGGCATTTTCCATTAAATTGATCAGCACACGATGGATCATATCCACGTCCACCCAAATGAGGGGAAGAATGGAAACGATCTTCTTATCGAGCGTTTGCGTACGGGCGGTGGCATTTGGCAGCACATCGCGAATCGCTTCATCCATCAACATGATCGGGTCCACCGCCTGCTGATCGACGATCTGATGCCCGGCTTCCAGGCGGCTGATATCGAGCAGTGAATTGATCAATCGCTGAATACGGCCTGTTGAATTGCTGGCAATTGTCAGCATGGCACGAAGCGTATCGTCTTTTTCCGGCAGCAAGGTGCTCATCATATCCAGGCTGGACACAATATTTCCAAGCGGCGAACGCAGGTCATGATAGATCATGGCGGTCATATCATCGCGCAGGGCATTCAACTCCTTGCTTTGGGTGATATCGCGCATGATCCATTGCGCCGATACGACTTCATTGAACTCAACACGCCGCGCATGCACCTCCACCGGAACGGTGCCGCCATTTTGTAAATGCAAACTGGATTCGTACATGCAGGGTGTATTTTGTTTCAAGATCTCGAAATTCTCGCCGGTCTTGTTCCAATTGACCTTGTGCAATTGGTCGATGCTCATCGTATGAAGTTGTTCGGCCGTGTATCCGCTTAAGATCACCGCCTGACGATTCGCCTCCAAAACATGGCCTTCCCAATCCGTGATCACGATGGGGTCCACGCTATCCTCGAATAATTCACGATAGCGTGCGTGTGCATTCTGCAATTTTTCGAGGAATTGCGCATTCTGGATCGCGGAACCGGCAAGGCTTCCCAGACCTGCCATGACCAACATGGCATCCGGGTCGAAGGCACCGGAAACCGGATTGATCGCCTCCAGCACGCCAATGGTTTTTCCCTGCGATTGGATCGGCACAATGACCACAGCCCGCATCTCGATTCCGCCGAACTTGTCCGTTTCACTATAGTTTGGATCAGCGCTGACGTTTGGAACCACCAACCCATGCCCCTCTGTGATGACTGTACCCGCAAGCCCCATTCCGGTTGTAATGCGCCTTCCGGGAATATTTCCAGAATTGTGACCCGCCGCAGCGTGGAAAACCAGGTCAGAGGTCGCTTGATCGATCAATCCGAGCGCAACGGTCTCGACCTGTAACGCCTGCATGGTCTGGTTGAGAATCCTCCGCCAAACATCCTGCAATTCCAGGGTCGAATTCATCGCCTCCGCACCTTCAGCCAGGGCAGACATCACCCGCGCTGTGCGCTGACTTTCCGTATACAAACGTGCATTCAACACGGCCACACTTGCCTGATCGGCAATAGCCTGCATTAATTCAAGGTGGGTTTCATCAAACACATTGGGGACGGAATGAACAAGCGTAAGCACGCCCACCAATCGCTCGCGTGACATAAGTGGAACACAAAGCGCTGATTTGGCGCCGGTATTTTCAGTGGCATCGTCCGCACGGCGAAGCCAGCGTTCATCCTTGCTGGTGTCGCGCAACAAAACCCCCTTACGATTTTGCACCACCCAACCTGCCAAACCGCGTTCGACCGTATCCTTCAATTGTTGTGTTGTATGTTCGTGAAGCTGCTTGCCATAGACAATGGTCGCATCGACCGGTTTCCCCATATCATCCATCACCACAATACTGCCGCGCTCACCGCCGACATGTTGCAATGCCGCGTAAAGAAGTCTCTGCAAAACGGTGCGCAAATCCAGCGCAGTGGCGATTTCGCGGCTGACATTGATCAATAATTCAAGCAGGGCCCGGCTTTTGTCCTCTTGGGTCATGGCAAATTGAATTATACAACTTTACGCCCTGATTCGAGCATTGGAATTACATTGGAAAAATGGCACGTTCCCTTTGGTACAATTGCGTCATGCCCATTGAAATTTCCCGCATCAAAGCCCTTTGTTTCGACGTGGATGGCACCCTCAGCGATACGGATGATCTGTACACGGAAAAAGTCCTTCATTTTCTCCCGCAATTTTTGTTCAAAGACCCGGAACATGTTGCCCGCCGCTTCGTGATGTGGATGGAGGCTCCCGGCAATGCCCTGCTTGGTTTCGCAGACCGCATCGGGCTGGACGATGAGATGATCGCTGTGATCAACTGGCTTTCCCTTCACCGAAAACAATCCGACAAAAAATTCCTGCTGGTACCCGGCGTGGACGAGTTACTCAAACAACTGCATGGGAAATATCCGATGGCGGTGGTCAGCGCACGGGATGAACGCGGCACCATGCGTTTTCTCGAACAATTTGATCTCGTGAAATATTTCGATGTGATCATCACAGGGCTTTCGGCAGAACACACAAAACCTTACCCGGACCCGGTTTTATTGGCGGCAAAGAAAATGAACGTGGCCCCTGAAAACTGCCTGATGATCGGCGATACCACGGTGGACATCCGCGCGGGTAAATCTGCAGGCACGCAGACGGTTGGCGTGCTGTGTGGTTTTGGAGAAGAACCCGAGCTGCGCAGGCTGGGCGCGGACACGATCATTGAGTCCACTCCGAAATTGGTGGATGTTCTAAAATAAAGTTCGTTGAAGATATTCAAGCATAAAAGTCTCTCTCGCCAGCCAGTCAGGTTTCCGGGCAAATAGTGGGAGAGATTTATTTGTCTTAATCGCATCTTCAAGATGAATCCAAACGGGCCGAAAGCCCAACTCTTCTTCATATCCATCCAGGGATTGGGAACCGAAACGATTTTCCACATCACAGAAATAATAATGGGATGTCATTTTAAAAATGTCGAAGTCTTTTTCGATCGGGTGGGCGTACTCGACAATACAACCGATCTCATCGTTTATTGCTGAAACCCTCGTTCCACATTCCTCAAGCACTTCCCGTACCAACGCTTCATTAAGAGTTTCCCCTTCTTTCACGCCGCCGCCTGGGAATTTATAATCGCCCCCCACAGTGGAATGAATCATCAACAAGGCTGCACCGCGCAGCGCAACGGCTCTTACCGCCGTTCGAGAGATTGTCCTCCCGTCTACAGGAATCCCATCGTTGCGATAAATCGTGGTGAGAGATTTCATTTCTTTTCATTACATATTGCGTGCAAACGTATCGCAACCACTTCGACCCAAACCAGTATCGCAAAGAGAAACACATAAAATGCGGCGCCTTTGAGGAAAAATGTGGGCAACGCCAAAGCAGCTGTAAGCCAGGTATATAAACTTAAGTGATTCCAGCGCGGGTCGTTACGAAACGCCTTGCCTAGCATCAACATCGACGGCATGAGACTTAATCCAAGCAAGACAAACGAAAGATCATGCAATTGTCCATGCCAGGTGGCGGGGGTATCGCGGATGGTTGGGTCGGTGGTGAAGGATAAACAAGCCATTGCGATGCCGGCAAAAGCCAAAAGGATGGATCCTGCCTTCGAAACCGTAGCAGGCTGAAGGCGTTGGCTTGAGCTTGTCGAAAGATTAAGGTATAGGCGCAAAGCGAGAAGCGCGATCAAACATCCGCTGATGATGAAGGTCAACGTCATGATGATTCCATATGGACCGAGCGCGAGTCCACTGGGCCAATCGAAGGTGGGATCATGGATCGGGTGCCAGCCGAGTCCGCGCAAAAAGTCGTATTGCAAAATGGTCAGAGCGGTCACCACCACGGTAAAAAGAATCGGGCCAAGTAACAGTATTTTTTTCATCTGTTAATGATAACAGCCCTGCAAATGCAGGGCTGTCCTTTTAAAATCCTGGTTCAGGGCTGGAATATTTTTTTAAAAATTTCGTTGTCCACCGCCGCCGCCGCGACGATCACCCGACGTGCGAGGACGATCCTCACGCGGGCGTGCTACATTAACTGTGATTGAGCGCCCCATGAAATCCTGACCATGGAACATGCTGATCGCCTTTTGGGCTTCTTCAGCGCTGGACATTTCAACAAAGCCGAAACCTTTGGCTCTGCCTGTTGCCTTATCTTTGATAAGCGCAACGGAGGTGACTGTACCCGCTTTGCTGAAGTGTTCTTTGAGATCATCTTCACTGGCGGCGTAGGGCAGGTTGCCCACATAGAGTTTGTTTTCCATCTCTTCTCCAATATATCAACGTTCCAGCCTGAACGATATAGAAAGTTTATCACGGATGTGATTTATAAGGGAGACTTTAAATGGCCTTTTGCGAACAAATAAAACACAACATAACGAAAAGGGAAAAATAAAAACCAATATAAAAATCCGATGGTCCCATGCGGCGCAAAAAACCAGGTGACGGTGGCATCGCGAAATTCAAACCACTCTTCACCGAATTTATTTGACTTGGATTGATAAGCGATTTTTCCATCCGATATTTCTTTCATCCGCCTTTGGTGGATAAAAAAACCCTCATGCTTGATCGACTTCGTCGGGCTGTGACCATCCTCCCAAACACGTTCCACGTTTTGGGGATGCAATCGCTTCAACGCCTCACCGGTGGCTGAATCAAAATCAATCAGCTTTACCTCAGGGAAGGTTTTTTCGGAATCACCATGCGAAACGATGCTATCGCCATAAAGACCACCCACCAACGCATACGCAATCGGGTATGGGACCGGCGTCATCAAGTTGATACCGAAAGCCATAAACCAGATGGGAACATAGGGCAAAAGCAAAAAACCGCGTTTGAGTCCGCGGGCTTCGGCATATTTTTGCATCAATTCTTTGTAGGTGAACACACCCGGTCCGCCGATCTCGAAGACCTTGCCTCGCCCATTGGAATTTTCCAACGCGGCGATCAAATAATCGACGACATTTTTCGTGGCGATGGGTTGTGATTTGCTCAGTAATTTTTTCGGCCCGGGGATGATTGGAAACAATTCGGTCATAAAACGGATCATTTCGAATGAAATGCTTCCGGAGCCAACGATCACTCCCGCACGAAATTCAGTAACCGGGACTTTCCCTTTTCGCAGCGTGACTCCCGTTTCGATACGCGAGCGCATGTGCGGCGCGATGTGCTGCTCGGGGTCCGCGAGGCCGCCGAGATAAATGATGTGCTGGATGTTTGCCGCTTCCGCCGCTTCTGCAAAATTCCTTGCCCCTTGCAGTTCAATCTCGGTATATCCATGTCCGGCGGTCATATTGTGGATCAGGTAATATGCAATATCGACTCCATCCATCGCGGGAGTCAGCGAAGCGGAGTCGATCACATCGCCGGGGAAAATTTCGATTTGGTCGAACCAGCTTCGGGCGCGGAGAAGATGCGGTTTCCTCGCGAGGGCACGGACCTTGTATCCGCGAGTCAACAGCTGCGGAATCAATCTACTGGCGATATATCCTGTTGCACCGGTAACGAGGATGGTTTGGGTCATTAATAAGAGTGGCTGAGCACGCGTGCGCGGGAAACGAGGCGATTGGTCAGGCCGTCGAATAAAAATTTATGGAAGGGCCACATCGCGTACCAATATAAAAATCCAGCGAAACCATCGGAGGCAAAATATGCCGTGACGGTGAAAAGAGTTTTGTTATCCTCTTTCGGTTGAGATTCAAATTCAAGCCATGCTTTGCCAGGCACTTTCATTTCGGCGAGCAGACGCATGCGCGTATTTTTTTCCACGGTCTCGACGCGCCAAAAATCAAGCGCTTCACCGGTATGGACTTCATCGGGGTGACGCCTGCCACGGCGAATGCCCACGCCGCCGATCAATTTATCGAACCAGCCGCGCAGGCCCCAGGCCCAATCCATGTACAACCATCCGCGCTGACCACCGATGCCGCTGTATGAACGAAACACATCTTCAGGTTTGAGATCGAGCAGCACCTGACGACGCTCGATGTACATGCCTTCATCGATTTTAAATTCATACGGTTTGAAATCACCCAATGCTGTGACCAGCGCGTCTGACCAACTGGTCTCAACGTTATCGCGTTGAATTCTTCCAAGGGCAAGATGGACTGCGGTTTGAAAATCAATCGATTGGATTTCAGGAAATAATTTTTTCGCCGCGTCATCGCGCACGATCAACTTGGCATTCAAGCCTTCGATCAACGGAAGTACCACGCGCCAGTGAATGGGCGTGACCATATGCACCCAATACGCGGAAAGACGCGGCGCATAAAACGGCGTGCGGATCAATACCCGTTTGAAATCACGCTCGTTTGCATAACCCTGCAACATATCGGCATACGTCAACCGGGTGGGACCACCGATCTCGATCACACGTCCCTTGCATTCCTTGTTTTCAAGTGCAGCGATCAAGTAGGAAAGTACATCACGAATGGCAATCGGCTGTGCTTCCGAATAAAACCATGCGGGACAAACAAGCAACGGTTCGCGTTCCGTCAAGTAGCGGATCATTTCGAATAATGCAGATCCCGAGCCGACGATCATGCCGGCACGCAATTCGGTCACTGGCACTTTGCCATAACGAAGCAAATATCCGGTCTCATGACGGGCACGCAAATAAGGAGAGAGGTTCGCTGTCGGGTCGACCAACTCGCCGAGATAGATAATGTTTTCAACTCCGGAATCTTCGGCGGCCTGTGCAAAGTTACGCGCCACTTGCAGATCGCGCTCTGCATTGACCTTCCCACCCTGCAAGCCGTGAATTAAATAATAAGCGATCGAAACATCCTGCATGGCTTGAACAAGAGTCTCTGGATACAAGGCATCGCCTTCCATCACTTCCACGCGATTGAGCCAGGCTCGGCCTTCCAGACGTGAAGGATCGCGCACCAAACAGCGGACGCGATACCCTTTTTCGAGCAGGCGTGGAACGAGACGTCCACCCACATAACCGGTGGCACCGGTCACGAGGACTGTTTTCGAATCTGTCATCATGAGAAAATTATATCTTCATGATGCAGTGTGGATGTCATCAATTGAGGGGAAATTTGTCAGGTTTTGAGGCATGTCACCCTGAACGGTAGCGACACATAATAAGTTAATCGTTCAACAGGTCGGCGAGGAAATCCATCAGACTGCCTTTTTCCTCTTCATCGTTTTTCACCTTCGATGTTTTATCCGAAATATCGCTGGCGACGATCCCGTTTTGACCGTTGATCAACACCAGGTGTTCGCGCCCATTGAAGGGAATCTCCGTCATCCAAACAGGCAGCAGGTTGAGTTTGAAAGAGTCAACCGACAAGTTGGCGGACGAAGTATGGACCAGGTTGATCTGCGTGCCAAGCGTATATGGCAATTCCTTTTTATATTTTTTATACGTCTGACTGCGCGCATCGAGCGAGGCATCGGCCATGGGCACATCGTAAATTTCAGCAGGCCAATTCGCAAGGAAACGCGCGTCGTACGGCTTGAGCGCTCTTAACTCAAAGGTCGGGATCAGCCGCAGAAAAACCGCAGAGGGCTTCCGCGAGGCAGGAAGCGGCAGGTCATCCACAAGAACAGGAAATTGATCGGTGACACGAGTCACCTTGCGCTGACGTTTATCCCCGCCTAAAAATTCCTGTTCGTATTCAACGATCTCACCGGTATAGTCGATCACACCGCCGATGTCGAAGGTCCATAGCGGCAGATACAACCCGCGCGGCAGGTCCACTTTCTTTTCAGGTTGGATCTTGTTCTCCTCCACCCACCCGATCAGCAATTGAACGGCCTTCCTTTGATCGAACGCATGTGGAATGATCCCATCCGGCGCAAGCAGGTCTTTTGTCTTTTCCAGGCTCACCACATGGGGTGACGCACAATAAACGCACGACGCAGAAAGCTGCGTGGGCGGCAAAATAAATTCCGCGCCACAGCCGTTGCAATGAAAGACCTGCTCCTGCAGCGGTTTGCCGTGTCCCTTCAATGTGGCCATCGCAACCACAAAATCTTTTTCATCGGCCGGTCCGTTTGAAAGCATTTGGTTGCTTGAACAATAATCACAGACAAGCGCATTGCTGCCATCCGGTGCAAAGGACATTCTTCCGCCGCACTTGGGGCACATAAATCTTTTGGCTTCCGCATCGCGCGCGTTTTCCGGCACGACAGGTAATTGATTCGGGTCGATCAAGTCATCGGGATTCAGTTTGCCATCCAGGATTGCGAGCGCACGTTTCGCGCGCGTATGACGCAAGTCATGTGCAAGACAATTTTCGTAGGCTTTGCGTCGTTCCACGGGATCTGTCCCCACTTCGCCCATCCAAAACCAGGCTTCTGCCAGTACATCATGCGAGCCGCTCATGTAAATCGCGCGATCCAAATAGCGACGCGCGGACTCTTTTTGTCCCGCCTTCGCCTCCACGATCCCGCTGCGCAACAGGTCCTTGCTGTAATCTCCGATCATCCTCGCACCACCGCATCCGTCATTTTTGCAACCCGAGCCATTTCCTTCACATCATGCACGCGGACGATATCCGCACCGCGCGTGATGCCAATTGCAATCGTTGCAGCAGTCCCTTCCACGCGTTGATCGGCGGGAAGATCAAGTGTGAAACCGATGAACGATTTGCGCGATGGACCGAGCAGGATTGGATATCCCAACGAGCGGATCTCATCGAGTCGGTTGATCAATTCAAGATTATGTTCGCGCGTCTTGCCAAAGCCGACGCCTGGATCCAGAACAATATGCGACTCATCCACCCCGGCATTTTTTGCAATCGCCACGCTTTCAAGTAATTCGCGTTTGACATCTTCGATCAGATCTTGATAATCCGCACCGATGTAGGCATTCCCCAACCTCTCGCGGACGTCCAAACTTACCGGGTTGCTGCGATTATGCATCAAGATAACGGGAACTTTATACTTCGCAACGATGCCAGCCAACGCCGGGTCAGCCCGCAACCCCCAGACATCGTTGACAATATGCGTGCCGGCTTTAATCGCCTCTTCTGCGACTTGTGATTTATAAGTATCGATTGAAATTAAAATATCAGGAAAATTTTTGTGAAGTCCATGAATGACGGGAATGACCCGTTCTATTTCTTCATCTGCATTGACTGGTTCAGAGCCCGGCCGCGTGGACTCTCCCCCCACATCCAAAATGTCCGCGCCATTGGTGATGAAATCACCAGCTTGATTGATCGCCGCATCCACTCCATTCTCTTTGGCAAGGATGCCATCCCCGGAAAACGAATCGGGAGTCACATTCAGGATTCCCATCACGTATGTGCGGGAACCCCATAGGAACGTAAACTTCCCGATTTGAAGCGAAGACGATTTCATGTAAAAATTTTGCTCATGCTGGGGCTAAGCCCCAGCATGAGCAGTTAATGATTACGGGATTTGATCGAGCGGACGGGCCAGCCAGGCTTCGGCTTCGTTGATATCGGTGAAGATCTTCAATGCAGAGGCGAGACCGGTTTCCGCCAAGGCAGCCACGTTGCGGATGCCATCGGCCACTTTTTGATCGGCGACCACCACGGCCACACGGATGTTCCTCGCGGAGGGATCGCTGTTTGCATCCACAGCCATACGTATTGCGGCTTCCGGAATTTCCTTCACAGCGCGGAGATCATACAGATTACGCGTGCGGCGATCCGAACCCATCAGGTGCTCAAGGGCAAATTCGTGCCAGTGCTTCATGGTGCTTTCGGAAAGGTTCGTAAAAGTTAACGTCATCCCCCCATCTCCCCGGCGGATGACGGAATAGCCAGCCTCGGGTGTGGCGGTCCAGTTTAGCGGTTTAGATTCGGTCATTGGATACTCTCCTCTTTATAATTAAATCGATTATACCCGTCACGGTCGCAAATTGCGTTTTACTGCTCAAAAAAAACGCGATTTCTAACCGCGGGCATTATATAACGCATGGCACTTGTCTTTAAACCATCACGTGCTATAATGCCAATCACTCCGGGCGCTTAGCTCAGTTGGTTAGAGCACCTCGTTTACACCGAGGGGGTCGGGGGTTCGAGTCCCTCAGCGCCCACAAACTCACTTTCTTTTGGAAGTGAGTTTTTTATCGTTGATTTCTTTACAGAAGTGTATTTTCCTCTTCGAACTCTAAAAATCCCCCTCTGCTATAATCCATTCCATGATTCTCATCACAGGCGCCACCGGGTTTATTGGGCGCACCCTGATTCGGCAGCTTTCCAGTATCGGGCTGCCGTTGCGCGCCTTGATCCGTCCCTCGTCGCAGACCCCGCGCCTGCCCAAAGGTGTCTCGGTGGAGGTGGCGGTGGTGTCGCTCGCCGATGTGCGTGGACTTCGCGCAGCGCTCCGCGATGTGGATACGATCATCCACCTTGCCAGTGCGGAGAATCAAGGCAGCCGCGGCAATCTTCTAACGGCAGATGTTCAAGGGACGGAAAATTTAATCGAAGCAGCGGCAGATGCAGGCGTGGAAAGAATCGTGTACTTGAGTCATATCGGTGCGGCATCCTCTTCGGGATATCCCGCATTCAAGGCAAAAGGCCTGGCCGAGGAACACATCCGCAATGGAAAAGTGCCATATACCATCCTGCGCACTTCTCTGGTTTATGGACCCGAAGATCATTTCACCAACAACCTTTCGCGGTTGATCCGCAGCTCGATCGGAATGTTTCCCATTCCCTCCGGCAAACGAACGGTGGTACAGCCTGTGTGGGTGGAAGATCTGGTCACCTGCATTTTGTGGTCATTGCAAAATGACAATACACTCAACAAGGTGTATGAACTCGGCGGCAGTGAATTTTTTACGGTGCAGCAAATTATTGAAACCATCATGGAAGTCACACATCGGCGGCGCTTGCTGATTCCATTGAACCCGATCTTTCTACGCGCGCTGATCGTTTTTGTTGAAGGTGTATCACCGAAATTCCCGATCTCTTCGTTCTGGCTTGATTATTTTGCAGTCAACCGCACATGTGCCGTGGATTCGATGCCGCGAATCTTCGGGCTCATGCCGGCCCGCTTCACTTATCGCCTCGGCTATTTGGTCCACAAAACCTTGCTGCAACGCGCTTGGGAGGGTGTTTCCACTACAACCACCAGGCTGATCGATTCCGTTCGTTCTTCGCTTACTCGTTAATATGTCCAATTTCAACATCCGCATTCTTGAAACCCCCGAAGAAATGATCCGCGTTGAAGAACTTCAACGCGCTGTGTGGGCCGGCTCTGAAACGGATGTGGTGCCCATGCACATGTTGATCACCGCAGTACACAATGGCGGACTCGTGATCGGTGCATTTCAAGAAGACAGGATCATCGGCTTCGTGTTCGGCTTTCCCGGGCTCGAAAAAATCCCCGATGGCCCGCGCCCAAAACATTGCTCTCATATGATGGGCATTCACCCCGATCATCGCGACAGCGGCGTGGGCTTCGCGCTCAAGCGCGCACAATGGCAAATGATCCGCCATCAATCGCTAGATCACGCCACCTGGACGTATGATCCGCTGCTCAGCCGCAATGCCTATCTCAACATCGCAAAGCTCGGCGCGGTCTGCAGCACCTACCGGCGTTCCGAATATGGCGAGATGCGCGATGGGCTGAACGCCGGCCTGCCCTCCGACCGTTTTCAAGTGGATTGGTGGATCAACACGCGACGTGTGTCGCAGCGACTTGGTGAGAATTCACGCCCCACGTTAAATCTGGAACACATCACCCGCAGCGGACTCCGTCCCTTTTATCCGCTTCACATGACCGATGGCCTGCCTCATCCACCCGAACATCTCCCTGCGCTGGATGATCGCCTGCTGCTTGCGGAAATCCCCGGCGATTTTACCGGCCTCAAATCCAAGGATTTCACCCTTGCACGTGACTGGCGTTTCTTCACCCGCGAATTGTTTGAAACCGCCTTCGCCGCCAACTTCATCATCACTGATTTTGTCTTCGATCGCAGCGAAGGCAACCCGCGCGGACTGTATCTCTTAACTCACGGCGAAAGCACGCTGGACCAATTCGAGTAACCCATGCCATTCCCAAGACTCGAAAATCCGTGGGTAGTTGAAGCAATGATCGCTTCGTACAACCACGTCTACAAGACGGTCTACAAGTCCCAATACTTTGACTTGGGACCCATCGGCGTTTCCGATTACGGCACGGCACCAGTGGCAGCCTTCCAACTCGAGTTCCTGGCATTGGATGACGACCCACAAATCGTGGCGAAGGCAATCCAGGATTACGAGATCAACGGAAAAAAATATGTAGTGGACGTGTTCCACACCCAGCCATCCGCGAAAGATATCAAGGCGCAATATGCGGAACATGGCTATGAATTCGTACGCACCGGACCGATTCTTGGCTATGAAATCCCCAATCCGGTACGAGGCGAAGTCCTTGAAGTGACTAAGATCGAAACAAAAGATCAACTGGACAGAGCCAACCTGGCGCTGTATCTTGAAAACGAGAGCATTCCGGTCGAAACTCTTACCGACCCATATATTCACAATTTTTATGCCGAACTGAACGGGCATATTGCAGGTTGGGTTCAACTGGTAACAGTCTTTCCCGGCACAGGATACATTAATCAACTCTATACCCTCAGTGATTTTCGCAAGCAACAAGTGGGCACGTCACTTATGGCGCGCACCCATGTGGAATGTACACAACGCGGCATTTCGCGCATGGCGCTTGTCTCATCAGATGCAGCGCTTGGGTTATATCGCCGGTTGGGATATCACCCGTTGGCCTACTTCACTGCGCTGCGCTTGAAACAGGAACTTCCGCCGCCGGAAGCGCTTACCATTCCATTGGATTTATCCTGATTAACGCATGAGCCGCCCTTTCGGACGGCTCAGCGGTTGGATGTGGAGAGTACCTGTAAATTATGTCGCGTGGAAACGACTATCTCCTGACGGAAGTGTTGCTTCTCTCGCTGTGTTCCATGGAGTTTGCACTCATCCCTACAGGATGATAGGTCGGCTCGACGGTGGGGCGATTGATATTGTATGTGGGAGTCGGCTTGGGCGCAGGGCGGAAGGCAGCGACAGGGGTATTGGTGTAGTTAGGTTGCGGAGCGCGATACGGCTGTGGTTGAGGTTTCTGCGCAGGCTGGCTGCGATAGACAGATTGGGTTTCACGTGCATCGGCAAGAGTGAAGAGGCGTTCGCCCGCCACTGAGAAAGTGCCGATGATCAACACACGCACCAGCCAGACCATCGCTGCGACAAAGATGGGAACCATCTTCACCATCGTGGCTTGACCAAATAAAGACCCGCCTTCAGCCGTGTGGTTCATGATCGCCACAGACACGCCCCACCAGGTGAGCATGGCGTTGAAGGCAGCGGCTAACAGCCATGCGCCAAACAGATAGTACACTTCGGCAGGTTCATCGCGGCCTTGTTCGGGGGTGAAGAGGCGAGCCACGCCGGCAAAATCTATGCCGCAGAAGGCAAAGGCCAGGATCGTGGACCAGCCCATGCCAGCGAACTTCAGGTCACCGAGCATATCTTTCAGCGCGAAGGATGTGGTGCCAAAGTTGAACACTTCGAAGGCGAGCAGGGCGATCATGAGGATCGCACCGAAGATCGCGCCGCGACGAAGGGCGGTTTTTTTGAGGAAGGGAATTAATTGGATGTTTAGGGAGCGGTTCATGCGGTTCTCCTTTTATGTAAACCTGATCAAATGAATTCGACTTTCCTATTATAGAACAAGTGTTCTATTTAAGTCAATCCCCCAATTATTGCGAAATCATAACGCTCATGCAAAAAACAGAACAAAAATTCTGTTATACTGCCAAGCAAATATGGAGTCAAGCAGCTCTGCTGCTTGAGTTATGGGCAGTAGAACTGCCCGACTCCAGAGTGAGGTAAACGATGGCCAAAACAAAAACACACACTCGATTTGTATGCCGGCAATGCGGACGTGTCTCCGCGATGTATATGGGCAAATGCCCGCAATGCAACGCGTTCGACAGCATGGTGGAGGAAGTTATCCACGACGAGCCGGTCGCCAAGGGGCCGGCAAATGTCCGAGGGCTGACTGGCCGTTCGCAACCGCGACCCATCTCCGAGGTTAGCGGCGAAGCGGAAGATCGCATCCATTTGCCGATTGGAGAATTCGCACGAGTCCTCGGCGGCGGAATCGTCCCGGGCTCCATCGTGTTGGTCAGCGGCGACCCAGGCATCGGCAAATCCACGTTGACTTTGCAAATGGCGATGGAAATGGCGAAGGTGCAAAAGGTGCTGTATGTGTCGGGCGAGGAGTCTGAACGGCAGATCAAAATGCGCGCGGTTCGTTTGGCAAGCAAAGTAGGGACACAGCGAGGCGAACGCTCGTCAAAATCTTCGGACGATTCCGCTGTGCCCCTACCAAAGAATTTATTATTGGTGACGGAAACAAATCTGGAAGTGATCTTGAATCACGTGCACGAATCAAAACCTGATCTGTTGATTGTTGACTCGATCCAGACCGTTTATTTATCTGAATTGGATTCGTCCGCGGGATCGGTTTCGCAGGTGCGCGAGTGTTCATCTCATTTGCGTGAATTGGCGAAATCATCGGGTATCTCCGTTTTCATGATCGGCCATGTGACCAAGGAAGGCGCAATCGCCGGTCCGCGCGTGTTGGAACATATTGTCGATACGGTTTTATATTTGGAAGGTGACCGCTTTCAGGCATATCGTTTGCTGCGTTCGGTGAAGAATCGCTTCGGTGCGACCTCTGAAGTGGGCGTGTTTGAAATGCGCGAAGGCGGCATGATTGAAGTGACCAATCCATCAGAGGCTTTTCTTGCCGAAAGATTAATTAATGCGGCGGGTTCTGCCATCGCTGTCACCATGGAAGGGACACGTCCCATTCTGGTTGAGGTGCAGGGACTGACCTCGCCGACTCAATTTGGAAATGCACGCCGCACGCCCAATGGCGTGGACTTTAATCGTCTGTTGTTAATCACGGCAGTTTTGACCCGCCGTGTGGGATTGAAACTTTCGGAGCACGATGTCTTCGTCAACGTGGTGGGCGGCATTCAAATTGACGAGCCCGCCGCCGACCTGGCGATTGCTGCTGCGATTGCTTCCTCGTGGAGAGATGTGCCGATCCGCGCCGAAGCAGTGTTGATCGGTGAAATCGGTTTGGCTGGCGAGTTGCGTATGCCCGGTCAAATGGTGGCACGATTGAAAGAAGCGCAAAAGCTGGGATTCAAAACTGCCATCGTTCCAAAAGCAATCCGCAAAGGCGATGAATATCCAAAAGGAATCGAGATCGTCGAAGTCCGCTCGCTGGATCAGGCATTGGATGCAGCGTTTAAGAAAGAGAAATAAGAACAGTGATCAGTGATTAGTTATCAGTAGGCCTTGTGAAAGGAAAATAAAATGTGCAGAAGTATTAAACCCCTACGAAATATGGACCACCCTGTCACCGAACAGGAAATTCAGGAAGCGGCATTGCAATATGTACGGAAGGTCAGCGGGTATCGAAAGCCTTCGAAAGCAAATGAGGAAACATTCAACAAGGCATTAAGTGAAGTCGCGGAAGCGACTCGAAAGATGCTGGAAAGTTTAAATTTAAAGGTGGGGCAATCATGAAAAGCGGATTCCTCGAATTCAACAACACAAAGTTTTATTATGAAATGGATGGAAATGGAATGCCGCTTGTCTTTGTCCATGCCGGGATCGCAGACAGCCGCATGTGGAACGATCAATTCCATATTTTCGCAGAAAAATATCAGACGATCCGTTACGACCGGCGTGGGTTTGGAAAAACAAAGATGGTCGCTGGGGATTTTTCACTTCATGGCGACCTGCACGGATTGTTGAAAGCGTTGGACATTAAGCAGGCAATTCTTGTCGGTTGTTCACAGGGCGGGAAGACAGTCACGAACTTTACTCTCGAACATCCTGAAATGGTAAAGGCCCTCGTGCTGGTCGGCTCTGCGCTTGGCGGTTTTGAATTCAATGGCGAGTCTCCGAAACAAGAGGAAGAGCTCGAAAAAGCCGATGAAGCCGGTGACATGGAACGCGTCAACGAATTGGAATTGCAGATCTGGGTGGATGGACAGGGAAGAACTCCTGAACAAGTGGCCCCGAAAGTGCGTGAACTGGTAAAAGATATGAATTGGATCGCCCTACAAACCCCACTAGACCTTGGAAATGAAATCCCTCTGGAACCTGCAGCCGCCAATCGACTCGCGGAAATCAAGGTCCCGACTTTGGTGGTAATCGGCGACCTCGATACGGCATGGTGTCAGGCCGCAGCTGAACATCTTGCAAAGAATATTCCCAATGCAAAGAAGGTCACAATGAACGGCGTGGCGCATCTTCCGAATATGGAGAAGGCCGAGGAATTTAATGTGCATGTGATGGAGTTCTTGGGGGGGATTTAATGAATAAAAACGAAAAACTTGTGACCAAAAATAAGGTGCTATATTTCAGCATCACAGTTTTGGTTAGTTTAGTGATTTGTTTTGGCGCATTTTTATTTATAATAAAAATTATTGAAGCGTCGCCAAGTTACAACCCACTTGAAACATCAATTACCAAGACCGAGAAACTCATTGAGCACGTCAATAAGCATCCTGATGAAGATATTCCACCTAAAGATATACCTACCGACTTAAATAATGAAGAGTGTTGGAAAATGCTAAGGTCAGCCATACTACCCCCGGGTACAGAATATGAAATTTCTGCCAGACAAAATGGTTACGACCCATCACCGAATGGGCTTGAAGATTTAATAGTTGAAATTAGTTTTTCCAACACTTATCGAATTAATCTTCACTACTTTCACGGTTGGCTAATTGATTGTCAAGATAACAACGAACCATAATTTCATTTAATAATTTACAACTCAATTTAAGGAGGAGTCCCCCTTGTCCCTCGACCCAAACTACGCCGAACTCAACCGCGCTTCCACCGAACGAATCAAAAAACTAGCCGCCAGTCTCACTGACGCAGAAATGCAAACCCGCGTCGGCGAGCATTGGACCGTATCGATTGCTCTCGCGCACATCGCCTTTTGGGAACGGCGCGTGGCGTATGTGCTGGATATGACCGCGAAGGACGGCAAGTTATTCATCCCTCAGATCGACATTGTTGTAAACGACCTCTCTCTTCCGCTGTGGACAGCCGTCCCTGCGCGTGAAGCGGCGCGCATTGCCATCGAAACCTGCGAAGAGCTGGATAAACGTCTCGAAGAATATCCGAAAAATTTATTGGAAGAAATTTTCAACTACAACAAGCGCTGGGTGGTCCGCGGACTGCACCGCAACGAACATCTCGACGAAGTCGATGCCGCGTTGAAATCTGCAAAGAAATAAAATCTCATGCATCCCAAAATCAAATCCCTCATCGAACATTACAACTTCCAGCCATTGCCCGCCGAAGGGACGTTCTTCGTCAGCACGTATCGGTCTGCAACGGAGTTTGAAAACGGCAAACCGCACGGCACCGCCATGATCGGCATGTATTGCGACGAACCGCGCAGCCTTTCTTTATTTCACAGATTGACCGCGGATGAAGTCTGGCATTTTTATGGCGGCGATCCGCTGCGGCTGGTGTTGCTTTACCCCGATGGCTCCAGCAAGGATGTCATCCTCGGCAGTGACTCACTGGTTCAGTTTGTGATCCCCGCCGGGGTCTGGCAGGCAGGTCACATGGTGGAGGGAGGCGTGTATTCGTTATTCGGATGCACAGTCGCACCCGGCTTCACCGGCGACATGTTCGAAGGCGGGACTCAACAACAACTGCTGGATCAATATCCAGACCGCATCGACGACATCCGAAAGCTGGGCATCAACACGAACGAGATTCACATGCCGAAAGGATTCGCCTCTTAATGACCAAATACATTGCCTTCCTGCGCGCGATCAACGTCGGCGGACACAACGTCAAGATGGATGAATTGAAAAAACATTTCGAGTCGCTTGGTTTTTCAAACGTGGAAACTTTCATCGCCAGCGGCAACGTCATCTTTGAAACCTCCGCAAAAGATGCGGCCAAGCTGGAAAAGAAAATAGAATCAAAATTACTTGAGACCTTGAAATATGAAGTAACCACCTTCCTGCGCACCCCCGACGAAGTAGCCGATGTTGCAAAATATAAACCGTTCAAAGCAAAGGGCGAGGCGTTGAACGTCGCCTTCATTGCCGAACCACTTGATGAAGTTGCCGTCAAAAAGTTGATGACCTACAAAAATGAGATCGACGATTTTCACGTCCACGGGCGCGAGGTTTACTGGCTTTGTCAGATCAAACAAAGCGAATCAAAATTTTCGAACGCGGCCTTCGAAAAAATAATCGGCAGGCGCGCAACCTTTCGCGGCATCAACACCATCCAAAGGATGGCCGAAAAATATTCATGACAGGTCCTCAAGGAAATCATCTCGAACGTGTCCGCCGCATTTGTGCTTCACTCCCTGAAAGCACGGAAAAAACCTCACATGGCGAGCCCACGTTCTTTGTCGGCAAAAAGGTTTTCGTAATGTTCGCGAATAACCATCACAACGACGGTCACACCGCAGTTTGGATTCCCGTGGCGCCCGGCTTGCAGCCTGCTTTGATTGAATCATTTCCAGAGAAATTCTTTTATCCGCCTTATGTGGGAGTCCGCGGCTGGGTGGGCATCGAACTCAGCCAGATCAACGATGAGGAGTTGACATCGTTCATTCATGACGCCTGGAAATTGATCGCGCCGAAAAAACTACAATCCTTGATGAAATAAAGGAGCTACCATGTTTGACTCTCGCGACAAACAACTTGCCGATCTGGAAACCGCCTACGCCTCTTTCATGGACACGCTGGCCGGTCTGGCCTCCGAAAAATTTCTCGCCACCCTTGGCGACTGGACCCCGCGCGACATCGCCGCACATTTTATCGGCTGGAACAGAATAACACTGGCGGGCTGTAGCGCCCTACGCGAAGGCGCCGAACCTTTTTACTTTTACGATGGCACCAACGATTACCGAAAAATCAACGGAAAGTTTCTCCTTCAATTCCCATCCACAAACCGTGAAGAATTATCAAAAGAGATCAAATCCACTTACGAGGTTTTGACTGCCTATTTAAGAACGATCCCCGAAAGTGAATGGGAACTGGATACCGGCGTCGTCCACTACCGCGGTAATCCCGCTACCACCGCCCGCTGTGTGGACTCGCTTATCCGCGACTACGGGAAGCACAGACAGGAAATTGTCGATGCATTTGGATAAAACAAGAAATCCTTCGCTGAAAAAGCCGAAGGATTTTTATTATTCGATTGTCTCTCTCAGCTTGCGCGCCAGCTTTCCGAAATGTGGCGTATATCGGATGTCATCTTTTCGCGGGCGGGGCAGGTCCACTCCCAGATCAAATTTCACTTTTCCAGGTCGTTGGGTCAACACCAAAACCCTGTCTGCGAGAAACAGCGATTCATTGATCGAATGAGTCACCATGATGACCGTCTTTTGTTTGGCCTGCCAGATGCGTGAAAGCTCCGTCCACATGCGTTCGCGGGTGATCGCATCCAGCGAGCCAAAAGGCTCATCGAGCAGGAGTAGGTCCGGGTCATGAATGAGCGCGCGTGCGATTCCCACACGCTGGGCCATGCCGCCGGAAAGATCCCGCGGCCATGAGTCTTCGAATCCGCGCAAGCCAACCAACTCGATCATCTCCTGCGCCTTGACCTTCGCCTTTGCATCGCTCACCCCTTCCAACTCCAGCGGAAGTTTTATGTTATCCATTACCGTGCGCCAGGGCATCAGGTTGGCTTGTTGAAAGACCATGCCGATCTTCGGCTGCTGATGTCTTATAAAATGCACATTTCCAGAAGAGGGATTCAACAAACCAGCCAACACACGCAATAAAGTTGTCTTGCCAGAACCCGATGGACCCAGAAAACAAATAAAATCGCGCGGACAGACTTCGAATGAAATGTTTTCGAGCACGTGAAGTCCGCCGTTGTTATCGGGGAAGACAACGTTGAGGTCTTTTACAGTGAGGATGGGTTTGGTCGGCATATTATCATTGTAGGGGCGAGGTTTCCTCGCCCAGGGCGGGGAGACCCCGCCCCTACGTGATTACGGAATGAATTCGTTCGTGAACGCTTTGCTCAGATCCATTTTTTCAGTGATCAATCCCATCTCCAGTAAAACATTCTGCATGTTCTCCCAGGCCTGCGGATCTGAATATCCAAGATGATCGGCCCGCCATTGCTCGATGGATATATTCAAAATATCCTTTTGAACTTTTTCATCGAGATCAGCAAAGTTTGGAATGTAAGTTTCGCTCAAGGTATATGCATCATCAGGATTATCAATTGTATATTGCAACCCTTTCAAAAACGCACCGACAAAACGTTTTACCAGTTCGGGATTTTCCTGAATCACTTTTTCGCTGGCAAGCAGGCCGTTCGATGCAAGCTGGACCGAATCTGCCACGCGCAATTCAGTCACATCAACACCTTGCGCCTTCAACTGAATCGGTTCGTTCGCGGCATATCCAACAATGATGTCCTGTTTGCCAGCCGCCATCAACTCGACCTGATTGAAACCGATCTCTTCCAGGGTCACGTCTGATTCGGTCAAACCGGCAGAGAACAATAACGCACGCAGCCCAACATAATTGGCGCCAAACAAACCCGGCAGGCCAATGGTCTTGCCTTTCAGATCTTCGACCTTTGAAATATTCGCATCGCTTTTCGCAACCACAGAAATCGGATACTGCTGATACCATGCGGCAACGTACGTCACCGGCACGTCCTGTGCGCGGGCAAGCAGTACTTGTTCACCGGAAACCACGGCAAACGGCAATTCACCCACGCCCACCAACTTCACACCATCAGTTTCAAACGAATAATCAAATTCGATCTCGATCCCGGCATCCTTGAAATACCCTTTTTCAATCGCAACATAAAATGGCGCATATTGGATATTCGCGATGTAGCCCATCGGCAGGCGGATGTGGGTCAACGCTTCGTTCTTAACCGGTAAATTGCCACAGGCCGAAAGGCCAAGTGTCAACCCAAGCATGAGCAAAACTAATTTCTTCAACATTGATTTCTCCTTAACGTTATAACGTTTAAACGTCCAAACGATTTTGCCACTTCAAAAATCTTCTTTCCAGCAATGTCACAACCCCATATAAACATAGCGCCAATGAAACCAGCATGAACACCGCAACAAACACCATGGACGTATCGTACTGAAAATCCCCGACCTTCAGCAAAAAGCCAAGTCCGTTCTTTGCATCGACCAGTTCGCCCACGATGGCGCCGATCACGGATAATGTTGCGCCGATGCGCAACCCGCCCAGCAAAACCGGCAAGGATGCCGGCAATTCCAGATTGAACAAAATCTGCCAGCGTGTCGCGCGGACTGAATTCATCAGGTCATATAAAACTGGCTGCACAGCGCGGACTCCAACCACCGTGTTGACCAGCACCGGAAAGAACACGATCAACGAACAGATCAATACTTTGGATGCAATGCCCGAGCCAAACCAAAGAATCAACAACGGAGCCACTGCAACAATTGGGATCGCCTGACTCGCCACCAGATAGGGTGATACTATTTTTTCAAGCGAACGGGACTTCGCCAGCAAATATCCGATGACCGTTGCAAAGCACACACCGAAGAATAAACCAAGAATAATTTCGATCAAGGTATACCCGGTATGCAGCAACAAACTTCCATCTGCAAGGGATTTAAGCAAACGAGTCCATACATCCATCGGGGAAGGGAGGATAAATTTCGGCAGGCCGCTGACGCGCACGATCAGGTCCCAGGCAATGATGCCGAGGAGGATGGAGATGAGTCCGAGCCAGCGTGTGAAGGATGGTTTCATGGTCATGTATGCTCTGGGCGCTGTCCTCGGCGCCGAGGACGGCGACGAGAGCGATTGCAAACAAAAAGCGCCTCGCTACACTTAAGTTTCGGGGCGCAGAGACAGGCCGGAGCGGAGTCTGATGCGTGAATCACGTCCAAGAAAAAACCCGAAAACAAGAATCGTTTTCGGGGCGTGAATCAACACAAAGACCAGCGTGGGTCGTGTCGTTTTACCTTCTTCTATCCAGACTATACTGTCGGCTCCGGAATTCCACCGGATCATGCTTGCTTTTTGCGGCGCCTGTTTCTCAACGGAGAAACTGTCACTGCCCAAAGAGGCTCGTGGGCTTTACCACCGATCGGGAATTGCACCCTGCCCCGAAGGTTATTAAGTTGTGAGCGGATTATACCCACATGGGCACAATCACGCAATTATGCTTTGACGATGCAATCCACTGGGCAAACGGAAACGCACTTCGGTGAGTCGTGATGGCCTTCGCATTCCACACAAGTGGTCTGGTCAATGACGTATAAAATGCCGTCGCCTTCGGTGATGGATTCGGTGGGGCATTCGGGCAGGCATGCGCCACAGGCGATGCAGTCGTCTTGAATTTTCATGGTCATGATGGTTTCTCCATTGAATATATTTTTTTGCGGCTTCAAAGATACCTGAAGCCATGGAGAAGGTTTAGTGACGTATGTCGTCAATTCAAGGTGGGTTTATCACCTTTCTAATTACACATCAATGATTATTTATCAAACAACTTAAAACCAGACCTCCGAGTTCTTGACGAACTCGGAGGTCTTTACTTGCAATTATTTCAATTGCGCCTTGATCTTTTCAGCTGTATCTTTATATGCAGCTAATTTCTCGCGTTCTTTCGCAATCAATGCGGCAGGGGCCTTGTTTGCGAAATCGCCACCAAGGAGATTTTCAAGCTGTTGAATATGAGACTCAGCTTCCTTAAGTTCTTTTTCAAGACGGGCCTTTTCGTTGGCTACATCCACCATGCCAGCCAGCGGAATATACACTTCCACAGAACCAACCACGAGGGCAACCGCATCTTCCGTCTTTTTCTTCAGCGATTTTTCGAATTTCACTTCCTCGGGATTCAAATTGGCGAGAGAAGAGATAATGCCCGATTGACTTTGAAGCAAATCAAATTTATCACCTGCGGAAAATTGAGCGGCCAGTTTCTTTGCCGGGCTGACGTTCTTTTCCGCGCGCAGGTTGCGGATCGAGCGGATAATCTCCTGCAACATGGCGAACTCATCCAATTTGGGCGTCTCCCAATCTTCAACATCGCGAGGCTCAGGGAACTTTGCCACGATCAACGCGTCCGGCCAATCTTTACAGATGTCCTTCAACGGCGACTCGCGCAGGGCATGATGCAAATGACCCCATACTTCTTCGGTCACAAATGGCGTAAAGGGATGAAGCAAGCGCAAAGACATATCGAATACGCGCGCCAGCGTATCTGCGGCACGGGCAGCCCGAGGACCGCCTTCGGCGAGTTCCTGCTTGGCAATCTCCACGTACCAATCCGCAAAATCAGACCAGATGAAATCATAGATTTGCTGACCTGCCTGCCCGTATTGGAAGTTCTGAAATTGTCGTTCCACATCGCGGACGAGTCCCTGTAGACGTGCCCAGATCCACGAATCAGCAAGGGTATAGTCACCGAGCTTGTCCGCGGATTGCAAACCATCAATCGCATTGATCACGAAGCGACCTGCGTTCCAAATCTTGTTTGCAAAATTGCGATTGGCCTCCACTTTCTTCACGCCCACGTTCGTGTCATTGCCGGGCGTGGAGCCCACCAACAGTGTGAAGCGAAGCGCATCCGTGCCAAGATCATCCATGATGATCAATGGATCGATCACGTTGCCTTTGGTCTTCGACATTTTATGTCCGTGCTCATCGCGGACGAGTCCGTGCAGGTACACGGTATGAAATGGCGGCTCGCCGGTATATTCGAGTCCGCTCATGATCATGCGCGCCACCCAGAAAAACAAAATGTCATAGCCCGTTTCCATGTAGGAAGTGGGATAGAAATATTTCAAATCCGGTGTTTGCTCGGGCCAACCCAACGTCGAGAACGGCCACAAACCGGAAGAGAACCATGTATCCAATACATCGTCATCCTGACGAATTTCCTTTGATCCGCAGGTGGCACATTGCGTTGGATCCTCGCGTGCAACGGTCATGTGATTATCGGGGCAATACCACACAGGAATGCGATGTCCCCACCACAACTGGCGGCTGATACACCAATCCTTGATATTCTCCAACCAGTTGTAATAAGTCTTTTCAAAACGTTCCGGCACGATCTTGATCCGTCCATCGCGCACCACATCCAACCCGGCCTTTGCAAGCGTTTCGATTTTCACGAACCATTGCTCCGAGATCATCGGCTCGACAATTTCCCCGCCGCGCTGCGAACGTGGGATGGTCGTGCGATACGGTTCGGTCTTGATGACGAGACCGGCTTCCTTCATGTCATTCCATAATGCCTTGCGCGCATCGAACCGGTCCTGACCCTGGTACTTGCCGCCGTTTTCATTCACCTTCGCTGATACATCCAGCATCGAGATGATCGGCAGGTTGTGACGCTGCGCGATGGCATAATCGTTCGGGTCATGTCCGGGCGTGATCTTCAAGGCGCCGGTCCCAAACTCCATGCTGACATATTCATCGGCGATCACCGGAATTTCACGTCCGAGGATTGGCACGATCACTTTCTTGCCGATGAATTTCTTGAAGCGTTCATCCTCCGGATGGACTGCCACAGCGGTATCTCCGAGAATCGTTTCGGGACGGATGGTCGCTACAGGGATGAATTCGTCTGAACCCGCAAGCATATATTTGAAATAATATAAATTCGCATTCTCTTCGCTGTACTCCACTTCAAGGTCGGATACAGCAGTCTTGAGTCCCGGCGACCAGTTGATCAAGCGCGGGCCGCGATAGATCAGTCCCTTTTCGTAGAGGCGCACAAATGCCTCTCGAACTGCCCGGCTCAGGCCTTCGTCTAGAGTGAAGCGTTCGCGATCCCAATCACAGGAGGCGCCAAGTCGACGAATCTGATTCGTGATCATCCCGCCATATTTACGTTTCCATTCCCAGGTGCGTTTGAGAAATTCTTCGCGGCCAATTTCTTCGCGAGTCACTTCCTCAGTTTTTAATAGATCACGTTCCACCATGAGCTGAGTGGCGATGCCCGCATGATCGGTGCCCGGCACCCATAATGTGGAAAACCCTTTCATGCGATGATAGCGAGTCATCAGATCTTCGACACTGACAAACATGGCATGACCGATGTGCAGTTCACCTGTCACATTCGGCGGGGGGATCGCGATGACGAACGGTTTTACATTCGGGTCGAAATTCGGTTTGTTGGGGTCGTTATGCGGCTTGAAGAATCCACCCGCCTCCCACATCGCATAAATGCGCGGCTCGGTGGATTTGAAATCATACGCTTTCGGCAATTCCTGTTTGGTCATTCGTACTCCTTAAAAAATAAATACTTCGTCCAACAAGAGGACGAAGTATAACTTCGCGGTACCACCTCAATTCGTTTTATCGAAATAAAACGCACTTGTAGCTGACTAAAGTCAGCGTATGCTGTAACGGGCTGGCCCGTGCCGGTCTAGTCTCACATGGATTTCTTCGGCAATTCCATCAGACGACTTCCGTGATCATTTCCTGCGGATGCTTCCACCATGCACATCCTTCTCTGTCAGGTATGTTTCACGTACTACTTCTGAATGGGGGAATTATATGCGGGAGGATGGGGAGAGTCAAGCGGCTACTTACTCAAGGGCTTCCAAAGAATCAGCGTCCAACTTTGATCTGTTTGTGGCATATCTATCGTAACTTCCTCTACCTGATAATAATAATCCGGCAACAACTTAAAATGATAAAAACCTCCGCCTCCTTTTTTTGTAACAACAAGATCATATTTTTTAGTTTTAATCATTTGGTCAATGGACTTAACATACAAAAAACCATCTTCGTAAAAATCCGCATAATCAATTCTGTACAACAGGCTCTTCGAAAAAGGTTTAACTTCGTAAAAATAGAGAGTCTGCCCCGAGTCCACTGGTGTTTGACCCATAGCAAGAATTTCCGAAACCACAACAGGTGAATTTAAAGTTGAAGAAGATGCATGGAGATACTCATACATACGCGCCTATTCCTTCGAATCCTTTTGCTTCAACATGACAGGGTTTAAAACATCGCGCTCCCACGAAAACAAGTTAATAAGCACGATGAAAATAAAAAAAAGTTTCGATTCATTCCAAAATGGAATTTTTACAAAAAACCAGCAAAAAAAGGTTGGCACCAACAACTGAAAGGCATAATTAAGATAGTTACCTTTATGAGGACCAAGAACTAGCACAAAAACAAAAAGAGAACACACAAAAGAATAAAACAAGAAATTAAATGAAAGACTTAAAAAAGGGCGCTCCCATTTCGACACATTTACTAAACTGCCGTCAATCTTAAATCTTGTTCGGCCTTTAAAAAAAGAAAAAATGAGCATGGCAAGCGCAAATAAGAGAACCGGATAGAAAGACAGGAAGAGTATTTTCAACTGATCCAACAAGTGACCAAAAATCATATTTGCATTGGAAACATTTCCAATAAAGATATTAATAAAATACAAAGGAAACAATCGACCAATCACGACTAGCGAGAGCAAAAACACAATTAAAAACAATATTCCAAAGAGCAAGCCCTTTTTCTTTGAAACAAAGAAAAACAAATACGAGCTCACAATAGCAGAGGAAAGTAAAAAATATGGTTTCGTATAAAACGCCGCCAATGAAATCAAAAAACTCAACACAATGCTAGATCTGTTAAAAGATTTCAAAAGGGGAAAAAGCAGTGCAAGTAAAAAGAGAAAGGTCCCCAAAGATGAGGGGAAAGCGCCAATTCCACCATAAGCAATCAAACCAATCATAATAAATGCAGTACAAGCCAGGGCAAGTGAAGATGATTGTGTCTTTTCATAAACAGTTACAAAGCCTAATATTCCGGACAAACCAATAAAAATAAATGTCACAACACGATGAGTAGCTAAAGTATTCCCAAGGAAAGCGGCAAAAGGATATACAACCATACTATAAACGAACCCATAATTATTCATAGCCAAAGGTTGACTATCAAAGGCAAATGGATTTTCTCCCTTGAGGAGAAAATCTGTCATTACCAATGACGCTCCTTCACGGTATTCAATTTGATAGGGAATGCGAATAGTAGCTAGCGAGAAATAAATAGCCCATAAAATCGCGGTAGTTGCGCCACAATAAAGTAAAACTTCGAGGAATTGATTTTTTCTTGAGATCATAAGTCTCGTCTTTTTAGCAAAGGATTTCTACATCATATCAACTGAATTGCGCGATTGGCACAGGGATTCCCGCCACCATCCAGAGGACTTCATCCGCTTCACGCGCGAGCCGTTGATTGGCCCAACCTAGCAGGTCACGATACACCCGACCCATTTGATACGGTGGGACAAGTCCCAGCCCCACTTCATTGGAAATGATGAACCAATCTTGCTCATGGCTAGGGATATAGGCAAGTAATGCATCAATCTCCGCCTGTACTGCAAGCATGGACTTTTCCTCATCCACCAGATCGTTTTCAACAAATTGCATCATCAAATTTGAAACCAGCAAGGTTATGCAATCCAAAAGTATCACCCCAGTTTTCAAAGAATCCAATTGATCGACAATGCCAGAAGGAATTTCCAGAGTTTCCCAATGGACTGGGCGATCCTGCTGATGCTTTTGAATTCGCGTGGACATTTCATCGTCCAACGCCTGCGCCGTGGCAATGAACGTCACTGACTTGCCAGACTGTTCAGCCAATTTTTGTGCATGTGACGATTTCCCACTACGGGCGCCACCCAGAAGGAAAGTTAGCTTTCCCATTTATTTTTCCTGCAAATGAGTTATGTCGTTCAACAGGTTCAACACCACGCTGTCTTCCACAACATTCAACTCGGAAAGCGAAGCCTGTCCAACTCGAAATTGCCAGTAGCGATTCAAGTCCACGCCTAAGGTGAAGGCAAGCAATGTTTGAAGAGATCCGCTGTGTCCGACAACGAGGATTGTTTGGTCTTTATGATGATTCTTGATCTCATCAAAAGCAGTCTTTACACGCTCTGCTAATTGAGCAAGGGTCTCCCCATTTGGCGTGGAAATATCCCTCGGGTTTACCATCCACTTTGAAAACAACTCGGGTGAATGAGCTGACATTTCCTTATAGGTCATACCTTCCCAGTCACCAAAGGAAAGCTCGCGCCAGCGTGAATCTGTATGAAGTGCCGGGGATTGCCCCTGCATGTTACTGATTTTCAAGGCGGTGTCTTTTGCTCTCGATAAATCACTCGAATAAATCGCGTGGATTGTTTCCGTGGAAAGTCTTTTTGCAATCTGATCAGCTTGCAATTGACCAGTTTGATTTAACGGAATGTCGCTTTGACCTTGATAGCGGCCCGCAATATTCCAATCCGTTTGGCCGTGGCGGGTGAGGAGCAGTTTCATATTGTGAACACCAACAGGATCAGAGTTTCAACCGCGATGGTGACTGTACCGTAAATGTCTCCGGTCAAACCGGGCAGCAATCGCATGGCATAACGTGCTACAAGCCAGCCAACCATCGCAGAACCTGCCATGAGGACAAGTCCTACCCAGCCGTAAACAAACCAGGAAATAACGCCGGTGATCAACGTCGCGATCAAGACTTCCTGCAATCCAACATTGCGCTTCATCTCAATGCCAAGCCCATCTTCGCGGGCATAGGGAAATGCATAAATAACCAGTGGAGATGCCCAACGGCCAAGAGTTGCCGATAGCACAAGAGCAGGCCAAAAGCTTGTGCTGAGCGAAGACGAAGCATCTAGTGAAGCGAGCGCTGCGTGTTGAGTCAACAAAACCAGAACGCCTCCCGCAATTCCAAATGCACCCATGCGCGAATCCTTCATGATTTCCAAACGGCGTTCCGGTGTGAAGCCGCCAAAGAGGCCGTCACAAGTATCCATGAAACCATCGAGGTGAAACGCGCGTGTAAAAACAACCCATGCAAAAATCGTCAGTGCAGCCGAAACGTTCGCAGGAAAAATCAATTGCGCCACATAATTTACTGCATATAACAACATCCCCAACACAATCCCCACCAATGGGAACCAAGCAACTGCCCGCCCCATTTCACGCGAGGTGAACATGCGACGGATGATGGTTGGAAAGATCGTTAAAAATTGAAATGCAGCAATGATCGAAACCATCTTTATGATTATTCCTTGTTACTCACGCCTGCCTCGCCAAAGGTCGCCATCTCGGATAATATTTTACACGCGGCGTCCGCCATTGAAATCCCCAACGCCGCGCCGGTACCTTCCCCGAGTCGCATATCGAGATCGAGCAAAGGCTTCAACCCAAGACAATCCAGCATCAGGCTGTGACCATGTTCCTTTGAGCGATGCGCGGAAATTAAATAATCCCTGCATCCCGGCGCAAGTGAAACCGCGATCATTGCCGCGGCTGTGGAAATAAATCCATCGACCATCACAGGTACACGCTTCGATGCTGCACCGATCATCACGCCAGCCAATCCCCCAATTTCAAAACCACCCACCTTCATCAACACATCCATCCCATCGTTTGCATTTGGCTTGTTCACCGCAAGCCCGCGTTCGATGGCCGAAATTTTTCGATTAAGTCCTTCATCATCCACGCCGGTCCCGCGACCCGCAACATTTTTTGGATGATGATTTAAAAATACACACGCAATCGCGGCGGATGGCGTGGTGTTTCCAATGCCCATATCGCCGGTACCAATGATGTCTGCGCCGGTGGATATTTCTGCCAGTGCGATTTCAATTCCGCTTTGAATTGATTCTTCCGCCTGGGCACGCGTCATGGCTGGACCCTGAGCCAGATTCTTCGTCCCCGCGCTGACTCTGCGTCGGATCAGTCTTTCATCCGTAGTGGGAATATCATTGGCAACGCCCATATCCACCACAACGACTCGCGCGCCGATGTGACGCGCCAGCACATTGATCGCCGCGCCGCCTGCGAGGAAATTCAAGACCATCTGCGGAGTCACTTCCTGCGGATACGCACTGATTCCTTCCGCAACGACTCCATGGTCACCGGCCATGGTGATGATGACTTTATTTTTTATGAATGGAATTGGCTTTCCAGTAATCCCCGCCAGTTGAATCGAAAGTTCTTCCAATCTCCCCAAACTGCCGGCGGGTTTGGTCAATTGGGCCTGACGTTCACGCGCGGATTGCATTACAGCGGTATCGAGCGGTTGTATTTCAGTGATCACTTCTTCAAGGGACATAAATTCCTTTTATCCAAGTACAACCTTCCACACGAGCCAGATCATTAATAAAATAACTGCAATTGCCATGGCTGGCAGTGCACGATAATAGACAAAACGCGAGATCTTCATCTGTCTTTGAACTGTTTCATGGTCATTGACATATGGAAACGGAATACCCACAGGAACGGGAACGTCTAGAAATTTACAAAGCGGTTCCCATCCGTCCTTGACATTGAAGACCAACAATTTTTCGGGTGGAACATTTGTCTTCACTTCTTCAATATGACGATTGTAAATTTGAATGGCGTGTTCCTTTTCAGCAAACCTGCCTGAAAAAAGTCCATCCCAAATCAGCAGGTCGATCAGGTCCGCAAATCGCTTGTAGGGAATTACATATTTTTTGAACCATGCCGGTGTATTGAGCTGCATCATGGTATAGGCCGTGTCATACATGCTTTGATACCAGCGCTCCGGTTCGCGCACAGTGAGGATCACTTTCGCATCCGGGTACGCGGTCAACAACTCACGATAATACAAGCTCGCCGGGAAATCGAGAGACGATTGATATTCGGAGAAAATATCGTTCCAATTAACAGGCTGCTTTTGCGCTGCCGCCTTCCAAACTTCCATATGCTTGGGAAAGCGGATCATTTCGTCCATGTGATAGCACGGTCCCATGCCGATGAGTTCGAGGGCTTTTTTGAGCGAGAGTGTACCGGTGCGTCCGAAACCGGCTCCGATGATCTTCATATGATGAAATTCCACTCCTTTATAAGATGATTTTTTGAATATTTTATCTTATAAGCTTCAAAGAACAACCAGGTCCAGAGTTAGAACTCAACCCCGGCTTGTGCCACGATTCCCTGATCGAACGGATGCTTGATGGGAGTCATCTCTGTCACGAGGTCAGCAGCATCGATCAATTCCTGCGGGGCGGACCTGCCGGTGATGACCAGATGCAAATCCGAGGGCCGGTGGACGCGCAGCCATTCCATCACCTCGTTGGTATCCAACCAGTTGTAGACCATCGTATATGTGAATTCATCCAGCACGATCAAGTCATAATTCCCGCTGGCGATTTTTTCCTTCGCGATCTCCCACCCGTGACGGGCGCGCGCAATGGTTTCGTCCATATCTTTTGAAGTCCAGGTAAAGCCATCACCGGTGGTATGCCATTCAATATCAAGTTTTTTTGCGGCTTTGATCTCACCCCAATTTCCCGTTTCCGCCTTGATAAATTGAATCACGCAAATCCGAAAGCCGCGCCCCCAGGCACGCAGCACCATGCCAAATGCGGCGGTACTTTTTCCTTTGCCGTCGCCGGTGTTTACAATGAGCAATCCTTTTTTCATTTTTATTCTCCAATTCCCGGAATGATCAACGGTGCCCCCGTTTGCGGGTGCGAAAGGATATGCACCGGAACTTGATATACCGAGTGAATGATTTCTGAAGTAAGCGTTTCCTGTGGTGTGCCCGCTACACATAACAATCCGTTTTGAACGATGGCAATGCGGTCCGCAAACATTGCTGCAAGATTCAAATCATGCAGTGCGATCAACACCGTGAGATTCTTTTCGCGCGCGTGTTTTGTAATGAGCTTCAACAAATCTATTTGATGACTGAGATCAAGATGCGTCGTTGGTTCATCCATCAATAAAATCGGCGTATCCTGTGCCAGTGTACGCGCCAGCAAAACACGCTGCTGCTCGCCGCCGGAAATTTCATCCATGCGCTTTTCGATGAGATGAAGCACATCCGCCTGTTCCAATGCCTGACGCGCCATCGCTTCATCCTTCGCCGAGGTTTGACCCAAAAAATTCAAATAGGGTGTACGCCCAAGCAGGACCGTTTCCCAAACCGTGAACGCCGGCGGCATGGATACAGCCTGCGGCACAACCGAAATATGCCTTGCCCGCTCCATCGTGGAAAGGGCCGTGACATTTTTCTCGTCGACGAAAATCCTGCCATCGCGAATTGGTATCACACCGCTGACCGAACGGATCAATGTGGATTTTCCTGCGCCGTTCGGGCCGATCAACGCAACGATCTCACCCGAATGGACCTCCAATTGAATATCGTGCAATATTTGACGTTCCCCATAAAAAACGGAAAGGCGGTCAATTTTCAGCATACTACCAGTATCCTTGATTCTTGGAACGGCGCAGGACCCACAAAAAAAACGGCGCGCCTGTCAACGCAGTCACGATGCCCACGGGAATTTCCTGCGGTGCCAGCACAACCCGTGAAATTACATCGGCAATCAACAAAGCAGTTGCACCGCTGATCAGACTTAGCGACAACAGGCGGCGGTAATCCCCGCCGACCCACATGCGCATGAGATGCGGCACGACCAACCCCACGAAGCCGATAATGCCGGAGAAAGAGACAGCAGTTGCGGTCACCAGCGAAGCGGCTATTAGAATCGTCGTACGTGTGCGCGTGACGTTAAGTCCCAACTGTTGAGCCTGGTCATCGCCAAACTGCAAAAGGTTGAGGGCATGTCCACTGGCAAGGAGGAATCCAACGCCAACAGCAATAAACGGCAGGATTGCCCAAATGGATGTCCATCCGTTTTGGATCGAACCACCCAACAACCACCCCAACGCGCGGCGCATATCATCGGTGGAACGCAACATCAAAAAGGATGTAAGCGATGTCGCAAAAGATGAAACGGCCACGCCTGCAAGAATTAAATTTGTCGTTGGCACAGTATGACCAATACGTGCGATGGTGTAAACAACCGCAACTGTTAGTAATGCAGTAATAAATGCAGCCAGGGGAACAATAAGCAGCCCCAAAAACGAATACTGCCACGGAATGGACATGGCGATCACCGCACCAAGAGCCGCGCCCGAAGCCACACCAATCAGATAGGGATCAGCCAATGGATTACGAAAGAGCCCTTGATACGAAGCACCGCTGATTCCCAATCCCGCACCCGTTAGCAAGACCAACACCGTACGCGGCAGGCGTATCTTCCACAAGATCGCAAAAGAAGTCTCCGCGCCGTGACCGGTCAACGATCTCCAAATCTCTGCCGGGGAAATAAAAACAGAACCGATCGCAATGCTGAGTAGCAAAGCAAGGGTAAGGAAGAGAAAAGAGAAAAGATACGGAGAGCGGCGCATATTATTTTGTAGGGACACGGCGACGCCGTTTCCCTACACATCATTAATTATTGAAACAATTCCGGGCGAAGCAACTTCGCCATTTCTTCCAACGCATCCACGAGACGTGGGCCGGGGCGAGTGGCGGTATCGGGGTTGAACGGATAAATTGCACTGTTCTTCACCGCAGTGATCGAGTCCCAACCTGTGCGGGCGGCAACCGATTCAACAGTCACGCCATATAAAGCGTCCCCGAGCAAAATCACATGTGGGTCTGCAGCAACCAACTCCTCCGAGCTGATCTGTGCCCACTCGCCTTGAAGAGAGGAACCGACATTGAATCCACCGGCGCGGTTGATGAGCAAATCAACGAAGGTACCGGGACCGCTTGTCCACGGTTTCAAAGGGTCGGTACCATCCAATTCGTAGAAAACAGGAATCCGCGAGGAAAGAGGCGCGATCTTTTCATCCACAGCGGCAACACGAGCCTTCAACGAATCGATCAAGTCAGTTGCATCGTGCCCGGTCAATGTGGCAACCGTTTCAATATTTTTATACAGGTCTTCAAAAGATTTCGGGTTCGGCAATGAATACACAGTGACGCCAAGATCTTCGATCGATTTGACAAGTTCCGGAGCGTTCAGTTCCGAGGCAAGCACGAGATCCGGTTGAAGTGCCACAATCGCCTCTGTGCTGAAATCGCCCATCGAACCGCCAACACTTTCAACAGCCTTGGCTTCTTCCGGAAAATCGGAAAGTTCATCACGTCCCACGACCTGATCACCGGCACCGACCGCATACAAAATTTCCGTATTGGATGGGGACAGCGAGATCACTTTTGCTGCAGGGACAGTTAAAGTAACCGTTCGTCCAAGCCCATCAACTGCAGAAATTTCGGTGGACATTTCAGTGACAGGCGCTTCGGTCACAACGATAGCTGATTCAGTTGCAGAGGCATTCGTGGCAACTGCGGGAGCGCCGCAGGCAGAGATCAACAACGTGAACAAGATAATGATAAAAAGTGATCTACGAAACATGCTTATTATCCTTTTAATTTTTTTTATTGTACAAGAATCAAAATCCCCAGCAAAGGCTGGGGAGGTTGGAGAGGCAATCCGAATGGGTCTACCGTCTTCCACCTCCTTTCCGCGAGAGTGTGGCGAACAGAACAGAAGCGGGCGACCTGACTCGTTGACACAGGGTCAACTCACAGTTGCGGGACAGTGTTGGATTTACACCAACTTCGCCGCGTTCTGATCCTTATTTGCTTATAAATTTATTTTACCACGTTCATTCAAACCCTTCGCACTGAAAGCAAATCGAGGCAGCCGTGATTCTTCCGGCAATATTTCTTGAAAAGCGCAAAGAGACAAGGCTGTCTGCGGCAGTTCCAAAGTTAATCATCTGAGACAATTCTTCACGAGTCAAAGTGCGGTTGATAACTCCCATCACTATGAAATCACCTGGGACAAAGTCATCTGAAACAAGCTCACCGGAAATATGATGAATTTCAAGTTGCTTGTCACCGAAATACCAGCCTTCGGAAGGCACAGCGGAACAGATATCAGAACCAGTTGGCGAAAAAATATACACTCTTTGTTTTGGCTTTGCAAAAGTACCTATATAAGAGCAAACCGAATAATCATCATTGATATATTCATTAATGACGCTAAAGTTTGCGGGCATTTCCCTGAGGGAAACAAGATTAACCAGGGTAATTTCCAAAATTAAAAAAAGAAAGAGCATGGAAGTTAGGATTTTTATCATCAACCGCCTAACATCCTGGGCCTTGAGTGCAGCCGCATCATATTCCACGTCCGCGTGATCGGAATGCAACGATGAAATGGTTTTCTCCGGTAAAAGCCATTTTGTAAATCGTATCAATATCTGATACACCTTTTCCAGAAAAAGTCCCGACAGAATTAATAAGAGTGGGAGAGTTGGGGACATACGCCCGATGTTCAAATCGTTGGCAAAAACACTCGAACTAAACAACATGAGCAAGACAGTCAATGCCAAAACTCTTGGCGTGCCACGTCCCATAAAAAGCAAGCCAAACAGACAGCTAACTCCAAATAGCCACCCGACTAGGGGAAGAATCACTGGCTTATCCAACGGCGCATAATAACCACTCACTGGCGCAGGCCAGCCTATCAGACTTAAAGTTTGACTCTTTAGATCAAAGACAAACTGTTCAGAAAAGATCGATGATCTTTCAACACCATGCCGAAGAAATGCCTCAAAAAATATGGAACCCTGCGGAGAATGAATCGTCTGCACAAAGGTGGGCAAGGCCATCACCACAAGGGGAATAAAAAAAGAAAAAAGGCTTGACCACGAGGATGCTTTCTTGTTGTCCCCCCCGCCTTCGTACCCATAAATGCATTTCCAAAACAACCAAAGGCCGAACATGCCAACGGGAAGGCGGTACGAAGTGTATTCAAACATCAAAATCCCGCCAATAATGCCCGCCAAGGCCAGCCAGAACGACCGGTTTTGTTTTGTATTTTCGGACCTGATAATGCACAATACGAATGCGATCAAAGTTGAAATACTAACGAACAATTCATCTGCAACAGCGGATGCGATCACAAGAAAACGCAGGGTTGCCGCAATAAAGACCATGATCAGGGTGGGAATCCAACTTACCTTAAGACTGCGCAAGGAATAAACCAACAGGATCAACCCGATACCCCCGACAACCTGAAAAGGAAATCGCAATGAAGCAAGGCTGGACTCCGAACCGATTGCCAGCCCCAGGGCCCCCAACAGACCGGTAAAGCGGAATTCAATAGGCAGACCATAACCTAAAAGAATTTTATAAGCAGCAGAGCCTGTTTGAACTTCCTCGAACCCTGTCTGATTTACAGGCGGAAAAATGGTGAGCGCATAACAACGAAGAACAATCGCAGCAAGAACAAGCAACCAGGCCGGGTGAATTCTGAGCTCGCTAAACTTGATCTGAGTTAAAGATATAAATACTTGCCGGGAATTGGCAATCAACCAGAGAAGAGAAAACAAAACGCACAGGGTTTGGATCAAAACCGTGTTTTCATACAGGTCAACCTGACCATAGGCGTAGAATCCCAACCAGATCACAGAAACCAGGCCGATCAAATAAAGGAACCATTTTATGTATTGGAAGGAATTAAAGTCTTTTATTGGCCCATGAACTTTTGACATTTGCCAAGTTTACCATCTCTTTTTAACAAAGATAAACGCTGTACATTTCCTTGATCAAGCAACAGAAAGATTCTTTTCCCTGGACAAAAACAGGAATAAAAGTAAAAGTGTTACAGCGATCAAGGAGACATTGCCATTTCGCCCATAAAACCCAAGAGCCAGGTAGGGAATCATATAACAAATCCCCAAAGCAAGCCTTGCCATCCAGCTCTTTAGGTGATCGAAGAAAAATGCAAATGGGATCAAAAGAAAAATAAAATCATAATTATAAAAATAAGGGTTTACCAACAAGGCCGCAAAGACTGCGGTGACAATAAAAACCGTCGCCGATCTCAACAAAGTTAACCGCTTGAAATAACACAGAACAATCAGAAGAACGAACATGAACCCGCCAACCAGGATCGCAACCCTCAATGAACCATCAAACAACCAGCGGGAAATCAGCATGGGCAGGCTAACACATTCGGAGCAGGAAGTTACATTACCTTCGTTTTGATAGCTCAACAACATCCGCATATATCCAGAGATCCAGTGCGGATCTGTAAAAAAGCCTGAAAGTATAAGGCCACAAAGAACGACGGTAATATATTTCAAGGACCGTCTTCCAAAATCATTCCTTTTTACGAACAGCCAGAGTAGCAGGGAGAGAAAGATTAAAGCACCGACATGTGGTTTGAATGTAACGAGCGCAGCACCAACAACCACCGCGGAAACACTTTCTTTTCTCAAACCATACAACAACAAAGATATGCCCAACAATACCGGGAAGTCATATTGCCCAACGATCAAAGCGCCCAACACAGGCAGGAATAACAAGGCGGCGGGAAACATGAACAAACGCATCATCCCCGGCCAGCCGTCGGTTAGGAACCAGATCGACAGAAAGAGCATGAGCAAATTCATCTCGAACCAAAGGGTAGCCGCAGAAGGCCCCGGCAGGAACCCAAGATAAAACGTGCTCAATGCATACCAGGCTGGGTATGGAAACCGCGCCAGAAAAAAGGCTTCATTCGGGATGCCGGATAAAGGTTGAACAAATGCCCTTACCGCATCAAGATCATAAATCGGGATCCGGTGAACGAGTGCGAGATCGGTGTTGTACATTGCACTGAAGTCCGAATGGATCGGCAGGGAGGATGCAGGAAAGTACACCGCAATTCCAATCATCGAAATAAAGATGCAGAAAAAGATCAAAATCATAACGGGGCGCTTCATGGTGCGATTGTATGGCCTGCCTCAAAGGAAAGTCAAGTTAAACCCAGTTGCAACTTTTTTACTCGAGGAACTGTATTAAACTCTAGCCATGGATGCGCCCTCGGACCGCGACCTGATTCTTAACGCCCGTCGCGGTGATGCCGTGGCATTTGGTGAACTCGTCACCCGCCACCAAACCAGCGTGTTCAATGTTTGCTATCGCATCCTGCACGAACGAGGCGAGGCTGAGGACATGGCGCAGGAAACATTTATCCGCGCGCATGGCAAGCTCGGCAGCTTCGATATCGAGCGTCCATTCGGGCCGTGGATCCGGCGGGTGGCGGCCAATGTGTGTCTCAATCATCTCGAGTCGCAGAAAGCGACAACCGAACTGGACGATGAAAAGGATGCAGACGACTCTCAAAGCCTGGAAAAGCAGGTTGAAGTCAAGGAAAGAAGCGAGCAGATCCGCGCGGCACTTGCATCCCTGCCGGCGAATTATCGTGCTGTCGTCGAACTTCGGCATTATCAGGAAATGTCGTATGATGAAATTGCCAGTGAGTTAAAAATTCCATTGAGCGATGTGAAGAGCAACCTCTTCCGCGCCCGCAAACTTTTGGCGGAGAAACTCAAATGAACCATCTTAGCGAAGCACAACTCAACGAATATCTCGATCACGAATCGCAGGAACGCGAATCCATCGAATCTCACCTATTTTCATGCAATGAATGCACGGCAAAACTTAACTCACTGCAGAGTCTGTTCACTGAATTGGATTCCCTGCCCGAGCTGGCTTTATCCCGCGACCTTGCCGCGCCGGTCATGCGCAGGGTGGGCTGGTCCAGCGTCCTGCCAAAGTGGCTTACGTTGACAATTGCCTTGCAAGCCGCACTTGCATTGATCGCATCCATAATTGCTGCACCCTTCATCATCGAACTTACATCGGAGGCGACATCCGCATTACAGACGCCGTCTTTCGCCGAAATATTGATCCAACTGCAAATGCAGTGGACAACCTGGCTGGATACACTTTCAACTCTTCAAATGCCTGTCATCCCCGCCATTGCCATGCCACAATTCTCTTCGCTGGTGATTTTGTTTACACTGGCAGGTGCATCCATGTTATGGCTGGTTGGAAACGGTTTGTTATTAAGAAATCAAATCAAGTAAGGAGATTTTCATGTCGGATATTCTGCGTATTTTCGTTGTAATCCTCATCTTAACGTTCGGGCTGATCGCTTATTTCCTGACCGTGACCGCACTTTTTCCGCAACGAGTTGCCAAAACAAAGGCGATTGCAACTGATATGCCGGGCCGTTCGTTTGGTATCGGGCTGGTCAATTTTTCATTCTTTTCAGTGCTTGCAATTGTCCTGGTTTCCATTTCAGAAAAGATCGGCAACGGATTTTTCAAAGGCGCAGTCATGCTCCCCGCTTTGATCATTATCGCGTTGATCGTCATTATGCTGACTTTCGGACTAACAGCGATCTCCAATCAGGTGGGTGAGAGGATCATTCCTGCTTCCGTTGCCTGGAAGCAGGCTTTCTGGGGAACCGGTTGTTTGTGCTTCGCTTGCGCCTTGCCATTCGTCGGCTGGTTTTTATTGTTTCCATACATTGGGTTCGTAGGCATTGGTGCCTTTATCCTGGGAATGTTTAAGCGAGAATTAAAAGTGTAGATCGAATGCCATGCATTTTAAAATAAAAAGTGTCCGCGAGTTTTTCGCGGACACTTTTGTCGTTTGACAAAAAAATTATCTGTTACCTGCGGGAGAAACTCTCAACCTGCGGGCCAAAAGGATCACGATCACAAAGGCGATGGCCATAACAAGCATACCCGGAAACCCGTAATCATCCAAAAAGCCCGTGTTGGGCAAAGCTGTTGTGGTAGGCACAATGGTCAATTGCGCGGCAGCCGCCTGAGTCAATGCCGCGGCAATTGTGGCAGTTAACGGCGCATCTGCAGCAGCCAGCAAGGCAGGGTCCACAGTTGGAGTGGCACTTTCCAGCGCTACAACAGATGTATTGGTCGGCGCAGGGGTCAACGTGGTTGTCGGCAGAATGGAAGCCTGGAAAGTTGCTGTCAACGCATCACTGATCACGTTATTTTGCGCCTGGGCAGTTGCGGTCAAAACAGCGGGATCGGGCGCAGCTGTATTGCTTCGATTCAAAAGAAGTACACCGCCCAAACAGGCAGCAGTGATCAAAATTATACCGCCAAGAATTCCAGCCACAATCAGAAAGGTACGATTATTCCCTTCTTCTGGAGGGGTATCATCTGAAGGGAAATCATCAAAGCCGGTATCTGCCATGGAACACTCTCCTAATTAAGTTCATCTTTACAAACAAGTATTAACTTTACATCTTGTTTAATATTTTTTTTCTTACAAATTTTATTATTAAGATATTATCCCACAACTTCAAGGTTTACGAGAGGGACGACAACCATTTCGCCGTTTTCAAGTTTGATATCTGCTGCAAGCGCACGAAGTCCGCTGGGCAGGGTGGTAAGCCCGGGCCTCAACAATTCAATTGTGCCAATGGAACCCATGAAAGGAGGCCGGCGCATACGCACCTGCAGGCCTGGTGCAAAAGGCGCCACTTCCATTGAAGAAGGCGGCTCGGAAGAAATAGTAAGTGGAATAATCACCTCAGGCCGCGCGCCACTGTAACGATCGTAGATTTCGGCATTCATGATCACTTCACGTTTTGCATTGGTACTTAAGAGTCGATAGGCAGCGGAATTCATCGGCATGGAACCGAACCCATCAGTCACAATGATCGGGTATTTCATTTCACGTGCCGCCGGGATCGCGGAAGGGAAGATACTTGGAACGATCAACCCACGGGCCGGCAGCTCGGCAGCAGCTCGTAATGTATCTGCATCCTTGATCGTACCGCCAAGCAAAATGGAACCGCGTAAATTCACATCCATTCTGGATTCGGTCAGGACATCTTCCGGGCCATTCATGACATTCACCAACACCCCAGTATCCGTTTTTCCATTGCCCCATATGCCTTGAATCAAGGAGCCTGCTGTTTCAATCACAACACCCCGACCAGGAAGAACTTCAGTGACCATCCCAGGAATACCGGCACGCAGTTCGAACTTTGATTCACCAACTTCCAACAAGACCTGCCCGCCCCCCACTGCAACAACAGTCCCTTCTCGAGGAACCCGTACAGATCGGCCAAACAAACTTTTGCTTCTTGCCACCTCTGTACCGGCAGCCAATTTATCACCAACTTTACATCTTACCAATTTTTCAGCAGCCCCTGGTGATAACTGCAAAGTACGGGCAACATCAAGGAAAATATGCTCGCGTGCCCATCTTGTTTCAGCAATCACATCGGTTGCCCCCACCCTTTGATTTACCCGCGCAATTACATTTCCTGAAACAGGCAGGACTCGTTCCCGCACAATGGAGGTAAGGCCAACAATATGATTAACAGGTGCGATCATTTTTTATTCGCCTCCCAAAGTCCACGACCATTTTTTAATGAGTTCACGACGGCGTACTGCGTCTGTTGGCAAATTGAACGGACGTCCACGTCCATCCAGAACAACGCCCAATGCTCCGCCAGTGATAGAAATCCCTTGTTTGGGGGATTTTCCCGGACCATAACCGATATCTGCACCTTTTAAGAGCTGAACATTCAACCTGCCTTCTTCACCACTGGCAAGCGGCAAAGTTTCCAAGCTTCCATACTTCAATTCGACCCTCGATTCGGTTCCATTTTCATAAGTCAGGATGGCGCGCATGATCGGAGTTCCATAGGATGCAGTGACCACAGGGGCAATGGTCGTTCCAATTATCATAAAGGCCCCCGATTCCATGACTTGAACTGGCAAGATGTTGTTGCGAGATGCAGCTGCTCCTAACAATGGCAGCAGGTTGTTTTGATCAAGAATTACGGTAGAAACACCTACAGGCTGAATCGAATCAAGGAGCAGAAGCAGGCTTTGGCTGGGGCGTGAGGCGTCACTCAACGCACCGCCACCCATAAAAATGTAACTAAAACCTGGCGTTAAGTTTTTCTTGATCTGGGCAATATTCCGTGGAAAGTCACGGCGGGCATTTTGCATCGCTAAATGGAGCGCCTGCCGCGTGATCGCCTGTGAAACAGCCAAATCTTCCTTTGTTGCTGCAATGGTGGCGGGATATAGCGATTTTTGATAGAGATAATCGCTCAATACGCCTTTTGAAATATCCAGCCATGACCAGCGAAGGATGTCTTCAAGTGTTGTATATTTTAAGAGATGGGCAAGATTTTCCCCAAGACCGTATTGGGGAAATACGTTCAATGTGGATGTGCCTTTGAATCCGGCGGAAATCGAAGCCGCTGAAGCGCCGATATCAACGCTTAAAATACTGCTATCGTTATATGCTCTTGTCAGATAACGCACCATGCGTCCGGTGGCGTACGCTGTAGGAAGTATGTGCCCACCAGACCACAGGTTCAGTTGATCCACGCCTTTGATCTGACGTTTACGAATATTGACAAATATGTGAGCCAATTCCCGTTCGGCCGGGTCAAGATCTTCAGTTTCAAGTGAGGGTCGTACGTTGGGGGAAAAATGCATGGATGAGGAAAGCGATCCAACCAAACTCTTTACTTCATCCTCCAGTTTTTGGTTGCCGGCAAAAAGCACGGACGGACGCTTTTCTTCCGGCAAAAGAAAACTTGCCAGACCGATCGGTTCCAGCATTTTTTGGACCGAGAGCGATGCGCCACCGTCCGTTCCACCGGTAATCACCACCAGATCCGGGCGGAGCCGCAGGATGCTGTCAATTTTTTGTTCCGCTTTGCGGGTATCATTCAATGCAATGGTATCGACCACGCGGGTATACGTGGAGGAAGTTAGGCGTCTCGCACTTTCAAGAGATACATCTTTTAGCAGGCCAACGATGACCGTCTTGATGGTGGCGCCGGCGGAAAGAGTAACCACGAGCGCATCCACTCCGGACCCGTTGGCCTGACTCGGCGTAATCAATCCGCGCGCTGAATCAAGCAATTTTTTTCCAAGCACCGATTGCAAATTGACTATCGCGTTTCGCGCACCTTCACTGACATCTTTAATAGGCGCTTCCGCTGTGGATGGCGCAATACCGGAAGCGATAAAGCGATATTCGCCTTCAACCACATCGAACAACACAGCGCGTGTGCTCGAGGCGCCTACATCTACCGCAAGAAGTGAATTCCCGTCAACAAGTGAAGAAGGCATGATTAAGGAATATTCCCAAATAAATTGATCATGGAAGAAATACGCTCTATCAAAGCAGTGAGCGCGGCGGAATACACGCCCGCAAACACAACCCCAAGCGTTACGCCGATAAAGAAGCGGCCCAACCAGGCAAGGATCTCAATTACACCCATGCGGCGAACAGAACCATCCTGTTGTGTGCGTGCCCCAAAATGAAAATAGATCAAAGTAAGTGCCGTGCCCAGTAATATAGCAACGCCGTTGACCAGCATGTTGAAGTTTTGAGCCAGGTCGGCCGGAGTATTCATACGAGGGATGGAATTGAGCGTCCCCTCCACCTGCGGAATCAGCGTGCCGCGCAAAGCGCCGGCAATTGTGACTGCCGCTCCTGCACCTACGATGAAAGCCATGGCAAAGCGGCTGATCCCTGATAACCTTGGCAGCACTTTCATCAGGATCATCAAGATCCCGGCCAGTGGAAAGACCAACAAGGCCTTGTCGAGGGCGGAACCAGATATCAAGGGAGCGACCAGATTGGGTCGAAGTACCTGCCACCAGGCCACTGACGCAATATACCCGGCAGAGACACCCGTAAAAATATACAACGCGATACGGAAAAGAAAATTATCCCCGATCACATAACTAAAAATCATCAGGGTAAAGATCAAGCCGGCAAGACCGCTAAACAGATCAAGGGTGTTCACGTCGAAAGGAAGGGTCATTACTTCGCCTCCTTTAGCGTTGATCGATCTCGCATACCAAGTGCCAAATTCCATAAGCCGCCAAGTGCAAGCATACTCATTGCCAACAACATCCCAAGACTGTATGCGTCCCAATAGCTTCTGGCAGTGCCAGGACGGCCTGCATTATTTTGTTCAAAGATGGCCGCACCATACAAACCATTGACAATACCCTTTACCTGTCCGGAAACATAATAGGGGTGGATCATTGGGCCGGCCTGCGCACTGGTAATTAAAACGATCGGCGCCGGAAACGGCAGAGGAGAAGTCGCCGCAGTCGCCTGCTCGATCCAAACACGACCGGAATTGGCATTATCAGTCAGTACGATCACTGCAACAAACTGCACAACAGATATCGGCTGCAGTTGAGATGGATTTTGTGAAACATCCAATGGCTTGGCTTGGAGTGGATTTTGGACAAAAGCACGGATTCCCAATTCGCCGCCCGGCAAATACCCCAGATTCGTGAATTGACCTTCCCCCCGGTAACGGTCTTTCAGGGAGGGGAGGGAAAGAAGCCGTTGAGTCAGGATCGAACCCATTTCATTTGTGGAGATAAAGATCAATTTAGGATGGCGCAATAAATCCATCTGATCGAGCATGGGCGCGGCAGCGGCTTCGAGCTCAGCAGCATGGGAAGGCTGATAATCCACCACCACCAGAACAGGCGCTCCCTCAGGCACAGTTTGCGCAACGTCCAATGCACCTTTTAAGGCGCTGGGAGCCGCCATGGATAAAGCCGGCAGGGTAAATAACTGCGTGCCCAGGGCGGTTACCGTTATCAGCATGGCAAGAACTGTTACAGCGATGAACCATCTCAAAGGCCGTGAAGCAGCCAAAGGCTGGAAGGAAGCGATGGGCTGCGGCTCCGTCTCTGCAGAAAGAATCTGTTCCAACAAAAAAGCATGGGACTTCTGTTCCTCGGTGGCTTGCAGCAAAATGGAATACGCCTTTGGTTTGCTGGAAGGTGTGTAACCGGGAACCGCAGGAAGCACCCCGGTCAAACCTGTAAGGGCACCGCGCGATTCCAACGTTTGATCACTGGAGGATGCAGCAGTCGACCTCGCGGAACTGCTGGATTCCACCGGCCGCATCGCCTGTACCCATGAAGGCAGTTCGCCCGCCGAGAGCGTTTCCGCATTATTGGCAACAGGTGCGAAAGGAGCGGAGTTTGCCAGGGGTTCTTCAGAAGCATTGGAAAGCCAATCCGGCATTTCAGTGAAGAGCGCATCACTTCCACCATCAAAAGCGTTTTCGGTAAAAGCGGGGGCGGTTAAATTCGAATCATTTTTTGTTTCTGTTTCGAACGGCGAGGCAGGCTGTGAACCTTCCACTGATTTGAAGGCGGATAACCAATCCGGAGTGTCGGAGGAAAAAGCTGGTTCCGGTTCAACAGCAGGTTCTGAAAAAATGGAGGATTGCGGTGCAGCCGCCTTCAACCAACTTGGAATATCCCCGAACTCGGCTTCATCATTTTGGGTTGCGGCAGGGGTGGGAAGTTGATCGATCGCCGGAGGTTGATTGATCACCGGCGCATCAGACGAAAGCCAGGCCGGCACATTCGCATCCTCCGCTTCGCCGCCCGGTGTAGTCTCTCTCAACCATAACGGAGATGTATTTTTTAAGGGCGATGTATTTCTTAAAGCAGGAGTTTTGGGCTGCTCGGATGGTGTGGGCTTTAACCAATCCGGAGTATCTTCGGTTAACGAAAACGGCGCATCGTTCCCACCGACGCCTGACTCTGAAAAAGGATTCGATTTCTGCGGCTGACTCTTTTCCTGTGAAGCATCCGAGTTGAGCCAGGATGGCAAATCGTCATTAGATGAAAACGACGGCATGACATCGGCAGCGCCTGCACTGGTGGGTTGATCACCACCCATTCTCGTGAGCCAGTCAGGGGCATCGTCATTGGACAGGCCTGATTGCCCTTCACCAGCAGAAGAATTTTCTGGCTGCATCCCCTTCAACCAATCTGGACCATCATCGTTGGCGGTAAAAGACGGCTCTGCTTTTACAGGGTTGTTCTTTGCAGATTCATCCGCCTGCATCTGACGCAACCAATCTGGTGCCTGGTCTGAGGTTGCAGGTTCATCGATCTCATTGATGAATATATTGCCGGCGGTTGATTGTCCCAGCCAATCCTTGGAATTATCATCCGCCTGGTTGGAAGCTTCCTTAAACCAATCAGTTAGTTCGTCTTTTTCGGTTTTGGGCTGGGACTGTATATCAGCCAGCCAGCTTGGGGATTCGTTTTCGGCATCGCGCGCAAAATCATCCCTGCCGCCCATTTCCACTCGATGAACATCGGCAGCTTCCGGGCCGGCCTTTTTTGCCTTATTGCTAACACCCGTAATACTGGCAAGCCAGTCGGGAGTCTCGTCTTCGGTGTCGTCCGATGCGTGAGATTGGAGACCAGCTAAAAAGTCCACATTGGAAGCGGCTGGTTGGGAAGGCTGTTGGGGTCTGGCAGGGCGCACACTTTCGATGGAGTCATCCTGCGATGTTTGGCGCGATTGTTCACGGGCATCACGCAACCATTGCGGCAGGATGGGTTCCAATTCCGCCGTGTTTTTTTTATTAGGTAATTCCCCCGGTTTAAAAGCCTTGTCCTGCTGTCGCAGGTGTGTATTACATTTTTGACAATAATCCAGTTCTGCCGAGTTGATTTCGCCGCAGGCAGGGCATTTGATCATTTGATCCATTAGTTACCCCCGTATGGACGGTCAATGCCAAATAAAACGCGCAGACCGGTTAGTAATGTACCCAACGACACGCCGATCAGGATGCCGCGTGCACCGCCCGCCGCCAACACTTCCCGAATCCAGGTGGCAAGGCCACTGAACACTGGAATATTTTCGCCAAAAGGAAGTGTGGCTGAGCCAAACAATACCAATGCGGCGGTGACCAGGAAAACAATGGTGGTGAAATCTGCACGACGACGCAGCAAACGCACGGCCGCATACAGTAATGTGATCGTAAGAATGCCCATCAAAGCGGCTTCCACAGGAAAGATGACGCCGTTCAATATAAGCCGCATGATCTCGTGGCCGGGGGGCAGAATAAGACCTAAAAGAAATGTTCCAAAAAGAAATATGATCAGGATCGCACTATATAAGTTCCCCTTTTCGCGGCGACGGATCTTATCGGCATGAACGAAAACCAGATTTAAAACGCCAACGATTGCAGCTGCTGCGATCATCAACATGGCCCAATTCAACAGAAGGGCCTGAATGTCTTGAACATAGGGCAATGCAGGAAAAAAGTAACCCAGCAAAACCAATACGCCAACTGCGATGGCAATGATCGCGGTGAGCACACGCATTAGATCATCCCCGCAAACTTCAGAAACGCTCCGGCAAACAAAACAAGCACAATGACCCACCGTAAAACATCCTGCACGGTCAAACTGGCCATGTGGGATGGACCGGCACCAATATAGGCGCCGGAGGCGAACAGTTCTTCACCGATCAGTGAATCCTGGGAACTTGCAAATAAGATGGATTGTCCGGCAAGGTCATCGCTTGCGCCAATGACGGTAACATTCTCGCGCTCGGAGGCCTCGGTCAACAAGCCGACTTCCGCGCCAAAATGTCCGAGCAGAATGTTTGCGGAAATATTTTCATTGGAAGTGATCGGCATGGCACCGGCGGCAAAACCAAATGGGCCAAACCCGGTGACACGTCCGCTGGTGGGGACGTATAACTCTTCCACGCCGGCGGCTTGATACCCAGCCTGGAGAGTGTCCTGGGTTAACAGACCAAGCGTCGGGTCGCCAGCCGAGGCGACCGGAGGTTGATCACTGACCGAGGTGCGTTCTGAAATGAGTCGCAAGGCAGCCAGGCCGGCGAGGGCGGATCCGCCGCGCGCATTTAATAATCCGCCGTGGCCCAGTGAAATATGCAAGCGGGTGCCATCTTCCACACTTAAGCCGATGGCTCGGTATAAACGCACAAGCGCAGGAAGCTCCCGTACAACAGAGGGAGACCTGCGCTTCCATACAGTGATGATCAACAAAAGGAAGGCGCTAACTCCAAGGATGCCCAGCTCGATCATGAATGAACCTTCTCTTTTATTAAAAACGAGGCAAACGCCTGTGCCTCTGATTCTTCTTCCAACATTTCCGCCAGCGCGGTCAATTGATCGTTCGCCATGAAGGCACGTCCAAAATAAACCGCCTGTGCTCCTAAAAATGCAAGAGGGCTTCCTGCTTCAAGGAGTGAGGCGGTGAGCTCATGAAGTTGATAATGGCGCAGGGACTCTGCCCAGCGCGGCCAGTATTCGCGCGTTGACTTCATATTATTCATAAGAGTATAGCATAATTCTAATACGTCCCGTTTCAGGGGGAACGCCCTGTAACGGGATTGTATTACAGCCTGGCAGCGATTTACATGGTCACTTTTGACCAAACAGGGTTATTCGGGGGCGATGCGTGTGTTGGATGGAATCTCAGCATCCTTTGGGATGACAACAATACCGTCGCGGACATACCAATTCTCGTGATCGATATCCGTATTTCGCGGAAACGGCAAAATGGTCACGTTGCTGCCGATCCTTGCATTCTTATCCAAAATTGCGCCTTCGATATGACAATTTTCGCCGATCCCCACCGGGATATCAGACTCGCGGCTCTCCTTGTCGTAATAGTCGGAACCCATCAAAATGGTGTCTTTGATGATACAACCGGCGCCAATCTGTGTGCGAATACCAATCACCGAATGAGTGATATCGGATTTTAGAATACGGGAGCCTTCCGAGATCAACACATCTTTCAATTTACTATCTTCCACAATCGAGCCGGCAAGAAAGCGCGAATCTGTGTAGATCGGCAGCTTGGGATCGTAAAAATTAAAGGGCGTTTCTGCCGTGGTGAGACGCAAATTGGTTTCGTAGAAAGAGCGGATCGTACCAATATCCTGCCAGTATCCTTCAAAGTCAAAGCCAAATACCGAATGAGATGAAATGGCTTGCGGAATAATATCGCTGCCGAAATCATCATGATTGGGAAAATCGGTCAGCATCTCCAACAAGACCTTTGTATTGAACATATAAATTCCCATCGAGCCAAGGAATGGTCGGTCGGGATCATTGCGGCTGACGAATTTTTTCTGAACTTCAGGATCCTTTGGTTTTTCAACAAAGGAGGAAATACGTCCATCGGCCTCCCGCTTGAGAATACCCAAACGCGGCGCCTCCTCTTTTGTAACAGGCTGGACTGCCACCGTGATATCGGCTTTATTTGCCCAGTGATACTCGGCCATCTCTTTGTAATCCATACGATATAGATGGTCACCAGCCAGGATCAGGACATTCTTTGCGCCGGAAGATTGGATCTCCAGCAATTGCTTGCGGACCGCGTCCGCCGTACCCTGGTACCAGTCTGCGCTTTCAAGGGTCTGTTCCGCCGCCCATATATGCACCCAGCCTTGATGGAAGGCGTCAAAATTATAGGTGCGTGAAATATGACGATGCAAAGACACAGAGTTGAACTGGGTCAGGATCGCAATGCGAAATATTTCTGAATTGATGCAGTTGCTGATGGGAATATCGATCAGACGATACTTGCCGGCAATGGGCACGGCAGGTTTCGACCGCATCTGAGTGAGCGGATAAAGGCGCGCGCCACGCCCTCCCCCCAAGATCACGGCAAGAATATCGTTCAACGAGGGCATAACGGGCCTCCAGGTCTTTCCTGTTTTTAAGATAACTTGCTATTTCTTTTCGCCCATCTTTTTCCGAACGCGATAGGCAATATATACAATCGGGTATGCCAGCAGGATCAACAGGTCCATGATGGCAGAGAGCAGGTAGAGTTTCATCGTACACCTCCAGCAGGGATCTCGCCATGCGTCCCGTATATTTTAATTCGATTAACTATACTACGGAAGACCTTCTAAAGTATGTTTAATGTGAGGAGTGGGATAGAATTAATAGATATCGTTTCCAAAGATGGGAGATAAAAGAGTCGTGGACCAGTTGAAGAAAGGCCAAAGGAAGATAGATCATGCCTGGTATTGCAGTTAATGTCGCAGTAATTGAAAATGAAAAGATACTCCTTACCAAACGCGAGGATTTTGAGGTTTGGTGCCTGCCAAGTGGAGGTGTGGAAGATGGCGAATCTCTTGTGGAAGCCGCAATCCGGGAAACAAAAGAGGAGACAGGAATAAACATTGAAATTGTGGGTCTGGTCGGCATTTATTCACGCTTGGGGAGCACAAGCGACATACATGCGGCCTTATTCATAGCAAGACCACTTGGCGGAGAATTAAGAACGCAAAATGGGGAAACCCTGGAAGTGAAATATTTCCTGCTGAACGAATTGCCGGAGGAGCTTCTTTTCGGCCAAAAAAGAAGGATCATCGACGCGTTTCATGGGGCAGCTGGAATATGTGTAAAACAGGAATTGATAGATCCTAAAGAGGAACGCCTCACCCGCAGCGAGCTTTACGACCTCCGCGATCAATCTGGAATGCCCCGGCAGCAATTCTACTTAAATAGAATAAAAGCGTATAAAACCAAAGAAACGGTTGAATTGGGTGCAACAAAATCAACTTAATATCGGTCAAGTGGTGGTATAAACGAAGCAGCCATCTTACTCATCCACCTCGAAAGTGAAAACATGAAAAAATCAGATTTCGATCAAATTGTGACAAAGGCCTTTCGCGGACTTGAAAGCAAATACGGTTTCAAGAAAAGCGAAACTGTTTTTTTTAAAAAGGGCTGCACCGTCCAATTCGTCAATTCCACAACCGATGTTACGTTACACTATGAGATCGGCGCTGAACCCTGGCTTTCCATTGCAGATGCCCACAACCCCGAAAACAAAACCACACTGGATTGGCTGCTGGTGGAGCGTGGAGTGATGAAATCTCCCACACCGGCCCAGGCGTTTAGTACCACCCCAAAGCCCGTCTCCGAACTTGCCTCCATGCTGGAAAAAAAGAATCAGCAACTCATCGAATACGGCGCGGACTTTATCAAGGGCGACTTCTCGATCATGCCCGCCTTGCAAAAACGTGCCAAAAAACACGCCCTTGATTGCGACCGCTATATTGCGCAGCACCAGCCTAAAAAGTAATGTTTGACAAACTCCGCCCATACATTTTTCGTCTTGAATCCGAACGCGCCCATGCGCTGACTTTGGCCGCCTTGCGCCTTGCAGGAAATTTCACGCCGGCCCGCTGGTTTCTTTCACAAATTTATAAGGCCCCGGAAAAACCCGTTGAATTGTTCGGACTAAGATTCAAAAATCCGGTTGGGATCGCTGCCGGCTATGACAAGAACGCCACAGCAATTCGTGGACTCTCCACACTCGGGTTTGGCCACGCGGAAGTAGGAACGGTCACGCCCAAACCCCAGCCTGGCAATCCACCTCCACGTGTTTTTCGCCTTGTGGAAGACGAAGCCGTGATCAATCGCCTTGGTTTCCCCTCCCGTGGTTCTGAGTTTGTACAAATGCAACTCAACCCATACCTGCGTACAAGCACGATTGAAAAATATTTCGGGTTTGTGCCGCCGAACAAAAAAATGATGAGGCGCATGATCGATAAAGGCGACCTCATTCTCGGCATCAACATCGGCAAAAACAAAGAAACCCCCAACGAAGAAGCTGCTCTGGATTATGTCTCGTTGGTGGACAACTTCTCACAATATGCAGATTATTTAACCATCAATATCAGCTCACCAAACACCACCGGTCTGCGCGACTTGCAGGAGAAAAATGCGCTGGAAAAATTATTGAAGCACATTCATGACCAGCGTGCGATCAGCGAGAGATATCACGAAAAACGGCTGCCGCTGCTTGTGAAGTTATCTCCGGATCTATCCGATGCGGAATTGGATGACGCGATCGAAGTAATTCTTAACGCAAAAATGGACGGCATCATCGTAACAAACACGACTCTATCGCGCGACGGATTGAGGTCACAGCTTCAGCGTGAGTCCGGCGGGTTAAGCGGCAAACCGCTTGCGGCAAAGAGCGAAGCGGTTCTCTATCAAACTCTCAAAAGAGTGAACGGAAAAGTCCCGGTGGTCAGCGTGGGCGGAATTATGAATCCCGAAGATGCAAAACGCCGCCTGGACATGGGAGCGGCGTTGATACAAATGTATACGGGTCTGGTCTATCGGGGTCCGTGGCTGGTGAAGGAAATATTGAAGTCATTGTAAAAGCTGGTTGGTCCGCCTCGATCATGAAGACATATATAAACCGCCGGTGGCTTCCATCCAATCCGCAATCTTTTCCGTGGCAGATTCGATATCATTGTCTGAAACATCCAATTCAAGCATGGGTAAAATTGATTCGCCTGCAAGCCGGCGGATCAATTTTTGTTCTTCCACGAAAAGATTCAAGTCATCGTATTGGGATGGATTGCCCGAAACCTTGAGACGTTCGGCGCGCGCGGCTTCAAAGGATTCCGCCGAACGAGTTAACACCACCAGACGGAAATTCAACGGAAGCAGGCGTTCCTCCAGCCAGCGAAAATCGTAATCCTTGTTATAGATATTCAGCTGATACATGCGTGTGGACAAATGAAAGCGGTCCACGATCCATGAATAATATTTTTGCAGCTCAAAAAGTTTGACCCAGGTGGCGTAGGTTTCCATCGCAAGTGCTTCTTCCTGAGGCTCGAAGTTAATTAATCCGCGTCCCCACGGAAAATTGGTGAATGCACACCATTCACCGGAAATCAGCGGTGAATGGTATTTATATTTGCGTGGACCCACCACCCGCGGATGTTCATTCAGTGCAAAAGCAATATCGGTTTTAAAAGTCAGGCGGGTGCCTTCAAGGATGATTTTCGGGGTAAGTTTTGGCATTTCTCAATTATATTCCGCAAATAGCCCATTCGTCCTGTTAGGGAATTCTAATGAAATTCTGAAACAAATCCCCCGGCCACATGTGGTATATTCCCGCAGTACAGGTAACCTTATGGAAGATAAAATCACGATCATTGAAGGTCCGCCCCCCGTTTTTGAGCACGTCAACGACGGATGGGCAATGGGCTTGAACGAAAGCCCGAATCTGTCTGTTCCTGCGCTTACCCGCCTGCGAACATTCAACGGTCCCGCGCTCGTGCAGAGATGTTACACCGCGTGGCACAACAAGGCATCCATTCATCTGCATTACCGCAATGACATGGGCCTCGAACAAACCGCACCCATCCTCGCCGCCCGCAATGTCGAAACCTCCGAAGGACACGTACTGCTGTTGTGGGTTTACCTCGACAGCGAAAAAGTGGAATTCGAGATCGACTCCGAGGATGACGATCTATCTGACGACTTTCCAAACGAATAGAAAGGAAACAGGTGACAGTCACTTTTAAAGTGGCTGTCACTTTTTTTATTTGACATGACAACGCTTCTTACCGAACTCAAATCTGGTCTGGCGATTCTGACGCTGAATCGCCCCTCGCGCGCCAATGCATTTAACTTTGAAATGACCAATGAATTGAAGGATGCCCTCACTCAAGTAGAAGCTGATTCAAATGTAAAGTGCATTGTCATCACCGGCTCAGGGAAAGTTTTCAGTGCCGGGCAGGATATCACCGAGATGAAACAAGGGGAAGCGATCTCATACCGCGAACACCTGGAGAGGACCTACAATCCGCTGATCCTGCAAATTCGCAATATGGGCAAACCTGTGATCGCGGCAGTCAATGGAGCATGTGCTGGCGCAGCTTTGGGAATCGCACTTGCCTGCGATATTCGTATCGCGCATTCGAGCGCGTATTTCGTCGTTGGGTTCAGTGGAATCGCGCTTGCGCCGGATTCCGGGGTTTCATTACTTTTACCAAAGTACATCGGCTTGGGACGCGCGCAGGAATATTTTTATTCCAATAAACCGATCACATCTCATTTGGCATATGAATGGGGCATGGTCAACCGGGTGGGTGGATTCAATTATCAGAAGCTGGTCATGCAAATTGCGGCCGAGCTGGCCGCAGGTCCGCAAGAGGCGTTTGCCGCGGGGAAGCAAGCCTTCAATCAGGCGATCATCCCAAATTTGGCGGAGGTTCTCAACCACGAAGGAATCCTGCAGGAGAAGGCGGGTAAATCAGCAGAGCACCTCAAGGCTGTGAATGTATTCCTTGAACGCCGCAAAAAATCCTGAACCCATGCAAAAAACAGGGAATTTATTGAGTGCCCTTTCCAAACCCCGGCTGGTAAATGCCGTCGGGGCCGTTTTGATTCTTTCACTGCTCGGCTTTTATATTTTTTTCACAAGGGCAAACCTGGTCACGACCTTCGATGACGCATATATGTTTATTCGATATGCAAACAATGCAATTGCCGGGCACGGCATTGCCTGGAATCCGGATGGCATCCAAACCTATGGTGCGACCAGCCTGCTTTATTTATTGATCATCGTTCTCGTAAGATGGTTCTTTCCGATGGCAGAGGCAAGTCATCTCTTAACCATTACATCGGCCTCGCTTGGAATTTTATTCCTGATCACACTGGGAGTTGGCTGTGCAAGAATAACCCATTCAAATTTCCTTAAGAAATATCCATTGTTGACAGGAATTGTCCTGGCGGTTTTATTTCTTCCATCTCCAGGATTTTTATTTCACGCCACCAGCGGGATGGACACGTCCATCTCACTTTTGTGTAACACTTTTCTGATCTTCACAACGTTGGGGTGGTTAAAAAGAAACGACGGTCCGGGTATTTTACTGGTGATTGCAAGTGCCTATGTATCTTTTCTGGCGCGCCCGGACAATCTCATATATTCCATCATGTTTCCATCGTTATACATGCTGCTTTCTTCAGAAGAAGACCGAATAAAAAAAACAGCATGGTTTCTTGGCGGGCTGGCCTTCCTCCTCCTCCTCGACACAGCTGCGAAATACATGATATTCGGCGATCCGCTGCCACTGCCTTTTTACGCAAAAACGAATGGCTATGATGATGGCTATGCCGGTGCATTTCGGTGGAATCCCATATCCTACCTGTTCGATTTTTTCAGACTAATATTTCCATTTATCGTCATCATCGTGTTTTCAGCATCGGGAAATATTCGCAAGTTCCTGCTTGTCTTTTTTCTTCCCGTTTTGGTCACGTTCACTTATTATTTTTCAGTGGTACAGATCATGGGGTTTTATGCCAGATATTATTTCCCTGCCATTCCTTTTTTTGTGGTGGCAGCCTATCTGAGTCTCGACCATAAGCTTCATAACACTACAAAAGAATCAAAAAAATACGGGTATCCGTATCGTTTGGCAGTGATGATAGTGTGTGCTTTTCTACTGTGGATGCCGTCTGTAAAAACTTCCCTAGCACGGGCGTATCAAATAGCTTATATACCTAAAGCACATATCTACCCAATTGCAGTGAAATATTCAACCGACTCCACAATCCAAAAATTGAGTTGGTGGGAATCCATTACAGCTATTTCTGAAATCAGCATACGCCTTCCAAAGGGTACAAAATTTGCACTGTCAGAGTATGGTGTAGTTGGGGCAAAAGCACCGCAGATTAATATTATGGATCCCCTTGGGCTGCACGATCCTTTCTTCGCACATCATGGATTTTCAGCAGCCGAGTTTTTCGATCGCAAACCAGATCTGATCTGGTTTCCACACCCCGATTACAACAAGATCATCTCTTCGATTCTGGACGATCCCAAGTTTTGGGCGGAGTACGATTATTATCCACAGGCTTTTGATTATGGGCTGGCCATTCGAAGGGATTCGGAAAATTACCCGGCAATCTATAAGGCAGTTGAGGATGTGTGGAAAATCTACTATCCTTCGCAAGAGATCGAAAAAAGCATTGCTCACTCCCCCTAGCAAGACATTTGTCATACAACAAGGTCAATGCAGCGCGGTTGATATTACCCGAATGGGTAATATCAACCGCGCAAAAACCGCCATATTCAATCAAAATATGCGGACTTTTGTCATATTGACGCAGGGTTGATTCTCGTGTAAATTTCAATGGCTTTCACGTTTTATTGGATAAAAATCGTATGAATCAACGTGTTGACATACATCGTGCTTCAAGCGGGTACCCTTTCCGGGGTGCCCGCTTATATTTTCTCTAAAACCCTTTCAGGAGAACAACATGTCAGGACCCATTAATGCCTTCGAAATGGCGCAGAAACAGTTCGACGCTGTTGCCAAGCAATTGAAACTCGATTCGGGCGTGGCTGAAGTGCTGCGCTGGCCGATGCGTGAATTTTCCTTCCGCATCCCTGTCCGCTTGGATGACGGCTCGCTCAAAGTCTTCCAAGGCTTTCGTGTACAGCACAACGATGCCCGCGGGCCCAACAAAGGCGGCATTCGCTTCCACCCGGCCGAGACCATGGACACCGTCCGTGCACTCGCGACATGGATGACCTGGAAGTGTGCCGTGGCCGACATTCCGCTTGGCGGCGGCAAAGGCGGCATTATCGTCGATCCCTCCACACTGACCGTCAATGAAAAAGAAGAACTGTGCCGCGGTTGGGTGCGCGCCATGTGGAAGAACATCGGCCCACGCAATGACGTGCCCGCCCCGGATGTGGGTACCACTCCGCAAATGATGGGCTGGATGATGGACGAATATTCACGTCTTGTCGGCCAATACACGCCTGGCGTGTTCACCGGCAAACCCCTTGGTGGCGGTGGCTCATTGGGCCGCACCGAAGCCACCGGCTACGGTGTGATCTACACCGTGCGTGAAGCAATGAAGCACCTCGGCATGGACCCGAAGAAATCTGTTGCAGCACTGCAAGGCTTCGGGAACGTCTCGCAATATGCTGCGATAGGCTTTGTTGAAATTCTTGGCGGAACTGTCTCCTGTGTCTCGTGCTACGACCGTCACAGCAAAAAGGCTTATACCTACAGCAAGAAGGGCGGCATTGATCCGCGTTTCCTGCTCTCCATCGTGGACGAATATGGAACCATCGACAAGGCCAAAGCCCAAGACACCGGCTATGCAGTCGAAGAAGGCGATGCCTGGATTTCCAAGGAAGCCGATGTGTTGATCCCGGCTGCGCTCGAAGGCCAGGTTAATGTGGAAACCGTTCAAAGAATTTCCAAGAACGTCCGCATCGTGGCTGAAGGTGCAAACGGCCCCACCACCCCGGAAGCTGATGAAATCTTCAAGAAGAACAAGGTCTTCAACATTCCAGACTTCCTGTGCAATGCCGGCGGTGTGACCACCTCCTACTTCGAACAGGTCCAAAACGATATGAACTTCTACTGGTCGCGTGATGAAGTACTCGAAAAACTCGATCAGAAAATGACCTCCGCCTTCCACGGCGTGCTCGAACGCTGCGAAAAGGAAAAAGTCTACATGCGCGATGCGGCCTACATGGTTGCCATTGACCGCGTGGTCAAAGCCATGGACTTGCGCGGCTGGTTGACCGGGAATGCGTAAGTAGCAATTAGCTTCCTAATAAAAGAGGATTTGCCTTTCGGCAAATCCTCTTTTTGACTCCCGCTTCAAACTTAACTGGAAGTTGATTCTGGTCGAGAAACAGGGTCAAGCCCGGGCAGAGTCGGAAGCGGGGTTTGATACAATCAAAATAAAAAACGAGGCAACTCATGGCCAAACAAAATTTCAAATGGGACGATCCCTTTTTGCTCAACGATCAATTGACCGACGAAGAACGCATGATCCGTGACACGGCGCGAAAGTATTGTCAGGATAAGTTAATGCCGCGCATCCTTGAAGCGAACCGCAAGGAGATCTTCCATCGCGAGATCATGAATGAAATGGGAAGTATGGGATTGCTCGGCTCGACCATCCCCGAAAAATACGGCGGTGCGGAATTAAATTATGCATCCTACGGCTTGATCGCCCGTGAAGTGGAGCGCGTGGACAGCGGCTATCGAAGCGCGATGAGCGTGCAAAGTTCGTTGGTCATGCATCCGATTTACACCTACGGCACTGAAGAACAACGCAAAAAATATTTACCCAAGCTCGCCAGCGGAGAGTGGATCGGCTGCTTCGGCCTGACCGAACCCAATCACGGTAGTGACCCAGCCAGCATGGAAACCCGTGCCAAAAAAGTGGAAGGTGGATATATTTTGCAGGGCAGCAAAATGTGGATCACCAATTCACCGATTGCAGATGTGTTCATCATTTGGGCCAAGCTCGATGGCGAAATTCGCGGCTTTATTCTCGAAAAAGGCATGAAGGGATTAACCGCACCAAAAATCGAGGGTAAATTCAGTTTGCGTGCAAGTGTTACAGGCGAGATCGTGATGGAAGAAGTCTTCGTCCCCGATGAAAACATATTTCCCGAAGTGAGTGGATTGAAAGGTCCGTTTGGATGTTTGAACAAAGCGCGCTATGGAATTGCATGGGGCGCTTTGGGCGCAGCCGAATTCTGCTGGCACGCAGCCCGACAATACACGCTCGACCGTCCGCAGTTTGGGCGTCCGCTGGCGGCGAATCAACTCGTTCAACTCAAGCTGGCGAACATGATGACGGAAATTACTCTGGGGTTACAGGGTGCACTACGCGTTGGTCGATTAATGGATGAAGATAAATCCACGCCGGAGATGGTTTCATTAATTAAACGCAATTCGTGCGGCAAGGCATTGGAGATCGCGCGCATCTCCCGCGACATGCACGGCGGCAACGGCGTCTCGGACGAATTCCATGTGATCCGTCACATGATGAATCTCGAAGCCGTGAACACCTACGAAGGCACGCATGATATTCATGCATTGATCTTGGGAAGAGCCCAAACGGGAATTCAGGCGTTTTCATAAATATTTCTTGGAGCTCGGAAGTTCTACTTCCGAGCCGCAAAAGCAGAGCTTTTGCACTCCTGTGAGAATCAAAGAAGGCTTGCAAAATGCAAGCCTTCTTTGATTCTCTTTCAGTTGAGCTTATGTCCTTCGATGCAGACCACGCCTTGAGGTCCGACTTGAGCCGAGTGCACAACATGGGCAGGTAAATCCAGACGATCCCCTTTGTTGAGGACAATTTGTTTTTTCAAAACAGGGAGAATAAACGTAATACTTCCCTCGACCACATAGATCACCTTTTCATAATCGTGTTTGTGCGCGGAATAAGAATCATGCGGACGGTTCGACCATGTATACGGTTCCAGTCTCTGCCGCTGCATGATCTCCATCAAAAGCTCCTGCGTGGGGGGCGTGGCGGATTCCCATTGTGTCACCCGCAGCGAGGCGCTCATTTTATATCTTCTCCATCAATTCGATGCGATTCCCAAACGGATCAAACACATGCACGCGCTTGTATCCATCCAGCGGGGGTTGAGTTAGATCCATTTCAAAGTTCAAGGAACGTGCTTTTGCAATCAACCTATCCACATCGTTCACCAGAAACGCGGGATGCGCCTTGCGTGCCGGGCAAAAATCCGCATCCACACCAAGATGAATCTGCACACTTCCAGATTGAAACCATGCACCGCCGCGCTTTGCCAATTCATCAGGTTTGGGGATCTCAACAAAGCCAAGCAAATTGATATAAAAGCTGCGGGCCTTTTCTTCCCCGCCGGCAGGCATGGCAATTTGAACGTGATCGATGGAGAGGACAGTCATCATTTATGGAACGACCGGATATCCGGCATCCACCCAGGCACTTAACCCGCCAAGGATGGCTTCGACATGAGTGTACCCGTTTTGCAAAAGGAGGAACGCCGCACGGGCGCTCGTATGTTCGTTTTGTCAGGTACAGTAGGTAATGATCCATTGATCTTTTTCAAGCGGGATGTTTGCAATATCCGTTTCGAAAACACCCAATAGAATATTGATCGCACCTTCGGCGTGGCCGGCTGCATAGGCGTCAGCACTTCTCACATCCACGATGACGGCTTCGCCCGCGTCAAACGCCGCCTTGGCATCCTCCACCGAAATGCGCGGGACTCCCGCTTCCGAGAGTGGAATATTTCCCTGCCCTGATTCAATGGTCAACGCAACAGTGGGCAATTGCGCCGGCGTGGGTGTGGCAGTTGACTCCATTTGCGGAAGTTCTGCATTGCAGGCTATGCTTGCAACGACCAATATAAAAACCGGCAGGAGAAAAAACTTTTTTCTTTTCAAGTTAATAGCTCTCCTATAACTGGCTATAACGATCGATGCGCTTGCCGATGATGGCAAGGCTGTCATCCCAGAATTTACGTGTGGTGATGTCGATACCGAAGCGTTTGGCAAGTTTTGCTGCAGTCTCTTCGCCCGTGGAAGCCAGCAGGTTTTTATAATCCTGCACGAATGACTCGCCGCGCTGTTGATAGATGGCATACAGACCGGTTGCAAATAACAACCCAAAGGCGTATGGATAATTATAAAAGGACAGGCCGGAAGAATAGTAATGAGGCTTCCAGGTCCACATGAATTTTTGCAGATAGCGTTCGTCGAGTCCATCGCCGTAGGTTGCTTTTTGCGCGCGCTCCATGATGTCATTGAAATCATCGGCAGAAAGTTCGGACTTTTCGCGGCGTTCAAAGACTTCCTTCTCGAAGAGATAACGCGAATAAATATCCACAACCACTTGAGCCGCACCCTGGATCTGCGCTTCGAGCACAGCCAGCTCCTCCTGCGGATCTTTTGTAGTGGCGAGGACTGCCTCAGTGACGATGGTCTCACACATGGTCGAAGCAGTTTCGGCCAGAGTCATGGGCGTGAGTTGCTGCAGAGTCGTCTTGTTCGCCTGATAGGCGCATTCATTATGAAAGGCATGTCCCAACTCATGGGCAAGCGTGCTCACCTGATCGAACGAACCGTCAAAGTTACATAAGATACGGCTTTCTTTTACACCCTGCACTTCGGTACAAAATGCACCGCCCCGTTTTCCATCACGCTGCTCAGCATCGATCCAGTTGTTGTCAAATGCACGTTTGGCAAAGGCAGCCAGGTCAGGCGAGAATCGGCCGAAGTTTTCCAAAATAAAATCGCGTGCTTCTTCAAAGGTATACACTTTATCGGCTTTGCCAATGGGCGCAAAAATATCCCACCATGCAAGTTGTTCCTTCCCAATCTTTTTAGCCTTGGCTTTGAAATATTTGCGAAACATCGGGAAGGAACCTTCCATGGCCTCGAGCATCGCGTTGAGGGATTTACGATCCATGCGCGCCGCCTCAAGCGATGAGTGGATGGCATCCTTGCGGCCGCGTTTGCGATTTAACGTATTCGCTTCGCCCTTGACCCCGTTCAGGCACGCCGCCAAAATTTCTTTAACTCCCTCCCAAGCCACGTTCTCCGCTTCATATCCGCGGCGGCGTGTAGATTCGTCGGGATGGCTGCGCAAGTTGATCAACGCGGGCATCGGCATCTTTTCCACCTTGCCGTCCAACTCAAAGTCGACGGACAGTTGTGAGGTCACCGTACCCTGCAGCTTGCCGAAGGCATTGCCCCCGCTCAGGCTAAGTTCGGAGGCGAGGTTTTCCTCTGCTTCACTCATCAAGTACTTGCTTTGTTCAGCGGATTCCTTCAACATAAAAGCATGTGCCTTGGCAGATGAATTGAGTTTGGTTGCGTCAGCGAGCTTGGGTGAAATCTTTCCCAACCAGGCCGTGAACTGCGTCAACAACTGACTCGTCGGCAAACTGGCCTGCTCCATCTCGGAGAGAGTCTTCATTGCCAGCTTGTCGCGCGAATCAGTGGTGACGAAAGAATAAATATACGGAAAGATCGTGGACGAAAGCGTTTGGATCTTATTGATGCGGTCGATGGCCTCACCGATCAGGGGCGCCAGATCCTTCGCCTTCGATTTTTCGCTGGCCTTGCTTATTTTATTTTTGAAAAACTTTTCCAGCGCAGCGACCTGCTTTTTGTAATCAGCAACCGCAGCCGTGAATTCCTTCGACTCGAGCGAAGGATAGATGTTGGTCAGGTCCCAACGAGGGGCAGAAATGGTCATGAGGTTCTCCTTGTCTTATCAAATTATCAAGGCAAGTATACCGTGATGGAAATAAAATAACACCTGCCGGAGAGGGGTCTCAGATTCCAAGTAACTTGCCTTTAACTTCCTTAACCTATACAATGAATTTAACTCGGAGGCGCTTTATGAAACAGGATAAATTTCTCACCGGCATTCTCATTGGCATTGGCGTGTTGGTCCTGCTGGCTTTGGGACTGTTCTTCACCCGCCAGGATAAACGCGAGTATCTGGCGGATACCACTCCCGATGGTGTGGTGCACAATTACGTGCTCGCCATATTGGAAGATGATTACGAAAAGGCCTACGGCTATCTAGCGGATTTGGAAAACAAACCCACCTACGAAGATTTCAGACAATCCTTCTTCAATGGATCGGTCAACCCGCAAAACAGCGGAGTGGATGTGGGCACTGCCGAGATCAATGGCGATGAAGCCACCGTGACCGTGACGGTTTTCTTTTCCACCAATGATCCGTTTTCCAGCGGATATCAAACCGAAGACCGTGCTTTGCTGGTTCTCCAAAATGGCGACTGGAAGATCAGTGCCATGCCCTATAACTACTGGAGCTACAACTGGTACCAGGAACCTTTCAAACCTTAAGGAAGCAGGCTCATCATGAAAACCATCCGAAGGTTATATTTTTATCTCGTCGCGATCATCAGCCTTGAAGTTGTAATCTGGGGCGTGATCAGTCTGCTGCGTTCGATCATCAACGGGCGCGATGTGGTCAACGGCACGGAGACTCTCGCACAGGCTCTCGCCTTAATTTTCGTGGGCGTGCCCATCTTTTTGTTCCATTGGTTATGGTCGCAAAACACTTCCGCGAAGGATGATGAGGAAAAGAACGCCAGCCTGCGCGCTGTCTTTTTGTACGGCGCATTGCTGGCCACGCTCATTCCTGCGGTGCAAAATTTATTTGCGCTGATCAATCGTGCGTTTCTTTCCACGGCACACCTCTCCGCTCAACGCGCCATTATCGGCGGCTCACAAACTTTAACTGACAATATTCTCGCCGTTCTCATCAACCTGCTCATTGCCGGCTATTTTTGGAACATCCTGCGCGGCGAATGGCAAACTTTAAAAGAGACGGAAAACTTCTCTGTGATCCGCAGGTTGTATCGCTTCATCTGGGTACTTTACGGATTGTTGATGGTCATCTACGGCGCACAACAGGCCTTGGATTACGCCTTCACATTGCCTTCCAACGTGCTCGGGGGAATTGGACGGGAAACTGTGATCAACGCAATTGCCTTGCTTGGCATCGGTACTCCGATATGGTTTTTCTCGTGGCGCATCCTGCAGGACGTTTTACCTGATCCTGCTGAAAAGGAATCGGTTCTTCGCCTTGGCATTTTCTATCTGCTTGCCCTCGGCGGAGTCATCGTCACACTCACCGCCGGTGGAAATTTACTGTACGTCCTGCTCAGCCGGTTGCTTGGCGAGAAAAGTACCTCGATTGATTTCCTGCAAAAAATCGGCGGACCGATTTCCGTTGGTTTGCCGTTCGGCGTGCTCTGGGCCTACTACGGATACTGGCTCAACCAGCAATTTGACTTTGATGAAAATGCGCCGCGCCGGGCAGGCAAGAAACGAATCTACTTCTATATTCTTTCCGCGCTTGGGCTGGCCACCGCATTTATTGGCACAGCCAACCTATTCATGTTCATCACAGACATGACTCTGGACAAGGCCTATCTGAATGAAAGCAGCTTTCGTTCCACTTTGGCAGGATCGCTTTCGGCAATTGCGGTTGGGCTTCCCCTCTGGCTCATGACCTGGCGTCCGTTACAGGCGGATGCATTAGGCGTGGGTGCTGCCAATGAACATGCACGGCGGTCGATCATTCGCAGAAGTTATTTATATCTGGCTTTGTTTGCGGGTGTGATCGGCGGAATGGTTTCTGCCGTGATCCTGATCTTTACTTTGATCAATGCATTACTTGGCGGCGGAAGTTCCATTGCCAAAGATTCGCTCAACTCGCTGACTTTGCTGATTCTGTTCGTGATTTTGCTGCTATATCACCTTTCGGCCCTTCGCAAAGACAGCGCTTCGCGCGCCGATGCATTGGAGGAAAAACAGCAGGATTTCCATGTGCTTGTGTTTGAAAATAACAGCGGCAAATTTGGGGATGCGGTCAGAGCTGCCTTTGAAAAACGTGGACTTAAAATCTCTCTAAAAACGGTAAATGCAAATGAAGTCGTCTCATCAGAAGTGAAAGCAAATGCGGTGGTTCTGCCCCTATCACTTGCGATGAATTTGCCGAAAAATGCCGAAGCTTGGATCCACTCGTTTAACGGGAGCAGACTCATCGTTAATGATGAAGCGACGGGCGTTTTCTGGATGAATGATCTTGAGCAGGTAGCAGCATCAGCGCAGGCATTGGCTGAAGGGCAGGAACTCCGCCCGCAATCCTCCCAAAAAGGAACTTCAGCCTGGACGGTGGTGGCGTACGTGTTCGCGAGTTTGTTCGCGTGCCAATTGTTATTCGGTTTATTGATGCTGGGTATTTCATTGGTGACCGGTGGTTTTTAGTACGCGTATAAAAAACTTAATGATATACTTTCGAAAAAAAATTAACTGAGGCGATAAACCATGAAAGTTACCCTTCTTCAAGAGAACCTTGCACGCGGTTTGAGTATCGTATCCCGCGCTGTTTCGCCGCGCAGTACCCTCCCCGTTTTATCCAACATTCTGATCGCCAGCGACGAAGGCCGTTTGCGACTCTCCGCCACCAACCTCGAGTTGGGCATTACCTGTTGGATTCCCGCGCGCATCGATGAAGAAGGCTCAACCACAGTTCCCTCGCGCACCTTTTCGGACCTGGTCAACGCCATGCCGAGCGATCAGGTGCAGTTGACTTTGGATGTAAAGACGCAGAGTCTGCACGTCAAAGGCGGCGCATCGAACAACGACATCAAATGCATCGACGCCCAGGAATTCCCTCCGCTGCCGACTCCGGAAATGAAGGATGCTGTGCAATTGAACGTGGCGGACTTCAAGGAAATGATCCATCAGGTGGCATTCGCAGCCTCAACCGATGAAGCCCGCCCGGTGTTGATGGGCGTGTTGATGAACGTGGAAAAAGATAAAGTTACCATGGCCGCCGCTGACGGCTTCCGTCTTTCGGTGCGCAAGGCTCAATTATCAAATGCGGTTCCACAACCGATCAACATCATCATCCCGGCGCGAGCATTGAACGAATTGGCCCGCGTGGCAAACGACCCCGAGGAACCGATTTACATGGTCGTCCCCAAGCAGCGCGGACAGGTGCTCTTCCGAGTGAAGGATGTGGAAGTGGTTTCGCAATTGATCGACGGGACCTTCCCGGATTATCATCAGATCATTCCGCGCAGTTATAAATCCCGCACCTTGGTTGCAACTGCCACTCTGCTCAAAGCCTGCAAGCAAGCTGAGATTTTTGCCCGCGAAGGTTCGAATGTAGCCCGCCTCGATATCAAAGAGTCCAAAGGCGAGATGCAGCCCAGCGAAGTGGAAATTTCCGCGACATCGGAAGAGACCGGCAAGAACGAGACCATTGTCGAAGCCACTGTGGATGGCGGCAGCGTGTTGATCGCCTTCAATGTGAAATTCCTGCGCGAGGCATTGGAAGTCATCAAGACTCCCAACGTGGCGTTGGAAACATCTGCTGCAAATGCGCCGGGCGTGGTGAAACCAGTCGGCGATGACAACTTCCTGCATGTGATCATGCCCATGCATTTGGGATAGAAAAACAGAGTTCAAAATCAATCCGCCAAACAGGCTTTGTTTGGCGGATTTTTGTTATCATTGACCCATGACATTCCCCAGCATCTCCATCGATAGTGTATTGAAAATTTTACTGGCGTTGAGTCAGTATCCAATTTTGAGCTCACGCATCCGCCATCAAATGAGAAAAGCACTGTTTTCCCGCGGCATCATCACGAGAGCCGCGTTCGATGAAGAGGCGCGTCAAAAAGCTGTCGAGTCACAGGAGCGCGAAGGGCTGCATAATCCTTTAGCCGAGGAGCAGGCGGACATTTGGGATACCCGCCTGATGAGGGTACGTGATTCGCTGACCGATTTTTACTTTGCTTATAACCTGCCCTATTTGGAATTTGAGCATATCGTCCGCCAGGTGTTGAGCGAGCGCGGAAACGCTGATTCAGAGTTCATCTGGTTCAACCCGGAGCTGGCTCCGCAGGATGTGATCTTTGAACAGGCAGAGATGATCGAATCCATGCCGGCGGCGGAGCGAAAGAAATATGAAGCGCGCCTGCAGGAATTGGAGGTGGTGCTGATCCGCACGATGGTCAGCGACCAGTTGAAATACATCAAGATGGCGCGTCAATGGTTCACCGTGGCCGACTTGAGGGAAATCCGCAGGCGCAAGATTGGCGAAGGAAAAGTAGGTGGCAAGGCCGCAGGTATGCTGCTTGCGATGCGCATCCTCAAGGAAACCGCGCCGCCGGAGATCCGCGATTCCTTCAAAATCCCCACTTCCTATTATCTCGGCTCCGATGTGTTTTACAACTTTATGGCGCTCAATGGTCTCATGCATTGGAATGACCAGAAATATAAAACCGAAGAGCAGATGCGCGCGGACTATCCCACCCTGCGCGATGATTTTTCAAAAGGGCAGCTTCCTCCAGAGATCATCGACCGCCTGGATGAGATTCTAGTTGAAGCCGGGCATACGCCGTTGATCGTGCGCTCCTCCAGTTTGCTCGAAGATAATTTCGGCACTTCCTTCGCGGGAAAATACGAAAGCATCTTTCTACCCAATCAGGGAACCTACGGCCAAAAGATTGCGGCACTCACCAGTGCCATTTCAAAAATCTATGCCAGCGTGATGGATCCCGATGCGCTTTTATATCGTCACCACAAAGACCTCGCAGATTACGATGAACGTATTGCCATTCTGATTCAATTTGTGGAAGGCGAGAAAATGGGGAAATATTATCTGCCACAGGCCGCGGGTGTTGCTTTCAGCCATAACATGTATCGCTGGTCGCCGCAGATCCGCGAAGATGATGGATTTCTGCGACTCGTGCTTGGGTTGGGCACCCGCGCCGTCGATATGGTGGCAGACGATTGTCCGAGGTTGGTGGCGCTCAGTCATCCGCGCTTGCAGCCCAGTTCAGATATTCGATCCGCACGGCGGTATTCCCAGCAAAACGTGGACGTGATCGATCTGGAAAAAAATCAATTGGTTACTGTACCGGTACGCGATGTGCTTGCATCGAATTATCCGCCGTTGCGATACGCTGCGCAGGTTGAGCAGGATGGGTATCTGGCAAGCATACTTAGCCATAATACAAATTATGAAAAAATGGTGATCACGTTTGACAGCCTGCTGGCGCGTACGTCTTTTGCCAAAAATATTCGCGAAGCGTTGAAATTGTTGGAAACTCATTACGAATCCCCGGTGGATACTGAATTCACGGTCGAGATCGTCGAAACCGATTCGCAGAAACCTACGATCAATATCACCCTGCTGCAATGCCGTCCACAAAGCCACATCGTCAGTGGCGAGGAAGTTCAACTCCCGAGCAACCTGAAAGACGAGGATATTGTCTTTTCCACGCAGCGTATGGTGCCACAGGGAATTGTGCAAAACATTCGTTACATTTTATTCGTCACATCGGAAGGATATTTCAGCCTGACCTCGCAAGCAGAGCGCACACAATTGGAAAGAGCAATTGGTCAGCTCAATACCGCGCTCAAAGATGAAACATATATTGCGGTCGGCCCGGGGCGCTGGGGAACATCCACACCGGATCTTGGCGTACATGTTTCCTACAGCGACATTTTCCATGCGCGTGCACTGATCGAGCTGGCAGGGGAAGCCGTAGGTGCATCGCCTGAACCTTCGTTCGGCACTCACTTTTTTCAGGATCTGATGGAAGCGAAGATCTATCCGCTTGCAGTCTTTCTTGATGATGACGATACGATCTTCAATCGCGATTTCTTTTACAGCACGCCAAACCGTGCTGCTGATTTCATCACCATTGAAAATCCACGCGTGCTGGATGCATTGCATTTGATCGCCATCAACGATCATCGCACCAATCATCATCTCGACCTCATTATGGATGGGCAAAAGAGTCGCGCCGTTGCATTTCTGGTCTCGGAAGAATCAGCAGAACCTGACCAACCACTTACTACATCCGCAGCGCCATCGCAATTGGAATAATAAAAATGGGCGACTCATCATCGCCCATTTTTATTACCTTTAAATAGAACATTTGTTCTTATTGACAATCGCCTCTTTTCTAGCCGACAACTGCTTCCGTTTTATCAACTTGATTCTCCACTGGGAGTCGCTTCGTCCACATCAACCATGCGATGAACAAGACCATTCCAATCCATGCCGTTGGTGCGGCCAGCGTGCCACCGAATGCCATATTGAAACCCGGTTGAAAAAACAAGACCGGCAAACCAGCCACTGCATTGACCGATCCATGTATCAATGCAGCAACCCAGGGACTATTCGTATTCAAATACAACCATGAAATAATGGTCCCAAGCAACACACAAAAGACGATCATCATGAACACACCCAGCACCGGATAACCCGGATAATTATGTCCCTGCATGATTGCCGGCGCATGCCACACCCCCCAAATGACCCCGCTGATCAACATGGCTTTCCATTGACCCAGCGGCAGCAACCGCGGAAGTAAAAATCCGCGCCAGCCTAATTCTTCACCCATTGTAAAAAGTATATTGATCAATGGCGCAATCGTGATCGCGATCAAGGACTGCACCAACACAATAATGCCAACAGGAACTTCACCGCCGCCTGCAGCAGATGCCATTGCATCGCGGATCATCGTAAAATTCAGATCCAGCTTTGCGATGCCAAACAACAAAGTCAACAATCCGCCAACGATAGTTAACACGATCGGCAGAAACCATGCCCAAAGATAAAAACGTTTTGGACCCAATGTGTTCAACCGCAAACTATGAAATGGTTTCTTTGCAATGAACAAAGTTGTGATGATGGCGGCAATCCCCGGTCCCCACATGGCAGCCGCCCAAAGTCCCTGAGTCGCCAAGGATTTTGCTGTGGCATCCACTTCACCGAAGGCAAGCGGAGCAAGAAACAGGGGCCACGAAATTAGAAACGTGATGATCAAAAACCAGGTGATGGATTTTCTTTCAAGCATTTTATTCTCCCAATTAGAACGATGACATGGAGCGTTTACGGATCGCTTCGCGAGTCAACGGACGTTTGGCAACAATGGTTACTTTTCCACTTCCTTCAGGTGTGTATACATGCGTAACCTCCCAGCCTTCTTCGCCCCATTCATTCAATATCGCCTCGATGGCTTCATCCTTTGTGCCGAACATACTGCCAATGGTTTGGACACGATATTCCCATGTTGGAAGTTCAGTGTTATTCATTCTTGTTTCCTTTTGTTTCACGTGAAACAGGGAGTCGTTTGATTCTTTGTTTCAATTTACGCCTTTGTTTCATTTCTATACAATACATACGAGTAGACCACCAGGAACAGCGTGGACCCGATCAACGGAATGAACATCAGCCAAACCGCGGTCATGCCGCCGAGGAAACCTCCAAGGATGGCGAATGCTCCAGAAAGCATGAACAGGACCGAGCCGAGTTGATGCGTTTTATCCCAGACCGAATCACTGGAAAGAGTCCACGGGGTTCGAATCCCAATGAAGAAGTTGCGCTTTGCCTGTCGCAGTAAATACCCAATCGCGATGAATAGGATGCCCATGAAAGGCAGCATGGCTGCGCTCATCTTGAAGTTTTGATAACCAAGGCCCCAGGCCAATGTTAGTCCATGGATGTACAACATGAACGCCACGATCAGTACAATAAAAATATTGAACGTTTCGCGAAATTGCGCGATGTTTGCCTTGAGCGGATCGATGGCTGGAAGCACCAGGAATAATACAAACATTCCAAGGGTAATCAACGGCATCAGGAACACCCCCCAAAACCTGGGCATGGTTCCATCGACTTCATCGTTCGCATTCCAATGAGATGGCATCTGATCCGGGAGTTGATTCCAAAGCACGGCGCCAGCAATGACCGCGATGGCGATCAGAGTCAGTACAATGATTGAAGTTGTTTTTGTGTTCATTCTTTTCCTTTCCAATGTTTCACGTGAAACGGCTACTTTTCCTTTGACAAATTATTCTGCGCCAGCGAAACCATGCCGCTCAGGCCGCCAAGGTTCATCGAATCCACCGCGGAAGATGGAACGATCACCAGCGCGCCTTTTTCCTTCAGGCCTTCGAAGAGCATGTTCATCGCGCGCAGATGCAGTGCGGTGGGATTACCGATATACGCCTGCGAAGCTTCTGCAAATGAAGCCGCGATCTGCAGTTCAGCTTCGCCGAGGATCACGCGCGATTGGCGTTCACGTTCGGCCTGCGCCTGTTGAGACATCGCATCTTCCAATATCTGAGGAATGACCACATCGCGGATCTCCACAGATTGCACCGTCACACCCCAGGGCGTCGAACGCTCATCAATGGTCTTCTGTAAAATTTCATCCATCTTTGCGCGGCCAACCAGAATATCTGCAAGGCTCATTTGACCGATGATCTCGCGCAGCGCGGTCTGTGCCGCCCATGAAATTGCTGCTTGATAATCCTTCACTTCCAACGCGGCTTTCTCTGCATCCCACACTACCCAAAACAAGATCGCATCAACATCCACCGGCACAGTGTCCTTGGTCAGTGTTTTCTCCGCAGAGAACGACGTCACCATCACGCGATGGTCGATCCACATCACGGCATTATCAATGATCGGTATGACCCAAAAAATTCCAGGGCCTTTCAGCCCGATAAATTTACCGAGTCGCAGGACCACAACCTTTTCCCATTGCGATGCAACTTTCAATGCAAAAAGAAAGTAGGCGCCAACAAGCGTACAAACGATGACCCAAGTGCCGATTATTGCATCTTGAAAACGGCCATCCCCAACGATGGCGCCAACAATGCCAAGGATCATGAATAATCCAAATAACAATCCGGCAATTGGCGGGATGTGTTGGTCATCCTTTTGCGTCTTGTTTTTATCGATCAGTGACTTAATCATATTTACGTTCATTTTGACATTCTCCTTTATTTATCTTTCGCTTCTTTCGCGGACTTCAAATTGTCTCTCACCATCTGGCTGATTTCACGCTCGGAAAATCCCAGCCGAATGGCTTCGTCAACATATCGCTTGGTCAGTGCTGCCAACGATTCATCTCTTAATTTCTCGGCAACATAAGGCAGGAGTATTTCTGTAATATAGGTTCCGCGTCCTTGTTGTGTGGAGATGATTCTTGCTTCATCCAATATACGATACGCTCGTGCCACGGTGTTGAAGTTAACGCGCAGTTCCTGTGCCAACGCGCGAACTGTTGGTAATTGATCGCCCGGCATCAGCGTTCCATTTGCCAATTGGTTTTGAATCTGATTTACGATCTGGGTGTAAATCGGCAAGCCGGAATGAAAATCAAGGTGCAAGCTTAGTTTCTTCTCTGCCATAAACCATCCTTTAATTGTACTAATTGTATCATTGTATAGATTGTACTCATTTAACCGTTTTTGTCAACGGTTAAAAAACAGGCGCTCAAATGAGTGCCTGTAAAAATTGACTCTGACTTATTGAATTATTTGCGAACTTTTATCTGACGGATTGCTCTTCCCAAGCGTTTGATCCCCTCTTCAATATCTTCCACAGGCTGCGATGCAAAGTTGAGGCGGATCCATTCTTTTCCGCTTGCACCATCAATGAAGAAAAAATTACCCGGCACAAATGAAACCCCCTCCTTGCAAGCCGCTGGCAACAATTCATCCGCCAATATCGCTTCAGGCAAACGCAGCCAGATGAACAATCCGCCCGTCGGCACATCATAAGAAACACTGGATGGTAGATATTGTTTGATGGCACCCAGCATGGCGTCCCGCCGTTTGCGAAACGCCTGACTGGATCGGTGCAAATAGGTTTGATATCTTCCCACAGTTACATATGCATCAAGAGCTCGTTGAATCAAAGTGGAGGTGGCCAGATCACTCAAGCGTTTGAAATTAAGTAGTTGGTCATAGATCGGTCCGTCAGCCACAATAAACCCCACACGAAGCCCGGGCATTAACATCTTGGAAAAGGTTCCTACATAGATCACCTGCCCACCAGGGTCTAAAGCCTTGAGTGAGGGTTGGGCATGGCCTTCATACCGCAGATCACCGACAAAATCATCCTCAAGAATCGGAACATTGTATCTTTCCGCCAGCACGATCAACTGCCGGCGGCGGGCGCTGCTAAGACAGGTTCCTGTAGGGTTGTGAAAATTGGGGATCGTGTAAATCAGTTTCGGATGGTGCTGTTGCAAAAGCTTCTCCAGCTTTTCCACCTGCATTCCTTGATGGTCCACCGGGACGCCAATGATCTGAAAACCAAGCGCGCGGAATAAATCAATGGCTACGGAGTACGTAGGATTTTCCACCAAAATAATGTCGTTCGGTTTTAAGAGCACTTGTGAAACCAGAAAAATTGCCTGCTGTGAACCTGCTGTAATCAGAACACTATCTGGCCGTGTTTGTAATCCCTGACTGGCAAGGATATGAGTGATACCTTCACGCAGCGGTGCATACCCATTACTTTCCCCATACTCCAACGCGGCAATCTGATCACGGCGCATAACAGACTGTAATATCTTGCGAAACTCTTCCGACGGGAACTGACGCGTATCACTAATCCCCGCAGCAAAACTGATCGGCCGCGGATGCCCGGCTGCTTGCAGCATCTCGTCAACCACATCCGACCTTGAAGCTACATCTTTTGATTGAAAACTTTGCTGCCATAAAGGCAAAGGTATTTCCGTGCTATGCCTGGAAATTGTAAGATTTTGGGGAAGAACATAGGTGCCGCTGCCCATGCGGGAAAAGACCAACCCATCGGCCTCCAGCATGGAATATGCATTTTCAACGGTTGTACGATTGACCCCCAGATCATTTGCAAGCTGACGACAGGCTGGCAGACGTGTATCGGCGGTCAAACTACCAGAGAGAATCGCATCTCTCAAATAAGTTCCAATTTGTTGATACAGTGGAATCTCGCTGTGTCGGTCAAGTGAAATGCGCATTTTTTATCGCTCCATCAATATTGGCATGGTGAATATATCATCGAGCCACCTTTAAAAACAGAGGCAATTATGCCAAAACAGGATTATTTAGAAAATTGGATGGCCATTTATTATTATTTATTGGCCCTTAACATATACCAATTTTCCCCTAGAATTACTTTGCGAACGAAAATATCCAAACTTTATAAAATTCCACGCAGGCCAGCCTTCATTTTGAAGAAATGACCGCATGGTAAAATCACGAACGATTTAAACTAGGAGTACAAAATGGAAGCAAAGACTGGTACATGGACTGAGAAAAAGGGTCTGGCCCAAATGTTAAAAGGCGGCGTCATCATGGATGTGGTGGACGCAAAGCAGGCAAAAATCGCGGAAGATGCCGGCGCATGTGCCGTGATGGCGCTCGAACGCGTCCCTGCCGATATTCGTGCAGACGGCGGCGTGGCACGCATGTCTGACCCCGATATGATCTTGAAGATCATGGATGCGGTCAGCATCCCGGTGATGGCAAAGTGCCGCATCGGTCATTTCGTGGAAGCACAGATTCTGGAATCAATTGGCATTGACTACATCGACGAATCCGAAGTGCTTACCCCGGCCGATGAAGAACATCACATTTTGAAACATAACTTTAAAGTTCCTTTTGTTTGCGGATGCCGCAACATTGGAGAAGCTCTTCGCCGCATCGGTGAAGGCGCAGCAATGATCCGCACCAAGGGTGAAGCTGGGACCGGCGATGTAGTGGAAGCTGTCCGCCACGCCCGCAGCGTGATCGGTTCGATCAAACAATTGCAGGTCATGGGTGACGAAGAGTTGATGACCTTTGCCAAGAACAACGGCGCACCCTATGAATTGGTGAAGGAAGTGAAGGAACTCGGACGTATGCCCGTGGTCAACTTTGCGGCAGGCGGCGTGGCCACTCCTGCGGATGCGGCATTGATGATGCAGCTCGGCGTGGATGGCGTGTTCGTCGGCTCAGGTATTTTCAAGAGCGGCGACCCCGCCAAACGTGCCGCCGCCATCGTCAAATCCGTGACCCATTATCAGGATGCATCCATCCTTGCAGAAGTAAGCAAGAATCTCGGCGAAGCTATGGTGGGACGCAATGCCGCGCACATGCCCGAAGGCGAAAAACTCGCGGTACGTGGTTGGTAATTCCTTGATTGTAGGGGCGGGGTACCCCGTCCCTACGTTTGATTATTATGAAAATCGGTGTATTAGCGTTACAAGGTGATTTTGCAGAACATATTTCCATGCTCAAAAAGATCGGCGTGGAAACGGCGGAAGTACGATTACCAAAGCATTTGAATGGACTCGATGGGCTGATCATGCCCGGCGGCGAATCCACGACGATCGGAAAGCTGGCAGTAGCCTACAATTTGATGGATCCATTGCGTGAATTTGGAAAGAGTCATGCCATTTGGGGAACCTGTGCCGGCGCGATCTTTCTTTCAAAAGACATTGGCCGCAGCCAGCCTTTGCTCGGATTGATGGATATCAAAGTACAGCGCAATGCGTTTGGGCGGCAGGTCGACTCCTTTGAAACCGATCTCAAAATTGACGAACTCTTCAAAGCCACCGGCACGGAACATCCCTATCATGCGGTTTTCATCCGTGCGCCGATCATCGAGTCGGTTCATGGAAAAGCAAAGGTGCTTTCCGCTTTGGAAGACGGCCGCATTATTGCGGCGCAGGAGGGTCACTTGCTGGCGACATCCTTCCATCCCGAATTAACCAACGACACTCGCTTCCACGAATATTTTATTTCCCTGGCAAGTTAATCAACAGACCCTGAAGGTTTTTAATTAATTGGAGGTATGATTAATCATGGAAACCTTTAGGGTTTTATTTTCAACATGACCATCCGCTCACTCGACCTGCTTGATCTTCCCACGATTGCAAGATATCGAAACGAGGTCCTAACCCTCGATAGCGCGCGTGCCCTCACGCGTGGTCATCCTTTGGGTGCGATGGGATTGCTGGCCTACATCAACCCTGCGCGGCATTTATATGCGGCCATTGCCAACGGCGGTGACACCAAATTATTGGGTGGGGTCATCCACACACGCGGCGAGACATTTGCAAAACTTTTATATCTTGCGCCATCATCCAATTTAAGCGATCCACAACTCCCGGCATTGATCGAGCATCTGACCAGCCAGGCCGGTGAATGGAAGGCGCTCCATGTCATTGCCGAGATTGATGAATTGAGCGATGTTTTTCCCGCGCTGCGTATGGCAGGATTCTCCGTCTATGCATGGCAAAGGCTTTGGGATGTGAGTCAGTTGGAGAAAACAGAGGCAGGCCTGGACGCGGGATGGAGGCGTGCGCAATCGTTGGATATGCCCGCGGTGCAGAGTCTGCATTATCAGATCGTGCCGCCGCTGCTTCATCCCGTGGAACCCGCCCCGAATCGCGCCATCGGTTTTGTACACAAAGGCGTGAAATGTTATGCCAGTGTTACCGCCGGGATGTATGGGATTGTGCTTACACCGCTTATTCACCCTGAAGAGTCGGATGTCAGTACAAAGATCAGCGCGTTGCTGCACAGTTTGCCGGATCGCCGCGGTCGAAACGTGTATTTGAATGTGCGTTCATATCAAACCTGGCTGGAACCCGTGCTCGAAGACCTTGGCGCAAAACCGTCCACCCGACAGGCAGTGATGGTCAAACATTTAACACGGCTTGTAAAAGAACTCAGCCCGGCACGGGTGCTTCCGGCCAATGGAACAATACAAGCCTCGCGAATCAGCAGAATGGATATGGATGAGTAGCTGGCTTCCCTTTCATGACGGAGACACTGTTGGCACACAGGGAATGCAAGGGGACGTGATTGTCATGGATGAAGCATATCCCGGCGGCGCACGCATTACGTTGAAACGCGGCAAACAGTATGTTTCGGTTTCCTGCGATATTAATAATTGGATCAATCACACCCGCTTCTTCAAATCGGTGCGTGAAGCAAAACGCGAATTCGCGGCCATGAAAATCGCGATGGTCGAAGTGATCAATCTCATCACAACCGAAGAAAAAGATCAGATAAAGATCTGGGAAGCAATTTCAAATTTCGTCAGGCGGTTTCCATAAATGTTGAAAGCTCTTATTTTTGATTTCGACGGGTTGATCCTTGATACCGAGACACCCGAAGTTCTGGTTTGGCAATCGATCTACAAAGACCACGGTTTTGAATTACCGCTCGATGAGTGGAAGAAAACCATCGGCGGATATGGCATCTCAAACTTTGATGCGGCGGAGCATCTTGCGCTTCTCTCTTCGGGACGGCTGGATCCTGTTTCTTCGAAAGCGCGCTACCGAAAGGAAACGGATGCGATCATTCACGCAAGTCCCATATTGCCGGGCGTGGTGGACATGATCGAACAGGCGAAGGCTGCGGGGATCAAAGTTGCCATTGGATCCAGCTCGCCGCATTCATGGGTGGACGCCCATGCAAAGCGGTTGAATATTTTTCATTATTTTGATTTCATCACCTGCCAGGATGATGTGGCGCCCGGCCGGACCAAACCCAACCCGGATATCTATCTCAAGTCGCTGGAGCGGCTCAAGGTCCAAAAGAACGAAGCGGTTGTTTTCGAAGATTCGCTTAACGGCGTGGAAGCATCCCGCCGCGCCGGCATCTTCGTGGTCGCTGTCCCCAATCAATTGACATCTCAAATGAACGTTCGCGGTGACTTAACTGTTTCTTCGATGGCAGAACTGACCTTGCAGGATTTGCAGAATAAACTCTGTTAACTTCCTGTAACTTTTTCCAAAACAGGGTGTGATATTCTTATTAATATTCCTGATCCTTGGAGAGGTGTATGCCGTCAAAACAAGCAAAACTCATTGTGGCCGCGATCACCCTCATTGTCATCGCAATATTGATTAGTTCATCTGGCAGGGATCAATTCCTATTGGTCAGAACCTCGGTGGTAACCGCCACGGCAGAGTCGATCGTTTTACCTCCAAATTCCATTCCCATTCCAGACAGTCCGCTAAAAGAATCGGTCATCGCTGCTGGTGAGTACATGGTGCGCCAGCAATTGACGAACGGTGAACTCTCCTATCAGGTGGATTTTCAATCCGGCGCGCGTGAATATTCACCGTCCAACATCCGCTTGATCGCCGGGACAGGTGCGTTATATACGGTTTGCCGGGTTTCCAGACAGGGAAAATACTGCGATGCGGGTGACCTGGCCCTGGATCGATACCTTGACCTGTTGATCACGGAACCGAAACAATTTACGGGAACTTGCCTATATACCAACGGTACATGCGAACTTGGAGGCAGCGCTTTGGCTGTCGATACCATTTACAAACGCTGGCAGGTCAAAGGCGACATGGAACTTGGTGAACACAACTTAAGGCATATTGCTGTAGAGTTGGGGAAATTTATAGTGTCCCTGCGCAAGCCGGAAGGCGGTTTTTATCATGCTTTCGACCCGCATTATGGCGGCACTGCCGACCCCGATTATTATTCAATCTATTCCCCCGGCGAAAGCCTGCTCGCGTTGACAGAATTATATGAAATGACGGGCAATCCACTCTGGCTCACACAGGCCCGCGAAGTCAACGACTACATGATCACCCAACCGATCACCGAAGATCACTGGCACAGCTACGCCTTCGCCATGCTGGCCCGTCTGGATCAATTAACAGAAGCAGACAAAAAATATGCAAACGAAATCGCGCATGTTGTCATCGATGGTGGTGTTCGTTCATTGAGCGCAAAAAACTCAAGCATCTCCTCTGCCACAAAGATCGAGGCGCTTGCAGCGCTGGCAGAAGCATTTCATCTTTCCAACGAAAAACACGACTGGCTTGATGACGACATCCGCACCTTCATTACTTTTGTCCGTGCGCGTCAATTACCGGACAACAACTGCAACTGGGCCATTTCAGACCAAATGACAGAACGGTACGGTGGTGGTATATTCAGTTCATGTGACGATCCGTCCATCCGCGTGGATGGGCAGCAACATTACATCAACGGGGTTACGGCGTACCTGGAGTATCAGGTGATGTCCGCTGAAAAGTAAACAACCGGAGGAATAAACAATGAGTATTGGAAAGACCAAGTGGCAATCTGTGGTTGCCAAGTACGCATATCCCGAGACCTGGCGCAGTTTGTGGCAGGTAGTGAATTCAGTCATCCCGTTTTTCGTACTGTGGTATCTTGCCTATCGCAGCCTTGAAGTTGGCTACTGGCTGACCCTTTTGTTGACAATTCCCGCCGCCGGATTCATGGTCCGCATGTTCATCATCTTCCATGATTGCTGCCACGGTTCTTTCTTTAAGACCAAGCTGGCCAATGACCGATTGGGCTTGTTACTCGGTGCGGCAGTCTGGACTCCGTACTACGAATGGAAGCACAGCCACGCCATTCACCACGCCACCGCCGGTGACCTTGACCGCCGCGGCATCGGCGACGTTTACACGATGACCGTGGAGGAATATATTGCCGCTCCCTGGTACAAAAAAGTTGGCTATCGCATCATGCGCAGCCCGATCATTTTGTTCACCATCGGCGCGACCATTGTATTTGCGATCACACACCGTTTTTGGTCCGCCGAATCCGGCAAACGCGAGAAAAACAGCGTCATCTGGACCAACATTGCCCTGCTCGGCTTCGTCGGCTGGACGATCTATCACATCGGCTGGCAGGCCTACGTTTTGGTGGAAATGCCCATCCTGTTGATGGCTTGCGGCGCAGGCGTTTGGTTGTTCTATGTTCAACATAACTTTGACCCAACCTATTGGGAACGTCATCAAAGCTGGAGCTTTTTCAACGCCGGCATGGACGGCAGTTCCTTCTATAAACTCCCCAAGGTGCTGCAATGGTTCACCGGCAACATCGGCTTCCATCATATCCATCACCTGAGCCCAAAGATCCCGAATTACAAGCTGGAACAATGCCATGCTGAAAATCCAATCTTCCAGATCGAGCCGCTGACCTTCCGCGATAGTTTGAAGTCACTGTACTTCCGTTTGTGGGACGAGAAGGAAAAAATGCTCGTCGGCTGGAAGGCTGTGAAGAAATACAAACTGCAATCGAACAAGATGTAGTAACGGATCGGAAACGAATAAACGGATTTGAAATAAAAAGAGACGGTCACTTTAGAAGTGACCGTCTCTTTATTTATGGATTGCAAAAGCTCTGCTTTTGCGGTCGAATACTTATGTATGAGGTCTATTATTCCAGTACTAGTCTCTTTGGAAAATGACAAAGATCAAGTTCATTACGATTCCTGCAATGGCAGCAAACACAATGGCTGGGATACCTGTTGGAAACACGACTGGAATGGTAAAGGGGAAGAGTCCATTGGGCAAGCCAAGGTTTCCGCCAATGCCGCACACCAAAATGGCTGCACCGATCGCAAGATTTTTGGGGTTAAACAGGTCAACTTTTTCAGATTGAATAAGCGCCATACCTTGCATCCCGATGACGCCAAAGAGATAAATGGCAAGTCCGCCGGTGACCGCAACGGGAATGGAGTTCACAACTGCTGCGAGTTTTCCGACAAAGCCCAATAAAATAGCCATTACACCCGCAGTCATCAATACGGGAATTGAGTAGTTGCGTGTGATCGCCATCAGGGAATTGTTCTCTCCGTAGTTGGTACCAGCCGCACCACCGAGGAACCCGACCACAATATCATCCGCGCCATCGGCAACGAGGTTCAAACCGATCAGCTCTTTGATGTTGTATTTTGCGCGTCCCAATTGTTCGGCAAGGGTGTCAATATACAAACTCATTTGATACAAATGCGCAGTGGATTCTGGAATGGTGGCAATGGCGATCAATGAAATACTGACCACCAATTCCCAGGCGCGCGGATCACTGAATGCGGGCAGGGTAATTGCAGGAACACGGAACCAAGCCGCGCTTAAGATCCCGCTGTAATCCACGATGCCAAAGGCAGCTGAAACAAGGTATCCGAAAATCGCCCCAAGCAAAATGGGTAACATGCCAAGCAAACCTTTATTCTGAAGGAATACAGAGAACAAGACCGTAGCAAGCAAAGTAATGAAGGCAACCAGCCAATTGTTTCCTGCCATGCCAAGCGCTGCGCCTGCCAAGGCGATACCGATCACAACCGCCATGGAACCGGTGATGATTGGAGGGAGGATTCTATCCAGCGCAGCCTTTCCAATTTGCATAATGATCAACCCGATCAGGATTTCAAACACGGCAGTACCGATGATACCCACCTGGACCAACCGCACGCCTTCCGGACAATAGACTTCGGCGCTGGCAAAACAATCGCCTGCATACAAAGACATGGCGGTTACCACCACGGCAATATATGAAAACGACGAACCATAATACATCGGTATCTTACGCTTTGAAACCAGCAGGGCAATGATGGTCCCAAGGCCGGAGGCGAGCAAGGTAACACCTACATCAAACTTGGTAAGGATGGCCACCAACACAGTGGCGGGGAACATGGTTAAAACCTGTTGAAATCCCAGGCTTATCATCGCTCCCACGGGCGGAGTGTCATCCGGCAGATAACCGGACACTGTTGCAGGCGGAAGAACAATCGCCTCCTGTGTAACCTGGGGCTGACTCTCCGCCTTTGGCTTGGGCTTCGTCTTTTTTGCGGGCACAGACTTCTTGGGCTTTACTTTTGTTGCCATATACCATTCTCCTCTTGATCAGGTTGGAATATAAAAAAAGAGAGTCGCTTTCAGCAACTCTCTTTAGATCACAAAATCAAAACAGGCATCCCGAAGAAATGTTGGTGGATGGATTGCCTGTACGCAAATTGTTTATACATTGAGCAAAATTTTACGCCGATTTTTGACAAAGTCAAGGGGAGGAAATTGTTTGTGGTGTTGAATCAGGCGTCGGGTGTAAATGAGGCGGGTGTATAATCCGAGCGATATTTCAACAAGTCAAAAGAGGAAAGCATGTCATACACAAATGTAAAAGTCCCCGCAGGCGGGGCAAAGATCTCCATTTCGAATGGAAAACTCAACGTACCGAACAATCCGATCATCCCGTATGTGGAAGGTGACGGCACCGGTCGCGACATCTGGCGCGCTTCGGAACGCGTACTCGATGCGGCGGTGGAAAAAGCGTACGGCGGAAAACGCAAGATCCATTGGATGGAAGTGTACGCGGGCGAGAAATCGTTCAAGATGTTCCAGAGTTGGCTGCCCGATGAAACCACCGAGGCATTCCGCGAATTTTTGGTGGGCATCAAAGGCCCGTTGACCACACCCATCGGCGGCGGTATTCGTTCGTTGAATGTGGCCCTGCGCAAGCTGCTCGATCTGTATGTTTGTCTGCGCCCGGTGCGCTGGTACAAGGGCGTGCCTTCGCCGGTCAATCACCCCGAATTCGTGGACATGGTCATCTTCCGCGAAAATACGGAGGATATTTACACCGGCATCGAATTTGCCAACGGCACCGAGGATAATAAAAAGTTCAAGGAATTATTCAAGGAAGCCTTCCCCAAGGAATACAGCAAGATGCGCTTTCCTGAGACCTCGGGCATCGGCTTCAAGCCTGTTTCCGTCGAAGGGACTGAGCGCCTCGTGCGCGCCGCGATCACCTGGGCATTGTTGAACAAACGCAAGAGCCTCAACCTTGTCCACAAGGGCAACATCATGAAGTTCACCGAAGGTGCCTTCAAGGACTGGGGCTATGAACTCGCCAAGCGTGAATTTAGGAATGACATCGTCACCGAACGTGAGACCTGGATCCTCGGCAACAAGGAAAAGAATTCAAATCTTTCCGTGGAAGATAATGCAAAAATGATCGACCCCGGTTTCGATATGATGAGCCCCGCACAACAGGGTGAGATCAAGGCCGAGATCGAAGAAGCGCTCAAATTATGGGGCACGCATGGCGAAGGCAAATGGAAGAGCAAGCTGCTGATCAAAGATTCCATCGCCGATGTGACCTTGCAGTTCGTGCTCATCCGCCCGCGCGATTACGATGTGATCGCCACCATGAACTTGAACGGTGATTATCTTTCTGATGCGTTGGCTGCGCAGGTGGGCGGCATCGGGATTGCCCCGGGTGCGAATATCAACTACGTGACCGGCCATGCCATCTTCGAAGCGACTCACGGCACCGCGCCGAAATATGCCGACCTGGACAAGGTCAACCCCGGCTCGGTCATCCTTTCGGGTGAGATGATGCTGCGTTACATGGGCTGGGGCGAAGCTGCTGATTTGATCGTCAAAGGCATGGAAGGCGCCGTCGCCGCGAAGACAGTCACATACGATTTTGCCCGCCTGATGGACGGTGCAAAAGAGATCAAGTGCTCCGAATTCGGCGATGCGATCATCAACTGGATGGACAAGGAAATCCCGGCACCGAAGGCTGCCCCTGCTGCGAAGAAAACAGTAGCGAAAAAGGCAGTTGCTAAGAAGGCGGCTAAGAAAGTAGTCAAGAAAGCTGCGCCAAAGAAGAAAGTTACCGCAAAGAAACCTGCGAAGAAGGCAGCAAAGAAAAAAGGAAAGAAGTAATTTATGAAAGGGTCGGGACTTAAGGTCCCGACCCTTTTTTGTTTAACTCTACGGCTATCCATCCCGCCAATCCATGACAAACATCACTAACTGAAAGCCCCCGAAAATCCTACAATGAAATCCTAATCGGCTATTCTTCATCTTTTTACGAGGAGAATGTTGCATGGAAGTGTTCAATCACGATCTGGTCATTTTGGGGACGGGCTTGGCGGGGCTGCGCGCCGCGTTGGAAGCCTCCCAGCAAAGCAAGGGGGAACTGGATATTGCACTCGTTTCGAAGCTTCAATTGATGCGCGCCCATTCCGTTGCCGCTGAAGGCGGCACCGCCGCTGTGATGCGGCAGGACGAAGGCGATAGCTACGAACTGCACGCATGGGACACGGTCAAGGGTTCGGATTTTCTCGCCGACCAGAATGTTGTGGATTTCTTTGTGCATGAAATGCCCAAGGAAATTTTGCATTTGGATCACTGGGGCATTCCCTGGTCGCGACGGGAAGACGGGCGCATCGCCCAGCGACCATTTGGCGGGCACACGTTTCCCCGGGCAGTTTTCGCCGCTGACAAAACCGGCTTCCTCGAAATGCAGACGTTGTACGACACGTTGATGAAGCACACCAAAAAGATCAACCGCTACGACGAAGGCTTCGTCACTTCCATTTTGATTGAAAACAATCGCTTTGCCGGCCTGACCATGATCGACATGATCAATGGACGTCAGGTGTTAATTCGCGGCAAGGCATTGATCATTGCCACCGGCGGAGCAGGTCAAATCTTTGGCTTCACCACTTATTCCGAAACTGTGACAGGTGATGGACTCGCCATGTCCTATCGCGCAGGACTTCCACTCAAAGATATGGAGTTCATTCAATTCCATCCGACGGGATTAATTCCCAGCGGCATCTTGATGACAGAAGCATGCCGCGGCGAAGGCGGGACGTTATTAAATAATACCGGCGAACGTTTCATGGGAACGTATGCCCCAAGCAAAATGGAACTCGCCCCACGTGACATGGTCTCGCGCTCCGAAATGACCGAGATCGAAGCAGGTCGCGGCTTCCCCGGACCTGATGGCTTGGATTACATACATTTGGATTTGCGCCATTTGGGAAGAGAAAAAATTCTTGAACGACTTCCATTGATTAGAGAAGTGACGATCAAGCATATTGGCCTCGACCCCATCGAAAAACCGATTCCGATCCGCCCGGTGGCACATTACACGATGGGCGGCGTGCATACCGATATCAAAGGTCACACCGGCGTGGAAAATGTTTGGGCGGCGGGGGAAGTCTCGTGCGTGTCACTGCATGGAGCGAATCGACTCGGTGCAAATTCAACCGCGGAATGTTTGGTATGGGGGCGTGTGGCCGGCGAAGAAGCGGCGCGATATTGCGCGAATGCGTCAATTGCGGAGATGCCAAAGACGGCCGAGCAGGAATGGGCGAAGATCGATGCGTTGATTGCATCCAAGGGAACGGAAGATCATTATCAAATCAGAAAAGAATTGAGAAAGAATCTGGATGCCACGATGGGCGTCTTCCGCACGGGCGAGCAAATGGAAGCGGGCTTGAAGAAGATCCGCGAGTTGAAGGAACGATATAAATCGATTTCGTTGAAGGATAAAAGCCTGCGCTACAACACGGATCTGGAACGCGCCATTGAAACAGGCTTCATGATCGATGTGGCAGAAGTAGCGACGCTCGGCGCATTGACCAGAACCGAATCACGCGGCGGACATGCACGCAGGGATTACAAAGTCCGCGATGATGAGAAATGGTTGAAGCACACGATGGCCCGCTTTACAAACGATGGACCAAAGTTGGATTACATCCCTGTGGATATTTCCATGTGGCAGCCTGTGGAACGAAAGTATTAGGAGTAACCATGAACTCAAACAAACCAACTGCTTACAACAACAGACTCGGGATCAAAGGCTGGGTGTATGCCGGGAATTACACCTTCGAACGCTATTTATATATCGGGCATCGTTTATCTGGACTCGGGCTGATCGCCTATATGGTGCTGCACATCGTTGAAACAGCGAACCGTATGCGCGGCGAAGAAGCCTGGCAGGGATTGATGGCACTGTTTGCCTCGCCGCCGTTCAAGATCATCGAGTATTTATTGTTTGCGATGGCGGTCTTTCATGCGATGAACGGCGTGCGATTAATTATCACTGAATTGGGATTTTTCCTTGGCAAGCCAAAGGAACCGGTGTATCCGTATTCCTCTTCGATCAAACGCCACCGCCCGTTGACTTTTGTCATTATGGGGCTGGCTTTTTTGATCATCATCCTCGGCGGTTCGAGTTTGTTCTTTCCGTAAAAATCTTCGCCCTGAGCGGAGGGACTGAGTGCAAGTCGAAGTCCCGAAGTCGAAGGACGGTGCATTGGTCACTGCGTTTCGACTGCGCTCGCCTGTCGGCTCACTCCGCTCAACGCGAAAGGAGATATTTATTATGCGCGAAACACGTTTATGGTCTTTACATATTCTGGTTTTACCGATCATTGCAGTGCTGCTTGGAGCACATTTTGCAGTAATGCACTATGCGCCTGTCTTTTACGGCATGAGTGTGGAGAAAGCCCGCGAGTTCAGTACAATGATCGAGCGCGGCAAGAGCATTACGCAATTGGTCCTTTATATTTTATTGCTGGCCGCAGGGCTGTATCACGGCATGTACGGCGTGCGTGGGATCATCCGTGAGCTGCCGTTGACCCCCACGCTGGCAAAGCTGGTGGACGTTGGCATCATTGCGTTCGGCCTGTTCATTTTTGCGCTCGGCACCTACGTCACCTGGTGGACGTACAGCTACAAGATCGGAGGATGAGCATGACTGACAAGACCATCACCCCGCGTGAGATCACCTTCCGCGTCCGCCGCTATGACCCGGATGTAGATACCGTTCCCCATTTTGATGAATACCGAATGCATGTGCATGATGGAATGACCGTGCTTGAAGCGCTGCACCAGATCAAGGCGGAGAAGGAACCGACGCTCGCGTGGCGTTCCTCCTGCCGCATGGGAGTCTGCGGTTCGTGCGGCATGTTCATCAATCATCTTCCGATGCTGGCCTGCCAGACTCAAGTGCTGCATCTCGACTCGGATGTCGTCACGATTGCACCGCTTCCAAATTATGAAAACGTCAAGGACCTTGTGCCCAATCTGGAACCACTGATCGAAAAACATGCCGCGATCAAGCCATTCATCATTCATACGAATTCAAAAGAGATCGACGAACCCACGGGCGAGTTTTTGCAATCGGTGAAGGAACGCGAATCGATCAGCCAGTTCACACACTGCATTAAATGTGGATTATGTCTTGCGGCCTGTCCGACTGTTGCGACCGATCCGCTCTTCCTTGGACCGCAGGCATTGGCACAGGCGTATCGTTACACCGCTGATAACCGCGACTGCGGATTGCACGGCAGACTCGAAGCCATCGATATTTTCCACGGACCGTATCAATGTCATCTGGCAGGTGCGTGCTCGCAGGCCTGCCCCAAAGGCGTGGACCCTGCCTTCGCGATCCAATTGCTCAAACGCACATTGGTATTGGACAGCATCGGCTTTGGAAAGAAGAAATCATCATTGGCAAAGGTGATGCCTTTGGCTGATGTGGTTAAGGCAATTGAAGAGTTTGCCCCGCCGCCAAGGACGGTGAAATAAAAATGAGAAGAGCGCCGAACGGCGCTCTTCTGTTGTAGTACGTTTTACTTTATCTTGATTTCGAAATATCTTTTGGCTCTTCGATCTCAATGGCGTTCGCAATTTCGATATCGGCAGTCTTTGTACTTAAAAAAGCGTTCATGAATTGAATATATTCCGGTTGTTTATCCATGGGGACCTCAAATGCAAACCAGCCGCGCACGTTTCTGCCCGGGTTGATAAAACGATCCCCGCCAAAATATGTTTTATCCGTATAGTATTTGGACGATGTGATCTCCGAGAGTGCTTCATAACTATAGCCGTCATGGGTGAATAAATGCCACTGATTTCGCCGACAGCTCAGATTCTCCACCTGCGTTTGATTTCTGTATTCGACTTCAATAAAGATGATGCGTTTTGAATCTTGATTTATGAAATATTGCTGTTCTTTTACATTGTGGATCTGGACTTCGTAGTCCTTTACTTGAACCCACTGACGGACTGTGTTTTGGGATTTAAAGAATTTTTTTATCATGAGCAGGATCCTCTCCTAAACAAATGAACATCGTCTGTTAACATTATAGCAGGCAGGTATTCATCCCATAAAAACAGATCCCCGAAATTTGTTTCGGGGATCTGTTTAACTCTATTTCGGTCTCGTCAGCACGATCACGGGAATTTGCCGCGTGGTCTTGACCTTGTAATCGGCAAACCCGGGCATGACTTCGACCATTTTGTCATACAGTCGGGAGCGTTCGGGTTCTTCTGTTACAGCGGCGTCCACTTCGAAGGTTTCGGTGCCCACTTCCACAGTCAGGTGCGGATGCGCGACGATGTTGTGATACCAATCCGGATGAGAAGGCGCGCCGCCTTTCGAAGCGATAACAACCAGCTTGTCGCCGTCGGTTGTGTATGCCACGGGATTAATACGTTCCTCGCCGCTCTTTGCGCCTTTGGTATGCAGGAGCAGCAGCGTGCGACCCTCAAAATTCCCTCCGACCTTGCCGCCGTTCGTGCGAAACTCCTCAATGATCTTCTTGTTCCAATCGTTCACTTCAGCCATATCCAATCTCCTTTGTGGGTATGGACGCAGATCGAGGCTGAAGTGTTACCTGTAAATTTGGGTAGGGTACAAGAGAAAGGTAACTTCCGACGGGCCGGGCATTTTCCCCGCTGGGAAGCATTCTCGGCGGGGTCCAAGACCCGCGCCGAGCGAGGTTTATAGCTGAAGGCCGTTTTGTTTTGCAAATGCAGAAGCAAAGTTATCAGTGTGAACTCGTAGCCAGCGAGTAACTCTTAACATGACCGGTTTTTTAGGATTGATAAATATTATCAGACTGTCCTGCAACAAACCATGCTTAACAGTAATCTTATGTATTGATGAAAAATCTATTCGTTCCGTTCCCGCCGGCTTTCCAAAAAAATCAGTGTTCACAAAAGCAAGTTTATCTTGTAAATCCCAATGTAATAAAGTCGATATGAGCCTGCGCCTTCAAATACAGACATCTGGAAGGCAGGAATAGCGTCAAGAAGGTACTCTCCAATTTCTAATTGCTGGCGGACTATTTCTTTTGCCTTAAATGCTTCTTTCTCAAAACGACTTAAGTCAGATGGTGGAGGAGTAATCAGCGCGCCTTCTTTAGCCTGTTGAATATCTCCCGATTTAACAGCTTGGGCGAGGCGTGCTTCGTAACCAGCATACATGCTTTGCATGGCCCAAAGTAATATTGCAATATTGCAACTTAAGCTTGTAAGCATCTCCCAAGGTGAAAACAGAAAAACAAAAATAGAACCAAATACAAGCATGGCGGCAATTCCTGCATGACGACGCTTGCCTATTAGCCACAAACCAAGACCTGGAATTATTATTGATACTATTGAGATAACGGTGGGAGACTGCATAATGTATTTTCCTTCACCTAGAAATTATTGGATGTCAGCACCTAATGGTTTTCATTCGCAGACTCGCACTAGAAATCTTTCGTTTGTGTCCAGTCCATCCCAAGTTCTCTTCTGCCTACAAGGAGGCATCCTTGATCTTTTGAAGGAACGCCTGCCAGTCGTTTTTGTCCGCCAGCCCGGCGGAGATGCTTAATTTCCTGCGCTTGCCATCCTGATTTAAATACACCTGCTTGTTGTCCACTTCAAGTTCCTTCAAGGATTGAAACTTATACGTGGTCTTTGCAGAGCCAAGAATTGCACTCAACACCAAACCATCCTCATTGAGCACGAAGTAGGTTCGGGTGAGAAACAAAATCCCAAACATAATTCCAATGAACCCCACTGTAAGCAGCATGGAGCCTTTTCCATCTGCCAGTGAGATCAAGAGATACACACAGCTGAACAAAACTCCGGTCAAGATATAAATAATTCCAACTGATTTGCTATATCGAATTTTCATGTTTGTTCTCCTTTGTTATCCAATCCAACCCAAATTTATGCTTGCCGCCTGTCAATGGTCCCATTTTACTGCGGATTGATCCACTTTATTACTTTTGGGTGATGTAAAGGTCCGCTTGTTGCACGGTATAATGCCGCACTTATTCAAAGACCGCAACAAGGCAAGCGCACTTTATCCTTCATTTTATGTGAGTCCCATGTCCATGCAAAAGAACAAACAGACAGTTTTATCGTTGCTTCAGCTCTACCGGCTTGACGTGGTGCTCATTTCCTTTGGAGCATATGCGGCAGGTCTGGTCTTCAGTGGGGGAGTCCGTCTGGGCGATCTGCCCATCGGGCTGGCGATCAGCCTGATCTCCTTCAACTATATTTACAGCCTGAATTCCATCGAAGATCATCACATCGACTTAGTCAACAAGCCGCATCGTCCGATCCCTTCCGGAAAACTGTCCCTTGAGACCGCGCAGCGATATGTGATGCTCCTGCTAGTACTATCGGTGGCCTATCCATTTTTCGCCCAGACAGACATAATCAATTTACTACTCTTTCAACTGCTGCCGCTGCTCGGATGGGCGTATTCCAAACCGCCTTTCCATCTGAAGACAAAGGCCATCCCGGCGATGATCTCGATCGCGTTCATGTATACAACGCCGGTGGTGCTCGGCATCACCTCACGGCTCGCTGCATTGAGTCCCCTGCACGTCACGTTGCTGAGTTATATCTTTCTCTTTTGCCTGAGCATCGTCCCACTTAAAGACATTGAGGATGTGGAAGGCGATCAACTGCACGGAAGCAGGAACTTCCTAGCCCTGCTTGGAATGAACCGTCTGCTTTCCATTTCCCTTGTGGGGTTGGCCGCGGCCATCGCTCTTGTGGTCCTTGCCGATCTCAACATGGCCATTACAGTTGTGCTCGTCGCCCTGCCCGCTGCAATATTCTCCCTGATCGCAGCGTTCATTTTGTTCCAATTGCCGCGCACGCGGTTGTATCGTTCCATCCTGGTCATGATCGCTGTTCTTGCCTTATTGTTCGCCATCAATAGTTTAGTGTTTGGAGGAAGTCTGTGAAGAAGATTTTGGATGGGTACATTTCATTGATTCGAGAGATGCTTGGCTTGCGCAATAATGCCTTGTTCCTCTCGTTTCCAGCAAGCGTCACCGTACTGATTCTCGTCTGCGGCTTGATCGGTTTGGTCAGGAATGCAATGTCCACGGCCTGGAATGTACTCCCGGGATATTACAGCTTTCTCCCGGATATCCTCTGGACGATGTTTAATTTCCCGATATTCCTTTTTCTATTTCCGGGCGCATTGTTGCACTGGCTGCTTCACCGTTTTGGATACCGCGATGTTCGTTTGGAAGCCGTCTTTGCCCTGTCGTTTTACCTTCAACTCATCCATTTGATCGTCCCTTTCATCGATTGGCTGGGATACCGGCTCGGCATGCCCTGGGCTTACACACTGGGCACGGATATCGTGCGGACGAGTTGGTACACGAATCGCATATATATGACGCCGGGGATCATTGTCGGCTGGTGGATCACGGCGTATATTGTCACCAAAGTATTTCATCAGCGGATGGGAGTCCGCTGGTTGGCCGCCATCCTCGCATCGCTGACCACATTTCTGGCCATCTTCTTTCCAACCTACATGTTCTTTACCGGGCTCAACACCATCTTCAATCGCACGTTTGGGCTTTGGTTTTGGGACCCGCAGAATTACATGTTCGACAGTCCCAGCTGGTTCCTGCAATGGGGCAGCGGTACGTATTTTGCATTGGCAGCATTGCTTGGGTTGATCTATTATCTGAAACATCTATCGAAGGATAACGCGTGAATCCGTTCCTTGAAATCAGAAGGTACTTCACGCAGGTATTCCGGCTCTGGCGTGGGGAAACTTCCTTAAGTGACTTCGGTCTAAAGGAAATCCTTATTGGCGTGGGGTTGATCTCCCTCGCGACGGCCACATCTGACATGCTCTTCTGGCTGAAGGTTTCCAGCTACACTGTTTGGCTCGTTACCTTTCTGCTCTGGTTCATTTATCTCCTGTCACTTTGTGTTTCAACAGCGTTTCTGCTTTCGCAGTTGGTCCCGAATGGCGATTTTCGGCAGGCACTTGCCATGACGGTCTGTGTGTATTGGGTCATTCCATTTGTGCCACCATTTTCATTATTACCGTGGGAGAAAGCATGGGGCCTTGGCAACTTCGCTACAATTCCAGTCTTTCGTATGATCCCCACATTTTTGGTTGAAAATAACTACCTTCCACTGGGAATGCTTGTCGTCATTCCATTCATTCTATGGATGGCAAGCCGCTTCATGGCCCAGACGACTGGGGTAACCTGGTCGCGCGTCTTCATCATGACACTTGTGGCTTATGGCGTGATCTACGTTTACTACTATCAGTGGAGTCAACAGGCCCTGGTCACCGCACTGTTCCACAAAGGTTTCTTTCAATGGCGGGGGATGCTGGCGGCGTATGTAACGTATTGCTTTTTATCACAACTGATTACTTTTCTATTATCGCCGGTGATCGCGCGAGCGTACAGGGAATATCCATTGTGGGTACATATGCTTTGGTCCGGAATTCCCCTGGCTGTATTTCTGCTGATTCCGCGATTCGGATTCCTCCCGCTCTTCCTGGTCAACGGCAGGCCGTAACCATGCAGATCTATGATGGAAAAACCGACTTGGAACAGGTACAACGAAAGAACCTCATGTCAGGCAATCTGAAATCCATTTTGTCATCCATTCGCTACCGGGAGTCCCTTATTTTTCAATCTCCCACCCTGATGGGCTTGGTGATGTTCCTGCCAGACCTCTCCTTCCATCATATTGTCCAGGCTCTGTATGCTGGGCTGGGAAGTTTTCTTGTGATGGCTTCCATCTTCGCAGTGAATGACTGGGCTGATATCGATCTGGATTCTCAGAACACCCTCAAACGCAATGATACTTTTCTAAAGTTGGGAATCGATCCCGGGCAAATGTTGGGACTTGTCATCACCCTGGCCGCCGGCGGGATCATCCTCTTCGCGGCTCTCTCGCGCCTTCAGCTGCTGACTGCACTTGGGGCAATCGCCTTCGGCCTGGCATACTCGGTTCCGCTACGCGGTTTGCGTGGGAAGAACATCCCGGTCTTTTCATCCCTGCTGCATTTTGGCGGCACCCTGCTTTCCTTCCTGCTCGGGGCGCTGACTTTCGCACCTGCCGATTGGCACGGACTGCTGGTCGCATTGCACCCGGCGATTTTGATCACCGCCGGTCACCTGGTCCATGAAGTGGAGGATTACGAACAGGATCAACTTGCTCATTGTCAAACGAACGCGGTTCGTTTCGGACGGAAGCCTGTTTTTATCCTTGCCTCCCTCCTTTTCGGCGTTTCCTTCCTGCTCTTATTATGGCTTGTGCAGGAGGGGCTCTTTCCTGGCGTCATCAAATACACCTCGATCCTGTATCTTGCATATCTGGTGCCTGCCATTCAATCCTATCGAAGCGGCTTGACACGGGACAGCGTGCAACATTTGCAACGTCAATACCGTATCCTGTTCGCCACCATTGTCCTGACAATGCTGATCGGCAGTATCTTCAACAATTGGGCGTTGTGACGAGTAATCGAATGCGCTTTTTTCACGGATCATACCTGACCCTGTAGCTCTTCCGAATTTGCATTCAAGACCCCATTTATCCATTCAAGGAGTTTTTTTCGTTATGTTTCTTCTCATTAGTCCCGCACTTATCCTTTTCCTGATTTTTGAATTGGTATCGCACCTTCGCCAACAATCGTGGGGATGGCGTGCATCCACAATGATGGCCAGCCTGGCATGGGGAATCCTGTTGGTTTTATTAACTGAATTACTAAGCCTGATGCAGAAGCTGGATCCTTTGAGTCTGTCCATCGGCTGGGGCATCATTCTTCTCGTTTTGCTCGTTTTACTTTTGTGGCTTGTTCGTAAAGCGGAGTTCAAGCTGCCAAATCTTATACAGGTCCGCGAAAAAATATCCGCGTGGATGAGAGAACAGAACTTCATTACATGGGTGATGTTTGCCCTGTTGGGCATTCAAGCCATCTCGTTGTTTGTTGTGGCTCTTATATATGCACCCAACACGTACGAATCCATGACGTATCATTTGCCCCGGGCGATGCACTGGCTGCAAAATGGTTCACTGGCGAATTTCGCCTCTAATAATGTGCGGGTTGTCTATTTTCCTCCGTTCACCGAGTTCATTTTTCTGCATCAATTCGCCCTTACCGGGAGTGATCAGTATGTCAACTTGATTCAGTGGGGTGCCTTTCTCCTTTGTCTAATTGGAGTATCAGCGGTTGCGGCTGAGTTGGGCGCAAAGCGTGACATTCAGATAGCGGCAGCTGTTCTGTGCGCCGGAATTCCCATGGCCGTACTTCAAGCGACTGCTGCCAGGAACGATCTTGTCGTAACCCTTTGGTTGGTGGCGCTGATATGGTTTGGTTTACGCTGGAGCAGGCAGCCGGAGTCATGGTTCTGGGCAACTGTGACAGGCCTGTCCATGGGCATGGCAGTTTTAACGAAAGCGACCAGCTTCATCTATGCCCTTCCTCTCGGCGTCGTGATCGGAAGCCTTGTGATCAAGAACGGCGGTCTGCGCCCCGGGATTGTTCGCGGTGTCCTTGTACTGCTTCTAACACTTGTTTTAAATGCGGGGCATTTTGGCCGTAATTTAAGTTTCTATTTGGACCCGGTTGGTATTCATGAAAGAGTCAAAAACGATTTCATGACTCCGGCAGTGTTCGTGTCCAATAGCCTTCGAAATATTGCCATGCACGTGCCGACAGATTGCAAACCTCCACTGGATATCTTAAATCAACCAAACCGTTGGTTATTGAATGGCCTTGGGTATATGCATAGACTCACCGGACTGAATCCGACGGATGCCGGAACCACATGGGGGTACGTCGATATCTTTAACCGTTCTCTCGGCTGTATATACGACGAACATTTTGCCGGTAATCCCCTGCACATGTTTTTGATTGTTGGCACCTGTCTTGCTCTTCTGTTTTTAAGTTCTGCCAACCGACCTGTGAAGCATTTTGCTTTGGCTCTTATTGCAGGCTTTGTACTACTCAACCTAACCTTACGCTGGCAGGTTTGGGGCAGCCACCTTCAACTTCCGCTTTTTATTTTATGGACACCGATCATAACCATCACGCTCAGCCAGGTCCGCCGCCCGGATCTTTCGCGCATTGTGAGCCTGTTGGCAGTGAGCTTGTCATTTATCTGGATCTATCAAAATCAGATGCGTCCGCTCTCCGGTTTGATCACAGGAACAATGCCCACCCGGGATGAACAGTATTTTCAGTACACGAAGGCGTATTATCCTGAATATGAATCCATGACGGACTTGATCGCAGGAACAAGCTGCGACCGTGTTGGGCTTAATATCAGCTCGCTTGCCCTTGAATATCCATTCTGGGTCCTGTTACGGGAAAAGGGATTTGACGGTGCGATCCATTATATTGATGTGGCAAATGAAACGCATATTTATGAAGACCCTGCATTTGCTCCCTGCGCGATCATCTCCGATGCGGAAAACTCCCATTATGCAGCCGTCATGTCAGATCAGTCTTTTGGAAACTTTCACGTTTATTTGAAGGAAGCCAATACGGACTCTTCCAATACACCTTAAACATTCACCAATACCCGCTTCACAAAATGATGCCATGGTCAACTTACATGACTATGGCATCATTTTGTACTCGGGAAAAGTCGAAATACAAATAAATGAGGTCTACTGAATCAAGCCATAAGGTGTTGGATCCAATATCTCGATAACCCCATCTCCATCCACATCCCTCCAACCGAACAGCAGTGATGGCTCCCAGCCCTTTCTACTGTTCACCCAGGATAGACTGTCACCGGATTGGTTGGGCCACCAGTGCATCCAGCCCATGCTGTGAATTAGTTCATGATGAAAAATCGAACCCGGCATGGCATTTTCCAATGACTTTTGATCTCTGACATTGAAGGCAATATTGGTGCGGCGTATGCCGAGTAGACGGCAGCCGTCACCAAGCGATACACCCATCCCTTCGTACTGACCGGTGATCGTGTTATTTTTGTCGAGGTCAATTTCGACAAGCAGATCGAAATCTGCCGGGTCCAGGCCACCGGCGGAACGAATCTCATCAGGAGTTACATAACGCCCGGTGAGTGGTGGGGGTCCGTAGACAAAGGTTGTCAATTCCACTTGCAAAACCGGCTCTGACAAACCAATTTGAAGTGAGGTATTGGCCCACTGCTGCTGGGCCTCTTCCAGTCCGGCAAGAAGCGCCGCTTCCACATCCATAGGATCAAGGCCAGTATTGCCGTAGTCAACGACGACTGCCAACATGCGAATTGTGCCAGATGGACGACAAAACCCTACGCTTTCATCAGAATTGATGACATAGGATGGAGTGGTAATCGTCCCATTGTCCAGAATATCGATCTCATAGAGGTGATTTCCTATGTAGGCAGTGCTGACCCAGCGGGACTCTTTATCCGGACTGTAGGTGGATGCATTGAAGCGCGCAAAAATCGGGGCAACCAAGTTAAGCCCGAAACGTTCCCGGTACAATTCGATAAATTTTGATTTTACAGTGGGAGCATTCTCCGGGATGCCCGTTACATTAACTGTAATTACCTGTGAACTAGGGATGGAGCTGTTATCCCAATCCAGCAGTTGGAGATTTAAGACATAGTTCCCATTCCCATGCCAGGGAGTCCATTCAAACTTAACCTGGTAGGGGGTTGCATCGTGCTGATTCGTGTCGATTGCCACCAATAGCCCATCTGCCTCCAATCCCAACGGCAGGTGGCTGTCACTTGATTCGACCAATAGGCTTGCTGTCGGAAAACCTGTAGCTGCATTCGTATCAGCGTAAACAGTCCCACCTTCGTCAATATCCACGAAGCGCACCAAGGCCGAGACAGAAGCCTCTGTGCGATAGGGTGTTGGAAGAACTGCAAAATCGGCCGCAGGTGTATGAGTTGCCGTACCCTGACCCTGCTTATCATCTTTAGGCCCGGTCGTGCAGGCGGCCAGCAGGGTCACAAGGATGGCAGAGACGATATAGGACTTATGTATATCTAGCCTTTCCGGACATGACATGTATAATATTGGACAAAGAAGATTAAAAATGGCTTAGTCATTATCTTCAATTTTGTAAGTCTCGAAAAATCCATATTTACGAAAGGATAACATAATTATGAAGAGAAATCGTGTAATGTTTTTTGTTTCTGTGGGAATGTTGGTGGTCTTCACAGCAACGGCCTGCGGGTTGCCCGCCCTTCCAGGCTCTTCCACCGCCACACTTCCCCCTCCCCCCGCCACATCCACAACGGCACCCGAGCCCAGTCCGGTGGCGATTCAGCATCTTGTTCAGCCTTCTTCGGGAGTCACGGCAATTGCCAATGCTCACGATAATGAAGAGTCTGAAACTGGCGCCACAGAGAAGAGTGTACGCGGAGGCGACGAATTCAGGATCAACCGCTTCGAGCGTCCGTTTACCGCCACTGATATGACATATTTACCCCAGATCGATATCGTGGGCATGAGCATGACCAAGGATGATACCTGGTATTATGTGCAGATCAAGCTGGCAGGCGCTGACACGACAACCGGTGAGATGAGCGGACTCTATGGCGTCGAATTTGATCTTAACGTCGACGGAAAAACCGAGATCCTGCTCGTGGCGCAAGGACCTTTCGGCGCGGATTGGACCACCGATGGCGTGACCGCCTATGTGGATAACAACGGCGATATCGGTGGCATCAGTTCCAAACCTGATGACATCTACACCGGCAACGGTTACGAAACAATCCTCTTCGACTCCGGTAAAGGCGAGGATCCAGATGCCGCTTGGGCACGGGCCAATGCTGCCAATGGGATCGTGGAAATCGCCTTTAAACAAGAGACGCTTCGCGACTTTCCAAAGTGGATGTGGAATCCTTTGGCTTCCGCCTACCCAATCGACCCAACCAAGTTCTACTTCAACGACACCTTCACCTTGCAACGGGCTGGCTCTCCTGTGAAAGGCGATAACTACCCACTGAAGGAATTGGCCGGCTTCGACAATACCTGCCGCGTGCCTGCGAACTTCGAAGCCACAGGCACCGAACCGATGGGATGTCAGGTTCAAGCTCAGCAGGACGACATTGAATTTACTCCAGGGACAGGCGGCTATCCCAACTAAGGTCAAAATGCAGTTTTAATCGAACTTTACTGCTAAATAAAAAAACAACCCTCCAAAACGGAGGGTTGTTTTTTTATTTCACTGCAACCAATTCCACATCAAAGACGAGTGTGGAGTTGGGCGGGATCACGCCGCCGGCACCGCGTTCGCCATATCCTAAGGCGGGCGGGATAATCAACTGCGCCTTGCCGCCCACTTTCATCAGGGCGATGCCCTCGTCCCAACCTTTGATGACGTTGCCGACTCCGAGTTTGAATTCAAGCGGCTCACCACGCGAGATTGAGCTGTCAAACACCTTGCCGTCCTGAAACTTGCCGGTGTAATGTACAGCGACAGTCTTGCCGGCCGCAGCCTGCGCGCCCGTGCCTGCTTGTACTTCGATATATTCCAATCCACTGGTTGTTTTCATGGGTTCTCCGTTTACACAAAATTTTCGACGATTGTACTGCTTAATTTCATTTAATCATAAAAACTGGCATTTCACCTGTGACAAGAGTAAAATAGTTCCTTGCACCCAAACAATAAAACGTCGTTTGGGCACAAGTGCCTGAAATTACAAACAAAAAATTCACTTCGGAGGTTTCAATGGGCCTGAAAAGGGATGTTAGCCTTTCTACGGCTCTGCGATACAAGGGACAGGGTCCGTTCTTGACCTTTATCCTGCATCGCATTGGCGGGTTGGGGATGGCGATTTTTATTACGGTTCATATTCTGGCGACCTTTGTCGAAAAACAGGGCTGGGCCATCGGCGATTTCATCAACGATATCTACATGAGTCCGCCGTTCCAGATCTTCATTCTGTTCTGCGTGCTGTTTCACGCCATCAATGGACTGCGCATCACCATTTTGGACTTATTCCCCACACGTTTGATTCAATACCATCGCCAGGCAATTGCCATCGAGTGGGTGATCTTCATTATCCTGTTCAGCTTTGCAGCAGTCAGCGCAGTCACCACCGCGATCGGGAGGCTGTAATGAACGCAAAACCGCGAACACTCCCCCTTTCCAAACGCGGCATGAGCTTTGAAACCTTCATGTGGGCCTTCACCCGCGCCACAGCATTGGGCATGTACGGATTTATTCTGTTCGGTGTCGTTGGCGCACTCGCGATGGGTGCACAACACAGCATGACCTTCGTGGAAGTTTTACGTTGGGCACTCGTGTCCAACCCGGGTCACGTGGAATACACCAACCTCCCCGACATCACTCCATTCGCCAGCATGTTCTGGAGATTGGTTGCCAGCGGCATGTTCCTCACTGCCGGGTCGCATGGCATTCACGGCGTGATCGTTGTTCTCGACGATTATCTTCCGAAGGACAATCAACGCAATTGGAATCGCTATTTGAACATGGCGATGTTCTTCGTCGTTGCGGCGGCTGGTTTATACATCATTTGGACTGCGTAGTTTTTAAACACAAAGGACACAAAGAGCACGAAGGTTGGTTGTTGGTAGAATGAGAGGATTTGGTTTGGATTTTATTTGAGGATGTGTTGATCAAAAGGAAATATCCTGATGCCAAATCTGCCAAGGAAAGTTTACCAACCTGTACCTGTCGAAACCGAGAAAATAGGGAAGCTTGTTCTTGATGCTGCGTACAAAGTCCATACCGAGTTGGGACCAGGCTTGCTCGAATCGGTTTATCAAGTTGCAATGAAACATGTACTCGGCTTAAGTGGAACACTTGTTGAAACAGAAGTAAAACTTCCAATTATATTTGAAGGCGTGCAACTCGAATCAGCCTTGCGGATCGATATGCTGGTCGAAAAATGTGTGATAGCAGAACTTAAGTCCGTTGAGAAAATGAACCCGGTGTATGAAGCTCAACTTATCACCTATCTTCGTTTGAGCAAAGTCCGCCTCGGTTTTCTGATCAACTTCAATGTATCTCATCTGAAAGACGGAATCAAAAGAATTGTGGTTTAAAAATCTTTCAATCGCAAAGGCATCAAAAGCATTGCAATCACCACTTAAACCTTTGTGTACTTCGTGTCCTTTGTGGTTAAATTTTTTCAGGAGTAATTCATGTCAAATGTTCATCAATTTGAAGTGCTCGTAGTTGGAGCAGGCGGCGCGGGTCTCATGGCCGGGTTGTATGCATCGCGCACTGCAAAGACCGCGGTCATCAGCAAGTTATATCCCACGCGCTCACACACGGGCGCAGCACAAGGTGGCATCTCCGCCGCTTTGGGCAATTACGAAGAAGACAAACCTGAATGGCATATGTACGACACCGTCAAAGGGTCGGATTATCTTGGCGATCAGGATGCCATCGAGTTCATGACGAATGAAGCGATCGATGCTGTGCTCGAACTGGAACACATGGGTCTGCCATTTGACCGCACCCCCGAAGGCCGCATCTCCCAGCGACCGTTTGGCGGACACACCAACAACGAAACCGGCAAACCCGTCCGCAGAGCTGCGCATGCCGCAGACCGCACGGGACATATGATCCTGCAAACGTTGTATCAACAATGCATCAAGAACAACGTCAATTTCTTTGACGAATATCAAGCCATTGATTTCATCATGGTGGATGGCAAGGCCACAGGGGTAGTGGCAATTGAATTGGCAACAGGCGAACTGCACACTTTCCACGCGAAGGCAGTCATCTTCGCCACAGGTGGTTTTGGACGTATCTTCGAAGTGACTTCCAACGCTTACGCCTACACAGGCGATGGCGCATCATTATTGTTGCGCAAAGGCATTCCATTGGAAGATATGGAGTTCTTCCAATTTCATCCAACAGGAATTTACAAGCTCGGCATTCTCATTACAGAAGGCGCGCGTGGTGAAGGTGCGGTATTGATCAACGGCAAGGGTGAACGCTTCATGCCGAAGTATGCACCCACTGTGAAAGACCTCGCCTCTCGTGATGTGGTCTCGCGCGCGATCTATACGGAAATCAAGGAAGGCCGCGGCATTAACGGATCCAATTATGTATACCTGGATATTCGTCCTGAAACGGTCAACAAGTTTGCAAAAGAAGATGGACGAACGAACCCGGACGGTTCTCCCATCGCCATAACCGGTGACACGATTTTGAAAAAGATTCCCGATATCGTGGATTTCTGCCGCGTCTATCTCGGCGTGGACCCGGTGACTCAGATGATGCCAACGCAACCCACTGCGCATTATGCAATGGGCGGTATCCCCACCAATAAATATGGCGAAGTTGTCATTGACGATAAAGGGACTACAGTTCCCGGTTTGTTTGCAGCGGGTGAATGTGCTTGTGTTTCCGTCCATGGGGCAAATCGGTTGGGGACAAATTCACTGCTTGATCTCGTCGTGTTCGGTAAACACGCAGGGCTCAAAGCAGCCGAATACGCCAAGTCTGCTGAGTACCAGAAAATGCCCGAGAACGCCGAAGCAGCCACACGGTCCGAATTTGAAGCGCTGCGCAATGCGTCCGGTAAAGTCAACGCGTATGATCTTGCCAACGAGATGAAGAACGTCATGTTCTCCGAAGTCGGCATTTATCGAAATGAAAAAGATATGCAGTCTGCATTGGATAAAGTACGCGATATGCAGAAACGATTCAAAGATGTAAAAGTTACCGACACGGGAAAAATCTTCAACACCGAATTGTTGAACGCGTGGGAACTCGGCAACATGCTCGAGATCGCGGAAGTGGTCGCGGCCAGCGCGTTGAACAGAAAAGAATCGCGCGGCGGACATTCACGCGAAGATTATCCGGAACGAGACGATAAGAATTGGTTGAAGCACACCTTGATCGCAAAGAAGAACGGAAAACTTGAGATCAATTACAAACCTGTCGTCATCACCAAACATCAACCGAAGGCAAGAGTTTATTAGAGGTTAATATGGAAGTTACTGTAAAGATTTTCCGCTATAACCCAGAGAAAGATCAGCGCGGCAACTACGTGACCTACAAGATCGAGGCCGATCCGAACGACCGCGTACTGGATGTGCTCGAACACATAAAAGGCAAAGAAGATGGCACGCTTTCCTTCCGTCGTTCGTGCGCGCACGGCGTGTGCGGCTCGGATGCAATGCGCATCAACGGACGTAACATGCTGGCATGCAAAACTTTGGTTCGTGATGTGGGTGCGAACATCACCGTCGAACCGTTGCTTGGCTTGAAGGTCGCAAAGGACTTGATCGTGGATATGGGTCCGTTCTTTGACAACTACAAGAAGATGCTTCCGTATTTGATCAACGACAACCCAATCCCTGCGGATGGCAAGGAACGCTTGCAAAGCCCTGAGCAACGCGCGCGCTTCGACGAATCCACAAAGTGTATTTTGTGTGCGGCTTGCACCACATCCTGTCCATCGTTCTGGGCAAATGATGAATATTACGGACCCGCTGCTTTGGTCACAGCTCATCGCTTTATCTTTGACAGCCGCGACGAAGGCGCCGATCAACGCCTGCATGTGATCAGTGAAACCAACGGATCGGTGAGATGTCACACCGCTTACAACTGCACCGAAGCCTGTCCGCGCGATATTCACATCACCCAGGCGATCGGCGAGATCAAATTGGCGATGGTTACGGGGAAGTTGGAATAGGGTAGAGAATAGCAAGTAGGCAACAGGCCGCGCGATGCGGCCTGTTGTATTTAATGTCCCAAATCAATATAATTATTTTATGTTGAAGACATCAGAAATCAATGCGTTTCTCATTGCCCCCTGCGGAATGAATTGTGGACTCTGCATGGCTTATCTTCGGGAGAAGAAACACTGCCCCGGCTGCAATGGGGATGATGAGCAAAAGCCATCCATTTCCTGTGTGCGGTGCGGGATTAAAAATTGCGAGAACCTCAAAGATATCAAGTCCGGGTTGTGTGTGGATTGTGCCCAATTTCCATGCGCACGCATCAAGCATATCGACACACGCTATCGAACCAAATATGGGATGAGCATGATCGAAAACCTTGAAAAGATTCAATCTCTTGGGATGAATTTATTCATCAAGCAGGAGCAAACACGCTGGGAATGTCCAAAATGCGGAGGAGTGCTTTGCGTTCACCGAGATGCATGTCCGAGTTGCGGAAAGAAATATAAAAGAAAATCGTATCGTATGCTTTCCAGGTAAAAGTCATGTGATTTCCAGTTCTCCATTTGTTTTTAAGAAAAGATGAATATAATTGCCGTTAGAGGAAACCCATGGATTCCACACCCTATCAAAACGGACGAATACACCTGGAAGAGCGCGCAAAGAACAAAATTGTTGGCTGGGAAATGACCCCTGAGGAAGCCGTTGCGTTTTTCAAGAGCCAGGGGAAAACCGTGCTGTCCTTCTTTGGATATTCCGGCAATCAATATGAAGATGTTGGTGGAATGTTGGATGTTGCTGACCGGGTGATGTTCCAGCATTCTCCCGAGCACACGTTGATCAACATCGGCGCAACAGAAACCGGTATCGGTGCGATCTACCGCATGGCGAAATCGAAAGGGTTTATCACAACTGGGATTGTTTCTGAGATGGCGCTTCAATATCCCGATGACATCAGCGAAATGGTTGATTTCATCTGTTTCATCAAAGACACGCAATGGGGTGGAAAGATGAAAGACTCCGACGAGCTTTCTCCCACGTCAAAAGCCATGGTGCTATGCAGTGATATTCTCATCGGCATCGGCGGCGGGGAGGTGTCACGCGATGAAATGATGGTTGGAAAGGAAATGGGGAAGTCCGTCCGCTTTTATCCCGCCGAAGCCAATCATGAAGTGACCATCCGCCGTGCGACGAAGCTGGGGCAGCCCAAACCTGAATCCTTCTGGGGGGCAGCACATGATGTATTTAACGACAAGGAAAACTGGGAATAACAATATTATGGCTTATGCAGTTTGAAAATCTTTTGGCCACGAATTGCCGCTAATTTCATAAATAATTCGCGCAAATTTGCGAAATTCGCGGCAAGCCTTGTGGGCTTTGCGTAAGCCCTAAAGATGTAATCATTGAGCATCCAACCGCATCTTTGTAGATGCGGTTTATTTTTATCATTACAATTCCTGGAGGTATCTTATGAATGTTTTAAAGTTGGCAGCATTTTCACAAAACGGACAAGGCGGCAATCCTGCGGGCGTGGCCTTTTATGATGAAATGCCATCTGCCGAAGAGATGCTTAAGATCGCAGCGGAAGTTGGTTATTCTGAAACAGCATTTCTCGTTAAACAGGAAGGCGGTTGGAGAGTCCGCTATTTTGCGCCGCAGATGGAAGTCCCATTTTGCGGACATGCAACGATTGCCTTGGGCGCCGCACTGGGCGAACGTTTCGGTGAAGGGACCTATAAACTTCAACTTAATCAAAGCGAGATCAGTGTGCGTGCAGAAAAAACAGCGGACGGCGCATTTGGCGCAACGCTTCAATCACCCGAGACCTGGTCGGAAGATGCACCAAAAGGGTTTGTGGAAAAAGTATTGTCCGCATTCAATTTGAGTCGCGAAAAGCTCGACCCGAATTTCCCGGTCTATTTTGCCTTTGCCGGGGCAAAACATTTGATCCTGGTCCTTAAGGACCGCAAGACTCTTGCCAATATGAAATATCCATTCGACGAAGTACGGGAACTGATGGCTGAGAAGGAATTGGTCACGATCAGTTTGTTATGGCAGGAATCAAATTCTGTCTTTCACTCGCGCAATGCATTCGCATCGGGCGGCTTCTACGAAGACCCCGCCACGGGCGCGGCCGCAGCGGCCGTTGCCGGTTATTTACGCGATATTAGCTGGCAGGGACCAAAATCATTCACCATTTTGCAAGGCGAAGATATGGGTGTGCCATCGCGTTTATCGGTAACATACACGCCGAAGATCGGCGAAAGCATATCGGTCAGCGGTGAAGTACGGCACATCACAGAATAATTTGAAAGACGGGCTGCCCATTTTGGTGCAGTCCGTTTGTTTTACAAAAGAACTTTGTATAATAGGGTCTCATATCTTTAACTCAGAGGAGATTTCATGAAGCCAAATAAGATTATGATCGGAATTTTAGCAGGAGCCAGTTTATTTATTGGCTTTGTCATTTTTTCAGTCGCGGTTGGCGCGGTCTTTCCATCCCTTCACAAGTTGACCGCACCTTTGATCTGCAGCGGCACTGTGGAAGTGGAGACAGTCAAATATTCCTACAAACCCGGCCAGGTGGGCTGGGCCACGACCATTTATTGCGCGGAGAATTCAGGCCAAAAGCGCGAGATCACTTTTGCCGCCATCGCTGTGACCGGGCTGATCGCTTCAGCCATCGTGTTCGTCATTCTAGGCATTTGGATGCGGAAGAGTCTTCTCATGCCCGAGAACTTCGGTGTATTGGCAAATAACTTGAAACCCAAAAAGGAATCCTCTGCAAAAAATAAAAAGGATGGTTCTGCATTGGAACGCCTGAGCGAGCTCAAGAACATGTACGATGAAAACCTGATCTCAAAAACGGAATACGAAAATAAGAAAGCACAGATCATGAAGGAACTGTAGTTCATGACAAATTCCCCCATCCGCATCGGAATCCTCGGGGCGGCAGCCATTGTCCCGATGGCATTGACCAACCCTGCAAAAAAAGCTCCCGAAATACAAGTCACTGCCGTTGCCGCACGTGACCCGAAGCGGGCGGAAAAATTTGCACGCAGGCTTCGTATTCCACGTGTGCATAAAACATATCAAGATCTTTTTGACGATCCAGAAATTGATGCGGTCTATAACCCATTGCCCAACGGGTTGCATGCCGAGTGGACGATCAAAGCATTACGCGCTGGGAAGCATGTGCTTTGCGAAAAACCATTTTCCTCCAATGCAAAAGAAGCGGTTGAAATGGCAAATGCCGCAAAGGAAACAGGAAAGGTGCTCTATGAAGCCTTTGCCTATCGCACTCATCCACTGACTGCATACATGAAGGAAGTAATTTCCAGCGGGGAACTCGGAAAGATTCAAAAGATTGAAGCGCGCTTTGCTTTTCTGCTGCCAAACTTATCTAATATTCGTTATCGATATGACTTGGCCGGCGGCGCACAAATGGACGCAGGCTGTTACCCGGTGAGTCTGGTCCGCTATTTGATGGGAGAAGAACCAATTGTCACAGAAGCAAAAGCAAAGTTGATCAGACCGCAAGTCGATTCTCGAATGGAGTCTCTGCTGCGTTTTCCAGGCGGAGCCGAAGCGCGTGTAATCTGCAACATGCTTTCACCGAGATTATTCGATTCGTTTTTGAAAGTCCGCGGTGATGCTGGCGAAATGACCGTTGTCAGTCCCTTCCAGCCGCATTGGTTCCATCTCATCACGATCCGCAATACAAAAGGTGTAAAACGTGGACAGGTCAAAGGTGGAGATTCGTATGTTTCCCAATTACGCACTTTTGTAAATGCAATTCATTCGGGGATACCATTTTCCACAAATCCAGATGATGCGATCAAGAACATGCAGGTCATCGATGCGATCTACGAAAAAGCCGGGCTGCAAATGCGTGGAACTTAAGTTGTCTTTATCCGACCTTCCCCATCCATCGGACAAACGAATCGCGCTGCGCGTCGCCGCGCCTGCAGAACGCGCCATTCGACAGGGACATCCCTGGGTCTTCGATCAATCCATCATTGAGCAAAGCCATAGCGGCATGCCCGGCGACCTTGCTGTTGTCTTTGATGCCAAACGCCAATTCCTTGCCGTCGGGTTATATGACCCAACATCACCGATTCGTTTACGCATTTTGCAAAAAGGGAAACCCGCATCCATCGATTCAAATTGGTTTAAGCAAAAAATAAATACAGCAATATTATTGCGCGAACCACTGAAAAAACAGGATACAAATGGATATCGTTTGATCCATGGAGAGAACGACGGATTGCCCGGCCTAGTTATCGATCGTTACGCTGAAACGCTTGTCATCAAACTTTACACCCTCGCATGGATTCCGCATTTACAGGATGTTTATTCTGCGCTTGAAGAAGTACAACCCTTTGAACGATTGATCCTGCGCCTCAGCCGTTCGCTAAATAAACAATCAAAGTATTTACATGGATTAACGGATGGAATGACTCTTGCCGGTCAAACTCCCGAAAGCCTGCTTCTGTTCAAAGAGAATGGCCTCACCTTTGAATGTGACCCCATCAACGGACAAAAGACCGGCTTCTTCCTCGACCAGCGCGAAAACCGCGAGCGGGTAAAAAGAATATCCAAGGGCAAATCAGTGTTGAATGTATTTTCCTACACCGGCGGATTTTCCTTGTATGCGGCAGATGGCGGCGCAAAGGAAGTGGTCAGCGTGGATTTCAGCGGGCCAGCCACAGAAGCCACACTGCGCAACATTGAACACAACAAACATCTTCCGAATGTCAGCGCCGCAACTTTTGAAACCATAACCAAAGATGCCTTCGAAGTGTTATCTGAAATGAAGGAACATCGTCGCCTCTTTGACATTGTGATCCTTGACCCGCCCATGTTCGCACAAAATCAATCTCAGGTTGAAACAGCATTATCTGCGTATCGCCGCCTTACCAAACTTGGGCTGGATGTATTGAAACCAGGCGGAATCCTTGTGCAGGCATCCTGCTCCAGCCGTGTGGATGCCGCTAGTTTTTTCGACGCAGTTCACAGGTCCGCGAAAGAGGCGGGGCGGCCGCTGCGTGAGCTCGAACGAACCGGCCACGCATTGGATCATCCAGTGACATTTAAAGAGGGTGCTTATCTCAAATGCCTGTTTGCCATTGCTCCCTGAGCGTGGTAAAAATGGGCAGGTGGCTTATGACTAATGTAAAAATTCCCAATTCCCTCGTATCCGTTCAATTCCTTGCAGAAAATCTTTCCGCGGAAAACCTCATCGTCCTCGACGCAAGCATGAAACCAGTGACCCCGGTTGCAAACACAGGTCCTGCGGCAACAAGGTACATTCCAAACTCCTTGCGCTTTGACTTCGATAACGAAATACGTGACCACAACACATCGCTGCCACACATGATGCCATCGCCAGAATTCTTTAGCGATGAAATGCAAAAGATGGGCATCAACAAGAACAGCGCGATTGTGGTGTATGACAATGTGGGAGTTTATGCCAGCCCGCGCGCATGGTGGATGTTCCGCGCAATGGGGCATGACCAAATTGCAGTGTTGGACGGCGGTTTACCCGCCTGGATCACTGCCGGCTATGAGACAGTTACACAACTGAAAGAAAAGCCTGAAAAACGCGGGGATTTTATTTCCCAGCCGCAAGATGGAATGTTCGTTGATTCAAGTATTGTCTTAAACGCCTTGAATGATGACAATTTCAGCGTGATGGACGCGCGTTCGGAAGGCCGCTTCAAAGGGTTGGAGCCTGAACCTCGCGAAAGCTTGCGAGGCGGGCACATGCCCAACGCAATCAACATTCCGTTTTCCAGTGTACTTGAAAACGGAATGTTGAAATCCAAACCCGGTCTTCAATCTATTTTCGAGGGATATAAAAACAGGAAGATGATCTTCTCGTGCGGTTCGGGTGTTACCGCCTGCATTCTAGCCCTGGCGGCAGAACAGGCGGGCTATCAAAATCTTTCCGTCTATGATGGCTCGTGGAGCGAGTGGGGATTGGCTTCTTCAAAACTACCCGTAACAATGGACTAACATGCAGAAAAAAAACCGGGTTCAACTATTATTGCCATTTGTGTTTATTGCGTGCGGCATATTTCTATACTTTTATCTAATGTGGGGAAATGTGACAAACTTCGTTCACAAGGTGGATCCATGCGAAGTATTGTTCTGTGATTTTGTCCTGCACTATCACCCTACAGCACAAACCATCTTTGAGACAAAACTGCCACTGTACGGATTTATATATTCTCCCTTCTTTGCGATGTTCACTTCCGGGTTCGGACGGTTTCCCATTGAATTAGCCACAATCGTTTGGGGTGGATTTGAATTGCTATTCACTCTGCTTCTTTTCCTCCTTCCATACAGGCAGCTAACAAAAGGCATTGCAAAGATGCAATACTTCTATTTCATATTGTTTTTTACATCATTGCCTGTTATACATAATTTTAAATGGGGGCAGGTCAGCGTGATCATAGTCGTAACAACTATTGCGGCATTTTCCGCACACAAAGCAGGAAGATCTGTCCTGGCAGGTATTCTGCTGGGCATCAGCGCATCCATCAAATACTACCCGGCAATTTTCTTTTTATATTTCCTGCTCAAACGGGACAGGGTCGCAACAATCTTCTTTATCTTCACCTGTATATCCCTATTAATCTTTTTACCGGTTATCTTTCTGGGTGTGGGCGGCTGGATCGGGTTCCTGGCCGCAACATTTGAAAAACTCTCCGTGATCGGTGATACCGCCAGCAACCCCAACACGCAATACTTTCCTTATGTATTTATGCGGCTTTTTGAAATCAGTACCGCCCGTGTTTTTGTCGCACAAATATTACGGATTGCTGGAATGGCAATAGCCCTATTCAACTTCATGCTTTTATGGGTTATGAATAAAAAGAATATCGAGGCAAACAGTATTCTATCCATCTCTCTCCTGTTTTGTACATTGCCCTTTCTTGTGGAAACCTCATGGCATCACTATTTCATTTTTTTACCTTTTGTGCAGCTGTCGTTATTTTGGACAACCAGGAGCCGATGGATAAAATCTTTTATCATTTTATCCATGGGGTTATCCAGCATCTTTATTGTCAATCTGTTCCAAACATGGAATGACTATACCAAATGGGGATTTTCCTTTTTGTCCACTTCATTGATACTGGTTTCAATCTATTTAATAATCCTTGAAACCTATCGCAAACAAAAAGGAATCGTTCAATGAAAATTCCAACAATTATTGCATCTATTTTTCTTGTTCTTTGTTTATCCGCCTGCCAGGCAGAGGTGCCTGAGTCCGTGACTGCTAAAACAGCCTCAGAGTTTTCTTTATTTGAAGGTCAAACTGCAGAAGTTAGTGACGCTGGAATCACCATCACTTTTGTTTCCCTTTCAGGAGATTCGCGCTGCCCGCTTGGCAAGGAGTGTGCAATGAGTGGGCCGGTAACGCTATCACTTGCCATTCGTGATCAAGGTGGCACACAAACTACAGAAGTTCTGCAAACATTTACAGATATTCTGGGTCTCGCCCCGGACATGGAATTTGAAGGCATTAAGGATCGAACGACGGTGGATAGATATTTGGTCAAGATCATCAGCGTACTGCCATACCCGGAAAGCAACACTTTTTCCATTGGCGAACCTGATTATCAAATTACATTAAAGGTAACCAAGGAATAACAGGATTAAAGCCATGCACAAATATGATGAGTTCGTTCACAAGGAAATTTCACCGCGCCTGTCCCCCGGCGAAGGCATTGAGGTGACAGGTTTTCTTTTCACAAAATCATTGACCATGTCCGTAGTTTCGCACGGACTCAGCCTGATCGGCGATGGATATTTCTTTGCCGCACTCACACGCAAACGCCTGTTCCTGATCGCCACTGAAATGGGAGTTGCATCCCTGAAAACGGTGAACAAAGAAATGGCTGAGATTCCCTACACAGATATCAAGTCCATCAAGCCCAGCGGATTTCTCAACCAGAAGATGGTCGCAATTGAATTGAAAGAAGGCAAGACTCTCATTTTTCGTTTGAATTCGCTCGCCACGCATTATGCCTCGGGCCAAAAACAGTTCATTGAGAGCATTGTGAATTTTCATCAGGCGGCGATAAAAGCCTGATGGGTGGAGGCAGGCGTCTGTTAAGTTCGAGGCGCGTGTATAATCCGGTCATTATTTTATTAGATCAAGTGAGGTCCCATGGCATTCCAACTCGTTTATTATTCCCAGCAGGATCCAAAATGGAAACAGGACATCCTCGGCTTCGGCACCGCCGAAGATACCATCGGTTATGTGGGCTGCGCATTGACCGCGGTGACCATGCTGCTCAACGGGCACGGATATAACGAAACCCCAAAAACACTGAATCAAAAGCTTAAGAACGTGAGCGGATTTGCCGGCGCAGGCATTGTGTGGGGTGCGGTCGGCAAAATTTATCCAAAAGTTTCCTTGAAGGCTTTCATCCCATGCGGCAACAGTGATGCGCCACTTTCACAAATTGATGCGGCAATTGCCGCCGGTCAGCCTGCCATTGTGCAAGTGGATCGTTCTCCGTCGGAGGGTATTCAAACGCATTGGGTGGTGTTGTACGCGCGCAAGGGAAATGATTATTTGATGCTCGACCCATGGCCGTATCAAACAGACATCACAAAGGAAGATCTGTTGATGAAACGATACGCGCAGGGACGCACGCTGCAGCGTGCGATCTCGCATGTGATTTTGTATGAAGCCTACGGCTCAGGTGGAACGACCAGCACGCCTCAAACCACGCCGACAACTGCCACGCCCACGACCGGCGGACCCTACGCCCGAGTCAAAGCGGAAGTGACCTGGGGGTTGAATGTTCGTTCCAGCATCGACACATCCAGCACGGCAAATATCGTGGTTGTGACTCCTGCTGGTTCATTATTAACTTTGCTGGAAGCCGACGGCGAATCAAAGATCGGCGGCGTGAATCAATGGGTGCGCGTGCGAACCGAGAATGGCAAGGAAGGGTTTGCTGCCGCGTGGTATCTGGAAAGAGTCCAAACAAGCACGCCTGCGCCTGCCGCGAGCACGCCGGCCACTTCCTCCCCAACGACTGCACCAACATCTTCCCCCAATCCGCAACCTGCTCCCACCGCACCAGAATCTTCTTTTTATGTGGTTGTGAATTCAAAGGTTGGAAGACTGGGCGCAAAAATCTATGAGACCGCATCGCAAAAAGCCAAGGTCTTTGCAACAGAACCGATGAAATCACAATTGACCGTCATTGAAGATGAAAAGAAGGCACGGGCAAAAGTTGGCAAGGAGAGTAAATGGATCAATGTGAGAACAAAGAGCGGCGTGGAAGGATTTGTGATTTCCACCCAGGTGAAATTACCGTAATTGTTAACCGCAAAGCACGCAAAGAGTGCAAAGTTTTCTTAGCGACCTTGGCGTGCTTTGCGGTTAAATGGAATTTAATGCCCGTACAAAAACTTCGGCCATCTTCCCGATATTGATCTCCTCCGAAACGATCCGAAACGATTCTTTCCCCATCTCCCGCAAACGCGCTATATTGGATAGCGCGTTTTTCATTGTGGAAACCAATGCATCATAATCTTCCGGGGGAATTTGCCAGCCGTTATTCTCGCGCACCAGATCATCCTGCGTGCCGTCCCCTTTTGCCACAATAACCGGCAATCCGTAACTCATTGCTTCCTGCACGGCGAGTCCGCCGGTGCCAGGCAGGACGAAAAGATCAGCTTGTTCAAAGTACGGTTTGAGTTCCAATCCGTGCTTTGCGCCGATAAATTCCGCGGATGGATAAATTTCCTGCGCAAATGATCTCAACGCATCACGTTCCGGTCCGTCGCCGACGATCATTAAACGCGGCTTGGATACCATTTCAGCGCAGGCACGCAATAAATGATCGACTCGTTTACGCGATTGCAATCTTCCCACAAATAAAATGCAAGGTCGAAGGTCAAAGGTCAAAGGTCTGTGAGTCATTGAGGAACTGGGCGCCGGCGAAACCGAATTATGCGCCACAAATATTTTTTCGCGTGCAAAACCCAGCGCCGCATATTCATCCGCGCCGCGTCGACTGTAGGAGATCATCGCGTCAAATTGACTGATAAATGAAAGTCTCCGTTGTTTTCTAATTCCATGGACCGTTGGGGAACCCAGCCCCCAGCCGATCACTTTTCGTCCGCGCTGGTGCATCCATTTCACCGCAGACGATGTGGACAGATATCGTGGGTTCGCCTCGACGATCAGCGCGTCGGGATTCCATTCCTCCAGCCAATTCACAAACCCCTGTTGATAACAAAGATAGAACATACCACCGAGCAAGTGAATATTTTTTGTTTCGCTATGTTTCGCGATTTGTGTTTTCCCACTCGCGATCATTTCTACTTTCTGCGCCTGTCCGGCAAACACACTCATGCCGCCGTCGCACTGACTCGCGAGCAAATCAAAGAACGGGACGCGATAACTGGGGAGCACGCGCTGCTGCAAAGCCAGCCTGCCGGAATACTTGATCATCCCAACAATACCTTCAAATAGGCATCGACCATCCGGTCCAAACCTAAAATGGACTCGGCACGCTTCCGCGCCGCGGCCCGAAACTGCTCCTGCTTTGATAAAACTTCTTCCGCTGAATCAGCCAACGCCGCGATATGAGGCGTTTGCAGCTTCCATGGATTCGATCCGTAAGGAACGATCCGCCCGGCATGATCACCAACCAATTCTTTGAGCGAGCCGCTGTCAAATCCAATGACAGGAAGTCCGCAAGCCAACGCTTCGACCACCGAATTCGGGCACGGCGGGTTGACCTCGGCACAATACATCAGATGCGAAGAACGTGCTAATTGTGGAATTTCCTCACGCGGGATCGTGCCTAAAAATTTCACGGGCACCTTGCTTTGCAATTTCACCTGTGTCGATTCATCGACTTTGCCTGCCACCACCACTTCCATGGGGTGCCTTTCCGCAAGTTTTTCCGCAAGGGCCACGCCATGAAACAGGCCGGCATTCAATCCGCCGGCGAGACTTCCTTCCAGTAAAAGCAGGCGATATCGATCCTTCGGGCGATCATGCTTTCCTTCAGGCGAATATCGTTCCAGATTGATTCCATTCAATATTACCGTCGAAGGGGCGCGGACTTCTCCATACCAATCGTTCCACCAGCGCTGAATAAATTCGCTTTGATATATGACGCGGTCTGCAAATCTTCTTCGAATGAGCGAGAGCATAAAATTCCCATACTCCGCGCGGATGTGATACCGCGGACCGGTCCAGCGCACGCGCTGCACCCAGTTGACCCCGTCCAGGCGCTGGACGATGCGCACACCGCGTTTGCGCGCCTGATGCAGCTGCCATAAATTACGCGTGCCGGCGATCACCAACACCGCATCGGATTTGATGGTCAGGTCGTGGTTGATGATCACATCGCGGGATTGAAGTCCCTGCTCAAATTTCAAACGAAAGGAGGCCATGCCTCCGCCGCCTTTTACAAATGGGGTGATGCAGATCACAGGTTTCATTGAAGAGAATTATAACTTCCCTGCCCGCTCGGAGTCTCTCGTGCCACGAAGTGGTAAAGCCCCCGAGCGGGCAGGGTTATGGTATCCTTAACTTACATCAATTACGGAGTGTTGGTTCATGTATATTGCCATTGAAGGTGTCATTGGGGTCGGAAAGACCACACTGGCCCGCATGCTACAAAATACGTTCGATGCAGAAGTCCTGCTCGAAGTTTTTGAGGAAAATCCGTTTCTTTCCGATTTCTATGGGGACCGCGCACGCTACGCATTTCAAACGCAGATCTTCTTCCTGCTCAGCCGCTATCATCAGCAAAACAGCAAAGTACCGCAGGCACTCGCCGCAGGAAAGAACCTGATCGCAGATTACACCTTCGCAAAAGATTCGCTCTTTGCCCGCATCAACATCAAGGGCGATGAACTGGACATGTACTACAGAGTCCATGAGGCGCTCGGCGAAAAAATTCCCAAGCCGGACCTGTTGGTGTATTTGCAAGCCAGCACCGAAACACTTATGCAGCGCATCGCCTTTCGCGACCGTCCCTACGAACGGCAGATGGAGCGCGATTACATCCACGAACTGAACATGGCGTACGAGGATTTCTTCTCCAGGCCATTTGACCATACGCCCGTGTTGAAGATCGACAGCAATGAGTTGAACATCATTCAAAACATGGAACATCTCAAGCTGATCGAGAACCGCATCCGCGAAACCCTCGGGCTGACTCCGTTTCAGCAGAGTCTGCCTCTCGAGTAGTAGGGGCGACCCTTCAAGAGAAAATCAAGGCGCTTGGCCCTCGCTGGGCGGGTCGCCCCTACAGATACAAGGACATTTATGCGCGTCACACGTGAGTCACTCATCCGTATTGCCAAGGAAACGGCGCAGGAACGGGCCTACAACGACCCGGAGATCATCGCTGCCTATCTGACCGGGTCCCTGCTCAATGTGGAACCCATGCTGGGCGGCACCGCCGATATCGATATCGTGCTGGTCAGCAAAAACACCCCCACAAAACCCCGAGAGTTCGTCAAGCTCACCCCTGATTTTCACCTGGATATCAGCCGCCGCGGGAAGGATGAGTTCAAGAATCCACGCGAATTGCGCGGCGATCCCTGGCTGGGCTATGAAATGTACGACCCGATGCTGCTGTATGAACGCGAGAAGTTCTTTGACTTTGTGCAGGCCAGCCTGCGCGCCGGGTTTGAGTTTGAACAGCCTCCGCTCATGCTGCAACGCTGCCGCAAATTACTGGCTCATGCCCGCCAAATCTGGACGGACCTGACCGAAGTGGAAGGGCAGGCCGGCCCTGCTGAGATCAAAAAATATATGAAATCCCTCTACCATGCGATCAATACGGTGGCAGAGATCACGGGCGAACCGATCCAAGAGCGGCGCCTGCTGTTGGAACTCCCATTCCGCGCGGAGGCCGCTCAAAATCCCGGGCTTTCGATCGGCGCCTACGGATTGATTGGCGCAAATCAGGTCAGTGTTGAAAGGATGGCCGCATGGCTCGGTGACTGGAAATCCGCCTTCAAGGTGGCGGGCGAGAACCCCGCCGTTGACCTGCGCATCCACACCACACGACTCAACTACTACGAGAAGGCCATCAAGGCCATTTTGGACGGAGAAAACCCGCAGGCTGCGCTCTGGCCGCTGCTCAGCACATGGACTTTCTCAGCGGAAGTCCTTCAAGGAGACCACCTCGGCTTTTGGCAAAGCGCCGTGAATGAGCTGGGATTAGGTGAAAATTTTCAGGAGCGGGTGGAGGGCCTCGATCAATACATCGACGAGATCGAAATTCTCCTTGATGGAATCGCTGCTGCGAACGGGTTGTAGGTCAGGTTTCCAACCTGGCTATTAAATTTGTGGAAAATCCAGGTAGCTCATTGCGCCGTCCTCGGCGCAAGAATCATATGAAAACACCGCCGAGGACGGCGGTAGAGCAGGGTGTATTGAACCATATTTCACAAAAGGCCACCTGGATTGTCCGATAGTCGCCACATTTGGGGGTAGTTGTCTAGTCAAAATATTAGGATAAATCGCCCAGCCTGTGGAAAAGTCCCTAAAAACTGTGGAGAAACACCTCTGCCTGTGGACAATAAGACCGTTTGTTCGAATAACCATCGGATAACCCCAAATGCTTACCCCCCAGATATGGGGGGTGATTTCTTTAAAATCCAATATATGGAAAGCTTGTGGAAACTGTTGATAACCGCGCAGATTGTGGATAAGTTATCCAGATTCAATCCACAGCGTGGCGAATGATTGAAAAGTCGAATCAACCGCAGGTTTGGTGGGATGCGTGATGAGTCCGTCTGTATGTGGGGGTGAATCTCTTTTATCCACACTCTCCACAGGCCCTACTAATATTACTATTCCATATCTATATAATTACAATAAGGATAATGAATCGAGATTACTGTAGAATCCCGAAAACTATTGTCGTCCCCTCTTAGCCAACCTTGGGAGGTTGCCATGGAAGTGATCAAAGTTTCAGCCAACTCCCGTACCTCTGCAGTCGCTGGGGCCATCGCGGGTGTTTTTCGCGAGCACAAGCGCGCTGAAGTACAGGCGATCGGTGCTGGCGCGGTCAATCAGGCTGTCAAAGCCTTGGTGCTGGCCATCAATTATCTCAAGACCGACGAGATCAATGTGGTGTGCATCCCTGAGTTTGTGGATGTGGAGATCGAGGAAAAGACACGCACCGCCATCAAACTGGTGGTCGAACCCAGATAACAGAAAAGAATTTACAGGAGACGGCCCTTTCAGGAAGGCTGTCTCTTCTTTTTTTAGTGGATAATAGATACAAAGGGCGGATATTCTCACGCCCAAGGCGGGTATAATTTCGCCAAGGGACGTTCCGCTTCATACGCCGCCGAGAATTGGTGCGGCACTGGAAGCAGAATCCACACCTAAATTCATGCAAAAACAAGCCCCACTCTTTCGCGCGCTCCTCGCTTCGGCCCTGTTGACTTTGCTCTGCGCTGGGCTCTTCGTTCCGCGCGTGGAGCAGCAGGTGGGGGCTGCTCCCTATAAAACGCTTGCAAACCATATTGTTATTAGTGAGTTTAGGACAAGGGGACAGTTAGGAGGGAATGATGAATTTATTGAATTACATAACCCTACCTTATCATCAATTGATATTAGTGGGTGGCAAGTTTGGGGTTCAAATGCAAATACGCCTATACCAGGTACCAGCAATCGCAAAACGATACCAGCTAGCACCGTTATTCCTGCTGGTGGTTATTACTTAATAACCCATACTGGAAGTACTTATGCTGGTACTGCAGATACAACTTATGGAACGGGCATCAGTGATGATGGTGGTATAGCGATTTTCACTTCGTTTGATCTGGTTACTCCTATAGATCAAGTTGGAATGAACAATAATTCAGCATATAAAGAAGGGGCCGTACTAGGAGAGTTAAGTGGAACAGCGAATCAAAGTTACGAACGCATTGTAGTAGGGATTGGTGGTAACTGTGAAGATACAGAAAACAATTTATCGGATTTTATATGGAATAGTTCTACTAGCAATCCACAAAATTCATCGAGTGCTATTTCTTCATGTGCTCCGTCAACAGCTACTCCGACAAACACCGAAACGCCTACCATTACAACTACTCCCACAGAAACTGGGACCTCAACTCCAACTGGTTCTGCTACAGCTACTTTTACAACGACATCAACCCCCACAATTACATTAACTCCAAACTGTACTCTCTCCAACACCTCAACGCCCCTTTCCCTGGTCATCAACGAAATTGCATGGGCTGGGACTGCCGCCAGCACGGGAGATGAATGGATCGAAATATACAATCCCGCCGGCGGCATTGGTTGTACCAATTTAACTGGATGGGTGCTGCGCTCCGAGGATGGTTCTCCTTCCATCAGTTTGAGCGGGGTCATTCAGGACGATGGCTACTTCCTGCTGGAACGCACGGATGACACCACGGTTTCCGATATCACTGCAGACCAGATCTATACAGGGGAGCTCTCGAACAGCGGCGAAAAACTGTATTTGGAAAACAATGGAATACGAATTGACTCTGCCAATATCGATGGCGGTTCATGGCCTGCCGGCAGCACCTCCACGTTTGGCAGCATGGAACGCTTGATGAAAAGCGGGGTGATCGTTTCAGACAGCCCCACGACCTGGCTTACCAATACGGGCGTGGTCAAGAATGGGCTGGATGCCGGCCTTCCCAACGGCTGTACAGTGAGTGTGAATTGCACGACAAATCCAAGAGCCATGAACGGAACGCCACGAGCACAGAACTGGGCGGCCGCTGTCACGCCCACGCCGAGCCGAACCGCCACTTCCACACGTACTTCCACTCCCTTGCCAACGGCTGTTCCCGTGGGCCGGCCTGTGATCAACGAATTCCTCCCCCGCCCCGGCTTCGATTGGAATCAGGATGGAAACGTCGATGTCTTCGACGAGTTCATCGAGATCAAGAACCTGGGGCCCGTGGATATCAACCTGGGCGGTTGGAAGCTCGATGACGAGGCAAACCTGGGGTCCAATCCATTTACGCTGCCCAGCGTCACCTTGAAGCCCGGAGAGCGGATCGCATTCTACGGCTTGCAGACCAACATCCTGCTCAGCGACGGCGGCGACACGGTCCGCTTGTTGAATTCCAACAACAAGGTGTATGACTCGCGCACGTATAAGATCGCAAAGGTCGAGGACCAGTCCGTGTGCCGGCTTTTCCCCGATGGCAGCGGCTCCTGGTATGAGGATTGCATCCCCACGCCCAATCTGATCAATTCACGGGATGGCGAAGTTCCCGTCATGCCCGATGCAGGCTTTGAGTCTCCTGTTTGTGACCTGCCCGATACACTTCCCGAAGCCTTCCTGATCGCGGAATGCCGCGGATACGGCGCCAACCTGTGGCGCACGATGTTCTGGGATGCCAGCGGCTGGGGCAATGATGTCTTTGTCCCAGCGAATCGCAGTAAATGGGAATCATTTGTCGAATAGATAGAAAAAATGAATATTGCGGCATGGCTCGAGAAACAAAATAAACCCCTGCTTGTCTTTCTGGGGATGATATTAATTTGTATCATCGGCGTTGCCGATTACCTTTCGGGGTCCGAGTTCGCGTTCTCCGTGTTCTATGTGTTGCCCATTGCCATGATCACCTGGGGCACCAACCGAAGATGGGGGCTGGTTTCCTCCCTGATCAGTGCCTTTGTCTGGCTGGCGGCTGAAAGCGTTACCGGGCAAACCTATTCCTCCCCACTGGTCCCGATCTGGAATTCCTTCATTCGTCTTGCCTTTTTTGCCATTATCACGGTCCTGTTGTCCTCGTTGAAGAATTCAATGGAGTTGACCCGTACCGACCAGCTGACCACCTCGATCAACGCGCGTTATTTCTACGAGATCCTGCAAATGGAGATCGACCGTTTTCAGCGCAGCCAACGCCCGTTCACTATCGCCTATATCGATATCGACAATTTTAAGTCTGTGAATGACCGCTTTGGGCACCCGGCAGGTGACCAGCTTTTGATCCAATTCGCGAATTCGATCAGGAAGAACATTCGAAAGTCGGATTTTATTGCGCGTTTGGGCGGCGACGAATTTGCGCTCCTATTCCCCGAGACCGATCAAAAGTCCGCCCGCATCGTTTTCAGCAAGATCCAGGGGATTCTTCGCGAGGAAATGCAGCACAAAAAATGGCCCGTCACTTTCAGCGTTGGGATTGTCACCTGTAAAACAGCCCCGAAAACCACGGATCAATTGATCAAATTGGCCGATGTGTTGATGTATGCGGCCAAGAACGACGGCAGGAATACGGTCAAATACTCCGAGTATGACGGGATGGATGATCTATAAAAAAGACGAGGCATTGCAAAGGAATAAAAGATGAATCCGTTGATCAAGGAACTTAAGGGAGCCAACATGGATATCGACATGGCGACCCCCAAAGACAAGATCCTGTGGCACCAGGATACATGCCCGTGGAATGAAGCGGAAGAGACGCAGGATCACAAATGCGCGGTCAAGAATATTTCCCTATGTCCGTACTTCTGCGGCGTGAATTACATGGATATATTGCTTTGTTGTTATCCCCATCCAAATCCGTTAAGCGAAGAAAACCCTGTGAATCGGGGGATTAATGATGGAAACCTATGAATGCACCCAGTGCGGGTCCACTAATTTTGAGGATGCCGGCAAACAGCGCGTCCGTTGCAGCCATTGCAGCAGTCTCTTCCAATTGATCACGGATGAACCCACCCTCACGATCGGTAAAGGGGCCAATGTAACTTTTGGCAGGAATGCGGATGTGGAAGTGCGTGGAGATATCGTGATCCAGGATGGAGCCAGGGTGGATATTCAGGGAAAAGTCACTGTCCTGAAAGGGAACAAGAAAACGAAATTCACACTGAAGTTGATCGAAAAAAAATGATCCAAATAAAAAGAGCGCCATCAGGCGCTCTTTTGTTTAATCCTCAGCGGCGCGTGCCACTTCCTCAGCTTCAAAGACCACTTCCTCTTTGCCGGTCAACTTTTCGTCGACCTTGGAAACGATCAGCCTCAAGTGGCCGGTGTGGGCCACGTAATCCAGGTCGTCGGCCGGGACGGCCAGCACGGGGCAGAGTGTAAAGTTCTCGATCCATGATTCGTACAAGTCGTTCAAGTTTTGCAGGTATTCAGGAGAGATCTTGCGCTCGTATTCACGTCCACGGGAGTCGATGCGATTCATCAAAGTATCCACCGAAGCGCGCAGGTAGATCACAAGATCGGGCGGCGGCAGGAACTGCACTGCGGTTTCATACAATTCGCGATAGGTCTGATAATCACGGTCCGTGATATTGCCCTGGCGATAAAGATTTCTGGCGAATATTTCAGCGTCTTCGTATACACTGCGATCCTGAACCACGGAATGAGGATGCTGTGCAAGGTTGAAATGCGAGCGCAGGCGATGGGTCAGAAAGAACACCTGCGAGTGGAACGCCCAGGCGGACATGTTGTGATAAAAGTCGGAGAGATAGGGGTTTTCAGTGACGGGTTCGTAAAATGGATCCCATTCCATTTGGTCGCACAGCATTTTAACGAGGGTTGATTTCCCCACACCGATGTTCCCTGCAATCGCCACAAATTTTTTCATGCATTCCTCGCATCAACAAAATGATCTTTCAAGGTCAATCGAGCGTATGATACCAAAGGTTTTTCATTCCATAAAATTTATTAACCTTAATAAATCAGGCATCCTTTCCACGAGCTGGCGGAGGAATTATCGGGTGGTAAAAAAATCAGGGCTGGTGCATTGCACCAGCCCTGAAGGATTACGATTCTGGGATTTCCCCAGCCAGTTCCTTGTCGATCAACTGCTTGAAGTTCGAAAGCGGTTGTGCACCCACAATGGCGAGACCGTTGATGAAGAAGGTGGGCGTCGATTGCACGCCGAGATCCGTTGAGAACGCCATGTCATCCTTGATGAATTGAGCGAATTTATGCGTGGTCATGCAGTCTTCGAAAGCAGTGACATCCAATCCAAGTCCCTGGGCATATTCATTGTAAGTCACCTGCTCAAGGGTTGTGCCTTCCGGATTGTTCAAAGAGGCTTGATTGGCAAACAGAACTTCATGCATTTCCCAATATTTATCCTGGTCTCCAGCGCACAGCGCAGCTTCCGCAGACATTTGCGCGTTCTGGTGGAAGCCAAGAGGCAGGTTGCGATAAACAAAACGGATCTGACCCGGGTATGCATCCAGCAATGCCTGATAAGTTTCATCATGGAAGCGGCTGCAGAAGGGACACTGGTAATCGCTGAATTCCACGATGGTGATCGGCGCATCGGCCGGGCCGAGGCTTGGGTAGCCCTCCGTGGGAATATCATAGCGGACGTATTGCGGCGGTGCCGGCGAAGCGATCACATCCGCCCCGCCTTGCGCAACATTCCCTGCGGCAGCCTGCGGATTTACAGCGACCGCACTGCTGCCGCGTCCCCAGGCAACGAAGCCGACCAGCACCCCAACAGCGAAAGCCAGCACGACGAGCACAGAATAAAAGTGACTGCGCTTGAAGGTGATGAAATCTTCCGAGTCTTTCGGCTCTTCGATCACTTGCACCTCTTCTTCTAAAACAATTGGTTCGGATTTTTTAGTTTTGGTAGCCATTTTGGAATTATAGCCCTTCCAAAATTATTTTGCGAGAGTACTTATTTCCTGTTAATGCATCCTTTTTTGAAGAAGGCCGTATATTTCATACATCTATTCAGGAGGCACTCATGACAACTCATTCAAAATCTCATATTCCCTGGTACTTATGGCCCTTCGTCGCCTTGTGGAAGTTGATCGCAGGCATTGTCGAATTTACCGGCAGATTTGTGGCCATGGTGCTCGGGATCGTATTCATGATCGTGGGCGTGATCGTCAGCCTGACGATCGTGGGCGCAATTGTAGGCGTTCCGCTCGCATTCATCGGTTTGTTGATATTCCTTCGCGGGATATTTTAAATAAGGTAGGGGTACAGCGTCGCTGTGCCCCTACTGCTTTTCGGACGGAAGCCGCCTTCGGAGCGAGAAAGAAGCGAAGGCTTTTCGAATCGCGGGGAGTCTCAGAATCAGGAAGATGATCACAGCCAGCCCATAAAGCGCGGGCTTTAATACCTCCCCTTGAAGGGAGAGAAGGTTCCCCTTTTTGCTCCACACATAGTGCAGGACGGCCAATGGCGCAATCCAATATATGATCTTGTGAAGTTGCTTCCAGTTTTTTCCAAGGCGCTGCTTCCAGATATCGAAGGAAGTAATGCCCAGCGGAATCATCAAAAGGAGCGCAAGAAACCCGACGATCAGCCGCGGCTTCTGAAGCACCTCTGGAATGATCAAATTCCATGCCAGACCGTAATCGAGATCAAGATAAATAATGAAGTGAATGGTTGCATAAAACAAAGCATACAAGCCCAGCGCGCGACGGCGTTTGAGCGGTTCACTCCATTTGAAGACTGTATTTAGAGGGGTGCAGGCGAGCGAGAGCACCAACATGGTGATGGCATGACGGCCTGTGGCACGTTCCAAATCTTGAATGGGGTTTGCGGAAAAACCATTGGTAAAAAATTTGAAAAGTAAAATGATAATGACAGACCATGCATAGATATGCATGGCGATCTGAAGGGGTGTGAAGCGTGGTTTGTTCATGAAGTAACATTTTACTGCCCTGTTGGGGTTCCCAGCAGGGCAGTTTTTATTTAGTAATGGACACTAAGGTCCATGCCTTCATACAGTGAGGCGACCTGATCGCCATACCCGTTGAATGGCAGGGTTGCGCGGCGGCTTAATTCACCGATGCGGCGTTCACTGGCTTGTGACCAGCGGGGATGATCCACAGCCGGGTTGACGTTGGAATAAAACCCGTATTCATTGGGAGCGGTCGTATTCCAAAGTGTTTCGGGTTGCTTGTCTGTCAGCTCGATCTTGACAATAGACTTGATGGATTTGAATCCGTACTTCCACGGGACCACGAGGCGGATCGGTGCACCGTTTTGATTGGGCATATCTTCTCCATACAGGCCTGTAGCAAGCAGGGTGAGATCATTCATCGCTTCGTCGAGGCGCAGCCCTTCCTGGTAGGGCCACGGATAGAACGGACTACCTTGTCCCTTCATTTCTTCGGGACGCATCACGGTTTCAAAGCGGACATATTTTGCATCGGAGGTAGGCTCCACTTCATTGAGCAGGCTGGCAAGTGTGAACCCGGTCCATGGGATGACCATGCTCCATGCCTCCACACATCGCAGGCGATAAATGCGCTCCTCCTGCGTGAAATTCTTGAGAAGGTCTTCAAAGGCATAGATCTTCGGTTTCTTGACCATGCCGCTGACTTCAACACTCCAGGGTTTGGGGGTAAAGCCCTGGGATAATGGCGCAACTCCCTCCTTATCCGTGGTGAATTCGTAATAGTTGTTGTAGTTCGTAATATCTTGAAATGAATTTAGGGGATCGCCGAGTTCGTCAGTCGTTTTCCCGGAAATTGTCACAGGGTTTTCTGCGGCAACTGTGGCTTCTGAGGGTTCACCGGCATTGGGTGCGCACGAGGCGAGCGCCACGCTGCCTGCCACCACACCGGCTGCCTTGATAAAATCGCGGCGTGAAAAATACACATCCTTTGGGGTAATTTCATACGAACGGATCGGTACGGATTTAAATGGATTGCTCATTGTTTCTCTCCTTTGAATTGATAATGTTTTTCTCTGATCTTGCTCTATCGGGGGTTCAGCTCTCGATAGAACCTCAATAAGTTTCAGCCAGCAAGGCCTGAATGGCCTCTTCCGTCTTTTGATATCCGCCTTCACCAATGTGGACGTAGCGGAGGTGTCCTTTTTTATCGATCAAATATAACGCGGGCCAATATTGATTTTTGTACGCCTTCCAGGTAGCACCGTCGTTATCCTGTGCAACAGCATATTGGATCTCATATTCTGCAACAGCATTTTGTAAATTGGATAAATCTTCTTCAAATGAAAACTCGGGATAATGATTGCCGATGATGACCAATCCCTGATCGCGGTAGGTTTGGTCCCATGTTTTCAACGAAGGCATTACATGCTGACAATTGATGCAGCCAAAGGTCCACATTTCCAGGGCCACTACTTTTCCGCGCAGGTCTGCGAGGCGCAGGGGTGAGTCCACGTTCAGCCAGGTGGTGTTGGTTAGTTCAGGAGCAGGCCCGAGGTCGGGCAGTGAAGCGGGTTCCATTTTCGGCATGACAGATTCGGAGGATTGAGTCGATGCGGCGCAGGCGGTCATCAACAGCAATAAAAATCCAGTTAAAAATCTTTTCATAAGATACCTCATCAGATGTTCCCATTGTAGGAAAACTTCCTTACGAAAAGATTACGCACGCCTGAGAGTTTTGTTAAGGCAGGGTGAAAATGAATTGACTGCCGCGGCCGGCCTGGCTTTGTACGCTGATCTCGCCGCCATGTGCATGGATGATGCCGCGTGAAATGGCAAGCCCCAGGCCTGCACCGCCCGTCGAACGGCTGCGGGATTTTTCTCCGCGATAAAAACTTTCAAAGACACGAGGGAGATCCTCAGCACGGATTCCTTCGCCTGAATCGGAAACGGTCACTTCCACACCGTTGCTTGTTCGCCGCGCGATGACTTTTACCTCACCTTGACTCGGGGTGTGACGCAATGCATTGCCCACCAAATTATTTAATACGCGTCCGATGCGCTGCGTATCCATTTGTACCGGATCGACATTTGAATCGACACTGCCTTCGAGTTTGACTCCCTGGCGCGAAGCAAGCTCTGAAAAAGATTCAAGCGTGTCTGAAATGAGATCGGCAAGCGAGGAAGGCGCACGATCCAAAGGGATGCCGCCGGTGTTGAGTTGTGCCATTTGAAATAGATCGTCGATCAGCACGGAAAGCGAACGCACATCGCGCTGCGCGGTATTTAAATATCGTTTGACCGTATCAGGGTCATCCACCATTCCATCTTCCAACGCTTCAAGGATCGCGCGCACCGAAGCCAGCGGCGTTTGCAGATCGTGTCCCACCCACGCGATCAGATCGGCGCGCATGCGTTCGAGTTCGCGTTGTTTTTTGTCCACGGCTTCGAGCTGTTCGGCCATTTGATTAAAGGTGTGAGCAAGTGCGGCCACTTCATCGCGCCCGTCCACGGGCACGCGCGTTTTCAGATCTCCCTCCGCAAGTTTTTCCGCTGCGCCTTTGAGCAGATGAATGCGATCTGTGATGGTGCTGGAAAGAAAATATCCAAGAGCCATCGCCATGCCACCGGCAAAGAAGAGAAGCACAATGGCAAGCAGCAAATCGTGTTTGCTGGCAAACATCATCTGCGCAGAGAACCACACGTTGAAAAATGTCAGCAGACTTGAAAGCGCATATCCGCCCAGCAGGGACCAGCGTAACGTCGGTGAAAGATTCAACCAGCCTAATTTGTAGGCACTGTATCCAACCAATGCTGAGACCAGCGCTGTGATGCCGAGGAACATTGCCATCAACCGCAGGTCGCTCAATGGCGGCGACATCAAGAGGATGAAGACTCCCAACGAGAGCGCAACAATTAATAGAACGCCCAAAATGAAACGCGCAGTTAAAGATTTCATGCTTCGAATTTGTATCCCACGCCCCACACGGTCAATAAATGTTTTGGTTTCGACGGGTCGGTTTCGATTTTTTCACGCAGGCGGCGAACATGCACGGTCACGGTGCCGGGGTCGATGTATTCCGCGCCGCCCCACACACGCTCCAATAATTGATCGCGCGTGAAGACTTGTTTCGGATGACGGGCCAGCAGATATAACATGTCAAATTCTTTTGCGGTCAAATCAACAACGGATTCTTTGACCGTGACGACTCGTGTGCGTGGATCAATTGAAATTGATTCAAACGACAAGGCCCGCTCAGACTCCGCCTCTGCCTGATCCCGTCCCATACGCCGCAACACCGCCCGCACCCGGCTGACCAACTCCTGCGGGCTGAACGGCTTGACGACGTAATCGTCCGCGCCCATTTCCAGCCCGGAGATGCGGTCCACTTCCTCGCGCCGTGCAGTGACCATGATGATCGGCACATCCGAACGGTCCCGCAGCCAGCGCGTGAGAGAGATACCGTCAATTTCGGGAAGCATGATGTCCATGATAACGAAATCGGGAATTTGTTTTTCAAGAATCGCCATGGCTTGCTTGCCGTCATAGGCGAACTGTACCTGGAACCCGGCGCGTTTTAAATACAAGCCGGTCACTTCCGCGAGGCTGGGTTCATCCTCCACAATGAGGATCTGTTTTTCATTCATACGTTGAATCATACTTGATTCTCAGGGGGAAGGTATTAATAAATCCTTACGGAATATTCCAACGTTCATTCTTTCGTAATCTCATGGCACGCTTTTTGTAAGCATGAACAGCTATTCTGAGGGCAATCAACTCAATAAAGGAGAAAAGTTCAAAATGAAAATCAAGACCCTGTTATTTTCCACACTAGCCATACTTGCGCTGATCACTTCAGCATGTGGATCTTCGTCTGCGACGGCCACGGAGGCCATGATGGAGAAAGAGACTCCCACAGCCGATGCGATGATGGCGAAAGAAACCCCAACCGGGGAAGCCATGATGCACGACGAAACCGCAACACCGGAAGCCATGATGGACGACGCCATGATGGAAAGCCCGGCATGGTATTCCATTTCTTTGAACGATGCCAGAACCGGGCAGGCGTTTTCCATTGAATCGTTGAAAGGCAAAGTGATTTTGGTGGAGACCATGGCCGTTTGGTGTTCTAATTGTCTCAAACAGCAGGGAGAGGTAAAAGCCCTGCATGAAAACCTTGGGCAGCGCGATGATTTCGTCAGCATTGGGCTGGATATTGATCCAAATGAAAATGAAGCCCAATTGAAAGATTATATTGAAGCGAAGGATTTCAACTGGCTCTATGCAGTTTCCCCGGCGGATGTGTCACGTGAGATCGCGTCCCTGCATGGCGATCAATTTCTCAACCCGCCTTCCACGCCGATCCTGGTGATCGACCGTCATGGAATGGCACACCCCATGCCGTTTGGGTTCAAGAGCGCAGAGGATCTATTGAAATTCATCCAGCCATTTTTGGATGAAAGCATGTAGTTCAAGAATATAATTGACAGTCACTTCAAAAGTGACTGCCAATTATTAGGAGCATTATGGAAACGATCCTTACATCCCTGTCCATTGGATTGCTGGCGACCACCAGTCCGTGTGTCCTTCCCTTGTATCCGGGGTTTCTTGCCTATCTCAGCGCCGGGCAGGAAAATCTACACGGAAAATATACCCGCTATTTTCTGGGATTCTTCGTCCTGTTCGGTGTGTTGACCATGATGCTGGCCCTCGGCGGCGTGATCGCCTTGCTTTCCATTTCCGTGGGGCGGGCGTTGTCTGTTGTGATCCCCATCGCAGACCTGACCATTATTTTATTTGGCGTGATGTTGTTATTCAATATCAACCCGTTTAAAAAATTTCCGCAGATCCAAATACCCTTATTGTCACATCCCTTTGCGAATGCATTTGTTTACGGTTTGCTGTATGGACCGATCGCGTTGCCGTGCTCCGGTCCACTGGTGGTGAGTATCTTTGCGCTTTCCCTGACCATCGGCGATGCGCTTGGGATGTTAAATGTTTTCTTTTGGTTTGGAATGGGGTTTGGCATTCCCTTGCTTGTTTTGTCTTTTCTCTCCGGCGCTGCACAACGCTGGATCACGCGCGTGTTTGCAACCTACTCCCGTTTGATCAACGTGTTGAGCGGTTTGCTGTTGCTCGGTGTGGGTATTTATGATCTTGTACTCAACTGGGGGTTGATCCGTTCCTATTTTGGTTAATCCAACTTTCTGACTGCAGGATGCAGAAGCGGCAGGATGCAAATTATCGTTGAAATGACTCCTGCGCCAACGAACACCACCGCAGCACCGACTCCGTCCACGAGCCAGCCGGTGAGGGCGAACCCGATCGGAAGCAGTACGAATGATCCAAGCATGTCCACGCTGGAGACACGGCCCATTTTCTCCGGCGGAACCTGTTCCTGCAAAATATTCATCCACACGAGTCCATCGATTTCCAGGGCGGCGCCATTTAATAACGCGGCGATCACCAGCACATAGATCGGCACATGCAGGCCGAAAATCCCAAGTCCCAGCCCGGCGATGATGCTGGCGATGTAAAAGACCAGTCCACGGTAACGGATTTTTGGAAAGGCGCCCATGACCAGGCTGGCGATGGCATATCCAATGGGAAAGATCGCGTAAATCAATCCGAGCAACTTTTCATCACCGCCCATTTCATTTTGCACGAGGAACGGCATGGCAATGCTGTAAGGCCCGGCCAGTGTGATGTTGGTCAATGAAAATACAAGTATGGTGATCCACAAAATGGGTGCGGCAAAAATCGTCTCAAAGCCGCCGCGCAGATCGGCAAAGAAAAGTTTGAGTGAGAATCCTTCTTCTTGAAGCAGAGCAGGCTTGGGCAGGGAAAGAAGCGGTAACACTGTCAACGTGCCGATGAAAAAGGAAACAGCGTTTGCTCCAAAGGCAAATGCCGTTCCGCCGATCCCTGCTGCGATGCCACCGATGGCGGGTCCGGCCACGCGTCCGAATTGCATGCTCAAGCTGTTGATCGAATTTGCACTGGGCAGATCCTTGTAGGGCACGATCTGTTGGATGATGGCGCTGTATGCCGGCAGAAAGAATGCATCGGCCGCACCGAAGAGCAATGCGATGACATAAATTTGCCAGAGGGTGAGTTGATCTGAAAGAATCAGCCAGGTACCAACGACCATGATGATGCAACGCGCAAGGTCTGAAAAGAAAAGCACCACGCCGCGTTTCATGCGGTCGATCAACACGCCGGCGACGAGCGAAAAGATTACCGTGGGCAGAATGCTGAAGAACATGACCGTACCCATCGCGGCGGCAGAGCCTGTTTTTTCAAGCACCCACCAGGTCATTGCGATCTGAAATAAAAAATCACCGATGCGCGAAAGCGTTTGCCCGAACAACAGCATGGCGAAATTTTTATGGCGCAGTGCGCGGAATGTCGATTGAAAAGAGAATTTTTCCGGTGGTACATCCGGCAGTCGGTCCTTCTTAATGGTAAAGGTGGTTTCCATAAGCTCTCCAATAAAATAAAAAGTCCTTCCTCCCATCAATCAAAGGAGAAGAAAGACTTCTGTACCTGTATTATTTATTTTCCAAATGCTGCGACTGCGTTTTCCTGGCTTTCATAATTGGGAATATTTTGCAGGAAGCCCGTGATGCCAAGCACGTGATACACCTGCGGAGGAGCGTTGCACAACTTGACATGCGAGACCTTGAAGTGTTCCTCTTCCGGAGTGTAGATCTTGTACACTTTTTGCATGGCGCGCATGCCTGCGCTGGTCAATGTTTCCACCAGGGCAAGATCCAACAGCAAATACTGTGAACCTTTATCATGGGCTTCCTTCGCGGCGGCCAGCAGACTCTCTTCGCTTTGCGCATCCAGCCAGCCGTGCAAATGAAACACTGTCACGGGCACTTTACCTTGCACTTGCTCCTGCGTGATCTTTAAGGTGATGTCCACAGAGCCTCCATTTTTCGACGAATTATACCCATCGCGATGACAAAATGTGCTTCATTGGAATGAGAATGTTTCGCCTCGCCTCTTAGCCTTGGCCTGCTCCCCGGAATAAACAGTGACCTCCCCTGCGCCATATACGGTCCACTTTCCATCCGCATCGTTGACCATGCCCGTGCGCTCATCGATGCCGAGGAGTGTTGCGTTGGGCAACAGGTTTCTAAGCTGGGTTGCCCATGCCCGGCCAAATTGATTATGATGCGGCAGCACGCAGGCATTTGGTATCAAATTCAGGCCGCGCAATAAATTCCGTTCATTCGGATCGTAATAATGCTCGCACAACACCATTGCACCCGCACTTGAGCCGGCGATGACTGCGCCTTTTTGATGCGCGTCCAACGCGGCCTGCCAACATAGGCTGTTTGCAAGAGTCTCGCCGAGGTAGCGGGGAAAACCGCCGAGCAGGTAGATCAACTTCGAGTTAAGGATGGACGTGGCCAGTGATTTGTCGTTTGCAGAGACGGCATTTACCACATCCACTGTGAAAACGTTGGTGGCTCCCAAACTTTTGAACCAGCGGATTCCATTATTCCCCGCGCGCTTGTGATTGTTATCTGCTGCGGCGGCGGTGGGAAGAATACAGATGGGTGCATCCAACCCGCCGGCCAGATCAATAGAGCGTAAATCCGGCTCGGACATTCGTCCGCCAAACTCCGAACCGCCTTCGAGTACGATATTTCCCATTTGTTATAATCCTTTTATGAATGGTTCTCCGCAAGAAAATCAATCCAATACGAGAATAATTGTACGTTGGTTCCTGATTTTGTTGGGACTCTCAACCCTTGGATGCATCCTTTTCTTTGGCGGAAAATTTCTATATGGCTTTGGGCAGCGCGTGGCCGAGGAAATTGCCGGTGTCGATGAAACCTTGACGAGCAGTCCAACGCAAACGCTTATATCGATTCCACTTACCGCCACCATCACAGCCACGAACGGCCCCAGCCCAACCCCTACTTTTTATTTCACCATTCCCACAGCAACAGTCACGGTCATCCCGTGGACGCAATGTCCGGGCATCGTGGTTTCAACGAGAGATACCGAGCAAGGTGACTTTCTACACGTGCTGCGCTGCGAAGATGGTTATGAATATGAGATCGGCCCGCTGACGAAAGGCGCGTATGCCGTTTCCCCCGATGATAAATATCTCGTCTATGCCAGTATCAATGGACTTTTATATGCCGCGAAGATCGGCGATCCTGTGCTCTATACCGTTGTGAATTTGAAGAAGGAAGGCCCGTTCGTTACATTCGGCAAAAAGGTTCCGCCTATTTTTCAATTGAAGTTTAATGGAGAGGGACCTTACGTGCTTGAAGTATACGAATCAAGATACGGTCAAAACTTCCCGGTGAACATGCCGAATTGGTTGTCGCAGTAGAACGTGAAAATAAAAAGTCCCGGCAAAACTGCCGGGACTTTTTATTCTTGAAAATTAATTATTCGATCTTGGATGAAACAAAATCATCGAAGTTCACGTTGGCGCCGTTTTGCTGGTCATCGCTGGCCGCGAAGAGACCGAAGACACCGCTGGTGTAGGTGGAGTCGGAAACGCTGTCGATGGTCTGGCCGTTGACATACAAGGTCATCGAACCGTTCTTGCAATCCAATCCAAGGCGCATGGACTGGGCACTGGAGGAAATGATGTCGGATGTGCCATCCTTGAGGGTTTCATCGTCACCAACTACTTTGGATTTCATGAAAGCGTAATAACCATCCGGGGAAACACCCACATAGTAAAAGCTGTTGGTCGTGCCTTGTTCGTTGCAGATGAAGCCGAAGAAGGCTTCCTGATCGGTGCTGGTGTTTCGCGCACTGACTTCCAAATGAGTATTCTCATAGGATTCGATTCCGGGAGTGGACCAGGTCACATAATACGGTGTAAAGACGCTGATCTGTAAACCGCCATTGTTATATTCCACGGAGCTATCGGCATCTGTGCCGGTACCCCAACCGCTGCCGCTGTTCGAGAAATCGTCACTGGGCATCGGGTTGAGCAGGGAGGAAACATCAGGCGCTGCACAAGCCATGCTGGCAAGTGTGAGGGCGAGGATCGAGAAAAATATTTTGCGGTTCAAAGATTTCATTCATTCTCCTTTTTAGTGTGCGATATTTTATAGGCAGAAGCGGAATCTTCAAATGGTACATAACTCCCAATCTTATTGGCCGCGCTCCACTTCCACGTGCATTTCATTGCCGTCGGTGCTCACAGTGATCCAGCCGTTGCGGTCGGTGCGCAGCAAGGAATAGCCATCCAACGAGTCGAGCACCTCCTGTGTGGGCAAGCCGTCCGGGTCTCCGGCGGCCACACTTAAGACCACCAGCCGCGGATTTAAATTTTCGATCAAGTCCGGCGGATTCGAAGGAGCGTATCCAGAGTCCGCAAGCAGCAGGACATCCACTGTGTCGATCACATTTCCATATTCGATGGATTCGTAGGTTCCATCGCTGATTCCAATGGGAAGCAGCGCGCGGAAATTTTTATATTGGATGAAGAGCACGCTTCCCCTCGGACCTTCAGCCTGCACCTCGATAAATGAGCCGTCACCCAGCCCCAGCCTTTGACCGGTCTCCGCATTGCTAACAGGAATTTCATTGTCTGCGAAATATTGATCCAGGGTTTGAGATGAGAACGAGGCCTGTATATTTCCACTCCATAAAACATTCTTGGGCGGGTATCTTTCCATTACACGCGGCAGCGCAGATAGATCATCTTCATTTGTAGATGCAATGATCAGCCAATCCAGTTTGTGCGAAAAGAACGGGAGTCTTCTGCCGAGTTCATCGGAGAGTTCGCTGGTGCTTGGCCCGCCGTTAATCAACACATTGCGGCCTTCCGGTGTTTGCACAAGGACTGCGCTTGCTGAACCGACATCCAAAAACGTGATGTGCAGTTGACCATCTCCGGTGCTGGCGGATGCGCGCCATAACAGGATCATGCAAATAAACAGGAATGAGAAGGTGGCTGTCAATGCGACGGCGCGAAGAGACGATGCCAAAGAGTTGAACCAGTTTTTTATGGCCGACCAGTTGAAAGTTACGGTGAAGAGCGCGATGTAAACCAGAGTCACTCCCCAGATGGGAGAGTCTCCCAGATAGATCGTGCCATGCGGCACCTCGTTAAATAATTCGACCATGCGAATGGTGTATGCGGCGAAAGGCCATGCGATCCATGCGATCAACTGAGCGAGTGGAAAGATCACATGACTGACGATCATAGCGAGTCCGCTGACGACCATCACTGCCGGTTGGAACGGCAGAATGAATGGGTTGGCGATGAATGAAACAAGGGAGATGCGTTTGAAATGATAGGCCATGATCGGTATGGTGGTGAGTTGGGCGGCGAAGGTGAGCGTGACACTCTCGTTGAAAATACGGCGGAAGGCACTGGCCTCGCGTTTTAAAAGTTTGGAGATGAGATTGCCCGTAAAAACAGAGAAAGGCTCCGCGTACAGAATTAATCCGAGCGTGGCAAAGAATGAAAGCTGAAAACCTACATCCCAAACAAACAGTGGATTCCATAAACACATGAACATCGCAACGGCAAGCAATGAGTTAAGCCCGGCTTGCTTGCGTCCCAGCAGCCTTGCGAACATACCCATGCTTCCCATGATCGCCGCTCGCACCACTGCGGCTTCCGCGCCGACAAGCAAAGTATAAAAGAATATCCCCAGGATGGCGACCAATGCCCCCCATCGTTCGCCGAATAGGTTCTTAAAGATTGCAAGAAAAACACCGGCAATGATGGCGATATTAAACCCGGAGATGGCGATGATATGCGCCGTGCCGGTGTTCTTGAATGCGTTTTGCAGATCTTTAGTGAGCCCGGTATCCACACCCAGCAAAATACCTGCAAGCAAAGATGCCTCGGGATCGTTAAAGAGTCGATAAATATTTTTGAGAGACGCATCACTGAATTCATAAACTGTTTTGTAAAAGAGGGAGCCTTCATTGCCCGGTAAAACCGTCACTTCTGTTTTGGACATGTAGGAATGGATGCCTTGTATGGCGAGATACTCACGGTATGAAAAATCCTCGTTCTCCGGCGGGGTCTTCAACTGCCCGCGGACTCGGATGACCTGTCCGTATTCATATTTAACATTTTCAGGAACGCGCACCAATAGCAGACCGGAAACAGGCAGGTCGCCGCTGCCGGAGTCCACGAACTGAACGTTGAGCTTGAGGTTGGTGTATGCATCGCGATAATCCGGTGCTTCGTCGATCACTGCGGTGACCAGCATGTCGTAGTTGCGGTCGTTGTAAAACGCGATGTGAAATGCATCGATGTTCGGCTGCGCGATCTGGTATCGCCATGCGCCGAAAAACAAAGATGGAAGTACGAGGAGGTAAAGAGGTTGTAGTTTGAGAAAGTCAATGCTGTGGAAGAGAAATGAAAGCAGAATACCAAATACCAGGAGCAATAGCCAGGCCCATGTGGGAAACGATAGAAGGCTGCCGAGAATGATCCCCGCGAGGAAGGATAAAGAAATCCACAACAATGGCATGTTGTGGATTGTACATTAGATTATTATTTTAGTTCCTGCCTTTATCCCCCTCTCACTCTGTGGTAAAACTTCGGATATGAAGGAACTCACCCCCATTCTCCGTGCCCGCCGCGAACGCAGGCTCAACCGTCAAAACCAGAGGTCGTCTCGCACACGCAGTGTTTTGTTGAGCGTGGGAATGGTCTTCTCCATCGTGCTTGCCGTGTTAATCGTTTCCACCGCGCTGGCATATGCCGACATTACGCGCAACCTTCCTTCCACCGATATTCTTCCGCATTTATTAAATCCACCGGATGGATTGCTGCTTCAACCCACGCGCATTTATGATCGCAGCGGACTCAACCTGCTATATACATTTTCAACGGAGGAGTCGGCACGCCGTTATCTTTCCATCAACGAGAGCAGCCCGCAGCATATTCCGCAGGAACTCGTCAACGCAGTGATCGCCGTACAGGACCCGCAATTTTGGAATCACTCTGGATATTCCATCATGGGTTACGATGATCCTGATTCACATCCCACAATTGCACAGCAACTCGTCAACGACCTTGTTCTTTACAGTGAACCGCCTTCCACAAATCGAGCTATTCGTGAACGTCTTCTTGCGGCGCAGATCACCGACCGCTTTGGTCGTACGCAGATCATCGAGTGGTATCTCAACAGCACGCACTTCGGAAAATATGCCTTCGGAGCTCCAGCCGCAGCACAGTTGTATTTTGGAAAACCCGCCGAGCAGTTGACCATGGCCGAGTCCGCGATCCTTGCGGCGGCAAGTCAATCGCCGGCGTTGAATCCGCTGGATGCGCCAAGCGTGGCCTTGCAGCGCGGGCGGGATGTGCTGCATTTGATGAATGAACAAAAGCTTTTAAGCAACGAAGCATTGGATCTGGCTCTCGCAGAGACTCCGCAGATCATGCCGCCGCCTCAGACTCCGCCCGTGCCTGCCCAGGCTTTCATCAACATGGCCCTGGCCCAGATCGACTCGCAGATTCCACGAGAACGAATCGAGCGCGGCGGGTTAACGGTCATCACTTCAATGGATTACGGTTTGCAAACACAGGCTTCATGCACCACTGAAGTCTATGCGGCACGATTGGCGGGATCCCCTGAACCATCCTTGGACACATGCGAGGCCGCGCGGCTCCTTCCGTCATTGCCGCCGGGCGTGACATTCCCTGATTCGTCCGCCAGCGCGTTGATCCTCGACCCGAAGACCGGTCAGGTATTGGCGATTGTCGGCGAAACGATCCAGGGCAGGGAAACTGCCCTCGTCGGCGAACACAGGCCCGGGTCCAGTACAGATGCGTTTGTCTATTTGACGGGATTCACCCGAGGCTTGAGTCCGGCTTCATTAACTTGGGATATCCCTGGTGATGGAGTCATCCAAAACTTTGATGGGGTGTATCACGGCCCGATGCGCCTGCGAACCGCGCTGGCGAATGATTATCAAGTGCCTGTTGAAAACTTGAAATTACAAATGGGCATGCAGAATGTGACCCAGATCGCCGCTTCGTTTGGAATCGATCTGGACCAAAATATATCGCTGCTAAAACTCGCCGGTGCGTACGGTGTGTTTGCGACCCAGGGCGTGTATTTCGGACAAAACGTGAACAATGAATTCGCACCGGTTTCTGTTTTGAAAGTACAAACTGTGGATCGTGCCATCCTGCTTGACTGGAGCACGTCGCAGGCAAAATCTGTTGTGACGCCCGGGCTGGCATATTTGATGACGAGCGTGTTGAGCGATGAAGTGGCACGCTGGCCCGCGTTTGGACAATCGAACGCATTGGATATCGGACGACCTGCCGGTGTGAAGGCCGGGCAAACGGCGGATGGATTGGATACGTGGGCCGTGGGATATACCCCTTCGCGGGCCGTGGCTGTTTGGACGAATGTACGTGGGGAGGGCGTCAGTTTATCCCCGCGTTTTCCGGCTGTATTATGGAATGCTCTGCTGCAATTTGCGTCGAAGGATCTGCCAAGCGATGGTTGGACGATTCCACAAGGTGTGACGCCGATCACGGTATGTGATCCATCGGGCATGCTGCCAAGCCGTGAATGTCCAAATTTGGTGACGGAATATTTCTTGAATGGCAACGAGCCCATTCAAGTGGACGACTTGTATCGCCAGTTCGCCGTCAATCGTGAGACCGGCCTGCTCGCAACGGTCTTCACTCCGCCGGAGTTGATCGAAACACGAACTTTTATGATCGTGCCGGAAAATGCAAAAGATTGGGCCCGCAGCGCCGGCTTTGAGATCCCGCCTTCTTCGTATGATGCGATTCAGGCACCGCCGGTCAACCCGGATGCGAATATCACTGCCCCGGAATTGTTTGCCAACGTGAGCGATGTGGTCAAGATCATTGGCACCGCTTCCGGCGAGAACTTTTCCTATTACCGTGTTCAGGTGGGCAAGGGGTTGAATCCGCGGGAGTGGATCCAGCTTGGGGGCGATGTCACAACTCCCGTGGAAAGCGGCGTGCTGGTCGACTGGGATACCAAGGGCTTGAGCGGGCTGTATGCCATTCAACTACAGGTGGTACGCAGCGATCAACAGATCGATACGGCGGTGATTCAGATAACAATCGGAGAATAGCCCTCCTTTCCCGACACCTAACAGCCAATAGCTACCCGCTATTGGCTGTTTTTCTTTATGTTTTCTTGACCCTTTTTTCACCCCTCTTGCCCCTGTTTTGACGGACAACTGCATACACTAATAATCGAAAATGGAGGCATACATGAATGATCTACTTTATATCGGTCTCACGCTCCTGTTCCTTGCCCTTACTTTTGGGTTGATCAAGGTCTGTGAGCGGCTGATGGAGGACAAGTCATGAACGCGCTTTACGTTATTACCGGCGTGATCACTTTGATCCTGTTCGTCTATCTTGTACTGGCTTTGCTTAAACCGGAGTGGTTCGGATGAATCTCAATAGTTTGTTCCAGATTATTCTCTATGTAGTGGTTTTGCTTCTTCTGGCAAAGCCGCTTGGTTCGTTTATGGCAAGAGTCTATCAGGGCGAGCGCACTTTTCTTGATCGTGTGCTGGGACCCGTGGAACGGTTCATTTATCGCATCGCAGGCGTCAAAGCTGATGAGGATATGGACTGGAAAACCTATGCCATTGCCGTCATGTTGTTTAACGTACTTGGTCTGCTGGCTGTATATGTATTCCAAAGACTTCAAGCCTTCCTGCCGCTTAATCCGCAGGGGCTTAGTGCAGTTACAGCTGATTCTTCGTGGAACACGGCAGTGAGTTTTGCGTCCAATACCAACTGGCAGGGATACGGCGGCGAAGTGACGATGAGTTACTTTTCGCAAATGCTCGGTTTGACTGTGCAAAACTTTGTATCGGCAGCCACCGGTATGGCTGTTTTAGTCGCATTGATCCGCGGTTTTGTTCGTCACACTGCCAAGGGAATTGGGAACTTCTGGGTTGATCTCACCCGTTCCACTTTATATATCCTTTTGCCCTTATCCATTGTTTTAGCTTTGGCTCTCGTATCACAAGGCGTTGTACAAACTTTCAGTGAATACAAAACTGTTGCTTTGCTTCAACCGACAAGTGATGCAAATGGAAATGCTGTGACTGAACAGGTATTGGCCGTTGGCCCTGCCGCTTCGCAAATTGCCATCAAACAATTGGGCACAAATGGCGGCGGATTTTTCAACGTCAATTCGGCGCACCCGTTTGAAAACGCAACACCATTCTCAAACTTCCTGGAGATGTTGGCAATTCTCTTGATCCCTGCTGCGTTGTGTTACACCTTCGGCAAAATGGTGGGCGATACGCGTCAGGGTTGGGCGATCTTAATCACGATGACCATCATCTTCGTGACTTTCCTTAGCTTGGCGGTCTGGGCGGAACAATCCGGCAACCCCGCCTTTACGAAGATGGGAGTTGATCAAGTACAAACGAACATCAACCCGGGCGGAAATATGGAAGGCAAGGAGACGCGCTTCGGCGTTGCCAATTCAGCACTTTGGGCAACCGCTACTACTGCCGCATCCAATGGATCGGTCAATTCGATGCATGACTCATTCATGCCGCTCGGCGGACTAGTTCCGTTGTTCATGATGCAGTTGGGTGAGATCATCTTCGGTGGCGTCGGTTCAGGTTTGTATGGAATGCTGGCTTTCGTGATCGTGGCTGTGTTCATCTCTGGCTTGATGGTCGGTCGTACCCCAGAATATCTGGGCAAGAAGATCGAAGCCTTTGAAATGAAGATGGCATCTCTTATGCTTTTGATTCCGATTCTGTTGGCGAAAGTAGGCACCGCAATTGCAGTAGTAACAGCAGCTGGACTGGCCACGATTTGGAATACCGGCGGTCCGCATGGATTTAGTGAAGTGCTGTATGCCTTCTCTTCCGCGGCAAACAACAATGGTTCTGCATTTGCCGGTTTAGGCGCGAACAATCCGTTTTACAACACCGCCCTGGGCATTTGCATGTTGTTCGCCCGGTATTGGCTCATCATTCCTGTGCTGGCAATTGCCGGTTCTCTTGTGCAAAAGAAAAAAATCCCTGCCAGTGCAGGAACTCTGCCAACTCACACCCCGCTATTCATTGTCTGGTTGATCGGTGTCATCATGATCGTCGGTGCGTTGAGTTTTATCCCGGCGTTGGCATTGGGACCCATCGTCGAGCACCTGATGGTTATTGGTGGATAAGGAAATTAATAAAATGACTATGCAAACGAAAAAACCAGCCACATATCGCCGCGAGATCTATCAGCGTGCCGTTGTGGAATCCTTTGTAAAACTCAACCCGCGCCTGATGGTGCGCAATCCCGTCATGTTCGTTGTGGAGGTGGGGAGCGTATTAACCACTGCGCTGTGGATTCAAGCATTGCTTGGAAAAGGCGAGGCACCGACAGGCTTCATTGCAGCGATTGCGCTCTGGCTGTGGTTCACTGTGCTGTTCGCCAATTTCTCCGAAGCGGTTGCAGAAGGACGCGGCAAGGCACAGGCCGAGTCATTGCGTAAGGCGAGGCAGGATACGCCCGCGAAGAAGATCGGTTCGAACATGAAAACGTTTGAACATGAAAACGTTGAATTTGAAACAGTATCTTCAACATCATTACGAAAAAACGATCTTTACCTTGTCGAAGCCGGTGATATTCTCCCGTCAGATGGCGAGATCGAAGCGGGAATTGCGTCAGTGGATGAAAGTGCCGTGACAGGCGAATCAGCTCCCGTTGTACGTGAGGCGGGCGGTGATCGTTCCGCTGTCACAGGCGGCACGCGACTCCTTTCGGACTGGCTCATCATCCGAGTCAGCGCAGACCCGGGGCAGGGATTCCTTGACCGCATGATCAGCATGGTGGAAGGCGCGAAGAGACAAAAGACCCCCAATGAAATTGCGCTCAATATTTTGCTCGCTGGTTTCACGATCATCTTTTTGGTGGTGTGCGCCACGCTTCTTCCATACTCACTTTACAGTGTGGATGCGGCGGGAAAAGGAACAGCAATTACGATCACTGTGTTGGTTGCTTTGCTTGTATGTTTGATCCCGACCACGATCGGTGGATTGCTTTCCGCGATTGGCATTGCAGGCATGGACCGCATGATCCAGCGCAATGTGATCGCCATGTCTGGCCGCGCAGTGGAAGCTGCCGGGGATGTGGATGTATTACTTCTTGATAAAACAGGCACGATCACTCTTGGAAATCGCCAGGCTGTGGAATTTATCCCAGTCAATGGAGTGGATGTAAAAGATCTGGCCGAAGCCGCACAGCTTGCTTCTTTGGCAGATGAAACTCCTGAAGGCCGTTCGATTGTGATTCTTGCCAAGGAACAATTTGGGCTGCGCGGACGCAAGATGGGTGCCAGCGATGAAGCGCCGCAGGGAATGCATTTTGTGCCGTTCACTGCACAGACACGCATGAGCGGTGTGAACTTCGATGGAATTACCATTCGCAAAGGCGCGCCTGACACGATGATCGAGTTGATCCAATCGAATGGCAAGGTCCCGTCCGATCTAAAGCCTTCCATCGATGCGATTGCACGCATGGGTGGAACGCCGCTTGTGGTGACGAAAAATAACAAAGCATTGGGCGTGATTTATTTGAAGGACATCGTCAAAGGTGGGATCAAGGAACGCTTCGCGCAGCTGCGCAAGATGGGAATCAAAACCGTGATGATTACCGGCGATAACCCATTGACCGCCGCGGCCATTGCCGCAGAAGCCGGCGTGGATGATTTCCTCGCACAAGCGACGCCGGAAGCCAAGTTGAAATTGATCCGCGAATATCAAACGGGTGGACGCCTCGTTGCCATGACCGGTGATGGTACCAACGACGCCCCGGCATTGGCCCAGGCTGATGTAGCCGTTGCGATGAACACTGGCACGCAGCCCGCACGCGAGGCTGCCAACATGGTGGACCTCGATAGCAACCCGACCAAACTATTGGAGATCGTGGAGATTGGCAAACAACTATTAATGACTCGCGGTGCATTGACTACATTCAGCATTGCCAATGATGTAGCAAAATACTTTGCCATCATCCCCGCAGCATTCGCTTCCACGTATCCTGTTCTGACGAAACTGAACTTTATGCAGCTTGCCACTCCCGAAAGTGCAATTTTGTCTGCGGTGATCTTCAATGCGGTCATCATTATTATTTTGATCCCGCTGGCATTGCGAGGCGTGTCGTATCGCGCCGTTGGAGCGGCGCAGCTGCTTCGCGATAATCTGTTGATCTATGGGGTAGGCGGTTTGATCGCTCCGTTCATTGGCATCAAGTTGATCGACATGGTCTTGGTCTGGCTTCACATCGCCTAGGAGATGACATGAAAAATAATTTCGCGCTCATTAAATGGGCTGGCATTCTGTTCACTGTGATCCTGACAGCGATTGCAATTGACCCCAGCATCTTTCATGTCCCATCTTCGATTCGTCCATGGTTTTTTATCACCAACATCGCATGGTTGTTAATGATCGCATCAGGAATATTTTCATCATGAAAACTCAAATTCGACCCGCGCTTACTATTTTCGCCTTGCTTACCGTTATCACCGGCGTTATCTATCCGTTATTTGTGACTGGAATGTCGCAAGTACTATTCTCAAGTCAAGCCAATGGAAGCCTCATCATGGCAGATGGAAAGGCTGTTGGCTCTGAATTGATCGGTCAGCAATTCGATGATCCGAAATATTTCTGGGGACGTTTATCTGCTGCCGGTTATAACGCCGCCGCTTCTTCCGGCTCAAACTATGGACCGTTGAACCCTGCATTGTTGGATGCAGTTCAAATGCGGATCGATGCGCTCAAAGCAGTTGACCCCGAAAGCACGCTTCCGATTCCTGTTGACCTGGTCACTGCTTCTGCAAGCGGACTCGACCCGCATATCAGCGTCGCTGCAGCGTTGTATCAGGTTTCTCGTGTGGCAGCAGCCCGCGGGTTGAGCGAAGCGGATGTTCAATCCCTCGTGGAAAAATATACGGAAGGCCGCCAGTTTGGCTTTTTAGGAGAGCCGCGAGTCAATGTGTTGTTATTAAACCTTGCATTGGATGAGATACAATAAATTTGATGGAACATCGTCCTGATCCAGATGAATTACTGAAACGTGCCCAGGCAGAGGAGCAGGCCGCAAAACGTGGCAAGCTAAAAATTTTCCTCGGTTATGCCGCCGGCGTGGGTAAGACTTATGCCATGCTCGAAGCCGCGCATCAACGCAAGATACAAGGTATTGATGTTGTGGTCGGTTATGTCGAGACTCATAAACGCGCTGAAACCGAAGGCCTGGTCGAAGGGCTGGATGTGCTGCCGCGAAAGCAGGTGGAATATCACAACGTGACCCTGCCTGAAATGGATGTGGATGCGGTCATTCAACGCCGCCCCACTATTGTGTTGGTCGATGAATTTGCGCACACCAACGCGCCGGGCTCGCGCCATCCCAAACGATATTTGGATGTGGAGGAAATTCTCGACGCCGGCATCGACGTGTACACCACGCTCAATATTCAGCATCTGGAAAGTTTGAATGATATCGTTGCGCAGGTGACCGGGGTGATCGTACGAGAAACTGTTCCAGACCGCGTGATTGATGAGGCCTCCGAAATCGAAGTCATTGACCTGCCGCCCGATGAATTAATGATGCGTTTGAAAGAGGGGAAAGTTTACGTTCCTGAACAGGCTTCACGTGCCATCGATAAATTTTTCCGCAAGGGGAATCTCACGGCCCTGCGTGAAATGTCCTTGCGAAGAGCTGCCGAACGTGTGGATGATCAAATGCGCTCTTATATGCAGACCCGCGCAATTCAGGGTCCGTGGGCTGCAACGGAACGGCTGCTGGTTTGCGTCAGCCCGAGTCCGCTCAGCGAAAGACTCGTTCGTTCGGCAAGGCGGCTTGCGGACGAGTTGAATGCAGAATGGCTCACCGTGTATGTGGAGACCCCTCAGTTCGCTTCGATGTCGTACGATAAACGGGATCGCGTGGCAAAGATTTTGCAGCTTGCTGAAGACCTTGGGGCCCGTTCCTATACACTTTCATCAAGCGGTTCCATCGAATCCACTTCACAAGTGGTGATCGATTTCGCCCATAAAAACAATGTCACCAAGATCATTGCCGGTAAACCCTTGCGCCCGCGCTGGCAGGAATTGCTGCGCGGGTCGCTGGTGGATAATTTGATCCACAAAAGCGGTGATATCGATATTTATGTGGTGACCAGTTCGGACGCCCCCTCCTTTCCTGCGGACGAAAGTCCGTTGAGATTGCACAGCCCGCTTCAAAACTATGTGTGGAGTCTATTCCTCGTGATTGCTGCGACGGCTGCAGGATTTTTATTTGGCGGACGCATTGAACCTACCAATCTTGTCATGGTGTATTTGTTAAGCGTGGTGATCGCCGCCATTTACCTTGGGCGCGGTCCTGCGGTTCTGGCTTCGTTGTTGGGCGTGTTATCTTTTGACTTTCTGTTTGTCACACCTTACTTCACATTCGCTGTTTCTGACACGCAATACATCATCACCTTTATCGGTTTATTCCTTGTGGGCATGGTGATCAGTCAACTGGCGGCGCGGGCAACGGAACAGGCGAAAGCCGCGCAACAACGTGAAGGTGAAACGGCCGAACTCTATGACCTAAGCCGTGACCTTGCCGCGTCCGGGGATATTGATTCGATCCTAAACTTTCTTCGCAAACATGTGGAGAAAACATTTGACCGAACCGTTGCGGTCCTTTTGCCGGAAGATGACCGACTCGTCACACGCATTCTTAGCACAAACCTTGAGCTTGGCGATGAGGAAGTGGCCGTGGCAGATTGGGTCTATCGTCACGGCGAGCCTGCGGGCCGCCACACCAACACATTGCCGGCTGCTCAATTAAGATACCTGCCCCTCAAAACAGCGCGCGGTGTGGTCGGTGTGGTGGGAGTCGGCAAGCCCAGCACATCCGATCGCGACCTCACATCAGCGCAACGCCGTTTGATGGAAGCGTTTGCGAATCAAGGTGCGCAGGCCATTGAACGTGCCCGCCTCGCAGATCAAACCCGTGATATTGCTTTGCTGCAAACAACTGAAAAATTACAGAATGCATTGCTCAATTCCATTTCACATGATCTGCGGACGCCGTTGGTTTCCATCACCGGCGCGTTGACAAGCCTTGACGAGCAGGCGGAGAATCTTAACGATGAGAATCGCCGCAGTCTTGTAGGCACCGCACGCGAAGAGGCCGAACGTTTGAATCGACTCGTTGGAAATTTACTTTCGATGACTCGCATTGAAAGCGGCGCGATCAAACTTCATAACGACCCCGGCGATATCCAGGATGTGATCGGCACCGCGCTGGAACAACTTGGCAAACGCGTGGCGGATCACGAAATAACAGTGAACATTCCCGATGATTTTCCTCTTGTGCCCATGGATTTCACGCTTATCGTTCAGGTGATTGTGAATTTGCTGGAGAATGCAGTCAAGTATTCACCCAAAGATTCCTTGATCGAAGTCTCCGCCTCACTTGCGGACAAGAAAGCACGCCTCCAAATCGCGGACCGTGGAGTGGGTATCCCTGCCGATGATCTGAATCGCATCTTCGACAAATTCTACCGAGTACAACGCCCGGAGAGTGTTAGTGGAACGGGGCTGGGATTATCGATCAGCAAAGGAATCGTCGAAGCACATCATGGTACCATTTACGCACACAGCCGCGATGGCGGCGGAACAATCGTCAGCGTGGAATTACCGCTTGATGGCAAACAGGAAGAAGGTCAATGACAGAAGCGGGTCAACGGGTATTGGTCGTGGATGATGAAACGTCCATCCGACGTTACCTGCGTACGGCATTAAGTGCGCAGGGTTTTTCCGTATACGAAGCTGCCAACGGCGAAGAAGCAATTGCGGGTGTCCTCGCTCATCATCCCGATATCATCATCCTTGATCTGGGTCTGCCTGACTTCGATGGCATTGAAGTGACTCGGCGTTTGCGCGAATGGTCTCAAACGCCGATCATTATTTTGTCTGTGCGCGAAGCAGAGAACGACAAAATCGCCGCCTTGGATGCCGGGGCGGATGATTATTTAACCAAGCCGTTTGGCACTGGCGAGTTGATGGCGCGTATGCGTGTTGCAATGCGGCGTTTGACGAACACAACAGATGCGCCCGTGTTGAAAGTGAACAACCTGCAAATGGATTTATCACGCCGTCAGGTCACCGTGAATGATGATCAAATTTCACTGACTCCAACTGAATACGATATTTTGCGGCTGCTTTTGCAAAACGCGGGAAAGGTAATCACACATCGTCATTTGTTGACGCAAATTTGGGGAACAGCCTATGAAAGTGAAATGCACATGCTGCGTGTGAATATCAGTAACCTGCGCCGGAAGATCGAGCCCGACCCCTCCCGCCCCACTTATATTCATACCGAACCCGGAGTTGGATATAGGTTGAGGGCGGATGATGGAGATATAAAATAAAAAGGCATTCCAAAATTTTGGAATGCCTTTTTATTTCTACACTGATCTAGTGACTTCCATCTTCTTCATGGACATGATAAGGGACGTTGATGATCACAATGCCATGCTGGCGTTTTAATTGACTACGAAGCAGGTCTGCTGTATTGGTGTGCAAGGCGGCGGTTACCCGGCTCTCGGCGACAAACTCAGGCACTACGATGGTGATGGTTTCGCCCGGTTGACGCTGCTTTGCAATATCTGCTATGTAAGCCAATAAGGGTTCAAGGAAGAGGCGGTAGGGTGAGTCCAACATCACCATGCGCACACCTTCACCCCATGTTTCCCATTTTTTGCGGACTTTTTCAGCATCTGCCGGTTCGACCGTGACATGAACCGCTGTGATATCGTCGGATAACATGCGTGCATATCGAAGCGCTGCCAGGGAACCCTGATGCACCCCACTGACCGGCATGATGACCCGATGACGAATGGTATGCGGAGCGATCACTCCGATGTTATCCAGTGAGAGCTTTTTGGCGAGTCTTTTGTAGTGATGATGAATTGAAAAGAAAACAGTGACCAAGACTGGGGTCAGGATCAACACCACCCACGCGCCCTCCGCAAATTTTGTTACTGCAAATACGACCATAACAACTGCTGTACAGATCGCGCCGAAACCGTTGATGATCATTCTATACTGCCAGCCTTTTTCGTATTTCAATGTGGATCCCGGCTCGACAATTTCAACGCCTTCTGCCAAATGACCGATCTTCCACCAGCGGCGTGCCATTCCGGCTTGTGAGAGTGTAAAAGAGAGGAATACGCCGATGGCATACAGCGGAATGAGACGTGTCACGCTTGCCTGGAAGATAATGATCAGGATGGATGCAATAACTGCCAGCGAAACAATCCCCCGCGAATAAACGAGGCGGCTTCCACGATAAGTCAACTGGCGTGGAAGGAAACCATCGCCGGCGTGTAATGCGCCCAAACGTGGAAAATCTGCAAAGGCAGTGTTGGCCGCCATGATCAGAATGACTGTCGTGCCGGTGATCAACATCAAATATGCAATACCTCGACCATCATAGATGGTACGGGCCAATTGAGAAATGACGGTTTCCTCTTCAGAAAATACTGCGTGGGTTTTGCCTGTCAAAAAGGAAAGCCCAAGGAACAAGGAACCCAGGATCAAAGACATCCATATCAATGTAACACCGGCATTTTTACTGCGTGGTTCCTTGAAAGCTGTAATACCATTGGAGATTGCCTCCACGCCTGTAAGGGCTGTTGTGCCGTTGGCAAATGCATGGAGCAAAATAAAGGGTGTAATCACTGAAATAACATGATGCGCTTCAAAGTGTGGAGGGTCCACCACCATGCCAAGCGAGCCGGTTAAATAACGGAATATCCCAAAGCCAACTGTACTTATCATCATGATCACAAAAAAATAAGTTGGAATGGCAAAAGCTGTTCCAGATTCTTTCACGCCTCGCAGGTTGACCAACATGATGAAAAATACAGCAATCACAGCGATCAAGACACGATAAGGGAACAAAGCTGGGTATGCAGACACAATTTGCGCAACACCAGCGGAAATGGAAACGGACACAGTCAGAATGTAATCTGTGAGAAGAGCAGCACCGGCAGTTTGCGCCGGCATCTCACCGAGGTTATCGCGTGCGACAATGTAGGCACCGCCTCCGCCGGGGTAGGCATGAATCGTCTGTTCGTAGGAAATGGTGACAATTGCCAGCAAAGTAATAATTGCAAGCGAGATGGGAAATAGATATCCATAGGCAATTGTCCCTGCACCGGCAATCACCCCCAGGATTTCCTGGGTGGCGTACGCCGTGGAGGAAAGTGCGTCGGACGCAAATACCGCAAGGCCAACGATCTTTCCGATGGTTTGATGAGATGCATCGGCAGTGGATAACGGTCGGCCGATGAAAAAGGAACGCAAAGTGCGCGGGGGTTTGTAATCTGTAGCCCGTTCGATGATGGAGGTTTGGGAATTGTCTTTTTGATTGATCATGTTTACCAACTTAATTGATTATTTTCCAGCGTAGTGATCTAAAACGTTATTCCATATCCAGATTGATACAGCTTCCACAAATATAGAAATGTAAAGCAAAGCTACATAAGCACTGTTATGGGAAAATTGAACAAGTTTGGCTTGCAGCCAGGAGAAACCGAGAATGATCCCGATGGATCCCATCCACGTGGCAACTTCATACATCCAACTAGGATGACTGCGTTCTTCCACAAGAGTGCCGGTGAATACATAGACCGTGGCGTGTAAATTTGATTCCAAAATTTGATTTAATGGTCTTTGTGTCAACCCTGCGTTTTGTTGCGCAAAGCAAACGATCACATCCCCGTCCTGCCATTCAGATCGGACCAAGTTCAGCCAATTGTTCCCCAATTCGATCTTTGACTCCACGGAAATATTTTCATCTTCCACCATTGCGGACAGGGTTGCGATCTGCCTGCGCAGACCGGGTTCATGCGCCGCATCTTTACTTAAACCGAGAAATTGGACCGGGCCTTCGATGGCTTTTGCCAATTCCCATATTTTTTGCGCGGTGTGGGCTGTATCCGCCTTGGATTCAGGAATCAGGACGATTAATCGATGGGCAGGCCCGGGGTGCGGAGAAGAAGCGGGAGCGAATGTCAGAGCAGCAGGGTTTACATCAAGTTTGTTCATATCACCTCATGGATGCATAGATCGTATCAATGCTGTATAAAGCGGTGACAAAAAAAAACTCCAATCGTATAAAGAACAAATAAAAAATCGCCCCATATCGGGGCGATTAGGATGGATGTCACTATGGTTTGAGTGATGTATGTTACCCATCTGAAATAAAGCGATAACCGATTCCGGGTTCGGTCAGAATATATTGAGGGCGTTCAGGGTCAATTTCAAGTTTTTTCCGCAGCTGACGCATGTAAACACGTAAATATTCGGTGTGATCTGCATCCGCTGGACCCCAAACCTGTATAAGAATATTTTGATGGGTAAGTACACGGCCATGATTGGCGGCGAGATAGGCGAGAAGTTTATATTCCGTGCCTGTTAATTTAATCTCATCCTCCCCGCGTTTCACAATATGCCACACAAGGTCAATTGTGAGTGCGCCGGCCTTGATCACTTTATTTTGCGCACCCTGTCTGTTTGTTGAATGGCGCAAGGCCACTCGCACGCGCGCCAGCAATTCTTCGATGCCGAACGGTTTTGTGAGGTAATCATCAGCGCCTTTATCGAGTGCGGCAACCTTATCGCGTTCGCTGTCACGTACCGAAAGAATAATGATCGGGCATTGAGTCCATTCGCGCAGGCGGGCGCAGACTTCCACTCCATCCATATCGGGCAGGCCCAGATCGAGAATGACGATATCGGGCTCGTTGGCGGCGGCGAGAGTCAAACCTTCTTCGCCGTGGCTTGCGGTTGTGACCCCGAATCCCTTCTCGGTAAGGATGGTGCGGATCGCACGCTGAATTTGCGGTTCATCGTCGATCACAAGGATTTGCGGTGCGTTGTTCATTCGATCTCCGTATCCATGGGAAGTTGAGGAGGATGGGCTCCATCCCAGGTAAGCGGCAGGATAAAGTTAAATGCCAATCCGTCCGGAATGTTCTCAGCCCAAATTCGGCCGCCATGTGCTTCAATAATTCCCTTGCAGATCGAAAGGCCGAGTCCGGTGCCGGTTACTCGGTCTGCGGCGGTGATGCGGTAAAACTTGTCGAAGATGCGTTCCAAATGTTCGGGCGGCACATGCGGACCTTGATTGCTGACCTGTACATGAACTGTATCGCCTTCCATATTCGCCCGAATGCGGATCAGAGTGTTTGAAGGCGCATACTTTAAACTGTTGCTCACCAAATTCGTGAAGACCTGTTCCATCTGAACATAATCCACCGGCACGAAAGGTAGTGTTTCCGGGATGTCGATTTCAAGCTTATGTTCATCCGCCGAATGCCTCATGCGTGCCAGCACACTCCCCACGATCTCAGACAAAATATTCCATTCGCGTTTGGGTTTGAGTGCACCTGATTCAATGCGCGACATATCGAGCAAATTGCCCACCAACATATTTAAATGATCGGCCTCGTCATCAATTGCCGCCACCAGCTCAACGCGCGCCGGCGAATTCCAACTCACTTCGTTTCCCCGCAAACTGGATGCTGCAGCTTTGATCGTCGAAAGCGGCGTGCGCAGTTCATGGGAAACAGAAGATAGCAGGATGGATTTTAAATGGTCGCTCTCTTCCAGCACGCGTGCACGCGACTCTGCCTGTGAAAGTCTTGCGCGTTCCAGCGCCAATGCCCCCTGGCTTGCAAACGTCTCCAACAATCGCTTCTCGCCTGACGCGATGACTGGTGTGGATTTCCATAACAGAATCTCCCCGTGAACACCCCGCGCAGCCTGGATCGGGGCGATCAATTCCGGCGCGCGCGCTGGCAACTTGATTTCCGGCAAGTGAAAGGAAAGAGATTCTGTGCCGGTGATATTAACTTCCACATATTCCCCTTGCGAAACCTCCTGCACTTGCTTGGCCAGGATCTGTGCGATGGCATATTCACTGTGCAGGCCGGTCAATGCAATGCTTAATTCGTAAAGTTGCGTGGCTTCGCGCTCCCGGGCCGTGGCGGCGATGAGACTCGCCTGCATTCGCCCAACCAGCTGACTAATAACCACTGCTACCACCAAAAAGATCACCAGAATGACGACATCGGTTGGACGGTGAACCGCCAGCGTGTAATATGGTGGAATGAAAAAATAATTTAATGTAAGGAATGTGATCAATGCCCCGGTGATGCCGGGTCCAAGCCCCCAATATGCGGTGATCAAGCCAAGTGGGATCAAATACAACAACGCGATCAATGTTGTATCCAACATGTCCTGCAGGCCAAAGAAGATCGCCGTAATGGAGGCGATCAACACAATTGCGAGGAGATATTGACCGGAACGTGATATTAAAGAAGAAATCCGCATGACTGCGGATTTCATTATACTCTTTTGAGAATTGAAGATAATAAACTATCGGGCCAGCACCTTGGCCATGTGATAGTATTCCATGTTGATCTTGCGTTTGTTACTGATCACATCAGCCAGGGGAATGAAGTCAATGCCTTTGCCTTTTAAGCCGGTCATTACGCCATGAATACCTTCCACAAGAGCCTCCACGGCTTTCACGCCCATGCGTGAGGCAAGCAGACGGTCATACGCGCTGGGCGAACCGCCGCGTTGGATGTGACCAAGAATGGTCATGCGCGTCGAGAAGCCTACATCCTTCTCGTCAATTTTTGCGGCGATATCTGTCGTTCGCAAGGCCGAACCTTCCGCGTTGATGATGATCGCGTGGGTCTTCCCGCGTTTATAAGCATTCTCCACTGCGGTTACCACTTCTTCTGCTGTACAGGGCACTTCAGGAATTAGCACCATTTCCGCACCGCATGCGATGCCGGTCATCACGGCAAGGTATCCGCTGTTTCGGCCCATGGTTTCGATCAAAAACGCTCGTTGATGCGACGAAGCCGTATCGCGTAATTTATCCACGGCTTCCATGATCGTGTTCATGGCGGTATCAGTGCCAATGGCAAGGTTCGTTCCCCAAATGTCGTTGTCGATGCTTCCGGGAAGGCCGATCACCTTGATGCCCTGTTTGGAAAGCGCGTTGGCACCGTTCATCGAGCCTTCACCGCCGATCACAACCAAGGCATCCATGCCAGCCTCGTTCATTTTACGAATCGCCTCACGCTGACCGGCAGATTCCATAAATTCCTTGCTTCTGCTGGTGAGTAAAATGGTGCCGCCGCGTTGTAAAATCCCGCCAACGCTGCGCGCATCCAGATCGTCAAAATCACCTTTGATCAGGCCTTCATAGCCATGTTTTACACCAATGACGTTCATATTATTGGCAAGTGCCGTGCGTACCACGGCACGAATGGCTGCGTTCATCCCGGGAGCATCGCCCCCCGAGGTTAAAACCCCTACTGTGAATTTGTTATTTTTCATCTTAATTGTCTCGCTTGATTTGATATGTGTCAAAATCGCGGGCCACTACTGTGCTCGGGAAAATCGATTGCGCTTCGGCGATCACATCCTTTTCACGATAACGGCGCGAAATATGAGTAAGAATTAGTTTTTTAACCCCGGCTTTTTTTGCAAGTTCCGCTCCCATTTTGGCTGTGAGATGTGAAAACTGCTTTGCCATGCCTTCCTCTTCATCCAAATAAGTGGATTCGATGACAAGGCCGTCCGCATCTTTACAAACCTCCAGCAGGTTATCCGTTCTGCCGGCATCCCCCACCACGACAAGTTTACTGCCCTTCTCCCATGGACCCAGCACATCGTCCGGTGTGACGCGTTTTCCATCGGGCAGGGTAACTTCCTTGCCTTCGACCAGATCGCGGCGCTCGGGTCCGAATGGCACACCAAGCGCATCCGCTTTTTCGGCAAGAAAGGGGCGCTTGGGTTTTTCTTCGAAGATATAACCCAAACAATCCGGCCCGCGGTGCGTAACCGAAAAAGCTGTTACGGTAAAATCATCCGCTTCAAAAAATGTTCCAGGCTTGATCTCGTGAATATTCAATGGCATGGGAGGTTGATTGCCGCGCAGCACCACATCGAACATCAATGTACGCACTCGTTCCAGTGTGGAACGGCCCGCATAAATATTTAATTCATCGATCGCTTCCCATCGTAGAAAAGTGGAAAGCAATCCGCCCAACCCAAGGATATGATCAAGATGACCATGAGTTAGCAGGATGTTTGTGAGTCGTTTAAACCCAATGCCCGATTGCAGGATCTGCCGTTGTGTGCCCTCGCCACAGTCGATCAAAAAACGATATTCGTTATGAGATACGATCTGCCCTGAGAGTCCCCGCTTTGCCGAGGGTGCGGACGCCGATGTGCCAAGAAATAGAATTTCGAACAATGTTAAGTCCTTGCAAATGTAGCCACAGGCAGCACAGGAAAAAAACATAGATCTCCATGTGCTGCCTGTGGCGAAAGATCTTGTGAAGTGGTTTATGCAATTGTACCTCAAAGAAAACAGACCATTTGTGCTATAATATTTTTTGGTCTCACCTTTGGAAATTTCGGTGAAAGATGCCCCTCCTCAAACCATCCAGCCCTCCAAAAAAGAATCAAAAGCAATCTCCAAAAGTCATCCCGCCTAAAAAAGGCGGGCTCCCCTCGCAGAATAAATCTGCATCGAAAAATAAAACATTTACCCCACCTCCTCCACCACCGCCCCCTCGTATGCGGGAGCCTTCGTGGTGGGAAAAACTTTCCCCCGAACGTAAACTGGATGTGGTTGGGATTATCCTTGCCTTTGTCGGGCTTGTGATTTTGCTTGGGTTGATCTCGGCAAATCGTTCCGCGCTTGTTGGCGGCGCAATCTTCTTTCTCTCACAAATTTTCGGTTGGGGGGTCTATGTTCTCCCGATTGGCCTGCTTGTTTTCGGCATATGGCTTGTGCTTCGCAAGATCGAGCGCATTCCGCCGCTTTCGATTGAACGCGCCATTGGTAGTGTGATCCTGTTTTTTTGGTTATTAACCGTTTTGCATACACTGGTTGCCACTGCTGAAGATGCGGAAGCGATTGCGTTGACCGGTATTGGCGGTGGTTCCCTGGGTGGTCTGTTTCAAAGAATTCTTTGGGTCACCGTCGGTGGAGTTGGCACCTTCTTTGCGTTAATTGCATGGTTCATCATCGGCGTTGCAGTCATGCTCGATAGACCTGTGACAGAACTATTCCGCTGGCTGACTCCGTTGATCAATCAACTGCGCAATTTGTTGAATAAACCCATCGCGCCTCCTGCGGACCTTGAGCCTGCTTCTGTTTCGATGGATGGACTTACCCCGATTGACTCAGCGTCCATGCCGGTGACGGAGATTACTCCGGTGGGAACAGCCGTTCAGCCGGTCACTACGACTGCCCCCCCTGTCATTCAATGGGTGTTGCCTGATCAAAAGGAAATTTTAGATGCGGGCAATGCATCAGTCATCAATGAAGATTTTGTTCAGCAACGCGCACGTCTTATCGAAGAGACTCTGGCTTCCTTTGGTGCGCCGGCGCAGGTGGTTGCGATCAGCCGTGGGCCTTCGATCACGCAATTCGGCGTGGAGCCGCTCTTCGTCGAGACCCGAGGCGGCGTGAAGACCAGAGTCCGCGTGAGCAAAATTGCATCTCTTTCCGATGACCTTGCACTGGCATTGGCCGCACCACGAATCCGTATTCAGGCCCCGGTGCCCGGGCATAGTTATGTAGGTATCGAAGTGCCGAATGAAGAAATGGCCATGGTGGCTCTGCGCGACATTTTGGAGAGTGATATTTTCATGCGTAATAAGAAAGCGCTTGGCTTTGCGTTGGGTCGTGATGTGGCCGGCGCGCCCATTATTGCCAATCTCGAAAACATGCCGCATATGTTGATCGCTGGTACCACCGGCTCCGGTAAATCGGTCTGTGTCAACTCAATTCTTACCTGTATGCTTCTCTACAACACGCCGGATGATTTGCGACTTGTGCTTGTCGACCCCAAACGCGTTGAGTTAACCGGATATAACGGCATCCCGCATTTGCTCGGCCCCGTGGTCGTGGAAATGGACCGCGTGATCGGGGCATTGCAATGGATGACGCGCGAAATGGATAAGAGGTATCACAATTTTGCACAGGTAGGCGCACGTAATATCGTTGATTACAACGTAAAAATGAAAGTGCAGGGACAAAAGAAACTGCCCTATCTTGTCATCATCATCGATGAGCTCGCAGACTTGATGATGATCGCACCCGATGAAACGGAAAAAACCATCACACGTCTGGCGCAGCTTGCACGCGCCACCGGCATTCACATGATCCTTGCCACGCAGCGTCCATCCGTGGATGTGGTCACTGGTTTGATCAAGGCCAACTTCCCTGCGCGTATTGCATTTGCAGTGGCGTCCAATACAGATAGCCGCGTGATCCTCGATCAACCGGGCGCGGAACGTTTGCTTGGCCGCGGCGACATGTTATATCAGGCCCCGGACGCACCTGCTGCCGCGCGTTTGCAGGGTGTGTTTGTGTCCGACCATGAGATTCAAAAGTTGGTGGAATACTGGCGCAATCTTGCCGGGGGAGGCAGCGCTTATGCGGTAGCCGGCACACCGTCCGAATCCATTCCGCAGAATCTGCCGTTGAAGCAGGCTCCGCTGTGGGAAAATGAAGGCAAGTCGGATGGCAGTGACCCGCTCTTTCAAGAAGCCGTGGAATTGATCCGCAAGGAAGGCCGTGCTTCTGTTTCCATGCTGCAAAGACGTCTGCGCATCGGCTACACCCGTGCCTCGCGCATTGTGGATATGATGGAAGATAAAAAGATCGTCGGTCCGCCGGAGGGCGGCACTCAAATGCGGCAGGTTCTGGATTATGGTCAAACCGCTCCACCGAAAGATGATGGCATATAAAAAACGAAAGGATTGCTATGAAGCAATCCTTTCGTTTTTATTAAATGTCCTGATTGTGATACATAGTATAATCTTGTTAACAAATCCTTATTGGAGGAACCATGACCGAAAAGAAAATACGCGTATTGGTTGCCAAACCCGGCCTGGATGGACATGACCGCGGCGCAAAAGTTGTTGCGCGTGCGTTACGTGACGCCGGCATGGAAGTGATCTACACTGGTTTGCGCCAAACGCCCGAGATGATCGCCGAAGCTGCCCTCCAGGAAGATGTGGATGTGGTGGGGCTTTCTGTTCTTTCCGGCGCGCACATGGCTCTCGCTCCCCGCATCATGGAATTGTTGAAAATGAACGGCCAGACAAAAGTAAAAGTTTTTATCGGAGGCATCATCCCCGATGAAGACCTCCACCGCTTAAAAGAAATGGGAGTCACCGGGGTGTACGGGCCCGGCGCTTCCACCGAAGATATTATTCGCGATGTTCGATCTGCGATGGCAGGATAAGTTGATCTCAAAAACACAGAGTAGCTTAAAACTCTGTGTTTTGTTATTTTATTAGACGTAAATGACTTATGCCCAATCAGTAATTAACGGTGACCGACTTGCTTTGGCCCGCCTGCTTACCCAGGTGGAGAATAACGCCCCTGATGGTCGAACTGCTTTAATTGAATTATTCCCTTACACGGGCAAGGCGCATTTAATTGGAGTCACCGGCGCGCCCGGCACCGGTAAATCATCGCTGGTGAATCAACTTGCGCTGCATTATCGCAAGGCGGAAGATAAACGTATTGCGATTGTAGCAGTGGATCCGTCGAGTCCGTTTACGGGCGGCGCAGTGTTGGGTGATCGTGTGCGTATGCGTGACCTGACCGGCGATGCAAATGTATTCATTCGGTCAATGGCGTCGCGCGGTTCTTTGGGCGGTCTCGCGCAGTCCACGGCAAACATGGCGCAGGTGTTCGATGCGGCCGGGTTCGATATCATCATCATCGAGACGGTCGGTGCAGGTCAAAGCGAAGTGGATGTGGCCCGCCTTGCGCATACCACGCTGGTTGTTGAAGCGCCCGGACTCGGCGATGATATTCAAGCCATCAAAGCCGGTATTTTGGAAATTGCAGACATACTTGTAGTCAACAAGGCTGACCGGCCCGGCGTGGAAAATACGGAGAAGGCATTAAAGTCCATGCTGGACTTGGCACACCCAACGGAAAGAGTCTTTCAACATCACGGCTCAACCATGCGGGTGGCTGCTCCTGCTCAACCGGCATCTTCTGCGCCGATGTGGATTCCTCCGATCCTGCGGACGGTATCCACAGAGGGCAAAGGAATTGTGGAACTAGCGGAAGCAATCGCAAGGCATGTCGTGCATTTGCGTCAGAGTGGAGATTGGGCTGTTCGTGAGCGTGCCAGGCTCGAGGTCGAACTGGATGCGCTGGTTCGCGAGTCATTGATGAATCGGTTTAAAGAGTCAGTTCCGCAAGAAATGGTTGAAGATGTATTGGAAAAAGTCGTTCAAAGAAACATTTCGCCGTGGGAAGCGGTGAAGATATTAATGAAGGAGAAGTAAATGCACCACGTTCATCATGACTTGAAAGTATACGGCGGTATCAAATTATTTAGCGGTTCGGGTTCGCCGGAACTGTCAAAAAATATTGCGGAATATCTCGGCCTGCCCTTAAGTGACCGTGAGGTGATCGAATTCCCCAATGAAAATATCTTCATCAAGTTGAACGGCAGTGCCCGTGGGCAGGATGTGTATGTGATCCAGACCACTTCATCGCCGGTTCATCGCAACCTGATGGAATTGCTGATCATGATCCAAACTCTTCGATTGGATTCAGCGGCGCGCATTACCGCTGTGGTGCCGTATCTTTGTTACGGCCGTTCTGACAAGAAGGATCAACCGCGTGTGCCGATCACGGCTCGTTTGGTGGCTGATATGCTTGAAGTTGCCGGCGCGGACCGTTATATGACTCTCGACCCACATGCAGGACAGGTGCAAGGCTTCTTCTCCATCCCGGGGGATGTATTAACCGCTTCGCATTTATTGGTAAAACATATTAATGAAAATCTCCGTTCCGGAATGGTAGATCCGGTGGTTGTTTCTGTCGATCTGGGCTTTGCCAAAAAAGGCCGCAACTATGCAGCGGATATGGATATGCCGATCGCATTTATCGAAAAGCGCCGCCAGGGAAATGATGCGAAAGCAGAGGCCTTATCCCTGATCGGTGATGTGGAAGGCCGCGATGTGATTATCGTGGATGATGAAGTGGATACCGGCGGCTCCATTGCGCAGGCTGTGAATGTGGTCAAACAGCATGGCGCGCGAAATATTTACCTTGCTTTTGTACATGCAATCCTTTCAGATAATGGTGCCGAGCGATTGGCTTCCCTGCCGATCAAGCACATTATCACAACAGACAGCGCGCCTCTTTCTGCCGAAAAGATGCGGCACCTTCAAGGCCGTATTACCATCCTCTCCATTGCCGAATTGCTGGGCGAGGTCATTCGCCGCGCACATGAAGGCCGTTCGGTGGGAGAGATGTTCAACGAATAAAATGGCTTTAGCGGCTAGCGCCGGCCTATTTGTTTAAAACGAATTGCGAATATCATGCCAGAACTCCCCGAAGTTGAAACAATTGCTCGCGGCTTAAAAGATGGACTCATCGGCAAAACCATCCTGGAAGCCGATGTGTTTTGGGCGCGTACACTGGCAATACCGACCGTCAGGAAATTCAAGGAGCAAATCAGGGGACAGAAAATCACCGGTGTTTCGCGCCGCGCAAAATATCTGATCATTCAACTAAAAAATTACAATCTCCTTGTACATTTACGAATGAGCGGCGATTTACTCCTGAGAGAGAGTAAAATTAACCCGAATAAGCACGACAGACTGGTTTTGAGGCTTTCCGGGAAATATGATCTGGCTTTCAATGATACGAGGAAATTTGGGCGTGTTTGGTTTACCGATGATCCTCAAAGTATTTTGAAAAAACTCGGTCCGGAGCCGCTCGAAAAAGGTTTTACCGCTGACTGGCTGTATAAAAACCTCCAGAGTCGAAAACGCCAATTAAAGCCTTTATTACTTGACCAGACTTTCATTGCCGGGCTTGGCAATATTTATACGGATGAGTCCTTGAACATTGCAAAACTTCATCCGTTGGCTCAGGCAGATACAGTAAAGCCTACGCAAGCAAAGGCGCTACATCAGGCGATTCAGTCTGTTTTGAAGGAAGGCATCCGACGTAACGGCGCAAGCATTGACTGGGTCTATCGCGGCGGCGATTTTCAAAATCATTTTCGTGTGTATGACCAGGAAGGCAAACCCTGCCCAGCCTGTGGAACAGAAATAATCAAGTTTACCGTTGGGCAGCGCGGCACACATATTTGTCCCAGGTGCCAGGTGTTGGAAAGGAAATAAATATGCAACTCAATTTTACTGAAACCACATTACCCACCCTTGCTTTATGGGGCATTGGTTTGGTTGCGGTCATCATTGGTTTTTTGATCGGCTATATTGATTCCAATCTTCGTTCGGCAAAACTAATTGAATCCGCTGAAGAAAAGGCGGATGTAGTCCGTACTGAGGCGGAAAAGAGACTTGCAGAAGCTGAAGCTTTAAAGACACAAATATCAAACTCCATGGATGATCCGGGTTTGCTGCGATTAAAAAATAAAAATGGAACACCTTCCCTTGAGGTGGACGGTGTGTTGTTAAATCTAAAAAATATTTCGACGGATCAAAGGAAACGTTTGATCGAATTGCTTTCTGTAATTCGTCCATGGCTTGAGGGTGGACAATCTGTTTCAACCTCTCCTGCTCCAAAACCCGTGGCTGCTACGCCAACGCCTCCACCGGTACAACAGCCTGTTCCTGTCCGACCGGCAGTTTCCGCACTTTCTCCAAGCCCCACCTTGCCTGTGACAAACCTGACGGAAAGAGAATTCAAGGCGTTAGGCATTATCGCGCAAATCGATCATGTATTTCAAACGCGCATTGCAGGCACTCCATATGAAGCAATGGGGATTCGAGTTATGGAAGGAGCGGTTGGCAGTGTGGAAGTAAAAATCGGCTCGAATAAATATCCCTCCATTGACGACGTGCCGGACGAGGGTATCAAACAAGCCATTCGTGCGGCAATCGCAGAATGGGAAAATAAATACATCCCAGGACAATAAAATACGAAAGCCCTCCCGAGTTGGGAGGGCTTTCAGTTATAATACCGCTCGGGTATTATAAACCCAGTGCCGAAGGAGGGAATCGAACCCTCATTCCCGGAGGGAACACGATTTTGAGTCGCCTGCGCTAACCGCTGCGTCGCTTGTCCGCTGTACACAAATTCTATATGGTCTACACGTCCCATATTTGGTGGTTTTTATCTGAAAAGAACCCATATATGGAAAGCCAACAGCTTGAGACCATAGTAGATGTCCAATAATAACATGTGTTCCATTCCATTTGCAGTAAATTTGCAGTAGTTAATCGGGGATAACACCACAAAGAGAAGAGCCGCTCGATTGTGCTTAGGGCGATGATGAACAGAATTCTGTTCATCATCGCCTATTTTATTTCCTACAATCGAAAAGGAGAGGACTATGCCTATTTTAACCATAGCCAATCAAAAAGGTGGTGTTGGCAAAACGACCACGGCGGTCACTATCGCTCATGGATTAGCAATCGCCGGATGGAAAACTCTGTTGGTAGATCTTGATCCTCAGGGACATATTGCCTTTTCTCTCGGCTTGCCTAAAGGTCCTGGCTTCTACCGTTTAATCGTTGATGAAGAACCGATCGAGAAAGTTGCTATACCAGCCAGAAGCAACCTTGAGATCATTCCGGGAGACAAACGTACAGAAAAGGCAAAACGAGCAATCGTCGTATCAAACTTTCCAATGGAGACGATTACCCGTGCTCTCAAGCACGCAGAACATGAGGTTGTGATCCTTGATCTGGCCCCATCTCTGGATGTACTCCATGTCTCGGCGCTGATGGCCAGCGATTGGGTTTTGATTCCAACAAAATTGGAAGCAATGGCTGTCGATGGTGTCAATGAGGTCCTGCGGTCAATGGCCGAGGTGGCTGAACGAGGCCATCGACTTGGATACAGTATTCTGCCTACCTTTTTTGATCGGACGACACGCGAAACTGTTGTTCAACTGAACTCCCTTGTCGAGACTTTCAAGGAACATGTCTGGCCGCCCATTGCCCAAGATACAAAAGCTCGGGAGGCTCCTGCCTATGGAAAGAGTCTTTGGGAATATTGCCCACACTCCAGTGTGATTACCGGTTTTGGCGAAGAACCCAAAATAGGTGGTTATGTTAGCACCATGTCACGCTTGATGGAGGTGTTAAGTGAATAACTTGAATCGTCAGCAGGCGGTCGATCCAGCAGTGGCAGATTTGCTCTCTGATATGGATCGCAAGAAGCGATTGTCAAGTTTGCCGCGAGCAATGCAGAAGAAGGCAAGGAAGGATGCAGCTCGTCACAAGGTAGGGTTGGATTTCCCGCCTGCTTTACACGAAGAGTTGAGGCAGGTGGCAGATAAGGAGAAAATTTCAATCTCCAGCCTGACGGCGTTCTTTGCCAAACGCGGGCTCGATGAATATAAGGCCGGACAAATAGATTTGGTACCTTACATGCGCATTTCTCGTTCGGCCCGATTCGAGTTCGTTCTGTCATTGGAAAAAGTCCGGGATTGAAGAACCAAAGCTTCCGTTTTAGGGAAGCCTATAGGCTGGCTCACTTGGTAGCCTATCTGGAACCCTAAAACGGAAGCCTATAGGGCGACGCTAACCTCAACAGGAAGGGCTACAAGCGATTTCATTGCGCAAAAGCATGTAACCACCTTTGCCCCAATGAAAGCCTTTTCTAGGTCAATTCCGAGATCAACATTATGTCTCTTACTCCTGAACAAGCCTGGCAATCTGTCCTCGTGCAGCTCAAGATGGAAATGCCAAAAGCCTCATTCGATACCTGGGTTAGTGATACCTGGGTTCTTGGATTCAATAATGATGTTCTCAGGATCGGGGTTCGTAACAGCTACGCGCGTGAATGGCTGGAAAGCCGACTCACTAGTACGATCAATCGTTTGCTGATAGGTATTTTGAATCTTCGAGTAGATGTTGAATTCGTTGTCGATCAGAATAATGAAGAAGAAATCGTCGACAAGACTTCTCTGGCAAATGAAGAACAAAATGAAGAACAAGCCGAAATCAGAGTTGTAAATCGGCTTCAATATGATGAGATTGTTACCCCTTCAAAGGTTGTCGCCATCCCCGGTTATTTCAGCCGACTCATACCGGAAATCGGCGTGCGAAATGCTTGGCTGTATGTCGGTTGGCGGCAGGCATTTTGGAATGCAAGTCGAGGATATAAGAATGGCGCATATACCCAGCGAGTAGCGTTAAAGCACGTCATCCGTTTCAGCGGTCTAAGCCGGAGAACTTTCTTTCGAGCTATTGAGGATGAGGCTTCATGGACGGCGCTTTCAGGACTCGTAGAGCGTGAAGATACTTCCCCACGTTGGGCACAAGGAAAGGATCATCGTTCCCATCGACTTCCCAACCGCTATACGGTTCATATGACCTTGCGACTGTCACGAGAGGATAGTACGGCTATTTTTGAATGGTTGAACGAGCGCGTTCAAACCGGTTTGTCTCCGTTGGAATCTCTAAAGCTCGCCCTACAGATTAAGGACCTAGTTGGTGAGTTGCTACCACCGATTGGATTCAATGACCCCGAAAATACGCTACACACATATTTTCAAACCGTGATGGATATCGCCGAGTCCCTACATGGAAGTTTGACACCTGAGTTACAAGAAGCTGCAGAAGCTCTGCATCGCAAAATCATCTCTGGCTTTGGGACTATCCTGATTACCCATTATTTTCTTGAAAAGGTCATTCCCCGATCTGGCCTAACCCCGGCACAAGCATGGCTTGTAGCGCTCTTGCGAGATCGTTGTTACCTCAATTCGCAAACAGGCGAGATGCGTGATGAAGTGTTGGTACGAGGTGGTTACGCAGAGCTTGCTAGCTGGCTGGGTTTATCTCGCCCAAAGACTGTCTGGGAGTGGGTTCGAGATCCAAGTGGGCCGGGCCGAGCATTTATCGCGTTGTTGCCTCGCCATGAAATTGATGAATTCGATGCACTGCGCTTGAAGATCCGCTTGGATGAGCCAGTATTTATGGTTGGCGCGTCTGACACCAATAATCAGGCGCAGGTGGCCCTCACAAGTGGCGAAGTTGACACAATTAAGAAGGCCGCACTTGGCACTCATAGCGAGGCGCAAGTGACACCATTGGATGGCGAAAATGGCACCACAGACTGGCGCGAGTGGCACAGTCTTAAGCACTTAACCACCGGTCCAAACACCACTGAGTTAATCACATTCACCACCGAAACTCTGGCAGCTGCAGTTTTGCCTTCAGCCTGGGTACTGAGAAGATTGTTAGTCCAGAATCATGTGCACCCAAAAGTCACCAAAGAATTGTTGTCAGCCAACGCCTCAGCACAGGCTTTTGTATCCTGGGTCCTTTTCTCTTGTAGTCCCGCAGGAGAAGGTATCGATGATCCTGTAGCCTATGCAATTGCAAGCTTGCGTGAAGACAAGCTTCTTGGTGCTGGTGGTGTATTTGACCGTCTAGCAACAAAACTTCCGGCTGATCTTATGGGACTACTAGAGTCTGTACCAAAGGATCGCTTCGCGGCTCTTTCAAAAAGGACTGGAGACACGGATTGGGATTCGGCTATGGGACTCTACAACCCAAAAATAAAAACCCTTCAAAAAATTCTATTAGGAGAATAAAGCCATGAATAGAGTATTTCTCGTTGGAAACCTTACCGGTGATATTTATTTCGACCGCCTCCTGATCAAAGGCGTGGAACGTCCCCTCCTGCGGGTGATCCTGATGGCCAGTCGACCTCGGGTGGTCAGCGGCATGAGGATTGTTCTATGGGATGAAAAAGCAGAGTTTTATTTCCCATACCTGCAACGTGGGTCGGAGATTGCAGTATTCGGATATCTACAATCGCGTCAGTTTAAGGGAAAACTGGTACACGAGATAGAAGCAGTCAATTTGATCCTGCTTCGGAATATCAACTGGGAGCAAGGTGAATCTGAGCGGCTGAAGCACAATGCGCCTCTACCAGAATCTACAGGAAACCACGTTTTCATAGTAGGCACTGTAGGGGAAGATATTTATTACAGTCAGTTCCGGCGAGGGGAAGCTAATGGGGAGTATGCATTTCTGCGTGTGTTGCTGACAAATGACGAATATCTCAAGGGTTTGCGAATTATTATCCGGGGATCTCTCGCAGAACTTTCTTATCCTTATTTACAGGAGGGTTCAAAGATTTCGGTTGATGGTCATATTCAAACTCGTCAACGGGAAACGGGGAAACAGGTTATTGAAGTAACTGCCGAACACATTGCATTTCTAGAGAATATTAACTGGGAAGCTGGAGAGGCAGCTCAACGTGCCCGAGAAGAGCGGGTAGCAAAGGAGTCCGTCCATGAGTCTTGAGCTGGAAGTTTCTAGAAGCTTTCTTCGAAATGTAATACTTGGCATTTCTACACTTGCATTGACGGCCCTTGGGTATTTTTCGTCTCCTCAATGTGAGGACCACAAGCCAATGCTGCTTACCCCCAGCCTGGCAAGGGTCGTCCGATATCAACATTCAGCACAGAAGTGGATTTTCCAAATCGAGGAAATAAATGCGGAATTGGCTGCCATCCAGGAACAACCTACGATGGACCTTTTTTCACAGGATCGTCAAATCAGTCATGTTTATGGAACGCTGATGGCTCTACGTGAAGAAATGGACGGGACAGAAGCGCCACCGACTCTTGAAAACCTACACGCGATTTTGATAGCGGTCGTAGCCAAATATTTAGATGCTACTTTGTGGACTGCAAAATGGGCGAGCGAGCCCACCGCAGAAAACTTTACGAAAGCAACAGACACCTGGCTTGCGGCTTCCCAACAACTCCAGCAAGTCCTTGTGAATCCGTGGTTGCAGGTGGGCTCATGAGTATTGGAAACGTGACCATCCGACAACTTCAAGATAGTATCGAGGCCCATCGACGATTGTTGTCGGCTGCCAACCAGAAGGCTGAAGAGGCGCAAGGGCAATTAATCAGGATTGGTTTGGATTATTGCGGCCAGCAATTCGATCATCTGCAAAAAAATGGCCTTGTTCTGGAAACCGCATCTCCGGAGATTTTGGGAGATCTTATTTCCAATTCACTGAAAATCACTCTTACAGGAGTAGATCATCAATCCTTGAACTGGCCGGAACGCCTTAATGAACTTAACCGCAGAGTCGAATCATTACAAAAGGAAGTCGATTTACAAACCCGCCGTGCAAATCAAGCTGAGGAGAAATTACTTCAACTTCAAAAACAAGCGTCTTCGTTAGACCAAAGTCTAATTAGCGAACGCATGAAAAAGGAAAAAGTTCCCGTTGTGGAAACACCAAAGATGTCCGTTGATAAGCAAACGGAATGGTTTCAATTATGGAGAAAGAAAAAAGGTTTTGAACGGGACAAACTTATTGTTTTGTTGATTGGCGAAGCCGGTTATTCACGTAGGTCAGAAATTCATAAAATTGTTGTCCAAAAGTTTGGTCTTGGGGAGAGAGCTGCGTATCGTGGTGTTGAAGCATGTCAGGATGAGGAACTGATTACTACACGTTCTGGGGTATCTGTACAAGGTCGTCCAACCGACTTAGTGTTTCTTGCTGAAAAGGGAAGATGGGCTTATACAAAACTAACTGGAAAATCACCGGTACCTGGAGAACTTGAAATGCTTTTAAAGTCTCATAAATCTGAGCGGCATACCTCACTAATTTTGAAGACTGCTGACTACTTCACGGCTCTGGGTTTTCTTGTCGAGCGCCAGCCTGTGGAAATCAAAATTGGCAGTGATCGATTTTTCCAACCGGACCTTGTAGTGAGCAAGGATTCCGAAACTTTCTATTTAGAAGTTGAAACTGGGGAACGAGAAGACCGGACATCACTGGTTCACAAGTGGGAAAATGCTTATATAGTGGGGGCCGGAAGATTATGTATTGTTACACCGCGCCTTGGGGTTATGAACACTGCTCAAAGCATGATCTTGAATTGGGCAACAGAGAATGGCAAAAAGCCCAATTTATATCTGACCCATCTTGATGCTCTCAAGAAATGCAAGCAAGGTGACAGTCCCTGGGTACGGATACGATAATGACCTGTCAAAAATAGGAATTTTTAGTGTCATTTAAGGAGAAATGTGCTGTCGAATACCTCCATCATCTGACAAGAAAGGGGGGTGCCCTGTTAAGTCGTATTTCTGACAGTCAATAACTCGCATGTTTGGCATACTATATTGCGTGGCTATCAAGTGGAGTTTGAGGATCATTTTGCAGCCGGACGGTGGGCAGGTCGCTTGATGCAGTTCCTGCCCTGATCATATGTGCAAGTGATGTTTACACTTCCCAAAATAAGTGATAATATGGAAATACCTTATTAACACTTGTGAACTGAAACTATAATAAGAAAATGGACCCAAAAGACTATAGAAACCCCGACACCGGTCAGATTATCAAGACAAAGACAGGCTACTGGGCCTTTTTGCCTGCCCCCCTGCCTCCAAATCTAGGCTGGCCTCTGCCTCTGGTCACAGCGCTTTCTGATGCCGAGCGTGAGTTGGGCAAGTTAACCACGACAGCCGGCAACTTCCGATTTCCACGGCTACTTATCCAGCCATTCGTCCGACAGGAAGCAGTGCTGTCCTCCCGAATTGAAGGCACGCTTGCCTCCCTGATGGATCTCTACGCATATGAGTCGGAACAAGTAGCGTTCATTGAAAGTGCGGACGATGTACGCGAAGTTCACAATTATGTCCGCGCGCTGGATTATGGATTGGAACGACTGAAGAAACTGCCAGTCAGCTTGAGACTCATTCGTGAAGTCCACGGGAAACTCATGGAGAATGTCCGCGGCGGCAAGCTGGCTCCCGGCGAGTTTCGACGCACCCAGAACTGGATCGGGCCGGCCGGCGCGACGATACAGACCGCGACGTATGTCCCTCCTCCGCCAGACAAGATGCAGACTGCGCTCGATCAGCTCGAGAAATTCATCCACGCCGGAAGTGATCTGCCTGAATTGATCCAGGCCGGCATGATCCATTACCAATTCGAGGCGATCCATCCGTTCCTAGACGGCAATGGGAGAGTGGGCCGGCTGTTGATGATCCTGCTCTTATGTGAATGGGGCATCCTGCCGCAACCACTGTTAAACCTCAGCGTTTATTTCGAGCGCTACAGACAGGAATACTACGATCATCTTCTGTCGGTCTCACAGCGAGGGACGTGGGAGGAGTGGTTACGCTTCTTCCTGCGTGGGGTCAGTACTCAGGCACAAGACAGTGTCCGACGGCTAGCCAGGCTCGAAGGGTTGCGCGCCAAATATCAGAAGATCGCAGATGAGGAACGAAACCCCAAGCGCATGGAGCAGGTGCTCGATTTTCTATTTACACGCCCAGTGCTGACAATTCGCCAGCTTGAAAATGGATTAGGTGTCACATACATGGGTGCGAAACGTTACATCGAAAAGTTAGTCGAGGCCGGCGTTCTGAAAGAGATGACAGGATATGCCAGAAACAGGATTTTCCGGGCAGATGAGATCTATAAAGCACTTGAAGAAATAGGCGACTAATAAATGAAATCAATCACACGATTCTTACGGTTCGTCATTAGGGTTGTGTTCAGAGTATGTTTAGTAGGGCTGTTATTTGCCACGCTAACCCCCATCGCGTATTTTGCCTGGCGGGCCAGCCAGCCCATGGAGCTATCACAATTCGATGGAAAAACATATTTTGATTGGCTGAAAGGCCGGCATACGGCCTATGATGATTTGGCACAAGAATATCGTTCAAATCATCCGAAACAGGAAGTGAAAGACGGACTATGTTTCTACACCGAAGTTGGAGTGCAACTGATGGCTGTGCTTCCCAATTCTGGTTTTTATGCACTGGCCGGTATATATCCATCACTGCAGTCGTATACAAACCCGAAAGATCGTGGCAAAGGATTGGTGCCGCAGCAAGTCAGTTGGATCGGTTTTCTTCCGGCATGGTGGAAAACCTATGAGAAGTTCGTTTGGGAAATGGCAGAACATGCTCCGCATGGGCCTGTCCCATATTGTCGGATTTCTCCCCCACAATTCAATCAAAACTCTTTCAATGTTGAATCAGGTCCGGATTATAGCCCGAATCAAGGTTCGAACGCCATAGGCGTACGGTTCCATCACGACATCCTGATGAGGCAATCAATGCACCATCTGGCGAGAAGACTACACTCCAAATACAGTCACCATGCCCCCCTAGTGTACGAATGAAAGTACCATTGGGCACACTCCACAACCGCATCGTTCTATCATAACTTCCCGAGGCTAGTTGGGTACCATCCGGTGAGAAAGCTACGCTAACAACAAAATCTGCATGCCCGATGAGAGTACGAATGGAAGTGCCCTTGCGCACGCTCCACAGCTGAACAGTTTTGTCATCACTTCCAGAAGCAACCAAGGAGCCGTCCGGCGAGAACGCGACATTATTGACACAATCAGTATGTCCATAAAAAGTATGAATGGAAGATCCATCTAGCACGCGCCACAACCGCACAGTTTTGTCGCTACTTCCGGAAACAACCAAGGAGCCATCCGGCGAGAAGGCGACATGATTCACATCGTTGGTATGTCCCTCGCATGTGTGAATGGAAGTGCCGTCGAGCATGCGCCACAAGCGCAAAGTATTGTCGCTACTTCCCGAAACTAGCAAAGTACCATCCGCTGAGAAGGCGAGGCTCATAATTGTACTGGTATGCCCTTCCAATTCCCGGATGCAATTTCCGTCTCTTATGCTCCAAACCCTAACAGTGTTATCCATACTTCCGGAAGCAAGGAGGGAACCGTCTGGCGAGAAGGCAACACTCACTACTGTATCGGAATGGCCCTCGAGAGCTCCAATGGAGGTACCATCTTGCACGTGCCACAACCGCACAATTTTTTCGTCGCTTCCCACAGCGATTAGGGAACCATCGGGCGAGAACGCCACGCCACCGAACATACTCGTGTGAGTCTCGAGTGTATGAATGGAAGGGCCATCTGGCACGCGCCAGAATCGCAAAGTTCGGTCCATACCTCCAGAAACGATTAAAGAACCATCTGGCGAGAAGCTGACGCTAGTGACTGCTTCGGTAGGCTCATCAAATTTGTGAATAGAAGTTCCATCTGGCACGCGCCACAACTGCACAGTCTCGTCCATACTTCCCGAAGCGATCAGAGTACCATCCGGCGAGAAGGCAACGCAATTAACTGAGTACTTATGCCCATCGAGCGTGCGATTGATAACGCCTTCGGCGACGAGCCATAGCCGAACCATCTTGTCATCACCTCCCGAAGCGATCAGAGTACCATCCGTGGAGAATGTAATGCTCATGATCAAACCTATATAAGATGGCCCTTCGAGTCTCCGGATAGAAGTGCCACTGTGGATACCCCACAAAACGATGCGAGATGATCCAGAGGCAATTACGGAACCATCCGGCGAGAAAGCAACACTTTTGACCCAAGTTGTATGCTCGTTCAATGTACCAATGGAAGTGCCTTCGGACACATTCCATAGCCGAACAGTGGTGTCGTTACTTCCTGAAGCGAGAACGGATCCATTTGGCGAGAAGTCAATACTGGTGATCGAGTCAGTATGCCCTTCAAGTGTATGGACGCAAACCCCTCGTTTCAGATCCCATAGATAGATAGAATTTTCAAAGCCTAACGCCAGCATACCGCTTTGACGGTTTATACTTCCACATGAGGATGGGCAATCGATCTCCCACAATACCTCTCCGCTTGAGGTATTGAACATTGTAGCGCCTCCACTGCCAATGACAATTAAATTTTCGCTGGATGTCGAGATAACCCGATGAATTGTTCCTCTACCAAGCCGTCGAACCATCCCCTGCTCACGCAATGCCGGCAATATGAAGGAGCCTCGCAACAACTCGTCCGGAAATTTCCTTATCAACAAGTCGTCAGTAAGCTTCAAACCGCGTTGGATGAGGTCGGATTTATAAGGGGAAAGACTTTTATTACCAGAAGGAATTAGTTTTTTCTGGTTGGGTGAGTTATCATTTTCCATGAGGAGAATCCCAGTTAGACCAAATCGCCCAATTTTTTCTCGGCAGCCTCAATCTCTTGATTAAGATTTGCCACCATTTCGGAAAACAAATTCCGGCCATCTCTTTCAGCCTCGTCATGCTTGGTCTTGAGAATGTAAAGCTCGCCGGCTTGAGTTTCCCTGATTTGGCTCTTTATAGATTCGAGTCTTTCTCGAACTCTTGCAATACTTCTTATCACACGCACCAGCTCCGCTCCGGTATCATGTCCGCGCACAGCTTCCGGGCTGTTTTCCCACTCACTTAGAAGTTTTTGTAGCCGAATGACGTCCCCCGCTCTATAGGCGATGTTGACCTCCGCCATAAAATTTGTTCGCCTAGCACGATCTTCCTCATCGCTTGCCAGATCGGGGTGCATTAATTTGGCAGCCTTGCGAAACAAAGCCTTGATTTCCTCGGACGGGCTAAAATGGGCCGACTGGATCTGAGCATTGGTCTCTTTCGCCGCTGATGCGCTTTGCTCAGCTTGATTTCGGGCCTGCTCCGCTTTGGATTGCGCATCGGGATCATGTGGACTCTCCATTGCCAACTTTTCGGCAATTCTGGCAAGGATCTCATCCAGCTGTGCATACAAAACACCAACTGTTCGGAGGTAGCGCCCTTCAAAGAGACCAAGCTCATTCTCAAGGGTTGCGAGATTCAACTCTTCCTGGGCAAGCACCTGCTTCAGTGCTTCGAGTTCCGCACGTTTTTTTGCTAGTTCTTCCTCTTCAGGCGATTTACTAATAATGATTTCGTTGGACATAATGATGTGAAGTAGGGGTTGATGGCTCGGAGGTGATTTAATTTACCACATAAATCCTCGTTTCTTTCACTGCTGCGCCCTCATCAATAAAATATCCTAATAACTGCGGGGATAATTTCCAAGAATGTCAGGCAAGTCGCGAACTATACATAATTGTGAAAAAACGCTCGGAGTGGCAATGAACCCATTTTCACATTCTTAAAATGACTGTAACCTATGGATGACAAGGACTTACGACGTATGCTAACATCACACAAATAGAATTTCTGTCCGGTTGATTGCACGATTCAACCAGCTGCTCAAACTGGCGCTGGGAGAAACCCTTCGTTTGAACCGGTCCATTTCATGGACCCTGCCTGATTTCAGGCCAAACCTAGAGGCCTCCGAACGTCAGTTTTTTGTTTCAAAGGATTCACATGGATATTCTTGTAAGCACCAAAGGTATTCGAAATGCGGCAATCATAATTTTCCTGGCTTTAGCAGGAACAACAGCCTTGGTGATTGGACCAATAATCATGGCTCCAGAGCCGGCAGCGGAATCGCCCATACCTCCTGATGCAATGGCTGCTGTTAAGGGAGTTAATGAATTCTATACCCTTGACTTCAAGGAATCGCCTGGCAAATGGTCATTACGAGTCTGCGGATACACAACAGACGCAGGATGCCGGGCTGTTGAAGAATTCTTCGCACCGTCCGTTAGAGCTGTAGTCGATCAAAATCGAGTTCATACCTATGCATTCGTAAAACCTGTTCAATTACTCATTGACAATGGAGATCATCGTATTTGGAAATTAGAAGTGACCTTAACCAATCCTTGGAACGAAGGTCGTGAGGGAATGACACAGGATGTATATGCCGAAGTGGCAAATGAGGACGGAAAATGGTTGCTGAATCGCATCTTGTTCGAGCAGGAAGTTAATAGTTTTCTCACGCCACTTCCATAGGAGTCATCATGCGAATCAATGTTCCCGTTCTACTTTTCTTTGCACTTATCCTGGCTTTCACTGTTGCACCCGCTCATGCCCAAGAGGGCGATGGAGCATGGGGTGAAGTGGTGGATGCGGATGGCAATATTCTCTACGACAATCTTACGGATCTGGGTGAGGCCCATGAAAGTGTTGATTGGATGCCAGATCTTCCATTTATAGATGGGCAGGCAACATATCATGAATATCTAACTCCAAGTGGAAATTTGGTTGTGCTGCCATCAGCCACAACTTTATTCTTTATGGCTGTCAATCCAGAAGCATCAGGCCTGAGTCAAGCCGATTCATACCTGGGCAATGGATTAGGAGTTTTGGAAACCATGTTGGCCGGCTATATCTCCCCTTCCGATCTAGCAGACCTTGGGTACTCCGATTCAGCAGATTTCTTTCAGGCGGTAATTGACGGCCAATCAAGCATCTGGACTTTGGGAGGCCTCACTACCATTAACTTCCTGACAGATTTGCTTTCCGGTTCACTCGCAGACCAGAACCTTTACACCATGATTTTGCTTTATACGCAGGGAGCTTGCGGCGATGCGCCTGGTGGTTGCGCAGAATTAGTAGAAGCTCTGCCAACGCCGACTGAAATTGAATGTCCAGCGCCATACATCCAAACCGGCCCCATCTCGATTTCAGGTGGATCTGGCGATGGCGGGAAAATTGCACCTCCCAATCCGGTGGTTGTTGGCCAGGATAAGGACAAACGGGGCGTCGATGTGCAGGTGAATGTTCATGTTCCACCGGTCATCTACCATTACTTTGTGAAAATTCCGCACCAGGAAGAAAGCTGCAGGCGCGATCCCAGCGGACATGGTGGGGGCTGTTCGGATCATCCGGGTGATCCAAACTATAAATCGGTCGTCAACGTTTGGTACGAGTGCGAGGAACACACACGTTCATATACAGATCGAATTGCATCTGTGGTCATCACGATCAATTTGACTCAGGAATCACGTCAATGGATCCTGACAGAACTGGCTCAGGCTTACCCCGGCGCACACCTTATTCATCCAGACTTTTCCTTTTCATATGGTGGAGGAGGTGCATCGTGGTCAAAAATAATTCCAGGCATTCAGACTGCTGATCCCGGAAATTACCGTGTCAATGTTACTGCGCGATCAACAGGGACACCGGTTTCTGCTCCCCGTTCTGCCAGCGCCGGCATCGGTCAGTTCCTGGTGGAGCTGGTGCGCGTAACACTGATCGAGGGACAATGACCTTCGGTGATTTTTTACTCAGTATTCCCATGTGGTTTCTCAATGGGTTGCTGGTCACCGTCTATTGGCTGGCTGACCATCTGGCAGAGGCAGTCTCATTGCTTTCAAGCTTTGTAATTGCTTTTGGTATTGATCCAGTAATTCAGGCCCGTGCCAGTGAACGGCCACGGCGTTACGAGCGCGGAGGCGTTCAGACTTCATCGCAGGCTGCCACCTACTTCACACTGGCTGTCGTGTCGGTCTGGCTGATCGCATCAATCTTCTCCCGTTTTCCAATCCCACTCATTGGAGCTGCCATGTGGGTTATTGGGCTGGCCGCGATACTTGCTGTTTCGGAGGAAAGGTTCAATCTTCTTTGGTGGGTCAAAACTGGCATCCTTACCTATGCAATCCTTTCCTTCCTGCTTCGTTTTGGTCTGCAGGCGCTCGAAATCACCAGTCCGGCGGCCTGGGCGTCTGTTGTCGGAAGTAGTGCGGATGCACAAGTGGTGCTTGAGCAAACACGCGGCAATGTCGCAATGATCGGTATGCTCTTTGTATTTGTTCTTTACCCCGTGGGTTTTGCTGCCATGCTCTTCAATCGCTTTCTACGCAATCCCAAGCCGTTATACAACTTTTGGATGGAAGCCGGCGACGTTCTGCGACGTTTGCGAACGAGAATGTAGATTTCACATGGCACTTATCTGAGCCCGTTCCTATTGGTCAGTGAACTGTTGCCATATGGTTCATGTCAGGTTCGACTCCTGCCGGGCTCACTGAGCTCCTCCGCTATTCGCGAAGGATCTTATACGCTCAACGGGATTTCCCGTGTGCACGATAAAAATTTATTTCCACGTTGTCCTGCTGTATTTTTTTACAGTATGGACGCAGACAGATCGGAGGCCTCGTATGTCTGCAACATTTCCACAGATGGCCTTTTGGGTCATCTTCCCTTTGGCGGCTTTCATCGTGGTGACTGGCTGGTCTTTGACCATTTTCGTCTCCATAAAAAAGTTGCGAGAAGGGAACAAGCTCGAGAAAAGCCACTCTTCCAAACCGGAACCACCGGACGCCTGCGATGTGATCGACACGGCGACAGAAGACGGCATTCATTTTTCTCCTCTCCTCTAGGCATATGGAGGCTGGATAACCAGCCTCCATACCGCCACAAATTTTATGGACGGTTATGGCTGCTGTATTTATTTTTGGATTAATCATCGGCTATCTTGCCGGCTTTTTCATCAGCCGTTTAATTTAACTTCTTATGCCTAATCTATTGAGCTGGTTGGACGATCGTATGGAAAGCACCCTGCATTTCGCGCGGAATATTCTGCCACGTCTATCAGCCTCCTTCGCTTCAGCGCAAATGGAAATCCCAAACGACCTGATTGTGGCAGATAACGGCCTTGTATTCGTGGGCGACCGGCAGGAACTGGATTATTTGTGGTTTGAAGTTATCGAGAATGAGGGCGGCCAGAGCTATCACGAGTTTCGGGTGGTACGACTGTTGCATCTCGTCGCGATTCCGTTCAATGTTCGTAGTGAACAGGGTGCCCTCGCTAAAATGCGAACAGTCCTAAGGGGTTTATACAACGCGCAGATTGATCTTGTTTTTGTCGTTGCAGGTATCTACCATCCACGGCGTCTGGGGATCGTGCAATGTTATGGCGCAGTTGGAAGGGCCCAGACACTGGACGAGGCGGTCGCCCAGGCACGCAATGGTTCTGCGTCATTGGAAGCCGCCTTGACCGCCGCCTATCCACAAGCACGGTTGGCGCCAATGGAGGCGGAGGCTGCAGAATGGGTAAACACTGCTCTACTGGAAATGCCATATGGCGTACTCGCGGTGGGACATCCAGATCCACGGGAGAATTCTCGTGCCCAGGTCTCGGACCTCACGCCGATGCTCTCCGGTGGAAAACACAACCAACAGGAGATGACTCTTCAGCAAAATGAACTCGTCATGCGGGGAATGGCGCAAATCGAAGAGGACTTTCTACTCCAGGTCATCCTCACGCCACTCAAAATGCAGGATGCCAGCCGCATGCTGGCTGGCCTTGCCGAATACACCTCCACCTGGGCCGCCTGGCAGGCCGGCAACCGATCCTTTAATTTAGGTACTGCATTGCCTCTGATGTTAAGTGGTGCGATTGCAAACAATGCCGGCTCGGGTTTTACTCAATCCGAGTCGGAAGGACAGGCAGATGGCACCTCGCATGTTGACAGTCAAAGTCATACAGATGGCAACGCTCAATCCCATACCGAGGGATATGCCGTATCAAATGGCTACGCTGATAGCCATGCAGAAGGCAAAGCTCATACAGACAGCCATTCCACGTCAAACAGCAGCACCAGCGGTCATGGCGAGAGTTCGACCAGTGGTGAAGGCTGGACCGTTGGTGGCGCAATAAGCATTATTCCGGCGATTGCCACAATTAGTGGGAGTCATCAATCATTCCATAGTGGAACATCAAGCAGTTTTTCATCCAGTACCCACACTGAAACCGAAGGTCAGGCAGATACAAAATCTGAAAGCGACTCGCACACGGAGATGCATTCGGAAACTTTTAGCCAATCAAATACCAATACCGTTTCTGAAGCCGACACTAAGGGAAGCGCAGATGGTGTTTCACACACCGACAGTCAGAGTCAAGGAGTTGCGACTGCTCGCGGACTCTCTCGCGGTTTTACCGAAGGAATTGCTTTTGGGTTAGCGCCGTCATTTTCAATAGGTGAATCAAATCAGTGGCAGTTCGATCCAGCAATCCTGCTGACATCCATCTTGCGCCGGCAGCAGGACATCTTAAATACCATCACTTTGGAAGGTGGCTTTTATACAGATGTGTATGCCCTGGCGCGTAGTGAACGTGGCCGGCAAGCCTTATTAACCTTGATACCCGAGGCCTTTCACGGTACCGAAGACGTTGTGATGGGCTTACAGACCCGCACTCTCACGCCCGAAGAAGATGCTTATCTTCGTTTACATGCCAAAGTCATGGTGCCTTCCACGCGTGAGATCCGCATTCCCGAGGCAATGACAGCCTATGCTGATTCAACCCTGTTAACCATGTTGCAAGCTTCGGCTTACATGACGCCCGGTCTGTTTGAAGAAGGACTGGCGCGGACCGTACAGGAATCTATTCCTCCCTTCGCATTCGATCCACATATGAAAGGCAATCCATCTTCTGGAGAAGTGGTCGCTTTGGCCCATCAATACTCGACCGAACGCGGTCGCCTGACAGATTCCATTCTCCATCTGACAGCTGAACGTCATTTCCATACAGCATTTGTCGGCGATACCGGCTTTGGCAAATCAGTAGCGGCTGAAAGGCTGGCCTATGAAACGACATCACGCTGGCATTACCGCACGATCGTATTGGATTTTGGCCAGGGCTGGCGCAAGGCGCTGAATTGGCCAGGTATGCAGGGACGGGTTGACATACGCCAATTACATCCAGGAAGCGTCCGCCCGATCCGTTGGAATCCACTTCAAATTCCCAAACGAGTAGATCCTGGGCGTTATCGAACCTTGGTATGTGAACTATTTGCAAACGCCGGCCGTATGGGTCCACGTCAACTGGGTTTCCTTCGCTCGACATTGACTCGTCATTATCAACTTCGTGGCGTTCTACCCATGGATGAGCGTGCCCATCTCAATGAGGAGCTAAGTACACGCGGAAAACCCCGCCGCGATGAAGATTTACTAAAATGGGAAACTGTTTACAACGAAGCAGAAGAAACCATCATCAATGCCGCCCGGATAGAGCGTGGGCTTGAAGAACGAAAGACACATCTTTCCAAGTTATCCGAATTAGAGTCGTTTGAGCGGCAGGCCCTGGTCGTTTATCGCAGCCGATCTGCGAGCCTCTCGGAATGGATCGCTCTCCTACGGACGGAGTTCGAGAAAACCAATGGACGTGATCAAGCAAGTCGTTCATCGCTCCAAGGCGTTCTCCTGCGGCTTGAACCACTTGCTGAAGGCGAGATGATGCGAATGTATGGGCCAGGCTACGACACGATCTCTGTTGAAGACCTTGGATTGCTTGGACCTGAGAATGATCGCTGGGGAGTGACTGTCATTGAAGGCGGTGCAGAGATGGATGAGTTCTCAAAGTCTGCCCTGCTATCCCTTGCAGCATCGATCCTGTATCTTGATGCTGTGGTCCGCCGGCGCGAGACCTTGAGTGGCGCGCAATTTCCTCCCATGCAGATATTTTTTGAGGAGGCAAATAAAGTCCTGACGGGGATTGAGTCCGGTTCAGCTGGTGATCGTGAAGGTGTATCGAGCAATCAGACCGCGCAGATATTTCTCGATATGTGGCGCGATGGTCGTAAGTACAAATGCTTTTTACACCTATTGGCCCAAACTGTTTCAGATCTTCCCGCTGGCATTCTCTCATCATGCAACAACGGGTTTTTCGGCCAGACGAAAAACGACCGGGATCGCCAGGCAGTATTAGCACACATTGCCCGCAATACAAAAGGGTTCGTCAATAGTGAATATGATCGTTTCCTGGCACGCATGCCCATAGGGATGGCAATTGCGAAACTGGGCTATGCACAGGACATGCTCCAAACCGAGCCATATCTGGTACGTCCACTGATGCTAACGGTGCATGAACCAAGCGACATGGAAATTAACCAGCAATCCCATACGTTGGGAGTGCTGCTATGAAGAAGAACAAACTTTGGAGGAACTGTTTATGAAGAAACCAAGAAATTCTTTTTTGGTGATCGGCATTTTGGCGTTGGTAGCCTTTGGGTTAACGTATGCGTTGCTCTCAGGCATTGTTCAGCCGAGATCTGTCGTCGTGGCCCGCGGGGACCTGGCTGCAGGCACACGGCTGACAGCCGACCTGCTTGAACTCAAGACTCTGCCTCGCGCAGGCATCCCGGCCAATACCTATACGTCCATCGAAGAAGCAGTGGATAAGGTGTTGACAACTGCCCGTGTAGCAGGAGATCCAATCACATCGTACGTCGCGGGAGAATCAGATGTCTCTTCGGGGTTACCAGCACAGCTCGCTGCAGATAGCGTGGCCATCTCAATCAAGGTGGATCAAGCAACGGGTCTGGCTGGGATTGTGCGACCAGGACAGCGTGTCGTAGTGATCGGAGTCATCGATCCATCAAAAATTCCCCAGGCAAGTACTCAATCCATTACGGGGCAGGCGTATCCACTGCCTGAAGAATCCAATTCACTTGTTCAACCTTCACCCATTCCACCAACTCCCACACCTCAGCCTCCGCCCTCTACTCTGGCGCGGATCGTGATAACAGGCCTGCGTGTGCTGGTCGTTCCACAATCCTTCCGATATGAAGAAGCACCTCCAAGTGGGGAAGGCGATGGTTTTTTGCCGGCTCGTACAACAACCAGTCTGCAGGATGAAAGCGTCATTCTGCTTGAAGCGCCAGTCACCCCCATTGAAATTACACCGGGTCTGATTATCAGCCCTGCGGAATTGCTCGCGCTCCTAAATCAAACTGCAGTAATTCATCTCGCTCTTGAGCCAGCAGCAGGCTTAACCATCCGAGTCGACACATTGCCAGTTGTTGATCTCGCCGAATTTTACGAGACTTTGAGTGGTCGTCATTTGACTCCATAAGGAGATAGTATGCAAGAGAAAATCCCCGTCGGCATTGCCGGCCCAGACTTGAACTTGATCTCACGAGAATATACCAATCTCGTCGCCAATGATGGCCGTTTTGTTCTTTCCCTGCTTTCCAATACATGGCGTGCACTGCTTGATTCACTGCAGGAAAACGAACCGAGTCTTTTGTTGATCTATGCTGATTTGGCTCCCAGCCCGGACGCGTTAGTCTCCATACTGGCTGGGCTCAAAAGAGCAATAGCCATTGTGCTGCTACCTGCTGCCTGGGTGCAGGTACAAGGCAGCTTTGAACGTATCCAATCCGTGCGAAAGGTCTACGTTCTGCCGGCCGCCCCAGCTGAGGTTCTCAATTATGGATACAGTTTAGTACAGACCGAGATGGCTCGCACACGAACTGTTGCGCCTTTACAAAATATTGGATCTGCAAATTCAGGAATGGCCGCTGTTGGCACACGTGTTATTGCATTTGTTTCCGCGCAAGGCGGCGTGGGGCGCTCAACTTTGGCAGAAGCCATGGCTTTTGAATTGGCAGCGAGACGGAGCATTCGTTCACTTCTCTATTCCTTTGATCTGGCAACGCCGGCTCCACTTCGCCTTGGTGCACGCTATGCACCCACGGCGGCGGAATTTTTACAACGAACTGAAGGTGGTTTCCGTGATTGCATCCAGACCACATCCGATGGCCTCGACGTGATTATCGCTCCACCTGAATCGACCGCTCACGCTGCGGCTACGAAAGATGGTGAACAAGCAAAAATCCATGGGTTGGTGACGGAGGCCTACAAGAACAATTATGCGGCGATCCTGCTCGATCTACCTTGTGGTGAATCAGCCTGGATGCTTCAACCGTTACGTGCTGCAAGTACCCTCTTGCTTATCTCTCGACCCACAACCGAAGGTGTTCGTGCCGTTGGTCATCTCTTGAAATTACTCACAGAAGTTGTGGGCTCACAACATCGCTTTGGACGGGATGCTTTCTTCTTGGTTTTGAATCAGCGCACATCAAAATCCATCTACACAGCCACTGCTTTCGCCGGCGAAGTTGCCAAGTACGCTGGGTGGTCCCCGCCTGTTCTGACCAGCGTGGATTACGATCCTGCCATCGCGCGCGCGCAAGATGATGGTCGCCCGGCGGTGATCGCATCGGAAACATTGGGGCGAGCTGCAGCAACGTTGGTCGAAACGTTCTACGGAACTGCACGCGGATCAGAACCTTTACGCAAAGGTTTCAAGATCGGCGGCTTGAAGATCCGCACTTCGGGATAACTCAATATGGTGATGGATTTACTTGATCCATTGACTTCCCACGGCGGGATGGATGACGCACAGCGTCAGACAGTTCTCGATGATGTGATCGATACAGTCAACCGGGAATTTGCAGGAACGGTATTGCGCTCTCCGAATGAAAGCGAGCGCGAGCACGTTAATGTTCATATCCGTTCGCAGGTTGCCAACGCATTCCGGGTGCATGGGTTACCTCCGTCCTCTGCTGAGCAAGGCAAGTTAGCCGAAGAAATAGCTCGCCGTGTTATGGGCTTGGGATTTCTGGATCTGCTCCTGCCGCCGGCTCGTGCAGATTTATCCGAAATCGCTATTTATTCCAGTGGTCTAGTACAAGTGATGAAAAAGGGCAACGTTCGTTGGGAAGATGCAAATGTTGATGTGGATGCCAGTGAAGTTTGGCGCGTACTAAATCTAATTCTGGGACCGCAATCGCGTTCGGTGAATGAAGCCACACCGTCTGTTAATGCCAAACTGCCGGCCACGCGGCATAATCCAGGCGGCGGACGGGTTAAAGTCTTGCATCCTGCCATTGCACCGGGGAATGGTTATCCATCGGTAAATATCCGTCTGTTTGAACAGAAGCCGGTTTTGCCAGCCTGGCTGTTGGAACGAAACGTGATGTCTTCAGAAATGATGGAATTTCTAGCTGAAGCAATGCAGTCTGGTAAACGTATCCTCATCTCTGGGGCGACGCGTACCGGCAAGACTACTTTGCTTTCAGCTCTGTGTAACTTTCTACCGCCAGCCTGGCGCATTGTGAAGATCGAGGATCCGGAAGAAATCTGGATTGACCGAAAGACAGTTCAAGCCGTGGAAGCGCGACCAAAAGTCCCAGGTTCGGAGGTGCCGGCCTACACCCTTGCTGATGGTGTCGATGATGCCATGCGTATGTCGCCAGATTATCTGATCGTGGGTGAGGTACGCGATGGTCGTGCGGCCATGGCACTGCTCAGAGCTTTAATGACTGGCCACGCGGGTGCTTGCACACTTCATGCAGACAGCCCACGCGAAGCATTTGAGCGTTTGACAACGCTGATGGGCAGCGATATGGGTGTTTCCCCACGTGATGCAGCGCGGATGATATCGGCCAGTGTGGATATTTTGGTGCAGATTGGGATCGTTCATGAAGCACGCCGGCTTACTTCAATTGCCCGAGTAGACAAAAAATTACATGGTGGTGAGGCGTGGTTTATCCCAATATGGCGCTATGAGGAATCACACAACGAGGTTAATGGTCAATGGATGCATGTTGAAAATCGAGAACTAGTTGAGTGAACACCTTGCTGCTTACGCAGGATATAAACACTTTTGCATACATAAAATTGTATTAGGTTGGCAACCAGATTTTGCGGAACGGGCAAAATGTACAGCTTGACGTGACAATACTCATGGTGCACCTAAAGAACTGTCAATTTGGGTATATCTATCTAATATCTGCTTGAGCATTTGTACAAAGTACTTAGGCCATTGCTCCTGAGCGCTGGTGACCAGGTCTGCATTATGTGCTATTGCCCAGCTAACAAAGCTTCTAAAACTTGCTGGATTCGCTTGATTGTCATCTATGTATTTTTGCAGAAGAAACTCTGCAACTCCTCTATCCTCTATCCCCAATGACATTATCCATGCTAATTCTTTTGAATCCACGCCATAGCGCAGATATTTCGGGAGCAAATTAAACCAGTCAGGTAGGTCATCAACACCTTCATCATCTTGTGTCTCCAACAAGCGAGACATGCCATTAATAACCCAAGGTAATTTGTAGCACAATACATCTTCGACAAAGGCTATCGCGGTGTCCAAATCATCAAATTCGCTTCCTTCAAAAACGCTTTGATAACTTCCTGTTCTTAACCACAACGCCCCTAATCTTTTCACGATGGAACTGTCCTCCTTGGCTAACTCTAATGTCTGACATGCCAAATCAGTAATACTTAAAAAAACTTCATCACTAAATTCCGGGCTTTGCAAGAGCATTAATTTCAAATCGCCTACAACTTGGGACAAAAACAGAGTACTTTCTATGTCTAACCCTGTCTTAGCAAATCTTATCCTATTATTCACTTCTGGAATAAGTTCCTGAACTACCTTAGCTCTAATATCAATTAAATCTCGCAATCCTTGTTGAATTGCACCTGAGTTAGGCAGATCTTCTCTTTGTGCTTGGTGCACACAAAATAGATTCTGAAAGGTTGTTCCGATTACATCAACATCATCATCGCCTTCGACAGATAACTCCTCGGCCATCAATTCTAATAATTGAACATCAATAGTTCTGACCACGCTTGTCCAATCCGTATTAACCTGAGTAAAGGTATCAAGAGTTTCCTGTGTAATGGATGGGTATTCATTTAGAATACGTCTAACCAACTCAAACATCTTACTGTTTACATTTTCAATGCGTTTTTCAATAAAATCATTGAGACTTGCATTCGGCAGATTGCCTGTCTGTAAGATGATAACTTCGCCCAAGGTTTCCTTCGACGCTCTGCCAGCTCGACCTGCCAAATTCCAGAAATCCCTGATGCGAGATTCAGAACGTGGGAGAGAATGAACAATCAATGTTTTGGCTGGAAAATTCACTCCTTGTGCAATAGTATTTGTCGCCACAAGGACCCGAAGAACCTGCCTCCTAAATGCATCTTCAACAATTGACCTCAGACTTTGCGGAACTTTTCCATGATGAATTGCAAAACCTTGTCTAATAGATTTTGCAAGCGTAGAATCCGTCCCCAATCGTCTCTCAAAGTACAGCGCTATCTCTTCTAGCTCATCACGATTTCCGTCATTTACAAGTTCTAAGTCAATTGACTTTTCATATCCTAATCTTTCTAGCATCTTGTTTGCTATCAACAATGCCCAATCTGGCCGTCGAGTATAGACAATAACCTGTCCAACCCTCGAATATTGAAAAGCCATGGCAGCTGCAATACTTGCATTGTCTCCCTGTATTGGAAACCTATGTCGGTTCTGTCTATTTGTCTGCGGATTCAGCTCGCTCCAAACTTCTTGCTCAAACAGTCTTGGAACAAAGAATTCCTCAAGTAGAGGCTGGCCTGTCTCAACACGATAAGTGAGCCTCGGCGGAGCATTTGATGGCCAAGTTATCGCTCCGATACGCATAGATGTTGGCTGCCAATCAGTTTTCGCCAGTTGATCATGATTTCCAATTAGCCAATTTGCAAGTTCATCTGAGTTAGGAAGAACTGCTGAGAGAAATATCACACGATTCTCTTCACTCAATTGAGATCTTAGGTGTGCAAGTTGAAATTCATAAGAGACCCCTCTTGAAATACTGTCAATCAAATGCCCTTCATCTAGGACAATTGTTTGAAAACCATCCAGTTGTTTATCGGATATTTTGAGCACTGCAGAAATCTTTTCTGGAGTAGCAATTATCAGCCTTGCCTTTTCGCTCAATTCCACCTCAATCTCATTGGCATCAGCTCCGCCGTATAGGCTTGCTACCGATATGCCCATATTTGAAAACACATCACCAATATCACCCTCGACCTCGCTAACAAGTGCTCTAAAAGGTGCTAGATATAGGCATTTTCGATTATCGTCACTTAAAAGATCATTGGCAAATGCCAGTTCTGTCATCTTGGTTTTTCCCGAGCTCGTCGGTGCCGAAATAACCAATGAGGATTTACCATCAATTAATCCCTTAGCGATAGCAATTCTTTGCGAGGGCCAAAGATCGATAATGGGCTTTCGTAGTCTTTCTAAAACGCTTAAGTAATTTACTAATTTTTCTTTCGGGGCAGAGTGCAAATCTTGGATGGTTGACCAAAAAGATACGTGGCTCAGTCGGTCAATAATGAAGCTCAGAAAACGCGATAAGATAAATTCTTCAGAATTGTGAGCGGCTAAGTATTCATCCTCTCTAGATTTGGCAACAACGATAGCTTTTTCCAAAGAAGCTGGCTCTCCCGTCGTGACGTAACTTCTTATACTGTCTCCAAGCTCATCGTTGGTTGGAATGTTTTCAATGTTTCTTTCAAATATCGAAAACATGATTTTCCTGCAAACCGAAATATCTTCTCGTTGAGGGGCAAATGCCTTCGTAATAACAAAGGCGTTTGCTGTATAGCCCGAAAGCCAGTATATGCAGGCGCTAATTATTGCAGCATATTCCCGGTTTACTCCTGGCATAGGAGTTGACACGAACTCTTCAAAGACTTGTGCCCGTCGCGCAAGTTCAAGGTCATTTTCGGAAAAGTCTAATTTTTCTAGTTGTTCAAGGGCTTGGAGAAAAGCTGCCGTATAAAGATGATCGGATCTAAAATTAAAAGCTATACCAGCCTCCTCAAGGCGATCAAATTTTTTGAGGAGGCCATACGCTAAGAACTGTCGTACATCATTTGAATAGCTGGCCATAGTTTATTGAGCGTTTTCGTATATGTGATCAATCCATTTTGCTAGTTCTTCAAGTTGAATAATTATCACAAAAAACTCCTCCGGTAATTCGTGGCGGTCTGGCAAAACATCAAGATATTCGGTTTTCCATTTATTAGTTTCGTGGACTACACATGCCGCTATCCGTTTTTGATAAGGATGTGAGTATGGATCAGAGAATCTCGCCAGTTTTTTAGCCTCATCACCCAGGCCATCTCGCAATAATGAATATTGGAGGAAGACCAATGAATTTACAAGTCTTGTTGTGTTATCTAACACGGCGCCTTCATAGGCAATTCGAACGACGTCTTTATCCCCACCGTTTTCTCGAGTTTTGACCTCGCAAAAAACGAGCAGATCATCCTTGTGTGGTTCGTTTCCTTTGAATAAATAGCCTACAAGATCAGTACCTTGTATCATTTCATTGGGGGTGGACCGATTTCTCCATCTATTTGCCGGAAATGTCGGTGCATCTTTCCATTCCTGCAAGACACTTCGACTAAGAATTTCTCCAAAATCTCCACTGCGCATGTTGGGTTTATTCGGCAGCATGCTTTTTAATATCTCGTTTTCAGTCTTGTTATTGGCCGCGGCTATGGAAGCAAGATGCTGTCTATCGATGTAACATGTAACCAAAGCATCGCCGTGTTTATCTGCAATAGACGCAAATGTATTGTTATCGATTTGACCTATCCAGATTTCTCCGTCGAGAAATTTTCCTGTTGAAGTTTCCTGTTGCCAAGATATTTTGTCAGCAATATATCCCATATCCTACCAAACCTGCTCCAATGTCGTATTTTACCCCTATCTGATTTCTTCCAAAAAAACAAATGTTTTGATATGAAAAATGTCCATTGCCAGGATGAGGGGGGCATCCTGACAATGGACAAACAGAATTTTACCAAAGGCTGGCCTCTTTGCAAGGCAATTTTAATAATCCTAATAAATAGTAGACACTGTGGATGACGAAATAACTTGCACATGCTAACATTTGAATCCATAACCCTCAAGTAATCGTTAGATCCATCCGTCAACAAAAAGTTGGCGTTGGAAAATCCGTTGGACGAGTAGAACATTGTTCCTGTGACGGAGGATTCCATTGCCGGCTTTTACATTTAATGATCTTGCATTAATCATCTCTGGCCTGGCAGGTCTGATCGTGCTCATCCTTGGATGGGAGACATCAGGCCGCTGGGTTTTTCTTTCCACGCGTGCCCAACGGCGATTGCAGCAAGCGGAAACTCCACTTGCCCAGGAAGATTCACTTCTCCACCTTCCATCAGGTTCGCTTGAACGCAAATTATTGGAGGCAGGTCTCCCCTGGTCGGTTTTCCAATTCCGGCTAGGCAGTCTCCTGCTCGGAATCGCGGGGATGTTCCTGGCCTGGCAATTCTTCATACCCGGCTTACCTGCCTTGGTAGCCGGCGTCATTTTTGCCTTTGCACCGACTTCCTATCTAAACGAACGTGCGTTGTCACGCGGACTTCGCATCGATGAACATTTGCCAGTGGCCCTTTCACGTATCGCGGCTGGACTGCAAGCCGGCCGCGGCCTCGATGAAGTACTTGAAACGACTGGGGGTTCATTGCCGCAAGGTAGTCCCCTCATTGATGAACTCGTAAAAGGTGCACGCGATATTCGCACCGGGGATGCCAAAGATGCCATGCGAAAACTATCTGAGCGCTCGGCTTCTCCATCGCTGGCAAATGTCGGGATGTTGTTGGAGAGCTATCTACGAGCTGGCGGCGGCCAGTATAGCAATGTGGTCACTGAGGCTGCTGTTCAAATCCAACGGGTGATCGCCGTGCGCAATCACGCGCGTGCAAAGGCAGCACAAGCCCTGCAGACTGCGCGTCTTATTCCGATCATTATGGGCGGTGTACTCATCGTCATGGCGGGTGATCCGGCCACAGCAGAATCTTTCCTTACTTTCGCTGTCCAAATCGTAGTTGCTCTGACGATGGGAGTCATGCTGCTTGGATTTCTAATGATGCGCAGAGAAATTCGAAGGGTCGTGTGATGAACGCTCAAATTGCCCTGACTTCACTTTCAATTGCATTCCTGTTTGCAATAATCTTTGAGCGATATGTTGAAGTCGTTGATCGACGTGCAGCAGCTCGAATCAATCGTTCGGAACAGGCCAGGGTAAGCGCATCGTCACAATTGGAAGTGCGTCTTGGTGGATGGCTGACGCGACTTCTTCCGACATATGTTCGCCAGGTCTCTTCTGACTTGTATTGGGCAGCCTTTACCGATGGCGGTTGGAGGGAACGCACGCCGGCCTCTGTTTTTCTTCGTCAACTTCTTATAACCTTTGGCGTTGCCTTCGCCGCTTATCTGGCACTTGGTTCGACGATTGCCCTCATTGGTGGGATGTTCATTGGCTGGACGTTGGCACGTTCTGATCTGCGAGCCAAGGCAGAGACTGTGCGACTCCGCATTGCGCAGGAATTGCCCGAGTTTGTCCAATTAATGGCCGCAGAATCCGCTTCCGGCGCGGCACTGGATACCGTCCTGCGACGAGCCTCTACAGGCACAACCCACACGGCGGCATGGTTTCGCCGCGTCCTGGACCTGGCTGCTGGGAAAGCAATTTTCATTCATGGAAGTGAGGGCGGTTATTTGAGAACTGCTGCCGAGGAGAGTGGTCATTCTGGCTTGATCAGTCTTGCGATCCAGCTGGGCTTTGTAGGCAAAGGCGTGCAGGTACAAAACCTTCTCAAATCATTGGCCATTACTTTTGCCGACGAGTTCATTGCCCAGGCCGAGACTCGCGCGGAACGGCTCGGTTCCAGCCTGGGCGTCATGTCTGCCATTTTCTATTTTCTTCCCTTTGTCATCACAGTCCTGGTGATCGTGGGCGTTCCATTGATCAATACCATCAGCGGATAGGCATGGGTACGCTGATGTTCCTCATTTTTCTTGGCGGTCTCTTCGGTGGTGTTCTGCTGGGTCTCATTCTGTCCGACTCGCTTAAGTAGGCAATCGATATGGCAAAAATCATTTCCTTCATCTTGGGAGCCTGCGCTGGTCTTTATCTCTGCAACCTTTCATCTGCAGAAAAAATCATTTGCGGAATCTTTGCTGTAATTCTTGTTCTCCTGTTTGTTATTGGTTATGTATTTCATTTGGGCGTTTCGGATTTTCAGGAGTTCGAAGGATGAAACGTTTAAATGAATTCAGGACGGTAAATTGTGATTAAGTTCAAGAAATCATTTTTTTACCTGGCCGCAGCGGCCAAGTTGTGGAGTCTTGCAACGTGGTTGTATTTTTCCCCACCCAATTTGCTCATTGGTCATCCTGTGATCCTTTATATATCAGTTCTATTTTTGGCAGGGCTTATTTCCGCTGCGGCCTGTGTCGCAATATTGATGAAGATAAAAAGAAACTCGATGTCCAGGAAAAAGACATACTTTTTACTTCTTCTTTTGATAGGCATAGTCATTTTATTTCCCCCTGACATTGCGTGGCTTTATTATCCGCCGGCCCCAGATGATGCCTATGTGGAAGCAAAATCCATTATTCTGTATCCGATTGGTCTAAAAGAGGCGAACGCGGCCTGCCCTAATCGATGCATCATTAATGTCTGTGTCCGCTGGATACCCGGCCCATCGCCTCAATGTCCGCACCCTGGACCGGGTGGAGGATGCTGTACGGATTACGAACAGGAATGCGATCCGGACTGTGAAGATCCTGATCCCCCGCCGGCTGCCTTACCTCCATCGATCAATGGAACTGTGACATGCACCCAGTGGGGAAGCAATGGATGGTGCCGGAGCAATGCTAGATTGGCACTCACGGCTTCGGACCCGCAAGGTTACAGCCTGACGATCAGTGGAAATGCGGGTGGACCTTTTTCATGCGCGGGAAGTTGTACGATTGCCCTGCCAGTGGGTTCGGGAACAGCAACTTACACTGTAGTAGCTACCCAATCGGGAAAAAGCGCTTCAGGTAGTACAGCGTGGAAATATGACCCTCAACCTCCCATATCCAACCTGACGGCATCAGGAACTGAAGGTCTAAATGACTGGTATGTCTCGCCTGTTAATCTAACAGCTACAGGTTCGGATGTTCTATCGGGTCTTACCAGCGTTTCTGTCATTGTGGATGGAAGGCCGGCTTCAGCTTCAGAAATCTTGAATGACGGCATTCATGAGGTGATTGTCACATCTGTGGATAATGCAGGCAATATAGGGTCCGTCACAAGGGAAGTCTTGGTGGATACGTCCAAGCCAATTCTTGATGTGTTCGTCAATGGCACCAGTGGTTTGAATGAGTGGTTCATCTCACCCGTAACTGTCACAGCTTTTGATTCGGATGACGTTTCCGGGATTCTCTCAACAGAATATCGTATTGATGGCAACGAGTGGCACGATGGAGAAAGTACCAGACTGGCTGGCGAGGGTGAACATATTGTCAACATCCGCTCCACAGATAATGCAGGAAATACTGCCAGTGGATCCCTCTCTTTCAAAATCGATCTTACTCCCCCAACATCAAGTTTTACCACTCCATTATCCACCAGCCCTGTCAGGGAGACTGTCCAAATTAAGGGCACATCTGAGGAAGAGACTTCCGGTCTTTCGGCTGTGGAAATTTCCTTCGACGACTATACATGGATGCCCTTATCAGTGACGTCCGGTCAATGGTCGTCACCATGGGACACCACTCAAATGCCAAATGGAACCTACAGCATCTTTATCCGTGCCACTGACCTGGCGGGCAACCGTGAAGATCCGGTCCGCATGAATGTTGTCGTGGGCAACCCAGCGCCGCATGTCGATATTCCATTTTCGTGGATGATATCCGATCCGCTTCCAATCAAAATCCAGCCTGGCCCAGTCCCACTAGCCGGCGGACAGATCATCATTCACGATCCAAAAGATCGCTGGCCGGCACGACGCTACACGTTTGAAGCGGGAGAAATTCCGACGTTATTTCTTTGGGATCGACGCTTTCGAGATCAGACCCTTGCCGTGCCGGGCAGGTATCGTATAGAGGTGGAAGCCTGGGACAAGTTTGGCAATACCGGGCAAGCCACGGGCACGATCATCATCGAAGATGGTCCAAAGGCAACGATCACGCAAACACCCACTAGAACGATCACGCCATCTGTCTCACCATCTCCTACTTTCCATCCAACAAGGACGGCAACAAGCCGCCCAAGCATACCGGTTCAACCGCCAATAGACAAACCCAAGGAGCATATTTCTCTGCCAAAGTTAACAACCGTTGTTTTATGGCCGGCACTGGGTTTACTAGGCTTATTCGCCGGGCTCTCGTCTGCCTCTTTGTCTGACCCACGTCCGCGGTCGTTGAGGCGTATGAGCAAAACAATCACAAGAATCATTGACCAGGAAAATATCACACATTGGAAAGGATAAAAATATGCTGGATGTGATTTTCGCAGTCTCAGTATTAGTCGCTGTAATTTTCTTCGGCGCATTACTGAGCATTGGAAACGAAAGACAAAGAAAGGCCATCGATGGAATCCGCGAACAGACGGCGTATTGGGCGGAGCAGGATCTGCGCCTGAAGCGCGCCCGCGCCTTACGTGAGGTACATGTGGAAAATCCAAACCTGTGGTTGGCAGGAATCATCGTACGCGTGACAGGCGAAGCGACGACGATCATATCGCTCCATTCGTGGACAAGTGAAGAGGCTCGTGCCATTGTTGGCACTTCTTCAGATGGCCGGCGTTATGTCATCACACCTATGCCACCCCAGCGATTTATTCGGGCAATTAAGCCGAAATCGCGAAGTCGCTTACAGCAGGCGGAGGTTGGACTGTTGGGCGATCATCCAAAACGTATTCAAGTTTATGAATTATCGATTGTCACCGCTGGGGCCTTCTTTGATCTAGAAGCCACCCAGGCCTGGCAGCTCGTGACCCACTCACATTTAGGCGCTGAACGACTGTATCTCTTCGAAGTTCCGGCGCCTCATTCCAATTAATCCCATCATCATCTATCTCGAAAATTTGGAGGAACCATGTTCAAAAAAATCAAAATTAGTAATCTGTTGCACTTCCATGCCATTCGTCCCAAAGAAAAGGGACAAGGCTCAGCAGAGTTCGGCACGATCCTGGCCGGCCTGATCGTAGCTGTTCTTATCGTCATAGCACTCTTTCGTGACGCCCTGATTGCTCTTTTCCAGCGTGTGGCTGGATTAATGAGCGGAGGTTAACTCGTCGATCGTGCTTTATAAATAGGAGTTCCAATGACGGTAAGAAAAAGCGAGCGAGGCCAAAGCTCTGTAGAGTTCGGTCTCGTAGTGATGCTGGCGATACTGATGTTCCTTGGGATGGTGCAGTTTGGCATTTACCTTTATGGTCTGTCCATTGTGGAAAATGCTGCCCGCCATGGAGCACGCATGGGATCTGTATCTCAAGCCTGTGCTCCCTGTGACGCCGCAGCTGCGGCCATGTCTGCATTAAATGGACAGCCCGTGGTCCGCGATCCCAGCGTGGACATTCTCGCCCCAGGTGGGATTGTAGGTGCGACAGTACAAATTCAGGTCACAGCTCATGTCCCGATGATCGTGCCAGGCGGCAGCCTGTTCGGACTTGACAGGCTAACGACGGTAACATCTGAATCAACCTTTAGGCAGGAAGGCTGGTAGAAGTGGATAATGAACGTGGTCAAACGACCATATTCTTTACTTTAATCCTTACCGGCCTGCTGCTTTTGACCGCAGTTGGGATTGAGATAGGGCGGATTGTGTATGCAAGAGGTGAAGTGGGGAAAGCAGCTGATGCAGCTGCATTAGCCGCAGTTGCTCAGGTTGACGTGTCTTATTACCGCGAAACGGGACAAGTCCGCTTTAAGCCGAATGTTTATGAAATGGCGCAGGAATATGCTTCAAGGAATTCAACATATCTGCAGTCCAGACTTATCGAAGTAACTGTCACAGATATTTTTGTTGACCAAAACAAACACATGGTATTCGTCACAGTTTCGGCAGATTTGTCTTCGTTACTTCCAAAAATTTTGACCTTTGATGGAGTCTATTCAATAACGGGATACGCTGAAGTGAGATTGCAAGGAAAATGATGGTACTGAGGACAGCTCAGAAAGACAAGCCTCACATATATATGTGAATACCTGCGAAGATCTATTACTTTTTGAAGATGTCAAATAGATTTTCTAAAATACTAATAATAACCGGGCGCTGTCTCTTCGGTGATAGCTCTGACTGAATTTTGAAATTTTCGTCATGCGCTCTCTCTGCTAATATACAAGCTTCCACAACAAGACTTTGCACCGGAAAATTCTTAAAGAGTCGAGAGAATGTTCTCAATATTTTCTTAGTTATTATTAGGGTAACCGCAAAAACCAAAATAGCAGCAAGATATTCCCAAGAGAAAATATTCGATGGCGAAGAATGTGCAGCGGTCCAAACGTATGAACACTCTTGCCACCACCACTTAATCGCAGGTTCCACGACATCCTTTACAGTTTCACTATTCAATAATAGCGCAAGGAATGTCAGTATTAGTATGGCAGGAAGCGTTCGCTTATCGGTAGATTCTTGATTGGCTTGTGCCCAACTTCGTAAGGTGATAATTTCATTCAAAGATAAAGATGATAGCCGCCATGCCATCGTATTTTCCGAACCAGGAATTTCCTCCAGTGCTAACTTCTTTATCTGATCTAGTGGAAGAGGATCATGCACTGTTGCAATGCTTCTCGAAACTGAAGTAAATAGTTCTTTAAATTGAACAAGAATCTCAAAAATAATGATAAGAATATAGGTTGCAGCTGGTATTAAAAATATAGCATATGATACTAACAAGGGTACAACACCCGTGCTTGAATTCATGAGCTGTCCAGTAACACTGCGATTTCGAAATCCCTCCGTAAGACCTATGACTAAAATGAGTTGAAGGAACACCAGAAATATTCGTAAAGCAGGACGATATTGCTCACTGGTAAAGAGTTCATACCACCAATAATATGTTACGTAGGCAAGAGGTATCGAAAATATTAATGCAATGATTAAGGATAGGGTGCCACCCAAATTTGAAAAAGTTAGAATCGCAGGCGTACCGTACAGGGCAGGTGCAAGAATCATGATGCCCCAGCCTAAGCTAGATTGCATCAGGAATACGAGTAGCACGTAACCGATGACATTCCAAATGTCAGTCTCCATGGTCGTGAACGGATGCGATAGCTTGTAAGCAGTTCTCCTTAGCCATCGCCATTTTTTTGATTGAGATGGCATACCTAAGGAATGAGCAGGGAATGCTAGTTCCTCGGCATACTTGACGAGGGAAGAATACCTACTAATATATTGTTCTATTCGCTGATTGTAGTCCGTCATGTTGTACTCCAAGTTGTTCAGCCCGCATGTTGAGAAATTTAACTGATTTTATCCTCACTTTGTGCAACCGTTATGCCCGGATTAAATGGCTTATGTACCTTACTATTAATAACACCCTGACAGAGGTCTGAAAGTCTGAGGTCGCCATCAATAACCTCATAGCAGTTTTCTCCCATCGCCATACGCAAAAGTTCAGCAACAACAAGTGCCGATGTCACGCATCCAACAAATGATGCCCCTACACTGCGTCCTGCAAGCAGCGTGAGACCACATTCATCATAGCCTTCTTGCGCCAGGGCCTTATAGGCTGGCTGGTTAATCAAATCATCGATCGAGTCTTTGACGATACTGGATTGCCGCCAGCGATCATGTGCCGAACGGCTTGATGGCAAGTTGTGAATTTGAAAGGTCAAAAATTCTTGAGGGCCATTTCCAAGACCCGCTTCGATAATACGGTCAAAGCCAACGTCTTCCAGCGCCGATCTGGCCAAGAGATTATCCACACCACACAGCGCAACTCGTGGCTCTTCATCGCTTATTTTGAAGTTCGAAGCGAACCTACGCTCTACGATCTTGGGGCGAAAACCCCTTTCTTCACACCAGGCAGCCATAGCTCTGGTTTTTTTCAGGCCGACCATATTGTTGAAGGTCAGCGGAGAGGTGCTCTCATTTGCGTTTTCCAGTTCATCGAAATCCTGAAGAAATATTTGTACTTCATGGGGGAACGCATATGGGAGAAGACCTAGTGTCCACAAATATGCTTGACCCAAATGTCCCAGGCCGATCAACCATAAATTAGCCGGAAGATTTCTTATCTGAGGGCCCGGGTCGCTTTGCAGCCACGAAGCACTTTTTTCTGGTTGCCACAAGGACATTCCAACCGCGCGTTGCCCAGCTAAGGGATTATCACCACGAACAAACTGAAAAGCTTCAGAAACACTGAGTGCACCTGCCAGAACTCCGGAAGGAACAAACTCCTGCTCTTGGGCAAGTCGCATACTGGAATGTGAGGGCACTACCCCACCTGCCCATCCATTAAATGTTACATTGATTGCAAATGGACTTGGGATTTTGTATGTTGAATGATCGCCAATATTAATTTGTGGTATTTCAGGTGTCAGCGTTTTGACAGGTTTCCCCTGCAAGTCAACCACCGCCTCTAAAAGCGTCTTGTAATTTCTCCAAGGGACAATTAGGGGTACGTCCAAGTTGCCAGAGATCTCAACGCCACCCATAAAGCAGCGACGTGCAGTATTGATTGCTGTTAAGAGGCTAGCTTGTAGAGTAGGAGAGTGAGCACATTCTTTGCCAATTTGAATTGCCAATCGATAACCTGAGAAGAGGCGTTCTGCTTCAGCAATACTTGAAACCTCGCCTGAATCAATGGCGATCTTCATTAATCGATGCAATTGAGATGGGTCATGTTGTGAATTCATACTGAAGTTATTCCTCTAATCGTATATCGAAAAATTTGCGAGCCGCTCTGCCTGAACGTGTTTTCCATCGGTGATTCCCCAGGTACTCGTAGATTCCCAACTCTTCAAGTTTTACTTCCCGTTCAGCAAAATCAGGAACGATGATCGCGATATGACCTGGGTTACCAATCATCGGATTTCTTTTGTCAGTAAGACTCTGCAATCCGAAACCGGGGTGTGTGTGAATATCACCAATTACTTCAAGCCTTTCTTCCCGGCAATATTTCCACAGTTTTCCATAAGCCCCGCCATCAATGATTACGTAGCCAGAATCCAAAGCGTGGGGATCAAGATCATCGTAATACACAAGCTGTGTAATTGTTCTACGGTTTTCAGTTCTATGTCCCAACAGGAAAGCCCCACTTTCATGAAGCCCTTCTCCCCGGCGCTTTAATTCGCTTAATCCTTTAGACCAAAGGGAAGAGTGACAACTAAGTCTATGTTTAGGAGCCGCGAGGGCCCGTATAATCGCTTGAATTGAGTAGGTCATAAAGTTCATCCAAATACAGTGTGAGATCGCTGTTTGATTTCCAAAGCAGATGTGGGTGTTGTGTTCGCCAAGCTTCATGGCCTTCAAATGAAATGCGATCACATGGCAGATACAGGCATTTTCCTTCTTTCCATTCAGGTCTAAACACAGAAGGAATTCGAGATTTTCCACCTGGCCATTTTGCAAAGGCCAAAGGTGCATTTTGGTCTAAATCCCAGGGCTGAGCAGTCACAGCAACCTGGGGATAATTGGAACATTCGAATCTAAATACGTATTCCGAGGGCCAATCTTGCCCAGTGGCTGCTTTAACAGCGATGATGGCAAGGGGCCATTCAATCGAGACAAGCCGCCATCGCCCTCTATCAACTCCGGCCATAAAAGGACCATCGTTGATATGGGCACGGAATGTTTGTTCATCCGGGAGGGCGATGGCAGTGCTCATTATCCCTCCACGCGTTGTTTAGGCACGAGGTCAAAGCACACTGCGCAATCAGGTGCTGATGTAAGGCTGCCCACATGCACGTCCGCGGAAGGACGCTCCACCGAATTACATATTTGGAGAGCATGTTCCGTTGCGTCTACAGCGCTCAGGCCGAACTTTTTGTCTGCCCATTTTTTGACCTCACCAATTGTCGCCGATGGAGCAAAGGGATGAGTCTCGGTCTTATTCTGGTAATTCACAGTAACCTTGATGCGCGGGCAGCGGTGTACATGCACGCGGGAGTGCTTTTTAATACCGGCCTTCTTCAAAGTGCTGTCCATATCAAGAGGCTCATCCGAATTCTCCATCCAAACCCGGATTTCTTGATCTTCTGGCAGTTTTAGCCCCTGTGCTTTCGCTGCCGTGACAACGTCCCGCACTAGCCCATCGGAATTCACCGCGATCGTTGTAATACGGGCAATTCCGTCCCCCTGAAGAAATATTTCGATTTTTTCCATGCTCTTAACCTCCTGCCATATAGGCAATAAAAAAACGGCGTTTTGCAGATGAGTCAGGCGTTCGACTCTCCCTGCGATATGCTATAAGTCGCAGGAATGGCAAAAAACCGGAAATTCGAGGCTAATTTAGGAAGAAACTGGATGGTCAGATTTGGTCGTTTGACGGACAAACGAAATAAAATGGGCATCGCGGGCATATACGATCTTCTGGTTGGGGAGCAAAGCGTTTCTCCGTAATCCCTCGGATTGCGGCATCGTATCTATCCAGGCGAGTTTTTACCATTTTAGGACTCAACAAAACCGGTTCTGTAACACCAGATGAGAGGGAGAGGATCTCTACTTTGGCTGAGGCCACAGATTGATAAAGTGCATATATACTTTTTTCTCTCTCGCTCTTGGAGATCCGCCCTGTCCGAGTCCGACGCAACATTTCGGTCCCATCATCCAATTTTATGATTTGATCCGCGTTAAATTTGACATCACCGGACGGCAGCTCTACTTTAAAGGCCTCCCGATTCGCAGTTGAGTTGGCCAATAATTGGCTGCGGTGAGCATGAATTATTATCGCTTTTGCATGTTCTTTATATACATCCTCAAAAGGGTAGCCAACCGGACCTTGCTGCGCCCAAATGTTATCCAATTGAGCCAATATGTCCGTTTCAGCTAATGAGCCCTTGCTTGATTGCTCAGTCACCATCCATGACATCATTGCGTAAAGTGAGCGATGGAAACGAAGATAGGCTGAATCGTCACTTTTTCCATTGATGTTGACAACATGTTCATAAAAATATTGATGCGGACACCGAAGATACAAGTCCAGTGCGTCTACATCAAACTCAAATCGCTCCGCAGGAGATTGAGTGATAGATGGAGGTACAGAATTTTCATTTGGAGCATGAGACCAGGTAACAGCACTGTCAGAAGGTCGAGGAAGCGCTTGGGAAATTGACTCAAGGATTTCAGCTGGGTTACTATTTGAGCCACCATATTTCTTCGCCCTTGAAAGACATAGGATATCTCTTGCGCGTGAAAGAGCAACGAAGAAAAGGCATTCTTCCTCTTCCTCGTGTTCATTTCCATCCAGAGAGGGAATCATATTGGTTGGGGGAGGGCAAGGCTTCGCTTGTCGTCTAGCCGGAAATCGCCCTTGTCCTAATCCGGGTAAGTAAACAGCTTTAAACTCCAATCCTTTGCTGGCGTGTACGGTTAAGAAACGAACCGCGTCCAAATGTTTAGCTGATTCAGGCACCTGTCGCAGTTGCTTTTCTTCGCCAAAAATTTCAAGGTGGCGAATATATGCCAGAAATCTTTTCTTTGAATCTTGATTGTTTGTATCGAGCAGGCTTTGCTCATTTGCGAAACGGAGAAATTGGTAGATAGCCAATTTCTTTTGCTGAGCATGAATGCTAGAATCTGTAAGCAAAGGTTGGAGGTATTTGCTTTGAATAAAGAGGTAATTTGTCAACAACAACCGAACATTGTTAGAGTAAATAACTTCTTGAAGATGAAGTTTCAATAAATTAAGCCCGATCTTACCCTGCTCGCTAACTTGCATTTGATCAATAAACCGACTTAGGACGTCAGAAATAGATACATCATTTTCATTGGAATATTCGATGACAGAATAAACATCATCTCGTGGAATATGATATTCAGGGAAATTTGCTACTCTAAGCAAGCCAATTTTGTCGCCGGCGGCAAGTGATATAAGTGCGAGCATGTCGCGAATCTCTGGGCGCTCGAAGAGATCGCCCAAATAAAGGATAGGTATTCCCTCTCGCTCCAGAATGGTTGCCAATCGACCTAGGGTTGCATGATTTCGGGACAATACGGCTTGATCACGAAATGGGATCCCATTTGAATGTTGTCGTCTAATCTCTTGTGCAATACCTATCCCCTCAGACTCTTGAGTATCGGCAACTTCCATTAATACATGACCGCCGTCATCAGGACGATTATTTTTCCAAGGAGTGAATGCTTCACCCTTGGTTGCGTTCATTTGAGGTGCCAGTGCTCCAAAAGTAGCCAAGATCTTTGGTTGGGACCGATAGTTTATTTCCAGTGAAATGATCTCGGCACCAGGAAAATCCTGTGCAAAGTCTCGCATGTTTTTGGGAGCAGCACCGCGAAAACGATATATTGCCTGTCGTGCATCACCCACGACCCACAAACCATCTCCATTTCCCGCTAATTCTTTCAAAAGCAATGCACAAGCCCGGTTTACATCCTGATATTCGTCGACAAGAATATGTTGGTATTCGTGACGAACATTATCGCGAATGCCTGCGTTCTGTTGTAATAGCAAAACCGACTTAAAAATCAGATCGCCAAAATCCAGTTTTTGTTCACTCGTTAATTTGTTTTCATAAAAATCATAAACATGCGCTACTTCAAGGGCCTTATCAGCCGCAACAATCTCTTCCGACGATACAGCACTATCTCGCATTTGTTGAGCAAGCAAGTAGTATCGAGCTGCGTCCACCAACTCGTCCTTTGCTCTCGAAATGGCGTTAAGAATGTCCCGAAGGGTCAGGGTTGGTTCATATAAGTTTAGATAATGATCAAGTTTCATCGAAGCAAGATGCTGCTCCAGAAGGAAGAGGGCTGCTACAGGATCGATTACATTTGGAGTAGGGGTAAGGCCAAGTTGTGATCCGAATTTTCGCATTAACTCAAGCCCAAAAGAATGGAAAGTCCCCATCCATATATGTGGAGCTTCACTTGGCAATACCCTCATTACCCGCTCGCGCATTTCCTCCGCCGCTTTATTTGAGAAAGTTAAAACAAGGATGGAAGCTGGATCTACCTTTTTTTCCCTAATAAGATGAATTACACGCCCCACCAAAGTGCTGGTTTTGCCTGTTCCTGGCCCAGCCTTGACCAATACCGGGCCTTTCGGGAAATTCGCAGCCTTACTCTGACTCGGGTCTAAACCTGTCTGCCCCGAGGATGCTGATACTGTTTTGGCGTCCTCAGGGACCAATTCTTGTGGAGTCAACAGAGAATATATAAGTTGATGATAAACAACAGACAGGGGTAACCCAACTTTTATGGCAATTTCAGACGCATTCAGTTTCTCATCAACAAACCAACGACGTAGATTCTCGGCTGGCAGCAGGAACTCTTTCGCAAAGACATTGGCATGTAATTCCCTGCGCTCTTTGGGTCCATAACTTTCCACGATCTCCAAACCCGTAGGAGTTCGCTCTTCACCAAGATCGATATTGATGTCGGTAGATTTACACGAAGCATGGGCACCATCAATCCAATGATGGCCGAACTCATGCGCTTGATATAGCGTCGCTAATTGATCATCTACAGCTGAGCTATACCATATCGTCTTCGCTTCAGGATCAAGTACCGCTTCAGCACCACTTAAAAGAGTGTCGTTCGATGCGACTGGCCTGCACTTTATTCCTGTGGAACTCTCGGCAGCACCAATCAATGCACTTGCCAAGTCACCGACATCTTCAGCCAGTATTTCTCTGCGTTTTTCGCGCGCGAATTTGCGGATAGCTTCCCACTGTTCCATTGACACTCCTGATCAATTCGGCGGTTCGAATGCCAGCCAATAGGCTCGATCTTCATTGCTTAAATCTGTATCACTTCGCACTTCATCGAAAAAATTGGTGGGTTCGCTGACCTGAGGTTGTTGTTTTGCCTTGTAGCGTCTATCTGTTACAAAGGTCGGCCGCATTTGGAAGTATTCTGCCACGGTCTGCAATCCGCGATGCAGTAGACCAGCAACATTCTCTATTAATTCGACCGGAATAGACGAATACTGTATTAAGTGACGATCAAATTTCCATAGCAGGCCTACGCTCAACTTTAACTGCGCAGCGAACTGATCTCGCGGGAAACCCTGAGCTTCCGCTTCTGCAACGAGTTTCTCAATGGAGTTGTTATTAATTTGTGAGGATGTTTTTTCGCTTTCTTTGTCATTATATAAATTTTGAACAGTACTCATTGCCTTAAGAACCAAGTGATCAATATCTGGTTTACCATGGTTGGCTGATGGTGTCTCTTCCATTTGAATCCAGGCAACAGTGAAGTCAGTTAATTCACGTTCATACTGAGGATATTTTTTGATCCATTCCCTTAATACCTCACGGTTGGGTATCTGAGCCGCAGCAACGTAAGCATCTAGAATTTCATCCAGGAGCTCTGGGCCAGAAGGCTTATTCATGGTTTTCTCCTTGCCATTTTTTTAGAATCTCGTCGGCTTTTCTTAGCCAATTGTTTATTGTATGTGGGGTTTTGCCAAAATATTTGCTTAGAGTAGGTTCATTAGGATCAACAGAATCAATTTGAAAATTGTATTTATGACGAAGAATATATACTTCCTGAAGATGGCCTGTAAGAACATTGGCGGCTTGATCAATGAAAACCCTATTTTCAAGTGACAAATCCTCAGACCTAATGGAATCGTCCCATTCTGCATCTTCGTCTTCCTCATTGGACAATTCGGAAAAAGTAAAAGTTGATGATTCTTTTTCTTTCTTATCACGATGAATACGAAAAACAGAAACAACAATACGTTTGAGATGCATGCCAAACCGAACTTGCAGGAAGTCGCCTCTGCCATCATCTCGAAATAAAATATGCGTGAACAGAATTTTGATCACGGCACAAAAGGCATCCTCTGCGTCGACAAAGCCATTAAATTTTGAGTAGATGAATGGTGTGCACCTACGGATCAATTCCTCCGAAAGCTGGTTCGTAATATCTTTATTGCCAGATTTATGAAAAGCACGGATTAGATAAACTAATGCCTCATCCTTTAGAAACCCAGGATCTTGTGCCTCTTTCTTGGCCCGCTGAACCAACTCTGTTGGTGCTAGAACAAGGCAATCGTGTATTTGCGCATCCACGTCTGGAGCGCGTTTGAGCAATACACCGTCCTTATCTCGGTGAATAAGCGGTGACAAGTTGGTATTGGAAAGCTCTGCAGGTGCTGGTTCCAAAGGGAAATCACCTCCTTTTGATAGTATGGTCGTACTCTTCTACATCCTTAGTCGCTTAAAGTTGAAAAAACCGGAAATTCGAGTTTCCCCGAAAAAGCCAGTTTCAGGGGGCTAAATCCCTTTGTATCCCCAGGAAATGGGCAGAATCCTCGTCGCTACGTAAGCAACGATCGGTGCCCACAGGTTGTCCTTTGGAAAGGATGCACACAGATTGAGTGATGTTTTTTTATTGTCGCCAATTAGGTCCAGTTTGGTTCCAGCTTCAGCACCGGCCTTTTTTAACTCGCTAAAAACCGACAATCTTGCCCCCGTGTCCAGGTCAGATTCAGATCGAGTAGGGTGGAGTGTTTCGTGTTTTTCAAAACTATTTTTGGGGATTGCTTGCTTAAGTTCGACATAAACCATGCGGGGATCGTTTGGAGCAGGCAGGATACTAAGGCGTAGTCCATGCAGTAGGCGTCCAAATGTATTAAATTCCTTCTGGACCTCCAGAGTTCTTATATCTCTTTCGCCATTAATGAATATTGCATATCCAACAAGAATGTCGATCTTGTTGTCTGTGATATGGAAAGGGATAATCTTCCCAATCGACTTCTTTTTGCTAACAGTATAGCTTTGATAACTCTCTTCATCTCTCCGCTGAATTGTAAGTGTTCCAAGTGTCAGGACATCATCCATCAGACTTCCTCCCTGTTATGCACTACACCTCACCGGCATCGGTGACCATATCGAAGTCTAGACCCAGGGCTTCGAAGTGTTTTTCGCCACAGCGGATTTTGTCGGATTCAGACGTGCGGAGTTTGAGGAACTGATCCTTCTTCACGCCTTTGGTCTCGCGAACCATGTAGATGGTGTTGTCGTTGTGTTTGACAATTGCCCAGTCGGGGATGTATTTGCCGACGGGGGTTTCAATGGAGAATTTGTCTGGTAGTTTGATGAAGAGTTTGATGTCTTCGCGTTCATCAAGCTTTCTGGCAAATTCGTATTCGACTATGGAACTATAGACCACATACTCATGGGTGGAATTCTTGACCTGTAAGGCGCTTAGGTAGTTAATGACCTCTTCGTTCTTGAAGATCGCCATTTCCCATTCGTCTTCTCTGCCATCGACGACAAGTTTTTCGTACTTGATGCCATCTACAAGAAGCCGATGGAGTTCATGCTTGATAATGTAAGCCACCTGATCCATAAACTTTTGGGGATCAAGGAAGAATTCTTCGAGGCGACCCGACTCTTTGAGAATGCGAACTAAAGTTGCGCGAGTGAGTTCAGTTTGTTCCTGCAAATAAGCCAGAATATCGGGAAGTGGACGCGACCGATAATCCACTTTTTCTTCCGAAACGCTTACAGCATTTGAAGCAACGCCGCCTTTTTTGATGTCCACCTGCCCTGCTGTGACACGAATTTTCGGGGCTTCGATGCGCGGCATTGCTTTAATCGTGCGGACGGCACTTATCACCAATTCATCGGTGCTGAATTCGACGCGGTAGGTTGTCTTCGGTTTGATCTTATTCCAGAGTTCGAGGAATTCGGGGCTGGCTTCGATGGCTTTCTTGAAGCGATTCGGACCTTCCTGCTTTTCTCGGCGGATGTGACGTTCGATCAGGTATGAAGAGAGCAAATCTGTGACTGCGGGAGCGAGGGCGGTAAACGCTTCGGGGAGAGCCAGTTTGAAGTCTGGGCGACGTGGGTCAAAGGTCGGTTGGATGCGATTGTTTTCATCCAGAATCTTTTGCTCGATGAGGGCAGTCCGAATTTCCTGGGCAGCTTCCCGTCCGATGGGCTGTTCCACCTCATCCACGATTTGAGTGAGCTTGGAGATGGCAACCAGCGGAATCTTGCCAAAAGAAATACCTTCGCTTTCGTATTCACTTTGAAGACCACGGGCAAAATCCTCATAGGTTTCGTTGGCGAAGACATAAAGTTTATTGATCGAGTCGTCACGGACGCGGTCGCCGTTTTGATCTACAGGCAAACGTAAGCCGCGCCCGAGTGTTTGGCGGCGTTCGCGTTCAGTGGACATTTCACGCAGGTTGCAGATCTGGAAGACATTGGGATTGTCCCAGCCTTCGCGCAGGGCGGAATGACTGAAGATGAAGCGTAAAGGCTCCTCTATAGTCAGTAGTTTTTCTTTGTCTTTCATGATGAGGTTGTAGACTTCATCATCAGCTTGTGTATCGCCGCGTGTGTCTTTGAGGATGCCTTTTTTATCCTGGGCGAAGTAGCCGTTGTGGAGTTTTTCGATGGGCAGTTTCAGCCATTCGAGCGGGGCGAAGCGTTCTTCCTTTGCCAATTCTGCCAGAGTTTCTTCGAAGGCTTTGGCAAATTTACCCGCGATGGGTTTGCCCGCTTCATCGTAATCCCGATAATTGGCGACACGGTCAATGAAGAATAAACTCAAGACTTTGATGCCGCGCCTTTGAGTCTGTAACTCCTTTTCAAGATGCCGTTTGACTGTGTGTTTGATTTGCGCACGCCAGATGTCATCCCGCATTCCGCCGACCTCCTCACCCAGACGCATGACACGCCCATTGGCAAAGCGGATGTATTCATTCTCTGGTTCGGCGTTGATCTCTGCAATCTCGTACCCTTCTTTGTAGGCAGCACGTTCATTGGAAAGGGTGTACAGGTCTGCGCCGTTCTTTACGGTGACCGTCTTCTCACGCGGACCTGCGTCCGTCTGTTCCTGAATGCGGAGTTTGGCTTTGATGCCATTTTTGTAGTCTATCTTGTCCACGCGGACATAGGCTTCATTGGCGCCGCCTTCCACTGCGGCAGAAGCGACTACGATTTGCTTGACAAGACGCAATTCAAAGGCGCGGACGGGATCAAGTTGGTAGATCAGGTTATAGGGATTGGTATGAGTCGCTGAATATCGCAACGTGCAGAGCGGATTAAGCGCTTTGATGGCTTCCTGTGCTTTGTCAGTGTTATCCACACTCTGCGGTTCGTCAATGATGACGATGGGACGCGCCGCCTGCACAAACTCAATGGGTTGGCGACCCGAGAGTTTGTCGCTTTCCTTGTAAATGACGTTGCTTTTCTTTTCTTCTTCGGTGCCTGTGAAGTTCTTGCGGAAGGCGTCAATGTTGATGACCAGGATTTGCAAGGTGTTGCTAGTGGCGAACTGGCGCAAGCGGTTGATCTTCTTGGCGTCGTAGACGAAATATTCAGGGGTAATGTTGTACAGAGTCTTGAAATGCTCTTCGGTGATCTCCAGATTCTTGAGGACACCTTCACGAATGGCAACGCTCGGCACAACGATTATGAATTTCTGGAAGCCGAACTTTTGTGATAACTCGAAGATGGTGCGCAGGTAGACATAGGTCTTGCCTGTGCCTGTTTCCATTTCGACAGAGAAGTGGGGGACACGTCTGGCTCGATCTGAGGGCACATCGAAGTGTTCCCAAGCCTCCATCGGGGTGTTCGGATCGGCGATCTCTATGTCGTTTCGATGTTGGACTGCACGCGTGTTCTCACGCAAACGATCTTCATCCAGCAACAACTGATTGCCGACACCCAGTTCGGTTTGTGCCTGACCAGCGAACATCTCACCAAAATCACCCACGTGAATGGGAGTCATGCTTGAGGCAGACTGCGGTTGACCTTCAAAAAGGTCTGTGACTGCTGTTACAGCATCTAGTTGGAACTGTTGATTTGCGTCAAAGTGAATCTTCATTTTACGAAATGCCCATAAAGTTCAGGATGCTATTTCCAATATCCTGATTGGATAATTTTGTAATATCGACATCATTCGAGTCTTTAACAACGATAATTTCATTCTCTACATCAATCAATTGCATCCTGATTATTGGGGTCCTTGTGGAAAAATAAAGCATCGTGATGGGACAAACATTAGGGTAAGTCGATTCATAGTATTGGTGAAGGCAAGCAAGTCGGTCGTACTTGCGTTTGTCACCTCGTTGATAATAATGAGCAGCCAAATGATTTTCGATTTTATCGGCAATCGTATGCTTTTTGAATTCAATCATCCCAAGAACGGTACCATCATTTGTGGAAATAACACAATCAACATCACCGGGATAAGCAGCATCTGTCTTCGACAGGTAACACTCAACTGCGCTCGTGCCGTAGGTTAATCCTTTTGAACCCATACGGATTGGACCACCAGAATGTGATTGGATTTGTTCTTTTAGCCTTGAAATTGTCACCTTGTTTATTCCCAACTCACCAGTTCCTTCTTTGGCTCTAATCACCCAAACCGGTTTTTTTTCATCGAGTAGTTCTAATGGCAATTCGGGTAGTAGAATGCAAGCAAGAGTATGACCATTCCTTTTACAATATGCCAAAAACGAATAGAACTCTGCAGCGTAACCTTGATCTTTAAAAACCTGAAGGATTATTTTTTCACTAGTTTCGAGCTCTTCAGGTGACTCAAATTGAACCAATCTTGTCATCCACACGTGCGCATCGAGCAATAATGGCGATTGGTCCCAACGAACAAAGTATTGAAATGAAAGAGTAACTTTGTCATTTGGAAGGGCTGAATTAATCCAGACAGAGGGATCAACGCCTTTTGTAATCTGAGTGCGGTCGTTGCAAAGCGCCTGAGTAAGATAGGATATGTTCATAAACAAATATATAGTCTAAGTTACAATAGATCTACTAAAGCCAGCCGTAAGACCGTGCTGATGTCTGCCCTACGGTTCCCGATTGCAATGATGCCTTTTTTATTTTGGCAAATTCTCGAGAATTAAGTTTGACGAAACTTAAAGCAAAACGATCAGCTTCCTTAGTTCGAGTAAAAATAGCAACTTCATCAGAACGACCAAGTGCACCATTCGAAGCTATTGGGCGGAGTCCCCTTTGAACTTCAGGAACATTGTTGTTCATTTGCAACCGCCACATATGATTTTGTTGATATTTCATTTTTAGATTGATTGTCAAACCATTCGAGACACGAAATCTGAATATTCTCTCATGCCCTCCAGTAGGTTCAAGTCCGAAGAACAAGCCTTGCTCTGCCTTAAATTCCAATTCGCGCCCCATTGCCGTAACATTTCCACATTCGATCCAACAGACTCTTGCATGGGAGGGATCTAATTCTGCATTGTCATTCTCAAGGATTTTTATAGGTCTATTTTGTTTTAATGGTTTGTCTTGAATCTTTTTACGCAACACTTTTCTAGAATTACTTGCAAGTTTAAAAACCCTTTCATACTCAGAAAGTTCATGTCTTTTAGGGGTGTGTCCCTGTAACCATAAGTCGGCCCATATTTTTGAAAACATATTTTTTTCTTCGGGGTTTTTACTTTCTATGAAAACAACCGCCTCGGAGTTGCCTGCTAGCGCCCTGTTAGTAAGATTTGCTGAGCCCATTACTAATAGTTCTCCTACCATCCGATTTAAGGAGCGAAATCTTGCTACTTTTGGGTGAAATCTGGCTCCATCTTCAAATAGTTTTACGATTCGTACTTCAGAATTTTCTAAGCCGAGTAGGAGTTTTATTGCACCTGGTTGAGTAATTGCATCGTCTAACCCAATTAACCACTGACTTTTCTCGATTTTATTATTAGCAAAAACATCAAGGAAAGTCCTAACTCCTGCAATTGACGCATAAGCCATTGCAACCTGCACGCAATTATAGTTGTTGCGGTGAACGTATCCTTCCATGACGCCTTGGATGGTCCCTTCTTTCGGCGAGTCATGTCTTTGGATTAATGGCAGAATTTCCACGTTTGCACCTTTAGATAGTCTTAAAACTTGTGACGCCTTTTGTTTTAAACAGTTGAACTGCATTTGCCTTTAATTGATCATTCTGGGCGAAGCCTTCATCAAGACAAACAATCCGTTGAGGTATTCTTTCTGCCATCGCCCGGATAATATCTAAGTTAAGTCCTTTTTCCAGACAAACCAACATCCCACCCCCTGCCAAACTATACACAAATTTACCTTCTAGTTCGATCTTTTCAACCGCTGTAGATAATGGGAACCCGCTCTTGAGAAGTATCTCATACAAAATATCTTCATTGGTTCGTCCATCCCTTATATGATCAATATGAAGCTCTAATTGCTTTACTAATTCTTTGCTATCCTTGGGAACTTGCGCATCCCATCCTTTAAAATTCGATTCTGCAAGTTTATACAAGCGAAAACCACGGTCTTCTTTTTTCCCAATCTGAAATTGACCGTCATCGGCTTTGTTTAATTTCTTTATTGCACGTTTTACGCGTTCTTTTGTAAAAGTTGCAATGGTGGAAAATTCTGGGTTTTCTGTAGCTTCAGGCAATTGAACAAGAATGAATTTGCGATTTCCATTATCTTCTCGATTAAGTTCTATGGTCGCTTGTGCGGTTGTTCCCGATCCAGCAAAGAAATCCAGAATGTAATCTCCTTGATCTACATTGCAGCTTAACTCGATCATACGTCTGATTAGCCTTGTTGGCTTAGGGTTTTCAAAAATTCCTCCTAGCTCAAGTTGTTTCAATTCATTATTTGCCTCATGATTATGCCCAACTTCTTTATAAGACCATATAGTGATAGGAGTTACACCTTCTTTTGCCTCTGCCAAAAAGGTTTTTCGACTTGGTGTTGAATTTCCATCTTCACCAAACCAAATTTCATCATTTTCGTCAAACTGTCTAAGTGTTTCTTCGGAAAACCTAGGATAAGTTCCTTTTGGAGGCGACCAGGTCACTCCATTCTTGAATGTGTAAGAAAAATCATTGTTTGAACCACTTTTGGCATGAAGAGGAGTAGCTTTCCACGGTCCTTTAGCATGAGAGTCTGGGTTTGAATATGCCGACTCTTGTTCTTCAGACCGAGCCTGAAGATTAAACCGCACATTATCTTTTCTCTTTGCATACACCAAAACGTGGTCATGGTTATCAGAAAAGTATTTGGCATCATTACTGCGAGTATATTTTTTCTCCCAGATAACATTGGCGATGAAATTCTCCTCTCCAAATATTTCGTCTCCGATAGCACGCAGATTCTTTACTTCTCCATCGTCGATGCTAATGAAAATTACTCCATCATCCCTCAATAGATTTCTTGCCAAATACAAACGCGGATACATCATATTCATCCAACGTGAATGAAACCGCCCATTATCTTCTGTGTTCGTGCCAAACTTTTTTCCTCCAGCGTCAACTTGCCCTGTGTACTCTAAATAGGTTTGGAGGCTCTCTGTATAATTATCGGGATAAATAAAATCATTTCCTGTATTGTAGGGTGGGTCAATATAAATCATCTTAACCTTGCCCAAATACGCCTTTTGCAACAGTTTCAATACTTCCAGGTTATCGCCTTCGATGATGAGGTTTTCGGTGGTGTCGAAATCTACGCTTTCTTCGGGCACGGGCAGGAGAGTCCCAGTGCTGGGGGCTTGGATGGTCTTGAAGCAGTCCGCTTTGCCTGGCCAGGTCATGCCGTAGCGTTCCTTGCCCGCATCCACGGTTTGTCCGAGTACGAGTTTGAGTTTGTCGAAGTCGATCTTGCCCTCTTCGGTGCGGATTTCGGGGAACAGGCGCAGGAGTTCGGCGGTCTTGTCCGCTGGGAGGTTGTGGGAAGTGAGGTCAAGTTTTTCGGGTTCGGTCATGATTTATTTCCAGATAGAGCTATCTTTCCAATTTGATGGGAATCCCATTTCACGGATCGGGATTTCAGGATAAGCCAATAAAAGACCTTCTAAGCGCGCCAGAAAGTCATAGCTCGGTTCCAAATACTTCATTAGATAACACAGCAAACCTAATACCGCAAACACGCGTGTATTGTTGAATTTTACAGGAGAATGCCATTCAGGACTGTGTTTTCTAGCAGGAATTTGAGGGCGAATTGAAATGTCCCGATTCCATAGACGGGCGTGATGAGCACAAATATTTCGAATGAACAATAAGGTGTGAAGCCATGAAACCATCACCGGAGGATAAAGATTAAAGCGACGGGCAATTACCTGTAAATCTCCTCGATCTAGATTACGAAACATAGTGAACAATTGGCCGAATGTCATGACTTCGGTTGCCATCCACAAAGGCAAATGTGCTTCCCTAGTGTATTTACCACTAAATCTGCCAATAAATTCTTCCTTGCTCCGATTTATAGTCTCTGTAAGTTCAGAAAGGAGCCGTGCATGGTCTGTAGATGAAAATCGGGGGTTAAAGTTTGCAAGGGTAACGTAACCAAAAGGGCCATGAGCTAGTGTAAATTGTTCCACTAAACACGTCCGCAAAACTGCCACTTCCACATGCTCAAGAGCTTCCACAATAAAGCGGCGTAATTCTCGATCAAATGAATAGCGTCCCCAAATCATGTCAAATGTTGTATTAGGTGCAAAGGACTCAACGCCAGTTACTATATCAATCCTTTTGAAGTTGTACCAATAAGCACTGAGGCGATAATAATTGACCAAACTTAGTCGTTCGACCAGCAAATTCTTGTCGGCAACTAATCCGCGTTTTAGCAAAAGCTGCGCTTGTTCCTCAAAAGTTAGAGCTGGTTTAGTGTAGTGCATTTGTCCTCACCTACGAAAAAACCCGCCACATTTGAGCTTGTCCCGAAGGGCAGAGGCTTGGCGGGTATACTGCGCGTAGTATAGCTCTTTTGTGCTAATTGTCAATAGAAAGAATTTTCTATTCATTTTATTGTCCAACGAATCATAAACAGGTCCTTACTTTCCTTGCTCTGATCCAAACGTTTGCTCACCTCATCCAACAAGCCATCCTTTTGTTTTTCTAATTCCTTGCTGGCAGAATCGTAACTGCGCCAGGCTTCATCACGCTTTGCTTCTAATCTTTGCAATGCTTTTCGTTTCTCCAATTGCTCCGGCAAGTTTGATGCCAGGCGAGCTGCTTTTCTCGTTTCTTTAATTTCCGAATCTAAGTCGTTCAAATCCTTTTGCAAGGAAGTGCGCTGGTCATCTGCCCAATGATCCAACTTGTCAATTTCAATCGCAAACCACTTTGCGTTTCGTTGAGTCATTTCTTCAAGTAGTTCTTTTTCGCGCTTTGTTTGTATTTCAGATAGACCCGTTTCAATCCCAGTTGGAATATGTACTTCTGCTCCGGGAGTCGCATAGATATCAAACAATCTCCGAATTTGATTTTCGTCTAGCGTACTACCATCGTCAACAAGACCAGAAAAAAGAACATAATCTTCGGCTTCCAATGACTGTACCGAGAAATAACGACACATCACCCATCCACTCTTTCCAACCAGCGAGTCCAATATGGCAATCCGTTTACCACTGGCTGAATACTCAAAGGTTAGCTCGTGAGTTGCGGTGGGCAGGCTCTTGGCTTGCTCCAAAATCCGTTGGGCCAGTGGGTGACCCACACGATAGACATTCGCTTCCTCTACTTGTCTTCCCATCCGATACGGACCTGGATGGATCGCCTCTCCCGCAAATGGGTTTTTGTGAAGCATAAAACTGTGTTCGTGTTCATTGAAGTTCGCAAAATCCTGCAGCAAGGCTTGCGTCAACTGCCACAGTTGCTGGTTGAATCGGTCCAAATAAGACTTGCTTTCAATACGGACTTTTTCAACAACTTCCTGATCGAAATTGTTGAGTAGTTTTTCGCGTGCATCTTTCTGACCTTCTGCGATTTCCGTTTCCAACTCTTTTTGAAGCTGGTCAAACTCAAATTGAATTTGCTCCTCACTGCGGCATTTCTGATAAATCGCGGCGATGCGTTTTTCAAAGTCCACGCCTGATTCCACAGCACCTAGCACGTCATCGCTTGCGCCGAATACGCCGTCAAATAAATGAAATTTTTCGCGCAGTAATTCATACACACGTACATCTGCGGCATTTTTCTTATTTAAGAAGTTAACTACCACCACATCATTCTTTTGTCCGTATCGATGACAACGTCCAATGCGTTGCTCAATACGTTGTGGGTTCCACGGCATGTCATAATTCACGACCAGATTGCAGAATTGCAGATTGATGCCTTCTGCCGCAGCTTCTGTGGCAATTAAGATCATCGCTCGTTCACGAAACTCTTCGACTAAAGCAGCACGCATATCCGCTGTGGGCGAGCCACTGATTTGATCAGTACCTTTATGCTTTTCCTGCCACTTCTTATAGATCTCCCTTGATTTTGGATCAGAATTTGTGCCGTTAAATAACATTACTTTGCCAGCAAATTCGGTTCCTTCCAATACCCGAAAGAGATATTCCTGTGTACGGCGTGACTCGGTAAAAATCACAGCCTTTTGTTGAATGGTTGTTGCCCCTTGTTGAGTCTGTGCTTCACTCGCAGCCTTAAAACCTTTGCGTAAGGCGGTCAACAACACTTCCCCTTTTGAATTCTTGATAATGGATTTTGCAAGGTTATGAAACTCACGCAACTGCTCCATCTCTTGCTTTAACTCTGCCAATTGCTGTGGCGTCAATCGTGTTTTGTCTTGCGGCGCATCTTCATCTTCTTCCCATTCATCGGCAAGCTCATCAAGCTCTTCCCAATTTTCCGGCAAGTCTTCTGGAATGGTATCGACCGCTTCGGCCTCTTTTGCTGCGGCTTCGAGCTTTTGTGCCAATCCGTCCAATGTTCCTGAAATGGCATAGGTGGAAGAAGCCAATAACTTCCGCAATATCAACGTCACTAACGAACGTTGGCTTGCAGGTAGGGCATACAAATCGGGCTTTTGTAGGTATCCAGATACCAAATCATATAACTTCTGCTCATCATCACTGGGAATAAATTCTTCCACAAGTGCATGGCGGTTCGTATATTTCACATATTCGAGGACTTGTTTTCTTAATGTCCGTTTGCAGATGGGCTTGAGACGTTCTTTCAACTCGGCAAAATCATCGTCGTCATTGATTCGTGCGAAACGAGTTCGGTAACTTTTCAGGTCGCCGAAAGCATAATCATCGATAATACTGACCAATCCATACAGCTCAAGCAGTGAGTTTTGTAATGGGGTGGCAGTGAGCAAGACTTTATTTGCAGGAGCAATTGCTCCTTTAATTGCATTCGCGATCTTATTGTTAGGCTTGTACACATTTCGGAGGCGATGGGCCTCATCAATCACCACCAAGTCCCATGGCGTTAGCTTTACATAAGGTTCTTTGGTGCGCACAAATTGATACGAACACAAAACTATTGCGTACTGTTGAAATGGATTTAGATTCCCCTGCTTAATGTATTCATTAAAGGTGCGGCTTTCCAGAATGACAGACGGCAAATGGAATTTATCTGCCAATTCCTGGCTCCACTGCTTGCGCAAATTGGCGGGCACAATGACAAGTAGTTTTCGTTTTCGTTCCGCCCATTTTTGTGAAAGTAATAGCCCAGCTTCGATGGTTTTCCCCAACCCTACTTCGTCCGCTAAGATCGCTCCCTTGGAGAACGGATTTCGAAAGGAAAACAAAGCAGCTTCCACCTGATGTGGGTTAAGGTCAACTTGAGCATCTGCCAATACAGAGGCAAGTTTCTCCACACTATCCGATGAGTGGCGTCTTGTCAACTCGTATGCGAAATATTTAGCGTGATGCTCTGTGATTTTCATAATTTATCTGCAGGTGTTTTAGTGGATTTCCCGTAAGAAGGTGAGCAATTCCACCCTTTACATGACAAGCATACAGCCAAATCGACATCTCGGCAAGTCATTTTGCACTGCCCTCCTGATATCACCAACTGAGTCAACATTTCCAGCTTGCCCTGAAAACTCTGGACACAGTGGATGACAATCGCCACTGATCATACTATATTGACACAATCGCAATGTACTGTCCCCACCTATTGCTATTCGCTGCAAGGTGAGTGACAGCCCAACTGGATTTGGCATCTTAATTCTAATCAACTCACAGAAGGAGACCGCGCCATGCTCAACCAAGTCGAATTTGAAGGCTACCTCACCCGATCCTGGGATTACCGTGAACAGCGCTTTCTGCGCCTGGCAAACCATCGCCCAGGTGAGAACGGCAGGACTTTCTCAGATTACGTAACTGTCCAGATCGATTCGGCGCTGGATTTAGGCGCTCGACGGATCAAGATTGGACAATTGGTGCGTGTGACTGGTCGCATCATCGGCAGGGACATCGTTGAGCCTTTGAGACTGGTAGTCGGCAAATCCCACGAGGGTGTTGAATTGCCGGGTGAATTAGGCAAGCTGATCGTCCGCCGGCCAACCATCCAAATATTGGCGACGCAGGTCAAAATCCAGGCCGATGCGAAACGTCTGAAAAAGTCGAAGGAAACAAAAGCGCAAAAGCAGCCTGCATTGCTGAATGATGATGTTCTGCCAACACTCGACATCGAAAAACGATTGGAAAGCATAGCCTAAAACTCTCGACCCCCGGTGACCCCTTCACCGGCGCGCCACGTCAATCCAATTTCGTAACTTGCACGGAAGATGTATTCCTATTTGGGATCGCATCTTCCGTGTTTTGTTTATGAACTTTTACAAATGCATATTGGTTACAGATCAATTTTACGGGCACTCCTCCACCCCATTCACAGAATTACGGCAGGCGATCCCTGCCGGCTTGCAATCATTCTTATCTTATTTTGTGAATCGCGCTCCTTTGGGCGTTGATTTACGTTAGTCCCGCTTTGGGATCATTCGTCAGAAGTATTTCCATAATGGAGAAGGAGGACTCACTCAATCATCTCACCACCCCCAACAGAACAGATCAACCAAAAGATGTCCGCATCTGTGCGGACTGCACCTCGGGCTGTCAGCCTGCGAGGTGTACAGAAATCGACAGAAGGAGGTTTTCTCATGACTGACATTTCAGTCACACAAATCCTCGAACGGCTCAAGCAGCCGCTCGTAACCACTCGCGTTAAATGGCGCGATGGTGCCAAAGGCGACCAAGTTCCCTATCTCGAAGGCCATGACATGATCGCCACGGCAAATGAGGTCTTCGAGTTTCGCTGGTCATTCGATATTGGCGAACCTCAAGTCCGCCAATGGCAAAGAACACAAACGCATTGGGATAAGCAAAAAGAAACGCGTGTTCCCACGTTGGGTCAAGACGGTCAGCCGCTTACCGAACAGGTCGGCATTTCCTGGGTCACGGGCCGGGTCACTATTCACCTTGAAGGCTTGGCTTATGTCCATGCGGATGTTGGCCGTTGTGCTTTCACAGGCGATTCACCGGATGCATTCGATACTGCAATTTCCGGCTGCGTCACAGATTGCCTCAAGCGCTGCCTGCGTCAATTGGGCAGTCAGTTTGGCAACGAGCTTTACAACAAGGCCCTGCGCGCTGATCTGAAAAAGCCGGCTGGAAAACTGCCCAACTCCGATTCTGTCGCGCTGACCCTGGAGCAAGCCAAATCCATTCCATGTCCCTTGGGCGCGAAGAGTCACCCCGAATACAAGGGGTTGGTTCTTGAACAGGTCGCGAAATCGCCCGATGGCGTCAAGGTGCTCCAATATCTTGCAGGGAATGAGTACCGGCCGAACGGCGATAAGAACGGTCAGAAAGCGAAGGCCGCAGCACAGCTGTTGCTGGATGCTTTGCAGCCAGCTGCTTAACAGAAATTTCAAATAGAAAGGAAAATCTCATGTCATACCAATCAACACTCATCGTCGGATTCCTTGGAAGGGATCCGGAAATGGATTACACCGCATCGGGCCAGGCCCGAACACGATTCTCGGTGGCCACCAATCGTAAATTCAAGAATGCTGCCGGCGAAGAACTAAAAGAGACGGCATGGTTCAATGTAACCGCCTGGGGCAAACAGGCCGAAGCCTGCAATGCCTATCTTCATAAAGGCAGTCTCGTTCTGGTGGAAGGCCGGCTCGTCCCTGATCCTGAGACGGGCGGTCCGCATATCTGGACGCGACAGGGTGGCAGTCCAGCTGCTTCCTTCGAGATCAGCGCGGAGACCGTTCGATTCCTGAACACCCGGAATGGAAACGGTGAAGCTGATGCGACCCCCGCAGAAGAAATCCCATTCTAAAACAGAGGCTACCATGATCGAAATAAAAATCCAACAAAATGCACTGGCCGCCGCGTTGAACATCGTTACAAAAGCCAGTCATAAAGGGACTGGTTCTCCGCCGGCTTTCAGTTTGGTTCGCCTGGAGATTTCCTCCAATCGTTTGCAGCTCACCTGCTTCAATGGCGAGTTCGCTGCATGCGGTGCGATCCCGGCTCAATGCCTTGATTCTGGCTCGACAAACGTCAGCGCGATCACGTTGCGAGAGATCGTTCAAACCATGAACAGTGAAATCGTCTTGAACGTTTCCGAAGACGAGGTGCTTATTAAATCCGGCACCAACCGTGCTCATCTGCGATCAAGCGCTGAAATCCTGCCAATGGTAAGTGCCGCCACAAGTGAAGCTGCAATCTCACTCAAAGGTTCAGACCTGCGAAAGCTCGCCAACACCGCGCTCTTTGCTTCAACTGAATTCACTCGCGCATCCCTACAAGGGATTCATTTGACGATCATGCAGGACGAAGCAGAAAGACTCATTTTGCAGGCACAGTCCGCAGATGGCTTCTGCTTTGGAAGGATCCGTGTCAAACCGGACCTTGGGCCGGGTTCTGCCATGAAGGCACTTTCCCTGCCTCGATTGATTTCCGGTCTGCCGTCTGATTTTCTGAAGACGCTTGCAACGGTCGTCGATACAGATGACGAAGTGCTGGTGCAATTTCCGTCAAAAGGAAATCAGTCGATCTTCCAGATACGTGGTGAGAGTCGCGACTTCCTCTTCGTGACGGCCATGCTACAGGACGAATTTCCGGTTAGCGCCGTTGACGAACTGCTTAACAAAACACTTTCTGCTTCCGGCGCTGGGCTTGTCATTCAAAACGCAGAACTTGAACGCGTGATCCGGCAAGTCAATGCCATGGGAACCAAAAATCTGTTCATCAAGGTCAAAAGCGGTTTGATCCGTGTTGCCTCCAACGAATCGGAATTCGGTCAGGCGAAAAACATCCTGGCCGGTGAAGTCTCCGGTGGCGATGCCCAGGTCTGGGTGAATACAGACCTGCTGCTCAAGCTGATCAAAGCCTGTCCCGCAGAAATGAGTGTAAAGATCGGCAAGCCGACTGAACCCATCCTGTTTCAGAGTGATGATCTGCTTGCCTTGGTCATGCCGTTGCACGACACAAGTGACCCCTTCGAAGGCGACGACGAACCTGCGATTGAGCTGAGTCTCGATCAGGCAGTGCCCGTTACCGCTTAACTATCCCCTTCTCCTCACGTTTCTAAATAATGTGCCGCTCGTTTTGAGCGGCACGCCCGGCCGCTGGAGTCTCTCCAACGGCTCGTCGTGCTTCTCAACCCCTTTGTGCATCACATCCATCTTGCTGCTGGATGTTGAGCGAACGTTTGCCTGGCGCGGCCAGGGAATCCGTTGGCAGCATTTTCACCATATGGAGGAAGCCTATGCACAAAGGCAATGTACTTGACTCACAGAAAGGACTCAATAAAGCCAGCCCGCAGATATCGATAGAGGATGCGCGCGTGATGGTCAGTGGCTATTTCTATGCCGTTCACTTTGGCTATCACGCAGACTCGCGACAACATCGAGTTGGCAAGGATCGTCGTTGTTCATGTCCGCTTGGCGTAACTTGCCCGGCGGTGTTGGCAGTGGTGGATTATTTGAAAGCGGGAGGCGCACGCGCTCCTGATCCACCACCGGGATATTTTCCTCTTGCTCCAGCCGTTTGTCCGGTGTGTGGCGCGGAAGTGTATTACCGCGCCGATTTGAGCAGTAAGCACCGCGGTGCCGGTTGGGCATGCGTCTCTGGTGGCGTCAGCCATTACTGGCAAGCCCATACAAAGACTCTACAGGAACAACTTAAGAAAAATCCATGGGTGTTTCGGCCCGTCATCGCGACAGACGGCAAAGTGCTTTATCCCGGCTTGCGGCGTGATGAGGTCATCACCGAAGACAGCATCTCGCGAGAATAACTCACTGCCCCTGATCATGGGGACGGACCACCGTTCCCGAATAGGGCGTCGTCCGTCCCTCTTTATTTACAGAAAGGATGGACGATGCAATCTCCCCTCACTCTCCTTCCACAATACAAACCCACCAGATTGAAGACGCTGCCCTTACGGGAACAGCCGGCTTATCGGGTCAGCACCAACGTCGCTGCCTGCAGCCTGGCTGAACTTCTTGCAGCTGTGATTGGTGGTTCAAAACAAATCGAGACCGCAGAAGGCCTGCTTTCATTTTGCAACGGCGATCTGCAAAGGCTCTACTGTGCTGAGGTGAGCGAACTTGCCTCTTTGCATGGTGTGGGTCAACAAACTGCAGTCCGACTCAAAGCTGCTTTTTCGTTGGGCTTGAAACTCAATGGATCTTCAGGTGAACGGATCGCAATAAATTCTCCCGCCGATGCTGCAAATCTTGTTCAGAATGAGATGAGTCTTCTGGAACAGGAATACCTGCGTGTCATATTGCTTAGCCAGCGCAACACTGTGCTCGACATCGTGGAGGTCTATCACGGGTCGGTCAATGCTGCACAAATCCGCATCGCGGAGATCTTCAAGCCGGCCATCCGGCGGATCGCCCCCGCCCTCATAGTAGTTCATAACCATCCAAGTGGCGATCCCACACCCAGTCCCGATGATGTAGCCGTGACACGAGCAATGGTTCAAGCAGGCAAATTGCTGGATATCCAGGTCCTTGATCATCTGGTGATCGGCAAGGGCCGCTTCGTCTCGCTTAAAGAACGTGGACTTGGATTTTCATAGAAATTTAGAAAGCCCAAGGCCCATCATTGATTTCCCCAAAAAACATATAACAGAATAGGAGTACAGCATGAACGTACAACAGTGTCGCCCCGAACTGCGCGTCGAACAGATTCAGTATTTCCCGGAACAACGCTGCCCTCTTTGCGCTGCGCCGGCTTCCACAGACAAGCGTGGCAACTGGTACGTATCCTACACGGATTTTTTTGGTTCCGCGTTGAGAAATTGGGAGACGTACATTGGGTATGTCTTTTTCACCTGCCACTGCGATCACAAACCCGGACCGGGAATGCGGGTCGCACGAGTCGGAGATGCCCTGATTCCACTGCATTTCTCGGACAGGGAAAGGGCCAGATCTGTTGGGTTGGACCATGACGTTATGAACGCTCATGAAGTGGCACAGGCCGTTGATTTTCTGGTAAAGAACGCGGACCCAATGTGCACCGCTCAACACGATGAACTGCGCTGCATGCTTTTTGAAGTCGCGTCCGGCAAAGTTGGTCCTGATCAGGCTCATCACCGCATCCAATCCTGGGTGTTCGATGCTGCCGCTCAAGGTCAGGAGACTTAACTAAAAACGTATAGGCTTTCAGAGGACGTGACGCTAAAGCGTCACGTCCTTCTTTCCATCTATCTGTTCAAGGTTCACATCTATGACCTCGAATTGCACTATCGAGATCATAGATGTGCTGCCTTGTATGGGCACACGACGCGTTTGAACCGGTAAGGCTGGTTCTGCACGTTCATTGTATTTCATCCCCCACAGAAATTCGATAACAGAATAGGAGGCACAATGACCATCACCATCCGCAACGATTCCGTTGCGGCGGTTGTACGCGGTTACATCGTGGACAGCCGAAACACCATTGTCTGGCTCGAACTCGCTCCGCAGCATCCAAAAACGATCGGAGCGATATGGGCTGATCTGGTTGTCCAGCAGCGCCCCTGGCTGCAGTTAGGCGACCATACAGAAAAACGCGGGCTCGCCGTGCGTGGATTGGGCAGTCGGTACGAACGGCTGACCGCGGACGCACCGGAACTGGCGCTTGGCCACAATGCCAAGGCGCGGCTCTTGCGTCTGATCGCCCCAAGTGCGATCAAAGCCAATGATCGCGAGACGTTTTATATCCTCGATTGGCCGAATGTAGATGCAGATGCCGCGCTGGCTGCCATGCTCGAACGAGATACTCGCTGGCCGGTCCAAATGGGCTGGGGCAGATATCTACTTCAAGTTGGTCTGGAAGAAGGATTTATCAAGCCACTGATCAAGGGTGGCCGCGCGCCACAAGGTTATGAGGTCCAACCTCCACCCTCGTGGGGTGAAGTCCTGGCATCCGGCTTGCAGCGTCAACAAATAACTGTTCAAGGCTAACAGATCACTCAATCACTCCCGGCGGGGAGGCATATCCATCCCCGTTTGGGGACGACGTGTCTCTCCGCTCGATTTATTTAACAGAAGGAGATTCACGATGAGACTCGAAGGTCAATCCAAGATGGGGTATTACCCCACGCCCGAAAAGCAGGTCGAATTGATAAAGACATGGCTGTCGGGACAGAACACACGCTGGCTCGATCCATGCGCCGGCAAAGGCAATGCATTGGCTGAAATAGCCAGGACATTACCCGCTTCGCAAACCTATGGGATCGAGCTGTCCGATTCAAGAGCGGAGGAAGCAACAAAGCTCCTCGATCACGTGCTCAATACTGCTTTCGAATATGCAGTGCTGGCGCGAGGCTCTTTTTCCGGTATTCTGCTCAATCCACCCTATGACGGTGAAAGCGAAACCGGAGGCGGTACACGCCTTGAAGAACGCTTCCTTACAGAGGCAACACCTTTGCTGGTTCATGCCGGCCTGCTGATCTACATCATCCCGCATGCCCGTATCAGCGAAACCATCGCTCGCCATCTTGCGGGCTGGTACACCAACCTGCGCTGCTTCCTCTTCGCAGGAGATGATTACGATGTTTTCAAACAAGTTGTGATCCTTGCGACAAAGAGCGAATATCACGGACCTTCCACCCAGAAAGTTACGGAAATTCAAGCCTGGGCCAATGCCCAGATGGTGGCAGATTGGCATGAAGATAATATCGAGAGTAAACGCGAAGTTCGTCCGGTGTTGACCCAAATGAAGGAACTCTCACCGGGGAATGGCGATTACATTGTCCCAGCTGCTCCTGAACGAGGAGGCGAACGAGGGCAACCCTTCCGGTTCAAATATCAACCCGTAACGGAAGAAGATTATATTAAAGCAGCTGAAAAAGCTGCCATCACTCTCGATGCCTCGCATGCCTGGCTCGACCTGGTTCCGCCCATTGAGCCGCCCATTATCACGCCGGCGATCTCTCCGAAACAGGGACATATTGCCATGCAGGTGACAGGCGGCCTGCTTGGGACAAACGTACTGAATCACGATGGTCAAAGAATGCTCCTGAAAGGGTATATGCAGAAAGTTACCCTCGCCATCCGTCGCGATGAAATCGTTGACGAGTTGTACGAGGAAACAGACGACCGTAAAAAAGGATTGTTCAAAGTGGAAACTGAAGAGCAATTCCGGCCGGCCATTGTTACCCTTTCAGAAAATGGAGAACTGAACGAATACACTGATCCGTCAGATGTAGAGAAGGTTCTTAAGGCGCATGTTGCCGATCTCGTGGAGATCGTCGAAAAACGTAACGTGCCGCTTTATACGTTTGAACCTGAATCCTGGGAATGGGAAACGGTCTCACGTCTTTCACTTGGACGATCCTTCTCTGGCTTTAAACCCGGCCTCACTGATCCACAGAAACACTTGGTCATCGCCGCTGGCCGTGCAGTCCGAAAGCACAGTTCAGGGATTCTCAACGGTGAACAGGGCGTTGGCAAAACGGGCATGGGTGTTGCCTTGGCCGAATATTTATCTGAAGCTGCTGCTCAAAAAGGTAGAAGGGACGGATATCCAGTTCTGGTAGTCGCACCTGGAATGGTCACAAGTGAATCGGCAAACTGGTGCGCAGAAATACCTGATGTCACTCCCGGCTCAAAAGCTGTCGTGATCAAGACAACTGCAAAACCTGTCCCCAAACCTGCCAGGATATTGGATTGGTTTAAAGGTCTGGCCGATGCGGCCGGGGTCACAATTGATTTGTCGGAAGAAAAGCTGGCCGGACAGAATGCTGTCACAGTATTCTCAACGCTTTGTACGATTGCGGAACAGAATAAGCTTCCATTCACAGATAGCGCCAAAATAGCGGTCCAACACTCTTTAAAGCAAGCAGAAGCAAATCCACCGACAAAGCGAAAAGGAGCGAAAGAAAGCAACCTGTTAGATGGCCGCGTCGGCGGTTACCCATGGTTGGCCGTTGGTAAATTGCCTCGGGATACTGCCAGCACATCCGACATTGCTGCAAAGCGATCGCTGGTTGGTTTCATCACAGATATTCGCAATGGCAGATTGCCTCGCAAATCCTTCGCGATCCTTTCGTATGAGACTGCCAAACTTGGACCCGGAAGATTGGCTGCAGTCAATCGCAGACTGTGGCGTTTTTCAGAATTCGATCCGAAGTCTGAAAAAGTTCTCTATAAGACGCGCTGGATTCCCTGTTGCCCTCATTGTGGGCAGGTGATCGCCGAAGAGTATGATCAGGAAAATGGCACACCGTTTCAAGACAAAATTGTAGAAATGGAAAAACTGACAGAATGGGCATCTTTAAAGCGCCGCTTCTGCCAGGCTCCTATCAAACGGCGTATTTGGGATGCTGAGAAGTCGCAACATGTGGAACAGGCAAAGGGTCCCGATGGAAGCGTTTATGTTTGTGGGACACCACTGTTTGAAAACAGTAATCTCCATCGACAGGCCGCCGCGCTATATATCAAGAATAAGGCGCGTTACTTTTTCCCGCTCACTCTGGTCGACGAAGTCCATAAAGCGAAAGGCAAAGGCACTGGAGTTGGTTGGGCACTATCGGCATTGGCAGGTTCGTCTCGTTACAATGCAGGGCTGACAGGAACACTATTTGGTGGTTACTCAACTTCCATTTTCTGGCTGCTCTATCGGCTGACGCAGCAGGTAAGACAGAACTTCGCCTTCAACGGTGAACTGAAATGGGCTGAACAAATGGGCCTGATCAAGAAGACGTTCTATGTAGCCGACCCTGCAAAGGTTCCTGAAGATGGTGCTTTTACCGGCACGCGTTTCTTTGAGACCGTGGATGAAAAGCCTGGCATCAGTCCAGCAATCGCACGTTACATCCTACCGTACACGCTCTTTGCTGCATTGCAGGATATTGGCCTGCCACTGCCGGCTTACAACGAACACATCGTTCGATTACAGATGAGTCCGGCCATGCGCAAGCAATACTCGCAGTTAGATGGGAGCCAATCCAGCCCACCAAGCGGGTTGCTGGCCTGGGCATTGAACGAACAGAAACGCCCGGACAAATCCGGAAAAGGAGCGATCAGCGTCTGGTGGAACACGATCTTTAACAGGCCAGATGCCATGTTCCGCGATAAAGTGGTCACGTTCAACCGCAGAATTGCCGGCAAGGGACGTTTTGCTATTCGTCGTTCCGAGGTGATTGCACAAGCCCCTGCAGTTTCGGATGGTGTCCTACCTAAAGAATCCTGGCTCATCAAGGTCTGCCAGGCACAGCATCTAGCCGGCCGCAAAGTGCTAGTCTATGTTCGTCAGACTGGCGAACGCGACATCCAGGAACGCTTGGAAAACCTATTGAAAGGTGCCGGGTTACGAGTTGAGATCATGCGACCAACCATTGCACCAGATCGCCGTTTCGATTGGATGAAAAAACATGCCGGCAAGTTGGATGTATTGATCACCAACGCACGGCTTGTGGAAGTTGGCTTGAATCTCGTTATGTTCCCCACTGCGGTATTCTACGAGATCGAGCCGTCGTTCTATGTGCTGTACCAGGCCATGCGGCGGATCTGGCGTCCGTTTGCACCATTGCCGGTAGAAATCTACTTCCCAGTCTATAGCAACAGCGCAGAAGAAATGATCCTTGACTTGATGGGTGAGAAAATGCTTTCAAACCAACTGCTCACAGGTCAGGAGGTTGGTGGTGCGCTGGTTCCAGATGATGCTGGCAACATATTGCAAGTGGCCGTAAATCGTCTACTTAATGGTGTTAAGCCAAAACAAGTGGAAGACATCTTCGCAACGCAGAATGGGATGACTGCTTCACCACTCGGCTCGCCGACTGCAACAAGCCTGGAAGTGAAGCCAATATTAACGCTGGAAGAGTGGCTTACATGGCATCCACAATACAGCAATCGGTTGAAGAGGACAAAAAAGAAAATAGCCACACCATCACAAATAACAATATCTTTATAATGAAACTGACCCTGGCTCTCTCCAGGGTCAGTTCGTTAGTGACAAAACTAATTCTAGGTGTAATTGAAGTGCTCAACAGTAGGTTCACACCAATATTTCTAGCGGCTAAGATAGGAGCGATAAAATCAGATTGGCTTCAACGGCCGACCCACCGCATAAGGGATTTCAAGGTCTTTCTATCGAACAGCAGATATTGCGTATATCTTTGCAATAATGGTTGCGATAAGATAGTGGTCGACATCCGCCGATTTAAGCATTAAAATAAAGCGAGACTTGGGAATGGTTAAATTTGCAGCCCCAAGGAGAGCTAAGAGTGTATCAACGTTAATTCCCTGCTTGGTTTGATTATACTTAAACTGACAGAAGTAGGATACTATGGCAACTGGGAAATCTATGAGTAAGGCACCTGATGAAGACTTGGTAATCCATGAATACTACTATGTTGTTCTCCTGGTGGATAAGTCCCAATCCATGCTTTGGCCATTCTTAGAAGATGAAAAGAACCGAAACGAGACTGGCACATCTGATTATCGTAACGCTGTCAACAAGGTTCAACAGGAAATTACATTCGCACACGCAAAAGCTCTTGCTGCTCTTCGCGGAAGCCAAATATGTAAGGACCGCTACTTGAAGGTTTATCAGTACGCATTCAATGATAAACCAATGGTTCTTAATCCTCCTGAGGAGTTATCGCCTGTTGGAATGGACAAAGTGTTTAAGCTTACTGCAAGCAACTATTACCCAGAGAGCAAGACTGCCTTATATGATGTCGTCCATGAGGCCCTCCAAGTTGTTGAGCAAAACTATTTAAGAAAGGCGATCGAAGATGATAGGCGAGTCGATAAGCTTATCATTGGAGTAATAACTGATGGCGAAGACACAATGTATGAAGAGAATTCACCGGAAAGGAGTCAAAAGATAAGTCAGATAAAAGAATTAATGCATAAGCTGAGAGGAGGCGACGGTTATAGCCATTTGTATAGTAGCGTGCTCATTGGCCTAACATCGGCGGACTTTACTAAGCAAAGACTCTTAAAGGTGAAGGAAGAGTTAACCTTTGACGAGGCAATATCAATAAACCAGTCCGACGACAAAGCGATACGCCGGGCCTTCAAGTTGTTTTCTACTGACACAGCGGGTATTTGAAGCGCTGTGTGCTACCACCACCATGAAAATCCTGATTAAGAACCAAGAATACGAGCTTCAAGATATAGGCAAGTTTGGAAGAGAAGGGGAGATATATTCTATCAAGGGTTACTCTTCATCAAAATTAGCAAAAATATATGATGACGAACGTAGGACTGCCTACACTGAACGAAAAGTAACTGCAATAATCAACAAATTTAGAAGTTTACATTGGGGAGGCCTTGAGGATTTCGTAGCCTTCCCTGAATTTCCTATATATGAGGCCGAGAGCCGCAAGTTCTGTGGATTCCTAATGAAAAATTTCAGTGTGCATTCCGATCTATTTGATAACAGGTATGATTTGAGAAGATCGGTATTCAAGAATGAAAAACTGGATGACTCCATGGCTGTTTCAGTAGTCGTTACGCTATTCACCTTCTTGCAAGCTCTCCATAAAGCCGGATTCATATTAGGCGATATCAACCCTGATAATATTTTGCTGGAAGCCGAGAGCTTTGTCCCAGTTTTAATTGATTTCGACTCCATTCAGCTGGGAACTTTCTACAGCAACACAAATCGGCAAGCCTACATTGATACATCTGTACGGGCCGATGGTTATGGCTCCAAACGACATTTTATATACACAACAGATAGTGACATATACGCGCTGGCTATAGTTTGCTATGAATTCATCATAGGAATTCACCCATATTTTTTTCAGACATCAATCCCTACGGATACCGAATTTAAGAAAGCTCGTGAGTTAAGCATGCTCGACTATGTGGAGAACAATGTCTCGAAGACCTCCGGATTCGGCTTTAACATTTTCGAGAATCCGGCATACTGGGCAGCCCTTCACCGCCTTCAGAAGATAAAGGATAGCCATAAGGAATTATATAAATTCTTTCGAGAGGTATTTGTTGAGAACAGACGCAAATACTTCTCTACAAAAGAGAGCAAGTATTACAAATTGGGCACAAAGGAAATAGACCTAGAAGACGATGTTCAAGCAGGCGACCTACTTCCAACCACGAAAGAAGATCCTGACGAGCTGGAACTCTTCATGAAGCAATTCGGATTAAGCCTGTGAGCATGATGAGCTTATTATTCGACTATCATGTAAACTATCATTCTGATAGTAGGAATGGAACTGATCTGCCATTTTCTATTTTTTCAATGACGCAGCAGGGGTTAGAGCACAAGAAGTCAAGCATCGGAAATCAAGATTCTGCCACGTTATATTTGGGAAGAAATATACTGATTGGCTGTGTGGCCGATGGTTGCACGGGCGGCAATAGCTTAGATAGAAAATCCTTCAACCAAGTAGGAGCGGTGGTTGGAGGCTATTTGACCGTTCGACTACTTCGTAAATTGGTATTAAAGAATCATGTAGCCGTCAGTGAATTATTACCCGTGTTTGAGAAGGAGTTAATGTTTCATCTGAGGAAGCTACAACGCGCCGTAAATCCCTGGCGATTTGAGAGAGATGAGGTGCTAAGGAACCTATTCCTGTCGACGCTAATTTTCTTTGTAATTACCAAGGATGAATACATGATTGCCAACTGCGGGGACGGCGATGTTGTGGTTAATGGAATTCACAGCAATTTAGGCAAGGAAGGCGGCAGCTACTTCGCAAGCAATCTGATTGGAATTCAAAATATGAAGAGGGTTGCCTCTCCTGAAGAGTTCAACATACGCTTTCATTGCATATCCCAAGGGAGGAGTGAAGATGTAAGAAGTATGTTTATAGCCACTGATGGATTTCTTGATGGCGACATATTGCAGCAGAATGAATTCCAAAGATTCTTCTTAAGCACAGATATAAGCGGCAACCGAAATGGGTTCCAAGATCGCAGATCAGAATTTAGGAAGGATTTCCTACCGCCGACTTTGGCAGTGAAGAACGGCCGTTTGTGGCCTCAAGACGACGCAACTTTTATCTCGATACGACGAGTTAGCAAGCTGGATCTGTAGCCATGGAAATGCATTCAAAAGCTTCATCTACTCCGGATGTTCAAAAGAGGTCTGCAATTACGTCTGGCAGGTTGGATATAGACCAAGAATTCCTTAAGGAGTCTGGCGGAATTCTGAACGGACTTATACTTGCGAGTGCCCAATACTTATACAAGGTCATCGAGAGGAACATCAGCAAGGACAAAATACAACGACTCGACGCTGAAAAGAGTAAACGACTCAATCGGCTGATAATCCACAAAGACGCTCATTTGGATGAGTATTTTGCGGAATTGTTATTCCGAGCAATCCTACCTCCTCATCTTAAGGACTTGGAGATCAAGGAACATACTTTAATCTCGAAAACTAATGACATTTTCGCAAAGATTTCATGGCACAATGCTGTAGTGTTCGGCATTGGAAGTGAAGATGCCGGAGGTGCGAACGCCCTTCGTGTATTTGATGAGCATGGATCCGATGGCTCTCGAGTCAAACCTTCCTGCAGTCAACTAGTTGCAGACGAGTTCTTGGGAACAGTACCGCGATCCATTCAGCTTGTGCTGAACGAAGTGAATAGATCTGACTCTGGCACAGGAGCCCATAGGTACAACCTGAAGAATCTCATCCCGTTTTTGCACAGCGCGCTTTTTACAGTCGGATATGATGAGTATAGGCAGAACGAAATTTCCAAGTATCTCACAGAGAATTGGAAGCGAGCTTTAATTGACGCATGCATAGCAGCAATGGTCTTCGCCTATGAAACTGGAATCTTTTCAGAGTCTGGTCTTGCTAATCACAAAAAGCTTGAAATTGAGAATGCGACTAAGAAGAGTTTGGATTACTTCGTAGATCATTCGCTACTCACGAAGAGCGATACTTATCAGAATGTAAAAAAATCATTGCTCTTCGAATTCAGGGTTGGGAATCACAGGGGAATTGATGGAGCTGTTTGGCGCGATCAGCACGGTCAAGAAACCGGAAAACAAATACTAACTCTAAGTAGAATCTGCTATGCCCTAGAGAAGAGTTGGGGTCCCAAAATTAGTTCTTTCGTCATGATGCATCTGTGGCAAAGTATATTCCATGGGCAAATCCTTTTCGATGTAATTTCGAATGAAATAAAGGGTTTGCCCCGGGATCAAATGGTGAAGACAAGCTTTGGCTCTATCCGCAGAATACAGATTGATAATCCTAAGTTTAAGCCGGAGCGCAAGACAGGGGATAGGAAAACTCAGGTCTTCCAAGCCAATAGCCCTTTATGGTTATTTGAGGTGAATCTGACCGTTCCAGACTATTTCAATACCGCTACCGCTGTGAAAGCCTTGATAAACGACGACTATTCCCAGAAAGGCAACAATGGTTTTGGCCTTATTTATCTTCACGATAAAACGATAAACGCAAGGTCGCTGCACACTGGACCTACAATCCCAGTTGATGCGTGGAAAGTAATTTCTGACAGTATCGTTGCAAAAGAGCCGGATCGGTGGTTTCAGCTGATCGGCGGGGACGGCAGCTATTCAGCTTTCGTTATAAATCGAAACAAGGCCCATCAGGAGTATTTGCCTAGCGCCGAAGTAGATATCGAGTTCATTAGGCATTTGGTTGAGTGAAAAGGGATTTTCTGCTACGGCATCGTTCCTGCGAATATGCGAATCTCTATCTGCATGGTATTTTCAAGTCAGTGGCAACACGAACCAATTAGCTTGCTGCCAACAGAGATAGATAACAAAATATAGACACCTCTATGCTATGACCCGCACACACAATCTACTCACATCTGATAACTCCGATTCGCATTCTGAAAGCAAAGTAGCGCTTGTCATAGGCAACAGCCTCTATGAAAAAAAACCTCTGAGGAATCCCGCAAATGATGCTGCCGATATGGCGAGCGTGCTCAGAACTCTCGCTTTTGACGTGCAATTCTCGCAGGACCTGAAAAGGAACGAGATGCACGATGCAATCTCAGAATATGGCAAGTGCCTCTACGGGCGAGAAGTCGGTTTGTTTTATTATGCTGGTCATGGAATTCAAGCGAAGGGTAAGAATTACCTGATACCAATTGACGCTCAGCCCAAAAATGAAGCACAGGTCACATACCAGTCGATGGAACTATCTTTTCTGCTACAGACCCTGGAAGAAGCCAAGAGTCGCATGAATATCATTATTCTAGATGCCTGCAGGGACAATCCGTACGAACAGAGATTCCGTTCCGGGTCCGGTAGAGGACTTGCCGGCATCAACGCCCAAACGGAGGCGCCGATAGGTACATACATAGCCTACTCAACAGCTCCTGACACTGTTGCTGAAGATGGAGACGCTCGCAATAGTCCGTATACCGAAGCACTCATGAAATATATTCAGGTACCGGGTTTGCAAATCGAAAGCGTTTTCAGGCGAGTGCGTGAATCGGTCATAAATAAGACAAATGGCCGCCAGATTCCGTGGGAATCATCTTCGCTTATTGGCGGTGATTTCTACTTTATTCCGTCTTCGAATCAAGGAACCGTTGCTAATTCGTCTTTGATCTTTCCATCTCCATACTCCTTACGGAGTTATCCGGAGGTTATAAGCGATACTCAAGCAAAAGCGATGCTGAGAAACCATGGGTTCTTTGACAGCGGTTGGAATAAACGTTCTTCGGGAATAAAACATACCTACGAGCTAAAACAAGATGGTAGGATCGTTTACGATCATATAACGGGTCTAATGTGGCAACAGGCAGGTTCAGTCAATCCGATGTCGTATAGTGAGAGCAAGGCATATATTGTTGAGCTGAATCGAGAAGAAAACGACGGCTACACAGATTGGCGTCTTCCCACTTTGGAGGAGGCAATGAGCCTGATGGAGGCCCAACCTGAGATTGATAAGCTGCATATCAATCCCGTTTTCGATAGAAGACAGCGTTGGATCTGGACAGCGGACCTTGCAAACTCTGAAATCGCGTGGTTCGTTCATTTTGTTGATGGTTTCTGCAATCGCGACAAAATGAACGGCGGTAGATGCTACGTACGCGCTGTCCGGCAGGGATAATGGGATAGATAGTTGAGGGAGTAGATCTCAGTGAGGAGCGCAACCAAGATATACAAATTGAAGTTCTGTGCATTTCGTATCATCTTTAATCATATTGTTCTATTTCCCTGATTTATGATAGCTATGGGTTATCCCCGTTCTGCAAGGAAGCCGAAAGATAGTTGATTGGCTTGCAGATATATACTTCGGATAAGGAGCTGCTTCATGTACTCTCTAGAAATATCGATTGAAAACTTAGATCCATCCTCTGAAATTCAGTTTAACAAGGCAACAGATCGGTTCTTAAGCGAGTTGGGTAATCTACCCGAACTGAATCTCAAACTTGAGCAAGTAAAACGGCCATCAACCCGGAGCCTCGTTACGCTGCTGAGTGGTATTATCCTGACTGGGACTTCCTTAGGAGCATTCTCAGCCTTGTATACGCTCTATAAAGACTTAGGCGAACTCTACGCAAACGCAGAAGTGCAGCTCCATTTTGACGATGGGTCGACTATTACTTTAAAGAATCTAACGCGCCAAGAAGCAGAACAAGTGCTTAGAGAACACCTTGAGAAATTCAAACCACCCTCAAAACATTAGTTTTGGATTTTCATCCGGGATTTGGATATTTTCAGATCTTGCATTTTCTAATCCCCGACCCTTGACACTAGTACATTTGTTCTATTATACTCCCGGCCCAAGGTTTATCTGGCGACTTTGGATGAAGCGGATACTACATAATCCTCCTGGGTAAACTGAATGTGTACTTGATCCTTTCCATGTGAGATAAGCACCCAAGAGACCTTTAGACGAAATTCTATTAGGTATTCTGAGGTTCCACATGGCAGATGGAAAAGAGTGGAGGCGTCGTCTTCTTCCTCCTCACTTGCATTATCTTTTTGAGGACAAGGAAAACGACGATGCATCAGTAGATACCACTAGAATGGTGTCTCATAAGCCGTTTCATATAGTTGGGGATCTCAGGCGAACAGATCTTGGGTTTTTTAACGACGATGATTTGGACACAGAGGATGATTCTGTGCCTTTTGAACTGGATACTGCATCGGTTCCAGTTGAGTATGTCGAATTTCATGAGGATCATAGTCTTCTTTATGAGGAATACGAGTATCTGGTTGAGCAGGAAGCAGAACTTGGAATTCCTGACTTTGAATCAGACGCGCCTACTTTACAGGATGGGCGGATCTTATCGACGGATATTTCAATAGGGTTTGATAGAGAAAAGGAACTTGAACTAGATATTTTATCTCTTTGGAAGTCCCTATCCCCCCGCCATAAGGAAGTGGTGGCCCTGATCTGCATGTGGCAGTCTAATCCCCAAATCGCCAAGACCTTGGGGATTGCTTTTGGCACAGCAAAAAACCACGTGGAGGCAATTTTAGAAAAATTTCAGATGCCAGACCGTCATGCTCTCAAGTTTTTATTTCGAGATTGGGATTTTGAAAGTTGGTGGGATATTCGTATGCTCTCCCCTACGCCCTTACCTCGTATCAAAAATTACAAATAGGCCGAGCGGCCTATTTTGTTTTTAAGCCAATAGGCCGAAAAATATGCCGACAAATATGCTTGTCGGCATATTTATTTTAAGTTAAAAGCCCACTATTATGGCCGAATGAAGCATCTTACCGAATTATTGGATCAGCCGGCTCACACACCTGGGCTAGTTGTTGTCCTGACAACCAACGGGACGGGAGTAGCTGAGCTACTCGCTGAATGTCTTATGGATGATCGATTTTCTTTCATCGCTGGCTATTCTCGCCGTGTCCCAGCCTATGAAGCTTGGAATATCCTGCGTCGAAGAAGAGTGGTTGATATCAAAGTCTTATTTGAAGAGAACCGATTGATGCGTGCGCCATCATGTTTCCAGCTTGCAGAAATCCTTGGAAGGACAGACAAGGCATCCATGCCTTTATTTATTACGGATTTCCTCTTCACTTTCACTGACGAAGATATTTGGCTGGAAGATCGTTATCAGGTTTTCCAAAGGTGTTTGCGCAGGGCGAAGGCGCTGGCCCAAGTTCGCCGCGTAAATCTGATCGTTCGCGATGGAGAAGGGAAGGATTTTGGGAAGTTCTTTCCTGAGCTTGAGTGGGTGGCCGATCAAGTGCTGAAAATTGAAACGGAAAGGAGGAAGGCCGTACAACTTGGCCTGATGTAGTTATGGGCGCTAGTATTCTCGCGACTACACAATTAATTCAAGACCTTGAAAAAAAGTTGAAGCCCCTGCGTCGTGCTTTGCACGGCAACGAACAGCTGGGTTTCGATGAAATGATGAACTCGCTTGTAAATTACCGTACTGCGATTGCAAACGCCAGTTCCGAGGAAAATGATGTCACCGATAAAGACGACAGAGTTGCAACCCTCGACACATTGCATCCAATCGATCTCATGTATGCGAGCATGATTGTGGAAGCCTTTACGCGCATTATTGTTTTGCAAGAACAACTTGCTGAGCAGAACGGTACGGGCCTGATGAAGGTAGGTAGATAATCGAAACAATTAGCGGCTGGATTCTGGATGTCTACGCTCATCCAGAAAAAGGCGTGATTATTTGGGTATTATGCGACGATGGACGCCGTCGATCCTTTCGACAGGAATTCACAGTAGCTTTCCATGTCCGCGGGCCATCTGAGAGCCTTTACGACCTATGGAAGTTTCTGAAGCCCAAAGGAGTTCAGTTAGCGCGTGTAAAAGGGACTGATCTCTACGATGGAACGCGCGATGACATTCTAGAAGCCAAGTTTGACGCCTTTGATGCCTTGAAGGAGGTGTTCTATGAGGCAAAGGAAGCATTTCCCGATCTGACTTATTATGACGTAGATACAGAGCTATATCTGCGATATTGGGCTGCATTTAATCTCTTTCCCTTTGCACGTTGCAAATTAACAGTGAATGGGGTCTATGTTCAGACAATCGAGCCATTGGATTCCAGATGGGACATTGACCCTGCTCGACCACCGCTTCGTACCCTTTTCATGAAGCCGGATGTGGATCCGTCTCGTCGTGCCCCAAAATTTTTACAAGTGAAATATGAGGGTTTCGACTACAAACTCCAGCTCGATGAGCCGCGGAAAGTTCTTGATTTTGTGAACGACGTTCTGAATAAATACAATCCAGATATGATCATTACAGAGTATGGGGATAAATGGCTATTCGATTACTTGGCCAAAGTATCTCAGGAGACTGGAATTCCTTTTCGCCCGAACCGCGACTATTTTCGCGATGTGGTGCACAAAGGAGAAACCAAGTTTCATACCTATGGGCAGGCTCATCATCGTGACAAACAAGTACATCTGCTAGGTCGATCTCATATCGACACCATGAACTGCAGTAACTATCATAAGTACGGCTTCGATGGAGCGATGGAGCTAGCGCAAATTACTGGTATTCCCATCCAAGAATCAGCAAGGCGGTCAGCCGGCGCGGGTATTTCTGCGATGCAGGTACTAACGGCTCTGCGTTGGAATGTAATGGTGCCGTATCAGTATCAGAAGGGCGAGACACCGAAGACGTGGCGTCAGTTATTCTTGCTTGATCGAGGCGGGCTTATTGATGTTGGGCCACCTGGATTGCACAAGAATGTTTTTGTGATCGACTTCTTCATGATGTACCCGTCACTTATGATTCGAGATAATCTTTCACCAGAAACAGTGGGTGTCAAAGAAAAAGATGCAATCCTGATCCCAGGCACTGGCTTGAAAGTCTCACGGAAACGAGGACTTATCCCTGAGACGCTGGAGCCAATGCGCGATAAACGGATGAGACTACAAGAAAAGGCAGAGAGTCTACCGGAAGTACACCCTGAACGAGCGCGATACATTGACCGAGCCGATGCAATCAAAGATCTGGGTGTGGTTTCAAATGGTCGCCTGGCCTTTGCGAATGCGATCTTTGGTCGTCTTCCAGCCTATGAGGCACTTGCCTTCCTTGGACGGCGAACTCTCCTCGATGCAAAGGAAATCGCCGAAGCACATGGGTTTACTGTTCTATATATGTGCGTAGACAGCCTATTTCTAACCCGTGAAGGTGCCTGCACCAAAGCAGATATCAAGCCTGTAATCGATGCGATCGAGGCTAAAACCAAACTTCGACTCAGCCTGGATGGCGGAGGCGTCTATTCATGGATGGCATTCGTCGCTTCACGGAAAAATCCGAAGAGACGGGTTGCGCATCGGTATTATGGTCTGAATTCCGAAGATGATTTCAAGGTCCGCGGTTTGGCATTGCGCCGCCGTGACACATGTCCTTTTGTCGCCAGCCTACAGCGCGATGCAATGGGTTTGATGGGACTTGAAAAGGATCCGGACCGCCTGGCCTGGCATGTGCCAAATGTGATCAATCTTATTCGCGAATGCTGTGATGATCTGCAGAATGGCAAAATACCGCTTGATCAACTGGTCATCACACGCAAGTTGAGTCGCGAACTGAACGAGTATAAAGTTTCTTCCGTTGTAGTCCGGGCGGCAAAACAATTGCAGGCAGCTGGCCGAAAAATGGGAATGGGGCGCATTGTACGCTATTTGCTCACCCGCAACGCGGGTGGCTCGTATCCCTGGGATCTAGCTGACCAGCTATGCTCAAACATGGTTGATGTTCGAAAATATATGGAACTTGTGATTCGCGCGACATATGAGTTGTTGCAACCCATTGGCGTGAGCGAGGAAGTAATCCGAGGTTGGCTAGGCGGTGCTACGTATGTGTTACCCGAGGATTGGGCTTACATGGGTAATATGGAATTGCCACTCTTTGCAAGTGTCCAAGCTCCTACACTCGTGGGTATCGATGTAACTAGAGTTTGGCCAACACCTGATGGGGCGAAAAAGAGTGAAGGTGATGATATTGAGTTTCTGAGTGTAGCCCTATTAGCAAAAGGCAGCGCGAGTGGCCCAAGTTCCAATGCAGCCATTGATATTCACGCCCGCCGTGAGGGAGCCGGCCTATTGTCAGACCTTGATGAAAACTTAGAGACAGATATCACTTCTTCACAGAAGTCTTCTCGAGGATCCGAATACTACGCGCCAATCCCGGATATCGCTTGACCCTTCCTTGTTGCTCCAACACCCTAAGATGATGAACAATCAATGACGATGACGTAGTTCCCGTCAATTCCATCAGGTCTCGCACACTTGGAGAATAGCCATCGTGGATAGCTACATATTTGTGGATGGCAGCCATGATTCTAGGTCTCTTGTTTGGATACATACGAACATTTTTCATGGGACAGTTCTCACTCTACATCCTTCTTGACAAAATAGAACATATATTCTACACTAAAAACGGTTTCCAGCGAAGAGAAAGGCAACAACAGAAACGGTTAGCTACTACTATGAACAATGGCTGGATCCGATGCCACAGACCGCAGATGCTCTCAATCCCTTGCTAAAGCCATTCTCGGCAGAAAAAATGGCGGCACACCCGGTCTCAACACTTGTGAATAAGCCGGCCAATGATCGACCAGAGTTAGTTTTACCTGTATAGTCAGATAACTTCCGACCCGGGCCTCTACAGTGAAACTATATGTTGAGCAGTTCACATGATCGAATATAAAACAGGCAACATATTCAGTGAGGACGTTGAGGCTGTGGTCAACACCGTGAATTGTGTTGGGGTGATGGGCAAGGGCATTGCCCTTCAGTTCAAAACAAGATATCCACTCAACTATGAAGTTTATGTGATCGCCTGCTACCAGCGAGAAGTTCGTCCCGGCAGGATGTTAGTCTATGAAACACGTAGCCCGGCAAACCCGCACTACATCATCAATTTCCCTACCAAGCGTCATTGGCGCAATAACAGCAGGATTGAAGATATCACGTCTGGACTTCATGCCCTTGCCAAAGAAATCTGCAAGAGATCCATTCGATCTATTGCCATTCCCGCGCTCGGATGTAACAACGGAGGCCTCGCCTGGCCCGAAGTCAGACGAGAAATCACAACTATTCTTGGGCCGTTTCATGATGTCCGGATCTTACTATTTGAACCACCAAAATAAACCACTTTCCCTATAACCAGAACGCGATGGCGATCCATGCGTAGTGGTAGATTAGATATCGAACATCCAGCCAGGCAATTAGGACAGTGGCTTCAAGTGACCACAAGTTCGAAGCATCATCCATGAAGTGTTCGGAGGGTGGCATGGGGTCTTGTACGTATACCAACCACCGGGATATGAGGTGCTTAACAGACCACAGAGGTCTGATATGCTTAAGCCTAAAAAAGTGACTGGACAAAAGTGAATATTAGTGCGAAGCCCACGAAGACCAGGCCATAGACTATATAGATCGCAGAAGCGACCAACCAGTTAATCAAAACAGCCAAGCAACCTTTGGTCGCGTCGTCCATAAGTCAATTATACAAAGTAAATAGTACTTCAACAAATACGGACCCTCGCCATTCCTAATTTGCGCAGCCTTTCAAATTGGATTCAATGTTTTAGAGCTTGACCATGAGATTTGAAGCCTGTAGAATGGAAGTGGGTTATTGTTTGAAGACAATCGAGTGATTGTTGATGAGCAATGGTTATGAAATGGTCCTACTAAATCCAGTTCGGCAACTGTTGCATTGGGACAGATAACAAATAAGGAGCAATCATGTGGTCCAACACGATGGAAGGCAAAAAACTTGTGTCAGAGATTTCCAAAAGCGTCGTCATCGAAACTGCGCCTGAAGAACTTGATATCTTTGATGAGTTATTGGATGATTACAGCGAAGACTCGAATCCGGGCACGAATGGCCACGTCAGAGATAACCCACTCAGCTCCGGGTTAGATGAGCGGATTGTGGCAATCACAACTATCGTCATTGCGATGGTCAAAGCCATATTGGATTTTCTTACCACAGAATCAATAAAGGTCGTGGAAGCTGAAGGTGCAGAAATTGTCAAAAAGCGGATCCGTGACCTCCTTGGACGAAACAAAAAAAATGATCGCGAATTGAGTGGTGAGGAAAAATCTACCTTCGAGAAAGATCAGTTAAATCAGATCAAGAAAGTTGCGATAAAGCGGGCGGTCCAATTTGGAATATCGCGAGACAAAGCAGAAAAATTAGCACTCGCAATCATTGGAACATTAACATTGGACTGACAAGGGGAATCCATTCGTGACCAAGCCACCAACCGCGCGCCTGAATCCGTTTGCCCTGCCTACGGAAACCAATGCATTGTTTATCTTGTTACTCTCAGCGGCTGTTGCAGTCCTTTTTAACACGGGCTTTACCATCGGCACATGGTACGATAACCTTCAGTCTGCTGGTACGTCTTATCCCAGGATAGAGACCCCAGCGGACCTTGAAAACCTGAGCTATGTCAAGGAGGTAATAAAAGGGAATATCGAGGCCGAAAAATCTCTGCTGTTGTCCAGCTTTTATCAGTTGAGCCTGCTCTTATTGCTTCCTGCTATAGCAACCTGTCTCTACTTAATCTATCCGTCCCTCCTCCGCAAAAGGAGGGGACTTCAGAAGTTAAAAAGGGATAGAGACCCCAAAATGTTCGACGAAATAGGAAAGCTCATTGGCTTGGCAAAACCAGCCAGACCAATCGGTATCGAAATTGAGGCCACATCAGATTCGACGGGCGCTCAGGCATTTGGGCTTCCGGGCAGATACTCGATCTGCTTCGGAAAAGGCTCGAGGTTGTTACTCCGCCAAAGAAGGTTACATTTTAAAGCCATTGCGTTACATGAAATTGCTCACATCGCAAATGGCGATGTTCCGTTGACCTATTACGCGATTTCAATATGGATTGCGCTCATTGCCGAGATCATGTTCATCAGTGCTCTATATCTTTTCTTTAACTTCACTCCTTTGTCGACTACTGTCCCAACCATCACAAACCTAATTGATGTGTTCCCGCCTCAGACGATCTACCTATTTATCGTACAGTTTTGGACGACGGTCATCATTATCTCAAGTATCCTTGCTAGCTTCCTGCGCACCCGGGAACTGTATGCAGACTCCAGGGCTGCACAATGGGGGGCGCAGACAGCGTTGTCTGAACTCATTCAGCGAAATCAAGCGGATGTCCGCGTCCGCTTATTGCATGGCTGGCGTTTACATCCAGCACTTCATGAACGCTTGTTTTCACTAGAAAACCCTGAAGTTTTATTCAAAGCAAAGGGGCATATCGCATTTTTTGTTGGTGTGTTACTGCCATACACGCTATTGGGTGGGGCCTTTTTTATCGCCAGCCAGCTCATTTGGTTTGGTCTTCCAATGACCAATATAGTCATTGTTGGCGTAGGATTCATCCCTATCAGCGAGACGGTGCGATCAATCATTGCCGATGTAGCTGTGATTGCAATGGCGGCTTTCGCTCTCTTGATCATCGTGGTCTGTTTCCTGAGTGTTGCTTACATGATTTCGGGAACACTGGGAGTACAGATCCAACGTGAAGCAATAGCAGATCTTGCTTTAAAGAACCGGGCATCCGGCTATCAGAAACTTTGGAAACATGCCGTGCTAGTATCCATGGGCTTTGTTCTTGGCCTTTTTACTATGCCAGTCAATGGGTATCAATGGATCGCAGACATCCTAAATGGAAACATCAGTTACAGCCCATTCGTCACTCTGACTGTGTTCCTTGCGCTATTTACAATATGTGCAACGTGGCTCTGGCTGGTATATGCAAGATTTTTCAGTAGAAGAATCTTCGGGTCGTATATTGGAACCGTCCCGCCGAAAATAGGTTGGCACCCTCTGACATTAGCATTGAGTTTCGTGCTTCTTTTTCTCTACACTCCGGTAGTTCATGGCTATGTAGTCATTTTGCACGTAGGGCATGACAGCGGCTACTATGATCCAGGCCGGCCGTTAAGTTCTCTTGTATTCTCCTGCCTGTTTGCATTGATTGGCTATATTTTTCTGTTTTGCATAACGTGGCTGTTGCTAAAATTTCGGCAGTTTTTTCGTAAATCTGCTTGTCCTCATTGTGGATTCAAAACCCGAGCGCGCAATATGATGATTGGTCAAACCTGTGAAAAATGCGGAAAAGAACTAGGTACATGGTTATACATGAGCAAGATCATAGACCTCGAGTGACCGCTCCCGGCCTTAATGGGAGCGGTGCTTGCAGTCGAAGCCTGTATTATCAATTGACTAGCAGAAATGCAGACTTGGAAATCCAAAATTTTCAAACACAAAGCCCGCCAATGCGGCGGGCCTTATTTTTGGTTTGTGTACCTTAACTGCTTGCTTCCTTGAACAGGAAATTTTCTCATTTTCCATCTCTTGCTTTTTCAGTACATTTCTGATAGTATGATTACTATAGTTAACATCAGGAAAAATAGGTGCTACAGGAAGTAGCACAAAGGAATGAAAAATGAAAGGTAAAAAAGAAAGTTTTGCTGCAAAGCTAAACCACTTATTTGAGGAGAAAAAAAAGCCAGATGGCTCACAATATACGCAGACAGAAGTGGTTGAAAGCACGAAGGGTATCTTGACCCGTGTTTATCTTTGGAAGCTTCGGACAGGACGAGCAACCAACCCTGGATTTCACGTAATTTCAGCTCTGGCAGCCTTTTTTGGAGTAGATCCAAGCTACTTCTTTACCGATGAAAAAATGAAGCTGGAGTTTGCTAGAGAGAGCCAGAAAAGAGACATACTGATTGACCAGATCGCTTTGCGTTCGTCTGAGTTGGATGAAAAAGGCAAGCAGGCCGTCCTCTATATGATTGAATCGATTGTAAAATCGAAAAAGTAAAACGAGGTCATATTTAGCAAGGAAATTCGTATGAATACCAACTTGAATCCGGAGAAGGTCGTAAAGGATCTCCGATACGATTTTCATACTTTTAGTATTGATCGTTTTATTACCCATGTTGGCGAAATAAAAAAGCGGGAGATTATCAGCATACCATGGACGATGCCACCAACCTTGTTTGGTGCGTGGATGTCAGATGATGAAGAGCCCAAAGAATACATTTTCTACAGGGATAACGTCCCATTGATTCATCAGGTGCATATCCAGTTACATGAACTTTCCCACTTTCTCCTTGGTCACGTTACCCTCCACATTAACCGAAAAAAAATCGCTAATGTGCTGAAAAAAAACACACCTTTGCCTTTTACTGAACTCCCGCGCTTAAGATCTTCTGACAAATCTGAACTTGAGGTGCAAGCTGAAACCCTTGCAGCTTTGATCCAGAAGCAGGTCATCAAGCATTCCAATTTGGATCAATTGGCTAGTGATCTCTCGTCAGAAACAAAGCTGGCAAATTTTTTGAAGACTATGGGGCTTTCATGAACTTTGGAATCATGCTGGCATTGTGTATTGCAGCTTGGATCACTGCTGGGCATCGATATCGCTTTATCCATTGGAAGGATGTTCGCAAAGATAATGGTATCGCGTTGAACGTTTGGTTGAATATGCTCTTCTTTGCGATCACAACATTGTTCCTCGTGAAAAGGTTTTGCGATTACTTCGATGCACATACGCTCAATAACCTCGATAGGCTCATTTCCTATTCTTCACTTCTCTTAGGGCTCTATTTTGCTGCAGTTGCTTCAGCGGATGCTGTTGGTTTATCATTTGACCAATCGTTGCTGCGTCGACTATTGCAACCCCTGCTAATTTTCGACCTAACCATATTGATCGTGCTTTACGGCTTGTTCCTCGCACGTATTCCGAACATCAACTACTTCACTCCACGAAGCCTTCCCGAAGCACTTTTCATGCTGAGTGCTTTCAGTCTTGCCATGATTTTCTGTCTCTTTATCGGGAAAATTTATCTTGCCTATCTACCGTCTGAAAAATCAGCCGTCATGCATATTAGAACCATGTGGTTCATTGTAGGTTCATTTTCTGGATCCGCCTATTTCATAACAAAAATTATTTTGGCAGCGGGCTATTTCTGGCCAGTACTAATTTTTCAAAAGCTAGTAGATATATCATGGTTTTTTCTTATCCTCACTCTGCTGACACACCTTTCCGCACTCCTGAACAACAAATTGTATCTTCCTCTCGTTGTCACCTCAAGGCGTTTCCAAGAATGGAGTATGTTCAAGGATCTTAATTATCTCGTAGAGCGTTTCCGACAACTATGCCCGGAAGTAGCCTTACCAAGTACCAATCCATCCTTTTTGTCATTCTATTTGAATTCTGAATATCATTTATACCGTGCGGTCATTGCTGTCATGGATGGCAAGACAATGCTGGATGATGTCCTCATGGAAGGAGCGCTTCAGGGAGAGCCATCGTTATGGGAAGGGGATCTGCTCAGGGAAGCGGTTCGACTAAAGCGTGCCTTGCAGGCTATTAATCCATCGGGCAATTTTTGGGAAATCGCACAAGAATATCGATTTGTCAGCAAGGGATTGTTACAGACTATGTCATCGGAGCTTAATGTGGAGGTAACCTAAAAATGGAGTCGATTAATAAAAAGAATGTTAGCCAGGCTGATCGTCTGGCCGAGGCTGTATCACTCATATTCCATCCATTTGTTGTGGGCATTCCTACCGTCTCGATTGCAATGGTCGATCAAGGCAGCAGTCTGGCCATCGCACTATTCTGGACGGTCTTGTCTGTTAGTGTGGTGATCCTGCCACTAACTTACCTTATCTATTCCAAGGTGAGGAATGGCAAGTACAGCGATCCTTCCGTATCCATGAGAGAGCAGAGGCACGACCTATATAAGATTGCGGCGGTTCTGTTAATCTTTCTGACGGCAATTCTTGTATTTGGTAAGGCACCGACTGTGCTGATCGCCAGCCTCATTTCTGTGGTCCTCGCTACACTGATTTCCTTTATTATCAATCGTCGCTTTACAAAATTGAGTCTGCACACATTTGGTGTTTCTGGTTGCGCAGCTATACTTCTCCTGACTGTTCCCATGTTGGGTTTCATTGCAACACTTTTCATACCGCTCGTGGCTTGGGCAAGGATTCATTTACAGCATCATACTGTTCCCCAGATCATCATTGGCTTCACCGTTTCTTTTTCCAGTGTTTTCTTTATTTTCTATATGTTCCACTTGTTATCGTGATTTATCTAACGCGTCTAAATCTGTAAGTTATGTGTTCTATGTACGCAGTGGACATATCCTTTCTTGACTCCGAATGATGTGATTTATATAATGATTCAAAATTTAATCGTATTGTTTTTTGGAGCAACAATATGGAAGAAGAGCAATTACTAAAAAGTGAAGAGGTAGCTCATAAGCTTCATGTCAGTAGATCATTTGCTTATTTGCTGATGAAGCGAGGAGATATTCCCACGGTACGAATCGGTACGGCAGTGCGCGTTCGGCCGGAAGATTTGCAGAAATATATCGTGGAAAAGGCCTCGCAGAATGAATCAGCTGTCAGCCTTATCAAACAAAAGTCATGATCTGCTAAGCTCATGGATTGGAAGATTTTCATTCCGGCGCGATGTCCATGACAATTTTTCACGAAACAAATCGCACCTTAATAGTCGAATAGCACAATCAAACCGGCTCATATCTCCTTGTGGTTACCCTGCCACAGAAAGGAGAAATAAGCATGGCTAAAAGACGAGGAAACCACGAAGGTGGGTTGTATCGAAGAAAGGATGGTCTTTGGTGCGCCCAGGTCAGCCTGAACGGACGAAGGTTGACCAAATATGGCAAGAACGCGGCCGAATGCCGAGAGTGGATCAAAGAGACTCTGGCGCGGATTCATGGTGGCCTGACCTACAGTGCCACTCAAATCACGCTTGAGACGTTTATGAGGAATTGGTTGGAGAGCAAGTCGCTTTCCATCAGACCGCTTACTGCCAGCGGGTATCGGGGCACGGCCGAAAGGGATATCCTACCCTTCCTAGGGAAGATGCGATTGCAACAAATCCTCCCTACACATATCAACGATCTATACGCTCGGTTGAAGGAAGAAGGTAGAGGCGCTCGAATGATACAGTTGGCACACGTAGTGCTCCACATCGCCTTGGAACAAGCGGTTCGGGAGGGCATCCTGGGTCGGAATCCAACAGATGCTGTTCAACGACCTAAAGTTGAACGAACCGAGTTCCAAATTCTCAACGAGGAACAAGTTCGCCAATTCATGGTCGCGGCGGCGAGTTCTCCATATGGAACACTCTTTTACCTGGCATTGGCGACCGGTATGCGAAAAGGGGAATTGTTGGGTTTGAAGTGGACAGACTTGGATGCTGACAAAGCAACATTGCATGTCCAGCGTCAGCTTCAACAGCTTCCCGGCCAGAGATTTTCCCTAGTACCAACCAAGACCAAAGCCGGACGTAGGCAGATCAAGCTGGGACAGGAAACACTCAGACGGCTATTGGTTCACAAGGTCCAACAGGAATCGGCTAAAACCGACGCAGGTGGTCAGTGGTATGAAAACGATTTGATCTTTTCAAGTAATGACGATACATTCATTGATCGCACGAAGGTTTTCCGCGAGCTTAGAAAGGTACTCAAAAGTGCAGACCTTCCATTAATTCGCTTTCACGATCTACGACATACATCAATTTCTATACTGCTAGAAATGGGTATGCCTGTGAATACGGTCCAGCAACGTTCTGGGCACTCAAAGGCCAGCGTTACAACGGATATCTATGGCCATCCGATGGCACGATCACAGGATGAAGCAGCGCAGAGGATTGATGAAGCGATTAATCCACAATTGCAGTAGATTTGCAGTAGTAGAAACCGTCGCATGAGCAATAACCCCCAAAAATCAACACGGGAAGATGGCATAAACACAAACATCCTCTCGAATTGAGAGGACGTTCGTGTATAATCCGCCAGTGCCGAAGGAGGGAATCGAACCCTCATTCCCGTAGGGAACACGATTTTGAGTCGTGCGCGTCTGCCTATTCCGCCACTTCGGCCAATTGCGAGCTAACGCGAGCGCAAGTATACCACTCCCAACTATAAGGTCAAGATGAAACTAGGAATTATTGGATTACCCCAGTCAGGAAAGACCACCATTTTCAACGCGCTTACCCGCGGAAATACACCCACCACTGCCTCTGCTGGACGATTTGAAGTTCACAATGCGGTGGTGGAAGTTCCCGACCCGCGCGTGGATAAACTCTCTGCGATGTTCAACCCGAAGAAGACGATCTATGCCAAGGTGACATACGCGGATATTGCCGGACTTGAAACTGGTTCGGCCAAAAGCGGCATTTCCGGGCAGCTGTTGAATCAACTCAACCAAATGGACGGGCTGATCCTTATCGTGCGCGGATTTAACGATGACAGCGTGATGCATCCCAGCGGCACCGTGGACCCTGTCCGCGATGTGGATACGATGCTCACCGAATTGCTGCTTAACGATCTGATTGCTGTGGAACGCAAGTTGGAAAAGCTTGTCGATGAACGTAAAAAGGGCGGTACGGATAAAACCCTGAATGCACGCCAGACCGAGTTGTTTGAAAAGCTGCATAAAACTCTTTCCGATAACAAACCATTGCGTGACCTTGAATTCACCCACGAAGAGCAAAAGGAGCTCTCCAGCTTTGGCCTGCTTAGCCGTAAGCCCATTTTGACGGTTTTTAACATGAGCGAAGGTCAAACTGCGCCTGAAGTAAAGCTCGATCATCCATCCATTTCGTTGATGGGAAAACTGGAAATGGAAATTGCACAGCTCTCTCCGGAGGACGCGTCTGTCTTCATGGAAGAATACGGCATCAAAGAACTTAGCTTGAAAAAGATGATCAACCTATCCTATGATCTTCTTCGTGTGCAAACTTTCTTTACTGTTGGCGAAGATGAAGTTCGTGCGTGGGAAACCAAACGCGGAGCCAATGCCCAGGAATCCGCCGGGGAAATCCATACCGACCTGTTTCGCGGATTTGTTCGGGCGGAGGTGGTGGCGTACGAGGACCTGATCAGCCTTGGGTCAATGAATGAAGCGAAGGCTAAAGGCAAGTTCAGGCTTGAGGGTAAGGAATATCCAGTGAAGGACGGCGATATCATGCATGTCCGCTCCAGTTTGTAAAACCATACTTTAGTATCTGCAAGAACAGTTTGATCTGTGATAAAAGCTTTTTAAGGAGACACATCATATGGCATATAAACTTTCAAGGTGGAGCCTTGCTCCACTGTACCCCGGCTACGAGAGTGCTGAATTACAAAACGCCTTCGATATGATCGAAGAGCAGATCACCTCGTTTGAAGGCCTGCGTGACAAGCTCAAGCCCGATATGCCCACCGATCAGTTTTTGGAAGCACTGCGTGCCAGCGAAGAAACCACACGTATCGCGAACAAAATGTACTCATTTGCGGGTTTATCTTTTACCGCCGATACACAGGACCAGAAGGCACAATCCCTGCAAAATCGCGTGCTGCAATTTTTGGCTGAGACCGAGAATCGCACTTTGTTCTTTAGTTTATGGTGGAAGGAAGTCGATGAAGCTAATGCAAAGCGCCTGATGGATGCCTCCGGTGATTATCGTTATTACCTGGAAGCCATGCGATTGTATAAACCGCATACGTTGAGCGAACCCGAAGAGAAGATCGTCAACATCAAAAACGTGACCGGCTCAAATGCGTTGATCAATTTATATGATTCGATCACGAACCGCTACACGTTCAAGATGACCGTCAACGGCAAAGAGAAGGAACTGACCGCGTCGGAGTTGTTTTCCTATCGCTATAGCACGGACCCAAAGGTCCGTGCCGCCAGTTATCAGGCACAATTTAAAGTTTATGCAGCAGATGGCCCGATCTTGGGACAAATGTATCAGACACGGCTGCGCGACTGGCACAATGAAAATGTTAATTTGCGAAAGTTCACCAGTCCGATCGCTGCACGCAACTTGAACAACGACATTCCCAACGAGGCTGTGGATGCCTTGTTGGATGTGGCCCGCAAAAACGTAAAGATCTTCCAGCGTTATTTCAAGATGAAGGCAAAGCATGCTGGTTTGAAGAAACTAACCCGTTACGATATTTATGCACCGGTGGCTGCATCCAAAAAGACCTATAGTTTCGGTGAAGCTGCAGACATGGTGCTGGATGCATTCTCCACCTTTGACCCCAACGTGGCGGCGCTTGCCAAACGTGTCTTCGATGAAAATCGCATCGACAGCGAGATCCGCAAGGGAAAACGCGGTGGTGCCTTCTGTTGGTCCGTGGTGCCGGAGATGACTCCGTGGGTGATGGTCAACTATCAGGGCACCGGCCGTGAAGTTGCCACATTGGCGCATGAGCTTGGTCACGCCATTCATTCCATGCTGGCGAGTCATCATGGCGCATTCACGTTCCAATCTTCACTGCCATTGGCTGAGACCGCATCCACGTTTGCCGAGATGATGCTGATCGACAAACTGCTTGCCGAAGAGAAGGATGAATCGGTGCGCCGTGACATCCTCTTCAAACAAATGGATGATGCGTACGCAACCATCATTCGCCAGTCCTATTTTGCATTGTTCGAAAAACAGGCACATGAGATGGTGCAGAAGAACGCCTCGGTCGATGAACTCTCTGCCGCGTATCTCGAAAACTTGAAGGAACAATTCGGCGATTCGTTGACCTTGAGCGATGAATTCAAATGGGAATGGGTGGGCATTCCGCATATTTATCACACCCCGTTCTATGTATATGCCTATGCATTCGGTCAATTGCTTGTTTTATCTTTGTATAAGCAATTTAAAGCAGAAGGTGAATCCTTCAAGCCAAAGTATCTCAAGATCCTTTCTGCAGGCGGCTCGGAAGCGCCGGAGAAAGTGTTGAGTGAGGCCGGTATCAATATCCGCGATCCAAAATTCTGGCAGGGTGGTTTCGATGTACTCGAAGACTTGGTCAGTACATTGGAGAAACTGCCGGTGGATGCAAAGCCAAAGGCAAAAGCCAAACCAGCGGTGAAAGCCAAAGCAAAGAAGGTGATTGCAAAAGCTTCCTCCAAAGTAAAGAAAGCCAAACCTGCAAAACGAAAAACCGCAAAGAAAAAATAGAAGTACAGGACCCCACTCCATGGAGTGGGGTCCTGTATGTATCTGTCTAAATATCGCGGACCATCAACAGCTCATCGTGATATTCATTCTCGTAATAAATGACCTGGGACTCAACGCCATATACTTTAAATCCGGCGCGAATGTAACTGTTAAGCGCCGATGTATTGGTTGCATTGACACCCAGCTTGACGAACTTAATGGAGCGTTCCCTTGCCCACTTAATTCCAGCCTCGATCATGAGCCCTGAAATATTTTTCCCCCGCCAGCCGGGCTGCACATAGACTCCCCAGATCATTGCATTGTGTTTTACATTCCTGTGACGGTACTGTCCAATGCCCAGCATCCCGATCAATGTTGAATCAGCCTCTGCGACGAAGGTGGCATTTTGAGTTTGATCCTTCAGCTGCTCCTCGGTTCGCGAAAGGGGATATTTGGATTCCTCTTCATAATCGCTGGCAAAAGCAATCGGACGATTTTGAAGCGCTTCGAGTCTTAACGTACGCAGGGCGACTGCATCTGAGACATTCGCCTGGCGGATGATGATTTCTGCTGTTTTCATTTTATGTTCCATTGATCCAAGTTTTTCAAGATCATGTCTGCGACGATCTTTTGCAGGATGGCGGCACTTTCCGGGGAGATACCGGCGTGATAAGCCAACCCTTCGGGGCTTTCCTGAAATAGTACAGTATAAAAGACACTGGCAGCGAGATAGGTTCCCTCTTTTGTTGGATGACTGCCATCCGCCTGCCATAGATTGATTTCAGAATGTTCCTGTATCACCACGGCCCATGCGAACCCGACGGGTGCCATGGGGGCGCCCAGTTCATTTGCGATATCGAAATACCCGCGTTCAATTTGCCCCTGCATTTCCATGTAGGTCTGCATTCCATTTTCAGGCCAGCCATCCCTATGCGCCCAAGGGATGAAGAAAAGAGGCACCGCTCCGATGCCTTCAATTTCCTGAACAAGCACACGGGCTGCGGGATACATTTGGTTAAGGCGAAATTCCTTTACAGATGGAATTTGACTTTGTTCCTGTAAAACAACAAAATCCCACTGCGAAGATGAAATCTGGCTCGTTGTATCTGCAGAGTCAGCATGGTTGGTCAGCGTCATACCGCCTTCTGCTGCCATTCCTGTTTCAATTTGATGACTGCCGGATTTGGCAAGCTCGGTCAGAGTTACGGGTAGATCATTAGCAAAAGTATAGCTATTGCCAATAAAAAGAATCCGCAGGCAGGAGTCGTCCTCGCAGCGTGGCGAACAGCTGTTTGAAACAAGCACCATGACCAGGAGAAGAAAGAGGCGCTTTATTTTCATTTATCTCCAGCCTGAACTCTTCGATTCCCAGCTCAGTAAATCTGCTTCAATATGATCCTTCACATCAACTCTTTTCCATTAGAAACATACTATGCGTACGATGATGCATATTGTGTGTGATGACGTGCCCGATGGTGCCCCCATACGTTTTCAGGTACGGTGGCTTATCCAGTGTATCAAGCAAGGAATCGTCGAACCGGCCTTCATGGGATATTTTGTATGCGAGTTTTGAAAACTCGCGGCTGGCGAGACTCGGGCATTCCGATAGTTGGTCAATGCTGATTCCTGTTCCTTCTTGCATAGGGCGTTTGTAAAGCAGGTTCGTCCACACTTCGAGGTTGTCGATCATGTGAATAAACGTTTCGCGCAGGGAATTATGGTCGATCTCAAATTCCCTGTCGAACAGTTCATCTGTGAAGGGCTTGCAAGTGAGGAGTAATTGACGGGTCGTCCATGTATCGTGTGCAAACAGGCGGTCAAGAAGGTCCATTGAATCTCCTTTTCGTTCAATGATTTTTCATGAATACGATGGTGGGAAGTGCGCTGTTTGCGTTGCCACTGCTTCGGGATCGTGGCTATCTCTTTTAAAAGATGACACCTTTCGAAAGAGACGGTTGAATCACACATCAATAAATGATAAAATATATTTGCTCGTCGTTAGGATGCCCCCCTCATCCTGGCGGCGAGCATTTTTTAATAGATTCCAAAAATCAGCTTATCGCCATTTCTTCACCCGATCCAAAATTCGCTCCTCCTTTAATTCTAGGCAGATCTGCTTTAATTTTGAAGTGGCCCCTTTCCACTCCAGATCATGGAGCGTCTCTTTCAGCGGCACATCGGTACGAAGTGTGGATAGATCTCTAAATAACAAGGCATCCTTGTAATTCATCTGAAGGTTTTCCACCAGAGTGGTGGCACGGCCGAGCCCGAGTGGCAGTTTCTTCGGATCCTTCGGGATCGACTCAATATGCTTGAACTTTGCCAACACGGAAGATGTGGAAGCAGCACCCCAACCTTTGATCCCCGGATAGCCATCGGCAGAATCGCCCACCAAGGCAAGATAATCAGGAATTGACTCTGGCTTGACACCAAATTTTTCAATGACGCCTTTTTCATCCAGGGTGATCTCACGGCGACGATCCCAGCAAACAACTTTCTTTCCATCCACCATTTGAGTCAGGTCTTTATCCACGGAACAAATGATGACCTGTTTCACGGATTTCTCTTTTTTGAATCGCGCCGTGGCCGTGGCGATGGCATCATCCGCCTCAAACTTGACCATCGGCCAGATGACAACCCCTAATGCAGAGACTGCTTTTTCAACGATTTCAAATTGATTCAAGATGATTGGGTCCACGCCTTCACTTGATTTATAGCCCGCATACATCTTATTACGAAACGATTCGATCACATGATCGAACGCCACTGCCACATGCGTGACGCCCGGGCTTTGCAGCAGCATCAAGAGACTGCGCATCAGCCCAAGCGTTGCCCCCACCTCCACACCGCTGGCAGATTTTTTTGGTGGTGCCCCGAAATGTGCGCGAAACAATTCATAGGTGCCATCGATCAGGTGAATTTTCATAGGGATGATTCCTTTACATATTGCAATGCCATCTGTAAGTTATTTTCCATCGTGGCGGATGTATCCACGATCAGTATTTCTTCGCGCCATGGGAGATATTCATCCCGGCGATTTTCCACATCCTCCCAGGTTACTTCAGGGATCCCCTCGATGTTTCGCACACGGGCATCGATCCGCTGCTTATGAATGTGCGGGTCCAATCTACATTCAATGATCCTTAAGTTGGCTTCATGTTTATCGGATAATTGCTTCCACATATCGCGGGCTTCCTGCACAGGGTTGACTGCATCAATGATCACAGAGAGTCCCAGCTTGAGTTGTTCCGCTGCAAGCGCTTCGGCAACCAGATAGGCGGCCAGCCCCGTTTCAAATCCCCGCATAAACCCGCTTTGAATGATGGCGGACTCAATGGGGTCCACTGAAAAAATGGGCAGGGATAGCTTTTCTGCGAGAGCTTCCGCCAGCGTGCTCTTCCCGCAGCCTGGCAGGCCGGAGACTACGATTATTTTTTTCACAGTCTTCTTTTTTTCCTCTTCTCCAATTATAGTCGCAGCCATATTGAGTTGGCTTGCATTGTTAAAGAAAAACCTCGCATGGGTTGCACCATGCGAGGTTTGGTGAGCATTTACTTCAATGGCTGATAATGCAGGATCATCACGCCCGTGCTGAATGTTTTGGACTCCAAAAGTTTCATCGGTGTTTTTTGGATCTGATCAAATGGACGCTGGCCGTTTCCTATGGCCACCGGATACACCATCAAACGAAACTCATCGATCAGGCCATGTTCCAGGAGCGTGCGGGTCAGTTCGCCGCTTCCATATTGCAAAATGTTTTCGCCTTTTTGTTCCTTTAGCTTTGCAACTTCCTTTGCCACATCTCCCTTGATCAGGTTTGCGTTCCAGGTGAGTGATTCCTTCAACGTGCGCGAGGCCACGTACTTCGGCAGGCTGTTCATGCGATCGGCAAAGTCGTTTTGCCCGGCCATGGCAGGCCATGCTTTGATAAAGCCTTCGTACGTCACCCGCCCCATGATCAGCGCATCACTTTCAAACAGCTGATTGCGTGCATAGCTCATAAACTCATCATTGGTGTAGTCAAATACAAAGTTCTGCGGATTATTGATCACCATGTCCATGCTGACCTGGCTGGATACAATTATTTTTCTCATTGATCCTCTCTGAACTAAGCGGTTTGATAGCGTTGATAGACGACCCCGGTGGGCAGGGTGGAGCACTCGATCAGTTTCAAGCTGACCTTCTTTCCTTCAGGAAACAATTTTTTTCCGATCCCCAGCACCAGCGGATACACATGCAGCACGTATTCATCCACCATGTCATTCTCGATCAAGGCATGCATAAGAACACTGCTGCCATCCATGACGATGTTTTTACCAGGCTGATTCTTCAGCTTGCGAATTTCGTTGATCACATCCTTGCTGATCAGGCTCGAATCGTGCCATGCATCCGCCGATTTCAATGTGGTGGAAACGACATACTTTTTGAATCCGCCGAACGGGTCACCTTCCGGATTAGGTTCAAAAGCCTCAGCATGCGTTTGCCAGGTCTTGCGTCCCAGCAATAAGGTGTCGGCATCGGCAAAGATTTGACCGAAATGCGCGCCGATCTCGTCATGCCAGTAGGGGATCGTCCAGCCGCCGTGTGTGAAGCCGCCGTCCGTGTCTTCGGTGGGGCTGCCTGGCGCCTGGATCACGCCGTCCAAAGTGATGAACTCGTGTACGATTATTTTTCTCATGGTCCTGTTTCTCCTGTTCAATATATAAGTATTAATTCAATAATAACGTTAGGAGGAGGCTTCGTCTTGTAAAAAAACGGCATCATTGGGGCCGCTGGTTTGAATGATTTGGGATGGGGTCTGGCCTGCGTATAACTTCAAGGAACGCGTGAAATGCGACTGATCAAAATATCCCAACAAATAAGCGGTATCGGGAATCGGTGCGCCGTTTTGCAGCAGGGACAGTGCCTGGCGTGCACGCTCAATCTGTTGGATGGTTTTGTATGGCAGTCCGGTCACATGCAAAAAACGCCGCTGGATCGAACGCAAGGACATATCCTGCGGTTTGCCTCGCATCACATCGTCCACCAGCTGATCGTGGGCCAGCATGTCCTTTCGCAGCAGGCGGTTGATGAATACCTCTGCATTCTCGGAGGTTGGGAATTCCCACTTGTCCCCAAATAGTTCAAATGTATTTTTGCCGGTCGCAGTGATATGGATTTCTTTATTGACAAGCTCGTAAACCGGCAGTGCCGGCATGAAGAGGCCGTGTCTAAACGCAATCCCCAAAAACTCGGCATCTTCCGGGATGGACGCGGGCGAGGCTTTTGTTTCCGGTCCGCGCAGACTGAGGGTGACTTTTCCCTTTTGTTTTGTGATCACCATCTCCCACTGGCTGGCAGCAATGGAAGTAAATGACCCACCACCCACACTGCGAGCCCAGTAAATGGATTCGACAAAAGGAGAATCTGAGGGACGTCCATCAATCTCAACGATCATTGTATGGATACGAAATTACGTCTTTTTCTTTCCAGCGCTGTTCACATCCACGGCCTCGCGGATCAGGTCCCTCAAGGCGGCTTCGTCGATCTTTGTCCCTTCGCTGATATCGATCGCACGCGTGGCTTTGGCTTCCAGTCCGGCGTTGAATAATTTCTTTGGATCCTTCAAGGATGCGCCCTTGAAAAAGTTTAATTTGACATGGTCCTTGAAAATACCGCTGGCGACCACATTGCCTTTGTAAGCCCACACGGGAACACCCCATTTCCATTCCTCGGTAACCTCGGGTGCGGTTTTTAGAATGAGTTTGCGGAAGTTCGCAATCCAGGCACCGCGCCAGTCTGTGGTTTCCTTGATAAATTTATCGATCTCTTGTGAAGGGGTCAGCGCCATTTTATGAATTCTCCTTTTTCTGTAACTTGATCAGATCCTTCAAGGCCTTTTCCAAAAGTGGTTGTTTCGCCTTGATATCCTTCATTTCCGAAAAATGAACCATGCGCCTGTCTTTATACTCCCCTTCGAGCAGTTTATTCTTCACTTTGGAGATCATGGGGTTATGAAACACGAGATGAATGTGTCCTTTTTCCCAGAGATTAAATGTCACCAAATAATTTCCGTGATAACTATAGGAAGGAGCATTCCATTTCCATTCTTCGGCGATATCCTTGTTCACCTTCTTGATGACTTTCCGCAGGAATTCGATTTCTACTTTGAACGGATGATCAAGCTTCTCCATAAACTTTTCCACAGCAGAGGCAGACGCTTCTTTTTTAACCTGAGCCTTGCTCGCTGTCTCGAATGACATCCCCTTCTCTTTGAGTACCTCCCGAAGGATTCGAACGGCCTTTGGACCCACGCCATGGATTTTGAGCAGCTCGGCTTCCGTGACCTTGGTCAATTGCTTGAGCCTGGTATAACCCGCATCTGCCAGTCCACGTGGAGCCACCTTGCCTATGCTTGCGGGAAATTCTGTTTTCAGTCCTTCGGGAGTTTTTGGATTCATATTTTCCTTTTTAAGCTGAACCTGTTTTCGGCATCGATTCAACACCACCATGAAGATATCGGTCAGATGCCAATTTGTAATATTTTGTGTTCATTGCAAACACTGTCAGTCACTTTCCTTTTTCTCCATGTTACTTCTCCTTTACGACACGATATCGAATATGCGTTGCGTGCGGGGAATCAAGCACTCGGTCTTTTTCAAGCTGACTATTTTTGACATCCAGATGATCAAATAAACGGACCCCCATCTCCGAGAAGGATCGGCACATGGTTAATTTGTAATTCATCGATCAGTCCTGCCCTGAGAAATTGTTGAGCGACATCGGCTCCCATGAGCCGCACATCCTTGTCACCTGCCGCCGCCCTGGCCTGTTGCAGGGCGCTTTCGATTCCATCGGTGACAAAGATAAAGGTTCCACTTTTCTGGATCAACTTTTCACGTCCTTGATGTGTAAGCACGAACGTGGGTACAGGAAATGGAACATCTTCCCAAAGATCCACACCCACTTCAAAGGTGCGGTTGCCCACGATCACAGCGCCTGTGCGTGCGAACATCTCGCGTTCCACATCGGCATCCACTTTGTCTTTGGGCGTGCTGAAGATCCACGTATGAAGGCTCTCGCCATTCACGCCCATGGGATATTCCCTGCCCACATTCGATCCGGCGATAAAACCGTCCAGTGACATGGACATATCCAAAACGACTTTTGTCATGATTAATCCTTAAGATATTGACTGGTGAGCGAACGCTTCACACTTAACAGTTGTTTGGGCGTGCCTTCGAAGATCACTTCGCCGCCCTTGCTGCCGCCTTCGGGACCCATGTCAATGATCCAGTCCGCATTCTTGATGACGTGTAAATTATGTTCGATGACGACGACCGTGTTGCCCGTATCCACGAGACGGTTGATCACCTGCATGAGATGACCGATATCAGACATGTGCAGGCCCGTGGTCGGTTCGTCCATGATGTAGATGCTGCCCTTCTTGTGCAGTTCGCTGGCGAGTTTGATGCGCTGACATTCACCGCCAGATAATGTGCTCAACGGTTGACCGAGTCCGAGATAATCCAAACCTACATCGCTCATGGCTTGCAGTTTTTTCTTCACCTCGGGAAGCTCAAAATACTCCAGCGCCTGCTGGACATTCATGGATAAGACTTCTGAAATATTTTTTCCGTTCAGTTTATATTTCAACACTTCATCTTTGAAACGTTTGCCTTCGCATACTTCGCAGGGTGATTTCACACTGTCGAAAAATGACAGCTCGGTATAGACCACGCCCAATCCCTGACAGTTTTCACATGCGCCCTTCGAGTTGAAACTGAACAGCGCGGGCTGCACCTTATTGGCCGAGGCAAAGGCCTTGCGCACATCATCCAGGATGCCGGTGTATGTGGCCGGGTTGGAGCGGCTGTTGACTCCCACTGCCGATTGGTCGATCACGATCGCGTCGGGATGCTGATGTTGGAAGACTTCATTGATCAGTGAACTTTTTCCAGACCCAGCCACGCCCGTGACCACGGTCAGGACGCCTGTTGGAATGTCCACGCTCACGTTTTGCAGGTTGTTGACCTTCGCATTTTTGATCGGCAGTTTGCCGGTCGGTGTGCGAAATGCTCCCTTCAACGGGACGGATTGCTTCATATGTTTACCGGTCAATGTGTCCGCTTTGAGCAGGTTTGCATAACTGCCTTCGTAGACGATCCTGCCTCCATGTGGACCCGCTTGCGGGCCTACATCCACGATATGGTCAGCCACCTTGATCACATCGGGATCATGTTCCACGACGATGACCGTGTTGCCCTTGTCGCGCAGTTTCTGCAGCAGCTCATTCATGCGGTGCACGTCCCGCGGGTGCAGCCCCACGCTCGGCTCATCGAAGATATAGATCACATCGCTCAGGCTGCTGCCGAGATGCTTAACAACTTTTACGCGCTGCGACTCTCCGCCTGATAGTGTGTCTGTCTCACGGCTAAGACTAAGATATTCCAGCCCAATATCCACCAGATTTTGTAATCGTTCCACAAGCGCTTTGACAATTGGCTCGGCGGCGGGCGTTTTGATTTTCTTTACAACTTCAATCAACTCAGGAATTTCCATGTCCGTCAAATCAGCGATGTTGTAGCCGTTGATTTTGCACTTCAGGATAGTCTTGTTTAACCGCGCACCATTGCATTCAGAACAGGGACCCATGGTCATAAACGGCTCCACTGACTTTTGAGTTCGTTCAGACTTGGTTTTTAGATCCTGCTTGATGTATTTGTTGGTAAAGCGGTTGATAATGCCTTCATAAGTCAAGTTGAAATCTTTTGCCCCCATCTTGGTCTTGACCTTGATCGGTTCGCTATATAAAAGGTCGTGCAATTCCTTTTGGCTGTATTTGGAAATTTTCTTGTCAGGATCGAACAAACCCGTATTGATTACATTGCTCCAGCCCCAACTATCCACATTGTATTCTGGAAACAGAATAGCACCTTCATTCAAAGACTTGGACTTATCCAAAAACTTGTCCATGTCCACGTCCAGTTTGCGACCGAGTCCGTTGCAGTTCGGGCACATGCCCTGCGGATCGTTGAAACCGAATACATTGGTGGGTCCCACATGAGGCTGCCCGATGCGCGAAAACATCATGCGCAGGATCGTGTTGATGTCGGTGATCGTGCCAACGGTTGAGTGTGAACCGCCGCCCATGCGCTTCTGATCCACAACAATGGACATGCTCAGGTTTTCGATGGCGTCGGCATCGGGTTGGGCATACTTCGGCAGGAAGTTGCGCACGAACATGCTGAAATTTTCATTCAGCAGCCGCTGTGACTCTGTGGCGATCGTATCGAACACGATCGAGGATTTTCCGGAGCCGGAGACCCCGGTGAAGATCGTGATCTTGCGCTTCGGAATGCGCAGGGATACGTTCTTTAGATTGTTTTCGCGTGCATGGCGGATCTCAATATATTCCTGGGTCATGGGGTCCTCTTAAGGTTTGATATTCTGATTCATGTGGAACAGATTCGTCGGGTCATACTGTGCCTTGATCTTGCGCAGCCGTTCCCACGTGGTTTGTGGATACGCCGCGCGGACCTGGGCTTCATCCACATCTGCAAGGAAATTCACGTACGCACCTTTGTCACTTTGTTCGATTGCTTTTGCAAATCGATTTACCCATGTTTCATGGGTCGATTTCTCATCAGGATTTCCATACAACCCGGCCAAGTTAACCATGATCTTTGACTTGCGGTGCGCAAACGCTGTGGCATCTTCAGGGATACGCGCCATGGCTCCGCCCAAGACACGCAGCTGCGTCACCGACATCATCGCCGTTGAAGCTTTGAGGTGTTCAAGGATGGTTTCAGCAGTGGAAAGATCAACATGATCGATAAACATAGTACGACCTGCAGCAACAGGATGATAATCGCCGCCTTGTTCCGGTGGATACATTTCCGTGTAACTCATGGGACGTAACATATCCGCGAGTGGGGTCCCCAATGCGCGGAAGGGCGCAAAGGCTTTTTCACCATCTGCAACATCACCGGAGTAAACCATCATGGCCATGATGATCAATTTGCCGTGATGTTCGGGTGCAAGGAACGGCATCGGCGGCGCAGGCATGACGTTCGCGATGGCTGAAAGCTCCTCAGAGGCTGATTCAGCCGCGGCTATGAAAGAGGCGATCACATCTGCCGTGGCTGGCAGGAATAACATTCCACCATACACTTTATCCAGTTTATGTAATTGAAATTTAAATTTAGTTACAACCCCAAAATTGCCACCGCCGCCGCGAATGGCCCAAAATAAATCCGAATGATTCTTTTCATCCACGTTTAGAATTTGACCATCCGCCGTTACGACCTCAGCGGCTAATAAACTATCAAGCGTAAGACCATGCTTGCGAACAAGATACCCAACGCCGCCACCCAGAGTGATGCCGCCAAGCCCAACGGAGGCGGTATCGCCAAAGCCGACCACGAGTTCATGGGCGACAGTTGCAGTGGTGAATTCGCCGGCGGTAAGGCCGCTCTCTGCCCATGCAGTTTTTGACTCATGGTCAATTTGCAAGTTCTTCATGAAGGAAAGGTCCAATACGATGCCGCCATCAGTAACGCTGTGGGCCGCATTGCTGTGACCACCACTGCGCACGGCAAGTTCGAGATCATGTTCACGTGCCAGCGCGATGACACGGGACACTTCCTCCGCATTTGCAGCGCGAATGATCACTGCGGGATGGCGATCCACGCCGCCATAAAAAACGGTTCGAGCCTGATCGTACTCGACATCTCCCGGGGCAATCACTGGACCCTTGAATGAAGAGCGGACTTCTGAAATTGAAAATGGGGTGGGGGTGGTCTTTTTTGTTTTCATTGCGTTTCTCCAAAAATTAATAAGGGGTTTTCGTCAGTTTATGTATTGACTCGATAACTATAAAAAGGGCGTAAAATGAAGCGACAATTTTAGAACACAAGTTCTGTTTTGTAAAGATGTAATTCCCGGGCGTTTCTTAAAAGGGATAGTAGCACCTGGGTGCTACTATCCCTTTTCTTGTTAGAACATCCCGTATTGGTTTTGTGTCTCGCTCGGGATCGGTTGACCGAGATCCCAAATCTCCATGATCTTTCCCATTTCAAAACGAAAGATATGTACTACTGCAATCCCAAGGTCATCTGGTTTTTGTTTGACATGCGAGTGAGTGACCACATGATCGCCTTCGGAAATCACCCGTTTCACTTCAAACACCTTGTTTGGATTCTTGCGTGCGTTCTCTTCCATCGCGGCCTGGAGGGCTGCCGCTGTTCCCGCAAAAAATGGATTGTGATGTCGAAACCCGGTTCCAATAAATTTTGAGTATGCTTCGTTTACTTTTCCACTGGATGCCATTTTGAGAAACGATACGGCGATATCTTTATTATTCATGATGATTTTCCTTATTTTAATGGAATGAGCGTTTCTAGCTTAACCTTTATCTGGTTCGGCACCGAGAGCATTATCCAGTCTTTTTCAGACTTAGATAATAATCCCGTTCCTTTTTATCGAAGTGTTCAAGGGCATAGCGCAGGGTAACACGCGGCATGGTGGCGGCATATTCGTCCAAAAACTTGACCAGTCGCGCACGATTCTTATCGCCTGCAAAGCGCAAGGCCCAGCCATTGGCCTTATGAATCAAGTCTTCCTTGTCATACAGCATCAATTCAGCCAGTTTGAAGGCATCGTCCACATCCTTCTTTCCGATGAAATAAAGGGTGGCGACAATGGCGGTGCGTCGTTCCGCCATCATTTTGGATTTCGCCAGTTTATATAAGATCTTGCGTGGCTTGTCGAACAAATAACTTCCCACCACCCAGATCGCGCTGCGGTCCACCAGGTCCCAAGTGTTAATGCGATCATGCTTGCGTATGTAGAGGTCGAATAATTCCTTGCGGCGTTCTTCTGTAGTTTTCCTGTCCCGCGCCTGAAAGTCCATGATGCTGACAGCACCGACGCGGACCTTATGGATCGGGCTGTTCAATAATTTTTCCACTTCACTGAGAGGTGCATTCATGAATTCCTTCGCCAGTGCAAAGACCTGTCCCATGCCCAGATCGTCGACCCCGTTTTTCCTCTTAGAGGCAAGAAGGTCCAGCCGTTTGATGAATTCTTTGGCGGTCCATTCCTGTTTGGCCGATTCTTTTGCCTTCCCAGTTTTATCCATTTTTATATCCTTGTAAAGCCGTCATGATAAAAAATTGGTCATGCAACGATGGATTGTAGCATGACCAATTGCTTTGCCAAATCTCTGGTGATGGCTATTTCTTGTTTTGTTCTTTTCCCTCGGCCAGCCTGCCGCCCAGCCATGCGCATGGGAGTGTCACCAACACCAGCAAAACCGGATACCAATTGGCTGATAAATTCCAATTTGCAATTGCTCCGAGCGTTGCAAACAATGTCCCAATGATCCCGAGAATGATCGCGTGCCGCATGGGACGATTTGGGGCCAGTCTCGCTGTGAGATAAAACCCGGCCACGGAGTAGATGCTTCGATAAATCAGCGCGATCAACAGCATCCACCAGATGTAGGCCTCAGGTTGGGTGACGGGTGGAAAGAAACCGATCTTTTCCAAAATAAGATCAGTGACCACGCTTAAGATGAAAACCGTGACAAACCCTGCAAGGATGGCGCCAATACTTTTAAATGTTTCCTTGTTCATATCTTTTCCTTTCAACTGGCAAAGATCTTTACCATCTTGTCGAGACACTGATTCAAACCGAGTTCAGCGTTTTTGCCCATCTCTGTATCCGCTGCGGGCAGGTTGTACTCGGTCATGGTTATTTCCGTTTTCCCATTTCCCAAATCCTTGAAGATCACAACCGTACGAGCATCTCGTGGGAATTCAGGAGGCATTCCAACCGTGGATGGATCGATCAAGTTGCCATGCTCATCGGATAGGTTCTGGATGTACTCGATGGACTGCAGGGGCACGATCTTCTGATAGACCCAGATGTTGTAAAAATTCATGCCGCCGAAATCCTGCGGCGCACGCATACAGACAATCGAGGTGCCGCCTTCACGAAAATCGATCCTTGCGCTCGGTGAAGTGAAGTGGTCCGGCCCCCACCACTTCATCACATACTCGGGTTCTGTCCAGGCCTTCCAGACCATTTCGACTGGGGCATTGAACGTACGTGTTAAGGTGAGATCACGCGTTTTCATCGATTTACTTTCCGTCGTGGGCTTTTTGCAAATCGGCCACGTTGATCTTCTTCATCTGCAGCATCGCATTGATGACACGTTTTGACTTGATGGGGTCCGGGTCGCCCATCAACTCGCCCAACTGCTTGGGGATGATCTGCCAGGACAAGCCGAACTGATCCTTGCACCAGCCGCATTGCTCTGATTCAGGAACGGTGGACAGCTTGTTCCAGAAGTAATCGACCTCTTTCTGGTCTTCACATTCGACATAGAAGGAAGTTGCTTCGGTGAAATTGAAGATCGGACCGCCGTCGAGTGCCATGAAACTTTGACCTGCCAGCTCGAAGATCCCGGTGATGACTTTGCCTTCGAGTGCCTCTGCGCCGGGTGCATCCATGCCTTTTTCGTAGCGTGTGATGCTGACGATTTTTGACTCCCCCTTTTTATGCGGCGCACCATTGAATGTGTCCACATAGTAATTCATTGCCTGCTCTGCCTGCGTATCGAACCATAAAAATGGGGTGATCTTGCTCATGTTTTATTTTCTCCTTGGTTGTTAAAACTTTTTATGAATTTACTTTTCTGGCGAACCAGGCCGTGAGGGTGACCCATGCACAGAAGGCCAGAATTAAGAATCGATTTGCCCAGCCGACCAGCGCGATGACGCCATCCGGTAGTGTAGTAACTGTCCTTGAATCCGTTGGCATTTCAGCACCGCTTTGCATAAAGGAGGAGATCAGTAGTGCAAAGGTCACGGCCATCAGAACGATGCTGATCCACGTCAGATGTGCGGACCAGAGCAGAGGCTTCTTCGCGGCGGACCAGGCCTCGGTGCGGCCCAGACTCGTGCTGATCAATAATGCAGCGACCGGCAGACCGCCGATCCCGATGAAGGAGGCCAATTCATGCAGCGGATGATTGATGTCAAAGGCGGCAGCCATTGCTTCGCCAACGCCGGATAAGATCAGAAAATACAAACCGACTTTGCCAGCGGTCGTTTTTACTTCCGACCAAAGCGTTAAGGCCAATGCCCATGAGCTGAGTGCCCAGAGGAGGAACATCGACGACAATACCCAGCTGTATTCTCCATTGGCATATTCACTGACCATGCGCCATGCAGGTGAAAATTCCGGGCTGAGGATGTGCAAGACGAGAAGAGTCAGGAGCGTCCCTACGGAAGTAATGATCGTTAATCGTGCTGATGTGTTCTTTGACATTTGTTTTTCCTTATTTGATCACGCGGAATGAGAGATGGGTTACATGCGGAGTCTGTACATTGCGTACACATTCGAGATGGATCGGACCGGTGCCCAGGTGGTCGAACATGCTGACACCATCGCCGATCAGGATCGGTGCGATATCCACGGTGATTTCATCCACGAGTCCGGCCTTGATCGCCTGCTGCAGGATGCTGGGTGTGCAGATGACGACGTCCTTATCTCCCGCGGCCTGCTTCGCCTGTCGAATGGCACTTTCCACGCCGTCGGTGACAAAGGTGAACGGTGAACCATCCTTCACCCATTCCTGCGGAACCTTGTGAGTCACAATGAAAGCCGGGGAGCCAGGCGGATTCCCACCCCAGGCATGTGCGATGTCAAAGGTCCTGCGTCCCCACACGCCGGCGCCATACTGACTCACGGCTTCCTTCATCAGCTCAGCGCTTTGCTTTGACACTTTGAGCATTGGTGTTCCTTCCGAGAGATAGACCTCCGTGTCGCCGTTGAAATACCAGTCGAAGAGTCCACCGCCGCCATCGCCCAGACCGTTTTCCGGACCGTCGTTCGTGCCGGCCACAAATCCATCCAGCGACATGGTCATATTGAACGTGACTTTTCCCATGGCTATTCGCCTTTGAAAAACTGAGTCATCTCGGAAGCGATGACGGCCGGGGACATCACAGCCGAGCCATGATCCTGGTCTTTGAGGATTTTATGCTTTGCATTCGGCAGGACTTCAGCAAGGGCATCACCTGCCTTGTGGAAAAAAGGCTCGCTCTTTCCACCGGTCAATACCAGCGTGGGCATGCTTGCTGCTGCCCAGCGGCTTTTTGACAATGGCTTTCCTTGTTGTGTATCGCTCATGACCGCGAGATCGTAGGGCAGGGTATGTGCCACCGCTTTGGATTTTGACCAGCTCGGCATCAAGCGCATGATAAAGATGAAGAATCCGGGGATACCCATGGCTATCGAGAAGAAAAGCTTGAGTGCGTCGCTGCGTTTGCCGGTTGCAAGTGCTGTTGTGATTCGTTCCAGCAGATCGTCAGGTAACGGTGCACGCGTGTTATCTACAATGAAGGGCGGTTCATACAACGCCTGCTTCTTTACTTTTGAAGCGAGCTTGTTTGCGGCTTCGAGGGCAAGGACCGCACCTGATGAACTGCCAAAGATGAATGCGGATCCACCGACGTTGTCGATCAAGGCTTCGATATCTTCGATCTCACGTTCCACAGCGTAAGGCTGTGTATCGGTGCTGTCGCCACGCCCACGGCGATCGTAATTGATGACCGTGAAATCCTTTGCGAGTAAGGCTGCCAACTTTGCACAGATGGTGCGGTCTGCGAGGGCAGAATCCACATTGATGATCACGGGGCCGTTTCCAATTTGATCGAATGCGATTTTGGTGCCATCTTTTGAATGTACTGTATTCATGTGTGCTCTACTTTTTCAGATTTTCCAAAATATCATCGAGACGTTCATACCCTTCTACAACGCCGTGTTCCATTCCAGACTGGACCATGGCATCGCGGTCCGCAACAGATTGAAAGATGGATTGAGACGTCACGCGGGTGCGATTCCCGGGCAGTGCTTCAAAGCGCGTGGTCTCGAGGGTCACATGTCCCGCTTCAGGAAGCCCATCAAATTCAAACGTGCCGATGATGCGTTCGTTCAACACCACTTCGTGGGTTACGCCATGGAATGAAAATTCATTCCCATCCTGATCCTTTTGAACGAATTTGTATTTGCCGCCGCTGATGGGCTCAAATACTTCGAACCAGGTCTCCAGGCCATGCGGACCCAGCCATTGAGCATAGATTTTTTCATCGGTGTATGCTTTGAATACCAATTCTCGTGGTGCTTCGAACTCTCTAGTGATGAAGAGTTCCTGTTTGCCGGGTTCTGCCTTGATGGTTGTCTTATTTTTTGTTGCCATTTTTTTTCTCCTTGGTTTGCATTTCCATTAATAATTCATCAAGACGGTCAAACCGCTCCTCCCATAACTTTCGATAGCCTTCGAGCCAATCAGAGACTTCATTCAATTTGTCCGGCCTGGCCTCGCAATATCGTTCGCGACCCTGTTGATGGACATAGACCAGCCCGCATTCGGCGAGGATCTTGATGTGCTTCGATACTGCCGGTCGGCTGATGGAAAAATGTTCGGCCACCCCGTTGAGGGTGAGTTTTTGACGGGCCAACAGGCTGAGGATCGCCCTGCGGTTGGGATCGGCGATTGCTTGGAAAACGTCTCTTCTCATAATATGTAACCGTTTGGTTTCCTTATGTGCGACATTTTAGATTGTTTGTTCTATTAAGTCAAGGGCGAGTTTAAACAAAAATCCCGCCACAATGACGGGATTTTGTTTGCTATTCTGCGCTCATAAGAACGGGTTCGTTATCAGGCGGGTTCTCGGTCAAATCCTTACGTGGGGCGAAAAAGGCGGCAGCCAGACCAAGGATTGCCGCAACGAAGGCAATGATGAAGATGAGATGGATCGCGTTTGCCATTGCAATGCGCACACCGGCATCGATGACCAGCTCCGAGCCGGGTGTAGGATCGAGTAATTGAGTCACCAGGCTTGGGTCCAGACCGGAGGCGCTTAGGTTCGATGCGAGTCGTGCACTCAACGCTGCACCCATCACGCTCACACCAAGTGTCCCACCGATGGAGCGGCTGAATTGCAGCATCGATGTGGCGGTGCCGAGATGTTTTCGTTCCACGCTGGTTTGAACGGCGATCACGAAGGCGGGGATCGAAAGCCCCATGCCGATGCCCATCAAGGTGACGAAAACCATCATCATGATCTGGCTTGATTCAACTCCAATGAACAACATGAGCGTTGCGCCAACGACGAACAATGCGGTTCCAACAAGCCCAAGCCTGTGATATCCAACCCGCAGCATGATGCGCGTGCCAAAGATGCTTGCTGCCACCCACCCCAATAACATCGGTGTGATCGTGATGCCGGCTTGTGTGGCGTTCGCGCCAAGCACGGATTGAACAAACAACGGAATGAAGGAGATCGAACCGAACACTGCCCAGCCGGTCATCAAGCCATGCGCGGTGGCGGAGGAAAATAACGCATCACGAAAAAGCGGGATCGGCAAAATCGGGTCTGCGGCGCGAATTTCGACCTGCCACAAAATAATAAATAGGACGATGGAAGATGCGAGGAACATCCAACTGTTGAATGTACCGAACTCCATCAAACCGAGCAACAGGGTGATGATGCCGACTGTCAATAAAGCCGCGCCGGCATAATCCACAGCGGGTCGTTCGTGACTTCGAGTCTGATCGCGCCATCCGAAAGCAACCAACGCCGCTGCGATCAATCCCGGGAAAACGTTGATGTAGAAGATCCAATGCCATGAAAATTGATCGACGATGAATCCGCCCAACAACGGACCTGCGATGGAAGAAACACCCCACACACCGGAGAATAACCCCTGCATCTTTGCGCGCTGTTCCAGCGAGAACATTTCGCCGATCAGAATGAAAGCAAGGGGCATGATTCCGCCGGCACCAATTCCCTGCAGTGCACGTGCAAAGATGAGTTGGGTCATGGTTCCAGCCCTGCCGCACAAAATGGAGCCGACCAGGAAGAGCGCCATCGCAATGACATATAAATTCCGACGACCGTAGATGTCGGAAAGTTTTCCGTACAGCGGGACGACGGTTGTGGAAGCCAACATGAACGCGGAGAAGACCCAGGAATAATGCTCCAACCCGCCGAGTTGACCGACGATGGTCGGCATGGCGGTGGCCACAACAGTGGATTCCATGGAGGCGAGGAACAGGCTGAGCATAATGCCAGCTGTGACAAGAATGGTTCGATTACGAGACATATTCACCTTTAAAATTAAGAGATACGTTCTGGACAACGAAGGTCGGAAAGGACTTACGAACGAAGTTCTTTTCCAATCCGTAGGACTTCTCCTGTCAGCAGATCAAAAAGCATGCTCATTGCCAATCCGGCCGGAAGAAGCGCAACAAATGTCCATGTCTTTATTTTCATGGATTCATCCTCGGTTGTTCTAAAGCATTTTAACAATCATACTCCAAATCAAAAACCGTCCAATACAATGATGGGAATTATCGGAAATTCCCTGATGCTGATCTATATTTCGTTGGTACCCTTCGAGTCCGCGGTCAAGAATATGGCAATGGCCTTTGCCATGCTGTGCGGTTTATTGCTGCAATATAAAAGCGCCGTCATAATTATGACGGCGCTTTTATATTTCTTTCCTTTTCTCTTGCGAGAATGGTTGAAAATGACTCTCTCTTGAGATAAATATTTTTATTGCGCGGCGATCATCACATGTTTGGTGATCTGGTAATCGCCGATGGCCTCGGCGGAAAGGTCCTTGCCAAAGCCGGATTGCTTGAAACCGCCGTGGGGAGTTTCAGAGGTCAAAGGCAGGTGATCGTTGATCCAAACCGTGCCAAACTCAAGTTGAGAAGAGAGGCGCATTGCGCGTCCGATATCCTTTGTGAACACGGAAGCTGCCAATCCGTACAACACGTCATTGCCCATGGATAACGCCTGCGCTTCGTCGGTAAATTCCTGCACGGTCACGACCGGGCCAAAGACTTCATTCTGAACGATCTCCCAGTCCTGCTGCACATTGGTGAGCACGGTAGGTTCGTAGTAATAGCCCTTGTCATATCCCTTGGGCACACCGCCGCCGGTCAACACTTTGGCGCCTTGTGCCTTTGCACGATCCACAAAACCCGATACACGTTCTCGTTGGATTTTTGAGATCAATGGACCCATTTGAACGCCATCCTCGAACGGCAGCCCAACTTTGATATTCTTCATGGCTTCCACAACCGCTTCCTGCATGACCTTGACCTTGCTCTTTTCAACATACAAACGGGTGGCGGCTGTACAATCCTGACCGGTATTCATGATCGCGGCCAAAGAGGCTTTTGCAGCCACCAGTTCGGGGTCCGAGTCGTCAAAGACGATGAAGGGAGCCTTGCCGCCCAATTCAAGATGAACGCGTTTGAGCGTGTCCGCGGCGGTCTTCATGATCTTCTTGCCGGTGCCGGTGGAACCTGTCAGGCTGATCATGCGCACATCCGGGTGTTCCACAAGGGCCTGTCCGGAATTGTTGCCGCCGGAGATCACATTCACCACGCCATCGGGGATGCCGGCTTGTTTCATCAATTCGGCAAACATCAATGTTGTAAGCGGTGTGCCGGGGGCGGGTTTAAGTACGATCGTACATCCTGCGGCAAGCGCAGGCCCGATCTTCCATGCGGCCATCATCAACGGATAATTCCACGGGGCAATTTGCCCGACCACGCCTACAGGTTCACGGCGATACATGGATGTATATCCGGGCATGTACTCCCCGGCATGGGAACCATGTGTATCGCGCGCCGCACCTGCAAAGAAGCGCAGGTTATCGACCGCGAAGGGAATATCTCCACCAAGGCTGACGAATTGATAAGGCTTTCCGGTGTTTTCCGACTCAACCTTTGCAAGACTCTCAGCATTGGCCTCCAACAGGTCGGCCAGTTTCCAGATGATCTTTGAACGTTCGCCCGGGGATAACTTTGACCAGCGTCCATCATAAAAAGCGCGTTTGGCTGCCTGCACTGCGCGGTCAACATCCTCGCGGCTGGCATCGATCACTTCGGCAATTTCCTTGCCGCTGGTCGGGTCTTCAATTGACATGATACTACCGCCCTTTGTGTCTTCCCACTTTCCATCGATCCAAAGTTTGTAATTCATTCTCTCTCCTCTATTATGAAATAGGTTTAAGGGTTTAATCGAATTGCGACCAGTTGGATATTGGTCATGTCTTCCATGGCAAACTTGACACCTTCGCGTCCCAGGCCGCTTTGGCGATTCCCGCCATAAGGCATGTGGTCCGCGCGGAAACTGGGGGTATCGTTGATAATGACACCGCCGAAATTCAAACGGCGAACCGCCTTGAACACACGGTCTATATCTTTTGTGAACACTCCCACCTGCAAACCAAATTTCGAATCGTTCGCTTGTTTAAGCGCGGACTCGAAATCGTCGCTTGAAATCACCGAAGCCACGGGAGCAAAGGTTTCCTCGGCGATCACTTTCATATCGGCTTCCACGTTTGCAAGCACGGTCGGGTAATACACAGTGCCTTCCCGTTTGCCGCCGGTCAGTATTTTGGCGCCCGACGACTGCGCCTCTTTGACCCAGCCTTCAATTCGATCCACCTCCTTTGAGTCGATCATCGGGCCGACATCCACACGTTCATCCAGCGGATCCCCCACCACCATGGCTTCCGTGGCTTTGACAAACTTTTCGGTAAACGGTTCATACACCTGTTTTTGGCTGTAAATTCTTTGCACGGAAATACACACCTGGCCGGAATTGTAAAATGCCCCCAACGCACAGCGTTTTGCGACAAAATCCAAATCAGCATCCGGGGCCACCACTACCGGTGACGTGTTGCCCAATTCCAGTGTGACCTTCTTGATCCCGGCAACCGCCAAAATGTGGCGGCCAATTTCCGGTGAGCCGGTAAATGTGATCTTATCCACGCGTTCATCTGTGATGAGCCATTCGCCCACGGTGCCGCCCGAACCCACCACGAGGTTGACCACGCCGGCAGGCAGGCCTGCTTCCTGCAAAATCTGGCAAAGGATCACCGCAGCAAGAGGTGTTGTGGTGGCTGGTTTAAGTACGAGTGTATTTCCCGCAGCCAGGGCAGGAGCTACTTTGTGCGCAACCAGATTGAGGGGAAAATTGAACGGGCTGATCGCTGCGATCACACCCACGGGGCGGCGAGTCCAGAAGCCAAAATATCCTTCGCCGGACGGTACCGCATCCAGGGGAATGGTTTCGCCGTGCAGTCGTTTCGCTTCCTCCGCCGCGATCGTAAACGTACTGGCCGCGCGATCCACTTCAGCACGCGCGAATTTCAGTGCCTTGCCTGCTTCTGCTGCAATGATCTTTGCGATTTCCTCGGAACGCTCACGCAGCAGCGCGGATGTCCGCAATAAGATCTCGGAACGTTTATATGCGGGCAGGTCAGCCATGATATCTTCCGCGCGTTCCGCGGAATCGATGGCCCGGTTCAAATCTTCGCGGCTGGCGGTCGGCAGGACCCCGACGAGTGAACCATCATATTTGTTTTTAACTTCGAGCGGTGTTCCACTTCCACACCATTCCCCATTGATCAGTAATTTATATTCCATGCCCGGCCATCCTCTCTCCAAAGATGGCTAATTATAATCCCTGGCTCCTCTTGACCTCAAGCCTGCTGGAACTTCACCATTAGAATTGTGGATATAGAGTCGAAATCCGCTTGAGAGCCAGGCGTCTCATGCAATTCCCGAATGGGGCGTATTTCAAGCCAGTTAACAAATCTAAAAAGCATTATCAGCTGGTCAAATCTAAGAACTTATCCCTTGAAGATTTGCTATCCTATCAGGATGGGTCCTCCCGCCACATCGTGGCGGGAGGTTTCGTTTACTTGATTGCCGCATCGCCCTCGTCATACAATTTGTCCCCCCACGTTCAATACTATTTTGCTCTCATCCTGTTGTTACGCGGGTTATGCTCCACTTCTGCAAGGCCTAACTGCTCCATCAGAGGTGGAATGTACATGGCGAAACGTCCTTTGAAACCTTCCTTGAGCCCATACCAACTGCCGATGGGGTTTTTCGGTGAACGCGCCCAATATTCCACGGTGCCATCGACCGCTTCCTGTTTTTCGTCCTTGCTGCCCAATTCCATCCAATCGCCGTGCTTCTTCAACATGGCATGTAAATCTGCAAGACAGCGGTAGTCATAATGTAATACGGTGGTACCCACGGTACATACGATGATTTCCTTCCCATCTTTCGTATCCACATACATTTCATAGTCCGACGTTTGGGGAGGTGTTTTTAATTTCCAGGGATTGTCTTTCGTTCTCTTTTCCATCATCTTCTCCTTTGCGTTACTTTTTTGAACCTTGAATGAATTCGGCTTCTTTTTTCAGGTCCGTGGCAAATTGCTCGAACGATTCATCAAAGGAGGGGATCATTCCGGCAAACAAGGGGAAGAGCGGACCTCCAATCTTTTCGGACATGGTAAAGAGGACGCTTTTCGAATTTTTATCGAGTGTATATACGCGGCTTCCCATGGAATCGCCCCAAACAAGTCGCTTTTCGGGGATAAATTCCTTTACCTTCAATTTGAAAACTCGTTTTTCATCCAGTATGGACTTGAGCTCAATCTCCCCGTGTTCCCTGATCTCACCTGTCAATGAGATCACAGTGGAATTCCACCTTGGAAAATCGGATGCGTGAGTCAACAGCGCCCATACAATGGACGGGTCCGCCTCAATATTTGCACTGACGGTTGTTTCCCGGCTGAACATGGTCTTGCTTGTAAACGCTTTTCCCGCCTGTGGCTTTTGGTTCGCCTGAATATTTGTCATTTTTTACTCCTTTTCTTATTTAGACGATCCACAGCTAAGAAATGATAGGTAAATCACTCCTTTTGATGTAGGTACTTTTCCATGACCTGACGGTTATGCTCCAGGTGGTGAAGCTGCAACTCGGCCGCTCCGGACTCAAACGGATCGAGTTCCTGTAGGATCTTCATCCGCAGATCGAACAGTTTCTCCTTGTTTTTGTTTTGGGCATCCCTGGCCATCTCGATCTTGACCAACTCCTCCTGTTCCTTCTGTTTGGGATTAAAGATACCGTTCAATTCCGTGCACTGGTGGCAGATCCCCTGCTTGTTGATTAGCGAACAGCGATGGTCGAACACTTCAATCATCCTGCTGCGGCTTGTATGCAGATAATATTTCACCATCGCATCCGTTTGGTCAAGGATTTGGGAGATCTCCTTTACCGAGAATCCATGCACTTCCTTTAAGAGCAGGGCAAGCTGCTGCTCAAGAGGCAGTGATTTGGACACACAAGTAAAACAGAAAGAGATGTGTTCCTTGATCTCGAATTTTCCCTGCGGCGATGCCTCATGAATATGCATGGCTTCCTGAAGGAACTGGCGATTCCCCAATACTTCCTCTCTGCATATATCCGTCACAGTTTCCGGCCACCGTTTTTTGGACCGTAACAAGTCCATGGCGAGGTTGGACGCAATGCTAAAGACCCATGTTTTCAAAGATGACTCGCCTCGAAATGTATTGATCTTTGCAGTGGCCCGGATGTACGTATCCTGAACGATATCCTCCGCATCCTGCACACTGGCAGTCATTCGCAGCAGAAAGGATTTCAACTCGCTTTGAAAGCTTTCGAATTCTGATGTCAGTTGATCTGTGGTCATATTGCACTCGTCTTTCTTATAAGAAAATCAATAAACAAAAATCTCCCAGAAAAGGCGTTTCTTGGGAGATTTGAATGTACTATTTCTTATTTTAATGCCGGCAACGGCTCGCCGTACAACTTGCGATGCACCACGCTCAACGCGCGGACCTGTTCCGCAGCATGGTACGAAGACCTCACCAGCGGATTCGACTCGACCCATTGGAAGCCGATCTCTTTTCCGTAATCGCGCAACTCGGCGAATTCTTCCATGGTGTAATAGCGATCCATCGGCATGTGTTTCTTGCTGGGCTGGAGGTATTGACCAATCGTCAAAATATCCACGCCCCATGAACGCTGGTCGCGCATCACAGCCTTGACTTCGTCCATGGTTTCGCCAAGGCCAAGCATGATGCCCGATTTGGTCAGCACATCTGGGTCAAGTTTCTTCGCGTTGGATAATGTTGCTGCGGCCCAATCATAATTATCCTGCGGCTGGACGGTCTTGAACAAACGCGGCACAGTTTCGACGTTGTGATTCAAAATTTCAGGTCGCGCATCCATGACGATCTTCAACGCTTCGATGCTGCCTTTGAAATCGGGGATCAACACTTCGATGGAACAGCCGTGCATTAACTCGCGAATTCTGCGGATGACCATCGCGAAGATCGGCGCGCCGCCATCGCGGCGTTCATCACGGTTCACGGAGGTGATGACCGCATGTTTCAGCTCCATGGATTTCACGGCCTGTGCCACGCGTTCGGCTTCGCCCCAATCCAAAAGACCGGGCTTGCCGTGTTTGATATCGCAAAAGGCGCAGGTGCGCGTGCATACGTCACCGAGCATTAAGAACGTGGCGGTTCCGCTTCCCCAGCATTCGCCGAGGTTCGGGCACATGGCCTCTTCGCACACAGTGTGCAGTTCTTTCGAGCGCATCAACACTTGTAATTTTTCAAACGTCTCACCCGAAGGCGCGCGCACCTTGATCCACTCCGGGCGGCGCAGCGGGCGGGCTTCTGTTTCGGGTTTGACTCTATCTCTCGTAGGTGTGGCAGGCATAAGGTCCTTTTTGATGCGTTTCGTCCTGAGCGGAGCCGCTATTTTGCGGCGCAGCCGAAGGACAATTCGCCATGGCGCTTCGACTTCGGAACTGAAGATCACAGTTCCTCCGCTCAGCGCGAAGTTACTTTTTCTTAACGATCAATCTTAATCCGCGTACTTCGACAACTTCGACGAAATCGCCCTTACTGATGGATTCGGAGTCTTTGGATTTTTCCGCACTCCACAATTCAGATTCAACTTGAACCTGCCCCGCTTCTCCATGGAACGTTTTGGCTGTTCCTGTTTTCCCAGGCAGACTCTCACTTCCGGTTTGGACTCGTCCACGCTGCGCGCGCAAGACGAAGATCAGCAGGGTGAAGAATAATGCGCCGATGAAAAGTCCCATGCCGATCACCAGCGGAACGGACACACGCTGAAATGCCGGCGTGCCCGGCGAGTTGAACAACACCAGCGCACCGATGATGAACGATGCCACTCCAGCAGTGGTCAATGCGCCGTGTGTGGGCGCTTTGATATCCAGAATAAATAATACAAAGGCGATGATCAGGAAGACCAGGCCGAACCAGTTAATGGATAACACGCCCATGCCATAGACCGCAAGTGTCAGGCAGACTGCGCCGATAAACCCAGCCACCCAACCACCCGGGCTGGAAATTTCAATCAACACAGCCTGTACGCCGATGGCTAATAAAAGAAATGCAATGTTGGGGTCGGTGAGCAAAAGCAGAAAACTTTCGATGAAGCTGATATCCAGTGGCAGCACTTCGATATCGGCCGTTTTGAGTTTGCGCGACTCGCCGTTGACTTGTACGGTGAATCCGTCGAGCGCTTGCAGCAAGTCTTCGGTATCGTCTGAAATAAAATCGATCAGGCCTGCGTCAAGCGCTTCAGTTGCTGTGACAGCCTTGGCATCATCGATCATCGCTTCGGCGAGTTTAACCGCATCTTCGCCGCGTGATTCGACCATGATGCGCACTTTGGCCTTGAGTATTTCTTTGATCTTTGATTCGAGCGTGGTTTGAATATCATTCCCGGAACTGTCGATGGGGCTGGCTGCGCCAATCGCTGCGCGTGGTGACATGGCAGAGGCCTGCCCGGCCATGGTAATCAATGCGCCGGCACTTCCAGCTATTGCATCATTTGGAGAAACATAAATCACCACGGGAACTGTGCTATCGCCAATCACCTGAATGATCTCCAGCATCGTATCGATGCCGCCGCCGGGTGTATTTAATTCAATGATCAGAACTTCCGCATCCCGTTGTTCTGCCGTTTCGATCCCGCGTTTGAAATATTCCAACATCGGCGGAACGATAGGTCCGTCCGCCCTCATCACGAGGGCTAATGATGAGCTCCTTTGTGCATGAGCGGAGGTGAACAGCGCAAAGAGAGTTAACGCGAGTAATAAAACCCGAAATTTTTTCATATAACGATTATAACGCTAAAGCGAGAGCGGCCTTTCGGCCGCCCTCTTCATATTACTAATAGATTGAAAGGTAGATGGTCCGCAAACTGAGCAGGATGATCAGCACGCCCACAATGATCATCAAGGTCTTGACCGGCAGCTTTTGTGCGATCCTTGCTGCAATCGGGGCTGCAATGGCCCCGCCGATCAATAGTCCGAGAATGATTCTCCAGTACTCGCCAAAATTTAAGGCAAATATGAATAAAATGGATTCGGAAAGTGTGACAAAGAATTCCGTGAAATTCACCGAGCCGATCGTCATGCGTGGATGCTTCCCATGGGCTACCAATGTGGAGGTGACGACCGGTCCCCAACCGCCTCCGCCAATGGCATCGCAAAATCCGCCAAACAAACCAAGCAGGCTGACGCGTGGTCCGTGATATTCATTCAAATCATGGTGGGAAACCATGGTGAAAGCTTTGTAGATGATGACGCCGCCCATGATAAGAAGATAGGCTGCGATATAAGGCTTGATAATATTTCCGTCGATCGAGGTAAGCAGATAGGCACCGACCAGGCCGCCGATCACACCCGGGACCAGTAATCGACGCACCAGTTTCCAGTTCACATTCCCGAGTTTCCAATGGGAATAACCGGAGATGCCGGTGGTAACCACCTCCGCCATATGAACACTGGCAGAAGCCGCCGCCGGGGGAATGCCCAGTCCCAGCAAAAACGTATTTGAACTTACCCCATAGGCCATGCCCAATGCACCGTCGATCATCTGGGCAATAAAACCCACCAGGACAAATACCAGAATATTAAGATCCATGTAAATGTGTCCTTCTCAAACTATGATATTCATCTTTAGAGGGATATGTTTTTGAGACAATCCCTGCGATCAAGAAGAACACATCCGTGTTCAACGGGAGGGATTATAACGCGAAAGCAAAGACGGCCTTGCGGCCGTCTGGTTTTCCTAGAACTGCCCTTCGAGATATTGCCGGGTGCGTTCGTGTTTCGGGTTAGAAAATACTTCCTTTGCGGGTCCTGCTTCGATGACTTCCCCGAGATACATGTAAATGACATAATCCGCGAGGCGTTTGGCCTGGCGCAATGTATGTGTCACGATCACTGTTGTATATTGCTGCTTCAATTCGATCAAACGGCTTTCGATGTTTTGTGAAGAGATCGGGTCGAGCGCGGAGGTGGGTTCGTCGCCGAGAATGATCTCCGGTTCGACGGCCAGGCCGCGGGCAAGGCAGAGGCGCTGCTGCTGCCCAATGGAAAGACTGGTGGCAGGATCATGCAATCGCTTTTGTACCTCATCCCATAAACCCGCGATTTCCAAATAATGCCGTACTGCGGCTTTATATTCCGAGCGGTCCTTCTTCATTTTGTGAATGTGCATACCGTAAGCGATATTTTCATAAATCGACATCGGCAATGGCGAGGGACGTTGGGCCAGCAGCCCCACTACTTTGCGCACTTCGGTCACGTCCACATCCTTGTCGTAAATATTCTTTCCATCCACCAGTACTTCACCGGTTAGGGATGTATCTTCCGTGAGTTCAAAGAAACGATTAAAGGTTTTCAATAAGGTGGTCTTGCCGCAGCCCGAGGGTCCCATGATCGTGGTGATCTGATTCTTGGGAATCTCGATATTGATATTTTTCAAAGCCTGTTGTTTGCCGTAATAGACGTTGAGATTTTTTACCTGAATATGAGAATCCATATAATTTCCTTTTGTAGGGACACAGCGGCGCTGTGTCCCTACTTGATTGTATATTTATTCAACCGTGCTGACAACCAGCGCGAGCCAAGGCTGACTGCCAGAACGATGATGGTGAGAATGAGCGCGGCGGCGTATCCGCGCTGTTGCACTTCGGGATATGGCGATCCAAGCTGAAAGAAAACTGCGAGAGGGAGCGATGCAGTTGGGCGCATTAATGATGTGGGAATGCGGTCTGTATAACCGGCGGTAAATAAAACAGAAGCCGCATCACCGATGCCGCGACCAAAGCCTAATAAAATTGCTGTTGTGATCCCCGGCAACATCTGACGGGTGACCACACGCAAGGCCACTTCGAATTTTGTGGAGCCAAGCGCAAGTGCGGCATGTTCCAGGTCAACGGGCATGCGGCGGATCACTTCATCCATCGCGCGGGTCATGATCGGAAGTTCTATAAATGCCAGGATGATGATGCCGGCCAGCAGCGATGCACGCATGCCAATGGTGATCATCAACGCAAACCCAAAAGCGCCATAAACAATGGAGGGAATGCCCCAAAGGACGTCAAGAGAGAGACGCACATACTGTCCCCATTTGGAATCTCCCAAATAGGTTTTGAGATAAAGTGCGATCGGCACACTAAAGAGAACTGCAAGCAGCGTGCCGCCGCCTGCCAGATACGCCGAGCCTATGATCGCATTCAGAATACCGCCCACCTTGCCCATGTAGTAACCGCCTTCCGGGATCTTTGTGACCATGTCCCAGGAAAGGGAGGGCAGTCCGCGGACGATGACGATCCACAGGATCAAGCCGAGTGCGCCGGCCACAATGAACAGCGAAACCCGCATGATAAATTTCATGAAGGTCTCCATGAGGTGGCGTCTTTGCCAGTGTTTTTTTCTTAAGAGGCTCATTTTTTCCTCGTCATTCGCTGAAGTACGATGATGGAAAGGATGTTAAAGATCAGAATGACCACCAATAAAACAAGCGCAGCGCTCAACAAAGCCGCATCATATAAGGGAATGGACATCATCTCGCCGTAGTTATTGGCGATCAATGCCGGGAGTGGATAGGCTGAATCAAAGATCGAGGTGGGAATTTGCGGGATGTTGCCCACCACCATTAAGACGGCGATGGTTTCACCAAGCGCGCGCGATGCTCCGAGAACGACAGCTGCCAGAATGCCCGGTGCAACCTGCGGCAAAATGATGTTACGGATCGTTTGCCATTGGGTGGCGCCGACTGCAAGGGATGCATGACGTAAATCGTTGGGCACTGTCGAGAAGATCTCGTACATCACCGAAATGATCAACGGGGCGACCATCACGGCCAGTACAATGCCAGCCGAAAGGACGTTAAACCCTGTCGGCTGGTTGACGCTGAAGATCGAAAACGAGCCCAGCCAACGGTCCGAAAGAGGCGCGAGTTTATCATCTACAAACGGCACAATGGCGACCAATCCCCATACACCGTACACAACAGGCGGGATGGCCGCCAACAGATCCAACACAGGTTTTGCAATCGAGCGCGTGCGATTGTGAGCATATTCTGCGAGGTAGATCGATGCAAGTAAACAAGCCGGTACGGCAAGAATTACGCCAACTGCTGTAACCCAAAATGTCCCGAGGATAAAAGGCCAAAAACCAAATTGACCGTTGTTGGGTTTCCAGACTTCGCCAAAAAGAAGGTCGGATAAACCATATTCACTGATGATCGGCCACGAGCGGAAAAATAATGCAACCGTGACAAATAAAATCAACAGGACGGGCAATAAGGAAAATATAAAAAATGCGCGCTGTGCAGCTTGATCCTGCCGGGCACGAAGCGTGGCAGAAGGCCGGAATGCCCGGCCTTCTGCTTGCTTGTTTGTTTGATTTGAAAATGTGGGATTTTCTTGGCTCATTTGAGTTTTGCAAGCGACTCGGCTTGTTGCTCAGGAGTGAGAGGCACGAAACCGGCTGATTCAAGATATTGCTGGCCATCGGTAAGGATCCATTCGATGAAAGCAAGTTCCAGCCCTTCGGGTTTGCCCAAGGTGGCAAGGTTCTCGAAGCGGGCCGGAGGGGATGGATATGTGCCGTTTGCAACTGCGCCGAACGCATCCTCCTTGACTGTGTAAATTTCAACTGCATCCGCTTTGCCGTTATTGTCAATATCAATGGGCGGAATGACAACGCCAGGAACAAGCGCACCACTGGATAGATCAAATATACTGTTCAAGTTACCATATCCAATTGCCAGCGGGTCTTTGATGATCTCGCCTAAAATTGCAGGTTCGCCATTCACACCAACACCCTTGAGGTCTTCCTGTGCTTCTCCACCCGTATACTTTGCCCATTGGTCGGCAGCTCCGGAAGCATCAGAACGAGTGAAGACATGGATCTCATCGGTAATGGTTGGGTCGCCTACAACTTCGCCCCAGGTCTTGATCTCTTCGGTGATGTAAATTTTATTGAAGATTTCCTGTGTGATCCCTTTTTCGAGAATATTTGCAGCAACGGGGTTTTCTGCATTGATGATTGGGAAGACTGCATCTTTCGTCACGGAAACCCAGAAGATGCCCTGAGCGGTTTCCTCTTCCTTGATGCTGCGCGAGATCATGCCGATATCCACTGCACCGGCGATGGTATCGGTCATACCCTTACCGGCGCCCCCGCCTTGAACGTCAAATTGAACATCCGGATGAAGCTTGGTGAATTCCTCGGCCCAGACTGTCATCATGGGGTAAAGAGCGAAGGCACCAGAGACGGAAATGGTTCCACTGAGGGTTGCTTCGGATGAAGTACCCGCGTCACTCGCAGGGACGGTTGTCCCAACAGAAGCGGCAGATCCACAAGCTGACAAAACCAGAGATGCTGCAATTAATATGGATAACACTGTTAAGGTTTGCTTTCTCATTTTTATCTCCTTATTATCTGAATAGGTTATAAAGTCCATAGTACTAGTATACTTTCAAGGTAAATAAAAATGTGCTCCCCGCGACACGATTCGTTATTTACTTGATGCCGAGCTTTTTTCGGACTGCACTCTGGCGTTTGGTTACATCAGATAACGATGTATTGTCCAGAATATTCGCAATGGCATTACGTACATCACCCATTGCGAGGCGCAAGCCGCAAGTCTCTTCATCGGGGCAGCCACATGGCTCATATGCCATTTGGCTGACACACTTGATCGGGGCGACAGGGCCGTCCAGCACGCGAAAGATTTGCCCGAGGGTGATCTCTTTGGCAGACCTGGCCAGGTAGTACCCGCCGCCGACACCCATCTTACTGTGAAGCAATCCCGCATTTTTGAGCGTCAAAAGAATCTGCTCCAGGAACTTGGGGGAGATCTGCTCGCGCAGGGAAATCTCCTTGATCTGCATCATTTGTGGGGCGTCGCTTTTTTCAGCGGGTTCCGCCAAGGCGATCATGGCCCTCAAGCCGTACTCGCCGCGTTTGGAAATCCTCATAAATCCTGAAACTCCTACTAATCCAATAGACTATATTGCATACAATCATAATTCAGTGGCTGAATTATGTCAAGGCGCTTGATTAAGACTGTGGACCCCTTTATGCACCTTTTGGCGACAAATATAATAGCCACGCCCATATAAATTGGAGTAAAATTATCATATTTGCAAGGTGCGCCAAATTTATCAGTTCTTTAGTACCAGACCTAAGAGGGCCCCATGAAGAACAAACAACTATTCACCCTGTTATCCATCGCTGTTATTTTTGTTTTCATTACTTCGTTGTTCAGTACGGTCAATGTGCTGGCAGACGACAACACGCCTCCTGTGCCGACCGAGGAGCCTGCTCTGCCCCCCACAGAGGAACCTGCGGCTGAAACAGAATCAGTTCCAACTTCCGAACCTGAAGCGGCCCCCACTGAGACTCCGGAGATAGATACCCCAGCCGAAGTTATTGAATCTGCACCGGAAGGGGTGGATGTGGTTGTCCTCGATGAGAATGGTGATCCCATGTCATTGGTGACCGAGGAGGCAGCGCAAGTCATTATGGCTGGGGATCCCATTTGGTGTCCGGAGAATGTTACACCCGGAAATGATTCGTTAAGTCAATGTACACCAGCCTATACTGACCTGGCCTCTTTAATAGATGATCTGGCAAATGGTCTGACTGGTACATATGCCGGCAATGGTACGATTTATATTGCCAGCGATTATTCTGCTTCAGAAGGGGGGATTATCATTGATCACGCGGTTGGAAATCTTTCCGGCCTTGATAATCTTGTAATTCAAGGGGGGTGGGATTTAAATACTCTTTCGGGAACCTACAATCAACTAACTGGCAATTCCACCCTTAACGGTACATGGCTCCTTATCGACAACTGGGCTGGGAATATTACCGTTAATAACTTGTTCATTAACAATTCGGATTCTGACGGCCTTTATATAAATACAGAAGGCAATGTTTCACTTAATTATGTTGATGTAAATAATTCGGATCGGGCAGGCGCATATATTGAATCTGGCGGGGATGTTGCTGTCACAAACAGCGAATTCACTCAGAATGGAATCGAAGGATATTATTACTCGGATGTCGATACGACAGAGTATATAACAGATCCAGGGCTGTTCATTTCCGCGGATGGAGATGTGACACTAAACAATGTTTCTGCTGTGGGCAATGGCGATAGCGGTGTGGAAATCGAATCCGGCGGGGACGTTGAGATCACAAATAGTGATTTTAATAATAATGGTCAGGATGGATATTATTATTGGGAATCAGGTGTCTTAGAGATCTATGAAGCTGGCGACGGAGTATCCGTCTGTGCGGATGGTGATATCACTTTAGGTGATGTGTATGCCACGGGGAATGGCGGAAATGGTGCAAGCCTTTGTTCCGGCGGGGATGTGGAAGTCACTGAAAGTGTGTTCAGTGAAAATGGTTGGGGGGAAGATGATGGATATGGGGCTTACTGGCAATATTACGAGAATGAATATGGATATTCCACCGAAATTTATGGCGGAAACGGTCTTACAGTTCATGCATTTGATGACATCACGATAAATGACGTTGAAAGCACCGAAAATGCAGGTAATGGTGCAGAGCTGGATGCTGAAGGTGATATTGTCATCACGGATAGTATGTTTGGTCATCCCGAAGGCGGTGGGAATGGCAACCTTGGTCATTTCTATATTTCCAATGATTTCGAATACGATGAAGGTGACTCTTACCACCTCGATTACCATGCAGGCACTGGCCTGATCGCAGATGCTGGTGGGAGTATTACTTTGGCTGAGGTATTTGCGGCAGGGAACGCCAATGCCGGCGCGGAGTTGGATGCTTATCTTGGCAATATCTCGGTCACTGATTCAGAGTTTTCCTATAACGGCTGGTATGCGGGTTTCTTTGACGATGAATATGGGTATTCCTACCTCGAAGATTACATGGAAGATTTCTGTGACGAGATCGGTTCTTACAACTCCTTTGTTTTCAACCCCTGTGATGATTCTGATTACATCTATGTGCAGGCGCCTAATTTCCACTTTGACGTAAATGCGATTGACAGCAGTGATGAATTTGGCAACAGCTATTATATTGATCAATATGGCGGCGGCGGTCTGGATGCCGAATCTGAACATGGTTCCATTACCCTAAATGGCGTTGAGGCGATTGAAAACGGGGGGGATGGTGCTTATCTGGAAAGCCAGGATGGAGTAACCGTCATCGATAGCGACTTTATAGAAAATGGCGGAGCAGGCTATCTTCGTGTTGGTGAAGGTTTTCATGAGTCAGAGGAATACGGCAGCGGCGGTGGCGGCGCAGGGTTTGAGTATGGAAATGGTTTGACCATTAATTCTGCTGGGAATGTCACGCTGAATCAAGTGGGTGCGCATGCAAATTCCTTCCATGGTGTGGATGTAAATACTGGTGGGTCGCTTTTTGTCGAGGAAAGTGATTTTATATCCAACGGTGAATTTGTCTCCGTGGGCGGTGAAGGCGGTTTGTTCGGCGAATTCCTTTGCGATGAAATTAGCCTCTGTTCCGACATGGAACTTCCCGTCAGTGGATTCGATCTGGAAATGGGATTCTTTGGCAGCGAGGGTGAAAGCAGCTCTGGCATGGATCTTGATTTTGGTTCCGGTTCCGGGCTCTTCGGCAGCGCGGATGGAAATATAACAATTATAGATGTTTTGGCTGCTGATAATCTCGGTTTTGGTGTGGATGTCTACTCCGGCTCGAACATTAATGTAAGCGAATCCGGGTTTTATGCGAATGGGTATGGTCTTTTTGGTGAGATGTATTTTGAAGAGACCGATGATTATTATGAGTCTTCCTCGTATATCACAAATGGCAGCGGTTTATATGCCTCTGCTGAAAACGATGTCACACTCAATGATGTAGAGGCCAATGGAAATGTCATGCATGGTGCGGAAATCTATAGCGGTGCCGTGAACAGTGTATTCGTCACAGACAGCGAATTCAACAGCAATGGGTATGGCGGTGCATTGGGAGAAGGGTTCTGGTCCGAGAGCTATTATTATGAAGATTTGGACGATTACATCGACGAATATGACGATGGGTATGGCTCCGGTTTGTATATCGAATCTGATGGGAATGTGACCTTGACCAACGTGGAGGCCAATGGAAACTATCAGGACGGCGCTGAAATCTATAGCAATGGCGGGCGTGTCATTGTTTCCTGTGGTCAGTACGACGGAAATGGGTACGGTGGATCGGATGGCTACGGCATTTATGAAGAAGGTGCTTCTTCGCTTGAGTTGTATGGCCCGGAGATCTTGGGTAACTATAATTCGCCGGACGAATACTTCTTCAGCGGTTCGCTTGTGCTTTCCGATGATTGCACGATCCCCGCTGATGAGGAAGAGGAGAAGGATCCCAAACCCGGTTTGCCCATCAATATTATTCCGGTCACCGGCGGATTCGATTGCACCATCTTCAGCGGGACCTTGTTGCTCCTGCCGAACGGCGATAATGCCCTTTTCCCCTGCCCAATTCAGGATGAAGGCAGGATCGAACTTGTGTCAAATGATGCACTGCCAGGTAGTCTGCCGGAAGGAAATGAATTTATTTCCGCCTTTACCACTTTCCTCTTTAAAGATGGCAAGGCACAGGAAACCAGCGAAGAATCGATCATTATCTCCTTCATGATCCCTGATGGCGTCGATAAAGAAGGACTATCGATCTTGTATTGGAATGGTACCGAGTGGACCGATCTCGGCGGGGCAGTCAGTGCGGATGGCCTGTACTTTCAGGTTCCCACAAACTTGATCGGTACGTTTGTGTTGGTCAGCAAGTAAGCCGTCAGGCTGTTACAATCAATGGGACGGATGCTTAATCCGTCCCTATTTTTTTGAACCAAAGCGAGAGTCAAAATGAAACGTTTATTTTTCCTGTCCATCCTCATTCTTTCCGTTTTGATCACAGCATGCGGCCAGTCAACGCAGGTTCCAACAGAGGCTCCGTTGATAACCTCCACCCCGGATTTATGCTCTTCCGCCAATTTACCCGCTGAAGTGGCGAAGGTCAACAAGCTCATGCGTGAGTTCGATGATTATTCATCACTCGCCTCGAACACACCTCAAAGCCAATTAATCGACCTCATTCCCGAAATGCAGCGGATTTTGCGGGACGCGGAGGACTTAGAAGTCCCAGCTTGTTTGCAGACCCTGAAAAAACTTGAGATGGCCCATATGAATTTGGTGATCCAGATCCTGATGGCCTTTATGAATAGCTCTGGTGTCCAAATGGATACGCAGGCGATCAACGCAGGAATTGCACAGGCTCGCGATTTGCACACAAAATATGATGTCGAAATGGCTCGCTTGCTTGGCATTACCCTGGTGGTTCCACCCACTGCAACCCCGGGAGCCGCCACGCCGGAGGCAAATGTTGCCCCTACAGCAACTGTGGCGCTGGCATTTGTTACAAACCCTGGTCCAACTGGAATTAACTTACGCTCCTCTCCCGGTTTGAATGCGCCGGAAGCCGGTTTGTTGGATGTGCAAGTTTCCACGGCCGCAATTGGTAAATCTGCGGATGCCCAATGGATCAAAGTGGAGATCCCCAGCCAGCCGGGACAAACTGCATGGGTGTTTGCATCCCTTGTGCAGCTTTCCGTACCGATCGAGCAATTGCCCGTTACAGAATAAAAAGATATAAAAAGTCACCCCGAATTTTTAGGGGTGACTTTTTATATCCAGTGACTGTCATGGGTATAATCGTGATATTCAAATTATCAAAAAGGATTTGCGATGCCAGAATTCACATCCCATCTTTCGAAACTAGCAGATGAACTTCTCGAAGCCGGTTGTATTAAATTCGGAGAATTCACATTGAAGTCTGGTTTAATATCCCCGATCTACATAGACTTGCGCCGCATCATTTCATACCCGGGCCTGCTTCAAAAGATCGGTGAAGCCTATCTACCTTTATTAAAAAACCTGAAGTTCACCCGCCTTGCAGGCTTGCCTTATGCGGCGATCCCCATTGCAACTGCGGTCTCTTTGCAGGGCAATTACCCGATGATCTATCCTCGCAAGGAAGTAAAGACGTATGGTACAAAAGCCGAGATCGAAGGTGAATTCCATGAGGGTGAAACCGCCCTGGTGATCGACGACCTCGCAACCACCGGTGGCAGCAAATTCGAAGCCATCGATAAGTTGACCGCCGCCGGCTTGAAGGTGACGGATGTCGTGGTGCTCGTTGACCGTGAATCTGGCGCAAAAGAATCCCTCGAACAGGCGGGCTTCCATCTTCATGCGGTATTGACCATTACCCAATTGCTGGATCATTGGGAAAAATCCGGAAAGATCGAAAAATCAAAGATCGACGAAACAAGAAAATTCTTAAAAAATTCGTAGATGCAGAATCAAAAAGCGGAAGAGCATCATGCTCTTCCGCTTTTTGATTCTCACAAGTGGTTATTGCTGAAAGATAACTGTCCTGTAACCTAGTGTATTGAAAAAGCGCTGCAAATAGGTTTCTCCATTTCTCTGTGCCTGGGTCAGAATGCCGTCTTCCAGTGCAGAGCTTGTGATCTTATCTTTTCCCGAGCTGAGTGTGTCAAGTACTAGATTCGGGTCCAACTCAGCAAAGATGCCATCCTGAATGGTGTACACTTCGGTTTTATTTTCATCCAGAGTCACTGTGAGTATCTCTGCAGGCGGGAGTCTCACGTATAACACCTCACCCTGCAATTGCATATCCTCAGGTTTCATTTTTTCCATATCTATACCTGCAACCACTGTTCCGTGAATTTGGATCAGTATCTTGCTTCCAAATGCAAAGGAAAGCGTGCCTTGATTCACCTCCGCTGTGACCACCTGTTCCACCGTATATTGGATCGTTTCCAATCGTGCAAGCGAACGGATTTCATTGATGTGTGTGATGGGATCTGGAATGATCGTGGGCGTGGGATTCATCAGTTGCGCCACCTGAGTTTGCAGCGCCTGATTCGACTCTTGAATTCCCTGGAACGGTGCCTGCGCGGCTTCTGCGGCAGCATCCGCGGTTTGGCGCACGGTTTGCACGATAAAATAAACGCCCGCCGCCAGTACGATCAAGATCAAAATGGACATGATGGTGCTCAATGTGTTTTTCATGGAATATCCTCTTTTTTATAAACCTAAACTTGCCTTATTATAGCAACCTCATTATGATTGCGTGCAAACCAATCTTCAAATGAAAAAATTATCTCTCGTCTTAATTTTGGCTATTCTCGGATGTACTTTTCCTCTTCAATTGACTTTGGGGACTCCCACGCCAGTTCCAACGCCTACTCGGACTCCCATTTCGATTGTTGCAACGCCTCTTTCCACGCCCGAGCCTGGCACTGAGCAAAATCCCCTGATCCTCGCTTTGGGTCCATCTTCACGACCTGACAGTGAGCTGGTCTCTGCCGGTGAAACCATTGCAGCCTTCATCGAATCTCATACCGGATATCGTGTGGTGACCGTTGCTCCCTCCTCAGAAAGCGCACTCGTGGACGCGTTTCGTACAGGCAATGCACACATTGCTTCTCTTTCCCCATTTGGTTATCTGCTCGCTCATAAAGACGAATCCGTGGCCGTTGCGCTGGCCAGTGTCCGCGATGGACAACTCCTGTATGGATTTCAATTCATTGTAAACCGTGATGGTGAGTTCAAGTCCTATTTTGATGAAACCCGTAACGAAAACACGGAGGAGCTTGTAACAGCACTCGAACAGTTTACAGAAAAGAAACCCTGTTGGAGCGACGCAACTTCTCCGTCAGGGTATGTCCTGCCGCTCGGGTTGCTGAATCAGGCACAGGTCGAAGTACGAAGCGGGGCATTTCTCGAAGGCCAGCCCAGTGTGGTGCGCGCCGTTTATGCGGCTGATATCTGTGATTTTGGTGCCACTTTCATCGATGCACGTAATTCGCCGGCACTCGAAGCGGATTATCCCGATGTGATGGACAAGGTGATCGTGGTTTGGCGTTCGGAAGCTGTGATCCCTTATGAAAATATTTCACTCTCGAATCGATTGCCTCTTGAAATGCGCCGTGTTTTACAAAGGGCATTCATTGATTTAATGCTGACCCCTGAAGGCAAAGCGGCCATTCAAACAGCATATGGAATCAATGAATTGCAAATTGCCGAAGATTCCATATACGATGAATTTAAAAATTATGTGGATGCCTCCAAACTTGACCTTTCAGACCTTGTCCAGGAATAACTGAATTTGTCAAATATAAATATGGCCCAAATGTAACTTGTCCATACTTTTGTTTTGTATTATTATGAAAACGTCAGGGGCAAGTGCCCCATCAAATTCCATGATTCTCTTGAGAGGAGAAAAAATGAATAAACGTTTTTCGTTCGTTGTGCTGGCCATGATTGTGGTCGCCTCATTAATTCTGAGCGCGTGTGCTGCTGCCGCCACACAGGCTCCCGTTGCTACCGAGGCTCCTGCCACAGAGGCCCCCACTGAAGCTCCTGTTGCGACAGAAGCTCCTGCATCGGATGTCGGTACGCCCGAGCATCCCATCAAAGTGTTGTTTGTTCCCTCTGTGGATGCGAACATTATCACCACGGGCGGTGAAGTGATGGCCCAGGCATTGAATGAAGCCACCGGCCTGACCTTTGAAGTGGTTGTTCCGACTTCATATGCCGCTACTGTGGAAGAGATGTGCGCTTCTCCTTCAGATACGATGGCCTTCATCCCTGGTTTGGGATATGCCATTGCCAGCCAGTTGTGCGGTGTGGACGTAGCTTTCAAAGCCATTCGCTTTGGGTATCCAGTCTATTGGGCTGAATACATTGTTGCCCGCGACAGCAAATACCAATCCCTCGCTGACTTGGAAGGCGCGAAGTGGGGATATGGCGATCAAGGTTCAACTTCCGGTTACATGGTCCCCACCGTTGAGTTGGCCGCTGCAGGCATCACCCCCGGTGAGCAGGTTCAAACCGGCGGCCATAACCAAACTGTCACCGCTGTTTACAATGGCGAAGTGGATTTTGGTACCGTTTTCTACAGTGTTCCATTGAACCCGGATGGTGCGCCCGTCTTCACCTATGATGATTATCTGGCCGGTTCCATCACCAGCCTTGATCAGTATGAGATTCCCGCAGAATCCATCCCGAACTGCGCTCCGGATGCCGATGGCAAGAAACTGCTTTGCGACGGGTATCGCATTTTGGATGCACGCGCCAATATCCGCACGGAAGCGCCCGATGTGGTTCAGAAGGTGCGCATTCTTGCAGTCTCCCAGGCCATTCCGAATGACACCCTGTCCTTCGGACCCGAATTCCCCGCTGAAGTTCGCACCCAGATCGAAGATGCTCTTGTAGCATTTTCACAGACCGAGGCTTGGGGTACTTCCATTGGCAGTTCTGATTTCTACGGTTGGTCGGGCATTGCTCCTGCCGAAGACGCCGAGTATGATTTCGTCCGCGCGATGGTCGAAGCGACCGGTTATAAACTTCCCGAATAAAAAATTCTTTTTGTAATAGATTTTGGGCAGGGAGATTTTCTCCCTGCCCAAATTGTCATTATTCCTTTATCATCACAAAATAAAAATTATCAGGGGTCTGATACCGTTCCGCACTACCCAATGGCGCGGACATGCGCCAATCACATTTTTCAGGATTGTTGACCATGCTTCAAATAAGAAACCTGACCAAAATTTATGATGGCGGCGTGAAGGCACTGGATAACGTCAGCTTTGATGTTCCAGACAATCAGTTTCTGGCAGTGATCGGCCTGAGCGGTTCGGGGAAATCCACATTACTACGCTGCATAAATCGTTTAATCGAACCCACCGATGGGCAGATCCTTTGGAATGGGGAGGATATTACCAAAGCCTCGCCGGAGGAAATGCGGCGCATTCGCCGCAAGATCGGCATGGTCTTTCAACATTTCAATCTTGTTCATCGTTCGAAAGTGATCACCAATGTGCTGGCCGGGCGTCTGGGGTATATCAACCCGGCCTGGAGTTTGTTAAATCGTTTCCCAAAAACGGACATGGAAAAAGCCATCAAACAATTGGAACGCGTTGGCATTGCAGATAAAGCCGATCACCGCGCGGACGAGCTAAGTGGCGGTCAGCAGCAGCGTGTGGGAATCGCGCGCGCGCTCATGCAGGACCCGGAAATGATCCTGGCCGATGAGCCGGTTGCCAGCCTGGACCCGGTCCTCGCGCACAGCATTATGAAACATCTCGAAGATATCAACGACAAGGATGGAGTTACGGTATTGTGCAGCCTGCACTTCCTTGACCTTGTCCATCGGTATGCAGATCGCGTGGTTGCACTGAATGCAGGGAAGCTTGTCTTTGAGGGCCTGCCCAATGAGATCGACGATAAGAAATTTAAAGATATTTATGGCCGCGATGCCGAGCGGGTAGGGTAAATCGTATGACCGAAAAGAACAAGAAAGCCTCCCCCTGGAAGTCCATTCAATTTGGTCTGGCGATCCTTGCCGGCCTGTTTATCTATGCCTACGGATTTGAAATCACAAAAGTGGATCTTGAGGATTTGCGCAGCGAACGCAGACAGGAAAGTCTGACGCGCGTCATGCGTGCGTTGGCCCGCCCTGAAATCTTTGAATACGATCAAAAAGAAGAAATCATTAATTCCCCAATCTATGTTACCTGTCCTGCAGGTGGAACTCCGACGGTTCCAGTGCCTGATAAGAGCAGTGCTTATCTTGTTATTACTCCAACCTGCGCGGAGCCCGGTGAAACGGTTCAGGTGGAGGGATTCAACTTCGCGCCGAACACTTCCGGTCCATTGCGTTTCATCCCCGGCAGTGACCCTGCCAATGTGGTGGAAATTGGCCGCGATAATGTGGAAACCGATGCTGCCGGGCACTTCATTTATGATTTCACACTCCCCAAAAGATCCAGCAAAGACGTGCAATACATCCGCGCGACCTTGCGCCAAAATGTGGGCGTGCCGCACCTTACCAAGACTGCATATGATACATGGGAAAAGATCGTTGAAACGGTCTTTCTAGCCTTGCTGGCGACCACGTTTGGCACATTTCTTGCCATTCCGCTCAGCTTTATTGCTGCCCGTAATTTGATGAAACCCGTGCGAAGTCCGCTGGCCAGTATTTCACTTTCCATCCTGGGTTGGCCGGTTGGAATCATGGTGGGCTATTCCATCGTCCGATGGGTGGAGAGCTTCAGCACACCTTTTGCCGGCAATATCCCCATTAACTTACTCGTCATCGTTGTGGTTCCCGTCTTGGTGTCTTTCGGAATCCGTTGGGCCCTGCCTCAGGAGGAAATTTCGAAACCAGATCGAACCACGCAAATCACCCGTTATTTTGTATTGTTGCTCATCGTTTTGGTCAGCTTTTATGGGCTTTTTCATCTTGCCGGCCTGTCCATGAATCTTGGTTTGATCGGCAAGACAAACCTGGGTGCCTTTGGTTTCCTTGGAAATTTTCTCTTTCAGATCGGGGATATTGTTCGCATCATTACCCCTGTTTTGGGAGGGCTTGCGGCCGGTGGTGTGCTCAGCAGCTTGATGACTCGTCTTGGTCAACGCGCCACCGAGAAATTATCATCTGGCAGTATAAAGTTATTTAACCTTGTCTTTTCCACATTGGCAGGCGCCACTGTATTTGGGTTGATCGGTCAATTGGTGAAATCCCTGTATCAAATTGGAAATCCGATCTATACCTTATGGGGTCCCATCTTTACAGGCGCATTGCTTGGCCTGTTATTGGCAATCTTCACCAAGGCCAAGGATACACTCCCCACAGGCATGGTGATCTACTATGTCACACGCACATTTCTCAATGGTCTGCGGTCCATTGAAGCGTTGGTGATGGCGATTGTCTTCGTTATTGCCGTAGGCATTGGTCCTTTTGCCGGTGTGATGGCGCTGGGTCTGCATACCATCGTCAGCCTTGCAAAGCTTTATTCCGAACAGGTGGAAAGCATCATGGCGGGTCCGCTTGAAGCCATTCAAGCCACCGGTGCAAACCGTTTGCAAACCATTGTATATGCGGTCATCCCTCAGGTCATTCCACCGTATATTTCCTACACCATGTATCGTTGGGATATCAATGTACGCATGTCCACCATCATTGGGTTTGTGGGCGGCGGTGGCATCGGCTTCTTACTTCAGCAGAACATCAATCTTTTGAATTACCGTGCCGCAAGTGCCCAGATGTTTGCGATTGCAATTGTCGTTGCAAGCATGGACTATATCTCTTCTGTGCTGCGCGAAAAATACGTTTAGCAAACCTTTACCTGATAAATGCGGATTGAACTTTAATCCGCATTTATCGTTTTAAGTTAGAATTTTTGCATGATAAAACGACTCAAGGCGACTGCAATGCTGCTGCTCAAGATTGGTGTCCGCTTCTTTCTTTTCCTCGGTCTGTTCGCTATTTTCGTGTTGTTCCTCACCCGATTTGTTTTCCTGATTTATGCATCCCCGATGACCTTTTCCCTGGATATAGTGCCCGAGCGAAAAGTTGCGATTGTATTTGGCGCAGGCTTGTTGCGTGATGGGTCCGCGGGACCGGTGCTAAGTGACAGGGTCGAGACTGCTGTAAAACTTTATCAGGCTGGCAAAGTGGACAAATTGTTGATGAGCGGAGATAATCGTTTTGTGGAGTACAACGAACCGGAAGCCATGCGTCAATATGCGCTAAAAGCAGGTGTGCCTGATGAAGACATTGTGCTTGATTACGCAGGCCGTCGTACCTACGATACCTGCTATCGTGCGTACGAAATTTTCAAAGTGAAGTCCGCCATTTTGGTGACTCAGCCATTTCATATGGCACGCGCGTTATATCTGTGCAATAGCTTCGGAGTAGAATCCGTGGGCGTGGAAGCGGACAACCGATATTTCCTGAAGCGTTCCCGATTGATCTGGAATACCCGTGAATTGTTTGCCATGATGGGAGCGGCCTGGGATGTAATGTTCGCGCATCCTTTGCCGGTCCTTGGCGAGCCTGAACCGATATTTTAAAATTACAAAACAGGAGTGATCGATGAATCGCGAAGAAGCCTTATCCTTGGTGCGTGAATTTGTGAAAAACGAAGGTCTTGTCCGCCATATGCTTTCGGTGGAGGCGGCCATGCGTTTCTATGCTGAAAAATACGGGGAGGATGCCGAGACTTGGGGACTCATCGGACTGTTGCATGACTTCGATTGGGAGATTCACCCCTCTTTGGAACAGCACCCACAAGCAGGGTCAGCGATCCTGCGCGAGCGCGGAGTGAGCGAAGAGATCATTCAGGATATTCTCGCCCATGCAGACCATACCGGTGTGCCGCGGGATACGGTCCGCAGAAAAGCCATCGCTGCCTGTGACGAAGTGACCGGCCTGATCACTGCTGTTGCGTTGGTGCGCCCGTCCAAATCCTTATATGATCTGGAAGCTTCCTCCGTAAAAAAGAAATGGAAGGATAAGGCCTTTGCGGCCGGCACGGACCGCAGTGAAATGGAACATGCCGCGAAGGAACTTGGCGTGGATATTTGGGAACATGTGGGCAATGTCATCACCGCCATGAAAAAGATCGCACCCGAACTTGGGCTGGTTGGGAATTTGCCGCAATAATAAAAATCCGCTCCATTTGGAGCGGATTTTTATTATTGCGGTCCAAAATTTCTATGGATTCTTTTTAAATCGCACCAGCACCAGGTTTTTGGAGCAATCGTTGAAGGTGTCGATGGTAATGTTGTCGGAGAGAGGCAGCCCGGCTTGATCGAGGATCTGCACATAGAGCTCGCCTTTGGAGAGGATCGGAACGGTGCCGAGGAAGAATTCATAGCCTGATTTTCCATAGGCAGGAGCAACACCGGTCACCGTGGGCTCGCTTTTGGATTTCCCGTTATACATGCCGACGAGTCGAATGACGACGCCGGTGATATCTGCATTGTTTGCATCCACAACTGTGCCGCCCACACCCTGCCAATTGCATGCCAGGTCGGGGTGAATGATCGTGCTGTCAATATAAGTGACCGTTGCAGAGAAGGGGCGTTTGGGAGCTTTGGTGGCAGTGGGTGTAACGCTGGGTGTGACAAGCGACAATGGCGTGACCGAAGGCTCAAGCGTTAATGTAGGCAATAATGTAGGCGTATCCGTCATGAAGGGCGGCACGGTTGAAGTCCAGGTGGCTTCCAATTGAATGGGTGTGATGGTTGGGGTGGGGGAGGCGTTCAACGCGCCCGGCGGGTAGGGATTAAATCCTGAATCCGGGAAAAGAAAGATCAACAGGAAAAAAACACCCACACATCCGGTGATCAGCAGCACAAGAATGCTCATCATATCCCAAATATCCATGTTGCTTTTTGCTTTTGGCTGCGGGGTATCGTCATAATCGTAGTTGTAGTTGCTCATTAAGGTACTCCGAAGTGATCTATGGGGTCAGAACAATGTTATTGTTTGCACGCTGCGTTGTGACCCAGTCTTTCAACGCCTGTTCCTGTACGGTCAGCAAGGCATCCGGGGTGAGGGGGTGATCGCCGCGTTCGAGTGCTTTGAAAATATGATAGCCTGCATCGGTTTGAACAATGCCGCTGGTTTCGCCGGTTTGCAGTGCGAATACTGCTTCGTCTGCTTTCGGATCAAGCAAATATCCGCGCGGCACCCAGCCCAACTCGCCGAGTGTGATCGGGTCGTACAATGCGGCGAGTGTGTCAAATTCTGTTTCGCCTTGTAACTGCTGTAAGGCATAATCCGCATCGGCTTGATTATAGGTCAAAATCTGACGCACGTGAATTTGTTCCACAACCGTGGGTACATCCGCAATGATTTTGTCACGCATCCAAGCGGCCTCGGCGGCGCGCTTCAATGCGATACGGAAGGAAACATCATCATAGCCATGTGCGGATTCCCAGGCTGCGACAGTATCAGCACTGCCAAGCGCATCAATCCGTGACTGGAGGTCTGCTTCTGTCAAAGTGAAATTCGCTTCTCTGGCAGCTTGAGCTAACATGAACTGCGCAATTAAATCTTCAAGCACAGCCTTGCTTGCATCTTCTTCTGTGAAGGTAAGTCCCAATGAACTTTGCGCGGCTCTGTATCGTGCAAGCTCTGCCTGAAATTCAGCGGAGGTAATGTACTCACCGTTGACAATGGCCACCGAAGGCGGCGGCGTGGGAGTCGGAGGCAAAGGCGTGGATGTAGGCGGTTCGGGGGTGGGAGTATTTGTCGGCGCGAAGGAAGCGCAGGCACTTAATCCCAAAACGAAAGCCAGAGTCAATTGAGTCAAAAAACGGGGTTTGGAATGCATTCGTGGAATTATACCCGTGAGCGGGTACGCGATATATTAAAAAAGTAGGGACACGGCGTCGCCGTGTCCCTACAAATTTGTGAATGGGTTGGATTAATAATCCATGCCGCCCATGCCGCCAGGAGGCATGGCAGGAGCCTTGTCCTTCTCGGGCATGTCGGTGATCAACACATCGGTGGTGAGGATCATTGCGGCAATGGAAGCGGCGTTTTCGAGAGCGCCACGAACCACTTTCACAGGATCGATCACACCAGCCTTGATCATGTCGGTATATTCGCCGGTGAGGACGTTGAAGCCGATGTTCGGGTTCTTCTTCTCGGCGGCGGTGCGGCGGACGGTGTCGATGATGACGGAGCCGTCTTGTCCAGCGTTGGAGGAGAGCTTGCGAATGGGGGCTTCGAGCGCCTTCTTGACGATATTGATGCCGACCTTGATCTCTTCGTTCTCGTCTTCAGCGTGCTGCTTGGCGAGTTTGTCGAGCTTGACAGCGGCGTTGATGAGGGAGATCTCACCACCAGGGACGATGCCTTCTTCGACTGCGGCGCGAGCGGCAGAGAGAGCATCTTCCACGCGGTGTTTCTTTTCCTTCATTTCAGTTTCGGTCGCGGCACCCACGCGGATGATGGCAACACCACCGCTGAGCTTGGCGAGACGTTCCTGAAGTTTTTCCTTGTCGTAATCGCTGGTGCTCTTGTCCATCTCGATGCGGATTTCCTTGATGCGGCCTTCGATGTCGCCCTTCTTGCCTTTGCCGCCGATGACGGTGGTGTTTTCCTTGTCGGAAACAACCTTCTCGGCACGGCCAAGATCGGAAACAGCAACGGTTTCGAGTTTGCGGCCGGTCTCTTCAGAGATGACCTGTCCGCCGGTGAGGGAGGCGATATCCTGAAGCATGGCCTTGCGGCGGTCACCAAAGCCGGGGGCCTTGATGGCGAGCACGTTCAACATGCCGCGGATCTTGTTCAAGATCAAAGTAGCGAGAGCTTCGCCGTCGACATCTTCAGCGATGATGACGAGTTCGCGCTTGCCGAGTTGAACCAATTTTTCGAGCAAAGGAACGATGTCCTGAGCGGCGGAGATTTTCTTGTCATAGATCAGGACATACGCGTCGCTGATCTGGGCTTCCATCTGGTCGCCGTTGGTGATGAAGTAGGGGGAGAGATAACCGCGGTCGAACTGCATACCTTCGACGAATTCGGTTTCGAACTGCATGGTCTTGGATTCTTCGACGGTGATGACGCCGTCTTTCCCGACCTTGTCCATCACGTCAGCAATGAGTTCGCCGACTTCAGCATCAGCCGCAGAGTTGGTGGCCACAGAGGCGATCTCTTCGCGGGTGTCGATCTTGACGGAGTTCTTCTTGAGTTCGGCGACGATGGTCTCGGTGGCGAGCTCGATGCCCTTCTTGAGGAGCATCGGGTTGTAGCCGGCTTCGAGAGCCTTGAGGCCTTCGTTCACAATGGCGTGAGCCAAAACGGTGGAGGTGGTGGTACCGTCACCGGCGATGTCGTTGGTCTTCTGGGCGGCTTCTTTGAGGAGCTGGGCGCCCATGTTCTCGAAAGGATCTTCGAGTTCGATCTCCTTGGCGACGGAAACGCCGTCGTGGGTGATGGTGGGGGAACCGAACTTGCGGTCGATGGCCACGTTGCGGCCTTTGGGGCCGAGCGTGGCGGAAACTGCTTCTGCAACGACGTTCATGCCGTTCTTAAGTTTGCGGCGGGCGTCTTCTGAAAATACGATCTGTTTAGCTGCCATAGTAATCTTCCTTTTTATCTAGATGAATTAACCGACGATGCCGAGCAGGTCGCTCTCGCGCATGATGAGCAATTTCTTGCCTTCGATCTTGACTTCGGTGCCGGAGTACTTGGCGAACAGAACCACATCGCCAGCCTTCACATCCATGGCGACACGTTCGCCCTTGTCGTTGCGGTCACCGGGGCCGGCGGCCAATACTTTGCCTTGTTGGGGCTTTTCCTTCGCGGTTTCGGGAAGGATGATTCCGCCAGCGGTCAGTTCTTCCTGTTCGATGGGCTCGACGACTACGCGGCCGCCCAGGGGCTTGAATGAAATTTTTGCCATTTCTTTTTCTCCTGTAAGGATTTTGAATTTTGAATAAGCACACAATTAGCACTCATAAGTAGCGAGTGCTAATTGCAATATTACTCAGTTAAATAGACGAAGTCAAGGGGATTATGGAAATTCTTACAAAACTCTGACGGATGGCGCGTTCTCGCTTCGTTTCGACAGGCTCAACGCATCGCTTTCCCCGCCCGGGCCTGCTTGCGTTTCAGATTATTCACATGTCGTTGCGAGAAGGGCGTACTTCCCTACGAAGCAATCTCTCCGAGATGGAGATTGCTTCGGGCAAAAAACGCCCTCGCAACGACATACAGCGAGGGTTTTATCTACCCATCAACTGCAAACTGTTGGGACCATACTCCATCAACTCGATCTGATTTCCGTCCGGGTCCGCGATCCACGCCTGACGGGAATGATCCATGCTCAGCGAGATTTCGGTGACGGAAACGCCTTTGCTTTTCAGTTGTTTGCAAAATTCATCCAGCCCGGTCACTTCGAGGCAGAAATGCTTGTACTGGGTTCCCTGGGCCAGCTTTTGCACGTCCCCGCCCCACACTTCGGCAGCCATTGCCTGATCGAAGAACTCAAGGAAGGTCGAATCGCCGCACTCGAAATAATACCCAAACGGCTGACCCTGCTTGTTGTCCAGCGTGAACTTGACCTTCATGCCTAGCTTGTTCACATAAAAATCGATGATCTTTTCGAGGTCATTCGTTACAAAGTTGAGATGTGCAAGTTTGCGGATCATAAGAAGTCCTTATAGTTATTCGCTCTTCGTCCTGACAGTGTACCCTTTGGGTAGCGGAGCGAGTGTTTCTCTCGCGCAGACGAAGGACGGATTATTCGTTGATAATTTCATTCACCCGGCCGACCTGCCCATCCATCAAGCGGACCTTGATCCCATGAGGATGATTGGGTGAGTTGGTGAGAATATCTTTCACAATGCCTTTGGTGAGTTTGCCGGTGCGTTGATCCTGCTTGAGGACAATTAACACAGTGATGCCGGGTTTGATGTTGGCGCGGACCTGTCCGTTCATTAATCGTGCTCCATGGCCGTCATCCACGGGCGAACTTCATAAACGAGCAGGCCGGATTTCACGGCCGGGTCCTCCGCAGCAAAGGCTTCGATCTCTTCGAGTGAAACTTCCTTCGTGGTGACCATCATCCCGCCCACATCGGGAAGCAGAAACGGTCCGCCGAGTTCAAGTTTGCCTTGCTCGTGCAGTTTCAAATAATGCCCCACATGTTCACTGACCCCGTCCTGCTGACGGTAGTCCAAACCATATTGCCATTTGGGGCCGGGCGTGTGAAGGACGACAAAGCGAATGGGACGTGCGGGTTGATCTGTCATTATGAATTCCCTGATTCGATGAGAAAGAAAGTGAAATCCAGATCGCCGGGCGATGCGTTGAAGCGGGTGAGCAGGGCCGCGGCTTCGCTGCGGTGCTGCGTGCCGTGATTGACCACATGCAGCAGGCAATGCCACAACGTGCGGGTTCTTAATATGCCTTCATCGTTTGTATAGGTCACCTTGCCATTTACATCGTCATCCGTAATACGATCCAGCCACGCGCGCATGGCTTTTTCTTCTTCCTGAAATTTCTTTTCAAGCGCTTCGAGGGTCCCGAAGTCATTCGCGTTCAGATCCTCGCCGAACTTTTTGAATTCAAAAAATCCACGCCAGCCATACTCCGCATCCACGATGTGCAGAATGGTACTGCGTAAACTTCCTCCCTGTTCAATTCCAAAAGGGAATTCCGCCGGGGCGATGAATTGTTCCTGCGGCAGTTTCGAAGCCGCTTCGAGAATTTTCTTATTGGCCCAGTAGTTGTATTCGTAAATGAATTTGATGTCTTGGATGTTCATACTGATTTTCCTTATTGTAATTGTGTCATTCTGAGCCGCGCTCTTGGTTTTGCGGCGAAGAATCTATGATATGGCGTGGAGTCTCGCCACAACGCGGTAGAGATCCTTCGGTCGCGAAGAGCACGCTCCCTCAGGATGACATGATTACCCCAACAATCCTCTCGCAAACGTCAAAAACGCCTGCACATCGTTGAAGTTCGTGACCATGCCCACGGAGATGCGCACGGCACCGGAAGATTTGCCGTCAATACATAAACGAAAATCGTCGATGGTCATTTTGTCGTGATGATCCGGTGATGTGAAGCATACGTCCAATTCCACGCGGGAGATGCCGAGGGCGATCTCGCCTGCGCCGGGGTTGCAGAAGCAGCCGGTGCGCAGGGAAATATTCACTTTGTTGGCTTCACTTTCGATAAAGCGGTGATCGAAGGCTCTGTCATTCTTGTCATAAAAATTCACTGTTACTGCGCCGCCGCGGTCTTCGGTGGTGGCGGGACCGAACAAACGCACCAGCGGCACGCCTGTGCTGTGCTTCATTTGAATCAAATTATCCAGCAGCCAGCCTGTTAATGTTTTGACTCTTTCGCTGATGATGTCATAACCAATGGATTCGATGTGACGGAGTCCGATCTCAATGGCGGGGATGTTTAGATAATCGAGCGTGCCGTCTTCGAAGGCGGCGGCTCCGTCGGCGAGATAATATTTATCGCCCTGCACGGATGCGACAGTGATGGTCCCACCTGCGAACCAGGGACGATGCAACTTTGCCAATGCGGATTTGCGTGCGATCAATGCACCGAGTCCCGTGGGGTAGCCGAAGATTTTATAAAATGAAACAGGAACGAAATCAGGTTTAACTTTGCTGAGGTCTAATTTATTGGTTGGAACATACGCCGCCGCATCAAGCAATACATCCCAGCCGTGTTCGTGAGCAAGCTCGATCCACGCGAGCGGATGTTTGACCGAGGAGAAGTTGGATTGCGCGGGGAATGCAAACAGGTTGTGTCCGCTCTTCGAAGGCTTGGCCAGCTCCGCGTTAAGCTGCGAAGCGTCAACGCGCATCTCTGGCAACATGACGGGAATATAGGTCACCTCTGCGCCGCGGACGTGTGCAAATTCACGAATCCCATTGACAGAGTTGTGATTGTCGAAAGTCAAAAGGTAACGGCCGTTAGAAAATGGATACGACTCGCCGATGAGTTTGAGTGCGCCGCTTGCGTTGGATGTGAAGATGGCGAGATATTCGTCGGGGTCGGCGTTGAAGAATTTGAGAATGTATTCGCGCGCGCCTTCCACGAGATGTGTGGCTGCAAGAGAAGTTGGATTGGAAGAATGCGGGTTACCAAAAACATTTTCGTTCAAAAGTTTTTGATGTTTTTTAATTTGCGACTCGGCATAAATACCACCACCCGTGTAATCGAAATAGATATGCTCCCCCGCATCAAGGCGTGAATAATCGCTGGCGCGTAACGTATCGATGGATTCGGTTTTTTTGAAGGTGGGATATTGTTTCAGAAAGGTTTCGAACTCAGGTGTGGACATGGGATATTCTCCTATGTCCCATTTAACCACAAATGTGACCGATTATTTGTACTCAAAATATTTCTTGAGATTTAGCATGTGCTTTTCAAATAAATGCCAGGAGACAAAGGCAAGCGCAATAGTAACCAAAAATGATGAAGCAATATACAGCAGGTACATCTTCCATCCGCGATAATGTGTCCACCACAGAAGATCAAGAAGTATAAGTGTTACCGGCATGTGAAACAGGTACATGGCGTAGCTGTATTTCCCAAGAAAACTCAAGATTCCACTCCGAAAGACCCGTCGGATCAAGGAGCTTTCAGGATGTGTAATGAAAATCGAGATTAATGCGGCAGCTGAAATGGTAAGGGCCGGGTAACCGGCTGTATTGAGCGGAATGTGCAAATAATTTGGGTGTGGAAGGTTTGGCAGGTCGACCAGGCAAAGGACAATAAACATTGCTGATGCGGTAAAAAATGCGGGGACCGCAAGTTGTTTGATCTTCTCCCTGTACTTAATGGCTGAAAGACCCATTGCAAGAAGTCCGCCGAAGATCAGTTCATCAAAGCGGGAAAAGGAGTTGTAGTAGAAAAAATGAAACACTTTTGGGGTGTTTGACCATGCCAGAACTCCGATCATGCGAATGACAGCGGAAAGAACAACGTATCCGATGCTGAATTTGACAAGATGCTCCCGTTTCATAAAATATACGAGAGCAGGCCAGAACAAATAGAATTGCTCTTCAATGGCCAGCGACCAGGTGACCCACAAATAACCGGTTGTTTGCGCGAACGCCGTAATGCCAAGCCAGTTTTGCAGATAAAGGAGTTGAACGGGAATCAGTTGGGGTATTTTGGATGTAAATTCGGGCTCTTTGATCGGGATGATCACAAGAAAGACAACCAGCATGGTTGCATAATAAAGTGGAATAATTCTTAAAATCCGACGGGCGTAGAAGTTCTTGAAATAATGTTCCTTTTCGCGCGCGGTAAGTAAAATGGAGGTGATTAGATAACCGGAAAGCACAAAAAAAATGTCCACTCCGATCCAGCCAACGGTGGTCAGATCTGAGATAAAGGCAAGTATGGGATGTTTTGTGAACTCGTTTGCACGATTAAAAATGTGCAGTGCCATGACAAGTACGACAGCGATCCCGCGCAGGCCGTCCATTTCCTTGACGCGTGAATTCATTGATAAAACCAGGTACCTTTAAGTACAGGATATTTTACAAGGATCTCAAAAAGCATGTGATTCTCCCGGCGCTCATTTAACCATAAAAACAGGATATGGCCCAAATTTGTATTTCTAGTTACGCCCTTCATTTCTGCGCAGAAGAAAAATGGCTGCGCCAATGGCCAGCAGACCCAAAACGACCATGGGAGTGGGGCAACAAAGCACGGCAAGGATAAAACTCGCCAGGTTTGCAAGTGCAGGGTCGGTTTGTGTGGCGATCAAGGCAACCCCCATAAGCAGGCCGCCAAGGATGGACAGGACTCCACCCCCGGCAAGTACCAGCGGGAGACAGGAATTTTGCTTCCCGGCTTTCTTCGCATTTTCAAACGCTGTTGAATTATTTTGTGCAGTGGAAATATATCTGTCGGTTTCTGATATCGGCACGCTGGTGGTCGAAGCCGCAGATAGGACGTCTGTCTTGTACGTTCGTCCGCAGACCTGGCATTCCACATATTCACCCAGAGTGCCCAAGGGGAACAGCGGGATGAAGAATAACGTAAAATAGCGCGCGATCTTTTTATGCCGGTATGGTCTTTGGACTTGGCAACTGGCACAATAAAAGTTGCCGGTTCCCAGTTCTTTTTCCCTGTTTCGATAGCCATAAATGATCATGAGTTTCTCCGGTTGGTTTATTTCTTAAACAACAAATACAATTAAAAGGTTCGGTTGACCAAACAAAAGAGGCGATCATATGATCGCCTCTTTTGTTGCTGAAATATGAGTTTATTGTGCCTTCAAAAACACCAGCGGAATTTCACGTGCGGTTCCTTTTTCGTACGCATCATAGTTGGACGCAATGGATACGATCCGGTCATATAACATTCTGCGGCGTTCGCCCAAAATGATCTTGGGTTTGACTTTCATCTTTTTGTCGAACACTTCGATGGTGGGGCACAGCGTTGCTGTGCCCCTACAAATATTATGCGGTGGCGGCTTCGATCTCTTCCTGTTTTTTGAACTGGCTCATATACAGATCGTAATAGAAGCCCTTCTTTTCAAGAAGTTCGTCATGCTTGCCGCGTTCGATGATCTCACCGGCTTTGAGCACCAGGATCTGGTCTGCGTTGCGGATGGTGGACAAACGATGTGCGATGACGAAGGAGGTGCGACCGGCGAGCAGCTGGTCGAATGCCTTTTGGATCAAGCGCTCGGTTCTCGTATCGACCGAGGAAGTTGCTTCATCCAAAATGAGGATTCTCGGGTCTGCGAGAGCCGCGCGTGCAATGGACAACAACTGGCGCTGTCCCTGTGAAAGGCCGGAGCCGCGTTCCCCCAATACGGTTTGATATTTCTCCGGCAATCGCTCGATGAACGAATCGGCATTGGCAAGCCTGATCGCAGCCATCACTTCTTCATCGGTTGCGTCCGGTCGGCCAAAGCGGACATTTTCCATGACGGTGGTGCTGAAGAGGAAGGTATCCTGCAACACAATGCCAACCTGTTTGCGAATGGAATCGGCTGTGACATCGCGCACATCCATACCATCGATCTTCACGGAGCCTTGTGTTACATCGTAGAAACGCGGCAGCAGGTTGATGATGGTGGTCTTGCCCGCGCCGGTCGGCCCGACGATGGCGAAGGTCTGACCGGGCTGCGCGGTGAATGAAACACCATGCAAGACGGGCACACCATCTTCGTATTCATGGGCTACGTTATCGAATTCAACGAGCCCTTTGATCTCGGTCATCGGTTCGGCGCCGGGCTTATCCGTTACGGCAGGCTTCTCATCAAGAATATTGAAGATTCGTTCGCCGCCCGCAATCGCGTTCTGAATGTTGGTCCACAAAACAGCGATCTGTTGAATGGGCTGGTTGAAGCGCTGTACGTAGGCGAGGAAGGTAATGACGAGGCCAAGCGAAACAGCGGTTCCGAAGAACTCACCGCCGTTGAGGAGAATCCAACCACCAATGCCCACGACAATTCCCAGCGCCGCATAGGATAATGCTTCCAGTGCGGGGGCCAAAGCGGATGTAAATGCCACGGCCCGCACGTTTGCATCACGGTTCGCCGCATTCGTGACCTTGAATTGCTCGATGTTCTCTTCAGCACGGTTGAACGCCTGGACTTCGCGAACAGAGGAAATGCTTTCCTGTAATTCCGCATTGACCGAGCCGATTTCTTCACGAGCCACGCGGAAAGCCTTGCGCGCCTGCCCGGAGAAATAACTTGTGACCCAAAGCATGATCGGAGCAACTGCGAGAGAAAGCAAAGCAAAAGGAACGCTCTTTACGATCATGTTGTATGCGATCCATCCCAGCAGGAGAATTCCGCTGAAGACCTGTACCAAAGCAAAGGAAAATGCCTGCTCAATGGCGGAAGTATCGTTGGTAATGCGGCTCATCAGGTCGCCGGCTTCGTGTTCGGCATAGTAACTCAATGAAAGTTCGTGCATGTGATGGAAGATGGCAAGTTTCATTTCACGTAACACATGCTGCCCAGTCCAGGACATGGTAAAGAAAAGCGAACCTGTGACGATGGCTCCCAGCACGAACAGGCCGATGGTGACGAGAATGAGTCTCCACAAACCTGCAATGCGTTCATCGGTGGTGGCGGTGGCGGGATCTAGGATTTGGAAATCGCCAACGCGGTACATGGTGGCGATGATCTTTTGAGTTCCGGTCAAGGTGGCGGGGTCGGCGACAAGCCAACAGGAGGATTTTGTCGTTTCCGCTGAATCAGCCGCCGGGCCGAAGGAGGCGAATGCATTTGCTCCGCCGGTCGGTACAAGGAAACAATCCGTGGCCTGGCCGATCAACTCGGGAGAGGTCACCTGAGTCCATGTGGAAATGACAACCAGAACAAGTGCCAGGACCAGCATGTACCAGAATTTTCCAAAGTATTCACCAAAGCGCCTGAGTGTGTCAGTGACGTTGCGGGCTTTGTTGGTTTCGCCTTTAAAGAGGTCGCGGTTCATCATCATTGGGCACCGCCTTTTTCGTTGACCAATATTTGCGAGTTGTAAATTTCTGCGTAGATCGGGCTGTCTTCCATAAGTTCCTTGTGTTTGCCTTCTGCAACGACCTTGCCTTTATCGAGCACAATGATCTTGTCCGCGTTCATCACGGTGCTGATGCGCTGCGCGATGACAAAGGAAGTGCGTCCTTTCATCAGGATATCAAGCGCGCTTTGAAGTGCGGCTTCCGTACCCAGATCAACGGACGAGGTGGAGTCGTCGAGGATGAGAATGCGCGGGTTGAGCAGCAAGGCGCGGGCAATGGCGACGCGCTGCTTTTGTCCGCCGGAGAGGGTGGTGCCGCGTTCACCGACATGTGTGTTGTAGCCTTCCGGGAATCCTGAAATAAAATCATGAGCCTGAGCGGCTTTTGCAGCGGCGATCACTTTTTCATCGCTGGCTTCGGGTTTGCCGAAGGCGATATTTTCGCGGATGGTTCCGCTGAATAATGTGGTTTCCTGCAACACGATGCCGATATTCGAGCGAAGTGAATCGAGAGTCACATCGCGCAGTTCATGCCCGTCGATTGTTATCTTTCCTTCGGTTGGATCGTAGAAGCGAGGAAGTAAATTGATGATGGTGGTCTTGCCGGAACCGGTCGCGCCGAGCAATGCAATCGTCTGACCGGCTTTGGCTTCGAAGGTCACGTTGGAGAGCACGGGCTCACCGCCGCCAAAATAGCGGAAGGTGACATCTTCGAATTTGACATTGCCTTCCACAACCGGAATCTTGATCGCATCGGGCTTGTCGGTGATATCGGACTTCGCATCGATGATCTCAAAGATGCGGTTGGCGGAAGCGGAGGCCTGCCCCAACTGTGTGATGATGAACCCGAGCTGCGCGATCGGCAGGAAGAGATAGATCAAATACAGCGAGAATTCCTGCCATTCGCCAATGCTTAAAGCCCCGGCGATAATTTCCTTGCCGCCGACGTTCAAGATGGCAGCCTGACCAAGGTTGGCGACCATAAAGATCAATGGGAATAAAAATGTAAAGAGTCTCGCCACCACAATGGACTGCGCCATGCTGGCATCGGCTGCATCACGAAATTTCTTCTGTTGTTCCTTCTCACGAGTGAAAGCCTTGATCACTTTTACGCCTGCGAGATTTTCCTGCAGGATCGTATTCAACGTGGAGAGTCTTTGCTGCACCTTGGCAAATAAAGGCTGGCTCAGTCCGCCAAAGACCATGAACAAAAGAAATGCAATCGGCAGTATCGGCACCGCGGCCCAGGCGAGCTTTGTATTTGTGGAGAACAAAATAATGAGTGTGCCGGTCAATAATATGATCGCGGCGACCAGCTGCAATAAGCCCTGACCGATGAACAAACGAACCTTTTCCACATCGTCAGTCGCGCGGATCATCAACTGGCCCGTTTGATTTTTATCGTGATAGGAAAAAGACAGACGTTGAATCTTTGCATACAGATCATTGCGCAGATCGTACGCCACCGCCTGCGAATTCTTCTCCGCCCAATAGGCTTGCAGGAAGGAAAAAATTCCACGCAGCGCGGCGAAGAGCAAAATGAAGAGGATCGCGCTGATCAATGTCTGCGGGGCAGAGGAAACATCCGCTTCCAACTGCGCCCGGAGCTGGTCAATGGACCAACCGGCAGGAAACTTCAACGCTTCAAGGATCTTTGGCAGGGCTGCACCGATAAAATTTGCGGGGATCTTATCCAACGCCGCTAAAACCTGATCGCCAATGTAACCACTGGTTACGGCGTCGATCACGTTACGCACCAGGCGTGGAACTGCCAGCTGTGCAAGTGTGGCAATGATAAGAAACAGGTAGGGAAGCGCTGCCTGCTGTTTGTAATTCATCAAATAGCGAATGGCGCGCGCAATGGAGCCGCGTGCTTTTGGGTCACCGCGGCGTCCGCGAGTTTGAGGTCGGGACATGGTTGTTTGCAAAGTAGTACTCCTTTATAAATAATTAAGTTGACAATAGCATATGAATATGGAGAAAGTATGGCGAACTATGGGAAATATTCCGGAGATTATTTCTTTTCTTCCAGGTGGCCCGCAGCTCTGATCAAAATTTCCAGGGCTTCCACAACAAGTCCGCTTTCTTCTGCGCTGATGTTGCCTGCAAGTTCATCCATCCAGCGATGACGTTCTTCGATTCCCTGCTCGACCAATTTTGCGCCCTTTTTGGAGAGGCTTAATTGTTTGGCACGTCGGTCATTGGGGTCTTCCGTGCGTTCGATCAGCTCACTCTGGACAAGTTTCTCCACAAGCTGACTGGCGGCAGCGGCAGTCACATTGGACCGTTCACTGATCTCGGACATGCCGCATGAGCCTTTGTAGTGCAGCTGCATCAGAATGCTGAACTGCGGCATCGAAAGCCCCGTCGTTTTGACGAAGCGGCCCCATCCACGCATGGAGCGGTGCATGAACACATCCATCCATGCATGCAGGGATTTGGTAATTTGGACTGGTTTTGACATAGTTAAGCCTTCTTTTTAGTTAAGCGGGCTTTACTTTATATGATGCGATAGTATCTGTCAAGGCGGGGCGAATTAGAGATTTGTAAGAATTTAAAAATTGAAAAAAGGCGGTTAACAGGCTACACTATTCTTAATACCCATTTCAAAGGAGATCACAAATGAACATTGAAATTATGCACCGCCCTTCATACTCGCTCGCTGTTGCAAAACTGGAGCCAAATGAACGCATTCACGCAGAATCAGGCGCAATGGTCAGCATGAGCGGCGGAGTCAACATCGAGACCAAGGCGGAAGGCGGAATCCTCAAATCGCTTGGCCGCGCCGTTCTCGGCGGGGAATCCTTCTTCCAAAACTTTTTTGTCGCACCTGCACAGGGAGGTGAAGTCACCCTCGCTCCGGAATTGCCCGGCGATATGATGATGATCGAGATGAAGGGAAATAAATTAATGATCCAGGCCGGTTCCTATGTCGCTTCCGAGAATGGTGTGGAATTGACTGCCAAACTCAGCGTGAAGGCCCTGATGTCTGCCGAAGGGATTGCCATGCTCGAAGCTTCCGGCACGGGCAAGCTGTTGGTCTCCTCCTATGGCGCGATCTTTGAACGTACCATGGGAGCCGGTGAAAAGTATGTGGTCGATACCTCCCACCTTGTTGCATTCGATGCGACCATGAGCGTGCAACCCAAAACCGTGGGTGGCATCAAATCCACGCTGTTCAGCGGCGAAGGATTGGTCATCGAGTTGACCGGCCCTGGCACCATTTATATGCAGACCCGTTCGCCACAGGCATTGATCAACTGGATCATTCCGCAATTGCCCAAGCCGGAGATCAAAAGTTCGTAGCAGGGATTCTTACCTATTTATGTGTAATTAAATAAAAAGGCAGCCAATTTACATTGACTGCCTTTTTATAAACAACTTTCAAGCGTAGATTTTTTTCTAATCTGAAGTGACTATCTCTGGAGTGATTTTCGATTTCCACAAGGATGCGAGAATTGAAATGGTAAGGACGCCGGCAACCACAGCGAGTGAAACGCCCACCGGGATATGATACAGGTCCACGATGACCATTTTGATGCCGATAAAAGTTAAAACCACCGACAGACCCAGCTTTAGATATTGGAATTTATCCATCACATTGGCAAGCAGGAAGTAGAGTGCTCGCAACCCGAGGATGGCACATACATTCGAGGTGTAGACAATGAATGGATCGCGTGTAACGGCAAAGATCGCTGGGATGGAATCGACGGCGAAGACCAGGTCCGTGCTCTCCACGATCAATAAGATCAGGAAAAGAGGCGTCGCAAATAAAGTGCCGGCGCGGCGGACAAAGAATTTATCGCCTTCAAAATCCTCGGTCACCGGCATGAATTTTCGGAAGAACTTCACCACGGGGTTGTCCTGTGGGCGTAATTCTTCGTCCTGATGACGGGCCATGCGAATGCCGGTGTAGATCAGGAAGGCACCGAAGACATAAATGATCCAGTGGAATTGTTCGAGCAATGCCGCACCGATGGCGATCAGGATGCCGCGCATCACCAACGCGCCCAGGATGCCCCAGAACAGGACACGGTGTTGATAGCGGTCCGGCACAGCAAAGAAGGAGAAGATCAAAATGAAGACAAAGATATTGTCCACACTCAGGGATTTCTCAATTAAATAGCCTGTTAAAAAGGCCAGTGCGGCTTCGCTATTGGTATAGATGCTGCCCGGCACCATCTTATCCCAAAAGAAATAGATGATCGCATTAAAAGCCAGGGAAAGTGAGATCCATACAATGCTCCAGGTTAATGCCTCTTTTGTTGACACGGCATGCGACTGACGGTGGAACACGCCCAGGTCGAGCGCGAGCATCAATAACACAAAGAGATTAAACCCTATCCATAACCAGATTGATTCTTCCATGATCGTTTACTCCTAAAGGTGTATAAGATAAAAAAAAGCGAGACTATCACAGAATTCTGTGATAGTCTCGCCAGTTGTGTTGTGACACGTACAATCAGCCGAGAGGGATTCCTCTGTATTGACGACTAATTGACCCATTGCTGGGTGGCTACTCCCTATTTGAACGGCCGGATAATAGCATACTTGTTTGATTATTGTCAAACAGCCTTAACGCATGTTGCCGCTGAGAAAAACTCAGCGGCAACTTTCGCCAAAGGAGGAGAGGAGGAGCAATATTGAGGTGTTCTAGTTCCGTCTCCGTCATTATCTTATTTCACAAGGCCTTTTTTCGCCATCGTCAAACGTCACAGATATTATGTGATAAATTTCACAAATTATTAAAAATACTCATAACTTCTTTTCCCCTCCTTGTTAATGAAAACATCCCGCAGATTTTTCTAAAAACCTGCGGGATGATCTATTTATTGTTTGGATTATTTATTCTTGGGAAGCTTGGAAAGAATGGAAGACGATTCCTTGCGCTTGATCTGGCTATCGGTCACGGCACTGCCACCTGTGCGGGCGCTTTCGAACTCTGAACTGAATTGCATCCAATTTTCCACGAGGATCACAAAATGCGGTGTCTTGTCCTTGAAAAAGAACGGGGATAAAAAGAAAAGCAATGCAGTGCGTGATACCGGATAACCGGTCAGCTCGATCACGATGGCGGTCATCTTTGCCAGCGGTTGAACAATTTCCGCGCGCCACTTTGAAACACTGCTTGGCGGAAATACCGCACCGAATGTTGTTGTGGAGGTGCGGCGGACTCTTTTGTAGGAAACGTTCAATCGCAGGAAAGGCGTTACCAAACGGAAATATGTGGGGAATAATTGAATATATGCGAATTTGCGAATGGTGAGGATCACCAACCCGGCCACCGTCACCAAAGCTCCGGCACCCGCCATGATCTGCCATTTGCGCGCTTCCTCACCCATCCAACGCAAGCCATAGGCATACCCAAGGACTGCGATCCCCAACGTAAATACCGCGGGCCACCAGCGATTCATCATCGTTGTGTAAACCACCAGCGGATATTTTTTACCTGCTTTTGCCATGCCTTTGAAATTTCTCCTTGAAATTAATAACGCTTCGTTCCGCGCCTATGCCTGATCGCTGTTCAATTGATCGATCAACTTCCCGATGGATTTTTCCAAATGCTCGCCGCGCAGGCTGAAGGTGATGTCACCGCGGGTCTTTTCGATGATGCCGCGGGCGAGGTCGGTTTGACGGCGCAGGCCGTTGGTGATCGCATCGGGGTAATCCATGGTGACGAGCACGGAATAGATCTCGTCCATGATACCGAGCAATCGTTCCGCTTCCTGTGAATATCCGTGACGAAGAATATCGAGCGTGCGGCGGCGTAGTTCGCCTACAACTTCTGCCAACCCGTTGAGATAGGTCGAAGGATCAACGAGCAGGTCTTCGGGAGTCTGAAGCGGTTCGTTTCTAATGAGTGAACAAGTGACGTTCGCTTCGACAAATTCCTTGAGAGCGTCCTGGGTGTAGCCTGCATAGAACAAGTCGGGATATTGAGCGAGCGAGCTGCGAAGTGTATCGGCCAGTTGACGCGCCTCTTCGAGATGCGTTTTCATCGTATCCACTTCGTCGCGATGCACAGCACGAATGGCGAGCGAACACGCACGGGTCAACTGACGCGCCTGCGCGAGGGCAAGGTCACGTGCGGAGGTGCGCGCGTCGAACACTTTTCGAATCTGTTCTGTGATCGCTTCGAGTTTATGCATGGATCATTCTTTCGGAGGTTCGTTTGGCGGTTGGTACGGTTTAAATAAATTTTCAGCCAGCGTGCTGTTGACCGGTACGTTGATGACGCCAAACGCAGCTTCGTATCGCGCGATATTTTCAGTGAGTGCCCGTACCAATAATTTTGCACTAAGCGGGGTCATCACGATGCGCGAGCGGATCTTTGCTGTGGCTTCGCCGGGAAGAATGTGAGCGAAGTCGATCACGATATCAGACGGCGAATGCGCAATGCGCGCGAGGTTGGCGTAGACGATATCCAGGTCCGCGGGAAGTTCGAGCGTTGGGCCAGGTTGTGGTTTTTGAGGAACGGAAGGTGTGGTCATGGGATTATGCTTTATCATTTAATCAGTCATTGAATTTGGATTAAATGAAATTAATTAAAATGGAATGTCGTCTTCGGGAGGAAGCTCGGCCATTTCCATACCACCGCCGCCAGCCATCGGTCCGCTGCCATCGCCTTCGCCGCGTGAAGAGAGGAAGCGCACGGTTGAGGCTGTGACTTCAAACGAAGAGCCGGAGGAGCCGTCCTGCTTGGTCCAGATGCGCGGACCGCCGGTGTTCTTATCCGGGGTGAGGCGTCCTTCGATCAATACCTTCGAACCTTTCTTGACGTATTGATTGCAAACTTCCGCTGTTTTGCCCCATGTGGAAACGCGGAACCAGATGGTCTCTTTGACCTGCTCACCGTTGCCGGCGGTATATTGTCGGTTGGTGGCCACGGAAAACGAGGTCACGGCCTGACCTGACGGGGTGTAGCGCATTTCAGGGTCCTTGCCTACGTTACCGACTATGATAATGGTGTGATACATGGGGGGAATTCTCCTTGTAGTTGAGGTACCCGCCGAACTTCGGTGGGTGAATATGACGAAGTCCATTTTACTCTCACTTCGAAATGAATGAAACCCTTGTAATGAATTTTGTATTTGAGTTGCAAGAGACGTATAATCTTGATGTGTTCGCCAGTCTTTACTTAGAATATTCACCCAAAGGAGAGAGAGATGAAATTAACAGGCAAACAGATCGGAATTCTTGTCGCCGGGTTGGCAACCGCCATCCTTCACCTGGAGCTGTTCTCGAAGATGGGTCCCGACCCGATCGTGTTGAATGGTTTGGGATATTTAGGGCTGCTTGGAGCCTACTTTCTGCCAATGCCCCTTTTTCAACAAAGACATAAAATGGTCTGGTGGGTCTTGGTTGGGTACACCATCTTGACCATTATTCTATGGGTCGTCATGGGCGACAAGACCTTTGTCGCAGGAACTTCCAGCGCCATTGGATATTATGCAAAGGTGGCGGAGTTGTTTTTGTTGGGCTTCCTCTGGGCAGATAAGTCGTAGCCTTAATGCAAACAGAGACAGGCCGCAGTAGGCCAATCCCGGCTTGTATTTTATTGGTGATATTAATATGGAATGGACAATTGAATATTGGGAAGAAATAAAGACTTTATACATAAAAACGTGCGGACGGCTGACCGCAAATGAAGCCAATAAAATGGTTGCCGATGCGGTTGCGGCAATGTCAGAGCATCAGAGTACAAGACAGATCGTGGATCATCGTGCGACGGAGTTTGACCTTGCCATAGCAGAATATTATCAGCGTCCCAGCATTAACGAGCAAATCGGCATCTCACGCAAGTGGAAGATCGCCATGGTCTTCAAAACTCTCAATGAGAACACGCAATTTATGGAAACCGTGTTTAAGAATCGCGGCTATAACTTTAGGCAATTCTCGAGTCTTGAAGAGGCAAGAGATTGGGTGCTGGATGATAAATAAATAAAAACGCAGGCATTCGCCTGCGTTTTTATTTATTTTGACTCATTGCGAGCCAGCCCACGAACGGCTGCGATCTGCCGTAGATGATCCACCTCATGACCCAGCAAAAGCAGCATCCAGGTGTTGTAGGTGCATTGTCCAAATGCAGAGTTGAACTCGGTCTTCTCCGGGTTATGGTCGCGGCGGGTGCCTTCAATCACCACACGAATTCTGCTTGTGGCAGCGGCCAAGCTGGCTGTCAGATCGCTGACCGGAACATTCGTCTTTGCGCCTTCGCCAAAACCGCGCGGCGCTTCCACAGCGTGGGCAAGCTGGCTGGTGGAAATATCCAGTAATTTGTTGTGATAAAAACCCTGGGTGAAGATCAGATGCGTCACTGATTCGCTGATCGACCAGAATGGATGAACCGGCGATGTAAAGGCCACCTGTTCATTCGTGAGATCTTCCAGGCTGGCACGCGTCCGCTCCCGGGTGCGATAGAACGTGTCGATGAACTCTTCCAAAGGAAAACGAGTGGATGCCTCCAGCCAGGTGATCTCTTTGTTGAATGCAGAGAGAAGCAAGGGGGTGAGAATGTCAGAGTTGATCATAATGGATTGATTTTATCCGATTTTTTAGGAAATTCGCCGAAGGCTGGGAACTTTTTTAATGCGATGCTCGTTTGAGGGAGGCAAAGGAACTTAAGAGGTACTCATGAAACTATCGACCAACACCATCCTTATTGTTTTTGGAATTTTATTCCTCGGCATGATGGCACTTTTCCCGATCACGCTTGTCGCGGCACAAGTCATCGGATCAAAGTCAGCGGAAGACCCGCAGGCGACGGTTCAAGCCATGGTGACGCAAACCATGCTGGCGATGACGTTGAACGCGCCGACTCAAACCCCGCTTCCTTCCACGCCGATTATTGTTCAAATTACCAATACGCCTGCTCCCACATCCACGGCATTGTCCACTGCCACCACGTATTGTGACTGGGTGACCTTCGTCAAAGATATCAGCATCCCCGATGGCACCACACTCAACCCCGGCGAGACCTTCACAAAAACGTGGAGATTAAAGAATCGCGGCACCTGCACCTGGACCCCGGATTACATGCTGGTTTTCAACAATGGCGATCAAATGGGCGGGACAACCTCTGCTCGTTTATCGAACTATGTGGCACCCGGCCAAACCGTGGACATTTCCATCACGCTCACAGCCCCGACCAGTGCCGGAAGTTATACAAGCTATTGGATGCTGCGCAATCCATCCGGCGCACTCTTCGGCACCGGTGACAAGGCCAACATCGCATTCTATATCGACATCAACGTCAAGGAAAAAGACCTGCCGCATGGCACAGTGACCGGCAGCCTGTGTTATCCAAGCGAGTTCAATCCGCCGATGACCCTGTACTTTGACAGAATTGGAACGAATGAAACGATCCAATTTGCCATCGCGGAAGCGCAGAACACATATAGCGTGTTACTTCCCAACGGCTCGTATTACGTCCATGCCTGGGCGCCCGGATACAATCTCGAAGGCGCCTACGCTGACCCGAACACCAATTTAATGATCCCCGTTCAAGTGTACGGTGGACAAACCACAAAAATGATCAACCTTTGCAATTGGAGTCCATACCCGCACGGACGCATCGAATAAAATAGACAAAAGACGACTCAACCTGAGTCGTCTTTTGTCTACAAAATTTCGCATGAATACAAAATGGTTTCCATCTCCTGCGGGGTCAAGCCGCCGTGATGGCCGTAATATCGCTGCACATATTTGTCCTTGTCATACCACCAGACCGATTCATAGCGATAAGGAAGCACTACCAGATTGGCAACTCTCTCCTTGAAACGAGTGGATACCTCCGGGCCGAAGTATCCTTCTTTCATCAGGGTCTCCGTTTTGACCACGTCGGCTTTACCCGCCAATCTTGTGGAAAGAAAGGCCTGTGCCTCGTCCAGCATATTGTCTTTGATGTAGAGGAACATGTCGCGGGGAGAGCCGGCCGGTACAAGCAGTTCCCCTTTTCGGTTTGGTTTAATGAAGCGCTCCACGCCGGAGAAATTTGGATCCCTGTTTAAGTAGATCGTGGTCCGCGGGTCCACTTCGCACATGCCGTGGTCGGCGGTCATCAGAAAAAGGATTTTCTTTTTTCCATCAAACATTCGCTCGAAATGAGTTTCCATCATCATCAGGAAGGTTTCGATCTCCGCTTCGGTTTGCACGGAGGCGGGGCCATATTCGTGGGCGATGGCATCGATCCTGTCAAAATACAATTGAATGTAAGCGGGCTTCGTTCGTTTTTCGAGCAGCAGACCCACATTTACCAGGGCTTCCGAAAGCGTTTTGTACGAACGCATTTCAGAACCCTTCATCACGATTTTCGAATAAGTGGACGGGGTGAAATCGCGCAGGCCAAAGTTGAAAGATTCCACACCCATCTTTTTTAATTCGGGATACAACACTCCAGTTGGATACAATGACTCTGGGTTGACCTTTGTGATACTCAAGGTGTCCCGTTCCTTTGTGCCGGCAAAGGAAAATAACAGCGGTGAAATCACCCGATCCACATGCGGCTCGTAGTAATACCACTCATGCACGCCGCTTTGACCGACAGGCAGCCCCGTGTGCATGGTCGTCACATGCGCCGCGGTCGTGGACGGGAATTGAGAAGTGAGCTTCTCGATCCTGCCGTTCTTTTCCATGCGCTTGATGAATGGCGCATCCTGAAAGCGTTCGTAGAACCGCCAGCCGAAGGCATCGATAAAAAACAAAACAACCGCATCATATTTTTTTGAGGCAAATGCTTCCTTGATTCGTGTTGGGGTTCCGGCAAACCCACCTGAGTCATATCGAGGCTTTATGAAAGTTTCATTCAAATTACATCCTTGAATTAGTATGGGAACAGAGCCGATTTTATCCGATACTAGGGAAATTTATGTTGTAGAATTGCGTTGCTGGTTGTTTGGGTGGAAGACAAAGGAGTATATTTGATATGGCAAGTAAATCGAAGTTGGAACTAAAGTTGCAACGCGACTCTAATGGTCACCCACTTTCGGGAGTTGGGTCAGGAGTAGGGCTTGAATTTATTAAGGCATATTTTCCTCATGCCCAGAATACTATACGTATTGCTAGTGCCTACTTCACCTTAAAAGGATATAAGATTGGTAAAGAGTTTATATTGCCCAAAACCAAACTTCAAATTCTGGTTGGGCGAGAAGAAGGTATTCACGCCAAGGATGCACTAATAAAAGAGATTGTTGATGATTTTGGAGATTGTGATGAGGATTTACATGATGCAATCCTTGATTTGCTGCAACGAATAGACGACAAGCAATTTATTATTAAAGATGCGCGGGAAATGCAGCTGAGATTTCATTGTAAATTTTATATATGTGACAACAAATATATTTGGCATGGCTCGGCAAATTATACAGGGTTAGGCTTGAAAGAATCGGCTGAACAAGCTAGCGTAAGTAAAGATTTAGGACAAATCGATCTGTTTTCTGAATGGTATGACATTGCAGCACAGGAAGCTCGAGATGTATTGGCTGAACTTGTAGAAAGACTAAAAGCACTGACTGATTTGGCCTCACCTTTTGATGTTTACTTGAAAACATTACTTCTTCTAAATAATTTACCAGATTTAAAGAGAAAACCTCGTGCGAAGATACCTACATATTATCAAAAGGGCGTTATCATAAATGCCATTAATCAAGCAGATAAATTCGGTGGAGGATTAATTGTTGCTGCTACAGGGTTAGGGAAGACAACTATCGGAGTAGAAATTGCTCGATACTTATTGCTCTCACATAAAGTAAAACGTGTGATTCTAATAGCCCCAAAAGGAGTTATGGATAATTGGGAAAAAGATTTTGACGATTTTGATATTCCTGTAAAATATTTCAATACAAGTATACTTTTTAAAAAATCTTCCAAAAATCCTAAATCACAGGTAGCTCAACTTGAAAAAGCTCTGGTGGCTTGTGATAGTGAGACTCTTGTCATAATTGATGAGGCGCATTTTTTTAGAAATCAATTGCTTTTGAAGATGGTTAAGGGACAAGAGAGTTCAGTATATAAACGCTTAATTCCTGCAGTTAAGGCAGATGCTAAAATCTTTCTCCTGACTGCAACGGTATATGGTACTAATTATCAAAACTTAAATAGCTTATTGTATTTATTACCACATCGAAATAAAGATTCATCTGACAAATTAATTCCTTGGGAAGTTAAGGATTCGGATGGATTTACTAAATTGCCAGTGGTGACAATATTAGGTTTACCTCATGTCTTAAAGATGGCTAGAGATCGGGGAGATGTAGATAAAAATGGCAGAACATTTATACAGATGTCTAATGAAATTCGATATTTGCCCGAAATTATAAAACTCTACTCTGTACGTTATGATTTGTTTTTTATGTCGGATTTAAAAAATGCTTTTGACAATCGGTATTTTGACCAGGCTAATAAAACCCCAAGTTTCCGATATGACGATGACACTCAGAAAACATTAGAAGGAGTTACTGACACGAGCCGCAAGGTGGCGATTGAAAGCTGGCTTAGTTCGCCCTTTGCTATGTTGGAAACTATAGATAAAAACCTTTCAGCATTTGGAGAAGATGATGAGGAGGTCTCGCAGGAAAACAAAACTTTAATGTATTTAGGGAAAAAGGAACGAGAGTATTTATTAAACCCAATAGCAGGAAATCTCGCTAGCTTTGATGCGATGCGAGATAGTAAAAGTCTTAAGCTAATAGGAATAATTCGGGAGCATTGTGTGAAGGGGAGAGGCAAAGTTATTGTGTTTGTCAATAGATATATAACTGCAAGATATCTGTTGACAAATTTGGAGGAGTATTTTAAAGAAGAACTTAAAATCGGATGCACAGTTGATTTTACTGAGAATGGTCAGGGATTGAAAGAAAATCGTTCCGAGGTACTAAAGAAATTTTCTCCATATTCTTATGATCCTGACTCTGATTACATTCCAGATGAAGAATATGATGTATTAATATGTACTGATGCCGATGGCGTAGGAGTTAATCTGCAAGATGCTGATACAGTTGTTAATTATGATCCACCAAAAAGTGCTGATGCTCTATTTCAAAGAGCGGGACGAGTCTTAAGAATGACGACAGACCCTAACCGGGTAGTACATCTGTATAGGCTTGTGCCATCTGTCGTTGATTTTTCAAATGAAGAATCAGCAGTTTGCGAAGATATAAAAGAGATATTTGAGCGAATAACATATCGCCATGAAAAATCAAGAAATATTTTAGGCTCCAGTGTTATTTCAGAAAATGAGTATACAGAGAGAAGACTTGAAGAAGAGATAGATGTTGAGAAACTAACAAGAGAGGAAGATGCTTTAGATTCAATCGGTGGGCTTTGGGCAGAATCTATATTAAGCCACACAGCTGTTCTTGAACAAAACCGCCCTCGGGCTGAGGAATTGTACGACTATATTTTAAGTGCAAAGACTTGCTCAGAAACCACACCTTATATGTTTGTCTTAATCGAGTTTGAAGAGAAATACATCCCTATCCTGTATAGCCTAAAACATGAATATGTTGAAAGAGATGAACCTCTTAAGATTTTGGATTTAATTTCTTGTAAAGCTTCAACTGTTAGAGCAAATATTGAATTCTCTGAAGTGGAGCATTCTGCTAATCAGGCTGTACAAGCTTGGTGTAAAATAAAAAACATTTCTCTTTCTAGTGTAAGGAAAATTTGTGGACTTTACCTTCAACCCTATGAACAGGCTAAAGATATAAAAACATTTCTTAAGGGTAGTTGAAAACTTTTACTTCATCATCCGCGCAGCTTTTCTTCCAATCTCCACGGCAAAGTTCGTGCCGCGGTCCCACGGGTAGACCTGGCTCATCGAAGCGAAATATAATCCATCAATCGGTGTTTGGATCGCGGGGATATTTTTTGAATGATTCACCAAAGGCACCGGCTGGGCGTAATTGGTTTTGTTCACCCAGATCTTGTTGACCCAATCACGCGAAAATTCCGGGTTGAACTTTTGGAACGCGGGGATAAATCTTTCCAGCAACTGTTCGTCGCTCATCGAAAAATATTCGTGGCCCAATTCCAAATAGTCGCCGGCATACACAATGTGATCGCCGCCAAAATGTTCCTTCGGCACAAAGTTTGTGTGTTCCACCAGCGCCAAAAACGGATAGCCTTCCTCCTTTGGCACGTTGAACCAGTAATAGCCATCTTTTGAAATGGAATGCTTGAGTGACAAGGTCATTACCACCGCGCCCATCGATTTCAATTCCAACAGGCCCTTCAAATAATTTTCAGGGAGATCGGGACATAACTTTGCAATCAGATTTGGGGACGTGGTGACCAGCACCTTGTCGAACGCTTCGCCGTCCACGCTCAAACTACCCGACGCCTGCTCCCGTTTAATGGACTTGATACTCACCCCAAGCCTGATCTCGACTCCGCGTTCTTTGAGTTTTTCAGCGAACAAATTTGCAAAATTTTGAAATCCACCCTCAAATGTGCCGAGACGTGTGGTGCGCGCATGCATACGCGCCCACAGCCACGCCATGTTGACCTCTTTATAGAAAGAGGCGAATTTTCCGATCAACAGCGGCTCCCACATTTGTTCATAGACTTGCTTGCCGGCATACCTCAGCATCCATTCATGGGCAGTGACTTTTTCCAGCGCCTGCCAATTATTCGTGAGGCGCAGAAACAATCCGACAAAGCCGAATCTAATTTTGTTCAGTCCAAACCCAAGTCCGGGAAAACGAAGCGCGTTGAGTATCGAGTCAAAGGGATACCATTTATTTTTGTAGAGCATCACCGTCAGCGGGCGCGGGAACATGACCTTGTCTTCCAATCCCAATTCACGGATCATCCCAAGCATTTCGCTGTCCGATTGAAACCAGTGATGATAGAACTTTTCCACCGACCAATCCCAATGCGGTTCCTTGAAGCCGCTTGCCAGCCCGCCCACATAATTTGCCGATTCGAAAATGATCACATCATGACCCGCTTTTTTCAAGTCCCATGCGGCGGCCATGCCGCCATATCCTGCGCCGATAATTGCTATTTTCAAAATGTCGCTCCGTAATGTCTAGAAGGTAATATTTCTTTGTTCGATCTGTTCGGCAAGCGTTTTAAGTTTGCCCCATTGCTGGCGAATGGTGTAGATCATTGCCAGGGTTTGCACCCAGCGCAATTCACAATTGGGTAAATTGATGACCTCTTCAAATACTTCGATGGCCTTGTCGTCTGTGCGTTTTTCTGTTGTGTATTCATCTGCAAGCTGCCTGAGATAGGCTTCACTTTTTTCGAGTGGAATATCCGGGGTTGCAGCGTCGTCTTCGGGATGATCCAGCCGGTGAATGACTTCCTTCACGGCCTTTTCGAGCTCATCCATAATGAATGGTTTGATCAGATAGTTTTTGATCCCAATCGAAGCGGCGGCGCGGAATGTTGCGGCGTCTCTTTCCGCAGAGATAATGATGCAGGCTATTTTCGGGTTTTCGCGGGACATTTTTTTGTAAGCAGCCAGCCCGTTCAATTCCGGCATGTTGATATCCATCACGACGATATCCGGCTTATATTCCCGTGCCATTTCAACTGCCTGCACCCCATTGGTGGCGATCGCGACCACTTCCAAACTGTCGATCATCGAAAGCATGACGCGCGTATTGCGACGAGTCTCCTGGACATCGTCTGCGATCAGCACTCTTTTTTTAATGGGTTGGGCCTGTGTCATCCTTATTACCTTGCCTTTGTGGATATGGGCTTGGTCGTGTGATGTTTCAAGTATAACCCGGCTTAATGTGTGCTGTTTACTCTGCTTCCGCCCGTAATGAGTCGCTCCATTTAATGCCTTCGCGTGCGAGGAAGTACGCGCCTAAAATCGTAATGGGCAGCCAGAGTGCCACATGCAGGGTTAAGGTGTAGCCTGCGGCAGTGGCCTGGTCCACGCCATAGGCAGTGAGCACGGCAATGCCCGGTGCGTCGAAGGTGCCTATGTATCCCGGTGCGGATGGAATCGTCGTTGCAAGATTCACAATGCCATTCATCAACATCAATGCAAAGAACGACACCTGAAAATTGAAAGCATGCATCACGAACCAGTATTTGCCCGTCTCCAACAGCCAGATAATGACTGAAGTAAAGAAGACCATCAACACGTTAAGTGGAGATCGCAGCGAAGCGAGTCCATCCAGAAATTTATTCATCACACCGGTGATCTTTTCGTGCAATCGCTGCGGAGTTAATTTCTCAACCAGCCAGGTACCGGTCTTTGCAGTCACCTGCGGGAACATGGCTGCCAGCAAAAATACGAGCAAGGCGCCAAGAAAGACACCGGTGCCTATGATGGCGACCTGTTGAATATTGCCCACAAACCCTGATGCGCCGGTGAGTTTTGCCAGTTCAGACAGATTGACGAACACAAACGCCAACATCACCACACCATCGAAGATGCGTTCCACGATGATGGTCGCCAGTGAGGCGGAGACCGGGACGCCTTCTTTTCGTTTTAAGATCACGGCGCGCAACACTTCACCGGCACGCGCGGGATAAATATTGTTGCCCATATAACCAATGGTGGTGATCGGAAACATGGTTTTGGTTGGAATTTCCTTGATCGGCTTGAGCAGGTAATGCCAGCGCCATGCCCGCACCCATACGCCGATAAAATACACGCCGATGCCCGGGATCAGCCAGAAATAGTTCGCCTTTTGAACCGTGCCCCAAAATTCATTTAATTTTAGCCCCCGCAGGGAAAGCCAGATAAACAGGACGCTGATTAAAACGCCAAGCCAGAATTGCCAGTTTTTTATTTTCATAGGGCGTCATTGTACCAGTGAGAGTAGGGAGTGGAAACCTTCGACTATAATGATTTCATTGTGAGGAAATTTATGAAAAAGTACTGGCCCACCCTTCGTGATTATTTATTGATCATTCTCTCCAGTTTGATTCAGGCAGTAAGCCTGCGATTATTCTTTATCCCTGCCAATCTTGCTTCCGGCGGCGTAAGCGGAATTTCACAGTTGATCAATCATTTCACAGGCTGGCCCATCGGTTTGATGGTCTTGATCGGTAATGTTCCGTTGTTTGTGCTCGGCTGGCGCTTTCTTGGGGGAGTCAAATTCGCAATGAGAACTGCCGTTGCAATCCTCACATATTCCGTGTTTACGGATTTATTATTGAAGATCCCCTCCTTTGTTCAATCGTCTCAATATTTGATCAACGACTTGCAGGGTGATATTTTTCTCAATTCATTATATGGCGCGATCGTCAGTGGTGTTGGATACGGAATGGTCTATCGCGCGCGCGGCACGAGCGGCGGTTCGGATATTTTGGCGCGCATCCTCAATAACTGGCGCGGCATTTCGATGACCCAAAGTTATCTTATAGTTGATTCGGCTGTGATCTTATCTGCCGGGTTTATTTTTGGATGGAAACAGGCTTTGTACGCGATGATCGCTTTGTATGTGAGCGGACTCGTTTCCGAGACCGTGCTCGAAGGTGGAGCCACCGTCCGCACGGCGATGATCATCACCGGAAAGCCTGATGAAGTGTCCACGCGTGTGATCGATGAGATCGGCCGCGGCGTGACGTATCTTGAAGGCAAGGGTGGTTACACCGGAAATTCACGTCCTGTTTTATATTGCGTGGTGTCGCTTGCGGAAGTTTCTTCGTTGAAAGCCATCGTTCATGAAATCGATCCCGAAGCCTTTATGGTCATCGGGGTCGCGCATGAAGCATTGGGCGAAGGTTTCAAGCCGTTGAAGGGTCGTTGATTACGGTGTAGGGGCGACCCTTCAGTGCAATCAAGCAAAATGTCTTGCAAGGTATCCTTGCAAGACATTTTTGAATCTTAGCGATTAGCGGGTCACCCCCTACTTCTTTTTTACATATCCAAGTTGTTTCAATGCATTGGGGTTATCGCGCCAATCTTTTTCAACTTTCACGCGCAATTCCAAAAAGACTTTTCGTCCGCCCATCTCTTCTATTTGTTTTCTTGCGGCGCTGCCGATGGATTTCATCATCTTGCCGCCTTCGCCGATGACGATTCCCTTTTGCGATTCGCGTTCCACAAAAATAGTCGCGCCGATGTAGGCCATGCCGTTGTCGCGTTCGGTGAATTCATCAATGCGTACCGCCAGACTGTGCGGTACTTCATCACGCAATTGCAGTAAACAAGCTTCACGAATTAAATCGCCCGCGATCTCGCGTTCATATAGATCCGTGATCTGTTCTTCGGGATATTCAGCTGGTCGCTCCGGAAGAAGGCTGATCAGAGTCTCCATCATTTCGCCGAGCCCGGTCCGCTTCGCTGCGGATACTTTCTTAACGGGAGCCTGACTCAGCAGATCGGAATAGGTTTTCTCGCGGACGGATTCGCCGTCGGCGTCAGCTTTGAGCGCATCTATTTTGTTCAGGACCAGCATGCGGGGAGTCCGACGCGCGACCTTGTTGAGCATACCGCCGATCTGGATGTCGTCCTCTGTCGGTTCGGAGGATGCATCCACCAGCCAGAGGATCAAATCCACGCCATCGAGGGCTTCCTGCGCTTCCTGATTTAAAAATTCGCCCAGTTTATGTTTTGCGTTATGCAAGCCGGGGGTATCCACAAAAACCACTTGCGCATTTTCCGTTGTGAGGATCCCGAGCTGGCGTTTGCGCGTGGTCTGTGGACGCGGTGAAACCGCAGCGATCTTCTGCCCAAGCAACGCATTAAGCAGGGTGGATTTTCCTACATTAGGCCGACCAATGATGGCGACGAAGCCCGAACGATGAGTCATGCTTGTTTTGTTTTCCAATTGGCGATCACGAGACTGCCGATGATAAGAACTGCTCCCAGAACGATCTGCCATGTTAATTTTTCATCCAGGAAGATGGTGCCAAGTGTAACACCACCCAGCGGAAATAAATATGTGACCATCGTGGTGCGGGTGGGTCCGATCTCATGCATCAAATAAAACGCGATAAGAAAGGCAAGCCCGGAACCAAGAATGCCCAGCCATAACAGCGCGATCCATGTAATGGGCAATTGTGGAATTTGAAACGGCGCTTCCACGAAAAATGCGGTGACACCCATGGTGGCGGTAGCGGAAGCCAAGGGACCCATGCTGCGCATGATGCCAGGCGTATCTTCCGTAAACTTGCGTGTGTAGATGGCGCTGCCTGCATAAAACACGCAGGCGAGGACCACAGCCAGCTGCCCCCAAAGTGATCCAAGTGAAGCGCCGATATCCTTGCTCATCAACACGACCACACCCGCAAAGCCAACCAGCAGTCCCAATACCTTTGGTGTGGTCATTTTGTCATCATCCAGCATGAAATGCGCAAGCAGAATGGTGAACAGCGGAACGGTTGCATCCAGAATGGAGGCAACGCCGGAATCAATGGATTCCTGTCCCCATGTGATCAAGGCAAATGGAATGGCAATGTTGGTTAATCCGAGGACAATCAGAGGGACCCATTGTTTCAATGTACGGGGGATTTGTACTTTTTGAATAAAGATCACAGCCAGCCCAAATAAAAGCCCAAAGAAGGCGCGGAAGGCAACCAGAGTGAACGGGCCAATTTCCCGCAGCCCGATCTCGATCCACATGAAGGAGGAACTCCAGATGAGGCCGAGGATGATGAATACGATCCAATGTTTTGTTTTCAATTTAACTCCTGTATTTTTAAGGCGTTTGCCTGTTTGTAAATTAGTGATACAACGATTGTATGTTCAACGAGAAAAAACTCCACCCGATTCTTGCTGTTTTTCTCTTTTCCTATAATAAGCCTCATATCTTACCATGCTGATATTTCAGTCATTGCCGAAAAATTGATGGAACTTAGTTTTCACCCCACTGGAGGAGGTTGTCACACTCAGAGGTCTGGATTAACATCCACAAAATTTTTTAGAGGATAAAGGTGTCATGGAAAACATAAACGAAAAATGGGCGGCTCGTTTTTACACACTTTGGACCGGGCAGGCGCTTTCGCTGCTCGGTAGTCAACTGGTGCAGTTCGCCATCATCTGGCATCTTACGCAAACCACGCAATCGGCGACCACGCTTTCGATCGCATCCATGATGGGATTGCTGCCACAGGTACTCCTTTCGCCGTTCATCGGCACCTGGGTGGACCGCGGCAACCGACGCCTCATTCTTATGTTTGCCGATGGAACTGTTGCCTTGGTTACGCTGATCCTCGCAGTTTTATTTGCCATGGGATCGGTGCAGGTTTGGCATATTTATTTGGTGCTATTGACTCGTGCTGTTGCCGGCGGGTTTCATCAATCCGCGTTTGGCGCATCAGTGGTGCTGCTTGTTCCAAAAGATCAACTTGGCCGTGTGCAGGGATTCAATCAAGCCTTGTATGGCGGCATGAGTATTATCTCCGCACCACTCGGTGCATTTTTACTGGCAGTCCTTCCCATGCAGGGCATTCTTGGAATTGATATCAGTACGGCACTGATCGCTATTTCAATCGTATTCTTCACACATATCCCGCAACCTGAACGCGGTGAAAATGCCGCATCCACTTTCTGGCAGGATTTTGCAGCAGGCTATCGCTACATTGCCGCTTGGCGTGGACTTGTCATCATTCTAATTTTAGCAATGGTGATCAACTTTTTCTTCAGCGCCACCGAGCCGTTGACTCCCTTGCTGATCACGAAACACTTCAACGGAGACGCTTCGCAGCTTGGTCTGTGGCTGTCTCTGTTTTCGGTGGGCACTCTCATCGGCGGACTCGTTTTAGGTGTGTGGGGAGGATTTAGACGCAAGATCGTTACCGCGCTCTTTGGCTTGATCTTGATGGGGGTCCTCGTCTTTGGCATCGGAATCATTCCATCCAATTTGTTTATCTTTGGATTGGTGATTAATACGGCTTTTGGTTTGATCATTCCCATCGTCAACGGCTCGATCGGTGCAACCTTGCAATCCAGCATCAAGCCCGATATGCAGGGACGAGTCTTCGCGTTCATACAAAGCGCAGCCATGTTGGTCTCGCCGATTGCATTGATTATCGTGGGGCCGCTTGCAGACCGTTTTGGGATCCAGCCATGGTTTGTGATCGCAGGGATTTCCTGCACAGTCATGGGTGTTATCGGTTTCTTCTTCCCTGATGTAATGGAAATTGAAGCTACCTCCAGGGAGAAAGGTTTACATGTCAACGCAGAAGCTTCCTGATTTCGATTCACTTTGGGATTATTCCGATCCCGAAGCAACAGAAATAAAATTCCGTGAAATGTTGCAGCAGATTCCAACCAGCGAATCGGCACATCTTGAACTGCTGACCCAAATTGCCCGTGCGCAGGGATTGCAAAGAAAATTTGAGGAAGCACATCAAACTCTGGATATGGTCGAAAAAGAGTTAATTGAAAATTCTCGCGTACAGGTCCGCTATTGTTTGGAGCGCGGGCGGGTGTTCAATTCGTCAAAGCAGGCAGATAAGGCAAAGTCTTATTTTGAACAGGCGCTGGAGTTGGCGAAAGCATTAGGTAAGGATTTTTACGCGGTGGATGCGATCCACATGCTGGCGATCATCGCAGACCCCGCTTCTGCCTTGACTTTGAATCTGGGAGCCATTCAACTGGCAGAATCCTCGTCTGACGAAAGAGCACGCGGCTGGTTGGGATCGTTGTACAACAACACAGGCTGGTCATATCACGACATGGGGAAATATGAATCAGCGTTGGAGATCTTCGAGAAAGCCGAAGCCTTCCGCAGGTCGAAAGGAAGCGCAAGTGAGATTCGAATCGCAACCTGGTGCGTAGCCCGGACTCTCCGTTCGCTGAATCAAATCGAAGAGGCATTATCCAAACAGCTTGAGTTGGAAAAGGAATTTAAAGCCGCCGGTGAAACAGACGGGTATGTTTTTGAAGAGATCGGGGAATGTTTGCTGGCTTTGAATCGCAAAGAAGAATCGCGGGCTTATTTTGCGAAGGCATATGAAATTTTGAGCGGGGATGCGTGGCTGGTCGAGGAGGAAGCGGAACGATTGAAGCGTTTACAGGAATTGGGAAGCTAGATTTTCTTCACCAGATAATATTCGCCGCGTTCAAAGCCGCGGCCGATATAGTATTCGCGTGTGCCCACTGCGGAGATCACTGCAAGTTTATTAAATCCATTTTTTTGTGCGATTGATTCGGCCTCTTCGAGCAGGCGAGTACCCAACCCAACGTGTTGCGCCGCTCCTGTTTTTTCCGCGCCCACTGCAAGAGACTGTCCATACACATGCACTTCGCGGATCAATGCTGCGCCGTTTAGATCGGATAAACCTGTTTCAGGGGACCCGTCTAAAGGCAATGACAGTCGGATAAAGCCAGCAAGTCCATCATCGGATGTGATGAATGAAACAAAATGCTCTTCGGCTTTGCCCGCAGAATAGACGAGATCATCCATTTTTAGCGATGATAATTCAACGACCTTGCCTTTGACTTCGCGGCAGCGAATACACTGACAGCGTGTGCCGCGTTTCTTCATTTCTTCCTGCACATCCTGCCGCAAGCTGGTGCGCGTATTTCCTTCGACAACATTGTTGCCCGGAATATCGCGGATGACACGATTCACGCGGCAATAACGTGGAATGGCGGGCTTGATGTCCGCGATCAATTCCACGAGGTCTTCCGTAGTATAGGGATGAAACTCACCGCGCTGCCAGTATTCATAGAGTTCGGCATTGGCCAGCAATTGATTGGGGTAGATCTTGATTTCATCCGGACAAAAATCAACCCACTGTTTCGCAAAATCCAAACGATCACTTTCAGGCGTGGCTCCCAAAAGATTCGGCATCCAATGCAAAACAATTTTAAATCCAGCGGCACGCAGCAATGCCACCGCATTGCGTGTGCATTCGACATCATGTCCGCGCTTGTTGATCTCCAAAATATGATCGTCATAGCTCTGTGCGCCCATCTGCACCTTGGTCACGCCGAGATGGCGGAGCCATTTGATTTCATCTGGATTGATCTCGTCAGGACGCGTCTCGATCACCAGCCCCACGTTGCGATGTGCGGAAGTTTCATTGATCGCCTGTGCTTTGGCGAGCTCCACATCAGGATTCGAAGATTTTTCTTTTGGCTCTTCTTTGAACCTATCTTCGTTAATTTCATTCATCGCATCGAAACAGCGCTTGACAAACCATTCCTGATAATCACGCCGATACGAAGACCAGGTGCCGCCTAGAATTAATAACTCGATCTTATCGGTGGGATGGCCGAGATTGGTCAGCGCTCGTAAACGTGATTCAACCTGCACATACGGATCAAATGCATGTTCCAGCGCGCGCATCGCACCGGGTTCATCGGGTAGATAGCTCTTCGGCATTCGCACATCAGTGGGGCAGAAGATGCATTTTCCGGGGCAGGGATATGGTTTGGTTAACACGGTCACCGTGGTCACGCCGGAAAGCGTGCGCATCGGCTTCATGCGGATACGGTCCAGCAAGGCCACATCGGGTTGAATTGCACCGGTTGCGATCATTTCATTGTAGGCAGCGACCAATGCCGCCTTGTTTAAATATCCACCCTCGGCAAGCGGGTTGCGGCGAATCACACTCATCACATCCTGTCCCTCGCGAATTTCATTCAGGATGCGATGAGCCAGCTCCAGCTTTTGCGGAGTCAACGCGTTGATTCTTTTCCAGTGTTGTCGTTTTTCGGTAAATTCCATATTTATCTTTACTGCTCGTTTTTACTTGCTTAAGCCGCCGTCCTCGGCGGCGTTACCAGTGAAGCTTGCGCCGGGGACGGCGCAAGTAGCATTTAGAGTTTTATTTAACCTTCGTTACATCCATGTGAAATTCCTGCTTCACATCGGCGATATCTTTCTTCTTGAACATATCCGTGTGCAGGCCGCATTCCACTTTTCCGCGCCCGGCCCAGCGGCCGGCGCGCTCATCATCGTTCACGCCAATGGCAATTGTGCAGGGAGCGCAACCCACGCTGCGATACCCTTTCTCGTACAGCGGATGCGATGGCAGGTTCTTTTCTTCCATATATTTCTTCACATCTGCCTTTGTCCAATTCAACAGCGGATTGATCTTCAACAATCCATCTCCCTGTAACTCCAATATTTTTGCTTTTGCCCGTACCGAAGTCTGGTCACGGCGGATACCGCTGATCCATGCCTTGATATCTTTCAAGGCTTTTTGCATCGGCTGCACTTTGTGTAAATAACAGCACAGGTTTGGGTCTTCCAATGGCAAGGATCGCGTGTTCTGTCTGGCAAAAACATCCCAGCGCGTGTCGCGATACAGGTCGATCACATTGATCTGCCATTCCGATGCGATCTTCTCGCGGAACATGAGCGTATCCCAAAGATGATATCCGGTATCGATGAAGAAAACGGGAATGCCGCGTTTAAGGGAAGTGACCATGTGCAGCAGCGGCATGGACTGCGTTTGAAAAGACGAGCTCATGGCGATCTCCGGCCAAAACTCACTCACCGCCCATTGGATGATCTCTTGCGGGGTCTTCGTCTCAAACTCTTCAGAAAGTCTCTCGATTTCCTGTACCGATAACATGTCAGGATTATACCGTTTTATAATGCCTGCATGAATTCGACCATTGCAAAACAGTTAATTGAACTAAACCGAAAATTTTACGATCAATTCGGCGATTCGTTTTCCGCCACCCGCCAGCGTTTGCAACCCGGCGTGAAAAAAATCCTCGATTCGATCCAGGAGGATGATTCTGTTTTGGATCTGGGATGCGGCAACGGGCATTTTCTGCACGAGATTCATGATCGAAGCCACAAAGCAGCGCTTCTCGGCGTGGACTTCAGCCTGCCCCTGCTTCGAAATGCGGAATCTACGCCCGGGGTGGAGTTTCAGGAGGTGGATTTGACGAAGCTTTCATCTTTTAGCGATCAGTTGATGGTCAATGGCCAATGGTCCATCGTCACTTTATTTGCAACCTTGCATCACATTCCATCGAACGAAATTCGTTTGGATATTTTGAAGACGGTGAAAATGATGTTGAAACAAGACGGAAAATTTATTTTGTCCAACTGGCAATTCTTGAACAGCGAAAAATTAAAGGCCAGAATCCAACCGTGGAGTCGGGTTGGGTTATCAGGTAATGATGTAGACAAAGGGGATTATTTATTGGATTGGAAAAGTGGAGGCGAAGGTCTGCGATATGCGCACCATTTTTCCGCAGAGGAACTGCTTGGGTTGGCCGAGCAGGCCGGGTTTAATGTCGAAGCGGAATTTTTATCCGATGGGGAAAACGGCAGGCTGGGCTTGTATCAAATTTGGGTCCACGCGTGATCATTTGCTGCGATTTACGCGATTTCGGCCATTGTGTTTGGCGACATACATGGCCTGGTCTGCACGGTTGAGCAGCACTTCCAGAGTTGAGGAGTTTTCATCTCTTGCAGCCACTCCAAGGCTGGCAGTCACGTCCAATACATAACTTTCCGCAAGGGGCATGGGTTTGCTGGCAATTGCATCCAGCACTCTGTTTGCAACGATCGCCGCAACGTTCAAATCTGTATCAGGCAGGAGAATGACAATTTCCTCTCCACCGTATCGTCCCACAATATCTATATCCCTCACACATTTCTTGCATCGTTTTGCCAGTGCCTGTAAAACAATATCGCCTACTTCATGACCGTAGGTGTCATTGACCTGTTTGAAGTGGTCGATATCGATCATGATCGCAGAAAACGGACGACCCGAGTTCTGTGCTTTTTCGAATTCAATATAACCGAACTCGAATAATCCGCGACGATTGTATAAACCGGTCAGTGCGTCGGTGATGGCTTGATTCTGACTTTCCTCCAGGACGCGCGCATTTTCAAGCACCAACGCCACCTGCGATGCGAATATTGCGGCAAGGCTGGTGTCTTCTTCCGTAAAATCATTTGGTTCGTTGCTATCCATCGAAAGCAATCCAATGATCCTGTCCTGCACGATAAGCGGCACCCCCAGCCACGAGCGGATGTGATCATTGGGCGGTTCCAGAAATTGACTGTACTCGTCGCGAACATCGCCAATTAAGTGGAGCTTACCTGTTTCAATCACCACTGAATTCGGGTTGTGTGCCGGGATTGGGAATTTCATTCCGATGACTGCATTGGGATTTGAAAATCCGCTGCCCCCCACGATCTCCAACTCGTTATGATTCAATAACTGAACCGAGGCGCTATCGTAGGGAACGACCCGTTTGAGCTGTTCAAGGATGCGCGGAATGGCCTGGTCGGTCTCAAGCGTTTCGGAGACCATCGCACTGGCCTGCCGCAATGTTTCAGATGTGGCAGCCCGTCGTTGGGCCTGCTCCACGGTTTGGAATTTCTCAAAAGCCAATGCGATCAAACTGGCGGCCTGTTCGCTGATGGATATTTCCTCGGGTTGAAACCGATGCGGACGGTCAAACGAAAGGATGATCGCACCCAGGCGTTTTCCCATCGAAAGCAGGGGGAACACGCCTATCGAACGGGATGGAAATATTTCAGTAAGGGATTTATCGGCATACTTGGAGTTTTGAACATCTTCCACGATGAGTGTTCTACCGAGCTTGAACGCGGATTCTGTAAAGGTCAATGTTTTCGGTGGAATGCTCAAATTCAGGTATTCGTCCTTGCGCGGCCCATACGCGGCGAGAGGCCGTGCCACTTTATAGGTTTCATTCCACAATGTGATGAAACATGCGTCGGCGTTGATCAACAAGCCAGTGCTCTCGACAATCCCCTGCGCCATTTCGTTCAGGTCCTTTGCCTGCAACGCCCCCTTCACGATCTCATGCATCAGTGCAAGCGCATTTTGCCTTCGAACCAGTTTTTGCTGGGTCTTTGCGCGGGTCTCTGCAGAACCAAAGATGGACGCCATGGTATGCAGGGTCTTGACTTCTATATCCGTCCAATATCTTTGATATCCACATTCATCGAACATGATGAATCCCCACCATTGATTTTCGACCATGATGGGAAAGGCCAAAATGGAAAGACTCTCCGTTTCTTTAAATAAAACCTGTTCTGATGTGGGTAAATCCTTTACAAGGCCCGCAATATGGGTGCCCTCTGAAAATTTCTTTTCCCATCCTCCCAGCCCGCTCTCACGAATGGGGACATGCCTTAAGGATTGATTGTTCAAATGGGATCTTGTATCAATGGAAGCCCATTCATAGCACAAACTGGTATACAGACAATTCCTATCATCCAGATAGTTGATGAATACATATACATGGCTTACATCGGCGGCTTCCCCGATCTTTTCGAGCACACCGGGCACCGTATGTTCCCATGTTGCGGATTCCTGCAGGAATTCCGTGGATGCCAGGCTGATGGCAGACATCATGAGTTCGCGCCGGTACAGCACCTGCTCGGTTTCCTTGCGATGGGTGATATCGTGCAGCATCAGCGTACGGTCAGGCCCAATGGATCGGGTGCCTGCTTTTAATGAAGACATAGACGAGATCGTCGCTTCAAATACCCGCGTCTGCCCGCCTTCGCCAAACTTTAATTCAACCTGACTCATTCCACTGCTCAGGCAGGATACAAGCTGCTGCCCATATTGGCTGGAAAGCTGGTACAAAGGCTGACCGATTGCCTCGCTTTCAGAACGGCCAAACAAAGCCTCCGTCACCGGGTTAATGTAAAGAACCCGCGTCAACGCATCAACTACGATGACCCCGTCCTTCATGCCCTGCAATACAGTGAAGTGTTCAAGGGGTAGTACTTTTAACAGCCGATACTGCATGGTCACCCAATAGAGTGAGAATGCGGTTGGAATAAAGAACAGCGGGGTTGGGTCCAGTCCTTTAATGGTGGGTACGTTTAAGATAAAAACAAGGCTGCCAAGCAAGGGAGAGGCAAGTCCGATGGTTACAAAACCTAATTGCAAACGATAGGCTGCGGAGGTCCTGATCAATTCCCTCAAAATAAAAAAATTGGCCGCCAAAATTAGAAAATAGGAAAAACTGATTTGCAGCCAAAAGAAAAGATGATATTCGATCTGGAGCAGGTCGATGGCTGATGACCGCACAATGGTTTCACCGCTCCACATCAGGTTGTGGAGTTCATTTGTCCATGCCAGGGTCAGGAAAAATAAAGGAAATAACGATAAAAGCGTTTGTATCCTTTGCGGGAGATAATGTCTTTTGCCTATAAATTCAAGCGAAAAAATGAACAAAAGAACAGGGACAGTGACGACCCCAATATATTCGAATTTAAGAGCGAGGAGTTTTGACGATAGGGTTGGCGCGAGAAATTCCACCCCATATCCAAGTGACCAGACCGACATTCCCATCATGGCCCAGACAAATGGGACGACCGCAACGGCCGGGCGCCGGCGCCATGCAATTAAACCAAGCCAGGCATAGGGGATGGCTGTTAGAAGATAAAAAAGGGCGACATAGAAATTAAGCTGTTGTTGCATCAAATCAATTTTTGAATATGACCGGTGTGAAGGCGTTTTCCTTTGAGGATATTTTACTATCATGTTTAAAATATTTTCGTGCTGTAGCATTACAGCACGAAAATAAGAAAAGGATTGGTTTGATGAACCGGGTGATGCCGTTCGGGAATTTCTAGGGAGTTTGAGCGAAATAGACCTGCCCGCCGAGTGTGACGAATAAATAGTGGTTCGGACTGACGGTTACAGCATCCACCGGCCCGGCGGGGATGGGGTTGATGCTTCCGGTCGTGGGGCGATATTGATTTTGCAGTTCAAGCGAACGGGGGGTAAACCGCATTACACCTTGCGTGTCGGCATCCAAAATGAGAATGGATTGATCCGGCGGTGCAGCGAACAACATCTGTGTAAAATGAGCCGACCCAAACAGATCCTGGTCCTGATAGGCTTTGAACGGATTCACCAACGGGAACGGGTCTTTGCATTTCTGCGGATTGGTTTCAATTCGGTTGTAGGAACAATTAGAGAGATGACCGTCGGCGTGCAGCATGTAGAGTTCGTCGCCTGAAACGACCATGTCGATGACATCCTGTGTGGGGGTTTGCTCGTTGAAGAAGAAGTAGGGACGGTCGATGAAATTCCCATCCTTGCCGGCGTACACCCATACGGCTCGCGAAGGAGCATCCAACACATATAAGTTTCCAGCATCAAGGATGAAGGCAGTGACGCGCCCCCAGTTGGTATCAGGAACTGGCAAAGGGATCGCGCGCGGAACTTCGCCCGGCGCGCAATACAATAAATTACCACTGGCATCGATGCCCAACAATTTTGCGTTGATCGTGGTCAATGTAGGCATGGCAATGATATCCACCAATGGACCAACCGTATATTCGCCGTACACACCGGGGCGGCAATTGAAGGAGGTATCCAGCTGATACCCGTTGCCGTTGGTCAGCTGAGCACGCAGCACTTCTCCACTGGCGGCATTGAGCATGAACAGATCCGATTCGCTCGCGGCCATGCGGCTGATGTTGACTCCCACGCTGCTGCTAAATACCGGGTTGAATTGCAATCGCGTAATGCCAAGCAATGTATCGAGATTGGTATTCGCTTCCTTGCGCAACTCACTGGATTGATCGGTGATATTGTGCGCTTCCGCCTGTAAAACATTTTCAAGCACCGATTCCCATGCCTTGCGCTGCTCGATGGGATCCGTGAGTTGAACGGCATAATCGCGGTTTTGCTGTGCCTGATTGATATAGGTTTCGTATTGCAGGCTGCGGCCATATTTTAGATACACCACCATCAACATCACGACCACAACGAGTGGAACCACGATGGAAATGACGATCATCGCAAAGTTGGATGGAGCCGATAACTCGGCTTGCTGCGGTTCTGAATTGGGCAGCAGGCGCGGAAGGAAATTCCGCAGCCGCTCACCGAGGGAACTGCTCAGCTTTCGAGTCATCTGGATCCCGCTGGCAAGAGTCTTCGCTGCGCGGCGTGCGCTCGCTGAAGGCTCACGTTGGATGGGCGCTTCGGCGATTTTCTGTTCTTCGATGATGGATTTTTGGATCTCAACCGATTTCGGCGCTTCCACCACAAAAGGCGCGGGCGTGGATTCTCTTTCCACCGCGATCTGTTGAGTGGTGCCGCTGCTCACCCGCGGAATGGACGGCGGAAAATTGCGCGGTCCCGTATTGCGCGGCAAATTGGAAAGTGGGTCTGCCTTGTGTGTTTCCGGCTCGCGTGGAATTGCGTAGGCCGAAGGCTGCACCACATGGGCGGCAGGGTCGATGGTTTCCTCTTGCAGTGTGGGGGAATGCTCTCGGCGGCGAGGCAGGCTTGCGGGTAAGGGAGGAGGCGCTTGAACTTCCTCCACTTTTTCCTCTTTCAGTTCGGCCGTTCCGCTCAGGAGATTCATCTTGCCGCTGCCGTTGGAAGTTTGCATCAGCACCGCATTTAAATCCTCGGTGGTGGATGAAGTTAATCGGCGGCGCATGGCATACAAGGAATTCGGCGAAGGATCTTTCAGGATCGTTTCCCATGTGTTGGGAACCTTGCCACAAAAGAGAAAACGGTCCCCCATGTGCAGCGTGGCCTGTGCGTAATGAATCGCAGTATTTTGACTCATGCCCAGGCCTTTGCCAGAAACATTGGGTTCAAAGATGTGACGAGCCTCGTTTTGCCCGAAATAATACGCATGCATCGGTCCGCTTAATAAAAACGTGATCTGCATATCGCGCAGCGCGCCGATGGCAAGCCAACCGATGGCGTATTGACCGCGGCGGCTGGATTCCATGTTGCGTTCGAGCAGGGCTTTATTCACTGATTCAGCGGCGATGCGCAGCGCGCTGGTGAGCGAGCCGGAGGTGGCATAAAATACCTTTGCCGCATCCTCTGCGAATTTCATATATTCACTGGTGGTAAAAACGGAGTTGCCGGTCAACAACAGATAGGTGACCAAGCGATCCTGATCGCGGCCGCGAACCGCAGTGCGGGGCGCAGTTTGCGCAATCAGACCAGGCATGGTTGGCGCTTCCTGTCCGTTGATGCGATAAAGTGGGGAGATTGTAAGGTCGAGTGCCATGTAAGAATGCTGCCTAAACGCCTATCCTAAAGGATACGTTTCACTTCATTATACTGGTAAAATTCGGCGGCCATGAACTATACACTTCATTCAAATTTTTCAGAAATAAACGCTCTGGCATGGAACGCCCTGCTAAAAGAGTCGGTTACTGATTCCCCCTTTCTACGACACGAATATCAAACCGCGTGGTGGACTCATCGCGGCGGCGGTGAATGGCAAAATGCGCAGCTCATACTGATCTCAGCCAGTGAAGGCGATCAACTGGTTGGCATTGCCCCGCTCTTCCTCGCCGAGTACGATGGTCAGCGGGCTTTGTTGTTAAATGGCAGCATCGAAATCTCCGATTATCTGGATGTGATCGTCCGCAAAGAGGACCATGCTCCATTTCTTTCCGGCCTGTTCGACTTTCTCGCCGCTCAACTCGCCGATAACTGGCACGGCCTCGATTGGTATAACCTCCCCGATTCATCCCCCACGCTTGGGGTGATAAAGGAAGAGTCTGCAAAACGAAAGTGGACCCATCTCGAAGAGATGTATCGCCCCACACCGCGGATCGCATTGAACGTCAGTTTTGACGACTATCTTGCGCGCATCGATAAAAAGCAGCGTCACGAGATCCGACGAAAGATGCGCCGCGCGGAAGAAAGCGGACGTGTCCGTTGGTTTATCTCGGAGATGCAAAATCCCGATGCGGAGATCGATGCCTTCATTAAATTGATGGAAGATGACGAGAACAAGGCGAAATTCCTCACCGATCCCATGCGCGCGCAAATGCGAGCCGCCATCCATGCGGCGCATCAGGGCGGCTGGCTCTGGCTTGCCTTCCTCGAAGTGGATGGTCAACGCGCCGCAGCGGCGCTTAATTTCGATCACAACAACAAACTCTGGGGCTACAACGCCGGCGTGGACCGTACCTTCATGGAGCTTTCGCCCGGCTGGGTGCTGCTCAGCTACATTTTGCAGTGGTGCTGCGATAATCACCGCGCCGAATTCGATTTCATGCGCGGCGATGAGGAATACAAATACCGCTTCGGTGCCGTCAACCAGTTCGTGATGCGGGCAAAAGTAGTAAAAGGATAAACCAAAGGCATGGAAATAAGATATATGATCAAGAAATATATTCCTCTAATTACCATCCTATTATTTGTTTTTTTTATCTTTTCCATATGGGAATTCCCTGCGGCAACGCCTGTGCTTGGCATTCTGCTTTTGCTTGCGGGTCTCGCCATATCGATCTTCGCGATTTTCGAGAAGCATAAAGAGTCCGAGAGTCCACGGGTGAAGATCGCGAGGGATGTGTCGATCCTGGTCATCACCCTGCTGCTGATCATTTTCTTCGGCGGGTTGGCGGCGTTGTTTGCGAATTATTATGTCACCCTGCGCTTTGGGACGATGATCGGCTTTCTCGCTGCGATCGCGGCAAGCTTCCTTGTGGGATATTTGATCCGAAAAGGCATGGGGAGGTTTTCTTCGTAAGCTGTATCTATGGATTTGTAATTAATTCTTATGGAATGCAGATGTAAAAATAGGTCGGGTCACGGCATCTTTTATCCCATGACCTCTCTACAATTAAATTACGACCAGATCGCAACCGAATACAACCAGCGCTATCCATCCGCCCAGCAATGGGAGCGTGGACAGGCTTTATTGAAACTTGCAGGCGAACAAAAGGCCGTGTCCGTTCTGGAGGTGGGCAGCGGCACGGGCTATTGGCTTACCTTGTTGAGCCAGACCACCCCCTCCGTTTTCGGCATGGATTATTCCCTCGGTATGTTGCAGCAGGCGCAGAAGCAACCCGCTCCGCTCATGCTTTCACGCGGCACAGCGGTCCAACTCCCGTATCAAAACGCATCGTTCGACATGCTATATTGCGTGGATGCCATTCATCATTTTGTGGATCATCAGGCTTTCATCAAGGAGGCTCACCGTGTCTTGAAACCCGGCGGCGTGTTGGCCGTGATCGGGCATGATCCGCACGAAGAGGGTGTCTCCGCCTGGTACATCTACACGTATTTCGACGGCGTGTATGAGACCGATAAAAAGCGCTATCCCGCCGGCGTTGCCGTGATGCAGTGGATGAACGAACAAGGATTTAAAAATATTTCATCCGAAACCGTGGAGCGGATCCTGAACATCCATGACGGCAGGAAGGTGCTGGACGATCCGTTCCTGAAACACAGCGCCACCTCGCAACTGGCTTTACTGAGTGACGAAGCGTATCAAGCCGGGATGGAAAAGATCCATCTTGCGCTGGAGCAGGCCGAAGCGCGGGAGGAAGCGATCCAATTCCGCTCCGAGATCCCGGTTAAGATGTTCCTCGGCTATAAACCCTGACATACATCCCCGCTCTTCCTGAGGGCGGGGATTTTCATTTGCCGCGTGCTATACTCAACGAAAATTTATTTTCAACGAGTATCGAAATGAAAAGAACCTGGTTTATTTTAATTGCAGTCTTTCTATCATCTTGCGGCCAGCCCGCCGCTTCCGCATCCACTGATACCCCTCCCCGCAAAGAAACGCCTTCGATCACAGAAACTCCGCTGACCACGGTAACGCCGGTTTGTATTTCACCTGAGCCCACGCAGGAGGATATCGATGCGGCTCTTTCCTATACGGAGGATGTCTTTGCCTCGACGGACTGGGAGCAATCCCAGGCAGTGGGCGAACAAAGCGTCTCTGTGACGTGGCAGAACATCCCGCAAAGCGCCGTGGTCTTTTTGGAGGCGGTCATTTTCCCGTGCGGTTATGAAGAACCCGATTTGAATTATTATTTGAGCGACGATCATTGGGATGCGCTTTTTGCGAACTATGACAGCTATGAAATGACCGGCGAGTGCGAGACGAATGATGGCTTAAGGTTGTATCAATTTGAAGCAGCCAGCCAGGGGTTCGACTACAACATCAGTTACTGGTCCGAGAACGATACGAATGAACGCATCATCACCACGATGATCACTTTCCCGTTCGGCTCCGAAGAAAAATTGGACGAATATTCAATTGAGTTGTTCCCAGAATTACCAAATTGTTCGTGATCAACCGAGGCCCTAAAGGTTTAAGAAACCTTTAGGGCCTTTTATTCCATGTAAAGGAATCACAGATGACGTCACGCTACGATGTTCTTTTTCAGCCCATCAAGATCGGCCCGGTGACCGCGCCGAATCGTTTCTACCAGGTACCGCATTGCAACGGATTCGGCTATCGAATGCCGCAGGGGATGGCCGCCATGCGCGGCATGAAAGCCGAAGGCGGCTGGGGGGTGGTTTGTACCGAAGAGACCGAGATCCATCACACGACGGACCTTTCCCCGTTTTTCGAGGGTCGTATTTGGGGAGATGAAGATATTTCCACCTGGCAATTGATGACGGAAGCCGTTCACAAACACGGAGCGCTCGCCGGCATTGAGCTTACCTACAACGGTCACGATGCGTTGAATTTGTATTCGCGCGCCGCACCATTCGACTTGCGTTCCCGCGGTTTGATCGGGGGGAACGGTTATGAACCTGGTCAATCGCGTGCCGCATCGAAAGAGGACTTGAAGCAGATTCGCAAATGGCATCGCAATGCGGCCATTCGTGCCAAACGCGCGGGCTTCGACATTGTGTATTGTTACGCAGCTCATAACATGACCCTCGCTTTTCATCTCATGTCAAAGGAGAATGACCGCGCCGATGAATACGGCGGTTCCCTAGAAAATCGTGTGCGATTCTTCCGCGAGTTGATTGAGGATACAAAGGATGCCGTCGGTGATACCTGCGGTGTGGCGGTCCGTTTTGCGGTGGATCAATTGCTCGGTGCACATGGAATGCAGCACGATGGCGAGGGGCGGGAGATCGTCTCCATGCTTGCGGAACTTCCCGACCTATGGGATGTCAATGTGAGCGGATGGCCCAATGATTCGATCACGTCCCGTTTCGGCAAGGAAGGTCACCAGGAAAAATATATTTCATTCGTCAAAGGACTCACTACGAAACCGGTCGTAGGCGTGGGCCGTTATACCTCGCCTGATTCCATGGCCTCTGCCATCGAACGCGGCATCATGGATATGATCGGCGCGGCCCGCCCATCGATTGCCGATCCGTTTTTGCCAAATAAAATAAAAGAGAATCGTCAGGAAGATATCCGCGAGTGCATCGGCTGCAACATCTGTGTCACCGGGGATACGCGTTTTGTGCCCATTCGCTGCACGCAGAATCCAACCATGGGTGAGGAATGGCGGCGCGATTGGCATCCCGAAATGATTGCGTCGAAGAAAAAGGAAGAAGAGATCATGATCGTAGGCGCAGGCCCGGCAGGCCTCGAAGCGGCGCGTGCGTTGGGTCAACGTGGCTATCGAGTCATTCTCACCGATTCGCGCCGTGAAGCTGGCGGGCGCGTCATCCTCGAATCTGCATTGCCCAACCTCACGGAATGGCGCCGCGTGGTGGATTGGCGTTTGACTCAGATTCAAAAAATGGAAAATATTTTTTTCTACCCATCGAGCACGATGACGGCCGGCGATATTCTTGAATCAGGCGAACCCAACGTGATCATTGCCACCGGGTCCACATGGCGGCGCGACGGTGTGGGGCGTAATCGCTCACACCCTGTACCGGGCACCACAAACATTTTCACTCCTGATGATCTAATGGCGGGCAAACTTCCTGCGGGCAAAGTCCTTCTTTACGATGACGATCATTTCTACATGGGCGGTGTACTCGCTGAATTGCTTGCAGCGAACGGGTGTGAAGTCACCCTCGTCACGCCTGCACCGATGATCTCATATTGGACTCAATTTACCTTGGAGCAGGAACGTGTGATGAAAAGACTCATGGATTTGAATGTGACTCTGCTCACGCATCATGTCCTCGCTTCTCACACGCCGAAAGCTGCCACCGTCACGAACACCATCACCTCCGCTGAGTCGACTCTCGCCTGCGATGCGGTCGTCATGGTCACAGATCGGATTCCCAATGACGGCCTGTATCATGAATTGCAGCCTGCGCTTGCGGCTGGTACACTAAAATCGTTGCGCCTTATAGGCGATGCGGAAGCGCCGAATCTCATTGCGCAGGCCGTTTTCGCCGGTCATCTTGCGGCGCGTGAATTTGACGAAGTGATCGACCCGGATGGTACACCCTTTAAAGTGGAACAGATCAAACTTTAATCATGAATGGGAGAGTGAGATGAAAAGGTTATATGCGATTCCGTTGGTTTTTCTATTGGCTGCATGTAGTGCCCTGCCCAGTTTTATGCGGCCGCCCACCCCAACAGAGGACCCTTTTCTGGGGTGCGCCTCCCCCCAGCCGTCGGAAAAAGATATTCAATCCGCATTGAACTTTCACAGCGACGTATTTCCTGCTTCTGACTGGTCGCAGACCCATGAAATGTACGACTATAACGTGGCTGTAACTTATACTCATCGCACCCTGCCTGCTTTTGCCGTGGTGGATCTGCTGTTGTTTTGTGATGAGAAGGGTACGGACCAGGTCGCAGAACTGTATTTCAAAGACACGGATGTTCTTGCCATGTACGCTGCCGATTTTGGCGAATTGAAGATCGATTCACAGTGCGGCACTGATGACCTGTTCCTGTACGAAATTACAGCAGATGGACCGGAGAGGGATTTCAACTCCAGTGCGTGGGGAAAGATACAGGATAAGGTTCGTTTTTTCATTGTACGATTGGTTGTTCAGAACACCTTCACGGATCAATTTAACGAATATAGTTCGATGCTTTTTCCTGAATTATCCTCGTGTGAACAATAATGAAACCATTTATAAAGGAACTTCCCATGAAAAAGATAATTTACATTCTTATGCTCATTCCTCTTCTCATTGGGTGTGCCCCTGTTGCTTCCGCTTCGATCGGCTCCAGCTGCGAATCCCTCCAGCCGACTCCCGGAGATGTGCAATATGCGTTGAACTTCGGCAGCAGCCTGTTCACCGAGGCCGTCTGGGTTCGCAGTTATTCGGTTTATGAGCAGGAAGCCATTGTGAACTGGACCCATCGAAGCGTGGCGGCGCTTTCGGATGTTTCCATGCAGCTGTTTTGCAACGACAACGGCACGGCAGACCTTGAACTGTATTACAACACGGATACGTTGAAGGAAAAATTCTCCAATTACGATTCGATCAACATCGTTACTTCCTGTAAGAATAAGGATATTGTTCTGTATGAATTGGATGCCGTGGAGGAAGGTTCAAACTACACCATTCATCAATGGTTCCAGCCTTTAAACAAAACGCGATTGCTGTCAGTGGTGATCGTCTTCCCAAAGGAAGAGACTGCGCTCACTACGAAATACAGTGAACAATTATTCCCCGATCTTCCAGCCTGCAAGTAGGTGGATATGACCTCAATCCTTTTATTGGTTCTCGGGTATTTTTCGGGTTCGCTTCCATTTTCCATCTGGGTGACAGGCTATGTCAAAGGTGTGGATGTGCGTGATGCGGGTTCCGGTCACGCCACCACTACGAACACCATTCGTCAGGCGGGGTTTGGCTGGGGAGCGTTGGTTTTCATCCTCGATGTTGCCAAGGGGTTTTTACCAACATATCTGGCTGTCAAATACTCGGGGAATCTTTGGATCGTTGCGGGCACGGCGGCCTTTGCTGTGGTGGGACATTGCTGGCCGGTCTTTGCACAATTTCGCGGGGGCATGGGGTTGGCGACATTCGGTGGCGCGATCCTTGCTTTGAACCCGATTGGATTTCTCATTTGTCTCGGGCTGTTGATTTTGCTTGTGCTGGTGATCCGTCATTCGGCGCGCGCCAGCGTGATGGCTGGGTTGCTGGCAGGTCCTGCGTTATGGCTTTTGAATATTCGCGATACCGCTTTTACTTTTGCCCTGCTTGGCGGTTTGGTCATTGCCTTGCGATTCCTGATCGATTGGAATCGCAAGTATCGCGAGCTGTGGCTGGATCGGGAGAAAGGTGGATCAACTTCCAGCGGGGATAATGTCACTTAAAGAGAATCAATCATCGGTTAAGAATGATGCGATGTTTTCCTCCAATAAAAAAATCCGCTCAATTCGAGCGGATTTTTTTATTCTCCCAGCAGCCAGTCCAGGATCCCTGCTTTCCTTCGTTCCACTTCATCCAGCTTGGGCATCGAAAGAATAACGACTGTAATATTATCGTGACCGCCGCGTTCATTGGCAAGATTCACCAGTTTTTCGGCGGAGGATTTCAGATCCTTTTTCGAGTTGACGATGTTCATGATCTCATCCTCCCAAACAAGATCGGTCAACCCGTCGCTGCACAGGAGGATCGTATCACCATGTGCAAGATGGAAACCCTGGTTGTTTTCTGATTCTTCATTGGTTTCGCTGTTGTCGATCCGCATGCGGAAATCCACTTCGGGAAGTTTGAGCCCGCCTAAGTGACGACGAATAACGTGCACATTGGGGTGGTCGCGCATTTGCTCGGCGGTGATGATTCCTTTTTCAAATGCTTCCTGCACCCAGGTATGGTCGATGGTCAGCTGTTGAATGTGATTGCCGCGAATGAGATAGATGCGTGAGTCGCCTACATAGGCAGTGAACAATCTGTTTTCGATGATCCATACGCAGGCACAGGTGGAACCCATGCCTTCTTCATCGGCTTTCCCGGCGGAATGAGAGGCGATGGCCTGGCTGGCATCATGAATTGCGGTTTCAAGAATACGAACGGGTTTTTTTGCGTTGCTTTCCGAGATCCCCTTGGTGATGTAATTGACGGCGAGTTCCGCTGCCACTTCCCCTGCGCGATGTCCGCCAATCCCATCTGCCACAACTGCTAGCACGGATGGGCGGGGGTCATCTTTGGCAAGCTGGAAAGCAGTAACAGCGTAACGATCTTCGTTGTTCTTTCCAGTCATCCCAGGATGACTATGTGTGGCAACGTGCAGATGAGGAAGCGATGAACGGATCATTCTTCGGGCGGCAGAACGGTGATCGTTGGTTTTTTTATTTCAGGGATTGCAGGAAGTGTGAACCTGTAAATTAACCTTCCAAAGTTTACCATATCGCCGTGTGCCAGCCGATAGCCCTCACGGGGGATGGGTTCGTAATTTACCCAGGTACCCGCGATCGAGCCGTTATCCAATAACAAATACCCGCCATCTTCCGTTTGGCGCAGACGCGCATGAACCGATGAGATGGATGCATCGTCCATGATCTGATTACATTGCACCGGGTCCGTACCGAAGGTGATTTCTTTTTCCGTAATCTGGATCGGAGTCACAGGGATGGGTTGCCCATCCGCCGCAATGCGGATGAACAAAGCGGGCGCCTCTTTTTTGGACTTTGAGCCTGCTTCTGCTTTCTTTGACTTTGCTCTTGGCTTTCGAACTTTCGCCGCTTTTTCTGCCGCAACGGGCACGAGTGGCTCTTCTGTCGTCACTGCAATTGACTGGGTCAACGGGTCTGCCTCGGCCCGGCGGGTCTCCTGTGCAGCCCGTAAAGACGGCATGCGGATGCGTCCGCTTGCGAGGATCAGGGTCAGTGCAATGCCGGCAAAGATGATTGCGCCAATGGTGAGGATGTTTTTATACTTGGCGAGGAATGCGACGGGTCCGCTGGGCGGTTTGATCACGGTGATGGTGATTGGGGTCGACATGCTGGATTTATTCAAGCCCAGCTCATCCACTGCTTCCACCACCAATTGATGCGTTCCGCTGGTGGTGAAGAGAGTCAGATCCCAGGTGAATTTATCGAACGGTTCAACTGTGTTTTCATCCACGATCTGGCCGTCCACATACAAAGTGGTGCGTGTTAACGCGCGCGGATGTTTGTCGGTGAATTCGATGATGATCTCAACCTGTTGTTCTGTGGGCAGCAGAATTTCCGTGTTGAACGGATCATCCTCAGGAGCCTGGCGCGTGATCTGCAGCGATGAGATCAACGGGATTGGGTTGGGCGGTTGGATATCGAGATTAACTTTTAGATCGTTCGAGATAAGTTGTTGTGCTGGCAGCGCTGCCTGAAACCCGACGGTATGTTCGCCTGCAGTTGTGATACGTGAAGTGTAGGTTGCAGTATAAATTCGGCGCAATGGAGAAAAATAGGATTCGACATCCGGAAAACGCTCCACACCGGAATAATTAAATACACTGCCGCCCGTTTGAATGGCAAGTGAGTTAAAGACAGCTGCATTTGTGCTGGTGAACGTGGTTTCTAGATCCACAAGCCAGACGAAGACATGAATTTTATTTTGAACCGCGCGCTGCAGCAAAGGCTCCATCAATGCGGCCAGGTTGGCATCGCCCATCGTGGGTGTGATGAAAAGGATGGCGCGCTTCATGCCAAGCCGCGGTGTTTGCGAGCTGACCGTGTCAATGGCGATGGATAGGGATTGCAGGTTGGGAGTGGCCGCGCGGAAGTCCGGCTGGAATGCATTCAATCCGGTCGCGAATTCGGCAGCGGTGGCGTGGTTGATCACAGGTCCCGCCTGGCTGACGAGGCTGAAATCATCGGGCAGGTCTGCGGGCAGAGTCTGTGCCCATTGAGTCAGCACTTGGGACGCGCGTTGAAAGCGGGAGATGCTGGTGGCGTCGCGCGTATCCAATGCTTCGCCTTGATTAACGGCAACAACCAGTTGCAATGGGATCGCGGTCTCGTTCAGCGAGTCGACCGGGAGTGGTACATTGTTCTCGACAATGGAAACAGCTTCGGGCTTAAGCCCGGAAGCGAAAATCCCGTTGGTGTCGAATACATCCAGAAGGGCGGATGCTTTTGGAAACGTCGAATAATCCGCGATGTAGAGCGTCGCAGAGGAAAGGTTTTGATCCTGGGCGCTGGCAGAGGTTGCCATGCCAAGGATGAAAGTTAATGTAAATAAATGTAGTACGAGTTTACGCATCAGCCTGCAGGACGATGGGAGTGTTTTCTGCGGGTTTGGTGAGGTCAAAATAGGAAAGCACCCACGCTGTTTTTGTGTAAGCGGTCAGGATGCCGCTCAGTGTGAGCAGGATTGGGAAATAAATTACACAACAGGCAAGGGATACCCATACCGTAGCCGGTATGGAGGAGGCTGTGCGCAGGGAACCGGCGGAGAAGATCACCGGCAGAAAGGCAAGGATAAGCGGCAGTGCGATGATGAGGCCGATGAAGAAACTGGCAACGCCCAGAATTAATGCGAGAACGATGACGCCGCCAATATCGGATTTGACGATTTCCCAGCCGCGTTTGAAACCGTCAACCATGCCGAGGTTTTCCTGCACGATTGCAATTTGTGCCTGCTCAAGCACCAGTGAAACGGCCCAGCCGACGGGAATCAGCAAACAAATTATGGGGAGGATGCAGGCAAAGCCAATGCCCGCAGTAAGCACTCCAACAAGAACAAGTGGAATGATGATCACTGCAAATGCGAGGCCGACCAGGAAGTTCAGGCCAAAGAAACGCCAGAAATAAGGCATGCTCTCAGACCAAATCTCCCCGAATCCCAGTGTATCCGCACCGCCTTCCACTTTGGCGACGCCCTTGATCATGCCGATGCGTCCCATCATGCCAAGTGCGTAAAATACGAGAGAGAGGATCAGGATCACCAGACAGACGGCGATGATGATCAGGAGATATTGCTGAATAAATTCGCGGAACTGGCCTTCCATTTGGCCGAATTGATTGCCGGAAAACGGCGTTGTATCTCCATTTGAGCCGGATCGATTTCCATTCCCGTTATTCCCGCCACTGCGACCGCTGGCAAAGCCGGCCAAAATGCCGAACACCCACAGGATCTTATGCTTCCAAATGATCTGCCATGAGCGGGTGAGGATTTTTCCAATATTGAGTTTCATCGTGCCTCCATAAAAGGTGCCGGTTTGTAGACCGACCGGCACCAGTATCATACACCACTCAAATTATTCCGTCCACGTGGGGATTTTCACCCTGCCCGTTTTCTGGAAGGGAGATCACCTGGTCTTCCGTCCGCTGGGTGAGGCGCAGGAAGGAGAGAGTAAGGGAGGTTTTCATCAGGGCTTGGGAAATTACTGAAAACGCGATCATCAGAGGAAAGAAGATGCACATAAATATTCCCACGATCAGGGGAAACTGGTTGCTTAAATCCGGGTTTGACTCCATGCCAAACGCAAAAAAGAATATCGGAAAAAATATGGGCAACATAAGAATACTGGAAATGATGGATGTGCCAATATAAATGATCAAGGTCAGGATGACGTACTTCCAGACATGCTCACGGATGACGGAAAGCCCGCGCTTGACCGCATCCATGGAGCCGAGGTCTTCGTTGATCACAGCGGTGTATGCCGCTTCAAGCACACCCATCACGAGAAACATCAGCGGTGTCAGCAGAATCAAAATGGGTTGAAAACAAATGGAAGCCATTCCCATCGTCACCATCGTGGAGGCGAACATGCAGGCGAAGAACACTGCAAAGACTGCACCAATCGATAATTGAACGATCAGAAATACTCCGAGCTGCCGCCAGAAATATTCAAATCCGTCCTTCAACAAGTCCATGAAATTCAATGAACCGTTTCCGCGTTCGATGCGGATCACACCCAGCGTAACAGCCGATGAAGAAGCCACATATAAAACCGTGCTTACAATGGAAAGAATGATGAAGAAAAGGATGCCGGCAATTCCAAGGATTGTGCCTGCCGTTTCACTCGGATTCCCATCCAGAGCAAAAATATAAACAAACATAAATGGAAGCGCCGCAAGCGAAACTAACATGGGCAGCGCGAGGATTGCCCAGAGCACTTTGTGCTTCCAGGTAATTTGGAATGTGCGGGTTAAGAGATTTCCGTAATCAAAATTCATAAATACCTCCCATCAAATTTTAAATTTATTCCCACTCGATTGTGGCGGGCGGCTTGCTGGTCACATCATATACCACGCGGTTGATTCCGTCCACTTCGTTGACAATGCGGCTCGAAACCTTTGCCAGCAGCTCATATGGCAGGCGTGCCCAATCGGCAGTCATGAAATCATCGGTTACCACGGCGCGGATCGCGGCGGCTTCCTGATAGGTGCGGTAGTCGCCCATCACACCCACTGATTTCACCGGCAACAAAACCATGAAGGCTTGTGATGTCTTTGCGCCTTTTCCCAAAAAGCCTTCCTTGGATAATTCCTCTTGCAGGATGAAATCCGCCGCCCGCAAACGGGATACACGCTCCGGTGTACACTCCCCGAGACAGCGCACGGTCAGGCCGGGACCCGGGAATGGCTGCCGCCAAACCAGGCTTTCGCTCAGCCCAAGCGCTTCTCCCACCAAACGAACTTCGTCCTTGAATAAATACCGTAATGGTTCCACAAGTTCAAACTTCATGTCTTTTGGAAGCCCGCCCACGTTGTGATGCGTTTTAATTTTGTCGGCTTTGTTGCGGTCCGGCGCGGACGATTCAACCACGTCGGGATAGATCGTTCCTTGCACCAAAAATTTTGGAGTGCCCACATTTTTTGCTTCCCTCTCAAAAATGCGGATGAATTTTTCGCCGACGATCTTTCGCTTTTGCTCAGGGTCGGTAATGCCTTTCAAAGCAGCCAAGTAATCATCGCTGGCTTCGACGGTAATTAGCTCCACGCCCAATCCATCGCGCAATGCGGATGCGACCTGTTCACCTTCCTTGTGCCGAAGCAGGCCGGTATCCACGAACACGCTCACAAGTTGATCGCCAATGGCTTTATGCACCAACGCCGCCGCGACCGTTGAATCCACGCCGCCGGAGACTGCTGCTAGCACGCGTTCCTTTCCCACCTGTTCACGGATTCGCCTTACGCTGTCTTCAATGATGGAGGTGGGAGTCCACTCTGGTTTGGCGCCGCAAATCTCGATTGCAAAATGTTTGAGCAGTTCAATGCCATTGGGGGTGTGATTGACTTCCGGGTGAAATTGCACGCCGAAATATTTTCGCTGCATATCACCCATCGCGGCGTAGGGACTGTTACCGCTTTTTGCCAGCGGGATGAATCCCTCGGGCATGCGGGTGATGCGGTCACTGTGCGACATCCATACTTTGGAGAGGTGATCCAATGCGGTACCGGGGACAAGCGGTGTAATAACTGCATGACCATATTCGCGATGGGCACTGGGATCCACCTGACCGCCGAGGGCGTGAGTTAATGCCTGCATCCCGTAACAGATTCCCAAAATGGGCAAGCCTGATTCAATGATGAACTTTTGAATGAACGGCGCATTTTCTTCGTATACGGATTTGGGTCCGCCGGAGAGGATGAATCCCTTCGGCTGAATGGAGAGGATCTTTTCCTGCGGTGCATCCCAAGGGAATAATTCGCAGTACACGTTCACTTCACGGATACGGCGTGCGATGATCTGTGCATATTGAGAACCGAAGTCGAGAATGGCAATGGAATTCATGGTTTGTCCGTTTGAGCGTTAAATGTCCGATATGAGGTGAAAATGCAAATGCGGGAAATCCTGATATTCGCCGCCGTTCACGATCAGGCGGTAGGCTTTAAGTTGAAATTCATCCACGAGGCTTTGGGCTGTGGAATATAGGTCAGTCAGAAAGGTTGTATCTTGCGGGTCGAGATTTGAAAGCGAGTCGATCTGTCTCTTCGGCACGATCAGCACATGAAACTTATAGCTGGGAGAGGGATGATGAAACGCAAGCAGGCTTGAGGTCTCACGGAGGCGTTTGACTGGGATGAGAAAACTCATATAGGTGAAGATCCAGCCGATCAGCGGTGAAAGTATCCGCAGGGATTTTTTAATCAACGAATTCGATTTTACCGTTATCCAGTGATTTGATGCAGGCGATCGATTCGATGGGTACGCCGGTGGGCTTTAGCGCGTCGCGGCCGCCTTCGAATAATTTTTCAATGAGTGTACCGATGCCGACCACTTTGGAGCCGGCGGCTTCTGCGAGGCGGACGAGCCCGAGAATGGTTTGTCCACTGGCGAGGAAGTCATCGATGATAAGTACTTTTTCATCGTTGGCGAGATATTCAGGGGAAATGATCAGTTCCACCATGCGGCCTTTGGTATGGGAAGGTGCAAGCGTGAGATAGACTTGATCTGGCATGGTGATGGGTTTGTTTTTGCGCGCATACACAACGGGAAGTTTCATGTGAATGCCGGTGGTGATGGCGGGGGCGATGCCGGAGATTTCCGCTGTGAGAATTTTTGTGGCACCCACATGTTTGAAGAGGTCAGCGAAGATGCGGCCGCATTCATTCATGAGAGTCGGGTCCACCTGGTGATTTACAAAACTATCGACTTTTAAGATTCCGTTGCCGAGAATTCTCCCCTCTTTTAAGATCCGTTCCTGTAGTGCGTTCATACGCCTCCGTTATTGCCTAGACAGATTTTTCGTGGATTGTACAACGTGAAGCGCGAACCTGCCAGTGGAGAATCAAGATGCCTCCCCGGACAAGTTGTGATAAACTACTCACGCATTTTTCCAAATGGAGTATCAAAATGACCGGACACGAAACATATGCAATTGAAATTGCGGGCGTGAAGCGCGAGCTTCGCCTGTTTGAGATCAAGCCAGGCTTGCGCATCGCGATCCTGAACATCCTTGGCGATACAGAATTGGTGCAGGCCTCCGCGCGCGAACTTGCGAAAAAATTAAAGGATTTGGATTACGATATTATCGTAACGGCTGAAGCCAAGTCCATTCCCCTGGCGTATGCGGTTTCTGCTGAAACGAAGAAGCCCTATATTGTTCTTCGTAAGACATATAAACCATATATGGGCGATGCCATCAAGGCGGAGACTTTGTCCATTACGACGGGTCAGCCGCAGATCTTGATCCTCGACGAAAAAGACCGCGAGTTGATTCAGGGAAAGAAGGTTGTGATCGTGGATGATGTGATCAGCACCGGTTCCACATTACAGGGAATGCGCGTGATCCTGGATAAGGTCGGCGCAAAGATCGTCGGAGAAGCGGCAATTCTCACAGAAGGTGACCAGTCCCAGTGGGCGCATATTATTTCTTTGGGACACCTGCCATTGTTTACCGATTAATAATCGTAGGGACACTGCGACGCAGTCTCCCTACATAAATAATTTCATTTTTTGTTTTCTTGTGAGAGCCTTGATGGCTCTTTCTCTTTTTAATGCGCTGATCTTGTCCGCTTGTGGTTCGAGATAAACGAGCTTCACAGGCCGGCGCGTTTTTGTGTAGCGCGCACCGGTGCCTTTGTTGTGCTGGTTCACGCGGCGTTCAGGGTCTGTGGTCCAGCCGGTATAGAGGGTTCCATCCGCACATTCGAGGATGTAGCAATAGCATTCCATCGGTTTTTATTTTTTGACTTTTTTGCTGAGGAGGGAGCCGAGCAGTCGTTCCGTGGCAGATGGTTGACTCGTTGCTCCGAACTGCAATTCAGACCAATTGGCAGCACCGCGCTCATTTAACCATTCGTGGTGCCCTGTATGGGCAGCGGAAATTTGCTTCTTCAATGAATCTTCATTTCCACTTTCGATATCTTCACGCAGGTCCCGCAGGGCATTGATCATCGCGTCCAGGGCGTGGATCACATTCGGTCCGTTCTGCAGAGTCATCATCTTCAATGCTTCTTCATCGTCCATTTCAATCGCTGAGGTGGAGACGGAATACGCCCGGCCTGTCATTTTACGGATATCTTTCCAGCCGGGTTGACTTATGGTCGCATTCAGCAGGGCGGCCGCCGTCAATCGTGGGAGGATGTGTGCCGAGGCGATAAAGCCGTCTGATTCGAGCTGATCGGTGAGCATGGGCGTGGCGTCAAGATGACGGATGAAGTTGGAAGTGAGCTCCACCGCGTCGCCGGGGGTATTGGAAGGAGCCGAAACGAGGAAAATGTTATTCGAAAACAGGTCAGGCCGGGCGGAATCCAGACCCGATTTTGTGTCCACTAGAAAATCCGCCGCTAGTGCAGGGACAATTCCAACGTAATGACTGCCTTTCGGGAGAAATTCCTGTGCCCATTTTGAAACCTCCGCCTTCACCGGGGAAGTATCGATCACAACCGTCCCATCCTGAAGGTCAGGAGCAATGAAGCTCAGTGTTTCGCGGATTTCCGTGATCGGCAAAGCCAGAATCACAAGCCTCGCCTCGCGTACAGCGGTGGGCAGGTTGTGTTCCGACTTGTCCACTGCACCTTTTTTCTGTGCCTCCCGCTCCACGTTGAAATCTTTATCATGGCCCACGCGAAAAATTTTGTCTGTATGTTTGGAAAGCGCCATCCCAATGGATGCGCCGATTTGTCCGAGACCGATGATTGTGACTTGAATAGCCATGTGATCCTCGCAGGAGTTAGGTGTCAGAATTATACCCATTCCAGCCACGGACATGTATACTTTGATTGTCCCCGTTAAATTGCGAGAACCGCGGACGCCGACCGCGGTTCTCTCTTGAAAGGAGGAGAAGAGAAATCACCTTACGAACGTAAATTTATCATGCTTGTCCGAATAGTACTTGACGCTAAACCTACGCTTCCCCTACGATTGCCCCAGAATGCGGGGCAATTAACAGGATTGTAAACAAAATCAGCATGGAGACCGGCTTAATGACCATTTCCTCCCCCAAAATTTACCTTGGTGAGCTAAATGACACTCCTCTTGGAGATTTACGCCTCGCCGCCTCGGACCTAGGCCTGCTTGCCGTTGAATGGGCAGATTCCCAGCCCGAACTGGATTATTTCCTGCAGCGTTTGGGCCGGCCTGTGGAAATAAACGAGACCAAACTCAAGCCATACGCGAAGGAAATTCTCGAATATTTGAATGGGGAACGGCACGAATTTACCATCCCCATTGATTGGGATTCGCTCAAGCCATTTCAAAGAAAATCATTGGAAGCCGTATATAAAATTCCCTACGGTCAGATTTGCACCTACGCAGAGATCGCCGCAAGAATCGGGCACCCCAACGCGCCGCGTGCAGTTGGACGTGCCAATGCCACAAACCCGATGCCGCTGGTCATTCCCTGTCATCGCGTTATCGGCACGGATGGAAAACTTCACGGGTATGGCGGCGGGGATGGCCTGCCCACCAAGGAGTGGCTTTTGAGAATGGAAGGGGCGCTCATTCCATAAATTACTGCGAACACTCCACGCGAAAATTCACTTGTTTTGAAAGCGGGTTGGGAGTGAAAATATTCAGCTTCATCCAGTAATCGTTGGCCTCATCCACTTGATAGGATTGGTAAATCGATCTGGTGCCGGCTGTTTCAAATGCCAATGTTCCGGTGCCAGATACAGCGCCTGTATTCGCCTCCCATTGCCAAAGAACAATGACCGGTGCATCCGCGGTCACCCTGGCCTCAAAGAAAAATGTTTGGGGGAATTGAAAACAACCGATCACCATTCTTGTGGGTTCCACAATTAGTTCAAGGTTGAGAACGGTGGCTGCGGATGATTGTGCAATCGGGAGCTGACTTGTCTCTCCATTGATTTCTGTGACGTCGGCAGAAAGCCAGCATTTCCCCCCGGGATTTCCCGGGTCGCGGATATACCACCAGGTGGAGTCTGCATTCCGACCCACCACGCGTGCAGTTTGTCCCTCGCTTAATTCGTTGATCAATTCGAAGACCACTCCCGGTCCAGACCTGCAATTGACCAACTCTTTGACCACCTTGAGGCTAAGCTCCACTGGAGTAGCTGTAGGAGTGGGAGTTGATGTAGGTATATTTGTTGCCGTGGCGGTTGGCACAGGCAATGTAGCGGTGAGGGTTGGTGTGGCAGGTGAAAAACTACAGGCAATCAGATAGAATGAAAATAGTCCTGTTTGCAGGACACGGCGTAACATAAATCCTCCTGGAAATTCTTTCGAAACGAATGGGCGTTTTCTCTTCAATTAATGTAACAGTTAATTGTTGTGTTTGATACGAATATCTTCCAACCTAGCCAGGCGTAGTAGTACTTAAGGGTGATAAAGCCTCCGCCTTTTATGGATGAATTTTCTCGATGAAATATTACTTTATTTGACCTCTTGCATAAGTCGGGCCAAGGGACTGCAAAAGCTCTGCTTTTGCAGTGCAGAAGTAGAACTTCCGCAGTCCGTCGAATACTTGTGCAAGAGGTCTATTGAGCAATAAGGCCTGCTTCTATCCAAATCCTGCCCCACAAACCTTCCATGATCGTTTTCGACCAGCGCAGACGACAATTATTTGGTCTCAACAGAGGTTTGCAGCGTAAAACAAAAAGTGGCACCCTTCCCCGCTTCGCTTTCGACCCAGATCCTGCCGTCGTGCACTTCGATGATTCGCTTGACGATGGCGAGACCAATTCCCGTTCCATCACTACGAGTGGCATCCAGTTTGTTGAACAGGCCAAAAACCTGTTCATGATATTCCGGTGCGATCCCGATCCCATTATCCCTGACATAGAAAATCGGTTTTCCGTTTTCTTCGCCACACTGGCCGATTTCAATATGGGGGTCTTTTTGTTTTCCCATGAATTTTGCAGCATTATCGAGCAGGTTTTGGAGCACTTCCACGAGGCGCTGACGATCTCCATAGATGGCCGGCAAGCCCGGCTGAGTATGAACCGTAACTCCATATTCTTCGAGACGCCCATGTACGATTTGAAGTGCCTCAGTAACGAGATCTTCAAAACGTACCACTTCAGGCTTATTCATCAATCTTCCAATGCGGGAAAGTTCAAGCAGATCGTTTAAGAGGAGATGCATTTTATTGACGGCTCCCTGAATGCGTTCGCGATCCTGTTTGACACGCTCAAGATTGCCCGCATTAATATCGGCTTCAAGATAACCGAGGAATCCATTGATAGTGACCAGCGGTGATTTCAGATCATGAGAGACCGTATAAGTAAAACGTTCAAGCTCGGTGTTCTTTGTTTCGAGTTCGGAGATCAGGTTTTTGCGAAGCGCAAGTTCAGACTGAAGGTCGGAAAAGAGGCGCGAATTTTCAAGCGCAATGGCAACCTGATTTGCAAAGCTCAATGCCAGGCTCACATGTCTATCGTTGAATTGTTCCTGTTGATAGCCATCCAGGGCAATGAAGCCAATGATGTTTCCGCGCGTTTTAAGAGGAATCGCGAGCCATGAGTTGATCAGATCATCCGGATGCTCTTTGAAATCCGGTAATTCATCCTGCACGTTGTTGCTTATTACGTAAGCGACATCTCCCTGTAAAAGCGGTGTTGCTGAATTTGTGCCGTCGATTGGATGTATGAGTCGAACCCCTTCCGGCAGGCCGCGCCCGGCAACGAACTTCTGAAGATTGTCTTCGACCTTCCAGACGGAGGCACTATCATATGGAATGACACGTTTGATTTGATCAAGGATTCTTTGAACAATTTCAGTGAACTCAACTGTATCAATGACACTTGCAAGACTCTCTCGTAGTGTTTCTGATTCTTCATTTTTATTGGCAAGCTCACTGAGGATCTCCGCCATTTCAAGTTCACTTTGTTTTCGTTTTGTGATGTCGCGCTGGATGCCAAAGAATCCGCTAATTCGCTTTTGTTCATCGTATAAACAAACGTAATCCCCTTCGAACCAGACGGGGGAACCATTTTTTGTCTTTTCGAATGTTTCAATATGTAAATGGCCGTTATCGAAAAGTTGTCTGCGCAGCTTAAGGCCTTGTTGTGGGTCATGTGCAAACACATCACTGGATGTGAGTGAAAGGAACTTTTCGCGCGTCATGCCATATTGTTCGAGCATGGCGTCATTTACTTCTGTGTAACGCTCTGTTGTAAAGATTTGATGCAGCACTTCCTCTTTGTTGACCCTATCGTTCCAGGCTCTGGGGGTGTCAAAGATCGTAAAGAAAAAACCATCCAGTGATTGATTGAAGAATGCCTGCAGGCGATTTTGATTTTCCTGGACGATCTTTTCCGTATTTTTGCGGTCGCTAATGTCACGGACGAACGCCAGTACGACAGGCTGATCCGTTGATTCCAGCAGGCGGGCGCTCACTTCTACCGGGAAAATCGACCCATCTTTGCGTTTGTGGTTGGTTTCAAAGATCGATCCGCCTTTTTCGCGAACAAGGTTAACACGGTCGTGCCATTCTTCTATATTGTGAATATGTTGTGCGATGTCAAAAACAAAAAATTCCAGCAGTTCCTCCCTGCCATATCCGAGTTTTTCACAGGCCTGCCTGTTGAAATCAATATATTGACCGGTTTTCTGATCGATTATGAAGATGGAATCGTTGGATTCATTCATCAATTCCTTGAATTGGATCAGGGAATTTTCAGCCTGCTTGCGTTCTGTGATATCCAAAAATACGCCTTGGACGAATTGAACGTTTCCAGTTTCACCCTTTACAACGACTGTTTCATCAAGCACCCAATGCCAGTTGCCACTCTTGTCCTGGATTCTATATTCGATCGCCGATTTTCCCTTTTTTTCCATGTAGTGCTCCACATCTGCAAGCACACCTGGCAGGTCGTGCGGGTGAACTATTTTTTTCCAAAAAGCCGGCTCTTGAAGCCATTCTTCCGGGGAATAACCAAGCATAACCTCGATCTGGGGGCTGATATACAGGCAGGAGGCTGAAGTATCTGGCGAAAGTCGATAGACTACAATCGAAGTTTGCTCTACCAAAGAGCGATAAAGCACTTCCGCCTCATTTCGTTTTATTTCCATCTCCTTGCGAAGCGTTATATCCTCGACGGTTCCTTCGTAAAATAAAATCCTTCCATGATGGTCGCGAATCGCTTGTGCGTTCATGGAAACCCATAAGGTGGAACCGTCTTTACGATACTCCAGCGATTCGTATCCCTTTATTTGCTCCCCGTCTTCAAGGCGTTTGCGGACAACATCCCTGCTTTCCGGGTTGATGTAAATTTGGGATGCAATATCTGTGATGTTGTTGACCATGTCTTCCGGCGAAGCATATCCATACATGGCTGCCATGGACGGGTTTACGCTGATAAGACGTCCCTGCGGAGTGCTTTGAAAAATGCCATCGATGGAGTTCTCAAAAATATTTCGATACTTTTCCTCTGCTAGTTTCCGTTCCCTTAATTCCCTTTGTAGTTGTTGATGGCTTTGAAAGAGGGATTCAGTGACAAGTCGAACGATGGATGCTGTCAGAATCACAACCAAACTGACCGAGAAAAAATCCCCGGAGGTGCTTTTTTCAAGCACTTCCGGGGTGTAAGCTCCAGACATATCTCCAAATACAAGCCAGGCAATGCATGCGATGTTATACAACACGATGAAGACCATGGTTCTTTTTTGAGTAACAAGGCTGGCTACAATGATGATGGCGGGATATGCCAGTGTTGCGATGTCGTGAATTCCAAGGCCGTAGGTTGAAAACATGGTAGTTACAGTCATGAAAAAGACTGCAATAAAAATGGCCGCTGTTTCAAAGGCCTGTTTTCGAACCCAATAATATGGAATCAGCAGGAAGGGAAGGCACAACCAGAGAGTGTTGATAGGTTGTGGATGGCTTTTTGTATTGATAATTGCGAGTAGAACCGCTGTCGCGATAAGAACAATGATCCAGTTGAACATTCTGGTGATCAACTGCATGTCACCATGGATATACCCTATTGCAGATGAAGCGGCTTTTTGTCCACTGGAATCGGGGACCATTTTTTGTTTTCCTTTGAAATCTACCTGATAAATGACGTTCTGCAAATCATTTTACCGCGTATTGTTACAGGCACGTTAATGCGCATCGGTTATCTGTGTAGGATTCTTGATTTCTCGGATTGTCCCGTTTTATTTAAACTCGATTTCACGAACATGGATTTGTGAGGATTCGCCCGACAGGTTGTCTTTTATTTCAACATAAATTCTGGATGACCTGGTGGGGCCCTTGTCGAAAGTGAGAGTCACCTTTGGATCCGGAGGGAGGTTTTTGAAGGTTTGTGAATAGATTTCCGGGGTTGATGTGTCTGATGCGTAAAGCGAAATCGTGACGGTGAAGTTGAGAAGGCTGCCGGTTTGTATGGAGACACTATGAGTGTTGATCAATGTCGGTGGATATATGTCGAAAACAAACGGATTTGCTTCAAGGACTCTTACAAGCGTATCCGGGTTGTTGTCGAAAACATGAACTAATTCTCCGCTGCCAAAAGGTGAATGCAGAACCCGAATTTCCTGACCATTGACCGCCAGAGTATCTTCCACCGGGGTCCTGTTCCTTATTTTTTCCGCGGCAAGAATTTCGTCGATATTGTCCACTGTCTGGATGCTGACAACATAGAATCCCGGTGTGTTATTTGGGTACGGGATGGTTTTGTAAACCGTGACATCCTTGAACTTGGGATTCTTCAACAGGTCATTGTATTCGTTGAAGGGAAGTATGAAGCGGGTATTGGCTGTGATATTGAATGGGCTGGCGGCCAGACTGTCAGGTTGGCCAAAGGTAACGTGTGAGAGGAGATTTATGGGTATAAAGAAATCGGCGAATTTATCCGTTCCGTTTGCCCAAGTGGGGGAAACTATAAACGTTAAATTAGGGTTCTTTTCCAACTCAGGCAAGATGGTTTCTGCAAAAATCTGTTTTGCCCCATATTGCATTCCGTATAAACCATAATCGTCAAACCAAATCGGTCCATGTACCAGGGCATCTCTTAACATGAAAGAGCTTAATGAAGTTAATAGGATAAATGTTGCCAGGGGAAGCCGTGCTGATACTTTTTTCCAATGAAGTTCCACATATTCAAGACAAAATGAGAGTCCCAAAGTGGCAAACAGGGCCATTGGAATAGACATCCATAGCATCCTGGGCATGCCGATCGCTACGACCGAGGCGGGCACTGGCGCTGCAAGAAAAGCAATTAGGGCAATGCGATATGGAAATTGGCGTATGTTTTTTACGGATTGGATAAATCCGACAAGGGCAAATGGCAGGGTAATGAGCAGGCCGTTTCCATACCCCTTCATAACATGGCGTTCAATATCCACCGGATTATGAAAATACCAATACATGGGATTCAAGCCATATAGATACTGCTTGAAGAACTCCCCCAACTTTTGCACACTGGTTAACCCATTGTTCATCCAATACGAACCGCGGCGCTTTACTTGTTCAATACTTTCACTGGAATGTGCCAGATAGTATCTTACGAAGGGTAACAATAGGATGAGGATCAAGCCGAGGCCCAATAGAAACGTTTTTCGCCGATCCGGGTGGATATGATAACGAAAATCAACAATGAACAGGGCCATGCCTGTGACACTCATCAGGATTTGGCCCAATCCATGCGTGTAAAAGGCAAGTGCACCGAAAACAATGGCTGCATAAAGGGATTTTAAGTTGCCGTCACGATAGCGGCCATAAAAGTAAAGGAAAATCACATAGAAGGATGCCACTTCGGCATATTCGAAAGCCGTTCTGGCATGCACGAACCAGGCGGGAGTGGTGAGGAGCAGGAAAACACCCGCCCAATGGTATTTAATTTTGTATACCTGTTTAAGGAGCAATCCAAGAGCAAGTGCTCCAAATAGCGTGATTGAAGCCGATACCAGTCGCGTGGCGATGATTGATTTTCCAAACAGCAAATAAGGAAGTACTTGTACGTAAACACTGGTGCCATTGACCCAGCCTTCTGCAATGAAAAATGTGGGCAGAAACTCATGATCGTAATTTTGAAAATGATCACGCAGAAAATCGGCGGCCATGTTCATGTGAATGGCTTCATCTGTGAAGAAATAAATGGGAAAACGGTCAATACCAAAGCTGATGACAATTGCATAAACAGCAATTCCTGCTGCAAGCAGGATCCACCCTGCATTTTGAGATTGGAAGATCCGACCAAGAATTGCAGGCACTCCATTCCGTTGCGGACTCGGCATGAGAACCTGTCTGGGTCCATTTTTTTTGTTTGAAGGTTTCGATGGAGCTTTCCCTTTCAATACACGGGATTTTACGGACTTGGATGCTGGCTCAGCCTCATGCGCCAAACTCCCTTTTCGGGTGGTTGTCTTTCCTTTTGCGTCAACAATCTTGAGGTTAAATTGAAGAGTAGTTCCTTCAGGGATATCCGCCGAAATTTCAACATGAATTGGCTTGCCTTTTCCGCCGGCGGAGACTACTTTTGAAAGTTGTACAGTTGCAGGTGTGGACTCATCAGCTGCATTTTTTGCATTAGATCGACCCTCTGCTGGCAAAGCTGCCAGCCAGGCTGCGATTCGCTTGAAGATCGAATGCATTCCAAAGAACAGGGATGATCCGCTCTCGTATTTTTTTCGTCTGAAAAAATAAAGAGCCAGATCGATGCCAATACCCAGAATACATATGTATAGAATGGGAAACAGAAAATTGTTTGACATGATTATGGTTTGGATCCCTGCAAATTTCGTTGACGTATGTAGTAACTATAATATAGTATGGAACCCGGCTGATAGCGGCGTTCGATTCGCGTCCATTCCCCAACCGGAATCCAGAAGGTGATTTTTTTCAGTTCATCCAGTCGATCAGGCGTTGCCATGAACAGGATGTTCTCATTTCTTGGCAGATCAAGCAGCGATTGCAGCGAAACATCGAAATAGGCCTTTTCTATATTTGGCGCGAAATAGATAAAACTGGCAAATTGAAGATAATTGATGGACGGGTCCACAATCAGATACACGCGGTCAACATCCTGCATTCTTGAAATGGCTATGCCGGCTTCAAGGGAAAACTCATTGGACGGGTCTTCGAAATAATGCCCGATGCGGTACTCGTAATGATAAAAATGAATGTTTGCATACCCGGCCAAACCGGAAATTATGACCAGCAGAAATACTGGTTGCCACTCTATAAATTTTGGATTCAGGGGAGGGATACTTTCTATTGTTTTACACAATCCAATGGATGTTATGACCGCAAGAGCGGGCATGCTCATCAACATGCGCTGACTGGTCGGCGGCCCGCCGGTCAATGTGCTGCCCAGTAGAATCTCCGCCCAAAACCAGATAAACAGGATTAAATATCTTTCTTCTTTAATGCGCCAAAGTATATAGGCAAGGCCCAGTATGAAAAAAATGGAAGCAAATGAGGATAGGTATGGCTTTGGGGAGTTGAAGAAGTTGATCGGCGCCGGGGAGAGGATATATACCAAGCTCGATTTCATGAACTGATCGATCAGGATGCTCGCAACATTTCCTGAAGTGATCACTTGATTTTGAAAAATCCCCTCGCCTTGCATGCGGGCAAAAAATATATCGCGGTTTGTTAAAAAATAACCGGCCATGGGTGCGGCTGTGACGAGAAGTGCCGTGATCAGGGTCAGCATGTTTTTTGCATGTGTTTGGAAAAAGCCAGGCCTGGTAAAAGCTGCGTACCCCAAAAGCAGCATGCCCAAAAGTGGAGCGAGTCGCGAGCCTGGATATGTATATATGCACAGGCCGCCTACAATGCCGGCCAGTAGAAAACTGATGGTCGAGTTGCGCTTTATTCCAAAGAACAGGAGTCCCAGAATGGCCGTGGTTGAAAGGGAGTCAATGATGTTATCAACTCCCAACCGGCTGAAATGGACATGGACCGGCAGGGTTGCGAGAAGGACCATCGCCAGCCACGCTTCTTTTCGGCCAAATGCCTCTCTGGCAACCAAATAAACCGCGGCTACTGCCAGGGTTCCAGTGAGCGCACTTACCAGACGGGCTGCCAATACAGTACGGCCAAACAAAGCAATGCTGATACTGGTGGGCAGGAAGGCGAGTGCGGGTTGTCCAGCCCAAAGAATGGAAAAAGGGTCGGTGCATATCCCCAATAGAATACATGTTCCGCCGCCTGCCATTTCCGCCTCATCATTCATAAAGGCATATGGATGGAACTCCAGATTCCAAAAACGGATCACGAAGGCCGCAAGCGTGATGATCCCGACGCCGGCCAATTCCGTTCTGTGGGTATGAAGCCATTCGCGGACTTTGCTAAAGGACGGAAGCCTGAAGTTGGCTTCGTAAACGACACTTGCGATCAGTAAACCAATGTTTGCCAGCCAGGTGAATGTCAACACGGGTAGGGGAATATTGATAAATGGGGTTGCGACCGAATAGGCAAGAAAGGCTGCCATACCAAGACATGTAAACCAAAATCCGAAGCGCGGGGCGGTGGGTTGTAAAGTGGATGGTGAAATTGGGAGTGGGGTTGAAGAAGCATTGCCGCACATAATCAGCCCTTGAATAAACCCCAAAGAACTGACTGCATATAACAGCAGGCCCGGCAACGGGGAGGGTTGTTCGAGGCCGGATAACCATTTACCGATTTCCCAGAACCCGGGTTGTTTGATTGCCAGAACCAGTAATGTTTGCGCGATTCCTGCGGTTGCAAGCGATGCTGCCAGCAACGCAGGCCCGTGGAGTGATTGTTTTTGCGTGGGATAAAATTGAAAGAGCCGTTTGATCATTTATTTTTTGCGGCCAATTCCCAAAAGCGCACTGCCATACACAACATGGATTTTCACTTCTTCAAGGCCCAGGCCTTCCATGAATTCGGATAATTCGCGGCGATGAAATGGGAATTCGTTGCCGAACGGCCAGTGCTTTCCAAAAGCCTTGCGGATGATCAAATTGTAAATCGAACTTTGCCAGGGAACGACGATTCCGACCGTGCCGCCTGGATGGGTGATACGGATTTTTTCCCGAACCATTTGAGCGGCCTGTTCACGGGTAAAGTGCTCGATCAACCCAATGCTGAAGCTCACGTCAAATTCACTTTCCTTTATTGGAAGATCAAGGGCGCTTGCCACTCCAGCAAGAAAGTGCGGGCTGAGTTGATGTGCCACTTTGATTGCTTCCGGGGATAAATCCAAGGCATAACATTGGCAGGTTTCATATTCCTTTTCCAGATAATGAAGGGTGCGCGCCGACCCGCATCCCACCTCAAGCAGTTTGGCAGAGACCAGCCGTGCCGTATATCTGGATAAGTGATGTGCATATTTTTGGGTGAATAGGAAGCGGATTCGCCATAACAGAATATGGAACAAATCATCTTTTGTTGCGTGGATTGCCCAAAAGGAATCCCATAGTCCGTTGGTTGTTGACAATGAATGATCCAATGTAGATGAAATTTTTTCCGTCAGAAATCCGGAAGGTTAATGAACCGTATTTTACCAGAGGGGTTTGTTTGGGATTGCATCGGTCCGTGGCGTGTGATAAAATGTTTAGAACATTTATTCTGTTTATTGGTCGAGAGGAGTTTCCATGAGCAAAAAGGTCCTGGTATTCGTCGGCACAAGCAAGGGTGGATTTGTTTTTAGCAGCGATGCAAAACGTAAAAAATGGCAGCAAGGTGATATTCAATTTAAAAGCTGGAATGTGATGCACATGCAGCTTGATCCGCGTGATCATCGTTTGCATGCGGCGGTCAATCATATCGTTTACGGACCGACCACACATTATTCAGATGATTTCGGTGTGACGTGGACTCAGGCGAAACAGGTCCCTGCAATTGGGCGCGCTTCAAAATCTGGACGTCCGCTGGGTACTGTGCAAGAAGCAGAACGCTCCGCTGAGGGCGGAGCGCCTGAGTCTCAGCCTGAGAAACTGATCAAGATCTGGAACATCAAGCCCGGGCGCGAAAATGAAGCGGACGTTCTGTATGCGGGCGGGGAACCGGCCTGCTTGTTCGTTTCCAAAGATCGCGGCGAGACGTGGGATATCAACGAGGGATTCTTCGATCACCCTCATCGCGGCACTTTGTTCCCCGGCAATGGCGGGCTTTGTTTGCACACGATCCTGCTGGACCCGGTGAATTCAAATCGAATGTACATTGCCATTTCAACTGGCGGATGCTATCGCACCGATGACGGCGGGCAGACGTGGAAACCGTTCAACAAAAATGTGCGTGCGGATTTTCATCCTGAAAAATTCCCCGAATACGGACAATGCGTACATAAGATGGCAATGCATCCGTCCAACCCAAATGTCCTTTATCAACAAAACCATTGCGGCATTTATCGCAGCGATAATGCAGGTGAAGATTGGATCGATATTGGGGAGGGCAAATTGCCTTCGCGTTTTGGTTTCCCGATCTCCGTTCATCCGACGGATCCCAAAACGATCTACATCGTACCGGAGGAAAGCGATGAATATCACATGAGTGTGGATGGGAAACTGGTCGTCTGGCGCAGCCGTGATGCGGGTGAGTCCTGGCAGCCGCTGACAAAGGGTTTACCCCAACAAGCACATGTGGATGTGCTGCGCGAGGCGATGTCAACGGACACATTTGAGGATGCCGGGATCTATTTTGGCACGAATACCGGTCAGCTGTTTTATTCACGCGATTCCGGAGACAGTTGGGAATTGCTTGCGGATTTTCTGCCGCCGATCCACTCGGTGGAAGCGGCTGTAGTGGATGGATAATTACAAATCATAATAAATATACAAAAGCGGAGCATGAAGGCTCCGCTTTTGTATTATGAGATCCAAACCTCGATTTGATCCATCATGCGCCATTCCTCGTTTTGTTTTTCCATCAAAAAATAGGAACCGCTTCCCATCAAGGGGCCTCCCACACTTCCCACATAGATCAAGGCTTGATCCAATGAGTTGTTAAAACCGACCCGGGAAAAGATGGTATATCCATACGAACCGGGGTATTTCTGGGTGAGCAACTCACCCCAGTTAGGCTGGCTGGCTATTCTTTTAAGTTCATCGGCGGTCAGCAGCTTGTATTCCACACCCAGATCCATGTCTGCAGATAACTTTGTGTGTTGGGCATTTTGTTCCAGGAAGTGGTTGAGGGTTTCTTTCGAAAGATCTTCCAGATCGGACTTAATATAATCGATCAATTGATCGGGATTGTCGGATGAAATATCCGACGAGGTTTCCTCCAATATCAACACCGGGCTGCCTGTATCGGGAAGGAAGAAGGTGTAAATGGCCTGTTCCTCTTTTTCAAGTTCCGCGGCAGACGGCGCAGGTGCAGTGGACAGGGAGGAGCAGGCAAAAAGGCCGATGAAAAGCACGAGGGCAATGACGGTTCTGATGAGTTTATCTGTCATGGTGGTTTCTCCTTTTGTTTTCTGAAAGACAGTTTCCGTGTGCGATTTGTTCCGCCGGCTGATGGGACATTGGTAGGGGATATAAAGAGAGGCAATCGCATTCGATGCGGTTGCCTCTCTTGGATGTGCCAAAATTATTTGACAACGATGTCGAATGTCACGGAATTCTCCGGTTCGCCAGTGGTTACACCGGGCGGGTAATTTCCAAGTGTGATCTGCGCCTCGCCGGCGGAGACTGCCTTGAAGATCCAAACATCCACACCGCCGGAACCAGGGGCGACCGGTTCATCCGCCGTATAGTTGCTTGAGACGAACTCAACGACGGTTCCATCCAGCTCGCCGGTAAAATCCCAGTGATAGCCCGTGGATGGATTGGAATCAATGACGATGTTGAATGTCTCGCCTGCCTGCACCTCGATGGGTTGAGCCGGGTCCGTCAGGGCAGGTCTGGTGTTTCCTGTGGCCGGATTTGCGGCCGGGGCTTCTGTTGGGGCGGCACAACCAGCCAGTAGAACCGTGAGGAAGAGAAGAGCAAAATATTTTTTCATGGGTACCTCCAAGGTAAAAAGAAATCTTTATTGTGTATATGTTTTTTAAATAAGTCGTTTGCACCTTTTATAAAGGGTCGCGACATGCCATCAAGACTTCATTATGTGTCATAAAGTTCCCTCGTATATACTATCTTTCTCATTTTTTTTGTGGACAGTATGGCTAGTGAATTCCCGGGAAAGTCCATCCATGAATGAAAGTGTCTATAATAACCACGGCTTGTCCTAACGCTCCTCTGGGTTGAAAATCGGCTCTCGTGTTACATTGTCCGATCAAGTTTCTGCTCATATAATCCGTAAAATCATATCATGGAGGCTATCATGAAGACAAAATTTCAATGGTGGAAGCTGATCGTCGGCTATGTGCTTTTTCTTTTCTTTCATCAGATCTACGATATTTTAGGCGGTGGGACCCTGGCTTCCATTCTGGGGGAAGGCATCGAGTCGATCTACTCACATATGAAGATGTATTTCTATGCCTACTTGCTTGTCTGCGTCGTTGATTATTTTCTTCATCGCAGGAATACCGCTACGCCCGGTTCATTCTGGTATTCGCGGATGCTGATCGCCTCTTCCTTCCCTTGGATGTCAATTGCGATTTGGTTCGTCCCGGAGGCGTTGGGTATTGACCTGGGCCGTTATACGCTTATCTATTCCCTGGTTATGACAGTTATCGGTTTATATTTTGTATTTAGACTCGATGAGGCTTTGGGAGGCGTGGAATTCCGCCCTGCATTGAAGACTTTGATCTGGATCGCCTTTGCAGCAGCATGGATCACCTATATTGGTTTTTCGTTCCATGTGCCGGATAATTTCTTTATTGTGACCGGATAGGGTTTCAATGGGGGCATAGAAGTTTCCCCATATGTGAAAAATTGATTTTATAAACATGCGGACAAAGGTCCGCATGTTTTATTTTTATCGTATAGCAACCTTATCGTTAATAAAGCACAAGTAAATTCTTGAAAGCCCGCTCCACGAGTGCTCTATCCCCTGAAATTACGGCGCGTTTCAAGCCATCTTCATATGAAAACCGACCTGAGATGAAGATATTGAAATCGAGGGCATCCATTTCCATTTCGGTTGCGGGTTCGCCTTTGCCGATCTTCCATGTGCCGCCTGCGATGCCCGTAAGTGATAATGTGATGGCTTGACCGTTAAGTTTTTTATTCAACTTCTTTGCTGTATCGAACACCACCAATTCCACAATGCGGCCATCATGCTCGCGGGTCTGCTCGAAGAGACGGTTCGTGGCACGGCAGATGTCGAGGCGGTGCATCCAGGTGTCGCGGCTATGGATGACCCACATGAGATGGCGGATGGGCATAAAGCCGCCTATGGGGTGGGGAGTGGATATCCACTTGATCGCGTTGAAGCCATACGCCCAGTTGTGTGCGGCGATTTCACCAACTTGTTTCAATTCGGCGATCAGGTCGGATGGAGTCTTATCCGCGCGTTCGCCAACTTGCAAATCATTGATCGCATCCTCTGGGAGTTGACCAGGCTGAGGCTTGCTGGTGTACTGACGGATCATTTCCTTGTAGCTTGTGCCGCTGGCGTATCCGCCCGCTTGATGCGCCACCATATCTTGGACGTTCCACGCAGTGCATGCGGTGGGTTTGGACCAATCGTCAGCGTAGAGAGATTCTATTAGAGTTATGAAGCGGCTCAGGGCGGTGGTCAGGAGGCGATGGGCTTCATCCGCATGAGTGTAGGGAATGGATTCGGCGCTGGCAATAGTCGAAGGGGAAATAGCAGTGTTCATTAAGATTCTCCTTTGAGGGGCATGGCTTGTTCAAGGATGGATAAGACGACGGGAATTAAAGAGCCGAAGCGTCCCTGCCCGATGGGAAGGTGCGGCTCATTTGCAAGATGCATGGCAGTGAGACCGTGAGCGATGGCGATGACCGTATCCACGATCTGTTGACCTGTGAGCTTGGTGTTCAATTGTTTTTTGAATTGATTGGCGCGTTGATAAGATTGGTTGAGAATGCCGAAACTTAAGGCGAGGCTTTCCTTGGAAGGGACAAATCCGGGCACGGGGCGCTCAAAACATAACTGATAGAGATCGGGGTTTTCCAGTGCGAAGGACATGTACCCTTCGATGTTAATGCGTAGATCGTCGCGCAGCCCCGTGGATGTTTTCATCAATTCTTTGATATGTGCGTCGAACATGGCGAAGCCGAGGCGGAAGAGCGTGTCGTAAATTTCCGCTTTGCTGTTGAAGTAGTTGTAGAGCGATGGAGCGCGCATGTCCATGCGGCGGGCGAGCCCCTGCATGGAGAGGGCGGCGACGCCTTCTTCGCGCATGATGGCGCGGGCGGCATCGAGAATGGATTGCGTGGCGGCTTTGCGGTTGCGTTGAACGCGGGGGGAGGAGAGTGGTTTTGTCATTTTTACTAATATTATTAGTTTTTTCTAATTATATTAGTAAAAAGTGTTTTGTCAAGGCATAAAAAGTGAAAGCCACCGCACAGGTGGCTTTCACTTTGATTTGATGTGAGTTCGATGCATCCCTATCTGTTCAACATTCCGTATTTTACCCGCTGTGGGGTTAAGTCTTTCGCTGATTTCCCTGTTATCCACGCGGCAGAGTGAAGTGGAAGATTGCCCCTTTACCCGCTTCACTCTCGACCCAGATCCTGCCGCCGTGGATCTCGACGATCCGCTTTACAAGGGCAAACCCAATGCTTGTACCGTCGCTTTGTGTATCCAGTTTGTTAAAGAGACCGAAAATACGTTCATGAAATTCCGGGGCGATGCCAATGCCGTTATCTTTTACATAAAAGATCGGCTTGCCTTAGATTTTCTTCAAGGATGGTGGCGAAACGCAAAACCAAGCGTATCAGTCGAAGTAATTGAGTTTCATCGGCATAATTGCCACGAGTACTTATGGAGGTGGAGTTATCTCTCACCAAAAGTTCTAACGGCATTAATGTTTTTATTTCAGCAAGCAGGCCGGCATCTGCATGAAGGATTATCGTGGCAAGTTCAGGGGAGTTGGAGTTGGTGGAAAGCTTTTCGTCGAAATCCTTTTCAACGGGCACATCAGAGCCGCCGGTGGTTCGGTAAAAATTTCCAAACATTCCCTTTTCGCCTACGGAAAGAAAAAAGTTCCCTGTATTCCCCACCTTCAACTTGACAATGGTTATCGCAGGTGAACGGTTTATGCTTTTACTGAAAATGCTTACTTCACGTCCCTCGAATTTTCCGCTCATGGAACCATACTCCCTCAACAATGGGTTGGGAGAGGTATAACTGAATCCGTATTTATTTGAAAATTCCTTCCAGCCGTTCGCTTTTTTAAAATTTACAGAATACCAGAAGTAGAAAATCAAGGCGGTAAAAATTGGACCTATGCACATGCCCAGAAAACCGCCACAAAGTTCGATAACAAACAAGGGATTGTTGAATAAATCACCCATCGTAGACTCCTTGAGAAAATTTAATGTAAATAACCTGTTTTGGTTGTGCTGATGGATTCAACGTTTGTCGGCAAGCCTTGCAATTGGAATAAAGAAATCCGCGGAAGCACCTTGGAGGCAGGCGTTGGTGAGTGACTTCACTAATAAACAGCAACAATCCACATCATCCTCCTAGCGCCATTAATCCCATCATGAAAATAATGAATGCGCATGTCAACAGGATACCCCCGCCAACACAACCAATACCGCTGCCAATTGCGTCGGCGTACTTCGCTCCTCTTCGCTTGAAAAAATAACCGATCAAACCACCTATGAATGTAAATATTGTTAGTGCAAAGCCGGGGTTGATATATCCCAATGGAACTCCATTGACATCAAATAATGAGGAAATTTCGAGCCCCCAGAAGGTAAGTCCTCCCAGTGTCAGTCCAAGTCCGATCCCCCAAGACTTCATGGCAACCGCGATCCAGACGATCACCAGAAACATGCTTAGGTAGACAAAAACGCCATTGTTCAAAAGCCATAAGAATTTCAGAGTGATCAGGCTAAGAAGCGGCATATCTGTTCTTAACATGCCGACATCATTCGCCCGCATGATGTAAAGGATACCCGAATCTATTTCGATATTTTCAATCGTATCGCCGGGTTCACCAAACAAGTATTTAGTTGTCGTGCCGTCCAAAATCGACAAATGTCCCTCGGAGGAGAGTGCCCAAACACGGTTTGATGCATCTACTTCAATATCGTTTATTTGGGAACCGTGTAGCTTTGAATTCTTGCTGTTGTATACGGTCCATTGTGCTCCATCGAAAGAATACAAGCTTCCGTTGCCCCCGGCCCAAATCGTTCCATCCCTGCCCTCAGCGAATGAATAAATGTAAATTCCAGATAATGCGGAATCCGGCAGTGATTGAAAGTCTCCATGGTCGATCATTGCTACGCCGTCAAGTGTGCCAATCCATACTCTTTTGCGGCTGTCAGTGAAGATTGAGTAGATGTAGCCGTTTGGCAAGGGAGAATTCTCTGATGTAAAGGTTTCCCATTCAGTGCCATTGTAATGGATTAGTTGGTTACTGCCTGCGATCCAAATATCATCTCGTGAGGCTACAGTAATAACGTCAATGAGAGGTGTGTACTCGCGGGTAAATTCCGTTAACTCATTCCAGGATGAACCATCATAAGTCACGACCCGAATTCCTGAATTTCCAATCGGTAAAGCTCCAAACAAGTTTCCCTGAAGATCCATCGCAATTTTAGTGGGGAAATTCGGCTCATTTTTGATATCAAAGGTTTTCTCCTTATTTCCATTTTTGTAAACTTCCCATTTGAAATCCTGGGAATATGTAGCTGCCCAGGGTTGTACCCAAAGTTGACCTTTTGAATCGACCAAGATGTCTGTTGGAAGTCCCTCAGATATTATCTCTGCCTTTGTCTGTGAGTGAAGATAATTTCCCCATGCAAATACTCCAACAGCCTGAGTTACGATGAATAAGCCAAAAAGGGCAAGAAAAATCTTTCTTAACATTATGCCTCCATTAGATGTACATAGGTCGATTCATTATTGTTGTGTGGAAAGGCGGTAGTGGGATTATTCTCCCCCTGCCGCCTTTCTCACTTCGATCCGTTTATGGAATTTGAAATTCAATTACAACTGGAAGATGATCCGAAATATGCAGGGTGTCTTTCATCCTTACATAATGTGTGCCGATCTTAATAATGTTTGGCAGGAAGAAGTAATCCAGTGTGCGGTCGGGGCCGGGAATGGATGGGTCGTTGGGCCATCGGGTAAGCCATTTTGCAAAATCTTCACCATTGGTCTCATCGGTGGTAGGTACGACTTGAAATTTATCCGTCAGGAATTTGATCTCACTTTGTGGGTTGTAATACTTCTGTTGTTCAGAAGCAAGGCGGGTGTAGGCGGCATTGTCGAAGGGGAGCAGATTAAAGTCTCCACCGAGAATCCAAGGCGTTCCTGCTGTATCGAGTTCGCTCAAAACCCTGCCTATTTCTGTCAGTTGAATATCCTTTGCATCTGTGCCCGGCACATATAAATCGAGGTGCAGGGTCAGAGCTGCAAATTGACCGCCGTTGGCGGTTGGCATCATCGCCTTTAGGATTGCGGGCTTAATTTTGAACTGGTTTTCGAGGAAACTTTTATTGGCTGTGGAAAGCTGGATGCGTTCCGCTTCGTCGATCTTGTACTTTGACAGGATCGCAACCTTCCACCCAACACTGCCATGAATACGTGGATGCGGCACATATGCAGACTTCCAATCGAAGATGGATGAGTAACAGGGATATTCCGGTAGCATTTCCGCCAGGCGGGCCATTTGATCTTCGTAATACGTGCGCTCGGCTCCTGAATCGATTTCCTGAATGAAAATGATATCCGGGTTTTCATCATGAATGATGCGGACGGTTTCTTCGAACGTTGCGGTAATATCTTCTTTCGAAGGCTTCTCGTCGGGGCCGTCATTATTTGGCAGGTCGCTCCAAAAGACATAATTCTTCGACGACATGGTTTGAACGTTCCATGTGAGAATCTTTATATTCTGACCCGATTCCAGCAATGGAGTACTTTCAGGGCAGCTTACAGCCGCAGATTCCACTGGTTTAGGGTGATAATTTCCAAACCACAGAAAACTTCCAAGGGCAATAACGAGAACGAGCAGCAGGACTCCGATTGTCTTCAATAGACCTTTGAAAAACTTTTTCATAACATCCTCTCTTATTTTGATTTATCAAGATTGATGGTAATAACCTTTACAAGGAACGCATCAATAACCTGGCTGGCGCTTTGATACACACTCTGAGGACTATCTCCCGGGGCTCTTCCAAGGGAAACGCTTGACCAATACATATGACCATCATGCACAAGGATCAGGTCGAATACCGCATGTCCGTTTGGGTAGTCCCCCGCATATATCGCAGACTCGCCGTCCAGGTTCAAGTTTGAGTTGACAGGCTGTGACCCTTCGTACAATCGACCTTCATCAAACATCCAGTCGATCACGGATTGGAATGAAAGACCTTTTGAAACCGTGAAGACACAGTTCAACCCTTCATTCGGTATGGCGCTCCAACTCGCACCTTGAAAACTACGGCAAATTCGGTTCTCACCCGGGGTGTCCTCTATGACGGCCCAGCTTACGATCCCTATATCAGTTGAAAACGAGTTAAGCTCATTGGCTGTAACGAGCCATTCCATCGCCAATGAGGGGTTTTCATTCTGGGTGGAACCACCGGGATTCGATGTAAAGGCCTTCGTCAATGTTTGGCATGCCAGAGAGAATGTTATTAATACGGCGAGGGGAAACAATCTGCTTGACCTTGATTTCATGGGGATTCCTTTGTAAAAAAATAAGTTTGTATGGTAAATAAAACAAAAATTGTCCTGTCAATGGATGGGCTGAGGAATAGATCGATTCCATACTCCGTCAGCCCGCCAAATAGATATGAGGGCGGTTGCCGTACAATTCCAGGTACGAAAAAATTTCCATATCATGATTAGACTGTCAAGAGAATGTGTAATGCAAAATAAGATGAATATTTTGAAAAAGGATATCAAACAGGGCATCCAAAAAAGTGCCAAAAACTGCCACTTTTCCGAGGCTGTACCAAGGTACTATTCATTCCGGCATTTGTGACCCCCGCAATTGCCGATCGTAACATCAGCAACAATCGATTTCTTTTATCGCACTTCCGGCAACTTTCCCTCATTCCCAAACTTTTCAATCATCCACCGTGTCACCCCACGCAATGCAAGCCGTCGTGTGCGATGGAAAGTCCCTTCAGAAATATATAACCTTGCCATCACATCCCGGTTTCGCACCCCCTCCAAATAAGCGTCATATAAAATGATGTAGGCGTACCATGCATGCGGAATCACATCCACCGGTCTCACTGCACCGGGGCGTAAGGCATCCACCGCCTGTCGCAGAATTTCCTGTAACTGCTTACCGCGCTCGACCTCTGTGGCTGCTTCAATACCGACTATCTCAACCAGCAAGGATTGCCCCAAAGCAAGAAAATTTGAGAATTTGCGCAGGGCATCTTCCACAAGCGAGATCAGTTCGGTCTCCTTAGGATTCGCCAATGTTCGCATCATATTTTCTGCCACCGAATTTATCTGCCCACCCTTATTCTCTTCGGCCATCTCCAAAGCTTGATTGTCTGTTACCAGGTTTGCCAACAAAATAATCGTTCCTACATGGTTTGCGAACTCACCCAACAATTCAAGGTCGCCGCTTGAATACTCCATTTTGGCCTGCGAAGCGCCAATCCCCACCAGGGCAATCTGTCTTTGCCCTTCAAATATGGATGATATCCACTTAATATTTGAAATCTCCCTTTCGGACCGATACTGCCCTTCGTCCTCTTTCACCTCTAGGAGTAATTCGCTTCCAATTTCGACCGAATTCCTGGAAGCCAGTATACGGGCTTTTCCCTGCGCCTGAACCGCCACTATTCCGCTGGTAGTGTGCAACACCTCGCAAAGCAGGTTAAGTCCATCTTGCAGCATTTTCCCCAGCTTATCTTCGCCCATATTATCCACAGTACGCAATTTCCGACGGAACTCCTCTTTGTCGTGGCTTCGGCGGCGGTCCAACACTTCACGGACGAAATCGTAAAATCCAAACGAGCTGACGATTACCACAATCACATTTCCCATTGCGGAAAACGGCAATCCAACCGCCAGGCCAATCACTCCATATGATACAGAAGCGAGGGATACAAAAAGAGCGGTTATCGGAAATTCCTGAAGAATCGTACGACGCTCCAGCATGCTTTGATGTTGCGCCACCGCAATTCCCATCGAGAAAATACCGGCAAAGAATAATCCATCTTGAATGATGCGCGGCATGATCTGGGGATTTGTCGCCTCGGAAATAATTTTGTAGATGATGGTGAATAACGGGAACGAGGAAGTCAGAAAAATATACAAGCTGTCTTTTGTGGCGCGGATGCGTTTATTGATCCATGCCGTGACAGCCATGACAATGGGCACAAAAATCAGTGTAAAACTGTAAACACTATAAGCCAGCCCTCTATGCATTGGGGCGGAATACGTTGTGGCCAAACTCTCGCCGAAAGCATTGAAGTTGGTTAATAGGAGGATAATCGACGCGCTGCAAAGAATGTAAACCGCATACTCCAGTCGGCGAAAAAACACCTTTCGTTCGCTGGGAAGCAGGCTGGCAATCGCGCTGTACCAACATCCCATGCCGATCAAAAGCAAGGTGGCGCGCAGGGATGCTGATTCTGTTGTGTGGTGGAAATGATTGTTAAAAGCTCCAAGATAAAACACCGATAATGCCATCAGCGAAAGCGCAACGCGCGCCGTGATACGGCTGGGGTATCCGCGATTGAAAAGGTAAAAACCCAGCCACAAACTTGTGCCAAGCTCTATCAGATTCGCGATGATAGTTAACTGTAACAACATATGTTCCTGCTTATTGATTTTAACAGAAGTAAAACCAGTAGGTTGCATTTACAGCCGTAACTTCGAATCGAAAATCCATGTATATGCAACTCTTGCAGGGATCACGGTAAAAGTTGAGGGATACGGCAGCCACTGCGAAATCTCCTGTGCGGGGTAAAGAGGCTTCTTGTTTTAGAGAAAAAAAGACTGTTGCTGGCGAGACGATACCTGACCTGATACGAAGTTTAAATCTTGTCCATGTTTCTTATCGCCGTTTTGTAATCGATTCGGTTGTTGATGTAAATTTAGTTTTACCCGGGTGGCAGAGTGAAATTAAATGTTGCCCCTTTACCCGCTTCACTCTCGACCCAGATCCTGCCGCCGTGGATCTCGACGATCCGCTTTACAAGGGCAAGCCCAATGCCTGTACCGTCGCTTTGAGTATCCAGTTTGTTGAAGAGACCGAAAATACGTTCATGAAACTCCGGAGCGATGCCAATGCCGTTATCTTTTACATAGAAGATCGGCTTGTCTTCCTCTTCGCCCTGTTGTCCAATTTGGATGCATGGGTCGGTTTGACTCCCCATGTATTTGGCTGCGTTTTCGATCAGGTTTTGCAGTACCTCCGTCAGGCGCTGACGATCCCCAAAGACCTGGGGCAGGCCGGGCTGGATCACGACTCGTACGGCGCTTTCTTCCAATTGACCGTGTACCAGGGCAAGGGCGTCATCAGTCAAGTCTCTAAATGATACTGTCGTTGAGGTATTTACAACGCGGCCGATTCGAGAGAGTTCGAGCAGGTCACTCAATAAGTTCCGCATTTTTTCCACCGCTTCACGTATGCGATTGAAGTCGTTTTTCAATTTTTCCATGTCGCCGGCCCTGGCATCCTTCTCGAGAAAACCAAGAAAGCCGTTGATGGTAACCAATGGCGACTTCAGGTCATGTGAAACGGTATAGGTGAAGCGTTCGAGCTCGGCATTTTTGGATTCGAGACTGGCGATCAATTCCTCGCGCTCCAGTTCGACCTGCTTTCGCTCGGTGATGTCCCGTGCAAAGCCGGTGGTGCCGATCACATTCCCCTGCGAATCGAAGATCGGGAATTTGAACGTTTCCGCCCAGGTTTCAACACCGTTCTTGATGATCGATTCTTCGACGATCTTTTGCTTGTGACTCTCGATGACCAATCGGTCATCCCGTTGATAACTTGCCGCCAATTCCGGGGTGGTGACGTCGAAATCCGTTTTTCCCACCAGCACTTCCGGGTGTTCGAAGCCCGAATCCTGGGCCATTGGTTTGTTGACTGCGAGGAAGCGGCTTTCAGGGTCCTTCAACCATAACCAGAATGGGATGTTGTCCAAAATTGCCCGCAGGTATGCCTCGCGTTGCTGTGCGTTCTTCTCCACTTGCCTGCGTTCGGTGATGTCGCGGTCAATTCCGCGATACCCCGCCAGATTCCCGTGTCCGTCAAAAAATGGAACGCCGTTCGTATCCATGGTGACCAAACGACCATCCTTATGCTGTACGATGTTCTCCAACTGCGTGATCGGTTTCCTGTTGCGCAAATACTCCTGAAAGAGTGCGTTCACTCGTTCCGCTTCTTCAGCGGGCATAAAATCAAAAGGGGTCCTGCCCAGAATTTCCTCAGGTTCGTATCCCAACAGATCGCGGACCTTGGGACTGGCATAGGTATAGATGCCGTTCGCGTCCACTTCCCACATCCAATCGTTGATGGTCTCGACCAGGGAGCGAAATCGCTCTTCGCTATGGTTTAATGCGTCCCTTGCCGTGACGGCATCCAGGACCATGTTCGAGATGGAAAACGCCATCAACATGATGACACCCAGAAAGGCGTATTCCATCAAATATATGAAGTGATAGATACCATTGCCCACCAGTGTATCGCTGGCGGCTGCGGCATACATGAGGCTCAATGCCAGGATCAACGGCATGGCCTCCTTTTTGTTGCCGTTCCTGAAATAGCGAACTGCCAAAATCAATATGTAAGTACTGGCAAAAACTCCCACCAGGCTTTGAATTGCAGTGAAGGGGCCAAATGTCACTTCGTTGTAGGTTATCGAGAGATCAAAGGGCAGCGAAACCTGTTTTATGGAGGGTCGGTCCATGAGCCAGGTCAGGTTGCTGCGGTCCACCAGTTGGACAATGGCCGCCAGGAGATAATATGCAAGGAATGAGTACACGATCATTCCCGGCTTTTGACGGGTGTATTCGGACACAAACCAAAGGAAGGCCGGTACAAAAAACGCCATGGCGATCAATTGTGCCCGCTGCCAGTATGCGCCTTCTGCAACTGTCGAAGCGTTGTACAGTCCTACGCAAAAGGCATCATAGAAAACTGTTGAAAAACAGAGAAGTGCAAATGTAAGATCGGTGCGGTTCTGCGGACGGCGGAGGAAGATCAAAAGATGATACAGGCCGACATATAGGGAGACGCCAGCCATTGCGACCACAGGCGAGGACAATACATTCATATGGCTTTCTCCTGGAGCAATTCCTTTTGAATGATCAAAACCCGGGGCCAAAAAGCAAAAGACAGATGTCCCTTCGAACCGGGCTCCGCCGCCTTTCCATCTTTGACAGGACAATCATGATCGAAATCAATATTTTTATTATACATGGATTGTATTTGGAACTGCGTTGTTTTGATCCGCTTGAAGCAGGGTACTGTCTGGCGGCATTCAGTTTTTCAATTCCGCCTGTGTTGATCTTCGAGGACGATGCCTGTTTCCCGGCTGCTAGCGGGGTGTGATCAAGCCCCAGGCGTTTTCCAGAAGAGTCTTTGATTTATGCGTTCGGGGGTCATATCGTATCAGCCGGTTGGCGGACGTATCCATGTCCGCCAGTTCGCCGATGATGGTGCCGTCCGGGAGGATATCCTGAAAGTAATCGAAAACTTCAGTGTCCGATTCCCAATGGAACGTTTCCTCTGTTTGGAGGGAATACGTCAGGTAGGAATCGCGGTAGGTGCCATCGGGTGTTGATGCGGTGATTTTGATGATGAAACCGTTCTCCCGGAAATGAGTGGCGCCGCCGAAGTAGCTTTCCATAGTTGGATCGATGGGGATGTCGGCGATGGAGCGATCCTCCCGGGTGTCGTAGACGAAGTATGACGATTCGTCCACGGACTTGAGGAACAGGTAGCGTCCGTCGGTGGAGGCGGGTACGGTGTCTGACGATGTTTCACCTGCGTAGAAACCGATCAAACGTGCCTTGCCGTCGAGTGTGAGACGAAAGACCGGCGAGTCGGATTGCGGAAAGGAAGGATAATCATTCACAATCGACGGTGCATTCACAAAACGGTTGAGTGGCTCGGCTGTAAAAACCAGACTTTGATCCTCGGTGAGGATGTTCATCAAGGGGTTGTGTAACGTTACGGCAGTTGACCATGGGATCGTGAACTTAAGTTCTTCCATATCGTTGAACGGTGAAATGACTTTGATCTCACAGCGATCTTCACATTCGTAGGAATATGTCATTGCTTTGCCATCTCGCAGGGGTTGATAAGCCGCGGTCTCAACAGGTACCTGAGTTTGATCCCCATGGATGTTGACAAGGGTTTGATCATTCCGGAAAATCCACAGGTCACCTGGTAGTGACCCCAAGATGGAGGAGGTTTTTTGGGGCCTGACCCCGGTATATATCGTGTGCGCCGTTCCTGTTGACAGATCCAGTTCACGCAGGGACATGCTGTTTTTGTCACCATTAAGATAGCGCAAATAACGCCCATCCTCCGAAAGGTGCGCCCAGGAGCGGATCTCACGGAATGCGTCTGTATAGGCATCTTTGTTGACATGTTCGTCAACGATCTCTCCCGTGAGAGTTTCCAGGTCGATCAACACAAGAGGTCCGCTGTCTGCCTGGGTGCCGGCGTCACCAGCGCTGCCCGGTATGGTGGTGTAGGCAAGGACAAGATACTTGCCGTATACCGCAGGCACACTCCAACTGAAACGGGCAAAGTCGTCTGTCACCGGCAGGTAGGGCAGTTCGATCGGCTGGATCCCATCCAGGGTGAGCATATGGGCGTGGAGTTGGGCACCTTCATCGGTGAATAGGACCGCCCGTTCGGCATCCACTGGAAAAGCATCAAATTCCTTTTGGTAGACAGGTAGATTTCCGATCTCACGCACTTCGCCATCCTGATCGACCGCGAAGACCAGGTTTTCGGCATTGGCCGCCCAATACCAGTGGGCAGATGGCGACTCTGCTGCAGGCGGGAGGGTGGGTTCAGTTGTATTTTCGATGGGAGCGGATATGTTTGGGGATGGAGATATGGCAGGTGCCTCTCCCAGGGGTGACGGTTCAGTTGTGGGCGATGCAGGGTTTGTGCAGGCGATAAGATTCAAGATGAAACAGGTGATTACGAGTGCGCGAGTGAATCTGCTGAACATGATTTTTCCTTTTTTTATTTTATATATCGCCTGTTTATACCGAACTTGCAGGTTGCATTTATATGAGCATTGGTGGGATATAAAAAAGCAGGGACACGATATATCGTGTCCCTGCAGGAAACATTATCTCTTCAAGGTTCTGTACTTTACGCGGTGCGGCGTCAGGTCTTTGCCGAATTTTTCCATCATCATGGCTTCGTAGTCTGACCAGTTGCCGAGATACATTTTGGCGACCGAGTCGCCTTCGAAGGCGATGATGTGGGTGCAGATGCGGTCGAGGAACCAGCGGTCATGGCTGACGACGAGGACCACGCCTGCAAATTCCTCGATGGCCTCTTCGAGCGCGCGGAGCGTGTTGACATCGAGGTCATTGGTGGGCTCATCGAGCAGCAAAACATTGGTGGGTTCGGTGAGTGTCTTGGCGAGGTGTACGCGGTTGCGTTCGCCGCCGGAGAGTACGCCGACTTTCTTTTGCTGGTCGGAACCGGCGAAGTTGAACGAGGAGCAATATCCGCGGGCGTTGACTTTGCGTTTGCCAAGTTCCAAAAAGTCTGCACCGCCGGAGATTTCTTCGTACACGGTTTTCTCCGGGTCGAGCGTGCGGCTCTGATCGGCGTAGGCGATCTTCACGGTCTCGCCGATCTTGATCGTGCCGTTATCCGGCTTTTCCCTGCCGGTGATCATCTTCAACAGCGTGGTTTTACCTGCGCCGTTCGGACCGATGATCCCGACGATGCTGCCCGGAGGAACGGAGGCAGAGAACCCGTCGAGGATGAGGCGGTCATCATACGATTTGGAGACCTTGTCGAATTCAAAGACCAGATCGCCGAGGCGCGGGCCGGGCGGGATGTAAATCTCCAGATCTTCGCGGCGCTTCTCGGCTTCCTGACTGAGCAATGCTTCATACGAAGTGACACGTGCCTTGCCCTTGGATTGACGCGCCTTGGGCGACATGCGGATCCATTCGAGCTCACGTGCCAGTGTTTTTTGTCTCTGGCTTTCCGCTTTCTCTTCCTGCTTGAGTCTCGTTTCTTTTTGTTCGAGCCAGGAGGAGTAATTGCCCTTGTAGGGGATGCCGTAGCCGCGGTCGAGTTCGAGGATCCAGCCGGCGACGTTATCGAGGAAGTAGCGGTCATGCGTAACGGCAATGACGGTGCCCTTGTATTCGCGCAGGTGATGTTCGAGCCATGCAACGGACTCGGCATCCAAATGGTTGGTGGGTTCGTCGAGCAGCAGGATGTCCGGTTCGCTGAGCAGCAGGCGGGTCAGTGCGACGCGGCGGCGTTCACCGCCGGAGAGAGTCTTGACCGGCGTATCCGAAGGCGGGCAGCGCAGCGCGTCCATCGCGACTTCGAGGTGGCTATCCAAATTCCAGGCATCGTGTTTGTCGAGTTGTTCCTGCAGTTTGGCCTGCTCGGCGACGAGCGCATCGAAATCCGCATCCGGCTCGGCGAACTTTGCATTGACCTCATCGAAGCGCGCGAGCATTTCGACGATGGGCGCAACCGCTTCCTTGACGACTTCGATGACGGTCTTGCTGTCGTCGAGTTTGGGTTCCTGCTCGAGCAGACCGAAGGTGTAGCCTTTGGATTGCGAGATCTCGCCGATGTAGTCCTTGTCGATGCCGGCCATGATGCGCAGCAGCGTGGACTTGCCCGCGCCGTTGAGACCGAGCACACCGATCTTGGCGCCGTAGTAGAAGCCGATGGAGATATCGCGCAATATTTGTTTGTTGGGCGGGACCACCTTCCCGACCTTGTTCATTGAATAGATTACGAGTGATTCGTTTGCCATAGTGAGGTGATTTTACCCGATGATTCGCCGCGAAGGGAATTATGCGTTGATGCGTCCAAATATGTTTTGAATTTCGATGAAATTACCCGTTTGGGTATCATGGTTCGATTGTTAAGTTGTATAATAAAAAAAGTGGTTTTTGCATTCGGCAAAGACTTGGCAACCAGGAGGAATCATGCTTCGAAAAATTCTACCCTTCAACCTGATCGTAACCCTCATCCTGTCCGCTTTTTGGCCGCTGACACAAGTTCATGCGCGTCCGCAGGCAGTGACAGCCACACCGACCCCCACGCGTTGGATCACGATCGTCACGCCCAACGGCGGCGAGACGCTCAATCTCGGCGAGGTGTATCGCATCAGCTGGCAATCCTCACCCAACATTGACAAGGTTACAATTGGATATAAGGCCTGCGTGAGCTGCCTGAGCTGGATCGCCTACAACGTGCCAAACATCGGCTATCACGATTGGACTGTCAATGTGGGAAATACCAGCAACACGCAGTTCACCATCTATATTATCGGATATCAGACTGGTTATGGCTCGGTGAGCGATGTATCCGATGCAGCTTTCACCATACCGCGTCCGCCAACACCCACGCGCACGCCAACGAGAACATGGACGCCCTCACGTACTCCAACTCCAACGAAGACATCCACATATACGGCAACCTTCACACCAACGGATACCGAAACGCCGACGTATACACCGACGTTCACGCCCACGGATACGGATGTTCCAACCAGTACGCCCACTGAGACGGAGACTTCAACTCCTACGTATACATCCACTTACACTGCGACGAGTACGCCTACTGAGACGGAGATTCCCACTTTCACTCCCACCGAAACCGAGCTTCCGACCAATACTCCTACAAATACGGAAACCGCGTCTCCTACATATACATCCACTTACACTGCAACGAGTACCCCCACCGATACCGAGGTTCCAACCAGTACGCCTACCGATACAGAGACTGCAACTCCAACGTTGACGTTTACCCATACTGCAACCAGCACACCGACGGATACAGAAACATGGACCCCGACCAGCACACCAACTGATACGGAAACTGTAACCCCGACATTTACAGATACTTACACTCTGACGATTACGCCCATGTTTGAGCCTACTGAGACGGAAACCCCGACCAGTACCCCCACGGATACTGCCACTGTAACGCCCACATTTACACCGTCCAACACAGCCACGCGTACCGCCACTCGCACGCCATCGGCAACCTTTACGCGTACGTTCACTCCCACTTTCACAGTGACACGTACCTTCACGCCTTCGGTTACGGCGACGATTACCTTCACGCCCTCTAGTACCTATACCAGGACGCCCACCCGGAGCATCACTCCCACTTTCACGCCAAGTCGTACGTACACTCCCTCTGCCACGGGTACGATTATTACGTTCACGCCTTCCAGCACCTACACCAGCACTCCCACACGTACTCTCAGCCCTACTGCTACGCGTACTTTTACACCCACCAACACACGGACTCCATCGTTCACTCCTTCATCCACACCCACATTTACGCCCTCTGCAGACCCATCCTGGATCACTGTGGTTTCGCCAAATGGTGGTGAAGAGTTATCCTATGGTTACGTATATCCGATCACCTGGCAGTCCTCCCCGGATATTGATCATTTGGATATTGTGATCCAATATCGATATACATGCATGGGGTGTCCGTCAGACTGGACCTATGAATGGGCAGTGAGTGAAGTACCCAATACCGGTTCCTATGATTGGACCGTATTCGTCGATGACCCAACCAATAAGGAGTTTTTGATCTATGTGGCCGGGTACGACGTGAATCACACGATGGTGCTGGGATGGGATCTTTCGGATGGACCGTTTACGGTGGCCTTGTCTGATATCCCGACAAACACGGCCACTCCCACCTTTACCGGCACAGCCACGCCTACCCATACCCTTACGCCTTCCGTTACGCCAACATATACACCCACCCGCACGCGTACTCCCACTCCGACGTTCAACTGCTCCGACTGTTAGCAAAACATAACGTTCAGGATATTAAACATAAAGGTTCCGAGGTGCTCCTCGGAACCTTTATGTTTTTATACAGGCTGATCTCTCCGAGAGGCCGCACCAATGACAAATGACAGATGAAACAGGGAGTCGATTGGCATATCATTTTCATGGAGGGAACCTGCCATGAATAAAAAACTGATCGCACGTTATGCCGTTCGTGAGACGATGGGACTCGTGATGATGGGCGTTGCGTTATTCTGGTCAGCAGGGCGTGTGGATTGGCTGCCGGCGTGGGCGATCCTGGCTGTGATGGCGGTATGGATCATCGCGACGGCCCTCGTTATCCTGCGCTTCAACCCGGACCTGTTGGCGGAGCGCCTCGGTCCCCGCAAAGGAGCCAAGCCCTGGGACATGGCGATCATGAGCATCCTTGGACTTGCCCAATTGGCACGCTACATCCTCGCCGGCCTGGACCAACGCTATGCATGGACGGGCGATTTTCCTTTTGCCGCCCAGCTCGCTGCCTTCATACTTTGTTTTCTTGCGTATGCCTTGTTCGTGTGGGCCACCGCAGCGAATGCATTTTTCTCGCAGGTGGTTCGCATCCAAACCGAGCGCGGACATACCGTGGTCACCAGCGGACCGTATCGATACGTGCGGCATCCGGGCTATGTGGGCGCCATCCTGTTTGAATTGGCTGCGCCTATTTTACTGGCGTCATGGCCGGCTGCCATCCCCAGCATCGTGAGCGTGATCCTGCTTATCCTTCGCACCGCGCTTGAAGATCGAACGTTACATGCCGAGCTTGCAGGGTACGCAGAGTATGCAGCGCGTGTAAAGAATCGACTCGTGCCGGGCATCTGGTAAATAGTAATTGGTGGGATAAATCCATTTGACTTTATCGGTAATTAAATCGGGACGCTGATTCACGCAGAGAACGCAGATGTTTTTAATCAGCGAAGATCAGCGTTTTTCAGCGTCCAAACAGGCTTTTTACTTACTGCCGATCAATCCGCGCTTGTGCCTTTACGCCCAAAACGCCACCAGAGAAAGCCGGCGGTCAGGAGCAGGATTACGCCAATTAAAATGCCGAGACCGGGTCCGCTCGTTGATTCTGCCTGGACGGGGAGCGGTGTTTCTGTTGGCGAAGGAATCATCGACGGAGTTGGAGAAGGCGGGATGGTTGTCGGGGCGAGAGTCTGAGTGGGCGGCAGAGTAGCTGTCGGCGGGGGGGTGATGCGCAGAAGTAATTTCTGTCCTTCGAGGATCACAGAGTCAGTGGTCAATCCGTTCCATGTCATCAGCTCAGTCAATGAAACGTCGTATACGCCGGCGATGCCTGAAAGCGTTTCGCCGCTTTGGACCGTGTGATAGTAATTCCCATCCGCTGCGGGGGTGAGTTTCTGGAGTGCGCTTAATGTTGCGCTGGGTGTGACATTCCCCAATGAGATCACGAGCTTTTGACCGATCTGCAGCGGCCAATCGGCCTGCAATCCATTCAACGCGAGGATCTGATCCACCGTCACATGATAGGCTTCCGAAATGGTGGAGAGCGCCTGATACGCCGCCACTGTGTGGACGATCCTTCCGCTCGCATCCGGCGCCGCAGGGACGATCATGCCGAAGGGTGTGGGTGTGGCATAACCCGCCGTGTTCCTGCCCGGAATGAACAGGCGTTGGCCGGCCGTCAGCGGCGTATCGCGCGAGAGATTGTTCCAGGTCTCGAGGTCGTTGATCGTGATCTGGTAGGCGATGGCAATGGACCAGAACGATTGACCGGACTCGACCACGTGATAGATCTTGCCGTCCGCATCGGGCGTGGCGATCTTGACCGGCATGATCAACCCGAAGCCCGGGTTGGATGCGCTCCCCGGGGTGCCACCAGCAGTGAGTGACCCGCTCGACCCGCTTCCGCATTCCTGCCCGGAGATATACGCCGCCTGCAGGATGTAATAGGTTCTACCATCCGAGGTTTGCGCGGTGCCCGCGCCCACGTGACAATACTCTGCAGTGGTCGCCGGGCGCATGTGGTCGGGGTCTGCCCAGACCGCCATGATCTGATCGAGGCTCATATTTCCCACGGCGAAGTTTTCGGTGGCCCATACCGTGCCGCCGCTGCCATATCCCGCGGCGGCGATGCGTCCGCGCACATCGCCGATATGCCAGGACATGTTATTGGCGGCCATGATCTGTGCAGTGGATTGCGCAACGGCATCCACAATGGGGTCTTCGATGAGGGGGGCGAATCCGTACGAGACGCGCAGCGAATTCATCGCGAGGATCAATTCATACGCGCTGACCTGCTTCGCAGGAGCAGGCTCGATCTCTTCCGCTTGCACAATCACTGGAGGTTGGAATGTTCCAACTGCAAAGACAAGGAGTAGGGACAAGCTAGTAAAGCATTGAAAACTCATCCCATAATTATAATTCTACTAGTCACTTCAAAATAAAGTGTTATCGCATATATATATCTGTGTCTAGTTTTATTCACGAAGCAGGAGCGGGGGAATCAGTCTTGGGATGAAAGCCCTCAATTCGGGATGAGGGAAGGCTAATCACATTTTATGCGCTTGAAGGAAATCATTTGAGTTTTTTATAAGATTTTCTTCTGCTATTGTTTGTGTTATCTGGATGCAACTTCAAATCAAGTTGCTCAGTATCATTTACAGCTTTACAAAGCCCATCTAATTCATTTAGAACGAATTTATATATCTCCCCCCCTTTAGAGCAGATTATTGTAGGTATAGATTCAACATAACCAAGATGACTGTAGAATGTAATAACAGCAACATCATCAAAACGAAATATTGACACAAGAGGTGATTTTTTCATTACCCAAACTTGAATTTTAGCCTTTGGAAATTCTGATGATAGCTCTCGAAAAAAATTTATGGTTTTATTAATATACTGCACCTGATCTTCTACAGACATTTTGAATCGTCCTGCTGATTCAAGCATTGTTTTATGATCTTTAGGATCTGGTATTAATATTCGTAGTTTCGTTCGAGATCTTTGCAATAACTCTCTTATATTCTTGTAATTTTGAGTACGCCACATAGATGATCCGTAAAACAAAACATCAACTTCTGAAGCTTTTTCAAACAAATTATCCCAATTAATCTCTCTACTTTGAAATGAGGGAGCAATCTGCAAAATCCCAGCTGAAATAAGAGCACGTGACATAGAAATCGTAGCCAAAATTTCTTCTGCAAAAGCACGTTTTCCAAAAAGATCCCACGCTACACTAATAAGCCCTGTCACTATTAATGTTGAACCTAATGTCTCTATTAGTTTTTGAACACCCAAATGCTGTGTCCAGAAATTTTCATTCGCTGCCCACAGCATTAGCAAGAATCCTGCCATAGCAATTATCATGGCAATGAGGGTGCTTCTAAGGTTCACTCTTTCAGCAAATAAATTTTTCAATTTCATAATTATCAATCCTGATTGGAATTCAAAATGTCTAACTAGTTGTGTCCAAATAAGTTATTGTAAAGGATCGTCTTTCCTTAAGCAAAAATCAACGGAATGTTCACTTGCAATTGCATGAGAATCTTCTAGCGAAGCACCACTAGCGATGCCAGAAATAAAACCGGCGGAAAAAGAAGCTCCAGCACCCATGTTGCGTCGATTTTTTTTATGCCGACCAATATTTATTTCTATAATTGAAATACCTTTTTTTGTACATAATACAGATCCCTTTTCGCCAATGGTTACAATTACCCCTTTTGGTGAAAGTAGTTTCATTATGTTTTTAGCGATCTTTTTTGCTTGGGTTAAGTCTGCCTGCGAACTAGTTTGAATTATATGCAATTTCTCTTTATTGTTTTTTTGTAAAAATCTCACTTTTCTATCGACAGAAGAATCACTTAAATTAAGGTATATTTTCTGGTTTTGCGAAATTAGCCGAGAAAGGACGTTCAAACGCGCCTCGAGACTCTCTTCATAAAAATCTAAGTAAAAACAATTTGCATCAATTCGTTTATGTGGTAACGTCGGAAAAAAATCTCCTAAGGGTGGTAACCAAGTCCGTCTTCCACTTTGTTCTGATAAACAAAAATTAATTGGTGTGTGTTTTTCTTTAGAAATCGATAAATCCAAGCCCACTTTGTTTCTTCTTAAAATCTCAATAAGTCTATTCCCGTCATGATCAAATACTGAATTTGAGCAGAGCTTCACCTTCAAGCCCATTCTCGACGCCATTAATGCCGTTATAGTAGCATCATTTCCAATCATGTTGTATACATTGATTAGCTCTGTAGTACTTCCTGGTTTAGGGAATGTTGTTAGATTTAGAGTAGTTAACCACATCATTTCGCCGATACTATAAAGATCAAGCATAAAGTTATTTCCTTCTAAAAACTTCTGTTTTACCAATCGATGTTTTTGCCCAATTTGTTACAGCCTTTTTTAATATATCTTTTTTAATCATTGGAGAATTTGGTGCTTTGCTGACAAATTCTATAACTAGTTCTTTAAATAAATCCGCATAAGCAGTTAATACATAATTAATATTTTCGTTTTCTGTGCCTTTTACCATCGAGTCGTGAATGCTTTCTATTGCACCATTTATTTCTGAGGGCACGCGATGAAGAGAAGACCATTTTTTAATGGTAGATAAATCTACTAGGTTAAGGCTTTGTACTAGGCTTTTTAATAAAGCAAAGCTAATTTGTCGATGTCTCTTTATAATGTCTGTGAGTGAACTCTTAAACTCCCCTTGACTTGTTTTTTGTAAGCCTTTAAGAGTGTAAACAATTGGGAAGCAGAAATTTATCCAAATTTGACAAGCCTGACTTAATACCTCAATTTCGGGAACAATATAATGCGTTGGGACACGCGCAAAGCTCATATCCAATTCGTTAACTATTAATTCGGGGTTATGTCTTTTTAAACTCAAAAGATAATTGCTCTTAGGGAAAATTTCTAAAGGTGAAAGCATATAAGATACATTTTCATATACACTTTCACTAGAAGTCACTTCTACATTCTTGCCATGGTTTTGTTTTACAAACTTATAGACATCTTCTATTGTTGAAAATTCATCTCTTTTAAGTACTATGTCGGTTCGACCTAAAAAATCAATATTGTCGCAAATATCCTGAATAGTCATAAGGGGATCGAAGAAAATGAAACCAAATCTGAGCTTTACCCCTAAAAGACTAAAATACCGAATAGCCGAAGCGACACTTTTAGCAGTGTATCCTTTTTGGTAGCGCCCTAATTGATGGTCAGCACCAGACTCGATTCCAACAAATAAACGCGATAAACCATTGTTTACCCAACGTCTAAATAAATATCCCCTGGCAATATTCCATTCATCATCTTTTTGTTCGTCATATATTTGATCTGCTCTACAAGACAAATCAAATGATATGTGAACGTTTATTGCTTGCAGCCTATCCATTAAGCTATTAAGACGAACGAGAGCTTCTCCGTTATTGTCTGGCCCCACAAATTCTTCGTCAGCGAAAAATATGTGAGGTTTTTTATTAAACTGTCGGCTTAGTTGGTGAAATAATTCTATCTGCTGCACCATAGATGGTAAAGGTAGCGAACGCCAAGCATTACCTTTGTGTGTACGTGGGCAAAATGAGCAGATGTTGTATTGGCAACCCCTACTAAATTCTGCCGTAAATACGCCATCGTGTTTTATTAGTTCGATTGCTGTATCAAATGCTGGAGGTGGTAAAGTGTCTAATGACACAAATGCGGACTGTGTTCGAATAAGTTTTTCATTTTTATCTTTGTAATAAATATTAGGAATGGTTTCCCATTGTTCAGGCGTACGATACTTAAGGCATAGTTCTGCAAGCGTATTTTCACCTTCTCGATAGCAAACTATAACTTTAGGATATTTCTCTAGCACCTCGGTAAAACATAATGCTGGAAGAATATTGCCTAAAACTAAAATGGGGTCATAACTGTGATTTTTCTCTCTGTATATTTCATTTATCAATTGTTCTGCTAAATCGAATTGTCCAAAATTTACGGAAGCACCGATAATGCTCGGACAAGCAGTATGTATATATTTAATTACATCTGAAACAGATTTTCCAAATTGACAATCAATGATTGTGACTTTGGCTCTGTTAGTATGTCGTAGATAGGATGCAATAGAGGAAACGCCTAGTGTGAATCTCGCCGTTGGATACATTTCGGGATGGAAAAGATTGACAAGCAATACATCTGGAAGCTCTAACCTCTTTTTTAGGTTATCCGACAGGCTCGCAATAAAAAAAGTTGCCGAACTTGTCTCCACATAATTGAATTGTGCTTTGTGTATATTGATTAGTTCGAAAATAAATGCTTGAGCAGCAGATGCAGGCTTTGGGTTGAGAATTATTAAGTACTCCGGGTCACATATATAAAAAAATGGTGTATTAGGTGCCCCAGCTAAATTGAGTTCAAAAATATTGCATTCATTATATAATGGACTGCTTTTAAGCAACGCTATTATCTCAGACAATAATAAATTGTATGAGATACATGGGGTCACGAGAATATGTGATATCCGGTCGCTAAATGTTTTTAGTAATTCTAAAGCATTACTTTTAACTAAACCATCCATGCAAAGCCTCGAAATCAAGAGAGTTTCTGCCACATCCATTCCAGTAAGGAGTTAATTCGTATTGTTGATAAACCTTCTCAAGTTCTAATGCTACACTTAAAAGATTTTCGTAACTCGGTTGTGAAAGATTTTCCAAAGGACTTCCTCTGTCGCTATGAAAAACATTAATAATCGGTGTAACTCCCATTGATACTAAAGTTTTAATTCCTTCAATCGTTGACGAAATTGGCTCTAATCCTGCAATTAAAATAGAATGCACTCTTTTGTCTGGTAGTGTTTTAGATGCATATTGGAGGGCACGCTTAAGGTTTTCTCTTCCATAATCTCTTGCTTTTCCAGAACATAAAATCTCAAAAATCTGGTCGTCGAAAACCTCTAGATTCATCGTGAGCCGTGCATTTAATTTTGAAAATTCATTTATCAACTCAAGATCGCGTGGAGGCATAGTTGCAATATGGATTTCAAGTTGTTTTGAGGCTGGGAGATGTTCTTGAGTTTTGTTTAGGCTTTTAGTTATGCGTAAATTATTCTTAAATCCCAAGTTGTAATCAGGTATATTCCCTCCAACGAGCATTATTTGTTTAAAAATATTTGGGTCACTACTTAGGGCGATACGGAAAACATCTGATGCTACTTCTGGAGTGATTGTGTGTACAAAAGTTGTTTCATTATCACGAGTTGGTTCTAAAGAACAGAACTTGCATTCAAAACCATTCTTAAAGTAATAGCAAGTTGAGGGTGTAAAAAACGCCAATGAACTCCCACCATAAAGGTTGGCTACAGCATCGCATCTAATTCCTTTTGGTGTTTTCTGGTCAAAGAGAAGAGGGCGAAAAGGAAAAGATACTAAAGTGACAGGTTTTCCGTAATGGCTTAAATAATAACTTTCTTTAAATTCTAATTGCCAAGGTGAGTCCTTCTTGTGTTTCACTGCTATTACTACATCACCAATAATTATTTCTTGAGGGACCCTAAGTTGTAGATCGAGATGAGCATCGTCGCTGTTGTTGTATGCTCTCCTTTTTTCCATGAGACTGAAGTCGCACCCAAATTTTTCAAGGAAAGATTCTGTAAAAGTTACACCTTCTGATAAAAGATGTAACTTCAGGTGAGAAGCCTCGCGATTGTTGACCAATGAGGTTACCATTTTAGAAGAGTTGGTTATTGCCTGTTTCTGCAATGAACTTAAGCCACATAGCCGAATGGTCGCTCAATCTTCGTGTTCTTGCTTCGTGGACGTAGCTGCAATCGCTTACAAATCTTAGAAGGTCCTTTGTAATGAAAAAATGGTCAAATCGACATCCAATTCTTTCGACGCTAAACCAACTGTATTCATTATCTTTTGGATGGAATTCTCTATATATGTCAAGCATGCCTTTGTCAATAAACTGTGTATAAAAGTAAGGGTCTTCAAATCCAGGAACGGATGGCGTATGGGTTGGCTCTAAGACATTCAAATCCCCTCCTACGATCAATTTTGAGTTCAGTTTCGGTGCAGACAATAGTTTTGAAACTTGTTCATGAAATTCTCGTCTTTGTTTTAAGTAACTTTCTGGTTTGTTCTTCCAAGACGTTGGAGCATATATACCAACAATTTGGATTTCACCATGTGGGGTTGACAACTTGACCCCTTGAAATCTTGATGGTAATAGTTGAGTTCTAATTTCCATCCCCTCAGCCTGAAAACCTTTGACGCATATTGCAGTAAAGTATTTTTCGTCATGAGAGATGGTGTAGAATAATTCAAATCCTGAACTCTCCAGCGTGCTAAGCAGGTAGTAGCTTCCTTCTGTAGGCATGGCTTCTGTTAATAATAGAACATTGGCATTTGTATTCAACAGCCAATTGGTTTGTTCGTGCGCGCGTTCTAGAGAAGGACTTTGGAGATTCCAAGCTAATAGCTTGATGCTTTGAGTTGTTTGGGGTTCATCAGATGCCTTGTCGTGTTCGCCAAATAAAAACATTTGCCTGCCCATTTTCGCCTCCTGGGTTCCTAATTAATGCATTGTCATTTATTAATGACAATGTTAACTATGTTCCACACATTAGCAATTACATCCTCTAATGGGAGAGCACCATTAATAATCTTTATTCTTTTAGGCTCTCTTTTTGCTCTTAATAAATACCCTTCTCTTAATCGAGAGTGAAAGTCTAGATTCTCTTTTTCGAAGCGATGCCTTTCACTTACTGGAATTCGTTCAATCGCTATACCGGGATCTATGTCGATTAAGAAAGTTATGTTGGGAATAGTCTCCTCGGCCACGGCCTCGTTAATAGCTTCAAGTGCGTTTATTGTCGAGTGTCTCGCATGTTGGTATGCAAAGAAAGAGTCAATATATCTTTCGCCGATAACGATCTTTCCTTTCAAAAGATTAGGCTTGATAACTTCTACTACGCTTTGGTGGCGGGCAGCAGCTACAATCAACGCTTCTGTTAATGGTGACACATTATTAAAACTAAGATTAACTCTTTTTAATTCCTTTCCCAACGGCGTTCCTGACTGATCAGGAACATAAATAACATTATGCCCTTTTTCTAGCAGCTTTGTTTTTAATTTAGCAATAATTGTGCTTTTGCCTGCGCCGTGAACACCTTCGAAAGTCAGAAAGAAGCCTTGTTCAATCATAAAAACTCCCTGTGCAAGAACTAATCGTTTTCTGTATATCATAATTTACTAATAAGTACAAGTGTTTTACCTACGGATAATTTCTTGATATTCAAGGGACATATAAATCAAATAGGCAGTGGGAGAAGGTCGTTGATAGTTGTGGTTGTCGTCTAATCAGCAAGCTTCTAGAGTAAAATCTCTCAATGGATATTGACCTTCAAGTTCGACTAGCAGAATTCAACTCGCCCTCTACGCAGGTCAATTCACATGGAGATGTTCCCTTTCTTTTAGCTATATTTTGGAAAGAGGTTAAATATGGCTGTCAATAAGTGGACTAGAGAAGAATTAATACTCGCTTTCAATCTTTATTTTAAAATCCCGTTTGGGAAATTTGATAAGAAAACACCCGAGATTATTTCTTTATCGAGAATTTTGGACCGTACACCTTCCTCAATTGCCAGGAAATTATCTAATTTTGCGCGTCTTGATCCTAGTTTAAAAGAAAGAGGCATAGTTGGTTCTTCCCATGGAAGTAAGTTAGATATTGTGGTTTGGGATGAATTTATTGGTGATTTAGAAAAGCTTAGTTTTGAGAGTGAAGTACTTCTTGCTGGAAAGACGGGGAAACAGGTTGAAGAAGTATCTGGAATTTACACTCTTGACTTACCGCGAGAGGGTAAAGAACGTGAAGCTTTAGTAAAAGTTCGTGTAAATCAGAATTTCTTTAGGAAATCTGTATTAGCTGCCTATAATCTTAAATGCTGTATTACAGGTTTAAGTATTCCCTCCTTATTGACAGCAAGTCATATTATTCCTTGGGCAAAGGATGAGACTAATCGTATGAATCCAAGAAACGGACTTTGCCTAAATGCACTTCATGATAGAGCCTTCGATGTGGGGTTGATCACGATTACGCCAGATTTATTAGTCAAAGTCTCTCCACGCGTCGAAAAGCTTTCTAAAGAAAAATCAGCCTCTGATTTACTAATGAAATATGATGGAGTCCCAATTCGAAAGCCGAAAAGATTTTTTCCTGATTTGAAATTTCTTGAATATCATAACGATATTATCTTTCAGAAATAGTATCGTTAATCGGTTGTTGCGCAAGCTGGGCTGGAGGGTGGTCCGCGTGTGGGAACATGAGTTGAAGGTCTCTGCGAAGGTGACTGCGAAGATAAAGAAGAGTCTTCAATAGAAGGTCCAATTATGTCCGATACCACCATAATTATTATTAAGGTCGTACTTGTAATTCTCTGTTTAGGATGGCCTGTTTATATCATTCAAGACGGTAATAGAAAAATTCGTGACGTTCTTGAAAAGAAGAACGCGAGAAATATAGTCGTGGATTTTTTGTCGTTGGGCACGCCGTTTGGTATGAATGGAAGCACACTGTTTTATGATGTCAGGTATGAAGATGAAGCGGGAAAAGTCTGCATAACAAAATGTAAAAAGTATTGGTGGGATGCCACCATCTACTGGATTGATGAATGACCACCGATATCTGCGGGAGCCTGTTTATATGGGCAGTCATTGGGTTCCTCACCTGCCAGCCCTTTGTTATCACATACAGACACAGAAAGGCCATCCACCGCATGCTCGAGAGAAATGGTGCCACGAAGATCGAAGTCTCGTGGCTGCCGTTTCGCCTGTCCCGGAGCAGCCGCACCTACCTTGTAACATATGAGAATGGCAAAGGTAAAAAACGTGAACGCGAATGCATGATCTGGAAATATGGGCTGGATATTGAATGGAAGGATAAAGACTGACCCTGTTCAGGAGAACAACCGTCCATTTTGGGGGACTGCTGCATAGCGCGGGAGGGGGCGCGTGTGGGACTTCGCGAGTTGAAGGTCCCCGAGAAGGTGGCTGCGAAATTGGTTTGCTCGATGGGCACCGCGCGGGGATAAACCCTCGCGCTATGCGTACGAAGTCCGCTCACCCTCTACGAGGACGATGAGCGGACTAATCGGCTTCAGCCGATTTCGTACATGTAGCCCGATGGTTCATCATCGGGCGGGCTGGAGGGTGGTCCGCGTGTGGGAACATGAATTGAAAGTCCCAGCGAAGGTAGCTGCGAAATTGGTTCGCGCGATGGGCACCGCGCGGGGATGAACCCCCGCGCTATGCGTACGAAGTCCGCTCACCCTCTACGAGGACGATGAGCGGACTAATCGGCTTTAGCCGATTTTGTACATGTAGCCCGATGGTTCATCATCGGGCGGGCTGGAGGGTGGTCCGCGTGTGGGAACATGAATTGAAAGTCCCAGCGAAGGTGGCTGCGAAATTGAAAAGATAATTTTAGTGGTCAAAACCAAACGAGGGCGGGTGATCGATTTATCTTGGCCTACAAGAAAGTCTATGTAGTTTATTGAAAATACCTTGATTTCCTTGTATAATATATTTGATGAATGAAAAATATTCCCCCTATAAAGCCATCTTCGAGAAGCACAATGGCTTGCTCCGCGCTGCCGAAGCGATACGGCTTGGCGTCCCTGAGCACATCGTCTATGAGATGGTCCAAAAAGGCGAACTGGTCAAAGAAGCGCGCGGAGTGTATCGCCTGGCAGAGGGAGAAATGCCGGCGAATCCCGACTTGGTTCAGGTCAGTTTGCTTGTGCCAAAGGCGGTCATCTGCCTGATCTCCGCACTCTATTTTTACGAACTGACAACCCAAATCCCCCATAGCATTTATATCGCCCTGCCACAAAACACACCAAGACCGCGCCTGAAATATCCCCCGCTTGAGGTGTTCTGGGTGGGCAACCCGCTGCATTCTGTTGGCGTGGATATCCATGTGCTGGACGGCGTGCAGGTGAAGATCTATAACCGCGAAAAAACAATTGCGGATTGTTTCAAATTCAGAAATCGTGTTGGGGAGAATGTTGCTTTGGAGGCACTCAAGGACTATGTCCGCCAGCCGAAATTGGATGTGCATAAACTGCTTGAATACGCAAAGATCAACCGCGTCGAAAAACTGATGCTTCCCTACTTGAAGAGCCTTCTATGAAGCGTGAGATTTCCAATATTGCCGCATCCATTCAGGCGAAGTTGCAGAACAAGGCGCATGAGAGTGGTCAGCCCTTCAACGAACTCCTTCAATATTATGGCATGGAACGATTCCTGTATCGCCTGTCCAAAACGCCACATGTAAATGATTTGATTCTCAAAGGTGGTTTGATGTTCTACGGGCTGGGAATTCCCATGCGGCGAACGACGCGCGACATCGATTTTTTGGGCATCTCTGAGAATGCACAGCGGGATATTCTATTGGTATTTCGTGAAGCGCTCTCCATCCCATCCCTTGAGGATGGAATCTTCTTTGATGTTAAATCGCTGCGCCTTTCCCAAACTCAAATGGGCACAGAGCAAGGCGGAGTCAGAATTACATTTGTTGGTAATTTGGGGAAAATGAGATTGCCCATTCAGGTGGATGTCGGTTTCTCGGATGAGCTTGCATCAGAAGTTTTGGATATGGAATATCCTGTTCTGCTCCCCGATATGGAAAAGCCGCATCTCAAAGGCTATCCGCCAGAGTCGATCATCTCCGAAAAGTTTTACGCGATGATTCATTTTGCGGATGCCAACAGCCGATGGAAGGATTATTACGATATTTTCCTGCTGACGGAAACATTCGAATTCGGCAGCCATTCCGTGGCAAATGCAATCCGCTCCACGTTTGATAATCGACCTGCAGAAATACAGAATCAAATTCCCCCTGGATTGAGAGAGTCCTTTGCCATTTCCAAACAGCAGGAGTGGGAGGCATTTCTGCGTAAATCGAAATCGTCCAACGATTTGATCAAGGACTTGATGGCCGTTGTCAACCGAATATGGCAATTTCTTGAATATCCGTTGCAGGAAATACAGACCGGGCAGCATACACAAATGAAAAAATGGGGTCAGGATAAAAAGTGGCGTTGAAGACACCTGGTGGGAGAGGATGTTGTCCGCGTATGGGACTTTGTGAATTGAATTACCTGGAAAAGTCGCTGCAAAGCGGGTCAAAACACTACAGAAAGAACCCCTACCGGTGGGAAATGGCCTTTCCATAGTTATACGAAGGAGATACGTACGAGGTACGTTCGCATTACGAACCCATGTTCTTCCAACCCTGAAACCCCACCCCCCATATCTTGCCGTCCGGCAGGGGGCGGAGTAAGGGCGGAGCGTCGCTCCGCCCCCTGCGGTTCAAATTGTGATCACCACGTTCCCCTGCTTGTGACCACCCTCCACGTACCTGTGCGCCTCGGCGGCCTGCTCCATCGGGAAGCGTTTGTCAACGATGGCTTTGATCTTCCCTTCTTCGACCAGGCCTTTGACGAAGGTCAAGCTTTCGGAGGTCTCGTTTGCAAAGGCGCAGATCACCTTCTGCCTGCTGCCTGTGATCGAAGTCCACAGCATTTGCAGCAGCGCCTTCATCTTGAAGCTGGCTAACAGGTAAATGCCGTTTGGCTTGAGCGAGTGCCGCACCTGTGAAAACGAACTCCTGCCGAGGATATCGAAGATCAGGTCGTAGGTCTCGCCGTTTTGGGTGAAGTCCTCTTGGGTGTAGTCTATGACCCTGTCCGCGCCGAGGGATTTCACGAATTCCAGTCGCGGCGTGCCGCACACGCCGGTTACGTCCGCGCCGAAATGTTTGGCGAGCTGGACCGCCATCGAGCCGATCCCGCCCGAAGCGCCGTTGATCAGCACTTTCTGTCCGCGCTGGAGGTTGCCTTTCGCAAGCAGGCTTGTCGCCATGATCGCGCCATACGGCAAAGTGGACGCTTCTTCATAGCTTAGGTTGGACGGTTTGAGCGCCACAGACCCGGCCTCGGGGATGCAGACATACTCGGCGTTGGCTCCCATGTTCATCCCGAGATACGCAAAGACCGCATCGCCTGTCTTGAACTTTGTCACGTCCCTGCCAACCGCTTCGACCTCCCCTGCCAGTTCGCTTCCCAAAATATTAACCCTGGGTTTATTCCACCCGAACGCCATGCGCGAGGGGAGATACAACGGCGCGGGCATGTTGAACTCGCCGGGGGTGAGGTTGCCAAAGTTCCGCGCGATCAAGTCGCCATAATTGATGGGCGTCGCATGCACCCTGACCAGAATTTCATTCTCCTTCGGGGTGGGCTTTGCCACCTCCTTGATCTTCAATACATCGGGCGTTCCGTATTCGGTAAACACAATTGCTTTCATTTTATTGATCCTTTATCTGAAGTGCGCAATAACACGATCCCCAGCCAGGCAAACCAAACCATCTGGCTGATCCCAAACAACCCGGTCAGGTCGGTCAACCCCGGCAGGATGGAAAGTATTCCCACCACACCGGCCAGCAGGCCGAGGATGTTCAACCCTTTGGGAAGTCCGCCCGTTTGGAGCGCCGCCCAACTGACCAGCAGGGTCCATACCCCGCCCAATATCTCGCCGTTCCCGTTGCCCAATCCGCTCGATACGATCTCAATTCCCTGCCAAAGCAGCGCCGCCTGTGCGGGGTCCTTGGCGTGCAGCGCAACGACGGGAGCGATCCCCGCATTGGAGATCATTCCGCTGGCGATCAGCGAGCCGGCCCAGATGATTCCGATCACGGTCGCCACCTGGGTCACGGCGGTCATGCCTGATTTCAATCGCTCATACAACGTCAGTGACAGGACCACCAGAAAGATGCCGAAGAACACGTACATCAACAGGTTGGTTCCAAAGATGATGGATTGCTTCTCGACGAGCAGGGTCACCTTTTGGGCCGCGTCGGTGATGCTGGGGTAATCCAGCACGACGAGGAACAGGGAAATTCCGATCAGGTAGGCCATTGCCAGATACAACGCGGCGAAACCGCCATATTTGTTTAGTGCTTTCATTATTTACTCCTTTTTTCATGTGTCACCCTGAGCGAGAGCGAAGGGTCTCTACATTTGATATTGCGAATGCAGAATGGCGAGGGTCTCTTCCCATGGTGTCCGAGATTCTTCGCTTCGCTCAGAATGACGAGCTATGACAGTCTTGAAACCGCCGCCGGATCGAATCCCTTGACGATCAGCCAGCCGCCCATGACCAATTCCTGCAGCGCCAATACCATTTGCAAATAAAACCCAATGCCGTTATCCATGTGAAAGAAATGCAGCAGCGCGTAGGCCATATAGGGAACCACGCCGATCAATCCCCAAACCGACAACCAGCGCGGGATCAACCGGGTGCGGTGGAAGGAGATATATAAACACGTGGCCCCGATCAGAAACACGATCGTACCGAGCGGACCAAGCAGGTCTATGATCCGATACAAAATATTGCCCATGGACTGCAAGGCAGCTGAATCAGACCCGCTGGCAGCGTATTCGTTTCCAAGTGCCACCAGGCTCAAAATACCGAGGGTTGTCACAAAGTAGAAGGTTCCCTCCAATGCCCCGCGGAAAAGTACCATTCCCATCGCCAGTTCCTCGCTGTCTTTTCGAAAGATCGGGTAAAGGAAGACCGTCATCCCCACCAGCGAAATTCCCATCATCAGGGTAAAAAATGCGCCACCGGTCAGCCGCGACGAATTGGCATCCACGAGTCCCAGCATGTCCACGCCGGCGAGCGGTGTGCCGGAGATGAGCGAGGTCAGCACCTCGCCGCCAATAATCCCGCCCACGATCCCAAAGACTGTCCCCATGAAGTACAGGGCGCCTGCCATGATTGCATTCCTTCTATATGTGTTCATTCTTCATCTCCTTCCGGTTCATACGAAAATACTTCCTGCAGCGGCACGCCGAAAACGAGCGCGATCTTGAAAGCCAGTTCAAGGGAGGGGGCGTACTTCCCGCCTTCGATGGCGATGATCGTCTGCCGCGTCACACCGACTTTTTCCGCCAGTTGTTCCTGGGTGATTTCATCGTGATTGAATCTCAATTTGCGAACGTTATTTCGCACCTTGTACTGGGTCATCTTAAAATCCTTTTCGATACAGATGCAGTTGCGATAGGTCCCCGATGATCTCGGCAAGGATGCCGGAAAGGACAAGCAGGCTGAACATCACAAGCGGCGGCTGACCAAAGACAAAGGTCAGCATGGCGATCAACACGCCGATCGAATACGCAATGTAGGAGACCTTGTTGCCCTTCAACCCGATCAGGTGATCCCGCTCGTCTTCGATGTACTTCTCCACCTTGTCCGAGCCGGTCTTGATGGCATGAACGATGCTCAACAGGATGTGGGTGAGGATGTTGCCGACGATGTTTACGAGGATGGTTGCTGCGATGACGAGCACCCACAGGCTGAAGACCTTCGCCGGAACCAGTCCGCCAGCCTGCTGCATTTGAAACAGGCTAACCAGATAGTAGGCCCCGATCAGCAGGTGACTGACCAGTGAAACCGCGATATTTTTCTCTTGATATGTCATTTTCGCCTCTTTTTGTATGGTTATAGTTACTTTTTGTAACTTTATATGTACATATAGTATACTAAAGCTTACATTATGTCAAGGGTATTTTACATATTGTCGGGAGATTCGGCAGGGAGGGCCGGTTGATCAGGGGAATAAAAAGAGCGGCTCATTGCGAGTCGCTCTTTTGGGTTTCAATCCGCTGCGGAATTGCGCCGATATGGCTTCAGGGCATTCCAGCCCGCCAGCCTGCGGTTGGCTTCGTCGTACACCCGCCATTGCAGGCATTTCAGGCTCGAGAGCAGAGTCAACGGTTTGACGTGAAAGATCGCGTTTTCCTTGTATGCTCTGGGCAGGTTGTAATTTGGGATCTTCGACCCGAGGTGATGAATGTGATGGAAGCCGATGTTCCCGCTGAACCATTGCAGCAATGCGGGTAATTTGTAAAACGAACTGCCCTGCATGCTGGCGGTGAAATAATCCCACTGCTTGTGGCGTTCCCAATACACGCCTTCATAATTATGCTGCACGTAAAACAGCCAGATACCCGCGCTCGTCCCAAAGAACAGCACAAGCAGCTGCGTGATCAAATAAGCCTTCCAGCCGAAGGTCAACCCCATGACCGTGACGATCACGGTCAACGCAAGGTTGGTCCACCACACGCTGGCGATCTCACGTTTGCCTTTCGCGGGAGGAATCCGCTCGCCGATCACGAAGACCAGCAGCGGCCCGATCAGGAACAGGGAGAGCGGATTGCGCATCACCCGGTACCCAAGCTGTTTCCACCACGGCGAATCGAGATACTCCTGAACGGTCATCGTGTACACGTCGCCCACACCGCGGCGGTCGAGGTCCCCGCTGGTGGCGTGATGGATGGCGTGTTCGTGCTTCCAGCGGTAATACGGTGTGAAGGCCAACAGCCCGGTCAGGATGCCGACCCGGTCATTCCAGCGCTGCGATGCAAAGAAGGACCCGTGTCCGCAATCGTGGAAGATGATGAACGCCCGCACCATGAACCCGGCGGTGAGGACCGTTAAGGGCAGGGTCAGCCAGAAGGAGATCTCCACGCTGCGCATGGCAAGATAGAACAATGCAAAAAATGGGATCAACGTATTGACCACCTGCCAGATGCTGCGCGGCAGGTCGGGATGTGCATATCGTTCGACGATCTTCTGCCAGGCGATCTTCCCCTCATTGGTTGGAGTCATATTCATGTAAACTCCTTTTAAGATCATTGTACAACGTTCCGTGAGGAGGGATATTAAATTTTTATTGTGGAATATGGGCGGATGTCCGGCTGGTTTGTTATTTTCCTCCCCCTGCGAAATGTTCCTTTAATTGATTCATGGTCGTGGCATTTCCCCTTTCGAAGAATGCGCGCATCTGCTGCGATTCCGCGTCTGCGTCAAATCCAAGGGTTACCTCTCGTACGGTTGTGTGGTTTGCATCCACTTCCGCGAAATAGATCACCGACCACATCCGCGTGATCGCATTTGCAAATGGGAAACCCTGCGGGGTCTGCACCACCTTGATCGAGATCATCCTGTACGGTTCGAACGAGAGCACGGTGTTGACAATGGTTTGAGCATCGTCCAGTTGGCCGGCTGCGTTGTAATTGGTGCGCATCAATCCGCCCACGCGCAGGTCGATCTCCGCATGCGGTGCCAGCCAGGCGCGCAGTCCTTCGCCGCTCGACCATGCATTCCACACCTCCGCCAGCGGCGCTTCGATCACGGCCTCGTTTACCAGCGGGTTTACATTCACATTCGCTGAATCCTTATTATCCATGTGCATCTCCTTTAAACCGGGCGTGCTTGATGTTTACGATAAACCATATACAGGGTAATTCGCAGGATCGGTATGAGAATATCCGCATACAGGATGGGGCCTGCGTTGTTGCCTGCAAAATTACCATGCTCGAGAATATCGATCAAGTGGACGAAACCCGCGCCCCAGCCCATGGCGGTGGAAACGATAATGTAAGGCAGCCAGAAATCCCTGCGAAAGAATGTGAGCACACCCAAAATGCCAACCGCGAGGTTGAAGAACGCCACTTCGGTCTGAAACGGATTTCCTGCGGGCCATCCGATCGAGCGCGCCATTTCGTCTGCAAAGAAATAGTGCATGACGAATCCGCCAAAGATGGCTTTAAACCCCGATACCCCCATCGAATACATCAAAAGAAGTTCAGCTGCCAGCCGCCAACTTCGATCCTTGACGAAGGCAAGGTGGATGCCTGTCGATATGAAGACGATCATCAGGCTGCTGATCACATGGCCGCCATCCATAAACCATTGTCCAAATATTTCACCCAAGGTGCCTCCCGTCAATAATTAATGATTGTCACATCAAAAGGGCATGATCTTGAAGGACATCCATGGTTTCCCCGGGTGTGATTCAACTGCGTTTGAACTGCCGTGTGGATGCGCGGACCTTCTACCGCCATGCCCCAAGCACGAGACCGATCAAGGTGAAGTAGACGGTAATGTATCCGCCATTGATCAGGATATATTTCCACGAACGTTGTTCGAACAGCGCGATGATCGCAAAGATCAATGCAGAGAAACCGAAGCCTGCCAGAAAGCCGGCAGTCGCTCCCCAGGCGGCGTCTGTTTGGGCATCCCCCAGGAAGAAAGCCAGGTTGTACGAGATGATCAACGCAAACAGAAATGCCAGTCCATACTTTTTGGCCGGGCTGGACGCTGCGAGTTCTTCCTCGTTGAGCTTCGTCTCCTGCAGCCAGCCTTTGTAAAAAAGAACGGGGGAATACCACAGCGCGCCCAGCGCCAGGTTGAGAATGGCACAGATCAGAACGGCAATATGATTAATGTACATGTTTTCCATAAGGGAACTCCTTTTGTTTGATGGGGGAATCTTACGGAAAAGCGGCGCCTGTGTATTGGAAAAAATTTACCTATCCCACCGGGATATAGTTTAGTTCCTGCGTTTTTCTTTTGATGTATTCGTTGGGGGTGAAGCCGGAGAAATCCCTGAAATCGTTGATGAAATGCGCCTGATCGTAGAATCCGCTCTCCGCGGCGATCCGGCTCCACTGAACAGACCTGCCCTTTTCGATTTCAAGGACCGCCTTTTGAAAACGCATGATCCGTACATACTGCTTGGGGGGCACACCCACCTTCTTCTTGAACAGGTCGATGAAATGTTTTTGTGAATAGCCGATCCGCTCGCTGAGCTGTTGAAATACGGGAATGCCCGGCTGGTTCGAAATTTCAGTCACTGCATATTCGATGCAGTTTGAAGGTGTGTTTGCATGGAGTGCATCGCCCGTCTGTTCCAATAGAAACTTCTCGACCAGTACAAACATTTGCTGGATCGATTTGCAGTGCAACAGCTGCTCTCTCAATATGTGGATCTTTCGACCGAATACCAGGTCGGCATCCACCACCGTATCTGTGAGTTCCGTCATTGGAAAGTCATAGAACGGGTGGGCCATCCCCCGCTTGAAAGCCACGATCAACATTCGGCTGTTCCTTCCCGATGGGATCGTAATGGGGCGGGTCCGAACCCCGCTGACCCAGGCATACCGGCAGGTTTGAAGTTCAGTCAGGGTCTCATTGTCATAGATATGCTTGGGATCGCCGGTCAGTTCAAGAATAAATTCAGTATTTCCGTCCGGCAGGAAGCGATCCATGTTGTGAACGGGATTGACGCCTTCATAATAGATGAAGTGCTTGACGAATTGATTGATGGGGAATCCGGGGGTATGAACCTGCACTATCATATTGCACTCTCTAAAGTGGCTTCGCAATGGATCGGCGAAATTATAGAACGTTTTTTCTTTTCTTACAATTGGAATATTTTTAGGAGTGAACTTGCATACACTCCTGAAATGCCGAAGCGATTTGATGACAACTCTTGTCCACTTTAATCGGCCCGGCGGTATACTCGGCACATTCCCTTACCAGTGGAGCACACGATGGAAAATTCCCCGACCCTGGACGAAAAACGAGATGCGTTTCGCAGGAAGCTCGCGAGCCATCGGTCCCTGCCGGAATATTTATTGGATGGCGTGGGTGCCGTACTTCAACGTCTCTTCAATCCAACTGAAGTGAAGAAGCGTGCGAAGTTCCTGCCCGAGGACGCTTCGGGTCAGGATCATGAATCCTTTCCCTCCGTGTGGATCACGGGTGGGGTCATCGCATCCATCACCCTCTTGATCGGCGGCGTGGTCGCCGCATTAAGCCGCAGTCCGCTGAATGCGGAGGAATTCAGGTTGTCTGCATGGGCCGCCACTGCTGGTGCGCTTGCCCTGATCGCCAACAAATACAACATCCGCACTTTTTTGAACACCTTCCGCGATTCATGCATCGATAAAATGCAGCGCGAAAAGGATATCGACGACCTCGGCCGCTGGCTCGACGCGCAGTTCAGCTTGTGGCCTCCGTTGTTTTGGGGCGTGCTGATCGGTCCGCTGTTGGGCGGGGCATTGTATTTCTTCTGGCTGCGCAATCACCCGGGCGCGGTTTTTCACATCGGTCCGTTCGTGATCGTGATCCTGTCCTTCATCCAGGCCGTGTGGGTGGGATATTATTTGATCCCTTTCTATTTGAATTTTCCGCTGCGCCTCAACCGCTATGAGTTTGACTTGTATACCCTCGACCCCAGCAGCTCCGAATTGGTCGGCCGCCTCTCGCGCCTGCTATCGTATGCGTTCTATGTCACCATGGCCTACATCGTCCAGTTGACCTTCGGCCTGACCTTCATCGGTGTGCTCACCACCGAAACACCCGTTCCCGGCTTTCTCGTCTCCGCATTGGTCTGGGTCCCCACTGTGATCATGTTCATCTCCGGTCAACTCGACCTCTCCAACCTGATCACCCGCGCCAAGTGGAAGACGCTCAACGAAGTGCAGGCACGCATCGAGCGCCTGTCCGCTGCACAGGACCTGCCCGACAAGGACACTCTCGAACGCCTCGGCAAACTGATGGACTATCACGACCGCATCGAAGCGACCCCAAACTCGGCTCTCAACTTCCGTTCGGGCCTGAACTTCCTCAATTCGCTTTTACTCCCCGTCCTCGCATTTCTCATCGGCAATCTGAAAGATGTGATCGGGTTCTTCAAGAACTAGGCCCCACCGGTGGCAGCGGGGTATCCACGAACGATATACGAAGGAAGTGCATAGGATGTACGATGGGAGTACGAACCCAGGTTTTCCCAGCACAGACAACCCTCATCCACCGGTGGCCTTATGAAATTTAAATAGCAAGAGCCGACGCGCCAACGTCGGCTCTTGCTATTACCAAGGAGAGGAGGAATTTCCTGCACCCCAACTGTATCACCCGCCTCAAAAAACTGCTGGACGCATCCCCTACGTTACATCAACGACTGCACAACGTTTTTCATGAGCCTTTACTAATATCTATTTCACTTTCGCCGGGAACCAGCGGCGCAGCGTTTTGATTCTAAAGAGCACTGCGATTCCCACCATCACACCGCCAAGCAGCAGGAACAGAAAGGGCAGCGCTGAAAAAATGGTGTCGGCAATGATCCCATATTTCAGGAAAAGCGAAGTAAGCTCTTCCCCCAGCAAGGTTTGCCAGGTGAACAAAGCCAGCACAGCCGCAAATCCCAGAACGAATTTGCCGGGCGAGGCGAACCATCCGCGCCGCTCCCTGAAGGATTGCACCATGAAATAAATGATCGCTCCTGAAAGCACCGCGCAGGTCAACTGAAGTAACGTGATGCGGGTCACATCGGCGAACTCGTGATTTAGGATCGTCCCGATGTTGAAACTGGTCAGTTCCAGCAGATAGGAAAAATACGCGCCGATATCCACCATGCCCATGATGATCAGATAATCAACAAGCACGAGGGCAATGTTGGGCATCGCCGCCTGCGCGCCGGTGGTGGGTCTTACACCGAGCGCCGCCAGCATCTTCGCAGGCTGGGGCAGCAACTGCGCGATCGCTTCGAGGTTGCGCACTCCCTTGCGGAAGTCGATCCACTGCATTTGAGAAAGCTTCTCCGAGATCCTTGTCCGCTGCACGAGGATGGGATACACCACTTGTTTTTCAGGATCAGCCTCGGTGTCCGTTTTGAAGCGCGAGAGCAGCACCAGCACTTCATCGGCGGAGGCGATGTCATCTGCGGAAGTATGACCGTACTTCTTTAATTCATCGGCGAGGTCGCGGGCGATCATACGGTCTTCAGCGGCGTGGTCAATATAGTAATGCACCGCTTGCGGCTGCGGGATATTGGGATGGTGGATGTTCGCAAATTTCGCCAGGCTCGCTTCAGGCCGGCCCCAGCGCTGCATCGCTGGCGAACGCAGGATCAACAATAAAAGGATTGAGATCAGCGGGATGAGATAGATCTGGATGAACAGGCTAAACAGGATCAGATTGTATGCAGAGAAGACGTGGTCGTAATCGAAGTCGGTCTCCGGGTTGAAGAGCCCGAGCTCCATCGACAACCCCAAGCTGAAAAATAACGCGATGGTCAACGTCCACAATGCGGTTTGCACCTGCGACAGATTGAAATTCCGCTTGAAGATGCGTGCAGGCAAAGGGACGAGCACCCAGGGAATCAGAATGGTCCAAAAGGCGAACAGCGAATAAATGGCGGTGATGACGCTGAGTCCCGCGGCCAGCCAGATCGCCGTCGGTGCCTTGAATCCCGATTGCGGCGCGCTTCGTTCCATCGGGGAAGCTGATTCGATTCTTTGTAATAGTTTCTTTAGGGCAGGTTTATACCCGCCGCGAAAATCCACCCATTCAAGTTCTGCCAATTCAGCAGGCAGTGGTACGGCCTGAAAGATCAAGAGGATGATGCGTTTTTTATGGTCGAGAAAATGCCGCCACTCGATCTCCACGCTCCGCGACGAGATCGACTCGGGCGAGACCACCAACAGAAGCAGTTCCGCTTCATCCAACCCGCGATGGATCTGCTCCAGCCACGGCCGGCCGGGGATCAGGCTGAGATAATCCAGCCAGACTTTGAATCCCTGCTTCTGTAATTTATGGGCAAGGTCATCCACAAACCCAATGCACTGGCGTGAATAACTGATGAACGTGTTCGGCATCACGTTGGTCTCCTTTGGCGAAAGGCTTGCGGAATTATAAACAATTAAATTGAAAGAGCCGGCGCGCCTACGCCGGCTCTTTCAATTGCTAGGAGGAGAAGAGAAGTCAACTTGCAACGCCAACTGTATCACCTCTCCCCGGAAACTACTGACGCATCCCCTACGTCAGGCAGACGATTGCACAACGTTTTTCATGAGCCTTTTCTAAGGTTCCCTTTGCGGCATCTGTATTACGGGCAAACGATCTGCGGCCTTGTTTCTGCGGGCAGGCCGAATGCCTCCACCACCGGCACTCCGTCCCATTCCGGTGGAGTGGGCAGACCCAATGCATACGCGGCTGTGGCGGCGGTATCCATCGTGTGGATCAAGGTGGTGAGTGGGCCGGCCTGTATCCCGAAGCCCGATGCGATCCATGGAATGGTCATGTCTTCGGGCATGCTTGAGCCGTGCGTTTTTTCATGTCCGCCATGATCTGCGGTGATGATCAACAAGGTTTGATCGCGAATTCCCCTTTCATCCAACGCCTTGAGCAGCTCACCGATCGCTTCATCTGCGCGATAGGCAACGCTGAGTTGCTCCGGTGAAAGCCAGCCATACACATGACCCATATCGTCGGTTGTCGCAAAGTGGATGAAGAGCACGCCAAAATCCTGCGGGAAGTCTGCCAGCAGGTTCTGCATCACCACCTTGTCCCGGTCATTGATGTAAACGAAGCGGTCGATGCTGGCCGCGTCTGTCACCTGTTGTAACTTTTCCTTGCCCACATACATCACCGTCTGCAAGCCGGCGGCGTGGGCGATGTCGAAGAGATCCGTGCCCTGTGCGATGCCATTTTCAGGGATGTAATCATTCCAGTCCACGCCGTGTTTTTGCGGGCACATGCCGGTCAACATGGAGGAATGTGAGGGCAAGGTGGCGCTGGGGTATATTGTCTGCGCAGTCAATGAATAAGCGCTGATTTTCATCAGTTCCATCAGGTTGGGCATGGGAGCCAGTTCGATTGCCTCCGGGCGCAGACCATCAATGCTCAGGATGATCACCCGTCGCCCTTGATATTCCGGCGTCGAAGTGCTGGTGGGAGATGCGGTGACCGTGGGAGATGGAGTCCATGTGGCGGTGGGGATTGCCGTGGGCGTGGCAAGCGGGTTGGAGATTTCACATGCAAACAAAAACAATACAGCCAATGTCAAAAATGCAGGGAATGGGCGATTTTTCATTCCACTGATTTTATCTTGAATGGAGTGTTCTTCATTTGACATCCCTGCAAAACTGATAATTGACTTTCCCGCCTGTGCCCTGTATCATGGTTTCACCTTATTTATTGGGAGCGTGACTTTATGGGTCATATTTTTATCAGCTATTCACGACAGGACCGCGAGATCGTCGACCGCTTCGTTGAGTCCCTGCGCGAAGCGGGCATTGGAGCCTGGGTTGACCGTGAAGATATAAAAGTAGGCAACTCGTGGCGTGTGCAGATCGTCGAAGCCATTGATACCTGCGATGCCTTCGTGTTCATGCTCTCCGCCAATTCCGCCGCCTCCAAAAATGTCCACAAGGAAGTCATCCTCGCACAGGATTCCGGCCGCCCCACCTACGTGGTGATGTTGGAAGTTGTCCGCCTGCCGGCGGAGATCCGCTATCAGCTGGCCGGATTGCAATTCATCAACTACCCGTTGCTCGGCTTTGAAAAATCTTCATCCCAGCTGGTTGATGCAGTCAAACCACACCTAAAAAAAACAGTGCCTGATGGTGATGGCTCCCAGAAACAAACCGAGCTCGTCATTCAAGGCGTGGACCTTTCCGCATTCACTGCGGAAAAGCAGGAGCAGCTGCTTGCGTTCATTTCGAACCTGGCCAATACAGATGCTTCTCAATTAAAGATCGCCAATCTCGCCGCCGGCAGTGTGCATGTCTTTATGGATATGCCGGCCGAAACCGCTTTTCAATTGAAGACCCTCGCGTTGAACAGCGATCCGCGTTTCAATGAACAAGGAATTGTTTCGCTTCGATTGGATGGTGATCAACTGTACGTCAACATCGCCACAGGTTTGTTGACCGCTGCCGCCACAATTGGTTTCCTCGCTGCGTTGTGGATGAAGATTCCCGCGACATTCTCTTCCATCATTGGCCTTGCATATGGAAGGATACTGACCCTGTTGGCTGTTTTACTTGTGATCGCAGGTATTGGATTCTCTATCCCAAAACCAGCTTCCCCTCCTGTCGCAACTTCATCTCCCATCATGGAAGAAAGTACCGCATCACCCTCGCCTGAGCCTGCCTCCACATCGACGGAGACTCTTCCCCCGACATCCACCGATACACCAATCCCTACTGTGACAGAAACATCAATCCCTACGCCTGAACCGATATCTTCGCTTGCGGGCGTGGTCGAAGCGGATCAACTATCCTGCCGCTATGGGCCGGGCGCTTCCTATCTTTACATGTATGGTTTGATCAAGGGGAACAAAGTCGAAGTATTGGGCAAGGCTGATACGACTGCCGGCACTTGGGTATATGTAAATTATGGTGGCGACCAGCCTTGCTGGGTCAACGCCAAATTTATTCAAGCCGATGGCGATGTTTCCGATCTTGAGCAGATCTATCCAGAGAAAGCCCCCTTGATTCTTTTTGTTCATCCCAGATTCCCCCCGCCAACGGAAGTCACTGCTTCGCGGGAAGGAGATCAAGTGGAGATCAGTTGGCGAGGTTATGAACTTGCGCTCGGTGACCGTGAAAGTGCGGAGAGTCCGCAGTATCTTGTAGAGGCATGGACTTGTCAGAGCGGCCAGATCGTTTTCACAGCTTATGGTGCTTTTGAAGAAGGCGCGGTGATCACCGATGAGGCCGGCTGCTCCGAACCTTCGCATGGACAGGTATTCATCGCACACAAGGACGGATACATCGGGCCGGTTCCGGTCCCGTGGCCGGTACAGTAGCATAAATAAAAACGAGCGAAGGTAATTCGCTCGTTTTTATTTATGCTTGATGATCTTATGAATCAAACTCACCAACAACTGCACCATTTAAGGACAGGCTGTAATGTCCGCTGGGAAAGCTGCCGAGATTCAAGCTGGCATCCAGCGGCGTAACCAAGGCCATCAAAATACAGACCTGGTCTTTTTTAACCACTGAATAAGCGGTGACATTGATCTGGTTTTGGGCATCCGGTCCGCTCACCTCCACGCGCAGTTCGTGACAGGTCGTCGGCGGGAAGTAGGCGAATTGCAGCAGTATCTGCGGCGGCATGGACTTTGCCAGACTCATCGAGGATGAGTCGATGATCACCTGGTCGCGCTGCATATCCTCGTCACCGGGGCGGGGTGCGTATGGATTTTCACCCTGAAAGACCGGGGTCTCCGTGGCTTGAGGTCCGCAGGCTGCGATCAGCAGTATGGTTAATATCATGATCGAAATACAATTCAACTTTTTCATTTTTACTCCAGTTGCATCATGGACGATCATAAGAATAAATATGTTCCACTCATTTTCTTATGGCTTACAAGAGTCAGCTAATCGGGTTCTGCAGTTTGTGTGCTTTCGATGCTGGGTGTTTCTGTAGCCGTCCCTTCAGGAGTTAAGATTTCCGGTGTTGGAGTCTCGGTTGGCTCATCGGTGAAGGTTGGTTCGATCGCTGCCGTGGCGGTGGGCTGTGCCTCCGAAGCTGAAACCAGGAATGCTTCAATAAAAAATACGCCAGTCCCAATCAGATGATTGTTTTCGCTGGAAAAAATATTGATCTCAATCGTCTGTTTTAAGGAAAGTGGAGCGCCGCTGCATACCACGTTTGTTCTGACCTTCAAGTTGCTGGCGCATTCATAGCGGTTTTCCCTTCCCTCTGTTTTTACGATCAAATAAAAATCCTGAAATTTCCTGTCCGCCACAAAAAAATTGATGAATGAGTTTTGCGGCCCTCCGCGTTCAAAGGAAAGAATGCAAAGTTCCTTTGGTTCCGCTTCACAATATGAAAACTTAACAGGCGGATCTTGCTCGGCATTGAGGTTTGCCCTTCTGGAGGAGAGGATCAGCACAACGATAATTCCGCAGAAAAAGACTATGAAGATGGCTGTGGCAGCGATGATCTTTTTGAAAGCCGTCCATTCGTACGATTTTTTAGACATTCCAAAATTCTACCAGAGGGGAAAATCATTTATCTTTTCGGATTTGTATCTCTTCGTCGTTCACCCAAACACTCACTTCATCCCCGTATTGAACACCTGGAATGGACATGGCGATCACTTCCAACAGGGATGGATTTTGGAAGTGACGCAGTTTTGTCTCCGGATGCGGATAATACACCCAGCCATCGTACTCGACTTCCCTGAAGATGACCCTGCAGCGTGAAAAGGAAAAATGTTCCGGCGGATGCAGATCCGTCCATTCGACGTGATGAAAGGTGTACTGTGGTTTAAGCATGGTGAATTCGAACGGGCGGATGTCGATGTTCAATGTGCCGTTGAAGTAGCTGCTGAGATCGAGCCCATGGGATGCGAAGAGTGGACGCTGCTTCTCCAGCGCGCCATAAGGATAATCCTTGGACGGGGCGGAAGCCACGCGATACCCCTGAACGATGATTCCTTTTATTTTCATTTTTCACCTGACTGGCCGAAGGAATGGATTTCCCTTCATTCTATGCGTTCCTGCAACTTATTTCCAGATGTCCGCGTATATTTGCCAGAAGGAGCTCCACCATGAAATCAAAAATTGTATTCCCTTTTCTGATCCTTGCGCTGGCCAGCATGGCCTGCGGTTTTAATATCGAACTGCCGAAGGCGCAAAAGCCCGGGCCGGAAGTCACAGATGAAATCGTTGTACCAGCCACCGGCGCGGACGAGACGCGTCTCAAATTGTCGTTTGGAGCCGGTGAGATCAAGTTGTCGCCCGGCGCGGAGAAAAATCTGGTTGAAGGTACGGCCACCTACAACTATGAACAGTTCAAACCTGTGATCGAAACCAATGATGCTGATGTGGAAATCAAAATGGGTGACATGAAATTTAACAGCCTGCCATCCTTTAATGAATTCGTGAACACATGGGATTTCAAACTTGGCAGCGACCCAATGGCATTGAACATCGACGCGGGTGCGTACGATGCTACCTATGAATTGGGCGGACTCTCGCTCACCGGCCTTACGATCAAAGACGGAGCTGCTGATGTGGAGTTGAATTTCTCCGAATTAAATCCGGTTGAAATGTCCGTGTTCAAATATGAAACCGGTGCATCGAACCTGAAACTGACGGGGCTTGCCAATGCAAATTTTTCAACCTTTGACTTCAGCAGCGGTGCCGGCGATTACACGCTCGATTTTTCCGGCGATCTGCAAAGAGATGCCTCGATCAAGATCAGCACCGGCTTGAGCAATATTATTCTCGTCATACCGGAAGGTGTGAATGCAGTGGTGCAGGTGGATAGCGGCGTGTCGAACGTCAATGCTGTGCCAGGGTGGGGCCAGAACGGCGATACGTATACGCAGGAAGGCGATGGCCCCACGCTCACATTTGTTGTGGATATCGGTGCGGGCAACCTTACGCTGGCTCGCTAAAGTCAAAAATCCCCATGCCAAGCATGGGGATTTTTGATCGAAAAGACGATATTTCAAGCCCATTAAATCGGAGTAAAAGGTCACATTTGTTCCGTGACCTGTATCACTTGCCTGATATGGCACCAGGCCATAAAATCGTGATTGTCGGTAAGTTTTACCTGTTTAAGAGAGGCGATATGCAAATCACACGTCAGGCAGACTATGCAGTTCGGGCAGTACTTCACCTTGCCCGCAGCGGCGATCAACGCACTTCCACCAGCGTCATTGCTGAAGAGCAGAGGATCCCCCCTTCCTTTTTGGCAAAGATCATTTCGCAATTATCCATTGCGGGTCTTTTACACACTTCGCGCGGTGCGCGCGGTGGTGTAACACTTGCCCGTGAAGCCAAAGACATCACACTGCTTGAAGTGGTTGAGGCCATCGATGGGCCCATTCAATTGAATGAATGTGTTGGCAACGAAGGTACATGTTCCTTTGATGAGAATTGTCCGCTGCGGCCGGTTTGGTGCGACGCCCAGGAAGAATTGGTTCAACGCTTGAAAGGCACCAATTTCCTTACCTTGATGCAGCAGGGCGGCTCCATCGCCTAGAATGAATCGCAAATAAAGGATCGACCTTACTCTCCCGGCGTATAATTGCCGGGAGAGTTTTCATTTCAATTCAGGAAGGTCAAGATGATGAAGAAACGCCGACCGTATCTTTTTGCGGCATCCCTGTTGGTCCTGGCAGCGATGGCTTGCGCCATTCCGGGACAAGGAACCGCTTCCGCACCCGCGCCGACAGTGGATCCTGCTCAATTGGATGCCATCGTAGCTGAAACAGTTGCCGCCGTCCTTCAACAAACGGCATTGGCTCCCACTGCCACACAGCCAGCAACCGCGACCATCGAGCCTGCTGCTGAACTATCCGTTACCACCACTCCATTGCCCCAAAGCTCGATCACAAATCAGGCGGATGGAACTTCTTTTTACGTTGATGAAAAAGCGGGCTTCAATGTGACAATTCCCGCCGGTTGGCTTCCCGTTCGCATTGACCAGCTGGAATATTATGATGCTTTTTCGCTTCCACAGGCCGCCGACCCAACCGTCCAAAGTGCGCTGATGGATATCAATGACCTCGACCCGAAGGTGTATCGCCTCTTCATCTTTGACCTGCAGGATGGTCACCTGCAAAGCGGTTTTGTTAATAACGTCAATATTGTTTGGGATCAGGGTTCTTCGATTTCCCTGAAAACGGAAGATGACATCAAAGCAACAGCCGAATCATTGCCATCTGTTGTGCCGGGTCTGGTCGTGAAATCCGCATCGGTTTCCAAAACCTTAAGCGACATTCTGATCGGAGTGATTCTTTCCGAGGTCCCGGCGAAAAATAAAGATGGTGCAGACCTTGTTCTGGTCCAAAAACAGGTGTTGTTGAATGTAAAAGATGGTTTGCTCGTCTTCACTTTCACCACGGAGCAGGGCATCAAGGATGCCACACTGCCTTTCTTTGATACGCTAGTCGAATCCATTCAGTTGGGAGAATAGAGTATGTCCACATCCCGCATTGTCCGCGCACCGCATGGCACACAACTCACCTGCAAGAATTGGCTCAGCGAAGCGGCGTACCGCATGATCCAAAATAATCTCGATCCCGAAGTGGCGGAGAAGCCGGAAGACCTTGTCGTATATGGCGGACGCGGTAAAGCGGCCCGCAATTGGGAATCCTTCGATGCGATTCTTGAATCGCTGAAAAACCTTGAGGAAGATGAAACTCTGTTGGTGCAGTCGGGTAAGCCGGTGGTCATTTTCAAGAGTCATAAAGATGCACCCAAAGTTTTGATCGCCAATTCCAATATTGTTCCGCATTGGGCGACGTGGGAAAAATTCGATGAGCTCGATAAAAAGGGACTCATCATGTACGGCCAGATGACCGCCGGTTCATGGATCTATATTGGCACACAAGGCATCCTACAGGGCACATACGAAACTTTTGGCGCACTCGCGAAATTAAAAGGCTGGGGCTCGTTGAAGGGCAAATTTGTTTTAACGGCCGGCCTTGGCGGCATGGGTGGCGCGCAACCTCTATCCATCACGATGAACGAAGGCGTGGGGTTGATCGTGGAGGTGGACCCTGAGCGTGCCGAGCGCCGCCGCGCCATTGGTTATGTGGATATGGTGGTGGATAACCTCGAAGAAGCCATGACGCTTGTCGAGGAAAATGTAAAAAATAAAACACCGCGCTCCATCGGCCTGATCGGCAATGCCGCCGATGTGTACGCAGAACTCGCGGCCCGCAACGTCATCCCCGATGTGGTGACCGATCAAACTTCCGCACATGAAGCTTTATTCTATGTGCCATCCGGCCTGTCCGTCTCTGCGGCGGACGAGTTGCGAAAATCGAATCCTGAAAAATATAAAAAGATGGCGATGGATTCGATGTCGAAGCATGTGCAGGCCATGCTGGCCTTCCAGCGCGCCGGTGCGGAAGTGTTTGACTATGGAAATAACTTACGACAACAGGCTTTCAACAACGGGGTCAGCGATGCGTTTGAATTTCCCGGTTTCGTTCCTGCCTATATCCGTCCGTTATTTTGTGAAGGCAAGGGACCGTTCCGCTGGGTGGCGCTCTCCGGCGATAAAGAGGATATTTACACCACCGATAAAGCCATCATGGAGCTTTTCCCTGAAGATGCACATTTGCATCGCTGGTTGAAGATGGCGCGCGAGAAAGTTCCATTTCAGGGGTTGCCTTCGCGTATTTGCTGGCTCGGGTATGGCGAACGTGCCAAGGCCGGTTTGATGTTCAACGAATTGGTTGCCAGTGGGAAAGTTAAAGCGCCAATTGTCATTGGCCGCGATCATTTGGATTCTGGCTCCGTTGCTTCGCCCAATCGCGAAACCGAAGCCATGAAAGATGGTTCGGATGCTATTTCGGATTGGGCGATTCTCAACGCCATGATCAATGCAGTTGGCGGTGCCACCTGGGTTTCATTCCATCACGGCGGCGGCGTGGGCATGGGGTACAGTCAACATGCCGGGCAGGTCATCGTTGCCGATGGGACGCCGGAAGCAGCCAAACGATTGGAAAGAGTCCTGACGACCGACCCAGGTATGGGAGTGGTCAGACACGCAGACGCCGGCTATGAGATCGCCATTGAGGCCGCGAAGCGTCATGGGTTAAAAATGCCCATGTTGGGAAAGTAATGCGGAAATTCATGGTTTTTGTTTTGCTTGCAATCTTAATCCCGGCATGCAATGAAAAAAACGCATCTGCTTCAATACCCAACGAAACTTCTCTCCCAACAAGTACACTGTTGCCGACTTTCACGGCGACCATCGCGCGAACACCAACGATGGCAGTTACTCCCACAGACACTCCTCTTCCGGGAAAAGTAAGCCGTGTGATCATTGTCAGCTTTGACGGGCTGCGCCCGGACGCGATTACCGAAGCGCCCATGACCGATCTAATTCATTGGATGCAAAACGGAGCCTACACACTGGAAGCACGCACGATTGCTCCCAGCCTTACACTGCCGGCCCACGCTTCCATGCTTTCCGGGTTATGTGCATCACAGCATGGAATTACATGGAATTCCGGGCTGATCGAATGGGGATATTCAAAAGGCGCGGATATTTTTGATCTTGCCCATGCGGCGGGGATGCGCACGGTTATGATCGTTGGCAAGGATAAGCTGCGTGCGCTGGCACAACCTGAATCAACCGATGTGTTTGAAATTCATGGCGCAGATCAGGATATTTTTCAGGCAGCCATCGACCAGCTTTCGCTTGGATTTAATTTGATGTTTGTGCATATCCCCAGCGCAGATGATCGCGGACATCAATACGGATGGATGACCAACGCGCAATTCAAGGCATTGCGTGAAAGCGATGCGGGGTTTGGTGATCTGATTGCTAAACTTGAACAGCTTGGATTAACCAACAGTACCCTGGTGATCGTTAATGCTGATCATGGTGGTCATGATAAGAACCATGACGGCAGCCAGCTGGCGGATCAATTAATCCCCTGGGCCATGGTGGGTCCCGATGTCGAAGCGGAGAAACTTGTGAATCTCGTCAGTATCACTGACACGGCTGCAACGGCAGCCTATGCCCTTGATCTTCCCCTTCAGCCGGAGTGGGCAGGTATTCCCGTGTATGAAGGATTTGGGCTGCCCTCCCCGAAAATTCATGAAAATGTACCCTGTAAAAATTAGGAAAAAACGATTTGAGACGACTAAATAAAGTACGGACCTTAATTCTGCTGGCATTGATCTTAACCGGTTGTACACCTTTCGCTTCTTCCCCCATGCCCACGCTTGCTCCGCCACCAACTGAGACTTTTGTTCCAAACACTTCCCTGCCACCTGCCACCGCCACATTACCCCCAACTGTCACACCCATGCCTGCGCCTAATATCAGCCGTGTATTGATCGTAAGCTTTGACGGCTTGAGACCCGACGCAATTGCGCAGGCGAATATGATCAACGTGATGAGCTTGATGCAAGCTGGTGCCTACACTTTGACGGCCCAAACCATCATGCCAAGTATTACGTTGCCGGCACATTCCTCCATGTTGGTAGGGACCTGTCCCGCAAAGCATATTGTGCGGTGGAATGAATATATTCCATCCAATGGGTATGCCCTTGGAACCGATATATTTGATCTCGCCCATGCTGCGGGGATGCGCACGGTCATGGTGGTGGGCAAGGAAAAACTTCAGCAAATTACCGAGCCAGCCAGCCTTGATTATTTTGCGTTTGTCGACGATACCGATAAAATCGAAGATCCCTATTCCATTGCGCAGCTTGCAAACAAGCAAATTAGTCAAGGATTTAGTTTAATGTTCGTACATTTTCCCAATGGAGACCTTGCCGGCCATGATTATGGGTGGATGTCCCGTAAACAGTTGGAAGCCTATGCAGATGATGATGTCTCCTTTGGATACATTCTTGAAACTTTGAAAAACAAGACAATGTATGATAGTACTTTGATTATCATTACATCAGACCATGGCGGACACGATACAACTCATGGCATAAATATCCCCGAAGATATGACGATTCCCTGGATCGTTAGCGGACCGGGCATTCTTCCCATGCAGTTGACCACCCAGGTCCACACAATGGACACGGCCGCAACCGCCGCTTTTGCCTTAAGCTTGCCCCTTCCCGCGGAATGGGATGGAGTGCCTATCTATGAGGCCTTTGGGCTGCCGTCCGTTGCTTCTGTGGGATGTTAGCTGCCCAACAAAAATGCAAAGTCGGTCAGGAAGTTTTATTTGTCACTTTTTGAGCAGTCGCGATACGATTATGGTCAGCGAAAATCATTTGTTGTAATTTTGGAGAATTTATATGACGCAAAAGCTTAATAAGATCCTTGTTTTTCTGACGGTGATCGCTGTGGTCTTGACCAGCGCCATCACCACAAAGCCGGTCCATGCAGATGACGGCATAACCGGTGGAACACCCGAACCTGTTGTTGAAGAGACACCTCCTGCGGAAACGGTAGCAGAGATCATCGAGCAACTTCCGGAAGGGACTGAGATTGTCGTGGTTAGTGAAGACGGCGTCGAACCATTGGCAAGCGAAGAGGCCGCACAGATCATTATTGAAGGCGACCCGATTTGGTGCCCATCAAGTCAGGCAACACCTACTCCGGGCGCAAATGGCTGTACCCCCAGCCAAACTTCTTTTGCAGATTTGATCACAGTACTTCAGGGTCCCGGATATACCGGTCCCGGGGTCATTTGGGTGGAATCCGGTTACAACAGTACCTTGGATACATCCCCCATAGTGTTTGACGGCAGTGTTTTAACTACACTTGGTGACCTGGAATTTCGAGGCGGTTGGAGCGGGACAAGCGGGGATGCTGCTATTGGAGCATCGCCAAGCCTTGATGATTCGCTTTCGATCATTAACTGGACCGGCAACGTAACATTGAACAATCTGAACATTGATGCGGAAGATGCCGAAGCAGGCCTTTATGTTCAAACTGCTGGAAATATCACACTGAACAACATCGTATCAAACGGAAACTCTCTTGGGTATGGGGCCGCCCTGGACACTTGTTTGTTTGATGGCACACAATGCGCCGGCACTGGCAATGTGGTCGTAAATGACAGCACCTTCAATAACAATACCGGTGGAAGCGGCCTTGGTGTTGACTCGGGTGGCACGATTACCCTGGATAATATACAGGGGGATGGTAATGACGCAGCTGGAGCCGAATTGTACAACTACGATCTTCAAGGCGCTGGTGGTGTCGATATTTCCGACAGCGATTTTGACAATAATGGCGATAATGGCATTTGGGTTGAATCAGAGGGTGCGATCACACTGACCAATACCGACGCCACGAACAACGGTTTTGATGGCGTTGATCTGATCAACTATGAAGGTGCAGGAAATGTTTCAGTAACCGGAGGCAATTTCTCTGATAACGACGAAGCGGGTCTTTACATCGATAGCGCCGGGTCCGTTACTCTCGCAACGGTGATCTCAAATGCCAACCGCAATGGTGCCGTGATCTTTACGGATTATGGAACAGGAAATGTCAATGTCAGCGGGAGCCTTTTCAATAATAATACATGGACAGGCATCGAGGTCACTTCAAATGGTGATATTACGCTCGACAATGTTGACGCTTCCAATAATTCCGTAGGCGGCGCGTATCTCAACGCCCTTGGCGGCAGTGGAAATATTTTTGTCCTGAATACTATTGATATTAATCAATTCAACGGAAACGGCCAGTACGGCCTTCATGCATTTGCCAATGGCAACATCACTGTGGATAACACCACGGTGGATGGCGGCCTCCTGACAGACGGCGGTGCCTGGCTCAAATCATTTGATGGAAATGTTTCCGTCTCGGATAGTTTATTCACGAACAATCTTGACTATGGCCTGCTCGCAGTTGCCGCCGGTACCGTTGACCTTGTCAACGTGACTGCCACATTCAACGGTGGTGATGGTGTAGCAGTATATAGCATCTACAGCTTCGCTTGTTTCGGTGATGATAACATCCTCATTAATGTTGATAGCGGTGTGTATACAGATAATGGTGGGTACGGCATCTATGCCTATCCCGGCGAACTTGGAAGTCTTACGTTGGTCAACAGTCCAACATTTGCCAATAACGGCCTTGGCGATACATTCGTTGAGACACTTTCCAACCCATGCCCGGAACCGGAACCAAAGCCAATTCCAGATGGCGACGGCAAAGAGCCCAATGTTATCGATGTCCCGGAAGATGGTCAATCCGGTCCAGTGGAGCAGGACTGTGAACTATATTCCAGTACTGTCTTCCAACTCCACAGCGGTACGACAGTTAAAGTGGATTGTCCTTTCGAAGGCGATAGCAATGTAATTGATACACCCCAGGACGAATTGCCAGGTAGATTACCCGTCGGTTTGACCTTTGCGGATGCAGTGACTGTTGGCCTCGATAGTGAAGGCAACCCCATCCCGGTTTTGGATGACGGTTTGATCACACTGAATTTCCATATCCCAGAAGAATTGATGGGCAAACGCCTCTCCATTCTCTATTGGGACCCGACCGCGAAGGATGGGCAGGGCGATTGGATCGAGCTTCCCTTCGAGCAATTCGGCGGAGCATACTTCCCGCTTTATCCGGATAACGCGGATGATGGTCGATTATTGTGCTCTGGATTTAATCAATCGGGCGATACGGTGTCTGTGACGGTGAATTTCCCCGGCACCTTCGTCCTTGTTGCGCGATAAATAAACTGTAATTCAAAAAGAAGTGCATCGTCCATCGGACGATGCACTTCTTTTATTGTCACCGTTCAGGCCGCTATGCCTTAGGCCAGTCCATCAGCAATACTTCGGCCAGCAAACGCGAGTTGACATTGCGTTCCATTTTTTCGAGCGCGGTTTCGAGGCTGCCCACCACACGGCGGACTGTCGGGAGATCCAGGCGGCTGGCGAGAAATTCGATCTCCATGTTTCGGTCGATGTTGACCAAAGGCGTGCTGGCGCCTGCCACGCGCAGCAAGACATCCCGCCAGTAGGATAACCAGATCAGGATCGCCTGACGCATCGCGTCCTTGTCTTTTGAAAGTTTATCAGCGTAGGAAAATTTTTCCACGCGGGCGGCAGGCAGCAGCGATTGAAGATCGTCGAGCCGTTCCTCGCGCTTTTCAAGCAAGGTGACATCATCGACCAGGGTGCGTGCGTAGCCGGGACGTCCGCCTGAAATATGGGCCAGTAAACGGGCACGTTCGGTTTCCACACCGCGGGCAATTAGATCCGCTTCAACACTTGCGACAGGCAGGGGACGCAGCCGCAGGATTTCACAGCGCGAGATGATCGTCGGCAGCAATTGTTCCGGGGTATCTGCGGTGAGGATCAACACGGCATGAGCTGGGGCTTCTTCAAGTGTCTTTAATAAGGCATTTGCCGCGTTGTCGTTCGCTTCCTGAAAGCGTAAAAATAATGCAATGCGATAGTTAACTTGATATGGTTTGAGCGACAAGGCGCGCTGCACTTCGCGGACCTGATCCACCTTCAATGTGCCGCCTTCAGAATCGGCTTGAATGATATTCACATCCGGATGACGCATGCCTTCGATCTGTTTGCAATCGCGGCAGGTTCCACAGGGAACGCCGGGTGTAAGCGGTGTGGGGCAGTTCAATGCCTGGGCGAAGTGCAAAGCCAATGTGCGGCGGCCCAGGCCGGGAGGTCCGCAGAAAAGATACGCATGTCGAAATTCCCCGCGCGCCGCGTGCTGTTGCAGCATGTCCACTGCCCATTCGTGTCCAAGGATGTTCCAAGTATTTGTCATCGCTGCCAATCGTAAATCAAAAACCGTAAATCGTGAATTGGGATTATTCCTGGCCGGAGCGCAGTTTTAAATAGGAATCGAATCGTGCAGGATGGATTTTTCCGGCGTCCAGCGCAGTGCGGACCGCACAGCCCGGCTCATGCGTGTGCGAACAATCGCTGAATTGACATTCCGCCACCAGTGGAGCAAGCTCGGGGAAATACGCGTCCACTTCCTCCGGCTCCGTATCCCATAAAGCCAGCGACTTCCAACCCGGCGTATCAGCCACATATCCGCCGCCGTTCAATGCAAACATCTCACGCGTGACGGTTGTATGCCGCCCTTTGTTCATCACTTTGCTGATCTCATTCACGGCGAGCCCCAACCCGGGCTGCAACGTATTTAGCAAGGATGATTTTCCAACACCGCTTGGCCCGGCAAACGCACTGATCTTTTTTGCCAGCGCGGCGCGCAACTCCTCCACGCCCCTATTTTCCTTCACCGAAGTGTAGATGACGCGATAGCCGATGGTTTCATACAAGCCAAAGACTTCGCTCGCATCCGTTACAAGATCGGTTTTATTTGCGACGATGATCGGCGGGATCTTTTGCTTTTCCGCGATGATCAAAAAGCGGTCGAGCATTTTTAGTTTTGGATTCGGATTCGCGCAGGCAAAGATGAAGACTGCCTGATCGGCATTTGCCAGCAACACCTGTTGATACTTTCCCTGCGGACGCGGGTCGAGTCGAACGAGGGCCTGCTTGCGCTCCTCGACATTTTCCACCACGCCGCTGCCGTCATCCAATACCGTGATCTCCACACGATCTCCCAAAGCAGCGATATCGCCGGTGGCGCGGCCTTGTTTTAACTTGCCGCGCAGCTGACAAACAACAAGGCCCGCATCCGTTTCCACTGTAAAGAAACCGGATTGAGCCTTGATGATCAAACCATGTCGTGTTGCTTCTGTCACTAGAAGGGATCTATCCTATGGAACGGGTGTGTAGGGCGGCTGACCGATTTCGAAGTTTTCATAGTTATAGCGCTGCGGACTTCCGTAATAATACGATTCAACCATGGCGCGGAACAATGGAACGGCATATTCGGAACCCTCGCCCTTGTTTTCAACGATCACTACGATGGCGATATCAGGCTTGTTGGTGTTGGCTGCGTTTTGAGTGTAACCAGCGAACCACGCGTGCGGAAGCCCGTTACCGGATTCTGCGGTGCCTGTTTTGCCGGCGGTGATAAATTGCAAGCCGCGGATATTGAAGCGGGCAGTACCGCGCGGATTTTGGGTAACCATCAACATCGCTTCGCGGAGAATGTCGAGATTTCCCGGGTTTAGTGGAAGTGTGCCGCGTGCTTCCGGTTTGAAGACAAACGATGGATCGCCTTCCACGGGTTGGATGTGATCAATGAGCTGTGGCCTGTATAAGGTCCCGCCATTGGCGATGGCTGCGATAAAGTCCACCACTTGTAGCGGTGTGACTTGTACATCGCCTTGCCCAATCGCCTGGTTGACTGCATCAATATCTGTGGCTGGTACGAGGATTTGTCCAGCGCTTTCTGGAATTACGTCAATGCCAGTGGGAGCGCCCAATCCAAAACCCTGTGAAATTTTAGCAATATCACCACCGCGATCCCAGTTGGCAAATAGGTCCAGCCCGATATGCCAGAAGTAAGGATTACACGAGCGCATCAAGCCTTCTTGCAAGGTGAGCAGGCCCGAGGGAACGCTATCAGTGCTATTACAGGCTAAGCCTTCTTGCTGCCTTTGTTTACAATGTTCCCATGTCCAGTCATCGAGCTCGCGATCAGGTAATTCATTGAAGTGATATTGACAGTCATACGGCGTGTCTTTGAGATACAAGCCGCTTTCCAATGCCGCAGACATGGTGATAATCTTGAAAACCGACCCAAGCGGATATTGTCCTTGCGAGGCGCGATTAAGCAATGGCTGATTGCCATCGTTCATCAAGTTTGGGATACCGATCGAGTTGACGTTGTCTGGATCGAAATAGTTTGGGTCAAAATCAGGTCCGGAGGCCATGGCAAGAATTCGTCCGGTATCCACCTCCATAATCACGATGGCACCGCGGAAGAATTCAATTGCATTTTGAGCGTTGATCTGCAGGTTGCGGTCAATGGTCAGATACACCGACTCTGCCGGTTCTGCACTGCTTTGCCCAAGTGTGGAAAGGATGCTGCCGTCCGGTGCGGCAATGCGTAGAATGCCGCCATGTTTGCCGGCCAGGTAATCCTCTGCCCACTGCTCGATGCCAGTCTGACCGATGCGTTCGTCACCGCGATATCCGAGGCGGCGATATTCATTCAATTGTTCAGGTTGGATGAGTTGGGTATAACCAACGGCCTGTGGAGCGATGCCCGAACGGGCATAATAACGCGAACTGTATTCCGTAGCGACCATGCCGCCGGGATTGATCGAGAGCAGGCGTTGCGCCTCGTCTCGAGTCCCTTCGCACATGGGAATGTAATTGCCGGGTCCGACGGCATCGATCAGGTCCTTGATATATTCGGGATCATAGCCGCACAATTTACCAAACTCGGAAGTAAGAGTGCCGTACAATTCGTAATTGATCTGATCTGTTTGAATGCCAAACGCAAACGCATCGTCCTGGGAAACGATGGCCTGACCGTCCTTGTCGTAAATATCGCCGCGGGCCGGGACGCTGTATTCCATCACTAATTGATTGCCGCCCGCCAGTTCCGGCAGGATCTGACTGTCTTCCCAAATGATCTTCCAGGCTTCCTCTTCGAGATTCATTCGGATCAGGATGTTTCTTTGAATATCTCCCACCAACGCGGTTTTGTATGTGATCGAGTATCCCACCTCTGCCTTGAATGGGCTGAGCAGCGATGAATTGACGATAAACTCGATTTCCTTCGCGCTCATGTAGTTCAATGAGTCGTTCCAACGCTTGGAAAAATCCTCCAAGGTCACAGAGGCGCGGCTCTCCTGCGTGAGCAGGTTGTACATGGTTTCATAATCGTCTTTTTGCAGGGCTTCCAAATATTTTGTCACAGCTGCTTTTGCATCTGGAGCGGGTTTGATGGTTACTGCAACGGTGGGTAGAGGCGTACCGTCAATCGAGGTTATCGGGGTATTGGGTCCAGGTGTATTGGAACCACCGGTACAAGCAGAGAGAAAAGCAATGATCAGAAGTAAATTAAACCAGCGTAAAACTTTCATTCGTTTCCTTTCACTTTTCAAACCGTTTCGCCGCGCAGGATCGCGCCCGAAACCGGACATTCATACTTTAACAAGGATTGACAGGCCGCAGGTACATCCGCATCAACGGGATGCACTCCTAATTTCTTCAAGGCGCGCACCACATGGCACATCGGAAGTCCCATCACGCCCGCGTAACAACCGCTCATCGATTCAACCGGTTGAAATTCAGGGTGCTGGATGGCGTAGGCTCCGGCTTTGTCCAACGGGTCGCCTGTGTTGACGTATGCGGTAATCTCGTCATCGCTATAAGCCCGCATCGGAACATTCGTAATGCTCAACTCGGTCAACATAATTTGATCGCTCGCACGATGGACAGCAATACCCGTGTACACCTGGTGAGTCCGCCCGCGCAACTGCCGCAGCATGCGCGCCGCATCTTCCGCATCTTTTGGCTTCCCGAGGATCTCATCGCCATCGATCACCGAAGTATCCGACCCGATGATAATACTTTCGGAAGAAACCTTGTTTGCAACAGCCAATACTTTTTCTTTCGCGAGCCGCAGAACATATTCATCCGGCTTCTCGGCGGCCAACAGGCTTTCATCCACATCTGAAACGATCACTTTGAACGTCCAGTTCCCGAGTGCAAGCAGTTGTTTTCTGCGCGGCGAATTGGACGCCAGTACCAAATTTATTGTCTCAATCACGTAAAGAATTCTAACACAGACTTTTTTATGACCTTAATCGCGCTTAAGTGGGGAATTCGTGGGAAAAGTTTGTATCCGTTGCAGAATTGCGAATTAGAAAATTTGTGCTATACTCGGCGGATGCGACCCATCCGCTCCTCTGATATCGGAAATTATCTATACTGCCGCCGCTCGTGGTGGTATCGCAAAAACGGGACGCCCTCCGAGAATCAAGCTGAGCTTTTTGCAGGGACCGAACTCCACAAAAAGCATGGCCGTCAGGTCCTTGCCTCGCTTCTCACGCGGACCGTTGGCCTGATCCTGTTTCTGGCGGCGATTCTTTTACTGGTGGCGTATTGCACGGCGCAGGTGATCTAGAAAATGTCCACGCCGATTCTTGCATTGGTTCTTTTATTCCTGGCTTTCATCTTTTTCTTCCGCTCCGGGCGGCAGCAAAAGGAAGCCGGTCTGCCCGGCGGACGTGTCATTTACACCGATACGAACGGCTGGGGCAAAGTGGAGAAGCCTCTTTTTTACGCCGCACTTGAATTGACCGGCAAGCCGGATTATCTGATCGAAAAGAACGGCCAGATCATCCCGGTGGAAGTGAAATCGGGCCGTGCGCCGGAAGCGCCGTATGACTCGCACATTTTTCAACTGGCTTCCTATTGTTTGCTGGTGGAAAAAACGTACAGCAAACGTCCGCCATACGGAATTATCCATTACGAGAACCGTGATTTTGCGATTGACTACACCCGTGAATTGGAGTCCGCTTTGATCGAGTTGCTGGCGGATATGAAAGAGGATGACGTGAAGAGAGATGTCCCTCGTTCGCATGAACAGGCGTCCCGTTGTAAGCGATGCGGGTTTCGAAATGTCTGCGACCAGAGTTTGGTGTAGGGATACAGCGTTGCTGTGTCCATTCCACGAAAAGGTATAATTCCGCATTATGCCCGAGCCGTTCATCCCGAAACGACCAGTGGTCACCGCCTATCCCAAGATGCCGCAAGCGTTTGCTGAAGGCGAGGCAATTGCGGAGTATTTGAAATCAAAAGGGCTCAACACCCCTTGCGGTTCTTTATACGATGAGGAATTGCGCAAACGTGTGAAGGCTGGCGAATTTGACATGCTGATCACCGTGGGTGGGGATGGCAGCGTGTTGCGGGCGGGCCATTTGTGTGCTCCATCGGGTGTGCCGATCCTGGGTGTAAACCTTGGTCGTCTGGGATTTTTGATCCAGATCGACCGCAAGGAATGGCGCGGGTACTTTGAAAAATTATTCAACGGTGAGGCATGGATCGAGAATCGCATGATGCTTCATGCGGACCATGTTCGTGCTGGAGAGCTTGCTGGCAGTTGGAATGCTTTGAACGAGGTGGTTGTAGGCCGCGGACAGTTGTTGCGCCCGGTGCGTTTGACCGCTTCGGTGGATGGACGTGAATTAACAAGTTATGTGGCAGATGGGTTGATCGCCTCCACGGCCACCGGGTCCACAGCATATGCGTTGGCAGCCGGCGGTCCGATCCTTCCGCCTGAATTAAGAAATATTTTGCTGGTTCCCATTGCCCCGCATCTTTCTGTGGATCGGGCGGTGGTTTTATCAGAAGGCTCTTCTGTGACGATAAAGATCAATGGAGAAAATACTGTTATTAGCGTGGATGGACAACCTGCAACACCTTTAATGGAAGACGACTTGATCAATGTGCGTGCGGCGGATGTGACTGCTCAATTTGTCCGCTTTGGCGACCCGGGTTATTTTTACCGAAACCTGACTGCACACATGAACGAAAACTCTTTAGGATTGCCTAGATGACCAACACAACCATGACCACCTGCTATGCCCATCCTGCCCGGGAGACCACGCTGCGCTGCAAACGCTGTGAGCGTTATATTTGCACATCCTGTGCCATTCATACACCCACAGGTTATATGTGCAAGGACTGTGTGCGCGAACGCCAGAAGGTATTCGATACCGCCATGTGGTACGACTATCTGATCGGCTTTGGCGTGACGTTTGCATTGTCGATCGTTGCGAGTGCGATTACCGCGTTTGTTTCCACTCTGATTGGTTTCTACGGCATCTTTGCTGCGATTTTCATTGCAGGTGGCGCGGGAACCCTGATTGCTGATATTGCCCTGCGTGCGGTAAAGAAGCGCCGTTCAAAGATCTTGTTCACGTCATGTGCGGCGGGTGTTGTTTTTGGTGCCTTGCCTGCCATTTTATTCCTGTTCTTTACAGGGCAAATTTTTGCCCTGATCGGAATCGGTATTTATCTTTTTGTCGCCACACCTGCTGTGTATGCACGCATCTCCGGGATTCAACTTACAAGATAACCTATGCTTACTGAACTTCACATCCAAAACTTTGCGATCATAGATAAACTCGACCTGCGCTTTGCGCCTGGTCTCATCATCCTCACCGGTGAAACAGGTGCGGGTAAATCCATCATTCTCGATGCAGTCGTGATGCTTATTGGTGGAAAAGCCGACCCGACCTTTGTCCGCGCTGATTCAGAGGCGGCATTTGTCGAGGCAGTGTTCCAGCTCAAAGGTCCCGAAAAAGAGGCGGTACACGGGGTCCTTAACCGCGAAGAGTTGATGGATAATCCGGATTATGTTGTGCTCATGCGCGAAGTCCGCAAAGAGGGACGAAGTGTGGCGCGCGTCAACGGGCGTACGGTCAATGTTGGATTGTTGAAGGAACTGGGCGCATTGTTGATCGACATCCACGGACAGGCTGAACATTTATCCCTGCTCGATCCCCGCGCGCACCTGGGCCTGCTCGATCGCTACGCAGAAGTTGCCAAACCGCTGACAGAATACCGCCAGACCTACCATGCCCTGTTGAATTTGCGCCGCGAGTTGTCGGATCTACGAAAGGCACAGGCTGACTCTGATCGCCGTACCGAAATTCTCACGTATCAAGCTGAAGAAATTGAAGATGCCCGCTTGAAACCCGGCGAGGATGAAGAACTTCGCAAGGAACGAGATCGTTTGGCAAATGCCGAATCACTGGCGCAGAACGCGCAGGAAGCGCTGGCGGTCCTGGAAGAAGGTTCCCCTGAAACGCCTGCTGCAACCGATCTCATCGGCCAGGCTGCACAGGCACTGGCTGCCCTTGCAAAGATCGATGAAGGCCAATCTGAATTGGCGAATCAAGCCGAGGTAATGCTGGATACGATCTCAGACATCATTCATGGTTTGCGCGGCTATCTCGAAGAAATTGAATTCAACCCGAAGCGCCTGGAAGATGTGGAGGAACGCCTCGATCTCATCCATTCACTTGTTCGAAAATATGGGGGCAATATCCCTGCGGTGATCGCTTACGGTGAGGATGCGCGAAAACAATTGGAAACCATTACCGGCGCGGCCGGTCGCATTGAAGAATTGGAATTGCAGGAAGCCAAACTGCTTGAAAAACTTGGCAAGCAGGGCAGTACATTGACTGAAAAACGTAAGGCTGCCGCAATTGAAATGGGCAAAGGCATTGAGATCGAACTGGATGACTTGAAAATGGCATCTGCTCAATTTGGTGTGGACTTCCAGACCAAGCCTGATCCCAACGGCGCGCCGCTTGCAGATGGAACCCGCATCGCCTTCGACCAGAACGGATTCGACCGCGTGGAGTTTCTCGTGGCCCCGAATCCCGGTGAAGGACTCAAGCCGCTGGCAAAGATCGCCTCCGGCGGTGAAACCTCGCGTTTGATGCTCGGTTTGAAAAACGTGATGGCCAACGCAGATGAAGTCCCTGCTCTGATCTTCGATGAAATCGATCAAGGCATCGGCGGGCGTGTAGGCATGGTGGTCGGTCAAAAGCTTTGGAATCTTTCCCGCTCACATCAGGTTTTCTGCGTGACACATCTTCCGCAACTGGCTGTATTTGGCGACCAGCATTACCAGGTCCAAAAGCTTGTGGACAAGGGCCGCACACTCACGAGAGTCGAACAGCTCGAAGGTGAACCGCGCCTGCTTGAACTCTCGCAAATGCTTGGAGAGGTGGGTGAAGGAACACTTCGCTCTGCACACGAACTATTGCAGACGGCACGTCAAATGATCAAAGGCCCAAAAAAATAGATTGTTTTTTCAGGAGAAATAGATGCAAGGGCAAACTCAATCGACGCTGGAAGTGATCTATGAAAACTGGCGAAGTTACAATAAAAAACTGTGTAATAGCATTGCCCCGTTAACGAATCAGCAAATCTCATTGCAGCCGGCTGCGCATATGTGGCCGTTGGGACAGCTTGTGCAGCACATCATTTCCGTGCGGGCCGGGTGGTTTAGTGGCACACTTCAGGACGCCGATGAAGCGATGAATGCATACATGTTATGGGGTCAACGCGATTCTTCAAGGCGTAGCGCAGTTGAACTGGTACAGGGGCTTGATGAGACGTGGGCATTCATTGAAGCCCGATTGCAGCGCTGGACTCCCGCTGATTGCGCCAGGACTTTTCCGGATGAATGGGATGGCCAGAAGTATGAGTTATCACGGAGTTGGGTCATCTATCATGTGATGGAGCACGATCTGCATCACGGCGGAGAGATCTCATTACTCCTTGGCATGAATGGTCTGCAAGGCATTGAGCTTTAATACTAAACGGCCTAAAGAAATTTAGGCCGTTTGTTTTTATATCTTGTTTTGACATTAAATGATGACCGCCAGGGTGAGGGGGGCACCCTGGCGGTCATCATTTGCAATATTACTACACGGTTTTTATTAATGCAAGATTTTTTGTTAAGAGATAGATTAAGAAATAACGGGCGGAAAATTTGTATAGAAGATTTTGTGCCCTGAGTAGGAATCGAACCTACATCTAAACCTTAGGAGTGTTTTGTTCTATCCATTGAACTATCAGGGCAGGCAGCAGGGATTATACACAAAAGAATAAAATATATCCACATCATGGATATAAGCCTGTTAAAAGCAGAACTGGCCGCAAAACAAAGTTTGCGGCCAGTTCTGCTTTTAATGTTTGAATCGGGTTAGCTTAATTGTGCCAGGCGTGGGTCCAGGGCATCACGCAGGCCGTCGCCAATCAAGTTGAAGCATAAAACGGTGAGCATGATCATCAGCCCGGGATAGAACACAAGATGCGGGGCTGTGAATACCTGGTTACGTTCCGCTCCCAGCATGGAGCCCCATTCCGGTGTTGGGGGCTGGGCACCAAGGCCGATAAAGGAAAGTGCCGCAGCATCGAGAATAGCAGATGCAATTCCCAGAGTTCCTTGCACGATAAGGGGAGTCAACGCGTTTGGCAGAATCCGATTGAACAGGATTTGAAGGTTATTGCCGCCCAGTGCTCGTGTGGCAGAAACATAATCCATTTCACGCACGGAGAGTACGGAGGCACGCATCACGCGGGCGTATGCCGGGATGGAGACAATGCCGATCGCGAGCAATGCATTGATAAGTCCAGGGCCAAGAACGGTAACAATGGCAATAGCCAGCAAAAGCGATGGGAACGCCAGTAAAACATCCATGATGCGCATGATGGCGTTATCCCACCAGCCGCCAAAGTATCCGGCGATGGCACCAAGTACGGTGCCAATGATGATGGCAAATGTAACAGTGGAGAAGCCCACCATCAAGCTAAGACGTGAGCCGTAAAGTAGGCGGCTGAATTGGTCGCGGAGATTTCCGTCGGTTCCCATCAGATGTTGCGGCTGATCTTCAGGGCAGCCTAGCAGATGTATGCATGGTGCGGAACGCGCTTTGATTTTTTGCGGCGGGTCCACGTCAAGCATGGAGCGTGTTGGATCATATGGAGCCAGCCATTGAGCGGTAAGAGCGATAAATACCAGTATGCCGAGGATGCATAAACCAACCACGGCAGACCGGCGTCGAAACAGCCTGTGCCATGTGATCTGCCACAGACTGACGGAGTTTAAGGACAGGATTTCTGGATCAAGTTTTGCAACGGTATCGCTTTGCAAAGTCATGTTTAAGTTCCTAGTTGATGCGAATGCGTGGGTCGAGATAAGCGTAGGAAATATCTACTATCAGGTTGATGATTACGAATAATACCGCGATTACCAGGGTAAAAGCCTGGACAATGACGTAATCGCGTGCTGTGATCGCTTCATATAACGTGCGGCCAAGCCCTGATAGGCCGAAAATGGTCTCTGTTAGGACGGCACCGCCAAGCAAGCCTCCCAAAGATAGGCCAATCACGGTAACAAGCGGCAGTAGAGAGTTGCGCAAGGCATGCTTGATGACCACCCTGCTCTGACTTAATCCTTTGGCTCGGGCTGTCCGTATGTAATCCTGCCCCAATACATCCAGCATGGCGGAACGGGCCATGCGGGCAATGAGCGCCATTGGAATGGTGCCGAGTGCAACAGCCGGGAGGATCAAATGTTTGATCGCGTCCTTGAGCAATTCCCAGTTTGAGGTAAGGAGCGCATTCAGGATGTTCAAGCGACTAATGAAATCCAGCGTGGAAGACCATAAACCGCTTTCAGGAAGGATCCATCCCCAGACTTCGTAGAATGGATCATTTGATAATCCTGCACTAAGGCGGCCGGATGGAGGCAGCCAAAAAGGGCTATCTTTCAATAAAAGAGAAAATACATAAGCCAGCATCAATCCAAGCCAGAATACAGGCATGGATACACCGGTATTTGCCCACATCATGGTAATGACATCAATCCACGAGTTGTGCTTTATCGCGGAAATCACCCCCAGTGGAATACCGACTGCAATGCTGATAAGCAGTGCTGAAAAACTCAACTCCACGGTGGTTGGGAGGCGTTCCACAAGTAATCTTGTTACAGGAAGGCTTAATCGAATCGAATTTCCAAAATCGCCGCTGAGTACCTCGCTTATGTAAATACCCAGTTGTACATAAATGGGCTTATCCAGCCCCTTTTCATGAATGAAGCGCTCACAAACTGCTGCAGTGGCTTTTTCCCCAAGAATGGATCGGCACGGGTCCCCAGGGATCACGCGTGCGATAATGAATGTAACAATTAGAATTCCGAATAAGACCGGAATGGAAGCAAGAATTCGACGTACAAGATATTGGGTCATTTATTCCGACCTCCTCTTAGAATATGGGGTGGCTGGATTATCCAGCCACCCCATATTTTTATCTTACCGATTGCCTTGGATTACGCACCGGGTTTCTTCATCAAACCCCAGAGATAATCATAGTAGAAGAACGTGCTGGTGTTACCTACATGTGTGGGGGATGCAATGTTGAGACCCATATTGAAAGTGGCAACAACATCGGCAGCATCAAAGGTGGTGCCGTCAGAGAAGGTGACACCCTGGCGCAGGGCACAGGTCCAGACGGTGAGGTCTTCATTAGGTGTGCAGGACTCAGCAAGCGCGGGGACGGCATCGGTGCCATTCACCACGTAGGAGTAAAGCGCTTCGGTGACCTGTTCACAAGCGCGCAGGGATTCGCCGTCGGACTCGTCGGCACAGAACATGCTGATCGGTTCGGCGTTCTGCATCCAGACAAACACGTCACGACCACCGGGATCGGATACTGCAAAGTATTCGTTGGTGAGAGGGGCGGCTTGCGGGTTGGTTACATCAGCGCGGTAAGCTGTGGCGGAACCACCGTGGGCCACAGGGATCATCGGGACATACTCACGGATCGCATTGTTGGCTTCAACGTAGATGGATTCTGCATCAGCAGGAATACCGATCTGAGCGCCTTCCACCAACAGGTTGGTGTAGGTGTCAGACTGATTACCAAACTGCGGGTTGGCTGCACCGAAGTGATAGTCCAGGAAGTTGGTGATGTGCGGGTAATCTGCACCCCAGCCGAGCAGGTACAAACCATCCAGAGAGCCGGTGCCGGAAGCATCAATGAAAGCGCCGGATTCCATGACGACGATCTCGGCGTCAATGTTCAGGTTTTCCTTTAATTGAGCTTGAATGTCCTGGGCAACCGTGCTGACGTTCGGCAGGTAACCGCGGACTACGTCGCGATAGTAAAGCTTTGTGGAGAAGCCATCGGGGAAACCGGCTTCGGCCAACTTTGCCTTGGCAGCGGCGGCATCAAATTCATACCAATCGTCACCAGTACAACCATTGGGGATGGCGCAGGGGGTGAAGTGGGAGGCAACTTCAGATCCGGCAGGATAGAAGTTATCCACAATGCGCTGGCGGTCAATGCCCATGGCAATGGCCTGGCGTACACCCTGATTGTCGAACGGAGCGAATGTATTGGTCATACCAATGTAGAACACATTCAAAGCGGGGCGTTCAAGCAAAGCCAGGTTGGAATCGTTACGGACGGTGTCGAAATCATCGGGGCCGATGTTGTCAATTCCGTCAACTGTGCCGGATTGCAGTTCAAGCAGGCGAGCGGCAGATTCGGATGACCAGCGGAAGACCAATGTTTCGGCTTCGGGTGCATCGCCCCAGTACGTGGGGTTGGCGGTAAAGGTAATGCTGTCACCGCGGCTCCATTCGCTGACCACATAAGCGCCGGTGCCGATGGGTTTCTCAAGGCGATCTGTTGCAGAGGCGGTTTCAAGCCATTCCGAAGGATAGATCGAGAATGGGCTGAAGGCGATCTTTGACAGGAAGGCGGGATCCGGGCGGCATAATGTGAAGGTCACAGTATTTTCGTCTGTTGCAACAACAGATTGGATCGCGCCAATGTAATCGCCATTACATTCCTCGGCGGGCACGGAAAGTGAAGTTCCATCAAAGGTTGCGATGGAAACATCGGGAATGGGAGCCTCTGTAGGTGCTGCTTCGGTTGCAGGGGCTTCGGTTGCCGGCGCCATCGTTGCTGGCGCTTCGGTTGCTGACGTTGTGGTGGCGGCGCTACCACAAGCTGCGAGCACGAGACTCGCGAGCACCATCAACGAAAGCAAAACAGAAATATTTCGTTTCATGTTTCTCCTCCATAGAGAATTGAGAAATTGGGGTTATCACCCTGCCGCGCAGGGTGAGTTGGGCGCATTATACACTTAATGCAGTGCGAATGGCCGGCCAATCCCGTTTAACCCCACTCGGGAAGGGTCCTTTGTCCACAATCCGGGGATGTTTTGGCCGCATTTGGGGCATTTCCCGTCGTGTGAAATTTCGTACTTTTTGATGACGTACCCGCTTCTTTTCACAAGCGGATGATTGCATGCCGGGCAATGAGTATCTTCATACTCCCCGACGTTTCCCGGGATATTCCCGGCATACACATAGCGCAATCCTGCCTCACGCCCGATCTCTGCAGCGCGCAAGAGTGTCTTTGAATCTGTATTGTCGGGTTTGGTCATTTTATAATCTTTATGAAACGCAGTGACGTGCCACGGGATATCGGCAGAAAGACCTGCGAGGAAGCGCGCAGCCTCCCACAACTCTTCATTGGAATCATTGAATCCCGGGATGACCAGAGTCACCACCTCCACCCACAGACCTGCTTCCCGTGTTCGTTGAATTCCATCCAGTGTATTCTGCAGAGTTCCACCCAGCGAACGATAGTTCTTGTCGTTCATGCATTTCAAATCCACTTTATACGCATCCAGATAGGGTGCGATGTATTTCATTACTTCGGGTGTGTTGTTTCCGTTGGAGACGTACGCACACATCAGCCCATTGGCCTTGGCTTCCTTGAAAATTTCCACCGCCCACTCACTGGTGATCAACGGCTCATTATAGGAAGAGACCACAGCCGAAGCGTTGTTGCTCTTTGCATGCGCGACTATTTTTTGCGGCGTGATCTCTTTTATGAACTGCGCTGAAACATCCGAAGCTGGATCGCGCATGGCTTGTGAGGTGAGCCAGTTCTGACAGTAGCCGCAATGATAGTCACAGCCCAACATGCCGAAGGTGAGCGCATTCGTGCCGGGCATGACGTGTGAAAATGGCTTCTTCTCGATGGGGTCCACTTGCAATGCGGCTACATATCCATGCGGCACCCGCAATATTCCACCCTCGTTAAATCTCACCTGGCAGATGCCGCGCTTGCCTTCGCGGATCAGGCAGCGATGACCGCACGCGAAGCAGCGCAGCGACTTGTCTTCGAGCTTTTCGTAGAGCTCGCCTTCCACTGTTAGAGTGTCCAATTTGTTTGCGAGGGTGGTCATGGCACCTCTTCATATTTTGTCGCTCTGAGGGAGCGTTCTTCGCGACCGAAGAGTCTCGTGTTCTCGTGAGAGAGATCCTTCGCTGTCGCTCAGGATGACATGTTTGTAATGCAGACTCCGCGCGCTATAATATACCCATGTTAACTGTTGTCATTCAAGCTGGTGGACAATCCTCGCGCATGGGGGAGGATAAGGCGCTCAAGCCGTTTCTCGGACGGCCGTTGATCCAACGCGTGATCGAGAGGCTGTCTCCGCTTGCCGATGAAATGATTGTAACGACGAATCGCCCCGCTGAATATGAATTCCTTAACACTTCGTCTGCGCTCCTCGAAGGGCACTCGTCACTCCGCTACCCAAAGGGTACGCTGTCAGTGCGAACACGCCTCGTCGCCGATCTCAAGCCCGGGCGCGGTGCCTTGGGTGGACTATACACCGCCATCGCTTCTGCGAAGCACGAGTTCGTTGCGGTCGCGGCGTGTGACATGCCGTTCGTGAGCAAAAGCTTTTTCGAAGGCGCGAGCAGGCTGATGGTCGAGGAAGAGGCGGATGTGGTGATTGCGAAGACAGACGAAGGCTATGAACCATTCCATGCGTTGTATCGCCGGTTGACTTGTCTCTCCGCCATTGAAGCCGCCATCGCAGCGGACCAATGGAAGGTCATCGCCTGGTTTCCGCAGGTGAAGGTGAAAACGTTATCGCCCGATGAAGTGAAAGTCTTTGACCCATCGGGGCTGTGCTTCTGGAATCTCAATACGCCCGAAGAGTTTGCGCAGGCGGAAGAAATGGCTCGATCTTCGCACTGAGCGGAGCCGCGTACTAAGCGGCGTAGACGAAGGGCGTGTTGATGAATGAGAATATCTTTGTATAACATGTCCTTCGTCTGCGCGCCGATTACGGCTGCTCCGCTCAGGACGTATGTAACTATCTAACTATCAAGACCGGGCAGTGCGCGTGGGCCACGACCTTTTGACTGGTGCTGCCCAGCAGCAATTCCGCGAGGCGGCCAAGGCCGCGCGAACCCATGATGATGATCTCACTGTTGCGCGTTTCGGCCACCTTGATGATGGCTTCGGCGGGACTGCCTTCGATAAGCTCAGTGTGAATTTCACAAGGGACGGCTTCCACTTCCTTGATGGCCGCGGCGAGGATCTCATCGGCTTCCTTCTTGCGGCTGTCTATGGCGAATTGCATGTTGGGTTCGCCCAGATAGGCGGGGATGGTGTCGTACGCAACCACGATGCGCAGTTCCTTCGGTTTCATGCCGCGTGCCATATTCGCTGCCATGCGCGCCGCGTGAAGCGCGTGATCGGATCCATCCACTGCAAGCAAAATCCTGTCAAACATAAAGGTCTCCTTTTTCCGTGGGGTACAATTTCAGTATAGTACTTTTCTGTCTATATTTCATCTGAGGAGTCTTCGCCCATGTCACTGAATCTGGATGTCATTCGTCAACAATTCCCATCTTTGAACCGCCCCGTTATCTTCTTCGATAACCCGGGTGGGACGCAGATCGCAAAACAATCCCTTGACCGCATCACGAAATACTTAATTGAAAACAACGCCAATCACGAAGGCGCCTTCGCCACCAGCATCGCATCGGATGCCGTGCTCGATGAAGCCCATCGCGCGATGGCTGATTTTTATAATGCGGCTTCGCCCGAAGAGATCGTCTTTGGCAACAACATGACCACGCTGACCCTGCACATGAGCCGTTCGCTTTCGCGCGATTGGAAGGCAGGCGATGAGATCGTGCTGACACGCCTCGATCACGATGCGAACGTTACGCCGTGGGTCTTGGCCGCGCAGGACAAGGGCGTGAAGGTCAATTGGGTGAACTTCGATGTGGAGGATGGCACGCTGCAACTCGATGACCTGGCGAAGGCGCTCGAACGCAAGCCGAAGCTTGTCGCGGTGGGATATGCATCCAACTCTTTGGGCACGGTCAACCCGATAGAGAAGATCACCAAGATCGCGCACGATGCAGGCGCGCTTGTATATGTGGATGCGGTGCAATATGCCGTGCATGGCGGCATCGACGTGCAGAAGATCGGCTGTGATTTCCTGGTCTCTTCCTCTTATAAGTATTTCGGTCCGCACGCGGGCATTTTGTATGGCAAGCGCGACCTGCTCGAAAATCTATTTGCTTATAAAGTACGCCCGGCCACCAATCATCTGCCCGGCAAGTTCGAGACGGGCACACAGAATCACGAAGGCATTGCGGGCGTGCTCGGCGCGGTGGAATACTTTGAATGGCTGGGCAGGGAATTCGGCGGACCCCATGCAGAAGGATTGCGCGAGGAAGGTTACAGCGGACGCAAGCTCCTGCTCAAGCAGGCGATGACCGCCATCCATGCGTATGAATTCGAATTAAGCCGCGCGCTTCTTTCCGCGCTGGAGGCTGTTCCCGGTCTACGATTATTCGGCAACGCGGACGTACGCCGGCTCGACGAGCGCATCGCGACGTTCTCCTTCCGCCTCGGTGACATGGACCCGCGTGCCGTTGCGGAGAAGCTCGCCGCGGAGAACATCTATGTATGGGACGGAAATTATTACGCGATCAATGTCACGGAACGATTAGGGTTGGAAGATAAAGGCGGCATGGTGCGCGTGGGCGCGGTTCATTACAATACGTTGGAGGAAGTGGCGAAGTTGGGGGAGGCGTTGAAAAGAATTGCGTGACCCCCTCCTCCGCTAACGCGGCACCTCCCCCAAATGCCGAAGAGCACGGAATTTGGAGGAGGAAAAGGTATGGAATAAAAAGTCCCTCAAATTTTTGAGGGACTTTTTTGTTTGTTGTATGTCGTTGCGAGGCGTTCTTTGCCGAAGCAATCTTATCTTCCAGGGAGATTACTTCGGTACAAAGTGCGTCCTCGCCGTTTGAGGCTCGTCGCAACGACATGTGTTTATAAGCTTTTATCCGTATCCATGACGGCGGCGGTGTAGGAACGATCTGGTGGTGTAGGTTCGTCTGCTTGTGGGGATGTTTCGAGGTACGGATCCGTGTCCGTGATTTGGATCAGGTTGAAGTCAGCGGCGGCCATGATGGAGTCTCCTGTTGTTTTGTATACGTGTCATCCTGAGCGATAGCGAAGGATCTCGGTTGATGGTGTCAGGGATCCTTCGGTCGCGAAGAGCGCGCTCCCTCAGGATGACATACTTTTATAAGCTTTTATCGGTATCGCGGACCACTGCGGAGCCGGGGCGGTCTGTGGCGGTGACGGTGATGCGCACGTCTGTTCCGGCGGGGACGGTGCTTGTTGCGGCATAGACCCAGCGTCCGTTGGGGTCGAGCGCGGCGTCGCCGTTTTCCAGTTGTGCGCCGTTGACGTCCGAGATGTTCACGGTGACGCGGTCGATCATGAAGTCGTCTTCGGTGCGGATGGAGATGGGGCTGCCCTGCGCGCCGGTGTATTCGGAGACGTCGATCTCGTCGATGGAGGGGGCGTTGAGGAAGTCGGCCATGACCATCGAGAAGACGGGCTTGCCCTTTTTATCGGCGGCGTCTGCATATAGTTTTTTGGTGGCGGGGTTGGCGAGCGCCACGCGGCCATACAAGGCGGCTTCGCGGAAGCGGTCGCGGACTTCCAATTGACCGGGCGACGGTTCGCGGCCTTCGGTATCGGCCTTGCGACCGACGACGACCTTGCCGAATGTACGGCGGAAGACGAGTTCGCCGACCTGGCCGCGCAGTTGTTCGACGATGGGGTTGAGTTTTACTTTAGCCATGGGTTCCTCCTTTTTGGAAATGGCTACAAATGAAAGGGCGGCATGGGGACGGAAGTGGTGGGAAGGAAGATGGACGGCCATAGGTGGGGGGCGCTGTTTAGCGCAAGAGAAGATTTGCCTTCGTACATCCTATGCACATCCTTTGTACTTCCTTCGTACACGCTTCGTAATAGGGGTGGTGCCATATATGGGGGTTGGGTTGCACCATGCCGTTGACAGGCCGATAGTATACTAGAACATTTGTTCTAGAGTCAAGGGAAAAATAAATTAAATTTGTTGCCTCCCCATGCAGGAAGTTTTCGGGTATGCTTGGATGTAACGCAGCCGGATATAAAAATAATAGATAAGGGGACCATGCCCCGCCAAATCAACGAAGATCGCACACGCAAGGAAATGATCGACCCGCAGTTGGAACATGCAGGTTGGTATTTACGCGACCATTCGAAAGTAAAAATAGAAATTCCCGTGGACGGATATGACGCCGCGCCATGGAATGGGATTTCTGATTACACGTTGTACCGCGAAAATGGGGAAGTGTTGGCGGTAGTGGAAGCCAAGAAGACTTCTGTTGATGTTCGTCTCGCAGAAGCACAACTCACTCATTACGTCACTGAAATTGAAAAGCATCAATCATTCAGACCATTTGGATTTTTAGCTAACGGACTGGAAATCCATTTCGTGGATGTAGGAGTCGCACCCAAGCGGGAAGTCTTCGGTTTCTTCACACGCGAAGATTTGGAAAACCTGCTTTACATCCGCCAGAATGCAAAGCCGCTGAGTTCGGTGGAAATCAACAACGCCATCGTTGACCGTTCATACCAGCACGAAGCGATAAGGCGTGTGGGCGAAGCCTTTGCCAATGGAAAGCGCAAAGCCTTGATAGTCATGGCAACTGGCACAGGCAAGACGCGCACCACGATGGGATTGATCGATGTGTTCATGCGCTCCAATCAGGCGCGGCGGATTTTGTTTGTGGCAGATAGGGACGCATTGGTGGATCAGGCAAAGGAAGATGGCTTCGAGAAATTCCTGCCACAGGAGCCATGCACCCGCTTGCGGACTTATGATCTTGATACCACCAAACGCCTGTATGCAGTCACCCTCCAAACGTTGAGCAATATCTTCGAGCAGTTCTCGCCCGCCTTCTTTGACTTGATCGTCTTCGACGAAGTCCATCGCTCGATTTACAACAAGTTCAATGAGGTGCTGGAGTATTTCGATGCCCGTCAGGTGGGGCTGACCGCTACACCCGCCAATTACATCAACCGCGATACCTTTCTTGCCTTCGATTGCACGGACGGTAAGCCGACTTATCTTTATACCTACGAACAAGCCATCGACGACAAATATCTCGTGGATTATGAACTCTACGCCGCGCGGACCAAGTTCCAGCGGCAGGGCATTCACGGCGTGGACTTGACCGAAGAAGAGCGTAACGCCCTGATCGAAAAGGGACTCGACCCCGACGACATCAACTACGAAGGCACGGAACTCGAAAAGGAAGTCAGCAATCGCGACACACTACGCAAACAATGGGAAGAGATTTGGGATGTGTGCCGAAAAGATTCATCGGGACAATTGCCTGGCAAGACCATCGTTTTTGCGATAACACAAGATCATGCCTTGCGCTTGCAAGACGCGTTCTATGAGATGTATCCGCAATTCCCAGATTTGGCGAAGGTCATCACGCACAAATCCGAATATCGCGGCACGTTGGTGGAAGCGTTCAAGAAGAAAGATTTTCCGCGCATTGCCATCTCCGTGGATATGCTCGATACGGGCATTGACGTTCCCGAAGCGGTCAATCTCGTGTTCATGAAGCCTGTGCAATCGCCAATCAAGTTACAGCAGATGATCGGACGCGGGACGCGGGTTCAGGCGGCATGTCGCAATCTGGCGTTACTGCCGAACTTTGAGAAGAAAGATTTTCTCATCATTGACTTCTGGGAGAATAATTTCAGCCGAGACGCGAAGGAAGTCGTTGACCAAAGTACGCCTGTGTTGGTGACGATCTTCAACACACGCTTGAAGTTGCTGGAGACTTATCTCAAAGACCAGAAAGACCCCGATTGCAAACAGGTGATCGCTGACCTGCGCGGACAGATCCAGCAAATCCCCACCGACTCGTTCACCATCCGCAAGCACATGCCAGAGATCGAAGAGGCATGGACAGATGCCTTCTGGGACTATCTCATTCCCAGCAAGATCGAATTCCTGAAATTGAAAGTCGCCCCACACCTGCGACTCGTCCCTGGCGTGGATGTCGCTGCGGCGACTTTCATCAGCAAAGTGGAAAGGCTAAAACTGCTCAAGCGCACAGGCAAGGAAGCCAGTGGAACGATTCAATCCATTGTGGAAGATGCCCAGAGTTTGCGTGATACGATTTTGTCTGATGCGGAAATCAAAGCCAAGAGCATGTGTGTTCCCGAAAAGCTGGTGGAATTTTCGAACAACGAATTGAACCTGCTTCGAGATACGCTTTCGCCATGTATAAAGAATAAAATACGTTACGACTCTTTTCTGGAACTCGATTTGCTGGATTCCATCGCGGTCAGCGGCTATATTTTGCTCACCAAAAGCGGAGAGAAAATGTACGTGGCGGAATACCGCCGCTTGGTGGAAGAGCGCATTTTGGCATTGGTTGCCAATCACCCCACAATAAAAGCTATTCAACAGGGACAAAAAATCGATGACTGGCAGTTGCTCGAACTCGAGCGCACGCTGACCAAAGAACTCGGCGAAGGCGACTTGGAAGTGACGCCCGAAAACTTGAAGAAAGTATTTGCCCACACCGCGGATAGTTTTCTCGGTTTGGTGCGCCAGGTGCTAGACATGGCGTACCTGCCCGATTACAAGGATGTGGTGGCACGGCAGTTTGAAACGTACGTGACCCAACACAACTACAACGCCGACCAGATTCGCTTTTTGCGCGCCGTGCAAAGCGTGTTCTTGCAGAAGCGCCATCTCGAAACCGCCGACCTGTACGATGCGCCCGCTTTGGTTGGGTTTGGGCAAGATGCGGTGGAACGGTGGTTTACGGAGAAGGAAGTGGAAGAAGTTGTTGAGTTTGCAAATCGAATGGCAATTCAATAGGTCGAAGGCATATCATGGATACTTTGAAAAAATATTTGAAATTAATGCAAGAACGCCCTGACATGTTTCATAATTCAGGTGATGTTGGTGAAATTACAATTATCACAGATGAAAAACGTATTCTTGCAGAGCAGAAGAAAATACGTGCCAAACTCCAAAAAGAAAGAATGCCATTGAATTGGATCGATATTGGTCTTCTCGCAGAGGATCAGTGGTTTTATGTTTTGCGCGATATGGTTGAATTTCCTAACGGACATGTAGGCGGATATATTCGCTGGATTAACCGCAAGAGTTCAGAAGGTGGTGGATTTAACTCGATTTTGATGTGCGTACAGGATGACCAAGTTCTGATGGTACGTAAGTTTCGACATGAAGAGCGGAATTGGAGTTGGGAATTTCCACGCGGATTTGGTGAACCTGGTGTGTCAGCGAAGAAAAATGCAAGAATAGAGTTGTTGGAAGAGGTTGGTGTTTCTAATGCAAAACTGACTCTCTTAACAAAAGTTAGGGATGGAAAAGGTGGAACGGCAGTTTATTTGGCGGAAATTCCAAAAGATCAAAAAATCGTTATCGATGTAGGTGAATTTTTGTCAGGATATAGGTGGGTTAAAATGTCTAGGCTTAAACAAATAGTAAAGCAGGGTCAACTTAGTGATTGGTTTTCACTGTGGGCTTATGCAATTTTCGAAACGGCAAAGACAAAAGTTCCGTAAATGAAAAAATTTTTACCTTTGACTCTTATTATCTTTGGCACAGTGTTAGTAATAGTTTCTGTTGTCTTGTGGCTTACCTTGAATGTGCCAACTTCTTCAAAGGACGCCCAGTTGTCGGTTACCGATTGGATAACCATTATTGTCGGCGTCTCAGGTCTTGGCGCAAGTATTAAAGGTTGGATAGATCTATTTAAAAAGGACAAGCCTTCTCTCCCGAATACTATGATAGAAGTAAATGATGGCAAGCCACAAATCTCGACGGGTAGTAATTCACGAAATATTCAGACGGAAGTTTACATAGAAACACAAGTTGTTCAACAAGTACAGGTATCGGAATGGGACGAACGGAGTAATGTCAAAAAGGAGCTAGAACTTGATGATGACAAGAATATTGACTTTAAGATTAAGAATGGGGCAAGAGTAAGATTTCTTGATGCTTTAGACTCAGCTCGGTTTTCGTCAAAGCAAATATACCAAGAATCCCGCTTGTTCAGTGTTGTCTACGTCAAGGTTCAGTTTTTCTTTGCTTTAATGTGCGGCGACTCAATAGTTGTCACTGAAAACCAATTATTCGATTCGTTGGGATTTCTTGAAACATTTTACGAACTTCATAAGTCTTTAATGAATACCGCGCAGGTTAAAACTTTACCAATAAAGGTTGCGTTGAGAGAAGGGGATAGTGTTTTTGAAACCGTGGCAAAGCATATTGAAAATAAGGGTTTCGAACTGACATTATGGGAAGAATTAAACATTGATATTGAGCGACGAAAATTATGGGCAGATCGCATACGAAATAAGCAGAAACCAATTGGTAAGCTTGTAGTAAATGCAAAAGAAAAAAAATTAGTTGAAAGATTGTGGACGATTTTGGAGTATTTCACCCCAGAGTATTGTGTTCGTGCTGAAAAGACGGATGAGTTTTCAAAGAGGGTGAAACTAGTTATAGATCAAGATGACTTAAGGCTTAATGCCTTGGTAACTGGGATTTATAAAGAAGGCGTTGAGGAGAGAAGATATTTAGATACATGGGATGAAGTCAAAGCTGCAAAAGAAATAAGGGACGCGTTGAAAATAATCCAAGACAAAGTTGGAGTAATCGATACGCGTTCCAAGGTCAGGAAACAGTTAGAAGGATTTGAAAATATTGAATTAAGACAAGGCGTAATTGAGTTGACGGATGGGCTTTACAATCAATCTCTTGGAGTTGCATCAAGAGCAAAGTTAGTCCAAAATTCAACATTTCCTCCGCAGAGGAATGACCATGTCGCCGCAGGATATGCTTTATCAACTTTTGTAAATGACAAAAGTAATCCATCGGGCGATTTTGTTGATTCGGAGATATTTTCATTTGATTATTTTGACAACCTTCAACGCTTAGATGACCCTAAACATAAAAAAGAATTATTCCTTATTCTCGAAACAGCGCAGAAGAGCGCACCTTGGGAAAAGTTAATCGAGATTCGAGAAAGAGAAAGTTGGATGAGAAGTTTGGTGAAATTTAATAGCACACTTGCAAAACTTCAGTTAGCGGTAAGGAAAAATAAACCTGGCTCATCACTCCCAAGCACAGAAAGAATAAAGCTTATAAACGAACTTGATAACTTGAAGGAAAATTTAAAAAGAGATTGGGATCATCATATCGAAAATATAAGTGATATCTTGTCTAATGATTGTTGGAGGATAACACCAACAGAGGTAGTTTTAAGACATCCAAACGTCGGTCATGTTATTCGAATTCCATATAGCCATTTACAGCCCAAGATTGACAGAGAATATATCGATGGATTTAAAACTTGGCGTAACAATACATCTTTCAAAGGGGTTTTAGATGGCGGTTTTGATTTGCCCTCATAAGGAATGAAAAGATGAAAAAAATACTAGTAACAGGTGCTGCAGGTTTTGTTGGTAAGAATTTGATGCCGATACTTGCAAAAGAAGAAAATATTAATCATGTGATATTTGTAGACAAAAACCCTATCCCACTAAATATAAAGAATGAATTAGAACAAACAAAATTAAGGCTCACGGCTTTTTTGTCCAATAAAATACCCGTTAATTCAGCTACTGAAGATGTCAATGCGATAATATGTCTAGCGGGCGCAACAAGTGTGGATGCGGCGTTGGCTGAACCAAGGAAAGCCATTGATGAAAATGTAGCCCTTGCCACTGATTTGGCTGAATGGGCTCGGCTCGTAAATCCATCAGTTAAGATAATTTACATGTCAAGCGATGAGGTTCTTGGAGAAAGCTATGTGCCACTTGACGAGAATGCGCCGCTAAAACCTACGCAGCCATATGCTGCTTCAAAAGCAGCTGCTGAAATAGTTCTTCACAATTATCGTGATGTTTACATGTTGAACATAGCTACCATTAGGTCTTGTAACCTTGTGGGTGCTTTCCAGAAGAGACCTAAATTGATTCCAACTGCAGTCGAAGAGCTTATGGAAAAGCGCCCTGTTCCAATTCAGGGAGATGGAAATCAATTACGGGAATGGATGGCTGTTGAAGATTTGTGCAGAGCTATCATCCTGCTCCTGCAAAATGATGTGACTCCACAAGTTTATCAGGCTACTAGCGGCGTGAAAATTTCTGTAAATGATGTAGCAAAAATTGTTGCAGAAAGTATAGGCGTTGAGCTGAAGACTATCCAAGTACCTGACCGTCTTGTACAAGATCGAAGCTATGCGATGCAAGCCAAGCGGCTTAATTCTCTTGGATGGTATCCGATCTCTGACCCTCGCGATGCAATTAGATACTCGACTATGATGTTGGCAAGGGAAGTATTTGAGCGCTTAGTTTTTTCAAACGATCTGCCAAGTTCGTTGATTTCACAATCTGTGAATGGAGAAGCAGCAAATGGATTATAAAAAATTGATTGCCTCATATCCAGAATTGTTTTCAAATGAATCCGCCTTAATACGCGTCATCACCGATCCTGATGAAATTGCCAAATGGCAGGAATATAAATTTAAAGATCTAGAACGATCTGGTAATCCTCCAGAATGGGCAAATATTGGCTCTGTATTTGAAGATCCATATGTAATTATTATTCGCGATCTCGTTGAATTTCCAGGTGGATATCGGAATGGGTATATCAGACTCTATAATCGAGCATATCTTGAAGGAGGAGCCGCGGTTGTAGTGATGCTGTCAGAGAAGGACGGGAAAATACTGCTCATTAGGCATTACCGTCACGCCACCCGCATGTTTCATTGGGAAATTCCGCGCGGCTTTGGATCATCTGGAGTTGACGCAATATCCCAAGCAAAAATGGAATTGTTTGAAGAAGTTAATGGCGAAGTTGTAGAAATGATAGACCTAGGGGTTTTGTATCAAAACACTGGATTGGATGGAAATCCCGTCAATGTATTTCTTGCCCGAATGGATGCGGTCGGTGAAGTAGAATATGAAGAGGGAATCAATGAATTGATTTGGGTTTCCGTTCCTGACCTCGAAAAAATGATAGCCGACAGTGATATCACCGATGGCTTCACCATCGCCGCTTACACCAAAGCCAAACTCAAAGGATTGATTTGATTGCTCACCGACCCTAAACTCCGCAGCCAAGTAGATGCCCTCTGGGATAAGTTCTGGACGGGGGGATTGACCAACCCGCTCGATGCGATCGAGCAGTTTTCGTATTTGTTGTTTTTGAAGCAACTGGATGACCGCGAGAACGCGGCTGAAAGACAGGCAAAACGCAAGGGGACGATGTACCAGCCCAAGGTCAAGAAAGAGATGCGTTGGAGTGTCTGGAGGCAGATGAAGGCTGAGGAGATGTTGAAGCATCTTAAGTCGGTCATCTTCCCACAGTTGACGAGTCTTGCTAATGGTGAATCGTCGTTTGGCGAGTATATGCGCGGGGCGGAGTGCAAGATCAATAAGCCGAGCCTGTTGGTGGAGGCGGTGAACCTGATCGACCAGATGGAGATCAGCCAGCAAAATCAGGATGTGCAGGGCGACCTGTACGAGTACCTGCTGAGTCATTTGAGCATCGCGGGGCGCAATGGACAGTTCCGCACGCCGCGTCACATCATCCGCATGATGGTGCAGATGCTCGACCCCAAGCCGAGGGAACGTATCGGCGATCTGGCGGCGGGCACGGGCGGATTTTTGATCAACGCGCACCAGCACATTCTAGAAAAAGCCACATCGCAGAACATCCTTGAATTTGATGAAGACGGCATCGCGCATCATCTCATCGGCGACCTGCTGAAGGATGACGAGCGCAAGTTCATGAAGAGCAAAAAATATCTGCGCGGCTTCGACAACGACTCAGGCATGACCATGCTGCGCATCGGCTCGATGAACCTGATGCTGCACGGCATTCAGGAGCCGCAGTTCTTTTACATGGACACGCTCTCCAAGGGTTATGGGGAGGCGGGCGAGTACGATGTCATTTTGATGAACCCGCCCTTCAAAGGCGCGGTGGACAAAGGCGACGTACACCCCGACCTGCCCAGCGACACGACCAAGAGCGAGTTGCTCTTTTTGCATTTGATCTTGCGCGCGCTCGATATGGGCGGACGCGCGGCGGTGATCGTGCCCGATGGCGTGCTGTTCGGGTCGAGCCGCGCCCATGTGGAACTGCGCAAACGCATCATCGAAGAGAATCGGCTGGACGGTGTGGTCTCGATGCCTTCGGGCGTCTTCAAGCCCTACGCGGGCGTCAGCACGGCGGTACTGTTCTTCACGCGCGGCGCACAGACGAAAAACATCTGGTTCTACGATATGGCGCACGACGGTTTTTCACTGGATGATAAGCGCACGAAAGTGGATGAGAACGACATCCCCGATATTTTGGATTGTTGGAAGAACCGCCTCGATTCGACCTTTGGGGCTGGTCGCACCAAACGGATCGCTGACCTACGCCGAGAGTTGACTCCGCTCAAAGCCGAACGGTTGCAGTTGCAAGCAGAGATTAATCGACTGACTTTTGAATCGGCGTTGGAAAACCCTTTAACCACAGAGAACACAGAGAGCACGGAGAAAAACAAAAAGAAAAACTCTGTGGACTCTGTGCGCTCCGTGGTGAATGCTCTAAACGACGCGCAGGCGAGACTCGCCGAACTTCAATCGAAAATCGTCAATCCACAATCGGAAATGGATCGCCTGACCCGCCAGTTCTGGGTGACCAAGGAGCAGGTCAAAATGAACAAGTACGATCTCTCTGCCAGCCGTTACCGCCAAGTGGAAGCGGACGCGGCGTATCACGAACAGCCGTCTGTGACGCTGGAACGTTTGGCGCGGTTGGAAAGTGTGATGTTGGATGAAATTAATGAGTTAACGAAGTTGCTGAAATGACAGACCGTGTTTTGCTAGAAGATATTGTTACGAAAATAGGTAATGGTATTGATGCTGAACAAGTTGATCAGCAGTCGAATGGAATGTTGCCTATTTCAAGAATTGAAACAATTTGGAATGGAGCAATTGATTTTGACCGAGTCAAATTTGCCCATGTAAGCCAAAAAGAAATAGAAAAATATGCTCTGAAATCAGGGGATATTCTTTTTAGCCACATCAATAGCCCAGAACATATTGGAAAAACTGGACTTTATCGTTCCGAGCAAACTTTGATTCATGGCATAAATCTCTTGCTTATTCGAGTTGACCAAGAAAAATGCCATCCTGAATATCTTGATTATTATTTCAAATCAAAGAATGTCAGAGCGTTGTTTCGAGCACGATGCAAGAAAGCCGTAAATCAAGCGAGTCTGAATCAGCCAGATGTTTTGTCGTTAGAAATTCCCCTTCCCCCGCTGACCGAGCAAAAGCGGATTGCGTCCCTCCTGAGGCGGGCTGACCGTCTCCGCGCCCTGCGGCGGACAGCGCACGAACTCGGCGAGTCCCTGCTCCAGTCCGTGTTTTTGGAGATGTTTGGGAATGTTGTAAAAAATGAAAAGGGTTTTGACGTTTACCCCTTTGAAGAATTATCAACCAGAATCACCAAAGGCGAGTCGCCTAATTGGCAGGGTTTTTCGTACGAAGAAAGCGGTGTTTTGTTTATAACCAGTGAAAATGTTCTTTGGGGAACTCTGGATATTTCTAGCCCTAAATATATTTCCGAGAAATTCCACAACAAACTAAAGCGTTCGCAACTTGCAAAGAATGACTTGTTGATCAATCTTGTTGGAGCATCAATCGGACGCGCTGCTCTTGTTACAGATGATGCTTTGCCAGCAAACATAAATCAAGCAGTAGCCACTGTCTCAATAGATACAACCAAATTGAATACTTATTTTGCACTTTATCAAATCTTGAATCCGTACAAACAAAATCAGTTGCTTGGCAACATAGTTGAATCGGCAAGAGCAAATATCAGCCTAACAAATATTTCTGAACTGAATTTGATTGTCCCACCGCTGAACCTGCAAGAAGAGTTTGCGGGTGTGGTGGCGCGGGTCGAGTCGCTGCGGGGGAGGATGTCCGAGTCCACACGGCAGGTCGAGGGGTTGTTTGAGAGTCTGCTGGCTGAGGCGTTCAATGGGTAGGGGCGACTCTTCAATGCCGTCGGTCGTTACGTCAAGCAAGAAAGTCTTGACAGACAAGGCGCGAGTCAGTCCCTGGCGAGTCGCCCCTACGGTTGATAATGCAGGTTGAAAGTTTGTTTACATCTGTTGACAAGATGTAAACAAACTACTATACTTTCTTTACATCTATACTTCCTGTGGAAACAAAGCATGCCTGCAAATATCGTTGGAACTTATCGACAACAACCTCAGGGTTTTAAAGCTTTTATCCCTTCACGCTTCCCACCTGTGGATGGGTATGTTTTCGATGGTGCGATCATTAAAAAGGCCAGTGAAGCCACGCGCCTGTTGGGCAAACTGGATGGCATCACCAAACTGCTGCCAGATCTTGATTTTTTTCTGCTGATGTACCTGCGCAAGGATGCCGCGGCTTCCAGTCAGATCGAGGGAACGATGGCGAGCATGATCGATGCCATTGAAGCGGAGGTGGGAAACAACCCCAGTATTCCCAACGACGTCGATGACATCCTGCATTACATCAGGGCACTTCGTTACGGAATGAAGCGCGCTAGCAAGGATAATTTTCCGTTATCGCTTCGTTTTTTGCGCGAACTTCATCGCGAGTTAATGGGCGGGGCCAGGGCCAGCCAGTTTGCAGACCCAGGTGAATTTCGACAGAAACAAAATTGGATCGGCGGTACACGTCCGGACAATGCACGCTTTGTGCCGCCGCCCGTGGAGGAAATGAAGCAGTCTCTTGGCGATCTTGAAAAATATATCTACCAGGAGGATGATACGTTGGTTATCATTAAGGCGGGCCTGCTGCATGCACAATTTGAAACCATTCACCCTTTTTTGGATGGCAACGGCCGCACAGGCCGCATGTTCATTACATTCTTTCTCTGGCATCAGCACTTTCTTGAAAACCCCGTCCTGTTCCTGTCCTCCTACTTTAGAAAATATCAACAGATCTATTATGAAAAATTGACCGACTATCATCATGGGGATATCTCTTCATGGATCGATTATTTTCTGGATGGTGTCATTGATATCTCAAACGAAGCCATCGAGATCGTGGATAAGATCACAGACCTGCGCGAGCGCGACCTGGTGAAGATTCAAAAACTTGGCAAACGTGCAGCCGAATCCGCCGCGGAGATCATGCCAAAACTGTATGCACAGCCGATCGTCAATGTCCCCCTGGTTCAGCAATGGACTGGCTACAGCCGCCCGGGCGCACAGGAAGTGATCAATCGCTTTATTAAGATGAATATCCTATCTCCGAAAGATAAAGATGTTAGTTATGGACAATCATACGTCTATAAGGAATACCTGAATATCTTTTCAGGCGGTTAATGGACGTTAAATGAACCGTTCCGCTACGAGGAGGCTGGAGACAATGACCTTCCTCACAAAAGAACTTCAAACCCACTGGACCACGATTGCGCCTCTGCTCACCATTCGCAATGAACGTGACCGCTGGCAACGGGGCCGTCAAACGACTCAATGAATTGCCGGATGAAATCGGGGATAACGAGAAGCATCCGCTGTACAGCCTGTTGGATACGCTTGGTACGATCATTCATGTGTATGAAGAAGAGCATTATCCAATCCCTGAGGCAACGGGGCAGACGTGTTGCGCTTCTTAATGGATGAACATGGATTGTCTCAATCTGATCTGCCTGAGGTGGGGTCACAGGGAGTCGTTTCTGAGATATTAAATGGCAGGCGTGAATTAAACGTTCGGCAAATTCGTTCGTTGGCAGAGAGGTTTAAAGTTTCCAGCGCGGTGTTTGTGTAATCAAAGTAGGGGCGCGGTCCTCGCGCCTTTTTTTATCGGTCCATGAAACGGGGCGAGGGAACCTCGCCCCTACGAATGGTTATCTACAAAGGTGGCATTTATATGCTTGCCTTTGCGGGGGGAATATGAAATAATTGCACCATGCAGTGCCCAAAGTGTTTGCGAGATCAATTCGAACTGGAGAAGCCGTGCCCGAAGTGCGGGTTTCAGATCGATCCAGGCAGGCTCGTGGAGCTCGGTCACCTGCAATGGTTGTTGGGTCAAATGACGGAGTGGGGCGAGATCAACATCGACGCCGCACCTGTTTCCAGGTTGAAGGAGATTTACACCTCCCGTCTCAGAGATATGCAGGTTGCCATGGGGCTGCGCCTGCCGTCCTTCACGGTGGAGGAAGCGGCAAACGCCTGGGTGGAGCTTGCGCATCTTGAATTGCTTTTCGAGAAGGTGGAGGAGTGGCGTGCTGCGGGTTATTTCAACGAAGAAATGGGGTCGCAGGACCCGGTCAGAACGCAGCGTGCCCGTGCCGACGAACTGCGTCAGCGGCTCGACGAATATCCACGCCCCGAGTTTCCTCAAAAGGACAAGGACCGCCTCAAGACGGTCAGCTTCTTGCTCGATCACATTGACCTGCTCGCCTCCCGCGAATGGTTCAAATCGAAGAAGGAGATCGAGAAAGCCATTGCGCCCCTCATGGCGGTGATGCTCGAGGTGATGGCGGATAATCAACCTGAATGAGATGTAATTTTCAAGACGAAGCGCCATCCCCGTACCGGATTCCCCATGCCCAGAAATATCATCACCTTTTCCATGCCATGGCACAGCCTCGTCCCCGCCGGGCTGGGTGCGTTGATGGTTTGGGTTTCGATCACTGCCTTTGACCTGTTCGGGTATACCGAATGCACGGGGTGGAAATTCATACAGTCCGCGCCGGCGGAGGATGCGCGCATGATCGGCGCACTCGACGACAGCCTCTATGTACAAACTGCGGATGGCACGCTCTATTGCAGTGCGCAGAACGGATGGAGCGAATGCAATATTTCCACGTTTGCCTTTTCACACAAGGATGCCCCGCACTGGTTCCACTCCTTTGATCTTATTCCCGAAGATGCACCCGTGGTGCAGATGACCCGCGCCGGAAATGACTACTCAGGGTATCGCAATGTGGTGCTTTTGGAAAACAACCATATCTGGGTGTGTCCATACAGCTTGAAGTCCGAAATGAATCAACTGATCAGTTCAGGTAAAGTGATTTGGATTATTCTCCCAGCGGTGCTCGGCTTTGCATGTCTTCTGTGGTTCCTGATGATCTTTGCGGAATTTGGATCGCCCACGTTGTGGGATTTTTGGGGCAGAGGGACGAAGATCAAATAATCATATTGGCAGGGCAAGCTGTGAAATAAGAACAACGGGGGATAAGGAGTCAACGATATATCATGCTTTTAAGGCCATTTTGGGACCATTGGTTAATTGATTTACAGTCGGGGGTTTGCTATAGTACGGGCCAAGGAGAACGTGATGAAACCCAAGAATATCCAAAGCTTTTTGATCCCCGTTATTTTATTTGTATCCTTCGCATGCAACATGCCCTCCTCCCAATCCGATGTCGATGGCCTGCTGCTTACACAGGCCGCGCAAACCGTTACCGCAAGCGTATCCACAACCACTCCGGAAGTGGCGGCCAGCCCGACAGTAACATCCACTCCGCTGGTTACGGTGACCGCCAGTCCACTCCCATGCAACATGGCTTCCTTCATTTCCGATGTCACCACGCCGGATGATACGCCCATCGCGGTCAATACCCCCTTTACCAAAATATGGCGACTCAAGAACGTCGGCTCGTGCACATGGACCTCAGGCTATCAATTGGTCTTTGACTCCGGTGACGCCATGGGCGGTCCCGCCTCCCAACAGCTGACGGCTGGCACGGTCGCTCCCGGAGAGACCCTCGATATCTCGGTCAACCTCACCGCTCCCGCTGCTGCGGGCACCTACAAAGGCAATTGGAAGATCCGCGAACCGGGCGGGGTCACCTTTGGCCTGTCCACGGGTGCGTTCTGGGTGCAGATCAAAGCCACTGCCGAGGCTGCGGCGGAATGGCCCACCTTTGAACAGGGTGATAACGCGATAGAAGTATTTGCAATTCAATTCCTGTTGAATGCACATGGCGCGAACCTGACCCCAGACGGGAAGTTCGGTCCGCTGACACAGGCGGCTGTGGAAGACTTCCAAACGGATAAAGGCCTCAGTGAAGACATTATCGTCGGCCCGCAAACCTGGGACGCGCTTATCATTCAAGTGGCGCAGGGCAAGACCGGCCCCGAAGTGCGCGCCGTACAGAAACTGCTCAAGGATAAATTTGGTTATGCCATCGCGGTGGACGGCATCTTCGGCCCGGACACAAAAACCGCAGTGAAGGATTTCCAGGCTGCCAACGGCCTCGTTGCAGACGGGATCGTCGGTCCCAAGACCTGGAAGAAATTGATCAATCAATAAGCCGCATCCTCACCTTTTGACTGCATATAAGTGAGCTTACACCATGTCGTTGCGAGGAGGGTGTACTTCCCGACGAAGCAATCCCTACCCGTGAATGGGGAGATTGCTTCGCCGCGAAAACCAAGAGCGCGTCTCGCAACGACATTAACTATTTAGTAAAGGTGTGTAGGGTTGACATAATATAAAACAAAAAGCGGCGGCAATTCATTGCCACCGCTTTTGATTCAAATAAATTACGTAAGCGCTTCGTCCATCGTGCGCATCTGCACTTCGATAATGCGGGAACGCGGCGATTGTGTGCAGGCCATCAGCACCACGCCTGCCACATCTTCCGGCTCCAACATTCCGGAGGCCGCCACGCTTTCTTCTGTGCGGCCCTTGCCCAGGCCAAACTCGGTCTTGACTCCGCCCGGGCAGATTGCGCCCACCTTGATCCCATGCGGGCGCAATTCCTTGTCGAGCGCCTGCGCGAAGCCGACCTGCGCAAACTTGGTCATGCAGTAGACCGCTTCGCCGCCAAACCCATATACGCCAGCCATCGAGGAGATCATCAGGATGGTTCCTGCTTTCTGTTTGATCATGACCGGTGTGGTGTAGCGTGTGAACAGGAAGGTCGAGCGAATGTTCGCATCCACCATTTCATCGTAGTCCGCGGCGCTGGTATCGACAAGATTTTTATAATTGCCAACGCCCACGTTGTTGATCAGGAAATCAATCGAGCCGAAGGTCTTGACCGCCAGGTCCACGCTTTTCTGCGCCGTGGCTTCCTCCTTCGCATCGCCTGCAAAGCTGACGGCTTTTCCGCCGGCCTGGTCGATCAGCCCTGCCAGTTGGGTCAGCCGTTCCTCCCTGCGGGCGGTCAATACAATATTCGCGCCTTCGCCTGCCAATGCCAGCGCGCTTGCCCAGCCGATCCCGGCGCTTGCGCCTGTGATCAAAGCCGTCTTTCCAGATAATTTTCCGCTCATGATAGCCTCCATGGATGATGATGTGGGATTTATAATTTCCGTCATTATAGTACGTTGATGGTATTTTGCGATGACCGGGCGACACGCCATGCAGCGTTGCCCGGTAAATTCAGATATTCAAGTTTGGGAGGGAACATGTTCCATAAAAAGATCAAAGGCATTCTACAGATCTTTCGGCCGGAGCTTCCGTTTGCGGCCGGTGTGTGCGTGCTGTTGGGGGAGATCGTTGCGTTGGGAAATTTCCCGCCGCTGCGTGAGGCGGTTCCTGGTTTTCTATGCGGCTTTTTTATTTCAGGCTCGGCCATTGTCTTGAACGATTATTTCGATCTGGAAGTGGACAAGGTCAATGCGCCGCATCGTCCGCTGCCTTCGGGAGTTGTTTCGCCGGCCGAAGCGATCGTGCTCACGGGCGTTGCGACCGTCATCGGGCTGGCAGCTTCTTTTTGGATCGGCCCGTTGACCTTTGTATTTGGCGTGGCCGCGTGGCTGATCGGTTTTCTATATAACTGGAAGTTCAAGGAAAACGGATTACTGGGCAACCTGATGGTCGCCGCTTCCGTCGCAGGGACGTTCCTCCTCGGCGGCGTGGCGGTGGGAGAACCGTGGAACCCCATCGTATGGTGCTTTGCGTTAATTGGTTTCTTTATCGATCTCGGCGAAGAGATCGCGGGCGATGCGATGGATATGGAAGGGGATAAGAAGCGCGGCTCCAGATCCATTGCGATCCTCAAGGGCAGGCGCTTCGCCCTCGGACTTTCGAGTCTGTTTTTCGGACTAGTGATTTTGCTCAGCCTTATCCCTGCCTTGTTTGGCTGGCTCGGCGCGAGTTATCTGGTGATGATCTCCATCATGGATGTGCTGATCGTCGTCTTCACGATCCGCTTGTTGAAGAGTGAAACCTCTGCGGAAGGGGTCCGCGCCATGCGTGGACTCTACATCGGCGCCACGGTGGGAATGCTGGCTTTTATAATCGGCCAGGTGTTTTTGTAAGAGATTGAAGGTCATACACCCCTACCACCGGCCCATCGCCAAAAATCTGCCGCGACCTGTACAATTTGTGTCCGATGGAATGATTCTTTTATTAAGGAGAGTTGTGATGTCAAAGATGAATCCGTGGGCGAAAGTGGGTCTTGTGATCGGCGGGTATGTGGCGGCGTGTCTTGCTGCTTCCGGGGCGGTGTATGTCAACGGGTTGTTTACGCCGGATGCGGTGAAACAAGCCTCGTCGGGAATGTCCGCGTTTGGAGATATGATCCTCCTGGTCGGCATGTTCGGATTTTGCGCGCTCTTCCCCACGGGGTTGGCGTTGTATTTTCTGATCGCAGGATTTCTCTCCAAAAAACAAACATCCACCGCTGCATAAAAACTTTTAGGAGATTTGTAAATGGCAGGAAAGATCAAGATCGTTCAAAAGGGTCCGTCCGGCACGGTTCAATATGCGGAAGGATTGTTCAAGAAGAATATTTGCGAATTTTATTTTGAAATGGGCGGAGGCGATATTATTGCCACGATCTGGTTCCCTGCCGAAGATAAATGGGATGCGAAATATCCCTGGGCCAGCGGGCGGCAGAAAGAGATCGTTGAAAGTGTGGCGAAGGAAGTGCAGCGAACACAGGCTCCCTCGTCCACGATCAAATGGGAGAAGGATCGTTTTCATTTGGTGAGCGGGTGATTTTTGCACGTTTTGCTCTATCGGGGCCCAGCCCCGATAGAGCATTTTTTTTAATTATCCGAACACCACAAAATCAAGCGGTTCGATCAGCAGACCCTTTTTTGTGGAGATCGAACTGTGCCCGTGCAGGATGTGTTTATTTTCGATCGCGTATTGTTCGATGATGCGTGGAGAAATATTTTGAGGCGTTTCCGAAAAATTCGCAAAGATCACGGCGCGCTTGCCGGCATGGACCCGCATGAAGCCGAGCACGTGTTCGCTTCCGGTGGAGATGACCTCCAGCTCGCCGCCTGCAAAAACTTCATGTCCCTTGCGCAGTTCGATAAGCTGCCTCAACCCCTGAAAGACTCTGCCTTCCACACTGTTTGCGTCGCTGCGTTTTTCATACTTCTTCCAATCCGCGTGTGGACGATGCACCCAGCGGCTGTCGCGTTCGTGAGCGGGGTCATCGCGATAGGTGTAATCGTTGAGCGTGCCAATTTCATCGCCCAAATAAATGAGGGGAATCCCGCCGATGGTGATGACCATTCCATACAATAAGTGGATGCGGCGGATGGCAAGCTCTACTTCCTCTTCGCCTTCCTCGTGCAATGCTTTTTCAAGACCGGCCAGGGAGGCGCATGTTCCGCTGATGCGGCAATCGCCGGTCACTGGATGTTCCTGAAAGGGAAGCCCGCGTGCGAAACTTCCTTCAAACCGCCCGCGATAAAACTCGTTGAGGAAGCGGCGATGATCGCTGCCGTTCATTCCCAAAGTGGCGGCATCTTCATCGGAGAAGGTCCAGCCGATATCATCATGCACGCGCACATAATTCACCCATGCCGTGCCATCGGCGATTTTGAATCGTGACGCCAGCGCCTGGGAGAGCAAACGCACTTTACGCGTGGCGAGCGAGTTCCATAGCAATGCCATGATGAGCGGGTTATAGGAGATCTGGCATTCCTGCGGCGCGATATATTTCACCACATCATCGGGGTGCACAATGGCTTCGGATTTGAAGACCAATGCCGGTGCCGCAATGCGCGCCACGGCGTTGAACGCCTGGATCAACGTATGCGCTTCGGGCAGGTTCTCGCAGCCCGTGCCCATTTGTTTCCAAATGAAGGCCACCGCATCGAGCCGCAAGACTTCGACACCCTGGTTGGCAAGGAAGAGCATTTCCTCCGCCATGCGATTGAAGACGGCCGGGTTTGCATAATTCAAATCCCATTGATAGGAATGGAACGTGGTCCACACCCAATATTGATGTTTCTCGCCTCCGCGCTTAACGGAAAGCGGGGAAAACGCCCCGGCATGTTCTTCGGGGAATATTTCCCTGAGACTCTGTTCATAGCGGTCGGGCAGCTCGCGGCTTGGAAAGATGCGGTAGAAATCCATGAAATCTTCGTCGCCTGCCTTGGCGCGTTTCGCCCACAAGTGTTCATCCGATGTGTGATTAAAAACCAGGTCGAGCGCAAGGCTGATGCCCGCCTTGCGAAATTCACGCGCAAGCGAGGCGAGCTGCTGCATCGTGCCGAGCGGCGGATGGACTTCGCGATAACTGCTGACCGCGTAACCGCCATCGTTTTCGCCCTCGGGCGCTTTGAAGAGCGGCATGAGATGCAAATAGGTGAGGCCGAGTTCCTTGAAATAAGGTATTTTGGATCTCACCCCTTTGAGGTCATCGGCAAATAGATCGACGTAACAGACTCCGCCCAGCATTTGATTCGATTGAAACCAATCCGGGTTTTTCTCCCGCGCATGATCCAGCTTGCGCAGATCAATGGGGCGTGCAAACCATGAAGATGCAATGCTGAGGATCAGGTCTTCGAGATGAAAGAAAAAATCGTAATTGCCGTGATAAATTTCGAAATACAAACGGAATAACGCCGGGAAATGTGCTTCCAGCCGCGTGTTGAATTCCTTCCAACCCTTTGGGTCTGCGGAAATTTCACGGATTAATTTTTCCTCCACGCGCGGCAGGATCCGCCGAAGCGATCTGCGTGATTCATTCACCATACTTTTTCATCCAGACATAGGAATAAGGTTCGAGCTGTATCGATTCGACAACCTGTTCTTCGTTTTCCAACAGGTTAATATAGCCGCCTTGTTCATTCTCAGGAAGGGTGAATGTTTCAGATGTCGTGCAAAGGTTGTAAACGCAGACCATGGTCACATCGAGATATTTTCTTTTGAATGCAAGCAGGGAAGAGGGCGCGTCCAGCATTTGAATATCGCCGCGCCCAAAGGCGGGCTGATCCTTGCGAATGAAGAGCAGGCGGCGAATGGCATGAAACAATGAGTCAGGTTCCGCGACTTGCGAATCCACGTTGACGTGATGATGACCATATTCACCCGTCACCAATTCCGCAAATGGTTTGGCCTTTGTAAAGCCGGCGTTTTCCGAGTCGGTCCATTGCATGGGTGTGCGTACGCCGTTGCGGTCTGAAAGGTCCAGGTTTTCGCCCATGCCGATCTCATCGCCGTAATACAACACCGGCGTGCCGGGCAGGCTGAGGATCAACGCGTTGGCGAGCTCGATCCTGCGGTGATCGCCCTTCAATAATGGGGCAAGTCTGCGGCGCAAGCCGAGGTTGAGGATCATTTTTGGATCCGGCGCATATTCGCGATACATGTGTTCGCGCTCGGCCGGCGAAGCCATTTCAAGGGTCAGCTCATCGTGATTGCGCAGGAAGATGGCCCACTGGCATTCCTCGCCGGTCTGCGGTGTCTGTTCGATCACACTGCGGATGGGTTCTGCATTACCTTCCGCAAATGCAAGAAAGATACGCGTCATCAGCGGGAAATTGAAAGCCATATGAAATTCGTCGTGACCATTGCCGAAGTATTCGATCAACTCACGCGGCTGTTGGTTGCTCTCTGCGAGCAGCACACGGCCGGGAAATTCCTCGTTGATGACCGCACGTAACCTTTTAAGATAGGCATGGGTCTCGGGCAGGCTTTCGCAGTTGGTGCCTTCACGTTCGAAAAGGTAGGTGGGCGCATCCACTCGGAAACCGTCCACGCCGAGGTTAAGCCAGAAGCGGACCACGTTCAACATTTCTGCTTGAACAGCGGGGTTGTCAAAATTCAGGTCCGGTTGGGATGTATAAAAGCGATGCCAGTAATATTGCCCTGTCGCTTCATCCCACGCCCAGTTGGATGTTTCCACGTCCCCAAAGATCAGGCGCACGCCGGAATATTTTTTATCGGTATCGCTCCACACGTAATAATCACGGAATGGATTGGTCCTGCTCGAGCGGGCTGCCTGAAACCAGGGATGCTGATCGGAGGTGTGATTCAGCACGAGGTCCGTCACGATGCGCATGCCGCGGGTGTGGACTTCCTCCACGAGCCTTTTGAAATCATCCAGCGTGCCGTAATCCGCATGGATGTTGTAGTAATCGGAGATGTCGTAGCCGTCATCTTTCAGTGGCGAGGGATACATGGGGAGCAGCCAGATGCAGGTGATGCCCAATTCCTGAAGGTAATCGAGTTTTGCGATCACACCTTTCAGGTCGCCGTGACCGTCATCGTTCGTATCATAAAACGAACGGATATAGAGTTCGTAGAAAACAGCGTCTTTGTACCAGAGATTTTTCATATTCGATGCAAATAAAAATGGGCTGGTCGCCCAGCCCATTTTTCACTATCCTTTGACTGAGCCTGCAAGTAACCCGCGCACAAAAAATCGCTGCATTGAGAAGAACACCAACAGCGGGAGGAGCATCGAAACAAATGCACCCGCTGTGAGCAGGTGCCACTCACTGCCGCGCGAGCCCACAATGGCCGCCATGCGCTGAGTCACCAATTCGAATTCCGGATTGCCGCCCAGGAATATCAATGCAACCAGATAATCGTTCCATACCCAAAGGAATTGAAAAATGGCGAAGGAGGCCAGTGCGGGTACGGAGAGCGGTAAAACGAGGCGGGTGAACACGGTAAAGTGTGAGGCGCCGTCGATAAAAGCCGATTCAAGAATATCCCGCGGCAGTCCGCTGATGTAGTTATAGAGCAGGTAGATTGCCAGCGCCAGGCCAAACCCTGTGTGCGCAAGCCAGATCGCGAGGAAGGTGCCGTTCAGGTGCAGGGCTTTGTAATCCCGCAGGATTGGCACCAGCGCGATTTGCAGCGGTACAACCAGGAGTGCGATCACAACGATGAACATGGCCCGCCTCCCCGGAAATTTCATCCAGGCAAATGCATAGGCGGCGAAGGCGGCGATCAAAATGGGAATAACAGTAGCCGGGATCGATACCGCAAGGCTGTTCAAAAAAGCACCGCTCATGTTGTCGCCGGGAATGATCTGTATCGTGCCATCCGGCTTTGTGAATTTAAAGTCCTGACCGCCAAGAACTTGTTTGTAGTTATCGAGCGTGAAATTCCAATCGACCGTCCAAACCTGCTCCTGCACTTCGATCTTTCCGATGCGCTTGTTGCCGATCCATGTGATCTGTTTTCCATCCGGGGTTGAGACTCCCGCGCGGAATTCCTCAAACGTCCCGCTGACACCTTCCACCTGCATCACGCCATTGGGGTCAAGGCCTGCCTGTTTCGGATCGATCTCTTTCACTGCCTGCCAATCGCGATAAGGCAATACCCTCCACCAGCCGGAGGTGGCAATATCATCCCGTATGCGGAAGGAGGAGATCAATACTCCCAGAGTCGGGATCGTCCATATCAGGATGATCAGGAACAGCGTTCCGTTCACCACGAGTTTTCCAAGATTCTTTTGTCTTTTTTTGGCAGCCATCTTAAAAAGCCTCCTGCTCGCGGAACTGTTTCAAGTTATAGAACATGACAGGGATCACAGCGATCAGCAATACAATGGCAATGGCCGAACCAAACCCGGAATTCTGGTTGGTAAAGGATTGTCTGTAAAACTGGGTGGCGATCACATGCGTGCCGAATTGTCCCCCGGTCATGACCCAAACCACGTCAAAGATCTTAAGCGTAAATATGACAACGGTCGTCCAAACGGAAATAATGGTCCCGCGAATGTATGGGATCATGATGCGGAAGAATATTTGTATCTCGGTTGCGCCGTCGATCCGGCTGGCTTCCATGAGTTCGTCGGGAATCCCCTTCAACGCTGCGGAAAACAAAACCATGGAAAAGCCGGTCTGCAGCCAGACCACCATTACAATCAAAAATAAATTATTCCAAGGTGCAACATCCACCCATTGAGGCCAGGCCTGTGGCGTTCCCCCCAGGCTCACTACCACGGAGTTTAGGAGGCCAATTTGCGGTTGATTGGCCGGCCTGTATTCATAAATAAATTTCCAAATAATACTGGCACCAACAAAGGAAATGGCGTAAGGTAAAAAAATAAGGGATTTGGCGAGTTTTTCAAAACTGCTGCGGTCTGCAAGCACTGCAATGAGCAGGCCAAAGACCACCGAGAATGTGCTCCCAAAAATGATCCACATCAGGTTGTTTCGAAATGCCTCCAACATCAGGCTTTCGGTGAAAACGGATTTGTAGTTGCTTAACCCCACAAAGGCACTGCTGGTCAATTGCTGCAGCAAATTGAGCCCCTTGGGTGGGCCATCCCTGCCGAACAAGCTGATCCAAAAAGTGCGAACTGTTGGAATTGCCAAATACCAGGAGAGGATCGCCATAGCCGGCCCAACAAAAACAAATGGCAGGAATCGAGTGCGCCATGCATCCGGAAGTCTTTCCACGAGGTTATTGAAAATCCAATATAAAAGTGCAACCCCACCCACACCCCAAACGATGGCGACACTTGCGATCACACCTCGAGATGCATTGCTGTCTCGCAAAAATAGGAACCCCTGATAAAGAACGTAGAATGCGACCAGGGGAATGATCACTGCGAGCAATATTTGGCCGATGAAAGAGAGAATCCTACCCCCAAGCGATTGACGACCCTGCGGCGGTATGTTCATATGCCAGCTCCTTAGGCAAAAAATACTGATAAAAAAGTGGGGGTGGGAGGCGTACGATCTACCTTCCCACCCCCACTATATCACTTCGATCCAGTTACTTGGGCCAGGATGCGTCAATTGCTTTCAACGCCGTATCAAGGTCTTCAGAACCTGCAACATAGCTGGAGATATGTTCCCAGAAGGAGCCGGCTCCAACTTCACCGGGCATCAAGTCAGATCCGTCGAAACGGAAGCTTGTTGCGCCCGCCACGAGTTGGGAAACATTCCAGTCCAAATCTGAACCGTACATGTCCTGAGTGGCGGTTTGTTGAGCGGCAATCGCACCGCCGCCTTCGAGCCAGCCACTGACTGATTGCGGAGTGGTAAAGTATTCCATCAAGGCACGGACTTCCGGTCTATCGTTGAACATGGCGATCAAGTCACCGGCAACGAGGAATGGCTTTCCATAAGCGGGGTCAACGGGCGGCAGGTAGAAGAAGCCATAATCCTCACCATATACTGTTCCTTCAGGGAAGAAGCTTGTGATGAAGTTGGCCTGTCTGTGCAACCAGCACTTCGGTGGGTTTTCGAACATGGGTTTTGGAGAATCACCAAAGGCGGTTGAAACGATGGAGGAACGTCCTCCATTGACATAGGCGTCGTTGAACCAGACTTCGCTCCAGGTTTCAACAGCTTTCCTGACTTCAGGTGAATCGAAGGGCAGTGTGCCTGCAACCCAGGCGTCGTAGTTCTCGAGGGAAGTCGTGCGCAGCATCATATCTTCGGTCCAATCCGTGGCTACCCAGCCGGTAGCGGCGCCGGATTCAATGCCAATACACCACGCAGTATCACCGTCGTCTGCAATTTGCTGGGTCAGAGCAAGCAATTCATCCCATGTTTCTGGAACCTGATAGCCTGCTTCATCCCACGCCTTCTTGGGATACCAGACCAGACTCTTGCCTGAATACCGATGCATGACTCCCGATTCCACACCATCAACAGTATTGAATTCACGCCAGCCAGCATTGTATTGCTGGGAAAGCCATTCATCGGACATGAAGGTCGTTACCGGTACAACATTACCTTTACGTACAAAGTTCGCAAACAAGCCGGGTTGCGGAAAATCCACAATATCCGGGGCATCTCCGGCACCCACGCGAATGGCGATGGAACCTTCGAATTCCTTGTTGCCAATGTAATTGACGGTAATGCCTGTAGCTTCTTCGAACGCCTTCATCGATTCGGCAAATTTGACTCCATCGGGATCGTTGCCCTCAAACGCACCGTCCACTGTGACGGTTGTGCCCTTATAGTCGCCACGAATGGCAGCTTCGAGAGCTCCACCAGCTGGGTAATCAAAACTAACTTCTGCCATGGCGGGTGCTTCGGTCATTGCAGGGGCTTCTGTTACGGCAGGCGCCTCGGTCATTGCAGGAGCTTCCGTAGCTGCGGGGGTTCCGCAAGCGGTTAAAAGCATTGCGGTAATAATCAACAAGGCAAATACTTGCCACATGGTTTTCTTCATTCTTCTCTCCTTAATGAAAATTAAATTGGAAAATAGGGTAATGGGGGAGTTTTTCGATTTTGTGGAAGGGCACCTCCTTACAAAATAGAAGTCCAGGAACGCACAAAAAGCGTAGTTCATGAAAGCGTTTCCATGAAAGCACTTTCATAAAAACAGTATAGCATATCCGCAAAAAAAGTCAATAACTTTATTAATCTTTTTGGGTGAAATTTTAGATCAGTGGATTACGCCGTTGAACGTTCGATCAAGTCCAATGGGAGGTTGATGTGTTGCAAAGGGCGCTCTGTTCCCCCAATGCGAGTCAACAAAATTTCTGCAGCCAGCCTGCCGGATTCATCCAGATGTTGTCGAATGGTGGTCAGGTCCACATGCTCGGCAACATCGATATCATCGAAGCCAACCACGGCCAGATCGTCCGGTACTTTTATATTTAATTGGCGCGCAACTTTCATGACGCCCAATGCCTGAACATCTGAAGCCGCAAAAATGGCACTGGGCGGGTTCGGCAGGCTTAATAGTTCACGAGCCGCCTGTCTGGATTCGTCCTGTACGTAGGGAGCGGAACGAATATTTGATTTGGGCAATGATATTCCGGCGTCATTCAATTTCTTTTCAAATCCCATGAGGCGGGATTTCACGGGATGAATGGCCATTTTTTCAGGCGGTTCGATGTCCCCTAAAAATCCAAGGTTCCGATGGCCTTTTCGAATCAAATATTCTGCCACCAGTGCGCCACCATTGAAATCGTTGATCACGATGCTATTTAATTGGGGGTGCTGATATTCGATCAATGCCGCTCCCATGGCATTATCAGTCAATCGCTGTGCATCCTGGTCGCTGATCGCCAGCGACATGATGATCAATCCGTCGATATTTCGCATCAAAGGAATGGAGGAAATATATCCCTGCAGGTGTTCCATCGAATCGACCGGGTAGATGACCAGCTCATAATTCGATTTTGATAAAACGGCTGCCACACCGCGTAAGCGTTGAACGAAGGAGGGTGCGGTGAAGAATGGAGTGATCACACCGATGCGGCCCGTATGCTGCATGGCGCGGGCCCGCGCTTCCGCCTTGGGGACAAATCCCAAACGGTCAATGGCTTCCATCACACGTTTTTGTGTTTCCGAATTAACCTTGTCGGGAGCGTTCAATACCCGTGAGATCGTCGAGATACTCACGCCGGACATTTGGGCAACATCATAGATCGTGGGAGACTTTTTTACAGGAGGCATATTTGTGCTGAAAGCACTTTCAGTTTAGCATATCAACTTGGGCTGCGTCAATGAATTGAAAGGCGATGCGCAGTAAAACCGCACAATTCAATTGAATTGTGCGGTTTTTTTGGTTTGCAGAGACCAATCAGTTGCCTTTTTGGGGGGGAGGCTTGTTGCCTTCGCCTTGTTTTTTCACTTCCACCCAAAGCGAACCGGCTAATTCATACCCGATCACATGATCCTGAGGCCTCATCTGCAACCGCAATGGCCCTTTGAATGGGGCACAGCTCAGAAGGTGAAATGGAACGCCAGGGACGAGTCCCAGCTCGGCGATGTAGTGAAGCTTTTCCATATTATGCGTACGGACACGGCTGACGACACAGTCTGAGCCGGAGGGGACATTTACCAGCGGTTCATCCTTGACCTGAGGCATGACTCCGTCTTTAGAGGGAATCGGCTCTCCGTGCGGGCAGCGCGTGGGCTTGCCGGCAAGCTCGTCCATGCGGTCTTCCAATTCATCATTAACACCGCGCTCAAATGTATCGGACAATACGTGCGCAGAGGCCCAGTCATATTTCATCACTTTGACGAGGAACACTTCCGTCAGGCGGTGGCGACGCAGGGAGGGCATGGCGATCTTTTCGCCCTCAGGCGTCAGACGCACCCCACGATAGGGTTCGTGGATCAGGTATCCGTTTTTGTTGAGGCGCTTGACCATCGTGGAAATCGCCTGGTTGGAGGCTTCCACATGGGAACTTAAAAGGGATAGGGAGACCTGTTCGTTATCTTCCTGCAGGCGGTAAATTTCTGCGGCATAGCGGCGCATGGCGGGGCTGACGGTCATAAGTGCTCTTGCAAACTCCAAAAATATCAATCAGGTTGAAACCTGATTGCAGTGGGATATAACTAAATTTTATAACAAATATCTAGATTATTGCGTTTGTGAAAATTATACTACACCCATTCAAGGCAGAGTAAGTCTGTCTTATTTGTCGATTTAGGCAAAAACATCATCATTTCAAGGAGAACCGCAATGGTTCGTACACAAAGGTTTTTTATTGTCAGCATAGTTTTAATGGTACTCATCAGCGCCTGCGCCCCAGCCACCTCCGTCCCTGCTGCTGAAACTGTCAAATCCCAGGCGGATTTGGGTGGCATCAAAACATACCTCACCGGCAAGATCGGTGAATTGAAATCCAGCAGTACCCAATTAAAAGCTGCCAGCGATACATATTATGAATTAGCCCAGGCGAGTGGTTTTGATTATGTCGCCCTGTGGACAGATCATTCTTCCGAGGTGTCCAAGGCTTTGTTGGATGCAAAATCCGCGTGGCTGGCGGCCAGCCCTTTATATGAACAAATGGAGGGGATTGTGGCTGGTACACCCAGCCTTGCCGAGTACGATGTGATCCTCGATGCGGGCGGTTCAGGTGAGGACGACCCGGAGAATGCCGTGCCATTTGACATTACCCTTCCCGATGGACGCGTCCTTCCCAAGCCCGGTAATTTATTTGGCGTGCTTGAAACCACGTTGTGGGGCACCAATCCGGACTATGTGGTCTCTAATATGGAAGCCGACCTGGATGCAAACGGCACTGTCGATTTTGGAGAAGCGCTTCCCGATGCCAATATCCTAAAAGGGGCAGTGGATCTCTTCGATCAGTACGTCTCTGACTTGGATACTGCGATTCAGGCATGGATCCCGACTGAATCAGATGCCTTCACTTCCCTGGTGGTGATGGTGCCCACGATGAACGAATATTTTGAATCATGGAAGAACTCGCGCTTTGTTGCCGGGGACGCCTCCACACAAAGTGATTTTGTTGCGATCTCACGCCTCGCCGATATTCAGGATATTCTTTCCAGCTTGCAGGTGGTGTACGTAGGCGTCAAGCCGTTGATCGTTACGTTGAATTCCGATCAGGCAACGCAGATCGAGAATGACCTCGGCGGCCTGAAGGATTTTGTTGCGGATGTGTACAAGCAGGAACAAGATGGCAAACGCTTCACCGCCGAAGAAGCCGACCTGCTCGGTGCCGAAGCGCAGAATCGCGCCACAGCCATTGCGGGCCAGATCTCACAGGTAGCTGCTTCATTGGGCATTGCGATCGAAGAATAAAAAGCATTGATATTAAATTTCAGAGGGCGGCATTGCGCCGCCCTCCCATGCTGTTAAGAGAGATAACCAAATGAAAAATGTTTTGAGATGTCTTTTCGCTTTGACCCTGCTTTTTTCGCTGACCAGTTATCAGGTCCGCGCAGATGCGCTGCCGCCATCCCAGGTTGCGGAGCAGATACGCTCGTCGTTGTTCACGGCGCAGATGAGTTTTGCTTCCGATCCATCCGTCACGCAGATGGAATTCGACCGTGCACGATCAGCCTATGCTGATGAATTCCAAAGGGCCATCGTTGATGCGGATGTAAAAGTTGACGAATCGATTCGTGCAGGGTTTGAACAAATGCAGGCCGCGATTACAAATAATTCCGCAGCTGACTTTGCGCTTGCTCGTGCGCAAACATGGACGGCGATCCTGCATGGCAGTTATCTCGTCGTTGAACATGCGATTCAAAATAACCGACCCGACCTTGCACAAAGCTGGCTGCCTGTGCGCGAATATCGCACGGCAACGCGTTTCTCACGCCCGAATGCCGATGCGACTCTCGCTCTTAAAAATCTTGCTGCACAATCCATTAACACGGAAGAAGCCCTTCAATTCCTTCATGCTGATCTTTTTGACACGTATCAAGCGCGTTTGAATGAGGCCCTGCGCGATCTTGAATCGGCTGACCAAAATGATTTTCCGATCCGCCGCGCCGAACTGGCCGGGCTTGCTTCCGGGTATTTTCAAATTCTTGCGCCTGCCTATCTGAAACAACGAGGTGTGGATTCATTGGATGAAACCCAACGCATCTTTTCGGACCTGCAATCTGCTGCTGTTTCAGGAGCTGGGATCCAGCCGTTGCTTGATTCCGTTCGTGCTGCGTTGGATGGTTTCCGCGCCGCGCCGCTTACCCCGGCCGAACAAAGCCGCCGCGCCGGGCAATTGATCCGCTATTTGAATCTTGTGCCCGTTGAATACGAACGCGGCGTTGCGGATGGTAAGGTAACCAAGGCGCTTGAAATTCAGGAAGCGGTGACCTTTCACGAAGCGGCACAAGCCGCCTTTGATGACCTGCGCGATTTGCTAAATCAATATGACCCGGCAAAGACCGAACAAGCCGCCCAACTTATTGAAAAGATGGGTGAGCAGCTCGATTCTGCAAGCACCGGCGGCGAAGTTGCATCCGCGGATGAGATCACCAAAGGAACAGAGGAAGCCGTCTCCATCCTTCAAGCCGCGATGCCGGAAGAATGGCAGAAGGGAAGCGCTGCCGGCGATTTCGACGTGATCGCATCCATGCTGGACCAGATGGAAAATGCAGTGCGTCAAAACGATTATGCACTGGCTGAGTCCGCGCGGCTCGAAGCGTACGCCATGATGGAGACAGGGCCTGAAGCCAGGCTTGTAGTATTTGCCCCTCAATTAAAGTTGACCCTTGAAGAACTCTTCTGGAATGGCCAGGGCGAACATAAAGGATTGGCGTATCTCATTAAAGAAAATGCACCATATTCAGAGATCAAAGCCACGCGCGCGGAATTGGATCGGTCTCTGACTCAGGCACAAAAGGAGATCGGCAAGAATACGGCCCCTGCGGCCATTGCAGTCAATGCCGGCATTATCGTCTTCCGCGAAGGCTTGGAGGCGGTGGTGATCCTTGCTTCGTTGATGAGCAGCTTGAAATCGGCGGAGGAACGTAAATATCGAAAGCCCATGTGGGTGGGTGTGGGACTCGCGTTGGCTGCCACTGCCTTTACCTGGATGCTCGCCCATGAACTTCTTCGATCACTGGCTCGCTACGGCGAAAAATTGGAGGCGGTGGTTTCACTGGTTGCCATTGCCATTTTGCTTCTGATCATGAATTGGTTTTTCCACAACACGTATTGGACCGGGTGGATCGCAAACTTCCATTCGCAAAAACGCCGGTTGTTGAGCAAGGAAACCGGCCTGTGGGTGGGGTTGATCACACTTGGTTTTACCAGTGTGTATCGTGAAGGATTCGAGATCGTGCTGTTCATGCAGGCGCTTGTTTTGGAAGGTGGGATCGTGACCGTGCTTTTGGGCGTGCTGGCATCCCTCGCGGCTGTTGTGCTGTTTGGCATGATCGTTTTTAGTTTGCAAAAGGCACTGCCCTATATGAAGATATTGATCGTGACCGGTGTGTTGATCGGCTCTGTATTATTGCAAATGGTGGGCAGCACAGTGCATGTTTTTCAAGTAGTAGGCTGGCTTCCGATCCATGTGGTGCAGGGGATGAATGTTCCTTATTGGATGGGTACCTGGTTCGGTGTCTATCCCACATGGGAAGGGCTTGCCTTCCAGCTGGCTTCCGCTATTTTTGTAGTCGGCAGTTACTACCTGGCGGAAGGACTACGCCACGCCCGTTTAAAAAATATTTCGAATAAATCGCAAGTTGCGCACAGCTAAAAATTTGGAGAATATAAAATGTTGCAAACAGACACCGTGGTTAATCATGAAGCTATTCGGGCGGCGTTCAATCTAGATCGAAAGCAGATGACAATTATGATCGCAAGAAAGATGCGCGTGCCCGAGGTGGAGGTCATCCGCTCGCTCGAAGGCGATATTGCCCGTGAGTTGGATTCTGGCCGTTGGGATGAAATCATCCGCTCGTTTGAAGGACTTGGCAACGTGCATGTGATCGTCTCCAACGGAGCCACCACGCTCGAAGCTTTTGGGGAATTTGGAAAATTCAGCAACACCGACGGATTTTTCAACGTGCAAACCAAGTCGCTCGATATGCACATTCGCGGTTGGGAATTGGATTCTGTCTTTGCCTTCCGCAAACCCAGCCACATCGACGGACGCGAAGCGTTGAGCATCCAATTCTTTGATCGCCTCGGCAATGCTGCCTTCAAGGTATTCCTCACTTTTGGCGGACACGATCCCTCCCCCGAGATTTTGGAAAAGTATAACGGGCTGATCACGCGTTTTGCAAAGGCTTAACTTGCTCACAAACCTCTAGTAAAATTCTACATAAATCTATATTGCCTTTTTTGCCCTAAAAAGTAAAATTCGAACATCAGAGGTGAGGGCGTTTCAAGCGCCCTTGCTATTTTTTAAAGGGAACCATGTTCATTAAACGTCTTCAACTTGCGCTGATCCATACAGCCGTTGCCATGACCCTCGTGCCGATCAACAGCACGCTCAATCGCGTCATGATCTACGAGCTTGGCATTTCCAAAACCCTTTTCACGTTACTTGCGATCTGCCCGTATTTATTGGCTCCGATTCAAGTTGCCATCGGTTCGTATTCAGACCGTCATCCCGTGATGGGCTTTCGCCGTTCGCCATATATCCTTGCCGGGCTGATCCTTTGTGTTGTGGGCGTTGCTGTTTCGCCGCAGATCGCCATTCTGATGAGCAATAATGTCACCTTGGGTGTGATCGTCGGCATACTTGCCTTTGGTGCCTGGGGTATGGGATATAACCTTTCCGCAGTTTCCTATCTTTCGCTGGCCTCAGAACTCTCCGGTGAAAAGGAACGCGGCAAGACCATCGCGACGATGTTCACGATCATGGTGATCGGCTTGATCGCGACGGGGATCTCGCTCAGCCGCATGGTGCCGACGTATGAACCTGCGACTCTCTCGCGTGCATTCATCATCGTCGCCGCTTCCGCCCTGACCTTGGGCCTGCTCGGCCTCATCAAATTGGAGCGGCGCTTCGTCGCTTCCTCCTCAAATACAAAATCTGAAACATATACTGTCCGCGAGATGGTAACCGCCATCACGGAAAACCCGGTGGCAAAGATATTCTTTGTTTACTTGCTTCTGCTTCTTGCCGCCATCCTCAGTCAGGATGTTTTGCTCGAACCCTTCGGCGCACAAGCCTTCGGTATGACCGTTGAACAGACCTCGCGCATTGTTTCCATTACGAACAGCTTTACTTTGATCGCATTTATTGTTGCCGGTTTTCTCGATGGTCGCGTAAAAAAGAAATACGTGGCGCAAATTGGCAACGTCGGCGCATTGCTTGGATTTGTGATCATCGTGATCAGCGGGTTGATTGCAAGCAAATCCGCTTTTTATGTTGGCATCACCCTGTTGGGATTTGGCACTGGCATCTCCACGATTGCCAACCTCTCTTTGATGTTCGATCTGACCGTTCCTGAAAAGGTGGGGCTTTATATTGGAGCATGGGGATTTTCAAATGGTCTTTCGCGACTGGTGGGCCTTCTCATGGCCGGTGTGATCGCGGACCTCGCCACAAAGTTCACGGGCAATGCCTTGAGCGGATATCTCGTCGTGTTTGGTCTCGAAGCGTTGATGTTGTTCATTGCTGCGATCATGTTGTATCGAATCGACGTAACTGCCTTTCAAAAGAAGGCGCACGATCCGCAATTTGTGGAGAAAGTGGCCCTGGCCGCGGAATAATCCATGACGGAAGAATGGCTTTCCCTCAGCGATGCGGCGAAGGTGCTGGGAGTGCATCCCAGCACGGTTCGGCTTTGGTCTGATAAAGGTATTCTTCCCACACACAAAACAAACGGCGGACATCGCCGCTATAAGCGAAATGAAATTTCACTTTGGCTGGAAACAAGCCGAAAGTCCAGTGAGATCGAGCCGGAAAGCATGATGAATGAGGTTGTCAAGAACGTCCGCATGCAAATTTCGGAGGGGCGGCTGCAGGCGGAGTCCTGGTATCAAAAATTGGACGAAGATGCGCGTGCGCAATACCGCCTGAGCTCCCGGTCCCTGTTTCACGGCTTGATGCAATACATCGCCACTCATGGCGAAGATGCGGCTTCGGAAGCCTACGCGATCGGATATGAATATGCGTCGCGGGCACGGCGATATGAACTGAGCTATGTCGATGCTGCGAAAGCCTTTTTATTTTTCCGTGATGCGCTGGTTTCCTCGGTGATCAAAGTGTATGGGGATGCCCGGGTGCCTGCTCCGCAGGCCTCGGAAATGTATACAAAGATCCATACGTTTACAGACGAGATCCTGATCAGCCTTTTACAAACATATGAGTCTTTGGGAAATGTCAATCGTTAGGTTGGCATTTTTATTTTAAGTCTGCTCCCCTGGAGCATAAAGGAGTTTCTCATGCAAAACATCACGCACTACATTCCCATTCTCACCACCCTTATTTCCTTTTCTTTTACGGCCGCCCTGTACAAACATTGGCAGCGCAAGCCGGAGGCGAAATATTTGATGTGGTGGACCATCGGTACCTTCTGTTTTGGGATCGGCACGTTGACCGAATCGATTAACGTGCTCGTCGGCTGGAGTGTTTGGAATATGAAGGCCTGGTATATCAGCGGTGCATTGCTTGGCGCATTTCCGCTGGCGCAAGGGACCGTGTATCTGCTGTTGAAAAAGAAAGCCGCGGATATTCTTGCCTGGTTCTTTATCTTCTATATTGCGATTGCTTCCATCGCCATCTTTTTTGCGCCGGTGGATATGACCCTTGTCGACCCAGCCCGCCTGACCGGCAAAGTGATGACCTGGCAATGGGCACGCATGTTTTCCATTTTGCCGAATACATATGCCCTTATCTTTCTGGTGGGCGGCGCGGCATGGTCTGCCATTCAGTATGCCCGCAAGCTGGATAGCGGCAATCGTGTACTGGGTAACTGGCTGATCGCAATCGGAGCCTTGCTTCCTGGAATCGGTGGTTCCTTCACCCGCTTCGGCTATGTGGAGGTTCTGTTCGTCACTGAGATGATCGGCATTTCATTGATCTGGGCCGGTTATCGCGCCATGACACAAACCAATACTTCATCCATTCATGCTGCGCAGGCAGCCACAGACTAAACAACCTGTCGCGGCTGGCATTTACCAGCCGCGGTTTTTTTTATCCAGGCTTATGTTAATAGCCTGACAATACTGGAAGGGTTTCTTGCACTTCGGCTTGCATGTGGTTTATACTTGCGCGCATGGCGATCCCCACAAAATTTGGTCGATACGAAATTAAATCTGAACTTGGCCGCGGCGGTATGGCGACAGTATACCGGGCCTACGATCCGCTGTTTGACCGTGAAGTGGCGCTCAAAGTGCTGCCGCGTGAAATGCTGCATGATCCGCAATTTCGCTCGCGCTTCGACCGGGAACTGAAGATCGTGGCCGGGTTGGAACACCCCGCCATTGTGCCGGTTTACGATGTGGGGGAAGAGGACGGCCAGCCGTATTTTGTGATGCGTTATATGAGCGGGGGCTCGCTTTCCAGTGAGATCGAAAAGGGAAAATTCTCGCTTGAAGATGCGGCACGCATCATTGAAAAAGTTTCGCAGGGCCTCGCTTATGCCCATAAAAAAGGCATCGTACATCGCGATCTAAAACCAGACAACATTCTTTTCGATAATACCGGTGCGCCTTTTATTTCAGATTTTGGCGTTGCCAAATTGACGGAATCAACCAGCAGCTTGACCGGAAGCGGTGTCATCGGCACACCCGCATACATGAGTCCTGAACAGGCTCAGGGAAACGATATCGACGGTCGAAGCGACGTCTATGGACTTGGCGTGATCGTGTATCAAATGTTGAGCGGTCAGCAGCCCTACAGTGCGGACACTCCGATGGGAGTGGTCGTCAAGCACATCACCGAACCTGTTCCTGAAATTTTAAAGACGCTTCCCAGCCTGCCGTCTGAAGTGGATAATTTGATCAAGACGTCGATGGCCAAGGATCGCACCAAGCGTTACTCCACAGCCATTGATCTTGCCAAGGCATTGAATGTGGCCGCATTTGGCAGTGAAGGCAACATCCCGACGACCAATGCAACCGGCGTTCGTACCGGTGTTTTCAAGCCAGCAGCCGGCGCGGCGGGTGGCTCGTCAAAAAGTAAAACAGGCTTTGCAGTTGCCGGGGTTGTGATCGTGGTCGCACTGATCGGTTTCTTCCTTTTGCGAAATCAATTATTCCCCGCGCCCGTGCCCACAGCGACCTCCACACTTGAAGTTGCCACTTTTACCTCCATTCCTGCAACAGATACAGCCGCCCCTGCCACTGCGGAGATCGCCTCCGTCATCCCATATGCCCCAGCTTGCGATGCGGGAGTGACCATCCCAGCGCCAACAGTGGAAGAGACCAATAAAGTTTGCGTTACAAAAATTCCATATACCGCGTTGAGGATCACAGAAGGCTCCACCTATGAAGCGTTGGATCCCGCCTTGAAATGCAACGAAGAATTAACCAAGGATGGCTTTACGGTGATTTCCTGCACAGGCCAGCAACTGTTCTCTTATCAGTTGAAGGTTTGCAAGCCGCCCAAGCTTTCAAACGAAGACCTTGCTCAATGTTCAACGGGTTCTACATTCAGTTTGGCGAATCAATGCTGTGTCGCTGCTCCTCCCGAGGAAGCCGGCTGTATCACCTTCAAAGTGGATATTCGTGGGTGTCCGTAAATAAAATAAATCCACCTGCCGCCAAACATGGCGGCAGGTTTGTTTAAGGGGTCGGAATGATAAAATCACTGCATGGGTACACTTTATCTCGTCGCCACACCGATCGGAAATCTTGAAGATATTTCACAACGTGCCTTGCGCATCCTCCGTGAATCGAAGTTGATCGCCGCTGAAGATACCCGTCACAGCGGTGTGCTGCTTAAACATTTCGAGATTCAAACTCCACTCACCAGTTATTTCGAACACAACAAAATCAATAAACTCGATTTGATCTTGAACGCTCTTGCCGATGGGGATGTGGCATTGATCTCCGATGCTGGGACACCTGCCATTAACGACCCCGGCTATGAATTGGTCAAAGCCGCCCTCGCTTCCAACTTTAACGTCGTGCCTGTTCCCGGACCGTCATCTCCCATCGCCGCCTTGACAGTCTCCGGCCTGCCAACGGATTCATTTCTATACCTTGGCTACCTTGCCAGCAAGGCAAATGAACGCCGCAAAACTCTGGAAGAGATTTCCAACCAGCCGTACACATTAATCTTTCTCGAATCCCCTCATCGCATCATTGACTCGTTGGAGGATATCCTCTCCACATTGGGAGACCGTCAAATCTGCGTGGCCCGCGAAATGACAAAGATGTATGAAGAATACTGGCGTGGACCCGTCAGCGGTGCGATTGAATATTTCAAATCGAAGGAACCGCGCGGGGAATTTACGTTGGTGATTGCGGGGAAGATGAAAGAGGAAAGAAGTGTTTGGACGGAGGGTGAATTGCTCAAGGCAATTAAAAAAGAACTGAAAGCAGGTAAATCTGCCAAGGAAATTTCTGTGACATTGGCAGAACAAAGCGGGTGGAATAAAAAAGAAGTGTATGCGACCATCAATTCGCTAAAATAATGACCATCACTTCATAAAGGAAACTATGAATACTGAATCCAATTCCAGTCCGCTTGAGTTTTCATCGCCATTCCCGTCGGCTTTCTGGGGAAGAGTCTTGTATGGTTTATTTGTCACCGCCATGCCGATTTTTTCGTTTTCCATGATCCATGTTTTGAAGCCGGATTGGCAGTCCGGAAGAGTAGCTGATTATGCAATTCTGTTTCTTTTTCCGGAAGCATCGTTATTTATTATTCCTTTGCTTGCCTACTCAATCATTTGCTATCTCCTGTTATTGATCGATGTCACGCGGTTCGCGTCGAAGTTTTCAGTTCGTTTCGGGGTTTATAGCGGCGTTCTTCTGGCTTTACATTTCAGCATTGCCATCCTGCCTGCCTTGGAGCCTTCCCCCTGGCATTTTCTTTTGATTCTGGCATGGATATCCCCATTACTGTTCTCCCGTTTTTATCCCTGGGTCGCAGCAAAGTGGAATCTTCGATTGACGGGCATGATCCTTGCGGGTCTTGTAGCTATATTGGCCTTGATCAGCATGATCACCTCGCGAAATGTCTTTTCTCCCTTCTTCACCGCATTAATATTGCTTGTGTTCGTCGCTCCCTTTTGGTCCTTCCTGCTTTCTCTCCGGGCCGCAGTTTGGCTGATCAAAAACCATGAATCGAAAATTACCCTTTTGCGCGGACTTAGCATCGGCGTATGGCTCGCAGCCTATGTAGGAGCCTTGCGATTTAATATCCTGAAAATGTACGAGTTGTACTCAGCACTTCCACCCCAGCCGCCAGATTGTTACATCGCCACCGCCGCCGCAAAGGGACACCCAAGCTTCGTTGGCTCACGAACTGTTCATTTATCAAATGGAAAAGAGATGCGGGTTAATTCCCAGCTGCAACGACTCAAATCGGTTGAACTGGCATTGCAGGTGATATCTCCTTTGGCACATAAATTGATTCGCAAAATTTATAATGTGATCGGCAAAAAGCTTGCTATTTATATCCAAAATCCCCTTCTCGCGGATGTTGCCTTCTTCTTTCTTCTCCCAGTAGAATTGATCTCGTTTGCTGTCCTGAAATTGATCCTTCCAGAAATTAAATTCATTTCAAGGAAAATGTACCTTTCGTGACCCAAGGAGACTCACATGGCCGAAAAGACTGAACCCAAACCAGAAGAGAAGAAAGACGAAAAACCCACTCCCAAAGATAATCTGGTCGAGAGCAAGCATTCGATCAAGATCGGCGGCAAGGTGATCAAGTACACAGTCACCACCGGGACAATGGTGCTGAAGGAAGAAGTCAACGACAAGGAAAAAGACGCCGAGGTCGAAAAGCCGCGCGCGCAGATCTTCTTCATTGCTTATACAAAAGACGGCGTGCGGGATAAGTCCAAACGTCCCATCACATTCTCCTTCAATGGCGGACCCGGTTCCTCGTCCGTGTGGCTGCATATGGGTGTGCTGGGACCGCGCCGCGTGGTACTCACCGACGAAGGCGAGATGCCTCCGCCGCCTTTCAAGCTTACCGATAATCAATACTCCATCCTCGATGAAACCGATCTCGTTTTCATCGATCCGATGAGCACCGGCTACAGCCGTCCCGTGGAAGGCGAGAAATCAAAAGAATGGCACACCTTCACCAAGGACATTCAATCCGTCGGTGATTTCATCCGATTGTATGCCACGCGCTATCATCGTTGGCTTTCGCCGAAATTCCTTGCAGGCGAATCCTATGGAACCACGCGTTCGGCGGGACTCTCCGGTTACTTGCAGGACCGTCACGGCATGTTGTTAAATGGACTTGTGCTCATCTCTGCCGTGCTCGATTTCACCACCATCGACTTCAATCTCAATAATGACCTGCCATATATCATGTTCCTGCCCGCCTATACCGCCACCGCGTGGTATCACGGCAAGTTGAATTTCAAGTCATCGTTGGAAGCTGCGCTTAAAGAAGCGAAAGAATTCGCGATGGGTGAATATGCAACCGCGTTGCTCAAAGGCGCATCGTTGACTCGCGAAGAGCGTGCCAGCGTCGTCGAAAAACTTTCGCGCTATACCGGCATCTCGCAGGATTTCATCGAGCGTACGGATCTGCGCATCCTCGATCAGCATTATTTCAAAGAACTGCTGCGCGAGCGTGGAAAAACCGTCGGGCGATTGGACAGCCGATACACCGGCACAGACCGCAGCGGGGTCACATCCACGCCGGAATATGATCCGCTGTTCGCGCAGGTCAATGGGCCGTATACCGCGGCGTTCAATGATTACATCCGCACCGAATTGAAATTTGAAACCGATACGCCGTATGAAATTTTGAGCGAAAAAGTTTGGATGCAATGGTCCTACAGCTATTTCCAAAATCAATATGTCAACGTCGCTGAAACCCTGCGCGGCGCGATGACCTTCAATAAATATCTCAAAGTCTTCGTTGCCAACGGTTATTTCGATCTCGGCACGCCTTACTTCGCCACCGAATACACCTTCGATCATCTCGGTCTTGATCAATCCTTGCGCAAAAATATCCGCATGGCATATTACAAGGCGGGCCACATGATGTATGTCCACCTGCCATCGCTCAAGGAAATGAAAAAAGATATTACAAAATTCATCAAGGATGCAAGTTAACCAAATATTGTCATCCTGAGCGTAGCGAAGGATCTCTCTGATTATCTTGGAGACTCTCACACGCACTGCATCCGCACTGCGGTGCAAGTGTCGCTATCGCTCAGAGAATCATGGAACCTATGAACTTAGACGACCTCGACCTCTTCAAAAAAATAGATACCAAAAACATGCTGGCCCAGATCGACAGCCTGCCCGATCAATTACAAACCGCATGGGAATTGGGATTGGCACAGCCGCTTCCTGATTTTAAAGACATTCAAAACATTGTCATCTCGGCGATGGGTGATTCGGCGGTCGCGGCGGAACTGGTGGCTGCTTCTGTTTCGTCAAGCATTCGCCTCCCCGTGACATTGCATCGTGGCTATGGACTCCCTGCATTCGCGAGTGGTAAAGGAACTTTGGTCATTTGCATTTCCCACTCCGGTAATTCCGAGGAAGTGTTGGATGCGTTTGTAGTCGCCATAAAAAATGATTGCACCGCATTTGCCATCACGATGGGGGGCGAAATCGGCACACGTGCTGCTGAAAAAAACATTCCCCTGTGGAAATTTGACAGCAATGGCGTGGTGGATACTGCTGCGATTGCCTATCCGTTTGGATTGCTGCTTGCGCTATTCTCCCGCCTCGGATTCATTCCCGACCCTGCAAACGATGTGGTTGAAGCCATTGCGATGATGAAGCGTTCGCAACAGCACATCGTTGCAGACATGATCGCAGCGAAGAATCCTGCCAAGCGTTATGCGGGTCAACTGGTGGGGCGTTGGGTTACATTTGTTGCGACTGAAAATCTCGCCCCTGTTGCGCGAAGATGGAAGATGCAGATCAATCAACTCGCCAAGGCGGGTGCGAATTTCGAGATCATCCCCGAGGCCACTCACAACACTTTGATTGCCACGATCAATCCGAATCCCACGCTCAACGCTCACACGATGACGCTGTTCATGCGCGCGAAATCGGATCATCCACGCAATCGTCTGCGCTCAGATCTAATGCGCCAGGCTTTCATGCTTGAAGCATTGAACACCGATGTGATCGATGCGCGCGGCGAATCGGTCATCGCTCATTTGTGGACGTTGATCATTTTTGGCGATTACATGGCATATTATCTCGCCATGGCATACGGTGCTGACCCCTCTGAAGAAGATGCGTTTGTGAATTTCAAACGTTCGTTAGAGTAGGTACACGGCGTCGCCGTGTACCTACGGTTACGCAAACTGTTCCAAATTAACAGCAACCAACGGAAACGCTTCGTCCACGAATTTTTCGAGGGCGGGGCGTTTTTTCATGTGGCTGTAATGTGAGGCGAGGCCATAGATCGCCCAGGTGGCGACTGTTGCGGGAATCTCGAAGGAGATTTTGGAATTGGATTGTTCCAGCCAATGAGATAACAAGTCGAAGACAATCTTTTTGATGGTGCCTTCCACCAGTGATTCGAATTGCTGGTGTGGTTGGGCACACTCGCTGTGCATGTTGGATAGAAAGTCGCATACAGCGAGAATCAAGCTCCGTAAATTATCGGGGGTGTAATGACAGGCATTCAAGGTGCGCTTGTCGATTTCCTGTTTGAACATCTGGCTGATGGAGTAATCCAGCAGGGCGTATTTATCTTGAAAGTGGGCGTAGAACGTGGCGCGGTTGATCTGTGCCTTGTCGGTCACATCCTGCACGGAGATGGTTTCGAATCCTTTTTCAGCGAGGAGATCCTCAAAGGATTTCAGAATCAGGCCGCGGGTACGAACGATGCGCGGGTCCAGTTTTTCATTGGGGTTAGGCAACATATTGTCTCCTTTGTCGCTTAGTCAACAGATTCAACGATTTGATGGTTGACCCTGAGGGTATGAATTGGTAAATTAGCAACATCTGTTGTTTAGGCAACGGTTGTATATTACCAAACAACGCAGACCGAGTCAAGAGAAGTTGACTCAATCATCATGAGGAGAATTTTATGACAGGAAATACAGTATCAGAAAAGGTATTTTCGGAGATCGTATCCGATGAGCAGATCAAGCGCACCGCGCAGGCATTGGAAGCAAACGGCATCAAGACATTGATCGCTGAGAATGCGGCGGATGCCAAGCGTCTGTTCTTTGAATTGATTCCCGATGAGGCAGAGGTTTTTCTGGGCGCTTCGGTGACTTTGGAAACATTAGGCATTCAAAACGAGATCGACAAGTCTGGCCGTTTCGATGCGCTGCGCCCGAAGATGTTCGCGATGAACCGCGAAACGCAGGGGCGTGAGATTCGCAAACTGGTGGGTGCGCCGGATTATGCAGCGGGTAGCGTTCATGCCGTGACCGAGGATGGGCATGTTTTGATCGCATCCAATACCGGCAGCCAGTTGGGCGCGTATGCCACGAGTGCAGGAAAAGTGATCTGGGTGGTGGGCGCTCAAAAGTTGGTGAAGGATATAAACGAAGGCATGAAACGTATTGAAGAATATGTAGTGCCGTTGGAAGAAGAACATATGCAGACTCTTTATAAGGTAAGCACTGCGGTGAGTAAATTGTTGATCATCAATCGTGAAATTCGACCCGGTCGTATCACGATGATCATTGTCAAAGAAAAAATCGGTTTCTAAATTCAAACTCAAGGAGAAAAAATAAGATGAACGTAACAATCATTGGTGCAGGAAATATGGGACGCGGAATCGGAACTCGCGCAGTTGCTGGCGGTCACTCGGTGACCTTTGTGGATGCAAATCCTGAAACCGCTGAAAAGGCCGCTGCGGATGTGAAGGCTTCCGCTAAAAAAGGCGCGAAGGTTTCCACTGCCAGCCTCGGCGATGCAGTGCTCGGTGACGTAGTGGTGCTGGCCGTTTGGTATGGCACCAACATTGAAATTGCAAAACAACTTGGTGCAAAGCTCGCCGGCAAAGTTGTTGTCGATATTGCCAACCCGTTGAACTCAACCTACGACGGCCTTGCCACAGCCGCTGATTCTTCCTCTGCGGAAGATCTTGCCAAGGCAATCGCTTCTGGCGCACATGTCGTGAAGGCTTTCAACACCACTTTTGCGGGCACGCTCGTTGCCGGAGAAGCAGGTGGACAGAAGCTGGATGTCTTCATTGCCGGTGATGATGCGGATGCGAAGGCGAAAGTTTCGCAGATCGTGACCGACGGCGGCATGCGCGCCATCGATACTGGTCCATTGCATCGCGCACGTCAGATCGAATCCATGCAGCTTTTGCACATCACCTTGCAGGGTACGCTCGGCACCAACTGGGGAAGCACTGTAAAAATTCTTGGATAGTTAACTTTTCATTCATCACCCGTATGCACGGGTGATGAATGAAAAAAATATTTTGGAGAGAGAAATGAGTATTGCTTTATGGATCGCACAGGTATTATTAGCCGGCATGTATGGAATGGCCGGCAGCATGAAGACATTTCAACCCGATTCCGTGCGCAAGAATGCGCAGATGACCTGGGCACATGATAAGCAGGATGGGTATATCCGTTTTGTCGGGATCTCCGAATTGCTCGGTGCGGTTGGCTTGATTTTGCCGATTCTTACCGGCGTTCTTGCATGGTTGACCCCGGCCGCAGCAATCGGGCTTTCACTGATTCAATTGCTTGCAATTTTCAGTGTGCATCTGCCGAAGAAAGAATATAATGTCATTCCCGTAAACATTGTTTTGCTGGCCTTGTCTGTGTTTGTGGCCTACGGGCGTTTTGAGTTATTTTTGTAAACAAATTTTAAAGAAAGAAATTGCGAAGTTGACTTGTCTTTGTGACAGGTCAGGAGATAGCCATGAACACATTGCCTAATTCAGACGTAAAAACAGAATTCTCGATTCATCCCGCCACGATGATTGGTCATGTCTCGTTGACAGTTGCCAATCTGGAAAATCAGCTCCTCTTCTATCAACAGGCGCTTGGATTCCAACTCCACTGGCGCGAGGGCAACCGGGCCGGTCTCGGCGCGGGCGGAGCTGATCTACTGGTTCTCACCGAGGAGTCCAACCTGAAGAAATATCGTGGGGTGACCGGTTTATATCACTTTGCTGTTTTGTTCCCAAACCGTCGTGAATTGGCGCGTGCTGTGGCACGTTTGTTCGCGTTGAAGATCCGCAACTCTCCTACAGATCATATTATGACCAAGACAACCTACCTTGATGATCCTGAAGGCAATGGCATTGAGTTGTATTGTGAGTCGCCTGAAGATGGTTCCTGGACGCTGAAAGATGGCAAGTACGAAACCCGCCGCAAAGACGGCTCGTGGAGCGATGGTCGTGAACCGTTGGATGTGGAAGCATTGCTCACGCATTTGAAGGAAGACGACAAGTTGGATGCTTCCATCCCGCCCGAAACTCGTGTGGGGCATATGCACTTGCATGTAAGAGATATTCCCGAAGCGCTGAATTTCTATCATGGCGTCATCGGTTTTGACCTGATGGGTCATGTGAAGGAATTCCAAATGGCCTTCATCTCTGCCGGCGGATATCACCATCATATTGGATTAAATACCTGGCAGGGAGCCGGTGCCCCGCCACCGCCAGCAGATGCAGTGGGGCTGCGTCACTTCACCGTTGACTTTGCCAATCAGCGGGCTTTGGATGAAGTCATTGCCAGAGTTGACAACGCGGGGATTGCCTCCAATAAAATTGCGGAAGGTTTACTCTTGTATGACCCTTCGCAAAACGGGGTTGTTTTGCGAAGGAAACAAGGATAAAAATTGAGCGCCTCCTAAAATGGAGGCGCTCAATTTTTATCCTTTCATATATGTGTCAAAGGTTCTTTCAATAAACATTGCAAGAGAAATTAGGTGGATAAGAATATTGGCACCAATTCCAAAATAAAAAGCTAAGAACATGCATATTAAAGATTCAAAAGGCGCCCTGCCTAAAATAAAAGCATAGGCAAGAAATGCATTACCAACCAGGAAAATCAAAAAGGCCCATACAAAAGACAAACGATAAACTACGACCAGATTGTCACCTTCTGTGGCTACTCTTAGAAAGCCCCTGCCTCCGCCTTCTAAAAATGTACGCATTCGAATGAATGTGAATACATTACTGGAAAAAATTACTAAATCCCCATGTCTGGTAACATTTATTGCGCCTTCATACTTCAATTGTTTTTCAAGATAAAACAACATTTTCTCCTGATCCATTTCAGGGGAATTGAGAATTGGAAACTTGGACTTGCCGCCAAAGTTCATATATTCAACAATTTTACCATTCGTGAATTGAAGATCGATTAAACTATTTATGATCTAAAACAGATTTGTAAGAAATCCTTTTTTAATAGCATCAGCATCCTGTTCATAAAATCAAAAAATAGGATATTACCCATGCAAGTAGGTTTAACCACTCAGTTTTCAAATTTCACCCCCAAAATCGACCCCTCTTTGTATGAAGAGGGCGATGGGAATTATGAAGTATGCCTCGCCAACATCAGCCCGGCTGAGAGGCGCAAGCGACTGAACTTTGCCATCATGCAATTTGCGGTCGCATTGATCGTTCTGGCTGTCCTTCTCGTCATGGGTGTGGATAAATTTTGGCGACTGCCCTTGTTTGTTATGTTTGCTTCGGCTGGGGCCAGTTACTTTCAGTGGCGCGACAAAACCTGAGTAGCTCTCGCTGCGCGTGGTTCACGCCAATTAACAGATAAAGTCGAAAAGATCGAAGACCAAAGTGAGTTGAAGCAGGTCAGGCTCCAAGCCTTGAAGGTGATTGGAAAGGGAGTTCTGGTTGGCATTGGCTTGACCTTGATTGTCATGGCAATACCTTAATTGTAGGGACACGGCATCGCCGTGTCCCTATTTGTATTATTGGGCGGGTTATAATCATTGTGCAAATCAAAAAATCCAAACTGGAAATCAAAATGCATATCCTTGTAACTAATGATGATGGTGTCACCGCCCCAGGGTTGTTGGCTCTTGCTCAAGAAATGAGAAAACTCGGCAAGGTAACCGTCTTTGCGCCGGATAAGAACTGGTCCGCTTCGGGGCATGTGAAGACGATGGAACGTCCGCTGCGGGTGAAGGAGACGGTTCTTGCTGATGGCATGGCAGCATTTACATCAGATGGCGCTCCGTCTGATTGTGTGGCGCTGCCTTTGCTTGGTTTGGTGGAAGAACAGATCGATTTGGTTGTTTCGGGGATTAATCCAAATGCCAATATTGGGCATGATGTCACTTATTCAGGAACAGTTACGGCGGCGATGGAGGCGGTCATTGCCGGGGTTAAGGGAATCGCAGTCTCGCTGGATTCCCCTGAAGGATTTAAAGGCCTGTTGGATTATTCCTGCGCTGCATCCGTTGCACGCCGTGTGGCGGAAAAAGTCATGGCCGATGGCATTCCCGAAGGTGTGGTGATGAATGTCAACGTGCCGTATTTGAAAGAGAATGAACTCAAGGGATACATGGTCACACGGCAGGGACTCCGCGTCTATCGCGATGCGTTGGATGTGCGCAGCGACCCGCGCGGCAAACCATATTATTGGATCGGTGGCGAAGCTCCCACCGGCGTGGATGAACCCGGCACCGACTTCGGTGCATTGCGTGCGGGCTATGTATCCATTACGCCGTTGCAGTTGGACTTAACCCATCACAAGGCAATGGATGTCTTGAAGAAGTGGAAGTTTTAGTATGCTCTCGATCAAAGAATTAATACCCGTGCTTCAAGTTGCCATCGGCCCTGTGATCTTGATCTCCGGCGTAGGCCTGCTTTTATTAAGTATGACCAATCGTCTCTCGCGTGTGATCGAGCGTGCGCGGAACCTGCTTTCTTTTTCCGAGACCGTTGATGGTCCAGTCAAACAACGCACACTGGCGCAAATCGATATTCTTTGGGGACAGGCGCAATTGATCCGCAAGTCGATTCTTTTTGCAGCGGTCAGTGTGCTCTGCGCGGCATTGTTGATCATTGCCTTGTTTGTTACAGCTTTGTTGGGCCTGGAAGATGCGTGGATCATCAGCGTTATCTTTATGGCTTGTTTATTTTCTTTAATTGCATCACTGATTAGCTTTATCACAGATATCAATCGTTCACTTGGTGCATTCCGTGTGGAATTGTACGGTTACGAAAACGAAGTCAAGGGTAGTTGAGAGGAAGTCATGAGCTTTTTTCAAAAACTTTTCGGCGGGTCACAACCCGCCAGGCCGGAGAAGCGTTACTACACTTTTTCCGTCCAATGTAAACGCTGCGGCGAAGTGATCGAAGGCCGCGTGGACCTGGAACACGACTTGAGCGTGGAATATGAAGGCAGTGATGAAGTGTATTATTCCCGCAAAACTTTGATGGGTGCGAATCGTTGTTTTCAACGTGTGGAAGCGGAATTGAAATTTTCCTCTGCACGCCAATTGATAGATCGGCAGGTGAGTGGCGGGGAATTTGTCTCGTGATGGATTTGAATAAAGTCATCTATCCATAATGCGTCGTCTATCAAATCTTTTTATTGCTCTTCTTGCAGGCTTGTTGATCCTTCAGGCAGCATACTCTCTTTACTGGCCGATCGCTCACGATGAGGCTCCGCTTTTTTATGAAGCCTTTCTCATGCGTACCGAAGGCCGCATGCCCTATAAGGACATGTTTGATTTTCAAATGCCCGGCAGCTTTGCGGCCTATTACGTGCTCGGCAGGTTGGGCGGCTTCAATGGTTTTCGAATCCGCATTCTTGATCTATTAATTCTCGGCGCGCTCCTCGCTGTTACATATGCTTTCATGCGCCGCTTCGGCAGATCGCCAGCAATTGTGGCAGGCCTGCTCTTTGGGTTGAAATACCTGCAAGGCGGCCCATCTCTTTCCCTGCAACGCGAATATCTTCTGCTGGTTTTTGTTGCGTGTGCGGTTTGGATCGGAATGCGCGACTCTCTTACTCTCAGACACAGACTCAGCCTCGGCATTCTCTTTGGTCTGGCGGCAGTCATCAAACCCCACGCCGCGCTCGGACTCCTCCCGTTCCTGCTCTTTGACATCAGTGACATGGTCAAACGCCGGAACATTTCACTGATCAAAGCCTCGATGCAGAGTATTCTCCCTGTGGGAATTGGATTTGCAATCCCCGTGAGTATTATCACTGTGTGGCTTGCAATAACAGGCGCTTTGATTCCCTTCCTTGAGATCGCAAAAAATTACTGGCCCTTATATGCACAGATCAATGGGGCTTTGATCGTCAATACCGGCACGGAACGAACACTTAATATTTTGGATAACATTTGGCGCATGGGTCGAAACGGGATTTGGCTTATTCCTGCACTGCTGGGTGTATTTCTCAACAAAAATAAACAAACTTATTTACTCGCAAGCCTGGCTTTGTGTTATGCAATTTATCCCGCGTTTTCAGGCCAGTTCTTTCAATACCATTACATCCCGCTTGCTTATTTCCTCATTTTGCTTTCTTCGTTGGCTTTCACCTTTGACCTGCCGAGTAAACCTTTCATCCTTCGTCTTTCACCTTTCATCTTTTCATTGGTTGTTCTATTGAACGTTCGCCCATCGTTTACTTTTCTTCAACAGCTTCGAGGGGAACCCATTGCCACCTCCACAGACCGCGCAGCGGAGATCGAGCGCTTTTTGGATAAATACCTTGAAGAGGGGGATGCCGTCCAGCCTCTTGATTGGACAGGCGGTACATTGCTCGCCATGCTCGAATCTCGAGCACATATTGCCACACCGTATGTATTTGATTTTTACTTTTATCATCATATCTCCAGCCCGTACATTCAATCCCTACGTGCCGATTTTATCAACGACTTGCGTGAGTCCCATCCGCGCTTTATGATTGAAGTCACGTCCATCGATAAGCCCTGGGTGGAGGGTGCAGATACCTCTCATGAATTCCCTGAATTGCGCCAGTTTATTGAAGAAAATTATGAGATCACACTTTATAAAGATGATTATGTTATTTATGAATTAAAACAGCATTGACCTCTAAAACATGAAAATTCACTGGCTGCACCGTATTACCTGGCTTTATCTCACCCTCCCTTTCATTATTTTCTGTCTGGGGTGGCTTCGGCTGACAATTGCCATTCCCATCACTGTGGTGATTATTTTTACTTTATGGAGATTACTTAAACTCGATCCTTCGATCGAAAATAAACTCCCCGTAAATCAAGTCTTTTATATGCTGATGATCACCGGCCTGTGGGTCTTCTTGTCCGGTGTGGGTGGGTATACCTTTCAAAATTGGGATCACAACTGGCGCAATGCGGTTTTGCGTGATTTGATTTCCTATGACTGGCCCGTTTTTTATTCCACGCCGGAAAAAGGTCCGATCACAATGCTGGTCTACTACGTGGGATATTGGCTGCCCGCCGCGCTTGCCGGAAAACTTCTAGGCTGGCAATTTGCCAATTTCATTCTTTTCTTGTGGACCTGGCTGGGCGTGTTGCTGGTCACCTTGCACATCAGCCTGAAGTTAAAAGTTTCTGCGATAAAAATTTCATTACTTCTCATCTTATTCAGCGGTATGGACGAAGTTGGCACGCTTCTTTTCGCAAAGGAATATCCAACTCTCTGGCCTCCCATCACCCATCTTGAAATTTGGTCAGGCAGTCTTCAATATTCATCCCTCACCACGCAATTATTCTGGGTGTTTAATCAAGCCATCCCTGCATGGTTGTGCTGTGCATTGATTCTGGAGTCAAACAGTTTGCTGTTTGAGCAGCAAAGGCAATCTTCCAGGTCATTTAGCCGGAAAATACTCCTCTGGTCTTTATGTTTCTTCTTTGCTCCACTCGCCTCAATTGGACTTTTTCCATATCTTGTCATCGCGTGGTTCAAGCAGGCGGATTTCAAATCTCCATTCAAAAATCTCCGCATTGATCTTCTTCTTTCCAGCGGAATCATCTTCCTCATTTCGTATCTCTTCTTTTCATCCAATTCTGCCGCTGGGCAGCGTGGACTTCAGTCAATCCCGTTCACGGACTTTCTCGCCTTCTTTTTATTGGAAGGCGGTATTCTTTGGCTTTTGCTTGCGCCATTCAAATGGCGAGACATATCTTGGATCACTACAGGAGTGCTTCTTCTCACCTTGCCTTTCATTCAAATAGGCAATGGGCGTGATTTCGTTATGCGCGCGTCCATTGCGCCATTGTTTTATGTAATGGTCATGACAGGTGAAATTATCTTTCAAAATAACACCTCCCGTTTTTATAGATTTGCGATCGCGGTCATCCTCGTGCTCGGTGCATTGACTCCGCTTTATGAGATCAACCGTTCGATCTACCGAACCTACGATTACTATTTTGCTTTGGATAAAACACAACGAGTTCCGCCCCCTTCTCAACCGGTGGTGCACTTGGAGCAACCCGGTATTCCCGAAAAGGAACATCCCGGTTCATTGACAGCAAATGGCATCCCCACGCTTAAATTCATGACTGATGAGCTTTCAAAGAACTTTATTGCCAATGTCAGGCAGTCGTTGTATTATCGGTTCCTATCCGCTCGTTGATTTGTTTTGTAAAGGAAAAAATCATGCCACAGTTTACATCTCCCCCGAATGCAGAAGCGTTTTATGCCCAGGTATGGGATATTGTCCGTAATATCCCGCGTGGTAAAGTCGCTTCGTATGGACAGATCGCAAAGATGCTCCCGCCGCCTCCAGGTGTGGAAGTGGAAACCTATGTTGCATTTGGTCCGCTCTGGGTGGGCGGTGCTATGGCGCATTGCCCGCACGATGTACCCTGGCAGCGTGTGATTAACTCAAAGGGTGAGATCAGTGAACGGGACGGTGCCGGCGCGCGTCGTCAACGCCTCATGTTGGAAGATGAAGGAGTCCCTTTCAACCCGCGGGGTCGTATTGATATGAAAAAATATGGCTGGTCCGGGAAAATTGGCGGCGACGAGTTAATACAGAAGTCATTGCTATAGAAAGATAAGATAATCTTTTTCATTTCACCGCCCAAGTATCAATCCTGGTAAAGGCGTTCGCCTTAATCTTATAAACTATTGGAGAATTAATGAAGACTTCGTCAGAACAACCGCGTTCCCGCCTTGCAGTGTTATCTTTTGTGTTTGGAATTTCCCTTTGGTTTTTATGGTGCGCTTTGTACGGTACGTTGGGTATTATGGCAGAGAACAACACGCTCAGTGAATCCGCCGGCTATATGGGATTTCTTTTAGGACCTGTTGTTTTGGGAATCATTACTTTGGGGTTGGGCATTGCAGGTGCAGTGCTTGGCATTCAAGCCATTCGTAAACAGGACCCCAAACGCGGTTTTGCAATTGCAGGTCTTGCATTAAATTTTATCTGTCTGTGCCCGTTTCTTTTGTTGATTGTGTTTATGTTGGTCTCGGGCGTCAGTAGTATTCCCTCTCTTATTCAACAAGCCGTACCTTCCTTCGGTCCTTAATTATCTTCCTGCAAGTTCAACGATCAATGTGTCCAAAGCCAGGTCCAATGTGACCTGGCTTGTTTTTACCTGTTCGTCAATATTCAAGAGTCTGTGATAAATATTTTCCAGTGATTCCATTGAAAACCGTGCAGCCTGCCCGGTGGTTTTTTCCGCAACGAATGGATGCACGCCCAAAGCCCTGGCAACATCGTCCTTGTTTCCGCGTCCATCCAAAATTTCACGTGCCTGGATTAATAACCTGAATTGACGAACGACCATGCCCCACAGGGAAAATGGATCTTCATTTTCAAGCAGCCGATGCAATAATTTTTGCGCGATTTTTCCATTGCCCTGTGACAATGCATCGACGAAATCGAATACGCTTTGCTGGGATGTGACGATACAAACCGCATCCACATCGGACCCGCGAACTGGTCTGTCCCAATTGACATACGCCAGCAGTTTGGCAATTTCCATCCCCGCCTGACGGGTATCCGTGCCCACCATTTCAGCGAGGCGCGCGGCGGCGGGTGGTTCGATCTGTCCGCTTTGATTCTTCACTTCATTCACGACCCAGCCTGCCATATCCCGTTGTTTGGGAAGAAAGAAAGCCTGCGTTTTTATCAGTGTGGAATTTTTTGCAGCCCATTTGGTGAGCCAGTGTTTTTCAACTTCTTTGGGCTCCATCAATTCATTGATGACCAGTTTGGCAGTGTCGGGCGTGTTGCTGAGGAATTCCTCGAATTTTTTGCGCGTGGCCGCGTTGTTGAATTTGGCGGATGGGTTGGAAAGAATGATCAATCTCTTCGCTGCGAGGAACGGCATGGCGTTGACTGCATTGTTTAGATCGTTTTCGGTCATGGTCCGCGCTTCGAGGCGGGCTGTGTTCATGTTTGCGGTGGTAGGATCGCTGAAATCAGACTCGAAGTCTTTGATCTTGCGATTGATGGCGAATTCGTCGTTGCCGTGAAGGAAGAAGATGTTGGGCATATGTTGTTGGGGCACGGCAACGACGTGCCCTTACTTGGTGATGACTCGATGTACGCCCTTGCGGACGAGGATAATATCCACGATTTGCAGGCTGCCGAGCTTTGCTTCGGTGGTAACGTATTTCTGAAGCCACGGGCCGAGCGGCTTGCTCAATTGATATCCGATTAAAGCGAAGATCAGTGCAAATGGGATGAGCAGGAGTCGCCACAGCGTGGACTTTGTTCCTCGTAGCGGGAACCAGGCAAAGGTCGCGGCAAGAAGCGCGGTGGTCGCCATGTTGGTGCCGCAGCCGGGATGAATCGCGAGTCCGCTTTCACCGGAATTCAATCGTGTGTGTGCTTCCGTTGCCGCAGTCCAAATATCCTGCGTGCTCAGATCGCCAAGCAGAAAAAATCCCGTGGGGTTGGAATGCCCGGCCATGCGTTTTGGGATTTTGTGCGAGAGCAGATGGATGGTTGCATGTTCAAGCGCGTGATTGCGCCGTGTTTCGAGAATGAGGGGAAGGTCGAGGATCATGGTTTGATTATAAGTTAAATTAAGACCTGAGAGGTTTTCCTCTTCGAGGACTTCGCAAAACCTCTCAGGTCTTTTTAAGCAGTGACTGCATAAATTTGATCGAGCATTCTTGCAAACTCACCGGAGGGTTGGGGCTTGAGGATTTCCTTGCGTTCGTCGCGGGTGAGCGTGTGCATGAGTAAATATTGCACCGCATATTTTCGGAAGAGGCGCGAGCCGTCTTCATCGCCGTAAAATTCAACACATCTTGCGAGATGCTTGTGAATGAGTTCGTGCATCATTTGCGGTGTGACCTGTTCACGATCGAGGCGTGCGAAGATCCACGGGTTGGCAATGGCACCGCGCCCAACCATCACAGCATCCACTTTGGCATGGTTTTTAAATCGGTCGATATCTGCTACAGTTCTGATATCACCGCTGCCAACCACGGGAATCTTAACCAGTGATTTGACTTCAGCAATTGCATCCCAGTTGGAGTTGCCCGAATATCGCTGCTCTTTTGTGCGCCCGTGGACGGCGATCAGCGAGCCGCCTTCTTCTTCCACGATGCGGGCGATCAGTTTGTAATTCTTGTTTTTATCCCAGCCCAAACGGATTTTTCCGGTGACTGGAACTCGAAGTGTTTTGACTAGTTTTCTAAACGTGCGCGCGATGGTTAATGGAGAAGGCATCATCCCGACGCCAGCGCCGCGATCCGCGATAGTTTTGGCTGGGCAGCCCATATTGAGATCGATGATGTCCGGGTTGAGTTCTTGAATTTTGAGGGCGGCTTTGAGAATTAGGTCGGGATCATCACCGTAGATTTGAAAGGTCATCGGGCGTTCAGGTTCTTTGAAGAATAGCCGTTTCGCAGGTTCCTTTGAACGGCTGAGAATCTTTTCCACTTTGACGAATTCGGTGTAACTCATGGCCGAGCCCAGCTCGCGGCAAACCGAACGGAACGGCCAGTCGGAGTAGCCGTCCATGGGCGCGAGTATCGTGTCGCCGTAGATTGGCACGTCGCGGATATGGAAATTAGGGGAATTTGTTTCGTTCATTGCCAGTGCGAGTATAACAAAAAATAAGTCTCTAAAGGTTTTCAAAACCTTTAGAGACTGCATACCTACACGGGTTGCTTTTTCAATAACTCCAGATAGTGTTTTCTGAACTTGGCCACCTTTGGTGCAACCACGGCCTGACAATACGGCTGGGATTGATTGTTAACGAAGTATTCCTGATGATAGTCTTCGGCGATGAAAAAGTTGTTAACCGCTTCCACTTCGGTGACAATAGGGCTGTTCCAGATCTTCTGTTCGTTCAATTCCTTGATGAGTGCTTCGGCGATTTCCTTTTGTTCCTGGGTGTGATAATAGATGCCAGAACGGTATTGTGTACCGGTGTCAGCCCCCTGGCGGTTCATGGTGGTGGGGTCATGGATGGCAAAAAATACATTGAGCACATCGCGGAAGGAGATTATGGCGGGGTCAAACTTGATCCGTACAACTTCGGCATGACCGGTGTTCCCGTTGCAAACGTCGCGATAGGATGGGTTGGCGACATGTCCATTGGAATAGCCGGAGTCCACCGAAAGCACGCCTTTCATTTCATCGAAAACGGCTTCCAAACACCAGAAGCATCCCCCGGCCAGTGTGATGGTTTCATAATTTGTGTTCATAATAAATCTCCTTTTTATTTATTTTCCTTGATCTTGTTTGTGAATAATTTCGAGTATTCACCATATCCTTCCTTTTCCAAATCTTCAAGAGGAATGAAGCGTAACGCTGCTGAATTAATACAGTAGCGCAAACCGGTGGGAGCGGGGCCATCATCAAAAACATGGCCCAAATGTGAGTCGCCGGACTTGGAGCGGACTTCCGTTCGTACCATGAAGAACTTGGTGTCTGTATGAGTGACAATGTTTTCTGAAGTGATCGGTTCTGTAAAACTGGGCCAGCCGCAGCCCGAATCAAATTTGTCAAGAGAGCTGAATAGCGGTTCTCCCGAGACAATATCGACGTAAATGCCGTCCTGTTTGTGATCCCAAAATTCGTTTTTGAATGGCGGCTCGGTCCCGGCATTTTGTGTTACCTGATATTGTTCGGGGGAAAGGCGTTGACGCAGCTCGATATCAGATGGTTTGGTGTATGTTTTCATTGCAAATCTCCTTTACTAATAATTCGGTTTCAAGAGATAGACAACATGAGAAGTCAAAAAATAGCTTAAGAAAGTATTACATTTAAATAAAAAGAGCCGCCCTGTTTGGCGGCCTTTTTCTATCTCATTCCTGATATGGTGATCAATCCGCTGCTGATATTGACATTCATCACTTGCAAGCCAGGTGCCTGATCGTTGATCTGGTCAAGCAATGACTGGTTCAGCCATTCCTCCATCTGTGAAAGCAGGATGCCGGGGATAACCTGTTGACCAATTTGCAGGGATTCGATTCCCAAGACCGGATTCCCGCTTGAATCGATGCTCAACTTCCCAACGATCAAGGCCGAGGTGGAGTTCGAGGCGCCGGCAACCATTCCCCACACCTGGATTTTGTCGTCACGCAAATACACTTGAATATCGCTGAGGGGCAGATCCGGGTTGTTCTGCATTTCCATCGCCAGCCAGGAGGTCAATTGTTGTTCGGTCAATGTGACCGAAGCAAGCGAACCTGGCTGTGGCAGCGATTTTTCAAGCAGCAGAGTAGCTTCTTTTGCGATCGTGTCTGAGGGGAGGATGGCATCTCCGGGGCGTGCTGGGGCACCATCCATACTCGCTTTCCGCATTGTTGACTGCGAAGCCAATCAATGTGTCCACAAGATTGGCATACTGCGGGTATTTTGCATTGATCTCGGACCGTGTTTGGGCGGCGACATCCTCTGCAATGTTTTGTGCGAAAGGAGTTGCCGTGGCGGAGATGATGAGCTTTCCTACTGTTGATTCAGGATTGCTGCGTGCAATGGCATATGTGGTGCTTCCCAAACCAAGGAGGATCACGCCGATAATTACAACGGCACGCAGACCCCCTGTTGCTGGTTTGGGCGCAGCGGTCCAATGGGTTTCGTTGGTGACCGCGCCGCGCGGCAAGGTTTGGTTTGGATATTTCAAACGGGCGAGTGCCAGTTTGACTTCGGTATTGTTGGGGTTGATCTTAAGCGCGGATTCGTAGCATTCGATTTTGCGCTCTTTTTCTTCCACCACTTTTGCGAGCAAAATCCATGCTGATTCTTCATTTGGGTACACGGACAGTATATCGGCAAGGTATTTCCCTGCCAGTTTGCGATTGCCGCGTTGAAAATTTGTATCGGCTTGCTTGAGGAGTTCTTGCTTGTTCATGAATTTGTTGCAGGGGCGGGATTACCCCGCCCCTGCTTTTATTTAAAGGCTCGGTTCGGGCAGTTTTTCCTCAGGTTTACTGAGGGGCTTGGTCGCGTTCTTCTCAAGCACGATCTCGCCGTCGTCATTAACGTTCACTTCGATGGAGTCGCCATCCACAAATTCGCCGGAGAGCAACTTGTCCGAAAGCAAGTCTTCCACTTTTTGCTGGATCACACGGCGTAAAGGTCGTGCGCCAAACTCGGCGTCGTAGCCCTGGTCGGCAATTGAGGCGAGTGCTTCGGTGGTTGCTGTTAATACGAGGCTATGCTCCGTAAGTCTTTCCGCAACCTTTTCCAATTCCAGGTTGACGATCTTTTGGATATCGTCCTTTGTGAGCGAACGGAAGATGACGACCGAATCAAGACGGTTGATGAACTCGGGACGGAATGCGCGCTTGAGCGATTCGCTCAACTTCTTGCGCATGTCTTCGTAGGAGAGTCTTTCTTCCGTGGCCTCATCGCGCTTCAGGGCGAATCCGAGGGAGGATTGCCTCTTGATCACATCCGCGCCAATGTTGGAGGTCATCACCAAAATCGCATTGCGGAAATCAACCTTGCGGCCCTTGGCATCGCTCAGGTGCCCTTCTTCCATGATCTGCAAAAGCATATTGTGGACTTCCGGATGGGCCTTTTCGATCTCATCGAAGACGATGATCGAATAGGGTCTGCGGCGCAGAGCCTCGGTGAGTTGACCTGCATCTTCGTAGCCGACATATCCAGGAGGGGCGCCCACCAAACGGGCAGCGGTGTGGCGTTCCATGAATTCAGACATGTCCAGTTGAATGGCGGCATCTTCGCTGCCAAACATGAACTTGGCGAGGGTCTTGGTCAATTGGGTCTTGCCCACGCCGGTGGGTCCAAGGAACATAAAGGAACCAATCGGGCGCTTGGGGTCTTTCAGGCCGGCACGCGCGCGCCGCACGGCACGGGAGATGGCAATGATCGCATCTTCCTGGCCGATGATCGAGCCGCGTAATTCGTCTTCCATCTTGAGCAGGCGTTGTGACTCGGCTTCCGCCAATTGCATCAACGGCACGCCGGTCCACATGGAGACGACTTCGGCGATATCTTCCGCGGAAACAACGGGGCTATTGGCGCGGTCCCAACCGGTGCGCAGGCGTTCGATCTGCTGGTTGAGATCAACTTCGCGTTCTTCCCATTCCTTCACATCTTCGTTGTTGCCTTCCTCTTGTGCGAGGGTGCGGTTTTGGCGTGCAGCACGCAGTTGACCAAAAAGATCTTTGGCATGTTTTGCGGCCGGGCTTTTGTACATGCGCACACGAGACGATGACTCGTCAATAAGATCAATAGCCTTGTCGGGTAAAAATCTTTCGGTAACATAACGGGACGATAAATGTGCGGCGGCTTCGAGCGCTTCATCGGAGATCACCAAGTGATGGTGTTCTTCATAGGCGCCGCGGATGCCTTTGAGGATTTGAATGGTCTCATCCTCGGAAGGTTCATCCACCTGCACAGGTTGGAAGCGGCGTTCGAGCGCGGCATCGGATTCAATGTGCTTGCGATATTCATCCAATGTGGTCGCGCCGATGACTTGCAGTTCGCCGCGCGATAAAGCGGGCTTGAGGATATTGGCCGCATCAACGGAGGAGCCAGCGGCTCCGGCCCCGACGAGCATATGGACCTCGTCAATGAACAGGATCGCGCCTGAGGTTTTCAACTCGTCAATGATTCTCTTGAGTCTTTCCTCGAATTGACCGCGATACATGGTGCCAGCGACAAGCGAGCCCACGTCCAGTTGAAGCACACGTTTGTTCATCAGCGGTGCGGGTACATCGCCTTCGACGATGCGCTGGGCGAGTCCTTCAACGATGGCAGTTTTGCCGACGCCGGGTTCACCGATCAATGCAGGGTTGTTCTTGGTGCGGCGCGCCAAAATTTGAATGACGCGCTCGATTTCCATTTGGCGGCCAATGACTGGGTCAAGCTTCTTTTCTTCTGCTTTGGAAGTGAGGTCTGAAGCGAGTTGATCGACGAGCGGGGTCTTTGGGTTGTTTGCTCCACCAGGGCCGGCTTTGGCCGGTTGCGGGCCGGCAGGCGTCGTGGAGGAGGAAGCGGATTCATTCAACACGCGTCGAGTCTGGCGGCGGATCTGATCGGCTGTGACGCCGAGTCTGCGAAGCGCTTCCATCGCGGTGGATTCAATGCGAACGAGTCCGAGCAGGATGTGTTCGGTGCCAATGTAATGATGACCGAGGCGTCGGGCTTCGTCGACGGCGAATTCGAGGACTTGCTGGGTTTCCGCGGCAAGCTCGATGCGGGAAGGGTCGAAGTTGATGGATGCGGTTGAGACACGGGCGACGACATCGCGGACCCGTTCGGAGGTCATGCCGAGTTCACGCAGTACGCGCCCGGCGACACCACCTTCTTCGTCCATTAATCCGAGGAGAAGGTGTTCGGTTCCAATATTGTTTTGGCGAGCGCGTTCGGCCTCTTGATGGGCGAGACTGAGAACGCGCCTTGCTCGCTGTGTAAATCTTTCCATGCCAGCCATAGTTTGTCTCCTAAATTCCTACTGGGAATTCTACCAAAAAGCGGGGTGACTCCGTGTAGGAAAAAGGTTAGAGTTTCCTTACGGAGCGGGTCATCTTTTGGGTTTCAGCTGCCAAATATCAGCTATTAATGCCGAAAGCGACATTTTACAGTACATACCTGTTCGCTCTGTCGCCTGAAATCTTACTGCAAAGCGGCCCCATCCAAACGGTTAGGTTTTTTTATGGCTGTTCTGTTCGATTATTTGTTTGGCTTCATTAGCATGTATTTTTCCAATCCATATGTAGGAAGGAACTCCCTGTTTTCATGTAGTTGATAATAGAATTCCTCATGATGGACAAATGAGAATTCAATGTTGTATCTTTTTGATAGCAACAGACTTTTTGCCCGCATTGATTTTGCGATGGAAGGATTTTGCAATATTTTTTCAATTGCGTTCGCCATGGCATGGATATCGCCCGGGTCGGTTGTATATCCATTGATCCCATGATGTACGACTTCCGGGATGCAGGCGGCATTTACGGCTACGATTGGCAATCCGCAGGCGATGGCTTCGAGAATGACAATTCCCTGCGTTTCGATTTCGGACGCGATCACAAATATATTGGAAGACCGGTAGATGGCGGCGAGTTCGCCCTTATTGCAGATGAAGCCGGGGAAATGCACATGGTTTTCGATTTCCAATGATTTACATAATTCCACCAGCCTGGGCTTTTCACATCCATCCCCGACAATGAGGAGATGTGTTCCTGATTTTCTTATGGCCCCCTCTGATGATAGGATAACTTTATCGACATGTTTGTCTGCATCCAGCCGGCCTGTATGTAGAATAAGGGGTGCATTTTCCGGGATATTATATTTTCTGCGGAGGGTATTGACTTCTTGTTCGGCAGTGTTCGGATGAAAGATTTTCAGATCGATGCCGTAATTGATTGTTCTGGGAAGTACACCTGTATTTGTTTCAATAATACGGGAAATCGTCTTTGTTGGAGAGATGACTGTGGTGTATTGCATTGTTAGTTTTCTTGCATATCTCCATACTAGTTTCTCGATCCATGTGCGTAATCCCGGGAGGTTCGGCATGTAGGATGCCACGAACCAGGGGAGTTGATGGCTGGTCATGATGATCGGGATATTCACATGCTTTATGTATTTGAGGCCCACAAGCCCCATTTGTACCGGCTCGTGAACATGAATGATGTCCGGCTTGAATTTGTTCAAGGCTTGCAACACGGCACGGCGCTGCATAAACATGATGCGTTGATTGACGCGCAATGGATTTCGAATGGATTTGAGGCGCATCACGGTCAGGTTTTGTTCGGTTTGCGTGTATGGCTGACCTGTGTCGCTTGCGGCGATGACGAGAACTTGATGCCCGCGGACTGCCATCCCCCCTGGCAAGTTGTTCTGTCACGATGGCAGCGCCGCTCACCATTGGGGGATAGGGTTGAGTAAGGTATGCGATGCGCATTTTGATTCCCTTTCTGCTTCTGAAACGAGCGAATAGATGCGGTCCATTAATTCTTCGGTCTGCTCATGAATCTCCGACTGTGCATTCGGCATCCACGCATTTCCAATGCGCATATAGCTTTTTCCTGAGAATTGCCATGCGCCACAGCGCAGGCTTCCCTGCCATTGAAAATGAAGCGGAGTGAGGTTGTGTTTTGGCGTGTACAAGCCGAGCGGGATGATCGGTGCTCCTGTTTCCAAAGCCATTCGTACAACACCGGTTTTGGCTGGGATGCGTTTTCCCAATTCCACATCTTTTCCTTCGGGGAAGATGGCAATTGTTCCGCCTGACCGCAGGATGGCACAAGCCTGTTCCTTTGCTTCCTTTGCCCGATCTGTTCCACGATAAACGGGGATCTGGCCCGATTCTTTGAGCATCCAGCCAATGAATGGGATTTTGAACATGCCATCCTGTAAAAGAAAATGAGGTGTGTCTTTGAGAATAAAAGGCAGGTAGAGTGGATCAAAGCCGGGGGTGTGATTCATTGCAATGATCTTCGGCCCATCGGGTAATTGAAAATTCTGATTGACATCGAAACTGCGATTGAAGAGTGTGAAATAGGATTTCAGAACAAATCGAGACAGTTGAATGGATGTGATCATGGCTTCCTCCTTATGCGATCAGAAACTTTGGATTCAAGTTTTTGACGACCAGCCAGCCCAGACAAACCAATACAATGGCGATTGCAATAGCCAACCAACCCTGCCAGCCCAGTTGGCTTCCAAATGCGCCTGCTGCACTGGTGAAGAAACAGGCCAACCCACGCCCCAAACTGTTGGCGATGGTAAAGCGGCGGGGGTGGATTTTTCCCAGCCCGGCTACATAACACATCGCATCATTAGGGAAGATGGGGAGGACGAGGGAAAGTGCAAAAAAGCCAATGCCCTGTCCGCTTGCAGCTTTGTCCCATTTGGATAGAACATCTGGAGAGATCCAACGCTCGGCAAAGGGGCGTCCGTAGCGTCTGGCGAGGAAGAAGGCGGCCTGACCTCCGACAAACAAGCTGAACCATGAAAGCAGGAATCCCACCCAGAATCCGTACACATATCCACAAGCCACCATCAGGGCCTGGCCGGGGATAAAGGCAAGGAAAACCTGCAAAACAAGGAGGATGAATATCACGACAGGCCCCCAAAGGCCGAGTTGTTGTATCGAATGAACAACGGCTTCCCGATTCCCAAACCAGCCAAGCAGGTTCATCATTGGGGTACGAAATAACCAGGCGGCGATCAAAGCGGAGATGAACAAAAAAGCGGTAAAGATTTTTTTCATGGCGAACTCCTTTGGTAGCCCTACTTTCGCATTTTCCGACTGCCAAAGACAGGGAAGGAACTACCAAAAGACGCCAGCTTTCTGATTTAATAAAAAAGCTCCTGAAGGTAAAACCTTCAGGAGCTTGAGAAATCCTCGGATCATTATTTCGTTGTTGAATTTCTCTCCATCAACAGCCGCGCCAGCCCGCGAATGGCATTGCGGCGGGTGCGATTAAATGTTCCCTCGGAAATATACAGCCGCGCCATGATCTCGCGGTTGGGCACGCCTTCCACATAGGCATCGTGCAAGACCGCATGGTTATACCAAACGCGGGGGAGCGGTTCAGCCGGACGTTTTTCAGCGGGCCGCAAAAGTTCAATTGAATCCATCATCAGCTTTTGCAATTCCCTGCCGCGCTCGATATGTGAGCCGGCTTGTACATCCAATTTATCGGCGAGCGGTGATTGGCCCAGTGCGATGTAGTCGGAGAGGTGACGCAGGCCATCTTCGACGATCTTGATGAATTCCTGATCGGGATTTGTTTCCATCCCATCGAGCATTTCTCCGGCGATCAAATTTGCTTCGCTTTGGTTGATCTCCGATTGGGTGATGATCTGATTCAGTTGAGGCTGCAAATTGCTTAATGACACGATCGTACCAACCTGGTCTGCCACTTCAGAGAACAGCTCCAGATCGCCGTACGAATAATCGAGCCTGTTCTTTGGTTTTCCAAGCCCCACGACGGCGATCTGAGTTTGTCCATCAAACGTTGGGGCAAAATGGATAATGTTTGGGAGTTGCTCGTTTTGAACATTGGAAACATCTTCATATGAAACAGCAGATGAAGGAAAGTGCCGATCCAACTGGACCGAATGCCTGCTTGCCGTTACGACAAATTCCTCTCCTCTTTTGATAGCGATAAAACCGCTGGATGCATTCAAGGTGTTGCATAACAGGTCAAGTCCGCTTTGCAAGCGCGAATGGAGCATATCTTCCGAAGAGACATTGTTCTCCAGCAGGCGCAATTGTTTGCGCAGCGCACCTTCATTGCGAATTCGCAAACGTTCAAGAAATTCACGTACCACATCGTACAGGGCATGTGTCAGCACAACGAATGCCACAATGTGGCCGACCAGTTGAAGAGGGAGTTCGAGGCGCAGAGCCGTTAAGGCATATGCAAAGGCGAATATCAGAATCGTCAAACTGGTGACTGGGAAATCCTGCAGCGTGGTTCGTCGTTCCACCAAGGTTTGATGGCGCGCCACCGACACCCCGATCATAAAAACGCCGCTAAAGATCATCAGGTCCTGGATGATGCGCGGCATGGGTGGGGAGATGGCAAGTGCCACAATCCCGTATCCCACGCCTGCCACTGCAAATAATGATGCGAATAGAAAATAACGTCCCTGCGGAGTGAATCCGACCTTGTCGTGCGCAAGCAGATTGTAGTGAATGCCGATCAGTGCGCCGATCTCAAAGATTCCGTACAAAACATAAGGAAGGCCGACCCCCATGCGGGCGACATAAAGAATGTTGCCCTGCTCACCGATGAAGGCGTTGCGTGTGCTGATCAATAAGGTGATCGCAACAAACCCAAGCGTGTAAATTCCAATGGTCCACGGGAGATGACGCTTGCGCACATGTACGGGAAGCAGCTGGAGTGTTACATCATGCCAGGCGCCGATGCCGATCATTAAAAACGTGGCACGCCATGCGGCAGTGCCACTGATTTGAGTGAACAGATTGTTGTAAGCACCAAGAAAAAAAGCGGACAAGGAAAGCAGCAGCAGTGCTCCACGCATGGTGACTTTGCTTGGGAAACCTCTTGCGAAAAGGTAAAAAGCCATCCACAGGCAGATCGCCATGGCGATGAGGTCCACCAATAATGTCGCTTGAAATAGCATTTCTCCTCCTCACCTTTATTAATAAATGGAGAACACCCCTGTTGCGCGAACGAATGAATTTCTACGAAGCACTATTTGCTAAAAACAAATTCTACCTGTTATCCCCATCGCCCTGTATTTTACCGCGTGCCTGACGATCCAGTAACTTGGCAATGTTGTATTCCGCGATCTCATCCAGGGACAGATCCAGTTCGGTTGCCACTTGTGCAAGATACCAAAGCACATCGCCCAATTCTGCTTTAAGCGCTTCACGCGTTTCGGCGCTGATCTCGCCGCTTTTATCGCGGAAGACCTTCTTGATCTTGCCGGCCACTTCACCGGCCTCGTTGACAAGTCCCAGCGTAGGATAAATAACAGCGTGCCCGATGGCGGGATATTTTGCAGTGGCGCGTGATTTGGTTTGGTACTCGTTGAAATTCATGATCGATGATTCCTTAATAAAGTGATGAGTTGACAACTATTCGGAAAAATACTTCTGTATCTGGTTGATTTGAGTAAAACAGATCAACCCTTTTATGTCCGCAGGGATTTCAAGCGAAGTGTCTGTGATAAACGGGATCACCTTTTTCCCTCTGCCTGTGACATACCCAATGACGTATGGCATCCACTGGGATTTTAGGCTGGCAGCCGAGATGATGACCAGCACTGTGGAAATTTCATTGAAGCCTTTGTCCACTTTCAACTCGACCGATTCGCCCCAGCTGAGGTCGCGCACATCGCGGACGATTGCGATGTTTTCCTTTAATAAAGTACGTACGATCTCGTCTGCAATTTCCGAATCCACCTGCGAATAACTGACCAGTGCTTTGCTCATACCCGCTCCTTGTTAATTTATTTCGAAACTTCTTTTTCGAACCAAAATACACGGTATTCCAATTGAAAGCCCGCAGATTTGGCTGCTTTTTGCATGGCAATGTTGCTGCTGCTTGTTCCAAGGCTTGCGAATTCCATGCCGCGGTCTTTCAGCAGTTGCAAGCCTTGGAGTAATAAAGCTTTTGCCAATCCCAAGCGTTGAAAGTGCGGATGTGTTGCAACCGGATCGGTGTAGCCTTCCCTGTCAGAATTGACAGAACAGGTGCAATAGGCGGCGATGGTCCCATCAGGTGCGATGGCAACGAGATCGAGAGATGGGTCGTACTCGCTGGTGTTCATAATAATGAGGCGGTTTTCGGCGGTCATATATTCTGTGCCAAAGGCGGCGCGGTGGGTGGAAGCAATTGCTTCGGCCTCTCCAGTTCCTGCAACTGAACGAATGGAAAATCCCTGTGGCAATTCAGGAACAGGGATGGGTTCAGAGAGGGAGCGCTTCATTCCAACTGTCACAAAATCTGTTTGATGAAATCCGTGCTTTCTGATGAAAGCCAGCCGTTCCTTGTTGCCTTCCCGACAGCTTGCATCAAGTGTGGATTTTTGTCCCATTCCGAGGGTGTTCCGAATGCAGGCTTCAGCCCAGGTCACCATATCTGCGCCGATTGTTTCAATGTATTCTTTTTTTAATTCCCAATGCATGTTTTTGGAATCGTCCACATAAACCCAGCCGATGGGTTTATTTTCATCAAACCATAATTTTATATTGGCGCACGTTTCTTCAAGCGCAAGATCTTCCTCAATGTCCACCTTCGTTGGGAATTCTTTAAACCGGTCGGCTGGTCGAATCTCATTTAACAGATCGATCATGATCTGAAAATCTTTTTCATCCCTGTAAACCCGGTTTGTGATCGAACTCATGAATTAAAAGCCTCTGCCAATCCTAGCCACCACTTGTCCTTTTCGCCTGGCACAAACGGCGTGTACAGTGTCAGCCTATCTGCAATGCCTTCATAGCGTTTCTTCAAATCTTCGGATAATTTTTCCTGCGTGGTCATGAGACAAAATTCATTTAACATTTCATCGGTGATGAGCATCGGCATTTCGGCCCATTCCCCTTTGGCGGCGAAACCCGATAATTTTTCGGCGGTCCCGCCCCAGCCGTGCAGGTCCATCACGGATTTGTAGGATGGCGTGGAGGCGTAAAACGCAACCTGCATTCGCGCGAACCCTTCTTCTTCGGGCGTGGTCGCCACGAACGCGGTCATCGAAACGCTTATATCTTTTCTCTTTCTTCCTTCTTTATTCAACCCTTCTTTGATCGCAGGCAGGATCACTTCGTTCATGTACCGTGTACTATTAAAAGGATGCGCATGGAATCCCTCGCACAATTCGCCCGCAAGTTTTGCAAGTCCGGTGTTCACACCCGCAATATAAATTGGAATGTTGGGATTCTCGATTGCCCCCGGATTAAAAAACGGTGACATCAACGTGATCTTGTAATTCTCGCCGCGGAAATTCAGCTTCGTGCCGTTTTGCCAGCTATCCCAAAACGCGCGGATGACTTGAATTTGCTCGCGCAGTTTCCCCGTTACTGATTCAGGCCACGACATTCCAAATCGCCGTTCGATATGCGCCTTGACCTGCGTACCCAACCCTAAAATGAACCTTCCCCCGGATTGCGCGGCCAAGTCCCATGCGGTGTAGGCGAGATTGGCCGGTGATCTTGCAAATGAAACGGCAATTGCCGTGCCGAAATCCATTTTCGATGAATGTTCAGCCATCAAAGTGCATGGCAAAAACGGGTCATGCTGGGTTTCCTGAGTCCACAAGGCGGCAAAGCCGGTCTCTTCAGCAGCCTTTGCAATTGCTGGGACATCCTTCAACGGAACAGGGGGAAGTGCGGCATCGAGTTTCATGTGATTAAGTATACAGGGATGAAGGATAAGTGACTAGGAGTAGACAATAAAAAGGTCCCGCGACCGCGGGACCAGGTTCTGCAACCTTTAAACTATTCTGAATTTTTTACGACCTTTAAACAATCGCCTGCTCTTCGTTCAAACTATCCACAAACCCGAAAAGCTCGCGGCTTTCCTGCAGCCAGACGTTCGGCACGGTGGTGCGCTTGAGATAACGGACAATGCCCTGTTTGTCGATCACGAGAGATGCGGTCCGCTGGAAAAGCAGGAAGTATTTTTCCAATTCATAAAGAGAATAGGTTGCCCGGTCCGGGTCCGCAAGAATTGGAAAAGGCAGACCTATGGTATTTGCATATTCACGGGATTTTTCGACATTCTCGCCGAGGATCACAATGATCTCCGCGCCTGCCTCGCGAAATTGGTCGTACATGCGGCCGAGCTGGGTCACATGGGTGCGGCATTGTGGACAGGTCGTTTCGCGGATAAAGAAAACGATCACGTTCTTTTTGCCGCGAAAATCCGAAAGCGAAATCTCCTGCCCGTTGGTGGCGTGCAGCTTGAAGTTTGGCGCGAGCGAGCCGATCTTGGCGTCAATTGAATCGAGGGTCATGGTCAAATCCTTTGTTGATCTGTTATGCAGATAACTTCAAAAGTAAATTTATTACTACCCTTCAAACAGGTAAGCCAAAATCCCATTGGTCTTTTGGTAGATCTGGGGAGTGACATTTGGATTTCTTAACTTTTAAACATTACAGACCTTCGAATTCGCCAATCTTCTGGCGCCATTCATCGGGAACCGGGATGGGCTTTAATCCTTCATAATCGAATGTGACCAATACCACCGTGCCGGTCGCCATCACTTGACCGGTCTCCGCGTGCATCACGCATTGTTCGGTGGTAAAGGATTTGTTGCCGATTTTTGTGGTGCGCACGGCGATCTTGATCGGGTCCCCATAATGGGTGGTGGAATGGTATGTGATGTGAATGTCCGCGATGATCACGCCCACTTCCATGAAGGATTGGTCCCTGTTGAAAAGACCCAGTTGAATGAGGTAGTAGATACGCGCCTGCTCGAAGTATGTCAGGTATTTGGCGTTGTTCACATGTCCTTGCGGGTCCAAATCCCCGTAGCGGACTTCGGTTGGGTGGAAGAATTTGAATTCGCTCATGGCGCGATTATAGAGCAAGAGGGCAAAAGTGTGGCAGAATCGAAGATATGAGTCCGCGAATTTGCACGAATTGATTTATTCGCGAAGATTTGCGAAAATTCGTGGAGAAAGTATTTGGAAAGGGATATATGCTATTAAAAGATAAAGTTGTTTTGATCACAGGTGCAGGAAAAGGCTCGGGGCGTTCACTCGCCGAAGCATTTGCTGAACAGGGAACGCGTGTGGCTGCCAATGACATTTCCCCGATCAATGTGGAGGAAGTGGTTAATGGCATTGTCAAACGCGGAGGAACGGCCAAGGCATTTGTGGATGATGTAGCCAAGAAGGTGGCGGTGCAGGCATTGGTCAATGACGTGGAGGATGAGTTTGGCGGCATCGATATTCTGGTCAACCATGCGAATGTGCAACCGAAGTTTTCTTTAATGGATATGGACGAATGGGATTGGCATCGTGTGTACGATGTCAACATCACCGGCGCGTTTTTGGTGACGCAGTCTGTTGCGCGGGTGATGCGGGGAAAAGGCGGCGGGGTGATCCTGAATCTTGTCGAAGGGGCAGGCAAAGGCGTGGAAAAAGAAGCGGCGTATTATTCCAGCCTCGCGAGTCTTGCAAAGTTATCCGAGTTGGCCGCGCAGGAATTTAATCCGTTTGGAATTAAAGTGTTTGCTGTTGAGCGGTCAAAAGACATGGTTCGATCTGTGCTGGAAAAATTGGAGTCTCTATGAAAGAGCTGTTGGAGTATCGTGTCTTTTTGGTGAATCGATTGGAAAAGGCTGCGCAGGAATTTTGTGAGGCTTGTGAAGCGCTGGATCCTTCCACGAAAATTTACAAGGAATGGACTCTGCATCAGATCACGGTGCATATGCGCGATGTGAATAGACTTGTGTATGACATGCGTGCGCGAAAGACCGTCGAGGAGGAGAATCCACTCTTTGAAAATTTCGAACCAGATGAATGGATGGCAGCGCATTATGATCCAAATGAACCGATGAAAGATATTCTTGAGCAATTCAAGTCAAAAGTAAATGATCTGTGCGGTGTTCTGGCCGCGCTTCCGGTGGAGGCGTGGTCGCGTGAAAGCCGGCATGAAACCATCGGTGAAGGACTTCCGCTTCAATTATGGGTGGAACGCGGGCTCGCCCACATTGAAGAGCACCTGTTGGAGATCAAAAACCATAAATAAATGCAGGGGTATAATTCCTCCGCCATGCCCATTTTGGATTCGCATTCCCTTGAATTTTTCAGCAAAAGTCCCGAACAGACCCGTCGTATTGGAATGAGGTTGGGCAGCGTGCTTAAAAAAGGCGATGTGCTGTGTTTGCAGGGCGATCTTGGCGCGGGCAAAACCACTTTCGTTCAAGGCATTGCGCAGGGCTGGGGTTCGCTTGATTCAGTTTCAAGCCCAACGTTCATTATCGTAAATATGTATCGCCGCGCCGATGAAGCCCAATTGTTTCATTTGGACACGTATCGACTCGAGTCGCAGCCGGAAGCGGAAGAGCTTGATCTTGATTCCATGTTGAATGAAGGTGCGTTGATCGTGGAGTGGCCGGAACGGCTTGGAAATTTAATTCCTGAAGAAAGATTATGGATCAAGTTCGACCATGTTTCGGATGAGCAGAGGTTGATGTCTTTTAATGCGAATGGCTCACGTTACGATGGCTTGTTGGACGATATTCGCCAGTCCATGTTTGGAGGTGGATAATGCTGCTTGCTGTTGATACTTCCACAGCGCAGGTGGGATTGGCTTTGTACGATGGGACTCAGGTGCTCAGCGAGATGACCTGGACGACGCGTCAACATCACACCACAGAACTCGCCCCGGCTCTTGCTGGACTTTTAGCCCGCTCTGGCAGTTCGATGGACATGGTCAGCGCTTTGGCAGTTGCGCTTGGTCCCGGCTCATTTACAAGTTTGCGAGTTGGATTGGCATTCGTTAAGGGACTCGCACTTGCGCGTCATATTCCCATCATTGGGATTCCTACATTGGATATTATTGCCGCGGCGCAACCTGTTGGAAAGAATCCGTTGATCACGGTGATCCAGGCGGGGCGCACGCGGATCGCTTACAGCGTGTATCAAAGCCAAAAGAAAGAGTGGCAGGTTGAGGGTGAGTTAAGAAGCGGTACGGTGGATGAGTTGATTGCGGGGATCGAGAGTCCCACTTTGGTGGCCGGTGAATTCACTTCCGAAGAGCGTTTGAAATTGTCAAAAAAGAAACAAGTGATCCTGGCATCGCCTGTGCATTGTGTGCGGCGACCGTCTGTTTTGGCTGAGATCGCATGGGCACGTTTGCAGGATAACAAAGTGGACGAAGCCGCATCTCTTGCGCCGATTTATTTGCACGTGGCGGGTGCGCCGCCGGTATGAGCCTGCTCATCCGCAAAATGGAATTGGAAGACGTGGAAGAGGTGGTTGCCATCGATGATGCGTCGTTTTCCATGCCATGGCCGCCGCGTTCCTATCAATTCGAGTTAACGGAAAACCCGGCTTCGCGGAGTTGGGTGGCAGAGTTGGATGGTCAGGTGGTTGGGATGTTGGTTGCCTGGCTGATCGTGGATGAAATTCATATCGCCACGATCGCCACACATAACGATTTTCGCAGGCAGGGGATCGGCGAGAAATTGCTGATGCATACGTTGAAATCCGCAAAAGAGGAAGATGTGGTCACCTCATTTTTGGAAGTACGGGAAAGCAATGTGTTTGCGCGCGGCATGTATGATAAATTTGGATATGTGGAAGTGGGACGACGTAAACATTATTACAAGGATAACAATGAAGATGCAATCCTGATGTCGCTGGATCTTGATGATATCTAAGGAATGAACCGTGACCGCTGAAGAGACCCTCGCTCAACTTGCTAAGGAAGTATCGGTTTGCACGAAATGTGCCTTGCATGAATCGCGCAAAAAATCAGTGCCGGGCGATGGGCCGGCAGATGCAGAGATCATGTTCATTGGTGAGGGGCCGGGCTTCCATGAAAACGAGCAAGGACATCCTTTTGTAGGTGCTTCCGGTAAATTTTTGGATCAGTTACTAGCGCAAGCCGGCGTCACTCGCGCGGACGTATTCATTGCCAATGTAGTCAAGTGCCGTCCGCCGGATAATCGCGACCCTTCCACGGATGAGCTGGCAGCCTGCGATACGTATCTGGAGGCGCAGATCAAAACGATCAACCCGAGTATTATTGTGACACTCGGACGGATCTCGATGGGAAAGTTTTTTTCCGGTGTGAAGATCAGCGCTGTGCATGGACAGATGCAAAAAGTGGGTGAACGGTATGTCATCCCCATGTTTCACCCGGCTGCAGCGCTGCATCAGTCGGCGCTCAAGCCGGCCATCCTCGCAGATTTTGCAAAACTGCCGGAATTGTTGAATGAGGCGCGCGTTGCATTGGGGAAGCCCGCGATTGAAAAGAAAAAAGAAACGGTGCCAGTCAATGACGGGAAACCGAAGCAATTGAGTCTATTTTAAAAAAGATCAGGCAATTTGCCCTGACCGAGAGGAATAAAAAAATGTCTACAAAAGAGAATTTGATCAAGAAGTTGAAGGATAAAAATGCAAAGATCGCCATCCTTGGGTTGGGCTATGTAGGATTGCCCCTGGCTGTTGTATTTGGCGAGGCAGGGTTTCATGTCACCGGGGTGGACCCAGACAAACGGAAGATCGATGCGTTGGCAAAAGGCGAGTCCTATATTCCAGATGTGAAATCTGAAGCCATTGCTAAATTGGTGAAAGCCGGGAAGTTCACAGCCACCACCGATTTCTCCGTATTGAAGGAAATGGATGGGGTCAGTATTTGTGTGCCGACTCCGCTGCGTCAGACGGGCGACCCGGATATGTCCTTCATTATTTCCGCCACGGAAGAACTGGCGAAATATATGCACAAGGGCATGGTGGTTGTTTTAGAGTCCACCACCTATCCAGGGACGACACGCGAGGTGTTGTTGCCGAAGCTTGGGATCGAACATGACTTGAAAGTTGGTGAGGATTGGTTCCTTGCCTTCTCGCCAGAACGGGTTGACCCGGGCCGGGAAGATTTCACCACCATCAATACTCCAAAGGTGGTTGGCGGAATCACAGAAACCTGTGGAGAAGTGGCCACTGCCTGGTACGAAGGCGCGATCAAGACTGTGCATCATGTGTCGACAGCGGAAGCGGCGGAAATGTCCAAACTTTTGGAGAATACCTTCCGCATGATCAACATTGGGTTGGTCAATGAATTGGCGATCATGTGTGAACGCCTTGGCGTGGATGTGTGGGAAGTAATCGATGCCGCGGCGACAAAACCGTTCGGCTTCATGAAATTCACACCTGGGCCTGGTCTGGGTGGTCACTGTATTCCGATCGATCCGTTATATCTTTCATGGAAGATGAAATCCTTTAATTACAATGCTCGTTTCATCGAGCTGGCTTCCGAGATCAATACAAACATGCCGCGATATGTGGTCAGCCGGGTGATGGAAGCAATGAATGACCGAAGCAAGGCTTTGCGAGGTTCGAAAGTACTTGTCCTCGGTGTGGCTTATAAGCCTGACATTGATGACGTGCGCGAATCCCCTGCCATGGATGTGATTGGTTTATTAAAACAAAAAGGTGCATTGGTGGAATATCATGATCCGTACATTCCGCACATCCATCATGAGTACGACGGCTGGAAGATGGACAGTGTGAAGGATGTAATGAAATCAGTTAAAGAAGCAGATGCAGTGGTCATTGTGACGAATCACAAATCCTATGATTACAAAGCGATCATTGATGCGGCAAAATTCATTTTTGACTCCCGCAATGCCACGAGCAAAGTCGCCAAAAATAACGAAAAGGTTGTCAGGCTGTAAAGATGGGTAATTATTTAATCACAGGCGCGGCGGGTTTCATTGGTGCGCGGACCTCGACCCTACTGATCGAGCAGGGTCATACGGTTGTTGGCATTGACAATGTCAACGACGCCTATGATCCGCGCATCAAGGAATATCGCCTGAGTAAGCTTCGGGCTTTTAAGGGATTTAAATTCCACAAGGCGGATATTTCCGAGAAGTCTTCCATCGAGCTGTTCAAGAATGAACAACTCGATGGTGTGATCAACCTTGCTGCCCGGGCAGGGGTGCGTTTTAGCGTGGAGAATCCCTGGGCATTCCTTGAATCGAACACCACCGGCACTTTGAATATGTTGGAGGTGTGCCGTCAGTTTGGATGCGGGAAATTCATTCTCGCGTCCACATCCAGCATTTACGGTGAAAACCCGGTTTACCCAACCCCTGAAACCGCATCAAGCAGCGAACCAATTCAACCATATGCGGCCAGCAAAAAAGGGGCGGAAACGATGGCATATGCCTATCATCATCTTTATGATATCGATGTGACCGTTGTCCGTTACTTCACAGTGTATGGCCCGGCCGGCAGGCCCGACCTGGCCATCTTCCGCTTCGTAAAATGGATCATTGAAGGTGAGCCGATCCGTATCAACGGGGATGGCAATCAATCACGCGGTTTTACTTATGTGGACGACATTGCCCGCGGGACGATCGCTGCACTCAAACCTCTTAATTATGAAGTTATCAACCTTGGCGGCCATGAAGTGGTGACAATTAATGAGCTTGTCAGGATTGTCGAAGAACTGACCGGCAAGAAAGCCAATGTACAATATGGCCCGCCCAACCTCGCAGATGTATCGATGAATTATGCGGATGTGACCAAGGCTAAAAACCTGCTGGGGTGGAACCCACAAGTGGATTTGCACGATGGCATCAAGAACCTGATTGATTGGTACTATGCCGAACGAGAGTGGGCAAAAAATATTCTTACACCGTAAACGCAGACCCCCGAGTTCTCACAGAACTCGGGGGTCTTTTCAAAGCGTTTATAATCTCTTCCATGTCCCTGCTATCAAAGTTCAAGGAAGATCCGCTGTTTGGTAAGGTGATGCGCTCGAGCGGAAAACTCCTCAGCGCAAATACGATCAGCCTGGGGTTGAGTGTGCTGCAAGGTGTGATGGTTGCGCGCCTGCTTGCGCCGGAAGGTTTGGGGTTGATCCGCGTGGTGATGGTCTATGCGTCCACGATCAACAGCATTTTATCTTTTCGAATGAGTGAGTTGATCGTGCGCTATGGGGGTGAATATCTCGCCAAAGGCGAAAAAGAGAAAGCCTCGGCTGTGGTCAAAGCGGCAGGCCTGGCGGAAGCAGTTGTATCTTTGTTTGCGTTTCTTCTGGTTGTGGTATCTGCCGGGATTGCTGAAAAATATTTCACAGAGACAACCGGCATTGCATGGATGTTCATCATTTATGCTCTCGGTCTGCTGGCGAATTTCAACGTGGAAACCTCCACGGGGATTTTGCAGATAACCCACAAGATCGAATTGCAGGGTGTGTTCAATCTTGCGCAAAATATTATCGCAACAATTATCATTGGGGCGGCTTTTTTGTGGAATGGTACGTTGCCTGTCGTGCTGGGCGCATACCTGCTTGGCAAGATCATCCTTGGGCTGGCAATGTTTATCGCCGCACAGTTTCAATTGCGTAAGATTTTCAACGCGGGTTGGTGGGGAGTTTCGCTTTCGAAGCTTGCATCGACACGTGAATTAGTTCGATTTGCAGTCAGTTCAAATATCAGTGCAACGATCATTAAAATTTTTCGCGAGAGCGAACTGCTTTGGGTGGCGTTCTTTCTTCCCACGAACATTGTCGGGTTGTATAGCGTAGCCTACGCCATCGTCAGCTTTATCTCCATTCCAGCGGATCCGCTTATTTCAACCACCTTCCCGGAAATTAATCGCCTTGTTGTGAAAAAGGCATGGCTGCAACTTAAGGATTTTTTGCGCAAAATCACGGCACTTTCATTTGCATATAACCTGCTGCTTGGGGTGGCCTTCGTCCTCTTTGGACGCTGGATCATTTTGATCTATTCCGGTGAAAAGTTTCTAAACGCATATCCCGCTCTTGTTGCATTGACCATCGGTATCGTTTTTAATTACATCCTCTTTTGGAATCGTCCGCTGTTGCTTTCATTGGGTTTGCCCGATTTCCCGATTTGGGTTACGCTCGCAGTTGGGTTGATCAAAGTAGCGCTCGCATTTTTGTTGATCCCCAAATATGGCATTGTTGCAGCGGGTGCGCTGCTTTCGTTTTATTACATCGCTTCGGTGGGTATCATGGCTTTGCGCGGCGTGAAGGAAATTCAAAACAATGAAAATCGCAGTCATCACTAATTCACGCATTCCATCATTGACCGCAAATTCGATTCAAGCGATGAAAGTGACTCAAACCCTCATGCAGTTGGGACATGAGATTCGGATGTTTGCGCCTCGCGAAGCTGAATCCTTTTCACGCGAAACCCTGCTTGCTCATTATGGCCTTCGCCTCGTACCGGACCTGGAACTGCTTCCGTCCGAAAGGCATCTCAAACGCTTTGACTTTATCTTCCATGCCCAGCGTGCCGCGAAACAATTCAATGCTGACCTAATTTATACATGGTTGCCGCAATCCGCAGTCCTTGCCTTATGGATGGGACATCCCGTCATCCTCGAGATGCATGCGGATGTGGCCGGTAAAATGGGTGCGTGGTGGCTGCGTCAATTCTGGCAGACGCAGGGGCGCAAGTTGATGACGGTTACCACGTCAGCGTTGAGGACTGCTTTAGAACGCTCGACCAATTTGAAGTTTAAAGATGAAGCGTTGCTGATCGCGCCGAACGGTGTCGAGTTGGAAAAATATGATGGATTGCCGAATCCTTCTGAAGCAAGACGTCAATTAAACCTGCCTAATGGGCTCACTGTCGGCTTCACCGGTCACATCTATCCCGGTCGCGGCGCAGATTTGTTATTCGAACTTGCGAAGCAAATGCCACGGGTGAATTTCCTTTGGGTCGGCGGTACGCCGGACTTGGTCGAGTTTTGGCGCGGCAATCTGACCGAAGCGGAAATAATGAACGTAACGATGACAGGGTTTGTGAAACACGAGATGATCCCTCTCTATCAAGCTGCGTCCGATATTCTTTTGATGCCATACAGTCGCTCGATCTCTGCCAGCAGCGGACAGGACATTGCTGAGGTGATCAACCCAATGAAGATGTTTGAGTATATGGCTTCCAGCCGCGCAATTATTTCTGCGGATTTGCCTTCGATCCGCGAAGTGTTGAATGAAGGGAGTGCGGTTTTTTGCGAACCTGATAATGTGGAAAAGTGGAAACAGGAAATCGAGTCACTGCTTGCGGATGAATCACGCAGGCATGAGTTGGGTTCTCAAGCGCGCAAAGATGTGGAACAATTGACTTGGTTGAAGAGGGGGGAGAAGGTGATGAAGGGTTTTGAAACTTTGTAACTTCGTGGTAAAAGTGGGGATATGAAGTACCTGTATTCGCGCGATTATTATTGGATTGCCCCGCTATCTTTTGGATTGGGGGCGGTTTTGTCTTCACTTCAGGTTGGAGACTGGCTGTTTGGCTGGCTGGGCTTCTCTTTCCTCTTTCTTCTTTGTTTTTCACTGTTGACTGTGTCCACGAGATGGGCAGGCGGAGAAAAGACATTGATATGGATGGTATCTCTTGCTTTTGCGTTGCGCTTTGTTGGCGGGGTGGCCACCTATCTGGCTTTACCTGTCAATGGATTTGAAGATGCAGACGATAAGGCCGGTTATGTTTATACGGATGCGCATCGTCGTGACGTGCAGGCCTGGGATCTGGCGAAGTCTGAGCATCCCATCGTGGATGCCTTCAATAAAAATTATGCCTATGATCAATACGGTGGTTTGCTGGCTTTTAGCGCCTTTGTCTATCGTTATATTTCGCCAGATGCACATCGTCCGTTGATGTTGGTACTGCTTTCTGCGTTTGTAGCAACATTGGGATTGCCGTTTGCCTGGAAAGCAGTCACTCAAGAATGGGGGGGGGAAGTGGCCGTTGCCTTCGGGTGGATTTATGTGTTGTACCCTGAGAGTGTTTTACTGGGCGGTTCGTCCATGCGCGAGTCGTATTTATTGTTGTTCAGCGCTTTCGCCTTATGGGGTTTTGTAAGTTGGCACGCGTTGAATTCAATGAATAGACCGAATGTCTTTGACAGACGGTCCCTGGTTTGGCTGGTGTTTGGGATTGTGGGGATGTTGTTGGTTTCTCCTGTGGTGGCGCTGGTCACACTGCTCATTTTTGCAGGTTGGATTTATTTTACAAGCGGGCATGGCTATCCATCATGGTGGGGGATGACGATTCTTGCAGTTGTATTCATTATTGGATCATTCGTCCTGGCCTCTTCGCTGGATCGCGGGAATCTGAGCGGTGGTACTCCGTTATCAGTGGTTAACAAATTTTTACGTGAGGCCGCCAGGTTGAATTTAAATCATTTGGTGGCGGGTTCCGGCTGGGTTAAGAAATTGTTTGACGAAATGCCTGAATGGATGCGAATTCCATTTGTTTTAATATATGGCCTTTTTCAACCAGTATTACCGGCTGCCATTGTGGAGCCCACCACACTTACCTGGAGAATTATCGCCATCTTGCGTGCGATGGGTTGGTATAGTTTGCTGCCGGCTTTGATCCTCTCTTTTAAAATGGCAGCAAGCTCAAGCGAAGTTGGAAGACGAAATCTCCTGATTTGGTTAAGTCTCAATGTATGGGGGTGGATATTGCTTACTTCTCTGCGTGGCGGGGCAGATCAATGGGATAATCCACGTTATCGTACAATCATGTTTTTGTGGCAGACTATTTTGGCAGGCCACCTATGGGTGTGGTGGCGTGAATCCAGGAATGCTTGGCTGATACGAGTGGTTTCAATGGAAATGGTGTTTTTGTTCTTTTTTGGTCAATGGTATGCTAACCGATATTTTCATCTTGGCACGCAATACCCTTTTGGACAAATTGTCGTCACCATTCTTGGTTTGTGGGCCTTAATATTTATTTTCGGAATATGGCGTGATCGTTTCCAGTCTTAGTGTATAATTCAGCGTCTGAATTTTGACTTAGGAGAAACCATGTCCACTGCAATAATTACTGGCATTACCGGCCAGGATGGGTCGTACTTAGCTGAATTGTTATTAAAAAAGGGGTATCAGGTTGTTGGAGTTGCACGTCGTTCCAGCACGGTCAATAATGAGCGTATCAAACATATTTTGGACGACATCACGGTTGTTCAAGGTGATTTACAGGATCAAGGTTCGCTACTTTCCTTGTTGGAAGAATACAAACCTTCCGAAGTCTATAATTTGGCGGCCCAATCTTTTGTGCCAACCTCATGGAATCAACCCGCTTTGACAGGCGATGTTACTGCTTTAGGAGTGACTCGTTTATTGGAGGCCATTCGTTTTGTAAACCCCAAAATCCGCTTTTATCAGGCCTCTTCCAGCGAAATGTTTGGCAAGGTGCTGGAGGTGCCTCAACGGGAAGAAACACCTTTTTATCCACGCAGTCCATATGGTGTGGCAAAAGTATACGGTCACTGGATAACGGTTAATTACCGTGAATCCTTTGATATGTTTGCGACTTCCGGGATCTTATTCAATCATGAGAGTCCACGCCGTGGCTTGGAATTTGTGACACGCAAGATTTCGGATACGGTTGCCTGCATCAAGCTTGGCAGGGCAAAGGAACTACGATTAGGCAATCTTGAAGCTCAACGTGACTGGGGATTTGCCGGTGATTATGTGCAAGCCATGTGGCTGATGCTCCAACAGGATCATCCTGATAATTATGTGATCGGTACTGGCGAAACCCATGCAGTCCGTGAATTTTGCGAGATTGCTTTTTCGCATGTTGATTTAGACTATAAGAAATATGTAGTTCAAGACGAAAAATTTTACCGGCCGGCCGAAGTAGATTTGCTGATTTCGGATCCAACCAAGGCACGTACTGCATTAAAGTGGGAACCTGCAGTTTCCTTTAAGGAATTAGTTACAATGATGGTGGATTCTGATCTTGCCCGACATAACAAGGAGTAGATATTTTTTTGCAGGCAGTATGAAGGCGATATTGAGATTTCTAAAAGGTAGAGAATGGCCTTCATGGACGCCGGGGTTATTGGCGGCTCTGGGGGTCTTTCTTTATTTGATCCAGGCTGTTATATATGCTCATACAACAATTCCCGGGCTGGATGAAGGGTCTTATTTATTAAAGGGTATTTTGTTCCTCCGCGGTATATATGAACCTTTTCAGCCTTACGGCCCTTTGACCAATAAGGCGCCATTCGCATTTTTGATTCCGGGTTTTGTTGAGTATTTGTTTGGCGCCGGGTTGCGAACTGGCAGGTATTTTGCAATTTTTATGGGGTTGATGACGGTTTGGGGAATATGGATCACCAGCCGGAGATGGGGCGGCAAATGGATTGCGCTTGCGGTAACTTGGGTATTTGCTTTAAGTCCCATGATTATCAAGATACATGCAATTACGGCGTCCGAGGTGATAATTGCCTGCATGTTATCCTGGATGTGTGTTTTTGTTTTGGCGGAGCAGCGATTTCTTTGGCAGATTATTCTGGGAGCCGCCCTGGCGGCATGTGCGGTGTTGACGCGTCAGAATATGGCGCCAATTCTTCCATTGCTAGTTTTATATGTTTTTTGGCAGCATGGAAGACAGAAAGGGATTTGGGCTTTCATTGCTGGATCTGCCATATTTGTTGCAGTTCATGCATATTATTGGCCAAACATATTAACAATTTGGGCGCCCTGGCTTCCTGAAAGTATCACGCCATTTTTAAATCCGTTTCGTCTTCCAAAAGATGCATTGCCTGTTTGGGATCCATCCATCGACTTTTGGAATCGACTACTCGCTTTTTTTCAGGGAGTTCGTTATCACTTTATTCCTGTAGTAGGGAGTATTGCTTCTCTTTGTATTTGGTCACGCCCTTCTCGCTGGAGATCAGCTTCCGCGTTCAGGGCGGCGGTTTTCCTGGCCTTGCTTTATTTCCTTTTATTTGCGTTGCATGCGTGGGCGGCGGTGGCAAGTCAATATGAAAGTTATAGTTGCGTTTTTTGTTTCAATCCTTATCTGACTTTTTTTGATCCGCTCGGTGTTTTGTTAACGGTGATTGTTTTTTCATATTCGAACGAACAGGAAAATAGTTTGTTTAAAAGGTTTGTTCTGATTTTCATCCTGTTGATTGTGGCCGCAGGAATTGGTTACTCCCTTTTCGAGCTGGTTGGTCCTCAAATACTTAATCTGAATGTGCCGAGAATGCGTGATGGTCAGATATTATCAGGCACTACACTGCTTGTTGATTTCTTGAAAAATAAATTTATGTTAACTGTGCCATCAATCAAGCGGATTATTTCCACGATATGTGGATTAATGGTGGCCATGAGTTTGACGCTCATGTTGCTAACTGTCTGGAAAAGAGGAAAAAGCACAGGATTTCTGCGTTTATTGGCGAACAGCTTCTTGATCACGGGGTTGCTTTTTTTTCCTTTGTTAAATTATGGTCAAAGTGCCCTGGATTGTAAACAGGATTTGATTCTTGCTAATGAAAGATTGGGCGAGCACCTCAACAGAGTTATTCCCCGTAATAGTCTGGTATATTGGGAGGGTGGCTTGTCTTTTGTCCCTCTGGTGTATGTACCCAATATTCGTATATTCCCGCCACAGATAAATGACGGGTATACATTCAGAAATGGCGGCGATCCGGACTTGCTGTACCGTTTAAGTCATTGGAATGGCGCTTTGAATAATCAATGGATAAATAGTGCAGATGTTTTCATCGTGGAAGAAAGACGTTATGACCAGTGGGACGCTTTTTTAAGCTCTAAACATTTTGAAGAATACCCCTCCTCATCTTATGTTCCATCCTGTCAGGAGAGGTCAGGATTAAGGATATTTCATAAATTGCCATGAACCTATCATTGATTACACCAGTTTATAATGAAGAGGAGAATCTTCCTCTTCTATTTGAGTCTGTTTATAAAACCATGCATGGGCTTTCCCATCCTTGGGAGATTATTCTTGTGGATGATGGCAGCAATGATGGAAGTTTGTCAGTTTTGCAGGAATATGGTCAAAGGGATCCCGAGCATATACGTGTGGTCTCTTTTCGCCGCAATTTTGGACAGACTGCTGCCATTGCAGCTGGCATAGATTATGCAAGAGGCGACATTATCGTACTCCTGGATGCAGACCTGCAAAATGATCCTGCCGATATTCCAGATATGCTTGCAAAACTGAATGAAGGCTATGATTTGGTCAGTGGTTGGCGTAAACATCGCAAGGACAATGCCTTAACAAGAAATTTGCCATCGAATATTGCAAATCGGATCATCTCCTGGGTTACCGGCGTGTATTTGCATGATTATGGTTGTACACTCAAGGCTTATCGACGTCCTGTGCTTGAAGGTTTTCGCTTATACGGCGAAATGCATCGGTTTATTCCAGTGTTTGCCAACTCAGTAGGTGCTAGGATTACAGAGATGCCCGTTCGCCATCATCCTCGAAAATTTGGCAAGACCAAATATGGCTTGGAAAGAACCGTGAAAGTCATACTTGATCTGTTCACTGTGAAATTCCTGGTGTCGTATTCATCGAAACCAATTTATCTGTTTGGTGGAGCGGGCGGTGGATTGATGGTGATTAGTGCGATAATTATGATGTATTTATTTTTTAGGCGTGTTTTTGCGTCTGTAAGTGTTACATTTTCGCCTTTGTTTCAAACCAGTATGATGTTCTTTATTTTAGGTTTTCAATCCATCCTTATGGGGTTGATTGCTGAGTTGCTGGTTCGTACATATCATGAGTCTCAGCGAAAACCCACATATACCATTCGTACCATGATCAATATCGACCAGGAGCCTCGTGAGTAATTGGTGGGCTGCAAATCGAAAAAATTTTGCTCGCTGGGCAGGTACTTTTCTTGCAACTGCCCTGATCGTGTTTCTGATTCGGGAGGAGGGTGGGGATGATCTTCTCTCTGCTTTGAAGCGTGTTTCTGTTTGGTTTTTTCTCGTGGGCATTCTTATCATGCTTATATCGAGGTTGTTTGTCGTGGGGCGTTGGCATGTTCTTTTGCGTTCAGGCAAGGTCGATATTTCTCTGAAGCATACCGCAATGCTTACGTTTACCGGCTTGTTTTCCTCCAATTTCCTGCCAACCACAATAGGTGGGGATGTCGTGCGACTGGGCGGTGCCATGCAGTTAGGATATGACCGCGCTGTTTGTCTTGCCTCCCTGGTGGCGGATCGTTTGATAGGTATGATTGGCATGAGCTTTACCGTACCATTTGGTTTGGTCCCGCTTCTTGCTTTAGGGAATGACGGTCTGCAAGCTCTCACGATTTCTACCATTTTTCAAAAAGGGATTGAGTTCATTCAGCGTACTTTTGCTGCTTTTGCTATTTGGCTGAAAAAACCAGTGCCCCTGTTAACTTCCTTCCTTGCTACTTTTGGAAATATGGCCTGCATATTTGCGGCTGTTTATTTTCTAATTATTGGCATGGGGCTTCATATGTCCTATTGGCTGATTGCTGGATTGTGGAGCCTTACATATTTTATTACCCTCATTCCCATCTCGGTGAATGGGTATGGCGTGCAGGAACTTTCCCTCACCTTTTTACTCTCGCGAATTGGTGGATTGAGTCATTCTGAAAGCCTTACTGTTGCCATTTTAATTCGTGCTTTGTTTGTTGTTACAAGTTTCCCAGGTGCCTTGTTCCTTCCCGCTATTCTTGCAGCAATGAGCGATGAACGGGATAAAACGATTTAGTAACATTCATTTATGCGTATTCTTGTTGTTATTTATGAATTTCCGCCCATTGGTGGCGGGGGCGGGCGGGCTGCTTATGATATTTGCAGAGAATTGGTCGCGCGTGGCCACGAAGTAATGGTACTCACCGCACATATGCAGGGACTCCCGACCGAAGAGATTCAGGATGGGGTTGGTATTCTGCGGGTCCATTCTTTGAGGAGGGAAGCTTTTCGAGCGACATTTACCGTCATGCTGGCTTACGTTCTTTCCGGGCTTTGGGCTGGCATCCGTTTAATTCGTCTTTATCGCCCTGAAATTATTCATGCGCACTTCGCTGTTCCATCTGGGGCATTAGCCTGGGCGTTTTCTGTTCTTACAGGTATTCCCTATGTCTTAACTGCTCACCTTGGCGACGTGCCTGGGGGCGTCCCTGAAAAAACCGGGAAATGGTTCCGTTGGCTTAAACCATTTACATATCCAATTTGGAATCGTGCAAAACGGATTGCGGCTGTAAGCGAATATACCCGTCAATTGGCTCTCCAGCATTATCCTGTTGAAGTCTCGGTTATTCCCAATGGGGCCGATGTGAAACTCCTTGCTCCGCTTGAGATCACGCTTAACCAGACGCCTCTTTTGGTTTTTGCCGGTCGCTTTGTGCACCAGAAAAACCCGCTTGCCATTGTACAGATTCTTTCCCATATGAAGGATTTGGATTGGCGTTGTGTCATGTTGGGGGATGGACCTCTTCTGGAGGATGTTAAGATGAAAATAGAGGAATATGGCATGGGTGAACGTTTTGACCTGCCAGGCTGGATTACACCTCAGGAAGTATTGGATTGGTTCTCGAAAAGCGACATCCTTTTTATGCCGTCGCTTTCAGAAGGACTTCCGGTCGTGGGAGTGCAAGCCCTTGCAAAAGGCCTCGCATTGGTTGTTAGCGATATTGGCGGGTTTGTGGATCTTGTTGAGGAGGGCCGTAACGGCTTCCTGATCGAAACTGCGGATGTCGAAAAATTTGAAGAAGCATTGAGAGTTTTGATCTTGAACCCGGAGTATTTGATGGAACGCCGCAGGCGAAGCTTGGAAAAGGCATCTGAATTCGATATCGTTAGAATCGCCGATCGGTATCAATCGATGTTTCAGGAGATTTTAGGTGGCCATTAAGAAGATCGCTTCCATTGTCGGCGCGCGACCCCAGTTTATTAAAGCTGCGCCTGTTTCACGCGCGCTTGCTTCCTACTTCAAAGAAGTACTTATCCATACCGGCCAGCATTATGACTATGGCATGTCTGAGGTTTTTTTTACTGAAATGGAGATGAAGCCGCCGGACTTTAATTTCGGTATTGGCGGCGGAACGCACGCTGAACAGACGGGAAAAATGCTTATCGAGCTGGAAAAAGTCTTTAATTCGGTTAAGCCGGATTGTATCCTTGTTTATGGCGATACCAATTCCACTCTTGCAGGGGCGCTTGCAGCTGCCAAGGCGCAGATCCCGCTTGCTCATGTGGAAGCAGGCTTGAGATCATATAACCGAGCGATGCCGGAAGAGATTAATCGTGTGTTGACAGATCATGTCTCTGAATTATTGTTTTGTCCCACAGATGATGCTGTTGAAAATCTGGTGAAAGAAGGGATTGTTAATGGCATCCATCGTGTTGGAGATGTAATGTATGATGCGCTTCTCTATAACCTTAAACTTGCTCACGGAAATTCACAGATTTTAAAAAAGCTTGACCTGAAAAAAGGTGAGTATGCACTGGCTACGGTCCACCGGGCTGCAAATACAGATGAGAAATTGCGGCTCTCTTCAATCATCAAAGCGTTCGGAAGCCTCTCATCACAGGTCGTCTTTCCAATACATCCACGCACACGCAAAATGATGCAGGAATGGGGAATACTTGTTAACTCCAATATATTGTTGATCGAACCAGTTGGTCACTTTGATATGCTGGTCTTGCAGGAAAATGCGAATGCTATCCTTACAGATTCGGGTGGCGTACAAAAAGAGGCATATTTATTGGGGGTCCGTTGCATCACTTTGCGTGAAGAGACAGAGTGGGTTGAAACAGTCAAGGCAGGTTGGAATCGATTAACGGGGGTGGATGTAAAGATGATCAAAGATACCTTCGAGTCGTGGTTTCCCGAAACAGAACGCCTGTCTTTATATGGGGAAGGCAAAGCTGCAATTGAAATGTCTGAAATTTTGAGGGCCAAACTGGGTTAGTAAAAGATTTGCTTGACAGGGGAGTAGTTTTATGTGAGAATTCAGTTTCTGAATTCTCACATAATGACAGAAATCAAACAGCACGAATACGCACTTCTCGATGAAATTGCACAAGATTCTATGGTTACCCAGGCAAATCTCTCTGATCGCTTGGGTATTGCTGTTGGTAGTGTCAATTGGTATATCAAACGCCTGATCACGCGAGGTTGGGTAAAGGTTTCGCACCTTGACCGCACCCGCCTCAAATATGACCTCACTGCTGAGGGAATGGCAGTGTTTACCCAGCGCGCCATGTTGTATGCGCGTGACTCTCTGAAGGTATATAGCAATTATCGCAAAAAAGCAAAAGCGCTGGTGGCTGAGTTGAAACAAAAGGAAATCAACCAAGTGTATATTGAAGGTGATGATAATCTGGTTGATATTTTACGATTGACATGTATTGAAGATGGAATTCTCGTGCTTGATTCCCCCAACGGCATCAAATTAAAAGCAGATGGGCAGGAATATCGCGTTGTTGTGGCATCTTAATATAAGACACCACTTAATGTATTTCATTGTTCATTGAAAGGTATATTATGTCTAAAAATTTTGCTGTGATCGGTGTGGGGGGGTACATTGCGCCCCGTCATCTGCGCGCCATTCGTGATACAGGCAATCAGTTGCTGGTAGCGGTAGATCCCAAAGATTCTGTCGGTATTCTGGATCAATATTCCTTTGATGTGAAGTTCTTTACCGAGATTGAACGGTTTGATCGTCATTTGGAAAAATTGCGGCGGGGACCTGAAGAGGGACGCATCCACTATGTTTCAATTTGCTCTCCAAACTATCTGCATGATTCACACTGCCGCCTTGCCCTTCGTTCCGGTGCGGACGTGATCTGTGAGAAACCGCTTGTCATCAACCCATGGAACCTGGATGCTCTTGAAGAGATTGAAGCTGAAACCAAACATCGGGTCAATACAATTCTTCAGCTGCGTGTCCACCCTGAATTGATCAAACTCCGCGAATCCCTCAAAAAAGAGAATACAGTTCATGATGTAGAGCTGACATACATCACCAGCCGCGGCCCCTGGTATCAGGTATCCTGGAAGGGGGATCACGAAAAATCCGGTGGTGTGGCTACGAATATCGGTATTCATTTTTTTGACCTATTAATGTGGTTATTTGGTTCTGTGGTCGGCCTCAAGGTGTACCATGTGGATGGCCAGCGTATGTCCGGATTTATTGAATTGGAACATGCGCGTGTGCGTTGGTTCCTGTCGGTTGATAAAAATGATCTGCCCTCCTCAGTGAAAGTTGGTGGAAAAACCACATACCGATCCATTATTGTAAGCGGTAAGGAGATCGAATTTTCAGAAGGTTTCACCGATTTGCACACGCGGGTTTACGAAGAGACTCTTGCAGGGCGCGGGTTTGGTCTCAAAGATGCACGTCCCTCGATTACGCTTACCCATGCCATTCGTACAGCGCCTATCTCACCCATGGATGAACTGGCGCATTCACTTTTGAAGAAATAAGGAAAAGAATGACTGATTATTTTGTTCATGAGTCCAGTTATGTGGATGAAGGTGCTCAGATCGGCACAGATACGAAAATATGGCATTTCTGTCATGTCATGCCGCGTGCGAAGATCGGCGAAAAATGTAATATCGGTCAGAATGTGTTGATCTCATCCGATGTGATCATTGGTAATAATGTTAAGATACAAAATAATGTGTCGCTTTATACGGGTGTGATCATAGAAGATGATGTATTCCTTGGTCCTTCAATGGTGTTTACCAATGTGATCAATCCCCGCAGCCATGTTAACAGAAAAGATGAATATAAAACCACCCTGGTTCGCAAAGGTGCTTCCATTGGAGCGAACGCCACGATTGTATGCGGCATAACTTTGGGTGGATATTCTTTTGTCGGTGCAGGTGCGGTAGTAACAAAAGATATCCCTGATCATGCGCTGGTGTACGGTTCGCCTGCCCGTATTCACGGTTGGATATGTCAGTGCGGGGAACAGTTGAAATTTGTGGAGCAGGCTGGAATTGAAACTGCAACATGCAGAGGTTGTGGCGATTCTTATCGAAAACAGGGACAGGCAGTTATTGCGAAAGGAGGCGGGCAATGATTTCACTTGTCGATCTTAAGGCACAGTATCACTCCATGAAGGATGAGATTGATGCGGCCGTCCTTTCCACTTTGGAATCGGGGCACTTTATCCTTGGGCCGGCGGTGAGTCGATTCGAAGAAAGCATTGCCGCATACCTTGGTGTTAAGCACGCGATTGGTCTGGCTTCGGGAACTGATGCTTTGGTGCTAGCCCTGCGTGCTTTGAATATTGGTGCCGATGATGAAGTGATTATCCCGGCCTATACTTTTTTTGCCACGGCGGGTACTGTGATGTCAGTGGGGGCGAAGCCTGTGTTTGTGGATGTAGACCCTGAAAGTTACCAAATAGATGTTACGAAGATCCGGGGTGCTGTTACGCCTCGCACAAAAGCGATCATCCCTGTGCATTTATATGGGCATCCCGCCGAAATGGATCCCATCCTTGCAATTGCCCGTGAGTTTAACTTGAAGGTGATCGAAGATAACGCGCAGGCTTTTGGTGCCGAATATAAAGGCCAAAAAACCGGGACGTTTGGAGAAATTGGTTGCCTGAGTTTCTTCCCAACCAAGAATCTTGGCGCATTTGGTGATGCGGGAGGCGTGGTCACAAATGATGATGTGCTGGCTGAACGGATGCGCATGTTGCGTACACATGGCTGGAAAAGAAAATATTATTCCGAAGAGGTTGGATATAACAGCCGTCTGGATGCCATGCAGGCTGCAATTTTGCAGGCAAAACTTCCGCACTTGGATTCGTGGAATGAAAAACGCCGCGAGATTTCGCAACGGTATACGTCTTTGCTTGCTTCAATTGTCGGAGTGCCAGTAGAGCGCACTTGGGGAAGGCATGTCTATCACTTGTATATTCTTCGTACGGCTCGCCGTGATGAGCTGCAGGCTTTTTTGAAAGACAAGGGAATTGCTTCCGAGGTTTATTATCCCCTGCCTCCACATCTTTCAGTACCTTGTAGAAACCTTGGTTACAAAGGGGGAGATTTTCCTCATGCCGAGCTGGCGGCAAAACAGACACTGGCGCTTCCACTTTACCCAGAGCTGACTCTGGCCCAACAGGATGAAGTGATTTCAGTAGTGAGAGAGTTTGTAGGATAAAAAGTTGTTATGAGAAATACTCGCCGTATTCTTGCTGCAATTTACCGGGAAATATTGATTCGTTTGGGCTGGCTTCGAATTATTCATAATACGCCTTCCAATACGTCGATAGATTGGAGGGCCGTTATCCTTGGTAATGTACAAATAGGAGGAGGGACTATAATTCGAAACGATGTGATATTGGATGCGACACGTGGAAGAAAAGATACAGAATTTATAAAAATAGGAGACCGTACAAACATTGAATATGGGTCGCAAATTTATAGTTGGGGTGGCTTTATAGAGATCGGGAATGATTGTTCAATTAACTCTTGCTGTATGTTGTATGGAACAGGAGGGGTGACGATTGGTAATAATGTTCGTATTGCAACCAATACAATTATTGTGGCTTCCATGCATAAGTTCGAACGTATTGATATACCTATTTATTTACAAGGCCATGAGGCTAGAGGAATTGTCATTGGTAATGATGTGTGGATTGGTGCGGGTTGCAGGATTTTAGACGGAGTCACCATAGGAGATGGTTCTATCTTGGCTGCGGGTGCAGTTATTAATAAAGATACCCCTCCTTATGTGATAGTTGGCGGTGTGCCTGCGAGGATTATAAGAGAAAGAAGGAAAGTTGATGTGCCATGTTTTTAATATGGCCAGGGGTGATAATCGGTTGTTTCAAACTCTTGCATGTTTGTTTAAATGCGTTGTTGTCTTTTATGGTACCTTGAATGCCTTTTATTTTTTTTAAAAAATATTTCTCTCCTGTAAAATATATTTCTTCCGTAAACATTATTATTACAGGAATTGGTGCCGTGGTTGGGATCATTAATGCACGCCTTCTGGGGCCGGAAGCCCTGGGTGTGATTGCAGTGGTGCTTGGTATTTATTCCAGTATTACCACTTTTATTGATGTTCGCTTAATCGATGTTGTTGGAAAGTTATATTATCAAATGGAGGAAGCCCAATATCGCGGGAATGTGCTGCGGGTGTACTTGATATTTTCAGGTTTATTGGGTGGTTTAATGTGGTTATGTAATTATTTTATTGTTGTTTTTGCCGCCGGATACTTTACAGATACTCTTATTAAACCGGGTTGGGTTGCCTATAGCGCCTTTTATTTCTCCCTCAACTATCTTGTTTCAGCCTTTCAGTATCAACAAAGATTCAGTGAGAGGTTTTATTTAATCGGAACTTGGAGGTTTTTAATTTACCTTGGATGGGTTTTTATTTTTTTGTTGATTCTTGCCAGCAGCCCAAATGTAGAAGGTTATTTTAGCGCTTCATTTTGGGGGGTGGTGTGGAATTTTATAATGACTGTGTTTTTATCTGTGTTTATCTGGATAAAATATGAACACTTCAATATCTTCTCTAATGATTTTGGCGGGGTGTTTCGGGTTTATTTTCAGCAGGTCAGGCTGATCTTTTGGGGAAACCTGCTTGGATACACAAAAATGCTGCACCGTGGAGCCGATATTCTATTGGTAAGCTATTTTGCTGATGATCGGGTAACGGGATTGTACAAGATAGCACGATCCCTTGCAGATTCTACTTTTGTTTTCTACGATTCCATGAATCAAGTTTATTTTCCACGATTTATGCAATTACTTTCGGCTAATTCATTTCAGGAATATCGAAAATTGATCCTACGATCATTATCAGCTGCTGGCTTTCTGACCTTGGTGATTATTGTGGGGGAATGGGTCGGCCTTAAGTATTTTGTGAAGTATGTTCTGACGTCAAAATTTGCTGGCGCGGAGCTGGCGATTTTAATTCTTTCATCAACCTTGTTCTTCATTGTGGGCTTTTATATCTGGTTGTGGCCTATCCTGATTCATAATGGAAAGTTGGGATATTTTACAGGCTTCAGTATTGTCGCGGGATTTATCCAGTATCTAATTACGGTTATGTTGCTGCAATTTTCGGCAGCTGACCCGGCTTCTGCTGCATTGGGATACCTAGGTTATTATCTTTTTCTTATTCCTGTCATGTGGTATTTGGCTGGCAGATTAAAACCAGAGTTATTTCATGGTCTTCTTAAAATGGGCATATTTAAGAGATAGAAGGTAAAAAGTGAGCTTAATTCGACCCTTACATATAGTTCAACTTGGTTCAGATGATAGTGTTTTTCAGCAAAATGCTCCCTCTGACTCAACAAAGCGCCAGCTTTGGTATGGTGAAATTCTTGCTCAAAAAAGGCCAGACAGCCGCCTGACTTGTTTTGTTTTAACCAAGAAGCCGAACCTTAAGCCCATCTATCACGATAATGTAGCCTTTGTTCCTATTAAGTCCTTGCGGTTTGTCAAAAATATCCTGGTCTGGAATGCCTTGCGCAAGCTCCATCGCGAACGTGAAGTTGATGTGATTTCACCTCAAGATGTGGATTCTGTTGGTTGGATTGTTCCGATTTTTGGAAAGTTATATGCAATACCTTCTGTTGCCCAGATTCATTATGATCTGTTTTCTCAACATTCGATGCGCGATCACATGGGGTGGGGGATTTCTGGGTGGCTTAGAAAAAAAATAACCTTTTTCTTTCTGCGCAGGTTTTCTGCTGTTCGTGTGGTAGGGCAGGCAGTAAGAACGAATATCTTGAAAAAGAGATTGCACAGTAAAGTTTCTGTGATTCCGGTACCTGTCACGCTTTTACAGACATCGAATGAACTTAATCATCATGATCACAAAACTCCCAGGGTCTTATTTGTCGGCAGACTAAGCAAAGAAAAGAATCTGTTTGAGTGGCTGAATGTAGCCAAGCTTATCCATGAAAAAAAGCCTGCTGTCGAATTTGACATTGTTGGCGATGGTCCTCTTGCAAAAGATCTGAAAAAGAAGGCCTTGGATCTGGGCCTTGGTGATTGTGTAAATTTCCTTGGGTCTGTTCCTTACGAACAGTTGGCTGATATATATCGTTCCGCCAGTGTTTTTCTTCTTACATCTCACTACGAGGGATTTGGAAGAGTATTGGTGGAGGCTAGCGCTTATGGCCTCCCCTCAGTTGCTCCACGTATGTCAGGTGTGGAAGATATTATCATTGATAACAAGACGGGATTTTTGTGTGAACAAGGTGATTTGTTTGACATAACAGATAAAGTCTTGCGTTTAATTGCAGCGCCCGAATTACGATGTGCAATGGGGCAGGATGGCGAGAGGTATGTTACAAGAACTTTTTCTCCTAAAATGATCGCAGAGACCTGGGTGGATTGTTTAATTGATGCAACAGCAGGTCAAATTACACTTCCTCCTCTCCGCCCTACGTGGAAGCGCTGGTGGAAACAATCAAGTACTCAATTTTCGGTTCTCCGTGGCTTGGAATATGAGAGCATAGATGGGTTAACCTTGTATGGACGGACATTAGATATCGGCGGCGGAAAAAAAAGCAGTTATCTCCAAAAAATAATTTTTAGAGGAGAGGTTGAAAGTGTTAATATAGACCGAAATATCCAACCAACTTTTATCGCTGACTTAAATAACCCTCTGCCTATAAAGAATGCTGCGTATGATAACTTTGTCAGTTTAAATACATTCGAACATATATTTCAAGATAGGGCTGTTATACGTGAGGCCATCAGAGTTTTAAAACCAGGTGGCTATTTTCATATTATTGTTCCATTTTTGTACAAAGTGCATGGTTCTCCGTATGATTTTCATCGCCATCCTGAATATTGGTGGAGTGATTATCTTAAATCTTTAAATATATTACCTGACAATATTACAATCGAGCCTTTGTTGTGGGATATGGCCTCTTCTGGTTTCGCAATATCGGAGTTTCAACATAATTTTAGAGGTGTGCGAAAGCGACTAGCCATGCTTCCTGGTGTATTTCGAGCATTAAGATGGAAAAATCAGAAGCGCTTGCCATGGTTGATAGGAGATCGCGAATCCGTCTATGCTCTTGGATATCATATACATGGAAAGAAATGAGTGTAAACAATGAGGCTTAAATCGTTTTTTTTCCTGGTGTTTAATGCTGCTAAAATGACCTTGACTGCCAAACAAATCATTGTAAATCCATTTAATACATTTATTTTCTTCCTGAGATCCGCATTAAATGTAAAAAGTGCTTTCTGTATGTTTCGATTTCAAGGAATTTCATTTTATTCCCGTGGGTTAGATTGGTTTGGAGTGGAAGAGGTTTTGTTGAATGGTGAGTACGATGAGGTCCTTGTGGAATTGAAATCACTTGTTGATCCAGTTGTTCTCGATTTGGGGGCCAATATAGGGGCTTTTTCAATTAGGGCTTTTGCTTATAACCCGCGTTGTACCATATATTCGGTTGAGCCGGGCTGGAAAACATGTGAGGTTCTTAGAAAAAACCAACTTGAAAATCCATCCTTCAAGTGGAATATCTTTCAAGTTGCCGTGTGGAATCGTTCGGGTTTTGTAGGGTTTAATGATAATCTTGATGCAAGTACCAGTAGCAAGATATTACCGGATAATCAAGAAAGTAAAGTCCCTGTGGTTAGGCTGGCTGATCTTATTAAAGGACATATAGGGTTGCCAATTGATATTGTCAAGATTGATGTTGAAGGTGTTGAAGAAGATATTTTGTTCGATAGTGTTGAAGCGCTTTCATTGATGAAAACTTTAATCGTGGAAATTCACCCCGCGAGGTGTAACGAGAATAAAGTTCGTGTATTGTTGAAGGAGAACTTCTTAAATGTGCGCGAAGTGAATGGAAGACGGTCGAGCAAGCCATTATTGGTTTGTACAAATTAATTGATAGTTTAGCCTTTTTTCCTGAATATTGCAGAAATAACAAGTTTACGAGAGGCATATAATGTTGAGTCGAGTTTATACACAAAAAAGTAAGTATGAAATAGTTGGTCAACTCCTTCAGGGAAAACGAGGTTCTTTGCTCGATATTGGAGCGCGTGATCGTATGTTAGGCGGGTATATTGAACGTACAAATATCCAGTATTTTTCTGCTGATGTAGATCCCGGCCATGACTACCAAATAAACATAGAACAACATATTGATATTAATGATAAGGTATTTAATTATGTCTGTGCCCTTGATGTGCTCGAACATGTTGAAAATATTCACTTTGCATTTTCCGAGTTGGCCCGTATTACCAAGGATACACTTATTATTGCTCTTCCAAATGTGGCAACACTACCACGGCGTTGGAGTTTTTTTTGGAAGTCTAACCTGGGCACTGCCAAATATGCCCTTTTGCCAGAACACCAAAGAGATCGTCATCGTTGGTTAACTATTTATCCTGAGATTAATCTGTTTATCGAAGAGAATGCCAGAAAGGCTAATTTTAAATTAGACATTGTATACGAACAATTAGAGTGGATCCGCCTGTTTTGGCGTATTTTCCCCTTCTTCGCAAGATTAGGGGTTTTCAAGGGTGGATTAATGACTGAGCGTTGTATATACATTCTTACTCGGATTCAGTAGTAGATTTTCATAGGATAATGGCTTCCTGATATCATGAAAATTTTGGTTGTAAATTATGAGATGAACGAAGACTCGAATGTCCTTGCTTGGCAGGCATCTGTAGTTCGGGAATTGGCTAACCACTGTGAACAGGTGATTGTATTAACTGAGCGACTTGGGAGGTTTTCCTGTCCCCCAAATGTGAAAATACACTTAATCCCAAGGCGACCTTGGGGAATTCCTAAAATGTTAGGAAGCCTTTGGTTGATGAATTTTACGGTTTTTGATTTGATTCGCAAGCATGGAATAAATGCATGTTTTATTCATATGGCAATGGAATGGACTTATCGCTTGTTTCCAGTATTAAAGCTGCATCAAGTGCCTATCCTGTTGTGGTATGCACACGGAACGGTCACCAATCGTTTAAGGTTGGCTCATGCTTGTGCGACCAAAATCGTCACATCAACTCCGGAGGGATTTCGTCTCGAATCGAACAAAAAAATAATTATTGGTCAAGGTGTCGATATTGATTTGTTTAATATCCCCTCTTATCTGCCTGAACGTAATGACATCTTGTATGTGGGTCGTGTTTCACCTCGGAAGCGAGTACTTCTTCTTGTTAAATTGATGTCAACATTAAGGATGATGGCACCAGATTTGCCCATTCGTTTGCGCATCCTTGGTCCGACACTTTCTTTGCAAGATCAAATCTACCTTGATGAAATACAATTAGAAATTGAAAGGTTGGGTGTCTCTGATTGTGTCGAGTTTTTAGGTGATATGCCTCCTCAGAAAATCCCGGCATGCTATAGGAGCACTTTCTTGCACATAAATGTTAGTCAGACAGGAAGCATGGATAAAACTGTAATGGAGGCGCTTGCCTGTGGTTGTCCGGTATTAACAAGCAATAAAGCATTTTTTAATTTATTGCTTGAACATCCAGATTTTCTTCTTCAGTCAGAAGTGTTAACTGAGATTGCGCAAAAAGTTATTTCTATTTATGAAAGGCGTAAGGAATATGATCCGGGAATCTTACGAAATTTAATTGTTGGACATCATGATATAAATAGTTATGCTAATAAAGTCTATAAAATTCTGCAAGGACTAGGTTAATTAAGATAATGAATCGAATCCTTTTAGTTGCAAGCATTTTTCCGCCAGAGATTGGTGGTCCCGCTACCTTTATAGATCAGTTAGCACATGAATTGTCTCGTGAAGGATATGTGGTTACTGTGGTCTGTAGCTCGACAGGCAGAGATATTTCTGATTTTAGCCGTCCATTTCGAGTTATTCGTGTCTTTAGCAGGTTGTGGGCGATACAAATTTATAAAATGATTCCAGTTCTGGCTTGGCAAATGCTTTGGCATGATGCTGTACTTGTTAATGGGTTTGAATATTCAGCATATTGGGCCTCGCTCATCACTAGACGACGTTATACATTGAAGATAGTTGGCGATAGTGCATGGGAAGAGGCTCGAGGAAGTGGTATCTCAGCATTAAGTATTGATGATTTTCAAAAGATGAGAAACTTTACCGGACGGGTGAAGAGACTTCACGATTGGCGGAAAAAATACCTGGAACGGGCCAATCGAATTATTGTGCCAAGTGAATATTTAAAGCGCCTTGTAACTGGCTGGGGTGTTCTGCAAACAAAAATACGGGTTGTCTACAATGGTGTTTTATTCTCAAGTGAGTTGATAGATCAACCCCGGTATCGGGATTTAGAAAAGCCTCTTCAGGTAGTTTTTGTAGGGCGACTTACCAATTGGAAGGGTGTTGAAACCTTGTTGCTTGCAGTAAGTCAGGTTAATGATTTAGAAGTTCATATATTGGGTGATGGCCCGGAATATCCATTACTTTTTAATTTAGCTGAGCAGCTCCATCTTTCCTCAAGAGTTAAATTTTTGGGGAGCTTGGATCATACAATCCTGTTGAATATTATGAGAAAAATGGATGTACTTGTATTGGGCTCTTCCTATGAAGGGCTTTCACATACATTGTTGGAAGCGTGCTCTATTTCACTTCCATGCGTTGCCTCCAATTCAGGCGGGAATCAAGAAATTATAAGCGATGGCGAAAATGGACTGCTGTTTAATTATGGTGATGTCAATGTTTTGGCAGCATTATTGCAATTGTTACATAATGATGAGGAACTTCGCTTGAAGTTGGCTCGAAAGGCCAGGCAGCATGTTGAAAAGTTTGATTTTAACAAAACTATTGAAGGCACAATTCAGGTACTTCTGGAGCAAAAATGAAAGAGCCCAAGGTAACTCATGTCATAAGGTTGAACGAATCTCCCATGTCGCCCCCTTTTAGTGGCGCAGAGAATCACCTCCTTTTTTTACTCCCAGAACTCACAAGACTTGGTGTTGATGTGGAATTGATTGTCATCTATCAATCCCAAGGGCCGTTGATGAAAGCTGCCTTTGAAAAATTAACTCAGGCAGGAGTCGTTGTCACTTTACTGCCATTGGCCGTTAAAGCGCGTTGGCATTACTTGGGCCTGCTTGCGCTGCAACGTACATTCGATTTGATTTCTCTGTTGCGTGCCCGGAGGGACAGAATTATACATTTGCATCTTGACTATTTTGGCGCACCATTGGCTGCGTGGCTGTCCAAATGTTCATGCGTGGTTATGTCCATTCATAACGATGAAGAATGGCTTGATTCATTTGCAATGCGGTTGTGGTTTCGCATCATGAACTTGATGGTGAGTCGTTATATTGCTATATCTGAACGTGTTAAGGACTATTTTATTCATGTTTCTGGGATCAAGCCAGGAAAGATTGAGCGTATTTATTATGGCGTGGATTATAAAAACGAGCTTTCAACAGAAAAAATAAGGGAGAAGTACAAATTTCCCGCCGGCAAATTTGTGGTTGGCTTTATTGGGCGCCTCGTGTATCAAAAAAATATTGAATTGCTGCTTGAGGCGGCTCGGATATTATCTGAGGTGCATTTTGTTATTGTTGGCGATGGGGAGCTTCGTGAATCTTTAAAACATCAAGCTGATGGACTACAGAACGTACAGTTTTTAGGATATCAACCGAATGGGCATGAGATCATGCCGGGGTTTGATCTTTTTTGTTTGCCATCTAGGTTTGAAGGTCTTGGATTGGTTCTGGTGGAGGCAATGCAGCAATCTGTTCCGATTGTTGCCAGCCGGGCAGGAGCCATCCCGGAAATCCTGGCCGAGGGTAGGTATGGTTTGTTATTTAATGGTGGTGAGGTGGATGGACTTGTATCGTCCATTCAATTTGCACAAAGGAATCATGCCGAGATTCTGGAAATGGTTCATTTGGCTTATGAATATTCTAAAGAGGTGTTTACAATTGAAGAAATGGGTTCGCGGACTGTAAATCTATATCTTAATGTTCTTGGAAAATGACTGTGACATCTGGTTCTGCATTAATTACGGGCGTAAATGGGTTCGTTGGCGGGCATCTCCTTCGGCATTTGAAAGCGTTGGGGTGGCGCGTGTACGGATTTGACCAATATGTAAGGAACAGGGAGAAAAATTTTATTAAAGGCGATATTATGAATCGCAAGGATTTTAGTAATGCTTTGAAAGTATCCAAACCCGATGTGGTTTTTCATTTGGCGGGTTTAATAAAAGCTGAACAGCCAGAGATGTTGTACCAGGCGAATTTGTTTGGTACAGTCTCTCTTTTTGAAGGTGTTTTGGATGTCGGTCAAAGACCGTTGATATTAATTGCAGGCTCAAGTTCGGTATATGGGTCATCTTTGGAAGGCAAATCAATCAATGAAAAATGTAGGCCACATCCGGTGACAAGCTATGCGGCTAGTAAATTGGCGCAAGAGTTCGCTGCAACCCGTTATTTTGATGCATTTCAATTACCGGTTATGATTGTGCGAATGTTTAATTTACTTGGACCTGGGCAATCTCCTGATTTAGCATGTTCGGCCTTTGCACGTCAGATTGCATTGGCTGAGATGCATGGGCACAATGAAATTGTAACTGGAGATTTAACCGCAAAACGGGATTTTGTTGATGTGCGTGATGCTGTACGCGCGTTTATTGGGTTGACCGAAAAAGGATTGGCGGGTGAAACTTACAACGTGTGTTCTGGTAGAGCAGTTACGATAGGAAAGTGCCTTGATGAAATGTTGGCTATGGCTTCTCGGCAGTTTATCGTCCGAAAAGAGTCAAGCCGTATCCAGTTGAATGATGTGTCTGTTCAGATAGGTTCAGCTCGGAAGTTGCAAAAAACTACTGGTTGGCGTCCCCAATATTCCTTAAGGCAATCGTTGAAGGATTTACTGGATGATTGGCGACTACGTGTACAGTTGGGAGAGGAGTGATGATGAATTGGGAAAACAAAAAAGTTCTTGTTACCGGTGCTGGTGGCTTTATCGCTAGTCACTTAGTGGAGCGATTGATCAGTGAAGGCGCACATGTGCGGGCTTTTGTGAGGTACAACTCGCGTAACGATTTGGGAATGCTGCGTTTAATCTCATCCAGTGCATTTTCAAACCTCGAGATCGTAAGTGGCGATTTGCGTGATGTTGAAGCAGTACGCGGTGCGGTTCGCGGAGTCGATACGGTATTTCACCTTGGCGCTTTAATTGCAATTCCTTATTCCTATGTTAATCCGCGCGAAGTAATTGATGTTAATGTGATGGGTACGTTGAATGTTTTAATGGCTGCGCGCGACTTTGCTATTCGCCGCTTGGTGCATACGTCTACGAGTGAAGTGTATGGGACGGCACAATATGTTCCGATTAACGAATCTCACCCACTTCAGGGCCAATCTCCTTATTCGGCTAGTAAGATAGGGGCAGACAAAATTGCAGAAAGTTTTTACCGTTCCTTTGAGGTGCCTGTAGTTACCTTGCGTCCCTTTAATACTTATGGGCCGCGCCAATCTACAAGGGCAGTAATTCCTACGATTATCACACAAACGCTGATGAGTAACGAAGTTAAGCTAGGTAGCTTGGATCCTTCCCGAGATTTTACTTATGTAGCAGATACCGTCGAGGGATTTTTAAAAGTTGCCGAAGCTGAAAATGTCTTAGGTGAGGAAATCAATCTGGGGAATGACAATACAACACGGATTGGTGATCTGGCAGAGAAAATATTCAATATTCTTGGAAAGACTCCCAAGGTGGTGACAGATATGCAACGAATAAGACCCGGCAAAAGTGAAGTAATGAAACTTTGGGCATCTAATGAAAAAGCAAAACAGATGATAGGTTGGGAACCCAAAATTGGTTTAGATCAAGGTCTTAGATATACTATTGAGTGGATTTCCATGCATATGGATATGTATCGTCTTGGCCAATATATTCTATAGAGAAAAGATGAGAGCGATTATTCTTGCCGGTGGTAAAGGTACCCGCCTAACTCCATATACAACTGTCTTCCCTAAACCATTGATGCCGATTGGTGAAATGCCAATTTTGGAAGTAGTTATTCGTCAGCTGCAGATCCATGGATTTAATGAGCTAACCCTTGCAGTTGGTTACCTTGCTGAATTGCTCATGGCCTACTGTGGAGATGGCAGTAAATTTAATGTGCAATTGAGCTATTCCCGAGAGGAACAGCCTTTGGGGACAGCTGGGCCGATTGCATTAATTCCTGATTTGAAGGATACTTTTCTTGTAATGAATGGGGATTTGTTGACAACCATTGATTATAGCGCAATGTTAAGGCACCATCGCGAACGTGGTGCGTTGGCAACAGTTGCCTGTTATCAAAGAGATGTAAAGATTGACCTTGGTGTGATAGAGACTGATAGTAACGACTGGGTGAAAAACTATATTGAAAAACCGACTTACCACTACTCGGTCAGTATGGGAATCTATATCTTTGAGCCTATTATTTTGAACTATATTCAACCTGATCAACGTCTGGATCTGCCAGAACTTATACTCGCTCTGATGAAAGATAATCAACGAGTAAATGCTTATAATTTTCATGGTTATTGGCTTGATATTGGCCGTCATGATGATTACCAGCGTGCCATTGAGGAATTTGCTTCATATAAAGATAAGTTTTTGCCGCCTTCCCTAGGAATTTGAGGAATCCTTAGTGCACCTAGTTGTATTTACTTCTACTTATCCTTTTAATGTTGGTGGGGAACAGGCATTTCTAGATATTGAGATTCAATATCTCAAGCGTATATTTGACCGTGTCGTTCTTGTTCCTAAGAAAAATGAGGGCCAGCATCTTTCAATTCCTTCTGGTGTGGAGGTGGATGAGAGTTATGCTCAATTATTAAAAAAGGTCAATTGGTTATCTTTAACCGGCCGTGTTTTGACTTCGCGATTAACTTATCGCGAACTGTTTTCTCGACCCTCACTACTTCTTTACCCAAGCGCATTGCTCCGATTGGTCAGATTCGTTGCAGTTGCAAAGTTGACGCGAAAATGGGTGGAGACCTGGTTAAATCAAAACAATGACGAAAGTCAGATCATTTTTTATACCTATTGGTTTGATAGTAGTTCCATGGGCATTGGCCTGACAAAATGTCTTTATCCCAATCTACATATTGTTTCTCGTGTTCACGGATATGACCTTTATGAAGAACATTACTACAACCCGCCTTATTGGCCACTTCGACGCACTGCATTGTCATTTTTGGATGTATTGTTTCCTGACTCCAATGCGGGCTTGAATTATCTATTGCAACGCTATCCGGAATATTCCTCATTTTATGAAACTGCGTTATTAGGTGTGACTGAGGCTGGGTTTACAACATCGGCTTCAGTTGACGGTGTCTTTCGTATTGTTTCCTGTTCTTTCATCGTACCTGTCAAACGGGTTGACTTGCTTTTAGAGGGCATACTTCTTGCAGCTCAACAACGACCATCTCAGAAATTTGAATGGATTCATCTAGGTGATGGGAGTGCGCGTAGTAAACTTCAAGATACTGCTAATGATCGTTTCCCGGCTAACGCAAAAGCGCTTTTTCCTGGGTATTCAAATAAGTCAGCTCTTATGAATTTCTATAGAGAAAACCAAGTTGATGTTTTCGTAAATGTTAGTGCTACTGAGGGAACGCCAGTTTCTATCATGGAAGCAATTAGTTGCAGTATTCCGGTGATTGCCACTACGGTGGGTGGGAATTCCGAAATTGTTACAAAAAGAAATGGTATTTTAATAAGCGCAAATCCGCTGCCGCAAGAAATTGCAAACGCCATTCTTGAGTTTCTGGATAACCCCTCCCAAGTGGCTAGTAAGAGGGAAGGTAGCTACCTGACTTGGAAGGAACGCTATAATGCGGATGTGAATTTCAGTCTATTTGCAAAACGGTTGAAATTACTTGGAGATAATAAATAATTATGTGCGGCATTGTCGGTTTTTGGAATTTGAATAATTCTCCTGTATCTAAACAGGCTCTAGCATGTTTTACAGATGCACTTAATCACCGTGGACCAGATGGAAGTGGGTTTTACATTGACTCTTCTGCTAATGTTGGATTGGGGCATCGTCGACTTGCAATCTTAGATACTTCCGAATCGGCCAACCAGCCTATGTCATTTGGTAACGAGAGGTATTGGATTACATATAATGGCGAAATATATAATTTTCTTGAAATTAAATTGGAGCTGATGAAAGTTGGCTATTCTTTTAAGACAGATTCAGACACAGAAGTAATTCTGGCAGGTTACGACTATTGGGGCGAAGATTGCCAGCTAAAGCTAAATGGCATGTGGGCATTTGCTATTTGGGATCGTGTGGAAAGGAAGCTGTTTCTATCTCGCGATCGATTTGGAGTAAAACCTCTTATTTATTATTCTGACGAAAAGCACTTTGCTTTTGCGTCTGAAATGAAAGCCTTTCTTGCGTTGGATTGGTTTCAGCCGCAGTTTGATTATGCCATGATCGCACTCGCCCTTTCAAATGAACGAATGGTCGAAGGGAATGAGCGATGTATTCTTCTTGGCCTTCGGAATTTGCTGGGCGGGCACTGTCTTACTTTACTGTCGGGTGAAAAACCAAGACTGCGCCGCTGGTGGAATACGCTCGATCACCTTGAATCGGCTCCACAAGCATATGAGGCGCAGGCTGAGCACTTTCGTGAATTGTTTTTGGATGCCTGTCGTATCCGTATGAGAAGCGATGTGCCCATTGGTACTGCGCTAAGCGGCGGCCTCGACTCAAGTTCTGTGCTGAGTGGTATGCATTTCATCAGTAATTCCACTGGAGCAAAACGGGATCGCATTGCCGGCGATTGGCAAAAAGCCTTCATTATGACCTATCCGGGTGCATTGATTGATGAAAGAAAATATGCAGATGAAATGGTGATGCATACAGGTGCGCAGCCCGTCTATTGTACGGCCGATGCTAATTCATATATGGATCATTTTGATGAAGTTTTGTTTCATCTGGAGGCGATATCTGATATTCATTTTGGTCCATGGCAGATATATAAGACTCAACGCGAAAACGGTGTAGTGGTTACAATGGATGGTCATGGGGGTGATGAAGTACTTGGCGGTTATCCTTGGTATCTTGCACCTGCAATACGTGATTCCGTCTCGCGATTTTCACTTTCTCGTGTCATCGACTTGACCTCCACTTTAAGGGGCCTTGATCCTTTCCCAGGCGAGAATTTTTATCTTAAGAGCATCGAGAAATTTTTTGGCGGGCAGAAAAATGATCGGAGGCATTCATGGCTGCAAATCCAGCCGGCTGACTTTGTCTTTCCTTCCATGGATCTTGACCTGGCTTCTCTGGAAGATAAGAACCACCTTTTTAAGAGTATGTATGTTGATTTTCACTTTGCACAACTTCCCACGGTCCTGCGCAATTTTGATCGATTGTCGATGGCTCATGGTGTTGAGGTTCGTGCACCACTTATGGATTGGCGGTTGGTATGTTTTATGTTTTCACTTCCCTCTGCATCCAAAATTGGCGGTGGCTTTACAAAGAGAATCCTACGCGATTCCCTGCACGATATTTTACCTGAATCGATTCGCACACGTAAGCAAAAGCTCGGTTTCCCCAACCTGATGGAGGCATGGACTTCCCCCCGTTCTCAGGAGTTTATGTGTGATCTAGTGAACAGCATGGAGTTTCAACAATTCCCGGTTTGGAATGGCAAAAAAATAAAAGATGAATTGCCGATTGCGATTCGCAATCAGAATAGTCAGCAGTTGCATAAAGTTTGGGTTTATGTTCAGGCTTTTTCTCTCACTAATCTGTTTACTAAACGGAAACACCTACTTTCCCAATCTCCTGCTTCAGAGTTGAAAAATTTAGAAAGATAAGGAAGTATGAGTTTTATGCGTATTGCATATGTCAGCTTGCATTGGCCCCGTACTCGAGATAGTGGCGTGGGCAAAAAAATTCAATCGCAGATTGCGGCTTGGCGCAAGATGGGCCACGAAGTATGTTTGTTTATGCATACTGCAGAATATAAAACACCAGCTGATTTAATAGACGCTAATTATTTTTTTTATAACGTAACGGGAAAGGTGCGAACCGAATTTAATCGTGTGGCAGCTGCAAGACAAATGTTCGCAGCTTTACAGGATTTTCTCCCAGATATAATTTATTTGCGTTATGGTATTTATGTTTACCCTTTGCATTTATTGTCTAACATAGCTTGTGTTATAGAGGAAATTAATACCAATGATTTAACTCAGCATGAAGGACTTGGCCTGATTTATAGTGTTTATAATCGCCTTACTCGTGGGATTCTGTTTCGCCGTATCCATGGATTAATAACAGTTTCTCGCGAATTGGCAAATTCTTCAGCTTTTGCAGGTTATCATAAGCCAACTCAAGTAATAGCCAATGGAATTAACCTCAAGGAGTTTCCGTTATTACCGGCCCCAGCTAATAAGAATCCGCGAGTAGTTTTTATTGGAAATCCAGGCTATGCTTGGCATGGCATGGATAAACTGGTTATGCTTGCACGTCTTACTCCCGACGTTCATTTAGATATTATTGGTTATCACGAACTGCCTGAATTAGAACCTTTGCCTGCAAACATAAGCTTGCACGGTTATTTGGGATTTCAAGATTATATAAAGGTATTAGAGATGGCGGATGTTGCGATTAGTTCGCTTGCATTGCATCGTGTTCACCTGGAGGAAGCTTCACCCCTCAAGAGTCGGGAGTGTCTTGCATTTGGATTGCCCTTGGTTATTGCCTATGTTGATACTGATTTGGATGATCTGAATTTCGATTTTATCCTTAGGATACCAAATAAAGAGGATAATATTCAAACTCATGCACAGGTTATTCGAGACTTTGCTTATCGAATGCGTGGTGTACGTGTGGAAAGAAAACTGGTTGAAAGGCTTGACCAGTTAAATAAAGAATTGAAGCGGATCGCATTTTTTGAGGGGGTTTTGTTATCCAAGTCAAAGGGGAGTGTAGTAAGCTGATGGACAAATATCTTGGCAAGATATCGTTATGGGTCGCATTTTCTTACGCGATTGTTCGATCAGGTTTTGCATTTAATGAAATAGCATGGGGCACCGGGTCTTGGTGGGGATTGTACTCACTAAAATGGGGTGTTTTTTTCTCCCTTTATGTTGGTTTTTGTGTGCTTATGATTTTTGGCGCAGGATACGTGTTGTGTAAAACAGAAGAAATCAACTTTATTTTTAAAAGGATTGTTAGAATTCGAGAACGCGCCGGGAATGTGCGCTGGTTCCTAGTAGCCTTTGTTTTTGTTGTTCCTGCCTGGTTTTTTCAATATACGCCTTGGGGTGTGGTCTTTAGTGATATTTATATTCGGTTGGTAATATGCTTTTTAATGGTGATTATTTTGGCTTTTCTCTTCAAAAGGGGAAATGCCCTGCTTGGTTGGCCCGAACTTTTTATCGCCATTCTTTTAGCCTCAGGGGAGTTTGTAATTGTTGCTCCATTTATGCGTGTAACAGATTATCCGTTTTCCCTGGGATGGTCCGAGGGGAATCGTTTGTGGGATTATTCCATTATGTTTGGGAGAGGTCTTTATAACTACCCGGCAGATAAACCTTTGGTACCCTTCCTTGATGTTGGCAGGCAATTTGTAGGTGGTCTTCCCTTTTTGTTGCCCACTGTTACTATTGAGATGGAAAGATTTTGGGTAGCCTTATTAAGTTTATTGCCTTATCTCTTTTTGGGATTTGCAGCTTTTCAGTTTGAGAGGAAGAACATTTTAACTTGGGGTTTATTAACCCTGTGGACGTTGATTTTTGTGGCTCAGGGGCCGATTCACACGCCATTGGTTATTTATGCGGTCCTTGTCGTTTTAGTTTGGCGTCGCCCTCTATGGATTGCGGCCCCGCTTGTTTTTGCTGTAGGTTTTATGGCAGTCAAGAGCCGATTTACCTGGATGTTTGCTCCCGGCATTTGGATCGCTATGCTTGAGTTTGCTGGTGCTTCTCTTCAGGACAACGCAAGAATCCCACGGAATGCCTGGGTGCGAGGAATATTATTAGGTTTGGCTGGTACAGGTGGAGGGTATCTTGGTCCGAAAATTATCGGCATCTTGATGGGTAATGCAGCAGCATCTGTGGCGATCACTACGGCCGGCGTTACGGCTTCAGTGTCAGAACAACCCCTTTTATGGTATCGTCTCTTGCCGAATGCGACTTATGGCATTGGAATTTTGGTTGGCCTCCTCTTGGCAACATTACCTTTAGTTGTGGTCTTGCTGTACATGGCTTTCTCTAAAAGGTGGATACAGAATATATGGCAAGGGTTGATTATACTTGCATCCTTGATCTCTTTTCTGGCTGTCGGTTTGATAGTGAGCACAAAAATTGGAGGCGGTGGTGATCTGCACAATATGGATATGTTTATCATCGGATTGTTATTTACTGCAGTCATCGCCTGGGAAAAGGCAGGTAAAGAGTTGTTTTTGCAAATGGAAATACAACCTCTTTGGATAAAATCGATTTTTATCCTTCTCCTTTTTATCCCTGGTGTTCAATCGTTGGGAGATATGCGATCTTTTGATTTTGCCAAAGATTTGAGTTGGATTGCTACGCTGAAGGATGTTCCCTCAACAGCACTCGCTTCGGAAAGATCCTTTGATATGTATCCATCAGATGAGATAGCGAATTCAGCTCTCGAAGCGATTCGTATGGAAGTTGAGCTGGCATTATCTCAGGGTGGTGAGGTGCTCTTTTTAGACCAACGGCAACTATTGACATTTGGCTATGTAAAGAATGTACCTCTTGTTCCCGAGTACGAAAAAAAAGTGTTAATGAATCAGGCGCTAAGTTCGGATAAAAAATACTTTCAAGGCTTTTATGATGATCTGGCAAAGGCTAGATTTCAATTAATAATTTCTGAATTTCTGAGAACTCCTGTTCAGGATAGCTCCTTTGAATTTGGCGAGGAAAACAATGCCTGGGTAAAGTGGGTTTCGACTCCGGTCCTGTGTTATTATGAGGCCAAGATAAAGCTTAAAGAGGTTGGAGTGGAGTTATTTGTGCCGAAGGAAAGATTGATTGACTGCGCGCCCTATTTGCCCAAGTAAAATGTTCGATATATTCATTATATTCATTATGCGTTCATTGTTCGCTTGACGGAACCTTTTATCTGTGTGAGAATTCTAGAAATGGATTTGTGGGAAAGACAGAAATTATTCAATAGGAAGGCCTGATATGGAATTAAAAGATAAAAAAATTGCCCTAATTGGCGGAGCAGGGTTGGTTGGATCGCACATTGTGGACCAATTGATTGACGAGCCTGTTGCAGAGATCGTTATATATGACAATTTTGTACGTGGTTCCCGCTCTAATTTAGTGGAGGCACTCAAAAGCCGAAAAGTTAAAGTAGTTGAAGCTTCGATGACCAATTGGGATGACTTGCGGCGCAATCTGGAAGGTGTGGATGGCGTGTTTTTGCTGGCTTCGTTATGGCTTGGTGAGTGTGTAAATGAGCCGCGCACTGCCTGGGAAGTAAATGTTATGGGATCCTGGAATGTAGTGGAGGCATGTCAACAGTTGGGAGTGAAACGGGTTGTTTATTCTTCGTCCGCTTCTGTATATGGGAATGCGCTTTTTACTCCGATGACAGAGGAGCACCCGTTCAATAATCGCACTACTTATGGTGCGACGAAAATTGCTATTGAGCAAATGTTTCGAGCTATGTATGAGCAGCACAAATTGCCCTATATTGGAAATCGCTATATGAACATCTACGGTCCACGCATGGACTATGAAGGTACGTATGTAAGTGTGATTATGAAGGCTCTGGATCGCATCTTTGATGGAAAGCCCCCCATCATTTTTGGCGATGGCATGCAAATGTATGACTTTATATACGTGAAAGACGTTGCTGAAGCCAATATTTTGGGGATGAAAGCTAATTGCACAGATGAGTTTTTTAATATTGGCATGGGGATTGGTACAACCATTAATGAGCTTGTTGATATCCTGCTGGAATTAACCGGGTCGACTCTAAAGCCTGAATATCGACCTCAGGAACAAAGCTTTGTAACCCAACGAATTGGTAGTACAGAAAAAGCTAAACATTTGATTGGTTTTACGGCCAAAACTCCCTTGTTGGAAGGGCTGCGGCAAGTTGTTGAATGGCGAAATAGCCAAAGATAGATACCGCCTCTTACCATTATGTGTGGAATTACAGGAATGTTAAATCTTCAAGGCGAACCAGCCTCTTCGGTTATTTTAAAGAGAATGACTGATGTAATTGCGCATCGTGGCCCTGATGGCGAAGGGTTTTATACAAACGGCCCGATTGGATTAGGCCATCGCCGGTTGGCTATTATTGATCTTTCTCCATCAGGTCATCAACCCATGATGACCTCGGATGGGAATTTTATACTTATTTTCAACGGAGAGATTTATAATTTTCGGGAGTTGCGCCTGGAATTGGAAGCATGCGGACATCAATTCTATTCCCGCTCCGACAGTGAAGTTGTACTACATGCTTATATGGAATGGGGTGAAAAAGCCCTTGAAAGATTCAATGGCATGTTTGCTTTTGCAGTTTGGGACCGGGTTCGCAAAGAACTGTTCCTAGCAAGGGATCGATTCGGTATAAAACCATTGTATTATGGATTATTCGGCAATACATTCCTGTTTGGTTCTGAAGTTAAAGCGATACTTCAACACCCAATCTGCAGGATGGAACTCGATAGAGAAGCCCTGCTTGAGTATTTTACATTCCAAAATATTTTTACCGATCGCACTTTTTTTTCGAAAGTAAGTCTCCTTCCAGCGGGGTCGTTTCTTCGTACGCATCTGGGAGATATTGAACTACAAAATCCTAATCACTATTGGGATTATCACTTTTACGAGCCTGACATCGTTCGAGACGAACGAGAATACATAGAGGAACTGGATCGTCTCCTTCGCCAGGCTGTAGTACGCCAGTTGGTTAGCGACGTTGATGTGGGTGCATATTTAAGTGGTGGTATGGATTCAGGAACGATCACCTCGATTGCAGCGGGCCAATTGCCATACATGAAGAGTTTTACTTGTGGATTTGATCTCAATTCCGCTTCAGGTATGGAAATTAATTTTGACGAACGTGCCAAAGCTGAGATGATGTCTTACCGCTTCAAAACTGAACACTATGAAATGGTTTTGAAGGCAGGCGATATGGAAAGAATCATGCCGAAATTGGCTTGGCATATCGAGGAACCGCGCCTGGGGCAGAGTTATCCAAATTATTATGCAGCGCAACTTGCCAGTAAATTTGTCAAGGTGTGTCTTTCCGGGGGCGGCGGGGACGAAATATTTGGCGGTTATCCCTGGCGTTATTATCGCGCAGTTGTGAATACGAATTTTGATGACTACATTGACAAGTATTATCTTTATTGGCAGCGGCTAATTCCGAATGGCGATATCAAGCGGGTATTCAAGCCGATTTGGTCCGATGTAAAACACATCCAGACACGGGATATCTTTCGAGGTGTTTTTACGAAGCATGCTAATGAACTCGCGCGCCCGGAAGATTACATCAACCATTCCCTTTATTTTGAAATAAAAACTTTCCTGCATGGACTGTTGGTTGTTGAAGATAAGATGAGTATGGCTCATGGACTTGAAACTCGTGTGCCGTTTTTGGATAATGATCTGGTGGATTTTGCCATGCGTTTGCCGGTCCACTTGAAGCTTGCAAATTTGAACGAGGCTGTTCGAGTAAATGAAAATGAAGCAGGAAAGAGTGATAAATATTTTCAACGTACGCGGGATGGAAAACGTGCCTTGTGACGGGTAATGTCTCGCTATATTCCAGAGGAAATAGCGAATTCTGAGAAACAGGGCTTTTCTGCGCCTGATGCGAGTTGGTTCAAGGGTGAAAGTATTGACTATGTTCGTCATGAAATATTGGACCGCCGTGCGGGTATTTATGACTATCTTGATCATGATATTGTACATTCGTTAGTGAACGAGCATTTAACCGGTAAACAGAACCGTCGTCTATTGATCTGGTCCCTGCTTAGTTTCGAGGCTTGGATCAAAACCTTTATTAACGGAAAACCGATGTAGTATGAAGTCAATTGTCGATCCTAAGAGTAATCTTCAGGCATTTCGTGAACTAATAATTTTGCTAACACGTCATCGCCAGTTGACTATGGAAATGGCCAAGCGCGAGATCACGGATCGCTACTCAGGGCAGTTTTTCGGCGTGTTTTGGGCGATAGGTCATCCGTTGATCATGATGCTTGTATATGCCTTTATTTTTGGCTTCGTATTCAAGGTAAAGATTGGCAGTACTGCTACCATGCCGTTGAATTACACCATCTACATGCTTTCTGGACTTATTCCATGGATGGCATTTCAGGAATCCATGGCCAAGGCCAGTTTTGCGATCGTTGGGAATGCCAACCTTGTGAGACAGTTTGTCTTTCCGATAGAAGTCTTACCTGTAAAAGGGGTCATTGCTACACTGATTACGCAGGTCATTTTTCTTTTACTCCTTATAATTTATGTATTGATTTCGCAGCACATGTTACCGCTGATTTACTTCCTTTTGCCAGTATTGGTCTTTTTTCAAGTATTAGCCATGATAGGAGTGTCTTATGTTCTATCAGCTATTGGCGTATATTTTCGCGATATAAAAGATCTGGTTCAAGTATTCGCAGTTGTTGGTGTTTATCTGATCCCGGCTTTTTACCTGCCGGAGTATGTTCCGAAACCTTTTCTGCCGATTTTATACTTGAATCCCTTTAGTTATTTGATATGGTGTTTTCAAGATGTACTATATTTTGGATGGTTTGCACACCCGATGGCATGGTTGGTTAATATTGTTCTGAGCTTGTTTATTTTTATATTTGGATATCGGTTCTTTAGGAAACTAAGGATCATGTTTGGGAATGTATTATGAGTTCTTCTGTTATTTCCATTGAAAATCTATCACAAGCCTATCCGATTTATAAGAAACCCTCTGATATGCTCTGGGAAACCGTAACCGGAAAAGTGCAACATGACTTGTTTTGGGCTCTCCATAATATTTCGTTTAATGTTGACGCGGGACAGCGTGTTGGCCTTATTGGGCCGAATGGTGCCGGAAAGAGCACTCTTTTGCAAATTATCGCTGGAAATCTCAAACCCACCTCGGGTAAAGTACATGTAAATGGTTCGATTTCTGCCCTGCTGAGCCTTGCCCCTTCATGGAATATTGAAGAAAGTGGAATTGAGAATATTCGCTTCAACTTGTTAATGCGTGGATGCGACAACCGCCAGATCAAGTTGCTAACGGATGAGATCATTGATTTTGCTGAGCTTGGCCAATTTATCTATCAACCTGTCAAAACTTACAGCTCTGGCATGAGCGCCCGCTTGTCTTTTGCGATTGGCACTGCGATAAGCCCTGAAATCCTGATTGTAGATGAGGTTCTGGGTGCCGGCGATGGATATTTTGCGGGTAAGGCGGTCCGCCGCATGAAAGACGTATGCGATCAGGGTAAGGCTTTGCTCTTTGTCAGTCATTCGACTGCCGCTGTCCGGCAAATGTGTGATACTGCGATTTGGATTGAAGACGGCAGTATTCGTTTGCAAGGGTCAGTGGACCATGTGACCAATATGTATGAAGAGGATATGGCGCGTAGCAATGATCAGTCAATTCGTTTAGCAAACATTAGAAGGATTGAAAAAAATATTCACTTAGTCATGCCAGATGATCTTGATGGGCCAGATATTGTTCGACTGAGACTCCGTTTGCCTGAAGACTCGAAAACTGCTGGCGCTCGTTATATTCAAGAGATTCGATTTCAGTGGGACTCGCCTTTTCAAGAGAATAACATACAAGTACCTTTGGATGATTCGAATAATCGATTTGATTCATACTTAGAACTGATGGGTTGCGAATGGGGACGTCTATATACTCGCCAAAATGTAATTGTACGGATGTTGACTCCCCGAACAGGAGCTAAGAAAGGTGGCCATATCCTTCTCAAACGCCCTGCCGAATTCGCTTCGCAGGCTTGGCAAATTAAAGTCACTTGGACCGAAGTTTTTGATTCAAGTACCGACCTTATTTTAGAGTATGTTGATCCAATAGCTGTAGTCTGGAAGCCATTTAAAATTTTATCCAAAGAAACCCTGTCTAAAGGATGGATTCGTTTTGTTGCCAGCGAGATGCTGTTTCCGACTGACGATATTAGTATCGAACAGGCAAAAATTACTGTAAAGGAAAGACGATTATCACCGATTGAGATATTGGATGCAGTAGCAATTGGGAAGAAGAGTTTAGAGAATACTATTGCTGAAAGAGAACCCTTTTCCATTCACGTTCATGTTGAATGCCTTGATGATGCCCCGCCTTTTTGTCTAAACCTGATAGTTTATAGGACAGATGGCGTTTACATGTTTTGGCAACCATCTGATTATCATCGCCAACTCGATACTTCAGGGGCGAAAAATATTACGGTTATCTTTAATTTTGATGATAATTATTTTTCCTCTGGGGATTATGAAATAACTGCTGTTGCAAATACATCGCCTTGGCACAAAGACATTATTCAGTCAGAAACCGAGGTGTTTGATCGGAAAACTTCAATTTCTCGTTTCTCAATTACTAAAGAAATACAAACTGTGCAGTTTGGTGCGGTAAATTACCGCGCCAGAGTTGAGATAATAAAAGAAAATGATAAACCCTGAAATTAAAGCCTTTATGAAGTTTGATTTCATAAAGATGGAGCTTTGAGGGTTGATATGATTTTTAACCTAACATGAATCGAAAAAAGTCACAAAAATAAGCCGTAGTACTTATTAGAAAGTAAATTTAAGGTCTCAAGAAACTCTTTTATAATGAAATCAATCAAAACTAAGAAATCTTTCTTTATTTTATCCTGCGCGCGTTCGGGATCTACTTCTTTAGCGCGTATTCTGGATTTGGCCACTAATGGCGTGTGTGTTATAGAGCCTGCGCCTAATTTGAATATAGAAACTCGTGAAATGATGGACGGGCGACTTTATGATCCGGTTTCCGTGTTACACCGGACAGTCATTCCGCGTGTACTTGAGGGGTTGAGCACATCCGAAATTTATGGGGAGAAAAACCTCACCTATGGGCCGTTTATTAAATACTTGTATGAGGAGCTTGGATGTAAGTTTGTGTTTCTTAAAAGAGATGGAAGAGATGTAGTACGTTCATTACTTGATTGGCATAACCGTAAATTTGGCACGATTTATCGTGAAAGTGTTGACCCTGGAGAGTTGACTCCAACAGCTATAAATGCTGCAGCAAACCTGCCTGTTCATCTGGATACATCTGACTACTCACGTCCACGGCCACTTCCTAGTGAGCCTATATACGAGAAATGGGAAAACCTAAGTCGTTTTGAAATGTGTGCATATTATTGGCAACGGATTAATAGCCTCTATCTTAATGAGTTAACTAAGTTGCCTGAAGATGCATGGGTAACACTGGATTACACATCTCCGACCCTACAAGATATTAGTAGTGTTACAACCTTTTTAGGATTAACTGGACTTGTTGAAGATGCAATTGATAATGCGCTTAAGCAACGAATAAATTCTCTTAGTCAACGGGGGGTAACAGAGGGTACATCGTTTCCTCGATGGCCTGCTTGGAATGGTGAGCACCACGAGAAATTTAATTTGATAGCTGGAGAAACCATGACTCGATTAGGGTATGCTGTAAGTGCTCAAAATAAGTTATTAGCACATAACAATGGATAAGCAAAGTTTTGTGTAGAATTTTGGTGTATTTGATAGAGGTTGAATGGTGTCTTTTACTGGTATGCTTAACTTTAATTATGGATAGAATACTAAATATTTCGTTTAAAACGATGATGATTGTTCGAGTTAGATTATTTTACTAAAGAGTAGAATGAGGTTTAATGTCACCTGAGCTACCGCAGAGTTCCTTTTCTCCTTATGTAGTTAATGAAATAGGATTTTCCGAAGATAGTTTTTGGGAAACTTATGCACAGATTAAACAATTTCTTGACACTAGTCTTTGCCTAGATGGATTTGATGATTATCAAAGATTTATTGATGATCTGCGTTCCATAACCGATATTCAATTAGTTCCAGTAAAGGATCTGATGTCATCTGGAAGGGGTTTCAATAAAACTATTGCTCTTCGGTTTGATATTGATGTAGAGCCAGTAGCCGCCGTGCGATTAGCTCGTTATAATGCCCGCTTTGGTATACCATCAAGTTTTTTCCTTCTTCACACCGCATATTATTATGGAGTCATGCAGGGGCAGGTGTTTTATCGGAATCCGTTACTGAAAGATTTGGTTAAAGCGCTTATTGTTTGTGGATGTGAGATTGGCTTACATACCGATGCGTTAAGTCTTTATTTGGATCATGATGTTGATGGTGCCACGGCAATAATTGAGGAAATCAATTGGCTTCGTTCACAAGGGGTTCATATAAATGGAACTGTAGCCCATAACAGCTTTCCAGTTTATAATGCTGAAAATTTTGAGATTTTTGGCGGATATAGACTTTTTGACAGATCAGTAGGGGAAATAAAAGGTAAATCCTATCCTTTAGGAGTTCTTACAGAAACTAAACTTGGCTTAACATATGAAGCTAATTACCCTATCCCCCGAAAAAGTACGGCTAGGTCGTCCAATTCTAAAATTACAAAATGGTGTAACTCGACTAATTCGAATAGTGTGGAATCGGAGAAGTGGATGCGTACATACCTCTTGGATAACCCGTGCTATGAAAGAGGCTTTGAAACTATTGTATGGCATCATGGTGGTAATCGATGGACAATTGCAACTAAAGTACATGGCTTTTTTCAACCATCATGGTATTGGAAGGTTGATACAAAGAAAATGTTTCGTGTTCTGGAAAGCCTGCCAAATGGTATAAGGATTGAGTTTTTATTGCATCCTATATATTTTTCACGTGATACAACCCGGCCTACATCGGCTGTGTAAATTATAATTTCATAAATTGTGAAAATTAAGATAGACTCAGAATGAATATTTTTAGCAAAACGAGAAGTTTCCTCATGAGCATGAGATTTTGGAAGTGGAGTAGTGAAGTTGTTGATGTACAACAGCAAATCATGCGTTTACGTGGCGAATTTGCTGAGATGCAGCAACAGGCTGCACAGTTTAGAAGCGAGATTAGCGAATTGCATAGTAATTTGAATTTGATCCAACTGGATTCGGTCCAACAACAACGATTTCTTCGCGAATCTCTCTTAACATTACGTTATCATTCTTCTATCAACACACCTGTGAATCTTGCAGCGCCAGCAAAACTAAAAAATATAATTCCAATCTCAAAACAATTTGATCTCTTGCAACAAATTGCTCCCGATGCTTACGCGGTTTGGAGGCCGCTACTAGAGGTAAACGAAAAGGCTTATGATGGGTTGCCGGTCAACAGTTGTAGCGTATCTGGCCACCCGATGGCAACATTATTTCGGTTCTTTCTTGTGCCTTACCTCAGAGGAAGGGTGCTTGACATTGGTTGTGGGCCGCAATCAAGACCAACATATCTGGAAGATTATCCAGTAGAGGCCGTTTATGGTGTTGATCCCCTTTCCGAGCCTGAAGATCATCCATTTCACTTCATTAAGGGTTTTGCTGAATATCTTGCCTGGGAGGATGACCAGTTCAAGGTTGTTGTTGCTGCCACTTCTCTTGATCATGTTCTCCTGCTGGATAAGGTTTTTGAGGAAATATATCGTGTTCTTTCTAAAGACGGTGTATTTATAGTCTGGGTTGGGTTTGTCCCCGGCTCAATGCCTTATAATCCCTATCAGAGTACCATTGATAAGGTGGATGATTATCACCTATTCCATTTTGATCGTGATTGGTTCCTGGATGCAATATCACCATACTTTACGGTTTTTGAAGAATATCCAGTTGATAAGTGGAGTACTTTTTTTGCATTGCGTTCGAAGAAGGTGGTTTGAAATGTTTGTTACGCAATTTTCAGATGGTGTGCAGGTGTGTTTTGAGTAGATTCGTGAACCGCGTCCATGTCATTATAAATGAAATTCTAGCCGACCCTGGTAGGTTTTGGTTTTACCTTCGTAAAACTTCAGGCATGGTAATTCCTTTTTTTACTAAAGTCCTGCGTAAGGTATTTTTGTTTCTATTGTCACCTATTTCATTGATTTTTCCGACCACACTCAGGATTTATGGACGTAATATTATTCTATTTGCGAGTGGTCGATATGCTTTGGAGATGCGTAAGGCTATGCATACTCAACTATCTTCCATGAAGCGCAAGACATCTCTAGTGCCTTTAAATGTCTTTCATGGCTTGTATTCAACCGTTCAGCCTGCATTGCTGAAACAAGGTCTGAATACCTTTGGTGTAAAAAGTCGCATAGAAACAATCGATTACAATCCAGGATATCAGGCTCCGGATATGGTAAGAAGTGATATTGTCCATCCGGATTTTTACTTTGAACATATTAAATTTGACTTGGACATTGAAAATATATGGGAAAATTCCATTTCACCCCGCCCTATGCTCATAACAGATGATTATAATCTGTTGCATCTGTATCAATATTTTATTGAGAATTGGCCAAAGTACGATGTTTTTCACTTCAATTGGTTTTTAAGTTTTCTTCCGGATAATATTGACGTTGAATTTATTAGGAAATCGGGTCGTAAGGTTTACTTTCACTTCCGAGGATGTTTTATTCTGGCCAAAATCGCACCTGAATTTGGCAGCCGCGGGCAAAGTGCTGCCGATGCCTGTGCTCATTGTAAGCTAATGGGTTGGCGTGAGCAGTACTTTGCACGTTTTCATCGGGCTATTAAATTTGCTGATAGAGTTTTTGTCTCAACACCGAATTTATGTCATTGCTCCCCAGATTTTGAATATATGCCCCTGTCCCTTGATCCGGATCTAGCCAAAATCCCGCCTCCCTTGCCTGATAAATATCGCACGGATAAGACAATTGTAATCCTTCATGCTCCTTCGGGCGGGCCGATCAAACGCTATGAAAAGGGTACGGATCTTGTTATAGCTGCAGTTGACAAACTGCAAGATGAGGGTTTCAATATAAGCCTTAAATTTATTGAGAATATGTCGCGCGCCGAAGCTATAAAGTTATATGGAAGCGGGGATATCTTCATCGAACAATTGCATCTCGGATCATATGGTAATACGGCCATAGAAGCCATGGCATATGGATTGCCAGTATTGAGTTGTAATCCCGCATCACATACTCACCTTACGCCGAATTGCCCGGTGGTGGATGTGAATCCCATGAATCTGGTCTCTGTACTACGCGATTTTGTTGTTTCAGCAGAAAAACGTGAAGAGGTTGGAAGGAAGTGTTACGAGTATGTTCACGAATTTCACGGCAGTGAGATAGTCTCTGAGCATCTTCTTTCTATATATCAGGAAGATCTTGGGTTGAAGGGTAGTCGCAATGCTAACACATTGAGTAATCTAAACCCTGATTTTTCTCCTGCAAATGTCGCAACGTCTAATCAATACCTTGGGGGGAGGTTATGAAGAGTAATGAATTCAAAAGACTAGAGCCTCGTGTTTTTCATGGTCCCTATGATGTTGGAGGGAACGCGTACTACTTATCAAGAGGAGAACGCACCCATAAAGTTTTATCTGAAACGATTGTATATTTCAAACAATGGTTTGGTTATCCGTGTGATATAGATTTACAGATGAAGCCAGGTTCTGACCCATTACTCTCACTACGATGGTGGGCTATGATGGCAAAGGTTTTGCTCACTGCAGATGTTGTTCATTTTAATTTTGGAGGAAGCTTCCTTACTGATTTTACAAGAAAACGTGTTTTGGCAGATTTGCCGTTACTGAAAGAGCTTGGCATTGCTACATTTGTAACTTTTCAAGGATGTGACAGTCGTATAAGCACCTATGCACTTTCCGAGTTTAATATTAATGCTTGTGCAAATTGCCGTAGCAAGGACTTGTGCGGAGATGCTGGTTATAATTTTTTCAAACAGGAAATTTTAGCGCAGGTAGGCCGTTACTTTGATGGCGTCTTTGCTCTAAACCCTGATCTGATGCACAATATTGAAGAGGCCCGTTTCCTTCCTTACTCTAATTGCGATATTGATGCATGGAGACCTCCACATCACGATTGGAGCCATCCGGGTCCTCTTCGGGTATTGCATGCGCCCACTTGGCGGGAACTAAAGGGTACTGATTACATCATCGCTGCTGTAGAAAAACTTCGTGCAGAAGGGGAAGACATCCAACTTGATCTTGTTGAGAATATTCCACATAATCAGGTTCGTCGTTTATACGAATCTTGCGATATCCTTGTTGATCAAGTCCTTGTTGGATGGTATGGAGGGCTTGCGGTTGAACTGATGGCATTAGGCAAGCCTGTGATGGCTTACATTCGTGCTGATGATTTGAAGTTTATCCCTGCCGATATGGCAAAAGATCTGCCGGTGATTTCTGTAACTGTAGACTCTCTTGCAGATGAATTGCGTAGACTAATACATGATCGGCATCAATTGAGCAGGATCGGAGCTGCATCTCGATTATTTGTTGAGCAGTGGCATGATCCGGTTAAAGTGGCGAAAACAACCGTTACGGCTTACAAACAAGCAATTATATCTAAACCTATCCGCCCAAGCGGCATATTTGAAAGAGCGGAGCGTTTGGTAAAAATAGCTATAAGAGCTTTCGCCAATATAGGAAGATTATGGTTGACAGGCGCAAAAGACCGAGTTTATGGTTTTCTTGAACAACTCTCAAAACTGACGGTCCAAGTGCTGTTTTGGATATGTTTACCTTTTATTCGAATTGTCAGTTTCGTGCGATTGTTTTTACTTGGTACACCTTCAAGTTTATGGGGCGTCACCCCTATTCTAACAATTCCCCTGCTCTCAACTGCGGATAAATTATTGGGATTTAATTCGAAAACCTTTGTATATACTACTTATCATATTACCAAAAACTTTGATATTTCCCTCCAGCAATGGGTTGAAAGAACTGCTCGGTATTTGCCTTTCCTGCTGCCATTTTTCTATAGAGCTGCGTTTCTATATTGTTTGTTTCGATTTGATGTGTTTCATTTCTTTTACGATCAAGGTATTCTTCCACGCGAGGGACGTTTTGGCATTAATAAGGATGAGTTAATAAAACTTCGTGTGGCGGGCAAGAGAGTGTATTTGTATGCTTATGGCGCTGATGTGAGAACACGCTCTGAAACATTTAATCTTGGAGGGTATCATTGTTGTTTGCATTGTGATAGAGTAATGGTGAATTGTATTTGCGATTCTGAAGAGGCAGACCGTAAACAGGCTTTCTATCGGCAGTATGCTACTGCGCTGTTGGCAATGGGCGACATGGTGAAATATGTACCTGATGCCATTGATTTGCATTACTGGCCGATCGATATCCAGAAGATTACTTATGTCGGGGTGAAGTGGGATGGGCACCGGCCGCTGAGAATTCTTCATGCTCCAAATCATGCATGGGCTAAAGGCAGCTGGCTCCTTGAAAAAGCGGTGCAGGAACTTGCTGATGAAGGTGTTCCATTCGAACTTGTTAAAGTCTCAAAAATGCCGAACCATGAATTAATGCGCTTAATGGATGATATTGATATTATTGCCGATCAATTTCTGATCGGTTTTTATGGATATACAGCATTGGAAGGTATGGCGAAAGGTAAAATTGTCCTTTGTTATATTCGCGATTCAATCATGTTGCTAGGGGGTAACAGTTGTCCAATACTTCAAACACATCCAGAGAGAATAAAACAGACCCTGCTTAGGCTGGTTTTGTCATCCCCTGCTTATCTTGAGAATTTGGGCCTGCAAAGCCGTAATTATGTAGAACATCATCATTCAGTAGATGCCTGCTCCAAACGACTTGGACAATTGTATTTGGACACCGCCGGCTTCTCTAAAAAAATAAATAAAAAAATCATGCAAAGAATTTCTCAGAATTAGACTTGGATTAAATCATGAAATATCTTATCAATCCCCCTTTTTTTAATTGCCTAACTACGTGTGGAACATGTGCGGAATAACCGGGATATTACACTATAGTCGTCTGCTCGACGCACAACAACGAGTCGAAAGGATGGCAGGTTCCATTGCTCATCGGGGACCGGACGATGCTGGTTTTTTAACCCGGGCAGATGTTGCATTTGGTTTCCGTCGACTGGCAATTATTGATATCAAAACGGGCGCCCAGCCAATGAGCAACGAAGACGGGAGTGTGTGGGTCGTTTACAATGGCGAGATTTATAACCATCGTGAATTGAGGCGCGAACTTGAGAACCGCGGCCATCATTTTCGTACCGACCATTGCGATACAGAAGTGCTTGTACATGGATGGGAGGAATGGGGCGAGGCATTGGTGAGTAAGTTAAATGGGATGTTTGCTTTTGCCATATGGGTTCAGAAGAGCCGTACTTTGGTTTTGGGGCGTGATCGACTTGGCATCAAGCCACTATATGTTTCCAATACTCAGGAAGGCGATATACTCTTCGCTTCAGAAGTGCGCGCACTCCACGCGAGTGGGTTGGTGGAGGAACGTATGCAGCCTGAGGGTGTACTGGAATATTTAACATTAAACAATAACTGGCATGGACGTACACCTTTTGCCGGTGTACGTATGGTTCAACCGGGAACCATCGAAATCTATGAGCCAGATCGTGTGCAAGTACACCGTTTCTGGTCTTTGAATTTCTCTCGTACAACTCATCATCGTGCAATGGGTGTTGCCGTGGAAAGCTACAGAGATATGTTATTAAATGTCATGCGCAGGCAAATGGATGCTGATGTTCCGGTGATGAGCTATCTCTCTGGTGGCATCGATAGCACAGCGATCACAGTAGCAGCCCACCGCCTTGACCGTCAGGTGCAGGCTTATTCATGTGTTTTTAACTTGGATAATGTTGGTCATGATCGATTTGTCGACGAACGTGATTATTCCCGTAGCGTTGCCTCTGCACTAGATATTAAAAGGATTGAGCTGGAGCTTGACAATGATGCGTTGATTGATAATCTTGATGCCACGATTGGTGCTCTGGAATATCCGCGTATGGGCATGGGGTATGTAAATTATCTTATTGCCCGCCGAGTCGCACATGATGCGCGAGTGGTTATGTCAGGTTTGGGAGGTGATGAATTTCACGGAGGTTATGTTGGGCGGTATGCAGTTACACCTCGCTCCTCCAATGTTGCTGGCATGGGTTTGTTCCTCAAATGGCTGACGGGTCGAGTGAAATTGAAAGACCGCGACCCATTTATGTCGTATAGTCGCAACTTGAATTTTCCCATAAACTTTGATGAAATAGATGAGGCGTTTACACCTGAATTTTATCGTGCTGCTGCTGGTTTTTCCGGTAAAGACGCCATCAGGGATTTGTTGGCAAGTGCCCCATCTAGGGATCCCTGGGATGTAGTAATGTATGCAGATTGCCAGACATACCTACATGGTTTACTCGTGTTGGAGGATAAGTTGTCAATGGCTCACTCAGTGGAGACGCGCGTACCATTGCTTGATAACGAGATTATCGATAATGCCCTCTCCCTTCCTTGGAATCAGCTATGTAATGGGGAAACTGGAAAAATTATTTTTCGTGAGGCTGTAAAGCCCTGGGTGCCCTACAAGATATATGCGAAGCCCAAAATGGGGTTTGCGCCACCAGATGCATCCTGGTATCGCGGATCATTGCGCCTTTGGATTGAAAATCAACTTTCTGAAAAGAATATCAGTAGACAAGGTATCATTAAACCTTCATATATAAGGCGCAAATTGGATGAACACTTTTCGGGAAAGGCAAATCATGTTGTGTTAATCTGGTCTCTATTGTCACTTGAAAGTTGGTGCCGCATCCATAAAATCACATGAGATTCCATCATGTTGAAAAAATGATAATATACAATACGCGCAAATAAAAAATGTCTAGAAAAATAGAAGTATTAATAATGAGATTATTTAAATAAAATTTTATATACTTAATATGAAGAAGCTTTTAAAAAGAAGCACCCTTTGTTTAATCCTGATCGCAATTGCCGTAGGAATTGGCTCGTTGTCTGTCCAACAAGTCGTTGATGAGCAGTTTTATGGCGAAATTTTAAATGTGTATTATGATCAATCGAACACCAGTCTGAGACTTGATTTTGTTGGTGGAGAGTCTGAAACTATAATCCTTGATCCAAATGCTCTTAAGATTGAAATATTTGAAATTCAAAACCCTAGTGCACATGTTTATCTCCGGTTCTTTTCCCCAGCTTTCTATGAGTCATATGGCCAAACAAGACAGAGTATAGCCATCCTCACACGAATGAATCCTGCGGATATAACAAGCGAATTTGAAAATAGAATCGCCGCAGACTTTCCAATTGCGGTTCAACCTACTAAATCCGATTTAAGTTTTGCAGTATTGCATTATTATTTTTGGCGTCATAATAAAGTTGATAAGAAGCGACCTGTATGTACTTCAAATAATGCAAATGAGCTTTTAAATGGAATAGCATCCTCCTCTTGTTATATTGTTTGTCAGGGTAAAGTTGAAGTAATGACCCACTTCTTGGCTCCTTCTACCCGAAGAATCGTTTCATTATGGAGTCGTAGAGATGATTTGGATGGAGGCTTTATTTTCCTTGCTTCTGAATTACATACTACTCTTGAAATATTTGATAACAATAAATGGTATGTTGCAGATCCGACTTTCGGGTTCGCATATGTAGAGAACGCTGCGGGTGTAAGATTGGACACAAAGGAATTAATTGCGGCTCTTGAAAAGCAAAAAATGAGTGAGTTGACCTTTGGTTTGGTCTCCTCTGGCGTAATACATGAGGTTCCTGGGGATCTTGTTCTTAAGACGAACAAAACCATGGCAGGTATTTATTACACTCCTGATAAACAGTTGGAATATAGAGAGATAGATGAATAATTAAATACTTGTAAACGAGCAGGATAAACAAACTATCTGAACTTTCTAGCTATGCTTGCAAAAGTGAGAAAAGATACTTTGGTAAATTTGTGGAATACCAATAAGAGGATCAGAACTATGGAAAATACGGAACAGACACATAATAGCTTCCACGATAAGTGGGAACAAAATCGAAGTCTTGCCTTCACTGAAACACTGAAAGAAGGTTCTGATATTTTTAACTGGATTCTGAATCGGAATGGATTTTTCAGTGTGATTGAATTTCGACAGTGGTTATCAAAAAGAGAGCATATTCTTGATGCCGGTTGTGGTAATGGACGGGTAACAGCATTGCTTAAAAAGTACTCATCTTTAGAAACGGATATTTTGGGTATTGACTTTGCCGGAGCTGATGTCGCTCGCGAGAACCTGACAGGCTTGGAACGGGTCAGAGTGCAGCAAAAGGATTTGCTGGGCGATCTTGCCGATCTTGGCTATTTCGATCTCATTTATTGTCAAGAGGTGTTGCATCATACAGCTGATCCGCGCGGGGCCTTTTTAAATTTATGTACCAGGTTAAACGACAAAGGCGAAATTGCTATATATGTTTACAAGAAGAAGGCACCGCTGAGAGAATATGCGGACGACTATGTTCGCAGCCAAATATCTGAGTTGCCCTATGAAAAGGCGATGGAGTCCATGAGGGCTTTAACGGAATTAGGGAAAATTCTTTCCGACCTTAAAATCAAAGTGCAGGTTCCGCATGTTCCAGTGATCGGAATTGAAGCAGGGGAATATGAAATTCAAAGGTTCATTTACCACTTCTTTCTAAAATGTTTCTGGAATCCTTCGTTAAGTTATGAAGATAATATGGCGATAAACTATGACTGGTATCACCCCCAGCTTTGCACACGACATACCTTGGAAGAAGTAGAGTCCTGGTTTCTAGAAGCCGGATTAAAAATAGTACACCGCTATGTCGATTATTATGGCATTACAGTTCGCGGAATTAAGTGATTCCATTAAAATTGAATACAGAAAATGATTATTTTAATAAATTTCATTCGTGCCCTTTTTGAGGTATTGGTATTTCCTTTTTTGCTGCTGACAACATTTTTGGGAAGGTTTAGTAATAAACCCATAGATATTGGTTTAGGTCCGGAGCCTTTTGTTAGCCATGCATATCATAAAAAGGCGCTTGAAAGCTATGGTTATTCTGCACAAACATACGTAGATTCAGTTTATTTCATTACAAATCAATTCGATGTGCGCGCAGACAATTGGATCAAAGCAAAGTCCTTAAGAAAATTGTTACTTCCCTTTATTGAGTTTGTCTGGTCTGTACACCGGTATAAATGTGTGTATATTTATTTTAACGGTGGGCCATTAGGTTTAGGTACTGTGTTATTGTGGCGCATAGAACCTTTTTTATACCGTATTGCAAAATCGAAAGTAATTGTTATGCCATATGGAGGAGATGTACAGGAAATAACCAGATCGGCTAACTTATTGTTCAAAGACGCGATGACTCGGGATTATCCCAAACAACGCTTAAGACGCAAAAGGATAGGAACTCAGATTGATTTATGGACCAGACATGCTGATCATATAATTGGTGGTTGTGAATGGGTGGACTACATGTACCATTGGGATACCTTGATGTTGCTTCATTTTCCGATTGATGTTGATCGTTGGAAGCAACCAGAATTGTTGGACAAAAACCAGGTAAGCACGATACGGATCTTGCACGCTCCGAATCATCGTGCTATGAAAGGTACCAGGTTCTTCATACAAGCTGTAGATGACCTCAGGGCAGAAGGCTTTAACCTCGAATTAATTCTGGCAGAACGTGTCTCAAATGATCAAATACATGATTTAATGGCTTCGGTTGATATAATCGCTGATCAGCTTATAATCGGATGGTACGCTATGTTTGCTCTTGAAGGTATGGCAATGGGAAAACCAGTACTTTGTTATTTGCGCAGCGATCTTGAGGATTTATATATAACTACAGGTTTGGTGCGACCTACGGAAATTCCTATTGTTAAATGCTCACCACTGACGATTAAAGATGTATTACGCGATTTAATTTCAAATCGCGAGAGAATTCGAGAGATTGGTGAACGCTCACGCAAATTTATCCTTCAGCATCATTCCCTAAAAGTGATTGGAAGTGTTTTGGATGAAATCAACCGATCTGTTGGGATTATTCCGTCCGGCCAAAGGGAAGATAATTAATGAATGTTGTTCTGACAGGTGCGACTGGCTTAATTGGCTCATCACTACTCCATCAACTTTCCGCGGAACATAATCTGACGTATCTGTTGAATTCTTCGTTACCGTTTGAGACATCATCAAATGGCAATTCAGTTCAACAAGACCTATCCTTGGGTTTGGATTATGAACTTCTTCCTAAAAAGATTGATGCTGTAATACACTTGGCGCAATCTAGGAAATTTCGGGATTTTCCAACCGCTTCAGCAGATATTTTTTCGATAAATACTCATGCTACTTTCCGACTGGCAGAATATGCCCGCCAGGCTGGAGCAAAAACTTTCATATTTGCGTCTACGGGCGGGGTTTATGCATCGAAAATAAGTGAACTGAATGAAACAGATATGGTCTATCCATCCGGCTTTTATGCCAGTTCTAAATATGCGGCAGAAGTATTGCTATCAGCGTATACGTCATTTTTTAGGGTAGTTATTCTTCGGTTTTTCTTTGTCTATGGCCCGGCTCAAAGGAATATGTTGATACCAAATTTGATTGGAAAGATAATAGGATCGGATGTGATCACAATTGAGGGCAAGCCAGGATTGCACATCAATCCAATCCATGTTGAGGATGCTGTAAGAGTATTTTCTCCTGTTCTATCAACTTCTGTAGAAGGAATCCTCAATGTGGCCGGGGATGAGGTCGTTTCAATGACCGAACTGGTAAATCTAATATCAAAGGTCAGCAATAAATCCGCACACATTTCTTATATAGACGAGAAAAGATCAGGTAATTTGGTTGCAGACAACACTAAAATGAAACATCTAACAGGTGTATATCCGCGAATATCGCTCAGACAAGGATTGTCTGAGCTGATTAAATTGAAAGCTTTTTAGAGTTTTGGGGTATTAATGTCGAAAATACGAGTATTGCATTGCCCGGATATTGTTGGTGGAAATCCTCAGAGCCTTGCACGGATGGAGCGTGAACTTGGCCTGGCTAGCTGGGCTGTGTCATTTCGTCAAACTTTATTTTCATATCAATTTGACGAAATCCTTCTAAAGCCTTTAGATGGTCCGGGTGCCTATGCCTTTTCCACTTTGGGTCTATTCTTGAAGGGTGTTTTTTTCTACGATCTTATACATTACAATTTTGGCCGCACGATCTTCCCTTCGCAAATAGTAAAAAGGCCTAAAAATAATTTTTTGTGGTGGATAGCTGAGAATTTAGCCAAGGTGTTCCAAATGACCGATCTCCCAGTTTTTTACTGGTTGGGAAAGGGTATTGCAGTAACTTTTCAAGGAGATGACGCTCGACAGGGAGATTATTCATTGGAGCATTTTGAAATATCCATTGCCAATAAGATTGAATCAGGCTATTACACAGCAGAAAGCGATGCAGAGAAGAGAAAGGTTATTGAAAAGTTCGACCGCTTTGCGGATTTGATTTATTATTTGAATCCGGATTTGGGGCATGTTTTACCCGGACGCGCAAGATTTGTTCCATATGCCCACGTAGATCTGCGCGATTGGAAGTTTGTTGACTCATACCCCAAGCCACGACCACTTATAGTTCATGCCCCCAGCCATCGGGGCGTTAAGGGAACTGAAGTGATTCTACGGACGATTGAACGTCTACAGATTGAAGGGATGGACTTCGACTTTAAACTGGTGGAAGGAATATCCAACAAGGATGCTCGGAAGATTTATGAGCAGGCTGATCTTCTAATTGATCAGTTGTACGCCGGGTGGTATGGTGGTTTGGCGTTGGAATTAATGGCTCTCGGCAAGCCGGTAATTTCATATATAAGAGAATCTGACTTGATATTTATTCCGGAGAAGATGCGTCATGAATTACCGGTAATCAATGCCGATGCAGAGTCTCTTTTTGAAGTCTTAATGTTTTGGCTGAAAGATAAAGAAGCTTTGATCGAAACAGGAAGACGGAGTCGAAGGTATGTAGAAAATTGGCATGATCCGCTTGTAATCGCAGCCCAAATGAAGAAGGACTATCAAGGTGTCCTGTTAAAAAAGAACTTCTATAATTTAATTCGGAAAATACGTTTTTTGTTTGAGGCTTGAGCTCGGCTTGTTCATCCTAGTTTTATTGTTGCCATTATATTCCAGTATATGTTAATAGAATATAATCCGTGTTGAAATTATTTCTTCAAAAATCTATAGATATAAGTGTGTTTACTCATGAAATGCTCAGAAAAGTTATTGATCACTCTTGTGTTTTTGGGTTTATTTTTGGGCTCGTGCTTTGATTTCCTTGATATTGCATGGGGGACGGGGAACTGGCTTGGCGAATTTGCCTCTACTTGGGCAATTATTTTTGTGGCATTCTGCTTTTTTGCCTTTATACTTTTTATTACTTGTATCTGTATTATTTGGCGAGACAGCTTCTTTAAATTTTTTGTAAATACTTTGATTGCTCTTCGCAGCAGGTTGAAGTTTTGGCGTTGGTTTTTGGCGGTCGCAATTTTCGTTTTTCCGGTGTATTTTTTTCAATTTACAGTATTGGGGGTTGTTTTTCAAGGCCTGTATATACGGTTAACTTTATGGGTCTTGGAATTATTCTTGATTTCCTTTTTTCTTACCAAGAAGGAAGATGTGTTTATTGATCAGAAGGTGCTTTTGTTTATGCTTGTGATGACAGCTAGTTCTTTTTCTGTTGCTTCAACCTTAAGTCATGTTACAAGTTACCCGTTTTCACTGGGTTGGTCTGAAGGGAATCGGTTGTGGGATTATTCGATAATATTTGGTCGTGAAAGATATGATTTTCCTCAAGACCAGGAGATTTTTGTCTTTCTTGACATCGGCAGGCAGCTTGTTGGCGGAATACCCTTCTTATTCCCTGATCTTACGATCAGGGCGGAGAGAATGTGGGTTGGTTTAACTTTAATATTGCCGTATATTTTCTTGGGTCTCGCTTCTTTTCGGTCCTTTATTCGTGAAAAATATACTTGGTTTGCCATGATTTTGTGGACGTTTCTGTTCTTGAAACAAGGCCCTATACACCCACCGCTTATTTTATGTGCACTTTTGATTATGCTGGCTTGGCGAAATAAACTTTGGCTGTCGATTCCACTTGTGGCTCTTGCTACATACGCTGCTTATGTTAGCAGGTATACATGGACGTTCGCGCCGGGAATGTGGTTTATTATGCTTGAGCTTATTGATGGTTCCTCTGGTAATGGAAATACACTTTCTTTTAAACCCAGAATCCGCTTTCTGGCCTCATTGATGGGGCTTTGTATTCTGTGTGGTTTTTCCATTTTTTGGATTGGTAGTTATTTCAAGATTGATAAAGGGCTTGGGATTTTTTCTTATTTCTTTATTCTAAAGATATCTCCGGAGTATATACTGGGGAAAATACAGCAACAACCGCTTCTCTGGTATCGTTTGTTCCCAAATGAGACATATGGGAGCGGTATCTTAATGGGGTTATTATTTGCCTTGTGCCCCCTCATCTTTGTTTTGTTTCAACTTGTAAAGTCAAAAATCTGGGTACTAAACTCTTTCCAAAAGTGGGTGATTTTCCTTCCCGTTTTAGCTTTTTTTATCGTCGGCATTGTTGTTAGTGTAAAAATTGGTGGTGGTGGGGATTTGCATAACATGGATATGTTTTTGATCAGTCTTTTTATGTTGACGGTCATTGCTTTACATAATATGACGGATGAATGGATGCAATTTAGGTCTCTGCCGGTTACCTTGGGCGTCATATTACTTCTGGTTATTCCCGGAATTGACCCATTAATGGAAATGCGTTCTTATAGCTATTATGGTTCTGTTTCCTGGCTTGCAGCACTTACGGATGCACCCACCGAAAGGTCACTTGGTATGTATCCTCCGAAGGAAGTGATTAATAAATCTTTGGACACGATTCAGGCTGAAGTAGATACTGCAAAGATATCTGGCGAAATCCTCTTTATGGATCAAAGACAGTTGTTGACTTTTGGGTTTATTCGAGATGTCCCACTTGTACCTGAGTATGATAAAAAAGCACTGATTGAACAGGCGCTAACAGAAGATTTGGCTTATTTCGAAGAATTCTATGATAATCTTGAAGAGAAGCAATTTACGCTTATTATTACTCAACCATTAAATACACCCCAAAAGGGAAGTGATTCCCAGTTTGGGGAGGAGAACGATGCTTGGGTTAAATGGGTTGCTACTCCGTTGTTATGTTTTTATCAGGTGAAGCAGACCATGTTGGATGTAAATGTACAACTATTGATCCCGAAAGAGGGAGTAGTTGATTGTGCAAAGCTTTTGCCGTAAAAAGGATAAAGACCATGAATTTTCGATATCTCCTCTTGCGATTGATACGTCACTTTATGCCGGAAGATGTGGCACGTTTTCTTCTAAAAATGAGATGGATTATTCGTCCAGGTTTGGAATCCAGTGCCCCCCTTGCCGCTGTTGACCAATATATTAAAGTATTAGCAAAATATGGAAAAACAATAAAAGGCAAACGCATTCTTGTGTTTGGTTATGGCGGAAGGTTTTCTGTTGCCGTCGAATTACTTAAGCAAGGAGCTGCACATATCGTACTTTGCGATCATTTTGTTTTAATTGATAAAAAGCGTAATCTTGAATTGTTCCCAACCTATAGTGATTATCTTTTGCTGGAAGAGGGGGAGGTAAAACCAAAGCCTGAGTTTATTACCTTACTTCATGGCGATATACGAACGGCAGAGATTCAGGCTCGAATCTTGGAAATAGAGTGTGTGTTAAGTACATCTGTTTTTGAGCATTTAGACGATGTTGATGGTATTACATTTTCCCTTGCGAAGATAACCATGCCTAGCGGTTTTCAATTACATTTTATTGATTTAAGAGATCATTATTTTAAATTTCCGTTTGAAATGCTTACTTTCTCAGAAAAAGTGTGGAGAAATTTTTTAAATCCGACTAGCAATTTAAATCGCTACCGATTGCCCTCCTATGAAAATATTTTTAAGAAATATTTTGAGAATATTTATATTGATGTGCTTGCTCGTCAGGATAATGAATTTAACAAAATGCGCCATCGTATTCGGCCAGAATTTCTCACGAACGATTTGTCTGTGGATTCGGTTACGTTGATCGATGTTTATGCAGAATTGCCGGTCCAAATTAAGAATGGGTATTGATATTTTGTTTAAAAACAAGTCTTTCTTGTTAAAGTTATATGTATTTTTAATTGCAATTGAAAGTGTTGTTGTTTTTTATTGCCTGATAGTTGTTTCCTCCAGTACGGGACGGGTCGTGTTATTTAACTATTCGTTGAGTCGCTTACTTTTACTTTTGTGCGTGTTTGTGCTTTTCCTTATATTTACATTGAATTTTGTCCTAATAAGTTTCTCCGTTTCCCACCTTGATAAGCTTACTATTTTTATTACCAATTTTTTGGGAATTCAATGGAAACTATATTTAATAAATGTCCTCTCAATGTTGTTTATGTGTGCCAGTTTTGCATGGCTGTCGCTTCCATCTAATAGATTTGTAGAGTTTTCAGCAATTACGGAACGCCTTGAGCCGCTTGTTTATTTTTGCGGTTTTCTTGGTGCTCAAACAATGTTGGGTCAATTTTTCTGGCGAAATCAAAAAGTGTATTTTCATAATCTCCGTCAGTGGAAACCCCTTCTGGCTTTCACAGGTGGCCTTTTTATCTTTGTTCTGGTGATTGCGTTTGGAGTTTCTTGGAGTCGAATTGGTTTGAAGCCTGAAACCTATGGATGGCACTCCCCGGGTACTCCGGTTCTTTTTTCCCAACTGCTCGTTGCTCTTTTAGTAACAATGTTTTTTACCTTATTTAAGAGTCGTATTGAATTGCGGACCTTAAATCTATGGCGTGAAAGGAAATACGCACCTAAATTTGATACTGTTCTCTTTTTTGCCATATGGCTTGCTGCTTTTCTGATATGGCAAATGGAGCCAATGCGTAAACAGAGCTATTTTAATCCTAAACCGACACCCCCTAATTTTGAATATTACCCTTATTCAGATGCAGCTTTTTATGATGGAACTGCCCAGGCCATATTAATTGGCGAAGGGCGACAACTTGAGGTAATACTTCGACCTTTGTATGTTTTTTTTCTTGCAGCGCTACATATAGTTGGCGGGCAGAACTATGACGTCATTTTAACTGTGCAAGTGTTTTGTCTTGCTATCGCGCCTGCTCTTGTTTTTTTGTTGGTCTCACTGTTAGGCGATACATCAGCAGGTCTTTTGTCGGCGATTCTTGTTATTTTCCGGGAAAAAAATTCCATCGCGCTTACCAATATTCTCGAAGTCAGCCACTCGAAATTATTGTTGTCCGATCTCCCTACAATGGTACTTATGATGTTTTTCATATATGCCATTCTCAAATGGCTGAAGAATCCCCGCACAAATCATTCCCTTGGAATTATTTCTGGAGCATCCTTTGGGCTTGTAGTTCTTGTCCGTAGTCAATCGCAAGCTTTACTGCCGGTGTTATTAATTGGTATTGTTTTAATTGGGAGGGGGCAATGGCGAAAAACCGCCCAGAGACTTTTAGTATTTATGTTAGGTTTGTTGATTGTTATACTTCCGTGGATGTGGCGAAACTATCAAGTATCCGGAACGTTGGCTGTAGAGAATACAAAGTTTTATATTCGGTTATTCGCAAGTGGGTATTCCGAACCTGGAGATAACGTCGATATTTTATTGGGTGAATCCCTTGATGACTATAATCGAAGAATAAGATCCCAGATTATCCAATATTTTTTGGATCACCCAGCTGAGATTTCGCAAACTTATGCATCTTATTTTATTCATAATGAAATAAGTTCTGTGCTTTATTTGCCTATGTCGCTTAAGTTTTATGAACTTCGTTCATATGTGAACGTCTTGCCCTTTTGGGATGGTCCAGATCTTGAATTGTCGAGTGGTTCTAGTGTGTTATTCTTTTTTACTTTGGGAATTATTACACTGGGGTGCAGTGCGGCATTTAAGCGATTAGGATTTTTGGGATTGTTCCCTTTATTGATTCATTTTACCTATAGTTTTAGTGTTGTAATTGCTCGCATTTCAGGCTGGCGATTTATTTTACCCGTTGACTGGATTTTTCAAGTTTATTACTGTTTGGGATTGTTGCAATTGATTACGATGATGGCGTCTGTTATTTGGAATAAAGATAGGTTGCTAGATAATATTTTTGAAGAAGATCGAAGAGAAAAAGCTGAACAATCCTATTTTCTTCAAATAAAAGTATACTTTATTTTAGCGTTTTTCTTGATGATCGGTTTGTCTTTGCCCTTGCTGGAACTGTGGATGCCTTTACGTTACCCGCCTTTATCGGATGCAAAGCTGATTGAAGAATCTGTAACTGATTTATATCTGGAAAATGGAGAATTGATTACGGGCCTAACCTTGGAAAATTTCCTTGAAACAGATGCAGATGCGGTAATTATTTATGGGCGTGCTCTTTATCCATCGTATTATAAACAAGGCGTTTTTTGGGGGGAGGCTAGTCCTAATTTATTGGCTGCGAGCCAATTTGATCGGTTGCAATTTAATCTGATCGGCCCAAGAAACGCATTTGTATTTATCCCAGTTTATAACCCACCAAAGAATTTTCCTAACGCATCTGATGTTTTTGTGATTGGTTGTGGCAAGGAGGCAGGTTATTTAAGAGCATTGATAGTTAAGATTGATGACCTTGCTTTGATCTCATCACCATGGCTGGGATTAAGTTGTTCCATAGCGGAGTAGAAATGTTATCTTTGAATTCGAATGTGATTGGAAAATATGAAAAAATTTTCCCGGCCCTGTTGTTTTTTCTTTTTCTTGCAGTTTCTTTGCCGGGCGTGGATTGGGGTGTGCCTGCTCTTTGGAATCCTGATGAGATTATATGGCGTGTTGATAGCGCGCTTCGTGGGGAACTCGTTTTTGATGAAACGGAGCCCGATTTTAATTACCCATCACTTCCTAAATATGTAATGTTTGGTATTGGTAAAGCTGTATATGGATTGGGATATTCTAGTTCCATATTTATTGTTTCAGCACGTGTTTTTTCGGCTTTGTTGGGCGCGACGAGTATTTTACTTGTATATTACCTGGCTCGCATAATTGGTGCCAGTTCCTCCACATCCTTGTTGGCTGGTTTATTCTGCATTGCCAGTGGGGTTATTCCTTCAAATAGTCGCCTGGCTCATAATGATATTTATTTGTTATTCTTTTCGATCTTGTGCGTATTTTGTGGAATTAAATATCAACTTACCAGACTGCGGTTTTGGATTTATGGATCGTTTCTCTTTGTTGGCATGGCTGCATCCAGTAAGTACACAGGTGGGAGTCTTTTGTTTGTCCCATTGTTTATTCTTGTTTTCATGAATTGGGCAGAGTTGAAAAAGGACTGGTTTAAGACAGCCGAAATTTTTTTTATTGGCGGAATTCTAAGTTTTCTTGGATTTGTTGTCGGCACACCAAAGGCTCTTTTGTGGATGGCCTATTATTTTAAGCGGGTTATCCCAGCTTTGGAAAAGCTTTCCGTCTATAGTTTTAACTCGGACAGTTCAATTGGACTATTTGGTCAGTGGGGGGCATTTCGTGCTACTGTAGGTGGATTCATATATCTTATTTTTTCTCTTTCGGTGATTTGGTTTGTAGCCCAAATAGTAGTTATGTGGTTGAATAGAAGATCCCCAAAAGATACGACCGAGAAAAATAAGGTGGTTATTATTCTTTTGGCCAGTTTATTGTTTTTTGATATGCCATTTCTATTTTCTATACATTATCTGCCCCGTCATTTTATTCCTTTTGTCCCCTTTTTGTCGATCCTTGGTGCACTATTCATATCGGAAGTGACGGAATTTGCAAAATCGCGGCATTGGAATTTCATTTCTGCTTTAGTTGTGATAGCGTTGTTTTTAGGTATTTCGCATTCATTTTTACGGTTGACGAGTATGGCACTCTTATTTATGAATGATGCGCGGATGCCGGCGAGTAGATTTATTGCTCAACTACCTGGCCAAGGTAAAACCATTGAATATACTCTTTATCCACCCATCGTTGACAAAACACAGTTCGAAAAAGCGCGTAACTACCCGATCTATTTTGTCAAATACCCTGGAGAAACAGTCCCAACTGGAGGCCGGTTTGAACTTAATCAGGGTGAAAAGGGTTTGATTGATCGTGATGTGGATTACCTAGTGGTAGATACGCTTACCTATTCAAGGTTTTATACCAATTCGATTTGTGAAACAAATCCTGTAGAATGCGATTTTTTTAAACGCCTGTTAGCAGGTGAGGTAAAATCATTTAAACTCATAAAAGAGTTTAAATATCATCTTCCGGCTTATTTGCCTTCTCTTTCAGAGACGTCAGTTAATCCTGAAGTTCGTGTTTACGAAAGAGTTCGTTAATTAGGGAATTATTCAGGTGTGAAATGATTGTCTTGTGTATTATTTTTTAAAGTATTTTTTTCTTAATAAGAATCTATTTTTGAAGTGATTTATGAAAAACTTATTCAATCGATTGTATATAATTACTCAATTTGAATTAATTACCCTTATTTTCTTTCTATTATGGAAGCCCTCAGAAGATGCCAGTCACTTTTTTCTAGGAAGATCAGTTTACAGGTGGGGGCTTGCTTTTCCGGCAATTGTTTTCTTACTTGCCGGAACATTTTTTTATTTTTTTTATATAAGAAATGAACAATTTGCCCTTAATTTGCGAGAGTGGGGACTGGATATATTTAAGAAGAACAAAGGGTCTTATCTTTTAATAATTAATATTTTGTTTATTACTGTCTTGGGCGCAATTAGTTGGCTTATCTTTGAGTATAGACTTTTTGGTTTATTTATTCATATTTTGCCATGGCTTGTTTTCATTGGTGTTGTGCTTTGGCAATACAGTTACTGGATGATTTTAAGCGCTTGGAGTAATGGAGAAGATATTAACTTAAAAGGATCTTTTTTTGAAATCCCGTCGGTTGTCAGGAACTTTGTTTTTGAAAAGCAGACTCCTTCTATTAAGGATAATAATCTTAATTTTGAGAAATTATATTGGTTTATCGTTTTAGTATTAACTCTTGTATTTTTGTTTGTTGGGTATTTTTTTGTAATTTTTGCTGGGTTGAACTCTGATGAAGGGTGGTATTTGTATGCGGCTCGGCAGGTTTATTTAGGACAGCGTCCATATCAAGATTTTGCTTTTACTCAAATGCCTGTCCTTCCCTACATATATGGAATAGGATTATCGGTTTTTCCGTCTATTTATACTGGGCGGCTGGTTTCTTTGGTTATTTCATGTTTAAATCTGTTTATTGCTTTCTTAATAAGTAAAAAATATTTTAATAAAGAGGCTTTTGTTTGGTTTTTTTTTGTTGTCATATCAAATTCGGATTCTTTTTATTTCAATACGATAGTTAAGACGTATCCCCTCACTTTGCTTTTATTTCTACTGAGTCTGTATTTGTGGATTTCGAACTTGAAGCCAGAAACTAAGTATCCGCTTATGTTTTCCGTTTTACTTTTTGGTGTTTTTACACGGTTAACTTTTGCTTTTTTTGCATTTTTTATTCTATTAAACTTAATAGTTGAAATATATAAATTGAAAAATAGATCTGCGGTCCTTGCGAAAATACTTTATTTAAATGTCCCACTCTTGTTTATTGGCGTTTCTTTTTTATATCCAACTCCTGAGAATTTTATTTGGAATGTTTACACCTACAACGCGGGTATTCATGGTTTTTTGTTTTCCGCCAACACATTTTTTGAGTATCGTTCCCATTTGCTTGGTTACTTGCGTTCTGTAAAAGTTTTTTGGCCAATTGGTATCCCAATTGTATTTGCTGTAGTTTCTGGCTACTATTATCGAAATATAAAACAGGAAAAATTCCGCCTTATATTTTCCGTTGCATTTTCTGTTTTTTTGTTTTTGTCCGTACATTTCGTAGGTAGTGGCCCAATGTATGAATATTATATTCCAGCAACGACTTTTCTTGTGGCGCTGATTATTTGGTTCTTGTTTTCGTTTACTGAAATCAAATCTGGAATAAACTCTTTTGTTCTGTGGACTAGCAGGTTTGCGTTAGTTGCAACAACAATTATGTTGATATACACAGGGAGGTTTGGATTATACAATTATGAGTATTATCATGGAAAGCCACCTATCGGAACGATTAGGGAAATTGCAATGGTGGTAAATAGATATTACCCAGAACAACCAATTTTTACGATGGAGGCACTTTATGTTGCAATTGAAGCCAGGCGCGAAATTATGCCCGGCATGTCGATGGCTCAATTTTCAGTATTAGATTTAGATAGAGAGCAAGCTGAGGAACTTCATTTTATTAACAGCGAGATGTTAATCGATGTTTTAAATTCAAACAGAACGAAAGTCTTGGTTTTGAATGAGAGAGAAGCTAATTCTTTGGCTGAGATCATTGAAAATGATTATGTAAAGGTTTTTGAGGTCGATAATTTTGGCCAAAAATCCATAAGGGCGTTTGTATTCATTCGTAAATAATTATTACGAGAATCCGAGAAGGTTATGAAGATATTTACTAGACGATATTATGAAAATGCCTGGTATATCCTTTTCGGAATCTGGCTTCTTCATGGAGTAGTTGCTATTTGGCAGTTTGATAATGTGGCTCAGGTAGGTGGTGATTTCCTGTTTGTCGGTATTTCTTCCAAATACATTTTGATTTACCTTCTTCTGTTTCTGTGGATTTTCCTAAATATTTATCTTCTTTATATTTCGATTAGAGGAGTCCCCTTATGGCTTTCCTGGTTGAGTGTTTTTGAGAAAGCCGGAACAAAAGATCTTCTATTGGTAGCGGCTTTTTTTTTATTGTGTGCTCGTTGCCTTATCTGGTATCTATCTAACCTGCTCAGCCCAATTTATTTTCCGCGTTTTTTAGGTTACGCGACTGTGTTGATGCCCGCTTTAAATTTGGTTTCTTCTGTTGGTCTTGAAGTAATAGTTTTTATTGGATTTGCCAAGGTAGACCTTTGGGGAAAAGAGAAGAAGGCCCTTAATCCTCTTTTTACAAAAATTGCTCTTATTTGTTTTTCTTTATTTTTCTTATCTTTAGTCGTTCGTTTTTCGGGTTTAGGGATTTTACCCAATTATAAAGGGGACTGGTCTCGTGGATTGCCGGCTGTGCCTCTACTTGAGTGGCAAATTGTATTTACTTGCTTAATTGGGTTTGGAGTGATTTATTTTGAATCGAAATCCCCCAAATTTAATGGTCCTCTTGTGAATATTTTTATTTTCTTATTCATATGGCTTGGCGCATGGACCCTTTGGATTTCCCAACCTATTATTCCCAATGCTTCTGCTCTTAAGCCTCAGGAGCCTAACTTTGAGATATATCCTTTTATTGATGCGCAAACATATGACAAAGAGGCAGAGTCGATTCTGGTGGGGACGGGTTTCAGTGCGAGTAATGTTCCGCAACGTCCACTTTACATTGTTTTTCTAACAACACTTCATTTGGTTGCCGGTCAAGACTATGACCAAATGATCGTGATTCAAACATTGGTTTTTTCCTTATTTCCAGCCTTTTTATTTTTACTTGGTAATGAATTATTTGGTCGTGGAATTGGTGTTTCGCTCGCCATGCTTGCGGCCTTGCGGGATTATACTTCAAACTTGGTTTCACCCTTTACGGGTAATTTAAGTTACTCGAAGGTGTTTCTTTCTGAGATACCTACTGCCCTATTATTAGTTTGTTTTTTGTTTGTGGGAATTCGATGGATTAAGTCAAATTATTTCGAATACCTAGGATTTCTTCTTGGTGGAATTATTGGCGTCTCCATGCTTATTCGCACTCAGGCTGTAGTTGTATTGCCAGTTTTAATTTTATTTGCTGTTCTGATTAAACCTGCAACAATTAATACGCTTATAAAGAAAATACCTTTTGTTATTATTGCAGTTGTTCTTGTGGTTTCTCCGTGGCTGTGGCGTAATTGGAGGATCACTGGTGACTTGATATTTGACAACCCCGAATCTCAGACTGGTAATCTGGCCTTGCGTTACAGTCGCTTAAATGGCGTGGAGTTGGATGCCCCTCGACTTCCTAATGAGACTAGTTCGGAATTTGCAAAACGATTGCTTGTAATTGCAAAAAATGCAATTACATTAAACCCCATGGGCGCTATTTGGGCGGTTTTAAATTCTTTTATGAATCATGGAGTTAATAATATCCTGATGTTTCCTCTTCGAGATCAGGTCGAGACTCTTAATGAATTCTGGATACCATCCAGTGCATTTTGGGAATCGTGGGAGGGAAGTCCGTCTCGATTTCAATCTATTCTTTTATCCTTCTATATTTTTCTTTTCGGGCTTGGTTTGGGTTTTGCTTGGTATAAAATAGGTTGGGCTGGTTTATTGCCCTTAGGTTTTAACCTAGCGTACAATTTTTGGACTTCCCTAGCCCTTCTATCGGGTCAAAGATTTATGTTGGCAATGGATTGGTCTGTTTATTTGTATTATATGTTGGGTCTTTTTACTCTTTTAAATGCAAATCTTCTCTTGATTGGCAAGACGAGAAGATTTGGGGGCGATTGGATGAGAGAAGCCTCTTCAGTGGAGACTACTCCTATTCCAAATGTAAAATGGCAAAAATATTTACTGCTTAGTGTTTTATTTTTAGGGATTGGATTGTCTGTTGCATTGGTTGAACAGTCTTTCCCCAATCGATATCCGTTTGTTTCCTATGAAGAACTTACATCTTCTCTGCTTGAGTCTCATGGAAAGCTTCATTTCCAAGGAATAAATTCTGTTTGTTTAAACAGGATATTTAATGACTTTGAAATCAATATTTTTCAAGGAAGAGCACTTTATCCAAGGTATTACCAAGCAGGCGATGGAGAAGCAACAGATGCCTTTGGTTACAAGTCTGTAGATTATGGGCGGTTGGTGTTTGAGGTGGTGGGTCAAGCAAGTTTTCGTGTTGTTTTCCCCATGCAGCAATCACCTGTTTTCTTCCCCCACGCCTCGGACGTAACTTTGATTTCAAGCCAGAGCGGGGAACCATGGTTTGTTCTGGTCAGCCAGGAAGGGCACCAGGAGTTTTACGCCTCGGATAATTTTGATGAAGCTTTATGTGATTAAATACAAACAAGCTGCTCAAAAAAGCAGCTTGTTTTTGTTCTAGACAAACTTTATTCTGCGGGCTGCAAAGGCGACCATTCTAAGTAAAAGCAATCCGTGTTTCCAGCGCGAGATGTTTGTGGTGCCATACGTGCGTTCGCGATAACGGATGGGGAGATCGACTATTTTTCGGTTTAGTTTTGCTGCACCAAAGATCAGATCGAAGTCGCCAAAAGGATCGAAATCTCCAAAGTAGGAACGATTCGCGGCGATTTCCTCGTAGTCTTTACGCCACATTACCTTCGTGCCGCACAACGTATCCTTGATGGGTTGACCAAGCATCCACGAGAAGGTCATGCTGAATAACTTATTGCCAATGAAATTGAGCGTTTGCATGGCTTGTTTTTCCATCGGATATACCAGCCGTACACCGTTAATGAATTCCCCTTTACCGGACGCAATGGCTTCATAAAAACGCGGCAAGTCTTCAGGTGGGACGGTCAGGTCTGCATCCAGGATCATCAGGATATCGCCGGTTGCCTTTTCGAAGCCAAGTCGAATGGCGTCGGCTTTGCCAATGCCTGGTTGACGGAAGAGCAGGCTGGGGGTCGAAGCATGAAGCGGAATTTCCTTTTCGATCGCTTCGTAGGTGTTGTCACGTGAATGTCCCTCGACGAATACGATTTCTGTTTTACTTCCCATTTTGGGCACGCGTTCAAAAATGGATTTGATATTCCCTGCCTCATTTCGAGCGGCGATCACAACAGAGACGCTGGGTTTTTCCACTGGTTGCGCTGCGGGACGGGCAATGACAAAATTCGAGAGGGCAAAATAGGTAAATGGCCATAATCTAACGAGATACCGATCTGCAATTGCGCCAAGTGGAAGAGGCCAGAGAACTTCGCGTGTTGTACGGATCGTATCAAACCCGGCAAGGTGAAGCATGTTGGTAATGTCTTCCGGGGTCAACCAATTCTGAGCTTGAAGCGGGGTTGCCAGATTTAAACCTTGTGCCAGTGAAAGTGGCAATTGCCAGAGATGGCTGTAAAAGTTGACGATCAATCTGGTGTGGGGGGTGCAGAATTTTTTTACTTGTTCCAGAACTCTTTGAACATCCCAAAGATCATTCACTGTATCGGAGATAATGATGACATCGAACGTACCTTCGAGGCTGGAAAGATCATGAGCATCCAGTTGATGGAATTCAATTTGATGATTTTTCTTTTTGGCGCGTTCGATCATTTCAGGTGAAAAGTCGATCCCTGTGCCGCGCGAGGGCTGTAATTGTGCCAGCAAGTCTCCGTTGCCGCATCCAATTTCAAGAATGCGTTGATTCGGATTAACAAGGAATTTATAGATCTCAGTCAATCTTCGGTGATACCAATGTCCCATGCCGCGCCAATGATCGCGTTTTTGTGCGATGGCGTTCCAGTGCGTTATACGGGCGTGCTGGTATTCAATGCCTGCTTCATCAAAAGGTGGGTTTGTTTTCATAGCGCCATGATTTTACCTGAATATTCGTGATATGACCTTGTTGACATGACACCTTCGAGAAGGTCGTAAATATGAGTTATAATTCAGTGACTGAATTTTGGAACGCAAAATCTATGGAATCCACAAACGACGAACTCCGCGAACTTTCCCTGCTCGAACAAATTGAGAGTGATCCCGATGTCAATCAATCTGCCCTGGCCACCCAGTTGGGTGTTGCGGTGGGCACGGTTAATTGGCACTTAAAGCGTTTGATCGCAAAGGGCGCGGTTAAGGTCTCGCGCGCTGAACGTAAGAAATTACGTTATATCATTACGCCTGAGGGACTTGCCCTGCGCGCCCGTCTTGCAGTAGATTATGTGGAGCGTTCATTTTCGGTGTATCGTCGCACTCGCCAGCGAGTGAAGGACCATATTGTAAAAATCCGTCATGCGGGGCATGAGCGTGTTCGTATCGTGGGCTCTGGTGATGTTGCAGATATTTGCAAGCTGACCTGCCTGGAGCAGGGAATTGCAGTTGTAAATGATAAAAATGTCCCTGCGTTGATTCTGGATGGATACAAGATCAGATTGGATGGTTTGGAATGACGAATCGCCATATACTGATCACAGGCGGTGCCGGATACATCGGTTCCATTCTGACCTCGGAACTGTTGCGTGCCAATTACAGAGTCACAGTCCTCGACAGTTTACTGTTCGGCGGCGAAGGCATTGTTCCGTTCCTCAACCATCCCAATTTCCATTTCATCAAATCGGATGTCACAGAACCGCGCGCCATTCGCGACGCCTCAAAGCACGAATGGCAGAAGCCGGATGCGATCGTGCATTTGGCTGCGATCGTTGGCTTCCCCGCTTGTCAGGCGGTGGGGAAGCAAGTGGCATGGAAATATAATTTCGAGGCCACGAAGACTGTTTTCGAACAGGCATCAGACTTGGGCGTGGAAAGATTCGTGTTCGCATCCACATACAGCAACTATGGATTGTCGGAAGACGGCAAACCGGTCACGGAAGAATCCCCTTTGAATCCACAATCCCTGTATGCTGAAACGAAAATTGCAGCCGAGGAATTTCTGCTTTCACAAAAAAATGCGACCTGCGCGCCGTTGTTATTCCGCTTTGCCACCTTGTATGGCATTTCGCCGCGCACACGGTTTGACTTGATCGTAAATCAATTCGTCTTGGAGGCATTCACCAAGCGGGAGTTGATCATTTACCAGCGCGGATATTCACGTTCATTTGTTCATATCCGTGATGTGGTGCGTGGTGTGGTCATGGGCCTAGAGGCCGAGGAAAAAAAGATTCGCGGGCAGGTTTTTAATTTGGGAACGGATCATGGGAACTATACCAAAAGTGATATTGTGAATCTTGTTTTGAAGCGAATGCCCGAAACAGTCGTTGAATACAAAGATCTGACCTTTGGCGGCGATATGCGTGATATCACCGTTTCGTTCGAGAAGATCAAGCGTGTGCTTGGTTTTGACACAACCCTGGATGTGGACGATGGGGTGCGCGAAGTTTTATTCGCGCTGAAATCCGGCCTGATCCGTAATCCAACCGATGATCGATACAGAAATGCGCAATTTATTGTGCAGTAATTCAAGGAGACAGAATGGCAGAAGGTTTCTGGAAAAATAAAAGAGTGATTGTGACAGGCGGGGGAGGATTCCTCGGCTCGTTTGTGATTGAGAAGTTGAAGCAACGCGGTGCAACGGACATTTTCATTCCCCGCAAAAAAGATTATGATTTGACTCAACGCGAAGCCATCGAACGTTTGTATGCGGATGCGTTGAAGGGTGCGGATGCTAAAAATGTGATCGTGATCCACCTCGCCGCCAATGTGGGCGGCATTGGCGCGAACCGTGAACACCCCGCTGAATTTTTCTATGACAATATGATCATGGGTGTGGAATTGATGCACCATGCATACAAGCACGGCGTGGGCAAGTTTGTTGCGACCGGAACAGTATGTGCCTACCCTAAATTCACCCCGGTCCCTTTCAAGGAAGATGATATCTGGAACGGCTATCCAGAAGAAACCAATGCCCCCTATGGCCTTGCCAAGAAAATGATGCTTGTTCAGGCCCAAACCTATCGCCAGCAATATGGATTCAATGCCATTTATCTGCTACCTGTTAATTTATATGGCCCGCGTGACAATTTCAACTTGCAGACCTCGCATGTGATTCCGGCTTTGATCCGTAAAGCAGTGGAAGCGGGTGAACGCGGCGATAAGGAAATGCCTGCCTGGGGTGATGGTTCTCCCACCCGTGAATTCCTCTATGTGGAAGATGCCGCGGATGGTCTTGTGACAGCTGCTGAAAGTTATAACGGTGACCTGCCCGTCAACCTCGGTTCCGGTTATGAGATTTCCATCAAGGATCTTACTGAACTCGTTGTCAAAATGACCGGCTTCCAGGGAAAAATTGTCTGGCAAACGGATAAACCCAACGGTCAGCCCCGCCGCGGACTTGATGTGTCCCGCGCAAAGGAACTCTTTGGCTGGAGTGCTCAGGTTTCCTTTGAAGAAGGTATGCGTCGAACCATTGAATGGTTCAAGTCGAACCGGGACAAGATCAAATAAGATGACTGAAATTACCAAGCACGAACCTCACACTGTTTACATCAAACCATCCAAGGGTCTTGCGGCATTAAACCTGCGCGACTTATGGGTGTACCGCGAATTGATTTTCTTCATGGTCTGGCGCGATGTAAAAGTCAAATATAAGCAAACCCTTTTGGGAATGGCATGGGCTGTTATTCAACCCGTGATGACCATGCTGGTATTCACCTTTTTGTTCGATAAAGTGGCCAAACTGCCGACAGAAGGGGTTCCCTATCCGGTATTTTCGTTCACCGCTCTGTTGCCATGGGGCCTGTTTGTCGTTGCCCTTAATCAAGGCAGCCGTTCGCTTGTGGCACACAACAACATGGTCACGAAGATCTACTTCCCGCGTCTTATCCTTCCCATGTCATCAGTCTTTTCCGGGCTGGTGGATTTTGCAATTGCCTTTGTCATTTTGGTGATTCTGATGTTTTACTATCAAGTTACCCCCGCGTGGAATTTGCTGTGGACGCTCCCGCTCTTTCTTCTGCTAGCCATTGTGACTGCACTTGGTGTTGCGCTTTGGCTTTCGGCGATCAACGTGCAATATCGTGACGTAAACCAGGCACTTCCGTTTCTGACTCAGTTTTGGCTGTTTGCCACACCCGTGGCATATTCCGCCACTGTGATCTCTGAGAAATGGCAGATTCTCTATTCCCTGAATCCGATGGCGGGAGTGGTTAATGGGTTTCGCTGGTCATTGCTCGGTATTGGCAATGGACCCGATATCACGCTCTGGGTCTCGACCGGCATTTCAATTTTGATTTTCATCTCCGGCCTTTTCTATTTTCGAAGCATGGAAAAGACCTTCGCGGACACGATCTAATGGCAACAGCGATTTCAGTAAAAAATATTGGCAAGCAATATAAGATCGGTGCGGCGGAATCGAAATTCCGCTACAACATGCTCCGTGACGTGATCGTGGATACGGTCTCTGCGCCCATTCGCCTGGCGAAGGCAATGATCGGCAAGTCTGACCATCGCATGAACCAAAATTATGTCTGGGCGTTGAAGGACGTTTCCTTCGACCTCGAAGAAGGTAAAGTCCTCGGTATTGTGGGGCGCAACGGCGCAGGCAAAAGCACTCTGCTCAAGATACTTTCCCGTGTCACCGAGCCCACTGTCGGCACAGTTTCCGTGCGTGGACGTGTCGGCTCACTTCTCGAGGTGGGAACGGGCTTTCACCCTGAACTGACAGGCCGCGAAAACATCTACATGAACGGCGCGATCCTTGGTATGAAACGCACCGAGATCGATTCCAAGTTCGATGAGATCGTGGATTTTTCCGAAGTCACTCAGTATATTGATACGCCCGTAAAACGCTATTCATCGGGCATGTATCTGCGTTTGGCATTTGCGGTTGCTGCACATCTCGAGCCTGAGATCCTTGTGGTGGATGAAGTCCTCGCAGTTGGGGATGCCGAATTCCAGAAGAAATGCCTTGGCAAAATGGGCGATGTGGCACAGCAGGGACGCACGGTTTTGTTCGTCAGCCATAATATGTCAGCCATTCTTCGTCTCACGCAGGAAGCGATTGTTCTGAACAAAGGTCAAATGCTCATGCGCGCTCCCACGCAAGAGGCCGTTGACTTTTATCTTTCATCGGGTCAGGCGCAGGCAGGCGAGCGGATTTGGGAAGCGGAAGATATCCCGGCTGCGAGCGCTCCATTTAGGCCGATCAGCTTGAGGATTAAGAATCGAAGCGGAAAGGCTGTTGATACTGTTCGCTCCACGGAATCGGTCACTGTCGAATTTGAATATCAATTGGATGCATCTGTCACCGGGCTGCGCGTCGGAATGTATCTCAGCACCATTCGTGGTGAATATGTATTTACATCGTTCGATACCGATGCACCGAATCTGTTTGAAAAATTCGACTCGCGTAATGCGGGCCGCTATATCAGCCGCGCCGAAATCCCTGCGGATGTTTTCAACGAGGGCCGTTACACCATTGGCGTCAATGCCAGTTCATTTGGCGTGCGCCGTTATTTCATGGATGAAAACGCGATCGCGTTCAATGTGGATGTTTCCGGTGCGCCCGGTACGCATTGGCCCGAGCCGCGTGTCGGTCCTGTTCGTCCGCGCTTGAATTGGTCAATTGAGAAGTTGGGTTAGTGGCTGCCAAATCCACCCTCAGGAATTTTTTGGGCGATCTGCCCTTTACCGCCGAGATCGATTGGATGCTTCGGTCGAGGAATCGTCCGCGCAAGGATCATTTCAATCTGGATCGATTGCAAAAATCCCTGCCCGTGGCGCGTGCAATTGTCGAGCCAATTGCAAAAAATGCGGAACCCGGAAAGAATGTTTTATTCTTTGCCACGCTTCATTATTGGATCGAGCAATCCGCCTATCTCGGATTGATTCTTGCCGGGCTTGGGCATAAAGTCACTTTATTGACCTTGCCTTATTCCGAATGGCACAAACAAAAGGATAATTTCACACAACGACAGCGCGTGCTTCATACAAAGGATGCGCTCTCAATGTTGTCCCCATTAATTGGGCACGCTTCCATGCTGGACCTCAAGCCTGCTTCCGATCTCCCGGACATTCTCTTGGCTGACATAAAAGAGATCTCACTCTGGGATGTGCAATACACTTTGATGCGTGAAGAAGTTAATATGGATGATCCGAGTGATCGTGCTTTGTACAACTTACGTATCGAAAGAAATACATTTGCCGCCAAAGCCGCATTTGAATATTTGCAAAATAACAAACCTGATGTTGTGTTAATCCCGAATGGCTTGATCCTCGAAATGGGAATTGTCTTTCGCGTGGCTCGCTATTTGAACATAGATGCAGTCACTTACGAATTCAACGACCAACGCGAACAAATCTGGCTCGCGCAAAATTCATCGATTATGCAGCAGGAAACAGATTATCTCGTCGAGGCGCGTTGTTCGCTTCCTGTCACCGATGACATGTTTGAGCGTGTTGCTGATCTTGAAAACGCCCGCCGCGGTGCCCGCGTGTGGGGCAAGTCCAAGCGATTGTGGCAGTATGTCTCTTCGCAAGGCGCGGCGGAGACTCGCAAAATGCTGGGCCTGGATGACCGCCCTGTGGTGATGCTGGCCGCGAATGTGCTTGGTGATAGCCTGACTTTGGGTCGCGATATTTTTGCTTCTTCAATGACAGAATGGATCACGAAGACCGCCCAATATTTTGCAAAACGCACCGATGTGCAAATGGTGATTCGCGTGCATCCGGGCGAAAAACTTGTTCCGCAAGCCAAGTCCATGGGGACGGTAGTGCGCGAAGCGTTGTCGGAACTCCCAAGCCATATTCATGTCATTGGCGCATTGGATAAAATCAATACCTATGATCTGATCGAAATTGCAGATGTCGGTTTGGCTTATACCACCACCGTTGGGCTCGAAACCGCGATGAATGGTCGCCCGGTCATTTCCTGTGGCCAAACCCACTATCGTGGACGCGGCATAACGATTGATCCAAACTCATGGGATGAGTACTATGCCACGCTCGAAAAAGTTTTGGGCGATATTCCAGCCCATCAGATGAATGAAAAACAGATCGAGTTTGCCTGGAATTATGCCTATCGTTTCTTCTTTGAATATCCGCGCCCTTTCCCGTGGCGTTTGATGAATTTCTGGGATGATTTGGAAGCATGGTCTGTGGAAAAAGTGTTGAGCAAAGAAGGCCTTGCGCAGTTTAAAAATACATTTGATTTTTTGGTTGGTTACCCGTTCGTCTGGAAGTAACATGGAAAATTTTGATCATAATAAGCAATCTTCTTTAATATCTGACAATTCATTTAAGATAATTGTCATGATTCTAGCCGTTTGTATCGGTATGATAGTACGTTATCCTTATTTTGTATCGAAAAATACTTTTCCACTTGGTGATGGTGGGCTTTTTGTCAACATGATTTACGCTATAAAATCAAATCACTACCTCCTGCCTTATTATGTGAATTACAACTCTTATCAAATTCCTTTTGCATATCCGCCTCTTGGTTTTTATTTTGCACTTATTTCATCGAAAATCTTTGGCGAATCGGTTCTTCGCGTGGTACAGATATTGCCGGTTGTAGTTAATCTTTTGGCAATTGCCACTTTTGTTTTACTTACCTCGGAATTGACAAAAGACAGGGTTGAATTATTGCTGGCTTCCGGAATATTTTCAATTGTTTTTCAGGTATATCAATGGACCGTGAAAGGAGGTGGGCTTTCACGGTCTCCGGGATTATTATTCACAATTTTGACACTGTATTTCTTTTTGCTTTATCAAAGAAAGGGTGTATGGCATTATCTTTTCTTCTCTGCTTTTGTTTTAGGTCTTACGTTAATGTCTCATCTTGAATGGGCATTGATTGCTGTTACATCCTGTTTTGTTTTTGCATTAGGAGCTTATAAAACCAAACGGATTGTTTTTGACTTGCTGATTTTAGGCTTAGGCGCAGCGTTTGTATCTTTACCATGGTGGGGAACAGTGATTTATCGCTTTGGCACAGCGCCTTTTGTAAGTGCTTGGAATGTTGCAAAAATGGACGCAGGCCAGTTCAGCGAAAAATTCTTTGCTGGCAGCATGTTTTCAATCATTGTCTTGTTTTCTAGTGATTATTTTCTCGCGTTTTTGGGAATGGTCGGTTTTGCTTCAGCTTTACTTTATAGGAGAAATTTTTTCTTGCCTGCATGGCTACTGGCGACTTATATTGTCGCGCCGAAAAACTCCCCTATTTCTGGCTTGTTGCCGCTTACCATCTTAATTGCAATAGGACTGCGTAGCATCGACAACCTTGTATCTTATTTCCTGTTGCAGATCAGTTGTAATGCAGGTGGCGTATGGCAACGTTTCATGACAAATCTTTCAAAGATCCCGGTTAGTATTATTTACCTTGCAATCATCATTCTTTCTGCTACACAACAACTTGTCGATAAACCGATGCTTAAGGCAATTAAACCAATTGAACGAACCGCGATGGAGTACCTCGAAAAGAACACTCCCCAAGACGCAAAATTTGTTGTTTTGACACAAGCTGACTGGTATTCAGCAGATACGGCTGAATGGTTTCCCTACTTGACCAAGCGTCAAAGCTTGACAACTCCACAGGGTTTGGAATGGGTATCAGTTGCCGAATTTAATGATATTGCCAATCGTGTTTTTGTCCTTTCACAAATGGTTCGAAATGAGCAATCTGGCCTTGAGCAGGGGCAATTGGTGAAGTATGTTGAAACTCATTTTGACGATTACGGATTTGTTGCTATATTTGCAGATAATCTTGAATATAGTTTTGGTGGTTTTTTTGAGACAGGGCGATACGAAATTTTTTATCGAAAGAAGGATGTATTGATTTTTAGAGTTGTGCCAACTTCAAATTGAAAATAAGCCAATGAAATCCCTAAGAAAGTTTCTTGACAATAGAAATAAAATGACAAACGAAACCAAACAAAAAGTACGCGAATTTTATGATGAGATCGGCTGGCAGCAGGAGGACAACGGACTGTACCAAAATGCCCGCTATGATGACCTGCGGCCGGTTGTAAAAGACTATATCCATGATACACGTATGCGAGTCCACCGTGGAATTGAGTCAACTGGACGCTTCATGTTGGATGCGGGTTCCGGCCCCGTGCAATATGATGAATACCTGACATATTCACAGGGATATGAAAAACGCGTCTGTTTTGATATCTCCATTCAGGCCTTGCGTGAGGCACGCAAACGGATCGGCGATCATGGACTCTTTGTGGTTGGCGATATTGCCAACCTTCCATTCAAAAAAGAATCATTTGATGGAATTGTATCCATGCATACCATTCATCACCTTCCCTCCAATGAGCACAAACGAACTTATCTGGAATTGTTCCGCGTTCTGGCAAGTGGAAAGCGCGCTGCCATTGTCAACGGCTGGACAAATCCCGCCCTGGTTGGATGGCTAGATAAATTGATCATCCTCTCGCATCGCGCGCGCCGTTTGCTGCGCGGAAAACCCATGAGGGCCCAGCCACATGATAAGAAAGCCACATTTGTAAAGAAAACCAATGCGCGCTGGTTGCGACATGAAATTGGGAGGGAGATCCCATTTGAAATTATTGCCTGGCGTTCGGCCAGTACGCTTACTTTGCGCACATTGATCCATGAGCGGTTTGGCGGCAAAGCCATCCTGCGCTGGCTCTATGGACTTGAAGAAAAATATCCCAAATTCTTTGGTGAAAACGGACAGTATCCGTTGATCGTGATCAAAAAATAAAATGCAAAGATTTACCGACCAGCAATACCTCACCAAAGACCAGTATAAAGATTCATCAAATCTGGATGCACGGATTGCAATTCATCAACGATTTAGCACGAATCCGCAAGGTTGGTACCATTGGATTTTTGATATCCTGCTTGGGCTGCCTCAAAATGCCAATGTGTTGGAATTGGGATGTGGCGCGGGTACGATGTGGAAGGAATGTGCTGATAAAATCCCATCCGGTTGGGTCATCACACTGACCGATCTTTCCGACGGGATGCTTGATTCTGCGTGGCGAAATTTGGTTCCTCTTGGGAGAAGCTTCAAATTTGAGAAAGCGGATGCGCAGACCATCCCTTACAATGATGATACTTTTGATGTTGTGATCGCCAACCACATGCTGTATCACGTTCCTGATCGGAAAAAGGCATTGGCTGAGATCAAACGTGTGCTTAAGGATGATGGTTGTTTGATCGCCACCACCGTTGGTGAGAATCACATGAAGGAGATGTATCAATGGCTAAGGCGAGTGAATACGAACCTCAGTAAAGATATGTTTTCAAACCCATTCACCTTGGAAAGTGGAGTGACTCAGTTGAAGGAAGTCTTTTCAAAAGTTGAAAAGGCACAATATGTCGATAACCTGCGAGTTGCTGAATTGGAACCATTGATGAGCTACATTCTTTCCTCCATTAGTCTGTCGGACGTCTCGGTGGATGAATTGCAAAATCTCGAACAAGAGTTGGCTGAAAAAATCGGAAAAGATGGCGGACTCTTTATTACGAAAGACTCTGGCCTGTTCAAGGCTATGAAATAGGAGCGCGTATCATGGATTGGAAAAATCAAGTAGTGCTTGTTACGGGTGGAACAGGCTCGTTTGGCAAGAAATTTACAAAAACATTGCTGGAGGAAAAACAGCCGAAGAAGATCATTATCTTCAGCCGTGATGAGTTGAAGCAGCATGAGATGCAAGTGGGTGGTTATAACCATGAAAGCCTGCGTTATTTCATCGGCGATATTCGTGACCGCGAGCGCCTCGTCCGTGCGATGCATGGGGTGGATATTGTGGTCCATGCGGCGGCACTCAAGCAGGTACCAGCCTGCGAATATAACCCAATGGAGGCGATCAAGACCAACATCATGGGGACCGCCAATGTAGTGGAAGCAGCGTTGGATGCCGGTGTCAAGAAGGTGCTGACTGTCAGCACGGACAAGGCTGTGAGCCCGGCAAATTTATATGGCGCCACAAAACTTGCAGCAGAAAAATTAACAATTCAGAGTAATGCCTATGCCGGGGGGTCGGCAACCAGATTTTCGTGCGTCCGATACGGGAATGTCGTCGGTTCGCGCGGCTCGATAGTTCCCTTATTCCTGAAGCAACGAGCCGGTGGAAAAATCACTGTGACAGACAATCGTATGACTCGCTTTTGGCTTTCACTCGAACAAGGTGTACGTTTTGTGATCGACTGCATCGAACAGATGGAAGGCGGCGAGGTCTTTATCCCTAAAATTCCAAGCACAAAAGTGATCGACCTTGCACAGGCCATCGCACCGCAGGCTGAAATCAACATCATCGGAATTCGTCCCGGCGAAAAGCTGCATGAAATGTTGATTTCTGAAGATGAAGCGCGCCATACGATCGAGCTTGATAAAATGTTCGTTGTACAACCCGCGGAAGCAACCTGGTTCGGATATTCATGGCAGGCAAAAGGAAAAGTTCTTAAGGAAGGCTTCTATTATTCAAGCGATAACAATACCGAATGGCTTGACCTTGATGGCATTAAGAAATATATTGCGCCATTCGAAGAGTTATTTACACAAGGCAAATTGGAAGGGTAAAACATGGCGCGACTTCTAATCACGGGCGCAAGTGGGTTGCTGGGAATTAACCTCGCCAGCGAGGCCATGAGTCAGCACGATATTATCGGTGTTGATCGCGGCAAGCTGGCCAATGCGCCATTTCAAGTGGTGCAGGAAGACCTCAGTGACCTGACTTCGATCGAACCGTTGCTTGATGCGGTAAGGCCTGCGTGGTTGATCAATTGCGCCGCCATTGCCGATCTTGATGTATGTGAAGAGTACCCGGATCGTGCAAAGATCTTAAATACAGATATGCCCGGTGAGTTTGCCAAGGCTTGTAAAAAACGAGGGATTTCCATGGTTCATATCTCCACGGATGCCGTTTTTGACGGTCAAAAAGATGGGTTTTATGTGGAGCAGGACCAGACCAATCCATTAAATGTTTATGCCAGGACAAAGCTGGATGGCGAAAAAGCTGTCATTGCAGAAAACCCAAGCGCGATCATTGCGCGGGTTAACTTTTATGGCTGGAGCTTGAGCGGCCGGCGAAGCCTTGCGGAATTTTTCTATAACAATCTCACGAACGATAAAAGCATGAGCGGGTTTACCGATGCGATCTTTTGTCCCATGCTGGTAAACGATACTGCCAGAGTATTGATCAAAATGCTCAAGCAAGGGTTGACCGGCTTATATCATTTGGTGGGTCCACAATCCATGAGCAAGTATCAGTTTGGAGTGGAGATTGCCAGAAAATTCAATTTGCGGGAAGCCGGAATTTCACCACGGTCGATTCATACCTCAAACCTGACCGCGAAAAGATCCCACAACTTATCCCTTTCTACCAACAAATTATCCACAGTTTTGAATGAACCTTTGCCCGAATTCTCCACAGGTTTGGATGAGTTCTACACACAGCTTCAACAAGATTATCCACAAAAAATCCGTAGTTATCAACAATCGTAGGCTGGTTTTCCTATTTTTTGTGCGGCTTTCTCCACAGGTTTTATGGAAAAAGCCGTGTTTTTCCACAGAAAACGCCCACTTTTTCCATAGTTATTAGATATTCAAGCAAAGTTATCCACAATTTGCCCCCAGTTTTCCACAGGCTTTAACCACCTTTTTCCACAGAATCGGAGAAATTATGGACATAAAATTTGGAAATCGAACCATTGGTCTAAATCATCCCACCTATTTCATTGCCGACATTGCCGCCAATCACGATGGGGATATGGAGCGGGCTAAAAAGCTGATCCGCCTTGCGAAGGAGGCTGGGGCGGATGCGGCAAAATTCCAGAATTTTGATGCCCCGAAGATAGTTTCTGACTATGGCTTCAAATCCATGAATGGCGGACAGGTCAGCCATCAGGCGGCTTGGAAGAAATCCGTCTTTGAAGTGTACAAAGGTGCCTCGATTCCATTTGACTGGTCCATGACCCTTGTCGAAGAATGCCAGGAAGTGGGGATCGATTATTTCTCCTCTCCCTACGATTTTGAAGCGATCGATTTCCTCGATCAATATGTGGAAGTTTACAAAGCCGGGTCCGGTGAGATCGATTGGATCGAAGCATTGGAACGTATGGCGGGTAAAGGCAAGCCTTTCTTTGTGGCGACAGGTGCTTCCACCATTGGGGAAGTGCAAAAGGCCGTCCATGCCATTTTGAAAATCAACAAGCAGTTGGTTTTGATGCAATGCAACACCAACTATACGGCCAGCCCGAATAATTATGATCATTTGCATTTGAATGTCTTGAAGACCTTCGCCGCCATGTTCCCGGAGGTGATCTTGGGGTTGTCGGATCACACACATTCCGTGGCACCTGTTTTGGGTGCAGTGACATTGGGCGCACGCGTGATTGAGCGTCACTTCACCGACAGTAATGACCGCGAAGGCCCCGACCACAAGTTTGCGATGAATCCTGAAAACTGGGCAAAGATGGTCGAAGAAACTCGTCTGCTTGAACGGTCGTTGGGCAGTTCTGATAAATTTATTGCCGAGAACGAACAGGAGACGCAGATCGTGCAGCGCCGCTGTTTGCGTGCCGCGCGTGAAATTAAAGCAGGCGAAGTTTTTACGCGTGACATGATCGATGTGCTGCGTCCTGCTACACCTGGTGCCATCAAGCCAGACCAGATCCAGAACGTGATCGGCACAAAAGCGTTGACTGATATGCCGCTTGGCAAGGAACTCCGCTGGACCGATTTGGGAGCGTAACTTTGAATCGTAAAGTTTTTATCCGTCTCATTGTCATCGCAGGCGGTATCGGGATTATTCTGCTTTCCCTATTTGCCTTTCAACTGGGGTTGGATAACGACCCGGGTTGGGGACCCCGCCGTATTCAATTGATCTGCATGGGTTTGGCGATTATTCTATTTGGATTGCTCCATTGGATTACCCCGATGGCTTCCCGTTTCCTGAAATTGCCAGTGGAACAATCTCCCGTTTCTGTTCCTGTAAATACGAGTTCATATAAGAAAAGCGCCAACCTCTGGCTGATCCTTTCCGGATGTTTGATGCTTTGGCTGTATATTTGGATCATCACCATCGGCAGAATCGATAAATGGCCATCCGGGCGTGATTATTATTGGAAGTTAACTCAGGCGTTTCAACAAGGGCAAACCCATTTGTTGGAACAACCGAATCCCGAGTTGGCAAAACTCGAAAATCCCTACGACCATCATCAACGGGAAGGTCTTGCGTATTGGTGGGACACCACCTATTATGATGGCAAATACTTTTTGTATTGGGGTCCGGTTCCAGCTGTGATTGGTGTGTTGGTTTCGGCAATTACCTCCAAGCCTGTAACCGACGCCGGTCTTGTATTTTCCTTTGTCCTTGGCACAGCTTTATTTTCCGTATCGCTCCTTCGTGAACTCTTCAAACAATTCAAGATTCCAGCCTGGGCATTTTGGGGTGGCATCTTTGCCTCAATGTTCAACGCCCCATTGATCTGGCTTCTCACGCGCCCAACCTTTTATGAAGTTTCCATCTCAGGTGGCCAATTCTTTTTAATGGCGGGATTTTATCTGCTGTTTCTTGCCTTTCGTAATTCCCAACCGCACAGCGGATTAATAGCCGCTTCTGCCCTGACCTTTGGGCTGGCCGGTGCCACACGAATCAATTTGCTACCCTCAGTCATTGTCATCGCAGCCCTGCTCCTGTGGCGGATTTACATTATGAGTGGACGAAAGTTTTCCGACTCCATTCGTTCTTTTGTAGCAGCACTTCTTCCGTTGGCGTTCGTTGCCTGCTCTCTGTTTTGGTACAACTACGACCGCTTTGGATCGATCTTTGAATTTGGTCATCGCTACCAGCTGACCGGCCCCTCGCTCACCGCGAATTATGCGGATATCAGCTCCATCAAATACATCCTGCCCAATGCATACACCTATATTTTTCGCCTACCCTCCCTGAGCGCTGAGTTCCCATTCTTTACGGTCCCGTGGATTAAGGCGAACATGTGGCCTTTGTTCATCCATCTTCCCGAGCACTACTACTACACAGAGCCCGTGGCGGGAATTTTGTTTGTGGTTCCACTGATTGGATTGACCGTTCTGTTTTTGGTCAGATGGTTTTGGCTGGCGATCAATGGAGATATCCCAAGAGATGCCAAACCTATGGACGGGCATGATGGTCTGTTTTCATGGTTTGGTTTTGTGCTGTTCGTTTATGTTCTGGTTCAATTCTCCATTCTTCTCGTCTTCATCAATTCTGCCATGCGCTATCTTGTGGATGTTGCGCCTGCATTAATTGTTCTTTCCACGATGGCAGTGGGGCGGTCTGTCAATTGGATCGAGAAACACATTGGGATCCGAAAACTATATGCCACCTTGTGGATTTTGGCTTCAACAGCTACTGTAGTTACCGGCTTCCTCATTGGCTTTACCGGGGACAAGAACAATTTTCTAAATCAAAATCCCGGCTTGTATTATCAACTCTATGAATGGCTCGCCCGCTGATGCGCATCGTGTATTTTTCCCTCGGTTATTGCACACATGATTATCGTTTTCTAAAATCCATTTCAGATGGCGGACATGAGGTCTTTTTTGTCCAGCTGGAAGGAAATCAACGGCAGGTTGAATCACGGCCCGTCCCAGAGAATGTGAGTCAAGTGATCTGGAAGGGCGGGCGCGAACCGTTCCGCTGGAAGAATCTTGCAACACTGGCTTTCGACTTTCGTCGTCTGGTTAAAGAAATTCAACCTGATTTGATTCATGCAGGCCCCATCCAAACCTGTGCATTCATCGCAATGCTAAGTGGTTTTCGTCCCATCCTCACGATCTCATGGGGCTTTGACCTGATGGACGATGTCCATCGCAATAAGTGGTGGGAGTGGGTGACGCGTTATACACTGAAGCGTTCCCCATTTTTCACCAGTGATGCCAGAGTCACGCGTGACATGGCCGTGAAATATGGAATGAACCCCGAAAAAACAATTGTCTTTCCCTGGGGTGTCGACCTTGAACACTTCAACATGAAAACGTTTGAACGTTCAAACATTCAAACGTTTACTTTGTTCTGCAATCGTTCCTGGGAAACTCGCTATGGCGTCGATGTTTTGGCGAAGGCATTTGTCAAAATAGCGCAGCAAAGAGATAATGTGGATTTGATCCTGCTCAATGGTGGCTCGCAGGGCGGCAAGCTCCGTCAGATCCTGCAAAGTGGTGGCGTATTGGATCGTGTCACTTTCGGTGGGCAGATCTCGCAAACCGACCTGCCGCGCTGGTATCATATGGCTGATTTGTACATCTCGCCTTCGCATGTGGATGGTTCCTCCGTTTCGTTGATGGAAGCCCTTGCTTGCGGACTGCCTTGTCTGGTTTCAGATATCCCTGCCAACAAGGAATGGGTCGTTGAAAATGAAAACGGCTGGCTCTTCCGCGATGGGGATGTCGATCAACTTGTCGAAAAGATTCTAGCGGCGATGGGTCAGCGTGAGAAACTGCCTGAGATTGGCCGCGCAAGCCGAAGGTCCGCGGAGATGCGTGCGGATTGGAAAAAGAATGCTGAAACGTTGATGAATGTCTATCGAAGTCTCGGAGGAAAGAATGCTTAATAAAAAAGATCTGCTCGCGGGGTTTGGAAAAATAAAGATCGAAAGTGACACGATTGTGGTACACACCTCATATAAGTCGCTTGGTGGTGTGGAGGGCGGTGTGGATACTGTGATCGATGTGATGCAGAAACTCATAGGCAAGGATGGAACGGTTTTGTTTCCTGCCTTTAATTTTCAATCGTGGACCGAGACACATTATTTTGACGTGATGGAAACGCCCTCGAAGATGGGCATGATCACCGAGCAGGCGCGCCTCCGACCTAACGCAAAGCGGACACCGCATCCGATCTACAGTTTCTCCGCTTTAGGCAAACGCGCGGACGAATTCTCCAAAACCGAAGATGTGGAAGCCTATGGGCCAAACTCTGCATTCGCGTTGTTCCATAAATTAAACGCCACCATCATCAGCATCGGATTGGATTTCAACAATTCATTTTCGATGCATCATTATATTGAATACAACGTCGGTTGTGATTATCGCCGCATCAAGGAATTTGCGGGCATTTACATGGGCTATGACCGCAAACCTCAGATCAAGACCTACACCATGTTCGTGCGCAGCAATGACCGTGTGAAGACCTACATTGTGCCGGGGATGAACGACCTGTTGCATGCGGGCGTGATCAAGGAAATTCAGGTGGGTTCCGCCAAGGTCCATCACCTGACTGCCAATGAGTTCTTTGATAACATGTCTGTCATCGTGCGCGAGCATCCCGAGAAATTGCATCAGATCGAAGAACCGAAATATTAACAAGATGTAGCCCAAGGCGAGGTTTCCTCGCCTTGGGCAGCGAAACGCCCTCCTACGACAAAGGTAATACATGAAACCCTACACCTCCCTGAAATCCATCCTCGCAGAATTCTATCCACTGCATCGCACCCTCGCCTCCGATGACCATGACAAAACATTAGACATCGTAGGCTCGTATATGCCGGATTCGTCCAACTACACCATCGAAACGTATGCCCCCCTTGAAAAAGCATGGACCTGGCAGGTGCCAGAGCGTTACGTGGTGCATGAAGCCTATCTTGAAATCGAAGGCGGTGAACGCGTGGTGGATTTTAAGAACAATCCGCTGCATATTGTTTCGTATTCCTTGCCAACTGATAAAACACTTTCATTCGAAGAACTTCAGCCGCATTTGCATTTCAACGAGAAACGCCCACATACGATTCCGTGGGTGTTTAAATATTACGACCGCGATTGGGGATTCTGTTTATCAAAGAACACCTTCGATAAACTTCCTCGTGATAAAAAATATCGTGCGGTGATCAAATCTGAATTCATTACCGATCCGAAACAGGGATTCAAAATGGCGACTGCCCTCATTCATCCCGAAGGCGGGGTGAATGCTTCGGCAGGGGAGATCATCGTGCAGGCACACACGTGTCACCCGATGCAGGCCAATGACGATGGTGCCGGCGTGGTCAGTACGATTGAGCTGGCACGCAGACTTGCTGAAAAGCCGCTTCCTGCTGGCTCGATGAGTGTCCGCTTTTGGTTTGGGCCAGAAACAATTGGAACAATCGTCTATCTTTCACACAATGAAAATCTGATTCGGAATTTGCGCGGCGGCATTTTTATGGAAATGACCGGCAACAAGAACAAGATCGCCTGGCATCATACAAGGCAGAACGATCATCTTCTTGATCGTATTACACATTCTGTAGTTAAGAACATTGCACATGATGAACGTGAGTTCGCCGCTGCTCCTGCCAATGACGAACGCGTGATCAACGGGCCCGGTGTTAATGTGCCGTGTATCTCGATCAACCGCTGGCCGTATGATGAATATCACACCACCGACGATAATCTCGACATCATTCATGATGACATGCTCGTCGGTGCTGCGGAAACTGCGGAACAGGTCATTCGCATGTACGCCACCAATTACATCCCCAAGCGCACCTTTCGCGGTCCAGTGTTTTTGAGTGGCAACGGCTTGTGGGTTGATTGGCGCGAGAATTGGGCTCTCAACCGTGCCATCGAAAAAATCATGATGCGCTTCGAGGGCGAACATTCGGTCTTCGATATCGCCGAACAGGTGGGGCTCGATTATTGGATGGTGCGCGATTATGTCGAGAAATTCCGCGCCAAGGGATTTGTCACGCCCTTGCCGATTCCTTCCGAGGCGCAATCTGCATAGGGACAGTCCCTACATAAAATTATGAAACCTAAAGTTGTAGCCATTATTCAAGGACGTATGTCCTCCTCGCGTTTGCCTGGGAAGATTCTTGCCGATATCGCGGGGCAGCCCATGTTGACTCGCGTGTACACACGCACCTCGCGAGCGAAGACTCTGGACGAAGTCATCTTCGCCACGACCACAGACGCCTCAGACGACCCGGTAGCTGAGTACTGCGACTTTAGCGGCATTCCCTTCACCCGCGGCAGTTTGTTCGATGTGTTGGATCGTTATTATCAAACCGCATCCCACGCCAAAGCGGATGTGGTTGTTCGTATCACCGCAGATTGCCCTGTCATTGACCCTGAATTGATCGATAATGTGGTCGCCACTTTGCTTGAAGACGAATATGATTTTGCTTGCAACCGTCTCCCCCCGCCGTGGAGCCGTACTTATCCCATTGGTTTGGATGTGGAAGCCTGTACCTTCAAAATTTTAAAGAAAGCATGGAAGGATGCGAAAGAACCACAACACCGTGAACATGCCATGCCGTATTTTTATGAGGAAGTAAAGCTTTCAGCAGTCAGCCGTCAGCTATCAGAGGGGACTTCGCCACGTGGATTTAAAGTTGCTTTGTTGAATCACACCATCGACTTCGGCGATTACCGCTGGACGGTGGATACCCCCGAAGATTTGGAATTCATGCGACAGGTGTACAACCGTTTCGATGGCCGAGACGATTTCACCTGGAAGGAAGTCTTGGATCTGGTCCACGATGAACCTGAACTGGCAAAGATCAATGCCGGGGTGGAACATAAAACACTCAAGGATATTGATAAACGGGCGTTGAAACGTTAGTTAGGACGTTCAAACGTTTCAACCTGTCAACTTGAAATCTATTTCCATGCCATTAATTACTTTATTCTCCGCCCCCAAGCCTTTCACCGATCCACACATTGCGATGATCCAGCGTAATGCGATCAAGTCGTGGACCCTGCTTCCGGATGTCGAGGTCATTTTGCTTGGCGAAGAGACAGGACTTGCCGAAGCAGCCAAAGAGCTCGGCGTGAAGCATGTCCCGCATGTGGAGCGCAATGACTCAGGCGTGCCGTTGATCTCGTCCATGTTTCAGTTGGCGAGAGAAAATTCAAATAGTGAATTGCTTTGCATTATTAATGCAGATATGATTTTGATGCAAGATTTTGTCGAGGCCGCAAGTAGGTCACGCATGTTGCGTGACGAATTCGTTCTGCTCAGTCAGCGTTGGGATTACGACGTCGCAACTGCAATTGACTTCGCCGAAGGGTGGGAGTCTCGGTTGCATGAATCTGTCAGAAAACAGAATCAGCTTCACCGTCCGGCGGGAAGCGATTTTTTCCTCTTCCCAAAATCCTGTTATGAAGATATTCCCAATTTCACCATCGGTCGCGCAGGCTGGGATAATTGGATGATCTACAAGGCGCGAAAAGAAAATTGGCCCGTGATCGATTGCACGCCGTCGGTGATGATCGTGCATCAGAACCATGATTACAGCCATCTGCCTGGTGGGAAGTCGCATTACGAACACCCGGAGACGAATGAAAATATTCGCCTCGCCGGCGGACAAGCCAATATCCGCTACACGATTCTGGATGCAACGCATCGACTTGCGGATGGTAAACTTGCCCGCCCGAAGATGACATCACTGCGCTTCATGCGTAAGGTTGAATTGTTTCTGCGTGCTATGTTTTTCTTTTTGCCTGAGGATGCCATTGAGAACATCGCACGCCCGAAGCGATGGAAGAAGCGATTTCAGAAATTATTCAAATGAGTTGAAAGGTTGAAAAGTTTGAATGTTGAAAAGTTGAGAACCTTGGAACCTTTCAACATTCAAACCTGTAACTGATATGCGTAAAGGTCAAAACCCCGCCAAGTTCGTAAAAGATGTTGCCAAGCCGGAACGAATTACTGTTGCTTTGCTCAATTACATCCCGTTCATAAGCGGATTTTATGCCGAGACTCTTGATGTGTTGAAAGTTTCGCTTGAGTCGATGCGCAAGGATGCAGGATTGCCGTTCGACCTGATGGTCTTTGACAATGGATCATGCGAAGAAGTGCGTGAATATCTTGTCAATGAAAAAGAAGAGGGGCGGATTCAATATTTGATTCTCTCCGAGAAAAACATGGGCAAAGGTGGCGCATGGAACGTGATGCTGGCGGGTGCGCCAGGAGAGATCATCGCTTACACCGATGCAGACGTTTTATTCTCCCCGAAATGGCTTTCTCGTTCTGTTGAAATTCTCGAAACTTTTCCAAACGTTGGTATGGTGACCGCGCGTCCATTCCGCACGCCGCCGGAGTTTTACGAAGGTACTTTGAGATGGGCAAAAGGGAATGCCGCATTGGATGAAGGTCAATTCATCCCGTGGGAAACATTTTTAGAATTCAATCTTTCATTGGGGCAAACTGAAGAGGAAAATAAAAAAGTATATGCAGAGACAAAAGACTGGCGCATCCAATACAAAGGCGTGACTGCGCTCGCTGGCGCATCGCATTGGCAGTTCACAGCATACAAATCCACACTTCAGCAGTTCCTGCCCTTTGACATGGACAAGCCGATGGGACAAGTCCGCCAGTTGGATAAGCGCATGAACGATGCAGGCTTGTTGCGGCTGATGGTCTCTGACCCGCTGGCGATGAATATGTCCAATACGTTGGGGTATTTGCGCGGAGAGTTGGGAAAAGAAAGAGGAAAGAAGAAAGCAGGTTTTGGGAAGCGTGTGTTGGAAATTGGAATTATCAAGAAGATTTTGCTGGCTGTGTATAACAAGATTTTTGGTTGGTATTATTCATAAGAAATTCAATGGAAGTAATAGTATTGTTTTTGTTTTCATTTGCTTTTCTTGTTAGTCTATTCATTTTGGTTCAATATGGAAAAGATAACATTGGTCGGTGCGTTGGACTTTTATCACTAAAGTCTTTTTTGTTTCCAGTTATTTTCGTCTTGTTGAATTTGTTCGTCAGCCTTCATAGCACTTATGGCTTCTTGATATTTTCCCCGGATTTCTTTTTAATACTATTTCTTGGATACCACTTTTGGGATTTATTGAAAAAAGATAGATCAATTACTTTATTCTTTGTTGGTGATGTTGTTCGATGGCTGAGCCTCCTTGTTGTGTTTGTGCTGCCAAATCCTTTCCCTGAGCCTTATTTTTATACGCAGCTATATGTGTGGTTCTTCTTTATTTTGATATTTCCTTTCCTGTACACTGTTAGTGGACTTGTTATTGTTAGAAAACATCTTGCTGCTCAGAATTTAGTTTATTAATCAACAGCTAATTCCTAGCTTCGATAAAGCTGGTTTCATTCAAAGGACTCATGACCAAACGTATCTTCATCTCCGCCGACCACGGCATGGCAATCATCTACTTCCTGCAAAGCGACGTCGTCCCGACCCTGCTTGCCGCGGGCGTTGAAGTCGTCGTCCTCACCGACGATGACACCAAAGAAAAAATATCGCAGCGCTTTGCAAGACCTGGCTTAACCTTCGAGGGTTTGCGACTCAAACAAGCCAACGACTACGCCCGCAAAGTCAGTCCGCGCTGGCAGTGGCTGCTCGGCTACCTGCGCCGCGTCGGCGGTTCGTGCCGCATCAACACCGAAGCCATGGACAGCCACATCTGGGAAGTCTGGGCGGAGAACGGCTGGAAATTCCGTTTGGGTATTTGGATTCCGTCCGCGCTGATGATTCTCCTCCTGCGGAATTTTTCCTTCGCCCGCAAACTTTTGGTGCGGATGCAAGACCGCTTCACGCCTACCCCGGGCCTGTACACTAATCTATTTGAAAAATACAACCCTGACATGGTCATCGCCTCAACCCCCGGCTGGCGCATGGACCGCTACCTCCTTCGCGAATCCGCCCGACGCGGAATCCCCAACATGACCGTCATTGTCGGCTGGGACAATTCATCGAGTTACAACATCTCAGGCGCAGACGTGCAGTGGGCGACCTGTTGGTCTGAATTGCAAAAAGAAGAACTCGTCAAAGGTTCGGATTGGAACCCCGAGCATGTACACATCGGTGGCATCCCATCCTATGATGGATATTTCCGCAAGCAATGGCTCATGCCACGTGATGAGTATTTCAAACTGCACGGGCTTGATCCGAAACGTAAGTTGATCTCGTACGCCAGCAGTTTTGTCCACTTTGCGCCGAACTTCCCGAATATCGAAGCGCTGGCAAAATTGGTTTCATCTGATTCATTGGCAGAGCCTTCGCAGTTGTTGATCCGCTTGCATCCCAGTCATTTTCAAGACAAGCCGAAGATCTTTGCGGACGAACGCGCGCAAGTTTTTGAGTTGGAAAAGAAATATTCCAACGTGCATGTTGTCCAACCTGTTGCGCTGGGCGGATCACTCGGCTATTACGGCGGCGAAGACATGGACGAGAAGTCGTCAATGATGGCGTACTCCGATGTGGTGGTTACCGTTTACTCAACGATGCTGGTCGAGACCGCTGTCCACGATACCCCTATGATCGCCGCAACGATCGACGTCCCAGGCGGGTGGAACAAACCAAAGAAATTTTCGCTCTCGCTGAAAGAGATTGGTGACTGGCCCACGCATAAACGTTTCCGCGAAGCGAAGGCGGGGCGCGTCGCATCCAACGAGAATGAGCTGCGTGCCACACTGAATGCGTATTTGAAAAATCCCACCCTCGATTATGCCGAACGCAGGAAGTTTATTGAAAATGAAATCACGTTTACCGATGGCACATCTGGCAAAAGAACAGCGGAGTTTATTTTGCAGATACTGAAAGCTTGATTTTCCAACAAATCGCCTTCGTCATCATGGACGAAGGCGATTTGTTTTCAGCCATACAATGAAGCTGTCTACTTTTTGAATAGAAATATAATCGTGTTTTCCGGTGTCAGGTTGTCTGGCAGGTAATTCCTGTTTCTGGAAACAACATAGTCCGCAGCGGTTTTTGAGGAGAGATATTGCTCACTCAGGAAAAATCCCGGAGGGAACGGACCGTAGGGGATCACTTCCGCCATATTCACTTTATTCCCTGTTCCGTCAATTTTCTCCAGAATACGGTCGAAGTCATAGACATATTCATCAGCCCGCCCCGCAGTGTTTTCATGCCAGTCTCGTACCTGGACAATTGTGGAAACGTAAATACCCAGCCCGGCAATTAACAAAAGTGTTGAAATTATTTTTGAGGATCTAAACGCGGAAAATACCGCCATAAAAAATACGATCGGTATGCCAATGTAATACATGGCGGTGTAATCGTGAAATGCGGCCAGGTTCCTGAGCGGGAAAAGCCAGATAAAACCGGACAATGTCAGGATTAGATAAATTATTCTTCTTTCCGTTGTCTGCCTCGAAATGACAAACCCAATGGCGAAAAGCATGATTCCAAGGATCAGAAAATTCCATGAATATCCCAATGTTAATTCGCGTACAGGGAACGACCATTGAATGATTCCATTTACCTGGCTCTCCACGAAACTGGGGAAATTAATGACATCTTCATTTTCCTGGTTGAATTTTGGATTTAGGGATAATCGGTATCTCGCGCTTTGTAGAATGCTGGTTTGTACAATGGATACGTCCCTTGTGTGGGCTTCAATAATTACGTTGTAGGTCAGGAGACTCCCGCCCCAAATAATTGCTGTAATGAGAAGCAAAAATGCGGGATGCTTAACCAGCTGTCGGAATTTTTCCTTGACTTCTATCCCTCTGGCTTTGAGTATCGAAAGTGATTCAAATGCCAGCCACAAAATCAAGATGGAATAGGATGCGTATCCCCGTCCCAGACCTATTGCGACGAAAGTTGACACATATAAGAGGATCTTTACTCCATCCAGTTTGTACAGGGCAAGTCCATAAATAAGAAGCAGAAAACCAAACAAAGCCGGTTGATCGAAATGCACCATATCCTTGTACCAAAGCAGGTATGGATTGGAAAATGCCAGCAGTGTTATGGCAAGTGCCAAAGGCTTGCTTCCGATCAATTTGTCCACGATCAGGTAGGCAAGAACGAACGTGCCCAGGAAAATAACATTCATTACCTGTCTGGCGAGATGCAGCTTGTCAACCAGAGTGTCACTCAAAGACAATAGCCGATTGAATATGGCGCTAAAGAATACCGGGTATCGGTCAAAATACTCGTAATGAAAGTTATCCTGATCGTCCTTTGAGACGAGTGCATACCCCACGAAATAATTTTGCGGGGTGGCCTTGCTGATGATTGCCAATGTGTTTGCAGTCACCCAGCCATGATGATTGGGTTGCAAGTCGTCATATCCGCCTTCCAAACCCACAACCTTGCTTTGAAAGGCAAAAGTTGCAAAAAAGGCAATTAAAATACTGAGGAGACAAAGGATGCCTGTAAAACCGTTTTCCGTTTTTAGAGATTGAAATAGGGAATTGAAGTTGCTTTTGAACATTTGAAGGCCTTGTGTTTGAGCTCTGTGACTTTTCTGCTTTGAAGTATATTTGGAGGCGGGTCTGACGTCCCCGTGAGTTCGTAATTTGGTGAAAGTTTTGTTTGTTGTAATCTGGCCCGGGATGTTTTAAAAAAGTGGAATATTTGAACTGATTTTGAGAGTATAACACACGCGAAATCCTGATAATTCCAGCATACTTGTACAGGCTTTGTGGTAAAAATATCTGTAAGGAGAAAAAATGAGACTAAAAGTTCATTTTACAATTTTTGTTTTGATCAGCGTAATATTGTCTGCCTGTGGACCTGCTCCGGAGCCGACCTTGAGCGCTGGCGACCTCGCCAATACAGCTGTGGCGAATGCCTGGCTCGCATTGACAGCCACGCAGGCTGCAATTCCAACGGCGACTGCAACATTCCCTCCAACAGAAACTTTCACCCCTCAACCCACGTTCACTCCAATTCCACTTCCAACACTGCCGCCGATCCAGCCCACTAGTGGGTCCGCCATTGGTGCTGCTCCAACGAATAATCCATGTTACGAGCCCCCGCCCCTTAAACCGAAAGGCACCCTGGTTCAAATCAAATTGGTAAATAACTCCAAAGGATTGGTTGATTTAAATCTTGGCATGGAAAATCAGAATGCCCAGGGCGAATGCGCAACTTATTTTTTCAGGCTTGGCAGGTATGATCAGCCAGTCGTAAGTGTGTTGGCTGCTTGTTATTGGGGATACGCGTATATTACCGACCCGACCTCCAATGCAAAGACCCCTAAGCCATTGTGTCTTACCGATACTACAAAAACCGTTCCGGTTTCCATTAATGCAGAAGTGATCGTACTCCAATAAACTCATCCGGTAAATTTAAATGCCCATCCAAATCAGGCCAATGTTCCTATTCTATTTTTCCATTACCCTGGCAATTTGCTCCAGCGCGTTGTATCACTTTAGCGCAAAAAGTGTCCCATCAAATATTAATTTTGCCATCTCCCTGGTGGTGACGTATGCAGTGGCATTGGTGGTGACAATGATCATGACGCTTCTTTTCCCCGCCGAAAATGGACTCGTCTTCGAGTTGAAGCAGCTCAACTGGTCCAGCTTTCTGCTCGCCATTGCCATTGTAGGAATCGAATTTGGCTTCCTGCTAACCTATCGCGCGGGTTGGAACCTTGGAATTGCGGCAGTTCTGGTAAATGTTGTAGCTTCGTTGATTCTGGTCCCCGTGGCCATTCTTTTTTTCAAGGATAAGGTCACGTGGATCAATATAGCAGGAATTTTGATTTGTTTGGTTGGCCTGGTGATGTTAAATTGGAAGAGATGAAACAGAATTTGGAGATTTGATATTAATGTTCTCTCGCTTTAAATCCGCTGCTCGTATCCTGATCAAAGGCGGTCCTAAAAACAACAAGCGCAGCCTTATTCCTGGTATTACGCCTGAAGAGGTCGTGGAGATTAAACAATTTTTCCCGCGCGAGAAGTTCTTTATCTTCGGGCATGCCCGTTCCGGGACGACGCTGCTTATGCGGTTAATGCGTTTACATCCCGAAGTACATTGCAATTATCAGGCGCATTTTTTCACGCGCCAGCCATTGCTCAAATCACTGGTGAATACACCGGAAGCTGAAGAGTGGCTGACACGCAAATCCAACCGTTGGAATCAGGGTCATGATTTATCCCCGCTTGTGTTGCGTTCAGCGGCGGATTTCATTTTGGAGCGTGATGCTGCCCGCGAAGGGAAAATGATCGTTGGTGATAAGAGTCCTTCGTCCACAATTCATGGTCAGGCAGTACGCGATATGTATGCTGTTTATCCGGATGCAAAGCTGGTTTATATCGTCCGTGATGGGCGTGATGTTTTGATCTCGGAGCGCTTTCGCAATTTGGTGGAAGAGTCAAAGTTTTTGAGCGCAGAGGATAAGCGCATTATTCAGGATCTTCGCAACGATCAAAGTCAGTTTACAAATGGAACCCGTTCGATCTTTAATGAGGCAGTGACCCGCCGTGTTGCCAGTGGGTGGGTTGCAAATTTGAAGGAAACTGAGGAGGAGGCGCGTAAATTGTATGGCAGCCAATATCTCGGTGTGCGCTATGAAGATTTGCTTGCACATCCCTTTGAAGAAATGAGCAGGTTGTGGGGTTTTCTTGCTGTGAAGAATATCGACCAGTCATTGGCAGAGAAGATCAAAGCCGAGATTTCGTCGAACCCTGATGAGGAGTGGCAGGCCAAAAGAAATGAAGGAATCGCTTCTTTTCTTCCAAAAGGTCAAGCTGGCAACTGGAACCGGCTTTTTACCCCAAGAGACAAAACCATCTTCAAGGAAGTTGCAGGTGAGATGCTGGTCCGCTGGGGATATGAGAAAGATTTGAATTGGTAGGAAGGAAATGAAATTTCTAATTGCCGGGCTGGGTTCCATCGGTCGTAGACATTTTCGTAATCTGGTTGCCTTGGGTGAAAAGGATATTGTCCTTCTGCGTACCCGTAAATCAACATTACCTGATGATGAACTGGCAGGTTACCCTGTTGAAATGGATATGCGGGAGGCACTGAAGAAACACAAACCAGATGCTGTTATCGTTGCAAACCCAACGTCACTGCATCTTGGGGCAGCTGTCCCTGCGGCTGAGGCGGGTTGTCATATCCTGCTGGAGAAGCCGGTTTCTCATTCAATGGATGGAGTCGATAAACTACAGAGCGTTGCTGAAAAAAGCGGCAGCAGAATTTTGGTTGGTTTTCAATTTCGCTATCATCCCACTCTTGGTAAGGCACGTGAAATGATTCATTCAAAACAACTGGGTGATGTTCTGTCCACGCATGTGCGTTGGGGGGAATACCTGCCTGGCTGGCATCCTTGGGAGGATTATCGCCAAAGTTATGCCGCGCGTGCGGACCTGGGCGGCGGCGTGATTGTGACTTTGACACATGCCCTTGATTATTTACGCTTTATGCTTGGTGATATAAAATCTTTATGGTCTTTCAACGGACATGTTTCCTCCCTTGAGATCGATGTGGAGGATGTTGCGGAGATGGGCCTGCGTTTTTCGAATGGTGCAATTGGCGGCGTGCATTTGAATTATGTGCAGCGACCACCGGTGCATCAACTGGAAATTGTTGGTACATCCGGCACACTTCATTGGGACAATGCAGATGGAGTTTTACATTTTCAAAGAATGCCTGCGCCATTCGGTTCCTACTCAAATCCCTCGCCTGTTCCTGTGACGGAATCTTTTTCTCCGCCTGTGGGATTTGAACGGAATCAACTGTTCATCTCCCAAACCAAACATTTTATGGATGTGGTTGCAGGGAAGTCCGATCCTGTGTGCACCTTGGAGGATGGTGTGAAAGCGTTGCAAATGGCTCTTGCTGCATATGAATCCCAAAGGACGGAAAAAGTAATCTGGTTATGAACACATTAAAAGGCGGGAATTCTTTTCTTGTTGTGAATATGAGGGGCGTTTTTTAATTCCAAAATTCACCGGCTGAATTTTGGAGTATAATTTTGGGGCATTTGAATTCTCGTAGGGGCAGCATGGAATATCGCCTATCCTCAGCTGTCAACTACTATAAAACATAATGGAGTAATAATGGCAAAAGCGAAACTTATCCCCCCTTATGGTGGAAAACTGATCAACCTGGTTGTGGAAGGCAAGGAACGTGAAGAGCTGCTTGCCCGCGCAGGAAAACTTCCTTCCATCAAAATTACCATGCGCAATTTGTGTGACTTGGAATTGATCGCCACGGGCGGTTTTTCCCCGCTGACAACCTTCATGGGCAAGGCTGATTATGACCGTGTTCTCAAGGAAATGCGCCTTGCGGATGGAACCCTCTTTCCACTTCCGATCACTCTGACAGCGGATCCCAAGGAATTGCCCACCGTGGGCGAGCAACTCGCTCTTCGCAATGCCAACTTCGATCTGATCGCTGTGATGACCCTTGAAGAGGTCTATCACTGGGATGCTGATACAGAAGCCTCACTTGCGTATGGAACAACAGATACCAAGCACCCGATGGTTTCCGAAATGGGGCGTTGGAACAAGGTTTGCATCACTGGCCCGATGAAGGTTGTCAACCTTCCCAAGTATTATGATTTTGTCAATTTGCGCCTCACCCCTGCGCAGGTTCGAACCAGACTCGAAGAAATGGGACACGACAATGTCGTTGCCTTCCAGACACGCAATCCCCTGCATCGCATTCATGAGGAGTTGACAAAACGCGCTGCTGCACAGGTTAACGGCTCATTATTGGTTCACCCTACAGTCGGTATGACCAAGCCCGGTGATGTGGATCATTACACCCGTGTCCGTACCTACAAGGCCCTGGTCGATAATCACTACGATCAAAAAAATACCATGCTCAGCTTGCTCCCGCTTGCAATGCGCATGGCCGGTCCGAAGGAAGCTTTGCTTCATGCCATCATTCGCCGCAACCACGGCGCAAATCACTTTGTTGTCGGCCGCGATCATGCGGGGCCGGGAAATGATTCCACGGGCAAGCCTTTCTACGGTCCGTATGATGCGCAGGAGATCATGAAACAGTATGAGGCCGAAATTGGCGTCAAGATGATCCCATTTGAAATGCTCGTCTATCTTCCCGATGAAGATCGTTATGTGGAGGAAAAGGATGTGCCGAAGGGTGCCAAGACCGCCAACATCTCCGGTACCCAGGTTCGCGATGATTATCTTGCCAAGGGCAAGCTGCTTCCCGAATGGTTCACCCGCCCCGAAACCGCCGAGATTTTGCGCGAAATGTATCCTCCGCGTCACAAGCAGGGATTTGGCATCTGGTTCACCGGTTTGAGCGGCTCTGGCAAATCGGCCACCACGCAAGTGCTCACAACCTTGCTTCTCGAACGCGGTCGTGAAACCGCCATTCTCGATGGAGATGTGGTTCGCACGCATCTTTCCAAGGGACTTGGTTTCAGCAAGGAAGACCGCGACACCAACATTATCCGTATCGGTTTCGTGGCTGGCGAAATTGTCCATGCTGGCGGCGCTGTCATCTGTGCGGCCATCAGTCCTTACCGTGCCACACGTGAAGAGGCCCGCAAGATGGTGGGCGAGAATTTCATCGAAGTCTACATGGATACTCCTGTCGAAGTCTGCGAACAACGCGATGTGAAGGGTTTGTACGCCAAGGCGCGCCAGGCCATGGTGGATGGCAAGCCGATGGGCTTCACCGGCGTGGATGATCCCTACGAGCCGCCGATCAATCCCGAGATCACTCTCAAGGGATTTGGTTCTTCCCCCGAAGACAACGCCCGCATCATTATCAAGTATCTTGAAGAGCAGGGCTATATTCTGCCTGTAAAATAATATGATCAAGATGGCAGTCATCCTGAAGATGACTGCCATCTGTTTCTTATGATGAAACAACGTGCCGCTTCTTTTCTGATCCTTGGCCTGCTTGCCGCACTGGGAATATTTCTCATCCTGTATGCGACTCCGCAGGGACTTGGCTTATCAGATGATTCGATTGCGTACATTGCAGGCGCACGCAGCATGTTAAACGGACAAGGCTATCGCGAAGCATGGCTCGCAAGCAATGGCCCTGTCACACATTTTCCCCCAGCATTTTCATCCATTCTGGCGTTGGTCGGCCTAAGCGGACTCGACCCAATCCGCGGGGCACGATTTGTCAACGCGCTTCTGTTTGGCGCAAACACATTCCTGCTTGGCGTCATCGGCTGGCGCATGACCAAGTCACAAGTTGCTGGAATCGTTCTTGCCTTCCTGTTCGTGGTCAACTCCTCCTTGTTCCGTGTTCACGCGGTGGCGATGAGTGAGCCGCTCTATATATTTTTCAGCCTGATTTCATTTCTGTTCTTTGAATATTATCTTGACCGCAAAAGAATGCGCTGGCTCGTTCTGACGGGTTGTTTTGCCGGCCTGGCTTATTTGACCCGATACGCCGGGCTTGCTTTAGTGGCAACATTCCTGGTTGCGATTATTCTCCTGCGTGAGACATGGGAGTTACGTATAAAGCGCTCCCTCGTGTTTGTTGCTTCCTTTTTGCCGTGGGCCGCGGCGTGGGCAGCTCGTAACAAACTGGTTGCCGATAATGCCACCAATCGTACGCTTGTGTATCATCCGCTTTCGGCGGAGAACATTCAAACTGGAATTTATAATTTTTCCGAATTTCTAATTCCAGTGGAAACATGGCGTCGTACTTTGGTGAAGATGCCTGAGTTGTTCCTTGTTCTTGTTTTCGTTATAGCTTTTGTTATCTTGATCTGGGTCCTACTTAAAGGTTTCAGGAAATTCCTTCAGCCAACCTCCGAACTTCCAGAAGTTTTGTCCTTCACGAACGGGTTGTATATCTTTGGATATCTGGCATCCATCATCTCATCCATGATGTTGTTCGATGCCAGTACAAAATTCAAGTTGCGTATTAATTCCCCGATTTATATATCGCTGCTGATTTTGCTTGTTTGGCTTGGTTTCTGGTTGTGGCAAAAGCGGTCTACTATTCAGCGTGGGTTGGTGATTGTTTTTACAGCATCTTTGTTTTTGTTGTCGGTAAACGAAACCAAAGGTGTGGTGGCTCAACTGCACAAAGGCGCGCAGGGATACGCCTCCTTCCAATGGTATGATTCGGAGGCGATGGATTTTCTAGATGACCTGCCGGATGGGACACGCATCTACACCAATCAACCCGGCCCCGTCTATCTTTATACAAATCGTCCGAGTTACGTGCTGCCAGATTTGATCGATCCGGTTACCGGGCTGCCGCGTAAAGGTTTTGAACAAGGTGCAAAGACTTTGCAGGCGGATGTGCTTTCGGGTGAAGCCGTGCTGGCGCTGTTCAAGTTTGGCTCGGAAGCGGAAGATGTGCAATCAACCTACCTGCAGCTTGCCGAAGGATTGTATCTTGCGCATAATTCACACGGCGATAAAATCTACACAACATTTCCCTAAAAGGAATTGAAATGACAATTCTCGATAAATTTAACATGAAGGACCGCGTGGCTGTGGTGACCGGTGGGGTGGGCCTGCTTGGCGCGGAATTTTGCAAGACGCTGGCAGAAGCCGGTGCAGCCGTCGCTGTCGTTGATCTCAACGGTGATGCCGCCAATAAAGTTGCTGAAAATCTTGTCAAAGATGGATACAAGGCCAAGGGCATTGCAGTGGATATCACCAAGCCCGAATCGGTCAATGCGATGGTTGCCTCGGTTCTTTTGTCTTTTGGCGGGCTCGATGTACTGGTCAATTCCGCCGCTCTCGATCCAAAGTTCGACCCCGATGCCGCTGCCAAGGGTATTGCCCCCGGCGCATTTGAGGACTATCCACTCGAACAATGGAATGCAGCATTGAATGTAAATCTAACAGGCATGTTTTTGGTTACACAGGCATGTGCAAAACAAATGGTTGCGCAGGGAAAAAAGGGAAGTATCATCAACATCTGCTCCACCTATGGTTTGAATGGCCCGGATCAACGTATTTATATTAAAGATGGAAAACGTGTGGCGTATAAACCAGTGTATTACACCACCACTAAGGCGGGTGTGATGGGATTTACCAAATACCTCGCTGCGTATTATGCTGAGACAGAGATCCGTGTGAATGCGCTCACGCCGGGTGGCGTATTCAATAACCATGAAGAATACTTCGTGAAAAATTATTCCGCCAAAACCATTCTGGGCCGTATGGCCAAGAAGGATGAAATGAATGGCGCGCTGTTATTCCTTGCCTCCGATGCATCCTCTTATATGACAGGCAATAATGTCGTTGTAGATGGCGGCTGGACGGCGTGGTAATTAAGTAAAATCATGACTGAAGTCCTTGCTCTCATCCCTGCACGCGGCGGCTCCAAAGGAATTCCACGCAAGAATATCCGCTCTTTTGCGGGATATCCCCTGATCGCCTGGAGTATCGCTGCAGCGAAGAGATCCGAGTTGGTGACTCGCGTCATCGTCTCCACAGACGACGCGGAAATTGCAGCAGTTGCCCGTGAGTGGGGAGCCGAGGCACCGTTCCTCCGTCCTGATGAGATTTCTCAAGATAAGACCACCGATCTTCCCGTATTTGAACATGCTTTGAAATGGCTTGAGGACGTGGAAGGATATCGCCCGGACATTGTTGTGCAATTGCGTCCCACATCCCCCATTCGCCCTCGCACGATGGTGGACGATGCTGTTCGTATCCTGCTGGAGCACAAAGATGCGGATTGTGTGCGCGGTGTTGTACCTGCGGGACAAAACCCGTTCAAGATGTGGAGATTTAACGGGGAGGATAAACCCTTGAATCCACTGCTTGCGGTGGAGGGAATTGCGGAGCCGTATAATGCTCCCCGCCAGATCCTGCCGCCTGTTTATTGGCAGACAGGGCATGTCGATGCGATCCGTGATGCGACGATCACACAGAAGAAATCATTGACCGGCGATGTGATCTACCCGCTGGTGATCGACCCAAAATATACAGTGGATATCGATACCCTTCCCGACTGGGCGAAGTATGAGGCTCTGGCATATAGCGGCCTGCCGATGGTTTCACCGGGAAATCCTCGTCGCGATATTCCTCAAGCGATCAAGATGATCATTTGTGACTTCGACGGCGTGGTGACCGATAATCACGTGATCACCGATCAGGATGGCAAAGAATCCGTTCTTGCCTCACGCAGCGATAGTATGCATATCAGGAAACTTCGCGAGCTGGGTGTGGAGACGATGATCCTCTCTTCGGAACCGAACCCTGTTGTGATGGCGCGTGCGAAAAAGATGGGGCTGGAGGCCATTCATAATGTGGGCATGCAGGACAAAGGCCGTGTGATGCGCGAAGTCCTCGAACAGAAAAATATCAAAGCGGAGAATGTCATCTATATTGGCAACGATCTCAATGACCTTCCCTGTTTCGAGATTGCAGGCTGGTCTGTAGCGGTGGCGGATGCGTATCCTGAAGTGCTCCGCGCGGCAGATCATGTATTGATGAAAAATGGCGGTCACGGGGCGATCCGTGAATTGTGTGAGATCGTATTGCAGCAATTATCAAAAAAGGAGAAATAAGCATGGCTCGTGAAATCAAATTTGGAAATCGAATGATGGGGGATGGACATCCCGCGTATGTGATCGCGGAAGTTGGAATTAATCACAACGGGGATCTGGATGTTGCAAAGAAAATCATCGACGCGGCGGCTCATGCGGGTGCAGATGCGGTGAAGTTCCAGAAACGCACGCCGGAAGTATGCACGCCGCTCGATCAGCAGAAACAAATGCGTGAGACACCGTGGGGATACATCACTTATTTGGATTACCGCTATAAGGTTGAGTTCAGTGAGGAACAGTATCGTGAGATCGACCGCTATTGCAAGGAGAGGAAAATTGACTGGATGGTTTCGGTGTGGGATGAACCTTCGGTTGATTTCATGGAGAAGTTCGATACTCCCGCCTATAAGGTTCCCTCCGCTTCGTTGACCGATCACAACCTGTTGAAGTACGTACGCAAAACGGGCAAGCCCATCATTATTTCAACGGGCATGTCCACCATGGAACAAATTCACAAGGGCGTGAGTGTCATTGGTGATGATAATCTTGTTATCATGCACTGCACCAGCACCTATCCCTGTGAGCCCGAAGAATTAAATCTCAAAATGATCGAAACCCTTCGCAGGGAATTCCCAAAGAATCCGATCGGATATTCCGGCCACGAAACAGGCCTTGTTCCTTCTGCCGTTGCAATTGCGCTGGGCGCCACTTCGGTGGAACGTCATATCACACTGGACCGCGCCATGTGGGGCAGTGACCAGGCTGCATCTGTTGAGCCGGGCGGTTTCGAGAAATTGGTCAAATATATCCGCGTGACCGAAGCCTCGCTTGGCGATGGCGTCAAGAAAGTATATGAATCCGAAAAGGGTTCGATGAAGAAACTCCGCCGCGTGGTAAACGAATAAAATTGTAGGGACATGGCGACGCCGTGTCCCTACGGTTGAATTATGACCCTCATTCAAAAACTCCGCCGCACCGCCCGGCCGTATGGAAAAACCGCTCAAGCCATCTTGCGATGGAAGCGGTTTTCTTTTCATGAGGCGCCGCCCATCTTTGGAAATTCCAAGCCGAAGAGCGGATCGCATTTGCTGTTGCAAATTCTCAACGGCTTCACGCAGATCATGCCCTATCGTTATGTGGATGTGGATCCGGTCCGCACGATCAAGTATGAAGGCGGGCGCAGAACTGGGGATGAAATCCTTGCGGACTTAAAACGTGTGCCAGATGGAGTGATCGGCTGGGGGTATGTGGATGCGACCAAAGAAAACGCCTCCTTCCTGACCTCAGCCGGGCGCGTGAACTATTTCATTTATCGTGATCCGAGGGATATGCTCGTCTCGCAGGTGTTCTTCGCGACCGATATGCATGAAGAACATGGGATGCACAATTACTATAATTCCCTGCCCGATGTTGCCGCAAGATTGAAGGTTGCCATCAGCGGTATTGACCGGGATGGCTTATACATGGTCAATGTAAAGCAAAGATATGAAGGCGTCTTCCAATGGCTGGAACAAAAAAATGTGATGTGCCTCCGCTTCGAAGAATTGATCAACAACCGCGATGCCACCTTGAATGCCATGTTGGATGAAGTGGAGAAGACGGGATACAAAATCCCGACCCCGCGTGAAAAGGCAATTTCCGCCTTGGTGGATGCGATCAACCCGAAGAAAAGCCACACCTTCCGCTCGGGGAAGACAGGAGGCTGGACCCAGCATTTTACTCAGGAACATAAGAAGTTATTCAAGGAAGTGGCCGGGGATTTGTTGATCAGGCTTGGATATGAAAAAAATAACGACTGGTAAAGGGAGAGTGGGAACAGAACCCGCACTCTCCCTTTCATAAAAATCCGAATGTAGATTGGCTAATCCCATTCTGTAGGAGGGGAAGGAATAAGGTGGCGGCCCGTATAATTTTCTGAGCGAAACCCGTTCAAGAATGCGAAATCCACCACCTTCATCACGCGTCATCCCATGGAAACGTGCCTTGCGTTATCTGGCCGGCAAGGCATTGACGATTGCAGTAACCATTTTTTTTGGGGTTTTTATCACTGTATTGCTTGCCAATCAACCATCCCCACGCGGGTTGGAAACCGCAGTATCCCCTTTTGAAACCAGCCTCGAAAGCCAAATAGATCTTGTCCTCCGCATCAATATTGCGAATGGGACTATTCCACGCCTGGCGGATGGATTCCCGGATCAGACACAAATCGACATGCTGGTGGCCAAACTGCGCAACGAGGCGGGTCTGGAGTTGCCCTACCTGCCTCGTTACCTGCTGTGGACAATCAAGGCGCTGACTTTTAACTGGGGGGAACTTTCGGTGGAAGATGTATCCGGTTTTGGCTTGGGTGGGCCGATACCAGTTCATCGAGATATAGTTTTGGAAAGTTTGCCCAATACTTTACTATTGATCGGTACGGCCTTTTTATTGATATTCCTGATCGGCATGCCGCTTTCGTTGTATCTCTCCCGGCATTATGGCAGTTGGCTGGATCGTATCCTCGCGGTGATTTCTCCGATTTCCTCGATTCCAAGCTGGGTGATCGCAGTTTTGCTGGTCGCATTGTTCGCGGTCAAACTTCGCTGGCTGCCGGTCAGTGGAAAATTTGACTTTGTTGCGCCGCAAGATCCGTTCGAGTACACATTGGTTTTGGCCAGACATATGATCTTGCCGGTATCGGCCATTGTGCTCAGCCTCTTGTTTCAGGTGGTATACACCTGGCGCACTTTTTTCATCCTGTATTCGGAAGAGGATTACGTTGATCTTGCGCGTGCCAAGGGCTTGCCGTATCGCGTGGTGGAGCGTCAATATATCCTGCGGCCTGCTTTACCTTACGTGATGACCAGTTTCGCCACGGTTCTGATCGGTTTCTGGCAGTTGACTGTGGCGTTGGAAGTGATTTTTCAATGGCCTGGAATTGGCTTGCTTTACATCAAGGATGCTTTGCCTGACTTTTGGGGAGAGGCGGTCAATCCTGGTCGATTGATGCTCGTGATCGAGATCGTCGTCATCTTTGCTTATTTATTAGGCGCAGTGGTATTTTTCCTTGACCTCGCCTATGTCCTCGTGGATCCGCGCATTCATCTGCTTCCAGCGAATGGCACGGCCCGGGGAAAGGTTAAGTCTGTCAACAAAGGACATGTTTGGGAGGCCAGGCTAAATGCTTGGATGAGGAAAAAAACCACAAGCCGGCGGAGGCAGGTATCAGGTGCGGAAAGAAGCGCTGTGCTTTCATTCAAAGCAGGGATCGAATCTTTTCATAACTTTCATTCTCGCATCCGATTGTTCCTTTTCGAGCTTCGCAGGTACCCATCTGCGATCTTCGGATTGGCGGTCATTATCATCATGTTGATTGGGTCGATCTATGCGTTGACAGCATTGCCGTTTGAACAATATGGCCGTGAATTCGATGCAAGTCGTTCCACAGGACGCAACTACCGTCCGAGTGTGGCGGCGCCGGCTTGGACCAATTTATTCAGTACTACGCCACGGCTTTCCACTCTGATCATGAATGAGGCCAGCCCACAGACTGGGGTGGTGTTGCACGATCTAGGGGATGGGTGGATGGAGAAGACCACCACATTCACGTTTGATTATTTTTATCGCGAAATCCCCAGCGATATGTATTTGTATCTCAACCCGGACTATGAGGAGAAAATCCCATATGTTTCATTGACCTGGATCACTCCGGATGGACGGAAACTGGAACTCATTCCGAAATCCATCAACGCGGACACTCATTACGATTTTGATTCCGGTATGCGTGTGAGCAGGCTGCTTCGCGAGAACCCGCAATGGAAGGTGTGGTTTGTGCCCGGCGGACAGCACCCCACCCCTTCCTATCATCTTTTATTTGCAAAGACAAATTCATCGCAGGATTTACCCTTGCATGGAACTTACAGGTTGATTGTCAAAAGCCTGCTGTTTGAAAAGGGAAGTGATATGCAGCCCGAGCTTGTTTTGCTTGGGCAGGTTTATGGTGTTGCAGGAACCGATTACTGGCGACGTGATTTGATCGTCCCTTTGTTTTGGGGAATGCCATTTGCATTGCTCATCGGTTTGTTTGGCACACTGGTCACTATTTTGGCGGCCATGCTGCTGCCGGCGATTGGGGTTTGGTATGGAGGGTGGCTGGATCGAGTAATCCAGCATATAACGGAAATCAACATGGTGCTGCCGGGGTTGATGATTGCAGTGCTGGCATATGCCTTGTTTAACACGAATATCTGGGTCATCCTTGGTATTGTAGTGATGATCAATTCCTTTGGGTCACCGATCAAGACATTCCGTTCCGCGTTGCTACAGGCACGTGAGGCGCCATATATTGAGGTGGCGCGTTCGTATGGTGCCGGCGATTTCAGGATTATTACGCGTTACCTGATTCCTCGAATTCTGCCGGTCTTGATTCCGCAATTGGTCACACAGGTGCCAAGTTTTATTTTCCTCGAAGCCACGCTGGGTTTCTTCAATATCAAATCAAATTATCCATCCTGGGGGCGTGTGATCTATGATGGCCTTTCGCACGGCGCTTTGTACGGGTCGCTGTTTTGGGTATTAAATCCGATCCTGCTGTTGCTTTTGACCGGATTGGCGTTTGCGCTGCTGGGTTCGGCCCTCGAGCGCATCTTAAATCCCCGCATGCTGGATCAGGTTCCCATGGCAGAAAAAGAAGCGGGCCAGTCAGGTCGATGGATTCTTGTCCTTGCTGCAGGTGTGATCATCATTTTGCTCTTCTTCAGCTTCATCCCAATAAAAGATGGAAGAACAGCGACTCAATTGGTTTTTGGGATTTTCAATACTTCACCATTACTTTCGACGAAAAAGAGTGCCGCCCCGGTAATGGTTGCAACTTTACCGGCTGCCGTCTCTCTTCCGTCCGAAACGTTTACTTTGATTGCAGAAGTATCTCCCACGCCAACACAAACGGCCATGTCGCATACCTTGACTCCCACATTGACGTCCACTGTTGAAACTCCAATGGAGATCAATGTTTCTCAACGGCCGGACACATATATGTTACATGCAGGGGAATTCCCGTATTGCATCGCCCGCCGCTTTGACCTGGATCCAATGGAATTGCTGACACTGAATGGGTTGAGCTCCACACAAACTTTTTACGCCGGTATGAATTTGGAGATTCCGCAAAACGGGCGACCCTTTGCGGGAGTTCGGATGCTGAAAGCCCATCCTACAACCTACGTTGTAGCGGCTGCAAATGAAACCTTGTATAACATTGCCTGTGTGTTCGGGGATGTGGAGCCTGAATCGATTGCAAAGGCGAACCAAATCTCTACAGATACCGTATTGTTGGCTGGCCAATCCCTGTACATTCCTTGATTTCAAGGGGTGGATTTGCTGATAAGATTGGGGTGGAAAAAATCCATGATCCAAGAATTCTTCAATCAACGCATCCAGCGCGGACTGGTCCGCAGGCTGAATAACCTGAAAATCGCCTCTCTGGCGCGTGAGGTGGCCCGAAGGGAGCCAAAGTCAAATAATGGCGCTCCGGTGGCCTTTTTTAAGGCATCCACGGGTATTGACGACCTTTCCTGGAACAGCGGATTTCACCTGCTGACCTCGTGGGCGTTTCGTTTGCAGGGAATTCCCGTCGTGTATTTTGCGTGCGACGCGGGCATGAGCAAGTGTGTGCTGGGTACGAATCGCGATCATCCGCATAAGGAGATGCCGTGCAAGTCTTGTGTGTACCAATCGAAGACTTTGTATAAAGACGTTAAAACGTTCGAACGTTCAAACGTTTTAACGTCTTCTGCCCAATGGTTTAACTATCAGCGGGATGAAAAGCTTTCGGAGGCCGTGGCAGGTGTATCGGTCGAAGAATTGATGCGTTTTGTTTGGGAAGGGATTCCGCTGGGGGCATTGTGCCTGCCGGGGTTGAGATGGGTCCTGCGAGTCCACCATCTCAATGACGACGAATCAACGCGTTATCTTTTTTGCGAATATATTTTGTCCGCATGGAATGTGTCGCAGAAGTTTAAAAAGTTTCTCGATGAAACCAATCCGCGAGCAGTGATTGTGTTCAACGGACAATTTTTCCCCGAAGCGACTGCGCGTTATTTGGCACAGAAGCGCGGAATTCGGGTCATCACCCATGAGGTGGGGTTGCAGCCTGCGACGGCGTATTTCACCGAAGGCGAGGCGACGGCATATCCGATCCACATTCCAGATGAATTTGAATTGAACGACGAACAAAATGCAAAACTGGATGCGTACCTCGCGAAGCGTTTTCAAGGTGACTTCACGATGGCGGGCGTCAAATTTTGGGCGGACATGAAAGGACTCGATGAGTCTTTTTTGCAAAAGGCTGCGGGTTTCAAACAGATCGTGCCCGTGTTTACGAACGTCATCTTCGATACCAGCCAGCCGCACGCGAATACCGTTTTTGAAGATATGTTCAACTGGCTCGATCTGGTGTTGGAGGAAATTCGTTTACATCGCGATACGTTGTTTGTGATCCGTGCGCACCCCGATGAGACGCGCGTGCGCAAGGCCAGCCGTGAAACGGTGGAGGGCTGGGTGCTCGCCAGCGGTGCAGCGGACGAACCGAATGTTGTCTTCGTAGGTCCGTGGGAAACGTTGAGTTCGTATGAGTTGATCCAGAAGTCGAAGTTCGTCATGGTTTACAACTCGACGATTGGATTGGAAGCTTCAATCATGGGCGTAGCGGTGCTGTGTGCGGGCAAGGCGCGATTCACGCAATATCCCACAGTGTTTTTTCCGCAGACGATTGAGGATGTAAGAAGGAAGATGAAAGAATTCCTGGTGGCAGATTCGATTTCTGTCCCCGCTGAATTCAAACGCAATGCGCGGCGATTCCTGTATTACCAACTTTTCAAAACGTCATTGCCATTTGGAAAATTTTTAGAACCATCTGTGAGAACAACACAGACGAAGTTGAAGTCGTTTGGGTTGGAAGAATTGGTGAGTGCAGAATCCGTAAAAGTGATTCGGGATGGGATTTTGAATAGAGGTGACTTTTTACTGGACAACAGGTTTGAAGATTAATAAAAGGACCGCTGCTTTAAAGCAGCGGTCCTTTTATTTTTACCATGGCAATGGATCACTCTCGATCTCCTTTGTCCACAAATCTCTCATCGCTTGAACGGTTTCTTTATTCAACTGTTTGTCTGCGGCGGCGAAATTATCCAAAGCCTGCTCGACCGTCTTTGCCCCGGGAATCACTGTCGATACTTGTGGTTGTGCCAGTACAAATTGCAGTGCGGCATGTGCCATTGAGGTGCCTTCTGGAACGAGTGCCGCGAACTTTTCGATCAAGTCACTGCGGCGAGCCAGCACTTCAGGGGACCAGCGGCTGCGCACATCGTCAAATTTATGACCTCCGCGATACCGCCCTGAAAGCCAGCCCGAGTCCAATGGTACTTTGATGATCAGTCCCATGCCTTTTTCCTGAGCCTTTGCGAAGGCAGGCAGGGTTTCCTGATACAGCGCATTGAAGAATACTTCCGCGGCCTTGCTCTTCGTTGTATCGAGCACATTTTCCAATTCCACGCGCCAATCGAGTGAAACGCCATATTCACGGATCTTGCCCTCGGTTTTGAGTTTTTCCAATTCCGCATACAAGTCCGCAGATGCATTTCCATCCATCAATTCGCGCGGCGGATTATGCAATAACAAAATGTCGATGTAGTCCGTTTGCAATCGCTTGAAACTTCCTTCCAACACCGGGTGAATATGTTCCGCCTTCCATTCGCGTTCATGATTTTCGTTGTAATAACTGAACTTGGTGCAGAGGATGATATTTTTCCGAACAGACTTTAATCCCTCGCCGAGAAGTTCCTCGCTTCTTCCCCCGCCGTAGCCTGGTGCCGTGTCGAAGAAGGTACAGCCCGCCTCCAGCGATTTCCGCACGATCTTCAATGCTTCGTTTTTATCGTCGACTCCCCAATCAGGGTTTGCCAATTGCCAGGCTCCCAACCCGATCTCGGAGACATTCATGCCCGTATTTCCAAATGGACGGAGTTTCATTTTATTCTCCTCTTATGTTTCTCTTGTTCTTCGATCATTTCACTGTAGATTTCAATTTTGTAACAGATCAGACGCATATTTTCGTTCAACTCGCTGATATGTGCCTCCACCTGTTCGCGCAGAGCTTTTAACATTTCCACGCGATTGGGAAGCGTTTCGTCACCCATGCGTTGAAGCTGTGAATATCGATGCATGTCCTTGATGGACATGCCTGTTGCACGCATTTTCATGAAGAAATTGATTCAGCCGACATCGTCCGCGGTATAGCGACGGCGGGTGTTCTCCTCGCGGTCAATGGGATGGATAAGGCCGATGCGTTTGTAAAATAACGCAAGGTATGAGCGGTCAGCCCGGTTGTCTCGGCTGCTTCCTGAATAGTAAGTTTGTCTTTTTGGATATCCATACCCCCAAGTGTACATCTTAGAGTGGACTCTAAGTCAAGGTTTATGATTGCGAAACCTTTAATAGAATCGTCTGGTGTGGTTCGATCCGTTGAGCCAAGTCCACTCTAAAATCGGCAATGTCTTCCTGAAGCCATAGATTGCGGGCAAGCTTTGGAGTTTCGAGTAAGCCGATATCCCGAGCTTTGAGGGAAATATCTTCGCCGCGCGAACCTCGATTCATAATTGCGATAGCTGTCCCTGAGTCAGCAAGACGTTTGGTCCAGACTTCGCATGTGCCGATTTGCTTGACCCTGCTTGCAGGAATCCCGAGCGCGTCTTGATTGATCGCCAGTACTTCGCGGTTCATCAAAAGGGACGCAGTATCCGCTTCCATTTTGCGGACATCACATCCGATCATGAGCGGGGAGCAGGCCATGACCCATGTGGACATGTGTGTTTGATATTCAAGGAAAGACATGCCGCTGCCGGAAATTTGGCCTTTGCCTTTGAGGCCAACGACAAGCATATCGAGATCGTTCCAGCCATTGGGACCGCCGTATGTATGCAGATCATGTGCGAGATCAATGGATACATCTATGCCGATGCCAAACCAGCCTTTCATCGCTACGTTGACCCATGAATCAAATACATCGCCTGAAACGCGCCACATGTGACCTCCGACCTGACGCCCCCATAAATGCGGACTCTGATTGCCCCACTCACATAACGAAAAAAGAAAATCACGATTCGTTTTACGAAGCGCCTCGCCCATGCAGGTGTAACGTTTGATGGCTTCGGCTTGATTATACAATGGCGCATTGCAATAATCGTATTTGAGAAAATCAATTCCCCATGAAGTCCAGAGATTCGCATCCTGTTCTTCAAAACCCAAACTTCCCGGGTAACCACCACAAGTTCTATCGGCTGCGTCCGAATAGATTCCTATTTTGAATCCCTTGTCGTGGACATAATCTGCCAGCGCTTTGATTCCGTTTGGGAATTTTTTAGGATCAGCAATCAAATTTCCATTTTTATCGCGTCCGTTTTTGACCGACCAACAGTCATCGATGACGATATGGTTGTAACCGCAATCCTTCAAGCTTGATGACACGAGTGCATCAGCTGTTTCACGGATGGCTGCCTCGCTAATATTGTCCCCGAACATGTTCCAGGAATTCCAGCCCATTGGCGGGGTTGGCGCGAGCGATTTTATGGCGGATGTCATTTTTTATCTCTCTGATATTTTGATGACGATCTTTTTAACAGGGGCAGAGTCTCCAAGCGCCATGCCCGGCATATGTCCATCTTCCGGCAGCAGTAAAACAAAATTTCCGCTGCGCACGGTGATAAGGTCGCCCTCTCCGTGAAGCGGAAGGAAATCTTTGCCGTCATCATACCCGCCTTGTTTCAAGTGATGGATGTTGGCGTACCCAATTCCCTCCGCGCCTTTGACCACATATTGCAGGTCAATGTAACGGCGATGCGCTTCCCATAGTCCCTGCTCTTTTAGCTTTGTGTTGTATTCCTGAACCAATACATACATGGCTTCGCCATCGATTTCATATTTTCCAGCCGGGATCGTGTCGATGTCGATCTGTTTGAAATATTCGAAGGCTTTTTTGAATCTTGGATGTACTGTGTAATACAAGTGTGCGTTTTCGATCCGATCAATGATCATGGTCAGTTAATCTTTCAGCGTGATGTATTTCTTGTTTGGATTGATGCCCGTCATCCCATCAAAACAGGCCTTGATCGCTTTGATGTCTGCATCCATGTCATCGGTGAGGTGAAAAACCTGCCCAACGTGCAGGGTTTTATTTTTCCCATCCACCTTCGCCATTACTAAGGGAATTCCCGCGCTCTTCGCGATATGATAAAAACCCATCTTCCACTCCGTGACAAAATGCCGGGTCCCTTCGGGTGCGATCGTCAAAATGAATTTGTCTGATTGATTGCAGGCTTCCACCATTTGCTCCACCAATCCTGTGGATTTTTTACGGTCCACGGGAATTCCGCCGCACCAGTAGAAGAACCAGCCAAACGGATTACGAAACAACTCCGCCTTGCCCATGTACTTGGCATTCGCTTTCAGGTGAAAAATCGCCCCGAGAAACAGGAGAAAATCCCAGTTCGAGGTATGAGGCGCGCCGATCAAAATGTATTTTGGCAGGTTTGGTAATTTTCCGGCTATATGCCAGCCGGTCATCCACAAGATCCAATTTGCAAGAAAGCGAAACAAGGTACTGAGAAAAGTGGTGGTGAAAATGGTTGTTTTCAAGGGAGGGTCCTCAGTTATATAACCCTTGGATTTCGATTGCGTCTCTACCCAAAACGAATTTGTGGTTAAATACCTTCATGGCTTTGAAATCCTTCCTGCGTGCGGCACTCTATCAAACTGAAAAACTGACACAACGTATCCGCTTCCTCTCCGCGTTGAAACCCGCAAGTGGTTACCCTGTTTTATTGGGTATTTCCTTTCCGAAAAGCGGCACACACTTGCTTGACCAGATTTTACTTGGCTTTTCGAATGTTGCTCCCTTTGCAAAACGTGTGCATTCATTTTATGCCGAATACGATGGGGAAAGCGGAGCGAAGCGTGACCCTGAACAAGCCCTGGTATGGCTTGATTCGCTTTCTGTGGGGGATGTTGCTTCTGCCCATCTTTTTGCCCGGCCGGACGCTCTTACACGCGTCATCTCCCCGAAATTCATCCCTTATTTTATTTTTCGCGATCCGCGCGATGTGGTTGTTTCTCACGTCTTTTACGTCACCGATATGGAAGCCCATCACGTGCATCATGATTATTATCAATCCCTGCCTGATTTCAATTCGCGTTTGAAAACCAGCATTATGGGTAGGCCCGACGCGGATGTCGAATTCTTGAACATTGCCGAACGTTTCGCGCCATATCTTGGCTGGCTTGACCATAAGGAAGTGCTGGCGATTCATTTTGAGGATTTGATCCACGACCGCACCGCAACACTGACCCGCATCATGGACCATCTTCTCGCCCGTACTCCGCTTCCCACCAGCCGACAGCTGATCCTGGATGCCCTCGAAACATCCATCAACCCGAAAAAGTCTCCGACCTTCCGCTCCGGCAAGACCGGTGAATGGAAAAAATATTTCACCGACGAACATAAAAGGATATTTAAAGATGCCGCGGGTGATTTGTTGATTAAGTTGGGATATGAAAAGAACAATGACTGGTAACAAGCAAGTTTGCAGGTAGAATATTATTCCTATGTCAACTAATAACAGATTTAACTTAATTTGGAATGCACTGAAGATTCTCGTTGCCGTTGTTTTGGTCTGGTATGTGTTTTCTCAAACGAATCTAGACGAATTCCTTTCGCTGCGCGAACGGATCGTGATCCCGTATTTGGTTGCCACCATTCTTTTGTATTCCATTCTCACGATATTAAAAGCATTTAAATATCAAATATTACTTCAACAAAATACCCAATATTTACGGGTTTTGAATGTGGTGGTCTTGCAGAATGCCATCTCCAACTTTTTTGCGAACAGTGTGGGCATTGCCTCCTATATGGCCATGTTGAAAGTGGAGGAGAATGTAAAGATTGGGAAATCGGGTCTGGTCTTTTTGATTATCAAGATCGGGGATTTGTTCGCTGTTTGGCTGGTGATGCTGGTTTTCGGTGTTCTGTATTGGGATCAAATTTCAGTTGTGCGCCAGGCTTTTGTTTTCGCCGAGGTGCTCATCGGTATCGGTCTGGCATTTTTCTTTGGCGTCTTGTTTTTTCGATCATTTTTCGTCAACAGCTTTTCGAAGTGGATGGAACACCTTGGTTTAACGAGGTCTTCCCTGATAAGGCAGGTAATTCAGACCATACAGGCTTTTGCAGAAATGGAGCATAAGGCCATGATGCAAATTGTGTCGATCGCCTTTGGGCTCTCCCTTTTTTACTATTTCTTTACCCTGGGATGGCAGGTGGTCAGCATGTACACTTTTGGGCTTCATGTTCAAGTGTGGGTGATCATTTTTGTGAGCGGCATTTTGCAGCTATTTTCCATGCTGCCCATCAACATTTTTGGTGGTATTGGAATTACGGAAGCTACTGCCTTTTATCTGTACCCGCTTTTTGGCGCAAACCAGGATGAGTTGTCTTTGATTCTTCTGGGATGGCGTATCCTATATTATCTGACGAACCTCATTGTTCTGATCTATCTGCCGATTTACACGGTCTTTATCGAACGAAGGATGAGGCCGAAAGAATAACATCGATCCGGGATCATGAACTGTTCCATTGTCATTCGCGCATATAACGAAGAAAGACACATCGGACGTTTGCTGGAAGGCATCAAACAGCAAACAGTTAAAGACGTGGATGTCATTCTTGTTGATTCGGGTTCGACTGACTCGACAGTTGCCATAGCTGAATCGTACGGAGCGCGGATCGTAAAAATTCCGTCAGTGGAATTTACGTTTGGGCGGTCGCTCAACTACGGGATTAAAGCAGCGAGGCGCGAATTCATCGTCATGGCGAGTGCGCATGTCTATCCTGTCTATCCTGATTGGTTGGAGGCTCTGCTGAACCTATTTCAAGATGAGCGGGTTGCATTGGCCTACGGAAAACAGCGGGGACCTGAATTTGCAAAATTCTCCGAGCAGCAAATTTTTCATCAGTGGTATCCCGATGTGAGCAAACTGAGACAGGAAACAGCGTTTTGCAATAATGCAAATGCTGCAATCCGAAAGAGTCTGTGGGAGAAAAATCCGTACGATGAAACGCTGACAGGTTTGGAAGATCTTGCATGGGCAAAGTGGGCCAAAGAACAAGGGCATGATATTTCATACGTGGCCGAAGCTGAGATCATTCATGTCCACAATGAAACACCGCACGGAGTCTATAATCGATATCGTCGTGAAGCGATGGCATTGCGGAAGATTTACCCTGAAGCACATTTTAATTTCTACGATTTCCTGCGGCTTACAACGACCAATATATTGAGCGATCTCTGGCACGCCATGCGGGAGCGGGTCTTGCTAAAGAATATTTCATCCATCTTCTGGTTTCGCTTTATGCAGTTTCACGGAACCCGTATGGGGCACCGTGAAACCAGTCTGGTCACACCGCAGCTCCGCGAGACGTTCTATTATGCAAGGGAAAGAAAGAAGAAAGAAGTGGGGAAGAGAAGTGTGAAACCCATAAAGTATGAGAGGTGAGTGTCTTTGTTTTCCCATGTTAGAATCGAATTTAGCGGAATTAAGTAGCCGGGTTGGAATCTCCAGTCTGGTTCTACGTTTCACCGCCGCCTGGTACGGGAGCAATCCCGGGGTTCAAATCCCCACTTCTCGCCTGCTTCAAAGAACTGCGCCTTTTGGCAACAGATAATTGGCCATGCAGGTTTAAACCTCCGCGAAAAATCTGGCGGTTCTTTGAGGCAGGTCCATTCATGTAAAAAGGAATGATCATGGACGCGATATTCAATTTGCTTATCCTCTGTCTTATTTTCGTATTCATTGGATTTGTATGGCGGTTTTCTCTGCGGCGCATGGTTATTTTTGAGAATGAACGTGGTGTTGTATATCGACAGGGAAAGTTTCACCGGGTTCTTCAACCGGGAAGCCACTGGACATTCATGTATTTGGAAAGGGTGCAAAAGGTCGATGTTCGCGCACGATTTATAACAATCCCCGGTCAGGATGTATTGAGTTCGGATAATATCAGCATCAAAGTGAGTGTTGCTGTTAATTTTAAAGTGGAGGATCCATTCAAGGCATTAAATAGTTCTGTTAATTACACTGAATCCCTTTACTCGATTTTACAGGTGGAGTTGCGCGATTTGTTTGGGTTGACGCCAATTGATGAGTTGCTGGGAAAGCGTAAAGAAATCGGCCAGGCCCTTTTTGAAAAGAGCAAGGATAGGGCGGTGGAATTGGGTTTAACTTTATTGTCCGCTGACATTAAAGATATTATGCTTCCTGGAGACCTCAAAAACATATTTGCTCAGATTATCAGTGCGCGCAATGAAGGACTGGCGGCCCTGGAACGAGCACGCGGCGAAAGTGCCTCTTTACGGAATCTCGCGAACGCCGCCAAGTTATTGGAAAATAATCCTGCTTTGTTCCAACTTAGAATTTTACAGGCTTTGGAAAGTAAATCAGGTAATACAATTATTTTATCGACATCATCTGATGCCCTCAATTTCCCATCCACGTTAACGAAGAAGTAAAAATTTATCAATAGGAAATAAAGAGAAACTATGAAATCCAAAACCATCATCCTCATTCATGGCATGTTTATGACTCCTTTGTGTTGGGAGAAGTGGATCCCTTATTACGAAGCCAAAGGCTACCGTGTTTTTGCCCCTGCATGGCCAGGACGTGAGAAGTCCGTTGAAGAGCTTCGCAAGGCACATCCTGATTCTGAACTCGCGAAATTGAAGCTTGATCAAATCGTCGAATCGCTTGAGATGTTTATCAAAAGCCTCGAGGAAAAACCCGCCCTCATTGGCCATTCGATGGGTGGGTTGGCTGTGCAACTCCTGCTTCAGCGCGATGTTGCCGTGGGTGGTGTTGCGATTGACCCTGCGCCACCTACAGGTGTTTTTACGACCGAATTTTCCTTTCTGAAGGCTAATTTCCCGGCCATCAATCCGTTTTTGCTGAACCAGCCGGCGCAAATGAGTTTCGAACACTTCCAATATTCTTTTGTCAATACACTCCCGTTGGATGAACAGCGCGCTGCATACGACCGTTATGTTGTTCCTGAGTCTCGAGGTGTTCCCACTTCCTCGCTGGGTGCGGCAGGAAAAGTGGATTTTAAGAAACCGCGTCGTCCGCTCTTGATCACAGCCGGCGAGAAAGACCACATCATCCCCGCTTCGTTGAACAGGTCAAATTACAATAAATATCAGGGCCCGTCCGTTACAGATTTCAAGCAATTCCCCGGGCGTGATCATTTTCTGATCGGTTCCCGAGGCTGGCAGGAAATCGCAGATTATTGTTTGGAATGGTTGGGGACGATTGAATAGCAAGGAGGCAGTCAGGCTTTAGCTGACTGCCTCCTTTTTGATTCGGTATAATGGCAGGCATGTCTAAACTCCATCCCATGTCTCAATCTGAATTTGATGCTTTTCTTGAACGATCCATTCCTGAATATGCGGAGGATAAGGTTCGTGCCGGGAATTGGACCCAGACCGAATCTCTGGAAAAATCACGCAAGGAATTTGAAGAGTTATTGCCGCAGGGTTTGAATACCAGGGATAATTTTCTGTATACGCTTTATGATGAAAAAGAGGCTGTGGGAGAAATCTGGATGAAGACCATTCCACCGGATCACGGATTTATCTATGAGGTCTACATACAGGAAAGATTTCGAGGCAAAGGCCACGGGAAAAGCATTATGCTGCTGTTGGAGGAAAAGGCTCGCGAAATGGGCTTGAAAAGCCTGGGGTTGCATGTGTTTGGTTCCAATCGTGTGGCGCGTAATTTGTACGAAGCTATTGGATATGAGATCACCAATGTCAATATGAGTAAAACGTTGTAGGGGACGGAGAATATGACTTCATTCTCCCTAAAATCCGCCTCTCAGTTTTCCATATCCCAGCTCGCAGATCTGCTCACGCGCGGCTTTGAAGGATATTTTGTTCCCATCAATATCACAGAGGCGGTTCTGCTTACAATGATGCGCCGTGACAGTATTGACCTCGTCGAAAGCCGTGTGTTGCTTAAGGATGATGAGCCCATTGGCATTGGATTGATCGGGCGCCGTGGCTGGACCAGTCGACTCGCAGCGATGGGGATCATCTCTGAAGCGCGGAATGGCGGCGCGGGCACTTGGGCCATGCGGCAACTCATTGATGATGCACGTGCGCGCGGCGATAAGGAAATGCTGTTGGAAGTGATTGAGCAAAATACTGCAGGTGTAAAGTTGTATCAGAAGGTGGGATTCGAAATAATCCGCAGGTTGGTTGGATATAAACTTGAAAATCCGCAGGCTGAGTCAAAGGATGAGTTGCAGGAAATTAACATCCATGAATTGGGAAGGCAAGTTGCAGATCATGGTTTGGAGGATCTGCCCTGGCAGCTTTCGGGGGTTACGGTCTCGCATCATACGCCGCCGTCGCGTGCGTTTCGTTTGAACGATGCTTATTGTTTGATCAGTAATCCCGAAGTGGAGCATGTATCCATTGGTTCGGTGTTGGTAAAAGCCGATTCGCGCCGGGCAGGCTACGGGTCCGTGCTGATGCGCGCGCTGTTTGCGCGATTCCCGAACAAGGTCTGGCACGTCTCGCCGATCTATCCCGAGGAAATGGCTCCCTTCTTTGAGAAGTTGGGTATGCAGCGGGAAGTACTTTCTCAGTGGCAAATGGAATTAAAGATCTAAACTGGAATGGCGTATAAAGTTGGGTGGCTTGCTCTTCCATTGGAAATACACATATCAGATAGGAAATCAAATGTTTAACTATTTTAAAGAGAAAATTTCCCTGCTGGCTGGAAAACGATTTTTTGATCCATTGTTGATAACCGTGTTGGTTGGATTGGTTGGCTTTATAGCGTTTGGGGTTAAGACATTGGATTTGGGATTTTTTAATGACGACTGGCACCATGTGTATTATGCATACAAGTATGGGCTTGCCGGGCTGAAACAGTTTTTGTTTTTTGACAGCCGGCCGCTGGCTTTTATTATTTATGGTCCCTTGTTTTCCCTGCTGGGTTTCAGCGCTTTAAATTGGCATCTGACGGTCTTGCTGTTTCGCCTGATAACGGTATTAATGTTCTGGCTTTTACTGAACAAAATATGGACGGAAAACAAAAGGGGAAACGGACTGATCGCGCTGCTGTTTCTGATTTATCCCGCTTATCAGCTGCAACCCATTTCCATCGCTTATACAATGCACTGGCTTTTGTATGCTGTTTTTATGACCTCACTCCTTCTTATGGTTTTATCAGTTCAAAACAAAAGATTTTTTGTGGTCTTGACGGTGGCGTCCCTGCTGCTTCAATTCTTTCACCTTATTGTGTTCGAATATTTTGCGGGCAGTGAATTGATCCGTCCCTTCCTGATTTGGATCGTATTGCAACAAATGCCGGTAAAAGAGCGCATTAAGAGAACCCTGCTTTCGTGGCTGCCTTATTTGATCGTTCTTGCGATTTATGCGGTTTTCCGCGCCTCTTATTCAAGCTTTTTAGGATATGACAGAAATAACCCGACCGTTTTGTTGGGCTTTCTCACCACACCGCTTAATTCCATATTTTTTCTTGCTCAGGCTGCCGTAAAAGATTTTGTGGATGTGCTTTTTTCAGTTTGGAATGATGCATATAAGCCAAGTAACTTTGATTTTTCAGTGTATTCAAATATTTGGATTTTTTTGCTCTCACTGTTCTCTGCATTGGTTGTCTGGGCGGGCTTTTTGGTCATGCAAAAAAAGAATGGTGATCAGGAGGACGATCAACATCTATGGGGGAGAACGGTCTTGTTTTTTGGGGCCATTTTTCTGTTCGTAGGCTTTTTGCCCCCCTGGTTTGCCGGTAGAACCTTCTTTGAAACCTTCGATGCCTTGGACGACCGCCTGGTGTTGCCGGGGGTGTATGGCGCAAGCATGATCTGGATAGGCGCCATATTTTATTTTGTGCGCCAAAAGACCCATCGTTATTTGTTGATCAGCATCCTGCTGGGCCTGGCAGTGGGATTACAACTCCGCACAAATAATCAGTATGCAGCTTCCTGGAGAAAACAATCCCAATTTTATTGGCAGTTGTATTGGCGGGCACCATCCATTAAACCTGAAACGGCGCTTATCTCAGAGGGAGAAATATTACCGCTGATGGGAGTTCACCCTACTGTCTATGCCATTAATTTGCTTTACCCATCGGATGCCTCATCGCAGGAGTTTCCATATGGTTTATTTGTTTCCGGCGAAGGGATTGGCAATAGTTGGGAAAATTTTAATGAGGGGATGATCATGGAAGACACTCGATTTGGAACCAATTTTACAGGTTCAAGTAAGGATACATTGACCATTCTGTTTATGCCGGAAGATGGCAGATGCCTATGGATCCTGCGCCCGGAGGATAAATATATTAGGAACCTGCCGGGGCTTACCTATGAATCGATGCCCTCATCCAACTTAAGCCGTATTTCGAAGGAAGGCACCCAACATTATGCTGTGCCCTCCGATATTTTCGGTGAGGAACCCGAGCATAATTGGTGTTTTTATTATGAAAAAGCTGAGCTTGCAAGGCAGTATCAAGATTGGGCGGAGGTGGCCCATTTGTGGGAGGAAGCACAGGAACTGGGGCTGACTCCGGATCATGGTGCTGAATATTTGGTTTTTATTGATGGGTCTATGGCTACCGGTAATTGGGAGCAGGCAGCGAATTTGACCATACGTTCAAGTAAATATGGAGATAATATTCGGCCAACCCTTTGCGAGTTTTGGGTTGAGCGTGTTGCCCAAACCAATGAATCGCCTGAAAAACAGGATGCGATTCGCAGGATCGGTGACAAGCTCCGCTGTTTCGAATAACTTTACCGACCTAATAATTCATAACAAGCCAGGTAACACGCTGGCAAGTTACTTGGGTTTTGTGAGATAAAATAGGCGGATGAAACTTGCCGCCCTTGTCCCCATGCGCCATCATAGCCAGCGTGTGCCCGGAAAAAATTATCGTCCGCTCGCAGGTAAGCCCCTTTTTCACCACATCATTGAAACTCTTTTATCAGTACCGGAAATAGAGATTGTGATGGTCGATACCGACTCCGAACCTGTGATGGATGGGGTGCATCGCTTCTTTCCTGACGTGAAACTGATCGAACGCCCCGAGCATCTCCGCGCCGATGATGTCCCCATGAATGATATTCTCCTGCATGACACCGCCCAGGTGAATGCAGAGTTTTATTTGCAAACCCATTCGACAAATCCATTGTTGAATGCCGCGACCGTTTCCAGCGGAATCAAAACATTTTTTTCGGAATTTCCAAAATACGACTCGCTCTTTTCGGTGACTCGATTGCAGACGCGCCTGTATTTTCAAGACGGCCGCGCCATTAATCACGATCCCGCTGTGCTGCTTCAGACCCAGGACCTTCCCCCCGTGTATGAAGAAAATTCCTGCATGTACCTCTTTACTCGTGAAAATCTCGCAAGAAAACACCATCGCATCGGTGACAGACCCTTTATGTTTGAGGTTGACCGTGGCGAAGCATGGGATATCGATGAAGAACTCGATTTTGCGATCACAGATTTTCTGATGAAGAGAAAATCCCTTTAAGAAGGTTATTTAACGCTACATGAAAATTTTTTTCTCAAAGCTTTTCAACGCGCCCTGGTACCCCGTTGCGATCAGCGCATACCCTGTTATTGCTTTGCTTGCCGCCAATAGTGGTCAAGTGGATGCCACTGCGGCCATTCGACCGCTGATAATTTCAGTGTTTTTTGGCGTACTTTTGTTTTTCATCACCTGGCTGTTTTTTAGGCAAATTCACAAAGCGGCTTTTCTAACAACTTTATTTCTAGTTTTGTTCTTTTCGTATGGTCATTTATATATGGCCGTCGATAAACAATGGCCGGATATGAATTATGCGATTTGGCTGGCAGTGGGTTGGGCGATTCTCTTTATACTTTTCATTTTCTGGGTCACTCGTCCAAAATTGACCTTCATCTCGTCTGCTGCCACCTTCAACACGGTGGCGCTGGCGTTGTTGGTCATGTCGTTGACCCAGGTCAACTATGGCGGCGGGGGAGGCGAGGTGCATCGCCTTGGCGTTAAAGATGCTCCGGTGCAGGAAGACCTGACTTTGCCACAGGATCCGCCCGATGTATATTTCTTCCTGTTGGATTCGTACGGACGTTCCGATCTATTGAAATCGGCCTATGGATTTGACAACAGCAGCTTCGACAACGCCTTGAAGGAACGTGATTTTTATGTGGCTTCGTGCAGCCAGAGTAATTATGTGCGCACGGAAATATCGCTGGGTTCTTCGCTCAATATGCAGTATCTACAGGACCTGGACCCTTCGTTTTCGCCGGATAAAACGACACGCAGGTTGTTATGGGATTCGCTGAAACACAGCGCGGTCCGTTATAACTTTGAGACATTGGACTATGAAACTGTAAACTTTGCTTCCGGGTTCGATTGGCTCGAGATTCGCGATGTGGACCATTTTATGAGTCCACCATCCATTTCCTCGGGAATGAGCGACTTTGAAGGATTGTTTTTACGGACCACGCTTGCACGATATGCGCAGGACCTTGGCTGGGTTGACCCTGATGCCATTTTAGGTATGGGTTTCCGTGATCGGTTTACATACATCTTCAATAGCGTGGGGGATATCGCCAGGAATCCAAACCCAACCTTTTCCTACATTCACATCATCTCTCCGCATCCACCGTTTGTGTTTGATCCCGAAGGCAATCCCACCTATCCACCGGATTTCTGGAACGAACAGCGCATGTATCCGGCTGACCTGTATCAAAAGGGATATGTGAATCAGGTACAGTATGTAAATAAAAAAATGATCGAGGCAGTCGATGTCATTCTTGCCAATTCTGAAACGCCGCCAATCATTATTATTCAGAGTGATCACGGCCCCTGGCTGCAGCCCAAGGACAAGCGTATGCATAATTACACAGCCATTTATTTCCCGGGCCATAACGATGTGCTGTATTCGACCATTACGCCGGTCAATATCTTTCGCCTGGTCTTCAATACTTACTTCGGCGGGAAATATGATATTCTCAAGGATGTCAGCTATTTTTCACCCGTGCCCAGGTTATACGACTTCAGCGAAATCAAGAACCCCTGCGTCTCTGGAAATTAAATGAAAACCACCGTTCTCCTTACCGCCCCCTACATGCTCCCCTTTCTCGACCGATTTAAACCGGAGTTCGCAAAATATGATCTCGACCTGATCGTTCCGAATGTGCAGGAAAGAATGGAAGAGGATGATCTACTTAAATATGCAGGTCAATTCGACGGCGCTGTTTGCGGGGATGACCGCTATACCGCTCGTGTGCTGCAAGCCTGCTCTCCGCGCCTCAAAGTCATTTCCAAATGGGGGACAGGTGTCGATTCGATCGACGCCAAGGCCTGCTCCCGTTTAAATATCAGACTCTGCCGAACACCAAATGCCTTCACCACGCCCGTCGCGGACACGGTCCTCGGCTATATGCTGGCCTTTGCCCGAAGAGGTCCGTGGATGGATGCGGCGATGAAGCGTGGCGAATGGGAGAAGATCCCCGGTAAGACATTAAGCGAGTGCACACTGGGCATTATCGGGCTTGGCAACATTGGAAAGGCGGTCACCCGCCGCGCACGCGCCTTTGGCATGAAAGTCCTTGGCACGGATATTGTAGATATCGATCACGTGTTTATCAGTGAATCTGGTATTCATATGACCGATCTTGACTCCTTGCTGGCCGATTCAGACTTTGTCTCGGTCAACTGTGATCTTAACCCGACCTCTCATCATCTGATCAATGCCGTTACACTTGGAAAGATGAAATCTTCTGCTGTGTTGATCAATACCGCACGCGGCCCCATCGTGGATGAGAAGGCTCTTGTCGCCGCGCTCGGTTCAGGTCAGGTGGGAGGCGCGGCATTGGATGTCTTTGAGCATGAGCCGCTGCCGATCAATAGTCCCTTGTTAAAAATGGACAACGTTATGCTTGCTCCGCATAATTCAAATTCCAGTCCAACCGCGTGGGAGCGAATTCACTGGAACACGATCAAAAATTTGGTCGAAGGGTTGGGGATGAAATATCACGAAAGATAAAGGAAGGGCATTGTGGAATCGAAAACAGTTTTGATCACAGGCGCAGGCGGCGGCATAGGGAGAGCCAGCGTGCATCATTTTTCCAACAAAGGGTGGCGTGTAATTGGCGTGGACCGTTCAGATTTCGGGGATGATTTTCCGAAGAACGGACATTTTATTAAGTCCGATATTTCCCATGCAGATTCTGCCGAACAAATTTTTCAACAAGCGCGAAGCTTTACTTCCACACTGGATGCGTTGGTAAATAATGCCGCCGTGCAGGTGGCAAAACCTTTGGTGGAAACAACTGTGGAGGAATGGGATGCGGTCATGGCTTCCAATTTGCGCTCCGTGTTTTTATTCGTTAAACTTGCACATCCTTTGATGAAGGCGGCGGGCGGCGCTGCGATTGTAAATGTTTCATCGGTTCATGCAATTCAAACTTCCGCAAACATTGCCGCGTACGCCGCATCGAAAGGCGGGCTGCTTGCTCTCACGCGCGCAATGGCGATTGAATTTGCGGTGGATAACATCCGCGCCAACGCCATCCTGCCCGGCGCAGTGGATACACCCATGCTGCGCGCTGGCCTAAGCCGCGGGCATTTAGGCGGGAGCGATGTACAGGAACGATTGGATAATCTGGCGAAGAGAACAGTCAATGGAAAAGTGGGTAAGCCTGAAGAGATCGCCAGTGCGATTTATTTTCTTGCAGATAATGAACAATCCTCTTTTATGACCGGGCAGGCGCTGGTGGTGGATGGTGGCGCTACGGCCAGGTTGAGTACAGAATGAACAGAAAACGATATAAAAAAGAAGATTCTCTTGCTCCAAAAATTCTAACCGCACAATTTCTGCTTTTTGCCAACGCGGTCATCTGGCTTGGATTTGGCGTCTATCTTTTTGTGGATATGGTCAAGGCGCACAACACTGCCTCGGTTATTTTTCTGATCAGCTTCTTCCTGCTGGTCAATGCAGGGGCGATGGCTTTTTGTGGTGTAACCATTGGCAGGCGCGACTCATGGGCCTATTACTTCTCCCTCTTTATCCTGGTGGTGAATGCAATTTTCACGCGCCTGGGTCAATTCGAAGTCTTTGACCTGCTGGCGTTTATCTTCGATATTGCTGTCCTTGTCTTCCTGCTTACAATCGGGAAGGACTATCTGAAAGCATCATGAAGCAAACCCTCAAAAAGAACATCCCAACCCCTTTGTATGAGTTTGTGCGCGATACATATGATGGCTTGCGTCGCATTCCACAACTTCCATCCGCATATCTTCATCCCTGGAGGCGAGAGAGCATTAAACGGCTCGCTGAACTGAAAGATATTCACAAAGGCAGGCGTGCCTTTATCATGGGGAATGGTCCCAGTCTCAGGCAGACCGATCTTTCCAAACTGAAAAATGAAATCACATTTGGCTTCAATCGTATTTATTTACTCTTTTCCGAACTTGGATTTGAAACCACTTATTTTTGTGTAACAAATGATCTTGTCGTCGAGCAGTTTCATCAGGATATCCTTGCGCTTTCCATGCCGAAATTTTTAGCATGGCGCTCACATCGTTATTTTTCCCAAAAGTTGGAACTTTCCAATATTCCAACTTTTCTTTTTACTTCCTATACTGGTCCCGGTTTCTCGCACGATGTGCGCGGACGTGTTTGGGAGGGGGCAACGGTTACGAATGTCGCGCTTCAGCTTGCGTTTCACATGGGAATTGAACAAGCCATTCTGATCGGTGTGGATCACAACTTCACGTCGAAGGGCGAGGCCAATAAGACGGTTGTTTCCGATGGCGACGATCCAAACCATGTTTCGCCTGCTTATTTTGGCAAAGGCATAAAATGGCAACTGCCAGACCTCGATACTTCAGAGATTGGCTACGCCTTTGCCCGCGAACATTATCGCAAAGCTGGCCGCGAGGTCCTTGATGCAACCGTTGGGGGGAAGTTAAATATCTTTTCCAAAGTGGACTACAATTCCCTTTTCTGATGAAAAACTCGCTTCTTTCTCAAACTCGAACCTGGTTCGCCACTCTGGTCATTCTCCTCATTCTCGGCGGTGTCCTCCGCCTGATCGATGTAACCGATCCCCCCCTGGATTTCCAACCCTCCCGTCAACTACGCAATTCGCTGGTTGCTCGTGATATTTATTATTCCCTTCTGCCAACAGCAACTTCAGAACAACATGTCCTGACCCAGAAATTTGCTGATTCAGTAGGTCAGTATGAACCGCCGATCATTGAATCTATTGTGGCGGTGAGCTATTTCATCGCAGGTGGCGAGACCATCGTAGTGGCTCGTCTTTGGGAAACCTTTTTTTGGCTTGCAGCGGGCATTGCCTTGTTTGACCTGATGCGACGTGCCGCTTCCCCGTGGGCGGCCCTGATCGGTTTGACTTATTATCTGGTGCTGCCGTTTTCGGTCCAATCCAGCCGCTCCTTTCAACCAGACCCATTGATGACTTCTGCGTTTGTGATCGGGATTTATTTTCTTTACCGTTGGAGCGAAGAGACTGGCATGCCCTCGGACAGCAAGCTGCCTAAATCGGCAAAGCAGGCATGGAAATGGGCGATCCTGGCGGCTATTTTCCTTGGGTTCGCGACCTTGGTGAAAATTGTGATCGCGTTCTTTGTCGGCGGCGCGGCAGTTGCCTTGGTGTTGTTTACCCTTGGAAGGAATTTCTGGAAATCAAAACAAGTGTGGACCATGGCCGGGATCATGATCGTCCCTGCTCTCTGTTATTACGTGCTCTTGAATAACGGCCGCTCTACTGAATATTTCTTTGCCTGGACAATCACCCTGCTCAAGCTCATCACCAGCACTGATTTTTACACCAAATGGCTGGCTTTTATCGGCAGCCTGTTTGGTTTGACCATCATCTTTTTGAGCATTGCCGGGGCGCTGATCGCAGTTCCACGCATGCGATGGTTGTTGATCAGTTTATGGGTGGGCTATGTTTTGTATGGCCTCACCCTTCCGTTCCAGATGTATACACATAGTTACTATCACATTCAATTAATTCCCATTGTTGTGCTGGGGCTGGCTGTGGTGCTGAATCCGCTGGTTGGAAGCGTGGCAGGCATGGGCGGAGTGCGAAGCGCTTCCTTTGTCGCATTGATCGTGGCACTGATTGGCTATCAGGCCTGGATTGCGCGATCTGTTTTGATGGCGGAGAGTTTTCGTCACGAACCTGCGTTTTGGGAAAATGTTGGAGAACAGATCCCGACTGACGGCGAGACCATTGCACTCACGCAGGATTATGGTTTTCGTGTGATGCTTTGGGGGTGGAAGCATGTGGAACTTTGGCCGCTGGTAACAGATTTGAGCACGATTAAAAACGGCGGCAAGGATTATTCAGAACAATTTATCGAATTAACCAGCGGCAAAAAATATTTCCTCGTGACCGCATTTGGTCAATTGGATAAACAACCTGGCTTGAAAAAAATTCTGGATACATATCCTGTGATTGCTGAAGGTGACGGGTATGTATTGTACGACCTGCGGTAGGGATGTGCTCCTGCAAATCTCATGACTCTTGTTTCCGTTATTACTCCATCCTTTAATCAAGCATCCTATCTTGAACAGACAATTCAGTCTGTATTGAATCAGGATCATCCATCCGTTGAATATATTGTTGTCGATGGTGCTTCCACGGATGGAAGCGTTGAGATCATAAAAAAATATGCAAATAAATTCGCATATTGGATTTCGGAAAAGGATAGAGGCCAGGCGGATGCGATCAATAAGGGGTTTGCACGCGCTTCCGGCGAAATTGTTGCCTGGCTCAATTCTGATGATTATTATTTACCCGGAACGATCAGTGCGGCAGTGAAAGTCTTTGATGAGAATCCGGATGCTGTTTTGGTTTATGGGAACATGCTGGCTGTGGATGAGCACGGAAAAACTTTCAATACGCTGAATTACAAACAACTGACCCTCGAGGATTTGCTTTGCTTCCAGATCATCGGGCAGCCTGCCGTGTTCATGCGTCGTTCTGCCCTGCAAAATACAAGTGGGCTTGATGCCTCGTTCCATTTTTTGCTCGATCATTTATTGTGGATCCGACTTGCTCAATTTGGCCGTATTCTGCACGTCGATCGGACATGGGCAGCAGCGCGTTATCACGCCGAGGCCAAGAATCGTGCCAAGGCAGCAGAGTTCGGGCGTGAAGCTTTCCGTATCCTGGCAACGATTAAACATGATCCCGATCTTGCCTTTCTCTTGTTAAAGGTCGGCCGTCGTGCCCGCGCCTCTGCCCACCGTGTGGATGCCCGTTATCTGCTCGATGGTGGACAACCTGCTAAAGCCATCGTTGCATGGATGAAAGTGATGTTGCTTCATCCTCCCACGGCACTGGCAAGAATAAATATTTTAGGGTCAAGCATCCTAAGTTTGTTAGGGTTGGGGAAATTGCGCGCAGTGTTTTTGCGAACACGCGAAAAATGGTTCGAAAAGTGATAATCGTTCTCTGAGGTTGAAAATGAAAATTCGTAGGTTTGTTTTTTTGATGGCTGTTCTTTCCAATTTGACAGCTTGCGTTGGTCTGCCGTCAACCAATTCCACGCCTGTTCCTTATGCTTCTCTTGTGCCACTGCCCACTGCTGAAGTCACTGTGCTCCCAAAGTCTGAGCGCCCGAATATTATTCTGATTTTGACGGATGATCTGGATAGTAGGCTCAATACTCTGGATTACATGCCTAACTTGAGGAAGTTGATGATTGAACATGGGCTTTCCATGAAGGATTTTTTCATCACCACTCCAACCTGTTGCCCATCCCGCACCACAATTTTGCGCGGGCAATATACTCATAATCATGAGATTTATACCAGCGCAGCCACAGAAGGATTTCAAAAGTTTTATCTCCTTAATTACGACTCCTCAACTATTGCAACCTGGCTTGGTGCCGCTGGATATCAGACGATTTTCCTGGGAAAATACTTAAATGGATACCCAATTCGTTTGGATAGGGAGTATGTTCCTCAGGGATGGGATGAGTGGTACAGCCCGGGGAGGGGAAAGCCTTATACGGGGTGGAATTACACGCTCAATGCCAATGGCGTGCTCATTCCCTATGGCGCACAACCGGAGGAATATCTTCTTGATGTTCTAGCGCTTCAGATGGAGGCTCTCCTGCGAGATACAAAAAAGACGGACTTTCCTTTCTTTATGTTTTTTGCACCGTATCAGCCGCACGAACCGACCATTCCGGCGACACGCCATGCAAACCTGTTTCAAGAAGTGAAAGCGCCCCGAACAGAATCCTTTAATGAAGAAAATGTTAGTGATAAACCTCAAAGTATTCAATTTCAACCGCTTTTGGCCAATGATCAAATTAATAAAATAGATTCTTTATATCGCGACCGCCTGCGATCAATGCAATCAGTCGATGAAATGATTGCGGGAATGTTTTCTGTTTTAGAAGAGACAAACCAACTGGATAATACATATATTATCTTCACTTCCGATAATGGATATCATCTTGGGCAGCATCGTCTTTTTGCTGGAAAAAGCACACCCTATGAAGAGGATATCAATGTCCCCTTCGTAATTTTTGGACCCACTATTCCAGAGGACAAGGTTCTGGAAGATTATCTTGTTGGGAATGTGGATATCGCACCTACAATTGCAGATCTCGCTGGAGTTGTGCCACCATCCATTGTGGATGGACGTTCTCTTCTGCCCTTATTTGGCGAGAATCCACCCGCCCCTGAAGATTGGCGACAGGCATTCCTGATTGATTATTATGAAGGCACCGAAGGCGAAGAAGCAGGTTCGGTACGGTTCATTAATTCGGACGATTCGAGTGGCGTTCTTGAACCACCAGATCTGGATAATATATTCCGTGCATCCCCTGCATTGTCCTATCGCGGCTTGCGGACGGAGAAATATTCATATGTTGAATATGTAAATGGCTTTGTGGAGCTGTACGATATGGAAAAGGATCCCTACCAGTTGGAAAACATTGCTTCCATCGTAGAGCCGCAATTACTTGCCAACCTTTCCGCGTGGTTGAAGGATTTATATGCGTGCAAGGCCGATTCTTGTCGTGAGATCGAGTCACGCTCTCTTCCGTAGATCACACTTCAATGGAAAAAATATTCATCTGTAGGATATCCTACAGATGAATATTTTTTAAGGAGCGTCAGCCCGCATTGCTTTTTACGATACAATAAGTCCGCTCCTATGAAGGAAAACACCTCATTTTTTGCCTCTAAAACTGTAGGGTTGGCTGTTCTGCTTACCCTCCTGATCCTTGGCGCTGCAATCCGTATGCATGACCTGACGGACCTGCCGTTGGATTTCCACCCCACACGACAATTACTCTCCGCGCTTAAAGCGCGCGGTATATATTACGAAACGCTTAGAAATGTTTCTGCGGAACAAAAGAGTTTTGCCATTCAACAGTGGAAAGTGCGTGCGGCTATTGAGCCGGAGATCATTGAGAATATTGTTGCCTATACCTATCGTTTCACCGGCGAACATCTTTGGATCGCTCGTATCTATTCCTCGCTCTTTTGGTTGATTGGTGGGTTCTTTCTTTTTCTGCTTGTACGTGACCTGACGTCTGTGGATGGCGCACTTGCATCCACAGCTGTTTATCTTTTTCTCCCATTTGCTGTCACGGCCAGCCGAAGTTTTCAACCCGACCCACTCATGGTGATGTTAATTATTATTTTTTGGTGGGCTGTTTATCAGTGGAGTAAAAACCCTGCTTCTTATTCATTTGCAATTCTTGCTGGCATATTTGGCGGCTTTTCCATTTTTGTAAAACTCGTTGCGGTATTCTTTGTCATTGGCGGTGGTTTGGGAGTGCTGTTTAGGCGATTATCCCTGCGTGATGTGTTGAAGCAGCCGCAGATTTATGTTATGACCTTTCTAGGCATTCTGCCCGGGGCAGCGTACACCATCTACGGTGTGTTCGTTGCGGGTTATCTCGGTCAACAGTTCGGCGGGCGCTTTATTCCTTCCCTGTTTTTGAGTCCATCGTATTATCTCGGTTGGCTTGGAATGTTGAATGCAGTGGTTGGGGGGGCAATGTTGATGTTTGCATTGCTTGGACTCTTTTTTTTTGTGGACGAAAAACGACGCTTCGTAACTGCGCTTTGGATTGGATACTTCATCTTTGGCCTTTACTTTAACTATCATATCTCCTCTCACGATTACTACTCTTTACCGTTGATACCCATTGTGGCATTATCCATTGCACCGGTGGCAGAAATTTTTTTAAGCCAACTCGCAAAACTGACCACAACTCGTTGGCTTCGTTTTTCGGCTTTGGGTTTATTGAGTTTTGGAATTTTTGCTTCGCTTTGGAACATTCGTGCCGATATGAAGTCTGTGGATTATCGTCCTGAAGCACAGATGTGGGCGGAAATCGGTGAAAAAACAAGCGGGCATAACCTTGCTGGTCTTACCCAGGATTATGGGTCGCGGCTCGCTTATTGGGGCTGGCTTTCTGTTACCCCTTGGCCCACGTTTGGTGATTTGAATTATCATAACAATATGCGCGGCGCAAAGGATGATTTCGAAAAGCAATTCGAAGAACTGACCCTAAAAAAGGATTTGTTCATTGTCACTGATTTTGTCGAATTAGGCCGCCAGCCTTTGCTTAAAAACAGACTCTCTCAATACCTCATTTTTGCCCAAAACGAAAAATATGTCATTTATAGCCTGCACTGATAAGTTCGGTTTTTAAAGTAAAAAAGACAAAGGATCATTTTTATAGAATGCAATTTGACCTGAGGAAATTTGAGGTGATTTTTTTTCGTTACATGATGGGGCTGTGCGCACTTGCCATGCTGGCTGCGATCGGTGTCTATGCCTATCTCGGCACTTTTTCTCGATATCTTTCGGACGATTATTGTGAGGCTGTGCGTGTGCGTGAGCACAATCCAGTGGGTGCCGTGGTTGAACGTTATCAGGATGGAAGCTGGCGTGCTGCAAACCGATACTCCAACCTGATGTTTGCTGGATTCAGCGAATTGCTTGGGGAAAATAACATGCAAATTACAATGTCCTCCATGGTATTGTTGTGGGCCATTGGGCTCAGTTGGAGCGTGCATGAGTTTCGAAAGTTTTTCAGGATAAGCTGGTCGTTTCAAACTGATTGTTTTCTTGGCTTCTCCCTCGTTTTTTTTGTTCTTTTACAGGCTCCTAATCTATTTCAAACCATTTATTGGCGCTCCTCCATGATGACTCATTTTGCGCCTTTGGTGTTTGGCTCGTTTCTGTTCGCCTTTTGGATGAGACAGGTGGCTCGCGGGATAAATGAGAAGGTTTCCCTGCTGGTTTATTTATTAATCTTCTTTGGCGTATTTATTATTGCCGGTTTCTCTGAACCCCCAGTGACCACTATGGTTACGGCTCTGGGAACGTTTATCTTGGCTGTTCTTTGGTTTGTCCATTCACCTATAAAGGAAAAACTTCTTCCGTTCCTTTTGTGTGGCTTTGCAGGCGCATTGCTTGGTCTTCTGGTAATGGTTTTCTCCCCTGCCAACATGAACATGTTGGATAATTCCCCGCCCCCTGCCTTACAGTTGTTGGGAGATTCGTTTCTTTTTTCTTTATATTTTATTTCATTTTCCCTAAAAGAACTTCCTCTGCCCAACGCACTTTCTATCCTGCTTCCAATGTTGGTGGTATGGACGCATAAGCAAGTTGAGTCTTCTGCGTTCATGTCGAAGGAGAAAAAGATTATATGGCTTATGATCGCGGGCTTCCCGCTTTTTATGTGGGTCTTAATCGCCGCAGGTTTTTCCCCAAGTGTGTATGGACAGGGATTTCCCGTTGAGAGAATGCGTTTTTTGGCGCGTTTTATCATGACAGCCACCCTTATGTTCGAAGGTGTAATGGCGGGCCTTTTATTAAAGAGTCTGAAGATAAGGTTTTCGCAGCCTCAAATACAATGGTTCGTTTTAGCTGTATTGTTCTTAATGGGATTCGTTTATCCACTACGCGCGGCCGTGCAGGTTTATCAAAACAATGTTCCGGAATACCAAAAGCGTGCTGAAAGGTGGGACCTTCGAAATGCTTATATTGTTCGCCATGCATCCCTTGGGGAGAAGGATATTGTTATTCCCGGATACTCAGGTGTGCATAATATCAAAGAGTTGGATGATAATCCGCAGCATTGGGTCAATATTTGTGCAGCAAAGTTTTATGGTGTGAATTCCATCCGCGCCGTTACAATCCCAGGTGAATACCTTTTGGAGTATTTGAGTGAATAAGAAATCCCCGATTCTTGTTACCGGCGCACATCGTAGTGGAACCACCTGGGTAGGGCGAATGTTGGCCGCAAATAGTCAAACTGCTTATATCAGCGAACCCTTGAATATTTTACACCGCCCAGGGGTAAATCGAGTAAAAGTTGATAACTGGTATCAATACATTACTAGCGAAAACGAGTCTCAATATCTTGAATCGTTTCTTGAACTTATTAATTTCAAATATCACCTTTTGCTGGAGGTCAATTCCCTTCGATCACGTAGGGATTTGATGCGAATGGGTCGCGATTTTTATATTTTTGCAAATGGAAGGCTTTATCGTAAGCGGACTTTACTTAAAGATCCATTCGCACTTTTTTCCATTCCGTGGTTTGCTGAAAAGTTAAATTGTCAGGTGGTTGTTACAGTTCGCCATCCTGGTGGATTCGCAGGCAGCTTGAAACGACTAAATTGGCCTTTTGATTTTCAAAACCTTCTGAGACAGTCTGGTCTGATGCGTGACCATCTTGAGGCTGATCGTGCCGAGATGGAAGCTGTTCCGCCTGGCGATATTATCGGCCAATCTGCATTACTTTGGCGCATGATTTATCGTTTTGTTCACTCAACCATCCACCAGTTCCCTGATTTTAGAATTGTACGCCACGAAGACCTCTCCCTTGATCCTGTCACTGGTTATCAGGCCCTTTATAAGTCATTGGATATGAAATTTGATGAGACAGTCGAGAATATCATTCTGAATTCAAGCAGTTCTGAAAATCCGTCCAAGCTTGCAAACAATAGGACCTATTCAGTAAAGCTGGATAGCCGTGCTGCGCTTGATAATTGGAAGAAAATATTAACACCGGAAGAGGCCACACGTGTTCGTAAATTAACTGAGGGAGTCTCTGAGCTTTTTTATTCGGATGCTGAGTGGAAGTGAAAAGATGAGACCCACTATAATTCCACTTGTTTCCGTTATTACTCCATCCTTTAATCAGGCACAGTTTCTTGAACGGACGATTCAGTCTGTGCTTGCGCAGGATTATCCGCGGATCGAATATGGTATTGTGGATGGCGGTTCAACCGATGGCAGCGTGGATCTAATCCAAAAATATCAGAGTAGACTCGCCTGGTGGGTTAGCGAGCAGGATAAAGGCCAGACAGATGCGATCAATAAAGGGTTTAATCGTGCAAGTGGCGACATCTTCGCATGGATCAATTCAGATGATACATATAATCCAGGGGCAGTGACCGCGGCTGTCAAATATTTGATGGAATATCCGGATGTGGCAATGGTGTATGCGGATTGTAATTTTATTGATGAAGAAGATAGAGTCATTGGAAAATTCAATGCCGCGCAAACGGATTACCGCCGCTTGAGACAGGGATATGTTCATATTCCACAACAGACCATGTTCTTTCGTGCTCAATATTGGCGGGAGCTTGGCCCGCTTGACCCATCGTTTTATTTTGCAATGGATTATGATCTGTGGACACGCATCGCTGCCCACGCATCTATAAAATATTTTCCTGGAAAAAACTGGGCCAACTTTCGAATTCACACAGCCAGCAAAACGAGTTTGGCAGATGAGCGCGGGTGGCAGGAAATGCTCAATGTACATTATCGTGACGGCGGTGGCTTCTTTTCTCCAATTGTGGCAAAATACTACTTAAGAAAACTAATCGGCCCGCTTTGGAAGTGGCGGATCAAAGGAATAAAAGCTTGGGAATGACATTTTTGTTTGTAAATCCATCGATCGAGGACGTTATTCGTCTGTTGCGTGCCTGGCGATTTTGGATATTGGGCGCTGCCCTTGGTGCATTGATTGGTGCAGCCATGTATTATGTTGCCCCACCACCCTATCGCGCCAGGTCAACTGTTAATGTAGACTTTAATCTTGAGCAAGCCTGGCCTAAAGATACGGATCGTCAGCAATTTTATTATCTTGAACGTGAGACACGCAAGTTGGAAGAACTTGCGTGGCACGATGAGATTATGAAGGACCTGTCTGTAAAATCCTCCATTTCCATTGAAGAATTGCGCGCTGGAAAACTTATACTAAGCCAGCCTTCTGAAGCAGGCTGGCATTTTTATGCAAATGATGATGATCCTCAGATGGCTGAAAAGCTTGCAGCAGCATGGGCGGAGGCTTTTGTGCAAAAAGTACAGGCCAATGTGCAGGCTGGCAACATTAATGAATTTGTGAAACTTGAAGTGACTCAAGCCACAGACCTGCCCAAGGAAAGAAGTGTTTCTTTGGGCGAATATCTCCTGGCTGGTTCTGCTGGCTTCCTGATGTTGGCTGTCTTTATTCTTTTGTTTGTCAAACCAAAAGATCAATGATCAATTTAAAATTTCCCATTGAAAAAATTTTACGCTTCCTGTGGGCGGCTGCATTATTGGCCATTCCAGTTACAAGTTTTCGCTGGTTTCCCCTCCTTAGCGAGGGGAGGACATTAGTTCGTCCGCTGGCAATGTACCCTCTTGGATTTCTTCTTCCCCTCCTACTCTTTCAAATATGGCGCAAAAAAATATCTTTAAATGTTGGCGGTGCTTTTATCGCTTTGGGTGTGTTTGTATTATTTGTGGTTACTTCAGTCGGCCTTGGCTTCCTGACAGACCCCGTCCCGTTATATGGTCAGGAATATTTCGGGCGCACCATTCGTGCACTCGTAACCTTATTCATCGGCCTTGTGTTCTTTTTCTCTTCTGCGTGGATGAATAAAAATGAAGAGGATTTACGTTTCTCTATCAAATGGATTTTTGCCGGGCTTATCCTCAATATTGCATGGAGTGGTTTGCAGGCCGTTACTTTCTATACTGACCTGCTTGACAGGGAAATGGTGACTCGCTGGCAACTTGCTTTTTCCATGCGTGAACTTGTTCGTACCAATCGCATTTCAGGTCTTGCGTTTGAACCTGCCTGGCTCGCCGGTCAACTGGCAACGATTTATATTCCCTTCCTTTTTGCAGCTGTCTTGACAAATTTCCGCCTCACGCGACACCGATGGCTTGAACCAATTCTATTGGCATTATCTCTTCTCGTACTTTTAGCAACCTATTCACGTGGTGGAATATTGACCACCGTCACCGCTGCGGGCATCTCATTTTTGTTCTTTGGACGGGATGTGCTACGCTCATTTTGGCATTGGTTCATACGCGGTTTTCGAAACCGAGTATCAGGCATGTTACTTCGTATTGGCATGATGGCAGTTGTGATCAGTGCCCTGATGGGTGCACTTTTTTTTCTAAGTCAAAAGGCCATTTTTCGTAATTTGTGGGAGATTGATGCCTCTAGCCTGAGCGAATATATCATTGACATCAATGCAGGCGCACGCGGGGCATATTCTGCTGGTGCATGGACAGTTTATGAAAAATATCCATTCATGGGTTCCGGTTTGGGTACAAGCGGATTCTATATCTATCAGAACCTTCCGGATTGGTCTCTTACAACCGTACCTGAGATTGCAAGACAACTCAGTCCTGAAAATCGCTTGTACCCCAACCCTAAGAATATCTATATCCGCCTGTTTGCCGAAACAGGGTTGATTGGTTTTATTTTGTACTTGGCCTTTCAATTACATCTTTTAGGAGATATGCTCTCTTTATATACCCGAAGTGAACTTTGGACGCGTTTTGCTGCTATTGTAGGAGTGTTTGCTTGGTTTGGAGTTGCCTTTTATAATTTTACGCAAGATTCGTTTGCAACCCCCAACATATGGCTGGTTTCCGGAATCCTGGTGGGATTGTCCACCTCTCGCGTATATCCACAAACCAATCAAAACACACCTTCCCAAGAGTGGCGTAGAACCTCTAATGTGTAATTTAGCTGTAACGTGATTTGCCGTTGCCCCATTACGTTTTTTTAGTTATCATAGGAACTTATGGTGCGTAGATTCGAAACCCCCTACATGGCAGACTGGTTTGCCATATCTTTCCGCTGGATTATGCTGGTGGGGCTTATTGTTTCTCTTGGGCGGGGGGAAAGGCTCAATCTTCAAACCGCTTGGCCACTTGGTTTGATGATTGTTTGGAATTTGGCAAACACCGCTTTAACTAGTGCCAATGTTCGTGTAAAATACCACCGATTTCTTAATATTTTTGCAGATTTATTCCTTGCAGGGGCGTTTTTCTGGGTCCAGGGCGGAATTCAAGGACCAGCATCATGGTCTGGGCTTCTGCCGATCTTAACAGGATCGATTTACTTTGAATTTTTCGGATCCGTTGTTTCTGCAATTTTATTCGCTGTCCTAGTCATCTATACAGGCGTAAAACTGGATGCGAATACACCGCTTGCAGTAGGTATTGGGGGCATGATGGCGATCATGGGGTTGGTATTTGGATTTTTAGGCAGACGCCTTGTCGTCTATATGAGAAAAAATCGAGAACTATGGGTGGGCGAAGAGGAAAAGAAGCAAGCCATGCAAAGCGAGCGTATGCGGGCAATTTATGAATTAACCTCTACACTTTCTTCTACGTTAAGCTACAAGCGTGTGCTTGAATCTGCTCTTAATATGAGTGCTACGGCTTTAAATCCCGACCCTGATCAATTGATTAATGATCCGCTTGTGGGTGCAGTTATGTTGTTTAACGGAGGGAAACTGCGCGTTGGCTCTGCTCGCAGGTTTACCACTGCTGATATGCGTGTTACTTTCGACGGGGTTGAAGGTGTGTTGAAAAAGGCCCTTGACGAGGGTGAGTCTGTTTTTTTCAAGGATATTGGTTACGATGCAGAATTGGGCCGTGTGATTGCATTAAGGAATTGTACCAGCGGCTTTTGCTTTCCATTAAGAAGCGGGTTTAATGTGTATGGTGTACTTTTATTTGCTCACCCCGACCCTGATTATTTCAATACTGAACGTCGTAACCTGTTGGAAATCATTGGAAGACAGGCGGTAATTGCCATTCAAAATGCACGTTTGTATCAGGATCTGGTTGAGGAAAAAGAACGCATGGTGGAGGTGCATGAAGAGGCGCGTAAGAAACTGGCACGCGATCTACATGATGGCCCCACACAATCGGTAGCAGCCATGGCCATGCGCTTAAACATTACAAAGCGAATGCTCACCAAGGATATTAATGCAGCAACTGAAGAGATTGTAAAGCTTGAAGAACTTGCTCATCGAACCACGAAGGAAATTCGGCATATGTTGTTTACTTTGCGCCCTCTGATTCTTGAATCGCAGGGATTGAGCGCTGCGCTGCAGGCAATGGCCGATAAAATGCAGGAGACATTTGGGCAGAAAGTTACGGTAAATGTTGAGGATCGTGTTGTGAATCAACTTGAAATGGGAAAGCAGGGTGTCGTCTTTTATATTATTGAAGAGGCTGTTAATAATGCCCGAAAACATGCTTCCGCAGACACCATTGCAGTACGATTACGCCAAATGGATGTGGGTATTGCGCTTCTCGAGATTATCGATAATGGCGTTGGGTTTGATGTGAAAGCTGTAACGCAGGCGTATGACCAGCGTGCCAGCAGCAGCCTGGGCATGGTCAATCTGCGCGAGCGTGCTGAATTGGTCAATGGTTTATTTCAATTGGATTCGACACCTGGAAAAGGGACAAAAGTACAGGTATATATTCCTCTCACGGAAGAAGCTGCAGACCGTTTGCATCATGGGCGTAATCGATAAGTCGAATTGATTTATTTGTAAATAAAGGAATATAAAAAAGATGCCCGCTTACAAGCGGGCATCTTTTTAGTAATAACGAGTTAGGAGCTATTATATAAAGAATGGAGGATAGGGAATGAATTTTTAATTGCCAATGCACGGTGACTGATCTGGTTTTTTTGTTCCATTTCCAATTCGGCCATCGTTTTACCAAGTGCGGGGATGAAAAAAATCGGATCATACCCAAAACCGCCCGCTCCACGTTCGGTGGGAATAATCTCGCCATAGCAGGTTCCTTCTGCAAATTGCAAGTCTCCGGAAGGTCTGGCAATTGCGATTGTTGCATGGAAATGTGCGTGCCATGGCCGCGGTTTTCCGCTTAGATTTTGTATCAAATAGTTGCGTCGATTTTCATCGTCTGCACCGGGCTTTGGGGAATATCTTGCAGAATACAGCCCGGGTGCGCCATTTAGTGCATCCACTTCCAAGCCGGAGTCGTCAGCCAGAGAAATAAGACCACTGGCTTTTGCAAATGCGATGGCCTTTTTGGAGGCATTCTCTGCATAAGTTTGTCCATCCTCTATAACATCGAGAGCAAGGTTGATATCAGTTGGTGTCAGGAGTTTAACATTCAGTTCTCTTAATAATTCCTGAAATTCTTTGATCTTGCCTTTGTTGTTGGTGGCAATGAGTAGTTTGTTCATTTTCTTAATTTTCCAAGTGCCCATTCTGCGTGTTCTTTTATCAGAGGTTCTACATCTTGTCTTGCTTGGTCGAGAATTGAAAGGTCTTTTTTATTTCCATAATTTCCGAGAACCACAGCTAAATTGCGCAAATAACCGCGGCGCTTTGCTCGTTTAACTGGGGATTTTTTGAAGCGTTGATTAAATTCGACGGATGTCAGGAGCAGGTCTGAGGTCAAGACAGGAAGCGGGATTTTTGCTTCAAAAGTAGGATCACCCGGTTGTGAGAATCGATTCCATGGGCAGACCTGTTGACAGATGTCGCATCCAAAGGCCCAATTTTGAATATGCGGACGAAGGTCTGTTGGAATTTCTCCTTTGTTTTCGATGGTGAGATAGGAGATGCAGCGTCGAGCATCAAGCGTGCGATTGGGGAGAATGCATTGTGTTGGACATGCTGTGATGCAACGGGTACATGTGCCGCAGTGATCGGTGGTGAAAGATTGATCAGGTTCAAGTTCGATGCCCAATAGGATTTCCGCAAGAAAAAATGTGGAGCCCACTTCTGGATTGATAAGCATGGAGTTTTTGCCGATCCATCCAAGCCCAGCTCGTTGCGCTAGTTCGCGTTCGAGAATTGGACCTGTGTCTGTGTAATAACGATTGGAAATTGAATAACCAACTTGTGCTTCAATAAAGGAAACAATGGCCTTTAGTTTGTGCGGCAGGATCTCGTGGTAATCATCGCCAAGGGCATAAGAGGCGATGACGGGGCCAGGTGATTGTTCTTTGGAAATGGGGGCATAAGGAATTGCAAGCATTAAAACGGATTTGCAATCGGGTAACACCTTTTTAATATCTGCACGACGAATACGATTTCTCTCCTCATAAAGATAGTCCATGTTGCCATGTCTTTTGTTGTCGATCCAATCTTCGAAAATATCGTAATGAGCAGATGCCTCAGAAGAAGTAACGCCAGCCAGGACGAATCCCAGCTGGCGCGCTTTTTCTTTAATTTCCTGTTTTAGATCGTTCAATTTTATTGGACTACGATCTTTACAAATACTGCCTTGCCAAAGGTAATACCATTGGCGTTTGCCATTTGCCATGCACTAGTGTATTCACCGATTTTCCCGGGGGCCTTGAAATTGACAGAGATCTCAACTTCCTGTCCTGGTAATACGACAGCACTAAGGGTAACAGGATCTCCACTCATTCGTTCGCCGTAGGAATATACGAGTCCATATCCGTCGCCCCAAGTACAATTCCCGGTATTTTTTATTTTCCATGTTTTTACAAACTCTTGATTTGCAGTCATGGGTGTGCCATCGGGAATAGTCACATCCACCGTGATCGGATCAAAGGCATAATCGTCGCATAAGGCTGCAGGTGTGCCAAGAGCGGCCTGTGTGGGGTCAGTGGTGAATGCTTCTGTTTCTGTAGGTGTAGGTGGCTCCAGTGTTGGTGTCTCTGTCGGTGGCTGCGCGGTAGGAGTAAACGCAGCAGCGGTCAGGGTAAATTCTGCTACAACAGTGTAAGCCGCTGAGGTGCGAATCGCGTTCACGTCCGGTGTTGGTTCAATAGGGGTAGCTGGGGCACAGGCGGCCAAAAGTAGGATTACAATCAATGAAATTACGAGGCGTTTTGTCTTCATGGCTTCCTCACTCGAATATATAGTGAAACTAGCGGGCCAAATTCATTGCCTCCATCATCTCGCAACTTCCAGAATGCTGAATAATCTCCGGCAACTTTTGGAGCAACGATAATGGCTTTAAGGCGAACTTCATTGCCGACCTTTATGTAATCCCCTGGTTTTGTCTTTGTCCATAAAATATTATTTCCTGTCACCTCGGGGCTAGAATATTCAGACTGGAAATAGAATCCATATCCCTCATCCCAGTCACAGGTGCCGGTATTCTTGAAATGGAAAAATTGTTCAATTGTTCTTCCAATATCGATTTCTTGGTAGTGGGTGGCATCCGTGTAGTAAGGGTCTTCCCCTAGATAAAGTGCATCATTACAACCATTTTTTGTCGTAACTGTTGAAATGGAGCCTGGAGTAACCGTAGCAATAACTAATGGAGTTAACCCCGGAAGCTGCGTTCCAAAACCAAATGGTGTGGGTGATGCCCCTCCACCTACAGGCGCAAACGTAGCCTGCAATGTAATGGTCGGAAGGAGCGTGTCGGTTGGGAGTGCTGTAGGTGGTAATGCCGCTGCTGTCTGGGTCTGTTGTGCTGACACGGTGGATAGCACCTGTGCCAATGCTGTTGCCTGAATTGCTGCAACATCCTGGGTAGGTGCAGGGGTAGTTCCCAGATTACATGCGTTTAAAGTGGTTGCAGCCAAAAGAAGGCTTATTAACCAAGTATGCTTGCTTAATTTCATATTCATTAACCTCCGAAAATATCTGACTTTATTATAACGCACCTAGGGTGTAGGTGTGTCGGTAGGTGTAGTGGTTAATGTTGAGGTGGTCGTATCAGTTGGCGTAAATGTGCTGGTTGGAGTAAATGTAATTGTAGGGGTAAATGTAACTGTGGGTGTAAATGTAATGGTTGACGTGGAAGTAATTGTGGGTGTAAAGGTAGATGTAAAGGTAGATGTGGAAGTGGGAATAATGCCTTGACGAAGAATGTGCGGGTTAAGCCAGATTGCATTATCGTTGTTTTGCGGACCATTTGAATGAACAACAAGGATAAATTTAACAGATTGTCCCGCAAGGCTACTTAAGTCCAAGTCTACCGGGTAAAACTGGCCTTCGTAAATCTCATGCCAGCTGGCCAGGGTCTTTACCTGACCGTTAATTTTATAGTCTAGCCTGAAGATCACATCGCATTTTTTTGAATTGTACTGGCAATTAACCAATGTGCGGAAACGATCCCCCGCCAGGACTGCAAAAGATGGGAATTGTCCGGTGATCATACCATTGTTTGAATCTTTAGGTGCAGTGAGGAGGCCCGGTTCATCCTCTGCTGAACCATTTTCCATAACAGGTGTATTCAACTTAAGCACATATCCTTCTGAAGCACCATCTGACCCAGGGCAGGGAAGTGTCACATTGTTATTCTCCCAATTGGCATTGCAATAGTTGTTCACAAAGCTATATGCAATGTATGACGGTCCAGTCACTTTTATGTCTACCCAAAAGGCTGTGTCTGCAAGGTTTCCAATGCCAAACAGGGCTCCTGCTGCATTTCGCAGCTTCCAGTATCCGCGATAGTGTCCATCTTTGTTAGGTGATGTAAGGGTGACGGGAAGGTCGATAGTTTCACCTGGCCCTACATTTTTTTTCAATGATGTAGCTGCTGGACCATTCATTGCATCTCCTCCGGAAAATACAATAGAGTAGGATCGGGTCCACGTACATGTTCCTGTATTCTGGATTCGCCAAATTTTTACAAAAGTGCTGTTCCTTGCTACGAGGCTTCCATCTGCATAGGTTACGTCAGAAAGAAAAGCTGCCGCATCACACCTAGATGCCGTAATAGGAGATGAAGGGATTGCTGTATTTGTTAGGGCAATTGAAGTCTCGGAACCGGCAGCAGTTGGCAGTGGAAGTCCTGGGGTGGCAGTGAAGGCTTGTGCGCCAGAGGCTTCTTGTGTCAAAGCGGAAGCTGTGTAAAGTCCATTAAGGGTGGCGAATGTATCCGGTGTTTCATCGCCAGCTGGTGCATTACATGCCAGTTGAACCAAAAATAGGACGATAAGAAAAGTCAAAGGCGAAATATTTGATTTCATAATGTTCCTCCAGATAAGCTGTTTTAGTAGGACGAATCAGGAGAACGAATTGTTCCGATATCGAAAAGAGGCTAACCTTCCGGCGTCTTTTAACTATTTTTAATAGGCTCCACAATCGTAGTTGTAATGGATATGTGAATACTCTTGATCAAAGGGTTCTGTAATCACAATTGCCATCCAGCGTTGATTTCCGGGTGTTGCTCCCAGATGAAGCTTTGCATCGTGTGAAACGGTTAGTGTGCCTGCTTCTGTAAACTTTAGAGTTTTAGCCGGTTTTATCAATTCGGTCTCAGGAGTTCCACTACCTTGCAGCCACTGGTAAGTAACTTCAATAGGACCATTACTGGTAAGGGTCGCGTAGATTGTATAGGTTGTGTTTGCAGGGCACCCAGTAGCGGGGTCACGAACAACATTGTAATCCACCGAAGTAATCGCATATTCGGGTTTTTCCGCGGCAGAGACGACAATTTCCGCGTAAAAAGACGCACTGTATTCTCCAACCCCAAATTCTGTGCCATCAGGGGTTTGCAACATCCACTCAGAAGTGTAAGTGCCATCTGTTTCCGGAGCCTTGAGTTGAAGTGAGATGGGGAATGTGGTTCCAGGAGGAGCACTCTGAGGCAGATTGTAAACATATCCGCCGCCCATTACGTCGCCATCCCAAAAGACGATCTTGTAACTGGTATCCCAGGTACAGTTGCTTTCATTTTTTATCTCCCATGTTTTTATAAAGGAAGTCTTGGGGGGATAAATGGTTCCGTCCGGTATCGTCTCGCTGACAAGGCTGGCTCTGCCGCATTCTGTTTTTGCTCCCGCAGTGGATTTTGGAAGTGTGGGCGAAACCAGTGGCACAACGGGTGTGAGGGTCGGGATAAATTGTAAAGGTCCTTCTGTTACAGCAACTGTTGGAGATGGAAGTGGGGTTTCTGTTGCAGCACTTGCGTTTTGCGCAGCGACAGTTTGGGCAATCGCGGTTGAGATGAATGGATCTGGCGTGGCCTCAGCGCCACAGGCTGTGAGCAGCAATGTGAGAATTGTTGTGAAGGTCAAGGCTTTATATTTTACAGATTTGAACATTTTTTTCCTTTCGTTTACTGATAATTATTATACTGTTAAACGAACAGCACCCGGAAAGTACCGGGTGCTGTATTAATTTATTTTAATTTACGGACAAGTGAAGGAAGCGCGCCCAAATTGCTGATGATTGGGATCGTCTATATAAACGTCGAACCAGTTTGTCCCGCTGCCTGTTGTGTTCCATGAAATACTGGCAGATTGTGTGCCGGCTGCGGCAAAAACCAATGCAGGTGGAACAGCAGGGACTCCACCATCACTTCGAATCCAGTGAAAGTTCACTGTACCGGGACCATTGACCGTAATATTTGCAGTGGCTGTAAAGCCACCACAGCCACCTGTATTTGTAAATGTTACGCTTGTTACTGCAAAAGGTGCGGATGTATTCGTTGGTGTTGTGGCATTTTGCACCTTGATATCCACGTAGAAAGATTTACCCTGATAACCATTTACCACCGGAACGAGTACATTACCGTTTGTGACCAACCTCCAATAGCCGCGGTAATTGCCCACTGCGGCAGGTGCGGTGAGGTTGACTTCAAGGTCCACTTCCTGCCCGGGGTTGACAGCTGCAACCGGCTTGGAGGCAGGCCCGCCCATGGCATCACCGCTGTCAAAGGTCATGGAAAAACCATTCCAAGCACAGGACCCTATATTTTTGAGTCTCCATTTCTTGGTGAAGGTTGCATTGGGTGTTAGGATCGTCCCATCTGGAATGGTGACATCGGTAAGGAATTGTGCGACATTACAGTTTGATGTGGCTGTAGCTGCAGGTGTATTGGTGCTGACAGCCAAAGTGGGAAAAGGAGTGGACGATGGTCCAAGGGTGGGTGTAATACTTGGCGTGGAATTTGAGAGTGGAGTGGCGCTGAGCAGGGCCTCCACGGTTTGGGCGGCGGAAGTTAGCTCAATGTTTTGAACATCCTGATCACTTGGCAGGTTACAGGATGCCAAAAATATTGCCAAGACAAGGAAAATGTTGATGATGTTGAAATTTTTTCTCATGATTCTCTTCTCCTGAAAAGTTGAAAATATTTTACCGCATTCTTGCTTTTGTCAAATCCCCCGCATTTCTCAGTAGAATCAAAAACAGGAGTTGAGACAACTCCTGTTTTGTGCGAACAATTTTCGGTTGGGAAAGAAGCGGTTATTTTTCGTAGGGCTTTCCATCCGCAGCAGGTGGAATTGCGCGGCCAACTACGCCGGTTAGGATGATCATCGTCACGATGTAGGGTGCCATGAGTAGGAATTCCGAGGGGATTGGGACTTTCAAAATCTGCAATTTGACTTGAAGCGAATCGGCAAACCCAAATATGAGTGAGGATGTGAATGCGCCGATGGGGTTCCACTTACCGAAGATCATTGCAGCCATGCCAATGAAACCCTTGCCTGAAGTCATGACCTCATCAAAACGACCCACGGAGCCGATCGTGAAGTATGCTCCGCCGAGACCTGCGATCATTCCACCGATGATGACATTGACATATCGTACAAGATAAACATTGACACCTAATGTGTCTGCCGCCTTGGGGTGTTCGCCGACGGCACGGGTGCGTAATCCCCAGGGGGTATAGAAGATCACGATGTTCATGATGACAACCAGAAGAAGCATCAGATATACGATGATGTTATTTTCGAATAATACGGGACCGAGAACCGGGATTTTTGAGAGTACCGGAATGGAAATGATTGGGAATGTGCCGGAGTTGTTCAGAGTGTCCGTTGCTTTTTGCAGGAAGCGTGAACTGATAAAGGAAGTAGTGCCGGTGCCAATAATATTGATGGCAACACTGCTAATGGTTTGATCCACTTTGAAGTGGATGACAAGATATGCATGGAATGCCGCGACCAACCCGCCGACAATAATAGCGGATACCAAACCCACGTATAAATTTCCGGAAACGGTTGCTGTGACCACGGCCACCTGTGCGGCCATCAACATGATGCCTTCGATGCCGATATTAATAACAGCGGAGCGTTCGCTGATCACGCCGCATAAGGCTGCAAGCGCAATGGGAGTGGCACGAACAAGGGAACTGCTCAGCATGCCCGTCAGGCTGAAGGATTTATCCTGTGCAGACCAGGTCAGGAATGCAATGATGAATGTTACGGCAATGACACCGATCAGGGTGCTTGTAGAAGGAATTCCGCGTGCAAGTTGATAGGCTCCAACAAAGATGGCAATGGCTGCCATGGCCAGGACCGTCGCCTGAGCTGGCACCACAAGGTCTGGCACTTTAATGGCTTGTGCGTTTGCCAGATTCAACCCGAATGTTGTAGTTACACCCGCTTCGGTGGTCCTGACAAAAAGAAGATAAATGAGTAATCCCAAAACGATCAGGACAACCCCGTATAGGATCTGTGCCCGTTTTGCAGAAGCTGGAGTGATGAGTGTTTTTGTGTTTGTCATGCGTGCCTCGTTTGATTAACCCCAACCACGGGTAAGGACCATCTCATCTTTTTTAGCCGTGCGAATTCGATAGATCCAGCGGATGATGTCCGGTGCTGCAATGAAGACGATGATCAATCCCTGAATAATGGAAATGATATCAATCGGAATGCCTGCCATGGATTGCATGTCTGTGGCGCCGCTGCGCAGGAAGCCGAAAAGCAGGGCGGCTAACACAACACCAAATGGATGACTCTTGCCAAGGAGCGCAAGCGCAATCGCATCAAAGCCATAGCCGGCGGAGAATCCCTGCCCAACCCAGTGATCCACACCTAAAACTTGTGTTGCTCCTGCCAGCCCGGCGAGTCCGCCGGCGAGGGCCATCACAAATACAAAGTTCCTGATAATGTTCATACCCGCATATTTTGCTGCATCGGGATTGGCCCCCACCGAGCGGATTTCAAAACCAAGAGTGGTTTTGAACAGGAACCAATACACTCCGTACGCTACAATAAGCGCGATCACAAAGCCCCAGTTGAAACGTAAGGGGGCAGCAAAGAAACGGGGAAGTTCCGCTGTTGCAAGCACGTTTTGGGTAACAGGTCGAAAACCAGGCGATTTCATGGGGCCGCTCAGAAGCCAGTCGCTTAGACGGAATGCGATCCAGTTCATCATAATGGTGTTGACCACCTCATGAGCGCCAAAACGGGCTTTGAGATAGCCAGGGACCATACCCCACACGGCTCCACCTGCTGCACCTGCCAGCAAAGACAGGGGAAGGTGAATAAAGGCTGGCAGGCTCTTTACACTGTACCCTACGAAGACGGCGCACAGTGAGCCGATCAATAACTGTCCTTCTGCTCCAATATTGAAAAGGCCGCAACGGAAGCCAATCGCAACGGAAAGCCCGGCCAGAATGTACGGTGTGGCTGCTACGAGACTTTCAGTGAATGGATAAATGGCTTTCAATAACTCGGTCTGATCGCCTGTGGCTGTGAAACTTTTTATGCCGGCAATGAATTCGCTCAAGCTTCCGAATGAACCCTTGAATAAGGCTCCGTACGCATCAACAACACTGGCACCGCTGACTGCAATAATGATGGCGCCGATGATCAGGCCTGAAATTACAGCAAGAGAGGGGATCAATAATTCCTGACGAAGCGAAGTGCTTCGTTCATGTTCCTGCTTTGTTTTTTTAGGGGAGACAGTTTCGCTCACGGATGATTCTCCTACTTCTTGCCCATTGTTTCGGATGGATGAATACCGGCCATTAAGAGGCCAAGATATTCCTTGTTCACTTTGTTCGCATCAAGGATGTCCATGATCTGACCTTTGTACATGACTGCAATGCGATCGGAGAGCGCCAGAATCTCATCCAATTCCGAAGAGACTACCAGAACGCCGGTGCCTTCATCGCGTTTCTTGATGATCTGTTTGTGAATATATTCGATCGAACCCACATCCAGCCCTCGGGTGGGCTGGGATGCGATCAACAATTCGATGGGACGCGAAAATTCCCGTGCGACGATCACCTTCTGTTGGTTGCCGCCGGAAAGCGTGCCGGCGTTTACATAAATGTTCGGGGTACGAACATCGTATTGTTTTACAAGCTCTTCCGCGTTACTGAAGATCGCCTTTTGCTGCAATGAAACTCCACGCGCAAAGGGTTCTTTATAATACGTGCAAAGCATCAAATTATCATGAATGGGGAAGGAGAGGATCAATCCATGACGTTGGCGGTCTTCAGGGATGTGTGCCACGCCGCTCTCGAGGATCTGACGCGGTGTATTGTGGTGGATGGGCTTGCCGAGCAGGGTGACCTCTCCGCTGTCGATGGGGAGCAGACCGGTAAGCGCATACACCAACTCGGTTTGACCATTCCCCTGGACGCCGGCGACACCCAATACTTCTCCTTTGCGAACCTCGAAGGAAATACCGTTCACCGTCAGGTTTTGACGCTCGTCGCGAACAAACAGATTCTTCACTTCGAGCGATGTTTCTTTCGGCTGCGCGGGCTGCTTCTCCACGATCAGGTTGACATCACGTCCCACCATCATCGTTGCCAATTTTTCGGGTGTGGCTTCCTTCGGGTCGATGGACCCAACCATACGTCCGAGGCGGAGAACCGAAATATCATCCGCCACAGACATGACTTCTTTTAGTTTGTGGGTAATGAAAATGATCGATTTGCCGGCCTTGATCAACGTCTCAAGAATTTTGAATAATCCCTCCACTTCCTGCGGAGTGAGCACGGCAGTGGGTTCGTCCAAAATTAGAATATTTGCGTTTCGATATAGCACCTTGATGATCTCAACGCGTTGTTGAATGCCGACAGGAAGATCCTTGATCAACGCATGAGGGTCCACTTCGAGACCGTATTGATTGGATATTTCATGAATACGCTGTGCAACTTTGTCATGGTCGAGAAACATGCCGTTCTTGGTCAGTTCCACACCGAGCATCACATTTTCGGTCACAGTCATTACGGGCACAAGCATGAAGTGTTGATGCACCATGCCAATGCCGCTTTTGATGGCGTCATTCGGCTCGTGGATTTGTACTTCCTTGCCGTGAACAATGATCTGGCCTTCATCGGGTTTATACAGCCCATAAAGAATATTCATTAAAGTGGTTTTGCCTGCACCGTTTTCCCCCAGCAGGGCGAGAATCTTTCCTTCTCGCAATGTAATATCGATTTTATCGTTTGCAAGTACGCCGGGGAAGCGTTTGGTAATTCCACGCAGTTCCAGAACGTTTGTCATGCCATGCCCTCCATCATTTTAAATCATCAAACCCTAAAGGTCTTTTTTGCATTGATCTTCTTTTCAAAATAGAATTCCATGCAGGCTCGTTGGGAAGGTGTTGAAAAGACCTTTGGGGTCCATGAGATAGAGACAAAATAAGCCGGGGGACGAGCCCCCGGCTTATTTTTTTATTCAATCGGGAATTACTGACCCAACACGCCGTCAACGGTGAGGGAGCCATCGCTCAAAGCAGCGGAAGCAGCTTCGAGTTCGCCCTTCAACTCGTCGGAAGCGCCGGCTACATCAGCAAGACCAACGCCGCCATTGGCGAGGGTTCCGACATAAACGCCACCAGCAAAGGTTCCGTCAACGAGGGCCTTGGTTGCATCGTACACGGCCACGTTCACGTTCTTCAAAACGCTGGTGAGGATAACATCGGTGTATTCGGAAGCGGAAACAGTCCAGTCCACATCCACGCCGATGATCTTGCAGGATTTGGTTTCCTGACAGTAGGCGGCGGAGCCGAGGCCGACAGGTCCGGCAACAGGCATGATGATGTCAGCGCCTTCTTGAACCAGGGATTCAGCGAAGGAACGGCCGTCATCGAGGGAGTCAAAGTTACCGGTGAATTGGCCATCGCCAGCAGCGGTGTCCCAACCGAGGACTTCAACAGCGGTGCCCTTCTGTTCGTTGTAGTACTTCACGCCGGCTTCAAAGCCCTTCATGAAGATGGTAACAGGAGGGATGTTGATACCACCGAATGTGGCAACTTTGCCAGTGGTGGTGGAGGCAGCGGCGGCATAACCAGCGAGGAAGCCAGCCTGATCGGTCTGGAAGGTAAGGCCGAGAACGTTGGGGAGTTCACTTGCGGAACCGCAGGTTTGGCCTTCAACGAAGTCGGTGCCGAAGCAGTCAGGATAGGAATAATCCACGATCGCGAAATTGGTATCGGGATTGGCCTTCGCGGCAACAGCGGTATCTACACCGAGCAAGAAACCAACGGTGATGATGAGGTTGGTGTCTTCATCCAGGAATTGCTGAATATTCTTGGCGTAATCAGCCTGTTGGGTGGATTCCAAGTACTTGCCTTCGACGCCGAGGTCGGCGACAGCCTTTTCGATACCAGCATAGGCGCCGGCATTGAAGGATTTGTCATCAACACCGCCCAAGTCGGTTACTTCACCGACTTTGTAGACCATCGCGGGGGCTTCGGTAGCAGGTGCCTCAGTGGCAGGAGCCTCAGTCATTGCAGGGGCTTCGGTGGCAGCAGGAGCTTCAGTGGCGGGGGCGCCGCAAGCGGCGAGAGCCATAGAAGCGATGACCAAAATGGCCATAACAACATAGAACTTCTTCATTTTATTTCTTCTCCTCTAGAAGATAAGGGGTTTAATGGCCTATTGTTAACAGGCCGAACGACTTTGTAAGTATAAATCTTCTCTTTTCATTGTGCAAGTATAAACAAAGATTTAAGGCTTTTGTAACAATACACTTGTCTGGACTTCCCCACTTGCCAATTCGTCCAGGAGTTGATTCAGATCGACACTCAAAGATTCGGGAAATTTCTCATGGAGCGGAATATATCCAAATTGACCGAACTCTGATTCGGGAATATTTCCCGCTTTGATCAGCCGCATCATCTTCTGGACCTCGAAGCCGGCCTGCCCATAAATGGAAGTCACTACACTGGAATTTGATTCTGCCAAAGCCATCGCCTGATCACGCTCTGTTCCAATGGCGTAAATCCCTTTTTCGGTCGCGGCGCGCAGTGCACCCTGCCCGGTAACGCCGCCGGCTGCAAAAATAACGTCTGCGCCACGTTGGGCCAGATACTGACCTTGCTCCATGCCCCAGGCTTCATCCACGAATATTTTTTCGCGGTCGCCTTCATCACGATACAGCACAACGATCTTGACTGTGTCATCCGTGTATTCCACGCCTGCCCGGAATCCTTCGCAGTACCGCCACATCGCGTCAATGCCGGAGGTTTCACAAACTGCGCCGACGATTCCTGTTTCTGTCAGGCGGGCGGCCAAAGCGCCAGCCAGAAAGCCCATTTGATCTTCCGCAAAGTTGAGTGGAACGAAGTTACGGGGCGCATCTTTTTCTTCGGGTTGGTTGATGCCAATAAAAATAGAATCAGGCGTCAGTTTGGCGGCACGAAGCGTTTCGTCGTCGAGGCTGATTCCTGAAGTGATGATGATGTCATATCCCTGATCAATAAAGTAGTTAATGTTTTTTCTGTAATCACGTACATCCACCGACTCAATATAAGCAACCTCATCCGCAAGTTTCTCAGACTTTGCCCGCTGCAATCCGAGCCATGCATCCTGATTGACCCCGTGATCTTTGATGCCAAGTGTGTCGGTGACCAGCCCGGCACAGAAAACGTCCTCGCGAAAACAAGCTGGCGACCTTGTGCACGAAGCCAGCACAAGAGTCGCCAGAATGAAGACGATGGATTTGTAAAAGTTCATCAGGCGGCTTCACCGCGTTTGACGCCGAGCATCAATGAAAGGGAGATCAGCATGAAAACAGGTGCGATCAACATGATGGTGTTGTAGTTGTTACCCGTCAGGTGAATTGCCCAGCCGTTCACATTTGGCCCAACGATCGCTGAAAAAGTGGAGAATAAATAATACAACCCTGTGAATGTGCCAATGCGTGCTGCGCTGGTGAGATCGACGATCATCGGCAGGGAATTAATGTTGATGAATGCCCAACCCGCGCCGCCAAAGATTAATAAAACGCCGGCGAGCGTAAGCATCCGTGCGCCGCCTTCGACAAGTGGGATGCCGACCAAGGGCAGTGGCGCAATGCCGGTCAACAAGGCGCTGGCCGGCGTGACATATAGCAATACGAGCATAATGGCGAGAATGACCAAACCCATGGAGATGGTATTGCGGCGGCCGATCTTTCCCGCGATGAACCCGGAGGGAATGGCGAATAGTACAAAAAACAATGGCAGCACAGATAGCAACGTCGCGCCATCGCCTTCGTTCAAACCGAGATGATTCTTTGCGTACAACGTGAAGAAAGTTTCAACTGCGGAGAAACCGACAAACCAGAAGAAAATAGCAAGGAGGATACGAAGGCCGCTTTTGTCCTCGTTGGTAAATACTTCACGCAGACTTTCCAAAATTCCAGGTTGTTGTTCGGTATCCCCGTATTCTTTTGGTTCCTCAATAAACAGGTAGACGATCAAAGCAGAGAGCAAAACCAGTCCGGAACCAAGCCAGAAGGGGAAGTTGGGACTCATTTTGTATAAAATACCGCCTGTTTGCAAAGCGACAATGGTGCCGATGCCGCCCATAAAATTGATAATCCCATTGGCCTGCGAACGGAATGCAGAAGGAGTGATATCCGGCATGAGCGCGATCACGGGTGTGCGCCAAATGGCTGCACTTAAGATCAGTGTGCTTGTGCACGCCACGAATAAAGGAAGCGCGGCAGGCAGTGGGATCAGACCAAATGCAACTGCGGTGATGGGTGCTCCAATGAGGAGGAATGGAATGCGGCGTCCCAAGGGGGAGCGTAATCTGTCTGACCAGGCACCCACGGGCGGCTGGATGAATAAGGCTGCGATATTATCCAGTGTCATGAAAAAGCCGATCAACACCGGCGAGAGATCAAATTTTTCTGCAAGAAAGATCGGAACAAAAGCGTTGTACACACCCCAAACCACACTTAATCCAAAAAAGCCAAAGCCGAGCAGGAAGGTCTTGCCGTAGTTCAATCTTGTTTCCATGATTTCCTCCAAAGATGTGTTTGAAAGTTACAGGTTTGAATGGTGCTGACTGCAAAACCGGATTATTTTCCAGCTTTTAGTTTCTCAATGAATTTCAGATCTTCCTTCGTTAGTTCGGCTTTTTCCAGCATGTCGGGGCGTTTCTTGAAGGTCCGCTCCAGTGCCTGCTGGCGGCGCCATTTATCGATCTTTGCGTGATCGCCGGAGAGCAGCACCTCGGGAGCGTGCCAGCCGCGAAATTCCGGCGGACGCGTGTAGTGCGGATATTCCAATAATCCCATGGCGTGTGAGTCGTCTTCCGCGCCGGTGGGATCGCCTAATACATTGGGGAGTAACCTTGAAATGGCGTCGATCAAAATCAAGGCAGGAATTTCTCCGCCAGTTAACACATAATCGCCAATGGAGATTTCATCGGTGACCAGGTGCTCACGAATGCGTTCGTCGATGCCTTCGTATCGTCCACATAAAAGGGCAATGTGCGGGTGAGCGGAAAGTTCCTTGGCGATGGTCTGGTTGAAGACACGTCCCTGTGGAGTGAGCAAAATGATCGGGATGTTTGAAACAGATGCGGGCGGAGTCTGAGGCGAAGCATCCTGAGCGTAGTCGAAGCGGCCTAAAACCGATTCAATCGCTTCAAAAACAGGTTCGGGTTTCATCACCATTCCGCCGCCGCCGCCGTACGGTGTGTCATCGGTCATATGATGTTTGTCGTGTGTGTAATCGCGGATGTTGTGTACGCGGACATTGATCAAACCGCGGTCGCGTGCGCGTTTGAGAATGCTGGTTTCCAGATAAGAAGGGAATACTTCCGGCAAAAGGGTGAATACTTCAAATTGCATGAAACGATTCTAGCATAAGAAGTAAATTAGAGAGCACCGTATCGTTTGTTAAAAAATGATTAGGGTTTCCTTTGCCTTCTGAAAAGGCGTGATAATTTAAGAAGCAAACGATGAAATTTCGAAAAGCCCGCTTGACGTCACTTTCATGAATAAGGTAATATGATTGTATGTATCTACGTGGAAGTAAATGGAGTATGAATAAAAGGCGCGTGCGGCCGAACTGGTTCCGCATCATGTTGCTGGCCCTGCTTGTCTTGGGCGCATCTTATGTGAATCGGTACATTGTCCCCACACAGCCCAAATACGGTGTTCCCTCCCCAACGGTGACACGACCTCCCGAATCCTATGTAAGTGAGGCGGAGGATTTTTTCAATCAAGGCAAATTGCTTCAGTCCATCGATTCTTATCAACAGGCGATCATTGTACAGCCGGATAACCCTGCCACGCATGTTGCACTTGCGCGCGTGCAGGTCTGGGCTGGTCAATACGAAGAAGCACAAACCAGTGCTGAAGATGCCTTGTTGCTGGATGGAAACAACGCGCTGGCCTACGGAGTGCTGGCTTGGGCACAGGATTTTCAGGGAGATACTCTTGAAGCGCAAAATAACATCAAACGCGCACTTGAGTTGGACACACAAAATGCATTGTTGTATTCCTATTATGTCGAAATCCTTGTCGATGCCAATAGCACAGGGACCGGCCCTGTGGATGCGATCCAGCTTGCGATCGATAATTCCAACAAGGCGGTTGCGCTTGATCCCAACCTGATCGAGACCCGCCGTGCACGCGGATATCTGCTCGAAGCAACGGGTAATTACGACAAGGCCGTTGAAGAATATCAGGCCGCGATCGCCATTAACGGAAAAATTGCAGACTTGCATTTGTCCCTGGGAAATAATTTTAGAAATCTTGGGATTTACGATCAGGCAGTCAACGAGTTTAACGCAGCCAATGCGCTTAACCCGGAAGATCCCACACCCGATCTTTATCTTTCGCGCACATACGCAACGATTGGTGAATTTGGAAAAGCGCGGCAATATGCGGAATCGGCTGTAGGGAATAATCCAACAGATCCAAATTTGCGCGGCAATTTCGGCGTGATGTTGTTCAGTGATTCGTATTGGAACGATGCGGCCGTTCAGCTGGGATATGTGGTCAATGGCGGCGTAACAGAGGATGGTCAACAAATCCAGGCACTTGAACTGGTGCCGGATGCCCCGCGCACTGCCGAGTATTATTACACCTACGGACTTGTGCTTGCCAGATTAAATCAATGCGGTGATGCTCTGCGAATTGCTCAGTTGATTCTTTCGCGAATTCCGGCCGACGAAATAGCTGCGCAAAAGGCCGGTCAGATCAACGAACGCTGCCAGCAAAACCTTGACTCGCCGCCTCCCACTTCGACCGAGGCTGCTCCTGCTGCTACAGATATTCCCGCAGCTGAAGAGACTGCCACTTCAACCCCATGAACGTATATAAAAAACGCGCGATCTTTACGCGCCGCAACGAATCAAATGTATATCGCATGTTCTTCTGGGTCATTTTGATCCTTGGAGGCATTTGGTTGATCCGTGGCGTGCAGCGAGGGGATGTAAAACCATTATTCCAACCGACCTCGACGCCGACGCGGTTGGCTCAATCGTATGCCCTCGAAGGTGATGCGAAATTCATCTCCGGTCAATTGGATGATATTAAAGATGCTGACGGCAATGTAAAATCCACGGGCGCGATTACTGCATATCGTGAGGCTGCAAAGGTGGATCCTACCAATGCAAAGTTAATGGCTGATCTTGCTCGCATTCAGGTGTATTCATCTGCGTTGAAGGTCGGTGATGTTGAAATCAAAACCCGCCTGGCGGAAGCGCTTGAATCCGCTCAAAGAGCCGTGGAACTGGACCCGGATAGCAGTTACACTCATGCAGTGTATGCATTTGCCCTGGATTGGAATGCAAACCCGTCACTGGTGGATGAAGAGGGTGTTCAGAAATTTCTGAACGATGCTGAAACAGAGGCAAGCCGCGCAATTCTTTTGGATAACACCAATACCCTTGCGCTTGCCTTCTATGCCGAAATTCTCACCGACCAGCAAAAATGGGCGCAGGGAAAGAGTTATATCGAGCAGGCTTTGCAAAGCGACTCGTCTTTAATGGATGTGCATCGTGTGCATGCGTATGTACTTGAAACGCAGGCAGATTACACAGGTGCCATTGAGGCGTATGACAAGGCAATTGCGATCACTCCCAATCTGTCTTTTCTGTATCTGCGAGCAGGGGCCAATTATCGTCGTCTTGCTTTTGGCAGCCCCAACGAACAGGTGCAGGAGGGATTATTCGAAAAGTCCCTGGAGTATTTTGCGTCATCCGCTCGTATCAATGAGCAACTGGGGATTCAAGATCCACAACCCTATCTTTCCATCGCGCGAACGTATTCGCAAATGGGTCAGTTCTTCATCGCCATTCGTAACGTGCAAAAGACGATTGAGTTCCAACCCGATAAAGCTGAGTTCTATGGTGAATTGGGTGTGTTGTATCACAAGAATAGAAACTACGAGACCGGCATTCTTGCATTTGAATGTGCGATCCGTGGCTGCGACCCGGATAAATCTTGTCTGGGACGTGGTGGCTGTGGTGATGCTGATACTCCTGCGCAGGTCATTGGCCTGCCCCTTACTGCCAGCACGATCTACTATTACGATATTTATGCTTCAGAATTGGCGGCTTTGGATACTCCCAAATCACCTCATTGTAGCGAAGCCCTGGAGATCGCGCAGATCATCGCGGACTCTGATTTTGACAGCGACCCAAACATTGCCGCGGATATTGTCGTGGTGCGTAATTTATGTGACCCCAACTTTGTGGATCCCAATCCGCCAACAGCAACGCCTACGCTCATTCCTACATTGGATGCGACGATACCCACCTCCACACTTATTCCATAAATAAAAAGAGCGGACTTTACAAGTCCGCTCTTTTTATTTAGAGTTGAATCACTGGCTGCTGTACAAGCGACCCGGTCAGGTCATACGCCATGGCGCCGGTGATCCTCACCGGCACGATCTGACCGATCTTCGCCTGACCTTCCACGAAGACCATGCCGTCAATTTCAGGGGCATCGCGGTAGGAACGTCCGATGGAGATACCGTTGTCAAAGCCTTCGATTAAAACGTCCAGCGTCTTGCCGACGTAGGATTGATTGACTTGCAGTGAAATATTTTGCTGGGTTTCCATCAGCTGTTCATAACGTGCCTGTTTGACTTCTGCTGGCACAGGGTCTCCCAAAGGCTCGGATGTGGTGCCTGGCTCAAAGGAAAACTGGAATGCCCCAACGCGGTCGAAGCGGATCTCATTCACAAAATCCAGCAGAGCCTGATATTCTTCATCCGTTTCGCCGGGATAACCTACCATGAACGTCGTACGGATGGTTAGGTCTTTGACAGCAGCGCGCATCTTTGCAAGTGTTTTGTGCACCCAATCAATATTGGATGGGCGTTTCATGCGATATAAAGTTTTCGGATGTGCGTGTTGCAGCGGCATATCGAGATATGGCAAAATTTGTTTGCGGGTTGCCATCACTTCGATCAGCCGATCAGTGACGTAACCGGGATAGGCATACATCACGCGGACCCAATCCACGTCGGGTACAGAGTCAGTGAGCTGTACGAGTAAATCGGCGAGACCTTCCTTCATGCCGAGGTCATGTCCGTAATCCGTGCTGTCTTGTGCAATGAGCACAAGTTCGCGAACACCTACATCACGAAGTTTTCGCGCTTCATTGATAATTGACTCGATGGGGCGCGATACTGCCGTGCCTTTGATCAACGGAATGGCACAGAACGCACAGGGTCGGCGGCATCCATCTGCTATTTTGATATAAGCACTTGCGCCTGCCACACTTACCCGCAGGGCGTCATGCTCATCGGTGCCAACAGTTTTTACTTCAACTGGAAGATGATACAAAGGCTCGGGGTGTACTGTTTTTCTTAATTCGGTCACCACTTGTACAATGTCCATCCAGCGGCGTGTGCCGAGAATGCCATCGATGCCCGGAACCTTTTGAGCCACTTCCACGCCGTAGCGTTGGGTGAGGCACCCGGCAGCGATGAGGATTTGTCCATCCCGTTTTGTTTCGGCGAGTTCACCCAGCACGCGTAAAGATTCTTCCTTGGCGGGTCCGATAAATCCGCAGGTGTTGACGATCAGGATTGAGGCATTGTCCGGGCTTTCAATGGATTCGTATCCATCGCGGATCAATAGCTGCGCCATTGAATCGGAATCGACTGTATTCTTGGCGCAGCCGAGCGAGACGAGGTGGAATGTATTTTTATTTGACATCTGTTTTCCTAACGATAAATGATCTTACGGCGAAGGTGTTTCTTCCGTCGCCGTGGGGGTAGGTGTGATCGTTGAAGTTGGCGTGTTCGATACCAAGGGTGTGATCGTTGCGCTGGGAGTGGGAGTGGATGTGGGTGCCACGATCCCGGAGATCGTATAAATGCGGCTTGCCACTTCACCCACGTTGCCCATCAGGCCGAGGTCACGTCCATTATAAGTAATTCGCAATGCTGCGGCATTACCGCAAAGAATTTCGATTTTTTCTTCAGCCTCAAATTGCTGGGTCTCGAACGGGGCAATGCGCCCTTCGAAGACCGTTTCACCATCGACAGCGATGCGCACAAACGCACGTTCCACGGAAAAAATACTGACTACTACATTTGCATTCAAACTGATGGTTGGAGTTGCAAGTGCGCCATCCGGCCCGAGTGCGTTTGTTGCCAGCGCCGGATCGTTGACCGGCAGAAAACCCTCCGGTGTTTCGGTGACAAGCGGTACGTCTGCCAGCACATCAACGATCGAGGCGGAAGTTGGCTCGGCGTTTGTATCGTTTTGAGAATCGATCACACGGCCAATGCCCCACACGCCAAGAGCCAGGAGAATGGCGATCATTGTAATGCCAAAGACAAGGTCACCGGCGATAAATCCGCGCAATAATGGAATGGCTGCGTTGACCTCAGTCTGGATTTTTTCACGCGGCGTTTCAGAATATTTTTCACGCCTCCGTGCCTGCAGCGCATCCGCGTATCGCAGCAGGATCTTGTCGGTGTCCATGTCCAAGAACGTGGCGTAGTTTGTCAGCATTCCACGAGTTTGCACGGTGGAAGGGAGTTTATCGAATGCGCCTTCTTCAAGCGCCTTGACGAATGCCACTCTTAACTTGATGTGCCGTTCCACTTCCTCCATCGTCAGGCTGATCAACTCGCGTCGTTCGCGCAACTGTTTGCCGATCTCTGCAAAGATCACGGTTGCCGGTACAGTTGGTTGAACCGGTTGATCTTCCTTTTCGACAATAACTTCTTCATCAACTTCTGTTTTTGCTGTGCGAGTTGAAATAACGGAACGTAACTTTTCCAACAGACTTATTTTCGCTTCAGGCTCCGCTTCAGTTTGCTCGGCCTCCATTGGTATTTCCTGTACTTCAACTTTTGTCTCATCTGCTTTTTCTTGTGTTGAAACAGAATCGATAATCGCAGGTGCTTCTTCGACCAACTTCTTTTTCTTTCTCTCTTTTGGTTTTGGCTCTTCGATGATCGGCTCGGCTTGAGTTTCATCGGGCATGGATTCGTCAATGGCAGCCGGCGGAGTCTCTTCCAGCGTGGGTGAAACTTCGTTCGGTTTGTTGAACCAGGCCAGGGTGGATTGGAAGCGATCAGTCAATGAGGAAAGAAAGTTTGAATCTTGTTCCGCTTCAGTCAACGACGGAACTTCCGTCTCAAGTAAATTGACTTGCGGAAGCGGTCCGCTTACTTCTTCGACAGGCGGGGCATTTCTCTGCATCTCCGCGATGACTTCATCAATGTTGATATCGAGGTAGGCGGCATAATTGCGAAGAAAACCACGACCCTGTGCGGCTGAAGGCATGACTGAATAATCATCTGCTTCGAGCGCCTTCAGGAAAATGATACGGATGCGCGTTTCGTCAGATGCTTTTTCAATGGTGAGATAGCGGGCCTCACGTTCTTTTTTGAGGCGTTGACCGATAGTGAGCATGGCTGTATTTTAATCGATATAAAAAATGGCAGTCACCCTTTTACAAAGGTGACTGCCACCTGAATTCGAAATACTTTTGAAGTTACTCTGCCTTGGGGGCATCTTCGGCGGGGGCTTCTTCTTTTGCTGCTTCCTTGGCCTTGCCGCCTTTTTTCTTTTCAGGTTTTTCTTCTTCGGTATGGGCGGTGACGCTATCGGCGCTTTCGCCTTCGCGATGGACAATAATCTTGAACTCAGGGATGAGGTCCATGGTGAGGCGGGCATTGCCGGTGAATTCGCCAAGAGCACGGATGGGTTGAATGCCGATCTGCTGGCGTTTCACCTCGAATTTAACCTGTTCAGAGAGAGCGGAGGCGATATCCTGAGTTGTGATGGAACCATAGAGCTTGCCGGTGTCGCCAGCCTTTGCGGGGAAGGTGAGTGTAACCGCTTTGATCTGTTCTGCAACGCCGGAGAGTTCGTTGTTCTGCGCATTGCGGCTGATCTCTGCCTGTGCCTTGATCTTTTGAACCTGCTTTAATGCGCCTTCAGTGGCGAGCACGGCAAGCTTTTGGGGGAGGAGGAAGTTGCGGCCATAGCCATCGGCCACCTTCTTGATGTCCCCGGCACGGCCAAGTTTGTACACGTCCTTAATAAGTAACACTTTCATTTGATTTAATCCCTTTCGTAGGAAAAGATATGAGAGCGAAGGGTACTACGCTCTTCGGGCGCAGATTGTACCACGAAGAACAAGTTTCTTGTCAATGCGCGGAATACCGATTAAGATAAAGACATGCCCGAATTTCCCTTTAGTATGCGCCGTGTCGCTGTTTTTGCCGGTATTATTGTTTTGATCCTGATCATGGTGGAATTAAATTCCCGCCTCGAAGAGTTGAACCGATTGAATGACCAGCTCGATCAGGTGCGCGTTGCCGCTACGCATTCCGTTCAAACCCAGGTTGCCTTGCAAACCCAATTAGCCTACGCGGATTCAACGCAAGCGGTAGAGGAATGGGCACGTACGGAAGGTCATTATATGAAGGAGGGGGACCAGCCAGTCGTTCCGATCGGTCAACCAGGAAGCGACCCCATTGTGATCGCCACACCTACACCGATGCCCACACCGATGCAAAATTGGCAGGTGTGGTGGGGGCTGTTCTTTAGCGAATAAACCAAATGTAGTGAGAAGATTGACCCCTCATATGAACTCTTCTCTATTGATTTATTCGGTTTGTCTATTCCTGCTTGTTCTGTTAACCTTGGGGATTGTTTATCAGGCTTTTTTTGACCTGCAAAAACGCGGTTCCCGTCTGCTTGGCTTTCTGGTGCTTGCCATGGCGGATTGGGGCCTTTTCTATTTTCTCGAATTGGTTCTTCCCTCTTATTCTCTTAAAGTATTTGCCAGAAAAATGTTATATCTCGGCATGACAATGTGCGGCCCATTGTGGCTGGCATTTGCATTGCGCTATGGAGGGAGGATTGATTGGTGGGCAAAAAAGGGGAGATTGTTTTTTTTGTTTCTTCCGGAAATCATTCTGATACTGTTCAGCTTTACAAATGAATGGCACCATTTGATCTGGTCGAAGATCGAGATGCCTGCTGCCGGGGCCGGTGGGTTGATCCTCGAATATGGACCTGTATTCTGGGGTGGTACAGCCATTGTGTATCTCACCATTTTGCTAGGCATGGTCGTTTATGTCGGGGTTTATTCATCGTCACCATCTGTCATTCGCCAGCAAGTTGGCGTTATGCTGTTAGGCGCGTTCATTACTTTTATTGCGAATATCGTTTACCTGTTTAAGCTGGTCCCTTTGGCCATTGACCCCACTCCATTTAGCTTTCTTGTCACTTCCTCGCTCTTTGCGGTGGGGTTCTTTCGCCTTGGATTGCTTAATCTGATCCCCATCGCCGCCCCCGTCATTGTTGAGAATTTGCGCGAAGCAGTCCTTGTTGCCGACTTGAAGGATCGTATTACAAACGTCAATAAGGCGATGTTCGAATGGTTAAATGAAGATGAAACATTGCTGGGAAAAAATGTGTTCAAGGTCCTTCCCGCTGCGGAATTGTTTGCACAACATTGGGCGTTGGGTGATGCGGGATTTTTGCTTGAAAATGAAAAGGATGGAAGGACCTTCTGGCACGATGTACGGATTTCAAAACTTTTCAATTACGAAAAAATAATGATCGGACATGTGGTCACCATGCGCGATACCACTTCGGAAAAGGAATTGTTCGATGCTCAAGTGCGGCGCTCGGAACAATTAAGCCTGCTTGAAGAAGTGGCCAGCGGCATTGTCAACAGCCTTAACGAGGATGAGATTCTTCAGAAAACAGTCGATGCCATGGTGGAACGGTTCAATTTTTCTGAAGCTGCCATTTCCCTGCTGGTGGATGAGAATTTTATGGAGGTCTCTGCCATTTCCGGCAAGGAGGATTTTGGATATCGAACAGGGTTTCGTCAGGAAGTTGGGAGTGGCATCATCGGTCATGTTGCCGAAACCCGAGAGATATACATCAGCGACAATGTGGCTGAGGATCCCTATTATTTTTCCACTGAAAACCGCAAAGGCTCGGCAATTGCCGTTCCGATTTTGAATAATGGACGGCTGCTTGGCGTATTGTATGTAGAGTATTCACAAAGAGGGTTGTTTTATGCGGATGATGCTCAAACCTTGCAGACTCTGTCCAATTATGTGGCATCTTCCTTGGAAAGGGCGCGTTTGTTCGCAAAGACACAGGCAAATTTAAAGGTGATTTCCACTGTTCAGGAAGTCTCGCATATTATTTCCTCCTCTCTGGATCTGGATGAGATATTTAAGACCTTCGTTCGGGTGTTGCGCGAATCGTTTGGTTATTCCCACGTAAGCATTTATTTGCTGGAGGGGGAGGATTTGCATATGGGCGCGCAGAGTGGATATTCGGATGATGCGGCCTTTCATAAACTTCATATCAGTCAGGGGGTCATTGGCCGTACTGCACGAACGAAAAAGACGCAATTTATCCGCGATGTTTCAGGTGAGCCAAATTACCTGCCTGCTGCCACAGACGTGCGCAGCGAGATTTGCGTTCCGCTATTGAAAGACAATGTTGTTCTGGGTGTCATGAATGTGGAGGCGGGTTCACAGTCTCCGCTTACACAAGCGGATGTGGAGTTACTCAACACTCTGGCTGCATCCATTTCGCTTGCGGTGGATAATGCGCGACTCCATGCACAAGTTAAGTCTGTAGCCATGACAGATTCTGTCACGGGTCTGTATAATCGCCGTGCCTTTGAGGAAATGCTTCAAAATGAAATCGGACATGCATCAAAATCCTTTCAGCCACTTTCGCTGTTGATGTTCGATATTGATTCTTTCAAGCAATTTAATGACACCTGGGGGCATCCTGCTGGTGATATTCGATTGAAATCGATCTCTGATCTGATTCGAGCAAACTTAAGAAAGGGAGATATCCCGGCTCGTTACGGCGGCGATGAATTTGCTGTTATCCTTCCGAACACCGATGAATCTGGAATTCTAAAATTTGCAGAGCGCCTGCTTAACTCCGCCCGCAAAAATATTCCCCCACAGCAGGATTCGATGGGGGCTGTTTCTGGATATACCCTTAGCATTGGTGTCGCCACCTTCCCGAATGATGGAGATACACTTGCCTCCTTGCTGCTTGCTGCGGATCAAGCCGAGTTGACTGCAAAACGAAATGGTAAAAATCAAATCCATCTTGCGAGTGCTCTGCGTAAATGATGAACCGACTTCGACTTTTCCCAACCACCGCCAAAATCGAAAATAATATCTTGACCATTAATGGCCACTCACTGCAAGACCTGGCCGCACAATATGGAACCCCGCTTTATTTGTATGACCGCACCACGATGGATGCTTCAACTGCGGAGTACAAAGCCGCTCTCGCTTCGCACTACCCCGGGCCTGCTTCTGTCACCTACGCCGGCAAAGCCTACCTTGGAAAAGCCATCGCGTCATGGACACAGTCTCATCAGTTGTTGGTGGATTGCACCGGTGAAGGGGAGATCGCCATTGCAAAAGCTGGCGGGGTGCCGCGTGACCACATCCTTGTACATGGTGTGAACAAATCGGGTGCGGATTTGTTGTCGGCAATTCAAAATGCGGGCACAATCGTTGTAGATAATTTGACAGAGCTGTATCACATTCGGGATTTATTTTCAAAAGAGCATACCTTGTTTCCAAATCTGTGGCTGCGCCTGTTGCCCGGTGTGGCCGTGGATACACACCATGCTCATACGCAAACCGGCCAGCACGATAGTAAATTTGGTATGACGCGCGAAGAGTTGATGGAGGCGGCGGTATTTTGCAAAAATAATCATTTGCCGCTGGTTGGAATCCATTTTCATCAGGGCTCGAACTTCCGGGACGCCGGCCCATTACATGCCGCGATTGACATTGGCCTGGATCTGGCAAAGGAGATCGGGTTTTCAGATGAATGGCATTTTTGTCCAGGAGGGGGCTGGGGAGTGGCATATCACGAAGATGAATTGCCCCAGCCTGATTCAAATGATTATGTGCGGGTGGTCGCCGAACATGTGATCGCAGGCTGTAACATGCGCGGACTTCCGCATCCACATTTGCATTTGGAGCCGGGTCGTAGCTTGGTGGCGCGCGCCGGTGTGGCAGTGTATCGGGTGGGGACAATCAAAAAACGCAGCGGCAAAACATGGATTTTGACAGATGGCGGTATGACGGATAATCCGCGATACGCAATGTACGGGGCCAGATACTCTTGTTTGCCGGTATCCGGCCCGGGCGCGGAAAGAAGCGAGAGCGTTTCCATTGCAGGGCCTTATTGCGAATCGGGTGATATCCTGATCGAGGATCTGCCCATGCCGCAGCTTGAAGCCGGCGATTTGATCGCAATTCCTGCAGCGGGTGCCTACCATCTGAGCATGTCTTCGAATTACAACGGTTCACGAAGGCCAGCTGTTTTGATGTTGGAAGATAAAAAGGCAATTTTGATTCAACGGCGTGAGACAATTAGCGATCTTTTGATCCGCGACATTTAATGAATGTTATTTGATTTGAATTTGGTCCTGCATTAATTGGTGAATGAACTGCCAGCGTTTGGTTTTTGTGTAGTCCCCATTTTGCGGGTAGAAATAAGCCGCGTAGTCGGACCAGTTGTCGGTGACACCATAGATCGGATCTTTTGTTCCATTTGGAAGAAGATATCTTTCGATCCGTCCATGTGCGGTCCTGGATAATTCGTTCCCACGGGCCCATCCACAATACATTGCAACTGATTCGGAAAAATCCTCTTTCCGATTGAAATTCCAATTGGACCCACTGGGGATGTCTCCATAAAAATATCCGACAGCATTGCAGCCGGGTTTTCTTCCATAAAGCCCCGGTTTTTTCTGTGGGCCAAGTTTGTCAGCATCCCAGGCGCAGGGAATAAATCTTTTTATGAGAGATAATCTTTTGTTTGTGAAGCCGCCGGTAAATTTTTCCATCGTGATGGAAAGCTTCCAGTTATTTTTCGCATCCCAAACATGGGCAAGTTCGTGAACGATGGTCCAGGCGGAGAATGTTGTGCTTGCACTGAGTTTGATCCTGTCTTTGTAAGCCAGCCCCAGGCTGGAGCCTGTTGCAGTACGCTCTATCGTGATTTCACCCAGTTTGCGCGTAAAATTTTCCCTTCCCCCCATGACCCCGACCAGAATTTGAACATGATCATAGAGCTGCTTCCATTCACGATCCTGCCAGTTCTCTACCTGCCCGATCGTGATATTGAATTCATTCCTTAACTGTGTGAATATTTGTACTGCCTGATTTGTCATCGTCTTGTTCATTTGACTAAAGTATAAGGTATATTGAGACAACAAGACCGCCATAACAGCGGTCTTGTTGTCTCAAGCATTGTTGATTCCACAATACTTTATAAATGAGCTCCGGGTGTTTCCCCTTTTGGATGCATCCCGGCTGAAATGGTGCGCGTCTATGATTCCAGCATTTTACAAAAAAGTTCAACAGCTTTCGGGTCGAAATGTTTGCCGGATTCGTTCTTTATATGCTCAAGCGTTTTTTCCTTATCCCATGCAGCGCGATAGGGGCGGTCTGATGTCAGCGCATCCCACACATCAACAACCGAGAAGAGGCGGGCAACGAGGGGAATTTCCTCCCCTTTTAACCCGCGCGGATACCCGGAGCCATCCCATTTTTCATGGTGACAGTATGGGATGTCCAATGCCGGGTGAAGGTATTCAATGGGCGATATCATTTCATATGCATACACAGTGTGTTTTTTCATGATCTCCCATTCTTCGGTTGTCAGGGAGCCGTTTTTGTTGAGGATCGAATCTGGAACGCCAAGTTTTCCGATGTCATGTAGAAGCGCACCGCGTCGTACGTGAAGCAACGATTCATGGTCCATGCCAAGCATGTTGCAAAGCCGCAGGGTTAATTCCGTGACACGCTGGGTGTGGCCTTCGGTTTCCTTATCGCGCAGGTCCATTGCGCGGGACCAGCCTTCAATTGTGGCGTCATAGGCGGCAAGAAGTTGCGTATGGGCTTCTTCAATATTGGCTCTTTCCTCCAAAAGTTTTCGATAACGATTGAGTCGGGTGATGCCAAGCAGGCGTGCCCGCAACTCGTAGCGATCATAAGGTTTGGTGATGTAGTCATCTGCGCCTGCTTCGAGACCGCTGAGGAGTGATTGTTTGTCATCCAGGGCAGTGACCATGATGATCGGGATCTCAGCCAGCAGGGGTTCCTGCCGGATTCGACGACACACATCGAAACCGTTCATGCCGGGCATCATTACATCCAATAATATTACGTCGGGGAGCAAGGCAAGGGCCTGACTGATGGCTTGTATTCCGTTTTCCGCCATTTCGATCTGATACCCCTGATTCTCCAAAATCGATTCAACGGTTTGTCTCGCTGTTGGTTCGTCATCCACGATCAGTATGATGCTTGCAGTTTTTTGTTCGGTCATGGGAAAAAGTATATATTAACTATGAGAGTGAAGCCATACAGGTAATCCCCCATTTTGCGGTGCCCATGGGGCCGCCTACTCCTGATTTGCCAGGCCATATTTGATGGCAAACTTTACCAGCCCTGCAAGGTTGTGAATGTTCAACTTGTCCATGATGTTCGTTCGATGCTTTTCAACTGTTTTTTCGCTGATGAACAAAATTTTGGCAATTTCAGCACTGGTATGTTCCTCGGTAATGAGTTGGAGAATTTCCTTTTCGCGCGGGGAAAGAATTTCAATTGGATCCCTTTTTTCCGCGAGATGTGGGTTCTGGATGTTTTCAGTGATCAGGTCGGATAACTCACTGCTCAGATAGGTGCCACCATTCGAGATGGTTTGGATCGCTTCAAGCAATTCATTGCTTACAGATGATTTCAAGACATACCCCTTAACACCATTTCTTAAGGCCTGACGGATCAGCCCTTCGTCTGAATACATGGAAAGAATCAGGATATTAACGGGAATTTTCAGGGCGCGGATTTGTTCCGCTGATTGCACACCATTCAGTCGCGGCATCATGATATCCATAATTAATAAATCCGGCTCCAGGCGGGTGACCATTTCGATCGCCTCATGCCCATTGGAAGCCTCCCCGACGATTTCTATGTTGCCGGAACGTTCCAATAGAGCGCGCAACCCTGCGCGTACCATGGCGTGATCTTCTGCGAGCAGTACACGAATCATGTCAATTCTCCAAAGATTTATTTTCCAACGGAAGATAAGCCGAGATGATCGTTCCTTTTGACGGGGAGGAGTTGATCCGGATTTCGCCGCCCGCGATCAACATTCTTTCGCGCATCCCGGTGATCCCAATGCCTTTGACCTGCTCCATGTCCGAATCTGAAAATCCCAATCCATTATCCTGAACCGTCAGGATTGCATTATTTCCTTCGGTATAAAGTTCCACCCAGATCTGCTCCGCCTTTGCATGTTTGATCACATTGGTCAGTGCCTCCTGTAGAAAGCGGTACAAGGTAATCGAATGCATATCTGGCAACTCCGGGAAATCCATGTCGAAATCAATGGAAATGGAGGTGCCGGAACGCGCCCTGAACTCATTGCAATAGGTTTCAAGCGCTTTTTTTAATCCCAACGTATCCAGAAGGGTGGGACGCAGATCCTGCGCAAGGAGGCGAATTTTTTCAAGGGTCTTATTGGTGTCTGCAATGAGAGTCTCCAACGTTTGGGAAAACTCGTTATTTTTCTTGCTTAGGTCAATTTGCAGGTTTCGCAGGTTAAGCATGTGAGCGATCAAGGCCTGGCCAAAATCATCGTGCAGCTCACGAGAGATGTGCTTTCGCTCTTCTTCCTGGGCGGTGATCACTCGAGATGCCATTTCCTGTAAACTTTCTCTTTGTGTCACAAGGGTACGATATCGATTTAATTTTAAAATGGTCCGCACTCTTAAACGTAGCTCCTGTACATCCACCGGCTTGGCGAGAAAATCATCTGCACCGGCTTCGATGCCGGCAAGGCGTGAGGCGCGGTCGTCCAAAGCGGTGAGAATAATGATCGGTACTTCAGCAAGCTTGGGGTTGGAACGGAGGCGGCGGCAGACTTCAAATCCATCCATGCCCGGCATCATCACATCCAGCAGAATAATATCCGGCAGGGAGGCATCCGCCTTTTTGATAGCAAGCGCCCCGCCATCGGCAAAATCAAGGTCATATCCTTCCCCTGCGAATGCGGCTTCCATTGTTGCAGGAGCGGATGGCTCATCGTCCACGATCAATAATTTGCTTGGCATGCATCTCCTCTGTCAAAACCAAATTATTTGTTGACCATATATTTAGTGACCATCTCGGAAATTTCATTCATCCTGATCGGCTTGCTGATGTAGTCATTCATGCCGGCGGCAATGCATTGCTCGCGATCTCCCGGCATGGCCAGCGCAGTGAGGGCAATGATTGGAACGTTTTTCAGCGCTTCATCTTTTCGAAGTTGTCTCGTTGCTTCAAGGCCATCCATTCCGGGCATCATGATATCCATAAAAATGATGTCCGGCCTTTCATGCTTTGCGATTATTAATCCCTCCAGGCCATTGCGCGCAATAACGGGTTTATATCCGAGATATGTGATGTAATCATTCAGCAACTGGGATATTGAATCTGTATCCTCGAAGACCATCACTTTTCCTTCGCGCTTCTTGCCTGCCTGTGGCATGGCCGGGATTGCTGACGATGAGTATGTCACTGATGCAGTTTGACCGCCCGGCTCCCATGGAATGGTAACGGTAAAGCGGCTGCCTTTTCCGATTTCACTGGTGAGGCTTACGCTGCCGCCATGCAGACGTATCATTTGAGAGACAAGGGCAAGGCCCAAGCCGGTGCCGGCATATTCCCGCGAGAGGCTCGAGTCAAGTTGTACAAAGGGCTTGAACAGGCGATTGATATCCTCTTGTTTAATGCCAATGCCGGTATCCCACACCGTGATGGTTGCCTCGGAATCTTCCGGGTATCCTTTTAATTCAAGGCCAACTTCGCCGCCTTGCGGCGTGAATTTGACCGCGTTACTGAGCAGGTTGACCAGCACTTGCTTTAATCGACGCTCATCGCCCTGCATGGTCTTTACATTGGGGTCGATATCCACCTTGAGTTGCAATTCTTTTTTTTGCGCCATTTCCTTTATGATTCGCAGACTGGACTGTACCAGATGCTCCGCTGGCATTTGTGCGATGTTCAACTCAATACGCCCGGCTTCGATCTTTGAAAGATCCAAAATGTCATTGATCAATTCGAGCAGGTGATGACCGCTTTCACTGACGGTGCGCAGATATTTCAACTGTTTTTCGTTGAGCGGCCCAATGATCTGCTCTTCGAGGCTTTCAGAAATTCCCAAAATGGCATTGAGCGGTGTACGCAGTTCGTGACTCATGCTGGCCAGAAATTCATCTTTTATGCGGAGCGCCCGTTCCATTTCATTGTTTGCACGCCGCAGCATATCGGAGGATATTTTGTGTTCGGTGATGTCGCGGCTGGTGCTTAGCACCAGAGGCCTGCCATAGACTTGAATTGGATACGAATGCATTTCCAGAGTATGGAGACCCTTATCTGCTGTATAAAAATCCAACTCAATGGGAGGCAGCTTCTTTCCTTGCAGAATTTCGTTGATGTAATCCCCGGCCTTTTTTATATCTTCTGCCGGGAAAATATTTAATTCAGAGATGTGCTTGCCGCGTATTTCATCCCTCTTTACGTTATGTTGTTGTTCGAAAAATTTATTTACGTCCACCATGATCCCATCCGCTTCGGCAACCGAAATAGGATCTGGAGACGCATCAAACAACAAACGTGCATATGCCTCACTTTCCAGCACGGCTTGTTCAGCTTGTTTTTGAGCGGTCACATCTTCAGCGGTGCCGATCATGCGCTCAACCCGGCCGGTGCGGTCGACAATTCCCAGGCCGTGGCTGTGAATAAAGCGGACGCTCCCGTCTTTGCGGACGATGCGATATGCCAGTTCGAAATAGGTTCTGCCTTCGATAATTTCCTGCAGCAGTTTTTCGATATATTCAAGATCTTCCGCATGGACAAAGTCGATGAAACCCTTCATGGTGTTATCAAATACATTGGAGGTCAGACCCAAAATGGTATACATTTGGTTGTCCAATATCATCGCGCCGCTGTTGATGTTCCATTCCCAAATTCCAAGGCCTGCCGCTTTGGTGGCAAGCTCGAGTCTTTGACGAGTGAATTCGATCTCTGCGGTGCGCTCTTTCACCCGGCTTTCGAGCTGATTGTTAAGCAGAACCAGTTCCTCGGTCTGTTTTTGAAGCGCATCTTCAGCCTGTTTGCGTTCGCTGATTTCCTTTTGAGCAGTCAAGTACAACGTCGCATTTTCGATCGAAACAGCCGCCTGTGCCGCGAGGGTTACCAACAGGCGTTCATCCTGTTGGGTAAAACCGTTCTCCTCTTCACTTTCCACAGAAATGGAGCCGATCACCCGTTCCCCAATTTTGAGGGGTGCATACAGGCCGGATTGAATCCCAGGATAGACTTCTTTGTAACGCTTGTCCTTTTTTACCTGCGGAACTCGAATTGACTGTCCATTCATGATCACCCAGCCGCTCAACCCATCGCCTGGAAGGTGTATGATCTCGTTTACTCGTTTGATAGTTGCCGCATTCTGTTCCGCATTAAGAGCGGCGTTATGAAACGCGATCAGTTCAACAGTATTTGTGTCGGAGTTGTACTGGCGAATGGCGATATGGTGCCAGGCCATTCGCCTTTCCAAAATCCCGATCACCTTTTGAGCGATCTCTTTTGGGTCGGACAAGCTGTTGATCATCAAGCCGCTTTCATACAAAGTTTCCAATTCGGAGAGCTGGCGATTAATCGCCGCTTCGGTATCTTTTCTTTCGGTGATATCCTTGATTTGCGAAATAAAGTAAAGCGGTTCGCCCTGCTCGCTTTTTACCAGTGACACGCTCAATGCACCCCACACGATGTATCCCAGTTTGTGCAGATAACGTTTTTCCATTTTATAAGTTTCGATTTCCCCGTTTAGCATTCGTTGGACATTTTGTACGTCGGCCTCGAGATCTTCAGGATGCGTGATCTCCTGAAAAGTGATATTAACCAGTTCATCTTCTGTATACCCAAGAAAGTCACACAGTGCCCGGTTGGATTGATAAATAAATCCGCCTGTGGATACAAGGGCCATGCCGATGGTCGCGTTTTCGAAAGCGCTTGAAAATCGCGCTTCACTTTCCCGCAAAGTCTTTTCAATTTTCTCGTTTTCAGTCACATCACGGATGTTAAGAACGATCCCCATGATCGATGGCTCGTCCAACAGGTTCGTGACCAGAACATCCAAGTAACGCCAGGAACCATCCTTGTGTCTGCCGGGCACTTTGATGTTGACAGAAGCTAAGCCCGGCCTTTCACCTTTGTTTTCCAATGCAGTTTTTACTTCGGAGAAATTATCCGGGTGGATCCACTTGATGAAGCTTTCACCCAACATTTCCTGGGGGAGATATCCCAATGACTTCTCAAAAGACGGACTTGCAAAGGTGATGACTCCTTCTGTGTCCACGACCAGGATCATGTCGCCCGCATTGGCGATCAAGGAACGAAATCTCGCCTCACTCTCGATCAGTAATTGTTCCGCCTGTTTACGCTCGGTGATGTCTTCGCCAATGGATTGGAACTCGATGATTTCTCCGTTTTGATCAAACAATGCGCGGTCAGTCCACCTTTGCCAGCGCGGCCTGCCGTTTGTATCAAAAGCTTCAAATTCATATGTTACATAAGGCTGATCCATGTTCAGTGAAAGATATTTTTTTCTTACAAACTCCTGTTCGTCATCGGGGATCATTTCGAACAGATTTTTTTTCAACAATTCGTCCGGGCTGCTTTTGTAATATTCGCAATAGAATCGATTAACATAGGTCAATGTGCCGTCATGTTTGAAACGGCTGATCAATACCGGCATATCTTCTGCAATGCTTTGATATCTTTCGTTGCTTTTGTGCAATTCTTCTTCGGCCACCTTTTTATCGGTGAGATCCCGCACCAGTGCTGCCAGGCGATATCCCTTTTTTGACTTCACCGGAAAAATTGTCTGCGAGATGAATTTAAATTTTCCATCCCTGGTTTTGATTTTTATTTCCAGATTTCCGTTTGGTTTTGATGTTAATGTTTCCCCTTTTTGAAGCGATTGGAGGACCATTGACTTAAGAGGTTCAAGCTTGAAACTTTCCTCTTCGGGTGTCAATAGCCTTTGTATTTCCCAAATCGGCATTCCCAATGCCTCTGTTTGACCGATACCGGTAATTTCTTCAATGGCATGATTCCATTCGATAATTTCGCCTTGCTCATTGCTAAAAGCTATTCCTTCATAGGTCTGCTCGACAATGGAACGAAATTTCTCCTCGCTTTCCATGAGGCTTTTTTCCGCCTGTTTGCGTTGGGTAATATCGATCATCATCCCCTGCCAGAATTGCGGTGTATTATCCGCATTTCGTACAAGCACCAGGTGATCATGTACCCAAACTGTGTTGCCATCACGTGCAAGAATCCGATACTCAAGATTGAGATCGCCACCGGTGATCTTGAGATTCTCCATTTCCGCAAATACACGTTCACGATCCAGGGGGTGTATTACCTCCGACCATAAATTGGGGTTCGCAAGCCATTCCTCGGGCGAATATCCAAGCATGGACTTTATCTGCGGGCTGACATAAGCTGTGTAAAGCGGATCATCTATTGGGTTGACATACCCAACAATGAGGAGCTTTTTTACAAGTATATTTTCGTTGAGCTCAGCCTGGAGATCTACATTGGCTTGTTTCGTATCCTGTCCAATATCAGCCGGTCGAGTTTGCTTCCTCTGCGTTTTTGCAGGCGGGCTTACACCCTCCTTTTTTTGTTTGGGCGTTTTATGGTCTAATCTCGTATTTACTTTTTTCTTGTCAGAGTTTTTTTTCATCGTAACCTTGCTTCTTTCCAGTAACTCTTGTTGAAACCATTTTTAATGACCATGGATGGGTTGGTGCGTCTTTTCAGTGACGATTGGGAACCGAATTTCCCCCGTTGGAAATTCAATATGTGTCCGAAAACAAATTGATTCTATTAATGTGCCAGGTTGCATAAATGGTTAATTCACTGCAATATTTTCACATATGCCGGCAAAACCACACATGGGGGGATTCCCTACCATATGCCTTATTTATGAATGAAGCACCGCATCTATCCCCGCTGTGGCCTGATCTGCATTAAGAATTATAAGCCCAATCTGTCGCCGTTCTCTCGTAACCATTTCCTGTGAGTTTTGTATTCCGGCATGATGGCCTCCACAGCCTTCCAAAATTTCTGCGAGTGATTCCTGACCCGTAAATGGACCAGTTCGTGTACCACCACATAATCCACTACAGGCAGCGGAGCCATGATTAACCGCCAGGTGAAATTCAGGGTTCCATCCGGGCTGCAGGACCCCCAACGTGTCTTTGCGGAGCTGATCTTTACTTGTTTGGGAATGAAGGCATATCGCTTTGAGAATTCTGCCACCCGCTCGGAGATGACTCGAAATGCCTGCTCCTTGTACCATTTGATGAAAAATGCCTCCCCGCGCTTTTGTGCGGTATCTCCCAGCTTGAATTCACGGTCAAATTTCAATGCAGGTCTTTGAGGCGGAACAAGTTTTAATTCATACGAATTCCCCAAATACAAAAATTGTTCCCCATCCATATATTGCCTTTTAGGGATCTCAATGATGGATTTGAGCCTTTCGCGTGTACGTAAAATCCACCCAGCTTTTTCATGAATGAATTGATCGATATCCAGCATGGCTGCCCGCTTTGGCGCGCGGACCGTAAGGCTTCCATCCTTTTCAATGATGAGAGCGATGGTTCGGCGTTTCGCGCGGACTAGTTTGTTGATCTTGATTTGCATGTATTCCCATGTAGGTGGATTTTTTGAATTATACGTTGGAAAATGAAAAGACCACCGCTGTTAATCCCAAAAGGGAGACCTGTTGAGCATGCGAAATCCCAACCAAAAACAAAACCCGCCAAGTGGCGGGTGTAGTGCCGAGGGGGAGATTTGAACTCCCGACCAAGGGCTTATGAGTCCCCTGCTCTGCCACTGAGCTACCTCGGCGTTGTGGAAAGAGCGGGGCAAATATTACTATGGGAGGGGGCATTTGTCAACTTAAGGGCCGTTTCCTTCATATTAAAATCAATTCAGCTACCTTGCATAATGAAAATTCATATTGACAACCTGTATAATGTTTACATAGGTGATTCTATGAAAATATTGGTTTTGGAAAATGATCTGAAGGAATTTGGCCTGATCCAGAATGCGCTCGGCGGAAACAGGCATACTCTCGTTAACATTAAATCCAGTGAACAGGCGTGGTCGGCTGTTCAGTCCGGGGTTTCGCATTTTATTATTGCAAATTGGGATACCAGTGACATTCGCGAAACACAATTCATTCAAAGAGTGCGGGCGATGAAACCGGAAACACCGGTATATATTCTGCTGACCAGTGCAAAGTCAATGGATGATGAGGCAACGCCTACTCAGGCGGATGATGTGGTGACCCGTCCATTTAAATCGCAGGATCTGAAAAACCGCGTGGCAATGGCCGAGCGGATCATTTCATTGGCAAGCAACCTGGCGACTGCGCGTTCGGAACTTGAGGCCCAGGCGGTGTTCGACCCGTTGACTGGATTCATGAACCACGCAGCCTTCATTAAGCAATCGATGGGGGAGTTGGAACGTGCCCGGCGTGCGTCCATGCCGTTGAGCTTGATCACGCTTGATATTGATAATTTTAAAATGATCAACGAGAAATATAGCCAGCAAACCGGCGATGAAATTCTCAAGATCGTTTCGAATGCCATCCGCGAGAAGAGCAGACCCTACGATTGCATTGGACGCTGGAGTGGCGATGAATTTGTGATTTTGGTTGTAGGTGTGATCGGCGCGGATGCGGAAAAGATCGCAGACAGGATCATTGCCGGGGTGCGTGGTGCCCGCATTGAGGTCGGAAATGAAGCGCCTATCAATGTGAAGATCAGCGCGGGGATTGCTTCCGCAGCGCGCATCAGTGCATCCGCTGAAATGGATCCACTGATCGAAAAAGCACGCTTTGCTGTTGCGCGTGCCAAAGAGGCCGGGGGGAATCAGGTCTTTCTTGTGTTTGTCTAGCTCAGATTAAATTCAAGATCACCAATGCGATCATCCCCACGATGATCGTAACCAATGTGTTTTTGCTGAACCATGCCACCGCAATGGCAATCAACCCGGCGAACAATCGTGTGTTTGCCCACGTGAGATTTAAACCTCCATCGTTATAAAACAGTTCAGGGAAAATGATCGCGGAAAGCACGGCCGGCGGGACATAATGAAGTGCGCGCCGCAGCGTTTCCGGGATCTCAAGCCTGCCAAACAAATAAATGAATGAGAATCTCATTCCGAACGTGATCAGGCCGCCTGCGATCATGATCAGCCAGATGTTCATTGTTTCTTCTCCAATATTGTGCCTGCGATAATTCCAGTTAATGCCGCAAGGATCAGGCCGAGCTTGAACGGCAGGTGATACGCAAGAAGGGCCATCAGCCCGGCGGAGAGCGCCGATGCGATCATGGGGCGATTCTTAAGCACAGGCACCACCATTGCTATAAAAGTCAGGGGAAGTGCGAAATCGAGGTGCCAGGTTTCCGGGATGGCAGTGCCGAGAAAGATCCCAACCGCAGTGCTGACCTGCCAGTTGAACCACAAGGCAAAGCCTGCACCGAAAAGGAACCAGTGTTTGTATGTGCTGATGCCTTCCTTTTCATAGTTGATGATGCTGGGGGCATAGGCTTCGTCGGTAAGAAGATAGGAAAGCAAAGCCTTCCACTGTAGCGAAAGATCTTTTAAGTGTGGTGCAAGGGATGCACTGTATAACATGTGACGCAGGTTGACGACTGCGATCGTCAGGATGATGACGAGCGCAGGCGCGTTATCATGTACAAGCTGTGTCGTGACGAATTGGGACGATCCTGCAAATAAAATGGACGACATCAATTGCGATGCTGCGTTGGACAGCCCCGCGTTCAACGCAAGAGCACCATAGATCATGCCGAATGGAAATACACCGATCAACAGCGGTACTTCCGCGCGGACCCCTTCGAGAAAATTTCTTCTTGCCTCACTCATACACTCTCCATAATATTCCTTGCGGCGCGTTGACCGCTTTCCGCCGCGCCTTCCATAAAGCCTTGATAGATCGTGGCATGCTCGCCCGCAAAAAACAAACGGCCCATGGGTGCGAACAGGTTCTGCCAATGTGTTGTTACTTGATTGGGCGCAAGTGCCATATAGGAGCCGCGTGTAAACGGTTCATTGACCCATGCGACGGTGGCTGTGTTTTCTATGAGATCAGAGGAGCCGGGGAAAACTTTTTCGATCACGGAAACGGCGAATTTGATTCTCTCTTCATCTGATAAAGCGGATAACTTTGCTCCCGGCGCTCCACCGGTATAGGCCGTAATGATTCCATGTTCACCTTGCAGGTGGCTGGTCGCTTCCCATGTTTGAACAATATGCTGATCGGTCGCCAGACGGCCGTTCCAAGCTTTGTCTTTCCAGAAGCGTTTGCGATATTCGATCAGTACCTTGGTCACTGCGCCGTAGGAAACTTCGTTGACCATGCTGTGATGAGCCACGGGCAGCGGCGGATTAAACTCGATCAGCCGTGCGGTTGTCAGCGGAACGGCGAGCACTGCGAATGAAGATGAGATCGTGTGGAATGTATCGCCTTGTTTATAAGTGACAGAAACTTGATCCGCCATATTTTGGATGGAGGTTACTTCTGCATTGAAACGCAGATCAGGCAACAAGGATGCAATCGCACCCGGGATTTGATCATTCCCGCCAATGACTCGATAGGTGCTTCTATGAAAATCTGGATCGCTGTAATATAACTTTGCGTTACGCGCCAGATCAAGAAGTGAAAACTGTTCGGGCTCGCATGTGTATTCCGAACGGATGTGATCTGCAAAGGCCTTGCGTGCCAGCGGATGTGCATTTTGCTGAGCGATCCAATCTGCTGCAGATTGTTTATCCAACTCTTTTGCATTCGGCGCTGTTTCAGGATGAGATGGGTCGGGTACATGCTTCGCAAGTTCCGCAAGTGCGGCCCACATTTTTTCATATTCATTTCCAAGATCAAAGCCCCACACACTTATATCATTTTGCTGGCCCGCTTTTCCTTCGTATGCGCCCCAGTCTTCTGTTTGCCCCTGCCAGCTTCCGACTTCACCCAACGATAATTTAAATTCTTTTGCATAAGCCAACATGCGGGTGTGATGTTCGTCAATGAACTCGCCGCCGCCCTCTGCAACCAAACCATTCGAAAAATTACGCAGGGAAAATACACGTCCGCCCACACGACTGCGCGCTTCTAGCACAATCACGTGCCAGCCGGCGCGATGCAGATCGTACGCGGCAGAAAGCCCGGCCATGCCTGCGCCGATCACAATTACTGAATTGTTTTGATTTGACATGCGGCCATCCTCATTGAATTGCTCGATTATATCGAATCAAGAGGACGGCCCGCTTCTTTTCGCGCTTATGCCTGCCAGCTGTAAACAATATTTTTGCGGCTGATTATTTTCCGCGCTGCTTGTAATGAACATCCGAAAGTGAACGCAATCGATCTGCTGCAACTTCGGGTGTGATATCGCGCTGCGGCATGGCGAGCATTTCATATCCCACCATAAACTTGCGGACCGTTGCAGAACGCAGCAATGGCGGATAAAAATGCGCGTGCAATACCCATTCGGGATGTGATTGCCCGTCCGCCGGAGCTTGGTGAAATCCCATCGAGTAGGGGAATGAAATCTCGAACATGTTATCGTAGCGTGTGGTGACTTGTTTGAATACTTCTGCCAACGCAGAGACTTCTAAGGAAGATAAGTCTTTCAGGGCTGCACATGGACGATGAGCACTGACCAACACTTCGAACGGCCAAACCGCCCAATACGGGACCAATGCTGTGAAATGGTCATTGGAAAATAAGATGCGATCCTTTTGTTTGTGTTCTTCCTGAATGTAATCCACCAAAAGCGGACGATTGTTCTTTTTGAAATATTCCGTTTGCGTGGCGAGTTCTTTGATGATTTCGTTGGGCAGGTGTGACTGTGCCCACAACTGGCTGTGCGGATGCGGGTTGGAACATCCCATCATCGCGCCTTTGTTTTCAAAGACCTGAACATAATGAATATATTCTTCACTAGCCATGTCTGCGGAATTCTTTGCCCAGGTATTCAAAACATTTTCAATGGAAGGGAGATCAAGTTCAGGTAACGTCAGGTCGTGACGGGGCGAGAAACAAACCACCAGACAATGTCCCTGTTCGGGAACAGAGACAAGCAACGGGTGAGACGATGCGGATTCTTTTTCTGATGAGTCAGGTAACAGTGCAGCGAAGTCATTTTCAAAAACAAAAGTGCCGCCATAATCCGGATTGAAGACTCCGCCTGCGCGTTCATTGCGCGGACAGAGATAACAGGTTGGGTCATAAGCAGGCAGGGATTCGGGGGAAAGCTTTTCCACCTGTCCCAGCCAGGGGCGTTTGGCGCGATGGGGTGAGACGAGTACCCATTCTCCCGTGAGTGCGTTGTAGCGGCGATGCGGATTTTGTAACATGGTCAGTCCTTCTCGATCAAAATAATTTCAGTTTTACATAAATTGATTGTACTCAAAAAATTACCCCGCACTGTTCGAGAAGTTTCTCCTTTTGCGAAAGTAATTTTTGCACTACCATACCTAACGGGAAAACTACTGCCAACTAAAAAATTGCCGCAGATTTCGCTAATTCACGCGAATTTTAAAATCAATCTGCGAAAATTCGTGTAATTCGCGGCAAAAGATTTGTTGTGTGAAATTCAATCCTGCCAGAAGCGCGAGAGCCGTAAATTCTTAAGTTAAGACAGGAAAAGCGGTTTCATATATACTCACCTCATGATGAATTTGACCCTTGAACAATGGCTAATCGGCACCCTTGCTGCGCTGATGGTTGGGATTACCAAGACAGGTCTTCCCGGCATCGGCATCCTCGTCGTTCCCTTGATGGCGTTCGTGTTTGGCGGACGGTTGTCCGTTGGTGCCACACTGCCGCTGCTGATCTTTGGAGATGTCTTTGCCGTGTTGGGGTATCGGCAACATGCGCGTTGGGATAATTTACGCAGTTTGTTTCCCTGGATGACCGGCGGCATCCTCATTGGTGTGGGATTGTTATGGTACACCGGAATACACGGCAGCCGCGTGGACTGGCTGAATGTGATCATCGGTGTGATCGTGCTGGGGATGATGCTGGTCAGCGTGGCCCGCCGAGTTTGGGGAGATCGGCTGGTGCCTTCCTCCAGCGCTGGGCTGGTATCGACGGGTGTGTTGGCAGGCTTTGCCACGATGGTATCCAATTCAGCCGGGCCGATCATGTCGATCTATTTGAGCGGGATGATGCGATTATCCAAAAACGAATTCATGGGGACCTCCGCGTGGTATTTCTTTATATTCAACCTCAGCAAGCTGCCGCTGTATGCGTTCCTCACGTGGATCCTGCCATCGCAACCGATGGTCAATGAGACGACGCTTCTTTTTGACTTATGGATGCTGCCGGTGATCCTGATCGGTGCCTTCGTGGGGAAGTGGCTCCTGCCGCGCATCTCGGAGAGTTTGTTCGATAACGCGGTATTGATCCTGGCAGGTGCGGCGGCGTTGAAGTTGATCGTGGAGCAGTTTAAATAGTGTAGGGTGGTTTTTTTATCTTGACAAATTAGAAAACATGTTCTAATATGCGTTAAAGGAGAATAATCATGAGAAAAGTAATTGTGCTAGAACATATCTCCATGGACGGTGTCATACAAGCTCCCGGTGGGCCGCAGGAAGATCCCAGTAACGGCTTCCCATATGGCGGCTGGGCTGGAGGCTATGACGACGATATTATTGGAACAGCCTTGAGAAAGAAGATGAACCTGCCTTTTGATTTGTTGTTGGGGCGCAAAACCTTTGACATTTGGGCGGCGCACTGGCCCCAACATGGGGATGCATGGCCTGGCGTTAACCCTGCGACCAAATATGTTGCCTCGAACACCCTCACTTCTCATGAATGGAAGCCGTCTGTTTTTTTAAACGGTGACGTAGCGGAAAAAGTCGGAAAGCTCAAGCAGGGACCCGGGCCGGATCTGAACGTTTGGGGAAGCGGGAACCTCCTTCAGACCTTGATCAAGCATGATCTGGTCGATGCGTTCTGGCTGATGATCTATCCGGTCACGTTGGGCGCTGGAAAGCGACTGTTTGCGGAGGGGACGCTCCCGCGGGCATTCAAGCTAACGGAAAGTATCCTTGGTTCGAGCGGCATCTGCATCATGAATTATGAGCGTGCGGGTGCAGTTACAATCGCAGGAGAATAGTTGTGAAGGCGGAAAATATCATCGGGCCTGCCTCGATCATTGATAAACCGGAACGATCATATCTCGGGATACGCATTGAAACGCCATTCGGTGGAATGTTTGCCGTGATCACAAAGGCCTTGAAGGAATTACGCAAGTGGAGCAAAGAGAACTCGCTGTCTGAGGAAGGTCCGTACTTTGTACGCTACTACCATTGTGATATGACCGATATCATGGATGTTGAGGTGGGGTTGATGACAAAGACTGCCCACCCAGGCGGGGGACGTATTAAACCGGGTTCGCTTCCGAAGGGAAGATACGCCACGCTGGTCTACAAAGGGAATGGACTTCGAGGCAATCAGGCGCTCATGAAATGGGCCAAGGATAACGGAGTCAAGTTCGATCCCATCGATGCCGGTTTGGCGGAATCATATGTATGCCGGTACGAAGCGTACCTGACTGACTATCGTATCGAGTCGAGAAAGCTTCTTTGGGATGTCGAGTTGTCGATCAAGATTGTTTGAAGGATTAACACTAAAATAAAAGGTAACTATGAAAAATTCCGACGCACAAAACCAACGTATCGCAAAAATGACGTTCGCCTCCGTTTACCCGCTGTATGTGGAAAAGGTGGAAAAGAAAGGCAGAACCAGGGAGGAACTGGATCAGGTCATAAAGTGGTTAACTGATTTTGATCAAAAGAAGCTTCAGGAACTCATAAAGGAAGATGTAACTTTTGAAACATTCTTCCAGCGTGCTTCATTGCACCCGAACGCGCGCCTCATTAGCGGGGTGATCTGCGGGGTTCGTGTGGAGGAGATCGAAAACCCCTTAACGCAGCAGGTTCGCTATCTGGATAAGTTGGTGGATGAGTTGGCGAAAGGCAAAAAGATGGAGAAGATCCTGCGCGAATCGTAAGAGGCCGTGAGCGGAATCAGAAACACAATTTACAGCGCACCAATGTACATTAAGGAGATCCTATGAATCAGCATGAAAAGATCAATTACGTTGAATTCCCTGCCAAAGACCTGACGGCGACAAAAACATTCTTTCAATCCGTTTTCGGCTGGTCTTTCACAGACTATGGACCCGAATACACAGCGTTCGAGAATCAAGGGTTGGATGGCGGTTTCTTCCAGTCTGACCTCGTATCCTCCACGGCAAACGGCGCGGCTCTGATCATTGTGTACAGCGATCAATTGGAGGCTACGCTTGCGAAAGTTGAGCAGGCGGGCGGTTCCATTCTCAGACCGATTTATTCGTTCCCCGGAGGCCGCAGATTCCACTTTGCCGAGCCGAGCGGAAACGAATTTGCCGTCTGGGGTAAATGAGCAGATTGTTTCAATTTTAAATTGGAAGCGATCAAACAGACGCGATTCAATACCATTGTTCAGGAGATGTTAAGCCATGCCGGATAAAACGAAGGCCAGACCAAATGATACATCAGTCAAAGACTACATTGCCTCCCTTGGTGATGAACAAACCATAAAAGATAGCCAGGTGCTTCTTGAAATGATGCAGCGTATCAGCGGACACAAGCCAAAGATGTGGAATGCGGGCACGATCGGGTTCGATACCTACCACTACAAATACGACAGCGGACGCGAAGGCGACGGTCATGTGATCGGCTTTTATCCAAGGAAAGGCAAGATCACCGTGTACTTGATGGACGGCACAACGCGTTATGCTGGGTTGCTGCCTAAATTAGGGAAACATACCATTACCGGGTATTGTATCTATATCAAGCGGCTGAGTGATATCGAGCTGCCCATCCTTGAGCAGATCGTGAAAAAGTCATACGAGTATATAAAGTCAGAGTCGCGGAACGGGCCGATAGACCGAATCTTATGGCAAACTGAAAAATAGGCATTTCTGAATTGGAGAATTACATGAAAAAGGAAATCACCATCACACCGGTCCGCGTTGCCGACCTGCTTGTTGCCGAAGACGAGCGGATGCCGGTCTATGTGCACATCATCGATCATCCCAATGGACGTGTGCTGGTCGACACCGGAATGACGGAACTGCACCCGGCGGCAGCCGATATGGATCCGCGCCTCACTCCGCTGAACCAGCAGGGACTTGACCTCGCCGGCATTGACATCGTCGTCAACACACACCTGCACTTTGATCACTGCGGCGGTAACCACCTTTTTACTGGCAAGAAGATTTACGTCCAGCGCAGGGAGCTTGACGACGCGCATGGCAAGGAAGATTACACCATTCGTGAGTGGGTCGATGCGCCCGGTGTGCAATATGTGCCCGTTGACGGCGAGTTCGAACTGCTGCCCGGGCTGCGACTCGTCCCCGCGCCGGGTCACTCGGACGGGATGCAGATGGTGGTCATTGAAACGGGCGGACGTCCGATCATCGTCGGCGGGGACGTGGCGGTTTGGTTTGGCGAGCTCGATGAGCCGCAGACCGAAGGTCAGCTGAAAGTGATCGCGCTGAATCCCGAACTGGTCTGGCTCACGCACACGGATGAGCCGTGGCGGCCCGGTCATAAGTCTTAATGCTTCCTTGTACAACCAATAAATCGCAGCCATTAGGAGTTTATCCAATATGCAGCCAAGAATGGAAACATTGATCGAGAAAAAATTAATTGGGAAGCGCATGACTATGTCGCTTTCCAATAATAAAACGGGGGAACTATGGCGAAGTTTTATGCCAAGGCGGAGGGAAATTGGCAACAAGTTGAACTCTGAGATGTTTTCAATGCAGGTTTATGATGGCCCCGTGGACCTTGGCAATCTTGATCAGGAATTTGAAAAATGGGCTGCTGTCGAAGTCTCAGACTTTGACGCCATTCCTGATGGAATGGAAACTTTTACATTGAAGGGCGGGCTTTATGCGGTTTTTCAATATAAAGGCTCAAGCACCGACAATACTATATTCCAATTTATTTTCGGAACCTGGCTGCCAAACTCGGATTATTTATTAGACAACAGGCCGCATTTTGAAATATTGGGGGAAAAATATAAGAATGGGGACCCCAATTCTGAAGAAGATATTTGGATACCGATCAAACCGAAAGAAAAGGCTTAGAGTAGATATCTTTTGTTGGCGGGAAGCCGTGGGGACCTGGTCATGATGTTTAGTTAGGGTAGGATGAGTTGCGGCGGAATCAATCACGAGAGGAGAATCATATGACGATCAAACGAATGGATAACGTTGGCATCGTGGTGGAAAGCCTCGATGACGCCATCTCTTTTTTCATCGAGCTTGGCATGAAACTCGAAGGGCGGACCATGGTCGAGGGAGAATGGGCCGGGCGCGTCACCGGCTTGGGAAACCAGCAAGTTGAGATCGCCATGATGGTCACGCCAGACGGTCACAGCCGGCTCGAGCTCTCGCGATTTATCGCCCCGCCTGTCATCGCCGATCACAGGAATGCCCCGGTAAATGCACTCGGCTACCTGCGCGTTATGTTTGCCGTGGAAGACATTGACGATGTGCTGGCCAGGCTACTCAAGCGCGGCGCGCAGCTCGTCGGCGAATTGATGCGATATGAGGACTCCTATAAGCTGTGCTATATCCGCGGACCCGAGGGACTGCTCATCGGGCTCGCCGAGGAGCTTGGCTAAAGGGTATCATTGGCAGGGAACAACATGATGAAACTTCTTCTCACTTCCGGGGGTGTCACAAATACCAGCATCCAAAATGCACTGGTCGAACTGCTGGGCAAGCCGATCGCCGAGTGTCACGCCCTGTGCATCCCGACCGCACAATGGGGGCACCCAATGTGCGGTCCAGCATCGGTGCGGCACTTCATCGCTGCTGGGACCGATTTCCGATACTTGTCCGGCTTAGGTTGGGCGTCGCTCGGTGTTCTTGAGCTGACTGCACTGCCCACCATCGGCGCGGATCGTTGGATCCCATGGGTGCGTCAGGCTGATGTGCTCCTGGTCGATGGCGGTGATGCGACGTATCTATCTCATTGGATGCGCGAGTCTGGACTGGCCGATCTGCTGCCTTCGTTGTCTGATAAAGTTTGGGTGGGCGTGAGCGCCGGAAGTATGGTGATGACTCCCCGCATCGGAAAGTACTTCGTGGAGTGGCAATCCGCTCCGGACGACCGTACACTGGGAGTCGTGGATTTCTCGATCTTCCCGCACCTGAATCTTTTTCCGACGAACACCCCGGCGGACGCGGAGCGTTGGGCGGCCGACATCCGCATCCCGGCTTATGCCATCGACGAGCAGACAGCCATCAAGGTCGTCAATGGAACCGTCGAAGTCATCTCTGAGGGCGAGTGGAAGCAGTTTGCATCCTCATGAACCTGGAAACTTTGATGATTACAGTTCGTATACAGTCTGCACAATGGATGAGTACGAATTATTAGGAGTGAGATACATGCAAGATACCATTATTCTCTACGGTCACCCAACCTGCCCAAACCTCGGACCTGTCAAAGGGTTGCTGGCACAATCGAAGGTCAAGTTTGAATACATTGACATTCATCAGGATGAGGCTGCTGCTGCTCGCGTTCGGGCGATCAATCACGGCAATGAAAGCGTACCTACACTTGTCTTTCCCGATGGCAGCACGTTGACTGAGCCAACGGTTGGAGAACTTCAGTCTAAATTGAAATCCCTTGGATATAAAACCGGTCTCGCCGCATGGTTGATGGGCTACAGCCGACCTATTTTTTTTATCGCTCTCGGCCTGCTGATCGCTGTTCTGATCACCGTGTTGCGCTCTCTCGGGGTTTTTTAGAAATGCCGTTTGGGAACGAAACATGGGCCTGAAGAACTACTTGATCGACGGTGTTTCCTGCGCCGGTAAAACCACGGTATGCGACGAACTGCAAAATCGCGGCTATCACGTCATCCACGGCGACAGGGAGTTGGCCTATTTTGGTAATCTGGAAACTGGAGAGCCTGTAGATGACAGTGCTGACGAGCATCGTTCTTGGATATGGGACGTTGAGAAGGTCAGAGCTTTGGCCGCTGATCAAAACCATGCGGCGACATTCTTTTGCGGCGGTTCCAGGAATTCCGACCGCTTCATCGATCTGTTCGATGAAGTTTTTGTTCTTGACATCGATCTGGAAACCCTGAACCGACGCCTTGCAGCCCGACCTAAAACCGAGTGGGGCGGAACGGCCGAGGAAGGGGAATCCTTTGCGCGATACCAACATGAGACAAAAGAGAGCCTTCCGAAGAACGCCATCATCATCGATGCAACGGCACTCCTATCCAGTGTCGTGGACACAATCCTGCGCCATGTTTGAGCTTAGGGATAATGCCTAAGAATGCGTGCAGTTGACAGGTAGGAATCTCCGCCATTTTCAACCAACTTTCCAATACCAAGCAAAATCTAAGCCCTTCATCAGGCTTAGATTTTTATTTAGCATTTAACAATAGTACTACTGTAGGATGATTGCCCAACCCTTGAAATCAAGACTTGGCAACAAAGATAATGAAACCATAAATAAAGTCTCTTTTCCATGTGTGCAAGGCACAGAAAGTTAGGATCTATGTTCCAGGAAATTGACAATAGTATGTACCGTCCATATCGTATGACGCGGACGAAGCAGCTTCTCCAAATTGCGCATTCACCATCATGCTCAGTCAATGCGTTGAGTGAAATTATGGTGGAGTTGTCAGAACGAAAGAATGAATTCGCGTTTTATGCAAATTTAGAAGTAGGAAGACTATTGGAGCAAGCTCAAGACCGGGAATTACAACGCCACAAGAATGAGCAAATGAAACGTGATACATATCTTCGCCAACGTAATCAAGAAGGATTCTTTGAATGGCCTTCGACCAACGCGCCTGCATCAACCTATAGTCTCTCCAGTGATGTATTCCTCAACACAGATGGTCTCTTGAGTTATGTCGGATATCGAGTTGGACGTACGCTAGGTGTCTCAAAACAAATTAGACGACAGATTCTAGATTGTGTCTTTCACAACGACTTGCCTAAGGTTATATCGCCTGAATATATGAATGAGTGGGGTACGCCAAAGACAGTTGCTCGACTACATAAGCTGGCTGAAACTATTGCTGCAAACACACGAAACAAAAAACGCAATAAAAATGGCGACTTTTCAGACGCCATCGCCGATTGGCAGTCTGATCTAGATTACCTTTTTCATAAATATTATGTTGGCAAGTTTGGATTTGCATGGCCAAAAGAGTAGTCGTCGTTGATTTCAAATTGAGGTAAAAAATTGCCTGAGTTCTCTGACTTTGAGACACACCCACTCGGAAAAGAACTTCGCAAGAGGATAAGTAGAATTATTTGGAAGATGGCAATCTTCCAATATTCTCGATACGCGCTCTTCTCTGCACAAGTCCAGATTCTGGAAGATCTCCTTGCACTTGAAGATAGCCTTAGATCTAGCCGTGACCAAGCATCCTCTTTGCGTAAAAAGGCCAGTGAGCTTGCCAAAACCTCAGTCCAATCAGGAGAGCCTTTAACGGATAGTATCAAGCAGAAAATAAATGAAATACAAGAAGAAGCTGCTTCCTACGATCAAGCTGTGAAAGTCCTGAGATATGGTCGCTGGCTTTATCGCTACGTCGCTGATGGCATAGCCTGGCGTGCATATGGATTTGATCGACAGGCAATCCGTGCCATTGGCTCGAAGGAACCAGTGGTGTTTTTGTCAACAAAAGATGGCATTGAAAAAGAGATTATGGTTTTCAAAGCCATGCGAAAACTAGGACGAGAATGGCTGCCCGTGATGCATGATTTGACGAATTGTCTTCGAACCGCGGATTTCTCGCTATTTAAAAATGATGTTCTTTATCAACTTATTGAATTAAAAATACGACAGTCTGCAAAACAAAGTAGAGATATGTCGGAGAAACCAATAGGTGCACGGGAGTCAAGGCAAGCCAGCCGCTTGCAGTTGATTAGCGAGCATCTGCAAACTGGTGATTTAGAATTATTAGACAGAAACCTTAAAGGCGGAAAAGTATTCAAGGCCAATGTGGTAGAAAAACATCATTATGAGGCCCTTTCTACGGTTATTCGCGCTGCTCGCTCTCGCCGTAAGTATGGTTTCATAGAGCCTGAACATGGTCTCATGTACCTCGCATTTGATACCCGTACCCACGCAGAAGAAAGTGCGCTTCGGAGTGCAAGTAAATATCATCCACACATATTTGATTCGCTATTCACATTCCAAGGAATAATTCCAAGGTTTGAAGAATACCATGTCTCATTGCCGATTACAGCGATGCGGTTTTCCCCTAGAGACATGATTGATATTCTCTTTGGACGCGTGGCTGTAATGTCCTTCATTAACTTTAGATGCGTAGAAGATTATTGCCGTAATAATGGCATTTCACTTCATTTTGACCAGTCAGGAAAGGAAAGAAAAATTATGGTTGATTCTAAACCATACCCAATTGAAGTTCGCGAAGGCATTTGGAATCGCCTCCTATACGAAGGATTCTCCTTACAGTCGTTTGTTGATTTAACTAAAGTTACAATCATTGAGTCAGAACGAATTTCTACCTAGCACAACCTGACATGTACAGCCAGAAGGTGTAAATCAAATCCGTTTATCCGCTTTCTATCCGTTACCACCCCCAAAATGACTCTGTAAACTTCGCGCAGCTAAAGCCGACTGCTCTGTACAAAGAAGTCCTGCGAGCTGATTCTCGCGAAGAACGCTCGGAGTCCGCTTTAGCGGACTTTCATGAACTGAGGCAGGACTTTAGTCCGCCGAAAACTTTTATGAGGGTGATACTTTAATGAAACCATTTTCCAAAGATTCATTTCTAATCCCGACACCAGGCAAGGTTATTCTGGCCATTGTTTTGTTTTACATTTTTGGATGGATCATTTACCCAATAATAGTTACATCTTTGATCACAGATTGGTATCCTGTCGGTTACCCTTTTACAATTCATGCCAGAGGGTATTGTGCTCCTACTTACGTTTGCGTGGAGTTTAGGTTGATAGCATTGATCATCGATATAGTGTTTTGGTATGTATTAAGTGCTTTTGTTATCCAAAGACGGGTAAAGTTTTGGGCCTTTTGTCTTTACTTTATTGGTTTTGTTTTAGCAATTCTTATTTTAGAAATCCTATGGATTACCTTTGTATAAGAAATACCTGTTTGTGTCAGCTTCCATTCCCAAAATGACTCTGTAAACTTCGCGCGGCTAAAACCGACTGCTCAGTACAAAGAAGCCCTACGGGCTGATACTCGCGAAGAACGCTCGGAGTCCGCTAAAGCGGACTTTCATGAACTGAGGCAGGACTTTACGTGTGCCCTGTAGGGTAGTCCGCCGAAACGCCATTTACAAATGCACGAAATCCAATCCGTGAATCCGCTTCCTATCAGTTAGCCTCCTCCAAAATGACTCTGTAAACTTCAATATATCAATTCCTTCTTCCTTCATGGGGAATTGCAAGTTCATTCATCCCAACGACTCAAATTTAACGCCTTGACACCTCGCTGTTTTGTCATTATTATTGAACAATAATTCATTGAATATTTATTCAATGAAAGGAGTTTGAGAAATGACGACCCGCAGTGATCAAAAAGAGATCCGCCGCAAGCAGATATTGACAGCAGCCCTTGATCTGCTGATCCAAAAGGGCTTCGCCGGAACCAAGATTTCCGACATTGCCAATGCCGTGGGAATGAGCGTGGGACTCCTGTTCCATTACTTTGATTCCAAGGAGCGGATTTACGAGGAACTTGTCCAAATGGGCTTCGCGAAGTCGCAGTCCATGATGACCGCAAATCGCGCTGAGCCGTTGGCTTTCTTTGAAAATATGGCCGAACTGATCCTCGATCAAGCCGGGAACGACCCATTCTCCGCCAAGATGTTCGTGCTGATGAGTCAGGCGGCTGCCAATGATTTTTTGCCGGAAGAAATTAGAAATCACCTTAAGGGAGACGTCATCCGCAAGTCCGCAAAGATCATTCGGGCGGGGCAATCGGATGGGACAATACGAAAAGGCGACCCTCTCGCATTGTCCGTCGCTTTCTGGGCGGCGATCCAGGGCATTTGTCAGGTCATTGCATTGGATGCTGACCTTCCCTGCCCGGATAGTTCCTGGGTGGTGGATATCCTACGAAATAAGAAAACTGGAGGGTGATCACGACATGGCAAAAACTCAGTTCACTGTCAGTAGTACAAGAAAGAAATCAGGCATCGCATTCATTATTCTGGGCATCGCTTTTTTGATTTGGGCGATCATTGGGCGGTATGTAGTTTTGCCCGGCTTTATGGAATCTTTGGAAAGTGGCGTGAGTCGCAGCGGCACGATACCCGAAGGTGTAGCGACATGGAAAATTGCCAGATATTTAATTTGGGCATTCTCCTTTAAACTTGGAATCCTTTTCGTGACGATCGGTGCCCTGCTGCAAACGAACATGAAGCGGCTGAAACTTGCACTTTATATCATCGGTGGTCTGCTCTATATCTCACTGGCGTATGCGCCTATTCCCGGTCCTGCCCTGTTGTTTGGCATCGGCGGAGTCCTAATGATGATATTCATCTTGATAACGATTCTGCGTTTATCCAAGGCTCGGGATCAAAATATCAAGAGCTCTGCTTCAGACATTGACCTAAGGCTTGCAGGCTATTTCTTCTTCGCCATGGCCACCTATACATTATGCGGGTTGCTTGGCGTAAGAGGTTCTGCTCTTAACCCCGAAAAGATGATCGAATATGGGCTTCAGGCGGATGCCGCATCCTTTGCGGCTCACGCTTTAATCGAGTTGGTTCTTGGCTGGCTCTTCCTCTTACTCAGCTATCGACAACCCCAAATTTGAAACCGTTGGACGTTTGCACAATACAAAGGGAAAACCATGGAAACACAATTAGATTACGGAAATTGGATTCGAAAAAAGAACCTGCTCATTCTTGGATTATGCACATTGGGGATGGGTGTTCTGACCTTACTCCCATTCGGTTCTTTTTATCGCATCGGCATGATCATTCTATTTGGGATCACTCTTGTAAGTTTTCTTTTCCCGCTTTATGCCTACATCATGTTCTCGCAAAGGGGCGGCAAACTTCAGGAAAAGATCTACAACCTTGCCATTCAGCATTTGGGAAAAGACTTGAACGGAAGCTATATTGACATTGGCTCTGGCAACGGGGTTTTGGCGGTGAAACTTGCACAGCAACATGCAAACATTGAAGTGACAGGTCTTGATTATTGGGGAAAAGATTGGGAATACTCAAAAAGCATCTGTGAACAGAATGGACGGACCGTCGGAGTGGAAGATCGTGTCCACTTCCAAAAAGGGGACGCCGCTTTGCTTGATTTTGGCGATGATACTTTCAATGGCGCCATCAGCAATCTGACATTCCATGAAGTCAAATCTGTGCCGGACAAGAAGTTGGTGGTACGGGAAGCGTTGCGCGTCCTGAAATCAGGCGGCAGTTTTTCATTTGTTGATTACTTCTTTGATGAAACGTATTATGGAGAAGAGGCGGTGTTTGAAAAATTTCTCAAGGGTTTGAATTTAAAACACTATGAACGCAGGCGACTTCAAGATGTAATTGCACTGCCGGCGATGTTGAAACATCCCAAAATATTAGGGAAGGTTGGCATTATTTTCGGGGAGAAATAGGGGCTTCCATTCCAAATAAAAAGACCTGACAAGTTTCCGAAAACCTATCAGGTCTATATTTTTTACTTCAACTCACAAACGAAACCAAATCCGTTTCCGTCCGCGCGAAGCGGTCCGCTACAGAGTCCGTTTACCTGTTTCCTATCCGTTCCCCCCAAAATGACTCTGTAAACTTCGATACTTCAATTCCTTCTTGCCCATCGCCTGAATCGCGGAGACTGCCGCCATCGCCGCGGAAAGCGTTGTGAGCAGCGGCACGTTCATCGCGATCGCCGCCTTGCGGATCTCGACTCCATCCGTGTGTGCGTGCGGACCCAGCGGCGTGTTCAATACCAATTGAATTTTCCCTGCGCGGATCAAATCCACAATTTGTGTGGAACCGTCCTGTGCTTTTTCAACGGCTTCCACTTGCAGGCCAGCTTTCATGCACATATCCGCAGTGCCGGGCGTGGCATATAACTTGAAACCCAGCCGATACAAATCGCGCGCAAACTTCAAGCCCGCGCTTTTATCAAAGTCATTGACCGTGATCAACGCCGCGCCGCTTCCCGCAGGGGGCAGCCCCACTCCCGCCGCAACTTGTGATTTTGCAAACGCATGACCGAAATGAGAAGCATGTCCCATCACTTCACCCGTCGAATGCATTTCAGGTCCAAGCAAAGAACTGGAGCCGGGTAATTTCTTGAATGGCAGCACGGCTTCTTTCACAAAGAATCCGTCCACTTTTGGTTCTTCGGTCACACCAAGTTCTTCCAGTTTTTTTCCAGCCATCACTTGTGCTGCAACATACGCCATATTTAATCCGGTGGCTTTGCTGGCATACGGCACAGTTCGCGACGCGCGCGGGTTGACTTCCAACACACACACCACTTCATCCTTCAAAGCGAACTGCACATTCATCAGGCCTTTCACGCCCAATGCCAAACCCAATTGTTCGGTATATTCGCTCATGATGCCTTGATGATACGCGCTGACTTTATAGGGAGGCAGAACACAAGCCGCATCGCCCGAATGGACGCCTGCTTCTTCGATATGCTGCATCACCGCCCCGACAACGACTCGTTCTCCATCCGCCAACGCATCCACATCAATCTCGAATGCGTCTTCCATAAATTTATCGATCAGGATCGGTTGATTGGGAGCCGCCTCAATCGCCTGTTGAATGAATCCTGCCAAATTGGATTCTGCATCCACCAATGCCATGGCTCTGCCGCCCAACACGAACGATGGACGCACCAAAACAGGATAGCCGATTCTTTGAGCGACTTCTCGCGCCTCTTCCAACGACCGGGCGATTCCGTTTTCAGGCTGGGGGATATCCAACTCTTTGAGCAGTTTCGCAAACTCCTCGCGATCCTCGGATAGTTGAATGGCATGGGGCGATGTTCCCAATATCTTCACGCCCGCGGCTTCAAGTCCCGCCGCGAGGTTGAGCGGAGTCTGCCCGCCGAATTGCACGATCACACCGACAGGCTGTTCTTTATCAATGACATTCAAAACATGTTCGAGGGTGAGCGGTTCAAAATACAAACGATCCGCGGTGTCATAATCTGTTGAGACAGTTTCGGGATTGCAGTTGTACATGATGGTTTCAAATCCCATCTTCGACAAGGCAAACGCTGCCTGACAACAGCAGTAATCAAACTCAATTCCCTGACCGATTCGATTCGGTCCGCCGCCGAGGATCAGGATCTTTTGTTTATCGGTGACACGAGATTCGTCATCCATTTCATACGCAGAATACAGATAGGGAGTCTGCGCTTCGAATTCTGCCGCGCAGGTGTCGACTCTTTGAAAGGTGGGGAGGATGTTGAGTTGTTTGCGTAGTTCCCGTACGTTGGTTTGAGGAAAGAAGGAAGAGGAAAGAAGGCGGGAGATGTGTGAGTCTGCGAATCCCATTTGCTTGGCTTCACGCAAAATCGGCTTGAGTTCAGCCTCGGACTTGCAATTTCGAATCTCTGTTTCTTTCGTCTTTATTTCTTTCATCTCGGCCAGGAACCACAGATCGTATCCAGTTGCTTGGGATATTTCCTCCAACGCCATTCCCTGCTGAATGGCACGATACACGCGGAAGAGTCTGTCAGCGGTGGGAATTTTCAGCGTGGCGAATGTTTCGGGGTCAGCGATCAACCCTCGGTTAGGTCCCGAACCGTCCAATGCATCCACGCCAATTTCCAAAGATTGAATCGCTTTGTTCAAGGCTTCGGGAAATGTCCGCCCGAGCGCCATTGATTCGCCAACCGATTTCATTTGCGGGCCGAGAGTCGAATCCACGCCGGGAAATTTTTCAAACGCCCAGCGTGGAATTTTTACAACGACATAATCGAGCGAAGGCTCGAAGGCGGCCTTGGTCTGTTTGGTGATGTCGTTTGTGATTTCATCAAGTGTGTAGCCAACCGCAACCAGCGCGGCGAGTTTTGCAATCGGAAAACCCGTTGCCTTGGATGCCAACGCAGACGAACGACTCACACGCGGATTCATTTCGATCACAACGACGCGGCCAGTTTTCGGGTCAACGCCAAACTGCACATTCGAGCCGCCAGTTTCCACACCGACTGAACTGAGCACACGATGTGCGAGGTCGCGCAGGATTTGATATTCGCGGTCGGTGAGGGTTTGCGCCGGTGCGACCGTGATGCTGTCACCGGTGTGTACACCCATCGGGTCAAGATTCTCGATCGAACACACGACGACAAAATTATCGACTTTATCGCGCATCACTTCGAGTTCATATTCCTTCCAACCCATGACAGACTCTTCCAGCCAGGCTTGCCCGATGGGTGATTCAGAAATGGCACTGCGAACGGCTTCAGCTAATTGAGCAGGTTCATATACCCACGATGCACCCGTGCCGCCCATTGCAAAGGATGCGCGCACAAGCACAGGATAGTTTGTTTTCTTGACGAGTTCTTCCGCTTCTGCCAGCGAATATGCCGCGCCGCCATGCGGGATGGGAATATTGTTCTTTTGCATCGTCTCGCGAAATAGCAAACGATCTTCCGCGGCTTTGATGGCATTGAGATTCGCGCCGATGAGCTGCACGCCATATTTTTCAAGCACACCGTTTTCACTTAATGCAAGCGCGAGATTTAAACCAGTTTGCCCGCCCACGGTGGGAAGCATGGCATCGGGTTTTTCCTGCGCGATGATGGCTTCGAGTGATTCAGGGGTTAATGGTTCTATGTATGTCGCATCTGCAATTTCAGGGTCGGTCATGATCGTGGCCGGGTTGGAGTTGACCAATACCACGCGATAGCCTTCTGCTTTCAATGCCTTGACCGCCTGTGTGCCGGAATAATCAAACTCCGCGGCCTGACCGATGACGATGGCTCCCGAGCCCGGGACGAGGATGGTGTGGATGTCGGTACGCTTCATAAGGATGAATTCTCAAGGATGAGGGATGAATAATCTACCGCTAAGAGCGCGAGGGCCGCTAAGAATTTTCTAAAATCTTGGCGCTCTTGGCGGGCTTCGCGGTTCAAATTTGTTGGATTGGATTTAATCATTATCTTTGTCCTTCAATCATTTTGAAAAACTCTGCGAATATGTCATGCGCATCATGCGGACCGGGTGCTGCCTCAGGATGGAACTGCACGCTAAAGACGGGTTTATTTTTTAATCGCAGGCCTTCGAGTGAGTCGTCATTTAGACTCTTGTATGTAATTTCAACTTCACTTGAATTTAACTCACCAGCTGTGACGCAGTAATTGTGATTTTGTGCCGTGATGAGAACTTCACCGGAAGACAAATGTTGTACGGGGTGATTCCCACCATGATGTCCAAACTTCAATTTATGTGTATCCGCGCCCATCGCACGGCCGATGATCTGATGCCCAAGACAAATCCCAAACATTGGCACGCCGCTTGCGATCAATCCACTGACCGCTTCCACTGCATACGGCAATCCCGCCGGGTCGCCGGGGCCGTTGGATAAAAAGATTCCATCGGGCTTCAACGCAAGTACTTCTTCCGCCGTTGCATCCGCAGGGACGACGGTCACGTTTGCGCCATAAGAAGAAAGGTGGCGAAGGATGTTTTCTTTAATTCCAAAATCATACGCGACGATGGAAAGCAATTCCTCTTTCGTCTTTCCTCTTTCATCCTTTCTCTCCACCCATTTACTCCCTGCATCATCCACCCAATGATATTTTTCTTCGCAAGTCACTTCCTTGACCATGTCACGCCCATCAAGCCCGGGCCATTCGCGTGCCATCGCTAACAATTTTTCTGGAGAAGTACCTTTCGTAGTGAGCGCCGCCTTTTGCGTGCCGCCATCGCGCAGTTTGCGAGTCAGCCAGCGCGTGTCCACGCCGCTGATGCCGGGGACGTTGTGTTGAAGGAGCCAGTCAGATAAAGAAAGTGCCGAACGCCAATTCGACACGACCGGGCTCAACGAACGAATGATCGCCGCTGAAACCTGCGGCTTTGCAGATTCATCGTCCTCCAAATTAATTCCCACGTTGCCGATGTGCGAAACAGTAAATAGAACGCCTTGTCCGCGGTAGGAAGGGTCGGTGAGAATTTCCTGATAGCCGGTCATGCTGGTGTTGAACACCAACTCAAACACGGCATCCGTCTCCGCGCCGAAGGCTTTGCCTTCGATGATGGTTCCATCTTCAAGTACGAGTGTTGCGATCATAGATCATCCTTAAAAAGAATTCGTTCATTATGTGCTCTCGGTGGCGTCCTCGCCGCCGAGACGGCGGCTTGAGCGTAAGAATTCAGCCATACAAAAAAACAACCCTCCAAAGGAGGGCTGTTTTTAATTAACATTTTCGTTCATGCAATCCTGAATTGCACCGTCAGTCAAATCAAAAACTTCCAACCTTTGGAGAAAGGGCGGGGTTGAACGACGGGTACGACGCAGGGAGAGTTGTATAAACATATTGGGCGGTATTCTACCATCCCGGCTAAATATGTCAATGTTATTTCCAAGTGTTTCCATAATCGTTTTCGCCTTTGAGAAAATTCCCTTTGGCAAAACGATCAAACGTAAAAGGCGTGATGTCCACACTGCTGGGTTTGCCATCCAATATCCATTCGGTCATGGCGCGGCCGGCGATGGGAGATATCTTGAAGCCAGTGCCGCTTAATCCTGTGGCGAGATAAAACCCGTCTGGACCGGCGGGGCCGAAGATGGCGCGTTGATCGGGAGGAAGCCCATCGCGTCCGACGTGAGTGGAGTGGAGTCCGCTTTCTTCCATCTTGGGTATCCGCTGACAGATCTTATCGATCAGATGCTCGATGAAATCCGGTGATATTTTCTGGCTTTCTGCACCGGATTCTTCATTGCGAAAACTGTCTTCCTCCATCGCGGCCAACACCAGGGAATTTCCTTCCGGGCGGCCATACATCGAAATCGAATCATCAATGAATGCAGGGAAAGCGCGAAGTGTTTTTGGCCGTGCAAGAAAGGCTACATCGTGAGTCCAGATCACCATGGGAATATCCAGACCGACCATCTTTCCAACTTGTGATCCCCAATTTCCCGCGGCATTGATCACAATGGGGGTGGAGAAATCCCCCTTTGTTGTTTTGACTCCAACAACCTTCTCACCAGAGACTTGAATGCCAGTGACTTCACAATCCTGCATTAATGTAGCACCTTTTTGTTTTGCTGCATCCAAAAACGAGTTTGTTGTGAGCGTTGCATCGGCATAGCCTGAATCCGGTTCGTAGGCGGCGAAGTCAAAGTCATCGGTCGTGAAGTCAGGCGCGATTTCCTTCACTTCATTCGCAGAGATCATCAATGTATTAATGCCAAGCTTTTTTTGATTCTCCACATTCCCGCGCAATTTCCCTTCATTGGCGCGCGGTTCGATCTGCAAAAAACCGGTGCGGATGAAGCCGCAGTCGCCGCCCACTTTTTCACGCCAGTTTGAAAAATATTTATAGCTTTCAAAGGCAAGCTGGGATTCCACTTGCAGGTCGTAGTGCATGCGCACCAGTCCGCTGGAATGACCGGTGGCGCCGCTGGCGACGGTTTTTCGTTCGAGGATCAAAGGCTTGACCCCGCGTTCCGCGAGATGAAATGCAAGGCTGGCGCCCATCACTCCCGCGCCGATGATGATGGCTTCATACGATTGGGCCATGGTGAAGATTCCTGTCTTGATAGGTTTTCAATATTCGGTCAAAGCAGAATGGATTGTAAATGAAAAGAAGAAATATTTCTATTTCTTCTTCAGCATTGGACAATATAAAATGGAAGGTGTATCCCATCAACCTCATTAATTTTCTGCAATGACAGGTGTTACATATTTTTCCAGCATCGCAAGATTGATCTCACCCGTCCACGCATAGCGGATCGTGCCGTCGCGGTCGATCACATAGGAATTGGGCAAATTACCATTTCCAAATGCATCCAGCGAAGCTCCATGAGGATCCAGCCAGATGTGAAACTTCAACCCAAGACCGTTGGCGAACTGTGCAACCTGATCCTTTCCATCGCCCGCTTCAACGGCAATGATCGTAAATCCTTCAGTGGCGTGAGTATCGTAATATTTCTTGAGGGTCGGCATTTCTGCCTTGCATGGCGGGCACCACGTGGCCCAGTTATTGACCAGCACAACACTTCCGAGAAAATTTTCAAGAGACTCGGTTTCTTCATTAATGTTTTGCAGCGAAAGTTGTGGAGCAGGATAATTCACAGAAACAGGAACAACTGAATTGCCGGCAGAGGAGGCCGATGGCCCGGAGGTGTCCTTCCCTGAAGACAAGAATAGAAAAAATATCACGCCAATCAGGATCAATCCAATGCCTATCATGGGAGATGGGTTGTTATTTTTCCTTCTTTTTGACGGATACTTTTTCTTATTCATAAAGTCTGCTTGTTTGTTTAGTTTTGCAACGCCAGTCTGATTTGATCCAGCAGGTTTTGCTCGGGTACCGCGCCAACCACAGACCCGGCCCCGGAGTTGATCACGGTCTGCGGCACGCCACGGACATTGAATCGTTGTGACAATTCAGGAAACTCGGTCGCTTCCACACCTTCCGCGCGGATCATCTTCGGGTTTTCCATCGCCATTTGATGGGCGAGCAAAACAGCGCGCGGACAGTATGGACAGGTGGGTGTGACAAACACTTGTAACAACAAAGGCTTGTCGAGATTCTTCAGGAATTCGCGCGTTTTTTCGTTCAGGCCGGAGTCCCGGCGGGAGACGATCAAAATATCGTTGATCAACGTGCTCAATTCATGGCCGGATGGGATGCCCGAATACTGCACACCCAGGTCCGTGATTTCGGCACCATCTTTTGCGGCGATGACGATACCGGGCGCATTCGTCACGTTATACTTTTTGGCGATGTCCTGATTTTTCTGAATGTCGTATATGCTCAATTCAATCTTGTCGTTGATGGTTGTGACTTCCTTGAGCAATTGCTGGGTTTCCGCGCAGTATTCGCAGTTATCCTGTGTACCGAAGTACAGTACTTGCACGGGTTGCTGCATCCCTGCGAAGGCTTCGCTGATTTGTTTGACGATTTGGTCGTTGAGAACTTGTTCCATGATCGATACCTATTTGATCAAGCCATTTCAATCTTGGTGGCGGTCACTTCGAAGCGCGGCGGATGTTCAAGGGTCTTCTTCACCTTGCACAACTCTGCCGAGCGGACCAGCGCATCATAATATTGTGCGGGGAAGGTGGGTGGAACCTGGATCTCCAGGTCTATTTTTTCCATCATGCCGTTGGCTGCCGCATGATTGCGTTGAACGATGCGCATGCCTTCGGTGGGCAGGTTGCGCTGTTTGCAGAATCCCAGAACGTAAATGCCTGCGCATGTTCCGATGGAAGCAAGGAAAACCTCGAAAGGCATCGGGGCTGAGTCTGCCGGGGGTTGGTCGGTGGCGATGGTGTGATCGCGAAAATGTGCGTCCACGCGTGAACCGCCGGGGAAGTCAATGATCATTTCCATGTGTAATACTCCTTGTAAGAAAGTGTAATTTATTGTTTACATCCTTTTGATGCGGCAGGTTCGATAAAGTTGCAGATTTTCCAAAACGAGATGTATACTTTGATTTGCAACTTTTTTATTTGGATTGCATCTAATGAATAAGACAATGTCACTCGAAATATCCCTTGAAGCACTCATCGCAGGAGATCGCGCAGAGTTTGCGCGTCTTGTAGATGCATATTCCGCGCCGATCTATCGCCTGGGCTTGCGCATGTTGGGCACACCTCAGGATGCGGAGGATGTTCTTCAAAACACATTTCTCAATGTGTTGACCCATCTCTCGACGTTCGAGGGACGTTCCAGTTTGTCCACCTGGCTGTATCGCATCGCTGCGAATGAAGCGCTGATGTTGATCCGCAAGCGCAAGCCGGAGGTTAATCTGGAACCTGTCGACGCGGAGGAAAATGCCGAAGATCTGCTGCCAACTCAATTCGCAGATTGGAGCGCTCTCCCTGAGGATGAACTGCTTTCAGGCGAAGGAAAAAAGATTCTTGATCAGGCGATCCAAACGCTTCCCGAATCCATGCGGATCGTTTTTTTGTTGCGCGATGTCGAAGGCCTATCCATCAAGGAAACTGCCGATGCATTGAATCTGACCGAGACCAACGTGAAGACCCGTTTGTTGCGCGCGCGGATGTTTTTGCGTGAGCAACTGTCAACTTATTATGGAGAACGCGCCACGCGCGAGGAGTGAAAAATGAACCGCCATGACCATGAGAATTGCGAACAACTGCTGGGATCGTTGTCCGAATACATCGACGGCGAGCTCACTCCCGAACTATGTGAGGAGATCGAAAAACATCTCGCAGGATGTGATGATTGCCGTGTTGTATTGAATACCACCAAGCGGACGATTGACCTCGTACATGCTCCCATCGAAAAGCCTGACCTGCCTGAGGATGTGCGCGAACGCCTCTTCAAACGCCTCAAACTTGACGATTACCTGGATCAAAAATCCTGAACATTCTCTCCCCTTTGCTGATTCAAAAAAGTCTCCGCGATTTTCACGGAGACTTTTTGTTTGTCACACAATTACGGGTTGGTTTGTTGATTCTGCCAGCCGTTGCCGCCACCCATCATGCCGCGGCCATTTCCGTTCATCATGCCGGGACCATAGCCGGTCCCTGTGCCGTTTTGCATGGTGCAGTCACCAGTTCCATAACCACCGCGTCCCATGCCATGTGAATTCATCCAATCGGCCTGCTCCTGGGTGATGATGCCATCTTTCACTGCGGCGCTGACTGCCTGTGCGCGGACTTCGATCATCAGGGCAGGGAAGTCCTCGGCCTTGACGCCATCGGCAATTGCAATGTCATACATCGTCTCGCCAGCCGTGATGCGGGCGTTGACATCTTCAACTTTCAAGCCCAACTTCTCGGCAAGTGCGGAAACCATATACGTGTGCAGATAACCGCCGCCGTTTTGCATCATGGGACCATGCCCGGCATACGGAGTGATCCCTTGCGCAAACGCAACACCCACGCCGAACACTGCCACGGCCATAACCACCAAACCAACGATCAAAATTGTCTTTTTCATTTTTCATACTCCTTTTGAGTGAATTTTCAGGTCTTGCCTGACTTACACCCAAAGGATACAACCGCAATGTAAAGGTAATGTAAAGAAAACTTCAAGATTGCGGAAAGAAGTGGAATCCCTTTTTTAAACCACAAAGGGCACTAAGTACACAAAGGAATGAAAAAAACTGACCCCTCCCGTTTTTTCTTTGTGACCGTCGTGCCCTTTGTGGTGAAGCTCTTTCCTTTTTACGAAGCGTTGCCTTTTTTGATGGGTAGTTTGGCGCGCTGCCACATGAACATCCCGCCTTGCATATTGAAAGCGTTGTAGCCTGCGTCAACGAGAAATTTTGTCGCAGATTGGCTGCGGCTGCCTGAGGCGCACACGCAGATGATCTCTTTGTCTTTTGGCAATTCATTGACCCGTTTGTTGAGTTCGCCGAGTGGAATGAGTTTCGAGCCGGCGATGTGACCGGCAGTATATTCCTCGGGCTGGCGCACGTCCACAACCAGCGAGCGTTTACTGTTCTTGAGTTTTTCGTTTAAATCCGTGGCGTTCACGGAAGGCAGGGGGGAACCGAATAAAGACGATAGTAGATTCATGATTATTTTCTCCGAAAGTAGATTTGCATTAGTTATTTAGATGCGCAACGGAGAAAAAAGTTGCATGGTTATCCATCGATCTTCAAACTGAACGTAAAGGTGCTGCCTTTTCCTTCGCCTGTTGACTCGGCCCAGATGCGTCCGCCGTGTGCTTCGACAAGCGCGCGCGCCACCGTCAGGCCGATGCCGCTTCCGCCGCCTGCCTGACGCGAACGAGATTTGTCCACGCGATAGAAGCGGTCGAAGATGTTCGTCAAATGTTCGGGTGGAATGCCTACGCCGCTATCTTGAACGGCGATTTGAATTTCATCCTTTGATTGCTTTGCGGAGATTTTTATCTTTCCGCCTTCAGGTGTGTATTGCAACGCATTGCCAGTTAAATTGGTCAACACTTGAATGGCGCGGTCTTCGTCGGCGAGGACATGCGGAAGATGGGCTGGCAGGTCCAGGTCAAGAGAGATGCGTTTTGATTCAAATTGCGGAGAGAGTCTTTTCGTCACCGAATGAATAATGGAAGAAACATCCAAAGGGCGCAGGTCCAATTCATATGCTCGTGCTTCCACGCGGCTGAGTTCCTGCAGATCGTTGACGAGTCGATTGAGACGTTCCGCTTCGGCGTGAATTTGTCGATAGGTTTCATCATTCGCTGGTAGCACGCCATCCATCAATCCTTCCATCGAACCTTTGATGGCGGTCAACGGGGTGCGCAATTCATGGCTTACATCGCCGATCAACTGGCGGCGCATGGACTCAACTTGCTCAAGCTGCGCAGCCATTTGATTGAAATGCAATGCAAGCTGCGCAATTTCATCGGAGCCATTCACTGCGACTCGTTCATCATAATGTCCATCGGCAATGCTTTGAGATGCTGTGGTGAGTGTTTGCACGGGCGCAACAATGCGCCGGCTTAAAATGAAACTCACCAACAGCGCGGCCAGCACCGATGCAGTGGCTGCATATCCCAATGACTCAAACATGCTGGCGCGAAAATTTTCAAACAACGTGCGGCCCAATCCCTGCCCCTGCCCTTGTCCCATTCCCATGCCATTCATCGCAGATGAATTCATCTGGCCCATGTGACGATTGAAGGCCGCTGGAATTGTGATCTGAATTGTGATCGCAAGGATAACGAGGCCGACAAGAATGACAACCAGATTGGCAAGAAATAATTTTGCACCGAGTCGTTCGTGAATGATCTTCATTTTATTTTCCTAAAGCGCTTCGTCTTCGAAGCGATAGCCCACGCCGCGCACCGTGGCGATCAATGATTCATTTCCAAGTTTTTGGCGCACATGCCCAAGATGCACATCGACCACGCGCATCTCGCCAAAATATTCGCCGCCCCAAATTTTTTCAAGCAGCTGCTCGCGCGAAAGAACACGTCCGTGACTTTCAGCCAGCGCATAAAGCAGGTCAAATTCAATGGATGTTAATTCGATGGGCACATCGTCCACGCTGACTGTGTGTGCGCCTGCATCAATGCGGACATGCTTGAACGAGAGTACGCTTCTCTCTGCGCTCGTGCCTGTTCCTGTTTTCAGACGCCGCAGCGCCGCCTTGACTCGCGCCACCAACTCGCGCGGACTGAACGGCTTGGTGACATAATCGTCCGCGCCGACGGACAGCCCGATCACTTTATCGGTCTCTTCTGTTTTTGCAGTGAGCATGATCACGTACACGTCCGATTCGCGGCGCAGACGGGTGAGCAGTTCGATGCCATCGATGCCGGGAAGCATCAGATCAAGGATGATCAGGTCAGGCTTGAAGGTCCGCGCGGCTTTGAGTCCGGCATTGCCATCTGCCGCCGTAAAGACTTCGTAGCCTTCGGGCTTGAGATAGGCACTGACAAGGTTGGTGATGGAAGGTTCGTCGTCGATCACAAGGATTTTTGTCATGGGTGGATTCTACTTCTGATTTTCTTTTTTGCCGCGAAAAGCGCTGAGAACGCAAAGGGTTAAAGGTCTTTTTCTTGGCGGGCTTCGCGGTTCATAAATTTCTTATGGTCTCGCTTTATCCACTTCAGCTTGTAATGCGGGCTTGAGAGTTTCAAAGTCCAGGCCGTTGGCGGAGGCGTAATCTTTTACTGTTGTTGCAGAGTCAGGTAGGGGCGCATTGATGAGCGCTTCAATCACAGCTTGCGACACACCCCAAGTGATGAGTTCGCCAAAGGTTGTCTTCCCTTTGACAATATATTCTTCACTGATCTCAGAAGATGTTTGTACAGGCACGGAAGTTGAAACAATGACTGACTCTGTATTTAAGCCGATGTCCACTGTATATTTCTCGAGATAGGCGATTTGTTCGGCGGTGAGATTGCCTTTTGCTAGCAAAATATCCGTTGCAGATCGCGGCATGTAAATTTCCTGCCCGGTTGTATCAAAGGGTAAGCCGGTGTAATACGCAACAAATAATCGCACGGAGGCTGTTCCAATTTCAAATCCGCTGTCGAGATAGATGGTTTCGAGTTCTTTTATCGCAAACGAAGCGGGTTCCGTCTCTGTGATTCCAAAAGCCTGGGCTAATATTTCAGGAGTCACATTGAATGAATTGGCGATGTCACCGAAGGTGTATGAACCACGAATGTCCACCGGGTTGGCCTGACCTGCAAACTCACCTTCCGAAAATGTGACAGGAATTTTGGTCGATTCGGTTTGCCACCATCCCATTGCGGATGAGAATGCAATCCCACCCAGTAAAAACACCAGAATAATTAGGGCCAAGGGTTTTGCTGTAAGGGTCATTTCACACCTCCGCTGGTGAATACGACGGTTTTTGCCACGGGGCAAATCGCTTCGGATGTACATTCCAAACATGAAATGCATTGATGGTCACGGACAACTGTTTTTGTGTCCACTTCAATGTTCATCGGGCACATGATCGAACAGGCTCCATCTGCTTTGCAGGTGGATTCTGCTCGTTTGATGGAGAACACGCGGAAGAGATTCGTAACTCCCAACACAGCCCCATATGGGCAGGCATACTTGCACCACGGTCGTTCGACAAAGACTGACAGCGTAAGTGTGATGCCTAAAATCGCGAGTGCGCTCCAGGCAACGTCTGTGCTCCAAAAGTTGAACAAGGCGAAGTATGGATCGTAAGCTTCAAAGACGAGCATCCCGCTTTTGGCGGTGACATACAAAACCCAGACCAAAATTCCGTACCGCATATAGCGAAGGATATTGTCAATTTTTACAGGGACAAAATGGTTGTAGCGTCGTTTGAATAACTTCCTGCCGAGCTTGCCCGTCCATTCCTGAACGGTCCCCAACGGGCAGACCCATCCGCAAAAGACGGGGCCAAACAAAATGGACAGAAGCAACACGATGGCCGCGAGAACGAGCGAAGAATCATGGATTTTTTTGACAAGCAGTCCGCCTGTCGCGAATGTGTAAAGAGTCTCCACGCCGCCGAATGGGCAGACCGCATGTAAAGATGCGCTCCCCAGCAGGGGAATGCCCATGTCGTTTTCAACCAGCGTGTGGTTGATCGCGATGGATGCGATCAGGAGAAAGAAGAACCATTGTACGATGCGCCGTATCCAGATCGTGCGCGGACGAAATAATCGTATGCGTTTGCCAAACAAAGTAACCATAACGAACCTCCGTAAATTTGATGAGTCGGAGTGTAGTTTTGGTATATGCAGGCTGTTCAAAAATTTTGTAAAGATTCGGTAAAGAAATTGAGGGAGGTTCTACTATGTCTGGGAATCTGCATGGGTAAGAGGGTATGATTTGCAATCATCGAAACGATGATTTTGAACCCTTTTCAGCATTTGGAGATTTATGAACGCATTCATTGACCAGCCCAAAAGAATTTCGCTCTTGCTCAGACTTGGCATCTGGGTCTCGGAAAAGATTACCGGGAAAACCATGCTTCCTGCGCGAATCCTTGCATGGTATCCGAAAGCAGCAATTGGTTCGGGTTTGCTCGAATCGTTGGTGGCTCATGAGGATGGATTGCTGAACCAGCGCATGTTGAAATTGGTTCGGGTTGCCGCGTCCTTTGCAGCCGCCTGTCCATTTTGTGTCGATATGAACTCACATGAACATGAAGCTGTCGGTATTTCGGATGTGGAATTACAGGCTCTGCGGGGATTAATTGAATTGGAAAATGTGCCAACGTTTTCAGTGCGTGAAAAACTGGCAATCCAATATGCAAGGTTGATATCGCAGACTCCCCTCAAGTTTTATCCCGATTTCATTGAGAGCATCAAATCCCACTTTACAGAACGTGAGATGGTCATCTTTGCTTCCACAGCGGCGCAGGTCAATTATTGGGCACGGCTTATCCAGGCCTTGGGCATTCCCCCAGCTGGATTTAGTGAAGAGTAATTTTATGAACTTTATGCCGAAGTTCTTTTGAAAAATCGGGTAATCGCATTCCAAATGGGGCATCGATCATAAATGCCCATAAAGAAAATTACACTGCCGATGCCGCCTGCGATCCAATTGTGTGTCGAGATGGCGACCATGATGAATAAGGCACCGGCTCCAAGCCGTAACATGCGGTCAAATTGTGTGAGGGAAGTTCTCATTTCCCTGCCTTCAGACAATGCCTCAAATACAGCACGATAGTTCGTTTCATTCTGTGCACCGGTAATTCTCCCTGCTTCTTTTCCGTTGCGCAGACCAATGACTGTGGGGATCCCAAAAATGTGGAATTGTTCAAGGATTTCACGCGAGTCGTCTGCATTGATCTGCAGGAATTCAACCTTGCCGGCATATTCCTCTGCCAGCTTTTCAAGGATGGGTTTTGTGACCATGCACGGCCTGCACCATGGAGCCCAAAAATCAATGACGACAAGTTCGCTGGATGCGGATATTTTTTGTTGGAATTCAGATGTGTTCATGACTGTAATTGTAGAGCGGACGAGAAATCGTCCGCTCTACGGATTGTTGATTATTTGTACGTGCTGAATTTGAACGGAGCGTACAGCGGGCAGAAGGCAACCACTGCTGTGAGCAGGAAAACTGCACCGAGAACAACGAGCACGATGCCAAGTGCTCCAGTGACAATTCCGCCAAAATATAAATAGGCGAACAGGGCGGCGACCACGACACGGACGATGCGATCAGTATTGGACATATTGCGTTTCATGAGAAATCTCCTTTGATGGGTTGGTTTGATGGCCTCATTGTAGGAGATGCCGTTGTTTTTGTATGTGACAATGTCACACAACGGAACGGGATTTCAACCCTTCAAGATCCAATATCTCGATGGTACCTCGCCCCGAGCGAATCAACCCTGCGCTGACAAAATCCTCAAGCAGACGGCTGATCACCTCACGTGAACTGCCCAACTCTCCAGCGATTTGTTGATGTGTGACCCGCATCGGGTTTTGGACCTTGGCCTGTTTCAACAACCACGAAGCGACTCTGACATCCATGCGCTGGAACGCCACCTCGTCAACGATGGCCATCATGCTGGAGAGGCGCTGCGATAAAAGATCAAAGACAAAGTCGCGCCATACATCGTAACGGCGGACCCAGTCGCGAAATATCTCGGTGGGGATCATCACCGCTTCAGCATCCTGCTCCACGCTGGCGATGGCGGGAAAAGTTTTATCGCTGAGAATTGCATTGGCGGTCAGGATACAGCTTTCCCCCAGCCCGAAGCGATAGAGCGTGATCTCGCGTCCCGTCTCGCCAACCTTGTACACGCGCACCACGCCCGAGAGCAAAAGTGCAATTGCATTCACGCGATCCCCTTCGAGGAAGACATCATATCCAGCGGGAATATGTGCCAGCGATGTCCCCAGCTGAAACTCGCGGATCAGTTGTGAATCGGCGCGCATCAAAAACGGCAGGGCGCTGACAATTTTGCTGTACTGATTCGAATCAATCATTTTTTTAGTGTACTCTTGGTTCACGATCACGGCAAGCATCCGTGGTCAAAAACGGCAGTGCTATTTGACAGAACAAATGATGACATTTCTCGTATTCGAAAATATGAATATGTTGCTATAATACATTCAGGTTTATGAATATGAGAAAACAATCCCTCCCTCAAATTTCCGAACAAATTGCGATACCACTCCAGGCCATCGCCTCGCCGCAGCGTATCGCCATCCTGCTTGCCATCGGCACAGGTGAGGCATGTGTCTGTCATCTCGAAGCCTCGCTTGGCTGGCGGCAGGCTTATATCTCGCAGCATTTGATGGCCTTACGCAAGGCGGATATTTTGCTGGACCGCCGCGAAGGCCGCTACGTTTACTATCGACTCGCCAACGCTTCTTTTCTGGACCTGATCACTGTCTCCGCCCGTCTGAGCGGATTCTCCGCCGATGACATTTCTCCGCTGATCAACACCAAAAAGAATCCGTCGTGTGAATGTCCACAGTGCTCGCCTGTATTGATCCCCGCAAGTAGTTTGTAAGGAAACCATGACCACTCTTTCCAGGCCTTCTCCGATTCGATCCAATAAACAGCTTCCCTTTTATGTATTCCTTGCCATTGTCATTTGGCTGATCGCATATAACATCATTCAACCCCTGGCCGATTGGATTTCATATACGGCATTGGGCTTTGCAAAAGATTCGCGCTTCGGTGAATCGCTGGCTTTCTTTCTATATGACGTTCCAAAAATTTTGCTATTGCTTTCCGGGATGGTCTTTGCCATCTCGATCATTCGCACCTTCTTCAGCCCTGAACGAACGCGCGCCATGTTGGGCGGAAAACGGGCAGGCGTAGGCAATGTCTTTGCGGCATTGCTCGGCATTGTCACGCCGTTTTGTTCATGCTCGGCCGTGCCTCTCTTTATCGGTTTCGTTGAATCGGGTATTCCACTAGGTGTGACGTTCTCCTTCCTGATTGCTGCGCCTACTATTAATGAGGTGGCGGTCATCATGCTCTTCGGTTTGTTTGGCTGGAAAGTCGCCGCGCTGTATATTTTGTCTGGCCTGGGCATCGCCATTTTGGCCGGCATTGTGATCGGCCGATTGAAGATGGAACGCTATGTGGAAGATTTTGTCTGGCAGATCAAAGGCGGAACAGGACAAACCTTGGATGAAAAACTCACCTGGAACGACCGCATCGAACGCGCCTGGGACTCAGTCAAGGAGATCGTTGGCAAGGTCTGGATCTATGTAATTGTCGGCATCGCTGTCGGGGCAGGGATTCATGGGTATGTGCCTGAAGATGCGTTGGTCGCTATTATGGGCAAGCAAGCCTGGTGGTCGGTCCCTGCGGCGGTTCTGCTTGGCATCCCGCTATATTCGAATGCAGCAGGTGTAATTCCAATTGTCAGCGCGTTAATGGAGAAAGGCGCATCCCTTGGAACGGTGCTGGCTTTCATGATGGCTGTCGTTGGGTTGAGCCTGCCGGAAACCATCATCTTGCGCCGCGTGCTCAAACCGCAACTGATCGCTGTCTTTATCGGTGTGATCGCCGTTGCGATCATCTTCACCGGCTATCTTTTCAATATCATTTTGTAACAGGAGAAAACATGTTAACCGTCAAAGTATTGGGTTCTGGTTGTGCCAATTGCAAGCGCGTGGAACAGATCGTGCGCAAAGTCGTGGAGGATCATGGATTGCAGGCCGAAGTCATCAAAGTGACTGAATACCCGGAGATCATGAAATACAACATCATGTCCACGCCCGGGTTGGTGATCAATGAGAAGATCGTTTCCACGGGTCGCATCCCCACTCCAGCCGAAGTGACGACATGGCTGACCAGCGCAGTTGAAGTTGCTTAATCGTTAAAAAGTTAGTAACTTGTATTTCTTTTGCTGATGATAAAACTTTTAGAGACCATAATCAGGAAATATTGATGAATAAAGTTCTATTTTTGTGTACAGGAAATTCCTGCCGCTCACAGTTGGCAGAGGCGATTGTGAATGCGCGGCTTGGTGATACATGGAATGCCGTCAGCGCAGGGACAAAGCCTGCGGGTTATGTCCACCCCAGGGCGTTGGAAGTTCTCGAAGAAATCGGGATTCGGCATGATGGGCGTTCGAAGCTCGCGGATGAATTCAAAGGTATCGATTTCGATCTTGTCGTTACCGTTTGTGATTCGGCGGCGGAGGAATGTCCCATCTGGCTTGGAAAGGGGAAGCGTGTACATCATAGCTTTCCGGACCCGGCTCATGCCGAGGGAACAGATGAAGAAATAATGAACGTTTTTCGTTCCGTGCGTGATGACATTGAGAAAGAAATGATCGAATTGTTAAATGCACATTCATAAAGAGGCATAGATGACCCAGGAAACAAGCACCACCAAAAAACTCTCCACCCTTGATCGTTACCTGACCTTGTGGATCTTTCTTGCAATGGCAGTTGGCGTGGGCATTGGCTACTTTTTCACCTATCAAGTCACCAGATTTAACCATCTCGTCTCAGTGGGTACCACCAATATTCCAATTGCGATCGGCTTGATTTTGATGATGTATCCGCCGCTGGCAAAAGTACATTACGATGAGTTGGGTGATGTATTTCGTAATTGGAAAATTCTCGGGTTGTCGCTTCTTCAGAATTGGGTGATCGGACCCATTTTGATGTTTGTCCTCGCCGTTGTATTTTTACGAGGATATCCCGAATATATGACCGGCCTTATTCTGATCGGGCTTGCGCGCTGCATTGCGATGGTCATCGTGTGGAATGAGCTTGCCAAAGGCGATAATGAATATGCAGCCGGGCTGGTTGCATTCAATAGTATTTTTCAGGTGTTGTTCTACAGCGTGTATGCCTACGTGTTCATCACCGTTTTGCCAACATGGTTTGGCATGACCGGCAATATTGTGAACATCACCATCGGTGAGATCGCGAAGAGTGTATTCATCTATTTGGGCATTCCATTCATCGCAGGATTCTTCACACGCTTCTTCCTCGTCCGTGCGAAGGGCAAGGATTGGTATCACAAGGAATTCGTGCCGAAGATCAGCCCGCTGACTTTGATCGCATTGCTATTCACCATCGTGGTCATGTTCTCGCTCAAGGGCGATGTGATCGTGCAACTGCCTCTTGATGTGGTGAGAATTGCAATTCCTCTCCTGTTCTATTTCGTCATCATGTTCCTGGTCTCATTTTGGATGGGCAAATCCATCGGTGCAGACTATTCCAGGACGACGACACTCTCCTTCACAGCTGCCAGCAATAACTTTGAATTAGCCATTGCGGTGGCCGTGGCGGTGTTCGGCATCAATTCAGGCGCGGCATTTGCGGCTGTGATTGGTCCATTGATCGAAGTGCCTGTGATGATCGGTCTGGTCAATGTGGCGTTCTTCTTCCAGAAAAAATATTTTGGCGGAGCAGTCAGCTCTTCACCGGCATAGTTGAAAAATTACGATAATAAAAAGATGGAGAATTTTCTCCATCTTTTTATTTAAACCCACTAGAGTGAATTTCTTAAGAGTGTGCTCCACCTGTCAGTTCATCATACTTCCTGCGGACTTCGCGGATGTCATCCCACATTAATGACTTTGGCGAGCCAGGTTCCTTGGATTGATTCCTCAACAGATAGGAGGGATGAAAGATCGGCATGATCCAACTGTTTTCATTCTGGATCCATTTTCCGCGCAGGGTGGTGATGCCGGTCTTTCCGAGAATGGATTGACAGGCGACATTGCCGGTCAATAACATGATCGCCGGATTGATCTGGCGAATGACTTCAAAAACGAACGGACGATAATATTCGATCTCTTTGTCGTTGGGCTTGCGAAAGGTGCTGCCATCATCTCCCGGCGGCATTCGGAAGACGGAGTTTGTGATGTAAACATCTTTTTCAGAATCGAAGTTTGCAGCTTGAAGAATTTTATCGAGCAATTGCCCTGCTTTACCGACGAACGGTTTGCCTTGCACATTTTCCTGCGGTCCGGGTGCTTCGCCGATGAGAAGCAGTTTTGCTTTGGGGTTTCCTCTGCTGATAACAATGTTGGTGCCTGCATTGGCAAGCGGATCATCCTTCAATCCGCGGATCGCAGCGAGAGTCTCTTCAAGAGATGAATACTGTTTGGTTGAATTTAACAAGTCGGATTGGAACATGATTGTTTCCTTAAGTGACGGGTAAATAATTTTACCGCATCAATAACTTTGATTTGGTTGCGTCACTTTAAGATTGGGTAAATACTTTTTTCAGTTCCGCCAGGATTCCCTCCACAGCATTTTGAACGGAGGCACTCGGGCTTGAATCGATCTCATTTTGTACGGGTTGAATGCCAAGGACTGTAACATCACAGCCAAGTTCGGCAACAAGAAAGTTTGCAAGCATGGATAAAGGTAGTGAGTGAGTCGAAGCGCTCATGCCATCGATGGATTCAAGCGGAATCCACCGAATCGTGCCGGGTGGCTCGTCCATATGTGTGGCGTCGATGAAGATGACAAGCTCGGGATTAAATTTTTTTAACCTACTGCTGAAATTTTCAGGCGCGGGGCCGCCATCGATGATGAGCAAATTATTGGATTGTAAATGCTGCAACCCGCGCGCCACCAACAACCCGGCGGAGTCGTCTCCGCGCAGGTCACTGCCTATTCCGACGAGGCAGGTTCGGGGGAGTCCGAGGCGGTTATTCTTCCTTGAGAGGTGCTGATGGAGTTGGATTTTCCAGGACTCGGGCAACGTCTTCATCCTTCCCAAAATAGGCGGTAAATTTTTCCGTATCCAATGCGGCCAGTTCCCAATCATCGTTGGGCATGGTGATGCATTTGAATTTGCAGGATTGAATGCATTGACCGCAGTACGCACAGCGATCGATATTGTAACGGACGACAAATCGTTTGGCCGCGCGATCCAGAATGATGACTTCGAGTGCATAGGCAGGGCAGTCCTTGGAACATAGATTGCAGCCTGTGCATTTGACCGGGTCGAAGTGCAGGCGTCCACGGAAGCGTTTTGCGGTCTGCGGTTTTTTTAGCGGATAGGTCTCCGTAACCGGCGCACTGAAGAATGATTTGAGAATATCCTTGAACATGGAACCGATTTTCATATCAGCCATCCTTTCAATAAGATGATGACTAAAATTTGCAGCAGGGCAAGCAAGGCTCCGAAGCGCCACCACATGCCAACGGTCTGGTCGATGCGCAGGCGGGTGAGCATCGATTGCAATGTGGCAAGGAATAACAGGATGGCTAATGTTTTAAGGATGAAGATCAATGGATTGCCGATGCCGCCCAAATAAAATGCGGTGACCAGGCTGATGGCGACCACCAATTCCACCGATTTGCCGATGTGGAACAAAGCCAGGCCGCGGCCGGAATATTCGGTCAAAGCACCGGCGACGATCTCGGTCTCTGCTTCGGGGGCGTCGAACGGCGGAAGTTCGAGCTTGCCCATTAATCCGATCAAGGCCACGATGAATCCAACCGGCTGTGTAATGAACATCCAATGGTTGCTTGCATAAGTGCTGACATCTTTGATCATCCACGAGCCGGCGGCCATTGCGGGGCCGAGCAGCGCGAGAAGGAACGGTGCTTCATATGCAAAGAGCTGAGTCAAAGAACGCGTTGCGCCGACGAGTGAGAATCGACTGGTGCTGTTCCAACCGGCGAGGCCGGTACACATGGTTAGTAATGAGAGAAGATATAAAGAAACGATCAGATCGCCTTGAAAAGAATAGATCGGCGTGAGACCCAACACGGGGGTATATAGCGCAGCTGTCAACGCGCCGGAAAGCGCGACGATGGGCAGGCCATAAAAAAGAAAGTTGTTAATCCCGTGCGGCGTGATCTCTTCTTTTGAAAGCAGCTTGATGGTATCTGCCAATGGCTGGAACCAACGCGGACCGATACGGTTTTGAAAACGCGCCACCAGTTTTCTGTCAGCCCATTCGTACAACATTCCGCTCAAGATCAGGCTGATGCCTGCCGGGAAAAACATCAGAGAGAGGAGAGAGGTGAGAATGTTCATTTCATCTCCCGCATGGCTGCATATTTCTTGATCCCATATTCGCGCATTTGCGACCAGCTTAAAGTTTGTGAATCGTCTTTTCTGCGGACAGTGATCATGCGGTCGTTGCACGAGAAGCAGGGGTCCATGCCGGCGATGAGCATGGGTACATCTGCCAGTTGATGACCGACTGCTTTATTTAAGACAGAGGTCCAATTGCACAAACTGGGCGTGCGAATTTTGACCCTCACGGGATTTTCACCGCCGCCGCTTTTTATGAAATAGAAGGCTTCACCACGAGGGGCTTCCACCCGGCTGATGGTTTCACCGGCGGGGATTTTCCGTGGAAAGCGGGTGGTGAGCTCGCCGGCCGGCATATTGTCCACGATTGTGCGGATGGTGAAGCAGGTGACCAGCAGTTCCTTCATGCGCACGACAAAACGCGCTTCCAAATCGCCGCGTTCATCGGTGACGATGCTGACCGGGAAATGATGATAGGCACCATAAGGTGAGTCGATGCGTACATCGCGGACCAAACCGGAGGCTCGTGCAGTGGGTCCGAGCGCACCAAAGTGTTTTGCTTCATCCAGGTTCATGGTGCCGATGCCGCGCGTGCGCTGCAGGAAAGTTGTATCGGTAGTGACAATGTTCAAATAATGACGGATGCGTTCTTCGAGATAATCCAATGCTGTATGGATCGAGTGGGAATTTTCCGCAGTAATGTCGTGTTTGACCCCGCCAAGTACCGTGATGGAATAATTGACCCGATTGCCGGTCAGTTCTTCAAGCAAGTCCATCACAGTTTCACGGTCACGCCATGAATACATGAAGAGTGTGTCAAAGCCGGCTTCATGGGCTGCGACTCCCAACCAAAGCAGGTGACTGTGGACACGCTCCAGCCCGGCAATGATCTCACGGATCGCCAGCGCGCGCAGCGGTACTTCCACCTGTGCAAGTTTTTCAACTCCATAGGCATAGGCGCTGGTATGCGTGTGTGAACAGATGCCGCAGACTCGTTCGAGCAAATATAGATTCTGGATCCAATTGCGTTCCTGGGTGGCTTTCTCCATGCCGCGATGGACATAACCCAAGCGCATACGTGCGCCGGTGATGACTTCGCCGTCCACAGAAAACTCGAAGTGCCCCGGTTCTTTCAATGCAGGATGTTGTGGTCCAATGGGAACAGTGAACTTGTTGCCTGTGCGTCCAAATTCTGGAAGTGTTTCATGCGGCTCCACGGGAGTAGCTTGTTCAATGGAAAACTCCTCGCGTAATGGATACACTCCATCCGGCCAATCATCCGGCAGGAACAGACGCGATGAGTCCGGAGTTCCAACAACGTCCACGCCCAGCATTTCTCCCAACTCGCGCTCGAAGAAAGAGGCCACGGGGATGAGATTGCTGATGGATGGAATTCTGGGGCGGTCTTCACGCGGCAGTTGAATTCGCAGGCTGGTGACGGCCGCGCCTTCGCAGAAATGGTAGATGGCTTCCAATTTGTTCGCTTCTGCACCCAAATCCATGGGAGTGATCGCGGAAAGATATCCCCACGAATTACTGATCAATGCAGACGTGGCAGCGGGTAAATCATTCGCGTCGATTTGCACATCCAGGCGATTGGTCTCAGGCGTTGTGTTTCCTTTTGAGAAAGGTGCAAGCAATTCGGTTGCGCGTTGAAGCAGGGTTTCTGTTGTCATGCAATCTCCTGATGCGAAAGCTTGAGCGGTTGCGGTCGCGAGCCGTTCTTGAGATGTGTCAACAATTTGACAATGCCATCGATGATCGCTTCGGGGCGTGGGGGACAGCCGGGGATGTAGGCATGGACCGGCAGCACTTCGTCGATGTGGCCGACGATGTTGTAACAGCCTTGAAAGACTCCGCCAGAGATGCCGCACGATCCTACGGCGACGACAAACTTCGGTTCAGGCATCTGCTCGTAGATGCGAAGCAGGCGTTCGCGCGCCTGACGCGTGACCGGTCCGGTGCAGATCAACACATCCGCATGGCGTGGACTTCCGCGCAGCTTGATCCCGAAGCGTTCGATGTCATACCGTGGAGTCAACGTGGCGAGGATCTCGATGTCACAGCCGTTGCATGAGCCGCTGTTGAAATGGATCGCCCACGGGGAATTGATCCGCGACCAGGTTGCAATCCCGCTCATCAATTGATTGACGTAACTTTGTGTATTCATGACCAATCTCCGTCTATCCGAGGATGAGGGCCAACAAGGCCAACATCAATCCGCCGATATACACGATCGTGGAAGGTTCCAGCCTGCCGGTGCCAAGCATCAGTACGCCGAGATGCAGGATGGCGAAGAACAAAGCCACCACAAAGAATGGACGATACCCCGGCGCAGCGGGCTCGGGGTCTGCTTTTTCACCGCTCGCATATCCACTCGCTTTTGAAGTGTTGGCTTTTCCGCGCATTGCGATCGCCCGGCCAATCAGATATAAAATCCCAACCAATAAACCGTAGATGCCAAATGCGATGGGTGGAGTGAGAATTAAATTTTCCATGTTCATCTCCAGGTGCTATTGACCGAATGCCGATAAGATCGCCTGCCCGGCGGGTTCTGTGAGCCAGTTCATCAGGGAAGGCCATAAACCAATCACCACGATGGATAGCGCCAGCAAAACGAGTGAAATATTCATCGCCAGCGGAATTGATTTGCCTTGCTCAATTGCATCACCCATTTTTTGACGATACATCATGTTGACGACTGGCGCATAATATGCCAAAGATAAAACGCTGTTCAATGCGGCGAAGATCACCAATCCCATCAGCCAACCGTTTCCACTTTGAAAGCCTGCCACGAAGATTTGCCATTTGGACATGAAACCAGCCAAAGGGGGGAGTCCGCCCAATGCAAGCAGTGCGATGCTGAAGGTCAACGCCGCGAGCGGATATTTGCGAGCCGCGCCCGCGAGGTCTTTCACCTCCAGCGAACGTTGGACTTGATTTTGATGGAACAACGCGAACATGAACGCGCCGGCTGCGAGGAAGGCCAATCCCTTCATCAGCATGTGATTGAACAGATGGAACGCCGCTCCCTGCGCCCCGGCCTGCTGACCGTCCGAAAGCGCGAAGCCAATTCCCAAAAGCATGTACCCGATGTGACTCAAGCTGGAGTACGCCAACATGCGTTTCACTTGTGTTTGCTGTAAGGCCATCAGGTTGCCGAAGAGCATGTTCAACGTGCCGAAGCCAAGGAAAAGCATTCCCCATGAAACAGAGAGAATGCCCAATGTGGAAAGTGCGCGCAGCATGGCGATCAAGCCAGCTTCGATCACCACGCCTGAAAGCATGGCACTGATTCCGCTGGGAGCCTGAGAATGCGCATCCGGCAGCCAGGTGTGCAATGGCACGAGTGCCACCTTCACACCGAAGCCGATCACAAAGAAAGCGCCAGCCAATGCGAGTCCGCTTTGAGGCAGAGTCCCTGTTGCGGAACGAATTTCATCCATATCCAGCGAGCCGGTATTGCCAAGCACCAATGCGATTCCCAACAGAACGAAAACCGATCCCACCGCACTTTGCACGAGATACTTCACGCCGGCTTCCAATGAAGCGGGGACCTCGCGATAGAACGCAACCAATAAATAAGATGAGACCGCCATTGCCTCGAACCACATCCAGAAATTGAAGAGATCCTTTGCGCATCCCAGCCCGATCATGAACCCGATCATCGCCAGCAGCATGGCATAATATTTTTCCTCGCCCACTTCGCCTGCCATATATGGCCCGGAGAAAAGCACGACGACCGTCCCCAATGCCAACGTCACTGCTGCCAGCAATAAACTAATTCCATCGGCCTGTAATCCAATCGTTTCAACGTTGAAAGATAATTGCATTCCCTGCCCGGTAAAAATTAAGACAAACGGAATCCAACTCAACAACAGTGCGAACAAAGCCAATCCGCGCACCCAGCTTGGGCGGAATAATCGTCCCGCCAAATACACCAACGGCGAAGCGCCCAATGGAACTGCGATCATCCACGGAAATATTGTCAGATTCATTTTATGCGCTCCAAAGTAGGAAAGCCAGCACAGCGAGCAGTGCGCCGAGAATCCCCATCACATTCCAATTTAATTTCCCGGTCTGTGTTTTCTGTAATGCAGACCCGGCTTGCAAGGTGAGTGATGTGACCTGACGATTCAGCCATTCGAATCCGAAACTTTCACGGCTGAGGATGTCAAACCGCGCTTCCTTCCCCACTGCAGCCTGCTTCCTCCCCAACCAAAAGATTCCCAATCCCAAAGTGACGACAGCCAACGCGCCGTACGTGGCAGGTGTGAAGAGAATTTCCTCCACCAACTCAAGTGTGGTTAATTCAGTGACTGAATGGAATACCAATGTCTGTTGCAGCATGTGGCTGAACGGCCCGGCCAATAGCCAGGTAGTGAATGTTCCGATTGCCAGCAGACCAAGCGATATTTTCATTGCAATGCCAGTCTCGTGGACATGCAATGCTTCGCGTGCTTTCCCGAAGAAGACCAACCATGTCATGCGCAGTGTATAGAAAGCAGTCATGCCTGCGACGAGCAGCATCCCAACGTATGCCCACAGCGGACCATGCGTTAACCCCATTTCAAGAATTAATTCCTTGCTCCAAAAACCATTCAATATCGGTAATCCCATCAACGCCAGCGCACCGAGGATGAAAACATTTCGTACGAACGGCATTTGCCTGCCGAGCGCGCCCATGCGTCGCATATCGCGAGTCCCTGCGGCGTGGATGACCGCGCCTGCCGCGAGGAATAGAAGCGCCTTGAAGACGGCATGACTTAACAAGTGGAATTGACTGGCGAAAAACCCACCCACGCCGATGGCATACACCATGTACCCTAGTTGGCTGACGGTTGAATAAGCCAATGCACGTTTTAGATCAGTTGCAGTGAGCGCCATAAAAGCTGTGATCAATGCAGAGATCAATCCAACGATTGTGACGGATAATGCCCAACCGGGGACATGCACGAAAGCCGGATAAAAGCGCGCCAGCAAATATACACCGGCATTGACCATCGTGGCTGCGTGGATCAAAGCGCTGATCGGAGTGGGCGCTTCCATCGCGTCCGGCAGCCAGGTGTGAAACGGGAACTGTGCTGATTTAGCGGCGGCTGCCAACAGGAAACCAAATGCGATCAAGCCAAGCAAATTGGCAGGCATTGATTCTGTGTTGTTGATCAAATCGGAAATTTGATAGCTTCCCAAAGTGGCATAAGTGATCAACGCGCCGGCCAGTAATCCCACCCCGCCGACCTGGGTAATGATCAAGGCTTTGATTCCGCCCGCCACAGCTTTGGGGTCGTCATTATAAAAGGAAATCAAAGCGTATGAACATAATGCGGTGATCTCCCAGAAGAAGAACATGAACAGTATGCTTCCGCTGAGAACCAGCCCGGCCATTGCACCGATGAAGAGAAGTACAAAAGCATAATAGCGGCTTAGTTGTGCTTCGCCCTTCATGTAATCGACGGAAAAAATAACAGCCAGAGAACCGATCACACATGCGATGATTGTTAATGTAACGGCAAGTCCATCGGGGGTGAAGGTCAGGTTCCCAAAAACAGAACCCATTGGAATATCGATCACAGTGTTGGAGGTAGCGTAGGGGAGGAGTGCCAGGGACGAGAGTCCGGCTGCGATGGAAAACGCAACTGCCAGTGTGTGTTGGAGGCGTGGAGCTTCATCGCTTGTACGCCAAAGGATCAACGCCCCAATCCACGGAATGCCGATGACAAGACTGACCAGGATTGCCGTCATATCAACCTCGCAGCGATGAGATCTTGGATAGGTCCAAAGTGCCGAAGCGAATGCGGACCTGAACTGCGAGCGCCAGCGCAACAACAGCTACGATCGTATCGGCCACGATCACTGTTGCGGCAATGCTTTGTCCCAGACCAGGTTGGCCGGAAGCTTTCCCCGCCAGAACCAAGGCGATCACCACTGCCTTGACCAGAATCTGCAACACCAGCACGATCTTGATCAAATTGCGGGTGATCAACAAGCCATAAAAACCAACCGCCAATAAAAGAATCACACCGATCAGAACAGCGTTCAACGGATCGAGAGTCATACATGCACTTCCTTTTCCAATTCAACAGATGGAATGACTTCTTCGTGAGATCTATTTTTTTGTTCTTTTTCTGAAAGCAAACCCAATACCCCCATGACACCTGAGAAGATCAAGGCTACTTGTACCCACACATCCAGGGCGCGCTCTTTCCAAAGTACCTGCGCGAGTGGCACTTGTTCGGCTCCATTTACCGAGGTCAATAGTGGATAGACCATTGATGCAGCCAGAATCGCAATGGTTGACACCAATACAAACGCCAACGGCTTTGGGATGATCGAAGACGGATCAAGATTATCCTCTCCCACCACGCTGATCGCATAAACCAGCAACACTGTCACCAACCCGGCACCAACGCTCAATTCAATGACCGCGACCTCCTGGGCCCCCAGCATGTAAAGAGTTATGGATGCCAACGCGCTGACGCAGGCCAGATACAGGGTGGAGGGGAGCAGGTGGTTGGAGATCATGGCTCGGTACGCACAGAATGCAGCTCCCATTCCGAGAAGTAAATAGCAGACGGATTCAATCATGGGTCCTCCACTTTGCCTATTATCAGTATACGGTTTTTATTATAATCCCTTATGTGAAATTTATCACAAATAAAACAGCGATTCTTCCCTTCTGTTTGATGGCAGGTACCCAGGTTGATCTTCAAAAAAAGTTCGTTTCAATAACCTGTATGGAGTAAAATATTTCCACCCAAGGATGGCAAATATGCCGTATAAAGTTTTTTTTGTCGAAGATGAGATCATTACCCGTGAGGGAATCCGCGAGAATATAGACTGGCAAGCCAGCGGTTTTGAGTTTTGCGGCGAGGCGGCAGATGGTGAAATGGCTTTACCATTGCTGAAGACCATTCAGCCGGATGTGTTAATCACTGATATCAAAATGCCGTTCATGGATGGCTTGCAGCTCAGTAAGATCGTGCGCGAACGCATGCCCTGGATGAAGATCATTATTCTCAGCGGCCACGATGAGTTCGAATACGCCCAGGAAGCCATCAACCTGGGTGTGACGGATTATCTTTTAAAGCCGGTTACTGTACGAAAATTACAAAGTGTTCTTCAAAAGCTTACCCTGCAGTTGGATCAGGAGAGGAAAGAACAAAATAATCTAAAAAAGCTCCAGGAGCAGGTCGAAGAAAATCAGGCGATGCTGCGTGAGAGGCTTTTGTTTAAATTGGTGGTGGGTGCGATTCCTCCATTGGAGGCCATCGAAAAAGCGCAGGCCTTGGGTATTGACCTGATTGCCAGATATTATCTGGTCGTGATTTTGAAAATAGAGTTGCTGGATCGCACAGAACAATATGATTATGCGGAATATCAAGGGGTGCAAAGCGATGTAATGTGCCTTGCGGAAAGAAACCCGGATATTTTTGTGCTAAAGAGGGACTGGGGCGATTTGATCTTGGTCATGAAGGGGAACACCCCGGAGTATATCGAAGAGGAACGCGATGTACTTTCAGAGGAGATCGGGCAATTGGTTGCAAAGACCCGCTATCAGCTTACGGTCGGGGCGGGGACTTCCAAAAACCGTATTGCAGATATCAATCAATCATTTGTCGAGGCTTTGGTCAATATGCAATCCCCCCTGGGCGCAAACAGGCCCGAGATAAACCACGCGGTTGAACGGGCAGAATTGCTCAAGATGGATAAATCGGCCGTGGAGAATTATCTGCGGTATGGCGTGAAGGACGAATTCGATGAATTCTTTAACGCGTATATTCGTCCGTTGGGTGAAACAGCGTTGAAATCAAATCTGATCAAGAATTATATTTTTGTGGATGTTGTTCTGGCTACCGCAAAATTGGTGAATGACCTGGGCGGGGATGTGGATAAGGTCATCCCGGAATTGAATTCCATCGAAGTAACCATGTCGAATATCAAGACGATTGATCAATTGCAGGAGCAGGCTCGTAAGATCCTGTCCAATGCACTTGCATATCGCGATAGTCAGCCGAACGGTCAGTATAAAAATCTGATCCACCAATCAAAAGAGTATATCGATAATCACTATGCCAACGCCGAACTTTCACTCAATGAAGTTGCGGCACAGGCCAATCTCAGTGCAAGTCATTTCAGTGTTGTGTTCAGCCAGGAAACCGGCCAGACCTTCAAGGAGTACCTGACCGAAATCCGCATTAAAAAAGCCAAGGAATTGCTGCGTATGACTTCATTAAGATCAACTGATATCGCTTATCAGGTTGGTTATAACGATCCACATTACTTCAGCTCTGTGTTCAAAAAGAACACCGGTCTCTCCCCGATGGAATTTCGGTCCCAGATCTAGCAACTCGCTGACAGGAGAATGACTTGGCTCAAAAAACAGCAACACCCGGTTTCAGACAATTTCTACACAGAATCAGTGTGCAGGCCAATTCGACCCGAAGGTCTTCCTTAAAACTTTTCGGGCCGCTGGCCGATTTTATTGCCGGGATCAATTTGTCCATTCGCGCCAAGATCCTGGCCTCGTTGTGTGTCGTGATCCTTCTGATGGGCACGACGAATATCGTGTCGATGATGCAAGTCCTGAGCTATAGCCGCCAGTACGACGCCATTATCACAAATATCACCACTGCGAACAGCATCAGCGGCAGCATCAAGCCAGATATTGACAATGAAATGTGGAGGATCGTTTCGGGAACGGTCAAGTTTTCCGAAGGCAGGCAGTATGAGATCATTGACAGCGTGGATGCAAAAGTGCGCTGGATGATGGCCAATACTGATTCGCAGCATGCCCGGGTGAAGTTGGATCTGATTCTACGAACATTGGAAACGCTGAAGGAATATGTGGACCTGATGGGCGACAAGATCGCCCATAACAGTACGGCCGCTGAAAACGAAGCTGTCTTGGAGAATATCCGGTTTGCTACTTCTGTGTTGGAAGATGTTGTTCAGAACTATGTGTTGTATGAAGTGCATCGTACAGAAGGCCAGTACCAGGTGATGCGCGAAAGCTTTCTGCGCTGGCAGATCATTTCCGTAATTTTGATCTTTAGTGCGGTGGGCTTTTCGGTCATTGCCGCCTGGAGTCTCTCCCGCAGTATTTATACCCCGATCAAGAAGCTGCACGATGTAACCACCACCATCACGAAGAATGATTTGCAGGCCTTGATGACCAGCGATAATGTGGATGAGATCACCGAATTGGGCATGAGTTTTAATATCATGATCGGCAAGATCAAGGAATTGCTTGATTCAAAGATCAAGGAACAGGAAAATCTCAAAAAGGCCGAGCTGCGTGCGCTCCAGGCTCAGATCAACCCTCATTTTCTGTATAACACCCTTGATACGATCATCTGGATGGCGGAATCGAAGAAGACCGATCAGGTGGTCAAGATCGTCAGCGCTTTATCCAATTTTTTTCGTATCAGCCTCAGCAAAGGCATGGATTGGATCACCATCGGTGAAGAGGTGGATCGCATCAAAAGTTATTTGACCATTCAGAGAATGCGTTATCGCGATATTCTGGATTTTAAAATCGAGGTGGAGGAGGATGTTGTTGAGAACACCATCTTGAAACTTCTCCTTCAGCCGTTGGTGGAAAATGCACTGTATCATGGCATAAAGAATAAAAGGCAAAAAGGCATGATCAGCGTTCGCGCAAAGCGAAAGGATGAGGATGAAATTCTCCTCGAAGTGGAGGATGATGGTATTGGCTTCACGCCGGAAAAATTAACCAAACTGCGCGCCGATCTTGCCGAAGATTCCGGGGATATCAAACTGGAAAGTGGCTTTGGGCTTGGCAATGTCAACAAACGCATCAGACTGTATTATGGAAAACAGTACGGGCTTACCCTGCGAAGTGAGTATAACGCCGGCACCTGTGTAACTCTCGTGATCCCAGCAAAATTGGAGGCCGCTCCTCAAAACGAAAATTCTGCCGACGGTCAGGATTGAAGACCGTCATATGAAGACTTGAGGAGCTTTCTTGATGAAAATTTCCCGTACCCTGATTTTTTTTGCCATCTTCGCATCTTTTTTTGGACCTCAAAGCTGTTCGGCACAGCCTGTTTCATCATCCACGCCCCAGCCTGGGGTTGCCAGAACTGAAAAAAAATACGAGGATCTGATCGTTGGTTTTGCCCAGCTTGGAGCCGAAAGCGAATGGCGTGTTGCCAATACGCTTTCCATTAAAGAGACTGCGGAACAACTAGGCGTTGAATTAAGATTTCTGGACGCACAACAAAAGCAGGATAATCAGATCGAGGCGGTGCGTAAATTGATTATCCAAAAAGTGGATATTATCGGGATCTCCCCGATTGTCGAAACCGGCTGGAGAGAGGTTTTTCAGGAAGCCAAAGACGCCGGCATCCCCATCATTCTCGTTGACCGGCGTGCAGATGTTTCGGAAGATTTGTATGTCTCCTATCTGGGTTCTGATTTTCTTGAGGAAGGCAGGAATGCCGCACGAGTGATGGCCAAGTTGATGGGAGGGAAAGCCAACATCGTCGAGCTGGTGGGGACCATTGGCTCGGCACCGGCAAATGACCGTTACATCGGGTTTCGTGAGGTTTTAAACGGATACCCGGGGATGCAGATCATCGATTCGCAATCCGGCGATTTTACACGTGCCCGTGGCAAAGAGGTGATGGCGGACTTTCTAAAAAAATATGGCAATCAGATCACCGCGCTCTATGCACATAATGACGATATGGCGCTGGGTGCAATCGAAGCTATTGAGGAATACGGTCTCAAGCCAGGTCAGGATATCAAGATTGTTTCAATCGACGCTGCAAAGGGTGCTTTTGAGGCAATGATTGCAGGTAAATTGAACGCAACCGTGGAATGCAACCCTTTGCTGGGGCCACAGTTTTTTGAGCTGGCCTTGAAGGTGGTCAATGGTGAACCATTCCCCAAATGGGTTCCTTCGATCGAGGGTATCTTTCTCCCGGAGGATGCGAGCAAGGTTTTATCCACACGAAAATACTAGAAAGCAGCGGTTTCGAAAGAAATTTAACTCTTTTCAAAAAAAATTCACTACCCGTTCGGGTAGTGAATTTTTAATTAAGGTACACCATGAAAAATCCAACCTTCTTCTTAAAAGAAAACATGGCTTTCCAAACTGTAAAGATATATCCTAAGGTCAAATGCGCGGCTGGTTTTAACGGAACTATTGATATTGTTGAATACATTTTTCAATTGATAAGGATTAAACCTTGCTCCAAACTGGCAAAAGAAAACGTGTCACCATCAAGGATGTGGCCCAACTTGCTGAAGTTTCCACACAGACCGTTTCGCGCGTCATGAATAAATTGCCGGGCGTTTCAAAGGAAACGCGTTTACGGGTGGAAACAGTGGTGGAGAAATTGAGTTATCACCCCAGCAGCCTTGCACGCAGCCTGATCCGCCAGCGCAGCTATACCCTTGGTGTGGTCACATTTGAATTGAAATATCTTGGTCCATCACAAACCCTGAATGGAATTGCCGACCAGGCGAATCAACTGGGTTATATGCTTCTGGTAAAGGAGCTTGATGACTTTAATATCAACAGAGTGGATGATGTAATTGACTCGCTTCTGGCCCACCAGGTGGATGGAATCATATGGGTTGTGCCGGAGATCGCAGATAATCATGCATGGTTGAAAGCGCGCATGGATAAGATTTCTGTGCCGGTATTATTTCTAGCCATGCAGCCGCGGGATGGGGTTGCCAGCATTGCAACAGACAATTTTCAAGGTGCGAATATGGCAGTACAGCATCTTCTGGCCTGCGACCAAAGAAAGATCGGACATATTTCAGGTCCGTCAAATTGGTGGGAGGCGGAGGAGCGCAAGCGGGGATGGCGTGAAGCATTGGAAGGGGCCGGCCACAATATTTCCGAACGACATTGTGTTGCAGGGGATTGGTCTTCTGCCAGCGGGGCATATGCTTTTGCCAAATTGCTCCAATCCTTCCCTGAGATGGATGCGGTTTTTGTCGCCAACGATCAGATGGCCCTGAGTGTGCTGCGGGAAGCGTTGCGCCGCGGAATTCGTGTTCCTGATCAGCTCGCGGTTGTTGGCTTTGATAATATTCCAGAATCAGCTTATTTTTATCCCCCATTGACAACCATATATCAGGACCTCCACCTGCTTGGTGAACAGGCGATGTTGGGTGTCGTGGAAATGATCCAGGCGCGACAGGAAGACCAATCCGGCATCGCGCGATCAAGGTTTATTCAACCGACCCTTGTTGTTCGTGAAAGTTCGAAATGCGTTTAGTCATATGTTCATCATATGTGCTCGGCGAATATTTGAATGTAAATGAGAAGGAGGTGTTTTGAAAGAGATATTGAAAATGAAAAGAGAAGTGCCCGCTTCTTGATTGCGTCTCCAAGCAGGCACTTCAATGCGAGAAATATGCCCTCACGAAAAAGGCACCCCGCGTGCCCAATTATAGCGTACCAAAACCTCCGCAAGGAGTACCATATTGATCCCATCAAGGAGAGAAGATCATGTTAAAGAAATTGGCTTTTCTGATCGTACTTGCATCCCTGCTTTTAGCTGCTTGTGGAACAGCGGCTCCTGCTGCAACTCAGGCCCCTGCCGCAACCGATGCGCCCGCCGCTGCTGCCACCGACGCCCCGGCCAAGGTTTATACCTATGCCGATATGACTTTGTGCTACCCCCAACTTGGCGCCGAAAGTGACTGGCGTACAGCCAACACTGCTTCCTTCAAGGAAACCGCTGAACAATTGGGCGTAAACTTGGTATTTTCCGATGCGCAACAGAAGCAGGAAAATCAGATCTCTGCCATGCGTACCTGCATTCAACAAGGTGTGGATGTGATTGCTCTGCCTCCAGTCGTTGAAGATGGTTGGGATGCAGTCTTGCAAGAAGCTCAAGATGCCGAAATCCCCGTAATCATTGTTGACCGTTCCGTGTCTGCTGACAAATCCATGTATGTCTCCCACATCGGTTCCGATATGGTATTGGAAGGCAGAAAAGCCGGCGAGGAAATGAACAAATTGCTGCCCAATGGCGGTAACGTACTCGAAATTAGCGGTACTACCGGCTCCGGCGCTGCGACAGGCCGCGCTCAAGGCTTCCGTGAGACACTCAATGCTAACATCACGATCCTGGATTCCCAGACCGGCAACTTCAATCCTACTGAAGCTAAGCCTGTTGCAGAAGCGTTCTTGAAGAAATATGCTGGAGAGATCGATGGCTTCTTCATTCACAACGACGGCATGGCTGAAGCTGTTGTCGAAGCTTTGAAAGCTGCTGGTGTAAAACCCGGTGAAATCAAGATCGTGTCCGTGGATGGGACTCGTGGTGGTTTCCAGATGATGATTGATGGGTGGGTACAGGCTGATGTTGAATGCAATCCGCTGCTTGGACCCCAGGTGATGGAAATGGCTCTCAAGCTCATGAATGGCGAAAAGATTGATGCCGAGGTTCTCACCAACGAGACAGTGTATTATCCGGATAACGCTGCGGAATTGCTGCCAACCCGCAAATACTAAGATTTACCCAGGTGTTCTTGTACTAAGATTCCCTGGAAGCATGCAATAAAAGGAAGCGGCGTTTTTTTAAACGCCGCTTCTTCCCCAAAACCCGTGTATGAGACACATACACCACCTAGAACGATGATAAAAATAAAAGACAGGTGAAATATTATGACAGATTCTCAAAATATTCTAAGTATGAATAGAATCAAGAAGTCCTTTCCTGGTGTTGCGGCTCTTGAGAATGTTGATTTTTCCCTGCGAAAAGGGGAGGTCCATGCGCTGATAGGGGAAAATGGAGCCGGGAAGTCGACCTTGATTAAAGTATTAACTGGAGTTGAACACCCGGATTCAGGATCAATTGAATTGGATGGCAAGCCTGTACAAGTTCGCTCGCCTCAGCATTCCCAGGAACTTGGTATCAGCACGGTTTATCAGGAAATCAACCTGTGTACCAATATTTCGGTCGCTGAAAATATTATGATGGGTTTTGAACCCCATAATTTTTTCGGCATCGATTGGAAAAAGATGAATGCCCTGGCCAGCGAGGCAATGAAAAGGCTGGATGTTGATATTGACGTAACCCAATCCCTTGGAAATTTTTCAGTTGCCATCCAACAAATGGTGGCGATTGTTCGCTCTCTTGAAGTCGCTTCTCCGAAAATATTAATACTCGATGAACCCACATCAAGTTTGGATGTTAATGAAACCGCGCATCTCTTTGGTGTGATACGTAAATTAAAAAGCGAGGGGATAGGTATTATTTTTATTACTCATTTCCTTGACCAGGTTTATGAAATAACCGACCGGATCACGGTCCTGCGAAACGGTAAGCTGGTCGGTACCTATAATACAACTTCATTGCCTCGTATCGAACTCATTGGCAAAATGTTGGGGCGTAGTTTGACCGAACTGGACGAAGTGTCAAAAGCCAAGCAAAAAAACGAACAAAAGAAGGATACCGAAAGCCTGGTCGAAGCAAAAGGATTGGGTCTCACAGGTTCCATCGAAGCAATTGATTTCGAACTGCACGTTGGCGAGGTGGTCGGACTTGCCGGCTTGCTGGGGTCCGGCCGTACGGAAATAGCGAATCTTATTTTTGGTATTGATACACCTGACAAAGGTTCTCTCAAGATCAAGGGTAAAAAGATCAATCATTTTTCACCTTTGGAATCTCTTGAAAATGGAATCGCCTTATGTCCTGAAGATCGTAAGGCGGAAGGGATTGTGGGTGATTTAACAATTCGTGAAAATATCATCCTGGCCCTGCAAGCTCGTTACGGATGGTTTAAGTTCATAGCCACTCAGAAACAATATGAAATTGCCGAAAACTATATAAAACTTTTGGGAATTGCGACACCATCCGCGGATCAGTTGGTCAAAAATTTGAGCGGTGGAAACCAGCAAAAAGTTATTTTGGCGCGCTGGCTTGCAACAGACCCGCAAGTTTTTATTCTGGATGAACCCACTCGCGGCATAGACGTGGGAGCAAAAGCGGAAATTCAAAAGTTGGTATTGCAGTTGGCGCAGGAAGGCAAGTCCATCATATTCATATCATCTGAATTGGAAGAAGTATTACGCACAAGTCATCGCATTGTTGTACTGCGGGATCGCAAGAAGGCCGCTGAATATTCCGGCGATGTGGATGATCACACCATTATCCAAACAATGGCAGGGATTTTATGAAAAATAACACTCCTTTATTCAAACGCGTACGCGAAAATCGCTTGTTCTGGCCCTTGGTTGCGCTGTCTTTAATTTTTATATTTAATGCGATTTTTTCACCTGGGTTCTTTAAACTTGGAATACTTGATGGTCATTTGTATGGGAATCTGATTGACGTTTTTAATAATTCAGCTCCCTTGATGTTGGTGGCACTCGGAATGACTCTGGTGATTGCCACTGGAGGGGTCGATCTCTCGGTTGGCGCGGTAATCGCCATTTCGGCTGCAATGGGCGCAGTGTTGATTAATCCGGTTTTTGGCAATGAAGAAATAACAAATGCCGTTGCAGCAGACCCTACTTTAACCAACACACCCTTGTGGCTGGTCGTGGTGGTTACTTTGGTGGCTGGCACACTGTGCGGTTTGTGGAATGGCTTGCTGGTATCCCGGGCAAAGATCTCACCCATGGTGGCGACCCTGATCTTGATGGTGGCTGGTCGTGGAATTGCCCAACTGATTGAAAGGGGGCAAATTATGACCGTTTATTACAAACCCTATCATTGGTTTGGGAACGGCTTCATATTGGGGCTGCCTGTTTCAATTTACATTGTAGCGATTGTGTACGCAATTGCCTGGGTATTGGTTCGTAAAACCTCGATTGGACTATTTATCGAGTCGGTTGGTCTCAACGCAAAATCTTCTTATTACAGTGGTATTAGCGAAAAGAATGTCAAGCTGTTCGCTTATACCTTTTGCGGCTTCTGTGGTGCCGTTGCAGGCTTGATCCTCGGTTCCTATATCCATGCGATTGATGCCAATAACATTGGTCTTAACTACGAACTGGATGCAATCTTTGCTGTTGTTATTGGTGGTACCTTAATGTCGGGCGGCCGCTTTTCGCTGCTCGCAAGCATGGTTGGTGCGCTGATCATTTGGACTTTCACGATCACCATGTATATCTTTGGTGTGCCGGCAAACGCCTTGTTGGCTGGCAGAGCCGTGCTGGTTTTGGTGGTAATTCTCCTCTATTCTGACTACGCTCGTCGAATTTTGAACAGGATATTTGAACGAAAAGGACTCCAACATGACACAGCGAATTAAATTTTTCCTGATCAATAACGGCCCCTTACTGACCACCATAACGATATTCATCCTCGTCTATTTTGCTGGCGGCCGTTTATATCCTGCCATGCAAAAACCGCAGGTGTTTTTCAACCTGTTTATTAATACCGCTGCTTTGTTGATTGTTTCCATTGGGATGACTTTTGTGATCCTTACCAAAGGGATCGACCTTTCTGTGGCAGGCATGATCGCCTTAACCTCTGCTGCTTCAGCCGCACTGCTTGTGAACGGTGTCAATCCTATCGTCGTGATGATATTGATGCTGCTAATGGGCATTGTATTTGGGCTTGCCATGGGCAGCATTATTCATTATCTCAAGGTGGAGCCGTTCATCGTGACCTTGATGGGACTCTTTTTTGCACGCGGAATGGCTTTCATTATCACCCTTTCCTCCCTAACCATTAAAGACCCCGTCTATCGATATCTTGCATTGACAAAGGTTCACATTCCCTTTTTTGAAAAGGCGTATGTGTATATTCCTTCCCTTGTTGGCCCCATCTTGCTGTTGGTGGCAATTTACCTGGCGAACTTTACCCGCTTTGGACGCACTGTTTATGCCATTGGCAATAACGAACAATCTGCCATGCTCATGGGGTTGCCGGTCGCCCGTACCAAAATCATCGTCTACGCGTTTGGCGGCTTTTGCTCCGCTCTTGCAGGGATTGTGTTCAGCATTTCCCTGCTCTCCGGTTATGGCGGATATGCCCCCGGTATGGAATTGGATGCAATCGCATCGGTGGTTATCGGCGGTACAATGTTGACCGGCGGTGTGGGAAACGTAATTGGTACGCTCTTTGGTGTCCTGATCAACGGCACGATTGTTTCCATCCTTCAATTTAATGGTACTTTGAGCTCGTGGTGGACCCGGATTGGTGTTGGTGCTCTCACATTGATTTTTATTGGAATCCAAAGTCTGTTTTATATGAAGAAGAAAAATTAAACTCGCTGCCTCGGCCATCTTGCATATGAGATGAGGACTTCATTTTGAAATCGCTTCGCTTTGCTATCATTCTCCTTTTCTTCTCCCTGATATTCCCTGCCTGTTCGACTGTTCCGGCAGGGAATGTCTCCGGGGCGGAGTCAACGGTAACTGCCACGCCTGCCGCACCGGATTGGTTTGACATGGAATTGACTGATGCTAAAACAGGCGAGACGTTCACGATCAATGATTACAGGGGAAAGGTCATTTTGCTTGAGACAATGGCCATATGGTGTCCTAATTGCATCATTCAGGGAGCGGAAGTAAGGAAGCTTCACGAAGCATTGGGTCATCCTGAAAATTTTGTATCAATTAGCCTGGATGTTGATTTCTACGAGGATCAGGCTTCGCTCAAGGATTATGTTTCAGAATTTGGTTTTGACTGGCACTTTGCCGTTGCCCCTCTATTGATGGCCCGTGCGCTCGGGAATTTATATAGTGCCGAATATTTGAATCCGCCGCTTTCCCCCATGATGATCATTGATCGTGAAGGGGAAGTACATCATCTTGAATATGGAATCAAGACCGCTGAAACCTTGCAGGAAGTCGTTGAGCCCTATCTGTCAGAATAAATATTATGGACAGGCTTGACTATTGTCAAGTCCATGTCCTGTTGCTGTATCCCGTGCTTCCAAATAAGTTAGGAAGCACGGGATACAATGGGTGGCAAAAAGATTATTTAGCTTCTTTATATTGGCTGCCTAGGGCAGATATAAAAAATTAAGCTTTGTTGAAATTGTTTGCGGAAAGTTAATTAATCCACTATTACATATCTCTAAAGCTGGATTTTAATGCGGGATATAAGCTTTGGAAAACGGAATATGATTTTCGGTACACGTTGAACTGCGTTGGATCTGGTGATGTGCGCCCTGTTATTTTGATGCAATCTTTGCAGGCTGATGCAACATCAACCCAAGCTCCGGCACCGACACCGGCCAGCAGCGCGGCGCCATAGGCGCCGCCTTCTGTGGTGTTAACCGTGACCAGTTCTGCTTCCAACACAGATGCCAAGATCTGACGCCACAACGCACCTTTCGTCCCGCCGCCTGATCCGCGTACCTGAGTGATCTTCCCCAGCCCGGCATTTTGAATCAACGTAAAGCTGTCTTTCAATCCAAACGCCACACCTTCCAACACGGCGCGTGTCATGTGAGCGCGGCTGTGGCGCAGAGTCAGGCCAATGAAAGCACCGCGAGCCAACGGGTCGGGGTGAGGCGTGCGTTCGCCGGAAAGATACGGCAGGAACTGTAATCCTTCACTGCCAGCCGGCGCAGACTCAGCTTCCTTAAGCAGATCATCAAAACTCATTTGCGGCGCAAGCGCGTCGCGATACCACTGCAAACTTCCAGCAGCGGAAAGCATCACACCCATGAAATGCCACATGCCCGGCACAGCATGGCAAAACGCATGCAGCCGTCCTTCGGGTTCGATCAATGCAGATGGGGTGGTGGCAAACACCACGCCGCTTGTGCCAACGGTCAATCCTACGATGCCAGGTTCCACCGCGCCCACACCCACGGCACCTGCCGCCTGATCGCCGCCGCCTGCTGCGATCGGTGTTCCTGCTTTCAATCCGGTGAGTGCAGCAGCTTCGGCTGTCACATGCCCGGTGAACTCGGTTCCTTCAAATGTTTTCGGCATCCAGCCACGCGGAATTTCCAACGCCAATAAAACTTCGTTGGACCAGTCACGCGATTTCAAATCGAACAGCACCGTGCCAGCACCATCGGCTTTGTCCATCGCATATTCGCCGGTCAATTTGTAACGGATGTAATCCTTGGGCAATAAAACATGTTTTGCTTTTGCATACACTTCCGGTTCGTTCTCTTTCACCCACAAAATTTTCGGCGCGGTAAATCCAGTCAATGCCACATTGCCGGTGATCTTGATAAATTTTTCTTTTCCGATTTTTTGATGTATCTCATCGCATTGACTCTGTGTGCGCTGGTCATTCCAGAGGATGGCGGGACGCAGGACGTTTCCCGTTTCATCCAACAGGACCAGACCATGCATTTGGCCGGTTAACCCGACCGCAGCGATGCTTTCCCCGCCGATGCCTGCTTTTTCCAAAACAGACCGGATACTCGCTGACACCGCATCCCACCACTCGAGCGGATTTTGCTCCGACCACAACGGCTTGGGAGTTTGCAATGTGTGCGGGGAGGAGGCGACCGCGATCACTTCGCCGTGTTCGTCGATGATCAGCGCCTTGCTGGATGTAGTGGATGTGTCTATGCCAAGAAAATACGCCATGTTTTTTACTCCGTTTATTTAATTACTTTGCATAATTCGAAAGGGTTTTTACGCCAGCCCCAATTTTTCTGCAAGGGTTTGCGCTTCTTCTTCAGTTTGCGGACGTTCAATATCCTTGTATAAATTCCATGTTTCAATATGTGTCGCGGTCGCTCCGGGTGCAATCGTTGTGATGGGAGCAAGCGTTTCCAATTCAATGAACTTGTCATTGCAATAGCTTTCGCTGGAACTGCCGTAATCATAATATTCAGCCTGGACATTGTATTCGGCATGTTTGACGAACAAGGTTTCATGCAGCCAGTACGCCTGCCATCCACGCGGGTTGGGAAAACCGATCTTGAAGGGAGATGTCATATTGGCTTGAACCAAAATATAGTCTCCGCCCCAATGGACATTTCGGTTGGCCATCTCGGTGTACGGCCACAAGGTCAAAGTGCGATTGGGCAGGACACCGGTATCTGTCTTGATTTGAGGAAAGATCGCCGTGCCGCCTGTTTTAAATTGTGTGATCGCCCAGGGAGCGCAGGTCACATCCCACAAGCCGTGGTTGGTGATGCGATGCGTCAGCGTGATTTGGGTAGAGCCAGCCGTCAGCTGGATCTCAATTGATTTTTGCAGACCAGTTTTGGGCTCGGTTTGCTGCGTGGCTTTTAATCCATTTTGAAATATGGAAATGGTCACCGGCTCATCGTCTGGAAGGTAAGTGCGGCCGGGGATCTCGGGCGCGTGCCAGAGACGATGCCCGCCATAGAAATGGAAAGTACCTGTACCGGGACAATCGGTCACAAAGTTGGGAAGTTCCGCCAGAAGGTTTTCACCGTTTACAAAGCCAAGGGAAAGAATGCGGGGGCCGATGGATTGCGTGACGAGTAGTTTCAATATCCCGTTTTCCAACGGGACACAATCGTGTCCTAGAAATTTTTCGGTTTTCATGGTTTCCAAAATAAAAAGTGACAGTCACCACAAGTGACTGTCACTTCAATGATTTATCGATTCTTCTTGAAGTATACGTCTGCAAGCACGGCCAGAACCAGCACAATGGCTTTCAAAACATATTGCCAGGCGGGAGCCACGTTCATCATTTGCAAACCCGTGGAGAGGCTGGCGATGATCAACGCGCCGATCATTGCCCCCTGAATTGTGCCTATGCCACCCAGTGTGGAAGTGCCGCCAAGGATACAACTGGCAATTGCATCCAATTCATAGCCTGCACCCGCAGCCGTAGTGCCGTAGCCCACATAGGAGGCCAGCACAACGCCGCCTACGCCTGAGAGGAAGCCCATCAAAACGAAAATATTGAAGACCATGCCCGAGATGCTGATACCGGAGAGTCGCGCCGCATCCCGATTGCCGCCGATGGCATAGGAATAACGGCCAAAGCGGGTATTGTTCGAAACATAGATCATGATCATGGCAGTGATTGCAAGCAGTAACACCGGGTTTTGAATGCCCTTGTAGCTGTTCACGTTATACACATATACAAGGATGATCAAGGAAGAAAAGATCACAGCCAGCAAATCAATGTAAATATTTTGCAGTTCAAAACCGTGTTTGCGTTTATTTTGGCGGCTGCGAAACATATTCCAAAAAAGGAAACCGATCACCACGATGCCAAATATCCAGCCCCATGTGATCGGTACATATCCCTGGGCGATATCTGAAAACCAGGGTTGGTTTGCCGGAATTGTTTTGCCAGCTGTAACTACCAGGATAAGCCCGGTAAGAAGCCACTGACCGCCCAAAGTCACGATAAATGATGGCACGCGCAAATAGGAGATGATGTAACCCTGAAGGGCGCCGAACAATGAGCCAACGGAAAGGCTTACAACCACGGTAAGTACTGCCGATAACAGTGGTTGATCCGGCAGGTATTTGTACCAGAGGTTTGCCTGTAAATATGCTGCGACAACAGAGACAAATCCCGCGAGTTTTCCCACGGATAGATCGATATTGCCTGTCACAATCACCAGAACCATGCCGGCTGCCAGGAAAGCCGTTACCGACATTTGGCGAAACAGGTTGGAAATGTTCTGGGGGGCAAGGTATGTGCCTTTAGTGGTGATGAAGAAGATCACCCAGATGCCGATCAGCGCCAGCAGGATCGTGTACGTTTGTACATTGAGCCGCAGCATCTGAAATAGCTCGGACTTGAAGTTGGTTTTATCCTGCGCAGTTTGATTGGAAATACCCATGGAATTACCTCGTTTGGATTTTATTGACTTCTCTTTTTAGGATGACATGCCAGTGGCTAAAGACATGACACGTTCCACAGTGGCTTCGGCAACAGACAGGGTGGTGGTGGAGCGTCCGCTACACATCACCATGACGCGGTCGCTCATTCCAAGCACTTCCTCTAGGTCACTGGAGATCATGATGATCGCAACGCCATTTTTAGCCAGGTCATTCATCAATTTGTAAATCTCATACTTCGCACCAACATCAATACCCCGGGTTGGGTCGTCCATGATGAGCACAACGGGTTTCGATAACAGCCATTTTGAGATGACAACCTTTTGCTGGTTTCCCCCGGACAATGTCTCGACGGCCACTTGAAGAGTAGGTGCCTTTATGGTCAAACTTTTCGACTGTTCCATGCTGGCTTTCAGTTCTGCATCGGCATCGATCCTAAAGAAGCCGGCGAATTGATCCAGATTGGGCAGTGAAATATTTTTCAAAATAGATTGGATGAGGACTAGCCCCATTCCTTTACGATCTTCGGGTACCAGGCTTAATCCTGCGTCAATTGCCTGACGGGCATTGGCGGGCATGATTTCCTTCCCATTTAGAATAATTTTGCCATTTACAATTTGGCCGTATTCACCAAATAGGGTCATTACAAGTTCTGTACGCCCGGCTCCCATCAAGCCTGCAATCCCAAGGATTTCTCCCTTACGCACGTCGAAATTGATCCCACTTAATACTTTGCGACTCGTCTCGTTGGGGTCAAGTGCGTGGAGATTTTCAACTTTAAAAACAATATCGCCCGGGGTACGGTTTGATTTTGGAAAGCGCTCTTTCATCTCACGTCCCACCATATAGCTGACCAATTTTTCCTGGGTTAATGCCTTGGTTTCCTCGGTTACGATCTCTTTGCCATCCCGTAAAACAGTAACATGATCGGTGACGCGAAAAAGTTCATCCAGTTTGTGCGTTATGTAAATACAAGTAATGCCGTTGTTCTTGAGAATCCCAAGAATGTCCATCAACTTGTCGATTTCAGTTTCACTCAGGGCGCTGGTGGGTTCATCCAGAATTAAAATGGAGGCCTTCTCAGAAAGCGCTTTGGCAATTTCCACCATTTGCATTTTTCCGACCCCGAGATTTTTGACCGTCACTTGCGGGGAAACATCCAGTTGATATCTCGTCAGGATCTCCCGTGTATCTGCATAGAGCTTGTTCCAATTAATTGCGCCGCGTTCCAATGGTTCGCGACCTAGAAAAACATTTTCGCCAACCGACATGGTTGGCACCAAAGTAAGTTCCTGATAAACAATGGCAATTCCTTTATTGCCGGCTTCTTTAATGGCACTGTCGCCCAATCGCAACTCTTCGCCATTAAAAATCACACTGCCTTCGTAGGTGTCATGCGGATATACACCTGATAGTATTTTCATTAAAGTGGATTTTCCTGCACCGTTTTCCCCGCAGATCCCATGGATTTCGCCGCGCCTAATCTTAAACGATACATCGTTTAGCGCCACGACACCAGGGAATTTCTTGGTTACGTTCTTGAATTCGAGAATAATGTCATTATCCACTTTGAACTCCTGAGTCTCAAAGATTTATTTTTGGGATACCCGGTCCTCCATTGGAGGACCGGGTATCAGATTGCTTATTTTATCTTACGGCTTGGCGGGGCGTTCAGATTCGGGAATATCACGATAGACATCATCGTACGATTGGAAGCCACTTACGACAACGAGGTCGTAGACATTGTCTTTGTTAACTTGCTGAACTTCGAGGAATACACAGGGAACTTCACCGGTCTTGGTGTCATCCACGGTCAATTCGGCGAGGGAG
>JAEURJ010000012.1 GCA_016789305.1 Anaerolineales bacterium | reverse complement strand
TCACCTCCCAAGGAGAATGTACTGGGGGAAATATGATAAATACAGACAATCATCTCAACAACAATTCTCGGTTTTTCGATGGAAAAAGAGCTGCACTTCAATGCATTTCATCTGCCTTGACGTCAGCTGAACAGGTGCGTATTGCAACAGCGTATTTTGAAGGGTCTGGGTTTCAAGCGCTACAAAACATATTAAGCGGCAAGAAAGTCAAATTGTTGGTTGGACGAGAAGAAGGCGGCGAGGACAGCTTGCGAGAGGTTTTGCAGGAGTTTGTCAACGAGCTCTCCTATGGTCCGATGGAAAATCGGACACGTTCTATGCGCCAAATGCTGGAAGCATTAGAACAAGGCATGATGACGGTATCGGTTGGAGCATCTCTTCCACAAGATACGCCAATCATGGATGCTCGATACATCTACCACCATGCCAAACTTTATATTGCGGATAAAACAACCACAGTTGTTACCTCTGCAAATTTTTCTTATCACGGGCTTTGTGTCAGTCGTGAGGCGGGAATTACTATTAATAATGCCGAGGATGTTGCGTATTTCGTAGAGCGCTTTGATTTTTACTTTGAAAAAGCCCGCCAGATCACTGCAGAATTAATCGAAGCGCTGCGTTCCTGGTTGAAGGCATACGATCCGTATATCATTTATGCAAGAGCCTTACTAGAATTATATGGACTTCCACAGGAAGGAGCTGCCCCACAGCTGCCTCCTTTAGCAAAATATCAGGAAGGCGTTGTCTCTAGTGTGCTTCGTTCCATGACGGAACATGATGGGGCGTTTCTTATCGCATCTACTGGACTCGGAAAAACTGTTATTGCCGCTCATGTTGCGGCTTATTTACGAATGCAGGGTGATATCGACAGTGCCTTGGTCGTTTGCCCGGCAGGTCTGCGGGAGGTATGGCGCCGCTCCATGCGTTCAGCCAGAGTACCGAGCATAGAATTTTCCTATCACACCCTGACACGTAAAGATGGCGACTCGAATTTACCCATCCTTGAACATGAGTTAAAGCAAGTCAATCAACAAACACTGATAATTTTAGATGAGTCTCATCGTCTCCGAAATGAGGAGGCTAACGGTGGAGATTTGCGTTTAAGCAATGACCGTATTCAAAAAGCGGCAAGAGAAAAAGGCGCAAAAGTATTACTGCTTACGGCAACACCATACGGAAAGGATTTCTCAGAGGTGGAAAGCCAGTTGCGGTTATTGCCGGCGCCCAAACAAGCGCAAAGCACTGCTCTGGGATTTACAGTTGAGACTCAGATGTGGCAGGCAAAACAACTTTCTGATTTGCCCGAACTCCCCCCTTGTACCGTGCTGACGACTCCAGATGTCGTCCGCCATTTTAGCAAGCAAGATGTAAATGGCGAAAGATTCGTTGTCTTCTCAGAAAACGACCAAAGATATTTTCCGAGACGGATCAGTCTCAGAACGATACGATACCGAAATCCCTTCGACGATTTTTTGGCTGATCTATTCGAAAGCAAACTGCTATACAAGAAGATAGAAAAACCAGATCAGCCACTTCAAGCTTATTTACCTTTGGATATGCCGCTTGTGGAAGGAGAACGGCTTGCCTTACAGGAAGCCTTGTTCTTGCACCAGTTTTGCTCCTCACCCGCCGAAGTACAGAACGTTTGTAGTCAACTAGAAAAGGGAAACTACAATTATTCGTTTGCGAAGCAAAAGGAACTAACGGCATTCATTCGCGAAAAGCGCTCTTTGGTGCAAAATACATTAAGACCACGCAACGACCCAAAACTTGCACACTTGATGCAACTCATAAAAGAAGCTGGGAACGAGAAGGTTGTAGTATTTTGTGAATATCATGAAACTGCACGTTCCTTGAAAGACGGATTAAAGAAGCTCATACCTTCTCTTGAAGTTGATACAACTGTTGACACTCCTGACCTTGATGATTTGTTGCGTAGATTTGCTCCAATCGCCAACGAGGTCTTGCCGGAAGAGAAGAATGACAAGGAGGAAATCCAAGTTCTAATTGCTACTCGCTCCATGTCAGAGGGTTTCAACATGCAGGATGGATCCATCCTGGTGAACTACGATTTGCCGTGGACAGTCCTTCAATTGGCACAACGCATGGGACGGGTTTTACGTCCCTGGGGTGCACCCCGTGACGTAATTATCTACAACTTTGTGCCATCCACGATGGATCATGAGAGAATCCGTCATGCGCGGAACTGGGAACACCGATTGCAGGAAAGGAGCCGTCAACACCGATCACTTGCACAAATCCCGGTAATGGTTCACAGAGAAAGTCAGCAAGGAGGAGGTATGACCCAGGAAATTGAAATGGAAAAATTGGGGCGCGAGATGTTCCTTGCAAGTGACTCAACCGCAGATTTGGATTTGGAGCAAGTAATGGAATTTCTTCAGACGGTGGAAGATCTGACAACCAGTACGTTTTATAACGATTTGGCTACCATTCCAAACCAGGACGAAATTTTGAAACTGCCGGCGGGGATTCGCAGTGCCATGAATAAACCAGGTCGCAAGCGCCTATTTCTACTCCTTCGCCGTGGACGTAACCACATTGACACGGTTCTTGCCGATGCACACGGTCGACCGCTGGAGGACAGTCGGCGACGTGATGATGCAATGCGCATTATCCGTTGTTTCCCAGAGACTCCAAAAGCATCCTTTGAAACTTATCCAAACGAAGATGCCTTTGATTCGTGGATTGAGCGGGCGCGCCGTAACTGGGCAGACCAGAATGGATTGGATCCCGCGAAATTACAGCTGCTTTGCGCTTTGGCAATCGTGCCATCATCTAATGCAGTTTCAGAGAATTGATTGTAGTTATAATACAATCTTTGGGATCAAATAAAGCTGTTTTAATTAGCCAATGCAACTAACTTCTCAACATATCCGCTACTTTGCCCACGAATTAACCCGCCGTCATTCCTCTGACAGCGTGGAGAAACTTGCGTCAGTATTGGCGGATGCTCAAGTGGATTTGAATCCCCATCAGATTGAAGCGGCGTTATTTGCTTTTCGCAATCCGTTTTCAAAAGGTGCAATCCTAGCAGATGAAGTCGGATTGGGGAAAACAATTGAAGCCGGGCTCTTACTCTCACAGAAATGGGCGGAGAGAAAACGAAAATTAATCATCATCGTCCCTGCCAATTTGCGGAAGCAGTGGAGTCAAGAACTTGCAGATAAATTCTTTTTACCCTCTGTCATTTTAGAGAGTAAAAGTTTCAATGAATTCATCCGACAAGGAAACTTGAATCCCTTCGAACAGAAAAACATTATCCTATGCTCCTATCAGTTTATTCGCTCCAAAGAACCATATGTGCGACAAGTTTCATGGGATCTTGTGGTGATCGATGAAGCTCATCGTCTACGAAATGTTTACAAACCATCAAACAAAATCGCAAATGCAATTAAACAGGCAATTGCTCCTTTCCCAAAAGTGCTGCTTACAGCAACACCACTCCAGAATTCTCTGCTTGAATTGTATGGGCTGGTAAGTATTATTGATGAATATTCTTTTGGGGATTTCAAAAGCTATAAGGCACAATTTGCCCGCCTGGGCAACGATGTCAATTTTGACGATCTTCGGGCACGACTCAAACCGATTTGCAAACGGACTTTGCGTAAACAGGTACTCGAATATATTAAGTACACCAACCGCCATGCCTTGGTTCAGGAATTTGTACCGTCTGAAGAGGAACAGCGTCTTTACGATCTGGTTTCCGGATATTTGCAACAGGAAAAGTTATATGCTCTGCCGGCAAGTCAGCGAGCCTTGGTCACTTTGATTCTGCGAAAATTGCTTGCATCCTCTACATACGCGATCTCTGGAACGTTGGATAGCCTGGTCAAGAGATTAGAAAGCGCTGCAGCCGAATCCGAAGCAGTTGATAATGTACCTGAAGATCTTCCTGAAAATTGGGAGGAACTCGATGAATTGGCGGATGAATGGGATGAAGATGAAAACGGGGAAGTGAAAGAGAAGCCAAGGCTAACACCACAAGAGCTCACCGAACTCAAACAGGAAATGGAACAGCTACGCGAGTTCCACAATCTTGCAAAATCCATCATCCGCAACTCGAAAGGCGAAGTACTCTTGACCGCCTTGCGAAAAGGCTTCGATGCCGCCAGAAAAGCACAGGAACAACAAGGCCCATCCATTTTGCAACAAAAAGCCGTCATCTTTACAGAGTCGCGCCGTACACAGGACTACCTTTTCCGTGTCCTGGAGCAGACAGAGTTTGCCGGCAAAGTGATGTTATTCAACGGCACGAACACGGATGCAAAATCGAAAGAGATCTATCGCAACTGGCTCGAAAAACACAAAGGCACAGATCGCGTAAGCGGCTCACCTACTGCGGATATGCGTGCTGCCCTTGTAGATACCTTCCGTGAGGAAGCAGCGATCCTGATTGCCACCGAAGCAGCGGCGGAAGGTATTAACCTGCAATTCTGCAACCTCGTGGTGAATTATGATCTACCGTGGAATCCTCAAAAAATTGAGCAACGCATTGGGCGCTGTCATCGGTACGGACAAAAATACGATGTCGTTGTGGTCAACTTCCTGAACAAGAAGAATGCGGCAGACTTAAGGGTTTATGAATTACTTGCTGAAAAATTCCGCCTTTTCGATGGAGTGTTCGGTGCAAGCGATGAAATTCTTGGTGCGGTCGAATCGGGTGTGGACTTTGAAAAACGAATCGCGGCGATCTACCAGCAATGCCGAACACAGGAACAAATTCAATTTGAGTTTGATCAGCTTCAAAAGGAGTTGGAGGCGGAAATTACCGAAGGGCAAAAGGATGCCCGCGAACAGCTACTCAACAATTTCGATCAAGAAGTGGTTGAGAAAGTCCGTATTCAAAGTCATGATTTTCTCGACCGGTTCAATCAGCAATTGTGGCTCGTGACTCATGAACTCCTGAAAGACTATGCACACTTCGATAAAGATGGATTCAGTTTCGTCCTTCACAAGAATCCGTTCCCTGGTGAAACAATTCACTCTGGTCCCTACCGCATGGGAAAACAGGTGGAAGATGCCAATACCTATCGTGTCGGACATCCATTAGCGCAACGTCTCCTGGCACAGGCGAAGGAATTGCCCACTCCACCGCGAGAAGTGACCTTTGAGTATTCTAAAAGCGGTAAACGTATAGCGGTTTTAGATACGCTAAGTGGCAAATCTGGTTGGTTGATGTGCAGTCATTATTCAGTGACAGCATTGGAAGCCGAAGACTATCTGGTTTTATCAGGCTTTACAGATGATGGCGAGACAATAGACGAAAAGCAAATTCAACGGTTCTTTGACTTGGCTGCGCAAAAAGAAAACGAGACAACAATTGCAGCTGATGTTGAATCTAGACTTGTCGAGCTTCAGGCGATCAAACAAAACCTTATGCTTGAACAGTTGACCCAGCGAAATGCCAATTGGTTTGAAATTGAGATTGACAAACTTGACCGTTGGGCGGAAGACCGCCGCACCTCTCTGCAAGCGGAATTGGATGAACTTGATGAAACCATCAAGGAGACACGGAAAGCGGCTCGCCTGGCACCCAACCTGCCTGAAAAACTTGAAAAGCAACAGTCACTTCGAAAACTGGAAGCCAAACGGGATGAAGCCTGGAGAAATTATGATACTGCAAGCAAAACATTGGATAGACAGAAGGATAGCGTACTTGACGAAGTAAGCAGGCGGCTGGAGCAAAAGTCGGACAATCAGCTATTGTTTGTTATTAGGTGGAGTTTACAATGAAAATCAAGTCGATCCGTATTCAAAATTTTCGCAGTTTTCAAGATGAAACCATTTATCTAAATAAATATTCCTGCTTTGTAGGACCTAATGGAGCCGGAAAGTCTTCAGTATTGGCAGCACTCAATGTGTTCTTTAAAGACCAGTCATCTGCATTCGATACTGCAAATCTTGAGGATGAAGACTATTTTTGCATGGACACTGCAAATCCAGTTCGCATTACCGTGACGTTTAATGAATTAAATCAATCTGCGCTTGAAGAATTATCAGATTATGTTCGACAAAATGAGTTGATCGTTACCGCCGAAGCTGTATTCGACACCAATACAGGATATGGTTCTATAAAACACTATGGACAAAGGCTTGGATTTGAGGAGTTCCGTATTTTCTTTGATCGTGAAAAAGCAAAAGCATCAGCAAACGATCTAGGCACAATTTATACAGGGCTTCAGCAACAGTTTCCTGATTTACCAAACGTGCGCTCAAAGGACGACAAAGCGGAAGCGCTCCGAGCTTATGAGGCAGGACACCCTGATCACTGCGTTTTGATCCCGAGCGAAGATAGCTTCTACGGAATAAATAGCACTGGAAAGTTATCCAAATTTGTTACCTGGGTCTATGTGCCGGCAGTTAAAGATGCGAGTGATGAAATTGAGGAGGCAAAGGATACTGCCCTCGGCAAATTAATTGAAAGAACTGTTCGCAATCACATTAAATTTGATGATGATATAAAAGCCTTAAGAGTAGAAACTCTTTCAAAATATCAAGCGATTTTGGACAAGAACCAAGCTGGGTTAGCAGAGATATCTACATCCCTTCAAAAACGACTTGGAGATTGGGCACATCCCAATGTCCAACTTGGAATGAATTGGCGATCAGATCCAAATAAATCTGTCTCCATCCAACAACCAGTTGCTGGTATAAAAACTGGAGAAGGCGATTTTATTGGTAGTCTTGCCAGAATGGGAAATGGTTTGCAGCGTTCCTATCTTCTTGCGCTTCTCCAGGAATTAGCAAATTCCGATGCGCCAGATGCGCCAACCCTGCTCCTTGGTTGCGAAGAACCAGAGTTGTATCAACACCCACCACAAGCCCGCCACCTCGCCGATGTTTTCATTGACCTGGCAAAGGGCAATAATCAAATAATTGTGACTACCCATTCCCCTTTATTTGTCAGTGGTGATGGATTCGAAGATATCAGGCTCACGAGAAAAGTGAATGCAGTTGCTGGTTCAAAAGTTCGCGGAATCGAGTTTCAGAAACTCTGCGACCGTATTCGTGTGGCAAGGGGTGAAGTTCCTAATGATCGGATCGCTGGATTGATCGCAAAAATTCATCAGGCGCTTCAGCCCAACATTGCAGAGATGTTTTTTGCGCGTGTACCTATCCTGGTTGAGGGGTTGGAGGATATTTCATATATCACGACAGAGTTGCACTTATCCAATCAATGGACTGAATTTAGACGATTTGGTTGTCATATCATCCCTGTGGGAGGAAAAGACAAACTTATCCAACCACTTGCCATCGCCTTGGAATTGGGCCTGCCAGTGTACGTGGTCTTTGATGCCGACGGGAATACGACGCGACCAGATCATAGGATACAACACGAGCGGGACAATAGAGCCATATTTACCCTGCTAGACCTTACCCATGATCCATTTCCAGCAGATACAATTATTGGTATGAACCACGCTGTATGGAATCACAATTTGACCGAAGTAGTCAAGAGCGATATTGGCGCGGACTATCAGCGGCTTACGGATACAGTCCGTGTAAATTACGCCCAAGAAGTCGGACTCGAGAAGAACGACCTCTTCATTGCAGAATGGTTGACCGCCGCCTATAATGAAGGTCTTAGATCCCAAAACCTGATGACACTTTGTAATTCAATTCTTCAATACGCAAGAGAGAATGCATTATGACCGACCAACCTGAAAAACTTGACCTCATCTCCCACAACCTCCCCGCAGACAAGACTGCCGAACTCCTGCGCCTCTTCCCTGAAATTCGCACCGAAGGGGACAAGATCGACTTCGACAAACTCAAACTCGTGTTGGGACAAACCGTGGACGTAAGCAAAGAACGCTATGGCATGACCTGGGCAGGCAAAGCCGACTGCTTCAAGACCATCCAAGCCCCCAGCACAGGGACTCTCCTGCCCGCGCCCGATGAAAGCGTGGACTTTGACACCACTGAAAACCTGATCATCGAAGGTGACAACCTGGAAGTGTTGAAATTACTGCAAAAGGCGTATTTGGGCAAGGTCAAGATGATCTATATTGACCCACCTTACAACACAGGCAATGATTTTATTTACCCCGATAACTATGCCGAGAGCCTGCAAACCTATTTGGAATACACTGGGCAAGTAGATGACGAAGGTAAGAAGTTTAGTACAAATACCGACACAGATGGGAGATTTCATTCGCGTTGGATGAACATGATGTACCCTCGTTTGTACTTGGCGAGAAATTTATTGAGCGATGATGGATTAATATTTATTAGCATAAGCGATCATGAAGTAGCCCCTCTACGTTCATTAATGAACGAGATTTTTGGCGAAGAAAGTTTTAGCGCTCAGTTTGTTTGGAAAAGCAGAAAATACCCTGATTCAAGAGCAAAAACTGGTGTGTCTACTGACCATGAATATATAATGCTATATGCTCGCTCACAAACTGGCGTCTTGCGCGGAGTAGAACGCGATGAAACTAAGTTTGCTAATCCCGACAACGATCCACGTGGGGAATGGATGAGTCGGAGTCTGCTTGGATTGGCGACAAAAAGCCAGAGACCGAATTTACATTATCCCATCGTCAATCCAATTACGATGCACACATTTACTCCACCAGAAAATACAGGATGGCGCTATTCCCAGGATAGAATGCAGAAACTAATAGAAACGGGGTGTATTTTATTTCCTGATAAACCCGATGGGCGCCCACGTGAGAAAAAATTTCGCGCTGATCTACAGAATGAATTTGTTGCATTTGCGAGCATAATCGATGACGTGTTTACTGCAGATGGCACGAGTGAAATCCGTGAATTATTTGGGGAAGATGTCTTCGATTTCTCTAAACCATCTTCTTTGATTCATCGCCTTGCTAAACAAGGAATGGATGAAGATTCAATTGTATTGGATTTTTTTGCAGGCTCAGGCACTACCGCTCATGCGGTTCTTGACCTCAACAAGGAAGATAATGGAAGTCGCAAATTTATCCTTGTTCAATTGCCCGAACCAACCGAAAATAAAGATTTCCCAACTATTGCAGACATCACTAAAGAACGTGTACGCCGTGTCATCAAAAAACTTAGTGACGAGGAGGCAGGTCAATTACCAATGGGTGAGGTGCAAGATCGCGGCTTCCGTGTCTTCAAATTAGCAGAGTCCAATTTCAAAGGGTGGGATGCATCCGCTCCAAAGGATGGCGCTGCACTCGCTCAACAGTTGGAATTGCATATTGACCACATCCGTGAAGGACAGACGAGCGACGATATCCTATACGAAATCTTGCTCAAGAGCGGCTTCCCGCTTACAACGCCCGTTGAAAAGATTGAACTGGAAGGCAAAGCTGTTTACAGTGTGGCTGGCGGTGGAATGTTGATCTGCCTGGAAAAAGAACTCACCCTGGAAGTCATCCGTGCGATGGCAGAGAAGAAACCCCAGCGTGTTATCTGTCTCGATCTGGGTTTTGCTGGTAATGATCAACTCAAGGCAAATGCTGTACAGATTTTCAAGACAAAAGAAGTTGTGTTTAAGACGGTATAACATGACGGACATCTTTCATATCACTCACATTCGAAACTTGCCCGGTATCCTGCAAGATGGCGGATTGTGGTGTGATCGTGTCGTGTCTCAGCGCAATCTGGCGCATGTCAGCATTGCCCACCAGCACATCAAAGATCGGCGTGCGCAAAAGAATGTCCCTATTCCGCCTCATGGAGTGGTTGCAGATTACGTCCCGTTTTACTTTGCACCGCGCTCGCCCATGCTCTATTCGATCTCACGCGGCAATGTGGAAGGCTATCAAGGTGGACAATCTGAAGTATTGCACCTGGTATCCTCGGCAGAAGCCGTCTTGCAAAGCGGGCTTCCATTCGTCTTTACCGATGGTCATGCCGAAATGAGCATCAGCCATTTTTATCAGGATCTGCAAGACTTGAGTAAAGTGGACTGGAACATCATGCGAGCCACCATCTGGCGTGACACAAATGAAGATGGCGACCGCAAACGCAGGCGGCAAGCTGAGTTCTTAGTGCATGAATTCTTCCCCTTCTCGCTTTTCGAGAGAATCGGCGTTGCCACTCAGACAATGGCAAAGAAAACTGCCGCCCTGTTGGCGGAACTTGAAGAAAAGCCCCTCATTGAGATTCAACCCACGTGGTATTATTAAATATGGAGAACACCATGATCAAGTTTATGAGCGGCGACCTGTTGCGTGCCAACGTTGAAGCGTTGGTTAACACGGTCAACACAGTGGGGGTCATGGGAAAAGGAATTGCCCTGCAATTCAAGCAGGCATTTCCAGCCAATTTTGCTGCCTACGAAAAAGCCGCCAAACGCGAAGAAATCATCCCGGGAAAAATGCACGTCTTTGAAACCGGTCAATTTACCAATCCGCGTTACATTATCAACTTCCCCACCAAACGGCATTGGCGCGGTAAAGCCCGCCTCGAAGATATTGAAGCAGGGCTACAAGACCTGATCCGCGTGATTCGTGAAAGGCAAATCCGTTCGATTGCCATTCCACCTCTTGGTTGCGGTTTTGGCGGCTTGGATTGGAACGAAGTTCGTCCAATCATTCTGGCAGCGCTGGAAAAAGTCTCTGATGTAGAAACCTGGCTGTATGCGCCCGAAGGCGCACCTGAAGCGGAGAAAATGGCGGTTGGAACCAGCCGCCCCGGTCTTACTGTTGGAAGGGCAGCATTGATCGAGTTAATCGAAAAATACGCCTTGCCGGGCTATCGTCTGACGCAAATAGAGATTCAAAAACTGGCATACTTTTTACAAGCCGTCGGGGAGCCGCTTCGATTGGATTACGCTAGAAATCAGTTTGGACCATATGCGGAGAAACTACATTTTGTCATTCAGCGATTGAACGGGCATTATCTTTCAGGGTATGGAGATCGAAGTAACGCTTCGAACATTTACCTGCTTCCAAACGCAAAAGAAGAAGCCGAACAATTTCTAAAAGATCATCCCGATACACAGGAACGTCTGGAAAAGGTTAGCAACCTCATTGATGGTTTTGAAACACCCTATGGGATGGAATTACTTGCTACAGTTCACTGGCTTGCGCAGGAAGATCCCAGCGTAAAAAATGATTACAAGGCAGCAGTGCATGGTTTTGAATCATGGAACCAGCGTAAACGAGAACACTTCAAACCCGAACACATCAAAACTGCATGGGAGCGCCTGAAACAACAGGGCTGGATCTAGTTCTTAACTGTCAAATCATTGATAGTTCAACTCTTTGAAAAATCGACACGTTCATAATGCAGATTAAGTATTTGTATTTTTCATTCTCAGATATTCTGATTTAACCGTTTGAAACCTGACACCCTCTTATGAAAATCCATTTTGACGCCAACCAACAATTCCAACTCGACGCCGTTGCCGCCGTAACCGACCTCTTTGAAGGTCAGCCACAGTCCGCGCCGACCATGACGCCTGTTCATGTTGTGGATTATGGCGAAATCTTTGCTGGTCAGGCGCAAACCGAACTGGGTGTCGGCAATCAGTTATTGCTGGATGAAGATCGGTTGTGCGAGAACACGCGTACCGTCCAACACCGAAACGATATAGAGATCGCCGATCCAAACGCCTCGTTGGAGTCTTGGGAACACTTCGATGTGCCCGCAGACCGAGCCAGGCGTGTCCCCCACTTTTCCGTGGAAATGGAAACAGGCACAGGCAAGACCTATGTCTACCTACGCTCCATCTTCGAGTTATCACAAAAGTTCGGTTTCCAGAAATTCATTATCGTTGTGCCGAGCGTTGCCATTCGTGAAGGTGTCCTCAAGAATTTGGAGATCACCGAAGAGCATTTCAAGACCCTTTACAACATTACACCTGAATACTTCGTCTACGACGCCAAAAAGATCAATCGCCTGCGCCAGTTCGCCACCAGCAACACCTTGCAGATCCTGGTCATCAACATTGACGCGTTCCGTAAGAACTTCACGGGCACCGAAGAAGAAAAGAAAAGCAACGTCATCTACAAGGAAAGCGACAAACTCTCGGGTCGCCAGCCCATCGAATTTGTGCAGGCGGCGCGTCCCATCGTAATCATTGACGAACCGCAGAGCGTAGATAACACCGACAAGGCGCAGGAAGCCATCAAAGCGCTCAATCCACTTTGCACCTTGCGATATTCAGCGACTCATACCAATCCCTATAACTTGATCTACCAACTCGATCCTGTCCGTGCCTTTGAGTTGCGTCTCGTCAAGCAAATTGTTGTCGCTTCTGCCGCAGTGGAAGGCGGCGCTAATGAAGCGTATGTCCGCGTGGACAAGATAGACTATAAAAACGGTATCAAAGCCAAACTCCGCATTCAGGAACAAACTGATGCAGGTCCGCGTGAAAAGACAGTCACCGTCAAGAATGGCGCAGACCTGTATGCACTCTCGAATGAACGCGCCGCCTATAAGGAAGGCTACGAAATTGCAGAAATCAACGCCGAACCAGAGAATGAATTCATCCGCTTTGCAAATGGGCGTGTTATGCGCCTGGGCGAAGAGGTCGGCGGAATGCGGGATGATATTTGGCGTGCGCAGATCAAGCACACCGTCAAACGCCATCTTGAAAAGGAATTACAGACTCAAAGGCACGGTATCAAAGTCTTGAGCTTGTTCTTCATTGACCGTGTCGCCAATTATCGGGATTACGATGAAGCGGGCAAGCCCATCGCAGGTAAATTCGCTAAAGCCTTCGAAGAAACCCTTGCAGAATTGGCAAAGGAAGAACGCTTCGCCTCACTCGAATGGCTGAAACTGCCCATCGAAAAACTCCACAACGGCTACTTCGCCCAAGATAAAAAAGGCATCCTCAAAGACACACGCGGCGACACCCAGGCAGATGATGAAGTCTACAACCTCATCATGAAAGAGAAAGAAAAACTGCTATCCATAGAGGAGCCGTTGCGCTTCATATTCAGCCACTCCGCCCTCCGCGAAGGCTGGGATAACCCCAATGTCTTCCAGATCTGCAACCTGCGTGAAATGTCCACCGAACGCGAACGTCGCCAAACCCTTGGGCGCGGCTTGCGTTTGCCTGTGGATCAAAATGGCGAGCGTGTCCGCGATGACTCGATCAACAAACTCTATGTCTTTGCCAACGAAACCTATGAAGATTTCGCTCGCGGTCTTCAAAGCGAATACGAAAGTGAAGGTATTTCTTTCGGTAAGATTCCATTAGTTGCTTTATCCAAACTCACCCAGATTGTTGAAGAAGAGGAAAGACCCATTGGACGGGAAGCCGCCCAGAAAATTCGAACTGCCCTCATCGAGCAAAAGATTCTGGATGAAAACAACCGCATCCAACCGACCTTTGACCCGCGTCGCCCCGACTTCAAGTTAAATCTCCCCGAAACCCTCTCCTCCCTCGCCCCCGCTGTTACGGATTTACTCTCCTCATACCTGATCGAGCGTCACATCCGCCGCGAAAAGCAGGAAGGTCCGAATCGCTTTAAGAAAGCCATCGAAGCCAGTCCAGAATTCCTTGAATTGTGGAGCAAGATCAAGCCTAAAACTACCTACCGCGTCGAATTCAGCACCGACGAATTGGTGATCAGTGCTGTCCGCACAATCAGGACAATGCCGCGCATCGAAGCCCCAAAAATTCGCGTCACAGCAGGGCAGGTGGACATCAAAAAAGGTGGTGTCGCTTCAAACGCTGTCAGCGTTTCAGAAGAAAAAGTGGATTATCGTTCACGCCCTATGCCCGACATTCTGGCTTATCTGCAGGAACAAACCGAACTAACCCGTGCTACTTTGGTTCGCATTCTCAAAGAGTCGGGTCGCCTCGAAGAATTCTTCCTCGATCCGCAGAAGTTTATGGATCAGGTCGCTTACATTATCAAGCACGAACTTCACCGTCTGTTGGTGGATGGCATCAAGTACGAAAAACTTGTCGTCGATGGCAAAGAAGATGAATGGGAAATGGCGATCTTCAAGAATGAAGAGATCATCAACTACCTAAGCGCCTTGCAAGTTAAGAATTCCACCCATGAGTATGTGGTCTACAGTTCCATTGTTGAATATGAATTTGCAAAAAAACTGGACGAACGCGAAGACATCAAACTCTTCTTGAAACTCCCTGATAAATTCTTTATCGAAACTCCAGTCGGCAAATACATTCCCGACTGGGCAATCGTCAAACACAACGACAACACCATCTACATGGTCCGCGAAACCAAAGGCGTGAAGAAAGATCAGTTCCTCAAGCTCCGCACCTCTGAATCCGACAAAATCCGTTGCGGCGAAAAACACTTCGAAGCCTTGGGAGTAGACTTCAATATGGTCACTGATGCGGGTGAGGTGTAAAAGGAATCCAACGTAATCATTGTTCATAACGTTTGCGAAGGGAATCAAACAGTTTTGGGACACTCCGCACAGGATGAGACGTTCGTTAACAAGTACGGTGGAACCTATTTCATGGAGATAAAGTTTGACTTTGACGCTTTCCAAATGGATCGGTATGAATTTATCGTTTCTTGTGGAGCCGAATTGATGGATGTAACTTTGTGCTATATATCGAGTCTGCCCACAATTTGATTTCTTGGAGGAAAATCATTGGCAACCTACAAACAAATTCAAGTATGGGTTTGGCAGAACTATGTATCTACCATGCATCGCACTGAGCAGGCGAATCAGTCCATTCTAGCGCAGGCGTTTCGTTGGAAGTTGAGGTAAAGTCAACATGTCAGATGACAATATCCTCCACTTTTCATTCACCTTTTCGCTCGACAAGGATGATTTTTTTCGTCGAACTTGCCCCAATTGTGGGCGCGACTTCAAAACAAAAGTTGATCCTGCTGAAATGACTTCAATGCTTCAACCTGCATTTCGAAGGATTGAAGACGAGGTTGGTGGAGTCAGTTTGTCTACTTCTGAGGGGGAACAAACCTCGCAATATTTGTGTTGCCCTTATTGTAACTATCGTGCCGAATCAGGGAATATGCTTACCTCGGAGTTTCAAAAATATCTGAGAAGATTTATTATGAGAGAATATGTCTTGCCGCATATCCAAAGCATGTTTTCTGAGTTTTCTGACGGCATAAAGCGATCTTCTCGTTCAATGGGAGCATTTGGAATCAAAATAAATTTCGATTACGACTCTACCCTACCCCCGCGACCGATTTCGGGTCCCGAATCACCAGACATGATGAAAATAGACTTGCTGTGCTGCGGTAAATCCATCAAAGTTCGTGATGGATATTTTGATGTTGTCAAGTGCCCCTACTGTGGCAAAGATGTTGTGCTTACTTGAGAAGGAAAACAAAAATGGAAAAAGATAAAATCACGCAATCATTACGAGTTTTCCGGGAAAGAAGAGATGATCTTTTGCATGAAGATTCATCTACGTTTGAGCTAAACGTTCAAAGGTTTGTTGAGTTTTGCGATCAGGATGAATTAATTAAGCCAATCATTGATTCTATCGAGAAACGCCAACAAACAGATGGTGAAATTTGGTGGCAACGAGTTTCCTCTTCTGAAAGGGAAATCAGCTTCCCACAGAACCTGGAGGAAGATATTGCATTAAAACTCGCAATTTTGAGATTACTTGCAAAAAATCCACGTCATATTTTCTCTTTTAGTTTTGCAATAGGTAAATCCAAGGGAAGAGAAGGAATTGATGCGTTTCGTTCTGCAGTCATACGTCCCTTGGTCAATGAATTATCTGAACGAGCTTCTAAAGCGGCTGATATTGCAACGCCCGAAGAGCGTGCCTTGCAAGCCGTGCCATTGAGCAGGATTCCAAGCGCAAAACAGACCCGTATCTTCCTGTCTCACAAATCTGTGGATAAACCTATTGTTATGAGATATTACAATGCTCTGAAAGAACTGGGTTTTGAACCCTGGCTCGACCAACCAGATATGCCCGCAGGAACCAACCTAGAAAGAGGAATTCTGGATGGTTTTGAGAAATCTTGCGCCGCTGTGTTTTTTATTACAGAAAACTTCAAAGATGAAAATTATTTAGCGACAGAAGTTGATTATGCCATCGCACAGAAACGCTTAAAAGGAAACAAGTTCTCAATAGTCACTTTGCGCTATCCCAATTCATCTCCCGTTCCGGGTTTGCTTAGACCCTATATTTATACAGATATTCAAAATGACCTGGATGGGTTTTATGAATTGGTAAGAGCCATGCCAATTGAATTGGGTCCAATCCGATGGAAAAAAGAAGTGGTTGATTGACGTGGGAGTCTTCTTGATGAAAAATTCTCGCCGGGATGAAGTCCGCCGTGTGTTTGCTAGCTGATTTGCTGAATGGGTGAATTAAATGGAAAAACTGAAGATATTCATCAGTGGCACACAAGATGATATGCAACCAGAGCGCGATGCAGTTGATCGGGCTGTGGTTTCTACGAAGCTTTCAACGGGTATTCGCGCAGAGACTACCGCTTCACAAACACAATCACCGCGTGCTTGGATCGAGCAACAAATTGACGAATGCAATATCTATATTGGAGTTTACAGTCATCGCTATGGATGGGTCATCCCTGATGAAAATGTCTCGGCAACCGAATTTGAGTTTGATCTGGCACTCAAATCAGGCAAACCAGTTCTTGTTTGGATTCGCAAGTTACGGGAAGAAGAGAAGTCCAAACCAAACTTTGATCGGCAAGAGCAATTTCTCAATCGCGTTTCTGACTTCACAACAGGACACCTGCGCCAAGAATTCGATAATCCTAATGACCTTGAAAAGGGGGTAACTACATCACTCGGCGAGACATTTACCGAAATTATTCGTCGTGGCACCACTCCAAGTGGTAAGTCATTGTTGGAGAAAATGGGAAATAAATCATTAGGTGAACAAGGCAATGAGAACATTAAGCTACTTAAAGAAAAATTTTTTCGCATCACGTCTCGAAATCTTCGCAAAATACAAACCAAAATCCCTGGGTTGAAGGAACCGCTAGTGCGCAGCGAGGCAATTCTTGTTGAAGGACAGTTGTTAAAAGGACAACATGTGGTGTTAACAGGTGAAGCGGGCACTGGAAAAAGTGGGATTGCTGCGAGAATTGCGCAAAATGCGATGGAGACTGGTAAAGCCACACTATTAATTGATGCCCGCGATATCAGCACTAGCCAGACAGAGAAGGATTTACGAGAATATTTAGACTTGACCGATTCATTTGTTTCCACTATTGAGCAAATTTGTGATGTTAATGAGTGCCGAATTATTCTTGATCAACTCGACAATGTTGCTGGACTGAGGTCTGCGAAGATCGTTGTTGAATTAATTCAGGAGCTGGTTCAAGGAATAAATGGCTTGGAATTAATGGCAGTATGTCGAAACAAAGAATTGCACGAGCGGGATTTATTAAATGGATTGTTGTCAAACGGCTTAGCGGAAGTTATTTGTAATGAAATAACCCAAGACCAGGTTGCCAACGTTCTGGGGTTAATAGACGTAAAAGATTATTCACCTGAAGTCCTAAGTTTTGGAAAGAATCTATTGAATTTGGAATTAATCGGACAAATTCATAGTCAACAACCTGACTTTGATTTTTCAACTTTGACCGACGTTGTATATCTTTGGGAAAAATATATTGATACCTGGTATGTGCGCGAAGGCAGGGATGCGGGTGAAGAAATGTTTAAATATGCTGCAAATTTATCAAGATTAGGTCTGAACCATCCTGACGGCATAATCGAACGAGAAATGCCTGCTCCAGCTGCCTTACAAAGATTGGTTAGTTGGGGAATAATCACCTTTGTTGAAGGTCGTATGTATAGGTTCCGACACGAGAAATTTCAGGACTATATTTATGCTCGAGATGCGGCAGATAGACTTCTTCTGCCGCAAAGTATCTTGAATGAGATACCTGACCATAAATCGAGAAATGTATTCTGGTGGGTCGAGTCGATCTACGCTTCTAGGAGCTCATCTATGCGGTTAAGGTTTTTTGAGGAAGTATTCAATGGCTAGCAAACCTGTTCCCTTTTATGCCCAAACCGCATTGCTCGACAAATATATTCACGCCGAAAATCCATCTTTCGATTCTGACGCGGCTGAACTAATAGTCAGTCTTCTTCAAACAAAAGACGATTTGCGTTTTTATTTTTTTCGCAGCAATCCAAGCGTCGCCTGGGCATATATACTATGGGATAAGGGATTCTTTACAACCCCCCCTGAACCCGAAAAAGTAGAAAATGGATATTCTCTCAAACCGTGGGATGCCCAATATTTTTTAATTTCGGTAGCATCGCAAGTACCTGAAATTGTTATCCAGCATGTAAATGTGATCTCAGGGCATGGCTGGTATAGAGCCCGTGCAATTGAAGCATTATGCAAGATACCAGTCTCAGAATCAGAAAAAGTATTAGGTAGGCTTCTTCATTGGTTATCTGATCCTGATATTAGAGAAATGATTGAAAAAGAAATTCTTGAATTTATAGAACTTTTGCTATCACAGAACAGGACAGAAGCCGCATTAAAGTTGTTTGACGCCGTTATTGCCCCACGTACTATAAGTACATCGTCGAAGTCGGTATTTAATGACCATAGGGAAATGTTTGGATCGAAACAACATCCATTGGCGGCGTTCGATCAATTAAAAAATCAATCACCTAAAGAAGTTGCTTTAATTCTTGAAAAACATTTAGTTAATAATTTGAAGAAAGAAGCTGATAAATCGGGAAATCCAGCTATAGAATTTTCTTCATCTTGGCGAAGTGCTATTGAAGACACAGATCAAGATATTCTGAACACCTACAACGATCAAGTTCTATGTGCGCTTCGAGACACACTAGAAATCTTAGCTGAATCGGATCAAGATAAATTCAAAAGTATTGTAAAACGATATCTAGATGAGCGTCATAATATCTTGCGGCGACTAGGGCTCTATCTGTTACAAATGCAGTCAGGGATGTTTCCATCAGAAATACCGCTTGAATTAATCAGTCGAGTGAATATAGATGAGATTAGCACACACCACGAATATTTTATGCTACTTGCCAATGGCTTTCCTCTATTATCTGATTCTGAAAAGGAATCAATGGTTGCCATAATTTTAGATGGTCCAGATATAGGCGAATTAAGTAGAATTGCAGATTTAATCTACAAAGACACAGATTTTGATCGTGAGGAATGGTTATCAAATCAAAAAAAATTCTGGATACGTGATCGGTTGTGGATGATAAAGGACTATCTTGACGACCAGAACAAGAAATTGCTTGACGAATTAATTCAAGAGAGTCGCATACCAGATCACCCATCGTTTTTATCATGGATGTCTGGAGGATTTACAATTTCTGATGTCAGCCCATTTTCAGAAAAAGATTTGGAAACTCTGTCACCTGACGATTTGTTAAATACTGTTCAGTCTTGGCGACCCAATGCCGACGAGAGGTTTGGTCCTGAGCGAATTACTTATGCAGGTTTTGCGAATGAAATAGCCAAGCTCGTCTGTTCATCCCCAAAAATATATGAGTCCAATTTATCCCGAATCGCCATGATGCGTTCGGAATTTGCAATGGCTATTCTATCTCGGTGGGCTAATCCCGAATATAAAGATCCACTTTCTTGGTCGGTTATCATTAGCTTATGCAAGAGTCTGCTTGACAATCAAATTGTTTGGGATAACGCAAAAATAATGTCTTACAACGATGAGTCGTGGCGAAATGTCAGGATGGCTGTTGCCCGATTGTTTGAAGTTGGCTTTTCTAATCATGAGAAAACAATTCCGCTAGAGTATGTGAGTGATGTACAGGAATTGTTATTGAAATTGGTGGACGATTCAGATCCTACGGTTGATGATGACAGACCATCCGAAGGTTGGTTTGGTCATAATGATCCAAGGACTGTAGCTTTGAATCATGTACGCCCAGTTGCTTTAGACGCATTGATTATTAGTGTTGACTTCAATTATAGGTGCCTTGTAAAAGATGTCGGTGCGTCAGAACCCGCGAGAAGTTTGCCGCTCAACCTACGAGAGAAATTGGAACAAAAGCTTAATCCAGATGTTGAGCCTAGTCGAGCTGTGCGTTCAGTATTTGGGTGGCGATTACCTACACTATATTGGATTGACAAAGATTGGACTCGAAATAATCTGGATAAAATCTTTCCTGTTGATGGAGATGATGAGAGCATTTGGTTGTTTGTCTCCGCATGGGACTCGTACATAATCAATCGTTATTGGGCAGAGTTATTTCAAATAATGCTACCAAAGTATGAGCGAGCTATACAATATGTAACTCAAGGTTTTGTAACTGAATCACATTTACATCAAACGACTCAATTGGCATTTCACTTATTGGTTGAATACTTGTTATCTAAATATGACATCCGCTCAACACAAGGTCAGGAAAGTTTGTTGGTAAAGTTTCTAAGTCTTGCTAGTCCGGAATTACGCAGTAAGGTTCCTTGGGCACTTTGGAGGATCTTGGTTGATAATCCAAATGAATTATCTCTATTTTGGTCTAGAGCTAAAAGTTTGTGGGAGTGGAGAGAAAAAGAGTCTGCAATAGCTAATCATGCACCAGAGTTCAATGCTGAAATATCAGAATTTGCCTGGTTGTTGCAAGTTGCTCCACCTAGCGAAACGATAGCCAGTCTTCGTTTACACTTAGATGGTTTGTTGCCACACATGCGGAATGTAGAAAGCCATGATACTAGCTGGAATTCGGCAGAAATATTCCTTGCTAGACAAGTTGAAAGTGAGTGGCTTGATGCAATCAGATTTTATCGTTCAATGTGTGAACAGAAAGCAACTCCACCTCGCTGGGTGTACTTTAGCGATAATGCCAAGACAATCATCAATGTCGCTTTAGCACACAGCGAATCAAAAGGAGATGCATTGGCATTAATTGACTTTTTTGCCCGTCACTGGAAAGATTACACATTCAAGGATTTATATGTGAAATTTTCTCGTTGAAAATCATTGCTATGAAACTAAATATGATAGACATATTAATCAGGAAACTATTTTTGTAAGGATAAAGCTAATTACCCCACTCCACGCCGAATTGGATGCCTACCATGCCCGTCTTTATGGTCTCACCCTCGATGAACTGCGCTATATCCTCTATCCAAAAGAATTCCACGAGGAGGTTTTCACTGGAGAGGTATTCCGCAGATCAAAAGGGAAGAATGTCAAGAAGTTTATGGCGATCCTCGCATAATAAAAAGTGAAGAGCTTGAAGCTGGTAAAAGTTGGGTCAACGATAAATTTAAGAATTATATGGCAAATATCAGTGCTTCCCCGTCACGCCACTTTCATAGTGCATTGTTCTCATCTCATCATTCAAGATGAAAGCTCTTAAAATAAAAAAGCCCCTGATTTTCAACAAATCAAGGGCTTGCTGTCTATATAAACCTGAACCTTACCAAGTATTGTTGCAGCCTTTCATGCGAAATTACCCTTCCGCTGTAGTCTTCCCGCCATGAGCCATCTTCCAAAGGGATGTACACCAGCGGCTTTCTCGCCGGTAACACCAAACCACATTGGAAGGGCGTTCGTGTCTCGAACAATCGGCGGCGTTCCTCCCTGCGTCTGCGGAACAACTCTCTCCTGCTAAGCCGCTTCTTTGGCAATTCACCAGTGAAAAGAGGTGCTTGCACCTGGACTAGCGACTTATCAGAATAAGCCATGTGAAAACTTGGTTTGCTCTGGACACGAACACTTCTCCCAGAGGCGGATGTAATCCCCGCACACTTAGGACCCATACCGATTGCAATACTCAGGGGAGATTTCAACCGCCGACCGCATTTTTTGCATCTTGGTTGTTTTTCCATCATAACCTCCATTACAGGATAGCGCAGTCCGGGCTACACACCCGGACTGCTGTCGTTTAGAAAAGCGATACTTGATTTTGCGTTGCCTGTTTGGAGCGAGGTCTCCCTGCTACCCTCCCCACCACGCCTTTTTGTGTCATCCAGTCAGACCAGGAAACCGTCTTGGGCATTTCAGGAACAGGTAACGGCACACTTAGAGCTGTCGGGCAACCCATAGGTGAATTCGAGACAACCACTTCATCTGCAAAGAGCGATTGCAGATCAGGCAGATCCGCTGACTCCAGCGCTTCACGCGCCAACTTCATGAGGATATCTCCGTCTTCTTCGGGGACGATTGCCCCGCCTACCTCGTCCCCATACAGGAGTTGAGCAGCTTTCATTTTCTGACCCATCAATGCCAGCGCCCTTGCTTCCATCGCTTCGCTGTAGACCGAGAAGATTGCTTTGACCGGTTTGGTTTGACCTAACCGCCACACCCTGCGGACTGCCTGCCACAAGGTATAGTAGAGTAGGAATGTGGCGAGTTATCCTTGCGGACACTTTTCCACAAACCCCTCTCCGAACCGGACTTGATACTTTCGCATCATCCGGCTCTCCAGAACTTAAGTGTTTCGAACGGGTAATGGTTTCCCTGTGTGAATAGCTACATGGCACTTCGCACACACCACCAGCGTTTTTCTTTGCATCGCAATCATCGTCGTCACCCAGGCGGGTTTCTCCTTCCGTCCGCGCCAACGGTTTTTCAGGTCAGCCAGTTTCCGAACATGATGCACTTCACAGTTTTCCTGTGAGCCACAGATTTCACATTCGTTAGCTTGCAGCCTTTGAACAAGGTCAGTACGTGAACTGAGCGTAACATTTCGCCGTCCATTGTTGTCGTCAAGAATTTCGGTGCCGGGCTTGACTACTTTCAAGGGGATACCGCCCCAGTAGATATACCGTGTTCCGTTTTTGGTTGGTACTTCCACAACCAGAACCTTGTAGGTAAATCCTTGTACGGTGCGTTTTCCGCCGTATCTTTGGTACATACGGGCAACAGTGGACTTGAATTTATTCGCCAGTGTCTTCGTCAATGATATTTCCATGACGTACTTGAGCTTGCGTAACGCCTTTCTGTCGGTGGCGAATTTGTAGTACTCAGCCACACCACGAAAACGCTGCTGGTATACATCGATGATTTGAGCGTCCGAGAACGCCAGTAATCCAGCTTCGTGAATGGGCTTTCCGCCGCGCATATACCGTTTTGCCAGCTCGTCAACCTTGCCATAAGGGATGCCCAACCTGATACATCCGTTTACGCTTCGGGTTTTGGTGAGTGTCCCGCTTCGGGGTGAGATTTTGTCGTCTGCGTGATATACGCTGATGTCGTACCCTAGAAATCGCGCGTGTTCCGTGCGCGAGTGTGTGATGAGGGTTTTGGATGCACTCATTTCGAGCTGCAATTTTTCTTTCAAGAACGCGCTGATGGCTGCTTTTATTTCCTCTGCTTCGGACTTCGTTCCGATGAAACTGAGGATAAAGTCATCTGCATACCGAATGTATTTCAGCCTTCGGAAGTTCGGGTCATGCACATCTTGAGACGGGAGTTTGCGGCGTTGGAGTTCAAGTTCCTGAACCCGTTTTTGGTCACCCGTGTTTCGCGCACACTTGATGGCATACGCCAAGTTACCGTACTCGCGATTGTCAGCACGCTTTTTCCCGCGTGTGTACTGCGGGATAAGCACGTCTTCGATATAGGCATCCAGTTCGTGCAGGTAGATGTTTGCCAGCAGCGGGCTAAGAATACCGCCCTGTGGAGTACCGCTGTAAGTGCGGTTGTACTGCCAGTTTTCCAAATAGCCTGCCTTCAGTCCCGTCCGCAGGAGGTTGAGTAATCTTCCATCCTGAATGTCTCTTGCGAGAATTGCCATCAGGACTTCATGGTCGATGTTATCGAAACATCCGCGAATGTCGCCTTCGATGAACCACGCCGCGCCTTTGAACTTGTATTGTAGATTTGCCAGTGCTGTATGACATCCGCGTCCGGGGCGAAAGCCATGTGAACTGTCCCGAAATCGGGGTTCATAGTAGGCTTCCAGCACCATCCGCAGAACTTCCTGCACCAGTTTGTCCGTAAAGTTCGGAATACCAAGCGGGCGTGTCCCTCCACTTTTCTTGGGGATTTGAATGCGTCGGGCGGGACGAAAGTTGAACCGTTCACAACGCAGTTGTTCGATAATGCGCTGTATTCTTTCACGGTTCATTCCGTCCGCTGTCTCGCTATCGCTTCCCACAGTCAAAGCGCCACGATTGCGGGCTATCTTGTCATAGGCAGCAAGAAACAAGTCCTCACTGAACAGACTTCGATATACCCGCCTCAGGGGAATACGTTTTTTACCCATCTTTCGCACTGCTTGTAGAATTTGTTCGGCTTTCTGCATTGCGCATACCTCCATTTTCTTTTTACAAGCGTTAGTTCCTAACTCCCTTCGCCCTGTGATCGGCTTTCCCGACCTCCCTGGGTGGTCGTTACACCACCGACTACTATGGAGTTTCCGTCGCCATAGGGCTCGCGCCCCGTAGGCGATCCCGCAGTACAGTCATGAATGACGTTATCAGAATGACGTAGGGTGTCTTTTCG
>JAEURJ010000008.1 GCA_016789305.1 Anaerolineales bacterium | reverse complement strand
CGAAGAAGTTCTCAAAGTCTTTCCCGACTACGACAACAGCTTCATGCTCGGCGGCATGGACACGCCCATCATCGGCACCTTCACCTGGACAGGCATCGAATGGACTCCCGCCATCATCGCCACCCGCTTCGCCTTCATCGGCCTCGCCATTCTTTTGACGTTGCTCGCCGCGATCTTCTTCGATCGATTCGATCCCTCGCGCGCAAAACCCAAGAGGATAAAAAACACCGCCTCAGACTCTGCGCCCGTGCCTGCTTCCACATCTCAAGCATTACCCACGCCCCATCTGACTCCTCTTAACGCCGCCGCGAATGGATTCAGTTTCTCAAGAGTTCTCGTTGCTGAATTAAAACTTCTGCTCAAAGGTCAACGCTGGTGGTGGTACATCGCCGCCGCAGGACTCACCATTGCCTGCTTCGCAAATACATCTGCAACCACGCGTGAGATCGTTCTGCCCTTCGCATGGATCTGGCCCATCCTAATTTGGTCAACCATCGGCAATCGTGAAGTTCACAACAACGTCCAACAGTTGACCTTCTCCTCCGCGTCCCCGCTCATGCGTCAACTCCCTGCGCAGTGGATCGCCGGGTTCATTGTCACACTCATCATGGCAAGCGGTGCAGCGGCGAGATTGGCAATTGATGGTGATACCGTTGGCCTGCTGGCATTGTTCTCAGCTGCGTTCTTCATTCCATCATTAGCATTAGCCTCAGGCGTGTGGAGCGGAGCCAGCAAACTCTTTGAAATTCTGTACATGGTCATCTGGTATCTTGGCCCGCTCAACAAAGTCCCAGGGCTGGATTTCATCGGCTCACACAGCAACGGGTATCCTCAAATCTTCATTCCGTTTTCTATTGCATTGATCGCATTCGCTGTCTTTGGCAGGGCAAGGCAGTTGAGAAATTAAACAGAATCAAAACGATCCTCGAAAATTCGGGGATCGTTTTTGGTATACCTATTTTTTTACTTCCCCCAACGTTGCCTGCCACGCCCAGCAGACAGGTTGGAGTTCTGGTCATTCAAACTCGCACCCGTCTTTCTTTCCAACGTGGAGGTAAAAGCGCGCAGGTGATTTTGCGAACCTTTCACCAGATTTTCGTATACCAACTTGATCTCAAGATGCTCGGTTTCCGCAAGATGGCTTTTCAGGTCTTGAATATCAAGCTCCTCGATCATTATCCCAACTTTCAAAGCATCCGCCAATGATTTATTCCCTTCTGTAACAAGTTGGGTATATAAAGCTTGCAAGTCGGAATTAGCAAATACACCTGCTGGATTATTTCCAACGGGATCTGCAATTCCATAACGATCCAGCAAGGTCTTGATGGCGGAGGTATGGGTCGCCTCACTGTTTGCGATATTTTGAAAGATGCTCAATCCCCATGTTTGATATAAACTTACATACACATCATGGGCGAGTTTTTCCTCTTCGCGCATATAGATCAGCCCCTGTTCCTCTTCAATGGAGAGGATACTGTCCAAATCCATCACGGTATCAATGCGAATGTCCCCTGTTGAGGAGGTCGTTTTCAATTCCAAAGCGGCGGCAGGAATCGCACTCCCAAACACCGACCAGACGATGACAGAAAGTACAGTAACAAACAAAGTGGTTTTCATTTTCAGTTTCCTTTTTAGTTATAGTTTTCAACCATGCAGCACCATTCGAAATTCGGTCCACATTGAAAGAGAGTGTAGCGGGGAAAATTAAAGAACGTTTATATATCGTGTAAAGAAATCCACAAGACTATCTTTACAAAACCTTTATGCTGATCGTCTTTGCAATGTACGGTAAAATGAGGCAAAAAGGATAAATAACCTAGATCATGTCCAGCGAACTCCTCGATATCGTCAACGAAGAAGATGTTGTCATCGATCAACAACTGCGAACCAAAGTCCATGAACTGGGGCTCTGGCATCGCGGCGTGCATGTTTTTCTATTCACGACGGATGGGAAAATGCTCATCCAAAGACGCAGTGCGGACCGCGCTTCCTCCCCATCCCTGCTGGATTGCTCCGTCTCGGAGCATGTCAAGGCCGGGGAAACATATCTCGAAGCGGCGATCCGCGGGATGAAAGAGGAAATGGGCGTGGAGGGGATCGAGATCAAACCGTTGATAAAGTTTCGCATGAAATACGGAATCAATGACAACGAGATCAGTGTCTTATATCAAGGGATCGTAAATCCAACGCGTGTGAGCTTTGACCCTGTCGAGATCGAGTCCATTCAATATCTGGAGCTGCATGAATTAAGAACATTGGTGAAAGCCGAGTCTTCCAAATTTTGCGGGTGGTTCGTGGAGATTTTACGAGCGTTTGATAACGAACCTTGTGAAGGCCTACAGTTGCTCGAGAAGTACTAAAGTTGAAGCGTGGATCCTTTTCGTGACGCCAAACCAGCCCACCGATTGGAAAGAAGCGTTTTTTAGAAAGATTGTATAATCGGCGCATTCCAATCAACGAAAGAGCATGGTCCAATGTCAAAAGATTTTTTTAACGCTATCAAGCAGGGCAATTTGGAGGAAACGCAAAGCATTCTCGCCGCCAACCCGGAGTTTATTCACGAAAAAGAAAATGGCGTCAGTGCCGTGCTGGTTGCGGTCTACAATCAGAAACCTGGGATTGCAGACTTTCTGGCAACACGGAGCAGCGAATTAACTATTTTTGAAGCAAGCGCTCTTGGAAAAACCGACGTAGTGACTCAGCATCTTAAAAGCAACCCTGATCTTGTCAATGCATATGCGGAAGATGGCTTTCAACCTCTCGGATTGGCCTGCTTCTTCGGTCACTACGAAACCGCGGAAGCTCTCCTCAACGCCGGGGCAGAAATAGATTCCCAATCGAAGAATCCTCTTTCGGCTGCACCCATTCAATCGGCTGCGGCTGCGGGACATGTGAAGATCGTGATGTTGCTGCTCAATCACAAAGCAAATCCAAATGTGCGCGAGCAGGGTGGGTATACCCCGCTTCACGCCGCCGCTCAAAATGGCGACGCGCAAATGATTCGCTCCCTGCTCTACAACGGAGCCGATCTGACCATCCGCAGCAATGACGGAAAGCTCGCGGCGGACCTGGCAAACGAAGCCGGCCATAAAGACGCGGCCGCTTTACTCAAGGACGGCGTCACCCGCAGGTTCAAGCCGGTGAAACCAAATCAGAAATAGTCTCCACAAGGTACAACTTCCCGGGAAGAAACAACGTATGTCTTCCCGGGAAGTTTTTTTTCAAGGAGAACCCAATGAAAACCACAACCAAGCTTTTTTCAATTTTTACCCTGATCGCCATTCTCACGCTGGCTTTTGCCACGCCCGTAATGGCCTTTGATGGCCGCACCGGAGACAATGTCATCATCAAAGCCGACGAGGTCATCAATGATGACCTCTATGTGACCGCCGAAAACTTTACGTTGGATGGCACTGTCAAAGGGGACCTGATCGTCATTGGCTCCAATATCACCATCAACGGCACCGTTGAAGGCGATTTGATGGCAGGCGGACAAAGTGTCGTGATCAACGGAACGGTCAACGGCGATACCCGTATCGCTGGAGCGGCGCTTCAATTGGGCGCGGGTGCCAGCCTAGGCGAAGACCTTTTAGCTGCCGGTGCGAGCCTCGAAACAAAAGATGGCAGTACCACCGGCGGTGAGTTGCTGGTCGGTGCCGGGCAGACCCTACTCGCCGGCGATGTAGCCGGAGATGTATTCGCAGGCACCGGCGCACTCGAACTGAGCGGTAACTTTGGCGGTGATGTAAACGCCGAGGTTGGCGATGCGAGCCAGGAAACTGGCCCATCTCCCTCGATGTACATGCCCAACACTACTGTTGCCATTCCATCTGTAAACCCCGGGTTTACCGTGGATAAGGATGCAACGATCAAAGGCAACCTGGTTTACACCCAAAGCAGCGACATAAAAATCCCTGCGGATGTCGTTGCCGGCAAGATCACACGCAATGAACCCAAAGTGGATGTCAGCAATACATATGTCGCACCCACTCCTGCGCAGTTAGCTCTTACCTGGACATTCGATCTCTTCCGTACAATCGTCACATTAATTTTGTTGGGACTTTTGCTCGGATGGCTCGCTCCGAAGTTCGTGAATTCGTTGAGCGAGAAGATCCAAGGAACTCCAGCAGCCAGCCTCGGCTGGGGCGTGGTCGCTTTCGCCGCCTTTTTCTTCAGCATCCTTCTGATTATCGTGGTCATGACCATCGGCGGATTATTCTTCGGTGTGCTCACCCTCGGTGGCGTCAGCGGATCGATCATCTGGCTCGGTTTGCTTTCCATCTTCGCACTGACGATCGGTTTTATTTTGGTCACTTCCTTCCTCACCAAAATCGTCGTCGCATGGCTTGGCGGAAAGATGATCTTCAAAAGCATGAACTCTCCCCTTGCCGAGAGCAAGATCTGGCCGCTCGTTCTTGGCGTGGTGATCGTGGCTCTTCTCACCGCCCTGCCATTGGTTGGCTGGCTCTTTGGCTTGGCAGTCATGTTCTTCGGCCTCGGCGCGCTCTGGATCTGGGGACGTGAAGCCTGGCAGGCACGGAAAGCCGCTGTCTAAAAAAATATTCGATCAATTAAAGGCGGGGCAGTACAGCCCCGCCTTTAATATTTAATCGGATGTTCTTTGTTATAATTCCCATTATGTTAACCCCGGAACAAATCGAAACCAAACTTGACCGCATCCTCTTAAAGGTTCAGAAGCCCGGCCGCTATGTTGGCGGTGAACTCAACAGCACCACCAAGGATTGGGATAAAACACAAACGCGGGTCGCCTTTGTCTTCCCCGATATTTACGATATCGGCGTCTCCAACGTCGGCTTGAAGATTCTCTATGACCAGATCAACAACCGCGAGGATGCACTTGCCGAACGCGCATATGCTCCCTGGACCGATATGGAAGCGCTCATGCGCGAAAACGGGATTCCGCTTTATACGCTCGAGTCAAAACACGCCCTGGCCTGCTTCGACCTCATCGGCTTTACCCTGCCCTATGAAACTCTATACACCAACGCTTTGAACATTCTCGACCTCTCGAACATCCCCATCCGCTCCGTGGACCGGGACGAGAGTCACCCCATTGTTATTGCCGGCGGACACGCGGCCACCAATCCCGAGCCCATGCATGCCTTCATTGATGCGTTCGCAGTTGGCGAAGGCGAAGAAGTCATTCACGACATCGTTAATACCATCCAAAAATATAAATCCATGCCGAAGTACAGCCGCATGGATCTGCTCGTTGCACTGGCGCAGATCAACGGAGTGTATGTGCCTCGTTTTTACGAAGCCACTTACCTCGAAGATGGAACATTGGCGCATACTTTACCTACCATCCCTGAAGCACCCAAGATCGTCACCAAACGCATGGTGTCAAAACTGCCGCCGCCAATTACAAAATTCATCGTGCCAAATATTGAAATTGTCCATAACCGTGTCTCAGTGGAGATCATGCGCGGATGTACGCGCGGATGTAGATTCTGTCAGGCGGGTATGATCACGCGTCCCGTTAGAGAAAGAGGCGTACAGGAAGTGGTCGACGCTGCCGATGCCGCCATCCGTTCCACCGGGTTCGAAGAACTGGCTTTGATGTCGCTCTCCTCCTCCGATTACACGGATATTCAGGAATTGGTCGATGCGGTCAGCAAGCGTTTTGAAGGACGCAAGCTCACGATCTCACTGCCGTCCCTGCGCATTGAATCTGTTTCTGTGGATTTAATGGACAAACTGAAGCAGCATCGTTCCGGCGGATTTACCCTCGCGCCCGAAGCAGCCAGCGAACGAATGCGCCGCATCATCAATAAATTTATCCCCGATGAAGAGATCATCAATACCACGCGTGAAATTTATTCACGCGGCTGGACCACGATCAAGTTGTATTTCATGATCGGCCATCCCAGTGAAACACTGGAAGATGTACAAGCGATCGTGGATTTATGTCAGCGTGTGATCGCCGAAGGCCGCAAGATCGCCGGCTGGAAGGTGAAATTACATGCAGGCGTGAGCACCTTCGTGCCCAAGCCGCAGACCCCGTTCCAATGGGTGGCGTGTGACACAAAAGAAAGTGTGCTTGAAAAACAGGCCTTGCTCAAACGACAGTTGTACAAAGACAAAAGCATTAAACTCAGCTGGACCAAACCCGAAGACACGATGCTCGAAGCGTGGCTTTCACGCGGCGACCGCAAGATGGCGGAAGTGATCTATTCCGCGTGGAAGAACGGCGCGAAGTTCGATGCATGGGATGAAGGCAAGAAACAGGAAGCCTGGATGCCGGCCTTCGAAGAACACGGCGTAGACCCGGCTTTTTACACTCATCGCCAGCGCCGCACGGACGAGGTTTTCCCGTGGGAACATATCACCGCCGCTGTGCGCAAGAATTTCCTATTCCAGGATTTCCGCCAGTCGCTTGAAGGTCAGATCCGCGTGGACTGCCGATTAAACTGCTTTGCCTGCGGCATCCTGCCAACCTTTGCGAACGAACGGCGTGAGAATCCCGGCGAAGTGTGGAAATGTCCGGATGTGAAATCGCCTGCGCAAAAAATAAACATGGAACTCCCCGTCGTTGGCGATTAATCGCATTCGGCAACCTCATGGAACGTTACTCGTTTCGTCCTGCTTCACACGAAGATATAAACACCATTCACCAGTTAATTACCCAGCAAAACATCCTTGATTTTGGCGATCCGTTAACAACCATCGAGGATATTAAACGCACCTGGAGCGGATTGACTTTTAATCTGGAAACGGATTCGCAACTGGCAATTGCACACAATGGGGAGGCAGCCGGTTACGCTGAACTGCGAGGGAAGGAAGATCTGTTTATTTACCTTTCTCCTAATCATCAGAATTTGGAACTTTCCAACCATCTCCTGGAATTTCTGAATAACAGTGCACGAACAAAAAAAACCGGTGCCGCGCCCATGGAGTTGTGGGGACGAGCAGGCTTCCGAAACCAGGTCCTGATCGACATGTTCATGTCGAACGGTTTCACTTCAGACATTTCATTCCTCGTCATGGAAATTGAAATGGTGAAGGCGCCGCATATCCCCCAGTGGCCCGAAGGAATTCAGGTGCGTCCCTTTGTCAAAGGACGGGACGAACAGGCAACCTATCAAGCCGATGAAGAGGCAGCCAAAGACAAAGGCTATCACGCCCCGCTTTCGTTTGAAGCATGGGCTTCCCGAATGGGCATGGACAAAGAATCCTTTGATTCAAGCATATGGTTTCTTGCCTGTGAAAAAAAGGAAATCGCCGGTGCAGCCTTGAATGTATTAAAGCAAAATACTCAGACTGGCTGGGTCGATCACTTAAGTGTGCGGCGCGAATGGCGCAATAAGGGGATCGGCAGGGCGCTTCTCCTGCATACCTTTGTCGAATTCTTCAAGCGCGGCATCCACACCGTCAAACTCAGTGTTGATTCAAAAAGCCTCACCCATGCACCCCGTCTTTATGAAAGCGTCGGGATGCGGACGGTCCAAAAATATCACGTCTATAAAAAGGTTATATAATAGCCAGATTGTCCATGAATAAAATCCTCTTCCTTGAACGCCTGCAAAAAGAACGTGACACGTTTGAGATCCTGCTCAATCGGGTCGGATTCACGCGCCAGATGACGATGAAGGGTGTGTTGGGAAGTCTGTCAGTAAAGGATTTGCTGGCCGATATCCTCACCCGTGAACAATTCATTGGTGACCGTTTGAATGAAGTACTGCATGGTGTGCAATATTCCCCATGTGCTTCGAACAGTGCCATTTTCGACTTTGAAAAAACATATGGCTACCCCGACTACGAATCACCGCTGGTGTCGAAACAAAAGATCGATCATCTCGTCATTCACAAGCACAAGAACATTGCTCTTGACGAGATCGTCTCACAAGAACTGGCGGCGTATTCCAACATCCTCACCTCGCTTGAAAAGCTGACCCACGGTCAATGCCTTGACCACGACCTGTATCACCGTGTGGCAGAACACACCTACCGTCCGTATCACCGAATGAGCGCGGAGATCCGCCGCTGGCTCAAATCCATTGAGACCGAGCCCAAGTAAATCCATGCGTGTCCGAATCACATTCACAAAACAAGGTGCGCTGCGCTACACCGGCCATCTTGACCTGCACCGATTAATGGAACGCGCCGCCCGCCGCGCGGAATTGCCCCTCTCCTATTCGCAGGGATTTCATCCCCAGCCCAAGATCAGTCTTGCCGCTGCATTGCCGTTGGGTTTTTCCTCCCGCAACGAAGTGATGGATATCCGCCTGAATGAAGAACTTGACCCGGGGGATATTTCAGATCGTTTGAAAAACAGCCTGCCAACGGGAATTCAAATCCTCGGCGTGGAAAAGGTGGAGGAGACTCTGCCTCCACTGCAAACGCAGGTCCTCTCAGCGACGTATGAAGTCCATTTGATGGAACCAGCTGACGGGTCCGAACTGACGCGCAAGGTCCAAGAGTTGATGATGTCTGAGTCGCTCCCCCGTGAACGTCGCGGAAAATTCTATGACCTGCGCCCGCTGATCGAAATGCTCAGCGTGGTCACCGAGGCAAATGGGAAAGTATGGCTGCGGATGACTCTGGCCTCTCGTGAAGGCGCCACCGGCCGTCCCGACGAAGTGCTCTTCGCGCTGGGGATCGAGCCGGACACTGCGCGAGTGGAACGCACACGCTTGATTTTTCTTTAGTTCCCGATACAATATGAAAACTTTTCGTTCCGCCAATACTGTACGGCAGCATAGGTGAATGGGACGAAATGCATTTTACTTGGAGGAGAGATTATGGCATTCCTGGTTGCAGTACCCCTTGCGTTCATCCCCGCTTTTTTCTTTTCATGGTTCATCTATTGGCTCGACCGTTATGAAAAGGAGCCGCGCTGGCTGCTTTTCATGGCTTTCTTCTGGGGAGGTTTCGTCGCGATCATCGGCGCGTTGATCGGCAGTTTGATCCTTGATGTTGGCTTCACCGCCATCCTACAGGATGAAACGTTGGTCGATATTGCCGGCGGTTCGATCACGGCTCCATTTGTGGAAGAGTTCTGGAAGGGCCTCGCTGTGCTTGCCATCGTGCTGATCTTCCGCAAGGAATTTGATTCGATCCTTGACGGTGTTGTGTATGGCGCAATTGCCGGCCTCGGTTTTGCGGCCACTGAAAATGTGCTGTACTTTATGGGTCAATACGCCGACGGCGGCTGGGCAGGTATGTTCGCGAACTTTGCGCTGCGCATCGGCGTGTTCGCCTGGGGACATCCCTTCTATACCGCCTTCACAGGGATCGGCTTTGCCGTCGCACGTACGAACCGCAACATCCTCATCAAGATCATCGCGCCGGTCATCGGATATTTCCTGGCCGTGTTCGCGCATAGCTTCCACAACACCTCGCTGGTTTTCGTCTCCGGGCTGGGAAGTCTCGCGCTGGTGATTCTGGTCGAGTGGGCAGGCTGGTTCATCTTCCTCGGTTTCATCGGCTTCATGGTATACAAGGAGCAGGGTCTGCTCAAAAAGCATCTGCGTGAAGAAGTGACCAGCGGACTCATCACTGAAAACCAATACAAGACCGCGGTCTCGTTCTTTCAATTCGGCGCACGCATGGCTGCCCTGAGTGGCGGCGTGTATGGAGCCACGAGCCGCTTCTATCAAGTGTGCGGCGAACTCGCGCATAAGAAGGAACAGCTTGTCAAATTCGGCGACGAACGCGGCAACATCGCCATCATCGACAAACTACGCACGGAATTGACTTCGCTGGCACCCAAAGCGAAGGCATAGAAAATTCGCTTCACGCAACCATCAGGCTGGTGACTCTGTCACCAGCCTTTTCCTTCCCTGAAAGTTTAATCAATCCGATGGTAAAATTCTGCTCGCCCGCCCCCGTAGCTCAGTGGACAGAGCGTCAGCCTCCGGAGCTGAAGAGCACGGTTCGAGTCCGTGCGGGGGTACAAAAGATCCGCCGATTATGGCGGATCTTATCTTTGACCCGTTTTCCTTCCCATTTCCCACTAAGTTTTAGATACAATTGAACTCGTGAACAAGAAAATATTACCTGGTATCCTCGCATTCACATTGCTTATGACAGGTTGTGGCAATGATGTTGCAACTGCCTCGCCTTCTGCCTTCGTCACTGCCACCCTTGCCCCCATCGATACTCCGCAGCCACCGGTTTCAACACAACTTCCACCGTCATCCACTGTGGAATCCGCACCCGTTCAGCCCGTGGAGGGTGTGACCACCACACAACTCAACCTTCGGTCCGAGCCATCCACCGCAGGGAAATCTCTTGGGACGATGGCGGCATTTTCCACGGTGCAGATCATCGGCAGGGAAGCTAATGGCGCATGGTACCAGATCTTAAATACCGACTCTTCGGCAGCAAAAGGCTGGATCACCGCCAATTATGTGCAAGTCAAATCGATCAATGAAATTCCAGTGATCGATCTCGGACCAAGCGGATTGATCCTTCAGGGCGTCAACGTGCGAAACGGCCCCGGCAAAGAGTTCTCTTCGCTGGGCACATTGGTCCAAAACGATGTAATTCCGGTGACTGGCAAAGATTCAAATGGGGCGTGGGTACAAGTCAATTTTAAAGGTGCTCCCGGCTGGATTGCATCCGAATTCATTCAGGTGACGAGTGTCGAAGCCCTGGCGGTGATCGAGGTTCAGAACGAAGAATCACCCATTCCCACCCCGTCGAATCCCGCTACCAATCTGCCTGCCGCCGCACAGGATGCCGATTCACTCGAAGCACCGATTGCCTCGGTAAACCTGGGGTTTGCTGGAATTCGTCGATTACAATCAGACGGATACGTTTCCCCGTCCAGCGGCGACGAGGCGGACTGGGTTCAGTTTACCGCCGTCACAGGCGTCGTTGCGATTGAGCTGCAATGTGCAGCAAACGACCTTAAATTGGACTTGTATCAGAATGGGTCAATCCTGCACGAAGGATTTTTAGTGTGTAATGAAACAAAAACGTTGAACGCCACATCCGGCCAGACTTATACGTTAAAATTAACCGCAAACGCCGCAACACAGCCAAACACACCCTACTCCGTGTTCGTTGATATTGTTAGATAGTCGACCCGCTTGAATTTATTTATGGAGAAGAAAATGATAAAAAACAAAGTACTTGCCACCTTATTGATCGGGGTCATTTTGCTCGCTGCCTGCAAACAAGGGTCCGCGCCGGCCGGCTTGACCGCCGCTTTGAGCGAACTTGTCGGCAAGGTGGAAATGAAATCACCTAATTCCGATGCGTTCATCCAGGCGGATGCAAACACGGTTCTGGAGCCAAATGGACAGATCCAAACCGGAGATGATGGCCGCGTACGCCTTGACCTCTCCACGGGCACGATCATCCGCGTCGCTTCCTCTTCCAGCTTTACATTGACATCCAACGAAGAAACCGAAGGCGGCTTGTTGACGAAAATTCAACTTGAGGCGGGCAAGATCTTTATTATCCTGAACGGCGGACGCGCCGAAGTGGAAACACCCTCCGGCGTCGCTTCCGTGCGCGGCTCCTACATGAAAGTGGAAGTGGACCCGGACAATGGCGATGTGTACGTCACCTGTCTTGAAGGAGATTGCTCCGCAAAAAACCCGGCTGGGTCAGTCGACTTCACGCAAGGAGAAAAGACCAAACTCTTCCACAAGGATGAAAATGGAAATTGGCAGGTCCCCGGGGTGGAGCCGATGACTCCGGAAGATTTCCAGGAATGGCTGGATAACAATCCCGAAGCCAAGGAACTCTTCAATCAGGCCATGGGAACTGCGACCGCGTTGGCCGCACCTACGGAGGTACCAACCGACGAGCCCACCGCTGAACCAACGGCCGAACCCACCATCGAATCCGTTCTGCCTGAAGGCGGAAATTCCGAAGCCTGCAAGACCATCGAACCTGTGGAAGGTGCCAGCCTGGAATTTATGGGCAAGGTGAAATTCGAATGGGAGCCTCAACCCAACGCAAAGAAATATGTGATCACCTTTATCACGAGCAACGGAAATACAGTCTCGTTCGAAACCACCGAGACCAGCATTGAAAAATATATTGAGATCTTCCCGGCAGAGGGCGATTATAAGTGGGGTGTGGCCGCTTACGGAGAAGATGGAGGTCAAATTTGCCAATCAGACACTATCGAATTCAACAAACCCGACTCTCACCCGAATCCAGAACCACCCAAAAAGGACGATGAAGAGGAAAATCTGAGTTGTGATGTTTGTGATGAAGGAAGTAGTTGTTACGATTACTTTGCATGCTTCGGAGGCAGCTAAATTTGAAGTCAATAAATACATCCAAGCAGAATAAACCTCTTAACCTAAAGGCCACCCTCGTAATTGGAACCGCCAGCATTCTTATCTTGCTACAGATTCTCGCGTTGTTTCCCAATATCACCACGCCCATCGAGCGTGTTGAGTTGACCGCGCGTGACCTGGTCATGCGCATTCGTGGGAAGCAGGAGCCATCACCAGAAATCGTCATCGTGGCAATCGACGATTTCTCCTTCAACTGGACGGGCTTTCAATGGCCGTGGCCGCGAAGCTATTATGCTGAGATTATCGACCAGATCAATAAAGGCAGCGGCAAGGTCGTCGGTGTGGATATTGTTTTGTTCGAGCAGGATAAGGACCCTGCGAATGATGAAGCACTGGCAAGGTCGCTGGCCGCGGTTCCGTCTTCAGCGGCTGTAGTTCAGCTATACAGCACGACCGTCGATGGCCAGACTGTTTACACCTATTCACAGCCCATCTCACCGTTTCGCGCAGTGTTGGATGGCTCCGGCATTTCAACTGTGAAACGCGATGAAGATGCCATTGTTCGCAGTGTTCAGGCATTTGAATCATACAATGGAAGAAACATCAATCATTGGGCATTTGAAATCGCCAGCCTGTATTTGGGCGTGGATAAGCCAACAGAGCAAACGGATGTCTCGCTCCAATTCAACGGCCAGACCGTTCCCCTGCATTCAAAGGAAATGCTGGTCAACTTCAATGGGCCGTCAGGTACCTACACCACGTACTCTGCGGCAAACGTACATGACGGTGTGACGCTGGAAGAAGACCCTGATGCATTTCGCGGAAAGATCGTTCTGATCGGTGCCACCACGCTGACTTTGCAGGATATTTATCCCACACCATTTTCAGCGCAAACCCCGACTGCCGGAGTGGAAATCGTCGCCAACACCATTGATACGATTTTGAATGGTGCCTATCTTCGCGAAACTTCTCCGTGGTTAACGTTGGTTATCACCATCATCGCGGCATTGCTGGCCGCTTTGATTTCCAACATCAAACGCCCCACCGTTACATTGATCACGATGGGCGTCGTCATGCTCGGATATTTGATCGCCGGGCTGATTATTTTCATCCGCCAGCGATTGTTCATCCCGGCCGTGGCTCCTGAGATCATGCTATTTCTTGGTGTGATCCTTCCCACGCTGGAACATGCTGTCTCGCAGGAACTGGAAAAACGCCGTGTGCGCAGCTTGTTCTCGCGCTTCATCTCCCCGGAGATGGTCGACCAGATGATGAACACGCAGGACTTGAATTCGCTTAACAAGCGCTCCGATGTGAGCATCATTTTCTCCGACATTCGCGGCTTTACAACCCTCTCTGAAAAACTGGCGCCCGAAGATGTGGTGGCCTTGCTCAACCCATATTTGGAAGCCATGTCTGAGGTGATCTACAAACACGGCGGCACGGTCGATAAATACGAAGGCGATGCGATCATTGCCTTCTTCGGCGAACCGGTTCACTATCCAGATCATGCCTTGCGCGCACTACGCGCCTCGTTGGATATGCGCATCGCTTTGGAAAAGCTTCGTCAGCAATGGGCAAAGGAAGGGCGCCCCAGTCAGATCGAGATGGGCATCGGCGTCAACTCCGGCGAAGTGTTCGTTGGCATGGTCGGTTCGTCGCAGCGCATCAACTACACGGTGATCGGCGATAACGCCAACCTCGCCTCCCGCCTGCAAGACCTGACCAAAACCTACGCCTGGCCCATTCTCATCAGCGAAAGCACCTACCAAAGCGTGAAGGATGAGTTCGATACGGAATTCGCGGATGCGGTCACGGTCAAGGGCAAGACGCAGCCCGTCAACGTCTACAAAGTTATCGGCCGTAAGGGCGCAGCGGAATCTGAAAAGTTGCAATCCTGGCAAAAGTAGCAGAATCAGGCGAAAGGTCAAAAAAAGAAGCGGCATTTTGTCGCTTCTTTCGTTTGTGAAGCACTTGTACAGTACTTGTGTGTAAATGTACAAAAAAATTGTTTTATGGTAGAGTTATGCATTAATTTCACAAATGCGAGGAAAATACGAATGAAAGCTGACAAAATTCCTGACATCATCGTTGGCCGCCTTCCCGTCTACCTGCGTGCCTTGCAGCGCATGGCAGACAACGGCCTGAAGACCACCTCCTCCCAGGAACTCGGCGAACATGTGGGGATTTCCGCGGCACAGATCCGCAAGGATATTTCCCAGTTTGGCGATTTCGGAAAACAGGGCACGGGCTACTCCATCGCCTATTTGCTCGACAAGCTTCGCGAGATCCTCAAAGTGGACCGCATTTGGGACGTGGCGCTCGTCGGCGCCGGCGATATGGGTCACGCACTCGCCAACTATCAGGGCTTTGAGAATCGCGGCTTTCGCATCGCGATGATCTTTGACGCAGACAGCACCAAGGTGGGCGAAAAGATCGGTGAGTTCGTGGTGGAAGACGCCGAGAAGATCGCCGAGAAGATAAAGTCTGCTGGCATAAAAATTGCCATGCTCACCGTGCCGGCTTCTGCCGCGCAAAGCGTGGCCGATAAATTGATCCAGGCAGGCGTGCGTGCCATTTTGAACTACGCGCCCATCAGCCTGACTGTACCGAATAACGTCAAAGTGCAATACATCGACCCGTCCACTCATTTGCAGCGCATGACTTATTATTTGTAATTTGCAAACGAAGATCGAACGCCCGATTTGGATATTCAGATCGGGCGTTTTTCTTTTGAATGAATCCTCGCCTCTTTCGCGCCGCAGCCTGCTTCAAAACAATGGGCAGAATCGGTGCTTGTGGTTAAAATCCTCGATCAGGTGCAAAAATGGATAACTCGCTCATCTCGTCGCAACGATTGCAGAATCTACGCATGGTCAATTCAAGTCTTAAAACTCCAGCGGAGGTTGTTCACTGGCTGGGTGCCGTGCAATCGCAGGATTTCGCCGGCGCAAAATGGTCACTGGGCCTGCGCCTGCCAAACTCAACAGAAGGGATGATCGAAAAGGCATTTAACGAAGGAGCCATCCTTCGCACCCATTTGATGCGCCCCACCTGGCATTTCGTCACACCGAAAGATATCCGCTGGCTGCTGGAGTTGACCGCCTCCCGAGTCCATGCGGCCAGTGCCTACATGATTCGCAAGGAATCTCTGGATGCCAAAACATTCAAGCGCAGCAACGCCGCCATGGAAAAAGCATTACAAGGCGGAAAACAATTAACGCGTGACGAACTGCGCGATGCGCTGACAAAGGCGCGCATTATCACGGAGGGCGATCAACGAATGACATACCTGATGATGCAGGCCGAGTTGGACGGGGTCGTGTGCAGCGGTCCGCGCAAGGGAAAGCAGTTCACGTACATGCTGTTGGAAGAAAGGGTCCCGGCGGTAAAAAAACTGTCTCGCGATGAAGCCCTGGTTGAATTAACAGATCGATACTTCACAAGTCGCGGCCCGGCCACAAGCCAGGATTTTGCAAAATGGTCCGGGCTGACCGTTGCAGATGCCAAAGAGGGACTGGAAGCAATCAAATCCAAACTACAAAGCGAAGTGGTCGAGGGTCAAGTCTATTGGTTTATTGAACAGGAAAAGACCGTAAAAATCAAATCCCCCGTGGTCCATTTACTTTCGATCTTTGACGAATATATTTCAAGCTACAAAGATCGCAGCGCGATGGACACCTTCCAATATGCGGATAAATTGAAACTGCTGGGAAATGCCCTGCTGTACATTATCACAATCGACGGGCAAGTTGCCGGCACATGGAAACGCACTTTGGAAAAGCAGGAAGTCATCATCAAGCCGGATTTCTTCATACCCCTTAAGGCGAAAGAAAAACAGGCATTCCTGCAAACCACAGAAGAGTATGGAAAATTTCTCGGTCTTTCGACCAGGCTGGAATATAAATAAAAAAAAACGGCCTCCGATATCGGAGGCCGTTTCGATTTTACACTTGCGGTAGATTTCGACGGATCACATTCAACATGCCAAAGCTCTTCGAGGCACCTTCGACCACACAAGTCAGCGGATTGTCCACGAGATAAGCCGGGATGCCCAGCGATTTTGTCAGCAGTTTATCGATGCCGCGCAGCAACGCGCCGCCGCCGCACAACGCCACACCGCGGTCGATGATATCGGAAACCAATTCCGGCGGGGTTTTTTCCAACACCTTGCGGCCGGTTTCGACGATCTGCTTCAAGGGTTCCTGCAGCGCTTCGACAATTTCGCCGGTGGTCAATGTCACAGGGCGGGGGAGACCGGTCACCTGGTCCTGTCCCTGCACTTCCATGCTATTTTCAATATCCTGCGGAATGGCTGCACCGATACGGATCTTCAATTGTTCTGCTGTCACCTGACCGATGATGACCCCGTATTTACGACGCACATAATTGACAATGGCATCGTCCAAGTCCATGCCGCCGGCGCGGAGGGTATCCGCTGCAACAATTCCATACATCGCCATCACCGCAGCTTCCGTACAACCACCGCCAAGACAAATGATCATATTTCCGGAAGGAGAGTTGATCGGAAGGTCAATGCCGATCGCGGCCGCCAGCGGCTGTTGAATCAGGAACGTCTCGCGGCTTCCCGCTTCCATCACGGCTTCATACACGGCTCGGCGCTCCACGCTGGTTACTCCGTACGGGACAGAGATCATCACACGGGGGCGAAAGATCCGCATGGATCCGCTAACGCGCTGAAGCAAATATGCGAGCAGGGTTTCGGTAATTTCATAATCGGCGATCACCCCATTTCGCAACGGTCGCGCCACTTCTATATTCTCTGGAACGCGTCCGTACATGTCGCGAGCTTCAAGTCCGGCTGCGACCATCTTCTGATCGTCCACCTCAATGGCAACGATGGTCGGCTCTTCCAACAATACCTGCGCGCCATCAGCAATCCGCGTAAACATGGTCCCCAGATCAATACCAAGGTCTTTCGAGAACATTGCCACGAAGGTCTAGTGCTCCGAGGTGGACACGCGTGTACCACCTTTACGATATCGGCTAACTGCTTCCAAGCGTAAATTGGATTTGCGCAGGGCAGCTTCCATGGCGAGATAGGCGTCCGTATCAGCCGGCACACCCTTCGCCAGGATTTCCTCGGCGCGGGTTCGCGCAGCTTCGGCACGGGCGACGTCAATTTCATCCACATTTTCAGCGGCATCCGCGAGGATGGTTACAATATCAGGTTGCACTTCGGCAACGCCGCCCGCAACCGTAAAAAGTTCTTCCTTGCCGTTCTTACGAATTTTTACAACACCATACTTTAATGTTGTAAGCACTGGAGCATGTTTGGGGAGAATACCCATTTCCCCACCCGCACCCGGCAGCACAACAATATCCACATCACCTGCGAATACTGTACGGTCTTGCGAAACGATTTCACAACGAATGGTCATAAGAATTCTCCAGTGTCAGACGCGGCACGCATCAGGCCAGGCCGATGCATGATACCGAAACACTCGACACTGATCTACGCCTTGGCTAATTTCTCGGCGCGCTCGCGGACATCCTCAATCGTACCAGCCATCATGAAAGCCTGCTCGGGAAGATCGTCGCATTTGCCGTCCAAAATTTCACGGAAGCCGCGGACAGTATCCTTCAATTGAACATAGCGGCCGGGGATGCCGGTGAACTTCTCCGCCACATAGAACGGCTGTGAGAAGAAGCGTTCGATCTTGCGGGCGCGGGAGACGATGAGTTTGTCGTCTTCGGAAAGTTCATCGATACCGAGAATGGCGATGATATCCTGCAAATCTTTATAACGTTGGAGAACGCGCTGCACTTCACGTGCTGTTCGGTAGTGCTCTTCTCCAACGACGTTGGGATCAAGAATTCGGGAGGTTGAACCGAGCGGGTCCACGGCGGGGTAAATACCCTTTTCCACGATGGAACGTTCAAGGGCAATCGTCGCATCCAAGTGGGTAAATGTCGCCACAGGGGCAGGATCGGAATAGTCATCTGCCGGCACGTACACAGCCTGCATGGATGTGATCGAGCCGGTGCGGGTGGAGGTAATGCGCTCCTGCAGCTCGCCCATTTCTGTAGCGAGGGTAGGCTGGTACCCCACAGCGGAAGGCATACGACCGAGCAAGGCAGATACTTCGGAACCGGACATCGAGAAGCGGAAGATGTTGTCGATGAAGAGCAACACATCCCGTCCCTGATCGCGGAAATATTCCGCCATCGAGAGAGCGGTCAACGCAACGCGCAAACGCACACCGGAAGGTTCGTTCATCTGACCATAGACCATGACGGTATCTTTCATAACACCGGATTCAAGCATTTCACGATAGAGGCCCGTCCCTTCACGGGTACGTTCACCCACGCCGGCGAATACTGAGTTGCCTTCATGTTCGGTGGCCACGGATCGAATAAGTTCCATGATGATAACGGTCTTGCCGGTCCCTGCACCACCGAAGATACCGGTCTTGCCGCCTTTGGTGAACGGAGCGATCAAGTCAATGACTTTTACACCGGTTTCGAACACTTCCACACGGGTGGATTGCTCGGAGAATGGCGGAGCAGAACGGTGAATCGGATAGGTGGTTACCGCATTCACATCACCCTTTTTATCGATCGGGTTCCCCAATACGTTGAAAATGCGACCCAAGGTGGAAGGTCCAACGGGAACCATGATCGGCGCACCGGTTGACTTTGCGGGAACGCCGCGCTGTAAACCATCAGTGGTATCCATGGATACGGTCCGCACCCAGTTATTACCAAGATGTTTTTGTACTTCGAGAACAAGAACGTCCTTGCCTTCACGTTCCACTTCAATGGCTTCAAAAAGTTCGGGGATGTTCCCTTCGGGAAATTCGACATCCACCACACCACCAAGAATTTGTACTACACGGCCATCTGCATTTGCCATGATTTCCTCCGGTTATTTTGCAGACAGCGCTTCCGCGCCGCCGACAATATCTAAAATATCGTTGGTAATACCCTGCTGACGAACTTTGTTGTACGCCAATTGGTAGGCACCAGCGAGGTCTTTTGCGTTATCTGTAGCGGCATGCATGGCAACCATGCGGGCCGCGTGTTCACTTGCCTGTGATTCAAGAATTGCCTGATACACCTGTAAAGCGGTAAAGCGCGGAATGATTTCATCCAGAATGATGCTTTGATCAGGTTCGTAGTCGTACGCAGCAGCGGGGCCGTTATGATGCTGTTCGAAGTCCTGTACTCGATTCTCGTCGGTTAACTCAAGCGGCAATAATTTTTTCACCGTTGCGGTCTGACGCGCCATATTGATAAAGTTCGTGTACACCAGAAAAACTTCATCCACCTCGCCATTCTTATATGCATCCACCACCAAGCGGCCAATCGCGGAAACGTCAAAGAAGGAAGGAGCCGCGGGTAAATTACTGAATTCGCCGAGCAATTCCTTGCGGCGTCGATACAGCAGGTCACGTCCTTTGCGTCCAATGGCAACATACTTCACTGGGACAGTATTCTTGTCAAACCGCTGGGAAGCGTAGCGAATCACATTGGAGTTGTAGGCGCCCGCAAGACCGCGGTCACCGGTGATAACGACCACCAACGTATTGCGTACTTTCTTGCGCTCCACCAAAAGCGGATGCAGGCTGTCCCTGCCGGGTTGTTCCGCAACATGCTTCAACACCTGCCAGGCCTTGGTCGCGTAGGAACGCGTGGCCGTGACAGCATTGACCGCCTTGCGGACTTTACTTGCACTGACCGTTTCAAGAGCGCGCGTCACTTGCGCAATATTCTTTACGCTCTTAATCCGGAGTTTCATCTCACGAGCGGAAGCCATGGGTCTCCTCTAATCTCTCGGGTAGCCTAGGCTTGCCAGCCTGCGCGGAAGGCTTCAAGAGCCTTGGTCAGGGCAACACGATTATCGTCGGTAATGGCTTTCCTGGCGATAATATCCTTGCCAACTTCGGGGTGAGAGGTTTCCATAAAACGGATCAAGTCGAATTGCCATTGCGCCATTTTATCCAAAGGAACGCCATCGGCAAAACCATTTGTTCCTGCGAAGATCACCATCACCTGTTGTTCCAGTTCGGATGGACGATACTGAGGCTGCTTGAGGATTTCCTGCATGTGCTGACCGCGGCTCAACTGCTGTTGCGTGGACTTGTCCAAATCGGACGCCATCAGAGCGAACGCTGCCAACTCACGATAAGCTGCCATGTCCAAACGCAAACGGCCGGCCACCTGTTTCATTGCCTTGGTCTGCGCGTCACCACCCACGCGGGAAACCGAGATACCCACGTTGACGGCGGGACGAATACCGGCATTGAACAGGTTACCTTCAAGGTAGATCTGTCCATCGGTAATGGAAATCACATTTGTTGGGATATATGCCGACACGTCACCGAGAAGTGTTTCGATGATCGGCAGGGAAGTTAATGACCCACCCGTGCCTTTCACTTTGACCAGTTTGTAATCCTGATCGTTCTTCATATGCTTGCGGGCTTCTTCCGCATCATCCTTGGAAACAGGTCCGGAATATACTTTTCCATCCACACCGTCGGATGCGGAAGCAAGTTCTTCCTTGAAATCGTTTTTCACAATGACATAGCCATTTGCCAAACGGGCCGAGCGTTCCAACAAGCGGGAGTGCAGATAGAACACGTCACCAGGATACGCTTCACGACCGGGAGGGCGGCGAAGCAGCAAAGAGACCTGACGGTATGCCCATGCATGTTTTGAAAGATCATCGTAAATGATCAACGCATCGCGGCCGGTCTCCATGAATTCCTCACCGATTGCAGTGCCGGAATAGGGGGCGATGTATTGCAGTGCGGCAGATTCGTCCGCGGCAGCGACAACGATAATAGTATGTTCCATCGCGCCGTTCTGTTCGAGGATACCCAGTGTGCGGGCAATGGCGGCTTTTTTCTGACCAACGGCAACATAGATACAAATAATGCCTTTGCCTTTTTGGTTGATGATCGTATCAATCGCAATGGCAGTCTTGCCAGTCTGGCGGTCACCGATGATCAACTGGCGCTGACCACGTCCAACGGGGATCATCGAGTCAATGGACTTGATGCCGGTCTGCACCGGGGTATCCACATCCTGACGTTCCACCACACCCGGAGCAACGCGTTCAATCGCACGAAAACCTGTCGTTGCGATTGGCCCCTTGCCATCGATGGGTTCGCCCAAAGCATTGACCACGCGTCCGATCATGGCATCACCCACAGGTACGGAAGCGATGCGTCCCGTCCCGCGGACGGTCATACCTTGAATGATGCCGTCGTAGGCACCCATCACGATCACACCTACACTGTCCTCTTCAAGGTTGAACGCGGTCCCCATAACTCCGTTTGAGAATTGCACAAGTTCCTGTGCGCGGACGTTTGCAAGTCCCTGCACACGGGCAATTCCATCGCCCGCTTCCACCACAACACCGATATCGCTGATGTTAAGGGCAGGCGCAAAGCCTTCGATTTGTTTCTGCAAATCACCAGTGATTTGCTTGATCAGGTCTGACATGTAGTAGCCTCCGCCAAAAATCTTTTTACGTACAAGAACCCGGATAAGGGGCTTATCCGGGCCTGGGTTTGAGTTTTACAAGCACCATTTTTTTGCTTAATGCCTTAGTGAGTAACGGTACAAGCGTGCCAATGATACCTGAAAGGACAATGATTGTCTAGCTTGTACGAAAATCACTATTGTTAGCCGTGCATTCCAAATCCCCAACACCTTAAGAATTCCTGAATAACCCTTGTACACCCTTGCCATCTGCACATCTTGCGCTATGATTGCACGGATTATTTCATTTTAAGGAGAAAAAATGCCCGAGTCTCTCGTCCGTGAAACAGAGAAACCTCCCCACCGTCACATGAAACGCTATTGGAAAATAGCCGTTCTTGCGAACATCAAAGATGAATCGCAGCCCAAGCCGGAAGGAGTTCCCCCGGACGCTTTTGCAGACTACGACCATATTGAAACGATTGACGCGCTTCGTGCCGCGCTCGAAACGGACGGCCACTCCACCACATTTATCCAGGCTGACAGAGACCTGCCCTACGCCCTCCGCGAAGTAAAACCGGATATTTGCTTCAACATCGCCGAAGGACTCGGCGGCGACGCGCGCGAGGCGCAGGTCCCGGCCTTGCTTGAAATGCTCGCCATTCCCTACACCGGTTCGCGCGTCCTTGCCAACGGCATTTCACTGGATAAGACTCTCACCAAACGCATCTGGCGCGACCGCCGCCTGCCAGTCGCCCCCTTTCAGGAATTTATTGTGGGCGATGAGCCCTTGCGTGCAGAATTAAAATTCCCGCTCTTCGTCAAGCCGGCCCGCGAAGGCACCGGCATGGGTGTGGACATGAAAGCCATTTGTAACAGCGAAAAAGAATTGCGTGAACGTGCCCAGTACATCATCAACGTGTACCAACAACCGGCCCTCGTTGAAACCTTTTTACCCGGCCGAGAATTTACCATCGGCATCCTGGGCCGTTCCGATGCAAAGCTTTATTCCCGTCATCCTGAATGGTATGAAAAAGACGGTTTCCACCGCTTCCCCGTCCTCGAGCTGGATAGCAGCCGCTCCGTCACGCCGTGGGTGTATAGTAATGAAGCGAAGTCAAAAGAAGTGGGAGCAGACGGCTCCCCCGGTTATTTCTGTCCCGCCGAAATCGAACCCGAGCTGGAAAAGAAATTAAAATACTTTGCCCTTCGCGCCCACTTACTTCTTAACACGCTTGACGTATCCCGCACAGATATTCGTTTGGACGAAGAAGGCAATCCCCGTGTCATGGAGATCAACACGCTGCCCGGCCTCACACCTGATTACAGCGATCTTTGCCTGCAGGCCGCAGCAGAAGGCATTCGTTATGAAGACCTCGTGCTCGACATTCTCTATCTCGGCGCAAGCCGTTGGGGAATGTTGGAGCCGCGCGAATACCTGCCTGAAAATGGAAAGAAAAAATAACAATAAAGGGCCTGAGCATATGCTCAGGCCCTTTATTGTTATTAACTAATCATCCCCTCCGCCTTCAAAATTATTCCCCTCATGGCAGGCAATACAGGTCGCTTCGCGCACCGTGGACGGATGACATTGACGGCAGGAAGCGCCACCATGATTGACGCCGCTCCCACCTTCATCTGTTCGCGGCTCGGGGTGCTGCAAATTAAATCCTGCAGGTGACCACGCTGATATTGAATGGCAGCTTTCACACGCTTTGCCGAAAGCGCCGGCATGAAACCCCGGATCGGCATGGCAGCTGATGCAGTTTGCAGGAATCGCAGCGAAGGAACCGTTCGTATGGCATTCTTTGCAGTCGATATTGGCATGTCCACCCGAAAGCGGAAAACTGCTGTGATCAAAACTGGCATCCTCCCAACTGGACGGGTTATGGCAAGCGGCGCAATCTGTCCCATTTGCACCGCGATGTTCGTCGTCCTTTTGGTGACACGAATAACAATCCTGCGGTGTTCCTTTGAACACATTGTTCTGATGGCATGATTCGCATTTAACCTCGGCATGCTCCCCTTCCAGTTTGAAGGCGGATAAATTGTGATCAAACTTCGCCAGCAGCCATCCATCCGGTGAATGACATGCGCCACAATCCGTTCCATAGGTACCAGCATGTGGATCATCCTTTTGATGGCAGGAAAAACAATCCTGTGGAGCAGACTGCAGGTCGGCAATGCTTCGAGCATCGAGATGGCACTTTGTACAACTTACTTCTGAATGTTTTCCCGTTAATCGAAATGCGAGTTGGTTGTGGCTAAAATCATCTCCATAGCGGTCGACACCGTCATGGCACGTAAGACAATCCGTCCCAAAGGAGAGGATATGTGCCTGAGTGAAGGAGATGTCCATGGTCACGTGGCAGTTCTGGCAGGAGTCGGAAGCGAACGTAGTCACGCTCTCTCCATGACAATCCGAACAGACGAACGCTTCACGCGTCACCTTGAACTGATGTTTCCTCAAGGAGAATCCCAGTGTCTCGTGAGGGAAGACATTGCTCCCTAATTCGGTTAGTGCGGCAGATGCGCCGCGATGCTCAGGATGACAATCCGCACAGGCCAGAGTGGAGGTTTTCTGATTGATCACCCCATGCAATTGAGCCACATCAAACATTTGATTTGCAATATCGACATGGCACACCACGCAACGATCAGCCATGCGCGCGGATTCCCACGGTGCAGGATGACATGCCTTGCATTCATTTATTTGTGCATGCGAATTGACATTTCCCATGCTTTCGCCGGGTTGGGCATTCAGATCACCGGCACTGAACATGTGTCCGCCGCTCGCAAAGGCAACTCCGATCAGCACAACCAAAGTGATCAGCGCCGCCAACAAACCCGTCCCTGTCAAACATCCCAGACGATTACTTTGCATTTCAGCCTCCCTACTTCGAAAGCGTGGCGTAATATAACGCCGCGCCAATATGAGCAAAAGCGGAAAGGAACAACGCAATGCCAATGGGGATGTGCACGGTATGCCACAAGGACATCAATTGCCGTGCCCGTTTAAGAGCTTCCTGTGAGAGCGTTCCCTCAATCTCAAGCCCATCAAGCGTCCGTGGAATGCGGGTGTAAATGTAACGGCCGACGATTCCGCTGAACACGATGATGACGGTGAGCAGCGTGGTGGCCCCGGCCAGCCCGTTGAACTTCCACGAAGTGTGCAGCAGGACCATGAACGGTCCGACCAGCCCGGTGAAAATGTGAAATTGCAGCCAGGCAGACATGCGCCCGAAGGCAGCACTCTTGCTTCTCTTTCGGAGGCTGTAAAGAATTTCCGTCATCAACATCAAGACAAATCCCAAAATGCCGATGCTGTGACCGAATAATTCGCCCGCATCAGGAATGGCTCGCGTCCATAAAACCACCACACCATACAGCCCGGTAATCAATACACAAAACAAACCTGCCAACCATAATTCTCTGTTTCCACGCAACATTTTCGCCCTCCCGAGGCATTAATTTTTCAAGCTGCAGCTAAATGTTTTGACCAGAAATCCACAACCACATCGGCGATCTTTGCATCTTTTGTCAGCAATTGATCGCGCATGGATGTAATATCCAGCTTCCTTGCAATGATCTTTTGCAGAGGTGTGGATAGGGTTTGATCACCCATCACAACGGCGCCGAGCAAATTTTTCTCACCGACGATAATTCGCACGTGATTGGTATCAAACCCACTTTGGGCAACGATGGCATCGGGCAGTTCACGCCAGGTTTCACTATCGCCACGAGCGATACCAACAATGTCATCATCATGTCCATGACCGACGGCCCCGATAATCGTGGTAGTTAACCCAGCAAGCCTGGTCACATTAAACGGCACACTCTTGATGTATGGCTTGTTTTGACCTGCCATATTCAAGCCGGCAATACGCCCCTGGTCGCGTGCCGGACTCCATAAACTGTCCAATACAGAATAACCGGTCATTGGGTCGTAGACCTGGGCCACATCACCCGCTGCATAAATATCAGGGAAGTTCGTCTGCAAAAACTCGTTGACGAGGATTCCTCGATCCAGAGTCAAGCCGGCCTCACGCGCCAGTTCGATACGAGGTTTGATGCCAATGGCATAGGCAACGAGATCGCATTTCAATATGTTTCCATCTTGCAAACGAACGCCACTCACCTTGCTACCCTTACCGATAATTTCCTTTAGCTCGGAATGAAAATGAAGGGTGACACCTTCCACTTGAAGGCGAGCCTCAACAATTCGTGATTCGTGTTCATCAAGAACGTTGCTCCAGTAACGTTCGCCACGAAGGAGGTAATGAACATTCATTCCGCGCGCAAGCAGGCCTTCCGTCAATTCAAGAGCGGTAATTCCACCGCCCACCACTACAGCCGTCTTCCCACGCTTTGCCTGTTTAAGAATATAGCGAGCATCTTCCAGGTGATCGAGTTTCACCACGCCCTGCAATGCTGCGCCGGGAACTGTTAAAGGCGCAGCGAATGCCCCAGTTGCGATCAACAGCTTATCGTAAGAGAGAGGTGTTTTTCCATCCAGCAAAAGGGTCTTTTGAGCAGAATCGATCTTCGTCACGTGCGCATTCTGATATTTAAAATTCAACAACGCATAATCGTCACTGGTTTTAGGGAAGAGGGATTTATCTGGGATCTCGCCCGTCAATAAATAGGCAAGTCCCGGACGGGAGTAAAACCCATGCGGGTCTTCACCCACCATAATAATTTCGCCGCGCTTATCCACTGAGCGGATCGACTCAATGGATGCAATCCCTGCCGCACCTGTCCCAATAATGACGTATCTCATTTCACACCTGATGTGAACAGGTCCGTGCGCTCAAATCGCAAAACCCCGCGCGGGCAACGCGCCACACATTCACCACACGTGAGGCATTCGTTCTTGATGATCGCTTCATCGCGCCAGGCATACGAGCGCACGTCAATGCCAATCGGACAGTTGTAGGAGCAAATTCCGCATTGCACGCAACGCGAAGAATCGGGAACGACATGTCCCGCGTAAAGCGCCGTCCGCCGCGTGGCGTCCGTTTTAAAAATATTGATGAATGACAAGTTAAGCCTCCAAGAGCAATGTCGTTTTCCCCCGGGAAAAGTTACTGAAATTATAGACCTGTGAAATCACAAGGATATAGTGACAAATGTCATGCGCACCGCCTGCTTGCATTTTTCTAAGCCTGTGAATAAATAAAAACAGGACCGTCTCGCGACGATCCTGTTTGTTTCGCAAAAACTTAGCCGTCAGGCTCAGTCTTACGAGAGGGGCACCACATTGGCAGCTTGCAAACCCTTGGGGCCGTCCTCAACGGAAAACTCCACTTTCTGCTCGGCTTCCAACTTGCGATAGCCATCGGTCTGGATGGCTGAGAAATGCACAAACACATCCTCGCCACCATCGCGCCCAATGAAGCCGTAGCCCTTGGTCGCATTAAACCACTTGACGGTTCCAACAAAACGATCGGACATCTTTAACTTCTCCTGCTGAAAAAATTGATGCCCGTTCACCTTTCCGCTTTCTCAGGCGACCCGGGCACACTGCGGGCAAGATTATCATGGCTAAAACTGCATGTCAAGATTTTAACTTTTTCACCGTGGATGCATACCTGGATGTAAGATGGAACCACCACGGCGACCACTTCACCTGTGGAATTCCCCGGCGAATGACAGCCCGCATCTCCTGCGGACCTGTGAACGGGTCCAGCAATAGAACAGATCTCCCCACCTCAAAAGCAGCGTGCGCATCTGAACCGACCGTACCGGCCAGGTTATGTTTCACCGCAAACTCTTTTGCCCGTCGATTAAAGCGGGGAAACATACAGCGCGAATTGTATATTTCAATCGCATCCACATCTGGCAATATGTCCAAAAGGTCATTTTCCTGCCAGCCGCCTTCACGCAATTCGTCGAACGGATGTGAGACACTGATAAAAGCACCCTGATCCTTCAACTGTTTGATGGTTTCTTTTGGGGTTAATCGCGCAGGGACTTCATCCGTCACAAACGAGGCCAGAATTTCTCCCCGGGTTGTCATGATCTCTTCGCCTATGATGACCAGATCCGGGTCCAGAAGCGAGGCGGCCTTTGCCCCGGCAATCGAGTTGTGATCGGTGATGATCAGGCGATCAATTCCGTTTTTTCGCGCCGTCGTGATTAAATCCGAAGGTTTCGTAAGAGAATCTTTCGAAGCATTTGTGTGGCAATGAAATTCGACCTTCAACATATGGTCAATTCTATCCCAATATTTTTTTGCAGTTCAAACCTTTTCTGCGTCTGGTAAAATTTAACGAAACAACGGGCCAAACTGCTGGAAGCATGAAGAAGTCGGTTCATACTTGACCGATTCCCAAATCCAGATGCATTAATTACAGATCCAGAGAATGGAGCATTTCCCATGGCAAATCAATACATTGTGACTGCATCACCCACACTAAGAGTGCGAAAAGGCGCAGGAACGACCTTTGAGATTATTGGATCTCTTAACTACAACGAAAAAGTGGAGGAAATTGGCGCAAACACGGATCGTTCCTGGCTCCAGGTTGTTCGCCTGCCAGACAGGGGCCTGACTGGCTGGTGCTCTGCGGCTTATCTAAAAAGCACATCGGATTCGGGGACTGTGGACCCAGTACCTCCGGCAGGAAATTACGTTATCGGTCCGGATATCAGCTTCTATGAAGACGACCCTGAAACTCCGCAAGGCATTGATTTCATCAAATTAAAGGCTTCGGCAGGTTATGTTGTTGTACGCGCCGGTCAAAATCTTTGGGTGGATACAGACTTCAAGGCAAATTGGAAAGAAGCAAAAAAAGCAGGCATTCCCCGCGGTTCTTATTGGTTTTACGACAGCCGCGCCGAACCAAAAAAACAGGCGGAATTATGGGTAAAGCAGTTTGACGGGGATTTTGGCGAACTGCCGCTCTTTGCCGATCTTGAAGAATCCTATGGCGGTCCTTATAAAGGTTGGAAAAACTGGGTCACATTTCTGGACCGTCTAAAGCAGCTTGTTCCCGGCAAGGAAATTTCGATTTACACCGCCTATTATTATTGGCGTGATAACGCTCCAAACTCATCCACCCAGGCTGCCAGTTTAAATTATTTCAAACAATATCCTCTGTGGATCGCGCATTACGGAGCTACAACCCCACTCGTCCCCCTTCCGTGGAAGACCGGCGAATGGCTTTTCTGGCAATATACGGAAAGTGGAGACGGCAAATTGTATGGGTGCGAAAGCAACAGCGTTGATCTCAATTATTTCAACGGGGATCTTGCCGCACTGAAAACACGATTTAATCTACCTGATACACAGCCAGACCCGGATCCCGATCCCACACCAGACCCGGATCCGAACGACCCGGGGGTCCCCACCGGGAAAATTTACAAGGTCATTGCCCAGCCATCTTTAAAAGTACGTTCCGGTCCCGGCGTTACCTATGAGTCCATCGGGCTGCTCTACCCAAACGAACAGATCGAGGAGATCGGTGCCAATTCCGATCGAAGTTGGATTCGGATATTAAGGCTTCCAGACAAGGGATTAACAGGCTGGAGTTTTGGCGCCTATCTTCAGCAGGTGAATTCAACGGATCCAACAGATCCAACACCGACCCCTGAGGACCCTGCAACACAAGTGGATTTTGATAACAACAAGCCCTGGTACAAGGTTATCTTCAGCACAATACCGGTGCGCGAGTCTCCAAGTTCTTCCGCAAAGCTCCTTGGAAATCTTGTGGTTGATGACAACGTTCCTGCGTTGGATGATCAAAGCAATCCCAATTGGATTCAGATTCGCCGTCTTGACGGATTAACCGGCTGGGTGGAGAAAAAATATCTCACCTTCATCCTTGCCACACGGCCAGCGTCCATCCGGCAGAACTTCTTTAAGGGAATTACCTACCTGCGCAAGGATCTGACCACTCCACGAAATATTGTTGTACATGTGCTTGCATTGGATATGCAGACCGCAGGGCTTGAATTCCTCGTTACGCCCTCCAACAGAACGGACGGCATCATGTGTACCCGCACCACTTCGAAATTCCTTGAAGAATTCAAAGTGAACGTTGCGATCAATGCGGATGGCTTTAGCTACCTAAGCCCAGCCACATTTCCAGCGGCTACGTATTGCGCCAATGGCGGTGAGCCGGTGAAACTGAATGGCTTCGCAGCCTCCCGCGGAAAAGTAATCTCTCCTCGAAATAACGAGAGACCGATCGTTTACATCAGCCAGAAAAACCTTACAACGATCGAAAAGGTAGCGGGAAATGTATTCAATGCGCTCTCCGCTGATCGCGTGGTGGTACGAAATGGTGCGGTTGTTAAAAGTCTGGCTGCCTTGGAGCCCAATCCGCGAACGGCTTTAGGCGTCAATAAGAACGGAAGGTGGTTAATCCTCATGACTGTGGATGGGCGCGAATTCGGCATCAGCGAAGGCGTGACCTTAACCGAGCTGGGCAATTTGTTGCTGTCCTATGGTGTTTACTCCGGCGTCAACCTGGACGGCGGCGGTTCATCCGCCATGGTCATCAAAGGAATCGACGGCAAACCCCGCAAACTTAATACCGCCATCGATATGAATGTCCCCGGTCAACAACGCGCAGTTGCAAATCATCTGGGAGCGTATGTAAAATAAAATTATGCAAAAAGAAAACGAGCCGTTTGGCTCGTTTTCTTTTTGAGTCATTATCCTTTTGAATATTCGCGAATATTGTCTGTCGCTTCATCCAGCATGGCCACTTCCTCCTCCGTCAATTGCCAGCCGACTCCGCCCGCATTTTGTTCCGCCTGTGTGATATTTTTTGCGCCGGGAATTGGAAGAGCACCCTTGCAAATCAACCAATTCAATGCCACTTGGGCTACAGTTTTATCGACGTGCTTCAAACCAATTTCCTGCATCAACTTGATAACTGGCGGGATTTTCTTAATTAACTCGGCATATTGCGAAGTTCGCACGCCGGGCGGTGGATTCTCCGGCGAGTATTTCCCGGTCAGCAACCCTTTCTCCAACGGAGAATAAGCGATCAAACGAATCCCCAATTCTTTGCAGCGCGCCAGCGTGCCATTCTTTTCCACTTCGCGACTCAATAAGCTGTAATGCACCTGATTGGACGCCAGCGGAATTCCATGCCGCGCCAATGTTGTATACGCACGGATCATTTTCTTCTGCCCAAAATTGGAAACGCCCACCGTGCGGGTCAGTCCCTGCTGCACGCAATCGACCATGCCTTCCATCATCGTTTCCGGGCTCATCAATGGCGAGGACCAATGGATTTGATACAAGTCCACTGATTCCACACCCAGGCGTTCCAGGCTGCCCTTCAACGCGCGCGGAATAAATCCCTTGGAAAACCTCCACGGCCACGGAAAATACTTGGTGGCAATTAATAAAGGCTGTTCAGTCTCTTTTAGAAATTTCCCCAAAAGACGTTCCGAATAACCCGAGCCATAGATCTCAGCCGTATCAATAAATCGAATTCCCAAATTCAACGAGGCATCGAATGCCTTGCGAATATCTTCATCGGTGTGCGTCTGTCCATATCCCCAGACTACTCGGTCTCCCCATTGCCAGGCCCCCAACCCCATTTGAACTGCGTGCAAAAATCTTGTCTCGTTGCTGACTTCGGTCATGGCCTTCTCCTCACGAACGGCCTCATTCTATCTTAAAAAATCGCTTCGCGAAAAAATTCAGGTTACAATTCAGCCCGCTCAAATTTTGGAACTACGTGAACGACGCTTCCTCACCCTGGTGAGGGAACATCGCTCCCTGAGTTCTCGGGAGGTCCCCGTGACACAACAATCTCAAAAGCGGGATGTGGAACCCGCTTCCGCCCTAAGCCGCAGGCTGGGTTTGCCCTTTTCAAATTTATCCCTGCTGACGCGTGCTCTCACCCACCGTTCCTACGCGAATGAACATTCCGACGCAACCGAGGATAACGAGCGACTCGAATTCCTCGGCGATGCCGTGCTGGATTTCATCGTCGGCGAGTGGGCTTATCATCGCTTCCCTGAAATGGCCGAAGGCGACCTGACCAAAATTCGCTCGGCGCTCGTTCGCAATGAGCAGCTGGCCAACTTCGCCCGCCATATCGAACTTTCGCAAGCACTCCGACTCGGACGCGGCGAACAGACATCCGGAGGCAATGCACGGGAAAGCGTGTTGGGCTCTGCTTTCGAAGCGTTGATCGGCGCCGTTTATCTGGATTCAGGCCTGGACGCAGTGAGGCGGTTCGTCAATCCACTGCTTGAATGGCGGCGCGAATCGGTCCTCGATGAGATCCAGGATCCAAAAAGCGAACTGCAGGAACATTCGCAATCGCTCAAATTGGGAATGCCACACTACAAGGTCGTCAGTTCCAGCGGACCCGACCATGCAAAGATTTTCGAAATAGAAGTTGAAATTGCGGGCGAGGTTAAAGGTCGCGGCAAAGGTACAAGCAAGAGCAATGCCGAACATGCAGCCGCGAAAGACGCGCTGAACAATCTGGGAATAAAATAATCACAAAATCGGAAATTTGAAATCGTAAATCAATTATGCCTCTTCGCCTGAAATCACTCGAACTGCAAGGATATAAAACGTTCGCTTCGCGCTCGGTCTTCGAGTTTGCGCCGGGCGTGACAGCCATCGTCGGCCCGAACGGTTCGGGCAAATCGAACATCGCCGATTCACTTCGTTGGGTGTTGGGCGAGCAATCCTATTCCCTGCTGCGCGGCAAGAAAACCGAAGATATGATCTTCTCCGGGTCCGAGCAACGCGCCCGTGCCGGCCTTGCCCAAGCCACGATCACATTTGATAACTCCACCAACTGGCTGCCCGTCGATTTCTCCGAAGTGGAAATGTCGCGCATTGCCCATCGCGACGGACGCAATGAATATCTTCTAAATGGACAACACGTCCGCTTGCGCGAGATGAATGAACTGCTTGCACAGGCTGGTTTAAGTGAACGAACCTACACGATACTCGGTCAAGGCTTGGTGGATGCTTCCCTTGCCTTGAAAGCCGATGACCGTCGCCGCCTGTTTGAAGAAGCCGCCGGTGTAGGTATGTACCGCGCACGCCGCGATGATGCGCTTAAAAGACTCGAGAGCACCAAGCACAACCTCGAACGCGTGCTCGACATCATGGCCGAGCTGGAACCACGCCTGCGGAGTTTGGAGCGTCAGGCAAAACGTGCAATTGATTTCGCCCGCATCCAGGCGGACCTGAAACTGGTTCTGCGCGATTGGTATGGATTCCACTGGCACCGCGCCCAGCGCGATCTTGGCGACGTGCGCGAGTCCCTGCGCGGACAGGAAGCCAGAGTCAATGAAGCACGGACTATTCACGAGAAGACACAGGCCGAGTATGCCGCCTTCCGCGAAAGGCTTTCCGGTCTGCGTGCACAATTAAATAACTGGCATCGCCAATCTGCCGAATTGCATACTCAAAGAGAATCCATCAGCCGCGAACTGGCCGTGTTCGAAGAACGCCGCCGCTCACTCACCGCTGCCCAAGCCTCGATCCTTTCCGATCAGGAACACGCGATGAATGACCTGCACCTCGCCCGCGAACGCTACGCGGAAGCGGAGCAGGAAGTGGCGCGCATTCAAACCGAATACGAAGAAGCCAAGACACAATTCGCCAATGCGCAAAACGCGTTGCAATCGCGCCAGTCAGAACGCGGTGCACTCGAAGAACAACTCACCCTCGCCCGCAATCAAATCGAAACCTTGAGTCAGCAGCGCGCGGAAAACAATGCCCGCCTCGATGAACTGAAATCGCGCATCGAATCGCAGATCCAAAAAATCGCGCAAACCAAAAACGCAATCGCCGGCGCCGAAACCGCTTCAACGAAAGCAAGAAATCTTTTCGAAAATGCGCGCAAAGCCCGCGCAGATGCAGCGCTTAATTTGCAAAACGCTGAAGATTATTTACTCAGCAAGAAAAACGAAGTCGAAACCATCGAACGCGCCCGCCGCGAAGCATTGGAAAAACGGGCCAACGAAGAGGCCGAACATTCACGTCTCAAAGCGCAGATCGAAGTACTACAGCAATCCGAACAATCGCTGGCCGGGTACGCTGAAGGAGCCCGTTATTTGCTCGATGCAGCCCGTCAATCCAAACTCACAGGGGCACGCGGTGCGTTAAGTTCCGCACTCGACGTCCCTGCTGAATTGGAAATTGCAATTGCCGCAGCACTTGGCGATACACTTGATGCTGTTCTATTGGAATCCCATCAACTCGAAGATGCGCTGCAATTGCTCGAATCTGATGATGCAGGCCGTGCTGCGTTGCTTCCGTTGGGCGAACGCGAAAATAGCTCCCTGCAAAGTCCAAACGACGATGGCTGTCTCGGCGTGGCTTCTCAACTAGTCAACGCACCGGATGAATATAAAAATGCCGTGCAATTGATGCTCGGTCACACTTTGATCGCAAAGGACCGCACTGCCGCACGCAGATTGATTCAGGATCTGCCGACTCACGCGCGCGTGGTGACTCTGCGAGGCGAAGTCTTCCGCGGTGACGGATTGGTCATCGCCGGAAAAACCGCTTCCTCCTCAACCCTGAGCCGGCCGCGACAAAAAAGGGAATTCGAATCCACTCTGAGCGGACTCATCACCCGCCTCGCTGAATCCAATACATCGGTCGAGAGCTTGTCGAATCAACTTGCACAGGCACAGCGCGAACTGGCGCAAGCCGATACCGATGCGCGCGAAGCCCGCGTCAGGCTGGGAGAAATTCAGGAGACCGAGCAGCAGGCGTCCCTTGAGGCGGAAGCGACGGCACGCCAGCTTGAGTGGCAGAAAAATCAATTGGAACAGTTGGAATCCGAAGCGCAGGAATCTGCTTCGATCCAACAAAAACTGATTGAATCTCAATCGGATGTGGAAGCTCGTTCTTCAGAATCGCAATCGCAGTTGAAGGCCATTACATCGAAATTAAGTGAAGTGTCCGCGGATGAATTGCAGGAACAGACTTCGTACTGGTCTACGCGCGTTGCGGTTTCCGAGGGAAGCCTGGCAAGTGCGCGGGCGAAGATGGACGAACGCGCGCAGGATATTTCGCGCGAAGATACGCGCCGTGTGGAATTATCCGCCCGATTGCAGGAAACCGAAATTTCATTGAATAGTTTGGATAACGACAAGTCCGGTTCGCGCGAACGTGAAAGTGCACTGCATGTTGAAATCGAAAAAATGCGTGTGATGATCGAACCCGCTGAAAAGGATCTGGAATCCGCGGAACGTGAAGAGGTGCGGCTGCAGGAATCCGAAGCCAATGCACAACGCGGATACGCCAATGCCGAACGTTCGTACGGCCAGGTTCAACTGGAACAAATTCGCAAGCAGGAAGCGCTGGATAATTTACGTCAAAAGATTATGGACGATTTCGGTCTGGTCATGTTCGAATATGCCGCCGATGTCTCGGGGCCGGTGCCATTACCGTTGGAAGGCATGGTCGAGCAGTTGCCCATCGTCACGGAGCTTGATCCGAAGCTGGAAGACCAGCTCGCCCAATATCGAGGACAAATTCGCCGCATGGGGCCGATCAACCCGGATGCAAAGATCGAATACGAACAGGAAAGCGAACGTTACACGTTCATGAAATCGCAGATCGAGGACCTGAACAAGGCCGAAGTGGACTTAAAACAAGTCGTCGCGGAACTCGATGAGATCACCAAACAGGAATTCTCGCGCACGTTCGATGCAGTGGATAAACAATTTCGCGAAACATTTGTCCGCTTGTTCGGCGGCGGCTCCGCAAGGCTGGCACTGACCGACCCTGAAAACATGGTCGATACCGGCATTGAAATCGAAGCGCGTCTGCCAGGTCGCCGCGAGCAGGGACTGGCGTTACTCTCCGGCGGCGAGAGAAGTTTAACGGCCATCGCATTGGTCTTTGCTTTGCTAAAAGTTTCCCCCACTCCGGTCTGTGTGATGGATGAAGTGGACGCCATGCTCGACGAAGCCAATGTGGGCCGCTTCCGCGATCTGCTTGTGGACCTCAGCAAAGATACGCAGTTCATCGTCATCACCCACAACCGTAATACAGTGCAAGCCGCTGATGTGATCTACGGCATCACCATGGGCAAGGACTCTGCCAGCCAGGTGATCAGCCTGCGCCTCGATCAAGTCACCGATGACATGTTGAAGCGCGGATAGAATTTCAGAATAAATAAAAAGCCTGCTCCATTTTGGAGCAGGCTTTTTTGTTCACAATCAATAAACTAGGGAGCGGGAGTCTCCGTTGCTTTGGCTTGTGCGGTCGCTGTTTCCGCGCTTTCCGTGGCAAGGGTCACCATATTTGGAGCCTTCGGTTCGCGAAGTTTCCAGAAAGCATCATTGATCACAACCGTATATGCCAACCGAGCTTCCGCAAGCCATGCAGTGTATTTCGCATCGCGGGCGCTGGTCAACTCTTCGGCAGTCAAAGGACGATCCTGCTTGGCGATCAATTGAATGATGTGATATCCAAACTGACTTTGAACAGGAGTCTGTGTGAAGTCACCTGATTTCTCAAGTGCATAGGCGGCTGTTTCAAATTCAGCGACCATGGCACCAGGTCCAAACCAGCCAAGATCACCGCCATTGACTGCGGAGCCGGTATCGGTGGAGAATTCCTTGGCAAGTTCCGCAAAATCCTCACCCTTCTTGAGGCGTTCGATCAAGGTCAGGGCTGTGGCTTCATCGCCAACCAGGATATGGCGGGCCCAGACTTGCTCCTGTGTCGTCTCTACATCCTTCGTAACAGCTTCCTTAACTTTTTCCTGCAAGAGCCGGATCTCGACAAATTTGCGATAGGTCTCATCCGTCATCCCAAATCGGGAGAAGCCTGCCACCGTTGTGGCGTATTGATTTTGATAACCATCGAAAGTATAAGGCGTGGAGGTAGGTGTGATGGTGGCTGTGGGGCCAGTGGTCGCAGTGGCGGTCGGTTCCAAAGTAGCTGTGGAAGTGGCGGTTGATTCAAGGGTTACAGTAGCTTCAACAGTACCATTCGCTTCGGCAGTCACATCAGAAGATAAAGTCGCCGCAACTTCAGGCGTCAAACTTGCTTCCAAAGTGGCGGTGGCAAGCGGTGTCTTCGTCACAACGCTGAATGCTTCCGCGGGAGCTTCAAGGGTCGCGAATTCTGTCGGGGTTGTTGTGGGTGTGGATGTGCCATTCGGATAATATCCAAATTCGCCTTGAATGGCTTGCTCCAACTCCTCGGGAGAAACGCTGATCCCAAGTTTTACAGCCTCCTGGCGAACGACTTCTTCATTCACCAACTGATCGATGACACCCTGCCCGATCACATTGGGTGTATCCAGGTAGTATTGGATCTGCTGCAATTGCTGTGTTGTATCCATAAATTGCGAAAACTGGACATATTGCTGATAATTCTGCAACAACTGTGAACGTTGAATGCGGACGCGTGATTCGAAATCCGCAGCTGAAATCTCCACGCCATTGACCGTTGCAACGGGTTTGTTCAACTGAAAATAATTGACATCCAAATAACCATAGGCAAGCAGCCCAACCACCGCCACAACAATCCCGATGAACAGATACATGATCAATCGGGTCTGCTGGCGTTCGCGCTCCAGGCGGGCAATATGTTTTTTTGTGTGAACAACGTGCTTGTGTTCCTGTTCGTTCGGCATATCCGTACTCCTTCATGAATAACGCAGGAGTGCGCTTTCACAAATTAAATGATATAAAATTCGTTCCGCAAATGGCGGAATATTTCCAACCGTACATGAAAAGACAGGGCATGGGCGTTCCCATGCCCTGTCTTTATGCGGTTATTTATCGGTCGCTGACTTTGCCGTCGAAGGGCAAAAAGGCAACATGACGGGATTGCTTGACCGCGGCAGCCACCAAACGTTGGTGCTTGGCACACGCGCCGGTCTGGCGGCGCGGGCGGATCTTGCCATCCTCGGTCACATACTTGCGCAGCAAGTCTGTGCTTTTGTAATCAATGGCCAGCGCTTTGTCGTTGCAAAACTGGCACACCTTCGGCTTTGCGAAAAACTTGCGATCCCCACCACCGCCTTCGCCACCGCCTGAATAACTGCGTTCATTGCGTTCTTCACTCATGATTTACTCCAAATACTTTATCCAAACCAGTTTGTCTGGATGTTAGAACGGGAATTCGTCCTCAGCCATGGCGGAATTGCCATCCACTGAAGCGACATCCGCTTCCTGAGCATGATTATTTCCATCACGTCGATCACCCAGCATCATCATTTCATTGGCAACGATCTCCACGCTGGTATGCTTCTGACCTTCCTTATCATCCCAGCGGCGGGTTTGCAGGCGTCCTTCAATATACACCTGCTGTCCCTTTACGAGATATTGCTTGCAGATCTCGGCAAGGTTGCCCCATGCAACCACATTGAACCACTCGGTTTCATTGTGACGCTCCCCGTCCGCACTATTCCACGAACGGCTCACCGCCACCGAGAAAGTGGTCACAGGTTTTCCGGAAGGCGTATATCGCATTTCAGGATCTTTTCCAAGATGACCAATGATCTGTACTTTATTAAGGCCTCGGCTCATATCTATCTCCTTGTAATAATAAAGCTACCGGGCAACCACATAATGGATTAAGCAACAACAGAAAGCATATGGCGAATAATATTTTCCTGGAAACGAATATTGCGTTCCAGGCCGGCAGTGGCGGCGGGGGCCAGGGATACGTTCAAAAGAACATACTGACCTTCGCGGTGCTTCTTGATAATGTAGGCCAGCTTGCGACGGCCCCAGACATCCACCTTATCAATACTACCGCCAGATTCACTGATCCAACCCTTCACCTTTTCGAGAGCACCGTTAAATGCAGTCTCGTCCAGATCGGGCTGGAAAATACAAACTAATTCATACTTGCGCATTGGGAAAACCTCCTTTCCATGGGTATGTTCCTGTTCAGGCCGTGGGCCTGCCAGCAACGGAAAGGCACGTAATAAAACGTACCTGATTTAGCGGGCGAAGTTTACCACATTTTCTTGATGAAGAGCCCGCCTCGGGCTTAACCGAAAGTTGTTCCTGTCCGAAACATATTTATCGCACATAGATCGGGTTGCTATAAATCCACCCGCGTCGTTTTCCCAAATAACGGCGAAATGCCTCGATACGATACACCCCTGGCTCGGTCGTGATATGTGTACAAGCCTGCTGATTGCTCCAGGTCTGCAAGACCTCGCCATCTTTGATCAACCGAATCTCCGCAGAGGCAGGAAGCTTGGCCTGCAGAGTCACGCCGCCTTTTGCTGGAATCTCATCGCCCATCGTGACAGAGGCATCCTTTCCCTGGGCAGAGAAGCGGAAACTCCTTGTCGAAGCCGGCAGATCATATCCAACAAAACAATGTCCCTGGGCCATCGCTTCGTAGATCAATCTTTTATCTGTATTCACCTCGCCTGTTAATGACTCGGAGATCAGCACATGAGTATTGACTGTTCGAAAGTGAAATTCATAAGGAAAGATCACACGGCTGATCGGTCCCATACTTAAGTGAAGGGCGTGCGCATCCGATCCGCCAATGGCGACCACCCGCTCCCCGCTTGAAAGCAGTTCATCCCATTTCGCCAGTGTGGATGGGATCGGATGATTCGCCACGAACGCGGGAAAGAAAGCATAAAACGCGCCGTGAAGTTTCGTAGGCACCACAGTTTTCAATTCACTGAGTGCATTCCATAATTCGATACCTGTATAATTTCTTACCGACCAATCCACCCAGGAAATATCGACCTCTTTAAATGCCTTCGCCTCCGGGTCATCGGGATGCGCTAAAAATGCCAGCCCGCCAGATTCACGAACCGCGTTGATTAAATTTTGAGGACTATCGGCAAGTGCGGCCAATTCACGCCCGGCACCAAAAACCAACAGATGATTCTTTTGCGGGTCGCGCGCCTGATCATGTACCTCCTCGCCGATCAGCATCAATAATTTTTTATTCTTTTCTTTATAATATCCTTCGAATCCGTTGACCAGAATATTATGATCGGTGACGATGACCGCATCCACACCTGCCTTGAACGCGGCCGTAACAATATCCTTGTGCAGGCCGCTCCCATCTGAATAGCGGGTGTGCATGTGCAGGTTGACGACAACTTCTTGCATGAAAAATCCTCGTTTCAAATTTCAGCCATTTTTTTCTCACGAGAAGGAAAAAAGAGCTGGAGTTTTGTTTCGCAATAACGCTTGTTGACGATTCACTTCGCAAACAGGTATAATTTGCCCGCTAATTTTAAGGAGGCACTTCGAATGTCCAATTTTCTAGATATTGCTCTGATTATAACCTCGGTAGGTTTAATCCTCAGCGTGATCCTGCAAAGCAAGGGCGCAGGGCTCGGCGGTTTAACGGGTGCCGACACCGGCGGCGTGTTCACTGCCCGCCGCGGTATCGAGCGCATCCTTTTTTGGATGACGATCGTACTGAGCGTGATCTTCTTTGGTCTCGTTATCGTGATCATCCTCAACGGAAACTAAAGATCACTCCCCTTAAAAAGGCCGTCCAGCCACTGCCCTATTTCCATAGGGCTGCCCTGATGCAGGGCGGCGGCGGCCTTTCTTTATTTCCATATCAATTATGAAAAGACTACGCTGGCAAATTTTGGTTGTAGCGGTCACATTGGTGATCGTGGCTTTGCTGTTGCTTAGCCAGCAGCCCGTGAGCATTACCATCCTGCCGCAGGCTGCGCCGGGTGGCATTTACACCGAGGCCTTAATCGGCTCGATGGGCCGGCTCAACCCCATGCTCGATTGGAATAATCCCACCGACCGTGATATTAACCGCCTGATCTTCAGCGGCTTGATGAAGTTTGACGGACGTGGAATGCCGCAACCCGACCTCGCCGATTCCTGGGGCGAATCAGCCGACGGCACAACCTATAATTTTTCCATCCGCACCAATGCAAAATGGCATGATGGCGAACCCGTCACAAGCGATGATGTCATCTTCACCATCGAGGCCATTAAAAGCAGCGGATCGCTCTTCCCGCAGGATATCAAGGACTTGTGGTCTCAAATTGAAGTAAAAAAGTTGAACGACCAAACGCTTCAATTCACCCTGCCGGAACCGTTCGCCCCATTTTTGGATTACACCACCTTTGGCATTCTGCCAAAACATTTGCTTGAAAACGTGCCGGCCGATCAACTTGCTGCGGCAGACTTCAACCTCAAACCCATCGGTACCGGCCCTTATAAATTTGACCGGCTGATCACCAGCGGCGGGCAAATTACCGGCGTGGTCCTTACTGTCAATCAGGACTACTACCTGCCTCGCGCTTTCATCGAGCAGATCGTGTTTCGTTTTTATCCAAACTCCGCAGCAGCGCTGGATGCCTATCAGAGTGGCGAAGTGCTTGGGATCAGCCAGATCAGCAACGACGTCCTGCAAGAAGCGCTGACGGAACCCACCTTGTCTGTTTACACCAGCCGTCTTCCTCAGTTAAGTCTCGTATTCCTTAATAACAACAATCAATCCACGCCCTTTTTGCAAAATGCAAATGTGCGGCGTGCGTTATTGCTTGCCACCAATCGCAACGTGATCACTTCAAAAATCCTGCAAGGGCAGGCCATCATTGCGGATGGCCCCATACTGCCGGGATCATGGGCGCATTACGATGAGATCGAACATTTCGACTATGACCCGGATGCCGCTGCCGCCTTATTAAAGCAGGAAGGATATGTGATCCCTGCCGGCGGCGGAGACGTGCGAGCCAAAGACGGTCAATTCTTAAACCTTACGCTGACACATCCCGATGACGCGATCCACACCCAGATCGCTCAAGCCATTCAAAGCAATTGGGCTATCGTGGGTGTAAAAGTGGATTTGCAGGCGGTACCATACGAATCCCTCGTCAATGATTTTCTCACGCCGAGAAATTATCAGGCCGCACTCGCTGATTTGAATACTGCCCGCACGCCGGACCCCGACCCATATTTGTTCTGGCACCAATCCGAAGCCACCGGCGGACAAAACTATTCCCAATGGGATAACCGAACCGCCAGCGAATTTTTGGAAACCGCACGCATCACCGCCAATTTCTCAGACCGCGCAAGGTTATATCGGAATTTCCAGGTGGTCTTCACCAAGGACATGCCTTCGCTGCCGTTGTACTATCCGGTCTATTCCTATGGAGTGGATATACAGGTACAGGGAGTTCAGGTTGCACCGATGTATGATCTGAGCGACCGGCTGGCCTTGATCAACGAATGGTATCTGGTCACGCGCCGCGCCCTGGAACAAACACCCCAGCCCACCACACAACCATAAATCTGATTTCGAAATATCGAAACAGGAGAAATCATGTTAACTACTGCTCTGGAATATGCCCACCAAAACAAGGAAAACTTTCTCGCCCAGCTAAAGGAAATTCTTGCCATTCCCAGCATCTCCACGCTGAATGAAAATAATCAAGATATGCAGCGGGGGGCGGAATGGGTCGCTGCAAAATTGCGATCCATCGGCATGGAGAAAGTGCAGATCATGCCGACGGGAGGTCATCCAGTTGTGTACGGTGAATGGAATGGCGCCGGCAAGAATGCCATGACCATGATGATCTACGGTCATTATGATGTGCAGCCTGTCGACCCGATCGAATTGTGGACATCTGATCCATTCAAAGCCGAAGTGCGCGGCGAGAATTTATACGCACGCGGCTCTTCTGATATGAAAGCCCAGGTGATGGCATCCATCTACGCGGTGGAGTCTGCACTCAGGGCCGGTATATTGAAAGTCAATCTCAAATGGTTGATCGAAGGCGAAGAGGAAATCGGGTCGGAGCATCTTGGGGAATTCATCAAGAATCACAAGGATATGTTGAAAGCCGATTTTTGTCTCAACCCTGATGCAGGCATGATCGGGCCTGACAAGCCAAGTATTACCACTGGTCTGCGTGGATTAATGTACTCCGAATTACGTGTGTATGGCCCCAGCAAAGATTTGCACTCGGGATTGTTTGGCGGCACAATCCATAACCCTGCACAGGCATTGATCGAGTTGGTCGCCGGCATGCATGACAAAAATGGAAAAGTTACGTTACCCGGGTTTTACGATAAAGTTCGAAAATTAAGCAAAAAGGAACGCGAAGAATTCAAACGATTGCCTACCACAAACAAGGAATTACTTTCGATGACGGGTGTGCCTGCATTATGGGGTGAACCGCAATTCATTCCTGCAGAACGTGTGGGAGCACGACCTACTCTGGAGATCAACGGCTTGCTTTCAGGCTTTACAGGTCAGGGTTCGAAAACTGTTTTACCCGCATGGGCGATGGCAAAAATTTCCTGCCGCCTCGTGCCAGATCAGGACCCCGACGAAGTCTTCAAACAATTGAAAGCATATTTGAAGAAAAATGCTCCCAAGACAATCAAGTGGGAATTAACCAGTTTGCACAATGCGGGTGCCGCCCTGACAGATGTCAATAACGCCGGCGTGCAGGCACTTGCGAAAGCGCAACAAACCATGTGGGGCAGAAAACCATACTTTGCGCGTGAAGGCGGGTCCATTGGCGTGGTCGTTCAACTTCAACAATATGTTGGTGTGGATTCGATCCTCTGCGGTTTTGGTTTGCCCGATGACAATGCCCATTCCCCGAATGAAAAACTTCACCTGCCTACATGGTATAAAGGTATCGACACTTTGATTCATATGATCCACAATTTGAGCAGCTAATGGAAGACAGAATTATCACATACGGCGGTCAGGCGGTCATTGAAGGCGTGATGATGCGCGGACAAAAAGCCTATGCCGTTGCCATGCGCGCACCCGATGGCAAGATCGTCACACATACCGAAAAGCTTGCGAACGTGTATCGCTCGGGAATTACAAAGATTCCATTCCTGCGCGGTACGATTCTTCTTTGGGATTCGCTCGGCCTTGGCATGTCTGCGCTTACTCTTTCCGCGAATACCCAAACCGGCGAGGATGAAAAACTGGAAGGACCGGCTCTTTATTTGACCATGGGCCTGTCTCTCACCATGGGCATTGGTCTTTTCTTTTTGCTGCCGGCAGGGATTGGCGGTCTCGCCGAACATTATCTCGGCTGGAGTCCGTGGCTGAATAACCTTACCGAAGGCGTATTGCGTCTTCTTTTCTTGATCGGTTACATCTGGGCAATCAGCTTCATGCCCGATGTAAAGCGCCTGTTCATGTATCACGGAGCGGAACATAAAACCATCAACGCCTTCGAAGCAGGCGCGGAGTTAACTCCGGAGGTCGTGGCAAACTATCCCATTGAACATGCCCGCTGCGGCACAGCCTTCCTGCTCACACTGGTTTTACTTTCCATTCTGGTGTTTACTGCCCTGGGACCGTTGCCCATTTTATGGCGTTTGTTGAGCCGCATTTTATTCATCCCGATCCTTGCAGGGGTTGCCGTTGAATATATCCGCTGGACGGCAAATCACCTCAATAATCCAATGGTTCAACTCCTGATCAAGCCAAATCTTGCATTGCAGCATCTCACCACCCGTACACCGGATCAATCCATGCTCGAAGTAGCCATCGAATCCTTTCAGTCCATGCGCAAGGCAGAAGCTGAAGTCGTATAGTGCGTAGAGATTTCGTACGTTAAAAGGCAGGCAATCGCCTGCCTTTTTTTATTTTGCGCTCATCTTATTTTGCTACCATTCCATTATGAAGAAAATAAGGCGTTCTTTTAAGTGGGCTGGGCTTCCTTTTGCATTCCTTCTGCTTCTAGCCGGAATATACTTTGTTTTCACAATCGGGCGCCCCGCACCAATCCCGGTCAAACGTCAACTTTTCACGGGCGTTACCTATTATCGAAAGATCCATTATCTGCCACACTCGATGATCGCACATGTTTTGGTGATCGACACGAAAAACGCCAACGGACTTAAATTTCTGGTTACACCGCCAAACGAAGAGGGAACTGTAACCGCAAGAACCACATCTCAATTCCTGGAAGAGTTTGACGTACAAATCGCCATCAATGGAGATGGATTTTTCCCCTGGTGGTCACGCAGTCCACTGGACTACTATCCGCATGCCGGCGACCCGGTCACTCCCAATGGGTTTACTGCCTCCTACGGAAGAGTTTACGCCGATGGTCTACAGGATGCGCGCCCAGAGCCTACGTTATATATCACCCGCCGGGGTGCATTGGAATTCAACCACGCTCCAAATAATATTTTCCATGCGCTTTCCGGAGACCGCATGTTGGTCCAGGCCGGCGAAATCGTCGAAGGACTCAACAACACTGTCCTGCATCCCCGCACGGCCATAGGCATCAACAAAAACGGGCGCTGGCTATATATTGTCGTTGTCGACGGAAGACAGCCATTCTACAGCAATGGAGCCACCTTCCAGGAATTGGCCGAAATCATTCAAGACTTTGGGGCATTCACCGCAATCTCTTTGGACGGGGGAGGTTCTTCCACAATGGTAATTCAAGGCGGGGATGGACACCCCATCATCCTCAATTCTCCGATCGACAATTACATTCCCGGTCGCGAAAGGCCTGTTGCTAATCATTTAGGCATTTATCTGGATCAATAGAGTATTGTCTTAACCAAACTGCAATCATATGCATTAAAATAAAATTCATAAACCTGTTCAAGGATACATTTTATGAATTTTGAATACAGTGCATATATCCTGCCATTGATTGCCGCTGCTGTGACTGCCATGGTCACGGCGATCTATGCCTGGGGGCGCCGTACGGCCAATGGTGCAGTGGCACTATTCCTTTTATCTCTGGCGATCTTTATCTGGTCGTTCGGGTATTCGCTGGAAATTGCCGGGACAACTCTTGAGACAAAATATGCATGGGGTGTCTTTCAATATTTCGGCATTGCCTTTGCACCATATGCATGGCTGATCTTTTCATTTACTTTTAGCAATGAAGGCAAATCTGTAAGCAAACGCCTGGTTTTATTGACCGCTGTTATTCCAACAATAACAGTACTTCTTACGGCAACAACTAAATGGAATGGCTTGATCTGGAGTGAATACCATATTGACCAGCAACCCGGATTTTCGGCACTCGGCGTCAGCCATGGGACCTGGTGGTTTATTCACTTTGCCTACTCCTATCTAAGTCTCTTCATCGGCACAATCCTTATCATTCGATCCATGCTTCGCAGAAAGGGCATGTATCGCGGTCAGGCAGTCTCTCTCATTATTGCTGTACTCGCTCCCTGGATCGGAAACGCGCTATACCTTACCGGCAACAGCCCAATTGCATATCTTGATCTGACCCCATTCGCATTTACGGTCACCATGATCGCGCTGGCGTGGGCCATTTTCGGCTTCCATCTTGTGGATATTGCACCCATCGCACGTGAACTTATCATCGATTCAATGCAGGATGGCATGATCGTGATCGATGTGCGCGGTACCGTGGTGGACATCAACAATGCAGCCGCGCGAATGATCGGCGTTCCAATTTCCGATGCGATAGGAAAAAACGCGGGCGAACTTTTCACTCCCTGGCCCCATTTGATCGAACGCTTTCGCAATGTGATGGAAGCAAATGAAGAAATTACAGTTGGAACGGGCAGCGCAACTCGTAAATATGAAGTTCGCCTTTCACCTTTAAGAGATCAACAGGAGAAAGTTGTTGGACGTGTCGTTCTCCTCCGCCTTTTGGATGATGCATTTTCTTCACCGCCAAAGACGTCCCCCAGAGAGATAACTCCCCGCGTCTTCCCGTCTTTGGATATTCAACGCGCCTCCGAAGCATCAGAAGGTTTTGTTGGACTTTTAAAGGATTTCTTTCTAACTCCCACAAAAGTTGACCTCGAAATTCCCGATGAAATGAATCCAAGCTGGTATCAGGCCCGCGAACGGTCATTCACTATTATCACCAGAATTGCAGCATTGATCGGGACCATCGCCTATATCCTCACGCTGCCAATCATACGTGCAACCGCCGCAACAAACATTAATTTTACCTACGGGATCGTTGTCGCTGTATTATGGTTTTTAGGTCTGGCGCGAACCATTAATTTTAGATATCGAGCCTATCTGTTTCTATTTTTGGTTTATGTACTCGGATTTGTAGAGACACAAAACTTTGGATACTCCGTAGAAAGCTTCGTTTTCTTCCTTACATTTATTATTACAGCAGTGTTGCTAACCGGCAGGAGCGGGGGATGGGCCGCTGCCGCGATGAGTATTCTCACATTACTCGCTTTCAATTGGTTCATCCACGAGAAAGGCTTTACCCCTTATCACCTGACAACCACATCACTTTCTCCGCGCAATTTCGAAACAGGGTTAACCAGTCTTTCCGTATTTACTGCGAGCGCACTGGCACTCTCCACTTCCATCACCATCCTCATGGAAAGCTTGAACCGTGCATGGAAATCAGAATCCCAGGCATCCAATCTGTTGGAGCAGGAACGTGATCTGCTGGAGCAACGCGTGGAAGAACGAACACGCGACCTGGCAAAAGCACGCGATGAAGCAGTGCAGGAAATCTCAGAGCGCAAACGCACTCAGGGCCTGCTTCAGGAAAGCGAAGCACGTTTCCGCCAGATTGTTGAAAACGCCAGTGACTTAATCTACCGTACAGATGAAAGGGGAAACCTCACTTACATTAACCCAACGTCCATGAGAATCATGGGGATCTCGCACGAGAATGAAATTCTTGGCACAAATTACGTTGAAATTGCATCACCAGAATGGCGGCATAGACTCAAACGATTCTATGAAAAGCAGTTTTACAGACAAGAAGAAGGAACCTATTTTGAATTTCAAGCCCAAACCTTTTCTGGAGAAGAAATCTGGCTTGGACAAAACGTACAGATTATCCGTGAAGGAGATAAAATAACAGGGTTTCAGGCTGTGGCGCGCAACATCACGGAACTCAAGCGTACGCAGGAAGCCCTGCTTGTTGCACGCGATCAGGCGCTCGACGCCAGTCGATTGAAAAGCCAGCTCTTATCAAGGGTCAGCCATGAGTTGCGAACCCCGCTCGGCGGGATCTTGGGTTACGCCGAATTGTTGCAATTCAAAACATTCGGGGAGCTCAGCGATAAACAAAGAAATGCAGTTGACAACATTGTACAGAGCACGAATTATCTGGCAAACATTGTCAACGATCTTCTGGATGAGGCGCAAATCGAATCCAGATCTATAAGTTTGAACAACGAGTATTTCTCCCCAGGGGAACTCCTTGAAAAAGTGAATACCAGCATCCTGGTACTTGCCAGTAACAAAGGACTTGAATTAAAAACGGATATATCCAGCGAACTTCCCTCTGAACTATATGGAGATCTAAAAAGATTGCAGCAGGTTGTTATTAATCTTGCGGGGAACGCCATTAAATTCACCCAAACTGGCGAAATCAGCATCAACCTAAAACGTCCGACCCCCACACAATGGGCGATCGAGGTGAAAGATACGGGATCTGGCATTTCACCTGAGGAACACCAAAACATTTTCGAACCTTTCAGACAGGTCAATAACTCGATCACGCGCGAAAACCGCGGGTCCGGCCTCGGCCTTGCCATCACGAAACAGTTGATTGAATTGATGGATGGTCAAATTACATTGGAAAGTAACCTGGGTCAGGGAAGCACCTTCACAGTACTTTTGCCCATCAAGAACGCCCCCGGAGAATAGCATGTCACAACCATATGCCATCATCATTGAAGATGATCCAAAACTTAGCACGATTTTTCAAACTGCCCTTGAACAAGCAGGATTCGAGACCGCTGTCGATCTCAACGGCGATAAATACCATGCGCTTCTCGACAAAGCCGAGCCTGCTCTGGTCATCCTTGACCTTCATCTCCCCTTTGCATCCGGCATTGACATTCTGGACATTATCCGCGCACGATATGCCAACACGGTCATCACGATTGTCACCGCCGATTTCATTAAAGCCAAAACTCTGACCGGAAAAGCGGATCACGTATTAATCAAACCCGTGAGCGTTGCCAGTTTGCTAAAAATCGCCGAAGGCATCCAAAGATAAAGGCATGGCAATCAAACCAAGGAGGGCAATGTTGAAGTCTGTGCAATCTCCAATAGGGGTGAAGCAATAGTTCGACTCAGCAGCAAAACACCTAAAACGAAACCCTGCTGGCCAGTTCCAACTACGCGAGATCGCTTCAAGACTAAAAGAGGTCGTTTTACACACATTATCTTCAAGCCCATCGATTTCACTTATACCCGCATGACTGCAACGAAACCGCAAGAAAAGAGCTCTATTTCGAGACTTCACCAGTTTTCAGGTGGTCTCGAAGCGTTTTTTTCTCTTTGATTATTCATCGTAATCGTATTGCAATGCGCACACCCAACGCATCCCCTTACAATATTGATAAATAAATTACTGCCGAACGAATCATTCGTCTTCTGCTCGCATCCCTGCTCACCAGATAAATTTCTTCTACAAATCTCCTGTTGATCAGCCAGAGGTGCATGAACCACATCGCATTAGCGTCGTTCAATTTCTCAAGGAGAATGGATAACATGAAATTCAAACATTTACTACAGTTCTCTGTTTTGATGGCCCTGCTTGTCAGCGGTTTGGGTCCAAACCTTAGCGCCAAGGCAGCGCCACAATCAGAAATCATTGACCGAAGTCTCACCTACTGGGACGCCACTTATACCGGCTACGTGGACGCCACTCGCTTTGAAAAGTGGCAGTTCGCTTTTGGGCAAACCTATACATTCACGATTACAGCCATTCAATCAAGCGGCAATCTAATCCCTTTGGTACGCTTATTGGATGGAAACGGGAACGAGATTTCCACTCAAACGGGCTCACTGACAAGCACACAACCTGCGGGAAATTATTCCGTTCAAATCGAGCCGTTATCCGGCGCCGGCACATACAATCTGACGATTCGACAGACCAACACTTCGACTTCAACACCCACCCCAACGCCAACATCGTCGCCAACATCCACCTTCACCCCAACACCCACCTTCACTCCGACACCCATTACAGCAACAGCAACCCCCATCACATTCACACCTACCAATACGCCAACTAGTACTTCCACCTCGACTGCAACCGCAACACCAACATCTACCCCTCAAACACCCACACCCGCAACATTAACACCCACTTCAACTCCGACTACAACTGCGACTCCCACAGCTACAGCTACTTCAACATTTCCCAACGTATCGATTACCGTAAACCCTGCAAGTGTTAATGTAAACGGCACTTCCACTGGCACTGTAAATTTAAACAACCCTCCTGTTAGTGGGTATACCAGTGCTGAGTTTACCTGTACTTATAACCCCGCTCAAATTCAAGTAAGTAATTTTGTGGCTGGCAGCGTATTTGGTGCAAGCCCGGTAATGGTTGTTAACGGACCCGCAAGCGGAACCTTTATCGTCGCTATTGCCGGCAGCAACGGGAATAAAGCAACCACAAGCGGAATAGCTTTCACATTTTCCATTCTAGCTTTGCAAGCCGGCCAGGCAAATGTTCAGTGTACCGTCCGTGTTTCAGATGGGAGCGACGCTTTGACTACCATACCATCCACTCCGACCAGCCTGACAGTGACAACCCCGCAAGGCAGTCTGGCTGGACAGGTTCTTGCCAGCAAATCTGTGACTGTGAGTTTGTATAATCCTGATACCACCCTCGCCACATCCGTGGCAGTTAATCCAGACGGAACTTTCAGCCTCTCGGCTTTAGCGGGAACATACACTGTCGTGGCAAGCGCTGAAGGCTTCCTGGAAGCACAAGGTGCTCCTGCCATTACTGCCGGCAATACCACCACAATGCAAACCGTCATTTTGCTGGCTGGTGATATCGACAATAACAACGTGATCAATCAACTGGATGCAATGACGATCGGCATGAACTATAACGGATCCACGCCAACTGCAGCGGACTTGAACAATGACGGCACGATCAACATTCTCGACCTTGAATTGCTCGCCAGTAACTATGGGCAATCAGGCGCCCTGGCCTGGCTGCCGCAATAATTATGATCGGGTGAGGGTGTGTCGAAATGACACACCCTCACTTCTGGAGAATTAATGAAATCCACCACTGCCATTATTAGTACAATTATTTTTTCACTCATTTCAGTTTTCCAAGTCAATGCGCAATCTGCCGAGACGATCTGGATTGCCAGCAATATCTCGGAATATAAAACCGGGGAAACAGTCACTGTAAATGTGAATGCAATTTCCGCAACACCTATTCAGGGATTTAATTTTCAAATTCGATATGATCCCGCCTGCTTAACCCCAGTTAACGCAACCAGCCCAATCACGGGAATGAACGGTTTATTCGTGCCACAAAATAGTGGACTGGTGGATGCATCCTTTGCCAGCACGACACCTCTGTCAGCAAATGGGTTAATTGCGGAAGTTCGCTTTACAACCCTTGGGGGGTGCCAAACCAATTTAAGTCTTGAAAACGCTTCTCTGGCTATTCGCAATGAAGCCGGCTTTGCGGCCCAACTCCCAGGTGTGTCGCTTGGAACAAACAGCATTCAGCTAAATATTGATGCAACGCAGGCAGGCTCACAGGAACCTCCCAGCTTATCCGGCACTCCCCTTTCACTCGCACCCAGCACCATTGCACCACAGCCCTCCCTGCCAAATGGAACCATTGGCATAATAACAGCCCTTGGAGTTATGCTCGTTATCGGCATTTTTATCCTGTTTCGTCAGCTTCGCGGCACACCCAACAATCGAAAGTAATGGAACCATTTTCATACGTTAAGAATTGAGGAAAAGAAGACATGAAACAAAAAAATAAATCTGGCGTCTTTGTTTTGCTTGCCATGCTTCTCTCAATTTTTTCTGGAAATGCGCAAGCCCGCACTACACCTGCCGCACCGCCAGCGGACATGTTTCAACTTCCGTGGGAGCAGGGACTTTCCTGGGTGGCCTTTGATGGGTTTGATAATGGCAGCCGCAGACTCCCAACGAGTCCACACAATTATCTACAGGGCGGAGCCATCGATTTTGCCCCCCGCGTAGATATGTTCGTGGGAATGGATACCTCCACCTTTTGGGTAACGGCAGCGGCAGATGGTATTGTCAAAACTGTCTCCTCGTGCCATATTGTCATAGATCATGGCAACGGCTGGACGACAGAGTATTGGCATCTTGCGAACATCCTGGTCAAGGTGGCCGACACCGTGAGCCGCAATCAAAAACTGGCTGTGATCGCAGACAATAAAACGGTTCGTGTTTGTACCGGGAATGAGCATCCAGGGCCGCACCTGCATTTTGTCATGCGCCCCAGTATGAAAGACACAAAGTTCGCCGGATGGACGATCAACTTCAATACAACAACGAACAAAACTTCCTTTACAAAAAACGGTCAGACGGTCAATCAGTACGAACCGATCTTAAATGCAATGCCAGTAACTTCCACTTCAACACCGACGTCGACCGCTACAGCTACAATGACCAGTACGTCAACCGTCACCAGTACAGCAACGGCTTCGCCTACAAATACAGCAAGCGTAACGCCCACCAATCCAGTATGTTCCACCACAACTCCGGAGCCGTTGCAGGTAGATGCTGTGACCTCTCCAACAAGTCAGACATCACAAGTCATCATTGTGCGAATCGGTAATGGCGATTCAGTTACAGTGACCCACGAGTTTGGTACGACCACAGCAACTGGCGACTTTTCATCCATAAACCCAGCGCTGGTCACCATCCCCCTGCAGGCGAATGCAACTCACCATCTAACCGTTTCTGCACATGTCAAAGCAATTCCAGGCTCGGGCGGCTGCACCTATGGCAACTATACACTTACTACGACTGTTGACCGTTTTGGTGCCCCACTCACCATTGTCCAAACAGATGGAGCTATCACATCAACATTCACACCAACCGTAACCACAACACCGTCAAACACGGCCACCCCGACCCCAACTGGAACACTCCCGATCACCAACACACCGACCGCTACAACGACAGGCATAATCACAAATACACCAACATCCACCGCTACCGCAACAAATACGCCCACCACAACGCCCACAGGGACAGTTCTTCCCAGCGGACCCTATGTCTTAACCGATGCTGCGCAGCCCAATCTTTTGGTAGGTGAGAACAGTCTGGTTACTGTGAGTTTGAATAATGTGCCGGCCGAGGGGTATACCAGCGCCGAATTCACTTGTACTTACAACGCAAGTCTGCTCAGCGTGAGCAACATTACAGTGGCTGGGCTCTTCGGCGCAAACCCCGTAGTGGCGATCAATGGACCGCAAAACGGCAGTTTCATCCTTGCAATGGTTGGAATTGGCGGAAATAAGGCGACCACCAGCGGAACGGTATTCACTTTCAATGTAGCTGCTTTACAGTTGGGACAAAGCCCTGTTGAATGTACCGCTCGTGTTTCAAAGGGTCTCAGTGTTTACGAAAATATCGCATTCACAGGCGATGTTGTGAATATTCTGGGCGCGATTACCCCTACATCATCTCCAACCGCAACGGCCGTTGGACCTCTTCCGCCTTTGGTGACCGGCCAGGTTCTGGCAAGTAAACCGGTTACGATCCGTTTATACAATCTGGATACCACGCTTGCAGCGACCATCCCTGCAAACCCGGATGGGACGTTTAATTTCAATGCTGACGCCGGCTCCTATACGATTGTCGCTTCAGCCGAAGGTTTCCTGAATGCCCAGGGGTCGATCACACTCACCAACGGAGTAACAACAACAATGCCCACGATCAACCTGATCGCAGGCGATGTGGACGGCAACAGCATCATCAACCAATTGGATGCACTGACCATTGGAATGAACTATAACGGCTCCACCCCCGCCGCAGCGGACCTCAACAACGACGGCGTGATCAACGTCCTTGACCTGCAAATGCTGGCATTACATTACGGACAATCCGGCGCACTCGCCTGGTAATCATCAATTCAAATAAAAACAGGCCCTCAAAATATGAAGGGCCTGTTTTTTTATTTCGCAGTCAGGATAATTAGAATTCAATTTCGCCGATCTGTTCAAAGTTAATATCGAACAATTCTTCCGCTTCGGTTTCAAGTTCCGCATCGAGGCCATCGCCTGCTTTAATGCCGCGATTACAGTACGATCTATAAGGGCAGTAACTGCACTTCGCTACTTCATCCGTTTTCGGGAAGGAGGAAGCGGCTGGGATCTCATCTGCAAGCCGAACGAGCGCATCCCAATCCCGTTTGAACTGAGCAGAATTATAGGCAAACCTTGCAGATTCAGTCGGAAAATCTGCAAACCAGTAGATCATTTCAATTTGCTCCGGCTCAAACGGCCTTCCATCATTCAAATGCATTCCAGCCTGCACCATCATCGCGCGATAAATGCGTGTTTGCCAGCGGGTTGCAAGCCATTCATTTTTCGGCCGTTTGCGATAGGTTTTCCAATCGTAAATATAAACTCTGCCGTCGTCCCCAATACCGACAAAGTCGTATTTTGCAAGCAAACGGAATTTACCAAGCGGAGCAGAGAGCGTTAACTCAGTTTGTTGATGGGAGAGACCGTCCAACCCGGTTTGATTGAACGGCATAAAATTCTCCCACCAGCGTTGAAGATTTTCCGTATTTGCCAATTTGCCGATTTGTTCAGCGGGAATGCCGATCAAGTGCTGCTGGATCAGTCGATGAAAATATTCACCTTCCTTTTGATGCTTTTCATTTTCCAACGCGGGTTCGGTTTCGATGGCAGGGTAAGCCAATTGCTGAAGGTAGCGCAATTCAAAACGACGCTGGCAGTCGTTGTAATCCTGCAAGGAAGATTGGCTGAGTGCAATCAGTTCAGACATGACCCTATTTTGCCACAGAAAGTTTTCAATTGGGCTCTCAATCCATCCTTGTGGAAATTCAAATGGTTCAGGTATAATGCCGCATATGATTTTCAAGTTTGCAGCAGGTCAATCTCCGCTCGTGATCGGTGTTCGTGGGTTCATTTCCGCAATGCCTTCTGGAATCGCGCCTGCTCACTGAACAGACAAAAGTGTCTTATTCAAAACGCCGCAGGTTGCCTGCGGCGTTTTTATTTTAAATCTTTATGCTCTATCGGGGACTAAGCCTTCGATAGAGCAGGCAAATGGAAAACAACATGATCCAACTACAACTCGCAAACATCACGCTCGTCCTCGGTGCCCGCCGTATCTTTGAAAATCTCAATTGGGAGATTCAAAACGGACAAAAGATCGGCTTGATCGGTCCGAACGGCGTGGGGAAATCCTCGCTGTTCAAATTGATCGAAGGCGAACATTCTCCCGAATTGGGCGGGATCATCACCCGCGCCCGCCTCATTACAACGGGATACCTGTCCCAACACCCCGAGCTTGATCTTTCGCTGACAGCGTTCGACGCCGCCATGGCCGGCAACCCGCGCGTGGCGGAAGTCCATGCGGAATTGGAACGAGTGGAAACCAGTTTGGGTGACCCTGAAATATATGGCAATGAAAAGAAATTACAACGCGCACTTGAAATACAGCACAAACTCGTCGAGGAATATCACGAACTCGGCGGCGACTCTTATCCCGGGCGCGTGCGCGAACTCCTGCTCGGGCTGGGACTCGCTCAAAGTGAACTGACCAAACCGTTATCCGTGTTAAGCGGCGGGCAGAAAAAGCTGGTTGGGCTGGCACGTTTGTTACTCATTCGTCCAGATATTTTGCTTTTGGACGAACCCGACAATCACCTTGACCTGCCGGGGAAAATCTTCCTGGAAAAGCTCATTCGTGAATATACAGGGACAGTCGTCATCATTTCGCATGACCGTTATTTACTCGATGCCGCAGTCACCCACATCGCCGAATTGGAAGATGGAAAACTTAATGTTTTTGAAGGCGATTACTCATCGTACATGGCAGACAAGGAATTAAGACTCGCCCGACAGGAGGAGCTTTTCAAAGCACAGCAGCACGAAGTAAGAAGAATGGAGGAAGCCATTAAACGCTTTGCGCTCTGGGGCAAGATATACGATAATGAAAAATTTGCCGCCAAGGCCAAGACCATGCAAAAACGGCTGGATAAAATGGACAAGATCGACAAACCTGTCCTCGAACGCAAGCGCATGGACCTACGGTTGAGCGGCTGGCGCGGCTCGAATAAAGTTCTGGAACTTGCCAATGTCTCGAAATCATTTGGTGCAAAGAAAGTATTTTCCAACCTCAATCAAACCATCTGGCACGGCGAACGGGTCGGATTGATCGGCCCGAACGGCGCGGGAAAATCTGTGTTGCTGAAAATGATCCTGGAAAAGGAATCACCGGATATGGGCGAGATCAAGATCGGCCCCAGCATCTCCATCGGACATTATTCGCAGGAACATGAAACGCTCGATTTCAATCAGAAGGTCGTGGATGCGGTTCGCTACGCGGGCGAAATGAACGAAGGTAAGGCAACTGCGTTTTTACTACACTATCTTTTCACCTACAAACAAGTGACTCAAAAGGTCGGTGAACTTTCCGGCGGAGAAAGAAGCCGTCTGCAACTTGCCTTGCTGGTATTATCAGGTGCGAACTTCCTGCTGCTGGATGAACCCACCAACAATCTGGATATTGCCTCTGCCGAAGTTCTCGAACAGGCGCTTGCCGATTTCGAAGGGACTGTCCTGGTCATCTCTCACGACCGCTATTTTCTAGATCGCACCGTGGAACGACTGCTCTGCATCGAAGAGGGTCAACTGGTGGAATATCTCGGCGGATACAGTGATTATTTGGAAAAGAAGGCTGGAAAATCATAACCAGTTGTTAACAAAGAAAACGCATTCGTTAACTACAATTGTCTGAAAATTTTGTTTTGGAGTTGACCATGGAACTTGAATATAGTGAAATCGAGAACGGCATCACCCTCCTCAAACTCATCGGCATTTTGGACGCTCAAGGTGTTGGCGCCATTGAAACAAAGTTCGCAGGCTACAGCACCGGCGACAATACACGGGTGCTTGTCGACCTGGCCGATGTGGAGTTTCTCACATCCATTGGGATTGGTCTGCTGGTATCGACTGCAAAATCCGTTGCACGCCGCGGCGGCAAGCTGGCGATTCTCAACCCGAACGAAAACGTCAGGGATGTTCTGCAAATGACGGGCATCATGGACATCGTCCCCATTCATATGAACATAACAGAAGCAATAAACGATTTAACCACTTAATAAAAAAACGCTCAGGTTGAACCTGAGCGTTTTGATTTCTACTCCTTGATCTGTCCGTGCTCGGAGTCGAATACATGCGAATGCATGTTCGCGATCCAGCGTTTGCCATCTTCCGTCATTCGCAAATAGATCAATGCATCCTGAATGTACGGATAGACACTATCCCAATAAAATGAAGCATAGTTCACCCGCATATCATTGGGCGATTTGTAACCGAATTTTTCGTTCAAGCCCAGTTCCTGGAATTCATAATACAAGGCGGGTGTTTTTCGGAAATAATCAGGGTCGCCCAGTTGTCCGATGAAATCCGCTGCGCGCACCAATCCACCCAATCCCTTTGTATCCTTATACATCTCGCCCTCCGGAGAAGGAAAGCGCGTCATCTCAATATAATCAGAGATCAGGTCGGCATCCAATTGCTTGGTCATGTCCTGCAAAAGGCCCGAACCGAACCTTTCCTTGACGAACAACTTGCTGCGATTGACGTGATACGGGGTCAGTGCAACATCCGTGCCGCTCGTGGAGATTTCCACCATTTCGTCTTTAATCCCAGTGGCGAACATTTTATAGGTATCATTGCGGCACGCCCCTTTGACATATCCAATGTCATGGCACATGACCGCGATCATGAAATGCATCCAATCACGCGGCGAAACGCCGCCTTCGCGCAGGTGTTTTCCTTCAATGATGGCTTGTCCCGCAAGAGAGACCATGATCGTATGATCGATGTCGTGGTACAACGCGTCAGAGTTGGCAATGTTTTCGAGGGCCAGCCTGCCCGACCACGACACGATGCGACCGAAGGTTTTATCGATATCCCCGTAGGTTCGCTCATAGACGCGGCGCAGCTGCTCCACGAACATATCGATTGTAAGTTCCTGCCAGTTGATCATCCGTCAACTCCTCTGCGATAAAATAAGCTAAAGTTTACCAGCAACCTCAATGAAGGGCAAAAACTGATATGAACTCCTCACGTGGATTTTTCAAAGGCTTTCTGATAGGACTCTTCAGCTTCATTCTGGCAAATGCTCTCGCCGCGCATCTGCTATCAGACTGCGGCCTGCCAGCCGTACTAGGGGCATCTTCCTGCTCTGACGATATCATCCGCGCGGGCTTTCCATTGGTCTTTTTTGAGGAAGGCGGTTTTGCCTTTCATAGCAATTTCAATGCCGCCTTTCTTTTCGTAGATATTCTTATCGGTTTGGGTTTCGCTGTTTTCCTCGGTTTCAGAATGAAAAAAAGGAACACTTTATAAAAGGAGAATCTTATGGGCTCACTGGAATGGATCATCACCGGCTTCACTGTTCTTGTCACAATGGCAGGCGCTTCCTGCACTGTCATCCTCCCAATTTTGATATTGGGGGGGATCGGCTTTTTCCTGTACCGCCGCAGCCAGCAAAGCAACGCATACCGCCAGACGGCGCAAACCTGGCCAAGCACTACTGGGGCCGTGATCCTGTCCACACTGCAATCGAGGCGTTCCGGGCGAAGTCACTCCATCGTTCCTGTGGTGGGTTATCAGTACTCAGTCAACGGGCAGACCTTCACCAGCCAGACGATCAAAGCAGGTGAGCAATTTATGAACGTACGTATCGCCGGGCAGGCACAGGCCACCGTGGCACGTTATCCGGTCGGTGCAACGGTCACCGTTTATTACAACCCATCCAACCCATCTGAATCTGCACTGGAAAGATGACTTGTGCTATAATCCGCGCCACGATGTATACCAGCATCCAATTTGCCAATCGCAATAATAGTAATAACGACAATGACGATCCAAAAATCGTTGGGCGAAGCTTTGCTGGTTGACAAATAGTTCAAGTCAAATCAAATCGCCCGACGCCAACGCGAAGGGCGATTTATTTTATCTACACTTCGTGTCACCCTGAGCGTAGCGAAGGGTCTCTACGATCAACAAACGAGACTCTCACCGGCATTGCATCCGCATCGCAGGGCAGTGACACAATAAATTTTCGGAGGCAGTATTTATGTACAGAACACATACTTGCGGAGAATTACGCTCCAGCCATGCAGGGCAGAAAGTGACACTGACCGGCTGGGTACATCGACGACGCGACCACGGCGGGGTGGCATTTTTTGACCTGCGCGACCGATTAGGCATCGTTCAAATCACCATCAACCCGGATCTACCCAAAGAGGCACTGGACCTGGTTGCCAACGTGCGCATGGAATGGGTGCTGCAAATCGAAGGGACCGTTCAAAAACGCCCTGAAGGCATGACCAATCCGAAAATGGAAACGGGTGAGATCGAAGTCATTGCGACAGATGTGAAAATCCTCAATCCGGCCAAGACTCTGCCATTCATGGTCAGCACGGATACCGACCTTGCGGACGAGAACACGCGCCTCAAATATCGCTACCTCGATCTGCGCCGCGAGCGCATGACGCACAATATCGTCCTGCGTCACAAGGTGATCAAGTTCATGCGTGATTATCTCGACAAGGAAGGTTTCATCGAGATCGAAACACCGATCATGTTCAAGGCGACGCCTGAGGGTGCGCGCGATTATCTTGTTCCTTCCCGCGTCTATCCGGGACAATTCTATGCCCTGCCGCAATCTCCACAGCAGTTGAAGCAATTACTTATGGTCGCCGGCATGGACAAGTACTTCCAGATCGCGCGCTGTTTCCGTGATGAGGACCTGCGTGGCGACCGCCAGCCCGAGTTTACCCAACTCGATCTTGAAATGTCCTTCGTCCATCGCGACGATGTGCTTGCGCTAGTGGAAGGCTTGTATACTGCGATGATTCCCGCAGTGACGCCGCAAAAGAAAATTTTATCCTCCCCCTGGCCCAAGATTTCACATCACGACGCTCTCGAAAAATTTGGTTCGGATAAACCTGACCTGCGCTTCGGCATGGAGCTGATGGACGTGAGTGATACTTTCGCCAAAAGCGAATTCAAAGTGTTTCAATCCGCGCTGGCGGCTGGCGGCGTGATCAAATGTATTATTGCCCCGAAGAGTGCAGACATGTCCCGCAAGGAAGTGGATGCTCTGACAGAAGTAGCGAAAACCTTTGGGGCGAAGGGAATGCCCACACTGGCGATCACAGCCGAAGGTGTGAAAGGAAGCGCGTCTAAATTTGTCACAGCGGAAGAAGCCGAAGCGCTCAAGTCCAAAACTGGAGCGAAAGAAGGCGACTTGATCGTCTTCGCAACCGACGCACGCGCAGTAGTAAACAAAGTATTGGGCGGACTTCGCTTGTGGTTTCGCGATAAGCTAAATCTTGCCGACAAGGATTTGATGGCTTTCGCCTGGGTCGTAGACTTTCCGTTCTTTGCATGGAACGAAGAAAATCAGGCCTGGGAATCGGAACATCATCCCTTCACCATGCCGAAGATGTCTGACCTCGACAAGTTCGATACCGACCCCGGTGCGGTTTCATCGGACGCCTACGATATGGTCTGCAACGGCTACGAGATGGCTTCCGGCTCGATCCGCATTCACCGCCGCGATATTCAAATGAAGATGTTCCAAATGCTTGGGTTAAGCAATGAAGACATTCAGGCCAAGTTTGGACACATGCTAGAAGCATTTGAATATGGCGCTCCCCCGCATGGCGGTATGGCTCCCGGCATTGACCGCCTCGTCATGCTCCTCGCGGACGAACCCAACATCCGCGAAGTGATCGCCTTCCCCAAGAACCAGGCTGGTCGTGACATCATGGCCGATGCTCCTTCGGAAGTGGAGCCGAAGCAATTGAAGGAACTGCACATTAAGTTTGAATAAAACAGAAAGGTAAACCATGAATATAAAGGAATTGATCATCAACAAGACGGCAAAATTCGCTTACTGCACGGATGGAGCCTTGTGGTATGAAGTTGATGGCTTTCGTTTTCCTGTTCCTTTTGCAGAAACAGTTGGAGCTTGCTTCATGCCCGAGCACAAGGCGGTTAATCTTATGCGTTGGATAAGAAAGCAATTGGAAGAGGTCGAATCTCAAAAGGGTGTTCAAATGAAAGTTATTTCATAACGAACCGTTACAGGCCTGCGTCACGGTCTGGATAGCGTTCTTGATTTATCCTAACCAGAATCTGTATGATGTGAGTAACTTATGACACAAACCATTGATACGAACACAGTCAAACACGTCGCCAATCTTGTACGCCTCGGCATCTCCGAAGAGGAGGCACAGAAATTCAGTGGACAATTCTCGTCCATCATTGATTACTTTAACATGCTCAATGAAGTGAATACGGAAAATGTCATTCCTGCATCCGATATAGCAAATGCAGAAAACGTTTTGCGTGACGATGTGGTCAAGCCTTCGATGAGTCACGAAGAATTCATCAAGAACGCGCCGAAATCAGAGCGCGGCTATGTCAAAGTACCGACGGTGTTAGGCGATGAGTAAAGGATTTAAACACAAAGTACACAAAGGGAAGAGCAAGGATTTGATTCAAATGGTTTTCCTTCGTGCTCTTTGTGCCCTTCGTGGTTAAAGGGTTTTTATTATGCAACTACACAACCTCACCATTCGCGAAGCATCTGATATGCTCGCAACAAAAAAGATCAGCAGTGTGGAACTTACACAGGCGGTCCTGCAACACGCCCATGAAGTGGAGTCGAAGGTAAAATCCTACGTTACCATCACTGACGACCTTGCGCTTGAGCAGGCCAAACAAGCCGATGAACGCATCGCAAAAGGCACCAACATTACCCCGTTGACCGGCATTCCCTTCGCGATGAAGGATTGCATCTCCACACGCGGAGTCCGCACCACTTGCTCTTCGAAAATTCTTGAGGAGTATGTTCCACAATACAATGCGACCGTCACCAACAAACTTGCAGATTCCGGCGCAGTCCTCGTTGGCAAGACCAACATGGACGAGTTCGGTATGGGCTCCTCCTGTGAAAACTCCGGGCTCTTCCCCACACACAACCCATGGGATTTGGATCGCGTACCCGGCGGATCGAGCGGCGGTTCCGCGGCGGCCATGTCTGCAAGTCAGGCGACCTTCACCATCGGCGAAGATACCGGCGGATCAGTGCGCATGCCCGCGGGCTTCTGCAATATCACCGGCATCAAGCCCACGTATGGACGTGTCTCGCGATATGGGCTGATCTCACTTGTCTCTTCTTTCGATTGCATCGGCCCGATGACTCGTGATGTGCATGACTGTGCGACAGTGCTCGAAGCCATTGCAGGTCACGATGAAAAAGACAGCACGACCTATCAAACCGCAGTTCCTCAATACACAAAAATTATAAATAAATCCGTCAAAGGCATGAAGCTCGGCATTCCAAAAGAATACTTTGTCGCGGGCATGGAAGCGGGCGTTGAGTCGTCCATTCAGGAAGCCATCCGCACTTATGAAAAACTCGGAATGGAAATACACGAGGTCTCGCTGCCCAACACCAGGTACGCGCTGCCCGTGTATTATCTTTTGCTTTTCGCCGAAGCCAGTTCCAACCTTGCGCGTTTTGACGGCACACGTTTTGGTCTATCCGTTTCAGAAAATGCAAAAGATGTGATCGACATCTACTTGAAGACCCGTCAACAAGGCTTCGGAGATGAAGTCAAACGCAGGATCATGCTTGGGGCCTACGCTTTATCTGTCGGCTATTATGATGCGTATTATCTCAAAGCGCAGAAAGTGCGCACGCTTCTTCGTCGCGACTTTGAATCTGCTCTTGCCTCCGTTGACGTTCTCCTCGGCCCAACCTGCCCCACGACAGCTTTCAAGCTCGGCGAAAAAACCAGTGACCCGCTCGAAATGTATCTCTCGGATATTTATGTCGCCGCGACCAATCCAGCCGGCGTGCCCGCATTAGCCCTGCCCTGCGGATTCTCCAACAACATGCCCGTCGGGATGCAATTGATCGGCAAACACTTGGATGAACAAACTCTTTTCCAAGTCGGCCATGCTTATCAACAAGTCACTGACTGGCACAAGAAGTTACCCGCACTATAAGAGAGCGACACATGCCATCCGTTAAAAAATGTGTAGTTCCCCAAAACTCGCTGCTGGCTGCGTATACACGTGATGGTAGTTACACCGATTGTTATCGAACGGAGTTGACCGGGCACATCCTCCTGCCTGCATTTGTCAAAGCTTTTTATACCAACTGGCTTTTCAAGCTCGAAGCCTTCATCTTGAAATATACGGTCAAACGCCCGTCCAATGATATGGAAGCGCAGGAGTTGGCGGAAGGAACGAGAACGAAATTCGCCGCATGGGATATGGAGGGCCGCACAGAAAATGAACTCTTGATGTGCGACATGATGAGGCGCACCCGCTCGTGGTTCATGGTGACCCACGAAAACGAACGAACGCAGTTGTATTTCGGTTCGGCAGTTGTCCCGGTGAGGAATCAAAAGACCGGAAAATCATCTCTCGGTTTCCTTTTTCTGATCCTGTTGGGATTTCATCAGCTTTATTCGTATCTTCTTTTGTATTTTGCAAGTCGAAGTATCGTCAATTCATAATCCCGTAAGGGCGACCCGTCAGGGTTTGACATTCGCAACGTCAAGCCAGGCAACCTTGCAAACCGTGATCAAGTTTGGCACTGGCGGGTCGCCCCTACACAAGCGAGATAAACAAATGCCACAATATGCCACCTCAATCTCGATTCAAGCCAATCAACAGGATGTTTGGAAAGCGCTTTCCGATGTCTCCCGCTGGCATGAATGGACTTCCACCGTGACGAAAGTGGAAGTTCTCGATGCGCCTGAAATACAATTGAACCACCGCTACAAGGTCTTCCAGCCGAAGCTTCAACCTGTCGTATGGACTGTCACCATCCTCGAAGCGCCTGTCATCTTCACCTGGGAGTCGCACATGCCCGGCATGACCATGATTGCCGAGCACGAACTGCGCGCGGTTGGCCCGAAGCAAACGGATCTATTTCTGACCTTCTCCTTCCACGGCTTTCTGGGAGAGATCATGGGCCGTTTTACCCGCAAGACCGCCGAGGAATATATGCGTACCGAGGCAGAATCTTTGAAAAAGCATGTTGAAGGAAAATAATCAATCGTAGGGACGACCCGTCAGGGTTTGACTTTCGTAACGCCAAGCCGGGCCGCTTTGCAAGCCATGATAAGAGTTTGGCATTGGCGGGTCGCCCCTACACAAACGAGATAAAAATATGACCAAATACGAACCAGTGATCGGACTTGAAATTCACGGCGAACTGCTGACCAACTCCAAGATGTTTTGCAGTTGTTCCGCTGATTATGGCTCTGCACCTGAGCCAAACACTAACATTTGCCCCACTTGCACAGGATTGCCCGGTGCAATGCCGGTTGTCAACAAAAAGGCGACAGAGTTGGCCGCGCTGGTAGGTCTTGCACTGAATTGTTCGATCAACAAACACAACACCTTCGCGCGCAAAAATTATTTTTATCCCGATCTGCCCAAGGGATATCAGATCTCGCAATATGAATTACCCATTGCATCCAAAGGCTATCTCGATGTATTGGAAGATACCGATGCCAAACAACGCATCACCGTGCGCCGTGTTCATATTGAAGAAGATACTGCCAAGCTCGCACATGAAAAAAATTATGCGCTCGTAGATTTCAACCGCGCCGGCGTGCCGCTGCTTGAGATCGTCTCCGAGCCTGATATGCGCACAGTGGAGGCCGCGCTTTCCTACGCAACAAAAATTCGCGCGATCCTGCGCTATCTCGGCGTCAACTCCGGAGACATGGAAAAGGGTGTGCTGCGTTTCGAAGCGAATATTTCCGTTCGCCCAGTTGGCAGCGACGAATTCCGCACACGAACCGAGATCAAAAATCTCAACAGCTTCCGCGCATTGACTCGTGCATCACAGTATGAGATCGAACGTCAGATCAAAGTCTATGAAGCAGGCGGAACCATCGTGCAGGAAACTCTCGGCTGGGACGATGCAAAGGGTGTAACGACCAGCCAACGGTCCAAGGAAGATGCGCATGATTATCGCTACTTCCCCGAACCCGATCTGCCTCCCCTGCAATTGAGCGACTCATGGATCGAGTCAATTCGCGCGCAGTTGCCTGAATTACCGGAAGCAAAAACAAAACGCTTCATCGCGGACTTTGAGCTGAAACCGTCCGAAGCGCAGTTCCTCACCTCCGAGCGTTCACTCGCCGATTACTTCGAAGCGGTGATCGCCAATGCAAAGAGTTCGCCGAAGATCATCAGCACCTGGATTGCAGGCGAGTTCATTCGCAACGTCAATGAGCTAAATGTGGAAGTGAATAAGATCCCTGCAAAGACTCTGGCGCAACTGATCGACATGGTCACGGACAAGACGATCAACGGCAACGCAGGCAAGACCGTGCTCGCCGAGATGTTCAAAACCGGCGGCGACCCAGCGCAGATCGTCAAAGAGAAAAACCTCGCGCAGGTCTCCGACGAAGGCTTTATCCTTGAAACGGTGAACAAAATATTAAACGATAACCCAAAGGAAGTGGATGAATACAACGCCGGCAAGGATACGCTCATGCAATGGTTCATGGGACAGATCGCCCGCGCAACCAAAGGCAAAGCCGACCCGAATATAGCGAAGGAACTTTTGGTGAAAGGGTTGGAAGAAAGAAGAAAATAGTCCGTAAAAACAGACCGGACTTTCCAGCTCATACAATCGAAGCCTGAAACAAGCCTGATGCGTATATGAATCAAACAGGTAAAGACTATGTTGGAATTCAAAGAAAATCCAAACAAAAAAGGGCGCGAAGACAACCGGGGAGTAAAGCCAGCCAGCCATTTGGTAGGTCTACGGGATGTGGTAAAGACCTATCATAGCTCGGCAGGGATTTTCACTGCACTTAAAGGCGTTGACTTGCAGGTTGAATCAGGCGCGTTTGTTTCGATTATCGGCAAATCCGGAAGCGGCAAGTCCACGCTGATCAATATCATCACAGGAATAGACCGGCCTACGTCCGGCGAAGTCGTCATTGATGGAACGGCGGTACATGACCTCAATGAGGAAGAGATCGCCGTTTGGCGCGGACGTTCCGTGGGGGTCATCTTTCAATTCTTTCAACTCCTGCCCACACTGACCGCGGTCGAGAACATTCTGCTGGCCATGGATTATGGAGGGTATTATCCGCGCACGGAGCGACCCGATCAGGCGATGCACCTGCTCGAATTGGTCGGCATGGCGGACCATGCCCATCATTTACCGAGCGCCCTCTCCGGCGGACAGCAGCAATGTGTGGCAATCGCCCGTGCGCTGGCGAATAATCCCGTCCTGCTTACCGCGGACGAGCCGACGGGAAACCTCGATTCAAAATCCACCGAGATGGTCTTTCGGCTGTTTGAAAATCTCGCGAATTCGGGCAAGGCCATCCTGATGGTCACGCATGACAACGAACTTGCCGAACGCGCCCAGCGCACGATCCGCATTGTGGATGGGAGGATCCAAGATGAATTCGTCAACCGCTAACCCGCTGATCGAATTGCGCTCCGTGGTCAAAGTGTATAACAGCACGGCGGATTCAGTCACTGCGTTGAACGGCATCGACCTGCAAATCTTTCCGGGTGAATTCCTGGTCGTCACGGGAAAATCCGGCAGCGGCAAAACGACACTGGTCAACATGGTCACCGGGTTGGATCGTTCCACCTCCGGCGAGATCTGGGTGGATAGCGAACCCTTGCACAAGTTTGGTTCCGAAAGAGCCGCCAAATTACGCGGCAGGACGATGGGCGTGGTCTTTCAATCCTTTGAACTCCTGCCGACCTTGACCGTTCTGCAAAACGTGATGCTGCCCATGGATTTTGCGGGGCGGGCTTCCCGTTCGGAACAGCGCAAACGGGCGATGAACCTGCTCGAACAGGTGGATATCGCCGACCATGCGAAGAAACTCCCCACCGCGCTTTCAGGCGGACAGCAGCAGCGCCTTTCGATCGCACGCGCCATGGCAAATAACCCCGCCATTCTGGTGGCAGACGAACCCACTGGCAGTTTGGATTCCGCGACTGCCAATGCGGTGGTGGATATTTTTAAGAAGCTGGCGCAGGAAGGCAAGACCATTTTCCTGGTCACACACGACAAGGACATCGCGAAACGCGGCTCGCGGATGATAACGTTATCCGATGGCCAAATTGTTGGTTAGTGGAATCCGCAAGTTCTACTTGCGGATGATCCAGAAATAGAACTTCTGGACTCCTTTCAAGGAATTAATGATGTTTAGAGCCCGCTGGTACAAGGTGTTCAATGATCTGTTCGGCAACAAGACACGCACGCTGTTGATCGTGCTGTCCATGTCTGTCGGGTTGTTTGCATTGGGAATAATCCTCAGCGCGCGCACGATCCTGTCTGAAGGCCTTGCGGAAAGTTTTGCAGCCATTACCCCTTCGAGCGGCACCGTGCGGACAATTGAACTGTTCGATGAAGACTTCATCCAATCCATTCGTTCGATGAAGGACGTGCAGGAGGCGGACGCGCGCCGCAACATCTCCGCGCGCGTGCAGACAGCTTCTGGCGAGTGGAAAAACATCACGATCTTCGTCGTCGCCGATTACGATGACATTCGAGTCAACAAGGTCGCATCCCAAAGCGGACCGTGGCCCCCGCCCGAACGCGAAGTATTGATCGAGCGTGCGGCACTTTCCGTGATCGAGGCGCAGGTCGGCGATGTGGTGCTGGTTAAATTTCCCAACGATGTCGAACGAAAAATCCGCATCGCAGGGACAGCCTACGATCCCGCTCAGCTCCCGGCACAGATCGACGGGACGCCCTACGGATACATCACTTTCGATACATTGAATTGGTTCGGTGAATCCTATGGCTTCAACGAACTGCATGTGCTTGCCACCCATCCAGAGGATAAGGCGTGGGCACAGCAGGTTGTCAACCGGGTGAAAGATAAAGCCGAGAAGTCGGGATACACCATCCCGTTAAGCATGACCGCCGAGCCGGGTCAGCTCCCGATGAATGACGTCCTGCAAGGCATCCTCTTGCTGATGGGCATGTTGGGCATCCTCTCTCTTTTTCTGAGCATCTTCCTTGTGGTCAATACCGTGTCCGCATTGCTCACGCAGCAGCAACGACAGATCGGCGTGATGAAAGCTGTGGGCGGAAGCACACTTCAAATTTTGGGAATGTACCTGGTGATGGTTCTTGCGTACGGCGTTTTGGCGCTGTTGATCGCCATTCCGTTTGGGGTGGTGGGCGCGCGCGGACTTAGCAATGCGCTGGCGGGATTCTTCAACTTCGACATTTATTCGATGGATCTGCCGCCGCAGACGTTTCTGATTCAGATCGCCATCGGGCTGGTCCTGCCCGTGCTGGCTTCGCTTGTCCCGTTCCTCTCCAGTTTGCGGATCAGTGCCGCCGAAGCAATGAGCAGTTACTCGATAGGCAGGGGCCGCTTCGGTAAAAATTGGATCGACCAGCTGCTCTCCGGTGCAAATATCTGGTTCATGCGGAATCTTTCCATCCGCTCGATTTTGCTGTCGGTGCGGAATACTTTTCGCAACAAGGGCAGGCTGACGCTGACGTTGATCACGCTCACATTGGGCTCTGCAACATTTATCAGCGTATTCAACGTGCGTGATTCCCTATCCCATACCGTCGATGACATGATCAAATGGTTCAACTGCGACATCATGCTGACCTTCGACCGCACCTATCTCGCCGACAAAGTTGAATTCAGCGCGTTGACTGTTCCGGGTGTGACTCAAACCGACGTCTGGATTCAACTGCCTACGCGCCTCATCCGCAGCGACGACAGCGAGAGCGGCATGATCTACATGTTCGCGCCGACTGTTCATCCTGAGAGCCTGATCGTCTCCCCGACCATCGCCGAAGGCCGATGGCTCATGCCGGACGACGACAATGCGGTGGTCGTCCCATCCGCATTTTTGCAGGACGAACCGGAACTTCATCTTGGTGGCGATATCGTGTTAAAGCTCGACGGCAAGGAGCATACCTTCAAGATCGTCGGGACGTATGTGGGCATGGCAATTTTGCCGCTCGTTTACACAAACTACGAGTACATCACCCAGATCACCAATCGCATTGGCGAAGCGGACGCACTGATGGTCAAGATGGAGCGCCACGACCCTGCCTATGTGGATGCGGCGACCCGCGCGCTCGAAGATCATTTCGAACAGATCGGTGTACGGGTCAGCATGGTTTCCACCATCAACAACGAGCGCACCGAAGCAGAGGCATCTTTCGACGCGATTGTCGCCCTGCTGCTGGTGATGGCGATCCTGCTGGCTTTGGTCGGCGGGTTGGGACTGATGGGGACGATGAGCATCAACGTGCTGGAACGCACGCGTGAGATCGGTGTGCTGCGAGCCATCGGAGCGCCGAATCGCGGTGTAGCCTCAGTCTTCATCCTCGAAGGGATCGTGATCGGTTTGATGAGTTGGGCTATGGGAGCGGTTTTGGCCATCCCAATCAGTCAGGGATTGAATCAGGCGCTTGGCCAGGCGGTCATGGGTGTGCCATTATCCTACTCGTATTCGATCCAGGGACTTTGGACCTGGCTGGTCGTCGTCATCCTTTTGAGCGTCCTTGCGAGTTTCATCCCCGCCCGCAACGCCTCCCGCCTCACGGTTCGGGAAGTGCTGGCGTATGAATAGTTGTATATTGTCATTCTGAGCCGCGCTCTTGTTCTTGCGGCGAAGAATCTCTACGATGGCGCTCGAGATCCTTCAGTCGCAAAGAACGCTCCTTCAGGATGACAAAGAGGTCCAGATGTCAAAGGAATACTACGTTTACATCATGACGAACAAATCACGCACGTTATACACGGGCGTGACCAATAACCTAATGCGCCGTGTGGATGAACACAAAAAGAAACTTATTCCTGGCTTTACAAGCAAATACAATATCCAATTTTTGGTGTATTACGAGTCAACCCCAAGCATTGATGTAGCGATTGATAGAGAAAAACAGATCAAGGGTTGGCTGCGGGCAAAGAAGATCGCGCTGATCGATTCCATGAATCCGAAATGGAAAGATTTAAGTGAAGAGTGGTTCGTCTGACATTGTCATCCTGAGCCGCGCTCTTGTTCTTAGCGGCGAAGGATCTCTACCCAAATGTATGTCATCCTGAGGGAGCGCACTTCGCGACCGACACATGCACCGCAGTGCGGATGCAGTGCGGTGAGGATCTCTACGATGGCATCCGAGACCCTTCGCTACCGCTCAGGGTGACATGGCCCAAGTAAAAAGAGAGTTCCGCAAGCGGAGCTCTCTTTTTGTTACTACTTCTCTTTATTCTCTTTTTTCTTCTTCTCTTTTTGCTTATCCGGATGCGCCATCATGTCGATGGCAACCGCGACGGCGAGGATAAGAATATCATTCTGCCCGGCTTCGACTTCGACTCCGTAGGTGTCGGTGAAGCTGAACCATTTCTTGGAGACCTGCGCCACCTTGACCTTGCCCTGCTTGATCGTATATTCGTGGTCGAGAATGCTGCCCGTTACGGACAAGTCCTCTCCGTTCTTGACCTTGACCGACCAGCGGTCGACAAACGGCGAGATCAGCGCCTTCTGGATCTTGGCGATCTCGTTGCCTTCGGCATCATCGACGGCCATCGTGTCGCGGATGGCCAGCAGACGCTGCTGGATCTGCGCCAGCTTCTTGCCCTGGGCATCTTCAAAGACCAGCGTCTTGCGGATGCGAAGTACTTTGCCATCCACCTTGAAGGTCTTCCTGCCTTCGGCGTTCTCGATCCAGAAGTCATCTCCGATGGAGATCAGGTTTTGACGGATTTTATAGCGGGTTGACATGGGATTTTCCTCTTTATATGTAGAAAAGATAGTTTCGTTCAGTATACTGCAAGAACGAATTACACATCCTGTCTACGCGCAAAAGAGCGAAAAGGTGCGGAAAAATGAGCCGTCTTGCGCCAGAAAACATCGATATGTGTTGGGAAAAACTTCTCGATGTTTTAAGAAAAACTCCTAAATGTTTTCGGGAAAACTTCTATATGTTTTTTTAAATCAGGCAGGGAATTGGAAAGAAGAATCGCCCACTATGCGAAGTATTAAATGGACATATAATGGGACAGGTCGTCTCCACAGGAAAGGCAAGGCTGACTTAAATATAGCAAAGGAAGGGTGAATGGCTAGGCCAAAAAATAAAATCACATCAAGGCGAGTATCCTTAACTGGATTTGTCTCGCCCGCTCTTTACGGCGATGTCCTGAGATGGTTAGAATCACTCCCAACTGGAAAACGATTTGTTGCCACAATGAATATTTTGAGTGTTGTGGTCAATTTGATAAACAGTAATCCAGGAAAAGACGTAGATGAAATTATTGAATTCATTACCAACAAAGAGAATGTTGATATTCAGAAATTCAAGCGAAGTGCAATTAATGTAAAGTTACGTTTCAATGTATTTAAACGGGATGGGTATAGGTGTGTTATCTGCGGAAGGAAGGCGGAAGATGGGATAATTCTTGAGATAGATCACATAAAACCCGTTTCAAAAGGTGGGCTGTCTGATATTTCTAATCTGCAAACTTTGTGCATGGACTGCAATCGAGGAAAAAGTAACAGATCGCTATTTGATGAAAACAATGACAAATAGATTACAAGTCATCTAACATATTTTTAAAGAAATAGGCGGTAAAAATAAATGTACAGAACAAAATATTACGAGAGAATTGAAAATGAAATCAAAAACAACAAGGCCTGCTTCTCAGCCTATCTGGATTTTATCGAAAAAGATACAGAGTTATCCATCGGAAGCAGAAGAGGCTATTTAAGTAAAGTCACACCATTTGTAAAATATTTGGACAAACTCAAGACTCCAATTGAAGATATTACTAGCATAGAAATAATTGAACAATACGCAAAAGAAGAAAATAAAGATATAGACCCTGGTTTTATTTCAGCGCTATCAGAATTCTTTTCAGTCGCTCGAAATATTGTAAATGTCAAAATCACTGATGAAGAGATAAGAAATATTCAGAAGACTGAAAGCACCTCTCCTCGCTCAGCATCTCCTTTATCTATATTAGAAATAATACAAATCAGAAATAAATTAAGAAAAGAGAATGATTACAAACTCCTATTTATCTTTGAAATGTTTTTTACACAAGGACTTGAACTTGATCAATTCCAGCAAATCGCAAGTGAAGATTTTTCGATCAACGAGAACCGGTTTTATTCCCCCACTGGTGTTACCAAAGTATTAGGCAAGGCGCTTATTGAACTGCTAACAACTCACAGTGATTTACCAGAAGCTAAAGTCAGGGGAACTATTCAAGGGCATATTAGAAAAATCGGTGAATTAATAGAATCCATCAATAGAGAGAAGAGGGATAAATTGATTTGGCAGGACATTATGGAAACAAGAGATAAGTATTTTCCTTTATGCCCAGAGTGCGAAGAAAAATACCCAAATACAGAAGACTTTTGGGTTTTACTAGAGCACCAATTTGACGAGTCTAAAACACGGTGGCTTTTATGCGGGAATTGCGCCAAAAAACGAGTTAGCGAGGTCATACCATGAATGAAACAACAATTTACGAGTTATCAGAAGTAATGCCAATATATTGGACAGATGGAATTAATACAGTCCCATTGTTTACAACTGAAGCAGAGGAAACAAATCAAGCTACCTCTCAAACGGGGAACATATCACTACCAAAACGCAAACTTATCGAAATTGTTAGAATAATAAGAAACACAGCTGTATCTAAAGATGTGAAAAAACTTCATAAAAATATCTGCCAAGTTTGTAATACGCCATTATTTTTAGCAGATGGTTTATATTCTGAGGTTCATCATTTGCAACCATTAGGCGCGGACCACCAAGGACCAGATATCCCCTCGAATATGATAGTTGTTTGTCCAAATCACCATGCCCTGTTTGATGCAGGTGCCATAGCAATTACTCCAGAAACTCTAAAAATAATATCCTACAATGGCACTGAAATTGGCTCGTTATCACAAGCAAATAATCATGTCGTCCACGAAAAATTCATAAAATATCATTTTGAAAACAGGTTTAAGAAAATATTCCAAAAAGGGCCTGGCGATTTATAAATCACCAGGCTCATCAAGTTTCTATATCTTGAAATATTTCTTAAATCGTTTTGCTCGTACAGCTATATTGTCTCCACCTGACGGACTGAGGTCAAAAAGCTCTTCAAGCCTGTCAATGATCTTTTCTGCTGTTTTATAGTTTGAGTTCTTCGTATTCTCAGAAATTGTTTCACCATCATCCTTACTTCGACCATCATTCTCAATGATAAATTCAACAGACTCGTAATGGTCTCTAAAACGATTTACTATGTCGGATTGCCATTTCCCTTCTGAAAACTTTGTTCCCATCCGTCGCAGAAGCCTAATTAGTAAGTAAGAATATGGAATGCCAAAAACAAGCACGGTAACGTAAACAAATCTTGGGTATGATCTGTCAGGAATTAAGTCTCCAAAAATCAATCCAAAAACCACCTGAAAGATCAAACCTGCAGCTGTATAAGCCGTAAACCATTGAACTATTGAAGCGTTTATTATTTCTTCTTTACTCGCGAATGGATTTTCGCCGTAGAAAGATTTTTTCGAGTTTGCCACATCGAACTTGGTTATGGCTCCAATCAAACCAACGCCACCAATAATGATTGAAATCATATTCACCAAAACTTGATCTAAACCTAGCATTTGTATCTCCTGTTTGTAGTTGACACGTTGATAATCGCTTTTAAATACGATAGTAGAAACAAAAAGTTTTGAAGGCCTGGGGGCAGCTCATCTCTATACGTTATCCCGGAATGGCTTTTTTAGTCAAGTAGAAGTACAAGCTAATAACGTCCTCCTTCTGCTATAATTTAGCAAAATAACATAATAAAGGACACATTTCATGGCTGAATACATCAGCGTTTCAAAGATCTCCAATTACGTCGAAAAAGAAGTCATTATCAAAGGCTGGGTCTACAACCGCACCGACAAGGGCAAGCTGGTCTTTTTGCTCGTCCGCGACGGCTCGGGCTTTTTGCAGTGCGTGGCCTTCAAGGGCGATCTGGCCCCTGAAGTCTTCGAGCAGGTCTCGAAGCTGCCGCAGGAATCGTCGGTGATCATCACAGGCTCGGTCCGCGAGGATAAGCGCGCGCCCGGCATCCCCGGCGGATACGAACTCGGTGTGAAGCAGATCGAGGTCGTGCAGGAAGCGGGTCTCGATTACCCCATGTCGCTCAAGGATCACGGTCCCGATTTCGCGCTGGACAATCGTCACCTGTGGATCCGCATGCAGAGTCAATGGGCGATCTTGCGTGTGCGCGTGCGGGTCATGTCTGCAGTGCGCGAGTATTTGGACGGTCAGGGCTTCTTCAACCTCGATACGCCCATCCTCACCCCCGCCGCCGCCGAAGGCACCACCACGCTCTTCGAGACTCCCTACTTCGACGAGGGCAATGCCTATCTGGCGCAAACAGGCCAGTTGTATAACGAAGCGAACATCTTCGCGTTCGGCAAAGTCTATTGTTATGGTCCCACCTTCCGCGCGGAGAAATCCAAGACCCGCCGCCACTTAACCGAGTTCTGGATGCTCGAACCTGAAATTGCTTTTTGCGACCTGGATGGTTTGATGGACGTCGAAGAAGGATTGGTCACACACATCGTTCAATCTGTAATCAAGGATTGCTCAGCCGAATTGAAATTCCTCAACCGTGACATAAGCAAACTGGAGAACGTCGTCGGCCCGTTCCCACGCATGTCGTACGACGATGCCGCCAAATATCTGATCGAGCTTTACGAAAAAGAGACCGACCCCGAACGAAAAGAATTATTGAAGTTCGAATGGGGCATGGACTTCGGCGCGCCGCACGAGACCGAGATCACCAAGCTGTATGATCGTCCCGTGTTTGTGTATGGATACCCAAGCGCGGTCAAGGCGTTTTATATGGAACCGTGGCCGGACCGCCCTGAAGTCTGCAAGTCTGTGGATTTGCTCGCGCCTGAAGGCTACGGCGAGATCTGCGGCGGCTCCGAGCGCATGAGCGACCCCGATAAATTGCTGGCGCGCATTCAAAAGGAAGGCCTGCCTGAAGACGCCTTCAAATGGTATCTGGAACTGCGCAAGTATGGCTCCGTTCCCCACTCCGGCTTCGGCATGGGCACCGAACGCGTCACCTCCTGGATCTGCGGCATCGAACACATCCGCGAGGCCATCCCGTTCCCGAGAACGATCAAGAGAATTTATCCGTAATAACAACTTCAAATGGAATTTTTTATTGGAATGACTTTGGGGTATTTGGCAGGCCACATCGTGATCATCCTGCCAAACTTCCTTCTTCCGTCCGTTGATGCCTTGTGGCAGGATGAGTTTTCGAAACACTATCCAAATAAAAAATGGATAGTGTTTCTTTATCCAATATTCTTTATATCTGGCTTCTTCGGCTTCGGCGCTTTAATGGAAAAGACACAACCGTTTACACACTTCACCTCAGAAATTGCGTCCAGTTTTTATTTTGTTTTTTGGATCATAACAGGCATAGGGATAGCCGGTGGTTTATTTGAGGTTTTAACGGGAGTATCCCCTCTTCCTGAAGGTTCAAAACGTATAAAAGACTCTCCTTTTTATTTTAAAGCACCATGGTTACATCAATATCGCTACCACCCTCAACTGGCATGGCGGGCAAGAGTCATTGGTGGGTTACGCATTTTGTTGGGATTATTCTTTTTATTCTTAACTTTCCTGGTCGGATATTTCTCGCTACTGTAAAAATTTTTCAGGGAATCCATGAAAATCACCGTCGTCAATTCAGCATGTAGGTCAGGCTTTTAGCCTGACGTTTTCTGGAATCATGAGGACTGGCGGGTTACAAACCCGCCCTACAGGTACGTATCGTTTGGAGAATATAAAATGAAATTTCAAGAACTATACAACGAATTAACCCAAAGCACTGAGATCATCCGAGCCATGCTGCATGGCGTCAGCCAGCAGGATGCGCAGCTCAAGAAGAGTTCCAAGGTGTGGTCGATTCTCGAAGTGACCTGTCATCTGTACGATGAAGAGCGCGAGGATTTCCGCGAACACCTGGATTTCATTCTCCATCGTCAGGATGAAGAATGGCATCCCATCGCGACAGAAGCCTGGGTCACCGAGCGGAAATACAACCAACAGGATTTCAATAAAATGAAGTCCAAATTTTTCCGTGAACGGGAAAAATCATTCGTTTGGTTAAGAAGTTTGAAAAATGCAAATTGGAACATCAAGTACAGGACAAAATGGCGTTTGATGACCGCCGGAGATATGTTCACCTCCTGGGTGGCGCACGATAATCTGCACATTCGCCAATTGACAGAATTACGCCGCAGGTTGATCGAACAGAAGACAAAGCCGTATAAGATCCAGTATGCGGGAGACTGGTAAAAAGCAAAACATTTAACCCCCAAAATTTATTTTTTTGGACGCTGATGAACGCTGATTTTCGCTGATCGAAAGAAAAATCAGCGCTTTCTGCGTTTATCAGCGTCCCGTTTTGCTCTTAAACACAAACTCACCTACGAAAGATTAATTTCGTGGTGAGCCATGTGACGAATATTCCAGAATCGCCCGACCAGTTTTCGGCGGGGAAAGATGCGTGTTCCCATTTTCGATCAAACTTAACAATGGAAGCGTATCACAAAATATTTATAAAATCAATCAAATTTTTCCCGTTCCGATAAACGTCAATTAATATATCTCTACCACTGCACTTTGGATTATGGTATAAAATTCATTGCCCTTCTGTGTTCGTGATATTGCCTTCACGTTCTGAGCCAATAACTAATACAAGGGTCCTTAACTTAATAGGAATAACGCGATAGGCCTGAGCCAAGGCGGCGTTTCTAGGTAGGGACCCACCTGCACTTGCAGGTTCAAAACCTGGTGATACACGGCACATGCGGGGCACTTTTGAAGCGGAGTCTTTGACTCCGCTTCGAGTTCTTAAGCCTGATGGACGGCAATCGCCGCGCGCAATCCGGACTCGAACGCGCCCTGGATCCAGGCATGATACAGCGAAGCATGTTCGCCCGCAAAATGGATTCGCCCTTCCGGTGCGACGATGGCCTCATGGAGCAGGATCTGCTGGCCGGGGTCGAACAGCGCAAACGCGCCGCCAGCGAACGGGTCATCGTGCCACATGTGGGACGCGCCCGCTTCAAACTCCGCGTTGATCTGGGGATGTATGGCTGCGACATTTTCAATCGCCTGTTCAATTCTCTCGTGCGGGGCCAGCGAGCCCCAGCGCTGAGCATCTTCGGACCAGGTGTAACTGGCGAGCAAAATGCCACGCCCCGTTTCCTTGCCGTAGTTTGTGTAAAACAAATTGCGAATCGCGAGATCGGTGACCGTCCCCCCACCGTAAATACCTTCGTCCGTTTCCCAAAAACGTCGGCGTGTTTGGAAGAAAATTTTCGCTGAGGCATCGTAATGCAGCTGACGGATCGCCCGCTGTTTGGCACGCGAAAACGGCTTGAGCACTTCCACATGCCGCAGCACAGGGAATGGAACTGTGATGATCGCGTAATCGCCGCGGATGTTAAAGCCGCCGGCGCGGGTGTGATAGTGAATCGTCACTTCGTCCGGGCTTTGATCGATGGCGATCATCTTCGCGCCATAACGGATGTGCGATCCAACGACGGGCAAAAATGCATGGGAGAGATTGTCCATGCCACCGACGATCTGGCACATATTGGTGTAATAATTTCCGCCGTCTTCGCGGAACAGTTCAAGGAAGGAGGAATTCATCACCGACTCCTGATTGTTGAGCAGACCGAACATCTCGATCATGCCTTCAGACCAGCCTTGCAGTTCAAGGAATTCGCGCACGGAATATTGATCGTATTGAGAGATGACCTCGTCCCAACCCTCCTTCTCCACTTTTTTCACCAACGGGCGGATCGCTTCATCCCAAAGATCGCCAGCAAGTTTTCCTTTTTCCTTTGCAGAAGTTTCAAAACCCAACACGGAAGGATCTGCCTGCACTTCAGACATGCGGTGTTTGACCCCGCCGATATGAGCATATGTCTGTGGATTGCCCATCATGAAGTCCACAGTTTGCAAGCCGAATTTTTCGATATAGGCCATGGTCAACGCATGGGCACGCGGGATGCGCATCGCGCCGGCCTCGGCGTACAGGCCTTGAGCGAACGGGTCACGCAGCGTATAGATCCGCCCGCCCACGCGATGCTGTGCTTCGAGAATCTGCACCTCGTGACCCGCCTGGATCAATTCATGGGCGGCCGCCAGCCCGGTCAGGCCGGCACCGACAATGATCACCTTCTTCGGCTTTCCATTTTTTATTTTCTTTGCTAACCCCTGCTTTACCACGTCCACGTATTCGACAATAAGATTTTCAGAAGTCATGACAGCCTCCAATAAAGTAATGGATACATCGTATCCAAAAAAGAGGCAAAATACAATCACCACAATGTACTTGGTGATAACCGTGGTCGTGGCCGTTATAATATAAATAGCACCTACGCAAAACCCCAAGAATAAGCCGCGAATTTCGCTAATTCACGCGAATTTTTTTAAAAATTCGTGATAATTCGTGGCAAAAGATTTTGAACTGCGCACGTCTTGATAAAGAAATACCTTAAGAAGGAGAAAATGAGCAAGAATCGGGTGGTTGCTGCAAGTAAGAACCCATACAATCTTCCCCATCAAAAGGAGATCAACATGGACTCAATTCTTCGACAAGCTCAGAACGACGCACCCGAACAATCACAACATTATCAGCTCATCGAACAGGCCATTCGATTTATCGAAATCAACGTAAACCGCCAGCCCGAGCTGGATGAAATCGCCGCGGCGGTCGGCTTGAGCGAATATCACTTCCAACGCCTGTTCACCAGTTGGACCGGGATCAGCCCTAAGCGCTTCATGCAATTCCTCACCAAGGAACATGCCAAGCAACTGTTGGACAAATCGGAAAACCTGCTGGATACCACGCATCAAGTCGGGCTTTCCAGCCTCGGCCGCCTGCACGATCTCTTCGTCACCACAGAAGCCGTGACCCCGGGCGAATATAAATCCAGCGGCTCAGGGCTGACCATTCGCTACGGAATCCATCCCTCCCCCTTTGGGAAATGTCTGATCGCCACCACGGATCGCGGCATTTGCAATTTGAGTTTCATCGGCACAAGCGAAGGCCAGGCGATCGACAACCTGGTCACGGATTGGAAACAGGCGACCATGACCGAGGATTACAAATCCACGGCGCCGCTGGTCACACGCATCTTTTCGGACCTGCGAACTGATTCGCCGCTCAAGATCCATCTTCGCGGGACGAATTTTCAGATCAAGGTCTGGGAGGCATTGCTCGGCATCCCAACCGGCACGTTGACCACCTACGAACACATCGCCATGCAGATCGGAAAACCCTCCGCATTACGAGCGGTTGGCACGGCTGTGGGACATAATCCCATTGCGTATCTGATCCCCTGTCATCGTGTTATCCGCAAGAGCGGCGAGATCGGGAATTATCTGTACGGCTCGGCACGCAAGAAGGCGATTCTGGTAAAGGAATATGTCGCAGCGAACGCTTCCCGCGAAACTGCTGTTTAGCGACAAAATAAAAAACAAAAGGAAAAAATGAAAACAAAAACCTGGCTGGCGTTATTAGCGTTATACATCGTTTGGGGCTCCACATATTTGGGGATCAAAGTGGCCATCGAGACCATCCCGCCGTTCTTTCATGCGGCCGTTCGATTTCTGATCTCGGGCCTGATCCTGGTCATCTGGCAGCGTGCGGCAGGTGCAGAAATGCCTACCCGCAAGCAATGGATCTCCACTGCCATCATCGGCAACCTGCTCCTGCTCGGCGGCAATGGACTGGTTTCGTGGGCAGAGCAAACTATCCCCTCCGGCATTGCGGCATTGATCATTGCTTCCGTGCCCATGTTTCTGGTGATCGCAGAAACCATCCGCCCGGGCGGCATCAAACCAACCTGGCAGGCCATCGTGGGGCTGTTGGTTGGATTTGTAGGCATCTTTATCCTTGTGGGTCCGGGCGAATTTTCGCAAAGCGGCGTGAAGTTAAATCCGTTTGGCGTGGCCGCCTTGCTTGCAGCCTGCCTGCTTTGGGCATCCGGTTCTGTCTACAGCAAATCAGCAGATTTACCCAAGGCGTCCCTCATGTCAACGGGCGCGCAGATGCTCATGGGCAGTATTGGCCTGATCGTCATTTCACTGCTGACCGGCGAACTGCACGGTTGGAATCCAGCCGCGGTTTCAGCGCGTTCGATCTATGGATTGATCTATCTCATCACCATTGGCTCGATCATCGGCTTCGGTTCGTATACCTGGCTGCTGCAAAATGCTCCGATCTCACTGGTTTCAACATATGCCTATGTCAACCCGATCGTGGCGGTGCTGCTCGGTTTTTGGTTTGCAAATGAACCGCTGGAGCCGCGCATCTGGCTCGCCACAGCGATCATCATCGGGTCGGTCATTTTTATTAATACAAAGAGCAGGCCCAAGGTCACGAAGGAAGCGCAGGAAGTCGTCCCGGAGCAAACAGAATAACGGAACAAAAAACATGAAAGCCCTCAAAGAGAGTCCGTCTTTGAGGGCTTTTTGGTTCGCGTGCGATATAATACAAACCAAGGTACTTCTTTCATCGCGCAAAGGTCTGCGTACATGCCCTCCCTGATCAATACACTTAAAAGTTACATCCCGGATGTACTACAAAGCCGCATCGTGGCAGACCCAACGCCGCCCAACTCACATTTTGTGCAGGAGTATTCGGCAGCGGTTTTGTTCGTGGATATTTCAGGCTTCACCGCGCTGACCGAGCAATTCGCGGCGCGGGGCCCATCGGGCGCGGAGGATATCTCCGCTGTGCTCAATAATTTTTATGGGCGATGGATCGATATTATTAAAAGTTACGGCGGGGATATTATCAAGTTCGCAGGCGACGGCCTGCTGGTCATTTGGCAATATGAAAATCTGGAAAAGGCAACGCTGCTGGCGGCGCAAACCGCTCTGGAGGCGCGCAAGGAGTTGGAAAACTTCCGCGCAGGTGACCGCACCCTTTCCACACGGATCGCACTTGGGGCAGGTCAGATTGCGCTGACAGGCTTGGGCGGCGTGTTCAATCGCTGGGAGATGGTCATCACCGGCGATGCGCTGGACCAGATTATGCATGTACAGCCGCACCTGCAGCCCGGACAGATCATCGTCTCTGCGGAGGCGTGGAAGAATCTCAAAGCGTATGGTTTGGGAGAATCTGCGCAGGGTGGGAACATGCTGTTGGACGGAGTCAGGATCAAGGTCCCGAGGGAAGCGGCGCGATCATTTAATCTCGAAGAAAATTCGATCCCGGCATTAAGGTCCTACATCCCCGGTGCGATCGCGAGGCGCATCGATGCAGGTCAATCCGACTGGCTTGCGGAGCTTCGCCGTGTAACAAGTTTGTTCATCAACATTCCAGAGATGACACGGGGAACAGACCCGGGGATCGCACAAAATCTTGCGCAAATTTTGCAAAGCTCGATCTATCGTTATGAAGGCAGCGTCAATAAGATCGCCGTGGATGAAAAGGGAGTTTCGGTGTTGGCCGCATTTGGTCTTCCGCCCTTTTCGCATGAAGATGATCCGCTGCGCGGGATCCTTGCGGCTCAGGACATCAAGAAGACCATCACAGATCTTGGCTTGAGTTCCTATATCGGCATTGCCACGGGACGCATGTTTTGCGGCGTGATCGGGAATGAAAAACGCAGGGAGTATACGATCAACGGCGATGCGGTCAATCTTGCCGCGCGGTTGATGTACGCCGCCGGCACAAACCTGACGGCTCCTGATGGAAGCGAAGTTACCATCCTTTGCGATACGGCAACCTGCGAAGCCGCAAAAAACCGCGTGGACTTTACATCCCTTGGCATGATCCCTGTTCGTGGAAAATCCCAGCCGGTGGCCGTGTATGTGCCCAGCACGAGACACGCAAAAGGCATGGGGCAGGTTGCGCTCACCGACATCATTGGACGGGAAGGCGAACGATTCGCGCTTGCAGAAGCATTGCGCGCGCTCATCACCAAAGAAAGCAGAGTTGTCATCATTGAAGGGGAAGCCGGGCTCGGGAAATCACGGCTGGTCGAGGAAGTGTTCCGTCAGGCAAGTGCCATGAACATCAATATCCTGCTTGGGTTGGGCGAAGCCATCGAGCAGAACAGCCCATACCATGTGTGGAAAAATATTGCAGCACGTATTTTTCAATTGAACGATCAGGAAAATGTTTCAGAACAAAAACTGGCTTTCGAGAAAATGATGGAGGCAGACGAAGATTTCAAGGAACGCGCGCCGCTGCTCGGCGCGATCCTGCCGTTTGCCATTGCAGATAACGAAAGCACGGTCAACATCAGCGGAGATGCGCGCGCGTTGGCCATGCAGCAACTCGTGATCGAACGATTGGATCGAATTGCAAACGAAGCGCCCACCGTGCTGGTCATCGAAGATGTCCACTGGCTGGACGCAAGTTCGTGGTCGCTATTAAATCTGGTGGCACAGCGCGTCTCACCGTTGCTGATCATCATCACGAATCGTCCGATGGGCAGCAATGTTCCGTTGGAATACGCACAATTACGAGATAATCCCAATTCCCGCTTTTTGAATCTGCTCTTGCTTGATAACCTGAACATCGAAGCCTTGTTGTGTCAGCGCCTGAACGTCGACAAATTACCTGACGAACTGGTGCGCTTCATCCGCAACAAGGCGGAGGGACATCCCTTCTACAGCGAGGAATTGGTGTACGCATTGCGCGACAGCAAATTCATTGAAGTCAAAGACAGGGAATGCCGCATCACCTCCAGCGCGGGAAATTTGGATGAACTCAACCTGCCCGGCTCGCTGGAGGGAGTCATCACCAGCCGCATTGACCGGATGCCCCCATCGCATCAACTCACGCTGAAAGTTGCTTCCGTGGTCGGGCGAGTCTTTGCGCTCAAAGAGTTATCCGCCATCTACCCGATCAAAACCGATATTTCCGCCCTGCCGGAATATCTCACCAGCCTCGAATCGCAGGAACTTATGGTCCTCGATTCGCCCGAGCCGGATGTGACCTATCTGTTCAAGCACATCATCACGCAGGAAGTTGCCTACAATCTTTTGCTGTTTTCGCAACGGCGTTCCCTGCACCGTGCCATGGCGGAATGGTACGAAGGTTCCTTTGTACAGGACCTCGTTACCTATTACCCGGTCCTCGCACACCATTGGAAACAGGCAGACGTACCCGGCAAGGCAATTCAGTATTTGGAAAAGTCCGGTGAAACAGCATTCCGCAACGGAGCCTACCGCGAAGCCATTCAGTTCTTTTCACAGGCGTTGGAAAAGTCAAAAGCCGCACATGATCATGCCGTCCCGCCGATCAAAGAGGCGCGCTGGTTAAGGATCATGGGCGAAGCGCGCATGGGGTTGGGTCAAATGGACGCGGCCCGCGACAACTTCCGCGAGGCGGCAAGCCTGCTCAAACATCCAAGCCCCTCCACCACATCCGGGATCATTCTTGGACTGATCTATGAATGGACGATCCAAAGCCTGCATCGGCGCTTTCCTTCCTTTTTCATCGGACGATTGAAATCCAAAGATGAAGAACTGCAGGAAGCCGCGCAAATCTTCACCCATCTTGGAAATGTCAATTACATCAAGCTGGAAAGCATTGCCATGTTGTATCACACCCTCGGCGGCCTCAATCTTTCCGAAGACGGCGGCAGCATGTCGCCGGCTCGTGTGTGGGCGCTTGGAACCGCCAGCGCGATCCTGGGATTCATCCCCAGCCACAAACTTGCAAAGCAGTATGCCGAACAAGCCTTGAAGGCCTCCACGCAGGTGGACGATCCCCGTTCCCGTTCCTGGACGTATCTCGCAGTAGGCACGTATCAACTTGGCATTGCACAATGGGATGTCTCACGGGCATCGCTCCTGCAAGTCAAAGAACTCGCCTCGCAAGCCTACGATAACCGCCTGCAGGGAGATGCGGAGATCGTCCTCGCCGGGCTGGAATTTTATCGCGGCGGAAATTTCCAAACGTCAAAGACTCACTACGACAGTCTGTTTGCACAGGCAAGAAGCACAGGCAATCATCTTCAGTTAACCTGGGCGACCTATGGGCTTTCCTTCCTGCACCTGCGCCACGGAGAATACGAAGCGGCGCGGGAAACTGCAAAAGACGGCGATACTCTCGATGGCACACCCATCAACATCGCCCACCTAAATGGCATTCGTGCTTTATCAAACTGGAAGCTTGGAAATGAACAAGCTGCCATTAAAAATTGCGTCATTGCACTGCCCATCCTGATCTCACTGCCGCCGCAGGTTTATTCCCTTTTGATGGGATATCGCATGATCGCCCAGGTGACATTCGAAGTATTGGAAGCGCATAAAACATTCGATGTACCCGGTTGGCAAACCCAGGCAGAGATCACAAAGACCGCAGTCACATTATTAAACTTATTCAAAAAATACACCCGCACCTTCCCCATCGGGGAACCGGCACGGCTTTATTTTGAAGGTTGGAAGCATTGGCTGGAAAACAATGAGAAAGCGGCGCTCAAGGATTGGGAGGAAAGCGCCCAATTTGCAAGGCAGCTATCGATGCCCTGGGACGAAGGCATCGCCTTGCGCGAGATCGGCAAACGAATCAAGAACGACTCAAGCAGAGGCTATCTGCAACGTGCGCACGAGCGATTCACGGCAAGTCAGGCGTTCCACGATGCGCAGGAAACGCAAACGATCCTGAATCAACAGTAAACCCACAAATGAAAAAAATACCCCCTATATTGTTCCTCCTCTTGCTCGTAACGAATACCTCTGCATGTCAACCAACCCTGAGGCAAAACGAAAGTATCGTACTAGCCACTTCCACGCAAAATAGTGTGGAGGTTTCCATCTCCATGCAGCGGGATGAAAACGACCGCCTTACTTTATCTGCTACATTCACGCCGCAAGATCCCAGCCTGCATCTCTACAGCAAAGACATTCCAAAAGACGGCGTGGCTGGATTGGGACGGCCAGCCTTATTGGAAATCCCAAACGATTCAACGATCAAAGTCATCGGTGAATTAACCGAAAACATTTCCGCACAGCTGCCGGATTCAGGGCCTGAAGAATTGCTGATCTATCCCGCCGGTTCGGTCACGCTCAGTCTGCCGGTTGAACTGACGACTGCAAGGTCGCGCACCGAAACAGTGTATGTCACTTATATGGCCTGTAATCAGCAGGGATGCCGTCCACCGGTTGAAAATAAAGCCATTGAAATAAAATTGCCGAAATATTGATCGGGAGAATGATGAACAAAAAATTCTGGATCACAATTTCAATTCCCATTATTTTGGGATGCCAAACCCTGCTGCCATCCGCAACACGAGAAGCAGCGCCTCCGACTCCGCCCGGACCTGCTTCTTCACAATCAACACAGATTCCACCCCAAGCAGACTTAACAGCCAACGAGTCTTTCACCATCAACAGAATTTATATTGAAAATGGCGAGCTACTGTCCCAACTCGCCGCAGAAACGGACAAGGCTACATCAATGGGTCTTGCTCCATTCATCGAATTTGACGCCACCTGGTGCCCGCCTTGTCAGGCCATCAACGACAGTATCGAAGCAAAAGACCCGCTTACCCTGCAAGCCTTTGACGGCATCTACCTCATCCGCGCAGACGTGGATGAATGGGGCTGGGGCGACCAAAAGAATTTCAGCTTTGAGGCCATCCCGATCTATTACAAGCTGGATAAAAATGGACTGCCCACAGGAGATCCAGTGGATGGCGGGGCATGGAATGAAGATATCCCCGAAAACTTCGCCCCGGTATTGGACGCATTCTTTCACGGGAAATAAAAACAACAGCCACTCTAGGAGTGGCTGTTGTTTTTATTTCGATTTGAAAATTAATGGATGGCCTGGGCTAATTCCATAATTTCTTTCTGTGACGTGTATTCCCGCACCAGCTTTCCATCCTGCATTTGAAGTACCCGGTCCACATACTGGCACATGCGCAGATCGTGCGTCACGATCACGCCGGCACGATTGTTCTCATGAATGAGATGAGCGAAAGTTTCCACTACCTGAAAGGCGCGTTCGGTATCCAGGGAGGCTGTTGGTTCATCGGCAAGTACCACAGCCGGTTGATGGATCAGCGCACGTGCAATTGCCACCCGCTGCTGCTGTCCGCCGGACATTTGTGCGGGAAGATTGTTGAGGCGGTCACCCAGGCCGAGGCGGGCAAGCAATTCCCCGGAGCGGATCCGACCCGCGTGATTTAAATCCCCGTTCAAACGCAGCATAAATTCCACATTTTCCTTGGCGGTTAAGAACGGAATCAGGTTGTTGGATTGAAAAGTGAAACCGATCTTTTCACGGCGCAGTTTGACACGCTGCTTTTCATTCATCTTCGCCAGATCCTGCCCATCGATCAAGACCTGACCACTGGTGGGAGTCAACAACGCCGCCAGAATCGAAAGCAGGGTTGTCTTACCGGAACCGCTTGGGCCAACAAGTGCCACAAATTCACCGGAATTCACCTGAAAAGAAACCTGATCCACGGCATTGATGGTGGAACCATCCAACTGAAATGTTTTTACCAAATCACGAACTTCCAAAGCTATATTTGACATAATTAATTAACCCAACCGCAGCGCTTTGAGCGGTTCAATACGGACTGCGTAGATAATGGACACAAGCCCGCCCAACGGACCGATCAACAGCAGCAAAATAATTGCAAAAATCGAACGGGTGCCATTGAATTCGAGCGGAATCGCGGATGGCAGGCCGAGAGAGAAAAGAAAAGTCAGCAAGGCTCCAATGCCCACGCCGATCGCCGTGACGATAATGATCTGGAGCACGGCTGAAACACCAACCACGGCATTGGAGGAGCCAATCGCCTTCAAGACACCGATCTGTGGAACCTTCTGCAATATCTGAATTTGGAAAAAGCCGCCGATCACCAGTACGCCGATCAAAAGAGTGAAAAATCCCTGCGTTTGAACGGTCCCTTGTTGGGCGGTATAACCGGGAATATTATTAATTGTGGTTTCGATATCCGCAACTTCAATATTTGCGACTTGGCTCAGCAGACGAAGCTTGACCTGCTCGATTTGAGTGGGATCATCCAATTTCACAGCGATGATATTTGGAAAAGGCGTGTCGCTGTTCAGATCTGACTCGGATTGCGGGCGCACCAATTCCCAGGTTGCAGCGGGTACAAAAATGGTGGGCTGGAAAAAGTAAGCTTGCTTATCCACCAATCCCACGATTTTCAAGTTATAAAATTGATCTTCCGTTCCCTGTGTGGAGCGGACCCTGATCTCGTCTCCGATTTTCAAATTGGAGCGTTCCGCCACACTCTTATCCATCACAGCCTCACGCGCCTCACCACCGCGGAAGTAACGCCCCTCCAACAAGGCCGGCATTCCAGGTCGATCAGCTTCCACACCCAACATGGAAATCTTGAGCGGCTCTTCCAGCGAAACAATCTCTGTATTGGAAGTGTAGATCGGGCCGGCATCTGCAACCCCTTCCACACGACGCACCGACTTGACCGTATTGGTTTCCAATCGGCTGGCCGTGATGCTGAAATCTGATTTTTCCAAAAATACAATTAGTTGCGCATCGAGATTTGCCACATATTGACGGTTTGCATTGGAGAGCCCCTCTCCCAATGCTGCGATGAATAGAACCAACAATGTGATCAGCGCAATGACCAAAGCGACCATCAAAAAGCGCCCGCGGTTGCGGATCACTTCTTTAATTGCAAGGTATGCTGCCAGGAAAAAATTTTTCATTCGTCTCTTTCTTCTTTCTTTGGGATAAAGAAAGCTTGTTTTATGCCAAAGGTTTACTGTCAAAGGGCCGGCGCCAGTCTGCACCCATAATTCCATGCAGGATCAAATCCACAGGCGGATGATCGGCAATATCTTCATAGTAATAAGGCAGGCGGATCTTCCCATCCGTGCCAATAATGAAGGTCCCGGACATTTGATAGGCATCCTGTCCAGGAGGCGGCAGTTCCACTTTGTATCCCTTTGTCTTCGCCAATCTCTTGTTTGACGCCCAAACACGGGGAGAAAGCCATGTCTGCCAAAATCTGCCTTGATATAAACCATACGCTTTGTATGCGGTACGGTCCATATCTGCCAGCAGAATGACGGATGAGGGGCGTTTCTCATAAAACGCTTTTGTGTCGGCCGGGGAGGCGTGATTGACAATCGCAAGCCGGATCCCTTTCTCGGTCAGGGCCGGATGCGCCTCAATTAATTGATCCACCATATCCTTGCATTGCGGACATCCAAAATGCCGCGTAAAGGCAAGCACCAGTACAGCATCCTTCCACAAGGAGGAAAGTTGAACAGGTTTGCCATCGATGCCCAACAATTTCATATCGGGTGCGGAGTCATTGAATTTCAGTTGTACTTGATTGCTCATGGTACTCTTTTTCACCTTTGTTGTTGTCAAATAAAAACCCGTGTATCAATGACACGGATTTTCTCTGAGTCTGACTCTCAAATTCTATCAGAATGCACAGGTTTTGTACAGGTTTTATACAAATTTGTAAACTTCGGTTAAAAATGGCTACGCGATGTACAAAATTGATTTTTGTACCTTATTCCCCACTTTAGCCATCCGCCGCCAGCTGCTATTGTCGTTGAGGGAAATCCAACGACGCTCCTCGGTGCGATAAAACCAATCCTTGTCCTGTTGATAGTGGACTAGCACGCCTTCAGATTCCCAAATATTCAAAATCTCATTGCTGTGCGCATGAGTGTCATCAAAGTCTGTTGTGGCACGTTGCCCCATCTGGCTGTAAAGTTCGTTTAATTCCAACAGCAAGGAGTTGATCTCAGGGGAAAGCATGTTTACCTTTAAGCCGATTCGGCGGGCCTCTTCAAACAGAATGGGATATCCATGTGAAGGATATTTTGAATTCAACGTCGCCGCAATCTTCTCGGATGTTGCTTCATCCTTGATATGATAAGCAAGCAATTCCTTGCACAACATAATGGATAGAGACTCTGCACGGTCCACCGCCCCGATCACCAGTGGATGCACATGCTGGAATAATTGCTGATATGGATTCTCGCTCTTATCGGACCCCTGGGCCTGCCACAGTTTCACGACGCGATTCAATTCATCCAGGCTGACACTCACACGGTCATTATCGCGATCAATGGGCGAGAGAGCATGCGTCAACGATGTATCCACCGAGGTGAGATATGCCATCGGCCCCATCAAGATTTCGTTTGCCCCCAAAGTGATCATGGTCGCAGCCGAGGCACATTCCAAAGGCACAACCGCCACCACCTCTTCACAGTATTGGCGAAGCAAATTAACCAAACGCAAGGAAGCCTGGCCGTTCCCACCGCTGGATTTGATAAATAAATGAATCCTCTTTTGATGTCCGATCTTTTCCAGCAGCTCAAATAAAGCCAGCACGTCATCATGACACACACTTCCACGCGGGTTGTTGAAATAGGTCACCAGTGTGCTGCCAAGTTTCCTGTTCACCTCGGCAATGATCGCTTGAGTCTTGTTAAAAAGAACCGGAGGCTGTTTTTCCCTGCTTTGTTTCGCACGCTTTGTTTTTGTTGCCATGTAATGCTCCTCCTCGATCAAAGATGGGAAGTCCTGTCACCCGTTACTTTATGAACCATTAAACAAAAAAACTATATTTTCGACCACACCCATCCGGCAGCAAAACCAATCAACTCACCCAGCAGAACGAAGGTCATTAATCCGGAAAAGCCGGTGGAAGATAACCAACTGGAGATACCGAACAAACCAAAAGCCAGATAGTTATAGGCAAGCAGGCCGCCTAACGAAACACCGAGCGCCCAACGCAATGCGGAACGCGGCTCAGCCAGGCGAATACCGGCGCTATAGGTCACCCAAACGATGAATGCGATAAAAAGCATCACCAGAATCCATGCTGCAAAACGCGGATAACCGGCATTTGAAATATAGTCACTGATCTCTTCTGTTACAAGAATCTCTGGGGTTGCCTCGACAGGTTTGGTCAACTCCGGCACGACAACGGTTACCGCCACTGCACCGGTGGAAGACACATCCAATTGCAAAACTTCCGAAATGACTGCCGGTTCACTTACTGCTCGAATTTCCAGCAGACCCGGCTTATCCAAGCCAAAAGAGGATCGCGCAATTCCCTGTGTGGTAACCACATCTGTTTGATTTAAAATTCCACCGCCCTCCCCTGTTAGCACTGTGGAGAACCGGACAACAGTTCCATCTGGAACTGGGTGTCCATTATTATCCTTGATCACCCCGGTTCGAATTCCAATGGTATCGCCTATCTTGAATAATGGAATTGGGGTCGGCGCGGGGGTGGTATCTGTGCCTGTTTCAGCAGAATCAGTTTTGAGGTCCAGAAAGAGCGGAATGATCTGGCCCGCATCAGGCGCCATCGCATTGATCATGTCGTAGCGAACCCCGGCAATGGACACCGGCGACGCTCCAGTTGGCGTTAATTCCTGAAAGAGGAGCCGCGCGGCCACTTCTACAAATTGAGGCTGCTTGCTATAGAGTGCATAATAAGCAGTGAATTTTGAAATATCGGTTGCGTCAAAATAATATGGAGCATCAAACGAAAATACGATCACACGTTTATTGCGCAAAAGGTCGGGGCGTTCGGTAATAAAGCGACGGACCAGCGCCGGCTGCCCCAGGCTTGCATCTGTAATTGAAATGACAACCCAGTCTGCCTGATTGATATCCTCCTCAATAAACTCCGGCTTGAGATCATCCAATAACGATTGCAGGTTTTGCAGCGAATAGGAGGTTAATCGAAAATCGGACGTCAGGTTTCCACTCTGCGGACCATACAACTGAAGGCTTGCCTGTTGAAGAGCATCCACTGCCAGTGAAGAAAATTCCGGGCAGGTTGAGCACTGTCGGGTTACAGAAGTATCGGTAAGAAAAACAATCTGCTCGTTGGCCTGCGGCGGATTTGGCAGCACGGTTGAAAAATCCTGCAAACTCGGGCTGACCAGCGTAGCGGAATTTCTGGCAACTTCAAAAGCAACGTCAGTGGAAGCACCAATGGCGTCCAAGTCCAGCGCGGATGGAACAACATTTACAATTGAAAAACTTTCATACAATTTGAATTTCGCAGCGAGAATCCGCGCCACGGAAGAATCGACGCGCTGTGCAAACGCGGGATCTTCCCGATATTTTTGTGCAAAAAAATCAAGGATGCGGGTTGTGGTAATGTAGGTATCCTCAGCATCATCCGAGATGATGTTTCCCAAATATAAAACATCATTTCCCGCCAGGAACACATCGCGGGCCACATTTCTTGCAGAAAATTTATCCCCGCTTTGCACATAAAAATCGCGGACAGACCTTGTACCGAGATTATCGCTCACAATCAATCCACCACTCGAACGCCACGCCGCAAACTGGGGTAAATCCAATATTTGAGACAAAGCCTGTGGGTCGAAACTCACCGGTCTGGTGGTTGCGCGGATATTTCCCTGAAATCCCTGATAGCGAATATGGGAAACAAGCAGGCCATCCACTGTCGCCTGCGGTGATTGGGCATTTCCTGTAACAGTAAAGAAAGGGGCCAGCTCAATTTGTTTCAATTGTTCCAGCGATTTACGAACCGTTGACACTTCCAATTCAGGCAGACGGTCTGAGCCACCCACACCCGGGAAATGTTTGGCAATCACCATGAGGTTATTATCACTTCCAGAATGCAAACCGCTTACATACGCGCGACCCATTTCACCAACCCAATATGGGTCCCCCCCAAACACTCGGGAACCTAAGTCCCCGCCAGCCGTGTTAGGTGATTCCAGAACATCCAACGAAGGGCCGAAATACAAATTAAAACCAAGTGCGGCCAGCTCGCGTCCGCGCACTTCCCCAACCCGGGAAGCCAGTTCCGTATTCCATGTGGCACCAATCGCCATTTCGCTTGGTAAAGGTGTCAGCCCGTTCAGTATTTCATCGGTGGGAGGGCCATTTCCCTCCTGGGCAATACCAACAAATAAGGGCGCATACACAGAACGCGGTTCTGTATCTCCAGTAACCGGATCTACCGGCGGATTTATGGACAAGTTCCAATTTAACGTTTGCAAAGATTCGATCAACTTGAAAGTTTCCGAAACAGTGTCCGGAGCGGAGGCAAAATTATCGTTTGCCGATTGCAATACGACTCCACCTATGTGATATCGATGCATCAAATCATATATATGCGAGGTGTCGGTGGTGTCAGTCCCGGTAAACGTAACAAGAAATAATTGACCCACCCGTTCCTCGGGAGTCATGGAACCCAACAAAATCTGCACCCCTACAGGAGGTTCGATCGTTTGCGCCCCAACAGCAGCAGGGACAAAGAGACTTAATATTAGAAAGACGAGGATGATTTTTCTTAATTTCATTGTGCCCCCTTATATCACATTTTGACATGGACAAACCCGCTTCGCACTTAACGGAAGCCTGCTACCTGCATTCGGATGGATTTTACCTGCCCCGACCGAGCGCCTTGAGGGCAATCGCCGGGTCATCTGTGAAAATGCCATCCACCCCCCAATCTTTGAGCCTTGCTACATCTTCAGGTTGGTTGGCCGTCCAAACATGCACGCGTCGCTTGAGTCGGTGTACACGTTGCACCTGTTCCCGTCTGACATCGGAAAGATGCGGGTGCAGAGCCTGGTACTCCCCAAACATAAATCCAAAGGAACGCGCCCAAATTCCAGCAATTCCCGGCATGGCAAGTAATCCGCGTGGAACTTCTGGCAAAAGATGTTCTCCCCTTTTCAAATTCGACGGGAAGAAAGAAGAGAAAATGACCTGTCGCTGATTTCCGTGCCGTTTGATCAATTCACAGACTTTATCCACCAACCCATCGCGTGGCGTCGAATAGTTTGTCAATTCAATATTAATAAGCTTGTCCTTGCCCACGGTTTCAAAGACTTCTTCAAGCAATGGAATCCGTGTGTCTTTAAATGTTTCATTGAACCAGGCACCGGCGTCAAACTTGCGAATTTCATTCAGGGTAAAAGAAGCCACTTTCCCCTTGCCGTTGCTGGTACGATCCACAGTTGAATCGTGAATCACAATGACATGACCATCGGCGGTTATTTTTGCGTCCAACTCCACTCCATCCGCACCTTTCTGAATGGCCTGTTGAAATGACGGCAAAGTATTTTCCGGCGCATTGGCCAGGTCACCGCGATGAGCGAGGAGGATGGGATGTGGAAATTGTTCAAGCATGGATGAGCAGGCCTCGGCGGAGTGGGAAGCGAATTAAATATCCACGAAAAAGGCGCGGGCAGCCTGATCCAGCATTTCACGGGACATTGTAGGTTGAACGGCAAGATAGGAGGCAATATCCAAAATTTGATCGCAAAGATCGCGGGGATGCGACGCGCGCAATTTACGATTGCGTTTGAGATACCACTCCTGCAAAAGATAAGCCAATCCCTGATCGCTATACTCCACGCGTTTGTCTGCTGCAACACGGCGGAAGATTTCACGATATTCCTCGTAGGACGGATCGCCAATTTCTATTTTATGGCGCAAACGTCGCAGAAAGGCTTCGTCAACGAGATCTTTTGGCGGAAGGTTTGTGGAAAACACAATCAACACATCGAACGGCACTTCAACTTTACGACCCGTATGCAGACGGAGATAATCCACACGGTTCTCAAGCGGCACGATCCAACGATTGAGTAAATCACGTGGGCGGACCTGCTGACGACCAAAGTCGTCAATAAGCAGAATGCCCCCATTTGCCTTTACCTGAAATGGGGCTTCATAGTATTTGGTTGTGTCATCGAAGACGAGATCAAGACCTTCGAGTGTCAACTCACCACCGACAACGATAAAGGGCCTGCGAATTTTCAGCCAACGTGGGTCACGGCGAACGTTGGACCGCAAGTTTCCAGTTGTACCATTGGCGCCGGGTGCATCGCCATCACTTGCAAGTGTGTGGCTGACAGCATCATACACTTTGATAACCTGCCCATCGAGATACAAAGCATAGGGAATATACATCGATTGACTTAACACCAGGTTGCCAAACGCACGTGCGATACTGGTCTTGCCATTTCCAGGTGGACCGTACATAAATATGGAGGTACCAGAATTCAATGCCGGGCCAAGCCTTTGAAAGGACGATTCTGAGATGACCATTTGAGCCAGGATTTGCCTCATCGTACGCGTCGTCACTGTCAAACGTCCGCTCTTTTGGCGGCGAATCGCCTCGTTGTAAACCTCAAATGGAACCGGAGCAGGCCCGGCGTATTGACTACGATCCAGGGCCTCACGCGCGCGTACCATGCCTGCTGTAGTAATGCCGTATGTATAGGCGCCATCCCCCAAACCGCTCCCCAAACCACCGCCTTGTGTGGACTTAACTTCAATGAATTTTTCCTGCTTAAGAACCGCAAGAAGTTGATCGGTCACACCGGCAAGCGGCAGACAAATTTCTTCTGATATTTTAAATCCTGTTAAATAGCCTCGGAAATACAATACTTTCAGAATCAAATCCTGCAACCAAAGTTGGGACAAGCCGGTATCTTCAAGGTTGTTGATCTGTGGGGGCGAGAATCCGCCAGTAGAACCAGAAATTGATCCTGTTTGTCGTGTCATATAAAAACCGCCATTCAAAAGAATAAATACTTAAATAATTGGGCGTTAAAGGCCTTAACGCCAATTATACTTCTTTTCGTTTATAATCCAGAAATCATGAAACTATCCGTCATAATCCCTGTTTACAACGAAGTTGAAAGCATAGAAGTAATTCTCAAGCGTGTCAACGACACTAAACTTGTCAGCGAGATCGTCGTGGTCGATGACGGCTCAAAAGATGGAACACGGGACAAGTTAAAGACGCTGGACGGCAAAAATAATGTCCGGGTTATCTTGCATGAGAAAAACCAAGGCAAAGGCGCGGCTGTTCGCACCGGGATGAAAGCCGCACTCGGGGATATACTCCTCATTCAAGATGCAGATCTTGAGTACGACCCACGGGATTTTCCAGAGCTGCTAAAACCCATTGAAGAAGGTCTAGCAGATGTCGTGTATGGCTCGCGCTTTCTGGGCCGCGCCCACCGCGTGACCATGTTCTGGCATTTAGTCGCCAATAAAATGCTCACGCTCATGACCAACATCCTATACAACACGATTTTGACCGACATGGAAACAGGCTACAAAGTGTTTCGTAGGGAAGTCATCGAAGGCATGACCATTCGCGCAAACAGCTTCAATTTTGAGCCTGAATTTACAGCCAAGATTCTCAAGCGAAATTATCGCATCTTCGAGGTGCCGATCACTTTTAATCCACGGGATTACACACAGGGGAAAAAGATCAAACTCCACGATGCTTTTGAAGCAGTATGGGCTCTCATAAAATACCGGTTTGTGGATTAATAGGAGAGGACGGGCCAGCGCCCGTCCTCTCTTTGTCTTTGATTCTGAAAACACCTTAAACGTGACTCTTGTCTTTTTCATTCGCAACCAGCCAGATGTTATTTACGGCTTAGCATATACCGTGTATTCCAATTTATATTCACCAGCCGTGAAATTTGTTTGCCCATCATTGATAGTGTCCAAAAAATTGGCGGAAGTAGCAAGCTTGTGCTCACCTGCGGTCCAGTCTGTTAAAGCGCTAAAAATCAATTTGCAAATCCTTCCACCCGTTTCAACCTCCAGGGTCCCAAACGATTCCAATGGAATTTCTTTGCCGTCCAGCGTGAAATTCAATTGAATATCTTCAAAATTTCTTGCCACCGTGGTCGAATCCGCCGCACACCAAACGTAGCTCCAAATTACTGATTTGGCATCTTCAAGTGGAACAGTATAAGTTGCCACTCCAGGTTGGGTAAAAACAGCCGCATCATACGATTCGCGCGCGATATCTTCCAGAAAAGGTGTACCGGAGGCCAATGCTTCCTGGGATTCTGAAACCGACATTACTTTCGGCGAACTGGAAGGAACAATTCCGGCGCCCAGCGGCCGCAATACTGCATCCATACCGGCCTGTAGAACAATGTCATCGGATACGTACGCAGTTGTTTCGTCAACAGGGATGCGAAGTGTGGGCTGAACTCCCTGCCCCTCCAAAAAGATGCTTCCGTCAGGTAAAGTCAGGCGTCCAGTGGGGATCGTCAAATCAAAGCCTTCCGGCAATTTAAATTGACCTCGAGCTGTTTCCGCCTCTACACCGGCAGTTGGAGTTTGACCTGCAACGATCATGCCGGGCACCTGACTAAATCCATACGCCTCGATTTCGCAAGCACTGAAACACGCCTGCCCCACCAACAAAACCATTTTATCGAAGCGATATTGATTTTCATTTGGCAAAATCTTTTCGCGCAATCCTTCAGGTTCAAATTGACCAGTGGCATCGCTATAGTAAGATAGCTGACCCATTTGAATTTCCTGATCCGTCAGAAAACCGGCAAGTCCTAATGACGCACCGCCATTGTTATAGCGCATGTCAATGACAACGCCAGGAACTTTTGCATCCGTAAAATTTTGCAGGGCACGTTCAAAAAGGCGGACGGTAAGATTGAGGTCATCTGAATTGCTATTCAAGCGAACATAGCCAACAGGTTGACCTGCCGTGGAAATAATTTTGGCATCTACCGGGAGAAGCGATGAACGGTCCACGCCATAATAAACGGATGTGCGGCCAAAACTTTGCTGCTCTTTCACAGCGGTCAAGTCAACAGTTTGAGGTATTCCATTAGGATTTGAAAACGTGATCGCTGCTTGATCGCCAGGCTGGGCAATTAACAGATAGCGCGCTTTTTGGTAGCGAAGCGCAAAATCGGATGATTGCTGCGAGTAGGATTGAGCCGCGTCGATTGCGGCGGAAATCGGTTGACCATTAAACTGAAGGATCTCCGAACCTACCTGCATACCGGCCAAATGTGCAGGGCCATTTTCCAAAACAAAGGTGACGAACACACGCCCGTCGTCAAACTCACGAGTGGAAAAACCATAGCCTCCGGAAATGGCCAGCTGAAAATCCTGTTCGGAATATTGATTGACATCCAATGCAACGTGTCCATCGCGAAATGCCCAGGTGAAATCGCGCAAGGCAAGGTAAAAGGCATTCGGGTCTTTATCCTTTTCAGCCTGCTCCACACGAGGACGAATTTCCGTATACAAGGCATCCCAATCAGGTGCTTTCCCGACAATATCAGCAAAAGCATATTCTTTTCGGACAATCTCAAACATCTGATCAAAGGCTTCCAAATAAGTCTTGTCGGAGAAATCCTTGATCGCAATATCCTGCGGCTCAAACAAGGTGAACTCAGGTGTAGCCTCTTGCGAGAACACAAATGACGATTCGTCGAGATCAACCACTGAATATCCGGACGGGATCGAAATCACCGGATCATCGGAGGTAAAAAGCAGGCCATCTGCCCCGAAACTTGTCGGAAATCCCTGCTCAGAATCAGGCGACCAGATCACAAGTTTGCCGCCAACTACCTCATGGTCATTCTCGCTATTGGTCTTGACGGAAGCAAGATAGGACGGCCAGCCACGAGAGCGATCATCTCCCTGGGCAAATGGTCCTCCGTACAAGTTAGGCGAATATGCGACGGCAAAAATCTGCACTCCCAAGTCTTCATCTCCATTATTATCCACGTCATTCAACATGCCACGCGGGACAGCCGGCAGATTTAAATCGAAAGTGCCGCTCAAGGTATCGGGGTCAAAATTCATCACACCAAGCACCTGCGACTCAACAGGTACTTCCCATTCTTCATCACGAGTTACAAATCCGTGCATATCGACGAGCGATACCGCATTTTCGACATAATATCGGGTCAGCACAAAATCATTCGTCACTTTAAATGTGCCGGTAATTAAATGAGGCTGGCCGGTCTTGATATCTGTCGCATCCGACCGGGAAATACAAGAGGACAGAATAAATGCGGTCAACACAAACAGACCTGGCAGTGTCGGGAGGATTTTCTTCATTATTTCTCCTAATGAAAAATTTGATTTATTATAACGATCTAGATGAACAAGGGATTAATCCCCGGGTCATGTATAATCGCGGCATGGAAAACTGGCAGACACAACTCAAAGCTGAATTTGACAAGGCGACACAGGCACGCATCAAGAAAAACGAGGGACAATCCCGCGTTTGTGCGCGGCGTGCGGCCGGTGTGGCAATTCGGGAATACTACAGCCGAAAAGAGGCGCAACTTCCGAACACGAGTGCCATCAATCTACTTGAATTGCTCAAAGAAGAGTCGCATCTTCCCGCGGACATCAAAGAGATCATTGAACACCTGACAGCTCGCGTCACCGAGGAACACGAACTTCCGGTTCCAGCGGACTTGGTTGCAGAGGCACGTATTCTATGCAGATGGCTGTTACCTGATTGGAGATAAAAGCCGTTGGTCCCCATTAAATCAATACTTCCCGCCTCTACCAGGCGGGAAGTATTGATTTTTGAAATCTTTTAGATCGGGTTTCTTCGGCCGATAAAATAGTAAAGCGCTCGTGCCACAGTGACGATCAACAACATACCAGACATGACCCCGCCAAATACAAAGAACAATGTACGCCAATCTCGCAAACGCAGCGTAATGGCCTCACGCGCAGGCATGGTGATCCTTCCGCGCAGGCGTTGGATAATGTCATTCGGAGGCGAAACCCGCTTCAAGGTCCCGGCGAGATGCGTTTCCAGTATATCGAGGTCTTTTGTTTGCATGGTTGACTTACGGTTCACTATGTAGTCCTTAATTTATTCAATCGGGTAAAGAATCAAACCTACTGTTCCTGGTCCAAGATTTGCCGCAATGGAAATGGACAGGTCATTAATCATGGTTTCCTTGGCGTTGAAGTGACTTCTGGCTTGATCCAACAGGGCCTGGCCGGATTTCAAATCACGGGCATGGACAACCGCCAAATAAACCGGCTTATTACCGAACTCTTCCTTCGCCATGGAAATGACGCGGTCAAGGGCAGCCTTACGAGTACGGACTCTTTCCGCCATATTCAGAACGCCTTCACGTAAAACAGCGATCGGCTTGACATTGAGCGCGGAGGCAAGTGCCGCTTGCAAGGTTCCAACGCGCCCGGACATTTTGGCATATTCAAGAGTATCGAGGGTCAAAATTACGCGGACATTATTTTTGATCGCTTCGATATTCTTCACGATCTCATCCACCGGCTTGCCCGCACGTTCCATTTTGCGGGCCTCGCGGCACATAAGGCCAATTCCCAGGGATCCGCAGGCGGAGTCGATCGGGATGATTTTGAATTCATCCTTCAACTCTTCTGCGGCGGCAATGGCCGAAGCATAGGTTCCGGAAAGTTTGGCAGTGATATGGATTGAAATAATGGTGTCGCCTTTTTGGGCAACTTTTCTATAAAACTCAACGAATTGATGCGGGGAGGGTTGCGCGGTTTTGGGAATGCGTTTGCTTTCATCCACTAATTTATAAAAACCTTCGTTGTCCAATTCCACGCCTTGAAGATAGGATTTTTCGCCGAAAAGAATGTTCACAGGGATGGTGTCGATCCCGTATTCTTTTTCCCACTCTGGAAGAATATCAGCAGCACCGTCGGTCACGATTCGCAACATGGTTCAATCTCCTTCTAAATTAAGATTTTGATCTTCCAATTGATCGCGAAGAGACAAAAGCGTCCTATGATAAAGGCTCTTCACGGCTCCTTCACTTCGACCCATGATCTCACCAATCTCTGCGTTTGACATATTTTCAACGAACTTCAAAATCAGCAGGTTTTGCCTTTCGGGAGGCAGCCGGCGGATCATTTTCAAAAGCGCTTCCTGCTCCTGTGAGCGAACCAGGTTGCGCTCTGGATGATCGCCTTTGTTCGGCAAAACCGGCAAATCGTCGAGGGGAATTTCCTGCTTGCGGCCGCGGTCTCTGTGCCAGTTGGCGACCAGGTTGTGAGCAATGCGATACAACCAGGCAGAAAAAGGAACGCCGCGGTCCGTATAGTTCTTGATGTGATTCATCGCCCGCTGGAAAACCCGGGCAGTGATATCTTCCGCCTCATGTACATTCCCGGTACGGTAATATACATAGTTGAAGATGCGTTCCACATACCGCTCATAAAGTTGACCAAAAGCATCGCGGTCACCTTGTGAAGCGCTTGCGAGAATTTCCTCTTCGTTATAATCCAGGTCGGCCAAAAAAAGTTACCTTACCGCTGGTGTAAGTTAATAACACCGGCGGATTTTAGAAGTTGCACTGAGTATATCATGCAGACTTTTAAGAGCAGGCAGCCGCCTCATGACCACCGTTCACCCTCCAAGTTGGATACACCCTACCCTCTAAAAAGTAAGCGAAATCGTTCGATGGTATAATTTTCGCTCGTATGAATCAAGAATCCTCTTCAAGCAAAACAAAAGTCTGCCCAACCTGCGGAACGCGTTTAAGTGAAAATGCAACACGCTGTCTCGTATGTGGCACAGAATTCACACCCAAACCCGAACTCAAGATTGCGAAAAAGGCTGAGAAATCCGTTCAAGCCAGCCGCATGCCAGAGATCAGGTTAAGCCTGCCGGCGGCGGTTGGAATTCTTGCCGTGGTGATCATTATTGCATCGGTTGTGGTGTTTTTTGCCTTAAGCAGAGGCGGTACCGCCACCAACTTGACTCCGGAAGAATCCCCCACTCCAACGGTCTCTCCGACAGTCACCATCCCACCTACAAATACCCTTCCAGCGACAGACGTACCAACTGCCACCTTGCAGCCTCCGTTTGACTATACCGTTTCTGCCGGCGATGGCTCGTGCTCACAGATCGCATTCACCTTCGGCGTCTCGGTCCAAAGTATCATCATTACCAACAACCTCGCCTCCTCATGTCCCATCAGCGTTGGACAAGTTCTCAAGATACCTTATCCAACCCCAACGATCCCGCCGCCGCCTACCAACACACCCCTGCCTGATAACGCCACAAAAGAAGCCTGTGAAACCGTGCCGGTTACCGTACAGGATGGCGACACTCTTTCCAGCATCGCCCTAAATTACGCAGTTCCACCCGATGCGATCAAGGAATGGAATGGCCTGACCACCGATAACGTATTTATCGGGACAACGATCAACGTTCCACTCTGCAAACGGGCTGCCACCCCTGGACCGACCCCGACGGCGACCATTCCGCCTCCTTACCCCGCTCCAAACCTGCTTCTGCCTGCGGACGGAGCAGCCTTCTCCCTGGCAAATGACGTTGTAACCCTGCAATGGGCGTCTGTTGGCACGCTTCGCGGTGGAGAGGCCTATCAAATCATCGTCGAAGACATCACAGCAGACCAACCCCGCCGTTTGACCGATTACGTGACAGACACAAAATATATCGTGCCCACCACCTTCCGCCCGAAGGATAATGTAGCCCATGTGCTGCGCTGGTGGATCATCCCTGTTCGCCAGGATGGCACCGACGACCAAGGCCAGCCAATTTGGGTTACCTCCGGCGCGGCCAGCGAGAAGCGCGTCTTCACTTGGGTGGGAATTGCCGTCGAAGGCACCCCCAACCCCTAGTCAAGGAAGAAGCGGTTGTCCAAATCCAAAGTCCCTGCAAGTTTGCAGGGACTTTTTGTTTAACCTTGACAGATTCATCAATCTGATTAAAATATTCGAATTATTCAATTTTATGAATAAAAGAATATGAATGAGGCTTTATGTCACCTTTTGCCCTAAACCTTGAGAAAACACGCGTCAAAAGCAGTCTGGTATCTGTGGATCCTGCCATTAACGCCTTTGGGAGTATGATTTTGATTTCCAAAGCAAAGGACGATCCTGGCATTCACGAATGGGTACAGAAGACGCGGGCGCAGATGTCCGCGGAAGAACTGACCCGTCATTATCTTGTGACCATTGGTTTGCACTATGCCATTACACCTCGAAAAAGCGATATCTCGTTTGAAACTTACCTGGACGACCTCGACAACACCCCTCCCTCAGTATTGCGCGAACGCCTGCTCGGCGCGTACAGTGAAATCTGTTTGACGGAGGAAGGAAGAAAAGCCGTGAATCAATCCGTTCAATGGGACGAGGTTCTTTCCTCTGTCGAAAATTATATAGACTTTTTGATCTCTCGTTTTGGACCGGAGTTGGTCGACACGGAAATGGAAACGCGCGCCTATCAATATGTGATTGACCCGGCGGCACTCAAACAGTTGATCACCGGGCACATTCGCTGGTTTTGGAAAAATTACTTGCAAGCCGAATGGAAGCGCGTTAGCCCGATGATCGAAGAATCTGTAAAGGCGTTCAACAAAATAGACATGAGAGATATGACCCGCGCGGAAATTGTTCAATTTATCACGGGCAAGGAATTGACCGAGTCCAAATGGGCAAATGAAGTGGAAGGCTCGCAGGAAGTTTATTTTGTCCCTAACGCACATATTGGACCATATATCCATCTCACAAAAGTGCAGAATGATTTTTATGTCCATTTCGGCGCCCATTTACCAGAAGGGTCTGATGTTCAAGTGCCCGAGTTGGACCGCGCAGAGATCGTCAGCAAGCTCTCTGCATTGGCAGATGAAACCCGATTACAGATCCTGCAAATGATAGCAAACAATGGCGAAATGCGAGCAACTGAATTAATGGAAGCCACCCAGCTTAGCCAACCGAGCATTTCACGTTATTTAGGCCAGCTTACTGCAAACGGCTTTTTACAGGAAAGGAGACTCAACGGAGCAAAGGCATACACTTTAAATCACGAAAGAATCGAGAAAACGCTGAAGGCAATTTCCGCCTTTTTACTGGTCCATACAAAGGAGGCTTAATATGAACACAAGACTTGATGAACTTTTACTGGAAGAACGCCGCAAAGATATACAACGTGATATTCAGGAGATTCGCCTGGAGGAACAGGTTAGCAAGACAAAAGTATTCCGCCCCAACTTGTTTACTCGCTCAATGGAGAATTTGGGCAAATGGCTGATTACACGTGGAGAGATATTGGTCAAACGATATGAGACACCTGCTAAAAAATGCCGTTCCACCGGGCAAAGCAGTTACGCTCACTGACAGGTATAAATGTTAACTAAATTCAAGAAAATATATAACGAATATCCGCAAGCCTTTTGGGTTTATAACGTGATTGTGTTCATCGACCGCTTCGGTGGATTCATGCTCTATCCATTCTTCGCGTTATACCTCACAAAGAAGTTCGACATCGGCATGTCCACTGTGGGGATCCTTTTTGCGATATTTTCGATTTCAGGGTTTGCCGGGAGTGCACTTGGCGGCGCTTTGACAGATCGCATGGGACGCAAGGGCGTTATCATCTTCAGCCTGGTCCTGTCATCGCTCAGCGCATTGGGGATGGGGTTTGCCCCGACGCTTGGCATTTTCATCGCAGTTTCCGTGATTGTCGGGACTCTCTCCAGTATCGGCGGCCCCGCTCATGAAGCAGTCGTTGCCGATCTGCTGCCGGAAAACAAACGGGCCGAAGGATACGGGATCATTCGTGTGGTATTTAATCTCGCTGTGATCGTTGCCCCAGCTGCGGCCGGCCTGCTCATCGCAAAGTCATATCTTCTCTTATTCATCGTGGATGCGATCATTAGCTTGCTCGCCGCCAGCATTGTCTTTCTCTTCCTACCGGAGACAAAACCCGCCGCGCATCCAGATGCCAAGCCGGAAACCGTTTCACAAACATTCGCCGGCTATCGGACAGTTTTCAAGGACATTCCATTTGTGGCCTTCATTGCCATGAGCGTAATGACCGCGCTGATTTACACCAATTTCAACTCGACACTTGGAGTGTATCTTCGCGATCAGCATGGCATACCGGAGATCGGATACGGCTACTTGATCAGCATGAACGCCGTTATCGTGGTTATCCTGCAATTTTGGGTGGCACGAAAACTGGAAAAATACAAACCGATGCTAATGGTCGCTCTCGGAACCGCTTTTTATGGCATTGGCTTTGCCATGTATGGATTTACCTCCACCTACTTTATGTTTGCCGTGGCCATGATCATCATCACCATAGGTGAAATGGTGGTCAGTCCGTTCCAGCAATCGCTGGTGGCGAGTTTTGCTCCTGAAGCCATGCGGGGACGGTACATGGCAGTCTCCGGTCTTTCCTGGGGAATGGCATTTGCCATCGGCCCATATCTTGCAGGATTGCTTTTGGACAGCAGTCAGCCAAATTTACTTTGGGTCGCCTGCGGGATTTTAGGCGTCATCACAGTCATAGGTTACATTGTGCTGGATAAAATCCATCATTCACCTTCTCCGGTTGCAGCTGAACCCGCCGCAATGGATTAATTCGCTCGTCTCCTCACATAGAGAGCCGCGTCCTACGCAGACGCGGCTCTCGCATTTAATAACATCCCAATCCTAATATACTCAATCAAACTTGAAATCCCTCTTATAATAACCAAAGTTTGGACCGTCAACATTTCATCACAATAAAGGAAATCCCATGGACGTTCGGAAATATAATCAAGAGGCTTGGGACCGACAGGTAAGCAGCGGTAAAAATCCATGGACAGTGCCTGTTACACCAGAGATCATCGTCAAGGCGCGCAAGGGTGAATGGTCCGTTTTGTTGACTGAAAACATTTCCGTGCCCCGAGAATGGTTCCCTCCCATGGAGGAACTCAAGATCCTTGGGTTGGCGTGTGGAGGCGGACAACAGGGTCCTGTTTTTGCAGCCGCTGGAGCACAGGTCACGATCTTCGACAACTCCCCTGCTCAATTATCCCGAGATCGTGAAGTCGCTGAACGCGAAAACTTAAAGATCGAAACTGTGGAAGGCGATACGCGCGATCTTTCCGTTTTCGAAAATGAAAGCTTTGATCTTATCTTTCATCCTGTTTCAAATCTATTCATTCATGAGATCCGCCCAGTCTGGAAGGAAGCCTATCGTGTATTGCGCCATGGCGGCGCCATGCTTTCGGGATTTATGAATCCGTTATTTTACTTATTCGATTGGGATGAGATGGAAAACGGAATTCTGAATGTGAAATATAAGATCCCATTCTCAGACGTTGATACGTACGGGATGGAACGTTTGCAACAGGAAGACCGTCCCGCAGAATTCGGTCATTCGTTGACCGACCAGCTCGCAGGGCAGATGGAGGCGGGGTTTCATCTGATTGGCATGTATGAAGACCGTCATAGCGGCGCAAAGATCTCGGAATTTAGCCCGACATATATCGCAACTCGTGCGATCAAACCGTAAAGGAGCAATGTGAAAATATTAATTGCAGCAGATATGGAAGGAATTACCGGCGTTGTCCATTGGGATCAGGTGATGCCCGGCAACGAGGAGTATCCACGCTTTCGCAAATTGATGACCGAAGATGTGAATGCCGCCGTTCGCGGAGCGTTTGCCGCTGGCGCAACCTCCGTTCTTGTAACAGATGGCCACAACAACGGGCGAAATATCTTGATCGAGGAATTGGACTCACGAGCCACGCTTAATTGTGGTTCGCCAAGTCCGCTTTCGATGGTGCATGGTGTCGACGAAAATGTGGAAGGCGTAATGTTTGTGGGATATCATGCGCGCATGGGAGCGATCAATGGAATTCTTGACCACACCTGGTCTGATGAACGGGTTTCCGGGTTGTGGATCAACGGCCGCGCATTTGGAGAATCGGGATTCAACGGTGCCATGTGCGGGCATTTCAATGTACCGATCATCATGGCATCCGGGGATCAAACCTTGTGCGCCGAGGTACGGGATTTCTTTGGTGACAAGATCGAAACTGCCCAGGTAAAAAAAGCAACCGGGCGCATGTCGGCGGAATGCCTGCCGCCTGCTGAAACCTCAAAGTTGATCGAAGAAGTTGCCAAACGCGCAGTGATCAATTTAAAAAGCGGAAAAGCTCCCAATCCATTTATGGTTTCCGCGCCGATCAAAATGACGATTGAATTTGTGCAATCAGACATGGCTGACAAGGCCGCATTGATGCCGGGGGCAAAGCGGACCGATGACCGTTGCGTCGACTTCTCATCCGATAACATCATCACGATCTATCAAGCGTTTCGCACCATGCTGTCTGCTGCAAGATAAATAAAAAATATTGGAGGAAATCGTGAGCGACCCTAAAACAAAATTGGAACGCAAGGCGAAAAGTGTGATCAAGAAAGAGTATGTGATCTGGCTGACCACAGTTGACATCAACGGCACTCCACAACCCAGGCCGGTCTGGTTCATTTGGGACAACGACGCTTTTCTAATTTACAGTAAACCTACAGCGCACAAATTAAAGCACATCAGAGAAAATGGCAATGTATCCCTGCACTTCAACACAGACGAAACGGGTGACAAGGATGTGATCGTATACATTGGAAAAGCGGAGCTCGACACGAACGCCGCCCCGCCCAATAAGGTCCCTGCATATCTCAGAAAATACCGCAAGGGAATCAAAGATATTGGGATGACAGTCGAGCAGTTCACCAGTGAATATTCGGTGGCAATTCGCATCAAGCCAACTTCGCTGCGTGGATGGTAAAAAAACAGAAATGACCGGGAGTATTCAAATTGGCGACCGCGTCAAAATCCATCTGGATTCCAAGTTTGGGATGGATGGCGGCTGGTTCGAAGGGATCGTGGTGCGCATCGATCCCTACTCCGAACATCGCAGTTTTTATTGGGTCGAATTAAACGCAGAGGCACAGGTTCAATTGGGTATCAGGCAAATTTCGGTGTTCAACATCAAGAACATTCAAAAGATATAGATTCGAGGAAAGTAATACATGACAAATTTATCCCTGCATCATCTGACAAAATACCCCGCTTCTTCCCCGGACCGTGGACCTGATTCGGTTTACCCAACCATTCTCGCCCTGCATGGACGCGGCAGCAACGAACGTGACCTGATCGGCCTTGCTGATTATTTACCCAAAGATTTTTTATGGATCAGCCCGCGCGGCCCCTTTGACCTCGGACCCGATTCGTATGAATGGTTTCAGATCACACAAGTTGGCAAGCCGGACCCAACGCGTCTGGCAAATGCATTGAACACAATCGACAAATTCATCGACGAGATCATCGCCAACTACCCTGTGGATAAAAATAAACTGTATCTGCTTGGCTTCAGTCAGGGCAGCATAGTCTCAATGTCTTATGCGTTGACCAGGCCGCAGCGTGTGACAGGCGTGGTCGCGCAATCAGGCTATATTCCGCATGAATCGGGTTTGCAAATCGACGAGACAGGAGTCAAAGGCAAGCCATTCATCCTCACCCACGGAATCCAGGATCCCATGCTCCCTGTCGAGTGGGCTCGCCGTAGCCGCGACACACTGCAAAAATTGGAAACCGATCTGGAATATCATGAGTTCAACATGGCTCATAACGTCACTGCGGAATCATTGGCGGTCATCAACCTCTGGCTTCAAAAGCATCTGCCATGATCATTTCCCTGCTGGAAAAAGCCATCGCCTCACGCCAGACCTTGATCGACTCGCGTCACGAATCAGCCTTCCGCCTCTTCAACGGATTCACCGAAGGCTATTCCGATCTCGCATTGGATATCTATGCGAGCACACTTGTCATCCACAATTACGCAGATGACGCGACCCAGAATTTGGATGTCATCCAAGAAGTCACATCCTACCTGCAAAATGCTTTAAGCTGGCTACACGCTAGTATATTAAGGCAACGAAACAGCCCAACCCAGGAAGAAAAGCGTGGACAATTGGTATTCGGCGATGCGCCTGATCGTAAGATCAAAGAGCATGGCATCTGGTATGCCATTGACCTGACCATGAATCGCGACGCGAGCCTCTATCTTGACACAAGAAATTTGCGCAAGTGGCTCATCGACAACATGGAAGGTAAATCAGTTTTAAATACCTTTGCTTATACCGGAAGCTTCGGAGTCGCTGCCCTGGCAGGCAAAGCCAGCCAGGTAATTCAAACGGACATGAATCGACAATTTCTCAACCTCGCGAAAGATTCATATTCGCTCAACGGCTTTCCAATTCAAAAACAGAATTTCCTCGCGGGCGATTTCTTCCCCGTTATTGCGAACCTCAAAAGCAGAAAACAATTCTTCGATTGCGTCATCATCGACCCGCCGTTCTTCTCCACCACCGCCAAAGGCAAAGTGGATCAGGAACAGGAAAGCGCGCGGTTGATCAACAAGGTTCGCCCATTGATAAATGATGGCGGCTACTTGATCGCGATCAACAATGCGATCTACCTCAGCGGGAAAGAATATATGCAAACACTTGAAGAACTATGTAAGGATGGGTATTTGAAGATAAAAGAGTTGATTTCGGTTCCAGAAGATTTCACTGGATATAACAAAGCCGGTCATCTCATCACTGACCCAAGTCCGTTTAATAACTCGACCAAGATAGCAATCCTAGATGTGAAAAGAAAGTAGGTCGCGCTTTCAGCGCGACCTACTACTACTTCCTCCGGTCGGCCGAACGGGCATGTGCTTCCAACCCTTCTGCTCGCGCAATCACCGCCGCAGACTTGGACAATTCACGTCCTGTGGATTCGTTCAACCCGATCAAACTGATGATGTGCACAAAATCCCATACATTGAGCGGGGATGCAAAACGTGCAGTACCACTGGTTGGCATCACGTGACTCGGCCCGGCCACATAATCTCCCAGCACTTCAAACGAATACTCACCCATAAAAATCCCACCTGCAGACATGACCTTCTCGCTCCATGCCCACGGGTCACGCACGGACAGGCATAAATGCTCGGGGCCATAGCCATTGGAAAGCTGCACAGCTTCATCCAGGTCCTTTGTCAACACAATCCCGCCGCGATCTTTTAGTGACTGCACAACAATTTCCGCACGAGGCAAAGTTTCCACCTGCCTCCCTATTTCCACTTGAACCGCTTCGGCAAGCTGTTTCGACGGCGTGAGCAAAATGGCAGAGGCCAGCACATCGTGCTCCGCTTGCGCAAGCAAGTCGGAAGCGACCCATGCCGGGTCAGCCGAGTCATCTGCAATCACCATCGTTTCGGTGGGACCTGCAAGGCCGTCAATTCCAACAATGCCAAAAACCTGTTTCTTCGCGAGAGTCACAAACAAATTGCCAGGGCCGAAAATTTTATCCACTGCGCGAATGGATTCGGTCCCATAGGCCAGTGCGGCAATCGCCTGCGCGCCGCCCATCGCATAGACTTCATCCACACCCACCAATGCAGCGGCAGCCAGAATGATCGGAGCAATTTCGCCAGTCCCTTGCTGTGGTGGCACTGCCAGCACGATCTCTTTCACGCCAGCCACTTTCGCGGGCACAGCAGACATCAACACACTCGATGGCAGCGGTGCTGTGCCGCCGGGGATGTACAGCCCCACGCGTTGAATTGGCCGAATCAACTGCCCCATCACGCCACCCATCTCTTGTGTGATCCACGAGGTAAGCGGCTGATTTTTATAAAACGATTCAATGCGGCTTGCGGAAAGTTCCAATGCGGCGCGCTCTTCCTTTGAAATGGAATTCAACGCGGCCTGTAACGAGTCGCTTGAGACGCGGAAACCGCTTGGGCTTTTGCCATCCAGCTTCTCGGTCCACGAATGAAGCGCCTTGTCGCCGTTTGTGCGGATGTCGCGCAGGATGCGAGTCACGGCCTCTTGCGGATGAATGCGTTCGCCAAATGTCGTTTCAATGCGATCCAAAACAGAATCAGGAACGGTCTCGTCGCCCAGCATCACCCGACGAAGGATCGTCTTTTGTGCAGCGGCAGAATCAAAAATCGAAATCATGGTCACCTCTTATGAAATAAAAACTCCCGACGGTGCGGGAGTTTTGAATGCAGATGCGTTTAATAAAATGCGCGTCTATGCCGCCCGACCAAAGGAGGGTGTTGCAACGTGATGATGGTACAAACGACGGCTGGACATATTGAATGGCATTGTATGAAAAAGAGTTATGATTGTCAAGGTGCAAACAGGAGACATCATGACAGGCGAGACCAATTTACAAAAACTTCTCAAAGAAATGAAACCCGAACTCAATACAGGTGAGTACGTATATTGTCTCGCGGATTCGAAAGAACAGATGAAATCACTGGATCCGCTATGTTATTTTTTGGAAAAAGAAGGCGTGACGATGATCCTGCCAAAAGAAAAGGCTGACGCGATGAACATTCCCTACTCAACAACATGTGCGTGGATCACGCTCACGGTTCATTCCTCGCTCGAAGCTGTTGGCCTAACCGCCGCATTTTCCAAAGCCCTGACAGACGCAGCCATCAGCTGCAACGTAGTGGCGGCGTTCTATCACGACCATATTTTTGTTCCCACAAAAGATGCAGCACGGGCAATGCAAGCATTACAAATGTTAACTGGAGTGAAACATGAATAACAAGCAAATCCTCGAACAGTTCTGGGCGACAATGGAGACCAATGATTTTCATGCAGTCGCACAACTTCTGCACGACGAGTACACTTTGGAATGGCCGCAATCCGGCGAACGGATTCGCGGGCGGGAAAACTTCGCTGGGATGAATACCGCCTACCCAGCCGATGGCAGGTGGACATTTCAAATCAATCACATCGCAGCCGATGGAGATTTGGTTGTCACCGATGTCAGCGTGTCAGACGGAAAACTTCACGATCGCTGCATCACTTTCTCGACCATTCGAAATGATAAGATCTGGAAACAAATCGAATTTTGGCCGGAACCTTTCAATGCGCCGGATTGGCGGACACAATGGGTGGAGCGAATCTAATAACAATGTAAGCCCTATTCGCGCTAGTTTATCTTAATATCTGCCTTGCTTTTTTCCGCTGACCGGCCTATATTTGGCAAAATAGGATAAATCCTGTCCGATTTTATTGGTGTTGATGGAGACAATCCGAGATAGCGCACTTAGCCGGTACGAACTCTGTATTTAGGGATCAAAAATTCCTTCATCTGCTCGAAGCAGCGCCTGATGCAATGGTCATCGTGGACGGAAAAGGCGTGGTCGCGCTTGCCAATTCACAGTTTGAAAAGCTTTTCGGCTGGGCCCACAAAAAAATACAAGGGCAGCCGATAGAATCTTTTGTGCCGCTTCGTTATCACAACAAACACGAGAAATACCGTAGCGGATATTTTTCCGATATGCGCGTAAGGCCCATGGGGAGCAATCTGGAACTATATGGGGTACGTCATGATGGTATTGAATTTCCCGTCGAGATCAGCCTCAGCCCGTTGAAAACAGAAGAAGGGACCTTTGCCATCGCCGCCATCCGCGATATCACGGATCGAAAGCGGGCAGAGAAGAAGTTCCGTGACCTGCTCGAATCTGCCCCCGACGCCGTGGTGGTGATCGATAAAAAGGGACTCATCCAACTGGTCAATTCACAAACAGAAAAAATGTTTGGGTATTCTCGCACTGAAATCATTGGGGAATCCATTGAAGTCCTGGTCCCAAACCGCTTTCGAAAAAAACACGTCAAACATCGTGAAAACTACTATGTTGAACATCCTGTGAGACCCATGGGAATAGGGTTGGAATTGTTTGGGCTGCGTAAAAACGGCAACGAGTTCCCCATCGAGATCAGCTTAAGCCCGCTGGAGACTGAAGACGACTTACTGGTCAGCGCCGCGATTCGCGATGTGACCAGACGAAAATTGATCGAGGCGGATATCAAAAAATTAAATGACGATCTAAAACAACGCGCAGCCCAGTTGGAGACTGCCAACAAGGAACTCGAATCATTTAGCTATTCGGTGTCACACGACTTGCGGGCACCCCTCAGAAGTATCGACGGCTTCAGCCACGCAATTTTGGAGGATTACGGAGAACAAATCCCTGCGGAGGCCCGAGATCATCTACATCGAGTTCGAAACGCAGCACAACGCATGGCAGAATTGATCGACGATTTATTAAATCTTTCACGGATCTCGCGCTCTACATTACAACCCAAGTTTTTCAACCTCAGCGCCGCAGTTGAGGATATCGCGCAATCCCTTCAGAAAGTTCACACCGATAGAAATATTAATTTCATCATCGCCCCAGACTTGATGGTGGAAGGTGACCCGCGTTTGTTGCAAATCGCCTTGGAAAACCTTCTCAACAACGCGTGTAAATTTACCTCCAAATGCGATCTTGCAGTTATAGAATTTGGTCAGCTTGACAAGGCAAAGGAACGGACGTTTTATATTCGCGATAATGGCGCCGGGTTCAACATGGCGTATGTGGAAAAATTATTTGGGGTTTTCCAGCGGCTCCATGCAGTTACAGATTATCCTGGTACAGGCGTGGGATTGGCAACCGTTCAGAGAATTATAAAAATTCATGGCGGGCACATTTGGGCCGAGGGAGAAGAAGGTAAAGGCGCCACTTTTTACTTTACCCTGTAGACAGAGGAAATATGAAAGATAAAATCATCCTGCTCGTGGAAGACAATCCGGACGATGAAGCACTGACCATCCGTGCGCTTAAGAAAAACAATATTGGCAATCATCTTGTAGTGGTGCACGACGGCGTCGAGGCACTGGACTATTTATTCTGCACGGGAACATATGCAAATCGCGATATAAATGATCTGCCGCAAATCGTTCTACTGGATCTGAATTTACCAAAAATAGATGGGCTGGAAGTATTGAGACGTATTCGCGAAAATGAAACAACCAGCCTGCTTCCGGTGGTAATCCTTACATCTTCCAAAGAAGAGCAGGATATCTTAAAAGGATACAAATTGGGTGCAAACTCCTACGTTCGAAAGCCGGTGGATTTCAATCAATTTGTGGAAGCCGTTCACCAGTTGGGATTGTACTGGCTGGTCTTAAACGAGGTTCCACCAAAATAAAGAGATACTATGAATACGAAAATCAAAGTCCTCTTTGTTGAAGATTCCGATGGTGATGCCCAATTGGTTTTACGGGAAATTCAACGGGGAGGATACGAAGTGGAATTTGAGCGCATTGAAACAGCGGAGCACATGAAATCCGCATTGACACATCACGCATGGGACCTGATCATCTGTGATTTTTCCCTGCCCCAATTCAGCGCTCCGGAAGCGTTGGGTATTTTGCAGGTCAGCGCTCTTGATATTCCATTCATCATTGTTTCAGGTACGATCGGAGAGGAAACTGCCATTAATGCGCTTAAGGCTGGCGCACACGATTTTGTGATCAAGGGAAATCTCTCCAGGCTTGTGCCTGCCATTCAACGGGAGTTGCGGGATGCAAAAGTAAGAAGCGAACACGCTCAACGTGAACGTGAACTGGAGGCGATCGCAACCGTTGGCTCCACCTTGCGAAAGGCGAAAACACTCGACGATATGCTCTCCAGACTTCTTGTAAATACACTTGAAATCGTAAAAGTGGATTCTGGAAGTATCTGGTTGTACGATGAGGCAGTGGAGGAAATCAAATTAACTGTGCAACAAGGACAAAACACAAAAGACGGAAACACGTCATTTCATTCCGGGGATGGCATCCCCGGGTATGTTGTCCAAAACAGGATAGGAATCGTCTCGTCCGAATTTCGATCTGATCCACGCTTGCCTGAAAAAAACAGAACCAATCTGTCAAAGGAAGTGGGTGGCGCCTGTATTCCCTTATATTCCAACGAAGATATTGTAGGCGTCATTCTCATTTACGTTAATTGGCCGCGTGAGCTTTCTGCGGGGGAAGAGCGAATTATCAACGCACTTGCAGAAATTGGGGGAAACGCAATTCAACGGACGCAACTGCTTGAACAAAGCATTAAACAGATCGACCGCTTGAACAGCCTGAGAACCATTGATGTCTCAATTGGCAGCCTGGACCTGCAAAAAGCCCTGGGCGTTGTCCTCAATGAAGTTGTTTTACAACTAAAAGTGGATGCGGCTGCGATCCTCCTGTTGCAGCCTGAAACCAATCATCTTGTATATTCTGCAGGCCGGGGTTTTCGTACCGAGGTTATACAAACAACAGACCTGCCGGTTGGAAAGGGACATGCCGGCCAGGCAGCGCAGGATAAAAGAATCATCTTTATTAAAGACCTGCGAACCTCCAATGACTCTTTCAGCCGCGAAAAATTGCGTGAAGAAGAAGGATTCATCGCCTATTATGCTGTTCCGCTTATCTCAAAAAATATAATAAAGGGCGTATTGGAGATTTTCAACAGAGCCCCATTGCACATCAACATGGATTGGCTTAACTTTCTGGATATCCTAAGCTGGGAAACCGCGATCGGGATCGACAATTCGCTGTTATTCGAAAGTTTGCGATTATCCAATTTGAATCTGGAGATGGCTTACAATGCCACCATTGAGGGCTGGTCACACGCACTGGACCTCCGCGACAAGGAGACTGAAGGCCACAGCCTTCGAGTGACCGAAATGGCACTGAAACTTTCCAGTCACTTTGGCATGAACGACGAACAGCTTATCAATGTCCAACGAGGAGCCTTGTTGCATGATATCGGCAAGATGGGTGTTCCGGACAACATTCTACTAAAGCCCGGGCCCCTGACAGAGGAGGAGTGGGAGATCATGCGGAAACATCCGCAATTCGCTTATGAATTACTCACACCAATCTCCTACCTGCATCAAGCCCTGGATATCCCTTATTGCCACCACGAAAAATGGGATGGGACAGGATATCCGCGCGGACTCAAAGGAGAGGAAATTCCACTGGCAGCACGCATCTTTGCCGTAGTCGACGTTTGGGATGCACTAACGAGCGAGCGGCCCTACCGCCCGGCATGGTCCAAAGAAAAGGCCATTGAATATATCCAAACACAAAGTGGGGTCCACTTTGATCCGCAGGTCGTGGAAGTATTCCTGAAAAGTATTATCAATTCCAACTAATCAAAACAATGCACCCTGCTCGAAACTGGAAGGTTTGATTTCATCCCATGGCAGCGGCGGAATGTTTATTTTGGATGCAATACGCCGATGAAATTCCCGGCAAATTTCAGGGGCAATTAAATTATCCGGGGAATGGCAAAACACAAACGCACTTGAACCCAGATTCATTTCCTCCACCAGATATTTCACCCATTCATCCATCACCGGAAAATTCTGGCTTAATTCAGGGTGACCGATAAACCGCAGGAAAATAAAATCGGCAGTGCGCTCCAAAAAGACGGGTACATCCGGCTTGCGCTCCCGGGCTTCCAACAAGCTTTCATAGGAACTGCCCGCGATCGAGGCATCTCCAGCCAAAGTACGGATGGGCCGAGTATCGATTACCACACGAGCCATGTTGAAATTAACGAGCAGTTGATTCAACGAGTCACGATGCGGGGCATCGAACCAATCGAGGTGGCGTACTTCGACCCCAAGTCGAATCTCACGCGGCCACACTTCAAGAAATTTGGTCAGGTCATCCATCAGACGAGGCGAATAACTGGGAGGCAGTTGCAGGAACATCGGTCCAAGACGGGAAGCGAGCGGACGCATGACATCAACGAATTGCAACGCACGATCCGCATAATCCAGCAATTTCCCATTATGGCTAATGGCTTTGGGGATTTTCGGGCAAAAGCGAAATGCCTCAGGAGTCTGCTCGATCCAGGACGCAATGGTTTTGATCGCAGGCACGGCATAAAAGGTGGTATTGCCTTCGATCGTTGTAAGTCGGCCGGCATATTCGCGTAAAAAGTCCGTGGACTTTGTACCTTTTGGATAGAAATTACCAACCCATCCTTTAAACGACCAAACGGGGCAACCAAAATAAATGGACATGGCAATATTATAAATCGGGTTCTCTGCACTTCGACCGGAAAAAATGTGCTGATTGTCACTTGATGGATAATTTCGCGCCTGTTATCGTGATATTCATCTATTGTTTAATTATTTTTAGTGTATCAAGGATGTGAATAAATGTACAAAGTGATCCTCGTCCCTCTGGACGGCTCACCGCTTGCGGAGGCTGTGCTTCCACACGCGGAGGCGCTGGCGAAATCAGAAAAAGCAAAGATCATTCTCTTGCGGGTACCCATTATGCCTACAACAGAATTCATTTCACGCGATCCTTCGGTGATCGCAAAGATCATCGAGGATATGGAACAACAGACAAGAGATTACATTGAAGAGAAAGTTAAATCGCTGAAGGAACAGGGGATCAAAGCGCAGGGAATCATTCGCGAGGGGTCCATTCCAGATACAATCATTGCGGTTGCAAAGGAAACAACCGCCGACGTGATCACCATGTCCACTCATGGACGCTCGGGGTTACAGCGCATCTTGATGGGCAGCGTGGCGGAACAGGTGGTCAGCATATCTCCGATACCGGTTATGTTGTTTCACCCAAGCCCAAACTAACAACAAAAAAAATTCCGCCATCAGCTGATGGCGGAATTTTTTTGTTTAAGCAGGAATACCCTCACCTTGTGCGATGTGCTGATTGTCACTTGAAATATGAGCCGGGGTCGTGCTATCGTAAAGGTGAAATAAGGCGTTTTTCAGACAAAGGAGATTAACCATGTATAAAAAGATTCTCGTTCCATTGGATGGTTCCCCTCTTGCAGAGGCGGTATTGCCCCACGCCCAGGCGTTGGCCAAATCTGAGGGCGCAGAGATCGTACTGTTGCGCGTTCCACTGACCCCAAATATCGAATTTTTATCGCGCAATCCAGCGATCGCAGAGAAAATGATCGAGGATGTGGAAAAGCAGACTGAGGGCTATTTGGAATCTGAAGTGGAGATGTTGAAGAAAAGCGGCGCAAAGGTTTCAAGCATCATGCGTGAGGGTTCCATCCCGGAGACTATTCTGGCAGTTGCAGACGAAACACATGCAGATGTGATCGCCATGTCCACGCATGGACGTTCCGGCATTCAGCGCTGGTTAATGGGCAGCGTTGCGGACCGGGTGGTACATCATGCGCATATTCCCGTCATGTTGATTCATCCAAACTAAAATTGGATAAATTTATTGTTTCCAAACTTTCAACAAGATCTCGTTGACCAGTAAAACAACGGCATAGATCCAGCCAAGGGTTGGTTTGCCGCTTGCAAAGAGTGCAACGGCACCTGAAGCAAGCAGAATCAAGCTCAAGGCCATGTGCGATGCGCCGCTCAAAGGGTAGACTGCTTTTGGAGCGAAAAACAATCCCCAAAGCACTGCGATCAAGACGGGCAAACCGATCCCAAATAAAATTTTCAACAACCAGCCCGAATGTGTCTTGAACCCCCAATATCCAACAGCCGCGAGCATGCAAAGCTCAAGCAGGAAACGAACCAATAAATTCAAACCTTTTAAGATATCCATGATTCACTCCAAATTAATTTTTCTGTAACCCGGCTGACAAAGCCGTGACAAGCCTGCGAAAACTTTCATCACACTCGAGAGGAAGACCAAAGCCGCCCGCCACTTCCAGTGTGGCAAATCCGTGGACCATGCTTCGAAAGGCGCGCAGTGCATGGATGGCATCCTTCCCTTTCAACCCAAGCGAAGCCATTACTGTCGTACCTATCTTCATAGCTCGTTCCTCTTCGCGCACCAAGTCTTCATCCTGTACGTCTTGGGTGCCTGATGAGCGCAACGTGGACATGTACAAGCCGGCATATTCCTTTACGTAATTCCGAAATGCCTGCGCGACTTCCATAAAAAGGTCTGAACCGCTTTTACCGACAGCCGCTTCGCTCAAACGATCTGCGAGCAGTTTGGCATTCAACACAGCCATATCTTTCTGCAAACCCGGCAATCCATCAATATGATTGTACAAGGATGGGGTTTGAATTCCCAATTCTCCTGCCAGCCGACCCAAAGTGAGCGCTTGCATCCCATCAGCATTGACCAGTTCCACCGCAGCTTGAATGACCGCACCCTTATCCAGCCGCGCCCGCGTTTTGCGAACCATATTTACCTAGCCCTTCTTCAACGAATTCATGAAAGACAACATCAAAGGCGCAGTGACATTCGGCATTTCTGCATGCGGATAATGACCGGCGCCCGCGATCATCGTGCATGTTCCACGCACTTGCCCCGCGACCCACTTTGCATCGTTTTCAGGAGTTTTGAAATCAGGATCCTTGCTGCCCATCAAAACCAACACAGGCTGGCTTACTTGCGGGAGGCGTTCTTCAGATGCTTTCTTCGAAGCGACGATCATCTTGACCAAACTTTCCAATCGTCCGCGTTCTTTCAAATTTTCCCGAAGTGCGGCGGAGTATTCCACAAAATCCTCCGGTCGATCCGTCGGATACAGCATCGAATAATATCTGACCCACATACCCGGCCCCCAAGGTCGGGCAAACAGCGTGGAGAAGATAAGATTATTGACCCAGGTCCCTTCCCCGCCGACGAACGGACCTATCAGGATCATTCCACGAATCAAATCAGGCGCATCGGCCGCCGCCCAAACTGCCGCGCCTGCCGCCATGGAAGTTCCCACAACGATGGCTGGTTCGCTTTTCAATTCACGGATCAATGCGATGATATCTGCACCCACGCCGGCCACCGAAAAATCATTCCATTCAACGCTGCTCTCGCCATGGCCGCGAACATCCATCGTTGCCACTCGATATCCTGCTTTCACCAGTAAGGGCGTCAAAAAGCGATATTCACTCCGCAAATCCCCCATCGAGGGTACACACACGACCAAAGGGCCCTCGCCCGTTACATCGTATGCGATCTGTCCATTTTGTTGTTTGACATACTGGGTTTTCATCAGACTCTCCTTTTTACTAATTATATTAGTATTTTAGCTAAAGTTATTAGTTTTGTCAAGGGAGATTTTATCCAAGGAATTGTCATGACTATATTGGAAAATTAAACCGCGATATCAAAGTGGAATTGGTACAATCAGGATCGTTCCACAATGGTTTCGTTCAAACCAAATATAGGGTCTTATAGTTAACAACTGACTGTAACGGAGCATACAAATGGCAAAAGCTTTTATTCAAAAGGCAATAAACTTCATTACAACCCTTGGCATAAAACCAGATGACAGCCCGGATACCCGTGCGATCAAGAGTCTTTTGCCCGTCAACGTCCTTGCGATCAGCATTCTCTTTCTATTCGTAATCGGCCCTATCTATATTTACTTTCACGAGCCTTTCACAGGAATCCTGTACGTCAGCTACGGCATTTTTGCACTGATCAACCTGTGGATCTATGCAACAATTTACAAGGATCATCGCATCCTTGCCAAATACCTGGGGATAAGCGGACTCCTGGTTGTTCTGATAGGAACCATCGCCCTTGGCGGCATTGTTAATTCCGGCGGTGTCATCCTCTGGGGATTACTGGTTTCCATGATGTCGCTGATCGGGCTCAAGATGCGGCTATCCATTATCATATTCTCAACATACATGGGCGGGATCATTTTGATCGCGCTGCTGCAACCGTATATGCGTTCATCGAACAATTTACCTCCGGACATAATCCGCGTCATGCTGGCAACCACCTTTGTAATAGTTTCAACATTAGTTTTTCGTGGATTTGCGTACTTCATCGATCAGCGCAATAAAGAAGAGGAGAAAGTCGAGCGCCTGCTGTTAAATATTCTGCCCAAAGAGATCGCAACAATTCTCAAGAACAAACCGCACTTCATCGCCGATCAGATCACCATGGCCAGCATCCTGTTCGCGGACGTGGTCAACTTCACCCCCATGTCTGCAAAGATGACAGCCACAGAGCTTGTGGAATTGCTCAACGAGGTCTTTTCTCATTTCGATCTGCTGGTCGAAAAATACGGATTGGAGAAGATCAAGACAATTGGCGATTGTTATATGGTGGCATCGGGCGTTCCCCAGCCGCGCGATGATCACGCAAAGATACTGGCGAACATGGCATTGGAACTGCGTGATTACACGTCAAGCCAGACATTTCAAGGCAAACAATTATCCTTTCGGATCGGGATCAACTCCGGGCCCGTAGTGGCGGGAATTATTGGGCAAAAGAAATTCAGCTATGATCTTTGGGGGGACACAGTCAACACAGCCAGCCGCATGGAATCGCACAGCACGGGAAACGTTATCCAGATCACCGAAGACACCTACGATCTCATCAAGGATGATTTCATCTGCGAACCGCGGGGCACCATCACCGTGAAAGGCAAAGGTGAAATGAAAGTTTGGTATTTGTTGAGCAAAAAGCAATAACACTACATATTCAAAAGGCACCCAGCCTGATCATGGGATTTTCATAAAACCGGGAGGGCTTTATGGACATAAATCGAAAACTTTGGAACGATGGACAGCAAAAATTACGCCGCATACTTGCAACTGGAGATCATTCGAAAGCCATTGGCCAATTCCTGGTCCAGTATGGAATGGTGCATGGCAGGCAGGTCAGCCGTGGAAGCGTATGGTCATTCGAAGAGGAACTCTGGCAGGGATTGACTGAAAAAACTTTTCGAAGCATTCCGCCAAAAGGCGAGCACTCCATCGCATGGATTCTCTTTCACATTGCCCGCATTGAAGACATCACCATGAATATGCTGGTGGCGGATACAGCTCAACTGTACGTGAAAGACAAGTGGACAAAAAAGTTGAATGCCACTATTTCTCATTCCGCAAACAAAATGGGCGATCAAGAAGTTGCCCAACTCAGCGCAACATTAAACGTGGAATCGCTGCGTAATTATCGCATTGCTGTCGGTCTCAGAACGCAGGAGGTCGTCAAAAAGCTAAAGCCTGCAGAGTTGAATCAAAAGGTCAAGGCGGAGAGATTGCAAAGGGTGATGGAAACAGGCGCGGTCACACCAGAAGCGCTGGAAATCGTCACCTATTGGAGCAAACGCACCATTGCTGGCCTGCTGCTCATGCCGCCCACCCGTCATAACTTCCTGCATTTGAACGAAGCATTTAGAATCAAATCAAAACTCAAGGAGATCTCATGACACACCCACTGGTTGACCAAATCCGTTTTACGCGCAGCGAATGGCTGCGCGGACTCGCAGGTACGACCGAAGAAGACGGCGCGCGCCACTTCGGGCAGATGAATAGCATCGGCTGGATCGTTGGGCATCTTGCATGGCACGAACAGCGGACGTTTCTACAACGTCCGCAAAATATTATTTTATTCCCGGAGTTAAATGAGATCTTTGCGTATGGAGCTCCCATGAGCACTCCGTCGCTGAAACAAATGCTCGGGACCTGGCATGCAGTTACGGCTGAGTCTGAAGCGTATCTCGATTCGTTGACCACCGAATCCCTGCTGCTGGATCTGCCGGTCAACGGTGAATCCGTTGGGCAAATTCGCGGGACAGTTCTAAGGCGCATCACCTATCATTATTGGTATCACCTTGGTGAAATCCTCTCGATTCGCCAAATGATCGGCGGTAAAGACCTGCCTGATTTCGTAGGCGATATTGATAAAGAGGCGCCGTATCGACCCGAATAAATATTTCGGGCACGTTTATTTTTCCCTAACTGTCGGTTTATTGCGCTGTCCAGCCGCCATCCACCAGCAACACAGTCCCGTTGACCATGCCGCCTGCTGGAGAGGCAAGGTATATCACTGCGGAAGCCACATCCGTGATGGTGCCTACATGGCCGATTGGAATTCGATTTAATACACCTTCAAGGTAGGCGGGGTCATCCAAACGCTCTGCTGTTCCGGGGGTGTAAATAAATGTAGGCGCAACTGCATTGACAGTGACACCCCGCGCTGACCATTCCAACGCAAGTACTTTTGTCAAAAGGTTCACCCCGCCTTTCGTGGCGCAATACACCGCATGATCGCGGATGCCCACTTCTCCAGCCTGGGAACTCATATTGATAATACGACCATGCCCCTGGTCGAGCATGATGCGCCCGGCCGCCTGGCAGCAGAAAAACAATCCTTTTAAATTTACATCCATCAACTCATCCCAATCGGCTTCAGTAACTTCCGTGGCGGGATGATTGGCGCCCAGCCCGGCATTGTTCACCAATATATCGAGGCTGCCGAAATCCCGTTTGACGGCAGAGACCACGGAGCCGATCTGATCAATATTGGTGACATCAAGAGCATATGGCTTTGCTTCGCCGCCGTCAGCATGTATCTCATTGCAAAGCTTCTCCAACGTTTGCAAGTTACGTGCGCATACGGCAACCTTCGCGCCTGCGCCGGCAAGAAGTTTTGCCAGGCCATAACCTATTCCCATGCTTGCCCCGGTGACCATTGCCACCTGCCCATCAAGATTAAAGTTCGGTTGTTTTAATTCCATGTTTACCTCGCTCAACTTTCCAATATATTCCCCCATCATACCGCGCATGAATGAATTGAAGGGATACCTGTATAATGAGCCTTCGACCATAAATCTTTGTGAGGATGTTAATGGACAATATTTCGGAACGCCGCAAGGCGATTCTCTTTCTGGCAATTGCCGCGACTTTATGGAGCACCAGTGGAGTATTCATCAAGATGATGACCTGGCAGCCCATCGCCATTTTAGCGGGACGCAGCCTGTTTGCCGGACTTGTCTTTCTGATCTACATGCGCAGACTTCCCACCCGCTTCAGTCGTTGGCAATTACTGGCGGCGGGCGCTTCGATCCTGACCCAATTCCTGTTCATTACATCGACAAAGTTAACCACCGCTGCGAACGCGATCTTCCTACAGTACACCGCGCCGATTTACGTTGTGCTGCTGGGATATTGGTTCCTGCGTGAAAAGCCCTCGCGCACGGATTACATCTCGATGGTCATTATCTTTTTAGGCCTGTTCTTTTTCTTCGGGGATAAATTAAGCACGGGTGGTTTCTATGGAAACCTGCTGGCGATCTTAAGCGGCGTGACCTCGGCAGTGATGATGGTTTCCTTCCGCGCACAAAAGGATGGCGCACCCGAGGAAAGTTTTCTCATCGCCAGCCTTTTCACTGCCATCGTCGGATTCCCTTTCGTATTAAAAGAAGCATGGACCGTCAATGCATGGTTGATCCTCGCCTTCCTCGGCGTCTTTCAGATCGGCTTTGCCTTTGTATTTTTCACCAAAGCCATCAAACATATTCCTGCGTTGGAAGCAAACCTCGTGGCAACACTGGAGCCTGTCTTAAATCCCGTTTGGGTATTTCTCTTTCTCGGTGAAAGCATGGGACTCTTCGCACTGATCGGCGGGTTGATCGTGCTCGGCGGCGTGACTCTCAGTGCGGTGGGCAGTGCGCGGGCGGCGAATGAGGCGGGGTGAAAATTCCCGTCAACGCTTTACCTTGACGATTTATGTTCGGCTTTATCGTTATACATGAATTGATCGGCTGCAATAAAAGCCTCCATCAACCTGCCCCGTTCCCCCGTGCAGACCCCCTGCGACAAATACACACGGAGTTCGGGTCTTTCCGCATTTTGACCATCCAATTTTGACCGCAGCCGTGACAATAATTGCCCCGCAGTTTCCGAATCCGTATTGGGCAGCAGAACGCCAAACTCATCCCCGCCAATGCGGGCAATGATATCCGCCGCACGAAACGTTTCCTGCAATAGCTGGGCCGTGTTCTTTAGCAGCTGATCGCCCACCGCGTGGCCGAACTGATCATTGGTTATTTTCAAATTATCGACATCGGCAATGATGATGCTTATAGGGAAATCGCGGCTCATATTCATGCGTTCAAGCTCCGCCTCAAAGAAAGTGCGGTTGTAAATTCCGGTGAGGGGATCTGTGATGGCAAGCTTTTTGACCTCTTCGTACAACCATGTATTTTCGATGGCAATGGCGGCATGGTTGACAAAAGCTTGCAAGTGCCCGGCATCCCGTGGAGTAAAAGTATGAGGCCTGGCACTGGCAAGCGATAGAAAGCCAACGACCTCCCCCTTTACCTTGATCGGCACGCCCAGATAATCACGGATCCAGGCAACGGATTGCGAGTCGTTCCAGCCTGTGTACAAACCGGTATCGCCCACAATGATCGGCTCACCGGTCTCCTGCATTTTACGCAGGCTGTGCATCAGCGAGGGCGACAGCTCAATATTCTCCTTCAGCACCGCGGAATTACGGGTGTCACGATATCCGACCACTTCGGCCACCTGACGGGTGGCATCCAACAGGATGATCCCGACCGAATCATGTGAAACCACCTGTCCAACGTGATCCACAATTCGATCCAACAGATCATCAAACTTAAGGGTGCTGTTCAGTGCGGCAGCGCTGCTGCTCAGAGCCTCTGAAAGTGTGCGTTGTTCACGCTCCGCTTCCGCCATCTCCTTGAGACGGGTGATATTATGGAACATGAGCAGCCGTCCGACGATCAAATCATGTTTCTCAAATAAAGGGGAAATCAACACTTCGAAGAAATCTTTTTCCAAGGCTGTCGATTGCCATTCTATTTTCACCTCCTGAACCGGGTATTCTTCCAGAAGAGGCTGAAAAAACGGCATCACTTCCCCGAGGTTCCTTCCAAGTAATTTTTCAGAAGGCGATTCGATTATTTTTGCAGCTGCAATATTGATATCGATGATGCGATTCTGCGTATCGATCGCGATCACGCCGTCGCTCAAACTGTTGACCAGTTTGTCGCGGGCAATCGGCACGAGGTCCAGAAAATGAGCGCCATATAAGGTCCACAGGAATAACAGCCCGGTCAGGGAAAATGTGATGGAGGACCAATCCACCCCTTCCTGGCCTTTGATCCCATACAAATAAATAATATTGGCAAGGACCGGTACGATGGCCGCCGCAAGCAGCAAACGACCCTGACGACGGGAAATCTCAGGGCCGGAAAATGAAATCTTCAAAAGGACGGAAATGATCGAGAGAATGAACACATAGTCTGTGACTACGATCCAGGCAAAGGCGGGGCCATGTTCAAAGACCCAGACATTACCCGCCGCAGGCGAGAACCCGGTCCACACCCACCCGTGCCATTCATTCGTGGCGACCAGCAAAATATTTGAAATGGGAAGTAGAAAAACCAGGGCACGAACCCATGCATGCTCCGCCCATTTTTCAAGCCCGCCAAAGTACAAAATGAACAGAAGGAGTAATGCAAGTGCGCTGTGATAGCCCACCGCGTCCATCTTTGCGAAGAATATTTTCAGGCCAAGAGGAACTGCGGCATATCCCAACCCGGCGGCCAGCGTCCAAAAAGTAAGGCTGACCATACTTAACGCAAAATAGAAACCGCTTTTTGTTGCCTTTCTTCTCTTCCAGCTGACATACGCAGCCGCAACATTAATCGCAGTGGTGATGAACAGGATCGTTGAGATCGGCGTTAACTTAAACATCCCTGCCTTCCATTATACGGTCAATTCGGCAGTGATTGGATTTTTCATGTTGTAAAATAAAGGAAATATTTTAGGAGTAAACCATGAAAATCACCGCAAGCATCCAAAACGGTCAGGGACATCACCACGTTACTTTGACCACCAACGACAAATCCCATTCGATCATCATTCCTCCCAAGCCCAGCGGACTCGGCTCCAGCGCCAACGGCGGAGAATTGCTCTTTCTCGCGCTGGCAACCTGCTACTGCAATGACATCTACCGCGAAGCCGCCAAGCGGAATATTCAAGTAGAAAAAGTGGAAGTAGAAGTAAGCGGCGACTTCGGCGCAGAAGGCGAACCAGCTAGAAATATTACCTACAAAGCCAAAGTCTATGCAAAGGGAACGGATGAGGAAATTCGTGAGCTGATGCTCCACACGGATACCGTGGCTGAAATCCAGAATACATTGCGGGCCGGGGTGGAAGTGAAATTAAACAAGGTGGAAGTGGTAACAAAGTAACGCGGTTGATATTGATGCAAAAAAATTTGGAGAGAAGTCATGACAAAACAGATCATTACCACAGACAAGGCACCAAAATCCCCGGCCTACAGTCAGGCAGTGAAAGCGGCCGGGTTGATCTTCGTCTCAGGTCAGGGCCCATTTGACCCGCTAACAGGCGATGTCGTCGGCAGCACGATTCAGGAACACACCCGCCAATGTTTAAAGAACGTGCAGGCGATCCTGGAAGCCTCAGGCAGTTCAATGGAAAAAGTCGTCAGCGTAACCTTCATCCTTGCAGAGCCGGAAGACTTCGCCGGGTTAAATGAGGAATGGATCAAGTGGTTTCCCAAGGACCCGCCCGCGCGGCAGGGAGCAAAACTGCCTATTCAAGCAAAGGGAATGAAAGTTTCCATCGCCGTGATCGCAGAGGCATAGCGTTATCTTATGCGAAGAAAATAAATTTAATGAAACCCGAACTCTCCTACACCATCTGGTTCACCCAGCGGACCGGTAGTACCTTGCTATGCAAAGCGATCGAATCCACAGGGATTGCTGGCGTCCCGCGCGAGTGGTTCAACTGTCCGCCTGACTTGCTGAGTACGTTTAAAAGGTCTGACCATGCCGAACTACAGGAATATTTATACAAACTTGGAACCACGCCAAATGGTGTGTTTGCGATCAATCATTCCTTTTATGAACCCCATTTCACGCAATTGACCGAAACGCTGCAAAATTTCCCTGCATGTAAACCAAATGAAACAAAGCGAACAGCCATTTGGGAACAGGTCTTTCCCAATCATCGCCACATCTTCATGACGCGCCGCAACAAGGTACGGCTGGCGGTTTCATGGTGGCGGGCGATCCAATCGGCAGAATGGCATATTTCATCGGGCGAATCTCGAAAGGAAATTGACCTTGCAGACAAGTATTCCTTCGATGCCATCAACCATCTCTACAACGAATGTTCCATGCGCGAAGCAGGGATTCAGGAATTCTTTGCCGAAGGCAACATCACCCCGCTGAACATTTTCTACGAAGACTTCATCCAAAACTACGAAGGGACCGTACGCACGATCCTCGACACTCTCGAACTGGATTCAAAGTCCGTGACCATCACACCGCCCGCGTTGACCCAACTTGCCGACGATATCTCCGAAGAATGGGCGCAGCGCTTCCGGGAAGAGCGCCAGAAGGATTGGCCCAATCGCGGCTGGTAAAATCGCCACATGCCGCCCCGCAGAACCACACCCAAAGGCTATCAACGCGCACATGATCTGCGAAAAGAACCCACTCCCGCCGAAGCCAAACTGTGGGCGTACCTCCGCAATGATCAATTAGGGGTGAATTTCAGGCGTCAGCACGCAATAGGAAATTACATCTCCGATTTTTGTTGTATAAAAAAGAAACTCATCATCGAGTTGGATGGAAGCCAGCATCTAGAGCAAGTGAAGTACGATACAGAAAGAACAAAGTACTTTGAGTCTTTGGGTTATAAAGTCATTCGATTTTGGAACAACGATGTGATGAAGGATATTAACGGGGTGATACGCGTGATTCAGCTTGCGCTGGAGAGCAAAACATAAAACCACCCCCACCCGTCCTCCCCCAAATGCGACGGTAATTCTGTCGCATTTGGGGGAGGTGCCGAAGGCAGAGGGGGTTGCTTTTGCCGTTGTGCTTTGGGGGTGATTTTTACTTTATAATCACAATAAATCTAAAAAATAAAGGTGCGTCAAGTGATTTTCATCGCTCACCCCCTCACATAGTAAATTTCCATAAAGAATGGAGGAAATAAAATGAAGAAACTAGCAGATACCATCATCACTGTAGTAATAACTTTTTTAATCTCCCTCGTCTTAACTACCATCACGAATTATATAACTCAAGATAGTGGAGAGGCAGAGTTTGGCACCCCAATAAAAGTGGAAGAAAAATACTATGTTCCTATTGTTTTCAGCAATTACAGTGACAGGATAATTGGGAATTTAATAATATCAATCCCAGAAGAACTTGATTCTTCGGTAATACCTTCATCTAAGCCTATTAATGTGTCAAACCTCCTAACAAATGTTGGAGGGAATGGTTCAAAAAACATAAGACTTGATGGGTTCGAACCAAAAACTGCGACTCAAATATTAATTCCTATTTCAAGTATCGATCAAGTCGAAAAAATTAGATTTATCAATCCAGAAGAAGTACGGTTCTTGGTAATAGAAAAAAATATTGTTGAGTCACCTATAAAATCATCATTCTCAAGGGTTCTGAGTAATTCAATTTTCACCTCACTAGTTTATGGAATTGTTATATTCTGGGCATTATCAACTATTGAGAAAGATAAGACGGAAAGAGACGAAAAAATTAAAGAACTTCGTGAAGATATCAAGTCTTCTGAAGAGAAACAACAAAAAGCGAATGACGACTTAATGAAACAGTTGGAAGATGACGACAAACAAATTAAAAAAATTAAAGAAACAGCTCAACGAATAAAACTATCCCTCATAGCTAGGATTTCAGACTATGCAAAAGAACTTGAATTTTGGCGTGATACCATTCGAAAAATCTTATATGAAAGCGGAAAAGACAAAAGGTCAGTTGAAATGATAATTGACACGGTTACAAGTAGCTTAAAAACATATGGTACCCAAGAAAAATTTTTTGATTTTAATGCAATAGAAGTTATGGCAAGGCAATTAAGAGAGGCAGAAAATAAAGACACTACAAAGGGATGATTACGAATATATTAGTAAGACCTCCGAGCGGACAACTCGGAGGTCTCTCTTTCTACTCACTACTTTCTACAATCACTCCCCCGTCGGTACCCAGATATTCTTGACCTGAGTCGCCTCATGCAAGAACTCGTGACCTTCGCCTTGCTCGCGGTCGAGCCAATCGCGGGGCAGACCGTAGCCTGTCCATGTGCGCTTCATGTTCGCGGCGGACTCGTTCTCGACGTGGTAACTGCCTTCAGCCGAGCCGAAGTACCAGAGCGAGTCAACGTCTTCGTGCTGGACAAGCGTCTTGACCAAATGGTCACGGTCGCCTGTGACGATGTTGACCACGCCGCCAGGTACATCGGAGGTGTCGAGCACCTGATAAAAGTCTGTAGCCGAGAGCGGATATTTCTGACTGGGAATCATCACCACGCTGTTGCCGCGTGCAATCGCAGGAGCCATGAGCGAGACGAAGCCTAACAAGGGCATTTCATCGGGGCAGGCAATGCCGATCACACCGACAGGTTCATTGACCGCGACGGTGATTCCGCGTAGAGTGGTCTCTTGCACGGTGCCGCCGTATTTATCAGCCCATGCCGCGTAGGTGAATAATCTTTCAACAGACGCATCCACTTCGGCTTGCGCGGACTTCTGCGTGCGTCCCGTCATTTCAACGATACGTTTTACAAACTCGGCATTGCGAGCATCAAGGTTCTCCGCGATGAAATATAAAATTTGCGAACGGTTGTATCCATGACGCATTGCCCAGCCTGATGTCCGCGCTTTATGTGCGGCTTCGACTGCGTCACGAATGTCTTTGCGATTGCCGTCACCGACCTGCCCGACAATTTTCCCTTTGGTGTTCAACACCGTTGTGGTGTACGCGCCATCGGGTCGCACCTGTTTGCCGCCGATGTACATCTTTGGCGTGCGATCTACCAGCGGAAGCGAATGTCCATTTGCCCGAGCAGCTCCCGGCTGAGTCGGAAGCGTTGGGGTGTGTGATCCCCATTTTGAATCAATAGAAAATTCGGGGCGCGGACGTTCCATCCATTTTGGTCGCAGATATTCAAACAAACCTTCACGTCCGCCTTCGCGCCCGTAGCCCGACTCGCGATAGCCGCCGAAGCCCGAAGCGCCGTCGAATTGATTGGTGCAATTGACCCACACCGAACCCGCCTTGATCTTGCTCGCGACATCAAGAGCGAGGTTGATGTTATCGCTCCACACACTCGCGGCGAGACCGTAGCGCGTGTTGTTCGCAAGTTCGATGGCTTCGCTCGGAGTTCTAAAAGTTAGCGACACAAGCACGGGTCCGAAAATTTCTTCCTGCACAGTTGATGCCGCCGCATCAAGCCCCGTGATGAGCGTCGGTTTATAAAACAGTCCCTTTTCGGGCAGCGCGATATTCGGCTGAAAACATTCGCCGCCTTCGGCAATGCCCGTCTTCACCCAGCCATCGATCGTGTCCCATTGGCTTTGGTCAACGATCGCGCCCATGTCAATCGATTTATCAAGCGGGTTGCCCACGCGCATGTGTTGCATTCTATTTTTTAATTTTTGGATAAATTTCCCTGCGACATTTTCCTGCACTATGAGCCTTGACCCTGCGCAACAAACCTGACCCTGATTAAACCAAATCGCATCGACCACGCCTTCAACTGCTCCATCCAAATCGGCATCGTCAAACACGACGAATGGACTCTTGCCCCCGAGTTCGAGCGAGAGTTTTTTCCCTGAGCCAGCCGTCTGCTTGCGGAGCGTGCGCCCGACATCGGTCGAACCCGTGAACGCGATCTTATCCACATCGGGATGTTCGACGATCATTGAACCTGCACTGCTGCTTCCAGTTATTACATTTACAACGCCAGCGGGAAGTCCCGCCTCAGCGACAATTTCCGCGAACAGCAATGCTGTAAGTCTTGTGTACGAAGCAGGCTTGAGTACCACCGTGTTACCCATCGCAATCGCAGGCGCAATCTTCCACGCCAGCATCAGCAGCGGGAAGTTCCACGGGATGATCTGCCCCACCACACCGACAGGTTGATAATCGCGCAGTTCGGTTTCCATCAACTGCGCCCAGCCCGCATAATAGTAAAAGTGACGCGCCAGCAGCGGCACATCAATATCACGCGACTCGCGAATCGGCTTGCCGTTGTCCATGCTCTCGAGCACCGCCAGCAAGCGCGAATGCTTTTGAAGGTTGCGGGCAATCGCGTAGAGATAACGAGCGCGAGTCACGCCAGGAGTTTTGCTCCAAGTTTTATATGCCTCACGCGCCGCGCCTACCGCCGCATCGACTTCTTTTTGTCCAGCCTGCGTGGTCTCGGCTAATAATTCGCCATTCGACGGGTTGTACGAAGGATAGAACTTCGCTCCCTTGGGCGTCACCCACTCGTTGTTGATGAACAAACCGAACTTGCGTCCGTGCTCGTCGAGCCACGCTTTGACAGCATCGGGAGCCTCAGGCGCAGGTCCGTATTCCATGGTGTTGAAGATTTCAAGTATTTTGCTCATAGTATTTCCTCAAGTGACAGTCACCTTGAAGGTGACTGTCACTTAATTAAACTTTCCGAATACGAACTGCCTTCTCGGTAATCACACTAAACGCTGAAAGCAATTCGCTTCCGTGTTGAGATATTGCCAATGAAACAATCTCTGCTTTCTCTTGAGAAGAAAGCCCTGCAAGGCGATACAAAACGACACCTCGTTTGACATATCCCTGACGAAAGATCAATTCGCCAAAATCTTTGTCCGCAGTTAACAGCAAAGTATTCTCTTCACTAGCCAATACCAAAACTTCCTCATCCATAATCCCAGGCGACATTTCAGCAACATAACCGACATCATGTCCGTCACGTCTTAATCGCAGGACGATTTCACTCTCCACGCTTTCGTCAGCGAGTATTTTCATTAGACAGACTCAGAAATTGGGTATATGACATCGGCGCGTAAGGCTTCACGCGCAAATTGTAAGGCAGCTTGAATTCCTTCTTTCGTCAAGCGTGGGTGCGCCTTTAATAACTGGTCAAAAGATTCACCTGCTGAAAGCCCTTCAAGAATCAGGTCAACGGTAATGCGGGTTCCTGAAACAACGGGCTGTCCCATCATAATTTTCGGATTTGAAATAATAATTTGCGTTTCCATTTCTATTTTCCTTTCTTCGCGTTCTTAGCGCTCTTGGCGGTTAACAATCTCTTATCCCATCGGCATGTGATGTTTCGCCGCGTAGTGACCTGTGATGTAGTGATACAACTGCCGCTCGATATCGGTCAGCAGGCTGCTTGCGCCAAAGCGGAACAGGTCATTCTTCAGCCATTCGTCGCCGAGTTCTTCTTTCATCAGCGACTGCCACGCCAGCGCCTGCTTCGCGGAGCTGATTCCACCCGCGGGCTTGAAGCCGACTTTGTAGCCGAAGCGGTCTAGATAATCACGCAGGGCGCGGATCATTACAAGGCTCACTTCGAGAGTTGCATTGGTCGGCTCTTTGCCCGTGGAGGTCTTGATAAAGTCTGAGCCTGCCATCATGGATACGAGACTGGCTTGATAGACCTGCTTGAGCGAACCAAGTTCACCCGTGGCAAGGATGGTCTTCATGTGCGCGTCACCGCAGGCTTTGCGGAATTGCTGCAATTCGTCATACATGGCTTGCCAGTCGCCCGTCAAGACATAATTGCGTGCGATGACCACGTCAATTTCTTTTGCGCCCGCTTCCACGGCTTGCTCAATTTCTTGAATGCGCTGTGGCAGAGGAGTCTGTCCCGCAGGAAAACCTGTCGCGACAGAGGCAACTGGAATGGTAGAGCCTTGAAGCGCGTGGACTGCATCCGCTACACGGTTGGGGTACACGCACACCGCGCCGACTTGAATCCGCTCGCCGTTCAATCCAAGTTTTTCCAACATATCGGGGCGAATCGGCTGTTTGGCTTTGGCGCACAGACGTTGCACACGCCCGGGCGTGTCATCGCCTGCGAGAGTGGTCAGGTCAATGTTGGTGACGGCGCGTAAAAGCCACGCCGCCTGCCAGTCCTTTTTCACGGTGCGGCGACCGGTGAGCGTGGCGGTGCGCCGCTCCACTGCACTTTTGTTGATGTGCGCGCCCATCACCCAATCAAGGTCGAGGGGCGTGCCGGGGTTACGAGTGTGATTTGAGGTCATAAGAAATACCTTTTTGATTTGTAAGACAACTTTAAGGTAAATATATCATATTCAAATCAGCGTTTACAAACGCAAACCGAATCCACGTATTTTTGTGTTCTTCTGAAAAAACCATATTGTCGTCAATGGATTAACTTGAATTTGCCTATCAACAATTATCTGGTTGAGGAATTCACAGAATTCACGTTTTCCATTTCCCACCGTTGTCAAATTCATTGACAAGCATTTATTCTTTCCAAGGAAAGCAAATGCAACGTTGTTAGTTTCTATAATTTCAACCTCATCCCAATCAATTTTGTATATCCCATGAGGTGCAGTTACCATCAATGACTGACGATCAATTTGAATCGTGCTTCGCGATAAGAAAAATGTATAAACACAAAACACAGCAAATACTCGAGAACATAGAGACAATGCTATTACTTGCGTGAAAAACCAAGAAACTATTGCCATACAAGTAAATAAAACAAATCCTAACAGATAAATAGCCTGGAGAGGCCAATGCACGGTTAATTTAATAGGCAAAACTAATTGATCTATCTTATGCATCGAAATTTTCACCTTTTGAGCTTACTGAACTTTATTTTCATTTCCGCATTTAGCTACGAGCTTTATCATCATATTATCAAATTTTTCAGGAATTAATAAAACTAATCTTGTTACATTTTGCCTCTAAATTAGGAACGATCCTGTCCTAATACCTCCTTACACTAAAGGTGTAGTTCAGCATACTTTATAAGGAGCAGACAATGCAAGTAGAAAACGACGGACGGAACGATTTTGACTTTTTGGTTGGGAACTTCATCATGCGTCACCGCAGGCTGAAGGAACGCCTGAAAGGCTGCACGGAATGGGAGGAATTCGATGGCACCGCCACCGGCAAAAAGATCCTCAATGGGCTGGGGCACACGGACGAAGTGATCATCAACCGCTCTACGGGATACAACTATGGCTACACAGTACGGCTGTTCGATATCAAATCCAAGCAGTGGAGCATTTATTGGTCGGCGGGGGCGAGTAACGTACTCGATACCCCGATGATCGGCGGTTTCAAAAACGGCATCGGCGAATTCTATTCGCAGGAAGTCTTCGAGGGTCGGCACATCTTTTGCCGATTCATCTGGTCGAAGATCACCACAAACTCCGCTCAGTGGGAGCAGGCGTTTTCCATCGATGGCGGGAAGACCTGGGAAACCAACTGGATGAATACCTTCGAGCGAGTTGAGTAAGGAAACTAATATCAAAATATTGTGTCTCTATGAGGGAGCGCTTTTGCGACCGAAGAGTCTCGCTCACGTGGCGAGAGATCCTTCGCTACGCTCAGGATGACACAATGTGATCTCTGCCTGCACTGAGCCGCAGGCACACGTGTGGCAAAAAGGAAAATATATGGCAACACAAAACGATGGACGCAATGACTTTGATTTTTTGATCGGCACGTGGAAGGTGCATCACCGCATGTTGAAAGCGCGATTGAAAGGCTTCACAGACTGGATCGAATTTGAAGGCGAGACCGTGGACCGTAAGATCATGAACGGTGTGGGTAACATGGACGAAAATATTATTCACATGGAAAATGGCCCAATTCACGCGATCAGCCTGCGTTTGTTCAATCCAGCATCCAGGGAATGGAGCATCTTCTGGTCCACAGACAAAACGGGAGCGATGGATATTCCCATGATCGGCGGCTTTAAGGATGGGCGCGGCGAATTTTATGCTCAGGAAGTCAACGATGGCAGGCATGTGTACAGCCGATTCATCTGGTCGAAAATCAACACGAATTCCCCTCAGTGGGAGCAGGCACTTTCCGAAGACGGCGGTAAAACATGGGAAACCAACTGGATCATGGAGTTCAAACGAGCATGAGCGCGAAAACCTTTTCCCCGATCATCGATCTGAGAATGTACACACACCAGCCCAACCGGCGCGACGAATTCATCCAGCTTTTTGAAGATCAATTCATCGAAACACAGGAAGCCGTGGGAATTCAAGTCATCGGCATGTTCCGCGATCTCGATGACCCAGATCGATGCATCTGGATACGCGGATTTAACGACATGTCTGCGCGCGAGAAGTCGCTGACCGCTTTTTACACGGGACCGGTCTGGAAGGAATATCGCGATGCGACCAACGCCACACTGATCGATTCTGATAACGTCCTATTGCTTCGCCTCACTCATCCGAATTCTGGATTCGTTCTCAATGGCAATCGTCCACCTTTGGGCAGCCGCGCAGAACAGGATGGTTTTATCGCAGCCTCCATCCTTTACTTTAACAGCCCGGTGGATTCTGATTTCATTAACTACTTTGAAAATACGATCAGGCCTGTGCTCTCAGATGCAGGTGCCTCTATCCTCGCATATTTTGTCACTGAGGACAGTCCGAATACATTTCCGCGCCTGCCCGTTCGGGAGGGAGAACATGTCTTCGTCCACTTCGCAGGCTTTCGCGACGAAGAGGCGTATCAACGTCACCTGGCTGAATTGGACGAGTCAAAGATCTCGAAGAATGAAATCTCAAAGTTCTTGAAAAAATATCTCAAAGGAAAACCTGAAATACTACGCCTGACCCCCACTCCACGCTCGCGGCTCACAGGGATGTCATAACGGCGTATACTCGCCGATTATGTATCATCCCACCACTCGTGTACTCGCTGTGCTGGCTCTGCTGCAGGCGCATGGACGCATGTCCGGCGCGGAATTGGCGCAGCGACTTGAAGTCAACATTCGCACCCTGCGGCGCTATATCATCATGCTGCAGGACCTCGGCATTCCCATCGAAGCCGAACGCGGACGCAACGGCGCGTATGTGTTATCTGCAGGATTCAAACTGCCGCCGATGATGTTCACAAATGAGGAAGCGCTCGCGCTGACCGTTGGATTAATTTCCGCGCGCCGCTTCAACCTCGCCGATACCGACCGCGCCATCGAAAGCGCATTCGCCAAGCTGGAACGAGTCATGCCACTTGATTTGAAGAGCCGCGTCCGTGCATTGACCGAAACCATAACATTGAATCAGAGCACGGCTTCCTCGCCCGCACCGAGTGAAGCCGTGCTCAGTGCCTTGAGCAGTGCCGCACAGCTTAAGCAGCGAGTTCACCTGCATTATCAATCACCACAAGGCGAAGATACCGAACGTGATTTTGATGCCTATGGCCTGACCTATTATCAACACAAATGGTACGTCGTCGGATATTGTCACCTGCGCAAAGACCTGCGTTCGTTTCGACTAGACCGTATTCAACAGGTCAAAGAAGTAGATGCGCATTTTGAACGCCCCGACGGGTTCGATCCGCTGGCGCATGTGATGCAGGCGATTGTCACATTGCCACGCAAACATCCCTTTGAATTATTGCTAAAGACGGATATTACTACAGCACAAAATGAAGTCTTTGACTTCCTTGGAATTCTGGAAGCTCACAAAGACGGCGTGCTCATGCGTGGAAGCGTGGAAGACCTCGACTGGCTGGCAAGACAGATATCCATATTTTCTTTTGATTTTGTTGTATTAGAACCCGGGGAATTGAAAATGGAATTAAAAAAACATGCAATCAAGCTGGGAAATCTAGCCTAAAATCCAGCTTTCATCCACCACTGTTTCCTGATATTTCCTGACCTCCTCCATAAACCATCGGAGGCTGGCACGTTCCTTGCCCTTTGTGCTTCCGTCAATAATCAAGAACATCAGGAATAAATTCCAATTCTGTATTGTCTCCAGCAACTTCGTAAAACGCGGAACATCGTATGAGCCCGTCGCGTGATACTGCTTCCATAAGGCAAAATTCTCATCATGAAACTGAATCATATTTAACAAATCCAGATCATCAACAAATTGGCTTGCATATTCTTTTGCCAGAGATGCATGGCTTAGAGGACCAAGAATACGAACCCCGGGAACGGCCTCCTTCTTGAAGGTGTCATGAACATGGATCATAAACTTCAACTTCCAATATCCCTCTTCAGAAATGCCGCGCGCCTTCAAGGCCTCTAAATTCTCCTCCAGCTCGGCAATGTGATATTTGAGCTTTCCCTCTGGGTGTCCCGGCCGCGGCTCACCATATTCGATGTTTTCCTGATAGCGGGGATCTTCAATAATTTTTTCTATTAACTTTCTGTAATTTGCCATGGTTTAAAATATTTTGGTTGATCTACATACAACATCGCAACGACGCCCACCCGTATTGATACATTCATGGTGCACGATCAAGCTAACGATCTTCCAGATACCACCATTCCTTGAGAACAATCCATAACATCGTAAACATGTAAATCACAGGCCCCACGCCCACGATCAATGAAACGACAAACAGCCATGGGTGGTTCTGGGGTAAATACCATTGATAGAAATGGCCATGGTCCCAGACACCAGCCTCCCAATCAGCCGGCATTGCTGGATATCCTTGCGCAATCGCTTCGGCGGGTGTCAATGCTCGGAGGAAATTCATCAACAAAGCAAATCCAGTAACATACAAAACACCCCCAACTGGTAAAGTCCAGGTTAATCCCCACCAGTGCAAACGGGCCTCAAAAAAAACTACAAAGCTCACTTTCTCAACAATAAATTGAAGATTCTCATCCGTAGATTTTTTCATTATTTTCCAGCATCTCAATAAACTGCTTGATCTTCCTCGTGCGTGTCTCCGCCTTCTTAACGTTGTGAATTCGAAACAAAATGGCAAATCGATTGACGCTATTGAGCGTCTCAAAGAAAGCTTTTGCCTTTTTATTTTTATTTAACGCGGCCTGGAAATCCTTGGGCACAGTCATGGTTCTCTGCCCATCGTATGCCTTTTCCCAGCGGCCGTCCGCTTTTGCAGCTTCGATGGCTTTCAATCCCGCAGGCTGCATCTGTCCGCTGGCAATGAGGCGTTTCACTTTTTCCACATTGATCTTCGACCAGGTGCTTTTCGGTCTGCGCGGCGTGTATTTTTGCAGGTAATATTTATCGTCAAAGGATCCGCGCTGTCCGTCGATCCAGCCATAGCATAATGCCATGTCCAACGCTTCAACAATTGTGACTGAAGGAATGCCAGAGTCTTTCTTCGCCACTTTCATCCACAGGCCGTCAGATGTATCGTGATTTTTGGCAAGCCAGTCCGCCCATTTGGATTGCGAGGCGAAGGCAAGCACGGGCAGGTCACTTGATGTAGGCATCATTTCCCTCGTAGGTAAACCATTCAGGAGGATCGGTCACTTTTTGCAGTTTCCAATTATTGACCACTTGTTGAAGTGCCGCCGGCGCGCGAAAACGCAGCGCCTCGATCTCCTCCGCATAGCGTTTGTACAGCGAACGATCATCGAGCTGCTCATTGCTTAATTCTTCGTGGATCGTTTTCAACAACGCCAAAGCCACATCCACCGTCAAATCCTCCTTGGCATCCAATAATGAACGAAAAAGAAGCAGCTTGTCCTCGGTGGTGGGGTCGCGAAACAATTCCCGATGGCTAGATGTAATGATCGGCATTCAACCTTTATCCGGCAACGCAACCATTCGATTTCAACTCCATGCAGCGTTCCCAATGAAACGTTTATTATACAATGGTTAAATGCAACTTACGAAAGTACCATTCCCATTTGAGCGCAATTCCTGGAAAATCAGAGCAGCCTGACATTATTATTTTGGGAGAGAAAATATATGCCAACGATAGAGTCTGTTGTTCGTCAGATCAACCGGGAGTTCGTTCCACAATTTGAGGAAAAGCTGCGCGCCTACCTTGCCCATCAGGATCGCGAATGGCTCATCGAGCAGATCGTGCGCCTGAGCATGGACGCACACAGCCTCGAAGAATTCGACCGCCGGCATTATCTCGAAGCTGAGAATAAAAAACGATTAAAGCGCGTCGAGCGCGTTGGCAAATTAAATCTTGGCGAAAAGAAACTCAGTCTGTTCCTTGCCCGTTACAAAGGCGTCACCCGTGAAAAACTGATCACGGACAAACTTCTCAAACCCGATGCGCCCGCCAAGGGAACGGACATGATCACGGATGAATTCCGCACTCATGAAGGCAATGCCCTTTTACAAACTGCGAAGGACATGCTCTTTGGTCTGCTGTTCGGCGATGCCTCCCTGCATGTCGAGTTCGAAAGGACCCAACGCGAACTGCTTACCCTGACCGTACCGCGTGGAAAGTCCGAAGCGCTCAACTTTATGAAAGCCACCACCGAACTGAACGCACTTGGCACCTGGCAGGATCCCCAAGGCGCGGCCAATGACATGCACGCCGATAACGTCATCATGGAGATCGAATACGGTGAAGTGGAAACCGAGCTGATCGGCAACGGCATCATCACCACCTTGAAGATCATCAACAATCTCGAGATCAACGAGGAAATTCTATACGGCCGCATGACCGAGATCGAACAAAGCACGCTTGTCTCGCAAAAGCTTATGAAGATACAATAGACTGAAACCAGGCAGCCAAGGAGTTTCGAATGAAATTAACCGCCCCAACTTCGGAAGAGTATGCCCCCTTTTACAGTGATTACATTCAACGCGGCGCAGCTCGTGGTGACGTCCTGGCTTCGCTGCCAAAACAAATTGACGAACTCAATTCCGCCCTGGGAAAATTGACCGACGAACAGGCCCGCTTCAAATTCGGACCTGCGGAATGGTCCATCAAAGAAGTGGCCGGCCACCTCAACGATGTGGAACGGGTCTTCTCCTATCGATTGCTGTGCGTCGCACGAAATGACCCAAATCCCCTTCCCGGCTTCGATCAGGAGGATTATGTCCGAGAAGCCGGGTTCGATAATCGTCCTTTAAAGGATCTGTTGCAGGAATTCGAATATCTTCGTCGCGCCAATAGCCTTGCGATCAACCACATGACCGAAAACGCCATTGACCATCGCGGCACCGCCAGCGGAAATGCGGTCAGCGCACGGGCATTGATCTACATGCTCGTCGGTCACGTCGATCATCACATGGCAAGCCTGCAGGAAAAATATTTACCCAACTTGAAGTAAACAAATCTTATTTTTTCAAATCACACAAAGACTCTGTGGCATGAATGAGTGGGATATAATTCCACTCATTCATGAATAAACTTTCCCCCATCAAATACATTCTTATCATCTCAACGATCTTTTACCTGGCCTTCATCGTTGGCACATCCTTCCTCGTCAAGGAAGTGCGCTACTTCACTCTCGTGGACGACGCCATGATCTCCATGCGCTACGCCCAGCACCTTGCACGGGGTCATGGTCTGGTATGGAATATCGGCGAAGCGCCCGTGGAGGGATTCACCAACCTCGGCTGGGTGCTCTTCATGTCTGTGCTGCATCTGTTTCCATTTGCCGCTTCAAAAATTTCACTGGCAGTAATGCTGTCTTGTGTTGTCATCCTCCTCGCGAATATCGCGGTCGTTTATAAAATTTCACAAACCCTTCTTCCTGAATCAAAATACGCGCCCACACTTGCCGCCATCATTACCGCATTTTATTTTCCGCTCGTTTTCTGGTCCCTGCGCGGCATGGAAGTCGGGCTGCTGGTATTGCTGGTCAACTACGCCATGCTGCTCGCGTTAAAACAGGACAATCAATTTATTATTAGCGCCATACTTGTACTTGCCATCCTCGTCCGTGTCGACGCCGCCATTTCCGCGATCCTCATTGCAATATATTTCTTCATAAAAAAGAAATCCAGCCTGCCGATCATCGCAGTTCTATCTGCCGTTGCCGGAGTCTTTCTCTTCCAACGACTTTATTTTGGAGATTTCCTCCCAACCACATACTATCAAAAAGTCACCGGCTATAGTCTCTTGGCCCGCGCCCGTAAGGGCATCCTCGTCTTCAACGAGTTCGCCGCGCGCGACGTACTTGCCCTTTTTCTTTTTTCCCTTGCAGTGCTTGTCTTTTACAAACAACGCACAGCCGAAACATTCCTTCTCCTTGGCATTTTCCTCGGCCAATGCGCCTACTCGATCTACGTCGGCGGCGACTACGCCGAGCCGGAGACGAATGCTGCAAATCGATTTATCACGCAGGGGATGCCTGCCATGTTCATCCTCTTCAGCTGGATGACAAACCGCATCCTCTCCGACCTTGAAACTGCCCAGCCCAAATTGACATTCGCCAATGCCAAAGCGAATCCTGCCATTCCGCTTGCGATCATGGCACTGCTCATTATCAGCGGCGAACCGTGGTTCAACTACAGCATCAACAACGCCCCCCTCCTCAAAGCGGATATCCGCCGCGTGAAGCTGGCATTGCACATCAAGGATAACACCTCCCCCGAAGCTGTTATCGCCGTCCATGCAGCAGGACAAATCCCCTATTATTCCGAACGCACCACCATCGATCTGCTCGGCCTGAACGACCCCATCGTAGCCAAAGGTGCCGGCGAAGGCGAGTTTTATCCCGGTCACAACAAGTGGAATTACTACTATAGCATCGGCCAACTCCGGCCCGATCTGATCGCCGACAACTTCACGAAACTCGGTACTTACATGAAAGGCAATCAGGAATATCAATTGTTGGACAGCGATATTTACATCAGAAGCGACAGCACACTTATTAATATTCAAGGATTAGCCAACAAGGATTACAGGGTACCATGAAGCCATTTCCAATCGCAGCAAAGCGCCCACACTTTATCACCCAGCACGGAGTCACCCGCAACGATGAATATTATTGGATGCGTGAAAGGGAGAATCCGGAAGCGTTGCAATATTTGCAGGCGGAAAACGAATACCTCGAAGAAGTTCTGGGACACATCCAACCGCTCCGCAAACAGCTTTTCGAAGAAATGAAAGGCCGCATCAAGGAAGCTGATGAAACTGTGCCGGAAAAGATCGGAAAATATCTCTATTACAAACGACACGAAACAGGAAAACAATATCCAATTCATTGCCGCAAAAAGGATGCACCTGACGCGACCGAGGAAATCCTGCTGGATCAGAACCAACTGGCAGAAGGGCATGAATTCTGCAGTGTCAGCGCCTTTGCCATCAGCCCGGACGGCACCAAACTCGCCTACTCCGTCGATCTGGAAGGTGCTGAGGTATATACGATCTATTTCAAGGATTTAGAAACAGGCTCCTTGTACCCAGAGTCAATTCAAAGGACGGCTGGAAGCGTGTACTTTTCCATGGGCGCTGAATGGGCAAACGATAATCGGATCATTTTTTATGTCACACTGGATGAATATCATCGGGCGGATAAATTGCATCGCCATATTCTGGGCACGGATCCGAAGGAAGACAAGCTCATCTTTCACGAAAAGGACGATACTTTTTCGCTTTCCATGTTCAAAACGCGCAGTGAACGTTTCATCATGACGTATCACTACAACACGCTCTCCCAGGAAATGCGCTTCATTTCTCCTGACGAACCCGAATCAGATTTGACCATTCTGCAGCCGCGCCAACCGGGCCATGAGTATTACGCAACTCACCAAGACGATTCATTTCTGATCATCACCAACGATCACGCGCCCAATTTCAGGGTGATGAAAACCCTCATTTCAAAACCAGGAATGGAAAACTGGCAGGAGTTGATCCCGCACCGCGAAGATACTCTCGTGGAACATATTGATGCCTTTAAAGATTACATTGTTTTACATGAGCGCCAGGGCGGCCTCCGCCAATTGCGCGTGAGCAAGCCGGACGGGGTCAGTGATATACGTTATGTCAAATTTCCCGACCCCACATACGAAGCCTTCGTCGACACGAACTTTGAATACGACACCACCAGGATGCGACTAAAGTATTCATCTTTAGTCACTCCTTATTCCACCGTTGATTATCACATGAACAGCGGTGAATGGCAGCTATTAAAAGAGGATGAGATTCCAAGTGGATACGACAAATCCCAATATGTGACGGAATATACTAACGCCACCGCGACGGACGGAAAACAAGTGCCGATTTCCATTGTCTACAAAAAGGGATTAAAGCGCGATGGAAATAACCCGGTCATGTTATATGGATACGGCGCGTACGGCGGTTCCAGCGAGGCCTCGTTCAACACCAACATCTTCAGCATTCTTGATCGCGGGTTTATCTTTGCCATTGGTCATATTCGCGGCGGAGCTGAATTGGGACGTGCCTGGTACGAGGAGGGCAAACTCTTTAATAAGAAAAATACGTTTACCGATTTCATTGCGTGTGCCGAGCACCTGATCAAGGAAGGTTTTACCTCCAGTCAAAAACTTGCCATCATCGGTGGTTCCGCAGGTGGTTTACTGGTCGGCGCGTGCATGGTGATGCGGCCGGACTTGTTCAAGGTGGTGATATGCAAGGTCCCGTTTCTCGATGTGGTCACCAGCATGAGCGATCCCACCATTCCTCTTACCACGTTGGAATACGATCAATGGGGAAATCCACAGGAAAGCAAGGAAGCGTTTGATTACATGTTGTCCTATTCGCCATACGACAACATCAAACCCGTGGAATATCCCCATCTTTTATTGACCACCGGTTACAACGATCCGCGTGTTGCGTATTGGGAGCCTGCCAAATTTCTCGCGCGCATTCGCGAAGTAAAAAAGGGCGATACCCTCGCCATGCTCCAGACAAACTTCAGCGCAGGTCACGCCGGCGCCAGCGGACGCTACGACTTCCTCAAGGAAAATGTTTTGGATTTTGCATTTCTGATCGACAAACTTGGCCAAAAAACCAATGATTGATCAACTGCCCACTTACAACCATCAACTGCGTAAATGGATGCTTGTGTTCGTATTTACACCATCCTTCATTTTTCCGCTTGCGACCCTATTTATAGCCGCAAGAAATAAATCCATCTTTCAAGGCCGGCTTTCTTTTAGTACCCCCACTTTAACAATAGTTCTTTGGATGCTGATCATCATTGCGGCAGCACTTTTTTTCCTGAAAAGGCAAAAGCTTTTTCAGGAAAATTTGCAAGGCCTGATTTTGTTGCTATTATTCATCGTTGGGTATTATTTATTGGCGCGAATATTCAACAGGTTTGACATTAATACCAACAATGTTTACTTTGAAGCCGACAACTGGTCCTGGCTTCGCCGCATGGCGCTGGAGGATGGCAGGGATCTTGGCATCCGCGCCGTACATCCGTTTTCCTATATTCTCTTTCGTCCATTGGTCGCAACAATGTCACTTTTCACCTCAGGGAACCCATATGAAGCAAACATATCGGTCCTTTCCCTGGCCGGTGGCGGGTGTGTATTCCTGATGTGGAAAATCGTAAAACAAATTTCCTCTGACGAAGTCAACGCCATTTTATTCGCCTCCCTGCTCGGACTTTCCTCTTCCCATTTAATCTTCGCCGGGGTGATAGAAACCTATATTTTCTCAGCACTTTGCCTGCTCTTTTCCGTGTGGCTGCTGATAAACAACAAGTCCATTTACCTGCTTGCCGCAGCAGACATCACAACCTTTGGCATTACGATTTCGAACATTGTACAACAGGGCATCACGACATTACTTGTTCTAGGAAATTTGAAGCGAACAACCATTCTGTTTGCTTTTGTAATTTCGATCAGCATCGGCTTGAATATTTTATCGAAATCCATATATCCATCCAATGAATATGTTTTTATTCCCGGCAACCTTTCCGGAGAGCGGGAATTCCAAAAAGAGGTCACTTTAAAACGTGCAGTGCTCATGGCCGAAAATTTATTCGTCTACAACATCACCGCACCGGAACCGTACACAAGTATTCGCAACGAAATGCCCCGCTTCAACTTTCTAAATGGCACCATCAACCAATATGCATGGTTTGGCTGGCCGTCATTGATATTCTGGCTTGGGACATTAATCCTGGCGTTCTTTTATTTCTTGAAAGATATTCGCTTGAACACATCCAATGCTCATCTTGCGGCGGCCATGTTTGTCTGCTTGTTATTTAACTACGTTTTACACATTGGGTACGGAGTCGAGCCGTTTCTTTATTCCCCGGATTGGACATATGCCCTTGTTCTGTTTGTCGCAATCACCCTGGGCGGTACTGCCAAACAAAATTGGTTTAAGATTCCATTATTTCTTCTTGTTTTGAGTATTTTTGTAAATAATATGTGGATCTTATACCTGATCGCAGGAAAAGTCAGTAAATATCTGGGATAACAGAAAAGTGGCCTGAGCTTTCTCAGGCCACTTTGGTCTATTTTTTATTAAGCAGGCTGGCCTGCTTTTGAAACTGCATCCTCGAGCATTTTTGTGGTCAATGATTTGGGGCGTTCTATCGGCTGGCCGAGCGCACGTGCCCACACGTAATTAGCCGTTACACCGAGAGCACGGCCTACACCAAACAATACGGTATAGAAATCGAACTCGCGCACGCCATAATAATGTTGCAGAGTGCCAGAGATCGCATCCACATTCGGAGCAGGATTCTTGGCCTTGCCTTGTTCTTTGAGTACAGCAGGTACTACGTCAAAAACCAGATCGGCGAGGCGGAGGAGTTCATCATCCGGGAAGCGCTTCTTGGCAAATTCCATTTGCGCCATGTAACGCGGATCAGGAACACGCAGCACAGCGTGACCGTAACCGGGGATGACATGACCGCCATTGAGTGTGTCCCATGCGAATTTGTAGAGATCATCACGCGAGGGTACGCCGCCAAATTTCTTATGCACTTCCAACAACCAGCCCAGACACTCCTGATTTGCCAGACCATGCAAAGGTCCCGCAAGACCGTTCAATGCAGCGGAGAAGGAAAGGTATGGGTCGGAAAGAGCGGATCCAACAAGATGCATCGTGTGGGCGGATACATTTCCCGCTTCATGATCGCTATGCAGGATGAAATACAAGCGCGCAAGTTCGGAATACCCCTTCTTGTCCGAAACCTTCATCATCTTGGCAAAGTTTGCGCCGTAATCCAGTTTGGGGTTGTATTTTGGTTTTCCGCTCTCTCCAAAATATTTCATCCGATAAATATAGGCTGCGATCACAGGAAGCTTTGCAGTCAGATCAAGGCTGTCTTCAAGGGCCGCCTCCCAATAGACATCCTTTTTCATGCTGTGATATTTACTGGCGAAGATCGAGCCGCTCTGCAACGCAAGCACAGCCTGTGAAAAGAGAGTCATTGGGTGCGTCTCTTTCGGCATGGTCTTGAGCATTTTGAAAACATAATCAGGAACAGTGGCACGTCTGGCCCATTCGGCTTCCACTGCTTGTGCGTCTTCCTTGCCGGGCACTTCGCCAATCATGAGCAGATAATACAGGCCGCCCACCAAAGGCATCTTTCCACCTCGCGCTTTCGGCAGCGCCTTCAACAATTCAGGAATGGATAAACCGCGGAAGCGAATTCCTTCGGCAGGATCGACAAATGAAATATCAGACAACATCGACTTGATATCGCGCATGCCGCCGACGATCTGGCCCACAGTGACATCATCCACTTTAACTTCGGCATGTTCCTTGGCAAGAGACTTGATTCGCTCACGCCATGCAGGCAATTGAGCTGAGATTTTTTCATGCAAGATCATTTTTTCCTCCGGCGAATGTGGATCAAATTAGAGTGTGACCAAACTCTTCAACGCTTCATGCGTCTCTTTGACAGAGGCGGCGGATTTCTCGAACATGGCTTTCTCTTCAGCATCGAACTTGTATTCGATAATTCTTTCCATTCCGCCTGCACCGAGCATGACAGGCACACCGAAGTACATATCCTTCAAGCCATACTCACCGTTCATATAGGCAGCGCAGGGAACGATTAATTTCTTATCTTTGAGGATTGCATCAGCCATCTGCACACAAGCCATCGAGGGAGCGTAATAAGCGGAGCCGGTCTTCAACAAATTGACGATCTCCCCGCCACCCTTGCGTGTGCGGTTAACAATGGCTTCCAGTTTGTCGGCAGGTAAATATTCCTTCAAAGGAATGCCGGCCACATTGGAGTGACGGGTCAGCGGAACCATCTCATCGCCGTGTCCGCCCAATACGTAGCAATTGATATTTTCAACGCTCACACCGGTTTCCATCGCAACGAAAGCGCGCATACGGGCAGAGTCCAAAATACCTGCCTGGCCGATCACGCGCTCGCGGGGAAGACCGGTCTTCTTCATGGTCAGATACGCCATCGTATCCAACGGATTGGTCAATACAATGTAGATCGCATCGGGGGAATATTTCAAGGTTTCGGTGGCGGCTTTGCCGACGATCTCGGCATTGGTCTTGAGCAGGTCATCGCGGCTCATGCCAGGTTTGCGGGCAAGGCCGGCGGTGATTATGATGATGTCTGAGCCTTTGGTGGCGGCATAATCATTCGTGCCGGTAATCTCAGAATCCTTGCCGATAATCGGCATGGCTTGGGCCAGATCGAGGCTTTTTCCCTGCGGCATTCCCTCCACCACATCCAGCAAAACAACGTCGGCAAGTTCACGTTCGGCAATCCAGTGCGCGGCCGTGGAGCCCGTCATACCGGCGCCGATAATAGAGATTTTCTTCATTCTTCCTCCAATGGTTTTTGTCGGCGTGGCAACGCCGCTATTTTTCATTCATTTTATCCGAAAAGTGTAACAGGTCAAAAGTACAAAATGTCACATTTTTTCGCGCACCAAAAGGACTCGGCGAATTGCGAGTCCTTTTGGTGAAAATGTATTCGGTTGGATTCTGCCATTTGGACGGAATCAGCCATCCGTTATGGGTGATGCGCGATCTTCATCGCTTCATCCTTAACTGTGAACTGATTCCTTTTCTTCAAGGAACTTCGTCGCCTGGATCGCCGCCGCCGCGCCCATGCCTGCGGATGTGATGACCTGGCGGAAATGCGGGTCGGCGATCTCACCTGCGGCGTACACGCCTTCCACACTGGTTTCCATTTTGTCGTTGACGATGACATAGCCAAGGTCGCTCATTTCGAGCTGACCTTTGAACATTTGTGAGTTCGGCGTATGGCCGATAAAGATGAACAGACCATCGGCCTCGAAAGTGGATTCTTCACCGGTTAAAACGTTCTTCAATTTCAAAGCTTCAAGTTTTTCCGTGCCCACTACATCGGTGACAACGGTATTCAAAATGAAGTTCATCTTGGGGTGTTCCTTTGCGCGCTTTTGCAAAATGGCACCCGCGCGGAATTCTTCGCGGCGATGAATTAGTGTAACCGAGGAAGCATAACGAGTGATGAAGAGCGCCTCTTCAAATGCGCTGTCGCCGCCACCCACAATGACAACCTTCTTATCCTTGAAAAACCAGCCGTCACAAGTGGCACAATAGGAAATGCCGCGACCGGTCATTTCGACTTCGCGTGGAATTCCCAACTGATTCGGATTCGCGCCGGTGGAAAGAATTAAAGTTTCGGCTTTGTACTCGCCGCTGTCGGTCTTGACCGTGTATGGACGCTGGGATAAATCCACTTCGTGCGCCATGTCAAATTCAACTTTCGCACCGAAATGTTCGGCCTGCTTTTGGAACAATTCGCCCAATTGCGCCCCACCCACACCTTCCGGAAAGCCCGGATAATTTTCGATGGTATGAGTCAACGCAGCCTGCCCGCCCAACTGCATCCCAGTCAGAACGATCGGCTCCAACTCGGCGCGTGCTGCATACAACGCTGCGGACAATCCGGCAGGACCAGATCCTAAAATCAACACCTTCACATGCTTCTCTGTCATTTTATTTTCCTGTTTGCAGGCGGCACCCTAAGTATATTGGGGGCGGTTTCCACCTGAATTTGTATTCATTTCAAGCATCATCCTGACGATGCTTTTACCTCGGTTATTACCGCCCGTATTTTATCATGGCTGTACGCCTACATTTCTCTTATACACCCTACACAATCTCTGACACACCTGTCCACAATTCCTACACAATGGATTGATACATTTAGCGCGTAAGAACAAACCAAATCAATCACCTATTGGAGGTAACAATGTTTCGCAACGGTTTAGTTTTTCGCGTGATCGGGGTTTTACTCCTGATCGGCCTGATCGCGGCAGGCGGCTTTATGGCTTTCAAAGCCGGGGAAGCCAATGGAATTTCACAAGCCCCCGCAGTGGCAACTGCCATCGCAAAAGCCGCTGAAAACGGTCAGGCTGTCAACGTCCCACCCATGATGTACGGTCATGCGTATGGATACGGTCCGGGCTACCCAATGATGTATGGTCATCACCACTTCGGCTTCTTCCCCGGCGGCATCTGCTTCTCGATCCTCTTCCTGTTCCTGTTCTTCGGCTTCCTGAAGATGATCTTCTTCCGCGGAATGCGACATGGTCATCACCGGCATGGACCGTGGGGAAGAAACTGGGAAGACGGCGTGCCGCCCATGTTCAACGATTGGCATAAACGCGCCCACGGTGAAAAACCTGAAGAAGAAAGCGATAAGAAGGAATAAAGGCCAAACCGTACAACCATCAAAATCCAGTCAACCCTGATTGCAGGGTTGACTGGATAAGTAGAATCATTACCTGATTTGGAGAATAATCTTATGAAAGCTGCAGTCTATAGATCGTACGGTCCCCCCGAAGTCCTGAAGATAGAAGAAGCCGAGAAACCCGCCATTCAAGCTGAGCACGATGACAGAGTGCTGATAAAAGTACACAGCGCATCTGTCAACCCGTATGATTATCTGTTTCGAAAAGGCTTTTTACCTACAAGATCAAGCAATGGCTTTTTCACGCCGAAGGATCAAATCCTCGGCATTGACGTTGCCGGCACTGTTGAAGCCGTCGGCAAAAATGTGAGCAGATTTAAAGTCGGTGACCGTGTCTTCGGAAGCTGTCTCGGGTCACATGCAGAATATGTGCGCGTTCGTGAAAACAGAATCAGCCTGATGCCCAACAACTTGACGTTTAATGAAATGGCATCAATACCCTGCGCTGCCCTGACAGCACTGCAAGCATTGAGAGATATAGCTCAAATCAAGAAGGGACAAAAAGTTTTGATCTACGGCGCTTCGGGCGGCGTTGGTCATTTTGCCGTTCAATTTGCCAAGTATTATGAAACAGAAGTAACCGCTGTTTGCAGCACATCCAACCTTGGCTGGGTGAAAGAGCTTGGCGCAGATCATATGATCGACTACACCAAAGAGGATTTCGCAAAGAATGGCAAAAAGTATGACATTATTCTGGATGCCGTCGGTTGGCGCACGTATTTAAGCTGCAAACCTTCTTTAACTGAAACAAGCGTCTTTATTACGGAAAACCCGTTAAAGAAACGTTTCTTACTAACTCAAATCCTGTTGAGCAAGCTGACCGGCGATAACAGATTGAAAATGCATCTTGCACAGCCAAACGACAAGGATATGGATTTCTTTCGACAACTTATTGAGGAAAACAAACTAAAACCAGTGATCGACAAAATCTACTCGCTGGATCAAATCGTCGCGGCACATCGCCATGTTGAAAACGGCCACACGAAGGGAAAGGTGATAGTGGAAGTTATAAGCGGATAATTTCGCATTCATCCTTCATAATTCATCCTTTGTACTTTATACTTTCCCCATGCCTGAACTCATCCTCATTGTAGATGACGAACCCAAGATCGCCCGCCTTGCACGGGATTATCTGGAAAAGAACGGCTATCGCGTTCTGACGGCCGGCGACGGTCAATCCGCGCTGACAACTGCCCGCCGTGAAAAACCAGATCTCATCGTCCTCGACCTCATGCTCCCCAACATCGACGGACGCGAAGTGTGCAAGATCCTGCGCCGCGAAAGTGACGTTCCCATTATCATGCTCACCGCCCTCGCCGAAGAAGTGGACCAGGTCACCGGGCTTGAGATCGGCGCGGATGATTACATCACCAAGCCATTTTCACCTCGCGCCCTCGTCGCCCGTGTACGTGCGCTTCTTCGCCGCACCCGCGGAGAAATCAAAACACCATCGATCATTCGCATCGGTGCGCTTGAAATCGACTCGGAAAAATATTCCGTTACATTCAACGGCATGCCCATCAGATTAACACCAAACGAATTCAAATTGCTTTTCATTCTCGCGAGTCGACCGGGGCAAACCCTCACCCGCGAACAATTGCTCGAAGACCTGCACGGCGCAGCCTCCAGCATTGATCGCAGCGTGGACTCGCACATCAAGAATCTCCGCAAAAAACTCGAAGTCGATTCGAACAGCCCCTCGATTGAAACGGTATACGGCATCGGCTATCGCTTCGTGGAACAGAAATAATCATGCATCATCATAATTTCGAAAACTCTCATCATGGTCCACCTCGTTTTCAATTCCGCAGGCGCGGAAGACGTCGATTCTTTCCATTTGGAGTTTTCTTCTTTGGCTTCGCCCTGCTGTTTATCGGCGGCACGGCTGCAATTCTATATTGGGCGTTTTCAGAATATGCCGGGGTTCGGAACATCTGGCTTCTGTTATGCGGTGCACCATTCGCGGTGACTCTGCTTGCGATCTTCACCATATTCAATTTATACACCCGTTTCGGCAAACCTCTTGGGCAGATGTTCAATGCAATCGACGCCATTGCGGAAGGCGATCTCTCCGTGCGTGTGCCGGAAAATAAATCAGATATGTTCAGCGAGTTGGTCAGCCGTTTCAATAAAATGGTCAGCGAATTGGAACGCTCCGATCAACAGCGCCGCAACTTAACTTCCGATATCGCTCACGAACTCCGCACTCCGCTGCACATCATTCAAGGCAATCTCGAAGGCGTGATCGACGGGGTATACGAACCAACAACTGAACACATCAACAACACATTGGATGAAACCAAACTACTTGCCCGCCTCGTCAATGATCTGCAAACACTCTCACTTGCGGAAACGGGACAACTGCCGCTTCATCCCACCCGCTTCCTGCTCGCTGATTTGATTCATGATCTCACCACAAGTTTTTCCGCCCAAGCCGCCTCCCTCGGTATTGACCTGAAAACCAGCATCGCTGATTCATCTCAGGAGTTGACCGCCGATTACGACCGCCTCAATCAAGTATTATCCAACCTGATTTCCAACGCGCTGCGGCACACATCCGAAGGCGGAAGCATTTCTCTGAGTACCGCATCCATCGAAAATGGAATTCGCATCGAAGTCAAAGACACCGGCGCAGGAATCCCCGCGGAAGACATCCCATTTATCTTCGATAGATTCTGGCGCGGAGACAAATCCCGCACCGGCCGCACCAACAGCGGCCTCGGCCTCGCAATTGCCAAGCAACTCATTCAAGCGCACGGCGGAGAGATCAATGTTGAAAGTGAACTTGGAAAAGGAACAAGATTTATCGTAGAAATACCAGTAGGTAACGTTTAAAACGCGACTTACTTTTTATTTTATAGCCTGATCTGTAATTTCCAATGCATTATCCAAAATATCCATCCCCTCTTTCAATTCCTCTTCCGTAATGATCAACGGTGGGATGATTAACACCGTGTGCCAGTGAGTGTACACAAACAAACCGTGATCGGTGCAATATTTCTTCAGCGCAGACATTTCCGGGGACGAACTGTTCCATGGAGCCAGCGGCTCTTTTGTCTTTCTATCCTTCACCAATTCAATAATCCCAAACAACCCAATATTGCGCACTTCTCCAATCGAAGGATGCGCCTCGCCCAAATCCGTTAACATCCTTCGCAAGACGCTTCCCATTTGAAATGCGTGCTCGACGATTTTTTCTTCTTTCATCACTTCAATATTTGCAATCGCTGCCGCCAATGAAATGGGATGTGATGTATAAGTCAGACCACTTTCAAAAGCATGTTCGTCAAATGCCGCGGCAATCTCTGGCTTCATCGCCACTGCACCGAGCGGCGCATACGCGGACGTTAATCCCTTTGCCATCGTAATCATGTCTGGGACAACATTCCAATGTTCGATGGCGAACATTTTACCTGTGCGACCAAATCCGCTCATCACTTCGTCGCAGATCATCAGGATGCCGTATTTATCACACAAGGCGCGCACACCCTGCATGTATCCGTTTGGAGGGATGATAATGCCATTCGTGCCCGTAACAGTTTCCAGCAAGACAGCGGCGATGGACTCAGGTCCCTCGTAGAGAATGATTTCTTCGAGGTGATTCAAATAGTCGCGTGAAAACTCCTCTTCAGAAATATCAGGAGTGGTGCGATGGAATGTAGAACGATAGCGATATGGATCAAGAAAATGAATCACACCGGTCATCAGATTCGGCTCCCAAGCCACCCGTCGCGGATCACCCGTGGCGGCCATCGCGCCAGCGGATGCACCATGATATGAACGATAACGCGTTAATATCTTGTGACGCTTGGTGTATCCACGTGCGATCTTAATTGCGTTCTCATTCGCGTCCGCACCACCAAGCGTGAATAGCACTTTGCTCAACGCGCCCTGCGGTGTGATTTGCGCGACAGCTTTGCTCGCCAACGCGCGGACCTTGGTGGTCATGCCCGGTGCGGCATATGGCAACTCGCCTGCCTGCTCTTGCATGGCCTTGATGACTTTTTCATTTCCATGACCAATGTTGACACACATCGTCATGGAATTAAAGTCTAAATATTTTTTATCATCCACATCCCAAAAATATACACCTTTGGCCTTTTTAATGGCAATAGGATTGACTTTCGCCTGGGCAGACCAGGTCCAGAAGACATGTTGTTTTGAGAGTGGGAGAATTTCATGATCGGGAAGATCGAACATTTGGCTTATCCTCGGTAAAAATTTTATTGAGGAATTATAATCCTCGTTCCTTTATGAACAACTTCCCCTTTGCGCGCATTGTTGTAATTGGCACCACCAGTTCGGGCAAATCCACGCTCGCCGCCAGACTTGCCAAAAGAATCGGAGGCGACTTCATCGAATTGGATGCCTTGCATTGGGAACCAAACTGGATCGAAGCGCCAGATGATATTTTCCGCCAACGAGTGACGAAAGCGACTCAATCGGAAGTTTGGGTGGCGGCAGGAAATTATCATGTTGTCCGCGATGTGGTTTGGGGTCGCGCAGAAATGGCGATCTGGCTGGACTATCCATTTCACGTTGTCTTTTGGCGGCTGCTCACACGCACCATCCGCCGTTCCATCACAAAGGAAAAACTGTTCTCGGACAATGTGGAAATTTTTTGGACACACTTGAAAGTCTGGTCGCAGGATTCGTTGTTCAATTGGTTATTCAAAACCTATTGGCGGCGAAAACAGGAATATCCCAAACTATTCGCCCAGATGGAAAACACACATTTGAAGATCGTTCACTTAAAATCACCAGCGGAAACAGAAAAGTGGCTGGCGGAAATAAAATAAAAAGCCCTCTCGAACGAGAGGGCTTTTTGAAATCATCTTCCTACCAAAACAAAAGTACCGGGACCCGCATCCACCTCAAATTGCCCGTCGATATCTTTTCCTATAATTTCCTGCCAGGCATTGACACTTGAATTTAATTTCATGGCAGAGCCAGTTGATGGAAAGGAAATGACGATACTCGCATCAGCAGGTAATTTATCAATCAATGTTCCATTCTTGAAAAGAATGATGTTCACACCGAACAAGAGGTTATCTCCATTATCCAGTTTTGCCGGCAGCACCTCATTTGCCAGAACTTCCAGCATGATTTGGTAACCACACAAGCCAGCAAGAGTCACTTTCACTTCACCAGCAAGCAGCGTGGAGGATTCGGTCTCACAACTGATCTCGGTGAGTTCACCAGTTACGGGGATAATGAAAGGCGGAGTGACTTGTACACGATTTACATGATTTTTATCATTCACAACAGGAGGCACAACAATAAAGGGATCCTCGTCAAGCCAGGGATCGTAAATAACATAATCGGAAACCGGGTCACACGCCGGGTCATCGGGACCGGTTGGGCACCCCCAGAAATTGCCGGTCGCATCCACATCCACAGTATCGTAATTGGCAATAGCCAATGTATTCCCTGTAAAAACATTTCCACTGATCTCAACGCCAGGCATATTGAGCATGTTATCCAGGCCAATACCTTTGGTATTGCCCGTGAAGCTATTATCAGTGATCGTGGTCGACCCGGAACTATCCACCCACAATCCATTCCAAAGCCCGTTCGATATGGTATTCCCTGTGACCTCGACTGTGCCGGCGCCAGTCACATAGGCATTCATGTCATTTCCATCAAGATCATTATCGACTATCTCGACATCACCGGGACCAAAAAATAAAATTCCGGTAGAAACAGTGGTATCCGGGATGTACACATTTCCAGTAACCGTATTCCCCTGAATCAATGCGTCTGCACCGCCGGAAACCTGAATTCCATTCTGTGCCGTCACCGAAGTTGGCCCGGCACCAGTGACGATATTATCTGTAATTTCAGCCATAACCCCGCTTCCGGATATCGTCATGCCATTTTTTTGATAATCCTCGATTACATTACCATCAATAACAACATTATACGGATTGCCGTTGGGCGCGTACACAAATATTCCCACACCGTGTTGGGCACCGGAAAAGGAGGAATTCATGATATTTTGAATGGTATTATTCTGGATCGTCCCACCGGCATTGTAATACCCCACTCCATCGAAGCGATAGTTGCTGTCTCCATTATTATCCCCATCAATGACAAAGCCAATAATGGATGCATTGGCGGTATCGTGCACATACACGACTGGATAATTATGATTCGAACCGCTCATGAAAAAGTTGGTCAGGGTATCAGGGGATTTAATGATCGCACCCGGTGCTGTGGCCTGTAAAATAATATCCTTGTTAATCACCAATTGCTCAACATAAGTGCCGGGGTCAACAAAGATCGTCTCGCCATTCGCAGAGAAATCGATCGCCGCCTGAATTGGCGTTGCCGATTCGGTACAGTTTGGATCCCCGGGGAAGGCAGCACAACCGCCAACCGGCAGAAAACGATACGTCACACCGCTGCGGACAATGTAAGGATCGGGAACGGTCAAAAGATCGAGAGCTTCTTCAGAGACCAGAGGCAGGACGTCGCCGTTCTCATCGGTCAAAACAACGCCGGCTTCGTCCATCACTTGCAGCAGCTCCACAACAGAATCTTCAGAAATACCCTGGTCAATTACCGCACTTTCATCAGTATTCGACACACCTGCTTCCGGCGCCGGATCCGAAGGTGGAACCTCATCATCTGCGAGCACCTGTGATGGAAAAGCCAGGCTTGCCATCAGGGAAGAAACAGCGAAAAGAAAAATAAATACAAATTTAATATTTTTATCAAACATAAAGGCCTTTTTGTCTAGATAATTCAAAGAGAACAATTAATTCAATTTTCGTAACAATTTATGAAAAAAAATCGGCTTATGATATCAGCTTGTAAATCCAACGTAAGTAAAATTAATTACACCCACCTTTCATTTTGCCAGTTCTTACAAAACCGAAGGGTGAATATATGGAAATGCCTTGGCGCCTACAGCCCAAAGCAATGGACATTGTGCATATTTAAGAAAAAAGTTAAATTAACCTGGAAATGCCCGAATATTTTCGCCCCGGAAATCAACATCGAAGAAAACAAACGCCTTCATTAATTATTTGATTTGCCTGCGGAACCAGCCGATGAGTTGAACCAACCCAAACACCGCTACGATCACAAGAAATACCCCCCACTCAAATGTGAATTTAATTTGGAGAAACAATGCCAAAGAAACAAGGGTCAATCCAATCAATGTCAGCAGGGTCAAACGCGCCAGATGCCGTCTCTCCATGCCAAGTGTGTCGTCATCAATGGCTGAAAACCGCAGGCGGCGGCGGAAATCAGTCAGGTCCCATGCGACGAGCGCGAAGACCGAACCAGCCATCATCCAACTGAAATCAAATCCAAAAATCAATCCAGCCGCTGAAAAAATAACAAAGCCGAATAAAACAAAGGAAGAAACCCAATTCCAATGACGCCATTGTGAAAATATCCAGAAAATTCCGATGAACAATATCCATCTTGACGCAAGTTCAAAACCGGCATGGAAATATCCCCAATACATGGACCCGACACTTAAGAACATGCTGACAAACAAAGCGATACTGGTCACGACATTCTCCGATAAGCAATGGATTGCGAATGAGGCCGCATCAGGGCGGGACCGACAGCCTGATCGAATGGCTTCGACACATCCCACTCGATCACCTGGACTCCGGCTCGCTTAAGGCGTTTGATCAATAGATCCCGCTCCATACGGATGATGCGCGAAGCAAGCTCAACATCTTTTGATGGCGGCAACAGGCTGCTTTCAAATTTAATCGGATCAGGGCTCACGACGAGCACCTGATATCCACGAGCGCGCAATTGCACAACAATATTCAAATCGTCGTGGACCAGCGAACTGACCAAAACGATCTGCGATTCGGGCGGGAACATGCGCGAAGAAAGATGCTCCAATCCTTCAAACACAGAACTGACCCCTGGGACGGCACGCGCCAAGGATCGCAATATTTTTTCACGTTGAATTTTTCCATATCCTGGCAACGTCCAACTCAGGTAACTTCCGTAAATCAGCAAGCCCACACGGTTGCCCTGCGAGATAAAAGCATCCGCAATTGCGGCAGCGGCAGTAACGGAATGTTCAAAAATGGAATGCGTTTCATGGAAGAGATTCGCCCGTTCGCGCGCGTCCAACACAATGCCCACGTCTGCAACGCGTTCCTGTTGAAATTCGTTGGCAAACAACGCTTCGGCATGACGTGCCGTAACATGCCAATTAACAGAACGGGGGGAATCACCGGGTTGATACTCACGAACACCGAAAAATTCTGTTCCCGTGCCACCGGCGCGAGCGGGAATTTGGCCGGCGTACACACGTGTTTTGCGCGGACGAATGGATATCGATTTCAATCTGCGTACATCAGGAAAGACAAATAACTGGCCCTGTGCCAAAACAGATACCTTGTGACCGATCAAGCCAAGCATATCGCGGGCTTCGATGGAAACTGATTCAAAGGTATACGCGCCGCGCGGGCCTGCAAGTGTGTAACTTACAGTTTGAGTACTGTTCCTTGGAAGCCGAATCAGGTGCCGGCTGGAACCGATGCGTATGGATAGGTTCGGTGAAAGTTGATCTTCAAGATAAAGCTCTTCGATATCACTTCCATTGTTTTCGATAATTATTCTTATCAGAATATCAGAGCCGGGAGCCGCTTTTTCACTGGATAACCTCCGTTCAATTTTGAGCAATGGAATCTCAGGGGCATTGTAAAACCCATAAAGGAGGTACAGCAAAAACGGAATCGCAAGCGCGATCAACTCACCGCGCAGCGTGACCAACCCGGCAAGCAGGAGTAGATAAACAATGGTGGAAAGAAAAATGAAACGCTGCATGATTTCAGGCGCATCCACTTCGTGGCATTTAGCTGCACGACTCCAAACTATCGAATCACGGGCACGGGAGTTTGAGAAAGCACATCCCGAATGACTTCGCCATTGACCTGCTGCGACATCCAATATTCGGGTTGAAGCAAAATACGATGGCTCAGAATCGCAGGTGCAAACCGCTTGATATCATCCGGTAAAACGAATTCGCGACCAGCAATGGCGGCATTGGCACGCGCCATTTTTAGAAACGCCAGCGAGCCGCGCGGACTGGCTCCAACGGATACGCGACGGTCAATACGTGTGGCATGAACGATCTTCGAAATGTATTCCTCAAGGTCGGAATCAACATGTACTTCCTCCAATGCGGCACGCATTTCAAGGATTTGTTTTGGCCTGGCGATCACGCGCAAGTTCAATTCATCCTGCTTGCGTAAGCGGCGTCGCTGCAGGATTTCCTTTTCCTCCTCTGCAGTTGGATAACCAACGGTCAGCTTGATCATGAAACGATCCAGTTGCGCTTCAGGCAGTGGGAACGTGCCTTCATACTCAATGGGGTTCTGCGTGGCAAGTACAACGAAAGGCTCAGGCAACGGCAGGCTCTCCCCTTCCAAGGTGACCTGTCCCTCCTGCATCGCCTCCAAAAGTGCGGATTGCGTTTTGGGGGAGGCGCGGTTAATTTCGTCCGCAAGCAAAATGTTGGTGAAGACGGGACCTTGACGCAATTCAAATTTATTTTTTGTGCGATTGAAAATATAGCCGCCGGTGATGTCGCCGGGTAAAAGATCAGGGGTGAATTGAATACGCTTGAAATCCAATCCAAGCGCTGAGGAAAAACTACGTGCGATCAGAGTCTTTCCCAAACCCGGAAAATCCTCCAACAGAACGTGCCCGCCTGCAAGCGTGGCAGCCATGATGTTTTCCAGAAGATCCCGCTTGCCCACCACGGCACGTTCCACTTCAGTGATGACGGCCTTGCTGATTTCCGAAACTTTAGCGATGTCCATTTCGGTTGTTCTCCATTTCAGATTCAAGATATTCGATCACCTGCTGCGGATTAATATCCAGCGGAGTACGCGGTGCGCGCCACCTTCTGCGCGGATAATCTGCAAACGAGCCGTTCACACCGGATTCCAAATAGGCTGCTACATCCTGTGGCGGATTCCAGTCCCGGCCGGAAAGGCGGGTAACTTTATGTTTTGTCTGGCGGCCTTCTCGCTGGTCCAACAGCTCACGTGCCACCCGCCCCAATCGATTGGCGATAAGCCACTTGTAATAAACTCCCCTGCCTGTTTTGTGAACCAATGAAGCCAGGGATTCAACAGGACCTTTTGCTTTTTGTCTCTGCAAAAAAACGGTCCTGCCCGCAGGAATTTCAATTAATAACCCGCGAATACCTGTATAGAAAATAACATAAATAAGCACAATCCAAATCGCAACTTGTGGAAGGACGTGATAATACAAAGTGATCAGCCACCAAATATAGGCAAGCGGCACGATCACAAACACATAGATCGGTTCGCGCAACGCGTAAGCGGTGACCAAACACAGTACAGAAACCAGAAAGATAAAAAGCGGTTTGCGTTGGATCATGCTTCCTCCCCACAGTATTTCAAAATTAATGTCAAGCACTGGACAGCCTCATTGATTTCCATCTGTCCGGCTGGATGTTTTCCATATCGAACCAGCTCAAAGAGGCCTGTCAGTTTTTCAATGGGTGCACGCGGCAGGCCGGCTCGCGTAAGACGCGTCGCAAATTCAGAGGGGGTCATTTCGTGGGAACGTTGCAGCCCTTGTTTTTTAGCGACAGCTTCACTCATGCGGCCGTAACATTCCACAATTGCATTTTCATAGCTGCGGCCCGCCTTCAGGTCACTCAGCGAGGCGCGTGCAATTTTTGCGATACCTTTTAACGGCTCATGTGGGGCGCTCAATTCTCGAATGCGATTCCAAATTCTGTTTCCCCACCAGATCGAAAATATCACCAGCAAGATCACACCAAGCGCAACCGCATAGGATAGCCAACTAACCTCCTGGGGAGGCACAAAAACAGGCTCCGGGACCGCATCCGCCTGTGGGGCTATCGAAGAATTCTGGTTCATCCCAGCAATTCCGCCGAAGAGTTGGGCGAATAATTCAGGCCTTTTCTTGATGATATAGACCAGAAGCAGCATGAAAATTGCCACACGCAAAAAGATCAGCAGAAGTTTTTTTCTAAGCTCGGGACCCAGCAAGGATGTAGCCAACAGCAAAAAAAGAAATACAGCCACCGCCAATGCTACCTGTTTCCAGAGTGGGACCTCGACCGCAATTTCCAACAACCGAGCCGGGTCTGAGGGCTGACCAACACTCTGTCCTTCAGATCCGCCACCAATGGGTTGGGACGGTTGAAAATCAATATTGCCAAGCGCATTGGTCAATAACACCAGCGAAATTAATGCAAATACAGCAAGACCCAACACCGTGCGCTTTTCCTGAAGTATCTTTTGCATCGTGGATGAATTTTACCATCCTGTACAAACCCACATGATATACTACCGAAATCCTCCGAATATGCTGAATAGACTCGATATTGTCCTCAACATCCGCCCAGATGAACGCCGCACGGTCTATCTCATGCTGGCCCAATATTTCTTTTTGGGTGCGGCTATGTTGTTTGCACAGACCATTTCCATGCCGCTGTTCCTGGAATATTGGGATGCCTCTTACATCCCGCTTACATATATCGGAATTGCTGTTGTGGTTTCAACCATCACAGCAATTTTTTTAAAAATATCGGAGCGGGTCACATTGGCGCGCTGGTTATGGTCGACACTCCTTTTCATTGCCATTACCACCCTGATACTGCGTATAGGGCTTGCCATCGCTCCCACCAAATGGCTGGCTTTGTTGCTCCCCATTTGGACTCAAACGCTCATCAATTTAGCAGTGCTCGCGTTTTGGACCCTGGCTTCAGACATCTTTGATGTTCGCCAGGGTAAGCGTCTGTTTGGTTTGCTCAACGCCGGCTCGTGGCTATCCTATGTTGTTGCAGGTCCATTTGCAGGCGGGCTGGCATATACACTGGGCACTGAAAATTTATATATCCTCGTTGCAGTTTGTTTCTTCATTGCGATCTCAATTCAAAGCATCATTTTGAAGGGCAGGAAAAAGCCACAACCACAATCGATCGATTCAACGCCGCAGATCCAACAGCCGGTCAGCGCATTGTTTCGCAATCGTTACATTCTGCTTGTCTTTGGCCTTGCCGCCATTTGGCGCGTGGCTTATTTTGTAATGGACGTCATCTTTTACAACATGACGTCCATTCAATTTCCAGACACGGCAGAAAGCGCAGGCTTCATCGGCGGATTCTTCAGCATGGTGGGTCTGCTTGGCTTTATCACAGACACTTTTTTAACTGGCCGCATTATCAGTAAATATGGATTATGGGCTGGACTCTTGACCACACCCATCGCTTTGATCGCCTCGATGAGTGGATTCGCATCCATTGGCCTCTTCGCCTCTTCCTGGACCCTGGGCCTGTTCTGGTTTGCAATTGCAGGGAAATTTAACAACGAGGGACTCGGGTTCACACTCGACCAGTCCGCTTCGTCCATTTTATATCAACCCATCTCGGATGCGCTGCGTCCGCGGGCACGTGCAATTGGTGAGGGAATCATTCAACCAGCAGCCATCGGCATTGCCGGGCTGTTGTTGGTGTTACTTTCCAATATTTTAAAATTTGACGTGATCCTGCTTTCGTTTGTTTACCTCCTGCTTGCAGTTGGCTGGCTGGTCTTAAGCATTGTGTTGGCAGGCTCTTACCCCAAACAGCTTGTGGAAGCGATCAACAAGCGCAGATTCAAACGCGAAGAATTGATCAATGTGGAAGAGATCAACACACAGATTCTGCTAAAAAGTCTGCGCAGCGAACACGAAGGGACGGTCATCTATTCGCTGGATCTGCTGGAAGAGATCAATCACCCAAAATTAAAAAGCGAATTGCTTCCATTGCTCGGGCACGCTTCGTCAAAGGTCCGCGTTTCGGTACTGGAGCGGATCGAAAGGCTCAAACCAGCACAAGCGCGGGAAACACTGCCGAAACAGATCCAAAAGGAAGTGTCCGAAACACGCAGCGCGGCAGTGCAGGCATTTTCCTCCTTAACTGCGGACGATATCAACTTGATCACGCCTTATTTGAATTCAAACAATTCAGCGGATACATTTGGTGCACTGGTAGGTCTGTTGAAATACGGCGGCGATCAAGGCGTTTCACTTTCAAGGGAAAAACTGGAAAAGCTTGCCAGCCATTCATTAAAAGAGAATCGCATTTTGGCGGCACAGGCATTGCGCAAGTTTGGTTCAAGTGATTTTGACGATGTCCTTCTTAAGTTAATAAAGGACGACGAAGTCGGTGTCCGCCGGGAGGCCCTGCTGGCGGCAGGAAAAACAAAAAGCCTTTCATTGTGGCGAAATATCACCTATGCCCTATCCGATTCAAAGACACGAGATGCGGCGGCGAAAGCCCTTGAAGAAGGCGGCGAATTTGCACTTCCATTCATGGAAAGAGTCTTCCGCGACACAGGCACGCCAAAAATAGCACGCATCAAACTGGCAAAGGTATTTGGCAACATCCGTGGAGAAAATGCGATCCGCATTTTGGTTGAGGAAATTTCCGCTTCAGAAAACGATTTGCGGGAAGCCGTCCTTGCTGCGTTAACAGAATGTGGATTCAGTGGAGAAAATGCTCAAGTTGAGATTCAAGCGCAAATTAAGCAAGAGGCGGAAGATGCACGGATGTTGTATTCTGCCTTGCGGGAGATCGAATCAAAAGACGAGATGAGTCTTGCGGCGCAAGCAATCCACATCGAATTGAAACACGTACGCGAGAGATTGTTTCACCTGATGTCCTTTGTTTATGATAGAAAAGCAATTTTGAATGCGCGACGTGTGATCGCGCAAAGAAACGAAGCCAAAATTCCATATGCCATCGAGACACTGGACACGATCCTTCCGCGTGGCGCCAAGCAAATTCTTTTGCCACTCGTCGAAGAAATCAACGGAAGTGAAGCCTGCAAGCGACTGGGCATTCAGGAAAAAATATCATTGCAAGAACTTTCAGAAAAATCGCAGGGCTGGCTGAAAATTTGCGCGCAAGCCATGAAAGAGAAAGGAAAAACAGATATGCACTCGACGGTTGAGAAGGTTTTGATTTTGAGATCGGTCAATTTATTCAAGTCCACGCCCGACGATGCGCTCGCTGAATTGGGCGAGATCCTCACAGAAGTTGAAATTCCGTCGGGAAGCAACATCGTGCAAAAAGGCGAACAAGGCAGCAGCATGTTCATCATTGTCAACGGAAAGGTGGCGGTGATGGATGGGGAACGGGTGTTGAACACGCTCGGCGAGCGAGCAGTTTTTGGCGAATTGGCGTTGCTGGATACCGAACCGCGCAGTGCCACCATCCGAGCAGTGGAAGATACCTTGCTTTTTAGACTCGATCAGGAATCTTTTTACGAGTTAATGTCCGACCGTGTGGAAGTGGCGATGGGCACCATTCAAATGCTGACCGGAAACCTGCGAGCACGAGTTCGTGAAGTGATGGAGCTGCACGAACAATTGGAAAAGTAATTATGGAAGACGATTGCACAGGTCCGCTGCACCCAAAAGCAATTGAAGGCATGAAATTATTTAACGAGGGAAAGTTTTTCGATTCGCACGAGGAATTGGAAATTGCATGGAACGAAGAAGCGGGGAAAGTCCGCGACTTGTATCAGGGAATCTTGCAGGTGGCGGTCACCTATTTACACATCACGCGTGGAAATTACGACGGAGCGATCAAGGTGCACGAGCGAAGCCTACGGCGTCTAAAAGATTGGCCTGATGTTTGCCGCGGAATTCAAGTGGGGAAATTCAGAAAAGATGCTGAAATCGTTGTACAGCAGGTACAAAAATTAGGTCCAGAAAACATCAGTAGATTCAATCCGGTTCTCTTCAAGCCGATCCAGTGGAACGAGAAACGGGTTTGGACCTGTGACAAATGCGGAAGTGAGATGTACGAAAAGAACTGCAAGGTCAGCTGCCCCAACTGCGGAAATCGTTTTGATTGTTCGGACCTGAATATTTATTTTGATTAATACAGGAAAACATAGATGGATTTTAAGAACAAAATTGCACTTATCACCGGCTCGGGCCGTGGAATTGGAAAAGCAATCGCCTTACATTTTGCACAACACGGCGCGGATGTAGTCATCAATTTCTTTCGCAATCGGGGGCCAGCAGAGGAAACAGCACGGGAAGTGGAAAAACTTGGACGGCGCGCATTGCTGGTCAAGGCGGATGTCGGGGATTTGGATGACATCACGCGTTTGTTCGATACGGTGGAAAAGGAATTCGGCGGGCTGGATATCCTGGTTCACAATGCGGCTTCGGGATATAACCGCCCGGCGATGGAGCAAAAACCCAAAGGCTGGGATTGGACGATGAACATCAATGCCCGCGCCTTGCTTTTCTCGGCACAACGCGCCGCAGCTTTGATGGAAAAACGCAGAGGCGGAAAAATCGTCAGCATTTCGAGCGCGGGGGCAACCAGAGTGCTACCGGATTATGTCGTGGTCGGCGCGAGCAAAGCTGCTTTGGAATCGCTGACCCGCTATCTGGGAATCGAGTTGATCTCAAAGGGAATCAATGTCAATGCCGTGTCACCAGGCGTCGTGGAGACAGAGGCGTTGAATCATTTCGCTTCCATGGGTGACCAGGAAAACATCCTGCAAAAGTTCATCGCGCAGGTACCGGCAGGCCGGTTGATCACCCCGGAAGAAGTCGCGGAAGTTGTCGCATTTCTATGTACGCCCGCCGCATCCATGATCGTGGGTCAAACCATTGTGGTGGACGGCGGGTATACTTTGCCCATCCCAAGATAACAGGAAAATCAAATGTTTCTTTTTCAATCCCCTCCTCAAACAAGTTACGACCTGCGTTTCAGCATCGCCGGAATTCCCGTGCGTGTTCATCCGCTGTTTTGGGTGATCGCAATTCTTTTCGGTTTGTCTTCATCAAGCCTGATCCACATTTTGCTTTGGGTCTTCGCCATCTTTATTTCCATCCTGATTCATGAACTGGGACACGCCTTCGCAATGAGAAGATACGGCCAACGCTCGTCGATCGTCCTTCACGGCACAGGAGGCTTGACCATCCCGGAACAAATCTCATGGGGCGGCGGCACCGCCAATATCGCGCTGACCCCCAATCAGGAGATCCTGATATCGCTTGCCGGGCCATTTGCCGGTTTTCTTTTTGCTATTTTCATTTTACTCATCACCATCGTGATGGGCGGGGTCATTACATTAACCGCCTTATTCGGCATCATCCCCTTCCCCATCGCCCAGATCCCGAATGGAGGCGATATTGTAAACACACTGCTCATTACGCTGTTGTGGGTCAATATTTTTTGGGGACTGGTCAATTTGATGCCGGTTTATCCATTGGATGGAGGGAACGTCGCACGATATGTACTGCTTCAATCAGATCCATGGGACGGCGTGCGAAAATCCCTGTGGCTTTCCGTGATCACGGGCGCTGTGGTGGCATTCGCCGCGTTCTTCGTGATGCACAGCACGTATATGGCATTTTTGTTTGGACTGTTGGCATTTCAGAGTTATCAAATACTACAAAGAAGAATGTAAAAAAATCAAGGGAGCACAATCATGGAATCAAAACTCACTGTATATGGCGCTTATTGGTGCCCGGACTGCCGTCGTTCGAAAAAATTTTTGGGCGAGAATTTCATTCCATTCAATTGGGTGGATATCGAAGAGGACAAGGAAGGGGAAGCGTTTGTCATTGCAAAAAATGGCAGCAAAAGGATCATCCCAACCATTGTGTTTGAAGATGGATCTTTTCTGGTCGAGCCATCCAATGCCGAGCTAGCGAAAAAACTAAACTTAAAGACGGAAGCGAAGAAAACATATTACGACTTGATCATCATCGGCGGCGGACCGGCTGGCCTGACCGCTTCGATCTACGCCGCAAGAGAAGGTGCCGAAACGCTGCTGATCGAACGCTCCGGCTTGGGCGGACAGGCCGGCATCACCGTCGGGCTGGACAACTTCCCCGGTTTTCCTGAAGGCATCAGCGGACAGGAGTTCGCAGAAAGAATCACACAGCAAGCCAAACGCTTTGGCGTTGAAATTTTACAGGCGCAGGATGTTGAAAAACTGGAGACCGATCATGGCTACAACGAAGTCCATACATCAGACGGAAAACATTACCACGCGCGCGCGGTGTTGATCGCTTCTGGCGCATCCTATCGCAGGCTGGATGTCCCCGGTGAAGATGATTACATCGGCGCAGGCATTCATTTCTGCGCCACATGCGATGGTCCATTTTATAAGGGCGCAAAGAATATTGTGGTCATCGGCGGAGGGAATTCCGCTTGCGAAGAAGGGCTGCATCTCACGAACTTCGCTGAGCAAGTCACCTTGCTGGTTCGTGGTGACAAATTAACCGCAAGCCAGGTTGCCATCGACAAGATCAATGAACCCGCTTCGCGCGTGAAAGTTAAATTCAACGTGGCGGTGGATTCGGTCGAAGGCGAGAATTCAAAGTTGAAACGGATCAACTTTCACGACTCGGTCACAGGCGAAAAAGACCATATCGACCCGGAAGCAGCGTTCGTGTTTATCGGTCAGAAACCCAACACTGAATTTGCCAGGGGAACTCTTGAATTGGATAAATATGGCTTTGTTCTTACCGGTCATGATTTCTCGCATGGTCAATCAAAGGATGAGCACAAGGAACGTCTCGCCTTTGAAACGAGCATGCCGGGTGTTTTTGCAGCGGGCGACATCAGGCATGACAGCACAAAGCAAGTGGCATCCGCGGTCGGCGAAGGCGCAGCGGCGGCTATTTCCATCCGTGAGTTCCTAAAGCAAAGTTAAGGAAAATAACATGAAATATTTTATAACAGGTGCAACAGGTTTTATTGGCGGTCGCCTCGCCCGTCAACTCCGTGAAGCGGGGCATGAAGTGGTCGCCGTGGTGCGCAACCCTGCCAAGGCTCAAGACCTTGCCCAACTGGGAGTCACCTTACATCAGGGCGATGTGACCGACAAGGAATCCATGCGAAAACCAATGAGCGGCGTGGATGGCGTCTTCCATGTGGCAGGCTGGTACAAGGTCGGTGTGCGTGACAAAAGCCAGGCGTATGCCATCAATGTGGAAGGCACACGTAACGTACTTGAGCTCATGAAGGAATTGAACATCAAAAAAGGCGTGTACACCAGCACACTCGCTGTCTATTCGGATACTCACGGTTTGGAAGTCGATGAAAGCTATCATTTCACTGGCAAACACATCAGTGTGTACGACCAAACGAAATCAGATGCACACGATGTTGCCGTAAAAATGATCAAAGAGGGGCTGCCCCTTGTCATTGTACAACCCGGGCTTGTGTACGGACCCGGCGACACAAGCAGTGTCCGCACTTCGTTGATCCAATATTTAAAAAAGCAACTGCCTGTCATGCCCAAAGGAACTGCATTCTCCTGGGCTCACATAGATGATATCGCTCACGCGCATTGGCTTGCAATGGAAAAGGGAAAGATCGGCGAAAGTTACAATATCTGCGGGCCTACTCACACCTTTATCAATGCACTTGAAATTGCAAAAGAGATCACCGGCGTGCGCCTGCCCATCGCCGTCCCCGCCGGCATGATCCGTGTGATGTCTGCGACCATGTATTTATTTGATTGGCTTATTCCCCTTCCAGAGAGCTACACAGGGGAAGGGCTGCGTGTCGTCGCCGGCGTCACATACACCGGCAATAACAGCAAAGCCAAACGTGAGCTTGGTTACGATCCACGCCCGCTCAAAGATGGCCTCGCTGAAACCTTGAAACATGAAATGAAATTACTCGGGATGTAGCATGAAATCGATTCAACTTGGAAAGTTATTTGGATTGCAGATCAGCGTTTCGCCGCTTGCCGCGATCGGCACATCGATTATTTGGGTTGGATTTGCAACTTTCTCATTATATGGGATTGACCTTCCATTGGGTCAGTCCATTCTCTTTGGGTTTCTCGCCGCGCTTCTGCACTGGACCTCGGAGCTGATCCACACCCTTGGCCACGCCTACGCCGCCAAACGCACCGGCTACTCGATGGATGGGATTATATTTGGCACGTTGACTCTCTTCGCTCTGACGCATTATCCGAAAGATGAACCCGACCTTCCTGCTTTCATCCACATCCGCCGCGCATTGGGCGGACCGATCGTCAACGGATTGCTTTCGATTCTTTTATATCTAACTCTTCCCCTCTGGCGCGGGGATTGGTTTTGGCTTGGCTTATACACCTTGCTTGAAAATGTCTTCGTCTACACCCTGCAGGTTTTCATTCCATTGGGTTTCAACGATGGCAGTACTATTTTAAGAAATCTGCGCAGGAAAAAATAATAATTTAAATCAAAAAAGAACCGCTTTTTGGGAGCGGTTCTTTTTATTACGGAGTGGGTGTACCCGGAACTTGCGGCAGCACCATTGGCGTCAGTGTCACCGTCGGCTGAGGAGTTGGGGTTGAAGAAAGTGGAATAAAACCACTTGCAGCGAAATAATCCAACAGGAAAGCCGTTCGTTCCGCCTCCGTCATCGGTCTTGGGCGGGCGTAATCCTCCAGCATGGAAGCCAACAACTCCACACCCAGATATTTTCCATCATAAAAAACGTGCCGATCCATGAATTCGCGGCGGGTATCGTCGATCACTTTACCATCAGGCAGGATGTACGTCATCTGATCAAAGAACAGATTCCCCAACCCATAATGGATGAAAGAATCACCGCGAAATTCCATGATATGCGGAAAATGCGCCTGACTTCCACTCACGACAGTAGCACCGGCATCAGCCACAGCATGAAAGCCTTCCTCATGCTTCCAACACGGGCCATAGGAATAACATTCCTCGTGCTGGAAGGTAAAGATCACAGTATATCCCTGCGCCTTCACTTCCTGAATTTGCTTTACAAAAAACGGGTAATCGCAATCCGCCGCACCGGGGGTGGTGGCATTCGCCTTGGGATATTTCTCCGGGCGTTTTCCATTACAGCCCATGAAAGCCAGTTTATTTCCATTGACGGTCAGTAACACTGGCTGACGCGCCTCGGCAGCGTTCACTCCCCCGCCGTAGTATGGAATCCCCTTTTCTTTATAAAGTGCAAGCGTATCCAGCATGGCTTGTGTGCCGCGGTCCGCAAAGTGATCGCCGGTCATTTCCACGATGTCCATCCCCACGTCCAATAAAAGATCCATGTAATTGGGGGTGCTGCACAAAATAAAATTTCGATATCCCGAATTCGGATATGGGCAATCCTTGTCAAAAGACACTTCGTTACTAATATGGGTAATATCGGCCTCACGCAACGTGTCGCGAATCAAAGAACCGGGGTAGGTAACACCCTTCAATTCCATCGTTACCGCTGTGGCGCGGACAAGTGCAGTCACACCGGTTAAGATCACTGTGGCAAGTTTGGCTGGATCACGATTTGTTTCAGGAAGTGTGAAGGCGGCCTCTCCTGATACAGCAAAGTTAATTCTTAACGGATACGTATCTGCATTGAAAGTTTTATGGATCGGCGACTGGTTATCCACACTGAGTACTTTCCATTTCGGCTGGATTTCTTCGAACGGGATGATCGCCCATTGAGTCATATCCGTCCACGCAGCATTCAATAACTGATCAGCAGGGACGCTTCTCACGGTACTCGAAGCTGGTTCACCCCAAATGGCAGTAAATGCCGCCAGCGTGGAATCTGCCAATAAAAGCACGTGCCCGCTCAACGGTCCGCTGGATACGCCTTTCCAGGTGGAAAGTAAATCCGCATAGGTCACACCATCTGTTACGGTTGGGAAAGGCGCCACAAGAGCATAAATCCACATGGAGCCTGAGTTGGCGACATCCACAATTTGCGTGGCAGATTGAGAATCGACAGCGAGTGGAATACCGGAAGCAAGCGCCGCATCCCGCAATGGCGCCGGGACAGATGGCGCAATCCACAGGGCCGCAGGCTGGGAAGTATTGGTCGCTACGACAAGTGTTGGAATTGAAGTGGGTGTTTCAGAAATGGGAGCAGTTGTTGCGGGGACACACGCCGCCAGCAGAAATGCACAAAGGAGAAAGGACGATATTTTTTTCATAGGCTTGAGTGAAGAATTCTACTCAATTTTTATGGTTTCTGTGTGAAAAGAAAATGAGCGCTTGCGGCGCTCATTTGATTACTGCCCTGCCTGCGGAAAGTCCCACCCGCTCAAGTCAAAAAACAGTGAGAGAAAACTATTACGCTCCTGCTCCGTCATATAACGTGGGCGGGAATAATCCGTGAGGTAGGCGGTGATCAGTTCCACGCCAAGATATTTTCCATCGTAAAACACGTGGCGATCCAGGAACTCATGTTGTGTGATGCGCGAACCTTCGGGGTCCATTTGATCGAAGAACAGATTACCCAATCCATAATGAATGAAACCATCGTTATAGAATTCCATCACCTGCGGCACATGCGCCTGGCTTCCGCTCACCACCACCGCACCCGCATCAGACATGGTGCGGAAATCGATCTTCTGCTGAGGCCGTGCCTCCGGCGATGGAAATTCGTGATATTGGAACGTTGAGATCGGCAGGTATCCCTGCGCCCGATAAGTGCGAATCTGGTCGGTAATGTAATCGAAATTACAGCGCACCGCACCTGGGATGTTTTCCCGTGCGCTGGCATAGATGGTCTTGTAATTGCAGCCGATGAACATGATCTTGTTGCCATTCACTTCCATAAACAAAGGCTTCATGCCATCTGCTTCATTGATACCGCCGCCATAATACGGAATACCGACATCATTGTATATCTTGATCGTCTCCATCATGGCTTCTTCATGATAATCAGCAAAATGATCACCGGAGAGTTCCACAACATCGGTGCCGATATCCGTCAATAGTTGAATATAACGGGGATTGCTGCAAAACACTTCCTTCGGCTGGAATGGATCCGGCTTGGGGCAGCCTGCATAAAACGGCACTTCGTTGTTAATATGAAGGATATCCGCTTCACGATACAAATCCCTCAAGGGTTCGCCGGGATAGAGTACCCCTCGCAAATCCATTCTTTGGGCGGTTGCACGGGTCATTGCCGTTACGCCGGTCATGACCACTGTTGTCAACTTGCTGGCATCGCGATTCTGAAATGCAAATTCGGGATCCCCCGGCACCTGGCAGGGATTCACGCACATCAGCCGATATGTGGCGTTCAATGCATAGGTGGCAGGATCGAATTTCTTTTGTATCGGCGACTGGTTGTCCACCATTAGGACTTTCCATTTCGGTTCGATCTTTTCAAACGGGATGATTGCCCATGCAGGCATCTCATTCCATGCGGTTTCAAGCAAGGCGCTTTGATCAACCACTTTGACAGCACCATCTGCAGGTTCGCCCCAAAGTGCGGCAAATGTCTCGCGCGTGGATGAATCCATCAAGAGTGGAATACCGGCAAAGGCTCCCGTTCCGGAACCACTCCAATAAGCAAGCAACTCGTCTTTGGAAACGTTATCGATCAAAGTTGGGAAGGGGGCTACCAGTGCATAAGTCCATGTGGAGACGTGCAATGCGCCTGGAGCAGGCTGAGCCACGTCGATATATAAATTCGCAGACTGCTGGTCGGATGCCATCACTTGAAATCCCCACTGACGAAATACATCTTGAAGTAACACGGGCACTGCCGGGCTGGCCCACACTTGTGCAGCATTCAACACAACCGGCGTTGGCGCAGCGGTTGTTGTAGGAGTATCTGTAGATCTCACTTCAAATGTTGCAGAGGGGGAATATGCGAGGGAAACCTTTGAAACCCCCGCCGTGGGTGGAGGCGGAGGAGGTCCCCATAAAGTTGGCTGACAGGCAACAATGGAAAGGAAACTGACAATGAGGCTAATGCGGGACGCTTTCATACGCCACGCATTATAAGTTTGGGCATCGATTCGAATCACAATAACTTCAATACAATTTCAATGTCATGAATTTGCAACAAATGAAACCTTGTTCATGGTGAAGGATTTTAATGCGTCATCGTTAACGGTAATGCCCAAGCCGGGTCCGTTGGGCACGGTAATGGTGGAATCCGGGTTCAAAGTGAATGTTTCATTGGTAACGTCACGCGAGTAATATCGATCCGACGCAGAGATATCACCCGGTAGAACAAAATTTGGCAGCGAAGCCAGCGCAAGGTTGGAAGCACGGCCAATCCCTGTTTCCAACATGCCGCCACACCAAACGGGCATTTGATTCTCAGCACAAAGATCATGCACCATGATCGCCTGACTCAATCCACCAAGCCTTCCCGCTTTGATATTGATAATGCGGCACGCCTTCATTTCAATTGCATATCTTGCATGGCGCGGGGAAACCACGCTTTCATCCAAACAAATGGGGGTTTTGAATTGCTCCTGCAGCTTATGGTGGTCCCAAATGTCATCTTCAAACAAGGGTTGTTCGATCAGCAACAAATCCAACGCATCCATTGGTTTCAAACGGTTCACATCATCAAGTGTGTAGGCAGAGTTCGCATCCACCTGCAAGCGTAGCTTTGGAAATTCCCTGCGCACGGCGGATGCATCTTCAACATCCCTGCCCGGCTTGATCTTGATCTTGACCCGCGCATATCCCTGATCGACATAGTCAGTCACGCTTCGTACCAAGCCCGGGGTTGTGGATTGGATCCCAACAGAAACCCCCACCTCCACTTTTTCACGTTTCCCGCCGAACAACTCGCGCAAGGGTTTGCCGGAACGTTTGCCAAGCAAGTCCCATATCGCCATTTCCACACCGGCTTTGGCTAGATGATGTCCACGAATGCCGGAAACAAACGCTTGAAAATCAGCGGCGTCTTTTATATCCTTCCCCAGGACCAGAGGGATGATGAAGTCGGAAAGAATATGCAGATTGGTACCAGTGGTTTCATAGTTATAGCCAGGATCACGCGAAGCGACGCATTCCCCATACCCGGTCAAACCTTCAGATTGTATTTCAACCAAAACACATTCACGATCGGTTTCCCGCCCAAAGGATGTCTCGAACGGCGAGACAAGCGGCATACTTATTTGATGCAGGGTGATTGATTCAATTTTCAAGGTTGTTCGATCCTGACCTCTCCATCTGAATCGTCGAACTTCAAACCGCGCAGCGCTTCTTCAATGCTGGCAGCTTCCACACGCATACCCGGAGCCGGGGTCCCGCAATACGGGCAGATATTCCACGGCAATTCCATCAGTTTGCCACAGTTATGGCAGGATTTCTTTAATTTCGTGTGGCAGTTCGGGCAAACCTGCCATTCATCTTTTACGCGCCGCTCACAACCGGGGCAGAGCGGCAAATCTTCAAGTGCTTGAAGCAAAGCCTCTTCCTCCAATGTGCGTTGATATTCCTCTTCCAGCGTTCGTTGCGGGCGCAGTATCAAATACACCAAAACACCCGGCAGATTTAACACAGCCACAAGCAATGCGGCAAGAGTTTGTACCAACGGGTCACGGGCACGCCCGCGAATGTCGCGATACGTCCACACAACGAGGCTGATCCACAAGGCAACGAGAAATGCACCGCCAAAGGCAGTGAGCACAAGCATGGAATTGCTAAGGAAGGCAGGGTCAAAGGTCATAACGGCTCCCGTTCATGGGAATGCTGGTATTGTAATCCATTCTCTTTTGTCATTCTCTACGGCGTCGCAAATTGAAACAACCAGTCCGTACCGTTTTGAGTATAGCTTGAGGTGGTGCCGATCACTTCATAAAAAGTATGTCCGGGGCGGAGGTAGATCGGCGTACCCAGCAAGGAGGTGAGCAAAATCGGTTGATGCTCATCAATACGATTCCATTTTGCCGGGATTGCGGTCCCATCGCGGAAAACATAGGCGTTGCCGTAATCAATCAGGTCAATGTGATAAATCTCATCTTCCGCCTCGTTTTGTGTGGCAAACGTATATGGCACAAACAAAACCACCACATTATCCGCTGTAACTGGCAGACCGGTTTGAGCATCACTCAATGGGACATACGCCTCCGTCTTTCCATTGATCATGTCATTGGCTTCCTGGTACCGAAAATACTTATGAAAGAAGGCATCATATTGCCAATAGTTGTAATTGTAAACAGAAAAAAAAGTGCGGATCTTATTGACGGCCAGATCGCTTACGGGAACATCCTCGGAGAAAAAACCACCGTTCAACGCATGACGGCTGTTGTCAACACCTTTTTTGATGGCACAATTCTTCCATTGCGCCGTATCAAAGAAATAATTATTGTAGTCATCACGATTTACCACACCGTCCACAAAGGGCGGGCACTTGCCGAATCCCGGTGTGATCAGAAAATCAGAAATATCACTCGCCTTCAAGTAAGTCAGCTCGCGCGGGTCGGCGAATTTAAACACGAGGAATGCGTTGTACATGCGTGCAACATGTTCATCAAAATACCTTCCCGACCGAACCGGGCCCACGTGCGGCGATTCATTTCCGTAGAAGATCGCAATAAAGCGCGAGTCGCCCCATTCGATATAATATTCAAAAACCACATCTGCCAGGGTCAGGCCCGATTGTGGACGGACATAATCCGGCGAATTCCCTACTTTGATCGCAATCGGACGCCGTTCCAAAAGAGTCGGGTCGCTGACTGGCAAACCGGTTAGCGGGTTGTTGATCGAAAGCCCGGAGAAATTTGCCCCGCCGATCGCATCCGGGCTTAACTCGACAGGGGTTGGGAAACCATCGCCAGGCGTAGTCTGCGTTGGAAATGGGGTGAAGGTCGGCTCTTGTAAAGGGGAAAGTTGCGATTCCACAAATGGAACTGGGATTGTCGGCTCCGGCTGAAAAGGCGTCAACGTAGGGTCAACTAAAAGTGGGCCGGCAGGTTGAAGGTCCGCGGGAGAGGCGCATGCAATCAGGATAAAACATAACAAGACGAAGGAAAAAGTCCCCCGCCTCGAAATATTTCGCAGGTAAAATTTCATGGAATTGATTTTACCAAAAGCATGGGCGAAATTCGCCATCCATAAAACTGATACAATTACCAGCGTTATGTTAATCGTGCTCTCGAGCCTCATCTTTTTCATCACTGCAATCACACTGGTCGCCCTGAAAATCTATCAGCCCGGCATCCGCTATGCCTGGTTGATTGCGTTTGGCGGGACGATCCTCGCCCTGACAAGTGTTCTTATCTGGCAGGCACAGATGGATTTTGCACTTGCCATTCATTTCTGGCAGCCCGTTGAATTATTCACCAACCCAATCGCCTTTCGCGCTGATGGTTTAAACTGGCCTTACGCCGTCAGTTTGTCGGCTCTCGCACTTTCGGTGTTATTGACCGCTGTTGTAAATCCAAATTTTTCAGATACGTTCACCTGGGCGGGTACGCTGGCATTGAGTGGGCTTGGCCTGCTGGCAGTCACGGCAGATAACCCGGTGACACTGCTTCTGGTTTGGAGTGCACTGGACTTAACCGAATTGATTTCGCAATTACGAGCAGTCGAGGGTCCTTCCAACAGCGAAAAAGTAGTCATTGCCTTTTCCACTCGCGTGCTTGGAATCGGCTTATTGATCTGGGCAAATGTGGTCAGCGTTTCAAGCGGTAATTCGTTTGATTTCATTTCCATGCCGGCTGGAGCGGGTTTATATCTTGTTGCGGCAGCCGGCTTACGCATGGGCGTGCTCCCCTTACACCTGCCTTATTCATCCGAATCAAATCTCAGGCGCGGCTTTGGTACTTCGTTAAGGTTGGTTTCAGCCGCATCCAGCCTGGCCTTGTTATCACACATCCCAACTGCCAGCTTGGCTTCCCCCCTTGTCCCATTTTTATTAATTCCTGCTCTTGCAGCCGCGATCTACGGCGGCTGGATGTGGCTGCGCGCACCCGACGAATTAACAGGCCGCCCCTATTGGATCATCAGCCTCGCTGCGCTTTCCGTTGCATCTGCGTTAAGCGGAAATTCAGCAGGCTCGGTCGCTTGGGGGTGTTCACTCATTTTAATCGGCGGTTCACTCTTCCTCACCTCCATACAAAATGTGTGGTTAAACCGCGCCCTGCTTGTTGGAGCTTTTAGCATTTCAACGCTTCCTTTTTCGTTGACAGCCAGTGCATGGCTGAATAACCCCGGCTTCTTTTTTCCGTTCATTGTGATCACACAGGCACTTACCATGGCAGGGTACATTCGCCATGCATTGCGGTCCAGCGGCCGCGACTCGCTGGATGTACAACCGACATGGACGCGCACAGTGTATCCATTTGGAATCGGGCTTTTGGTCTTCATGCAAATCCTGCTGGGACTGACAGGCTGGAACGGTGCCCGGCAAATCGGTTCATGGCTGCCAGCCATCATCGCTTCATTCCTGACCTTTGGCCTGCTTTGGGCGACACCGCGTTTTCGCATCTTCAACCCGGTTCGCGCTCATTGGGCCGGCCCGTCGCAAAATCAGGGGCCAAGTCCTTATGCATTCCTCTGGGGAATCTATCGTTTTATCAGTCAGCTATCGAAGACCATTACTGTCACACTCGAAGGGGATGGCGGGCTGATGTGGACTCTGTTATTTCTTGTTCTCTTTGTCTCTTTGATGACTCAGGGAGGGCTGTAATATGTTGATCGATGCCTTTTCATGGCTGATGGTTATATTGATCTTGATCTCATCAGGTGCAATGTTGATCGGCAAAGACTGGCGCATTCAACTCGGCGCTTTGGCAATGCAATACCTTGCGGCTTTTTGGCTGATCACCAGACACCAGCCCTTTGTGGTGGGTTCAGCAAAATTAGTTACCGGCTGGATGATAGTTGCAGCACTCGGAATGACACGCCTTAGTCTGCCGGAGACAGACGAAGACCAGCCAACATTTGGGCCGGAGAGCCGCTGGTTCTCCATGGTGCTTCTGGGGATTATCGCATTGATCACTGCAGGCGCCACGCCAAGGATTGAAGCTGTCATCCCCGGCCTCGGCTTATCCGTAATCGCAGGCGGTCTGCTTCTTATCAGCACCGGCTTAATTCACCTGGGTCTGACATCAGAAATATTACGTGTGATCATCAGCCTGTTGACATTAATAGCAGGCTTCGAGATTATTTATGCGGCCGTGGAAAATTCGATCCTCGTCGCCGGCTTGCTTGCATTGACCAACCTCGGCTTGGGATTGGTCGGTTCCTATCTTTTATTGGCTGGCAGCACACCAACCGTCACAGATCTCGAAGAGGATATGGAATGAGCGCACCAGCCATTTGGATCTTTGTTCCCTTTCTGGTCGGGGGCATTATCCTCTTCTTTATACACGAACGATTCTCAGCTGCCATCGGCGGAACGATTGCTGTTCTTCTTTCCCTCTCGGCATTGATCTTCCCAATTGACACAGCACTTCTCGTTGGAACGGTTTCACTGAAAATATCCGCATCGGTTCAAATTCTTGGACGCAGTTTTATCTTCAGCACGGCGGATGGCCCATTACTGGCTGTGATTTATGGTGTGGCGGCCCTATGGTTTTTTGGCACCCAGGCATCGGGAACAGCAAATCGCTTTGTCGCCATCGGCTTAATGATCGTTTCCCTGCTCACTGCATCCATCGCCGTTGAGCCATTTCTCTTCGCGGCGCTACTGCTGGAAATGGCAGCCATGTTGGTAATTCCACTGCTGGTGCCACCGTATCAAAAGCCAAAGCGCGGAGTGATCCGTTTCATCATTTATCAAACACTTGCCATGCCATTCATCTTGTTTTCCGGATGGATGCTCGCAGGTGTGGAGGCCAGCCCGGGCAACATTGGTCTGACCACACAAGCCGGGACAATGCTCGGCCTGGGCTTTGCATTTCTTCTCGCGATTTTCCCGCTGTACAACTGGATTCCGTTGCTGACGGAAGAAGCCTCCCCCTACGCGACAGGTTTTCTGCTTTGGGCTTTACCCATGTTCACTGTGATTTTCGCGCTCGATTTTTTTGACCGCTATGCATGGCTTCGCACATCTCCGCAACTTTCAAGCGCGGTTCAATTTGCCGGAGTGTTCATGGTCGCTTCTGGAGGCATGCTGGCGGCCACACAAAGACACATCGGGCGCATGATGGGCTATACCGCCATCGCCGAAACCGGGTTGATCATCCTTGCTATGGGAATCAAATCAGCTGAAGTGGTTCACGTTACATTTTTGCTTCTCATTCCACGTGGCTTGGAATTGGCCGTGTGGGCTCTGGGACTCTCGATCATCAAGCGTGAAGCGTTCAACCTTCAGTTTAGTGATGTGCAGGGTTTTGTCAGAAAATATCCCATAGCTGTAATTGCAATTCTGGCAGCCCATCTATCCATGACGGGATTCCCACTTCTGGCGGGGTTCCCCTCACGGTTGGCGCTGTCGCAAGAGCTTGCCTCACAATCGCTATTTATTTCGTTTTGGACATATGCAGGTTTGCTCGGCTTATTGATCGGCGCACTTCGAACCATGGCTGTATTCGTCATGGCAGAGGAGAACTCAGGCTGGGTCGTGAACGAAACCTGGATCCAGGCCGGCATGCTTGGGCTGGGTGTGATCGGGCTCTTCATCCTGGGAGTGGCTCCGCAGGTTTTACAGCCGTTCATTTCCAGGCTTCCCGCATTGTTCGAACACATCGGCCAATAAATCCGCGTGCTATAATTTTATAAAACTATTTTTCCCCACCGTTTTTGGAGAACCCCATGGAATTTGAACAAATCGTCAAACGCCTTGAATGGCTTGATAATCAACAGCGTGAAAATAAAGAGGCGGTCGCCAAATTAACCGAACGCCTTACCTCTTTCGAATCGAATGTCGATCTGGCGGCAAAGCAGATCAAGGCTGCATCCAAACAATTGACCGAGATCTCCCCCGCCGCCAAGCGCATGGAACAATTTGAAGTCATGCTGACCAAACAGCGGGCAGACATCATCAAACTGCTTGACGAAAACGATAAAGCCCGTCTTAAGAGTGAAAAAGATACTGCAAAACGAACGCAGGCGGAATTGGACGCCCTGAGCAAAACCGTCACTCAATTAAAAACCACGGTCCCGGCCAGTATCACAGAGATCAAAAAGGATTTGAAAGAACGCAGCAGCGAACTTCAGCGTGCGCTTAACAACATGACCGACCTAAAGGACCGTCTGGAAGCTTCCATTCGCTCCAATGAAGATGTCAGCAATTCGATGAAGGCGTTGGATGAAACAAGAAAGAACGATCTCAAGCGTGTTTCCGACCTGCAGGGAGAAATTACAGCTCTCCGCAAACGTGTGGATGAAGGCAGGGAAAAAAGCGCCATGCAGTCGGACTCGATACGAAACATGGAAAACCGATTCTCGGAATTAATGGCCTCTGAAACAGAACGGAGGCAGGCGCAAACCGCCTTTTTGGACCAGCAGGCCATAGCACAAATCGACCGCGATCGTGCATGGAAGGATTGGAGGGAAAAATACGATAGCTTTCAAACAGAAGCAGCCGGTGTTGAAACCCGTGTGAAAGAGCTGGATGAGGCGCTGCGCGGTGCCAAAAAAGCCCAGGAAACATACATGGAACTTAATACCAAACTTGAACGCCGCATCAGTGAGGTCACCGAAATGCAGCGTCTCGCGGAAGATCGCCTGCGTCAGGAATGGGTAAGTTTCAAGGCCGATGATCAAAAGCGATGGACGGGATACAGCCTGTCCTCCGAGGAATCATTCCGCGATATCCGCAAGGATCTTCAAAAAGCAACCGAGACCATCACCAGCATCAATGATGTTTCGAACAATTTGCAGGATGCAATGCACCAAACGACCGACGTCACCGAAAAACAACTGCAGGAGCTGATGAATGCAATCCATGAATGGATGACATCCTATCAGCGAATTATGGGGCATGGAAAGAAAACAAAAAAATCTTAAGATAAAAAATCCCGCGGCGCTCTGCGGGATTTTTTATCTTGCTGGAAAGTTCAGTAATTATCGAAACAAGCGATAAAATAGACCCATGAGAGTCATCAGCACAGCAGGCCATGTTGACCATGGCAAGTCCACTTTAATTGAGGCACTCACAGGCACACATCCCGATCGCCTCAAAGAAGAACAAGCCCGCGAAATGACCATCGAACTGGGCTTCGGTTGGATGAACCTGCCCAACGGAGAAGAAGTGGGAATTGTCGATGTGCCGGGGCATAGGGATTTTATCGAGAACATGCTCTCAGGCATCGGCGGAATTGATGCGGCACTTCTTGTCATCGCCGCTGATGAAGGCGTGATGCCGCAAACAAAAGAACATCTCGCAATTCTGGATTTGCTGCAAATCCCCGCTGGATTGATCGTATTGACAAAAACAGATCTCGCTTCGGACTCAGGGTGGCTTGATCTGTTGGAAAAAGATATTCGCCTCGCTGTAAGTGAAACCATCCTGAAAGATGCTCCGATCCTGCGCGTGTCTGCAAAAAACAAAACAGGCTTGAAAGAGCTATTAATTTCCATCGAAAAAATTCTGGAAAGCAAACCTGTTCGACCAGATCTTAACCGCCCGCGCCTGCCGATAGACCGAGTTTTCAGCATGAGCGGTTTTGGCACCATTGTCACCGGCACGTTGGCCGACGGACGATTATCAGTCGGTGATGAAGTAATCATTCTTCCCTCGGGCCAGGAGGGACGCATTCGCGGTTTGCAAACCCACAAAAAAAAAGAAGACACAGCGGTTCCCGGCTCCAGAACTGCTGTAAACATTTCAGGCGTTGACGCGGAAACAATAAGGCGTGGCGAAGTGGTTGTGCATAGAGATCCTATGCAGTATCAGATCACACGCCGGGTCGATGCACGTTTCCGTTTGCTGAAAGATGCCAGTACTGCACTGACACATTCCACTGAAGTGAAATTTTTCGTAGGTGCAAGTGAAACCATTGCAAACCTGCGGCTATTGGGCACTGAGGAACTCAACCCCGGCGAGGAAGGCTGGATACAACTGGAACTGCGGGATCCGATCGTAACTGTTCGCGGAGATAGGTATATCCTTCGCAGACCCTCCCCCAGCGAAACGCTCGGCGGTGGTGTCATCATTGACCATCAACCCAAGGGCAGGCACAAGCGGTTTGATGAAAATGTTTTAAAGTCATTGGCTTCTCTTTCTCAAGGCTCTCCAGCGGACATTTTGTTTGAAGCTGCGCTTGGCTTACAAGGAGCATCCATCAAAGAAATCATCCTGCGTTCCAGATTGGAATCCACATCCGCTGGCGAGGCGTTGCAAGAACTGATCACCAGTGAAAAGTTAATTCTGCTGGAAGATGGTGTTGAAACAATAACAAGCGACTTGCTCGCCATTGCAATTCCACAATGGAACATACTACGCGAGCGGGTTCTGCAAATCGTTCAAACCCATCACGAGAATTTCCCTTTACGCGCCGGTATTCCTCGCGAGGAACTAAAAAGCAAACTCAAACTTTCGCCGCGGTTCTTCAACGCCGTTATCGCAATGCTTGCCAAAGGTCAGCTTCTGATTGAAAAAGGCAAGTTGGTTGCAATACAAGGGCATGAAATCAAATTCAATGAGCTGGAGCAGGCAAAGATCCAGACATTGATGCGGAAGTTTTCTGAAAATCCGTTTGGGCCGCCAAGTATCAAAGAATCACAGACAGAAGTTGGCGAGGGTGTTTTTGGCGCATTGGTTGAGTTGAATGAGTTATTCGTTGTATCCACCGATATCGTTTTCCGAAAACGGGATTACGACAGGATTGTGGAATTGATCCGTGAGACACTTTCCAAAAAAGAAAAGATCACACTGGCCGAAGTGCGCGACATGCTGGGTACAACCAGGAAGTATGCGCAAGCTATTTTGGAACACCTTGATGCGATGGGGATCACCATGCGGGACGGGGATGCACGTAGACTAAAAGGTTGAGTTTTATGATATCGAATCTGAAAATTTTTTTCACCGCCCCCGTATTCGAAGACCAGGAAAAGACTCATCGTGCCTACCTGCTGCATTCGATCGTGCGGACATTAATTTTCATCCCACTTCTATATCTTCTTTACACAATTATCATGACCCCACACGAAATTTCGCGCGCCATAGTGCAGGTCATCTTTGCAGAAATTATTAATTTTACACTGCTATACCTCATCCAAAATGGGCAAATCAAAGTCGCCTCTTATCTTCACGTGATTTCTTTTTGGTTTCTTATCACTGGCACCGCGGCAACCTCATCCGGAGTTAGCGATGAGGCCTATTTTCTGGGCTACCCATTGGTCATTATTATCACAGGCATTCTTTTAGGAGCGCGGATATCGTCCTTTGTAACAATTCTTTCCATCATCGCTGGTGGGTATATGGTGTATGCCGAGAAGATTGGCGCCCTGGTGAATACAGGAGCAGGTTCATCTGAATCTCTTTGGGTATTAACTGCCATCATCTTTCCTCTGCTGGTGGTTCTGCAGCATTTATCTTCTCACACCATACAAGTTGCGCTACAGCACGCCCGTGCAAGTGAGGATAAATACAGACTTGTTTCGAGCTTAAGTAGCGATTACATCTACGAAACCGTTATCGACGACCACGGTATTAATAAAATGAACTGGGTGGGCGGGGCATTCGAAAAAATCACAGGGTATACCTACGAAGAATACGTGGCGACGGGAGGCTGGCTTGGGCACATTCATCCGGAAGATGTCGAAAAAGATGCCCAAGATCTTGCTGCACTCTCCAGAAATGAAAGAATAAAATCCGACATTCGCACAATCACAAAAAATGGCGAGATCCATTGGTCTCGAATATCGGCGCTCCCGGTCTGGGATCAAAAAACGAACAAGATGACCGGGATCATCGGTTCGGTCCAGGATGTGACCGAAATCAAAATGGCGGAGGAAGCGGAAAAGGAATCGCTTCAACATCAGGCCAGCATGGTCCAAAATATACCCGACATGGCCTGGTTGAAGGACCGGAACAGCCGATATCTTGCAGTCAATGAAAAATTTGCAATGACCGCGGGACGGAAAATCGAAGAAATTATCGGGAAAACAGATTACGATCTTTGGGATGAGAATTTCGCAAAAGCCTACCGCGAAGATGATGCGTTCGTCATTCAAAGTCAAAAACTTAGGCGTATTGAAGAGAAACAAAGGGATTCGCTTGGGAATGAGGGCTGGGTGGAAACCATTAAGACACCCATATTCAACTCGGCAGGCGCTGTAATCGGCACCACCGGCATCGCGCGGGATATTACAGAACGAAAGGAAGTCGAGTCAAAACAACAAAAACGCCGGGAATTACTGGAAAAAATTATCGCCCTGGGAAAAATCGTTACCGAACGCGACAATCTACGAGAAACGATCAAAAAGATCTGGAATGGTATTCATCATGAACTTGAGTTTGATCGCCAGGTGATCTTTCTTTATAACTTCGACACCAATATGATGGATGACACCTACGGCACGGATAACAATGGTCAAATGGTGGATAATTGGCACCTTAGCTTTCCCATCGAGGCAGAATCAACATTTGAAAAATTGCTCGAAAAACCTGATGGGTTTTACTTCTCAAGCAATTACGACCAGGAGGACGACAACATTGATGAAAATCATGATATGTATGGAGTTAAGCACTTTGTAGCGGTCGCAGCCTGGTCTGGAGAGAAACCGGTCGCCGTGATTTGTGCAGACACGTTGATCACACAACGTCCCATTTCAGATGAACAACTTGAAGCATTACGCCTGTTCGCAGGGTATGCAGGTCTTGCAATTGAAAACTCCCGTTTGTATGAAGCTGTACAAAATGAATTAAACCAACAGAAGCTCGCAGAGGAACGCGAAAGGGACCGTCGCGCCATCCTGGAGAAAGTGGTCAAATTAGGCCAATCGGTAACAGAAGTCAATGACCTTCGTACAACCCTTAAGATCATCTGGCACGGGGTTCATGACGACCTCGGTTTTGATCGTGTGGCGACCTTCCTGTACAACTCCGATCAAGTTTCAATGGATGGCACATTTGGAACCAACAACAAAGGGGAGATGACTGATGAATGGAATATCAAGTATTTTATTAACGACATAAACAACCTGGGAACTCTGCCTTTTCGCCGCGTGCTTGAGAATCCCGATTCAATTTATTTGACACGCGACTTTGAAACAGATTATGGCATCACATCCCCGGATAGTATTATGTATGGTGTAAAAGATTTCGCCTCCATCCCCGCATGGGCTGGGGATAAACCAGTGGCATTTATTTCCGTGGACAATAAAATTACGGGGCGCCCCATAACGGATGCGCAGCTCGAAGGTTTACGACTCTTCGCCGGATATGCCGGGCTTGGCATTGAGAACTCCCGGCTTAACAGTGCCCTCCAAAGTGAACTCGCACAAAGAAAAAATTTCATTGAAGAACTGGAATCCAAGAACGGAGAATTGGAGAGGTTTACTTACACAGTTTCGCACGACTTAAAGTCACCTTTGGTGACCATCAACGGCTTTCTGGGATATGTGGAAAAGGATGCCCGCGCCGGAGATTTCGAAAAACTCCAAAACAATTTACACCGCATCCGCATGGCAGTGGACAAAATGCAACTGCTCCTCAAAGACCTGCTGGAACTTTCGCGGATCGGGCGCTTGATCAACACCCCGGTTGAAATTCCCTTCAACAATATCGTAAAGGATGCTGTGGAAATCCTTCAAGGCCAGATCAGGGAAAGCGGCGCCGCCATCGAATATCATGAAAGCGACGTTATCGTTAAAGGCGACCATATACGATTGGTCGAAGTTCTTCAAAACCTGCTCGAAAATGCAATAAAATTCATGGGAGATCAGCCAATACCCCATATCCAGGTAGGCTCTTTGGTAAACGGGCTTCAGCAGCCGATATTCTACGTGAAAGATAATGGCATTGGGATCGCACCCGAATATCATGAAAAAATATTTGGTTTGTTTAACAAACTCGAGTCAGATTCAACCGGCACGGGCATAGGTCTGGCCCTCGTGAAAAGAATCATTGAAGTACACGGCGGCCGAATTTGGATCGAATCAAAAGTTGGTGAAGGCACTACTTTCTACTTCACTCTTCAACAGCCGCAAAAGGAGTCATAAAATGTGCGGAAGATTTACACTCACAACGGACCCGGCGCAGGCGGAGGATGTATTTAATGGTTTTACATTTCCCTCCCAATTTACCCCGCGCTTCAACATCGCACCCACGCAACCGGTTCTTGCGATTCCCAACGACGGAAAAAATACAGCCGATTTCTTTCTCTGGGGGTTAATTCCCTCATGGTCCAAAGACCCGGCGATTGCCAGCAAACTCATCAATGCGCGCGGTGAAACGATCGCGGAAAAGCCGTCCTTTCGAGGTGGTTTCAAATACAAGCGCTGCCTCATTCTCACCGACGGATTTTATGAATGGAAGTCATCACCCGGTGTAAAAACAAAAACACCATATTTCATCCACATGAAAGATCGCAAACCTTTTGCGTTTGCCGGCTTATGGGATGAATGGCATTCCCCTGATGGCGGCACGCTGCGCACCTGCACCATCATCACCACCGAGCCGAATGAACTCATGTCCACGCTGCACAATCGGATGCCCGTTATTTTGAATCAAAAGGATTATGCCGAATGGCTGGACTCCACGCCTCGGACTCCCGACAGCCTGCTCCACCTCATCAAATCCTTCCCCGCTGACAAAATGTCCGCCCACCCTGTTTCGACGATGGTCAACACTCCAAACAATGACCGCGCAGAACTGATCGTTCCTGTTCAATAAACAAGTAAATGCATGGATTTAGAATGAACCTCTCCCAGCGCTTTCCGGCGCTGGCCTCACGTGACTTCGCCATCTTTTGGGTGGGTCATCTGATCTCATTGATCGGCACGTCCATGCAAAACACAGCACAGCCTCTGCTTGCCTATCGTCTCAGCGGCCGTCCATTTGATCTTGGACTGATCGGTTTCGCACTCACCCTGCCTACCTTCTTCCTTGCCATCCCCGGCGGAGTCATCATCGAACATGTGGACAAACGCAGAGTCATTATTGCAATGCAAGCAGTGATGATGGTGGACACTTTTGACCTGGCTTTCCTTGCACTGGGTGGACATATCCAGATATGGCACATCGTTTTGCTGTCTCTGATCCTCGGAATCGCGACCGCTTTTGAGATCACAGCACGCCAGGCCATGTTGATCGAACTTGTCGGACGCGACGCACTCCCAAATGCCATTGCATTGCAATCCACTGCATTTAATTTATCACGCGTGCTTGGCCCAGCTTTGGTTGCTCCTGCCTTGCTGTTTTTTAAAGAAAATGGTGAGGGTTGGATCTTCCTGGTCAATGCAATCAGTTTTGCCGCAATACTGATCAGTTTGTTCTTCGTCCATCCGAAATTCTCCGAGCCTCAACAGCCACGCGGCTTATCGATGCGGCAGGAATTGCGCGAAGGCACCCAGTATCTTTTCAAAAATTCATCGGTCGGGTTGCTCATCGTAATCGCCGCCACACTGGGTCTGCTCGCTTTTCCAATTACTCAGCAACTCCCAGTAGTTTCACAAGACCTGCTCAAACAGGCTACGGATACCCGGGCAATTGTTGACCTGCGCAATAGCATGATCTACACCGCACAAGGTGTTGGCGCATTGATTGCCGCTTTTATGATCGCTTTCAACAATACCGCCCGTTGGCGCGGTTTACGTCTACTTTTGGGAGAAGGACTGTTCATTCTCGGAATGATCGCCATTCCCTTTTCACATTCACTATGGCCCGCCATGATCGTGATCGCCTTAATGGGCTGGGGTGCAGTAACTCAGCTTGCAACCATGAACACGCTGATTCAACTTCAAGTGCCAAACGCTTTGCGTGGACGAGTCTTCAGTATTTATTTATGGGCGTTGCAAGGAATTGCACCATTCGGCAGTCTCCTGGTCGGGTGGATGACGCAGGAATTCACGCTTTCCATTACGGCGCTCATCTGTGGAATTATTTGCCTGGCAATTATTGGCTCGATTCAGTTGTTTCGGCCCAATATTCGAAATTCAGAGGGTTAACACAGCATTAGCGTACGGGAATGTAACTTGACTTCGATTTTTTCCTCATGTTATGATGAAACCCATGCAAAAAGAATTTAAGGAAGAAACTCCGACCCCCACAGAGCTTGAAAAACAGGAAGAGAATCTCAAAGTCACTTCGATTCCTCAAAGACAGACTGGCAACGTCCTGACACACGGATTAAATCTGCTTGCACAAATGGGTCTTGGAGAAGCTTTGCTGCGGGGCAGCACCAATCTATTTTCGGCAATTGCGATCATTCTTGTCTTATGGCTGGCCCAGGCGTACTTTCAACAGACGCCGTACCCGCTGACAGAAAACACCACGCAGGTTTCGGGTCCGACCCCGAGCGTTGACGTAAATTTGAATGCCATCCCTGCGTTGGATAATCCTGCAATAACGGGAATCGCACGGAGTGCGCAGCTTCACACAAACATCCCAAGCCGCCCGCGCAATGAAATATCCATGTATACAGTACAAGCCGGCGACACGGTTAGCGGCATCGCTGAAAAATTTGGTCTGTTGCCGGAAACGATCTTTGCCGCAAATTATGCCATCCTTCAGGACGATCCCCACAGCTTGGTGGAGGGTCAGGAGCTTCAGATCCTGCCAGTGGATGGGGTTTATTGGCAATGGTTGGGCGGGATCTCATTTGGTGCATGGGCCGATTATTTTCAGGTCAAGCCGGAAGATATTATCAATTACCCGGCAAACAACATTGATGCATCCAATATTACCGACCCGGCCAACGCTGATATCAAACCGGGAGTCTGGCTGGTAATTCCAGGAGCAAAATATAGTTTTCACCAACCGGGTTCGATTCCGTTGGGCATCACCCGCACAGATCCCGCTTCCGCACAAGTGGGCGGCTCTGGTGCATGTGGCGCCATTAGCGGAGGCGCAGTGGGCACCGGGTCATTTATCTTCCCAACAGGCAGGCACAACCTTTCCGGCTTTGATTACACCCCAAAGACCAACCATCTGGGAATCGATCTGGCCGGAGATCTGGGCGATCCCATTTATGCGTCAGACGGCGGCGTGATCGTTTATGCAGGCGCGAATAGCTATGGATATGGCAACATGGTGATGGTCGATCATGGAACAGGCTTTCAAACTTTATATGCACATATGAGCCTGATCTCTGTCAGTTGTGGCGAAAGTGTAAATCAGGGTCAGTATCTTGGCGCGGTGGGCAGCACTGGTAAATCCAGCGGCCCCCATTTGCACTTTGAAGTTCGCACCTCTTCGACAGTGATCAATCCGTGGGACGTTCTCCCCAACCCCTAAGCTTGCTACTTGTCAAAGCCCGACGCCTATACTATAATCTGCGACGCTTACACCCGGTCTCATAGTTCAGCTGGTTAGAACATTCGGTTCACATCCGAAAGGTCACTGGTTCGAGTCCAGTTGAGACCACTGGAACCCTCCAAAAGAGGGTTCCTTTTATTTCACCTGGAAAGAGCTGCCTATCAAAAAGTCTCATAATTTTATAAGAGTTTCAATTCAGGGACTGTTTTCTCTTATAATCAGGCCACCATGACCACCCGCTCAAATGAAATTTGGTTGACCGATCTACGCGCCACTGGCGAAGTGCATGAAGCCGCGCTCGGTGACCTGCGTGAAATCATTCAAAAAGGCCTGCCGTATGCACTTTCTCGCTGGCTATCTTCAGAAGATCCGCTTTTTCAACCCCTCGTGGAAGAGGTAACTCAGGAAACACTGCTTCGGGTTTTAGACCAGCTGGAGACTTTCGAAGGCCGCAGCTTGTTTACGACCTGGGTCCATAAAATCGCGATCCGAATTGCACTTACAGAATTGCGCCGTAAACGCTGGCGGGATGCTTCGCTGGATGAGCTAACGGAAAACGAAGACGCTCCCCCACCCTCCGGCCTGCTCGCCGACCCTCAGGCCTCCCCTGAGAGATCAGTGGAGCGCGCAGACATGATGACACGGGTAAAACGGATTCTGGAAGAGGAGCTTACCCCAAAACAACGGGAGGCGCTCACCTTGCTATCCCTGCAAGATATGCCCATGGAGGAAGCAGCCAAGCGCATGAAAACGAACCGAAATGCCCTATACAAATTACTACACGACGCCCGTCTGCGAATGAAAAGACGACTCGCCATGGAAGAATTGACTCCGCAAGATCTGCTTACCGCATTTGAACAAAAGTAAGATTAATATTATATTAACCGTCAAGTCTTTAGCATGAATATAAAAAACATCATTCAAAATATAAAAGACAAAATTAGTCCACAAGAGCAGCTTCAGGATGAAGTCGTGATTCGTTTTCTAAAAGTCATGGACCGGGTCCGTGAGGAGGAAATGTCCTGCGAGGAAATGTATCATCAATTGGACGAATTTGTGGAACAGGAAGTCCAATCTCATGAAGCGGGCAAGATCATGCCACTCATCCAGGAGCATTTGGATATGTGCCCAGAGTGTTGTGACGAATACGAGGCGCTGCTCACAGTGCTGGAAAATACAAAAGAACAATAAAAAGAATGACGGCAAATGCCGTCATTCTTTTTATTCATGAAAAATTTTTTCGCCCGCCCGCACCGCCACTTTCAGACGGTTCTCAGCAGGTGTGATTGGGCAGGACCACATTTCGTTATAGGCACAGTAAGGGTTGTAGGCCAGGTTGAAGTCTACAAAGAAGCGGCCTCCCGGCAGGGGTTCGGGCTCAAGATAACGCCCGGCAGGATAGGTCTCTTTGCCAGCCAGCGAATCGACAAACGGCAGGAAGAAGCCATTTTCATTCTGGTAGATTGTTAACTCAACTTCATTTCCATCCACCATAAATTTAAACCGCCCAAAGCGGGAATACATCTGCACACTTCCCGTCGAGGTCTGCATGGCAAATTCCTCCTTATCCGGGAGTTCATCCACTTTAACTTCCAAACGCAAAGCATCATTTTCTTCAAAGTAATTCAATCCGTGAAAATCTTTTTTTTGCTCCCGGGTTAAGGGGCTTTGTGGATGAGTACCAAAAAACTCGTCTTTTTCTGCACGCAATGTGTCCAAATCAGTCATTACGACTCCTTGATGTTTTGATACTAATTAGATTGAAAAGAGAGTGAATTTCTTACGAAAACAAAGGAACGGGCAGGGCCCTTGCAAAATCAGTTGTTCTATGCTATTTTTAGTTGCGTTGCATGGAATTATGACTGGTGGAGAACGAACATGGCGCAAACCCAAAAAACCGTAATGATCATCGAAGATGAAACTGATGCCGCTGAAATGTTCGCGGAAATGATGCGTGTCAATGGGTTTAGAGTGATAAAAATGTTTTCCAGCGCTCCCGCAATTTCCATGATCGCCCAGGAAAAGCCGGATCTGATCATTTTGGACGTGATGATGCCGGATATTTCAGGGATCGAAGTATTGCGGTATATGCGCAGAGACCCCAAATTTGAAAAAATTCCGGTCATTATCGTTTCAGCAAAAAGTATGCCGGGAGATATCAAGATCGGCATGGACGCCGGCGCTTCCATGTACCTCACCAAACCAGTTGGATTCCTGGAGCTCAAACAAGCCGTGGAGCACTTCACAAAAGATGCATAATATCTGGTTATGACCATTCGTGCCTTTATCGCAATAGACCTTCCTGAATTTATACAACAAAACATTGCAAAACAAACAACGCGTCTGCGCCAAATCATTGGGGAGGAATTGATACGCTGGGTTCCCCCGGGAAACACTCACCTGAACCTAAAATTTCTAGGGGATGTACCCATTAGCCATCTGGATTTTCTGAAGCAGTCCCTGACGCAAACAGCAAAATCCTCATCTGCATTTGACCTGCAAATTGGCGGACTCGGTTCTTTCCCAAGCTCAAAACTGCCTCGCATCCTATGGGTTGGGATCCACGCCCCGGCAATGCTCCTGACACTTCACCAGAATATCGAAGTCGCAATGGACAAATTGGGATATAAAAAAGAAGAGCGTCCATTTTTTCCACACCTGACGCTTGGGCGTGCAAGACAAAATATTTCCCCAACAGATAGTGTAAAAATCAGGGATGCGCTTCAAGCAATTCAACTTGGCAATATCGGCACTGCCAGAGTAAACTCAGTGCACTTAATCAAAAGCGACCTGGTTTCCAGGGGTCCGGAATACACAAACTTATTTTCTGCAAATTTCAAACAATGAGGTGATCACCTGAACGCATTAGAACTTGCTCGTGAAATCGTCAACTCCCTTGAAGACAAAAAGGGAGAAGATATTGTCCTGATCGATATACAGGAAGTGGTTTCTTTTACTGATTATTTCGTCATCTGTACCGGCACCAGCGACCGCATGATCGACGCCCTCGCCAATTCGGTACTTGAGGATATTCGTGTCAAATACCAGAAAAAAGGCAAAAAACAAGGCTTTTCTCGTGATGGTTGGGTAGTCGCCGATTTCGGCGATGTGGTGCTCCATTTATTTTCACCGGATCAACGGGATTTTTACCAGCTAGAAGAACTTTGGGAAGATGGCAAAGTCCTTGTCCGGGTTCAATAACCTCCATAATAAAAAAATCCCGCAGAGATCTGCGGGATTTTTTTATTTAACTTCTTTATTTTTCAAACACCCACGCATCCACGGCACGCTTCCAATCCACAAGTTCTTCCTTCTTGAACCAGAGAGCCACCTCACGTTCGCCTGTTTCTGGCTTATCTGAAGCATGGATCAAGTTGCGACCCACTTCAAGGGCGAAATCGTGGCGAATGGTTCCAGGAGCAGATTCTACAGGTTTGGTCGAGCCCACAGTCTGGCGAACTGCTGCAACGGCGTTGGGACCTTCCCACACCATTGCCATTACCGGCGCAGAGGTAATATAAGAGATCAAGCCATCATAGAACGGCTTGCCCTTATGCTCAGCATAATGAGTCTCAGCCAGGGATTGACCAACTTGCATAAATTTTGCAGCGACCAGGCGAAGTCCACGGCGCTCAAAGCGGGCGATGACTTCACCGATCAATCCGCGCTGCACGCCATCTGGTTTTACGAGTACGAGCGTTCTTTCCACAAATTCCTCCAAAATACAAAATGGATTAACAAAACAAGCATAGATGCCTGTTTTGCGATTAACGAATTAACTCTTCGGCTTTGTTATAGGCCTCGAGTGCTTCCTTCAGACGATTGGCACGCATGTAGGCGTCACCCAATGTTTGCCAGATACCCACTTCAACCGGATAACGGTAAAGCGAATCGGTCAGATCGCGAATTGTCTCTTCGAGATTCTTCCCTTTTTTAATCAACTTCCCGTAGTGATCCAACGCTGCGGGAATATCGCCACGATCCAATTCGCCTTTGGCCTGGGTCAAGATAGCCGAAACACCAGCGGGCTCCGGTTTTACAACAGGCTTCTTGGGTTGGGGTTTGGGAGTCTGAGGTTTGGGCTGAGCCGCAGGTTGTTGAACAACAGAAGGAGTCTGCTGTTTCACGGAGGCTACAGCAACGGGTTTGGGTTCTTCTTTTACCGGGCTTTTTTCCACAGGAGCAATCGGGTGCCAGTCGGAAGATTTAATGGGAGTAGGTTCGATGGTGCTTTCTTCCGCTTCCCAAGATTCACGATGCAGCCAGGGTGGAGCGTCATGATCATCTTCCTCCATTGCGGGTGCCGGCTCCTGATTTGCAACACCTTGCAGCCAATCGGGCAATTCTTCAGGGGTGCTATCTGCCATTCGGACGGTAGCAGGCCCATCTTTCGATTTGGAGGCGGGTTTTGAATCCATCACGGGTGCGGCAGGTTTCTCATCCTGCTTATCGATATCGCTTAACCAATCCGGCAAACCCTTGGCTGAAGAATCTGCAGGCTGAATATTTCCATCGTCCAAATTGCTCAACCAATTGGAAAGATCATCCTGCGAAAGGTTTTCAGAAATGTACTCCTGCCCCTGCTGATTTTGATCATTGCCGTCCATCCAATTCGGGAGACTGGCCGCTTCCGACGGAGCGGAGGGTTGATTGCCGCTTAACCAATCAGGGATATTATTAGCCTCTTTGAGAGGCGCTTCATCCTGCGCGTCTTTTTCTTCAAGAGATTTCAACCACATGCCTGTTTCATCGTTTGTAGATTCAACAGGTGTGGATGCGGTTTCAAAATCGGCAAAGAATTGTTCGCCGATATTTTTTGCATTTTCAGACCATGGCTCTTCAACAGAAGTATTATCAACAGTTGATTGAGATTCGCCGATGGCGCTCGCTTGCTGCACCCAATCAGGCGCGGTGTCGCTTCGTTTGCTTGGATCGGTGACCAGCTCTTCCGGTTTGGCTCCATGCTTGGCAGCGAGCGACTCAAGCCAGGCCACTGCATCATCCTGTTCCTGCGCCGTTGAGCCGAGATCTTCCATTCTGATCGTACTTGGAGAAACCGCATTTGATTCATTTGCAGACGATGCCTGTTGCACCCACTCCGGAGCAGTATCGCTTCGTTTGTTAGGATCGGTGACCAGCTCTTCCGGTTTGGCTCCATGCTTGGCAGCGAGCGACTCAAGCCAGGCCACCGCATCATCCTGTTCCTGTGCCGTTGAGCCGAGATCTTCCATTCTGATCGTACTTGGAGAAACCGCATTTGATTCATTTGCAGACGATGCCTGTTGCACCCACTCCGGAGCAGTATCGCTTCGCTTGTTAGGATCGGTGACCAGTTCTTCGGGTTTGGCGCCATGCTTGGCCGCAAGCGACTCAAGCCAGGCCACTGCATCATCCTGTTCCTGTGCAGAAGCGCCAAGCGAATCGATATTTGCTACAGGCTGTGCTGGGGAAGCAGGCTGATCATCAAAACCACTCAGCCAATCGGGAGCATCCGATTTGGCTGCAACTCCTGAATCCACGGGGGACGAGTTATCCATGCCGGCCAACCAATCGGGCGTATCAGATGTCTGCGCGGGTGTTGAGGTGGACGAACCAGAATCACCCAAACCTGCCAGCCAATCCGGGACGTTCGCTGCAGGCTGGGCTGCCGGTTGAGAATCTGCTGAACTTCCAAGACCACTTAACCAATCAGGTGTATCTACAGTATTTGTCAAACCGGCTGATTGTGAGTCACTTGCACCGCTCAACCAATCGGGAGTATCTGTGTTAGGAGCGGCAGGCTGTGCCTCAACTCCACCCAGTCCATTGAGCCAATCAGGTACATCACTCGACAATGTATTAGAAGATGATGCGCCGGGTTGATCAGATCCACTGAGCCAATCTGGGATGTCACCGTGACTCACTGCAGGAGCGGTTGATGCCGCAGCGGTTAATCCATTGAGCCAATCCATATCTGCGGCAGGCTCCTGTGTGGGTTCCGATGATTTGGTTGGCGTGGATTCCTTCGGCATCTGTCCTTTAAGCCAGTCTGGAATGGAGGCAGACACCAAATCATCATTGGCTCCAGATGGGGAATCGAAAATTGAAGTGGGTTGCTCCGGTTCTCCGCTCGATTCACCCCAACCTGCTTCACGCAGAAAATCTGGAATCTCCTCATTGCCAGCTTGCGAAGGCTGGCTTGCAACCGGCTGAGACGAACCAAAAATACCGGGTTGGGAATCGGGTGCGGCAGCGGCTTTTAGCCAATCGGGTTCATCAGAAGACGAAGTTGCAGAGAGTGAACCCGCCATTCCGGATTCGAGCTTGATACCCAGGGACGAACTCCATTCCTGTCCGATGGGAACTTCTTCGCCGGTGTATTCAAGCCGCTCCAAATTGATCGCAGCATCTGCAACCTCATTGGCACGGAACACGGATTCTTTTGCAAGCGTTGCATATGGATCCAACTCACCCACACGCATACGATAGACCTGCGTACTTTCAGTAGCAGCGGCAGCAGTGGAAGGCAGTAACTCTATCATGATGCGGTTGGCATCAAAACAATACGGGGATTTCTTGAGCAGCTGTGCACAAATATCGGATGCGTCAGCTTTTTGTCCGCTTTTGAAATAGGATTTCGCCAAAAGCACCTGCATATCTGTACGCTGAGAATCCTGTGCAAGGACGGCCCGAATTTCCGCGATGGCCTGCGGATACAACTCACCCTGAACATACATGTGCGCAAGCGCTCCACGCGTCATTCTGATCTTCGGTGGTTCCATGCCATCGCGGCGCGCATACAATCTCTGCAACTCACCTTGGATCGCTGCATTCGAAGGCTGGGCCTCAAATGCACGTTCCATATGCCAGATCGCATTGTCCAAGCGGTTTTGCTCATCATTGATGATGCTCATTCCCACATGAGACACAAAGTCATCAGGGGCAGACATCAAGACACGGCTAAAAATATCCACGGCCTCGCCATAACGGCGTGATTCAAGGTAGGATTTTCCGAGTAAGCGGTAGGTTTCAAGGTGCTTGGGAAAAGTTTTTAAGATGTGACGACAATGAGCAATAGCCTCGTCAGTATGTCCCTGATCTACGAGGCTCTCAATTTCGCGGTTATATATTCGCAGTGATACCTTTGCCATTGTCTATTCCTGTCAAGTATGCCTGATTCTTAAAAATTTCGCAAGACTATACGATATTTTACTCGTAAAACAGCGGCAATGGTGATACAAATTCATCACTAAAAGCATGGGCGGCAAGCACTGCCTGACGGGCTTCGGCCAATTTTCCCTCGTCATTCGCGTGGACTTCAAAAAGAGGCTCACCGGCCTGCACAGAATCCCCCACTTTTTTGTGGATGATGAACCCAACTGCATGGTCAACCGAATCGGATTTCTTCGCACGCCCGGCCCCCAAAGCCACCGAAGCCTCGCCCACGCCTCTTGCATTGACCTGTGAAATGTACCCGCTTCGAGGGGCATTTACCACTTCCACATATTTTGCGCGCTCAAACTTCGAGAGATCATCCACATACGACACATCCCCGCCTTGCGCCTTTACCAGCACGCGGAGGGTTTCCAAAGCACTGCCGTTGGCAATACATTTTTCAGCCAGGGCACGGCCCTCTTCCAAGTCTTTTGCCCGTTGCCCGACTACCAAAACATGCGCAGCGACATGCAGGCAATGTTCCCGGAAATCAGGATGGCCTCCGCCACGTAAGGTTTCAATCGCCTCGACCATTTCAAGGGCATTTCCCACCGTACTACCCAGCGGCTGATTCATATCCGAAAGCAAAGCAACTGTTTTACGGCCCGCCAATCGTCCGATATCTACCATCAGATCGGCAAGTTTTCTGGCTTCATCCAATGTTTCCATAAAAGCGCCAACGCCGGTTTTGACATCCAAAACAATAGCCTGCGCGCCAGCTGCGATTTTCTTGCACATAATCGAAGAGGCAATTAAGGGAAGAGATGGAACTGTCCCGGTTACATCGCGCAGAGCATACATTTTTCCATCTGCGGGAGCGAGGTCAAGGGATTGGCCTGTGAGCACAATGCCTTTTTCTTTTAACTGTGTTTTGAATTCTTCTGTAGTCAGGTTTACACGGTAACCTGGTATAGATTCGAGCTTATCCAAGGTACCGCCACTGAAACCCAATCCACGGCCAGACATTTTCCCGACGGGCAATCCACAAGCCGCCACCATCGGCATTACTGAAATACTAGTCTTATCCCCTACTCCACCGGAGGAATGCTTGTCGACTGCCAGGTCAACGATTTTGGACAGGTCAAGTACCTGCCCGGAGCGGGCCATTGAAAGGGTCAGATCGGCTGTTTCGAAAGAGGTCATGCCGTTGAGCATGACGGCCATGGCAAAGGCTGCACCTTGATAATCTGGTATATCCCCGTTGGTAAATCCCTTCACGAAAAAATCAATTTCCTGCGAGGTCAGCTCGCCTCGATCTCGTTTTTTAATGATGACGTCTACCGCACGCATTCAAATCTCCTTGTAAATACAAGAATATTGTATCGCATTTTGTCAGACAAAGCATCAGGCCACGCTAAGCGCGGCCTGATGTTCATGATTTGGAGAGCTGCTGGCCTTCTTTTGTGTCTTTGACCAGCCAGCCAAGTGTAGCAAGTTGGTCTCGCAAACGGTCGGATTCGGCGAAATCCTTTCGGATACGAGCTGCTTTTCGAAGCTCAAGCAGTTCCAGGGCTTCGTCAGGAGGCGTTTCTTCATCTGCACTGGAAGCATGAGCGATCAAATCCCAGGCTTCAAGGCGAATTCCGTTTTCGATCGGCTGCGGCGATTTGAATTCTCCCAACGTGTTCAAAGAAAATACCGAACCGCTGGAATGCATACTCTCATCAGCATCCTTCAATATGGTGATCGAACTCACACCGTGAACCTCGCAAATGTTCTTTTCAAAATCCATCACCATGCCGGAGTGTTCATCGAGCCCAAGGATGGTACTGCCAACAGGAAGCATCTTTCGCCATTGATTAAAACGTTCGATGCCCATGAAGCAGCGACTGGTATCAAGGTCTATGCCGCCTTCGGCATTGTTCCAATGTGGGATAAAGGTGAGATCCATGCCAAAATCAGCAAATAGATTCAAGCCGTCTTTCATATGAACTTCTTCACCTACTTTGTAAATTTCATAGACAGGCAAGGCCCACGCACCAATGGAAATGGTGGCCGCAGATGAAAAGACGAGCGTGGCTCCAAGACGATGTCGTGCGCGGATGATATCCCAGGCCAGTGTGCCGCGCAGTTGACGTGCCACATACGTTGGACTGCCCGGACCCATAAAGATCATGTTGGAAGTCAATAAGGGTTTTAAAATTTCGGGATTATCGGGGCTGAATTCCGTGCCTTGTTTGCGCGCGGGAATCAGGTCAATGACCGGCTTGTAGTTTTGCAAACGGGTCTTGAGAAACTCCGCCACACGCCCGGCGACAAGTGATGCGTTCAGCTCAAAACCAGCCGGAGTCTCCATGATGGAAACACGGATCGGATCCGAAATGAAGCGGGCAAGGGCTTCGAAAATGCGTCCACCAGCGAGAGAGGTCTCCCCGGAACCGAGAAAGGCAATGCGTCCTATTGTCATGTTACTTAGAATACCCGTTAAGCTGGTCTATTACGTTTAAGAATATTTCATCATCCGGGATATCCGCCATATTGGTACCGAAGTGAATATAACGAATTCGTCCTTTCATATCGACCACGCAATTTAAAGGCATGCGCCCGGCTTTAAAAAGAATGATCTGCTGGCGATACAAACGCGCCACTGTATGTTCGCGATCGGGCAACCCAACATAGGGAATATTTTCCTTCTCCCAATATTCCTTGAATGCATCCACAGAATCCTGACCAACGGTAATAATTTCGGCATTACGGGAAGTGAATTCACTGTAATGATCGCGCATACGCGCCAACTGCGCGCGACAGTGAGTTCAAAAAAATCCGCGCAGGAAGGAAAGGACAACAATTTTTTCATTCTGAAAGCTGGACAATCGCACAAGCTTACCGTACGCATCCATCAATTCGAAATCAGGGGCAATATCCCCCGGTGTGATGAGAGCTACTTTCATTTCTTCTCCAAAAACTTTACCGTTTCCTCCATAAAAAGGGCGGGGCATTCCTCCTGTGGGACATGCCCGCATTGCGGCAGTAAAACCAAAGGAGCGGGGATTTCCTGCGAGATCGCTTCGAAGTACCACGTGCGGATCAAACGATCTTCTGCACCGGCAATTATAAATGCGGGCACTGTTAGTTGCGGCAATAACGGACGTAATTCAGGGTAAGCTGGAGCGAAGGTCAGCTCGTAAAAAGCGCGATCCCAGTTCTTGATTTTCAGTGCATTCAAATAAGTTTGTTCGATCTCATCGGTAAGTTTGGTTTGATCATACCATTCCCGTTGAATGGTATTCGGAAGAGACTCTTGATAATCGCGCATCATCAACGGACCGAGATGCCGCATTTGCGGAGTCCACATGATTGGCAATGCCCAGGCGGGAAACTGCGGACCGTACCCGCCGCCGACGCCGGGATCAACGAGAATCAATGATTCGACTCTCTCGGGATATTCCAATGCAAAAGCAACTGCAACGCCACCGCCTGCTGAATTGCCAACAAGAACAGCTTTCTCAATTCCAAATACATCCATCAGTCCACGTAAGAGTTCAACGTTCGCTTTCATGCCGTATGGATTTTCTTTCCAATCTTCGGGCATCGGACGTTCTGTCAAGCCGAATGCCGGTCGATCATAAGCAATGACACGTCCACGTTGGGAAAAGTCATCCATTACTTCACGCCAGGAATAGGTGCTGGCTCCAAATCCGTGCAGCAAAATGAAAGTAGTCCCGCCGCTGCCAGCCTCTTTATAGTGAACAGTGACATCATTAATTTCAATAAACCGACTATCTGTGTCGGCGAATTGCTCGGCGGGTACCAATCCAGTTAACTCAGAAACAGGGACAAGGAACGGCCCGACCGTCACAAAAAGGCATGAAAAAACCAACATGCCATACATTATCTTTTTCCAACGACTCATAATTATTTTTAGATAAGCAAAGATTGCCGATCTATTTTCCCAGCTCCATCAAAAAGCCGGCTGTTGCCTGCACCACCTGTGCCTGTTGATCTGCACGCGAAATGGTCGCTTCGTTATCCCCGGGCTGCGGACCGTAATCACCGAATTGGGCATGATTCCCACCCTGGATCACAACATATTCTGCATCAGATACCAACAAAGGCTTCGTCTCATCAAACTTTGTCATGCCAGCCATATCGTTTGTCCCATAAATGGAAAGCATTTTGAGATTACTATTCTTTAATGAGTCGTCTGCGGGGTAGGAAGCCCAAAAGATAATACCTTCAAGTTGAGGATGATCTTTTGCGAATAAAGCAGAAGCTACACCGCCGAGCGAATGCCCGCCAACTGCCCAATGTTGAATCTCAGGATATTGTGCAAAGACGGAGTCGGCGGCGTTGATATCAAAGAAGGCAAGGTTCAATCGAACGGGCACCAGCACCACCAAATATCCCTGTGCTGCAATTGCGTGCAACGGAGCGGCGTACGAACGATAATCCACGCGACCGCCGGGGTAGAAGATAAAAGCTGTTGTTGGCTTTCCGTCAGCAGGTTGGAAAGTTATAAAGTCATTCACCGTTACAGTGACTTGAGAATCTGATTCGAGGGCAGATAATGCTTCGGGCGAAGGACCGAGAGGAGTCTCAGCCCAAATGACAAAGCCAATGCTGATTAAGAGCAGCACAGCCAAAAGTCCAAGAACGATGCGTTTAATTATTTTCATTTACCAACAATTTCGCTTTCTTCCAAATTTGGTCGAACATGGGAGCGGTTAATTTTCCCGTCGACGTATTTTGCTGACTCGGATGATATGAACACAGCAGCCAGATCCCATTTTCCAGTTGATAAGACGCGCCGTGCCCAAATTTATATACCGAACTTCGAATTGAATATATTTTTAGAATTCTCTCAAAAGCTATCCGACCCAGGCAAACGATCACTTTGGGATGCAGAATTTCCAACTCCCGCTCGAGATACGGCTGGCAATTATTTAATTCTTCGGGACTCGGCTTATTATCCGGCGGAGCACAACGGCCGGACGCCGTGATATACATATCCTTGAGAAGAAGACCATCGCTTCTTGACTCCGCCTCGGCCTGATTCGCAAACCCGGCACGATGCAACGCTGGAAATAAAAATCCACCCGAAGCATCGCCGGTGAATTGACGTCCTGTACGATTCGAGCCGTGCGCGCCGGGCGCCAATCCCACAACCAATACATGGGCATTCGGGTCACCAAACCCAGGAACAGGCTTTCCCCAATATTCGTGATCGAGATAAGCCTTGCGCTTGACGCGCGATACTTCTTCGCGCCATTCCACCAGGCGTGGACATTTACGACAGGAGATGATTTCGTTGTTTAATTCTTCAAGTTGAGATTGCATGGTTTTATGTTGGCAGGTTTAAAAGTTTGAGCGTTTAAACGATGAGCATGGCATCGCCAAAAGAATAGAAACGATAGCCTTCTTTAATGGCAGTTTCATAAGCAAATAAAATTCTCTCGCGCCCGGCAAACGCACTGACCAGCATAATGAGCGTGGACTTTGGAAGATGAAAATTCGTGATCATCACGTCCACTACCTTGAATTGATAGCCGGGAAGGATGTAAATATCCGTTGGGCCGGCAAATGGTTCGATTAACAATTGACGATCCCCAAAGGGGACGCTGTTGGTGATTGACGATTTTCTGGCGGCGCTTTCGAGAGTTCGTACAGAGGTTGTCCCGACAGCGATCACCCGTCCACCACTTTCTCTGGTCTGATTAATGAGATCAGCAGTTTCCTGAGATAGCTCACACCACTCGGTATGAATCTTGTGTTCTTCAGGAGAATCCTCAGTGACGGGGGCAAATGTATCCAACCCGACATGTAAGGTAACATAGGCAACCTTTACACCTTTTTCTTTTAATTGATCCAACAATTGCGGCGTGAAATGCAAACCCGCTGTAGGAGCGGCTGCCGAGCCGGGTTCCTTTGCGAAGACTGTTTGATAACGTTCGGGGTCACTTAATTTCTCATGAATATACGGTGGCAAAGGCACATTGCCCACTTTGGAAAAATACGGCTCGATCGGTTCAGAGAATATGATCAGCCGCTCCGAGCCTTCGAGGATTTCAAGAATTTCTGCCTGCGGTCCATTCTCGATTTGCACCTTTGTGCCTACGCGCAGACCTTTTCCGCCCACCAAAGATTCCCAGGTCAATGCATCGCGGCGACGAAGAAGTAATAATTCAACTTTGCCGCCCGTCTCTTTTTTGGCAAAGATGCGGGCAGGGATCACACGTGTTTGATTCAAGATCAGCAAATCGTTTGGCTGCAAATAGTCGACAACATCACGAAAGATTTTATGTTCAAGGGTATCGTTTTGACGATTCAAAACCAGCAAACGGGAAGCATCACGCGGCTCTGCGGGAGTCTGCGCGATGGAAGATTCGGGGAGATGATAGTCGAAGTCAGAAGTTTTCAAGAATTATTTTTTCGACAAATGAGAAATTATATTCAATACAATAGACAATATCACTGAAACCAAAATCGAACTTGTCACAGGGAAATAAAAACTGCCATTCTCCCCTTCGATGCGGATATCACCGGGCAATCGACCAAGCGGAATGCCGAATTTCGAGGCAAGATATACTCCCCCGCCGATCAAGATCAATACCACTCCACCAATGATTAAATAACGAGCTAAAGTTTCCATAAATCAACGTTGTAACGTTTGAACGTTCAAACGTTACAACAGCCTCTGCTGTCCTTGTTCGTGATATTCCAATCCCAAATGTTCGTATGCGGACTTGGTGGCGATGCGTCCCTGCGGAGTGCGGTCAAGAAAGCCGAGCTGAAGCAGATACGGTTCGACGACATCCATGATCGTATCCTGCTCTTCACTGATTGAAGCGGCGATTGTATTCAAACCAACAGGACCGCCGTTGTATTTTTCAATGATCGTGCGAAGCACACGACGATCGACATCGTCGAGGCCGAGCGGATCGACCTGCAACAAATCCAAGGCTTCCTTGGCAACTTTTTTGCTGAGCACACCATCTGCACGAACCTGGGCATAATCACGAACACGGCGCAGTAAACGCAAAGCAATACGCGGAGTCCCACGGGCGCGACGGGCCACTTCTTCGATACCAGACTCTTCAGAAGGGACTTTCAGCATGCTTGCAGCACGATTAACGATCTTCTTCATCGCTTCATGATCATAATAATCCAAGCGATAGACTGCACCGAAACGAGCGCGCAGCGGAGCAGTCACCAAAGCCAGTCGCGTGGTTGCACCGACAACTGTAAATTTTGGAAGTTTCAAACGAATGGAGCGGGCGGAAGGACCTTTGCCGATCACGATATCCAAGGCAAAATCTTCCATGGCAGGATAGAGCACTTCTTCAACGGCTCGACCTAAGCGGTGAATTTCGTCGATGAAGATCACATCTCCCGCACGGAGGTTGGTGAGGATGGCAGCGAGGTCACCTGCACGTTCGATGGCAGGGCCAGCCGTCACCTTTACGTTCACTCCCATTTCATTGCCGAGTACATGCGCCAGTGTTGTTTTCCCCAAGCCAGGCGGACCGTAAAACAAAACATGATCCAACGCCTCTCCACGTCCACGGGCGGCATCAATGAGAATGGACAGGTTTTCCTTAACTTGATCCTGTCCGATGAGATCATTCAGTTTTTGCGGACGAAGCGCGTTATCCACGCGATCATCGGGCTTGGATTCCGGGTCAAGGGGACGGGGAGTGTTTTTTGCCATGGCGTGGATTATAACAATAAACCACGTCGCAACTTTCGGTTAAGAAAGAAGCGGTCTTTAAAATCAAGCAGGGATGACGAAAAAAGGTGTCATCCCTGCAAAAAAGATTTTGCTCTTCGGCAGTCTGGCGGTCATGATCAACTTGGCAGATGATTTTAGATCCACGACTTTGCGTCATCAGGTTTCCCTGATTTTGCGTTTCGGGCAGCCGGTCGGTCTTGATCAGCATTTCTCGCTGGTTTTAGACGCTCTGGCTTTGCGTCGCCGTCTTTTGGCGGTTTTGCTTTTATCGGCAGTCTGGCGGCCGTGACTCAGTACAGCTTTAGGCCCATGACTTTGCGTCACCGGGGTTTCCCCGGTTTTGCCTTTTCTCGGAGCAACTTAATTATGGCACGCCATTTTTACAATTTCAATCACTCAGATGTTCTATTAATGATTTATTCTGCCGATTCCAAAAATGTAGCTTCCACGGTCATGCCCCAACGCAGGCGATCATCGGGGTTATCCACACGCACGCGAACTGTATACAAAATATCGCCGCCTTGCTGGGTATAGGCGTTGCTGATCTCGATCACAGTCCCTGTAATTTCAAGATCTGGAAGCGCATCGGGAACCATTGTAACTTTTTGTCCCACGCTTAACTTCACCACTTCCAGCTCGGTGACGTCAGTGGTCTTGACCGTCCACGAACTAAAATCAGCCACGCTGACAATGCGAGTGTCGGTACCCACCTGCTCGCCCACTTTGACGTTCACCTCAGCCACGACTCCATCGAACGGAGCGGTCAGCACATAATTGGAAAGCGCATCTTTTGCTGCATCGAGGTTGGCCTTTGCCAATGACAATTGATCGGCGTTCGGGCCGTCGAGGCTGATTTCATACTGATGTTTGGCTTCCGCTTCAGCAGAAAGTGCGGCATCGTAAGCGGCGCGCACTTCATCGCGTTCGCGCATGTCATCTTCCATGTCGCGGTTTGCCTGATTCAGATCTTCCTGCCGTCGTTCAAGGTCATCCTCTGCAGTCTTGCGCTTGGAATTGTCTTCATCCAAATCCTTATATTTGTCAAACTCTTCCTGCGCATCTTTCAGATCTTCCTGGCGGTCTTCCACGACAGCTTTATCATCTTCAATGCGGTCTTCAATGTCATCCACATTGAGATCTTCCCATTTCTTCTCTGCTGTGGCGCGGGCTTTCTGAGCCTCCATATACGCCTGCCATAATTTTGCGCGATCACCGCTTTCATTGCGGAGCAGTGTGTCATATGCATTTTGCGCGACGACAACCTGCGCTTCGGCCGCGCCGGCATTTGCGAGGCGCACGAGCACATCTCCCTCGCTGACAGAGTCACCCACCTTCACGAGCACCTGTTCCACCACACCACGCGCCTGAAAGGACAGGTTCGTTCCGTGGATGGGTTCAAGACGTCCCTCGGCGATCACTTCATTGTTTGAAGAAACACTCACTGAGGGAGTGGCGGTGGGAGCGCCGGCGCATGCGGCGAGCAGGATCGAAGTAATGCTTAGGATCGCAATCAAACTTAAAAACTTTTTCATCGTTACCTTCTTTATATTTTTTATATTATTCGTATGCCAATACTTCACGGATGGTCAGACTCGCCGCGCTACGCGCAGGCAAAATGGAGCCGAGCACCGAAAGGATCAAAACCAGGCCAAACCAAATGGCGTACCCCAACCAGGTGAAAACCACTGCAATTGGAGTCTCAAATACTGCAAGACTGACGATATAGGAAAGCCCATATGTAAATGGAATGGACAGAATGATCGCCAGAAAAAATGAAATGGACCCGATCACAAAGCCTTCCCCGATGACCGTGCGCATCACGGCGCGGTCGTCTGCGCCGATGGCGCGCATGATGCCGATCTCCCGGGTACGTTCGAGCACGTTCATGCCCATCGTGCCGGTCAACCCCATGGCACCCACGATGGCAGTCAGGATCGCCATGATCAGGAGAAAAACCACCAGTGTATCCAAACTCTCGGATGCAGAGTCAAGCGAGGACAGGCCTGATTCGGCCTGTCGCACCTTGAAGCCTTGTGCACGAAAATATTTATCCAATCGCTCGGCCATCATGTCCTGGAACGCACGCGTATGTTCGGTGGTGACCACGCGGAAGGAAAAGGAACGATTGGTAAGATTCAACACCTGGGATGAATACTCAAACGGCGTATATGCGATAATTCCCTCGCGGCCAACAAATTTAAAGATGCCAACCACTTCCCAGTCTTCTTCACGCCCGTTGACTTTTAACGGCAGGCTGTCACCCGGTTTTAGATCAGGGTAGTATTTCAAAACAGCCTCACTGACGGCAAACCTTTTCACATCATCTGCCTTGATCCAGCGGCCGGCAGCCCAAATTGGCGTTACCAGTTGACTATCTGCCGGCGGGGCCAGCATATTCATATTTTCAGCCACGGAACCGTCCGGATACAACAATTCCGTCCCAATGAACTGCCAGCCTTCCACACGCTCCACGCCATCCACCTGTAAAGCAAATTGCTCCACTTCCTTCAAACGATAGGCCTGGTCAAAATCCACTGTCACATCCGCGCGGAAATAACTTCCGATCTTATCAATGTAATCATGTAGAGTCACACGGACATTGAATACAGCAATAAAGATCGCACCACCCATGGTCAGGGTAAACAAGGTCAATGCCAAACGGCCGCGGCGGCGGAAGGTGTTCCGCAAAGAGATGATGAACGGACGAGACATGTGGATTCCGCGCGCAGCAAGAATGCGAGTCATCCGCACCAGCGCCCAGTCAAACCAACCCACTCTATCTCCCTGGCCGGTATGGGGCTTGTTTTCATCACCAGCAAGATCGCCACTCAAAGCACGTAAAACCGTAATACGGGATCCATTCAAAACAGGAACAAGCCCGGCGATAAGAGGTACAAACAAGCCCACTGCTATTTGTACAAAGAAAGCAATCGGGACAATTCGGTATCCCAACAAGCTGAAATGTAATTTATCCGCCATGAACGAAGCCAGAGCATAGGCCGCCCACCCGCCGAACGGGATGGCAAGCAGGAGAGCCAACACGCCAAACGCCATGATCAAAGTAAGGTACATGAAAAATACCTGGCGATTCCTGCCGCCCACCAACTTGATCACGCCAATATGGCGAAGATGTTGATTCAACAGGGCGCTCAAGGTATTCGCGATCAAGGAGCTGGAAAGAAAAACGATCAACACACCAAGCGCCAGGAGAATCCATAAAACAGCCTTAATGGTGTCAGCCAGTGGATGTTTATGGGTTTCCGAAAAGCGGGTGCGAAGCACGGTGTTATCGTTCTTCTCCAATTTATCCTTCAAGTCCCCGCCCACCTCGCGGATATAAGAAAGATCGTCCTCCCCTTGGGATACGGTCACCAGCGCACGGTTAAACAACTCCGGTTGACGCAAAGTCTGAAGGGTTTTTATCTGAGTGTAAGCATAAGGCGGGGCGAGAAAATCAGCCGCACCCGTGGTCGCATCCTGAACGATACCTACCACCCGAAAGGATTTCGTCACTCCATCCGGCAGTTCGAAGATAAGACTTTCGCCGACGGAAATATTCAATTTCTTGAGCGCATCCTTCTCCAAAAGGATTTCGTCCTTACCCGCCTCCGACCTGCCTGTGATCGGCATCAATAAATTGATCTCATTGTGGTCGAAATCCTCGATCGCCACAAGATCAAGCGTAACCCATTGATTACTGCCTTCCGTACGCACGCGATAATTGACCACGCGCCTGCCTTCCGCATCCTTCACATTCTTTGAGTTCTGAATGGAGGAAAGCACGTCATCATCGAAATTCGACATGCGAAGCTCGATGTTCGCCGGGTTATTGGCCGCATAGGTAATGCCCATGTCATTGGAAATGATCTGATAGGTACCCGAAATCACACCGATCGAGAACACACCCACTGCAATGGATAAAACAACAAGGAGTGTACGGGCCTTGTTATCCCACAAATCGTGAAAGATCTTACGCCATCTTGGTCTCATGTTTACTTTAATAACTCGCTAACTTCACTGCCGGAATACGGCTTAACCATCACATCCTTCATCCCGTGACGCAGGAACTGGGTGACACGCTCGGGGTTGATCGCGGAGGTGAGAATAATGGTCTTCGATTCGAGTTTGTTCTTCTCAAGCGCAGACAGGACATCGGTTAAAGGAATGGAGGCGATGTTTTCATCCACCAGGATGACATCCGCATCTGGAAATTTCTTTAGGTCAGTGGTCTGGGTCAACTTGACCTTCGTACCGTTCAACAGCCCGGCAAAAAGCTTCGCCCAATCATCATCGTCATCAATGAGCAGAATATTTTTGACATCCCCCGCTTCAACACCTTCACTGACAACGTGACCGCGCGGCATGAACATGGCAACTGTTGAGCCTTTGCCGGCGTCGCTGACCAACGCAATGCGGCCCTGGGATTGGGAAACGACATGCATGGCAGCGGGCAATCCAAGCCCGTGATGCGAAACACCACGGGAGGTATAGAATGGAGACCAGGCTTTTTGCATGGCCTCATCGGTCATGCCTTCGCCGTCGTCTTCGATATCGATCTCCAACGTCCCGCGCTCTTCAGTGGGTTTCACGGTCACTTTTACAGATTTCGCACCGGCCTCTGCGGCGTTTTGCAAAATATTCCCAACCGCACGGGTCAGCTGGGTACTGTCTGCTATGACATACGCAGCGGCAGGGTCAATGCTCACCTTGAGCATCTTCTCTGAAATATTGCGTTGCTTTGCAGCGGTTTGAAGTACATCCGCAAACAACACAGGGCGCGGCTTCATTTCACGCACTGCACCGATCAACTGTTCTTTCACTTGAATAATTTGCACGGCGCTTTCAGAGATCATATCGAGGTCTTCCTTGAGCGATTCGAGGTCGACTTGTCCGCTGGCAATCTCTTCGCGCAGGCGGGAAACCGTCAGCGAGATGGGAAGCGTCTTGTTACCGATCCAATGAATGGCTTCGGTGGATGCGGTGGTGAGGGCCTCGAACACTTTATTGCGCAGGATCTCGTTATGAGCTTCCTTCAATTCATCGATCAAACGCGCATTGTTGATCGCCACGGCGAGATGTTCAGCCATCGTTGTCAATGTAGTGATGTCATCTTCACTGAAAGCACGTTCTTCGGAGCTTTGAATGGTGACCGCACCCAAAGGTTTGCCGCCATAAATTAAAGGCAGTGCCATTTCAGACCGGGTATGCGGCAGGTTGGGATTCTTAAAATGCACACGCTCTTCGCCAACATCCAACGCGATCCGCGCTTCGCCCATTGCAATACAAGCGCCGATCATTGAATCTGTGCCAATCTTTAATTTATGACCACTCGCCAGCATGGCCCTGCCCGCCTTACCGTAACCTGCACGTAACACAGCATATTCTCCAGCATCATCAATAAGAAAGATACCGGCGTAATACAGCCCATAGGCTTCGCAGATGATGTTCACTGTCTGCGGGAGTAATTTCTCAATATCAAGGATCGAGGTGACTTCCTTGCCAACCCGATTGGCGGCCTTCAATAAACGGGAACGGCGTTCCGCCTGCTTGTGTAATTTTGAATTTTGATACGCAATTGCCAGTTGATCGGCCATTGTCTGCAAAGCTGCAATATCTTCTTCATGGAATGCCGCTTCTTCCGTGGATTGAACTGTCAGCGCACCGATGACATCATCGCCCACGATCAGCGGCAGCGCCATTTCAGAACGGGTCTTTGGGAGGTGTGGATTCTCAAAGAAAACAGCCTCCGCTCCCACGTCCAGTGCGATGCGGCCCTGCTTGTTGGCAATCGATGCGCCGATCATCGAATTCCCGCCGATGGCGAGTTTGTGGTCGCCCATGATCATCGCGCGGCCCGCTTCGCCGCGGCCCGCTTTCAACACGGCATTTTGACCTGCATTATCCACAAGAAAAACACCGGCGTAATAAAAACCGAATTCATCACAGATAATATCGACGGTGCGTTCAAAGAGGACCATCGGATCGAGGATCGTGGTAATGTTCTTGGCGGCGCGTGCGGCGGCTTTCAACAAGGTCGTTTGTCGTTGAGCATCGTTTGTCATAGGTTCCTCTTATTTTTCATTCAATATCTTTTGAATTAATTCCACAAGACCCTGTTCGCGCCCTTTGACGAAGAACGCATTGGCCCCGCGTGAGACTGCATCCTTGGCCTTGCTCACTTCATCATAAGCGGTCAAAATGACAACAGGCAGGTTGGCCTTTTGTTTTTTCAGATCGTCCAGCAGGTCCAGCCCGGCGCCGTTCTTCGGGGTGCCATCAAAGCTCGGCATGTTCAAATCCAAAACGGCAATATTGATCATGCCAACATTTTGCGAAAAAATCTCGCTGCCACTTTTGCAATCCACGGCGGTCAACACATCAAAACCCGCGCGCAGCATGGTCTTTTCCAAGCTACGTTGCACCAATTTTTCGTCGTCCACTAAAAGAACTGTTGTCATTCGTCCTCCAAATTATTTTTCAACCGGCAATCGTACAAAGAATGTCGCGCCATTTCCAACTTCACTTTCCAACCAGATCTTCCCGCCGTGCTGATCCACGATCTGCATCACAGCTGAAAGCCCGAGCCCCGTGCCGCCGCTTCCGCCCTTGGTCGTGAAGAAGGAAACCCATATTTTTTCCTGAATCTCTTTTGGAATACCAGGTCCGTTGTCATTCACTGTGATCAACACAAAATTCGGGTTATCATCACGTTTTCCATGAATGAAAATTTTCGGTGAAGGCACGCCATTCATTGCCTCCCACGCATTCTTGATCAAATTATTGAAAACCTGTTCCACTTGCCGTGCATCCACGTGCGCAAGCGGCATGTCATCCGACCAGTCCATCTCCACCACGCCATCGGGCAAACCCATGTTGGCGACTGTCTCCGAGATCATCTCACTCAGAGAAACCGCTGCATTGTTGCGCTGGCGGGCAGGTCCGATCAACCCTTCCTTGATGCTCAGGATCGTCTCGGCGCTATTCTCCGCAATTTCCAAATCTTCGAAGAGGGATTCAACGCTGACCAATGCCTGCAAACGATTCGGCTTCATGACAGACATCTCATCGAACAGTTTCTTCAGGTCGATGCCTTTTGCCTCCGCCTCTTCCCTGACCGTTTGAACTGCCGCCTGTACCGATCCATTTTTCAACACTGAACCATCCAACTGCCCGATCAACGCAAGCAGATAATTCAAATCTTCGCGAACCCGTTTGATGCTGCCCGGAATCGGCGCAGCCTTGTTCCCCACCCAATGGATGGCTTCGCCGGTTGCCGTGGCAATTGCCTCGAATGTCTTCGTGCGAAGAATCTCGGAGTTTGCTGATTCCAGTTTCGACATTAACTGCGCGTTGTTCAACGCAATGGCGATTTGATCGGCCATCGTCTGTAAAGACGTGATGTCCTCTTCCGTAAACGCGTTTGTTTCATCGCTTTGCACAGTCAACGCACCGAGGGCATGCATATCCACGATCAACGGGAGGGCCATCTCAGAACGCGTGTCGGGAAGATATGGATTCTTGAATCTCGTCTCTTCGCCCGCCACATCCGATGCGATTTGCGCCTGCTGGCTGAGGATCGACTTCCCGATCATGGAATTTTCATCGACAGGCAGGCGGTATTTTTCCGCCATCATCTTGCGACCGGCCACGGCATAACCCGCACGTAACACCGCCCATTTTTGATCTTCCGACACCAAAAAGATTCCTGAATAATAAAAACTGAATTCGCTGCAAATAATGTTGACGGTGTGTTTGAGCAAATCATCCATGTCCAAAATGGAGGTGACCATTTGCCCTGCGCGCGCGGCAGTTTCCAGCAGTTTATGTCTGCGTTCGAGCATCGAGAACATGCGCTCATTTTGCTGAAGCAAATATTTATTTTTCTCCACGGTGTTGCTCAACTGGCGGATGTTATCCTCCAGCCGCTGCACCAGTTCCTCTTGATACGCTTGCATATGATGTTCGACGTCATCCAGTTTTTCGACACGGCCTTTGAAATATGCATCGACCAATTCTTCAAAATCATCGTCGATCGGCTTGGAGATAAAACCCACCGCCCCGGCAGCCAATGCCCGTTCGCGCGCACCGTTGGAAAGATCGGCAGAGACAATCACAATCGGGGTATTCGGCAGCATCTTTCTTAACCGAGTCGCCGCCTCACTACCGGTCATGTGCGGGAGATTGTGGTCGAGCAAAATAATGTCGGGTTGGGTTTCTTCCGCAAGTTGAAGGCCATCCAACGGATCGCCAGCTTCGAGCACAATATATTTTTTGGAGAGCAAACGCCGCACCAAGGCACGCGATTCATCGCTGTCTTCTATATATAGCAGTTGCGGGAGTCGGCGCGGATCTGGCGTGGACATGAATTACTCGGCATTAACTTCTTCGGTCTGCAATTTGATGCGCGTCGAGGCGCTTTTGAACAATCTTGGCGAGGGCTTCCGCAGTGATCGGGGACTCTTCCATCACGCGCGTAAAATCCGCCCGGGGCAGGGCCAGCACTTCAACAGGCTTATTCCCAGCCCGCACATTGGCTATGGATTTTCCTCCGCGCATCAATTCGATCTCGCCAAAGAACTCACCCGCTCCAAGATTGGAAAGCACGGCTTCCTTGCTGTGATTGTTTTGCAGAACGATATCCACCTGACCTTGTTTGATCATAAAGAAATGATTGACGATCTCATCGCGGGAAAGAATGGTTTCTCCCGGTTGATATGTACGTCTTTCGGCGATCTTGGTGAATTCCAGCATGTGGCGGTGCCGCAGCTGCGGCAGGGACCTGGAAATCGCTTCATCGATCAACTCACCATCGGAGATGATGATATTGCGATGGGTGCGGGAAGTGAGTGACGGATCGTGCGTGACCATCACGATGGTCTTGCCCTGCGAAACAAACTGCTCAAAGAGTTGAATGATCGTATCGGCAGAGCGCGTATCGAGATTGCCTGTCGGTTCATCGGCCACCAATAGCGGCGGGTCGCAGGCCATGGCGCGCGCAATTGCCGCCAATTGCTGCTGCCCGGTCGAGACCAGCACCGGCAGTTTATTTGCAAATTTTTCCAATCCCACCAGCTTCAATAAATCCATGGCACGCTGCGGACGTTCGTCGAAATCGTACATGTCCACATAATCCATCGGGAGCATGACGTTTTCAAGCAGCGTGAGCATTGGAAGTAATTGGAAGAATTGGAAAACGATGCCCAAATTTTTTCCGCGCCAATTGGAACGCTGACTTTCGGTCACGCCGGTGTAAATATCAGTGGCATTCACCACCACCTGACCATAGGTGGGATGATCGATGCCGGTCACCATGTTGAGCAGCGTGGATTTTCCGCTGCCGGATTTGCCGACGATGGAAACGAATTCGCCGCGATTGATCGTCAGGTCGACGCCTTTGAGAACGGTGAAGACCCCGGCAGCGTTGGAAAATTGCTTGATGACGCCGCGTAGTTCGATCATGGCATCGGGATGGGATTCTGAATCTCGGACGAGGTCCGCTTTCCGCGGGGTGCGAAGCGTGCTTTTCATTTTCGCCTCCGCATCATGGTCTTGTCAAATTTCTGTTCAAGTTCCAACGATTCCTTTGAGTCAAACTCTCCATCGGTGATGACCAGGCTGCGGGTAAAACGGCTGGCGAGTCCCATATCATGGGTCACCATCACAATGGTTTTTCCCTGATCAGCCACAAGGTGACTGAATACGTCGAAGATGTGATCGGCCGTGATCGAATCCAAACTTCCCGTGGGTTCGTCGGCAACCAGGATCGGCGGGTCGTTCGCAAGTGCGCGTGCAATGGCAACACGCTGCTGTTGACCGCCGGAGATAAAGGCGGGCAATTTATTGGCATGTTCTGTTAATTCGACAAGTTCCAGCAATTCAAGCGCGCGCTGTTTCGATTTGCGCGGATTGAAATTATCGGAGAGATCCATCGGCAGCATGATGTTTTCCACCAGGGTCAGCATGGGCAAAAGTTGAAAGGATTGGTAGACCACGCCCATGTTGCGTCCCCGCCAGAGCGCGCGTTCATCTTCGCTCATTTCGTGCACGGAAAGATTCTGTCCATCGGTATGAACGAACACCTCCCCGCTGGTGAGTTGGTCCACCCCGTTGATCATATTCAAAAATGTGGATTTGCCTGCGCCGGACTTGCCGACGACGCCAACAAATTCCCCCGCGTTTATTTTGAGGTTTACATCTTTCAATGCAACAAAATCACCGGCGGCCGTGGAATAGGTTTTGTTTACTTCGCGTAATTCAATAATGGTGGTTGACATAAGCATTAATTCAAATTGATTTTACCGCCGTTCCAATCGGCAGTTTGCAGAGGCCTTTCAACTGCCATACAACTGAAAGTATTCTGCGGAATACAATTTTCCAGATCCATTTCCTGCCAGGTTAACTGGTCTTTTTCATAAAGTCCTGTAATTGCTGACGGTATTTTGCCAGCGCCTTGTGACCGGAAGCGGTCAGTTTGCAGACTGTGAGGGGTAGTTTCCCTTTGAACGTCTTTTCGATCTTCACATACCCGGCCTCTTCCAGCTTCGAAAGATGTGCGGATAAATTTCCCTTGGTCAGGCCGGTCTCGCGCTGCAAAAAAATAAAGTCCGCGCTGACCACGCCGGAAAGAATGGTTGAGATCAGCAACCGTGCCGGCTCGTGGATCAGACGGTCCAGATCGGTGACGGAGCGCAGGTTTTCACTCATCTTCGCCCTCCGCCGGCAGCGGGTTATCGCGAAGATATTTCGCCAGAACGATCACACCTAAAATAATCAAAACCAAACCAAACAAGGCATAAAACAGGCTGAGGCTGTAATGAGCGGGCAAGCCGCTAAACGAACAGATCAACCCCAAAATGATGGATGCGGCTGCAAGATAATAAAAACGATTTAATTCAATGGCACGCGTACGAATGACGATCAGGATCACGCTGCTCAAAAAGCCGATAAACCCGGGCAGCCAGACGAACGTCCCCACCCACCTGCCGAAGACCACCAACAAAAGCACAAAGCCAGCCACCAGAAAAAAGATAAAGACACGGGTTTGCAGTGTGTCCTTCGCCTCCGGGTAATACTCAACGAATCCCGTCCGCGGATAGGTGATGTGCGTCTTGAAGACATTGATCAGCCGCCGCGTAAAATAGATTCCAAAAATCAGAAGCAGCGCCAGGCTTCCATCCAGCATCAGGGGGGCATTTGTGTCAGCTGGGAGGAAACGATGGCCGGCAAAATACAACGCCAACAGGAGGAACAGGCCGCCAACGACGATCTCGCCGATGCCGTCCTTGAACCAGTACCTGCGCACACGCTGCTGCACCGCTTTAAAATCGTGATCCATCAAATCTCCGTATGTAAACTGGTTTGTAATACAAACCAGTTTACATATTACGATAGAGGAGTAATCTTGTCAAGGAAGTTGGGAATTGCTATTTTGAAAGGCAGGTCATGAGGGAGCGGATCGTTTCCGTCGCCTCCCCGCGCACGATCGCCAGCACAGGCACTTTCCCCGCAGAGTACACTTCACGAACATCCCCCGCCTTCCAATGTCGGGGAAGGATTCCCACCGCATTGGATTCTGAATTCAACAAATCAGACATTTCCTGCGGACCGGCAGCCAGCCTTGTCAAAGAAGAAACGCTTCGGCCGTTCATCACGAGCTGGCCAAACAACATTTGCACGTCCGTATCTGATGCATAGGCCCACACCTGCGTGGACGGATCTCCCTTGCCGGCAAATAAAGCCTGAGCTTCTTCAAGCGTCAGGTTTTGAACGGGGCTTTGGCGATTCGTGACGATCAGCAGTTCTTCCTCGTCAATTTGAAATGCAGGATCGGTCAGCACTTCGGGTTCGCCCACGCGCAGGTCGACCTCCGGGCTGATGGATGTAACATTCAAGATAACAGATCGTTCATTTGCGCAGGAAAATAATTCAGTCAACCAGGGTTGCGCCGCCGCAGTCGCACGGACCGTGACAACCGTGGAAGCAGGCGACGTTGGGGCTCCCGATGCACAGGAAAACAGCAGGAAGGATAAAAGTAGAAATAACAGGCTTTTCTTTACCACTTCCGTATCAACTCCACCAGCAACTTCTTTTTTTCTTCCAATGAATCGGCATAAATAAACTCACGATCCGAATGCATTCCTTCGCCTATGGCGCCCATTCCATCCAACAGCGGAATGCCCAAAGCCGCGACAAAATTCCCGTCCGATGCGCCGCCGGTGCCGCCTGCTTTTAAATCCATGCCGATGCCTGCCGCAATGGACTTTGCCTTTTCGAAGGTGGCTTTCATCGTGTCATCGAATGGCATGGGCGGACGATTCAGGCCTCCCGTAATGTGAAGCGAGGTTCCATCCAACACAGGTTTGAGTCTTTGCATCTCCGCTTCGATGCGTTCCCATTCGCCGGGCTGCATCACGCGCACATCCACTTCGATGGCGGCATGTTCCGCGACCACATTGGATACCGTACCGCCGTGGATCACACCCACATTCAACGTGGTCTGTTTGGAATAATCCGTCAACTTTTGAATGGCGATGACTTGATGCGCTATCTCTTCGATGGCATTGCGGCCCTGTTGGTGATCGCCGCCGGCATGAGCGGCGCGGCCGTTGACATCGATCCAAAAACCACCAGCGCCCTTGCGCCATGTTTTCAACGATCCGTCGGAAAGAGCCGGCTCAAATACCAAAACCAGTTCGGACTGTTTTGCCAATTCTTCAATAACACTGCGGGATGTTTCACTGCCAATCTCTTCATCGGAGGTGCACAATAAAGTAATTGGCTGTTTCGAACCACCCGATTTTTGTATTTCGTCCATCGCGGAAAGACAGATCGCAATTCCAGCCTTCATATCCTGCGCGCCGGGGCCGAATATCTTTCCATCCTCTTCGCGATAGGGCATGGACTGCAACGTGTCAAGTGGAAAGACCGTATCCATGTGGCAAAGCAGAAGTATCCCATGTCTCGCTTCGTCTACACTCGCCTGTCGGCTCGTTCCGCTACCCAAAGGGTACGATGTCAGCGCGAATCGTGCAATAACGAGGTCTCCTGTTTCCTGATTTGGGATCACTTCCACTTGAGCGCCGATCCTTCGCGCCTCTTCCGCAACGATGCGGCCTACTTCATCCACAGCGGATTTTACGCGTGAAGGAGATTCGGTTTCCACCAATTTCTTGAGCAGGGATTTCATATCCATTTGCAAATCACCTTTTATCGGAATGCCAGGAGAAAAATTCCAGCGACCAAACAATAGGCTGCAAACACGTACATGGAATGTTTACTGAGAAAGCCGATCAACCACTTGATCGCCAGCCACCCAACGACTGCGGAAGTCATAAACCCGACGATGAGAAACGGTAGAAATTCCGTGGTGCCGGGCATCGCGATCACACGAACAGATTCATACGCCCCGGCTGCGATCAAAATGGGGCCGGACATCAGGAATGCAAACCGCGCCGCAGAGGGACGGTCAAAACCACGGACCATGCCACCCGCGATCGTTGTGCCGGAGCGCGATGCACCGGGAAAGATTGCCAACACTTGAAACAATCCGACGGATAACGCATCCAGCCAGGTGGCAGAATCGAGATGACGGCGGCGGTTGTCAAAATATTCCACAAATGCCAGCAGCACCGCTGTGACCAACAAGCGGATACCGGCCTGCAGGAACGGTTCCTGAAATCGTGTTTGAATCACATCCTTCAATAACAATCCAGCAATCCCGGCAGGGATGGTTGCCACGATCACCAGCCACCCCAAACGGGCCTGCAAATTTTCAAACGGCTTGCGGTGATAAATGCCTTGCAGGAAGGCGATGACGATCTGCCAGATATCCTTCCAAAAGAAGGCGATCATGGCAAGCACAGTACCAAGTTGAATGATGACGGAAAATGAAAACAAAAGATCATCCTGGGGAATGCCAAGAAGTTTTTCGAAGATGAGCAAATGCGCTGTGGAGGAAACAGGGATGAATTCGGTGAGTCCCTGCACAATGCCGAGAAGAAATGCGTGAAAGAGAGTCATGAGTTGGGGAGGATACTTTGTGAATGGGATATGGAGAATGGATTATGGATCATGGTTAATCGGTGTCGTTTTCTTGTGGATTATCTGGAATATATGGTTCAGGTTCTTCGCGAAGAGTATACCCTGTTGGGAATTCCTTCTCGCCTTGCTTGGAGCGTTTGAGATAGGCGATGTGGTTAACCATCAACCAACCGTTTCGCATTGTTTCCCCATCGCTCCAACAACTCCGGCGCCCGTGATTCAAAGGAGCCATCAGCAATATAACTGCGGATCGATTCCATTAATCGTATCAAAGCGCGTAAATTATGAATGGACAAAAGTGTTCCAGCTAACAATTCCTTTGCCACAATTAAATGACGAATATACGCGCGTGTAAATGTGGCGCAAGCATAGCAATCACATGTCTCGTCTATGGGACGTTCATCTCTGGCGAAGGTCGCGTTCATCATGTTGAGTCGACCTTCGGGGGCGAATGCGGAATGATGACGGGCCAATCGTGTGGGCAGGACGCAATCAAAGATGTCGATGCCGCGCAGCACACCGTTGATCAAATCTTCGGGGGTGCCCACGCCCATTAGATAACGCGGCCTGCCTTCGGGAAGAAGAGGCGTGACCACATCCAGCGTGGTGTGCATCTCCTCCTTCGTCTCCCCCACCGAGAGTCCACCGATGGCAATTCCTGGAGTATCCAATGACGCAATGAACTTCGCGGACTCGGCACGCATTTGTGGATTGACTCCGCCTTGCACGATTCCAAACAACGCCTGGTCTGGTCTCTGCTTTGCTTTGAGCGACCGCTCCGCCCAGGCATGCGTGCGCTTCATCGCGAGTTTTGTGTATTCATGATCGTTGGGATCGGAACATTCATCGAAGGCCATGATGATATCGGCACCGAGATTCTCCTGAATGGCAATGGACTTCTCCGGCGTGAAGCGATGCGTGGACCCGTCGATATGACTCTTGAAAGTCACGCCGTCGTCATCGATCTTGCGGGTCTTCGCCAGCGAGAAGACTTGAAAGCCGCCCGAATCGGTGAGCATGGGATTGGGCCACTGCATGAACTTGTGCAGCCCGCCCATGTCGCGGACCAGCTCATCGCCGGGGCGCAGATATAAATGATAGGTGTTGCTCAATACGAGGGAAGCGTTGATACCTTTGAGATGCTCGGGCGTGAGGGTTTTGACCGTGGCCTGCGTACCGACCGGCGCGAAGACAGGCGTGATCAGGTCACCGTGCGGCGTGGAGAAGATTCCCATGCGGGCACGGTTGTTTTTGGAGGTGATCTGGAATTGGAACATGGGGCTGATTATACATACAATACAAAAGCGGAGGGCTAACAAACGCAGAAAACGCTGATTTGGCTGATCAACTTCTATTACATCCTGCGACTGGAGAGGAAAATCAAAACTGCCTTGAAGGTCAAGACAGTTGCCGCACCGGTGTTAGGCACATTCATGGCATTCACGCCTTCTCGGTTGCTTTGGACTCTAAATAACCTGCGGCAATAAACTCTTCTTGAAACCATTCTTCTTCTTGGCGGATACCTGCTCGACCAAAGATTTCAGCAACAATACGAACCATCAGAACCACGAATGCAACAATAAATAACACAACAACCATTCCTGCTGCTAGTTCAGCCTGACTAAAGACGAGATACAAAGAAACTGCAATGAACACCAACGCCATTAATGCAATGTTTAGAGATTCTTCTATGCTAATAACAGAAACAATAAAGTGCGAAAACGAGTTTCTGAATCCAGTTTGTTGAGCATTGCCACTGCTTGATGTGTATGAGCCTTCGGATTCGGCTTGCGAAGAAAAGCTGCTGTCAGCAAAGAAAACATAGTCATACATTGCTTTTTTTCTTTTATCACCTAGCACATAGTAGGCTTCATTAAGCAATTGCATCCAAAAAACGCTGTCTTCGGATTTGTTGATGTCTGGATGAAATTTCCTTGCCAGCCTGCGATAAGCAGATTTAATCTCATCAGGAGATGCAGATTTATCAACACCTAAAATCTTGTAATAGTCTCGAAGTTGTTTATTGGATGGCATTATTTTTTCTTAACATAAGTGTGAATTGCCAGCGCCTAACGGTTTGCATCTTGTCTCCGCTCTTTGGGGATACATGCGTGTGGGCGGACGTGGACTCTGCTTGGGAGCAGAAAAAAACTCGAAGCGAGGAAAATACCTGAGATTTCGACAGAATCCTCAACGTCCAGCGCACGCGGTGTTAGCACGCTCTTAATTATAGGACTCATTCATAGTCTTTACCAAGACTGAGCAGAGCAGCAAATGCCGCCCACGTGCATTTTGAAAACCTTATGGCATAAAGACTAACTGGGGATTTGAGATGATCTTCCATTCCACGTATTGCACATGACCAATAATCGATCGGAGCAAAGTTGTACCAAGTATCTCCTGTCCCAGAATCAATGCCGAAAAAACTCTGAGGATCTTTTAGCTTTTCAGGGGATAGTTTCCGAAAATCAACAATTTGATGAAGGATAGTATGCTTGAGTATCTCAAAGTCGTTTGCATCTTTTCGGGAAACCATCCATTTGCCGTTCTTGTGTTCTTTGATTACATATGAGCCGTTTTCATAATCCCAAAATATATTTTTCTCGTACACGAGCCATTTTTTATCAAATTTGCATGGCTGTGCATCAAAGGCTTCATTGATAATAGTTGAAAACAGAGAATAGGAAGGTTGGCGTTTTTTATATTTTTCAATTACCACCCACAACGAAAGGAGATGATCTTCAAGCGAGTTTTTGTAATTGCCTTCGTGATTATTTAAAATATCTGCCACGGAGGACCAAAACTCTTGAATTTCAGGGGCGTCTGACATTTTGCTCATATGTGTGTTTTGCAAGGGGCGTGCTAACGGTTTGTGTCATGTCCCCGCTCTTTGGGGATACCTACCTGTGCTGGGGCGGGCGTGGACTCTGCTTGGGAACAGCATAAACTCGAAGCGAGCCTGTCTTGGCGGACTGTCCAGGGAAAAATGCTTGGAATCGCGCAGACTCCCCAGTGTCAGGCGCACGCTGTGTTAGCCCGTTTTTATTCATAGATACTTCATGCCTTGGATAATAACTTTATGATCTAAGAAATGTAGAAAATTTTTCAAAAAACGCTTACAGTCATTTACAGTGAGATTGCTAGATGAAAGTTGAAGTTGTTTGCCATTACTGAGAACTAATATAATTTTAAGTGTGTAGCCTATTCGCCTTATATATTTTTTTATTTTTATTTGGCTAATTTCATAAATTTTTCCGACAACAACTTGTTTGCCGAAATTCCTTCCTAAAACTCCTCTACGATGATAAGTAAATATTTCTTTTTGCTTGTCAACGATACAAGTAATTTCACGTTTGGTGCGCAGGTAATCAAAAATGTACATCAAGAAGACAATTGAGTAAATGATTTTTGGTATGCCTCCTAAATAAAGCAAGGTTGAAAAGCCAGCTAACAGTAAAATCATTATTATGACCGGAAGAAGTGAATAATCTGGGTAGTGGCGAATAATTAATGTGTTTTGGTTTTCTAGATATGTTGATAGCTTAATCGCATTTCTTTTTTTATCAAAAGGTGATGGCAATCTGAGTTTTGACATTTTATGTTACTTTTGCTTTTGCAAGGAACGGTCTAACCGGTTTGCGCCTTGTCCCCGCTCTTTGGGGATACCTGCATGTGGGCGGACCGTAGACTCCCTCTCATCCGCTACGCGCTGTGTTGGGCGGCTCTTGAACTACCAATTTATCCGCGTTTTTAGAATCATTTCTATCTTTTACTGTCTTGATAATGATGATATAAATTAAAAGCACCTTCAATGCGACAAAAAAAATATCTAATAAATCTGCAGACCGAGTGGTGCTTACTGTGTTTATAAGTAGACCTGCATTATATTCTTCGGGTATGTGAGTGTAATAAATAACGAATATAGTCCAAAAGTTATGGGCAAAATGGACACCAAGAGGAATTTCCAATCCATTGGTTAGCAAAACAATTATGCCTAAAATAACTCCATCTGCCATAAAATATAGCGCAGTATAAATATCCTTGGCGTTGTGTCCCCACATGAAAATCAGCGCTGAAACTAAAATGGCAAGGTATTTATTTCGGAACAATAACCAGCCTAATTGCAATAAGTAACCACGATGTATCAACTCCTCTAAAAAAACCTGCAAGCTGAAGAACATAAAGAAACTTATTGTGAAGTTGACAATTTTTGCGATCCCAACTTCGTTGATTTTGTAAAGATGGGGATTTTCCCAAATATAATAACCAGTTTCAAGCAGGGAAAAAAACAGGTAAAGGGCGAATGATATAAAAACAACCTTCCAGGAAAAGTAAGGTTTAGAGGTTATCAATGAAAATGGATGCCGTTTATGCAAAAAGCGCACGCAAAAAAACACTCCGCTGATGATAACTGCATATGCCATCGTCATCGGTAAAAAATAACCAAATGGACCAACACCTCTCAGTACAAGCTCTTCAAAATCAAAAGAAATGTTTGGTAAATTGATGATATTTAATAACCCCAAAATTAATGTAGACAAGAAGCCCGCTACAAAAAACAGGAAGATGACAACAATATCTACCAGGTATCGCCACCAAGAATTCTTACCCGTTTTAATTAATTCCAAAAATTCCATAACTTGTATGCCTGTTGTGTAATTGATTCAAAGTCCGAAAGAACGATTACAGCCTTGTGTTTTTGAACTTTTATTCAATCATCAGTTTGCCCGTCGCCCAACGGTTTGCGTCTTGTCCCCGCTATTTAGGGATACCTGCGTGTGGGCGGGCGTGGACTCTGTCTGGAAGTAGTATAAACTCGAAGCGAGGGAAACGCTTGAAAATGAGGCGAAATCTCCCTAGTCAAGTGCATGTGGTGTGAGGCGTTTTTCATTATATCTACGAAATTTCAAGAAGAATCGTAAAATGCTCCTAAGATTTTTTTCTTTAAAACACCAACTTCGTTATTAATTTTACTAATCCATCCAGCCATATTTTCAGGATAAGACGGTATAGGAGGAATTGCAATCTCACATTTAATTACAGGGTCTGGAAAAACAGTCCGATAAAAATTTCTTGGGGGCGGGCCTTCTTCAATAACAGCTCTATTTGCAACGGTAAAAGATATTTCGTCAAATGCCATCCAAAGATCTACATTTTTAGGATTTATCCACCTAAGTCCAAGAGGTTCATTAATTTGAAAGCCATAAGTATAGCCATCCTGAAAAAGCCTTCTGTGTGTTATCAATGAAATAGAAACTGGGACGAATACGGGCTTTGGTGTTTCTGCTATGGGATGACTTAACACTGCGGCTATAGTAGCCGCAACCTCTGCTTTTTCAGCGATCGTTATTATGTAAAACCCTTGTGGCATGCCCATAATATTTTTTTCTATTAACATCTCAGCTAGTTGAAAGTTATCAAGGTTTAGTGTAAACGCCCAACGGTTTGCGTCCTGCCCCGCTCTTTGGGGATACCTGCGTGCGGGCGGGCGTGTACTCTGCTTGGGAGCAGGAAAAACTCGAAGCCAGCCTGTCCTGGCCGACTATCCAGGGAAAAATGCTCGAAAATCTCCGCAGAATCCCCAGCGCCAAGTACTCGCTTTGTTGGCCCGCTTTTCATGTCAGCACGCACTTAACTCCGTAGATTTCTCTCAAATAAAGAGTATCGATTTCTTTTCTTTTTTAGAATAGAAATCTGGCGGCAAGCCGAAATGTGTCTCCATGAAATCGTTATAAGCTTGGATAGTTTCCTTAGACAATAAATTATAAAGTTCCAAGACACAAGACGCACATATCATGTAAGGATAGAAGCCATACATGAGCTGATGACTTTCGCAATTGGCATACTCATGATAGTCCAGAACTTCAGCCTTCTTTGATTCGCACTTAATACAATAGCTTGTAAGTTCTTCGCATTTGTTTTCCCCCGTAAGCATTATAGGGAGGCGTTTTTTGCGCAGGACTTCTTCGCTTGGGAAGAAGTTGTTCATGGCCTCTTTTGACTTGGAGGAGAAAGTCTTCTGCAAGTGCTGGTAACAATCAGAGCAATAGGCTATTTCGTAAACACATTCACCATCGTCATAAATTTTATTTATAACGTAACCCTTGTCGCTTCCGAATTTTTGATGGCAAAAAGTGCATTCATCAAAAAAAGAGTCGTCAAATCTTTGTCGAAACTGTTTTGGTATATTATCTAGGAATGGATCGTCTTCGGAGTTACTGTTAGTTGATGTCATCATTTCCTCGAAGCTGTGTAGTTTTGCAGCGGTGTGTTTATTTAATTCATGATTGGTGGCAATCAATCAATCATTGGGAAAAACCGATACTTTGCGCGAACATCTTTTATCTCAAATTCCATCAGTATCGATCTCTCCTCAGAACTCCAAGGATGTTGCGGAACTTCTTTGCTTGCGAGCGCTGCAAAGTGCACATGAGTCAACTCCAAAAATTGAAAAAAATCGTGAGTAAGTTCCTCAAGTGTAGCCAATAGATCTGATCGTTGTATACCTTCCCCAGTAACATGAGAAATTAGGATTCGGTGTTGACCATTAGGGAGGGGACGCGACCCGAATTGATAAGTTGCAAATCGATGGTAATTAATATCACGGATACCTTTGATTCCTTCACCATTTGCATCCCCTTTTGCCGCAAGCAAGTCAAACCATTTCGTGTGCGACTGCAAGATGGCTGAATACTCTGGATCGAAGTCGGGGAATGTTTCAAGGAACCATGTCTTATGCTTCCTGAAACTCCTATTTTCTATGCCTTTCGCTTTTACATAAAAGAACGGAATGGCAAATGAAAGGCAATCCGCGAGGATTCTTAGGTAAGAGATATATGCATCGAGATGATATGGTGCTTCGTTCAAAGCAGAAAAATAGATAGCCGCGTGTTCCATTGACGCCCCGTCATATGCGTACTGATCGCGATTCTCCATAACGAGAAGTGTACTGCCAAGGTAATTTAGGGCATGAATCATCTTGAGAGAGGTATCACGGAGCTTAGAACAACATTGCAAGTACTCACGATTATTGAAACGCTTAAGTGCAGTTCGTTGATCTTCACTCAGATAGTCTACACCAATCCACGCCGGAAATTGGCGTCGATCAATAAGTTCAACAATACCAAATCTCAATTCAACGTGCATTGAGTCGATAATCTTTAGTCCATGATGTTTAAGTTGCGGCACAATTTCCTTTAAATGGTCTTGTTTTTGATAATTACATAGTATTTTATCCTAAACCACCACCAACTCCGTCGTTGTATCGCGTGATTTCTTCTTCGACATCTCCTTCACGTACTGAATATCCCCCGGGCGATTGTATTTCTCTTTATAGGTTTCGCTCACCAGATCCTTGATCCGTTCACTGCGGGTTTGAACGGCGCGCACGCGAATTTCCTTCTCCCCCACGGTGATGATCCCCCTGCGGGTCTTCGAGGAAGGTCCGCCACCAACTGCGCGGCTTCATGCTGTATGAGCGCACGAAGACCCTGCCTTCCACGACCACAGCCCAAATGCCGATGACGCGGTGAGTCGAGTCCGTGCCGGCGCGGATGCCGATGATCTTGTCCGTGCGAATGGTTTCAAGAATAGCAGCAGGGAAACTTCTAAGCCTTCTCATCCGAGCCGGATTGATTCTTTAAATACTCGATGGTGGCCCTCATGAGCAGGTCCGCCTTTTCGGGGGGCAGGCCCATGCGCTGGGCAAGCTTTTCCACCACGTCGAGCCGCAGCTCATCATCCCCGGATAACGAAAGCAGGGATTGCAAAAGCTGTTCGGGGTCAATTCCAAATTCATTTTCATCACTCAGGGGTTCGTCATCGTCCATTGGATAGGCTCCTTTTGGTCATCCGTTCAATTCGTGTTCTTCTAGGTCGGTCAGCAGCAGGTCCAATGCGCCGACGGAGACCTGCAATTCACGCAGGGAGATCAACATCGAGACGATCATCAGGAGCAGGGCAATGGCGAAGCTTATCTGTCCGCCGAAGACCCAGCCGGCAAACAGGGCAAACATGCTGACCACGCACATCAACAGGCTTAAGACGCCATAGATCTGCATATTGCGAATGAGATAAACGCGATACCGCAGGTTCTTGATCTGCGCAAGCAAGGTCACATCGTTTGGATCGGTGTACCGGTCGCGCAAACTGCGGATGATCGTGGCGAGAGTCAGAAAACGATTGGTGTAGGCCAGCATCAACAAGGATACTGTGGGGAACAACAAGGCGGGGGTGGTGAGTGAAATTTCCATGAAAAGCTTCCTTCGTACAAGTTAACCTTCATTATAACCACGGTCAAATGCAGCGGGGAAAATGACCGGGAAACAGGAGCAGGCAAAGGGTCCGCTGGAGGCGTGGTTTTTGTTTAAAAATAAAGACGGCCATTGCTGGCCGTCCTGTTCATTCATTCGATCAAGCCAGACCGATCGATACTTTGGTCGGGCTTGCCAACAACATCGGAACGCTCATCGCGAACTGCGGCAAATACGGGTTGACGATCTCGGCATCGTAGATCGAGACCCAGGGCACTTTTGAAACTTCAAGGCTGGTGGCGAAATCCGCCGCGCTCGAAATTCGCATCTTGCCCTTCATAAAAAAGGAAGCCACCAAAACATGCACAGGCTGCATGGTGCGGTTGCCTTCCGTGGGGTCGTAATCCATTGGGTCGGCAGCCGGAGGGGCCAGATGAAAACCGATGACCTGATCGGTGGGCACGAACATTTCCTCATAGGCATGGGATTTGGGAGGCGTGCCGCCAAATACGATCACCTGCGGTTTTATCAAATGAATAAAATTGGGAACACCTTGTGTGCGCAGCCAGATGCTCACACGCACACTTTCCTTCACCACCACATCTCCCCGCACCAGCATGTTCGGGGTATACACCAGCACGGTTGCAGTTTTTTCATCGGACGCCAATGGTTTCATGGGATCTCCTCAAGAAATTATACATCACCCTTCCTGACGGTTAAAGTCTCGTTTATACTCAAATTTCAATGACAAAAAACATCCCGCACATGACAAGGGTTATTCGAAGCGTTTTCCTGGTTTGGGTAACCACAACCGCATTGATCGCGGCACAATGCATTTGGATCACCGTCCGCAACGGCCTCGATGGACTCAAAGCCTTCGTGCAGGACAGCCCGTTGACGTATACACCGTTCGCTCTTGCCGCGGCCGGGCTGGTGTGGCTGCTGGCCGGGATTTTTCTTTGGCTGATTCAGACTCGCAGGATCACCAAAACGAATCAGCTTTCATGGGCTGGCTTCTTCATCGTTGCGGTCTCGTATTTGAACATCCTGCGCGAACGGGTACGTTACGGGGATATCGGCTATTACACCGAAGCGGCCTTTAAGATCTTCAACCACCAGCCTTTGCCGGACACCTATATTTACCCCCCGCTTTGGGCTGTGCTGCTTTCCTTCTTAACTCCGCTCGGCGAAGACGGCATTCTGTTCGTCTGCTGGCTGCTCAATATCTTTTCCCTGTTTGCCTTTTATTATTTGCTCCATCGCATATTGGAGCATTATCAATTCAATACCAATGCAGCCGCGATCATCACTGCGCTGTTCCTGCTGGTCAACATGCCGTTGATGCGCACACTTCTGTACGTGCAAGTGAACCTGCACGTGATCAATTTCATCTTTCTCAGCATCCTGCTTTACAAAGACCGTCCGTTTCTTTCGGCGTTCTTCCTCGCACTGGCCGTTCACTTCAAAACATCTCCCGCTTTGTTGGTGCTTGCCTTCCTGCTGGAATTCAACTGGAAATGGCTGGCGTATTTTGCAGTGAGCATGTTTGCCATCGCTCTCTTCACGGTGGCCATCTATGGGCTCGATCCGTATTATCAATTTATCGCCAACGCGGCGCTGCTCAACGGTCCGCGCGAATTCAGCATGCGCGACAGTTCCTTTGACTCGGCGATCAGCGTGACATTATCCTACTTCCGCGCAAGCGACGGGTTGATCCGCATTCTGGTGTACATCGCCAAGGGAATCACAACACTCGCTGCCATTCTCCTCGGGCTGCGAACTACGGGCTTGTATCCAAAGGGAGTGGAGGGCTCCAGGCTTTACAATTCGATCATTCCATTTTTGTTTGCGATGGTCATTGCCTCTCCCTTGATCTGGGAACATCACGGGGTTTTCCTCGCTCTTCCATTTTTATTGCTGCTCAAGAAAGTTGAGTCTCATGCCGAATGGATCTGGTTTGGCGCGGCATATTTGTTCGTCTTCCTCATGCCCACCTTCGATTTCTTCCCGTGGTCGTACACGAAGTTATTCGGCATCCTCATCATTCTCGGGCTGCTGTGGGTAACGGATAAAAAAGAAAATAATTCTGTCATGTCGACCTTCTGGATGGGCGCCCCTATTGGATAAATTAACTCATGACTCAAGATAAACACTGGATCGTCCCGCCGCTGATCACACCCGAGGCGGATGCTGCACTTGGAAAATTTCCCGTCATCCTGCGGCAGATCCTCTTCAACCGCGGTTTTGCCAGCGATGCGGAAGCGCGCGCCTACTTAAACGCCAAGCCTGATTTCAACACCGATCCCTTCCAGATGACCGGCATGCGCGCGGCTGTGGACCGAATCCAATTTGCGATCCAGAACAATGAACCCATCGCCATCTACGGAGATTACGATGTGGATGGCGTCACCGCCACTGCCCTGCTGGTACAGTCCCTGCAAATATTGGAAGCGGATGTGCGTGGGTACATCCCGAATCGATTCGAAGAAGGCTACGGTCTCAACAACAACGCGTTGGACGAATTGAAAGCCAACGGAGTCAAACTGGTCATCAGCGTGGATTGCGGCATCCGCTCCCCACGCGAAGCACAGCACGCCAAAGAAATCGATCTCGATCTGATCATCAGTGATCACCATCATCCAGCCGAGGGAGATTTACCTCCCGCATTGGCTGTCATCAATCCGAAACAACCTGGGGATGTGTATCCCGATAAAGATCTGGCCGGGGTCGGCATCGCATACAAGATCGCCGAAGCGCTGTACCTCGAACGCAAGGAAAAATACAGCCTCGATTTTCTACTCGATCTCGTGGCTCTCGGCACGGTGGCGGACCTGGCTCCGCTCGTCGGTGAGAATCGAATCCTCGTGCGCAAGGGACTCAGGCAAATGCGTCAGACCACGAGGCAGGGATTATTTTCTTTGGCAGGCGTTTCTGATATTCCGCTGGCAAAGGTCAATGCGGGGAACATCGGCTTTTCACTGGGCCCGCGCTTGAATGCGGCAGGACGATTAAAAGAAGCACTGGCTTCCTTTGAACTGCTGACCACGAAGGATGTCTTCCGCGCCGGTGAACTCGCGCAGCAACTGGATATGCAGAATCGGGAACGTCAACGCATCACACGCGATATGCAGGTCAAGGCCGAGGAAATTGCGTTGAACGGCAACGAGGAAAACTTTATCCTTTTTGCGGCGGATGAAAGTTTCAACTCCGGGGTTGTGGGGTTGGCTGCATCCCGACTCACAGAGAAGTATTATCTCCCTTCGGTTGTGGCAGCCCAGGGCGCGGAAGAGACGCGCGGCTCGTGCCGTTCCATCCCCGAATTTCATATCACCGATGCGTTGGACCTGTGCGCCGATCTGCTGGTTCGTCACGGCGGGCACGCCGCAGCGGCAGGATTTACTGTAAAGAATGAGAATATTCCGCTGCTGGTCGAACGGTTGAAATCCATCGCGAAAGAAAAACTCAGCGGGCAGGATCTCCGCCCGACTTTGATGGCGGACATGGAAGTTTCCTTAACCCAAATACGACCGGACTTGATCCAGCTATTAAGTTATCTTGAGCCTACCGGCTACGGAAATCGGGATGCCGCGTTCGTGGCGCGCAACGCAAAAGTAAAAAGTTCACGCACGGTTGGATCGGATGGAAAGCACATCAAGCTCGTGCTTGAGGATGATAACAAGTACACCCACGATTGCATTGGATTCAGGCTGGGCGAATGGGCGAAGAAAATGCCTCCGCGCGTGGACGTTCTTTTCACGTATGAAGTGAATGAATACAACGGCCGCGTGGGATATCAATTGAATTTAAAGGATATGAAAGCGGCGTAAATTTATTTTGCGTGCAATTCATCTTCCCGTTCGGGGATCGTAAATCGATGGATCGTGGTGTAATCGACCAGGCCGGGGAGGAATTTATTCATGAACACGGTCATGTTCCACAACCACGGGATGACCAGCATTCGTTTTGGATTTCGCGCCAGTTTAACAACCGCCTGGCCCACCTGCTCCGCAGTGAGCAGCATAAATGCAGGAGTCTTTGCATTCGTCTTGCGTTTGATGCCCGCATGCTGCGCAAACTCGGTCACCACGCCGCCAGGGTATATCAGTGAAACTTCAATTCCCCAAGGCTTGACTTCGCGCCGAAGCGCTTCTGAGAATCCGTGCACAGCATGTTTGGATGCCGCATAGATCGAATAAGTTGGCGTGCCCACCAATCCAGCCATCGAACACATATTGATGATGCTTCCAGAGTGTTGCTTGATCATCTCCGGCAATACCTGCCGCGTGGTTTGGATCACACCCATTACGTTCACATCAATTTGCGCCTGGATATCTTTTACGGGGTCGAGGTTTTCCAGCCAATCGAGTCTGCCGAATCCCGCATTATTCACCAGCACATCGATGCGATTGAATCTTTCAAGGGTCTGCCGGATCATGGCTTGAATATCTTCAAGCTTCGAAAGGTCAGCCTGGACAACAAGGGTCTCCGCGCCGCTGTTCATTGCAGCAATTTCCCCCGCCAGCTCCTGCAACTTCTCCACGCGCCGCGCGGCAAGGACAATGCGTGCGCCCTCCTTCGCAAATTCACGAGCGGTGGCTTCGCCAATTCCAGAAGAGGCCCCCGTGACAATCGCAACTTTACCTTTAATATTCATGTGGTCCTCCGATCAAACGTCAAGCAGGGGCGACCCTAAACGCTATGGCCCCCAACGCGGCTGGTAATCACAATAATCATTATTCGTTAAGCGGCGCAAGTCGGTGCCGTCGACACGGACAATGTAGATCTCACATCCATGATCGTCGCCGGGGTGATCGAAATAAGCAGTGAATGCCACCCACTTCCCATCGGGCGAAAAGGACGGGCCTTGTGAATTTCCACCCGCAGGCGATAACACGCGCGCATTCGTACCATCGGCATTCATGATGTATACCTCGCGATGCCACGCCTCGCCGGAATAGGTCACGATATACTGCCCATCCGGGGACCAGTCACTTCTTCCGCGAATGGCCGGCAGGTTGCTGATCTTTTTCAACTGCTTGCCATCGGCACGGATGGTATACAGTTGAATTGATCCATCCATGTCAGAGGCGAATAACACATATTTTCCATCCGGTGACCAGGTGGGGTCCCAGCCTTCGGCGTGGGGAATATTACCCAGATCTTCCCCGTTACGATCGATCGTCATAATAACATTTCGATCCGAGTATACGGTCCATAGTTTGAAAACAATGGATTCGCCATCAGGCGAGATCTCCGGTCCATTGACCACGCCGATCTTGTTGGTCAATTGCTTGACATCGCCGGAGGCAAGGTTCATTTCGTAAATCTCATATATATTCTCTTCGCGAAACGCTGCATAGACCACACTTTGTCCATCCGGTGATAACGATGGATAATAATGCTGTCGATTGCTGTCGGTGGTCAGGCGGCGCCAACCGCTTCCATCGGCGTTCATGATGCAGATCTGGTTGCTGGCCTGCACTTTATAGATCTGGCAGGTAAAGACAATATGGCCCGTCGGCGGGTTAATACTTGAAGATGTGGGCACAACCAAAGTGGGGGCCACGGTTGCGAGGTTGAATTCTGAAGTCGGTGTGGGCGTTTCGTTGTTGAAGTAGAAAGGGGTCCCACCCAGCGGCGTGGATGCCGAGAGTGTGGCGAGCAGGCCCGAGCTTTGAGGAAGAGGCGTGGCGGCTCCGATGTTGCAGGCCAGCATTAAAGTCAAACTGATCGATAAGATCAAAAACTGTTTCTTCATATTAATCCCTGTTTGTTTCAACATAAAATTCCTCGCCAGCCAGTATCTTCGCACCGGCACTCATGCAATTGGGGCAAGCCGTTTCCTTGTTTGCAGGATGATATCTTTCAAAACATACCATACATTGTTGTTCAGCCCGGATCATGCGAACGTTCAAGACGGATTCGGAAAGTGGAGTATTCTTCACAAGTTCCCTCCATTGCGTACGGAGTTGTTCTTCAGTAAGGGGAAACAACTCACCCAATGCAATGTGGATGGTTTTGGAAGGTGAAATTTTTTCGATCAGGGAAATCAAGCGGGGATGAAATAACATATTAAAAAGTCTCAGGCTGTTTATAAGCCGCACATCGCCCCATTGTGGGGTCCTGTCAGATTATCACTACCGTAAAATTGTCTCAGGCTGGTTTATAAGCCGCATTCTGTCCGATGACTTGCGCCATCTGTGCAATCATCTCTCTGGGCGTCACGTCACCGCGCCGCTCGTTGCAGCATACCCGGGACTCAAATGAGACGAGCCATCTCTTGTCCCTGCTTTGCCTTGCTCCCGACGGGGGTTACCTGGCCGCCTGCATTACTGCAAACGCCGGTGGTCTCTTACACCACCTTTTCACCATCACCACCCCGAGGGATGGCTGTTTGTTTCTGTGGCCCTGTTCCGGCAGGTTGCCCCGCCCCGGATGTTATCCGACGTCGCGCTCTGTGGAGTGCGGACTTTCCTCGATCCTGCAAGCAGAACCGCGATTGCCCAACCAGCCTGAGGATTTTCATCATACACGCGGGGAGCGCGTGCGTCAACGCCCAAACAGTGGACATTTGGGGAAAAGACATTAAAATAGAGAGGTCTTTCATCTCAATACGGCTTCATCCAGAAGGAATCATTGTGAGTAATTGGCCCGGAAAATTTGTGATCGGTCTCACCGGTAATATCGCCACTGGGAAAAGTGTTGTCCGCCGCATGTTCGAGCACCTGGGTGCATACACGATCGACGCCGACTCTCTGACGCATCGAACCTACGCCAAGGGTGCGCCCGGTTATCAACCGGTCATCGATAAATTTGGAAAATGGCTGGTGAACAAGGATGGCGAGATCGACCGCGTCAAACTTGGAAACCTGGTATTTAACGACCCGGAGGCCATGTCACAACTCGAGTCCATCGTTCACCCATTGGTGCGCCAGGCGACGGAAATGCTGATCAAACGATCGACCCAGTCTGTTGTGGTGATCGAAGCGATCAAACTTCTGGAAGGCGATCTGCGCAAGGTGTGTGATTCAATTTGGGTGACGAATGCGCCGGAAGATGTCCAGGTGGAGCGGCTGGTTCGCAAACGCGGCCTGTCGAAGGAAAAGGCGCTTGAACGAATCCGTATGCAAACGCCGCAGAGCAGCAAAGTATCCATGGCGAACATCGTGCTGACCAATACCGGCTCTTACGATGCATTATGGAAACAAGTCAGCGAAGCATGGAAGGAAATCGTTCCGGGCGCAGGAAACGCCGATGCGGAAGCCACAGTTAAAGTGGCACCCGCCGCCAGCACGGGCGAGTTTTCGGTCCAACGCGGCAGGCCAAAACATTCCTCCGCCATTGCCGAGCTTATCACTCGCTTAAGCAAAGGCAGGCGAAAGATGACAGCCGATGACATCATGGCTGAATTTGGTGATAAAGCCTATATGCTGCTGCACCTTGATGGAAAGATGGTTGGTCTTGCAGGCTGGCAGGTGGAAAACCTGGTCACTCGTACGACCGATATCTTTCTGGAGGAACACATTGATCTTCCCAAAGCCTTTGAGACCTTGATCAAAGAAGTGGAAAAAGCATCCGGCGAATTACAAAGCGAAGCTTCGTTGATCTTTCCGATGAACGAATTGATCGCGCAGGATGATCTATGGAAGCAGCTTGGTTATGAAAGGCGCACGCCGGAAACATTGGGCGTTCAAGCCTGGCAGGATTCGGCAAAAGAATCGATGTCCCAGGGCAGTGCATTGTTCTTCAAACAATTAAGGCAGGATCGAGTCCTGCGCCCCATTTAGGGTTTGAGAGACGGTATCAGGTAATTAGGATTTATCCTTCCCTGATTGCCCATCCCGAATCCACTTTAACCCTATCGTGACTGAATTCCTGAACAACCTCCTCTTTATATTCCAACGCATCAGCTGGCTGAGCATGCTCGACATCGTACTCGTCACGCTGATCTTTTTTGGTTTGCTGTACTCATTGCAGGATACACAAGCCATGGCCCTGCTGCGTGGAATGATCCTGCTGGTGGTTTTCATTACTCTGCTGACGAGTCTCGTGGACCTGCCCGCATTCTCATGGCTAGCCCAGAATGCACTGCCTGCATTATTGCTCGCGATCCCGGTGATCTTTGCCCCGGAGATTCGGCGGACGCTGGAGCGCCTTGGTCGGGCCGGGACCATTTGGCCTGCCTCTGCAAAAACAGAATCGGTGGCCCTCGAACAGACCATCCGTGCGGTGGTGAGCGCAGCAGCAAGGTTATCCGCCCGCCAGCATGGGGCCTTGATCATTCTGCAGCGACTGGACAACCTGGAAGAATTCATTCAAACCGGCGTTCAGATGAATGCCCGTGTGACGCCGGAATTGCTATTGCAGATCTTTTATCCCAACACACCCCTGCATGATGGCGGTGTGATCATTTCCGGTCCGCAGGTAGTGGCTGCTGCATGTGTGCTTCCGCTTTCTGCAAGCGGTATCTTGAATCGTACCCCCGAAAGACAAATGGGGCTGCGTCACCGCGCCGCATTGGGGATGTCTGAAGCCAGCGATGCGATTGCATTGGTGGTTTCGGAAGAGACCGGCGCAATTTCCATTGCACATGCAGGCCGCATGTTGAGAAGACTTGACCCCGAGCGTTTGGAAAATATATTAATCGCCTTCTTCCGCCCGCAAAATGGAAAGCGCGATGCGGCTTGGTATGAAAAAATATTGCCCTGGCTTTTCAAAAGGAAAGACGAATAAAAATGCTCCGCTGGATCTCCCTGAATTACCGCACATTTTTATGGGCCTTTGCATTGGCGATATCCGTTTGGATCGCCGCCGTGACCGGGGCGGACCCGGATGAAACGCGCCTGCTGCCGGACCCTGTGGCTGTTGAGATCGTGGGTCAGGATCCAACGCTTGTGATCAATTCAGCTATTCCAAAAGAAGTGGAAATCTCACTGCGTGCACCGGTGTCGGTGTGGAGAGTCCTCGATGCAGATCCCAGCCTCGTCCGCGTGATCCTCGATCTTTCCGGGTTGAGTGCCGGAGAACACACCAGCGAACTTCAAATCCAGGTGGATGCACGGCCCGTACAGATATTGTCCGCTTCACCAAAATCGGTCACCTTTTCACTTGAACCGCTTGCCACTCAAACCCTGCCTGTTGATGCCACTCTTTCGGGAGAGGCAGCCATTGGCTATCAGACCGGCGAAGTGGAAATCGACCCGGTCAATGTTGTCGTAGCCGGTGCCCAGTCCCAGGTCGAGAAAGTGGCACGTACGCGTGTATCGGTCAACCTTGACGGCGTTCGCGAAAATGTCGATCGTACTCTCAAGGTCGAAGTCCTCGATAACAAGGGTCAGCCCGTGGAAGGAATTACGGTTACGCCAGAATCGATCCATGTCACCCTGCCGGTCAGCCAACAAGGCGGGTATCGCGATGTGGCGGTCAAAGTGATCACCACAAGCCGGGTGGCAAGTGGATATCGTCTGACAGACATTTCGGTCTTTCCTCCAGTGGTAACCGTGTTTGCCACCAACCCCGAACTTGTCACGAATTTGCCCGGTGTGGTGGAGACTGCGCCGCTCGATCTGCAAAATGCAAAGGATGATATCAACACGCGGCTTTCACTGAACCTGCCGGAAGGCGTATCGATCGTGGGCGATCAAACGGTGTTAATTCAGGCGGGCGTATCTGCCATTGAAAGCAGTGTGACGTTGGCCGGTGAGAAGGTGGAAATCATCGGGTTGGAAAATGGATTAACTGCCGTCGCCTCCCCCTTGACTGTGGATGTGATCGTCTCCGGTCCGCTGCCGCTGCTGGATACTCTCACCCGCCAGGATGTACGCATCACCGTTGATTTGACCGGCCTTGCTGTTGGCACTCATCAAGTCACGCCGAAGATCGAAGTATTGATTTCGGACGTGGTTGTTAAGTCCATCCTGCCCAATACCATCGAAGTGGTGATTACCGTGACCGGCGCACCCACGGCAACACCCACCAAAACCCCATAACCTTTACATCAACCTCAGCCCTTCCTGTATCCACAGAGACAGGGTAATATGAAATTGGAAACAAAGTGAAATGAAACCTATCGTAGCGCTCGTAGGCCGGCCCAACGTCGGCAAATCCACCCTTTTTAATCGTCTAGCAGGTGAACGCCTTGCCATTGTAGATGATACCCCCGGCACCACGCGTGACCGTTTATTTGGCGAATCCTTATGGAATGGCCGTAGTTTCAATATTGTAGATACCGGCGGCATCGACCCCGTCCACGGCGGGAAGACCCCGCTTTCGATCGGTTCAGCGGATTTCATCGATGACATCCGCAAACAGGCCCAGGCTGCAATCAATGAAGCGGATGTTGTTTTATTCCTGGTGGATGGGCAAGCCGGTGTTACGCCACCTGATCGCGAAGTGGCTGAAATCCTGCGTCGTTCGCAAAAGAAACTTCCCGATGGCACCTTCTGGCCGCCGATCATTGTGGTGCCCAATAAATGCGAATCAAGAGAGGCGCGCGATGCTGCAGGCGAATTTTATGAATTGGGGCTGGGTGAACCGGTCCCGATTTCGGCGGTACACGGCACGAGCACGGGCGACTTACTGGATCGGCTTGTCGATTCCTTCCCCGTACAACAGGATGAGGAGGAAGATGAAAGCATCAAGATCGCGCTGGTTGGAAAACCAAATGCCGGCAAATCCAGCTTGCTGAATTTATTAGCCGGTGAAGAACGCGTGATCGTCAGCCCGATCGCCGGGACGACACGCGACTCGATCGATTCAAAATTGACCTATGAAGGCATGGAAATCACATTGATTGACACGGCTGGGATCCGCAAGCGCGGCAGCATCGAGCACGGAGTGGAACAATACAGTGTGCTGCGCTCCTTCAAATCGATTGAACGCTCGGATGTTGCGTTGTTGATGATCGACGCCACCACCGGCATCACCGCACAGGACACCCACATTGCCGGTTATATTCTCGATGAATGGAAATCGTGCGTGGTCATTGTCAATAAGTGGGACGCCATCGAAAAAAATAACGAAACCATGGAAGAGTACACGGAGAAAATACGCCGCGAGTTGAACTTCATGCCGTACGTACCGATCCTTTTCATCTCCTGCAAGACAAAACAGCGTGTTGAACAAGTGCTGCCAATGGCGTTGCGCGTACAGGAGGAACGCCTGGCCCGCCTCACCACCTCGACCATCAATCAGATCATCCACAAGGCACAGGATGCCCACCCTCATCCGACTCATGCAGGCCGCGCGCTCAAGATGTTCTACGGCACACAGGTCCGCAGTGACCCGCCGACTTTTATGATCTATGTCAACGAGCCGAAGTTAATGCACTTCACCTACATTCGCTATCTTGAAAACCAGATCCGCGAGGAATACAGCTTTTTGGGGACACCGATTCGCATCGTCACCAAGGGACGCAGGGAGTAATAAAATTCTGCAAATCAAAGCCTGTTTGACGGAAAACTGTCAAACAGGCTTTTTTCTTGTCATTACGGTGAACAAGGCACCCAGAAAAGCCGCGGCAATTCCAACGGCTCCCAAGCCAAACATATTATCTCGTCTGTCTTTTTCAGAATACTCAAGGATGGGTTGAGGTGTGGGCGATAACGTCGCAGTGGAAGTTAGCCAATAGCTTTTAGTGGGCGTCCCTGGAGTGGCGACAATGTTCGGCGATGGTACTGATTGTGTCGCGCCTTTGACCACCAACAACTTCTGTCCTTCCACAACCGTTGTGTCATACAAATTGTTCAATTGTTGAATCTGCTTGATGGTCGTATGGTACGCAATGGCAATGCTCCACAAGGTCTGACCATATTCCACTTCGTGATACACCTCGCCATTGGGGAAAGCCGTATTCAAACTCACCGGCATGGAATATTGCGGGAGCAATCCATTTTCTGCTGCGAGTGTAGCTTCACCGGCATACGCAGCCTGCGTCATCGGAATGCCGGTAAGAATGTCATAGGCATCGCTTTGCATTTGCCCGCTGTTGGTTCGCAGGGCGGTCTCCAGAACAATATAAATCTGGTCACTGACTGCAATCCCCACTCCGATGTCGCTTCGATTCGGCGAGAGCATGGTATTGGTATGAATATCATCTCCCAGCCACATGTTAACCGCCTCCTCCGCAGTGGAGGCGGCTCCCCAATTCTCCGAACGATACCCATCCATCGAAAGGTCTCCGGAAAGCGGGTATCCCAACAGGATCAGCCACTGCCCAAGGGTAACACCGGGGGGACGCCAATGCCCGCCCTGACCGGAGGCAATTCCGTTGGCCTCCTCCTGCGCCACCTGCATCAAAACCGAATGCACCATCAAGGCAGGCAGCCCATTGGAAAGCCGAAGCGCGTTCACCGCATCGATCACTTCAGCAGGCGTGGGAGGAATCAGCGTTTCGGAAGTTGGTGTTGGCTCCTGCGCAGATGCAAATTGAAACGGGAACCATATCAACACAAGCACGAGCAGGAAAAATACATTTTTTGAGTGGGACATATATTTTATTCGTTGTGTAATTTACTTATTTTGTAACAGGCAAACTTACGGCCTCCACGAAGGCGCATACCAATCGTAATCCGTGGATAAACCCGGGGCTTGCAGCATCCTCTTTTCCAGAGTGGCCAGGTCAATCAGAAACAAATGACCGCCTGTTGCGGATGTAGTCTCTTCCACTAACAGATACCGTCCATTGGGCGAGAATATCAAACGTCCCACCGTTGTACCGGTATACACCAAGGACAAATTGGTTCCATCACGCCCAACCACATACACTTCCGCTTTGGTTTCACCTGCAGAGAGACCGCCATAATAATTGAATGCGATCAAATTGCTATTTGGCGACCAGACAACGGGATAGATTGAACCACCCGTAAAATCTGCAATTGGAAGAGCATTGGCCCCATCAGGTTCCATTACCTTCAAGATGTGTTTCTGACTTGTGTAATCATAATCATCATAGGCAAGGAGACTTGCATCAGGCGATGCGACAAAAGAAGCTTTGGTTAAGAGAGTGTCAAACATGGGGCGGGCGGTACCGTCACTTGCACGCACCAGGTAAATACTGCCTTCATGGCCGGGCAACGCCGAACGCATCAAAATATTTTCCGTGTACCATCCATCCATGATGTAAGGCCGTCCATCAGCAGGCAGATCACTTGAAACACGTTTCAACTCCGACCCGTCACGATGAACGACATACACGTCTTCGCCGCCAAGTCCATCCTGCGTGCGGAACGCGATCCACAAACCATCCGGTGACCAAAATGGCGGGTCGATAAATGGAAATTCAACAATCGGAGCCCATACTTTGGAAGAAGGATCGAACAGCCACAACTTCGTCGGGGTTCCATTTGCATGGTCTGAGTAGGAAAACGCCGCAAACTTTCCGTCCGGCGACCAGCTCATTGCGTTGATCGTAAAATTGAAGGCGAATGGAACATTCACGATCTCCATCGCCGGACAGTTCGCAGGATCATAGACGCAGACTCCGGAGACCTTTGCGAGTCGAATGGATTCAGCGGCTTTTCTTGGTTGAAGGAAGAAATACAACTCCCCCGCTTCTTCTTCAGACTGTTGGCCTGACTCTGTTACAACCGGCACAGATCCAACCTGGGGATCAGCGCCGGTTTGTGGCAAGTTTTCAGGCGCTGCAAACAAAACATCTTCAAATATGGAATCATAAGAAACCGAATTCACCACGCGTTCCCCCTGCAAAGCCCCGCTGCCATCTTTTGCGAATTCCTGTAATTTCAGCATAACAGCAGTTTGCGTATCGAGCCAGATCTTCCACGAAGGCTGGCTGGATTCGGAGTATCGCCATTCGACGATCAACGTTTCACGGCCGGCAATCGTGTCCATGCCAAGTGCGGTAAAACTCCCCTTGTTCTGTGAATAATCTGAAGGAAAGGCAAGTTGTGAAAGCGGTGTGCCGATCTGTCCCCACATTGGGTTGGGGTAGGCTTGCCCTTCAACCATCGGCGGGACATACTGCCCCACTCGCGCAAAATCAGGATAAGCAAAAGTTTCGGCCTGCCCTGAATTCAAATTGATGTGATGAACGGTAGAGCCATCGCTGAGTTTCAAAAAATGATCCGGGCTGTTTAAAACCCCGGTCCACTCCACTTTGTAGCGGCTGTTCAGTGGATCGATCCACACCTGCTCATGAAGAGCTTGTACCGGTGTGCCATCGGTAAACCAGGTGACCACGCCATCCATTTGCAAGGTCCGCCAATGAACCGCGCTTTCCCACATGGCTCTTTGAATCTGTTCGGATGTGGAATCAAGGCCAAGGTTCACCGAAGCAGGTGTCAGGTCAAAAAAAGAAGCGGGGGTTGAAGTCGTATTGGAGGAACATGCTGTGAGAATCAACAAGGATAGAATCAAAAAGCGTTTCATAAAATCTCCTACCTGCACGGACGATACCATAAAACAAAAGTTCCCGCTGCCTTTCGACAACGGGAACTGATTTTTTTTCGGCGTTCCTACGGAGCAGGTGTTATCGAAAGGGTATTGATCACCCAGGAGGGGTCTGCCCCGCCTGCATCAGAAAATTCAAGCGACAGGGTGCCGTCTGTTACTGTCACCACGAAAGTGTTGACGGTAAATGCCGCAGCGGCGTTATCGACATCAGCCAGCATCGTATTTCCGTTTGCCTTTACCACCATGTTATCGTGGGCATAATCGTTATCGCCCATTGTAATATTCACGGTATAGTTTCCGTTGTGCAGATCCAATTTAAAGGTGCGTGCAGCGGAACCATGAGTAACAAAGTCTCTCTTCAGATCATCCGCAGGGTTGCTTCGATCCCTGGATTCAAGACCTGAAGCATCGATCCAGCCAAAGCCGCCTGCAGTGTAGACTGTCATTTGAGTGACCTTGGTAAAGCCGGCAGCCACAGGGGACGTATCGGTGCCAAAGTCATATTTAAATGTGGTAACTGCACCAGTTGGAGTAACCGTAGGTGTTGATGTGATGGTCGGCGTCACGGTGATCGTCGGAGTAGTAGTGATCGTTCCGGTTGGAGTGACGGTGCTTGTGGCAGGTGTAACAACAGACCCGGCATTGTAAATGATCGGCGCGATCCATTGTGCACGGTCACCTGCCGGGGAACCGGTCGCAAACACGGTGAGGATGAACTTGATATCCTGTCCAACCAGCGAGTTGAGGTCGATATCTGCGGAATAATTCTGGCCTTCAAATTTTTCGACGAACGCCCAATACGTCTTAATGTCGTTGCTGCCGGAAACTGCGTAATCCAGCTTGAAGACAACGTAACAATTGGTGGCGCCGCCTTCACAACCGATGGTGGCACGGAATTTGTCACCGGACTTCACTTTGTAAGACGGGTAAATACCTTGAATGTAACCATTGTTCACGTTCTGAGGATAAGTCAACAAGCCGGCGCGTTTATCTGTTGTATTATTCTCCAAAACAGGCGCGTTCTTGATCAGGACAAATCCGTTGGCATTGCCATCGGAGCCGGGGCAGGGCTGTTGACCCGCGCCGCTGAACCAGGTGGCTGTACAAACATTGGCGACAAAATCATATACAGTGCCGGCAATCGGTGTGGCGGGAGTAACCGGTGTACCGAGAGTGGGCGTGTATGTCGGCGAACCCGGGTTGATCCCGGTGCTGGTCACATTTATCTCGACCCAGAAGGATTTGGTTCCGCCGGAGCCGATGCCAAAAGGAATGCCGTTATTGCTCTTTAATTTCCAATAGCCTCGATACAATCCCTTTGTAGTGGGCGATGTTAAGTTGATCGTAATATCCACGGTTTGACCCGGTGCCACCGAGGTGGGGATCACCGCGGCATCGGGACCACTCATCTTTTCGCCGCTATCGAACATGATGCTGTAGTTGGACCAGGTACAAGTACCGACGTTCTTGAGGCGCCAGGTTTTGGTGAAACCAATGCCGGGGCCGAAGCCTGTACCATCTGGTACGGTTACGTCAGAAATAAATTGAGCGCGATCACAAGCGGCCGGAGTGATGGTGCCGGTCTTGGTCGGGGTCGGTGTGGGAGGTGTGCCGGTAACGGTCGGAGTAATCGTCACAGTGGTACCGCCGGGTCGTGAAATGACAGGGTTCACCCACAAGGCGCGATCGCCCGTTGGAGATCCGTATGCATTGACCACAAGGATGAATTTTACATCCTGACCTGCGAGGGAGTTCAAATCAAGATTAACGTTGTACGTCCAGCCTTCATACTTTTCACGGAAGGTCCAGAATGTTTTAACAGCGCCATCGCCGATTTGATAGTTGAGACTGTAGGCAACATAACAAGTGGTGGCACCGTATTCACAACCGATGTTCGCCTGGAAGCGGTCACCGCTTTGCACTCGAAAGGCTGGATACACACCCTGCACATATCCATTGGTGATGTTTTGCGGACCAAACAACAAGCCGGCCTGGCCGGAGGTAACGCCGTTTTCCAATTTGGGGTTATCCTGCTTGAGCACAAAGCCGCTGCCATTGCCATCTGTGCCGGGGAAACCAAGAGAACCGGCTCCACTGGACCAGGTGGCGGAAGAAGCATTGGCTGCGAAATCGTAGCCGGTGCCGGAAGAAGAGGTTACATTGATCTCCACCCAAAATGATTTATTGGCTGTGGTACCAATGCCAAACACGCCGCCTTGCGCACTTTTGAATTTCCAATATCCAAAGTAATGGCCTGCCGAACTGGGCGCCGCCATATCCACAGTGATATCCACGGTCTGGCCGGGATTCACACTGGTGGAAAGTGCAACAGATGAAGCGGCACCCATCTTCTCGCCGCTGTCAAAGATCAAGGATACGTCGCTGCTATTCCATGCACAGGTGCCGATGTTCTTTAGCCGCCATGTCTTCTTAAAGGCAGTTCCCGGCGTAAAGCTGGTGCCATCGGGAATCGTGACATCCGCAACAAATTGCGCCCAGTAGCAGGTGGCTGCGTTCGCTGACGACGCAGCGCCTTGCGGCGCGTACGAAAACAGCAGTGCCAGCAGGAGCAGAGCGGTAATTAAGCGTGTTCCAAATTTCATTTCTTCCTCCATAACATAGTTCAGGTGCTAAATAATAACGTTGTAAAAAAGAGAAAAGTTCCCTTTGACTATACGCCGTCTCTAGTATAACTTTTAACAATGGATTGTTCAATATATGAAAAGGACAATTTCATGGTCATTTTTTCCCAATTTTGCGCTCTGAGAAGCATTTTACCGCTTGCACTATAATGGAAAACATGCCCCGCACCATCCTTCACTTAGATTTGGATGCATTTTATTGCTCGGTGGAAGAGATCCAAAATCCTGCGTTACGCGGCAAGCCATTTGCTGTTGGGGGCAAGCCGGATGAACGCGGTGTGGTCGCTTCATGCTCGTACGCAGCACGCGCGCTTGGGATTCGCAGCGCCATGCCCATGTCTCGCGCAGTGCAAATGTGCAGACAGCTCATCATCGTCCCCGGGCGGCATCGATTGTACGGCGAATATTCCGAAAAGGTGATGGAAAAATTACGAAACTTGACTCCGCTTGTCGAACAGATCTCCATCGACGAAGCATTTCTCGACATCTCAGACATTCGTGACTCTGCAACACGCATCGCACTGGACCTGCAAGCTGCCATCAAAAACGAATTGCATTTGCCCAGCTCGATCGGAATCGCATCCAATAAACTCGTGGCAAAGATCGCCACCGAAGTTGGTAAAAAATCGAGCAAGAAAAAGAATGAGCCGCCTTTTGGATTTACCATCGTCCCTGCTGGAGACGAAGCCAAATTCCTCGCTCCACTCCCAGCGGACATGCTTTGGGGTGTGGGACCAAAAACCTCCGCACGATTGACCGAGCTTGGCATCCACACCATCGGCGATATTGCCAGCTGGCCCGAAACTGAAATGAGCAGACTCTTCGGCGAGAACGGACGTGAGTTGTGGCGACACGCCCAGGGAATCGATAACCGTCCCATCGTCACAGAATTCGAGACGAAATCCATCAGCCAGGAAACCACCTACAACGTGGATGTGCGCGATGAAAAGACTCTCGAAAAAACCCTGCGCGAACAATCAACAGAAGTGGCGAAACAATTACGAAAAAATGATCTCGCTGGCAGGACGGTCAAGTTAAAAATCCGCTGGTCTGATTTCACCACATTATCAAGACAAACGACATTACCCACTTCCACGGATAGTGATGATGAAATTTTCCACACAGCAGTCAAGTTGATGAAAGCCGTTCGCAAGCCGAATCAAGCCGTTCGTCTGATCGGAGTCGGCGTCAGCGGAATCGGTGCTCCGGTGCGTCAACTCAGCTTGTGGGACGCAGGAAGCGAAAAGTCCCGCAAGTTACAGGAAGTGGTTGATAAACTTCAAGAAAAGTACGGGAGTGATGTCATCCATCGCGGTGAATCCTAAATAGCCCAAAAACTGAAATTTTTCATAAGGTGGATATATGTCATAATTTGACATATATCCACCTTATACTTTTTTCTGTAGGAAGTCACTCATGTCCAACGTCGCCACACGCTTGATCACACTGATACTCACCTTGCAAAACCAACCCAACCGAAAGGCATCCGAACTCGCGGACAAATTAGGGGTCTCTGTCCGCACATTGCATCGCTATTTTGCGATGTTGGATGAAATGGGAATTCCCGTTTATGCCGAGCGCGGACCCTACGGCGGCTTCTCCCTCGTGCGCGGATATAAACTACCACCATTGGTCTTCTCAATGGAAGAAGCAGTTGCAGTGTATTTGGGAACCAGCCTCGCTGGAGAAATGTGGGGCGAGTTATATCGGGAAGCATCGCAAGGTGCCATGGCCAAGATCGAGAATATTCTGCCGAACGAACAACGTGGTGAAGTGGATTGGGCGCGTCGTTCACTCGTGACAACCGGGCTGCAGCGCGCGAACTTGAGCAGCATCTCACCCATTTTGGAAAAACTTCGTTTCGCAGCACGTGAGCGACGTCAGGTTTCCGCACTGTATCAAAGTCAGAGCACTTCGAAAGAGAACAAACGAAACATCGATCCATATGCATTGGTGTTCCGAGGCGGCTGGTGGTATCTCGTAGGATATTGTCATCTGCGCTCCGCCTTGCGGACGTTTCGTGTGGACAGAATCCAATCCTTGAAAGTCTTGGAAAAATCATTCGAGATGCCCGTCGGCTTCGACATCCATACCTATTTGGAAAACGAACTCAAGGATCAACCAGTCACTCGTGCACGTTTGCGCTTCATTCCCAAGGCAGTACATATTGTCAACAGCAATCCATCACTTTGGGAATCGACACAAGAGAATCATGATGGGAGTGTAGACGTGATCATGGTCGCTCCTGATCTTCAATGGCTGGCTTCCTTCACGCTGAGTTTTGCAAATTGGGTAAAGGTGCTTGAACCTTCTGAATTGATCGTAATGGTACGTGATTGGGCACAATCCACGGCAGATCTATATAAAACATAATAAATATCATATTAAGGAGAACAACATGAAAATACTTGGCCTGAAAAAACAATTCAAATATTTGTATCAGCCCTCGGCGAAAAAGATCGAGGCGGTGCAAGTTCCGAACCTGCAATTTGCAATGATCGACGGCGCAATCGAAAAAGGCTCCGAACCGGGAAAATCGCCGTCGTTTGCCGAAGCCACGCAGGCTTTGTACAGCCTTTGCTATACACTTAAGTTCATGTTGAAGAAACGCAAAACAAATGCCTTCGATTACCCCGTGATGCCATTGGAAGGACTATGGTGGGTCGAAGACGGATTCTTCGACATCACTGTGAAAGACAATTGGTTTTACACACTGATGATCATGCAGCCTGAAATCATCACGAAGGAGATTTTTGAAGAAGCACGCGAGCAGGTCCGCAAGAAAAAAGGGGAGGGCGCCTTGCTGAATAAATTAAGACTCGCTCATTTTGAAGAAGGCATGTGCGTACAAACCATGCACATCGGCCCATACGCCACTGAACCTGCAACGATGGACCACATGAAGGAATTTATGCAGGAGAATGGATTAAAAGATAAAGTGGGGCCAATTGGCGGAAAACATCACGAGATTTACATCAGCGATCCACGCAAGGCGGCACCTGATAAAATGAAAACTGTCTTGAGACATCCCGTGGTAAAGGTATAATTATTCTAAAAGGCGAGGTATATACCATGTCGGAAGAAAACAATATTTCAAACACTACCCCACTCCATTCCCGCAATGAAATACAAAGATATCAAATCTTTGTATGGATTCAGGTTTTCTTTTTGGCCGTATCCCTGATCACCGGTGGATTTAACTTCACCGTCTGGTCCATGTTGGATAGCTCCATCTTAATCGTATCCATTGGCGTTTCCGGGCTCCTGTTTGTGATGGATGATCTCAAGTTTCGGAAAAACATCTTTAATGCTGCAATCGTGTTATATATGTTGGCCGTTTTGGATATGGCAGTAAATATTCTGATATCCGGTTCTGTTGGCTGGGGACGTTAAATTTATCAAGCCAGGTGGATGAATTCTATCTCATCCACCTGATCAACTTCCTGTTGCTCGAATATCATCTTTAAATTTTAAAAGGCATGGGCACCTGGATTTGTCATCTCCGCATCGCAGAAAAACTACTTCCCCACTTTCCTGAACTGGACAAGGTCACCTTCACGTTCGGGAATCTCGCTCCTGATTCAGGAATTCCCAACGAAACATGGACGGAGTTTGACCCGCCCAAGGAAGTAACCCACTTCCTGCAAAAAGGCGAAGGCGAGGACATGATCCGCGACCTCGTCTATTACCGCGAATATCTTGCAGACTTGAATCCAAAGGATGATATTCAAAAATATAGTTTTCGCTTCGGCTATTTCACCCACCTGATCTGCGATATTCTTTGGATGAAATATCTGAACTCCACAACGAAAAAAGCATTTCAGAAGTTGTTCGCGGAGGACCATTTGAAAGCGGTAGGCGTGATCAAAGACGATTGGTATGGCCTCGACCAGTTGTATAACCGCATACATCCCGAAGGTTTATTTTGGCAGGTGATCCACAAGATGCCCTATCCCCCATCCTATTTGGATTTTATCAAAGAGAAGGCACTATATCAGCAGTTTGATCACATTCGCAAATTTTACGGTGAGCCGGATCCAGAATTCTTTGTGGAAAGGAAATATCCCTACTTGAACGAAACCACCATGAGCCGCATCGTGGACGACACGGTCAAGTCCACGCTATTCATTGTGAACCAACTCAAACAAATCGAATTTGACCATCTGCAAAGCACTGCCGAGATTCTTCCGCTGGAATATATGCGTCCATACGAAATGCCTTTGGGCGATACATAACTGCAACTCTTTTCGTTTGCCTGCGTAAGACAAATAGACAAACGAAAGGAGCTAAAAATGAGCGACGTAAAAACCCTCACTCGAAGTAAATCCAACAAAATGATCGCAGGCGTATGTGCCGGCCTCGCCGATTATCTCAACATGGACCCCACCGTGGTCCGCCTGTTATTTGTGCTTGGTTTCTTCTCTTTGCATGGCGGTCTCTTATTGGCCTATCTCATCATGGCCATCGTCACCCCCGAGCAATAAATACGGTTTGCATGTTAACAAGTTCGAACGTGTACACGTTCGAACTTGTTAACTTTTTAACAGCCCGTTCAACGAGCCAGTGACAGGAAGACATCCTCCAGCGTGGCTTCCCCTCTTTCCATTTTCTCCACCTGAATATTTTCCTTCTTTAATAAGCTGGTCATCGCTTCCTTCTTAACCTGTGAGCTGATCACCCGTAAATGGTCACCCGCCAACCCAACGCGTTCGACTCCATCCATGGCAGAGAGGATGTCGAGTCCCTTCTCAAGCGGATGAGCATACACTTCCCAAACGTCACCTGTAATAATGGATCGTTTTAGATTCGTTGGTGTATCCATCGCGAGCAATTTTCCATCGCGCATCACGCCGACTCGTTCACAATATTCGGCCTCGTCCATATAATGCGTGGTGACAAGAATGGTCACGCCTTCTTCCGCCAGTTGATAGATCAAATCCCAAAACGCACGTCGGGCAGTGGGGTCCACGCCGGAGGTGGGCTCATCAAGGAACAACAATTTCGGTTCATGAACCAATGCGATGCCAAGTGAGAGTCGCTGCCGCCAGCCGGTGGACATGTCCCTTGTCAGCGTGTTCTCATGCCCTTTGAGGCCGACCAGCTCAAGGGTATGCTGGATGCTGGTTTTGTCCGTAATTCCATACACACCACCGTAAAAAGTTAAATTCTCAAACGTCGTCAAATCATCATAGATCGCAAACTTCTGTGACATATATCCCACACGCAAACGCACTTCTTCGCTTTGTTTGAAAACATCGTAACCAAGCACAGTGGCTTTTCCATCGCTGGGAGTGAGCAAACCAAGCAACATGCGGATGGTGGTGGTCTTGCCGGAACCGTTCGGGCCAAGATACCCAACGATCTCGCCTTTGGTCACTTCGAAGTTGATGTGATCCACCGCGATGAATTCACCGAAGCGGCGGGTTAAGTTTTGAACAGAGATCACGGTTTCAGACATGGTTCGACTCCGAGAGGGCAATAAAGACATCTTCCAATGTGGAGGGAATTTGACGCAACTCTGTCATCTTTGCATTTTGCAATTCAATAATTTTCGGCAATCGAGACATCACATCGTTTGCAGTATTTTCTTTGACACGCAAATGAAGTTTGTCGCCAAAGGCTGCGACATCTTCGACATCCTGATCGTGATGCGCAATGTGACGCAAAGCATTGATCGGCTCGCCACGCAATTCAAGTACGCGGTCTTTGAGACGCGCACGCAAATTGGACGGTGTATCTTCGGCGATGATCTTGCCTGCTTTCATAAATCCCACACGATGACAGCGAGAAGCTTCATCCATGTATGGTGTACTGATAATCACCGAGACGCCTTCGCCTTCACGACCCGACACCAGCTTGATGACGAGTTGCCAAAAATCCTGGCGAGTGACAGGGTCCACGCCGGTGGTGGGCTCATCCAGCAATAACAAGCGCGGACGTGTGACCAGCGCAGAGGCAAGCCCCAGTTTTTGTTTCATGCCACCGGAAAGTTGACCCGCACGACGATCGATAAATTTATCGAGGCCGACGAATTCCAATATCTCCATTGAACGAGGCAGCCATTCTTTTGCGGAGAGTCCCCGGATCTCTGCGAAGAAGCGGATGTTTTCCAAAACAGTCAGGTCTTCGTACATGGAAAATCGCTGCGAGAGATATCCAATCGTGGAACGCGCCTGCTCGACCTGCTTACGGACATCGAATCCACAAACATTGATCTGGCCTTGATTTGGCTGTAAGGCACCGACCAATAATCGCATGGTTGTCGTCTTTCCTGCGCCATCCGAGCCGACGAGCCCATAAATTTCACCCGCTTTAATTTGCAGGGAGACTCCATCCACAGCCTGGATGTGACCGAAAGATTTGTGCAGATTAGTTGCTTGAACTAGGTAATCACTCATTTGCGGCCTTTCCAAACCAAATAATCATTCATTCTTTACGAGTCTTTATAAAACTAAAGGTCTGCAATCCAAAAAATAAAATATGCAGTGAAGTAGCAATATATCCTGCCGCAACCAACCCGACTTTTGCAAAGCTATCCCAAAACAACAGATTCGCACCTCCAAGCAAAAGACAAACCAGCGCCAAATACAAATGCCAGTGAGGTTTTAGATCTTTAAGCATGACACCAAAAACCAGAACCGCTGTCAACACAGCAAATCCATGTGCTTCAAAAAAACCAATCGTGTAGGGAGTATTAGTAAAGATGCTGCCCAATGGACCGATGCCACGAAAATGACTGAGCAATTCAAATATCATTTGTAAAAAGCCAGTCAATCCGAGAAACAGGGCATTCAAGACAAGAAGATTTTTTCGAAACTTAAGCATTTCAACCATCTACTTTCAATTCCAAGGATTGTAAAAGTTTATTTAAAAATTACATCCGCGGGCATGCCAATCTTTAGCTTGCCTTCCGGGTCTTCCACTTTTAATTTGATTGCATAAAACGTCGAGCTTCGGCCTTCCACGGTTTGAACGTTGCGTGGAGTGAACTCTGCTTGATCTGAGATCAAGACAACACTGGCAGTGAATGATTCGCCCGGGAAAGAATCCACACTCACATCCGCCTCTTGACCAAGACTGATTTGTCCGTAGCGGTCTTCTGGGACATACACAGTGATGGTGATCTGGCTGAGATCTGCCATAGTCAATGCAACGGCGCCGGGCTGGACAAATTCGCCGGGCTCCACATTACGAGTGAGGATAACTCCGTCCATTGGAGAAGGAACAGTCAACTTGGCAAGTTGGGTTTCGATCAATGCAAGATTGGCTTGCGCCTGTGACAAGGCACTCTTGGCCTGGTCCAATGCCTTGCCAGCTGTTACGACTGCGGGGGAATTCAAACCAGTCTGTAAAGAAACGTAGCGCGCATACGCAGCATCATAGCGTTGTTGGGCAACGACCAATTTTCCGCGCGCATCCTGTACATCTTCCGCGGCCTGGGTGGAGAGCATGTCGTTATAGGTATCCTGCGCATCGCGAAGTTCATCGAGTGCATCGTTATAGGATTCATCTGCGGCGCTTTGCAATCCGCCATTTTCAACGGCATAATCTGCATTGATTTTGACTGTATCTGCAACCAGGAAAGCAGCGCGCGCATTCGCAAGGCGAGTCTCGGCAGCGATAAAGTTTGCATTGCTAACATTGGTTGAAACTTTTTCAAGATTGGCGAGTGCATCGTCCAATGCAGCTTTGGCCGCATCGACTTCGGTCTTTGCAGAAGTAAGTTGTTCACCTTGTTCAAAATACCAGGCAGGCTGGTTAAACTCATCGGGTGCGGAAACACGCCAATCTTTTGCCTGTGCAGTCTGTTGCGCTGTCAATGCAGCTTGCACTGCAAGGTCATATTGATTCTGTGCAGATGCAAGAGCAGCCGCGGCAGAATCCACTTGAGCGGAGGCAACTGCTTTTTGCGCAGTCAGCAGGCTCGGGTCAAGGGAAAGAAGCGCTTCATCCTTCGTCACGGCTTGACCTTCATCCGTGAACACTTCCGACACTTTACCAGACATCTCAGGCGCAATATTCACAATGGTAGCTTCGATTGAACCAGAAGCAGTAATCGTGCCGTTGGCAGTTCCGTTTATGGAACGAAATCCAAAATAAGCAAGTGTGCCAAGCACGACAACGGCGATCACAATGCGGACGGGAAGCGGGGGTAATTTATGTTCCATTTTTATATCTCCTAATGAAGTAAAAGTTAATCCAAACGTTTTCTAAAACGAAGCGCGGCTGCGGTCATGATGACGACACCAAAAATAGTAAGCGCGATCACTTCCCGTTGAATGGCTTCCAGACCCACCCCTTTCAACATGAGCGAGCGAATAACGACGAGATAATATCGAAGCGGAATGGCATACGATATCCATTGCAAAACTTTTGGCATGGCTTCGAGCGGGAAGAAGAAACCGGAAAGAAAAATGCTTGGCAGGTTGTACATCATCACAGTCAACATGGCTTCCTGCTGTGTATTGGCAATTGTGGAAGCAAACAACCCAATGCCAAGGCTGGACATGAGGAATACTCCTGATGTAATCACGATCAACCACAAACTGCCGCGTATCGGCACGCCAAACCAAAAATGCCCGAGGAAAAGAATCTCAAATGTTTCCACAAAACCCAAAATGGCATAAGGCAGTAACTTACCAAGAACCAACTCCCATGAGCGGATTGGGGTGACAATCAATTGTTCAATGGTTCCACGTTCCCGTTCGCGGACAATGGCTGTGGCAGTGAGAATAGTGGTAATGAATGACAGGATCATGCCAATGACAGCGGGAATCATGAAGTAGGCGGAATTAAGGTCCGGGTTGTACCAAACCTGCGTGCGGACTTCAACCGGCGGAGTCGGCGCGCCACGTCCGCTGAGCGCAGCCTGTTGGGTAAGGATCTTGGTTCCGTAAGATTGACCGACCAATCGTGCTGTGGAAAGCGCAGTGGAACCAATGCTGGCATCGGAACCATCCAACACCATCAGAACCTTGGCATTTCCATCCAGCAAACGAACGTCATAATCCGGGGGAATGACCAATGCTACACGGGCATCGCCTGATTCGATCAACTTTTGATATTCATCCGATGAGTTGACCATGTAATCGACGGTGAAATAATCTGCGGCACGGAAGGCGTCCAATAGTTGGCGGGACTCAGGTGATTTACTTTGATCCCAAACCGCCAGGGAAATATTGCGCACATCGGACGTGGCGGCATATCCCAATAAAAACAATTGCACAATGGGAATGACAATCGCCAATGCAACAGTACGCGGGTCGCGAAAGAGCTGCACGAACTCCTTGCGTATGATGGAAGAAATACGGGAATTGAACATATAAATTCCTTAATCTAAGATTCTGGTTTCAAGATACCGTGAAGGAAAATATCCAAATAGGCATCCATGGGATTCTTGGGCATGAGCTTGCCGATCACAGAATTGGCAATGATCATTTCAGTCACATAGAACGAGACAATCATTCCAAAAAATGAACGCATCAGAATTGCGGGAGTGGTCACACGCAAACCCTTTCTGACCTTGATCAATTTCTCAAAAACAGGTAATACCTTGGGTGCGATTTCTTTCAACATAAGCGAGCCGTGTTTTCCATTAAACTCCACCATCTCGATAAACATTAATTTCATAAATATCGGTTCGGAACCCAACTCGCGCATGATGATGCTTACCGCATTTCGCAGAAATTCCTCTGCCGATTCGCCCTGCGCCTCCAGGATAGCAGGCAGAACTTTTCTGTATGGATGTTTATCGATAATGATGCCTTCAAAGATCTCGTCCTTGCTTTTGAAGTGATTATAGATTCCACCCAAAGCCAGGCCGGCATGATCAGCAATTTGCCGCATGGATGTAGCGTGATAACCGTGCTCCAGGAAAAGCTCGATGGCGGCATCTTCAATGGCAGTGCGGGTGGTTTCGCCTTTCGTCTGTATATCCTTCGTTTTCGCGGGCATGTTTCCTCTACGGTCATAAAAATGAACGAACGTTCGTTTTTATTTTATGCAGAACAGGAATTTTGTCAAGAGAAAAATACTCCAATTTGACGGAAATGGGTTTCAGGTACAATTTGCCAATGCTCACTTCTTTGGAAAAGGAAATCCGTCAGGATTTAAAACATAATGTAACAGTCGGCCTTTGGGATGGCGGTCTCTTCGGCATTGCCCTGGGGTTTGCCTCCTTCGGCACCATCCTTCCTCTCTTCGTCGCCACCATGACAGATTCCACAACTCTGATCGGGCTCGTCCCTGCCATTCATTCCGCCGGCTGGCTCCTGCCGCAGCTATTTACCGCCAGCCACGTTTCACGATTGCGAAGATTCAAACGCACTGTCATCCTCACCACTATTCACGAACGGATCCCCTTTCTCGGCTTCGGTGTCATCGCATTGCTCATGCCGTTCATTGGCAGGCAAGTCGGTTTGATCCTCACCTTCCTATTGCTTATCTGGCAGGGACTCGGCGGCGGATTCACGGCGAACTCATGGGTTTCGATGATCTCGAAGATCATCCCTCCTGAGACGCGCGGTACATTTTTTGGATTACAAGCCGGTCTTGCCAATCTGTTCATCAGCGGATCTGCCATCGCCGCGGGTTACTTACTAGATTCCCTCGCTTCACCCTGGAACTTTGCAGCCTGCTTCTTCATTGCAAGCATTTTCTTCGCGATATCATGGGTGGCGCTCGCGCTGACGCGCGAACCAGAAGACACGGAAAAAGTTATTCCCGAAGAAAAGACTCACTTCTGGGATGACTCAAAGAAAGTGCTGAAAAAAGATTCAAACTTTAACTGGTTCCTGATCGCCAGATTCCTCTCCCAATTTGCCACCATGGGATTTTCGTTCTACATCATCTACGCCCTGCGCCGTTTCAACATGGATGCCGTCACTGCCGGGTTTCTCACAGCCACGCTGACCATCTCACAAACGGTGGCAAACATTGGCATGGGCTGGATCGGTGATCGAATCGGTCATCGTGCCATGTTGATCCTTGGCGCATTTTCCGCACTGGCAAGTTCCGCCCTGGCATGGTTCGCACCATCCATCATTTGGTTCTATCCAATTTTCATTCTTACCGGTCTCGCCAACGTTTCCATTTGGACCATCGGCATGACCATGACTGTTGACTTTGGAAATGAATCCGAGCGCCCGATTTACATTGGACTCTCGCAAACACTCACCGCGCCGGCAACCATCATCGCCCCCATCCTTGGCGGTTTCATCGTCGACTCTTCCGGCTTCAATCCGATATTCATCATTTCCGTTGTACTTTCTGCAATCATGATCAGCATCTTGGTATTCCTCGTCAAAGAGCCGCGCACGCACAAGATGTCATAAGCGATCATCTACAAAGAGTGCAATTTCAACATTACAGGGCTTACGCAGTTCAAACTCTTTTGCCACGAATGACACGAATTATCACGAATTTTTTAAACAATTCGCGTGAATTAGCGAAATTCGCGGCTTGCTCCTAGGGTTTTGCGTAAGTCCTATATTAATAGAATTAGCACCGGTTAAAATTCGGAGCGGATTGTCCTATTTCGCGCATGACCTCCATCACTGGCCTGTCTGACAACGCGTCGGTATACTTCTTCGCAGTGAGGTATTCCCATGACAAATGAAGACCCAAGAATTCTGGAATTGAGAAAGATGCGCGCGAAGGCGCTGGAAGGCGGCGGCGAAGAACGTAACGCAAAACAACGTGCCAAGGGAAAATTAACTGCGCGGGAACGTGTTGAACTATTGCTCGACTCTGGAACTTTCAACGAGATCGAACCGTTCATTACCCATCAAGGTGATGAAATGGATTTATTAAAAGAAAAGTTTTACGGTGATGGTGTGATCACCGGCTACGGACAGATTCACGGGCGGACGGTTTATTTATATTCACAGGATTTTACAATTTACGGCGGCACATTGAGTGAAATGCAATCGCACAAGATTTGCCGTGTGATGGATTTGGCTGTACGCAACGGTGTGCCGTTCATTTCATTGATCGACTCCGGCGGCGCGCGAATTCAGGAAGGTGTGCGTTCGATGGGCGGCTATGCGGAAATCTTCCGGCGCAACGCACAATATTCCGGAGTGGTTCCGCAGGTGAGCGTAATGCTGGGGCCATGCGCCGGCGGCGCGGCCTACTCCCCTGCTTTGACCGATCTCGTGATCATGGTGGAGAAGCAATCCTTCATGTTCCTTACCGGACCCGACGTGATCAAAGCTGTGACCGGTGAAATGATCGATGCTGAATCATTGGGCGGATCGGTCGTGCATAATTCAGTCAGTGGCGTGGCGCATCTTTCCGTTGCTTCTGAAAAAGCGGCGCTGAAAATGGCAAGGCACTTTCTTTCATATCTTCCTTCAAACAATGTGGAAAACCCGCCTTACATCCAACCCGCCGACTCACTCTCCCGCATGGACGAAGATCTGAATCATATAATTCCGCTGGAAGCAACCGAACCGTATATCATGCACCAGGTGATCGAAAAAATCATCGACAAGGATTCGTTCCTTGAGATCCAACCCGATTGGGCACGCAATGCGATCGTGGGTCTTGCGCGGATCGGCGGACACAGCGTTGGGGTCGTGGGCCAGGAACCTGCCATCATGGCCGGCGTGATCGACATCGATGCCGCCGACAAAATGACACGCTTCGTACGCATGTGCGATTGTTTCAATATCCCACTTGTTACCTTTGTTGACTCGCCCGGCTTCCTGCCCGGCATTGCGCAGGAACATGGCGGCATCATTCGTCACGGTGCAAAGCTTTTATACGCGTATTCCGAAGCCACCGTTCCAAAAATATGCATCATCACACGCAAGGCTTACGGCGGTGCGTATGTTGTGATGTCCAGCAAGTATCTTGGCACCGATGTCACCTACGCATGGCCTTCTGCTGAGATCGCAGTGTTGGGCGCGGAAGGTGCGGCCAATATTTTATTCAAGAAACAGATTGAAACTTCGAACGACCCGGCGGCAGAACGCAAAAAACTTGCGTCTGAATATCGCGAAAAATTCAACAATCCATATTACGCCGCTTCGACAGGCTATGTGGACGACATCATCGAGCCGCGCGAATCCAGGCCGAAGATCATCGCGGCGCTTTCTGCATTGCGTGATAAATACGCACCCGCTCCCCCACGCAAACACGGGAATATTCCAGTATGAGCGACTTCACGCTTTCCCTGCAAATCACCGCGCTCGGCATGGGGCTCGTGTTTGGCGCAATTCTTTTGTTGTGGTTGATGATGGTCGTCCTGACATTTCTCACCGCCGAAAAAGAATCCCCATCGGAAGATGACGTTTCAAGTTCACCTGAGCCTGCTTCAGTTCCTGAAACAGGATTCAAAGCCCAGGCAGCCGCAATTGCTGTTGCCCTGGCGCTCGCCGAACAGGGACTTTCCTCCGCGCATCCATTGCCCGAACCTCCCACGGCGTATGTCTCTGCATGGCAATTGGGCATGCGCACCAGTCAACGATCTGAAAAAGGAAATTTCAGAAGGCATTAGGTCTCAGGCTTGACAGGTTTCTTGAAACCTTTCAGGTCTTTGGAGAGCATCATGAAATATAAAATCACAGTTAAAGATCAAACGTACGAAGTCGAGATCGAAAACATCAATGCACGCCCTGTCATCGCGCTCGTGGATGGTGAGCGGTTTGAGGTCATGCCCGAGAATGCCGATCAGGCTGAAACAAGAAATGATACGGGCGAGAAAATGGAGAAGAAATCATTCAACGCAAATCCGCCAAAAGCCACTGCGCCCTCCCCCAATCCTGCAATGAGCGGAAATACCTTGACAGCACCCCTGCCCGGGACGATCATCGAAGTTTTCGTGAAACCGGGCGACAAAGTGGAAGCGGGCCAGGCCATTGTGATCATCGAAGCAATGAAGATGAAGAACAGCATTCGTTCCGTGTACAGCGGAAACGTCAGTGAAGTGCTCGTCAGCAAGGGGCAAAGTGTGGCACACAAACAGGCATTGATCAAGTTTGCGGACCTGGGTGAGGCTTCATGGATCTAGGTGAGTTACTTCCCGACCTGATCAAGGGATTTACACATTTTACATTCGGCAACGCAGTGATGATCTTCGCCGCGCTGATATTAATTTATCTTGGGGTATTCAAAGAGATCGAACCTGTGTTGCTATTACCCATCGGGTTCGGATGTTTGCTCGCGAACATTCCATTGGCAGGCATGACCGCCGCCGAAGGCATGTCCAAAGTTTTATATGATGCAGGAATCAAAACGGAACTATTCCCGCTGCTGATCTTTGTGGGTGTTGGAGCGATGATCGACTTCTCGCCGCTGCTCGCGCAGCCACGCATGGTTCTGCTCGGCGCAGCGGGGCAATTCGGAATCTTCGGCACGTTGATGTTAGCGGTGTTATTGGGCTTTCCATTAAATCAAGCGGCATCTATCGGTGTTATCGGCGCGATCGACGGACCAACCTCCATCTTTGTGGCGACAAAACTTGCACCTGAATTGCTCGCCCCGATTGCGGTAGCTGCGTATTCCTATATGAGTTTGATTCCCATCATCCAGCCGCCGTTGATGAGATTGCTGACTACAAAAAAAGAGCGCCTCATTCAAATGGAATATGCGCCAAAACCGATCTCAAAAAAGACATTGATCTTTTTCCCCATCGTTTTAACTTTGGTAGTCGGCTTGCTCGTCCCAGAAGCCACGCCGTTAATTTCCATGCTCATGCTGGGGAATTTACTCAAAATGTCCGGCGTAGTGGATCGTCTCAGCAAGGCTGCCGAAAATGAGATCATCAACATCGCCACACTATTTCTCGGTCTGGCAATTGGCTCGACCATGAGCGCGGTTTCGTTCCTCAACATTGATACAGGCAAGATCATGGTGCTGGGCTTATTCGCCTTTGTGCTCGATACCGCAGCTGGATTATTATTTGGAAAATTAATGTGCGTCATCTCAGGCGGCAAGATCAATCCGCTCATCGGCGCGGCAGGGATTTCCGCCTTTCCAATGGCTGGACGTTTAGCTGCAAAAACCGCCAACGATGAAGATCCGAACAATTTCATTCTCATGCACGCGATGGGAGCGAATACCGCCGGTCAACTGGGCAGCGTGATCGCAGGCGGCATTTTGCTTTCGGTGGTCAGCAAAATGCTGGGGATTGTGTAAAACAAAAAGGCGGATGATGATCATCCGCCTTTTGCCATTAGTTTACGATGTTCGGACTTGCACGCGGTGATTTCATCTTATTCAACAGTTTCGTCACCAACATTCCGCCGGGCACAGCGAAGATAAAAGTCAGCAGGCCTGAAAGGATCAAACCAACCAGCGCCCAAATGCCGATCCAGATAAAAGCATAAAGGATCGGATCATTCTTCACTACAGTTCCTTCGGCATCCAAGCAATGTAATTCATACGCAGTGGCAGGGTGTTCAAATCCATTTTCATCACGGCTTGTAGTTGCGTAGGAATAACTTTTCGGCGTTGTCCCATCCGGACATAACCATCCGCCCGTTGTATTGATGGCATAATCGCTGGACGAGCTAAAACCTCCCACCATAAAAAACACCGGCATCACACAACTGCCAATAATGGATATCAGAAAAAACCAGATCAAACATCCTGAAATTGCGGTTGTTTTGGCATTGTTCATTTCAATCTCCTCGTCGCTTGATGATATGTCAAATATAACTTCACCGCATTACATAAGTTATGCCCTTTTTGTCCTGATGTGCGCTATAATTTAATTTGTCTGACAACTAACTTCAGGAGATTTTCATGACCACAATTGACCTGACCATTCACAAAGATCGCCGCGCCAATGCCATCAAACGCGCGAAGGAAAAAAACATCATCATCCCAACCTATGCACAAATGAAGGATCCTTCAAAGATCCCTGCAAAAGTTAAGGATGAACTGAAGAAGATCGGCCTCTGGGATATTCATCCACGCAATTTGTTTCGGATCAATTGGCACAACCAACCCATCGCTTCCGGCGGGACTTACGGCGGAGTCAATTTCATTGAGCTTCCCTCTTCGCTGACAGGAGTCAAGGCGCGCATCATTGCCGTCGTTGGCAAGTGGTTCCCCACGGGGGCACACAAAGTCGGGGCGGCATTTAGTTGTCTGGTGCCGAGGCTGGTCACAGGTCAGTTCGACCCGACGACTCAGAAAGCAGTCTGGCCTTCGACGGGAAATTACTGTCGCGGCGGCGCGTATGATTCGGCATTGCTTGGCTGCGAATCCATCGCCATTTTGCCTGAAGGCATGTCGAAGGAACGATTCGAATGGCTGGCAAAAGTCGCCGGCGAAACCATCAAGACCCCGGGTTCTGAATCCAACGTAAAAGAAATTTTTGACAAATGCAAGGAACTGGCGAACTCAGGTCAGGACTTGATGATCTTCAATCAATTCGAAGAGTTCGGGAATTATCTCTGGCACTATGAAGTCACCGGCCATGCGATGGAAGAAGTCTTCAAGCAAGTTGCAGGCAAACACGGTCGATTCCGCGGTATTGCATCAGCAACCGGCTCCGCCGGAACAATAGCCAGTGGCGATTACATGAAACAGTTATATCCTGACAGCAAAATCGTTGCGAGCGAAGCGCTACAATGTCCCACGCTTTTAGAAAACGGTTTCGGCGCACATCGCATCGAAGGTATCGGCGATAAACACGTCCCGTGGGTGCATAACACCAAGAACACAGATATCGTCACCGCAATCGATGACAATGCCGTGGTCAACATCGCCCGTCTCTTCAATGAAGAAAATGGCCGCGCCTATCTCGTTGAAAAAGGCGTTCCGGAAAATATTGTTTCGCAATTGGATTTACTCGGCTTCTCCGGTATCTCAAACGTGCTTTCGTGCATCAAGACCGCCAAATATTACGAGATGGACGAAAACGATGTGATGATCACCATGCTCACCGACTCGATGGAACTCTATCGTTCGCGTTTGCATGAAATGCATCAGGAATTCGGTCAATACAGCGAGAAGGATGCCGCTGCCGATTTCGCCCGCTACCTGCACGGTCAATCCACCGATAGCATGCTCGAGCTGACTTATCCGGAAAAACGCCGCGTCCACAATTTGAAATACTACACCTGGGTCGAACAACAAGGCAAAACTTATAATGAAATCCAGGATCAATGGTACGAGCCTAACTACTGGACCGATGTCCAAAAGCAAGCTGATGAAATTGACGAATTGATCGTCGAGTTCAACAAGGAAGTTGGATTGGTTTAGCAAGCGAAGTGACAGTCACCTTTAAGGTGACTGTCACTTTTATATGGCACACGTTTTATAATAGGTACATGCTCAAGCCAACGGATTTGATCCTCGTCTGCCTGCTCCCCACTCCACGGGACTTGGAAATCGCGCGACTCCTGGGCTGGTATCGAATTCCGCTTCGCACCGCACCCAAGGTTGTGACCGTGGACTACCTGGCTTTTTACCAGCCTTCGGCATTCGGCCAGCATGGCGGACAGATCGAATTCATTGCTCAAGTCAAAGGACACGAGCTGACTACGCGTGGAGAACTGCTAAAAGACGAACCAGATCATCCGCGCTCAAAAGAGGAATATTTCAAAATTCAACTGGGCGGACTTGAGAAATTACGAGAACCAGTCAAAACAGATAAGTGGAAACGCCTGACGTTTTTATATTCCACGGGCGAGTATCTGCTCAATGCAAAGATTTTAAATGATCTCGTTGTGCAAAACGAGGAACGAACCATTTTGTGGCGCTCCCTGCGTGAACGAGCGGAGAATGAACAGCTCTACAAAACGGATTTACCTGAAACCGATATTCCCCCAGAAATTTTGATGGCATTACTTGGGTTTAAAGGAAATGAAGTATCTGAGGGTTCTGAGGTATATGATGTTGACGAGGGAGGATATTAATGGAGAAGGAGTTGAAGGCGTTTCGTAAATTACTCGTTTGGCAAAGGGCTCATGAATTGGCCTTGATGATATATAAAGCAAGCGAAAAGTTTCCGAAGCATGAAATATTTGGGTTAACAAGTCAGGTGCGCAGATCTGCTGTTTCAGTGGGAGCAAATATCGCAGAGGGATATGCACTTGGAACCACACCAAATTACTTACGTCACTTGAATATTTCGATCGGCTCGCTCGCCGAAACTGAAAGCCATATCGAAATCGCCCATGATTTGGAATACCTTTCCGATGCAACTTACGACAAACTTACAGAAAAAGCACGTGAAGTTGGCTATCTACTCTCCCGTCTAAAATCATCCATTGAAAACAACACCCACAAGAAACCTTGACACCTCAGAAACCTCATACACATCAGGAACATTCCTATGTCCACACTAATTAAGAACGGCACTCTCATCACAGCATCCGATACATTTGAGGCGGATATTTTGATCGAAGGTGAATTAATTGTTCAAATTGGAAAAAATCTTGCGCATCCAAACGCAGACATCATAGACGCAAACGGAAAACTCATCATGCCCGGCGGCGTGGATCCGCATGTTCATCTTGATTTGCCGATGTTCGATACGGTTTCATCCGATAACCATTACACAGGTCACAAGGCGGCAGCTTTCGGCGGGACCACCACAGCCATGGACTTCGTTGTACTGGAAATGGAAGGCTTCGCTCACTCGGTTGATCTGTGGATGAAGAAGGCGGAGAAAGCTGCAATTGATTATTCCTTTCACATGAATTTAACTCAATTCAACAACAAGATCGCGGCAGAAATTCCTTCGCTGATGGAAATGGGCATTCAAACACTCAAAGTCTTCACAGCCTACAACGGGCGGTTGCGACTGGATGATGGAAATATCTTCAAGGCGATGCAGATCGCAAAAGAGAATGGCATGTTGGTGATGGCGCATTGTGAGAACGGTGATGTGATCGACACACTCACCCAGCAAGTGCTTGCAGATGGTCACACCGACCCGATCTGGCATGCATGGACAAGACCAAGCTGGGGCGCAGTAGATGCCACTTTACGAGTAGCAGGCATGGCAGCAGAAGCAGATGCATCGGTCTATATCGTCCATATGAATGCAGCCGGCGAAGTGGATATGCTTAAGTATGCGCGCGAACGCGGAGTCAAGGTGATGGGCGAAACCTGCCCGCAGTATTTATTCTTCACAGAAGATGCATTGGAGCGCGAAGATGGCGCAAAGTGGATCTGCTCGCCGCCGATGCGCAAGGAACAGGACAACGCGCGATTGTGGCAGGGATTGCACAATGGCACATTGCAAACCATCGGCACGGATCATTGTCCATTTTATTTCGATGGAACAAAGCCGATCATGTATGAAGGAAAAGAGATCGCAATCCCCGGAAAGGAATTGGGCAAATACAATTTCACGAAAATCCCGAATGGCCTTCCGGGCATCCAGGATCGTATGCCCATCCTGTGGACCTATGGCGTGCAAACGGGTCACATCACGGCAAATCAATTTGTGGCCTACACATCGACGAACCCTGCGAAGATTTTCGGGTTATATCCACGGAAGGGTGCGCTTGTCCCCGGCGCGGACGCGGACCTTGTCATTTGGGATCCGGAGAGGACCCTGAAATACGGCGTTGCCCATTCTCATCAGCGTACAGACTACAACTTGTACGAAGGCTTGGACCTAAAGGGATATCCCGAAAAAGTTTTCCTGCGCGGAAAATTGATCGTGGATGGAGAAAAATGGCTCGGCAAGAGCGGCGATGGACAGTTCTTGAAAAGAAGTGAAGGCGAAGTTTTATAAAAATTTTAGAAGTACTTTAGAAGGTAAAGGATGCCAATTAAGAAGCCAATCATTCATTGCGACGCACTCGTCGTTCACTGCATGGATTATCGCCTGCAGAAATTCATTCAACCGTGGATCACAGTCCGCTTCGGGTATGATAATTTCGACATCATCTCCCTTGCAGGCGCGGTCCACGATTACGAAATGGTCTTGAAATACGTTGAACTGGCAGTCAAGATCCATGACATCTACACGGTCTGCTTGATCAATCACGAAGATTGCCGCGCCTACGGACGTGAAGGTACGTACAAACGTCACACGCACGACTTGAAGGATTCGCAAAAAAAGATCAAGGCTCTGTTTCCCAACCTGAAAGTGGAAACATTCTTTCTTCATCTGGACGGAACATTCGAGCCAATTTCGTAAAAAGGAAAATCATGTCGCATAAATGTGAAGCCATCGTCGTCCATTGCATGGACTATCGCCTGCAATCCTATATCAATCAATGGCTGGAAGTCAATCTTGGAAAGGCAAGTTATGACCGAGCCGTGATGGCTGGCGGTGTCTACGATGTGTACGATGTCATCCGCCAGGTGGATATTTCCGCCCGTCTGCATGGAATATCCAAAGTGGTCCTGATCAACCATGAAGATTGCGGTATGTACGGCCCCGGCGGAACAGAGGAACATCACGAGGAGGACTTGCGTGAAGCCGAAGAAAAGATCCGCCGCATCTTTCCTCACCTTGAGGTGGATACGTATTATTTAAATTTGGATGGCACTTTCGAGAAGAAGTCGTAAATGAAAAATCTCTTTATCAAATGGTTCATGGCGATCAACGCCTTCCTCATCCGCATTTCGCGCGGACGGATCGGATCACAGCTGGGCACGCAAACCATCCTAATTCTGAATACGGTTGGACGAAAATCAGGTCAGCCGCGCAGTATTCCGATTGCGTACTTTTTCCATGAAGGAAAATATCTCGTTGTGGAATCCAACTGGGGCAGGGACAATCACGCGGACTGGTATTTCAATTTAAAAAGCCAGCCACAGGTCAGTATCGAAGTGAAAGGCAAAGTGCTTCAGGTCAACGCAAGGTTTGCCGAGGGTGAAGAATACGTTCGCTTATGGGGATACGTCACAAAGCGGCATGCACCCTATTTGGAATATCAAAAGATGACGACGAGAAAACTCCCGATTGCGATATTTGAACCGCGAACTGATTAGATAATTGATCAAAAGGGAGGCAGTCATGAACATTGCAAAGCATTCAGATGGAGCGCTCAAAGTTCTTGTGATCGGTATATTTATGCTTAGCAGTTGCACCACTGCTCCTATGTTCTCCTCGACAAGTACAGCCGCTCCAAAAACCCCAACAACCGCAGCAGTGTCAAAACCCATACGTCTGCCTGGACCGTGGCAGATCGTCGGTGTTTACACAGCAGACCAATCCGTTATGACCGCAGGCTTTTATGACGAGACTCATGTCGCAACCGGAGGTGTGGTTGGAATTATGGGGTATTCGGATGATGCCGGAAAAAACTGGTCGGTGACCGATGCAAATTCAGATTGCCGGTACGGAATGGACATCATCAGTCCGCAGGTGATTTGGGCCTGTGGTGGGGCTACCCATGTGCGCAAATCCCTGGACGGGGGTCAAACATGGGAAGCTGTAACAAACTTCGGGGACGCAAGAACGATTACGAATCCCTGTCATTCAGCAAGCTTTATCGATGAAAACACCGGCTGGCTGGCCAATTCAAATTTATTTGGCTCCACAACAGATGGCGGGCAAACATGGACCATGCAGGCCCTGCCTGAGACTGCACACAAGATCGCCACGATCGACACATACGATCTCAATGAAGGCTATCTGTTGGATCAAAAAGGAGCCTTGTTTTTTACACAAGACGGTGGAGAACATTGGCTTCCAACAGGTCAACTTGCATTCGGTTCGATTGAATTGCCCGCCACTGCCTATCAACTTGCAGCCATGCGTTTCTCCGACTCACAACATGGAATCGTTGTAATTTCCTCCAGCCCATATGCAACGGAAGAACCCGTTATGGCCTTTCACACTGCGGATGGCGGGCAAACCTGGACTTCTGAAATGGTTCCCGTTTTGGCAGGCCCAGTCTACCTTTCCCCTGAAGGGAATTTATTAACAGTGATTTCAGGAGTCAATCAGTTGACATTGTTGAGATATGAAGAATAAAAACTAATTTTGACTGAAGATTCATTGTGATAGAATATCGTCACTAAAAACAAAGGACGCCTTGGGGGAGCATGAGCCTTTGGACTATCTATTTATTTCGGAGAACAACTTATGCCAAGAAGAAGTCTCGCTCGCCTGTACAAGGACGAGTTCACCGGCTATTCACTCGCCAAATTCCAACAGGATCTGCTTGCCGGTCTGACTGTTGCCGCTGTCGCACTGCCGCTCGCGCTTGCATTCGGAGTCGCATCGGGCGCATCGGCTGCTGCCGGGTTGGTCACTGCCATTCTCGCCGGACTCATCATGGGCCTGTTGGGAGGCGCGCCGTATCAAATCAGCGGACCCACCGGCGCGATGTCTGCGGTGTTGATCGTGCTGGTCACGCGCTACGGACTCGAAGGCATCTGGGTCGCGGGTTTATTTTCCGGCGTGCTGTTGCTGCTCATCGGCATCCTGCGCCTCGGCCGCTTCATCGCCTTCATCCCCGCGCCTGTCATCAGTGGATTCACTTCCGGCATCGCGCTGATCATCTTCATCGGTCAGATCGACAATTTTCTTGGCGTCAAAATGGCGGCCACAGAAACCGCCGCGCAAAAACTGATCGGATATTTTCATGGTGGATTTACGCCCGATTGGCATACAGTAACGATCGCGCTTATTGTGATTGGAGCGATGCTCTTCTGGCCTGCAAAATGGAACGCTCGATTCCCATCCTCCCTGCTCGGCATCATCCTCGCCACGCTTCTTAACTGGACTTTGAACTGGCCAGTCACGATGATCGGTGCCATCCCCCAGACATTGTTCCTCGAACAACGCTTGAGTCTGTTCAACATTCCCTGGACGAGTTTCTCCGAATTTCTCGCCCCCACATTGACCATCACCGCGTTGGGCGCAGTTGAATCATTATTGGCCGGCGCAGTCGGTTCGAACATGACGGGGGTCCGCTTACAGGCAAATCAGGAATTAATTGCGCAGGGTATCGGCAACATGTTGATTCCCTTCTTCGGCGGGGTCCCGGCAACCGCGGCAATTGCCCGCTCGAGTGTGGGAATCAAATCCGGCGGCCAGACTCGTCTGGTCAGCATCATTCACGCAGTTGGGTTATTGCTCTCCATGTTTCTGCTTGCACCATTTATGGCGCGAATTCCATTGGCGGCATTGGCCGGCGTATTGATGGTCACTGCCGTACGAATGAATGAATGGCCCGCGATCAAATTCATCTTCGGCAAACGCTTCAAGACAGATATGATCGCCTTCACCATTACCATGCTCGCCACCATTGTGCTCGACCTGACACAAGCCATTCTGATCGGTTCATTCCTTGCAGGCGCGGTATTTCTGAACAAAATCGCCAGCATCGACATCACGGTTCAGGATGTGGATATTGAACGTTTGAAAGAAAAGGGAGTGGAAACAGCGGGGAATTGCAAACATGTTCGCGTGGCATTTCTTACCGGCCCCCTCTTCTTCGCGGCCACAGGTCAATTCAACGAAGCTTTCGCAAACTTAAAAGAGACTCACGCTCTCATCTTATCCATGCGCGGCGTTTCCCTCGTCGATACCGCCGGCATCGAAGCCATTCATCACCTGCACGAACGGCTGCAAAAACAAGGCGGCATGCTGATGTTCGCTGGAGTCCACGACAACGCCAAACAAATGATGGAGCGCGGCGGACTCGTCAAAACCATCGGCGAGGAAAATTTCTTCTGGTCCAGCGATCAGGCCATCGTCGAAGCAGAGAAGCGAGGTTGCAGGTTCTGTTGAAGTGCAGATGAGCAAAGGCGCAGAAGGTCAGAGGTTCAGAGGTTTTACTTTTTAATGGATGCGATGAGACGGTAGAGCATGAAACCGACTTCACTTCTCAGTTGTTCGGCTTCCTTATATTCTTCAGAGGTGATGTATTCCAGATCTTTCGCCAGGACGAGATAGTATTCGACTTCAGATAGTGATCCCTTCGCAACATCACAGTAACGGGCGAATTGAGGCTTTGTACCAGCACCCTGTCCTTCAGCGATATTCGCCGGAATGGACACGACAGCACGTTTCAACTGCGATGTCAGGCCAAACATCTCGCTTTTTGGAAATTTTTCTACCAGCTTATAAACGAATAACACCAAACCATGCGCTCGCTGCCAAACCAATAATCTGCGAAAACCCTTATCGTCCCGCCCACTTTTCTCTTCCATAACTCCTCCTTTACACCTCTGAACCTTTGCACTTCTGAACCTCAGTCCCTCTTACACCTTCCTCAACAGTTCTTTCACCCTCGGATAATCCTTATAAACCCCCCGATACTTTTCCGGCAGCATGGCCGCGATCTGGCACATGATCTCATCAGTCGCCTCGTGCAGCGCTTCCTCACGTCCCTTGCCTTTCGGAACTTCAATCGTAAGTGGCTTTCCAATGACAATTTTTATTTTTGAGCGGCGGAATTTTTTCAAATTCTCAACCACACCGCGATCCTCCGTACCAGTTAATGCGACTGGAAGGACTGGATACCCGCTCTTGTTTGCCAAAAATGCCGCCCCCATTTTCCCCTGCTGCAGGGACTCAGTTTTCGAACGTGTGCCTTCGGGCGCGATCACCATCAACCCACCTTTTTGCATGCGAACCAAAATTTCACGCAAGGCAGCAAAGTCCGCTTCAAAACGATTCAACCAAATGGCATTTACCGCACGGCCAATGGCTCCATACAAAAAATGATCCTTATATTTTTCAGCCACTGCCATGATGATATCCTCGCGGTCAACCACACACAGTAATGCAGCCGTATCCAGGCGACCGAGATGATTCGAGGCAACCAACACATTGCCTTGGGGAAGATTCTCCTCACCGACCACCTCCACTTCGGCAATGATCCCCATGACAAAACGAACGATCGAACGAAAGGTTGTATATTTCATCAGGCTGTTTTCTTTTCCTTCAACAATTCCTGCAATCGCGAATGCTGTGCATAATATCCGCGGTTGTGTTCGGGCAGCATCACCCCCACGCGGCACATGATCTCATCGGTATATTGCTGCAAGACTTCCTCTCGATTCTCTTTTGGAAAGGGAGGGAGCATAAAAGACTCGCCCGCGATCAAGCGAACCGGTGTTCTTCGAAAATGTTTCAAATTCGATTTTAAGAGTCTGTCCTCTGTTCCAATGATCGCAACCGGCACGATGCGCCACTGCATTTTGGAGGCCAGGTAGGCCACGCCGGGTTTTCCACGCGCCATTTTTTCATCACGGGCGCGGGTCCCTTCCGGCGAGATCACCAGAGTTTGTCCCTCTTCCATGCGCTTCATCATCTCCCGCATGGCCTTCAGGTCGGGATTAAACCGGTCGATAAAAATCAGGTTGAGGTGTTTTCCCAACCATTTCCAAACAGGATTCTTTTCCCACTTCTCCGCAACCGGAATAAATAAGTTCCAATCATCCAATGCATAAAACGCCATCGGCACATCCAAAAAGCCCAGGTGATTCACCGCGATAACAAACCCGCCGCCGGACGGTATGTTTTCATAACCTGACGCTTCCACTTTTGTGATCAACTTTAATACGGTACGAATCAGCCAACGAAGAAATCTTTTCATTCAAATCTCCGCACAGATTTTATATGAAGGTCCGTGTTTAGGCAATAAAAAAGAATGCCGTGTTCAAGCAGCATTCTTTTATAAATCAAGTTGGAGGGTCTCACGCAGCTGTTTTCAAAATATGAGTAAAAATGGTGGCGCCTGACCCGCCGATGTTTTGCGCCATACCGATCATTGCGCCATCGACCTGCGTTTTGCCGCACTCCCCACGCAGTTGCTGGACAACCTCCACAATTTGATACATGCCCGTCGCGCCGACCGGATGGCCACGGGCTTTTAATCCGCCGCGAGTGCAAACGGGCACACGGCCCTGAGGGCTGATCTCGTTATCGAGACCAAGCCTCACACCCTGACCTCTTTCGGCAAATCCGCTGGCTTCAAGGGAAAGCGCGGCCATAATTGAAAAAGCATCGTGTAGTTCAAATAGATCGATATCTTCCGGAGTCACGCCTGCCATTTCATACGCACGTTTTGAAGATTCATATGCAGCTTTCAGGAACATTGGATCCTTGCGTGAATGGACTGCAATCGTGTCCGTCGCAGCGGCTGAAGCGGCCACAACAATTTTTGGTTTCCGCATCACTTTTTCTGCCGGGACGATGATCGCCGCGGCAGCACCATCTCCGGTGGGAGATGCATCCATCAAGTTAATCGGGGTCGCCACCATCGAAGATTTTTCAAAGCGTTCGACAGTTAACTTTTCATGCAACCTGGCATATGGATTGTGCATGGCATTCGCATGAGAATTAATGGAAAAGGGCGCAAAATCATCATGCTTCCAACCGAATTCGTGCATGTAACGCCGCATGACCAGAGCATTGATCCCAACAAAGGAAATCCCCTGCTCCACTTCATAATCCGCATCTGCCGCCGTCGCCAACGAAGCCGTGACATCGCGCCCGGCTTTGTCTGTCATCTTTTCGACACCCACCACCAGAGAGGATTCCACGTCGCCGGAGGCAACAGCCATCAGCGCGGCACGAAACGCAGCCGCTCCTGATCCGCAAGCCGCTTCAACCTTGACCGCTTCCTGTTTCCACAAACCGATCCAATCTGAAAAAAAAGTTCCAAGTTGATTTTGTCCGCTGACGATGGGCGAAAGCATGTTACCCACATATAACGAGTCGACTTTATCCATGCCTGCATCCTGCATGGCAGCAAAAGCAGCTTCTCCGCCGATCTCACGCAGGGATTTATCCCAATGTTCTCCAATTTTTATCTGACCAATTCCAAGGATGGCTACTTCTCGCATAAATTCTCCGCGTAAATTTTACCTTATCGCTCTATCAGGAACTATCCAACTTCATAGGAACAAAGTTCATTGCAAACCCGTCCATTTTTTGTTATTCTTACCAAAACAAGGAGAAATCATGTTCAATAAGTTTGTATTTTTCTCGATCGTCAGTGCCTTATTGTTTTCGGCATGTGGAATCATATCCGGCTCTGCCACGAAAGAGCCCCAGCCTGTAAAAAGCAACCTGCCGTCACTTACCGGTGCGTGGACGATCAACATGACTCACTCAGGCGGGATTATGGGCCTGCTTCGTTCCATTGAGATAACCTCCACGGGAAGTTATACGGTTAAAGATGAGCGCGGGAACCAGAATATTTCCGGGCAACTTTCCGAGGAGGAACTTGCGAATTTAATTCAAGTGATCAATTCAACAACGTATTCCCAATACAACAAGCCATATGGCTGCGCTGATTGTTTTATTTATGATATTGAAATTGCAGGCGATGACGGAAGATTTTCAGCACAAGTGGACGATATTTCAATTGAAGAATCAGGATTAAGCGCTTTGGTCACTTCCTTGCGTGAAATTATGGAAAGGGAATTAAAATAACTTACACGCAATAAAAAGATTACAAAATCAACAGAAATTTTTAATGTAAAGCACCTCCATTCAATGTATGATATGGCTAGAGTTACAGAAAGGAGGTTGCGATAGAAGGTCCGCCTGAATCAACAAACAAGGGAAAAGCCAAATTGCCCTAACCTGGTAAAAGTTTGCAACATGCGCTTTATAGCCAGACGTTCTCCAAACGAAATGAAGGTTGCAAAAGGCGCTTTCCTGGAAAGATACCTCGACGGATGGGTGACACCCATCCGTCTTTTGTTTTTCATATCGAGTTCAATGCCTTGTTCATTCGATCCAATCCCTCCTTAAGCAAAGCTCGTGAGGTCCCAAAATTCAAGCGGATATGCCCTTCGCCAGCCTTCCCGAAAATCTTCCCTTCGCTTGCGGCTACTTTTGCATTTTTTAGGAAAAACTCGTATGGCGAGCCTACTATCTCGGTTTGCGTAAAATCGAGCCAGGCTAGGTAGGTTGCATCGGGAATTGTTGTGCGGACAGATGGCATGTGTTCGCTGACGTAGCCAACAATAAAATCACGGTTGTCCGTCAAATACCGATTTAAGTCCCTCAACCAGCCATCACACTTGCCTGAAAAAGCTGCATTTGCAGCATGTAATCCCATACTGCTCACATGTATGCGTTGACGATTTACTTCTGCCTCAAAGCGGTCACGTAATTCTTTATTCGGAATGATCGCAAACCCGCAGAATAACCCGGGCACATTAAACGTCTTGGACGGTGCGATCAAAGTAATCGTATGCTTTTCGATTTCGCGGGAGATCTTAGCCATGGGTGTAAACGTATTTCCATCCAAAAGTAGCTCGGAGTGGATTTCATCCGAAACGATCAACACTTTATGTTTGATGCAAATTTCAGCCATGCGAGCAAGCTGCTTTCGAGTGAAAATGGTCCCCAACGGGTTATGCGGGTTGCACAGCAGAAAAATCCCCGCCTTCTTCACCTGCTTCTCGAACACATCCCAATCAATTTCATAACTCAGGATGTTGCCATTCACGCTTTTCACAAATGGAATGTCGATTTGCGGAATTCCAACATTCTTCTTCACTTCGTGGAATTCGTTGTAAACGGGAGTTTGTATCGCCACGCCTCTTTTGACTGAACAGAAAACACGGGCAGCAACAGAAAAGCCAGTCACAATCCCGGTAACGGCCACCACAGATTCAGGCTTCACCTTCCATCCATACAAGTGATCCATACGCGCTGCAACCGTTTCTTTCAAAACGTTGTGAGGTAGTTCATATCCCAACACTCCGTGATCGATAACCTTGTGCAGTGAATCCAATACCGGCTTGGGAGCAGGAAAATCCATATCCGCCACCCACATGGGCAAAACGCCTTTCGGGTAATATGTCCACTTTGTAAACATAATGTTCTTGCGGCGGTCTGGAAGTTTATCAAAATTGGTCATCAAATCCTCTATTTTTTATAGGCTACGATCATTCCATCACGCATCGGTGAAAGGGAAACAATCCAATCTTCGTCATTCGTAATCTGACGAGTGAATTCATGTACACCCTTTGTTGCATCGGAATTATCTTTTTTATCAAAAATACGGCCGTGCCAAAGCATGTTGTCAATGATCAGCAATCCACCGCTTCGTAATTTTTCCCTGATCACCAACAACGACTCAGGATATGCCTGCTTGTCGATATCGTTGAAGATGATATCGAACGGTCCTTCTGTTTTTCGGAGAGATTCAACTGCCTCCGCCATGTGGAATTGGACAACATCTGCGCTTCCCAACTTAACCAGGTGATTGCGGGCCATTCCCGACAGTTCCTCATCCCAGACAGTGTGATGAACAACGCCTCCTCCATTTTCTTTTACCGCTTTGGCAAACCATGCGGTCGAATATCCGTAACCCGACCCCAGCTCAAAAACGGATTTCGCATGTATCATCCGCGCCAGTTGATAACAATAATATCCGCAGGCCGGTCCTATGATCGGAAAGTCATTCTTCTCGGCATAGGCTTCCATCTTCTGCAATTCCTTCTCACGGGGCGGAACAAGCGATGCAAGGTATTTTTGTGTTGATTGATAGGTCAATAAATCGTCCACGATTACCTCCAAAAGAGTTGATCGAATATTTTTGATATTGTACTCCTTCGCCGGGGTAAAGCGTCGGCGCTGAACGGCAGATGGAAAGCTACAGCAGTTGTCGGCGGGGAGGATGCGCGAATTTCATCCAAATAAAAGTATAATTAACTCATGAAACAAGGTTCGTTCGAAAAAGAAATATCCATTAATTCCGATGTAAAAACTGTAGTTGACTTGATCGCCGACTACAGTCAGCATCATAAAATCCACCCATTGATCGAGAAGGTGGAGCGTGCGAGGGAGGAACCAGCCGGCATAAGGCGTTATTTCATTACCGACAACCTGCAATGGGGACCGTTCAAATTCAAGATCAAATATCAGGCCGATATTATTTCAGTCAGCGAAGATACGGTTCACACCGAAGCATACCAATCGCCAGGCACCTACATCACAAATGTCACAAAAATCTCACCTGCGCAAAACGGCGTTGTTTTACACGAAACGATCACTATAAAAGCGCCCAATCTTTTATTTGGGTACGCATTTCGCCAGGCTCAAGCCGCCCACGAGGAAATGCTCAAGCGCATCAAATCCTTTATCGAACGTTAACCCAAACCATGACATCCCACCAAAACATTTGGTGATAGAATAATCAAAAGGCCTCAGAGCCTTTTTGAATGTACCCATCAAACGCAAGGATACGCGCCGTACATGAAATATAACTTTCGCCTATTTTGGCGTTCTTTCTATCGATCATTCTTCGCATCAAAGAACACCACTGCACGCCTGACTCGAAAAAGATTTTTATTTCTACTTCTTTTCTATACTGTCTGGCCCTTGGGCAGCCTCATACACTGGTTCTGTTTTGGGCTCGATGACATTCTTTTCCCCGCTTACAAAAATCACTCCATCGAAAAACCGCTTTTCATTCTCGGCAACCTGCGCAGCGGCTCCACCTTTTTACACCGCCTGCTCTCACGGGATACGGAAACTTTCACCAGCTTAACCACTTGGGATATTTACCTGACGCCTTCGGTTACACAAAAGAAAATTACACAGTTCATCGCCGGGCTGGATAACAGGTATTTCAACAGCACGCTGCACAAGTTGCTTTATAAATTTGACGCAGCCACACTTGGCAAACTCAAGATACATCCCATCTCTTTTTTCCAACCCGAAGAGGATGAGAACATCCACCTGCATATTTGGGATGGTTATTTCGTAACTTTCCTTTTCCCTTTCATGGACGAGATGCCCAATTACCAGCATTTCGATGAAGCGCTCAGCCCGGAACACAAAAAACGCATCATGACCTTTTACAGGTCGATGATCCAGCGTCACATGTATGCAACAGGCAAAAAATATTTCGTCGCCAAGAACCCGGCTTTCAGCGCGAAGATCGAAACGCTCGTGGAATTTTTCCCTGAAGCACGTATCATCTACCTCGCGCGCAATCCCCTGGACATGCTCCCCTCCACGATTTCATGGATCAACTATGCACGTCGTCAATTTACCGATCCCGGCAAAGGGTATTTTTACATCGAAGAGATCGTGGACATGACCCAGCACTGGTACAGCCACCCGCTAAAATATCTGGATGCGCATCCATCCCCCCGACATCTGATCATGAAATACGATGACTTGATCCAGCGTCCGGAAACGGTCATCCGTGCATTCTATGAGCAATTTGGATACCCCGATAAACCCGGCCTGCCCGTCATCATTGACCGTGCCGTGAAGGAGACGCTCACCTTCAACAGCGATCACATGTATTCCCTTGAAGAGATGGGATTCGTCCGTGAACAAGTTATTGGGATGTATCCTGAAGTCTTCAAACGTTTTGAGTTTGACACAAGAGACGAACCTGTTCTCAGGGAAAAAGTGGAAGTCAGAAAATGATCAAAAAGAGAGAGGCTGATATCAGCCTCTCTCTTTTTGATTCAAGAAATCCAGTTATGAATACGACTTGCGTTTTGCGGCAACAGTCGTTTTCTTTGCCGCTGTACCACTCGCGGAAGTCTTCTTTGTACTGGTCTTTTTTGCAGCCTTCTTGGTAGCAACCTTTTTCTTGTCTTTTGTAAGAAGAACTACGTTTGCAGATTTTTTCCTGGATACTTTTTTGTTAAGTGAAACGGGTGTCTCCACAGAGGGTGCCGCTGGGCGGGTAATGGCAGCCGCTTCCTGCTTGGCCGCCTTCTTAACCTGATATTCCTCTTCCCAATTTTCGGCCAAGGCAAATTGCAGCTTGCCGTAACGCACAAGCAGCATGATTAATCCCACAACCGCCATCAGGAAAGAAACCAGCATGGTGTAGGTAATAAATGTATTTCCAATCAATGTTTGATCGGGGCGGAAAAATTCAATGAAAGTACGGGATAAGCCGGCCAACAGCAACCATGCACTGAATAAAGCACCCGGCTTCATCTCTTCTTCATAGCGGCGTGACAGCCACCAAAGGAACAACACGATCAAGATATTCAGGATCATTTCATACGCGAACGTCGGGTGAAAGCGAGTGGTGTCCACTGGAAACTGAGTCAAATCCGAGTATTGAGGGAGGCGGTGTTCTCCGAGAATTTGAATCCCCCACGGAAGTTGCGTCGGCTGGCCATACAATTCCTGATTGATAAAGTTCGCAGGCCTTGCAATAGCCTGTCCCAATAAAGTAGCGGGGGCTAAAGCATCCAAAAAGAGCCAGGTATCCAATCCGTTCCTTTTCAGGAAGAAATATAAAGTGATCACACCAAAGAGCAGACCGCCGAAGAAATGCAAGCCGCCTTCAGGGATGTTGATGATTTTGGCGGGATTATCTGTGTAATATGTACTTCCGCTCAAAATATTATTGACCACATACCACAAGCGGGCACCGATGATACCGATCGGCAACACCCACACCATGGCATCCCAGATCACTTCGCCATTTTCGCCACGACGGCGAATTTCCCTTTCGGCCCACCATGCCCCGGCAACCGCGCCCAACATCACCAACACGCCATACCAGCGCAAAGTGATCGTCCAATAGATCAATTTAAACGAAAAAATTACGGGGTCTATCATTGCATACCTCTGAATTTAATTTTATTCATTATATCTCATTCGAAACACAATTAAAAATTCTTGAAAGTTAAAACAAACCGTGTTCCCCCTCATAAAAAATTCGGATAAATACTGTAATAAATATCGCACACCATGTCACAAAAGAAGAGACGAATGTCATTTTGCGAGATGACAAATCACACATCAAAAAAAGAGCCGATATTCTTACAATGTCAGTCAACGTTGACTATCGCTGTCAACGTAAGGAAACCCATGTTCAAAGTCAACCGCCAAACCGATTACGCCGTACGAATCGTCCTTGCGCTTTCAAAGAAGCCGCAGGGAACGCGCGTTTCATCCGCCAGCATCGGCCGTGAAATGCTCATCCCTCCTGTTCTGCTCCAACGCATCGTCGCAGAGTTAGCCAGTGGCGATTTCATTCAAACGCAGGCCGGCCGTGACGGTGGCATCTCTCTCGGGCGCGATCCATCAGAGATCACCTTACTGCAAGTGGTGGAGCATCTCGAAGGCGAACTGTATCTTTCAGATTGTGTGCTCAAACCCGGTGAATGTCCATTTGAAAGCCGCTGTCCAGTCCATTGCCAGTGGGTGCGGTTAAAAAATCTGCTGCGCGATGAAATGAGCCGTATCACTTTTAGCAGCCTTGTGGAGGATGCTGCCAGCATTGCGGCAACTCTCGGAGTTTCACTCGCCTCTGCATCACGGAAATCTGCTCCTGTTTCGAAAGACATTGAACTCAGCTATGTAGATTGATCAAGTAGCAAAATGCAGGAAAGTTCTTTATTTCACAAATCGTCGTTAAAGGGCAGCGAACTCCCCTCCTGCCTTTAAAAATCATTACTTTTGGAGAATAGATATGGATCCAATCACTCTTTCGCGGTGGCAATTCGGTCTCACAACCGTATACCACTTTCTCTTCGTCCCACTCACCCTGGGACTTTCGTGGTTTGTTGCATTTTTCCAAACCCGCTATTACCAGACCAAGGATGAAACCTTCCGCAAGATGGCCAAGTTCTGGGGCAAGTTGTTCCTGATCAACTTTGCCATTGGCGTAGTGACGGGCATCGTGCAGGAATTCCAGTTCGGTATGAACTGGTCTGAATATTCCCGCTACGTGGGCGATATCTTCGGCGCCCCCCTTGCAGTGGAAGCCTTGATGGCCTTCTTCTTGGAATCCACATTCCTCGGCGTATGGATTTTCGGCGAAGGCAAAATCTCGGACAAAGCTCACCTTGCCTCGATCTGGCTCGCAGCCATCGGCTCAAATCTTTCCGCTTTGTGGATTCTGCTCGCCAACGGCTGGATGCAGCATCCTGTTGGATATGTCATCAACGAAGCCAATGGCCGCGCTGAACTGGTCAACTTCTTTGCACTCATTACCAATCCCAAGGGATGGCTGTTCTTCTGGCATACCATTTCAGCGGGCCTTACAACCGCCAGCTTCCTCATCATTGGAGTGAGCGCCTACCACCTCTTCCGCAAGCAGCACGTGGAAATTTACAAGCGGTCTTTCCAGATTGCAGCCATTGTTGGTTTGGTGGCAAGCACATTGGTCTTCCTCGGTGGTCACACCAATGGACAGTACATGTATGATACGCAGCCGATGAAGTTCGCATCCATTGAAGCACATTGGGAAACTTCACAACCTGCATCCTTCTCGATCCTCACCATCGGCGATCTAAGCGGCAAACGCGAAGTTTGGTCGATCAGAGTCCCAGCGGTGTTAAGCTTCCTCGCGTGTAACAACTTCACCTGTGAAGTTCGAGGCGTGAACGACATCCAGGCCGAATACGAAACAAAATACGGTCCGGGAGATTACATCCCATTGATGGTTGTTACCTACTGGACGTTCCGCTTTATGATGACCGTTGGTTTCATCATGATCGCACTCTCGGCATTCTTCCTGTATTCCACACGTGGAAATTATGAAAATGCAAAATGGATGAAGTTTGTTCCCTGGGTCATTGCACTTCCCTACATTGCCAACTCCAGTGGATGGATCCTGACTGAAATGGGCCGCCAGCCGTGGATCGTGCAAGGCTTGCTCAAAGTGGAAGATGCTGTCTCCCCGAATCTCACCACCGTGGATTTGCTCATCTCAGTCATTGGCTACACCGTTGTATACGGCTCATTGGCTGTATCCATGGTTTATCTCATGAAAAAATATGCCATCGCCGGCCCTGATGCTGCCATGCACGAATCAGTGGACGTGGCCCCTGCAGTCGTCGGCTCGCAGGATTAATCACGGAGAAAAAACATGTCTTACGAATTCCTACAAATCCTTTGGTTCATTCTCATCGCCGTACTCTGGATCGGCTTCTTCTTCCTCGAAGGTTTCGACTTCGGCGTCGGTATGCTGCTCCCCTTCCTCGGCAAAAAAGACGAGGAACGCCGCGCCATCATCAACACCGTCGGACCCGTTTGGGACGGCAATGAAGTTTGGCTGCTCACTGCTGGCGGGGCAACTTTCGCAGCGTTCCCCGAATGGTACGCCACCATGTTCAGCGGTTTCTATCTTGCACTCTTCCTGCTGTTGGTCGGCTTGATCCTGCGCGGTATCTCCTTTGAATATCGCTCCAAGGACGCCGCTCCTGCCTGGCGCAACCGCTTCGACTGGATGATCGCAATCGGCTCGTTCCTCTCCGCACTTTTGCTCGGCGCAGCCTTTGCTAACCTTGCCCGCGGCGTACCGATCAATGCGGACAAGATGTTTACCGGCAACCTGTTCACTTTGCTCAATCCATACGGCTTGCTCGGCGGTCTGACCACTGTCGCGATCTTCCTGCTTCACGGCGCCAACTTCCTCGGCCTGAAACTCGAAGGTGAATTACGTGAACGAGTCAATGGCTTCGCCAAAAAATTATGGATCGGCGCAAGTGTATTGTATGTTGCTCTCGGTGTCTTCACCTACGCAGCTGGCTTCTGGGCACGTGGCATCGTCAACCCTGGTATCGTTCCGATTACTGCCGTTGTCACTTTGCTGGCCACTGGCTACTTCATCAATCGCAAGATGGAAGGCTGGGCCTTCATCATGGTCGCGTTGAACATCGTGTTGACTCAGGTCACCTTCTTCAGCATGACCTTCCCCAATGTGATGCTCTCCACCACCAACCCCGATTTTTCATTGACCATCTACAATGCCTCCTCATCGCAATACACTCTCACGGTCATGTCCATTGTTGCTCTGATCTTCGTGCCGATCGTGCTTGTCTATCAAGGCTGGACGTATTATCAATTCAGCAAGCGCATCAGTACCGATAAAAAGAGTTTGGTCTACTAATCAAAAAAAGGCAGAGTGAAATCACTCTGCCTTTTTTATTTGCAACAACTGTCACAAATAAATGATGAGTTGTAATTATTCAAGGAGAACCCAATGGCAAAAGTTCTTGTAATCGGGGCTGGATTTTCAGGCCATACTGCCGCTCTGTATCTGGGAGACAAGATCGGCAGGCAGCATGAAATCACAGTCATATCAAATCGTGATGTGTTCGGATATGTTCCTTCGTGGGTCTGGGTGGGCGTGGGCCACATGAAACCGGAGAAGACCATCTTCAAGCTCAAACCGGTCTATGATCGCAAGAATATCAAATTTGTCCATGCGGCCGCAAAAGAGATCCATCCCGATGCAGGCGACCAATATGTTCTGGGGGAGGAAATTGGCACGGGCAAGGAAATCCGACTAAATTACGATTATCTGGTGATCGCCCCCGGCCCGCTGCTCAATTTTGCTGGCACCCCGGGGTTGGGACCTGAACAAGGATTTACCCATTCGATTTGCTCCATGCCCCATGCGATCAAGGCACGTGATGCGTATCTTGCCTTGTGCGACCGAATGAAAAAAGGCGAAAAGGTGAAGATCGTGATTGGCACCGGACATCCCGGCGCCACTTGTCAGGGGGCCGCCTTTGAATACATCGTCAACGTACACAAAGATCTGGTCAAAAAGGGGCTTCGCGACAAGGCGGACATCCTTTGGCTTTCCAACGAACCTGCACTTGGGGATTTCGGTGTGAACGGCGTGCAGATCAAACGCAACGGGCATGTATTAAAAAGCGACGAGTTCATCAAAGCAGTTTTCAACGACCATGGTATCCGCTACCAAGTCCAGACCGGCGTGACAAAGGTGGAGGAAGGCAAGATCCATTGGCAAAATTACGAAGGCGAAGAAGGCACGGCTGATTTTGATTTTTCCATGCTCATTCCACAGTTCAAGGGTCAGCCATTTAAATACATCGGCAAGGACGGATCAGACATCTCCACCAAGCTGGTCAACCCCGCAGGGTTTGTTTTGGTGGATGGAAAATACGGTCTGCCCTACCCCGAGCTTGCTCAAACACCCAGTGCATGGCCAGCCCAATATCAGAATCCAAACTACACAAACGTGTTTGCGGCTGGAATCGCCTTTGCCCCGCCGGGACCCATCTCCAAGCCGTTTACCAACAAGAACAACCTTGCAATTGCCCCTGCTCCACCACGCACAGGCATGGTCAGCGGCGTGATCGGGCGTGTCGTGGCCATGAACATCATCGACCTGATCAAGACTGGCAAGATGACCCACAGCGAACGCATGACGGAAATGGTCGCAGCCTGTGTTGCCTCCATGGGCGACTCACTTTGGGACGGAAACGCAGTGACGATCGTAATGCGTCCAGTGGTGCCGGATCGTGAGAAATACAAGAACGAATACGGACGCGATCTGTTCATCTCCCATCTGGAAATGGGCGTAAGCGGGGCATGGATGAAGTTTATGCTGCATTACACCTTCATCTGGAAATTCAAAGCCCTGCTGGGCTGGAAACTGATCCCCGAATAGGAGCCACACCATGCAAAACGAACAGGAATTCTCAAAAGCCGAAAAATTCTGGATGAATTTCAAACTGTATCAGTTGTGGCGTTTCATCATCCTGAACATTAAAGTGTATACGATTGCCGTGCAAAGCAAATGGCGGTAGCACAACCATCCTTGAACACGAGCCAGGGAGAAAATCCCTGGCTCGTTCGTTTATAATATTCGTCCCATGCATCGCAGACTCCTAAAACTCACCCGCGACTCCCGCCTTCCTCTGCTCCTCACGATTCTTTCTGGATTTTTCGCCGGCCTGCTGACCATCTGGCAGGCCTGGCTCCTCAGCAGCGTGATCAATACTGTATTCCTCGAGAAGCAGGCCCTCGCACAGGTGATGCGGCCGCTGCTTTTCATCCTGCTCACCATCGGCGGACGTTCCTTCCTGAGTTGGCTCAATGAAGTCGCAGCGAATGCAGTCGCGGTGAAAATCAAAACAGATTTACGCAATCGACTCTTCGCACATATCCTGAAACTGGGTCCCGCCTACGCCCGTGGACAACGCACCGGCGAATTGACCACAGCCGCTGTCGAAGGTATCGAAGCGCTTGACGCATATTTCAGCCAGTATCTGCCGCAGCTTGTTATCACCGCACTTGTTCCAATTTCAATTCTTATCTTCGTGTTTCCAATCGACTTACTTTCAGGCATAGTTTTTTTAATTACCGCACCCTTGATCCCGTATTTCATGATCATCATCGGCAAGGGGGCCGAAGCGGTGACCAAACGCCAATACGACACATTGCAATTATTAAGCGCTCATTTTCTCGACAGTCTGCAAGGACTCACCACTCTCAAACTTTTCGGCCAATCGAAATCACAGACTCGCACCATCGCGCAGGTCAGCGAAAAATTCCGCGATACCACGTTGGGTGTTTTGCGAATTACATTCCTCTCCGCGCTTGCATTGGAATTGCTTGCCACGCTCAGCACCGCCATCATTGCCGTCGAGATCGGCTTTCGCCTGCTTTACAACAAAATGGATTTCCTGCCTGCACTGTTCCTGCTGGTATTGGCTCCCGAATTCTACATGCCACTGCGTGCGCTTGGCGCAAGATTCCACGCAGGCATGTCTGGAACAACCGCAGCAAAACGCATTTATGAAATTTTGGATACACCGATACCTGAGTCGAAAGTCAAAAGTCAAAAGTTAGACCAGCTTGATATTCGACCTTCGACTTTCGACATTCGACTTGAAAATCTCATCTATACCTACCCAAACGAATCCACGCCTGCACTCGAAAACATCAACTTCACCATCCAGCGCGGACAGCAGATCGCACTGGTCGGCAAAACCGGTGCGGGCAAATCCACGCTCGTAAATCTTCTGCTTGGTTTTATTCAACCGACTGAAGGAAATATCTCAATTCATCCTTCATCCTTCATCCTTCATCATTCCATTGCCTGGGTTCCGCAGCGTCCGCATTTATTTCACGATACCATCGCCGCCAATATTAGGCTCGGCAAAGCGGATGCCACCGACGCGGAAGTGATCGTCGCCGCGCAAGCCGCGCATTTACATGAATTCATCGACTTACTGCCGCAAAAATATGAAACCCTCGTCGGCGAAAGCGGCGCCCGTCTCTCCAGCGGACAAGCCCAGCGCCTAGCGCTTGCGCGAGCTTTCCTAAAAGATGCCCCCCTCTTGATTCTCGATGAACCCACTTCCAGCCTTGATCCTGAAACGGAATCTCTGCTCGAAGAATCAACACGCAAACTCATGCAGGGACGGACCGTTCTCACCATCGCGCATCGTCTCAATACCATCTTTCAATCCGATCAGATCGTTGTGTTGGATGAAGGCCATATCGTGGAGCAAGGCACCCATAAAGAATTGCTTGCACAAGATGGAATGTATGCGAGCATGGTGAAGACGTATCAGGTCGAAAGTCAAAAGTCAAAAGTCGAAATCGTAAAATCTTCACGCATCGACCTTCGACCTTCAACCTTTGACAAGTTTGAAATTACCCAACCGGAAAAAAACAAAACACAATCCACCTTTACCCGCCTATTAAGTTTCCTCGAAGGCAATTGGGGGCGGGTTGCACTTTCGGTTTTCATCGGCGCAGGGACCATCGGTTCCAGCGTCGCGCTCATGGGCACATCTGCATGGCTGATCTCCACGGCAGCATTGCATCCATCTGTTGCAGATCTCGGCGTTTCAGTTGTTGGCGTGCGCTTCTTCGGCATCGCGCGCGGCGTCTTCCGCTATCTCGAACGACTCGTCTCACATGATGTTACATTTCGTCTGCTTTCAAAATTACGAGTTTGGTTTTATGAAAAACTCGAACCGCTTGCCCCGGCCCGCCTGATGGAATTCCGTGCCGGCGATCTACTGGCCCGCATCATTGGCGATGTGGAAACATTGGAAAATTTCTACGTCCGCGTCGTTTCCCCACCGTTGACCGCTGTGGTCATTGGACTCTTCACTGCGATATTCCTCGCTTCTTTCCACCCGATTCTTGCTCCCGTCTTCCTGACATTTTTCATCAGCCTCGGCATTCTCCTCCCGCTCCTTGCGCAAACCACCAGCCGTAAGTCTGCTGAACTAGCCATCATCCTGCGCGGCGATCTGCACACCCGCCTCGTGGATGGGATTCAAGGTATGGCCGATCTGCTCGCCTATGGTCGCGCGGACGAACGCCTCGTTCAAATTTCCGCCAATGGCCTCGACTACGGCAATGCCCAACGCCGCATGGCGCGTGTCACCGGAATCCACGCCGGCCTATCCACGTTGCTTACCAATCTTGGCTTATGGTCAATTCTATTTTTATGCATTCCGCAAGTGACATCTGGCAATCTAGCTGGTCCCATGTTGGCTTCGCTTGCTCTGTTGACCTTCGCTTCGTTTGAAGCAGTCACACCGCTGCCACTCGCCGCTCAAATGTGGAACTCCTCGCGCGAAGCCGCGAAGCGATTATTTGAAGTCGTTGATACCGAACCAACCGTGAAAGAGGTTGGTCTAATTTCGAATATCGAATCATCGAATATCGCATTTTCAAATCTTTCCTTCACCTATCCCAATCAAAATACTCCCGCACTTCAAAACGTGACCTTCGACCTTCGACCTTCGACTTCAATAGCCATTGTCGGTCCGAGCGGCGCGGGCAAATCGACTCTTGCAAATTTGTTACTGCGTTTCTGGGATTACGAATCAGGGGAAATCACTCTCGGCGCTGAGTCGCTCAAGATGTACGAGCAGGATCAGGTCCGCACAAGAATCGGTCTCGTCTCACAGAACACTTATTTCTTCAACACAACCGTTTTTGAAAATCTACGCTTTGCCCGCAAACGAGTCGCAAAAGAAGAAATTGAAGCCGCATGCAAATCCGCGCAAATTCATGATTTCATTATGAGCTTACCCAAAGGCTACGACACAATGATCGGTGAGCAGGGATTGCGACTCTCCGGCGGCGAACGTCAACGGCTGGCAATTGCACGTGTGCTCATCAAAGACGCGCCGATTTTAATTCTGGATGAACCCACGGCCAATCTCGATCCGCTCACTGAAAAACAAGTGCTCGATACATTGTTCAGAGTGATGAAACAAAAGACGTCGCTGTTGATCACCCATCGTTTGATCGGCCTCGAAAATATGGACGAAATTTTGGTGATGAATCACGGCCAGATCGTGGAACGCGGAACGCATGGTGTGTTGAAAGAGAAAAATGGGTTATATCGTCGTTTGCTCGATCTGCAAAACCGTATTCTCAACGAGAATATTTAAGTCTCATTTGCTTGCGCGCCTTAAGTGTGCGTGCTATAATACCGGAACTTCCCCAGATATTTGACAACTCACTCCGAAGACACCACACGAATTTTCCACGTGTGCAGAGCAAACGATAACCTTGACCCAAGCCCCAACATCTCCAAAAATTTCCTAAGGAAACCCACCAGCCCATCCTAGAGGGGACTGGTAATTTTCGCATTTCATTCCATTCTTCCATAAGAGACCCCAGACATGAAAATACTTGAATTAGAGAATCAACCCCTATCCAAACTACGCGCCCTGGCAAAAACACTGAATATTCCCAACGCAAATCGGCTCAAAAAAGAGACTCTCGCAATGATGATCCGCGAGGCCGAAGCGCAAAAGGAGGGTATTGAACTGCGCGGCGGTATTCTCGAAATTATGAGCGAAGGCATCGGCTTTCTACGCGCTACGAATTATCGAATCAGCGACCAGGATGTGTACGTTTCGCAGGCACAATTACGAAGACATGACCTGCGCGCCGGCGACCTCGTCATCGGACAGGTTCGTCCGCCACGTGAAAGTGAACGACACTTCGGCTTGCTCAAGGTGGAATCGATCAATGGACAGGACCCGGAGGAAGCAGCTAAAAGAACCACATTCGAAACCCTCACACCTATTTTCCCTGAAGTACGCTTTGATCTCGAAACCGACCATGACACCCTTGCACCTCGTTTAATTAACCTGATCGCACCGATCGGACGCGGACAGCGCGGCTTGATCGTTTCTCCTCCCAAGGCGGGCAAAACCACAATTCTCAAGCAAATCGCAAACTCAATTTCAACCAAATACCCCGATGTCCACCTGATCATCGCCCTGATCGGCGAACGTCCCGAGGAAGTAACCGATATGGATCGCTCTGTGGATGCAGAAGTCGTAGCTTCCACCTTCGATGAGCCAGTTACTTCCCATGTTCGTACGGCAGAATTGGCCTTAGAACGCGCTAAGAGATTGGTGGAGATCGGACGCCATGTGGTAATCTTAATGGACTCGATTACCCGCCTCGCCCGCGCCTATAACCTGGTCGTCAATCCATCAGGACGTACGCTCTCTGGCGGTATGGATCCTTCAGCGTTATATCCTCCCAAACGTTTCTTCGGCGCAGCCCGCAATGTGGAAGATGGCGGCTCACTCACCATTATTGCCACCTGCCTCGTTGATACCGGCTCCCGCTTGGACGATGTGGTTTACGAAGAGTTCAAAGGTACCGGCAATATGGAGTTAATCCTCTCCCGAAAATTGCAGGAACGCCGCATCTTCCCCGCCGTGGACATCGAGCGCTCCTCCACCCGGCGCGAGGACCTGCTCCTCGGTCCCGATCTACTCAAAAGCGTCTGGCTCATGCGCCGAATGTTTATTCAGATGATCTCAACGCCACCCGCAGGGGCTGGTATGGATGTCTCGGTTGCCACCGAAGCCATCGTCACACGCATGGAAAAAGCTAAAAATAACATCGAATTTCTGGAGAATCTCACAAAGGATGCGTAGCTGCAGGAATCATTCCGAGGTTGCGTAATTAACAAATGAAAATTTTTCTCGAAAAAACCCGCTCTTTCTTTTCCTCTCTTGCTTCCCGTCTCAAACGGGAACCCAAGGGAATGGCGGGCACGCGGGCAACAAACGAGCCTCCCACTTCTCCGCGCAAAAAAATGAAAATGGACCGGTTCACGATCATCAGTTGGGTGGTGACACTGGTCATTGTAGTATCCCTTTTGGGTTCCACGATCCTTTATAAAAACGCAAGCGCGTCCTCCACAAGCAATCAACCGCAAGCGACTCCTAATTCCAGTGGTGAAGGTCCCGTCGTAACGGGACCAGTTGCCGGGTCAGAGGGAAGCGGATTTTCAGCTATTCTACGGGATTTAAAACTCAAGACGGATATTCCTGAGCGCCCTCGTTACGACTCGGTCGTCTATCGAGTTTCTCGCGGTGATGCCATGCTTTCCATTGCGGATAAATATAAAATTGAAACCGATTCAATTTTGTTCGCAAACCCCGATCTTGATGACAACCCGCACAGTTTGAAGCCAGGCATGGAATTAACCATCCCGCCAGTGGATGGCATTTACTACAAATGGAAGGACGGCGACACGTTTGATTCCGTCGCCGCTGAGTTTGATGCAAAGGCAGATGACATCATCAACTTTGCAGGAAACAATATCGACCTCACCAATCCCACAGTGGAACCAGGCGCATTGGTCATGGTGCCGGGCGGAACCCGTGAACTCAGAAACTGGGCGGCCGACTTGCAGACTGCGGGACGCGGCGATAATACGGGAACAGGTGGAGCCAATGCCACCAATGCCTGCGGCGGCGGGCCTGTTGCCAGCGGGTTTGGCTGGCCGGCCGGTTCTCATGCCATTTCCGGATATGGATATATGCCAAGCCATCTGGGTCTTGATATTCAAGCCAATGAAGGAGAACCCATTTATGCGGCCGGAGCTGGCATCGTCACGCAGGCAGCCAGCGGCTGGAATTATGGCTATGGCAACGTCGTTCAGATCGATCATGGCAATGGCTATGTAACAGTTTATGCCCACTTAAGCGTGATCAACGTAAGCATGTGCACTCCTGTGGGTCAGGGCACCATTATTGGCGCAGCAGGCAGCACCGGCAATGCCTTTGGCGCGCACTTGCACTTTGAAGTTCGCATCGGCGGCGCCAACATAAACCCGTACGATATCGTTCAGTAAAAATTAACCCTAAAGGAAGTCACCTTTAGGGTTTTTGATTCCCATGAATATAAAATCTCTCAACAAACTTCCCATCGGCGAAATCCGATATTTCGATACCATCGGCTCCACCAACGATGCGGCGCTTGTCTGGGCGACCGAGGATGCACCAAATCTTTCGATCGTGATTGCAGATGAACAAACCGCCGGCCGTGGACGACTCGATCGAAAATGGTTTACCCCCAAAGGGTCGGCGCTCGCCTTCAGCGTGATCCTGCACCCAGCCGGCATTACGCATCTTTCGCGGACCGTTGGACTGGCTGCGCTTTCAATTGCAGATGCCTGCTCCCAGCTTGGTCTCAGCCCTCAAATCAAATGGCCCAACGATATTCTGTTGAATGGCAAAAAAACAGCGGGCATTCTAATCGAAGCCGTCTGGGCGGGTGATCAAATTACAGCAATCGTTATCGGCATGGGAATTAACATTTTCAAAGAATCCGTTCCTCCGGCGGAAGAGCTCAAATTCCCCGCCACGAGCATCGAAAACGAACTCGGATCTCCTGTTGAACGTGAGCAATTCTTGAAGGATGTGTTATCCAACTTGCTTAAACGCCTCCCGGAAATTGAAACTGCTGCTTTCCTGGCTTCATGGGAAAGTCAACTCGCCTATAAACAGCAATTCGTGCAGGTCATCACAGGGGCGAACCAAACCCCTGGCGGCATTCTGCTCGGCCTCGAATCAGACGGAGGGCTGCGGTTGCGTGATGAAAATGGCAAGCAGTTTACAGTTCACTACGGAGATGTCAGCCTAAGACCAATGGCGTGATAGAATTAGTCAAGTTAATTTATCCACCGAACAGAGGAAACCATGTTTGACAATCTTCGCGATGATTCTTCCAGTACATTCAACGAAGAGCCTGAGGCAAAATATCAACCGGCGGCCGGGTATGGCAGGTCTGGGTCCAAAAAATTCCTTGGCATGACATCGATGCAGCGGTTTGTGATCTCCGTTATGTTGATGTTCACCGTTTGCATCCTCGGAGCCATGGTGCTGCTGGTCTTTGGAAAGATCGGGATCTAAATCATCCTTGTAATTAACACATAAAAAGAACGGGCTGCTTTTCGGCAGCCCGTTCTTTTTATGTGTTATATCATTTTCTGTTGCGATTCTTCTTCTGTAACTTCCATCTGTGCGCCCGCTTTCTTCATATCTTCCGCGGAGGTCCTGGCCACAGAGGCTACGCTATCGCCTTCATTCGGTTTAATCAGGTGGACGCCCTTCGTCGCACGGCCTGATTGCTTTACGTCTTTTACCTTCAAACGGATAGTCACACCATTGGCGGTCATAATGGTGAGGTCATCATCCTTCTGCACAACACGAGCCGCAGCGATCTTTCCGATCTCCTTGATGGCTTTCTGATCGATCGTGGAAATACCGTTGGTTGCACGGCCTTTGGCGGCATATTCTGCAAGCGGCGTTTGTTTACCGAATCCGTGCGATGTGACAATTAAGAGCGCGCCATCTTTTTCCACAACATCCATGCTTGTGACAAGATCACCTTTCTTGAGCTTGATACCATTTACGCCAGCAGCCTGGCGCCCCATGGCACGGACCTTGTCCTCGCCGAAGCGCAGGGCTTGACCGGATTCTGTCACTATAATGATCTCATCCTTGCCGGTGGTTAGACGCACCCAGCCAAGGGTGTCGCCTTCTTCCAAGGTCATGGCGATCAAGCCGGAAGGTCTTACAGAAGCGAATTCATCCATCTGCACACGCTTGATCTTGCCGCGCCCAGTCATCATCATACAGAAAGTATCCGTCGAGAAGTTTTTCACCGCCATCGCAGCGGTTACTTTTTCATTGGCATCCAGCGACAGGATGTTGACCAGTGGGACGCCCTTCGCAGCTCGATCAGCATCAGGGATTTGATAGACTTTTTCACTATACACTTTTCCCTTATCCGAGAAGAACAGCATCGTATCCAAACTGCGCGCCGGGATGAGCATCACGACTTCGTCTTCTTCCTTTGTCGTATGACCCATCACGCCGCGTCCACCGCGGCTTTGGGATTTGAAGGCGGTGGCCGCCACGCGTTTGATATACCCGCGTTCGGTCAAACTAATAAGCACTGCCTCATCGGCAACCAAATCTTCATCGTGAATGTTTTCCTTGGCATCCGCGGCAATGCGCGTACGGCGGTCATCCCCGAATTTTTCGGCGAGTTCCTTCATGTCGGTTTGGATCAAAGCAAGGATCTTTTTCGGGTGGGCAAGTAAATCTTCGAGATAATCGATCGTGGCCTGGACCTGTTTATGTTCCTCTTCGATCTTCCAGCGTTCGAGAGCAGCCAGACGACGCAACTGCATATCGAGAATGGCCTGCGCCTGCAGCTCGCTCAGCTTGAAGTTTTTCATCAAATTGGTTTTTGCAACATCAGAATCTTCAGCCGCGCGAATGACTTTGATAACAGCTTCAATATTATTGAGCGCGATCAAATAACCATCAAGGATATGCTGGCGTGCGCGTGCCTTGGCCAGATCAAAATTCGAACGGCGGACAATGACTGTCTGGCGATGTTCAATGAAAATTTGCAGCGAGCGTTTCAAGGGAAGCGTGCGCGGCTCACCATCCACCAACGCAAGCATGATCACACCGAAAGTGGATTGAAGCGATGTGTATTTGTAAAGTTGATTAAGGACCTTCTTGGGCTGGGCGCCGCGTTTCAACTCGATGATGATGCTCATACCGCGTTGATCGGATTCATCGCGCATATCCGAGATCGCATCGATCTTGTCGTCGCGAACCAATTCCGCGATGCGTTCGATCAGGGTGGTCTTATTGACCTGATACGGAATTTCCGTAATATTGATCTGATAGCGCCCACCCTTCATTTCCTCAATGTGGGCAATACCGCGCATCACAATACGTCCGCGACCTGTGCTATAAGCGGAAAGAATTCCCTCGGTGCCAACGATCATGCCACCTGTCGGGAAATCCGGTCCCTGCACGAACTGCATCAACTCATCCACATTGACATCGTCAATGGCGTCATATTTGTCAATTAAGTAATTGATCGCACCTGCCAGCTCACGCAAATTGTGTGGAGGAATGTTGGTGGCCATACCCACGGCGATGCCGGAAGAACCGTTCAGTAAAAGATTGGGAAGACGTGCTGGAAGAACCAATGGCTCTTCGAGCGAATCATCAAAGTTTGGGCCGAAGTCGACGGTATCCTTATCCAGGTCGGCCAGCATCTCTTCGGCAAGTTTCTGCAAACGAGCCTCGGTGTAACGCATGGCCGCGGGCGAATCCCCGTCAATGGAACCAAAGTTGCCCTGACCATCCACCAGCAGATAGCGCATGGAAAAATCCTGAGCCATGCGTGCCATGGATTCATATACCGCCGAGTCACCATGAGGGTGGAACTTACCAAGTACCTCGCCCACGATACGCGCAGATTTCTTGTAGGAGCCGGTGGAGCGCACGCCAAGCTCATCCATGGCGTACAAAATGCGGCGATGGACAGGTTTCAGCCCATCCCGCGCATCGGGCAACGCACGCGCCACGATCACACTCATGGCATAGTCAAGGTAGGCAGACCGCATTTGCGAGTCGATGTCTACACTTTCCACGTTGCCTGAATTATCTGATTTCGGTTCCTGGGGTTCGAGTTCGTCGGCCATAAAGCATCCTTAAATGTGTGAAAATCGTGCCGAATTGACATAAAAAAACACGAAGGCGGGGGAAAACTTCGTGTCTGCATTAGATGAAGAAAGTATTATTTGATAGTGAGATTATACCACCTCACCTCTCAATCTGCCATCTTTTTTGAATATTCATTCTCTTTTCGCATATAATCCTGCCCATGCCTGCCTCCCTGGAAGATGTCCGCTCTTATTACGACAAAAATACCCCTCTTTTTTTGCGCTTCGGTTCCTCCCCCGAAACCCAAACCATCCACCGCTCACTCTGGCCGAAGGGAATCCTCCGTCTGGAAGATGCGTTGGCCGTCTCAAATAACCTCGTTTTGGAGGAGGCGAAGACACTTAGCCTCTCGAATCCTCGCATTGCTGATCTTGGCTGCGGCGTAGGTGCCACCCTTTTTCATGTGCTGGCAGGCTTGGGCGGAGGAAGAGGCGTAGGCGTCACGCTAAGCGCCGTACAGGCCCGTTTGGCCGAGTCCACGAGGCAACACCTGTCTTTTTCAAACTTGGCCTTTTTGCAGGCTGATTTTCATCATGTACCCTTGAGTGGGCTGTTCGACCTGGTTTATTCGATTGAAGCTTTTATCCATTCGCAAAATCCGCAGGAATATTTAAGCGAGGTTTCGCGGCTACTCAAACCCGGCGGGCGATTGATTTTGTTGGATGATTTCTACGTGCCAAACCAAAGTGACTATGCGCAACGTTGGCTCAAAGCCTACAAAGATGGCTGGTACGTGCCCAACATGCAAACTTCGGATGAAACCATCGCCTCTGCCCTAACCGTAGGCCTGACTCTGCGCGAGACGAAGCTCTTCACCCCAAACCTGCGCCTGCGTGCCCTGCCCGACTCTTTGGCGAAATTTGTTTTATGGCTCGGAAATAAACTTCCACAGAATCACCCCATTGTTCCTTCCATGCTGGGAAGCATGGCATTGCAGCAATGCCTGAAAGCCGGCTGGATCGAATATCGCTGGCTGGTATTTGAAAAAAATTGAAACCCATCGTCTTCCTCACCAGCGGCACACGTGGGGATGTACAGCCTGTCAGCTATCTAGCACGCGCCATGCAAGACAAAGGCCACTCCGTGCGCGTGGCCGCCCCGCTGAACTTTCAGGAAATCGTCGAAGCTCAGTCTGTTCCATTTGTTCCCCTCAAAGGCAACCCAAGTGATTTACTCACTGCACCCGGTGCGCAATCAGCATTGACCTTCAACAACAGTCCGTTGCAGGGAATAAAATCGGCATTGGAATATCTGAAGGCAGCAAAACCGGTCTATGCAGAAATGATTCAAAATGCATGGCTGGCCTCACAGGATGCATCGGCATTGGTTATTGGTTTGCCAACCATTTGGGGGTCGTCCCTTGCGGAAAAGTTGGGGATTCCCTGCATCGGTGCATTTTTACAACCCGTCACTTCAACTAACGAATTCCCATCCCCTTTACTTCCCACCACATTGAAACTCGGCCGGGGATACAACAAACTCACGTACTGGCTGATATCGCAATCCGTACACCTGCCATGGATGGGAGTCATTAATAAATGGAGAAAAGAATCTCTTGGGCTTAACTCTTTACCATTCTTCTGTAGCTATTTTGAGAAAATGAACGCAATTCTTTATGGCTTTAGCGAAAGAGTCCTGCCGCGACCAAACGATTGGGGTGAGAGAAATTTCATCACTGGCTATTGGTCAGCTCCAGATAGTTCATATTCGCCTTCTGATGAACTTAAATCTTTTCTTGCAGTTAACGAAAAGCCATTTTTCTTTGGGTTTGGGAGTCCCGGAATGCATGATCCACAAGCCTTGTTTGAATTATTGATCACTGCAATTGAAAAAACAGGTATTCGCGCGGTGATTTCATTACCAAAGGATATTAACGCGGTTATACAAAGTAAGAATATTTTCCTTCAGAAAGAAACAATCCCACACAGATGGTTATTCCCGCAAATGGCAGGCATCATCCACCACGGCGGGGCTGGGACAACAGCAGAGGCGTTGAAATCCGGTGTGCCATCGTTTGTCACCCCGCTGGCTGTCGATCAATTTTTTTGGGGCGAGAGAGTTTATCAGCTAGGCGTTGGTCCGCGGGCAGTGCCGCAAAGAGAATTGACCGGGAAGAATCTGGTCAATGCATTGAATGAAATGAAAGGTAAAGTGATGAAAGAAAATGCGAAAAAGCTGGGGAAAGAATTGCGAACCGAAAACGGAATCGCTGAAGCTGCCCGGATTTTGGAGACCCTCCTGAAAACAATAGCAGGCTAAACGTCAGGCTGAGGCGGGAAATCACGAAAGGCAAAGCACAAAGCCACGAATGCAAGACCGCTACCGATCCAATACGGCGCGCTGATTCCAATTTTCTCAAATGCCACACCTGCTACTGCAGGCCCAAGAATCGCAGTGAGACTAAACAGCACTTGATTCCCACCCATCAAGCGACCCTGTTGATTCGACGGAACACGACTGGAAAGCATTCCCGATAGCGCAGGGATACTGATACTCGAACCAAATGCCGCCAAAGCAACAATGGGATAGACCATCCAGGCCTGAGGAGCGATCGCGATGCCTACCATGCCAAGCATCATCATCGTAAGGCCGAATAAGGATAGGCGCCTCTCCCCTACCTTGGGCTGGAGCCTGCCAAACAAAAATCCCTGCACAAATACAGAGACAACACCAACAAAGGCAAAGAGGAAGCCGTTTTGACGGGCATCCCAATGAAAGCGTTCGTTACTAAAAAGTGGAAAGTTTGTTTGCAAACCCGCAAAAGCAAAGTTGAGAAAAAAGATTCCCAACAAAAGGTTTCGGATATAAGGGATGTTGAAAATCATCTGTAATTGCCCAATGAAATTCAAGGTGGGTTTATGCTGGCTTCGTTTCTCCGGAGGCAGGGATTCGGGAAGAATAAAAATACCGTAAATCGTGTTGACAAAAGCAATCCCTGCAGCAACAAAAGCAGGAACGGACAATCCATAAACGCTGAAGAAACCGCCAAGCGCAGGACCGGCCATCAAGCCAAGGCCAAAAGCAGCGCTGACGATACCCATGCCGCGCGAGCGTTCGTCAGGAGTAGTGATATCAGCAACGTAAGTAAAGGAAGTTGTGAGATTGTTCCCAGTCAGGCCATCGAGCAAAACTGCGAGAAGCAAAATAAGGATGGAATTGGCGAGACCAAATATCGTGTACGCGATTGCCGTCCCAAACAGGCAGATAACCAGGATAGGTTTACGGCCATAGCGATCTGAAAACGAGCCTAAAACCGGCCCACTGAACAACTGCAAGCAGGCGTATAACGACTGCAATCCGCCTGCCAATACAGCATCCCCTCCCTGGGCCTGAACAAAGAAGGGCAAAAGAGGCAGAATCATGCTATAGCCGAGCATGTCGACAAAGACCGTGATGAAAATAAAAGGGAGAGAACGTTTCATAAAATGATTTGTCGCCAAGTTGTCAAGGTAAAGAAAAAGACCCGCTCTTATTTTGCGGGTCTTCTGTGCCGAAGGAGGGACTTGAACCCTCATGAGATTGCTCTCACTACGCCCTGAACGTAGCGCGTCTGCCAATTCCGCCACTTCGGCATGTCTTTTTGCTGGCGGGTTGTATTTTATCTCAAACGCTTGTTTTGTCAACGAGAAGCAGCCCCCCTGACCCTTTTCCAGTATCCAACCGTATATTGAATTCCACAGGGAAAATCTATGCTGGGAACAAATCGAATCCCAACATCGTTACACTTACATCCCTTTCAAAATTGTTTTGCCTGGTCATTACAGTACTGTTAGGGGATATATCTTTTTGCCTTCGAAGTGGTTATAGTATTCATCAAGAAAGGAGTTGCCATGTTCGCAGTAGCCGCAGTCATCTCATTCCTATTGTTCGCCCTTGCTGGTTCGGACGTTTTTGTATCCTCATACAACTCGGAAGAACTCAGCAACATGGGAGTTCAGGAGAAATGAGAGACACCCCACTTCCCTAGCCTGACGCAAAATGAACAACGCGTCAGGCTTTTTTATTTAATCCTACGGGTATAATTAGAGAAAAATTTCACTGAAAATTGGTTCGTTTGTGTAAAATAAGCCAATTCACCGCGAAAAACCCGCTTTTGGACAAGGATAAAAAATGGACATTAAACCTCTACACACTACGGTGGAAAAGACCATTCAGATCAAGAATGGCACCGTGATCATGGAAAGCCATAGCGGTTTTCCATTCAGCGACTCCAATCTTTATCTCATTGGCCCAAATGGGCTCATCATCTGGAAGGCTGAAAAACCCGAGCCCAAGACCTTATTTTCAAAGGTTAAGTTAAATGACGATATGACTCTATCCACTTTCACGATTAGCGGGCAATTATGCGAAATCAACATGGATACGGGCAAAATTATCAGCAGCACAAGTTTTAAATAACGATCATGATCAAGGGATTTCTCAACTTGCCCTGGTTCGTCTGGGCTGGGATTGCACTCGTCGTAGCCGTGATCTACACCTTCGTCTGGCCGAAAGATCGTATCGCTGATTTGACAGGATTCCGCTTCCTCGTTTTACGCTGGACTCACGCACTGACCTGGTATCTACTTGCGGTCAATTTCCTGTTGCGCGGACTTGACCCAAAATTCAGCGGCATAGCCAACCTGGTCGCAGCATCCGGTGGGTTGATCTATCTTCTGTTTATAACAAAGACTTTTTTCGTAAAGTAAAAACATGACCCAAGTTTCTCTGAGTTTTGTCCTCATTTTTCTTCTTTTCAGTCTGCTGTTCCTTTCGAACACCTATAAACTTTGGTTCAAAACGGAAACATATTATCAGGATGTTTACAACAGCCTGACCCGCACACCGGTGCCCTTCAAGGCTTTCTTTTTGCGGCATCTGGAAAATCGCAAACGCTGGGAGTTGGAGCAGAAGGTTTTCAGTGTCATCGGATTTGTGGCTGTGATTGGCGCGGATATTTTTGTGTTGATGGCATATTTTACAAAATAACCACGAAAGAACACCTAGTTGCGCAAAGGAAAACTTTGGCGTTCCCTGTGGTAAAAAAGAATTTATATCAAGGAGAAATAACTTGAAAATCATCGCATGTATCAAGCAAGTCCCCGACTCAGAGGCGAAAGTTAAAGCTGAAGGCGGGCAGGTATCCTGGGGAGATGCGCCGCTGGTGATCAATCCGTTCGACGAGTACGCGGTCGAAGGCGCGCTTCAGCAGAAGGAAGCCAATGACGGAAGCACGGTCACCGTCATTTGTGTAGGACCTGAGTCTGCGAAGGAAGCATTGAAGCACGCGCTTGCCATGGGTGCGGATGAAGCCATCCTCGTTTCAGACCCGGCGCTCAACGATCTCGACACAGTCGGCGCGGCGCGTGTCCTTGCTGCGGCCATCAAAAAGGTCGAAGGTGAAATGGTCATCTTTGGACGCCAAACTCTTGATAATGGCGCTGGCCTCACCCCTGCTCAAACTGCCCGTGTCCTCGGGTGGCCGATGCTTGGGTTGGCTGGCCTGATCAAAGTCGAAGCAGGAAGCGTCACTGTTGAACGAGTCATCGAAGAGGGCAGGCAAACTGTCAGCGCAAAATTGCCCGCCGTGTTGAGCGTCGTGCAAAGCATTGGCGAGCCGCGTTACCCGTCGTTCATGGGCATTCGCAAAGCGTCGAAGGCAACCATCCCTGTTTGGTCTTTGAGCGACATCGGCGCAAGCGCGCCCGCCGCCATCGTGACCCGCGCCGAGTTGATGAGCCCGCCCGTGCGCGAAACCAGTGTTGAGATCATCGCAGGCGAAACCCCCGCCGAAATCGCGGAAAAACTCGCCGACAAAATTCTCGCGGAGAAAGTGCTATGAAAATTTTTGTTTATATCGATCACTTCAAAGGTGAAGTTCAGCCTGCTTCGTGGGAGGCGCTTGGCCTTGCAAAAACTTTCGGCACAGTCACTGCAATTGTGCTTGGTTCGGATGCAAATGATGTTGCCAAAGCTGCATTTGAATTTGGCGCAGATGAAGTTTTACATGCGGATGATTCTGCTCTTTTGGATTATCGCGCCGAGACATATGCTTCGACTTTAAGCGCACTCGCTTCTTCACATAACCCGAACCTGATTCTGTTTCCGACAACCGCTCGAACCCGTGAGCTGGCTGCCATGTCTGCTGTGGATTTGAACACAGGTGTGTTGACCGATGTCACTGGTCTCGAAGCGAATGGCGATTCGTTTATCGCGACTCGTCCCATTTACGAAGGCAAGTTGTTGGAGAAAACTGTTTGCTCTGGCAAGCCTGTGATGGTCACCATCCGCGGGCGTGCTTTCCCCAAACCAAATCGCGACGCAAGCAAGAGCGGGTCTGTTACCAAAGCCGCAGCCAAGACCGATGCACTCTCCGAAGTGAAAGGCTACTCTGCTTCTGAAAGCGCCGTCAACCTGGGTGATGCCGGCATCATCGTCTCCGGCGGGCGTGGTGTTTCGAACAACCCGTCCCTCACCCCGCCAGCAGGCATGGACGAAAAGCAGGCAGAAATCTGGCGCGCACAGCAAGGCTTCGCACTGGTGACAGATCTCGCGAAAACATTGGGCGGTGCCGTAGGCGCTTCCCGCGCCGCTGTAGATGGCGGCTATATCTCATATTCCCATCAAGTAGGTCAAACAGGAAAAGTTGTTTCGCCAGATTTATACATCGCATGTGGAGTCTCCGGCGCAATTCAGCATTTGGTAGGCATGAGAAACTCAAAAGTCATTGTTGCGATCAACAAGGATGCTGATGCACCGATCTTCAAGGTTGCCAGATATGGAGTGGTTGGGGATCTGTTCCAGATTGTCCCCGCATTAACGGAAGCGATGAAGAAGAAATTAGGCAAATAATAAGAAATCAAAAAAGACTTCCAGTAAAAACTGGAAGTCTTTTTTGATTCAAATAAATACGATCACGGCATGGCGAAGGCTGCTTCCAAGCTCCATAAAATCAACATGCCAATGAGTATGGTCAGCAGAACATTCCGTGTTTTCCAGGCTACGATAGCTCCACTCAGCCCAGCCAGTAAACGAAAATTATTTACAGACAAATCGAGGTGTCCAGCGGGATGAGTCAGCGCTGGGAATACTAATGCCGCCAGAGCAGCCGCAGGGACGAAGCGAAGCGCACGGCGCAGCCAATCGGGCATTTCAATTTTCCCGAACAAATAAATAAACAGGAAGCGCAACAAGAATGTCCCCAACCCTATTGCAATGAAAAGAAGCCAGATGGAAAGTGTGCTCATTGTTGGGTACCTTGAGGAGATTTTAGACTTTCAACCAGGTATCCCGTCGCTATTCCAAGAAAAGTGGCAAGGACCAATCCACTGTTATACGGAAGTCCTTTCGCAAGTACGGCAATGGTCCCGCCAGTCAGCGCTGCCGCCACGGTTGGACGGTCACGCAACGAAGCAAACATCAGTGCCATAAAGCTAAGTGGAAAGGCAAAGTCAAACCCCCAACTGGCTGGGATCAGCGAGCCAAGCAACGCACCAACAATGGCGCTGATCTGCCATGCCACCCAGATGAGCAAAGCCGAACCAAAATAAAACCAGCGATGATCGACCTCCTGCTTCGTCATCACAAAATGACTCAAGCTCACGCCAAATGCTTGGTCGGAAAGCATGTAAGCAAGGACTGCTTTTTGCCAGGTTGAGAGCTTTTGCAAATAGGGCGCAAGCGTGGCGCTATACATCATAAAGCGCACATTAACCACCCAGGCCGTCAAAACCATGATGATCCACGGGCTGCCGGTACCCATCAACTGAAATACCGCCAATTGGGACGCGCCAGCAAAGACAAGAACAGACATCCCCATGGTTTCAAAAAGAGTCAGACCCACACTGACAGCCGCCACACCAGAGATCATGGCAAACGGAATCACCCCGATCAGAATGGGCAATGACCTTCGTGCCCCTTCAACAAAATCCTTGTTCATAAACATATCATCCCGTACCAATCTTTCTTTGACATTTTTTGAAGGATATTCTACATGCAAAACAACACAGATCCCTTTTTTGTTTCAAGGCAGGTGAAGTATAATTTTTATTAATCCTATGAAAAGCCTTTCCCACCCTTTATTCAAACATATCCACCCAATCCTATGGCAGTCAATTTGTTTTATCGTTTCGATTGGAGTCTTCAGCCAAATTCTCTTGAATAGATCTCCAAATTTATTGCGGCCACTCGGTATGTCACTCCGCAACGGATTTGGGCTGGTGATTCCTCTTACCGCACTTATCTTATATTTATGCTTTCGCATACCGGGACGGCTGGGTGATTTAGCCAGCATGGCGGCGGTAATGTCATTATTTGCGATGCCACTTGCAGGTCTCTGGGCATCGGGTCAAACTCAAACTACTGTACTAAGCGGGCTTATACCGCTATACGATGCAGACGCTTATTATATAGATGCTTTGAGATTAATCCATGGATATGATTTTTCAATTGTCTCCGCCCGTCGTGTGTTGTTTCCCGGGCTTTTGGCAACTTTGCTTTCGCTAACAAATCATAATTTAATGGCCTCACTTGCAATCCTTACAGGGATTGTTGGAATTGCATGTTATATCGCGGCCAGAGAAATTCAGAGAACGCATGGTGGAGAAATTTCAGTTTTTATAGTTATTATCATATTCCTCTTTTTTCGTGCACACAGCGGGGTCAGTATGACCGAGAACCTTGGTGTAGCTCTTGGAGTTCTCGGCTTTACACTCCTGTGGCAGGGAGCGTCAATAAAAAATTCGGTTTATGTGTATTCAGGAGTGTTTGTAACCACACTCGCCTTAAATGCAAGAGCCGGAGCATTCTTTTTACTCCCCATACTTATACTTTGGGCCGGGTGGTTACTAAGGAAAAACGATCGAATATCCTGGAGGACGGCATTTTATGCCGCGTGTTTCGTAGCAGCAGGCTTTACATTAAACATTCTACTTACCCGACTGCTTGCTGTTCCTTCCGGCGTCCCGTTCGCTAATTTTTCATACACACTTTATGGCCTGGCGTCGGGAGGGAAATCGTGGGGATATATTTACGAAGCGCATCCTGAAATTTTCAGCCTCGATGAACCACAACAGACTATGAAGATCTATCAAGTGGCTTTTGAACTGATTCGCGAAAAACCCTTACAAGCGATTCAAGGTGCATTATTTAACTGGCGCATGCTTTTCTCAGACTCCTGGTATAACATCTATGCTTATGTAGGTGGTGAGAATTGGATACTCAATGTCTGCGCCCGCTGGACTTTATATCTACTGGGGTTAACAGGTATTTATGCCTGGTCACGTGACCGCAATGATCCCATAAAAAGTTTAATTATTGCTTCGTTTTTTGGGGTCTTAATTTCAGTACCATTTCTTCCCCCTACTGATGCATATCGAATGCGTCCATATGCTGCCAGTATTATTATTCTGGCAGCCTTGCCTGCATTAGGCCTGAGCTTTATCTTAAAAAAGTTAACAAAAACAATTGCGAATACTTCCATCGCGGCTAAGGTCATTACCCCATTCTCAATGTCTTTAACTTTTACTACAATCTTACTCTTTATTTCATTGACGAGCCCGGTCATCCTTAAAATCAACACAACTCCTATTTACTTAAAACCAGCATCATGCAAGGGGAATTCAGATTTTGTCATAACTCGTTTCGATGAAGGGACATATATTACTGTCAAAAGAGAAAATCAGTATTTTCTTGATTGGATGCCGAACTTCCACAAAGGACAATTTGAAAAAAACGCCCACTCACTTGCCGATGCAAACATGATTCACTGGGCAGAATCTCTTCAACCTCCAACAATCGTATTTCTCTCACTTGATTTCCATACCAACCAAAAAGTATTAGTTGCCCTGGCTTCGGAAACCATTCCTACACCTGGCAGGTATTACCAATTTTGCGGTGAATCTAGTGAACCATTATCCTCCACTCAATATGCAGTGTTTTACACCAACGAAGTATTGCCATTGTCACCGTAAAAACACGTGGTATAATTCGCCCGCTTTGGTTGAAAAATGGAGAGGTCGCGTAGTCTGGCTTAGCGCGCACGCTTGGAAAGCGTGTAACCCACAAAGGTTCGCGGGTTCGAATCCCGCCCTCTCCGCCAAATAAAAACGCCCCGAACGGGGCGCTTTTATTTGGCGGACAATCCAATTCTCTTAAAATTTGAATTATTTGCCCACATACTGCAAATCTATTTTTCAGGATTAGGCAGCAATAAGCTCGGGTCGCCTTGTGGCGGGAAAAGCACTCGTTGTGGAATAATTTCGCGTCCTTGACCGGGAGGGGTCCAATACAAATTGACATGGGTGTAACTCGTTCGATCTCCATATCGAACACGAATTGAGTGAAAACCTGAGGATAAATTTATACCAGCTTCCTGATACTGGCCTAAAGTTTGTACATCCAAAACCTGCTGGCCATCAATCCATAACGACGATTCGTCAATTGATTCCAGCCCAAATAAGTATTGCCCGGCAGTCTGAATATTAATGCTACCGGTCCACTCGACGGTATATGGTCTAGGCAGAACAATTTGATGGAAATAAAAATTAATCCATGAATCAATTTTAGCCAAAGCTGGTGGACCGGCCCATTCGGGATTGGCATAGTATCTACCAAGCAGGCCGTTATTGGTGTATGGAGGCAATAGGAAAGCGGACGATGGTATGGGAAGCTCATCTTCCTCTACTGGAGTGCGCCAATCCAACTCGAAATGGCCATTTGCTGCCTCAGTACGGATTCTGACCGTATGGTTACCCTGGGCCAATGAAATATCAGCTGCTTGCATATTGCCGCCCTGAAGAACAGGTACCTCGTCAATAACTAGTTCAACAGGCGAGGGCGAATGCGCTGTAAAGCGGTAATTGCCATAGGCAGGAGCAAATAATATCCCCTTCCACTCTACATAAAATGGAAATGGCACAGGTTCACCATTCTGCCAATCGAAATTCAAATTCTTCTCGCTACGTACAAGGAAGGGTTCGCCAGTCCAATCTTCAGTTAAGTAATAACTGGCAGTTAAGCCCTGAGATGCTTGAATATCTGAAGGGCTTAAATACACTTCAAATAGAACTGGTGTACCATCAGGCGCTTTAAATTCAGTAAAAGTAGCAGATGGATAATAGCTTTCAGCTTGAAGCAAAAATGGCTTTCTCTCCAAATCAAAGAAAAATACCGCCCCTTTCTCTCCATCCATAGGAAGCGGGAGGGTATCATATGTTTCAAGGCGATGATAATCAGTCACCTCGGGAGCCAAGAAATTTATTGTTGGGGTTTTGAAATAAAAAGTGCTGACATAATATTCAACACTATTTCCCAAATCAGCCATGATCTTCCCTGCTATCGTTTCAGATGTAGAAAAGGCGGACCAGCTATCGGAGGATTTTGCTTGTTTATTAAAGTAAATATCGTAATTAAGAAAACCAGATACGCCCAAGACGACCAGTAAAGGCAACATAAAGAGCAGGTCGGAACGCCTGTTGGGAATTTTCTCCCACTCCTGCCATAGGCTGTGTAAAGGAATTGCAGCCAAAATGCAAGCCGCTGGCAGACTTCCAATGGACCGTAGTGATTGGGGGGACTCAAAGTCCAGTGAAAATATTCCTGGAATAAGCATTAATAATAACCAAGCTAGAATCAGAAAAGAACCGGGCTGTTTAATTCTCCAAAGGCATAGCGCCACTCCCAAAACCATCAATGTCCCGCCAACAGAATCCATCATCGGCTCTCCGGGCAGATTATGACGGCCGTTGCGGTCTCCTTGAAAATTGAACATCAGTAGATGCTCGCGTGTCGTTTGCGCCACCGCCCGCCATCCTTCTTCAGATGTTTTACCATTGAAGATGGAAATATATTGCATGCGAGACCAAAAAAGGTCGGACTGAAACGCAATCAAGTACAAAACTGGTGTAGCGGCAACGATACCTCCCAAGCTCAAAACAATCATTCCACGCCAGGCAGAATTTATCAGATCACGTCGATTGAGCCATAAAACTACGAGAAAGAGAGCGACAACAAAAGGAAAGAAACGTAATGGTGGGTAAAAACATAAGCCAAACCCCATTGACAGCCCGGAAATGGCATAGTCGATCAGACTCTGCCGTCTGAAAGCGCGAAGCAGGAAGCCAACCGCCATCAACTCAAAGAATGGCACGGTTACGCCATGCATTCCAATGCGACTCCAATTAATATCCCAACGGGATATTGCCATGAGAAAAGCAACAACTAATCCAAATTTTTGGTTAAATAACTCTTTTCCTGTTAAATATGCCGCTCCAACCGTCGCCAACCCAAACATCACACTTATCGCACGGATTGACAGAGTTGAGACACCCAGTATTTTAAAGAATAAAACGATTAAATAAATGTAATGTGCAGGCAGCAAAGTTGAATCGGCAAAAACGGGCAAATAATCCGATTCATTCATAATTCGTAAGGCGATCAGTCCTTCGTCGGCTTCATCAAACCATGTCCCATACGGAATTTGATCAAACCGATATAAGCGCATAAATGCTGCAATTATGAAGATCAATACCAAAGCAAAAATTTCCGGCCGGGACCAAGTATCTTTCGAGGATTCAAGTCCTTTAGTACCGTCAAGCAAAACAATGCTTAAGATCAGAAATACTATACTGAAGATATGCAGCAGCCATGGATATAAAGGAGAAACAGTACTATCAAACAACCAAAACGCCAGAATTAAAAAAATAATGGCGAGGCCTCCAAATAAATACCCCAAGCGGGATCTATTCAATTGCATACCTGAAGGAATAATTGATAACCGGACCTGCGGACCAGCTCCTTTGTGCAGGGCAAAAACAAGGAGAATTATCGAAAACGCATAAAGTACGATCGAAAAAGGAAGGGGTTGACTCGATCTTAGAAACAGCTGGCCGGCAAAACCGACCAGCAGAGCACAAAGACCAAGAACAAAGTATCCAAAGTTGTATTTTTTCAACATAACAATTTCACTCGCTTAAACATGAAATAAAAGTATCAATCAGTATTCGATTACCATAAACCAATTTTAATTAAAATGCCCTACGCAAAGAGTCTCTTTTATGAGGAAAGTCTAATGTCAATGATGGCGAAAAAGATCCGCCGAGTTTCTTTTTCAAATACTTCACTCTAAACGAACTACGGCGGTCCCCGCCTTTTTATTTTAATACCTCAAAGATCGTGGTCGTTTCCGAGGTTCCATCGCCAAAGACTATCTCCAACAAGCCCTGGCCGACCATTTTCGTAAACTTATTGATGCCATTCAATTCATAATATGCACGTTCAAGATCGCCCACTACAATATACTGAACATCATATCGATCAATGAATTTTTCTGCCAGTTGAACATCCTCACTATTATAAAAATTATTAACTTCGTCAATGCGACGGTCAACAATAGCCCCGTCCAAAAGTGAGTTATGCTGTCGAACATGCCAACTCCAGCCTACCACCGAGGGTAAGCCGGTGTGGATGGAGAAACGAGAACCCCAACGATACTCCTCGGTGTGTCCTTCCACAAACACGGGCGAACCTGTTACATTATCTTGCATATATACGATGGCGGCATAATCATGAGCCAGGTTAAGTAAATGTTCGTTGTCATTGTATATGGCTGGACCGTCGATTGGATTGAGAGTATCTCCCAACATAAAAGCTGCTCCATCCAATGAGTGTGGTGGGTTGACAATATTCGGCCACCGATCAGCCATTTTTCTACCAGTAGCAACTATCGGGTAGCTCGCAGCGGATAATATCAAGATACACAGCGCGGCCACCCATACATACTTGGCTGGACCCGTCCACGCGGGCAGAGAATCAAACAGATCCACCAATGCGAGGCTCATCGCAAGACCCAAGAAGAACCATGCCTGGTTATAAAATCGGAAAACTGTATTTGAACGGCCGCCGTCACCCTTCAAAACGAATACTTCCACAAACAATGTGATGAAGAGCCCTGCCCCAAATAGAATCCAAGTCACTTTGCGCAACATCGGCAATTCGTGATCGAACAATATCAAATATGCCATTCCAACCAACAGCGGAAGACCAAAGGCAACCACCTGAAAATCGGACAACCAAAGTGCACCCAAGGCATACAGAATTGCTCCGATGAAAAAGTACCACAAAAGGTTCGATTTTTTGAGGGGTTCGTTTGAAACATTTGAAAATAAGCTTCGGAAGGTGGGCCATAAATCCCGAATTAACATACTCATCATCAGGAATATCTGCAAACCAAATACAGTTAAATAATCAGACAATGGTGTTCGAATACCTCGCCATGGTTCCAGTGATGCATATTCTGTTTTGAACCAATGGGTAAAGGGTAAATACAAGGCAATCGCAGTAGCGGCAAAAGCAACTACATAAATGATAATTTGTTTAATGGTATTTTGGACGGAATCGTTCCTGGTTTGCCACAAATTCCAAACAATCGCCAACCCGCCCAAGCCAAGAAATGTTGGGAAGTCCCAAGTATGGGATGGGCGGAATACACCAAAAATAAGACCTGCCGCTGCCAGGAGAAGGATTCTACCGCCCCACTTTTCGTTTGAGATCGGCCAAAGCAGGAGATTCAGAATCCAGCCAAATGCAAGGGCATAAAACGGCATGATCAACAGATGCGGATGCATATCTGCATACAGGAATGTAAAATATGGAAATTCAGCTATTGGGGTATCCGGACCCTCATGCAGAATGGGTCGGGATGCTTCAAAATACCAGCGATCATTTCCACCTGGGAGGCCGGCTTTCCCTGTGATAACCTGACTTGCTCCGTCAACAACCGCATTCCAATGTTGAAGAACAGAATTGCCTTCCATACTGCTGGCAGCCTCTGGCAGATACTTCCATAAAACTCGTACTTCATACAAGTTACCTAAAAACAACACGGAAATTAATGCAAAAGCACCGGCCAAGTATGGCAAGTTCCTATTAAACATGTTCCTAGTGAACAATCTCCGCCAAGGTGCATCCGCGGTCTCGGCAAACATACCTTCACTCCGCGAAGAAGGCCTGCGTAATCCAGAGACTAGGTTGACCCCAATACAAAACATACCCACCCCGGTCATTGCAAACCAGGTGGGTAGAATCAGATTAAATGCAATTGAAGGAACGACACCCAACAATTTGGTCGGGATCGCCGCAATGACATACCCATAATAATAATAGTTGATATAGTGCCCTGAAAACCATGGGTGCTCCGGCGGAAAGTAAACAGCCTTTAAAACTGCATTGAAGAAAGCAAAGTCCATCGGCTTTTCGCCGCCAAGCCAGGGATGCCAAAGATCAGGATTTCCAAGCCGCACAGACAAGTTGAAAAGGAAAATCGCCAGGAAAACAACTTCAGTAAACAGCATGTATTTCCAATGCGAGTAAAAATATTCAAGAAGCGCCTCTCGCTGACGGTAGAGCATTGTGAGGCAAAGGATAAATAGAAGTCCAATATACAGCCAAAGGGCGCCCTGCGAGAAAGGCAGGATCTTGGCACCAGCCAAGAACCAGGCGAGCCAGCTGGTCAATATCAATCCCGCCATTCGAATCAATGGATAACCCCGATCTGGAAGACCGGAAAAAACCCTGAAAACAATGGGGAAAACAATCAATCCAATAAAGAAAACCAACAAATACCATACGATTCCACCCAGGAGATGATTGGTGTTCAGCAAAGAATTCCGATCAAACATTTCCGACCAGGTGCCCCCATTCGCTTGGGCCAAAAGCCTGTCGGCCGGAAGCTGCATGGCAGTTGGATTCTTCGTATATTGCATTGGGGTCTGGAAGAAAACCTGATCTAAATTCACACTATTTAACAGTGACCTTACATGCTCAACCGAAAAATCCTGTGATCTTTTGAAAATCATCACTTTTGGATGGTCATATACTGTAAAGGATTCATCGGCAGCCTGATCAGGAAATACTAGGAAACCCAGGGAGGGAGGGTTCTCGAAAGTAGCAATCAACTCAAATCCCAACGGGCTTTTAAATGGCGGCTTAAGTTCATAAGCGCGGTTTTCCAAAGCATCGCCGCTGCATTCACAATCAAATAAAGCCTGATAATATTTCAGCGTCATGGGATAACGGAAAGGCAATCTCGGCATTGCATCATAAGCCCTGTTTGACGGAATAACGATGTAGTTACTCTCGGAAAGAGTCTTAATCATCGCTTCCCGTTTTTCAGGAGTGTCTGGCTCGTACAATTCAAGATTTAAGGGGGTAAAAATCCCACCCTGCACATCGTATTGATTCACGTTGAGCGGGAGAGCATCATCCCAGGAAGTTTCCAGGGTAAAGGCTTCCCCGAGAAGGCGAAGCGGAGCGCCATTCGAAATTTCATAACGGACTTGATAAGCCTGCCCCTCCACAACTTCAACTGAAGGGAAATTAAAGGTGGGCGTTAATCGTTCTCCGGGTTGTGAATATGTGAGGGTTTGCGAGGTTTCTATCAGTGGTGTACTATCATCTCCGGCCTTATAGATGGTCACTTTCAAGGTTGTGTCTGTCGGCACAAAAACCTGATGGAAATCAGTGATGGTCAGGCGATTTAAGAGCAGAGGGCCCTGTGGAGTTAGGGCAAATGAACCTTGAAATGTTCCCGGTGTCTGAGCTTCCAAACTTAAATTAACCGCCAAATTGGAGCCTTCGCCTTCATCTACATTTCGCAGAGCGATACTTGAAAAGGAAAATTGACTGCTGCTCTGCACCTTATAATGAAAATAGTAATTTTGTCCGGCGTTTAATCTTATATCACCAAACGAAATTTCCTGCCTTTCATTCTGATTATCATCATTGATCGCCAGGCGACCTTCTGTAATGATCTGCGACCCCTCTTCATCACTGGTGAGACGGAAATAAATGCTAACCCCTATCTGGCGAACATCCGTGGTTGTAATTTTTGACAGGGTCCCATCCTGAACAACGTGAATATTGGCCGACCCGACTTCACTGGGCACAACGACCTGACGACTGCTAATAGAAACGGGATAAGAGTGATTTCCCTCGGGGGATTCCACGATCACATTCATTGGACCTGGAATATTCTCCAGCATCCATTCAGAAGCAACGACGCGTGTAATGGGGTTGTGGTAAATTTTTATAAAAGCGAGGGCATACACATAGGTGCCCGCCAGAACAATGCCCAGAACAGATAAACTTGCGGCTGCCTTCCACGTCCCGCGCCAGTCTGCAAGCTGTTCCTGAAGGCGAAGGCCGTTCGCAAACAATCGCTCACGACTTTCCTTGGTGCGATCATAAATTTCCACCAGAGCCCAGGCAGCAAACAAAATAATGAACGGGTAGATCGGCAGAAAATAACGCATATAGCGCCAGAACTGATTATTCTGCCAGACAAAATACAAGGCCACCCATACAAAAGGAAGCAGATGCTTTCGCCAATCACCTTTCCAGATTTGCGCAGCTGCCCAACCCCAACCAATCCAGCCAGCCAGCCCCAACGGTATCCCGAGACCCCAGATAACCATGTTGGTCCATGCATATGTTATTGAACGATTGGTCCAATGGGTATTGGGGGGCCAGTCGGAATTTCCAGCGACTTGATTTACCACCTCTTTGATGACATCGTACCATCTTTGATTTAGGCTGATCCCAAAGAAACCAGGACCCGCGAACGCATATGGCTGAAAAACCCTGAAGGAAATGCATACAAAAACGGCGGCAATAAACCAGCCCCACAATATGGTTTTTAATGTGACACGGAAATCGAAGCGATTCCAATCTGTAATGAGTTTCGTAACACCGGCCAGGATAATGATGCCAAAGACAGGCAATGTATTAACTTTACAGGCCCCGGCCAAACCAACGATGAGACCAAACAAACCGAAATAGACAAGGTTGGAATCAGAAACAGGTTCTTCAGGATCATTGATGGGGATCGCCAATATCGCAAAATAAAAGCTGGCAACCACGAATATTGTGGAGAATGAATCAACGGTGAAGTAATGGGAGAGCTGAATTGGAAGTACGGCGGCAACACCCAGCGCAGCCGCCAACAAACCAACCCGTCGGTTATATAAGCGTTTCCCCAGAAAATAAAGCATCCAGACTGCGATCAAGTCGAACAGACCGGACATGGCCCTGCCCACAAGCGTAATGGTATCGTACCCGGCCATATCCACCCATTCCGCAACCATTCGACTTAGGAACAAGGGGAACATCCCATAGGTATAAGAACCATATTTCAGGGGGTTCAACGTGCTATTTTGAGTATCAAAATAAGCGGAAATTCCATCCACACCGCGGATCGCATCCGCAACCATGGAAATAAAGCGCTCATCCGGGTGCTGATGCTGGCCTTCATCCCAATTCAATCCGGTAAATCTGAGATATGCTCCAATTAAAAGGATTAAAGCCAAGAGCAGGTTGTACTTCCAAGAAGAGGGTTCTGCATTTGCACGGCGTTTAAATACAGTGCGGGCAGGTGCCGATTGTTCTTCTTTTTTTTCTGTCGTCCGCTCAGCAGAAGCAGATGCCTCATCTTGAAACTCAGCGAGCAATTCTTGTTCACTACTTTCGGGCTGAGTTATGGGATCCGATGGTTTTAGCGGTATCGGCGAAGGGGCTTCACTCAACGTGACTGCTACCAAAGGCAGGATGCGTTGCAGCACCTGGGGATCAACTCCCCAAATCTTATTCAGCTGGTCTACAGATTGGTACGGACGCAATGCAACGATGCGTTTGGCCAAACGGGGCGAGATATTTAATTTCTTGACCAGAACTTGTTCGTCAGCGGTATTAAGATCAATGGGTGCCTGGGGTTTTTTGGGCATAAGATAGTGCCTCGAGGGGAATTTTTATTCGATCAAAGATACAAATAAATCAGGATACAGTCATTATTTTTTTATAGTATAACAGCAATTCGACCGTCGAATGGGCCTGTGAACATTGAACCATTTCCAAATTAAAAGAGACACAATCAAAAGATCGTGTCTCTTTGTAAGATCAACCGCTACTATGGGGTTGGAGTTATGGTTGGCATGGGAGTGGCAGTTGCTTCAGGCATGGGAAGCGGCGTGCCGGCAAAGATCAAAAGATCGGAGACCGCCACGGTATGCCCGGGAACATCCGCCTTGCTTGTCGAAATAAATTCATACAGCAAGGAGCCTTTCCAATTTCCGCTGCCGAGAATATCGGTGCCTTTCTTGGATTCGGCGTTTTCACGCCTCGAACCGGCAATCATGCCAGCGTAACTGCTCAAATCAAGCTGAGCCGGAGAGACCGCAACATCGACAGAATGACAGGAGACGCATGCCAGGCCGGAAGACCATAAATTCGCTTCCACGAAGAGGGGCTGCACTTCTTCGAATGTCGACTCACAAACCTTCCCGTTTACATCCGTGAATTGAAAGGGTTCCTTCTCCGAAGAACCGGCTGACACCCAGGCACCAAGCAGATCAGTTGCCGCAACACGGCATTGATCCGTCATTGCCACTGCTTCCCCACCGCCACTTTGCATCGCGGGCATGGTAGCTGGAATCAACGAAGGAATTGGGGTGCGGTCCACCGTGGGAACACCCCGTCGACAGGTGAGGGAAAAGCCGCAGGCATTCAGGAATAAAAATCCTATCCATGCAGATACACCTATCAGAAATACCATCAACGCCCCATAGATATACTTTCGGACATCATCATTCATTTGGATGTCTCCCTTTTATTGTCCCGCAGCTTTAAGCGTGCGAAGGAAATTGACCACATCCCAGCGTTCACGAACTGTGAGGTTCTCATTTAAGGGCGGCATTTGACCGGAGAATTGCACATCAGGGAAGAGCGTGTTGTTTGGATTGAATATACCGTTGGAAATGGTCAGAAACAAACTACCATCCGGTTTGCTTTGAACGAGATCACTGGTGAGGTTGGCAGGTTTCTTTTTTACAAGGAACGCGGAAATCGTTCCATTGCCCTGACCATCTTCCCCGTGGCACATCTGACAGTTGATGGCGTAGAGTTCGGCACCGCGTGAAACGGATACTTCATCCGCAGGCACAGGGTTGGAGGGTACACCTTCGCCAGGAACGTATGCAGGACCTTCCACAGGAATGGATTGAGCAGGGACAGGCAATGGACCTGCTCCTGTATTGGGATCAAATTCCTGCACCTTGTAAGAAGGCTGGATTTCCATAAAAGTAACCCAATCGATCTTGATCAAATCATAGGAAAAAGTGAATAAAACAGCAGCGATCACCAAAAGCACGGCAAACACGCCAACTAGTTGTTTGAACAGCCTCATAACTGCTCTACCTCCGCCACTTCAACCTTTTCCGCACCAAGCGCGTTCATGGTCTTCGTGAATTTATCCTTGCTTTCGCTGGGGCATGTAAAGAATACTGCGATCTTTCCATCGCTGGCTTCCTTTACATAATTCATCGGGCGGTAATTGGGGAAGTAACTTTCAAGGAATACGCCGAGGAATGTGGAAAGCAACATACCGAGCATGGTCAGCTCAAAGAATAAAACAAAACTGGGTGGTCCGGGCACATATGCCTGCGTACCCACCTGTATTGGATATGGATACCAGTGAGGAGCAATGAAAACGAGGAACGCAGCCGCAGACATGCCGAGAATGGCACCGCCAAAAGCAATGCGCGGAACATTCGACCATGCAGCAGGGCGACCCAGCATGGCCTCGGTGACCGGGACCCCGGAGATCGTATTTATGTCATTATCAGAGAGACCTAAAGCGCGGAGTTGATCTATTGCATCAGCAGCAGGCTCAAGGTCCGAAAAGACCGCCAACAGGTGTACTGTATCAGCCATCGTAGTACTCCTATTCCAATTCGCTGACCGTTACCACGGTCTCGCGTCCATATTTTGTGAGTTTGTGAGCCATCTGGCCTTCCTGCACTTCCCAAACCGGAATGAGAGGAATCAACTTGGAAGCGGCCATGTAAAGCAGGCAGAAGAAAGCCAGGGTGCCGATTCCAAGCGGGATTTCAATGCCGGGTGTATACATGCGCCATGTAAACGGCATACGGTTGATGGTGAGGGAGATCGGAATAATAATGTAACGCTCCAGCCACATACCCACGTTGATGAAAATACCCACCATGGATACAAGCCAGGGGATGGAACGCCATTTCGGATTCCACAAAACCGCCCACGGGATGGCAATGTTACAGATCAACATGGCAAACCACATCCAGCCCAAGGGACCGCCTTCATGGAAATGAAGCAATTGCTTGGTCCACTTGTCACCGCCATACCATTGGACCATGTAATCATTGAAGAAGAAGTACGCCCAACCCATGGAAATAACCAGCATGAGTTTGCCGATGGCATCGAAATGTTCGGGGCGAATAAAATATTTCATATTCTTCATGGTCGCGCGGATGATCGCCAATACAACGATCACAGCACCCATGCCTGAGTGAAGAGCGCCCACAATGAAGTACGGGCCAAAGATGGTGGAATTCCAACCGGGGCGGGTTGCTGCGGCAAAATCCCAGGACACGATGGTGTGTACGGAGAACATGACTGGAATAATCGCCCATGCGAAGATGTTCATCGCATTGCGCAAATGGGCCCATTCCCCTTCAGTGCCACGGAAACCCAATGCCAACGTTCGATAAAAGATCTTGCGCCAGCCTGTGGATTTATCACGTGCCATGGCCAGATCCGGGATCAACGGCAGGAAGAGATACATGGTGGAAGAGAGCAGATAGGTGGTGATGGCGATCAAATCCCATGAAAGCGGGGAATGCATATTGGGCCACAACATACGTTCATTCGGGTAAGGCAGCAGCCAATAGAAAAGCCATACACGGCCCAAGTGCATAAAGATGCTGAAGCCGGCCTGCACAAGGCCAAAGGTGGTCATGAGCTCCGCGGCACGGGTGAAGGGACGGCGAAACTCCGCCCGAAACACGCGCAGGATCGCAGAGATAAACGTACCCGCATGACTAATACCGATCCAAAACACGGTATTTACAAGGAAGATGCCCCAATAGCTGGGGCGGTTCACACCGGCGATACCGACACCTTCGATGATCAGCCTTGCCCAGGAGTAGAACAATCCATAAGCAACGATCACGCTGAGGATGCCGAATACCAGCCAGAATTTCCAGGTCGGCGGCTCGGTCATCGATTCCATGACCATGTCATTCATCTGTCCGCGTGGAAGCGGATCAAGCATCAGGTGCTTTTCGCGGAAGTGGTCATCGCCGTGTGCGTGATGTTCTGCGTGAACAACTTTTTTCTCTTTTTTGTCGTAGGTCATCATTACCCTCCCTTAAAGTAGGTGATGTGCGGGAATGTGCCAAGTTCTTCCAGATGCTTCACGCCATGCGCCTGTTTGGATAATTGAGAGACCAGCGATTCAGGATCATCGATGCGTCCGAAAGTGATGGCATTCGCGGGACAGGCTTGAGCACAGGCGGCGGTAAATTCACCATCGACCACTTCGCGTCCTTCAGACTTGGCCTTGTCCTGCGCTTTGTGGATGCGCTGAATACAGAACGTACATTTTTCCATCACACCACGGCGGCGAACTGTTACATCCGGGTTGAATTGGTTTGGCAGGGGTTCCGGACGCTGATAATCGCGCCAGTTGAAGGAACGAACCTGGTAAGGACAGTTATTTGCGCAGTAACGGGTGCCCACGCAGCGGTTATATACTTGCAGGTTCAACTGTTCGGCCTGCGAATGGACTGTCGCAAACGCCGGACAAACCGGCTCGCAGGTCGCACTTCCACATTGCTGACACAGCATCGGCTGATTGGGAGTCATCTTCACTTCGGGATATTCACCCTCCCAGAAACGTTCGATGCGGATCCAGTGCATGGAGCGGCCGTAACCGGAGTCTTCATCGCCGACAAACGGAATATTGTTTTCCATGGCGCAGGCTGCGACACAAGCCTGACAGCCTGTGCAGATATCCTGATCGATGACCATGCCCCACTTGCCGCCTTCGGCTTCGCTTAATTTGAGCTCTGTAATTTTTAAATCAGAAACAGTTGCCATTATTCATGCTCCTTGCCAAGTGCTTCCCCATACACACCCATGATGCTTTCGAGGCGCGGGATCGGCAGCTTTTTACCAGTCTTTTCAATTTTGACTTTCACACCAGCAAAAGTAAGGTCGCCTGCTTCATTCATTTGTGAACCGAACAGGTCTGCGGGGTTGGCTCCGCGATTCTCAGCGTACCGTCCATAGGCGGTGTGGCCCTGACCGAAAGGCACCGCGATCGTATCGGGACGAATAGCTGGATACTTGTATACTGCGGCTTCGATCTCACCGAATTCGCTGACGATCTTCACCAGGTCTTCATTTTCCACGCCCAGTTCATGAGCGGTTTCAGGGTTGATCTCCACCCAGGTGCTCCACATCACGGTGGTGGTGGGATCGGGCAATTCCTGAAGCCAGGGTTTGTTGGCGCCGGCTTCGGCCAGTGTTGGGGAAACGAACGGAACCAGGAAGAATTCACCTTCGGCAAATTCAGGTTCTTCGCCGTTCAAGTCGTGATTCAGAACATCGGCGGTATCGGGCGCTTCGAGCGCGCCGGCCAACTTCCACCAGCCGCCATGTTGTTGGAAATATGCGGCGAAGGTATTGATGTCCACTGCGGCGAAGGAACCGCCGGTCTCTTCCATCAGCGGGACCAATTTGCTGTGCAGGAATTCAACTTCATCCTTGAACGGCATGGCAGTTGCAAATTCACCGCCAGCCAGTTGGGCCGCAGCCAGAAGCACATCGATGGTGGCGCGAGTGTTGTAAAACGGAGAAACAACGGGTTGCGCGCCGGAGAGGACAGGCTGTGCGGAACCGGTAGCAACGCGTTGATAGCCCCAGGATTCAAGCCCGTGGTGATCGGGGAAAACGTAATCCGCTTCGAGGGCAGTTTCATCGGGGAAGGTCGCGAACGAAATGACCTGCTCCACGCCGCTCAAAGCAGCCTTGAAGTCGATGGACCTGGGCAATTCAAACACGGGATTCACTCCGTGAATGAACAAGACTTTGAATTTTCCATCGGCCATCTTCTGAACAAATTCCTGCATTTCCTGCGTGGAAGCGGGGCGATGATATTCGGTTTCATTGGGAGCCAGTGCGGAGAGATACACGCCGCCGGGCTTGCCGAAATTGTCGGGAACCGCATTCAATGCGAGAACCGCTTCGGCAACGGCCAGACCGTTGCTGCGGCCAAGGGATGGTCCGCCGGGAATGGCGAGGGAAGCCGTGCTCGCGAACATGACCGCGAGTCTTTCCAACGTTTCAAGGGAAACGCCGGACTTCGCAGCCGCATCCGCGGGATCGACATCGGCAAATGCGCGGGGAAGTGCGCCGCCGCGAGACTCAAGCGCTAAACGACCGATCGCCAAGGCGACCAACGCTTCGGTCCCCGGCTTGAGTGGGATCCACTCATCGGCCTTGCCGCCTGTCTGCGACATGCGCGATTCAAATTGAACGAGATAGCCGCGCTTCTTTGTTTTGGCTTCGCGCAAGCCGACAAAACCACGTGTATATGAAACGGGCGAGAGCCACGTCTCAAGGAAGTTGGAGCCGAAGGAGAAGACCACCTGTGCCCCGCCGATATCGAAGAAGGGCAGGCCGGCCTTGCCGAAAAGATTTTCAGCAGCTTTGCTTAATGTAGCTCGTGCCTCGAACATGCTCAACGCACCGAAGCGAACCGGGGCGTTGATGCCTGTCGCGGCAGCCAGATCAGATACAAAGTCAAAGAGATGATCCGGGGCTGTGCCCATTAAGAAGGCGATCTCTTCGGGTTTGTAATTCTTGAGGGCATCGGCCACGGTCTGTGTGGCAGAGTCCCAATCCACATTGAAATAGGCGGTGTTGCCGCGTGCTCGTTTGATCGGGTCGGTCACACGGTCTGGATTGTACAACCCGTGCAGCGTGGCCTGACCGCGTGCACAGGTCTTGCCTAAATTAAGCGGATTGCTTGCATTGCCTTCGGTCTTGATCGCGCGTCCCTGAATCGTACGGACAACGAGACCGCAACCCGCCGCGCATTCGCGGCATGTGGTGGCGTAATACGTGCTCTGACCGTTGTAGTTGTATTCGGGCATCTGCATGTAAGGCTCGCGCTTTACATAGCGGGATGCCGGTCCGCAACCCGTGAGGATCGCAGTGGTCGCCGCGCCCACACCAGCCAGTTTTAGAAAATCACGCCGGGAAAATTGTTCGCTCATATCGTTTCCTTTCGCCCGGATTAATAATGGCAAGTGCCGCAATCGGCAAGCTTGTTCAACTTCGCCTGGTCTTCACCAGCCGATTTGATATGACAATTAAGACAGAAGCCCATGTTGAAGACCTGCGGATTCTCGGCAATCGTCACCTTCGACATATCGCCGTGACATTCTTCGCAGTTCTTGCCCGCCGCGATGTGCGCCCGATGATTGAAATGCACGAAATCCGGCACCTGTGCCACCGGCACCCATTGGATCGGTGTGCCGCTTTCCACGGCTTCCTTCAAAGGGGCAAGCAGTTCGCTGGTTTCGGTCTTTGCGATCTGTTGGTGACATGCCCAGCATTTGGCCTGTGACGGGATGCCGGCCGCAGGGCCTTTGGCCGCCCCGGGATGGCAATATAAACACTGAATACCAAACGCAATGTGGGTCTTATGTGGGAATTGGATCGGCTGTTCAGGTGCTTTTTGGGTGGTCGATAACCCATAGGCTGCAACACTGAACACTGCCAGGAACCCGATCCCCACCGCAATCAGACCGAGCGGCTGTTTCAGCCAGTCAAAAAGTCTTTTGATCATGGATGCTCCTGAGATGAACTTAAGCGCCACGCCGCCGTTAAGTGCACGGCGGCGGGAACTGAATTACCTTTGGTTTGCTTTTTGTACAGGGCTACACAAGAATCTTAAACGGAAAAAGGATGGATACACAAAACCCGCCCCGATGAACATCAGGACGAGAAAATAGTTCGCAGCCTTCATGGTCAATTCCATATTCTATCGATTCTCCAATTAAAAAAACCATTTGCTGAACCCCACCAGCAAAGGACTTCGGCATTATACAGTAAAAGTGCAGAAAAGTACATATAAGACTATAAATGTAGGAAATAAGCCATGATACAATACCGGCGGACAAAAAAATGAAACCGATTCATATCCTTGCCTTTGCCGCCCTGATCGTTTTATTGCTGGCCACCGCCCTGATCCTTTCCGCGTTTCATCAGCCGATGATCCCGGTCACCGGCGTGGACCCGCTCTCGATGCAAAACAAAATTACGGCATTCCAAACCGATGACCTCTCTGAAGTGGGCTCCACCACCGGCATCTTCATCATGGGGGCCGTTATTCTTTTGATCGTTGCGGTGCCGATGCTTGCAAGAAAAAAGAAACATTAGGCTTATGCTCTGCAGGGGGCTAAGCCCCCAGCGGAGCGAGAAGCTCTCAGCAGAGCGAGTTTTATAACGAGATCAACCCCAGCCCCAGCCCGCGTTTGACCGCCTCCGTGCGGCTGGCCACGCCCAACTTCCCATATAAAGAAGACAAATGAAATTTCACGGTATGCTCGCTGATGCTCAGGCGCATCGCGATTTGTTTGTTCGCCAATCCCTCGGCCATGAGTTGCAGGACTTCCTTCTCGCGGGGAGTCAACGACTCAATGACTAACTCTTCGCCCGGACCGTCGCCCCGCCGTTGCGGACGCATCAGAGTCTTGACCAGGCCGGGTCCGCCCACCCACAGCCCTTCCCCCACTGCATGGACCGCCGCCACGACCTCGTCGACTCCTGCGCCCGCAGAGACCACGCCCCACGTTCGGGCGTTGAGGTCCAACAAAGCGCGTGCCTGTTCGAGATCATCGGTTAACAATAATAAGCCGAATGAATCGGTGTTCAGGTCGGCAAGGAACGCGGAAGAGACCGAGGCCAACACCAGCACCTCGGTCTCCCGTTCGTCGATATTTTGCAAATCTGTCGCGTCGCCGATCACGCGGATCTCACGCTGGCCGCTTAACATTTCGCGCAGGCCCACGCGCATGGAATGATTCGGCGAGACGATGGTGACGTTGATCAAATACAACTCCAGTATGTCGTTGCGAGTCTTCGAGAAGCAATCTCCCAATTAATAGGAGGTCGCTTCGTCGCTAATTCTTTACCATACAAATGCGAAAAATGAACCGCGAAGCCCGCAAAGATCGCGAAGAAAAGCTTTAAAACTTGGCGTTCTTAGCGTTCTTCGCGGTAAAAATAGTTGATTGTACGGTAGAAAAGTCGCTGAAGAACGCTCCTCGCAACGACATGTAACTATCTCTCTCCAACCACGACCTTGATCGACTCGAGTTTGCCGCCGCGGAGCACGTCCAGGGCGGTGGATTTTCCGACGACGTCGCCACTTAAGCGGGTGAACAATTCGTCGTGGTGTTCGATGGCATCACCGGCCACACCGACAAGGATATCACCAACCATCAAGCCGCCCTTTGCGGCGGGACTGTCATTTTCCATGCCGACGATCAACAAGCCGGTCTCCTGCTCACGCTTGAGGGCTTTCCTGCCATCGGCCGGGATGTTGACGGTTTGACTGCGAATGCCGAGGTAGCCGCGTTTGATCTTGCCGTCTTTGACGAGGGCTTCGGCGATCTTCCAGGCGACATCTGCAGGGATGGTGATGGCCGAGCCGCTGCCGAAGCCGGAGGTGTTGATGCCGAAGATGGTCCCATCCCCGTTGACCAGCGGACCGCCGGAGAAGCCGGGATAGGAAACCACGTCCGTCTTGATGAATTTGTCCAACATACCGCCGCGCCCGGTGCGGACCGGACCGCCGATGGCGTTGACCGAACCGAAGCTGGATTCGATTCCTTTAGATGAAGGCCGGCCAATCGCGAGGACGAATTGTCCCACGCGTGCGGGGGTCTTCGAGAGTTCAGCGGGAGTGGCTGAGGCCTTATCGAGTTTCAAAACAGCGAGATCAGACCCGGGGTCCCGACCGGCGAGGCGCGCACTTAATTCCGTTCCATCTGCGAGGATCACTTTGATATCCTCGTCGCGTTCGACGACGTGATCGGCGGTGAGGACCGTATCCGCTGAAATGGCAATGCCGCTGGCGGGAAACCTGCGGCGCGCATCGACCAACACCGTGGACACCCCCGCACGTTCGGCGGCATCGGCTGCCGCATCGGATAGTTCCAAAAACAGGTTCTTGCTCATGAGGGTTCTCCTTGAAAATTCTGGAGTCGATCTCCAGAGTGATAGGTCATCAGTATAGTGACTGGATGCAAGGAGTGTATCGCCGAAAGGGCTGGTCTTGTACTGGAAGTTTGGGTAGGACATTATATGTCGTTGCGAGTCTTCGAGAAGCAATCTCCTAATTAATGAGGAGGTTGCTTCGGGAAGAGCACCCTCGCAACGACATGGTTCCCGCTCGGCGAGGGACTCCGTCCCCGCCGAGAGTTACGACCGCAGGTCTCCCGCCCTACTCCCAACCCACATCAGACAATTGCACATCATTCGCCTCTCTTGTGGACCAATACAATGCGGAAGAAAACCGCCAATCTTCCGGGCGGATCACCAGCCCCTTGCGGCAGGGATTGTGATGCAAATAATCCATTTTCTGCTTCCAAAACCGGTCCGAAAAGATCCCCATAGGATGCTGGGTGGATTGCCAAAATCGATGCTCGCGATCTTTGCCTGCATGTCGATGGAACGTCTCGATAAATATATTCGGTACATGCCCCTCACAATACTTGATCAGTTGTCGACCGGTGAACTTGCGAATGTCGTCCAGGGTGTGCTTCAATCGTTCCGAATCGAAATCGACATCAAAAAGAATGGCGTGAAGATGGGTGGGCATGATCACATATGCATTGACACCCAGATGTTTATTTTTGATGCTGTAGTTAAAGCTGTCGGTGATGATCTTACAGGGTGCTTCGCCAATAAAAATGGGCAGCCACTCCACGACCGTGAAGGTGACGTAATACAGGCCGACATCTTTGACGATACGATATCTTTCCATGTGGGGATTATAAAATAATTCTCGGCGGGGTCGCGCTACCAGACCTGCGGTCCGATTCTCGGCGGCGTTGGGCTACCAGACCTGCGGTCCATTCTCGGCGGGGTCAGAGATCCGCGCCGAACAGCAAGGCAAGATTGCTTCGTCGCAAAAATCGCTCCTCGCAACGACATGGTTAGATCGGGAGGAGCGGCATAACGGCAAGATATGGGGGGTGACTTTTCGCCATGAGAAGAACTTGGGTACGTAATGCGAACGTACATCCTACGTACCTCGTTCGTAATGTGTTCGTAACACCCACTTTCCACCGGTGGGGGTACGACTATTCACAGGTTATTAGGCCTTCAGTCAATTCTCGGCGGGGACAAAGTCCCGCGCCGAGCGCGAGCCTTATTTTTTCTTCTCGTCCCACCTGTTACGCGGACCATCCAGCAGGATCGGTATCGAATTGAGAATGTTTCGTCCCAGAATCCCCATCGGCTGATCGATCAATAAAAACTGCCCTGCGAATTTCCTTTCCAGGAAATACAATTCCAACTGCACCGCTTTTGCAAGTTTTATTTCGCCATCGAATCCCTGCACTTCGAAAAGCGCGTTCTCATCAGGTGGCTCGACTCCCAATTGTTGAACGTACTCCTGCGGCAGCAAGGTGGCATCTGCTCCTGTATCAATTAACATGGGCACGTCAGATAACGAAACGCCAGTTGCTGGATTCCGAAGAGTCACATGGGCAACTGGCGCAGGCGGGTCAAAATTTGCCGAGTCGTACTCAGGCATTCGGTTTTTCCTTGCTGACTTGCATCTTGAAATTCGCAGCCTGTCCACGACGCGCAAGGCGGGGTGTTAAAACGCGGACCGGTTTTTTCTTTTCCACTTCAAGGTCTGTGACAATGACATAGACCTTCGCATTTTCAGGCAGCTTTACGCCCGTCTTCAAACGGACCATTCCCTTTTCAACCACACCTTCATATGTGTTAATCGTCATCGGGCACCTCGTTTATCTTTTAAAAAGTATAGCACAAAAATATATGACTATACATGAAAAACACCCACCTACACAGAGCTAGGTTATCAGACCTGCGGTCAATTCTCGGCGGGGACAAAGTCCCGCGCCGAGCGAGGGCAACATATATTAGGGTTCCTATGGTGTAGTTGCAAAATGTCACCTTGACCCACAGCGTGCTACGCAAAGGTGACTGTCATCTGGGTCACATCCCACCCACGCGAAGCTATAGACCTGCGGTCAATTCTCGGCGGGGACAAAGTCCCGCGCCGAGCGAAGTGGAACCCTGGGTGCTAACGCAAGGACCTTTGCCGAACAAGGTGGTTGTTCTTACTTTACACTATATTCTTGAAACTTTATTTCGAGAATATTAATGATTGGGGCAAGTGCACTACTTATTTGTTCTTCAGAAAGATTAGATGACAGAGTTAACATTAAAACTGAAGTTAGAAAATCATTACTTTCAACAAAGACACAACTCTGCTTAGTAGATTCATTATATATAATACAACGTGTTGATTGGGCCAAAAACCCTAAGTGCCCCAATGGGGTCCATTCGAAACCGGGCCTCTCAAAATCCAAGAAACTAGTTGTGTCAATCTTGCTATTAACATGTAGGTATATCTCATGAGAAAAGGTGAAATAAGTTTCGTAGGGCAAGTATGTAGTTACAAGAAAATAACTCGCATATTCATCGGCACTTAGTACATCCGTGCCTCCAGAATGCTGAGTTAGCTCTCCATAGCCAAGCCTCCAGTCCGAATTAAAATCATCTCGACTTAACAGCGTCGAAACAAGCTTAGAATCTGAATTGTCTACAAAACTTGTGTCATCAAAGATTTTTTTCTGAGCACAAGATGTTAGCAACAATACAATCAAAAGGACTGACGGCCACTTTATTTTCATTTCTCTATATCCTCTTAATATCAATCTTTTCAGGGTATTGTATTTAACATCGATTGAATTTCGTAAGCAGGCGCTCCGCCAGCCCACCCGCCCATCATCACAGTGTAAGATTCGCCATATCCTACACTAGTCATTATATCTACACCTTGACCACTCTTGTTAACCAAATTGTTATAAAATGTTACCACGATTGGCCGTGGGTCTTCGTCACCTCTTGATATAGTTTTTAATATTGCTGCAACAGCGGCATTCTTTTGATTTTGTCTTCCTTTTTCGACCATATCAGCTACAAACACTCCTTCATCTATACCAGGCAACCCTTTACCTGCCAGATAAAGTACAAAGTCTTTTGAAAAATCTTTTGATGTATAGGGCTTGGTTAAATAATCAACAAAGAGGTCCGACGTCTTTTCCTGATAATCGTCAATCACATAAATATTCATGGTTGATAGGCAATTTCCGTTAAAACAGTTTGTACGAAAATTTTCTCCATCGAAAGAATACTCACCTTCACCAAGTTTGACTTTTATTTTTACGTCATTTCCAGTATTATCATCTTTCTTCTTTTCTTTATCCTTCTCATCTTTATCTTTCTTATTTAAATTATCAAGGCATTTTTTACCACAACCACCACCTCCCCCGTCATCCCTTGTCATCATATGGCCTGTTGGATCATTAAAATTAACAGGATTATTGCTCACATATGAATAGCGATTCAACCCTTGTGGGCCACCCGGGGTAATCGTATCTGGCTGAACAAACTTACCTAAAAGTGGACTATAGAATCGCGCCTTGTAATCCATCAACCCCATCTCCAAGTCGCGTTGACCGGTATACCCGTAGTCCGTTTGCGAGATGGTGCCAAGATTGGTCCGCTCGCCGCCGAAGGGCAGGTAGCGCTGTTGGGAAACGAGCGCGCCCGTCCCATCGGTCACTGCGACGACGGAGCTCAGGTGATCGGTCAGCAGGTAGGAAAGTTCCCAGGTTGATGTGGCAGGATCGTACTCGTTGACGATGGATTGTCCGCTGAAGGAGTAATACTTGAAGATCGCGCCATCGGAACGGGTCTCATACGCGCCGCCGAAGTAATAGGCCGTGAACGAAGATGTGAGCGGCAGGCCCGTGGTCTCGTCATACGGAGTCACGAGCGTGGCCATGCGAGTCCCATCGCCGTCGTAGGCGAAGTCCCATTTCGTTTCGAGCACGGGACTGGCGTCCGTGCATGTCCCGGAGCGCAGCTTCATGATCGACGAAATGCGATTCTCCGCGTTGTACACCTGCTTGTAGGTCACACCCGCTTCCACGCGACAGGTCATGTTGCCGTTGGCGTCGTACGTGTACGCGCCCAAACTGGCCGCGTTCTTGTCGGTGACGGAGGTCACTGCATGGGGGATGGCGGTCGAGTAGGTGTAGGTCTTCTCCACCCAGCCGGTCGGTGCCGCGGTTGGGGTGGTTGGAACATAGGTTCCGGAATAGGCAGCAGTAGGCGGCGTGAAGTTTGAGGTCCAACGGGCGACGCCTTTGCTAAAGCGGAATTCATCGATCCAGCCGTTGAAACCCCAAGTGGTTGTATTCCCTGCATACTTGCCTATTAACATTGGATTCGAACCCCCGTTAATAGTTGCATTCGATGAAGCCTGACCAGCCAAAACTCCATCTTTATAAAGCTTCAAATTGTTGGTGCCGGTCCCTGATCGAACAACAGCAAAGTGATACCACGTGCCCGTCGACAACCCAGTTAAGCTGGTTACATTGTCCTCCAAAAGCAAGGCCGTGTTATTGTATAACGTGAATCCACGAGTGCTGCCAAATTCCAGCCAAAAACCGCCATTGGCGCCACCGTCTGTTGTTGTGCTAATTATGTTTTGGTACGTGTTGTAGCTATTAAATCGCACCCAGAAATCGATTGTGAAGTCGCCATTTAGATCCCAATCCGCACTATCGGGAGCGCTTAAATAATCTCCTGTGCCATCAAACAAAGCAGAAGCACCGCCAAATTTACTCTGTGCTGTATCGACTTGGGCATTTCCATTCGCAGTCCACACTTTGCCGGTTGGATCAGGGAAACTAGTCGAGGCATCCGTACCATCCATGTGGAGCAGGGATTTTGTATTGTTATCGTAGGCAATTTCCGTCGGCGTTGCCGTTGGAGTAGACGTGGTATTGGGGTTTACCTGCAATTGATAGCCGGGCGTAAAGTTGGCTGTAAAAGAAGTACGATAATACACGGCGATACGCCCTATACCGGCCGCAACACGGTACGTGCCGCCGGAAATTGAAGCCGTGTTCAAAGCAATCGTATCACCCTCCACCCGTATGCTTCCCCCCGCGCCAGCGGCACCGCCAAGGGTTCCGCCATTGGCGCCATTCGAGGTCAGGCTTCCTGTGAAAGAGATCGTCTGACCGGCGATCCAAATAATGCCGCCTCCAGCGCCACCTGGATCACCTGCCTGCTGCTCACAACTGGGGCACCAGCCACCATACCCACCTCCCCCGCCTGGAAAGAGTAAACTAAGCTGCGGGTTGCCATAAGAGTACCCGCCCACACGATTATTTGAAGAGTCCGAACCGCTTGTGCCATACCCACCCCCGGACCCCGAGAAACGGTCCCCACCATCGAGACCGGGCATTCCCCCGCCAAAGATAGAGCCAACGTGAGTTCCCCAAACCCCTACTCCGGCATATCCTGTTGCACTTCCATACCCCAGTCCATTAACATTCACTGTTCCACTACCGCTTAATGTACCTGCCGCACGAAAAGCCACCACGCCATTCTTGTATGTATTCCATCCAGCGCTGGTAAGTGTGCCGTTGATGGTTACATTGTTGTAATTGGGAATACGTTGGATCACCACGCGTTGTTGATAAACACTTCCTCCAGTGGTTGCAATACCAATGTTGCTGTCATCACCGACATTATCTCCATAGAAATTAATTTTGTCAGTTGTAAAATATACTGTATCTCCGACAACACCACCAATACGTAGAAATTCGAACCGTCCTGCATTGTTCGGGTTTGCCGCCGTTCCCTGCATGTTAAATAACATGATCTCGTCACCCGCACTAAGACAACCATTCGTTGGCGCGGTTGAAAGCTGAGCCCAGGAACTTGTTAATTTAATGATCGAATAGGCTACCCCATCACCACCATCTTGACAGAGGCGCGTCCCGCTGTTTTGCGTTGATATATTAAAGGTCGCACCCGAATTGATGGTCAGGTTTCCATCTTTCCCGTTCCCCCAGGGAGATGGGGTCACGGTAAGATTGATGGGGGTAGCTGTGGGAGTTGGCGTGGAGGATTGACCAAGGACAGCCAGGTACGCCGTTGGATTCGAATTCGTTACCGATTGACTTGTGGAATAATAAACAGCTACGCGTCCAACGCCACCCGCACCTGCCCCCCCGCCGCCAGCGGCACCTCCGCTTGCCGTGATGGTGTTGATAGAAATATTTGCTCCATCAACGCGAACACTACCACCCGAACCACCACCGCCATACACGTATACATCCTGCCATTGCCCGCCTGCTGTTCCGTTACTTTCAATCGGTCCTGTAAAGTTTATGGTCTGGGCAGAGATCATCAAGATACCACCGCCACTTCCGCCGCCGGGTCCGGGATGCCATATCGTACACGAGATGATGGGTCCATTCCCGCCGCCACAAGTACCTTGTGTTTCGTACCCACTGGTAGACCCACCTGCCGAGCCCAGGTAGATCTTTTGCAGGGTAATATCTCCAAAGGCAATACCGCCAGCTCCTCCGGAACCATCACTGGTCGCGGTCCCGCCGTTGGTACCAAACCCGCCACCACCGCCACTACGTCCAACGACTGCATCCCCGCCTTTGGCATACCCGCCACCACCGCCAAGACCGGTAGCAGTGATAACACCGCTGCCTGTCAATTGTCCAAAAACACGGAAAACAACGACCCCATATTTATTCCCATCAAATGAGTTCGCCGTCAACTTTGCGTTGGAACCAGACAAAGTCACATTGTTGTAGTTTGGCACACGCATTAACATAACGCGAATTTGACCGGCGCCAGTGCCGATGTTCAGGTCATTGCGCCAGCCGTACCCATACCATTTCGTCTTCGAAGTCGAGAAGTTTACGGTCGTCCCATTGACAGATGCCACGCGCAAAAATTCATAGGATCCGCTGTTGTAACTTGTGGTGCTGTCTCCTGCGAGTTGAACAAGAAGAACTTCATCGCCGGCTGCGAGGCAGATGGACACAGGCGGAGTACCAGGTGTCACCGTGCCGGTAGGAGTGGCAGTAACCGTTGCGGGCGGAGTTACAGTCGGATTAATGGCACTCCCAAGAGTCGCAGCAGTGTCACCCAATTGAGTCACACTGTAGGCAACCCCATCCGCGCAGGTACGGTTATTGACACCATTGGTCTGTGTATTGATATTGAATGTCGTATTGGCAGCAATCGTCAAATCGCCATCATTCCCCGTTCCCCACGGCTGCTGACCTAAAGGAATGGGGGTGATATTGGGAGTAGCGGTAATTACAGTGGGTGTCGCGGATATTGCCAGCGGGGTGGGCGTGGCAAAGCTGCCAAAAATCGTTTGCACTTCGGAATCGAGCAGTGCGCGGTTATAGAAGCGCACTTCGTCGAGCGAGCCGTGATACACATTGGCCGCAACACTGGAACTGAAAGTCAAGCCAGTGGTACTCATGCTGAGGGTCCCGGTGACCGCTTGCGAGGCGACCAATTCGCCATTGAGATAGAGGCGCATTCGTCCCGCTGTGGAATCATACACACCCGTTACCATCGTCCACGTGTTGACCGGCAGGATCGGGCCATACAACGTATTGGGAGTCAGGTCACCGATCTGGAAGGCGATGCTGCCGTTGGCATTGCTGTTACCCGGGTTGGCCGTGGGCGTGGCAGTGCCTTGTGTGGACACTGTAATGAAACCATAGTCCTTATTCGCAGCACCCTTTTGCAAAATATATTGCGTGCGTCCCGTGACGATGGAGGCAGGGTTGACCCATGCAGAGATGGTGAAGCTGCCATCCTTCTTGATCTCAGCCTGATCGGCAATGGATGCATAATCGTTGGAACCATCGAAGAAAAGAGAAGAGCCTTGTGCGCCGGAAGACTGAACCACCGGCCCATTTGTGAGTACGGCACTGTTATTGGTCGCATCGCCAACCGCTTCGTCGTTTACCGTAGTACCTGTCACCCCTTCGAAAGACCAATATGCAGACAGACTCCCAAATTCTGGTGTGGAGGTCGGAGTAATGGTATATGGCGTGGGCGTCCTTGATGGTGTAAATGTTGCTGTAGATGTGCTGGTTTTGGTTGATGTGCTCGTTTTGGTTGGCGTACTGGTCTGTGTCAATGTATTAGTAATTGGCGTCGCAGTAGGCTCGGGTCCATACCCATATGCGGCTGTAGGTGGAGTGAAATTGGAAGTCCAGCGAGCAACACCTTTGCTCACGCGAAACTCGTCAATCCAGCCATCTATTGCGTACGAACCCGACCAGAGAACACTTCCAACATGCAAAGCATAGGTATTGTTGTAAAGGGCATCAGCATCTGTTTGTGTGGCGCCAGCCTGGGTTCCATTTTGGAATACATAAAAATTGCTACCATTCCTTACAAGTGCAACATGATACCAAGCGCTTGTCGAAAGACCAGGGCTTGGTACTGAGAAATTAACCGAATAAGCACCAGAATTCCATGTTTCAAGGTGATACTCGTAAGTGCCTCCATTATTTTTTAAATAAAACCAATAGTCATAACGCCCCGTCGCATCGCCTTTTTCTATAAAAGTCTTGATTGCACCGCTTGACGGCAAGTTATTGAACCGGACCCAAAAATCAATCGTGAAGTTATTAGCTGCCAATTGAAGGTCTGAATGATTGTTGGTTGAAAGCAGGTCTCCCGTACCATCAAAAAATGCAGAAGTCCCACCAAACTTGAAGCGTAAGTCATCAAGTTGCGCATTTCCACTGGCAGTCCACACCTTTCCAGTTTCATCAATAATCGAAGTGGATGCATCCGGTCCATTGAAGTGAAGCATTGAAGATGTATAGCCATCCGCGCCGGACCATGGGGTGGCCGAAGGTGTCGGAGAGAAGGCAACAGTATTGGTCGGCACTTTTGTGTATGTTGCCGTCGCAGTTGATGTAGCTGTTGCCGTTACCGTTGGGGTCGTGGTTACGGTTGCAGTTTCCGTCGGCGTCTCTGTTTCAGTCGCCGTTTGAGTCTCTGTGGGAGTAGGCGTTTCGGTATCGCCAGATTGCCTCATCAACGAATTCGGGAAGCTGCCCTCATTCGCCATTTGCGGCGAGCGGTAGGAAACCGGCGCGAACAAACCATGCGAGGCAGATGGCAGGTCGAGGGATACGATCGGTGTGGCCGTCACCCAATCGTTCATTTGGGTAATGTTTCCCACCTTATCATATTCAAATTGCTGGTCGTATTTGACTGCACTTGTATTGCCGGTCGTGAAGGCTTTGGCGGTCTTCAGCCGATTGAGAAAGTCATACGTGTATTGATGGGTTTCGTTGAGCACGCCATCGGTCAAAGTCGTGATGTTGCCGGCCGGGTCGTAGGTGTATCCAAAGTTGATCAGATTCCCCGTGCTGGTGCGCGAAGTCAGGCGGTTGGTATTCGCATCGTAGGTGTTGGTGATCGTCACCCCATTGCCCAACACCTGTGTCGTCACCTGCCCAAGGACATTGTAGGTCAGGTCCACCAAAGTATCGGCAGGCGTATCGCTATCCAATGTATCCGGTCGCCCCAGAGCATCGTAGGTGTAGGTTAATTCTTCGCCATCGGGATAAGTCATCGAAAGCGGACGTCCCAACCAATCGGATGTCGTGGTCATCGATTGCGAAGAGGCTGCACCGGTTAATGCGCGCACTTCGGTCACGGTCCGCCCAAAGTTGGAATAACTCCAGGTCGAAGCGCCACTGCTGTCGGTCATACCGATGCGGAACCCGTAATTTCCCGGGGTACTGCCGTAGGTATATCCTGTATTGACGCCGCTGCCGGTCTTGGAGATCAGGCGATTCAAGGCATCGTAGCCAAACGTGAGTGTCTCGCTTCGCGCATCGGTTTGCTGATGCAGGGTGCCCGTTGGGTTGTATTGATAGGTCCAGATGCCCATGTCCGGGTCGTCCATGCCGGTTTTGCGTCCCAGCCAGTCATAGGTCAGTGTGGTGATATTGCCCTGGGCGTCGGTCATGGAAACCAGGCGATTCAATTCGTCGTTGGCGTACCGCGTAGTGGCGTAGACGGTGTTGCTGTCGCTGTATTCACGCACTGTGGTGAGGCGGCCCAATCCATCGGTGGCGCGCTCGGTCGTTTGTCCCTGCTGGTTGATCACCGTAGTTACAAAGCCGTTATAAGAAGTCAATGTGGTCAAGTTGCCGGGTTGGGTTACCTGGGTCACGCGTCCCAACGCATCATACAGGCTGCTGGTAAATTGGGTCCCAGCCGGTGTGACGTAGAACCCACCGGAAGAATTTACGTAATAAGGCGAGCTCTGTCGATAGACGCTTCCATGCGGGTTAAATTCCGTATCGGTCACCAATATCTTATCCTGGTCGTCATCGTACACTTGCATTTGGATCTGCCTGCCCATGCCGTCATAGATCCCCCAAACGGAGCGATAGGCATTCGCAGTGGTATCGAGAATTTGCATCTCAACGGAATAGGGAGCGGGAATCACACCGCTTCCATTCGGACTGGGGTAGTTGTACCAAACCGATTCATCCTCCACCCCGGGCACCTGGATCGAAAGCTGGCGGCCGAGGCTATCGTATTTGGTCGTGGTCACCCACCCATTGATATCCGTCGAACGAAACGGCACACCCAAGGCATAAAGATAAGCCGTGGAAGTACTCTGCCCCATCGGGTTTGTTTGAGAGATCGGGTACGTGTGGAAAGCAGAATCATAAACCACTGATGATTCCTGAGAACCGCCACTGGCTGCAACGTTCACCGTGCCGTAGGCCGTGTATTGGGTCTGCCTTTCGACATTGCCATATACATCGAAGTGCGCTCCACTGTTGACCACGGCATCACCGCTGCCGGTCAAGTTCTGCGTCAGAGTCAAATCTCCACGAGTGGGGGCTTCGTTGATCCGATCATCATAGTGATAACGGGTATCCGAAAGGACCGCATTGGAGGCGGTTACCACCAATACACGCGATGCCTTGTCCAAGATATAAACATTGGGGTTGATATTCGTTAGATATTCATAATACGTCTTGCGATAGGTGGAGGTGCCCATGAAATCGGTTTGCACGAGCAGGTTCCCGGTGGCCGGGTCGCGGGTATACACCACCTTGGAAGCGACCAGTAAACTTCCGCCGTTGTTCACATAATTAATGGTCTGATACAAATAGCGATAATTCCATCCGGAGAATGGCGCTTTTGTATTATCGGTGACATACGTATTCGTGGTCTTTCGAAGCACCGTGGTGCCGCTCAACCACTCGGTCTTTAATTCATAGCCGGTATCCAGGCCTGCCGTGCCAAAATCGTGTTTCGTTTCGAGGATCACCGCATTGGCATTGTTGTAATCCAGCTGCTTCTCTGAAGTGGTGGTGTAACCGATCAGGTCGCCGAGGTTGGTCCCGCCCACGTTGGTATACACCGGCGTGGTATAGGTATAAGCTTGTAGAGCCGCAGTACCCAATCCACCCTCCACGCGCACATCTTTAACGCGATAGTTGTACCAGGAGTCGATGCCGCGGCCGTCGGTTTCATAGGAATAGGTCAACAAGCCGCCCGTGCCGTTATTGATCACCTGCATACGCGGATAGGTATATCGGTCGTTCGAGGTCCCGGTTACGTTTCGATTATCAAGATTTTGATAGTTAAACTTGATCGTCGGTGCATTCACCGCCTGAACGCTTTGCCCGCCTTCGGAGTATCCTTCGCCGCTGATCTTGATATCGGTCAGGGTCAGGGTCCCATTGGCATTTGGAACTGTCGCCAGTGAATAATTCAGGTCATACGTGCGGATTACCTGATTGGGCGTTTCGCACAACAGACATTTGATCAGGATCTTGTCCAGATACTTGCTGTCGAGGTTGTCCCAAATATTAAATGTGGTCGGCACATCGCCTATGGTCGAGCGCGGGGCAGTAACAAATTCCACTTGATAGCCGGGTGTCAGGTTGCCTGACCCACCCTGCGGGTTTTCAAAACCTGTATAAGAGATGGTGCTTAAATAACTCTCGCGGTCAAATGGCGCCAGTGTGGTGGCAGCGGAGGGTTGTGTTTCTGTATAGGAATAAGTGATGGTATTGCCGTGGGCATCGGTGATCTTGTCCACGCGCCAGCGAAGCGCAACCAAGTCTTCGGCTTTACCGGCGTATCCCAAAGTTGCATAGGCTCCACCCGGGGTCGTACACGGATTCCCGGTCTTGCATGCGTATCCATACATCAAGGCCAATTGCTCGGCATCATTGTTCCAGCCCAGGCGATATCGCGTCCCATCGGTGGATACCACTTCCCACCATTCGCCGGTTTTATTCGTCACCTCGCCGGAATTACCGAGCGCAAAGTTATGCCGTTCCACATACAGGAATGAGCCTTGTTTTGTGTAATATCGATTGGGGTTATTCGGGTCCACCAGCAATTCGTAGACTGTTCCATTGAGGGTTAAGGCAAAGCTGTTGTTGTATCCATATCCATTTTCATTCGTGGTGATCTTGCGAACCACTTCGATCCCATCGATATTCCAACCCACCCCCACCCACGGCGCCTGCACATCACCCAATACGCCATCCACTGTTGCGCTGGAATAAGAAAGCGAAACATCCGGTGCCATGCCTGCACGTCCCGAAGGAGTCCAAATCGGAATGCTGTAACGGGAAGCGCCGGTAAAAAGTGAAGTGTAGGGTTGATCGAAAAGAAGAACATTTGCCCCGTTTTTCGGCAACGAATTTCCAAGGCCTGCGCCCCAGGTGGAGAAGTGAGCCGCTTCCACGGTCACGGAATTGGTGGCGGGGTCTGTTTCGACGATCGGCACCTTCACCCAGACTTTGCTCTCTTCATCGTATGTGGCCACGTAAGGTTCCTGGTCCGCGGGCATGTTGGACAGGTCCGCCACGCCATCGAGGTTGATCTCCAGGTATGCAGGAGATTCGAAAACAGTTTCGACTTCCTTGTTGAGTGTGATATCCTGTTCGGCCAAATCCCCGGATACCGCTGTAGCGGGTGCCGTCGTTTGGATCAAATCCAAATTGAACTGAAGTGCCGGTCCCTTTCCGGAGATTTTTGCGGGTGCAATTGCCACCACGGCTTGCTGCGGTAATACTTCTTGGTTTAGATACAGCGAATATCGGCCGGCAGTCTCCCAACCGTCGCCTGCCTGATCTGGAATAATGATCAACGCATCTGAATTCACCAAGGCGCTGTTATCGGCAAAGCCCAATGATGCGGTTTGCGCGCGCGTTTCTTTGCCATAATCGTATTCGATCTCCGCATTATGGATGGAAAGTTTTCCCGATTTATTGTTTTTTACCTTGATCGTATATGAAAAGGTCGCTTCCTCCCCCGCCTTTAATTGTTTGATCTTATATGTCACCGTACTGTTAAGAAAATTATATCGAACCGATTTGTCCGTGGAGGACCCATATTCCAGGCCTTTTTCCAACTTATCATAATAGGTCAGGTTGGTTGCCTCTATTTCGGAATTGTTTCGAACGACCACATTAATGGTCACTGTACGGCTACTGCCCACCTTTCCCTTGTCCGTCGAAATGCTGAACTCAATCGGGTCCTTTTCAGGCGTCGCTGGTTTTTCCTCGTCCGCATCTTCGCTGAACCGGGTTGGATTCTGCAATGCCGGGCTCGGCTCATAATAAACCGGCGATTGTACTGGCAGCGAATTGCTGTCTGCCGTAGTTTCCAGGGCGGCAGTTTCATCGGACTTTGACGGCAGCGCCAGTGCCGCTGTGGGAACGGCGGCGTTGAACAATACAATGACCGTCAAGATCATGCGTGAAATGGTTTCAGTTCCTGATTTGAAAATAGGCGACATAATGACTCCAAGTTATTAAATCATCTGAAAAATATTTAGTTGTTGTAGTTTTTTGAGGGCTTTCATTTCACCCCCTATTGAGTGCTTCTATAATATTCCCAGCCTTGCAAAATTGTCAAGTTAATAATGTCATAAATATTTTTTTAAATGAAAAGCGACCCTTGCACAAGAGTCGCTCTTCCTATTCACCAGTTCCAGATTCCTACCACCTACTCCACATAAATCTCAACGTGCTCCCCGTCTTCCTCATCCACCACATCGATGATCTTGCCGGTTACGCCCATACGCATGGCCTCCATCACGTTGGACATGTCCACACCTTCCACTTCCGGGGCGAAATGTGCGCCGATCTTCATGCCGGCATCCACCAGCGCAAGCGGAATTTGCACAGAAGCCTTGGAGCGTCCTGTGCGAGTATCGGTCACGCGGATGCGCAGCCAGCGGGCTGAGCCACCACCTGGCGGGCGTGGTGGAGTGGGAACCCCGCGGCGCGAGTCACTGCTTAATGCGGCGAGCAGTTTGGAGGCCTCGTCTGCGCTGATCTTGCCCTCCTCGATCATTTTCAGAATTTTCATTCGTTCTTCACTATTTGCCATGTCAATCTCTCCTAACCGATGAATACCTGCACGCGTTCGCCGTCCTTGCCATCTTCCACGTTGACGATCAATGGCTCCTTCACAGCCTTTGTCAATGAAATCGCCATGATCACTTCATCCACTGTGGTTTTCTTAAGCCCTTCGATGTGACTCCCAAAATTTTTGAGGAACCAGCTCACCAGTCCGAGCGGAAGCGGAAGCGCAATTGTAATATTCTTCGGCCAATCCCGTGCCCGGGTCCGATCCACATTTACATACAGCCAGCGCGAACCGATTCCACCCGCGCCCAACACGATCAATAAAACGCCGAATAGTAACGGCATTCCCAAACAGAAGAACCAAAAGGTATAGCCTGTATTTTGTTGAACGGAATACATGCCCCATGCGCTCAAAATCGTGAAGAGGACTCCGCCCCACAGCGGGATCATCGCCCAGCGCATGGCCCGCCTGCGGACTTCTTCAAAATCGGAAGGATCGCTTCGTTCCCCGCCCGCAACTGGTCCCGCTTCGATGACCTCAATTTCCTCGTCGGCAGTTTCATCGAGGGTACGCATCAAAGCAGCGGCTTCATCCGCACTGATCTTTCCATCTGCCACCAACTGCAAAATTTTCCTGCGTTCTTCAGAAGACATTACACATCTCCTTCCAAGGCCGATAACAATTTATCCGCATCCTCCGCTGAGATCTTTTTCTCCTGCAGCATTTTCAAGATCGCAAGTCTTTCCTCTTCAGAAGCCTGTGGTTTGGGTGGCATCGGAGGCATCGGCGCGCCCTTCGGGGAAAGATCCCAATTCCAACGCCCCACACCCACATTCACTTTGCCACGCACACGGCCCTCCACGCGTTCTTCAAAGCGGCGGCGATTCTGCTCGGCGCGCTCCATGGCCCGGCGCGCTGTTTCAGCTGCACGACGCTCTGCTTCAGCCGCACGTTTGCCTGCCTGCGCCACCTGGCGTGAAATTCTTTCGCCAAACCCGGACCAATCCATGCCGATACCGGCAAAGTTGCCAAAATCTTCCGCCGATTCTCCGGCATCCGCCTGATTGGAAACGCGAATATCGCTGCCGGCGCTCAAGTTAATGTTGGCCGATCCATCTCCCAAGACAATCACGCCGGAAGTGGCATCATCTTCCAGTTCGCTGCCTTTCCAATCAATGGAAATTTCATCGGCGCTCATGGTGAGGGTTGCATTTGCCTTGGGCGGCATGACCAGTAAAATATCTTCGCCTGCATTGATCGCATAATTCATCCCGGGTTGTGGATTCAAATAAAACACCACATCCTCCCCTACATTTGCACTGACATTGCCGCGCACATCGCGCAATGCAAGATCATCCCCCACCGATTCGAGGGAGATATTTCCTTCCACTTCGCGGATGGACACATCGCTATGTGCGTTTTTGACGGATAAATGTCCCCTTGCACCCCGCAAGCTGAAGTCCGATTGAACCGTATCGATGGCCACGGAATCCACATCGCGGATGGAGAGGTCACCGCTTATCTCGTTTAATTCGATCCCTCCTAAAATGCCGCGAATCGATGCATCTCCGGCCACATTTTGAATAAAAATGGAGGCACCTTTTGGCGCACGGATCGACAAATCATCGTCACAAGAAATCCTGATTTCATTATCCACCTGCTTGACCTGCATGGTATCGTCATCCCCTTTGACGAGCACATCCTCGCCGTCCCAGCCGACCAGGCTGAGATCACCACCAATGGTATCAATGACGATTCTGGGATTGCGTCCTGCAGAAATAGTCCCGGACATGGTTTACTCCTCTTCTCCACGCAGTAAACGTGTGGCTTCCTCGGCAGTGATCTTGCCTGCGCTCAAATCTTCGAGAATGGAATTTCGTTTTTCCTGCGAGATCTCGACCGGTTCATCGCGGCCGGGCTCAAAACCCAATGCACGGATCACTTCATGCAGCCGATTGCGAATAGTTGGGTAGGAAAGACCGAGCTCCTGTTCCATGCGATTGATCTTCCCCTCACAGCGGACAAAGGTGAATACAAAGTTCAACTGGTCCGGAGTTAAGTTTCCAAATTGGCCGGAGATGAAATGGCCTTCAATGGTGGTTTCACAGGAGGAACAATGTAAACGAGTAACAGACAACTCAGATTCGCAAACAGGGCAACGGGTCGGTGCAGGTCTCATAGGGAATTCTCCAAATTCAATGGTTCGAAATATAATCTGGTTATTATCAACGTTGAATCACTCTTTTGTTTAAGTTCGAGTATTGTACTTGCGAGAGGGAGTTTTTCTGGCGCAGCTTTTCTCCTCGAACAACCATCCATACGCCCAAAGAGGCAAGTATTTTGCTCATGATATTCCTACCTCGCGTAGCCTCGTTTTGGAGGTTGATTTCCTCCATGTCCTTGAGGATCTGCTGGCGATTCAGTTCAGCTTGTTTTTCAGGGGCAAAGTAGCTCATGGTATTATCCTTGATAAAATGGGAACACTAAATACTTATGGTTTTATGGAAAATTACTAAAAATCATCGGGCAAGGTGATCTTCATAAGCTCTCCTTGGAAAAACTAAGATCAACTTCAATAATTTTACTTTTTTATGCCATTTTATAGATAAATTATACTTATCTTTTTAATTTTGTCAATAGATAAATCAATAAAATAAACCTGGATTTAAATATTCTTAATTTCTAGGTAAAAATCCTGCTTTTGGAGACCAATCCATGATCCGCTCCCTCTACTACTCTCCCGGCAAACCCCTGCGCACAGATATTAAGTCAGAGGAGTTTCCACGCCTCCTCCGAGACCGAAAAAGCCTGCTTTGGGTCGATTTCATCGGTGAACCCCCGGAAATTGCCGAACCTATTCTGCTTGGCTTCAACTTCCATCCGCTGGCCATTGACGACGCCCTCCAGGAAACCCACACCCCGAAAATCGACGACTGGGGCGATTACATTTACATGGTCTTAAACATCATGAACTATAAACATGAGGATGGAGTATTCGAGTCTGAGATCGACGAGCTGGATATCTTCCTGGGCCGCAACTACGTAGTCACCATCCACGATCAATTGTTTTCGGGAATTGAAGATGCCTGGTCCGCATGTCAACGCGATTTACGCCATGTCCAGGATGGTCCCGATCACCTGTTGTATCGCATTTCCGATTCACTTGTGATGGGATATATGCCGCTGGTGGAAAAGATCGATCGCCAAATCGATCAAATCGAGGATCAAGTTTTCGACAATCCAACCCGCAATACCCTCGAACAGATATTTGCATTGAAGCGCATTTTGCTTACCATGCGCCGAATCATTCTTCCACAACGGGAAGTTTTTAATAAGCTGGCCCGCGATGATTACCGTGTAATCGATCCAAAGGATCGGGTTTTCTTTCGTGATATTTACGATCACCTGGTCAGGCTGCATGATATCAACGAAAGTCTGCGCGATCTGGTTGGCGGCGCGATGGACACCTACCTCTCGGTCATTAACAACCGCATGAACGAAGTCATGAAGGCTCTCGCGATCATTACCACCCTTTTCATGCCTATTACCTTCGTTACCGGCTTTTTCGGCATGAATTTCTTTGAGCCAGTCGCCCACCTGACAGGCTGGACCAACACGCAAATGTTCGAAGTGATGCTTGCTATCATGCTGGTTTTGCCTGTGACAATGTACATTTGGATGCGCCGCCGAACCTGGGTATAAGCCGGATTTGGGTTTCATAAAATCCTTGACACAGAACAGGCGTTCGATTATCATTCCTAGCACAAATGAGCGAAGAAAGCTCAAAATGCCAGTTTTATTGGCAGGAGGCTTAAATGATGATGGTTCGAAAAAGCAAAGGAATTGGGGAGCGCCACCAAAAGATTTTGGATTTTATTGCGTCCTATCAGCGAGAACACAAGCACCCACCTTCCATTCGTGAGATTGGAGAGCATTGTGATATCTCCTCCACTTCTGTTGTGAACTACTATTTGGATCAACTGGAGAAGAGCGGTTACCTTGAAAGAGACCGCAAGATTTCACGCGGCATGCGCCTGACAGGAAATACCCCTCTTGGAGATATGCTCCGTGTTCCTGTCCTTGGTGTAATTCAAGCTGGTGAACCAATTCCCGTTCCTTCAAATGCAGATTTCGGGTCATTCACTCCTGAAGATTCCGTGGAAATCGCCACATCCCTGATGCCTGGAAAAGAAAAGGGCAAGGAACTTTTTGCACTCAAAGTACAGGGAGACTCGATGATCGATGCCATGGTCAATGATGGTGATATCGTCATCCTTAAACCTTCTCAGGATGCACGCAATGGCGATATGGTCGCAGTCTGGCTTTCTGATCGCAACGAAACCACACTCAAGTATTTCTACAAGGAAAAAGATGGTTTCCGCCTGCAGCCCGCAAACCCGACCATGAAGCCTATCATGATCAAAAAGAATGAATTGGTTGAGATCAAGGGAAAAGTGGTCATGGTCATTCGAAAAATGGACCGCTTTAATTAAATAATTTATGTTACAGCCTGACTTTTGTCGGGCTGTATTTATTTAACAAGGAGAATCTACTATGGCGACAATTCGATATATGGTCAAGGATGTGGAAGAATCCATTAAATTTTATGTTGATCATTTGGGCTTTTCTCTCGTTGACCAAATGGGACCAGCTTTTGCCATTATTGAAAAAGGTGATCTGGAACTTTGGCTGAGCGGCCCTCAAACCTCCGCGGCACGCCCCATGCCGGATGGGAGCACACCCCAGCCCGGCGGATGGAATCGCTTTGTGGTGGAAGTGGACGATATCGAGACGCTAGTTTCAGACATGAAAAAAGCGGGAATATCATTTCGAAACAAAATCATTACTGGCCCCGGCGGCAAACAGATTCTGGCAGAAGATCCGTCTGGAAACCCGATTGAGATTTTTCAATCCGCGTAGTTCAAAAAACACCCCACGATGTGGGGTGTTTTTTGAACTACTTAATCTTGATATTCGCCTTCCTGGCACTTGGACCCGGCGAAGCATTTGCCAGCTTAATACGTCCCTTGCCTTTTGACTTGCCAAACATACCACCCACACCGGAAATCATTGTGGGAATGATCAAGAGCAGAAGCAGGCCAGCCAGCATACTCACAAACAAGACCCAGGAAGACCCACCTACTTCAGGCAGCACCCCACCCGGGTTATACAATCCCTGTGTGACAGCTCCGGTTTGTGAAATCGAAACGCTTAAATTTCGATTGATACCATCCCGCAGACTCGCAGGGGAAACATATGTGATCGCATATTCGCTTTGCAGTGAACGGCCATATTGCTGATACAAGGCGCTCAAAGAAGCGGAATCGGCGGCATAGCTGTACAGCCCGCCGGATTTTTCAGCCAGGGATTTTAACGCTGCTTCATCAAGGCCAGCTTGAGAAGCGGTACCGGCATCGCCAAACCCAATCGTGGAAATGGTGAGTCCGCTGGGACCGATGGTTGTGATCACATCATCAGCGGTGACCTGGCTTTGATTATCCAACCCATCCGTGAGGACGATGATCGACTTACGGCCAGACACGCCCACCAATGCCTTTTCAGCTTCCAGCAATGCGTTGAACATGGCAGTATCACTGCCCGTCCGAAGCAGATCAATGGTCTCGGTCAAAGCAGCAGTATCTGTTGTAATTGGCTGAACATAATGTACTTGCGAATCAAAGGTGATCAAACCTGCCTGATCCCCGGACCGCATCTGACTAACGTAGGTTTTTGCAGCTTCCTTGGCGGCAGTAAATTTATCTTTTTTATCCATGCTGCCGGAGATATCCATGACCAGCATGGTGGTCAGCGGCTCGGCCTGACCTGCGCCACCTCCCCGTATATCCACGGGTTGCATGAGTTGACCGTTTTCCGAAATTTGAAGTGTTGCCGGGTCCACACCTATCGGCTCACCAGCGGAATTAGTGACCGATACATATACCGTCACATTCGGAAAGTTGGAATTATCCACCTGGGTGATGCGAACCTGCGCATCACCCTGCGCGGAAACTGTGAGTGAAGGGAAAAACATCAAAGACAGAAACAGGCCCAGGCTGAGAAAGATGCGGAGTAGTTTTTTATGCATGGTTACCTCTTTTCGTGATACACCATTTCGGTGTTACCCATGCGGATTTTTTGTCCATTGGATAGTTGTGTTCGTTCTATTTTTCTTCCATTAATGGTTGTGCCGGAAAGAGACATATCCTTGAGAGTGAAGACAGTCCCATCGCCGGTAAGCATGGCATGTTGAGGGGAAATATCCGGATCGGGAATCACGATCTCGGATTTAAGCGGCGAGCTGCCAATTGCAATAGCAGGCCCGCCTGCACGCATGAATTTATCAAGAATGAACTCTGTACCTTTGAGCTTGCCTGATGTAATTTCAAGCCAGGCACGCGAGAGCAAAACAACGATCAGTGAAATGAATGCGCCCACGGAAGCGCCAAGCAACACAAGGCCTGCGGCTTTTCCCGTCAGCGGATCTTTCAACCAGTTGTGCGCGCTTTCAAGCAAAACACCGCCAAGTGCACCGCCGATCAAACCGCCGAGCATCCCTTTCCAAGCCTGGCTTTTTCCAACAACGCCTTCAGCGAGGCCGAGCAAAAGGCCGAAAATCGCCCAACCTAACGCACGGCCGAGGAGGCCAGCGCCCACCGCTTGAAACAGGAATTCACTAAGCGGCAAACCAATGCCGCCCGCGATCATTCCAAGCAGTGCGCTGAACAAACCGGATTTCACGGCTTGAACAATATTTCTTGTAAGCAAGCCTTCTGTAAGGCCGATAAAGAGGCCGATCACCAGACCAACGAGAGCGCCGACAATTGCCTCACTTAGGTATAAATTTGTCACAATCGACAAGCCGAGGAAATTACTTAATTGCCAGCCGATCAAGCCACCGATCGCACCAAGCACGGCGTAATAATAGGTACGCATCTGTCTATTCATACATCAGCCTCCTTCCATTTCATCATCTTCAGTTGCTTGAAGATTGTTCCACTCCACCATCTCCCTGCCAAGATTTCCATTCATTTCATAAAAACCGGAATACCGTGTGGGGCTGAGTCCTCCATCCAAGTCTCGAACAAAGAAACCACCGAGGGATTTATGGGGTTCAACCACCAACGCCACCTGCCAGGGTTCGGGGAAGAAATTATTATGTAAAAAAGTGTCGTAATGGGAAAGGAAGATTCCCATTTTGGGGTGTGTGTGATACCAGCCAACAATTCTTTTGCCGGCAAAGTTTTTCTCAAGTTCTTCGTGAAAGCCAACAAGGGTATCTTGTGTAAAAGTCAAATAAACACTGCCTTGACGGGTATGATGCGCGGGCAGCATATGTTGGACGACAATGAATTGTTCCTCGGTATCGCGATCCATGCACCACAGCCCTATTAATGCACCGCCCACTTCATCATCCATTTCACTGCCAGCGTGCATCACAATTCGACAATATGCGGATTGGGAAAGAAATACTTTTATAGAGGAGTTCTGCGGACCCATTTGATCGTAAGGGGAAAGCCAGTGCTTTGAACGCGCCAAAGGCATGCAAGCCACTTTGGGTCTTTCAGTGATGGGGGATGAAATGCGAATACCTACGCCAGCCATGATGCATCCATTTCGTTGGAAAAAGCCGGGTCACCCTAAACCGAGAGCGGGTGACCCGGAGGAGAGAGGGTCTACCCTGCGGTAACGTCCGCAGTCATCATCAAGCGGTCGTTTTGTGGGATGCCCGCCTGGGAAAGAGTCTCCTCTTCCTTCAATTCGCGGCCCAGTGCCTTGCTGTCGATACGATAGGACATCGGGCGTCCATCAGGACCCGTGGTTGGCAATTCGAGTGAAGTGGTCAACTCGGGAATCAATTCCTTGACGACAACATCATCCGGCACCTCAGCGGTGCGGCTGCCCCCGGAGGGAAGTACGAGTGTTACAGGGATATCAGACATGGTTGTTTCTCCTTTTGTTTGGTCGTTATCAACTGGCATAAACACGGCTTATGCACATTCATGAACATGCTATTTCAATCGAATGACAGGTTTCTTTTTGACCTCAATGGGTTTTACCTTCACTCGTTCCGGTCGAAGTAATTCGCGCGTCTCCACTGGGAAAGCGTTTGGGTGTTTCTTGCGATATTCACGAGACCATCGCGCCGCTTCCACATCCCACGGGAAGGGCGGCTTTTTCGGGTCATCATGGAAGTTCTTCCATTGCAACATCTCCCCCAGCATGATGACCAATCGATCCAACGAACGACTCGCAGTCCACCAGGCAGCATCGATACACACACTTCCATTTACATGATTAATATTGGGATGCCAGATGGGCGTCAGCCATTTCATACCCGGCCAGCGCTGCGGATATTGATTGTGCAGGTAGATCTCCACCTGGTGATGATTTGCAAATTTGGGATTCCCGGCGCGATCCACATCCACAATGCTTTTGCATTGGAAGGTCACAATGTATCGTTCAGGCGGAAGATTCGGCGCACTGGAAACAGAGCGAAAGCTGATCAAGTCACTACGCGAGACGAGTTCGTTCATCAATTCGAAATCGCCTTTTAATCGGCGCATCCGCGGACTTCCTGCAACGGAGACCACACCACCGGCAGTAATATCAGCCGTGAGCATCAACCGGTCATTTTCCGGGATGCCTGCCGCAGCCAGCGTCTCGCCATCTTTCAATTCACGGCCGAGTGCCTTGCTGTCGAGGCGGTATCCCATCGGGCGTCCATCGGGACCCGTGGTCGGCAATTCCAGCAATGAGGTTAACTCGCTCATTAGGTCGTGGATGGTCACGTCATCCGGAACTTCCGCAGCGCGGGTTCCGCCGCTGGGCAAAACGATCGAAACATTAATATCTGGCATACTCATTTCCTCCGTTATGAATTTAGATGAGGCACCTGGCACATGCCGGTGATATCCCAACAGTCACCATGATGCAATGTGTGGCAAATACTGCATTCCTTCACACCACGCGGGTCATTCCGTTTGACATCTTCCAAACAATACGGACAGCGGTGTTCTTCATGGGTGGAGATTTGCATCTCACGCTTGCGTTGAAATAACTTCCGCAATCTGGCCGGGCGAACCGTCCTGGTCAACCGTCCGACAACCACCTTTTCCGCATGGGGAGCGGATCTCGTTATCGCCCGCGCCTGTTTTGCCACTTTCAGTTGCACCGCATTTCTGTGACCAGAACTTCGAGCTGCAGGTGTTTGAGCCAGGCGAGGCGGCTCAGACCGAACGGATGGAGTTGGCTGCTGCCTGCGTGGCCTTTCTTCACGTACGGGAGTTGGACGGTGTTTGGGCGAGCGGTTTGATTTGCGCGCAATCGGGGCAACAGCAGGTCCATGCCACCACGCACCTAAACCCAGTAATGCGACAAACATTCCGCCGCCCAATTGGGCGATCTCGATCCAATCGTAAGTTCTCCGCCAAAACTCAACAGGCCCAATACCCATTCTCCAATTTGTAATGATCCCAAGTAGAAACAAACCAAGAATCAGGGAGCCCCAGGCAGTAATGAGCCGAACAAACCAGTTGCGTTTATAAAAAAGAAATCGTGCTCCAAGGCTGGCCGCCAGCGAGATCATCAAAGCGGCAAAAGCCGTCATCAATATTTTCGAGATCGAATGCTGGCTGATATACACAAAATACGTCCAGAAAGTAATACCCGCGACAAACAGCAGCAACAAGACCAGTCGACCTGTAAAGCCTCTTTGGCGATTGGCAGTGGGAAGGGAATTGCTCATCGTTAAAGCACGGGTTGCCATTTTGTGTTCTTCGATCTTCCTTTTTAATCGCGCAGGCGAACACGTCCACGCGGCTTGATAACAAGGGGAGCTTCTTTATCCTTATCCTTGATTTTCACCTTATCTTTCAAACGAATGCGGGAAGTCTGTGATTTCGTATCTAATTTCACCGTGGAGTCAAAGTGGCGGAAATGAAGGGCTTCTTCAAGATCACCGCTTAATTCATAAAACCGATATTCTTCTCCATTATGAGCACGGATAATGTGAAGAGGCGGAACACCTACACTGGCTAAAGTCCGGTGTAGAAACGATTCATCGCCAGTAATAATGTGGGTCAGGCTGGCTTCACGCAAAACACCGCAGGTTGGACAATGCCCGGCTTCAAAAGTCACTTCACTTAATGGGCGTACAATTTCTTCCGCTGTATGGCAATTCGGACATTCGAGCCTCGTGATCAATTCCTGATCCAATTCAAGTACCGCGTTCAAGCCAAGATCTGCACAGGCAATGCGGAGCAGGTCATCAAGAGTCGTCCGCTCGACACGGGCCGGCAATTCGGTCACATCGCCATAGGTCCAGTGCGATTCACAATCTTCACGGGGTGAATATGCAGTGGTATGCATCATGTTAACCATGCCGTTGAAGTGAGTCACTTTGCCTGGCTCAATGGGCATGCTGTTGATGATCTTCAAGGCCTCCTGCGATTGCATTCCTCCGATGATCGAGGCAATCGTTGGCGTGGTTGGAACTTTTCCAAGCAAAATATTTTGACGTGCAAGCAGCGGACATGAATAACGCAACGACAGGTCGCGAATTGCCTGCTCGGTGAGCGTACATTCGTAACAGGCACCCTGCCCCGGCACAAAGACGCGCATCAATCCTAGCAATTCTTGAATCGCACCATCCACCCACGGCTTGTTCATCCAATAACAAAAACGATTAACGGCAAGCCGTGCTTCACGATTATCGAGACAGCCGATGATCGCATCCATGCGGCGAAAAATTCCAAGGCCAAGCTGGGTAGTCACATCACCGTTCAGATACTGCACATGAATATCCGGGTTTACCGATTTTGCACGTGCAGCTGCGATCTCAGCCTTGCTGCGATTATTATCCGCTTCGCGAAAAAGCACCGAACGACTTAAGTTAGCCGCTTCGATCTTGTCAAAATCGACGATGAAGATATGGCCGATCCCCATCAATGCAAGATTCTTGATGACTTCGTTGCCCAACGCACCAGCCCCGATCACCAGCACCTTTGCATTTCGCACTTTATCGCGATCCCACCAGGAGATGAAATCAAAAGTACCTTGACGGTCCTTGCTAAGATTTGGGATGTGAATTGGCTTTTCAATGTGGACTGGCAATCTGATCGGACCTGTTGGCGGCTCGTTTCGGGTCTGACGTTCAGCCTGATTCGATGAACCCGAAAGTTCCTTCGCCTCTGTCAGATTTGAATCGTTGATCTCGAGAGCGAACCAGCCCACATTTGGGCGTGACTCGATCAGTTGATTATTCTCAAGCATCTTTAAGGCCTCGCGCAGCGTCGAGCGGCTAATGCCAAATTTTGTGATTAATTCACGCTCTGGGGGAAGCTGTGCACCGGGTTGGAGACTGCCATCAAGGAGTGAGCCAGCGAGCTTCCCAGCGACGGCTTCTGCAAGAGTTTTATGGGTAATCGGTTGAATTTTCACGGCGGCTCCTGTGGTATGGTGGTCAGACCAATGAAGCGATTATAGGAATTTCCTCCCTGAGAGTCAACTTGTGGCGTAGGATATTGGTACCAGGTCAGTTTACTTAAATGCAAAGACGGCTCCGAAGAGCCGTCTTTTTGTTTGAAAATCCGTGAAATTACTCGACGACGACGGAAGCGCCGGCTTCTTCGAGCTTCTTCTTGGCATCCTGAGCGGCATCCTTGCCAACGCCGGTGAGGACCTTGGAGCCAGCGGTTTCAGCCAAAGTCTTGGCTTCGCCAAGGCCGAGGGAAGTCAACTGGCGAACGACCTTGATGACGTCAATCTTCTTGGCACCTGCATCCTTGATGACCACATCGAATTCGGTCTTCTCTTCGACAGGTTCAGCGGAAGCAGCAGCGCCGCCAACGGCAGCAACAGCGACAGGAGCAGCGGCGGAAACGCCCCACTTCTCTTCGAGTTTCTTGACGAGGTCAGCGGCCTCGAGTACGGACAGGGTGGAAAGTTCATCAACGAGTTTTTCGAGCTTGTCAGACATTGTTTAGCACTCCTTGCTAAGTAATTATTTTTGAATTGGACGATATTGGGTGAGAGATATTCTCACAGAATTCGATAACTAGGCCGAAGCCTGTGCGCTCTCTGAACGTGCCTTGACCACTGCTGCGAGACCGCGAGCGGGTTCTGCCAGTGTGCGCACGAGTTTGCTGGCTGGAGCCTGCAGTACGCCCAAAAGCGTTGCGCGCATAACGGGAAGCGGGGGCATTTCAGACAGGGACTTGACCTGATTTGCATTGAGCGACTTGCCGCCCATGAAACCGCCTTTTACCTTGATGAACTCATTGCCTTTTGTTGCATCGGTCAATGCTTTTGCGGTGGAAGCGGGATCATTGAATGCGAAAGAGATCGCTGTGGACTTGACAAGATAATCCTTGGGCAGGTCCATTCCTTGATCCGCGAAAACACGGCGAGCCAGGGTGTTTTTCACAATGTGAAATTCACCACCGGTTTCACGTATCTTTGCGCGAATGGTATTCAGGTCCTTCATTTTGACGCCGGTATACTCAACGAGAATCACGGCTTCGCTTTTCTTGACCCATTCAGAGTAAGTGGAGAGCACTTCCTCTTTACGTTCTTTTGAAATTGCCAAAGTGTATTTACCTCCTTTCAATAAAAAGTCTTTGCCACCATCACAGGGCAAAGACTTCGGCAAATACTCTTGCGAGTAGTACAACCCAATAAAGGGCTGAAATTTGCTTAACGTCTTCACCTGAGCAGGGAATTAAGTTCTCCAAAAAAGAGAACACCTACCTTCATCGGCGAAGGGGCTATTTAGGGTTAAACGAGTATTGCTACTCGACACCTTCCACATGTTCACCAGGATCGGCTTTGACGCCGGGACCCATGGTGGAGGTAATTGTAATACGTTTTACGAAATTACCCTTTGCGCCGGAGGGACGGGATTTGTTGATCGCATCCATCAAAGCGACGTAGTTTTCGAATAATTTATCGGCGGAAAAGGAAGCCTTGCCGATGGAAACGTGAATGTTATTCGTCTTATCGAGGCGATATTCCACGCGACCCGCTTTTGCTTCCTTGATCGCGCGATCCATATCCTGAGCTGAGACCACAGTACCGGCTTTGGGATTCGGCATCAAGCCGCGGGGGCCGAGAACGCGGCCCAAACGACCGACCTTGCCCATTGCATCGGGGGTGGCGATGGCAACATCATAATCCAGCGCGCCGCCTTCGAGCTTCTTCATCGATTCGTCGTCATCGGCAACCATGTCCGCACCGGCAGCACGGGCTGCGGCAGCGCCTTCACCCTGGGCGAAGACTAAAACGCGAACTGTTTTTCCAAGGCCATTGGGGAGCACAACGACGTCGCGCAACTGCTGATCAGCCTGGCGGGAATCCAATGTGGTGCGTAAGTGAACTTCGATGGTTGCATCGAACTTGGTGAATGAAGTTTCCTTGGCAAGGGTTACTGCTTCCTTGGCGGAGTACACTTTGTCGATATCAACCTTGGCTGCGGCAGCCGTATATTTCTTTCCGTGTTTGGTCATTTTATCCTCCGTGGTGCAAGCGGACAACCCGAGGTCATCCTCCCACAAAATTAATCGGTTACTGTAATGCCCATCGAGCGGGCGGTGCCTTCAACTTGTTTCATCGCGCCATCCAGGTTGATGGCGTTCAGATCCTTCATTTTCAGCTCGGCAATTTCCTTCACCTGAGCGCGGGTTACCTTCCCGACTTTTTCCTTGTTGGGAACGCCGGAGCCCTTTTCCACACCGGCGGCTTTGCGGAGCAAAACTGCTGCAGGCGGAGTGCGAAGCACAAAGGTGAAAGAACCATCTGTATAGATGGTAATTTCTGCAGGCAATACTTCGCCAGGACGATTGGAAGTGCGGGCGTTGTATTCCTTACAAAAGGCCATGATGTTAATGCCATGACTTGCCAAAGCAGGACCTACTGGAGGTGCAGGATTGGCCTTTCCAGCTTGAAGCTGGAGACGTACGATTGCTTTCAGTTTCTTTGCCATTTTTTCTCCTTGTACCGAAGGCCATGACCGTCGGTACTCGTGGTTTTAGCGGGTCATTACGGGAGACCCTCCCACCGCATCAGGCCTACGGGAGGCCTGTTACTGTCCAATTAACTTTTTTCCACCTGCAGGAAATCCAACTCAACAGGTGTTTCGCGTCCGAAGAAGCTCACCATCACGCGGACCTTTGTACGTTCCATGTCAATCTCGGAAACCACACCGCGGAAATCATTGAACGGCCCATCCACAATACGGACGCGCTCCCCCACCTTGTATGTAACTTTGACGGTAGGTGCTTCCGCTTCCATGCGTTTGACGATCTGGGCCACTTCTTCCGGTCGCAAAGGTGTGGGGGAATTCCCCATTCCAACAAAGCCGGTGACGCCAGGTGTGTTGCGAACCACATACCAGGATTCTTCCGTCAACGCGAGGTTGACCAAGACGTATCCGGGAAAAATGTGACGTTCCACCTTTTTGCGTTTGCCGTCTTTGACTTCGATCTCTTCCTGGGTCGGGATGACAACATCAAAGATCTTGTCTTTCATCCCCATGGTTTCGATACGCTGCTCAAGGTTGTGACGGACTTTGTTTTCATAACCCGAGTAGCAATGAATTACATACCATGCCGGGCCTTCAACTGTCACTTCCACCGAAGGCAGATCGTTTGGAATCTGTTCGGAGCGGGTAGCAGGCTTCGGCTTGGGAGATGAAGCGGGAACTTCCGCAGGAGCGGTTTGCTCCTCGGCTGGTTCTTCGTTCATCGGTTCCTGTTCAAACTGCTCCGGTAAATCCATCAGATCCTCAATTCAAATTTATGCACCGACGCCGATCACAAGATTGATCAACTCACGGCCAAGCGCATCCATTAAACCCAGAAAAACTCCCATGACCAACATCACCAACAAAACCAGTTGAGTGAGGCGCCAGGCATCGGGCCAGGTGGGCCAGCTTACTTTGCGTAATTCGCCTGTGGTTTCGCGAAAGTATTTCTGAATGGCGTTTTCGCTTTTTCGGGCTTTCTTTTCTTTCTCAGCCAAGGGATATACTCCTTCTTGATTTTACGGCTAAAACGTCGCCTTTTGAAAAGCGACGTTGCCAAGGCAGGCCAGGTAGGAATCGAACCCACAACCGCTCGTTTTGGAGACGAGTGCTCTGCCAATTGAGCCACTGGCCTAAGGTCGTCAGATAGTCACTTGGTCTTGTAGTTGTTTTGACTACCGGGCTTTATGACTATCTGACTAATAAACTACTTCGTTTCGCGGTGCTGCGTGTGTTTCTTGCAGCGTTTGCAGTATTTGTTGAACTCCAACCGATTAGGATCGTTTCGGCGATTCTTCTCGGTGGTGTAGTTTCGCTCCTTGCAATCATTGCATTGAAGTGTAATGACGGGGCGAACATCCTTCTTCTTGGAAGCCATCTTGCTACCTTACTTTCTAATTATTCAATGATCTTGGTAACGACACCCGCGCCGACGGTGAGACCGCCTTCACGAATGGCGAACTTGGAACCCTGCTCAAGTGCCACAGGCACGATCAACTGCACGGTCAGGTTCACATTGTCTCCGGGCATGACCATTTCC
>JAEURJ010000025.1 GCA_016789305.1 Anaerolineales bacterium | reverse complement strand
TGCCTGCGCGCCAGGGGAAGTTGTACAGCACGATGGGAATTTTGACGGCTTTGGCGACGGCTTCGTAATGCGCGAGCAGTTCGCGCTGGTTGGGACGTGAATACGGCGGGACGGCGACCATGAGCGCGTCGTAGCCCATCTCTTCGGCGATCTGCGAGTAGCGGACCACGTCGCGCGTGGCGCCAGAGTTGGTGCCTGCAATGAGCGTGACCCGCCCGTTCACTTTTTCTTTAGTGAATTTGAAAATCTCCAACCGTTCGGCTTCGGTAAAGGCATAGACTTCGCCCGTCGTGCCGCCGGGGACAAGCCCTGCGATCTTGTTGGCAATAAGATATTCGATGAGTTGTTCGAGGATGGGGTAGTTGATGCTTTCGTCCGCGTTGAAGGGGGTGACGATGGGGGCGTAGATTCCTTTGAGGTTCATGGGGGAGGCTCCAATTTATGATGTAAGGTGACGTGAGTTTACTTCCCCCAGTGGAAGTGAGCAAGGGAGGGAGGAATGTATTAGGGTACAGGGCGCCAATTGGAAGCAACATGTGCAGAACGAGGATCTTGACACATATAAGAAATCACATCGGGAATAAATTCAATATCATCCAAAATCCGCAAATTGCCGCCGTCGATATCTATGATCGCCGTACCTTGGTATTGGGCATAATTATTATTACCATAACAAAAAAGAACATACGCCGTATCCGGCGAAATTGAATAAGCCCAAACGGAATTTAACTCAATCACTTCTCGTAACTTACCTGAATCCTGCAAGTCTGGTATTTTATCGACCACAGGATTTAAAATTTTTAAATTATCCATCGGACAAGCAATTTCGCCGTCAAAAAAGGCATAAATGCAAATCCTTTTGTTATAGATATTTTTTTCTAAATGATCTTCATAAATAAAAGGGATGACATCAGGATAATTGAGAGTCTGGTCAATTTCAACATTTACATATTTTTCTGGAATTGGTGTACCACACTCTCTTTCCAGTATCTGAACGTCAATAGCGCACGGCACATTATCAACTATATAAACCACCTTCCCTTTAGAATATCGGAGAATATTCATCCCTACATTTCCCAAAAATGTCTTTACAGCTTCCTTTGTTTCAAGGTCATAAACAGAAATCATATCGCCGTTGCCGTTGATATCTTCTCCTTGAACAACAAAAATCCTGTTGCCGATCAAAAGTTCGTTCAGATTGAACAACCCCTGCGGTGGATATAAAAAATTCTCCCATTGTTCAAGCTGCTTATTATAAATCTTCAATGGCGTATTCTCTTCATCCTTGTCGACAAAAACATTAGGAGTATCCCCGTCTTTGCCTACAATATCTGAAATATATTTTGCTTCTACTATTTTCCAGTCTGCTATATCAAGCGCATACTTGTAAGTTTTCTCTGAAACATTCGAATATGCCTGATCAAACGCAGTAAAAAGGACATGGTTATTATCAACCCAACGAGCGTTGGGAAGTGCCATATATAAAGTGCTTGCAGTTCCAGCATCAAAGAATACCGCATTGACACCATACGACAAAAGTAGAATATCCGAATTCGGGTTCTTCATCCACTCAGGCTGATCAATCGAAACCTCAAGATTGGGAGGAGTTGCAACCACCACCTCAGTATTTGTCAGGGCGGGAGAAACAACTGTGCCAGGAGCGGAAACACAAGATGTAATCAGGAACATTAAGGATATTACAAACAATTTTCTGTCTTGCATCTATTAAAGTCTTTATATTTCAATTTTTTGATTACTTCGTATTGACTCCATCGCCGCGAATGTGGATTGGGTCACACCAATCAATTGCTCATAGGGAATCGGCGCCTCTCCCCCGCTCTTGATTGCTCCTGCAAAAGCAGACATCTCCGCCTTCCAACCTTTATCCTGTGCCATGCTTTCTACTTTCTTCTTTCCATCTTTTACAGTAGTTAAAGAAACATAATCATCCAGCACGGCGATCATGCCTTCGCAAAATACTTCGAGACGTTCCTTGGGCATGGACTTATCACCATTGGCGAGATAGTCCACTACGCCAATGGAACCATCGGGGAAAGTGAAAGTCATCGAGACATTGTCCTCGCGGTATTTACCGCCGTTTGGCAATGCATGCGCACTCACGCTGATAGGCGTTGTACCGACGAGGAAAGTGATCAGGTCAATGAAGTGACAGGCTTCGCCGATGATTCGTCCGCCGCCGAGGGCTTCGTCTTGAGTCCAATGGTTGGAAGGAAGGTAGCCTGCATTGATGCGGTAATGTGCATGGAGAGGTTCGTTGCGATGTGAGAGCAAAGAGAAAAGAGATTGAGCTAAAGGCGAGAATCTTCTATTGAAGCCCACAGTGAGCAGCGATTGGCTGTTAGCTTTTAGCTGTTTTCTAATCGCTGATAGCTGAGCACTATTAATAGCAAGTGGCTTTTCAACAAACACATGTTTACCAGCCTTTAACGCTTTGACGACCAAGTCACTATGTGAGTCGTGTCTGGTGAGAATCGCAACTGTATTTATATTTTTATCGTTGATGATTTCATCATCAGACGAAGTGGCGTAGTGAAAGCCAAACTTCTTGCCGGAGTGCTGGGCGTGGAGTCCACCGGAAGAGGCGATGCCAACGAGTTCAAAATCTTTGTTGTTCTTTAATACGGGAAGAAGAGTTGCGTTGGCGTAAAGTCCTGCACCTAGAACGCCGAGTCTTACAGCGTTGGAAGGTTTAAAAGTTGGAACGTTAAACTTGACAACTTTGGAACCTTCCAACTTTTCAACATGCGGATATGTCAGCAACACACCCAAGAAAGGTTCTTTCTTTTTCCCTGTGATGACTTCGTAGGCTTGAATTCCATCTTCAATCGAGAAGCGATGACTGATGAGACTCTCGACCTTCAACTTTCGACTGGATAATAAATCGACAACCGATTGGAAGTTGCGTCCCTCCGTCCAGCGGATGTAACCGATGGGATAGTCATTGCCGTTTTCTTCGTAATTCGAATCGTAGCGACCTGGTCCATACGAACGGGAATTGATGAAGGCGATTTCTTTTTCGTAATAAATTTTTCTTGGGATGTTTAATCCCACCGCTCCCGTGGCTACGACCTTGGCACGATCTCTTGCGATAACGCCTGCCAACTCAATGGGATCATTGGAGGAAGTGTCCGCGCAGATGATGATACTGTCAAAGCCGCGGTTGGCGGTGAATGCCGCAGCGGCAGATTCTGCATTTTTGCGAGAGACAGCTTGAAGTCCAAGCGAAGAGGCGAGTTTGATTCTCTTTGGGTCCAGGTCAATGCCGAGGACGTTGCATCCCGCCGCAGCTGCAATTTGAATCGTCAATAATCCCAAAAGACCGAGCCCGATCACTGCAACATTTTCGCCAAGCTGAGGTTCCGCCAAACGAAATCCGTGCAAGGAAATTGCACCAAGTGTTGTGAAAGCTGCGGATTCAAAATCCACATTTTTGGGAAGCGGGGTTAAAAGATTTTTCGGAACCACATTGTATTCGGCATGAGTGGCATACCCGCCGCCTGCACATGCCACGCGTTGACCGACCTTGAAACCCTGCATATTTTTTCCAAGCGCAACGATGGTACCGGCAGTGGAATAACCCAACGCCATTGGTTGATCGAGTCGATTGAAGACGGCCTGCACGGTTGGCATCACGCCTTCACGTTTGGCTTTATCCAGTGTCTGCTTGACCAAATCGGGACGCGAACGCGCCTTGCCAAGATAACTTTTTTCTGCAAATTCAACGACCATGCGTTCGGTACCGGCCGAGACGAGTGACGCCGCAACTTTAACAAGTGCCTGCCCATCACGTGGAGTTGGCACAGGCACGTCTTCGATAATTGTTTTTCCGTTTTTGATGTTTTGGAGAAGTTGTTTCATTACTATTCCTTCACATAAATTTTTATAATAAGCATCCCAAAAGTTGACATGGGCGATTTTCCAGGATTTATCATAAACATGCACAACATAACTTATCTTTCAAGCCGTCACGAAGAATGTCAAAGCTAAAAATCCTGCCACATTTTTAATGAAAATGTTGTGATCATTTGTAGCACAATTAGAAAGGCCACAGTATTCCACGTGCGTTCCCGAAATGTAGTTGCAATCTCTTTTGCTGAAAAAATTACCGTCAAGGGTGTCAGGAAAATCCACAGACGAGCGGTTTCTCCAGCAGTCCTTCCAAACAAAGCCAGGACAAGAAAAAGAATTGGAGCTGCCGCTCCCATCATCAAAGAAATATCAGAATTTCCAGTTAATAGTTTTTTGAATGACCGAAGCCCATAAATTATCATCATCGCGAACAGAGGCACGCCTGTCCATAAAGAGTACTCAAGAATATCCAAGCCGCCCATGGCAAGGATAATTTGCGGTGACCAAGTTGCTATCTTAGAATTAATGTGGCTGAGCATGACAAGCTGATAACTTTCAAAAACGTTATAACTAATATTAAGAAAAAGAAGGATTTCCCAAAAGAACAATCCCAACGCGAACACGAATCCAATCTTAACATTTTCAAAAATTACCGAGGTGGCATTGTGCAAGAGCGGCCTCCGATTCAACAAAAACGCCGTTCCGGTTTTGATCACCAGAATTAACAAGATATAGAGTGGTAAGGCAATCAAGGAAAAAGAGACAAACAACCCCATACCTGTAATAATACCGGATAAAAAAAGGAGAAATAGATTATTTTTCTTGATTCCAAAAACAAAAACAACCAGCTCAAACATAAACAAAAGAGGATATAGGCATTGATCGAGGTGCAAGGGTATCAGTATTACGGAAGGAGTAAATATATAAAAAAGACTTGCAATCATATACGACTCGTCTTTTTCGTAAATTGTTTTTGAAAAAAGATAAATAAAAATAACGGGGAGAGAAGCAAGAATCGGCCACAATATGGTCATAAAGGTGGCCAGTTGTAGTAATGGTGATTCCCAAACTCCAGGCAAGAGACGGGCAACCCGCTCATTTAGCATATAGAAGAGAAGCTGCCCCGGAGGTTTGGTAGAATTTGGGTATTCTGAAAGAACCTTGTTGAAAATCAAATCGTCATAGCTGCTGGCAACCAAAAAAAATGAAGATTCACTAAGACTAACAGCCTCTCTTGCAAATCCAGCATGACCAGTGATGATTGTCCCATTCCTAATTCCATCAATTCCCATCCCATCCATTAATCCAAATGCGTGCTGGATGATTGCACCGGTCACGACAAAAATTAGAATACTTGTAGTAACTCGAAGATTTCTCCTAACAATAAGAATAACACCGACACTTAATATTAATAGTGGAAAAAAAAGCCACCATTCTGTTCGCACGGAAGTGGTCACTAACCAAAACCAATATGGTATGTACCTGGCAAGAGGGATGCGGATCGCCAGAATCCACCAAAACACAAAGGTTATTATCAAGGCAGCAATATACGCCCAGTAATAAACTTTCGCACTTCTTATGATCGCAGTATTAAAAAAATCCTTCATCATGTTTTCCAGAAATTTTTTGTCAGTTGGAGTGCGCCTATACTTCCCATACCTTCAAAAAAGTATATAACATTATTTGCCGGCAAAGATTCTATGAATAGCCTAAAGTTTTTACATAGGTGGATTTATTTTACAAGAAAGTATAACGCAAATCGGAATCCGATCCACAACTGCATGACCTAAGTTACTACTCCTTAGGTGACGAAGCCACCCACATGTGAGGCAGCTTCGTTTTCCCTGAGGCATTATCGATTTAAGAATTCGCTCAGCAACCCATGGAAGTGGTGCACACCGTTCTCGCGTTTGACAGAATACCGTCCCTGGCGATAGACACCCGTTTGCAAATTGCGCTGCACATCTTCGCACAGTTGAATATCTTCCTTTTGGACATTATCGCTGAATGCAATGCCATCCTGTAAATTGTTCCATGCTTCGGGCGTGCCGGGATCGGCAAAATACCATTCGAAGATGGTCAGCGTTTTATCGTGGCTGAGCGGAACGATGATGTTGATCTGCACATTGCCAGGATAGGTGTTGACCATGAAATTCGGGAAGATCCAATAATAATGCGCCTGCTCGTCGCCTTTTAGCTCGGTGAAGATGCGGCCTGCGGAATCTTCCGAGCGGATCGGACGGATCGGCGCATATTGCGAGGAATAGTAACGAAACGTATCCACGCGATATTTATCGTAATCCACTTCTTTGAACAAGCCAGGATGGGCAATTGGGATGTGATATCCCTCAAGATAATTATCGATGTAGATCTTCCAGTTGGCATTGATCACATAATCGCGCCGTTCCACCTTGCGCAGTTCGTTGAAGTTCAGGTCCGCGGTTTCTTCGGGGATTTTGCCAAGCACTTCGAGCAGCGGCGGCGCGGAGTTGTCAAAGTTGACGAAAGCGAACATACCCCAGGTTTCCACACGGATCGGAATTAATCCAAAATCATCCTTGTTGAAATTTTCCACGCCATCGAATTCGGGCGTGTTCTTGAGTTTGCCATCCAATCCATACAACCAGCCGTGATACTGGCACTGCAATGACTTGCGGTTTCCACATCCGTGAGCCACTACTCCCCCACGATGACGGCAGACATTATGAAAGGCACGCAGCGTGCCATCCTGTCCACGAGTGAGAATGACCGGCATGCCAATCACTTCCACGGCAGCGTAATTTCCGGGCAGACGCAATAAATCCAATGATGCCGCATATTGCCATGTGGAGCGAAATACCTTTTGTTTTTCGATCTCCATCATCGCAGGGTCGGTGTACCAGCTGGCTGGCGGCGTAAGAGCAGTGGCAAGTTTCGGGTCGAGTGTGAAGCGGGTTTCCATATATCTCCTTTTCAATCAGCGTGATTCAATTTTAGCCGAGAATACGGATGGTCAAATGCACTTTTTGGCCGTGAAGGGTATAATCCAAAAAAATCACATTCAATTAACAGGAGTTGGGCAGTGTCTGATATCCGTGTTCAAAAATATGCAAAGGTTCTGGTGGAACATTCCGCCCGAATTGTGCCGGGGGATCGTGTTTTGTTGGAAGGAACCACTGCAGCCGAACCGCTGCTTCGCGAACTGTATATTCAAATTCTGGAAAAGGGCGGCCACCCGCATTTGATGATGGCCATCCCCGGCACCATGCCGTTCAGCCAGGATGAGATGTTTCTGACCTACGCCAAGACCGATGCGCAATTGGATTTCGTACCCACGTTTTACAAGCTGGCGTACGAACAATTCGAGAGCCGCATCCGCATTCACTCTGCCACCAACACCCGCGGACAGACCAACTCCGACCCGCAAAAGTCCACACGACATTCAAAAGCACTGAGCACGATCACCGAAGCACAATTCCGCCGCGGCGGCGCAGGCGAGTTCAAATGGGTGACAACTCTGTATCCGACCGATGGGTATGCCCAGGATGCTAACATGAGTTTAAAAGAATACGAAGATTTCGTATTCGACGCAGTTCATGCAAATGAAGCTGACCCGGTCGCCTTCTGGAAAAGTGTCGAGACCAAGCAACAATCTGCGGTTGATTTTATGAAAGGCAAGAGTCAGGTCATTTTGCGCGGGCCTAACGTAGACTTAACTCTCTCGGTCAAGGACCGCACTTTCATGAATTCGTACGGCACATTCAATATGCCTGATGGTGAAATTTATACCGGCCCTGTCGAAGATTCATTGAACGGCTGGGTGAGATACACCTACCCCGCGAATTATGGAGGCGTCAGTGTGGAAGGAGCGGAGTTGACCTTCTCCAATGGACGCGTTTCCAAAGCCACCGCCAGCAAGAACGAAGAATATTTACTCAAGACGATCGATACGGATGCTAACTCCCGCTTCGTCGGCGAGTTTGCGATTGGAACGAACTTTGACATCCAAAAATTTACCGGCAACATTCTCTTTGACGAAAAGATCGGCGGTTCCTTCCACATGGCACTCGGTGCGGGCTACCCGGAAACTGGTTCAAAAAATAAGAGTGCCATCCACTGGGACATGATCTGCGACTTGCGCACCGATTCGGAGATCCTTGTGGACGGCGAGCTGTTCTACAAGAACGGTCAATTTGTATTCGAAAAATAAAATGAAATGAAATGAAAAAAATAGAGCGTGCCTTTCGGCGCGCTCTATTTTTTTAATAAAATCCAATGGAAGGGTCCACTTTCCGGGCATAGGCATCGATCCCACCGGAAACATTGATCACATTCTTATATCCCTGCTGAAGCAGCCAGCCGGTCACCTGCATGCTGCGACTGCCATGGTGGCACAGCACATACACCGGCATTTCCTGCGCGCGGACAGCCTCCGAAAGCGCGTCGAGACCTTTGCTGGCCAGTCCACTCATCGGCGTGTTTTCCATGCGCGGATCGGTGATCTTCACCAAAGCCAGTTCATCCAGTTCACGCACATCCAACAAAACAAACTTTTCATCGGATTTGAGTTTCTCGCTCAACTCAGTAACTGTAATTTCAGGGAACATTGTATTCCTATCTTTCGCGGGGGCGATCCCGCCGCTACGAAGAAATCTTTATTTCTTCACCGCAGGCGCGTAGAACTTTTCAACGTATTGCTTGACCATGCGGCGTGTGGAGAATTGCGGGATGGAGGTCTTCATCGTATCCTTCATGCGCGCAATCCATTCATGAGAGATTTCCTTCGGATCGCGGTTGTAGAACATTGGGATGATCTCATGTTCGAGCGTGTGATATAGATCTTCGGCATCGGCTGAATCCTGAATTTCATTTGACTCGTATTCCTGGTCCACGCCGATGGACCAGCCATTGGTGCCATTGTAGGCTTCGCGCCACCAGCCATCGAGCACGGAGAAATTAAGCACACCGTTAATCGCGGCCTTCATGCCCGAGGTACCGCTGGCTTCATAGGGACGGCGCGGGGTGTTCATCCACACGTCCACACCCTGCACAAGGTAGCGGGCGAGGTTCATATCGTAATCTTCAAGGAAGACAAGGCGTCCGCCGGTTTCCGCTTTCTTCACGGTCCGATAAACTTTCTGGATCAACTGCTTACCGGGCTCATCCGCAGGATGAGCCTTGCCGGCAAAGATGATCTGCACGGGCATGTTCGGGCGGTTGATGATGTCGAGCAGGCGGTCCACATCAGATAGGATGAGGTTGGCACGCTTGTAGGTTGCAAAGCGGCGGGCAAAACCGATGGTCAGAGCATAGGGATTGATCAACACGCCGGACGCCACCACCTGCACGGGATGGAATCCGCCATCTGCCCATCGGTCACGAACACGTTCCCTCAAATAGAAGGCGAGTTTGCGTTTGAGATGCTGGCGCACACCCCACAATTCCGGGTCAGGAATCGAATCCAATTTCTTCATCAACTCGGGCTCATCAAGATGGTCGTACCAATCCTTGCCGAGAAATTTTTCAAGCAGATTATTTAATCGGCGGGCCATCCAATTGGCAGTGTGGACTCCATTGGTTACATGATCAATGGGCACATCCTTCACATCGCGATCGGCCCAGAGGAATTTCCACATATCACGGGAGACTTCGCCATGCAATTCCGAAACACCGTTGCTGCCGCCGGACAATTTCAACGCGAGGATCGGCATGGAATACGTTTCGCCATGCGCCTGCTGATGAGCGGCAACTGCAACAAACTCTTCGCGAGTCAACCCAAGCTCGGGCCAGTAATTGGCCAGGTATTTATCCACGAGCCAAAGCGGGAATTCGTCATTCCCGGCCGGGACCGGTGTATGCGTGGTGAATACATTTTGTTTGCGATTCTGTTCGGCTGCTTGTGCAAAAGTGAGGCCGGATGCCACAAGTTCACGTGCCCGCTCCAGGGTCAAGAAAGAAGCGTGACCTTCATTCATATGCCACACATCGGGTGAGTATCCCAATGCACGCAGGACTCGCACACCGCCAATTCCCAGCAGAACTTCCTGCATCACACGGCGGTCAAGGTCAGACCAATACAGACGGGCAGTTAATAATCGGTCGTAATCTGAATTGCCTTCCACGTTCGAGTCGAGCAGGTACAAAGGCACTCGGCCGACACGAACCTCCCAAACCTGGACAGTGACACTGCGATCCGGGAACTTGATCTCGACCGTAACAGGCTTGTTATCTTTTACAACGCGCGAAACCGGCAGATGCTCAAAGACCAGCGGGTTGTTGATCGCTTCCTGCCAGCCATCTTCGCTGATATGCTGTGAAAAATATCCCTGACCATACATGAAGCCAACCGCGATCAAAGGCAGGCCCAGGTCGGAAGATTCTTTTAAATGATCGCCGGCCAGCACGCCAAGGCCGCCGGAATAAATCGGCAGGGTTTCGTGCAAACCGAATTCCATCGAAAAATATGCAATGGGATTTTTCAATTCAGGATGAGCCTTTTGTGACCACGATTCCTTTTTGAAATAAGAATCGAATTTCTCAAAGAGCGCATCATACAATGCAAGATATTCAGTGTCCTTCGCCGCCTGATTCAAGCGCGCGCGTCCGATTTCATTTAATAAACGGATCGGGTTGTGGCCAAGGCGTTCCCACAAGTCGTAATCAAGGCGGCCAAAGAGACGTGCTGCTTCCGGCTGCCAGGTCCACCACAGGTTGAACGCTAATTCACCGAGGCGCGCAAGGCGTTTCGGCAAGTCAAATTTTTGGGAGGGGGATGATAAGAATTCCATAGCGGGCGAATGATACCGTAAAAACAGGGAATCAGTATTTTTAGTTATGAAAGTTTGTATAACGACTCAACAAAGTATTTAAACAATATTGGGATTAAAATGGATTCATGACCCAAGTTCAGCTCTTCATCACCTGCCTGACCGATTCATTCTTCCCGCAAACTGGTGAAGCCGTCGTTGACATTTTCCATCGCCTCGGCATCCGCGTGGACCTCGCACGCGAACAAACCTGCTGCGGACAACCGCAATTTAACGCAGGCCTTAGAAAAGACGCACGCGCGATTGCAGAACACACGATCAAAGTTTTTGAAAACAATAAAGGGGACATTGTCACGCCTTCGGGTTCATGCGCTCATCATTTCAGACATAATTATTTGGAATTATTTGAAGGCGATTCGGTTTGGCTTCCGCGTGCCAAAGCCATTTCTGAACGAGTATTTGAATTCACCGAATATCTCGTGGACAAACTCGGCGTTACCGACGTCGGCGCAACTTGGGACGGTCCACTCACCTATCATCCATCCTGCCACACCCTGCGCGGACTCAACGTGGACAAACAACCGCGAACTCTGCTTCAAAACGTAAAAGGTGCAACGTTGGTTGATTTGCCTCATGCAGAAGAATGCTGCGGCTTCGGGGGCATCATGTCTGTGGAGCACCCCGAATTATCTGCCGAATGGCTGAAGCGAAAAATCAGCAATTTGGAAATGACCCAATCACCGACTCTCGTGGTCACCGACGCGGGATGTCTCATGCACATCGCGGGTGGATTAAATCGACAGAAGAAAAGTCAACGGGTTGTTCATATTGCGGAAGTATTAAATCAGAGGTGATATGTTTTCCAAATCAGCGAATTACTATGATGAAATATACAATTCAATGGGAAAAGAATATCCCAACGAAGCCAGAAAGGCGCATAAGCTAATTCAAAAGTATAAAAAGTCTGAAGGCACCTTGCTGCTGGATGTAGGCTGTGGTACCGGCCATCATGCAGGTCTGTTCAGAAAACATTACCAGGTGGAAGGCCTTGATCTGGATCCAAACATATTATCTGTTGCCCGTAAAAAATATCCGAAAATCCGTTTTCATCAGGCCAACATGATCGATTTCAAGCTTAACAAGAAATTTGACGCAATTGTTTGTTTGTTCAGCTCCATTGGTTATGTTAGAACAAAGTCCAATCTTAATAAAGCAATTAAAACACTTACACAGCATTTACTTCCCGGTGGCGTAATACTAATTGAACCATGGTTTTCGCCTAGCGAATGGCATACCGGACGGGTCTTTACTCTTCAAGTGAACAAGCCTGATCTAAAAATTTTCCGCATGAGCCACAGTTCGCGGAAAGGTAATATTTCCATAATTGAATTCCAATATTTGGTTGGAACATCAAAGGGGATTCAACACAGTATGGAACAACACCAATTGGGCTTGTTCAATAAGAAAGATTATCTGGAAGCATTTCGAAAAACTGGCTTAAAAGTAATCCATGATCCAAAAGGTCTGGACGGGCGTGGCTTATATATTGGCATAAAACCGATGGACAAAAAATGATTGTAACTTCCTTCCGCGAAAGAATTCGTGAATCAATTAACAATCCCGCTCTGCAAGCCGCACTGGACAACAACACCGAGCGCCGTTTGAGAGGACGTGCCCTCGCGTTTGAATCGATTCCTGACTGGCGCGAGAGACGACAACGCGCGCACCGAGTCCGCGCGGATGTGATCGATCATTTGGATGAATATCTAAATCAATTCATCGCAAAGAGTGAAGCGAACGGTGTCATTGTCCATCGCGCGAAAGATGCAGCAGAGGCGATAGAGATCACGTTGAATGTTGCACGTCAAACGTCGGCAAAGTTAATTGCAAAATCCAAAAGCATGATTTCTGAAGAAATCGAATTAAATCATGCTCTCGAAAAAGAAAATATCAAAGTCATCGAAACAGACCTAGGCGAATATATTGTTCAATTGCGCCACGAACGGCCGAGTCACATCATCACACCTGCGGCGCATTTAAAGAAAGAACAAGTCGCACAGCTCTTTCACGAAAAGCTCGGCATTCCCTACACGGAAGATATTCCCACGCTCACCGCCACTGCGCGAAAAATCCTGCGTGCAGTTTTTCTCACCGCCGATATCGGCATCAGCGGAGTCAACTTCGGCGTGGCGGAAACGGGCGCGATCTGCATCGTCACCAACGAAGGCAACGGACGCATGGTCACGACCATTCCACACGTTCATATCGCGCTCATGGGCATGGAACGCATCGCGCCCAATCTTGATGATCTCGCATTATTACTTTCACTTCTTCCACGTTCGGCCACGGGGCAAAAGCTCACGGTCTACACTCAATTGCTGCACAAGCCAATGGAAAATCAACAGCGGCACATCATCATTTTGGATAATGGACGCTCACGCCTTCGCAATTCCCCGCTCAAAGAATCTTTACTCTGCATTCGATGCGGCGCATGTTTAAATGCATGTCCCGTCTTCCGCGAGTTAAGCGGACATGCCTATATCGGCAATGATCTTTCCATCGCACCGTATCCCGGCCCGATCGGCTCGGTCATTTCACCAGGGTTGCTTGGCGGAAATTTTGTCCAGCTTGCACAGGCTTCTTCGCTTTGCGGCGCGTGCAAGGAGATATGCCCTGTCGATATCGATCTGCCAAAGATGTTGACTAGAGTAAGGGCGGGTCAATCGTCTGATGAAAAGAAGAAAGAAGAAAGAGGCGGAGCAGGATTAACCTGGTCCACAAAACTTGGATTGCAAATCTACACCCGCCTCGCGACTCACCCGAAGTTGTATGCGGCCTCCCAAAAATTTGCGGCGCTTGGAAGTTTTCTCTTCTCCCCTTTTTCGCAATGGATGCACCTTCCTGCATTCACTGGCTGGGGCTATAGCAAAGATATGCCAAGGTTTGCAGGCAGGACGTTTCGAGATAGATTTAAATATGAACCATGTCATTCTGAGCTGCAAAGCAGCGAAGAATCTCCAGCTATAAAAGAGACTCTTCGTTTCCCTCAGAGTGACACAAATCTAACCGAACAATTCACCAGCGAACTCACTGCATTAAGTGGGCACGTTTATCAAACCCAGTCTCCCACACAGGATATCATTCAATTCCTGCAATCGCGTGGAACTAATAAAATATTACTTGAACCCAATACGCTCGATGAATCTCTTTTGCAAAAAGCAAATATCGAATTCACACACGAACCCGATCCGCAGATTCTCGTCGGGGTGACGAATGCCATTTGTGGGCTGGCAGATACCGGGTCCGTGCTAGAGGCGGATAGTGCGTTGATGGCATCGCTTCTTCCAGAAATTCATATCGCAGTGTTGAAATCACAGGATATTCTTCCATCCCTGCCGGATGCAATGCATTTGGTCAAAGATAAAAATGCAGTCTTCATCACCGGCCCCTCGCGCACTGCGGACATCGAAATGACACTCACCATTGGCGTGCATGGGCCGAAGGAAATTCATGTGTTCGTTGACGATTCAATTTCGCGGTGATACAATCTCGCCCGCTTGCCCCCATCGTCTAGTGGCCCAGGACGAGGCCCTCTCAAGGCCTAAACCGGGATTCGAATTCCCGTGGGGGCACACTCATTACCCCGCATTGCGGGGTTTTATTTTTCAAAGGATATAAATGAAACAAACATCGCAAGCCTCTCGTGGTTTTATCATCGCGCTCATCGCAACCATTTTATGGTCCACCACTGGGCCGCTGATCAGCTACCTCAGCAAAACATATTCACTGCCTTCACTGGTACTCGCATTCTGGCGCGACTTGTTCGTGTCATTTGGCATGGTGATCGGATTATTGATCTTCAGCCGCGCCCGATTTTTTCTTGACCGCGCTCATTGGGGATTTCTCGTTTTATATGGACTCACGCTCGCAGTCTTCAACTCACTGTGGACGTTTTCGGTTCAATACAACGGGGCGGCTGTTGCGACCGTATTGGCATTTTCCTCGCCTGCAATGACCGCCGTCTTAAGCTATCTCGTTTTCAAAGAGACATTCAGCAAGGTGAAGATCATCTCCATCGCGTTGAGTTTCATCGGCACAATCCTGGTCTCCGGCGCAGCAGACCCATCCGCATGGAAATTAAATCCCGCAGGCATCATCTTTGGGTTACTGACAGGCTTGCTCTTCGCCATCTATAACCTTGAAGGCAAAGTCGCCACCGACAAACACATCGACTCTTGGACGGCGCTTTTATACAGCTTCGCCTCTGCTTCCATATTTTTATTCATCTTCAATATCGGCAACGACCTTTTCATTGCACACAAACCCGCTCTCACAGACTTGATGTGGCTGGGGGATTCCGCTTCAGGCTGGGGAATTTTATTCTTCCTCGGCGTGGCTCCCACCCTCGGCGGTTTTGGACTTTACACCTTGAGCATGCGCTATCTCTCTCCCACCATTTCCAACCTGATCGCCACACTGGAGCCGATCTTTACGGCAGTTTGGTCTTATCTATTCTTGCGGGAAATTATGACCGGCATGCAGCTTTGGGGAAGTTTGCTTCTTCTGTTGGGAGTAACCTTGCTCCGCATTGGAGACAGGGACCCGATTTCCAGCGAATAATTCTCTCATCCAATATTTAACCATCGTTCAGGTTGCGTTTATCTGGGAACATATAATAAAGATTACATTCTCCCAATACAAACCGCCAAGAGTCTGGGCAAGACTCAAGGCGGTTTTGGTTTTAATGGCGTGTTAGCGAGTGTAAGTTACATGTAGTGCCGCACTGGCAAGTGTAATGTCTTTGATCGCATTAAGCAGCACATCACGGCTGACATCGGATGCCGGCACCGAGAAGGTTGGCTCAGCAGAAAGCGCATACACCGTATAGGTATAAACCTTTTCACCAGGGCCTTTTGAACAAGGCGGTGCATATTTAGTCTCAGCATTGACGCTGTTATTTCCAAGTACCCCTATGCCAGTGCTGTTCTTTTCAAGGCCCGTGATATTTGATGGAATCTTGTACAACACCCAATACCAATGCGTATCACCTGGCCCGGGGACGTGATGCATGATCACTGCAAAACTTTTTGCTCCCTCGGGAGCGCCGCTCCATGCAAGCGGCAAAGTTGCGCTCGAACCATCACAGGTGAATTCTTTGGGAAGTGCACCGCCTTCTTTGACTTCTGAACTGGTAAGCAGGAATGTGCCATTTGATGATGTCGGCGATAATACTGACTCAAAGTTTGCATTATTAGGCGGTGGATCACCCGGCGCAAAGGAACAAGCTGTAAACAAAGCAAATAAGAGAAACAGGGAAAATATTTTGATCTTCATTTTTTCCTTCATGTTCTTTGGCGGTATTTTTCGTTTCAAGAATTGGTTAACCCAAGTTACTACCTTGTAGTGGTTTTTATCAAAAAGTACATACCAAAGGCTTTTAGCCGCGAATTACACGGATTTCCGCTAATTGATTCAAAAAAATCCGTGTGAATTAGCGAAATTCGCGGCAAAAGATTTATGATGACAACTTAGGTTAGTTATTATCACGGTTTGGGTTGTTCCCCGGCCTGCCGCCAGGACGTCTATGCGGTGGCGGCGGTTCGCTTGGAGGTTGGCGGTCGTTATCAGTATTATTTTGTTGATCGTTTTGATCTCGATGTGTTTCCGTTGAGACAGCGGCCGAATCTATAATTGCCGTGGTTTTTTCATTGAAGAAAAAGACATCATCCTGAAGTTTGGTCAGCTCTGTATTGAGGCGGATGATATCGGCAAGTGATGTATTTTCCACATCACGAAGCATTCGGTCTGACAGGGATGCTTGATACCAGAAGCGATCCCCATCGCGCAGACGAGTAAACTGATCTACAAGAATTGTCGTGATGGTCAGGCCAATACTTGAATTTGGTAAATGGTCTTCTGCGAGTCCGCCGATCCACAGGTCGATATTATCTACGCTGCCATAGGTTGCTGCGAGTGAAGATTGAACCATTTTGTCCGAGGTGATCTGGTCAAAGCTGGTGATACGGGGAAGTCCATATGCAACACGGACAGTGTTGTAATCTGCAATGCCATGATCGCGTCCGCGCTGAATGTTTAGGGAAGCGAGGTCGAAGCCGCCTTGACCGGGTTCACCAAAAAGGAAGTTACGAACGTCATCCACTACTTTTGTATCGATCTCCTGTGCGTTGTCGGAGGCAAGATATTTCAGGATGGGGTCAATGCCGGTTTCGCTGATCACGCCCGGGTTAAAGAAAGAGGCGCGTAATTCCATCGCATCGCGAATCTCTTCGCCGTCGTTATCCAAAAATTCAATGTCATCGCCCAACATGCTGTGACCCACGCGAAATGCCGCAGTGGAAAATTCGGTGGCAATGCCCGCATTTACGCTGGAGTCATATCCCTGGTAGGCGGGCATGGCATTTGACCCAAGAATGGCTGGCAAAAATTCTTCATAGGTGATCTTTTGAAGTTCTGCAATAACGATACGGCGGGCATGTTGATACAGTTCTTCGTCTGTCCAATCGGGATGGCGTTGTGCTGCCCTGGTTGCGATTCGATTATGTTCGCGCACAAACAAGGTATGCAGGGAAAGTAATTCAGGATTTTCATTGGCACGCACATCACCCGCAAGAAATAATTTCGTGTCTTCCGTTTGATTCGTATCGTTTGCATTGACAAAACCATCTGAATTGAAGGGCAGGAGATTTCCATTACTGGTCTTCATGCGTCCGCCTGAAAATTCGCGCAGAGCGGCAGCACGTTTGGTGTCGACACCGTAAATTTGTGAACCATCGATATAGGCTGTAATTGAATTAACTTGTTGACGCGGGTTGTCGATAGAAGCACCTGTCGCCAGATCATATTTCGAGCGCGACATGGGGATGGTCATTGCGCCGGTATTCAACGGATCGAACCATGCATCGCCCGCCGGTACAACGATAGGCAATGGCTCTTTCGGAGATGCGGTTTCGGTAAGATCAATATCATGATCGAGAAATTGTCCCCAGGCATAGACAAAGGCAGTAAAGTCGCGATTGTTGGGAAGGCCATCTGCCGGGCTGACAGAAAATGTGTTGCTCACGGTCCTTGCGCTTGGACGATTTGCCCCGGCCGGGCTGTTGATTCCATCGGCATAATCAACAGGGGACAACCTGAGAAAGTGTTCGTTCACACTGCCCCACTTCGGATTGGCAATATTATTACCCGTCCCATCCAATGATTGAATATCCGAAGTTAAATCCATTCCCTCGCTATCAAATACATAACGTACATCCAATGCAGGGATGCTTGGTTGAGCAGGCGTGACGGACTGACATCCTGTAACAAGAATTACAACCGAAGCAAGAATAGTATCCGTAATTTTTTTCATCCTATTCTCCTACGGGTCAAGAGTGATCGCGGACAGCGATCCATTTGTGCTGAAATCAGAGGTGAATGCAAGGGTGGCAGTGGCTGTCACATCGCTATTCAATATGGTAATGATGGGCACAGAGCTATAGCCTGAGCCTGGATTTGTGATCTCAAATCCCGTAACAACCCCGTTTGTGATGATCGCTGTGGCTGTGGCAGGTGTTTGGGGCCAGGTTTCTCCAGCACTGCGGTTATAGCGATAGTAATTTGAAACCGTATCAAGGTAATCATTGGTCACGCCATAAGGTCCGAGCACATCCAACAATGCGGATTTATTCAAGTTGACTTGAATCGGGTTGGGTTCCTGCCCTGCCCCGGCCGGAGTCACATGGCTGAAGGCTTCCCGAAAGACTTCGCTAGGCACGCCCAACGCAGATGCGATCAACACCACCGGCCGGCCGCCATCGCGCGGATCGGTATCATGTCCGCCGGTGACGACAACTTGAACTTCACCATTTGATGCAGCTGATGCAGTTTGTAGAACAGCAACATCTGCCAGGTTCACATCTGTTGTGTTTGTAGTGGAATTTGGATTTGCGCCACATGCAGCAAGAAATAGCGCAAGAAGCAGCAAATAAATACTTGGTTTCTTTTTATTGGTAATCATGATTTTTTTCCTATTTAGATTTTCCGTAGGGACGGCCCGCCCTGCGAGAGCAAAGACTCTTGATCATTCTGACGGGCCGCCCCTACAATTTATAAAAGAAAGTTTGTTACGGAGGTCCACCTGCGGGCACACAAGCCGTGACAGAATTCTGCATGGTCAAGCATGTTCCACTGATGTTTCCATTGGGAGTATTCACAGTACAAGCTGCGTTGACTGAAAGATTCGCGCACGCATCAATTGCCGCCTGCGGAGGCTGCCCACCGTTACCCTGTCCGCCACCCTGGCCTTGGGGAGGTTGTGCTTGACCGGCTTGTCCTTGAGAAGGTTGAGTCTGTCCACCCTGCCCCTCACCCGCGGATAATGCACGCACAGCAGGAGTCCCATGGAAACAACCGACGACATATGGGAATTCATGTGTGGCATGATAGTGATACATCTCCACCATTTGTCCATCCCACTCGATCATGTGGGTATGGCCGTGACAAACATCCAAATCTTCATTGGTCAGTTCTGCACCATCTTCGCCATAATAGCCATAGATACCGTATCCATCGAAGGCATATCCCATCAACGCAGAATGTCCCGTGGCGTTATCGACAATACAATCACTCAGGTTGTGATAATGATAGAAGCCGGAGACCTGTGGATGACCGTCGCAGTTATCCTGCACTTCATGAGCGGCGGCATCGCGGCCTTCCGCATCAAACGCGCTGAAGATCACCACACCGGAAAGCATAATGCCCACTTCCCCGCCTACACAATTGGGCTGGGCCGCAGCGACAGGGTTTGCAGGCAAAGTCAATGTGATGGATTGAGATTTTATGGAGTTGGGATTTCGGTCATACAAATACGCATCATCGCTGGATGAGATCGGATAGTTTCCAGTGGGATGATTCGGCAAGTCGTTACCGGTGAAGACGCGCTGGTCGCCCTGCAATGAAACAGTGAAACTGCTCGGCCAGGTCACAGAACCATCCACAACCGCTTTCTTGGTTGCATCCCAGGTCCCGTCGCCGTTCATCCAATTCCCCAAATTACCGGCACCGCCAACTCCGCTGTTAAATGAGCTCATGCAGGTGTACACATACCCCATCTGCGGACTGGATGTATATTTTCCATCACCCACTTCGAGGTGGGTCAAATCCACATCGGAATGATGTTCTGCATCCGAATGGGATTCCGGGGCCTGTGTGAATACAGCAGAGTCAGTTATTGCAGGTGAAGATTGGCCCTGCTGGCTTGAAATCTGTTGAACCGCATTTCCCTGATCTGGTTGGGCAGGTTGGCTGCCTTGTGGAACTGGTCCAAAACAAGCCGATAAGACAATTGAGCTTATGATCAATATTACAAATGATGTACGTTTAAGCATGGTTCTCTCCTTTGGTAACTATTGAAGAGATTTTACATTTGTAAAAAATATGTAAAGAGTGTGTGAAATCATTGAATTCATAATTTCCACATGAATGCAGTCATCGACATGCATGACAGGTGTCACGGGTATTAAATAAAAAATCGCCCTCGCAGCTTGAACTGCGAGGGCGAAATCCTTACTTACACTGATACAACGTTGTTTGTTGATTCCCTGGACCTTGTTGGTTATTGATGTTTTGATTGCTCGTCTTGCTGAATTCAGGAACGATCAAACACGATGCATTCAGCCAACTTGTTATATCTTCCTTGCCGCCGCGAATATCCCCATACATCACATATTTCAATTCGCCGTTGGCAACCATCGCAGCGAGATCATCCACACTGACCACCTCATCCTGTCCGCCAAATCCACCCATGAATAACACGGGACGTCCAGTGGCAAGCACCAGCGTTGAGCCTTGTTGTGATGATGGGACTGCAACGAGATATTTCATGTTTTGCGTATTCTCTTCGAGAAAAGCAACCAGTTCGGTATTTACATTGGAGCCAGCACCATCACCCTGTTGACGCGCGCGGTCCGGGCCCATTTGTTGGTTGCTCCCAGAGTAAGCGGTGGGCAAATTCTGATTCGCACTGGAGGATACTGTCATCACGGACCAATAGATCGGGACGATCAACATCGAAGCAAGGATGATGACATAAGCTGCACGCTTCATGACGACCATCGAGAGGCTTCCCGCAACGAACAGGATACCCACTCCAAGCATCCACCAGGACAACTCCCCATATTGGATCATCGCAAAGACTTGAAAGGCAATCGTCAGAGCCGAAGCTGCGATCAACACAACACCTGCCCAATTTTTATTTTCACTCCACGACCATAATTGAGCAAAGCCAATTCCAACCATCGCACCAAGTGCAGGAGCCAACATGATCGCATAATATGCATGGAAGATACCGGAGACCATACTGAAAAACACCACACATGTCAGCAGCCATCCGCCCCAAATGATCAAAGCCTTATGAATTGAATTCTCAAGCGGCAGGTGGATCTTTGCAGCGAACAAGGCAAGCAAGGCACTGATCAAAGCGAAGGGCAACAGCCAGGACATCTGTTTGGACAATGGTTGTGTAAAGAAACGGAATACGCCGGGTGAGCCAGTCTCTTGCGCGAACGGAGTGCCTCCATTCCCCTGTCCACCTTGACCGTCAGGACCACCTGCGAATGATGCCTGTCCATTTTGAGCTGGGATCATGCCTTGAGGAGCACAAGCCAGGACACTTAAATTGGGAGGCGTAATGCAGGAGCCGTCAATCGTATTGCCATTGGGCAAGGTAAATGAACACGATGCACCTTGCGTGGAATTCGCACAAGCATCGAGTGCTTCCTGCGGCGGGCCATTGCGCTGACCCTGTTGGGGCTGAGCAGGCGGGTTGAGATTCGTGCCAGCTTGCGGCGCGGAGGGAGGCGTCCCTCCATTTTGCGGACCGCCGGGTCCACCGCTATTTTCCAGGCGGGAGATTCCGTTATGACCGAAGATCAATCCCATGACCGTGTTGTTATCGCTGGAACCGATGTATGGACGTGAATCGGCCGGGATTAAATCCACAACAACCGCCCATGAAAGCGAAACGATCAACATCAAGATGGTAACGATGCCGAGGTTGACGATCTTGCGGATCCAACCTTCTTTGGAACCGAAGAAATACAAAGCATAAAAAGCAGGGAGCGGCAGAAAGGCTTGCATCATTTTGATATTAAAGCCAAGTCCGATGATGAAGCCGCCGAGCACAAGCCACGCGAACTTGCCTGATTCAGTGGCTTTGATGAACGCCCATGCTGCAAGCAACAGGAAGAACACAAGCAGACCGTCCATCGTGTTGTTGCGGTTGGTGGCAACGAAGACCGGCGTAAATGCCATCACGAACGCCGCCACCAGGCCGGCCAGCTCACCTGCATATTTTTTAACCATGATATACAGCAAGGGAATGCTGAACACACCTGCAAGGATGTTTGGAAGCGAAACGCTAAAACCACTCACGCCAAGAAAATATGCGAAGACCGCTTCGATCCATAACCCCAGCGGAGGTTTATCCACGGTGACGGAACCGCCCGGCTCTGCCGCCACGAAAAAAAAGTTGCTCCACGAACCCAGCATGGATTTAACCGCCGCCGTGTAATAGGCATTGGCATCTCCGATGGAATCGATGTTGACCATGTAAAGCGCGAATGAAAGCCCCATGATGGCAACGATCAATACAGTCGAGATCGTCACGCCGGGAAATAATTTTTTCTTCAAAAATGAAGGTTGTGAGAGGAGAGTTTCTGTGGTCATTTGTATTTCCTTTTAGCTGCGGGTTGCGCAGATCATTTGAATTTTCTGTTTGGTTCTCGAAAAGTCCACAGGCGGTTGGCGAAATAATTCCAAAATACTACCATGCCGGTGGCGATCACTTTAGCGGGCAGATACCCCCAGGCGGGATGCCCAAGGATACTTCCCAAAGGGCCTTCCAACCTAAGAACAATGAGGTTGCTCAAACCCAAACCAACCAGACTGATCATCGTAAATTGGACCAACTGTTTTTGCCAGTCAGGCTGGGCGGCATCGCCAAACGTCCACATGCGATTCCATGTGAAATTGTTGGCCAGCCCGGCCAGGAATGACAAACTATTCGCAGCCAACGTTGGCAGGCCGGCCAGCTTGAGCAGCGTCAGCAGGCTGAAATCCAAAAGGGTCCCAACGGAGCCCACAGCCAAAAACCGCCCAACACGTTCCATTTCCTTGCTTGTAGATGTACCTGAAAAAGCAGCCATACTATCTCCTTCTTTCTTCACCACAGATCAAAACTCTCATTTCCTTAGTAGTGAATGTTCCGCATGTGTGGTTGAAATCATGCCTCCAGTTTATAGTTTTCTCCAAAAGAACGAGAGTGAAGCCAGTCATTACTTCCATTTCAGACCCATGAACCCGTTCATCCCCACCCATGACAGGTGTCATGGGTATTGTAAAAAAGACGTGACGCCACACATAAACCTCACAATCCCCTTCGTGATAAGATTTGAACATGCAAGCAGGCAATGACTCAACCCGCATTCTCCGCATCGCCGCATGGATCTGGATCGGCTATCTGATCGCCATGCTGCTGATGGATTTTGTGTTGTACACCCCACAAGCGCAGAACATCCTCGCGCAAAACCCAGCGCCGATTCAGCAGGTCACACCCGGGCAGCAACGCCCTCCACTTGTCAACAATCAAACCCCTCCACCGGGTCCGCGTTTGTGGCCTGTTTTCCTTTTTTATGTCGCCAACGGACTTGTGGCATTGAGCTTTCTTCTATTTACTCATTGGCAATGGATCCAAAACAAACTGGGCGGTGTGTTCTATCCCCTCTTGCTGCTGGCTATCTCCGCCACGCCCATTATTATCAACACGCTGATCGTGCCACGCTTCCCGCAGGGCCCACTTTCGAATGCGGAAGGCATGGCGCTGCGTCAACTGCCGGTCTTGTTTGTGGCATTGGCACTCGTCGCATGGGAATATCAACTGGCTCAAGTCATTTTCTTTAGCATCGCCACCACTGTGCTTGAGCTTGGTCTCATCTTATTCAGTCCAGTTGATTATCAAAATATCTTCGTCTTTCTTTTCATTGCCATCATCCGCACGATCACATTTATTGCAACGGGTATTTTCATCAGCCTGCTCGTCTCCCGTCTGCGGGAGCAGCAAAATTCGCTGCGCGAGGCAAATGCCAATCTCACGCACTATGCGTCCACGCTGGAGCAGCTCACGGTGAGTCGCGAGCGCAACCGACTCGCGCGCGAACTGCATGACACGCTGGCTCATTCCCTGACCGCACTTTCCGTCTCGCTGGAAACGGTCAAGGCGTATTTTGATATCGATAAGGAAAAGACTCGGGAGTTGATCGATAGATCTTTGGAAGCGACAAGACATGGGGTGGATGAAACCCGACGTGCATTGAAAGCCTTACGCGCATCATCTCTGGAAGAGATGGGACTTTCGCTCGCCATCCAACGTGCCGCCGAATCAGCAGCCAGCCGCTTCAACCTTAATCTGACGCTTGATCTGCAATCCCCCATGCCTTCCCTCAGCCCGGACGTGGAACAGACCATCTATCGTGTCGCACAGGAATCGATTGAAAATATTATCAATCACTCCCGCGCCAAAAACTTCAGCATTCATCTGGCCAGCAACAGCCACACGACATTGACAATTCAAGACGATGGCATCGGCTTTGACTCAGACGCCAAGGGTCCAACAGGCCATTTCGGCCTCGTCGGTATGCACGAACGCGCTGAACTCGCGGGTGGAAAATTGAAAATTGAAAGTCAAAAAGGAAAGGGCACGAAGGTTGTGCTGACGATATGAAAATCCTACTCTGCGACGACCAGGCCGTGATCCGTGATGGACTTGAAATGCTTCTCACCCTTGAGAAGGACTTTCAAGTGATTGGCACTGCACAAGATGGTGCAGAAGCCGTTGAACTCGCCGCGCAAAAACAGCCGGACCTAATTCTGATGGATTTAAAAATGCCGGGCACCAACGGTATCGAAGCGACGCGCCAGATCCGTGCCAGATTCCCCGAAATGAAAATCCTCGTCCTCACCACCTACGACGACGATGAATGGGTCTTCGACGCCATCCGCGCTGGGGCATCGGGGTATTTACTCAAAGACACACCCCGCCAAAAGATTATCGAAGCCATTCGCGGAACGATGGAAGGCAAATCGTTCGTGGACCCCGCCATTGCCGGCAAGTTGATGAATCAAGTGGCGAGCAATCAAAAGCAGCCAACCTCCCTGCTTGTGGAGAAACTCACCGAACGCGAGTTGGACGTGCTGCGTTTGATCGCCAAGGGATTTAACAACAGCGACATCGCCGGTCAATTGCATTTATCCGAGGGGACCGTGCGCAATCATGTCAGCGCAATTTTGGAAAAGCTCGGCGTGTCTGACAGAACACAGGCGGCAGTGATTGCGATACAACACGGATTGTAATCAAACCGCTTCCTGAATCACCTTCGCAGGAAAAACCCTCTTCGCTCCTTCGATCAATGTCAGCGAAACCAAAATTACCACTCCCAACACCATAAACATCGAACGGCCGCCCATGCTTTCGAGCAGAATGCCGCCGATAAACCCACCCACCGCGGAACCAAACCCAAAACTCATCGCGCTGAACAATCCCTACGCCGTGGACTTCAATCCAATCGGCGCATTTTCCTCCGCGTAGGAAACACCGGCCAACCACATCGCCGGAAACATCATCCCGCCCAGGGCTTGAATAACATACACCATCCATGAGACGCTTGCCCCAGCAAATAACAGCGAGCGGACTCCCATCAAGGCGAGAGCCGAGAGAAACAATCTTTGAGAACCGAATCGTTTGACCAATCGATTGCCAAAGAAAAAGATGGGAAGTTCAGTCGCGGTGGCGACGAAGGAAGCGATGCCCATTTGCGTTTTGGTGGCACCCAACTCTGCCATGTATGGATATAAATATGAAGCCACGGAAAAAGCGCCCAACCCTCCGACGAATGAAGCCAGCAGGAAAAATATCCACTTGCGATTCGTCAACAAGGTTTTCATGCCGCCGTTGCTGGACGCATGATCTTCGTGTTTCCCAAAGTCAAAGTTTTGGCTGACGAATACATTAATCAGCATGATCGCAGCGAACGTCCAAAACGCAATGTTCAATCCATAATTCTGTACGAGCACCCCGGCAATCGGTGCAAACACTCCCCAGCCAATCGTCCCACCCAGGCGGATGCGTCCGTACTTCGCCTTTTCATCACCAAGCATCGTCATCGTGGCGCTATCGGCCAGCGAACCGACCGGCGAAATAAAAATGTTGTACAAGGCAATGATGCCGAAAACAACGGCAAAACTGGTAAAAGCCGGCAGCAGGATCGCCATCACCACAGCCGATGCAAGTCCCAACCCCATGATCAATTTGTGACGATGGGTTGAATCCGCAAGAGCGGTGCCTAACGGCGCGCACACCAGCGTGATCAAAGGCGGCACACCGGTCAACAAACCTATCTGGGTTCCATTGAAACCAAGGCCCTGATAGAAAATTACAAAGAACGGTATCAACGCAGCGAACGCTGCATAATTCAGAAAGTAAAAACTAAACGGCCAGATTTTTTTCATTGCATCCTCAAAGATGGTTTTCCAACAAACGGCTTCATTATATGCCATTCAATATCAAATGGAGTAAAATTTATCAATGACAGATATACCAAAGTACGATGTCCTTGTAATTGGTTCGTTGAATGCAGATCTTGTGGTGCGTTCCCCGCGTTTTCCGGGTCCCGGCGAAACCATCAGCGGCGAGGACTTGCAGATCATCCCCGGGGGCAAAGGTGCAAATCAAGCGGTGGCGGCGTCAAGACAGGGATCAAACGTGGCAATGGTCGGGCGGGTGGGAAGCGATAGCTTTGGTCCATTTCTCGTCGACAATCTAAAAACAAATCAAGTCGATACAGCACACGTTCTCCCAGATCATTCCGCAACCGGCACGGCCATTATCGTTGTCGATTCAAATGGACAGAACAGCATTGTATTATCTCCTGGAGCCAACGCGCAAGTCAACAAAACAGATGTGGATTCTGCACCTGATGCAAAGATCCTGCTCCTGCAATTTGAAATCCCGATGGACATCGTGCTTCACGCCGCAAAACGCTACAAGACGATGGGAACCACGGTCATCCTTAATCCCGCGCCTGCCCGGAACGTCCCCGAAGAATTGCTTACGCTGATCGATATTCTCGTTCCAAATGAGACCGAGCTTGGATTGCTCACAAATAAAAAAGTAACGGATGCTCAATCCGCGGAAAGCGCGGCGAAAGAGTTGCTGCAGCGCGGAGTCAAAACAGTGATTGTCACCTTGGGGGCAAACGGCGCATTGCTGGTAACAAAAGAAAAATCAATACAGGTTCCATCGTTCAAAGTAAACGTGGTCGACACCACCGCTGCCGGCGACTCGTTCATCGGCGGGTTCGCGTCCAAGCTTCTGGAGTCGAACAGTTTGCAGTTCGATGAACTCCAGAATGCCGTCCGCTACGGCTGTGCGTGCGGAGCTTTGGCTACAACGAAATTTGGCGCCCAACCTTCTCTTCCCACAAAGAAAGAAACCGAAGCTCTCTTAAATTCATAATATCAATTCGCATCGACCACGGAGAATCATGTCACCAACCAGAATCATTATAGATACCGACCCCGGCGTGGACGATGCTCTCACCTTCCTGCTGGCGCTGGCATCCCCTGAAATCAAACTCGAAGCCCTGACCACTGTACACGGCAACACCAACGTGGAGAACACCACGCGCAATGCGCTCGCCGTGCTGGAGCTTCTCAACGCAAGTCACATCTCTGTGGCAAAAGGCACAGCACTTTCCCTGCATATGCCGGTGCATATATCCGGCGATGCCGTGCATGGATTAAGCGGCATCGGCAATTCAAACCTTCCCGAACCGAAATCCAAGCCGGTGGATCTTCACGCCATCGATTATTTGATCGAACGAGCGCTGGCTGAACCCGGCGAGATCACCCTCTTTCCCATCGGCCCGATGACCAATGTCGCGCTTGCCATTCGAAAAGAACCGCGCTTTGCCAAAGCCGTGAAGGAATTGGTCATCATGGGCGGTGCGATCCGTTCCGGCGGCAACATTACACCCGCTGCCGAGTTCAACATCCATGCCGATCCGCATGCCGCACACATCGTCTTTCATTCAGGAATTCCCATCACTTTGATTCCACTGGATGTAACCTACAAATGCCTGCTCCTGCCGGAAGATGTCGAACGATTGAATAAGATCTCGTCTCCGATCTCAAGATTTGTCCGTGATGCAATTTCCATTTATATGGATTTCTACAAACAATATGAAGGTTTCAAGGGCTGTGCGCTGCATGACCCGCTTACGCTTGCAGTCATCATCGCACCTGAATTGTTCACCTTTGAAAATCATTATGTGGATGTCGACACCTCCAGCGGAATTTCAACGGGAAAAACACTCGCTGATTTTATGAAGGTTTCAAAAAAGCCCGCAAACATGAAGGTTGCACTGGACGTGCGCGGGCGCGATTTTGTTGAATTATTTCTCGAAAGGATGGAAACGCTCAGCCGTTCCATTTCGGATTAACCATGCCAAAACACATCATTATCGACACCGACCCCGGTATCGACGATTCACTCGCCTTTTTGCTTGCTCTCGCTTCACCGGAAGTGATCGTTGACGGAATCGTAACGATCCACGGAAATGCATCGACTACCCAGGTGACGACGAACGCACTTTCGATTTTGGAACTGGCGAAAAGAAGCGATGTGCCGGTTTACAGAGGCTGTGAATTGCCGCTCGTACAGCCTTCCATGCTCAGCCCGGAGACACACGGAAACACTGGCCTGGGCTACGCACAACTCCCAGCACCGCAGAGTCAGGCCCAGGCGCAGCACGGAAGCGATTTCATGATCGAGCACATCATGTCCCATCCGGGAGAGATCACGCTGGTGTGCATCGGCCCGTTGACCAATGTCGCGCTCGCCATTCGCAAGGAGCCGCGCATTGTGCAAGCGGTAAAGGAAGTCTTTATCATGGGCGGCGCGATCAGACATCAAGGCAACACCACACCATTGGCCGAGTACAACACCTATGTGGACCCGCACGCCGCACACATCGTTTTCCATTCCGGTATGCCAATGATCCTCACACCACTGGATGTGACCTATCAATGCATTTTCACAACCGATGATCTAAGCCGGTTGCAAAAGATCGATTCGCCGATCACAAAATTCATCGCAGACTCCACCCGCTTCTACATGGAATTTCACGATGAATATCAAAAGATCGACGGCTGTGTGATCAACGATCCGATGACTCTGGCTCTTACCTTTATGCCCGAGATCTGCGATTACGAAAATTTATATGTGGATGTGGACATCTCAGCCGGCGTGGGTCTTGGAAATACATTCGCTGATTTTTACAATTACGATAAGAAATCGCCGAACATGAAAGTGGCTTTGGGTGTTCGCCCGCGCATGTTCATGGAATTGTTTTTGGAGCGCATGGAAAAACTGGCAAAACCCAACTCGTGACGTTTTAGGTACACCAGTGTTATCATAAGCAGGATATTTCAATTCATTTCATTTTTTATTTGGAGGAGAATATGCTAGAGAAGATCAAAAGCAATTTCAATACCCAAACCTGGGTGCTCATTCCGATCGCCATCGGCCTTAACATTGCCGTCGGCCAGATCGTATTGGTGCTCAAGCTGCCCGTCTTCCTCGACTCCATTGGAACCGTGATGGTCGGTGTGTTGTGCGGGCCATGGGCCGGCGCTTTGACCGGTGCACTTTCCAACGTCATCTGGGGTATTGCGTTTGACCCGGGTGCCTTCCCATGGTGGCCCGTTGCCTTCTTCATCGGCTACATGGCTGGCCGCATGGCAAACTGGGGCTTCTTTAAGTCCTGGTGGCGTGTGGTTGTGACCGGCTTCGTGATTGCCCTCACCGCAGCCATCGTCTCAACCCCGATCTCGGTCTACCTCTTCGGTGGTATCACCGCCAGCGGTTCCTCCTTCATTACCGCGTACCTGATGCAAACCGGTCAGGGTGTGTTGCAGGCTGTGTTGAGCACCGGCTTCCTCACCGAGCCCGTGGATAAGATCACCACGGCCATGCTCGCCTTCGCCATTATTTTGGGTCTGCCCAAACGCACGATCTCCGGCTATCCCAACGCGAAGAATGTGGAAACCCAAACGGAAAGTAAAACCGAGCTTTATATCGCCCTTGGCGTGGTCGTTTTGCTCATTTTGTTCGCTGTTTTCCTCCTGCAGGGCATGATCGCCTCCCTCAGCGGATAGTTCGAACATCACAGGGTACTTACAAAATCATAAAAAGAGGCCGGGAAATGTCCCCGGCCTCTTTTGTCGTTTATAATTGCGGACATGCGAGAACGGCTTTCCTTTTATATCAAACGCGATAGTGTCCTTCATCGACTCAATCCGCTCACAAAGCTGACCCTCACCATGGCGCTCATCCTGATCGCCTTTCTCAGCCCATGGTACTGGACTCCCCACTTCATCCTGTTGGCAGCCGTGCTGCCCTTAAGTTTTGCCGGAAGAGTCTTTCCGGAATTCATAAAAACGGCCCTGCGGTTGATCCTTCCGGCGGCGACCTTTCTTTTTTTGATGCAAGCCATTTTTCAGCCGGTGGGCGAAACGGTCATTTTCAAGTTCTATTTTCTGGATGTCACCCGGGAAAGCTTGATGTTCGCCTTCCGGAATGCAACCCGTATCTTCGTAATGGTCTCCTCCTTTACCCTTTTTCTACTCACCACCCATCCCAGTGAATTAATGTCCGATCTTTCGCGCCGCGGCTTGCCCGGGCAATTTGCCTACGTGATCATTTCCACACTGCAAATTCTTCCTCAAATCCAGGCCAAAGCGCAGACCATCATCGCCGCACAGCGTTCCCGCGGACTCGATACAGAAAGCACCTTCTTTAAAAGGGCCGGCGCGATCGTACCGTTGGTGGGTCCCCTGGTTTTTGGCTCATTCATTGAAGTGGAGGAACGAGCCATCGCCATTGAAGCGCGCGGGTTTACCTCCAAGAACTTAAAGACTTCCCTCCAAGAGATCGCCGACCCCAGTTTCGAAAGAACCGTTCGCTGGGTTCTCATCCTGCTCATCATCATCTCCGCCCTCCTTAACCTATGGCCTTCGTAAATCTCAAAAACGTCACATATAAATATCCGTTGACAGACAAGCCTGCCTTGCAGAACATCAATCTGCAGATCAAGGAAGGCGAGTTTGTTGCAATCGTTGGACCCAATGGCGCGGGGAAATCCACGTTGTGCTATACCCTTGCCGGTTTTGCTCCGCACTTTTTCAAAGGCGAGCTCAGCGGCACGGTTGAAGTTGCGGGAAAAATATCGAACCAATCCACGCTCGATGAATGGGTATTGAATGTTGGCCTTGCCTTCCAAAACCCCTTCAATCAAATCTCCGGCGCAAAATACACCGTCTTTGAAGAAATTGCGTTCGGCCTCGAAAATATCGGTATCCCTCGCGATGAAATGAAAAAACGCGTGGAAGATGCGATGACCCTGACCGGCATCACCGATCTGGCTGACCGCTCCCCTTATTCCCTCTCCGGCGGACAACAACAACGCGTCGCTCTGACCTCGATCCTGGTCATGCGGCCCAAGCTGCTCGTCCTCGACGAACCCACCTCGCAAATGGACCCGATCGGCACACGCGAAGTCTTTGGCACCATCCGCAAGATGGCTGAAGAAGGGATGACCGTTGTCCTCGTTGAGCACAAAGTGGAGTGGATTGCTGAATTTGCGGACCGTGTGATCGCCATGCACAATGGACAGGTATTGCTCGAAGGCAATCCCAGTGAAGTGCTCACATCCAATGTGCTCATCAAAAATGGATTTGGTCTCTCGCGATATACCTCCGCTGCAAGGGAAGCCAAGAAACTGGGAATTTGGAAAAAGGAAAAATTACCCGTCACACTCGACGAGGCCGTGGAAGGATTCAAAAAGTAAAGGCACAGCGACGCTGCATCCTTGCGATTCATAACCGATGAACATCGAGATCAAAGACCTTCGCTACACCTACCCCACCGGCCTTGAAGCCATATCCGGTATTTCATTATCCATTAAAGCTGGCGAACAGGTTGCCATCGTGGGGCAAAACGGAGCCGGGAAAACCACCCTCGTCAGGCATTTCAACGGATTGCTGCAGCCCACCGCCGGGTCTGTGATGATCGGGGATTGGGAAACAAAAAAACAATCCGTGGCCAAACTCGCATCGCGCGTGGGCTATGTTTTTCAAAACCCCGACGAACAGTTATTTTCAAAAGACGTAATTACAGAAATCACCTTCGGCCCAAAAAATCTCGGCTACTCAAAAGAAAAAATAGATAGTCTCGTGGGCCGCGCATTGGCATTCACAGAGTTGGGTGATCGCGCCGAACTCAACCCGTATGACCTGCCCCCCGCATGGCGAAAAATGGTGGCGCTGGCATCCATCATCGCGATGGATACTCCCATCATTATTTTCGATGAGCCCACCACCGGGCAGGATTCTTCGAACATTAACCGCATCGCTAATGTGATCGCCAAACTCCGCCAGGAAGGCAAGACTGTCATCACCATCACGCATGACATCGACTTCTGCGCTGAAAACTTCGAGCGCGTGATCGCCCTGTCAAAGGGAAAGGTATTGCTCGATGGCCCCGCTCGCGATGTATTGGGACAGGAGAAGGTCCTCGCACAAACCTATGTGGATCCGCCGCAATTGACCAGGTTGGGAAAAAAATTAGGCTTGAAAGAAACAGTAAGAAATCAGGAAGAGTTCTTGAAAGCAATGAAATAACTTGGCAAAGGCGGGACAACCCGTCTTTGCTTTTGTGTTTTGGTGTTCGATATGGGCTGGAAAAATGGAAGAATTAAAGCATAATACTACATATAATCATCCACAAAAAGAATCCGTGCTCTCAATCGGCGCTGACCTAGGCGGAAAATTAGGATTCCTCCTTTCAATTTCCTATAGTCTGATCGGCATATTACTTGAATTATCAATTAAAAATGAAACAGGGAATTTGATTGCAAGTCTTTTTATAATAAATATATTAATAGTTTTCTTTTTGGCCTCACTCCCCTCTACAATATTAGGCATAATCACAGGTTTGATCATAGGATTATTATCAAAATTGCTTTCAAACCGACTTTCCATCAAAAACTTTATCATTCTAAGTACAATAGTTTGCATTGCAATTATTATTGCTTTACACCTGCTAATCTTTGACTTTTCAACATTCTGGCGTACAGCAATAATGCAAGAAAGTTATTTTGAATTTGGAACAAGAGTCATTGACAAGTATTACTATTTGTTTGGCACTCCAAGCTTGATTTACATAATAAGCGGTGGTTGGATTGGAAAAAATTTATACTCAAAGTAATTGGATGAAACAGGAATTTCATTTCTTAGCAACGACCAACTCTTCATATCCCGAATCATTCGGCAACAACTCCCGCTTGTAAATTACATCATCGAATATCGCCAGAACGATCTCGGCCGTTGTGTAAATCTTGCACCCGCTGACAAGGTGTCCGCCTATCGTCACACCATTCCCATCCGAGATCGCCACATGGAGATGTGAGCCGTGTATCGAAACGGTTCCTGTCATGGACACGATTTCAAAATGACCTTCATACTCGTTGTAATAGTCACGATTGGCAAGGCGTAAAGTGGCGTGTGTCAGACTCCCCACACTCGAAAGCACACATCCTGCTTCGATCTTATTTTCTTTTAGGACTTCTTCAATTGAGTCAAACAAATCCTGCCCGGGTTTGAGGCGAAATGTAAGTGCACGCATGGATTCTCCAAAAAACGTTTTACGTTCAAACAGCCTGTCCTGAGCCTGTCGAAGGGCTTGAACGTTGCCTTACCACTTCAAACATCAGCACGGACCCGGCTACTGCTGCATTCAAAGACTCGACGTTTCCACTCATTGGAATGCTGAGTTTGCCCGTCGCAATCTTCCGAGCAGACTCGCTTGCTCCGTCCGCTTCACTGCCGATGATCAAAGCTAAAGATTTCTTCAAGTCAGTTTCCCAACAGGATTCTCCATCCATGTCTGCAATATAAGCCTGCAAGCTTGCCGAATTTACAATCTCGCCAATCTCCTCCCAACCCATCGAATGGATCGGAAGCCAAAAATGCGCACCCATTCCAGAGCGCAGCACTTTTGGCGCAAATGCATCCGCGGTTTCGGGTGGGATAATGACGGCCTGGACACCCGTCGCAGCAGCGGAGCGGAGCAACGTGCCGAGATTTCCCGGGTCACGGATTTGATCGGGAATCAAAATAAAGTTTGGCGACTCAGGCATCGGAAGTTGATGAAAATCCAGAACAGCCAAAATCCCCTGTGGTGTTTCTGTTTCGCTAATGGACTTCATCACACTGGAAGAAACTTCCTCAACATCCACAGCCTGAGAAATCAGTTTCCCAACCAGCGATCTTCCCCGTTCACTGATTGTTTCATCATACAGTACTGACCGCATCGGCCAATTCGCATGGACAGCTTCTTCCACCAGCCGTACACCTTCGGCCACAAATGCACCGGCGTCGCGGCGTTCCCTGGAACGCCCGAGCAGGGCACGGATTAATTTTACTTTGGGATTATGGTTGGAAGTGATCATACGGTCCATTTCTTCATGAAGGCATCGATGGTTGGCTGATCATATAACAAAATACGAACTTGTTTTAACTTCGAGGATCCATCCTGCAAAGAGTACTTTTCAACGGAGGAAAATATGATCCCGGCCGCGCGCTCTTTTGGAAAACCAAAGATACCCGTTGAAATGGCGGGCAATGAAATCGACTCGCATTGCAATTCGTCGGCAACCCGCAGGGATCCTGTCACTGCATCGGATAATTTTTTATCCTCGTCGCCACTACCCCAGACCGGCCCTACAGTGTGGATAATATATTTCGCAGGCAGGAGCCCGCCCGAGGTCCACGCCGGATGCGCGTGCGAAACGGGACCATGCTTTCGAATCCATTCGTCGCTCTCCTGTTGGATCGTCGGCCCGCCTTTTTGGGATATCGCCCACGCCACTCCCCCGCTGTGAGCCAGCTGTTCATTCGCTGCATTGACAATCGCATCCACTTCATCAATCGTAATATCACCCCGTACGATTTGCAAAATTTGACCTGTGGATAATATTTTCTCAACCAAAACAGAATTCATTCTTTAATTTTACCCCGTTAAATATTGTAGGGGCACAGCGTCATGCTGTGCCCCTACGGGTTATTTTGTTTTTGCCACAACCGCGGCAAATGTCTGCGGGTCGCGGACTGCGATATCGGCCAGCATCTTGCGATTAAGCTCGATATTCGCCTTCTTGAGCGCAGACACCAGCTTGCTGTATGTCGTGCCGTTCAAGCGGGCCGCAGCGTTGATGCGGGCGATCCACAACTTGCGCAGATCACGCTTGCGTACGCGGCGGTCACGAGTGGCGTACCACAAGCTCTTGAGCATGGCTTCGTTCGCTCGTCTGAACAGAAGATGCTTTGAGCCGCGCTGGCCCTTCGTGATCTTCAAAACTTTTTTGTGACGTAGATGGCTGTGAGGCCCTCTTTTTACGCGCATGTTACTTTACCTCCTGCAAACTCGCGGGCGTCGATGAGTTACACCAGTTGCATACACCCGAAAGCCGCAACTAAAAAATATTACGACGATTGGAAAATTACTTTTCCATGTTGGGAGCCAAACGCTTGACACGTTTGATGATCGAGCGTCCCTTGACGGGGACGGTCTTGCTCAAGAGCAATTTGGTGCGATCCGAAGTGCGGCGGCGCAAATGGCTTTTGCCACCTTTTGTTCGCACAAGTACGCCGGAGCCGGTTAAGCGAAATCGCTTGGAAGTCGCTTTGTGGGTCTTCAGCTTGTATTTCTTTCCAGGTTTTGCTTTGCGAGGCATTGCTGGGGTTCTCCTTTCAGACAAAATTAACCGCGGACATCATCTGCCCGCGGACGTTCAACATCGTTTGGGACTTATCTTAACTCTCAGGCTTCCGCTTCGTTCTTAACTTCAGCCTGCTCAGTTTTCTCTTTCTTTTTTGGCGCCGCCTTGGCAGGTGCCAGCACCACGAGCATCGTACGGCCTTCCATTTGAGGTGGCACTTCGATGACAGCTACATCGGCGAGTGCCTGCGCAACTTCCTTCAGGTCTTCGAGCGCGATCTCGGGATAATCCATTTCACGGCCGCGGAACTTGATGGTCACGCGAACCTTGTGACCCTGTCCCAGCCAGCGGCGGGCGTCATCCACCTTGAAACCGCGGTGTGCCTCGTTCGTTTTCGGGCGCAGGCGGATCTCTTTGATCTCGATCTTGGTCTGGGCCTTCTTGGCTTCGCGTTCTTTCTTCGTCTTTTCGTAGATGAACTTACCAAAATCCATCACACGACAGACGGGAGGGGTGGCGCCTGGTGAAACTTCCACCAGATCCATATCGGCATCGCGTGCGATCATCAAAGCCTGCTTGATGGATACAACTCCTACATTGCCGCCGTCCGGACCGATCAGACGAACTTCCGCAACACGGATGCCTTCATTTACTCGAAATTCAGTAGCGCTTATAGCTTCTCCTCGTGTTTAGACACACAAATCCAGCCGGAGGCTGGTTTTTCGCGAGCGAATAATACCATGAAGCAGAGAGAATCGTCAACGAAAAAGCGCTTATCTCGCAGAATCAACCATCGGTAAAAAGACGGTGCGGTAGAGGGCGTCGTGTTCATCCGCATGGCTGAACATGATGATAATGATCGAAGTTCCCCCATCGTCAGCGGCAGCAATGTCCACCGGGCGGCCGTTCGAGGTGGCAATATACAGTTTCCAATCCAGGCCGTGGGCATCGCGCGTCCCAGCTTCCGCTGGCGCACCGTCCAGCCCGCGAAAACCGTGGGCGCTAAGCGAAAAATAATCCTTCAATTCAGCAACACTCAAAGTATCGCGAAACACGCCTACCTGTGTAATATCAAAGGCAGAGTCGGCTCGGACAAAAAATCCGTCGAAAGTGAACTGCCAGGCTACCGGAATATCTGCCGTAACGCCAAAAATATCCTCTTCCTTTAATTCAAGTGCAGGATCGCCTGTATAAGGGACAAGATATTGAATTTGAGGCAGATCATTCATGCAATCGCGATTCGGATCAACCACGGGATTCTCCAAAAAGGCAGCAGCAATCTCCATCGCACACCCCGTGGAATCTGCGCCGGTTGGCACATGTCCCTGATTTGGAAATTCCACATAAAAACTATTCGTCAATTTCTCAGCAACTTGTTTACCAAAGAACGGAGGTGTCGCAGGATCGTACGCCCCTTCGATCACCAGGCTGGGAATATCACTGACGACCGCATCATTCTCACCGAGAAATGGTCCGCTGACTCCCCAGGAGGTACACGCCTGAACCATATCCTCCGGCGTTCCATAAAATGGGCGCCAGATATGCTCCACCCCAAGCCTCTCACTGACACTTTGAAAGCCGTCATCCGTCACAGCCAGCCCATGCTCATGGCACATCATGGAAATATACAGACCCGCACTGATCCCGTCAAAGGCATACGGCAGGGAATATTGCGCCGCGATCAGGGTTGAATAATCCTTGTCTTTAACACGATAGATCGTTTGCGGGGCGGTTTCAATAAAGCTCGAACTCTTGATCGAACCCAGAATAACATTCAGCAGATATCCACCATCCACCGATTCTGTTACGGTTCCAATCGGATAGGCGGAGGTCGTGACGGTCACCGGGTTGGCATTTAATTCCTTCACCAGATCCCAGAAAACAGTTTCAAGGTTTGGATAAGCCGCATTACATTTAATATCCGCCGCGCAGGTATCGAACAATTCCGACAATGCCGAGTCAACGGAATCGGGATATTGGCTGAAGACATTAGCTTCCACCGGTACAACTGAATCTAAAATTGCAGTTTTCACGATTTCAGGATGATTGCGCATGGTGACCAGCGCAAGACGGGTGCCGTAGGAAGCACCGTATAAATTCGCCTGTTCATATCCCAACAAATTCAGGATGTCTTTGATATCCGCCGCGCTTTCGACAGTGGTGTACGAGTTAAGGTTAATGCCATTCACACGCAATAACCCACTGCAGGAAAGGAATGCATTTTTATAAACCAACTCACGTGTATCGCCTGGGATCGTTCCATAAATATCCTGACGATACACTTTATCCAACTCGTCACATTTAAGCGCCGGTTCTGAAAGACCAGTGCCGCGTTGATCGAAAGTGACGTAATCCCGCTCTGAAAGAAACGGAGCGACCAGAACATCGAAGGCATTTGCACTGAGATGAACTGCCTGCCCGCCGGGGCCACCCTGCAGGAACATTACTGGATCTGGGGCGGGGCTGCTGCTGGTGCTATGAAATACAGCGACGGAGAGTCGAATTGTCTTCGACGGATCACCCGTGCGATCTTCGGGAACAGTGGCATACCCGCAGATGGCTCTTACGCCAGGTGGTGTTTCAAAGGAACAAGTTACTTCTTCGTATTTGGGAGTGTATACAACCGTAGGCAGTGCACTTGGAATTGCAGTGAGGGGAACGAGTGTTTCAGTGGCTAATACTAACGGTGTGACAGTCAGTGTAGGCAGTAGATCTGCATTTTCACCCGAAGGAATCGGGGCCAGGAATTGATTAAGGGTCTTGGGGAAGGCAAGAGCTGCAATGGTAAAGAGACAAAGGCCAAAAAGCACTGTCGCAACCAAGGGAAGAAAAACTGTCTTGATTACACTTCTCTTTTTAGCAGACTGTTTGGGTTTTTCCGTTTTTGAGGAAGGTAGGACAGACGGTGAAGCATCAAACGCCGCCTCCCTTGGTTGTTCGAAATCATCTTTTGGGTCTTGAGTTGAAAACGGGGAAACGGATTTCGATTTTTCTTCAGAGATTGGGGTCTGTTTGGGTTGTTGAAGAGGCTCAATGCGAGGTGCCGGTTGCGAAGTCCATGCCGGAGGTGGAGAAGCAGGCGTCGGCCTGGAAAGAAGCGCGAGTTGTTTTTTTACATCCTGGTTGTTTGGGTTGATGGTCAACACGCGCTGAAAGCAATAATCGCGCTGCTCAACAGAGGTTACACTCATCCCCAACAAAAACCAGCCCCGTTCGGAGTTTGGATGTTCCTTGACCAGCTGCGCAAACAGGGACATGGCTCGTGCTTTGTCGCCTGATTTGAGGGCTGCGATACCCGCCTGTAGGATTTGATCTTCTGACAATGGACCTCGTAATGTTAAACAGAAATGGAGCCGATCATGATCGGCTCCATTATACTGTAGGCACGAATTTCTAAAATCACACGTGCGGTGTGACTTTTGCCACCAGTTTATCCTTCGGCTGATAGCCCGTCATGCGTTCCTTGAGTTCGCCGCTTTTGAAAAGCATCAAAGTGGGAATGCCCATCACGCCATACTGCATCATGATATTTGGGTTGGCATCTGCATCCAATTTGACCACTTTCACCTTGCCATCCCACTCGCCGGCGAGTTGATGAACGATCGGGGCGATCATTTTACAGGGCTGGCACCAATCCGCGGTGAAATCGACGAGCACAGGGAGATCGGAACCGATGACTTCCTGTTGAAAATCCTGTTCTGTTACATATTTTACGTCTGTCATTTTTACCTCCACCGATACGGATGCGGCGTGCCTTGCCCGTATTACTTTCACATGATAGAATATTGCCCGCTCTAGAAATACGGGCGCGTAGCTCAATGGCAGAGCAGTAGCCTTTTAAGCTATTTGTTGAGAGTTCGAGCCTCTCCGCGCTCACAAAAAGTCCTCCTTTTAGGAGGACTTTTTTTTGTTGAGAGTCCCCGCAGGGGGATGTTATTCGAGCCTCTCCGCGCTCACAAAAAAAGTCCTCCTTGTTGGAGGATTTTTTTATTATTAAAATTAGTTATTCTTCCTCGTCCGTCTCGTCGACTTCTTCCAGTTCGTCGAGATCATCCTCATCCAAAGCCAGCAAGTCAAATTTTTCAAGATCATCGGTGAGGTCGAGGTTTTCAAGCGCGTCCTCGATAAAGCCGATAACATCTTCATCCTCGGTTCGATCCAACATATCGGTCAGGAATACGCGCACATCCTCCCCACCGATCTGAGAAAGGGACCAAATCCCTGCGGCGATGACATCGTCTTCGTCTTCTTCGCCTTCGAGCAGCATCCCAAGAATGATGGGACGCGCGTCTTCAATGCGCAGATCGCCGGCGGCTTGTACAGCGGCGAGTCGAATGCGGGGATCTTCGTTCAGCAACATGCTGACCACATCTTCGCCCCATTGTTCATCGCTGGAACGCCCCATGGCGATGAGCGCGCTGGCTACCCAGGTTGGGTCGGACCGATTGAAGGCGGTATGAATCAGCGTTTCTACCTCAACGCGGGAAGAGTACCCCACCGACTCCAAGGCAAGTTTCCGCAGCGAAGCATGTTCCTCGCCGCTGACAACTTTCATCAGAGCTTCCTCGGCTTCGTGATGTATATCGCCATCGAGTTCTTCCAACTCACCAAGCAAAATAAATTCGCCCAGCAATTTGGCGGCTTCGAGGCGCGGATCAAGGTCGGGATCATTTTTCAGGATTTCAATTAATGATTCCGCCAACTCCGGGTCATCAGACTCGGCGAGCAGGCGAATGGCACAGGCGCGGACATCTCCTTCCGGGTCGTTCAAAAGGGACCAACCAATATCTTCAAAGGAGACGAGGGTGTCAGAATCCATGAGAGATAAAAGCCCATTGAGCAGAGTCAGCTTTCGGGTCAGGTTGATGCGCGGCCAGAGATCAATAAGGGTCTGCAACTCAAGCGGAGCGATATCCGAGAAAAGCGGCAGGTAGCGCCGGGGAAAATCCTTTTTTGCATCCTGCAAGGCATCAAGGACAGTTTGAAATGAAGTGGTCGATTCGGTCATAATTTATGGGGTTGGGATTTGAACTGGATTCACAAAATCCATTACATTTACAAATAACATCAAGCCAATGAGCAACAGCATGGCAATGCCATTGACCGTATTTTCCCATTCCATCGGAATGCGTTTCTTGAAAAGAATTTCGGGCAGTGTGAAAAGAATGCGGCCGCCATCCAGCGCGGGGATCGGGAAAAGATTCATCACGCCGAGGGAAATGCTCAACACACCGATGAGATTCAACGTCCAGTTGGTGGGCTTGGGAGCGGCAGCAGGAGATGGCGCCGCGGCAGCTTCCTGCCTCGTGGACACATCCTCTTCCACAGCGACATCGAACATGTCAAAGATTCCCTTGAAACCAACAAAGCGCGCATCTTCCGGAGCGATCGCTCCTTGAATTAATGCAACTGGTAGATACACAATGGTGGCTGCTTGAAGCGCAGTAATGGTCGCTCCACCGCCAACGGCTTCCACAATGGTCGCAGGCCGCGAAGGATATCCCAATGCAACACCGAGCGCACCTTCCGTTTTCTTTCTTGTCGACAAGGGCGTTGCGGTCAGGTTGATCTCCTGCCCATTGCGGTCGATCAACAGGTCAACGGGCTTGTCGAGATTTTTCTGAATGATGTCGATGGCAGGCTGGATATCGGTGACTTTCTCCCCGTTGATCTCAACGATCACATCACCGGTTTGAATGCCCGCATCGGATGCGGGCGAATTGTCACTGACCGATTGAATATTGACCGAACCCGTGACCGGCATTCCTTCGAAGGCGATCAACATGGAAAACACAACCACGGCCGTCAACAGGTTCATGACCGGCCCGGCAAACAAAACGACCAAACGCTTCCACGGGTTTGCGGATGCAAGTCCGCCGGGGATGTTGGGGTCGTTCTCACCTTTCGGGCGCACAAAGCCGCCGAGCAGCAATGCGTGGATCGTGAATTCAGTTCCCTGCCAGGTGAAAAGCGTGACCAACTTTTTGGAAGGCAGGCCAATGCCAAACTCCTCCACTTCGATTCCCGCCCAACGCGCAGCAATAAAATGTCCCAACTCATGCACGAAAATCATCCCGCCCAGGGCGAGAATGAAAATGATCAATGTTACAAAACCAGATACCATTTTTTATCCTTTCCCACATTTTTGTGTGGAGACCGAGATTATATCTTCAAATGGATTTGATAATCGTTAAAGATTTATTAGACGATTAATCGCCTCGTTCCCCACTCAAGCCTGCTGTTATTTCAATTATCATTCCCTAGCTGACGATCTTCGCCGCATCCCCCACCCCTGCGACAAGTACATTTTCCACGCCGGGCAGTTCACGCAAACGCTTTTCCACTTCTTTAGCTTTTTCTCCCAAACACAACACGTGGACATTTGCGCCCGCATCCACGGTATATCCAACCGGAAGTCCGCCGGCACGCCAGGCACGCACTTCGTGAAAGATGCCAACCGTCGCAGCCTGCCAATACATCAACGGCGGATTGGACGTCATCATCACGGAATGCATAATGTCTGAATCGTGTTCGATGATCGCTGCAAACGCTTCGAAATCCTTCTTGAGAATCGCGTTCCGGCAAATTTCAAGCCGGCGCGGCGCATCTTCCACGCGCGCATTTTGCAAAGGGCTGGTCCCAGCCAGCGCATGTCCCTCCGTAGAGCCCGTCTTTTTGTGCGCAGCGCTGACCACGGCAATACAATCCACAAGATTCCAATGGTCAACGGGAGCGATGGAAAAGGCAAAGCAATCTTTTTCATTACTTCCCATTTGCCATTCGACAAATCCTGCGGGAATCGAACGTGATGCGGAACCTGATCCACGCCGGGCAAGGACGGAAAGCTCGGGTTCGCTCAGATTCAATCCCGCCGCCTTGCTGGCAGATAAAGCCAGCGCCGCAAACGCGGAAGCCGAGGAGGCGATCCCAGCACCTGCGGGAAAGTTATTCTCGCTTTTAACTTCGGCTCTTTCATTTATCTTCGCCATCTCACGAACAAGATCGAGGATGTAGGAGACGCGAGTTAAGCCTGGGCCGGTGACAGGCTTGTTGTTGATGAGCAGGCTGTCGGTTTGGGCGGAGGCGTTAAACGTCACGCTGGTGCGGGTGAAGAGTCCATCCAAATTCATCGAGATGGAGCCGTTCGCGGGAAGTCTCATTGTGTTATCGCGATTTCCCCAGTATTTAATGAATGCAATGTTAGGCGAGCTTTGAGCAGTGATGGTATGCGTATTCATGACATTTCGATCACTAAAATAGTGGAATTTGAGATAAATATGCCACTATTTTAGCAATTTTCCTTTCTTTATTAGCATACATGCTGAGAAAAGATGTGTTCCTTTGCGATTATATTGCCTCTTAGGCTATATATTGGGGCAACGATCGCGCTTTCCGAACCACGCCCATCATCCCAATTAAACCTGAATGTGATCCAGTGCACTGAAAACTTCATCGGCCCGATAAATCTGGTTGCGTGCATTTCCTGTAATTTCGCGTAAAACACCTGCCTGAACAAGCTTCTCAATATATTGTCGAGCAGTCTTGAAGGGCATGTTTACGCTTTCTGCCAATTGCTTTGCATTGAAGATTGGGCGACCAAACAGGAAGTCAACCACTGTTGCCATGCGCTCAGAGTTTTTCTGGGCATCCACGAGAGGTTGATACTTCGAGCGCATGGACTCCAGGTGATCCATGCGCATGAGGCTGTCCTGCGCCTGAATGCTTACGCCACGCATGAAAAAACGAAGCCAGGCATCCCAGTCGCCTCGCTGGGATACAGCTAATAAGCGATCATAATATTCCTGCCGATATCGTTCAAAGTAAACACTCAGATTTAGCAACGGCTGGGGAAGGATGTTCCATCCGGCGAACAACAGTGCCATCAGAAGGCGTCCTACGCGCCCATTGCCATCCAGAAATGGGTGGAGAGCTTCGAACTGATAATGGATCATGGCGGCACGTGCCAGAGCGGGTACCTCAGTGCGTGCATGGATAAAGTTCTCCAAATCGCCCAATCCCAAGTGCATCTCATCTACTGGAGGAGGAACATATGTTGCCGTCATAATGGTACTGCCGGCAGGTCCAATCCAGTTCTGGGTACGGCGAAATTCACCAGGGGTTAGGTTCCCACCGCGCACATCCTGCATCAGCTTCTCGTGGAGTTCACGGATCAATCGAAGACTGATCGGCAACGTCTTCAATCGTTCCAATCCATAATCCAGTGCGGTGACATAATTATGCACCTCACGTACATCAGTACCGGACTCAATAAAGGATAACTGCGCAGACTCATAGGTGTATAACTCTGCCAGAGTCGCACGTGTGCCTTCAATACGGGAGGAGAGTACTGCCTCACGGCGCATAAAAGGCTGGGTCAAAAGCCGTGGAAAAGGGAAAGCACCTGCGATTGTAGCCAGGCGGCTCAAGTCACGCTCTGCATCCGATAATGCCGAAACCAAAGGCAATGACCAGTCCAGGTCGGGAGGCAAGGGCGCTGGAATAAAAGCAAAGTAACCCTTTTGAGTTTTGACAACCTGCCCCGTCTCTGGAGCGCGAAAATCATTCGGATCCATTGCACCTTCCATTTATTGGTGTTGTGCATAAAGTGGGTCCATGATAACACTTATGGCTGCAACTGTAAATAATAGAATTCTTTATTTACAGTTGCAGCCGCCTGACTTATTGCTGTACACGTGATCCTTCAAATCCAGCCCTTCTTTTTCAACCGCTCGATCAGCGTCGTGAGTTTCCTGTAACGCTCGTCCAACTCCCGCACAATAGTGATGAAATTCGTCTATATCCCCTGGAATTCAGGTAACTGCTGAAGTCTGCTCAACAAGGCTATGGCATCGTTATAGTTTCTGGCAGCCGAAGGATGTTGCAACAAGCTATACGATGGTCGGATCCAGATTGGGTCCACTTATTAATCTTGCTGGATTGCGGGAGGATAAGTCATGAATTTCCCCTATCTCAACGAAGACATTGTCGCCCTGTGAGAGAAACACAGCGCGACAATAGATTATATCCAGTGGTTCAAACAGAATTGCGCTCGACAATGTGATGTGGAATGAGAACTGATTCGGGCATATTGGTTTTATCACCCGTGAGACGGCGCAGCAGCAGCTCAGCAGCGGTACGGCCCTGGGCACGCAGCTCGCGGTCAACGGTGGTTAATGCGGGACGGATATCTGTTGTCTGGGGCATATTATCTATGCCAATGATGGAAATGTCTTGGGGGATACGCTTTCCACTATCAAGAGTAGCGCCGACCGCAGCAGTTGCCATCACATCGTTGGCTGCCAGCACGGCTGTGGGCGGATTTTTCAGAGCTAGGAAATATTGGATCCCTTCAACACCAGCCGGGCGTAGGTAGGTACCTGCAAATATAAGGTCATCATCTAGATCAACGTTGAAATCGCGCAGCGCATCTCGATAACCACGCAAGGTCTCGCGGCCGGTAAAGAAGCGCTGTTCTCCGGCAATGATGCCGATTCGTCGGTGCCCATGCTGGATCAAGTATCTTGCAGCATCATATCCCACGCCATGCTCATCGATACACACCTGGTCCATGGGAGTTCTTTCTGAATTTCCGATGCGCACAATTGGTAATTCCAGGTTCTCAAACTCGCTTTCCGTGTCCAGAGTAGCGGGATCAGCAATAATGATTCCGTCGAAGCGTTTGGCGCGAAAATAGGAGCGGTAATGAGAGACATGGACGGTTGACATACCCGCTGGAACATCTGTGTTGTAAATTACCGTATCTAAGCCGGCTTTGGCAAGTTCATCCTGAATTGCACGCGTCATTTCCGGAAAAACCGGGTTGCAGATATCTGGAATGATGACTGCGATCAACCCAGTGCGCCCAATGCGTAAGCTACGAGCATATGGGTTGGGTTGATAACCCAGTTCTTTGGCTGCTTGCAAGACCCGCTCCCGTAGCTCTGGTGTTACGCGGTCAGCATGATTTAAAGCGTGTGAAACGGTTGTTGTAGAAACACCGGCTCGTTTCGCTACTGCTTTGATGGTTGCCGATTTACTTGTCATGGAACGCCTTTAACGCTTCTTTTCTGGTTAGATGTACTTTGTGAAACGTTTTGCAAAACGATTTACGAGATTATAGCATATAAATCGGTTCAAAGAAAAGTAACCTGCCAACTTAAGAATATTTTAACATGGATAGTGCTTCACCTTACTGCTGCTACGGGTTTGGAAAGTGGCTTCCTAAAGTAGTTCAAATAGGATTGCAAACCAAATTGCTTTCCGATCCTTTTCACAGCGATTAAAAAGTGGACAAACAACTCCCTTGACAAGGGATTTAGTTCATGCTAATATCCTGTAAAACGATTTGCAAATCGATTTGCAGAAATATTTTCTTGTCTGATGACTTTTGCTTTGAGTTTTCACTATTCTCTCATGGAGGAATCATGGCGAATGTATTGATGAATGGCTTGTTTGGCGGCTTGACACGGGTCCGTAATGTACGAAGTGCCCGGGCTTCCAGTTGGGATCAAACCGGGCGCAATCAGGATGCCTGGATCATTATGCCCGGCGAAAGTATAGTGCTGGCTGATCTGGAGGGGCCAGGCTGTATCACTCACATCTGGATGACGCAATTTTGCCGTCGGCTCTTAGGACCTTCCTTGATTGATCCAGTGAACATACGGTTGACCGCTCCCGTTCTCGAAATGGAAAACGCCATCGGCGCCCAATGGGAGGTCAACGATCCAGATTATTACCGCAAAGTGCTGCTCAAGATCTATTGGGATGACCAGGTACATCCAAGCGTTCTTGTCCCTCTGGGGGATTTCTTCTGCCTTGGGCACTCGATCGCCTCTAATTTTGCCTCCTTGCCTTTTACCTCCTCCTCCCGTGAAATCGAGCGCAATAAATTCGGTGGTACCGCCGGACTCAACTGCTACTTTCCTATGCCATTCAACAAACATGCTCGGATCGAGTTGGAAAATCAAAATAATATTCCGTACGGCCAATATTTCTATATCGATTACGAGCTATACCACGAGTCGCTTGGCGATGATGTCGCATATTTCCATGCACAATGGCGGAGGGAAAATCCCTGCATTGGCTGGGCGCCAGAGGTTGCAACCAACACGCCGGAAATCAACTCTGCCCAAAATCTGGATGGAAAAAATAATTATGTCATTCTGGATGTTGAAGGGAAAGGGCATTATGTGGGATGCAATTTATCCGTTGCACACTTCCAGGGCACGTGGTGGGGGGAAGGGGATGATATGTTCTTCATCGACGGAGAAGCTTGGCCTCCTAGTTTGCATGGCACTGGAAGCGAGGACTATTTTAACCAAGCGTGGGGCATGCAGCCTAATGCCTTCCCGATGAACGGCTCTGCCTTGGCGGAAGTGGATTGCCCGGGATACCAGGTCAGCTATCGTTTCCATCTAGTTGACCCAGTTTTCTTCCAGCGAAGCCTCCGTGTAACCATGGAACACGGACATGCAAACCACCTGTCTGATGACTGGTCTTCCACAGCGTACTGGTACCAGCTCCTGCCAACCAAACCGTTTGGCATTTTACCTGTTGAGCAGCGCTTGCCGACCAAACGAACCGATGCAGGGCTGAAAGTGCTTGGCCCAAACAACGAGGAACTTGAGGATCTCACCGATCAGCAGCGCATGTTGAAGGAAAAATTCCATAAACGCTATGAGGAATATTCAAAAGCTCGTGACCAGGAATTGGCCGAACGGGCGGCAGATGCACGGCTTTTCTCCCAGGGCAATATTGAGCAGGCTCGCAGCATTCGCCAAGAGTTTGACCGACAGGCCAAATAGAATGTACTTTTCGCATACCCCTTTATATGTCAAGGAGGTAGAGTTATGAGAAGATGAGAAGAAGCTCGAAAACACCTTAAATCACGCCCGTCACAAAACTTTGATGAAGACTCTAAGGAAAACAAAATGAAAAAAATATCCATTCTGTTGATCGCGATAACGGTCCTTGCCCTCCTGGCATCTTGCACTTCCCCGGCGCCTACACAGCCGCCTGCGGCAACACCAGCTCCGCAATCCGATGCCACCGAAGCACCCGCCACACTGCCAGCCGCAAAAGAACCCGTGGTGCTCAAGTTTTGGGACTTTCATGGTGGCACGGAAGCTCAGTTCCTTACAGATGCAGTTGCTCAGTACAATGCTTCCCACCCGGATGTCAGGATCGAACTGACTAATGTAAACCAATCAGACTATATTACGACCTTGATTCCGACCGCCTATGCAAACGGCGAAGCGCCTGATATCTTGTTCGTTGAGCCTTCGACATTTACCAAGTATGCCGAAAAAGGGATGCTTGCGGATTTAACTCCGTATTATACGGAAGAGTTAAAGGCAGATATGCAGCCCTCCGCCCTCGATGCCGCCACCTATCAGGGAAAAATATACGCCCTGCCGATGGAGATGGAGACACTTGGGTTGTTCTACAATGTAGATATGCTAAATGCAGCCGGAATCCAACCCCCGACGACCTGGGATGAATTATCTGCGGCAGCCAAGGCTCTGACCACAAACGATGTTTATGGCCTGGTGCTTCCCGTTGAAAAGGGCGGCTATACCTTATTCAACTGGTGGCCATTCATGTGGATGAGCGGCGCTGACATTCTGTCGAAGGATCGCTCCACCTGTGTCATAAATACTCCCGAAATGGCACAAGCACTTGATTTTTGGGGCAGTTTTTTCAAGGATGGCTATGCCCCATCCTCATTGCAAATCGGACCCTGGGATATTGGAAATGTCGGCACCGGCTTCGCTGCCATGCAAGTTGGTGGCACGTACATGATCAACGCGACGGAAACTACCTATAAGGATGTTAATATTGGCGTTGTTCCGCTTCCTGCACCGGCTGACAAGAAATCCATCACGGTAGCGGGCGGCCAAAAAATGGCGATCAATTCGCAATCGAAAAATGTTGATGAAGCAGCTGCATTCATCTTCTGGTTGTTCGGCGATCCAAAAGATAACACCATGGCTAGCAAGTGGGCAACGGAAGCGAAATTTGCCTACCCGGCTCGGTTCTCGGTTATCAAGACCAACTCAGCGATATATGATAAGGGTCTCCGAAAGGCGTTCACTTCCTTTTATGATACAGCTGTACCTGAGCCTAGTTACCCTGCCGAGATTACTGATTTGGTAAACGATATGGTTCAAAGTGTAATGTTCGGTGGAGCTACCGGAGCGGATGCAGCCGCCAAAGCGCAAGCCGCCTGCGAGGCTGTGATTAAGAAGTAAACAATGGTAAATTACTGGATGCAAGCGCCTTGGCGCTTGCATCCAATTTATATATCTGGAAAAGTTCCCTTGACCACTAAATCCGTACGAAAATTATCGAGAAGAAAATTCATTGAGGCCCTCACTGCTTATTGTTTTATCGCCCCTGATTTCCTGGGCCTCCTCATATTTGTGATCATACCCATCATCTATGCCATTATTATCAGCTTCTATCACTGGGACCTGATCAGCGAAAAGGTGTTTATCGGATTTGGAAACTACTCCAGGATGTTCTCAGATGAGAATTGGTGGAATTCTCTCGGGCGTACCCTTAAATTGACCATCATCTATGTGCCAACACTCTTTTGCACATCCCTTTTTCTGGCTGTTCTAATTGACTCAGTCAAATCCAGACTGAATTCGTTCATTAAGACAGCCATTCTGATGCCGTTTGCCATCACTTCTGTGATTGCCAGTACTTTATGGATGTTTCTTTATAATGAAAAACGGGGGTTTATCAACGCATTCCTCAATCTGTTTGGCATTCCGGACCAGCCTTTTTTAGGTTCCCAGGATCAGGCATTATTTTCGATTATTCTCGTGCTGCTTTGGATTAATCTTGGCTACAACATGCTTTTGTTCCTGTCTGCAATCAAAGAGGTTCCCGCCAGTTATTTTGAAGCTGCCATGATCGATGGTGCCAACCGTTGGCAGACATTTCGCTACATTATGTTTCCCCTCATCAAGCCGACCAGTATCTTTATCTTGATCACAACAACGATCGCCTCTTTTCAGGTGATGGATCTAATCATGGTGATGACCAAAGGAGGTCCATTCAAGGCAACTGAGGTCGGGGTCCTGTATATCTTCGACAAATCGTTTAATTTGCTGGATCTCGGCTACGGTTCGACCCTGTCCATATGCCTGTTCGTGATCCTGTTTATTTTTTCCTTTTTCCAATCGAAAGCAGTTTCAGAAGAGTAAAAAGAAGAGGATCTTATGAAGCGCAACTATTTGACTGTTGCTTTCCTGGTTCTGGTCGCCATCATATTGCTGTTTCCCATTTATATCCTCTTCATGACCAGCTTTAAATCCGCGAATGAGCTTTTCACTGCTACTCTTTGGCCTCATTTCCCCACTTTGGATAATATCAGAGCGGCACTGTCCAGCAAATTCTTGGTATCCATCCGTACGTCATTGGTCGTATCGATAACGGTGACGGTTGTTGCAATGCTTCTACACGCGATGTGCGGGTATGCCCTGGCTCGTTTCGATTTCCCATTTAAGGATACATTGTTTCGGATCATCATCAGCACTTTGCTGATTCCCAGCATGACAATCCTGGTGCCGTTGTTCATGATCGCAAAATTTCTCGGCATAACGAATTCATATGCAGGTCTGATTCTTCCGGCTCTTTTTAATGCCTACGGGATTTTCCTGTTCAGGCAGTTTTACCTTGGCTTTCCCAGGGAGCTCGAGGAAGCAGCAGAAGTAGAAGGGTGCTCAAAAGCACGTATTTTTTTCACCATTGCACTGCCTTTATCGAAGCCCATCATTATCCCTTTAACCATCGCCTTTTTCCTGGGAAATTGGAATAACTATTTGTGGCCCTTGGTGGTCAACAAAAAGGAATCCCTGTACACGGTTCAAGTCTACCTGGCTAATATGGTCTCTGGGTACTCGACGCCATGGAACAAAGTAATTGCCTCCTCGATGCTGGCCGCGATTCCGGTATTCATCCTTTTTCTGATCGCTCAAAGGTATCTCCAGGAAGGGATTAAAACGACTGGCTTCAAATAAGTTCGATCAGGTTGAATATCCCTGTTCACTTCGAAAAAGATACCATTCCATAGGAGTAATCACATGTTTGGAGAAAATCTATATTCCATCCAGCCTGGAATCGAGACCCGTTGGGCAAGCCGGGAGAATCCAGAAGGAAAAAAAGGGCAAGGCGGAAAAGCTCGCAATGGTCGAAAAGGCTCTGCTTGGTTTACATTGGAGGATGGGGAGGATGCGACCCTGGCGCACGCTGAGAATACAAGTGGAATGATTCGTAGGATCTGGATGACGATCAATACCCGCAATCCGGCTACGCTGCGCGGGACATTCATTGAAATGTATTGGGATGAGTCAGAAAAGCCGGCCGTCTGCGCGCCGATTGGCGATTTCTTCTGCCTTGGCATTGGCCGTATGGCCGTAGTGAAGAATTCTCTCTTTTCAAGCCCGGAAGGCCGTTCATTCAATTGCTATATTCCAATGCCGTTTCGGAAGAGTATGAAAATTGTGGTCAAGAACCGCAGCGGGCAGCAGATCAAGCACTTTTATTATGATGTGGATTATACGTTGGGTGACCGTATCGAAGAAAACGCCCTGTATTTTCACTGCTGGTTCAACCGTGAAAATCCGACGCAAATGGGTAGGGATTTTCAACTCCTTCCTTTTCTGGAAGGACAGGGCAGGTACCTTGGCGTAAACCTCGGCATCCGCTGTGATCGTACAAAGTATTTCAATACCTGGTGGGGGGAAGGGGAATTTAAAGCCTATATTGATGGCGACCAGGAATATCCCAGCCTGTGCGGTACCGGCGTGGAGGATTATATCGGAACGGCATGGGGCCAGGATTATTTTTATGACCTGTATCATGGCAGCCAGATCTATGACAAGGAAAACATGGAGATCGCCTGTTACCGCCTGCATGTGCCGGATCCTATCTATTTTCATGAAAACATCCAGATTATGATTCAGCAAATTGGCGGCATAGATACGAATGATGAATTAAGCAAGGCAAAGTTTCACTTTCATCAGCAGACCATGGGGGCTCGATACCGTTCTGTTAATGGGTATGATATCGATTTTGTTGCAATTGATCCAACGATTGTCCTGCCGGAATTGTTCGAACGGGAGGATGACTGGTCCTGTTGCACCTATTTTTATTTTGACAAACCTCAGTCTGACCTTCCGATCCTTCCGGTCGAAAAGTGTCTGATTTAAGCTACCTGGAGCAATTGAGCCAAAGTTCCTCGCGCTGGATGAAGAATCTAGACTGTGAATGTTTTTCCTGAACCAATACAGGGTATCCGATGAAGTTTGAATGGAATTTTGATCACCGCTTTTTGATGGTACCTCTTCAAAAGGATATTGAAGATTCTGAAATCCATTTCTTTGCAGATGGCGTAGAAGTGAGTGCCAGGAATCTGCCTCTGGCTCGTACGCGGATCGATGCATGGCGGTGTATCGATTTATATCCGCTTGATGCCAAACAGACTTATGGAATTGACGTCCAACTTGACAATCTTTGGATGCGCTTGATTACTGCCAGCCCAGACAAGAGCCTGTTAGTGGATGACCAGGCACGTAATGACCCCATCATTCATTATGTGTCCAATCAGGCGAAAGCAAAAGCCGTTTATGGACTGGCCCAGGCTGGAAACGGTACATGGCTATTACGAGTTTACGCCAATGTGCTCGGCGAGTCGCAGGAGTATGTCGACAGTGTTCTTCTCGAAAGCCCGGATCTGCTCGATTGGAAAGTAAGCCATGTTAACTACAACCTTCCTCAAATCAGATCTTCTGAACGTCCGCAAGAAAGAGTATGGCAGGGAGCCGTCAAGGAGGAATTCAGCATTCCCTATCGTCATGGTGAACTGACGATCGCCATTAGTGAGGAGATGGAGGATTGGCCTTTTTCTTCGATATTTAGCATTCCCCTTTTTCTTCATGAAAATACGCTGGAACCTGCCGATTACCTTAGGAAATTAAGGATATGGGAACGCAAATGGAAGAACATCCGCACGTCGAGATACTTCGAGAAATTTTCCTTCCGAGTGGCACCGGGCCATTGGCCGAACATCCGCATCCTGGAGGCGGAGGGAGCGCCTTCTGATATCTCTGCACAGGCATTTGAGGTCATCCTCGATATTGAATGTAGTCCCGCCCAGCAATTGAACCTGGAGATCTGTGGTTTTCCTATCCGCGTTGCCGGCCAGAGGATTTGGAATCATGAGCATTCCATACCAGCGCAAACACAGGCTGGCACCTTGAGATTGACATTTTTTGTCGACAAAACGATTGCTGAAGTCATCTGTGGCGGACAGGCACTCCTGATGCGGCAGAACAGTCAGGACAGGCAAACGATAAACGTAGATAATAGTGTCAGCGGGAATGTGGGCGGCTGCAAGATAGATGTGGCGCCTGGCAAGGAGATTCGGATCGAATCTACGAGTGAATTTACCTTGCATGCAGTTACGTTATACGGTTTACGCTCCTGTAGATTTGGCCCGGAAGCACGATCCTTGCTCGAGAAAACTCCGGCAGAAAACCCAATCTTTTATAAAGGGGCGACATTTACCGTGTACAGTCGCTCTGTAAACGACTCGAATTACGGATATCCGGATGCTTATATTCTTGACGAGCATACTGTGGTCTCTCCCTTACGGATAACGGAGGAGTTTCAATGGCGGGATACGAAGTGGGGGGATATGGTGCGCGCGATCAACCGCAAGGAAATCTGGCGTCCCGTCTACGACCATGGCAGTTACCCCCGCCTCTGCACCTCTGTAGCGAGTGTCAACGCAGCCTATGAAATTGCTCTTGATATCTTTTCTGCGTGCAAGAGCGAAGAATTTGCTCTGCCCAGCGAGGCGGGCTTGTGGTCTGCAGGGCTTTTCCAGGGACCAGGCGAAGGGTTCGGCGTCTGGGTCAGGGACAGCGCCCACATTGCCCTGCGGTGTGGAAATCTTCTGGATCCTTTAACCGCTAGAAAAACATTGTTATACACCACTCGCAATGGGTTTGATAACGGTTCAGATGGACCGGCTATGGCCATTGTCGGTTTGTGGGATTATTATCTTGCAACCCATGATCGGTTTGCAATCCAAGAAGCCTGGCCGTTTCTGCTGGAGAAAATTCAGGACGTTGAGGCGCGTTTTTCAGATGAAACCGGTCTGGTTCGGGCGGAACAATCGACTTCCAATGACGCTTTCGAAGAACCGGAGAACGACGGATTTTGTCTGAGCACGGAATGTTACTTTCAGAAGGCCTATTGGAGCATGGCTCAAATAGCAACTTTGCTTGGTTTTGATCCTGAAAAAGTCAAGCACTGGCGCGCCCGGGCAAATCAATTAAGAGAGACGATCAATCAATTGTACTGGAATGAGGACTTTGGCTATTACACTTCCGGGCCAAAGGGGAGTCAATCTTTTGCCGAAGGATATTGGGAGACTTCAGGAGCAGAAAGTGTCATTTGGAGCAAGTTTTCCATTGCAGATCAAGAAAGAAGCTGGAGTGTGCTGAAGCATTTACGGACGAAAGCCATGACTGACTTCGGCATCCAGCTTTTTCCTGATCGACCCGAAAAAAATCATTTTTGTGGAAGCGTCTGGGTTGTTTGGGAAGCGGGGTTTGCTGATGCTGCAGCAACACAGCGGGATGTCGATTTGGTTCATACCCTGATTGGCCAGCAGGTGAGGAACTGCGTCATCAATAAGACATTTTATGAGGTGATCGATGCCAGTAGCGGCCTCGCTTGGCGATGGCCCGGACAGCTTTGGCAAGCGGCTGGTTTTGTCTCGCTGCTGTTCTATGGTTTGTTTGGAATACGATATGACGAACAGGGTTTTCATACCCGGCCTGTTGTTCCCGCAGAGCTTAAAAACGCACGCCTCGAAAATTTACGTTACGGAAACGCGACCATCGATATCATCATTGAAGGATATGGCACCGAAGGAGAAATGTTCATCGACGGAACGAAAGCTGAGAGGATTCCGTGGCATATCACTGGGAAGCACGAAGTCAGGTTAAGAATGAAGGATAAATAAAAGTTATTTTCAAAGCAGAAACAGGTGGATGTATAGCGTTTTCCACCTGTTTCTGCTTTGAAATAGCGGGTGAAATTCATATCAGTGAATCATTTTAGGACTCGTTGGCTTCCTTTAGGTAGCTATAGACTACTAACTGTATAACTTTGCAATCCGTACCAATCGGCCGAGACAATGTGTGTTGTCGGAGGGGTTATATCCTGTTTCAAAATCAATCTGACGGTAATCAAGATCTGTGTTCCATTGCACCAACTTAGTAAAGGCAATATTGGGACAAGCGTGGGCGGTGGCAGAAGTGGCATTCATATAGAATTTTATTCAAAAAATCAGATATTTTGGTTTATTTTAGCGTTTTTTTCTTGTTTTGAGTGACGGGTGGAGCCGTTCTCTTGAACCAACATGGCAACTTGCTATGTAATGGGGGAGAAGAATTAGTTTACCATGTCCCTGGGATTGCCAAAGCGATGATGAAAGGGAGAGATCTGTCATAAATAGGTGTTCCTTACGGTGAGTTGTCCTCAACGATTTTCATTTCTCCAAATTGATGATTCACTTTGCTTTTCACTTGGAACCGGTAAAATTATTTACTTCGCCGATTCACCGTGCAAATTCTTATGATGAGGTATGCCTATGACAGAAGCAACGTGGGGTATCCGATTTAATGAATATCCGAATTATCAGCGCTTCCATAAAAGCAATAAGCCAGAAGGGTGTCCAGAATGGCTTGAATCGCGCCATTTCCATAATTGGCAAGATCAAGGGCTGATCATCTGGAATAACATCAATAGAAACATAGAGACCCTAAATGGAACCGAGTCTCTGAAACTATTAAGTGAACTGGTTTCGCAAGAAGCCTGGAAATCCGATGGCGTATCTGTTACTCGTTTGGTTCATCGATTCGAGATAAACCTGCCATCCGGCAAGAAGCGAAAGAAAGGCGAACTAGAATCAGACATTGAAAAGCCCAAGGGTGAGGATGTTTACGAAGAAATCTTACATTTACCACCTGAAGCTGGCTACGAATTGATCGAGCTGCTGGAGGCAAAAAAGCAATCTATCACCCAAATGGCAGAGCAGGAAGAGAAACGTATTCAAGAGGCATGGAGACAAGTGTGGGACCTCTTATTTGAGCTCTCTCATGAGAAGGAGATGAAGGAATTTGATTTCAAAGCCAGGTCTTTTGAATGGCAAAGCGATGGCGTTTCCCGCATGATTTGTCGTTATCAGACAGCCGAAGGAGGGGTATGGTTAGCTAAAGATAAACTCTTCTGGAACACCTGTGTCAAACGAGAAGGCCACGTGGGGAATTCACACTATTTTGTGAAGTTCGTTGATGCCACGGATTGGGTGGAAAAGGAGATCGTTAACCTGGCAAACGAACCAGATGTGAAGAACGATGGACGAATACTAAGCGAGGAAGAGATCAAAGCGAACCATATCCGATTAAAGACGAAACTCATAAACGGACCCTATTGGATCGACGCCGCTCGGATGGAACCGCAACGGATTACTTACAAAGTCCTAATCGATCTGGATGCTAAACCTATTTCCTATAAAAGTTTTGAGACAATTTGCGGCGACACCTATAAATTTGCGGATCGTTATCCAACTCCAGGAAAACTCGCAAATGATATTCACCTTGATATTGGTCATTTCCAAATTGACCAAATGCTTGGAGAAAATTCGGAGTACTTTCGATTTACCTCACTCACAAATTATTTTCAAGAGGCATCAGTGGCAGAGCAAGCGCAGAAAGTTTGGAATCAAAGCCGAATTTTGCAACAGTTCAAAACTGGAGAAATCGTTCGCGGACGATTTGGATATCAAGAAGTCGAGACAGAATATATTACCTTGCTGGGGGTATGTGGACCGGCAGATCACGTATGGCAAGAGGAGAAAAATCGCAGTGAATTTATGGAACGGAAGGCATTGCGAGAATCACTGAGTTTTGCTCTGGATGTAAATGATTATCGTGATTTTCTAGGATTATCCGCCGAGTTGATAAACGACGAAAGACTAGTGGAATCCATGCACGAAACCAGGAGTGACTCAAAGTTTATTCCGGATGAGGCGAGAAGAGAAAGCCGGGTATGGTTGGCACAGAACAAACCGCTGGATTAAGTACTTCCCGCCAACAAGGAAGCAATCACTACCCTGCTTGGAACAACTCCTTCCTTGATAACAGGGCAATGATATTAAAATACCAAACCTAGTAAACCTTGTTGATGGCTAAATTACAGATATTCATGTGCAATTTCATTTTCACTTCAAAGCCGCAATCGGATTTGTTCGACGGGATACATATCCGGTATAAGGGTATAAGTTTCGTTTAAGAACGTAGGCGACACGTAGGTGGCAGAAATTTACTGTTTTTTGGGATTTTTCGACTAAAAACGGCTTGCAATCAAGCCAAAATCAAAAACGGCAGAGATTTATTTCTGCCGTTTTTGATTTATGTATTCCCATAGTAGTCAATCCAACACATTCAGATTGAAGCAATATTCGAAGTTAATATGATCTGACCGTTCCCCTCTAATAGTAAGAACAAGGAGATTTATTAATCCGATTATGCACCGATGCCTTGGCTTGTATCGCCTCGCAGTCGTTCCACGTCACGCATTGGCGGTAAACCAAAAAGGCTTTTATATTCCCGGTTGAAATGTGAAGCGTCGCTATAGCCAACGCGGAAGGCTGCACTAGTTGCGTCAAGACCTTCACCGAGCATGAGACGGCGGGCCTCCTGGAGCCGTAGCCGTTTCTGGTACTGCAAGGGACTCATAGCTGTGACAGATTTGAAGTGGTGATGGAATCCGGAGACACTCATTCCAAGTTCATGTGCAATATGTTCAATTCGAAGCGGTTGATCAAGGCCTTGATTGAGCAGTTCAATCGCCTTGGCGATATGTGGAGTGTAGCCGCCAACAGCCGTAATATGAAGAAGCCTGTCGTGCTGTTCACCCATCCATAAACGGTAAATGATCTCCCGCGTGATCAATGGTGCCAGGAACGGGGCCTCAGCAGGTACTTCCACAAGCCGGACAAGCCTTACCACGGCACCCAGAAGATCAGCATCCAAGCTCCCAACATGCATCGCTTTAGCATCGACAGGCTGCTTGGGAGAAATTTCAGCAGCTTCGATCATCACCGTGCTAACCAAGGCAGGGTCCAGTTCCAGACGGAGACTTAGATAGGGCTGCTCTTTTGTGGCTTCGATAACATGCCCCACCAGTGGCAGTTCTGCTGTCACCAGAAGATAGTGTGCAGGATCATAAACATAGCGTTCACGACCAAGGAAAAACTCCTTGCTGCCTTGAGCAACCACGCAAAGGGATGGATTGTAGACACTGTGAATTGAATCACCCGGTGCGGATTCGCGGAAGAGAAGCAGGCCTTTTAATTTCATTGTAAAGCCATCCTCGCGCTGGTTACGTGCGATCAATTCAGCCAGCTCATTTCTACTGGTTTCCAATCTGTGGGTATCTCGCTCCGTTTGATCTGGAAGTATTGAATTCATAAGCTATTTCTCAATCTTTTCTGAGTATTATGCGCTCAGGTTTGCAGAATCATACAATCATTATGGATGATTATTCTACCCCTATGCCCTCCAAAAGGTCTAGAATATTTTTATCCGACGCCTTTTATGAACTTTTCCGCGGAATAGGAGTTTCAAACATGCAGAAGCGAAGCCTTGGAAGCAGCAAATTAGAAGTTTCGGCCATTGGACTTGGCTGTATGGGAATGAGCCGCTCTTTTGAACCAATCCCGGACCGGCGGGAGATGATCGCGCTTATCCGTGCAGCTGTTGAACGCGGCGTCACCTTCTTTGATACTGCCGAAATATACGGACCCTTTGTGAATGAAGAACTGGTTGGAGAAGCCCTGTCACCTTTCCGCAACCAGGTGGTGATCGCTACGAAGTTCGGTTGGAATCTCGACCCGATCGCCCGAACGAATTTGGGTGGGCTGAATAGCCAGCCAGCTCATATCAAACGGGCAGCCGAGGAATCCCTCAAGCGACTCAAGGTTGATGTTATTGACCTGTATTACCAGCATCGTGTTGATCCGAAGGTGCCCATTGAAGATGTGGCGGGTACGGTAAAGGAGTTGATCCAGGAAGGCAAGGTGAAACACTTTGGATTGTCTGAGCCAAGTGCTAAAACTATCCGCCAGGCACACGCGGTTCAGCCGATTACAGCTGTTCAGAATGAATACTCGCTGTGGTGGAAACTTCCCGAAGAAGAGGTGTTGCCAACCTTGGAAGAGCTTGGTATCGGATTTGTTCCGTACAGCCCTTTGGGAAAAGGTTTCCTCACCGGCAAGATCGATTCAAATACAGCTTTCCACAGTTCTGACTTGCGAAGTCGTATCCCTCGTTTTCAAGAGGAGAATCGCAAAGTTAATCAAGCTCTGGTTAATCTGCTTGGCAGGATTGCAAGTCAAAAGAATGTAACCCCTGGTCAAATCGCGCTCGCCTGGCTGCTGGCACAAAAGCCCTGGATCGTGCCCATCCCAGGCACAACAAAGCTTTCACGCTTCGAAGAAAACATCGGCGCTGCAGGTATTGAATTGACGGCAGATGATCTACAAGAGATTGAGACCGCAGCAGCAAAGATCCAGGTGCAAGGAGCCCGGTATCCTGAAGAATTGGATCGATTGACAGGAATATAAGAGACAGGTATTGCTGAATCAAAGAACCCTATCGTCCTAATCCTGTGATCGCGCATGCGCAATACTGAAAGGGACTGAATGATTTTGGATGAAATATAAGGAGTATGAAAATGAGTTCATCACAAAGAACAGAAGCTGTTGTATTGATTGGCGCGGGAGCGATTGGTCAGGCGATTGCGCGTCGTATCTCTGTGGGAAAACATCTGCTCATTGCAGATGTGAGCGAGGCGAATGCCAAAGCCGCGAGTGATCTTTTGTCATCGATTGGGTATCAGGTCAGCACTCAGTTTGTGGACGTTTCTTCACGGGAGGCGGTACATGCGCTGGCGGTTACAGCAACTGGTCTGGGAGATGTCACTGGCGTGATCCACACGGCAGGGTTATCGCCCACGCAGGCTTCTCCGCAAGCGATTCTCAAAGTTGACCTGTACGGCACGGCCCTGGTGCTTGAGGAATTTGGGCAGGTGATTGCGGCAGGCGGATCAGGTGTTGTCATCGCCAGCATGGCGGGTCACATGTCTCCGCCGTTTGGGTGGGAGCAGGATGCGTTGCTTGCACAAACTCCCACAGATGAATTGCTATCCCTGCCGATGCTTCAACCCGATCAAGTGCCAGACTCGGGACGAGCATATATGATCTCAAAACGCGCCAACTCACTGCGCGTCCAATCTGCCGCTGTTCAATGGGGCGAGCGCGGAGCGCGGGTCAATGCGATCAGCCCCGGCATCATCTACACCCCGCTCGCAAAGGATGAGATGACAGGTCCCAACGCGGCTGGGTATCAGCGAATGATCGAACTTTGCGCGGTTCATCGCGGCGGCACACCTGATGAAGTTGGTGCTGCGGCGGCTTTACTCATGGGTTCCGAGGGAACTTTCATCACGGGCAGTGACCTTCTGATGGACGGCGGTGTGATTGCCGCCATGCGATTTGGCGCTCTGGCTCGCCACTGATTGGATGGAACACATCAACAAGGAACAGTATCACTGACGAAATGGTGCCGAAAGGCAAGTCATCTCATATCTCCCCTTGACTTGGAGTCAACTCCAGGTTTTACAATGCGAGGGAACTCACAAGTTAGAGGCGTGCGATAGAGAAATAATAAAACTCATGTTCAAAATTTCACGTCGTGATTTCTTGCAGATGGTCGCCTTGGGGATGGGCAGTGTTGCCTTGAACCGTTTCCTGGCAGCCTGCTCTCCGCAGCCTGCCCCCGAAGCGATAGCCACGCTTCCTCAGCCGACCGCCACTTCCGCCGCGGCTGCCACTGCCACAACCGGCGCAACACTCACCCCGCAGACGGAATCTGCCCAGCCAACTTCGACTGGAAATAAAGTATTGTTGGTCTACTTCTCGCGGGCTGGTGAAAACTACTACTATGGAGAGCGAACTCACCTCGATGTTGGGAACACCGAAGTCCTGGCGGGCATGATCAGCCAGCGCATCGGGTGCGACGTTTACCAGATCGAACCCGTCAATCCCTACCCCGACGATTATGAGGAAACTGTCGCGCAGAACGTACAGGAACAGGAGTCCGATGCGCGTCCAGCCATCGCAAACCCGCTGGACTCGATTGATCCCTACGACATCGTGCTGCTGGGAAGTCCTATCTGGAACGTCAGGTCCCCCATGATCATGTCCACCTTCGTTGAAGGCTTCGACTGGACCGGCAAAACCATCTTTCCCTTCACAACACACGGGGGCAGTGGACTGGGAACGACTGTGCGCGACTACACCGCGTCATGCCCCGGCGCGACGGTCGGCGATGGGCTGGCGGTGCGCGGCGAAGAGGCGCAGGATGCCGTCGCTGCGGTCGAGTCGTGGCTGCAGCGCATCAACCTGCTTACGTAACCATGAAAGAAATCAAGAAAAGGAAAATCTCATGTCCAAATTACCACGTCGTGATTTTTTGCGGCTGGCTGCCCTGGGGATGGGCAGTGTTGTCCTGAACCGTTTCCTGGCGGCTTGTGCGCCTCGAACTACGCCATCTGCGGCACCCACCAACCCCCCTTTGCCAACATCCACCTCTGTGCCAACAGCTACATCTGCGCCAACCGCCACACAGTCTCCAGAGCCGACGCCAGCATCAACTTCCCACCTATCACTGGAAACCGAAACCGTTCTCTTAAACAGTGGCTATAACATGCCAATTATCGGGCTTGGAACCTTTCGCCTGTCTGATAGCCAGTGTGAAAACTCCGCCTATCATCTGCTTCTTTATGGAGGCCGTTTGATTGATACCACCCGTATCTATGGGAATGAAGCGGCAGTGGGACGCGCCATTCAAAGAGCAATTGACGAAGGTCTTGTCACAAGAGAAGAAATATTTGTAACCACCAAAATGTGGACAGCCGATTTTAATGACGGAGATAACGCCATTGAAGCCTCTCTTGAGAGGCTGGGGCTGGATTATATTGATTTGATGATTCTGCACCATTCCCAGCCAGGCAGCGATGTGGAGGCATATCAGGCAATGGAACGGGCGGTGGGAACCGGGAAGCTTCGTTCGATCGGGCTGTCGAATTTTTACACGCCCGAGGATTTTGATCGGCTGGCAAATGCAACAACCATTACGCCTGCCCTTTTGCAGAACGAAACTCATTTGTACCATCAGAGCATGCAGATGAAAGATCATCTCGAACAGTATGGCACGGTTTTTGAAGGCTGGTACCCGCTGGGCGGACGCGGACAAACACAAATTCTCTTTAACGATGAAACTGTTGTGTCCATTGCAGAAGCCCACGATAAGACCTCGGCGCAGATCATTCTTCGCTGGCACCTGCAGGCGGGCAACATCGCCATCCCTGGCTCGAGCAATCCCGATCATATCCTTGAAAACCTCTCTATCTTTGACTTTGAGTTAAGTCAGGATGAGATGGATCGCTTGACTATGCTTGAGCGTAATGAGCGGTTTTCAGACTATTGATAGTAGTGACTCTGAAGGACGGCGGTGTGATTGCCGCCATGTGTTATGGCGCTCTGGCTCGTCGCTGACTTTTGAAACAGGAGAGTTTATTGTATGAATCATCCTCAACGCAAATCTGCTGCTACTAGAGATAACATGTCTGGCGATTCACCCTGGAGCCCACTCCGCAAGGCAATCTTTCGCTCGATTTGGATCGCGTTGATCGTATCCAATATTGGTACCTGGATGCAAAGCGTAGGTACTTCCTGGCTGATGACTTCGCTCACTCCTTCTCCGCTTCTGGTTGCCTTAATGCAAACCGCTATTCTTCTGCCTGTCTTTCTGTTTGGACTCCCTGCAGGAGCGCTTGCTGACATTGTTGACCGAAGGAAGCTGTTGTTGATCACGGAGACCTGGTTGCTTCTCATCGCGTTTGTATTGGGAATACTTACTTTCGCGGAACACATAAATGCCTGGGCTTTGTTGGCACTGACCTTCCTTATGGGATTAGGGAGTGCACTGGATGCACCGCTCTGGCAGGCGATTGTTCCTGATCTTGTAGAACGTCAAGACCTGCCCGCTGCAGTTGCCCTGAATGCCACAGGATTTAACGTTGCCCGTGCCATTGGACCAGCTCTTGGCGGTCTCGTCATTGCTACTATGGGTCCCGCGGCAGTTTTCTTTTTGAATGCTGTCTCTTTTCTCTGGGTACTGGTGGCGATTTACCGCTGGCGACGCACTATTATTCCAAGCAATACTCCTCCCGAAGATATTCTCGGCGCCATCGTTGCCGGAATGCGATACGTTCGTCATGCCCCGGCATTGCAGGCTGTTCTTGTTCGCATCGGGGTTTTCACAATCGGCGCCAGCGCTCTCTGGGCACTCTTGCCTGCTGTAGCCAGATATGAGTTGAACCTCGGGGCAGCCGGATACGGAATTCTGCTGGGTAGCTTTGGCTTTGGCGCAGTGAGCAGCGCATTAATCCAACATCGCCTGAGAGCTTTATTATCTGTTGACAGATTAACCGCGGCGGCAGCTGTTGTTTTTGCGGGAGCTACACTCGCGCTAGCCTACATTCGTTTTGTGCCACTACTGGTGATCTGTTTGATGATGGGCGGAATGGCCTGGCTGGCAACGTCATCCAGTTTAACCACTGCCGCAACAACAGTCGCTCCAGCCTGGGTGCGAGCGCGGGCTCTTGGGCTGTATCTTCTTGTTTTTGCTGGAGCGATGTCCATCGGCAGCTTCGCATGGGGCGCATTAGCTGAAAATTTCGGGAATGGATTCGCACTGACCGTCGCGGCATTGTTTCTGGTGGTTGGGTTGGTAGCGACCCGATACTGGTCCCTGAAAGCAATCCAACATCTTGATTTGTCTCCTTCCATGCACTGGCCGGAGCCTCAAGTGGCGATCACCCCAGCCCCGGAAGATGGGCCGGTGATGGTTACAGTGGAGTATCGCGTTTCGCCTGAACAGGCAGATAAATTTATTCATGCTATGGAGGAGATGCGCCGTTTCCGCTACCGAGAGGGCGCCATACGTTGGGATTTCTTTCGCGATCTGGCTGATCCTGACCGCTATCTGGAAATTATCCTTGCCCCTTCGTGGGCTGAACACATGCGCCAACATGCTCGTGTCACAGTGATGGATCAGGAGATCGAAGCCCACGCCTTTTCATTTGTACAGCCGGGAGTCAATCCGACTGCCGCTCATCTGATAGCCATCCACCCTGATGATCGGCAAATACCGACAGTGCCGTACACTCAATTGACTTAATAAACATGAACTTCCGTACTTAAGCATTGACCACCATTTATTTGACCATTCAAAATCATCTATTAGGAGAAAGTCACAAATGCAAAAAATTACTTTAAACAATGGGGTAGAGATGCCCCTCCTGGGATTTGGGGTCTTTCAAGTGCCCGACCCTGAGGAATGTGAAAGAAGCGTATACGAAGCATTACAGACAGGCTATCGACTGATCGATACAGCGGCAGCTTACTTAAACGAAGCTGCGGTCGGCAAGGCAATCAAACGAAGTGGCGTGTCAAGAGATGAGATCTTTGTGACAACCAAACTCTGGGTGCAGGATGCTGGTTGCGAAAGTACAAAGACGGCTTTTGAAAAATCATTATCGAAGCTGGGACTCGATTATTTGGATCTTTATTTGATCCACCAACCATTTGGTGATGTGTATGGTTCCTGGCGGGCGATGGAAGAATTGTATAAAGCAGGCAGAATTCGAGCCATCGGAGTCAGTAATTTCCAGCCAGATCGGGTCATGGATTTGATCATTCATAACGATGTCATTCCATTAGTTAATCAAATCGAGACCCATCCATTCAATCAGCAAATTGAAACGCAGAAATTCCTGCACGAAAACAGTGTGCAGATCGAAGCCTGGGGACCCTTTGCGGAAGGAAAAAACAACATCTTCCAAAATGAATTGTTGCATTCATTGGCCGGAAAATATCAGAAGACCGTTGCTCAGGTGATTCTGCGCTGGTTGACGCAAAGAGGAGTTGTTGTGATTCCCAAATCGGTCCGGAAGGAACGAATTGCCGAGAATTTCAACATCTTCGATTTTGAACTAGGTCCGGAAGATATGAATGCCATCATGGCATTGGATACGAAAACGAGCCTGTTTCTGGATCATCGCGACCCCAAAACTGTGAAAAGGTTCGGTGAAGCAAAACTTAATATCTAGCCATGACCAGGTTGATCAACAACTGGTTGGTAATGGTTAATTGAAAGGTATCAAATCATGAAAATGGAAAAACGTAAATTAGGAAAAAGCGGGCTGGAAGTCTCGGCGCTTGGCTTTGGCTGCATGAACATGGTTTGGGCATACGGCCCAGCAGTGGACAGGAAGCAGGCTATTGCGGTGATCCGCGCGGCCTATGAGGCTGGGGTCACATTCTTCGACACTGCTGAAATCTATGGACCCTTCATCGACGAGGAGTTCGTTGGGGAGGCTCTCGCTCCCTTTCGCAACCAGGTCATCATTGCCACCAAATTCGGCTTCGATATTGATCCGACCACGCGACAGATCAATGGCTTGAATAGCCGTCCTGAGCACATCAAGAAAGTCGCCGATGCATCGCTCAAGCGATTGAAGACTGATTACATCGATCTTTTCTATCAGCACCGTATTGACCCAAATGTTCCGATTGAAGATGTTGCCGGAGCAGTGAAAGATTTGATCCAGGCAGGCAAGGTCAAATATTTCGGACTTTCCGAAGCAGGACCACGAACAATTCGCCGTGCCCATGCGGTTCAGCCTGTGACGGCGGTACAAAACGAGTATTCCCTGTGGACCCGGGATTCAGAGCCAGGTGTGTTGCCAGTTTGTGAAGAACTTGGCATCACCTTCGTGCCGTGGAGCCCTTTGGGCATGGGTTATCTCGCAGGGAAGATCACACCAGCAACGAAATTCGATTCAGGAGACCTGCGGGCTACGATGATGCCTCGGTTTACGGCGAAGGCTCGTGCGGCCAATCAACCGCTGATCGATCTCCTTAATGAGTGGGCGCAGCGCAAGAATGCAACGCCGGCGCAGATCGCTCTCGCCTGGCTGCTGGCACAAAAGCCTTGGATTGTTCCAATTCCGGGTACGACAAAGCTTGAGCACCTTCAGGAAAACCTTGGTGCTGTAAACGTTGCACTTGCGCCTGATGAGCTTCAGCAGATTGAAGGGGCTTACTCCAAGATCAAAATCCAAGGCGCTCGTACTTCTGAAGCATTGCAGCAGAACAGTGACCAGATGGTCTGAGGTCAACGTCGAGCTTGTCATATTCATCTAAAAGGACAAACTATGAAAAACGATGAGAATCTCGAAAAGAGAATCTGTGAGATCGAAGATCGCCTTGCTCTCAAAGAACTGGTAGATACCTTTTCCGTCCTAGCCGATAAAAGAGATGTCACAGCACAAGTGCAGCTTTTTGCGCCAGACGCCCTGGTGGAAACATATCGCAAGGATGAGTTGGTTGCCAAATTGAGTGGGCGGCAAGAGCTGGAAACGACGTTTGGAGCCTTTCTCCAAAACTTTGAGACCGTTTACCACTTCAACGGGCAACAAACCGTGGTGATCAAGGATGATGCCGCATCTGGAACTTCCTACTGCCTGGTGACCTTGATTGGCATTGAAAACGGCAGGAGGATGAAGACCACGATTGGTGTGTATTATCAGGATGAATACATCCGTATGAGCAACCGATGGTTGATTGCTAGAAGAAAATCTGTGTTTGATTGGGAAGACAAGCAGGAATTCGATTAATAATGACTACCGAATTCCTCTGCGTTGGCAGCACCCACCAGCAACGGATCTCGACTTTGAGGTCCAGATCAAGTTTTGTTGGAGGACATATCTTATGACCACATGGACAAGCGATGAGCTCAACAAGATTGGAAGAGCAGAAGAATTACAAATCGCAACTATGCGACGCAATGGCACGCTGCGAAAGTCATTGCCAATTTGGGTTGTTCGGGTCGGCAACGACATCTATGTCCGATCCATGAATGGGCGTACGGCTGCCTGGTTTCGCAGCGTTCAAGTGCGCTACGAAGGTCACATCCGCGCAGGAGGCGTCGACAAGGATGTCACCTTCGTAGAAGAGTCTGACTCTGAGGTCAACGACCAGGTAGATCGCGCTTATGGTGTGAAGTATGGCCGCTATGCTGCCAACATCATTAGCCATATGACAAGCACTGGACCCCGATCCGCAACCATCAAACTTTTACCACGTTGAACAACATGATTAAGTCTTTCGAAAGTAGGATTTTATGATCCGGGGAACTGAGTTGCTAGTCCTGAACAACTGGCAAACCATTTACATGATTATCGGCACCGCCGCAGCATCCCTGACCGGCTTGATGTTTGTAGCTACAACGTTAATTGCAGGGATCGATACTCACATGGCTGTAACAAACGCAGCCATATCGTAGTGGAAGTTCCAGGTGAAAATGCTACCGGTGAATGGGGTGAACCTGTGAGTGATGAAGAATACAATAAATTGGGCTAAAGGAGTATATAGGTGAAAACTTATATGATGAATAATGGGGTTGAAATACCAGCAATTGGTTTCGGCGTATTTATGCTGACACCGGATGACTGTGAGCGATGTGTAATCGAAGCACTCGAAAGCGGTTATCGATTAATTGATACAGCTAATGCCTACATGAACGAACGAGCTGTAGGTCGTGCAATGAAAAAGTCAGGGATTAAACGTGAAGAAATCTTTTTAACGACAAAGATTATGCCTTGTGATTTCGGATATGAAAAAGCAAAACAGGCAATTAATGATACCCTTGCCCGGCTTGATACACCGTATATTGACCTCCTGCTTCTCCATATTCGCTTTGGTGATTACATTGGTGCATGGAAGGCTCTTGAAGATGCAGTGAGTGAAGGCAAAGTAAAATCCATTGGTATATCAAATTTTGAAGAAAAGCAAGTCATTGATATTCTCGAAAATGGACGCATTGTGCCCCAGATCGATCAAATTGAGTGCCATCCCTATTTTCAAGAGCGTACTCTTCGCAAGCTCCTTGACAAGTACAACATTCGCGTTGAGAGCTTTTACCCGGTAGGACATGGTGATAAAAAACTGCTTTCAGAGCCTGCACTCGTGGCATTGGCAGAAAAATATAAAAAAACTGTTGTGCAGATAATTCTCCGCTGGCACACACAGGAAGGCTTTATTCCATTACCGAAATCCTCAAATCCCGAACACATCAAGTCAAACCTTGAAATATTTGATTTCACCTTAACCGAAGTTGAGCTGGAGAACATTCGTGCGTTGGATACAGATACAAGCTACTTTGCTTCCCACTTATCGGCGATAACTGAAGAAGAACACAGCAGACAGTATTTGGACAGACCACATCCAGATTACAACGCACAGAAATGAGAACACAGGTGAAAACTAGAATCCTTGGAAAAGATTTAGAAGTTTCAGAAATTGGCTTTGGCTGTATGGGTATGACCCATACGTTTGGTGCGGCGGCAGATAAAAAGGAAATGACGCGCATCTTGCAGGGAGCCGTTGATGAAGGTTATACCTTCTTCGATACAGCGGAAGTTTACGTCAGCGACGATGGCTCAAATGAGCATAATGAAGATCTGGTGGGCAGTGCCCTTGAGCCTTACCGAAATAAGGTGAAAATCGCCACCAAATTTGGGATTGCTTTTAGTAATAATGGCTTTCTCTACGATACGCATCCAAAAAAAGTACGTTCTTCTCTGGAAACATCGCTTCGTCGATTGCGAACTGACTATGTGGATCTGTATTATCTTCACCGATACAATCCCGAAGACTCAATTGAAGAAATTGCAAGAACCATGAGCCAGCTGATCGATGAAGGTAAAATTTTGCATTGGGGAATTTCAACAGTAAGTGAAGAAGTAATTCGTAGAGCGCACCAGGTATGTCCCGTTACCGCGATACAAAACCAATTTTCCTTGCTCCATCGCCAAATGGAAGCGCCGCTTTCGTTATATGAGGAGCTTGGCATCGGGCTTGTTACTCATTATCCACTTGCAAAGGGTTTTTTGAGCGCGGCATATGACAAGAACATGGTATTCCCGGAAGGTGACTGGCGTGGAAGAATGAAACTCTTTTCGGAAAATGGGCAGGACAAGAATCAGGTAGTGATTGAAATGCTCCATAGGAAAGCGCAGGAAAAAATGCAACTCCCGCACAAATATCGCTTGCCTATTTGCTTGCTAAGAGCCGCCATGTCGTTCCGATTCCGGGAACACGGAAGTACGAGCGCATGGTGGAGAACGCAGGTGCCGCAAACGTTAAGCTGACGCAGCTTGAGATAGACGACATTGACGCAATGCTGGATGAATCGTCAATTGTCGGTATGTAATAGAGAAAGAAGGAAATCCCAATGAAAAATATAACGAGACAATTGCTCTTAATGTAGACAGCGGCAGTTGTTCTGTTGTCTCTTACTGCTTGCGGTACAAGAATGAATGTTGAGTCAAATTCCAAACCAGAAACATCAAGCTTCGCAACGTAAATGGTAATCTATCTGTTCATCATCATCCGGCGGATGCAGAGAGTTTCTCACTACCAATCGACGCTTGAAGATTGGATATGGTGTATGACATTGCCTCTGTTTGCGTATGCCGTGCTCATCGGTGCTGCGATACTTCCCCGGGATATCCATCAGCCGCATTGTGTATCATCAGCATGGTCATGATTCTGCTACTGTTTCTCGGCATCCGCAACTCTTGGGACAACGTGACTTGCTTTGTGGTAGCGCATTCGCGCTCCGGACCCAGGAACCGGAAGTAGGGATCTGGCTGCCCGGGGTATTTGGAAATCGAAAAACCGGCACATCAATTGAAAGGATAAAACCATGGAATATGTCCGATTAGGTTCAACAGGGATGAAAGTCTCGCGTATTTGTCTTGGCTGTATGGGCTTTGGGGATGCAACACGTTGGGTTCACAAATGGGTACTAAGCGAGGATGACAGTCGACCAGTCATCAAGAAAGCCCTTGAGCTTGGGATCAATTTTTTTGACACGGCCAATGTGTATTCCATTGGGGCGAGCGAAGAGATTCTCGGGCGCGCTTTAAAAGATTTTGCAAAACGCGATGAGGTAGTCATCGCCACCAAGGTATATGGCAAGATGGGCGATGCACCCAATAGTGGTGGACTTTCACGCAAGGCAATTCTGAGTGAAATTGATAACAGCTTAAAGCGGCTAGGGACAGATTACGTAGATCTTTACCAGATCCATCGTTGGGATTATGAAACACCGATCGAGGAGACGATGGAAGCCTTAAATGATATAGTGCGGGCAGGCAAGGCGCGTTATATCGGGGCCTCTTCCATGTTTGCATGGCAGTTCCAGAAGGCATTGAACGTCTCCGAAAAATATGGATGGACGCGTTTCATATCTATGCAGAATCATCTAAACCTCATCTATCGTGAAGAAGAACGAGAGATGCTGCCACTCTGCAGTGAAGAGAAGATCGGAGTGATTCCTTGGTCGCCGCTGGCATCCGGGCGGTTGACCCATAATGTTTCCACTGAAAGCACGCTGCGTTCCGAAACCGATCAAATGGCTAAAAACAAATACGATGCAAAAGCGGATTCTGACCAACTAATTGTGGAGCGTGTTGCGGAACTGGCGCAAAAACACGGGGTTTCACGCGCGCAAATTGCTCTTGCCTGGCTGCTACAAAAAGAACCGGTGACAGCACCCATTATTGGAGCAACGAAGATCTCGCATTTGGAAGAGGCAGTCGGCGCGTTATCCGTGAAACTAACCCCAGAAGATGTCACATACCTAGAAGAACTATATGTGCCGCATCAGATTGTGGGCCATCAGTAAAAAGACGAGAGGTGTACAGGAACCAAATAAGCTTTGCCTCTCGTCTGTCACTAAAGATAGAAATATCCTCTTAATTTCATTTTCTTACCGTTTGCCAGACAAGAAAAATATGTTCGATTTTGTACATCCCTGCCCCAACGATTCATAAGCACTATTTAGCGATTACGCCCCATTGACAAAAGGGAGGCGTAATCGCTTTTTGAAAACTATTCATACCCAGACTCATTCAGTACTTGACGACAGGGCAGCGATACCAGAATATCAGACCTGCTAATATTGCCTTATGGAAGGTTAAATTGAAGATATTTATTCCGTCTCACAACCGCAATCGGATCTGACCAGCGGGGTACAAATCTGGTATGCGGTATAGGTTTAGACCTCTAAAATTGCGCCGCGCTAGATTTTAGAAGAGGATGCTTTATCTTCCTGCCATTCATTAAAATTGCCCTCAAAGTGATCCTTTTACGTTCTATCAAGCACGAAAAATCTGTCCGATTGTGTGTATCCCTGCCCCTAAGGATTCATGGCATCCTAATATAAAATTACACCTCAGTATGATGGGGCGTAATTGTTTTCCAGTTTTCGTACTTGGCGTCCTCTATATATAGGTAAAACCAACCTTGCAGTCACCATATACTGTGTTCCCTTGTGACAACTTAGTGAAAGCAATGTTTGGCGAAGCCTGGGCGGTGATAGTTTGAGTATTCATGTGGGTTTTGCGCAAAAAAGGCGATTGAATTTATGAAATATTTGTGCTTTTTGCAGTGAATAAGGCAGTTCCATTAGACCAACATGGCACCTGGGATGTAATTGGGGAACAGTGTCAGTTTACCACGGTAGTAACAAGCACATATGCCACGTTGATGATGACACGAGCTGTGGATCTTGCCAATCATTGATAAGCCGCCAGCAGGACAATTCCATACCCTAATGGGTGACCTACCTCAATTGTTGGATTACCTAAAAGATTGTTATTCGGATGGAACTGGCAGTTCTGTGTTGAGATCAATGGGATTGCCGAAATCAGGAGTTCCATCACTGTTCCAGGCGATCTTCTGGATGCGCGGAGTCCGGTTCATATCACATGTTCCGCTCGCAGCAACGTTGGCGTGATAGATCATCCAATCTTCTTTGCCATCCGGCGATTTGAAAAAGTTGTTGTGCCCCGGGGCGAAGACCTTGTTGGTGCCTTGAAAAACTGGCTTGGGAGATTTAACCCATGAAGTGGCATCTAATGGATCACCCCCATTAAACGTCAGCATGCCGAGCTTGTAGTTCGGTCCCCAGCAACCGCTGGCTGAGTAGACGACAAATGTTTTACCATCATGTTGAAGCGCCACCGGACCTTCGTTGACCCTGCCATCCTGCCGTTCCCAATCATAGGTAGGGGAGGAAATCAACACTCGGTCACCTGATACTGTCCATGGATTGCTCATTGGAGCGAGATACAGATTTTGGTCATTGGTGATCGCCGAAATATCACTGCCTGAAAAAGCTGAGAATAGCAAATACAATGAGCCATCCAGTTGCAGGATGCTGCTATCGATCGCCCAGCCACCGATCGAGTCCGTAAGTTCTGCTTTGTAGGTGTAGGGTCCCAACGGGTCTGTGCCAGTGCTTTCGATGACATGCATCCGCTGCCCATCGATGCCATTTCCGGGTCCGCCTGTGTAATACCCATACCACCTGAGTCCATCCGGACCATCAAGCAAATAGAATTCAGGCGCCCAATAATTACAGCAGCGGGACAGGGTGTAATCCATAAAGACCTGCAAGGGCCGGGTATCTTTCAATTCGGCGATGGTGGCCGCCTTACGCATGGTCAGCCCAACCGATGCACTCCCCCAGGTTGTAGCAGCGAGATAGTAATATCCATCATAATATGTCATCCAGGGATCCGGTCCACTAGAGTTAAGCGGGTTGTGAAATGTGGCAGGTTTTGCAGCGGGGCTTGATGAGGGTGTGGTGGGTAACGGGCGCAGGAAACCTGGGAGGAAACCGGGAAACAGCACAAGGCTGAGAATGACCGCAATTCCCACGCCAGCGAGTATGAGCTTCGTCGAAGCTTTCATGGGTCACCTCCCGTTACAGATCCCACATCGGATTTGAAAGCTAATTGTCGGGGTCTTTGTTCAAGAGAACCCTTCGCAGAGATGTATTCCGTTCAAAGCGACGATCCGTCTTTTGCGACTGATCTGCCCCGCAGCTGTCTCGGACGATCAATTCTCCCTTGACTTTGACTTCCTCATTTTCTCGTGTGCCATCAAGAATTTGCTGCAAAAGAATTTCGGCAGCGATCCTGCCCATTTCATAGACGGGCATTTCCACAGTGGTGATGTTCGGGCGGACGATCCAACTGAACTCCCGGTTGTCATAGCCAACAATAGCAATATCCTGGGGAACACGCAGACCGGCATCCTGGACTGCGTAGATGGCGCCCAGTGCCATCAGGTCGTTGGCTGCAAAAATAGCAGTGGGATGGTTCGATAATTGTAGAAGCTGTTGTGCACTTTTGTACCCACCTTCCACCTCCCAATCTCCTGGCATCATCCACTCTTCCACAAGTTCAATCTCATGTTTCTCGAGAGCCTTTTTGTACCCCTCAAGACGCCCTTTTGCACTATGCCAACTTTCAGGGCCATTGATGTAAGCAATGGCTCGATGCCCTAGCGTAACCAGGTGATCGACAGCAATGCTGGCGCCGTAAACGTCATCAGGCACAACTGAATTTTTGATCGGCGTGCCGAACAGCCGATGCACGAATACTCCCGGCTTGTTGGCGCTCGTAAGGAGTTCGCTGCTGGTCAGATGCGAATATTCGACAAAGATAATGCCATCTACCGGGCGGCTCAGAAGCGATTCGATGCCGGCGCGTTCCTGGTCCACATCCCAATCGGAGTTGACGATCAGACTGAGGAAATTATTCTCTTTCAATCGATCTTGAATGCCACGCACAACCGGGGGACTGAAAGGACTGAGCAGATCATCCACAAGAATGCCCACCGTATTCGTCTGGTCGGTTCGCAGGCTGCGGGCGATCAGGTTGGGGCGGTAGCCCAGGGCTTGAGCAGTTTCAAGGATCTTCTCCCGCACTGCTGCCCTGACCGGGTACGTGCTGTTGGTTAGGACTCTGGAGACGGTGGCAATCGAAAAGCCGGATTCTCTGGCGATATCTTCTAGTTTTGCTGGCATCGAATCTTTCCTTGGGACGAAAAAAGAAAACGTTTACTATATAAGTGTAATGGAAGTATCCTAATATGTCAACATAAAATGGGTAAAAAACTTGCCTCTTGACACAGAAAACGTTTTCTGTATAATTTGCATAGTAAACGTTTTCTGTGTAGAATTTTCATCTTTCATAGGGTATTTATGAAATTCGTTCCTGCCTCCTGCATCAAGTTGGATGACCCGCTCTGGTCAAAGCAATTTGACCTTGTACGAAATGTCGTTTTGCCTCATATGTGGGAAATTCTCAACGGCCGCGTTGAAAATGCAGAAAAAAGCCGTTGCATCGAAAACTTCAAGATCGCTGCTGGATTGTCTAATGCTCAATACTACGGGCCTGTTTTTGGGGATTCCGACCTATACAAATGGCTGGAGGCGGTTTCCTATTGCCTTGCTCTTGATAACGATCCGAGGCTGAACGATCTGTGCGACCAGGTAATTGACTTGATCGAGGCGGCGCAGCAACCAGATGGGTATTTGAACACCTATTTCACCGTTGTTGCACCGGAAAAACGCTGGACAAATCTCATGGAAGGGCATGAGTTGTATTGTGCCGGTCACTTGATGGAGGCGGCAGTTGCTCATTATCAGGCCACGCGGAAAGTCAAACTTCTGGATGTCGCCTGCCGTTTTGCCGATCTGATCCACTCGATCTTTGGAACAGACAAGCGGCGCGGGTACCCAGGTCACCCTGAGATCGAGCTGGCACTGATCCGCCTGTACGAAGTGACATGTAAAGAAAGATACCTTTCTCTGGCGGGCTACTTTATCAATGAGCGCGGTGTGGGAAAAAACATATTCGAGGAAGAACGCCAGCAGGATGGGCATGCGTATATTTTTCCCGAGATGGAACATTTCAAGGCAGATTATTTCCAGTCACACTTGCCAGTCCGTGAACAGCTGCGTGTTACAGGTCATGCAGTGCGGGCAATGTATCTTTTCAGCGGCATGGCAGATTTCGCCCGCCTGACGAATGACCCTGCATTGATCGAGGCGTGCAAACGGTTATATGAAAACACGGTTTCGCGCCAGATGTATGTAACGGGAGGAGTGGGGTCCGCGTGTTCGGGGGAACGTTTCACTGTTGATTTCGATCTGCCATCTGATAGCGCCTATGCCGAATCATGCGCATCGATTGGCCTTATGTTGTTTTCCTCCCGAATGTGGCTGCTTGATCCCAGGAAGTCCTACTACGATGTCTGGGAACAGGTCCTGCACAACAATGTCCTTTCAGGGATGGGTCGCGATGGGAAACACTTTTTTTATGTGAATCCACTGGAGGTTGTTCCCCAGACCGTATCGAGCAACCCCATGCTTTCCCATGTAAAAACGCAGAGACAGAAATGGTTCGGTGTTGCATGCTGTCCGCCCAATCTGGCGAGAATACTTACCTCGATGTGCGGATATATTTATGCTTTGGATAATGACCGTTTGTATATTCTTTCCCACATTGGTTCTTCATTTGAACAAGGAGGTCTTTATGTAAAACTTTGTCACGACGGTGACACATATACACTTATGGTTGATGGGGGACCCACGGATGTCTTTTTACGACTTCCAGAAAATTCAGAGCTTATCGGCGATCAGTTCGGAAATCCCAGTAATGGATACTTCTCTCTTCACCATGCAGGTGGAAAGCGGCAGTACTCCTATTCCTTGAAGCCGGTGATTCGACTGCTGCGGGCACACCCATCCGTGTCAGCCCTGACGGGGAAAACCTGTGTTCAAAGAGGGCAAACCATCTACTGCGTGGAGGGATCTGACAACGAAGTACCGCTTAGTGCACTTCGATTGCCTGTGGATGCGGTGTTCACTGAAGAGAAGGCTGACTGGCTGCAAGAGGATCTGCCCATTCTGAAAACAACGGGATACAGCGTGTCGGACCTGAACTGGGAAAAGAAATTATATGATTCTCAACCCTGTGTATATGAGCCGCGTGAAATTACATTCATCCCTTACAGCCATTGGGGCAACCGTGGCGAAAACGAAATGCGTGTTTGGTTGACTGAAAAACAAGCAAAATCCAATATTCAAGAAAGTGAGTAATACAATGAAGACAACAAGACTTGCATCCATTTTTCTCTTTGTGGTGTTGGTGCTCAGTCTCCTTGCTGGTTGCGCGGCACCTCAGCCGGCAGCCGAGCAGCCCGCTGCTGACCCGGCGACCGAAGCAGTCGCTGCAGATGCTCCTGCGGAAGCAGCAACCGGCAAGGTTACCGAATTGACCGTTTGGTCATTCATCGACCAGCATCTTACGTTCTTCCAAAAAATGGCGGAAACCTGGAATGCAGAACACCCGGATGAGCAGATCGCGATCGTCCCCACCAAAATCCCGTGGACCGAAATCCATGACCAGCTCTACGCTGGGATGATGGCGGGTGAAGGCCTGCCCGATATCGCCGATATTGAGATCAGCCGCTGGCCTCAATTCATGGAAGGTGATGTTCAATTGCTTGACCTGAATCCGTATGCTGAACCATATAAAGCCGATCTTGTGGCCCCCATCATGGATGTCTTCAGCAAGGACGGTCATTTGTATGGCGCTCCCAGCCACCTGGGCGCCACCGTCATGTACTACAACACAGAACTGCTGGAGCAGGGCGGCGTTGATTACACCACCATCAAGACCTGGGCTGATTATGAGAAAGCCTTGAAAACCTATAAGGATAACACTGGCAAGTACATGAACTACTGCGAAACCTACGGTGCATACCAGTTCACAGTCCTCCTGGGCGAACAGGGCAAGGACTTGATCGACGATCAGGGAATGCCGCAGCTTACGACCCCCGAAGCCATGAAAGCAGTGGCTGAGATCAAGAAATGGAAGGATGAAGACATCTGCAGTTTGATCCCTGGTGGCAACGCCGACACCGATGAAGGCAAGGCAGCTGTGGCAAACGGTGATGTGGCAGCTCTGATGTACCCACTCTGGTATATGAGCCGCTTCTCAGACGAAATGCCGCAGCTGGCTGGCAAGATCGCAATCGCCCCGCTGCCTGTTTGGGATGACAGTTCCTACAAGTCCATGGGTCTGGGCGGCACTGGTACCACCGTTTACAAAAACAGCCCCAATGCTGACCTTGCCGCCAGATTTATCACCTGGGCAAAATTAAGCGAGCTTGGCAGCGCCACCCTATGGACCGATATTGGTTTCGATCCGATCAACGTAAAAGTATATGAGAACCTGGAAGTTACAAAAGATCCGGGAAACAAGTTCCTCCAGTATTTCCAGACCAACCCGTTCGACGTGCTGTTCCTGGTCAAGGATCAGATGTTCACGATCAAGACCATGCAGAATACAGGTACGATCAACACATATCTCAGCACCAATACCTGGAATCGGATTCTCGTAGATGGTGAGGATCCGGTAACAGTGATGGAAGAGACTCAGGCCGAATTGATGTCCCAAGCGGACCCGCAAGACTAATCGAGCCTGCATGAATAGGAGATAGGGCCCACAAGTCATCTCGCAATGGGCTCTATCTCTTCATAGTATAGTTGGAACATCTCTCCCCAGGTTTATTACGCCAGCCGGTCAAACTCTGGAGGTCGAACATGAAACTGAACTGGAACTCACCCAAAGTTGCGCCTTATATTTTTGTTCTACCGTTTGTGGTTCTTTTTGCAGTTTTCTTTATTTACCCGATCGGTAGCACAATTGTGATGAGTTTTCAAAAAGTTAACATCAATGATGTTCGTTTCATAGGGTTTGACAACTACAAGGCACTATTGGCAAGTTCGGAACTTCCCATTGCAATTCGCAATAGCCTGATCTATACGGCTTTCACTCTGCTGGTTCTGATTCCGTTTCCCATGATCCTTGCCTGCATGCTCAACAGCAAATCCATGCGGGGCAGTGGCTTTTTTCGGGCAGTTCTCTTCCTGCCAGTTCTGTGTAGTGTTGTGGTCGCAGGTTTGACCTTTCGATTTATGTTCAATGAAACCGATACCGCTCTTGCCAATCAAATCATGATCGATGTATTTGGCGGAGAAAAAGTCCGCTGGCTGGGTTTGCGCTGGCCCGCTATGGCAGTGCTGGTTACCCTGGCAACCTGGCGCTGGACAGGCATGAATATCATCTATTTCCTGTCTGGTTTGAACAGCATTCCGGTGGATTTGTATGAGGCTTGCGAAGTGGATGGCGCAAGCACTTTGCAAAGATTCAGATATGTGACAGTTCCCTTGCTGATGCCCACGATCATCTATGTGTTGACCATCAGCATCTATGGCGGCCTGGCTATGTTTGTCGAAAGCCAGATGCTTTGGGCAGGTCGAACCTCACCTATGAATATTGGGCTGACGATGGTGGGTTTTATCTATCGACAAGGCATCAGCCAGGGCGAGATCGGTTTTGCGTCTGCTGCCGGGCTCTCCCTGCTTGTGGTTGTCCTCACCACCAACTTGTTCCAACTGAGGCTGACTGGCGGCATGGGTAAGGAGAAGAATTGACATGGCAACAACAAGTCACCTTTATATTCCAACACCTGTTCAGCGCCGCATCACAGGGACCCTGCTGGTGCTCTTTTTCATCCTTTTGGGTGTCGTTGCGCTGATCCCTTTTGCTTCAATTGTGTTGACTTCCTTTAAGGACAGTGGTGAGATCATCAGAAATGGTTTCAACCTGACCGCTGATTTCAAACGTCTCAATCTTGAGAACTACGAATATGTATTTAGCGGTTCTCATAAATACTTTCGATGGTTCGGGAACAGTCTGTTACTCACTTTCATGCAGACTGCCTCAACATTGTTTGTCAGCGCATGGGTGGGATATGGGTTCGCATTTTATGAGTTCAAGGGGAAAACAGCTTTGCTCGTTTGTGTGCTCATCCTGATGATGATCCCGTTCGAAATTCTGATGATCCCCTTATATAAGGAAATCATTGCCTTAAAGTTACCCAATACCTATTGGGGGGTCATTCTTCCCTATCTGGCACATCCAATTGCCATATTTTTCTTCATGCAATTTATGAAGAGCATTCCAAGAGAGATCGTGGATTCGGGGCGGATCGATGGGTGCAGCGAGTATGGAATTTTCCTGCGATTGATCCTGCCGACCATGAAGCCCGCACTGGCTGCCATGGCGATCTTCCTCGGGATGGCTTCGTGGAATGCGTATTTATGGCCATTACTTGTCATAAAGGATAGCTCAAAATTTACCCTGCCGATTGGCTTGAGCAGCTTGATGACACCCTACGGAAATAATTATCAACTGTTGATCGCCGGGTCGGTATTATCCATCCTCCCGATCGTGATACTATTTATCAGCATGCAAAAGTTCTTCATAGAAGGGATGACTGCCGGAAGCGTCAAAGGATAAGTTTACATGGAAGAACATTCACTCTCATCGAGCAACAAAGCAACGAAAAAGGCGAGCCTGGTACTTGATAAGGATTACGTGATCGCCGCGGTGGATGAGCGTTTATATGGATCGTTCATTGAGCACCTTGGGCGGGCAGTCTATGGGGGAATTTACGATCCGGGGAACCCAAACTCGGATCAGAACGGGTTCCGCCGTGATGTGATCGAGATGGTCAAGAAGTTAAACGTCTCGGTTGTGAGATACCCGGGAGGCAACTTTGTCTCTGGCTTTAACTGGGAAGACTCGGTCGGTCCGCGTGAGCAGCGCCCGAAGCGGCTTGATCTCGCCTGGTCCACCACCGAGCCGAACGAATTCGGACTCCACGAGTTTTGTGATTGGGCAAAGGAAGCAGGCAGCAAAGCCATGTACGCAGTCAATCTTGGAACACGTGGACCAGATTCGGCACGAAGTGTGGTTGAGTATGCCAATCACAGAAGTGGAAGCTTTTGGAGTGACCTGCGCAGAAAAAATGGGGCGGAAGAACCGTTCGGGATCAAGCTGTGGTGCCTGGGCAACGAGATGGACGGTCCCTGGCAGATCGGACAAAAGACCGCCCATGAGTATGGACGAGCTGCCAATGAAACTGCCAAAGTGATGAAATGGGTCGATCCATCCATCGAAGTGGTGGCATGCGGTTCTTCCTTCCATGGCATGCCCACTTTTGGCTCCTGGGAATTGGAGATGCTCGATCAGTGCTACGAGAACGTCGATTATGTTTCGTTGCACCAATACTATACAAACCCAACCAATGACCTGCCGAACTTTCTTGCGAAGAACATTGGTATGGATGCTTTTATCAAGACGGTGGCATCGCTTTGCGACGCAGTTGGCGGGAAAAAGCACAGCAAGAAGAAATTAAATTTGTCTTTCGATGAATGGAATGTCTGGTATCACTCAGCGGAACAGGATAAGCAGATCCTAAAACAAAATCGGTGGGGTCAATCTCTTCCACTGCTGGAGGATGTGTACAACTTTGAGGATGCCCTCCTGGTGGGTGGGATGTTGATCACACTCCTGCGCAACTCGGATCGGGTCAAGATCGCCTGCCTCGCCCAGCTTGTGAATGTGATAGCACCGATCATGACCAGCAAGGCAAGCTGCTGGGCACAGACCATCTACTGGCCCTTCATGCATGTTTCGCAGTATGGAAGGGGGACTGCCCTTCGACCCGTCATCAAGTCCCCGCTTTATAGCTCAACAGATTACGATGATGTGCCCTTTGTCGATGCCGCTGCTGTATTGGCCGAGGATGATTCCCTGTGCATCTTTGCGCTCAATCGCAGCACTGAAAACCACATTGAACTTTCCTGTGATCTGCGGGCATTTGAGAACCTTTGCCTTGAAGAGCATATCGTACTTCAGCATAATGATGTTAAAGCAGTGAATTCGGAAAGTGAACCATATACAGTTGCCCCCAGGACATATCATGAATATGAAACTGACGATGGAAAGTTCACGCTTCGGGTTCCGGCCTTAAGCTGGAATGTTATAAGGTTTTCAGAACAAGATACTGAAAAGGGCTAAATCTTTGTTGTGAATCACTTCTCCTTGATGAGTCTCCTCAGGAGACGTTACCCGCCACCTGGACAGGTGGCGGGTAATTTTTTTGTGGATAGAATGTTTGAGGCACTTTTTTGCCGGCTGTCTTGACGAGATTCGAACTAAAGACCACTGAGGTCTTCTTAGCTTTTGGTAAATCGTGTAAAAACCGGCAATACCAGTCTCGCAGTCACCAGGATCTGTGTTCTATCGCGACAACTTAGTGAAGGCGATATTGGGGTGCGCCTGGGCGGTGGAAGTTGTCATGAGCGGAGTTTATCATGAAGTGACTTTTGTCCGGGATCATTGTTGTTATAATGGACCGAAAAAATACTGGCCCTTTCGCGGCAGATAAAAATCACTGGGAAGGTAAAAGAACCAATGGACAAGATCATTTATATCGGTACCGATTGCGGTGCGACGACATCCAAAGTGGGCGGTGTTTGGAGCGATGGTTCGACCATTACGACAAAATTATTGCAGTCCCCCACCAACTCAACGCAGGGTCCCGATGCCGTGATCAAAAGCTGGGTGGATGCCATCAACACCTATTTGACTCAAAACAACCTGAAGTGGGAGCAGATCGGCGGCGTGGGGCTTGCCATCCCCGGTCCATTCCAACGATACGGCGTTTTGGATCGTTCGGCCAACCTGCCCGAAGCCTTTGCCGGGTTTGACATTCACACTGCCTACAGCAGTGCCCTGGCGGAACGTGCCGGGCGTGCCATTCCGTTGACGGTGGGCAACGATGGAAATATGGGCGGCGTGGCAGAAGCGCAACATGCGCGCGGTCAGAGCAGTGGAACGGTTGTTTTGCTCGCCCCCGGTTCTGGTTTGGGATGCGCTTACATCGATCAAAGCGGATTGGCGCTCGATGGCGATACTTTGGCCGGCATGGAAGCCAGCCACATGCCTGCACCGTTGCAGCTGCTCGATACCAAGGCATACCCTTGCGGATGCGGACGCACATGGGGCTGTGTTGAAGTCTATACCAGCCTTTCGGGCCTTCCCTATTTGCTCGCTGAAAAATTGGCAAAATATCCAGATCACGAACTGGCGAAATCGTCCCTGTCGGCAAAGGAAAAAGTTTTTGCCTTGCGCGGACTTGCCCAAAAAGGCGACCCGCTCGCCACAGAATTATTTGACTTCCAGGCGAGGGCCATGGGAATCCATGTCGCCAATTTGGCGATGGCGCTCGACCCGAAGTTTGTCGTCATCGGCGGCGGGCTGATGGACCCGGAAGCCACGACCGCCGCATTCCGCGAACGCTACTTGGGAATCCTTCGTTCCACGGCGCATGAATATCTGTGGCCTGCTCAGCGCGACGTGATGAGCATCGTCCCTGCGGCGCTTGGGGACCTCTCCCAATCCATCGGCGCGGCGTTGGCAGCTTTATATAAAAATAGATCGTAAAGAAATTAATAAAAAATAAGCGCGGACTATAAAGTCCGCGCTTATTTTTTGTCTCGCCGTTTTTATTCCAGAATTGTCCCGGAAGTACCCAGCTCAAACCCGCTGGGCCATTGGGTATGGATGTTATATTTTGCGCCGGTCAGATCAGCGCCGCTGAGGTTTGCCCCGCTCAAATTGGCAAAACTCAAATTGACATTTTGCATTTTGGCTCCGCTTAAATCCGCCTCACGAAGGTCGGTATCGCTTAAATTGGCTTCGGTCAAAGTGGCATTATGCAGGTTGGCCTTGTTCAAGCTGGCACCATCGAGGTTTGCCTTGCGTAGATCAGCATAGCGCAATCTTGCTTTATCGAGAAATGCGCCGTCCAGATTGGCCCCGCTCAAATTGGCTTTGCTTAGATCGGCTTCGTTCAGGTCCGCTTTGCTTAGGTCAAGGCCTGCCAGTTGCAATGGCTTGGGTTGATTGAGAAGTTCGGAGAGTTCGTCCTTGGTAAATTGCATTTCGTTCCTTTCGTTCTTAAAGTGATTATACCCAGAGCGGTCACCAATTGCGCTTTTTCATAGGCGGAAAAGCTCAATTGCCTGGCACCGCCCGTCAGGGCAGGTGTGCGACCGAGGGCATTATATATGCTCGATGAACGGGCCGGGCAAGTCAACTTGTGGAAATTGATGCTTGCCAAATCAGAGGCGCGTTGATATACTGCCACCCAACATGAACAGCACTTTGAACAACCAATTCGCTTGTAAGCATCACCATCATCACATTCAACCCCCGCATGGTCGGGAGGTTTATGTGCGCGTACCTGCTGCAAGCAAATAACAGGAACCCATATCTTGCCTCATCAATCCCCGACCCTGGTCGGGGATTTTTGTTAACTCCACTCAAAGGAATCAGTATGCAAACAACCCAAGCCTTACGACTCTCGCTCCCATCCAAAGGACGCCTGCAGGATGACTCGATGGATTTTCTCGCCGAGTGCGGATTGACCGTGCAAAAGCTCAACCCGCGTCAATACCAGGCGCGGATGCCTGCCCTGCCGGACCTTAACGTCATTTTCCAACGCCCCGGCGACATCGTTGTCAGCGTGAAGCAGGGCAGCATGGATTTTGGCATCACCGGCATCGATGTGCTGGAAGAAAAACGCGGAGAGAACGGCGACATCATTATTTTGCACGATCAGCTTGGGTTTGGTCACTGCTCGTTGATGCTGGCCGTGCCCGAGTCATGGAAAGAAGCGGTGGATATTCCATCCCTAAAAAAGTTTGCGGGCACGCTTGATCACCCATTACGTGTCGCGACGAAATTCCCGGTGCTTACTGAAAGATTCTTGAATAAAAACAATATTCCTCATGTGTTGATCTCCGCCGAAGGCACGTTGGAAACCGCCCCCACCATTGGATATGCCGATATTATTTCCGACCTTGTTTCATCGGGACAGACTTTGCAGGATAACCGCCTGCGCGCATTGCCGGATGGGCTTATCCAATCATCACAAGCGGCGTTGATCGCGAATCGCGAGGCGTTGCAAACCAATCCCGAAGCGTTGGAAATGGCACGCCGTTTGTTGGAATACATCGAAGCGCATTTGCGTGCGAAGGATAATTTGCTCGTGATCGCCAACATGCGCGGCGAAAGTCCGGAAGCGATCGCGCAAAAACTTTTCACCCAAACTTCCGTCGGCGGGCTGCAGGGGCCGACCATCAGTCCCATCGTCACAAGAGAATCGAATCAAGGCTGGCATTCTGTGACCGTGGTTGTACGCCGCGATCATCTTCCACAAGCCATCGGCGAATTAAGAAAAGTGGGCGGCAGCGGAATTATTGTTTCACCGGTGACATATATTTTCGAAGAAGAACCGCCGCGCTACACTGCAATGCTGGCCGAATTAAAAGGAGGATAGCCCAATGAAAATTCGCAGTCACCTTGAATCACTCCCAGCATATACCCCCATTGAGCCATTTGAAGTTTTGTCTGCGCGCCTTGGGCGCACCCCGGACCAGATCGTCAAACTCGACGCGAACGAAAACCCTTATGGACCTTTGCCAATTGTCCGCGAAGCGCTCGGTAAAATGGATTTCCCGCATATTTATCCCGACCCGGAAAGCCGCGCGCTGCGAAAATCGCTTTCGGATTTCACCGGCATCGGCGAGGAATATTTACTGGCCGGGCAGGGCGCAGACGAATTAATTGATCTGCTCATGCGGGTTTTTCTTGAGCCAAATGATTGTGTTCTCTCCTGCCCGCCCACCTTTGGCATGTATTCCTTTGATGCCGAACTCAGTGCCGCGCGCTGTATCGAAGTGCCTCGCAACCCAGATTTTTCATTAGATATGGATGGCATCCGTAAAGCGGTGGAAACTCTCAAACCGAAGTTATTTTTTATCACCTCCCCCAACAATCCAGATGGTTCTTTGATCTCCAGGAAAATTATGGACGAATTATTATCTCTTCCAACTTTGGTTGTATTGGATGAAGCTTACATTGAATTTGCAGGCGAAGACCTTGGCGCGGGCCTGAGCCGCATCCGTGAAGTGTCTCAGCGCAAAAATTTAATTGTGCTGCGCACCTTCAGTAAATGGGCTGGGCTGGCGGGCTTGAGAATTGGATACGGAGCCTTCCCTCTTTGGCTGATGCCCACTTTATGGAAATCCAAGCAGCCGTACAATGTCAACGTGGCGGCAAGTGTGGCAGCACAAGTTTCGTTGGAACATACAAATGAACTTGCAAAAATAGTTGAACTTTTGAAGAACGAACGGACACGATTGTTCACTGCCTTGCAGGGAATCTCTTATCTCAAACCCTATCCTACACAGTCTAATTTTATTCTGTGCCAGGTGACTGGACGGGACGCCGCCGAACTTAAAACCAGGCTGGCACAAGAGTATGGAATCTTTATCCGCTATTTCAACAAGCTGGGCCTGCGTGACCACATCCGCATCAGTGTGGGCAGGCCGCAGGATACCGATGCGTTGATAAGTGCGTTGAAAAAGTTATAAAGTTGGAAAGTTGGAAGTTTTTAACGTTCAAACCTTCTGACCTGCCTACTTGCAACCCGAAGGAGAAAATATGAGAACCGCAGAAATATCACGTCAAACAAACGAGACACAAATTGAAATCAAACTGGATCTGGATGGCACAGGCAAACACGAAATCTCCACAGGAGTTGGTTTTCTCGACCACATGCTCACCCACCTTGCCGTGCATGGATTGTTCGACCTGACGGTCAAAGCTACTGGCGATCTGCACATTGACTCGCATCACACCGTGGAAGATGTGGCGCTGGCTTTGGGTCAGGCTTTCGACAAGGCGCTCGGCGACCGCAAGGGAATCGTCCGCATGGGGGATTTCTTTGCGCCGATGGATGAAACACTGGCACACGTTGCGATTGATCTGTCGGGACGTCCGTACTCGGTGATTCAGGCAGAATGGCACACCCCATACATTGGAAGTATCCCCACCACTTTGTTTCCACATTTCTTTGAGTCATTTGCAGTAACTTCACGCTGCAATTTACATGCGCGTGTTCTGTACGGGCGCGATGACCATCACCAGGCCGAGGCCTTGTTCAAAGCCTGGGCACGCGCATTGGATATCGCCACACAGATCGATCCGCGCCGCGCGGGAGTCATCCCATCTACAAAAGGGACATTAACCAAATGAACAACGTCATTTTGATCGATGCGGGTACTGGAAACCTCCGTTCCGTGCAAAAGGCGCTGGAAGCTGTGGGCGCAAGTGTCTTGCGCACGGATGATCCAGGACAGGTTTTATCCGGCAAGCGTGTGGTCTTGCCCGGTGTGGGTTCATTTAAAGATTTCATGTCTGGCTTGCAGACGCGCGGGTTGAAAGATACATTGAATGAGGTGGCTCAACGCGGAATTCCTTTATTGGGAATCTGCGTTGGGATGCAGGCTTTGTTCGAGATCAGCGAGGAGATGGGCGACCATGAAGGTCTCGGATTGTTAAAAGGAACCGTGGTGAAATTTGCTGATTCATTATCGGTGAAGATTCCGCATACGGGATGGAATCAGGTTCGAGTTAAGAAAGAAGCGTCGCTGTTTAATCAGGTGGATGATGGAGCGTACGTCTATTTCAATCATTCGTATTATTGTCAGGCGGGAGATTCATCCGATGTGATCGCGACCTGCGATTACGGAATCAATTATGCCTGCGCCGTGCGGCATGAAAATATTTTCGGCGTGCAGTTTCACCCTGAAAAGAGCCAGGCGATGGGGCTGCAAATTCTGAAAAACTTTTTGGAGGCCGCATGAGTTTCACCATCTACCCCGCGATCGATCTGCGTGCCGGAAAAGTTGTGCGTCTCAGGGAAGGCGATCCCAATCGCATGACTTCCTACAGTGACGACCCGTCAGAGACGGCGAAAAAATGGTTGAGCATGGGTGCGGCGTGGCTGCATGTGGTCAACCTCGATGGTGCGTTTGGCGAAAATGACAATGCAAATCGTTCCGCACTTAAATCGATTTTGACATTGGGTGCACATGTGCAATTTGGCGGCGGGATGCGTTCGCTGGATTCAATTGAAAAAGCAATTGAATTGGGCGTAAGCCGTGTTGTTCTTGGCACGATCGCACTCGAACAACCACAAGTTGTCCAGGATGCGTTGAAAAAATTCGGCGCTGAAAAAATCGCCGTGGGAATCGACGCGCGTGATGGCCTGGTCAGTGTGCGCGGCTGGAAGAATGACAGTAAAACTTCGGCGGCAGACCTCGCGCTTCAAATGCGGACCTTTGGCCTGCGTACGGTTATCTTTACAGATATTCGCAGGGACGGATTGGGCAGCGGCCTGAACATCCCCTCCACTCGCGAACTGGCTGATGTGAGCGGACTGGATGTGATCGCTTCCGGCGGCGTGCACACATTGGATGATGTGATCGCCGCACGGGAAGCAAAGTTGGCCGGTGCAATAATCGGACGTGCTTTATATGAAGGCACGATTGACCTGGGAAAGGCGTTACAGGTTTGAAGGATGAAACGTCGGAAGGTTTGTGCTTGTACTTGCAAACTTTTCAACTTGCAAATTTCCAACGGTTTGGAGGATTATGTTAGCAAAACGGATTATTCCCTGTCTCGATATAAAAGATGGACGTGTGGTGAAAGGCGTGAACTTCGTCAACTTGCGCGATGCCGGTGACCCCGTGGAGCAGGCACGACTCTATGACGAACAAGGCGCAGATGAATTGGTCTTTCTCGATATTTCCGCAACCCACGAAGGACGCAAGACAACCTTGGAATTGGTCAGCCGTGTGGCGGAAACTGTCTTCATGCCATTGACCGTCGGCGGCGGGATTCGCGAAGTGGATGATATGCGAAATCTTCTGCTCGCCGGTGCGGATAAAGTCAGCGTCAACTCGGCGGCAGTGAATCGACCCGAGTTATTATCCGAAGGTGCATCGCGATATGGTGCACAGTGCATTGTGCTGGCAATCGATGCGCGCAGAAAAGATTCGAGCTGGGAAGTGTATGTAGCCGGTGGACGCACTCCAACTGGCCTGGATGCCATCGAATGGGCGGTTCGCGGCGTGGAATTGGGCGCGGGCGAGATCCTGCTCACCAGCATGGACTCGGATGGAACGCTCGCAGGTTACGATATTGAATTGACGCGCATCATCTCGGATATGGTGTCCGTGCCGGTCATTGCTTCCGGTGGAGCGGGCACAATGCAGCACTTTGCAGAAGTGCTCACCAAAGGAAACGCAGATGCTGCGTTGGCCGCATCCCTGTTTCATGACGGCAAGTTGAAGATCGCTGAATTGAAAAAGGAACTGCAGGGACAAGGCGTGCCTGTACGGTTGCAACGTTGAAACGTTTGAACGCTGGAGAAAATATATGAAATTATCGAGTTCCGAGATTAAGTACGATGCCAACGGCCTTGTTCCAGCGATCATTCAGGATTCTGAAACAAAAGAAGTTTTGATGATGGCTTATATGAATCAAGAATCATTAAAGCTTACTTTGGAAAAAGGTGAGACCATTTTCTGGTCCCGCAGCCGCAACGAACTCTGGCATAAAGGTGCCACTTCGGGAAATATTCAAAAGGTCGTCGAAATCCGTGTGGATTGCGATGCGGACACGCTTTTGATTCTCGTTCATCCCGCCGGTCCAGCCTGTCACACGGGCGAGCGAAGTTGTTTTTATCGAAACATTTCAGGCTGAGCGGAGGTGCGGGTTATATGCACCGTAGACGAAGCGCCTCTTCGTCTACATTCCTCGCATTCGCTCGTCATTCCGCTCAGGGCGAAGGTTATATCAATGGAGAAAATCAATGAGCATTCAATGGCTGTTCGACGTGATCGAAGATCGTAAAAAGAATCCAACTGAAAAATCCTATACTTCCAGTCTCTTCACAGAAGGCTTACCAAAGATCGCGCAAAAAGTTGGCGAAGAAGGGACCGAAGTTGTTGTCGCTGCACTGGCGCAGGAAGATCAACGCCTGATCGAAGAAGTCGCAGACCTCACCTTTCACACTCTTGTGCTGCTTTCCGCGCGCGGCCTCACACCTGCACACATCGTTGCCGAGTTGGAGAAGCGTCATAAATGACGAAGATCATTTTGCTGGATATCGACGGCGTGCTGGTTCACCCCGGTGGATATCGAGCCGCCTTGCGTGCAACGGTCAATCATTTTCTTGGCGCAGAATATGAAACCCATGAAGATATCTTGACCGATCTGGAGAAGCGCGGAATCTCCAGCGAATGGGATATGGCGCCGCTGATCATCGCTTCTCACTGGAACTCGATCCTGCTGCAACATCCCAAACAGAATCTCCCCGAAGATGTTTTCTCCGCAGCAAATGAACTTCAGAAAGTCAAAATCCCAAATCCAATAACCATTCCAGAATTTGATTTGGTCGCGGGTCAATATCCGTCAGAAGCTGCGTTTCATGCGGGATGCTTTTCATCGATCCCGCTGGAGTTGAGAAGGAAGTTGTTAAAAAAGACGCGGGATATTCAGTCCTCACCCACCATGCGCATCTTTCAACACTTCACGCTTGGAAGTGAGAATTTCACCAAAACCTATAACCTGCCCGCGGAGTTTGGAACTGAATCGCTGTTGTTAACTCACGACCAATCCAACATCGACGATGAGATTCGATCCAAACTGCGCAAATACCATCTCGCGGCATTCACAGCAAGACCGTCGGGGTCGCCTGCTGAGGTGACAGGATCCATCGTCGGCTATGCCCCGGAAGCGGAGCTTGCACTTGAGTTGGTCAAGTTGACCGACATCCCATTGATCGCATTTGGGAAATTGGAATATCTTGCATCCCAACATGGGTTGGATCCCGCCGCCTTGGTAAAGCCGTCTCCAGTTCAAGCACTGGCTGGCGTTCTCGCCGCATGGACAGGCGAAGAATGGCCATCTTTGCAGGCTGCGAATCACTGGCGCGAAACAGGAAAGATAAATGAAACGTTCAAACAACTGCCGAAGGAATTTGAGTTGATGGTGGTGGAGGATACGATGGGTGGAATCCGTTCTGTACGGACAGCAGGAAAAATTTTGCAAGAGGCTGGTTTCGATGTCGACATCAAAGCCATTGGTCTAACCTCGGGAAGTGGAGCCAAGTCATCCGCATTCGAAGAGGCAAACATCCCATATTTTGAAAACTGGGAGTCTTTGATAGCGGGGGTTGGGTTATAAAGGAAATCTCAATACCACTTTGAGGGTTGTAGCATCAAACCCAATTCAGGAGTTTCCTTTGAACAACTTTCTTGCCCTCGTTATCACATTCGCGCTCTCCATGATTTTTCTACGCTCGATGGACTTTATCGCCCACCGCGGCTGGCTGGACAGCAAACTCAGCCGCAAGGTCATCCATATTGGGACGGGTCCGCTGTTTGTGTTGTGCTGGTTCCTTTTCAAAGACACGCCGGATGCGCGCTGGCTGGCAGCTCTGGTTCCTTTTGCCATCACAGTACAATTCGCATTGATCGGCCTCGGTATCATCAAGGATGACGCCTCCGTTCAGGCCATGTCCCGCACCGGCGATCCAAAGGAAATTTTGCGCGGTCCATTGTTTTACGGGATCATGTTCGTGGTCCTGACTTTGGTCTACTGGAAGGACTCCCCCATCGGGATCATTGCGTTGATGATGATGTGCGGCGGCGACGGCATTGCCGATATTGTTGGACGCCGCATCCCCTCTCCAAAACTGCCGTGGAGCAGGGAAAAATCAATTGCCGGCTCGCTGGGCGTTTTTGCCGGCGGCTGGACTCTATCCAGCGTGATCATTTATATTTTTGTGGCTGCAGGGGTATTCCCGGGTCCATTCACAACTTATCTTCTCCCGATCACCGGAATTGCATTGGCTGGGGCGCTTGTCGAGTCACTTCACTACAAGGATATCGATAATATCAGCATGACACTGGCTTCCGCTTTGATCGGTCACTGGTTTTTCTAGACGAGTTCATCACAGCTTTTGAAAAACACCCCGTGAAACCATGTTCACGGGGTGTTTAATTATTTCCCTGAAAAGATCTTATTCAGATCATCTGCCAGCATGGGGGTAAATACCGGCCTTCCCGTGTCGCTGATATGAATGGAGTCATAATAAAGGTCGGGAGTGAGCCGCGGGTCATTTCCATAATCCAACAGGATCACATCATTTTGACGCAGGTATTCGGTCAAGGCAGCGAGATAGGCATCCAATTGCGGGGTATCAGGGTGTGACAGAACTTTTACACGCACAAAGATCAGTTTGATATTCTTCTCTTTCGCTTTTCGGATGATCTCAGGTAAATAGGAGCGATCTATCTGCGTTTCAAAATCCAATTGATCAGGCGTATACAAATACGACTCTGCCGCGCCAATCGCGTCTACGAGTGCCTTGGGTTCCAGGTCTGCGCCCGCAAAGATCTCCCCCAGCGCCAGGTCTGTGCAATCCTCATTGCAGCCAAACATGGGAGGGGTAAAGTAGCGAATACGCGCATCGATCTCTTTGCGAATATCAGCGCGGAAAACATAAAGAGGCAAATATTTTTCGGCCTGAATTTCAAGCGGATTCATGAAATTAATAAACGATCTTTGAATCACCAGGGACTCATTCCACTCGGCGTATTCATCCAAAAGATCGAAGTAACTGCCGTGTACGCGGTAGCCGGGAGCAGTCAGGATCGTATCGCGAAAAACGATCAACACATATTCAGGCGGAGGGGATGCCTCGGCAACATTGCTCTTAAAAACAAGGTACCACAATGCAGAGGCGGATCCCGGGATACCGATGCTATAAACGGACTTGCCGGTCAGCTGGGCCAGGGTCTCCGCCTCGATACTGGCACCCAGGGTTGAATCACCGATCATCACGAGTTGCGGATGGTTTTCCTCAATATATTGCAAATAATTATTGCGAACCTGTTTATCCAGTACAGGGCCGGGGTCGCGGGGAAATGCCGTCTTGTAGCTGGCTGAAAGAAGGGACGACGTGGCGACAATGATAATGGCGAGCAGCAGGCTAAACTTTAGAAAGAAGCGCATCTTGATCCATGCCTAAAATTGAAAATAAATGAAATCCGAACTTGCCGAGTTAATGTATACAACGATCAAGGCAACCGCCACGGCATAAAAAGCAGCCTGCCACCAGCTTTGATTCGCATACTGATCCAACAGGTGGTTTAACAACAAGGGAAGCGAGTATGCAACCGTTAAAGTAATGGTGATCAAGGCAAGAACAAACTCATTATGAGATGGGATAAACGGCGAGGCAAACAGAACATGGGTTAACCAACCCATGGAAGGCGCGCGGAAAATGGCCCAGCCGAACACAATGAAGGAGAACATCAGCAGCCAGGCAAAAAAAGATTTGAGCCTTGAATTGGGTTTCCAATCGCCGCGAATGCCTGCCAGCTGATAAGCCGCAATGAGAAGGCCGTAATATAAGCCCCAAACGACAAAGGTAAGGCCCGCCCCGTGCCACAACCCGCTGACAAACATGGTGACCAGCGGAGGGATCGACATGGCCAGGTTCTCATTAATTTTATATCGGAGGACAGCGCGCCGAACGGGAAAGAAGACGTAATCTCTTAGCCAGGTGGAAAGAGTAATATGCCAGCGATTCCAAAAATCGGTGGGCGTAAGCGAGAGATAAGGCTGGCGAAAATTTTCGGAAGTATCGAAACCTAATAAAAAGGAAACCCCGCGGGAAAGATCAGTATATGCGGAAAAATCCGCAAGGATCTGTAGGGTATATCCCAATGCGCCGCTCAACAACAAAAAGCCCGAGGGTTCGCTGAAACCAAACACACGATTAACGAGCACCTGTGCGCTGTTGGCGATCACCAGTTTTTTGAAGAAACCCATCACCAGCAAAGGCCAGGCCTGGTAAAAAAATTCCGCCTTCCAAGGCCGTTGCGCTTCGATCTGCGGCAACAGCTTTTGCGGACGTTCAATGGGGCCTGCGATCAGCTGTGGAAAAAACGAAACATACAATGCGAAATCGACGAAAGCACGAGTTGGTTTGAGCGTGCCGCGCGACACATCGATCATATAGCCCAGCTTTTTCAATGTGAAAAAGGAAAGCCCCGCAGGCAACGCGATTTTCAAGAGAAGTGTATTCCCGCCAAACCCAACGCCGCTTAAAAAGGCCGCAACACTGCCGCTGAAAAAGTCGAAATACTTAAAGAAGGCCAGCACCCCCAAATTGACGACCAGGCTTAATGTAATAAACAAACGTTTGTGGTTGGGATTGATCTCCATGCCGCGCGCAAGAAAGAAATCCGCAGTTGTGGAGAGGCCCAGCATCAGCGCAACCCATACCTGCACCGAACCATAAAAATAATAGCTGGCGGCCAGCAGAATTAAGTTCTGCCAGCGCCTTTCACGCACCCCCCAATATAAAATAAAAACGATCAGGAAGAAAAGCAGAAAGTCGTAACTGGTAAACGCCATGCTTTATTGGTCTTCTTCCCGAACATTGATCATCACCTTGAACGACTCGGCAAATTTGATATCCTTTTTTTTGCCTTCCTGTTTGGCCCAGGTGCGCATCATCTTTGTCGGGTCCCAATCGCCAAGTTGACTGGCGTGCTTTTTCAAGGCTTCGATCTTGACGTCGATGGTCTTTGAAATATTCACCCAGGTATCGGGCTTGTCGGTACCGTGGACGTATACCCGCTTGACCTTGTGCGGTTCAAATCCCTTCGCCAACAGGTCGGTGAAGATCAGTCTTGTCTCCGATGACGGGAAGACCGCATATAAAGACGCTTGTGCTGCGGCGCGGTGATCGGGGTGATTGATATATTCGTTTCCATAAAAGACACCCTGCGGATCGCCGATCACGACCACATCCGGTTTGTATTGACGGATGATGCGGGTCAATTCTTTTCGCAATGGGATGGTGGGCTCCAATTCACCATCCGCATACCGCAGAAAGACTGTTTCCTTTACGCCAATGACTTCGTTCGCAGCGGTTTGTTCCGCTTCACGCAGTTTGGCCAGTTCAGGCTTGTACTCGGCTCCCCTGGCCGGGTCGTTCGAGCCTGCATCGCCGCTTGTGATCACCACCGATATGACTTCGCATCCCGCTTTGGCCCATTTGGCAAGCGTACCGGCAACACTAAATTCCTGATCATCAGGATGCGCGTGGATGCTCATCGCGCGTTTGGGGAGGTATTCCTTTTCCTTTGACATGGGAGGGATTTTAACGCAAACCGCCAAAGCGACACAGTGCTTTGGCGGTTTGTTTTTTTATTCCAGTCTATTCGACAAGATCTCGAACCAACTTCAACAACAACCGCAGGTTAACCGGCTTGCTCATATATTCATTCATCCCGGCTTCGAGGCAGCGCTCGCGGTCGCCGGGCATGGCAAAGGCGGTGAGTGCAACGATCGGAACAGTGGCAAACCCGGGCATCGACCGAAGCGTACGCGTTGCCTCAAACCCATCCAGTTCCGGCATTTGAATGTCCATCAAGATCAAATGGGGGGAAACCTCCTGCACATTGGCCAGCACCTCCCTGCCATTGCGTGCCACAAAGACCTGATAGCCGAAATGCTCAAGATAATCCCGTACGACCATTATGTTGGCTTCATTGTCTTCTGCGATGAAAATTTTTATACCGGTTTCAACTTTGTTCTCCCCATCGTTTTCAATGACAATATCCTTCATTAAACCCTGACGGGTGTTTCTTTCAGAATTGGGATACCAGGGAAAAGTAACAATAAAATTACTACCCAGCCCGGGTTGGCTTTCCACCATGACTGTTCCGCCGTGCAATTCAGCAAGTTTTTTGACCAGGACCAACCCCAACCCCGAACCTTCGAATTGACGTGACAGGCTGTTATCCAATTGCACGAACGGCTGGAATAACTTTTTCAGATCTTCCGAAGAGATGCCCACGCCAGTATCCTGAACAGAAAACCGGATCTGACCTTCCTCTTCACTTATATCCACGCCAAGCTTCACACTGCCTTTCTCCGGGGTGAATTTGACGGCGTTGTTAAGCAAGTTAACCAAGATCTGTTTGAGATGCTTGGGATCACCGAACATCATGGTGCCATCCGGCTGGCGTGCATATTCCACATAGATCGATTTCTTCAACGCGGCCTGATTGATAAAACTCAGGCTTGAGATGCAAAGATCATTGACCGATACATGATCGCTGGAAATTTTGAATTTACCCGATTCGATCTTTGAAACGTCGAGGATGTCGTTGATCAATCCCAGCAGGTGTTCACCGCTGGAGTAAATCGTTTGAATCGATTGATCCTGCTTTGGGTTCAGGGGGCCACTGATCCCCTCCAAAAGCGACTCGGAAAGCCCGAGGATGCCGTTCAACGGTGTGCGTAACTCATGGCTCATATTCGCAAGGAATTCGTCTTTGGCACGGTTGGCATAAAGCAGCTCGGCAGTACGTTCCTCCACCCTTTTCTCAAGGTTTGCATTTAACTGTCTAATCTCGTCTTCCGCCAGCCTACGCTCGGTGATATCTTGAATGGTTCCAAACATGAAACTGAGCTGGCCGCCGGCATCGAACTCCAGCCTGCCCAACCCATGCACCCAGCGCTCCCCCCCGTCGTTATTTCTGACAATGCGATATTCTTTATTGAAAGGTGTATGTTTGCCGATTACTTCGTTTGTGAAGTAATCGGTCATCATCTGGCGGTCGGCGGGATGGATCAAAGCAGTCCACCCTGCAATGGAATGTTCATAGGCTGCATCAATTCCGAAAATTCCATCCAATATGTCTGAGCTTTTCCATATACCTGTGACGAAATCCAAACGATAGTTTCCCAATCCGGCGATGATCTGCGCCTCCTCCAGCTGCGCCTCGCTCTCACGCAGGATATCATCCGCCTGCTTGCGTTCAGTAAAATCCTGCGTATGCACCATAACCAAATTCGGGGGTACAAACGCATAATGAATCTGAAGGTATTTATTTTCGCCGGTGGAACTGAGACGATGCCAACGTTCACGTCTTATGTTCACTTTCTTTTGAGCACATTCCATCAATTCATTGAAAGTATCTGCATCATTACGATACACAAGGCTGGCAGCCTGGCCGAGCATATTGGCAATGCGTCCGTGCGTGAAATCGAAAGCTCCATCGTTGTAATCCATCAGGATCAAATCGTTATCCAGGGCCTGCCATGTATAGGTGGGGATGGGAATGCTTTTGTATTCCGCCCTGAATTTATCTTCGCTCTCGCGCAGGGCCTCTTCGGCCTGTTTCCGCTCGGTGATGTCGTAATTTACTCCCACCATGCGGAGCGGCTGGCGCTCCTGATCACGGAAGACCTGACCCGCTGCCTTAAGCCAATGTATGCTTCCATCGGGCCACAACACGCGGAATTCAGTGTCATACTCTCCTTCCTCACGCAGAGCCCGGTTGGTGATCTCTTCACTGCCGGCGCGATCATCTGGATGAAGACCGTTCACCCACGCTTCATAGGCACCGCCAAAGTCTCCCGGCTTGATACCGTACAATGCATACATGCGATCATCCCAGATCAGCCTGTTTTTCTGTATATCCCAATCCCAGATGCCAATGCCCGCCGACCATGCGGCAAGATTTAGGCGCTCCGTCTGCGCCTGCAATGACGCAACCAGACGGGTCTGAGTGATGGCAATTGCCACCTGATTGGAGACTTCGCGACCAAGATCGATTTTCTCATCGTCGAAGTAGTCGGAGATTTTGGAAGACAGAGTGAACGACCCAATCAATTTGCCCTGCGATAAAAGCGGCAGGATGCATCGAGAGCGCAAGCCTTCCTTGATAAAGGTTTTGACTTGAGGCGGCGGGTCTGGCAAAAGGGTCAAGTCTTTGATCAGCACTGGCTGGTTTTGGGAAAGGACCTGAAGGATGTCCTGTATCAGGTCAAGCGATACCCGCGCTCCCTTCGAGATGGCCGATTCCTTCGTGTCCTTCACATCGAAGTTCACTGCTTCATTCTTTTCCCAGTCGATTAGCGCCAGGTTGGCGCGTTCGCAGTCAATCAATTTGCGGATGTGATCCAACGCCGTACCGACGATATTTTCCACTGAATCCGATGCGAGGATGGCGGTATCAATTTCGCGCAGGACTTTGAGGCGCGCGTTCTGCCGCTGAACTTTTTCCCCTGCCTGCCTGCGTTCCTCGTCGGCCTTCATCATGTCCAATGCAAAGGAAATATCCAACCCCATTTCCTTGAGAAGACTTTGCTCCTCTTCCACATCAAAAAAATCGATGTCGGCGGCATATAGATTTAACAATCCAAAAACTCTGCCGCCTTGCTGGATGGGGATCGCCGTCGCAGAGTGATAGTTTCCCCGGATCGCTGTTTCGCGCCAATGCCCCATTCGCGGATCGGTTTGAATATCGTTACTGAATTCAACCTGCCCGGAGCGCAGAGCCAGACCGAACAAGCCTTCCTTATACGGCATTTCTTTTGCATTGATCCGCGTAAAGGGAAGTTTGTTTCCAGCCGACCCATACTCCGCAACAGGCGATAACTCCCCGCTTTCTTCATTGTAAAGACCGATCCATGCCAGGCGGAATTCACCGAAATCCACGGCCACCTTGCAAATGGATTCAAACAACTCCTGACGGCCCCTGACGCGCACGATCGTCTGGTTGACCTGACTCAGCGTGGCATACAGGCGTTTCATTTGCGTGGCCTGTGCTTCCGCATGCACCCGTTCGGTCACATCAAATGACAGGATCAAAACACCTTCCGAAATGGGCTGGACGCCAAGGATGAACCAGCCAACCCTGCCATCCGGATACGCAAAACGATTCTCCAAACGGGAGGGGATACGCTCCTCCATGCAGCGTTTGATCTCGGAAAAAACATGGGTATCTTCAATACCGGGCCACATATCCATATACCGATTCCCCAACAACTCCCGATTGGGACGGCGATTATGGGATTCGGCGGCGGGATTCAGGTAAAGGTATCGCCAGTCAAAACCGAGAATCTGTGCGCCCTCCAACATGCCTTCAAAGGCGGAGTGGAAGCGTTCTTCATGATCATTTGATTCTTTCGAACCGGTGGCTTTCCCCTTGCTTGTCTTTTTCCTGGCTGTCGATTTCGGTTTCATGCGATACCTCATTCAGACGATCCACCCGCATATGAAAAAAGAGAGTATTTATTTTTTATTACAACCGGGTGGGTTTATCAAACCACAAATATCCTGTCTTTCCCTTATTTTATTAATCCTATCACAGGAAAATCAAGTGGAGAATTTCAATTGCCCGGTATTTTTGTGATGCTCCTTCTTTCTTCGGGACATTTTAATGGCGCAAGGGTACAATAAGCATACCCCCATTCATCAAGGAGAAACTGCCCATGACCATCACCCTGAACGGCTCGGAACTCACTGTCGAGAAACTCGTCCGTATTGCACGCTTCAACGAAAAAGTGGAGCTTGCCCCCGAGGCACTTGAAAGAATCAAAGTGTGCCGCGCCATGTTGGAGGAGAAGCTTGCCAACAAGGAAGTGATGTACGGCACCAACACCGGCATCGGCGAGTTTTCCGAAACGATGTTGAACGATGAACAAGTCAAGGAGTTTCAACGCTACCTTGTTTATAACCATGCCGCCGGCATCGGCGACCCCGCCCCCATCGAGCATGTGCGTGCTGCGCTGGCGGGACGCATCAACGTGCATGCGCATGGAAACTCCGGCTGCCGTCCCGAAATTACATTGACGATGATCGAGATGCTGAACAAAGGTGTCACACCCGTCGTATGTCAAAAAGGATCGGTGGGCGCAAGCGGTGACCTGGCTCCGATGGCGCAAGCCGCGCTGCTATTGATGGGCGAAGGAGAAGCCTTTTTAAATGGCGAACGACTCACAGGTCAGGAGGCGATGCGGCGCGCTGGAATTGAAGTCCCCGGCTTGCAGGCGCGCGATGGACTGGCTGCGATCAACGGCTCCAATTTATTGACCGCGATGTCTGCACTGCATATTTACGACATGGAACGATTCCTCAAGCAGGCCGAGATCGCCGCGGCGATGTCCATCGAAGCCCTGCTCGGGAACATGAAACCGTACAACACAAAATTACATGAACTGCGCGGGTTCAAAGGCGCGGTCACTTCGGCGCAAAATATCGCAAAGATCATCGAAGGCTCGGACCTGACCACCGGCAAGATGAAGACCAAAGTACAGGATGCCTATTCGATGCGTTCGACACCGCAAGTGATCGGCTCGGCGCGCGACGCGATCGCGTACGCAAAGTCGCAGGTTGAAATCGAATTGAACGGCGTGGGCGATAACCCGATCTTCGTCCCCGAATTGAAATTGACCCTGACCGGCGCAAACTTTCAAGGCTCCCCTGTTGCCTTGCCGATGGACATGGCCGGCATTGCGATCACGATGATTTGTGTGCTTTCCGAACGGCGTTTGAACCGCTTGACCAACCCGGCTCTTTCGCAGGGACTGCCTGATTTCCTCGCCCATGAGCCCGGGTTCTACTCTGGATTGATGCTCAGCCAATACACCGCCGATCATTTGATCGTGGAACAAAGAATCCTGTCCACACCGGCCAGCATTCAATCGATCCCGGCCGCAGCGGACCAGGAGGATTTCGTTTCGATGGGCATGAACACCGCGCTGAAGAACGGACAAATTCTCGATAACGCCTTTGGCGTATTGGGCATTGAATTCATGGCCGCCGCGCAGGCATTGGACTTCCGCGAGTTCACGCCGGGCAAGGGTTCTTTGAAAGCGCGTGAGGTGATCCGCAGACATGTGGACCATCTCGAAGTGGACCGGCCGTTATATAACGACCACAATAAGATGAAGGCACTCGTGAAATCAGGCGAGATATTGGAAGAAGTGGAAAAGGCAATCGGCAAGTTGGGATAGGCTGCTGGAAAACCATGTCGCTCTGCCTGCACTGAGCCGCAGGCACACGTGAGGGAGCGTTCTTTGCGACCGAAGAGTCTCGTACTCTAGGGTAGAGACCCTTCGCTACACCTGCACTGCAACAAGCGCAGCGCGGCGTAAGAGTCGCTCAGGGAATCATTTTTGAGATTTGTATCAAAAGGGAGTATGGTATGCGCAGTTATTTGTTTATAGGTACAGTTACTTTCATGTTCTTGCTTGCCGCCTGCGGACCGCAAGCCACAAAAGAGTTCCCGCCTACCGAAACCCTGCCTCCCTCCGCAACTTCCACCCCCGCGGCGCAAGCACCCACTGAAACAGCTTTGCCCCGCAATCCGTTACAGATCATTCAACCGGGGAATGTGGCGCGCCTGCAATTGATGAAGACCCTGCCGGCTGAAATGCCGTTGCAGCGTTCAGCAGTCGCCATTTCGCCGGACGGAAAGACGATGGCGATTGGCGCTAGTACCGGTAACAAAATTTCCTTCTTTGACCTGCCGGCCTGGGGATTATCGCGCACCGTGTCCATCGATATTCTCAATGTCGGTGCCTATTTTCATATCGACGAACTGGAATACCTGCCGGACGGGACCCTCATGGCAAACTCCAGTGGACCGTATCGCATCTATCACATCGATGCAACAGGCGGCATCCTGTCTGCATGGGATGGCATTTACTTTGCCCTATCGGCCGATAAAAAAATCATGGCACATAATGCGGGTCCGGGGATCGCACTGGTCGATATCGCGGACAATACGCAGCTGCTTTCACTGGAAGATCCGGACGCGCTCACTTTTTCATTCTCTCCCGATGGTTCCAGGCTCGCAGCAGAGGACGTTGGCGTGGACTTTCTGCGTACGGTAATTTGGGATATTCCGAGCCAAACCATTCTGGCGACCTTGAACGACATGGGCAATCCCCGCTTTTCACCGAATGGAAAATTCCTTGTGACCACCGATATGACCGGGGATGGCACTGTTCTCAATATCTTCGATGTGGATGGAAAGACACAGCTTGCGACTCTTGATGGAAACACACCTTTGCCATCCACAGATGGTCAAATGATCATCGCGCAAACCCCGCAGGGAGGCCCCGTGGCATGGGAGACGACAAACTGGCAGCCCCTTGAGATACCGATCATCGAAGGCCGGCTGGATTCATTTTCCCCCGATGGACGCATCCTGATCACCAGAGGGGATGATGGTGCGATCCTGTTATGGGGCGTGCTCCCCTAACGAAGCAAAAGTGAAATTCATAAAAAAAACAGACCCAAAGTCGGGTCTGTTTTTTTCACCTATCTCAGGTTGGGATCTTCCTCGATCATCTTGAGAAATTCCTCCACCACACGCGGATCGAACTGTTTGCCGGATTGTTCGCGCAGATATTCAATGATCTGTTCGGATGGCCAGCCTTTTCGGTAGGGACGATCCGAGCGCAGCGCATCCCAAACGTCGACGATGGCAAAGATGCGTGCCGAAAGCGGGATCTGTTCCTCCTTCAATCCACGTGGGTATCCTTCGCCGTTCCACTTTTCGTGATGACAATAGGGAATATCCAGGGCAGGCCGCAGATAGCTGATCGAGAGCAGCATGTTGAAGGCATAAGTGGGATGCTGGCGCATCATGGCCCATTCGATCTCGGTAAGTTTATCGGGCTTAAGCAGGATATGATCGGGCACGCCGAGCTTGCCGATATCGTGCAGCAGCGCGCCGCGCCGCAGTTGAACGATCTCATATTGATTCACGCCCATTCGCTTGGCAAGCTGAACGGTTACTTCGGTCACGCGCTGGGTATGGCCTTCGGTTTCCTTGTCGCGCAAATCCATGGCGCGGGACCAGCCGGCGATGGTGGCATCATAGGCAGCGACAAGTTCCTGATTGGAGCGCTGCATACCCTCCAGCAATTGTGCATTGTCAATGGCAATGGCAGCCTGCCGGCCGAGGGTCTCCAAATAATTCACCCACTCTGCATCGGCGTCCAATGGACTGCGGTTGAAGACTTCCATGACGCCTTTCAGGCTGCCCTTTGCGATCAAAGGCACACCAAAATATTCGACGAACCCTTCCTCCTTCAACAAGCCGGCGCGGCGGAATCCCTCTCCCATCTGCGCAAGATCAGAAACATGCGTCATCTTGCGCTCCGAGCCAACCCTCCCGGCAAGTCCTTCTCCAAGCGTAATATATGCATCGCGAATGGCCAGGGTACGAAAGCCCCTGCCTGAGAAATATTCCAGCGCCTGGCTGGCAGGATTCAACAGCAAAACGGAGGCGGCATCCACGCCCAACTGCGGAAGGCCCTCACGCAGGAGGATATCCAACGATACCTGCATATCCTGTGTGGAACTGATGGCACGGTCGATCTCCCCGAGGGCACCCATACGCCGTACCTGCCGTTGAATCTGCGCCTCGGCCTGTTTGCGCAGGATCACCGCCGTGATCTGATGACTGATGCTGCGAATACGTTTCAGGTCCTCTTCGGTAAACATTCCCCTGCTGGACATATCCAACATGCCAATGGCGCGCCCGTGGGATTCCAGCGGAATCGTAATGGTGGAACGAATATTCAGCAGCTTGTAGATCTGAGGGACAAGTTTATGAACAATGGAATGAAACATAGGCGGCAGGAAAGTGGTTTCAACAAACTCCCCGATCCATTGCTGTATCAATTTCGGGTCACTTGTGATCGTACCTGTCCGATCAGAAAGCAGCTTTCTGAAGTATCCATCCCCGCGCAGCGGGATCCTGACCTTGGGGATGGGCCTGCCGATCAGCCTTTCGATGCGCCCGGCCAACTTTGGAGAAAGTGTCGTGGTCTGCATCTCAATATACTTTTCATCCGGGCTGAGCAGGTAAATGGCCACGTCCTGACAATTAAATACTTTGCGGGTCTCGTGCGCGAACACTTCGGCAATATCAACAATGTTCTTATCTCGATTGGCCGCGTCGTTCAATACATTCACCAGCAGCAAATCCTCCATGCGCTGACGGCTTTCACGCTCCACGGATTTAAATTCGCTGATATCGCGGGCCACGACCACCGAGCCTGTAATTTCGCCGTCGCCATCCCGAATGGGCGCAAAGCTGTAACTGCCAATCCAGGTTTCACCGGTGTCCTTGCGGCGCAGTCCATATTCGATATTGGTACCCACCTCCCCCCGCAATGCCCGCGGAACGGCCCATTTCTCGACGGGTGCCGGGGTACCATCCGCCATGAAAACCTCCAACAATGCAGAGTATTCGGCAAAGGTGCTGGCACATTCCTTCCTGTTTTTGAACCGATGGAAGCTTGCGAAGGCATCGTTGAATTCAAGGAAGTTACCCTCCACATCTGAAATGATCACCGCATCGGTCATGCTGTTCAACGCGGCATCCAGCGTTGCCTTGTTCGCAAGGATGATCTCCTCAGCTAGTTTGCGCTCTGTAATGTCCAGCGTTGCACCGATGTACCGTTCAAGCTCTCCCTGCTCGTCAAAGTATGGGTACGCACGGTCATACACCCAGCGGATGCTGCCATCCGGCCGCACGATACGGTGCTCGAGTTCATAGGTCGAGCGACTCTGAACTGCTTGTGTAAAGGTCTCATGCAGCAAGGCCGCATCGTCGGGATGAATGCATTTTTGGAGCATGACCTCATAGGACGGGGAAGGCCCGGCCGGGTCCAGCCCGTAGATACGGTATTCCTCCTCGGACCAGGTTGTTGTCTGCGCAGCGGCGATGTATTCGAAACTGCCCAGATTCGCAATCCTCTGCGCTTCCGTCAGCGTGATGCGCGTCCGTTCCAGCGCCTTCTCTGTCTGCTTGCGTTCGGTGATCACATCGAACATGGCGACAAAGAACCCAGCTTCGGAACTATAAACCGAAACGGAGAACCACATTTGCATGGCCTCCACGAACATTTCAAATTTTTCGTGCCCGCCGTTCAAAGCCACGCGTGAATAGATCTCGAACAACATCGGGTCGGATTCGCGAATGCCCGGGATCACCTGAGAGACGCGCTTGCCGGTCACATCCCGCAAGCCGGTTAATTTCTCGAATGCGGGGTTGACCGTGAGGTACACCCAATCCTGCGGCAGGCCGTTCTCATACAGCATCTGGCAGTAGGAGTAGCCCTCGGCCATGTGATCGAACAACGTGCGATACTGTTCCTCACTCCTGCGCAGACCTTCCTGCTCGCGTTTACGTTCGGTGATATCCAGCATACTGGAGAGGATGCATTCCTCCTCGTTATATTGAATTACCTCGAGCGAGGCCAGCACTGTTTTATGTTCGCCGGCCTTGTTCTGGATCACCACCTCGTAGTCATGCAGGGTTCCGTCGGCAAGCAGGCGCTCCACGATCTGTTTGCGCTGTTCGGGATATACGTAAATATTAAACTCGGTGGTTTTGTGCCCGATCAATTCGTCGCGTTCGTAACCAACGATGTCGCAATGGGCCTGGTTTATTTCCAGGTATTCGCCATCCGCGAGACGGGTGATCATCAATGCCGAAGGACTGGCGCGGAAGGCCTTCGAGAATTTCTCCTCGCTTTGGCGCAGGCCGGCCTCCGCCCGCTTGCGCTCGGTGATATCGCGGCTTGTCGCGTTTCGACCCATGTACGTGCCATCCGCTGCATGGACTGCATTGCAACTGTGACTGATCCAGCGAAGCTGGCCGCTTTTCGTACGGATGCGGTATTCGAGGTTGTGCGGCTCGTCGCTTGAATGCACATCGCGATGATGGCTTTCAACGCGCGCTCTATCTTCAGCTTGAACCATATCGATGAAGATGCGGGGGTCTTCCATAAGCTCCCGGGGAGTATATCCAGTAACACGTTCACAGGAGGGTGAAATATATTGAAACCCCCCATCCGGCTTGACCCAATAGATCCAATCATTGGCATTATCCGCGATCAGGCGGTACTTCTCTTCACTTTCCATCATGGCCTTCTCGGCCCGCTTTTGCTGGGTGATATCGTGCTGGGTGGCCACGCGGTACAACAACTCCCCGCCTTCGTCGCGCACCGACACCAGATCCATTTGAACCGGGTACAGGCTGCCGTCCGGGCGCACTTTATTCGCCTCGAATTGGGCATATCCCTCGCGGTCGGCCTGCGCGATCAATCTCCCGATCCGTTCCTGATCCTGCGGAGCGTACAGGTCCTTGAGCGGCATGGAAATGAGCGCCTCCACGGTGGAACCCTGTTCGCGGGCAAAGGCCGGGTTGCAGGTGATGATACGGTTGGTACGCGGATCGCCGATCACCATGCCGTGACCGCTGTGCTCGAAGGCATCGGCCCACTGACGCTTGACCTTTTCCGTCTGCATCGCGTCCAGCGCGAAGGAGATATCCAGCCCCATCTCTTCCAGCAGCAGCACTTCCTCCTTTTTATCGAACAGCCCAACCCGCGGGGAGACCAGGAGGACCACGCCGATGGTCTTCCCTCCCAAACGGAATGGGACCGCGGCGGAGGAATGATATGCATGCTTCTCGATCTGTTCGTACGCATTTTTTATGCGGGGGTCGGTTTGCACGTCGCGGCTGGTGGACACCTTCTTCGTGCGAATGGCCGTGGCGGATAGCCCATCCTTCAAAGAGCCGTGATGGAGATTGACCACTTCAAAAGGCCACTGGTCAAGTGCAAGCCCGTTGGCCGCCACCGGGCGAACATCGCCCGTCTCCTCGTCCAGCAGGCCCACCCAGGCGAGGGCGAACTCGCCAAATTTCACGGCGACGTCGCAGATGGATTGATACAGCTCCCCCTGAGTCTTGACGCGCACGATGGTCTGGTTCACCTGACTCAGCGTGGCATACAGGCGCTTCATTTGCTGTACCTGATCCTCCACCTGCTTTCGTTCGGTGATGACCTCGGAAAAAAAGATCAGGCCGCCCACACTGCCGTTCGCTTCATACCAGGGCCGCAGTTCATAGCGCACATAATCCAACGTTCCATCGAGGCGCGGCAGCGGGTCCTCCTCACACTTCACCACCTCGCCTGCCAGGCAGCGGCGGTGAATTTCCCTGCGCGGTTCATCCATTTCCGGGAATACGTCATAATGCGAGAGGCCTGTCAGGTCCTGTTCGGCAAGGCGATAATCGGTCAGGTAACGCCGGCTGGCGACGATATAACGCATCTCGCGGTCGAACATTGCAATGGCCGCCGGGCTGTGTTCCACGAATAAACGCAATACCTGCTCATTGCGCTGCAGCGCATCCCCTGCGCGTTTGCGTTCGGTGATATCGACAAGGCTTGTCAGCGCAAAGGCCTCCCCATCGATGGAGAACGATTCCGAGGTCAACAGGGCGTGGCGCACCTCGCCAGACCTGCGCGTCACCTGGATTTCATAACCCTCCACCCGCACGCCTGCCTGCATCTGTTTCACCCCTTGCTGGCGGACCTGTTCATCGACCACGATCCCAACGTCCTTCGCCGAGAGGCCGATCATTTCCTCCGCGGATTCAAAACCGGTCAGGACCGCAAAACTCTGATTGGCCATGATCAAGCGTCCATCCGAGAGCCGGCTCAACGCCATGGCCGTGCGGCTGGCATGAAAGATGGTTTGAAACAGCTGCTGCGATTCCACCCTCGTGCGTTCCTTAGGTCCGGCCATGCCCTCGATAAAGACAGGGGCAGCCTGTGCCTTTTTCACACCGGCCGGCTTTTTTCGTGTCTTTTTTACCGAAGGTCTTTCCGTTCGTTTTGAATTCACATCGACCTCCACAAATGTTGCGGCTGTTCGATACCTCTAAAACCAGGGGATGACCCCCACACGGGACTTCCATTAAAAAAAGAAATATCTTTTTAGGGTGGGTCCATACTTTTTATTGTACGACTTAATGCCCTCCTCCCAAAGACCAAAATCCGGGCACCGCCTGTTACATTCCTCCCAAACGCGGCCTCATATCAAAAATGAAAGCTCACCCGGCGGGGTGAGCTTTCTTATTAACCAAATCGCGCTTCGCTACGCGGCCGGGCCTGCCTTGCGCTTCGGCGGTTTTCTCTCGCTCAGGCGCGTGCCGCCGACCATTTCATACTGCGAAGAGTCATCGCCGTAAATGCCTTTGACGCTGCTGCGCACCCGCTTGACCTTATCCCAGATCGATTGATTTTTCGAATGGTATTGGTTGCGCAGATTCGTGATCTGCGTCTCCAAGGCATCCATCTGCGATCTAATCGAAACGGCCTCGGTGAGCTCTGCCGAAAGCACCGCCGGGGTCAGGTCGCCAAAGGCCTGTGTGCCGTCGATCTGGTTCCAGGCAGTCAACAGGCTGTTCGCTTGATCGTGCAGGTCGGTTGGGTAAAGTTTGTTGGTCATATCCATCCTCCATTGGGTTACCTTCCGGGGAACGCCCCCCAGAATTTAAAATAGAATACAAAAAAATAAATCCATTGTCAAGCAGGGAGCGGATTCTCTAATCTTTTTTCAAGGAACGCGATGGAGGAATAACAATACGGAGCGGAGAACTTTAACTACGGATGGGCTGAACGAAACTATGGAGTAGAGGAATTCAATTACGGAAGGGCTGAACAAAACCACGGAACGGAGGAATTTAATTACGGAATGGAGAAACGAAAATACGGAGCAGAGGATTCAAACTACGAAAGGGAGGAACTCACCCCCGCCGCCGTGTAGGACGTCTCCCCCAGCTCCCCAGCCACCCCAGGGCGGGGGGACCCCGCACCTACAGGCCCATTAAAATGTCAGCCGTCAGGATGAGGGGGGCATCCTGACGGCTGACAAGGCTTATTGTACACAAATCTCAAAATTTTGCAAGGCTGTCATCCTCCACCGCTGTGGAGATTTTCGAGGTGTCTCTGACAATTTCCTCCCGCCGATGATGACTGCAAAAAAAGATCAAACCGAAAGGCAGGGAAAAACCACAACATCGAGCATGTTGCACGGAAAGGCATTGAACCAAACCGTTTGCACTTTCCCCCGCCTTACATTTTTTCAAATTAAATAATTCATCGGGTTCTGATATTTCCGTCATGAGGACCTCCTCGCTCCTTTGCATGTGCAGCCATTCCCAAACTGCCTGAATATACCCCTTTATATCCTATAATTTTTCAGGGCACCAATGACAAAAGTTACATTTTTTGAGTGAACTCGATGTTCTTGATAAGCCACCCTCCTGACGACCGACGAGGCCTGTTGTCCATCAATACCCGAATCTTGCAAGGTTTGTCAAGGAAATGAACCTAGAATCTAGCGGTTTTAGGTTCATTTCCTATTGACGTACATTTTAGTGTTTACGTTTCCATACCATTGGTCCAAGCCAAAAAGTCATTAATCCAAAGAAAATTGCAGTAACAATTCTTTCAATAAGATTTTGTCCCATCAAAAAACCAAGGATGAACCCTGATAAGACCTGAGCCCATCCATACCACTTCTCCAAATTCACTCCAAGGCCCATACTTGCCGCAACCACAAGCATTAACACGAAAGCCAGTCCACCAAGTAGTTCGTCCATGTTTTTTTCTCTAGCTAATCCAGTTCGATATTTGGGGTAATGAGACTAATATCCTTTGCTTTCGATATGGAGCACATATGGAAAGCTGTTTTATCCTATGCCCTACTGGATTTGAACCAGCGACCAAGTGATCTTAGGCTTTATTCCAGCTCGGCTATGATTTTGCCTTAGTCTAAAAGGAAATCCTTAACTTAACTAAGTCTTAAAACAGTCGTTTGTTCGTAAACCATTTTCTTTCTTTGAATTCAAACTTTCCATATAATATAGGGTCATAGTAGGAAGTTCTCGATTGACGATCAGCAAAGTATGGGGAAAAAGCACTGACAGTTACATCAAATCTCTTTTTATATTTATTTCGACCAATGTCCTCATACTGCAATTCAAGATAGAAGTAAGGTGTTGCAAAATCAATTTGAGTACTAGGAAGTGGGCCTCTATCAGCAGGTGGGCTACTCTGGTATGTAGTCAAAAAAGAAAGAATTGAAATTACATTTAGAATGGTCGAGGGCAAATCGACTTCGAGTCCGTTAGCCGTTACCGAAGCTGGAAGAAGGTAGGGATATTCAAAGTTTGAGTCTGCTTGAATATCTACACCTGTTATATTTTCTTTGAGTCCCACAAATAAATATCCATCGTCGCTAGTTATATTAATAGGAAGCGAATTTTGAACACAATAGTCTTTTATGCTTTTTACTGCCTTTTCAATTTCAAAATTCCATCTGACCGTAATTCCTTTGGCCGCTCCTGCCCCTATGTTATATAAAGTAACTTTTGGCAATTCTCCTACTACAAAATCTTTATTTTCTGCCTCTTTGTTTTTCCAATAAGTCGCTATAAATATTTCACCATTCTCGCGCGAATAACCTAAAATCGACACATTAGGAACTATTAATTCGGCCTTCTGTGCTAATTTCCTTTGCGTCTTCATCTCTAGTAAAGTATAGAGTATCAGAATCACAGTAACCCATGCCCCCACTTGCGTCACTATTGAAATCCATTGATCAAAAGTTACATTTTCTATATTTATATTCACAATAGCCCTCTTTGATATTGACACTGGATATTATTCAATGCTATTTCTGTTGAATAATAATTAATTCTTGTTGGCAATAAATAAAAAGACAATCCTACCGCGATATAAACCGCCGAAGCAATCAACCAGTTTAATATAATTTCTAATAAAACTTTCATTTTTTTCTAAATTACTCAACTGGCATTTCTGTTTCAAGACGATCCCAGCTTCTTGGGACATCCAGTTGATAATAATCGGCCGTAGACATATTAATTTCGATTAGTTCGCCGTGTGCTTGGCGAACCCAATTGACACTTGCCGAATCTATAAAAGCAATTTCAACTCCAGGCTTTCTACCCATGCCATGATAATCTGCTACAGCAGTAACATAACCTAGTCCTGGAGGGGCAACAGATATACAAACATGGTTTGATGACCGACCACGTTGACCTCCCCTATCCCCTATAGCGGCTACAGTAACCACCATTTGATAAACGGGCTGATGTGACTGATTAGATATAGCTATAAACAATTTGCCCACATCTTCTTTTACAATCCAAGCTGATATTTTTTGTGCTTGTTCACGTTTGAACTGCAATTCTCTTAACAACCGTTCATTGCGAATTTGACAGAAACCTATAATAAATAACCCCAATGTGATTATTCCAGTAAACCATGTTGCCGCATCTCCCCAATTATTTGCATCGAAATTTCGCGATGAGTTATCGAGTGATGCTGGAATAGATGTAGGTGTTGTGGTAGATGCAAGTGTTGTGGTAGATGCAGGTGTTGCAGTAGGCGCAGATGTGATAGTAGATGTAGGTTTCGCAGTAGATGTTGACGTTGCAAAAGAGGTTGATGTTAAAATTAATGGAATTTGCAAATTCACGTATTTTTTGGAATAACCAGATAAAGTTAAGGTCGTAACTAGAAATACTGTGATAGTAAGTATTTTTAAAAGTCTCAGTGAGTTATCTTTAATAAAGGTAATCCAATTCATAACACCTCCTCGTTTTGATAAGTGCAATTTATAGAAATCTCGCCCTATTGCTTTTTAATTTATCCATATCCCAAACCTCGTACATCTTCCTTCGCCCATTTTACCGCATCAGAGCTTTTATCCCTGCGATCTTTTGAACAGAAAATAATTGTACACACAAAGGCCCAGCGTCAGGGCCAGCATGAGCAGGTCCACGGCGGATGCCCTCGCCCCGATGACATTCCAACGGTCGCGAAAGCCAAACGTGAAGAGATCCAGCAGGGCCATGGAGGCAAACGTTACCGCTGAAAAATAAAATGCAATTTCGCTTCCCAGCAACATCAAGGCCAATGTCACGATGCCGCCGAAGACATTGACGGTCCAAAGTACAAGCAGCATCAAGGGGTAATTCGTAAAATAATCGATCACAGCCTGATCGTAATCAAGGTACTTGAAATACCCCGCATCGTGTCTGACTGTCATGATGTAATCGTACACGGCAATCCCGTACAGGAAAAGGAACGCTGCAACGATGAGTAACAAGTGCCAGCTATATCGAACGTTCTTTTCTGTTTTACGCATCGCAATCACCCATTTCCTGACAGTTCGTTGTCAGGGCGTTTAAGCGCCCATCTGCTTTATCCATATTCCAATCCTTGCACGTCTTCCATTATAAAACCGCAGCGGCCCATCCGATGATGCCGCCGCCGAGGATCAGCCAGGTCGAGTTGACCTTGAAGCGCATCAACAGGGCCAGCGAGGCGAGTGCGATGAAAACGGTCAGGATGTCGATCAGTGAAGACCTGCCCAGCTGCCATGTGACCGCCGCCATTAATCCAAGCGATGCGACGTTTACACCATCCAGCAGTCCGCCCGCCCATGGCGAGCTGCGCAGTCGGGGGATGATGGGGTTCGAAATGGCCACGAAAAAAAAGGAGGGGAGAAAAATGCCAAGTGTTGCCACCAGCGCCCCCGATACACCGCCAAGAAGGAAGCCGATAAAAGTGGCGGTGGTAAAGACCGGGCCGGGGGTCACCTGCCCAATGGCGATTGCGTCGATCAATTGTCTGTCCGTGAGCCACCCCAAACGGACGACAAAGTCCGCGCGCAGAAAAGCAAGCAGGACATATCCACTGCCATACAGCACCGCGCCGATCTTCAGAAAGGTGAGAAACAGGAGCGGCAGGCTGAAAGTCGTTGAGAGCAACATCGCGGAAACAGCCAGCTTCCATTCAGGCCACGGCGATAGGAAGAGGGCGCCCAGTGAATTCGGTTTCAGGGTTTTGGCGTTTTTAGCCATCATGACCACCAACCCACCCGCAAACAGCAGCAATATCTCGTTGACCCCGGCAAAATACAAGGCAAGAACACTCCCTCCAACCATGGCAAGCAGAGGACCCTTGACGGCCTTTTGCCCCAGGTTCCAAAGCGCCTGGGCGATCACTGCGATCACAACCGGCTTCACGCCGTACATAAGCCACTCGGCCTGCGGGGTGGCCCCCACCTGCACATATGTCCATGCCAGAACCATCACGATCAACATGGCGGGCAAAATAAAACAAAGGCCGCCGATGATCAAACCCGGCCACCCCGCGCGGAGATACCCCAGGTGAATTGCCATTTCCGTGGAATTCGGCCCCGGTATTAGATTTGTGGCCCCGACCAAATCAAGAAACTCCTGCTCGCTAATCCACTTGCGCCTTTTTACCGTTTCATCGTGCATCATCGCAATATGAGCGGCAGGCCCGCCAAAGGCAGTCACACCCAGTTTGAGAAACAGGGCCGCCACTTCCATTAAATTCCTTCTTGAAGATTGGTTTGTTCGGGTCTGATCTATTTCCATAACAATAAGGACTCCTGCATTTGGGTTAAGTCATCCATCCGGGTCATGATCCCCTGCGCCGGCTCCACAGGCCGACACAACGGTATGAGTGACAAGGGCCGGTCAATCCGGCCGGTGTTGTGAAACATACAGATACCAACAAACCCCATACCGATCCACAAGATCGGCCGAACGCGGGCTCCACGGAAGCGAACCCAGCTCGCGCAAAACATGTCCGCCCTCAGCGAGGGTTTTGTATGCATGATCGAGTTCCTCGTCGTTATCGAGATTGATCCCATAACTCATCGTAGGCCGCTGCGACGCCAGCATTGATTGAACGATCTCCTCCTCGCTGTTTTCACTCACAGCAAAGATCGAGTCCCCATCCTTGAGCAGTTCCGCGTGAAGGAATGAACCGTCCTCGTTTTTCGCATGGTAGCCCAGGGTCATTCCAAAGGCTTTCATATAGAATTCCACCGCTTCAACGCTGTTCTTCACATACAAAGTCGCACCCAGATTCATGTTGTTCTCCTGTCTTGTACAGCCTTGAGGATCACATCTGTCACAGCCGGCGGGTCGACCAGCATATGAAAATGTCCTGCATCCATTTCATGCACCGCCCAGCCAGCCTGTTTTGCCTGTTGGAAATCCCAATCGTAGGATGCACTGAACTTGATGTATGCACAGGGCGCGTCGGGCCAATCCGCACAAACGGGAAGGTGCTCCGTAAAAAATCCGAGCGCACGAGGCTTGATCTCTGCGATCATCTTTCGTCGAACTGCATCGTTTGGGATAACCTCCCTCAGATCATCATCATTCCAATTCGGGAATCGTTCACCCCGCAGAAGCGTTTGATGAAATTGTTCGGCCCATTCGGGGTCTTCCATCCTCATTAAATCGATTCGACTCGCGCCATTGCGGGGGATTCCCGCATCAACAAACACATACGCCGCAACGGAATGCGCCATCGATTGACGAATGACGGGAAGCAGCGGCCCTGCTCCGCTATGCGCCACCAATACCAGACTCTGATCTTGTGGAATTCCATCAAGGCTTTTCACCAGCGACTCGGCATGCTGCTGCCAATAAGGGAAAGTGGAATCCGCGCGATCAGAAAGCACCGGCACCACTGATTCGATGCCGCGCATCTCCATCTCATCATGGATCAACTGCCAGGTTTGCGGGCCGACGAGCGGGCTATGGATCAGCACATAAGTGAGATTATCGTCCATGCAGGGATTCCCTATCGATCACATTCATTCTACAGTCGTGTGCCGCCCAGCCTGCGGCTATTTCCATAAACACAACCTTAACTTTGGACATCGCCGGGAACTGAGGCTATATTGGATAGAACCTTGTTTTATCGCAGCAACGTCATAGCTTGCGCCTGGAACTGCGCCATTGCATCAAATGCACCAAGACCAATGCCATCGAAGATCTGCTCCAACTCCAACATATTGTGAGTCAGGAAGATCAACACAGAGTTGCTGCCCGGGTCGGCACGCCACCAGCCTCCGAACGCGCCGGGCCAGCCGACCGCACCCATCCCACCGCCGCAAGGTTGCGGCCCCGCTTGCAGGGGATCAAGTACCACGGCGACCCCCAATCCGAATCCATGACCCGCGTTGAGCATCGACCGGGCCTTTACCAGTTGGTCCCCGCTCAGGCAGTTGGTCACCATACGTTTGAAAGTTTCAGGTTTTAACAAGCGCACACCATTCACAGTGCCTGCATGTACGAACATCTGCGCGAACGTAAGATAATCATCCGCGGTTGACCAAAGTCCCTGCCCGCCGGAGACATACGTCATCCCTTCGGACCGTTCTGACAGGAACGAATCACCCGGACCTGTGAGCCGCTTGCAGAGTCGACCGGCATCGTCAAACCCGTAGGCCGCTGCCCGCCGCCCTTGCTTCTCAAGCGGAACCGTAAAGCCGGTATCCTTCATTCCAAGCGGGTCGAAGATGCGCCGTTTGAGCACATCACCCAGCGGCGCATCTTCCATGCGCGCGATCAGCAAGCCGAGGAGATCGGTGGAGTGACCATAATGAAATCCCGCTCCCGGTTGATCGATCAACGGCAGGGCGGCGAGTCTGGCGATCCACTCATCCGGGGGCACTTCACTGTCGATGCCGCCGCCCAAAGCCTCTTTATGCGCCGCTGCGATGGGGCCGGAATGCCAGTCTCCATACGTCAGGCCCGAGCGGTGAGTCAGTAAATCTTCAAAGGTGATGAGTCGCTCCGCCGGATCGGTCTGATCCAGCGTCCCCGAGGTGGAACGCAGGACACGCATCTGCGAAAACTCCGGCGCCCAGCGCGTGATCGGATCGTTCAACGCAAAGCGCCCTTCATCCAACAGCATCAACGCCGCTGTGGATGTGATCGGCTTTGTCATGGAGGCGATGCGAAACAAGGTATTCCTCTCCATTGGCAGTTTTGCTTCGACATCCCTCCAGCCCACCTGCGCACTTTGTATTATCTTGCCATCCTGCCAAACCAGTGTCACTGCGCCGGCAAGTTTGCCATCATCGACGATGTTACGGATGGCATCTGTGATCGTTTCTTCTCCCATGAACTTCCTGCTTTCTAAAAGATTGGCACGCTCATATTATTACGATCCATGCTTTTGCGAATTGATCTTTTCTCCGATCCTAAATTGAACCAGGCTAAAGATCAGCGTATTCACCATGAGGATATAAATGATAAAGCCGGAGTTTGCAAACGTGAGTTCATTCAGCGTCAAAAGGGTAAGGATCACGCCAAACACCGTCGCCATCCAGGGCCATGCCAGTTCAGTATCCGGGTATTGGTACGCCTTAACGAGTGTGGGGATGGCCGCCAGCCCGTCGGCCAATATACTGAAGGTGATGGCAACGTTCCCCACTTTGGTCACCAGCCATAAAACCAGGCCGATCATCGACAGCACGCCGCAGACCAGGTCAAATTTTGTAACTTTCCATTCGGCCTGTTTATTTACAAAGGAAGCGAGAAAAACGGTAAGAGGCAGGAAGCCCGTGCTGAAGGTCATTAAAGACTCCAAGCCCACACCTTGTTTAATTTGTGCGGCAAAGGCGATCAGCGGGGCGATCGCCCAAAGCAGAAAGGATACTCGATTTGGTTTGACTTTCCCTTTGACCGTGTCGATCAGATAGGCGAACGAGCCTATCGCACCCAATAGCGTGCCGATAATGATAAAGTTTTGATGCAGCATAGGTCCTTCCGTAATCCAGCTTCATTCCCGATCCGAGGTTTGCGACGCGGACTGTACGAGGCTCCACGGGAGTAGGATTGCCTGCGAACTAAACACCCTGCCGAAGCGCGTCCACCACAGAAGATTCCATTTCGATCACAATCGAGGTATCACTTTCAATCAATGACACAATGGATTCCCGCGGGCCGTGCCGCCAGTCCATACTGCCATAAAAGGCATCCTGGCTGGCCTGGCGTTCCGCCAGATCATCGTAAGTGCGAATCAGGTAATAGGATGTGTCATCGTGAGGGGAAGGGCCGAATGCCACCACATCCACATGCCATTGTTTCATCAAGGGAAATGATCTCTCCAATACCAGCCGATGAAATTCGTTTCGACTCCCCTCCTTCAAATTATAGGAACGTATTTCAACCAATCTCTTCATCCGATGTCTCCTTCGTCAGGCGGCTTGAGGGTGTGGAGGGGCCTCAAGCGTCCACGCGATCTACCATTCGCGTGGGGCGATCACTTCTTCCAGGTCGAGGTTCTCAAACCCATAAGCTCTCACAATAAACGCGAAGTTCCCCGCGATTGCATCTCGTGCCATTGTTTCTATTTCGCTATCATTCGCCTCAAACTCTTCTGCAAGTTTGTTAAACTCTTCCGTTGCTGCATGGGTCAACTTATATATCTCTTCATCGCGCAGGGGCTTTTGCTTTTCAATGGCCTCGCAAAGGCGGATAAGTATTTGTTTTCCCTTGTCCACCAGGAAACCAGGAAAATACGAATCGGTGGCCATATCCTCGAGGAAATTGTAGCCTTGCAGTGCGGGGTTATTGATTGACATATATCTTCCTCCGATCGCGGGATGGTATGTTCTTTATCAACTCGCTTTGACGTCCAGCTTCCACAGCAAAATACCCTGCCACACACTGATGATCGTACCGAGCAGCAGCACAAGCCCTTCAAGGTCCGGGAAACGGTACACGAACAAGGCTGGGATCCCAGCCAGTAGATAAAGTACATTTAAAGGGCGGGGAAAGAGGCGGGACGTCCAACCGGCCGAACCGAGCAGCACAAACATCCAACCCAGAAAATGAAATCCAATCGCACTCACACCCGCCACTAGTGTCGTCCAAACGAGGAGAACCGTGACGGAGTCCTCCAAATGCAGATCGGGATGCGCCAAATGATATTGACGATTGGAGGCGCGGATAAAAGCGACCGCCGCCATCCCCACTGCGGAAAGGACAGCCGCCACGAGCGCCAGGTCCATGCGGCGGGAGGCACTCGCGCCGATGCGTTCCCGAAGCGCATATGTGACAACGATCAAACTGGCCGCCAGGATGGGTCCATAAAGAAAATCTGCAAGGTCATATGCAAATATTCCGATGGCATCCCGCAAGTTTCCCGTCAAATAGATCAGCGGCGCAACGATAAACGATACCGCCATTAGAAAAGATGCAAGCCCGTTCCATTTGTTGATCGTCATGGTCTTCTCCTCCAGGATTAAGGGAACCGATAATACTTAACCCAAAGTTACCACAATTTCTGGCGTTCCTGCCCACATTTCCTACACAATGAATCGCTATATTTCACGAACGGAAGAAAAATGAGCCTTCAGGAGAAATGTATGAGCAACAAAAATTTACGTACTGTCATTCGAGCCATCCACTTGCTTGCCGCCGCCACCCTTGGGATGTATTTCTACTCACCGATTGCCGGGGATGAGACATTGCGGTCGATCATTCAGTTTGTCACGCTTCCCGGCGTCGCCTTGACGGGGCTCGCACTCTGGCAGCAGGCCGCCCTGAACAAACTGTTCAATCGCAACAAACGCAAATCGACGGGGAGTTCCGTATACGCCCAGCCCGGGGAGTAATGCATCACATCGTCAATCCACCGTCCCCGCATATTTTTGATTTTTCCAATTTTCGAATCGAGCCGCGAAGAAAAACGCGGGCACAAAACTTGCGGCCGTCAACACGATTCCCACCACGGTCCAAAGCAATAATTGGACCATGGTCATGTCTGTAATCTTGAGAAATTCAACAAAGGTATAAATGCAGTACGGCAGGGCAAGGATCGAGGTGACGATGACCGGAACATACCTGCCGTATACGATCCACTGCACAATATGAGCCACAAGGTGCAGTGAAAAAGCCATGAATGCGCCAAACCACCAGCCGTAGGAGTCAACATACAGGCAGGCATAGGTAATGAACGCAATGATGACGAATTCATTCAGCACGGCCACCGCAAATGCGGAGGTGGAAAGATGGTCATGCGTCCTGCTGAGCACCCTGTCAATGCGTGGAAACCTGCGCCGCAGTTCGTCCCGATTCTTCACGAGCCAGGGCTTGAACATGATGATCTCTTCAAAATCATGAAGCATGAAAACAAGGGGCAATAGGGCGATCAGAAGTTTAATGTCCATGGAAATCCCACGCATACAAAAATATATTCATTATTTTCTCCGGCAGGGCAATCGTCAGGCACAACGTCGTCATCATCTTTCACTTGATGAAGAGGCATACCTGTATTGCGCCAATGTGCGTGCCCCATACAAAAATATAACCATGGCAGCAACGGCGGCAACGACCATAAATGTCAGGAAGGGGGTAAAGTGTGAACCATAATTGGGAAACGCATATTCACTGACATTGATCATGGTGTGGAAAAGGATCACAGAGAACAAACTTTTCCCGGTGTTGTTATACAGCCAGACCATGATAACCCGCAGAACGACTGTCGCAGCAAATTGCGAAGCCACCCATGCAAGGTCGGGATGTCCCTGATACCAGGGAATTACATGCCATATCGCCCACACTGCTCCCAAAATAACGCCGGCGGCTAATGCGCCATGGCGCTCTTGTAATGGGTCGATCCCATATCCTGTCCAGCCGAGCTCTTCGCAAACCGCACCAATAAAGAATGAAAGGAAGAAAATGGGGATCACAGCAAGTGGAATGTCCGGGTCAGGAAGCGGCAGTCCGAACCAGCACATCAGCCAATAGGATATGACCATGGTCAACGGCATGAACAACAAGGCGGGAAGATACCAGCCCTTATTCTTAATTCTTTTGTAGTCAAAGACCCTTTCAAGCAGTTCCTTCACTCCCCTGATCTTGTTTTCCTGATACATAAGAATGAATGCAGCCACCATCGGGCAGATGAACATCAACGCACTGATCGGGAGGTTGATGGGAAGCATCCTGGATATTTCTTCAGCCAATGCGCCGAGGATCCAGAAAGGAATGGAGAGGACAAATATCAACAGAAAAAACTTCAATGGCGATCTGTGGACTATCGTTGTATTCATCTACTTTACAACTTCCAGGCGAAACACCGGATACAGCGCCGCTATTTTTTCAAATTCGGAAAGCGGTGCATCCTTATTGACCGAAACATGCGGACGCGCGCCGGGGGCAATCCCCAAATACGCCTTGAGGATCGGCGCTCTCTGGTCCACACGTACTTCGTGCAATAGCACCTGCTCCCTGATGCCATGTACCAGCCGTGCTGCTCCGTCTGCGGCTCTTACATTTCTCACCCAGTTCGTTTCCCCGCCCAACATGGATACCAGATACCGTTCCCCGTTCAACATGATCAGCGCCAGGGGAAAGCTCGTCATTTTGCCGGATTTCCGCCCCACCACTTCCAGGGTGACAAGCCAATTCGGGAATATCCCGGAAGAGTGGATGATCGCCCAGCCTCTATTCAATATCTTCGCCACGAGGTTGGGACGGCCATCCCGATACAACCATCTATGTAAAGTCACCTTTTCTCCAATCGTTTATAAAACACCCTGATCCACATGAACCCGCACTCCCATCCGCTCCATCCCTTTGAATAATTCAATCGGCTCGGCAAGGTGGCCCATCATGTGAAGACCCGGCCTGCGGATTTGATCGTACTGCGAAAGAAAAGCGACCACGGGAATCGCGGTCAACTCATAGCCATCTTCATGCTCGATTCGCGCTTCGACCCGAGCCTGCCCGTCATTTAATTGACCTGTCGCTTCCACCTTGAGCACCACCCGGTACGGCGGCTTCGATCTTCCCATCGCCCACCACATCAGCTTACCCAATGGGCGGATATAGCGATCAGGGTTGAGCTTCAACCCCAGCATCACCAGCGGTGTCACAATCACATCGGCCAAAAAATTCGAACCCGAGATATAGAAGCCCGTGTTTGTGAGGGTCGGATACAACTCAGGCATGCCGCGCAATTCCTCGAAGAACATCGAATAGCAGGTGCGTGCTCCGATCTCATCCCCGAAATCGAATTTGCGCATGTCCCAACTGTTGGGCTTTGTCCATGCGCCGTTTTTATAGACCTGCGCCTGATAATTGATAAAGCCTTCCATTAATTCATCGACAGCTTCGGTGTATTTTAGATTCCCCATATTCAAGTAACCCGCCACCTGCGCGGAGTGAATTTCATCCAGTTTCGATGCGGCAAAGCGGATCATTGCAGAGGGCAGGCCGGGATGATAGCCCGCCTCGGTGACAAAACACAGATTTCTTTGCCCGATCTCCGCTTCGTATTTGCGCAAGGCACCCAGTTTGGCATCCGAATACTGCACATCGAGATAGTCCACACCGGCGTCGAGCGCGGCGCGGACCACATTTTCAGCGTGGTGAGTGGTCGGAGCAGCAACCAGCAACAGGCTTACGTTTTGAAGCGCATTCTTCAAGGAATTCAGATCCGCCGCGTCCACCCTGCGTGCCATCACGCGCCTATTGTCGAGCGATTCCACAAAGGCCTGCGCCTGATCCTGATGCCTTCCGGCAATGATGATCTGGTATTTCGTTTGCGCCAGTAAATGTTTGGCAAGAAGTTTGCCCGTTACCCCATACCCACCCAAAATCAAAATGGTTTTCATATGCCTCCGTACTACACTAAAATTAGTATAGTACGGGGTAATAAACAGTCAAGTACAAAGTACATGAATAGGAATGGCAGGAAGTAACCTTATGGACAGGTTATTTTTTTGCTTCCTCCACCGTGGGGTACAGTTCAAAGACACGGTCCAGCAGAGTCATCTTGAAAATACTGGCCACTTGCTGATTCACGGCCGCCAATTTAAGCCAGCCGCCGTGCTCCCGCGCATGTTTTAGGCCCGAAACAAGGGCGGCCAGGCCGGAACTGTCAATAAAGGAGACCGCGCTCATATCGAGGATGAGTTCCACTTTATTGCCATCCACCAACTGCTTCAGGTGTGTTTTTAATTTTTGGGTCGAGGTCGCATTCAAGCGACCCACGATATTCAACAAAACGCCTTTTTCAGAAAGGGTGCTTTCACTAAATTCCAGTTCCATTCGATACTCCTATGATTATGTGGATTTTGGGAAAAGAAATTCCGGTGGACGGGGATTCCAATCGGACGGGGGTTTATAGATCGCCGCCCTGACAATATTCGACAACAGGAGAATATTGTACACGCACCAAAAGATATTGATAAAGATCCCGACCGGGTTCGGGTTGATCCCATAGGCCAGGGAATATAAACCATAGAAGATCGCCGCCGCTGCCAAAATCATGACGGTCAATTGCGGCCAGATCAAACGCAGATAGTTCCCGTTCTGGCGCTGTTTGGGTGTCACCTCAAAGCTTAACTTGGCCCCGGTCACCACACTCAAAATGGCCTGGATCCAGATCGGGAAGAGGGAAATGCTGTATTGCTCGCCGCGCTGGGCAGATAAACCTTTTGAGATATAAGCGAACATCACTCGATTGAGGATCAACAACGGAATCAAACGCAACAGGAATCCCCAGGACCACGCGCTGATCGCCGACATTTGAGCGAACAAATAAAGCATGGGAACTAGCATATACGTCAGATTCACGAAGCCGCCGAAGTAGGAATAGGTCATGTTGAAATACAATAATTTTTGAGCGAGCGTTAATCCATTTACAAAAAGCGGATTCTCGCGCATGAAAACTTGAATGGTCCCCTGCGCCCAGCGCAACCGTTGACGCATGGCAGTACCGAGGTCTTCCGGGGCCAGCCCATACGCCAGTATCTCTCCGTGAAAAATACTTTTCCAACCCATCGCATGCAAGCGAAGCGCAGTGGCGGTATCCTCTGTGATACTTACCACGGAAAGTGAATTGATGGGGATAGCTTCCCCATCCTGCAAAGCAGTCAATCCCGAATAGGCTTCCCCGGAAAGACCTACCGCTTCCGGCTCAGATGGGGCGGTTCGTGCCGCCAAACGGGATTTATTCTCAAGGATATATTTACGCGCCTCCAAAGCCGATGCATCGCCCTGCCCACCAAGTTCCTCAAGCGCGCTGGCAATCTGATCGAAATCTTTTAATGCGATCGATTGCTGGGCCTCCACCACAGCCTTGCGTGCCATCTCTCCGACAACCTCCAGCGATTGCCCGGAATCCAATGCCTTATTTGCCGCCCGCAAACTGGACTTCAATTGGGTCATTGCAGCTTTTTGAAGAGGCGAGGTCATGCGAAATCCGCGCAGTTCGTGCCGCAATTGCATCACCTTCTCCCGCATATTATCTTCCATTTCATGAACGAAGCGGCTCAAGCCCAATTGAAGCAGCGCTTCGCGGCGTAAAATTGCGTTTGACCCGCAGAAGGTTGCGGCATTCCATCCGTCCTTCCCGGTTTGGATCGGGCCGTAAAAAAGAGGGGCATCCGAGCCAAATGGGTCCCCGGGCGGCAGGTTATAAAAATATTGCGGCGTCTGCACAAAAGCCACCTTTGGATTGCTCATATACCCAATGGCGCGTCTGATGATGGCAGATGCAGGGATTTGATCCGCATCCAAAATGAGGATGAATTCCCCGCTGGTTTGCAGAAGAGCATTATTGATATTTCCCGCCTTTGCATGGCGCGGCTTGCCATCCCACTCCTCACCGCGTGTGATATATCCGCAATGAAATTCATCGGCAAGGGCCTTGATATGCGAGCGGGAACCGTCATCGAGGATATAGACATGCTTTTCCTTCCAATCGATGCGCGTGGCCGCATCGACAGTAAGGCGAAGAAGTTCAACGGGTTCATTGTAGGTAACGATATACACATCCACGCTGGCTTGGATCGGCGGCGGAGGTTCGGTGCGGTTGGATGGCCTCCACAACATGAGTACGAACAATAATGTATCAAAGAAGCTGTATGTTTCACACAGAATCAGGATGATCGCCAGCCAGAGAAATTGCATGTTCAGTGTGGACGTATATCGCCAGAAAAGATAATAGGATCCCCATCCCACCGTAAGAATGGCAATGATACGAAACACCCACACCCTTTTTTGATATTGATCCTTCATGCGTTGTCTCCTGTTAACCATTTTGCCAAACGCCAGTGATTGGCACCGTCTTCCCCGGCGGGGGAATAATCCACTTCATTCATGATCTGGCGGACAATATGAATCCCATAGCCGCTTGTATGTGCTTCTTCAAAATCGATTTCAGGCAGGTCTGATGGATCAAAAATTTTCCCATGATCATATAGATCCAGGATGACACCATTCTCCTGAAGGGAGATCTGACCGGTCAGTTCACCGGATTTCTCATCATAGGCATGTTTGGCAATATTCGTGATGACTTCCGATAGAGCTAATTCCACTTGATAAGCAAAGTCTGTTCCATAGGGTTCAACAGTTCGACGAATGTAGCGAACTGCATCATCAAACTGTTGCAAGTTGATTTGAAATTTGAAGGAATCAACCCGAGGAGTAACTTTTAACACAACCAGAGTAAGGTCATCCACGAGCGGTGCGCCGTTGGCAAAGCCATCCACTTCCGTCAGAATCCTTTGCGCGAGAGTATGGGCCAGGTCATCCCTATTCTTCCGAACGATCTCCATTAAACGGTCCACACCAAACAGCTCATCCTGTGGGTTGAAAGTCTCTGTGATGCCATCGCTGTAAAAGACCAGAATATCTCCGGGGCAAAGCAGGATCTCTTGTTGTGAGATCTCGTTATTCGGAATGATCCCAATGGGCAGTGCAGTGGCGGGGAGTCGCTCGATGCGTCGATTTTTATTCTGCCACCAGATCGTTTCTGTATGGCCGGCATTGGCATAGGTAAACGTGGCAGTTTTCGGGTCGAGTGAAGCGGCGAAAAATGTCCCAAACATTTCAGCGTGGCTCAAGTCCGGATAAATCGCATCCTGCATATTGGACAGGACCAAGGCCGGCTGGCTTTCATATTTCATCGCGGCACGAATGAGGGTGCGCGCCGTGGAGGTCAACATGGCGGCGGGGATTCCCTTGCCTGAAATATCAGCCAATGTCACATTGCAAATATCGTTCTTTCGGACAAAATCATAAAAGTCCCCGCCCACGTAACGAGCCGGGATCGCCGTGGCCGCGAACACATATCCATCCATCTGGGGTATTTCCTGCGCCAGCAAACTCGTCTGCACCTGACGCGCCAGGTCCATTTCCTGCTGCAGGCCTTTTTGCGCAACAATCTTATCCTGCGCAGAACGCAATTCAGAAGTCCGCGATTCGACCACGCTTTGCAGATGATCCGTGTAATTCTTTAGAGTCTCCTCGGCAATGGCATGTTCATTATATAAACGTGCATTTTCAATGGCCACGGCTGCATACCCGGCGATCAGTTTGATCTTGCGTTCTTCTTCCAGGCCGAATGCATTTCGTTCCATGTCTTCCACGGAGAGGACACCCACAACCTTATCCCCTACCAATAAAGGCATTGTCAACAGGGATTGGAAATCGACTTTTTTGGAGCCCTGCATAAACCGCGGGTCAGAATGCACGTCCGGAACATTTACAGAGGTGCGTTCGCTAACGGCCCAGCCTGCGATCCCTTCCCCTGCATAAAAGGTAAGAATATCCGGTGTAATCTTATTCCTAGTCCATGCGCGGGTCACGAGTTGATCCCGCCCTTCCAATACCTGAAGCGTAGCGCCATGAACATGTGGAATAAAACGCTGTGTTGCATCGACAATTTCCTGAAATACCTTGTCAGGCTCCAAATTCGAAGTGATCGACAGAATGATCGCATTCAAGGCAGATAACTCGATGTTTCGTTCCTTCAGGTCTGTTTCAATTCTTCGACGTTCGGTAATATCATGCCCGGCAACGTAGATCATTTGCAATTCCGGCAAAGGGACCGCATTCCATGTGATCCATTTAAATGAACCATTCTTGCACCGTACACGGCTTTCAAAGATGTCCACTTTGCTACCTTCACCGATCATCCTTTGAAGCCGCATTCTGCTTGCATCTAGGTCCCCGGGATGAAGCAGGGTATCGGTTGGCATTGCATAGAGTTCTTCGGCGGTATACCCCAGGATATCTTCAAAGGCAAGGTTGACTTGTTTAAAGTAACCGTCAAACCCTACAATTGCAAGCATATCCAATGACAGCGAAAAGAAACGCTCCAATTCCTGACGTCCGCGATTTTCGTCAGCCCGCGAAATTTCGAGCCGGGCTATATTTTGATAATGAAAGTAATGAATAATACTTGCAAGAATGACCGAGGTGAGCATTCCAAAGATAAAGTGAACCCTGGTCTCCGAAGCGGGGAGTTGTGTCAACACTCCCACCCACCCAGTCAGCCCACCTACCAGTACAGCGACAAACCAACGCGTGGATAAAATAAAAAATGCCGCGCCCACCAGGGCCAGCATGATATTGGTGCTTTGCAATACATCGTGTGTTAACAACATATGGATAATGCTATTCAGGAGGACCAGCCCGATCATGCTCACGGCAATCGGATGCCCCTGCGACGGCGCGAACATCCTGCGCCTTGCTGCAAGAGTCAGGCAAAAAAAGATCAATGCAGAAACCCCTGCAATTGGAGCCATGATCCTTGCAACTTCCTGCGGCAAAAAGACGAGATGACTAACGGAGAAAATGGAATACAACACCCCCAACCAAAAGGAGACCACCGATACTCCCTGGCCTACCAGTAAATTTAATTGCTCATGCAGATATGTATCACCCGAACCATCTGCAACCTTGATAAATGCCATGCCACCTCAATGACTTCCATCACTCAACGGGCTTTTCACCATGCAATCTTCGGTGATTGGCGAAATTATACTCTTCTTATCAAAGCCATCTCCATACTGAGATTCCCCTATTAAATCCAAAACCCCTGAGAACTCAGGGGTTTTGGATTTAATCAAACTCGCCTACTTCCACACACCTTGTTCGGTAGTTGTAAAAGCCAGTGTATTCGGGTTGCTCACCGAAAACACTGGCTGGAATTTTGCCGATCGCAAGTCAGATTATTTCTTTTGATTATTTAACAACATATAAGCGATGGCGATTGCAATTGCAACACCTACTCCTCTGATGATATTAATGCCGGGCAGTTTGATATCCAGCAAGGGAATCAAACCGCTAAGGATCATGTTGATCGCAATCCCCACCACCAGGGCAGTCAATAGGTTTCGAGCCGTTCTATCCATGAACACTCCCGGGAATTCATCTTTCCACGCCCACCACACTGCCAAGCGCATTTAATTTGATCGTCCATGTGCTGCCGATCTGAAATTGTTGGAATTCGGTTTCGGAATCCGGTGAGTACGTCTCTGTTCCTTCTGATGTGCTGAAGGTCACGGTATAGGTTTCCGAAGTAGCTCCCAACCGCTGGCCGTTGTAGATCGTCGGCTGCTGATACTGCGGATATAAATCGCTGCCATTCAGATCATAGGTCTGGATGGTTTGCCATTCATCGACGGTGTAACTGCAATATTGCGTATCTTCGTTGTGACATTCCCGAACGACCTCGGCATAGCCGTTTCCTTGATCGACCGTCTTATCTTCGCATATTTCCTGACTCTCGGTATGGCAGGAAACATTGTACGCATCCGAAGGCGGGCTGCCGCGTTCATTGGAATAATTCACCGCCTGCACTTCCTGCACGGGTACGGAAGTTTGCCAATACACATCGGTGACAGTCCCTTGGAGGGATTTTGATGGGATCAGGAATAAAGCGAAAAGCGCGATGCAGCAAACTACAAGAAATGCGCCGATGCCACCAAACAAAAGCCAGTTAACTTTTTTCGATTGAGTCTTTACAGCCGGCGATGCCGCTGCCTGCACAGGCGCAGGTTTGGGCTCGGGCGTTGCAGCTCTCGGCAAGGGAGCACCGCATTGTTTGCACACACGCTCCGTGCCGGGGTTTTCGAATCCGCAGTTCGTGCAGCTGACAACCTTCGGCGGAGTCGGAGCCGCCTGCATTAATTGTCCGGCCTGCCGCTTCTTCCCCTCCGCAAGGTCGCCGCCACACTGGGAGCAAGTCTTGGCAGTGGCGGGATTTCGCGTGCCGCAAAATCCACAGTGAATATCTGCACCCGCTTTTGCCGCCGCAACCGCATTGGCGTCGGTGACGATCTTTTCATCGGCCGCACGTTGAAATTTCACATTTTCCGGCTGGGGAGCGCCGCAATTTTCACAGGTTTTTTTTGAGCCCTTGTTCCTGCTTTCGCAGTTGGGGCACACCCATTCCAACTCGACGAATCCTTTTGATTCTTTTCTTTGCATTTCTAACTCCTATTGGTTCACTTGCACCGAGTGTACAACAAAATTCCACAGGCATGAAGAGTACAGACAATTTACGAATCAAAAGCCTCCAAGTTTCCTCGGAGGCTTTGACTTTTTTCCTAATCCTGTTCGGACAGGTCTACGGCCTCACCGCCATACTCCCCGGTGACGGTTGCCTTGTGATCGTTGTAATCATACGTATAGGTCAAGTTTCCGCTCTTTGCGCCGCTAATATCTGCTGTGATGGTGTAAATTCCCGTATCGAAATTAAACGAGCCATCGCCGGTCAGTTCCAAGCCGGGCACCATCGAACATGCATCGAAGGTATATTGCTCTCCCGTATCGTTGGGACCGAAGGAGTAGGTTCCGCCATAGTTACAGCCAACGGTTTCCTCCTCCTCCCAATCACCATAATAGGCTTCCGGAAGGTAGAAGAAATTGTCATCCACTGCACGCATCATTGCCAGCGGATCAGCAAAATCACTGACGTCCCCCGGCATATTGGAAACGTAGCTTGAAAACAAAGTGGTTTCCCAATCGGTACAAACGATCTCATGTTCCGAAGGCAGCGTGCCATCGACCATGAAATCTGTGATGTATTGATCCGGGCAATCATTGCCCCAGCCATAAATGGAATGGATCCCGCCTTCCACATAAATGTGATATCCATCGGCAAGGTGATCGGCCACAAACTTTCCTTCTTCAAAAGGGGTGGCCGGGTCGAGCGTGGCATTCAGGACAAAAGTGGGAACACCTTCCAACACCAAAGGTTCACGCTTGACGACTTCCTTTGGCGAAGTGGGCCAGAAGGCACAACTCAATCCGGTGTACACACTGCCGTCCAGACGAGGCACTGTGCCGTTGGAAGCCTGCCCCGCTTCAATGGTCTGAGCGATGCGTTCTTCCTGAGTCCCGCCAAAGAACGTGTCATCGGTGCAGAGCACATCCAAAAACATGGTATCTGAAAAAGTGTCATCGCCAAGATAGCTGAAAGTGGCGGGATCAACGGTTGTATTCTGGTACATCAGTCGAAGCAAGGGCACATAATTTCCCTTGTTGGCATCGGCCAGTGCCTTGAGAAAGATCATGCGTCCGCTGAATGAATACAGTTGATAGGCCGTGGTGTATTCAAGTTGATTGAACGTAAAGCTGCCGCTCACGGTTTCACCGGACGACAATGGGAATTTATATTCGATGGGCTTCTTGGAAACGGACAATGCAAGATTATCGTACGCTGCAACGGCATCGCCGCCCATATCTGCGGCGCAGGCTTCATCTTCGTTACAACCATTTAAAATTGCAAGCAACACTTTATCAAAGGCTTTTTCCTGCGTCAGCGAACTTTCCTCGCCGGTTTGGGTCATATTGATCGTGCCATCGAGGATCAAGCCGGCCAATCGATCCGGGTGGGCATACGCATACGTTTGAGCCACTGCCGTTCCATAACTCACACCATACATCCAAATTTTTTCATCCCCGATCAATGCGCGGAATGTGTCGAGATCTTCGGCCACCTGATCGGTGCCAAACAAGGCAAGCTTTTCCGCAGGCAGGCCGATCTCTGCCACACATTCTTCAACATATGTCTTTGTATCTGCAATCGCAGCCTGTTGTTCTTGCGGTGTATCCAACCCTTCTTCACCGACCACATCATCTTCCTTTAAATAACCAAGAAAATCCTTTGCAAATGCGTTCGGGCAGGCCAGCGGATTGGAAAGCCCGATGCCGCGCTGGTCGTAAAAGACAACATCGTAATGTTCGAGAATATCATCCGAGATGTAGCCAAGATACGCACTGCTAATTCCTTCCCCACCCGGGCCGCCAGGAAATGCCTGAATGAACATGCCATATCGCTCTCCGGTTGCAGGAGCCACGCCAAAGACCACATCGATGGTTTCCGTGTTTGCCGCATCGAAATGATTCAGCGGAACTTGAATCGTAATACAGGTCAGGTCCGGGTTTTCTTCACATGGTTCACCACCCAATTCATCCAAATTGGAATTGGCGGGTTCAACCGTCGCTGATTGTGTTGGTTCGGCGGTTGGATTGGAGGATAAAAACGGGATGGGCACCGACGAACACGCCATCACAAAAACGAGCAGCAGGCTTAAGAACAAAAATTTTTTCATACTTCTCCTCTGATTGATAATTCAAAATTAATTACGACAACAACCCGTGCCACTTGCGAATTTCATCGATGCGCGACTCATGATCTGGTTCCCTATGCGGACTCAAATCCCGCGCTTCGAACTTAAGCGGCGAATTGGTCAATGCGCCGAAGACAGCATCCACCCCGTGAGCCACGTTTTGCGGGTCATAACCGCCTTCCAGCACGAAAACGATCTTTCCATCACAATATTCATCCGCAAGCTGGACAAGTTTTTTCGAGATATCGAAAAATCCCTGCGTGGAAACACCCAACGATGTAAGCGGATCACTCCAATGTGCATCGAAACCAGCTGAGATAAATAACATCTGCGGCTTGAATTTTTCAACAACGGGCATGAATATCTCATCATGGATTCGCGCAAAGGTTTTATCTCCCGCACGCGAATGCAAAGGGACGTTGACTAGCCGTCCCCTGGCATGAGGCGCGTCATCGATCCAGCCGGTGCCGGGGTAAATCCCCCACTGATGCGTTGAAATAAATCCAAAACGCTCGTCATTCATGCAGGCTTCCTGTGTCCCGTTGCCATAATGTGCATCGTAATCGATGACCATCACACGGTCCATTCCATTCGCCAGCGCCTCCTGCGCGCCAATGGCAATGTTATTGAAGATGCAAAACCCCATCGCACGATGCGGCTCAGCATGATGTCCCGGCGGACGGACAATCGCAAATGCATTTTGTGCATCGCCGTTCATCACTGCGCGCGTACATTCGATCACACCACCTGCCGCAAGCAGCGCGTCTTCATATGAAGTTTGTGTTACATAAGTGGGTGCATGATCGATGATGCCCGGTCCCTGTTTACAAACTTCCTCGATCGCAAGAATCAACTCAGGCAAATGCACGCGGGCTATCTGTTCGCGTGCGGCGCGTTTGGCTTCGATCTTTTCCACATGAAATGAAGCAAGCTGGGGTTCCAAAACATCCAGCCGCCCCGGCCGCTCGGGATGATCTGGATATTCATGGCTTCGCGAAGGGACATAAGCATAGGCTGTTTTCATCAATAAATTATAGCCTGTGTTCCGGAACAGACAGAAGTAAAATTACACACGAGGAATTATGAAGACAAAAATCACCCTGCTCTTATTGTTGTTTCTCTCGCTCGCCTGCGCCCGCACAACGGAGCCGCTTCCCGTTCCCACCTCAACATTGCCCGTTGCCCTCGGCAATAACGATATCATGTCGAGCGGTGAGAAGCGACACTTCTATTTATATGTTCCCCCTTCTTATGATGGAAGTCCCACGGCATTGATCTTCAACTTTCATGGATATGGTTCCAATTCAATTCAGGAGGAAAAACTATCGGGCATGTCTGCCAAGGCGGATGAAGCTGGTTTTATCGTTGTGTATCCCGATGGAAACCAGGCTGCATGGTTCACCGGTCCCATTCGGCAAGGCGATGCAGATCGACAATTTGTGCGCGACCTCGCGGCTCATATCTCAAGCTTATATCATATCGACCCAAAGCGGATCTATGCGACCGGCATGTCCAACGGCGGCGGCATGGCAAATCGTGTCGCTTGCAATCTGGCAGACCTGTTCGCTGCTGTTGCACCGAATGCAGGCGCATACAACTATTGGGAGGATTGTTCCCCCTCTCGCCCCATTCCCGTGCTGGCATTTCACGGCACGGAAGATGCTGTTGTTCCGTACGAAGGCGGCAAATCACAAGACATCGCTCCCTCCATCGAAGTATGGGCATCCGCCTGGGCGGAGCGAAACGGTTGCGCTTCGACGCCCGCCATCACCACACCGGTCGACACAGTGACAATGCGCTCATGGTCAAATTGTGATGAGAATGCAGACGTCATTCTTTACACTCTTGAACATCATGGGCATTCCTGGCCCGGTACATCCGTTCAGCTACCGGGAGTCACATCACAGGCGATCAACGCAACCGATATTATGTGGGACTTTTTCCAGGCCCATCCCATGCCTTAACAAAGTGAGTTTATCCATGTTGATCAAACGCCTCGAACTCCTGACCTTGAACCTGCCAGCCCAATATGAGTATTATCACCGCCTGTTAGAGTTGCCTGCTGAAATTAAATCGGACAACTTAACCATCCAGGCCGGCCGCACCCAATTGGTTTTCAAACAAGCTCCAGCCAATTGGACAGGTCAGTATCATTTCTGTTTCAACATTCCACAAAATCGATTTACCGAATCAAAGAAATGGATATCCACCAAAACACCACTTTTACAGGATGACAGCGGACGGGATGAGTTCCAAAGTGAATCATGGAATTCCAATTCGCTTTATTTCAAGGATGCGGCAAATAACATCCTTGAATTCATCGCACGGCACGATCAACATAATGATGTTGACGAACCATTTAACAGCAAACAAATCCTGCAAATCAGCGAGATCGGCCTGCCATCCAGGGATGTGATCTTGTTCGCCGGAGAGTTGTGTGACCAATTGGGGGTCTCGATCTACAGACAGGAAGCCAGTGAAACATTTACTCCCGTGGGCGATGAAGATGGATTGTTCATCCTCGCAGTTGAAAACAGGATCTGGTACCCAAACACCGGCGTCCCTGCCCGTTTATTGGATGTGCATGTTGATGTTGAAATTAATGGGAAGGATTTTAAATTGAACGGAATGCCATATTCGGTGAGTACTTCATAAATACCCTCCCCCGGCAAAAAGTTTCTACCACCACCCGCGTCCTTTTTTGTCTTTGTCCGTTGACGGGTTGAAGATCGCAGTATTGCGTTCCCCAGGCCCGGGGGTCGACAACGGATCCGTACCCGGGACCCTCAACCTTGAATCTTGCATAAACACCAGAGTCACCCCGGCGAGGGAAATGACATCCCCCGTGTAAAGAATCCCCTGATTTACACGCTGCCCGTTGACAAATGTCCCGCCCGATGAGTTCAGGTCAAACAACACAAAATGTTCCCGAATGATGCGAATCTCCAAATGTTTGCGAGAGACGCGTGGGTCATCCAGCACGATCGTATTTTCGTGGCTGCGGCCGATACTGATCTGCGGCTGATTTAGGGGTATGGCTTGTGTGCCAGCCTTGATGAGAAATACATTCGGGGGAATCGAAACTTCCGCCGAATTTTCGATTTTCTGCTCGGGGGTATCGCTATTATTATCCATAATAATAAATCTGTTACCAACTCCTCGTAACAATATACAATAAATAAAAGGGGTTTTCAAGCCCCAAAATGAGGAAAAAGGCGGGAATTTGCCGCGAAACTCAAGGAGTTCCTCCTATTCTGCCACATTTTCCCAAAAAGGGGTCTACAATATGCACAACAGAAATATGGCTGCCTCGAAAATAAAGCATGCGAATGTATACTGGTTTTGAACATTCATTGTGAAAATATGTGTCTTCAAATGCAGAAAGCTATCAAGTAAAATATGTCATGGCTTGGCTGATATACACTGTCATTACACTGGGAAGCGCCACCTTATGGGGACTCATAAGTGGATGGCTGCTGTATTTCTATCTTCCACCCGGAGAACAACCTCTCGTTCCAATCGCATTTTATAGCATCGTTATCCTTGCCAGCAAGGCAGTTAATATCCTGCTGGGACTGCCGATCGGATACTTATCCGACCACACCCGTTCCAGTTGGGGACGGCGGTTGCCCTATATTATCGGAGGCGGGATCTTTCTTCCGATCCTTTTCTTTTTTTTATGGACTCCCCCATCCACAGTCGAATCAAACTGGAATTTACTGTACCTGGCCGCTGTGCTGATCGCGTTTAGTGCTGCATATGAAATTCACCAAATACCGTACGACTCTTTATTACCGGAATTAGCTGTCGGGGAAAAGGAACGTGTGACGATCTCCACCTGGAAGACAGGCTTTTTGCTTGGAGGGAATATCCTGTCTGGATTTGCCGGGCCGTTGATCGCGCGGTTGGGATTTGCCCCCACCATGGGAATTTTCGCCGCGATTACCGCCCCCATCATTATGTTGCCGGGATTCTTCCTGCGTACACGGATCCAGCATGCGGCACAACCCAGGGAAAAAATTTCTTTTCTTGAGGGCCTCAAAACGACTTTTGCCAATCGCCCATTTCAAACTTTCACGCTTTCATGGGGGTTGATGTGGACCGCATCCACTTTTATCCTGGGCACGATCCCGTTTATCGTCACGGAAATCTGCCGCCTCGACAAATCAGACACAGTTTATTTCTATCTATCTGCCATTGCATCGACCTTGCTTGTGTTTCCATTCATCACCCAATTGTCGACACGATATGGAATGAAAACAATCTATCGCGGATCGTTGTTGGCAGGGGCCATCTGCCTTCCAGGTTTGTTGCTCATCGGCGATTGGATTCCCCTTCCCCTTTTTGCACAGGGAATTATATGGATCGTTTTGCAAAGCGTCAGTCTCGCCGGTGGACAAATCCTGCCGAGTGCAATGGCTGCCGAGATCACTGATAACGATGAAATTCTGACGGGCCAGCGCCGCGAAGGGTCATTCTATTCGGTGTGGGGATTGCTCAATCAAGTTTCGAGCGGATTGGCAGCAGGGTTGATCCCGCTGTTTCTCTTATTGGGCCGCAGTAAGTTGGAACCACAGGGACCGTTGGGTGTGCGTTTATTGGGTCTGGCCGGAGGGGTTCTTTTGTTGGCTTCCTTCTGGATCTTCCGTCAATACAAATTGGAGTCAATCACAAAATCTCATGGCTAATTCTTCATCGCATTCATTGGCTCCGGGGCCTAAAGGTTTTTTCTTTTTGAAAAGCGTGATCGATTTCTACCGCGACCCGGTCCGCCTATTCGCTGAACTTCATCGAGATCATGGAAATATCGTTCGGTTGCAGGGTGGACCCTACTGCGCTCACCTGATCACGCAGCCCGAACAAATAAAATACGTCCTTCAGGATAATGCAAAGAATTACCGGCAGGGTGAGGCATTTCAGGAAACAATCCCAGTAGTCGGACGCGGGTTGACCACGAACAGCGGCCCCTCATGGTTGAAGCAACGACGCATGGTGCAATTTGCCTTCCAGCATAAACATGTCGCCGCCTATGGAGATGGAATTGTTTCTGCCACTGAAGCGTATCTTCCGCGCTGGAATGAAAACATCAAATCGGAGACCCCAATTAACATCGACGCGGAAATACTCCGGCTAAATCATCTTATTTTGGGAAAACTTCTTTTCAGTGTCGATTTCAAAGAAGGCGATCCATTCTTGGATGCATTTGCAGTTGTCCGCAAGGTATCCATCGACCGCGTGCGTTCGTTGATCAAATTACCGTCAAGCCGCCGCTTCAAACAGGCTGTTGATCTGCTGGATGAATTTGCATACCGGCGAATCGCCGAACATCGCCGCGAAACTTCCTCGGTGGATATCCTGTCGATGCTGATGCAGGCCAGGGATGAAGAAACAGGCTCGGGCATGACCGATGCGGAACTCCACGACGAGATCATGACCCTTTTCTTCGCCGCATATGAAGATGTGGCAAATGCCATCGCGTGGACATGGGTCCTGCTTTCCCAAAATCCAGAAGTTGAAGATCGATTGCGCTCGGAAATACAAAACGTGGTTGGCCGGCGCCCACCCACTGCGGCAGACCTGCGCGAACTGCCGTATGTGTCCATGCTGGTGAATGAGGTTTTGCGAATGTATCCAACCACATGGAGTCTTTTGCGCGATGCTGTGAATGACGATCAGATCGATGGGTTTCACATCCCCGCCGGCTCGATGATCCTCATCGACACCTGCCTGACCCAGCGACTTCCACAATATTGGCCGGACCCTGAAAAATTTGACCCCGAACGCTTCTCGCCGGAACGTTCGGCGGGCCGTCCGCGATTTGCATATTTTCCCTTTGGCGGCGGACCGCGTCAATGCATCGGCAATGAATTGGCCTTGATGGAAATAAAACTGATCCTTGTTCGCATGGTGCAGCTTTATCGTTTCAAGCTGGTATCGCTGGGACCCATTCAAATGAATGCATTAAGTTCACTGCAACCACGCGGAGGTGTCTGGGCAAAAGTATTCGCGGTTTAACTCTTTGCGTTTTTGATAAGTACGAAAATGTAATAGATTCAAAAAATTATTACGTTACAATAAATATATGTGAACCAACAACGGAGTTTTATCAATATGCCTCGTCGTATCATCATATGTGGGATTTATAGAAGCGGCACCTCATTGATCACAAAGTTAACACGCGAATGGGGTGCGTACGCTGGGAAGGCTGAAGACCTATTCGAAGATGAATATGGTTATCTTGAGCACCTTGCCTTGCAAAAATTGAACGACGAATTGCTCGGCAGCAACAGCCGTGTCCCCACCCCGGTACAAACACTTCTCGAAAAAGCACAAGACCCCGCGCTTCAACAACGCGCCCAACAGATCCTTGCCGAAATGGATGTGGAAGCACAATCAAATAACGGTATTGCATGGACGTGGAAGGACCCGCGTTTGCCACTTGCCATTCCCTTCTGGGCCGATCTTTGGAAGGATGCGATCTACATCATCCCTGTACGCCATCCGGTGGAAACCATTCTTTCCGCCGCAAAAATGGAAGGACTCGAAGGCGATCAAGTTCCGCTCTCAGCAGGCTTTGCATACTGGCAATTCTGCATGTTGAACGTCCTCAACTTTACCCAAAGCAATCCGCGAAAAATATTCATCTCCTACGACCAGCTGATCCAAAACCCGCAGCATGAATGTGAACGGCTGTGTGCTTTCCTTGACGAACAATGTGAAATGGACGCTTCGACAAAGGACCAACGTGTGCAGGCGATGACGTCACAAATTACTGCAGGCCGGCGCCATTATCAAAGCCCCGCTTCTCTCGCGGACCTCGAAACTGCTTCAGCAGAACAAAGGGCTTTGTACAATTTCCTGAGAGTTAAAACCACCTATCCGAACGAAACCTTCAATCCAAGCGACTTCGCCTTGCACCCCAGCTGGATGGAATATCTGCAAACCATGGACATGCTGGTTGCGTCCATGCAAAACATGCAGAGGGGGGAATAATTTATGGAATGGATGGAGCGTGAAGAGTTCTTAAATCTTTCAATCGAAGATATTGCAAACCTCGTCCGCACCAGCGGGACAAAAGTGTGCGTATTCCCATTTAATGGAACACGCAGATGGTTCCTATTGGAACATGGCAGCACAACTCATGAAAATTTTATCCAGGCCTATATTGAAGAAACGACAAAAGCGTACATCCAAACCTACCAGTTGCTATTTGATCACGGCATTGAGACGGTCATTGCCCCGGTCTTTGGGAGCGAAATATTAACCCGCGGCGAAGAGTATATGAAACAGATCGGGGCCAGCATGGCACTCCTCGCAGAACACCCCGATTTCCTCTCTTTTTACTACAAAAATAATGTACGGGTTCATTTTTACGGTGATTATCGAAAGGAGTTAAAAGAAACCGAATACGCCTACATTTCAAGTCAGTTCGATGCCGCCGTCCAGAAAACAGCTACTCATAAAAAACACAGCCTGTTCTACGGTGTCTTTGCCAGCGATGCCACACAAACCATCGCAGAGCTTTCGATCCAACATTATAAAGAGGCAGGGAAATCCCCCACCAGAAAGGACCTTATCGAAGCCTACTACGGCGAATATATCGAAAAAGCGGATATGTTCATCGGGTTCGAAAAATTTACAGTCTTTGATTACCCCATGCTCAATTTGGGGGAGGAAAGTTTATATTTTACGGTAGCTCCCTCCCTTTACATGACAGCTAAACAACTTCGCGAGATCTTATATGATCATATTTACCTGCGCCCGCTCAAGGAACCGGATTACCCTTCCATGCCGCGCAAGGATTTTGAATCAATGCGAAAGTTTTACATCGACAACAAGGATACCGCTTTCGGCATTGGCGAGGTGCGCAGCGGAATTTGGTATTCAAAAATAAAAATCTGACAGGGTATATTCATATGGAAGAGATACACGAGTTACTAAAGAGAATTGGACCCGGGCGAATGACGAGTACCGCCTACGACACCGCATGGGTAGCACGCCTGAACGACGTGGACCTCAAATTAAGCAACAAGGCTCTTGAATGGATCAGTGTAAACCAATTACCGGATGGAAGCTGGGGCACACGGGATATTCTCTACTATCATGATCGTGTCATCTGCACTCTCGCCGCGATGATCGCATTGACCCATCGTGGAAGGCGTGCCCACGATAAAGTACAGATCGAAAATGGCCTGTATGCACTCGACCGCATTACAAGCGGTGCCACGCAGGGTCTGGCATCCGACCCCAATGGGTCAACCATTGGGTTTGAAATGATCATGCCTACGTTGGTCGCGGAGGCGGAAAAACTGGGCATTATCAAACAGCAGGGAGATCGAATTTTAGGGCGGTTATCCAAACTACGTGAACTTAAGATGCAAAAACTGGCGGGACGCAAGATCAATAATCTATTCACTCCCGCCTTCTCTTCTGAAATGGCCGGGCTGGACGGCCAATCCATTTTGGATATCGACAACTTGCAGGAGGAGAACGGCTCTGTGGCGAACAGCCCTTCGGCAACGGCGTATTTTGCCAAATATTTGAAGCCCGGTGAACTCAACGCAATGGCCTACCTGCATAAGTGGATGGATCCGAATGGGGGCATGCCCAATGTGGCCCCATTTGATGTGTTTGAACCCGCCTGGACTCTTTGGAATTTGAAATTAATCCCCGATCTCGATGCTGAAACCATACGATTATGTGCCCCCCATCTTGATATCCTTCAGAGACAATGGGATCCCAACACCGGTATGGCGCATACTTCGAAATATGCGCCTAGAGATGGGGACGACAGCGCCCTTACCTTCGAAACACTATCCCTTTTTGGACGGACTGTCGACATTCAAGCAGTATTGGGATATGAAGAAGAAGAGTATTTTCGCTGCTTCGCCCTTGAAGCCAATCCGTCCATTAGCACCAATATCCATGTATTGGGCGCATTAAGAGAAGCAGGGTTCGAACAAAATCATCCTTCTGTTCAGAAGATATTAAAGTTTCTTCGATCCACCCGTAAAAACACGAATGCATGGTTCGACAAGTGGCATGCCTCTCCCTACTATGCCACATCGCACACGATCATCCTCGGTCATGGGTACGATAGGGAGATGTGTGAAAATGCAGTGGAATGGGTGATCAAAACCCAAAACAGCGATGGATCCTGGGGATTCTACAGGCCGACCGCCGAAGAAACAGCATACGCCCTTCAGGCATTGAGTATCTGGAAGCGTGCCGGCCACAAAGTGGATGACGGCGTGATCGAACTGGGCCTCAACTGGCTGCTCGAACATAGTCAGCCCCCCTTCACCCCACTTTGGATCGGAAAAGCGTTGTATTGTCCGGAGCTTGTTGTTCAAGCTACGATTTTAAGCGCCATTGAATTGGCAAGGAAAACAATATGATGAATACTTTGCAAAACCTGTGGCAACGGGTAAATCTTTTTGAAAATGCAAGCGCCGACGATGCCCGACGGGGGCGCTTGCTTAACACCATGTTGGCAGGGATGCTGGTGCTGGGCTTCTTGGCTCTGATCTTCACGATCACCATCCTATCGATTAACGCATCATGGGACAAGCCTGGAAATAGCCTGATCCTTCTGACGCTTGTCGTTTTGATCAGTGCAAGCCTGGGCCTCTTCTTTGTCAACCAGCGTTCGGTCAACTTCGCCTCCTTCCTATTTCTGCTGGTTCTGACACTCGTCCTTGGTTTTAGCGATTCTCCTTCTGAAGTGGCAAACGGGCGTTCATCATTTGTATTCTTCATCCCGATTGCCATTTCCAGTTTGTTGCTCTCACCCGTAAGTAGTTTTTTCTTTGCTTTCGGCACATCCAGCATCGTCATCCTCCTCTCGTATGTTGCCGATGTATCGGTAAATGTCCCGATCATCGGCGGTCTTTTCTTTCTGGCACTCATTTCCTGGCTGTCTTCGCGGTCTCTTGAACAGGCACTTCGAGATTTGCGGGTGATCAACACCAACCTTGATAATCTCGTCACCCAGCGTACTCAGGCACTCTCTGACGCGCTCTCCCGCGAGCGCATCGAATCCGGGCGCAATCAAGCCATTCTTAATTCGATTGCAGATGGCGTGATCGTGTTCGACTCGGACAATCATTCCATTCTGGCAAACCCGGCCCTGAGCCGCCTGACCAGCACCAGCCTGGAGAATCTCATCGGCATCGATGCAAATCAATTCATCAACAGCGGACAAATTTCCGAAGCCAACCGGGAAATGCTGGTGGAATTCATCAAACACCCTGAAAAGAATACGTCCGCATTGCGCGTGGACTGGGGGAAAAACACTTTTTCAACAAGTATTGCCCCCGTACAAACATCGGACCACGAGAACATCGGTACCGTAACAGTGTTCCGTGATATAACCCAGGAAGCCCAATTGGAAAGAATGAAGGATAACTTCGTTGCGATCATTTCTCATGAGCTGCGCACCCCGCTCAACGCGATCATGGGACATGCCGAAATCATGAAAGAAGCGGTTTATGGTCCGCTTAACGAGAAGCAACTTTCCATCACGCAGCGTATCATGGTCAATGTCACCCGCCTGCTCAGCATGGTCGGCGACCTGTTGGACGAGGCTCAAATTCGTGCAGGGAAGCTTTCCATCGCGCCGCAGGAGTTCAGGGTATCGTCCCTGCTGGAGAATTTACACAACTCAATGGACAAAACGGTTACAGATAAAGGCTTGTCGCTGGTGAGCAAACTAGGGGATGGAATCCCGGCCCAGCTCGTGGGCGACCCGCAGCGCATCCAGCAGATTCTATTCAACCTCGTTGGAAATGCAATCAAATTCACGGAACGGGGAGCAATCGAAGTGAACATTGATCGTGTGGATGCGGATAACTGGAAACTGGAAGTTACCGATCATGGCATTGGTATTCCCGAAAATGAACTGCCTTTTATATTCGATACATTTCGACAAGCCAGCCATGAAGTCAGCACCCGTCAGCATGGCGGGTTCGGGCTCGGTCTATCGATCGTAAAACAATTGGTCGAGCTGATGGGCGGCCATGTTTATGTGAAAAGCGAGAGTGGAAAAGGAAGCACCTTTACCGTCTCACTTCCCTTGAAAACCAGTTTGTTATAGAAAGGAAGAAAAAATGCTAAAGAACTATGCCCTGGTAATTGAAGACGATGAAGACCTTTCCAGCATTTTCACAAAGGCCCTGCAAACTTCAGGCTTTGAAGTGGAAGCGATCCTCGATGGGCAGGCGGCCGAGCAGCGGCTGAAAGAGATCGTACCCAGCGTGATCGTTCTCGATATGCACCTGCCCCATGTAGGCGGTGCCACCCTGTTGAAACAAATCCATTCCAATGAAGCCTTTAAAAAGACCCGTACGATCATCACCACCGCAGATAATGTGCAGGCGGAGATCTACCGTGATATGGCCACCATTGTGCTGATCAAACCCATCTTATTCTCCCAACTTCGCGACTTGAGCGCCCGCTTGATCACTGTGTAATAATATATTTTTACTTAAAAACAGGAGAAACAGCAAGGCTTTGCCGTTTCTCCTGTTTTGATTCGATCAATTCCAAACAGTACAAACTTACTTATTCGGTGTCTCCAAACCACTTGAGTGCGTCTTCAATGTCCTTGAATGTTCGGTATGGAAGTCCTCGATTACGGGCCGCATTTTCGAAAAACTGCATGTCCTCTTCGGTCTTTGCATTGTTGGGGGAATACACAAGCGCAGCCTTGGAACTCCCCTTCCCAAACTGACGACGTTGCTCACGCATCTCTTTGGCGCGCCCAAAGATCTGAAACACCGGAAAATCAAATTGCAGTTCCCGCAAATCCAACAAGACCTGTTCGTAGCCGGAAGAATCGATCATTTCCAGTATCTCGAAAACCATATTGTTGTCAATTGTGGCATCCCACTCCCCGCAGGCAGTGACCTGGATCACCTTTTGGTCTTCCTTGAGCTGGATCGTGTATTCCATAAGTACGCCCTCCAAACCTTCAAGTCATCGCGAGCAGATCATATGTAAATTATATCTTCCGCATCGAAATTGCCGCAAGTAGGGTTATCCCGTAATCCGTCCATCCGGGTGGTGGTCATTTTTACCCATGAAATCGGGCGTGAAATCGGATGTTCGCATCGATGGGCCGATGATAAAACTAGTGCATGTTCCAAAGCAATTTATTTCTTGCGCTCATGCTCCTTTTTTATTTCAAGACCCCGTTGCCCCCGTCTCCGGCAACTATCATCACGACGGGAATCTCGAACCAAAAGCAATGGGCTCCTATTGATCAACCTGTGGCGCAACCCATCAATCTCCCCGAAAACACAAATCCACCAATACCCCCCGTTACAAAAGAAAAATATACGATCAACGCCGCAATTGATTACGACCGGCATCTCATCAACGTCGAGGAAACCGTCGTTTATCCAAATCGAAGCGGGCGGGAATTAAATTCGCTTGTGTTGGCCGTCGCATCCAATCTATCGCCCGATTGTTTTACTTTGACAAATTTAAAAGTGGACCAAATCGACTCAGACTACGAACTGAATGGCCAGCGGCTCGAAATCCCGCTTCAAACTCCGCTCGCGCCTGATTCTGCAATCAAACTGACCTTACGCTTTAGCCTCGCCCTCCCTTACATAGGCCAATTCAACACCTTGAATTCGCCCGTCTTTGGCTACAGTGATGTGCAAATGAATCTCATTAATTGGTATCCATTCGTGGTGCCATTCATTGACGGCGAGTGGAATCTGCATGACCCATTGTATTATGGCGAAAACCTCACCTATCCATCCGCAGATTACGAAGTATATGTCGTCTTCCCAAAACAAGAAGAGATTCCCGTGGTTGCTGCCAGTGGCGAGGCGGAATCCATCGGCGCAATCACCCGCTACACGTTGGAGAATGGACGCGCGTTCGCACTTTCCATCAGCCCCGATTTTCAAGTCTCCACCATGAGGGTTGGCGATGTGACCATTTACAGTTATTCCCTGCCTTTGTATCAAAGGCCCGCCGAAGCCGCCCTGCAGACCAGCACATTGGCGCTTGATTATTTCTCCATGAAGTTTGGACCGTACCCGCACAAAACATTATCCATCGTGCAGGCGGACCTGAATGACAGCAGGGAATTCTCCGGACTGTTTTTCCTCAGCCGAAATTTTTACCAGCTCTACGACGGCACCGATAAAAACTATTTGACATTTACTTCCCTTCATTCCGTGGCCCATCAATGGTGGTTTGATCAGGTCGCCAACGATCCAGCGATGGAACCCTGGCTGGATGAAAGCCTTGCCACCTGGTCTGAATCTTTATACCTGGAACAATTTAATCCAGATGTCCTTCCCTACTGGTGGACAAATCGTGTGGATTTCTTCCGCCCACAGGGAAAGATCGACATTTCAATTTATGAAAGTCAGGGATACGATTCGTACAAGCAGTCTGTTTATTTCAACGGAACCCACTTTATAAATGACCTGCGCGAACGCGTCGGCGAAGAAACTTTCTCCGATTTTCTGGAAGATTATGTTGCGCAAAGTCAGGGTGAAATCGTCACAAGCGCAGATTTCTTCCGAATCTTGAATGAGCACACATCAGCAGATTACTCCGACCTGATTGAAGAATATTTTCGGTAAATAAACTAGTACGCGGGTGGGATATGGGGAAAAATATCTGAAAGGTAAAATTCCTTATAAAGGATTCCCACAATATGCCATTGGCACTACAGAAAATTCGAATTCGTGCAATTCATTTGTTCATTTCCTCCCTGCTGTTATTATCCTCCTGCAATTTTCCAATACCCAACACATTTACCGTGAGGCAATTTGCCGACATCACCTCACCGCATGACGGGGACATCATTTCCGCCTCCCTGGTGACTGTCAATTTGAATATCACCACACTGGGCGGCGGCGCTCAATCGCTTCTACTCGAACAAACTTCCCCGGTCAGTGCAAACAACCGCACCTATGGGCCGTTTGCGCTCAGCTCCAGCGCAAACCAACAAGACATTGTTATTCCAAATGTGGGACATAATAATACAATGGATATTATCAACGGAGTTATCACACTAAAAGGCATCGTAACCATGCGGAACGGTTCAACTTTCTCCACCCCTCCGATCACGATCTGTATGACGTATTTCAATACAAGCAGATCATCTCAGATTCCAGATCTTGGGTATGAGGTATTTGAAAATAACTACTGTATACCCAAGCTTCTTCCAGATACCAGTACCCTGGAATATGCAAGGCAAATTTATGTGGAAAGTGCAATGCAATTTTTAGGCGATCGCTGCTATCCAAATAATTCCGGATTGGGTCTGATACTGGATATTTACGCCCAAACCACGGCCACCCACAACGTTAGCCGCGTTACTGCCGAAGTCCGTTATTTCGGCGATCCGTCCATTGCCACAGATGTAACTCGAGCAACTGCAGATATGCAGCGAATTGGAGAGAGTGATTACTGGACTCACGCCTTCATCGCTCAAACCAGCGAAACACCAGGCAGCCTGATTCCACCAGAATATACTTCGGTGGAAGTGGTCGTGCGTGCGTACAACCTCGAAGAAGTGGAACGCGCCTCGGACACGACTATATTCTCAATCCCTCCTTGCATTTCTACAGGAGATCAAAAGGAAAACCCACCTACTGTAACCCCAGCATCAACTCCTACGCAAACCCCGCTCCCGGTCCCAACGAAGAAAAAGAGAGAGGATGAACCACAGGAGCCTGCCGATCCGGCGACGAGTTGTCCACCTACAATCTTTTGTGGATAAGTTAATAAAAAAATCCCCAAACAAAGTAGTTTGGGGATTTTTTTATTATTTCTTTTTCTTCTTTGCGGCTGGTTTCGCCTTGGTCTTCGCGGGCTTGGAAACCTTCTTCTTCGCTGTCGCGGACTTTTTCGGCGCAGCCTTCTTTGCTTTCGCAGGAGCCTTCTTCGCCACTGGCTTTTCTTCCACAGATTTCGCTGTCTTTACAAATCGATCTACAGTCCAACCAACTGCAATACCAGTAATTGACTCGCCGGGCTTCACTTCCACAACCAGGTCCCCTTTACTTGCTGCGCGTTTTCGGAGTCCGGCCTCGTCCAGACGAACGGATTTTGCCGCTCCCTTGCTGAGATGAACCGTTGAAACGTGATTTGGTTTTCCAGTTACGGCAGCTACTAGGGTTGTTTTGCCGGGCAAGTCCCATGCAACCACGCCCTTGCCATATCGTCCCTGTACCGGGAATTCCTTCAAATCAACACGTTTGGCCTTGCCATCGTTGGCGAGCAGGAAAAGTTCCCCTTCGGCGGGCAACACTTCCATGCCGACCACTTCATTTTTATCATCCAACTTAATGCCGTTCACGCCGGCAGCGACGAGGCCCATCGGGCGCACGTCATCTTCCTTGAAACGAATCGCCATGCCGTCGGAAGTGATCAACAAGATATCTTTTTTCTTGCCGTCGGTGAGTCCCACCCACCCAAGGCGGTCACCTTCATTCACGCGTACCAGATTAAACACTTGTGATGATGGACCGGGCAATTCGCTCACCAGTGTCTTCTTCACCATGCCAAAACGTGTAGCGGTCAACACACAAGTCTCTTCGGGGAATTCACTCTTTTTGGCAGGCAATGCAAAGACGGCCACGAGCGGGTCATTCTCAGAAAGCGGCGAAACCTTGTGATACATCGACCCTTGGCTTAACTTGCTGGTTTCAGGAATCAAGTGCGCTGCCACCGCCGCGGCCTTGCCCAACTTGCTCACAAAGTACACAGTATCTGTCGTGTTGGCTCTCACCAAAAATCTTGGTGCGTCATTTCCTGAATGTTTCGGCTGCTTGTCATCTGCCGTGCGGGAGACGAGACCATCGTCTGTGACACCAACCCACACGGTTTGATCGGGCAGCAGGTCATTCGTGGTCAGAGCGCGTGTATGCTTGGTGCCTTCCTTCAAGTTGATGATCTGCGTGCGGCGTTTATCACCATAGTCAGCTTTGACACGGGTCAACTCATCGGCCACCACGCCGCGCATGAGTTTGGGGGATTTCAACAGGGTGGTTAGATCCTTGATCACGCCGGTGACTTCTTTATATTCAGTTTCGATCTTTTTGCGTTCAAGGGCGGCGAGTCGGCGCAGCTGCATATCCAGGATCGCAGTGGCTTGTAACTCTGTCAGCTTGTAACGCTTCATCAGTTTCGCCCGGGCAGTTTCCACATCCGGTGCGGTGCGGATGATGTTGATCAATTCATCCAGGTTCTTGAGCGCAACCAGATATCCTTCGAGGATATGCGCGCGCGCCTTGGCCTTGTCCAGATCAAATTCAGCGCGGCGCTTGATGATGGTAATGCGGTGTTCGATGTAAACACGCAATGCCTGCTTAAGAGTTAAGGTGCGCGGCTCCCCATCCACAAGCGCAAGCAGGTTGATGCTGAACGTGGTCTGCATCGGCGTGCGTTTGTACAGGTCACGCAAAATAATTTCAGGGTTGGCATTCTTCGTCATTTCCAGGACAATGCGCATGCCGGTGCGGTCGGATTCGTCGCGCAAATCGGATAAGCCTTCGAGATGTCCATCGCGGGCCAGCTCAGCAATGCGCTCGATCAAACTGGACTTGTTGACTGCGTACGGCAATTCGGAGACAATGATTCGGCTCTTGCCTCTTTCCATTTCCTCCACATGTGCCTTGGCTTGGACAGTGACGCGCCCGCGTCCCGTGCCATACGCATGTTCAATTCCTTCTTCGCCTTTTTCCTGCACGATCAATCCGCCGGTTGGGAAGTCCGGTCCCTGCACGAATTTCATCAATTGTTCAACATCGATGTCGTCCAACTTTTCCCAGCGATTTAGCATATAGATGATCGCATCCACGATCTCACCGAGGTTGTGCGGCGGAATGGAAGTGGCCATACCCACTGCAATACCTGTGGCACCATTCACTAAAAGATTCGGCAGAGCTGCAGGCAGTACATCAGGTTCAGTAAGTGTGTCATCAAAATTAGCTTTGAAATTAACTGTGTTCTTGTTGATATCGTTCAACATGTCCACAGCGGCGTGGGCAAGACGCGCCTCGGTATAACGCATGGCAGCGGGTGGATCGCCATCCACGGAACCGAAATTACCCTGGCCATCGACGAGCATGGTGCGCATCGAAAAATCCTGTGCCAAACGCGCCATGGCTTCGTACACGGAAGAATCGCCGTGCGGATGATATTTACCGAGCACCTCACCGACAATACGCGCAGACTTCTTGTACGCCGTATCTGCACGAATGCCCATGTCATACATCGCATATAAAATACGGCGCTGCACCGGCTTCATACCATCACGCGCGTCGGGCAGCGCACGCGAAACGATCACGCTCATGGCGTAATCGAGATACGATTGCTGCATCTCCGAGTCAATATCTATCTTTTTTACAATACCGAGTTCCATAAAAACTCCAAAATCCTTCTTAACCACGAAGGGCACAAAGAGACACAAAGGAAAAGTTTTTAACCTTCGCGCTCCCTAGTGTCCTTGGTGGTAAATCTATGAATTTATGTTCTATCGCGGGGCTTATCTTACGGGCAAAGGGAAGATGCGTCAAGTGCCCCGTATTTTTGGGTGATTGCCCTCTGATATCGAATCCACTACAATTTGTTGCATTAGAGGTGAACCATGAAACTTAACACATCAAAGGAAGTTTGGATTGCGCGCATCATTGCCTGGGTGGTACTGGGCGGTATTTGTGCCGGAATCATTTTCGCCACCACATTTATGCTCGGACCGAGTCTATTCGCCGTTCCCGGTCTGAACGATAAGATCGCAACAGCGATTTACTGTCCCGGCGCGGAAAGCACTTCATTACAGGAAGGTGCCTCCACGCCCACCACATCGGATCCGAACGGCACCTATGGTCACACCGTGGAAGTGACCTGTTATTACGCGGATGGCACGACCAGGATCATCAACAATGGAGAGTATGCCCTCGCGTCCATCGGCGGCATGTTCGGCATCGGTTTATTGTGCGGCGTGGGAATTTCCATTCCACTCCTGCTGCTTCCGTTTTTCCTGATTCGCAGAAAAAAGCAGTAACTTAATCGAGTGCAACAAAAAGCGGATTCAATACTGAATCCGCTTTTTGTTGCACTTATTTTTATAGCTGCACGTCAAAGTTCTGTTTAATACATGTTCCTTTTTGGCCGTTTTCCGTACACAGGGTCAGCGAGATCCTTAGTTTGTGACCGGTTGGGTCGTACGAAAAAGGAGGACCGCTAAACAGAAGAATATCCCCCGGGTCAACCGCATCCTTCTCGGAAAGGGTCGCACAACCAGCCAGGTCCGTGAACACGCCGGAGGCCTTTTCGAATTCATCATTGCTGGTCATATCCTTGATGCTGATATACATCGACTGAAAGGATATTGTCCCATTATTCCTTAACTTGAAGTCTGTCCACCAGTTGGTGTTGCAGGTATCTGTATTGTTATAGGAAACGACGAAGGACCCAGGTGACGGTTTCTTCGTTGGTCCGGTTGTCGGGGTGATGGTCGCTGCGGAAGTCATGGTTGCAGTTGGGGTAGGCGGTGGAGTATAAAGCGGTAATATGGATGTATCCCCTTCAATGGTCGCATACTTCCCCCAGATCCAGCAATACTGGTCTTCCGTGGTTTCCGGGTTATGAATATACCAATAGTTTCCGGTGGGTTCACGCGCGTAAATTTTGACCGGCGTCCCGATCAACAAGGCCCCTTGATAATCGTAAACTTTGCCCGGACCATTGCGGCAATTCGTCGCAACAGACACGCTGATGATTGGAATGACAGGTGTGGATGTAAAAGCCAAAGTGGGGGTTAACGTTTGTGTAGGCGTTTCAGTGGCAGTCAAAGTAGACTCAGGTGTCAATGTTTCCAACAAAGCGGGCGGCATGACTAGGGCAGTCTGAGTCATGGCTGCATTGGCAGTTTGTACGATGACGGTTTCCAAGTTAACGGATTGAGTGGCAGGCGCGTTCACCGGGGTAGAGGTGCTGCAAGCCAGCATGGCAATCAATAAAATAAGAACAACAAAATGAATGGGGTTGAGCTTTTGCACTACTTTCTCCTTTCAAAAACATCTTTGAAGAGACGACAATAAATCAAGGATTGTTCCAGATCAAATAACCTTTTGAAAGCCATTTGTTTTTAATCAACACATCAAACCCATACCCGGCCAGTCTCTCAGATGCAGCGGTAAACCATTGGCGCGGTCCATATGTTTTCGAGTGAGATGTTTCCGCTGCAGCGCGTTTCCACGCTTCAAAGAAATCATACACCCTCTCGCCCTCCAGAACATGATGAATATAATTTTTCGGAAGAATTGTTTGAAATTCCTGAACATCAAAGCCTAAGCGAAAATTGGTACTGAAGACCAAAGACTCCAGTTTCCATGATCCGTTCGCGAGCCGCCTTGCCAGGTTTGCCGCCCAAATACTCCCAAACGGATTCGATGTTCCTTCGATCATCAGGCCACCGGGCAGAACATATTCCGCGAGACGTTCGTAGGCGGGAGCAAAATCCTTTTCTTCATATTGACGCAGGACATTAAACGCGCGCATCAGCTTCACGCTTTCACCTGATCGCAAAGGCAAATTGAATCCGCCCAGCCGAAAGAAGGTTTTTTCATCGGCAAAAGGTAATGCAGTCTCCACCCTCTCCTTGTCGATTTCCACGCCAAGGATCTTAAGATTTGGATTCACACGGCGGAAACGCCCGGCGCTTTCGAGCGTGGTCCGCGCATCAAATCCAAAGCCGAGATCAACAAACATAGAATCAGCGAACAGGCCATCGGTCCGCGTGAGAAGCGACGGCTCGTAGAGCAGAATAAAATTATCGACGCGTCTGAGTCGATTCGAAGCGGTCTTTCCACGGGTGGGCTGTCCCAGAGGCTTTTTAGTTTGCACCTTCACCATGATTTGCTCATTATAATAAATTCACTGCGACTCAGAAAAAGAATTAAAACAAATCCGCCCCGAAATTTTTCGGGGCGGATCATTGTTACTTTCAACTAATCGCCGACAGTGGTGTCCGGCACTTCTTCCTGTTCGGGTCCGTTGACCGGCATACCGGGTTCGGAGAATCTTCCATGAACAAAGCCGGTACCTGCGGGGATCAGCTTGCCGATGATCACGTTTTCCTTCAGACCGAAGAGCGGATCAATGGTGGAGCCGATGGCTGCGCTTGCCAACACCTTGATGGTGTGTTGGAAAGAGGAAGCAGAGAGGAAGGAATCGGTGCTCAAGGAGCCCTTGGTCACGCCGAGCAATACTTCGCTGAAGCGAGCCGGGGTCTTGCCTTCGGCCAGCAACTGCTCATTGATTCGACGGATCTCCAGGCGATCGACCGGGTCACCGGGCAGGTACTTGGTGTCACCGGGGCGGGTCACCTGCACCTTGCTCATCATCTTGCGAATGATGACTTCGAAGTGCTTGTCATGAATGTTCTGACCCTGCGAGCGATATACTTTTTGAACTTCGCTCAAGAGATAGATCTGGCAGGCTTCACGTCCCTGGATCTTCAACACGCGATGCGGGTTAAGCGAACCTTCAGTCAACGGCTGACCGGCTTCCACATGCGCGCCATCCTTGACCAACAATCGAGAAGTATTCGGGATCTCTTCGATGATCTCCTCTCGCTGTTCATAGGACACGATTACTTTGTGGTCCTTCTTTTCAACAGCAACGCGTCCGGCATGTTGCGCGGTGATCGAAGCCTTTTCCTTGGTAGCGAGGACTTCACCAACCTGCACTTCCGTCTCATCCTTGACGACAAACTTCCAATCTTCAGGGATCACGTACTCATCGTGGATCATTTCAGCATGTTCGATGTGGAGTTCGCGCATGTCCGCATATTTCTCGGATTGTGAAATGCGCACCACGCCATCGATCTCAGCAACGATCGCTTCGCCCTTCGGCATCTTGCGGGCTTCGAACAACTCCTCCACACGGGGAAGACCCGTTGTAATATCGGAGGCACCACCAGAGGCAGCAACACCGCCCGTATGGAATGTGCGGAGCGTAAGTTGTGTACCGGGCTCACCAATGGACTGGGCAGCGACGATACCCACGGCGGACCCAAGCTCCACCATTGCACCGCGTCCAAGATCAAGGCCGTAGCACTTGGAGCAAATACCATGCTTTAATTCACAGGTATGAGGAGATCGAACTTTCACTTCGGTCACACCGGCATTGACGATATTCCGCGCAAGGTCATGAGAAATGACATCGTTATACTCAGCAAGCACTTCCCCGGTCTTCGGGTGAATGACACGTTCCGCGATCAAGCGGCTGAACATGCGGCTGGCCATGGATTGACCGGCAATGTCATCCGATTTGCGGAGCAAAATGCCTTCGTGGGTACCGCAATCATATTCGTTGATGATGATGTCCTGTGCAATATCCACAAGACGGCGGGTCAAATACCCTGCATCGGCTGTACGAAGAGCGGTATCGGCCAAGCCTTTGCGGGCGCCGTGCGTGGAAATGAAGTATTCCTGCGCGGTCAGACCTTCGCGGAAGTTGGAGCGGATCGGCATCGGGATGATACGACCGGAAGGGTCAGCCATCAAACCGCGCATACCTGCCAACTGCGAAATGGTGGAGAAGCCACCTTTTGTTGCGCCGGAGGTCGCCATCGTGGAAAGATTACCATCCGGGTCCATGTGTCGCTTCACGGCATCGGCAACCTTTTCCGTGGTTCCCTGCCAGATTTCAATTTCACGTTCGCTCTTTTCCTGTTCGGTCAACAGACCGCGGCGGAAGTCACGTAACACTACTTCAACAGCTTTAAGAGCTTCATCAATGATCGGCTTGCGTTCCGGTGGAATGGAAATATCCGCCACAGCCAGAGTGGTTCCCGAACGCATAGCGTATTCAAACCCAATAGTTTTGACTCGGTCGGCCACATTGGTAGTGACTTCCTGTCCGCAAAGCTCGTAGACTTCGGCGATCAAATCCTTCACGCCGCCCTTATCGAGCTTCTCGTTTACGAATTGAACTTCTTCAGGCAGAACGCGGTTGAAGAGAACACGCCCAACTGTCGTGTTTATGACACGGGTCTGCGGTTCGGGCATACGATCACCCTTATCGTCATACCAGGTTTTGGCGCGCAGTTTGATCTCGGAGTGAATATCCACTTGATCCAGGTTGTAAGCCAATTCCACTTCGTCCGCATCGGCGAAAGCGCGGCCATCACCACGGAAGTCTGCAGTCTTCTTCATGGTTAGGTAATACACACCGAGCACCATATCCTTTGATGGGGAAATGATCGGCTCGCCGTCCGCAGGCTTGAGCAGGTTCCTGGAAGCCAACATCAAAGTACGAGCTTCCTTCACAGCCTTCTGTGAAAGCGGAACGTGCACAGCCATTTGATCACCGTCAAAGTCAGCGTTGAAAGCAGTGGTGACCAACGGATGCAATTGAATGGCAGAGCCTTCGATCAAAATTGGTTCAAAAGCCTGGATACCTAAACGGTGAAGGGTAGGAGCACGGTTCAACAATACTGGGCGTTCGCCAATCACACCTTCCAACGCTTCCCAAACTTCGGGGCGGTTGCGCTCGATCAAACGACGTGCACCCTTCACGTTGGCGGCATAACCGTTCTGCACCAAACGGGCGATCACGAACGGGCGATACAGTTCAAGGGCCATGCTCTTGGGAAGGCCGCACTGATTTAATTTCAAGGTCGGGCCGACCACGATCACCGAACGACCGGAGTAATCCACGCGCTTGCCGAGCAGGTTGCGGCGGAAGCGACCTTTCTTGCCTTTGAGCATGTCGCTTAGGGATTTCAACTCGCGACGGCCTCGGCGGGAAAGTGCCTTGCCACGCTGCGAGTTATCGATCAGGCTGTCAACGGCTTCCTGCAACATGCGCTTTTCGTTGCGAATGATTACATCAGGAGCACCGAGCTCAAGCAGTCTTTTCAAACGGTTGTTGCGGTTGATCACGCGGCGATATAGATCGTTAAGATCGGAGGTCGCAAAACGACCGCCATCCAACTGCACCATCGGGCGCAGGTCCGGAGGAATAACCGGAAGAACGGTGAGGATCATCCAGGCCGGGCTGTTGCCGGAGCGGCGGAAGGCTTCCACGACCTTCAAACGGGTGGTGGATTTCTTGCGTTTCTGCTTGCTTTTGGTGGTGCGAACTTCATGCCAGAGTTCTTCCGAGAGTTTATCGAGGTCAAGGCGTTCGAGAATATCGTAGAAGGCTTCAGCACCCATGTCGGCGCGGAAGACCTGTCCCCAACGCTGTTTCAATTCGCGATAGCGAATTTCGCTGAGGAATGTAAAGGGGCGAAGCTCCAACAGTTCATCGCGCAGGCGTGAGCTTGTGTTCGAAGAAGCGGAGGATTGATTCTCCAATTCGCCGCGCAAAGCTTCCATTTCCTGATCGGCTTTGGCCTTGATGGTCGCAAGCTGCGTCTTAAGATCGTCCAACTCACGCTGCTTCTTGTCCTTCAACTCATTTTCAAGCGCTTCGAGTTTCTTCTGAACGCTCTTCTGCACCTGGGTAATATGCTTGCTGGCAACCTTATCACCGGCATCGATCACCTTCTCGCCGGTGGATTCGAAGACGATGGCTTTCTTGGCGCCCTCCCCCATTTGTTCCTGAAGGAGTTTCTCAAGCTTCTGACCTTCCTTGATGATCGGGTCCAACTGTTCGGCGATGTTTTCATCATAGCCAGTTTCGAGAGCAGCTTGCTTCTGCTTGAGTTCATTCATCTTCTGATCGCGCTTGGTCTTAACTTCAGCGATCTTGGAGTTGACATCCGCAGCCTGCTCACGATCGGAAACCGATATTTCATCTTCCAAACGTTTGAGGGCCTTGGTGCGGGCTTCCTCGTCCACATAGGTCACGATATATTGAGCAAAGTAAAGCACACGGTCCAGGTTGCGGCGGGAAACATCCAACAACATGCCCATCTGGGATGGGATGCGGCGGGTGTACCAAATATGAGCAACTGGAGTGGCGAGGGTAATGTGCCCCATGCGTTCACGACGCACAGCAGCACGTGTCACTTCCACACCGCATTTATCACAGGTAATGCCTTTGTAGCGCGGGTTCTTATATTTACCGCAATAACATTGCCAGTCGCGGGTGGGGCCGAAGATGGCTTCGCAGAACAAGCCGTCTTTCTCCGGGCGTAAGCGACGATAGTTAATGGTTTCTGGTTTGAGCACCTCACCATACGACCAAGACATAATCGTTTGCGGTGATGCGAGGCTGATACGTAATGCAGTCAGTCCTTTAGTTTCCACGGGTACTCTCCTAATAATAAGATATCATCGAGCATTCTCTGTGTAGCGTGTAGTCGGCATACACAAGAGACAAACAAAGGCAAGCGCTCTAAGGGTTTTCCTTAAGCGCTTGCTATAGTTTGCTCGGTTTTTACATCCAACTCTTGGATTATACGCACGAGCGACATGTGCGTCAAGGGTGTTAACTATTGAAGAGGCGCCTACTTTAAGGTCAAAAATCGCCTCTCCCCTCGCCGGGGTCTGCTATGGCTTACTCGGGCACTTCTCTCAACTGAAGATCAGATATCTTCGCAACGATGTTCGACTCCAAACCGGAAGAAAAGGAAACATACAATTTCCCAACTTCAAAACGTGTATCGCGAATGGAAGTAGCCAACACGCCATTCAAATACATTTTCAAGCGGTCATTGTTGCAGATCACCCGCAGGCGATTCGACTTCTCAAATCCAGAATACAAGGCTGTATGGGACGTCCAGGGCATCAGATCGCTCCACACAAGCTTATCATCCGCACCTTTATGGTAATACCCGAGTTTGTAAGAACTTTGTGCCGAGATCAAAAAGGCATATCCACCGGTTGGGCCATAGCGGGTAAAGATTCCACCATAAACCCATTCCTGCTTGCCCTCAAGGAATTTAATCGTCACACCAACATCCACATCGTCGAATAAGCCTGAACTTCCAATCACATCGTACAAACCGGATTTGGCCCCAAACCCTACTTGCAATTCCGGGATTGCCCCCGGAATGAATTTTAGATCAGCCTCATTGAAAAGGCTCCATCCCGGGATGGGCTTTTTACTAAGGTCAGCAGCCAGGAGCAAATTTCCCATGGTGGGTTCGGGCGTAAGAGTGGCTGATGTGCGAAACGTTGTACCGCAAAACTCGCAGGAGACAACATCTGCCTTGGAAGCATGGGCAGGAAGAGATGCACCACAGTTGGGACAGTTAAGTGGTTTCATGGATAAGATTACGGGCCGGGAGTAACCGTTTCAGTCGGCGTGGCACTTGGGATTGGCGTATCGCTTGGAAGCACGATCACCTGAGTCGGTGTCTCTGTGGGAGTAAAGGATGGGATCAATGTTTGAGTGGGAGTCGCTGTATTGGGCAGAGGCAGGCTGAGGTTAAGTGTGACGCGCTTTTCCACATCCGTTTTATCGCCATACAAAGTAAGTCGCAGAGTCACAATTCCATTGGGAACATTGGTCAAGTTCCAAGTGTAGAGCGTGCCATCCTTGACCTGGTTATTGCTCTCGCTTAACGTAGTCCACGAACCGGGGTCCGTGCCCTGGCCAAATTCCAACTTCCAATTCTTGAATCCCGCAGTGGCTGCGGCAGAGCCTTTGATCTCAAACGACGGTGAAGTGATAACCTGCCCATCATCAAGGTTGAATCCAATGATTGGCTGCGGATCGCCTTGCTCGCATTCGCGGTCCGGCGCGTAATACGGCTCACGCGGCAATCCATGATTGTCGAGCCAATCGCGGCCTGCGCCGCTTTCCAACCAATCACGCGCCCACTTATCGGTGACATTCAAAACTTTTTCTTCTTCACTTGGGCCTTTGCACGCATCGGATGCTTCGTAGCCTGTCCACAAGTCGATTTTCACTCGTCGCAATAAATCCTTGCCCTGCGGCAATGGAAGTTGATCGAACGCAAAGACATCCGTATATTGCGAGTCACATTGATTGGAAGGCTCTGTACCGGATAATTTACAAACCACCTTATCCACGATTCCCGGTGGACGATTGAACGGAGTCGGTGCGCCATTGGTCAAGTAAGGCACTGCAAATTCCATAAACTGTGACCAGATGGGAGCGGCGCCGGTCAAGCCAGATGAGTTCACCATTGGAGTGTAATCTGCATTGCCGATCCATACGCCGGTAACCAGATCGGGAGTGTATCCAAGGGTCCAGTTATCGCGGATGTCGTTGGTGGTACCTGTTTTCGCAGCAACAGGGAAGGACAAATTAAGTAGCGAGTTGGGACCAAACATCAACGAACGTGCATTGTTGTCGGAAAGAATGGATGAGATGAGATAGGCATGTTCAGGACGAATCACCTGTTCGCCGGCCTGCGGCTTGTATTCAAAAATCACCTTACCGGAATAATCCGTGATCTTGAGAATCGCAACGGGCGGCATACGCTGGCCGCCATTTGCGAAGACGGAATAAGCGGAGGTCATATCCAACAGGCTGACATCACCGCCGCCCAATGTGAGCGAGAGGCCATAGTCATTGCGCGTGAGGGACGTGATGCCCAGTCGCTGCGCCATGCTGATCAGACCTTCCTTTTCAGGCGTATTTGGATCGTCATAAATTCCGACAAATTCCAAAGTCTTCACAGCTGGGATGTTGAATGAATTGGAAAGCGCAACACGAACCGTGACTGCGCCGTGAAATTTACCGTCATAGTTGCGGGGTTCGTACGGCGGATTTGCCCCGTCAGGGAATTGCGTGGGCACATCCCAGATCAACGTGGATGGCGTCCAGCCTTTTTCAAATGCGGCGACATAAGTAAATGGTTTGATCGAAGATCCCGGCTGACGCGTGGGACTGTTGGCCATGTTCACTTGGCCGGAAATCGCATCATTGCCGAAGTCCGGTGAGCCGACCATCGCAAGAATTTCCCCCGTCGATGGGCGAATGGAAACCAACGCTCCATTGTGAGTATTGTTGTCAACCAAGGCGGCGACCTGATCACTGACGAGCTGCTGCGCCCGATCCTGCATGATCGGGTCGAGCGTGGTGTAGACTACAAAGCCTGAACGATAGATCGTCTGCGCATCATACTGCGATTCCAATTGCTCACGGACGAAATTCACCCAATGTGGATATTTTGAATCAAAGGAAAGCGGCTTGAAGGAATAAACTTTCATCGCATCCGCGGCTTGTGTGGCAGTTTGCGGATCGACGCAAACCGGGTCCGGGCTATTGCTGACCTTAATACACCCCTGTGCAGAACTTGCTTCGTACATCAATACCAGTACTTGTTGCTGGCGAATTAAGGTAGTTTCCGGATTTGTGTAAATATCGTAGACCGCCGGGGACTGCGGCAAACCGGCAAGGAAAGAGGCCTCTGCCAACGTGAGGTCTTTGGCAGATTTTCCAAAATAAGTCTCTGCTGCGGCTTCCACACCATAGGCAAGGTTGCCATAATAAATTTCGTTGAGATATAACTCAATGATCTGGTCTTTTGTATAACGACGTGTAATTTCAGCCGCAAGGATGATCTCGCGGGCCTTGCGTGTGTACGTCCGCTCCACACGTTCTTCCGGAGATAACAGCAATGCGCGTGCCAATTGCTGTGTGATCGTGGATGCTCCCCCGCCCTGTCCATCGGTACGATAGTTTTCCCAAAGAGCGCGGATCATGGCAATCAGGTCAAAACCCGGGTTGCTATAAAAATCCTGGTCTTCGGTGGCAATCGTCGCTGCTATGAGAGCCGGGGAGATATTTTCGATGGGAATGTAATTGCGGCGCCCGGTGTTCGGGTCCAGTATTTCGTAAAGCACCTGTCCGTTACGGTCGAGGATGCGGGTGGTTTGAAACTGTGAAGCACGATTACGCAGATCACCGATCTCAGGCAGAGCACTCGCGATCTTGTAATACTGATACATCAAATAGGAACCAGTACAAAGCCCAACAATAAGAACCATAAATGCCGCGAAGATCAGTCCACGCAGGAGACATCCTGTGTTACTGCGCCAGTTAAACTTTTTGGAAGGCTGTTGAGGCGGAACATAAGCCGGTCTATTACTTGTAACGGGCTCATATGCAGCACGAGTCACTCGTGTGCCTTCCACATCATTTTCCTGCACGCGGCGCGGCAGGGGCATGTTGTCTTCATCCAACCGCGGGCGGTAGTATTTTGCAGTGGTTGCAGCAGGCGGCTCAACCGGCTCGGGGTTGTACACTCCCTGCGTATCTTCTTCAGATTTTAGTAATCGGCGTTTTCTATCGTTATCTTCAGCAGGCATCTTCACTCATTTCAATAATAAAACCATTGTCTTTGAAAAGTTATTCCTTCGGTTTGCTCAGCACGAGCAGATTCAACGTACCCTTCTGACACACTTCATCGTTTTGATTCAGCACTTCGATCGAGGAGATCAACGATCCGCCGCCAATGCGCGGCAGGGCCTTTGTTTCGGTGACGGTCATCACCACATGCGCAGTATCGCCGATGAAAAACGGCTTCACAAATTTCCACTCATTGATCTCGCGGAAAGCCAGCACGGTGCCTTCGAGCAGGCCGGTTTGCATGATCAAGCCGGTGGCGATGGACAATCCCAAAAGTCCATGAGCGATGCGCTGGCCGAACTGGGTTTTGCTGGCAAATGCCGCATCCGTATGGATCTGGTTGTAGTCGCCGGTCAGGCCGGCAAACGAAAAGATCGCATCTTCACTGATCGTGCGTCCCACGGTTTTTACGGTCTGCCCCACTGAGAATTCTTCAAAATAACGTCCGGCCATGTCAATCTCCTCGTTTTCATCTTTGGTAAATTGGTTTCAAAATAAAAAACATGAATTGCTCGGCAAATTATACCCGTTTGACCTGACGCCCATCTGCCCGTACAATAAGCGCCATGCGCGATTGGTCTTTAACTTCCGGCGACCCGCTCCACCTCACTCTCGCCGCGGACGCCCGCTTGTGCAAACCCGACTACGTCAACGACCACATCTGGGAAGTGGAACTCGGCCCGTCTGATCCGACCGCCGTCTCGCTCCACACAACCTTTGGCCTGCGCGCGCGGTCAATGCGTATCTTTTTGCGTTTCACCGAAGGCAGCAATGTCATCACAGACCCTAACACCTTCGTAACCAAACCGTCGCTGCGTCGCTTTCACCCAAACTTCCTAACGCTCGATTTTGTTCCCTTCGATAACCTGCAAGTCAGCACAGATTTTTGGGTTCCGGAATCTCATGCCATTGCAGGCCGTATCATCCTGACCAATAAAACCAACGCCGTTCGTCAGCTTAAGCTCGAAGTTTGCGCATTATTGACTCCGCTTGACGGCCAATCCATCATCCCCACTCAACAACAACTCGTCAATATTCTTGCAGGACAAACCAGCGGGATCGCTCCCGTGATCTTTATGACCGGCGGTCCAAAACACGGCCCCGGACCTTATCCATCGCTTCTTTTGGACCTGGAGCTTGGTCCCGGTGCCACACGTACATTGGCCTTCGCTGAAGCCGCTCTCGACACGATCCCCGAAGCATTTGAACTTGCCCGCAAAACCGCTGCCCGCACGTGGGAAGCGGAACGGACTCGCATTGAAATGCTGCAAGCTTCAGAAGAACTGGAAATCCAAACCGGCGATCCCGATTGGGATGCCGCTCTTTCATTCAGTCAGCAAGCGGCACATGCACTGTTCTTTAATGGCAACGAACACTTACCCCATCCTTCATTTGTCCATGCACGCCATATCGATAACGGCTTTTCCCGCAAAGGGGATGGCACCGATTACGCACCTTCATGGAACGGTCAGGCTCCGATTGAAAGTTATTACATTTCAAGCATTTTGCAGGGTGCACCTCAGATCACAAAACACCTGATCCTGAATTTTCTCGCCACTCAAAATGAAGACGGCGAAGTGGACGGCAAACCCGGTCTCGCTGCACAACGCGGAAGATTACAAGCAGCCCCCCTGCTCGCCAGCCTTACCTGGAAATATTATCAAGCCACTCACGATGAAGATTTTCTTTCAGAGGTCTTCCCAAAATTAACGAAATTCTTCTGGTCCTGGTTTTCCTCCACGCATGATCGCAACCGCGATGGGGTCCCGGAGTGGGATCATCTCCTGCAAACCGGCTTCGACGATAATCCGGTCTTCGATGTCTGGCATCCGTGGTCGCAGGGACTCGATATCTCGCTCGTCCACAGCCCCTCCTTGGAAGCCATGCTCTACCGTGAAGCACAATCCATTGCGAAGATCGCAAAGAAGCTGGGCAAGCCGGAAGATGAAACCGGGCTGATCCAGTCACAAGCTGAAAAGATAAGAGAATCCATCAACGCGAGCTGGAACGCGAATAAAAGTTTTTATTCCTATCGTGATCGTGAAACGGGGCTGGTGTCCACCGGAAAAATCATCGCCAGGAAAAAAGGCGATGGCAACATGCGTCCAAAGTTCGAGTCTGAGACGCCGGTCCGCTTGTTGATCGAGATCCAGACTAAAAATCCAGCCGCGAAGCGTCCGGAGGTTGAGATCAGCGAATACTTCACCAAATCCAAAGGTGAAGTTGAAACCATTCTCGGTCATCAATTCCAATGGCGTACGGGTGGATTGGTCGCAACGAGTCAAAAAATATACACCCGCATTGGGCGTATTGCTGTGCATGGGCTGGATGAAAAGGACAAGATCAACGTCAGCATCATCGACACCACCGGGGAAGACATCACGCTGGCATTGCCCATGTGGGCGCAGATTCCCGAGCAACAAAAAGCGCACGCCTTGATCGGACGCAACATCATGACAGCAGACCGCTTCGACCGGCCGTTTGGACTGCCCTCCCTGCCCGAGTCTCCCGACCCCGAAGCGGACCTGGTCTCGATGAGCGTTCACTTCCCTTGGAATCAACTGATCGGCGAAGGCCTGCTGGCACATGGATTCCGCGCAGAAGCCACGCGGTTGACCGTGCATATGATGAACGCGGTCATTCAGAATTTGAAACAAAACCGTTCCTTCTATCAACGTTATCACGCGGAGACCGGCGCGGGCATCGGTGAGCGCAACGCAGTGCAGGGACTTGCCCCCGTTGGTTTATTCATGCAATCGTTGGGTGTGAATATTCTGTCTTCAACACGTGTCAAGCTGGAAGGGAAAAATCTTTATCCCTGGCCTGTTACGATTAAATATAAAGGGCTCACCGTGGTCCGCAGCATGGAACAGACGACGATCACCTTTATCAATGGCGAAAGTGTGCTGGTCAAAGAAGAAGAACCTTGTATCGTTGAAATGTGAAAACGGTCCGTCGATTTGACTTACACCTTTCAACATTAAGGGCTGCTTTCAACCGGGCTGGAAACCTCCAATCCAGCAAAGTTGGATTGGATCATTTGCAAAATGGATGTATAACCTTGGGCACGCGACGAGGAATACATCATGATCAACATCACCAACAGCAAAGCCGTCAAAACAGAGCCTAATACATACATTCTTACAGGAATTGTTTTCTTGTTTTTCATGTTTTCCCTATGCCATAAATTGATCGTTTTAGATTCTTAACCTGGTCGATCGGTTAATCATCTGCCGTATTTGTACGATCATTATGACATCCCCATTCGCCTCAATCAATTACGGAAATCCCCACCTTTTTCCAGCCACCACAAGGTGGCTTCCATCCTTGAGGCAACCCCTAATTTTTTATAAATACTTGTCAAATGCTTTTCCACAGTATTGATCGCTATATCAAGGGACGCGGCAATTGCGTAATTATCAGCGCCTTCTGTCAGTATTTGCAATACTTCACGTTCTCGTTTTGACAAACTATCCAGCTTATTCCCGGTTTCCTCCCTCCATTGCCGTACCCTTTCAATCTGTTCCGCATCAAAAAGAAATTCCCCGCGAGCAGCATGGCGTATTGCAGAAACAAGTTGTCCCGCCCTTATCTTTTTATCGAAATAGCCGGCAGCACCTGCATCCATCATGGTTGACAGATAAAAATCACGATCATGGCCTGTTAATATTAGCGTGGCAGTCTCTGGATAATTTGTCCTTACCCATTCCTCAAGTGCGGCTGGGGATAGCTTTGGCATTTTCAAATCCAGCAACAGGATCTGCGGCCTTAATCTTTCAACCAAAAGTTTAACTTCATCGCCATCTTGCGCCTCGCCCACTATTTTCATATCAGGGACCTTTTCAAGAATGGAGCGGCAACCCTGCCGTGCCAACAGATGATCATCCGCCAAAAGTATGGATATTATTTTTGTTTGCGCTGACATCACAATCCTCCTTGAATCCATAATACTCTCAAATTAAAATACGCATGTGCAATTTTATAACATCCTGCTATATTTCTACCACCTATCATAAATATTTTTGGACTACGATAATTCTCAGGGGGCAGTTTTGTCCGTCATTTGATTCAACGCCCACTCGTCAGCATTGTGGCTTGGCCGCTTCACCGGGAATTAATCTTAAGCCCAAAAAATCATGGTATAAAATTTTACGAGGATTTTGATTTTAAAGTAGCCACAGAATAAAAAATGAAACCATTACTCGACCATCTCACCTTTCTATACGGGGAAGAGAAAGCGCCACAATTATACGAACGCGCGCAAAATTTGATGGAACCATATCGCTCAAAAATCAATTTGAACAAAGGCGAATTGACCGAACACGACTCAATCTTGATCACATATGGTGATCAGGTCCAGGCTCCAGGCGAAAAACCATTAAAAACACTATCCACGTTTTGCGAAAAATACCTGACCAACACCGTCAGTGGAATTCACATACTTCCATTCTACCCGTGGACCTCGGATGATGGCTTTTCGGTGGTTGATTATCGCAAAGTGGACCCTGCCCTGGGGAGTTGGGACGATATTTCGTCTTTTCAAAAGAATTTTCACCTGATGCTCGATGGCGTGATCAATCATATTTCGTCTAAAAGTGAATGGTTTCAGTCATTTTTGCACGACCACCCAGTATATCGAGATTATTTCATCGTCGTGGATGGCACACCTGATCTCTCAGGAGTGGTTCGTCCACGCACGTTGCCATTGCTTACTTCATTCAAAACTTTGTCCGGCGAAAAGCAAGTATGGACAACGTTCAGCGCAGACCAGATCGATCTAAATTATCAAAACCCGGAAGTATTGCTTGAAATTCTAGATACCCTGCTCATATATATCGAGCACGGCGCGACATTGATTCGCCTGGATGCAATCGCCTATTTGTGGAAGGAAATCGGTACAGCCTGTATTCACCTGCCACAAACCCATCGCATCATCCAGTTCCTCCGTTCTTCATTGGACGAGGTGGCTCCGCATGTTCAGTTGATCACAGAAACTAATGTCCCTCACTCAGATAATATTTCTTATTTTGGCAATGGACATAACGAAGCCCAACTCGTGTACAACTTTGCCCTGCCACCATTGATCTTGCACACATTTCACACAGGAAATGCAGAAGCACTATCCAATTGGGCGAAGACCCTGACTTTGCCCTCTGATAAAACAACTTTCTTTAACTTCCTCGCTTCTCACGATGGCATCGGATTAAACCCCGTACGGGGAATCCTCTCGGACTCAGAAATTGATTCCCTCGTTCAAAAGACTCAGGAACACAACGGGTTGGTCTCCTACAAAAACAACCCGGACGGTTGGCAAAGTCCATACGAAATGAATATCAATTATTTCGATGCACTTTCAAATCCAAATAAAAATGAGCCGACGGAAGTCCAAGTGGATCGATTCATCGCTGCACAGGCGATCATGCTTTCGCTTCCCGGCCTGCCGGGAATTTACTTTCACAGCATGTTCGGTTCGCGCGGATGGCTTGAAGGCGTAAAGCAAACAGGCCGTAATCGCACCATTAATCGTGAGAAGTGCAATTTAAAAGAATTGCAAAGCGAACTTGATGATCCAAATTCATTGAGATCAAGAGTCTTTGCTCGTTATAGTCAGCTGGCTGCTACGCGCAGTCATTGCCTGGCATTTCATCCACATGGCAGGCAGGTCATTTTGGACGTTCATCCATCGGTATTTGCGATCGAACGTATTTCGCCGGATGAAAAATCACGCGCGTTGTGCCTGCATAATATAAGCGCAGAGGAAGTGCATTTCAACATTAACTACCAAGCAGGGAAAAATCTTTTTACAAACGAAACTTTACAGGTTTCAAAAATCACACTTGAACCGTATCAAATCTTATGGATGAGACTATGACGAACACTTCCCATCACATCGGCTTTATCTCCACCCGTTTTGCAGGCACGGACGGCGTTTCGCTTGAAACGCAAAAGTGGGCCACGGTATTCGAACGGCTCGGGCACGAATGCTTTTATTTCGCCGGCGAATGTGATCGAAACAGCGACCAGTCCCACGTTACGCCTGAGGCGTTTTATCGTCATCCCGAAATCGAGAAAATAAATCAACAGGCATATTCAGGCAGTTGGACCGTCACAAAAGAGGCGCGTGCGGCGCATCCCGAAATGCGGCATCTTCACAAGGATTTTTTCTCCATCTATGTTCGTCCGCCGCAGATGACTCGCCGTGTGAATGAATTGAAGGAATATCTCAAGGAGGAATTGTACAAATTTTCGTACCGCTTTGACCTGGAGATTCTTGTGATCGAAAATGCAGTGACGATCCCACTTAACCTGCCGCTTGGTCTTGCATTGACGGAATTTATCGCCGAGACGGGATTCCCCACCATTGCACACCATCATGATTTTCACTGGGAGCGACAGCGCTTTCAAGTTAATTGTGTGAACGATTACCTTGCTGCGGCATTCCCACCCACCCTGCCTTCGATCCGACATGTGGTGATCAACTCGGTTCAGGCGCAGCAGATCGCCACCCGCTATGGAGTGACCTCGCGTGTAATTCCCAATGTGATGGACTTCGACTCCCCACCAGCCGCTCCTGATGAGTACACACAATCTGTGCGAACCGATTTCGGCGTGGAACCTGGTGAATATTTTTTCCTGCAACCTACACGTGTGATTCAACGCAAAGGCATCGAACATGCTGTTGAACTCGTGCGCAGGCTTGAACTCCCTGCCAAACTGGTCATCTCGCATGCTTCCGGCGATGAGGGCACAGACTATGAGCAACGCGTGCGTGAGTATGCTCATTTATTGGATGTGACCGTTCGATTTGAATCAGACCAGGTGCAGGATGAACGCGGTACGACGAAAGATGGAAAGAAAATTTACACGCTTGGCGATGTGTATCCTCATGCGGATATGATCACCTACCCATCCAGCATCGAGGGATTCGGTAATGCGTTTTTGGAGGCCGTGTATTATCGCCGCCCCATTCTGGTTAACAACTATTCGATCTACGAGGTGGATATCAAGCCCAAAGGTTTTCGAACCGTATGGTTCGACGGTTTTATCAGCGCAGAAACATTGAAACGCGTGCGCCAAATTTTATTGGATCCTTCAAAAGCACAGGAGTGGGCCGAGACCAATTACCAGCTGGCAAAACGGCATTTTTCGTTCACCGTTTTGGAGCGTCGTTTGCAATCCACCCTTGCAGATTGTTTGGGACAACAGATATGAACATCACTCTGATGCATTATTCTGCGTCGCCAGTAGTAGGCGGTGTCGAAAGCGTTATCGAGCATCATGCCCGATCGATGGTGGAGAACGGTCACGAGGTCCAGATCGTTGCGGCGCGCGGAGCACAATTCGACACACGGATTAATTTTCTACAGGTCCCATTGATCGATTCCCGTCATGCGGACGTTCTGGCTGTCAAAAAGGAATTGGACAGCGGGATCGTCTCACAAAAATTCCATGACTTGACAAGGACAATCGAAGCACAGCTTCACCCGCTTCTTGTTGGGACCGATGTGATAATCGCGCATAACGTTTGCTCGCTGAATAAAAACCTCCCTCTCACGGCTGCACTCTTTAATTTATCGAAACAAAACAATTTCCCGCGTCTGATTCTTTGGCATCATGATCTTGCATGGACCACTCCGCGGTATCAAAAGGAATTGCATGAAGGATATCCGTGGGATTTATTAAAAACCGCATGGCCGAATGCTGCACAAGTCACTATTTCTGACATGCGTCAGGACGAGCTGGCTGAATTGATGAAGATAGAAAAATTGGAAATCCAGGTCATCCCAAATGGAGTCGATATTGGCAGGTTTCTAAAATTGGAAGAACAAACCCTCGGGTATATTCGTAAGTTCAATCTATTGCAGGCAAAACCATTGCTCCTGCTTCCTGTTCGTATCACGCCCAGAAAAAACATAGAATTTGCCTTGCAGGTCCTGGCCGAACTGCAAAAGGAATTTCCATTCGCACAAATCGTGGTGACCGGTCCGCTTGGTCCGCATAACCCGGCAAACCTGCAATATTTTGAAAGCTTGCAAAGACTGCGTGAATCTTTAGGCCTGCGCAATACAGCGCATTTTCTCGCCGAATGGACGGATGAATTTATTCCCGATGCCGTGATCTCGGATTTTTACAAACTCGCGGATGCGTTGTTATTTCCGAGTCTTGAAGAAGGCTTTGGGATCCCAATCCTTGAAGCCGGTCTCGCCGGCATTCCTGTTTTTTGCTCAAACATCCCCCCTCTTCAAAAACTAGGGCATACCTTTGCCACCTATTTTTCGCCGGAGGAAAATCCACGGGATGCTGCGCAACTTATCCTCGACCATTTCAAGAACGATAAAAATTTGGGATTGCGTTCCATGGTAAGAGATCAATTCACATGGGAGCGCATCTACACCACGAAGATCGCCCCCCTGTTTATGAAATAAAAGGAGACATATGTATCCGATTGCCAGAAACGCCCTCATCGCAAAAATCCTTGTCCCTGTTATTCATGGCTGCGAACAAGCCTCCGCCATCCATGCCGCCAATTCTATTGCAGGAGAGGAAAATGTTCTGCTCACCGGCTTGATTCACATCCCGGAAGACCAATCCCTCAGCACGGCAGCTGTCGATGCCCGCAACCTGCGAAAAACTCTCAAAAAACTTTACAAGGTGGAGAGGGGGGACAAATGGGCACGCGTAAATGTCTCGCACAATCCATGGAACGAACTGGTCAACATCGTAAAACGAGAGGATATTGACCTGTTGTTGCTTCAATGGCCCTGTCATTTTGATGCCATGAAAGTATCGGTCAACGACGTGCTTTCCCATGCACCCTGCAACATTGCCATCGTCAACCAGCATATTAATGCTCACATCAAAAATATGCTGCTTCCCATTCGCGGCGGTCCATATGCAGAACTGGTATTGCGTATTGCGTTATCCATTCACAACTCGAATGACGCAAAAATTTCGTCGCTTCACCTTTTCCAAAATAATCTCACACGAGAACAGGATGTCGCTTTCAAAGGCGTGGACCGTGTTTTGAAAAGCCTGCCGGAGATTAAACGTGAAGAAATTGTCACAGATAATCCCATTGATGCAATTTTCGAAACCGCTCAAAATTATGATTTGCTTGTCATGGGTGCCTCTGCGCGCCCAATGGATGAGGTCCCCTCCATTGGGCCGGTGGCTGAAAGGATCATGCAGGAGAGTAAACAAGGTGTGATCGTAGTAAAAACAAAACTGCCCTACGCGATCAATCCCGCAAGTGAAGAAGCGGGACAAACTGCGATCTCAGTGCTCGTGGATAAATGGTTTGCGGAAAACACATTCCACGCCAACGAATTCGAAGATCTGAAATATCTGCTTTCCTTGAAGGAAAAACAAAATCTCACCATCAGCCTGGCACTTCCCGCACTCAACGAAGAGGAAACCGTGGGCAAAGTGATCAAGACGATCAAAAATGCGTTGATGACTCGCATGCCATTGCTCGATGAGATCGTATTGATCGATTCAAATTCCACAGACCGCACACGGCAGATCGTTGAAAAACTGGGGGTGCCGGTATACATCCATCAAAAGACTCTCCCACAGTATGGCGTACGCAAGGGGAAAGGCGAGGCTTTATGGAAAAGCCTCTATTGCACCAGCGGTGACATTGTGATCTGGATCGATACCGACATTGTGAATATTCATCCGCGTTTTATTTATGGATTAATAGGACCGCTTCTCCTCCGCCCCGAAATTGATTTTGTCAAAGGGTTTTATCGCCGCCCGCTCAAGGTCGGCAACAAAATGCAGGCTGGTAGCGGCGGCCGCGTGACCGAATTAACTGCCCGTCCACTCCTCAACTTGTTCTACCCCGAACTTTCCGGCATTGTTCAGCCATTATCCGGTGAATATGGCGGCCGGCGAAGGGCATTGGAACAACTCCCCTTCTTTTCAGGCTATGGTGTGGAGATCGGACTCTTAATAGATATGCTGGAAAAACATGGACTCAGCTCCATCGGCCAGGTGGATCTGCAGGAGCGCGTTCATCATAACCAGCCTTTGGAAGCGCTGGGGAAAATGTCATTCGCCATCATTCAGGCCGTGATCCGTAAATTGGAAGGCAAGTACGGGCAAAGCATCCTGGAAAATATCAACAAGACCATGAAGATGATCCGTTATGAACAGGAGCGCTTCTTCCTGGATATTGAAGAGATTGCCGAAGGCGAGCGTCCGCCGATGCTCCAGGTGCCTGAATACTTGGAAAGAAAAAATAAAGAGTAGATCACTATATGCTTTTCACGGGTTAATTTCAAAGTTGGTTTACTTAACTTGAAAATTTTTTGGCGTAATCGAATCTTCAACCATGCTATAAAAACCTTCGTTTTACCAGATGCCGTCTTACCCACGCTACGAAGTAATTACACTTTTAGAATGGAATTAATCATACGCGATAAAAGTTATGGTATAAAAATTTTGGAAAATTCATTGCTGGAGCAAAACCATGACAAACACCATTCTCCTTTTTATCGCCGGGCTAGTTACTCTGATCTTTGGAGCGGATCTTTTGGTACGCGGCTCCTCACGTCTTGCAGCAGCATTTGGCGTTTCACCGCTTGCCATTGGTTTGACCATTGTCGCCATCGGAACAGCCTCACCTGAAATTGCAGTTTCACTACAGGCTGCAGCGAACGGCCAGGGAGATTTGACCCTAGGCAATGTACTTGGTTCCAATATTTTTAACATCCTTTTTATTCTTGGAATTACATCTGTTGTTGCGCCAATCGTGATTGCCGGGCAATTAATCCGTAAAGATGCGCCTATCCTATTGGGTATATCCCTGCTCACATTGGGGCTTGCATTCGACAGGGATCTTGACATAATAGATGGAGCGATACTCATTCTGCTTCTGGTTATTTATATGATCTTTGCATTAAAACAAAATCACTCAGAAAGCGGGAATGTACAAAAGGAATATGCAGAAGAATATCAACAAAAAGAACCACGGACAATAAGGAGTACGATTTTCAATGTTGTTTTCATTTTGATCGGACTGGGATTGCTCGTGCTGGGTTCAAACTGGTTGGTGAATTCTGCCGTTCAAATCGCAAAAACGCTAGGTGTCAGCGAATTGGTGATTGGATTGACAATTGTCGCGGTCGGAACCTCTTTGCCTGAAGTATCCACTTCCGTGATCGCCGCACTCAAGGGAGAAAGCGACATCGCAGTGGGCAATGCAGTTGGAAGTAATATCTTCAACCTGCTCGGTGTGTTGGGGATTGGCGCACTTGTTTCTCCAGAGGGTATCTTTGTTGCCGAGCGTGTCCTGCAATTTGATCTGCCTGTTATGGTATTTGTAGCATTGGTAACTCTGCCAATTTTCTATATCGACAGTCGCATTTCACGCATCGAAGGCGGGTTGCTTTTATCGTATTACATCATATATGTAATTTTTGTCATCCTGCGGGCAATGAATAGTTCGACGCTCCCTGCGGCCACATTATTTTCCTTGTTCTTTGTTCCCGTTACATTTATCGCATTGAGCGTGGTTGCAATCCGGTCAGCCTACGCCAAAAGACGGCTTGTAAAAAAACAGGCATAAATCTTTACCCCGCAAAAACAAAAACACCTTGCGTCATTGGGAGTTCATATGATTGTTAAAAATTGCATGAAACGAAATGTTATTTCAATAGATGAGAAAACAACCCTGCGGGAGGCTGCCGTCATTCTGGTTAAAAAACACATCGGCCTTTTGCCTGTAGTGGACAGGGATGATCATCCTGTTGGCGTGATCGGCTTGAACGATCTGCTCAAACTGGAATTGCCCGATTTCGTCAACTTCGTCACGGATGTGGATTTTGTTCATGACTTTGGGGCAGTGGAGGATATACGCCCCTCTGCAAAGACGTTAAACAAGAATATCAAGTCATTCATGCGGCCGGTGATTACCGTGGAGGAGGATTGTGGTCTTTTACGGGCCTATGCCTTGATGCTGCAACAAAATTTACATGATATGCCGGTGATATCGAAAGATGCGAAACTGGTTGGCATTACATCCCGTGTAGACGTCGGCGTTGCAATCCTTTCCACCTGGTCCAAGGTGGAATAATGTCGGTATTTATCGTTATTCTTTCGAGCGTCATATTTTTTGGCAGCCTTGCACTCATCTTTTCAGAGAGGATCAATCGCTCAATCGTTGCCATTTTTGGATCGGTCCTCATGATCGGCACGGGAAAAATTTTTGGGTTCTATTCGGAGGAAGCGGCCATTCAGGCCATTGATTTCAACACACTTGGGCTCTTGCTCGGCATGATGATCCTTGTTGCCATGCTGGAGCCGACGGGATTCTTCGAATATCTCGCCGTCCTTGCAGCACGCGCTTCGAAAGGAAAACCAATTCGTCTGTTCGTTCTGCTTGGCATCATCACAACCATTTTGTCCATGTTTCTTGATAACGTCACAACTGTGGTGCTGATCGCGCCAGTTACCATTCTAATCAGCGAAATCCTGGGCGTAAATGCACTCCCATATCTTGTTGCCGAGGCACTTCTGTCAAACACGGGAGGTGTTGCCACACTGGTCGGTGATCCACCTAATGTATTGATCGGCTCCGCAGCCGGGTTATCATTCAACGATTTTCTCATCTACTCTTTACCGGTTGTGTTGATCTCATGGCTGGGCGCCTTTATTTTGCTTCAACGCCTTTTTAAAAAAGAGCTGTCCAAGCGTCCACGCAGGAGCAAAGCAGTAATGAAGCTTAATCCTGCGGAAACACTCAACCACCCCGAAACCGCACGCCGAATTCTGATCGTTCTTGGCGGTGCCATACTTTTTTTCTTTATTCACCACCTGTTACACATTGAACCTTCATTCGTAGCATTAAGCGCTGCTGCCATTGCACTGATCTGGGTGCAGCCCGATATTCAGGAGGTATTGAAAAAAGTAGAGTGGAGTGTATTGCTTTTTTTTGGTTCTCTTTTTATCATGGTTGGAGGCTTGGAACATTCAAAGGCGCTTGATATGGTTGTCGTTTTATTTGCGAATGGTTCAGAAATCTCACCGGTGGTGTTTGGGATCCTTGTCATTTGGATCGTTGCGGCGCTTTCAGCTGTTGTAGATAACGTTCCCATCACCATCGCATTGATTCCTGTTATTAAAGGCTTGGGCGAAACCGGCATGGATATTGGTCCCCTATGGTGGGCACTGGCATTTGGCGCAGGCTTTGGTGGAAGCGGAACCATCATTGGATCGAGTGCCAATATTATTGTCACAACTTTATCTGAAAAGACACGCACACCGATCACATCTGCGTTATGGATGAAACGCGGTCTGCCTGTAATGCTGGTCACTTGTGCCATTGCAAGCATTTTATATGCCATTGCATATCGCTGGATGTGATTTTCAAAGGTTGAATCATCGCAAGAGTTCTGATAATATCAAAGTGAGAAACATTTTATTGAAAGCCAGATCCATTCAAAGTCAGGGATGAAGCGGTTTTCAATCCAGAGGAGAAGAAAGATGGCCGAATCAAAACCAGTACATTACCTTTTGATCGCGATCGTCCAGGAGCAGGATCTCGATGGCGCGACAAAAGCCTTGCAAAACATCGGCGCACCGGTGACTTATCTTTCCAGTGCGGGCGGGTTTCTCGGCAGACGGAACGCCACCCTGCTGATCGGCTTGCCGGTGGAAAGAGAATTGGAAGCGCTCGTGGCGCTACAGGAATCATGCCGTCAACGAATTGAATATATGAGCCTTCCATTAGAAGGCTCCCCCATGCCCATGCCTGCGCCTGTGCCAGTGACCGTCGGTGGTGCCACTGTGTTCGCCCTGCCTGTGGATCGTTTCGAACAATTTTAGGAGATCAGACCATGAAAATGATCATTATCATCATCAAAGACAACGATGCCGATGCACTGACGCAGGCATTGACCGCCGGCAGTTTTCGCGTGACCCGCATCGCATCCACCGGTGGTTTTATGCGCAGCGGCGTGGTGACCATGCTGCTGGGTGTTGACGATGGACAGGTGGATGCGGCCATTGAAGTGGTTCGCAATGCCCTTCCTTCCAAGGGTGATGTGAAACGCGCCACACTTTTCGTTGTACCCGTTCAACACTTCGAACAAGTGTAGCATTCGCACAATCAGGCAAAGACGGATAAGAAGCAGGGAACGATTCTGTTTCAACACACGTCTTTGTTTTGTTTAATAAGGAGGCAGCCATGCTGAAGAAACCAAATCTTATCTTTGTCATATTCGTTTTATTTGCCGCAACTCTGGCTTGTGCCAACCCAACAAACCCAGCCGCACAGCCGCAGAATGTGGAAACCATCGTCGCTGCGACGTTTCAGGCACTGACAGCCACCGCTCCAAATTCAGGCAATCCGCCTCCGGACGAGACCCCGGGCCTGCTCCCGCATTCGATGTATTTTCTCAACAACGACGCAGCCGGGCTTGCACAAGTGTATCGACTCGAAAAAGACGGGAAGACTGTAACGCAAATCACCCTGGAACCGGCCAAGGTAGGTTCATACGATGTATCCCGGTTGGATGGCAGTGTCGTTTATGAATCAAACAATCAATTATTGCTGATCAATTCTGATGGAAGCAACCGCCGGCTCTTGATGGATGGCGGCCCGGTGGATCAAAACAACCCGTTCCTAACCAGTATCAGCTCGCCGGTATTCTCACCGAATAATGAGACGATCGCATTCGGGCACGGAGGCTTAAATTTTTATTCCGTGGTAACCGGCCAATCAAATTTGGTGTTGGAAAATAAATTCCAGGACTTTAACGGCAACAAAGTACCGATGGAAATTTACAACGCGGAAAATTATTCAGCAGATGGTACAAAACTGCTGATCACGATTTCCCATTATGAAGGCGGCACCGCAGCAATTTATCATCTAAATGGAGGAGCGCTCGTACAACTGCAAGGCGGCGAAGGTGCCTTTATCTGTTGTGGAGAAGGTGAATGGACAACGGATGGTTCTGCTTTTTATGCGGCCAATTCAACATTGGGCATGTTCAGCCCCGGCCTTTGGCGTGTGGATGCTGCGACCGGGGTAGTAACCACCCTTCTTTCCGGCGATTACGATGCCAATCCCATCCATCTCGCCGATGAACCATTCCTCGCTCCTGATGGACAGTTGTACTTCTTCCACGGCACGGTTCCGGGAGGGTCGGAATTTGTTAACCGTGCGCCCCTGCAACTCGTCCGTTCTGCGGCAGATGGAGTGACCAACCTCACAGTGATACGTCCTGAAACCTACGAACTGTTGAACGAAGCGCTGTGGGCTCCCGATGCCAGCTTCGTTGTTGCAGCCGTTGCGTCCATACCGGAAATCTATCAAGGCGGCGAGGCGAGACTGATTTATACCGATGGACAAAAAGGAGTGGTTTCCCTCCTCCCATTTGCCATGAATATGAAGTGGGGGCCATAAAATAGTACAAGGTCAATATAGTAGGGACGACTCGTGAGTCGTCCCTACTTTTTATTTAACAAATATTGGTCGAAGAAATTGATCATCTGTCTTTGATATTTTTTAGGGTTATTTGCCAGCATCCCCAAGTGCGGAATTCCCTCTTCCACCCAAATTGCCTTCGGCTCTTTTGCCGCATCATACAAACGATACGGGGAACTCATCTCCCTGGCCATGCCCGCCCAACCGTCAATGATGAACACAGACCGTGGGCTGATCTTCCCGATCTCATCCACCGGGCGGACCGCACCGATATCCACGCCACTGTGAAACTCACCGGAGATCGCCATAAGTGGGAATAGAAAATCATATGGAAGATTTCCCTTCATTACATCTTCCAGCGAAGGAAAGGCACTATCGGCCATCACCGCTTCGATCTCGGTCCGTTTGGCGGCAGTGAGAATGATGGTCGCTGCACCCATCGAGCCGCCCCACACTCCAACATGTTCAACACCTTCCTGAGCAAGGACATAATCCAGCGCGGCTTCCACATCCAGTTGTTCAAAATACCCAAGCGTGGAAATATCCCCTTCGCTCTCGCCGTGCGCGCGGAAATCCCAGGCCATCACACCGTATCCATTTTGCGCCAGCATCACATATAGATTCTCCGGGCGGTTATCGTTATATCCATGTGCCAACAAGATCACTGCCCCATTTTGCGGAGCCGTATACCAGGCAGCCAGTTCCAAGCCATCCTTCGTCTTTAGTTTGATATCTTCAAATGGAATTTGTTCAGCCCGAAGCGAGTCGCCTGTAACTGGTAGTCTCGTTGGGTGAAGCATGTACTGGGCAAGTCGATCTGTGAAATATACGAGGCCGAAGAGGAAGGCAAAGGCCAGTAAAAGGGAAAATATTGAAAATAATTTCAGGAAGTATCGCCTAGTGTGTTTTTGTCTCATCTCACCCCAAAATAAAATTATCGATCAAGCGTGTCTTGCCGATCAAAACCGCCATCGATAACAGAGCCTTGCCTTTGACCTGCTCCAATTCTTCCAAGGTGTCAAAGTCGGCACACGAAACGTACTGCATCCGGGCATGCGGCTCCGCCTCGATGATTTCTTTCATCTTTGTTCTTAAGGCTTCCGCTGATTTCTCACCCTTTTCATACAAATCTTTCGCGGCGCTCAAAGCATGGAACAAAACCAACGCAGCCTGCCGGTTTTCGCCTTCCAAATACTTGTTGCGGCTCGACATTGCCAACCCATCCGCCTCGCGCACGGTTGGGCAGACCACTACTTCGAGCGTAAAGTTCAAATCCCGCACCATCTGACGGATAACCGTCTGCTGCTGCGCGTCCTTTTGACCGAAATACGCTTTATGAGGCTGAACCCCATTGAACAGCTTCGCAACCACCGTGGTCACCCCTTTGAAATGACCAGGCCGCATTGAGCCTTCCAGCGGACGAGTAATCGCCTCAACCTCCACCCAGGTCTGGTAGCCGGTCGGATACATCACCTCCGCTGTGGGCGTCCAGACGAAATCCACGCCGAGTGGCTCGATCAAGCTCAAATCCCTCTCGAGGTCGCGAGGATACTTTGAGAGATCTTCATTGGGTCCAAACTGAGTAGGGTTGACAAAGATACTCACGACTACATGCTCACACTCAGCTCTGGCCTGGCGGATCAGAGAGAGATGCCCCTCGTGTAAATATCCCATCGTCGGGACAAGACCCACCGTCCCTTTGAGAGAGAGGCGGGCAGTTCTTAGTTCAGGTAGTGTGGTTACGGTTCTCATGTCTACTCCTGAGTACGAGTAAAATTTGTACAGACAAATTACCTTTTAGGGGCTTGACAGGCTAGAAATTTTGTTCTACACTCTCATCACACTTAGATAAAAGGAGATCAAAAAATGGCATACGGACATACAAACTCAAAAGGCATCACTTATTATTTACACTCCAAGGGAAGAATGTTCTTCTTCTCCAAGGAAGTCAAGGAAGGCGCTCTCGATGCAGTGCCTGTCGGCTACGATGTAGTCGAAATGAAAACCGGACTTCCCGTACTCAAGAAACAGGTGGCCGCCGGAGCCGCTGACGCCCCCAAAGAAGGCGAAAGCTAATCATTAAAGTATAACCCTGTTCGACACAACTGAATTGTTCTTTTAGACAAAAGGAGACTATTATGACACTTACACGCGCATCTAAAAGTTACGGAACGAAAGCGGGGAAGCCATGCCAACACTAAACCGAGTTCAATTGATCGGCCGCTTGGGCAAGGACCCTGAGAGCAAGTTCACCCCCACCGGTAAGAAAGTGGCCCATTTCAGTCTGGCAGTGAGCAATCGCTGGAAGGCTGGCAATGGTGAAACGAAAGAATCCACCGAGTGGGTCAATGTGGAGGCTTGGGGGCGACTCGGCGAAGTTTGCCAGGAATACTTGAAAAAAGGCAGCCTGATCTTTTTAGAGGGACGCTTGAAAACCGACCGCTACGAGGATAAAGGCGAAACCAAGTACTACACCAAGATCGTGGCGCAAACCCTGCAGTTTCTCGATAAAAAACCTGCAGAAGAACCCATGATAGCAGTGGAAGAAGACCTCGGAGACTACGAGGCCTAGTCTGCAAACACTAACTCACCCGTGAAATTCACGGGTGAGTTTCTTTATAGCGGGGTCATTAAAGCCTTTCACAGACGCATCTAAAAAGTATGGAATTTTCAAATGGCATTTTCCCAACTTCGGGATTATGATTCAAGAAAGTATTGGAGGTACCCATGCGAGATCTAACGAATGAAATCCTTGAATTGATACGGCGAACATCCAGTTCCCTGCCGCCTGATGTGGAAAAACGCCTGCGCGAATCCATCGAAAAGGAGGAACCCGGCTCGGCTGCGCGTGGCGCGCTGGAGACCATCATGAAGAATATTGAGCTTTCCCGCGCCAATTCCACGCCAATTTGCCAGGATACGGGCACACCCATTTTCTACGTTCACTATCCAGTCGGCTGGTCCACGATCCAGCTCAAGGCGCAGATCCGTGCCGCAATGGCAGAAGCAACCAAACGGTCGTTCATGCGACCGAACGCCGTGGATGCGATCTACGATAAAAATACAGGCAACAACCTAGGCGGTGACGATTTCCCCTATGTGCATTTCGAGGAAGTGGAGAGCGACGAACTGACGATTGAGTTGATGCTCAAAGGCGGCGGGTGTGAGAACGTTGGGCGTCAATATTCTCTGCCGGATAACTCCGTCGGCGCGGGCCGCGACCTGGCAGGCGTGCGCAAAGTAGTTTTGGACGCCGTCCAGAAAGCGCAGGGACAAGGCTGTGCCCCCGGTATTTTAGGCGTATCCATCGGCGGTGACCGAGGATCGTCCTACATCAAATCGAAGGAAGTATTGTTCAGCGAAATGGGCACGCGCAACGAAGACCCCAAACTTGCCGAACTCGAAGAACAATTGACAAAGGAATCCAATGAAATGGGCATTGGCCCAATGGGTTTCGGTGGCAAGACCACGGTGCTTGATACGAAAATTGTCGGCTTAAGCCGTTTGCCCGCTTCCTATTTTGTCTCTGTTTCCTATATGTGTTGGGCCTACCGCCGCCGCAAAATGACGGTGAAAGGCGAAGAGGTAACCTACGCATGAAAAATATCACCACCCCCATCAGTGACGAAGCCATCCGTGACCTGAAAGTCGGCGACTCGGTCGCCCTTTCCGGCATGATGGTCACCGGGCGCGATGCCGCCCACAAATGGATGATCGAAACGTTCATCAAGAAAACCCGCCCCCCACAGGATGACGATCTGCAAGTATATGAAGAGTTGAAAAAATTACTGAAGGGCTCGGTGATTTACCATTGCGGCCCAGTGGTCACTGGTCTCGACACAAAAGACTACAAATTCATCGCCGCCGGCCCAACCACTTCGATCCGCGAGGAACCATACCAGGCCGATGTGATGAAACATTTCAACGTCAAAGGCGTGATCGGCAAAGGCGGGATGGGACCGAAAACCCTGAAAGGCTGTGAAGAAACGCCCGGCGTTTATTTTCATGCGATTGGGGGGGCTGCTTCCTTCCTTGCACAGACGGTTGTCAAGGTTCATGGCGTTTTCAAAATGGATTTCGGCGTGCCGGAAGCCATGTGGGTGATCGAGGTCAAGGACTTCCCCGTCGTGGTCACCATGGATTCGCACGGCGGCAGTCAACATGCGGTCATCGACGAATCGTCCAAAAAGGTGCTGGATGACCTGCTGACAAGGTAATATTCTATAACCTGCATGGGATTGCGTATATTGCGCAGTCCCATGTTTCTATATTAAAAGGGGTCATATCCACAATAAATGGACTGATATATAATAATCAATACAATGCTTAATCGCTTGCAGCGCATACTGGCTCCGCCAATTTTTGACGATGAAGAAAGAACGCGTACAGCGAGAATTATTAATTCCTTTGCATGGGCGGCCATCGGGATTTTGGCACTTGTTATCCTCTTGCGAATTTTCCTCTGGAAAGAACGGGGAACATTCTCTTTATCGATACTGGTCGGCATCATTCTTGTACTCATCGGAGTGCAATTAATTGTTAAGCGGGGATACATTCAAACCGCAAGTTTTTTTCTTGTAATTGCCATATGGACTGCCATGACCTATCAGGCATGGGAATCTGACGGCCTGCGGGATGTCACCATCATTGCGTATATCGTAGTCCTGCTGCTTTCCAGCTTGCTGCTCGGCTGGAGGGTCAGCTTATTTACAGGGTTGATCAGCGTCGCCGCGATATGGGGATTTGCCCTGAGGGAATCTTCCGGTTTAATTCCGCTCCATACAGACGCTCCTTTAAACTATGCACGAGACCTTACAGCCGTTTTTCTGATCGTCGGGGCGTTCATCTATCTGCTCATCAATGGCTGGCAGCGCACAGTACAGGCATCACGCGTCGAATTGACGGAACGCCTGCGCGCCGAGGAAAAATTACAAACACAGGCGCGATATCTCACCGCGCTTCATGAAACTACCCTTGGGCTGGTCAATCGCCTTGAGCTGAACCCCCTCCTTGAATCGATCCTGGCCCAGGCAAGCGAACTTCTGGAAACACCTCATGTTTGCCTTGACTTGTTATTACCCGATGAATCAGCCCTGCGGCAGGAGCTTGGATACGGTCACTTCGAATCACGCAACGGAAAAACTGCTCAAAAGGGGGTGGGGTTAACCGGACGGGTTTGGCAAACAGGCAGAACCATTGTCACTCAAAATTATCCAGAGTGGGAAGGCAGAATATTCAGTGCAGAGAATAGTGGGATTACCGCTGCGCTCGGCGTTCCGTTGAAAACAGGCGAGAAGGTGGTCGGAACGCTGGTGGTTGCCCAGGCGGACAAGGCAAAGAAATTTACCTCGGAACAGATTCAACTCCTGGAGAGGATTGCAGCGCTCGCATCCCTTGCAATTGACAATGCCATTCTCTATGAACAGGCGCAAAGGGAATTAAATGATCGCCGGGTGACAGAATCGGAACTGAGCGCCAGCGAGGAAAGATTCAGAAAAGTATTTCAGGCAAGCCCCATCGCCATTTGCATCACCACACTGGAAGAAGGCCGCCTTCTGGACGCAAACAATGCCTACTGGATCATGACCGGATATGATCCTGAAACTTCCATAGGTCTTACATCAGACGCCCTTGATATGTGGGAAACACCCGAACTTCGCCGTGACTTCATCTCCCGAATTGTCGAGAAAAAATCGATCTACAATCCGAATTACGAATTTACAACTGAAAAGAACGAATCAAAATCTGCCATCGCTTTTTACGAATTGATCCAACTAAATGGCGAGACGTGTATTCTCTCGATGTTCTACGATATCACCGCACAAAAACAAACAGAAACAGCACTGCGTGAAAGTGAATCACGTATGAGCGCCGTCTTAAGCGCCATCCCCGATATGATCTTTGAGATCAACAGGGAGGGCACGTTGACCGGCTTCATCGCCTCTTCGGACATTCAGCCGCTCATGCCGCCGGAAGACTTCCTGGGACGCAATATAAAAGAATTATTCCCAGTCTCCATTTCACTTCAAACCATGTTCGCCATCGAACGCGCATTAGCCACCAATCAACTCCATGCCTTTGAATATGGAATGCCTCCCGGTGAAGAAGTGCAATTTTTCGAGGCACGTGTGGCAGCCATTTCTACTGAAACAGCCATCATCATGGTCCGCGATATCAGCCAGCGCAGATGGGTGGAGAAGGATCGCGAAAACCTCATCAAGGAACTTGAGGATAAGAACGCGGAACTTGAGCGCTTCACTTACACCGTATCCCATGATCTGAAATCACCGTTGATCACGATCAAGGGCTTCCTTGGCTTTTTGGAACAGGACGCCACAAACGGGAATTTGGATCGTTTTAAATCAGACGTCAAACGCATCTCGGATGCAACCGAAAAAATGCAGGCCTTATTGAACGAGCTGCTTGAACTTTCCCGTGTGGGCAGGCTGATGAATGTGTTTGAATATATTCCATTTGAGGACCTGGCCCACGAAGCAGTGGAGTTGGTACAAGGACGATTGCAAAGCGCCAAAATCGCAATGACCATTCAAAGAGATATGCCCACCGTGTACGGTGACCGCAGGCGTCTTATTGAAGTAGTACAAAACATTGTCGACAACGCCGCGAAATTCACCGGCTCACAGCCTGAACCGCTCATCGAGATCGGTCAGGAAGGACTGCTGGATGGAAAACCGATCTTTTTCGTCAAAGATAATGGCATGGGCATCGAACCTGAACATCTCGACCGCATCTTCGGTCTGTTCAATAAGCTGGATGCCAGTTCAGACGGCACCGGGATTGGATTAACCATCGTGAAGAGAATTATCGAGGTACACAACGGCAGGATCTGGGTCCAGAGCGAAGCGGGAAAAGGATCCACTTTTTTCTTCACGCTTCAAACGGGACCCTCATCCTGATTCATGTTATATAATACCCACGGTCAAAAATTGCGTTTTTCACCTTCTAAAAAAGCGCATTTTGTGACCGAGTGCGGTATAACTGGCATTATCTTTCATCCAAGGAGCATTTTTTATGAAACGTGCGGTCAGCATCAGCATAGGTTCGTCCAAACGCAACAAGGCAGTGGAAGTAACATTACTCGGGGAAAAAATAAGCATCGAACGCATCGGCATGGATGGGGACATGGAAGCCGCAGCTCGTAAATATCAGGAACTAGACGGCAAGGTGGACGCGTTTGGCGTCGGCGGCGCAGACCTCGGCTTAATGGTCGATGAAAAATGGTATCCGTTACATTCCGTTAAACCCATGGTGCGGCTCATCGAAAAGACCCCGGTGGTGGATGGCACCGGGTTAAAAAACACGCTTGAAATCAAATCTGCTGAATTTCTGGAAGCCAATCTCAAAGATTACATCGAAAAAAACGGCGGGCGAAAGGTTTTTGTCGTCAGCGGTGCCGATCGCTGGGGCATGTCCTCGTCCTTCTTGAATGCAGGCTACGAATGTGTGTTCGGCGATGTCATGTTCGCACTTGAAATTCCTTTTGCTTTACATACGGCCAGGCAATTAAAAACTCTGGCCGCTATTTTGATGCCCATCGTTGGGCGTGTTCCATTCGAATGGGTTTATCCCACCGGCGAAAAACAGGAAAAACGCATACCCAAGTGGGAAAAATATTATCGCGAAGCCACAGTCATCGCCGGGGATTGTCACTACATCAAGCGTTGTATGCCCGATGATATGAAAGGCAAGATCGTTTTGACCAACACCACAACAGCGGAAGATGTTGAACTATTCCGCAAGCTCGGTGTGAAGTACCTGATCACAACCACCCCGGTATTGGAAGGTCGCTCCTTCGGGACCAACATGATGGAAGCCGCGCTCGTGGCATTGGCAGGCAAAGGCCGCCCGCTTAAGTGGGACGAACTGAATGAAATGATCGCCAAGCTTGGCTTCGGGCCACAACTACAAGAGCTCAATTAGAAATGGATCACAAACAGGTGTACATAAGACACCTGTTTGTTTATGAAGTTAACCAATCTCAAATCCCCAGGAGTGATTATGGACGCGATCGTCACCGCAGGCGGAATTCCGCAGCCCAAAGACCCCTTATATGCCTATTCCAATGGCAGTTCAAAAGCATTGATCGATATTGCAGGAAAGCCCATGATCCAATGGGTATTGGATGCATTAGGCGACTCGAAAAAAGTGGACAACGTCATCATAATTGGTCTATCCCCAAAAAGCGGACTCACCTGTAAGAAGCCGCTTCATTATGTCTCCAATCAAGGGCGGATGCTGGCAAACATTGTTACAGGTGTGAATAAATCCCTCGAACTGCACAAGAAAAACGAGTATGTTCTGATCGTCTCTTCAGACATTCCCACTCTCAAAGGAGAGATGGTGGATTGGCTGGTTAAAACCGCAATGCAAACAAAGGACGATTTATATTATGGCGTTTGCCCCCGTGAAGTAATGGAAGCCCGCTTCCCCACTTCCAACCGCACCTACACCAAGCTAAGTGACATGGAGGTGTGCGGAGCCGACATCAATGTTATCCATGTGAACCAGGTCACACAACATCTGGATACCTGGGAGGCCTTGATCGGCAATCGCAAAAGTCCTCTGCGCCAGGCTGGGGTAATCGGCCTCGATACGTTATATCAACTTTGGCGGCGTCAATTCACATTACAAGGGCTCGTCGAACGTGCTTCCGAGCGCATCGGCATCAAGGGCCGTGCCATCATTTGGGATAAAGCCGAACCCTGTATGGACGTGGACAAACCGCATCAACTTGAAATCCTGCGTGCAGACATGAATTCGCAGCTGCGCAAAACTTCTGATGCAACCAAGAGAGCAGCTTCAATCAAAAAAGTGATCAAGAAAAAAATATCAACCAAATCGAAAGTGAAACCAAAACGCAAATGAATTTTCGTTCTTTATTGGAATTAGACGCCCGGCTCTCCGACCAATTACGTGTGGCCGAAAAGCCGGGTCTTTTACGCAATATCGCGGCCTTCCTCGCTCACTCCGGTGATTCATGGTTCTGGGCAGCCGCGCTCATCATCGCCTGGTTTTTCAGCAACAACTTTTGGAAAGAATGGGAAACTGTCGAATTCATGGGGCTCGGTGGTCTCGCCGCTGTTGTGCTTATCGTCAAATTCACGGTCAAGCGCAAACGCCCTGAAGGAGATTGGGGCGGGATCTATCGCAGCACAGACCCGCACTCCTTTCCATCTGGACATGCCGCCCGCGCTTTTCTTTTTGCAGTCGTGGCCACGGCTCTTGCTCCGGGTTGGCTGGCCCTGATCCTATGGATATGGGCCCCGCTGGTGGCTCTTGCCCGTGTTGCAATGGGTGTGCATTATTTATCAGATATTATCGCAGGAGCAATTCTTGGGGCCCTCGTTGGCATCATTGGTCTGCAATTTTATACCGGCCTGCACACATGGTTCGTAAGTTTGACGGGTTTCAGTTTTTGGTAAAACGAACAATAAAATGAAAATCCGCTCGATCACTTATTTCATAAATCCCGGCTGGCCTTTGAACGAGGCAAAACTCCGCAAGGCAGGTGAATTTCTTGCGCACGCAACCGCGGTATTCACATCCGCTGGATATGAAGTCCAAACCACTCGTCTGGCCACCACTCCCTTCGCGAAAATCCTCAACGGCAAGGTCGAGGAGACTCTGCTCTTCGCGCGAAAAATGTCTGAGATGTTGAAGCAGATCGGGGTGGCGTATGCGGCGTTGGGTCCTGCGTTGATCGAATCCCCAAAGAGTTATTCAGTGATTCCGGAAGCCATCGCCGCAGCGGATAATATTTTTTTCAGCGGTGAAATGGCGAATAAGACGAATGGCATTTCACTTCAAGCGATCCGGGCTTGCGCGGAAATTATTCAAAGGTCATCAAGCATCACACCCGATGGATTTGCAAATTTGCGTTTTGCCGCATTGGCCAATGTAAAAGCAGGCGCGCCGTTTTTCCCCGCAGCCTATTGGCATAAAGATGAACCGGCCTTTGCCATCGCTGTTGAATCAGCAGACCTTGCAGTGCAGGCATTTGAGAACACGAAGTCGCTGGAAGATGGAAGAAGGAATTTAATCTCTTCAATTGAGAAACACGGCCAGGTCATTGATCGAATATCGAAGAATGAATTATCGAATACTCGTTTCGTTGGCATCGATTTTTCACTTGCGCCCTTCCCCGATGATGCGCATTCCCTTGGCAATGCCGTTGAAAAAATGGGTGTGCCGAAAATCGGCTTGCACGGCTCATTGGCCGCTGCTGCAATTCTCACCGAAGCAATTGACCGCGCTGATTTCCCACATACCGGCTTTAGCGGATTCATGCAACCGGTACTCGAAGATTCTGTTCTGGCGAAACGCGCAGCAGAAGGTACGCTGACGATCAAAGATGCGCTTCTATATTCCGCCGTGTGTGGCACAGGGCTGGATACTGTTCCTTTGCCTGGCGATATTACTGCAGATGAAATGTCCCCGCTTTTGTTGGACTTGTGTGCCCTGGCCTTGCGATTGGACAAACCGCTCACCGCACGACTGATGCCTGTTCCCGGCAAAAAAGCAGGGGACATCACTGAATTCGAATTCGGTTTCTTCGCCAACAGCAAAGTAATGAAACTGGAAAGTGAGCCACTCAAAAGCTCACTTGCTGGAAATGAAAATTTCGCTCTGCAAACAAAACATTCCAACGCTTAAGCGTTGGAATGTTTTTATTCACGCCAATATTCCCCTCCCCCGCCTTCCCGTTTCATCAATCCAGATCCCACAAGTTCACGCCGCAAACTGGCAGTATCCTCGTGATACCTGCTGAGAATTTCATTTACTTTCTTCTCGCTATATTTTTTATTCAACTCAAAGGCCTGAACCACATAACGTAAAACAGCATCCAACTTTTTCCGCTGGGCGGGGATCGTCTTCAAGCTTCCATCCTTGCGCATGTAGTCCTTGACCACCTTATTATCGTAAGCACCTGCGTCCACATCCATGATGGATGCAGCAAGGTTTTCCTGCGAGAATAGACTCTTGGTTTTACTCTCCAATGCCTTTTCGTCCAGTTGATAGACATTGTAATAACTCTGCGTTTTGGCACTGACCAGCCCTATCTGCGCAAGTTTTGCGAGATGATGCGAAACTGTGGAAGGCTTCAAATCCAATAAAGCGGCAAGTTCCTCCACGCTATAAGGCTGTTGGGCGAGAAGCCCAATGATCTTTAGCCGATTCGAATCGGCCAGCGCCTTGAAAAAAGTGACGAGTTCATCGCTCATGCTTCCCGAATCCTTGCGTTGGCATTGTAGCCTTTCTCAACGGGTTGAAGTTTTTCCAGCCAGATCATTTCCAGCAAGGTCAACTCGTCGTTCAAGTTGAAGTTCGGGTCATTCTTCATATTCACCTCTTCCAAAATCTCAAAGGTGAATTTTTCGGGGCCAAGTTCGTTCCAATCCTGCTGGAGCACCTTGTTGGTATGGCTTCCGATCTTCAGCATGAACTTATGGCGATTCAACGGTCCTTCCAGATTCAAGCTGCTGCCAAGCAGCATTTTTCCGTTTGCAAGGTTCCTTACCTGATAAACTCCAGCAGCCTTTACTCTCTCTTTGTATTCCCTATTAAGTTCTTTTCTTGTTTTAATTTTATTTTCCATAATAACCTCCATTCTCTCTAGAATACAAATGGAACGATCCGCCAGGATTTCTTTCGGTAAGCTTCCCATTCCGTGCCAAATTCACGCTGCATCAGAGCTTCTTCCGCATAAACCCTCCATATCAAAACGATGGCCAGAGCAACTACCAGAAAAAGCGCGAGATAGGATCGAAAGACAATCGAAATGCCGCCAAAGAAGGCAAGAATGCCAAGGTACCTTGGATGGCGAATATAGGTGTAAGGTCCGTGTTGGATCAGTTTGTGATTCTTCTGAACAGTCACTTCAATGCTAAATTGCCGATCAAGATATTTCTCTGCCAGCTGCATGAGAATAAATCCCGGGATCAACAAGAGGAAACCCAGGAATCGGAGTGTTTCGTTGAAGGGAAACACTCCGATTGAATGTCCATCTGAAAACGGAGCCAGGAAAACAATCGCCAGGCTAAAGATCTGAATTAGTACAAGGTCAACCCTGCTTTTCTTCACGCCACTCTTCTCTTCGCCTTTGCTTCGCCCGGCTTGTGGGTTATAGACAAGGCCAAAAATTTGCAGGAAAAGAATGATCAATGCATAGGTTAATCTTGCCGGGCTGTCAAAAAACTTCGGGAGTTGACCAATCCCCCAACCTACCAGCGGCAGTCCCAGGAAAATGATCAACCCTGCCAGCAGTGCAAACGCATAAAAAGAGATCGACTTCATCTTCCCGTCCTCCAATATCTTGAACCGTCTCCTTCGCGGTTCAACATTCCCGCATCCACAAGATAGCGGCGCAGGGCCGCCGTATCTTCATTAAAACGACGCAAGAGGCTATTAACTTCCTTTTCGGTGTAATTCTTGCCAATCTCAAAATGTTCAACAAGGTAATTCAAGATTACGCTCAGTTTTACAGGCTGTGACGGAATTTGCTTAATGCTGCCATCCGCGTTGAGATATGCCTTTAGTATTTTTTGGGCCTTTTCGTCCATTCCCTCCGCAGGCACAAAGGAGGGCCGTTCTTTTGCAAGCTTTTCGCGGGCAAGAGTGGCAAGCTTGTCGTCGTTTAATGTGTAGGCTTCGCCGATTTTGGAGACGGCATTCACATATTCAAGATAAGCGAGATGATCCGCCGCCTCTTTCAAAGGCAGATCAAGCCGCGCCATGATCTCGGCGCGGGTAAAGGATTTCTGCGACAGCAGGCCAATGATCCGCAACCGGTCAGGATCGGACATGGCTTTTACAAAATCAAGTATTTCGTTCATGGTTCACTTCCATAGATTTAATTCGATAATTATCGAATTGGATTTTAGGCGCAAATCTGGGGTTTGTCAAGACTGTTTATCAGCGAAAGAAATGTATTTGGAAAATAAAACAATCATCAGCGGCGGATGAGGCGAAGCGTCCAAAGGAGTCAGGGGTTGAATCAGTTATATAATGCCCTCAGGGTATAATTTCAAAATCAATTCATTGTTCTTTGGAGGCTTGGTGGATCTTTCGACACATGCATTCTTTGAAGGAAAAATCGTTCCCTGGAGCGAGGCAAAGATCAACATTGCCACGCACGGATTTTTATATGGCACTTCAGTATTCAGCGGAATGCGGGCATACTGGAACGACGAAAAAAAGAAGCTCTTTGTGTTTCGTCCTTTCGATCATTACCGACGGTTGTTGAATTCCGCGCGTATGATGGCCATGGAAATTCCGTATGATGAAGAGGGATTGATCGACCTGACGATGAACTTGTTGCGAACCGATAACTGGAAACAGGATGTATACCTGCGCCCCACCATTTACAAAGCGGATATGGGGATCGGTGTGCGCCTGCACAACTTGAAAGATGAATTCTGCATGTTCGTCATGCCATTCGAAAAGTATGTCAGCAACGACACGAACGCACATGTGACATTTTCCTCCTGGCGTCGCATTGACGATAACGCCATCCCTGCACGTGGAAAAGTTGCGGGCGCGTATGCAAATTCCGCATTGATCAAGACAGACGCGAATCGCGCCGGTTTCGATGAAGCACTTGCCCTCGATGGCAACGGCCATGTCTCAGAAGGTTCGGCGATGAATATTTTCATGGTGCGCGATGGCGTGGTCATCACGCCGCCTGTGACGGACAACATCCTCGAAGGGATCACCCGCCGCTCCGTCATGGAACTGGCACGCGATGAATTGGGACTTGAAGTTGTGGAACGATCCATTGATCGCACCGAGGTTTCCATTGCCGAGGAATTGTTCATGACCGGCACCGCAGCCCAAATTGTTTCCGTAACCAAAGTGGATCATCGTCCCATTGGCACCGGAAAGATGGGTCCGATCACCACCAGGTTGCGCGAGTTATTTGACGATGTTGTACGGGCAAAGAATAAAAAATATAGCAAGTGGAATGTAGAAGTATAGAATCAAAAAGCCGAGTTCATAATGAACTCGGCTTTTATTTTCAATCTTCCACGTACGGTACGTATTCAGCGCGGGCGATCCCCTGTTTGATCGCCATCTCCGCCACAGCGCGGGCCACAGCGCGATGAACTTTTTTATCCAAAGGATGCGGCACCAATTCACCGGGCGGGGTCATCTCCACCAAAACTTTTGCAGCGGCCACCAACATTTCATGCGAAATGCGTGACGCATTTGAATCGACAAGCCCGCGGAAAATCCCCGGGAAACCCAAAACATTGTTCACCGATTTTCCATCGCCCGCAAATGCCGCGCCATGCTTCAACGCAACTTCAGGATCGATCTCAGGGTTGGGATTTGAAAGCGCGAGGATCACCTGTCCCTTGCGCACCATCTCCGGCTTGATCAAATTCGGTGCACCTGTTGTTGCCACCACGATATCGCATGTTTCCATGATAGCTTTCAAGTCGGATTTTATACCACCGCGATTCTCAAAACGATCCAACGCCTCGGGACTCAGGTCCGCGCCATATACTGGATTCCCTGTCAAACGCATCATCATCTGACCGATGGCCTGCCCGGCCGCCCCCAACCCGATCTGTCCGATGACCGCTTTCGAAAAATCCATGCCTGCTTCACGAGCCGCCACCATCACAGCCGCAGAGCTGACGACCGCTGTACCATGTTGGTCATCATGCATCACGGGAATATCCAACATGGCCTGCAACCGTTCTTCGATCTCAAAACAACGCGGCGCGGAAATATCCTCGAGTTGAATCGCAGCAAACGTTGGAGCGATCGCTGCGACGGTTTGAATGATCTCTTCTGTATCTTTCGTGTTCAAAAGAATTGGGATACCGGAAAGACCAACGAGGGTTTCCATCAACATGGCTTTGCCTTCCATCACCGGCATCGCCGCAAGCGGACCAATATCACCGAGCCCCAATACCGCAGTTCCATCGGTGACGATTGCCACCATGTGGCTGATGCTCGTATACAAGCGCGCTTGTGACGGGTCTTCCGCGATTCTTCGACACACTTCTGCAACGCCCGGGGTGTACACACGGCGCAGCGTGGTCAAGGAATCGATGGGATAGCGGGAGCGAATCGCGATCTTGCCTTTTTGATGCAGCTCCAGAACACGGTCAAGTACTTCCAGGATGCGGGTGCCTTCATTGTTGCCGATTGCAAGCAGAATTCGTTCCAATTGTTCAGTATCTTCGGCGTACACTGTGATGTCACGCATGACCGTTTGCGAGGTCTCGGTCAGGAGTTCGATGCTTCCCACCGAGCCCCCGGCCTCCGCGACCGCGGTCAAGAGTTTTGCAAGCACGCCCATTTTTTGCGAGTTTCGCACACGTACGGTGCGCATGAGTTTCCGGTCCCAAGCCATGATGACTCCTTTTTCAGTTTAATGAAAATATTCACTCTCATTTTAACGCGAATACCGCGAATGCGATCGCGGTATTTTGTAGTTCATACTTCAGTTTAGTTTAGCAGGTCGTAAAATTCAGAATTGACTATTACCCGCCAATATGGGACATTTCCACTTTGGGTAAGGAAGTCGTATTTTCAGATCGTAATTCGGAATAACGATCTGCGCGCTTGCTCCATACTAGCGCGATCTGTTTTGATATCTCTTCATCGGTCGCACCGTTGCGAAGCAGGTCGCGGAAATCGTGACCTTTAACCGCGAACAGACAGGTGTACAACGAACCTTCAGCGGATAACCGAGCCCGGTTACAGGTGCTGCAAAACGCCTGCGTAACGGAAGCAATCACGCCGACCTCACCGCTTCCATCCTTGTAGCGCCAACGTTCGGCTACTTCACCGCGATAGTTTGGGTCAAGCGGCTCAAGCGGCATTTCCGCATGAATCAGGCTCACAATTTCCTTTGCTGAAACAACGTCATTCATGCGCCAGCCGTTGGTATGACCCACGTCCATATATTCGATAAACCGCAGAATGTATCCTTTTTCGCGGAAGAAACGCGCCATCGGCAAGATGCTCGCTTCGTTCAGTCCACGCTTGACAACCATGTTTACTTTAATGGGAGTCAAACCAACAGCGACGGCGGCGTCCATGCCTTCAATGACCTTCTCGACCGGAAAATCCACATCGTTCATGGCTTTGAAGATTTCATTATCCAGCGAGTCCAAGCTCACTGTTACCCGCTTTAGGCCGGCATCTTTAAGAGTCTGTGCATTTTTTGCAAGCAGTGCTCCATTCGTGGTTAATGTAAGGTCGACATCAGGAATCTCGGACAACATGGCAATCAGCTGGGGAAAATCCTTACGCACCAATGGCTCCCCCCCAGTGAGGCGGATCTTGCCCACCCCATGACCGACAAAGATGCGTGCCAGGCGTGTAATTTCTTCAAAGGTCAAAATTTGATCGCGGCGCAGGAACTGATAATCCGGGCCAAAGATCTCCTTGGGCATGCAATATACGCAGCGAAAATTACAGCGGTCCGTGACAGAGATTCTCAGGTCACGTAAGGGGCGATTGAGCGTATCAATAAGTTTCATTTTCTATTTTGTAATCTAAAGGTTCCAAAAGTACCAAAATCAGCTGGATGTGCGCGGATTATATCAATTTTATTAGAAGAGGCACAGTTTTGAATTGACTCGCGTTGGTAGCCGTGCTATGATGACTATTCATTGCATTTATTTTTCGTAAAAGGAGTTATTCATGAGTTTTGAATTTGTTCTTCGTATTATTGGCATGATCGCACTTGGCATTGCAGGCGGATACTGGGGGTATCAGTTCACACCGGATAAACCCATTAACGCCATCACCTTGTCTCTTGTAGGCGCCCTTACCGGGCTCATCCTTACTCCCTATTTCACCACGCGCCCCGCCCGGGCCATGCGCTCCCTCCTAGGACGCCTGGCCGCTGAAACCTTGTTTGCCGGGTTGACAGGCCTCGTCGTTGGATTGTTGATCGCGGCCTTGCTAGGCTTCCCTCTTTCCCTGCTCCCGCAACCCTTCAGCCAGATATTACCTTTTATCGGTGTGATCGTATTCTCTTATTTTGGGGTTTCACTGTTCGTCATGCGTCAGGGAGATATCATGGGACTTCTTGGCACTTTAAGCGGCCGCGGTGAAGGAGGCGGTTCCTCCTCCTGGAGTAACCTCAATCGCAATATCCTGCTGGACACAAGCGTCATCATTGACGGCAGAGTGGCCGACATCGCAAAGACCGGATTCCTGCCCGGCACGCTTCTCATTCCCCGCTTTGTGCTGAACGAGCTTCAATATATAGCAGATTCCCCTGATGGGATGCGCCGCCAGCGCGGACGCCGCGGCATGGAAGTGCTCGCAGAATTACAGAAACTTCCCAACATCCTCGTCCGCATCTCGGATATTAACGTGGACGGCGTGCGTGAAGTGGACGATAAATTGATCGTGCTGGGCAAGCAGCTCAAAAGCCCGGTATTGACCAACGACTACAACCTTAACCGCATCGCCGAATTACAAGGCGTGACCGTCCTTAATATCAACGAATTGGCAAATGCCGTAAAATCCGTTGTGTTGCCCGGCGAGATCCTGCGTATTAACATTATTCAGGAAGGCAAGGAACACAGCCAGGGTGTGGGCTACATGGACGATGGCACGATGGTCGTGATCGAGAACGGCAAGGATTATATCGGTGAATACATGGAAGTCAACATCACCAAGGTGCTGCAAACCGCCGCCGGCAGAATGATCTTCGGCCGCGTGGATGAAGAAACCGCAAGAAAGAACAAGAAATAGAACCGGTGAATAGGAATTAGTGAACAGGACGTACAAGCTGCGTCCTGTTTTGTTTTACCCGTCCCCTATCACTTGAATGCATCTGTAGGTTAAAATAGAACTTCAAAAACCTCTGTACATCCTCATCACAAAGAGAAATCATGCTGAAAATCTACAACACCATTTCCCGCAAAACCGAAGAATTCCAAACCCTCGAACCGAATCTCGTCAAAATGTACGTCTGCGGTGTGACGGTGTATAACGACGCGCACGTTGGACACGCCATGTCGGCGTTGGTCTTCGATATCATCCGCCGCTACCTCGAATATCGCGGCTACACCGTCAAGCACGTCATGAACTATACCGATGTGGATGACAAGATCATCAACCGCGCCAAACAACTCGGCGAAGACCCGCTCAAACTTTCACAGCGCTACATCAATGATTATGCCAGCGACCTGAAGAGCCTGAACGTCCTGCCTGCCACTGCCAACCCGCAAGTCAGCCAGACCATGCCATTGATCATCAAATTCATCGAGGGCCTGATCCAAAAGGAACATGCCTACGCCGCTTCGAACGGCGATGTGTATTTCCGCGTGACCAGCGACCCCGATTACGGCCGGCTCTCCAATCGTAAATTGGATGACATGCAGGCCGGCGCGCGCATCGAAGTGGGCGAAGCCAAGGATCACCCGATGGACTTCGCGTTGTGGAAGGCCGCGAAGGAAGGCGAAATTTCATGGGACTCTCCCTGGGGCAAGGGCCGCCCAGGCTGGCACATTGAATGCTCAGCCATGAACCTCGCAGAACTCGGCGAACAAATCGACATCCACGGCGGCGGCAATGATTTGATCTTTCCGCATCATGAAAACGAGATCGCACAAAGCGAAAGCTACACCGGCAAGGAATTCTCCCGCTATTGGGTTCACAACGGCATGTTGCAACTCGGCGGCGAAAAAATGTCCAAGTCACTTGGCAACATCGTCAGCATCAAGGAATTTTTATCCACGCGTTCCGCCGATGTGATGCGTATGCTCGTTTTGAACGGGACGTATCGCGCGCCGTTGTTATTCAATGACGAAACGCTCGCCGCTGCGGAGAAAAATGTCGAACGCCTCAAATCTGCCCTGCGGCCTGCCTCTTCTACCGCAAAAGGACTTGCCGCTGATGCTGTCTCCACCCTCGCTTCAGCAGCTGAATCCGCAAAAACAAACTTGATCGAAGCCATGGATAGCGACTTCAATACCGCAGGTGCCGTCGCCGCCCTGTTCGAACTCTCCAAGGCCATTAACACAGCAAGAGATAATGGCGCAACAAATGAACAACTTGGCCTTGCACAAGCCTCCTTCAAGGAATTGGCCGGTGTATTGGGGCTAAAGCTTGAAGAAAAACAAGGCTCAAGCGATCAGGATGCACAGGTCAATGCCTTGATCGTGGAACGGACGGAAGCGCGCAAGCAAAAACAATGGGCACGCTCGGACGAGATCCGTGACCAGCTCAAAGAGATGGGCGTGGCCATCGAAGACAGCAAAGACGGCACGACCTGGAGATGGGGATAATGGTCTTGTAGTAGGGACACAGCGGCGCTGTGTCCCTACTTTTTTTCAAGTAAAATAAAATTATATGAAAGAACTCATCTATTCCCGCAATGCAGTTTATGAAACCCTGCGCGCGAAGCGCAGACAGGTCTTTTCCGTGGAGATCGCCGATGGCGTGCAGGACAAAGGCCGCATCGACGAGATCCTCGCACTGGCAAAAGAACAAAAGGTGAAGGTCAATCGCGTCCCCCGCCCCAAGCTCGATAAAGTCCATCAGAACAATCAAGGCATCGTGGCCGAGGTCAGCAAGTATCCGTATTCGGATGTGGTCGAGATCCTTGACCATGCAAAGGGCGAGCAGCCATTCATCCTCTTGCTTGATTCTTTGCAGGACCCGCAGAACTTCGGCACACTCATCCGCACTGCCGAAGCGCTCGGCGTGCATGGCATCGTCATTCCCCTCGCCCGCACGGTGGATGTGACTCCCGCCGTGGTCAATGCATCATCGGGCGCAAGCGAACACATGCTTATTGCGCAGGCGAATCTGTCGCAGACGATTGACGCGCTCAAAGAGAATGATGTGTGGGTCGTTGGATTGGATCAAGCCGGGGCGGAGATCGAAGCGGGCTCTCGTCATCTTAAAGGCGCATTGGGACTCGTCGTCGGTTCGGAGGGCGAAGGGCTGCATGATCTCGTCCGAAAGAAATGCGATATCGTTTTGAAGCTGCCCATGAAGGGCCAGATCGAATCATTGAACGCCGCTGTTGCAGGGTCTGTGGCGTTATATCTCGCGTATTTGAATCGCTCGTAGGGGCACAGCGGCGCTGTGCCCCTACGTTGAATGGAGAAACATCATGCCTCAAGGGACGTATCATTTTCCAAAAGGATTTTTATGGGGGACGGCCACCGCATCGCACCAGGTGGAAGGCAACAACACCAATAACAATTGGCACGCCTGGGAAGAAGCGGGGCATACGATCCATAAATCTGGTCTGGCCGCCGATTGGTGGGGCGGACGCTGGCGGGAGGACTTCGACCGCGCCACCGAGACGGGACAGAACGCGCATCGCTTCTCCGTCGAGTGGAGCCGCATCCAACCAACACCTGATACCTGGAATGAAGAAGCGTTGGAAAAATATCGCGCCATGTTACGTGGATTGAAGGAACGCAACATGACCGCGCTGGTCAGCCTGCATCATTTCACCGATCCACTATGGGTCACCGAACGCGGCGGCTGGGAAAATGCAGACATCGTTCCGCTGTTCGAAAAGTTCACACGCAAGGTTGTCGATGCGTTGAAGGAATACAACACGCTGTGGTGTACGATCAACGAGCCGAACGTGTATGCCCTGAGCGGATATGTGCAGGGTGCATTCCCTCCCGGAAAACAAGACCTCAAATTATCCATGCGCGTGCTGGGCAACATGGTCCGCGCACATGCCGCAGCATACCGCGCGATTCATGAATTGCAGCCTGAGTCACGTGTGGGTTATGCCTTGCATTATCGCCCGATGGTGCCGCGCATCAAATGGTCCCCATTGGACAGACTCATGCGGGACATCCGTTACAGCGGACTCAACATGGGCTTCCCCACCGCGATCTCCAGCGGCGTGATGAAGTCTCCCGTCGGCAATCAAAATATCCCCGAAGCCAAAGGCACGCAGGATTATCTCGGCCTGAATTACTATTCTGTCGATACGGTTTGGTTTGACATCACCCGCCCCGGCGAATTGTTCTCCAACAGCGGCTATCCCAAAGATGGCGACATGAGCGACACGAACTTTCTCGCCAACATTCCCGAAGGCATCTTCGACTCAATTAAATGGATCGACCGCACCTATCCGCACCTGCCGATCATCATCACCGAAAACGGTGTGGAAGATTCGGACGATCATATGCGTCCGCGTTACATCGCGCAGCATCTGCATCAGGTCTGGCGCGCGGTCAATTTCAACTGGCCGGTCAAAGGCTACTTCCACTGGTCACTCGTGGATAACTTCGAATGGGAACGCGGCTGGACTCAGCGCTTCGGCCTGTGGGGTCTCGACCTCGACACCCAAAAAAGAATCCGCCGTCCCAGCGTGGATTTGTATGCAGAGATATGCAAAGAGAACGGCATCTCATCTGAGATGGTGCAAAAATATTGTCCGGAGGTGTTTGATAAACTTTTTCCATCATAAGTATAAGTAGCTGAACCTTAGAAATATCTTGTGGATGTCAGAGTACTAAGATAAGTTATCGAAGACAAATCTTGTTTTGCGAGGAGTTCATGAGGTGACTATGCTTACTTATATCGTACTGCTCGGCCCGCCGGGAGCGGGAAAAGGCACACAGTCCAAAGTGATGGCAAACGAACTCAATTTGCCGCACATTTCCACCGGAGATATCTTCCGTGAGAATATTAAGAACGGCACTCCATTGGGCAGGCTGGCGGATACGTTTATCAGCAAAGGCCAACTGGTACCTGACGACGTGACAATCGCCATGCTGCGCGAACGCTTTACACAGTCGGATTGCAAAAACGGAACCATCCTGGATGGTTTTCCTCGCACTCCAACACAGGCAGATGAACTTGAAATATTATTGAACAGCCTCGGCGGACGGGTCAACCTCGTTCTTTTTATCACCGCCCCCGTCGAGTCTCTGATCGAACGCCTGGCAGGAAGATGGACCTGTAAAGCGGGGGGTCATATTTTCCATGAAAGTTTCAACCCGCCGAAGAAGAAAGGGGTCTGTGATATCGACGGATCGGAGCTTTTCCAACGTGATGATGACAAGGCCGAGACAGTCTTAAACCGCATTGAGATCTACAAAAAACAGACATCCCCTCTCATCCAATATTACACAGAGCGCGGACTGCTCGTTGAGATCAACGGTTTTGAGTCCATTGAAAAAGTTTCCGCACAGGTTATGGCTGCCGTGCAAGAGGCGAAGAACAGCCAACCTTGAGCGCCACAGGCTTGTTGCTTTGCAGGGGCGGGATAACCCGCCCCTGTTTTTTCCTTGACAGATTAGAGTATTTACTCTATACTATTAGAGTAAATACTCTAGGAGGCAGATTATGAGCGCACGCGACAAAATTCTCGACACCGCCCTCACCCTCTTCAACAAGGAAGGCACATCCTCGGTCAGCACCAATCATATTGCGGAAGCGGCGGGCATCAGCCCGGGCAATTTGTACTATCACTTCCACAACAAGGAGGAAATCATCCGCGAATTGTTCGAGCGCCTGTATGCAGCCACCGATGCAGGCTTTGCCCTGCCGGCAGGCAAAATTCCAACCCTCGACGACTTGCAGCAATACGTGCGCATCAATTACAAGATCCTCTGGAATTATCGCTTCGTTTATCGTGAATTGGCTGCCCTGCTGCGTAACGATCCTGAACTGAAATCGAATTTCGCAGCCTATCGCAAACGCAGCTTTGAAGGCTTTGACCAGTTATTCGATGCGTTTGTATCCTCAGGCGTATTGAGTGCGGTGAATGATTCCGAGGTCCGCACCAATCTGGCAGAAACCATCTGGCTCATCACTGAATTCTGGCCCAACAGTCTGGAGATCGGAGGTAAACCTGTCAACGAAACACAAATGGAACGCGGCGTTGGATTAATGATGCAAGTTCTCGAACCCTTTATCAATAGATCATAGGAGATCAACATGTCTGAAAACAAACTTCGCAAGCTTACCGGCCTTTTCTTTATCATCGGTGCAATTCTCGTCAATATCCCTTACACCCTGCTCATCATGAACTTTGACTATCCTGATATCCTGCGCCTACCCATGGAGGAAATCCTCACCCGATTCCACGCAGGCGGCAATTCGCTCATTTACACTTGGCTTGCCTTCGCGTGGGTCGGCCTTCCCATGTTATTCGGCGTCATCCTGCTCAAACGAATTCTTGAAAAGGAGAACTCCCCCTTTCTTGAAACTGCCACCACGATCGGCGTAATCGGATTTATTGTTCAGGTGATCGGACTGCTGCGCTGGGTCTTTGTCGTCCCTGTCCTCGCGCGCCTCTTCACCGACCCGACGACTGATTCAGCCACGAAGGCAGCCATCCCCGTTGTGTTTAGCGCCATCCATCAATATGGCGGAGTCATCCTCGGTGAACACATGGGACAATTCCTGATCATCATCTGGATGAGCCTGATCAGCGCCATCATTTATAAATCCGAAATGTTCAGCAAATGGGTTGCATGGCTGGGCTGGATTACTTCCGCAGTGTACATTCTCGGACAAACCGAACTCTTCGCCACTGCAATCCCTGATTTTCCCGTCGTCGATTGGGGCGGGCTGTACGGCAGTTTATTATGGCTGCTTTGGATGATTGTCGTGGGAGTATTTTTAGTGAAATACAAGGAACAATAAATAACAATCCAGTTTTTCAAAAAGGAGCATGGATTTTCCATCCATGCTCCTTTTATTTTTAAAAGAAATTTTGTTCTACTATGATAAAATCGCATCCATGACCCACGCTGAACAGATCGCATCCCAACTCAATGTCAAGCCATCGCAAGTTACGGCTGTTATCAACCTTTTAGACGAAGGCAACACCGTCCCATTTATTGCCCGTTACCGCAAGGAAATGACAGGCTCTCTCGACGACGAACAGATCCGCATCATTGCCGATGAACTCATCCGCCTGCGTGCGCTCGACGAACGCCGTGTCTCCATCATCGCATCCATCGAAGAGCAGGGCAAACTCACAGAAGAACTCCGCGAGAGCATCAACGCTGCCGTCACCATGACCGCGCTCGAAGACCTCTACGCACCTTACAAAAAGAAACGCCGCACCCGCGCCATGGTCGCCCGTGAAAAGGGACTGGAACCGCTGGCCGAATTAATTCTCAAGCAATCCAACAGCGGCTCGCCTGAAAAGCTTGCAAAGAAATTCCTCAACGAGCAAGTGGCAGACATCGAAGAAGCCCTGCAAGGTGCGCGTGACATCCTTGCTGAAATGATCAGCGAAAATGCCAACGTCCGTGCCGCGACTCGTGAGAAGGCGCTCAGGTTTTCCGCTGTTCACTCCGTGAAGGTCGCAGATGCCGCCGATGAAAAGCGTGTGTACGAAAGCTATTACGATTTCTCCATGCGTGTGGACAGACTCCAACCGCATCAAATTCTTGCACTCACCCGCGGCGAAAAGGAAGGCATCCTGCGCGTGCGTGTGGACGTCCCCGAACGTGACTGGCTCAACGCCGTGCAATCTGAATTTGAGCAGGACATCATCAGTCCTTTCGCCGAACAACTCGAACTTGCCATCCGAGACTCCGCCGAGCGCCTTTTGCTCCCCGCAATCGAACGCGATGTCCGCCGTGAAAAAGGCGAGGTCGCAGACAATCACGCCATTCAGGTCTTCGCCACCAATCTGCGCGCCCTGCTCGGACAAGCCCCTCTTGCCAATCAAGTTGTCCTCGGCATTGACCCTGGCTTCCGCACAGGCTGCAAGGTCGCCGTCGTAGACGCCACTGGCAAACTGCTCGACACTGGCACGATCTATCCGCACGAGCCGAAGAACGATTGGAAAGGTTCGATCAACACCCTGCAGGATATGATCAACCGCCATCACGTCACGCTCATCACCATCGGCAACGGTACTGCCTCACGCGAAACCGAAAAATTGGTCGCCGAGATCGTAGGGGCGCGTCGCGACGCACCCCTACCTACCAAATATTTAATTGTCAATGAAGCGGGCGCTTCCGTATATTCCGCATCGTCACTTGCCCGCGCTGAATTCCCCGATCTCGATGTCACCATCCGCGGCGCAGTTTCCATTGCCCGCCGCGCGCAAGACCCACTCGCCGAACTCGTCAAGATCGATCCCAAGTCCATTGGCGTGGGCATGTATCAACACGATGTCGATCAAACCGCGCTCACGCACGCCCTCGATGGCGTTGTAGAAAGCGTGGTCAACAGTGTTGGTGTGGATGTCAACACTGCCAGCTCCGCGCTGCTGACGCATGTTGCGGGCATCGGCCCCAAACTCGCAAACAACATCGTCACACATCGTGACGCGAATGGCCCATTCAAATCCCGCACTGCCTTGAAGAAAGTCGCTGGTCTGGGTCCCAAAGCCTTTGAACAGGCAGCAGGCTTCATGCGGATTCGAAATGGGGCAAACCCGTTGGATGAATCAGCGATCCATCCAGAATCCTACACGATAGCAGAATCCATTCTCGCTCGCGCCGCGCTGACAGTTGATTCGTCTATCCCAGACAGAATCGCCGCCTTGGAATTCCTCACCTCAAAGATCTCTCACGAAGAGTTAGCCAAAGAATTAAACTGCGGCGTCCCCACATTGAAGGACATCCTCGAACAACTCGTCCGCCCAGGCCGTGATCCACGCTCCGATACTCCCGCGCCCATCCTGCGCTCGGATGTGCTCAAAGCCGAAGATTTATTAACGGGCATGCAGCTCAAAGGCACCGTCCGCAACGTGGTGGACTTCGGCGCCTTCGTAGACATCGGTGTCAAGCAAGATGGCCTTCTGCATAAGAGCCAGATACCCAACGGCACTATCCTCAAAGTCGGCGACATTATCGACGTGGAAATTCAAAAAATAGAAACCGAGCGCGGCCGCATTGGGTTGAGCTGGGTGAAGTAATCTCGTAGGGACACAGCGGCGCTGTGTCCCTACAGAATGCAATAAATAAAATGCAACTCCCCGATTCATTCATTACCACAATAAAAAATGTCTATAAAGAGGATGGCGAGAAATTTCTTGCTGTCCTTCCTTCTTTAATCGACGAAGTTTCAGGACGTTGGGGACTGTCGAACATTCAACCTGTCCCCAATCTATCTTTTAATTTCGTGGCCTTTGCAAAGCGTCCTTCGACTGCGCCGCGAAATACATACGGCTCCGCTCATGACGAAGAGGTTATTATCAAAATGAGCGTCCCCAACCCTGAATTGACCAGTGAAATGAACGCACTGCAATTCTTCAATGGCGAGGGTGCCTGCCGATTGCTGGAACATGATGAAGAACGGGGATTATTATTGTTGGAAAGACTCAAGCCGGGAAAGATGTTATCTGAGCTGGAAGACGATGATGAACGCACGAATATCGCAGCGGATGTGATGCTGAACATACATCGTAGGGGCGGGGTAACCCCGCCCCTACAAGATAAATCTATAAAATTATCTGACTGGTTCGATGGATTGAAGAAAATTCGTCCGCATTTCAACGGCGGGACGGGACCATTTCCGAAGGAATTGCTGGAGCGGGTTGAATTATTTTTACCGGAGTTATTCGCAGATAAAAACGTGGGCCTGATGCACGGAGATTTTCATCACTTCAACATTCTCTCCTCCGAACGCGGCTGGCTGATCATCGACCCGAAGGGAGTCATTGGTCCGCTGGGCTATGAGATAGGACCGCTGATGCTAAATCCATGGGGCAGCATCTCGGACGGAAGCAGCTTTCAGATTAGAGCAAAGAGGCGCATCGACATTCTCTCGGAAAGATTAAGCTGGGAACGCGAAAAAATAATTAACTGGGCAACTGCCCATGCTGTCTTATCCGCATGGTGGAGCATTGAAGATAACATGGATGACGAGTATGCCTTGCAATGTGCAAAGCTGTTTTCCGAGATTAAATGAGAAAGCCTCCCAGGCGGGAGGCTTTCTCATTTTTAAAAATTAATTATTTGCCAAGCAGGGCGAAGATGGCATAGCCAAGGGCGAGGACACCGCCGATGATGCCTGCCATGGGAAGGGCCACAAATGCGCCAAGGCCGACCCAGAGGAAGTATAACCACATACACCAACCGGAAATTGTTTTGGGCAAAGACATTTCACACTCTCCTTGAATGTAGAAAATGGACTGACCGAATTGCCAGTCTAAATAAGATAACCCCGCTCCGAATTGAAGGGTACGGAAGCAGGGTGGTAAAATCAAATAATGTCTTCCCTATCAATCCCAGCAGAATTTACATTACATCGCACCAATAAGTTCGAACATTCCTCCCCTTTGCGCTGGATCCTTTCCCATGTCCGCCCATATTGGCTGATCATGATCATGCTGATTGTCGGCGCGATCGGGAATGCCGTGCTGGCGGTGGTGGTGCCTGTTCTCACCGGCGATGCGTTCAATGCGATGTTGAAACCAACACCGGATACGTCCGTGCTGCTGCCGCTTGCGATCACGATCGGGATATCGCAGATCATTCGCGGTGTGCTTCAGTTTGGCCGAAACTTCGGCGCGGAATTAATGGCGCAAAAAATGGAACGCGATATCCGCGACGAGCTGTATCTTTCCCTGCTCGGCAAGAGCATGACCTTTCATAATTTACAACCCGTCGGCGATACGATGGCGCGTTCCACGAACGATGTGCGTGAAGTGAACTACATGTTCAGTCCCGGCGTGAACCTCGTGGTGGGTTCGTTCATGTTCATCCTCATGCCGATCTTTTTTGCACCGCGCTATCACATCTCGCTGATCGCCACGCCGCTTGTATTCACCGTCATTTATTTCATTGCCCTCGCCCGCTATCTAAAGCAACTCTCCCCCATCACCGATGACGTGAGGGAATCATTCGGAAAGATGAATACCCATCTTTCCGAGTCACTCGACGGCGTGGAGATCATGAAAGGCGCAGCGCAGGAGGATGCGGAAGTGAATCGCTTTGGCATCAATGCAAATGAAGTGCGCAATGCGTTCGTACAGCAGGGCGACCTTGAAGCAAAATATATTGCCATGCTTTTGCTTGGCATGGCGTATGCAACCGGCCTGGTCCATGCGCTTTTTCTGTTTCGCGCAGGCCTGATCGATGTCGGTGCAGTCATCGCATATTTTGGAATGCTTCAGCTTTTAGGCTTCCCAACCTTTACTTCCACGTGGGCATATTCACAGATCTCATTGGGATTTTCCTCCGCCCGCCGCATTTTGGAACTGATCAATAGCGAGACCAAGCTCGATCAAAACGCCTCAGGGCGGACCTCGGAAATGCGCGGTGAAATCGAATTTCGCCGCGTCTCGTTCAGTTATCCAAACGGCGAATCCGTACTTAAGGACATTTCGTTCAAGGTTAAACCCGGGCAAACGGTTGCCATTGTAGGGCAGACCGGCGCTGGAAAAACATCGCTCGCGAAATTGATCAACCGCACCTACGATATCAGCTCAGGCCAGGTGCTTGTAGATGGCGTGGATGTGCGCGAGTGGAATCTTGCCTCGCTGCGCGAACAGATCTCCATCATCGAACAGGATATCTTTTTGTTCTCCCGCTCGCTCAGCGACAATATTGCATTCGGCAAACCCGGTGCCACAAAAGACGAGATCATGTCCGCATCGATTGCTGCACAGGCACATGACTTCATCCTTGATTTTGATCAAACCTACGCCACTACGGTCGGTGAACGCGGCGTCATGCTCTCCGGCGGACAGCGCCAACGCATTGCACTCGCCCGCGCATTTCTCACCGATCCGCGCGTGCTGGTGCTGGACGACTCAACCTCCGCGATCGATTCGGCAACCGAAGATAAAATCCAGCGCGCCATCTCAAACGCCGCCCGCGGACGTACCACCTTCATCATCACCCACCGCCTATCCCAGATCCGTTGGGCCGATTTGATCATCGTCCTGCGCAAGGGGCAGATCGTCGCAATCGGCGCGCACGATGAATTGATGAAAACATCCGAAGCATATTCGAGAATCTTTAGAGAATAAAAGAGTAGCGAACAGCAATTAGCTGATAGCAGTTGGCAGGAGCCAGCAACTAAAAGCCAATTGCCAAACGCTAGAGGCTAAAACTATGGGTTTTTTTGCAGGGCTCGACGACGAAAAATACGACCGCCAGTATACAGACCGCGTGCTGGTGAGCCGCATGATCAACTATTTCAACACACAGGTCTCGCGGCTTGTGTATGCATCCATTACCATCATCGCGCTGGCTGTGATTGGCGCATCCCTGCCGGTGATCGTCAGCCGCATTGTGGACTTGATCCAAAAGCAGCCAAGCACCTCAGCGATCGCATGGGTGGGTGTGGCGCTGGTCGGCGTGGCCGTGGGTTTATGGGGATTGAACTGGCTGAGGCGTGCGTTGATCGTGCGCGCCGTCGGCGATGTGGTCCTTGAAATGCGCACGCGCGCCTTCCGCGCCGCTGCCGAACACGATCTATCTTTTTACGATCAGTTCTCTTCAGGCCGCATCGTCTCACGCATTACATCAGATACAAACGACTTCGGCCAGCTCGTGGTCATCATCACCGATGTAGTCTCGCAAATCTTTCAAGCGATCCTGATCGCAGTGGTCCTCTTTCGTACCGAGTGGCGGCTTGCATTGCTGCTCATCGGCTTTCTGCCGTTCATTTTTGCCATCGCCTCCGGCTTCCGCGTGCTGGCAAGACGCGTGACAAAAAAAGGCATGAAGGCCATGTCTGACGTGAATGCGGCAATTAAAGAAACCATCAGCGGAATCTCAATTGCTAAAAATTTCCGTCAGGAAGCCAGCATCTTTCAGTCTTTCGACGAATCGAATCAACAGTCCTATCACGTAAACGTACAGCGCGGATTGATCCTTTCACTCGTATTCCCCGTACTCAATGCCGTCGGCGGTGTATTTGTCGGTGTACTCGTCTACGTCGGCGGATTAAGCGCTGCGGAAGGTTTGGTCAGCATCGGCGCGTGGTACTTGTTCATCATGAGCCTGGACCAGTTCTTCTTCCCCGTTTTGAATCTCACTTCCTTTTGGGCGCAAATTCAATCAGGTCTCTCCGCTGCGGAACGCGTCTTCGCATTGATCGATGCGGACCCGAACGTGATCCAAAAGGAAACAAACGATGTGCCGCGACTCAAAGGCGAGATCCATTTCGATCACATGCATTTTCGTTATTCGGATAAAGAACCGATTCTCACGGACTTCAACCTGATCATCCCCCCAGGAGAGACTCTTGCGCTGGTGGGACATACCGGCGCAGGCAAATCATCCATTGCAAAATTGATCGCACGTTTCTACGAATTTCAACAGGGGAATTTGATGATCGACGGGCGTGATATTCGCACGTTGGATTTGAGTCAATACCGGCGTCAATTGGGAATCGTCTCACAGGTGCCGTTTCTGTTTTCGGGAACCGTTGCGGAAAACATTCGCTATGCCGCACCCGGCGTCCCGGAAGAAGAGATGCTCAAACTCGCCCGAAAGATCGGCGACGGCGAATGGCTGGAGACTTTACCCGAAGGCCTGCACACCGAAGTGGGCGAACGGGGTAATCGCTTATCGATGGGACAGCGTCAACTGGTGGCGTTGATGCGGGTGCTGGTGCAAAACCCCGCCATCTTCATTTTGGATGAAGCCACCGCCAGCGTGGATCCGTTCACCGAATGGCAAATCCAACAGGCGTTAAATCTCATCCTGAAAAATTCGACCAGCATTTTGATCGCTCATCGCCTGTCCACCGTCAAAGCCGCTGATCGGATCGTCGTCATGCAAAAAGGAACGATCATCGAGGAAGGCAGCCACGATGGGCTGCTCAAACAAAACGGCCATTACGCCGAGTTGTACAACACCTACTTCCGACATCAAAGTCTCGCGTATATTGAGCAAGTCAAGGAAATGGTTAATAAATAAAGTTGACTCAATAAAAAATCCTGATGTCTTTCAGCATCAGGATTTTTTATTTTAAAGAAGGGAGCGGTCTGGCGGCTCAAGCAACACTGCAAGCTGTTTCGCCCCTTCGGTATCGGTGATCGCAAGGACTTCATCGAACTGTTCGAGCCTGGTATTTCCGCGCGGCAGGGTGATCTGGCCGTTGCGAATGATCGCGGCGATCACACATTGTTCGGGCAGGCCAAGGTCTTTGAGTTCCATGCCCACGGCTTTTGCACCGGCGGGCACCTTTTCTTCCACCAACGCGTAACGACCGCGGCGAAGTTTAAGCAGGGTCATCATGTCACCCAGTGACATTTCCTCCTGGATCAGGTGGGAAAGCACATCCGCTTGATTGATGGTTTCATCGACATGGAAATTCTTGTCAAACAGCCAGGCGTTGCGCGGATTATTGATACGTGCCACCGTGCGCTTCACTTTGAATATGGTACGGGCCAGATAGCAGATGACAAGATTCGTCGCATCATCATTGGTACATGCAACCACCACATTGGCTCTTCCCAGCCCGGCTTGCTTCAGGACAGCAGGGTCCGTTGCCTGTCCTTCATAAATGGTCTCCGTTGGGATTTCATGATGAAGGCGCGAGAGCAGCTCACGGCGATGTTCGATCAGGCGCACTTCATAATCCTGCGCAAGTAATTGAGAGGCAAGTTGGGCACCTGTTCGGCCGCCACCAGCAATAAATACAAACATGATTATCTCCTACCCTTCCTGAATACGCGAGCGCAGGGTCTTCACACCATCAAGCGTGGCGCTGACAGTTAACACGTCGCCGGATTTCAATGAAGTGGATGAAGTCGGCAGTTCCGCACGGCCTGCACGGGTCAGCGCGGCGCATACGGTGTCGTTGCATCCATTCAATAATTCGGAGATGGCTTTTCCATCCCATTTCGGGGTGACGTACATTTCATACATCTCCACCTCGCCATTGCCGGCAGAGAATACTGCACGGAAGGATGGGTCGATCAACAATTCCTGTATACGCTCCGCACCCCAGGCAGTGGAGCTGATGATCTGCAGCCCAAACGATTCGAGCATTTCGCGCATGGAAGGATCGTAATTTCGCACAATTACCTGTTTGACGGATGAATAATGCGAACGGACCAAATGTCCGATCACCGCATTCATCGTATCGGAGTTGGTGACAGCGGCAAGACCATCCGCTTTTTCGATGCCGGCACGCTCCAATACTTCAGCGGAGAGTGCTTCTCCTTCGACAGTGCGGCCCCTAAAGTCAGGATGGAGGCGGTTGAACGCACTTTGCTTCACGTCCACCATCACAACTTGATGTCCATTTTGGAAGAGGCGGTAGGCCAGTTCCGCTCCAACTCTTCCACAACCTACAATTACAAAATTCATAATAACTCCTTCTTAATGAAGACCTTCTTCTTCATGTACGTGATACGGCACGTTCGTAATGACAATGCCGTGTTGATGTTTCAATTGACTGCGCAGTATTTCGGCTGTATTGGTATGCAGTGTTGCGGTAACGCGGCTGTCTGAGACAAACTCGGGAACCACGATGGTGATCGTTTCGCCAGGCTGACGATGTTCTGCAATATCGGAAATATAACCAAGAATCGGTTCGATAAAAAGGCGGTAGGGAGAATCGAGCAAAACCATACGAACACCCTCACCCCAGGTTTCCCATTTTGCGCGGACCTTTTCAGACTCCGCCGGCTCGACCACAACATGCACAGCGGTTACATCATCAGATAACATGCGCGCATAACGAAGTGCAGCCAGTGTTCCCTGATGCACACCGCTCACCGGCATAATGACACGGTGGCGAATGGAATGAGGTGGAATAATGCCAAAGTTATCAAGGGAAAGTTTTTTGGCAAGTCCATTGTAGTGGCGATGGATCATCCAGAAAATACCGACCAGCGCCGGGATCAGGAATAAAACAACATAGGCGCCGTCATGAAATTTCGTAATGGCAAAGACCATCATCACAATGAAAGTACAGACAGCGCCCACTCCATTCACGATCATCTTGGAACACCATGATTTTTCGAAGTGCAGTGTGGATCCTCTTTCAGCCTTGCTTTCGCCTGCCTTTAACTTTCCAATTTTCCACCAGCGCAATGTCATGCCACCCTGGGAAAGGGTAAAGGAAAGGAACACGCCGATGGCATAAAGAGGAATAAGACGTGTCACACTCGCTTGAAAAACGACCAACAAAAGAGAAGCAATAATAGCCAGCGTCACAATGCCGCGGGAATATACCAGGCGGCTGCCGCGGTATGTAAGTTGTCGGGGTAAAAATCCATCCTTGGCTACAAGTGCGCCCAGGCGCGGAAAATCCGCAAAGGCAGTATTGGCAGCCATGATCAGGATCACAGAAGTGGCAGCGATCAACATCAAATAAGGAATGCCGCGCGATCCATACACTGTTCGTGCAAGCTGTGAGATCACAGTTTCACTTTCTGAAGGAATTGCCCCAATCTCTTTAGCCAGATAGGAAATGCCGAGGAAGAGGGACCCAAGAATAAGGGACATCCAGATCAGGGTAACGCCGGCATTCTTGCTGCGTGGTTCCTTGAAAGCCGTGATCCCATTTGAAATAGCTTCAACACCGGTGAGAGCCGTGGTGCCGCTGGCAAAGGCATGCAAAATCAGGAATGCTCCTATAGCCGAGGTTGTGCCATGAAGGGATTCAAGTTCAGGCGGGTCAATCACACCACCAAGTGTCCCCGCGAAGAAACGGAACAACCCCGCCCCCACCGTGACCAGCATCATCAATACAAAGAAATAGGTGGGTATGGCAAATGCCACGCCAGATTCCTTCACACCACGCAAGTTCATCACCATGACGAACATGATGAATGCAACTGCAATAACAACTCGATACTCATACAAGCTGGGGAAAGCCGAGGTGATTTGCGCCACACCGGAAGCAATGGAAACAGAAACTGTCAGAATGTAATCGATCAAGAGGGAGGAACCAGCAATCAGAGCTGGAATCTCACCGAGATTGTCACGAGCCACGATGTACGCGCCGCCTCCACTTGGATAGGCGTGAATGGTCTGCTCATAGGAAATGGTCACGATTGCCAGCAAGGCAACGATCGCCATGGAGATTGGGAATACCAATCCAAATGCCATTGTCCCTGCCGCCGCAAGAATGACAAGGATTTCCTGAGTGGCATATGCTGTTGAAGAAAGTGCATCAGAGGCAAAGACCGCCAGACCGACAACTTTTCCAATGGTTTGATGATCTGAATCTGCTGTGGAAAGCGGACGCCCGATCAACCATGATCGCCATGTATGAGGTGGTTTGTAATCTGCAGTACGCTCAATTATCGATGTTTGTGAATTATCTTCGTGATTAATCATTTATTTACCAACTACCAGCCAAAAAATTTAGCCCTTCCCGCGGAAGGACAAGGCTGGATTATAGTACAAATCCAATCTTTTTTATACGGACTTTAGTTCATGGGGTTGCACTAGCGGAACCTGCAAGTAAAACGTACTTCCTTTACCAAGGATGCTTTGCACCCAAACGCGGCCGCCATGCCGCTCGGCAACGGACTGAACAATAGCCAACCCAAGACCGGAACCGTGTTGCGCGCGCGCTTCACGTTGTGAACCGCGATAGAATTTTTCGAATAACCGGGGCAGATCTTCCGCTGGAATACCAATCCCAGAATCCTGCACCTCAAAGGTCATTGAATCCGGTTTGGATGTGGTGCGTACATTAACCCTGCCACCCTCAGGCGTATATTTGATCGCATTTTCCACCAGATTATAAAATGCCTGGTGCAGCAAGGCCTGATCCGCTTCCACCGCATGGGGCATATCCCTGGAAAGCTCAACACTTAAAACAATGTTCTTTTGAGATGCCTGCAATTGCAATTCACCGGTTGCGCGCTCAATGATATTTAGCACGGAGACATTTTCAACCTGAAGTCCCACACCAATTTCGATGCGACCAAGATCGAGGAGATTATTCACCAGGCGGGACATATTCTCCACACCGGTCACGATCTTCTTCACGTATCCCTGCTGCTGGTCATTAAGCTCCCCCACCATTTCCATCATCGTGGCATAACCGCGCATGAGTGTCAGTGGTGAACGCAGGTCATGGCTGACCGTCGCCACAAACTCAGACTTCATCGTATCCAATTCCTTGAAGTGAGTTACATCGCGCATGATACATACACGACCCGTAGGGCGACCCTCCACGATCACAGTGGAAGCCGTTGCAAGATAGGTTCGATGATCATCCAGGGTGATCTCGGTGGATTGATTCTCGCGGATCGTTCCTTGCAATAAAGCGATCAAGGGTTTTAATCTCAAGACTTTTGCGATCTCAACGCCGGTGCTTTTGCCGAAATCAATTCCCAAGATCCGCAGGGCAGATTGATTGGCGAGCAGCAAACGGTCGCGATGATCGGTCACCAGCACCGGGTCCGGCGTGGAATTGAGGATCGCTTCCAACTGTCTTCGAGAGGCTTCAACATTCAAGTAAAGATGAGCGTTCGCTACAGCCAACGCCGCCTGACCTGCGAGCGTTGTCACGAAGCGAACATCCGAATCAGAGAACGTGCGTGGCTGGTCAAAGCCAGCCCACACCACACCGTAATAACGATTCTCGTGCCGCAACGCCACAGCCAACAGCGCCAACGGCTGCGGCAGGTTTGCATCCAGAGCCAATTCACGGGAACGACTCAGGTTCGGAAGCAGGATCCGTTCCTGGCTTTGAGCGAGCGCGAGGATCTGTCCGTCCAGATGATCATATAAATCCTGTGCATCGCCCCATGCAAAACGCGATGGAAGTTCGATAAAAGTTTCAGGAAGAATGGAAGGAGACAGCACCACACGAACGGAACTCGCCCCAATGGATTGGATCGCCTCCAACACCGGCTTGACTGCGTCCTGCATCTCCAGGCTGGATGCCACTCCCTGACTCACACTCACGAGGCGGTCGCTTTCCTCGATGCGGGAATACAAACTTGCGCGCATCTGTTCGAACGCGCGGCTTAACTGCCCAACTTCATCCACACCCACTACGGGCAATGGATGATCAAGATTTCCCTGCGCGATGCGGTTGGCTTCCACCGAAAGATTCTGCAGCGAACGAGTCACCACACGCAGCGATAATCTCAAAGAAACAAGGGCAACGAACGCAAGCACCACGATCATCACCGAAAGCGGAAAGGCGATGTTCAACGCAATTTGCTGTACGCGTTGGGCGGGTACTTCAAACACCACAGCCCATGGGCGCCCGGCCACCGGCTGGTAATACACCAATTGACGTGCCCCATCAGAAGCCGTCGTATCATAAAAAAGAACCTCGCTCCCGGTACGGCCTTCATATGCAACCGCAGATTGTCCTTCATTCGAATGATAGAGGATCTGATTATTCTCATCCACCAAAATACCGGCTCCCCCTACATCCTTCATCTTATCCAAACTCTCGATCAATGGACGGGATACCGGGTTTGCATTCAACGAAGTGCGGGCGATCAAAACCCTTCGCACTTGTCCGCTTCCATCTGCAATGCCAATCACAAAGGAAACACGTGAAGGGTCCCCCGCCTCCACCGGTGGAATGGAATAGACTTGAGTCAACACGCCGCTCAACACCAACGGCACACCTGTTGATTCGCTTTGATTCAATCCACCTGTAGTTTCAGGGTATGCTGCAATCACATTTTGAGAAATCGCATCCACCACAAAGACCTGATCGAAGTATGGAACGACCTGAATCCGGGATGCCAAAATACTTTGAAGCTCATCGGATTCGGCATCCAACATGCGCGGCTCGGCAGCCAATTGCGCCGCCAGGTTTTGACCGGTCTCCAGAAAGAAAGGGACATTCTGTGCCGCCGATTGTGCGGAAGTGGAAAGCCCATCCTGCAACAAGCCTCTCGCTGCGCGACCCGCTACGATCCAATCGCCGATCAATAAAGTCAATAACAGGAGAGAAATGAATGTGCCTGCCGCAAACATAAAGCGGGATTCAAGGCTTCGTTCCCCAGGGGAAGGCTGCAGGGCCTGCTTCCCTCCCCACAGTCCCGGGAGAATCGCGGCAACCAATTGTGCAATCAACCCCGCAATCAACATCTCGCAACCAAAAGACAGGGTCACGATCCACGTGTTGCTCAACGCAAAATCGAGCCGGGCCGTGGGATGCGCATTCACATCCGCGCCCCATTGGGTGAACAGGGAAATGATCACATAAAACAAAGCATGAAATGGAATCAGTAATAAAGCACTTACGATGGGCTGGCGCAAAAGCCGATAGGTTCGTGTGCGATAACGCTGGCGCACGTTCGCTGAAAACCACGCGCCCATCAACGCAAATTCCAAAATCGAAAATATTGAATAGGTATCGAGCGCGCCGCGCAGGAAACCGGCGAATGCCGCCAACACCGCCGCACCAATCGGCCCAAGCAAACCGCCGCCCACCAGCCAGGGAATGGCAAATAAAACCACCAGCGCCGTACCCGGTGCATTGGCGGGCAACCCGGGCAAGGGCCGGGCCGAAGCGGAAAATGGTCGCAGGAGCAAAATGCTGGTAAACAGAGTCAGTGTCAACAGGAAAAAGAAAATTCCCCACGCCCGATTCCCCCATGTGAAATGATATTCGCGCCAGCGTACTTCTGCATACACAAGCAGCCCAAGCAAAGACAACCAAACCAACCAGCCTGCAAGAGTAGGTAGCGCGGGGAAGGCAATGCCTGCAAGAAACGTGGAAACGAATTCCATTTAATAAATTATAGCCTCAAATATCGAGACTGGGATTTACAAGATTGTTTGCGATGAAGAGGATGAATATGCCCCGCGATATTCCTGGGGAAGAAGCTCAGCCAGCGACTGCATGATGAGACGTGTACCCTCGGGCACCGCATCTCTCTTCGCCGAGACTTGTTCCTTCAAATTGAACATTTTCCCCACTTTGATATGTACCGGCGTACGCCGCAGCTTTTTCATATTGCCATACACTTTTATGTTCTCTGTGCCGGTGATCGCAATCGGTAACACTGGTACACCGGATTTATACGCAAGGAACGCCGCACCGCCAGTGCCTTCCTCCAAACCACCTGTTAATGAATAGCGGCCTTCCGGCGCAATGCCAATCATGCGGCCTTCGGCAAGACCATCGAGTGCTGCACGCAAGGCGCGTTTGTCCGGCCGGCCGCGATGCAGCCAGATAACGCCGTATGCGTCCATCAATTTTCCAAGAATGGGAACATCGTACAATTCTATTTTGCCAAGTGCATCCGGAGTATATGGCAAAACGGAGATCAAGGCTGGCAGATCCGAATCCCCAAGATGATTGATAACCAGCAACGCAGGTCCCTGTGCGGGCAAATTCTCGAGACCTTCCACAGATACTTTCAAACAAACTTTACAAACCAGTTTCAACAACCCATGCGAAAAACGTCGAAACGCGATACGCGGCTTGGATAACTCCGGCAGGCGGGTTAGTTCCGAGCGCCATTCTTCGGTCACTGGTTTGGGAGGGGTCTCGATCATCCTGTTGAAATGGCTTGTCCTGCGTACGCCCCATGATATTCCGGAGGCAGCAGGCCGGCGATATAGCGCATCACCAGATCTGCATTGCGTTGACGGGCTTCGCGGCGTTCCGCGCCTTTTTCTTTTATGGGATCAAAATGAATGGGTTTTCCAATGCGTAATTCAATGGCGGGCTTTTTTCCGCGTTTGGCTTTTTGCCAAAAATCACCGGTCGTTCCAAGAATACCGACAGGAATTACAGGGACCTGCGCATGTTCGATAATATATCCCAGCCCCGGCATGGCTCGCTGCATTGCCACTACGTGGGAACGTCCGCCTTCCGGAGCAATGACCAAAGGCCTGCCTTTTTTCAGGACCGCAACAATCTTTTCCAGCAAGGTGCGGTCATATTCACCGCGATGTACGGGTATCACTCCATATAAGGAAAGGATGGGACCCTCCCCTTTTTTCTTGAACACATCCGCTGCACCGATCACTTCGGGCTCTTCCGGCCAGAAACAAACAACAGCCGGCGGATCAAAAATGGAGACATGATTCATCGCGATAACATAGGGCTCTCCAAGAGGCACATTGTTCAGACCCAGTACTTTTACCCGCCCAACGATCTTGAAGATTGAACGAATCCCAAATCGCAACCAGAGCCGATTCAGTTTAATGTGAAACGGCAGGCGATATTGATCTATTTGCATAATGCAATCACTTTATTGAAGACCTGCTCCACATCCATCTTGTCCGAATCAATGAGTATGGCATCGTCCGCAGCGCGCAGCGGAGCCACAGCGCGAGTGGAGTCAATATGATCGCGCTCAATGACCTTCTTGAGGATTTCATCGTAATTGGCCGGTTCGTTTCGGGCCATGAGTTCGTCATAGCGGCGTCTGGCACGCTCATCAGCGCTGGCATCCAGATATATTTTCAAATCGGCTTCAGGCAAAACCACTGTGCCGATATCGCGGCCTACCATGACAACCTTGCCGCGCAGGCCGATTCGGCGTTGCTGATCGGATAATGCCTTGCGCACACCTGCATAAGCGGAAACAACGGAAACATTTGCATCCACATCCCCACGGCGGACATCCCAGGTAATATCCTTGCTGCCGACCATAATATCGAAGGCACGGCCATCATCCCTGGAAGGCGGGCGGATCTCGATCTGTGTATCCTGTGCAAGCCTGGTGATGGAAGCTTCATCCTGCAGGTTCATATCCAGTTCGAGTCCGATCAAGGTGATGGCACGATACATGATGCCGGTGTCGAAAAAAAGGTAACCCAGCGTATCTGCAAGTTTTCTGCCCAACGTGGATTTTCCCGATGCGGCAGGACCGTCGAGAGCGATGATTGAAACACGTGTTGAATTTGTCATGAAGGTCGATTTCTATACAGGTTTAAGGCGCAGCATTAATGAACAGGTCATTGCTGGCCCAAAGGATGATGGTTTCATTGGTCTGAGGCATTTCACGATAGGCCAGCCATTTCAGCCAGTCTCGCGGTTGAGCAGCCACCCAGGAGGTCGTAAATTTCCAGCTGAAATCCTGACCACGATAGGGGGAGATGGTATTTGGATCAAATTCATTCGTGGTGACAATCAAAGCTGGAGGTTCGGAAGCGTCAAAGAAGTTGGCGATTTTCGGGGAATGTTCACGCAACGCCCACTCCAATGCAGGTGAATCAATACCGATGATCACCACTGGAACCCCATCATCATACCCTTTGCTCCACTCGGAGAGGTCATCCACTGTGGTCGTGAGCAGGTCGGCCTGTAAAGGAATGGAGGGCTGCCACCACAGTTCGGGGTTGAAAGCGCCACGCAGCCCGGTGACACCCAATGTACCGGCAAGACTTAATACACCAAGTGAAAGGCCCAATCCCCAAACGAGTCCGCGCTGTGCCACACGTACCGACCAGCCAAATGCAACAAGCACGATACTGAGGATCAACAGGACCACGGAACCGATCACCATAATAAGATGTTGATTGAAAGTCGATTCGCCTGGAATGCTCCAAACCGTGGAGGTAAAGTTCAGCCAGCCGAAAACCCAGAGGAACGCAGTGAGCAAGATCGCACCTGCGGTTTCGGCACGTTCTTCGGGGAAGATATTGATAAATCGCATCAATTCCAAAGCAGCCAGCGCATATAACGGGATCAGCACCCAGACCAAATCAGAGATCTGACGGGCGGGGTAGATCACAGCCAGTATCAATGCAACCACAAACCAGATACTTAACGGAATGATCTTGCGGCTTGCTTTGACCCACCCGCGAATGACCGCAAGGATGCACAGCAAAAGTGCAAAAGGTTGATACGCCAGCAGGGAGATGAATAACCAACTGATATTAACTTTCACCACCGCGCGCCATCCGCTGAGATAGGCAGGAATGGAAGCCAATGCGGCGCTTAGTCCATTGGGAACAAGGAAGAGGAGCGTGCCAGCCAGTAACAGAGTCACCGCAATAGCGATGAAGAATTCGTTTCGCTGCGAGGCATCCATTGAAAAAGGTTTTGCTTTATCTTCATCGGAAAAGCGAAGTTTGGCGGCTTGATAGATGGCAAGCGAAAGCGCAAGTCCCAGCAGCCCGGCCCAAATGGCAGGACCACCCAAAAGGGCCAGCGCAGCAAAAATGCCAGCCTTGCGAAAGTCATTTTTATTTAAGAGGCCCAGGGCAAAGACAAGAAATGTGAGCGCTAGAATTGGGCTTCCAGCCTGGCGGGAAACAGCGACCAAGCCCGGGTCTAGTGCAATGAAAAAGGCCAGGATCAGGCTCGGGCGGGGCCTGATGCGGTCCTGAAAGAGGAGAGGAGTAAACATAAGCGCAGATCCAACCAAGGCAGGGACAAGGCGTGCCAAGGCGTTCATCCCACCGCCGTACAGAAAGAACAACGGCATGGTGAAGAGGATGTAAGCCGGATGTGCGTCAAGCACAGGCTTCAATCCATTGGCAAGGTGAAGCGATTGCAAAGCCAGGCGGGCTTCAAAATCGTTCAACGGCATATGCCCCAACCCGATCAAGCGCAGGGCGATGGCAAGGAGAAAAGCCAGCCCATACAGCCAGCCTTCATATTTAAAGGGTTTGCGATTCATGAGGCAATTGTAATCGGTTAAATTTTATCAAGGCAAGGTGCAAAAAAGTTCCGAGGCTCATCACCTCGGAACTTTTATTCAATCTATCCAACACCCGAACTACTACTGCTGTTGCTTTCGCCTCCACTACTACTGCTTTTACTGCTACTGGTGGGGGAAGTGATCTTTTTCAGCAAATCATACCAGAAGGAAGAACCCTGTGACACAGCCGCGGCCGTGATACCGAGCCCTAGGACCTTGAGAACCACGAACCAAACCCAATCGGTGGCTGTGGCATTGGCGGCAGGGCGTTCCGTCTGCCACCAGCCGATGCGGATGGAGAGATCGCCGAGTTCCTTGACGAGGTCATCCAAACTTGCATTGGCACCTTCCTGCTGCACGACCATATCGGCCTTGGCAACTGCCAGTGCGCGCAGTTCCGCATTGGTCCACAAGGCGCGGGCAAGTTGAATGCTATCGGTACCAAACAAGAGGGTTACGCCGATCGAAAGCATAATGACAAAGCTTCGGGCATTGGCTCGGAATTTTGAAGCGGCCTGTTCCATCAAGCCGGTGAAATATGCGGTGGTGCGTGTGCGCAGGTCGGTGATGTTCGTGACGCCTTGATTGATCCAGCTGATGAAGGCACTTTTGGCATCTGAATCCGGCAGCTTATCCACCAGCTCGGCAAGTTGAATTAATGTCAGGTCTGGGTTTGCAGTAAGGCCCACCACATCGAAATAGGTATCCACAAGAACAGAAACGGGAATCTTTTCGATCTTCTTGGGTTTCGTATCGGCCGTGATCACGCTCCACCAATTCTTATAGCGAATCGGCTGAAGCGCTTGCAATTGAGGAAGTGAGACAAACTCTTTCAGATACTTGTCATCCTTGTGATCACCGACGATCTTGATCAAATATTTTTCCAAGGCAACACCGCGGGTTTCAAGTGCCTCATTGATCCAGCGGGTGACCATCGACACAGCAGAACCTAATACGTAGTAAATAAAAATGAGACCAATCGCTACTTCAAGAACTTGTGGAACAGACATAAAACTCTCCTTTGTAATTGTGCAATGACGTTTAAATATTTCAATGTGTCAGCTCTTCCAACTCATGCAGCCATTCAAGCGGCCTGCCCCAGCGTTTACGTTCATTCACGCCGGTCTCGTTCTTTCTAGGCCGGTCCCACTTTGGGCCAGGCGGACCGGATTCGTCCTTCAACAAGCTCTTTACACCCCACAATCCCTTATATTGTACCCAATCAGGTTCAGGATTCAAGAGCACGCGCCTCCACTCTTTAACTTTGGGCCGGCTCGTCTTCCGATCAGACATCACCCGTTTGATATAACTGCTCGATTTCACCACCCCTTCGCGCAAGTTATCACCCTGAAACCCAACACGGAAGCCATCACCGGAAGCGATCTCCATTGGCAGACTCACCACATAATGATCGGTTTCATCGCGCATGTAAATAAACGCATCCTCCGCAAGGAAATTCGTGCGCTGCGATTGGATTTCCTTCAACGCGATTTGCCTCGCCTTTTGATTCGGGTTGATCAGCATAAACAGATAATGGATCCAGCCGTCGACGCGATACATGATGCGCTGCACACGACCCGGTTTATACATACTCGGCGAGCGGATCACTTCCGGTTTGCTGTAATTGGCATGGGACCCCAATGCCACATACACCACGGGGTGCGTTGTTTCCTGTCCCTGCTTATCAACCGCCTTGCGAGTCGTCCCCCATTTTTCAATATTGCCGGCACCATGCTGGGAAAATAAGACCGCATACGGCTCATCATTTTTCAAATACACAGCCGTCATCTCCCAATCGCCTTCATGATGGTTCATGCCGTTCGCGGCAAGCCGCCAGTCATTGAACGCGTAAAAGAAATGATATTGCAAGATCGTCCATTCATTGCCCGTCTTATCCTTTTCCCGCAGCACACGGCCGTAATAGACAGGCTGCGGATCTTTCTCCAGCACCTTTACATATTGATAATAGGATTCCTGCGCAATGCGTTCCGTGGCCTGTGAAAGCATATCCATTGCCAGGCCAGGACCTTCCGGGATCACATGATCCAGGATAAATTTCATGGTACGAACGGAGAGATAAAACAAGGCCAGCAAATACAGCGGCAATAGAATTAGGTATTCAATCGCAACCCCAATGGTTTCATTGGGGTTTAGAAAAAACCAGATCGGTGCAATCTCCAGCCCGATAAAAAAAGAAGCAGCCAACGCCGCCGGAATGATCCGTAAACGAATCGGAGAGGCGATCATAAATATCACGAGCGCCATGATGAGCGAAATGGCGATCACTACTTCCACAAGAGTTACGCCACCCAAAAACCATGCACCGATCACGGCAGCCAGTGAACTCCCACCCCACCAGACCCAGGCATCCGAATCGCGCAGCGGATTATTTACATAACGAAGATAATGCTGTTCGCTTTGAAGTTTCCCCAGCTGTTCCAGCAGCGGCTGACCTAAATGCATGACCGATTCGATCACGCCCTGTGGTCCACTGGAAAATAAAACACATTCCTCCAAATACGGTTCCACCGCCATTGGAAAAAACCGTTCGCTCTTCGCAAAGCGAAGCACAGGTTCATATTTTTCCAGTAACTCCAATTCGTTCACAAGGCCTCTGCTATGGTATAAACACGATCATGAACTCTGAAATTCTCACTCAAACTTTCGAAACCTATTTTAACGCCAAACCTGATTTTATCGTCCGTGCTCCGGGTCGTGTGAATTTGATCGGTGAACATACAGATTACAACGACGGATTCGTGTTACCCATGGCCATTGACCACGCCGTCTGGCTTGCACTGCGTCCCCGCACAGATGGACAGGTGCGCCTCTTTTCCCTGGACCTGGAAGCCGATGAAGCCTTCGAGTTAAATTCCCTCACAAAGGGTGAAGGCTGGCTTGAATACCCAAAAGGTATTGCCTATGAATTGCAGAAATTCGGATATTCATTAACCGGATTCGACGCCATAATGACAGGCGATGTCCCTCGCGGCGCCGGTCTTTCCTCTTCTGCTGCCGTGGAGTTAGCCATCGCTCGCGCCTTCTCTGCAGTCTCTGGTTTTGCATGGGATGCGCCCAAAATGGCGAAGATCTCACAAAAAGCGGAAAACGAATGGGTTGGGGTCAATTGTGGAATTATGGATCAAATGGCGAGTGCGGCATGCCGTGAAGGACACGCGCTGTTTTTGGATTGCCGTTCCCTGGCAATCCAGCATGCTCCCCTGCCCAAAGGTGTTTCGATCGTAATTTTGGATACTTCCACCCGCCGCGGACTGGTGGACTCTGCCTATAATGAAAGACGCACTCAATGTGAAGAGGCAGCCCACTGGTTTGGGGTCAAGGCCTTGCGCGATGTATGTTTGGAAGACTTTAACAAAAAAAATAAAGACGGCCTGGATGAAAATGTGATCAAAAGAGCAAGACATATTGTTACAGAGAATGCACGTGTTCTCGAGGCCGTGGAAGTGATGAAAATTGGGAATATCAAAAGGCTGGGGGAATTATTCAACGCCAGCCATGAAAGTCTGCGGGATGATTTCGAAGTCACGAATGATGCATTAAATATCATGGTTGAATGCGCCCGTGAACAGGAAAGCTGCTACGGCGCGCGCATGACCGGTGCAGGGTTCGGTGGTTGTGCAGTAGCCCTGGTCAACGAGGAAAATGCTACAGAGTTTGTCGATGCTGTTTCCACTGCATACAGGCAAAAGTCCGGATTGGAAGCGGCAGTCTATGTATGCAGTGCAAGCGAAGGGGCAAGTCTCGTACAAGGATAAAAAAAATGGACACGGCAATGTGTCCATTTTTTTATTAGCTATATGCCATTTGCTCGACTTCAACAGGGCGTTTGCGTTGCTGACGTTTGATGATCTTTTCAGCAGCCTTGATGGTCTGGCGTTTTTGGCCCGAGCGGATGATCAACTTCATGAACTTGGTGTGATTCATATTCTTGTCATTCATCAATGAGAAATCAGCGGAACCAGGCTCGTGAGGCGGATAGAAGATACCGCAATTGGGGTTGATCTCCAGCATGTAGATATCGCCATTTGCATCCATGCGGTAATCACAGCGGGCATATCCATTGCCGCCCAATTCCTTGAAAACGCGCGTGGTCTGCTCGCGAAGGGTTTTCTCGATCTTGGGGTTGGTAACTGCGGCCACCGACATCTTTTCGTATTCAACCCATTTCATATCATAATGTTTGAAAGATTCGCCTTGAGGGAAAATAAATTCAACAGGTTTGACTGTAATGGGCTTATTGATGTCTTCCGGATTTTCAGCGATCAAACAGGTAAATTCGCGGCCTTCGATAAACTCCTCGATGAGAGCACGGCCAAACTCTTCCACTTCCACTGCAATTTGTTCGCGAAGCTGTTCGATATTTTCAACACGTGATTTGCGGCGAATGCCAACGCTGGCATATCCATGCGGCGGCTTGACCAGCATGGGGAATTTCAAACGTTTCGCCACCTTCTCAGTATCTTCCACGCGATTGACAAATATCCAATTTGGCGTGGGAACGGACACCCGACGGGCGGCATTCTTCATTTCATCGCGCGTGGGATCAAAAAATTTCGAATCTGCACCGGTAAATGCAGCGTTATATTTTTCTAATGCATGGACTAATGCAATGCCGGATAAGGCATCGTCGGGCGTTCCATCACACAGATTGACAAAGGCATCCACGCCTTCATCGACCAATGCTTTGATTTGCTTTTCAACATTCGTAGGCTGCACCAGATGCTGCTTCCAACGATATCCTTTCATGTATGGTGATGGATCATACGGGACATCGTCCTCATCTGGTGTGCTGGTCAATACGCAAATGTACATATAATCTTTCCTTTGTTTTATTCCTTTTTATTTTTATATTTTGATATGATCAAAAAATGTTTTCAACAGAATTCGTTATTTGATTTGCAAAACAACTTTATTCAACTCAAAATCAATGAATTTAAATCATTAATATATGTTTATTGTATACAACTATTGATATATGTAAAGGTTTTTGAGCATACATTTATCTTAAAATATTATAAGCATTTGCATGGGCATTTTCATTGACTTATCGAAAAATATTTTGTTGAAATTAATTCCTTTAACGTTTTTAAGAATCAAGGACGAGAATATTCTCTCGTCCTTGATAACACATGATATGTATCTGCGTTGCGCGGTTTATTTTATTTATTGAACTGTGGAAGATGTTGCTTGTATGTTTTTAAATAATCATACAAAATATTCCTTGCAACATACATATCAGTAATGATTGGATCCAACAAAAGGCATTGCAATGCCTTTTCATAATTCCCTTCCACTACCGCATCGATTCCCAATTGCGCGACCATCAGTTCGCGACGGCACAATTCCGCAACAGGCTCCGGCAGTTCCCCTACATGCACTGGATGAATCCCTGCTCCATCAACATGAACCGGTGTCTCAACAATCGCACCTAATGGAAGGTTTGATATTTGCCCTGCATTCGGAAGGTTTGCCGCCAAATGATAATGATTGCCGGCAAATGAAATGTTCTCGATCATCTCCAATGCACCTTCCGAATCTGTATCCAACAAACTATCAATGGCAAGATTGCCATTTGCCATTTCATTCAAGCGGTCAAGACTGAAGTCACGCAAACCTGCCATTACCTCCCAGTCATATAAGCGGATGTTAAACTTTTCCCACGGCTTGGTGACAGGGTCGCTCATCCAGGGGAGGTATTCGCAGAGATGGGTATCTCCGGGGACAGGGAACAGGCCAAAATCCTGAAAGACGCGGCGCGTGAGCGGCTCAAATTTCTCGTCGAGTTCAAAAAATCGTTTTCGCAGCAGCGGATACAGATCTTCACCTGTGCGTTTATCATGAACAGAAAGAATCCATGAAAAATGATTGGTGCCCGCCGCGCGGATATCCAGCAGCGGCACGACCTGCCTGATCACTTCATGCTGTAACGGGTGCTGCATCACATCGGCGTGCATCCCCTCGAGTCCATCGGGCACCTGAATGCCAAGTTCCTTTGCAAGAGCAATACCCACCATGCCATAACCTGTATAGATTTGATGACACAGACCAACAACTTTTATTTTGCTGTGGCGATTGACCAGGTCACAAATGCGCACCATGGGATTGGTAAAATTAATGAACCATGCTTCCGGACAAGCCTGCTCCATATCGCGGACAATTTCCAGCACCGGCATTACATTGCGCGCCGCATGGATAAACCCACCGGGTCCGCCGTTTTCCGCATAGGGTTGACGCACGCCATACTTGATCGGTATCTCGAAATCAGACTTCCACAACTCCTCACGCGGACCTACTTCAATGGCGGAGACAACAAAGTTCGTATCTTTCAAAGCATCCTTGTGATGCGCATGAGCCGTGATGGTAAATCCTGATTTCCATTCTTTATTCAATCGATCAGCCAGCCGCTTCACAATATCGAGGCTTTGAATATTACGATCCACAAGCCGAAGGGTGCATCCTTGCAATTTTTGTGAACGAAGAATGGCAGATAGAGTGTTTTCTCCAAACGAAGCGCTGCCTGCGCCAATGACAGTGATGATGGTCATGTAATTCTCCTGTTGCACGTTCCATCAAAGCAGAGCCTTGATAGAGTATGGTTTAAAAAATAAGCACGTTGGACAATGTCCAACGTGCTTATTGTACTTCCAAGCAATCTACTCTGTTTGGATTTCCACTTCGGCAGTCATGCCCCAAAGCAGACCAGCCGGCTGCTCATCCAATTCAATGGTGACTGGATAAACCACATCGCCGCCAACAGTTACCGAAATGGGCGAGATTTCCGCCACCTTGCCAGTGACTGTAATATTCAACGCTTCCAAATAAATATTGACGCTTTGACCGATCTGCACGGCGGTAACATCGCGTTCACTCAAATCTGTGGTTTTGATCTGCATGTGAGCCAAATCTCCCAACACGATCACCACCTGCCCTGCCTGCGCAAATTCACCGGGTTGTACTTTGATATCTACAACGGTAGCATCGTACGGAGCAACAATAATCGTTTGTGCAAATGATGCATTGGCAGATTCCAATTGAGCCTGGGTTCCTTCGAAGATAGCCTTGGCCTGATCCCGTCTTTCGGGTGGACGGTCTTTGCGTGGAATCCAATATTTATATTCGATGTTCGCAGATTCGACAGCCAGTTCCGCGGCTTTGACGGAAAGTTCGAGGTCAGGTGAATATAAAGTTACCAGAGATTGGCCCGCAGTAACCACGTCACCTTCTTTAACAAGCACCTCCTTGATTGGCCCGGACAAAATAAAACTTAATTGAGAATCCTGCGCAGGTTCAGCTTCGGCAGATGCAACCACTCCTCCGGTTAAGACCAAGCCGGTTGTAACAGGAGCAGGTGCAGGCGTGGTGGGAGGCGGGGTCGGTGTTTGCGAAGCACATGCTGCGAGCGTTACGGTCAACGCAAGAAACGTTGTCCAAAATATTTTTTTCATGGGAGTCTCGCTACTTCGTTTCAATCTTCACTTCGGTGCTCATGCCCCAGCGTAACCCTTCGGGCTGTTCATCCAATTCGATCGTCACTTTATAAACCACATCGCCGCCAACGGTTTCAGAGACGCGCGCAATATCCACAACCTTGCCGCTGAACTCCTGTCCCAACGCGTCGATAAATACATTTGCAGTTTGCCCCACCTGCACGGAAGGCGCGTCCTTTTCGCTGAGGTCAGTGGTTTCAATTTGAAAATGAGTCAGGTCACCCATTACGATGATGATCTGTCCGGGGTTGGCGATCTCCGCGGGTGAAATTTCAACAGACGCGATCGTGCCGTCGAACGGGGCGACCAACGTCGCCTGTGCGAGCTGCGCTTTGGCAATATCCACAGCAGCCTGTGCGCGTTCCACATCAGCCTTCGCCGCATCAATTCTTTCCTGTACTTCTCCCGATCGCCTCAAATACATAACATTCGTTTGCGCGATGATGACATTGGCTTCTGCTTCTTTGATTCTCGACTCGAGGATCGACGCATCCAACGTGACCAGGGGCTGGTTCGCGGTGACCGAATCACCTGCCACAACCTCAACAGTTTTCACCGCGCCCAACGTTGGGAAGGCCAGCTCCACTTTTTTCACCGGCACAACGACACCGGACGCAGATGCATTTCCGCCGGAGGATGAAGAAGGCTGCGAAGATGACGAATCAAGCGAAACCGTGGGAATGACTTCCGGGGTGGCACTTTGACTGCAAGCAGTGAGTGTCAATGCAATTATTGTTATGATAATTAAATATATTTTCTTCATTCTGCCTCTATGACTTTCCATTGGTTTTGCTGTCATTAGTGATCAATCCATCCTGAAGGGTGACGACTCGTTCGGCATAACCGATTACACGAGGGTCGTGGGTGGCAAAAACAAAGGTCACGCCCGTTTCCTTGTTGAGTCTCTTCATAATATCCATCACTTGCTTGCCATTCTCGGTATCGAGATTGGCGGTGGGTTCGTCAGCGAGAATCAGCTTGGGATTGGTAGCCAGCGCTCGGGCGACCGCGACACGCTGCTGCTGTCCACCGGAAAGCTGATCGGGGCGGTGATGCGCGCGATCAGAAAGTCCAACAGCCTCCAACATTTCATTGACTCGTGCCTTGCGTTGAGCAGGCTTCGTGCCATTCAGAAGAAGCGGCATCTCGACATTTTCATATGCGGTCAGTGTTGGAATCAATGCGAAGAATTGAAAGACAAATCCGATGGCATCTTTGCGCAGGTCCGCACGTTGATTGCGATTCAAGCTGGTGGCATCCTGTCCGTTGATGGAAACATTGCCAGTTGTTGGCTGGTCGAGCAGGCCAATCAATTGCAGCAATGTGGTTTTGCCCGAACCTGAGGGCCCAACCAGTGCTGTAAATTCATTATTCTGAATCGAAAGATTCACGCCGCGCAAAGCTTTTGTTTCCACTTCACCGATCTTGAATACGCGTGTTGCATTTGTAACTTTTGTAACTTCCATTTTAGCCTCCTGCTCCATGTAATGCTTCGACAGGTTCCAATCGTGCAGCCAGGATGGCTGGATATAGCGAAGCGATGAGCGTAATAATATAAGTAATGACGGCAAGGTTGATCGTATTGCCCAGGGTAAGATGAGCGTAGATGCGGTCTTCGAAGAGCACACCGCTGATCCCGTAATCGCCAATGTAAATGCCATAGACTGTGAAATAAGCGACCAATGCGCCGCCGATGATCAATCCACCGATCACGCCGCCTGTGGCGAGCAATGCTGCCTCTGCAAGAAATTGCGCCATGATGCCGCTTCCCTTCATCCCAATTGCTGCGAGGATACCGATCTCGCGTGTTCTTTCGAACACGGCCATCACCAATGTGTTGGTGACGACGGTGGCAGTAATTCCCAAAACGATCAGGTACAACACCACGAAGAATGCATTGGCATAATCTTCGAATTGAGTGATGAACAGATTCTGTTCCCGCCAGGTGAGTATCTTGTAATTATTTGATTTCAGGGCTTGCGCAACTGCATCTGCCTGGTCTGCGTCCTTTAACATCACAAAGATCGTACTGGCATGGTTTTCAGTGGCAGTGATCGCCTGCGCCTTTGCAAGCGGCATGAAGATGGTATTTTCATCGTAAGACGGTGTTCTTGTCGTAAAGATACCACGGATGGTAAACAACTGCTCGTTCACATCGCCATCTGCAGTAGTGACCAGGAGGTTGACTTTATCGTTCACCTGCAGGTTCAATTTTTCAGAAAGGATGTTACCAACCAGGATACCTTCGCGATCATCAGCCTTGATAAAGTCTCCGTCGATCATCCCATCCCGAAAGGGGGCATTCGCTGCGGACTCGGGATCGATGCCCATAATTTGCACACCTTTTGATTCTTCTCCAACAGTCAGGATGCTGCTGGCGATCAATCGCGGTGTTGCGATGGTTACCTGTGACAAAGATTTGATTTGCTCAGCCACTTCATTAGGATTCGCGATCATATCCTCCCATTTCAAGCTGACTTTATTTTCATCATAGGATGCCGGGCGGATCTGTAAATG
>JAEURJ010000022.1 GCA_016789305.1 Anaerolineales bacterium | reverse complement strand
TATTGCTGCCAGTTCGGGTATTGTGTCATTAAGAATAAGGCTGACTGTGGTCAGGATGATCCGCCTCCACCTTCCCCGCCAACGATCTCCGCAAATTTGAATTGTTCGAATTGGGGAGACAACGGCTGGTGCAAGGGATCGCTCTCGATCGATCTTTCCGCTGCGGACCCGCAGGGACAGGCAGTGGTGATCTCGGGTGCAGTGAATGGAAATAATTTCGCGTGCCCGAGTGGAGCCACTTCTTGTTCGATCCCGCTTTCGGGTGAAGGGACTGGCTCGGTCAGCTATCAAGTTAATTCTGCCACGGGATTATCTGCGGCTGGATCGCTTGGTTATCAGATCGATCTCACTTCCCCCAATCTGGATACATCAGTCAGCGGTGCAGGAGGGACGAATGGCTGGTATCGCTCGGATGTGACGTTGGGTGTATCGGCAAGCGATGCGACTTCCGGGATTGCATCCATCACTGCCAGCATCAACGGCGGCGGAGCAACATCAGTTGGCGGCTCGCTGACATTTTCAAATGGGGAATATAGCGTGTTGATCGTGGCAAGGGATAATGCCGGGCATGTGACGCAGGATACACAAACCATCAAAGTGGATACGATCACACCGTCGTTGAGTTTTACATCGAGCGGAACGAATGGAAAGAACGGCTGGTATGTGTCGAGTGCATCAGCGGCGGCAACTGCATCAGATGTAGGATCAGGCCTGGCGTCGATCGAAGCGAGCGTGGATGGCGGCACATGGGTCGTGAGCGATTCAATCTCGCTTGGGGATGGAGTCCACACCTATCAATTCCGCGCGACGGATGTGGCAGGCAACAAAACTGAAACACCGACACAAACAGCACTGGTCGATACGATCGCGCCGTCGATCAGCATGTCGCAGGGAACGAGCCTTGGCGAAAAAGTTTTATATGAAATAGAAGATTATGGCAGCGGACTGTCGATCTTTCGCGCGGTGATCGAGGACGATGACGAAGCATATCAAAAGGTGACGTGGTCCGGCGACATCAGCGGAAGTTACATCGCCGATGATATTTTGTGGGACGGAAAGTTTGCAGATGGCGCGCGTGCGGGCATCGGTGAATACATGGTGACGTTGAAGATCACGGACGCGGCGGGCAACAAGGCGATCAAGGCAACGTTCGTGACGGTGGGCTTGCTCGATCTGTTGGATGACATCCCTGCGTTTTCGCCGCCGGTTTCATCAACAAGTGAAGAGGATGAAATACCAACAACCGCTTCCACCACGGGACCTCAAACATTCGGCGGCATTCCAACGACGACAAACGCTGGAGAATTTATCTCCACAACCACAACGGTTTCAGGCATCACGATCCCAACGACGAACATTCCGCTGGATCCAAATATCCTGTGGGGAGCAGCAGCGACTGCGATGGTGGGTGCGACGTTAGCCGATTGGCAGAAGAAAAGAGAAGAAGAGGCGCGCCGCAAAGCGGAGGCACAGGAAGAGAAGCGTGCCAATACCGAGAAGCGTTGGGGTCAGAAGAAGGCGGAGGATGCGGTCCGCCAGAGGTGG
>JAEURJ010000017.1 GCA_016789305.1 Anaerolineales bacterium | reverse complement strand
CTCCATCTGGCTCAAGCGCCGCACCGCCTGGAGCATTGTCTGGGGTGGCGTTTCGGGAGCCATGCCCATCCTTGCAGGTCGCACTCTCGGTCTCGGCTATGTAGATTGGATCGGACTGACCCTCGCCCTCGGCATCATCTTTTGGATTCCCACCCATACGCTCACCTTCAGCATGAAATTCGCCAGAGACTACGCATCAGCCTGCGTTCCCACTTTCCCATCCACCTATGGGCTCGGCGTAACGCGTGCCACAATCGCAATTTCATCCCTTCTGGCCGCGGCATCCATGATCATCGCGGGTATTGGTATCGGCATGGACTGGGGCTTTCTACGCTTGCTCGGCGTTCTCTCGGGTGGCTTGCTCATGCTCGCTGTTGCCATTACTTTCAAACCTTCCGAACGCGTGAACTTCGGACTCTTCAAATACGCGTCCATCTATATGCTCGCCGCAATGATTTTGGTTGTGATCGAGGTCATATGAAAATATCACCCCTTGACCGCGTCCTTCTGCTCATCATCGGCATCCTTGCCGCCTATCAAATTGCGGTTGGCATAGACGGCTTCGATACCCTCCCGATCATCGCCTACACCATCGCCTTCGGCGTCCTGCTCGTGGCGGGATTGCTCCTAATCATTTTGGGATTCGATGTATTAGACTCGCCAGTCGTTGTCATCGTCTCGACGATCATCCCCCTCTCGCTTTCCCTCGGACTCGTCTGGCAACACGCCTCATTCGGGACCTCATACCTGATCTTCACCATCGTCGGCTTCCTCGCTGTGACGTTGACCCGTTCGATCCCCACCCCTGGGAAAATCCCCACCATCGTCCTCGCTCTCGTCCACGGCATCGCAGGTATGACCATCTTCCTGCTCCCCATTATCACCTCCATTCAAGGAAAGGCACAACCGCTCTTCTCGCTAGTCGGCGTCGGCGGCGCGTTGATTGGCATCGGCGGTCTGCTTTTGTCATTTCTCAAAACGGGCAAGCCGATATTATCGAGAGATACGATTTTCAAAGTATTACCAAGCCTGCTCCTGTTAATGACGATCTGTTTCGTGGTGGGCTTCAAATTTGGATGAACACAAAACTTCTCATTTCCAAACTAAAATCTTATCGCGGTGAGTTGAAGAAAAGCCGATACAAAATCTGGCTGCGCGCCTTTCTGCTGATTCAATTCTCCGCCCTGTTCTCGCTGTACTTCATCCGTGATATTGGCAACGGATATTTCAGTTGGAAAAGTGTCGCCATTGTGTTCGCGTCCTTCGTCCCGATTGGATTGTTGTTGAGTCTCATTGTGCCTATGAAAGCGGATTTGAAACTGCGTGCCGTCACGCTTTCGCTGGATCGTGTCTACCTGTTCCTGATCTGGTTCCTTGTCATCGCCAAACTGATCATCGGGCGCATTCCCTTCTTCACCCCCGAAGCCGATTTCATCATGTCCGCCATCATAGGCATCATGTTCGGGCGGCTGGCTGGGATCGGCCTGCGGGTACGCAGTTTGAAAACACGACATGGTTTTGTAAACAAACAAATTGACAAAAAGGTTACGCCGCAAGCGTGACCTTTATTTTTTCTACAAAAGGAGTACACAATGTCCAGTAATAGTTTCATCGCGAAGTTCCTTCGTTTCATCGGCATCGTGCTAATGGCATTGACTGGTGGATTCACGCTGCTCGGCGGGGTCGGCACCACCTGTGCCGCGCTCGCCCCAACAAAATACGAAAGTATGGCTTCGCTCGCACCATTCCAATGGCTATACATCCTGTTTGTGCTTACGGGGATCGTGATCGGTGTCTGGGGAATTTGGGCAACGATTAAGCTTGTGAAGGGCACATCTGACTCATACAATATGAGCATTCAGGCGTTAACCGCAGGTATGGTGATCGGTTTTATTCACATCTACATGTCACGCATGTTACGCGGCAAGTCCATGCCCGTGGATGCGGTGGTGTACACCACAGTTCTTACACTGATCGTCTTTCTGCTCTTCCGCATTCCTGGTATCTGGCAGGGAGTCAATTTCGATAAAGGCGGAGGCAATAGAACTGCGGGCGGCGCGGCGGCGATCATCCTTGGTTTGTTCACCCTGACTGTTCAGCATACGATGGCGTCCACTCACACTTGGGGTGGAGTCAACTATGCGGATGCGTTCAATACAACGATGTTGATCGTCGGGGCTGTGCTTGTTTTAAGTGGAGCAGGTTACCTAATCCGATTTAAGAATATCAGAATAATCAGACCGAATCCCTTTTTGAATTCCCAGCATCAAACTTGATAGCATTTATTAATAAATTAATGCTTACATACAGAGAAATACCTTTCTCATAACCGCAATCGGATCAGCCCAGTGTGGCATATATCATGTATACGGGTATAAGTTCAGGCCGCAAAACTTTGTACCCACCATATAGAGAAGAAAACATCAATAAATGAACGAACACCCCTACGTATAGGGGTGTTTTCGTTTTAAAACGTTCCCGTAAACAATCACACCGCTTTTGCAGCAACCGACAATCCTTCCAATCCCAAAACCTCCCTGCTTTATACTAAAAGAGTCAATACATTTTCTTCAGGCAGGTTATTCATGATGAGTTACTCTACGGTTCTAGTTCAAAACAATTGGGGTGTACATCTCAACTTCGATAGACAGTTCAGTTACCCACCGAGTTGTCCTGCCTGGCTTACACAACTTCAGCAGTATGATTGGCAGCAGCGAGGCATCGTTGTGTGGAATGCAGATCTTGGCATTGTTGCCCACTTTTATGCAGGATATGCGCTTGAACTTCTTGAGCATCTGCAAGGCAATGATGCATGGAAGACCAATGGTCTGGTCATCGGCTCGCCAGCTTTTCAACTCTCCACCAGTAGTATGGGCAACCCGTCACCAAAGATTGGAGGAGCTTGGATACTGGAAAGCCAAATGGAACTTAGTCCAGATCAAGTACAAGATCTCGTTGAATTTCTGACTGCACAGAAGAGCTTGTTGAAACGTATCTCAACATATGACAAAGAAGATGCAAAAGAAGCCCTCAGCAAGGTTTATCAGCTTATCGCTGCCTATGGCAGACAGGTTCGGGAAGGAAAGAAAAGTGACAAGCTCATCGAGACTACAAAACCGAACATCGGCCCCATTTTCATCCCACGCGGCAACTATTTCACCGTTCATCAAGCCGCCCAGATTTGTCATGCCACTTCCAAACAGATTAGAGCCTGGATCCGCAAGGGTGAACTTGAGGCATTCGATTTGCCAGGATTGGGACTCATCATTGAAACTGAAGGGCTAAATGAATTCCTATCTCAGAGAAATATATAGTCCAGATGGTTATTGGAATACCCCCTGCCCATGTGGGTATTCCAGTCGGATGTAAAACTTTATACTTGCGGCTCTTCGACTGTCGTCCATAACGCCGCTGTGCGTTTCGGGGAGAATAGGCGATTTTGCAAGTTGCAATATGAAGGTCAGAGTTTGATGCGTGCGGCAATCAGTCAACTCAAGTTGTCGGCTCGTACCAGTCGTCGTGAAATTGCTAATTTCGGACATGATCGTTTGTGAAAAATTCGCCAAGGAGTTTGATGCAATACACTATAATGATTTCAGAATGACTACACCTTTGCTCTCCACCAAGTTCTTCATCCCCCCGGCTCGCCCTGGGATAGTGTCCCGGCCGCGGCTACTCGAGCGCTTGGATGCGGGGTCGCATGTAAAGTTGATATTGATCTCTGCACCGCCAGGTTATGGAAAAACGACCCTGATCACGCAATGGATCCAACAAATCCAGTCCAACAAGACCGCGCAGATTTGCTGGTATTCGCTCGACGGGGACGACAATGGTACTCAACAGTTCTTCAGATATCTCGCTTCAGCATTGGAAACCCTGCCAGGACAGCAGAGCACATTGAAGAAACTGATTCAATCGCCCCAAGTTCTGCCTGTAAAAAACTTGATGAATGCATTTATAAACGATGCCGCGGCCGTTTCCACTCCGTTTTTTCTAATTCTGGATGATTACCACGTTATCGAATCGGCTGAAATAGACGAGGCAATGGATTTCATTATCGAGAACATGCCGCCATCCATGACGTTACTCATTACCAGTCGCAGTGACCCTGGCTTCCCGATAGCACGGCGGCGGGCACGGGCGGAACTGATCGAACTCCGCGTTGACGATTTGCGTTTTACGGAAGGCGAAGCGGCACAGTTTATCCAGCAAACTACGAACCTGACTCTGTCACTTGATCAGATTGTCGCACTGGAAACCCGCACGGAAGGATGGATTGCCGGTCTGCAAATGGCAGCACTCTCCATTCAAGGGCAGGCAGATACCGACGGATTTATCCATGCTTTTACCGGAAGCAATCGCTTTGTGCTGGATTATCTGGTCGAAGAGGTCCTGCAGGTACAACCTGAACGTGTCCGCAATTTCCTACTGCAAACTTCTATTCTGGATGAATTATGTGGACCTCTGTGCGATGCTGTCACCGGACAGAAAGATGGCAGAGTGGTGCTGGAAGAATTGGAGCATAGTAATCTGTTTGTCGTTCCGCTTGATGATGAGCGGCGTTGGTACCGTTATCACCATCTCTTTGCCGAATTGCTGCGGCAGCGATTGCAGCAGGACTCCGTTCCAACAACGGGGGAAAAAGGGATGGAAGAAGCCGAAGAATTGCACCTTCGCGCCAGCAAATGGTTTGAAGACAATGGTCTGGAGGTTGAAGCGTTCCAACACGCGGCGGCCGCCAATGACGTTGAGCGCGCCGCACGGCTGATCGAGGGAAAGGGGGCACCAGTACATTTTCGGGGCGCAGCGTCTCAGGTGTTGAACTGGCTGACATCATTGCCCGAGTCGATATTAGATGACAGTCCTTCACTTTGGGTAACGTATGCTTCGGTGTTATTGTTTGTTGGCCAAAATTCCGCCGCTGAGCCGAAACTGCAAGCGGCTGAGGCAGCCATTGCTAAAGCGGAACCAGATGACGAAATGCGAGACCTTATCGGACGGATAGCTGCCATGCGGGCCACAATGGCTGTTGTTCGGAACGATTTGGACATCATCATTCGTCAGTCGCAGCGGGCACTGGCCCATCTGCGCCCGGAAAATTTACCTTATCGGACAGCCGTCAATTGGACGTTGGGGTATGCGTATCAATCCCAGGGAGACCGTTTGAGAGCCAGTCAGGCTTATAACGAAATCATATCTACTGCTGAGCCGTTTGAGAATTCCATTTACCTCATCGCGGCCTTAACCAGTCTCGGCCAGATCCAGGAAACAGACAACCAATTATCTCTGGCAGCTGAGTCTTATGAGCGGGTCCTGCAGCTCGCAGGCGATCCACCGCAGCCGATTGCCTGCGAAGCCCATCTTGGTCTGGCTCGATTAAACTACCAGTGGAATGATCTGACCGCCGCCCAAAAGCATGGGCAGAGATGTCAGCAGCTCATGCAGCAGATAGAAAGCGTTGACACCGTTGTTTCACACAAGGTGTCTCTCGCTCGTCTGCTACTTGCGCAAGGCGATGTGTCGTCCGCTGTAGGTGCTGTTTTCCAGGAGGCTGAGGCGTATATACATCAACACGACTTTGTGTTTCGGATAGCTGATCTTGCTGCAATACAAGTAATTGTTTTGCTGTATCAGGGCGATCTGGTTACCGCAGCTGATCTGGCCCAGACGCATCATCTGCCTATTAGTCAGGCTCGCGTCCATCTAGCCCAAGGCGACCCTGGCAAAGCACTGGATGTGCTGGCTCCGGTCCGTCAGCAGGCGGAGGAAAAGAGCTGGCAGGATGAACGACTTAAGGTGCTGGTGCTGCAAGCGCTCGCGCATTGGGCACAAGGAAGAAGTGAAACGGCCGTTAAATTTTTGAAAGACGCGCTGGCATCGGCAAAACCTGGCGGCTTCATTCGCATCTTTGTTGATGAAGGGCCATCGATGGCTCGTCTGCTTTACGAAGCGCTCGCTTGCGGAGTTGAACCAGCGTATGTTCGCCGGTTGCTGGCGGCATTTCCCATTGCCGACTCTGAACCGGCAGCTTTATCCCTGCCACCAGATGCTGAAGCGGGCCTGGTTGAACCACTCAGCATGCGCGAACTGGAGGTGCTACAGGTTATCGCTGAAGGGTTGTCCAATCAAGAAGTGGCTCACCGGCTTTATCTCTCGTTACATACGGTCAAGGTCCACGCCCGCAATATATATGCCAAACTTGGCGTCAAGAACCGCACCCAGGCGGTTGCCCAGGGAAGGACTCTGGGTATCTTGTCACAAACCTAAAAGCCAGAACAATTCTTTTCGGCATCCCTAATTTATTCCACCGAGAAAAGCGGACCCGCACATAGGGGTCCGTTTTTTCATTCCCCAGATACCTGTAAATAATCCCTGAATAACTCTTTCGACGCATGACAGTAATACCGTCTGGCTGTTACATTTGGAGCAGGATGATATCTGACAAACGCAATTTCAGAACAAACCCAGATGGGCTTCAACTCAAAGAGGTAGCTAAACCAATCCCCAAAGATATGGAAAGGGCAGATGCCTGTTATCTATAACAAAATTTGTAGTAATCATAATATCAAATCTAAGGAGCAATAATCATGAATAATAAAAATAATGAAAAAACCCAAACAAACATGATTGGGGCAGGGCTTGCCATAGGTATTGGTGTTGGGCTTGCCATTGGCTCAGCAATGGGTAACACTGGCGCGGGACTGGCGATTGGTATCGCACTAGGTCTTGGGAGTGGCACAATTTTAGAAAATAAAAAAAAGAAGGAAAAAGACGATGAGTAATCCCAAATTGGAAATACTTTAGATGAAGATATTGAAGAAAAAAACAACCCAATTAGGCGTTGTCGCACTTTTTATTATTTCATTAACGGCCGTTTGCTTCATCTATTTTGGTGGGAGAGAAACTGCCGTTAGCGTCCCCAACAACGCCCAAGCAGGCGATCTGACAGTCGAACCCTGCATCGTCGAATTTGAATCTGGCACCTACGATGCCGATTGCGGCATAGTAATCGTTCGAGAAAATAGGGAAAAGGCAGACTCGCGCCTCATCGCTCTGCCCGTCACCCGTATACATGCCACATCAGAAAATCCTTCCGAGCCGATCTTCTTTTTAGGAGGCGGACCAGGGAGTAGCAATATGCACATTGAACCGTTTGCAGCCATTTTTGCCAACCATGATTTTGTGATGGTCGGCTATCGTGGCGTGGATGGTTCCGCCGTGTTGGATTGTCCAGAAGTGGCACAGGCAATCAAGGGGGATGGGGTTGATGTATTGAACGAACAATCACATGCTGGCATGTCGGCAGCGATGCGCCAATGCGCTGAACGACTACGGGCAGAGGGGGTCGATTTAGACGGCTACTCCATTCAGGAAGTGATTGGCGATATGGAAGCGGCACGAGATGGGCTTGGATACGAGCGTATCAACTTGCTCAGTGCAAGCTATGGAACGCGTGTGGCGCAACTTTATGCCAATCAACATCCCACCCGCATCGTCCGGTCGGCAATGATGGGTGTGAACCCGCCCGGCCGCTTTGTCTGGGAACCCGATAGGATCGATGCTCAAATCGAGCAATACTCCCGATTGTACGCCCAAACTGACAACCCACGCACCACTGACTTAGCCGAAACAATGCGAAGTGTCAGCCACAACATGCCAAAGCGATGGCTATTTTTAAAGATTGATCCCGGCAAGGTGAAAGGGACAACCTTTGTGATGCTGTTCCACAGTGATACAGCCGCTATGGTGTTTGACGCCTGGTTGGCGGCTGAAGAAGGGGATCCTAGTGGATTAGCATTAATGTCACTGGCATATGATTTTGTCATGCCCAAGCAGAGCGTCTATGGTGAATTCTTCTCGAAAGGGATCAGCTCCGATTATGATGCCAATCGTGACTATTTCACCGAAATGGATCCTCCAGATTCAATTATCGGTGCACCACTTTCTAAATTAATCTGGGGCAGTGCAACCGATGAGGACGGGGTGACGTGGCCGACGCAGTTGATGCCCGCAGAATTCCTACAAGTACACCCATCTGATGTGGAAACGCTGTTGATTAGCGGCAATGCCGATTTTTCGACCCCAGCCGAATTTGCAACTGATGATCTATTGCCCGCATTAACCAATGGCACACAGGTCATTTTATCTGAGATGGGGCATGTCAATGATGTGATGAGCTTACAGCCAGAAGCGATTCAGCGGTTGTTAACCAGCTTTTTTGACAGCGGTGAGGTGGATGATTCACTCTTTGTTTATGAACCGATGGATTTTCAGGTAGAGAGAGGTTTTCCTCAATTAGCAAAATTGGGACTGGGTGCTGCGTTGGCATTGATCGTCGTTGTTATTGGGGTGGTTTGGTTTGTTGTGCGCCGCGTGCGGCACGCGGGAAAGAAATAATTAGATCTCTTGCAAAAGTCATTTGTGGTTGAGTTCGAGGTTGTAAATAGCAGCAATCAGGTTGAAACGCAAAGCAAACCTTTTTCTGCGATTGCGATACCTCTCGCTCAAGATACGAAACACTTTCAACTTGCGGAAAATA
>JAEURJ010000009.1 GCA_016789305.1 Anaerolineales bacterium | reverse complement strand
TCGAAGTTGCTACTAACCAATTTATCAAAGATAAAAAATTAGATGTAGATATGATTTTGCATCCTTCGAGTTGGCTCATTGGGTCACATTGAAATTATCCTTTTCGAGGATGTTGCAAAATGAAATTTTTCCTATATACGTACTTGTTTGTTTGATGAGTATAGAGTAGGCTCTTACTTCAATTTATACTAACACTTGCTCATTTATCTTTGGGAATGTAAACTTCCCAAGTATTCCAATCTTTAAACCTTCCAACTGGAGTCTCCCCCATGCACCTCAAAGGAATTTACGCCCCAATCGTCACCCCCTTCAACGCAGACGAATCCATCAACTACCCCGTCCTTGAACAACTGATCGAATACCTGATCGCCAACAAGATCGCGGGGCTTGTCCCCGGCGGCACCACGGGCGAAGTCTACGCCTTCACCGAAGCCGAACGGCTGGACATTTTCAAATTCACCAAAGAAAAAGTCAACGGGCGTGCCACGCTCATTGCCGGCACCAACTCTGGCGCCACGCGTGACGTCGTCCGCTACTCGCAGATCGCCGAGGAGATGGGCTACGACGCGCTCATGGTTGCCGTCCCGCCGTATTCACGCCCCAACCAGCGCGAACTGCTCGCGCATTACGAAGCCGTCGCCAAAGCCGTCAAAATTCCCATCGTGCTTTACAACTTCCCCTGGCGCGCGGGCACCGAAGTCAGCTACGAAGTGATGGACGGCCTGACCAAATACAATCACATCATTGGCATCAAAGAAGCCAGCAGCGACATGTCCCGCGTCTACGAGTTCCGTCTGCGCTACGGCGACCGCTATCAAATGATCTGCGGCTCCGACGATCAGGCGCTCGACTACTTCCTGTGGGGCACCACCTCATGGATCGGCGGCGCCGCCTCCTGCGCTCCGCTTGAACATTACAACGTGCTCGAAGCCGCGCTCGCCAACGATTTTGTTTCCGCCCGCCAACACATGGACAAGCTTCTCCCACTCCTCCGTAACATGGAAAGCGGCGGCTACACCCAAAAGGTCAAAATCGGCTGCGAACTGCGCGGCATCCCGGTTGGAAATCCGCGCCAGCCGCTGTTGCCGCTTGCAGACGATGACCGTAAAGAATTCGAACGTATCTTCAAGAGCATTTAACTTTCATCCTTCATAATTCATCCTTCATCCTTTCTTGACATGAAACGAATCCCTTTCTTGGACTCCCATACCGGCGGCGAACCCACGCGATTAATACCCTCGCTTCCCTTCGACCTCGGAACTGGTTCCGTTGCCGATAAATTATCCACGCTGAAAGCGAATCACGACGACTTGCGTCGTACCGTCCTCAACGAACCCCGCGGCTCGGATGTGCTCGTCGGCGCGTACCTCGTCCCGCCCGCCGACCCGACTTGTCAGTTCGGAGTTATCTACTTCAACAACGTTGGCTACCTCGGCATGTGCGGACATGGCACCATTGGTCTCATTGCATCTCTCGCTTATATGGGAAAAGTTCAACCTGGAGTGATTCGGGTGGAAACCCCCGTTGGAGTGGTCGAAGCAACACTGTACGCTCCGTCATTGCGAGGAGAGCGACAGCTCGACGAAGCAATCCCCAACGCGGCTCATGAGATTGCTTCGGGCAATCCTTCGACTTCGCTACGCTCCGCTCAGGATGAGCGCCCTCGCAACGACATGTATCCCAACAAAGTTTCTGTGCAAAACATCCCCGCCTATCGCCACCTGACTCATGTCCCTGTCACCGTTGATGGCAAAACCATCCACGGCGACGTGGCGTATGGTGGCAACTGGTTCTTCCTTTGTCACGACCACGGACTTGAGGTCAACATGCAAAATCTCGAAGTGCTGACCGAATTCTCGTGGCGTGTGCGTGAGCAATTCACCGCAAATGGAATCACCGGCGCGAACGGCGCAGAGATTGACCATGTGGAATTATTCGCATCCACGCCCGATGCAGACAGCAAAAGTTTTGTCCTTTGCCCCGGCAAGGCCTACGACCGCTCTCCCTGCGGAACAGGTACGAGTGCAAAACTGGCTTGTCTTTATGGCGATGGTAAATTGCAAGTGGGACAAATCTGGAAACAGCAAAGCGTCGTTGGTAGTATCTTCGAAGGCAGTATCCAGATTCAGGATAACCGAATCATCCCAACGATTACGGGCGAAGCGTGGGTCATGTCCGAAGGGACGATTTTGGTGGATGAACGCGATCCGTTTGGGAAGGGTATTTGACCTTTGACCTTCGACGTTTGACGCTCCCCCGTCGAAAGTCAAAGGTCGAAGGTCTTTTGGAGACTCAATGAACTCGAAACATGATGTATTAATCATCGGTGGGGGACCCGTAGGCTTAAGCTGTGCATATTACCTTTTGAAATCTGGACGACAAGTGACCTTGCTCGATGCCAAAGAGATCGGCAAAGGCAGCGGATCGGGTAACGCGGGACACATCGTGCCGAGTCATATTATTCCGTTAGCGGCGCCGGGGGTGGTGACCTCTGCGCTCAAGTGGATGTTAGACCCTGCACACAGCCCGTTTGGGATGAAGATCAGCCTAGACCCGAATTACCTTTCATGGCTGTTGAAATTTGTGCTCGCATGCAGTGAAGCCAATGTTCAACGCAGTATCAAGCCGTTGAATGATCTTGGTCAATTGAGCGCAAAGAATTTCGCGCAGATGGTCGCTGAAGAAAAATTTGATTGCTCGTATCAAGAAAAAGGCTTGCTCTTTTTATATAAAACCGAAAAAGCCTTTCAAGATGGACAGCATGAAGGTGAGTTCATGCAGAAGCATGGAATCCCTGTCGGTGTGTACGACAAGACGAGAGTGCATGAAGTTGAACCTGCCGCATTGGACGATGTCATTGGTGGCGTGCATTTCACTGGCGATTCGCACCTCAACCCGGCGGTATTTCTCAAACTACTAAGTGACCGAGTCCGCGCGATGGGGTGCGAGATGGTCGAGAACACACCAGCGACGGGATTTGAATCTGTAAGTGGAAAGATAACCAAAGTCAAAACGAGTTCGGGAGATTTTGAAGCTGAACAAGTCGTTCTTGCCGCTGGCGCATTGACTCCATCCGTGGCGCATGATCTGAAATTGAATGTCCCCATCCAACCAGCACGCGGGTATAGCATGACCATGTCTGCAACGAAAATTATGCCAAGCCATGCATTAATTCTTGGCGAGCGCAGGATTGCAGTTTCACCGATGGGAGATATTTTACGCTTCACAGGCCGCCTTGAAGTAGGTAATTACAGCATGGAGCCGAATCCCGTTTGGATTCAACGTATTGAAAATTCCGCGCGAGAATATTTGCGGCTTGATGGAGAATTGGATATCAAAGAAACCTGGGCTGGGCTTCGTCCCACAACACCGGATGGTGTGCCAATTATCGGGCGATCATCAAAACATAGTAATTTAATCCTTGCCACAGGCCATGCCATGCTCGGTCTCTCACTGGGGCCGGGGACAGGTCAGGTGGTGGCGGAGTTGGTCAATGGGAAAGAGACGGCGTTTGATTTAAGTCCACTGCGGTTGGGAAGATTTGGATAGTTTATATAAATTTGAAGTAATATTGATTTACGCAGTGGAAATTCCTGAAATCACTTGTGTTTTTGTACTCAATCAATTGGAGGAAACATATGAAATCGAAGCTCGCACTACTCTCAGGTTTGATCGCTTTTATTCTGTTTAATTTTGCGTGTCAATCAGCCGGCCCTCTTGCTGCTGTTTTTGCCACTTCCACCCCAACGTTTACGATTACCCCTACGGCAACTTCTACCAGCACGCCTTCTCCTACTCCATTGCCGACTGGTATACAGTTTGAAGAGCAATCCGATCAAAGCATACGAGTGGTTGATTATGATAGCGGATATATTTTTCTCCTGTCGCAGGATTGGATCGTACTGCCTGGCGATGCCGATGCGCTGAAGGAGGCCGTGGAAAAACTTTCTGTGACCAACCCGGAAATCACGGAGATGATGGAATATATTAGTATGTTGGACAATCAAGCATTGCGGTTCATGGCTTTCAATAAAAACAAGGAATATCGCGAGGGCACCCTGTTGACAAACCTGATTGCTCTGACGATCGAGGATCGCTTGGCAGGATCCCTGCCAATGGATTTGCTGGTCGAAATAAATGTAGAGCAGCTTAAGAAAAATGTTTCCATCTCCAATGTGCTGTCATATTCAAATGACATTAACCAGAATGGCGTTGAGTACGGATATACTCAGGTGGAAACGACCGTCATCCAGGCAGGACAACCGGAAAAAGCCCATCAAAATATTGTGTTGATAAAGAATGATTCCTCCATGACCCTCTTTAATTTAACCCTGCCATTTTCGAAAAAAGAAATCGGTGGGCTACTTGTGCAGGATTTTATAGCTTCAATTGAATTGGTCGATGGTAAATAATGTATGTCGATTCGAAATTGGAAGATTCTGGAAACAAAATACCTGCAGCCGCGATTTCGCATTGATCGATGCGAATTGTCCAACGGCCAAATGATCAATGCGGCCGTGTTGGAATTTCAAACCTGGGCCAACGTCCTTGCCGTGACCAGAGATCAAAAAGTTGTATTGGTAAAGCAATACCGCCATGGCGTTCAGGAAGTATTATTGGAGCTGCCCGGTGGCGTGGTGGAGGATGGCGAAACCCCGATGGATGGAATTAAGCGGGAACTGCTGGAAGAGACAGGTTACGCCACAGATCAGTTCATCGAGGTTGGGAATTTTTACCCAAACCCTGCCAATCAAACGAATACCATGTATTCGTTCCTCGCTCTTGATGTGGAAAAGGTTGCTAACCTGCATTTGGACGATGGCGAAGATCTCGAAGTTCATCTTATTCCCTTGGATGAATTGATCGCCATGACAAAGCGCGGTGAATTCCTGCATGCGTTACAGGTCGCAACATTGTTTCGAGCCTTACTTTATATGGGCCGTGCTTTGTAAATGATTTCCAGAATTTTCACCGCTCTTAAATTTCTGCGCCAGTACGGCTATCGTCCGCTGGGGTTGTTTGCATTGTACAAGCTTGGCCTTCTCACAGGTCATTACAAACGAGTTACACCGGCAAATCCTGCTTCTCAAATCTCCAATTCCTATTCACTTTTCACTTTGCCAAATCGCGAGCAACTTGATCAAACCCTCGGCGAAGATGGAAAGGCCACACTTGTCAACCAGGCAAATGAAATCGTCGGTGGGAAGATTCTTGTCTTCAACGAATCGACACTATTGGATTTCAATCACAATCAGTCTCTCCAACATTGGACCGCGTACGAATCCGATCACAAACTTCTTTCCTCTTTTGTCTTTCTTCACAAAGACATCAAATATCTCTGGGAGCCGGCGCGTTTTGCGTTTGCATTCACCCTTGGCCGTGCGTATCATTTAACTCAGGATGATCGATACGCCGAAGCCTTCTGGAAATATTTTGAATCATTCACGAAAAATAATCCAGCAAACCTCGGTCCGCATTGGATGAATGGTCAGGAAGTTGCCATTCGGCTGATGAGTCTTGTATGGGCTTATCATGTTTTCGAGACTGCACCAGCCACCAGCGCGGAAAGAAGCGCGGCACTTCGTCGATCCATTTATCAACATGCGAGTCGAATTCCATTCACATTGGTGTACGCGCGTTCGCAAAATAACAATCATCTTGTTACCGAATCTGCCGCGATTTATACGGCGGGATTGTTTTTTAAAAATCAACAATGGCGTTCCCTTGGATGGAAATGGCTTATGTGGGCATTTCAAAACCAGATCGGCGATTTCGGTGAATACATTCAGCACAGCACCAACTATCATCGCGTGATGCTGCAAACCGCATTGTGGGTCAATTTTATTAAAGCGGATGTCTTTTCTGCAAGCACCTCGCAAGCTTTGGCACGTTCTACGCATTGGCTCTTTTCACTCGTTGATACCGCCTCCGGACTCGTGCCGAACCTGGGTGCCAATGATGGAGCTTTGATCTTCCCTTTGAGCGTGACTCCGTTCAATGATTTTCGCCCGACGGTGCAGGCTGCCGCGCGCGCATTTTTGCGAAATAGTTTGACCAGCGGTGTGTGGGATGAAATGTCCTTATGGTTTGGGCTCAAAGCGGCCTCGCGTGAAAGCGACTCGGACGCCTATCTTACCGATAATCTGCGTGCAAAAAATTCATGGGGCTATCTGCGGACATCGAATTTCAAATCGCGTTTATCGCACATCGATCAGTTGCATTTTGACTTGTGGTGGCGCGGACTTAACGTTGCGCAGGATGCAGGCACATATTTATATAATGCCGAAACGCCATGGAATAATCCGCTGGTGACAACTCGTGTACATAACACAGTCACCGTGGATGATAGAGATCAAATGACGCGTTCCGGCAAATACATTGTGCTCGATTGGGCAGGCGGGTTTGCCAAGCCGGTCATTGAATTGGATGAAAGGATCATGCATAAAATAAAGGCATACCACACTGGCTATCGCTGGCTTGGGATCAAGCATGAACGCATGGTTACTGTGTTTGAAGACGAATTCTGGCGCGTTGAAGATCGGTTGTTAAACTCCCGCAGAAGAATGCATACCTATCGCGTGCACTGGCTGTTGACCGATGGTAATTGGAAGCTGGAGAAAGAAAATAGTAAAGCTATTTTGCAAATAGATACACCCGGTGGAGTGGTCAAACTCGTCACGAGTTGTTCATCGCCGGAGGCTTTTCACGTTTCATTGGTTCGTGGCGGGGAACTGGTGTATGGTCAACGAGATGTGAAACCTTATGAAGGCTGGGTCTCGCGGAATTATGGCGAAAAATCCCCGGCACTGTCTTTGGTATTGGAGTTTGAGTCGCCATTTCACAGCACGATCACGAGTGAATTTTCATTTTCAAAATAGCGGGTCAATCAGAATATGGGTTGGCTGGCCCGTAGAGGCGGTTATAATCTCAGAAAATAAGAGCCAGGCGGTTATCCAGCATCGACTGTTCATTTTCATATGCATATCCTGATTATTCATCAAGCATTTGCCTCCCTTGACGAGCCCGGCGGGACTCGTCATTTTGAGTTTGCGCGCCTGCTCACTTCCCGCGGACATAAAGTAACGGTCATTGCCTCGCCGGTAAGCTACATTACCGGTGGACATACGAAGCAAGCCCACGAAGAAATTGAGGGTGTAACGATTTTACGTGCATCTGTTTATGAAGCTCATCACAAATCATTTTTTCACCGGGTCCTTGCTTTCTTCTCCTTTATGATTTCATCCTTTTGGATCGGCCTTGGCGTCAGGCACGTGGACCTTGTATGGGGTACCTCTCCGCCGATCTTTCAGGGTGTCACAGCGTGGATGCTGGCACGAATTAAGCGGGCGAAATTTCTCTTTGAGGTACGGGACTTGTGGCCGCAGTTTGCTATTGCCGTTGGCGTGTTGAAGAGTCCATTTTTGATTCGACTCTCCGAATGGCTGGAGCGATTTCTGTATGCCAGGGCGGACCGGATGATGGTAAACAGCCCGGGGTTCATGGACCATATCAAGGTCCGCGGGGCGAAGCGCGTGGATCTGATTCCGAATGGGGCGGACCCTTCGATGTTCGACTCAAATGAAGGTGGTCGGGCGTTCCGCGAAGTCAATGGTTTGCAGGGAAAGTTTATTGTTTTGTATGCCGGTGCGCACGGTATGTCCAACGATCTGGGGGTAGTGCTTGAAGCCGCCAAGATCTTGTTAACTGAAAAAAATATTCAATTTGTTTTTCTTGGTGATGGCAAGGAAAAGCCGGGATTGCAGACACGTGCCCGTGATATGTTATTGATGAACGTGACGTTCCTGGCTTCGGTTCCCAAGGCCGAGATGGTCCATGCCTTGTCGGCAGCGGATGCATGTATAGCGATCTTGAAGCCCATCGATGAATATAAAACAACCTACCCAAACAAGGTATTTGATTATATGGCGGCCGGAAAACCTGTGGTGCTGGCCATCGATGGCGTGATCCGGGATGTGGTCCATAAGGCGCATTGCGGAATATTTTCGCAACCGGGCAGTGCGTTTGAAATGGTCAAGGCGATCCGGATGCTATATTCCAATCGTGAATACGGGCGTGAGATGGGCCATTTGGGTAGAAAATATTTGGAAAAGAATTTTAGTCGTGCTGTGATCGGAGAGAAACTGGTTGGCTTGCTGGAGGAATTGAGCCATGAAAACAGTAAAGGCGAATGAACAGGAAATTGCTGAAATTGTAGCGGCTCTGAAGGAAAACCCTCTTCGCCTTCGGAAGGCAACTTCCAAGGTGAAGAATGCAGATTTGCAGGTCCGCGCCTCGAAAACTTCATGGTCTGCCAATGATATTTTGGCGCATCTTCGTGCCTGCGCCGACGTTTGGAGCGGGACCATTGAGCAGATGCTCGCTGACGAGATGCCCAAACTGCCGGATATTCACCCGCGAAAGTGGATCACCCAAACCGATTATCTAAAGTTGGATTTTCACAGCTCCTTTTCAGCTTATGCCAGTCAGCGGGAAAAGCTGCTAAAAATCCTAATGAAATTGCCTTTTGAAGATTGGTCACGCGGTGCTATCATTGGAGGCAGGATTCACACCGTTTTTACTCAGGCGCGTCGTATAGCCAAACATGAAACCCAACATTGCGAACAAATTGAAGAACTGCTGAAGAAATAATGGGATGAACCGACATCACAAGGAGGCGTACCATGCCGAATGTCAAATTCAACCGTTTTTATCGCTATTCTGAACTCGCCCAGATTCTGAAAGCGTATGCAAAGGAATATCCCGGCCTCGTCAAAGTGGAATCCATCGGGAAGAGTTACGAGGGAAGGGATGTATGGCTCGTGACCGTTACCAACTTCAAGGCGGGAAATGATGCGGAGAAACCCGCACTTTGGGTGGATGGCAACATCCATGCATCCGAAGTGACGGCTTCCGCAGCAGCGTTATATCTTATCAATACCCTGGTTACCAAATACAAAAGCGATGCGAACATTACCCGCGCGGTGGATACCCGCGCTTTTTACATTGTGCCCCGCGTAAACCCCGATGGTGCGGAATGGGCGCTGGCCGACAAGCCGAAGGTGATTCGCTCCAGCACGCGGCCTTATCCTTACCAGGATGATGCGGCGGATGGTCTTGTTTGGGGAGAGGATATTGATGGCGATGGTCGCATTTTGCAGATGCGTGTGTTTGATCTGAACGGTGCATGGAAGGTGCATCCCGATGATCCGCGTTTGATGATTCGCCGCGACCCGATTGAAACGGGCGGCAAGTATTATCGTATTCTGCCGGAAGGTCTGCTCAAAAATTATGATGGATCAACCATTCAGGTGCGCAATCCGAAAGAAGGTCTCGATCTAAATCGCAATTTTCCGGCAGGCTGGAAGGATGAATCGGAACAGCGCGGTGCGGGTCCGTTCCCTGCGAGTGAGCCGGAGGCACGTAATCTTGTTGAGTTTATTTCGAAGCATCCCAATATTACCGGCGCGATGAGTTTCCACACCATGAGCGGCGTACTGCTTCGTCCTTATGACGATCGGTCCGACGATGAGTTCCCAACCGACGATTTGTGGACCTATCAAAAAATTGGCGAGAAAGGCACGGCGGTTACCGGCTATCCGGCGATTTCAGTTTTTCATGATTTCAAATATCATCCCAAGCAGGTGATTACCGGCGGTTTCGATACATGGACCTATGAACATCGCGGTGTATTCTCATGGACCGTTGAGTTTTGGAGTCCGCAGAAGCAGGCAGGTATTGAAAAGTATAAATTTATCGACTGGTATCGAGAACATCCCGTTGAAGATGATCTGAAGATGCTCAAGTGGAACGATGAAGTTTTAAAGGGCAAGGGATATGTGAAATGGTATCCGTATAACCATCCACAGCTTGGGAAGGTGGAATTGGGCGGCTGGGATTCGATGAACATGTGGACCAATCCGCCGCTTAATTTATTGGAAAAGGAAATTAGTCCCTTCCCGGAGTGGATCGTGTGGCACGCTCTGATCTCGCCGAAGCTTGGTCTCTACGAAATCAGCAGCACGCCACTTGGAGGGAATACCTTCCGCGTGCGGCTGGTGGTGGAGAATACCGGCTGGCTCCCGACCTATGTTACGAAGAAGGCCCTTGAAAAGAAGTTAACGCGCGGTGTGATCGCAGAAATCCACCTGCCCAAAGGCGCAAGCTTGGAATCAGGCAAGGCGCGTGAAGAAGCGGGTGAGTTGGAAGGACGTGCATATAAAACGGTTATCCCGGACGAAACTGCCGAAAGCACATCGGATCGTGTCAAAGTGGAATGGGTGGTCAAGGCGAAAAAAGGCACAAAGGTCAAGCTGACCGCAAAACATGAACGGGCTGGGATCGTCCACATTGATGTAGTCTTGAAATGATAAAAAGAGCGCGAGATTTTCATCTTGCGCTCTTTTTATTTAATTAAGCGGAACATTTTCCTTCGGTCTGCGTCTGAGTCATACGCCGTAATTCAAACCTTGATTGGAGGAAAAGATGAAATCAAAAATGTACTTGCTCGTTCTGTTTGTGTTGGTCGGTGGAATGCTGCTTTCTGCCTGTGGTGGAACTGCTGCCACCGAACCTGAGATGTATACATACCAGGGGGGAGCCGCTGCAACGGAAGCACCTGCCGCCATGGAAGCGCCAGCCATGGCAAATGAGTTTGTCGCTGCGCAGGATGCGGGAGTGGTTGATGTTGCGAAGCAGGACCCCAATGCACCTGTGCCGGAAAATGCCTCCTATGCATCCAGTCACATGATCATCAAAAACGCCGATGTTCGCCTGCAAGTGGAGGATACCGATGTTGCGATTGATCGTGCCACACAGGCGATTGGTGATTTGGGTGGATACATCGTCAGCTCCCGTGTTTGGTATCAGGATTACTATGATGGTGTGGAAAGCAAAAATTATAAATATGCAACCGTCACCATAGGAATTCCGGTAGACCAATTTGAGCGCCTGCTCAGCCGCCTGCGTGGATTGTCCGTCAAAGTGTTGGATGAGACTGCCTCCGGTGAAGATGTCACCGACCAGTTTGTTGATTTGCAATCCCAGGTGGTCAACCTAGAGGCCACACGCGACCGCATCAAATCCTTCCTTGAAGATGCAAAAACTGTCGACGAAGCGCTTCGCATCAATCAGGAGCTTTCGAACGTGGAAGCACAGATCGAATCGATCAAGGGCCAGATGAACTATTTGCAGGATCGCTCCGCTTATTCAACCATCACAGTTAATTTTGAGCCCCTTCTCCCGGAATACAAACCTGCGCCCACTCCCACCCCGATTACATGGAATCCCGGTGAGACCTTCGGCAACGCGACCAAAACCTTGACCTCTGCCTATCAGGGAATCGTCGAATTGCTCATTTGGTTCTTTATCGTCTTCCTGCCGATCATGCTTCCCCCTGCGTTGATCCTGGCCGCAATTTGGAAGTTCCTCACCCGCAAGATCAAAAGCTAAAGATTGCACGGCCGGTTAGAGTTGCCACACGTTCACAACTCAAATTGCCTTGAATAAAAAATCGCCGAGTCAATCTCGGCGATTTTTTTTATATTACATTTTGATCTTCCAAAGCTCCATGCTTTGATCGTATCCGCGGATCTCTCCTTGAAAACGAAGGATCGAATTTGGTTTTGCGTTTTTTTCAAGGAAGGCCAGCACTTCCTGATCATTGCGAATGGCATCTGTGATGATCACCTCGCCGCCTTGTGAAAAATGGGGGAGGCGGGCGGAAATATTTACAGTGGAACCGAAGTAATCGAGACGGTCATTCAAATTGACCACGATGCACGGGCCGTGATGAATTCCAACTTTGATCGAAAGCGGTGGTTCGCCGCGGGATGTCAATTCCTTTTGTACATTCCAGATCGCGCGCATCGCTGCGGATGGATTTCGAAACGCAGCCATGATCGCATCGCCCATTGTTTTGACAATCGAACCGCCCTCCGAATCGACGGCGCGTTCGAGGATTTCAAAATGCTCACGGACACGCCCAAAGGCCGGGGCATCCCCGATCTCGCGATATAGTTTTGTTGAACCGCGTAAATCAGTGAACATCAAGGTGACCGAGCCAACGGAAATTTCCTCGCCGGGACGAATTACTTCAGTGGAGAACAGATCACGGAAGGTTTGCAAAACGGTCACATCGGCGGCGGTGGCTGCCTGGTCAGACCAGGCAGTGCGGATCAACTCAAAGCTGAGATCCTGTTTGGTGCTGTTGACCAGTTTGAGGTGTGGCGTGAGGCTGATCTTTGTCATGTCAGTTGGCCAGCCGCTTTCACGTGCGAAAATATCGGCGGATGAAACTCCATCTTTTGTGGCAAGGATCGCTTGTGAACCAAAGATGGCCCGGGAGCGCAAACTGTATCTGCCGGGTTCCAGAACAATATCGAATGGAAGTTCTTCCCGTGAAGGAACTGTAAGAGAGAATGCAATGTGAGGCTGTCGTTGCGGACTGCCCACGCAAAATTCAAGCGTTGCATCCACCACGCGAACCGAGGGGTTGGGACGAAAAATCACTTCAACATTGTGATCGAAGTTTGCAGTGAAGTCGATCTGACAGGTGTTGCAATGAGACCGTGAGTGAATGTCGCTGAGGTGTGCCTTGTCTTCCGCAACGCCACGGCATTCCGGGCACAGGATATCCCAATAAAGATCCAACATGCCAACGCGTGTCGCTCGTAAAAATCCCTCCAGCACAGTGCGCCTTGGGAGTCCCCAGGTATCGGCAAGCGCATACGGCCGCATTCTTTGAACGGAAATATCATCGGCGCGGTGAACGAATTCATAAAGGCGATTGAGCAGTACGTCGCTCACGCCTTGTTCTCTTAATCGGTCACTCAGGACCTTGAACCTGCTGTGACCTGCGGGTGAGAGATTCCTGCCTTTGGAAATTTCCAAAAGCGAACCTCCCTGCAGAGCGATGCGATCATATTGATGGAAGACTCTTTCGAATAATTTTGCGCTGACAATACCGATTCCCAGGGCGATGGCTGCATCCCCAAAAAGATTGCGTGCGCTTACCCATACCTCGTAGTGGATGCGCGTGCCGGAAGGCTCCAGCCGTTCAAAGCGGCAGTCCACACGCATCTCTTTGAGCGGACCGGTTCGGTACCGGCGCAGCACGCCAAAGCGATGGGGATAGGTCCATTCGAAAGGTTCTTCATCCCATTCGATTCGAATAATGGGAATCTTGAATTTTACGCGCCGGACCTTGTTTTCAATGCCGATCAATTGCATGGGCGGCAAAAGGGTGTCGCGATTAAAGCGATTGGTATCCGAGGCAAACGGCCAGAGCGCCTCGGGCGAAGATTTCAAGTCGAATGTCCAAAGATAATGATGCTCGTGTGCCATGTTACCTGTAAGATGGAAATGAATATCTGGATTTTACCTGCAAAATCTTTCTTTTTCATTACAGGGAGGTTGGTGTTTCTTTTGCGATCGATCTCCCGTAGTCATTTAACACAACCTTAACAGAATAAATTTTTATTGTGGTATATTTTTTGCCAATGTCAGAAATCATACTTGTTGTTGAAGATGAACCGTCTCTGCAGGAGACGCTGGTGTACAGCCTCAAAAAAGAGGGGTACACCGTTGAATCAGTGGGGGATGGACGTGCGGCATTGGAAGCGGCGCGGCGATTGAAACCGGATTTGATCGTGTTGGATATCATGCTTCCTGAAATGGATGGTTTTGAAGTGGCGCGTATTCTGCGCAAGGAAATGACCACATCCATCCTGATGTTAACGGCGCGTGACGATGAAATTGATCGTGTCGTGGGTCTTGAGGTTGGCGCGGACGATTACCTGACCAAGCCGTTTTCCATGCGGGAGCTGTTGGCACGGGTCAAAGCACAGATCAGGCGTACTCGTTTGCTGCGGGAAGAGATGGGCAAAGGTGAAATTTCGCTGCCCAAACATGAGGCATTGAAATTCGACAATCTTATTGTCAACCTCACCCGCCGCGAAGTAACCCTGGACGGTACTCCCATTCAACTCAAGCCAAAGGAATATGAGTTGTTATTATTCTTTGCCGAACATAAAGGGCAAATGCTTTCCCGCGAATTCGTTTTGGAGCGGGTATGGGGCTGGGACTTCATCGGCGACAGCCGCACAGTGGATGTGCACATCCGCTGGCTGCGCCAAAAGATCGAAAAAGATTCGGCGAACCCGGTGCGCATTGTGACGGTCCGCGGCGGCGGGTACCGTTTCGAAGGATAAATTGTGACTTCCATTTTGGAATTCGCTTTGCTGGGAATGACCCTCGTCGCTGCGTGGTTTGCGTGGCGATATTATGTTTTAAAACGACGATTGAATGCATATGCCGACCTTGTTCGCCGTTTGCCGCAAACCCTGCCGACAGATTTGCATGAACTTGAAAATCTATCCAATGCGATCGCTTCGTTGAAATCATCGTTTGATGATCAACTGGCGGCATTGGATTCTGATAATGCGCGCCTCTCGACTGTGCTTGAACAATTAACCGATGGGGTGTTGATTGCCGATGCCAGCGGGCTGGTTCAGTTTGCCAACCCGGCAGCCGAAAAACTTTTCGATACCGACGATCCGATCAACCACAGTGTTGCTGAAGTGGTTCGCAATCACCAATTAATTGAAGCCTGGCGTCAGAGTCAGCAAAACCGTGAATTGCGCACGGAATCAGTTGAACTGCCGTCGCGCAAACATTTTTTGCAATTGGTGGTCATCCCCGATGAACACGCCGGCGGAAGTTTGCTGGTCGTGCAGGACCTCACGCGTGTGCGCCGGTTGGAAACCGTTCGCCGGGATTTTATTTCCAACGTGTCGCATGAGCTGCGTACGCCGCTTGCCTCCCTTAAAGCCTTGACCGAGACACTGCAAAACGGCGCCATTACGGACCCGGAAGCTGGCCCTCGTTTCTTGAGCAGGATCATCACCGAAGTGGATGCGCTGACTCAAATGGCGCAGGAACTGCTCGACCTTTCACGCATCGAGTCCGGCCAGGTGGAATTAAATATCGCGCCGCTTTCCCCGAAAAGTTTATTGCTCTCTGCAGCAGATCGTATGAAATTACAGGCCGAACGGGCCGGGTTGAAATTATCCGTGAATTGCGCGGATGGATTGCATAACGTGCGTGCGGACAAAGCGCGTTTGGAACAGGTACTCGTAAATATGATTCACAATGCGGTGAAGTTCACCAAGCCCGGGGGAGAGATTACTCTCGAAGCAGAAGCAGGCTCGGGCGGGGCGCGATTCGCTGTGCGGGATACGGGAGCCGGTATTCCTTCAGAGAGTCTCACCCGCATCTTCGAAAGATTTTATCGAGTGGACCGGTCCCGCACAGGTTCAGGGACCGGGCTGGGGTTATCCATCTCGAAACATATCGTGGAAGCGCACAGCGGCAGGATCTGGGCGGAAAGTGAAGAGGGACGGGGAAGTACGTTCTATTTCACGATCCCGTTCGTTTAAACTTTCAATTCTGTTTACCAGATGTTAACTGTTTCTTAAGTGGCGAACAAAGGATCTGTTGTAAGATGGGGACATCAAAAGGAGTGATTTATGGAAACTGTTGCATCCATTCTTGTTGTTTCATTTTTATCCGTGCTGGTTCTGGACGCGCGCAATAAACGACGCGAATTTCTACGCAAAAGAAAGATATAGTATTTTCTTGACCCACATGGTGATATGCTCAATGCATATTGCTTTTTTGTTTAACCATCCTTAACTTGTTCTTCGCATCTTCTTAATTCCCGCCATGTAGAATGCTTTGATATGGAGTTGCGATGACCGGGAACATACTTTTTATCTGTGGCTCGTTGAATCAAACGACCATGATGCATAAGATCTCGAAACAAATGGAGGGGTACAACTGCTTTTTTACCCCCTATTATGCGGACGGCGTGGAAGGTTTTGCGGCTTCCCAAGGCTGGCTGGACTTTACGGTGCTGGGCGGCAGGCACATGCGCGAAACCAGGGAATATCTTGCCAGAAATTTATTGCCGATGGATGATCGCGGCACCCGGCGGAAATATGACCTGGTTGTAACATGCAGCGATTTGATCGTGCAAAGGAATATTCGCAACACCAGGCTGGTGTTGATCCAGGAAGGGATCACGGAACCTGAAACGTGGGTGTACCATCTTGTGAAATGGCTTCATCTTCCAAGATATATCGCCAATACCTCCACCAGCGGTCTCTCCAATGCCTATGATGTGTTTTGTGTGGCCTCGGAAGGATACGCAGATCTTTTCGTGCGCAAAGGCGTGAAACGCGAGAAGTTATATGTAACGGGCATTCCGAACTTTGACGATCTGCAAATTAACCTTGTCAACGATTTTCCCTTTCATGGTCATGTGTTGGTTGCGACTTCTCCATTGCGTGAGACGTTTCGACGTGATGACCGGGATGCATTTATTCGCCGATGTGTTGAACTTGCGGCGGGTCGCAAATTGATCTTCAAATTACACCCTGCTGAAAATGTAAAACGGGCGCAGCATGAAATAAACAGAATTGCCCCCGATGCGCTGGTATTCTCGACCGGCAATGTGAATCACATGATCGCCAATGCAGCCACAGTCATCACCCAGCAGTCCACAAGCACTTATGTTGCGGTGGGGCTTGGAAAAGAAACGCATACAAACTTAAACATGGAAGAGTTGAAAAGGTTGATGCCGATCCAGAATAATGGAGATTCCGCCCGCAGGATCGCCGGTATTTGCCGCCGCATCCTGCATACGCCCATGCCTTTAATTGAACGTGCTCGAAGGGGCACTCTTCGTACCCGTCCTTTGTGGGAAAATATTGATCTTTAATATAAAAGAAGCGGCTGCAAGCCGCTTCTTTTATTATTTTTGGCCTTTGTACTCGCTCATAAACCATTCCTGAACATCCAGGGTCTGTTCTTCTTTGGTTTGATTCTTGAGATAGGAGCCATCGCTTTGCATGAAGCGCACACGCGCGTTTTTGTTCAGGTAGGCTTCGAGGATGTCGTCACGAATGTGGCGGATGTGATCCTTGTCTTCGATGGGGAAGACGATCTCCACGCGGCGGTTCAGGTTGCGGGACATTAAGTCCGCGCTTCCCAAATAGACTTCCTCCGCGCCGCCGTTGAGGAAATAATAAATGCGGCTGTGTTCCAGATAGCGGCCGATCACGCTGATCACCCGAATATTTTCGCTGATCTTCTTCAACCCCGGCCGCAGGCAGCAAACGCCACGGACCAGCAAATCCACTTTAACTCCGGCCTGTGAGGCCTCGTAAAACAATTGGATCAATCTTGGGTCCACCAATGCATTGGCTTTGAAAATGAGGCGGGCGGGTTTCCCTGCTCGGGCATATTCGATCTCGCGTTTGATCATGAGTTCAAGCCGTTCACGCAGGCTGACCGGGGCGACCAGAAGTTTGCGGTATTCCTGTTGTGTGGAATATCCGGTGAGATAGTTGAATAGGTCGGTGGCGTCCGTGCCAATGGCGTCATCGGCGGTGAACATGCCCATGTCTTCGTAGGTGCTTGAGGTAATGGCGTTGTAATTTCCCGTTGCAAGATGGACGTATCGATGAATGCCGTCCCCTTCCTTGCGGACGACCAGCGCGATCTTGCAGTGTGTTTTTAATCCCACCAGGCCATACACAACATGTACACCCGCCTGCTCCAATTTACGGGCCCAGCCGATGTTGCTCTCTTCATCAAAACGTGCCTTAAGTTCAACAAGCACAGCCACCTGTTTGCCGCGCTCCGAAGCTTCCAGCAGAGACTCGACGATGGGGGAATTGTTTCCCACCCGATACAGGGTTTGTTTGATGGCCAGCACCTGCGGGTCGCGCGCGGCCGCGTTCAAAAAGTCGATCACGGAGGAGAAGGAATTATATGGATGATGGACCAGAATATTTTTCTGGCGCACAGCTTCGAAGAAATCGGCCGTGCTTTCCATCTCCTTGATCTGCTTGGGAACCCGGGGTGTGTAGACCGGGTATTTTAATTCGTGTCGTTCCACGTGATTATAGATCTGCCAGAGCGAAGCCAGGCCAAGCGGACTGGCCTGTACTAAGATGTCGTTTGGTTTCGCTTCCAGGTTTTCGACCAACAGGTCGCGAATTTCCTCCGGCATCGATTCGTACACGTTGATCTGTACCACCGAGCCGAACTTTCTGCGGCGGATGCTTTGCTGCATGGTTTCCAGCAGATCATCCGCTTCGATCTCCTGGATCTCGATATCAGCATCGCGGATGGTGCGGAAGGGATGTGCGGCAACGACCTGCATCCCCGGGAATAACGTGGAAATGTTCGCCGCGATCACCTGCTCCAGCCAGACGAAATAATGATGACGTGCGATCGTCCCATCCTTGCGTACGCCGCCGGAGGATCGTTTGATCGGGATCAAGCGGGGAAGCGTATCCGGTACTTTGACGCGTGCGAATTTCTCAACGCCTTTCGGGTCGCGGATCACGATGGCAAGGCTGAGGCTGAGATTCGAAATATGGGGGAAGGGATGTCCGGGGTCCAATGCAAGAGGCGTGAGCACCGGATGAACAACCTCCTGAAAATAACTGTTCATCTTTTCCTTTTGCGTCTTGGTTAATTTTCCATAATCCAAAACATGAATGCCGGCTTTGTCCAGCTTCGGGAAAAGTTTTTTGGTCAGGTAGGTTTGCGCATCCTTGAATAACTCGTTGGCAAGTTTGCGCATTGCTGCAAGCTGGTCGCGCGGGGTCAGGCCGTCGATGGAGACTTCGGTGATGTGCGATTCCACCAGCTTGCGCACGCCCGATACGCGCACCATGAAATATTCATCCATGTTCGAGCCGAAAATGGCAAGGAACTTAAGCCGTTCCAACAGCGGGTTGCGGTCATCCTTTGCCTCCTCCAGCAGACGACGCTGGAATTCAAGCAGGCTGATCTCACGGTTCACATATAAAGAGGGGTCGGTTAGTTGCGGTATATCGAGCGTTTCTATTTCCATGATTAAGCATTCTCACCGATATGAATTAATTGTGCAGGCGATAACAGCCAGTCGAGATTTGCACATCGTCCATATTGTAAGGTATCCACCGACAACTTGCATACACTTCCCTTTTTTAACGTCATGGAGATATTTGCGTCACCCGTGAGCAGCACGGACACCAAATTGCTTAAGTAAGGCTCGTGCCCAACCAGGGCGATCTCTTCGGCATCGCCATATTTTTCGTTGATCTCGTTGATCAATTGATCGGCATAGCCGGTGGCTTCCAGGTGCTCGGTGGGGATGATCCTGCTCTTTTTTACGTCAAGCCGTTTCGCGAGGATCGCCGCTGTTTCCATCGTCCGCACCGTGGGACTGCTCAGGATCAGGTTCAGTTGGATCTCCAACTCCCACAATCCCTGTGCGATCTTTTTTATTTTTTCCTTTCCCTTGCCTGTCAGGGGCCGCTGGCTGTCCTCCTCGTACTTTGGGTCCCCGGCTTCCACTGCGATGGCGTGGCGTATCACGTATAGTTTCATTTTTATCTGCCTTTACAAATTGTTTTGTTTGATTCCAAAATATGGAGAACTCCCCTTTGTTTTCCATGAAATCAGCGATTAACACCTGAAGCCGTTGTCGATAAAACCCGGCCACGCGTTCCTTCCCGGCCTTCTCGCCGTGCTCGTCGGTATATTCCGCAAAGGAAGTGAGAAAGACTTCCGCATCCTGTATGTTGCCCATCATGCCTTGATAATTGTGCATTCTTTCCATGTATTCCAGCGGATATCCGTTCACATACGGATGAATGATCTCCACCAGATAACGGAATTTCTTGAACTTCAAGCGCAAGCGATGGATGCTGGAGGGAAGCGCCGCATCGACCTGACCGTACGCCTGCTCGGCGGAAGCATAGGCATTATCCATCACTTCAAGCAGCTGCGACTCAAAAGCATCGGCCTTTGCCTCCAGCTCGACCAAACTCTCGCGTATTTTCTTGATGCGCGCGCTCATTTCGGAAAGTCCGTTTTGTTTGATGTGTTTGTATGCGGAGCGCAGCAGTTTGGCTTCGCGCTTTTTCAACGATTTTTGAAATACTTTAAGTTCCGGCAGGGCATCAAGGTTTTCGGATATTTCAACGAGCATCACTTGCACATCGCGCAGTTCATCCAGTTCCTCGATCATGTCGTTCAAAACCCGCCGCACCTTTTTGATGCGCGGATGCGGCGCCAGCGCGCGGGCGATATCCAGCACGGCAAGCAGGCGGCGGGCTGTGACGCGCAGGTCATGCACTGCCTCTTCGGAGAATTCGATGCGGCAGGTCTTGTATTGACCGCGATAATTTTTCCAGCGCAGGTCATACGCAGATAACAGATGTGATTCGGTGGGTTGTTCCGTCATGGTTTATACGATCTCCAATTCGACGCCAAAGATTTCCTGAAACAAGGCACGGCGTTTGTTCAGGCCCCAACGCTCCAGCAGCAATTCGCCCTTTCCCTGCATGGACAATTCCCAGCGTTTCTTTTTCCTGACCAGTGTCACGTTCCGTACATGCCGCGTGTGGCTGATATCCATGCCGTCTGCCAGACGGATCAATGCCGATAGTTTGGTGACCATCAATCGGTCGGAGGAGGCGAGCGATTTAAATCCTGCATCTTCAATGGTGGGCGGGAACTTGCGGTGATAGCGCACCAGGTTGGCGACGATCTCCTGCTGCCTTGCGGATAATCCGATCAATGAGTTGGCTTTCAAAATGTAATAGCCGTGTTTGTCGTGATCGAGCGTGTTGATGAAATGACCCACATCGTGAAGCAGCGCTCCGATCTCCAGAAGCAGGCGTTCCTCTTCTTCGAGGTGATGCAGTTCCTTTGTTTGATCGAACAATTGACCGGCGAGTTTTGCCACGAGCGTGGCATGTTCGGCATCGAATTCATATTTATCGCCAAGCCGCGCGGCGGAGCTCCACACTTGTTCGCGTTTGGGCGGCTGCGGACCCTGCGCGATCTCGTCTGCGATTTCCGCGAGCAGCCCATCTTTGAGTCCCACGTTGGGAATGTGGATCTGCTTTGCGCCGGTTTCACGCGCGATCAACTGCAAGACAATGGCGGCCGGCAGGATCACATCCGCGCGATCCGGCCGCAGCTTTAATTTGCGAATACGATCCTTCACACTCAAGTCATTGATCTGTTCGATCAGCTCCTGCAACTCTCCAAGCCGTACGATCTCGGCGCTGTTTTGTTTCAATAATTTCTGTCTTAATTTTCCGATCTCTTCCACATTCCCACCCGTGCCGATACACAGATCCACTTTTTCCCTCCCGATCTCGCGGTCGATCCTTTTACGCGCGGCTTCCGCATATTCGCGCACCAGCATGGCGAAGGGACGTTTTGGATTCTGAAAAAGAGAAAATCCCGATTTTTCGCCCCCATCCAGTTGTTGCAGCAGGCGCACGGTCCCCATGTTGTAACTTTCCGTGGAGACGATATTGCCGTTTTCTGAAATCGTGACTTCCACGCTTCCGCCTCCGATGTCGATCAGGACGGCGCGTTTGCCGTCAAGCTTGATCTTATCTGACACGGCGCGGTGGATCAGGCGCGCCTCTTCATCGCCGCTGATCACATCGATGGAGATCTTTGCGGCCTGGGCGATGCGGTCGATGAGGATATATCCGTTGGAGGCCTCGCGCATGGCGCTTGTGGCGATGGCGCGGATCCTGGTCACTTCGAAATCATCGGCCACGCGCCGAAAGTGTTGAAATGCTTCGATGGCTTGTTGAATGGTGCTTTCCTGCAATTTCCCCAGGTTGAACACATCCTGCCCGAGGCGGACGGGGAGGCGGATGTTTTCAAGCGTTTCCACCTGCTGTGAATCGGTGATCCTCCCCACGATCATGCGGATGGCATTCGAACCGATATCGATCGCTGCGATTTTTTGCATGGACTTTAGATCACCGTTGGCATCTCATCAAACTCTGCCGGTTGCAGCTGGGCCCGGCGGCCGGTCACCACGAAGATGGTGCGTTCACAAATATTGGTCACGCGGTCTGCAAAGCGCTCGATGTTATGTGCGGACCAGAGGACATAATTAACCCATTCGATCTTCTGCGGATGATCGGCCGCAATGTCGATGGCTTCATAATACACCTGTCTGTAGAGTGCATCAATCTTATTATCCTCCCCAATGATGCCCGTTGCACCCTCCATATCCTCGTTGACGAAACAGGAGATGGCGCGGTGGAGCATATCCACGGCCTGCTCCGCCATGTACGCAAGATCGGAGAGGATTTTCGGAAGCTGCAATCCTTCGGACCTCAGGTTGATCTGGGCCATCCCTTTGGCGTAATCGCCCATGCGTTCCAGTTCGCTGCACATATCCAGCATGGAGGTCAGCCGGCGCAGATCGTGAGAAATGGGCTGCTGGGTGGCGATACTATGAATGATTATACCTTCCAGCTCGAAGCGTTTTTTGTTGATCCTGAGATCGCCGCGCAGGATTCTTCCCGAGGCGTTCATGTCGTGATCCTTCATGGCGGTGGATGAATCCATCATGGCCTTTTCGACCATGCTCGAAAGCACGATGATCTCGTCGCGTATTTTTCTGATTTCCTGGTCCAGGTCTGATGTCATGGGGTTTCCCTCCGTGAATGGGGAATATATTTTATAGAGTTGGGGATATGTACTAGAAAGAATACTGTATGTCAATTAACGTGAACCCAAGGGCGGGTTAATAAACGGTAAACAACCCCAAGCTCATTTTGTACAAACGGGATGGACCGTTAAACAGACGTTAACAGGAACTTAAGCCCGCCTTGATACGGTCTTAATTGCCCCTTGATACACTGCATCCAATGAAAATGGATGAAACTTTTTTACAGGACCCCTGTCCAATGAATGAGAGAGATGGAGTCAATCCCCTCAATTTCGACATCTTTAACTCAAACTTTGGTGACAATGATTTGCTATATTCAAAAAATAAACAAAAATATATTGGCGGTGATTCGCCAATGCATACAGACGGAAATGGAGTAAGAAATGGGACTTGCTGATTTGCATATCCACTCAATTTATAGCTATGACGGCACGGCTTCCGTGCCTGCTGTGTTACGCCGCGCAAAGGAACAAGGCCTGGACGTGATCGCCATTACAGACCATGACGAGATTGCCGGTTCACTCAAGGCGATGGAACTCGCTTCGACCTACGGGGTGGAGGTGATCCCCGGAATCGAGATCACCACCGCGGACGGAGACCTGCTGGCCTTCAACATCACCGAGAAGGTTCCCGCCGGCCTGCCCGTGCAGGAGACCATTTTACGAGTGGGGGCGTTGGGCGGCTTTTGCATCGCGCCGCATCCGATGGCGGGCGGTATGGGCATGAAAAGCCTGAGCGCCATGTCGATTATCAAGGCATTGAAGAACCCGCATGTTGCGAAGATCTTGATCGGAATCGAAGCGCACAATGGGACCTCCATCGACAGGATCAGCAATCAATCGGCGCGCTTGCTTGCCAAGCAGCTGCCGATCGCCAAAGTGGGCAACAGTGACGCGCACATCCTCAGCGCCATTGGGCTGGGTGCCACGGAGTTTCAAGGCTCCACCGCAGCGGACCTGATTGATGCGCTCCAGAATCGTGCAACGAAGGTCCGCCGCCAAAAGGAATGGACCGCGTTCCGCATCCTCGGGATGTGGGCGGTCAATTACGTAGGCAGCGCCTTTACACGCCTGGGCTGGGTGAGTTGATGAAAAATATTTTAGTAACGAATGACGACGGCGTGCTTGCGCCCGGACTCCTGGCGCTTGCACAGGAAATGCGCAAACTGGGCAAGGTGACGGTTCTTGCGCCGGACCGCAACTGGTCTGGCAGCGGACATGTGAAAACATTGGACCGCGCACTCCGCGTCCGCGAGTTTCATCTCGAAGATGGCTCACAGGCCTTCGGGAGTGACGGTGCGCCTTCCGATTGTGTGGCATTGGCCACGCTTGGATACTTCAAGGAAAAATTCGACCTGGTCGTTTCGGGAATTAACGTCGGTGCCAACCTCGGCCATGATGTGACCTATTCCGGCACGGTGACCGCCGCGATGGAAGCGGTGATCGCCGGCCTGCCCGGCGTGGCGGTTTCATTGGAAGTGCCCGAAGGCTACGTGGGTCCCATTGATTTTGAAGCGTCTGCATTGGCCGCCAGCATTGCTGTGAGAAACGTGCTGCAGCATGGGTTGCCCGTGGATACGTTGTTGAATGTGAACGTGCCGTTCCTGAAACAAAATGAAATTCAGGGATTTCGCATGACGAGGCAGGGACTGCGCGTGTATCACAGCCGCCTCGATGAACGCGTGGACCCGCGCGGCCGTCCGTATTATTGGATCGGTGGGGAGGCGCCAACAGGCGTCCCTGAGTCGGGGACCGATGTGGGTGCCCTCTCAGACGGCTTTGTCTCCGTCACCCCGTTACAACTTGACCTTACCGCGTATCGTGCCCTCTCCGATGTCAACACATGGGACTGGCACGAGACCGTTCTTTCTGAAGCTTCGCTGCTGAAAGCTTCCGCCTACATGGCCGATAAATAAAGCAGCGTGATCTTCTCCTCCTTGGCAAGTCTCCCCGGCGGAGACAATGCCCACCACAGCGATGGTGGGCATTTTTTTATTAAGTCCCCGGGAATCAATGGAAGGTGACATTTGGTATTCCGACCAATTACAAACAGCACGCAACTTTGACCGCAGTCATCCCTATAGTAGGGAGGGGATTGTGTATCGGTTAATACCAATAAAACAGAGAGCACAAAGAAGCAGGAGGTTGTTCTCAGAGAACTCTGTGGACTCTGTGGCTCGGCCCACAAAATGAAATACCACGGCATCAAGGAGATAAAACATGGACGGCAATCAAAAGAATGCAAGAATGGCGGGGTTTCTATATTTCATGTACATCGTGATTCACATCGTTGCGGATGTGATCGGTCGTTCCGGGATCATTGTGCTCGGAGATGCCGCTACGACGGCGGCGAACATCACGGCTTCTGCAGGGCAGTTCCGGCTCGGCTTTGTGATCGACCTGTTCGCGGCGCTCTTGTTCCTTTTGGCCGCCTGGGCCTTGTACAGGGTGTTGCAGCCGGTCGATAAAAACCTTGCCTTGCTGTTCCTGTTATTGAACCTGGGAGGGGTCGCGGTGCAATGCGCCAGTGACATTTTTCTGCTTGCCGGCCAGCTGACCTTGAGCGGACCTGAGTACCTGAATGTATTTCAGCCCGCTCAACTGCAAGCCCTCGCCATGTTATTCCTGTACCTGTATAAAAATGGATTCATGATCGCCCAAATATTTTATGGCGCCTGGCTCTTTCCGCTTGGGTATCTGGTTTTCAAGTCCGGCTTCCTGCCTAAAATTTTGGGCGTCGTGTTGATGGTCCATTGCTTCACCTGGCTGTCCACCTCGCTTCAGTTCTTCCTGTTCCCGGACTTCACGGCGATCACCTACGTCAGCTGGCCGCTTGGATTCATTGCGGAATTTGGGTTGACCTTGTGGCTGTTGATCAAAGGGGTGAACGAGCAGGGATCGAAAGCTGTCTGATGTTCAGAAACAAAAATATCTGCCACAATGTTGGTAGACATTTTTTATTTAACGGTCCATTGTCATGAACTGGGATAAAATATAATTATCACTTATTAAAAATATAATACTGGACCTTTTGCATGGGTCAATTGCCGGCCTCCTTTTAGGGAGTTATCCATGATACTCACAGGCAAACCAATTGAAGCAACGGAAGAAAGGTGCCGCCAATTCGCGGAATCCGCCCCCATTATCGCTTTTGAGTCAAATGAACCATATTGAATCTCATTCCACTTTCCACTTGCAAAACCTCATTACATGAAAAAAGAAATCGACGATAAACAATCTTTACTTCCCGAAGATACAGACGATTCTGTGCGCTCTGAAATTCAAGAATACCTTGATGTCAGGCAACAACGAAGATGGATCTTTCCACGCGCCGCATTGGTCGGCGCTTGCGCCGGTATCACCGCCCTACTTTTCCGCGTCGCATTAACTGGAGCAGATGTTTTTAGAAATGGATTGCTTTCCTGGGCGCACACGATGCCAACCTTGGGATGGATTTTCCCTGTGTTGTTTACCATGCTTGGAGCAGGAATTTCAGTGGCCATCACGCGCCGTTACGCGCCCGAAGCCAGCGGAAGCGGCATCCCACACCTGGAAGCCGTCCTTCATCGTTTCCGCAAACTTGAATGGAAGCGTGTTTTGCCAGTAAAATTTTTTGGGGGCATCATCGCCATAGGAAGCGGATTGGCTTTGGGTCGTGAAGGACCCACTGTACAAATGGGCGGCGCGGTGGGTGACGCTATTTCAGGTTGGCTAAAAGTATCAGAGCGGGAACGTCTTACATTGATTTCAGCAGGTGCGGGCGCAGGATTAGCCGCAGCATTTAATGCTCCCTTATCAGGTCTTGTATTTGTGCTTGAAGAAGTGCGGCGCGATTTTCAGCCCATCGTTTTTGGGGCCGCATTTATCGCGGCGGCGATAGCAGATATTATTGCGCGGATTGGTTCAGGGCAATTTCCCATCTTTGCAGTTCCAAGTTATCCAGTACCTCCGCTGGCTTCCCTGCCAATATTTGCTTTGTTGGGGATAGTAGCAGGCTTGTTTGGCGTGCTATTCAATCGCAGTCTATTGACCACTATTGAGGTGTATGCGCGTTTGCCCGCTCGCTTTATACTTCCAGTTGCCGCAATTACGGGCGGAATGGTTGGGCTTGTCGGGTGGTTTTCTCCGCTTACGATAGGTAGTGGACATACATTAGCCGAATCAGCTCTTAAAGGTGATCTGCTTCTCGCCGCCATTCCCTTATTTTTTGTAATACGTTTTTTACTTACTACCACCAGTTATGCAACGGGCGCTCCTGGCGGTATTTTTGCACCGCTGCTTGTACTGGGTGCATTGATTGGTTTGGCAATTGGACAAATTGCCCATAACTTATATCCAGATATTGTGCCGATTCCAGCAGTTTTCGCGGTTGTCGGAATGGCGGCTTATTTCACCGCCATTGTTCGCGCTCCCCTTACAGGTATCATGCTCATCCTTGAAATGACGGGCAATTATTCCCAGATGTTGCCTTTATTAGTGAGTTGTTTCTGTGCATATGCCGCCGCCGAGTTTCTGAAAGATTTGCCAATTTACGAAGCACTTTTGGAGCGCGACCTAAAACGCGGCGGAGAAGCACACTTATTGAAAGAACCAGTAGTAGTTGAGTTCACTATCCAGGCTGACGCTCCCTTTGTAGGTCTTGAAGTGCGCTCTCTTGGGCTTCCTTCCGGATGTATACTGGTGCGATGTTCGGATGGAAAACGCGAATGGCTGCCAAAGGCAAATACTCGCCTGCAAGCCAATATGCGTATTACGGCAATGGTTGCGCCGGAAGCATCAAGCGGTCTTGAAATCTTACGTCGAGGATGTCAGGCATTAAGTACTTTCAAGCAAAGAGGGAGGTAACGAAGCGTGTATTGGACGTTGGGAGATTTTATGCTTTTTCAAGCATCGCAGTCCTGCTCCCAGGCATTGTCCACGCCCGTCCACACAGGTATCCCCAAAGAGCGGGGACAAGACGCAAACTGTTGGATTGACTAACCACATATGGACATCCCCATGACTAAATCCCGCTTCCATTCCTTCGCTGAGGTTGAAAAGGCTTTCAGATTTCAACGCCCGGATTTGGTTGATCTATTGCTTGAAATCAGGAATATCGTGATAAAAGTCAGCCCTTTAGCCGCGGAACTTATTCACCCTCGCGGGATCACCTTTTATGATCCAGATAAGGGGGGTACGATAAAAGGCGGTATATGCTTCGTTGACATCCTGGATAATTGTGTGAGATTACGTTTTGGTCTCGGGGTCTTCCTAAAGGATCCAAAGTCTTTGTTGACGGGGGAGGAGCGCCTTTATATGCGGCATATGGATATTTCGTCGTTTGACGATGCCCCGTGGAAGGACATCGAGGCATTGATCCATGCGTCGGCAAATTTAAACGGTTTTGGGAAAGGCAGCTGAGGAAACGGGGTGTGAACAGGCAGGTATCGAAAGCCGCCCGATTTGGGATAAAATATCTGTATCAAGGTAAGAAGTTGAGCGGTACATTACCGCAGCGAGTTGGTGTGCAAATGGGATTGGAAATATTGAAGAGAATAAACCATTATCGAAAGCAAGGCTGTATATACCGTAATTAGGTGCTGAGTAGTAAAAAATCTACATCACAAATCTTGAAATGAGAAAGAAACTACTGCAAGCTGCATTTGTTATTCTTACTCTATTTACCTTTGTTTCGTGCAACACAGGTAAAGCATCCAGCAATGTTGTTTATCAGGACAAAGGTTTCAGCATTAGTGAAACTCGTATCGGAGATGCTGAATCAATTCAATGGACGAAACTCCCAATACCAGATGACCGAATCCAAGATTCAACACCATCTCTTGATGTGGATGGCGATCAACTTCCTATTCCTTCGCCCAATGCAGGGGATTTTCCGTTTAGTTTAACTATCAGTGTTCCAGTCAATGACAACTCAGCTAACATCTTTGAACTCAAGTCTCAGTATTTTATAGGCAATGGGAAGGCTGTTTTAGAAAAGAACGGGGAAATTATCTGGGAAGGATTTATGGATGGCGGAACAGGTTTACCAGTTCAATCATTTCTGAATTTCAATGGTGAAATCATATTTGGTTATACTGATTACTCACGTCCGGCTCAAAATCAAGCAATGGAGTATGTAGTGTATTCTGCGGGGGATAAGACTGTCGTTATTAAATCAGCGTTTGTTCCGTCTGTTATTATGGGCGAGGCAATATATTTTCAAAGGGTTGATAATCAAGTATTTGTGGCACGAAATGGTAGGAGAATTGGCGAGCCGTATGATAGTATCTTGCAAGCGTGTTGTGGGTATGAAGCCAAATATGGAGTCTTGCACAACGAAAAGGTTGTGGACTTTTTTGCAGTGAGGAACCAAGATTGGTATCATGTACAAGTCGGATTCAAACCGTGAAAGCGCCTAGTAAACCGTGCATTTGACCTCCCGAGGATTCGCCGCACCTGTGACAAACATTTTTGTTTAACCACCTGATTTGGGATAAAATATTCGCATCAAGGTAGGAAGCTGGACGGCATATCCCCGCAGCGAGTTGGTGTATCAATGGGATTGGAAATATTGATGACAAATAGTCAATTATCGAAAACAATATCCTTGGATAAATATGATAAGCACGTATACACTAGAGAATATTAATATTAAGATTGAGCAAGCATACGAGAATGCAAAAAAAGCATTAGAGTTATGTGGAAATTATGCTGTTGCCCAAGACCCCAAAGATTTAAAGCGATTGGGCGGGTATTTAGGAAATTACGTAAATAATCTTCGCTCAGCGTTAAATTATGCTACAACAGATTATTCTAACCAACGCAATTTTAGAGATAAAAAGGGAAAGCCCTTAAGAAATACGGATTTCCCTTACAGCTTTGTTGAAGATGATTTCAAGAGTTTGCCATTGGTTTCATTAATGTCAAAAACTGATCCTGAACTCTATGATTTCATTGAAGAAATTCAACCATACCATCATTATAAGTCCTCTAGCTTTAAGACGGGTGCCTTTATTGCGACTAATAATCAGATTCTTATGACGGGAATGGACGATAATAAATCGGATTCTCCAAAATTTACTAACTGGCTTGGTAATATTATGCAAATTAGTAATATGGATAAGCACAATCTCCTTGTCCATCCTCAAGAAATGAATATTAATACTTTTGCAATATTAGATGAAAACTTTTTTCAACCGAAACACATGGGGGTGGCTGTTATGGTTGGAGAGAAAAATGGAGAACCTATATTCGTGAAAACTCCCTGTTACGTTCCTCAAGTTCGTATGTTTGCCTTAAAAGATCTGAAATGGCTTAACTTCATGATCCCTATGGATGGCGGATTCTTGGAATTCATTCCTTTTATGCAAGGCACAGCGAAAGGGGTTGCTGATAAACTAAATAAATTCTCCAGCTTGTGGAGTTGAAAAGCTATCATCAAGAAGAACTGTGATTAAACTCTTTCGTTACGATAAAGTGAAACCATAGTCGTGTAGGAATAAAGCCTAAAACTCCTTGGTCGCAGGCTCAAATACAGTAAGCCATAGGATAAATCCAATCTCTAAAAATAAAGGAGAATTTGCAATGAATGGGAAAACATTAGAAGCCGAGGTGCAATATGGAGATTATGATGGAAGTATTGCAGGAGATCGCCATGATAGGGAAACTTTAGAAAGTGTAGCCGCAAAATACGGTATTGATACAAAAAGATATTTTGTATTCGGAGCAGACGTTTTTATAGGAGAGAATGACCATAAATTGGCCCGTGCCAATGTTACTATTTTAGCCATAGATAAAAGTATTGTAGGGGTAGATAATATTGACGGCATTCAAAAATATATTGATAATAATAGCGGTATATTGCCATACAGTGAATTTGATGCCGAAATGAGTGTTGACGAATTCATCTTCTTGTTCAAAAGGTTTAATTTCGTAATAAAGAACCGATATATTAGAAGAGTAAATGAATATAGAAGAGTAGGATAAAAAATTGTATCCTAATAGGATAAGAACCTAACACCGCTAGGTTCCGGGTTCATTTCCCAACCCCACCCCCCTTGAAATCCAGGGGAATTTATGTATAATGTGCATGTCCGTCAGCAGGATGCCCCCCTCATCCTGTTGGCGGGCATTTTATTTTCAATTTGCGACCCCTCTTGTTATTGGCGATTAAAAGCTTCCGCCCAGCAAACTTCGATTTGCAGGGCGGAATTGCGTTTGGGAGATGTTCAGCGGGGGTGGGAAACGGTTTTTTGTCCCATAAACAAGAACCTGTTTGCGGCTTTTAACTTCCTGTTTGCAGGAAACAAGTTCCTGTTCGTGGCTTTTAACTTCCTCTTTGCGGCAAACAAGTACTTGTTTGCGGCTTTTAACTTCCTGTTTCCGAGAAACAGGAACCTGTTCGTTGATTTTAACTTCCTGTTTGTTGCAAACAGGAACCTGTTCGCGGCGTATCACTTCCTGTTCGCCGAAAAATAGTACTTTTTGGGGACGAAGGGCTACTTGAATTCCGCTTCGAAAAATTGTAAAAAGATAAATGTAATTTCTGTTGACAGGGGAAAGCGCGGCTTTCACCCGAAGTAGCCGACCCAACAAAGGAGGAACCTATGGCCAGACAGAAAAAACTTTCCGCAGTTCTTGAAAAAGCAGCTCAACGTCATACCGCTCTCGCATCCATCGATCCCGCATTGGATCTGGGCGGCGGGTTGACCGTTGCCGCCTTCAAGACCGAGATCGACAACGCCCGCGCCCTGCAGGATGAGTACAACATCCTGCTCTCGCAGGTGGACGGCATCTACAACCGTTTTCAGGATGCGGAGAAATCCGTCCGCGAGTTGAGCCAGCGCATGTTGGCAGGTGTGGGTGTGCGGTACGGCATGAACAGCAGCGAGTACGAGAAGGCGGGCGGTACGCGCGCCAGCGAACGCAAACGTCCAACCCGCACAAAGAAGACCGCATAGAGTCCGCATTCCCAAATACAGCCTCCTCAAAAGGGAGGCTGTATTTTTTGTCACTCCTTCGCGTGACATGGGATTTATAATACAGGGAGGTTTAATGTTTGTTGAAAAATAAAAAAGGGAAACTTATGAATCGCAAACTATTCCTCTTTATTGTATTGGCCGTCTTTTTCTTCACATCGCGCGTCCACGCACAGGGCGGGGAGCCGCCGATCCCGTCAAAGCCGGGGGCCGATGGGTACGTGCTGGATACAATGGGCTGGCTGGATGAATCGCAGGAAGGGATGATCAATGTCATCGCCCGTAAACTCGATGCGGAAGGCACGGCGCAAATCTACGTCGCCACGCTGGATGATTGCGGAAGCGACAAAACGCAATACAAGCGCGATATCTTCGCCGCCTGGAAGGTCGGCGATCAAAAGACCAACGGCGGTTTATTAATTCTGGCCTGTTGGTACGGCGGCGATACCTCGCGGCGCAGCATCGAAGTACGCACGGATGAAAAAATGCAAAGTGTGGTTTCCGATGCCTTGTCCGCGAAAACCGCCGAGGATAATTTTGTCCCTGCGTTCAAGGAAAACGAGCCCGGTGTGGGGCTTGTAAAAATGGTGGTGGCCTTTGATAAGGTCATTCGCGGTGAAAAGCCGGACGCTAATCCCGAGATCCCGGTCGTGATCGCGATCAGTGCCCTTTCGATTCTGTCTTTCGTTCTGATATCAATAGATTGGAAGCGTTTTCGAAACGGCGAGGGGTTAGGTTGGTCCCGCAGCGATGGCGGCGGCAGCGGCGGTGAATACTACGGCGGTGGGGATGGCGGCGGGGGCGGGGACGGCGGCGGCAGTTCCACTGGGTTTTAAAAGAATGACAGTCCCATGCGGACTGTCATTCTTTTTTATTCGTCGAGAAACGTCTTCAGGTCTGTCAGCTTGTTATCCCACTGTTTCGAGACCAGATCCAGATACTGCGTCATCGTTTCGATCGGCGCTGCATCGAACTCGAACAAAGTCTCGCGCCCTTTGCGAACGCTGCGCACCAGCCCCACGCGCTCCAGCACCTGCAGGTGTTTGGTCACCGCCTGACGGGTGAGTTTGCTGCCTTCGGCCAGCTGCGTGATCGATTGTCCCGAAGCCTGACACAGCCGCGCGATCAGCGAGAGACGTGTTTCATCTCCCAGCGCGGCGAAGAGCGGCGCCTGACGGAAGAAGCCCTGGGGCAGTGCGCTAGTCAACATATTTGGCAATATTCTCCATTTGTTCGATCCAGCCTTCGGTATCCATGCGGAAGGCTTCGAGCCGGCGGTTCTCCGGGAGTTTATCGAATCCCGATTCAACCACGGTCAGATGTGTGCCCGTGCCCTTCGGCTCCAACATGAACTCGACCAGCGTGGGCGATTCCTTGGAATAATCGACCGCCTCATCCACCGCGTAGGGATGCCAGCTGAACGAGAAATATTTTTCCGGCTCGAGCTTTTTCACGTCCACGGCCCATGGCAGGTGTGCGTATTCTTCATAGGTCATCCTGCCGCCGACAATGGTCCCCGCGATGAACGGCCCATCCAGCTTCACGCCGAACCATTCGCCGAACTGCTTGTGATCGGTCAGCGCCTGCCAAACTCTCGAAGGCGAGGCCTTCAAGTCAATATGTCTTTCGATTCGATTCTCGTCCATGCTTAACTCCTTGGTAATGATATCTTAAGTTTGAATATTTTTCGCGCAGCCTGCACAGTGCCGCAGGCACGTGTGAGCGGAGGGACAACGATCTTTTGTCCCGTAGACGAAGCGCGGCTAGGTGGAAACCCGTCCTTCGTCTGCGCCGCATCCTTTCCGCTCTCTCGGGGGCTCAGCCCCCGAGAGAGCAAAACACTTCGCTCAGGACGAAGCATATCTATGCCCACGGCTCTTGGGCCGGTACTTTTCCGCTGGTGATCAGTCCCTGCAGGCATTCATTGATGTAATAGCCCCACGCGCCGGAACAATCGCCATAACATTGGATCGTCGGCACCAGTCCCACATGCGTGAAGCGCACCTCGGTCTGCTCGCCTTTTTTCGCGATCTCGAAGACGATGTCTGTGCCGGTCCACTCGCTCTTGTCCTCCACAAAGTTGAGCTGCGCCTCCAGCGTATGCCAGACGATCTTCTGATCCTTCACCAGTTCCGTGACCTTGTGCTTGCTGTAATGCACGTCTCCGTATTGATAGGTGAACACATCGCCGAGCGAATTTGTACTGCCGCTCACGCCCGGCTGGCCGGTCCACCAGGTACGTGCGTTATTGATCGCGGCAAAGACTTCCGCAGGGGACTGGTCCACGAGAATGGTCGTGGTGTAATTTTGGTCATTCATTGGATACGGTTCCTTTTTATAATCTTCGCGCTGAGCGGAGGGACAACGATCTTTTGTCCCGCAGACGAAGCGCGGCTGTGATGAAACAAATGTCCTTCGTCTACGCCGCAAAGATCGCGGCTCCGCTCAGGACGAGGCTCACAACAAATCGTGCTTGCCCGCGATCTCCACGTTTTGGTTGGGGTGACCCTTGCCTGTGGCGATCAAGTCCTTAAGGCTGCCGTTGATGTAGGTGCCCCATGCATCTGAACAGACCTTGTAGCATTCGTCCGCGGGCGCGAGACCCACGTGCGTGAAGCGGACCTCGGTCCCAGCGCCTTTCTTTGCGATCTCAAAGACAATATCGCTGTCGTTCCATTCGCTCTTGTCCTGAATAAAGTTAAAGTCGTTGTGCAGCACATGCCAGACGATCTTCCTGTTCGATACCTGTTCACTGACCTTGATCGTGCAGCGGTGGATATCCTTGAAATGATAGTAGTACACAGCGCCGAGCTTGTCCGTCTCGCCATCGATCTCCTCCGACCACCACGCACGTGCATCCTGGATGGCAGCGAAGACTTCCGCCGGGGTTTGGTCCACGGTAAAACTCGTCGTGTAATTTTGTTCGTTCATGATTTTCTCCTTGTTTAATGATGAAGGCTTCCCGGCCGTGCAGCAGGGGATGACAGTAAAGGTTGCGCAACCTATTAGTTGCATAATAGCACAGGTCTTTAGTTTGTGCAACATTTTTGTTGCTCTTTTTTAGAGGTGACCTTCATCATGCGGGCATTTTGAATTCGGGGTAAACGTATCTTTCCCAACTCCGCGGGGGCATTCCCGTCAAACCGATCCAATTTCAAAACAGACCCGGCTTTCAGCCTGACCTGTTTTTTTAACAAGACGTTAACCCATCCTTCCATTGACCTTAAGAGTGCATTGTTATTATTCGCTTCGATATATAAATTAACAGGAGAATAGAAATGTCCAAATTTGTTCGTTCGTTTGTTTTTGTTGTTGCGGCTTTGAGCCTCGTGCTCGCCGCCTGCGGTGCACCCGCCACCGAAGCCCCCACTGCGGTTCCGGCGACCGAGGTTCCTGCTGAACCCACTGCCGTCCCCACCGAAGATCCGATGGCAATGTATGCCCCTGATGCAGTCACCGGTGACATCGTGACCGCTGGTTCCTCAACCGTGTTCCCCCTTTCCGAGCGCATGTCCGAACTCTTCCAACAGGAAGGTTACACCGGCAACATTACCGTCGATAGCATCGGCTCCGGCGCCGGTTTCGAACGCTTCTGCAAGACCGGTGAGACCGACATTGCCAATGCCTCCCGCAAGATCAAGGACGGCGAAGTGGAAGCTTGCGCTGCCCTCGCCACCCCGCGTGAACCGATTGCCTTCCGCGTGGGCACCGATGCCCTCACCGTGGTTGTGAGCGGCGAGAACGATTTTGTCACCGCCCTCACCAAGGAACAACTCGGCAAGATCTTCACCGCCCAATACACCAAGTGGAATGAAGTTGACCCCGCCTTCCCCGCTGAGACCATTTTGGTCTACGGTCCAGGCGCCGATAGCGGCACATTCGATTACTTCAACGAAGCCGTTGTTGCTCCCTTGTACCTGAATGCAGATGGCAAGGCTGATACCGCCGCCGGCAAGGAAGCCCTTCTCGGTGCCGCTGGCGCCCAGTTCTCCGAAGACGACAATGTGCTCGTCCAGGGTGTGGAAGGCTCCAAGTACGCCATCGGCTACTTTGGCTATGCCTACTTTGAAGAGAATGCCGGCAAGTTGAAGGCTGTGGCAGTCGAAGGCGTTGAACCTTCCAAGACAACTGTGGATGACGGAACCTACCCGATCTCCCGCCCGCTGTTCATCTATTCGGATGCCAATATTCTCAAAGAGAAACCCCAGGTTGCAGCCTTTATTTACTTCTATCTCAGCAACGTGGATGCAGAAATCAGCGACGTTGGTTACTTCCCCGCTCCCGATGCCGACCTTCAGGCTTCTCTCGATGCCTGGATGGCCGCCACAGGAAACTAGTGGGTCGTTCCAAATAATCATTGCAGGGCTGACCTCTTCGAGGCCAGCCCTTGCATGTCGTAAACCCATGATCGACAGATCCAAAGATTTTGTGAATTGAGGAATGCCTTGAGTACCAAAAACTTCCGTCCATTCAATTTGAAAAAGACAATCCGTCCCGGAGAAACAATCATCCAGTCCCTGCTTTTTGTCGCGGGTGTTTTGTCCATTATGATCACCATTACACTGGTGTATGAATTGGGCAAGGAGGCCCTGCTGTTCTTCAACAACCCGGATGTCACCCTGGCGAAGTTTTTTGGCACCACAGAATGGCAGCCCGGGATCGGGAAATACGGGATCTGGCCGTTGGTGACATCGACTTTGATCACAAGTTTCATTGCGATGTTGATCGCGCTTCCGCTCGGGCTGGCGGCTGCTCTGTACTTAAGTGAATATGCCTCCCCGAAAGTTCGTTCCATCTTAAAGCCCATTCTTGAAATCCTGGCAGGGATCCCGACGGTGGTGTATGGTTTTTTTGCCCTGCTTTTCGTCACACCGATTTTGCAATCCATCATGGGGAAGGATAATATTTCGGTCTATAACATGCTTTCCGCCGGCCTGGTCATGGGAATTATGATCCTGCCCTTGATCTCCTCAATGAGTGAGGATGCCTTCAGCGCGGTTCCCCGCCCGTTGCGCGAAGGTGCGTACGCCATGGGGGCCACCAAATTGGAAACCAGCTTGCAGGTGGTTTTACCTGCTGCCCTTTCGGGCATCGGCGCAGCCGTTATTTTGGGTATTTCACGGGCCATCGGCGAGACCATGATCGTGGCTGTGGCGGCAGGGTCCGGCCCGAACTTTACGCTTAATCCCTTTGAGGCTGCTGAAACCATGACAGGCAACATCGCCCGCATCAGTGGCGGTGATTTAAGCTACGGCTCCATCGATTACACCAGCCTCTTTGCCATTGCATTGATGCTGTTCCTCGTCACGCTTGTGTTGAACCTGATCAGCCAATACGTTGTGCAGAGATTTAGAGAGCAATATGAATAAAAATTCAGGTCTGAAACCATGAATCCGAACAAGAATCATTTTCCTGAAGGGGATGCCTTCCGCCGTGAATTGAACGGGCGGTATCGCAGTGCGACGATCGGGGAAGTCCTTTTCCTTTCTGCGTTGTTGATCGCCGTGATCAGCTTGACCGCGCTTCTCTACAATATTGTGGATGGTGCCTTTGGATATACCGCCTACGAGTACAAAGTGGACCCGTCCACGATCACGTCCAAGCCTTTGAACGAATTGACCCAACCGGAATTGGTGGAGGTCCTCAAGGCGAACATTTCGAAGGGCGCCTACAACAAGTTGAACAATGAACAGGCGATGGAGACCCGTTCGCAGGCGGACCTGTTGTCGCTGGTGCTGGAGCGGATCATTCGCATCGATACCAAGGCAGTCTGGTCGTTAAGCGATTCGCTTTTTCACAAGACAGAGATCGAGGCCGAAGTTGCAGAAAAATACCCGGATGCGAAACTTGAATTCCGCACCTGGCTGACCATGAATTTCATCACGGCTCCCATGTCTTCGCGTGCCGAATTTGCGGGCGCGCGCACGGCGATCCTTGGATCTTTGTGGCTGGTGGGGATTGCCGTTTTGTTTGCATTGCCCATCGGTGTTGGCGCGGCAGTTTATCTGCAGGAATATGCTCCTAAAAATCTCTTCACCCGCATCATTCAAACCAATATCAACAACCTTGCCGGTGTTCCAAGTATCGTATATGGCATGTTGGGCCTTGCGCTCTTCGTTCGCGTCTTGGAGCCTCTCACAAGCGGAAGCATCTTTGGCGTCACCGACTCAAACGGACGTACCGTCTTCGCCGCCGGGCTGACGATGGGTGTGCTGGTTTTGCCGTTGATCATTATCAATGCACAGGAAGCGATCAAGGCAGTTCCAGATTCCCTGCGGCAGGCTGCTTACGGGGTTGGAGCCACACGATGGCAGACGATCTGGCATCACGTGCTGCCAAACTCGGTTGCGGGAATTCTTACCGGTACCATTCTTTCGATCTCCCGTGCCATTGGCGAAACCGCCCCGTTGATCGTGGTGGGCGCCTCGACGTTTATTACCGTTGACCCGGATGGTCTCTTTTCCAAATTTACCGCTTTACCGATTCAAATTTTCAACTGGACCACGCGCGCCCAGCCTGAATTTCATGCCATCGCCGCCAGTGCCATCATCGTCTTGATGGTTTTGCTGTTATCGCTCAATGCAACGGCGATCCTGCTTCGCAATCGTTTCCAGCGAAGACTGTAACTTAATTTCTTGGATGTGACTCATGGAAAATAATGTAGAGCCAGAATATGCAATCGTAACCAACGATCTTTCCATTCATTACGGCAGTTATACCGCTGTAAAGGGAGTGAATGTCAAAGTGGAGAAGCAAAAGATCACCGCGATCATCGGTCCCTCCGGCTGCGGAAAATCCACGCTGCTTCGTTCCTTCAACCGCATGAATGACTTTGTGCCGAATTGCCGTGTGACAGGGGAACTTCTTTTGCAGGGACAAAACCTGTATAGCAAAGATGTTGACCCGGTCGAAGCGCGCCGCAGGATCGGCATGGTCTTTCAAAAGCCAAACCCATTCCCAAAATCCATTTATGAAAACATTGCCTGGGGCGCGCGCATCAACGGTTTCAAGGGCAACATGGATGAACTCGTGGAACAATCCCTGCGCGGTGCAGCTTTGTGGGAGGAAGTCAAAGACCTGCTTCAAAAAAGCGCCTATGAACTTTCAGGCGGCCAGCAGCAGCGTCTGTGCATTGCACGCACCATTGCAATTCAACCCGAGATCATTTTGATGGACGAGCCCGCCTCTGCACTGGACCCGATCTCCACGCTGCGTATTGAGGAGTTGATGCAGGAGTTGAAGAAGAACTACACCATTATCATCGTCACGCACAACATGCAGCAGGCTGCGCGCGCTTCCGATTACACGGCCATGATGATGATCGATGACCAGCGTTCCGGCGGCGTGATCGAGTTCGATGATACGAAAAAGATATTCACCCGTCCGAAGGACAAACGCACGGAAGATTATGTGACGGGAAGGTTTGGATAGCTCGCGCTGAGCGGAGAGAGGGCTGCTTTTGCCCGAACGCAGTCGAAGCGCACGTCCTTCGACTACGCCGCTTAAGAGCTTGCGGCTCCGCTCAGGACGGAGAGAGGAATTAATATGAACAACCCCAAAGTTCTTTTTCTTTGCACCGGCAACTCCGCGCGCAGCCAGATGGCCGAAGGACTCCTGCGTGCATTGGCAGGGGAGCACTTCGAAGTTTTCAGTGCAGGCACCGAGCCAAAGGGCAGGATCCTGCCCGAGGTCCAGGATGTGATGCGTGAGGTTGGCCTTAATATGTCCGGTCAGTTCTCCAAATCAGTCACTGAATATTTAGGCAAGACTCACTTCGCACATGTCATCACTGTGTGCGCTGATGCCGAGGAGAATTGTCCTGCCGTATTTTTGAACATGGGGACTCATGAGCACTGGCCGTTCGATGATCCTGCAAAATTTATAGGTGACGATGAAGGCCGCCTCGCACTGACCCGACGCGTACGCGATCAAATCGAAGATCGTCTGCACGTTTGGTTGAGCCTGCAGAACATTACCCCAAAAGAGTATCGTCAGAAGTAATTGAAGGGTGTAAAATACCAAAAGAGGAAATTATGATCCGTAAAACTTTTGAGAGCGAAATTCAGCAAGTCAAAGATGAAGTCATTCTGCTTGGTTCGATGGTGGAACATGCCATCATCGGTTCGGTGGAGGCGTTGAAGAAACGCGATATCAAGGCTGCTGAACGCATTATTGCCGAAGATCGCGAGATCAACAAGAAACGCTTTGCCATCGAGAATCAATTAATGGTATTGATCGCCACCCAACAGCCGATGGCGCATGATTTGCGTTTACTGGCCTCGACCATGGAGATCATTTCGGAGCTGGAGCGCATGGGTGACTATGCCAAAGGCATCGCGAACATCAACATCCGCATGGGGGAAGAGCCTTTGCTCAAGCCGTTGATCGATATTCCGCGTATGGCGCAAAAAGGCACAGATATGCTGCATCGAGCCCTCTCCGCTTTTATCAATGAAGATGTGGAGGCTGCAAAGTCCATTCCCGTCGAAGATGATGAGGTGGATGCGTTGTATAACCAGATCTATCATGAATTGATGTTGATCATCATTCAAGACCCGCGTTCGATTGAGCGTGCGAACTGGCTGTTGTGGGTGGGCCATAACCTCGAGCGCGTTGCAGACCGTGTGACGAATATTTGCGAGCGCACCGTCTTTATCGCCACCGGTGAATTCGGCGAGATCAAATCCAGTGACGATGAATTTTGGAAGAAGCACGAGAAGTAAAGTTGATTGGAATTAAAAAAGTGGATGCAGATTTTTCTGCATCCACTTTTTGTTTAAAGAGTGCTTATCCCATTCTGCCTGTGATGTAGGATTCCGTTAATTCTTCCTTTGGGTTGGTGAACATTTGTGTGGTGGGTGCGAACTCAACCAATTCACCAAGCCAGAACAAGCCGGTATGATCGGAAACGCGCGCGGCTTGCTGCATATTATGGGTAACGATGACAATAGTGTAATCCTTTTTTAAGTCTGCGATCAACTCTTCCACACGCAGGGTGGCGATGGGGTCAAGCGCTGAGGTGGATTCGTCCATGAGGATGACTTCGGGCTGTACTGCGATGACGCGGGCGATGCACAAGCGTTGCTGCTGGCCGAGGGATAATCCCATGGCATCGGATTTCAGATCGTCTTTCACTTCATCCCATAATGCGGCGGCGACCAGGCTTTTCTCCACCACTTCATCCATGTTAACATCCATGCCCATTACACGCGGACCAAATGCAACGTTGTCGTAAATGGACTGCGGAAACGGATTCGGTTTCTGGAACACCATGCCCACACGCTGGCGCAGGGTGACCACATCCATATCCGGACTGTAGATATCTTTGCCATTGAGCAAAATTTTCCCATCCACGCGTGTGCCGGAGATGGTGTCATTCATGCGGTTGAGACATCGCAGAAAGGTGGATTTTCCGCAGCCGGAAGGGCCGATGAGCGCTGTCACTTGTTGTGGCAGGATGTTGAGGTTGATGTCGGATAACGCTTTTGACTTGCCGTAATAAAAATCCAGGTTCTGGACCGAGAAAGCAAACTGTTCTGTAGTCATGGAATGATTTTATCAAAGAAAGGTTGAAGCATCCCCACCTGTTTGGGTGAAAAATGTCGAAACAGAATCAGCTTTCAGCAAGTGTGAGGCGGTATAATTCGCGGCGATGAAACGCGTACTTGTCTGCTTCCTGTTGTTGTCTTTTCTGTTTACATCCTGCGGCACTGATTCCAACGGTTCAGGTGCCGCTTCTGATTCATCGGCTCAATATATCGAAAATAAGGGCTCGGATACCATTGTCAACCTGGCGCTGGCTTGGGCGGAAAAATATCAAGGCGAGCATGCGGACGTTCGAATTTCCGTCACAGGCGGTGGTTCCGGTACGGGAATTGCAGCGTTGATCAATAACACGGTGGATATTGCGAATGCATCCCGCAAGATCAAGGAAGAGGAAATTGCCGAAGCGCAATCGAAAGGCGTGGAACCCGTTGAACATATCATTGCGCGCGATGCGATTGCTGTGATCGTGAACCCTGAAAACCCGGTGAATGAATTGACGCTTCAACAAATTTCCGATATTTACAGCGGCAAGATCACAAACTGGACCGAGGTGGGCGGCGAAGATCGACCCATTGTAAAACTTTCACGCGAAACCAATTCCGGCACGCATGTTTATTTTCTGGAAACTGTTTTGCGTTTGGGAAGCAAGGAAGACAAAACCCTATTCTCCACAGACACATTGCTGTTGCCGTCCTCCGAGGGGATTATTTCCGAAGTGCGCGACAATCCGAATGCCATCGGTTATGACGGTCTCGGCTATGTTCCCGATGATTTGAAGATGATCGCGATCGCAAAAGAAGCCGGCGGGGAGTATGTGTTGCCTTCAATTGAAACAGTCAATGACAAATCCTATGCCGTTGCGCGTGATCTTTATATGTATACCAATGGCGAACCCACCGGAATCATCAAGGAATATCTTGATTGGATCCTTTCCGATGAAGCGCAGCAGATCGTCGCCGATCTGGGTTTTGTACCTGCCATAAAATAACTTGGCGGGGGCCGCCCCCGCGGGAGCTGTATGGAAAAATCGCTATCCTTTCGTGAGTTCATCATCACCCGGTTGATACAAACTTCCGGTTATTCGGCAGTCTTGTTTGTACTGCTGATCTTTTTCTTTCTGCTGCGCGAAGGCCTTCCTACGATCAGCGAAGTGGATACTTCCTCTCTGATGGGTGTTCGCTGGTATCCGATTGAAAGTTATTTCGGCATTCTGCCGTTGATCACGGGTTCGTTGATCGTGACTCTCGGTGCGGCATTGATCGCTGTTCCGTTTGGGATCGGCACCGCCGTGTATATTTCTGAAATCGCGCCACGTTGGATGCGTGAGATTCTCAAGCCACTTGTGGAATTGCTTGGTGGACTTCCCTCGGTCGTGTTGGGATTTCTTGGCATTCTCGTGGTCTCACCTTATCTGCGCGTCTTTCTGGACCTGCCAACGGGTCTGACCGCGTTTACAGGATCGCTGCTTTTAGGCGGGATCGCCGTGCCCACGGTTGTATCCGTCGCCGAAGATGCCTTGGATGCAGTTCCGCGTGCCTATCGTGAAGGCGCGTGGGCTTTGGGCGCCACCAACTGGCAGACGATCTGGCGGGTAACCTTGCCTGCCGCAAAATCCGGCGTGTTGACTGCCATCATGCTCGGTGTGGGACGTGCCATCGGCGAAACAATGACCGTGATGATGGTGACCGGCAACGCGCCGGTGTTGGCGATCAAATTAGGGAGTTTGTTCTCCCCGGTCCGCACGATGACTGCGACCATCGCCGCAGAGATGGGGGAGGTGGCGAACGGCAGTACGCATTATCACGTGTTGTTCTTCATCGGTATGGTCTTGTTCCTGATCTCGCTGATCGTCAATGTGATTGCATCCACGGTTGTTTTTCGTGCAAAGAAAAGGGCGGAGAGAATTCTCTCGTAATTTATCATGATGAAATTATTTGCCCGTAATCGTCACACCGTGCAACGGATCGGTTTCAGCCTCATCACGTTAATGGCTGTGGTTACTGTGCTTCCCATTGTTGGTACGGTCATCTTCATTCTCTTCAAGGGTGGCTCGGCTGTTTCATGGGAATTCCTGACGGGTTTTCCACATGATGGAATGCGCGCGGGCGGAATTTTGCCTGCCATCATTGGAACTTTATATCTCACGATTGGAACTGCGATCTTTTCAGTGCCTTTGGGAATTGCCGCCGCCATTTATCTTGCTGAATATGCAAAGGAAAATCGCCTGACTCGTCTTATTCGCCTGGCGATCATTAACTTAGCAGGTATTCCATCTGTCGTATATGGTTTGTTTGGACTTGGATTGTTCGTGCTCTTTTTGCAGTTTGGCACATCCATCTTGGCCGCATCGCTCACGCTTTCGATCATGACGTTGCCCGTTATCATCAGCACTGCGGAAGAGTCGCTGCGCTCCGTGCCGCAATCCTTTCGTACAGTCAGTATTTCCCTTGGCGCAACAAGGTGGCAAACCATCCGCCGCATTGTGTTGAAGGAAGCGCTGCCTGGCATTCTCACCGGAGTTATTCTCGGTTTGGAACGTGCCGCCGGGGAGACCGCTCCCATCCTTTTTACAGGCGCGGCGTTTTTTCTTCCGCGCTTACCGGGCTCGCCGTTCGATGCGACCATGGCGCTACCTTATCACTTGTTTGTCATTTCCACTCAGGTTCCTGAAATGCCGATTCAAATTCAATATGGCACAGCATTGGTGCTTCTCGTTTTTGTGTTGACCATGAATGTCGTTGCCACTGTGATCCGTTCCCGTGCGCGAGCGAGGCGGCAATGGTAGATAAGATCGTTATCGAAAATTTGTCCCTGCAATACTCCGACGGCACCGAGTCATTGCGTAATGTCAGCATGGGAATTCGCCAGAACGCTGTGACAGTTTTGTTCGGTCCAGCCGGAGGCGGAAAATCAACTTTGTTGCGCTGTTTGAATCGGCTGAATGATCTCACAGAGGTGAAGGCCAGTTCGGGTCAAATCCTGATCGATGGGGAAAACATCCTCGATCCCAAAGTGGATGTGGTTGCGCTGCGCCGCAAGGTGGGCATGGTGTTTGCACGCCCTGTTCCGTTGCCAATGAGCATTCGCGAGAATGTGATCTACGGCTTGGAGCTTGCCGGTGAAAAACGAAAATCGAAATTGGATGAAGCTGTGGAACGAAGTTTAAAGCTTGCCGCAATTTGGGATGAAGTGAAGGACCGCTTGGATGATCCCGCGGTTGCTTTATCTGGCGGGCAGCAGCAGCGTGTATGCCTTGCGCGTGTGCTTGCGTTGCAACCCGAAATTATTTTGCTGGATGAACCTACTTCCGGCCTGGACCCGATCTCCACGGGAAAAGTCGAGGCTGCCCTGCTTGAATTGAAAAAGGAATATACGGTGATTCTCGTGCCGCATTCTGTACAGCAAGCTGCGCGTACTGCGGATTATGCAGCCTTCTTTTTGACCGGGGAATTAATCGAATATGATGACGGTAGAAAAATGTTCACCGCACCGAAACAAAGGAAGACCGAAGATTACATCATGGGCAGATTTGGATAATAAAAAACGGCGGAATGTCTCCGCCGTTTTCCTTTACCAGACCCGTTCCAAATTTTCATTATCCCCAACTTTTCGTCCCACCTTCGCCATGTCGATCCATTCGCCATGGACTTTTACGCGCACCACATCTGCTGTGTAATCAGTGGATGTGCCGTTACTGTTGTTGAAAAGATAGGAACCTACCGCGTAAATATCAACAGGCACTTCCAGTTTTTCGAACTTGCGGATTTTCTCCGGGTTGAATCCGCCCGAGACAACGATCTTCACATTATGACAGAATTCACGTGCCGCATCTTTCCATGCGTCGGGGATGTTCCAGCGTTCCCAGGCATGATCGATCCCCTGACGGACGTTGAATACCAACCGTGGATTCACGCCAAGGTCCAATGCCGGGTCGCCAAGAGGTGTAACAGAAACATCGCGCAGGTTTCCGCCGGTATCCAGCCGCACACCATACAATTTGTATTTCTCTGCTTCCTCTTTGCTGCCTGCATCCATCAACTCGCGGTACTTCGCGAACATCGCATCCAAAGTTCGCAGTGAATCGCGCACCGAATCGTTGTTGAAATCAACCAACGCAATGCGCGGAATGTGCGCTGGCAGGATATTCGAGAACTGCATCATCGCTTCGGCTGTGTCGCCAAGGAAGGATGCGATTGCCGCATGGGCGACCGTCCCGCCGCCCGCGCCGCCCCACCAGTCGCCTTGTGCATCGGTGGAGACAAAGGCACCCAATTCCTGTGCGAAATCCTTGTTGAATCTTTGCAACGCGATGTTGTAGGCATACCCATCCCCGGCTTGCACTTCATGCACGTCAAAGCGGGCGGGGAAGAATAATACCGGTTTGCCGCGTGAGGCGACCAGCGTCTCGTATACATTTGTTGCCACACGACTCGAACGGGTGAGGATGCCAAGTGTAGGCGTTTCAAGTAAGGCAAAATCGCGATATCGTCCGCGTGCTTTAATAACGGGCTGGATCTTTGTCGGGTCGCCTTCATATTTGACGATGGTCCCGTCATGTACTGCCCAAACTTCGATCTTGTCTGAAGTATCAACGAACTTATCGCCATCGAAATACCCTGTGCAATGTTTGAGCATCGCAAGCGATTTATCCACGCCCACCACGGTGGTCTTGCCCATTCTGCGCGTGAACCATTGCATTTCCACTTCGATGTCGCCGACTGCGATCTGTTCCGCTGAAATACCTTTAGGCAGGTTGTGGAATTTCCCGGAATAGTTGTACTTATCTTTGGATAAAGAAGTGAGCATACGGTTGATGTTCTCGAAATACTTGTCTGAATACCAGCCGCGCCGCATTCGTTCGATGTCCAGCTTGAATGTTTCATTGGTCAGTCGTTTACCATCAAAAATTGACATGTCGTTTCTCTATTCTTTTGGAATTAATAAAAATTTATGAAATTGCTTCGGTTGATTTGATAATCTTCATCCCGGCATTTGCAAAGCGGATATACGCTTCATTCGCCGCATCGGTATGGTCCACAACTCCGGGCACGACCACCGCTGATGAACAATCTTCGAGCAAGTACACTTTCTTTGCAAGCTCTGGATCAGTTGCCTGGATATCTTCGAGTAAATCAGAAATGGTCCACGCCACACAGTGACTCTTCGCCTGGCCAGCAATGTATAGTTTGTCTACTTCCTGTAGTTGCTGAATGAATTTCGGATTACGAATGCCGAGCGTTTCGCCCATGGGACCGGTCAATACCTCCGGGCCGATGACCGAATAATTTTCGGTAAGAGGTTTATCGCCTTTGATCTCAAAATCAGGCTGGGAAATTCTTGCAATCGAATGGAAGAAGATGGCTTCCTCCAACGCTGGGACGAGGGCGTGCCCGATGCCGCCGAGCATGGCATGATACGGCCAGATCGTGAGCGCGTATTTCCCTTTCTTTTCCAGCACCTCGGCATAGTGGATCATCATCTGCTGACCATATTCAGGGGCGATGCCAAAGCGTGGCGCGAGTGCTGTGTTGAAAGTCCATTGATTGCTGCGAAGTTCTTCCGCGTGAATATCAGTATAGGGAGCGGGATGATTGCCATCCTTATCCACGAAGAAGATGGGGTGAAAGATTTGTTGGGCCGTGTGGGTGTCCATGGTGGCAGTGATGTGGGTGAGCGTGCCAAGGTTGCGATAAATGAATTCACACAGCCGAACATTATCGTCCACTGCGCCACGTCCGCTGCGGCCACCGACGAACAATTCAAAGCCGGGGACGCAGAATGTGTTTTGTGCATCGATCACCAAAAGTGAGATCTTTTTTTTCGAAGCAGAGGCAGGTTTCAGGTCGTGTTGAAGCGCATATTTGCGGGCGTCTTCGGCACGGGCGGCATAATCCACTTTCCAGATGTTGCCAACTTTCGAAGAGTCGAAAAATTCGGGGAGCGATTGATTTTTCATTTTGTTTTCCTGTATGGTCGCTTTTCGAGGGCTTAGCCCCCAAAAGAGCTTTAGTTGAAAAAAGCAATTTCCATTTTTTTGAATTGATATAGCATGGCAGGTCTGTGCGCGCCGGTAATATCTTTTTTTCCAGTTTCTTCAAGCAGACCGGTCGCAAGCATTTGTTTTCTAAAGTTCCTTTTATCCAACTTATCGTTGATGATGATCTCGTACATGCTTTGAAGTTCCGAAAGCCTGAACTGTTTGGGCATCAGGCCGTACACGATGTTGCTGTAACTTGCCTTTGCGCGCAGACGTTTCACCGCATAATTGAGAATGATTTTGTGATCGAATGCAAGTTTGGGAAGGCCGTCGACAGCGGACCAGGTGAGGTCAGCCACTTTTTGTGATTCCGGTTGGTCGAGTTCCTTCCATGGGATCAATGCGAAGTAGGCGACAGTGATCACGCGGGAGCGCGGATCGCGCTTCGGGTCACCGAACGTGTAAAGCTGCTCCATATACACATTCTTCACACCGGTTTTTTCACATAACACGCGGTGGGCGGCTTCCTCCAGCGATTCGCCATGCAGTAGAAACCCGCCCGGCATGGACCATGTATCTCGAAAAGGCTCTTCGGCTCTTTTGATCAGCATCACTTTGAGCTTATTGTTGCTGATTGTGAAGATCGCAAGGTCAACGGTAATGCCTGGCTGCTCATACTTAGTGTTCATTATACACTTAGTATATTTATTTTCCGAACTTTGTCAAGGATAAAAAAACAGGCTTCGGGTCACATTGGACCTGAAGCCTGTTCCTAAAAACGATATTTACCCGGCTTGCGCCTGCGGTTGACCGATCTTTTTATCCTGCTTGATCGTGTTGTTTCGCTGGAAGAAGATCGCGACGATGATGAGATAGGCAAAGTATCCGATCATTTCCGTCAGGGATGGATTGCCGTTATACCCAAAGAGGGTCTTGAGTAATTCGCCGAAGACGGAATTTTCATCGACCACTGTGTTGACATCCCAAACGTGTTCGATAATGTTGGGAATCCAGCCGATTTCGTTGAATTCATGAATTCCGTGAGCGACGAGTCCACCCGCGAACAAAATGAGTATGAAGCCGGTGACCTGAAAGAAACGGCGCAGGTCAAGGCGAACAGTGGTGGCAAAGAGTGACCAGCCCAGCAAAATGGAAGTGCCCAAACCCAGAACGACACCGGCAAGAGTTTGAATGGCGTTTGTTCCCAAGTTTTGATTATTGCCGGCAAAGAATGCGGCAGTGATGAAGAAGGCAAGTTCCACACCTTCGCGTACCACGGCGATGAAGGCCATCCAGAAAAGCGCACGCTTATTTGTGGAAGCAGCCGCTTTGTTGACATCCGCTTCGAGTTCAGCTTTGAGTGTACGAGCTTGTTGGCCCATCCAGAAGATCATCCATGTGAGCAGACCGGCGGCGATGAACATGGTGATGCCTTCGTAGATTTGTTCAGCGCTGCCTTCGAGGCTTAGACCAAGCACGGTAAGCAGGATGGCTGTAAGGATGCTGACGCCGACCGCAGCCAGCGTGCCATACCATAGCATGGGAGCAAGGTCGGTGCGGCGGATTTTTTGCAAAGCACCCAGCACGATGCCAATGATAAGGGCGGCTTCAAGGCCTTCGCGCAGGGAAAGTAAATAAGAGGGAAGCATTTGTTTCTTTTCCTTATATGTGATTTTCGGTATTAATTATCTTGTTTATAAGCGAGGCCGCCGGATGAATCTAGTTGGCCGCTTGATACCAGTTATCAACCACGTTGATGATTCTGTGGTTAATACAAAAAACGGCCGGGTGTAGGCCGTTTTTTGTGAATTTAGTGTGAGCAGATTATTTTTTGCCGATTTTCCGCTTGCCCTTGCCCTGATAGGCAGGGGCTTCGATCTTCACATAATCGCAAATGCGCTCATCCATCATTCTTGTGATGATCCGTTCATCGATCTGGCCGTGATCCATGTTTTCCTTGGCCAATGTGATGACAGTGGGGAGTTCGGCGTTGTAGCGATAATTTAGGAGCTGGTGCAATTTCTCGCGTGCCCACGGCGTGGCGGACTGCGCACCGAGGTCATCCAACACAAGCAGTGATGCGGTGCGGACCTCGTCGAAGCGACGGTCGTAGCTGGTGCCCGAGTTGGGGCTGAAGGCTGCCCGCAGATGATCGAGTAAGTCCGGAACCATCACGAACAGTGGGGGATCGCCCAGTCCGGCGCGGTAGTTGGCAATGGCTGCGGCGATGTGGGTCTTGCCGCAGCCGTACGTGCCCTCGAAAACCAGCCAGCCTTTGGGTTTCTCTGAAAATGAATGCGCGGTCTTGATCGCCCGCTGTAAAGACTTGAGCTCTTCGGATGCCAGTTTTTCATCCACACGGTCTTCGAGAGTGCCGAATGTTTTGCCGGCAAGCAAGTCCAGTGAGGAAAGTTCGGGATGGCTGGTGTCTTCCATTGGGCGGCGATAATCGGGTGCGGACATTCTGACTGCGCTGACCAGCTCCGGGTCCGAAAGACGCGAACGGATTCGTGCTTCGATTTCATCCAGCATCAGGTTGGTTGTCACCACCGTGGAAAGCTTGTTGATGTAACGATAGTTAACGATCTGAAATAATTTTTCCTGCGCCCAGCCTGTGGCATTTTGGGTTCCAAAATCATCCAATACCAGCAGCCGCGCGGTACGAATTTGTTCAAAACGTTCTTCAAACGTCGTATCCTCCGAACCGTAGGCGAAGCGCAAGGCGTCCAAAAGATCGGGGACCGTCAAAAATAAAGTGGGCACGCCCATGCCGACCACATAATTTGCAATCGCAGCTGCGAGGTGTGTTTTTCCACAGCCATATCCGCCTTGCAGCAAGAGCCAGCCTTTTAAATTTTGAGCATAATGTTGGGCATGATTAAATGCCATCTCGATCGAGCGTGTTTGCATTTCGCCGAGTCCCTTGCGGCCACGCGGCTTGAAAGATTCGAAGGTTAGATCCTTCAACTCGTCGAGATGACTCATCGCAAACAAACGATCTCGCACCAAATTGGCAACCTTGGATCGGCGGCACACGCATACTTCCAACTTGCCGAAATCAGGGTGACCCACTGGAACATCAGAACGCAAATAGCCCACACCCTGGCAGTGCGGGCATTTTGGATCTCCGAGCAAATCACTTTTTGGAGCGATTTCTAAGCTGCTCGATTTTTCTGTGGAGGCTCTCATCGCCATCTTTTTTATTGTTTCGTCTATCTTGCTTTTCGGCACGGCCTTCTTCCTTCCAGCGCTTTAAGATCGCTTCAATATATTTCCAATTTCTTGCATTGTTTTCCACTGCCAGCCCAATCGCATCGGTGATCCATTTGGCGGAATACAATTCCTCCGCATCCTTCAACCGATCTGCGATCAACGGGGTGAGTGCACCGATGTTTTCTTCATACAATTTGAACACATTTGATGCTTCACGCGGCGCAGGATTTGGTTTGGATGATTTCTGCGCTTGACCTTTCGCAAATGCCTCGGCAGATAATCGTCCGCGGGGAGAGTTGAGGAAATAGAGGACATTCGCCTCTTTCTCCGCCTTGAGCAGGATTCCTCGTTCCACGCATTTCTTCAGCCCGCGCTGGAGCTCTTTAATGCTCAACCCAAGCGACCCAGCCTGGAAATCCTTTTCTCCCAACGCACGGAAATTTCCTTCCATATGTTCGATGCGCCAGATGCTGTAAAACGCGATCTTTAATTCTTCCGCATCTTCGATCTCTTTCAGCATGTGAAAGAGCGCATCCGGAACCTGGGTGAATGTTTCAGAGGAGGTAAAGCCTGAAAATTTATTCATCATATTTCTGTTGGGGCACAGCGTCGCTATGCCCTTACAAATTATTCGTTCGGGCGGAAGACCTTGGTGGCGGCGTTCTCGAACTTCGTCAACGCACCGCGGAAGACCAACTCCACGCTGCCCACGGGACCATTGCGATGCTTCGCGATGATGATCTCAGCCACGTTATGTTTATCGCTATCTTTTTCATATTGATCAGGACGATAAATGAACATGACGATATCGGCATCCTGTTCGAGGGAGCCAGATTCGCGCAAGTCGGAAAGTACCGGGCGTTTGTCGGTACGTTGTTCGACTGCGCGGCTTAATTGTGCGGCGGTGAGAACGGGCACATTTAATTCGCGTGCGAGAATTTTTAAGTTGCGAGAAATGTAGGACACTTCTTGCACGCGGTTGTCGTTGCGAGTGTCACCGCCCATCAATTGTAGGTAATCTACGACGATGAGGTCGAGTCCATGCTCCATGTGCAGGCGGCGGCACTTTGTACGCAACTGCATCGGCGTGATGGCTGGGGTGTCGTCGAGAAATAATTTTGTATCGGAAAATACTTCAATGGAATGGGTGAAGAGCGGCCATTCCTGTTCAGTAAGTTTGCCGCTGCGCAGGCGCTGCGAGTCAATACCGGTTTCGTTGGAGATCAAACGCTGCACCACCTGTTCGTTTGACATTTCCAGCGAGAAGATGGCGACCTTCTTTTTATGGGTGAGTGCCGCGTTCTTGGCAATCGAAAGCAAAAAGCCTGTCTTACCCTGACCAGGACGACCTGCGATGATCATCAAATCGGATTTGTTAAGGCCGTTCAATATGCGGTCGAGGTCAATGAAACCTGTGGGGACGCCCATAATGTCATCGGGACGTTTGGCGAGTTCGTCGATGCGGTCATAGTAATCGCTCAGGACCGAGGCAATCGGTTGGAGGTCGTGTTTGAGTCGGCGCTCGCTGACGTTGAAGATGGCCTTCTCCGCCTCATTCATTACCGTGTCGATCACATTTTCTTCGCTATATGCCAGCGACGCGATCTTGTTTGCGGCATTGATCATCTTGCGGCGAATGGAATGTCCTTCCACAATGCGGCCATAGGATTCTGCGTTGAGGGAAGATGGAACCTGGTTAATTAAAGAAGTGAGATATGCCGAACCGCCGATCTCTTGAAGCTGACCCATTCGATCAAGCTCTTCAGAGAGAGTGAGCAGGTCGGTGGGAATGCGCTGTTCGTGTAAACGCGTATAGGCTTCCCAGATCCATTGGTGACGGTGAATATAAAAATCATCCGCAGCCAGAAATTGGGCAACGTCGTAATAGGCTTCGGGATTAATCAGCACCGCCCCTACGACGGCTTCTTCTGCTTCTCGGCTGTGAGGAATGGTCGGAGCGGCGGGGGCGGGTGAATCTGTTTCAGGGAAATAATCTGTCATTGAGGGATATCAGTTTCAGGGTGTGGGTGAATCGGGTTTGTCTTTTTTGTCTGCATCGTCAATGTCGAGCTTGTCAAGGAAATCCTTGAAGACGTTTAATCGGTCATTTCCTTCTTCAGTGAGTGGGGGAGGCGCTTCTCTCTGAGGCGCGGCAGGAGCGGCCGTTTCAGGCAGATCCTGCTCCGGAGATTGTCCTGCCGAGTCCATCACGCTTCTGTTGACTGTGATCGGCACATGAGCGCGGACGGCGATGGCGATGGCATCCGAAGGACGTGAATCAATATTGATCTCGCGTCCTTCCGCATTCGCGACAATATTGCCGTAGAAGATATCATCCTGCAAACGCAAAATTTCGACGCGGGTGATGCGGGCGTTGAAAGCGTTGAATATGTTTTTAATGAGATCGTGGGTGAGCGGGCGAACCATTTCAACTTCCTGCAGGGCAACGGTAATGGCCTCTGCTTCGTATGGCCCGACCCAAATGGTGAGATAACGTTCCGAGTTGACTTCCTTTAACACCACCACACGATGCGGTGCCATGAGGTGAACGCGAATGCTATCGATTTGTACTTCAATCATATCTGACATGGAATGAACTCCGATGTGGCTATTTTAGCATAAAGGCAAATTTTACAATTGGAATTTCTGGATGAACTCCGGTACAGGGATTGTGCCAGGTGAAAAGTAAAACAAGGATGCGATGGCAATGATCATGCAGAGAAGACAAAGCAGCACAAACCCGCCGATCAGGATTCCGGTCCATGCCATGGGATGACCGGTTTCATCGTTTTGTTTGATTTTTTGAAGCGATACAAATCCGTAGATCAAGGCACCCAATCCGATCAGCGCGCTGACAGGTGCGCAGATAAAACTGGTGAGTGGAATGGGGATGACGATGCTGCCGCAAAACACCAACAGTGTGAGGATGCCGAGAATGAGGCTGATGATGGAATGCTTGTTTGTTGTCTTTGATCGTGTGAATGGTTCGTTTGACGACATGGTAAGCTCGTGATCTTACAATAAAATAAAACCGTCCTTCCGGCAGGACGGTTTTCCTTACTTGTTCCCATTGAAGGGTTAGCTGTCGGGGCGACAGGATTCGAACCTGCGACCTCTTGCACCCCATGCAAGCGCGCTACCGGGCTGCGCCACGCCCCGTTTGAGCGAGTGGCATTATAGCCTCCTTTCCTGTTTCTGGCAAATGGAGATTGTTATTCAACCCCTCTGCAAATGGCGTGCGCTCAGATTTGTTAATAAGAAATGAGGATAACTTGCGAAACTGCATTCGGTAGGTTATGCTTGTACGCGGGAGTGGTTAGGTCCCGGTGGGCTTCCTGGTCTTCAAAACCTGTGGCGGGTCGCGTTGCGGGTCGCGGTGGGTTCGACTCCCATCCACTCCCGCTTTTTAATATGATGAACAGGGCTTTACCCTGTGACTGCTCTCAAGGAGATATGATGTCCGTCCCTGAAACTGAAGTGTTGAATAATATCGTCAGGCGTGTTTTTCGCATCGATGATGTGACCAGCATGGACCCCCTAAAAGGCACGCTCGTTCGCTTTCGTGGTGAATTGCTTATTGAAGATTCTGTTGCCGCTTTTGACCAGTTGACCGATGCGCTGGCTCAATATTCCCTGATGCCTTTGTTTCGCCTGGAAGAAGACAGACATGTGATCTATATTGCGCCAAAGCAACCGGAACAACAACCGGATAAAGTGTCCACGAATGTAATCTTATTTGTGCTGACAGTTTTGAGTGTGATGCTGGCCGGGGCGCAGCCGGAAGGTCCAATTCCGCAGGATGCGATGGGACAATTGCTTGCATTGGCGAGGGCAATCCCTACAGGCTTGCCCTTTGCAGCGAGCTTATTGGGGATTTTGCTGGCGCATGAATTTGGACATTATTTTATGAGCCGTTATCACAAGACCCCCGCCACTCTTCCATATTTCATTCCTTTTCCATTAAGCCCACTTGGAACAATGGGCGCGGCTATTCTCATGCGAGGCACCCCGAAGAATAAGCGGGTTTTGTTTGATATCGGCATTGCAGGTCCGCTGGCGGGGTTAATTGTCGCGATTCCTGTGCTGCTTTATGGCCTTCAACTTTCCGCATTAGGAAAGATTGAACCAAGCCCTAACGGGTATATTGAAGGTAATTCCTTGATGTATCTACTGGCGAAATTCATTGTGTTTGGAAAACTGCTGCCGGCTCCTGTTGAACCACAAACCATTTTTTATTGGATTCAATATTTCTTCACGGGAAAGCCGGTGCCGTTTGGCGGCCTGGACGTGTTCATTCATCCTGTTGCCTTTGCCGGTTGGGGTGGATTGTTGGTTACCGGCCTGAACCTTATCCCTGCCGGTACATTGGACGGCGGACATGTAGTCTACGGGTTGTTCGGTGATAAAGCAAAGAAAGCCTTTCCATATATTGTTGGGTTGCTTTTGATGCTCGGTTTTGTCTGGAGTGGATGGTGGCTGTGGGCGGCATTGCTCTTCTGGCTGGGACGTGTGCAGGCGCAGCCGTTGGATCAAATCACCGCTCTCGACCCAACCCGTCGCGCGCTTGCTGTGTTAATGTTGATCATCTTCGTTTTGGTCTTCATGCCGGTCCCGATGACGTTGCTTGCGCAATAAAGTAATCATCGTTTACGGATTTTGCCAATGAAAAAAATCATTTCACTTGTTTTTGTATCTTCTCTTCTTTTAGGTGCGTGCGGCTCAGCGGATGCGACTTCCACCGCGGGAACTGCTGTTACTCCGGTTGCCACGCATACGCCGAGGCCAGTATTAACCACCGAAGCAGCAAGCAGTATCAAGGTCCAGCCAGAGGCGTTGAACGGGTTGGAGATCAATGTTTGGACTCCTTGGTATGACGTCGAAGCAGGATTGTTCGATACGCTGGTCAAGGAATTTAATGGAAAGAATGAATGGGGGATTCAGGTCAAGGTGCAGCACCAGGTTAACTTTACAAATCTTTATGATGCGACCACAAACTCACTGCCCAATTCGGAACGGCCGGATATGGTGATTGCCCTGCCCGAACATGCACTCGAATGGAATGAAAATCGATTGGTGACGGATCTCACGCCTTATGTACAGGATCCAGTGTATGGAATGGATGCGCGCGATATCCCGTTCGTATTTTGGAATCAGGATGAAGTTGCAAATGTGCGCGTGGCTGTACCCGCGCAGCGTACGGCCCGCTTTTTATTGTGGAACGAAACCTGGGCGGGAGAACTTGGCTTTGATGCCTCCCCTGCTGCGCCCGATGATTTTAAACAGCAGGCCTGCCGGGCACAACAATCCATGTTGAAGGATGAGGCGCCGCAAAACGATTCAACCGGCGGCTGGTATGTGGATACTGAACCGATGACAGCTTATGCATGGCTGTTGGCATTTGAAGGCGGTGTACTCGAAGGCAATGGGTATCATTTTCTTACACCAAACAATATCGAATCATTTAAATTTTTACGCGAACTTTCCGAACAAACCTGTGCCTGGCAATCTGCACAGGTGGATGCGATCACTGCGTTTACTTCAAGGCAGGCTTTGTTTATCACTGCCAGTTTGCAGGATTTGCCCGCCGTGGCACGTGCCTTTGCTGCAGCAAAGAGTCGTGATGATTGGAAGGTGATTGCCTTCCCCGGTGCAAATGACGATGCTCTGGTTGTGTACGGTTCATCCTATGTCGTTTTGGATTCCACAGATGAGGAGGAGTTGGCTTCGTGGTTGTTCATCCGCTGGTTATTGGAAAATGAACAGGATGCCCGTTTTGTGGAAGCGACTCATCTCTTCCCGCTTCGCACGTCGACCTTGGAACTGCTCGGCGACTATAAGAAGACACATCCACAATGGGCGGAAGCAGTTGATCTGCTGCCGAAAGGTGAGTTGCAACCTCAATTGGCTTCGTGGCGTAAGGTTAAGATAATGTTGGGCGACGGTTTCGACCACATGTATCGTGTCAATGTCTCCAGCGGACAGGTGGCGGCGATCCTCGCTCAGATGGAATCCCTTTCGCGGGATATCAGCGAATAAAGGAGAAGAGAAATGCCTCAATCTGAATACAAGGCGCGTCAGGTACGCGCCAAGACGAACGAAGTATTTGAATATGACCATGACGACGAGAAGCCCGGCAAGCCGTTGCACATTTTGATTCCCGGTGGGCTGATCGCTCTGGCAACATTGGCGTTGATCGTTTTTATTGGGTATCAAACATTTGTCGAGGAAAGCTTGCAAGAATCCCTTGGCACCACTTTATTATTGATTTTGTCACCGTTCTATGTGGGTGGTGTATTTTTATTCAGTTATGGATATGAACTGTATAACATCCCGCGTGCTCTGCGTTTGACAGCGATCATTGTTTTTGTGACACTTGCGGCTGTGGTCATCGTGGCTGTGCTGTTTGTGGTGTTGGGCAATTCAAAAGGCGGCGGATCGAGTTCGTCCTCCAGTTCCTCTTCAAAATCCTCCTCGAATAAGTCTTCCGGTTCTGCCAAGGCTTCGGTGAATAGCAGCAATAGCGGTCTGGGTGCTGCAGGGATGATCGGTGGAAGTGCGGCGAAGAAATCTTCGTCAAGTTCTTCTTCCGGAGGAAGTTCTTCAGGTGGATATTATTCAAGCGGCCCAACTTATATCGGCGGTGGTGGCAGGACTCGTGTGGAAACCCGCGAGGTCACGAAGGAAGTCGTCAAGGAAGTTCCCAAGGAACCGATGCCGATCACTTGCCCGTTTTGTTCCCGTTCGTATGTACCGGTGGATCATAAATATATTTGTCCCAGTTGCGGCGCGGCGACACCCAAGGATCTGATCGAAGAATCGCAAGTGCCGAAATCGAAATAGTCAAACTAAAATATAATCAGGTGGCAGCCAGGGAAATGGTTGCCACCTTTATTTTTTAAGGATATTCTATGCGCCCCATGTATATCAACGGAAAATTTACGAACGGACATGCGAAGGAAGAGATCGTTGTCCAAAACCCGGCAACGGAGGAATTTATCGATTCGGTTCCTCGTGGATTGCCTGAAGATATCGAAGACGCCGTGCGGGCAGCAAAATCCGCGTTCGACCCGTGGCGCAAGATGGGTTCGAACGAACGCGCCAGTTTGTTGCATGAAGTCGCGCTGAAGGTTCATGAACATCGCGAAGAAATTGTCCGCATGTTGACTTTGGAAGAAGGCAAGCCCATTTCCGAGAATGAAGAGGAAGTGGAATGGGTGATGAACACTTTTCGCTATTACGCTGAGTTGGGACGCCACCATCGTGGCAGTGTGTTAACTTCGGGTGAGCAATCGCAATTTAATTTTATTATCAAGGAACCATACGGCGTAGTGGGATGTATCGTGCCGTGGAATTATCCGTTGTTGCTGCTCGCCTGGAAGGTTGCGCCTGCCCTGGCTGCCGGGAATACGGTCGTGATCAAGCCATCTGAGATGACGCCATTAACGGCGCTGTATCTTGCAGAACATTGTTTTGATCATTTGCCGGCCGGTGTGGTGAACGTGGTTACCGGGTATGGATTGGAAACTGGTGAACCGCTTGTTAAACATCCCGATGTGCCGGTGATTGCATTTACCGGAAGTTTGGCAACCGGTCAGAAGATCGCATCCATTGGTGCGCCGATGATGAAGAAACTGCATTTGGAATTGGGTGGCAAGGATGCAACGGTCATTGCCGAGGATGCGGACCCGGTGATCGCAGCGAAAGCTGTCGCCTACGCGGCTCTGATCAACGCCGGGCAGGTTTGCACAAGCACGGAGCGGGTCTACATCCCAAGAAGGGGCGCGGCGCAATTTACCGAAGCGATTGTGGAGCAAGTCAAATCACTACGGCTTGGCTCCGGGTTGGAGTCAACGACGGATATGGGACCGATGATCGGTGAAACATATCGTGCCAAATTTGAGAAACACATTGCAGATGCGAAGTCCCATGGTGCGAAAATTTTAGCGGGCGGGGGAAGGCCGAAGAATTTAGCCAAAGGATTCTTTCATGAACCAACCGTGCTTTCCGGCGTGGATCATTCAATGGTTATTATGCGCGAGGAGACGTTTGGTCCAGCCGTGCCGATCATGGAATACACGACCTTCGATGAAGCCATAAAATTAACGAACGATTGTCAATTTGGTTTGGGTGCGGTCTTGATCTCCAACGATACCAAGAAGATCAAGCAATTCTTCGATGACGTGAAGGCCGGCACCATCTGGATCAACGATCCGCTCACCGATAATTATGCCGGTCCGTTCGGCGGGATGAAATATTCAGGCGGCGCGCGCGAATTAGGCGAAGAGGGCCTCGATGAATTCCGTGAGACCAAGCATGTACATTGGGATTTCAACATGGAAGATAAAAGCTATTGGTTTCCCTATGGACGTGAATAAATGAAACAATTTAAGTGGCAGATCATTTTGATTTTGGCGGCAGTCGTCGCCTTTTTTGCGTATCCTCTTTTCGTTCCAGTTACTTTGCCGGGTGACGGATTTTCCACGCTGGGTTCGGACACCGCTCGTGCCAAAGTGATCCGAATTATCGAAGAAGGCCAGATCGACATGGACGGCCGTACACAGTTATATCAAGTGGCGCGCGTGGAGATTCTGGATGGCAAGTATGCCGGTATTCCGATGGAGATCGATTACGGCAGGCGTGAGATCCGCTCGGATGAATATAAAATGGCAGTGGGGGATAAGGTGGTGGTCTCGATCAGCGTCTCGCCGGATAATCAGGTCAATGCATATTTTGTGGATTTTGTCCGCACGACACCGATCTTGTGGCTGACGATCATCTTCGCTGCTGCGATCATTTGGATCAGTAAATGGAAGGGTGTGCGTGCACTCTTGAGTATGGCGTTCAGCTTGTATGTCATCATCGTCTATATCATTCCGCACATTCTGATCGGCGAAGACCCACTGCGCGTAAGCATTATCGGTTCGGCGGTGTTGTTGGGCGTTACGTTGTACCTCACCTATGGCTGGACCTTGAAGACGCATTCCTCGGTATTGAGCATGATCCTGGTATTGCTGTTGACCGGAACGCTTTCTGCGGTGTTTGTTTATTTCACAAGACTAAATGGTTCAGGCGATGAGAATGCAATGTATCTCATGCAAGTCATGACGAACCGCATCAGCATGCGCGGGCTGTTGTTGGGCGGGTACATCATCGGCGCGTTGGGCGTGCTCGACGATCTGGTGACGACACAAGCCTCTGCTGTTTTTGAGCTGCATCACGCGAATCCAAACTTCGGTTTCCGTGATCTATACAACTCTGCCATGCGCATCGGTCAGGACCATGTAGCTGCCACGGTCAATACGTTGGTTTTAGCCTACGCTGGGGCATCCCTTCCCATGCTTTTGTTGTTCACCCTTGCAAGAGGGGATTTGACCTACCTCATTAATTTCGCGTTCATCGCCGAGGAAGTAGTGAGGACGCTGGTCGGGTCACTGGGGCTGATCGCCGCCGTACCATTGACCACGGTCATTGCCATTTTCTTCGCCCAAAGGGCCGAGTCGCTGGGAAAGTGGGAGCAGGTTCTCGGTCCAGAGGGAGGCGGGGATGGCCATATCCATTGACGCAGAAGCAAGCTTCTGCACTCCCAATTTGTGCAACCAATCCTCGCTTCCCGCGTAAAATAAGCGAGAAAGCATACCAAGGAGCACCGTGAACGAAGAACAGGCCTGGGTTCTCCAGGCTCAACAAGGCAGTGACGAGGCGTTTACCCATCTCGTCGAGACCTATCAGACCCCTGTTTTCAACCTCTGTTACCGCATGTTGGGCGAACCCGAGTTGGCCGAAGACGCCGCCCAGGAGACGTTTCTACGCGCGTACCAACACCTCCATCGCTACGATTCGAAACGTCCCTTTGCGACCTGGCTGCTTTCGATCGCGGCGCATTATTGCATTGACCGGCTTCGACGCAGGAAGTTTTCCATGTTTTCGATGGATGCGGAGGACGATGAAGGTAATACGTTTGAATTGCCCGACCCCGATTCTCCCGACCCGGAAGCTGAATCTGTCAAAGGGCAGACTCGCGACCGAATCCACTCCATGCTCAAAGACCTGGACGATACGGATCGTGCCGCTGTGATCATGCGCTATTGGTATGACTACTCTGAAATTGAAATTGCCGAATCTTTAAGTTTAACGGTGAGTGCGGTAAAAAGCCGCCTGCATCGAGCTCGCAAGGAATTGGCAGGTTTATGGCAGGAACAGGAAGACCGTGCCGAATCTGAAAGGAGACCCTATGAATCACCAGCCTTTTGAAGAGTGGCTGCTCAACGATAAACATCTGAATCCCACCGAGAAACGGGAGTTGGATTCGCATCTGCGAGTTTGCCTGCATTGCACCGCACTGACAGCAACCGGGTTGGCGCTGCGCTCTGCCCGTGCGGTTCCCCCGGCGCCCGGGTTTGCGATGCGCTTCCAGCAGCGTTTGGCTGCTCAAAAGATTGCCGAGCGCCGGCGCAGATTGTGGGGCATCATCGTGCTCCTGCTTAGTGGTGGGGTGCTGTTTAGCTGGTTGGTGAATCCATACGTTCGTGCGTTTTCATCGGCACCCGTACAGTCATTGACGGTAGCAGTCGGATATTTTCTATATTTCGCAACTTCCATTCAGGCTTTGGGAGAAACCTTGCTTGTCTTTGCTCGTGTGCTGCCAAACATCATTCCACCCTATATTTGGATGATCATTATTTCCGGTTTGGCAGGTTTTGGTTTATTAGGTTCTGTATCCATTTGGCGGTTCACCCGCCTTCCGCAAGGAGTTTCTTCATGAATTTAAAGAAAAAGTTAATTAATGTAGTTGTATTACTGGCGTTTCTGTTTTTGCCGACTAGCGCCGTGCAGGCGCAAAATCCCAACCCGGGAGATGTGGTTTTATTTGGACAAAACTATACCCTGAGTAGTGGAGAAACTCTGAATGGGAGTCTGGTTTTAATTGGCGGGAATATCACCATCGAGGAAGATGCCAAGGTTAACGGTGATGTTGTGTTGATCGGCGGCAATTTGGACGCGGGTGGTGATGTGAGTGGCGATGTTGTGCTGATCGGCGGCAACGCTGATATTTCCAGCAAAGTTTCCGGGAACATAGCACTCATTGGTGGTCAGGCAAAACTGGCAGATACTGCTGTCATCACTGGCGATGTCACTACAGTTGGTGGCCAGTTGAATCGCGATCCTGATGCCCAAATTAATGGTGATGTCATCAACAATGCTCCGCCCACTGTGGACACTCCCGCGACACCCAATGTTCCCTCCACCCCTAATATTGATGTTTCATTCAACCCAATTGCTGAAGCTTTCAGTGTCTTGTTCAAAGCACTACTTATGGCAGGCATAGCTGCGTTATTGACCTTATTCCTGGATGTTCAGATCAAACGGGTAGGAGATTATGCAGTTGGTCAGCCTTTGATCGCTGGGAGTGTTGGATTACTAACGCTTTTCGTTTCATTGCTTTTGATCCTCACGATCCTCCCGGTCTTTGTTCTTGTATGCGCATGGCTTTTGGGAATTGTGGCGCTCGGTCAGGAAGTGGGTGATCGCTTTACTCGCGCCATCAATCAGACCTGGCAGCCGATCCTTTCCACCGCCTTTGGGACTTTCCTCCTGACATTGGTGGCTGGCTATGTAGGGCTCATCCCTTGTGTTGGCTGGCTGTTCAATTTTGTGCTCACTCTGGTTGGCATCGGCGCGGTCATCATGACCCGCTTTGGAACACGCCCTGGTCCGGGGTCAACTACAACAGTCGTTCAAGGTGTACCAGCAGGCTGATAGAGCCGAATAACCCTGCATGTTATAATCTGCCCGCCTCGGGGAATTTCCTCGGGGCGGTTTGTTTTATTCATGGAGGAATATGTTTAAGCACGAAATACCCAATACCCCAGTCCACCCTGAGCCGCCGCCATTGATTGAAATTTCCGGGACCCACCTTGCGATGGGGCGTCAGATCGGAGAGGCCGCGAGGCATCAAGTCCAAAACAGTATAGCCAACGCGCAAGTTTTGATTAATGCAGCCTATAACACCTTGGAGCTTACCTGGGAGGGCGCCAAACTTCAGGCACGTAAATACCTACCTTTTGCCGAAGAACGTTATCCACAGTATGTGGATGAAATGCGTGGTATTGCCGAAGGTGCCAACGTTCCATTTGACGAGGTGGTGGCATTGAATACGATGGAAGCGGTCACCATGGATGCGCTTCATTTGACCCGTTGTACAAGCATGGCTGTCAATAATGATCGCACCACAAATGGGCATGTCCTTGCGGCGCATAACGAGGATTGGATTCCAGAAGACGAGAGCGATGTGCTCATCATTTCTGCCAAACCAGACAAGGAACCCCCGTTTCTCGCCATGACGTATGGCGGGCTGCTGTGTAATGTAGGATTCAACGCCTATGGCATTGCCCAACTCATCGATTCTGTTTATCCATCCGATTCACGTATCGGCATTCCACGCCTTGTGGTGGCACGTGCAGTTCTATCTTCTCATCGTATCTCCGGGGCGATGGGGCGTGCTCTTGTCCAACATCGCGCGGCTGGATACAATCATTTGCTAATTCATGAAAGCGGTGAAATTTATTCCATCGAAGTATCCGCTCGAAAATTTGAGATTCTCTATTCCTATGATGGGATTATGGTTCACACCAACCATTTCCTTGACCCGCAAATGAAATTGGTGGAAAAGGATCCGGAGGAACTTCTTTCCTCCCGCGTTCGTTACTTCCGTGCTTCGCGACTGATCCGCCAGACCGAAAAGCACTCCATTGAAAGTTTACAGGCAATCCAGAAAGATCACGTCAATATTCCCAACTCAATTTGTAATCATAACTTCAGTGAAAAAGATCCGCTCGACCGCGAGAAGACCATCAATGCCCTGACAATCGATCTGACCGCCCGAGAGATGCATGTGGCCTGGGGTAATCCATGTCGGAATGAGTATCATACGTATCGATTGAATGCGTAATCGATGAGAATAAAAAAGAGGCCGATCGGCCTCTTTTTTATTCGGAAAGATATAAATCATTGACTTCAATGTACTCGTGTACAGAGGGCAAAACATAGTATTGGTATGGCAGCTTTTCCCTTACCCTTCGACGAATTTCCCGCGAGGAAAGGGTATGTAGGAGGGCTTCTATAAAAATGAGCTTGTTTTCCAATCCAGGGATTTGAGCAAATAATGAAGGGTGATCGAATGTGTCCCCTGGACGATGCATGACGCCGATCTGATGAACTTTTGAAACGAGCTCCACATTGTTTTTCCAGGTGGGGAGATCCTTGAGAGAATCGCCGCCAATCAGGAGCACAATTTCTGATTTGGGTTCCTGCTTTAGGATGAGGTTTACTGTGTCGACAGTGTAATGCGGTCCGGGACGGTCCAGTTCAATGCGTGAAAGATGGAAGGTCGAATTTCCTGCGATGCTTTGTTCCACCATGGCAATACGATGCTCCACAGGGGTAATGGGTTGGCCCAGCTTATGGGGCGGGTTGGGAGTTAACACCCAAAGTAGTTTTGATAGATTTAGCTGATGACTGGCTTCACTGGCCAGGATTAGATGACCAATATGCGGCGGGTCAAATGTGCCGCCAAAAAGGCCGATACGCGATGTTGACATGTTGACGAGTATATCTCAAAAACAAACACATCCTCACTGCCCGGATTATTGTTAGTGATATACTTTGCGGATTGAAGGATCATACATGTCCAATGCAACGGTGATCGGCTCAAAAACCCTTATACGTATTATGCAGGCGGTTCATGCGGTGGAGACCGGGGAATATACTCCCGATATCCTCAAGGATATTTCGAACCTTAATGATGAAATGGGGCAGCTTGCAAAGATGCTCGATCGTATGGCGCGAAGTGTTTCATTTCGTGATAATCAATTGCATTTGCTTCGCAAGGTCATCCCAATTGGCGTATCGCTTTCCGCGGAAAAGGATTTTAACCGTCTCCTGGAAACCCTTGTGGTGGAGGCTCAATCTGTCACCCATGCAGATGCAGGAACGTTGTATCTCGTTGAAGATAATCTGTTGAAGTTTGTGATTCTGAGAAACACCTCCCTTAACCTTGCCATGGGTGGAACCAGCGGCACCCCGATTTCCTTTTATCCGGTAAAGCTATATAACGATAATGGCAGCGAGAATCGCGCCAATGTTGCCTCCTATTCCGCACTTACTCACAAGCGCGTTACGATTGCGGATGCCTATACTGCCGATGGATTTGACTTTTCCGGGACAAAAGCTTTTGATGAAAAGACAAAATACCGCTCCAAATCGTTTTTGACAGTGCCTTTGGAAAATAAAGAGGGGAACGTCATAGGCGTTTTACAGTTGATCAATGCCAAAAACACCGAAACAGGCGAAGTGATCCCATTTTCAGAAGACGATGTTCTGGAGGCTCTCGTTTTATTGGCCACTGCTGCGCTGGATGGGTACATTCGTGAAGCCTCTCTTCGACAGGAGATCGCCAAACTTAGGATCGAAATTGACGAGACCCGTCGCGAGCGTCAGGTGCAGGAAATCACAGATACGGCCTATTTTAGGGAGTTGAAAGACAAGGCGACTCAGTTGCGCAATCGTAAGAGAGAGTGATAACTAAATCCTAGTTGGGGGAGAATTTGCAAAAGTGTTAGCTTTTTATCCCCCATTGGTAGCCCCTTTTTGATTATAGTTACAACTAACCCTATGAATTGCATACGGGAAAGCAACCTGGAAAACTCAATCTAGGTTTAAATTTCAATCCTTAAATTGCAAACAAGGAAGAATATGACCCTTCAGTTAAATAAAAGGCAAAAGGTCGCCACCTTTGCTTGCTTGATTTTTGGTGCTGTATTTTTGAATGCTTGCGGCTCAACTACCGATGGAGGCCTCGCGGGAGCAGGTGGTTTGGTCGATGAAGTGACTGCAACTGCACCTGAACAAACGGATGTGCCTGTCACCGAAGTGCCTACGGAAACGCCCATTCCGCCTCCTTCCGGGCATATCGTCTTTACCTCAGATCGTGACGGGACAATGAATTTATACATGACCAGCCCGGATGGCAGCGAGCAAACCCGTCTTACTGCTTCAAATTCCATCGATACAGACCCGCGTGTTTCGCCGGATGGATCGCGAGTCGCTTTTGTGTCAACAGTTAATAATAATATGGATATTTATATCCTTGAGATTGCCTCTCGCAGCATTACGCGAGTGACAGATGCGCCGGAAAAAGATTCTGCACCCTCCTGGTCTCCCGATGGCACAAGGATTGCATTTGAATCCTTCCGCGATGGGAATTTCGAGATCTATGTCGCCAATGTCGATGGGTCGAATACCATTCGCCTTACGAATGATCCGGCAGGGGATAGCAGCCCCGTGTGGTCGCCAGTGGCGGATGAGATCACCTTTGTAAGCAATCGATTTGGAAATGCTGATATTCTGATTCTGACTTTAAATGGCTCAGTATCAACCTTGACGACCAACGTCGCCCCAGACTCCGCCCCGGCTTGGTCGCCAGATGGAAGCATGATCGCGTTCAAGACATATTCTGATAAACTGGCAAATGTTTGTTTGATCGGCCGGGATGGGCTCAACCAACATTGCCTTACCAGTGCGCCTTCTGAATATAGCGCGCCAATTTGGTCGCCTACAGGAACAAGCTTGGCGGTCAGTGCAAAACAATCTGCCGGATATGGCGTCGATATTTTCAATGTGGCGGATGAGACATTGACACAGCTTTATTCTGCCGGCGTGCAACCCCTTGGAGCACCAACCTGGTCATCTGACGGATTGCATATTGCTTTTCAGGCGGAAACGAACGGGAATGTGGAATTGTATGTGGCCGCCGTGGCAACGAACGAGTTTGCGATAATCACCTCCACGGCAGGGTTTGATGGCGAACCCACGTGGACCGCGCAATAAGACAGACCGATTTATAAAGCGGGGGAAGGTTCAAGTATAATGTGGTCATGCTTCCAGAATCTCCGCTTACCACGATCGAAGCCCGTTTAAGATATCTGCTGCCTGCGGAGATGTATGCGTCGATGTGGGGGAATCCATCGGTCGAGATCATGATCGATGTTCACAAACATTTACGCACCCTTCAGCGAATATTACATGATTACACGTCGAGACAGATCTCCATCGATTCCCTGAAACCAGGCGATATCAAACCTGAGTGGAAATACGGGACCATGATGTTCACGGACCTTGCCGGCTTTACCAAGTTGATGGAGGCTAATGCTTCCAAGGGGCGGGATGGTGCCAGTGATCTGCTCTATCAGCTGAATAAATATTTTTCGACGATGATCGCAATCATCAGCAAGTCCGGAGGCGATCTTGTCGAATTTACCGGCGATGCACTTTTGGTTGTTTGGGGGAAAAATGAAAAGAACGATGATGCCCTTAAGGCGGTGCGGGCAGGGTTAAGGATGCAGCGCGCCATGAAGGAATTCGCCGAGATTCAAACTCCCTCTGGTGTCGTTAATCTGAAGATGCGCATTGGCATTCATTCAGGCAGGTTTCTCACGGCGGATATTGGCACCCCGCGGCGGATGGAACATGTCCTGCTTGGTAAAGATGTGCAAAAGGCAAAACTGACAGAAAGTAACGGAAGAAACGAGAGGGTCAATTTATCTCCGGCTGCTTATGAACGCGTTGCAGATGATTTTCGTTTTGAGGAGGGCACTGAAATTACGGAAGAAGGCAGGGACATGGGCAAGCATTACATGCTTGTCATGGACGATTTGGATGAGGATAAATTAGGCGATTACGAGATCACACCGATGGGCCGTCGCCAGGCGAGCGGGGTCCTGCTCACAAGAGACAAGCAGGAGGTTTTGCGTGAGATCATGGGACTTTTAAATTTGATCGAGCCAATTGCAAGTTTTATCCCGGCCCCGGTATTATCATTGCTGGTTGAAAGCGCTGCGGATCGAAAAATTCCGCCGGATTTTCCTCACCCCACCATTATGTTCGTAAATTTTATCGGTTTGCCGGAATCGGCTGATCGTGCCCTTCCCGGTGAGGAGCAGAAGCTCGCATCCCATTTTTCACGGGCTTTTTCACTAATTAATGCAGCCGTCGAATCTCGTGGGGGTGTGTTGAAGAAGGTGACATACCATTTGTCCGGTTCCGATATCGTTATTTTCTTTGGCGTGCCAAACGCTCATACAAATGACGAATTACGCGCCGCCTCTGCTGCGTTGGCAATTCGCGACATTGTTATGAATATTAAACCGCCAACCATTGGTAATTTACAGCCGGATGTTTATTGTCAGATCGGAATCAATTCTGGACCGACTTTCGTGGCCGAAGTGGGTGACCCGCGAGGACGCCGCGAATATAATGTTCTTGGCGACACAGTCAACACAACGGCCCGTTTGATGAACCGCGCCGGGAAGAATAAGATATTTATATCCGAGATCGTTAAAAAAGCCATCGAAGAAAAATATGAGTGCGCATCTTTGGGGGAGGTTTCCTTGAAAGGAAAGAGCGCGCCCATGGTTTTATATGACCTGATTGAAAGAAAAGGCTAGAAAAAAACAGTCCGCAATCACTTGATTGCGGACTGTTTTTTTCTGTTTCTCAAATTAACTTATTATCGCCATGTAAATTTTAAGCCATCCGTGGGGATTTTTCCCCAATAGTTCGGGTTTGGATCAAGCGCCAGTCCGTTATCGTCCCAGGTTGAGACGATGTATGGACCGCTTGATGAAATTTCGCTTCCTTTTGTCCCATAATTGCCTGCGGCTATAGCGGCAGTGTTTAGTATTGCGAATGCAGGATTTGCCAGGTAGGTAAGGGTTTCAGGCACCGGACGGTTTAAGTGCAGCAATACTGTGTTGGAGTCAACTTTTTGGATGCCATCCACTGTGGATTTTGCGCGATCTGTAGAATCCTTCTCGCCGAGGAAACCCAGGAAGATATTTTCCCAAGCGGTATAGTCACCGTCTTTGTGCAGGGCATTTTTTGGATCAAACCAGCGATTAAAGTTATCTGCCACAATGTCCGGAGTGATTGGAGTGCCGTCGCTGAAGGTGATCCCGGGGCGAAGCGAAAAAATATAGTCGAGTTGATCGTCAGAAATAACCCATGATTCCGCAATTCCAGGTTGCGGCTGGCCATTTCCGTCCAAGACCACCAGACCCTCATATAAGTATTGAGAGATCAATAATGAGTCTTTATCCTCGGTGATGGCGGGATCAAGAAAAAGATCCTTGTTGATTGCGGCCGGATTGCCGGAGCCGGTTCCCGAAGAAGTGGAAGGGGCGGAATCTGTAGCTGCCTGTTCTGTGGCAGTTCCTTTGGGTTGGCAGGCGGTTGCCGCAAAAAGCGCGATCAAGGTTAAAACAAAAAGACGGTAAGGGAGGATTTTTGTGTTCATATTTTATTTACAATTCCTTATAGTCATGGTTTAATGATTGATTATATTCTAGCGCAGATTATGTAATAATGGAATAATGGAGAGGCATCAGATTCAAAAATAGGTGTTCAATAGACGCGATAATATTTTCGGCAGAACTTTCGACACTTTTTATCAATATTTGGCAACTAACACCATGGATAAAAGAGATACCCGTCCATGGGTGTCTTTTATCACAATATATGGTATCTGGGTTTTTACACTGAGAGCAATGTAGAGGTTTGTTATTATGAAACAGAAAAATTCCGCAATTATCATGAAAATCTTTTCTTTAATTGTAGCCATCTCCCTGATCTTGGCTGCTTGTGCCCCAAGTGATACTTTGGGCGGTGCAGCTGGGGCAGATGCCACTGAGCCCCCAGTTCAGCAGGAGCCTCCCGCGCAGGAACCGCCGGCGCAGGAACCGCCTGCACAAGAACCTGCCCCTACAGACACCCCACAACCCACCCCTACCCAACAGCAAGCTGCGGCGGCTGCAGTAGTGGATACCGCGACCTCTACTCCCACCCCTACTCCTACAACGAATTCTGGCGGGGCAAGCACATCAACGCCCACACCAACTAGTACGGGTAGTGCTAGCACTTCCACTCCTACCCCAACCACTGGTGCAAGTACCTCTACTTTTACCTCCACGCCCACTGCAACCGTGGGTACAAATACTTTAACGCCAACCCCAACCGGTACTACTGCTGCCGCAGTGGTGGATCCCAGCCTTAGTTTGAGCGTTGCCTGTAATAACGACTTGTCCGCAAGGTTTAAAATTAAGAATAGCGGCGGTGATTTGACCGGCACCAACAACGGCACGTATTCAATTACTGACCCTTCAACGGGAACAACCACTACCTCATCCTTTACCCTGGCTGCTGGCGGCACACTTGACCTTGGAAACCTCGTGGGTAATGCCACAGTCAAAGTGAAGTATAAAGACTCTGCAAATGATAGTGTTGACCTTAGTGCTACCGGAAGGTGCCTGCCGCTTCCGACCAGCACTCCAACCAATACACCGACTGCTACAAAAACATCCACAGTTACCTTCACGCCTTCTTCGACCAGCACGGCCACCTCGACGAAGACTCCTACATCCACAGCTACTTCTACAAAGACCCCGACCGCCACAAAGACGGCCACCAATACTTCAACTGCTACTTCCACCAATACACAGACCTTTACACCCTCTGCAACACCTACCAAGACTTCTACCTATACTCCTTCAGCAACGTTTACACCATCGTCAACCTCAACTGCTACTTTTACAAAAACACCTACAGCCACCCGTACGGCGACATTCACTTCGACAGTTACGTCAACATTTACTCCAACGTTTACACCATCCACAACGTTGACCCCGTCTTTGACCAATACACCTACAATCACCAAAACACCTACTGAGACAAGGACGCCAACGCCTACCAGGACGGGTACTTTCACACGAACACCCACCTCCACGCGGACACAAACCTTTACACCTTCGGCGACCTTTACTCGCACGCAAACCTATACACCTTCAGCGACGTTTACCAGAACACCTACATTTACCTCTACAGTGACCCTCACTCCGTCACTGACCAACACGCCGACACAAACCCGCACTCCAACTGCGACCAATACGGCTACTTCAACACGTACATCAACCTATACGCCAACGATCACATTTACTCCGTCGCAGACCTTTACGGCTACTTCAACGAAGACGGCCACCTCTACCTTTACGGCCACCTTTACAAAGACGCCTACATTTACAGCAACAACGACATTTACTCCATCCGCAACCTTTACATCTACTTCAACGCCAACTTCAACTTCTACACCAACCGCGACCTTTACGGCTACCTCAACGCCAACCGAAGTAATCATTGACGGTCAGTTGGATCTTGATGTTGCCTGCCGTTCCTCGGATAAGGCTGCGAAGTTTACTATTACAAATGTTTCCGGTACTGTGAGTGATGGTACATACAAACTATCCGCGGACCTTAATGGAAACCCGCAAAGTGGAAGCATCTCCTTGAACCCTGGCGAATCCATGACCATTTATGGTAAAGGCTACGCGAGCATGGAGGTGACTTACAAGACCTCACTATTGTCCTCTGTATACCTGCAAGCCGATGGCAGCTGCCTTGCTTATCCTACCAATACGCCAACACAGACACCGAGTGCTACCAATACGGCTACCTCCACTCCTACTCACACAGCTACGTATACAGTAACTGCCACTTTTACAGCTACAAAAACACCAACCAATACAGCTACGAGTACCAATACGGCTACCAAAACACCAACTAATACTGCCACCAATACGGCGACTTTTACAGCTACAAACACAGCAACCAAGACACCAACCAATACTGCCACCAATACGGCGACTTTTACGGCCACAAATACAGCGACCAAGACACCTACCAACACCGCTACTTGGACACCTACTAATACCGCCACTAACACGGCTACTAATACTGCCACACCCACAAATACGGCTACCAATACCGCTACGGCGACGAACACCGCAACCAACACGCCGACTAATACCGCTACTGCCACAGCGACGAACACTACCACCAGTACGCCAACGAACACGGCTACCGCCACGGCGACAAATACTGCGACGAGTACACCAACCCAAACCCCCATTCCTCCAAGTTTGGTGGCTGGCGGTTCTTGTACCGAGCAGACTACTGCGGAAGCTACATTTACCATCACCAATAATGGCGGTAATATGCTGTCACCGTACACGTATGAAGTGAAGGATGGCAATGGAAATGTTGTCAAATCCGGCAGCATCCAATTAGATGCGGGCAAGAACACCACGATCTCCGTTAGCGGTGTATATGGTGTCCTCACACTCTTCATTACTGATGACAAGGGTACAACCACACAAGCTGCCACCACAACCTGCGTGGAATCTCCAAAACTTGTCGCAGCTGGTTCCTGTACCGAAGTCACGACTGCCGAAGCGAGCTTCACCATCACGAACAACGGTGGAGATATGACTTCCTCCTATACCTACGAAGTGAAGGATGGCAATGGAGATGTCAAGAAATCTGGCAGTTTCCAACTGGATAAGGGTAAAAGCACGACGATCTCAGTGAGCGGCGTATATGGCACTCTGACACTCTTTGTCACGAACGACAAGAATGTCACTACCCAGGTTGCTACCACCACCTGTATCGAATCTCCAAAACTTGCTGCAGTGGGTATTTGTACTGCTGCGAATGCAACCGAAGCCACCTTTACCATTACCAACAATGGTGGTGACATGCCGAAGGCCTATTCCTACGAAGTCAAAGACAGCAACGGCAACGTATTGGCTTCCAGCACCTTCCAGTTGGATGCAAAGAAAAGCACGTCTGTGACTATCAAGGGCGTGAGTGGTGTGCTGACGTTGTTCATTACAGACGATAAGAATGTGACGACTCAGGCTGCTACTACCACCTGTGTTGAATTGCCGAAACTTGCCGCAACAGCTTTGTGTACTGAAGATAATGCCCAGGCTGTATTTACGATCACCAATAACGGCGGTGCAATGCCGAAGGCCTACACATATGAGATCAAGGATGGCAATGGCAACATTGTAAAGACTGATACCTTCCAATTAGGAGCCAAGCAGAGCACGAATATTACAGTCACCGGCATTTATAACGGTCTGACCTTGTTCATTACAGACGATCAAAGCGTAACCGCCCAGGCTGCGACCGCCTACTGTACGGAGCCTGTGCCCACTGTTACACCTGCGGCATCTCAACCCTGTATTCAGTGCTTGATCTTCCATACTTTCCGCGATGACAACCTTGAAGTCTATCGTTTGGATGGGGTGGAGGGCCAGCCCGGCTTCAAACTCTATAACCTCTCGCAGGATGAAGCAGTGGATAGCCGCCCAAGCCGTGCGCCAAATGACACGAACGTGGTCTTCCAAAGCAACCGCGATGGTAATGTGGAGTTGTATTACACAGATATGATTGGCAGCGGCGAGGCTATCCGCTTGACCAAGACCAATTCAAACAACACCAATCCGATGTACGGTCCTGATGCGCGCACGATCGTCTATCAGAGTGATCGAAACGGTAATTTCGACTTGTTCACGATTGATCGTGTTACCGGCAAGGAGACCCAGATTACAAGTGATCCGGCGGACGACTCCAATGCCTTCTATTCACCGGATCTGAAGTGGCTGGTCTTCCAGAGTAACCGTAATAACAACTGGGATATCTTTGCCCTCAATGTCGAAACAGGTAACGAATACCAGCTGACCAATACACCGGCTGACGAGGTCTTCCCGAGCTGGTCGCCAAATGGAAAGCAGATCTCCTTCCTGATCGATAATGACGGTGCAACAGATCTCTACATCATGGATACCGATGGAAAGAACGTCAAACGGATTACGACAGATGGCAAGACGATCAACGCTGTCTGGTCACCTGAAGGAAACCGCATCGCGTACCAATCTGAGCGCAATGGGAACCTTGATATCTACAGCTATGACGTAAAAGCTGGCAAGGAATATCATGTCACCGAGTACGCTGGTCTCGACTCTGGTCCTACCTGGGACTGCGGCGGCGATAACCTGGCCTTTACTTCCGACCGCGATGGAGATGCCAATGTGTTCCAGGTCTACTGGCAGGGTGGTGCCGCGGGTAACATGACCATCGATCCTGCGACGGATAAGTGGTCACAGTGGCGGCCTTCCAATGATGTGTCGAGCGTAGGTTACTAAGTACTAAATCAATTAATTCCCTGCCCACTCAAAAAGCTGGGCAGGGAAAACAAATAAATAAAAGAAGGACATGTTGAAAACATGTCCTTCTTTTATTTTAGCGATATTGGTTTACTTCTTTAATTTCTCATCCAGCGAGGACCAAATGCCAGCGGCAAGTGTGCTGCCTGTTTTCCGTTTGAGGTTTACCTTGTAGATGGCTTTTTCCTTCTCGCCGATGCGGATCAGCCAGAATTGCTGAGTCAATGTTGAAAGCGCATCATCCAACAGATTGCGAGTGAGGCGTTCCCCTTCAGGCATCGCATCCATGACTTCACAGAGCCTTGGATAGGTCATCTGTAACTCCCGCAGCATGATCTTCATGATCTTGCGAAGGGCGGGGGAGAGGTCGGCAAGGTCGAGGGCGGTAATCCCGCCATCCTTTTGTTTGCTTTCGATTTCCTTGTTTAAACGATCAAAGACTCCAGGCATGGCAACCTCTTAATATAACTCAGGCATGCTGATGGGTTCCGGCTGCGGTTCGCATTCTCCGCACCAGATGACGTTTGCAACTGCCAGACCTTTGGGTGTGTTGTTTGCGCCTACGAACATGGTGATGAACGTGGACATGGTGGAGGCATGGTCCTTGCAGACAAAGCGTCCGCAAAATGCGCAGGATGCGCGGGCAGATTCTTCACAGTGCCAGCATTTCATTGGGAAGCTCCTATTTCACCGCGAGAATGGCATCTGCCACACCGCGCAGTGACTTGGACCATTCATGGTCTGGATAGCGCAGGGAGAACAGGTCGTTGCTGGCGTTATCGGCAAGATCGAATGTGAGGGGCAACACGCCGGAAACAGGAGCACTGAACTTTGCCTCGATTTCCTTTTTGATCTGCGCGAAATCGTATTTGGGCAGGGCCTTGTTGACCATCAGCATGAGGTGCGGCACATCCAGGCTGCGGGCAATGTCTACTGTGACTGAAGTTCCCTGCAAATCCTGATTATCAGGGCGGAGGATGATGATCAAAATATCGGAAGTGGCGATGGAGAGTAGTGTTTCTTCATTGAGGCCGGGATGGGTATCAATGAAGAGATAATCGAGGTCGAACTCCGATATTGTAGTTTGCAGCCCTTCATTTAGCTTGTTGAAGTCCACGCCTTCACGGAGGATCTGGCTGATCTCACGGCCGCGAATGCTGGAAGGAAAAAGCCACAGATTTTTCCCGGCCAATTTTGCGCGACCTTCTGCGCCTCCGGTGTTTTCGCCAATCGGAAAGCCGATCTCGCGGATCGTGGCCGTACCGTGCAGAAAATCATTGATGGTCTTGCCCATTTTGGTCTCATCCAGCCCGAATAATACATGGATGCCCGGGGACTGAATATCCGTATCGACCACGCCGACTCGTTTACCTGCCAGCGCAACCTGTGCAGCCAGGTTGGCGGTGGTGTTTGATTTTCCGGTTCCTCCGCGGAAGGAGTGAATCGAAACGATTTTTCCTTTGTTCATTGGGCCTCCAGAAATAAAATTCAGATTATTGTTGCGCTCTTTTTTGACGCAAATTCTTCGCTTGTTCCTTCAACTTTGCGTAAAACTCGGTACCTGTGATCTCTTCAAATTCCTGTTTCCTGCGCGCCTGATCGATCTCGAAGCTTAGTTGTTCCAATTGTTGTTTCAGGCCGTCTTCGCGTTCCTTCACTTTTCGAACCATTGTAAAGAATGCCGATAATAATTGCGCCGCCTTGTCGTCGGCGGTCTGCGCATTTTTGGAAAGTGGCTGGGTTTGGTCGATAAACGAATAGTCGCCTTCGGCGATTTTTTGTGCCCAGTCGATGGCTTTCTCAATATAGGTTGTGGAAAACCGCAGCCTGTTCGAATAGCTGCGGATGATCGAAAGTGAAATATCGGGGTCCTTGTCGAGCGCATCCTGAAACGCCGATTGTTTTACTTCAAGGGCTTCGGCATCTTCGAGCGCAATTACCGATGCGGAACGCGGCTCGCTATCCAGAAGGGCCATTTCGCCGATGATCTCCCCCGGGCCGCATTTATTGAGGATCAATTCATCGCCCTTGGAATCCTCTGTGACGATCTTGACCCAGCCGGTATGGATCAGAAAAAGCGAATCGCCCGCCTCGCCTTTTTTCATCAGGATGTCATTGGGGGCAAGCTTGCGCATGACAGCCCGTTCGGCCAGCGTGGCCAGCATTTCATCGGAAAGGCCTCGAAAGAGGGAGGTGCTTCTTAATTGAACAAGGATGTCATTTTCCATGAATATCTTCCTGCGAGGACGGGGATGATTTTACGCGGTCGGTCAAGCGATCGAACATCCCGCCTCCTTTTTGACCTGTGTTTGATTCGGCGATACGGGCATTGATCGCATCCCAGATCTTTATCTCCGTGTCCATATATACAGTGCGGACGAACATCATACAGTAGGAACCGATCTCTTTTCGTAATAGATCCATGTCGCTGCGCAGGCCATGGATCACATGATCGATCTCTTTTTTCTTTGCTTCGTTCGGCGTCGAGTCGATCAGCTTTAATTTGATCCCGATCTCCGCCTGTTTGCGAAGCATTTCCTTGACCTTGATCACCTTCTCATTGCCGAACTGCAGCGCGATCGGTTTAAGAAGTTCATCCAGCTTTTCGATGGTGCTCAATGCCTTGACCTCATTCTTGGTGACACGGCTGATATCATCAAGTTTTTCGACCACCCAGGTTTTTTGTACGTTCAATCCTCGTTTTATCGTAAAGTAGATGAAACCTACTCCAACAAAACCCACCACAATGGCAAAGATCAGGAATGTGCCAACGCTGACCATGGTGTTAAAGCCCATATGAAACAACATCGAAATTACATATCCACCTAAGGCAAACAACCAGCCTCGCCAGGTTGAATCCCCGCGACGAAAAGCGAGAGCTGTACCGATCACGCCACTGGCCGTGGCATGGACCAGATTGGTCGAGAAGACTCTCGCAATCGCCACACTTAGGGCGATGGACGGATGACCGGTGACATATTCATAATTTTCTATGATCGCAAAACCGATGCCGGCTCCAAAACCGTAGATGGCGCCATCCACCACGTAATTAAAGTCCGCGCGCTGGACGAGATAGATCAAAATAAGGGATTTCAAGATTTCTTCAATGAAGGGAGCTGCAACGCGGATCACTTGCTGGCGGCTTGCCCATCCCACATCGATCAGGTATGGGTTGATCTTCGCGGCCAGTAAATAAGCCAAAACCCCGCAAAGCAGAGTTAAAAGGTTGAACAGATACTTGCCTGTGCCAAACAAGTCAAAGCGACGTATGATGACTAGAAAAATGAGGGGGATAATAAAAGCAATGCCGAGGGCAATGGCGATAATCATTTGGAAATAATACCGTACTTGGATATTGCTTGCAAGTTGAAAATGGGATGGAACAATAAAGCGGCAACCATTTTATGTTGCCGCTTGGGATGCAAATTCGGGATATTCGTTTCTGATTATTTTTTTCTCGCGAACCACAAAATACAGACGACCACTGCGATCAAACCGATGATTAGGAAAAGATTGGGCCCTGAATTCAGGGCAGTGCCTGTGGTGGAAGTACCATCCATTCCCAGGATGGGGGAGATGATCACGGCTGTGACGAGTATTGCAAGAATACCAATGGCTGCCATGAATTGAGGGCGGGAGTGGTTTTGCATTCCTTCGGCGTTGAACAGGGAGGCCCAAAAGGATTTCTTTTGAGTTTGTTCCTTACGGATGCGCGCGTTAAGACGAACCAGCATCTGCTTTTTTTGAGATTCCTCAAGGGAGGTGTTCGGCATCACGCTGTGAAGGCGTAGAATCGTTTCCTCGAGGTCTCGCAGTTCTTCGTTGGAGTCCGATGCGGTGTTTTTCATTTGTCCATTGAGCAGGCGGTCGGCGAACTCGCTCAATTCCTCGTCTTGTGAAAATTGCTTCTTGTTATCTGTCATGATGATTATTCGTCCAGCTGGCCTCGCAGAGCTACGATCGCTCTGCGGAACAGGGATTTGGTGGCTTCAATATTCTGGCCCATGAGTTCTGCGATTTCATTGAATTGCAGGTCTTCGGCAAAACGGAGCATGATCACTTCCCTGTAATTTTCCGGCAACTGGCTGAGTGCTTTTTGGATGTAGATCCGCTCTTCCATCATTTTGGAGGTACTGCCTTCCATTTTGCCAAAGGCATCGGAGAGCGGAGCAAGCTGCGGTTCTTGTTTGCGGGTGCGTTTTCTGTAAAACTCGGCCACCTTATGGTTGGTTAAGGTGCGTAGCCAGGTTCCAAATTGAGAATCCCCTCGAAACGATGCGAGTGACTTCATGGCTGCAATAAAGACTTCCTGGGTGACGTCTTCCACTTCAGCCTCGGGGATAATATATCTGACTCGTTTATACACATTGGTAATATGGCGGTGATATAGGATGCTGAAAGCCTCCTGGTTGCCGTCTTTATATTGTCGGATCAGAGCCTCGTCACTTGGTTCATGGTCTATGGATGCAGAAATATTATCCATAAAATTTAGTGTCTCTTATTGACCAAAAGGGGTTGGAGAGGAGAGTTTGCATAAATGTTGTGAGGCTTCGGTTTAGGATAATTGACACAATATAACATAAAAATGGACGGCTTCACCCCCGCCCGACATATTTGAAATCAGGTTGGCACATGATTTTTGGGCGTGCCACTTTCGGCGTACTTAGGCTATAATCTGATGATGGGCAGGGATTTTCGCCCAATTTAAATCTTGGAGAGAGAAGATGTCCAAAATCATTTCAGTCCACTCTTTCCGCGGTGGAACAGGGAAATCGAATACAACAGCGAACATCGCTGCATTGCTGGCAGCCGATGGTTTCCGTGTGGCTGTCGTGGATACCGATATTGCCTCCCCCGGAATTCATGTGCTTTTTAATTTGGATGAGTCAGACATGGTTCATTCCCTCAATGATTATTTGTGGGGAAAATGTACGATCGAAGAGGCCGCCCAGGATGTGACCGGCCATATCGGCGCCGAAGTAAGCGGCCAGATATTCCTGATCCCATCCAGTATTAAAGCCGGAGAGATCGCCCGCATTTTGCGTGAAGGCTATGACGTTGGTTTGCTGAACGACGGATTCCGCGATGTGATCGACCGCTTGAAACTCGATTATCTTTTGATCGATACCCACCCGGGGCTGAACGAAGAAACCCTGCTTTCCATTGCAATTTCGAATGCGCTTGTGATCATCATGCGCCCCGACCAGCAGGATTACCAGGGGACCGCAGTGACCGTGGATGTTGCCAAGAAGCTTGATGTGCCAAAGATGCTGATGCTGGTCAACAAGACACCGACCACGCTTGATTTCGAAGACGTACGCGCGCGTGTTGAACAAATCTACGATGCGAAGGTTGCTGCGGTACTTCCGCACTCTGACGAAATGATGACCCTGGCAAGCTCCGGCATCTTTTCCATTCGCTTCCCGGATAACCCGGTCACCAAGGGGCTGCGCAGCCTCGTCGATCAATTGAAAAGCTGAAAAATCGTACGCGGTCACATCATGGACGCAGCGACCTACAAAAAAATCATTCGTGAGTTGGAAGCCAGTCAGGAGGATATTCGTCCCTCCGATGTGATCCTGTTTTCCGAGCCATTGCGTTCCGCCTTGAATTTCGTGATTCGTTTGGGCCGCTTTAGCCTTTCAGAGTTCATTGAAAAATTGGAAGCCACACGCGAGCAGGGTACCAGGATTTCAGATTTATTGGTAAAGAGAAATCTTTTTGTGGTTTCGAGATTTTCCAACCCGGAAGAAACATTTTTTGAATCGCGTGTTTCGGCCCTGACCCGTCCGCTTTCAAGACCGCCCTCCGATATTTGGAAGAAAATCGATTGAACTTCCACCCGCCCGAATCTTTCGGGCGGGTTTTGATTCGCTTATAATTAATCACATGGCAGATAAACTTCTATCCCGATACGAAGAACTCAAGGCGCTGGTCAACTCGCATAATTACCGGTATCACGTGTTGGATGCGCCCATCATCAGCGACCTCGAATACGACCGCCTTTTAAATGAACTAAAAAAGATCGAGATGGATCACCCGGACTGGATTACCTCCGACTCGCCCACGCAGCGCGCCGGTGCCCGGCCTGCGGACCGTTTCGAGAAGATCCGCCACCCTGCACCGATTCTCAGCCTGGCGAATGCCTTTGGCGGCGACGATGCGCGCGCATGGCTGGAGCGCGTCAAAAAACTCGATGATCGTGTGGAGCAGGCAAAGTTTGTCGTCGAGCCCAAGATCGATGGCCTATCTGTGGTTTTACATTATCGCGATGGATTATTCGTGCAAGGTGCCACACGTGGAGATGGCGAAGTGGGGGAGGATATCACTTCGAATTTAAGAACGGTGCGCGCCATTCCCCTGCGAATTCCAGTCGATTCTAAAGGTCCGAAGCCTCCCAAAAATTTCGTTGTTCGCGGCGAAGCGTTTATCCCAAATAAGGAATTTGAAGAATTAAATCGCAAACTCGAAGAAGCCGGTGAAAAGACCTATTTGAATCCGCGCAACACAGCGGCGGGGTCGTTACGTCAACTGGATCCGGTGCTGACCGCTTCGCGTCCAATCACATTGCTGGTGTATCAAATTGTATTTTCTGAAGGCGGAAAAATTCCGACTTCACAGTGGGAGATTCTTGAATACTTGAAGGCTTTGGGCTTCCCGGTGACCGACATTGCCCGCCGATTTAACGACCTTGAATCGGCGATCCAATATACCGAGACCTTCAATGAAGGACGGGATGCGCTGCCTTATGAAGCAGATGGCATGGTCATCAAGATCGATGATCTGAATTTGGCGGCAGACTTGGGATTCGTTGGCAAGGATCCGCGCGGTGCGATTGCGTTCAAGTTCCCTGCTCGCGAAGTGACAACTACATTAAATGAAATCGGTGTGGCGGTGGGACGTACCGGCGTGCTAACCCCATATGCCATGCTGGAACCGGTGGAAATTGGCGGCGTAGTCGTGGAGCGTGCCACCCTGCATAACTTTGATTTCATCGCGGAGAAGGATATTCGCGTGGGAGATCGTGTATTGATTAAGCGTGCGGGTGAGGTAATTCCGTACGTGATCGGTCCGGTGTTGGATGCACGCACTGGCAAGGAGAAAACCTACAAACCTTCCACAAAATGTCCTGCGTGCGGACAGCCCGTTGAGCATTTTGAGGGTGAGGTGGCGTGGTATTGTGTCAATGCGGCGTGCCCGGCGCAGTTGGTGCGCAATATTGAACACTTTGTCTCGCGTGGTGCAATGGACATTGTAGGGCTTGGCATAAAAATCGTCGAGCAGTTGATCGAGTCGGGATTGGTCAAAGATGTGGCCGATCTGTTTACTTTAAAGAAGAGCCAACTGCTGGAGTTGGAAGGGTTTGCAGAGAAGAAGGCGGAGAATCTGCTTGCGTCGATTGAGCAGGCCAAAGGTCAGAGCTTGAACCGTTTGATCGTGGCGCTGGGAATTCATGGGGTGGGTGAAGTCATGGCAGGCGATCTATCGCGCACGTTTGGGAATCTATCCGCTTTATCAAAGACCAGTGTGGAAGAACTTCAGCAAATCGAAGGTGTGGGGCCGAACATCGCCGAGTCGATTGTCGATTGGTTTGCACAGCCTGCAAATCAGAAGTTGTTGAAAAAGTTAAAGGCAGTCGGTTTGTGGCCTGAGATGAAGAAAGATGAAAAGAAGAAAGACGGCGCGTTCACCGGTCTGACGTTCGTGGTGACGGGGACACTGCCTACTCTTTCACGCGATGGTGTGAAGGAATTTATTGAAGGCAACGGCGGTAAGGTTACCGACAGCGTCAGCAAAAAGACAAGTTATCTTGTGCTCGGTGAGAACCCAGGTTCAAAATTTGAAAAGGCTCAATCGTTGGGGGTAAAAATTCTCGATGAGGCCGGGTTGAAGAAATTGGCAAAATGATCAAGATCCGACGGTGAAAATCGTCGGATCTTCCTTTCTCCACATTCGGCTAGACAGAAACTTTCCCGTCGGCTAAACTTGTTCCATTCTGCTTCGGAGGCAATATAAATGGATATTAATAACACAGATAACGCCGCCACCCGGCGTATTGAAGCGCTCAAAAATCGCGTCACAATGATGAAAGACCACGATTATTATTTCTACAACCAGCCGGTTCAGGAAATTTTGGATGGAATGAAGGTGCGTGTGAATGGACGCATTATGGGCATGTACGCTTCGTATTCGTACCTGGGGCTGGTCAATCACCCAAGAATTAACGAAGCTGCCAAAAAAGCCGTGGACCAATGGGGCACGGGCACGAACGGGGTCCGCACATTGGCTGGAACCCTGACCCTGCACAACGAGTTGGAAGAGACCATCGCCAATTTCAAACATGCTGAAAGCGCCATTACCTATACTTCTGGGTATGTCACCAACCTCACCGTCATTTCAACGTTGATGGGCCGCGGCGACTATGTTTTCTCCGACAAGATCAATCACGCTTCCATCGTTGACGGTTGTTTGATGTCGGGTGCGGAATTCCGCCGTTTCCGTCACAATGACATGGAGCATCTTGAAGGCCTGTTGAAGAATGCTCCTTCCGATATTGCCAAACTGGTGATCGCTGATTCGGTATTTAGTATGGACGGTGACATCATCGACCTGCCCACAATGATCGCATTGTGTAAAAAATACAACGCCTGGTTGATGATCGATGAGGCCCATTCCGTGGGCGTGCTTGGCAAGACCGGCCGCGGCATCGAGGAGCATTTCAATATCTACGACGGCATCGACATCAAGATGGGTACGTTGAGCAAGACCATCCCTTCGGTGGGTGGGTATGTGGCCGGTAAAAAGGATTTGATCGATTATCTGCGCCACGGCAGCCGTGCCTACATTTTCTCTGCTGCTTTACCGCCTGCGCAAGCTGCAGCCGCGAATGAATCGTTTAAGGTCATTCTCGATGAACCCTGGCGCATCGAACACTTGAATGCAAACACCAAGCAATTCATCGGTGGATTAAAAGGCATGGGCTTTGATACCCTGCTAACTGAAACAGCCATTGTCCCTGTTCTGTGTGTGACCGATGAACGCGCTTTTGAACTGACAAAGCAATGCCAGGAGCGTGACGTCTTTGTGTTGCCGGTTGTTTCACCCGCCGTGCAGGAGGGCATGTCCCGTCTGCGGGCCACGGTCACAGCGGCGCACGAGCCGAGTGAGATCGAACGCGCCATGGATGTGATCTACGAAGCCGGCAAGCGCATGGGAATGGTCAAGTAGATCATTTGGAAAGAAATTGAATAAGAAAGGCCGTCCGTCCATTTGACGGGCGGCTTTTGTATTTATGGGAGGGGCGGGATGACTAAACCAACAGGCGTGATGACTAAACTATCGGGCGTGGGAACCAAATTATCAGGCGTGATGACTAAACTATCGGGCATGGGAACCAAACTATCAGTCGTGATGACTAAACCATTGGGCGTGGGAACTAAATTACGGCAGGGCGAGAAAAGGTTTTCCAGTCTATGGGAGATGCTCAAACCTAAACTGCCTTCGGCTGGGCAGGCCGGGGCGGGGAAGGAAGCGGGTGCAGGTCATCCTGATAGTTTCTGAAAGAATATTTATAACATTTTTCTAACATATTCCTTGTACAATCCCCTCAACTTCAAAAGGAGTGAAACATGAAATGGCAATGGAAATTGGGAAAATTTGCAGGAATTGACGTGTATATTCATGCCACCTTCCTGATCCTCATCGGGTGGGTGGGCTACAGTCACTGGCTGGAAAATCAAAATTGGGGCGAAGTGTGGAATGGGATTCTGTTTATTCTTGCACTCTTCGTATGTGTGATTTTGCATGAATACGGGCACGCGCTGACTGCCCGTAAGTATGGAATTAAAACACGCGATATTACGATCTATCCGATCGGCGGCGTGGCCCGTTTGGAACGAATGCCTGAGAAGCCGCTTGAGGAATTGTGGGTGGCCCTGATGGGACCCGCTGTCAACGTGATTATCGCTGCGGGACTCTTTGCGTATCTCTACCTGACCTCGAGCCTGGTCCCATTAAGTGAGTTGACCGTGGCCTCAGGCAGTTTCCTCGAACGCCTGATGACGGTAAACATTTCGCTGGTGTTGTTCAACCTGATCCCGGCCTTTCCAATGGATGGCGGGCGGGTGTTGCGCGCCCTGCTTGCCATGCGCATCGACTACGTTCGTGCCACGCAGATAGCTGCCACCATCGGACAGGGCATGGCACTGTTGTTTGGCTTGGTAGGTCTGTTCGGTAATGCATCACTGCTTTTCATCGCACTGTTCATTTGGATCGGTGCATCGCAGGAATCCGGTGCCACTCAAATGAAGAATGCCATCAGCGGGATTCCAGTTGGTCGCGCGATGCTCACAGATTATCAGAGCCTCTCCCCGCGCGATCCACTTTCGCGCATGGCCCAACTTGTGTTGGCCGGGTCACAGCATGATTTCCTTGTGATCGACAACGAGCGGGTGGTCGGCGTGGTGACGCGCAATGATTTTCTTACGGCACTTACACAGCATGGTGACAGGATCGCCGTATCTGCGGTGATGAAAGGGAATCTCCCGGAAGTCGACTCCTACGAAATGGTGGAGGTCGTTCTACAACGCATCCAGGAGGCCGGCGTGCCGGCCCTGCCGGTAACGCATGACGGACGGTTGGTGGGCATCGTCACCGCCGAGAACATCATGGAATATTTGATGATCCGCTCGGCCATTCAAACGGCGCGTGTGCGGATGACCATGCCCTGAGCGGTTTTGCAAGGATAGATGAGGGAATTCTTAACCACAAGAGTTTGCATCTTTTGTATACTCTGATTAACTCCGATGGGGAGTAGCCGCCCAAAATTTGGGATGCACAGTCGTCAATACGGAAATATTTCCCGGCTGTTCTGTAAATGGCAAGACCATCGCCACTAAAAATCGGCGGTGGTCTTTTATTTACTGCTGGATTATCATTGAACGACAGGAATCTACACATGAATTGGCATACACAAACAATCGAAACTTCATTGGAGGAACTCTCCTCTGATCGGGCACAAGGGCTAGCTAAAACGGAAGCCGCCGTCCGCCTGGAAAAATACGGCCCCAACGAATTGATCGAACGCGGCGGGCGTACCGCTTTCCAAATTTTCTGGGAACAGCTCACCGCCACGATGGTTCTGATCCTGATCGGCGCGGCTGTGGTCGCCGGCTTGCTGGGTGACACGAAAAATACCATCGCCATTATTTCCATCGTTTTTCTCTATGCATTGCTGGGCTTCGTGCAGGAGTACCGTGCGGAGCAGGCCATCGCTGCGCTCAAGAAAATGTCCGTGCCGAATGTGCGTGTGATACGCGATGGAAATTTGATGGAATTGCCCGCGCGTGACCTCGTCCCCGGCGACATCCTGCAACTCGAAACAGGCAATGTGATCCCTGCCGACCTGCGTCTGGTGGAGGCGGTAAACCTGCGCATTCAAGAGGCCGCGCTTACCGGTGAATCGGAAGCGATCGAAAAACATACCGGCGAACTCTCCGGCGAAGACCTGCCCCTCGGTGATCGTCGCAATCTTGCTTACATGGGAACCATTATTACACAAGGGCGCGGACTCGCGCTTGTAGTTGCCACGGGTATGCAAACCGAACTTGGCAAGATCGCTGATCTTATTCAACAGGTGAAGCAGGAGCAAACCCCGCTGCAACGCCGCCTCGATACGCTCGGAAAAAATCTCGCGATCATCGGTGTGGTCATTGCCGGTCTGGTGTTCCTGCTTGGCCTGATGCGCGGCGATGAACTTCGTCACATGTTGTTGACCGCGGTCAGTGTTGCGGTGGCTATTGTCCCCGAGGGTCTTCCTGCCGTTGTTACGATCACCCTCGCGCTTGGTGCGCAGCGCATGTTGCAGCGCGAGGCCTTGATTCGAAAATTACCCGCCGTCGAAACGCTCGGTTCTGTCACAGTGATTTGTTCTGATAAAACAGGAACATTGACTGAAAATAGAATGACTGTCGTTGTGCTGGATGTGGCCGAACATGCGCTCGATTTGACAGAAGAAGTGGGGCGCAGCGGAACGCTTCGCACCAACCGAGTGCTGGGTACGCCAGCCCAATCATCACTTTCGCTGGCAGCCATCGGCGGGACCTTATGTAACGATGCGAGTCTGATCGACACCGGTGATGACCGCTATCACACGCTTGGCGACCCCACCGAAGGCGCATTGGTGGTGGCCGCCGCAAAGATGGGATATTGGAAATCATCGTTGGATGCATCCTTCCCGCGGACTGCCGAACTTCCATTTGACTCCGAACGCAAGCGCATGACCACTGTTCATCATTTGGGGCAGTATGATCCTGAAGTACTCTCCGGGTTGGATGTTTCCGACAAACGTTATATCGCCTTCACCAAGGGCGGCATCGACGGTTTGCTCGACATCACCAGCCATGTTTGGGTGGAGGGGAAGTCTCATCCCATTGATGAAGATTGGAAGACGCGGATCGAAGCGGCGAACGAACGCCTCGCTAAAAAAGGGATGCGCGTGCTTGGCGTCGGTTTCCGCTTATTGAATGCGATTCCGGAGATCATTCAAACGGATCTTGAACAGAATATTACATTGGTTGGCTTGTTTGGCATGATCGATCCGCCGCGCAACGAAGTGAAGGACGCGGTGGCGATGTGCCGCGCCGCCGGTATTCGCCCGGTAATGATCACCGGCGATCACCCGTTGACCGCCATCGAGATCGCGCGTCAACTGGGCATCACGGAAAATGGGCGTGCACTGCGCGGCGTTGAAATTGAAAACCTGTCATTTGAAGAATTGAAGAATGTTGTCGATGAAGTCAGTGTGTTTGCCCGCGTGGCACCCGAACATAAATTAAAGATCGTGCAGGCATTGCAGGAGAAGGGCCACATTGTTGCAATGACCGGTGATGGTGTCAACGATGCGCCCGCATTGCGCAAGGCCGATATCGGCGTGGCGATGGGCATCACCGGCACGGATGTTTCGAAGGAAGCCTCTGATCTCGTGCTGCTCAATGATAATTTTGCGACCATCGTGGCGGCGGTCAAGGAAGGCCGCACGATCTACGATAACATCCGTAAGTTTGTTCGTTTTAGTGTTGCTGGAAATATTGGGAAGGTATTGGTGATGTTGATCGCGCCGTTCCTGGGCAAGCCTTTGCCATTACTGCCGCTGCAGTTGCTTTGGCTCAATTTGTTAACCGATGGCCTGCTTGGACTCGGCATGGGTGTGGAGAATCCCGAACCCGATACGATGCGGCGCAAACCGTATTCGCCGACCGAAGGCGTATTCTCGCGCGGCGCGGGGAAGCAAACGATCTGGGTGGGGGTGCTGATCGGTGCTCTCGCACTGGGACTCGGCTCGTGGTATTTCTTCACCGGCCGCCCCGAATGGCAAACAATGGTCTTTACTTCGCTCGCCTTCATGCAGGTCTTTCAAGCGCTGGCCTCGCGTTCGGAGAAGGAATCATTTTTCAAGATTGGCATTATGAGCAATCCGGTGCTCGCGGCCATGATCGCTGTAGTTGTTGGATTGCAATTGCTTGTGATTTACACGCCATCGCTGGCAAATTTCTTCGAAGTGCTGCCTTTGAAATGGCACGATCTATCCATTACGATTTTGACTGGTTTAGTTGTGTTTGTCGTGATGGAAGTCAGTAAGCGAATAGGAAATAAAAAATAGTAAAAAGAACCGCCTCTGCTGAGGCGGTTCTTTTTATAAGGCTTTTTGAAGAATACTGATTAATTCTTCTTTATTCAATGGGATTGGATTCCCCTTGTAACTTCCCGCATTCAAGGTCTTTTGCACAGCTTCGGGGAATTGTGCCTCGCTCATTCTGTATGTTGAAAGTGAAGGGATATTCAATTCGCGGACCAGTTTGTGAACCCAATCGACTCCATCCTGCGCGCTTGCATTTTTATTTTCTGTAACGATTTGAGCGATCTCAGTGTATTTTTTCAATGAAACATGTTCAGGCTGGCGTTCCTGAAGTGCTTTGAGGTTTGCCTCCATCACCAGCGGCAATAACTTTGCACAGAGCGCTCCGTGCGGCGCGTGCAGCATCCCACCCAGCGGACCGGCGAATCCATGCACGGCACCGAGCGCGGCATTTGCCAGTGCCAGTCCCCCGAACAAACTTGCCAATGCCATGTCTTCGCGTGCGGAAGTATTCATTCCATCTTCATACACTTTTCGCAATGACCTTGCGGCAAATAGAATCCCTTCACGGCAGATCGCATCGGTCATCGGGTTCGCCTTGATCGAAACGAATGGTTCGATCAATTGCGTGAGCGCGTCCAAACCGGAACTTGCAGTAATTTCCGGCGGCAAAGAAGTTGTCAGCTCGGGGTCAACGAGCGCAACACTCGGCAACATCATCGGGCTTCGCAGGCTGACCTTCAATCCATGTGCAGGTGATTCAAGTACGGCATTGCGCGTCACCTCCGAGCCTGTACCTGCTGTGGTTGGGATCGCAATATACCGCAGCGGCTTTTCGGTCAACGGTTGACCTTTGCCGATGACTTCCAAATAATCGAATACATCTTTGCGATTCGTCGCCAGCGCGGCAATCGCCTTGCCGGCATCCAATACACTTCCACCGCCGAGACCGATGACCAGGTCACAGCCATGTTTCAGCGCAAGATCCGCTCCTTCGCAGGCAAGATCAACTGTCGGCTCGCCGTGAAGCGCGAATTCTTCAAATGGGATTTTCTGTGCAGAGAGAATCTCCCGTACGCGCGGAATCGCATCCGATGAATTTCCCCGCACCAACAACACGCGCTTCATACTTCCATTGAGTTGATCCTTCAACTCGTTCAGTTTCCCTGCCCCGAAGATGATTCGGCTGGCGGTGGCGAATTCAAAAGACATATTTCTTACCACTTCGAATCTTCGGGAAAAAGATTTGTGTATTTGATTCCTTTTCTTGGCTCGGCCATCATCTCGGCAACCGCGTCGCGCCATTTTAAATAATGAGCTGTCTCCTTATGTGCGGCGGATGCTTCAACCGATTTGTAAACCTCCACAAGGACAAAGCAAGTGTGATCATCCTCTTCCTGTAACACATCGAAACGGGCAATGCCCGGCTCTTGGACACTGCTGGATGCATTCTCCAGGGTTGCTTCTTTGAAGGCTTCCACAAATTGAGATTTGACGTTGACATGTACATGAACAACAAACATTTTTGCCTCCTTTATCCGGTGGGAAACGCTCCCAGCCACAATTGATACACCCCAAAACAAAATAACGCAACCGCTGAAATTGCCAGCATCATGCGATTGAATCGTGGGCCGAGCCGTTGGGCAAGGCCGAAGATCAATACGATGGCGGCGAGACCGGCAACAATGGTCACATAGAAACCGGCGAGGAAACTCATCCCAAGGGAAGGCGATTCCCGCCAGCCTTTCAACAAGATGGGACCTGTGACCAGCGTCCAAAAAATGTAGGGATTGGGATTCAAGGCATTCATCATTGCGGCCTTGAGCACGCTTTGCTGTGTGCCTGTTTCAATCGGTGGGATGGATGGATTGAAATGCTTCCATGATCTATACGTGCCGTAGGCGAGATATAAAATGAACAGTCCACCAGCGATGTACAGTCCGCGCTGCAGCCATGCAGGGACTTGAGTCAATACAAGCAGACACAGCAAAATGATCGGCCCATCGCTGATCAGCGGGGCGAGTGCGGCGGGCAGGGTGCGCTTCCAGCCGCGAGTTAAAGTTTGCGAGATGAGATAGGTTTGGAACGGCCCGGGTTGAGATGCGGCAGTGACTCCGTAACCGATGCCTTGCAGAATATACAGCCACATCATCTAGGATTGTCCCACCACTTCATAATGAATTACATTGGGCTCGAACTCAAGGAGGAAGTCTTTATCCTCTTCGTAATACTTTGCGGTTTCAATATTTTCCCCTGCGAAGGCCTTGATGGATTCCGGGCTTTCCCAAAAGGTGAGGGTGATGAAGTGGGTAACATCGCCTTCGGTTCTTTCCAGAATGTGAACGCTGAGGTTCCCGCTCGTGGATCGATAATCCGGGATCGCGCGGGAATTTAAAAATTCACGGTAGTCATTTGCCTTGGAGGTGGGCACTCTTCCATGCCACATGCGTGAGATCATTTTTTTATTTCTCCTGTTCGAAGGGTACCAGAAAGATCATTTTTGCTGATATAGCAGTTGCGGATCGAGCTCGGTAGTAAATTCCGTTTCCGTGCCGCGGCCAATTTGAAGCGTATCTCCGGTGATCAGGTAGGTGAGTGTGTATGTTGGCGCATCAAAACCTACCGACTTGCCATTAACCTTGATCAACCGGGTTCGTAAAGTAATATGGTTATTGAGCAGATCGAATGAAATAATTTCGGCGAACTGCTCATTTGTCTGCCCGAGTTCCGGGTTTGAGGTCACACGGTATAAACTTGTTCGTGTGAAGACCAGCGTTTCAGTTTCCCTCATCCACAGACCGACAAAGGGAGGTTCTTGTTCCGTGCTTTCAGGAGGGATGGGTGCTGTAGTGGATGTTGCAAAAGGGGAAGTGCTGCAAGCAAGTGTTGTAATGGTAAGGGCAATAAATAGGAGGATAATTCGAAAACACTTTTTCATTCTTCTCTCCTGTGAAATTTATTCAAATATAAATTTGGTCGGGTTTTCGAAGAACTTTGTCCATGCGAGGCATTGACTCGGCGTGAAGACGTACAAGCCACCTTCGTCCCATTGATCCGGCTTGGGAGCGTAGCCATCGGATTCGTATTTCGCACAGTAGGCTGCTGATAGTCGTTGAGCAAGTTCGGGGTCAGGTTTGGAGGCGGGTCGTGAAGTCCCTTCCATGATGACGACATCGTTTCCGCTTTCGAGATGCAAAGTCACATTTTGATTCTTTTCAAGATTGCGCGCGTGACGAGTCTCGGGGCTGCCATCGTAATACAACTTGCCATCCAGCCAGGCTCCCCAACGCGGCACCACATGCGGACGACCATCTGGATAGACCGTACATAGCCAATAGTTGATCGATTCAGTTAATCGCGTTTCAACATGTTCCCAGGGAACTTCAGAGATGGGGTTATCTACATAGCCTTTGGGAAGTTTGGGGCGGGAAATCTTTGGCATGTTATTTTTCCTTATGCAAAACGCTCTGACAGGGGCTTAGCCCCTGTCAGAGCAGGGATGATGTTATTTTCCGAGCGCTTTCCTCACGGCTTCATACACATCTACTACGCCATAGCCGTAGGCGTTGTTGGGTGTATCGCCGCTGAAACATTCATTGGCGGGTGTACCGCCGGTATAGGGCAGAGCGGTATCGATGATGAGTTGCTCCGTTCCATCGATATCGCCGATCAACTCCGGCTGTGCGGACCAGATCAACGCGACCACGCCCACGATGTGTGGACCGGCCATCGAAGTTCCGCTGTTGGAACCGTATGTGCCGCCGGGTAACGAAGAAAGAATATCCACGCCGGGGGCGGTGATATCCGGTTTGATGCGGCCGGAGCCATCTGCTGTCACAGGTCCGCGGCTGCTGAATTGAGCCATGTCACCAAATTGATCGATGGCACCCACGGAGAAAACCGAATCATATAAAGAGAGCGGCGAGGCGACGGTTTCACAAAACGGGCCGTCGTTGCCGGTGGAGACGACCACGAAGATACCGGCGTCGCGTAAATGATTTGCGGCCACCAGCAAAGCATTCGGATCGCAGCCTTCGATATCCGGGCATCCCCACGAATTATTTAGTACGTGTGCCGCTTTGGTTGGGTCACCGTCAGTAAATGGATCACCGTCATGCGGGAACGGCGCGAGCATGAATTGCATACAATCCAAATACAAAGCCGGGTTGGCAAGATTTCGATCGAGGTTGACACAGCCGATCCATTTTGATTTGGGTGCCACGCCGATCCCATTCGAACCAAGAATGGTTCCTGTTGTGTGTGTGCCGTGACCGCCTTCATCGTTTGGCGAGATCGTGTTATCCCACGGGTCGAACCAGTTGTAATCGTCGCTGCCGTTGTAGCCGCGATATTGTTTTTGAATTGCGGGATGCGTCCCATCCACGCCGCTATCAGATTGCCCGACGACGATGCCTTCGCCCTGCACGCCGAACTCGTTCCACACTTTGTCCGCGCCGATCATGCGGATATTCCAGCCGATGCTGTTCATTGGCGGCGCGGATTCAAATCCCTGCGAGGGAGAATCCGCGGGAACAGCACGCAGGCGAGGACTGGGAAGGACGCGGTCCACTTCGGGGCGGGTGAGTAGATACAAACGCACGAGAGTCCCGCCGCGCACTTCCATCGCATTTTCCAAATAATACGGCGTGTATTCCACGCCAACGCTATCGAAAAATGAACGAATATCCGCTTGTGATTCGTTTGCGGTCTTTGTCAATTCTTCGTAGGCAGTTGTTAATCTCTCGTCCCGATCTTTGATCTTTGCCACATCCGAAAGATCGGTCTGCTCTTTCATGATGACAAAGAGTCGATCCCCGTAATTTCCAGGATTGCCGAACATGAAGAAGGAAACGATGACCACCATCCACGTGATGCCGGCACCGGCCCAACCGACAGCCCGCTTCGTTCTGGACCCGGAACTGGATGCCGTTACGAAATGCAGGATCACCGCGATGAGATTGACAATGAATCCGACGCCGATGGCGATGGCACAAACCTTGACGGCAATGCCGCCAATATCACCAAGCACCGCAGTCAACTCGGTGGGGTCGAACATGGCAAGGCTTGCAAACGCAAGCAGAGCAGCAGCGATGCCAGCGCCGATCCTAGAAGGCATGATCGCAGCGATGGCAAATGCAAATGAAGGCAGCACGGCCAGCAAAATTAATTCCGAGCCGTCATAACCAATAGCCGAGCCGAGAAGCGCAAATAACGCACCGATGCCCACGCCATCCAAAAGGATATGGCCAGTTGTGGATTCCATCAACGTGGCAGCAAGCAGACCAAACGCAAGGCTTGCCAGCAGACTCAAAAGCACATCGCCGAACGATCCGAACGAACCAAACACAATGAACGGAAGAAAGCCGATGCCTGCCACCACCAAGCCAAAAGGTAATGAGCCTCGATCCCATTCGAGTTTGTTCTTTCGAAGCCAGATGATGATTCCAGTGCCGAGGATGCAAATAATGAATTGTACGATCGATCCGAGTTGATCGCTGTTTGGGCCAAGCAGGCGCAACACCAAAGCGGGGAAGGCGATCAATGACGCACCAAAGAAGCCTGCATACACCGATTTGAATCGGTCGTCGCTTGTAAATCGCCACAACAACCCGGTGACAAGACTCATCACAACGGCTTGCACGGCAAGGCCAATCAGCCCGGCCCAGGCAAAATCTTTTGCGCTTAATGAAATGATCGCGCTTTGCTGCATGGACCAAACGATGAAGTTGTAAATGAACAGACAGAACGGCATCGGCAGCGCGAAGATCAAGAAGATCGCCAGTGCGGTGCCGCTTTTATTTTGCGGTTCAGGGATCGGTGTATTTGAAATGACTTCTTCGGACATGTTAATCTCCTTCCGGTGCGATGACGATTTCGTTTGTATCTTCCACCTTGTGAGGTTTGACGTTGAATATTTTGAATGCCCATTGCACGGCAGGACCGATCAACAGGGCGAAGATCAGCGTGCCCCAGCCTGCCGGACCGCCAAGCAGCCAGCCAATGGCAAAGACAGTCAGTTCAACCATTGCGCGTGCAGTGCGCAGGCTTAATTTTGTGGTGCGATGGATCGCCAGCATTAAACTATCACGCGGACCGGCGCCGGCATTTACGCCAATGTAAATGGCGCTGGCAATGCCCTGAGCCAGAACACTGGCCAGCACCATCGACAGCTGAACCGGTAAATTATTTTTGACGGAAGGAAGCATCCATAAAAAGAGATCAAGCCACGGGCCGATACTGAGAATATTTCCCAACATGCCCCAACCGATCTGCTCGCGAAGTGCAATGACGATCAGTAGAACGGAAAAACCAACAAGCACAGTAATGGTGCCCACAGACCACTTCGTAAGATTGGCGAGAGCTACTTCAAAAACAGACCACGGCCCCGTGCCGAGGTTCGCTTCAATGATCAATGCAATGGATAGGCCGAACAGGGCAAAGCCAACTTGAATGACAAGAAAGTCACGGATAAAAGTATTCCAACGTATGGGTTTTAACATGGGTCTCCTCTGAAAACGTGATGATACCATGCTGTGATACACTCGCGTTTATGGAACAAATCTTTGAAGCCCATCATGATTCATTTATCATCAGTACCGATCCCGCACGCCTTGATATGAATGCCATATATGATTTTCTATCCCGCGCCTATTGGGCCAAGGGACGTCCGCGGGAGCGCACGCAGGATGCTGTGAAAAATTCATTGGTCTTCGGTTTGTATCAAGGCAAAAGGCAGATCGGCATCGCGCGTGTAGTCACTGACTATTCTATTGTTGCCTATCTATGTGATGTCTTCATTGACGAGGAATATCGCGGGCATGGACTTGGCAAATGGCTGGTGCAAAGCATTTTGGAGCACCCTGATCTAAAACATATCCGCCGCTGGCTGCTTGCCACCGATGATGCGCATGGACTGTATCAACAATTTGATTTTGAACCGCTGGCCGAACCTGAAAAATGGATGCAGCGTCTGCGCCCTTTTCCCGGTGAATGATGTCATTGTAAAAATAAACCACGCTGAAAGCGTGGTTTATTTTTTATGGAATGCCAGCAGACCTGCCAGCAACAATCTCCAGCGCAGGCGTGACCAGGTTTTGATGGCGCCGTGTCTTTCGATGGTATTCGGAAAGGAAGGCGAGAATAAACTTCGCGAATACAACTCAGTTAAGGAATGGATCTCATCCTTTGAAGGGGAGAGCATGTGCTGTATGCGGGGCGAAGTTTTGAACGATGATATTTTCTCTGTTAGCACAAAAGCAAATTGATTCGCAGTTTGTTCCAATGGGGCAATGCCACTGATGGGGCGTGCAAGACGGCGTAAACGCTTGAATAAAAGTTGGATGGCTTGCGCAGGTTCAAGGCGGGTGATGCGGATCGAATCCCAGCCGAGCAAAAGGAGCGCAACGGCGAATAAACCAGCCAGGGGAATCCACGCGCTTTCGATCATGCGATCAAAGATCAGCGCAGTGCGCTCGCCGAAGGAAGGAGTCTGTGTGGGAATCGGCTGGAGGGCTATTTCATTTCCCTTTTCGTCGTAGGCGATCACGGGCTCGCTGGCGGTGGGCTCGAATTCGACCCAGCCGATGCCGGCAAAATAAATCTCCACCCACGAATGGGCATAATTTTCTGTGACGATATATTGCGCACGCTCGCGGTCATAGGTGCCGTTGGCATAGCCGATCACCAATCGCGCGGGCAGGCCTGCGGCGCGCGCCAGCACCACCATTGTGCTGGCGTAATAATCACAATAGCCTTGCTTGAGGTCAAACAGAAAATAGTCGGCCACATCGCGTCCGCTGGGGGGAGCAGAAACATCCAATGTGTACGGAAATTGACGCAGATAATTTTGAATGGCAATTGCGCGGTCGTAGGGATTCGATTTGGATGCTGTTAGATCACGCGCCAAAGCAAGGACGCGTTCAGGGACCGATTCCGGCAGTACGAGAAATTGATTCTGTACCCAGGCAGGATACACGCTGGAAGATTCTCGCAATTCATCTGCTTTGACCTTCAGTAGTACGGAATCCGCTTCATACGATTGGACCGGTGCAAGCGCTGCCAATAGGTCGGGAACCAGCTTCGGGTTCGGTTGAGGCGGCTGATTGATTTTGTGATTCCACACCGCCTGAAATGGCACATCCGCGCTGAGCAGGGTGCCGGTCCAGAATAATTGTCCGCTTTCAGAAGGGAAGGTCACTTGTTGATGCACGATGCGGATGTTTTGTTCGGCCGGTTCAAACATCGCCTGGCCGGCACCGATCTCATCGAAAGTGGTGGATGGATTGGCCCAGCCCGAGCCGGTGTAAATTTGATAAGTTTGTGTGCGCCAGTAATAGCGCGGGGCGATGGCTTGTGAGTTGAGCGACATCGGAGGAAGATCGCCGGTGGCGATGTTCATCACCACTTGTTTGGATAGCTCGGGCCCGGCACCGACCAGATGCGAGCGCGGCAATCCGCCGAACGAACCGGCGACGGTGTGATCATCCGGCGCGGGCTGCAATCCCAGGCTTTCCGCGCCGGTTCCACCGCTTGAAGCAGTACGCCTTTCGCGCAGGTCTTCGAGGATGTCTTTGATCGAAACCGAGGAACCGAAATAAGCAAAGACCACCACGGTGAGGGCAAGCACACCGGCGGTGAGGAGCGTGTCGAGGCTGGTGCTGTCGGCGTAATCAATGTGGGATTGATGCCAATGCTTTTGTGTGTTGACATAGCTGTTCATGCCGACAAGAAATAAAAGCAGCGAAAGATGAATCCAGATAACGTCGATCTCGTGGCCGGTGTAATCGAGCACGAGGGCCAGGAGGATCGTGGAAGGCAGAATGCCCAGCAGCAGATGTTTGTTGCGTTGAATTTGCCAGCCCGCCCAAACCGCCACTAGCCACAGCCCGAGACTCCAAACGAGTGTGCGGGCGACTGGGTCCTGCACATGCGGTTTGTTGAAAACTCCGTTGACCCAAATCGCGAGGCGGCTTGCCAGGGCGATGGTTTGCAGGGATAACTCGCTGGCCGAAGAAGCAAAGAAGGAGGCATCTGCGGGTGTTTCAAAGCGCAGCCAGTTGTAGAGCGGGGAAATGAATTTGAAAACCTGCGTGATCAATCCCAGCAGGGACCCGCCCAATTGACCAATGCGTACGAAGAGACTTAACGGCCCGAGGAATAAAAGGATGATCCCCGCAGAACGATCTTGCACTTTCGAACCCGCAAGCAGCCATGCAAGCAGTACACCGATCAGCATGACGGGCAGTAACAAGGTAATGCTCGCATCGCGTACGAGATTGCTTAATGCAATGGGCAAACAAGCCAGCGTGGCAAGTGAAAGCAGCAGGATCATCTCTTGAAAATGGAAGAGACGTTTGAAGAGCGCTTGGATCATCCCAGCCGCCTCCAGTCGAAATCCTGCTGTGGGCGGGTGGATACGGCCTTGCCGGTGGGCATGATTCGCCATTGTGCTTGCCGCAGGGTTGGATTCGCATCTGAACGCTGTAGCAACTCACGGCCGAGAACGAAGCGTGGAATCCCCATTTCGGTGAGCACTTCTGCAAGTGAGTCTGCGGATTGTGATGAACCGAATGTCGAAGGGTCCATCAATAAAACAGTGGGACTGATTCCCTTCCACCATAATCTTGTGAGCGGATTCAGCCAATCGGTTTTGATCGACGGTGTGATCAGGATCATGCTGGCACGCTGACCCAGCGCCGGTGCGGCGCGTTCCAATAATTCTTCCAGCGGAAGTTTGCCCGTTTCCAGCATCGCAAGCGAGCGCATGATTCCCAAACGATGCGGTTCGTTCGCCTGCGGTTTGATCCACACGGTTTGCCCGTGATTCAATCCGTTCGAGAGCAGACCCACCGAATGACGCGCACTCAGGCCGCGGGCGGTGAGCGAAGCGGCGAGGATCACGCCCAACTCGAGCGTGGCTTCCCAATCGCGGCCGGCCTGCACGGCGGCATCGGCATCCAGCACGATCCACCAATCGCTGCTCGGCGAAGAATCCAACACGCGCGTGTATAGTTTTCCATGCTTCGCGCTGGTGGGCCAGTGGATCATTTTCAACGGCTCGCCCTGTTGATGTTCGTGCACATTGGAAACGTTGACGGTTTGTTCGAGCGAGTTGGAACGCGAGCGGCCATCGCCGGCCCATCCGCCGGGCATGACTTCGATGGCCGGCAATGGAATCACCGGTGGCATCACCACCAAGGTGGAACTTTCCGGTTGATCGACCTCGACGGTGTAAATGCCAAACGGGTCTCCGCTTTGCAATGTGGTTCCGCCCAATGTGTAAACGCCGCGGTGCGTGCACACGCCCGTGGTGTGCCATACATTTGTTTCGTTGCCGCCTGCGCCGGTGGCACGTGCCGCGGAATAATTTGGAAGCGTGGAATGGTCCTGCACTTCCACCCATGCAGCGGGGAAGACCCCGTCATTTGTCAGTGTGAATTGCTCTTCGAGCGTATCGCCCACCTGCGCCCAATCGTAGCGAACTTCGCGCACGATGCGCAAATTATTCTTCAACACGGATGCCCAGGTCCATGCAATGAACCATGCGCCGCCGAACGTCACCAGCAACGCCTTCCAGATCGTGGAAGGGTCTAGCACTTGAAAGATCAACGCTACGGCGGTCAACAATGGAAATAGAACCGAGTTGAGCTTCATTCGTGCAGGCATGATTCAATTATACGTTAGTCGTTCGAAAACTTTCACCACAAAGGGCATGAAGGATTATTACCGCTAAAAACACAAAGATTTAAAGGTTTTTCTCACCTGCACTTGCCGCAGGTGCAAGTGTCGCACTCTTTGCGGGCTTTGCGGTTCAATCGTTCGATCACAAATTGATTTTATTGTTCTGCGGTAAGATAGAGATATGAATATTACGCTTCACCCTGGACGAGAAAAATCATTGCTGCGACGCCATCCGTGGATCTTTGCCAGCGCGATTAAATCGATGGATGAAACCCTTCGACAAGCTCAGGGCGACGCTTCCGGCTCGACCGTTGACCTGCTCTCGTCCGATGGAAAGTTTCTCGCTCGTGCATCCTATTCCCCAAGTTCGCAAATCCGCGCACGCGTATGGACCTTCACCGATGAACCCGTGGACAAGGAATTCTTCCGCAAGAAGATTCGCGCTGCAATTGAAATGCGTCAAAGGTCGAATATCGAAGCGCGCTCGGATTCATATCGTTTATTGCACGGCGAATCAGACGGCACGCCCGGCTTCGTCGTGGATCGCTACAAAGATGTGCTTGTGCTGCAATCCACCACGGCTGGCTCCGAATTTTGGAAGGAAACCGTTGCGGACCTGTTGGTCGAAGAGACCGGGATTCAAAACATTTATGAACGTTCCGATGCAGATGTGCGCGAACTCGAAGGCTTGAAGCCGATTACCGGCATGTTGCGCGGCACGCCGGAAACCCGCCTGCACATCACAGAGTATGGATTGCGTTTCTTCGTCGATATCGCCGCAGGACACAAGACCGGCTTTTACCTCGACCAGCGTGAGAACCGTCACCGCGTGGGTGAGCTGGCCCGCGGACTCGATGTGCTCAATTGTTTTTGCTACACCGGCGGGTTCAGTATCCATGCGCTGGTGGGTGGAGCCAAGTCTGTGCTTTCCATTGATTCTTCCGCCGATGCTCTGGCTTTGGGGCGTGAAAACGTGGACATCAACGAACTCGAATCCCAACGCGCCGAGTGGATGGAAGGCGATGTCTTTCAGTTGTTGAGAAAATTTCGCGATGAGAATCGCTCGTTCGATATGATCATCCTCGACCCGCCCAAGTTTGCTCCCACCGCCGCTCATGCCGAGAAGGCTTCGCGTGCCTATAAAGATATCAACCTGTTGGCATTCAAGTTATTACGTCATGGCGGAATCCTCGTCACGTTCTCATGCTCCGGCGGCGTGGATGCAGCCCTCTTTCAAAAGATCGTCGCCTCCGCCGCACTGGATGCCAACGTGGATGCCACGATCATCGAGCACTTGTCACAAGGCAGCGATCATCCGGTCAGTTTGCATTTTCCAGAGGGCACGTATTTGAAAGGGTTGATTTGTGTGAAGGGGTAGATGTCTTGTATTTTAAGCAAGGGTGCCAATATGAAAATTGCATTATTTATCTTCGTACCACTTACTGTCTTTTCAATAGCGACATATATGTATTTGTATCAAAAACAGGATAAATTTATTCCGAAAGATAAATACGACAAAGCAAAAAATGGAGACTTTAGAGAAAAACCAGCTTGGAATATACGTTTTTATAAGTCGAATAATATAGAAATCGGAATGGGGCTTGGTTTTCTATCCTGTTTTATACTTTTTCTTCTATTAATAGAAGAATTTTCAGCAAATTCAAAGGTAAACATCTTTTTAGAAATGATATCCGGGGTAGTTTCATGTATTGGATCATTTGCCGCCATCGCTGGTTTCTTTATCGGAGCATTTGGTACATTTCAGGAGAAAAACAGATCGTCAACAATTAGATATGAAGGAGTTTTGTTTAGTGCCCTTGGTTTGTTCAATATCTTTTTTCTCCTTAAATACTTTGTGCCGATAGCCATGCTTATTGCTTTAATCTTTGGTGAATGGATTTATTAGACAAGCATAACTACGAGTCGTGAATGTAAACTGCGAACAATGCATCTTTGACAATCATCACGATAATGCACTATGCCTTCGGGCAATAGCCTAGGCGGCTGGCTTCGAGTTTTTTCTGCTCCAAAAAGAGTCCACGCCCACCACCAAGTCATGACTCCCTAAAGGAGCGCGCTCTTCACGACTGAAGGGTCTCTACGATAGGCTCAGAGAATCATGGGTTCCATGCCTACAAAAGGGATTTTCCAACCTGCAAAATAAAGCTTCCGCCCTGCAAACCGAAATTTGCTGGGCGGAAATGTTTTTAAGGGATGTTCACGAGGGCTTCAGGATTATGGGGAAGCGGTTTTTTGTCCCTTATTTCCACAAAGAAGAAGCTGTTTGCAGATTTTAACTTCCTGTTTGCGAGTAACAAGTACTTGTTTGCGGCTTTTAACTTCCTGTTTGTGACAAATAAGTACTTGTTCATCGCTTTCAGCCTCCTATTTGCGAGAAACAAGAACTTGTTTGCAGCTTTTATCTTCTGGTTTGTGGCGAACAAGAACCTATTCGTGGCTTTTAACTTCCTGTTCCCTGAAAAATAGTGCTTTTGAGGGGCGAGTATATACTTGAATGAACAGCAGCGAGTATGAAAAAGCAGGAGGCGCAAACGACCGGCCCGCAAAAAGGTTCCTGCATAGTCAACGCTTCAAAAGACAGCCTTCCTGTTAAGGAAGGCTGTCTTTTTGAATCATGAAAATTAATACCTTTTGGCAGTATTTAACCAAAAACCATGCGATACTACAAATACATTTTCCATTCTCAATCTTTTAGGAGTTGCATCATGGATCATAAGAGTGAATCTTCGGTTGAACACCCCACTATCTCTGAACTGCGTAAGGCCACAGCCTTGTATGCGTTGTTATTTTTCCCAGCCTGCCTTCTTGCTTCACAGGCGGGCTATATTTTTGATGGAGGCGAATCCTCAGAAAAACTAACTTTGTTTTGGATCATTGTTGGTCTTCCGATCAACATCGTGGTTTCGGTTGCCTGTGCATGGGCGTTTCATGGTGCCAAAAGATTCAGTCAAGCTGCTGTCATGCTGTCCCTGCCTTTTATTCACTTCATCATCACAGTATTGGCGATGTTTTGATTTTCAAGGCAGCAAGGGAAAATAAGAAAAGGAGCCTCGCAAATAACCCACCCTTCTCCTTCATTCGTGCAACTCCACATAAGCAGACGTAAACCATGCCATATTACATTCTGTTTGCCTGCACCGTGCAGCAGGCACAGAGTCAGGTCGGGGGAGAACGCTATGAGTGAAAAGCCAGTCGCACAACTAGGACTTCCCCCAAGGCTGTTTTTTTATTCATCGTGGGGAATGCAAGGATTTATAATGTAGGGAATTTCTTTCTGCCCGCAAGTTAAATCAACCTGGCGAGAAAGGATGGTAAATGAAAATTATTTCCCTTAACCTCGAACAAGAGGCCCTGATTCAGCAGGCCGCGCAAATCCTTGTGGATGCATTTAAAGTCCACTGGCCCGAAGCCTGGCCAACCTTGCAGGATGGCTTGAATGAAGTGCATGAGATGCTTTCCTCGGATCGCATCCTGCGTGTGGCTCTGGATGCGGAATGGAACGCAGCGGGTTGGATCGGCGGCATCCCGCAATATGATGGTCACGTATGGGAATTGCATCCGTTGGCGGTAAGACCGGGCTTGCAAGGGAATGGGATTGGCCGCGCATTGGTTTTGGATTTTGAAGAACAGGTTCGCTCCCGTGGTGCACTCACGGTCACGCTCGGCTCGGACGATGAAGATGGCAGTACTTCCCTGTCTAATGTCGATCTTTATCAGGAACCCTGGAAGAAGATCAAAGAGATCAAAAACCTGAAGGGACATCCCTTTGAGTTCTATCAAAAGATGGGTTATACAATCACCGGCGTCATGCCGGATGCCAATGGGATCGGCAAGCCGGACATTTTAATGTCCAAGCGTATATCACCTTAGTGAACGAGTTTTCAAATTAAATTGATTATTTCCTTGAAAGTAGAAAGACATGACTGAAGCATTTTTTTCAAGCGGCAGGACCATGAACAAGACGGTCACGATCAACGCGTCAACTGCCCAGGTGTGGCATGTGTTGACGACGCCGGACTTAATGAAAAAATGGATGTTGACGGACGTGGAAATCGAGATCATCACAGACTGGAAAGTTGGAAGCCCGATGTCGATCCGTGGGAATATGAACGGAAAGGATTTTGAGAATACGGGCCAGGTTTTGCAGTTTGAACCCGAAAGGATTCTCCAGTATAGCCATTTGAGTTCGCTTTCAAGGCTGCCTGACGTACCTGAAAGCTATTCGATCATTGAATTTAAATTAACCCCTGTGGAGAATCAAACAGCCCTCGCATTAACGGTGCGCAATTTCCCAACAGAATCCATTTATAAGCATCTGACTTTTTATTGGAATGTCACACTGGAAGTACTAAAGAGGCTGGTGGAAAAAGTGGGATAAGGTATTAATTTGACTGGGTCAGCCTCAAAGAAGTTCTTTGTATGGCTGATCGAGAAGGTGTGAGGTAAAATAACAAGGCCGTATGGTGATGGCAGTCCCGTACGGCATCTTTATTTTCACGGCAGGGGAAATCGGCAAGCTTCAAAAATAGAACTTGTTTTGGAAGTTGGCAATAAAGGTTTATTAATTTCACATTTTTATTTGGAGAGTTTTTATGAAAAAGAAGAACCCGATCCTGACCTTTGGCATGCTGATCGTCTTTTTTACCGCCGGATGCAATATTAATGTTGACTCCGCAGCTGAATCGCCAAACCTTGAATTGACGGTCGCGTTTCAAGCATTGGCCATTCAACAAACGCAAACTGCGCTGGCGCTTTCCCAGCAAAACAGCCAGCCCCAGTCTGAGCCTGTCGTGATCGTTGTCACGGCAACACCGGAAGCCACTTCTTCTGCTTCCAACACCCCCGAGCCATCGCCGACAACAGTGCAGGGCCCAGAAATTGTAAATTCAACTTTATGTTGGATCGGCCCTGGAGCCAAATATGAAGTGGTCAGTGCTTTAAGCAAAGGGCAGGTAGTTGAGGTGATCGGCCGTGGAAGCATCAAAGGTTGGATCATCATTAACAACCCGCTCTATAATGACCCTTGCTGGGTGCAGGACTTCGATATCAAACTGGATCCCAGCATGGACCTTAATTCCCTGCAGGTGATCTATCCGCCGGCCCCTCCCACAAAGACTCCCGTGCCGCCTACACCTACTCCTCCCTAATTTGTAAATCGCAATAGGACGATCAAAAGGCGATGGAAGTCTAATGACTTCCATCGCCTTTTTTGATTTCTCTTCTTAAATATTCCAAGTTGACAAACAGAAATTATGTTCTAAAATAAGAATGATTTCATATTCACCACGCCGTGAGCAAGCGAAATTCTTAATATTAAACGAGGAGATCAAAATGAAGATGTATGATGCAGACCTCAGTAAGTTTGAAGCGGATGGCGCTGCGCCTTTACCATTCACGAAGGATAAAGGCTGCGTCGAACATGACGGTGCCCGAATCTGGTACGCAGCATACGGGTCTGGCCCGGCGGTTATATTGCTGCATGGCGGCCTTGGACATGGCGGCAATTGGGGATATCAAGTCCCTGCATTGGTGAAGAGCGGCTTTCGCGCCGTTGTGATCGACAGCCGCGGACATGGTCACAGCACGCGTGATGCGCGTCCATACAGCTATGAGCTGATGGCGTCGGATGTTGTCGCGGTGATGGATGCCTTGAAAATTGAAAATGCGGGTTTGGTGGGTTGGAGTGATGGCGCGTGCATTGCCTTGATCCTTGCTGCGGAAATTCCCTCACGGGTGGCAGGTGTTTTTTTCTTTGCCTGCAACATGGACCCGAGCGGCACCAGGGAATTTAAAATGACCCCGACCATTCAGTGCTGCATCAATCGTCACATGAAGGATTACGCCGGGCTATCCTCCACGCCGGACCAATTCGAAGCATTTTCCGAAGCGGTGGGACTCATGCAGAGGACACAACCCAATTATTCTGTGAGTGATCTGGAGCGGATCCATGTGCCGGTTGTGATCGTCCACAGCGAACATGATGAATTCATCAAACGCGAACACGCCGAATATCTTGCCCGCAGCATTCCCAATGCGGAATTTGTCTTTTTGCCGGATGTGAGTCACTTTGCCCCATTGCAGATGCCGGAGCAATTCAACGAAGCCATCCTTACATTTCTAGGAAAAGTTTTGCCTTGAAGCAGGCTGACAAAATTCGATTTTAGGAAATACTGTTACTTTTCCTGGGAGACGTATAGTCTCCATGCTGCAAGTACGAAAAATAAGATCGCATACCCAATCAGCGCCGCAGCCGGCAGCAGCACTGATTCAAATCCCAACCCGCGCGCGACGATATTTTCGAATCCATCCATGCCCCAGGCCACCGGTGAAACATGCCCGATGGTTTGAAAGGTCTTGCCGGTAAATTCAAGCGGCACCCATGCGCCGCCCAGCCCGGCGAAGACGAACATCGGCACCAGTGAAAAAGTGATCGCTTGCTCCTCGCTTTTTGCAAGGATGCCGATCAACAACCCCAACGCCGAGATGCATAATGCCGCGGTGAATGCCACCAGCAACGTTGCGGCGGGCACGCGCAGATAATCCACCCCCAAAGCGAATTGACCGAATGTGATCAGGATGGTGAATTGCGTGAAGATCAATAGAAAGATCGCAAGGAAATGTCCGAGCACCACATCGACCCGGCGCGTGGCGGTGGTTAATAATCTTTGTAACGTGCGCGACTTGCGTTCCGTGACGATCACCTGCGCAGCGGTCAACAAGCCTGCAATCGCAAATTGAAGCATCATGCCGGGCGCAGTGTGTGCCAACGCGGAACTGTTGCTGTCCGCTTTTTCAATTGCCGCGCTTTTTGTTTCTTTGATCGAGATCGGCGGTTCATCCCACGCGGCAAGAGTTTGTTTGAATGCGTACTTGAACGGCATTCTTTCTGAATCGATTTCGTCGATGATGGTGGCAGTGCGGACCGCATCATGCAGTCGGCCGGTAATTGTTAGAAGGTCCGCTTCGATCGTGACCCAGGCCTGCGTGCCCGTATCGGCGATCACTGTCAACCGGGCAGTTCTGTCTTTCAGGACGGATTTTCCATATCCATCCGGGACGATGATCGCAGCGGCCAACTCTCCATCGGCGACGAGCTTCTCAAGGTCAGCGGGGGAGCGAAAGAGATTTTCATCCAGGCGAATCACTTCGGACTTGCTCAACAGATCATGCAAAGAATCCGTCACCCAGTTGTCATCCTGCGAGATGTAGCCCACAGGCAATCGCGAGTCCGAGGCGCTGCTGTCGAAGCCGCCGAATGCAAACCCGAAGAGGAATGTAAACAGGATCGGCATGATCAGCAGGAACATGAACGTCTTGAAGTCACGCGAGAGTTGCAACAGATCTTTGAAGGCAATATCTAAAATTCGGATCATATCCCGCTCCTACACATAACGCCGATTGAAACGCATCACGCCGATGACGAAGAATGTGGCGCTCCAGATCAGCGATGCTAAAAACGAGAGTGCCACGCCGCTCAATGCCTCGCCGTTCATCGACTGCATCAGCCCGCGGATGGCCCAGCCCTGCGGCACCAGTAGGGAGATGGTATCGCCCATTTGATGCGCAATCGCGGAATTCATCGCGAAGATTTTGATCATGCCCATCATGCCGGTTACGGTCAATACACCGCCGAACAGTACCCCGGCTTGTTTTGTGCTGGACAACATCGAGTTGACAAAGATGCCGAACGTTGATGCGCTTAAGATGATTCCTAATGCTGCCAAAACAACTGAGAACGGATCGCCCCATGCAATTCCAAAGATCAATCGAGCAGCGATCAACAGTACGACCACTTGAACAGACACAGTCATGAACACAGATAGAAATTTGCCGGTCAAGATCGTGGCTTGGGATGTGGGTGTGGTGAACAATCGCGGCAGCGTGCGTTCCTCCTCCTCCCGCAAAATGCTCTGTGCGGTGGAGGCACCGGTGTAGAACGCATAGAAGATCATCATTCCGGCCATGATCGGGCCGATGATGGTCAATAAAAGATTGGCGCTTTGTTCCTCTTCACTTTGCGGCGCGTTGGCGGGCGCTCGTACATCCAACAGTTCCTCTTCCACATCCTCGCTGAGCGCAAGAGATTCATCGAGATATTGTTGAACGACCAGCCCGGTCATTGCATATTCGGAAGTGTCGGCCTCGTCGGTGAATACATTCACCGCGATCTTGACCCCGGACATTCCATTCATAAAACGATTAAGGATCGAACGCATTACGGCCGGACCGAGAGTCAGAGTCGGGTCCTGATAAAACTCGATCACTGCCTTGCCTTCCTCCAGGTCTGCGAATTGTTCGGAGAAATCCGTCGGGATGATCAGCGCCACCTGGGCTTGTTGACTGTCAACGGAGGCTCGCGCAGTTTCAGGGTTTGGCGCGAACGAGATCTCTATTAAGTCCACCAGCTCATCGCTTTGCAAAATGCTGACGACCAGTTCTCCCATCGTATCGGCTTCGCGTCCGCCGGGAATGTTTTTTGGATTCACCCGAAACTTGGGTCCGCCTTCATCCATATTCGCAATGATCACTTTTGTTTTCGGTAAATTGAATCCGCCGTTCTCCGAACTGTTGCCGAACATAAAATAAAACATGCCTGTCACCAGCAGGGGAACGCCGAACATAAAAATGACCGCAAATGTGCTGCGAAAGGAACGCATCATGTCTTTGATTGCGATATCGAATGCTTTCATTTCATTGCCTCAATCGCGCAGCGCACGGCCCGTCATATGCAGGAACACGGCTTCGAGGTTTGGCTCGCGAATGTCCACGGATGTGATGCGCGCCGATTGCTTTGTCGCCGCTTCGAATAATTTAGGAAGGACAAGATTGCTATCTTCCACTAAAACTGTGATCGTTCCATTTTCTGTTGTCACATGCGTGACACCATCGGTCTTGCGCCAGGCTTCCACAGCTTTTCCGTCATCCATCAGCAAGGTCAGATCGATGCGCGTTTGCCCGCCCACCAGTTTTACCAATTCATCATGTGTGCCGCTGGCGATCATCATGCCGTGATCCATGATGGCAACATGGTTTGAAAGCTCCTGCGCCTCTTCCATGTAATGCGTTGTGTAAAGAACGGTCATGCCCTGGTCCTTCAACGCGACGACGCTGTCAAGAATGCTGCGCCGTGATTGCGGATCGATCCCAACCGTGGGTTCATCCATATAAATGACTTTCGGTTTGTGCAGCAATGCCACCCCGATGTTGACGCGCCGCTTCATTCCACCCGAATACTTGCCTACTCTTTCATTGGCACGGTCCAGCAGCCCGATCACTTCCAATACTTCGTCCACGCGTTTTTTGAGCGCCGTGCCGCGCAGGCCGTACATCTTTCCCCAAAAGGATAAATTCTCATGCGCGGTCAGGTCTTCGTACAACGCGATCTCCTGCGGCACCACGCCGAGCACGGATTTGACTCCCATCGCATCGGACCGGATGGAATGTCCCATGATCCGTGCATCGCCATCATCCGGCCGCAGCAGGCAGGACAACATGGAAATGGTCGTTGTCTTCCCCGCTCCATTTGGACCAAGCAGACTAAATATCTCGCCTTGGGTAACGTTGAAACTGACTCCCTGCACCGCATGATTTCCCCCGAAAGATTTATGCAGATTCAAAACTTCGATTGCTGATACATCGTTCATTTACCGCTCCCGTTTTGTGCAATGTCAATGAACTTATTTGTTCACATCACATTGTATACGGAATTTGATTTTATGAAGTTGCTGTTTTCAATTTGATGAAAACTTATTTAAGAGGATAACGTATGTTTCTGTGATGAAAAAGGAGAATTGAAAATGACAACAGAAACAAATTCAAACAAACTGGATAATCTTGGGAGGAAAAGAAATTACAACGCTTCCGCTTCACAACCCGTTTACGGCCTTGGCTTCATTGGTGCATTGGTCTATTATCTTCCGCATGCCACAACGTTTTGGATGGGTGTGGTGGGATTCTTCAAGGCCATATTCTGGCCAGCGATGTTGGTATACAAGCTGCTGGAGTATTTGAAGATGTAATAAAAAGAAGGGCTAGTATCAACTAGCCCTTCTTTTTATTTTAATTGGAAAGACCCGGTAAACCAATTACAAGTACCAGCAGGCATCCCAATATTATGAGAATAATGGTTGGCGCGAACATCACCCCAAGCGCCTGCCAGACGGAGATCGAATGAGCTGCACGCAAGGCGCGGACATTTAGAATGATGTTGTACAGCCCAAGTAAACTGGTTGCACATTGTCCTACAAGAGGAATGATCCCCAGGGCTGCAACCAAGATCGACATTGGCGCAAGGTAGGCTGCCAAGGCGTAGACTGTGCGTCCGTAATATCCTTTGCCTCCAAACATGAGTGCGAAAAAATTTTGAATCCCCGCGCTGATCGCCAATCCAATTACGCTAAAAAGGGGAGTAAGCAGTGCAAGTGCTAGGGACATGACTACCATCAAAGCAGTCATGCCCATGTTTCCAAATAAGTTGTTGAATTCTGCCGTGTTCCTGATTTCTGCAAATTGCGGATTACTGAGCAAAGAGAACGGCGCAAGCAGGCCGCTGATGATGCCAGTGTAGGCAATCCATTCAAAGCCACGGCCCGCTCCGGCTTCGGGATCGTTGAGGACGTTTTCGTAAGATTCAATATCAAAACTGGCAAGAACTGTCATCCACACATCGTAAAATGCATAGGATTTGGCCGCAGGCTTGGGTTTTGAAAGCAGGGAATTGTCGACATAGGAACCGGTATCCACTTCCCATGCATTTTTTTGTTTCCCTGTTTTTTGTCCCTGAGTGGGGGTGTATGAATCAAATTGAGAGTACGTTGGCGCACTGTCCACGAAAACGGGTTCATTGGATGAAGGTGAAGTAGGCTTTGATTCATCCTCTTCATACCATCCTGAATACAATGAAGAGGGTTGTGAGGGTTCCGGTATCTCAGGTTTCGGTGGAGGCGGCGTATAGGAGCTTTGTGCAGGTCGTTGATTGCGCAACGTTTGTAGTGCCTGCATTACCTGCGAATTCCCCGGATTTATTTTCAAGCATACTTCCAGAACTTGAATACGCATTTCAGGCGTGGGGCAGGCCTCCACATACCAAAACCATGCCTGGATATTCGCAGGTTCGGTTTTCAATAATGGTTCGAGGATTTGTCGAGCTTCATCCTTTCGCCCTTCACGAATGAGCTGGATTGCGCTATTTAGACTCGCCATGAAACCTCACAAAAAAGAAAAATGAAATCCGCTGATACAGGCAATTGTACCTGCAAGAATCAGGTTTTGTTCAACCCGGGTAATCCCCCGGCGGAACCAGCCATTTTTACGGCACGGATGATTGCCTGTGTCATCACTTCGGCAGCGAATGCTCCAATGGCAGAAATATCCGCTTTTTTTGTGCCGGTCGATAATGCAAAGATCACATCACCATCCAACATCGTGTGGGCAGGTCTTATTGTTCGCGCGAAACCATCGTGCGCCATTTGAGCGACTTTCGTGGCCTGCGCTTTCGTCAGCTTTGCGTTGGTTGCGATGGCTCCAATCACGGTATTGCCCCGGCTTGCAAGCCCCATGACTCCGCGACCAACGGGCGTCTTCATCATTTCCAGTGTATCTGCAAACGCATCTTTCTTTCCGATCCGCAGCGGACCTACTCTCCCGGAGCGCAGGCCAGCGATGATTTCATTTTTCTCTGGATCGATCACATCGCCAAACGCATTGACTGCGACGATGGCACCAACGATCACGCCTCCGCCGATGTCCATGCTTGCGGTGCCCAGCCCGGACTTCATTGCCAGCGAGGCACCGAACATCTTGCCAACGGAGGCGCCTGTTCCTGCGCCGACGTTTCCTTCTGCAGGCCGGTTCGAAGTTGCCAGGGCGGCGGCTTGTGCTCCCATCGCTGAATCAGGCCGAACGTCCGCGCGACCGAGGCTCAAGTCATACAAAATGGCAGAGGGGACGATAGGTACTCTCGCCACACCGGTGTTGAATCCAATTTTATGTTCTTCAAGATAATGCATCACACCGCTTGCTGCATCCAACCCAAATGCGGAGCCGCCCGCCAAAACAATGGCATGAACTTTCTCGACGAGGTTGATGGGATTCAGCAGATCGGTCTCGCGAGTACCGGGCGCGCCGCCGCGCACATCCACACCGGCGACCGCTCCTTTTCGGCACAGAATGACGGTGCAGCCGGTTAAGGCTTCTTCATTTTGCGCATGACCCACTTCAATGCCGTACACATCGGTGATTGCGTTTTGCAGTTTCATATTTTTGTTTCCATTCCGATCAAGCTAATTTCAAAAGATATTCCTTATTTTGGTCGTCCAGGATAAGGAAGCCGCATTTTTCCAACACCCGCCGCGAGGCAATGTTATGAAGTGCCACATGTGAATACAGCGGGCGGATGGGTATTAATTTTAGAAACTCGGATAATGCCGCACTGGCAATTCCCTTGCCCCAGAATTCCTTTCCCAGCCAGTAGCCAACTTCCTGTTGATACTCCTGTTTCCAGGAGATAAGATGACCGGCGATTCTTCCTTTATATAAAATGATGCGAATGATCACCGCTTTGTCTTTCATGATCTTTTCCCAATGAAGCATGAACGGCCCGCGATCCTTCGACGGGAAGGCTGCCATTGCAACAGCTTCGGGGTCAAGTTGTTGTTCAAATAAAATGGGCAGGTCTGTTTCAAGCGGAAGGCGCAGAAGGATTTTTGTCAATTTTTTCCCTGACGTGAAAGATGTATCAAAGATATATGAGCGATTCTACACCTTCATGGTTTCAGGTCAAGCAACGCTTCGGCAGGATTAATCGTTCTCGGATAAAATCATGACTTGTGTTTTGAATACAGGAGAAAAGATGGATCTCAAACTCAAAAACAAACGTATTCTTGTTACCGGTTCCTCGCGTGGGTTGGGCTACGCAGCGGCGTATGCACTTGCCAGGGAAGGCGCGCGCGTAGCCATTAATGGACGTGACGAAGCCAAAATAAATAATATTGCCGAGAAGATGAGCCAGGAAACAGGTGCGCAGGTGATCGGCCTTGCCGGTGATGTCAGCCTGGCGGATGTTCCTGAAAAACTAATTCAACAGGCCGTTAAAGAATTTGGCGGATTGGATATTCTCATCACCAATGCGGGTGGACCTCCGCCCGGCACGATAGATTCGTTGGATGAAGCTGCCTGGCAAAAAGGTGTGGACTTGTGTTTGATGCTGCATGTGCGATTGATCAAGTCTGCGCTTCCCTTCTTGCGGAAATCTGATTCTGCAAGTGTGCTGACGGTGACATCCTTATCAGTGAAACAACCGATAGAGAATTTACTACTTTCGAACAGTATCCGCGCTGCGACAGTTGGCTTGACCAAATCGCTTGCGCTGGATTTAGGTAAGGAGGGGATTCGTGTCAATTCGATTTTGCCGGGTTGGACGGAGACCGAACGTGTCACAGAGTTGATGTCTGCCCGGGCAACCGCGAACAGTTCCTCGGTCGAGGAGGAGGCGCGCAAGCAGGCGGCGTTGAGTCCGTTGGGGAGGATGGGTCAGCCCGAAGAGTTTGCAAATGCGGCGGCATTCCTCGTCTCGCCTGCGGCTTCGTATATCACTGGTGTGATGTTAAATGTGGATGGCGGCATGTATAAGGGAACCCTATAGAATGGAGTTGAAATGACGGAAGAAAAGAAGGTTTGCATTCAATGCGAACGAAGCGATGAACAAACTCCCTTGATCCCATTGGCGTTCAACGGAGAGACGAAATATATTTGTTCGCAATGCCTGCCGGTGTTGATCCACAAGACCCACCTGCTTGCCGATAAATTGCCCGGCATTGATATTTCAACCAATGGATAATCATGGAAAAACTTTCGAAACTTACCCGTAACTCGCTGATCATTGCCTCCCTGTTCCTGCTGGATAAAGTCTTTGCGTTCGTTCGTACGGGGATCATTTCACGGCAATATACCGATGAAGTGCATTTGCTGGATACGTTCAATGCGGCAAACAATTTACCCGACGTGTTATTTGCCTTGATCTCCGGCGGCGCACTGGCAATGGCATTTATTCCGTTGCTGACCGAATACCTTACCACCAAAGACCGCGCCGCAGCATGGGATCTGTTCTCTCGTGTGGCAAATGTCGCATTTTTGGTGACGGCATCTTTTGCGGTTGTTATCAGTATATTTGCAGCGCCCATTGCGCGGCTTGGCATTGCGCCCGGGTTTAGCGAAGAGCAATTGACATTGCTGGCCGAACTGATGCGACTCAATTTGATCGGCACGGTCATCTTTTCGATCAGCGGGCTGGTGGCGGCATCTTTGCAGGCAAATCAGCATTTTATTTTCCCGGCACTGGCCCCAACCTTGTACAATGTTGGTCAGATCATTGGCGCGATCTATTTCGTGCCGCGCTTCGGCGTTCGCGGATTGGTGTACGGCGTGATCCTCGGTGCAGTATTTCATTTGCTGATCCAAGTGCCCGCGCTTTTCAAATTTGGTTTCCGTTGGACGCCTTCCCTGGATTTGCGTCACACAGGGTTGATCGAAGCCTTGAGGTTGATGGCTCCGCGCTTGCTGACGATGGGTGGTATTCAATTTATTGTGCTTGCACGTGATAACCTGGCTTCCAGACTCGATCAGGTAGGCGCAGTTTCTTCGCTGACCTATGGATGGATGATCATGCAAGTTCCCGAAACGATCCTTGGAACTGCGATTGCCACTGCCATGCTGCCGACACTTTCAGAATATGCGGCACGCGCCGATTGGGTCAGCTTTCGCTCCACCATTGAACGTGCCTTGCGGGTATTGATCTCACTCACCATTCCAATTGCCGCAGTCATGGCCGCTGGGATTCATCCGCTGGTGCGCGGCCTTTTTGGCTTTGACGAACCCACGACCACCCTCCTCACTTGGACCACCCGAGCCTATTTATTAACCCTGACCGGCTTCACCATCCATGAAGTGGCTGCCCGTTCCTTTTATGCCCGCAAGGAGCCGATGTTCCCACTGTATGCGGTGCTTTTGCGCATTGTCATGTTCCTGGGAATTGGGTCTGCAGGCCTTGCATTTTTCAAGGAGATTGGCGCGCCGGTCATTGCCTTTGCGGAAATTTCGCTGCTGATCGAAGCGATCCTCCTCTTTGTCTGGCTTTCAAAACGAACACATGAACCCATTCAAGTTGGAAATGCGGTCTGGAAAGGTATTATTGCTGCTGTTATCGGGGGAGTGATTACTTATCTGGTAGCCTTATATCTGCCCGGTGGTGCCATCGTCACTGCATTGATCGGCATGATCGTTGGCGGATTGACCGCTCTGTCTATGGTCTGGTCGGATGCGAAGATGATATTTAAGTTGTAAAATTTAATTGACTCGAAAAAATAAAAAGTAAAGCGAAGTATAATTAATCCCATGACAGAAGATATTGGAACTACACAACCTATTGAACCTCAACCCGTCAAAAAAGACGATACCCAGCCGATCAAGCCTCCAAAGAAGCCATCACGCTGGAAGTCCATCCTCACCGGCATAGTGGGCGTATTGGTGATCTTTGGTTTGGCTGGCTATGGCGGCTACGGCGCTGGAGTGGGTGATCGCGTTGCAGCTGATGAAGCGATCGTTTCCAAGCAGGTCACCGAGCAATATCAATTTGCCCTTGTGGATATTCAATTTGGTCGTTACGAATCGGCAAGACAACGCCTTGAGTTCATTATTTCAAAGGATCCGGATTATCCCGGTGCTGCTGCAAAACTCACCGAAGTATTGGTGTTGAGCAGTATCCCAACTCCAACCCCTTCACCAACACTAACCCCAACCCCTGATTTTAGCGGCGCGGAGAGTGCCTATCAACGCGCCCAGCAATTGATTCTTGCGCAGGATTGGGCCGGAGCATTAGGCGCGTTGGATACCATCCGCAAGCTTGACCCCACCTATAAAACCGCACAGGTCGATGGCATGTATTATTTTGCCCTTCGCAATTATGGCGTTGACCTGCTCACCAAGCAGGGGAATCTTGAAGGTGGCATTTATCAACTTACTCTAGCAGAACGCTTCGGTCCGCTGGATCGATCTGCCGAAGGGTTGCGCGAAGGTGCCCGCCTTTATATTACCGGCGCTTCCTTCTGGGAGTTGGATTGGTCCCAGGCGGTGACATACTTTACACAAGTGGGACTTGGCTGGCCTTCCTTGTGGGATGGAACCATGACAGCATCCCAGCGCTTGTATGAAGCTTCCATGCGCTATGGCGACGATCTCTTCGAGCAGCAACAGTATTGCAGTGCCTACGAACAATATAAAGTGGCCAGCGGAATTGGCCAATTGGATAACACTGCTGCTGAGAATTCCGCTCAAGCCTATGTGGCTTGTTATCCGGCCACACCCACTTTGGAATTGCCAACTGCCACTATTCCTCCAGTAGTGGTAGACACACCAACTGAAACCCCGACTCCGTAGCGCATGTCTCACCCCGCTTCATGGGTGATGGCCATCATCTACTGGCTTCATATGCTTGCCACCGTTACATGGATTGGAAGCCTGGTGACCATCTCGTTCCTCGTCCTGCCCGCCTCCAAGCGGACCTTGAAACTGGTCGACCAGGTGAGCTTTATCTCCGCTGTGCAAAAAAGACTCGAGCCAATCGCATGGTTCAGCATCGGATTGCTCGTAGTAACCGGCCTCTTTCAAATGAGTCTGAGCCCGCATTACAACGGTTTTGCGGATACCAGCACACAATGGTCGCTTGCCATTTTGGTAAAACATTTGCTCGGTGTGGTGATGCTGGTGGTCAGCGCCATTCAAACCTGGGAGGTCCTTCCTTCCATTCATCGTCTCTTGTTGATCAAAGACAAAGCCAGCGAAGCCGAGCTGGAGAAATTGAACAGGCGCGAGACAATCTTGTTAAGGACCAATTTGATTCTTTCAGCCTTGATCCTACTGGCAACTGCATTTGCAAGAGCCGCATAAACAGGGATAAAAAGAGAGAGCCGTTCGGCTCTCTCTTTTTTTATTACAACTCACTGGCTCTTCTTGAAATTCTATCCTTGACGCGAACTATAAAATCAGCCAAGGAAATATTATTTTCCTGCGAACCATCCCGAACACGCAGGGATACCTGCCCGGCTTGCATTTCGTTATCGCCGACCACGACCATATATGGCACTTTCATCAACTGCGCCTGACGGATCTTGGCGTTCATGCGCGACGCGCTCAGGTCGGCATGGGCGCGGATTCCGTTTTCGCGCAATTCTGCCGCAATCTTTTCGACATACTCATTTTGAGCATCCGTGATCGAGATCACGCGCACCTGCTCGGGGGAAAGCCAAACGGGGAAGTTCCCAGCGTAATGCTCCAGCAGGAAGCCCACCATGCGTTCGTGCGTGGATAAGGGTGCGCGATGAATGCAAAGCGGAATTTCATCCACACCTTCCTTGTTCGTGAACTTCAGATCGAAGCGCGGCGGAACTGCGAAGTCCACTTGATTCGTGGCGAGTGAGAATTCACGTCCAATCGCGGACCAAATCTGCACGTCGATCTTGGGACCGTAAAACGCGGCTTCATCTTCACGTTCCACATACGGAACGCCGCCGTTGTTCATGGCACGGCGCACCATATCCTCCGTCTTAACCCATAGAGGTTCATTATCCACATACTTTTTGCCGAGTCCCTGCTTGCTATGTAATGAGAGGCGCATCACGTATTTATCGATGCCAAACAGGTCAAAGTATTTTTTATACAGGTCGATCACGCCCATGAATTCCTGTTCGAATTGATCTTCGCCGCAGTAAATGTGGGCATCGTTCATCTGCATCGAGCGGACGCGCATCAACCCAAAGAGTTCACCGGACTTCTCGTAACGGTAGCAGGTTCCGTATTCGGCGAGGCGGATCGGCAAGTCGCGATACGAACGGCCTTTCGCTCCGAAAATCTTATGGTGCATCGGGCAGTTCATCGGCTTGATGTAATACTTCACGCCTTCCAACTCCATCGGCGGATACATGCTCTCGGCGTAATAGGGGAGATGTCCCGAGCGCAGGAATAAATCTTCCTTTGTGATATTGGGCGTGCGCACGCGGGAATAGCCAGCTTTCTCTTCCAATTCTTTTGCAAGCTTTTCCAATTCTTCGATGATGATGCCGCCATTGGGCAGCCACAATGGCAGGCCGGGACCGACCTCCTCGTCAAAGATGAATATTTCCAGGTCTTTGCCGAGCTTGCGATGATCGCGCTTCTTCGCTTCTTCCAGCTGATTGAGATATTCCTTCAACTGGTCTTTGCTTTCCCAGGCCGTGCCATAGATGCGCTGAAGCATCTTGTTGTTTTCATCGCCGCGCCAATACGCTCCCGCAATGGACATCAATTTGAATGCATCCTGTTTGATCTCTTTCGTGGTCTGGACATGCGGGCCGCGGCACAGATCCGTGAATGTATCCTGCTGATAAATTGAAATCTCAGGCTTCTCTTTAAGCGGGTTGCCGTATTCGTCCATGCCGCCTTTTTCAAGTCCTTCGATCAATTCCAACTTGTAGGGTTGGTTTGCAAAGATCTTCTTCGCCTCTTCCGCAGAGATGACCGTTTTCTTGAATTCGTGTTTGCCCTGCACGATCTGTCTCATGCGTTTTTCGATGGCTTCCAGATCCTCCGGCGTGAGATTGCGCGGCAGGTCGAAATCATAGTAGAAGCCATTTTCAACCGGCGGTCCGATCGTGGGCTTCCCATCGGGGAACATCTCCATTACAGCCTGCGCCATGACATGCGCCGTCGAGTGACGGATCTTGTATAACTGCGTATCTTCGTATCGTTCTTGAATTTGTTGTGACATTTTCGCTTCCTTTCTTCTTAACGGACGATAGGCTACGGACCATTGGCCGTTTTCCATCATCCAAATAAAAAACTCCCATCCACAACGGGACGGGAGTTTGATCTCACGTGGTTCCACCCGATTTGTATTAGTTTTCTAGTTCCTAGTTTTATGGCTTGATAGTTGTTCAATTCCTTAACTATCAAACTACCCAACTATAAAACTAAACCAACACATCTCTTAGGCTGATAACGGGGCCGTCCGTTTAACTTACTTGCTTTCGCGTTCAGTTTCTCGCTCGCGAGGGGTTTTCCGTGATGTTCCCAGGAAGAGACTCTCAATCATCGATCTCTTCTCCCTGTCAGGGAGTTGACCACGTACTCGTCTCGGTCAATGCGTTTCATTTTGTTAGGCTGAAAGTTGATGCTTACAGCTGTAGTGGGCGAGATAGGGCTCGAACCTACGACCTCATCGATGTCAACGATGTGCTCTAACCAACTGAGCTACCCGCCCGAAGGATTGACATTATACCGAGGTGGGTGCATTTTGGCAATATGAGTTTTTAGCTTATTTTCGAGATGACCAAAGTCACATCATCCGCCAGCGGATTTCCGTTTGTGTGCGATTTCAAGGCATCCAAAATTTTCTGGACCAATCGCTCCGCTGATGAATCTGCGTTCTGGCGAATGATATCGGCCAGCCCATCTTCACTCCAAAACACGCCCTGATCGTCTGTCGCTTCGGTGAAGCCATCTGTGTATAACATCAGGATGTCGCCGGGTTCCAGTTGAACTTCATTTTTCTGGATCAGGAATCCTTCCATGAGCCCGATGGCGGGACCGGTGGGGCGCAGCCAGATCTCTTCGTTTGTTGCCAGACGGTATAAATATGCGGAGTTATGTCCTGCATTGGCATATGTCAGGATGCGTGTTTGCGGATTATATTGACCGAAGAAGATCGTCACAAATGTGGTGAAGTTGATATTGTGAACATACAAACGGTTGATGCGTTCCAACACTTCCAGGGGGGAACTTGCATCGGGGACCAAAGTATGAAAGGCGGTTTGCAGGCTGCTCATGAACATTCCAGCGGAAACACCGTGCCCGCTCACATCGGCGATCACAAAACCGTGTGAGCCATCCTTGAAATCGATGAAATCAAAATAATCCCCGCCGAGGATCTGTGCCGGGCGGCTGAAGGCGGCGATGTTCATTCCGCTGATGGATGGGACTTGCTGGGGAAGCAGGCCGCGCTGGATCACTTGCGATAGCTCCAGTTCATTTTCCAGTTGACGAAGTTCCTGATCAGAAAAGTGCCCAAGACAAACCGCGGAGGTGTAGTCCATTTTCAAAAGCTCAAATTCCACTGCCTCGTGGCACACTTTGCAAATGCCAAATTTTCCATCTTTGATCTTTTCAAGCGACTCGTCAATCACATGTAAATGTTCTTCAATGCAAGTTTCGCCTTCCAGGCCAAGTACCACCTGACGTTTCTTTTCCGGCGCAGCAGTTACCCAGTGTTCCAAGTTGGTGCGCGTTTCCTGCAGGGCAGTTTCGATCTCTTCGAAGGATTTGGCTTTCATGGTATTCCTCATTTGTTTTGGCTATAACAGAATAAATGTTCTATATTTTATCATGCTCCCACTTTAGAGTCCACGTTAATTTTCAACGTATCTTCAAGACCCGCTGAAATAAAAATCTCTTACATGAAATACCCCATCGCGGGCCATGCGGTATAATCCCTTCGCTATGGCTAGGAAGAAGGCACCCGAAGATTTATCTGTCGAAGAATTGCGACGCCTGCTCGTTGAAAAACGACGCGGCGCGCGCAAGGAACGTCTCGACGTATATCGCCGAACGGGACGTGTCGTTGCCGTTGCGCCGGATCTTCCAGCCATGAGCACGCAGCAGTCCGCGCCGGTGATTGATACAGCGGAAGGAAATGAGTCCACGGCCGAGCAGGCCACGGCGAATCCGAGGCGCAAGATGATGGATCGTCTGCTGCTGGGAGTGGAAGTCATCGCTGTGCTGGGATTGTTCGCAGTCCTCGTCAATGGCATGGGGTTGTTGCGTACATTGAATAACGAAGTGGCAGATGCGATCACACTTGAGACCATCGCGCCGACGCCGCTGGTAATGGCAGTGGTCCTTCCTTCAGGACATACCCCGCCGGATGCAAATGGAAATACCGCGCCGAACGATGCGGAAATCCCCGAGCATCTGCGGCCAATGGTGCAATCCCTGGCGAATATTCCATTGCCAACACCTGCGCCAAATCAGGCCGTTCGTTTGCAGATCCCTGTGTTGAATGTGGATGCGCCCATCATTCAAGGCGACGGGTGGGAGCAATTGAAGAAGGGTGTGGGCCAGTATATCGGCTCAGCCGCACCGGGCGAAGATGGAAATGTAGTGCTCTCGGCGCATGATGATGTGTATGGCGAGATCTTCCGCTATTTGGACCGGCTCGCTCCCGGCGATCAGGTGGTGGTTTACACCCAACAACGACAATATACATATATCGTCGACCGTACAGTCATTGTGGAACCGACCGCTGTTGAAGTAATGGCATCCACCGGCTCACCGACCGTAACCCTGATCTCGTGTTATCCGTACCTTGTGAATAACAAACGCATAGTTGTCTTTGCGCGATTACAAAACTGACGAAATCATTCTGAAATCGCTGTAATGAAATTTAGTATTCAATTAATTTAGGAGAAATAAAATGGCAAATAAAAATAAACGACCCGCCCGCGCGGTGATCAGCAACACCCCCGCAGTTCGCACCGAATTTACCCCCGATTACACCAATGTGAAGAAGGATTTGACCCGCATTGGTATTCTTGCAGGTGCGCTGTTCGCTGTGTTGATCATTTTGTCGTTCTTCATTAAATAGTTATTGAAACCCAAATAAGAAAGACGGCCAAAACCGATTTCGGGGAATGGCCGTCCTTTTGTTTATGGAACACGAAGTCACGCTTACAACCCTCACGTACGGCGGCGAAGCCATGGGACGCTTATCAGATGGCCGTGCCGTTTTTGTTCCGTTTGGCTTGCCGAACGAACATGTGCGCGTGCGATTGACTGAAGAGAAAAAAGGGTTTGCGCGCGGCGAGATCCTGGAAATATCCGAAAGTTCGCCTGAAAGAATCACACCGCGATGCATCCACTTTTCAAAATGCGGCGGATGTCATTATCAAAGCCTGTCGTATGAAAATCAATTGAAAGCCAAGGCGGAGATTCTTCGTGACCAATTGAAACGCATTGGCAAGATCGAGAATCCGCCGGTCCAGCCGATGATCGCATCGCCGGCTGAATGGAATTACCGCAATCACATGCAATTCCATTTGACCGAAGATGGCAGGGTGGGATTTGTGAATGCAAGAGGTCGTTCCGTGATCCCGATCTCAGAATGTCATTTGCCGCAAGCAGGGATTCAAACCTTCTGGCCCGACCTGCAATTTGAAACCACGGTCGGCGCGGAACGCATTTCAGTACGTGTTGGGCAGGATGAGGAATTAATGCTCATCCTGGAATCGGAAAGCCCTGAAACGCCCGAGCTTGAAATCGAAGCCGATATTTCCGTCGTCCACATTTATGATGACCATGCTGTGGTCATTGCCGGACAGGACCATCTCACGATTAGTGTGCTCGAAAAAGATTTCCATGTTTCGGCTGCATCTTTCTTTCAAGTCAACACAAAGATGGCCGGGAAAATGGTTCAACACTTGCTTGCCATATTACCTGTTTCTTCCGATACCACTTTGATGGACGTATATTGCGGTGCGGGATTGTTCAGTAAATTCTTTGCATCCAAATGCAAACAGGTCATTGGTGTCGAATCGTCAGAATCTGCTTGCGAAGATTTTGCGATCAATTTGGATGAATTTGAAAACGTGGAATTGTACGAAGGCGAGGCGGAAGAAATCCTGCCGGCGTTGACCGGGAAATTTGATGGTCCACTTTATATGATCGTTGACCCGCCGCGTGCCGGCATCGAAAAACATGCGCTTGACGCCATCATCAACATCAAGCCGCAGGTCATCGCCTACGTTTCCTGCGACCCGTCCACTTTGGCGCGCGATGCTTCGCGTCTCATCCATGCCGGGTATCAACTGGAAGAAGCCACTCCCTTTGATCTCTTCCCGCAAACCTATCACATCGAAAGCATCAGTCTCTTCAGGCTTGTATAACAAATTACTTTTCACTCCATTAATAAAAAGATCCGCAGGTTCAACCTGCGGATCTTTTTATTTGGAAATATCAGCTTTCTGAAATTACGATCACTTTGTCTTCTGCGGTAAAGGAAACTTTTTCAGATTTCTTTGGATTGGTATGTACGCCGTAGGATTTTTCAGCATTGTTGACTTCACTCATCAGGCGATAGCCGATGGCAGTTTCACCACGACGGCGCGCGGCTTCGATCACGGTGGTGAAGTTGACCGGCTTTTCGATGGAAACATAATCTCCCATCGGTTTGAGATAAATCTCGGAGCCCTCTGGGTCGAACATGTCGGTGAAGACGCCAAGCAGTTCGGCATTTTCTGAGAGTTGGGCCATCATCAAACTGATCAGGTGATCGCTGACGATAAAGTCATCGACTTTGGCGGCTTCGGCGAGTTCGCGGTTTCGCAGGTCGAGCATTTCGCTGACCACGGAGAATGGGGTTTCATCGCGTTCTGCAATATCGCGCAAGTGCAGCAATGTGACGAGTGTGATGGCATCTGCTTCTTGGGGTTCGAGGTGACTGTATGCCAGGACGATCACATGGTCATACTCGGCAGCTTCCAGTTTTTCGAGCAGGGCGCGGTCGCGAATATCGCCTTCGAGGACGGTCACTTTTTGATTGGTGAGTTTTCCGGCTTCCAGTCTGAGTTGTTTGTCGAGTTCGTAAATATTGGAAACGATGGTTAATTGTGAGCCCTTGGCTACATAGTTATCGAGTTCGCGGACAATGGTGGAGCCGGAGCGGTTCCAGCCGAGGATGAGCGCGCGTTCCGGCTTGAGCTTGGAAACTTTTCCGCTTTGCTGGATCAGGCTTTCTTCCGCTGCGACGCGTGCAGCAGAGAGGGAAATCTTGTCGTCGTCTTCCGCGATCAGGAAGAGCTGGTCTCCGGATTGAATGCGGGTGTCCATGCCTGGATTCATTGCAACGGTTCCATCTGCTTTGCGAATACCCATCACCGTGGATGTTTCAAATGCAGAGAGCGCATCACCAAAGGTTTTGCCGGAGAGGGCGGGTTCCTGTTTGAAATAAATTTCGTCGCCGCCAAAGTTCATTAATTCGGTGTAGACAATGGACAGACCGCTCTGGCGTGAAGTTTGCGCGACCACGCGGGCGATCAGATCATTGGAAAGGATTGGCTGAACCACATCCTTGGTGCCAAGCATTTTGACCACGTCCATGTTTTTCTGATCGCGGATCTGTGTGACGATGTGATAGGGTTCTTCACGGCGGTTGGGGTTGTTCGTGATCGCAAGCACGGATTTGATCACGTGTGTATCAGGATCCTCGCCTTCTGCCAGCACGATGATCGAACGCGCGGTGTGCGGGCTGGCGATTTCGAGATCGGTCAGGTCGATTGGGCTTCCCGAGCGGCAGATGACGCGGGTATTCTTTGTGTCGGAGATGCGTTCGTTGATCGCATCTTCCATCTCGACCTTGTCCTGATCGGCCAATACGACAATGACTGCGCCGCTTTTGCGACTCTCGTTGGCAAGAATGATTTCTGAAATAATGGTGAAGACTTGCGGCGTCCAGCCGAGGATGAGGGTATGGTCATTTTCCAGCACCTGCGAGCGGCCCTTGCGGAGTTCTTCCATCTTGTCTTCGAGGCCATTGTTGATGATACCGATCAGGGCGCTGACAACAAAAACGCCCCCGAAGGTGACGATCAACATCATCAACAGAAAGAATGGACTGCCGGTGTCCCCGCCCATGGTGCCGGAGTCGAGTGTGCGCAGCAGACTCATCCAGGCTACTTCAAGGAAGCTTTCTCCGTTTGGTGCGGTATTGGTCATTTTGACCAAGGCGGCTGCGGCGAAGATGATCAATGCAGACAAAACGAATAACCCGGTCAACATCGCGCCCGTGCCCCGCGACATGTAATTATCGAACCAGTATTGAAAACGCTGTTTGAAACTTGGGCCCTTCATATTTCCACTCTCCTCACGCTTGCTGAAATTTTCCCCATTATACGAGCAATCAAGAGATAGGGGATAGGTAATTCGGCCTGGTATTGAAGTTTTTTCAGATTTGAAAGGCCAATTGCGGATTAAGTTTAAACGCGATCATCATGGAACCGGAGCCTGTGCCGGCTTCCATCACATGTTGCCCGGTGAAGGCAGACTTCAAATCCACTATAATTGTTAAGAAAATCATAATATTTTTCGGGTAACATCCGAAAAGGCTTGAGAGTCTAGGCAGTGCAGGATTTTTCCCTAATTTATAGAGTGAGGTGAAGTATGTTTCAATTTGAAGGATTTGACCGCCGCCAGCAGGAAGACAAGGTTCGCGCCGAAGGACGCCTGCCACCCGGCCAATCTTTGACCCAAAAATTCCCGGTGCTGCATTACGGTCCTGTGCCGGCTTTCAGCCCGGCCACCTGGGACTTTCGTATTTGGGGTGAGGTGGAGGAGGAAAAGCGCTGGAGTTGGGATGAATTCAATCAGCTTCCCCGCGCCAAAATTCAAATGGATATTCACTGCGTGACCCGCTGGAGCAAGTTCGATACCACCTGGGAAGGCGTTTCGATCAAAGCGCTGGTGGACAATGGTTTTTTCAAGATCAAGCCTGCGGCCACTCATGTGATGCAACATGCGGAATACGGTTTTACGGTCAACCTGCCGTTGGAAGTGGTCTTGCAGGATAATTTCCTGCTGGCCACTCATTTCAATGGCGAGCCAATCACCCCTGATCATGGATATCCGTTGCGCGGCATGGTGGGATTTATCCCCGGACGTGAAGACCTTGAAACTCCCTACTTGTGGAAGGGTGCCAAGTGGGTGAGGTCGATGGAATTCATGACGCGAGACAAACGCGGATTTTGGGAACAGGCCGGCTATCACAACCGCGCCGATGTTTGGCGTGAAGAACGATTTGGCTAAATAAAAAGCGGTTCAGAGTTTGCTCTGAACCGCTTTTTTTCTTAAGGACGTTTTTCCAACGTAATGGAGATATCTGTTTTTTCCTCACCGCGAAGAACGGTGAGAATCACGGTATCGCCCGGGCCCTTGTGGGTGATCAGGTAGGAAAGCAATTCATCAAACGTGCGAATCTCGCGCCCATCGATCGCGACGATCAAATCACCGCCCGAGAGCAATCCGCGCAAGCCGGTCGCCTGGTTACCGGCTATGATGCCAGCTTTATCGGCCGGGCCGCCGGTTGCAACATTGGTCACGTAGGCGCCGGTGTAACTTTTTAAACCTAGTGCTTCCACCATTTCGAGGGTGAGGGAATCGATCGAGGAAATCCCGAGGTAGGGGTAATCGTATTTGCCCTTCTCGATCAACACAGGAACAACCCGTTTTACGATGTTGACTGAAACAGCAAAGCCAATGCCGGAATTCGTGGGTTGGCCGGTTGTGGTGGTGGCATTGCTGATAATGGCGCGGTTGACACCGATGACTTCACCGTTGATGTTGAACAGCGGACCGCCGGAGTTGCCCGGGTTAATGGCCGCATCCGTTTGAATGATGTCGCCTGCGGTGAACAAATTCCCGTCCGGGCTTTGGTGCGCAGAGTCCAAGGTGCGGCCCAATGCGGAGACAATGCCCACAGTCATGGTCGTATCCAAACCAAACGGGTTGCCAATGGCAACTACGGTCTGACCAACACTCAGCGCGTCTGAATCGCCGAGCGGGACGGGGTGAAACTCATCGGCGGATCCATCCACTTTGACAACAGCAATATCCGAATCCAGATCAGTTCCGACTACAGTTCCATATCCCATGAAGCCGGAGGTAAAACGCACTTCGATCACGTTTGCACCTTCGACCACATGATAGTTTGTAACGATATGACCATTTCCGTCGTACACAAAGCCCGAGCCCTGTCCCTGATCTGTGATGATAGCCACTGTTCCCGGACTGACCCGTTCATATAACGAGACCAGCACATCCTGACTCTCAACTGGGTTTTGTGAAATGCCCTCAGCGGGGATCACAGTTGGGATCACGACAACAGGCTGCACTGCCGACGGAGTGGTACCGGTCAACGGGGTTTGGCAGGCTAAAATTGCAAGCGTTAAAATAACAAAAGCCAGCAAGCTTTTCTTTTTATACATTGAATCTCCTGAATTTAAAACTTAATACGGGATGCTTCTTCGAGCAATTCCCTTTGTTTGGTGGAAAGGTATTTGGGAATTTGCACTTTCAACTTCACGAACAGGTCGCCTTTGGAGGTGGGGGATTTTAATTGCGGCATTCCCCGACCTGCAAGACGAAACACCTGTTCCGGTTGAGTGCCTGCGGGAATATTTAATTTCACTTTGCCGGTGGGCGTTTCCACATCAGCATCGCCGCCGAGGATCAATGTAAATACATCGACCGTGGACGTTGTAGTGAGATCGTTGCCGTTCATTTCGAAACGGGAATCTTCAGGGATATTGACGACGAGATACAGATCGCTTCCATCCGGTGCCGCGCCTGCCACTCGGACTTTGGAACCTGTCTTCACCCCGGCAGGGATGCGGACCTGCAGCTTGCGTCCATTGGTTTGCAATTGGCGGGTGGTGCCATCGTAGGCTTCCTGGAGGGAGATTTCCATCTCCTGTTCATAACCCTGTGCCGGGCTGTTATATCCTTGCGAACGCATGGCTTCACCGAAGATCATGCGGAAGAAATCAGAGAAATTACCCGTGCCACCGCCCCCGAAGGAAGAGGAAGGATTTGCATTTCCATACCCGCCTCGTTGTTGGCCGGCTTGTTGTTGGAACCAGTCGTCCCATTGGAAATCGCCGGGCCGTCCGCCGCTGGTGCGGAAATTGGAATAGGCGCTGCCCAACTGGTCATAGCGCGCGCGTTTTTCGTCATCGCTCAGGACCTGATAGGCTTCGTTAATTTCCTTGAATTTGTCCTCGGCTTTTTTATCGCCCGGGTTTTTATCCGGGTGAAGTTTCATGGCCAGCTTGCGATAGGCCGTGCGGATATCGTCCGCGCTGGCCTTGCGGTCCACGCCAAGGATCTTGTAGTAGTCTTTGTAATCCATAGTGGCTATTTTCACCCCTGCGTGGCATGTAAGTCAAGCATACAAAGGTTACACTAACATAACTCTAACCTGCTTATTTGTGATACATTTGCAAAATACTCCAAAATAGGGAAGTGAAAATACCATGAAATCAATTTGTGTGTTTTGCGGGTCCTCAGACTCGGTCCATGCGGACTATAAAGGTGCGGCCTTTCAATTGGGTGTAACTCTCGCCAAGCACGGTATTCGGCTGGTCTACGGTGGCGGTAAGACCGGCTTGATGGGCGAAGTTGCCAACGGAGCTTTATCTGCAGGTGGCGAGGTGATCGGTGTGATCATTCCCTCGATGAACACGCCTGCCCTGGCGCATACCGGCCTCACACGCATGGATGTGGCTCCTGATATGCACGGCCGCAAGGCGCGGATGCACGAACTTTCAGATGGATATATTGCCCTGCCCGGCGGTTTCGGTACATGGGATGAACTCTTTGAAACCATCACTTGGGCGCAGACTGGTGCGCATGAAAAACCTGTAGGGTTGTTGAATGTAAAAAAATATTATGATCCATTACTTGCCGCGATGGATCATGCAGTGGCGGAAGGATTTGTCTTCTCGGAGCACCGCAAAGCTGTGTTCAGTGAGATGAATGCCGAGGTTTTATTGAGCTTGATGGAGAAATACGAACACCCGCATGATGCGGTAAAGAGATGGTTGAAGGAAGAGTAAATTCTTTAACGATGGAGTCAGCAAGTTCTACTTGCGAAGAATCTGCCAAGCGCCGGAAGTAGAACTTCTGGATTCCAATAAACACAATTTGACAGTGATCAGATCGTCAAAATGATCGGTTCGTTCTTTGTGACGATGATGGTGTGTTCGAATTGGGCGGCGATGGTTTTGTCGACAGTTTGCAGGGACCAGCCGTCTTTTTTCTCGACGATGTGCCCTTTGCCGGTGGTGAGGAAAGGTTCAATGGCCAGGACCAGGCCTTCGGTCAGGATGAAGCGCTCATCTGATTTGTAAAAATTATGAACGGAAGCCGGTTCCTCGTGAAGTTTGTGTCCGATGCCATGACCGGTCAGGTCCTTGATCACGTTGAATCCGTTTTGCCGGGCCTCCTCTTGAATGGTTTTACCAATGAGGTTTAGTGGTTCGCCTGCCTTCGCAACCTGCAGCGCCTTTGCCAGCGCGGACTTTGTAGCCTCGAACATTTTTTCATATTCAGGGATTTGTTTTCCAACGACCATCGACGCGCCGGTATCGCCAAAGTAACCGTCCATTTCGGCGGAAACATCAATGTTGATCAGTTCACCTTCTTTCAACACGTGGTGATCGGGAATACCGTGTGCAATGATGGGGGAAATGCTGATGCAGGTGGCTCCGGGAAATCGATACATGGACTGCGGCGCGGAAACTGCGCCTTCTTTTTTTAGGAATTCACTGCCGATATTGTCCAGTTCCAGTGTGGTCATGCCGGGTCTTGCTTCGCTGATCATTTTTTGCAGAGCCATCGCGCAGACATGCCCGATGGCTTTTAAACTTTTGATATCCTGGTCCGATTCGACGATCATGATTATTTTTCTTTCAATCCTCTTTCGATGGTTTCGCGGTGTTCAAGAAAATGCTCGGTGGTGTCGCCCAGCACCCATAATAAAACGGGACGTTTTTCCGGGTCATCATCATGGCGCGGTTTGAGCAGGTCTTCGAAGGACATCGCGTTGAGCTTGTCGTATAACTTTTTGTAGGTCCCCTTTAATTCGTCCATCACTTCTTTGCGGGAGCGGTTTTGATTGCGCTCAAACAGGGCGGGATTGATGATGTCGAAATCCCAATCCTTGATGACTTCTTCAGGGAGATTCATCGCTTCGTGGCGCGGACGGCGGTCCAGATGGTAGCCCATCAGCGCGTTCATCCATTCCGTGAGATGAGCGAGATTGTCCTTCGGTGACCAGCCGCCTTCATCCGGCTTGGTCATTTGCTCGTCTGTGAGTTTTTCCGCGAGCTGAATCAGCAGATTCCATTCGCGCTCGATGGCAGATATCAATTCTTTTTTATTTCCCGGCATCCATTGTTCTTCTGTCATGACGAAATCTCCTATGCCTTGATCAGTTTGCCTTCTTCGAGTTTTTCTTTTTCTTCGTCCTTGCGCCAGATATATGCTTCGCCGCGGACCAAAGTTGCCTTGGCGCCATCAATCCGTACATAAGCGTTGTCGCACATCATCAAAATGGGATTGTCATTGAAAAAATGATAATCGCGCAGCCATTCATCTTTCATCGATTGTCCATGCCCATCCAGCGGATAGTGGCAGGAGAAATTGAACGGTGCGGCTTTCAAGCCATCAAAGAATGTAGTGCCAACCGTGTTCATATCAAAAGAAGAGAGGATGTTGGGTCCGCAGACCATGGCCCCGGCGCTGAAACCAACCAACGGCAGGCCGGATTGGATTTTCTTTTTCAGATACGGCATGATTCCACTGGCGTGCAGACGATGATTAAGTAAAAATGTATTGCCGCCTGAGATATATACCACCGAGCAATCGCGCAGGATCGCTTCGATCTCTTTTTGTGACATCAACTCTGCATTGATATTTTCAACACGCCCCAAATTTTTGAAGGACGCTTTTGTGACTTCCAGCCAGCGCTCTGCATAAAGAGAGGCAAGCGGCAGGAAGGCAACCATGGGGTCATCTTTGTTTTCAAGATACGGACGGCTAGCCTCGACAATATAACCGATGTCCATTTTGCCGGGCGTGGAGAAGAGGTGAAGGTTGATGGGAGGCATGATGGGATTGTATCAAATTGCAGGGGCAGATCGCGATCCGCCCCTGCAATTTATTTTTCCAATTTATTTATGATGGCTTCTCGCAACTCTTCCTGTACGGACTCCCACTTCTGATCCGAGTTCACTACAACCCAACGATTTGGCTCCTGCTTGACCATCTCCAAATATCCTGCGCGGACTCGTTCGTAGAATTTCACTTCGTGGTCGTCCATGCGATTCCATTCGGCTTGGTTTTGCTTCTTGCGTTTGAGACCAGTTTCCACATCCAGATCGAGCAGAATGGTCAGGTCGGGACTTAATCCGCCGGTTGCATATTTCACCAAAGTGCGGACTTGTTCCAAATCCTGTTGATGTCCATATCCCTGATAAGCAATCGTGGAATCATAATATCGGTCAGAGATGACAATTTCCCCGTCCGCAAGACGCGGTTTAATGACTTGCTCCACGATCTGTGCACGCGCAGCTTGATAGAGCAGCGTTTCCGTTCGCGGATGCATCTCCACGTTTTTCAAATCATGCAAAATATCGCGGACCTGTTCGCTGATGGAGGTCCCGCCCGGTTCGCGGGTGGGGAATACGACATGTCCCTGCCCGCGGAGATACTCCACGAGCGGGGGAATGTGAGATGTTTTGCCGGAGCCTTCCGGGCCTTCGAGAGTGATGAACATAATCCTCAACTTAAACTTTGATTAAAAATTATTATGTTTGTTTTATACAAACTCTTAGCGTGCTTTTATTTTAGACCTATTTTACAGCCAAATATTTAATTATCGTGTCATTTTCGAGGACTAGTATTTATCTACAACTTCGGAGGTAAAAATGACATGGAAAAAAATGCTTTACTTTGTATTGACAGTGGTGATTGCGGGAGGTTCCGCATTGACCGGCGCATTCGCAGGCGGCTTTGCAGTTTATAAGGCTGTCGGACAAAATCAATCCGCGCCTTCGGTCAATGTGCCGCTGCCGGCGGTCTCTTCCACTACAAACAACCCAGCGCAAACGTTGGTCTTGAATTCCACAGATGTGGAAACTGCGGTGACGCAGTCGGTGCAGAAAGTTGGTCCCGCAGTCGTGACCATTGTTGGGACCATTCCCGGCCAGCAGACCATCTTCGGTCAAACCAGCGACGCGAAGGTCAGCGGCAGCGGTTTCTTTATTTCAGACAAAGGTTACATTGTCACCAACAATCATGTGGTCGATGGCACGCAGGATGTCACGATCATTCTTTCGGATGGAACCGAACAAAAAGCGACGCTTGTCGGAACCGATCCATATTCTGATATCGCGGTTTTGAAAACGGATGGAACTGTTCCCGCCGTTGCAACGCTTGGAAATTCGGATCTGCTCAATCCCGGCGAATCGGTGATTGCCATCGGCTCGCCGCTTGGGGATTTCCTTAACACGGTGACCGTTGGCGTGGTCAGTGCAACGGGCCGCTCCATCGAAACCGGAAATGGATACCAGGTCGAGGGCTTGATCCAAACTGACGCAGCCATCAACCAGGGCAACTCCGGCGGACCGCTGGTCAACCTGGCCGGTGAAGTGATCGGTATCAACAACATGATCGTGCGCGGTTCTGGAAGTGGGGCAGTGGCCGAAGGACTCGGCTTCGCGATCCCGGTCAACACGGCACAGGCAGTGGCTTCACAAATCATCGCGAAGGGATATTTCTCCCGCCCATTCATGGGAATCAGTTTTCAGGCGATCTCCCCCGATATCGCGGATGCGTATCACTTGCCGGTGAAATGGGGTATTTATGTCAGCAAGGTTGCGCCGAATAGCCCGGCCAGTGACGCAGGCTTGCAGGCCAAAGACATTATCGTCAGCATTAATAATGTCAAAGTGGATGAGACGCATGATTATCTCAACATGCTTTACACCTACAAGCCTGGCGATGCGATTTCCCTTGGTGTTTTACGAGATGGAAAAGAAATGAGTTTGAACATCACGTTGGGCGAGTCGAGTCATACATAACAGAGTAGGGGCGACCCGTCAGGAAGATCAAGACTCGTTGATCCCTATGGGAGGGTCGCCCCTACCATGATAAAAGAGAGAGCAGTCAAATTTGACTGCTCTCTCTTTTATTCTCTGAATATCCGTACATGCCGTCTCGGTTCCTTGCCGTAGGAGTGACTCACCAGCTCGGCATTGCGCGCCATTTCATGTTGGAGTCGGCGCACGAGGGAAGGGCCGGGGGGCAGGTCCACCCATCGTTCGCCATTCAAAACGGCGGAGATGGCATTCTTGGTTTCATCGCGCACGTCTTCCATATTGTCGCGCGGAGCTTGATGCTCGGTCAGGTTATATAGATCGCCGAGGAACTGTTCCACTTGCGCCACGGTGTTTGCGCGCAGCACATAGATGGGCATGCCGCGGCTTTCGGCTTCGATCACCGTCGCTTCGCGGTTGCGATAATATGTCCGCAACGTAACGAGCACATCGGCTTCGTTGACGTCGGTCACCACCACGGCGGGCACGCCGACTCGTTTTGCGGCTTGCATCAATCGATTGCGCGCCACGCCATACGCGAACACGCGCACGGTTTGTAACTTCGTGCTGATGTGTGGTGTTGAAGCCACGGGTTGAGTGGGCGGCTCAGAGCGTGGCGAATATTCCTCGATAACGGGAGCAGGCTGACGTCCGCGGCGAGGCGTTTTTGAATCCACTTTGGTGGAAGGTTTTGGCGGCGCAGGTTTTTCAATTTGTATTTGTCCAGATTCGTCGAGCGTTCGAATCTCCGGCGACATGGGCATATCGCGCAGCAACGCATCCACAGCGGATAGGATATCGAGATGAACAGCGAATCGTTCGCGATGCTGGATCTCGATGAGCACATCAAACGTGGGAGGAGCGCGTCTTTCCAAAACTGTTTTCTGGGTGCCGCGTCGACGGGCTTCCTCGTCTGAAAGAGTGACCGCTTCGATCCCACCGACGAGATCGCTCAGCGTTGGGTTGAGTAAAAGATTTTCAAGCGTGATGCCATGTGCGGTGCCGATGAGCTGCACGCCGCGTTCCGCGATGGTGCGCGCGGCGAGGGCTTCGAGTTCGCGTCCGATCTCATCGATGACGATGACTTCGGGATTATGATTTTCAACGGCTTCGATCATCACTTCATGCTGAAGCATGGGCTCGCGCACTTGCATTCTGCGCGCCTTGCCAACCGCAGGGTGGGGGACATCACCATCGCCGCCGATTTCATTGGAGGTATCAACGATCACCACGCGTTTGTTTTCAGCGAGGATACGGGCTGCTTCACGAAGCAAAGTTGTTTTGCCAACGCCGGGCCTTCCAAGGATTAAAACGGACTTGCCCGATTCGATGATGTCTTGAATGATGTCAACCGTGCCGTAAACGGCGCGGCCCACGCGGCAGGTGAGGCCCACAATTGCTCCACGTCGGTTGCGAATGGCGGAGATGCGATGAAGCGTGCGTTCCATGCCGGCGCGGTTGTCGGTGTCGAAAGTGCCGATGCGCTCGGTGATATGGTCTATGTCTGCGCGCGTGACCTCTTTATCGGAAAGTGTGATTTCATTTTCCACATAACGTGCGGAAGGCAGGCGGCCAAGGTCAATGACGATCTCGATCAATTTATCGCTGTTGTTGACCTTTTCCACCGCATGACGAAGGAAAGTTGGGAGGACGTCCAAAAGAACGTCGAGGTCGTCTGTAATTCGATGTTGAGTCATATGTTAAGTTTCAGGTGTTGCAGATGTCAGGTATCAAGTGACACGTAATAGTTAAAAAGGGGAGGGAAAACGGAAACAGTTGTGCCGCGGCGGCTTGCGCGAAACACGTTGCAAGAGATGAAGTTAGTGGAGGAAATAATAATTGAGCATGATGGAGTACCGCCTGTAAAAGGATGTCACGTTTCGCGTGCCGGGCTTGCCCGCAGCCTCGGCATGAGTTGGCGTTACGTGCAAGGCCTATTATAGCAGGATGACGGTTAACACTGAATTAAAGGGATGTGTTAATTTTGTCCACTTGTCTGACGAATTTCCCGATACAATTGAGATGCTACTCATTCTGTTTTTTCGGGAGGGATGTCGATGATCGCTAGGAAATTTAACTGGTGTATTTACATCAACACTGTTTTGTTGATCGTATTGTCAATATATTTCTTTTTTTATCCAGCAATCACGATTCTTCATGAGATGCAAGACCCAGGTTTGAAGGCAGGCAATGTCCCTCATTTTACATTCGGCTGGCATCGCTCCCTTTCAAGGGACTATGCGGTTTGGGCTCAGGAACGGGTTGCTTCCGGTGAAGCTGCCGGGTTGAATATTAATAACATTTCCGGAACGGAATGGCCTGTCTTTGGCACAGTCTTTTATCTTTCATCAACCGAGTCACTCCAGCAAGCCTGGGAAAAGGACCCGACGCTTTATCCTGTCGCGCCGGCGGAATATGCACTTGATGCGATTGAAGCATCTGCTGCACTGGTTGCAGATCCGGGTCATGCAGGCTGGGTCCGGCAGCATTGGGGTGATGATTATCTTTCCCGAGAAAATCTTTTTTATCGCATGTTATTGATCAGCGGCTTGACCAGTTATCAAAAACTTACCGGGAATGATCAGTATGAAGACCTCTTGCGCGAGCAAGTGGAATCACTTTCAAAGGAATTGGATGAATCTGCGTATGGGTTGCTAGATGATTACCCCGGTCAATGTTACCCGGTGGATATCCTGCCGGCAATTGCTGCCATCCAACGCGCCGATAAAGTATTGGGTACTGATCATTCACAATTTGTTCAACGAGCCCTGCGCGGATTTCAAGGAGGCGTGTTGGATGAGGAGACAGGTTTGCCGGCATACATTGCTGATTCACGAACAGGGGTTGGATATGGGCCGGCACGCGGCGCGGGAATTTCATTCATGCTGATCGGTGCACCTGAACTCTGGCCGGTAACTTCGCAGGAGTGGTACGCCAATTATGAAAACTATTTTTGGAAGCAAACCTGGGCTACCGCTGGTTTCCGTGAATTTTCACGTGACTTGTCTTATGGTAGTTGGGCAGGGGACGTAGACTCCGGTCCCATCCTTGCCGGTTATGGAACAGCAGCCAGCGCGTTTGGGATCGGCGCAGCGCGTGCCTTTGGGCGTTATGATCATTCCTACCCATTAAGTGTGGAGGCGTTGTCTGCCTCCTGGCCTTTACCGGATGGGACGCGACTTGGTCCACGCATGTTGTCAAACTTGTCTGATGCTCCATACATTGGTGAAGTCTCTTTATTATTCGCCCTAACCCGTCTCCAAATCACTGAAGGCAGAGTGCCCACTAACGGCTTTGTCCCTGCGTCGGCATATTTTGGAATCTCTTTTTATTTGATAATGGGGATAGCCTTTAGTCGCCGCGCATTGCGGTCATTAGATGATTGGAAAAAGAATATGACCATGCCAATTCCGAATCCAAAACTTCAATTTACCCTGTGGTGCATCTTCTCGTTGATTGGGTTAGTATCGTTTTTTCTGTTTGACCGCGTGATCGGCTTATTTTGTCTATTACTGGCACAGACCTTCCCCAGCGGGAACAGGATTGGCTCCTGGCTGATCGATTATGATTTTCTAAAGACGGCTTGATGAATTATTAGTTCCCGTGTTTTTCCTGTGCCAGTTTTTAAGAACGAGATATACCACAGGCAAATTCGGCCTTAGCCCGGAGAGACGAACCGTCTTTTTGTTCGTCAAATACAGTGCCACAAAATAATTCTTTCCATTGCGGGTCTGTGTGTAACTCAAGTTGACGGAGGCAATTTCATCGGCAAGCAACGTCTTTTGATTGAAGAGATACCCGATCACAATTGAATTCCCCTCTATTGAGACCGCTTGTATCGAAGTAAAGGTTGCAATGAGGAAGCCAAGGCCGACGAATACCAGGAAGATTACAGGGAAAAAAGTATCACCATTGGATTGTGTCTGTGTATACAAAAACGCACCCAAACCGAGCATGGCCAGCCCTGCAATGGGAAATGCGGCAGTCGCGGCCCAGCTTTTGGACATTTCAGCATATTCCATCGGACTGAACAGATCGGGTCGTTTGATGCCTATCCACTCGATGACTTCGGGATACCCGGGCAGTTGCGGGCTGGGCGCAACGGTCAAATTTCTATCCATATCGCGTAACTTAATGGCATGGCCCCAACCGGAAACCTGATTGATCTCGCTCCAGCGCAGTGTTTTTGTGCCGAGGAGATTTTGCGTGGAAATCTCCTCATCTGAGATGATGGTTTTGGATGTCAATGAGAGCATTGCAACCAGGAAAATGATGCCGAATGCCAGCGCAAATGGGATCATGATGTACCAGGTATCACGTCCCATGGCGGTGACCAGGCCAATAAAAAGAACTCCGAAAATCAAGAGCATCAATATAAATAGAAACGGAGAGTTTTTGTATACACGTGGTTCGTTCATGGGTTATTCCTTTTCTAAAATGGTGTACGCCTTTTCGGCGAACTAGGTTTCCCTATTTGACCTTATCCCAATACACATCGGGCGAGTCTTTTAGAAGCCACAACCAGGTTTTGTTATAGCGGACAAGTACATAATGTTCCTTGCCCCATTCTGTTAAATCCTGCGTGCCCCATTTCAAATCGTCCACATAGGTGGGGAGCAGGGTTTGAATGGAGTAGGTGAGGTCGTACTTGTTATGCCCGGGAACGCTGTTCATGCCATCCCAGGACATGGTGCCTGAGGTGTCGGGAGGGAGATTGGCAATGTATGGATCTGATTTACCGAGGAAGTCAATTGCCGTCTGATTTACGTAATAGGGAAGTACTCCGGCCCGGAAGACGCCAATAGAGGCTGTTTCTTTTGTGATTTCGTTAATTGCGATTGCAGACTCAATGTTTTTGTGAGCTACTTCCACGTCAAACGGGAGTTCTTGCATGGACATTTCCTTGAGGAAGCGAGAGTCGGCTTTATACAAGCCTGCGAGGGTGATCGCAATTAATAAAAAGGGGTAAATAAGACCTGGTGGCTTGATCGAAGTTAGATTTAGTATTTCTTCACAAGTGGAAACCAATAATACAAAAACGAATGGCATGGTGGGAGCCATGATGCGCCAGTAGGTCCACGGGTCGCCGCCCACGTAGATTTGATAAGAAATGGAAATGAGAAAAAAGCCGAAGAGATAAAATTTTTGTTTGGACGGCTTAATGAATAATCCCAACGCGGCGATGACCAGGACCCAGCTTGATTCTCTTAAAAAAGATTGAACGAATCCCCAACCATTTCGCAGCCGTTCATCCAAAGCCATGCCGACGAGCTTCAACGTGTACGTGTTTGGCACGATTTGGCCGTAATACCAATAGCGGAAGAGAGTCTGTCCAACCGGGAACAGGCTGTAGGTCAGGCCTGAAGCGAGAAAAAGTTGGATATACATTTTGCCGAACTTTAGAGTCAATGTCAAATATAGAAATGTCAGCGCGGCAAAAAGCAACGAGTCGTTGCGTGTGAGATAAGCCAGTCCAAAACAAAGCACCATCAACCAGAGATGTTTCGTGTTCAAGTTTTCTGCATATAAAAGTGAGTAGAGCACTCCGGCACTCAGTAAAAATGCCAGCAGACCGGTTTCCATCCCAAGCAGGGACCAGTAATTCAATGGGTAGTACAGCAGGATTGTCGCAAATAAAATATATTGCGGAGCTTTTGCGGGTTTAAGCAGGTTGAGGATTTGAACTGTGCAGAATGCCGTACCCAACACAAAGACAATTCCTGTTAATTGAATGGCAAGCACTGCATAGCGTTTCTCAAGAAAAAAAGATGCGATCGCCATCAACAGCGTCATCAACAGGTTGGTGTATCCCTCCACATATTCACCTTTATTCCATACCAACCCGTTTCCATGTGCAAAATTCCAGGCATAGCGCATGGAGATCAGTGCATCGTCAAAAAGGTTGAAATACAGCCTTCCATCTGTGGCAACATAAGAGGCGTGATGAATGAATGCCAATGCCCAACATGTGAAGAGAACCGAAAGGGATAAAATTACCCAATTCTGCCCTGCAAAGTACCGTATTTTTGCCATTGTTTTCCTTGTGGTATTGGCTATATTATCATAGTGCTCATCCCTGCCTGCACCTGTCAGAGTCTTTCCATCACCTGTATAATTGGATTCTATGTCTCTTCCTGAAGAACCGATCATTCCCATCGAACCACCGCCGCCTTTGCGCGAAGATCCATCCGCAGCACTGCGTGGCCGCCGCCGCCGTGTGACGCGCCGCGAAATGATTCCCACCGATGCCGAAGGTCAGGCGGAATTAATTGGTTCGCTTGCCAAGCGTGCGTTTCCATCGATTGAATTGTTTGTGTTTTCACTGGCTTGTGGAGCGATCCTGGGACTTGGCTTCATGCTTGATTCGCAGGCATTATTGTTGCTCGGAATTTTGCTCGCTCCGCTGATGGTCCCGTGGGTGGGATTTCTGCTCGCCATTCTTACCGGCTCGCCCCGCTTTTTATTTGAAACCGGCATGGCGCTTTTGATCAGCGCCATCCTCGTGTTCATCGGCGGCGTGCTGACCGGTTTTTGTATGCGATTGTTCCTGCCATACACCTTGACCAATCTTTATACACATGCACGTTTGTGGATTCCGGAACTCCTGGTGATCGCCATCGGTGCGGTGACCCTGGTTGCTTCCTTTATTCGTTCTGAGAGCAGGCCGTTTCTTCCCAGCGTCATTATTGCTTATGCATTTTTCCTGCCGGTCAGCGCAGCGGGTTTTGGGTTGGGCTCCGGCTTGCCGGGTGTTTGGCCGCAGGGAATTTTTGTATCCATCGTTCATCTGGCCCTTGCAAGCGTACTTGGGTTGATCACACTGTTTGCCCTGCGTATCCGCCCAACTTCCAGCGGATATGCTTTTAGCGGTGTTGGAATGGTGATCTTCCTTGTAATTCTTTATGTTTTGATGGTTCCTGGATTCAAAACCTCGGCTGCCGCTGCGAATGTTCCCACATCGACTCCCACGACTCAAGCGACTACATCACTTCCGACTTTAACCCCCAGCCTGCTCCCGGCTCTGACGAATACTACTCAGCCTTCAGCGACACCTGCCGATTCCACATCACAAACCAGTACTCCGCTTGTCGTCACTGAAACAGTCGCCGCCACTTCGACAGCCACGGTTACGAACAGCTCCACCCCGCTTTCCGTTACGCCTGTTCCTTTAACTTTAACAATTACCCTGCCGGCATCCGCCACCCCGACAATTACATTGACCATTGAAGTCCAGCCCATCAGTGGAAAAGTAAGTGCCAACGAAGGCGGTGGCGCAAATTTGCGACAAACACCAAACGGCAAATACTTAATGACGTTGGACAATGGCACGATCGTTGATATCTACCCCGATTTCAAGATCGTCAACGGCGTCACCTGGATCCATGTCTTCGTCACCCGCAACGGTCAACGTGTGGAAGGCTGGCTTTTGGAATCGGTTGTCACATATTCGACACCCGCACCCAATTTTGATGCATCCCCCACACCCACCATCGGAATCACCCCCGCTCCATAAAAATCAGTTTATATCTTCTCGTTAGGAGAGACCATGCCCATTCATTTCGGCACCGACGGCTGGCGCGCCGTCATCTCAGATAGCTTCACCTTTGATAATTTGCGAATCGTTGCCCAGGCCATTGCAGATGCAGTGGCTTCTGATCATTGGGATCGTTCGATCCATACCGACCAAAAGAAGATCGTCATCGGTTACGACACCCGCTTTCTTTCGGATCGCTTTGCCGGGGAAGTGGCACGTGTGCTTGCGGCAAATGGATTCACTGTTTTATTGGCACAGGCTGATTCTCCAACGCCTGCGATTTCTTACGCGGTGAAGAATCATCAGGCAATTGCCGGTGTGATGATCACTGCCTCGCATAATGCCCCCCGCTATAACGGTGTCAAATTAAAAGGTGCGTTTGGCGGCTCGGCGCTTTCCGAGCAATGCCGTCGCGTGGAAGTGTATATCAATGACAACGAAGAACAGGCGCGTGGACCCAACTTAATGGATTTCAAAAAAGCACGCGAACTGGGATTGATCCAAAAATTTAATCCATTGCCGTCTTACTTTGATCATCTGCGCACGTTGATCAATACGGATGTCATCGCGGAGAATCCACAGCGCTTTGTTGTCGATGCCATGTATGGGTCGGGACGCGGCGTGATCAAATCCTTTTTGCAGGGGACTGGATGCGAGATCTATGAAATCCGTGGTGAAATGAATCCCGGCTTTGGCGGAATTCATCCCGAACCCATAGCAAAGAATCTCGGTGCGCTTTCCTCGGCTGTCAGTTCCGGTGTTGGAAATTTTGGCGTGGTCACAGATGGTGATGCAGACCGCATTGGCGCAATGGATGAACGTGGTAACTTTGTGGACCCGCACAAGATCATGGCTTTGTCCTTGAAGTATTTGGTGGAAAAACGCGGTTGGACCGGATCTGTCGTTCGGACGGTATCCACCACCCGTATGATCGACCGCCTGGCAAAACGTTACGGCTTGACCTTGCATGAAACCCCCGTCGGATTTAATCACATTGCTGATTACATGATGAAGGAAGATGTGTTGATCGGTGGGGAGGAGTCTGGCGGCATCTCGTTCAAGGGACATATCCCCGAAGGCGATGGTCCGATCATGGGTTTGCTGCTTGTGGAGATGATCGCTGCTTCAAAGAAGACGCTTATGGAATTGGTCAATGAACTCCTTGAGGATGTTGGTCCTGCGCTGTACGAGCGTGTCGATCTTCGTCTCAGCCGGCCGGTTGCCAAAGCCGAAATGACCGAATTCCTGACCCAGAAGGCTCCCGCTGAAATTGGCGGCCATCAAGTGGCCGAGATCAGTCAACGCGATGGTGTGAAATACATCATGGCAGACGACTCGTGGCTGCTCATCCGGCCGTCCGGTACAGAACCGGTTTTGCGCGTCTATGCCGAAGGGCGCAGCCAGGAAATGGTCAAAGCACTCCTGGGGTATGGAAAAACGGTGGCCGAAAGCGTCGTGTAGGTTGCATAAGGGAGCGGTTCAACCCGCTCCTTTTTTCATGGAGTTTGCTCATCCACACTTTTGTAAAGACTGGTTCTCTCCTGGCTTTGTTATGAAAGTACCATACACGGGCTAAACCGATGTGGAGTAAAATTTATTCATTATGACAGCACAAAGTTTGCCGCGAACCAACATTCAGCACATGTTTCGTGCGAGCTCGTGGCTATCCCAGGCATTGCAATGGATCGTCTTGGTATATCAGTTTGCGGCCCTGCTTTTTTTTATGGCAGGAATCTATTTTGCGATTCGCTGGATCAATGAACCTTTTATTGGTGTATTCTACGAGCACACCCTGGTGTTCAATGATTCAGGTCCGCGTGACCCGGCCTGGTCGTTCAACGATCAGGTAGCCAGCGGCGATCAACTTATTGCTGTCAATGAAGTTCCCGTGCGAAGCCATGCAGATGTGCGTAATGTGCTTGTGGGAAAATTTGTTCCCGGCGATACCATTCCGGTCACGGTGAAATTCAAAAGCGGGGAAACACGCACCATTGATATTCTTCTTCATGTGTTTCCTTCGAGCAGCACCACTCTCTATTTCCTGATTCCCACATTTATCAGCGCTGTTTTCCTAATCGTCAGCTTTTGGATTTTTGGTCTGCGCAGAACAGAATCCGCCGGCCGTGCCTTTTCCTTGTTTACGGCTTCGTTGGGGCTCGCCACCGGTCTTTACTTTAATATCCTCACTACGCATGAGTTAACGATTCCGTGGACGGTCGGATGTGCCCTGTCCGGCGGTGCAATGATCGCATTGGCGTTGTCCTTCCCGCAGGAACCGCGAATTGTCATTAATCACCCCTATCTGCGTTGGAGCGGTATTTTTGTTGGGTTGATCCTGTCAGCCATCGCCATCCCCAATATATTCAATTTCAATCATCCAACCGCCTATATTTCCAATTGGGCAAATATCTATTTATTCCTTGCGTTTGGTATTTTGTTTTATATTGGCGTGAATGTTTATCATGCTTTTTACGCCCAATCTCCGGTCGTGAAAACGCAATCTCGCACCATTCTGTGGGGCGGATTGTTCTCGTTCAGCCCCATCGGTATCTGGCTTGTTTTCGCCTCTATCACATCAACGCAGTTTTCCCCATTCCTGTTTCTGCCGATCATCATATTCCCGATTGTCATTGGTTATACCATTTTGCGCTTTAAATTTCTGCGTGCGGATGAAATTATCCGCCGTGGGGTGATGTATGGCGTATTCGCCGCTGTTGTCCTTCTTGGTTATGCTTTGTTCGTTGCCTCGATCGGCATCTTTTATAGTTCCGCCATGCCAAATAACGGCCTCCTGGTCGGCGCTTTTGTTTTTGTCCTCGTTATACTTTTTGAGCCCCTCAGGAACAGGTTGCAAAACCTTGTAGATACCCGTTTCTTCCGCGGTGAACGCGCCTTGGGTGAGCGGTTGGAAAATTTCTCTCATGACCTGTCCTCCGCCCTGGATCTGAATCTCATCAGTTCCATCATGCGGACGACCATCGCCTCCTCACTGACCCCAAGCCGGATCCACATCTACACACATGATTCCATCAATGACCTGTACTATGCGCTTCCAGATGAGACACGCCGTCCCACCAGTGATATTCGCTTTACGGCCTCCAGCCCATTAGCCCGGTTTTTCCATGCGGAAAAACTACCCCTTTATCTTGACAATGCCGCTTCACTTCCAACTGCGCTGCAGTCGGAGCAATCCCGTCTTGCATTGTTGGGTGCCCGCCTTTTCATTACACTTCCCGGCAAGGAACGCCCCAGCGGATGGGTGGCACTTGGCCCGCGTTTATCCGGCCAACCTTACACACCAGCCGACCTGAAATTTTTGGAAACCATTGGCGATCAAGCCTCTGTTGCAATTGAACGCGTTCAAACCATTTCCCATCTTGAAAGACGAATTCAGGAAATGAATGCATTGACGCGCGTATCACAGGGTGTGAACGTCACATTGACCTTCGATGACGTGCTTGAATTGATCTATGCTCAAACGGCGCAGATCATTCCCACATCCCATCTGCACATCACTCTGTACGATAAAAACAGCGATTACTATTATTACGGTTTTTGCGTTGAAAACAATGAGCGTATCCCGAGCCGTGAAAATATTCCTTTCTCTGCGGGTACCGGCCTTTCACCTGAAGTGATTCGCAAGAGCCGCCCGTTGATGACGCAGGATTACATTCGTGAATGTCAGGCCCGCAATCTGACCCCGGTTTTGGAAAATGCTTTTGCGTGGATGGGTGTTCCGCTGAACGCAGGTGCTGAATCGATTGGCGCGCTAAGCATCGGCAGCCGTGATGGCGGCACTGCCTACACTCGCGGACAACTTGAATTGTTGCAGGCGATTGCAGACCAAACTGCAGGCGCCATTGTTAAAGCCCGTTTGCTGGAAGAAAGTCAACAACGTGCTCACCAACTGACCACATTAAATGAGATCACCCGTCAACTTACCGGGACGTTGGAACTTGATCCGCTGCTTCAAAATATTCTTGAAAACGCTGTGGGCATCTTGAACTGCGAGGCCGGCAGTCTTTTCCTGGTGGACGATCAAACCGATGAACTTGTATTCCGGGTGACAGTGGGTCCTCCGGTGGCTGCGAGCCTGATTGGTCAGCGCCTGGCTCCCGGCACTGGAATCGTAGGTCGTGCAGTGCAGTCCCGTGCTCCTGTTATTGAAAACGAAGATCAATCTTCGCGGAATAAATTTAATGGGATCGATCAACAAACCGGCTTCGTCAGCCGCTCGTTAATGGCGATCCCATTGCAGGTAAAAGACCATGTCATTGGTGTGGTCGAAGTCATTAACCGTCGTGACGGATTGCCCTTTGTCCGCGATGACCAATCCCTGTTGACCGCCTTTGCAGGCCAGGCCGCTGTCGCCATCGAAAATGCCCGTCTGTATACCCTGACGGATCAGGAACTCGCCGCCCGTGTGGAAGAGTTGTCTGTCATGCAGCGCATTGACCGTGAACTGAACGCCAGCCTTGAAATGGATCGCGCCATGCGCATTACATTGGACTGGGCACTGCGTCAATCTTCAGCAGAAGCCGGACTGATCGGCATGATCGAAGATGAAAAACTCCGTGTCATGTCGCAGCAGGGCCTGGACGACAAAATCGCCGGGCTGCCCGACCAAACGATGGTGATCGAACTTCCCGCCATGTTGAAGGTTTTGGAAACCGGCCTTCCACAACGGGTTTCGGTCAGTACTTCAAAAGATAAATTATTCTCATCCGCTCACACGCAAATGGTGATCCCCATCCGCCGCGAGACAGCTGTTATCGGGTTGTTGCATTTGGAAAGCAGCAGCGATTCCCAGGTGGATATTACCTTCCTTACCCGTCTTACCGATCATGCGGCCATTGCCATTTCCAATGCGCAACTATACGGTGAAGTGCAGCGCGCCAATCTCGCGAAGAGCGACTTCGTATCTTTTGTGGCTCATGAGTTGAAAAACCCAATGACCTCCATTAAAGGCTATACCGAACTGCTGGCCGGCGGTGCGGTGGGTCAGATCAATGACATGCAGACCAACTTCCTGCAAACCATCAAATCCAATGTGGAGCGCATGTCCACACTGGTTTCCGATTTGAATGACAACTCGAAGATCGAGGCCGGACGTTTGCGCCTTGACTTTAAGGCCACGAAGATCGCGGATATCGTCGACGACGTGGTTCGTTCCATGAAGCGTCAGGTCGAAGAGAAAAAGCAAACACTTGATTTGGTACTCCCTGAAGGACTTCCCCTTGTATGGACGGATAAGACCCGCGCAGTTCAGGTTTTAACAAACCTGGTCAGCAACGCTTATAAATACACACCCGAGAGCGGCATTCTTGAAGTGGGTGCAGAGGAAACCGCCAATCATTGGGATACAAATGGAGCGGCAAGGGTCGTTCACATCTGGGTAAAAGACAGCGGCATCGGTATGAGTGAGGAAGATAAAGCCAAGATTTTTCAAAAATTCTTCCGTTCTGATGACCCGAAGGCACGCGAAGCGCCCGGTACCGGTTTGGGCTTGAACATTACAAAGAGTCTTGTTGAAATGCAAGGCGGAAAAATCTGGTTCGATAGCGAATACCGCAAAGGCACCACGTTCCATTTCACCATTCCAGCGGCGGAAGAGTAGCGAGAAAATAATATGCCAATGACAGGATCTGTAGGCTCCGCCCAGGCTTTGGATGGGCGTGAAGCCGGGCTGCAAGCGGCTCATCAAGCCTTGAACACCATGGGTGCCAATACACCTGTGTTTGGTGTGGTGATTTCATCCCATCAATATCAGGCACGTGAAGTGCTGAATGGTGTATCCAGTTTGCTGGGCGATTCACCATTGATAGGTTTTAGTTCTCCGGCCGGGCTTACCAATACAGGGCAACATGCTCACTCCGTTGTGGTTGCCATTTTAAGCGGCGATTTTCAAGTGGATACGCAATGGTACCCGGGCTACGCACAGTCGGGTCGGGAAACAGCTTCAAAGGTCAATCAGCAGGTGCTCGGGCGTGTGGAGCGGCAATCCATCCTTGGTTTTGGAGACGGCTTCAACGGCGATGCCGAGCAATTTTGCGGAGCGATTCCATCCCAGCCCAGTCAGATCGCCGGTGCGCTTTCAAGCGGCGACTTGCATACAGGCAATACCTATCAAATGGCGGGCAATCAAACCGGCACAGGAGCCTTGGCTGCGGCGTTCCTGCGCGGAAATATCCGAATGGAAGTTGGTTATGACCATGGTTGGAATCCGATCGGTAAACAATTCCGCGTTACACGCTCGCGCGGCTTTTGGCTCCGCACGTTGGATGGCCGGCCTGCATCTGAATCGTACTCCGAGTTGTTTGGGTATCCTCCGCGTGATTGGGCATTTCCGCCTTTGAGTCATCTTGCACGGCTTTATCCGCTTGGGGTGGAGCAGGGCGAAGAGTTGGTGATCCGCTCCCCAATTCGCGTGGAAGCTGATGGAAGTTTCCGCATGAATGCGTCCATTCGAGATGGCATCGATGCTTATCTTTTGGTGGGCAGTCTCGCTACCTGTGAGACTGCTGCACGTCAGGCAGCCCAGAATGCGTTGAAAAAACTCGGCGATGTAAAACCCGCACTTGCTCTTGTGTTGGTGGACGTGGCGTGGCAGATGTTATTAAAGGCGCATCCCGGGGCTGAGATCGCTGCCGTACAGGATATCCTCGGTGATAAAGTCCCGGTTGCGGGTGGATATACCCTCGGTCAGATCGTCCCTGATGATAAGGCTCATCCCAAGTATCTCAACCAGCATATCAGCGTCATTCTTTTTGGCGAAGACACAAATTAGCCGGATTTCGCATCCAATATAGAATCAAACTGGTGGACAATTCACCAGTTTTTTATTAAGAGGAATCACGATGAAATACAAAATACTTTTTCTGACTTTATGGATGCTTGCCGCATGTTCCCTCCCGGGGAATCAACCGCCTCCTGCCGCCCCGATAACGGATACGCCACAAGTCGCAGCTACTTCCACTGTAACCTTTGCGCCCATTCCCACACTGCCTCTCGCCTTCTGCAATGACTCTCGTGGAACGGATTTGATCACGTCGCTTGCTGGTGCTTTTACATCCAAAGATGGGGTTTTGCTTTCATCACTTGTTTCTCCGGCACGCGGCATGGATGTTCTCTTCTTCCGCAACGGAAAAGCAGTGAACTATGATGTCGAACATGCGAAACTTATTTTTGAAACCACCCTCCAGGCAGATTGGGGTCCCTCTTTTGGAAGTGGGGAACCCACCCTTGGGCCTTTCCAGGAAATTGTCCTTCCATCTTTACAGGTCGTGTTCACACCTTCAGCTGAACTGATTTGCAATTCGCTGAAAGTGGGAGGTGCCACATACATCCCGGAATGGCCCTATCCTTATCTCGATTATTACGCTGTCCATTTTGCAGGCACGGATCAGTTCGGCGGACTGGACTGGCAAACCTGGGCAGTTGGCATCGACAATGTGGATGGAAAGTTTTATGTTGCCGCTTTGGTCCACTATGTTTGGGAGCCATAGAAGCTAATCAACTTTCAAATCTTTCCTCTTTCTTCTTTTACAGGAAGAAAGAGGAAATTTATTTTAAGGTAAGAAAGCATGAAACATGTTATTCTATATTTCATACTATTGCAAAAAGTTGCAATAAGGAAACCTTATGTCCTGTTCAGAAGAATATACCCCTCAACTCCGCGCGCGCGGATACCGCATGACCCCTCAACGCCATGCGATTTTGCATGTCCTTTGCCATTCAGGTATACATCTTTCACCAACGCAGGTGTATCAACAGGCGGTTAAAGAATTGCCTGATATTACGGAAACAACTGTCTATCGAACGTTGGAGTTTCTGGCCGAAAATGGCCTTGCCTATCCTGCACATATGGGAAGTGGACACCTTGGCTATCAGATTGCCAGGAACGACCATCATCATCTCGTGTGTCGTAATTGCGGCAAAGAAATGGAGGTTGACCACGCACTCGTTAAGTCCATGTATCAGAAGCTCGAATCTGCAAGCGGCTATAAATTAACAGATAGCCACGTCACATTTTTTGGTCTTTGTTCAAATTGTAAATAAGGAGAATCGAAATGCATTATTCACCTGTTCCCATGCACATTCCAGACGGCTTTCTTAGCCTGATGATTTCCATTATTTGTTGGATCGCAACAGCAAGCGTGATCGGTCTTGCGATTTCAAAAACAAATAAATCCCTTGGCGAAAAACAAATTCCCTTGATGGGTGTTATGGCTGCCTTTATTTTTGCCGCGCAAATGATCAATTTTCCCGTGGCAGGTGGCACATCCGGCCACTTGTTGGGTGGGGCGCTGGCTGCGATTGTGCTTGGTCCGTGGGCTGGTATGTTGGTTATGACTGCCGTCATTGCGGTTCAAGGGTTGTTATTTCAAGATGGTGGCCTTGTGGTGATGGGTGCCAATATCCTCAATATGGGTTTGGTCACTGCAGCTGTTGGGTACGGGCTGTATCGTGCCACTTCTTCTCAATCCAAATCAGTCAGGCTTGCAGTTGCCGGTGTAGCTGCCTGGCTTTCAGTGATGACTGGAGCTTTACTAACTTCTGTTGAACTCTGGTTAAGCGGCACTTCAGATTTGCAAATCGTGATCCCTGCCATGTTGGGCGTTCATGCCTTGATCGGTCTTGGTGAAGCGCTCATTACAGTCTCTGCGCTGGCGTTTATTATGCAAACCCGCCCCGATCTGCTTGGAGGCGAGTCTGAATCTGCAAAAGGCAGCCAGACTTGGGCGTATGTTGGTGCTTTGATTGCCATCATTGTTGTCCTCTTCTCGCCACTTGCTTCATCTGATCCTGATGGCTTGGAGCGTGTTGCCATGAATATGGGATTTATCAATGCAGGTCAATCAGCTCCTTATTCCATTATTCCAGACTACACATTGCCATTTCTCGGAGAGACCGCCATTTCCACGATTTTGGCTGGTATCATTGGAGTTATTGTCGTCGGCGCAGCTATTATGTTAATTGGACGTGGAATGAAGGCGAAGGCTTAACTCTTAATGCACTTTGACGCATTTGATCGGTATCACGAAAAGCAAAGTTTTATTCACCACCTTGACCCGCGGGTCAAGGTGGTGATTACCGTTATTTTTATCATTTCCAATGCATTACTTCCGGATGGGGCCTGGCTGGCCTTTGGGCTGGGATGGGTATTTCTTCTGTTTACCAATTCTCTTTCCGGGCTTGGACCGGGGTACACCCTTAAACGATCATTGGTCGCATTGCCCTTTGCACTTATTGCAATTACGGTTTTGTTTTCCATTCCCGGCAAACCCATTTTTTCGTTTCATCTATTTATGTGGAATCCCGTGATTACCGATGCGGGATTGTTACGTTTTGTAAGCATTCTGATCCGTTCCTGGCTTTCAGTGCAGATGGCGATCTTGCTGGTTGCTACAACCCGATTTCCTGACCTGATCCATGCACTCGAACATTTACGTGTGCCTGCCATCCTCACTACCATCATTGCATTTCTCTATCGTTATCTCTTTGTGTTGACGGACGAAGTCTTTCGTTTGATTCGGGCAAGGGAATCTCGCTCGGCGGCTGCACCAGGCAAAAAGGTAGGCGGAGGCGTGCTCTGGCGGGCAAAGGTCGCTGGGAATATGGCAGGTCAACTTTTCCTGCGGAGTTACGAGCGAAGCGACCGCATCTACCAGGCGATGGTTGCGCGCGGATATACAGGTCACCTTTACACGTTGAACGCGCATGAAATGAAATCACGTGATTATTACGTCACGGCTTTTGTAATCCTGCTTATTTTTACCCTTCAAGTGATTGGAAGACTCTAATGCCTGTTTCTCATTCAATATCACCTTCCCCTGCGATGATCCATACAACGGATGTTTTATGTGTCCGCGATTTGCATTTCTCCTACCCCGATGGACACTCGGCCTTGCACGGCATTTCCTTCAAAATGAATAATGGCGAGAAGGCCGCGTTGGTTGGGCCGAACGGTGCTGGTAAATCCACATTGATGCTGCACCTGAACGGAATTTTGGGCGGGCATGGCGAGGTTGAGATTGGTGGCAAACGCCTCACACGTGACAATTTGCCTGCCATCCGCGCAATGGTGGGACTCGTGTTCCAAAACCCGGACGACCAACTTTTTTCACCCACTGTGTTTGAAGATGTTGCGTTTGGCCCGTTGCACATGGGATTGCCGGAAGAGGATGTGCGCGCTCGCGTGGAAGCAGCGTTGGAAGCGGTGCGAATGAGCGGGTATCGTGATCGTTTATCACATCACTTAAGTGTTGGCGAAAAGAAGCGCATTGCAATTGCCACTGTGCTTTCAATGAATCCCAGCTTGTTGGTGCTGGATGAGCCCTCCGCCGGGCTGGACCCGCGTGCACGTAGGACGTTGATCAATTTACTGCGCGAATTGCCCATCACCATGCTGGTCTCCACACATGATATGACGATGGTCAAGGAATTGTTTCCGCGCACGATTGTGATGGACGAGGGCAAGATCGTGGCGGATGGCCCAACCCCGGAGATTTTAGATGATGAAAAGTTATTGACGGAACACGGTTTGGAAAAGCCATAAAATTGGAACGCTAAAATAAAGGACCCTGAGAGATCAGGGTCCTTTATTTTCATAATGAGCTTCGGACAGCAAACTCTTCATGACCAATGGACCATTGAATGCATTACCCTAAGCCTATAAACTTGGCCTTATTTGTTCAGTTTCGAATTAGGTAAAAAGAGGAGATGAATCATGTTTATTGAACCAGTATCTGGCCGTAAATTATCCGTTTTACTCAGAATAATATTGATTTTCGGTGTACTCATGGTTGGTTTTGCACCCTCAAACGCACGTGCCTTGGGGATTGCCATAAGGGTGGATACGGTTGCTGATAACACAGCAGAGGATGGCCTGTGTTCCCTGCGGGAAGCAATTACCAATGCCAATGTTAACTGGCAATTTTATACAGATTGCGATACGGGCTTTAGCGATGATGGAATCTATTTTAGTGACTCGCTCGGTACAGCTACCATTACATTAACTTCGGTCCTGCCGTCTATCAAGGATCCTGCTGGATTGGTCATTGACGGTGGACATGACATCACCATCAGTGGCGGTAACTTGTATCAGGTATTTCAGGTTACTCAGATTGGTCAACTTACATTGGATAATTTGAAAGTGAGAGACGGAAAGGCACAGGGTCCAATCGATATTGGTGGCGCCGTCTGGAACGCTGGAACTCTTGAAATTAAAAACTGTTTCTTTATAAATAATTCGGCGAATTCAGGTGGTGCTATTTTTAATGGAATTGCCCGTCTCACGATAAAAAACAGCAATTTTCAGAAAAATAAATCATCCAATGGCGGCGCCATTTATAATGAAGGTGGAAAAGTTTCAATAGAAAATGGTTTTTTTACGGATAATACTGCGGGTAATGGCGGAGCGATCAAGAATGTTTATGTCTCCAGCAGTACATTAGGATCAATGTTATCCATTGACGGCGCCACTTTGAGTGGGAATATAAGTAAATATGGGGCCGGGGTTTACAATACTGCGTCAGCCCAGCTGAATGTTACGAATGCAAGCATCTTGAAGAATAAGGCAGGCTACACAGGGGGAGGAATATACAATCTGGGAAATTTGATGGTAACCATCAGTGATATTTCAGGTAACTATGCCAAAACTGGTGGTGGGATTTATAACGAAAAGGCTGTTGTGAATATAAAAGAGAGCAACCTGACTAGAAATACTGCCGGCCAGGGAGCAGGCATCTACAATAACGATGGCCAGCTGAACATTGAGTTCAGTGAAATTTCGGAAAATGATGGAATTGGTTTTTATAATGTTGCCGGTGATGCTGCGTTTGCAGACGCCTGGATCACGGATGTAATTTTCACGGCGAATAAGAGTCACGCCATCTACAATCATAGCAATGATAATCCTACGAGTGGTGCAAGAATATGGGTCGTCGATAGTACGATCTCTGATAATTTCGGCGCCGGAATCTATAATGACATTGGATTTAGTAATATATATACCTCGACTTTTCAAGGGAATGGCGGTTCCGGGCTTTATAACATCGCGGGTTCACTTGCTTCCATCTACAAAAGCTCTTTTCTTGGAAATACTGCTAAGTTTGGCGGCGGCATTTACAATGATGATAGCGATTTGTTTTTGTCTCTTAGTACTTTATATGAAAATGTCGCTTTTCAGAGTGGCGGCGGATTGTATAACAATGGTGCAGCAGACGTCCTGGGTAGCACCATTTCAAATAATTCTGCTAATGTGTATGATGGTTTATATAATGCTTCTTCTGGGGATTTGGAACTTTATAATACGATTGTTGCCAGGAGCGGCGGGCTCGGTGTTGATTGTACGAATGCCCCGGGCGGTTTGATTGCTGGAAATAACAACCTGATCCAGTCCACTGGACCCGCTGCGTGTGATTTTATTGATGGCGTGAACAACAATATCGTCGGGTATGATCCGAACTTTGAACTTTTGACTGGTTCTCCGGCATATCTGCCTCTTGGGAGCACTTCACCGGCCCTGGATAATGGAGATGACGCCAAGTGCTTTATTGCGCTGAATCAATCGCAAAACGGGGTGATCCGTCCGCAGGGTGCGCATTGTGATATCGGTTCTTATGAAGCGCCTGTAAACCCTCTTTCACCTCCCACCGAGATGGTCAACAAATTAAGTAAGATTGTTCAAAGCCTGGTAGATAACGGCGGACTTTCAACTGCCAGCGGCGAAGCTTTGATTTCCATATTGGCCGAATCGAATAAGGCCTTGGAGACCGGGGATGCAGAGGTCAGCATCAAACTTCTTTATAGTTTTGAGGATCAAGTTAAATTATTGATCGACTCGACAGAAGTAAAGCCTGACTTGGGACAGGAACTTATTGATAACGCACAGGCGATTATTGACAGCATGAAATAAGACCGTCTTGACCATTTGCCTTAACAAAAAAATCTCCCGACATGTCGGGAGATTTTTTATTTTCTCAGGAACTCGTCGAAGTCCTTGAAGTTTGTGCGTGCGGTCATGTCCAAATGGATCGGTGTGACGGCCACCATTTTCTTTTTTCGCAGGACGAACACATCGGTATCCTGTTCCTCGTTTTCAAGAGAGCCGCTTTCTTTGTAAGTGATCGAGCCGGGTTGATCCCAGGAATCTCTTTTTGCGGGGACCGGTTCATAATATCGTTGGGGAGAAAGCCGGGTGATTTGCCACCCAGTTTCCGGCGTGGCATGACTCGGCACTTCCACTTTCATCAAGTTAACTTCCCCGGGGAATTTTTTATCCAGCAGGCGTTTGGCGAAATAGCCGGTGAAATATCCCGCAGTTGAAAAATCAATATCTTCCGAGTGGGTGAGGTGATATTGAGTCTCGGTCTGCATCGAAACAGCCAATGCGGGAATCCCCAACGAAGCCGCTTCCATTGTCGCGCCAACGGTTCCTGAAATGGTAATTCCGTAGCCGACGTTTTCGCCGTAATTGATTCCTGAAACGACGAGGTCCGGCTTGTGTTCCAAAATTTCGAAAACACCGTGAAGGACGGCTTGCGCCGGAGAACCGCCCACCGCATACACGCTCCATTCCTGACCGTTGACCTGCATCTGCTCTTTGCGAATAATCCCATCTGACGTACTGGGCAAACTACGCCCCATGCCGGAAGATTGTTCGCGCGGCGCGGCCACGGTGACATAACCAAGTTTGGAAAGTTCGCTGGCCGCGGCCCATAAACCGGGGGAGCGGATGCCGTCATCATTGGTGAGGAGGATATGTTTTTTCATAAGGTTGATGGGTTGATTATAAATAATAAAACAGGAATGGTGTTGGCCATTCCTGTTTGCTGGTGCCCTCGGCAGGACTCGAACCTGCGACCTATTGCTCCGCAAGCAAGCGCTCTAATCCACTGAGCTACGAAGGCATACCTTGAGCGGGTGGTATTTTACTGTAATGTCAGGGGACGGTCAAGGTGCTTGACTGACTTGGCACCTGCAAGTAAAATCTAGGCCGTTCGTTTTATACGCGGGAGTCGCCAAGTGGTAAGGCGTCAGCCTTCCAAGCTGATATTCGTGGGTTCGAATCCCATCTCCCGCTCTCTTTAGCGGTTAGCCATTCGCATTTGGCCCAGTAATAAATGCTGAATGCTGGCCGCTACTTTGTTTTAGGGCCCGTGGCGCAGTGGTTAGCGCAGGCGACTCATAATCGCTTGGTCGCTGGTTCGAATCCAGCCGGGCCCACTTTTTCCCCTTTTTAATTGTGTAAATCGTGCCAGACAAAAGTATGGGTTTTGCCAGTGGGATAATAATTTTGATTGTTTTAATCATTGAAATAAAAATAGAATCTGTCATCATTTGATGAGGGAATAAAGTGATTATGAATCAAGAAACAAACAAAATAATAGACCTAAAACCCTATATTCATCAAATCAGATTCCGTATCCATGATACGGCGGGTCTTATTCAGCCTGCCTGGGAAAAGATCAAATTTCCATTTATTGCATATTGGATTTTTCGGTTTTACTATTCCATTCTTGCAGCTTTTTTAACATTTTTGTATAACCCCACGTATCCGAAATTCGTTAATTATTCTGATCCCTTTTCGAAGTATTTCTTAATGAATTGGCAGCATTGGGACACAATCTGGTATCTAAAAATAGCTCTTCAAGGCTATCAAATTTCCGATGGGCGTTCAGTATTCCCGCCGATCTATCCATATTTAATACGAATATTGAGTGGATTGTCAGGAAATTATCTTCTTACTGCCATGGCAATCTCAACTCTGGCGGGTTGCTGTGCGGTAATACTGCTTTACTTAATAACGAATGATGTTATTGAGGAAAAATCCGGGCAAATGGCAGTTCTGTTACTCTTGTCATTTCCAACCTCCATATTCTTTTTTAGTGCATATACGGAATCATTGTTTTTAGCATTTAGCCTTGGAGTATTTGTGGCGGCCAAAAATGGAAAATTTGGTTTGGCTTGTATTCTTGTAATTCTTGCAGCCTTAACCCGTTACCAAGGAATAGTGTTGGTCCTTCCCTTGGGTTTGCTAATATGGGAATCGGTTAAAAGCAAAGAGGTTTCCCGGGTAACATTTGTTTATGTAATTATTCCAATATTATCTCTTTTGATATTCTTGTGGATGCGCAGCCAATGGCTTGATCCAACTCCGATAGAGAAAGTATACGAGCAATATTGGGAGTCGCGTTTTGGCTTTCCTGGTGAGAATATCCTTGCTAGTTTGCTGATATTACCAAAATCATTAAACATTCTTTATTTTATTAATTGGCTGGACTTTTCACTTCTTGTGATTGTAATTTTGTTTACTCCACTGATTATCAAATCCCTGCCTCCTGAGTACTGGCTTTATCAAGTCTCTGCTCTGTTTCTGCTGCTTCTTAGAGTCGGCCCTGCTGGCAGTCCATTGCAGGGAATGGGACGCTACATGCTCTTAATGTTCCCATTCTTTATGATTATTTCACGTAATATTCAGCGAAAAAAGAACAGGCTTATTCTCATCCCCTGTTTTTTTCTTTCAACCTGGATGTTGGCTGTGTTTATCATAGGCTTGGGAATAGTGTCTTGAATATAATTATATGTTGTAGGAGTCTTTCAATTCATTTTTTGATGGACATCAAAGATGAGCCAGAGGTTATTCTTTGCGCTGCTTCATGGTAAAACAGTTTCGCTGCTTCCAATATATTGAATTCAATTGAATCGATTTATGCCCATGCGAATAAATTTTTTTCAGAAAATAATGAGAATAGGTTTCATGGCGTTGTTTTTGCTTGGATGCAGTGTCAACACAGTTCCAATACCTACGACATTGCCTTCCCCAACGAAACAAAGCATCTATTATTCAAATACCACTGTGACCTTGACCTTTGACGACGGCGATGCGGATAACTACATTGTCCGCGATGTGTTGAAGGAAAATGACCTGCGCGCCACGTTTTACGTGGTCAGCGGGTTTACCGGTACTGAAGGGTTCATGACTGAAGAGCAGCTTCGCGGGCTGTACGAAGATGGGAATGAGATTGGGGGACATACGTTAAGCCATACCAAGCTTTCAGAGGTGCGTGGCGCAGATTTGCGGAAAGAAATTTGCCAGGACCGCTTGAATTTAATGGCATATGGATTTGAAGTCACTTCTTTTGCGTATCCGTTTGGTTTTCATGATGAAGAGTCCCGGCAAGTTGTGAAGGACTGCGGCTACAACAATGCGCGGACCGTGGCTGATGGGCCGGAGGGTATTCCGCCGGGGAATCCTTTCACTTTGAAGGCAATGCCTTATATCGTACAGGATACGAAATTCCAAAAGATGTTTCGTTATGTGATGGAAGTGGAGCAGAACGGTGGGGGATGGGCGATCTTTGTTTTCCACCATGTATGCGATGGCTGTGACCAATACGCAGTGGATTATGATACCTTCTCAAATTTTGCGAATTGGCTGGGTCACCAACAGCAGGTCAATGGGTTGAAGGTCAAAACCATTGATGAAGTCATTGGCGGAGAAATCCAGCCGGGAGTTGGACCATAAATAAAAAGAGACGGGTTTTATACCCGTCTCTTTTTATTTAAGCTCTGAAAGCATTTGGTCGTAAATCCCCGCTGTGGATATGATGACGGAGATGGGCTGGGCGAGGAAATCCGCATTTCCGTCAATCGAGCTGACGCGTGCGCCGGCCTCTTGTGCGATCAAGGCGGCAGCGGCCACGTCCCAAGGTTTGAGGGAAAGCTCCCAGAAGCCGTCAAAACGTCCCGCAGCGACGTAGCAGCCATCCAAAGCAGCAGAACCGAGTCTGCGTACACCCTGGGTCATTTTGGCGAGTTTGATGAAATAGTCGAAATTATTTCGCGGTGTGTTCCATGTATCATAAGGGAAACCGGTCACAAGCAGACTCTTTTTCAATTCAGATGTTTTGGATGTGTGAATCTGTTTGCCGTTGAGAAATGCTCCTTTGCCGCGTTCGGCGGTAAACATCTCGTTGAGAAGCGGATCGTAAACAGCACCCAGCTCGAGGGTCCCGTGCGAAGCGAAACCGATGGAGACGCAAAAGATCGGGACGCGGTGCGCGTAATTGACGGTCCCATCCAACGGATCGATGTACCAAACATCCTCATTCTGACCTTGTGTTTCGCCACTTTCCTCCGCGAAGATGTGCCCGCCGGGGAAACGTGAGTTGATCTCACCCAACAAATATTTTTCAGAGGCATGATCGATTTCCGTAACGAGATCAATTTCGCTTTTGTATTTGATATCGTGCTCTTTATCATATCCTTCGCGCAAAATTGCGCCTGCGTTACGTGCGAGTGTTTCAATGTCTGATAGGGTTGGTCTCATACTTGTCCATTCCAAATGCGGCGTCCGAGCGCAGAGAGTGCAAATTCCACCGCGAGCATGGCCGTTTGATTTTGTACGTCGAGGATCGGGTTGACTTCCACGAGATCCATACCGACGAGTTTATTTGTTTCTGCGATCATTTCACAAGCGAGATGTGCCTCACGTTGCGTGAGGCCAGCGGGAACGGGAGTTCCCACGCCGGGCGCATGGCGCGGATCGAGCGCATCAAGATCGAGCGAAAGATAAATTCCATCCACATCGCGGCTGACATGTTCGATGGCTTTCTCAACGACGGCAACCATTCCATAGCGGTCGATCTGTTCCATGCTCATCACCATTGCACCGGCATCTTTGAGATTAACCTTCTCGCCCGAATCGAGATCGCGTGCGCCGATGATCGCGATCTTTTTCGGGTCGATCACTGGAATATTTTCATCCCATAGTTGAACGAGGCTTTTATCGCCCAGTCCGGAGAGAACCGCAAGTGACATGCCGTGGATGTTGCCGGACGGAGTTGTCTCCGCTGTATTGAAATCTGCGTGCGCATCGAGCCAGATGACGCCGATCTTACGGTTCCGGGCGGCGCCGCGAACTGATCCAATCGAAAGGCTGTGATCTCCCCCGAGCACAAGTGGAAAATGCCCGGCCTGAACAGAGGTCGCTACCGAGCCAGCCACACGTCGGGACATGGGGATGATGCAATCCAGATACTTTAATTTTGGATTGGTGATCTTGCACATCTCAGCGATGGGTACTTCCACATTGCCTTCATCTTGTACATCGTAGCCAAGTTCTTCAAGTTTTTGCTGTAATTGCGAATAACGGATCGCGCTGGGCCCCATATCCACACCACGGCGATCCGCGCCAAGATCGATCGGTACACCGATAATATCGATTTGCATGTTAATTCTCCACGGATTGGTATAAAGTTACTTGATTTCGTCCATTGCTCTTGGATTGATACAACGCAGAATCTGCTGCGTGCAAAATTGCTTCACCCTTCTGGTTGTTGGTTGCAAGGGTCGCGACCCCAGCTGAGAATGTGGTATGAAGTTGTTGTCCTTCAAAGTGTATACCTTTTGCGCTGTATTCTCGTCTCCAGGTTTCGGCTCGTTCAAAGGCGTCGCTTTCACTGGCGTTTAACATCAAGATGATAAATTCCTCGCCGCCATAGCGGCAGACGATATCTCCCTGTCTTGAATTCTCTGTCAGGAAATTTGCAAGGTCTTGCAATACCGCATCTCCGCATTTATGCCCGTATGTGTCGTTGAATTTTTTGAAGTGATCTACGTCCAGCATCACAACAGAGATGAACGCAGCTTCCCTTGCGGCTTTGGCAATTTCTTTATCAAGTGCCTCCGCCAAAAACCTGCGATTGAAGACTCCAGTCAATGGATCGCGGGTGGCCTGCTCCATTAGTTTTTTTGTCAGCTGGTTGAGATGATTTACCAACAGTTTGCGTTCAGTTACATCATGTGCAACGATCACGCGCCCATTCAATTGATTTGTTTTTGGGTCGCGAATCGGAGTCACCACCAATTCAAGTGTAGTAGTGGAGTGTTTGCCCGGAATTTCAATCTCTTCACGGGTTTCTTCCGTGGAAAAAAGAATACGATTGATCATTTGCGGCCATTCCCGAAAAACTTCCAATGGGTCCAGGCCAATGAGTTCTTCTTTGGATTTCCCGAGCCATTTCTCCATGCTTTGATTTGCATCCAGGATCCTGTCATGAGCATCCATCACAAAGACCAATTCAGGGATGTGATCCAAAACTACATCCCGCGCAATCGGGATTAAGTCCATAAAACTTCCCCAAGTGAAGTTGGTGAATCAAACATGAGTTTCATTTATGCGCTTTGATAATATCCAGCATCCACAGAATAGGTCCGCCCGCGTTTGATGATCTGCCTGACGAGGTTGCTCCCATATCGATAGCCCATCTGGCGATAATCATCCACGGAGAGGATTAACATGTCCGCTTGTTTCCCCACTTCGATCGAGCCGAGCGTATCGGACCTGCGGATTGCGTGCGCAGAATTGATCGTAGACGCCGCGATAGCTTGCGCCGGAGTCAACTTCATGTAACGGCAGGCGAGGGCAATTGCCATTTGCATGGATTCGTTCCATGAGGTGCCAGGGTTGCAATCTGTCGCGAGGGCCAGCATTCCACCTGCTGCCAGAATTTTTCCTGCCGGGGTGTAATCTTTTTCGGCTAACCCAAATGGTGTACAGGGTAACGCAACTGCCACTGTGTCTGATTTGGCTAACGCCAGAATATCGGCATCAGACGTCCGAACTAAGTGGTCTGCAGAAGCAGCACCTAATTCTGCTGCCAGCGCCGCACCGCCGAGATTGTCGAATTCATCAGCGTGGATCTTGAGTGGGAATCCCAGCGATTTTGCCTGGATCAGGATCTGACGCGATTGTTCTAGCGTAAACGCTTTTGTCTCGCAGAAGACATCCACAAAGGGAAGCGGGAGGCGGGGAGCGTGAGTTTCCCACCATTCTTTGAGCATCGGCAGCATTGTATTGGCCACTTCGTCTGTATATCCCTGCGGGTTGTCTTTATATTCTGGAGCAATGGCGTGAGCACCGAGAAAGGTAATGGCAAGATCAAGCGGACTTTCATCGTCCAAAGCAATCAATGCTTTCAACAAACGCAATTCTGTGGACGTTTGTAACCCATAACCTGTTTTGGCTTCCGCTGTTGTTGTTCCATGTGCGAACATGCTTAGTAATCGCGGCCGTGTTTGCGCAATCAATGCTTCCATGCTGGCTGTACGTGTGGTTTTTACGGTAGAGATAATCCCGCCTCCGTTTGCAAGGATGTCCAAATAGGGCACGCCAGACATTTTTAATTCAAATTCATTGGCGCGATCTCCTGCCCAAATCAAGTGGGTATGGGGGTCGACAAATCCAGGCATTATGACGCGATGACCGGCGTCAAAAGTTGGCTCATTTGGAAAGGAGGATTTTAGATCTTCAGTTGTCCCTACTGCTACAATTTTTCCGTCTTGTATAACAACCGCTCCATTTTCGATGATTCCAAGAGAGCCCAAGGTTTGCCCGCGTTGTGGCCCGCCTTTTAAAGTCAATAACTGTGAAGCGGAATGGATAAGCATAAGCGAATTAAACCACAGAAAACCACCCTTGGATGAACAAGAATCCCCAAAATTCGTGCAAAAACCCGGTTATAAGCGGGTTATCATTCCTGTAAGACTAACATAAATGATAGGGTAAAATGTGACATAACTCTTGTAAAAAGTCGCGTAAAGAGTAAAATATGAATACTTCTATGAAACAGTCATGGGAGAAATACTAAAGAAAGGAGAAATTACACTATGTTATTCGCCCCTAAAGAAAAAGGACAAGGCCTCGTTGAGTATGCGTTGATTCTCGTTTTGGTAGCTATTGTTGTTATTGCAGCTTTGACCATCCTCGGCCCTTCCATCGGCAACGTCTTCTCCAGCATCAATGCTTCCCTGTAATTCTTTTGGAATATAAACAAAAAACCCCGTCATATGACGGGGTTTTTTGTTTATATTGTTATTCAAGTTTTAGCTAGATTGCCGGGATATAGAATTCTATTAATTATGATGTTTGAGCAGAAATAAAACAGCCAGTATTCCAAGTAAGTTGAAAATACCTGCGATCCTGTTGTATAAGAAAAACCAAAGGGATGTAGAGTTGGCGCAAGTAATGTTCCAACCGCCCGTCGAATGGAATTTGTTGCACCTGCAAACGACAGCGGTTGCATGGATAGACCATGCGATACGCAATAGTGATCACTACGCGGATCGCAGTGAGGATGGCTACTTGTATTCTTTTCGCCTAAACTTTTATATGGCGGAGTTTTTCGACTTAGCTTTTTCTACAAGCCAGTATGTCAAAAAGAAGCCGGCAATCCATGCCAGCAAATTCAATCCAATAAAAAAGCCGATGATGAAGTAATTGCCTGATTTGAAAATGGGGGATGGCGGTGGATGCATTACGTTTTGAGCGGTTGCAAATGATATTCGAAGGGTAATGATATATAGAATATTTCCCAGCGATATTAACCAAGGGATATCAAAAAGCCATAGGCCAAGTTGGAGAAGAAGCCCGGTGATCGCAAAAATCATCGCTAGGCGGAAGCGCGGCTCTGCAAGAAACAGTCCATTCCAATTAGCTTGCATTGCATATAAGGAAAGTGGGAGATAGGTGAGCCAGAAGAATATTCCTGTACGTCCGAGCGCAGCGGACCAGGTGTGGAAAATATCCTTGCGCAGAAGCAGGCCTAAAAGTCCAGCAAGAGCCGCGGCGAAAAAGGCAATTTCCGCTGTCAGAACCCAGGCTCCGTGCAGGTAAACGATCCGCACGTTCGCTCCGAGGGATTTTTCTTCAGGCCCCAAAAAAGCCATAAAGGCAATCACGCCGACTATAAAAAGAAAGACTATAAATGGTGATTCTATTTTTGTCATCTTTGGATTTTAACATCCCATTTGATGTTTTTACAGTGCCTTTTGTCAGTTCCTTGTGATTCGTAATTGAGATAAAATCCATCATTGGAAAGTCATTCTTGCGAAGTGAAAGGTTCTGGGATATGGCTTATTGGCCTGTACTACTAATTGTGTTTCAACTGATATTTCTGGAGGGAATTCTTTCCATTGATAATGCGGCAGTGATTGGCGCCCTTGTTACGCCATTGCCGAATGATCAGGAGGTACCTTGGCCGGGTGCATTAAGAAAACTCGGTGCAATTTTGCACCCGCTTCTTGGATATCAGAGGATGGCTGCATTGCGTGTTGGTTTACTGGGTGCCTATGCAGGTCGTGGCGCGATGCTTTTTTTAACGAGCTTTTTGATCCATAATTCATGGATTAAGCTTATTGGTGCTGTGTACTTGATTCACCTGGCGTTCGACAATCTTGAAGATATGACCGGGGAGGCAGATGAAGACGGGAATATCACTCCGATCAAGGTACGGTCTTTCTGGTCCACGGTATTGACTGTGGAGATCATGGACCTAATTTTCAGCATTGACAATGTTGTTGCGGCTGTGTCGCTTTCAGATAAAGTTTGGGTGGTAATGCTGGGTGTGGGAATCGGCATCCTGACAATGCGATATGCCGCAGGTGTGTTCAGTTACGCTGTGGAGCGTGAGCCGATTCTTAAGCAGGCGGCTTATATCCTTGTTTTTAATATCGGTGTTGAGCTAATTTTGGATCAGGTCTGGCATATTGAATTTCCCGACCTTTTGCGTTTCGGAATTTCGATGGGAACGATTGCCCTGGCATTGGCGTATTCGCACATTCCCTTCCTGCAAAAATTCCGCTTCGTTTTGACCTGGCTTGCAAAGGGTATTGGGATTGTCAATGAATTTGTAGATTGGGTGTTTATGCCCTTTAAAGCAATTTTCAATCTTATTGTTGGGTTGTTTTTTCGGAAACTAGGTCCGCAAACGACAGGCTAGATATAAAAATAATACAAGAGGCGAACATAGTTCGCCTCTTGTATTATTTAAATGTAAAATTAATATTTTAATTCTTTTTCCATCCAAATAAGATGTGTGGTCCCTAAATAAAGAGTTGAGACGCCTGCCACGTGATACCCATATTTTTCAAAATATGCGGTTGCCGTACTGCGTGTCATGGCCCCCAACGTGGTAAAGCCTCGTTCGCGGGCGCGTTGTTCCACAGTTTCGATCAGGAATTTCCCAATACCTTTATGTTGATATTCTGTAGCAACTGCAAGATGGGAAACCTGCCCGGCCCCAGGTGCTTTTTCGAATAACTTGATCACCCCCAGTATTTCCGCAGTTTTTTCATCCACTGCCATGAAATGTTCGCTGATGGGTTCGTAATCGTCCTTTTCGGTACCCTTTGGATGGCCCCAGGGTTCGCGCAAAACTTTATAGCGAAGCGCGTAATACGCCTTGAATTCCTCCCGGCTTTTCGGTGTTCTTATCATTGGCATGACTCGTCCCTCCACAATCGAAATACATTACTACAGTGGTGATTATACTTCTCTAAACAAAATTGTTGACTCTTTTCCTTGACAGCGACTTTTCAGGTGGAGTACACTACTCTTTGGTTGGGGAGTAGCCGCCTGCACTCCTTTAATTCGCAGGATGGGTTGTCGTCATCACATTGGTTGAAAAGCCATCGGCGACCCATACGCTTGAATGCGTTGGCAAGACCACCACGTTCTACGTGGTGGTCTTTTTTTAACGATTAATAGGAAGTATTTTCCTTTGGAGAAATGAAATGTCCGAAAGCAAAAACGAACAGCATCATGAACATGAATGGTATGCATTGGAAGCTGAGAAGGTGCTTGGTCACCTTGAAGTTCGGGAGAATGGGTTGTCTTCCAGTGAGGCCCAGAAGCGCTTAAATCAATACGGTCCCAACCAATTACGAGAAGCCCCTCGTCCCGGCTTTTTCGCTATTCTGTGGGATCAATTAAATAATTTTGTTGTCATTTTGTTGATCATTGCTTCAGTAATCTCAGGCTTGCTGGGCGATTATGTGGAGGCCGCCGCCATTATGGCGATTGTCGTCTTAAATGCCGTCCTGGGCATTATTCAAGAGCAGCGTGCTGAACAGGCCTTGGCTGCCTTGAAAAAGCTGGCAGCACCGGATGCCCAGGTAATCCGTGACGGAATCCGTACTTCCGTACCTTCCTATAATCTTGTGCCGGGTGATATTGTTTTTCTTGAAGCCGGGAATTTCATCCCTGCTGATTTGCGTTTATTGGAAGCAGTTAACTTGCGCGTCGAAGAAGCTTCGCTTACAGGGGAATCGCTTGCTGTGCAGAAGAATGCATCAACCGTGCTCGAAAAAAATGTGCCTCTTGGAGATCGGAAAAATACCGCGTTTATGGGAACGGTCGTCTCTTACGGACGCGGGCGCGGTGTCGTCACTGGAACAGGAATGCGTACCCAGCTTGGTTTGATCGCGAAAATGCTGCAGAGCGTGGAGACCGAGGAGACGCCTCTGCAAAGAAGACTCGACCAACTTGGCAAATCCTTGAGCATCGGCTCGTTGATTCTAGTTGCCGTGGTCTTTGTCGTCGCGCTGGTCAATTACACGGAGATCAGTGGGCTGTTCTCAAGTCCATTGGAATATTTAAAAGAATATGTGGAGGAGATCACAGAAGTTTTTATCATCGCAATTAGCCTTGCGATCGCTGCTGTGCCCGAAGGACTTCCTGCTGTTGTGACGATTTCCCTGGCACTCGGAATGCGGGAAATGGTCCAGCGCCACGCACTCATCCGAAAGCTGTCCTCGGTTGAAACGTTGGGTTCGGCGACGACAATTTGTTCCGACAAAACCGGCACCTTGACCCAAAACGAAATGACGGTCACTCGCGTGTGGGCGGATAATCAATTCATGCAGGTGACCGGCACAGGATATTCTCCAAAAGGAGAATTTCAAGTGGATGGTAAAAAGGTGGATGTGAACGAATACCCTGCCATCCTTTCCACGCTTTGGCTCGGATTATTGAACAACGACTCGACGATTGAAACCACCGGCGAGAACGAATCCCAGAAAACATATCGCATCGTTGGTGACCCGACGGAGGGCTCACTGTTAGTGGCAGCTGCCAAAGCTGGAGCTGTTCACGTCGATCTCGATGAGGCGTATCCTCGCTCCAACGAAGTTCCATTTGACTCGGAACGTAAACGCATGATCACGATCCACAATGTGCTGGATCCCAACCCAGACGACCCTTCCCCTTTTTATGATGATCAGCATAAGGATTGGGATGTGATAGCCATGAAAGGTGCGCCTGATATCGTGCTTGACTTGTGTACAAAATATCAAGGCATGGACGACCAGCCGCGTGAATTAACAAAAGAAGTTAAGGAACGCATCCTCGCCGCGAACGATGCGATGACCAGGGATGCCCTGCGCGTACTTGGCTTCGCGTATCGTTTGCAAAAGGATGTGCCTGATAACCCAGACGATATCAAAGCCGATGAACTTGAACGCGATTTGGTTTTTGCTGGTCTCCTTGGCATGATTGACCCACCGCGCACGGAAGTCAAACCTGCGCTTGAGAAGGCGCGTCATGCGGGTATTCGCACTGTGATGATTACAGGTGATTTTCCCAATACCGCCAAAGCGATTGCGGAGGCGATTGGCTTGCTGCGCCCTGGTAAAAAAGTCATGACTGGTGCGATGATTGATGATCTCAACGACGATGAACTTAAGGATGTCATCGAGGAAACCGACGTTTTTGCCCGCGTCTCCCCTGAGCATAAAATGCGCATCGTCGATGCCTTGCAGGCCAACGATGAAGTGGTCGCCATGACGGGCGATGGTGTGAACGATGCGCCCGCCATCAAACGCGCGGATATCGGTGTGGCCATGGGGATTACCGGCACGGATGTGGCCAAGGAAACTGCGGACATGGTTCTCACGGATGATAACTATGCCAGCATCGTTTCGGCGGTGGAGCAGGGACGTGTTATCTATGGGAACATTCGCAAGTTTGTGTTCTTCCTTTTATCTTCGAATGTGGCTGAGATCATGATCATCTTCCTCGCGACTTTGGCCGGTCTTCCCGCGCCATTGACTGCCATCCAATTGCTCTGGCTTAACCTCATCACGGATGGTGCTCCCGCTTTGGCGTTGGCAATGGAAAAAGGCGACCCTGATATCATGGATCAAAAGCCGCGTGCCCGTAATGAACCGATCGTTAATCGCTCGATGGGCATTGGCATCGTAATACAAACCATTGTACAGACGGGCGCGGTGTTGGGGGCCTTTGTTTTCGGGTTGGCGTGGCACCTCGAAGCGGGAGCAGTCATCCCGTCTGGTATGAACGTGCTATCTTATGTCCTGGCTCACGATTGGCGTGGAATTGACGTCCAAACGGCGAATACGATGGCGTTTGTTACTTTATCTCTCGCTGAATTGTTCCGTGCCTATACCGTGCGCTCCGAACGTGCTTCCATTTTCCAGATCGGGATATTCTCGAATAAGTACATGCAATACGCTGTAGGTTTTTCCATCATATTACTTTTGATCGTGTGTGGTGTTCCTTTTCTGCAGTCGATCTTTAATACCCATTTCATGACCGGGCGTGAATGGGGATTGGTGGTTGGGCTGGCATTAATGCCGGCCGTCGCAGAAGAAATCACCAAGATTTTTCTAAGAAGAACAGGAAAATGAGATTGCCTGTTACTTGAATTTTTTACAAGAATAAAATCAGAAGATCATGCTGAATTCCCTTTTACAAAGGGAATTCAGTTTTAATATTAGGTGAAGTAAATTCAGGGAAAGTTTTTCTTAAGGGTAAAATTGAATCATGAAGAACATCAATCGATTTAAGTTCTCCGCAGGGATTTTCAAAAAAGAGAGAGTGCCGACCCTTTTGATTTTGATGATCATCTCTTTTATGTTTGCCGCGGCATACTGGAACATTCTTTTGCCGCGAAAGGATTTTTACAATGAGTTATGGAGCCCAGCCTTTTTACTGGTCCATGGGCAGAGTCCCTACCAAACAGATGGGCTTGATGCGGAATTGCCCGCAGCATGGCTGCCCATGTCAATTGGTTTTTTTTCTCCGCTGGGTCTGCTTGAAGAAAATATTGCGAGAGGTGTGTGGTACTTCTTTAATATTCTTGTGCTTTGTGGGATTATTTTATTAACTCTTGGTAGGGATCAAAAGCCTTATGACGTCATCATACTGGCGTTGTTCTCTTTTTTGTTTCCCATGACACTTGCTCATTTAATTTTGGGGCAATTTTCGCTTGTAACAACGCTATGTGCCATGATCGCCGTTGTCTTGATCGTTAATAATTTTCATTGGGCAGGGGCCGCTTTGCTTGCATTGGGCCTGTCCAAGCCGCAGCTGCTTACCTTGGTCGGAATTGGTCTGTGTTATCGATACCTTCAAGAAGGCGGCTACGGGTCTGTCTTGAAATTCGGGCTCAGGGTGTCCTCCGCAATTTTCCTGCTTTGCCTTCCGCTATTTGTGGCGTATCCGAATTGGATACCGGATGCATTGGAAGGATATAAAAAAAATCCATACTGGTCTTACCCAACAATGTACACTGTTCTCCCCAGCTTTTTGGGCAAGGCAGGTTTTGGTTTATGGCTCGTGCTTGTAATATTCGTAGTGTGGGGGACGATTCGGCTTTGGAAGAATTTTGAGCCGATCTTTGCCGCTTATTGGAGTTTGGCACTTGCCCTGTTGGTGACGCCCTATGCCGGTCCATGGGATTTTGTCGTATTGTTACCTGTGTTCCTGTACGCATTCTCGATTGCAGATCGAAAACGAAAAGTGTTGGCTGGCTTTTTATATTTTGTCATCTGGTGTTGCGCACTTTATGTTCAATATAGTGAAGGCAGCATTAGCTTTTCCTTTTGGTGGATTCCCCCTTTAATGATGATATTTACAGCGCTGGCAATTGACTGGAAAGCAGAACTGGAGAAGGGTGGCAGGCCGCCCCTTTCTGTGTAAATGATTAAATAAAAAGGTACGGCAGGTTAACCTGCCGTACCTTTTTATTTTCCTGCTCTGCAAATATCGCACGGACATAGTGCCCGAAGATAATGCCAGTTGTAAATTCCATAGTCGTGGCCGTCTTCCCAAACGATGGTCAACGCGTAGGAACCTGTGGCGACGATGTTTGCCAGGCGAGTCGATTCTGAATCTTCGATTTGTCTTGTGAATACATCCGCATCCGGCTCGGACTTCATGTTTTCATGTCCACCGCGGCATTGGGCACAGGGGCAGGCGGCTCGCAACAACCCAAAAGGATAGCGGCTGATGTGGTTGTCGTTCCAGGTGATGGTAAAGATGCGTTTGGTTTTGTCTGCGGTAACGCCAGTTGGTTTTTCGTTCATGAGTTTCCTTTTTATTATCTCCGACACAGCGGGGATGGGAATAATTTTACGGCGAAGGCACCACTGCCAGAAAATCTGCAACAGCCCAGCCGGTACGGGTGTCATCATAAGGTGCGGCAAGATACCACCAGGTATATCCATCCGCTTCCTGTGGCCCATCTTTGACGGCGAATACTTCCGATTCTTCCCCGCGAAAAACTGTTTCACCGTTCAACCCTGCAGTGGCGCGGATGCGGAGACCGTCGCCTTCAGTTCCGCTAATCTGCACATAACCGCCAATCCCGATGGTGTTAGCTTGCAATGTCGGTGTGCCGATCAAGGGGTCTACTGTTGGTGTGGGGACAAATTCCAGTGTATGTGTCGGGGCAGGGATCATGGTGAGGTCAGCAGGGGCAAACCCAACGTTAGGAGAGAAGCGGGGAGAGGTCCAGCCGATGGCGATGAGCGTGATGAGGAGTAAAGTCCCGGCAACGCCAAACGCACCCAGGATCACCCAACGATTCAGATACGGTTTTAAGTCCATTGATTTATCTCTTCGGGGTCTTCAATAAATGCAAAGCATTCTGCGGCATCAAAACTTTAAGGGCGCGGTGTTTGATCGTAAGCTCGGCTTTGTGACCGCCAAGCATCGGGTCGCCATCGACTTGAATGGCGAAGCTCGCATCCGATTCTACCCGTGCGTTGTGAAAGCGCAAGCGGCGGGCCTGGTCGGAGGTGAGGTGACGACCCGCGACCAGATCGAAAAAATGACGAAGGGCATCGGCAACATTGTTTCCGCTGAGCAGCCACATATCCATTTCTCCGTCGTCAAGCAGGGCATCGGGTGAGATCACAGACATGCCGCCGGCATAATGTCGAATGTTGGTTGCGACCGCAACAAGATAATGACCTTCCACCAATTGACCATCGGCGTACACGCGCAGATCAAGGCCATGCCAGAAGGTGGCCTCCCAAACGGTGGTGGCGAAAAAGTGCGGCACGGAAAGATGTTTGAGGAAGCGATGACGCGGCTCGATCTTGTTGATCGTGTGCGCATCCAACCCAACACCTGCCCACAATAAAAATGGATTGTCGTTACACAAGCCCACATCCACTTGCTGCGGCTCGACCTTGGCAAGCAGTTTGGCATTTTCAGCCAGTGCACGCCACTTGAACCAACTGAACGGCTGTTGACCCTGCTCTATGGCCCACACGTTGGTGGTGCCTGCGGGGAGAACGGCCAAGGCGGTTTCGCTGTCCACCAGTCCGCTGGCCACCTGGCCCACCGTTCCATCGCCGCCAATGGCGAAGACGGCATCGTATTTTTCATTGGCGGCCTGATGCGCGGTTTGTGTGGCATGAGTGCCGCTTAAAGTCTCTGCGATCTCCATGCTCCAGCCCGCTTCTTTGAGGGGATGCAAAATTCCACGCACATGACGGCGGACGGGGTAACGCCCGGCTGCGGGATTGTAGAGGAGGAGTCCTTTTCGCATGGGAAAGATTATACCTGAGGGAATTATTCGATTTATGTGTCGTTCAGTCCTTCATAACGGGAAATTTTGAAGCCTGGTGGCTGATATCATTTTAGTATGTGTATTTCTTTTTCAGGCAATTGCCTATTGTATAACCAAGTGGAAATGAGTAAAATATTTGTAGCTCATTTCACAAAGCGAGGGTAAATATGAGAATCCATACATTGCAAAATTTAATATCAAGTTTGTTGGAGCCGACGCGAGTATTCATTGCGATCCTGCTTGCTGTGACGCTTTGGTTATTGCCAGCGGTTATTCAACCGCCAATAAATAATACTGAAAAGATCAGGCAGCCGCTTCAAGAAGCGGGTGGGATCACACTTGTCTCTGCCATTCAAGCCAATGCGCCAAATTGTGCAAGGGAATGTCAGTATGATGAGTGCGTGAATTGGAAGCCGGGACCTTCCCCGATCTGCCCCAGGCCCGGGCCTGGAGGCGGATGTTGTTTGGCCTATGAGACTCGTTGTGACCCCGGCTGTGAAGACCCAACACCGCCCACTTTGCCGCCAACTATCAGTGCAGTCCTTAATTGTTCACAATACGGAAATAACGGATGGTGTATTGGTGATCTTATCCTTAACTTAACAGCCTCCGACCCGCAGGGACAATCCGTGACCATATCCGGCGCAGTGAATGGTGCGTCCTTCCCATGTACTGCGGGAGCCACCACCTGTTCCACTTCAGTGCTAAGCGAAGGAGCTCGTACCATTACCTATCGTGTGGATTCTGCCACCGGGCTTTTCGCCGCCGGGTCAACAAATTACAAATTTGATTCTTCGCTGCCATCCATTGGCGGCAACCTGAACGGAGTGACTGGGATCAATGGTTGGTACAGATCCAATGTCACACTTGACGTTCTTGCCAGTGACCTTGGCTCCGGCGTTGCTTCTGTTACCGCGAGTATCGATGGCGGCGCTGTAAGTGCCGTCAGCGGCCCGATCACTTTTACGGATGGAGTCCATTCGATTGAGATAACGGTCACAGATTATGCCGGTTTTGTTAATCAGGCTTCCCAGATCATTCAAGTAGATACCATTACACCGACTTTGAGCACCTCTGTCAGCGGTACAAGCGGACTCAATGGCTGGTATGTTTCAAATGTAACGATCACCCCCTCTGCTGGGGATGCGGGTTCCGGCTTGCTTGCGTTGGAAGTCAATGCAGATGGGGGAGGGTATATTCCATACACCAGCCCCATTGTGTTCACGGATGGAATCCATACATATCAATTCAGGGTCCTGGATACTGCCGGCAACATTACCGAGACCGCGCAGCAGATCATTCAAGTGGATACCGTCACACCGTCTTTGAGCACTTCGATCAGCGGCACGAGCGGATCGAACGGCTGGTATGTTTCGAATGTCACCATCACGCCCTCTGTCAGTGATTCGGGTTCCGGCTTATCTGCATTTGTGGTGAGCACGGATGGAAGCACCTATTCCACATATATCAATCCCGTTTTCTTTACGGAAGGGGTTCACACCTATCGGTTCCGCGCCACAGATTATGCGGGAAATATCACGGAGATCAGTCAACAAACGATTCGGGTGGATACCACCACACCCACGATCAGCTTAACCATTACCGGCACGCTCGGAACGAATGGTTGGTATATGTCGAATGTGACAGTGGCGACCCAGGTCAGTGACGCCACATCAACTGTCGGTTTGGTGGAAGCGTCTGCCGATGGCGGGGCCTGGAGCGTGGCCAGTCAATTATCCTTGAGCGATGGTTTGCACACCTATCAATTCCGGGTCACAGATCAGGCGGGCAACAGCACCACGGTCCCGCTCCAGAACATCAAGATCGATACGATCGCGCCTTTGATCGATATGACTGCGACGCTCTCGCTCGGTGAAACCGTGTATTACGAATTTCAAGATAACGGCAGCGGTTTGTCGTTCTATCGTACGGTGATCGAAGACGACGATGAACGGTATCAAAAAGTGACATGGCTCGATACGCTCAGCGGAAATAAATTTAAGGAAGATGTTTTGTGGGATGGAAAGTTTGCCGATGGCACCAAGGCGGGCTGGGGTGAATATTTCATCACCTTAAAGGTTACCGACGCAGCAGGCAACAAGGCTATCAAGGCTGCCGTGGTGACTGTGAACCCGTTCAGCTTCCTACAGGATATCCCCGCCTTCACGCCGCCTCAAAGCGCTGTTGTGCCTGTTACCGGTCCTGATACAGAATCCACGCCTTCCACCACCACCCTTGCTGGAGGTTTTGGCGGTGGGAACAACAATACAAACGCGGGGGCAACTGTTACAACCAACGAAGGCGGACAAAGCAACCCGCCATCCGATGGGACCACGACCACATCCACCACAGGAAATACCCCCAATCCCTTCGCAGATGGTGCGGTACTTGCTGGAGTTGGTAAACTTAATTCGTCTGTAAATACAACACCATCAGCCTCGCTTCCTTGGGGTTTGCTTGCGGCTGCTTCTGCAACGGTGTTGGCTGGCAGTATGGCGTTTCAAAATACTTATTCACAGCAGGAGGACAAGAAAGAGGAAAAGAAAAAAGGAGCGCCGGCCGTCATTTCTTTTTCGAATAACCCAACAGCAAATATGATTCCTGCTGCTCTATTGCAAAATGCGAGAGAGGTACCACCCGGTGAAGGCGACCGAATCGTTACAAGAGAAAAAGATAAAAAAGATGATGGACCAGGTAACCCATCTGATATATTTGATGCAATAAAAAATATGATTGAAGGAGTTGTTGAGCTTAAAGATGAAATTCCAGTTGTGGCAACTGCTGTACGTAGAATTAGCACTTCTTATAGTCAGATTCCACCTTCTCTGAGTCAGCTTGAAGCTTTCAACCAGATTTTGGTGCCATATATTAGTTACAATCCGTCTCTTCCAAAGCCTCCTTCCGGCGTCGCTACTGATGTTTTAATTTCCTCATTTCAGGATGCTTTTGGGAAAAGCCCTACTTACCAAGAGTTGGAAGGGTATGAGGCTTGGAGGGCTTACAAAAGGGGAAATATTAGCATTGAACAATATAATGAGTTGGGGAGTAGTTTAGCTATTCAAGATGTCAATCGACCTGTACAGGCCAGCCAAATAGATATATTGAATTTAGGGGATATCTCTTATAAACCATTGGAGAATGGTATTGGCAGCGTAGGTGGCTTTGCAACGTTAGTTGGTCTGGTTGCGCAATATACAGGGTATGATACCGCAGGGAAGAACCTTACAACAATGGGTACTTCTTTAAGCGGTTGGGCGGATCTCTCTCAAGGAACAAGAGGAATTTCCACTATTCTTAATGGAGCTACATGGGCGCGTGGCGCGCAGGAATTTGCTGAGAGCATTTCTCCTCTCTCAAGAGGGCTTGGTGCTATTGGAGGGGCATTACAATTTGGAGTTAGTTGGTATCGTTTGAATACGGAGCAAGATTTGCAAACGATGAGTAATGAACGTTGGGGGGTGGGTTTGCAGATGCTGGGCGGTGGCCTTTTAGCAGTTGGTTCGCTAGCATTGTTGTTGGGCGTGTCCGCTGTAACGGCACCTATACTCGGTACTATTTTGTTAGCTGCTGCACCGATTGGTTTAGTGATTGGTGCCGTGGGTTTAGCTGTTGAGAATTGGGATGCTATTACTGAAATCCCGCAAGTATGGAAAAACAACTTTAAACAAGGCGGTGAGATAGTTGGTAAACTTACTACGATTGCCAAGAATCAATTTGCCAATAATGTAGAAAATGCTGGAAATAAAGCGGCGGAGAAAATTACGCAGGTTGGAGAAAATCTGGCTAATAAGGTCACGAAAGTGGCTGAAAACACATCCAAGGTTGTTACTAAAGTTACTCAAGCGGTCACAACAACTGTAACCAAAGTTACTGAAAAGGCAGCAAGCGTCGTTAACAATACAACCACTGCCCTGGTCAACTTTGTAAAACCGTTCAGTCCCGGTACTTCTGCTGTTGTACAAAAAGTGGGGCAGGCGGTCTCCAGTACAATTACCAATGTGGGGCAATCGGTTGCTAATAAAGTAGCATCGACAGGGCAGAACATCGCCAATAACATCAATAAAGTTGGGCAAGCTGCATCAAATGTCATCAAGAGTACAACTCAAAAAGCTGCTTCTGCTGTCAAATCTATAACCTCTTCATTTTCCAAGTGGTTCAAGAAACCATAAAGGTACATTACTAAATGACAATCCGCTATAAGCCTACCTATGAATATAAAAAAGAAGAAATTGAAGCTGCTCAACAGGAATATAACAACGCCTTAAATCGTCCATGGATACAACGGAAGAGGGGAATCCCACATGACTGGGTTTTGGCCCCTCTTGTTCTGCTTGGACTAGTATCTATGCTTTTTGTACCAACTTTGTGGTTTAGTTATTTTAATTTACCCTGGAATAATCTAGTAGCATTATTTATTATTGGATTGAGCTATCTTCTTATTGCCTGGCTCCCTGAACAAATATATGGTGTTAAGACACGTTCTACGCGATATGTTTTTTGGAAATACTCTGGTATTCGACGCGCCATTCATGGGTTTCAAGAATCAGGGGAGAAATTCCGAAAGCACTTGCCAGTATTAATCATAGGAGATAAAAAATATTTCTTGGTGAATTACTATTACCCAAGAGATTTAAAGAAATATGGCTTTCAAAAACGAATTGGAATTGTTTTGTTAAACGAGGCCATGCAGGTAGTGGATAATGATGAGTTGTTTAAAAAGTTATTCCGTATTGAGAATTTTTCTTTTGTTATGGGCGCTGCAGAACGAGATAAAGATATAAAATATGTCCGATCCAAGTATTATTTAATAAATAAGCTAAAACAATGTGAGAAGATTCTTGCGCGATCCAAAGATAGATTCGAGCGACAAGGTGTTGGAGCACTTTGGAGTCAACTAATGGCAAGTTTTCCCACCTTACAGGCAGCTGTTGATGAGTCGCCTGCCATACTTGGACCTATACATGAAAAAGTCCGTAAGGCGTTGGGTTATAGCTTTGCCCTGGAATTCCTGTATGAAGACGCATTGCTTTTAACCGAGATTAGTGATGCCTTTGTAAGGTATATGAACGCAAAGTACAGGCTTTCCTTGTTAACGGCAAAAGGGAATGGGTCTTTACTTATTGTTAGTGTTATAGCCGAGCAAAAAAAGGAGGACAGAAATGTACTTCTTGCCCTTAAACAAATGGAAGCCATCGAAGAAGGCGTTTTAGCAATCATTGACCGTTTTGAACATGAAGGCGTTGTTCAAGAAGAGGACTGGGAATACTACCATCGGAAAGTGGAGCTGGCAAAGAAGATCGGTTGGCCAATCGCAAAAGAATAGGGGGAGTCTTGAAGAAAATATTACAGCAATTCCTGGTGCTTTTGATGTTTTATAGTGTTTTTCTAGTTTGGCCTCTACAGGCGAATTCCATGCTTCCTATCCTGATTTACTTGATTTTGGCAATTTCCGCTTTGTTACTACCTTTAAAACACTATTCAAACTACAAACGAGCGAGTATTTCCAAAGATCAGGCATGGGGTGGTCTCGGGTGGGATATTCTGAAAATTTTTATGATTGTCTTCCTGGTGTCTTTTCTTGGGAAAACAGGTGCAATTTATGCCAGTGGTTTTGCTGAATCGCGTTGGCAGGGAACGGGTGCCTTGGTTGGGTTCATTGCTTTGCTGGTCGTTAGCGTTCTTATTGCAAACGGCATCAAATGGGGGATGGAGAAGCTTGGAAAGTTTTTGAGATTGGCTTGACTGAACTTTCTTGAGATAATAACAAAAACATGCAAAGAGCCTGGTTCATTTTGATCTTTATCTTGCTCTGCGGTTTGGCTTGTATCGCCACGCTGCAGACAGGAAATTCGGTATACCTTTTCTATGCCGTGCTCCTTGTGCCTGTCGTTTCGATCATCAATGCCGCCCGTCCAAGACGTGGATTGCGTTATGCCTATTGGAATCGATCTATAACCATGGTTGGTATGATGTTGGTGATCGCATTCCTGGGGTCCCTCCTTATATTCTTTTCCTCCAGATCGTTGCTGCGATCCTTTTCCTCGGAAATTTTGTCGGGGTTAGCAGTGTTCTGGATCCTTCTGGTTGGATTTGGGTTCTTCTTATGGAACAAACTCTATTTCATGCCAGCTTGGGGAGATTGGCGATTTGTGCGGCGCTACCCGCGTATGGCTTATACTGCGCATCGCCTCAAACAATTCTTTGAGAGTTATTCGCTTTACCTTCCGCTGATTTATGTAAAAGGCAAGCCATATATTGTGGTTGGCTATAGTCTCCAGACAATACGAGGGATGGCCACGATTGATGAAAATGGTGGTTTTGTCAAGGATGAAGGGTTGGCAGAGATCATCATTCGCTGTCAAAAACTGGCGACGAACGTGCTGCATATGCCGTACAGCTTGACGCGCGCTAAAGAGATCGATAGCTTTATGCAGACCGACCGCCAGATGCAGGGAGCTTTTCTTCGATTGCGCGTCAACGAGGAATACTTTCGTGCAGCAGGCGAGCCAGCTTACACCTTATGGAAGAATGTCGTGGCCTTCGAGCAGGATTTTCATTTTCTTGTGACGACCATGATCGAACGCAAGAACTGGCAGGCGCAATGGGCATTGGATCACGGCTTGAATCGCCTGGTTGAGATCAGTGACGAACAACTGTATGAAGTCGAATCCCGCCTAAGGGAATTCGATGGCATCTTTCAAAAGTACCTGGAGAAGATCGATCAAGTAGGTGCGGATGCGGAGAAACTAAAGGCGGTTTACTTGAAGATGAACGATCCCATGCAGGGCGGCACGACCTTGCGTCTGAAACATCGCTCGACGATCATGGAGTTGTTCAAGAGTCTCTCTGTATTTCGAGAGGCTTCTGTGGCCTGGAGCAAACCAGCCATCGACTTCCTTGTCCTGGACGAGGAGTGGGGATGGTGGCGGGCGCGCAAGGCGATTGCGGAGAAGTTGGAGAAGGAATTGTCCGCATGATTCTATTGGGATATGCGTTGATTGGTTTGGGAGTTTTGCTCCTGGGGATGGGAGGACTAAGTCTCAAATGGGGGCAGAAGACATGGCGACGTCAGGTTGTCAACGGGCTTATCGTGGCCGGGGTCTATCTGCTCTTGCGAGGTTAATCCATTTTTTTCTTTTTGAAACGATATTTGACTCCTGTGTTTCTTGGCCATTTGTTTATTCTTTTGACCCTCCTTATTTTATGGAATTAATGTGAGCAACTTAAGTACTTTTGTTTTAGTCCTTCTTCTTGTAGGATCATTTTCTCAATTGGTTGCAGATGCTCCTTTTATGCATCCTGCTCTCAGTGGTTTTTTGTTAACAGCAACACTTTTGGGAATGAGCTTTCGCCCGCGCAGACCATATGTAATCTATGCTTATATAAATAAAGCGTTCATGAAGACTTTCTTGATCGTAAGCTTAGGGTTGGGAAGTATGCTTTTGTGGACTTTTTTTTCCATAAACCGCGGTATTGAAAGCGCTGTAAGTTTGATAATTGTGTTTCTAATTGTTGGTTTGATGTGTCTTTTCATGGTCTACGTCCTGTATTGGGGACTGCCGTTCAGCCGCAAGCAAAAAGGAGTGGCGGCAGTGGATGCGGCCATTGCGAGATATAAAAAACAGGAGGAAGAGGTTGCAGGTGCCTGGCAACCGGATTTAGTCGTGGACGGCAATGCGTACAGTATTGCAACCTATCACATACAACGCAAGGAAACCGGGATTTTGGGATTGGACATGCAAGGCAAAGCCGTCCGGGACCTTGCGTTGATGAATAAGATCGCTGCCTGTTCGCGCCTGGCGCAAGAGGTGGCCAATCCGGAACAGATCAATGCACGCACGAAGAGCTATACGGATACCCAAAAGATGCTCGAACTGCTGGATAAAGGATTGGCGGGTTTTGACCGATCTGTAGCAGTACTGGGAGAGAAGGAAGCTAAAAGGATACAAACGCTCAAGCAAACCCTGCTGCTGATCCGCGAGTACTCGCAGGCCCTGTGTGAGATGTGGTATTTGGAAGCGGAATGGGGAAGCAAGCATGGCAATGCACATCTGAAGGAAGTGCGCTTTGAGGATGTCCTTGACCTAAATGGAAAGATGAAAGCCTTTGCATTGATCACCGATCAGGCAGAACTCCTGCGGGAGGGTATTGGCGCAGCCCGTTCGTTGTTGAAATTGATCCAGAAAGAGCCTGTGATCCACAGCAAAAGTCCGGACCTGAAGCCATTGATGGAGTTGATCAGTGGCTTTGAAAAGACCGCACAAATGGTTGAAACAGCAAAAGAAAACGGCGCGCAATATCTTAAATATATGGGTTTGTCCGAACAGGATCAGGAGAACTGGCAATCCCGTCTCGCCTGGGTCGATAAAGTAGATAAAAAGACAGCATGAATCGGTTTCTGGTCGTTGCAGGCGTACTTTTGGTCCTAGGTGGTTTAATTGAGTTTTCCCAAGGTAAGGGTGACTGGTGGATCCGCTCTCTGCAGGGGTTGGGGATTGCTCTGGCGGGTGTTAGCATGATGAGGCAGCAAAAATGACGATATGGATTCTCCTTTCTTTCAGCGGATTGTTGATCATCGGGCTTGGCTTGTGGAGCAGGTCACGCGGTTCGCCATTCTGGCGTAACCGTTTGTTCAGCGGCACGATCATTTTCCTGGTTTCGATCTATTACATTCTTTCAAATTAAATGATGAAACGATATTTCATTCCTCTATTTCTGGGCACATTGTTTATTCTGCTGATCCTTTCCACCGTCTATGCGCCGCGATATGCGGGACCCTTGGGAACCGGGGTGTTGATTCTGTTTCTCACATTTGCACTGGCCGCGATCATTCGACATCGCTGGAGTGCTTATCGACGCGGGGATGTCACCGGCGGTCAAACCTTTCTACGCATAATTCTGGATGTCTTGGGATTGGCGCTTGCCTTTGGCCTGGCGACTCTCCTTGGCAAATTAACAGCAGATTGGGCAGCAGCGTACGGACTGTGGGCAGGAATACTGGCAGGCTGTGCCATATGTTTTGTTGCAGCCATGGTAGTTATGAAATTATGGCGGGTGTTCTTTCGATGATTTTTTGAGAAATTCTTTTGTACTTTATACACGTAGTCAATCAGGTGTTTTTACTTTGCTTCAATCCCTAATGATATAATCGCACCCGATGAACGAAGGGACACTTCTCAATAATCGGTATCAATTGCTCGAACAACTCGGCTCCGGGGGCATGGCCGAGGTGTTTCGCGCCCGTGACCTGATGCTTGACCGCAACATTGCGATCAAGATCCTGCGTCCCGATTTTTCCGGCAACGAGGATTTTCAGAATAACTTCCGTCAGGAAGCGCGTGCCGCGGCCAATTTATCGCATCCCAACATCGTCACCGTGCATGATTTTGGCTTTGCCGATGACATGCTTTATATCGTGATGGAATATATCCCCGGCAAGGACCTGAAGCAGCTCATTCGTGAGCGCGGACGTTTCCCTGTCGAAGATGCCATTCCGTTGATCTTTCAAGCCTGCGCTGGAATTGGATACGCTCATCGCGCCGGCCTCGTCCATTGTGATGTGAAGCCGCACAACATGCTGGTTTCATCCGATGGACGGCTCAAGGTCACAGATTTCGGCATCGCACGCGCGCTGTCCACCATCGCACCCGGTGAGAAGACCGATGTCGTTTGGGGGTCGCCGCTTTATTTTTCTCCTGAACAGGCGAGAGGGGAAGCGCCTTCACCTGCTTCCGATGTCTATTCGCTTGGCGTGGTGCTTTATGAATTATTAAGCGGCACGCCGCCATTCACCGCCGGTTCAGCGGATGAACTTGCTCGCCTGCACATTTCCGGGCGTCCCATTCCCATTCGCGAGTACCTTCCCGATATCCCTTCGGCTCTCGAAGAGATCGTCATGAAAGTTCTTTCCAAGGAACCCGCTTCCCGCTATCGCACAGCAGATCAACTGGGCCGCGTGTTGAAGACCTTCGGCACTCAACAAGATGCTCCCTTATCAGTAAACCAACCTGCCCCCGTATCAATTCCGCCGCAGATTTCAACGCGACCCCCTGCCCGAGAGCGGCCTTCCACGCCCCGGCCGGAACCTGCCACATCGAGGCATCAAGCATCCCAACCAACGCCTCAACCCGACGTTGAAATTGCCTCTGCATTCGAAGACATTGACTTTGCCTTTTGGGGACTCCTCTTTGTGGCGCTGGCAGCCGTGCTTGGTCTGTTCCCGTTTTGGTTTTGGGTCTATCTTGCATGGTTCCCTCCGATTCGCTGATCTCCCATTAGAAATTTAATGCCTGAATATATTATTGCCCCTTCGATCATTGCCTCCGATTTTGCCCACATCGCGGATGAGATCGCCGCATGTGAATCTGCCGGCGCCCGCTGGCTGCATGTTGACGTGATGGATGGTCATTTTGTGCCGACCATTACGGTGGGGCCGCTTTTTGTGGAGGCACTCAAACGCACCACCAAACTTCCATTGGATGTTCATCTGATGATCGAGAATCCGGAAAGACACATCGAGGCATTTGCCAAAGCTGGAGCGAACAACATCACGGTCCATGTGGAAGCGTGCACGGACCTGGAAAAAGCCATCGCGCAAATTAAATCCCTGGGCTGCACCGCCGGAGTCACATTACGACCTGCGACGCCTGTTTCTACCATTGAGCCTGTCCTGTCAAAGGTGGATTTGGTTTTGGTGATGAGCGTGAACCCCGGTTATTCCGGGCAGGCCTTCATGCCTGAAATGGCAGACCGGGTGAAGGAACTTCGCGTACAGCTGGATTCGGTCAACCCCAAAGCCCATCTGGAAGTGGATGGCGGTATGTCTTTAAAAACAATTCCCATCGTAAAGAAAGCCGGAGCGAATGCGTTCGTCACCGGAAATGCCGCTTTCAAACATCCCGGTGGGTCAGCGGCGGGGGTGGGGGAATTGGTCAGTCTTTTGGCTGGTTAAACAAAAATCACGGCCCGTGTTATGGCCGTGACCTTTGATGTAAGTGAAAACGAACTACGCGGCAGATTTGCCGAGTGTCTTAATGCACTTGGCGCACAAGACCTTCTTGACCAGACGGCCCTTTTCCATGACGGAAACCTTTTGCAGGTTCGCCTTGAACTTGCGGTTGGTTGCGCGCAGGGAGAAAGAGCGGCTGTGCCCGAAGGTGGTTGTCTTGCCGCAGGTGTTACATTTAGCCATGTGATAGATCCTTTCCGTACAATGATGCCGTTGGGTCAGTTGCCTTTTAAAGGCAGGGCATTTTACCATAGAATTAACCCTTGTTCAAGAATTTTGTTTTACCTCGCAATATAAATAGCGCGCGTTCCAATTTCACATTGGCAACGGTTCTTCAGCTTGTCGAAAAAGGGACCAGCTACATTATTCTTGCCGTATTAACGCGGAATCTCCTAAAAGAAGACCTGGGTTCCATGTTCTATGCGTTATCCATTGCCAGCCTGGTCGCAGTCATCTTGAATTTTGGGACAGATACCTATCTGATTCGAAGTACAGCCACCAATCCCCATAACAGCCTGATCCATCTTTCGCGTACCTTGTCAATTCGCTTCATTGCCATAGTGATCGGTTTTGTCTTGCTGAACATTGTTGTGTGGCTTATTCAACCGGCATTATCCCCTGTGATGCTGTTAGCAAGCGCATATGATTTTCTTGAAGAGGCCGGCCACCCCTTTTTGTCCTTTTTTTTAGGTCGAAAACAGGTTGTGTATCGCCTTTTTATAATAGGGGGTCTTAAGATATTAACCATGCCATTAATTATCCTGATTGCGATCTTCTCCCGGGCTTTGATCCCGGTATTGTGCGGGTATGTTTTTATAAGTCTTCTATTTATCGTTGCATGCTTTTGGATTACCAGCCGTAATTTTGGGGCAATTGATCTGAAATGGGAGCCTCGCGTCAGTGCGGAGATTCTCAAGGCGGCCTTTCCCTTCTTTTTGGCGAACACTCTGAATCTGATGCATATGCGTTTTGATACAATTCTGGTTGGAGCAATGCTGAATGTGAGAGAAGTAGCAAATTATGAGTTGGGAATAAAACTGGTCGAGGCAGTTCGATTTATGGTTCGTCCATTTAATATGGTGTTTTTGCCCGTTTTTTCGGAATATTTTGCAAGCCACCAGATACAAAAATTGCGTACACGGTTCTTATTGCTGGCCTCCATCGTATTTACGGCGGGAATCTTTTTGACAATTTTAATGAATATTTTCGGCGCATCCATCATCACAGTTTTTTTTGGGGATGATTACCATGCAAGCATACTTCCCACGCAGATCCTGTTTATCAGTGTGCCATTCCTGTTTGCCGGGATAATAGCAAACATCGTTGCCAATGCGGCGCATCAGGAACAGAAGACCGTGCTTGTCCTGTTGGTGGCCGTCTTAGTTAATGTCGGATTGAATTATATAAGCATTCCGCAGCTTGGAATTATAGGCGCGGCATGGACCACTGTAGTCAGTCAGATTATTCTAACTTCGGGGATGTTTATTTTGGTATTGCCACGCTTGTTTATTGTTTCGTCAGACCAGCAATGATCATCCCCGTAATTCGTGTTTGATTCTCTTTGCAATACGCAAGGCAATTGCCACAATGGTCAAAGTTGGATTCGCCATTCCTGATGTGGGAAATACCGAGCCACTCGCGATGTACAAATTATGAACCCCGTGGACTTGACAGTGTTCATTGACGACCCCGTATCTTTCATTTTTGTGCATGCGAGTGGTGCCAGAAGGGTGTTTTGCAGGGGTGAGGGAGACAGGCCAGCCTTCATTGTCTACTCCATGTTCGATTTTGCGGGATTTAAATCCAAGGTTGCCGAGTTCATTAAATATAACCCGCCGAAAGTGCTGATAACTTTCCAAGTCATGTTGTGTCAACCGCCAGTTAAGTTTGAGGCGATTGATTCCCAGGGCGTCCTTCTGATCGGATAAAGTTAATCGGCTTTGTGGGTTGGGCGTACATTCAAGTTGGAGGTGCAGTCCATAAAGCGATTCGCTCTTTTTTGCGGTAATTATTTTTAATAACACAGGCAGCAGAGTCGCAGCATTGCTGATTGACCTTCGGATGTCCCCGATCAATTTTAATGACGGAGTTGTTGTGTGCCTTATGATCTCCGAGGCTTGAATAAAATTCTTCATTTCCAAAGAGAAGAATCGATCGTCCATTTTATAAGCGGGACGTTTAACGAAAAATGCACTGGCATTTAATAATTGATTTGTTTGTCGGTATTCACTTGTCAGGCCAATTGCACGGACCATCCCTATATTTTTCATTGCGGTGGAATAATCAAGACGAAAAAAACTCTTTGGGAAACTATCTGGAATTTTAAGAACAGATCCATCGAAGAAACTTACATGATCCATGAAGAAACGGCCAAGTATGTCGTTTTGATTGCCTATGCCGTTGATATATACATTGTTTGATGTGAGCAGCAATCTTGTTGTTTCCAACCCTCCCATTGCAAGGATGAAGATTTTTGCCTCCACACTGAACTTGGTCTTTTGCAGCGTCGCGCATTGCAGGGCTTTGATTTGATTTCCACCGTTCGCCACCTGGGCCTGTATTGCATTTGCATATAAATATACGCTGATGTTGGTTGAACGCCTTAATTCTGCGCCATAGGAATTTCCAAAATGAGCGGGCGGGCTAAAGTGGAATATTTTTGTTTCCAATGGGCTTGATGGGTCAATACCTTTGAAGCCTTCCTGTTTATCCCAATGCGAAGCGTCATATCGATTTTCACCAATCTGAAGTACATCACCTGCCTGCTCGTAATATGGATTTAATTCCTTAATGGAAAACGGCCAGCCGCTGCCTGGGATCCAGGCGCGTTGCTCAAAATCGTCTTTATCTAGTGGACGACATCGTCCAAACCAGGTTACCGTACTTCCTCCGAACTGGCGTCGTCTGGTAAATTCCATTGGCGTAAAACTTCGGCCGGTTATTTCTCCCTTGTACAGGAACTGGGTTTTATGATCAAAAGTTAATCCGCCGCTTTCGAGCAGGGCGATTTTTATATCCGAGTTATTAAATGCTCGCGCAATCGCGATCCCTGCTGCACCTGCACCTACAATACAAATATCAGCGGTTAATATTTCCTTTTGTGGCAGGTTTCGAGAATCAATTATCATAAAATTCCCATTGATTTTTGGAGTATCACCATAATGGCGATTATAATCGCCAGACTCTATGAAGAACAACTATAAGATCGCAGTTATTGCAGCCTGCCCATTTCCATATCCTCGAGGTACGCCCATTCGTATATTGAGAATGGCAGAGGGGCTTGCGGCGCGCGGGCATGAGGTGCATGTAATAACCTATCATTTAGGCCAGCATATCGCGGATCTTCCATTCCAAATCCACCGTATTCCGAATGTTCCTACCTATCATAAAGTTACTCCTGGACCCACGTACCAAAAGATTGCCATTCTTGATTCCCTGCTTTCTGCAAAGATATTCCGGGTTGTTCAAAATGGACAGTTTGATATTATCCATGCCCATCATTTCGAAGGTTTGCTTGCCAGCTTGCCGCCGGCGCGCCTTTTGAAAATCCCGCTTGTTTTTGATGTTCACACATTGCTCTCAACCGAATTGCAATCCTATGCTATGGGTATTCCGGTCAATATGTTGGAGAGAATTGGAGATTTTATCGATCATTGGCTTCCAACTCATGCAGATCATATTGTGGCTGTTACCAATTCAATTCGAAAAAGACTCATTAACGAAATAAATATTTCCCCTCATAAGGTGACTACCGTGTATGGGGGGGTGGAATCAGATCACTTTAATTCTGATGTGGTGTCCGAATCGATTTTACAAAAGAAGACTGTATCAATCTCGAAAACCCTGATCTACACTGGCAATCTTGCTTCCTATCAGGGTATTGACTTGATGTTGCATGCTTTTCGAAAGGTTCTAAATCACCGCCCTGACACATTACTTAAAATTGTTACGGGATTCTCCATTCAGCCATATGCAGATTTGATTTCTAGGTTGGGGATTCAGAAAAATCTGATTATAGAGAACTCCGATTATTTTCAACTTCCACGGCAACTGCATTCAGCCTGCATTGCTTTGAATCCACGCATTGAATGTGATGGGCTTCCATTAAAACTACTAAATTACATGGCTACTGGAAGGGCTATTGTTTCATTTGAAGGTTCTGCTGAAGTCCTTGAAAATGAGGTGACCGGGTTAATCGTTCCCAATCACAATATCGACTCCTTTGCGTTAGCAATTTTGCGTTTTCTTGAAGATCCACAATTAGCTGAGAAGTTGGGACAAAACGCTCAATCGCATGTTCAGGAGTTTTTTGTTTGGAAAACTGCCATCAAATCCTTGGAGTTGATTTACAATCAACTCTTGGAAACTCGCTTATGATCCCTAATTTTATTATTATTGGCGCGGCGAGAGCAGGCACCACCTCTTTGTATCACTACCTGTCTCAACATCCTCAAGTGTTCATGAGCCCGATCAAAGAAACTTTATTTTTTGCTTATCTGGCATCTCAAGCTGAACCTGATCACCATATCGATCCAAGTATTGATTGGCCTATTAAAAGCTTAGAGGAATATCAAGCGTTATTCACGGGGGGGCTGGGTTCGCAGGCACTTGGAGAGGCATCCCCAATTTACCTCTATGCGCCTGGAGTGCCCTGTCAGATCAAAAAATACCGACCCAATATGAAACTAATACTTGTACTTAGGAATCCGATTGAACGGGCCTACTCGGTATATCTGAAAAACCGACGGGAGGGGTTGGAAATTCGTTCGTTTGAGGATGCCATAAAGAGTGAAATACATGATCCTAGTGATGTTATCCAAAGCCAGAGGCATCATATTCGTGCTGGTTTATATTTTCGTCATATAAGCCGCTATTTGGAATACTTTCCACGCGAACAGATTCATATTGATTTTTACGATGACTTGAAAAACTCACCAAAGGATATGATCGCAAATATTTTTAATTTCCTGGGGGTAAATGCCGACTTCGAGCCGGATATTTCAGTTCAGTTCAATAAAGCCATCCCATCGTTGGTGAAAAATAGCTCTCATCGTCGTGCGATAAAAGCTTTCACAAGTAGGATTCGCAATTGGATTCCGCAAAAACTCTATTTTTCCCTATTGAATTTTCAAAATAGAGTTAATAGTAGTGTTTCATCCTATCCTCCACTTTCTAAAGACATGCGTCTTATTTTGCATGATCAATTCTTTGAGGATATCGAACATTTGCAGCGCCTGCTCCAGCGGGATCTTTCCAATTGGCTGGCTATAGAATGAAAATCAGTGCTCTGCTTACTAATTATAATAGTAGCGGAACGATCCTGAGAAGCATTCAGTCGCTTATGGAGCAAAGTTATCCATTGGAGACCATTCTTGTCGTGGATAATGGTTCAACTGACGATGGAACTCAAAGAATCCACCGTGCATTCCCAAATGCTGAAATCATCGAATTGACAGAAAATCTGGGCTTAACGCGTGCGCGGAATATTGGATTGGGCAAACTCAAAAGCGATCTTGTTTTGCTCGTGGATGATGATGTTTATTTGTCAAAAGATTCTTTGGGGTTGATGGTGGCTGCTCATGTTGAAACCGGCGCTGTAATTACTTGCCCTCGTGTTGTGCTTTTGCCGGAGACTCATGTTCTACAATGTGATGGTGCCGAGATTCACTTTGTGGGTCTATTGTCTTTGCGGCATGGGTATCAGCCACTTATCCAGCACCCCCCTGTCCGGACGGTAACAAACGGTTTTATTGGTGCTTGCTTGCTTATCGACAGGAAAAAGCTGGAGGAAATGCGAAATTTTGATACTGATTATTTTTTCTATTTTGAAGATATGGAATTATCGTATCGCCTGTTGGCACTCGGGTATAAAATTTGTTGTGAAGAAAATGCGATTGTCTATCATGATAGAGGTATGGGTACGGAAGCCCTATCGTTTCGCGGATCGGGTTCGTATCCATCAAGGCGTGCTTACCTCAACTTGAGAAACCGCTGGCTAACAGTATTGCTCCACTATCAAGTCCGCACACTCCTGCTTTTATTTCCTGCAATGATTATGTATGAGTTCGCGGCATTGGTCGAAACAACCCGCCGTGGATGGCTGAAGGAATACCTCCACGCTCTCATCTCATTGATGTACGAGAGTATTTCTATTTTAAAGCGAAGGAGACACTGGCAATCACAGAGGATGGTGGCAGATAGGGTGATACTAACAGGCGGTGACTTGCCCCTGTCGAAGGGTTTTGTGGATGAAAAACGTTCGTGGCTTGTTCGTTTATTGAACAGATCGCTTGCTCTATATTGGTATCGAATCAAGAAATGGCTGTAGAATTCTCTATAATTGTCCCCGCACGCGGCAATGCTCATGACTTGACTATTTGCATTGAAAGCATCATGGCGCAGAAGACGCAAGTGGAATATGAAACCATAGTCGCTTATTGTGACCAGGACATGGAAGTAACGGAGGTTGTTTCAAGATTTCCATTGCTTAAAAAAGCGACTTCCAGCAGGTATTTACTTCCAGGTGAGGCGCGCAATTTAGGGGCGACAAGGGCAATAGCTAACTTGTTGGCATTTATCGATTCTGACTGTATTTTGCAAGATGACTGGATCACCAATGCAATACGTACCTTCCAAGAAGGAGCTGTGTTATGTAGTGGAGCAATTCGTGATACTTATCCATGGGATTTAATTGCCTCAAGTGATAATCGCCTGCAATATGCTGATTTTCCTCTTAGAAGGCCATATGGCACTGCAAGGTATTTCCCAGGTGTTCATCTTGCTGTTCGTCGAAGTACGTTTGATGCTGTTGGTGGATTTTGTGATTCACCTCATGGGCAGGATGTAGTTTTTACACTCAAAATTGCGGCAAGCTGGCCATCTGAAACAATCTTTAATCCAAAAATAATTGCCAGCCATGCAGGCAGGCGTATGGTGTGCGAATTGGTTAGCCATCATTGGAATTTTGGGCATGCGCGTGCCTTGGAGAAAATTCAATTCAATGCTTTCATGGAATGGATTGCACAACATCCCCGGCTGGGCTGGATGCTTTGGGGGCGCAGGTTTGTATATATATCATTCAGGGTGGTGCAGTGGAACGTAACTGATCTCATCCGTTATGTATTCCAGTTGCCATTTATCCTGATAGGATTAACGGCCTGGGTTAAAGGGTTTTATCACGGCATGGCAGATCGAACAAAGGTCAATGACGTATGAGGCGTGTGCTTGTAATTGGTTTGGATACTGCCGAGTATAGCTTGATTGAGAAATGGTCAAATGACGGTTCCCTGCCAATTTTTAAAGAACTTTTAACAAAGGGTTCCTTTGGATTGTTGGAATCCTATGCCTCATATTTGCCGGGTTCAAACTGGTATTCTTTTTACCTGAGTCAGCAGCCTGGAGTGCATGGCCTTTATAGTCATTTTAGCTGGCGCGCAGAAAAAATGAAGACTGAAACGCCGTCGTCAGATTGGGTTTCAGTATCTCCTTTTTGGAGCCAATTTCATGGGGGCACTCCTCGTGGATTGGTCATAAATGTCCCAAATGCATTTATGACAAGCCCCTTTAATGGAATTGAACTTCTTTCCCTGGCTTCGGACCATATGATGACTTCTCTCCAGTCAAACCCGAAATATTACAGTGCCCGCATTGCGAAGGAATTAAAGCGTATTCACTATCATGAGGAAAAATATGATATTGTGACCCTGAAAGAATTTTTGCAGACACGAGATGAAATGATCGAACTTACTCATACTCTTAAGGATTTATCCATTCGGATGATGCTGGATGAAGTGTGGGATGTGATGATTACGGTTTTGCCTGCAGTCCATCGGGCAGGACACCGGCTGTGGTCAAATACAAATATCCGTGATATCAAAACACAAGCAGAAAAGGATGAATCGTCTGATGCTTTAAAGCAGGTGTATATTGCTTCTGATCGAGCAATTGGAGAGCTACTAAAAGCAGCAGGGGAGGATTGTATATCGTTGATTTTTTCTACACACGGAATGACACATAATCATTCACGAGAGGTGATTCTTCCAGAAATGCTGCATCGAGTGCTTAATCCCAATGGTAAAAGAACAGTAGAAACAGGTTTTTTGAAAAGGATCCGAGGATATATACCTTTGTCTTTGCGACACAAAATAAAAGCCTTATTGCCTCTTTCGGTGCGAAAAAAAATTACTCTCTTTTGGAGGCTGGGGCTGTTGGATTGGAGGAAGACTCCGGCTTTTGTGCTTCCTCTTGAGGTTCGAGTTGGGATTCGAATCAATTTAAAAGGCCGTGAAGCCAGAGGAATTGTTTCACCGGGAGGGGAATATGAAGAACTTTGCCAAGTGATTATGAAAGGTTTGAAGACATTTATTGATGCAGACACTGGCAAACCTTTGATAAAAGAACTTGTTCTTGCAAAGGATGTTTTTGAAGGCGAAAGGGTGGGCTGGCTCCCGGATATTGTAGGCTCATGGAATGAGGACTCGGCGGCAGAGCACCGACTTATAGTTTCACCCGAATATGGAAATATTCCCTGGCCTACTCCCGGGCATAACCCTGAAGGTCGTAGCGGGAATCATGCTAACATAGGTTTTCTTATGGTTCATGGCAAGGAAATTTTGCCGGGCGAGATTCGTGATGCGCACATTATTGACCTGGCACCAACTATTTTCTCATTGTTAGGAAAAGATATATCGCCCGAAATGCAAGGCAAAGTGCTGGAAATACCCGGCTTACAAAAAATATCATCATAAATAGGAAAACCCGATGCATCCAAAAGTATTCCGCGAATTTGAAAAGATTTCTTCCTCACGGGCTACTCATGGCCGCGTACTGGAGGTAGGAGCAGTACCTGGGGAAACATCATTGCTGTGTATGCGATCACTGAATAGTGCTCGGCAGAAGATTGGGATTAATCTAAATGGCCCTGATGAATACAAAGATTTTAAAATTTTGAATACTAATGCCAACGATATGTCTATCTTTCAAGATGGCTATTTCGATATGACGCTTTGCAATGGTGTTTTAGAGCACGATAAATTTTTTTGGAGATCAATTTCCGAGATTCGTAGAGTTACAAAATCTGGAGGATTAATTGTTATTGGAGTGCCTGGTTACGTGCAACTGACTGGGAATCTGGCGGCGGTACAAGCCAACATCTTGTTCCGTATATTTAAAAAAATTCGCTGGCACTCGTTTATGCCTTCGTTATTCCGTAGTACATTAACACTCGAAGTCCATAATGCCCCTGGCGACTACTATCGTTTTACTGAACAGACTTTTCGTGAAGTGTTTTTCCTTGGATTCAACGATATTAAAGTTATTCATATTAATTTTCCTCCTAATATCATCGGTTCAGCTATCAAACCGTAAACTTCATAATCTGGGAGCATTATTTGCAGCGAATACTTGTTCGGTTACCGTTTTTTATTAGGTAATACATTACAGTTATAAGATGTAAGGAGAATAGCCATGAAAAAGGTTCTTGCACTTGTCCTTGACGCAGCAGACCCTGCACTTATCGAGCGGTGGATCAAAACGGGTGACTTGCCCAATCTCCAGCGTATGCAAGAGCATGGTATGTATGGGCGTGTCACCTCATATGCCGAGTGGCTGGCGGAAGCGACACCGTTTGCTTTTTACACTGGTCAAAGCCCTGCCTCTCATGGAGTGCATTGTTATGTAATGTGGGACGCCGAGACAATGAAACTTCGTCCACCATCGCCGGACTGGCTACCTATTCGCCCATTCTGGCGTAGATTTTCGGAAGGTGGCCCGCGTGCGGTGGTACTTGACGTATCTAATAGTTATACACCTGAACCGTTCCATGGTGTGGAGATTGTCGGCTGGGCAACACATGATTCACTCATTCCCTTCAGCTCCTATCCACCTGAAATAACTGCCTGGATACATCGCGATTATGGTTCGGCCATTATGCCTGATGAGATCTATGGCACATTTGGTAAACAAGAATTTATACGTGATCGCGATTTGATGCTTGAAATATCCGGAAAATTTTCACGATTGTGCATCGATTTGATGAAAAAAGAATCCTGGGATTTTTTTCTCGCCTATATGTTCACGGTACATCATGGCGGCCATAGGTTGTGGGGTACAACCAACATCAAACAGATATTATCCGATATGGAAAAATCAGAATTGTCCGATGCTTTGCGACAAGTCTATATGGCGGGTGATAAAGCGATCGGTGAAATTATCGATCAAGCAGGAGAAAATACCATAGTTATGGTTATGTCCATGCACGGCATGGGGATTAATAACAGTCGCACATGGATCCTGCCTGACTTGTTGCGGCTTATATTGCGAGAGGAGCACCCGGAGACAATATCTTTCTCGTTTGTTAAAAAAATACGTGACGCGATCCCATTGGATTTACGCCATCGCGTTAAATCAAGTTTGCCGCATGACTGGCGCCGTTGGCTGACACGTTTTTGGCGAAATGGCTATGATTGGAAGAAAACCAGGGCCTTTACACTTGCATCCGATACACATGGATGGATCCAGATCAATCTTAAAGGACGTGAGACAGAAGGTATCGTAGAAGTCGAAGACTACGAGGCCTTATGCGAGAAGATCAGTGTCGGCTTGAGATCGTTTGTAGATGCAGATACAGGCAAACCCATCGTTGAGGCGGTAGCTCGATCCAGTCAATTGTATAAAGGTGAAAAACAGGGCCTCTTACCGGATCTAATCGTGCGTTGGGCAAATTCACCAGCTGCTGAACACCGTAGTGTAACCTCCTCTGAATTTGGTACCATTGCATGGCCTACACCTGGTCAAAACCCTGAAGGGCGCAGTGGGAATCATCAGCCGGATGGTTTTTTTATGATGTCTGGCCACGGCATAAATCCAGGCGCAATTGAAGATATTCACATCCTTGATCTCGCGCCGACCATTCTAAGTATTCTTGGTCAACCAATCCCAGATGAAATGGAAGGAAATGTCCTTCGTATGGTCAAGCCGTGAACTTTATACCGTTGAGATTGTAAGGGCCATGCACTTTGTGAACAAATTAGAAAGGGTTCAAAAACTTCTGTAGATGCTGATACCGGCGAGTTGGTCGTCAAAACAGTTGGGTTTTCCTCTCAAGTTTTTGACGGAAAAAATGCCGACGATTTGGCCGGATTTGATCGTTGACTGGGCGGATTCCCTTGCCGCCCACCACAAGGCGGTGAATATCCCCTCAATTAGGTACAATTCCTTAGCAGACACCCGGCCGGAACCCAGAAGGCCGCATTGGGAACCATTGTGAATATGGTTTCCTGATCGCTCCGGGAGTGGGCATAAAATCTGGTAACATTAATCATGCACGTATGTTTGACCTAGTATCAACTATTTTAACCCTTTTGGGACAGCCTATTCCTTCTGAAATGGAAGGCAAAGTTATCCCAATTATCTAAAAATAAGAAGGAAAATCATGGGCGAAGAAAATACTTCACTAGGCGGAATTCACATTTCACCGAATGCGATATCCACCATTGCTTATTACGCCATTTTGCAATCCTACGGGGTGGTTGGGCTGGCGCCAAAAAACCTGGCGGATGGGATCGTCTCCTCCATTACCCGCGAGCCTTCTCGCGGTATTTCCGTCCATTACAAGGGCGATCAGATCGATATCGATATTCACATCATCGTCGAATACGGCACTCGCATTAATTCGGTGGCCGTCAGCGTTGCCAATGCAGTGCGTTTTCAAGTGGAAAAAGCACTCGGTTTGCACATCAATTCGGTCAATGTGCATGTAGCTGGTTTAAGAATTAGCAATACGGACTAGGAGACGAGAGACCGATGGCGATTGATACCGCACGCGTGGAAAAACTCCGTAAACAAAAAATTGACGGTCAATCCATGAAGAGATTGATCGATGCTGGCATGACCTGGCTGCGCACCAACAAGGAAAATGTTAATGCTTTAAATGTCTTTCCTGTGCCAGATGGGGATACCGGCACCAACATGACGCTTACCATGCAAGCCGCATGGGCAGAAATTAAAGACCTTGGCACAAAAAATTTTGGTGAAATGGCGGCGGCTGTTTCCAAAGGTGCATTGATGGGCGCGCGCGGAAATTCGGGCGTGATCACCAGCCAGATCCTGCGCGGGTTCTCGCGCGGTGTGCATGACAAGGCTGTTCTTGATAAGGAAGCACTCGTCAAGGCATTTGGTGAAGCGCGAGATACTGCCTATAAAGGAGTCGTGCGCCCGGTGGAAGGCACGATTTTAACCGTCATCAAAGAAGTGGCCATCGCAACAGAAGCAGCTTTGGCGACTGCGAAAGATGCGATCGATATTTTGGAAGTGGCTGTCAAGGCAGCGGATGAAGCGGTCAGGAATACTCCTGAGCAGCTTCCCGTCCTCAAACAAGCTGGTGTGGTCGACTCTGGCGGCAAGGGATTGTTTTTTATTTTGGAAGGAATGTTACGCCACGTGTATGGCGAGTCGCTTGAAACACCGACGATGACTGTGCAAGCCATGTCCACGATGAATTTGGAAGGCGCGCTCGATGAAGTGGAGGATGGTCAGGATTACGAGATCGTTGTGGACTTTGTGCCCAACGGTGAATTGGATCTGGCTTCATTTTATGGGCGGCTTGAAGAAATGGGCACGTCGATTCAAGTGGGCGAGGGCGAGGGGATGTATCGTATGCATATCCACGTGCCAACTGAAAATCGTTATGTGCCGATCGATTACATCATGGACATTGGCACGGTGACCAAGGTTGCCATCGAAAACCTGCTTGCGCAGATGGATGATATTCAAAAGTCAGCGCAAATTAAATTTACTCCCGTAGAGCCCGGTAACATTGCCGTTGTTGTGGTTTCACCGGGGCAGGGCTTGAGCAAAATTTTCGCAAGCCTCGGCGTGGCTGCGATCGTCTCTGGCGGACAGAGCATGAATCCATCCACGCAGGATATTTTAAATTCATTCGAGAATTTACCGACCGACAAGATCATCATCCTGCCGAATAATAAAAATATTGTTCTTGCGGCGAATCAGGCAAAAGAAGTAACAGTAAAACAAGTAGCCGTCGTGCCGACTCGCACGGTTCCGCAGGGACTCGCTGCCATGCTCTCGCTTATACCGGATGGAGATTTGGCTGCTGTTGCTGAAAAAATGACCAAGGCTCTGGCGAATGTGAAAACAGGCGAGATCACTGTTGCGGTCCGCACCGTTGAAATCGACGGCGTGAGCGTGAAGGATGGACAGGTCATTGCTTTGTTGGATGGTAAGCTGGCGCTCGCGGCTGAAACTGTGGAACAGGGTGTGATGGACTTGCTTGAAAAAGCAGGTGCAGACCAGGCCGAGATCGTCACTTTATTTTATGGCGAAGGCATGACTCATTCTGAAGCAAATAAAATCGCTGACCTTATCGTGACGAAATATGCCTCGCTTGAAGTGGAAGTGCAGGAGGGCGGGCAGCCACATTATCAATTCATTATCTCGATAGAATAAATTTAAAATAAAAACAACAAAAAGCGGACGCAAATTTGCGTCCGCTTTTTGTTGTGATCTTGCACTACGAATTTGATCTTTGTGTAATTAATTTATAGACTGTCTTGATAATGTCGATGATTGTGACAAAGATGATGAAACCCATAAGGATTGGGGAACCGTGCTGCGCTATGGCCCCCAGGATTTTCACAGCCTCCGGGTCAAGATGCCCGCCGAGGCTCAAAGATTCCGTCGTTACTGCGAAGATGGATGGACCAATGAACAGCAGGTACGCGATCACCACCTGGAAGATCTTGATGCCAATGGAGACCAGACGGGTGGGCAGGTCCCAGCGTCCGGAGCGAAGCAGCAACCCATACAAAATAATTTCGGCAACCCATGCAATATTCATCAACGGCAGCCAGCGGAAGAATGCATCACTTAATACCGGGACCGAAATCCACTGGTCGTCGGCGAAGGTATAAATGCCAAGGATTTGCGAGTTGAAATTGAAAATGCTGAGCGCAATGAAAATGAACACGATGGACAGGATCGCCTCCCACGGTTTTACCTCTGTGGGTTCGGGTTCTTTCATCAACGAAGCGGGATCCCACTCCTTTTCATCATCCAGTTTGAATTCCTTATTCGGAACAACACGTTCGAGAATGGCGAAGATCAACACGATATTCCCGAAGGCAGCGACGGCGGCTGAAATAATCCCCCCCAGCCCATGCCCGATGGCACGGACAAATTCCCGGCCTGCAAGTGTGGGGGCTTGTGTAACAATTTCAATGCCGGTTGTCACGGCAAATGCAATCGCAATCGCAAAAAATACGATCTGCAAGATCTTGATGAAGAATGGGTACATGCGCGGCCCGATCAAATAGGGGTGTGGATCATAAGTTGCTGCCACCTGATCGGGCGTCCCATATTCCTTGAGCAATTCAATTTCCCTGGCTTCGTCGGCGGACTTCCCCGCTTTTTGAGCGCGGTCCTCGAGCATGTCCTCAAGAGTGGAGCGTAGTTCCTTTTCGATGTCGGCCCTTCCTTTGACCAGGGAGAGGCGTTTGCCTACTTCAGCGATATAACGATCAATGAGTTTCATTTTTTCTTCCTTTCTATGCCAGCATCTTTTCCATCGTGGATACTATGCCGGCCCATTCCTTCTTCAACTTTGGCAGGAGTTTTTTCCCCTCGGCGCTGATCACGTAATACCGGCGCGGACGAGCCTCCTCGAGCTTCCAGACGGATTCCAATAACCCTTGCGTCTCCAATCGACGCAGAAGCGGGTATAACGTTCCCTGATCCACTTCCAGCCCTTGATCTGAAAGTAACTTTAGCAGGGAATAACCATATTGCTCTCCATTCAATTGGCTGAGCACTGCCAGCACGATCACGCCGCGCCGCAGTTCAAGGACAACATTATCGAGCGATTCGTTGTTTGCCATATAGTAGCCTTTATCGCATAATACTGTATGTTGCACAGTATGTCAAGTGGAAATATATGCCTATGCTATACTGGCCAGTCTATGAGAATTGGCATCGTGACTGACTCAACCGCAGACATCCCATCTTATCTTGTTGAAGAACATGAGATCCGGGTTGTGCCCACCATCCTTGTCCTGGAAGGGAAGGAATATGCAGACGGGACCGGCATCTCGCGTGAGGAATTTTATAACCGTCTGCCTGCGCTTCAAACCCAGCCGACAACTGCCGCGCCTTCGATAGGGGATTTTGCCACGCCGTATGAGGCTCTGCTCTCGCAAGGTTGTGACCACGTGATCTCAATCCATGCTGCCTCACAATTGACCACCATCGTCAACGTGGCGCGTCAGGCCGCGAAAGAATTTTCAGATAAAGTCACCTGCATCGATAGCGGATCACTCTCGCTCGGGCTCGGATTCCAAGCGTTGGCTGCTGCCGAAGAAAGTGAATCAGGCCTGCGGTCCGCGCTGGAGGCGATTGAATCAACGAAGAAAAGATTGCAGGTCTCAGCCGCGCTGGATACGATGGAATATCTCCGCCGCAGCGGACGAGTCCCCGGCACGGTGGCGACGCTTGGTGGATTGTTATCGATCAAACCGATGATCGAGTTGAAAGACGGAGAGGTCAAAGCAATTGGTGCGGTGCGTACCACCAAACAAGCCGATGAGCGCATCCTGAATTTTTTGCTTGGGATGGGGGATTTGGAGCGGTTGGCGATCCTGCACACCAATGCTGAACCTCGTGCAAAAAAGCTGCTAAATGAATTAATGAATCGCGCCCGAAAATCCATCCCGCGCGATATATTGTTTGTCAACGTGACAGCCGTGATCGGTACCCATTTGGGACCGAACGGGTTGGGCTTTGCAGCGATTAAAAAATAAAGGCGGCCACAGGCCGCCTTTATTTTTTACGATGAAATTATTTCCTGATTTGTTTCTTTGGATTTCCAAAATATTGTAGCCGCAATCCCAGCCACTAAAACGATCGTAACGGCCAGCCCACCTTCGGGGCCAAATGCCCCGCCTGTCAGCCAGTCTTTTCCTGATGCGGTTAAGTTGAGCAATGTGCCGCCGCTCGCATTGGTCCCGCTGACTTCGAACCCAAAGAAATTCCCCTGTACCCAATTCCAAACACTGTGCAAAGCGCTGATCCCCCAAAGCGAACCTTCGCGCATGGTATAAAGCCCGGCGAACACGCCGAATAAAACGAGATTCACCATTGCAAGAACGCTCAATCCGGGATTAAGTCCGTGCAAAAGGGCGAAGAGTAATGAGGAGACCAGCAATCCGACCCACGGACGATAACGAGCGCCCAACACGGGCAACACCCAGCCGCGGAACAAAACTTCCTCGGCACCGCCTTGCACGATCCAGCCGATTAAAACGATCATCACTCCGCCAAGCGCTGCAAAACCTTGTTGGCTTGGGTCACCGGTTTCAAAAGAAATGGCACCGCTGATTGCCAAAATCCCAACTGCCCCGCCGAACATTACAGCCCCGATTAGGAATCCACGGCTGTATTGTGCCAATGCATTTTTTAGCTCATACCCCAGTGTCCAAAAAGCACGCTTTTCAAAGAAATACACCCATAGCCAAACGATAAAGTAGATCAACACAAAGCTTGTAATGAGCAGCATGGCTTCCCAGAAGCCGGAGAGCAGCGCCGAGCCGCCGATCAAAGTGCCGGTATCCGAGAGGCGTTCAGACCCATAGATCACTTTCATGCCAATAATGACCGGAATCACCCCAAATTGGCCGAGAATTGCAAACACGATCGACAACGGGATGACAGCAAAAATGTTGGTCAACCGCTTTCCCTGACGCGCCAGATCAAATATCCTGCTTTTTGTGAACCATTCCATAAAATTTATGTCTCCTTGGAAGCTAATACGCCGCGATTGGCAATTAGTTGCGCTGTTCAACACCCCCGCCATGATAAAATTGACCCATGCAACCATCTCTGGAAAAACTTCGTAAATTTTTTCGCCTCGAACACGAAAACAAATATCAAAATACCGCCATCATCGGCGGACTCGCCAAAATGCTGGATTTCTGGGAAGGGGAGGCCCGTGTCGACGGAGTTGCCGAAGAGGTAATTCAGGCTGTTGTCGCCCGCCTGCGATCCTACGAAAAACTCAGCCCAGATGGACGGGCTGAGTCGCTTAAAGGCTTGTGGAAACGCATCGGGGATACCTATCCTGAAGCTGGGCAAAAAAAGACTCAGGAACAAACGCCTCGTCCCGCGCCGAAGCCTGCTACCGAACCCACACAGCAAGCCACGCCGGAAGTGCCACGCTCCGCTCAACAATCGCAACAACAAAATCAACAAAAACCGCGTTCAACCCCGGCGCCCCGCTCTGAGTCAGTGGTCGGTGCAAAACATAGCCAAACGCCTGCGGCACTGAATGCACCGCTGACCGTATTGCAGGGTGTAGGGCCGAAGAATGCAGAATCGCTTGCCAGCCTCGGTATGCAAACGCTGGGCGACATGCTGTATTACTTCCCGCGCCGGTATGAAGATTACAGTCAGCTCAAGCCGATTCAATCACTCATGTATAGTGATGTGGTCACCGTGCTTGGTTCTGTGACCAGTGTTTTTAATCGTCCAATCCGTGGCGGAAAATCCTCCGTCATCGAAGTGGTCATCACCGATGGTACCGGTTCGCTACGCATTTCATTTTTCAATCAACCGTGGCTGATGAACCGTCTGAAAAAAGACGATGCCATCTCTGTTTCAGGCAAGATCGATCAATATCTCGGCAGGCTGGTGATGAACAGCCCCGATTGGGAGCCCGTCGAAGTCGAAAACCTGCACACCAATCGTATTGTCCCGATTTATTCATTGACCGAACGCATCACCCAAAAATGGCTGCGCGGACAGATGAATCAAGTGATCACGTATTGGGCGCCTGCTGTTGTCGATGCCCTTCCAGAAAGCATTCGTCTCGCTGCCAAGCTGGTTTCGATTGGCGAAGCGCTTTCGCAGGTTCACTTTCCCAGTTCACAGGACCGGCTCAAGTATGCGCGCGAACGTCTCGGCTTCGACGAGATCTTTTATTTACAAATGGGTGTGCTGCGTCAGAAGCGCGATTGGCAATCTGTGGAAGGCCGCAGCTTCTCCGTCTCAGACGAGTGGCTGGATGCACGCTTAGGCAGCCTGCCATTCACGCTCACATCTGCCCAGCAGACCACGCTTAACGATATTCGCAAAGATCTTGACTCCGGCAAACCGATGAACAGGCTTGTACAAGGTGATGTTGGTTCAGGTAAAACTGTTGTGGCTGCCCTGGGTGCGAGTATTGTTGCCAACAATGGAGCACAGGCCGCGATCATGGCCCCTACTTCTATTTTGGCCGAGCAGCATCATCGTAGTCTCGTTAAATTACTTGCCGGAGATGGCGGATTCCTACAAAAGAGTGAGATCAAGCTGTTGGTGGGGGATACAAGCGAAAGTGAGAAGGATGCGGTCCGTCAGGGGCTGGCTGATGGTTCCATTAAGATGGTCATCGGTACACATGCCGTGATCGAGCCCGATGTTCAATTCAAGGATTTGCAATTTGTGGTGATCGATGAGCAGCATCGTTTTGGTGTGGAACAGCGTGCCGAGTTAAGAAGCAAGGGGACAAATCCGCACTTGCTGGTAATGACCGCCACGCCTATTCCGCGCTCGCTGGCGTTGACCGTGTTTGGCGACCTTGACATTTCTGTGATCGATGTGATGCCCGAAGGCAGGCAGCCGATCAATACGTTTGTACTTCGCCCGCAGGAACGTGAACGTGCTTTTACTGTCATTCGCGGTCAGATCAAGGAAGGCAAGCAGGCTTTCATTGTGTATCCATTGATCGATGAGAGTGAAAAATTAGATGCGCGTGCCGCTGTGGATGATTTCGAGACTCTTTCCAAGGAAGTCTTTCCCGATTTAAAACTTGCCTTACTGCATGGCCGCATGAAACCTGCTGAAAAAGATTCTGTGATGGAGAATTTCCGCAACAAGGAATACGATATCTTGGTTTCAACCACTGTGATCGAAGTAGGCGTGGATGTGCCGAACTCCACTGTGATGTTGATCGAAGGTGCTGATCGATTTGGCCTTGCCCAGCTTCATCAACTGCGCGGACGTGTAGGTCGGGGCGCGGATCAATCTTATTGTTTGTTGATTCCAACTCGCGAGGATTCAACAGAAAACGAACGCCTGCAAGCCATGGCGACCACCAATAGTGGTTTCGAGTTGGCCGACCTGGATTTGAAACTGCGCGGCCCCGGCGAATTTTTGGGCACGCGCCAGGCCGGTTTTGCGACCACGTTGAAAATGGCAAATATTACTGATGTCGCCTTGATTGAAAAGGCACGAACACAGGCGCAAGCTTTGTTTGAAAAAGACCCTGAGCTGAAATTACCCGAACACTCCCTGCTTGCTGAAGCCTTCGAAAGATTCTGGGGTGCAGGCAAGGGTGATGTATCGTAACTTTGTAGGGACACAGCGCTGTGTCCCTACCGGCATGGAGAAAAATGGTTAGAGCCTTATTTCCCGGAACGTTCGACCCGATCCATTACGGTCATATGGACATCGCCAATCGCGCGTCCAGATTATTCGATGAAATCGTGATGGCTGTATATGACAAACCCTTGAAATCCCTGATGTTTTCGCCGGAGGAACGCATCTCTTTGGTGAAGGAAGCAGTAAAGAATAACCCCAAAATCAAAGTGACCGGATACAGCGGCTTGACGATCGATTTTGCCCGCAAGATCGAGTCTCAGGTGATCGTGCGCGGATTGCGCGTATTCTCTGACTTTGAATTTGAATTCCGCATGGCGCTGGCAAATCAACGCATGGCCAAGGATCAAGTCGAAACTGTGGCTCTGATCACAGCAGAACAGCATACTTTCCTGTCTTCCTCCACAGTGAGGGAGATAGTCCTGCTGGGTGGCGATATCTCCAGCATGGTCCCGCCGCACGTGGAAAAAGCCTTGAAGGAAAAGGCTGCCGGGATGGGGGAGCAATCGCCGCCCAATTCACTGCGCGATTAAGCCCTTGGCATATAAATACACCAGTTTGCACTGGTCAAAAGATGGATGGATTCAAGCAAGGATTTTTCAATTCGTGTGTGATGAATTTGTGCTAGAATTGGATTTACAAAGGAAGCCTGTTAAGAGTTAATTATGGACATCTTGCAACTTATTGACCGATTGGAAGAACTCTTCAATGACGCAAAGGCCGTGCCGTTTACGCACAACGTCATTGTGGATGAGGACCGCATGTTGGAATTGATCGACCAGATGCGCATTGCCATCCCGGAAGAGGTTAAAAAAGCGCAGCAAGTTGTCGCTCAGCGTGATCGTGTGATGGCCCAGGCACAGGAAGAAGCGAACCGTACTTTGCAGCTCTCCCGCGACAAAGCTGATCAATACGTGCAAAAAGATGTGATCGTCCAGGAAGCGCAGCGTCGTGCAGAGCAGATCATCAGTCAGGCTCGCGCAGAAGCGGAAGCTACCCGAATCGACGCGGACAATTATGTAGTGGATACGCTCATGCAGCTACAGGATCAAATTGCCAAGTTAAGTAATCAGGTCAGTAATGGGGTGCGCATGGTACAGGAAGAGCAAATGCGAAAATCCTCGGCTAATGCGCCAATTTCGGAAAAAGCAGAATAATGAATCACAGAAAAGGTCGCCGAATTCGGCGACCTTTTTTTTCTTTTCGAAATTACCCAAAAACGAAAGTGGGCGTTCCCGTCACCTTTGTCTCGACTTTGAATAATCCGCCGGAAAGCGGATATTTTGTTAACTCTTCTTCATTCATACCTTTTCGTGCGGAAGTGATATATAACTCATTCATGTCCTTGCCACCAAAGACGGGACAGGATGACTGTAAGGCAGGCACAGGGATCTGATCCAACAGTTTGCCGGTGTTTGGGTCCCATTTTGTTATTTGCGCACCGCCCCACATGGCAACCCATAAATTACCGTCTGTGTCTGATGTCATGCCGTCCAGCCAGCCCAGTTTATCTCCAGACCGAATTACCACACGCCGATTTCCGATTTGCCCAGTTTTGATATCATAATCAAATGCCTTCACTTCGCGAGTTGGGGTATCGATGTAATAAAGAATCTTATGGTCCGGGCTCCAAGCGAGGCCATTGGAGATGGTGACGTTATCCACGAGGGGAGTGGCTTGTTTGCCGTCAAAAGAATAGAGCTTTCCGTTTGGATCGGTTTCATTCATATCCATCGTGCCGGCAATGAGTCGGCCGGCAGGGTCGCATTTACCATCGTTCATGCGGTTGGTGGCCGGTTCAGATGTTAATGTATGGAGTGTAGTCTCTTGTTTGGTGGCTGGGTCGAAATCTACAAAGCTAAACCGCTTGCCAAGAATGAGATGTCCATTTTTCGACGGGGCGAGACAGCCGATGAATTCATCCAACTCAGCGAGAAGATTCATTCCCGCATAAATTCGCTTGCCAAGAATATCCACCCAATACAGGGTTTGTGTTGCTGAATCCCATGCAGGACCTTCGCCGAGTGCGGCTTTTGCATCAAATACCAGTTGTGTTTGCATATTAAACCAATCCTATTTTTTAATATAAAAAGCGCTTCGCACTTAACGGAAGCCTGCTTTCATCTCAACAGCTATTGTTCCCCTTTGAAATACTCAGTCGTGGCCTGGCCCTCCTGGGATATGCCTTCGCGTTTGAAGACTTTGATCACAGTCATAAAAATAATCTTGATATCCAGCCAGAATGACCAATGATCCACATACCAGACATCATATTTGAACTTATCCGGCCAGGTGATGGTGTTACGACCGTTGACCTGCGCCCAGCCTGTCAGACCGGGGATGACATCATGCCTGCGTGCTTGTTCGGGTGAATACAGTGGAAGATATTGCATCAACAGCGGGCGCGGGCCGACAAAACTCATCTCGCCGCGCAGGATATTTAAGAGCTCGGGCCACTCGTCAAGCGAGAGGTTGCGGAGAAAATGTCCGAGTGGAGTTAAACGTTCGGCGTCCGGGAGCAGGTTTCCGCTTGAGTCGAGGCGGTTTGTCATCGTGCGGAATTTGTAAATTAAGAAGGGGCGTCCCTTGTATCCGGGGCGTTGTTGTGTGAAAAGTATGGGTGTCCCGATCAATATGCGGACAAGGAACGAAGTTAATAATAAAATGGGGGAAAGGATGATGATGGCGAGCAATGAAAAGATGATATCGAAGAGGCGCTTGCTGAAATGCATGAAGTCATTCTACCAAACTTTGTGGTATATTTTTGGCAAGGAGTAACTGCGATGAATGAGCGAATCCTGATTATTGAAGACGACCAAGCAATTTTAAAATTATTGCAACGCGGCCTTGCTTACGAAGGGTATACAGTAGATACCGCTCTTGATGGCCGCATGGGGTTGATCGCCGCGCGTGACCATACCCCCGATATTGTGATTTTGGATTGGATGCTGCCCGGCATGGATGGGTTGGAAGTTTGCCATCGGTTGCGCACCGGCGGTTCCATCCCGATCTTGATGTTAACCGCGAAAGATACCGTGCAGGATCGCATTCAGGGGTTGGATGCCGGTGCTGATGATTACATGGTGAAGCCGTTCAATCTCGATGAGCTGCTGGCGCGCGTACGTGCCTTGCTGCGCCGTACACAGCCCGAGCGCGTTCCCGTGTTGAAATTTGCAGACCTTTCCCTGGATACCGGCTCACGCCAGGCTTCCCGCGGAAATCGCGTGGTGGCATTGACAGCAAAGGAATATGAATTGCTGGAGCTATTCCTGCGTCACCCAAAGCAGGTGCTCACCCGTGAAGTGATCTTTGACCGCGTTTGGGGATATGACTTCGGCGGCGAGAGCAATGTGCTGGAAGTGTATATTCGTTATCTGCGTCAGAAATTGGAAGGCGATGGCGAAATCCGTTTGATCCACACCGTGCGCGGTGTGGGATATGTTTTGAGGGAAAACCCGTAATTCGTGTTCAAGAAAACAGCCACAGTTGTGGCTGTTTTCTTGAATTCTCAGGTTATCCTAAACTCCTCCGGCTAAACTTTCAATATGTCCTTGCGTCTGCGCCTCACCTTGCTGTACTCAACTTTCATGGGTGGAATCTTATTCATCTTTGGCGCATCTGTTTTTATTTTGATCAATGTCATATTGCTCAATCAAGTGGATACCATGCTTGCACGTGTGGTGCGTGATATTACAGAAGTTACGCGTGTTAATGCGGTGGGGGAGTTGAATATCATCAGCCTGCCTCCTTTGGACATGGCTTCCAACGCATATGTTCAAGTATGGGGACGCGATGGGAAACTGGTTTCCACTTCGCCCAGTATTTCCACGTTAACTGATCCGCTGGATTCGGTTGCTTTGAGATCCGGCACCACGATGTATCACGATTCCTGGCTCGGCACTGCGCATTTACGTGTTCTAACAGTCCCGTTGCATGTGGGGAGTCATACAATCGGTTCCCTGCAGGTTGGGACCAGTTTGGCTGTTGTGGATGCAACGCGTAATTCCCTGCTTTCCACCATGGTGATCATTGCTGTCATTGCTGTTTTAATGGCAGCCATCGGTTCATGGGTTCTTTTGGGACGTGCTTTTTCTCCGCTTGAAACCATCACCGATGCGGTTGACCAGGTCAATCGTGCAGATGATCTTTCCCGACGTATTCCCTACCATGGCAGCCCGGAAAGTGAGATCGGAAACCTGGTCGAGTCAGTTAACCAAACGCTGGAAAGATTGGAATCCCTTTTTACATCCCAACAGCGATTTCTTGCGGATGTGAGTCACGAGTTGCGTACACCGCTTACAGTGATCAAAGGCAATGTGGATTTGATCCGCCGCATGAAAACAGCGGATGAAGAGTCTCTGACCAGCATCGATCAGGAAGCAGGACGCCTCACACGTCTCGTGGGTGGGCTGCTCATGTTGGCCCAGGCCGAATCTGGGAAATTAACACTCAACTTTGCTCCCGTTGAATTGGATCTTTTGCTCACGGAAGTATTTACTGAAATGCAGATATTGGCCAGGAACAAGGTCAATGTGCATTTGAACGATATCGATCAGGTGGTGGTGAAAGGGGATCGTGACCGGCTGAAACAGGTCATGTTAAATCTGGTTTCCAATGCCATTCAATACACACCAAACGGCGGAGACGTATTTTTGAGCCTTGCAAAAGTTGGAGAACAGGCACGCATCATTGTCCGTGACACGGGACCGGGCATTCCAGCGGAGGACCTGCCGCATATCTTTGACCGTTTTTATCGCGCGGAGAAATCACGCACTCGTTCGAAAGCCAGCGGTTTTGGACTTGGTTTATCCATTGCACATTGGATCGTCGAGCATCACGGCGGGCAGATCAAGGTTGAATCGAAAGAGGGGAAAGGCACGACGTTTGCGATTTGGCTGGCTTTACTCCGCTAACCCCAGTCTTCTGCTTGCCTGTCTGCATAAACTTGCTCCATACTTTACATACCAATTTTGCACCGCTTCATCAGAGGTTGTGCCGTTTATCGTTGCGCTGTAGATCGGCCAGCCAAATTGAACATATCTTTTGGTCTCTGCGTGCCAGGTCCACTCTGAGCGGGCGATAACCCCAATGCCGCCGTTGTAGCCTGCCATGGCTAAGCGGGCATCTCCACTTGCCGTTTCAAGCGAGCGTTTTAGATATGCAAGGCCACGCTCGGCATTTGTCTCCGGGTTGTAGGGATCATCGGTAACAAGAAAGTGAAATGGCATCACCTGAAAGAGTCCCATGGCGTCGGCGCTTGATTTGGCGCGCGGATCCCCGCAGGATTCGATCTGCATAATGGTGGCCACCAGGTTTGGGTCCAGACCGGAAGCGGCTGCCCAACGCGTGATGCTTCCGCCCCAAAATTGAATCTCCTTTGTAAATATCGAAGAAATGGAGGAAGAAATCGCGTCAGGCCTTGTAATCAAAACAGGGTTTGTTTTCATTGCAAGCGATGCAAGCAGGTAGCTGACGAAAATGACGGAAAGTGGGATGACGGTAAAACCAGACAAACAGCCGCTCCCTTGTTCCTGCGGGGACGCGGCTGTTTGCCGGATGGTCTCTGTAGAGCGAGCGCGGGGCATATCTATTCTCTTTTCTGGGTCTCAAGGACCCGTGCTCGAAAAATGATTCGGTAAATTGTCTTATTTTGCTGGGAGCGTCTTTACAAACTCCATTGCTTTTAAAATCCACTTCTCCAACAACTGTTTATTGTTGTAACCCTCTTCGGAAACCATCACCCAACCTTTCATGGGCTTGCCGGTTATATCGAAGACTTTGGTGCCTTTCAGCTTTAGTGCAGCCTCACGTTGTTCTGCGCCAATCCGAAAAAGTAAATATTCCTGATAAACACCGGTCAGCATATTTCCATTCAACATAAAAATGATGCTGCCAAACATTTTTTTCTCGGTGACTGATGCGAGTGGAAGCAGGGACTCTCGCAATCGATTGGCAAGTTCAACATTGTAAGCCATTGTCTTTAGGCGTCGTAGTGACGATCTCCGCTGTTTTCAGAACTGCGTGCGCCGTAGGAAAGCGGGTGATAGGTGGGTTCAGGCGGAATGAAGGACGATTGTTGTGAATTGACTGTAGGTGTTGGCTTCGGCGCCGGGCGGAACGTGTTTGAAGTTGCTGTTGGCGTATTCATTGGACGGGCAATTTGGGAAGCAGGGCGCAAAATCGGTTGATTGGAAGGTTGATTAATGGAAGAGCGATTTTGCGAAACTTGTTGTTGATAGGTGGGCCGAGGTTGTTGATAGGTGTTGGTTACCGGGCGTTGCGTTTGTGGTTGGGGCCGGGGTTGCGGGTTGTATTGACGCATCGGCATGTGTTGATCGGCGGTGGTAAAAAGACGATCCCCAGAAAGCGAGAAGGTTCCGATGATCAGCACGCGTACCAGCCAAACCATCGCTGCCACAAAAATCGGCACGAATTTGGCTAAGGTTTCCGCGCTCATCGTTGCGGTTGATTGCATATTTCCATTGTTTTGAATCGCAACCGATACACCCCACCAGGTGAGTGTGGCATTGAAGCCAGCAGCCAGCAGCCAAGCGCCGAAAAGATAGTAAACCTCGGCGGGTTCGTCGCGGCCTTGTTCCGGGGTGAAGATTCTGGCTATGCCTGCAAAGTCGATACCGCAGAAAGCAATTGCCAAAATAGTGGCCCAGCGGAAGCCCGCGAAGGTCAGGTCGCCGAGCATGTCGTGCAGGGCATATTGGGTGGTGCTAAAGTTGAATACTTCGAACGCGAGCAGGGCACCGATGATCATCATGCCCCAGGCTGCGCCACGGTTTATTTGACGGTTTCGGAGCAGGTTGTTCCAGGCCATTTTCAGCCCATCTCCAACAGAACGACGATATGTAGTCATTTCGACCTCCTTGTCGAGAAATCGCTACTTTAGAATGTATGTTCTAAAGTTTAGAATATTTGTTCTTTTTTGTCAAGGGGATCGGATGACTCAAAACCCGCTTCTTTCCCCGCTCGGGCCTGTTTCAGTGTTTCTTTTTGTTTTTTACGTCAGGATTTTTCTCGTCCCCACCACATCCTCGTGGATTTTCTCGATCAGTGCCTCCACCGAATCAAACTTCAGTTCGTCCCGGATCCTTGCGACGAATTCCACTTTCAATTCCTGTCCATAAATCTCGCGGTCGAAATCCAGTAAATACGCTTCGAGGCTCTGGCTTTTTCTTTCAGGGGTGAAGGTGGGGTTGACGCCGATATTGGTAGCGGCCATAAATTTTTCATCACCGAGAATTGCCCAGCAGGCATAAATGCCATTGGACGGTGTGGCTTTCTGTGATGGGTAATTCACATTGGCGGTGGGGAAGCCGATCTTTCGTCCGCGCTCGGCGCCGTGGATAACCTCTCCGCTCATGGTGTAGTTGTGGCCGAGCAGTTGGTTCGCTTCTCCTACATTGCCGATGGAAATCAGCTTGCGAATTTCCGTGGATGAGATCACGCCACTTTCATCGCCCAAAGCTGGGATGACCTCGACAGAGTAGTTTAACTCCCGACCAATTTCCGCCAGCCGTGTGGCGTTGCCTTCACGTCCTTTGCCCAAAGCAAAGTCATAGCCCACGAGCAGGTGTTTGAGGCCGAGACTCTTTTTCAGCGTGGACATATATTCTTGCGCAGTGGCAGTTGACAGGTCCCGGGTGAAGCGCTGGGTGATAACCGCATCCACGCCAAAGCCTGCAAGCAAATCCGCACGTTCATCGGGCGTGGTCAGGCATTTGATGTCATGTCCGCCCAACACACTGGCAGGATGCGGATCGAAGGTCAGGACCACGGCAGGTTCATTTTGCGTGTGAGCTTTTTCTACAAGTTTTCGAATGATCTGCTGATGCCCGCGATGAACACCGTCGAACACGCCGATGGTGAGGTGGGAGTTTTGGAGATGAAGGCCTTCGAGGGAATGATAATGATTCATGTGACAAAAATTTCAGCCACAGAGATACAGAGGTCTCTGAGCTTTCTCAAAGTTCTCTGTGGTCTCTGTGGCTAATTCAGGTTTAAATAAAAGCTTACTCTGAAGCGAAGAAAACTTTTTTAGGCTGCCATTCCTTGGAGCCGTCTTCGTTGATGGTGAGTTCCATGAGCGCAACGAGCTCGCCTTGTGTACTCACGCCGCGTACCTTGAGTTCATCAGTCTGCCCATCTTTGGCTTTGACACGATGCCCGTGGCGCACGCCTTCGACTTCGTCGGGGTTGAGCTCGATGGCCGGCCAATCCCCAAGTGCTTCGGCGGCGGGGATCAAGTATTGATACCAGTTGCCCGCAGTGAAGGCTTCCTGCAATTTGCGCAGAGGCGTGGCATCGCGCAGAGAGAAGCGTCCGCTTTTGGTGCGGCGCAAGCCCACGAGGTATGCTCCACATCCGAGCTTGACACCAAGATCATTTGCCAGCGAGCGGACGTATGTGCCCGATGAACAATGTACATCAATGACCACTTCCGGCGGTGCCCACTCGAGCACTTCGAGATGATGCACGGTAATGGTGCGCGGAGCGAGATCCACTTCCTCGCCTTTGCGCGCCATCTCATAGGCTTTGCGTCCCTGTACCTTGACGGCGGAGTAGGGCGGGGGAGTCTGTTCGATCTCGCCAACGAATGTTTGCAGCGCCTCTTCAAATTGAGCTTCGGTCACGTTGACAGGATTTTCCGTGCGTTTGACCTGGCCTTCGCCATCGAAGGTGTCGGTTGTTCCGCCCATGCGGATGATGGCCTGATAGCGTTTATCCGAAGCGGAGACATATTCGCTGAGGCGCACAGCAGGGCCGACTAAAATAACAAGCACTCCAGAAGCGCGCGGGTCGAGCGTGCCGGTGTGCCCGGCGCGGCGCAGGCCGGTGCCGTTTCGAATGGCCTGTACTACGTCGTGCGACGTCATGCCCACGGGTTTATCGACCACCAAAACACCAGAAATGGCATTTTTTACATCTTGACTATTCATTTAGGTTATTCCTCCTTGATCCTCTTTGTTTTAGGATAACGTTTTTAGTCTGAAAATTCAATACTACGAACGGACTAATTACTTACAAATTCAACATTTCCCTGGTTACTTTGAGCACGTCTCTTTGAACTTCGCTCAGGCCGCCCTCAATATCTGCTCCTGCGGCTGCAGCATGTCCTCCGCCTTTAAAGTGTTTTGCGATCGGGGATACATCAATTCCATTTTCAAGGGCACGCCAGGAAATTTTGACGTGTTTATCTGCTTGTTCGACGAAGATCATGCCCACTTTATTACCATCGATGGCTGAGATCATGTTGATCAGGTCGGCGTCGTCATTGCCGCCGTAGCCAGCGGCTTTACGGTCTGCGAGGGTCAAAGTGCCCCAAACGATCCCATTCTTGCTCTGCAGGCTGGAGAGGCCTGCTCCCCAATAACGTGCAGCAGGATAGGTTTTCGTGATGAGTGCGCGCATGTAAATATTTGGCATATCCACGCCGGTTTCCATCAAGGTAGCAGCCTGCCGCAGTGCTTCCGGGGTGGTGTTGGATGTGCGAAAACCGAGCGTGTCTGTGATGATGCCAGTTAACAAGGCAGCAGCCACTGGCTGCGTGATGGATAAACCCCATTTCGGCAGGTGGTTGGTGAGGATGGCAGCGGTAGCCACTTCCTCTGCTTCGATGAGATTTAATTTTCCAAACTGTTCGTTGGTTTTGTGATGGTCGATATTGAGATCGGGCTGGCCGAAATTTTCAAAGGCTTTTCCTGTCCGTTTGAAATCGGCACAATCCACGGTGATGAACGTATCGTGATCGCCGTTGGGTTCCCGGACGATGGTCTCACTTCCTTCGAGATATCTAAAAGAGGAGGGGACTCCGTCCACAAGAACCATTTGTACAGACTTCCCTGCTTCGCGCAAGGCAAGTCCAAGTCCGAGAAGGGAGCCGATGGCATCTCCATCCGGGCGCACATGCGAAACAATGACGATCTTATTCGCTGCGGATAATCTAGATTTTATGTCCCCAGGCAAGGCATTATTCATTTATGTTGGTAGCTCCCTTGTTTTTTTGAAGACAATGTAAATTCGCACTTTACTGCCTAATCGTACATGACCGCTTTCAAAACGTCAACTCAAAAACGGAATTACTTCTTTTCTCTTAATCCGGCCAGGATCTTCTCAATATGATCTGCATTCTCCGGGGTTGGGTCCCAATGAAAGCGCAGGCGGGGAAATGCCCGCACTTCGACCCTGGCAGAGAGGTTTCTTCGCAGAAAACCGGAAGCAGATTCCAGACCGGCGAGGATCTCTGCTGAACGCGATGAACCTTCGATTGCAGAGACATAAATATCCGCCACGGTGAGTTCGCGGTCTATTTTCACGTCCGTGATGAAGATCTGTTTGAGCCGCGGATCATTAATCTCGCGGATCAACATCTCGGAGACTTCCTGTTTTACACGGTCTTGAATACGTTGTAATCTTATTCCTGATGGCATGTTTTCTTCTTTTTGTCGTTGTAGGGACACAGCGTCGCTGTGTCCCTACAAATATTATGCGCCTTTTTCGATCAAATAGCAAACCAGTTGATCACCGGGCTGAATATCGTTGAAACTCTTGAAGCCGACGCCGCACTCAAAGCCGGTTCGGATTTCCTTCGCATCTTCCTTTTCGTGTCGAAGGGAGGAGAGATCTCCTTCATAGACGATGTCAGTACCGCGATACAGCCGTACTTTCGCTCCGCGCCGTAATTCGCCTTCAGTTACCTTGCAGCCTGCGACACGTCCAAACTTTGAGGCTTCAAACACCTTGAGAACAGTGGCTTTACCGAGAACCTTTTCCACGATCTCGGGTTCGAGCATACCCTTGAGCGCTTTTTCAATATCCTCGGTCATGCGGTAGATGATTTCGTACAAACGCAGGTCCACGCCTTCTTTTTCAGCCATGCGGCGGGCGTCCACGTCCGCCTGGACGTTGAAGCCGACGATGATGGCCTTCGAGGCGGAGGCGAGCATCACATCGTTATTGCCAATGTTGCCAGTTTCTGCATGGAGGATATGTAATCCGATTTCACCTTCGCCAAGTTTGTTCAGTTCGGTGACGATGGGTTCCAAAGACCCCTGCACATCGGCTTTGACGATGAGGTTAAGTTCCTTGGCTTCGCCGGCCTGCACATTGGCAAACAAATCTTCGAGGGATACCTTCTTTTTCGTCTGTGACAATGTTTTTGCGGTTTGTGCGCGTTCTGAAACGATGGCGCGAGCTTCTTTTTCCGATTGGACCACTTCGAAAATATCACCAGCCGAGGGAACATCGCTTAAGCCCATCACGGCCACTGGTGTGGACGGACCGGCTTTCTTGATCGGCTTGCCTTTGAAATCAGAGATTGCACGCAGCTTGCCATAAGCCGTTCCAGCCACAACGATATCACCGGATTCAAGCGTCCCGTTTTGGACAAGTAAGGTTGCGAGCACACCCTTGGATTTATCCAGTTCAGCTTCGATCACAGTGCCGATGACTTTTCCTGCGGGATTTGCCTTGATCTCGGTGCTGTCTGCCACGAGCAAAATACCTTCAAGCAGATCATCGATTCCCATTTTCTGTTTTGCAGAGACCGGAACCACCATCGTGCTGCCGCCCCAATCGTCGGGGACAAGTTCGAGTTCGGCAAGTTGTTGTTTGACACGGTCGGGATTTGCGTTGGCTTTGTCGATCTTGTTGAGCGCCACCATCATCGGCACGCGTGCCGCTTTTGCATGGGCAATTGCCTCGCGAGTCTGGGGCATCACGCCATCGTCTGCGGCGACCACAAGCACGACGATATCAGCGCCTTGTGCACCGCGTGCGCGCATTTGGGTAAATGCAGCATGGCCGGGGGTGTCGAGGAAGGTGATTAATCTTCCCTTCTTTTCAACTTGATAGGCGCCGATGTGCTGGGTAATGCCGCCTGCTTCGCCGGCGGCCACTTCCGTGGAACGGATCGCATCGAGCAGGCTGGTTTTTCCGTGATCGACGTGACCAAGAATGGTCACAACCGGAGGACGCAATTTCAACTGCGTGCCGTCTTCCCCGGCGATCATCTGACGCCAGAGGGGAACTTCACCAGTTTCTTTTTTAACTTCCTCTTCAATGACTTCAGCAACGGCTTCAAAGCCATATTCGCCAACGACAATTGCAGCCGTGTCAAAATCCACCGACTGGTTAATGGTCGCCATCACGCCGTTCGTCATTAATTTTTTAATGAGGTCAATTGGGCTTTTTTCGATCTTTTGTGCCAGATCGCGGATCACGATGCTGGATGGTAATTCAATTTTCGTACTCATAGGCCACCTCCTTGCTAGGTTGCAGGGTTTGCATTCCACCTGCGTGTACGATACCAACGGGGAGCCTGAGAGCGAGTGGCTATTCGTTCACATAGGCTGCGGGTTGGTCTCCGCCTCTTGCGGCAGAGTATTCATAAAATCTTCCAGAGTAGCACGATCTTCTTTTGTCAACTCAGTTTTCAGCGCGTTTTGAAGCGCGCCTTTGAGTCCGCGTTCCCAACATTCGCGTCGGTCGTGCAAATATGCGCCTCTTCCAGCGAGTTTGCTGGTCGGGTCGATCCGCACCCCTTCGGAAGTGCGTACGATGCGGATGAGTTGTCTCTTGGAGAGAACATCACGGCATCCAACGCAGGTCCGTTGGGGTACATGTTTTACTCGTTGGGCAGGTTTCTTCTTCATCTCTTTCTATCCCTCTCCGAAGAGAGGGGGACTGGTTATTCCCAGTCTTCACCTGTAGTGGAGTCGTCGCCGCGCTTGTGTTTCTTACGGCCGACTACTTCACCGAGGCCTTCATCGAACTCAAGGGCAACGCCCTTCTTCTTGACTTTCTTGCCTTTTTTCTTGTCATCCGCATCATCGTCCGCTGCGGGCACCTGGAAGGTTTCAGGCTTCATCTTGAACAATTCATCCAGCGAGACGCCGTCCTTCGCAAATTCGTTTTCAGGCTCTTCGCCTGCATGACGTTTCGCTTCTTTTTTCGCCTCGGCCTGCTTCTTGCTGACCGGCTTTTCCTCACCCGGAACAATCGGCACTTCGACAACAACTTCCGGGATTACTGGAGAAGTAGCGACTTCTTCAACGACTGGAACTTCCTCAACCACCGGTTCAGGGAAGACAATCGCAGCGAGCGCTTCTTCAATGTTTTGAATGGCCTTGGAGCCGATGCCGGAAAGTCCCAGCACCTTGTTTTGATCAGTCTTGAGCGAGTACATTAGATCGCCAACGTTCTCGAAACCGGCCTCGATAAGAATGTTGAATACGTGTTCCTTGAGATTGGCCTGTTCGAGCGGCATGGTGAAGGCGGCGGCGGGAATGTCTGCGCGGGCAGCGGAAGTGCGTTCTTCCTCTGCGCGGACAGCTTCTTCTTTAATTTGAATTGTGCGGCGTTCGACGCGGTCCACAAATTGACCGAGGGCCGTATATTCCTCAGGCATGATTGAACGACCCTCTGCCTTCTTGGCGAGGATTTCCTGAATTTGAGGGATGGCTTCGACAGCAGCGGGGAGCATGGCCATCAACTCTGCATTGTTTTGCAGTTTATTGAGAGTATCGCCAGCAGCTTCGCTCAAGGATTTGATATCAATGCGCCAGCCGGTCAACTTGGCAGCGAGGCGGGCATTTTGTCCATCACGGCCGATGGCGAGGCTCAATTGATCTTCACCAACGACAACGGTGGCGGTCTTCGCACCTTCGTCATCAGCCAAATACACGCCGCTCACGCGGGCAGGGCTGATGGCCTTGGAAATATAAATAATGGGGTCTTGATCCCATTGAATAATGTCGATCTTTTCGTCGTGAAGTTCCTTCACAATGGCTTGAATGCGCACGCCTTTGATACCCACACATGCGCCCACAGGGTCGATGCCGGCCTGGGTGGCAGAGACAGCCACCTTGGCGCGCGCGCCGGGTTCACGAGAGATCGCGCGGATCTCTACAATGCCGTGGTAGATCTCAGGGACTTCATTTTCAAGCAAGCGGCGCAGGAAGTTGCGATGGGCGCGGGAGAGCACGATCTGCGGTCCGCGGGTGCCATCTTTAACTTCCATCACGACCGCGCGAACACGATCATGTAGTTTCAAACGTTCGCCGGGGATCTTCTGGTTATTGGGCATCACGCCTTCGGCCTTCATATCCAAACCGATGGTGGCGCCTTGTGCATTAATCGCCTGCACCAAGCCGGAGACGATCTCGCCGACCTGACGCTCGAAATACTGCATTTGGTTGGAGCGTTCAGCCTCTCGGATGCGCTGTTGGATCACCTGACGCGCCGTTTGAGCCGCAACGCGGCCAAAATCTGCAGGGGTCGTTTCAACGATCGCCATATCGCCAAGCTGTACATCAGGATGTACCTTTCGTGCTTCTTCAAGAAGCACTTCGGTACGCTGATCGACAACATTCCCTTCAACCACTTCCTTTTCAGCATAGACGATGACATGGCCGGTATCGGGGTCGAGTTTGGCTTCCACATGCTGTGCGGTGGATGCGTTTACGGCTCGTCGATAGGCGGATACCATCGCCGATTCGATCGCAGTGACGATCACATCTTTGGCGAGTTGCTTTTCTTCGAGAATTTCATTGAATGCCAGGGCGAAATCATTCTTGGTCATGCTTCCTGCTCCATTTTAGATATCCATCTTTCAAAGTAAATATTAGGTAGTTTTAGTATTAACAAGCAAAAAAGTGGGGGCAACCCACTTTTGGTGCGTTCGATATTGGGTTGTCAGTACTCCGAGATTTTAGCATAGAGACGATGAAGGCGCAAGGTATATAATGCCCAGTGTGGGTATAATTTGCAGCTATGAATCAAAGAGACCTCGATAAAGCCGCCTTGCGTGGCGAACCGTCCTATGTGTGGCGTGCAGGACAACAACGCCGACTTGAAATGATCCACAAATTCGCAGAACACAGAATTAATGGAACGATATTGGAAAATGGCTGCGGCGTGGGGATGTATGTTGAAAAACTAACGGACCTCGGCGCAAGAGTGATCGGGTTGGAATATGACATGGATCGCGCTGTCGAGGCGCATATCCGCTCAAAAGAGATATTCAATGCTGCCGGTGAATTCATTCCGCTTCCTTCTGGGACCTTTGACCTGATTCTCAGTCACGAAGTGATCGAACACGTTCAGGATGACCGCGTCGCGATCCGTGAAATGATCCGTGTTCTGAAAGTGGGTGGGCGCGCTGTGATTTTTTGCCCAAACCGCGGCTATCCCTTTGAAACGCACGGCATTTATTGGAATGGTAAATATTACTTTGGGAACAAGTTATTTGTAAATTATTTCCCGCGATTTTTGCGTAACAAACTTGCTCCGCATGTTCGTGTGTATTCGCGTGCCGACCTGCAGAAACTATTTGATGGCCTGTCGGTGAAATTCATTGAACGCACCGTCATTTTCGGCGCTTACGACAACATCATTGCCCGTTTTGGTGTGCTGGGGAAATTCCTGCGAGCGATTTTGCAGTTTCTCGAAACGACTCCGTTGAAGATTCTTGGCTTATCCCATTTTTGGGTGGTGGAGAAAAGTTGAGATCTCAAATTAGTAACAGAGCCATTCTGATTTGTCGTTGGAGTAATTCGTTTTGGGTCTCCCCCTTATTGGTGATTGACTTTTAATTTGCCATCCCTATAATGTAAATCAGTATTGCCCAATTTTAGAAACGGAGGAAAAATGCGCCAATCTCGTGTAAGAAAAGTTAGCCTTGTTTTATTTTTAGTAATGGTTTTTTCATTGTTTGCCACCTCAGTTTATGCACGCCAAAGCGACGACCCCACTGTAAATGTATTCCGCATTAACCGTCTGTATGTGCTTATTAAAATCACATTCCCGACGGAAATCAGCGGCAACTTTGCAGGGACCCTGGCTGGAAAACACTTTGATTGTGTTACTGTCCCGCCGAGCACTTTGATCTGTATCGGCCCCTTCCGCTATGGCCCCGAAGCTGCAACCTTGACCATCTACGATCAGGATACCAAGGAAAACTTCTTCGAAAAAGTAATCAAATCCCCGCCTGCGCCCGGTACTGGTGATGAGACACCTGAGCCAAAGCCTACCGAGAAACCTACTGAGGAACCTGTCTTAGGCTAGATATATAACAAGAAAAAGGGCATCCCGGTTATAGGATGCTCTTTTTCTTGTTACTTCGCAGTACAGATCAAAATGTCATTAACATTTGTGCCGCTTGGACCTGTTTTTATTAAATCACCCAATTGATCAAAAAAAGCATACGCATCATTCCTGGATAGAGAGTCTGCCACACTTAACCCAAGCGACCCAGCCTTGCGAGCTGATTCACTTGTCACCGCCGCCCCTGCCGCGTTCGTTGGCCCGTCTTCGCCATCTGTGGCGACGGAAATAAGCAGAACGTTTTCCATTTCTTTCAATATTTCCACTGCCCCAAGCACAACCTCCTGATTACGTCCACCCTTCCCATTTCCTTTAAGGGTTACAGTCGTTTCGCCACCTGCCAGCAGGCAAAATGGTCGTGCTTGTTTTTTTACTTCCTCTTTTAATAGAAGTGCCATTTCCTTTCCAACTTCGCGAGCCTCTCCTTGCAATTTCTCGTTGACAATTTTCACGACAAAGCCTTCCCGTTCCGCCTGTTCTTTTGCTGCCTGTAACGCGATCAAATTGGAAATGACAATTTGATTTTTTACACGGGTGAAAACGGGATCACTTGGTTTTAGAGTCTCTTTGAAATTTAATCGTTTAAAGGGAATATTATAATGATCGAGGATCATTTCTGTGTCCTGATTGGTTGTTGAGTCTGGTGCGGTTGGACCGGATGCAATTGCTTCGACGGGATCGCCGACGACGTCCGAGAGGATCAAACTGATGATCTGTGCACCGTTTGCCGCTTGAGCGAGTCCACCACCTTTGAGCGAATCGAGATGCCTGCGGATGGTGTTGATCTCATCGATACGGGCTCCGCTGGCAAGCAGGGCGGAGGTTAATGATTGCAATTCGTCCAACGGAATAACAGGTGCGGTCATTAATGCGGAGCCGCCGCCGGAGATTAAACAGATGAGCAGATCATCGGGTGTGAGTTTGGACACGAACTCCAGTGCGGCGCGGCCTGCGGCTAGACTATCCATGCCGGGGATGGGATGATTTCCCAGGATAACAGTGGCAGGCTCAACGGTTAGGAGTGAAGCGTGTTTGGTGATGACGAGTGTGTCGGTTAATGGAATCGAATCTGCCAGCGCTTGAGTCATCTTGATGGCGGCTTTCCCCAGTCCAAATGCAAACACCTTTTTATTTTTGGGAATTGGATTTTCATCGATATATTTTTTTACAGCCGTGTATGGATCCGCTGCATTGAATGCCGCAGCGAGAATGCGCAGCACGCGCGGATCGCGCAGTGAAGATGTTGAAAATTGTTCGGGCGTAAACATGTTGATAGTATACCTAAACGTTGACGGATGATTCGGTTATTTGATACACTGATGTTCATTAATTAGAAGAGGTATTTTCATGCAGTCGCTTAATGAACAATTCGAATTGATCCGTCAATCGGCCACGGTCGCCATGTCTGACCGCATCATTGCGTTGAAGGCTAGCGGAAAGAAGATCGTCGGCTTGCAAGTGGGTGACCCCGATTTTGGAACGCCGCCTGCCGTGATCGAGGAATCGCTAAAAGCGATGCAAAGTGGTTTGACGCATTACGGCCCATCGAACGGTACATTGGAATTGCGAAAAGCAATCGCTGCGAAATTATTGCGCGATGAAGGCGTGACGTACAACCCTGATTCTGAAATTCTTGTGACGCACGGCGGGATCCATGCCTATTACACGGGAATGCAATCCATTTTGAATCCCGGCGATGATGTTTTAATTCCCGATCCATCTTGGGCGACTCATTCGAACATGGTGACCATGCTGCGCGGAAATGTGATCCGCGTGCCGGCTCCTGCGGAGAATGGCTTTATCCCATTTTTTGAATCATGGGAAAAAGCGCTTACAACCAAGACGCGGATCATTGTTTTGAATTACCCGTCGAATCCCACCGGGGCATATCCATCGCGTGAATATTTGCAAAAGCTGCAAGACTTTGCAAAGGCAAATGATCTGTGGATCGTGAGCGATGAAGTGTATGGCAGTTTATATTATGAAGGCCGCCCTACTTCTGCGGCGGCAATCGAGGGTGCAAAGGAAAGAACTTTAATTGTAAACAGCTTGTCCAAGTCTTATGCCATGACGGGTTGGCGTGTTGGATTCCTTGCTGCTCCGGCGCGTGTGATCGAAAATGCCCAGAAGGCGGGACAAAACTCGATTACCTGTGTAGCTCCCTTCATTCAAAAAGCCGCAACCTTTGCATTGACCGACCCGGCGATTCAAGAGGTGACTGCAAATATGCGCGCTGGATATGGTCGCCGCCGCGAATTGGTGATTCGCTTGTCACATGAATTGGAATGTGAACGCGTGCGCATCATCCCTCCTCAGGGCGCTTTTTATTTCTTTCTTGATCTTCGCCCATTGAAGATGACTTCTGTTGAAATGTGCGAAAAGATTTTGGATGAGTATGGCGTGGGGCTTGTGCCCGGTTCGGCATTTGGCGAGCAGGGTGAGGGATTTATCCGCATGAGCATCGCAGCTTCGGATGAAGATGTGGAAGCGGGATTTCGCAAGATCGTTGAGTGGGCCGAGAAGCAATAAGTCAACTATAATTTCTTTATTATGTAATTATAAGGAGCGATCCGTGCCTGCTTTCCTAAAAAATGAATGGACGACGTTTGTCATATCCCTGCTTGCAAGTGCATTAACTGGATCCTTGCTTTTTTCGGGAGCCAATTCTGTATTGACCTTTGCGATTGGCGCAGTGGCATTATCCACGCTGGCAACGGTGGTGGGTCATGCCACGGAGCAGCTTGGCAATTACATGGGACCCGGCGCAACCGGCGTGTTGCAATCTGCCATTGGAAATTTACCCGAATTATTCGTTGCATTTTTTGCTTTACAAGCTGGGTTGATCACAGTCGTTCAGTCTGCTTTGGTTGGATCCATTCTGGCAAACAGTCTGCTTGTTTTGGGACTCGCATTCTTTTTCGGGGGCTGGAAGCATGGCACCCAAAAATTTAAATCTGAAACGCCGCGTGCGATTGCCATCTTGATGGTGTTGGCTGTATCCGCATTGGTTTTCCCAACACTCGCTCATGCCATGCATCTCCCGGCAGAAGCGCACGAAGGTTCTTTAAGCGTTGCCAGCGCCATTGTATTGTTGGTTGTTTTCTTCGCAAGTATTCCGCTGTCCCTGCAGGGCGGTCCAATTGTGGAAGCGGGGCATGTTGCAGAGCATAAGGAAAAGCCCTGGCCGATCTCCCGTGTGGTAATTATTTTATTGATCGCCGGTGGAATGGCTGCCTTCGTTTCAGATTGGTTCGTGCAGGCACTTGAGCCGGCAATTGAGATGATGGGAATTTCGCAAGCCTTCGCTGGTTTGGTGATCGTTGCAATTGCCGGGAATGCGGTTGAAAATGTGGTTGGGATTCAACTTGCACTTAAGAATAAAGCAGACTATGCCATCAGCGTCATCTTGAATAGTTCTCTGCAAATCGCTCTTGCCCTGACCCCGATCCTGGTTCTGCTTTCGTTCTTTTTCACCTCCACTGTTTTGACTCTTGTGCTGCCGCCGTTGCTGGTTGTGGCGCTTCTATTAACAGCCATCTTAAGCGCGTTGATCGTTTACGACGGTGAATCCAACTGGCTTGAAGGTGTTGCCTTGATCGGATTGTATGCCATCATAGCCATGTCCTTCTGGTGGGGATAACACATGAAAATTGCATTTCAAGGCGAAGCGGGTGCGTACAGCGAACAAGCTGTTTTTAATTATTTTGGGCAGGTGAAAACCCTGCCGTGCGAATCTTTTGATGCCGTGTTCGATGCTGTCAATGCGGGGAAGTGTGATGCCGCGTTGGTGCCGATTGAAAACTCCCTTGCGGGAAGTATTCACCAGAATTACGACCTGTTACTGAAAAATAATTTACATATCAATGGCGAATATCCGCTGCGTGTGCGCCACTGCCTGATTGCCAATCCCGGTGTGAAAATGACGGAGATCAAAAAAGCCATCAGCCATCCGCAGGCGCTGGGGCAGTGTGCAGGTTATTTGCGCAGTCATGAGATCAAGCCGGAGCAGGTCTATGACACGGCAGGCAGTGTCAAGATGCTGAAAGAATCTGGCTCACGTGATACAGCTGCAATTGCTTCACGCCGTGCTGCCGAATTATATGGAATGGAAATTTTGGAAGAGGGGATCGAAGATAACCCCGAAAATTACACGCGTTTTCTGGCAATCTCAAAGGAAGTGACTACACCGGAAGGTGAAGCCAAGACATCCATTGTTTTCACTTTGAAGAACGTGCCGGGTGCGTTGTTCAAAGCTTTAAGCGTTTTTGCCTTGCGAGATATTGACCTGACCAAGATCGAGTCGCGACCATTGCAGGGAAGTCCGTGGGAATATCTGTTTTACATTGATTTCATCGGGGCAACTCATGAGGCGCATGTTCAGAAAGCGCTTGATCATCTGGACGAATATGCAGTGATGCTCCGTGTGCTGGGTTCTTACGCGCGTTTCAAAGGGTAACCAGCGTCCTGTCATGATCGATATTGTTTGAAGACCGTCGAAAAAGGAGATATACCATGACCATTCCCATGATTTGTGCAGGTATATTTTTTCTGATCGGGTTGGCGATCATGGCTTCGGGATGGATGACCTTCCACAAATCCAATCAGGCAGCAGTCTGGCCCTCCACAACAGGGACGATCATTACCTCTGAGGTGCTTCGTTCCACTGGAGGTAAGCTCAGCTTTTCAGCGCACATTGTCTATCAATATGCAGCTCAAGGTGGAAACCATGTCTCTACTCGTGTCTCCATCCCGGAGTTGATGGGGATTGTCGATACCGGGCAGAAGGAAGCAATGGCAAAGGTTGAAAAATATCCAATACACAGCACCGTAACAGTCTATTATGATCCGCAGGATCCACAACGTGCCGTACTTGAGAAGAGGGGAGATGTGAGCCTGTTTTATCTGGGCGCGGTTTTCCTGGTGTTTGCGCTGGTAATTTGGTTTCTGAGATGACCAGGACAGGTGAATGTTAATACGTTAATAGCTTAACCCATGTCCAAATTTGAAAAGTGGGTTTTCTGAATCATACGGCAAATCTTCTTTTTGCTTACGTACTGCTTCAATCGAAGAAGGTATCTCAAATGGAAGTTTTCCCTGCGGATTAAATTTCCCGAAAATCACATCCAATATGGCGTTGTCGTTTGCGCCAAAGTTGGCCATTAAAGCAATGCTTTTCTCCGCTATTTCCGGGAAGACGGATGGACGCTCGAGATAAATATCAACAATTGTGGGGACTTGCTCCATGATTTTTAAAAGCCTGGATTTCTCCGGGTCTTTGAAATCCAGATCGCCTGCATGGAAGAAGCCTTCCATCATCCCTTTTCGTTTTTGATACGGGCTCTGCAATCGAAGAATTGCAATATCTGCATTTGCGGGATCTGTTACAACTTCTCCGAATCCATTGACTGCTTCTGGTTTTATGTTTTCAACATAAATTTTGAGTCCGCTTTTGAGCGGCAAAGCTTCCTTTTCGTTCTTCAAAAGGACAATTGATTTTCGCTGAGTCAACTCGCCGGCTTCACGGAACTCTTTTTGACCGACGATTTTTTCCGCGGCATTTTCATCCACGTATGGATCATCGAACAACCCCAGCTTAAATTTATCGTGCAACAATCTGCGGATCGATTGGTCGATGCGTTCCTCGCTGACCTTTCCTTCATGCACCAACTGGACTACCACTTCCGGGCAGGCTTCGCCGCCAAACTGATCCACACCCGCATCAATGATCTTTTGGGCTCGCTCTGCCAGCGATAGATTTTCCACGCCCCAGGCTCTTTCCGCCATGACAACACGGCCTAAAATTTTCAATGGGGTGAGCAGGGTCCAATCGGTACAGACCACGCCATCGAAACCATATTTCTCGCGCAGCAGACCGGTGATGACATCTTTGTTGAATCCAAAGCCCACTTCTTCCAGCGGCGTTCCCACCGGCATTCCATAATAGGGCATGATCTGGGCTGTACCTGCTTTGAATGCAGCCTCAAACGGCTTGAGATGATAGTCAAAATTATTTCCGGGGTAGACCTGCTCTCTTCCATAAGGAAAGTGCGCGTCCTCCCCGTCTTTTTGAGGACCGGCGCCGGGGAAATGCTTGGTCATGCATGCGACGCTGTCCTTGCCCAATGTCTTTCCTTGAAAGCCGCGAATGTAGGCTGTGGTCATTTCCGCAGAGAGATCGGCGTCTTCGCCGAAGGTCCCGTTCGAGCGTGCCCAGCGTGGCTCGGTGGCCAGATCAGCCATCGGGTGGAGGGCGAGGCGAATGCCAACAGCGAGATACTCCTGACGGGCAATATCACCAAATTTTTCGACGAGTTCCACATCCCGTGTGGCGGCGAGTCCAGTTTGTTCTGGGAATTGGGAGAAACTTCCTGCGGTCAAATTGGCCAGTGGATTATTTGTGAATGCATGGCGCGGATCGGTTGAAATAGTGACTGGAATTCCCAACCGGGTTTGTTCCGCCAGCTTTTGAACATGATTGTGCCAGCGCGCCATGAGGCGTGGACTGGCGACTTCCATAAAAATGTTGAAATGATTCATCAGGCGTCTCGCGATCATGTCTGACGTTTGTGGAAGCGGGAACATGCCCATCTTTTCCAGGATCGTGCCGTCCTTGTTCATGCCGATCATGGTGTGGAACATCATGCCTGCTTTTTCTTCGAGAGTCATTTGCTTGAGCAGGTCCTCGACGCGTTCTTCAATTGGACGGCGTGGATCTTCGTATGGATCCATGCGACCGTTTTTATTCAGGTCCCGAAATTTAACGCCATCTTGTGTGAGGGTGAGCGCTTCCTTGCCAAGCAGGGATAGATACCGACGGGTATTGATCTCCGGGCGGATGTTTTGCCAAAAATAGACAAGCGCCGCGATAAGGACAACGAACAATAGAAGATAAAGAATCCACATGATGAGTCTCCTGTTGATTCTTTTTATCATAAAGGCTGAGTCTGGTGAAGGGATGGAAGTGATCTGTATTACCCATTTGGGTACTATTTTAAAAATTGCCCGGCCAAAACCATTGACTCATTTCATTTCGATAGTAGAATACTGGCTAATATGTTCATAGCAATTGCGTCCCCGCGTACCCGTCGTCCGAAGCCCACTTCCCAGAGAAGGTCGGGATTTTTTGTTTGGATGATGCAATAGCAAACGCAGATGCGCTGAAACACACGCATAAGTCAACCAAAACAGCCCACCTTCAAAAGGTGGGCTGTTTTTATTTTGAATCAGGAGTGTGGAAGCAGAGCTTCCGCAGTTTCCGAAGTAGAACTTCGGGACTCCAAACATCAAGGAGAAAGAATGAGTCCGAAAACAAAACCGCAAGTGAAGAAAGTCGTCCTCGCCTATTCAGGCGGCTTGGACACGTCTGTGATCGTGCCGTGGTTGAAGGAAAACTATGGCTGTGAAGTGATCTGTTTTTGCGCCGATGTGGGGCAGGGCGATGAAGACATGCGCGGCCTGGAACAGAAGGCCATCAACAGTGGAGCGAGTCAGTGCATTATTCATGATATGAAGGAAGAGTTTGCTTCTGAATATCTTTTTCCAATGCTCAAGGCGGGGGCTGTCTATGAACACAAGTACTTATTGGGCACATCAGTGGCCCGTCCATTAATTGCCAAACATCTTGTCGATGTGGCACATCAAGTTGGCGCGGATGCGATTGCGCACGGCGCGACCGGCAAGGGGAACGATCAGGTCCGTTTTGAATTAACCGTCATGGCACTTGATCCCCGTTTGAAGATCATCGCCCCGTGGCGTGAGTGGGACATCCGCTCCCGTGAAGATGCGATTGCCTATGCCGCCAAGCACAAAATCCCGGTCACCGCCACGATCAAATCGATCTACAGCCGTGACTCAAATCTCTGGCATCTTTCGCATGAAGGCGGTTTGCTCGAAGATCCATGGAATGAACCGGAAGAAGTGATGTATCAACTTTCCACTTCACCGGAGAATGCTCCGGAGGCCGGGCAATATGTAGAGATTGAATTTGAAACCGGCAACCCGGTTGCGGTCAATGGGGAGAAACTTTCTCCCGCGAAGATTGTTGAAACTCTCAATGCCATTGGCGGCGCACATGCCATCGGCCGCGTGGACCTGGTGGAGAATCGACTCGTGGGTATGAAATCCCATGGCGTCTATGAAACCCCGGGCGGCACCATTCTTTTATATGCGCATCGCGAACTCGAATCGCTTGTGTTGGATCGCGAGACCATGCACTTCAAAGAAATGGTTGCAGTGAAATATGCTGAAGTAACTTACAACGGTCTATGGTTTACCCCATTGCGCGAAGCGATCGATGCCTTTGTGAATGCAACACAAGGTCCAGTGACCGGAACTGTCAAGCTCAAACTTTATAAAGGCAATATCATCACAGCTGGCAAAAAATCCCCGTTCAGTTTATATCGTGAAGACTTTGCCACCTTTGGCGAAGAGGATGTGTACGATCAGAGTCACGCCGAGGGATTCATTCGATTGTTCGGCCTTAGCATGAAGGTCCGCGCAATGAATGGGCTGCCTGTTTCCGGCCTAGACATGCCCAAACCTGATTATTCGAAATTCAAACGAGATTAATTGTGTCGCTCTTTCGGGTGCTTAGCCCCCGAAAGAGCGAATGAAGCAAAGAAAGGAAAACTTATGACCCTTTGGGGTGGCCGCTTTTCAACCAAACTCAACGAACAGGCATGGGATCTGAATACTTCCCTGCCTGTCGATCAACGCATGGCGATTCAGGATATTGATGGAAGCCTCGCGTGGGCAAAGGCATTGCATCAAGCCGGTATTTTGCAGGATGAAGAGCACGCTTCGATCGCGCTCGGGCTGGATACTGTCAAAAAAGAATTCACCAGCGGAAAGTTTTCCTTCGTCGAATCGGACGAAGATATTCACACCGCTGTCGAACGCCGCTTGATGGATCTGATCGGCGCCGCTGCCGGCAAGCTGCATACCGGACGGAGTCGCAACGATCAAGTCGCCACCGATTTTCGAATGTGGATGCTGCAAGCTATTCCGGATTTGGAATCCGCCTTGAAGGATGTACAGGCTTCCTTGGTGGAGAACGCTGAAGCAGCCGGGAAAACACTCATGCCCGGGTATACGCACCTGCAACGTGCCCAGCCCATTTTGTTATCTCACTGGTGGTTGAGTCACTACTGGCCTTTGCAGCGCGATTGTGAAAGATTGACTGATCTCACTGAACGAGTTTCCGTTTTGCCGCTTGGTTCTGGTGCATTGGCTGGCACACCGGTATCTGTCAATCGCACTGCGTTGGCGAAATCATTGGGTTTTGCCAAACCTTCTCAAAACAGCCTGGATGCAGTGTCTGACCGTGACTTTGCCGCTGAATATTTATTCTGTGCCACGATGGTTGGTATTCATTTGAGCAAACTTGCCGAGCAGGTTGTGTTGTACACCAGCTCAGAGTTTGGCTTTTTCGAATTGTCTGACGCGTTTTCCACAGGCTCCAGCTTAATGCCGCAGAAAAAAAACCCCGATGTGTTCGAACTGACTCGCGGTAAAGCCGGGACGATGATCGGAACGTTGACCGGATTGCTCGCCACACTCAAAGGTTTGCCCTCGACATACGACAAGGATTTACAGGAAGATAAACAGCCTGTTTTTCAAGCGACCGATACTTTGCTGGTATTGTTACCTGTCATTGCCGGTGCTCTGCGAACGTTGACCATCAAGCCCGAACGAATGCGCGCGGCCATAGACTCGACCATGATGGCAACGGATCTTGCAGATTATCTTGTCAACAAAGGAATCCCGTTCCGGGAGACTCACTCCATCGCCGGGCTGGTCGTTCGCGAGGCGATGGAGAAAAAGCTCAGGCTTGAAGAACTGCCGCTCGAAGCGTATCAGGCCTTATGTCCCGCGTTTGAAGCGGATGTGTATCAGGTCTTCGACCCGATCAAATCCGTTGAAAAAAGAAATGCGATTGGCGGCACCAGCTTCCAATCCGTCAAAAATCAAATCAAGAAAATCAAAGGAGAGTAAATAAAATGTCTGCTGTAACCTGCCCTGAATGTGAAGCCCAAATTGAGTTGGCCGCTGGAACCGACGTCGGTGAGATCATTGTGTGTTCCGATTGCGGCGTTGATCTTGAAGTGACTGCGCTTGAACCTGCCACTGTGCAGCTCGCCCCCATGGAACAGGAAGACTGGGGAGAATAATTTTTTGTAGGGACACAGCACCGCTGCGCCTCTACGGAGAACATTATGCAACGACGATTGAAAATTGGTGTTCTGTATTCCCGCGTGCGCGTGGAGGAAAAATGGATCTTCGCCGCGCTGGAAAAACGCGGCATTGATTATGACCGCCTCGATGACCGTGCGATCCATTTTGACCTGAACGATCCGAAACCGTGGCAGGCTTACGATGCCGTGCTGGAGCGCAGCATCAGCTACAACGCCGGATTGTATACGCTGCGATTGCTGAATGCCTTTGGCGTGCCGACGGTGAACACCGCGTCTGTTGCAGAGATCTGCGGCGACAAGTTGATGACCAGTGCCGCATTGGCGCGGGATAACGTGCCGCAGCCGCATAACGCCACGGCGTTCACACCGGAAGCAGCACTGGAAGCCATTGAAGCCTTTGGATATCCCGTTGTATTGAAGCCTGTCGTTGGTTCGTGGGGACGATTGTTGGCGAAGGTCAATGACCGGGATGCGGCGGAAGCGGTCCTTGAACATAAGTCTACACTTGGATCAGTACAGCATTCCGTTTTCTATATTCAGGAATACATTGACAAGCCGGGGCGTGACATCCGTGCCATTGTGATCGGTGATCGCGTGTTGACCGCCATGTATCGCAAATCGGAACATTGGATCACCAACACGGCCCGCGGCGGGGAAGGGGAGTTGTGCCCGATCACGCCGGAGATCGAAGAGTTATGTTTGCGGGCGGCGAAATCCGTGGGGGGCGGTGTGCTTGCAGTGGACCTGGTCGAACATCCGGAAAAAGGATTGGTCGTCAACGAGATCAATCACACGATGGAATTTCACACCATGCAGCCCGTCAGCGGCATTGATATTGCCGGTGAGATCATCGAGTACACGATGAGCGTGGCAAAGAAAGACATGGTGAAGGAGTAATGATGAACACTCAATTTATGCAATCGACTGTCGGTCAGGAATTTGCGATGAGAAAAGACTTCCTGCATATCTCCGACCTTTCTCCGGCTGAGACCCAGGATCTGCTCGATCTGGCGATCAGTTTGAAGAAGGAATATGTGGAAGGCGGCAATCCGCCTGTCTTAAAAGGAAAAGTGTTGGGCATGATCTTTCAGAAGCCCAGCCTTCGTACACGTGTTTCGTTTGACATGGCCATGCGCCATCTCGGCGGCGATGCGTTGTATCTTTCTCCTGCAGAGATCGGTCTCGGCAAACGTGAGTCCATTGCGGATGTGGCGCGTGTGTTATCCGGCTATGTGCATGGGATCATGGCGCGTGTCTTTGACCACGAGCATATTCTCGAGCTGGCCAATTGGGCGAGTGTACCGGTGATCAATGGCCTTAGTGATTACAACCATCCCTGCCAGGCCCTCGCCGATGCATTGACCATTCAGGAGAAGTTTGGCAAAGCCAAAGGCTTGAACGTCACTTACATTGGGGATGGAAACAATGTAGCTGTTTCGTTGATGCATGTCTGCGCCAAGCTGGGTTGGAACTTCACGATCGCCAATCCTGTTGGGTACGAGATCACGCCTCATGCGGTTGAGATCGCCCGGCAGATCACGCAGGAGACAGGTGCTGAGATATCTTTCTTCAATAATCCGCATGACGCAGTCAAAGGCGCGGATGTCATTTACACCGACACCTGGACTTCGATGGGACAGGAAGAGGAAACCGCAAAACGCGAAGCAGATTTTGCTTCCTATCAGGTCAATGATCAGCTGGTGAGTGAAGCGAATCGAGATGCCATTGTGATGCACTGCCTGCCGGCTCATCGCAATCATGAGATCACTGACGAAGTCGCCGACGGTCCACGCTCTGTGCTTTTCCCCCAGGCACATAACAGACTGCATGCACAAAAAGCCATTCTGGCGCGTGCTTTCGGAGTCGCATAATGACCAGTGCATCGATCATTGGCGGTTCGGGATACGGCGGCGGCGAATTATTGCGATTGTTGCTGGATCATCCAAATGTTGAAGTGAAGCAAGTCACTTCGCGTTCACGAATGGGGGAGTATGTCTATCAGACCCATCCCAACTTGCGAAAGCGTACGCAGTTAAAGTTCAGCGATCCTTCACAGCTTGAACCTGTCGATATTTTGTTCCTCGCGCAACCGCATGGACAGGCGCAACATAATATTGAAGAGTATGCAAAGCTTGGGACAAAGATCATCGATCTCGCAGCAGACTTCCGCTTGCGCGATGAAGCTTTTTATGAAAAATGGTACGGCGAAAAACATGCTGCACCTGCATGGTTAAGTAAATTTGTCTATGGACTTCCTGAACTGCATCGTGCGGAGATGGCAACAGCAAGCCATATCAGCGGCGTGGGCTGTAATGCCACCGCGAGTAATCTTGCATTGCTGCCTTTGGTCAAGGCGGATTTGATTGACTTGAATTCATCCATTATTATCGAATTAAAAGTGGGCTCGTCGGAAGGCGGCGCGGAAGGAAACTCCGCCTCACACCACCCGGAGCGGGCTTCTGTCATCCGCACATTTTCCTCCTTTGGGCATCGCCATACGGCCGAGGTGATTCAAGAGATGGGCGTGACCAATGTGTCATTAACCATGACCGCTGTAGATTTGGTCCGCGGTGTGTTGGCTACGGCGCATGCAAAAGTAAAACAGGGTGTCACCACCAAAGACTTGTGGAAGGCCTATCGTGTAGCAGCCAATGAAAATCCCTTCATCCGTATTGTGAAGGAACAGCGCGGGATCTATCGTGTGCCTGAGCCCAAGATTTTGGCAGGTTCCAACTACGCCGACCTCGGTTTTGAACTCGACGAAAGCAACGGTCACATCGTATCCATGTGCGCGATCGATAATTTGATGAAGGGCGCATCGGGCTCCGCAGTGCAGTGCATGAATTTGATGATGGGCTGGGATGAGACGCTTGGTTTGGAGTTCCCAGGATTACACCCAATTTAAGAAATACATTCGCCCTGAGCAGAACGAGGCACATCAGTGCCGAGTGAAGACGAAGGGCGAAGTTGATCTGAAACTTGTCCTTCGTCTGCGCAGTGCAGAGAACGCACTGCTCCGCTCAGGACGAAGATGGAGAATGAATGACTGAATCAATCACGGTTGTAAAACTTGGCGGCACGGAAGGCGTGGATTTTTCCGCGATCTGTGCCGATGCCGCTGAGTTGTTGAAGCAGGGAAAAAAGCTGGTCTTCGTCCACGGCGGGTCCGCGGAAGCAACTGCCTTGGGCGATGGACTCGGCACGCCGCCGAAGATGGTCACCTCACCTTCGGGATACACCTCACGTTATACTGACCGCAAGACTCTGGAAATTTTTCTGATGGCGGTCAATGGCAAAGTGAATTCTTTGTTGACTGAGCAATTGCAAATGCTGGGAGTCAATGCATTTGGGTTGTGCGGCCTGGATGGCAAATTGATGCAAGCCACGCGCAAAGAGTCGATTCAAAGCATCGAGAACGGCAAGCGCAAGATCATCCGTGACGATTACACGGGCAAGATCGATGCAGTGAACAGTGAGCTCTTGCAAATGTTGTTGAACGCAGGGTATCTGCCGGTGATCGCGCCGGTGGCGGTCAGCGAAAAAGGGGAGGCCCTGAACGTAGACGCAGATCGCGCAGCGGCGATGGTGGCCTCTGCACTCAAGGCAGAGAATTTATTATTGCTCACGGCAGTGCCAGGGTTGATGAAGAATTTCCCGGACGAATCGACCCTCATTCGGCTGCTGTCGCAGAGTCAACTCCCGGCGGCAACAGAAGCGGCGCAGGGTCGCATGAAGAAAAAAGTACTAGGCGCGGAAGAAGCGCTTAAAGGCGGCGTGAGTCGCGTGATCATCGCAGATGGTCGCATCCAAAATCCCATTTCAAATGCCCTGGCAGGAAACGGAACCGTCATTCAATGCACAGCATAAATATGAACGCAAACGAAATTATCGAGATCGAAAATCAACACACCTCTGGCGTGTATGCCAAACAAACGCTCACCATCGTGCGCGGACAGGGTGCATCCTTGTTTGACGCCGATGGCGTGGAATATTTGGACTGTTCGTCGGGACATGGCGTTGCCAATCTCGGTCATGCCCATCCGAAAATTGCCGAGGCGCTCTATAAGCAGGCCAATACGCTGATCACATTGTTCGAGTCGTTTCCCAATGATCAACGTGCGCAGTTGATGGAGAAGATCACTGCTTTGGTCCCAGGGTTGGACCGAGTCTTCTTTTGTAACTCTGGCACAGAAGCGGTGGAAGCGGCATTTAAATTTGCGCGCATTTCCACGGGCCGCAAGAACTTCATTGCTGCCATGCGTGCGTTCCATGGAAGGACCTACGGCTCGCTCTCCGCGACGTACAATAAAAAATATCGCGAAGGTTTTGAGCCGCTTTTGCCCGGAGTTTCGCATGTGGCCTATAACAATATCGAAGCGATGGAGAAGGCAGTGAATGAAGAAACTGCCGCTGTGATATTGGAAGTGGTGCAGGGCGAAGGCGGTGTATATCCAGCAACTGCCGAATATATACAAGCGGTTCGCAGAATTTGCGATGAACGCGGCGCGTTGCTGATCGTCGATGAAATTCAAACGGGCTTCGGGCGCACCGGCAAAATGTTTGCCATTCAACATTATGGGGTGACTCCCGATCTGTTGACCTGTGCCAAGTCACTGGCAGGTGGGGTGCCGATGGGCGCGGTCTTGATCGGAAAGAACATCAAGAACCTCGTACCCGGCGTGCATGGCTCGACGTTTGGCGGGAATCCGCTATCCTGTGCCGCGGCGAATGCAGCGTTGGATGTTATTAAAGAAGAGGATCTGCCCGGCCAGGCAGAAGCCAAGGGTAAGTATTTGATGGAGAAGTTGGCGGAGATCAATTCGCCCAACATCCGGGAAGTGCGCGGCATCGGCCTAATGGTGGGCATCGAGATGAAACAAAAGGTGACCGGGTATATCAAGGCATTGCAAGCGAAGAAGGTGATTGCCTTGAATGCAGGTATGACCGTGATCCGTTTGCTGCCGCCGTTGGTCATTACCTATGAACAAATAGATCGTTTGGTGGAAGCGTTAACGGAAGTGCTGGGCACTGAGCAGGCTGATGAGTGAGTCAAACGCTGAAACATTGATTGGATTGGTTTCACAATACGGCCCTTCGGGAAGCGAACGAGGAGCTGTTCAGTGGTTGGTCGAGCGAATGAAATCGCTTGGATATGACGAAGCCTATATTGATGAAGCAGGCAATGCGGTTGGGGTGATGGGCAAAGGAGCAAAGCAGGTGATCTTGCTTGGTCATATCGATACCGTGCCCGGCGAAATTGCGGTTCATGTAGATGATGGCATTTTGTATGGCCGCGGATCGGCGGATGCGAAGGGTCCATTGGCGTGTTTTGCAGATGCTGTTGCAAAGGTTGGAAAAAAGAACGGCTGGCAGTTTGTCGTGATCGGCGCCGTGGAAGAGGAACGCAACTCAGAAGGGGCACGCTTTGTCGTGGAACAATACAAGCCTGATTTTGCGATCATCGGCGAGCCGAATCATTGGGACCGAATGGCGCTAGGATACAAGGGCAGTGCCTGGGCGAACGTGATCGTCAAGCGCGAGCAGACTCATACGGCAAGCGGGGAAGAAACTGCCGCCGAAATTGCCGTGGATCTCTGGTTAAAGATCAAAACGCATGTGAATTCATATAACGAAGACAGGAAAAAAATATTCGACCAGCTCTTGTTGACTTTGCGCGGAATTGATTCCGATCAGGATGGCTTTGAACAACAAGCCACGCTAAAAGTGGGTGTTCGTCTGCCTGTGGAAGTTTCGCCGGAAGATTGGTACGCAAGACTGAATGAGATCGTAAAAGAGGAAGCGCTGATCGAGCCCACAGGCTTCGCCATCCCTGCGTGGGGATGTGAGAAAAACACACCGCTGGTGCGCGCGTTCTTAACCGGAATCAGGTCACAGGGAGGAGAGCCGCGGTTTGTTTACAAGACAGGCACAGCGGATTTGAACATCGTCGCACCGGTATGGAATTGTCCTGCTGTGGTGTATGGTCCCGGTGATTCTGCATTGGATCATACGCCGAACGAACACATCGAATTGGAGGAATATGCCAAAGCGGTGGAAGTCTTAACAGCCACATTGAAAAATCTGTTGGAGAAACATGGTGCTTCATCAATATGAAGCCTCCAACTGAATATCGGATATTACCCATCCAGATCATTGACAAATCGGTCATAGTCGATATAATCACGCCAATTAAAAGCCGATGTTAACTGTTTCCATGCTCTGCACATGTAAGGCCTGTATGTGTCTGTGTTGTTGTACAACACAGGGAGCTGTTCAACACGTTATCTCAGGCCGCAACTAAACACAAATATACCTAAAAGGCCAATACCGGTGAACAGTTCTCCCAGGCGGAGAAGGGTTCACCGGTAATTTTTTTGCAAAAAAGTCCGGGCCCCCCGGGCTTTTTTTGTTATTCATTTTCAGAGAGGTGACCTTATGAAGGCTAGTAACAGTTTATGGCGTGAACGACCGCTCGAGAGTCCATTGCCGGATCTTGTGCGAGAGATCGAGATCTATGAAACCGAGATCGAGTTACGCAAGCAAGGCAGGATGGATGAGAAATTATTTGCCGAGACTCGTCTGCGCCGGGGCGCATATGGTCAACGATACGATAATGGACAGCGTTGGAATGGAAAGGAAACGCAGATTCTGCCATTCCCTTCCAGCTCAACCGATTTAACCAAGGGTCCCAACACGGTTTGGGATGCGCCCGGTATGGAACGCATCAAGGTTCCGTTCGGCGGGATGAACCCCGAACAACTGGAAGTGATGGCGGAACTCGCCGAGGAGTATGCGGATGGCATCGCACACGTCACCACCCGCCAGGATTTTCAACTGCATTTTGTGCATATCGAAGATACGCCTGCATTGATGCGCCGCCTCGCCGCCGTGGGAATCACGACTCGTGAAGCTTGTGGTAACTCCGTACGCAACGTGACGGCCTGTCCTTTCTCCGGCGTGTGTTCCACAGAATCGTTTGATGTCACGCCATACGCAAAGGGTCTTGCCTTCTTTTTATTGGGTCATCCCGATGTACAGGATTTTGGACGCAAATTCAAAGTGGCATTCTCCGGCTGCAAAGACGAAGCCTGCGGATTGGTCAACATGCATGATATGGGTGTGATCGCCGCCAAACGAATTGTGGATGGCGTTGAAAAGCGCGGCTTCGAGTTATACATCGGCGGCGGGCTGGGCACGGTGCCTCATCAGGCTAAGTTGTTCACTGATTTTCTTCCCGAAGAAGAGTTGCTTCCCACCTCACAGGCCATCTCGCGTGTGTTCGCAAAACTTGGCGAAAAGAAAAATAGGAATCGCGCGCGCATCAAATTTCTAATTGCCCAACTTGGCATCGAAGAATTCAAACGCCTCGTACTTGAGGAACGCGCCACACTTCCATACGACCCGCGCTGGACGGAATATCTGGCCGAGATCCATGCCACGGACGAAACACCGCTTCGCCCGTCCCAGCCGTTGGTTGATTCGCCACGAACGGAATCTTTCCAACGCTGGTACAAGACCAACATCTTGCACCAGAGACAGGCGGGCTATGTGACCGCGACAATCGCATTGCCGTTGGGTGACATCACGGCCGATCAATTGCGCTCCCTTGCAGACATCGCCCGCCGCTTCACCAAAGGGACCGTCCGCACCACCGTGGATCAGAACATTGTCCTTCGCTGGGTCAGTGAAGGCGACCTGCCTGAGGTCCATGCTGCATTGGAGGCGATCGGGTTGGGCGCTCCCGGCGCCGGCACCATCGTTGATGTGACCTCCTGCCCGGGCACGGATACCTGCAAACTTGGAATTTCCGCTTCCCGTGGGCTGGCCAGTGAATTACGTCAGAGGTTGGCCGAGAAGAGTCACACGATGGATGAAGCCGTACAGAATCTGCATATCAAAGTCAGTGGTTGTTTCAATTCATGCGGACAACACCACCTCGCTGATCTCGGATTTTATGGCGTCAGTCGTCATTCAGGGAATTACACCGTTCCGCATTTTCAAGTTGTCTTGGGCGGCGATTGGACTCACAACGGCGGTTCATACGGACTTGCAGTGGGAGCTATTCCCGCGAAACGAATCCCGATAGTTGTGGAACGGCTTACAGGTCGGTATGTGGCGGAACGTCAAAAGAGTGAATCGTTTCAGGCATTCATCCAGCGCGTGGGCAAGGCCGAGATCAAGAACATGATGAACGATCTGACCAGCATTCCGTCCCATGATGTGGATCCGACTATTTATACCGATTGGGGGGATAGCCGAGAGTTCACGATTGGCGACATCGGCGTGGGGGAGTGTGCCGGCGAAGTTGTTTCGCATGCGGAGTTTGGTCTCGCTGCTGCAGAGCGAAAGGTTTTTGAAGCACAACTTGCATTGGATCAGAATTCGTATCAGCAAGCCGGTGAATTGGCCTATGCATCCATGCTGCAGGCGGCAAAGACTTTGGTTGAAGAGCAGTTCTACGATGTACCAAACGAACCCGACCGCATTGTCGAAGAATTCCGCACACGCTTCTACGACACAAAATTATTTTGGGATCAATACGCGGGCGGAAAGTTTGGACATTATTTCCTGCGTGCCCATGAAAAAGTAAATGAACCTTATACATCTGATGAAGCACATCGACGTGTGGAAGAGGCGCAATTGGTGATCGAGGCAGCGCACGCTTGCTACGGCAAGCTGCTGGCGGCGAAATCAACCTTGAATGTATTGCCCGGTAAATCGCAATAAAGGAAACCGAAATGAATGTACAACATATCAATTTCAAACTTTTTATTGAAGATCCACAATCGGTAAACCTTGCGGAGTACTACGCTGTGTTCAATACCTGGATCCAACAACAGGTGCTCGATGAACTGCTGGTCGATGTTGCAGATTATTTGCAGGTACATCACGGCCCAGGGATGCTGTTGATCGGTCATGAAGCCGATTACAGCCTGGATAATCGCGCCGGCCGGCTGGGACTACTGTACAACCGCAAGAAACAACTTGAAGGCACAACCCAGGAAAAACTTGCGCAGGCGGCGCGTGCAACTCTGACTGTGGCTAAATTGCTGGAAAAGGAAAAGGGCCTACAGTTCAACACGCGCGAAATACAGGTGCTGATCAACGACCGCCTGCTGGTGCCGAACACAACCGAATCCTTTGTGGCGCTTGAGCCGGAATTGCGAGCGTTCTTTGACAGGTTCTACGGCGGCACAAAATATGAACTCAGTTACAAGACCGATCCGCGCGAACGGTTTACAGTTGAGATCAAAGCAGCGACTCGTTTCGATGTGGAGACGCTTCTCAAAACTGTTTCATTGGAAACGGCTCATGTCTAACGGCATTGTCTACATCGTCGGCGGCGGACCGGGTGACCCGGGCCTCATCACGGTCAAGGGATTGAACAGTCTGCGCCGCGCAGATGTAGTTTTGTATGACCGACTTTCCTCTCCGGAGCTTTTGAATGAAGCACCCTCTCATGCTGAGTTGATCGATGTTGGCAAGGAGCCGAAGCGACATCGCCGTTCTCAAAAGGAAATCAACGATCTATTGATCGAGAAAGCCAAAGAAGGAAAAGTGGTTGTTCGCCTCAAAGGCGGTGATCCATTTGTCTTTGGGCGCGGTGGGGAGGAATGCCAAGCTTTGGCTGAAGCAGGGATTCAATATGAAGTGGTCCCCGGTGTAAGCAGCGCCATCGCCGTGCCGGCTTATGCGGGCATCCCGGTGACTCATCGTGGTGTAACGACAACCTTTGCGGTGGTTGCCGGTCACACTGGCGGCGCAGAGTCAGATATCGATTGGGCTGCCATTTCGCGGCTGGGAACGATCGTTTTTCTGATGGGCGTCGAACACATGGCGGAAATCATCCAGCAATTGATCGCGAATGGCCGTTCATCTGATACGCCCGCGGTCGTGATCCGTGAAGGCACCACACAAAATCAATTGGTGGTTGCGGGCACGCTGGCTGACATCGTCCGGAAAGCAAAAGGCGTTCTTCCTCCTGCGATCCTGGTCGTCGGCGAAGTGGTTCGTCTGCGTGAACAAATTGATTGGTTCCTCCCACAGTCTGACTCTGTAAGTTTTTTGAACACACAAATTTTAGCAGGTTGAAAACCATCCCACCGGAGTAACGATCATGAATGCACAACAACACAAACCTTCTTTATCAGTTGAAACCATTGAATGGACTCCCGAGTCGTTGAAACAAGCCAGTGCCAAGTTGGAGGGAAGTTCTCCGGAAGCAATTTTGCGCTGGGGCTTCGAGAATTTCGCGCCGAGCATTGTGCTTGCGACCGGCTTTGGGCCCGAAGGAATTGTATTGATGCATCTTGTTTCGCAAATCCGTCCGGAGACGATTGTCTTTTATTTGGATACTGATCTGCTCTTCTCTCAAACGTATGAACTGCGTGATGAGCTGGTCGGACGACTTGGGATTCGCTTCGAGCGCGTTCACTCTGGAATTTCACTTCCCGAGCAGGCGTTTCGACACGGAGATACATTGTGGGCACACGACCCGGATACCTGCTGCCAGATCCGCAAGGTGATTCCGCAGCGCCAATTCCTTGCCAATTACAGCGCTTGGATCACCGCCATTCGCCGCGATCAAACTGCTTTCCGTGCAAATACCGGCCTTGTGGAATGGGATTACGCCAACAAGATGGTCAAGTTCAATCCACTGGCTGGTTGGACGAGCGAACAGGTCTGGGATCATATTCACACGAATAACCTTCCGTACAACCCGCTTCATGATTACGGTTATCCCAGCATCGGCTGCTGGACGTGCACCAAATCCGTTGCCGCCGGTGCAGACCCGCGTTCGGGTCGCTGGGCGGGGCAATCCAAAGATGAATGCGGAATTCATCTGCCAACGATCAAAAAATAATGACTACTTATTATCCAATTTACGTTCAATTGCACGAGCGGCCTTGCATCGTGATTGGCGGTGGAAAGATTGCCGAAGGCAAAGTGGAAGGTTTGCTTTCCGCTGGCGCAAACGTCACGATTATTTCGCCGGATCTCACATCGCATTTGCGCACACTTGTGGAGCAGAATTCAATTACCTATATCTCGCGCGTTTATCAACCCGGCGATCTTGCGGATTTCTTCATGGTCATTTGTGCGACAGATCAAAGCGAGATCAATCATCAGGTCTGGCAGGAAGCTTCGGCAAATCAACAACTGGTCAACGTGGTGGACGATACCCCGCGCTGTAATTTCATCGCTCCCGCGATTTTACGAAAAGGGGATTTGGCGATTGCGATCTCGACAGGGGGACGGGCACCTGCGCTGGCGGTCCGCTTGAAGGAGCAACTTGAGGAACAGCTTGGCCCGGAATATGAACGCTTCCTGGAACTAAGCCGACAACTGCGTGCGCCTTTGGCTAAACATATCCCTGACTTTGAGACGCGTAAAAAACTCTGGTACGAATTGGTTGATTCAAATGTTCTTGAGCAACTCTCACGAGGCGATGAGCCCGCGGCGATAGAAACCATCTCCAAAACATTTGGATTCCCATTCCAGCCTGTTTAAGGATTTTCATTTTATGCATATTCTTTGTGTTGGACTCAACCACATTACCGCTCCTGTTGACATGCGTGAACGATTCGCTTTCAATGAGTCGATGTACTCGCTGTCGAGTCACCGGGAAATGCACGGCCTTACCGGCCTTGTGGTTCTTTCCACCTGCAATCGTGTGGAGATATACGCCACTGCGAAAACTCCGGACCCGACCCCGTTGGAAAAACTTTTAGCTGAATTCGGTGATGTCAATGTGGCCAGTATTTCATCTCACGTATACCGTTATGCAGACGAGTCCACTGTTTGGCATTTAATGCGCGTTGCAGCAGGCTTGGATTCACTGGTACTTGGTGAGTCGCAGATCCTTGGGCAGATCACGCGGGCGTTGCAATCTGCGCAGGATGAAGGCAGAGCAGATCTTCTTTTAAAAAGATTGTTTCAACAGGCTATCCATGCCGGGAAACGTGTGCGGAGTGAGACTAATATTGCGCGCAACCCCACTTCCATTGCGGGAGCGGCGATCAAACTTGCTTCAGAAAATATTCCGCGTTTGTCTTCGATGCAGGTGACTGTCCTGGGTGCCGGCGAGACCGCCTCTCTTGTTGTTGGCGCACTTCGTCACAGGGGGGTGGAAAATCTTCAGGTATTAAATAGAACATTGCGTCACGCACAGGAATTAACTGAAGTATGGGGGGGCCGTCCGCGATCTTTGGAGAGCCTGCCTGTTGTGTTGCAATCCAGCGACCTGGTGATCTCTTCGGTCAAGTCGTATCAACCAATCATTCAAACGGACGCAGTTGCCGAAGCGATGCAATTTCGTCCGCGACGCCAGCTGACCCTGATCGATATCGGTGTGCCGAGAAATGTGGAATCAGGGACAGCGAAGATACCCAATGTATCCTTGCATAATATGGATACGTTGCAGATGGTGCTCAGTCACTCGATGAATTTGCGAAAACAGGAACGGCCTCATGTGGAGAATATTCTGACGGAGGAAGTGGATGAGTTCCGTGAATATCTGCAAACTTATCAAGTGCTGCCGTTGATCACGGATTTATATGAACATGCAGAGTCTATTCGCAAGAGTGAACTTGAAAAATCTTTGAGGCGAATGAAAAATCTTCCGAAGGCGGAGCAGGCCAACGTCGAAGCCATGACGCGGGCGATTGTCAAAAAAATGCTGCACGCCCCAACGGTCAACTTGCGCGCTGCATCCAAAACATCCCGCGTCTCTGAATATGCTGCATTCATTCATGATTTGTTTGGTTTGAAATGACTCTTGTTTTCGCCACCCGACCTTCTGCATTGGCACGCTGGCAAACGACGCATGTCATTCGTCTTCTTCAGAATGCCTGGCCCGGCTTGGAATGCAGCGAACAGGTCTTCACCACGACCGGTGACCGCATTCTGGATCGTCCGCTTACGGAGATCGGCGGCAAGGGACTCTTCACAAGTGAATTGGAATCTGCTTTGCTTTCCGGTCAAGTGCAGGCGGCGGTACATTCTTTAAAGGATCTGCCAGTGGAGGATTCGCCTGGGATCGTCGTGGCAGCCATCCCTGCGCGTGATTCGGCATTCGATGTATTGGTATCTGCCAAAGGAAAAAGTCTCGCTGATCTGCCGGAAGCGGCTCGCGTTGGCACATGTAGCCTTCGTCGCACAGCACAATTGCTGGCTCGTCGCCCGGACCTGACCATTCTTCCGTTGCGCGGCAATGTCGATACGCGTGTGCGAAAGTTGCTGGCGGGTGACTACGATGCGATCATATTGGCTCACGCAGGTCTAACGCGCTTGGGGTTGGAGGCGCACATCACAGAGACACTTTCATTAGATGTAATGCTGCCTGCTCCCGGGCAGGGAGCGTTGGCAGTGCAATGCCGTGCAGATGATGAAAAGACTCTTGAACTTCTCGCGGCGATTCATGACCCAATCACGGCTGCTGCTGTTAATGCAGAACGAGCGTTTCTTGATGGACTGGGCGGTGGCTGCTCGCTTCCTGTCGGAGCCTTTGCACAAAAGAATAATGGACAGATCATCTTAACCGGCGCAGTGATCTCAGCGGACGGAAAGCAGGCGATCCGCTTGAGTGCGGTGGATGAAAAACCGCGTCAATTGGGTGAACGCCTTGCACAACTTGTGCTTGAAAGAGGCGCGGCTGAATTACTTGCCAGCATATGAATTTAACCGATAAACGAATCCTAATCACTCGGCCGCGAGTACAGGCGGAGGAATTTGCCGCCGCTTTAATGGCTGAAGGCGCCCAGCCGATTTTTTTTCCAGTCATTGAAATATTCCCGCTGGATGATTTTTCCTCCCTTGATAAAGCATTGCATCATCTCGATCAATATGATTGGCTGATCCTCACCAGTGTTCACAGTGTGGATATTTTTTTCAAAAGATTGAAATTCCTTAACATTCGTCAAATGCCACGGCATTTACAAGTGGCTGTCATCGGTTCGAAGACTGCTTCCCATCTTTCCGGGCATGGAGTGAAGCCAAACTTCATTCCAGAGGAATACACTGTTGAAGCCATCCTGAGTGGATTGAAAAAAAACATTTCAGGAAAAAGATTTCTGCTCCCACAATCGGATTTGGCGCGCGAGACTTTGGCAAAAGAACTTTGTTCCCGCGGAGGGGTTGTGGATGAAATCATTGCTTACCATACAAAGACAATCCATCCAGATTTGTCTGCAATGGATGCCTTGCGTTCGGACGTGGATGTAATTACCTTTGCGAGCCCATCAAGTGTAAAAGGATTTCTGGATATTTTGAACAAATATAATTTCAAGTTGCGCGACCTGCCGGGAAACCCGCTTGTGGCCTGTATCGGCCCCGTGACAGCTTCTGCTGCCCGGGAAGCAGGGTTCATTGTGGATATTGAAGCAAAGGAACATACCATTGCCGGTTTGATCACAGCTTTGAAAAAAATTTGATGCTTTTAGGAGTTCCCATGAAAACAGAATCCCATTCTCTGATAGCACGACCGCGTCGCCTGCGTTTTACATCCACTCTGCGAAGCATGGTGCGTGAGACAGAGTTAAATGCTGCGGATTTCATCTACCCACTTTTTATTCGGCATGGAGAAAATATCCGCGCCGAGATCCGCTCGATGCCGGGAATTTATCAATTCTCTGTGGACCAACTGACAGCAGAGGCGAAAGAGATCGCCGCGTTGGGTATCCCGGCTGTAATTCTCTTCGGGATTCCTTCGGAAAAAGATGCACTCGGAAGTGAGAACTTTGCGTCGGATGGAATCATCCAACAAGCCGTTCGTGCGATCAAGTCTGCGGTTCCTGATCTGCTTGTCATCACAGACGTATGCATGTGCGAATATACCGATCATGGCCATTGCGGAATCATCAATACAGACAGCCATTCTCATTTGCCTGAAGGATATGTGCTTAACGATCCAACACTGGATATTCTTGCCAGGGTAGCCCTTTCGCATGTTGAGGCCGGCGCAGATATCATCGCCCCCAGCGGCATGATCGATGGAATGGTCGGAGTCATTCGCGCTGCTCTCGATGACGCAGAGTTCCAGCACATCCCGATCCTTTCCTATTCGGTGAAATACGCCTCCGCTTTTTACGGGCCATTTCGCGATGCGGCGGAATCACCGCCAAAGTTTGGTGATCGCAGAACCCATCAAATGGACCCGGCAAATGTCCGCGAGGCATTACGCGAGGCTGCTCTGGATGTGGGTGAAGGCACTGATATGTTAATGGTCAAACCTGCACTCCCTTATCTCGATGTATTGCAGCGTGTGCATGTAGCTCATCCAGAACTTCCATTGGTTGCATATAACGTCAGCGGGGAATATTCCATGATCAAGGCCGCAGCAGCCAACGGCTGGCTGGATGAGCGTGCTGTCACACTTGAAACTCTTACCGGCATCAAACGCGCCGGCGCAGATTTGATCATCACCTATCACGCCAAGGAAGCAGCATGCTGGCTAAGCGGGTAATATGAAAACCACAAACTCCGAATCGTTATTTGCACAGGCTAAAACACTTTTTCCCGGTGGTGTTAATTCTCCAGTCCGCGCCTTCCGTGCAGTGGGTGGCACCCCATTGTTCATTAAACGCGGCGAAGGGCCTTATCTATTTGATGCAGACGGCAATCGGTATATCGATTATGTTTTATCCTGGGGACCGTTGATCGCCGGGCATGCTCATCCCAAAGTAGTGGATGCGATCACAAAAGCCGCATCCAACGGGACCTCGTATGGAGCACCCAGTTCGTTGGAGATTGACCTGGCGAAAAGCATCATCAGCTTTATGCCGAACATCGAGATGATGCGCTTTGTCAACTCAGGCACGGAAGCAACCATGTCCGCTTTGCGGTTGGCACGTGCATTTACCAAACGAGACAAGATCATCAAGTTCGAAGGTTGTTATCACGGCCATGCGGATCTATTATTGGTGCAAGCCGGTTCAGGCGTTGCGACTCTCGGTCTGCCTGATTCGCCCGGTGTGCCTTCGGATACTGTGAGGCATACGTTGGTGGCAAATTTCAACGACCTTGATTCAGTGGAAGCCTTATTCAGGAAATATCCCGACCAGATCGCGGCGATCATGGTTGAGCCAGTGGCAGGGAATATGGGCGTGGTCCCGCCTCAATATGGATTTCTTCAAGGACTACGGTCCATCACAAAACGGGAAGGAAGCGTTCTAATTTTTGATGAAGTCATGACAGGATTTCGTGTTCACCCTGGCGGTGCGCAGACTCTTTATCAAGTTGTCCCCGATTTAACCACGCTTGGGAAAGTAATCGGTGGCGGACTTCCTGTGGGAGCCTATGGCGGGAAAAAAGAAATTATGGATTTGGTGGCGCCTTCCGGTTCCATGTATCAAGCCGGGACCCTGGCAGGGAATCCGCTGGCGATGAGCGCTGGAATCGCCATGCTTGACTTAATCCGTGAGCAAAAAGTTTGGGAAAGACTGGAGAAGTTGGGAGCACAATTGGAAGAAGGTATTGCAAGTGAAGCGAAGAAAGCCGGTGTTTCGATCTCGCAAACACGTGTCGGTACGATGTTTACCACCTTCTTTGGAGATATACAGCCCAAGGATTGGACCAATATAAAAAAGGCAGACACGATTATTTTTGCAAAGTTTTTCCGAGCCATGCTTGAAAATGGAGTCTATCTGGCTCCGTCTCAATTTGAAGCGGGCTTTCTTTCAATAACCCATACCCCTGAGATCATTGAACAAACAATTGAAGCTGCGCGAAAAGCCTTTACTTCACTTTAACCTTGCGAAGAAAAACATTAAGCGTTCAAGGCTGTATCTAGATCCCAGAGAATATCTTCGATATCTTCAAGCCCAATGCTCAGGCGAATAAAATCAGGGCTGACACCTGCTGCGATTTGCTCTTTTTCAGAAAGTTGAGAGTGCGTTGTGCTGGCAGGGTGAATGGCCAGTGATTTTGCATCGCCGATGTTGGCAACATGGCTGAACAGTTGCAGGTTGTCAATGAAGCGTGCGCCTGCTTCCTTGCCGCCGTGTACGCCAAATCCCAGTACGCCGCCTGCTCCCTTTGGTAAATATTTTTTTGATTTTTCATGATCGGGGTGACTGGGCAAGCCGGAATATGTAACCCACTTCACTTTTGGATGGCTTTCCAGAAATTCAGCAACGCGCTGCGCGTTTTTTACGTGACGTTCCATGCGCAGCGACAGGGTATCGAGCCCTTGCAGGAATTGCCACGAAGTGATCGGCTGTTGACACATGCCGAAATCACGCATGATGCCTGCGCGTGCTTTTGAAATGAATGCAACGGGGCCAAAATCATCAGCATACACAACGTCATGATAAGACGGGTCTGGTTCCGTAAAATTCTTAAATCTGCCGCTCTTGCTCCAATTGAATTTGCCCTTGTCGACGATCACGCCGCCGAGGGATGTGCCGTGCCCGCCGATGAATTTTGTTGTGGAGTGGGTGACAATATCCGCACCCCATTCGAAGGGTCGACACAAATAGGGCGTGGCAAAGGTGTTGTCGATCATTAAAGGAATGCCAAATTCCTGCGCGATCTTTGACACTTCTTCAAAAGGAAACACATTCACCAATGGATTGCTGATGGTTTCGCCGTAAATTATTTTTGTGTTCGGTTGAATCGCGCGCCGAAAATTTTCAGGGTCAGTGGGGTCAACCAGTGTGACGTCAATGCCGATGCGCGGAAATGTATATTTAAATTGAGTGACTGTTCCGCCATAGAGTGTGGATGTAGAGACGATATGATCGCCCGCTCCGCAAATGGTGAGGATGGCTGTCGCCTGGGCTGCATGACCGGAGCTGACTTCCAGCGCGCCGACCCCGCTCTCAAGGCTGGCGATGCGTTTCTCGAATACATTTGTCGTCGGGTTGGAGATGCGGGTATAGATATTGCCTTCTTCCTGCAAGGCAAAAAGGCGGGAGGCTCGTTCGGTGCTTTTTAGATCGTAAGCAGAGGTTTGATAAATGGGAACAGCTCGACTGCCAGTAGCAGGATCTGGTATGTAACCTTCATGCAGTTGACGAGTATTGAAACCAAATTGGCGGGTTGTCTTCATTAAACCTCTAATGATGGATGCGAAAAGCCTAAACTTAACCAGCCTGTCGGCTGGCTTTGGAAGGATTATTTTTTATGTTGTGGAATATCGTTCGGGTCAAATGCAGTGGCTTGATACACATAATAGTTCAGCCAATTTGAATATAACAAATTGGCATGTCCACGCCAGCGGACGTTTGGCATTTTCGTCGGGTCATCTTTTGGATAATAATTTTGCGGGACGTGAATGGGAAGTCCCTTGCTGATGTCACGGTCGTATTCTGCTTTGAGGGTGAGCGGGTCATATTCTGAATGACCTGTAATGAAGAGATGACGTCCATCCTTCGAGCCGACAATGTAGACACCCGCTTCGTCAGATTCGGCAAGCAGTTGTATTTCATTGACCTTCTCCACATCTTCGCGGCGGATCTCGGTGTGACGGGAGTGTGGGGCGAGGAAAATGTCGTCGAATCCCCGCAACAGGTTCTCGGTCGAGGAGAGGATGCGGTGCTCGTAGACGCCAAACATTTTTTGAGGTAGGTCATATTTTGGGATGCCGTATTTATGATACAGCGCGGCCTGTGCTCCCCAGCAAATATAAAAATTGGATTCGACATTGGTTTCAGACCAATCCAATATTTGAGTCAATTCATTCCAATAATCCACTTCCTTGAACGGTAATTGCTCCACCGGCGCGCCGGTGATGATCAAGCCGTCAAACTTTTCATTCCTGACTTCATCGAAGGTGACATAATGCTCCAGCAAATGCTCGGCATCGATGTTCTTTGATTCGTGCGTGGCCGTGTGCAGCAGAGTCACTTCCACTTGAAGCGCAGAGTTGGAAAGCAGCCGCAATAATTGTGTTTCAGTGGCGATCTTGGTGGGCATGAGGTTGAGAATCGCAACACGCAGGGCGCGAATGTCCTGATGCGTGGCGCGGTCTTCATCCATGATGAAGATATTTTCTTTTTCAAGAGTAGCGCGGGCGGGAAGAGTGATTGGAATTTTTACGGGCATGATTTTTGAAGGATGAATTTTGAATGATGAATGCAGAATTTTTATTCTGCATTCATCATTCTGATTTCTACATTTACGCGTTAAGCGCCTGGTCGAGATCCCACTTGATGTCTGCGATGTCTTCGAGGCCAACGCTCAAGCGGATAAAGTCGGGGCTGACACCAGCGGAGACTTGTTGTTCTTCGCTAAGCTGGCTGTGTGTGGTGGTGGCGGGGTGAATGGCAAGGCTGCGCGCATCTCCCACGTTTGCAAGGTGGCTAAAGAGTTGCAGGCTCTCGATAAATTTCTTTCCTGCTTCCGCGCCGCCCTTGATGCCGAAGCCGAGAATCGCACCTGCGCCTTTGGGAAGATATTTCTTAGCACGTGCATAGTCGGGGTGACTCTTGAGTCCGGGGTATTTGACCCAACTGACTTTGGGATGTTTCTCAAGATATTCAGCAACTTCCTGTGCGTTCTGCACGTGACGATCCATGCGCAGGCTCAAGGTTTCGATGCCCTGAATGGTCTGCCATGAATTGAATGGAGATTGGCAGGCGCCGATGTCACGTAATACATGCACACGAGCCTTGATCGCAAACGGAGGCAATCCCGCACCGACGAGGCTGGAATACACCAGTCCATGATACGAAGGATCGGGTGTGTTGAAGTTTTCGAATTTACCGTTGGCGAAGTCGTAATTTCCGCCATCGACGATGATGCCGCCGATGGAAGTGCCATGTCCGCCGATGAACTTGGTGGTGGAGTGGGTGATGACGTGCGCGCCATATTCAAACGGGCGGAAGAGATATGGCGTGGCGAAGGTGTTATCGATCATCAAGATGAGCTTGTTCTTTTTTGCGATCTCAGCAACTTCTTCAAACGGGAAGACGGAAATATCTGGATTGCCCAATGTTTCGCCGTACAAAATTTTGGTGTTCGGCTTGATGGCCGCTGCAAAATTCTTCGGGTCGGAGGGGTCCACGAATGTGACTTCAATTCCCAGCTTGGGCAGGGTGTAGGCAAACTGATTGTAGGTACCGCCATACAAACGACTTGACGAAACGATATGGTCACCTGCATTGAGCAGAGTGAAAATTGCCTGGGCCTGCGCGGCGTGACCCGAGCTTGCGGCTAATGCGGCAACGCCGCCTTCGAGTGATGCGATGCGCTGCTCGAGCACGTCGGTGGTTGGGTTCATCAAACGAGTATAGATGTTTCCCAATTCTTTGAGCGCGAATAAATTCGCAGCATGTTCCGTGCTTTTGAATTGATAGCTGGTGGTTTGATACAACGGCACCGCACGACTGCCCGTGGTGGGGTCGGGGGAATAGCCCGCGTGTAATTCACGGGTGGCAAAACCTAACTTGCGATCTTTGATGCTGGACATATTGAACTTTCTCCTCTTGAATAATGTTTACCCGCCCTTCAGAAGAGATGATTTCTTGTCTCATAATTGTCACCCTGAGTGGAACGAAGGGTCTCTACGATTATGTTAGAGATTCTTCGCTACGCTCAGAATGACAGCGCGCAAGACTTAAAAAAATAACCTCTTCTGAAAGTACAAGAAGAGGTATACGTCTATACCGTCCTCTCATCTTCCAGATATGAATGACATTTTTCTGTCATTCTTATTTGTCGGATTTGGCACCATAACGATTGTCTGGTTGCCGAGACTTCAAAGGGCCGATCCCTCAGTCTCTCTGGATAAGAGCGAATATTTAATTTCGTTTTTTATATCATAGTGATTTAGGATGTGTCAAGAGTTTAGATAACATTTGGTTTGATTTTATATTACCCATTTGGGTAATATTTTACAAAAGATTTTCATTCACCAACAGCTCTGCATTGTAAATGGATGCACCCGCCGCGCCGCGAATCGTGTTGTGTGAAAGTACAACAAATTTTAAATCAAGGATTGGATCGCGACGCACGCGGCCGACAACTGTCGTCATGCCTTTGCCTGTTAATCGGTCGAGTCTGGGTTGTGGGCGATCCGCTTCATCCTTAACCTCGATGACTGGTTTGGGCGTCGAAGGCAGATTCGCGGCTGACGGCTTTGCCGCATAATCGCGCAATGCTTGAATGGCAGCTTCTGGTTCGACGGGTTTATCAAACCCCACGCTGGCACATACAGTGTGACCATCGATCACAGCTACCCGATTCGTGTGTGCGCTGAATTGAATATCTGCCATGTCAATTTTATTCCCGTTGAATTTGCCAAGCATCTTGCGCGGTTCCCACTCCACTTTTTCCTCTTCGCCGCCATTGCCAACATTTGGAATGACATTGTCCATAATGTCGAGGGAAGGCACGCCTGGGTAGCCTGCGCCTGAAAGCGCCTGCATGGACACCATGAAAACTTTCTTCACGCCAAATGCTTCGTCCAATGCCTTGAGCGCAATGGTGAGTCCTGTGCTTGTGCAGTTGGGATTCGTGACAATGCATCCGCTCCAGCTTTTGCTCTTGCGTTGAGCTTTGACCAATTGAATATGTTCCGCATTGATTTCAGGGAGCAGCAATGGCACATCCTCTCCGCGCCGATAGGACGATGCATTCGAACACACTGCCGCGCCGGCCTTTGCAAATAATGGTTCCAGTTCATTGGCAATTTCAGTATGCAATGCAGAGAAAACGATTTTTGCCTGCACGGCATCCGTATTCGCTGGGACTACGATCATGTCACGAGCGTATGCCGGCATGGGATCATCCAACACCCAGCGCGCCGCTTTGGAATATGGCTGTCCAACAGAACGGTCAGATGCGGCGAGTGCCACCACTTTGAACCACGGATGATTATCCAACAACGAAATAAAACGCTGGCCGACCGAACCTGTTGCGCCAAGAATTGCTACGGGGATTTGAGATTGGGACATAAATAATTTCTCCTTTGAATTAGTAGGGACACAGCGTCGCTGTGTCCCTACGGATTATTGAACGATCAACTCATGTAATGATTTCACCGCAAGTTCAGTGTCCGCTGCTGCAACGACCATGCTGATGGATACTTCCGATGAGCCTTGTGCGATGGCCAAAACATTTGCCTTGCTGTCGCCAAGTTTTGAAAATACCTGACCCGCCACGCCCGGGGTATGTGACATGCCAACTCCCACCACTGTGATGATCGAAACATCCTCGGTCATCCACACACGATCGATATCTTCGTCTTCGATCTCGCTTGCGAAGACAGCTTGCAGCGCACTCAATACAGACGCAGCGGATTCAGCAGGCACGGCAAAGCAAATCGATTGTTCCGAAGAAGCCTGCGTAATTAATGGCACGCTTGTCTTCGTGGAAGCCACTGCCCCAAATGCTCGCGCTGCCACGCCGGGGACGCCCAACATGCCTCGGCCTTCAATGGTCACTAATCTTTGATTGCGGATGGCTGTCACTGCTTTGACCACTTGTCCATCGCGCGGTTTGGAATCAGAAGGGATATTGGCAATTAACCTTGTGCCTGGGTGTGCTGGGTTGAACGTGTTGCAGATGCGTAATCCAATGCCTGCATCGATCACGGGGCGGATGGTTTTGGGGTGTAAAACTTTGGCGCCGTAATAGGCCAGTTCAGCGATTTCGCTGTACGTGATTTCAGAGAGTGTCTTTGCCTCTTTAACAATGCGCGGATCGGTGGTCATGATGCCGTCCACGTCTGTCCAGATCCAAACATCATTTGCGGGAAGTACGGAGCCGATGATCGCAGCGGAATAGTCGCTGCCGCCGCGGCCCAGAGTGGTGATGGCTCCATCAGGAGTTGCGCCGATAAAACCAGTGGTGATCGGAATAATGCCTTTATCCATTAATGGATTTAATAATTGCTTTGTCTTTTCAGCTGTTGCTTTGAAATCGGGATGAGCGTTTTGAAAATGTGCGTTCGTGACAACGAACTCGGTTGATTCAATTCCTTTGGCTTGTATTCCCGCATCGTTGACCACTGCTGCCAGCAAGTGGACGCTCATTCTTTCGCCGAGTGATGCAACGGCATCCATTGCACGCGGACTTGCTTCGCCGAGCACGGCAATCGCTTTGCACAGGTCAACCAATGAGAGGATCAATGTATTGATTTCTGCTTTGGCTTCCTCACGTAAATTTTCGTTTTTTATAAGTTTATCTGCGGCGGAGAAATGCTTTTCTCTCAGCGTGGATTCTGCTGCTGGAAGTGAGTCAACTTTCCCTTGAGTCGCGAGCGCTGCCGAGTCCAGTAAAAGGTTCGTGACTCCGGACATCGCAGAAGTCACAACGACGATTCGTTTCCAATCCTTTTTCGCATCGCGAATGATCTGCGTTACATTGCGAAGGGCATCCGCCGATCCAACGGATGTTCCTCCAAATTTCATCACCAGCGTTTGTTTTGACATAGGTGTCTCCTTTGACACGTTTCTTCTAAACGAAGGATTTCAGATAACAAAAACGCCCCACGTTTCCGTGAGGCGTTGTGCGTTCTGAGTGTACCGATTGTTTCGGTTACTTCTGACCAAGCACAAATGCCTCACGGGATTTACCGGAGGTAGTGGTCATGGTCATGGTACCCAAGCCGTGTTTTGTGCTGTTCAAAATATTATTCATGATTGGGCGGTATTCTATGGCAGGGGAGTGGATGTGTCAAGGGGTTTATACAAATTGGTCCATGCTTTAACGTCAAAATGTAATCGTTCTTCATGGCCGATTCGGAAAATTTGACCCTTGACGTATTGCCGTTTCCGCCTATAATCGGGCGAAGTCACAAGCCCATGAATATGTTTACTTATTCCCTTATTGTAGTCGTCCTTGTAGTCCTTATTATTAAGGACTTATTTGTGGTTAGGATGGCTGCGGTGAGAACGAAGTAGATCACCAAATAAAAAGCAGAGCCGCCCTAACCACGGGCGGCTCTTTTTATATCAATTTCAAAGACCTGACGACAGGTCTTAACTCAAAGGAGCCTTATGCGTTCAGATACCGTAAAAAAAGGATATGAGAAAGCCCCGCATCGCGCGTTGCTGCGCGCCACGGGTTTGCAGGACGATGATTTCAACAAGCCGTTCGTTGCCATCGTAAATTCTTATGTCGATGTCGTTCCCGGGCATGTGCATTTGCAAGACTTCGGCAAGCTGGTCAAGGATGCGGTCCGTGCGGCGGGCGGGGTGCCGTTTGAGTTCAATACCATCGGCGTGGATGACGGCATCGCGATGGGTCACATGGGGATGAAGTACTCGCTTCCTTCGCGTGAACTAATTGCTGACTGCGTCGAGACCATGATCGAAGCTCATAGATTTGACGCCATGGTCTGCATCCCGAACTGCGACAAGATCGTGCCTGGCATGTTGCTCGCCGCGATGCGCGTGAATGTGCCCACTATCTTCGTATCTGGTGGTGCGATGAAAGCAGGCATGACCCCAGAGGGTGAGGCCATCGACTTGATCTCGGTCTTCGAAGGCGTTGGTGCATTTTCAGCGGGGAAGATCGATGAAAAGCGATTATCCATTTTGGAAAAATTTGCCTGTCCTTCCTGCGGTTCGTGTTCTGGTATGTTCACTGCCAACTCGATGAATTGTTTGATGGAAGTGCTCGGTCTCGCCCTTCCGTACAACGGTTCTGCCCTGGCGAAGACCCCTGAACGCGAAGCGTTGGCGCGTCAAGCAGCAGCCCAAGTGATGACTCTGATCGAACGCGACATTAAACCACGAGACATCGTCACCGCCGATGCGATCGATGATGCCTTTGCATTGGATATGGCGATGGGAGGTTCTTCCAACACAGTGCTTCATACTTTGGCTTTGGCGAACGAAGCCGGCGTGGATTATCCGCTGACGCGCATTAATTCTGTGGCAGACAAGGTGCCTCATATCTGCAAGGTGAGTCCTGCGGGCAAATGGCACATGGAAGATGTCCATCGCGCAGGTGGCATTCCTGCCATTTTGAACGAAGTGCAGCGCGGGACGGGCATGTTGCATTTGGACCGCATCACGGTTACCGGCAAGACCTTGGGGGAATCGATTCAAGGAAAAGAGATCAAAGACGAAGAAGTCATTCGAAAATATGAGAATGCCCATTCCAAGCGCGGCGGCTTGTCCATTCTATTTGGCAATCTTGCTCCGAAAGGCGCGGTGGTGAAGGTGGGTGGCGTGAGTCCATCCATGATGCAGTTCGAAGGGCCCGCTGTTATCTTTGAATCACAAGACGAGGCCATGGCTGGAATCATTGCAGGTAAGGTCAAGGCAGGTGATTGTGTGGTCGTTCGCTACGAAGGTCCGAAAGGTGGACCGGGTATGCAGGAAATGCTTTCTCCCACGTCTGCGATCATGGGGCAGGGACTTGGCGATAAAGTGGCATTAATCACCGATGGTCGCTTTAGCGGCGGGACTCGCGGTGCTTGCATCGGTCATGTATCGCCGGAAGCTGCTGCGGGTGGCCCGATTGGGGCGCTCAAAGCCGGGGATATTGTTCAAATTGATTTGGTGGCACGCAGCTTGAACGTTAAGTTGAGCGATGCGGAGATTCAGAGTCGGCTCGACGCATTGTCTCCGTTCAAGTCCAATGTCACTTCCAAGTGGTTGAAGAGATATTCACATTTTGTAACTAGTGCCGATACAGGTGCGGTGTTGGAAAGTTAGGAGAGCAAATGAAAAAAACTGGTGCAGAAATTTTGTGGGAGTGTTTGGTGCGCGAAGGCGTGGAAGTGGTCTTCGGGTATCCGGGCGGGGCGAATATGCCGATCTACGATGCGATGTTGAGCTATCCGGTTCATCACGTATTGGTGCGGCATGAACAGGGCGGTGCGCACATGGCCGACGGGTATGCGCGTGCCTCTGGAAAAGTTGGTGTGGCAATGGCTACCTCTGGTCCCGGCGCGACCAATCTGGTGACCGGCATTGCCACCTCGATGATGGATTCCATACCGGTGGTATTCATCACCGGGCAGGTGGCAGCGCATTTGATCGGTGGCGATGCGTTTCAGGAAGTGGATGTAACCGGCATTACGCTGCCGATCACAAAACACAACTACCTTGTGACTCGCGCAGAAGAAATTGCAGAAGTGGTTCGCGAGGCATTTTATATTGCACGCAGCGGCCGGCCTGGCCCGGTGTTGATCGATATTTGTAAAAATGCCCAGGTCGAACAGACCGAGTTTATTTATCCCGAAGACATGGGGCTGCCCGGATATCAACCCGTTGCACATGCGCCAAAGAATTCTTTGGATGAAGCTGTGAAGTTGATTGAGAAGGCACATAAACCGATTATCCTTTGTGGACATGGTGTGTTGATGTCCAAAGCGGAGGATGCGTTGATGCAATTCGCAGTGAAGACGCAAACTCCCGTGGCAAGTACTTTGCTTGGTCTGGGTGCGTTCCCTGCTTCGCATGAATTAAGCCTTGGCATGATGGGGATGCATGGTGAAGTTCATACCAATCTTGCCATTCAAAATTCCGATTTGATCCTGGCTTTCGGCATGCGTTTCGATGACCGCGTGACGGGTACGTTGAAAACCTACGCGCCGCGCGCAAAGAAGATTCACATTGAGATCGATCCTTCGGAAATTCATAAAAATGTTTTTGTGGATGTGCCTTTGGTAGGTGATTTAAAAACAGTCATCACCGATCTGATTCCATTGGTTGACGAGTATGACCATGAAGAATGGAAAAAAGAGATCAACGGCTGGAAAGCGGAAGCCGATGCGCGCAGCATCATGAATTGGGAAGAGGATGGCAAGTTATATGTTGCCCATCTCATCGCCGATATCTGGAAGGCAACGGGCGGAGGTGCGATTGTCACCACGGATGTCGGTCAACACCAGATGTGGGCCGCGCAGTACTATCAAATGGACAAGCCGAATCGCTGGCTCACTTCGGGCGGCGCAGGAACCATGGGCTTTGGTCTCCCTTCGGCCATCGGCGCGTGGTTTGCCGCGAAGGACCAGGAGATCTGGGCCATCGCCGGGGATGGCGGCTTTCAAATGACCGCCGCGGAATTAACCACGGCTGTTCAGGAAGGCGCAAATGTAAAGGTTGCCATCATGAATAACAGTTTCCTCGGCATGGTGCGTCAGTGGCAGGAGTTCTTCTTTGAGAAGCGGTACTCTGCAGTTAACATGCTTGCGCCTGATTTTGTCAAACTGGCTGAGGCGCATGGAGTACCGGCGAAGCGTGTGACCAGGCGTGAGGAAGTTGATGAAGCGATTGCCTGGGCCCGCAATATCAAAGGCCCAACCGTGATCGAATTCAAAGTGGAAATGGAAGATGCGGTCTACCCAATGGTCCCCGCAGGCTCGGCGTTGGACCAGATGATCCAAAGGCCAACAAAAGCATAGAAAAATAAATCCGCAGTTCAAAATGTTGTGGATAAGAATTGGAGAACGATATGAATTACACTTTTATCGCATTAGTTGAAAACAGGCCCGGCGTCCTGAATCGCGTGGCATCTCTGTTTCGCCGCCGCAATTTCAATATTGAATCGCTCGCGGTGGGGCGGACGGAGAATCCAGAAGTTTCGCGCATGACCGTGGTGGTTGGCTGCCCGAACGGGGATGTAGATGCGCAAAAAATAGAGGCGAATTTATACAAGCTCGTCAATGTGATCGATGTGCAGGATGTTACGCATCAACCTTCGGTGACCCGCGATCTGGCCCTGATCAAGGTAAAGGTCGGTCCCGAAAAACGCGCCGAGGTCAACGGCCTCGCGGAAATTTTCCGCGCCCGCATCGTGGATGTGGCAGTTGACTCGGTGATCGTGGAGATTACCGGCACGGAAGACAAGATCGAAGGCATGATCGAGTTACTGCGTCCGTTGGGTATCGTGGAAATGGTGCGCACGGGACAGGTCTCGATGACTCGCGGCGTCAACGACGGCGTGCGCCGCATGCCCGGTGTAACTGGCAGTCAATATGATGATGTCGATCAACTCGCGGCGATGGCGCCATAATAAAAACTGATGACGGATCATCGGCTGCTGAATACTTAAATAAAAAAACAAAAATCTCAAGGAGAATTGTAATCATGGCAAAAATTAATTTTGGCGGTACGGAAGAAGAAGTAGTAACTCGCGACGAGTTTTCACTCGACAAGGCGCGTGAAGTGTTGAAGAACGAAGTGGTGGCCGTGCTTGGTTATGGCGTGCAGGGACCTGCGCAGGCAATGAACATGCGCGACAACGGCATCAACGTGATTATCGGTCAACGCGAAGGTACGCCCAATTGGGACAAGGCTGTCGCTGATGGATGGGTGCCGGGCAAGACCCTCTTCAATGTGGAAGATGCCGCAGAAAAGGGAACCGTCATTCAATATCTTCTTTCCGACGCGGGCCAGCGCTCACAGTGGCCGAGCATTGTTGAACATCTCAACGAAGGGGACATGCTGTATTTCTCACACGGCTTCTCTGTCACCTTCAAGGATGACACCGGCGTCATCCCGCCTCCTCATGTGGATGTGGCTCTGGTTGCCCCCAAGGGATCTGGTCGCAGTGTGCGCACGAACTTTCTGGAAGGCTCCGGCATAAACGCCAGCTTTGCAGTTCATCAGGATGCGACCGGCAAGGCAAAGGAACGCACGATCGCTTTGGGCATCGCCATTGGTGCGGGCTATTTATTCCCAACCACTTTTGAAAAAGAAGTGTATTCCGATCTCACCGGTGAACGCGGTATTTTGATGGGCGCTCTTGCTGGCGTGATGGAAGCACAGTACAACGAACTCCGCAAGCACGGACATTCCCCCTCCGAAGCCTTCAACGAAACCGTGGAAGAACTGACTCAATCATTGATCCGCCTCGTCGGCCAGAACGGCATGGACTGGATGTATGCCAATTGTTCCACCACCGCCCAACGTGGTGCATTGGACTGGAAGGATAAATTCCGCGACGCGACAGCTCCTGTATTCAAGGATTTGTATCAAAGTGTGGTGACCGGCAACGAAGCCCGCATCACACTCGATGCGAACAGCCAGCCAGATTATCGTGCCAAGCTGGAAGTGGAACTCGCTGCCATTCGCGACTCTGAAATGTGGCGTGCTGGGGCTGCAGTCCGTTCGTTACGCCCTGAAAATTGGAAAAAGTAATATGTAGGTCACGTTTGTAATGTGACTGTGAAATAGCATGTGGTGCTGCGCTTATGGCGTGGCCTACAGGAGTTGACTCTATGGCAAATAACTATGTAAAGATCTTCGACACAACCTTGCGCGATGGCGAGCAATCTCCGGGCGCGACGATGACCTCCGCTGAAAAACTGGAGGTCGCGCACAATCTCGCGCGCCTCGGTGTGGACATCATCGAAGCGGGATTCCCTGCCGCTTCGCCGGACGATCTGGAAGCTGTCCGCAAGATCGCGCTCGAAGTGGGCAACCCGCCCGAAGGTCAGCCTGATGCGAAAGTTCCCGTCATCGCAGGACTCGCGCGTGCAAACAAAACCGACATCGATAAAGCCTGGGAAGCTGTTCAAGGCGCAAAGAAACCGCGCATTCATACCTTCCTTGCCACCTCTGCGATTCATATGAAACACAAATTGAAAATGGATCCTGAAGAGGTTGTGCAGCGAGTTTCCGAAATGGTGACCTACGCAAAAACTTTGTGTGACGATGTTGAGTTCAGTCCCGAGGATGCGGGCCGCTCCGACCCTGAATTTTTGTATGTGGTTTTAGGCGAAGCGATCAAGGCCGGTGCAACCACATTGAATATTCCCGATACGGTGGGATATACCACGCCTGATGAATTTTTTAGTTTGATCGATGGCATCATCAAAAAGACTCCGGGAATGCATGATGGCATTACGGTTTCTGTTCATTGTCACGACGATCTGGGAATGGCTACTGCAAACACATTGGCCGGCATTCGCGCCGGTGCACGTCAGGCGGAAGTGACGGTTAATGGAATTGGCGAACGTGCCGGCAATACCTCGCTCGAAGAAGTGGTGATGACCTTGAAAACGCGTCATCCTGTTTTTAGCCTGGAAACCGGCATCGAAACGCAGCAACTCTCCCGTATCAGCAAACTCATTAGCAATTACACGGGCATCGTGGTCCAGCCGAATAAGGCCATCGTCGGTGCCAATGCGTTTGCGCATGAAGCCGGCATTCATCAGGATGGCATGTTGAAGCATCAGACTACGTATGAGATCATGCGGCCCGAAGATGTGGGTGTCAACCAGTCCAACCTGGTGTTGGGCAAACATTCAGGCCGTCACGCCCTGCGCAATCGTCTCGCGGAAATGGGGCATTCGCTCGATGAAGTTGAACTCGATAAGGCATTTGGACGTTTCAAGGAATTGGCCGACCGCAAGAAGGTCATCACCGATCTTGATCTTGAAGCGTTGATCGCTGATGAATTCTATAAACCGCGCGATGTGTATTTGTTGAATGGCATGCAGGTCACTTGCGGAACAATGGGCATGCCCACTGCGACAGTTCGCCTGCGCGGACCGGATGGCGTGGTTCACACGGTCGCTGCCATTGGCACAGGCCCCGTGGATGCAACTTACAAAGCCATCGATGGAATCGTCAATGTGCCATGCACTCTGTTGGAGTTCAACATCCACGCGATCACCGAGGGGATCGATGCGCTCGGCGAGGTAACGGTTCGTGTGCAAAGCGATAATGGACGAAGCACAATGGACGCCCAGCGTGAGGTCCAATATTCACGGGTATATGGCGGGCACGGCGCTGACTCGGACATCATCGTTGCCAGTGCGAAGGCCTACATCAATGCATTAAACAAACTCATCATCGCACAGACTGAAGGAACCGAAAAAGTGAAAAATGATTTCGGTGTGATGCTTGGATAAAAGGAAAAATGATATGACAACTCAAACTGAAGAAAGAAATCCCTTTCCCGAACCGCAGACCATTCCATCTGGATGGGACCTAAGCGCGCTTCTTTCCGCGCCGAAAGCGGATCCCGCTTCTGACGCAACCGACTCTGCTGAAAATGAATCCGCTTAAAGTCGCAATCCAAAATCCTAACCTGTGAATTTAAAAACTATGCCTAAAACACTCTTTCAAAAAATATGGGACTCGCATGTTGTTGCAGAACAGCCTGAATCTCCCGCCGTACTTTACATTGACCTGCACCTTGTGCACGAAGTCACGTCACCGCAGGCCTTTACCGGCCTGCGTCAGCGCGGATTAAAGGTCCGCCGCCCGGATAAAACTCTTGCGACGATGGATCATTCGATCCCGACCACGCCGATCAATGTGCCCATTGCCGATGCGATGGCCGCCGCCCAGATCAAGCAGATGGAAACCAATGCCGCTGAATTTGGTATCACCTTGCACGGCATGACCAGCGCACACCGCGGCATCGTCCATGTGATCGGACCCGAACTCGGACGCACTCAACCGGGTATGACCATCGTCTGTGGAGACAGTCATACCGCCACACACGGTGCGTTTGGTGCGCTGGCATTTGGCATTGGCACAAGCGAAGTGGAACACGTGCTCGCGACACAATGCCTGTTGCAGAAGAAACCCAAGACCTACGAAGTTCGCGTGGATGGAAAGCTTGCTCCCGGTGTTTCCGCCAAAGACATCATCCTTGCATTGATCGCCCGCATCGGCGTAGGTGGGGGAACGGGTCATGTCTTCGAATATACCGGCGAAGCCATCCGCAGCCTGACCATGGAACAACGTATGACCATTTGCAACATGTCCATTGAAGGCGGCGCACGTGCCGGCATGATCGCTCCCGATGAAGTGACTTTTGAATATCTCAAAGGCCGCGAGTTCGCCCCGAAAGGCGAAGAATGGGATAAGGCGGTTGCCTACTGGAAGACATTACCCAGCGACGAAGGTGCTGTCTATGACAAAACCATCACGATCAACGCTTCTGAATTGGAACCGATGATCACCTACGGCACCAATCCTGGCATGGGCATGAAGATCACCGACCATGTTCCAACCATCGATTCATTTGCCGAGCCTTCGCAAAAAGCCGCCTTTGAAAAAGCATTGGTCTACATGGGTTTGGAGCCTGGCCAGTCTTTGCTCGGCAAAAAAGTGGATGTGGTTTTCATTGGCTCCTGCACCAACTCACGCATCTCGGATCTGCGCCTTGCTGCATCCATGCTTAAAGGGCGCAAGGTCTCTGAAAGCACGCGCGTAATGGTCGTCCCCGGCTCCCAGGATGTGAAGAAGCAAGCCGAGCAGGAAGGCCTCGATAAGATCTTCAAAGAAGCGGGTGCGGAGTGGCGTGAAGCCGGCTGCTCGATGTGTATCGCGATGAACGGTGATCAACTCCAACCGGGTCAATATGCAGTTTCAACCAGCAATCGCAACTTTGAAGGACGGCAGGGCAAAGGCGGACGCACATTTCTCGCCAGTCCGGTCACCGCTGCAGCAACAGCCATTCATGGTGTGGTTACTGATCCGCGCACATTATTGGTGTAATCATGGTCAATGATGAAGTCTGGAAACTCCCTGCCATCGTAAATCGTTTTCTGTCGTATCGCGCCGCAATTCCGTTGGCGCAGGAACAGATCGGCATCATGATGTCGATCCTCAAAACCAACGAGGAGCCCATTGAGAAATTTTTGGACCTTGGCTGTGGGGACGGTATCCTCGGTGCGGCAATTTTGGGAACCTATCCTGAAAGCCGCGGCGTGTTCGCGGATTTCTCCGAGCCAATGCTGGATGAAGCACGCGAGCAATTAAAGGAATATGCAGGCCAATTGGTCTTTGAAAATCTCGATTACGGCGAACCGGATTGGGTAAGCAGGATGCAGCCTCACGGTCCGTTTGATGCGATCGTTTCGGGATATTCCATTCATCATCAGCCGGACGCGCGCAAGCGTCCGATCTATGAGGAGATTTATTCGCTTCTCAAACCCGGCGGCTGGTTCATCAACATCGAACACATCGCTGCCGCCACACAGTTGACCATTGACCTGTTCAACAACCATATTATCGATGGAAGATATGCGATTGAAAAAGCCAACGGCGGAAACAAGACCCGCCAGGAGATCTCGGACATTTTCATGAATCGTCCCGATAAGGATGCAAACATTCTTCTTCCCGTTGAAGTGCAATGTGAATGGCTGCGCGAGATCGGCTACGAATCGGTGGATTGCTATTTCCGTGTGTATGAACTGGCTGTCTTTGGCGGCCGTCGCCCAAATTAAAACTATAGAAAGAAAAACTTATGGCTCAATTTACAAAATTAACCTCCCGCGTCATGCCCCTGCCTGTCAACGATATTGACACGGATCAGATCATTCCCGCGCAATTTTTGAAGGTGACCGACAAGAACAATCTTGCGGACGCGCTTTTTTATAACTGGCGCTATAACGATGACAAATCCATTAAGGAGGACTTCATCATTAACAAGCCAGAGTCAAAGGGCTGCCAGATTCTTTTGGCAGGCGACAACTTCGGCTGCGGCTCGAGCCGCGAACACGCCCCCTGGGCATTGACCAGTTTTGGATTCCGCGCGGTCATCTCCACTTCCTTTGCGGATATCTTTCGCAATAATTCGTTGAAGAATGGCTTGATCCCGATCATCGTTGATGACAAGACTCACAAAATGTTGTTTGACTACATAGAGGAAGTGCCGAACGCGGAGTTCACCGTCGACCTCGAATCACAAACCCTCTCCTTTGAGAATGGCTCTGTAAAGTTCCCGATCGATTCATTCAACAAGACTTGTTTGTTGAACGGCGTGGACGAACTCGGCTACATCCTTAATTTTGAAAAAGACATCGCCGCATTTGAGGCGAAGCAGCTTAGCTAGCCACAGAGCACACAGGGTTGTTTGAGATTTTCTCAAAACCCCTGTGATCTTTGTGGCAAATGGATAACCCATGCAACAAATCCAAATCTACGACACCACACTCCGCGATGGAACCCAATCCGAAGGCTTCACGCTTTCGAGCAATGACAAGGTCCGCGTGGCGCAGCGACTCGATGATCTCGGCGTCGCCTTCATCGAAGGCGGCTGGCCGGGTTCGAATCCGAAGGATGTTGAATTCTTCGAACGTGCCAAAGATATGAAATGGAAGAATGCCTTGATTACCGCATTCGGTTCCACCTGCCGCGTCAAAGGCGGTCCGGAGGACGATGCAAATATCAAGGCGTTGCTTGATTCGCAAACACCCGTCTGTACCATCTTCGGTAAAACATGGACCTTGCACGTCAAGGAAGTCTTGCAGACCACCAACGAAGATAACTTGCGCATCATTGAGCAGTCCGTTTCCTATCTCAAATCAAACGGCAAGCGCGTGATTTACGATGCCGAACACTTCTTCGATGGGTACAAGGCGGATGCCTCCTATGCACTGGAAACCTTGCGGGCGGCCATCCGGGGCGGTGCAGAGACGGTCGTGCTGTGCGACACCAACGGCGGCACCCTTCCCTGGGAGGTGGAGCGCATCATTCGCGAGATGAAGCAGGCAATTGGGCATCCGTTTGGGATTCACACGCATAATGATTCCGAATGCGCCGTGATCAATTCTTTGATCGGCGTGCGTGAAGGTGCCATTCAAACGCAGGGCACGATCAACGGCGTCGGCGAGCGCTGCGGTAACGCCAACTTGGTTTCCATCATGGCCGATCTCGAACTCAAGATGGGCTATCAATGCCTGCCCAAGGGCAACATCACCAAGTTATACGATCTCTCGCATTTCGTAGCAGAAGTGGCGAACATCACCCCCGATGAACATTTGCCTTTCGTTGGAAAATCCGCGTTTGCGCACAAAGGCGGTGTGCATGTAGCGGCGATGAGACGCTCAGCGCAATCGTATCAACACGTGGAGCCGGAACTCATCGGCAATAAAATGCGCGTGGTGGTTTCTGACCTTTCCGGCCGCGGCAATTTGCTTAGCAAAGCAGAGGAGCATGGCGTGGAAGTGGAGGGCGAGGAAGTCGTCGGTGTGTTGAATGACATCAAGGAGCTTGAAGCGCGCGGCTTCTCCTTTGAAGCAGCGGAAGCCTCCGTGGCGATGATGTTGAAACGCCAGGAATACGGCTACAAACCGCCCTTTGAACTCGTGGACTTTTTCGTCAACGTTGAACATCGTCAGGGACGCGGCATCTTCGCTGAATCGATGGTCAAAGTCCGCGTGCAGGGTGAGTTGATCCACACGGCGGCGGAGGGCAATGGCCCTGTCAATGCGATGGATAATGCGCTGCGTAAAGCGTTGATCGGTTATTATCCGCAGGTCATGAAGTTCCATCTTTCAGATTACAAGGTACGTATTTTGGATTCCGATCATGGCACGGAAGCCATCACCCGCGTGTTGATCGACACGCGCAACGACACCGGCCGCTGGAGCACTGTCGGTGCCAGCACAAACATCATCGAAGCCTCATGGCGCGCGTTGGCTGATTCAGTTGAATACGGGCTGATGGTGGCACATTAATTTATTGTAGGGGCGGGGTCACCCCGCCCCTACGGAATGGAAAATAAATTGGATTTCAATATTACCCTCCTCCCCGGCGACGGCATCGGACCTGAAGTGGTCGCCGAAGCCGTGCGCGTGCTGGACGTGATCGCCAGCAAACATAAACATTCCTTCAAGTTCAATGAACGCTTGATGGGTGGCTGCTCGATCGATAAATATGGTTCGTCGCTCACCGATGAAACCCTCGCGGATTGCAAATCTGCGGATGCGGTTTTGCTCGGCGCAGTAGGCGGCCCCAAATGGGACGACCCAACAGCAAAGGATCGCCCGGAACGCGGATTGCTTGCGCTTCGCAAAGGGCTCGGTGTGTTTGCCAATCTTCGCCCTGTCAAAGTGCATCCTGCATTGATCGATTCGTCTCCACTCAAGCCGGAAAAACTCAAAGGTGTGGATATCATCGTCATGCGCGAGTTGACCGGTGGGCTGTATTTCGGTCAACCGAAAATGCGTGAAATGCGCGATGGCAAGGAATATGCCGTCGATACGCTGGAATATTACGATTACGAAATCAAGCGCATCGTTGACCTCGCGTTCAGCCTTGCAAAGGGGCGCAGGAAGAAAGTTACATCTGTGGATAAAGCCAATGTTCTTGAATCCTCCAGATTATGGCGTCAGATCACAACCAAAATTGGAAAAGAGAATGCGGATATCGAACTTGAGCATATGCTCGTTGATACCGCCTCGATGAAGCTGATCACGGGTCCTGCGTTCTTTGACGTGATCGTCACCGAGAATATGTTTGGCGACATTCTCACCGATGAAGCATCGGTATTAGCAGGATCGATGGGGATGTTGCCTTCTGCCAGTTTGGGAGAATCAGGCCCCGGGTTGCCCCATGAACCGCGCATGGGACTTTATGAACCGATCCACGGGTCTGCACCGGATATCGCAGGCAAGGGGATCGCAAATCCCGTGGGTACGATTCTTTCCTCTGCGATGTTGTTACGTTACTCGTTGAAGTTGGAAACAGAAGCTGTTGCAATCGAAAAAGCTGTGGACGAAGTCATCACTGCGGGCGCGCGCACTGCGGACCTCGGTGGCAAGTTAACCACCCGCCAGATGGCGGATGAAATCATCAAAAAATTATAAGGAGAATTCGCCATGGGAATGGAATCGCAATTTATCTGGAAAAACGGGGAGCTTGTGCCATACGAGCAGGCGACGCTGCACTTTCTCACACCTGCCTTGCATTATGGTGCGGCTGTATTTGAAGGCATCCGCAGTTACAACACGCCGAAGGGACCGGCCATCTTTCGCTTGAGGGAACATGTGGAGCGTCTGTTTGACTCGGCGCGTGTCTTTGGTTTCCGTGAATTTCCGTGGACGGTTGAAGATGTGATGAAGGCACACAAGGATACCGTGCGTGCAAATGGATTCAAGGATTGTTACGTGCGCCCGCTTCTGTATTTGGATGGTGGCGGCTGGAATTTAAATGTTGATAACGGCAAGGCATCATTGATGATCGCTGTTTGGGAGTGGGGAAATTATCTTGGTGAAGAAGCACTGGCAAAAGGAATTCGCGCGAATGTATCTTCATTCACGCGCCATCATGTGAATGCCACGATGACCAAGGCGAAAGTGGCAGGCAATTACGCGAACAGTTTCCTTGCCAAGACCGAATCGGAACGCCTTGGTTTTCAGGAAGCCATTATGCTTGATCCGCAGGGGTTTGTTGCTGAATGTACGGGCGAGAATTTATTCGTGGTGCGTGACGGGAAAATTTTCACACCATCTACTGCCCCTGTGCTGGAAGGCATTACACGCCATTCGCTTACGACGATTGCCAATGACCTGGGATATTCGGTCAGCGAAGCGCCGATTTCACGCGATCAACTTTACATCGCCGATGAAGTCTTTGTGTGCGGAACCGCTGCCGAATGCATCGGTCTGAGCGAAATCGATTTCCGTAAGATCGGCAACGGCACCACCGGCCCGGTGACCAAGAAGATCCAGGATGTGTATCACGAAGCCATCCGCGGCAAGGTCAAGAAGTACGAAGCCTGGTGTGATCTGGTTGGTTAAGAACAAAGGATGAAGGCTCAAGGATGAAGGATGAAAACCTTCATCCTTTTTTGTTGTATAATTTTTCGACAGCGAGGAAAACCCAATGTTAAACACCATCCGCCCGTACATCACCAAAGACGAACCGTTTGGCCCGATTGATTCGATCGATATCGATTCGAACGATGTAAAGGCGATCAAGTTGTTGTTCGAACAGCACAACTGGATCTATAAAAATCTGCGCAATCGGCCATCGATCATCATGGGGCGCAGGGGTGCAGGCAAGACGCATTATTTGCGCAGCGTGTTCTTCGATAAGGGGTATGACTTTTACACCGAGATCCGCACGCCGCGTGTCTTGAGCAACATGACGCGTGTGGTGCAGAGCATGACAAACGATGCTGTCTTTGCCGAAACAGTCGCCGAGTTGTGGGAGACCATCCTGTGGATCAGCGTGTTTGCCGAAGTGCGCAAGCATTCCTTCCTAACCTGGGAGGAGTTGAACGTTGTCAATGGATATCTGGAAAAGGTGGGGGTCGGCGGGAATGATAATGTGGATAGTGTGCTGTGGAATCTTGCCAACATGCTGGATGCGCGCATGAAGAAAAGTCCCTCCACTATTGCGGCGGAGATCCTGCGCGGGTTTGACGGGGTCACGTTCGAAGATTCGAAGATTGCTGTCACGAACGGACTCGAACGCTCGAACAAGACCTTCGTCATCTTGATGGATTCACTTGAGGATTTTCAACTCGATTTTGAATCCGTGGCCCGTTCACTGCAGGGATTGTTGAAACTGGTCGGCTCAATGAACAAGCCGCGCGACCGGGTGGATATCCGCTTTTGTCTTCCGACCGAGATTTATCATCGTTTCATCAAGATTTCCTCCAACCCAAACAAGGACTTCCGCCGCGCGCTCAAGCTGCAATGGTCAGCCAGTGAATTGGTGTTGATCGGAGCCAACCGCCTGACGTTGTATCTGACGATGTTCTACGAAGACTTCATCAAGAAGATATTTCCGTTGGACGTTTCCAAGCGTGTGGATGCGTTGAAGTTGTTTCACTCGGTGCTGCCGGAGAAGATCGTCAATGGGGCGGGGTTTCCGGAAGAGACCATTTCCTACATCCTGCGTCACACGCAGTTGTTGCCGCGTCATTTTCTGATGATCCTGAACTCGATCTTTCGCTCCAGCGGCGGCACTTCGAAACTGAATCCGTTCCCGGTGAGTCAGGAGCGGATCATCAATGGAATTCGTCAGGTGGAGGGATTTATTGTCGGCGAGATCTTCGTCGCCTTCAAGTTGATCTATCCCACCGCCGAAGAGACTTGCAAACGCTGCCTGCCGGAGTTGGGACATAAATTCACGATGGGTGATCTGCACCGTGTCTTTACCCGTCATGGCAAGGCAGTATTTGAAAACGATAATCTGTTCGACTTTCAAAGGATGTTATTGGAGATCGGCGCCATTGGACGCGTCATCCCCGGCAAGGATACGGATGTATACATCAAAGGTAATTTTGAATACACCGTGGCGCACGAATTGGTGTTGAGTCAGGACGATGAACTGTGCGTGCATCCGCTGTTCTCCGGCATCTTCGGAGGTGGAAAACAGGAGCGGCCCGTTTACCCCTACGGTAGCGTATTGGACGACGAAGATTATCGAAATAACGACGAATAGATAATAAAAAGAACCGGCATCTGCCGGTTCTTTTTATTATCCCAACTTACATGCACTAAGGTTGCTGCGTCGCCAGCGGATTTTGAACCGGCTGGCCCGCGCTTGCGCCCGCATAGTACGGGAAGGTGACCGGCAGCTCAAACCCGAAATATTCGGAAACGCGCGCCACCACTTCACCGGTGATCTGTGCGCGGCGGGTGTTATAGGCGCGGACCGCATCATTCCAATCGGTGCCGGCCAATTGAATGGTATTCATGCCTTCATCGACGGTGTCGCCGAGAGCCAGGGTGACGTCAGAATCAGGCACGGGCGGAGGGGCTTGGGTTACGGCATTGACATAGAGTGTAAAACCCTGCCCAAGGCTGTCCGGAAGCGCGCCCTTGTTTTGCAGATCATTCAAATTGATCTTGGTCGGGTCCAGTGGTTGACCGTTTTCGTCGCGGTAATTTTTCAATAACTCCGTCAGCGCTTCCTGTTCAGCACGGAAGTTGCCGGTCCACACCTCGCCGCTTTGGGCGACGGCATCGTAATAATCCTTGGTGATCTGCGTCTTGGCCTGGATCTTGGCGTACTGCGTATCTGTCACCAATTGAAAATTGGATGCAGCGGCCTGCACATTTTGCACGAGTGCCACAAGATCATCATATTCATTCGTGCCTGTTTTTATCACGCCACAACTGGATAATCCAAGCGCGATCACGACGAAGATGGGAAATGCCTGTTTAATAAAATGTTTCATTCTTATTCTCCTTAGGTTATTTAATTGGTTCTACCCGAACGACCACTGCCGCTTCCACCGCGGGACGGTGGGCTGCTCCTGCCCCTGTTGGAAGAGAATCCCCCGGAGGGAAACCCTCGTCCCCATGACGAGCGTGAGCCGGAGGAAGTGAACATTCCGCCACCGCCGCCGCGCCCCGCCTGACTGAGTATCCAGATCAGAAACAACACGAACAAGATGACCAAACACGTTAGACAGCAAACAATCAAAATGCCCGCAGGACCGGAAGGCAGTTCGATGTCTTCCGGGGTGGGTGCGACGGTGACCAAAGGCTCGTAGTTGCTGCGTGCCACTTTGTCGAACTCATTTACCAGCGTCAGCAAGGCTTGATCCATGCTTTTCGTGGAATCATAAGAATCTTCTGTTGCGCGGTTGATATTGGTCAATTCGTTTGCGGTCAGCGCCGGCAGACCCAGCCCCACGGCATAGTGGACATCGATGCTGTTATTTTCCACGACGATCAGAAAGACGAAGCCGTTGTCCTTGCGTTCGCCTGTCGGCAGGCCGAGTTGCATGTAGCGCAGGAAATGCACTGCGCAGTTGGTACGGATGCCGACCTGGTCCTGCGATTGGAACAGGATCATCGTCTGTGCGATCGAATCTCCGTTCAAGCGGTCGAGGACCCTGTCCACTTCGTTCACGCTCTGCTCTGAAACATAGTTTTCCCAATCCACTGTCCAATGCGGCTGCTGCAGATCATACGTGAGTCCGTAATCCGGCGCGGACCCATCTCCGCACAGCGAACCAGCGTAAGGAGCAGCAGCCCGCGCCGAAGTGAAAGAAATCAAAAAACTGAATGCCAGCACGCTGGTTAAGATCCATGCCTGCCACGCTTTGTTACGATCCACGGTCTCTCCTGTCAAATTAAATTGGTTGAACGATCCTGCTCCATGCCTTATTGTACAACGAAGGTTTCCCAGTCGCATCCTGCGGATGGGGAGTGGGAAACCAGCCGGCTTGGAGGAGGGCAAAATTGATAGTACGGTTTGTATACGCAATTCACGGGATGAAGATTGCCACGGCAACGATGGTGGAGCGCATAGCCATATTGGTTGGGTAGGCCACGAAAAAGCCAAGGTAGCAATTTAAAAAGCTACCGTAGGAATCTTAAAAGCTAAGCTAGGAATTTGAAAAGCTAGGTTAGGAATTTGAAAAGCTAGGGCAGGAAATCAAAGAGCTGCCAAGGGAACTTGAAAAGCTACCGAGGGAATATGAAAAGCCCACCGAGCAATTTAAAAAGTCCACTGAGGAATTGAAATTTCCCACCGAGGAAATTGAAATCCCCACTGGGGAATTCCAAAAGGCGCGTAGGTCACGTCTTTGACGTGACTTCTACTCTTCATCTCCGTCACCGCATCAATGAAGGATATTCCCTGCCCGTAGAATCCCAACCACGCCGACCAGGATCCAAAACGTGTTGAGCAGGGTATATGCCTGGTCCTTCTTGAGAATGGCGCACCAGGAAAGCAAAATTGCATCGATGGTGTTGAAGATCCACACGAACATGAACGGGCTGGCCGGTCCCAGCCAGCTGACCAGGCTGAAACTGAAGATGCGCATCAGCACACCGACCATTTCAACCGCTCGAATATGTTTCAGGACGAAGGCATTGATATTTGTCATTTTGACTCCTCGGCGAAAATTTGGCAAAGTATACCCGTCCGCAGACCTGACAGGTCTCAGCAGATCATTGGCTGACCAAGTCGCATTCGCTGCCATGAATCCTTGACTGCAAGACTTCTATGGAGACCTGTCAGGTCCTTTTCGGCGCGTCCATGGTGGCGCAACGGAAGTAAAGTACTTTTGGGATCAAAAGTTTTTACACGCCGACGCGCCTGATCGTTGTATAATTTGTAATAAATTTGGAGATGTATCATGAAAAATCAACCCGCGAGGCAAGCAGACCCGATACTGATCATTGTTTTTTTTATAGGTATTTTTTTCTTGATAATGGGGTCTTTTAATGGCGGCATGCTTGGTGTTTTCATGAGCTCAATTGCAATCATTATAAATTTGTTTTCTATTTTCTATGCTGTGATGAAATTACGGAAACAAATCATTTGCCCGTCATGCGGTGTTAAAGCCCAATCTGTGAAAGATAATTTTTGCCGTCATTGCGGCGCCCCATACGAAAAATGATTTTTCCCTCTTGACACATCCCATTCTCCGTCATAGAATACCGCCCAACATCATACATAAAACGCTGACGAGGACGAGTACACTTCAAAGCGATTACCAGAGAGCCGAGCAGAAGTTCTGAAAGCGAGGCAAAAGCGCAGAAGTCGAATGGCCCTCCGAGTTGCAAGAGCAAAAAAACAGTTTGATAGTTAGGTAGTCAAATCGTTGAGTAGCTCAAGCCGGGAACTGCATCCGTTATCACAGCAGAGTTACTTGGAAGGATAGCAACTACGAAACTAAAAACTATCCAACTAGCTAACTACCGAGTGAAGCTGGCTTCTTTCCCCTGTTGCATCACGACAGGGATTTTTTGTTAAATAAAGAAACAGCTTTAAGCCTGGGTGGCACCACGGGAGTCCTCTCTCGTCCCTTATGGACGGAGAGGATTTTAATTTAATCTACATTGTGTAGGGCGACCCGCCAAGGTCGTCAAGAGTCATGATCGGTCCTGGCGGGTCGCCCCTACGTTACCAAAAAAATAAGGAGTTACCATGCTTTTAGAATCAACCCAGGTACAAACCATCATCCGCGAGGTATCCGCAGACCTTGAAACGCCCGTCAGCTTGTATCTCAAACTGCGCGGCGATGGCGCATCCTTTTTATTGGAATCCGTCGAAGGCGGCGAACGCATTGCGCGTTATTCGTTTATCGGTGTCCATCCCAGAGCGGAATATATTCTGCGCGACGGTCAGGTCGAAATTAAAGAGAATGGTCAAACCCGCATCGTTCAACTCGATCACGCCGACCCGACGATCTTTTTGCAAAATGAAATGAGCCGCTTTCCCGCGGTCCACTTGCCGAACGCGCCGCGCTTCACGGGTGGGTTGGTGGGCTATCTCGGGTATGAGTCTGTCCGTTATTTTGAACCCACTCTCCAGTCCAGAATGGAAGCGGGCGAGATTCCCGATGGCATGTACATGCTGGCCGATACCATCGTCGCGTTCGACCATGCGCGCCGCAGCATCTTCCTGATCGCCAATGTCCTGGATGGAGATGCAGATGCCGCAAATCAAAAATTGGATGCGATCACCGAGCGCATTCATCAGCCGTTGCCTGCCGCGCAAAAAATAAAAGTCAAGCCTTCCAAGATCAAATCCAACCTGACCCAGAAAAAATATGAAGCCATGGTCGTGCAGGCCAAGGAACATATTGCCGCGGGCGATATTTTTCAAGTGGTGCTTTCGCAGCGCTTCAGCCGCGAGACGAACGTTGAGCCGTTCGATGTGTATCGGGCAGTGCGTCGTTTGAACCCGTCGCCTTACATGTTCTTCTTTGATTTCGGACTCGTCGATAATGAACCGTTCTATATCGTCGGTTCATCGCCCGAGATGTTCGTCCGCTTGGAAGGAAGAACCGCTTCGCTCCGACCGATCGCCGGTACACGCCCCCGAGGAGCAGACTCCAACGCCGACGCATCGCTTGCGCAAGACCTGCTTGCCGATCCGAAGGAACGTGCGGAGCATGTCATGTTGGTGGACTTGGGCCGCAACGATCTGGGACGTGTCTGCGAATACGGCACGATCAAAGTTTCTGATTTCTTCACTGTTGAAAAATATTCGCATGTCATGCATATCGTTTCGCACGTCGAAGGGACATTGCGTCCTGAACTCACCGCCTTCGATCTGGTCCGCGCGGCCTTCCCCGCAGGGACTGTCAGCGGCGCACCGAAAGTCCGCGCGATGGAGATCATCGCTGAATTGGAATCAGACTCACGCAATGCCTACGCAGGCATGATCGGCTACTTCGGCTTCGACGGCGCCATGGATACCTGCCTCGCCATCCGCACGATGGTCGGGCGCGGGGATACGGTCAGTGTGCAAGCCGGCGCCGGTATCGTCGCGGATTCAGACCCTGCTACTGAGTTTCAAGAGACGGTGAATAAAGCCTCGGCAATGTTGAAAGCAATTGATGCTGCTGAATCCAATTCATAATAGTCACAGAGTCACGGTGTCGCAGAGATCAAAACGATTTTCTCAGAGTCTCTGAGTCTCCGTGGCAAAGAAAGGAAATGCATATGTCAAACTCAAAACCTCGTTTATTAACTGGTGACCGCCCAACGGGACGACTGCATCTTGGTCATTATGTTGGTTCGCTGGCAAATCGTGTGCGTTTGCAGCATCAATATGAATCCTTCTTCATCATTGCTGACCTGCACACCATGACCACCAAGCCAGAACCGCAGTACATCAAAGAGATTCCCACCTACATCCGCGAAATTGTCTTGGATTATCTCGCCGTGGGCATTGATCCGCAGGTCAGCACGATCTTTGTGCAATCGGCGATTCCTGAAACGTATGAACTGAATCTGCTCTTCGAAATGCTGGTCACCGTTCCGCGCCTCGAACGCATGCCCACGCTCAAAGACATGGCACGTGACGCACACATCGACTCCATGCCGTTTGGTTTGCTCGGATATCCCATCCTCCAGGCAGTGGATATTCTTCTGCCACGCGCGCAGGCTGTGCCCGTGGGCAAGGACAATCAATCGCACGTGGAACTCGCCCGCGAGATGGCACGCAAGTTCAACAGCCTGTACGGCGCGGAAATCTTCCCCGAACCGGAACCCATCATCGGGGATGTCCCGATGCTGATCGGCACGGACGGACAAAGCAAGATGAGCAAGTCCATTGGCAACGCGATCTATTTATCGGATGATGCCAAGACCGTCGAAGAAAAAGTCAAAGGCATGTACACCGATCCGAAGCGTTTGCGCGCCACAGACCCAGGCACGGTGGATGGCAATCCTGTCTTCATTTATCACGATGCGTTCAATCCCTCCTATGCCGAAGTGGATGACCTCAAGGAACGCTATCGCAAGGGACAGGTCGGCGATGTGGAAGTCAAGGAGAAACTTGCCAAAGCGATCAACAATTTCCTTGAACCCTTCCGCGAGAAGCGCGCGTATTATCTTGCCCATCCCACCATCCCGCGCGATGTCCTCGCGGACGGAATCCGCCGTATGCAAACCGAAGCCAAAGAGACGATGAAACTCGTCCGCGAGGTTACCGGCTTATCGTATTCCCTCGACCTCTTCGCCGATGAAGTGGATATCTTTGGAAATGAAGAATAAAAGAATTCGGTGGTTGAGTAGCCCTAAGCGTTTTTTGCGAAGGGCGTATCGAAACCACCAGTTCGAGAAGAAGCCCCAATAATAGAAATTACTTCTATCACTTGTTGGTCTCGATACGGCGGAAGAACATCGCCTACTCGACCAACGGAGTAAGGAAAATACCATGTTAGCTCTTATCGATAACTACGACTCATTTACTTACAACCTCGTTCAATACCTTGGCGAACTCGGCGCGGACATTCGCGTCTTCCGTAACGACCAAATTTCCCTGAACGAGTTGATCGCCCTCAAGCCTGACCATCTTGTCATCTCCCCAGGTCCAGGCGAGCCCATCAAAGACGGCGGCGTTTCCCCCGAAGCCATCAAACACTTCACAGGCAAGATCCCCGTGCTCGGTGTCTGTCTCGGGCATCAATGCCTCGGCGCAGTCTACGGCGGCAAAGTGGATCGTGCTCCGCGTCTCATGCACGGCAAAACTTCCCCCGTCACTCACAACGGACAAGGTGTGTTCAAAGACATCCCTTCGCCATTTGAAGCCATGCGCTATCACTCGCTCGTCGTGTACGAACCCATCCCAACCGAGCTTGAGATCGTTGCCCAAACTTCCGAAGGCGAGATCATGGCACTCAAACACAAACAGCACCCGACCTACGGCGTGCAGTTCCATCCTGAGTCCATTCTGACCGAGCACGGCAAACAACTGCTTAAGAATTTCCTCGATATCAAGATCGCCCCGCCCGCACCTGCGGAACCGTCCATGCTCAAGCCGTTCATCGCCAAGACCATTAATCGGACGGACCTTACAGCCGAAGAGGCGGAAGAAGCGATGAATGTCATCATGACCGGTCAAGCCACGCCTGCACAGGTCAGCGCCTATCTGGTCTCGCTTCGCATGAAAGGGGAGACCATCCCTGAGATCACGGGCTCGGTGCGTGCCATGCGAGCCAATGCCGTCAAAGTAAAACTCGCGAATCCCGATGAACGCATTTACGACATCGTCGGCACCGGCGGAGATGGCGCTCATACCTTCAACATTTCCACCGCCGCAGCATTTGTCCTCGCGGGCACGGGACGCAAAGTTGCCAAGCACGGTAATCGCGCCGCTTCGTCTCATTGCGGTTCTGCTGATGTGCTCTCAGCCCTCGGCGTAAGTTTGGAATTGACCGCCGAACAGATCGCTCATGCCATTGATACCATCGGCATTGGCTTCATGTTTGCCGCCAAGTTTCACCCAGCGATGAAACACGCTATTGGTCCGCGCAAGGAGATCGGTCAGCGCACTATTTTCAATATCCTTGGTCCGCTCACCAACCCTGCGGGTGCGAACATTCAGCTCACCGGTGTTTTCGCTCCAACATTAACCGAACCCATGGCCAGCGTGTTGAACGAACTCGGTTCACGTGCCGCCATGATCATCTACGGCGCGGGCGGCACCGACGAACTTAACACCACTGGAATCAATCGCATCAGTCATTTAAGGGATGGCGCGGTGAAAACCTACGATCTCGATCCTGCCAGCCTTGGTTTCTCCCTCTCTACAATGGAAGACCTTCGCGGCGGCACACCGGATGAATCCGCGCAGATGATGAGAGATCTTCTCTCTGGCAAACTAAAAGGTGCGCGCCGCGACTCTGTCCTTCTCAACGCCGCTGGTGCTCTCGCCGCCGAAACGGGTGACTTCAAATCTGCGCTCACCGAAGTCACCACTGCGCTTGATAACGGCTCCGCTCTGGCCAAACTCAACGCCCTTGTTGAGTACTCAAAATCTGTTTCGTAGGGCGCAGCGTCGCTGTGCCCCTACATCAACATGCCATGACAAATATTCTTGAAAAAATCATCGAACAAAAAAAATTGGAAATTGCGACGCTCGACGCGGTTGCATTACGCCGCGCCGCAGAGCAGAGTCCTGCGCCCAGGGATTTTCTTGCTACCATCAAGCGCCGCCGCTTCGGGACACACCCGAGCCTGATCGCTGAACTAAAGAGAGCTTCTCCCTCCAAAGGGATTCTCGCCCCGCACCTTGACCTGTTTCAAGTGGCAGATATCTACACCCAAAACGGCGCCGCGGCGATTTCCGTGTTGACTGATGAAAAGTTTTTCATGGGCAAACTCGAAACCTTGCGCGAACTTCGCTTTACAAAAAAATCCGAGCTGCCTTTGTTGCGCAAAGATTTCACCATCGACGAAGTTCAACTCTATGAAGCTCGAGCCAATGGGGCGGATGCCATTCTTTTGATCGCCGCCGCATTGACCGATGACAAACACTTTGCCGACCTGCACGCCTGCGCTTTGAATTTGGGATTGACTGCTCTGGTCGAGGTCCACGATGAAGCGGAGACTGAACGTGCCTTGAAGTTGAAAGATGTCAAGTTGATCGGAATCAACAACCGCAACCTTGCCACATTTGATGTCTCGCTCGAAACCACGGAAAAACTTCGCCCAATGATTTCAAATGACATCGCCGTCGTTGCCGAGTCTGGGATTTTCACCGCCGCCGATGTGGAACGATTGGCTCGAATCAATATCGATGCAATCCTGGTAGGAGAAGCGTTGGTGACCTCGGATGATATTCCTTCGAAAGTTGCAGAGTTGGCAGGTTTGAACGTTTAAACGTTCAAACCTTTAATCCTTATGACGATTATCAAAATCTGCGGAATTAAAACCTTGAAAGATGCGCTCGCCGCCATTGACGCAGGCGCGGATTATCTGGGATTTAATTTTTACCCCAAGAGCGTCCGCTTCATTGAAAAAGAAACCTGCGCCGAAATCACATCCGTTTTGAAGAGGGAACATCCACAAATAAAACTTGTTGGCGTGTTTGTGAATTCAACCGTGGATGAAATGAAAAATATTCTGGAAACTTGTTTGCTTGATCTGGTTCAACTCCACGGCGATGAAACGCCAGAGGCCTTTGCTCAACTTGCGCCGCGTGCCTTCAAGGCCTTTCGCGGAATTCCATCAGATATCACTGGCTATGAGCGAAATGATGTGCCCGCGTTTTTAGTAGATGCCGCTGTCAAAGGTGTGTACGGCGGGAGCGGCGTGATGGCAGATTGGTCAGCGGCGGTGGAGTTGGCGAAGAAATATCCGCTGTTGCTGGCGGGCGGGTTGACTCCGGAGAATGTTGCAGACGCAGTGAGACAGGTCAAGCCGTGGGGTGTGGACGTTGCCTCAGGTGTTGAATCAAACCCGGGTGAGAAAGATGCGGCGAAGATGTCTTCATTTGTAAAAGCTGTTCGAGAAGTCGAAAATCGAAAGTAGGAAACAGAAATCATGTCAACTTTATTACCTCCCAAGTTTGGCCCCTATGGCGGACGGTTCGTCCCCGAAACATTGATGCCTGCATTGATCGAGTTGGAGCAGGCGTTTGTGGATGCGCAAAAAGATAAGGTATTCAGGAATGAATTCGAAGGATTGCTGGCGTCTTTCGTTGGCAGGCCTACGCCGTTGACTTATGCAAAAAGATTGTCTGAAAAATTAGGCGGCGCGCAAATATATTTGAAGCGCGAAGATTTGGCGCACACGGGCGCGCATAAAATCAATAACGCATTGGGACAGGCTTTGCTCGTCAAGCGGATGGGAAAGAAACGCGTCGTGGCCGAAACGGGGGCAGGGCAGCACGGCGTGGCATCTGCCACCGCTGCGGCATTGCTCGGACTCGAATGCGTGGTGTACATGGGCTCGGTGGATATTGCGCGTCAGGAGCCGAACGTCTTCCGCATGAAATTGCTTGGTGCAGAAGTACGCCCCGTTGAGTCGGGAACGAAAACATTAAAGGATGCCATCAATGAAGCGATCCGTGATTGGGTGACGAATGTGCGTGACACACATTATCTGCTTGGTTCGGCTTTGGGACCGCATCCATACCCGACCATTGTGCGCGAGTTTCAATCGGTGATCGGCATCGAAGCGCGCGAACAAATGCTGCGAGATGCGGGCCGCCTGCCGGATACGGTCATTGCCTGTGTGGGCGGTGGGTCGAATGCCATCGGTGTCTTTAGCGGATTTGTAGACGATGAGCAGGTTGAGTTGATCGGTGTCGAAGCGGGCGGCAGTGGAATTGCTTCCGGCAAGCATGCCGCGAGATTTGGCGATGCATCAAAAGCGCGTGTGGGTGTTATTCACGGCACGCGGACATACGTGTTGCAGGATGAAGATGGACAAATTGCGGAGACGCATTCGGTTTCCGCTGGTTTGGATTACGCAGCAGTGGGTCCCGAACACGCGATGATGCGCGATAACGAACGCGCCTTTTACACATCCGCGACGGATGTGGAAGCATTGGACGCTTTTCAAACGCTGTGCCATACGGAGGGCATCATCCCAGCATTAGAGTCATCTCATGCCGTGGCCGAGGTTATCAAACGTGCTCCGACGATGAAAAAGGATCAGGTGATTCTGGTCAATTTGTCGGGAAGAGGGGATAAGGATTTGAATACAGTGATTAAAGAATTGGGAACGAATTTGTAGGGGCGGGGTTTCCCTGCCCAATGTAGCGGGGTGAGAGGACCTCACCCCTACGAGGAATTATGAACAGAATCGAAAATGCATTCAAGAACAAACCGATCTTCATGCCCTATTTCCCATTGGGCTATCCCAACTTGGACACATCCATTGACGTGATAGAAACGCTCGCTAAAAATGGTGCGGACTTGATCGAAGTAGGGATTTCATTTTCCGATCCACTCGCGGATGGCCCTGTGATTCAAAAGGCGACGCAAATTGCATTGGAGCAGGGGATCACAGTCAAGAAGTCACTTGCGGCGATTGCAGAATTGCGCAATCGCGGCGTGACCATTCCATTGATTCTCATGGGATATTTCAACCCCATGCTGGCGTATGGACTGGAAAAATTTATTCAAGATGCAAAGGAAGCGGGCGCCGATGGATTTATTGTGCCTGATCTGCCACCGGAAGAAGCAGGAGAGTTTCAATCATTGGTGGGTGACCTGCCGTTGATCCAAATGCTCGCGCCAACCTCGCCCAATGAGCGGATGGAATCCATTGCGCGCAATGCAAAGGGATTTATCTATCTCGTCTCTGTCACGGGCGTAACAGGCGCACGCACGTCCATTTCAGATGGTCTGGGTGATTTGATAGCGCGCGTGCGTGAACATACATCAGCTAAAGTGTGTGTGGGATTTGGCATCGGCACGCCGGAGCAAGCCAAACAAGTCGGTCTGCTGGCGGACGGAGTCATTGTCGGCTCGGCGTGTGTGAAGACGATTGGAAGCAGTGAAAAGCCTGTCGAAGCAGCGAAGCAGTTTGCGGCGGAGTTCCGAAGTGCATTGCAGGAGTTGAAAAAATGATTCTAGAAGCAGCAATCCTTGATGTAGTTTCTGGAAAAGAAAAAGAATTCGAATCCGCATTTGCAAAAGCATCTCCCATCATTGCCAGTATGAATGGATATATTTCGCATCAATTACAGCATTGTCTCGAAGCGCCCAATCGTTTTCTTTTGCTCGTCCAATGGGAAACGCTGGAGGCGCATACGATTGGTTTTCGCGGTTCAGCGGAATATCAGGAATGGCGGAAGTTGTTGCACCACTTTTATGACCCGTTCCCAGTTGTGCAACATTACGAGCTGAGTTTTTCGAATCCAGCTTGAAGTGACTGCATGGCACAGATCAAAATTTTTGGCGTCAAAGAACAGTTGAATCCGATCAAAGCCCAGCTTTCGGATGTGATTCATTCCTGTGTTGTGGAAGCGCTGTCCTTTCCGATAGATAAGCGGGCACATAGATTTTTCCCATTGGAAGCGGAAGATTTCTATTATCCTGTTGGCCGTTCGCCTCGTTATACGATCATTGAAATTAGCATGTTCGAAGGCAGAGCGGTGGAGACGAAAAAGAATCTTATCCGATTGTTGTTTGAACGAGCCGGGCAAATTTTGGGAATACCTCCCAACGACCTTGAGATCACAATTATCGAAACGCCCAAACATAATTGGGGTTTTCGTGGTCAGCCTGGAGATGAGATCAGTTTGAACTACAAGGTCGAAGTCTAGGGTTTCATAATACAAAGTTCGCCGTGAAGTGCGTTTTCGGAAATTCCCCCTTGACGCATTTCAGTGACGCGCATAGAATAGCGACCAATATGTTATCTGCTGTCCGCTTTTATTTTGCGTATTACTTTAACGGCCTCCGCTCGGTTGCCGCTGGTTGCGCTTAAGTAGACAGAAAAATCTGTAACTAAAGAGCGAGGCCAAACGGCCTCGCTCTTTTTATTTCAATTGTTAGTAAGCAGGGGCGACCCGCCAGGGTCGTCAAGGCCGTTGATACATCCTGACGGGTCGCCCTTGCGATAACAACAAGGAGCAATCAATGGCAGTCCGTGGAATTCGTGGCGCGACCACTGTATCGGCAGACGAACCCGATTTAATTCTCGAAGCCACGCGGGAATTACTGGAAACGATTTTGAAGGAAAACCCCGGCATGAAGTCTGAGGATGTTGGCAGCGCATTATTTACCGTGACGGAAGATCTCGCTTCGACCTTCCCCGCGCAGGCTGCCCGTCAAATGGGCTGGAGTCTCGTCCCGATGACTTGTGCAAAAGAGATCCCGGTCCCAGGCAGTTTGTCCAAGGTGATACGTGTGCTTGTCCATTGGAATACAGAAGTGCCGCAGAATAAGATCACCCATGTTTATTTGCGTAACGCGGTCAAACTAAGACCCGACTTGGTTGCCGCACAATAAAGTTATTTTCAGGAGAAATCATCATGATGATCATAATGAAAGCCAGTGCCACCCCGCAGGAAGTGGAAGCGGTTATTGCACAAATCAAGTCCGTGGGGCTGGCCGTCCATCTTTCGCAGGGAGTGGAAGCGACAATTATCGGAGCGATCGGTGAAACGCACAATATTCCCACTGAGCGTTTTGAAGGCTTGGATGGCGTCGATGTTGTTCAGCGTATCACTCAACCATATAAACTAGCTTCACGCCAGTTTCATCCCGAAGATTCGGTGATTCCATTAAGTAACTTCGCAGTCGGTGGAAATGAAATCGCTGTCATTGCGGGGCCATGCTCGGTGGAGAGTCGCTCACAGATCATTGAAACAGCCATCGCTGTGAAAGAAGCGGGAGCGTCCGCTTTGCGTGGGGGAGTGTTCAAGCCGCGTACGTCCCCATACGCATTCCAGGGACTCGGCGAAGAAGGTCTCGAACTTCTCGCCGAAGCGCGCGAGAAAACTGGCTTGCCCATCGTGGTGGAAATTATGTCGCAAGTGCAGTTGGATTTGATGGTGAAATACGTGAATGTGTTTCAGGTGGGTGCGCGCAACATGCAGAATTTCAATTTGCTGCGAGCCATCGGTGAAACGCGGACTGCTGTCCTCCTCAAGCGCGGACTCTCTGCAACCGTTGAAGAATTGCTCATGTCTGCTGAATATATTTTAGCCGGGGGAAATACTCGTGTGATGTTGTGCGAGCGCGGCATTCGTACGTTTGAAACTTCCACACGCAACACCACAGATATCAATGCAGTTCCTGTTTTGAAGAACTTAACTCATTTGCCTGTTATTCTTGACCCGAGTCATTCCACCGGCCATGCAAATTATGTGGCTGCGGTTGCGCGGGCCGGTATTGCCGCGGGCGCAGATGGATTGATCATCGAAGTGCATCCCGACCCTGCGAAAGCTGTTTCTGATGGCAAGCAATCTCTTAAGCCCGAGGCCTTTGCCGCAATGGTAAAACAAGTCGGTCAGATCGCGCAGATCATGGGGCGCAGATTGGCGTCCGCGCAGGATATTGTCCAACCGTTGAAGCAGGGTTGGGCGTAGGATGTAGGGACGGGGTCTCCCCGTCCCCCTGTTTAATACAAAAATTTGGACGAGGGAACCTCGTCCCTACAAAATAAAAAAGGAAAATATTCATCATGATGATCATCATGCGCCCAGGCGCACCCAGAGAACAGATCGATGCGGTCATTGCCGAGATCGAAAAACAGAAATTAACCTCCCATCCCATCTTCGGCGTCGAGCAAACCATTATCGGCGCAGTGGGCGACGGACATTATGTTGCCAAGGAAATCTTCGAAGCATTCCCGGGCGTGATGGAAGTACAGCGTATTTCCAAGCCTTACAAACTTGCTTCCCGTCAATTCCACGAACAGGATTCTGTTTTTCAGTTGGATGGTTTTTCCGTTGGCAGCACGGAAGTTCCCATCATTGCAGGGCCATGTTCGGTTGAGTCGCGTGAGCAGATTCTTGAAATTGCGCAGGCAGTCAAAGAAGGCGGAGCGAATGCACTGCGCGGCGGTGTCTTCAAACCACGCACATCGCCGTATGCTTTTCAGGGTCTCGGCGAAGAAGGTCTTGAATATATGGCCGAAGCCCGCGAAAAAACAGGATTGCCATTAGTCGTTGAAGTGATGGCCGTTTCGCAAATTGACATGATGACCAAGTATGTGGATGTCTTTCAACTTGGCGCGCGCAACATGCAAAACTTTAATTTGCTGCGTGCCATCGGTGAAACGCGCACGCCGGTTCTCTTCAAGCGCGGCATGTCTGCCACCATCGAAGAAATGTTGATGGCCAGCGAATACATCATCAGCGGCGGCAATACGCGTGTCATGTTATGCGAGCGCGGCATCCGCACATTTGAAACCGCCACCCGCAACACAACCGATATCAATGCCATTCCCGTTCTCAAAAAATTAACACACCTGCCCGTCATCATCGATCCGTCTCATTCCACAGGCGATTCCGATTATGTTTCCGCCATTGCAAGAGCGGGTGTTGCTGCCGGCGCAGATGGTGTTATTGTTGAAGTACACAACGATCCCGCACATGCCATCTCCGACGGCAAGCAATCGCTCACCCCTGAAGCATTTGCCAAAATGGTGAAGCAGGTCAAGGCGATTGCCGAAGCGGTGGATCGTCGTCTTGTTCCTCAACATGCCGCAGCCTGACTTTAATCTCGCCGAATCAAAAATCGCAATCGTTGGATTGGGATTGATGGGCGGCTCGCTTGCATTGGGATTGCGCGGAAAATGTGCCGCGCTCTACGGGATCGACCCGCATCTTCCCACGCTTGAGCTTGCCCTGTCCCAACATATTGTGGATTTCGCTGACAGCGATCCTGCCAAACTTCTTCCCGAAGTGGATATGATCATTTTGTCCGCGCCCGTCCCTGCGATCTTGACTCTGCTTGAACAGCTGCCGACGTACACATCCAGATCATGTATAGTGATGGATCTGGGCTCTGCAAAACATTTGATCGTCGAAGCCATGTCGCAGTTGCCAGAACGCTTCGACCCCATCGGCGGACATCCCATTTGCGGCAAGGAAAAACTTTCACTGGCAAATGCTGAACGCACTTTGTATTATGCTGCGCCGTTTTTACTCACACCATTGAAGCGAACATCGTCACGCGCCATCTCTGCGGCGAATCAAATCATCGAGGCCCTCGGCGCGAAAGCTACAATTCTCGATGCAGTCGAACATGATCGTATTCTCGCATCGACAAGTCATTTGCCCTTTTTGATTTCATCTGCGCTCGCTCTTGCGACTTCAGATGATGTCACGGCCTTTGTTGGACCTGGCTTCAAATCGACTAGCAGATTGGCAGGAACATCCTCCTCAATGATGTTGGGCGTCCTGCAATCCAATCGTGACAACGTGTTGAATGCACTTCATGGAATGCAAGACCGACTGGCAGAGATCGAATTCGCGTTGTCCTCAGGTGATTTCCAAAAACTCGAGTCGATCTTGAACGAAGCACAAGACAAACATCAGAAATTTACTCAATGAATTCATCCCTCAGAATCAACCCTGTTTCACATCTGTTGAACTCAACTGTCCGCGTGCCGGGTTCCAAGTCATTGACCAACCGCGCCTTGCTGATTGCGTCACTTGCAAATGGAACGACGCACTTAACCAACGCCTTGTTCTCCGATGACTCACGTTACTTCGCCCAAGCCCTGCAAACCCTCGGTTTCGACGTTCAACTGGATGAAGCAAACTTCTCAATGTCCGTCACTGGACTCGGAGGGGAAATCCCTGCGAAGAAGGCAGAACTCTTTATTGGCAATGCGGGTACGGCTGCAAGGTTTCTCTCCGCATTTCTCACGCTCGGTAACGGCGAATATATTCTTGATGGCGAACCGCGCATGCGCGAACGTCCCATTGGAGATTTGATCGATGCGCTTCATCAATTGGGCGTGGAATTGGAAGCCAGGAACAATTGTCCGCCTGTGGAAATATCGGCCAAAGGTTTACTTGGCGGAAAGACCACGATTGCGGGTGATATTTCATCTCAGTTTTTATCTGCGCTTCTCATGGTTGCGCCGTATGCCCAAAATGAAATTGAGATCACTCTTTCAAAAGAGTTGAACTCCAAGCCTTATGTGGATATGACCATCGCCATGATGAAAGACTTCGGCGTGGAAATCGAACGTAACGGATATTCACGTTTCATTATTCACCCCAGTCACTACTCACCACTTTCTAAATACTCCATCGAATCCGATGCCTCTGCGGCATCCTACTTTTTTGCTGCCCCAGCAATCTGCGGTGGAACAGTGAAGGTTGAGAACATCTCACGCAAATCCGTACAAGGGGATATTGCCTTTCTCGATGTTTTGAAACAGATGGGATGTCAGGTTGTAGAAGGGGAGAACTTTATCCAAGTCACTGGCACAAACGAGTTGGTTGGTGTTGACGTGGACATGCGCGACATTCCCGACACCGCCCAAACCCTCGCCGCCATCGCCCCGTTTGCTGATTCGCCCACAAGAATCCGCGGCATCGCCTCTGCACGTGTCAAAGAGACGGATCGTGTTTCAGCAACCTGCGCTGAACTCAAACACCTTGGAGTCCAGGTCGAAGAACATGAAGATGGCATGACCATCTATCCCTGCCAATCCTTCAAACCTTCCAACGTTCAAACGTACAACGACCACCGCATGGCCATGGCTTTTTCTCTGATTGGCTTGCGCTTCGATGGCGTAATAATTGAAAATCCATCCTGCGTTTCCAAGACCTTTCCCAATTTCTTTGAAGTATTGGAAACCTTGCGATGATTCACCTTGGCCTAATCGGTTATCCGCTTGGACACTCCCTATCGCCCAAAATTCACACCGCCGCTCTCGAAGTCTGTAGTTTGGAAGGCGAGTATTTGCTGTATCCCATTCATCCCGATGATAAGCAGGGATTGAAAAATCTGCTTGCCCGCGTCCGCACGGGTGAAATCACCGGGCTCAACGTTACCATTCCGCACAAACAAAATGTGATCGAGTTGATGGATGAACTCATGCCGACTGCAGAAGCCATCGGCGCAGTCAATACAATTTACATGCATGAGAATAAACTCATCGGCGACAACACCGATGCTCCAGGCTTTCTTGCGGATTTGAAACAGGTTTTAAATTCATCATTCATTATTCATCATTCTGCATTGGTCTTGGGAGCAGGTGGTTCAGCCCGTGCAGTGGTTTACGCCTTGCTCAACGATGGCTGGAATGTCACCATTGCTGCTCGCCGAATTGAACAGGCTCAGCAGCTCGCAGACTCATTCGCAAGTGATAAGTTGCAAGTTACTGATAATTCTGCATTCATCCTTCCTCATTCATCATTTGACCTTATCGTCAACACAACTCCCGTCGGCATGACGCCAAATGTGGATCAATCCCCTTTACCTGAAAATACAAACCTGTCATTTGATACCATAATCTATGATTTGGTCTACAATCCACGGGAGACCAAACTCGTCAAAGATGCCCGCATGCAGGGATTGAACGCAACCACCGGGCTTGGCATGTTGATCGAACAAGCTTTGCTCGCCTTTGAAATATGGACAGGCAAGCCTGTCGATAGTGATGCCATTCGAAAGGTGATGAAATGAAACGTATTCTTGAATCTGTGCAAGATGGCTGGAATGGGGCCAAAGCCAACCTTATTCCCGGCTTTGTGATTATTTGTATCGCCGCATTACTTGTGGTCGCGTATTATGTTTTTCCCGCTTTTCAGAATGCACTGAGAGGTTTGCAAGAAGTTCGAGAATCCTGGGGTGCCAAATTTTCCATGCTGACTGGTGCTCTTGGTGCGGGGGCCATCCCTGGTTTGTATCTGATGTTCGTGGGGAAAGCACGACGCGACTTGCGCGGTTTCCTCGATTTGTTCTTTACCTGCTTGGTCTGGGCAACCAGTATGATTTTGCAGGATTATTTTTATGCCTTCCAGGACTGGTTCTGGGGATCAGCTGTGACATTCAAAATTTTGATTTCCAAAATGCTTCTTGATCAATTTGTTTTTACCCCTTTCTTAAGCATCCAGTATTTGGCGGTTGGCTTTCGTCTGCGAGATATGAATTATGATTTCAAGCTGCTTGGGCAGGCCTTGCGTAGTGACTGGGCGATCAAGGTCATCATTCCCATGCTGGTAAGCTGCTGGCTGACCTGGATTCCCGGTACGCTGGTCGTTTATTCACTTCCGCTTGCACTGCAAATCCCGCTGATGGTTTTAATTCAATGTTTCTTTGCGCTGGAAATTGCATTTGTCTCCAGTAAAATAACTTGTCCCAACGTTTCTTGAAAATTGGAGTTTTCATGCATTTACGTTTTCTCACTGCAGGTGAATCCCACGGCCCATCCTTAACCGCAATCCTCGATGGTATGCCCGCAGGACTTTCCATCACACCAGAAATAATCAACAAAGAACTTGCCCGCCGTCAGCAGGGATATGGTTCCGGCGGACGTATGAAAATTGAAAAAGATACCGTGCAAATTCTCGGCGGGGTGATGGGTGGCGAAACGACCGGCGCGCCGATTGCATTGCTCGTGCAAAATGATGACCATGTCAAATGGAAGGGCAAAGCCATTGAGCAGATGACCGCGCCGCGCCCGGGCCATGCAGATTTAACAGGCGCGGTTAAATATGGCTACAAAGATTTACGTCCCGCGCTCGAACGTGCCTCTGCGCGCGAAACCACGATGCGGGTTGCTACGGGTGCAGTGTGTAAACATTTTCTTGCTCAATTTGGAATTGTCGTAGGCGGATATGTTTCATCCATCGGTGAAGTGCAGGCAGATTTTGGCAATATGCCTTACGAAGAGAGGTTTGAACTTGCAGAGGAATCAGATGTTCGCTGTCCGATTCAATCATCCGCGCAAAAGATGCGTGAAGAAATTGAAAAAACCATTCATGGAAAAAATACATTGGGCGGCGTACTTGAAGTTGTTGCACTGAATCTTCCCGTTGGCCTTGGCAGTTTCGTACAATGGGATCGCCGTCTCGAAGCCAAACTTGCAATGGCGATCATGTCCGTGCAGGCCATCAAAGGCGTTGAAGTCGGCGATGCGTTTGAAAATGCAAAACGAATCGGCACCGAAGCACACGACCCGATGACATTACAACGTTCAAACGTTCAACGTTCGACCAACAGAGCAGGTGGCACTGAAGGCGGAGTGAGCAATGGGCAGCCGATCATCATCCGCGCGGCGATGAAACCAATAGCCACCACGCTTCTTCCCCAGTCGACAGTTGATCTGGCGTCAGGGACAGAATCTCCCACCAAATATGAACGCTCCGATTTCTGTCCGGTCCCACGCGCAGTCCCCATTTTGGAAGCGATGGCCGCATTTGTCCTCGCCGATGCATTAATGGAAAAACTCGGCGGTGACTCTATGAACGAAATGAAGCCCCGCTTCGAAACGCTGCGCAAGGCCACGCTTGAAGACTTGTCAATGGATAATATCCCTCACGTGTTTTGGGAATGACCATGAATCATATTTTTCTCTATGGCCCGCCCGGCACCGGCAAATCCACGGTCGGGAAAAAACTTGCTCACAACTTGCATCTCCCTTTCATTGACCTTGACCGCGTCATCGAAACAAATGCTGGTATGTCCATTCCGCAGATCATGGAGCAGCAAGGCGAATCCACTTTTCGCGATCTTGAATCCGCGGCGTTAAAAGAAGCTGTGGGTCACGCTGGAAGCGTGGCAAATGCTGAAAACTCTGACGGGTTGCAAGCCCGCCCTACACAAGCGATTATCGCTCTTGGTGGTGGCGCCTTGTTGCGTGAGGAAAATCGTTCTGTTGCGGAAGCGAACGGTAAAGTCGTTCTGCTTATGGCAGAATTGTCTACATTGTTGGAACGCCTGCATTATGAATCTGGAAATCGTCCGCTGCTGGCAGGCGACTTGCGCGAGAAGCTTTCAGCGTTATTGGCAAAGCGCGGCGCACATTACAACTCCTTTGATGCGCTCATTCATGTCGATGGGAAGACCGCAGAACAAAATGCGCATCAAGTTCAAGTCAAGTTGGGGCGGCATCATCTTTCTGCGATGGGGGAGTACGACGCCGTCGTAGGCCAGGTTTCCAGCCTGACAAACTTCCCAATGCAAAATCCCATTATCGTCACCGATGAGAACGTGGCAAAATTCCATCTCGAAAAAATAAGTTCGCTGCTCAATGCAAAATCCGTAGTTGTGCCTGCGGGAGAAGCATATAAAAATCTTGAGACAGTTTCTTATTTGTGGAAAGCATTTCTTGAAAATGGATTGGATCGCAAAAGCACGGTCATTGCACTTGGCGGCGGCGTGATTGGGGATATGGCTGGTTTTGCAGCATCCACATACATGCGCGGGATTCAATGGATCGGCGTGCCGACGACTTTATTATCGATGGTGGATGCATCACTTGGAGGAAAGACTGGATTTGATCTGCCCGAGGGGAAAAATCTCATCGGCTCTTTCTACCCGCCAAAGCTGGTTCTTGCGGACCCAAGCCTTTTGCTCACGCTGCCAGAACGTGAGTTGATCTCCGGCATGGCGGAAGTGGTCAAGCATGGAATCATCTCCGACCCTGATCTGTTTGCAATGTGCAATCGCGGGATGGACTGGGTGAAGAATAATCTTGAAGAAGTGGTCAAGCGTGCGATGGCGGTGAAGATTAAAGTTATCGAGGAAGACCCATATGAAAAAGGAATTCGCGCGGCGTTGAATTTGGGTCACACGGTCGGGCATGCCGTGGAACTGGTCAGCAAGTTTGATTTGCGGCATGGGGAAGCCATTGCCATTGGCACTGTGGTCGAGGCGAAGTACGCATCCCAAATCGGGCTGGCAGGCGTCGGGTTGGTTGAGGCGGTGACCAAGTCGTTCAAGTCATTGGGGCTGCCGGTCCAAATTCCAGATGAAATGTCGCGCGAGGAAATCATCCGCGCGATGCGTGTGGATAAAAAGAAAAATGCAAAAGCGATTCGATTTGCATTGCCGGTTGAAATTGGCAAAGTGGAATTGGTGGATGTGACCGATTTGGAATCAGTATTGGAGTAATGTTCGCGCTGAGCGGAACGTAGTGCAGTCGAAGCGCAGGTGACTGAAAAATCGTTCTTCGACTACGCCGCAAGGAACAGTGGCTCCGCTCAGAACGAAGGAGAAAAAAGATGAAAATATTAATCTTGCATGGCCCCAACTTAAATTTGCTTGGCACACGCGAACCTGAAGTGTACGGTTCGATGACTCTTGGTGATATTGATAAAAAAATCATCAGGTTGGGCAAAGAGTTGGGTGCGGAAATAAAATGCTTGCAATCAAATCACGAAGGCGCATTGATCGATGCGCTGCATGATGCGCGCACATGGGCGAATGGTGTGGTGTTCAACCCCGGTGGATATACACACACGTCGGTTGCATTGCGCGATGCGATTTCTGCCATTGTGATTCCCGTCATCGAAGTGCATTTGTCGAATGTGTATGCGCGCGAAGAATTTCGTCACACGTCACTGGTTTCAGCAGTCTGCAAAGGCAAGGTCAGTGGGTTTGGCTGGCGTTCATATGAACTTGGTCTGCGCGGGCTCGTTGATATAATCAAGGCGTGAACACTCAAACCATATCGACAACTGAACCTTTCTTTTTTCCCGGCGGACGCACGGGCGTTTTGCTAATTCATGGATTCACCGGCACGCCCAAGGAAATGCGTTGGATGGGGGAATACCTTAACAAGCATGGCCTGACTTGTTTGGGGATTCGACTCGCTGGTCATGCGACTGACATCGAAGATATGCGCCGCTCCCACTGGACCGATTGGACTGCTTCCGTTGAAGATGGCTATCATCTACTCTCCGGCAGTGTTGACCGAATCTATTTGGCTGGACTTTCGATGGGTGGAGTGCTGTCGTTGTTAATGTCCACTCGTTTGGATGTGGCGGGGGTGGTGGCGATGTCTGCACCTTTTTCATTACCACGAGATCCAAGAAATTATCCTGTTTGGTTAATCAAACTCTACGGCAGGTTTTTCAAATACGCGCCGAAATCCGGCGATGCACCGGGTACAGGATGGTACGATAAGCAAGCCTTTGCCGGGCATGTTTCGTATCAGCAAAATCCTGTCAGTTCTGTTGCCGAATTGAAGACCCTGCTCCATGAAATGCGATCTGCACTGCCGCAGATTCGCAAGCCGGTGATGTTGATCCACTCGAAGGATGATGCCTACGTGCTGCCTCAGAATATGGAAAATATTTATAACGGGTTGGTGAATGCGTCAGACAAGGTAAAACTATACGTGACTGGATCAGGTCATGTTGTTACGCGTGACGCGGCTCGCGATCAAGTGTTCGGTGCTGCTTTGGAATTCATCCGCAGGGTGGAGCGACAGTTTGAATCGTAATCTTGCATTCATTGCCATCGCGCTGTTCCTGTGGGGAATTGGCGAAGGCATGTTCTTTAATTTTGTGCCGATCTATCTGGATGTTCAATTTGCATTAAGCAAGTATCAGATCGGATTAATTCTCGGGGCGTTCGGTTTTTTCATGGCGATCACACATGTCCCTGCCGGCCGCCTTGCGGATCGGTTTGGAAGAAAACCCTTATTGTTAATTGCCTGGCTGCTTGGATTGGTTTCTACTTTCATAATGGGGATTTCCAATGCCCTGCCCATTTTTCTGGTTGGTTTGGCCGGGTACGGGTTGACCGCTTTTGTCTCCTCCCCTTTGAGTAGTTATGTAACGGCAGCCCGTGGAAAATGGCCGGTGGCAACTGTGCTCTCTTTGACCACGGCTACGTTCGGCATGGGCATGGCACTTGGCCCTGTGACCGGTGGTTGGATTGGTGATCATTATGGGATGCGAATGAGTTTTCTCGTTGCCGCCGGCGTGTTCGTCTTTTCAACTTTATCCATGATCTTCATTGCAAGGCAGCCCATTGACCATCATGATCCTGATTCTCCTCCACCAAGTCTTGCCAGCAATAAAAGTTTTATTGTGCTGATGGGTGTACTGGCCTTTGCCATATTTGCGATGTATCTGGCCCAGCCGTTGACTCCGAATTTCCTTGCGGGAATTCGCGGGCTTTCTCTAAGTGAAACGGGTTTAATTTTTACCATCGGTGCGCTTGGAAACTCATTGATGGCGGTTACATTCAGCCAAATAAATCCCCGAAGGGGATTCTTGTTTGCGCAGGTATTGGTCATTCTATTTGCTTTGTTTATTTGGAAAGGTTCAAGCCTTCCAATTTTTGCCCTGGGATATTTTCTGCTCGGCGGATTCCGTGCGGGCCGTCCGATGGTGATGGCGCAGGCGCGTGAGCTGGTTCATGAATCACAAATGGGGATCACATACGGGGTGATGGAAACTGTCAGCGCAATTGTCTCGATCATTACACCGCCGATCGCGGGTATTCTATTTGAGATGGATCCTTTCATTGTTTACCCGGTTTCAATTGGAATGATTGTTGTCTCACTTCTTTTAAGCTCCATTTACATGCCTCGGAAGGAATCTTATGCTTGAGATTGTGACATTTACATTGGGCCCGGCACAAACCAACGCTTATCTGGTCGCTGACTCTGAAACAAAAGAAGCGGTGGTGATTGACCCATCGTGGGATGGACACATCATCCTCAAAGCTGCACAGGATCGCGACTGGCGCATCGGTCATCTCTGGTATACGCACGCACACTTCGATCATATCGGCGGAGCCGCGGCAATTGCCGATGCGTTGAATCCGCTTCCACATGTGGCGCTTCATCCCGATGACCATGTCCTCTGGCGGGCTGGTGGAGGCGGTGCTGCCTTTGGGTTGGATATCGACCCCGGTCCCGAGCCGACGATTGATCTTGTGCATGGCATGAAACTGAAACTTGGTTCGAACGAGTTTGAAGTGCGCTTCACGCCGGGGCATACAAAAGGTCATTGTGTGTTGTATGTTGAAAAAGAGAATATTTGTTTCTGCGGTGACCTGATCTTCAACGGCAGTGTGGGCCGCACCGACTTGCCCGGAGGTGATTTCGATATACTCGAGAATAGCATTCGCACGCAAATTTTTACCATGCCCGATGAGACGAAACTACTTTCCGGCCACGGGCTGCACACTACGGTTGGTCACGAAAAACAATTCAACCCATTTGTGGGATTAAATTAATTCCCGTATAATTCGTCAAAACAAGCGAGGAGATAAGAAATGAAAAATCCAAATGCGCAAAGCCAAAGACAAAATGTATCGCCTTCAAATTCGCCGTCGAATTCAAGCCCGTCATTTTTTTCCAGGGTCCCGGGTTGGCTGGTAGGATTTATTTTGGCCATTATCGCAATTGCCATTCTGGCGAACTTGAGCAAATCGTTCTGGTATTTCGAAGTGATTGAAAATGATCAGGTGGGTGTCACGATCGAAGCCGGTGAAATTCAAGGTGTCTTGCAGCCGGGCATTGCCTACGATTTTGGCTTGTTCGTGGACCTGGTCAAGATCACAACGAGTGCGGTGGCGATCACGGTGGAAGACCCGGAATTGATCACGCTGGATAAACAACGTATTGGTCTGGAAGTGACTGCAGATGTCTTCCGTCCGCGTGAGGCTGATATTGTGACTTCCAATTATTCAAGATATCGAAATATTTATTTGAATGATGAATCCTTGCAACAGCGCATGACAGCATTCACCTTACAGGCAATGAAAGTTTGCGTGGGTGACAAGAAATTTGACGAAGCGGTCATCGGTTCCGGACGTGATGATTTGCGGGCCTGCATTGATGATGAATTGAGTGCATTGGCTGAACCGATCGGGCTTGAAGTCCGAAATGTCGCCGTGCCTCAAATTACTATTTCCCCCGAAGTGCAGGCGGGGTTGGATGCCATTGTTCAAAGCCGCCTTGCCACCGAGAAGGCCAAGCAGGATGCGGAAAAAGCCAAGCAGGAGTCTGCTGCGCAGCAGGCGGTGGAGGAAGGTCGTATTCGTGTGGAACAATCAAGATTGCAGGAAGAGGCGCGTCAGCAGATCACTCTTCAACAGTTGAAGCAGCAACAACTGGTCGCGCAATTGCAAGTGATTGAACAGGAAAAAATCAATGCCGAAGCTGTATTGCAACTGACTGCCGTTCAACAGGAAGTTGCAGATGAACAAGCCCTCGTGGACATTGCAAAGGAACTCGCGCTGGCTGAACTGTATCAGCGCTTTCCGTCCTATGTCACTCTGCAGATCGCGCTTGCAAATTCGGCCGCGATCAAACCCACCGATAAATTTGTGATCACGCCGGATGGTGCACTTCCGAATTTGATTTTCTCGAACGGTACGCTTCCATCATTTAGCGTAAATCCATAATTCGATTGGGCAGACCCAAGGTCTGCCCAATATTTTTTGGTGCAATATGAAACATGCATTGGGCATCAGCCTCGGTAGTTCGAAGCGTGATAAAAGCGTGAAGGTCAATCTCAACGGGCGGGAGATTCTGGTCGAGCGCTTTGGTACGGACGGCGATATCGATAAGGCCCGCCGAATGTATTTGGATTTGGATGGCAAAGTGGATGCGTTTGGCGTCGGCGGCGTGGATTTATATCTCCGCCTCGACGAGAGGGAATATCCGCTTCATGCCGCGCTCAAGCTTGTCTCCGGCGTCAAGCAGACTCCACTCTGCGACGGTCGCGGCCTCAAGCACACCTTGGAGCGACGCGTGTTTCAATTGTTGAAATCTCAATTGGGAGATTTCCATTTCAAACAAGCTTTCATCCCCGTGGCGGTGGACCGACTCGGGTTGGCCGAAGCCGTTTCCGAAGTTTCCGATGAGATCGTTTCCGGCGATCTGATGGTGGCGCTCGGCGTTCCGATCCCTTTGTATGGAATCCCGTCGTTCAAGAAGGTTGCGCGAATTATGCTGCCCATTGTCAGCCATTTTCCGATGAGCATGCTCTTCTACGGCAGTGACGGTGCGGAGCACAAACCGAAATACACGAAATACTTTGAAGAGTCAGATTTGATCGCGGGTGATTTCCTCTTCATGCGAAAATACATGCCGAAAAGCCTCGCAGGCAAAACCGTGGTGACCAATACAACCACTGAGGAAAATATTGCCTTGCTTAAAGAGCGCGGTGTGAAAACCGTCATCACCACCACGCCGCGTTATGACGGCCGCTCCTTTGGAACGAACACCACCGAAGCCATGCTCACTGCCTATGCAGGCAAAGGCAGAAGGTTGACGGATGACGAGTTGAACGAATTGATCGATGAACTTAACCTATCCCCGACAGTGATTCAACTTAATTAATAAAAAGAGCGGAGAATGATTTCTCCGCTCTTTTTATTTAATCGCGCTTTTTGCCTTTCAATTCATCATGGAAGATCAGGGTCAACACCACGCTGACGAGACTGATAACCAGACTTCCCAACAGAGCCGGCCAGAAGCCATCCACCGAGAAATCGAGGTTGAAAGATTGACCCACACTGCTTGTCAACATCAACATCACTGTGTTCACTACAATGGTGAACAAACCGAGGGTGAGAATGATCAATGGACAGGTGAGGAATTTAAGCAGTGGACGCACCAGCGCATTTAGCAGGCCGAAGATTAGTGCTACCCAAAGCAAGTCCGTCCACGGGCCATCGAAGTTAATGCCGGGCACGATCGATACCGCTGCGTACAACCCAACGGCGTTGATCGCCCAACGAATAAAAAATTTTGTCATAGGTGGTTCTCCTTTTGATTGGTATACGGAAAATAAAATCTTAAGTTGCCTGCATCCAAATCAACGTGCGCAGCGGACGGAAGCCGGCTGCCAGAATCGCACCGTCGAATTCACCGACCGGAAATTCCATGATCAGATTTGGATAGGAATGAGCCAGGTCGCGACGGGCACGCAATAACAAGGCGGTCAATGCTTCGGGTTGGGATTTTTCATCTGTCGCTGCGTAAAGTGCCTCACCCCGCCCGCTTGGAATCCATGCGAGCGCGGCCTCAAACACGTCACCTTTTTGTGCCGCCCACTGCCGAACATTCATATCCACGAAAAGCAGGTACAGCCAATTCCAGAAACCGGGTCGAAGGGCGTTGAAATTCCAATTGCGGTGCCAGGCTAAAGAGTCAGGATAGAGGCGTTTCAGCCAGTTGAGTTGAACCGGCCAGTCGCGCGGATTCCGCCCGGTGATGGCGAGGTCCGTTTGGAGGATCGGGGTGTTGGCATCGGTGATGGCCTGCCAGGAGGTGCGTTTGGCACGCTCAACAAACCCTAGCTTGCTATACAAATCAATAGCGCCGGGGTTGTCATCACGAACGTGAAGCCAGATGGCATCCGCCTTCTTTTCCTTCGCATAATTCATTGCATGTTCGGTAAGCGCGCGAGCGATTCCATGCCTGCGATGTTCCGGATGCACTGCAACATTTGCGATCAGATAAATTCGTTGTGCACGGTGACGAAATGGAACCAGACTGGTGTTGCCCACGATCTTTCCGTTTTCATCCCAAACGAAACCCGAGAGTGGCAGGGAGGTGGTTTCTGCGGCGCGATTTGCCCATTTCATAAATGAGTTGTCATTTCCCGCGCGGCGCATATCCTGAATATATCTTTTGCCATCACTGTCCATTGTGCTCGAAAAACAAATTTCAATGAGGTCGGCAACAGCGGGCAGATCGCGAAAGATGCTCAACGGCCGCAAGTTTGGGTGACGTTCGGTGTGATTTGAAATGGTGATGGACGACATTGATGGAATTATAGCGTGTTGAAGTTATAAACGCTGCTCCGATTTTGTATCAAAGAAATATAGTTTTTCCGGATCGATGCCAACATGAATGCTTTGCCCATTGTGAAGTTTTACGTCGATGGGGCAATTGCCTGAGAAGGAAAGTTTCCCCATGCGGATGTGAACGATCTGGATTTGGTGTGCAAAATCAGACTCGAACGCTTCGACCTCCGCCGGGAATTGGATCCCGTTCGCGGAATGAGACTCAACTGAAACATTCACTGCCTCACGCCGGATCCCCAATGTGACCTGCTGCCCGTTTTCAACAAGTGGGAAGATTCGTTTTGAGAGTGGAAAAAGATATTCGCCCAGAACCAGCTGCCCGCCGGAAATCGAACCGCCTGAAAGCAGATCCATGGGCGGCAATCCCAGAAATCCAGCCACGAACATATTCACAGGATTCTCAGTCAATTCCTGATACGTTCCCACCTGCTCAATTCGACCCGAATGCATCACCACGATTTGATCGGCCAGTGCAATGGCCTCCACCTGATCGTGTGTGACATACAGGCTGGTGATCTCAAAAAGATGAAGCAATCGTTTGATTTCTGTGCGTGTTTGCACGCGCAGTTTTGCATCGAGGTTGGAAAGCGGTTCGTCGAACAAAAATAATTTTGGCGCACGAACAATGGCTCGCGCGATCGCGACCCGCTGCTTTTGCCCGCCCGAAAGCGTACCGGGTTTACGCGGCAGCAAGTCCTTGAAGTCAATGCCCATTAATTCAGAGGTGTATTCGATGCGCTTGCGCGTTTCCTCATCTTCGACCTTGTGCATCTTGAAGAAGAACGAAAGATTGCCTTCATTGTTTAAGTTTGGATACAACGCATAATTTTGGAAGACCATTCCAATATAACGTTCTCCGGGCGGAATGTTTTGCATGTTCTCGCCGTTGTAAAGAACTTGTCCGCTGTATTGTTGTTCGATCCCGGAGACCACGCGCAGCAATGTGCTTTTCCCGCAGCCGGATGGACCCACGACGGCGAATGTCTGGCCGTTAGGAATAGTCAAATTGACATGATCCAGCGCGGCAATGCCATGCGACGGATCTGCGGGCAGGTCCTCTTTCATGCCATCGCGTTTCATCTCCACAAACCGATGCGCCGGGTTTTTCGATGGTGAGGCGAACCTAAAATTTACGTCAACAAGTTTGATTTCAGCCATGACTTTCCTCTGCAACACGAATGATTTTATCACTCGCAATATGTATCGGCTTCACTGAGCACCCTTTCAGCAGTATACTCTGCCGAAGCATAAAGCTGGGCAAAATTCAAATAATTGGACCAACCTCCCTTGAAAAATCATTCCTTGTTCGCCACCTTACGAAGCCTGCGCGGTAACCCGCGCGGTTGTGTGTATTTTGAACCGTTGTGGGGAATTCCGTTTAATTTATACGCTCCCTACGTTTCCATATATATGATCGCACTCGGCCTGACCGATAAGCAGATCGGATTGATCTTGAGTATCAGCACGCTGTTTCAAGTCTTCTTTGCCTTGATCAGCGGTGTGGTGACAGATAAATTAGGTCGCAGACTCACCACTTTGATCTTTGATATTTTGTCCTGGAGTGTGCCTGCACTGATCTCGGCAGTTGCACAAAACTTCTGGTATTTTCTTGTCGCTGGTATTATCAACAGTGTCTGGCGAATCACGCACACTTCATGGAGCTGCCTGCTGGTGGAAGATGCGGATCCGGATCAACTTGTTGATATTTATACATGGATCTATATCGCCAACTTGTTTGTCGGTTTCATTGCGCCTTTGGCCGGTGTGTTGATCGGCGTATTTTCGTTTGTGCCCACTGTTCGCGGATTATATTTGTTTGCAGCTTTTATGTTTACCTTGAAGGCTGTGATGACCTATCTATGGACAGAGGAAACCGCACAGGGAAAGATCCGCTTGCAGGAAACAAAGGACCAAAGTGTATTGCATGTTTTCAGTGAATATAGCGGGGTGCTTCGTGATGTGATCCGCACACCTCAAACCTTATATACCGCCGGGATCATGCTGATACTAAGCATTACTTCGCTGATCAGCGGAAGCTTTTGGCCGATCCTTGTTACCGAAAAGTTGCAGATCTCAGCGCAGAATTTGGCGGTTTTTCCCTTTGTAAAATCGGCTATTATGTTGATCTTTTTTTTCACCGTGATGTCCGTGATCTCCAAAATGCATTTTAAAATTCCTGTGATGTTTGGTTTTTTGGGATACGTAATTAGTCAGGTGGTTTTGGTCACTGCGCCGGCTGGAAATTATGCGTTCTTAATTTTTAGCGTTTTTCTGGATGCGTGTTGTTTTGCCACACTCAGTCCGTTGATCGATCAGATGATCGCATTGACCGTCGATTCAAAAGAACGCGCTCGTATTTTATCCATTCTTTCTGTAGGCGTGATCTTATTCACCTCGCCGTTTGGTTCGATCGCGGGCAATCTTTCTGCATATAACAAGAACTTGCCTTTCCTGTTGAATATCGTGCTTTTTGTGATCGGAATCATTTTGGCTTATTTGGCAGGGCAAGCTGCACAAAATAAGCCCGTCGTCGAACCTGTGGTTGGCTAACCCTGAAAAAATCACGCATTTTATGAAATTGGGAAGAAATTGACCTGATCAATCCCCTAAAATCTAACACTCCTCTTACGCCGCATTGACAGTTTGCCAATGCGGCTTTTGTTATAATGCTCCCATTATGTATGGATTGTAGTGGCGGGCTTTCCGCCACTGGAGGAAAACCTTATGATGAGATTTGACAGATTTACAGAGAGAGCGCAGGAAGCCGCCCAGCGTGCGGCGGAGATCATCCAGCGCTATGGTCACAACCAGATCGACACCGAGCATATTTTGCTTGCTTTGATCGAACAGCCTGGTGGTGTGATTCCCCAAATTCTTGAAAAATTGAGCGTCAGCGCTGAGGCGTTGACGGAACGACTCGATGCAACTTTACGCGCCAGCCCGAAGGCGAATATCTTCGGTGGCGGTGCTGGACAGATTTTTATCACGCCTCGCGTCAAGCGGATCATTGATCTGGCCAACGAGGAAGCGAACCGTCTGAAAGATGAATACATTTCCACAGAACATATCTTTTTGGCGATTCTCACCGAGCGCAATACACCGGCTGCGCGCATTTTGGAGAGCGCTGGTTTAACACGTGACCGTGTCTATGATGCCATTCAAGACCTGCGCGGTGGACAGCGTGTCACCGACCCGCAGGCCGAAACCAAATATCGCACCCTTGAAAAATATTCACGCGATCTGACTCAACTGGCTCGTGAAGGCAAGCTTGACCCGGTCATTGGGCGTGATAATGAGATCATGCGTGTGATTCAGATCCTGTCCCGACGTACTAAAAATAACCCTGTGTTGATCGGTGAAGCAGGTGTGGGTAAGACCGCCATTGCAGAAGGCTTGGCGCAAAAGATTGCCACCAATGATGTCCCTGAAATTTTAAGCGGCAAACGTGTTGTTGCATTGGACCTCGGCGCCATGATCGCCGGCTCCCGCTTCCGTGGTGAATTCGAAGAACGTCTCAAGGCCGTAATGGATGAGGTCCAACGTGCAAAGGGCGATGTGATTTTGATGATCGACGAGTTGCATACGGTCGTCGGAGCAGGAGCAGCCCAGGGCGCGTTGGATGCGAGTAACATGCTCAAACCGGCACTCGCACGCGGCGAACTTCAATGTATCGGCGCGACTACGCTGGATGAATTCCACAAACATATTGAAAAAGATGCCGCACTCGAACGCCGCTTTGCTCCGATTTATGTAGATGAGCCGAGTGTCGAGGATACGATCAAGATGTTGCATGGTTTGCGTGATCGCTATGAAGCGCATCATAAAGTTCATTTTTCAGATGAGGCACTCACTGCGGCTGCCCGGCTTGCAGATCGTTATGTTACAGATCGCCATCTGCCTGATAAAGCCATTGACCTGATGGATGAAGCCGCTGCGAAACTTCGTGTTGCACTGTATTCCATGCCGCCCGATCTTAAGTCTCTGAAAACCGAAGTGGATAAATTGCATGCGGAGGAAGAGCAGGCAGGTCTTGAACGTGATTATGAACGCGCCGCACAAAAGAAGGCGGAACGACTGCGTCTTGAATTGGAATACAACTCCAATCGCGATAAATGGGAGGCGGAACATCAACTCGATGAAGTCGTTGATGTGGATGATATTGCCGCCGTTGTCCATCAGTGGACAGGCATTCCTGTAACGCAAATGTTGGAAACCGAATCAGAAAAACTTCTGCACATGGAAGCGCGTCTCCACGAGCGCATCATTGGACAGGAGGAAGCCATTCATGCAGTTTCCGATGCCATTCGTCGTGCGCGTTCTGGCTTGAAAGATCCGGCCCGCCCGATCGGTTCTTTCATCTTTATCGGCCCTTCGGGTGTTGGTAAAACTGAACTTGCCAAAGCGCTTGCCTGGTTCATGTTCGATGATGAAGAAGCAATGGTTCGTATCGATATGTCCGAGTATCGCGAACAGCATACCGTTTCACGCCTCTTCGGTGCACCTCCCGGATATGTAGGTTATGAGGAAGGTGGTCAGCTAACAGAAGCGGTTCGTCGCAGGCCCTATCGTGTGGTTCTTTTCGATGAAATCGAAAAGGCACATCCGGAAGTCTGGAATGCCTTGCTTCAAATCTTGGATGACGGCCGTTTGACCGATGGTCAGGGCAATGTGGTGGATTTCCGCAACACGGTTCTAATCATGACCTCGAACCTGGGGACGGAATACGTGAGAAAAGGCGGCACCTTGGGCTTCCTCACAAAAGGTGATTCCAGCGAAGAGCGTGAATCCCATGACAAGATCGAGAAGGCGCTCAAAGCTGCCTTCCGTCCTGAATTCCTCAACCGTATTGATGACATCATCATGTTCTCGCCACTCTCTCTGCCGCAAATGGAAGAGATCGTGGTTCTTCAAATGAAGGAATTGCAGGATCGTTTGAACGAGCATAATATCTCTGTCCAGTTGACCGATGCAGCTCGTGCCTGGCTTGCCAAGGAAGGATTTGACCCGGCGTTTGGCGCCCGTCCGTTACGCAGAGCCATCCAGAAATATGTGGAAAGCCCGCTTTCGATGGAACTGCTCGGCGGCAAATTCAAGGATGGGGCTGTGGTATTGGTGGATGAGAAGGACGATAAAGTCATCTTCACCTCCGAGGCCGCACCGGCAAAGAAATCCAAACAGAAGATCAGCGCATAATTTAAATAGAGCGAGACGATATCGTCTCGCTCTATTGTTTTAATAGGCCGAATTTCCTAATCTTGTTTTTAGTGATACGCGGTATCATCAGGCATCTTTTCGTTAAAAGAGGAAAATCATGGACAATATGGACGGAAGCAATAAAAATAATTCGACTGTTTTGATCGTTGGGATTCTGGTGGTGTTGTGCTGTATTTGTATTGTTGCAATTCCGCTTGCTGGATATTTGTATTATCGAGCCAACCCGCAGACCATTATCGATACTCCTTTTATCCCAACTGAAGAGACTATTCCAGCCGCACCAACGGAACTTAACCGCCCTCCGGCTGACTCGGTTTCCAGTGAAACTGTCGATTCTTTAAAAGCAACGATCGTTCCACCCAACGATGCCAAGGATCTTGCCTGTCGCTTTGAGGGCAAGTGTGATGTTCCGGAGGTGGTTGCTACTTCTGCACAGCCGCATAAAGTGGGTGACAAAGAGAAATTCTGGGTGTCCAATCAGGATACAGTTGAGAATACCCAAATTGATGCTACTTTGTTGTACATCACACCCCATGCTTATTTCTGGGCGCAGGATGGCGTGGAGACAAATCCTGATGATGTTAAAAAAATAACAGATACCTTCGAAAACAAGATGTACCCCACAAATCGTGAGTTTTTTGGCAGCGAATGGTTTCCTGGAATTGACGGCGATGAGCATATTTATCTGTTATATGCCAGAGGCCTGGGCAGTAACATTGCCGGCTATTTTTCGTCCGCCGCAGAGTCCAACCCGATTATCCAGGAATATTCGAATGCACATGAGATGTTCCTCTTTAATGCGGATAATTCCCCGCTTGACGATGAATATACTTATAGCGTGCTGGCCCATGAATTTCAACATATGATCCATTGGAAACAGGATCTCAATGAAACAAGCTGGATCAATGAAGGATTCTCTGAACTCGCAGTTTTATTGAATGGTTACAATCCCGGTGGTTTTGATTTTCTTTATATCAGTGACCCGGATCTGCAGCTCAATGACTGGCCCAATGATTCGAACGCCACTACGCCGCATTATGGAGCCAGTTTCCTGTTCGTTACCTACTTCCTAGATCGGTTTGGAGAAGAGGCAACAAAGGCGCTCGTAAAGGATCAGGATAATGGCATGGACAGTGTGGATAACGTGCTCACTCAGTTCAATACTACAGATCCTGTTACAGACAAACCCATCGCTGCGGACGATTTCTTCATGGATTGGGCGGTAACTAATTTCCTCCTTGACAGTTCAGTTGGCGATGGACGATATATTTACAATAATTACACGGATGCAAACCGCGCCTCTGCAGGTGAAACCATCTCCACCTGCCCGCAATCTGCCCAAACCCGCACGGTTCATCAGTATGGCGTCGATTATGTTGAGATCGATTGTGCGGGTGACTACACTCTTTCCTTTACGGGTTCAACCATCACACGGCTAATCCCTGCGGATCCGAATTCCGGAAAGTATGCCTTTTGGTCGAATAAAGGCGATAAGTCTGATATGAAGCTTACGCGTGATTTTGACTTTACTCAGGTCACAGGCCCGATCACATTGAAATATCAAACCTGGTACGATATTGAAGAGGATTGGGATTATGTGTATCTCGAGGTTTCAGAAGATGGAAAATCATGGAAGATCATCCAGACGCCTTCCAGTACGGATACGGATCCCTCTGGTAACTCCTTTGGGTGGGGATATACCGGAGCGACGAATCAATGGATCGAAGAATCGGTTGATCTGTCGGAATATGCGGGAAAGAACATCTCACTTCGCTTTGAATATGTGACAGATGATGCGGTCAACGGCGAAGGCTTTTTGCTGGATGATGTTTCAGTGGAAGCGGCTGGCTATCAATCCGATTTTGAGGCGGATGATGGCGGCTGGACTGCTGAAGGATTTGTCCGAGTCCAAAACGTTCTTCCGCAGACGTTCCGTTTGGCCCTTATTTTGACCAACGGCAATAGTGTGGAGATGATTCCGGTCAATCAGGATCAGACAGCTGAAATCCCATTGTCTTTGAGTACCGGAGATAAGGCATATCTCGTAGTTTCCGGGACGACCCGTTTTACTCGTGAATTGGGTTCTTATCAAATTGAAATAAAATGAGTTTGTGAGTTTCTAAATCCCGCAGGTGCAAGCCTGCGGGATTTTTTTGTCCCTTACGAAATTGACATGCTTATTTTTACTTCCTGACTTATAATTCCGGCACTCTATGATGGAACCTAAAAAGACAAACGGTGCGAGAAAAACTGTGGCGGTGCTTGGTGCCCAGCTAAACCGTGTGTGGGGCGGTGAGTTTATGGCCGGGGTAATGGACGCCGCTGAGCGCAATGATGTGAACCTGGTTTGTTTTGCCGGGGGAAAACCAGCCGCCGTTGCCTTGCAGGAAAAAAATATTTCCTATGGTCTATATGATCTGGTAAAGTCGGAACAATTTGACGGTATTTTGCTTGCGGCTGATATTGCCCACGGTGTTTCAGCGGAGGAGGTGGGAAATTTTTGCAGATCGCTTGTCCCGATTCCGATAACATCCTTTGCTGTGCAGGCAGATGGTGTGTCATCTTTTGTTACTGATAGCGAAGATGGCATGCGTGCCATTGTTCGTCATTTGATCGAAGTGCATGGATGCCAGAAAATTGCATTCGTTCGCGGTATTTCCGGGCAGGCGGAGGCCGAGCAACGCTTTCGTGCCTACAAAGATGAGCTGCGCAACCATAATATTCCGTTGGATGAAGCCTTGATTGTTGAGGGGGATTTCACACAGGAAAGCGGACGCGCCGCAGTGCGTACTTTGCTCGACGAGCGCGGTGTTCGTTTTCAAGCTGTAGCCTGTTCCAACGACCGAATGGCATTTGGTGTCATGGAAGTTTTGGAACAACGCGGAGTTAAAGTTCCAGATTCTGTGGCTGTGACCGGCTTCGACGATATCAACGAAGCCCAATCGATGGGTGTGCCATTGACTACGGTGCGCCAGTCGTTTTATGAAGCGGGCACCAGGGCATTTGAGGCGTTATTAAAAAAGATGGCGGGCGGTCAGGTGGATGCTGTGAACCTTCTTTCTTCGGCACTTGTTATCCGCTGGTCTTGTGGTTGTTTGCCGGAAAGCATTAAACAAGCGGTTGTCCTTTCCAAGGAAGTGGCACATACCGGCAGGCTTGAGAATAAACGGGATGCGGCAGTTCGTGCCTTGTTTGCCGCAGCGGGAATTTCAGAAACGGACCTGTACAAGGATTCGTTTCGTGACGTTTTTGGACGCACCTGGGATGTATTTCTTGCCAGTTTGAATGAAGCTGATAAAAGCGATGCATTCCTCAAGATGGTGCAATCCTCGATTGAAGTTCTACAAAGACGCGGTTTTGATCTGGCAACCTGGCAGAATGTGCTTTCCACATTCCGCAAATATGCCCTGGGTGGTATTACCAACCCAACTGCACGATTGCAGGCTGAAAACCTTTTTCAGCAGGCACGTATGTTGGCGGGCGAGTTATCGCAGCGGACGCAAGCCTATCGCCGCCTGCAATTCGAACAACAAGAGGAGTTGCTGAGTAATTTTAGTTTTTCCATGGCGCCAGCCATGTCTCTTGATGAGATCGGCGAGGCTATTTCAAAGAACTTTCCCTCACTTGGATTAGATCGATGGTATCTGATGTTCTATACCGATCTGGCCGGACTCAGTTCTCCTTCCTCTTCAAATCCTGAAAATTATCGTTTGTTGATGCAATACGATGATCATAAATTCCAGATGCCCCAGGAAAAATCCATGATGGTTACAGGCCGCATCGTGCCGCGCGGGCAGACTCCCGAGGGGCATCGTTACACCGCGGTTGTAATGCCGCTTTCTTTGGCGACCAATCGGTTTGGATTTATGTGGGCGGAGGTTGGCCCCAAGGATTGGGATGTTTATGTCCGCATCAAGAACTTGTTGTCAAGCGCATTGCTGCGGACCATGCTTGTTGACCAGCGCGAGCAGGCGCAAAGGGAAGTTGAACGCTTGTTGAACGAGGCGCGTGAGCGTGCGCTTGAACTTGCACGTGCAAAAGATGTGGCAGAAAAAGCTGCCAGCCAAAATGCACAATTGTTTGAGTCCGAGCAGGCCCGGCGTCGCGGTGCTGAAGCGTTGGCGCGTTCTTCGCGTCAATTGTCTTCTCTCACCACGGTTGAAAAACTTCCACAGCAGATCATGGAACAGCTTCAACAAGTGTTGCCTCATGATCGTGGCATCCTTTTCATGGAGGATGTGAATGGCGCTTCCCATGTAAGGGCTCATTGGGGGCTGCCTGCAGATGCGGATCTCGAAACACTGAGGATCAAGATCGGCGATCTTGATTTTTATCAAACAGTGATCCAAAAAGGGGAAACTGTGTTGGTTAACGATGTAAAGTCTGTAAAAGGCTGGACGCAACCGGAATGGCTTCCATTGGATCGATCATGGCTGGCCACGCCTTTGTTTTCCAAGAATAAAGCAATTGGACTGCTGGTGATCGCACGTCAACACGGGACATTCAGCCAGGACGATGGCTTTATGGTGACAACTTACGTTGTGCAAGCGACAGTTGCTCTGGAAAATGCACGCTTGTATGATGAAATGACTTCTGTTAACCAGATGATGGAACGCATGGTGGCGCAGCGTGTTGAGGAATTGAACGAAGCGTACCAAACTCTGGCGAAACATGATACGAATAAATCCGCCTTTATTCAAGTGGCGGCGCACGAATTGCGCACACCACTGACGGTGATCAAGGGATATCTTGGAATGTTGAAAGCCGATGACGGCATTCAACATAATTCTGCTCTTACGCAGGCTGTCGATGGTGTGGGGCAGGGAACTGATCGCTTGCAGCTTATCGTGAACAGCATGTTGGATGTGGCCCGTTTGGATAGTCAGATAATTAATCCGCATATTGAGGCTGTGAATGTAGGTCTGATCCTGCGGCTGGTTCATAAGGACTATGTGAAAGACCTTGCGCTTCGCAACTTAACCTTCAATCTGGATGAGGCGATAAAGGATATCCCGCCTGTTTTGTCTGATCCCGAATTGCTTAAGAAAGCCGTTGACCATGTGATCGTCAATGCAATCAAGTTCACGCCCGATGGCGGAACGATCTCGGTGATTGCCAATGTGGTCGACGACAAGCGTTTGGGAAAATGTGCCGAGATACAAATCAAGGATACCGGCATTGGAATCGATGCGGAACATCATAAGATCATTTTCGAAAAACTGTATCAACTTGGCAAGGTAGAGTTGCATTCTTCAAGTCGAACCAACTACAAAGGAGGCGGAGCAGGACTTGGGCTTGCCATCGCATCTGGAATTGTCAAGGCATTGAATGGAGACATTTGGGTGGAAAGCTCCGGACATGATGAGGTGAATTTCCCGGGCAGCACGTTCTTTATCCGCCTGCCGTTGTCTAAGTAATAAAAAGCTCCAATCACCAAGCGGCGATTGGAGCTTTTTTGAATCAAAAAAATCTGTTATTTCTTTTCGCGAAAATCGTAAATACCATCTGTAACTGCCCATTGAGCCTTGCAAGAAGGGCATTGTAGATAGTCTTTTTTATCGACCAAATTTCCACTTCCGCATTCGGGGCATTTGAAAAGCTGAAGAATATTAAGCGGGGCGGCGGTTTGTCCGACTTCACCTTGAACCCTGGCCTTTATAAAAACACTGGGTGTTACCTGAAAGAGCGCACCACTGGGCTGAAAGAGACCGTCGAGCGCGGCAAGCAATTTTGCGGGAATAATTCTTTTCAACAACCCCAGGCGGAAATGCGAAACCGTTAGGGTCTTTTCGATATTAAACCCCAGGTTGTTCAACCAATTTCGTACGGCCTTTGGGTGAAAATCAAAATTCAACTTGACGAATTCCACTGGTTCCAAAGTGAATGGGCTCCAGCTTTGTCTGCCCAATAAATACCGCAAGATGGCTTTGAGATTTAATTTATTCGCAAATTCAAGGATGAACATTGCGTTGGGTTGCAAAACATTGCGGACCTGTCTAAGAGCTTTAGGTGCATCCGCCATGTGGTGCAGGGCGCGAATCATCGTGGCGGCATCAAAGGACCCATCCAGAAAAGGGAGGCGATAAATATCAGCAGCGACGTAAATGTATTTGTCTGAACGCCCCAGCCTTTCCTGGGCTTGAGCGAGTTGAGTCGTTGAATAATCCAGCACGACAATTCGTTCAAAGCCAGCATAGCGTGGTGTGTTGCGGCCTGCGCCTGCGCCAAGTTCCAGCATCAGTTTTCCGCTTTTGGGCAGCATGCGTTTGAAGGCGATGCCTTCGGCGAGATCCTCGTATTGTCGGCCGCCTTGTTCCCAAAAGGACTGCTGATAATCGGAACCTTCGTAATTGCAAACGGGAGGGGTGTTGGTCATGAACTTTCGACTACCTGCCCACAGCGCGATACGTGAATCCCATTTCCTTCATGCGGGCCGGTTCGTAGATGTTGCGACCATCAAAGATCACCGGTGATTTAAGCAAACTTTTTGTTTTTGTGAGATCCAACTGTTTGAATTCGTTCCACTCGGTCACCACGATCAACGCATCACAATTCTCCGCCATTGTGTACGGACCGTCGAACATTTCCACATTAGGCAGCAGCGGACGGGCAACATTCATTGCGACCGGATCATACGCCCGCACTTTTGCTCCAGCTTTGATCAAAGCCTCTGCAATATCGATTGACGGTGCATCACGCATGTCATCTGTATTGGGCTTGAATGCCAGGCCGAGCAGTCCGATGGTTTTTCCCTTCAGGCCACCGATCATTTTTTCAACGACGTTCACGGCGGCTTTGCGGCGATCATAATTGACTTCCATTACATCGTTCAAGATGCGTGGATCCAATCCCTTTTCCTTCGCCATGAAAGCCAATGCTTCCACATCCTTGGGGAAGCAGGAGCCGCCCCAGCCGAGGCCGGCGTCCAAAAAGTGACGGCCAATGCGGGCGTCGTACCCCATGCCCGCAGCCACTTCTTTCACATCTGCGCCAACCTGTTCACACAGGTCTGCGAGTTCGTTCATAAAGGAAATTTTTGTGGCAAGGAAAGCGTTGCTCGCATACTTGATCATTTCCGCAGTGCGCAGGTCGGTGATGACAATCGGCGCGCGCAACGGCAAATGCAGGTGGGCGACTTTGTTTGCGGCATCCTTGTCCATCGAGCCGATCACGGTGCGGTGTGGACTGGTGAAATCGGAAATGGCTGAACCCTCACGTAAAAATTCAGGACAGGAAACCACCGAAAATTCAATTGGCTTGGGCTGGGCATTCTTTACAATGTCGGCAACCCAGTCACCGGTCCCGATCGGAACCGTGGATTTGTTGATGATCACCAGCGGCGCTGTCATGTTTTTTGCAATCGATTTGGCGGCAGATTCAACATATTGCAAATCCGCTTCGCCCTCTTTGCCGGAAGGGGTACCCACGGCGATAAAGGCATATTCCGCATTGACCAGCGCCTCTTTGTAGGAGGTGGTGAAATTGATTCGCCCCGCATTTACATTGCGTTTGACCAGCTCATCCAGCCCGGGTTCGTAAATGGGCATGATGCCCTTTTTTAGATTTTCAACGCGTTTTTCATCCACATCCAGCGCAGTGACATGATTGCCAAGATCAGCAAAACACGCAGCAGTAACGAGGCCCACGTATCCCACGCCGACGACACAAATTTGTTTCATAAGTTTCCTCTATTAATTGAATTTACTGGGGAATTAAAAAATCATCCCATCAAAAGCCGCATAAAATATACCACAACGATTTAAACCCTGCCGAGCCAGTGTTCCATGATTTCCATAAACTGCTGGAGGTTGATTGGTTTCGTAATGTACTCGCTACAGCCCGCATCCATGGCACGCATACGATCCGCGGGGAGAGCGTGCGCGGTTAGTGCAACGATCGTGATGTTTTTGGTGGCAGGCTCCGCTTTTAGTTTTTCTGTGGCGATCCAGCCGTCCATCATGGGCATGGCAAGATCCATAATGATCAGATCAGGTTTTTGTTTGATGGCAGCGTTGAATCCGTCCCGCCCGTTCATCGCGAGAAAAGTTTCATGTCCCTTTTTCTCCAAAACGAATTTCACCAGCTGGTAGGAGTCCATGTTGTCTTCAACGACCAGAATGCGTTTTCCACTCATTTCGTTACTATACTACGCCTCGCAATTGCAGGCAATGTGTATAATGACAGGATGCGAATATTATTTGTGGCTGATGGACGTTCACCGATCTCTCAAAACTGGATCCGTTATTTTGCAGAAGGGGACCGCGGTGACGAGGTTTATCTTGCCTCGACATTTCAATGTGAATTGGACTTCCCCGTCAAGCAGCTGGAGTTCACCCCTGTGGCATTCAGTTCGGTTAAAAAGCAGACTACGCGCCCCGGCAGCGCTTCTTCCCGGGGCCTTGGCCTGCGTACTCTTGTAAGACGGTGGCTCGGCCCATTGACCATTCCCCGCTCCGCGAAAAAATTACAAGGTTTCATTGATCTGGTCCAGCCCGATCTTGTTCATGCATTGCGCGTGCCATACGAAGGAATGCTTGCTTCAAAAGCAAAGATCAAAGTTCCGTTTATTGCTTCCATTTGGGGGAATGACTTTACCTTGCACGCCCCTTCCACGCCTTTAATGAAATCGTACACACGCCATGTAATGCAGAGGATCGATGCGTTGCATGCGGATTGCGAACGCGATATCCGCCTTGCACACGAATGGGGCCTGGGCGAGGAAAAACCAACTTTGGTAACACCAGGCAACGGCGGGATCCGAAGCGATGTTTTTTATTCACCTGTTGAGCCTGTCAAGAATCCCGTCATCATCAACCCGCGCGGATTTCGTTCTTATGTTCGCAATGAAGTTTTTTTTCGATCCATTCCATTGGTGCTGGCTAAACACCCGGATGCGAAATTCATTTGCTCATCCATGCAGGGAGAAGTTCAGGCGAGCCGCTGGCTGGAAGAGTTGAACATTAAGCATGCAGTGGAGTTGCGTGCTCCCATTCCGCACACGGAAATGGGGGAGGTGTTTCGTGGAGCACAAATCGTGGTTTCGCCCAGCGTACATGATGGCACCCCAAATTCTTTAATCGAAGGCATGGCTTGCGGATGTTTCCCCATTGCAGGTGACCTTGAATCCATCCGTGAGTGGATTACACATGGCAGGAATGGGTTATTGGTGAACCCGAACGATCCACAGGCATTGGCTAGTGCGATTTTGCTCGGTTTGGAAAGGGAAGACCTGCGACGTGATGCCGCAGGTCTGAATGCCAAAATTATTTCCGCGCGCGCAGAATATGAAACGAATATGAAGAGGGTGGCTTCGTTTTACGAAGCCATTGTGTAGAGAATTCGCATCCCCACGGATTACATCTCTCTTGGGGCCCTCATGGTTTCCAGACGATTGCGCAGTTCAATACGACGTGCATCAGCAGAATGACGGATGTCATTGATGAAACCCTCGCCGCGGCTTCGTAGTTGAAGGCGCAATTTCTCACCCGATTCAGGGGCCATAAGCAAGGCGATCATTGAACCCACCAATCCCCCGACAAAAATCCCGATCAAAAAACCGAACATTCTTCGCATGTATTTTCTCCTTGCGTAATATTTTTCTGAATAAAAATATTATACTGCTGATTTTCGGAAGAAGCGATTGTCTCCCTGGTTTTTGAATTTGATCTGAAAACCATGAAATTAAAAACTCCCGAAAGATTACACCTTTCGGGAGTTGGAATTCAGGTCTTCTTTTATTTTAGAAGATAGTCCTCGGCGGCCTGTAATATCACATCTTCGCCGTTGTACTGACTGAGAAGTGTGTCAAAAGTAACAGGCACCTTCACGGTAGGAACAACGCCCCTGCCTTCCAGGTGAATATCGCCGTTGGCATCCACGGCACGTCCGATGGTAATTTGGACGGTGATGTTTTCCGGCATGTAGAAATCTTCCACGCTGCCGCCGGCGCCTTCTGTTGGATATTGTCCGACAACAGTGGCGCGGTCATTGATCGTCATGTTGTAGGAGAAGAATTCGCAGGCACTCGCACACGCCGGCCCGACGAGAAGTACAACCTGCCCATCATATTGCAATCCTTCGCGCGGTGGGATCATGATGGCTTCGTCGCCGGGGTCCATGTAGAACTCACCGCTGCCCTTATTGTATTGGGCGGTGTTTCCAACCACGGTTTCCTTGTTGAAGAAGTAGGCAGCCATTTGATCTGCCAGCCAGCCGCTGCCTCCGCCGTTGACACGCATGTCAATGATGACCGCGGGGATTTCGTTATCCTTGAAGAATTGAATCGCCCGCTCCCAAACCTGAATGGAAAGTACATCGTTATCGAGGAAGCTATTCACTTTGATATACCCAATGCCGCTGGGTAGTACATCAAACTCGACCGGCAGGGCAGTCTGTGACTGGCCTGCATAGAAGGAAGCGGAGGCAAAACTTTCACGTTCTTCCACCACATCCAAAGTGGCGGTTTGTTCGCTGCCGCCCGGATTAATGAAAACTACCTCCACTTGCAGCGTTTCCAACGGGAAACGGGTGGCGTAACGAAGTTGCTGCAGTCGTTTGATGGTGGGGTTACTGAATGGAGAAGACCATGGCAGGGTTGCTTCCACAATTTCCGAAACCGGCTTGCCGTTTAAAGAAATGATTTCCGCGCCCCATTGCATCCCGGCTAATTCGGCCGGTGCATCGGAAACAATATAATTGGCGATGAATTTTCCATCATCGGTTTCGCGCATGGCAAAGCCAAGCCCGCCAGCGGTTTCGGTGGCAAAATCCCCATCCAGCAGATCTGTACTAAACCCAACATGTGTATCAGGAATGGACCATAGGAAATCGCGCAAGGCCAGCGCATACGCATGCGCATCCTTGTCCTTTTCAGCCTGCTCAAAGCGTGGACGGAACTCCGCAACCTTGGCATCCCAGTCGATTTTTTTCAGGTCGGTAAATGCATATTCGTTCTTGAATTTATCGGCCATCTGGTCGAAGGCCTCTGTATAGGACATGCTTGAAAAGTCTACAAGAGCTGCGCTTTCAGGCTCGTACAGATCAATCGTCGGTTTTTCCGAACGATCAATTGCAAAGGGAGATTGATCCAGGTCCACGACAGACCAGCCTGCGGGTAGGTCCATGATCGGATCGTCATCGGTAAATAACTTTTTGTCATCGCCAAACGCGGATGGGAACTGCTGTTTATCATCCGGTGCATAGACGAGATATTTGCCGCCGTACACTTCAAGATAAAGATCGCGGTCATCCGTGACTTTGGTGGATGCATACGCCGAGGACCATCCGCCGCCGCCTTGATCGCGACGCTCAAGATACGGGTCGCCCCAGGTATTGGTCCAGTAGGCGACGGCAAAGATCATGACACCAGTTTCATCGACCTTGTCGTGATCCACATCGTGCAAAGTTCCGTTGGGTTTTGCAGGCAGGCTCAAACTGTAGGTAAATGGGGAGGTATAAAAATCTGAAGTGATCTCACCGATTACCTGGGACTCAACAGGAATAACGAATTTTCGGTCGCGAGTTACGAAACCACCCTGATCTTCGAGGATCACTTCCGGTTCGGCGACGCCGGAAGTGAAGAAATAGTTTGTGTAGGTCACGCTGCCGCTCACTGTTGTAGGCCCTGCGTTAGAGGCGGGGTTGGACCCGGCTGATCCTGAACAGGCAGCCATGAGCAATGCAAGCATCAAAATGCCATAAAAGGTCTTTCGCATAAAATATTCTCCTCCGTCCAAGCTTGATAGTTTTTGATACAAAGTTCTGACAAAATTATTATAGGCGAAAATCTATTTTTATGGAATAATCACGCCATCGCACGCATCCAATGGAGCGTGACGGGTTAAATCAATCAACCGAAATTACATGCACAGCAGGGGGGCCAGCATGCAAAAGCGGACTCTACCTTTATCGGAGGGTACCATGTCAACAACAAATGTTTCTCCCACCATGTCACATCGCAAAAAAGTGACCACGCTTACGTTCCGTCAAAAAAAGGAACGTGGCGAGGCGATCACTATGCTAACAGCCTATGACTATCCCACCGCATTGGCGATGGACAAAGCCGGCGTTGATTCGATTCTCGTCGGCGATTCGCTTGCGATGGTGGTTCTTGGATATGAAAATACATTGCCCGTCACAATGGATGAAATGCTCCATCATGCGCGAGCGGTTTCACGCGGGGCAAAGTCTGCGCTGTTGGTGGGGGATATGCCGTTCATGTCGTATCAAGTTTCAGTGGAGGACGCGGTACGAAATGCGGGTCGTTTTTTACAACAAGGCGGCATGGATGCTGTCAAACTCGAAGGCGGACGAGAACGCGTTGATGCAGTCCGTGCGATTGTGAGTGCAGGTATTCCTGTGATGGGGCATCTTGGGTTAACCCCGCAATCGGTGAATCAGCTTGGTGGTTTCCGTGCGCAAGGAAAAACAGCTTCTGCCGCAAAGCGCTTGTTGGAAGATGCTCGAATTCTTGACGAGGCAGGTGTATTTAGCCTTGTTCTTGAATCTGTTCCCGCCCGCCTGGCTGAATATATTTCCAGACAAATTTCAATTCCCACGATTGGGATTGGAGCCGGGCCTGGCTGCGATGGTCAGGTACTGGTCACGCATGATGTGCTCGGTTTGTTCGAGCGCTTTACACCGAAATTCGTCAAACAGTATGCGAATTTCCATGCAGAGATGAACAAGGCTTTCATGGATTATATCGATGATGTGGAAAGCAAGCGTTTTCCGGCAGTGGAACACATCGTTGAAATGACAGATGACGAGTGGTCTTCGTTTTTGAAGGAAGTAAAATGAAGCAGGATATTTTATTGGTTGGCACAGGCGCATTAGCCACTTTATTTGCCGCAAGATTGAGCGAGGCTGGTCACGGTGTTCACATGCTCGGGACATGGAAGAAGGGCCTCGCTGAATTACAAATGCATGGAGCAAGAATCAAGGATGTAGATGGAAATGAACGCGCCTATGAAGTTCATGCGACGGATGACCCTTGTGAAGTGAGCGGTGCGAAATATGCGTTGGTGCTGGTGAAATCATGGCAGACGGAACGTGCGGCACATCAATTGAAACAAGTGCTTGCCAGCGATGGACTCGCTGTTACTTTACAAAATGGGATCGGCAACCGTGAAACGCTCACCCGGGACCTCGGACCTGCTCGTGTTTCATTGGGTGTGACCACCACGGGAGCCACGTTGCTTGGACCGGGGTTGGTGAAAATAGGCGGGGAGGGGATTCTGTCGCTTGAACAGAATCAGGCACTCGGTCCGTTGGAGGCGGCTCTTCGTTCCTCCAATTTCAACCTGCAAATCGTTGAAGATGCCCAGTCGTTGATTTGGGGCAAGTTAGTCATCAATGCGGCCATCAATCCATTGACAGCGTTGTTGCAGGTTTCGAACGGAGAATTGCTGTCCCATCCAAAAGCACGACGAATGATGGGTGAGTTGGCGCGCGAAACTGCGGAAGTTGCCGCTGCGGAACATGTGCATCTGCCATTTAACAATCCCGTGGATGCAGCCGAAGATGTCGCAAGAAAAACAGCAGCAAATTATTCATCGATGTTTCAGGATGTGCTGCGTGGTGCGCCGACGGAGATTGATGCGATCAGCGGTGCGGTGATGAAACGCGGTGCAAAGCATGGAATCAAGACTCCTTATAACAAAGCTTGTTGGACGATGGTGCGTGCCACGGTACGAGGGGCCGTCCGCCCTGTTTATGCTGGATAAAAAGGGTGACATTCTTCCACATTAGTTCGTGACTTCGTTTCTGCGGGGTTAAAATTGGCGCATGGTAAGATACAGAGTGCCGCATAATAAATAGATCATAATTGTCCTTTGTTTATGATTGGCATCAACAAGTTTGGTGTTCAATGAATATGGCGGCGAAAGAAACCCTTATTGTTGGAGGTATTTCCATGCGCAAACTTTTAGTGATATTAATGCTGGGGGTGATTTTTGCATTCCCATCCTCTTTTGCTTTTGCCCAAACTGACATTACGCTGCCTAGTGTGAGCGTTCAACTCTGGCCAGAATATGACCAGCCCAGTATGCTGGTGTTGACCGATCTTGAAGTTCCTGCAGGTACCACACTACCGCTTGATTTGACTTTCCGCATTCCAAAAGATGCAAACCTCATTGCGGTTGCAAGTTATACAGCCGATGGAAACCTTGCCGATGCTGCCTTTGTAGGGCCCAAGGCGGATGGCGATTGGCAGGTCTTTACGATAACGATGACCACAGCCGCAGCCCGCTTTGAGTATTACGATGCCATCAGCTTTGCCGGAAACAAGCGCACTTACTCATACCTGTGGGATGGTTTTTATGCCGTGGATCAATTCAACATCCGCGTGCTGCAACCTTTGGATGTGACCTCACTTAAAACAGACCCCTCCCTGCTTTCGATTTCGCAGGAAAATGATCTTAAGTATTTTTCGGGCGATCCCGTCAAGTTAACTGTTGGTGAACAATTCCCGCTTAATCTTGAATACGATAAAACCACCCCCACGCTCGTCCTGGAATCGCAGGGTGTTCAACCTTCCGCGCCTGTGGATGAAAATACACAGGGACGCATTTCGTTGAGCAATTCCCTGCCATATGTGATTGGCGGGTTGGGTGTGATCATGGTGGTGGGTGGTGCCGTTTACTTCTGGCAATCAGGTCGCCAAGTCTCAGGCAAACCTCGCCGCCGTTCTTCCTCTCATGTGGAAGCAGACCCCGGCGATACGGGAGCCTATTGTCCGCAGTGTGGGTCGCGTGCCAAGCTGGGCGATCGCTTCTGCCGTACTTGTGGCGCAAGGCTGCGCCATCAGGAAGAGTGAAATTATGTTTTTGCGGATTTTCCAAAATCCGCAAAAACAGCAAGTAAAACCATATGAATCTCTCACCGTTCGTTGCCATTTATTTTTTTTATGGCCTTGCATTTTTCAGCATGGGCTTGTTGGTGGCAATGGAAGGCGGGCGTTCCACCGATGCGCGGCTGAGAATGGCCTTGCGTCCCTTGGCAGGGTTTGGCCTTGTGCATGCTGTGCATGAGTGGATCGAAATGTTCGAGTTAATAGCCGGCTTTGATTCTCATACAGAACCGACGCTTTTCTCTGTCGTTGAATTAAGTTTGCTTGCGTTTTCGTTTTTATCGCTGGCAGCATTTGGGGCCTACCTTGTGCTTGGCAGTGAATCCACCTGGCGGGTGAGTTTGATCATTCCACTTGCGTTGGAGGCAATTTGGGTATTTGGTCTGGTTTCTTTCAAAGGCCAGTATTCACAGGTGGATATCCCCGCCATTGCAGATGTGTGGACACGTTATTCGCTTGCCATTCCTGCCGGCTTATTGGCTGCTTCGGGGTTGATCGTACAGCAGCACGCGTTTCGGCGTACCGGTTTGGTTCGATTCGGGCGCGATAGTTTGTGGGCATCTGTGGCGTTTGGTTGGTACAGCTTGGTGGGGCAGTTCTTCACCATGCCCAGCAAATTACCTCCATCCACATTTCTCAACTCCGAATTATTTTTAAGTACGTTCGGATTTTCCATTCAATTGTTGCGCGCAGTTGCGGCTGTTTTTGCTTCTGTGTTTGTTATTCGTTTTTTGCGCGCCTTTCAGGTGGAGAGCGACCACAAGATCGCTGAATTGCAGGAGGCCCAGCTGCATGAATCGCGTCAGCGTGAGCAATTGCGGGCCGACCTGTTTCGCAAAGTGGTGGCGGCACAGGAATCGGAACGTCAACGCATTGCACGCGATCTGCATGACGAGACCGGTCAATCTCTCACGGCCATTGGCATGGGTTTAAGAGGTCTTTCGGATGAAACTGACGAAAAAAGACGATATGCCACTCTAAGTCAGTTGCAATCATTGACCTCCGACTCATTAAGGGAATTGCAGCGCATCATCGCGGACCTCCGGCCTGCTCACCTCGACGATCTGGGTTTGTCTGCCACGTTGAGATGGTACGCTTCGCGAATCCACGAGTTAACCTCCATTCAAGTGCGTGTCGATATCGAAGGTGACGAACCTGCGTTGGATGATGCCGTGAAGATCACCATCTTTCGCATCGTGCAGGAGGCGTTGAATAATGTTATCAAGCATTCACAGGCAACGAATGTGAACGTCCATTTGGATTATCGGGAAGATAAGGCGATTATCTTTATTCGCGATAACGGCTGTGGGTTTGACATGAATGCCGTACAAAGCCGCATCGGGCGCGTTTCTTTAGGGCTGGCAGGAATGGAGGAAAGGGCCATGCTCCTGGGTGGGAGTGTAGAAGTTCATTCACGGCCGGGCTACGGCACCGAAGTGGATGCCGAAATCCCGTATCTGGTTAATAAAGTGGAGGGTGTATCAAATGACACGTCTATTGTTGGTGGATGACCATGCAGTCGTTCGTTCGGGGTTGAAGATGTTATTGAGCGGACATGCCGAAATGGAGATCGTTGGGGAGGCTGCCACAGCGGCGGAAGCTTTGCAAATGGCCGGTCAAACGCATCCGGATGTTATTCTGATGGATATCGGCCTGCCTGATAAAACTGGAATTGAAGCCACACGCGAGATCAAGGCCAAATTCCCTGATGTGAAGATCGTTGCATTGACCATTCATGAAGATGAGGAATATTTCTTTCAAATGTTAAATGCAGGCGCTTCAGGATATGTTCCGAAGCGAGCCGCGCCGGATGAATTGCTCACAGCCATTCGTGCCGCTGCCGCAGGAGAGGTTTATCTTTATCCCTCGATGGCAAAACTATTGGTGCGTGACTTTTTAAATCCAGACCATTCTGCGGAAGAAAAGGCAAATCTGGATGGGTTGACCGATCGCGAACATGAGGTACTCACACATCTGGCGGAAGGGGCGAGCAATGACGAGATCGCCTCGGCACTGGTCATTAGCCCAAAAACCGTGGAACGTCACCGAGAAAATATTATGCGGAAGTTAAATCTTCACTCCCGTTCGGAGTTGGTCAGATATGCAATTCGCAAGGGAATCATCAAAGCGTAATTGTCTGTTGTCAAAATCTAATTTGGAAGCTGGAGTATGTTGAAATGGCATCGGACGTAAATGTGGATGTAACGAAGTGGACCGGGGCGAGACAAACCATGTCGTCATGGTCGCGGGTGATAGAGTCTTTTGAATCGGTGCCCGAGGTGTTTAAGGAACCCTGTCAGATGATATTGGGAGATGCCGCATCATTTCCCTATACTGTTTTCGCGCCGCCCATTGCTGGTTTGCGCCGCAAAGTGACTGGGAAAATCCTCTGTGAAACGGAAGACAGTATCTGTGTGTGGGAGCACGCTGGCAACCAGGTTCGCATGACGGAATATCCCATCACCTCCATTTCTGATATTGAAATTGGGCGGATTCTTCTATACTCCTGGTTCACGATATGCGGGGTGACAAAAGCGGGTGCAGCCGCTTCGACCACGATTGAGTTCAGTTCAGCGAGCAGTCGTCACTTTACGCGGTTTATCAACAGAATGCGGCCAAAGCTGCTTCATACAGGCGAACGTGAACTTGGCATGGAGAAGGCCAAATTTGACTTTTTGGCTGCGGAAAATTTCAAATTCATGAATTTTGCGATTGAAAGCCTGGTGAATGGCGAAAAAGTTTTGCAAATGTTGTGGCAGCCGAAGATCTCCAGGCCTCTTATTTCAATTGGCAGGCATGTACTTTATCGAGCCACAATCTCTGTGGCTCATCTCCTCGTTTTGACAGATAAGGAGATCGTCCTGATCCAGGATGATGAGCGAAGCGGCGAAAAACACGGGGTGAAGTATGGCGGTGTATGGAGATATATTCCATTGAAGAATGTTCAAGATGTTTCATTATTGGATCGTAAGGATGATTTACTGGGGGTAACGCTAACACTTTCCCCGGGCCAAAGAAAGCTGGATGTGCTCTTCGAAGATTCCAGAAGACAGGCAATTGTGGAGTTTCAGTCACAGTTTGAAAAGATGATCGGCTAGCATGAATTGAGAACGAAATCCTGAGGCCACGTTGAAAACGTGGCCTTTTCTTTTTATGGGGTGAATTCCCCAAAGGGAGGAAAATGCATGGGGTGTTCACCGCAGGCAAATGGTCCGAAAAGATGCGGGGGTATTTCGTTCAAGATGGGGTTGGGCACGAATAGTATTCACATTAAGAAAGTCTTATATTGAGTGCAAGGTTATGAAAGGAGAATGTCATGAACGCTTCTGAAATCGTCTTGCTGCTTTTTGTAGTCCGCCTGATCCTCCCGGCTGGGGTGTTGATGTTGATCGGTGAGTGGCTGCGTCGTAAAGAATCAAATTACTGGCTGAAATGAGGATGCTATGAATACTACTCTTGCGTTATTGACCGGTTTGTTCGTTCGTCTGGCGATTCCGTTTTTGGTGACCGCTTTGGTTGTGCTTGCGCTCCGTAAATTGGACGCACGCTGGCAGGCAGAAGCTGAGAAGGAACATCGTGTAATGACCCGCGATAACGAGCCTTGCTGGAAGGAACAGGGTCTTGCAATGGATGAGATCAAGCTTCGCGCTGCAAAGAGCGAACAGCCTTGCTGGCAAATGCATCGACTGTCCAATGGATATTTGCGGGAAGCATGTTTGGATTGCGATGTGTTCATTTCCGCTCCGATCCCATCATCAAAACACACAACTGCTCATATCTAGGAACAAGGAGAATGTAGATATGTTTTCACGATTTGAAAAGTTTTTGATCGCATTTGTGACATCGATGTTATTTGCCGGTGTCACGCTGGTTGCCGTCTCCGCCCAGGACGGTACGCCTCCCCCTACACAAGAGGAAAACAGCAACTGTGCCGACTGCCATGAAAATGTTCAAATGAGCTGGCAGAACGGCCCGCATGGACATGCCACCGATGACCCGATCTTTGTCAAAGCCTGGACGGATCAAGGCAAGCCCAGTGCCTGTTTAACCTGTCATGTCACCGGCTATGATGAAGCTACTGGTACTTGGAAGGCTGACGGCGTGACTTGTGCTGCCTGCCACTCTGACAAGGGCGGTCAACACCCGAAGACCACCATGAGTGTGGATGGTTCACCCAATACGTGCGGCACATGTCATACGGACACCCGCTTCGGTTTAAAGGATTGGGAAGGAAGCGCGCATTTCCAGGCGGGGATGGAATGCTCATCATGTCATGATCCGCACAATGCCAGTTTGAAAATTACAGTGAATTTGAAAGATCAAAATTCAAAAGATGCCTCGCGTTTGTGCATCAGCTGCCATGAAGAGGCCAGTATGAACTTCCCGTATTCGATCCATGCAAAGCAAGGCGTGACTTGTATCGATTGTCACCTCGAGCATTTGGAAGACACGAATACAGATATTCATAAGATGGCGGATCATTCCTTCAAAGCCAGTGTGCAAACCTGTGCCACTTGTCATGCAGATCAAATGCACGCGGATGGGGAAGCGATTGCCACCGAGCAGATCGCGAATATCTCGGTAGCTAATACTGCCGAGCCCACACACGCTCTGGAGATGTCTTCGATCACTCCTGAGCCGAAGCCGGTTTCCCCCTTTGGGTATGCTGGTTTGGCTGCTTTGATTGGCGTTGGTGCCGGAATGCTGTTGGCTCCGAATCTCGAACGCTGGTATCGAATGGTTGTAAAAAAATCCAATGAGGTGGATCATGACGGAAAATAATGTTAGTCGCCGTGATTTCATCAAGCTCTCTGCAGTTGGACTTGCGGTGGCTGCTGGAGTACGCACGATCACGAAAGTGGAAGCCTCTGAAGGTGCGAAAGGGGAGCATCAATGGGTGATGGTGATCGACCAATCCAAATGCACGGGCTGTAATCAATGCAATCAAGTGTGTCATGCGCATAACGATATCAATCCTGATCTGGAATGGAATAAGGTTTTGAATGCTGGTGAGATCGACGGCAAGATCGTGTATTTGCCTCGTCCATGCATGCAATGTGAACACGCGCCATGTGTGGAAGTTTGTCCCGTGGGCGCCTCCTACTATCGCGATGATGGGATCGTGATGATGGATTATGACAAATGCATTGGCTGCCGCTATTGCATGGTTGCCTGCCCATACGATGCGCGTTCGTTCAACTGGGAGGCCTTTACGGGCGAGAATCCTGCTGTTCCCGAATGGGGCGAACCCGAAGTGGAAAGACGTCCGCGTGGTGTGCCGGAGAAATGTTCCTTCTGCTACAACCGTATTGACCGCGGCATGGCCGTTGGCCTCGTCCCGGGTGTGGATGCGGAAGCAACTCCCGCTTGTTGTGTGGCATGCCCGACCGGCGCGCGTGCATTCGGCGATCTGAACGATCCGAATTCAAACGTCAGCCAGATTTTGAGGCAGCATCCATCCTATCGATTGCGCGAGAATTTGGGAACCAACCCGCGCGTGTATTACCTGCCCGTTACTGACAATAGAATTGTGGAGGGTTAAGATGAAACTCCTGTTCAAAACCATTCGTGAAACGGTTCGCGATAACATTCGAACCCCGTGGGGAATCTGGCTGGCTGTGTTGAGCAGCTTCCTGCTCATGGCCTTGATCGCTGGACTCTCCGTCTTCTGGTTTGGCCTTTCGATCACCAATCTCACAGACCTCGTCCCATGGGGATTGTGGATCACAATTGATCTTTCGTCCATCGCTGTCAGTGCTGGCGCATTCAGCTTGTGCGCAGGCGTGTATCTCTTCGGCCTCAAACGCTATGCCCCCATTGCACGTACCGCCACGTTTGTTGGTCTGATCGGTTACACCATGGCTATGCTGGCGCTGATTCTCGATATCGGCCGCCCGGATCGTTTCTGGAAATCGCTGGTCTACTGGAATACTCATTCCCTCCTGTGGGAAGTGACGATGTGCGTAATGCTCTACCTTACCGTGCTTCTCTTCGAAACCATGCCGATCCTGGCCTCCTTTGAATGGCTGCGTAAAAAATATCCACGCATCGCAGAAAAGATGGAATCAGTCCATCATTATGCGCCCGTGCTTGCCATCATCGGTCTGGGTCTCTCCAGTCTGCACCAATCTTCCTTGGGTGCGGTGTATGGCGTGATCAAAGCACGTCCCATTTGGTACAAACCTGAAATGGCAGTGATGTTCATGTTCTCGGCCATTGTCGGCGGCATTGCTTTGACGCTGCTTGCATCCATGCTTTCTGCAAGATTAACTCCCAAAGCCAAAGTCAATGACATGCTTGTTGAGCGTGTCGCTCAATTCCTTGGCTACATGATGATCGGATATCTTTATTTCCGCCTTTGGGATTGGCTGGCGCAGACCTATACCTATGAACCGGGGCGGACGGAAGCCTTCGAACTGCTTACCAAAGGGACTCTCTCCTTCAACTTCTGGTTCGGCGAGATCATCTTCGGCGCGCTTCTCCCGACCTTTATCCTGCTCTACAAACCCACACGTTTATCTCCCTTCTGGCGGATGCTCGGCTTGGCGATGATCGTGGGCGGGGTGATTGCCTTCCGCTTTGACACGAACCTCGTCGGTTTCCTTGCAGTAATTTCCTACCTGCCCGGCAAAGCCATGATCTCATATACACACTACACACCTTCTTTAGTTGAGTGGGCGAGTGGGCTGGGAATTATTGCCTACGGTCTGCTGGCCTTCTCCATCGGTGTGAAATACTTGCGGGTTGTGGATCATCGCATTACATCGGAAGAGCATGAAACTGTTAATGTGACTTCTGGCGAGGCTGTGCAGGCATAAAATTAAATCAATAAAAAAATCCGTCCATTTGGACGGATTTTTTTATTTCTGAATGATAGATCTAAGGAGCCGTGGTTGCTGTTGCTTCCGCCTGTTGCGAAATCGGTGGAACCGTCTTCAGCGCGGTTTCTTCCCCATTGATAAAGCCGTAGAGTCCGGCAAGCATGGCAACGGTTAAGAGGGCGGCGACGGGATAGTAGATCATCTGGCGCTTGCGGAGAGTCGCGGCATCGGGTCTGCGATCCGCAATGCCGGCTTTGATATCGGCTAGTTCGAGCGGGTGTTCGTGCAGCATTTCCTCTTCGGTTTGCATACCGTTGAACATGGCTTTGTTGAAGCGTTTGATATGCACGCCATACATGTGCCAGATAATGATGGCCAGCACAGCCAATACGGCTTCACCGCCGTGAGCGGCTTTCGCAGCAGGGATAAATTCACCGGGCAGGTATTTTGTTGCTGTGATTGGATTCCACATCAGGAAGCCTGTGGCGGTCATGACGACGGTGCCCCAAACGAAAGCCCAATACTCCATCTTCTCTTCGAAGGTGTAGCGTCCCATTTGCGGGTAGGTCTTGGCAAACCCAATGTTATAAAGCAAAGCTTGCAGGCCGTCTTTTGCATCCTGCAAAGTGGGCAGCATGGACATCTTGTCGCGCAACACGAAGACGCTGTATCCCATCACAAGCAAATGCCATGCAGATCCAAGCAGCAATATAACTGCGGCTGTGTGATGGATCGTTCGCAACACTTCAATGCCGCCGAGCGCCTGAATAACGGAGATTGAAATATTGGAAGTTGAAAATTTTTGTGGAATGCCCGTGAGGCCCAATGTGACGAAGGAAAGCATCATCACCCAATGTTCAATGCGGCGCGCCAGTGGGAAGCGCAGATAAGTTTGAGTTACCTTGTTCATGAGTGCTTGGTCCCTTTCTTCGAATTGTTGACGATGCGTCTGTAAATATCGGTGAGGATAAAGAAGATCATACCGCCGAGCACTGCAGGAATGAAGAACATGTAGAACAGATTTACGTAATACACGAGCGGGTTATGCTCCGGGCTGGGTTCATAATGGCTCATCCATGCGTCGGAGAAATTAGCAGTAGCATCCGGATGGCAGCGCTGGCATTTGATGAGCAGATTTTCGCGCAGAGCAATGCCTGTTTCAGGATTGTCCACCCTGGCGATATCATGCACACCATGACAATCGGTGCAGACTGCCTTGTTCGTTTCCTGCCCGGGGAATTCCTTTTCGAAGAGCGTAACCGTGGTGCCGTGGAAATCGGCGACATAGGTTTCGGTCACCTTGGTGGAGATGCCGTATTTATCCATGATCTCCGGGTTGTCATGACAATCGGAGCATAGTGCCGGCGTATTGTTACGGAACGATGCAGTCGTGGGATCGCTGATGTTGTGAACGCCATGGCAATCAGTACAAGTAGGCACGTCGGTATTGCCATCGGCTAATGCCGAGCCATGCACGCTGTTCTTATACGTATCGTAGGTTTCTGTATGGCATTTGGCGCATGTGGCGGGAACGTCGCGGCGGGCCGAAATGGTCAGCAGTCCGCTTTCCTGGCCGATTAGACGGGTTTGTGTGTGTGGGTTGTGGCAGTCAGAACAGATGGGGGCGTTTTCATTGCCTGCATCCATGGCGGCCTGGTGGACGCTGTCATGGGTTTTGGAATATTGATCTTCATGACAGTCTTTGCAGGTTTCTGAGTAGGCAAGGGAGAAGGCACGCGTACTTTTTTCTTTTACGTCGGGATGCGGATAATCGCTGATATTTGTATGACAATCGACGCAGGCGATTCCTTCTTCGCTGTGAACTGACAGCCCAAATTGGGTTGGGTTGATCGTGACAGGAAGTTCTTCACTTCCAAGAGTTAAAGTTTTTCCTTCTTCCTGATGACAGGCGAGACAGAAATCGTTGCCTGGCTTATCCCCTTGATAGGAAGGAGCTGCCTGGGCGGGCGAAGCGAAAACTGCCAGGGCGAAGATAAAAAGCCCAACGCCGAGAAACAGGAGCACGGTCCAAATGCGAGGCGGACGTATTTGATTCCTTTGGTGCATATCATTCTCCATGGTGTAAAGATATTCCTGGATTATAGTCCCAATGAAATTTCATGGGGAGAATGCCCCAATTGTAAAATGGGTCGTTTTACCCATACAGTGCTAAATATCACCTGTTTGGTGTGATTAAGGAGAATCAAAAAAGATGGCGGACAAATCGTCCGCCATCTTTTTATTGCGAGGCTCGCTTACGGTCGAGTGTAAGCAGCTACGTCGCCGCCCAAATCCGCGATCGAGTCAATCAGGAATTGAATGACGAATTTTGGATTGTGGACATATGCGCCCGGATCTTTCTGGACGTATTGATAGTTGAAGGCTGCCTTGAGCAGGCGAGGAGTCCAGGCTGCATAGGCTTTGCCATCCGCACCGGAGAAGTAGGGATAGACATGAGCGTCATAGGAGATCGCGCCGCCATGCGCTTCCGCGTAGGTTTGGATCTGAGCGAAGAGAGCTTCAGTGAGAGTATCGACTTCGCCCTTGATGCCTTCGGTTACATCGCCGTCACCATCATAGTCAACATCACTTTCGCGAATGGTGGTTGGGTCTGTTGTGCCGTGGCAGGTTTCACAGGCTTCTGTCTTGGGTTCAAGCGCATGGACATCGTGACAGTCTTTGCACTTGTTCATCTTGCCGGCTTCGTCTGCATGCATGTTCTGGCCGACATAGGTCTGACCTTCGTACATGTAGGCACCCTGGGCATCGGCACCAAACAGCGTGGCACCTGCGGCAAAGTAGTGAATGTTGTTAAATCTGATCTTGGCATCCACAGTGTCGGCTTCCTTGTCGCCAAGGGCTTTGTTCAAAGTGGGTGTGGAGGATCGTCCCTGATGACATTCAATACACAGATTGGAATCATCTGCAACGAAGTTGCCGTCTGCATCCTTGCCGCCGAAGCTAAGAACTGCTCCGCTGGGGAAGGTGACACTGGCAACGGCATAGCGTTCCGGCCATGCAGCCTCGTTATGGCATGTGGAGCACATGAAGCCATTGGAGGATTCGTTGGGAAGATTGGCCCCGTATTCAAGGAATTGGGGAAGTCCGGTGGCGCTATGGCACTTGGAACAAGCGGCTTCAACTTCGTACACGGGATTGCCATCTGCATCCTTGTCCCAATGGCGGAAGGGTTCGGTGTTGCCTGCAAAGTGACCGGCGTCATCGCGGGCCAGCTTGCTGACGTCACCACCGAGATCTGCGATTGAGTCATGAAGGAGTTCGATGATGTACTTGGGGCCGTGGGCAAACGCACCGGGATCCTTGACGGAAACCTGGTAGTTGTAGGCGGCCTTGAGCAGACGAGGAGTCCAGTTTGGATAGGCTTTATCGTCTGCGCCCATGAAGTAGGGATAGGTGTCTGCGCTGTATTTAATTTCGGCGCCGGCGGTATCCTTGGCATAGGTTTGGATCTGGGCTAACAAAGTTTCTTGCAGGCCTTGGATTTCGAATGCAATGCCTTCTTCAACGTTTCCATCGCCATCATAGTCCTTGGCAGAACTGACCTGGCGGATGTTCTTCAGATCGTCCAATGTGGCAACGCCTTCATGGCAGAATGCACATTGATCGATCTTCACTTGAAGGGTGTGGGGATCATGACAACCTGTGCAGGAGTCGTATCCTTCCACATGTGTGTTCTTGGCGTCGTAGGTCAGGCCATCGTATTCATATCCACCGTGAGTCATGCTGCCGTACAAGGTTGCGGCGGCGGCATAATAGTGAACATTTTTGAATCCGAGGGTGACGTCTTTGCCTGCATCATCCTTAAAGGGTGTCGGTACTGCATCAACATCCACATTTTCGCCAAATGCTGCAATGGCTTTATCGATGCTGACTTTGGACTCACGTCCCTGATGACATTCCATACAGCGGGAATCATCACCGAGGTTCTTGATCTCGACACCTGAGGGGAAGACAACACTGGTCTTGGAAATGGTAACTGCATTATGGCACGCTACACACTGAACGCCTTGGGCGTGGTCAGCGGGTACAGCAGCGTCTACCTTGCCAGCTTCAGAGCCATCGGCACCAAGATAATCTTGATAGCCAGCGCTCGTATGGCATTTGGCACAGGTGGTGGGAACACCGTCAGGATTTTCAGCGGCATCGTCCCAATGACGGAAAGGTTCACCAGCCACATCAGCGTGACCGGATCCTTGCCATTCGGCCAGATAAGGGGTATCTGGAATCGGTGCGGTTACAGGGGCATCTGTTCCGGCCGGGGCGGGTGTGGCAGCGCCGGAACAAGCAACTAACACTGTTCCGACAACAATCATCACGCCCAATACAACGAGCATTTTCTTGAAATTCATTTTGAGCATTCTCCTTTTCAATAAGTGAAGCGGATTACATGGGTATTTTCTTTCTAATTTTCTACCTCCTTTTCCGTGAAGGCGGCAACTTAGCCTAATTTGGGGTTTATGAGTAATTACGTCCGAATTCTAAGTTTTTCCAAGATTAAAAACAAGTTAATTTGGTATGGGCGCTGTATGACATTAATCATAACAATTGGTGACCCTCGTTTCAATATTTATAGCATATTTAGATGCATTTTGTAAATTAGAGCTTGGGCAGAGTTTTAAAATTAACGAAACTTATAAGGTGAGAACAATCCTGCGGTAAGTTTTGTGAGGATTCATTCCCTTAGACTGTATGCCTCACAAGAGTGCAAAGTCGTTAATTGACGCAACTCCACCTTGCAAGTATAATTTTTGAATTGACCCATTCATTTCTTGGTGGGTGAGTAGAGGAAAAATGGCCCTGCGTGGAAATTTGCGCGATTTTACGATCACACAACTGCTCAATTTGATCAATCTGGCCGGTAAAACGGGCACTTTGATTGTGGATGGACCTGCCGAACAAGCACAGGTTTCCTTTCGTGATGGTAAGCTGGCGTATGCGCGCATCGGCAAAGATGATGGCAGTCTTGCCACAGTCCTGCATAAAGCAAACAAGATCAATGCCAATCAATACCGGGCAATCGCAGATCGTGCCGGGCAGATGACCGATAAGGAATTGGGGCTTCTTCTTATTAACGCAGGGTATGTAACGCAGGAAGATATCCTGCTGAATTTACAATCCTATTTTACCGATGCAATTCGAAAATTATTTACATGGGTGGAAGGTTTCTTTCGATTTGAAAATGAAATGCTCCCCCCGGACGACAGAATCAATGTAAGGCTAGATCTCGAAAATATTATTATCGAAGGTTCACGTCAGTTGCGTGAGCTGGAACAGTTGCAGGATGAAATTCCCAGCCTGGATATGGCACTTAAATTTACCGAACGGCCGCTCACGAATGTAAACTTAAGTGTCGAGGAATGGAAAGTGGTCAAGTTTGTGGATCCCAAGAACACGATGAAACAAATCGGCGCCACAAATAAATTAGGCGATCTTGAAATTAGAAAGATCGTGTATGGATTATTGCAGGCGGGTCTGGTGGAAATTGTGAGACCGGCCGGTACGGTAATTCAACCGAATCCGAAGACATATCCCACCCAGGATAAAGAAGAACAAAAGACTTTGATTAATAAATTGATTGGCCGCATTCGTACAATGTAATTATGTAAGTAGTGCATTTATTTAAGTTAGAAGGATAGGTATTATGCAAACGGTCAAAATGGTAGTAACAGGCCCCTTCAGTGCTGGCAAGACTCAGTTCATTCAGTCAGTCAGCGAAATTGATGTTGTGGCTACAGAGCGCAAGATCTCATCGGACGAGGAGCGGTCGGTAAAGTCAGCGACCACTGTTGCCATGGATTTTGGTCGCATCACAGTGGACGAGGATTTGGTCCTGTATCTGTTTGGCACCCCCGGCCAGAAGCGTTTTGATTTCATGTGGGAAATCCTCTCTGAGGGTATGCTTGGATTCATTGTCATGGTGGATAGCACCCGTCCTGAAACATTCCGTGAGGCACGTTCGATCCTTGAGACTTTCCGCGCCTATGCTCCAACTCCATTTGTTGTTGCCGCAAACAAGCAGGACGCCGATGACGCATGGGATGTTGAGGATGTCCGTCATGCCTTGCGTCTTGATAGTCAGACGAAGTTGTTGCCGTGTGTTGCAACAGACCGTGCTACAGTGAAGAATGTTTTGCTTGAGTTGTTATACAGTATTATGAAAGAAATGGAGTCCGGTAAATAGGGGAACGGATTGTTAACTCATTGTGTCTTCAATTACGACTGATCAGGGAATTGTTCATTATGAAGTATACGGGCGCGGGCGCCCGGTAATTCTATTACACGGGTGGCTGGGCTCGTGGGGGTTGTGGCAGGAAACAATGGCTTACTTGGGTGCGTTCTATCGTACCTATGCAATGGATTTCTGGGGGTTTGGTGAGTCGGGAAAAAAACGTGAGACCTATGCAGTTTCAGATTTTGTCAGCCTTGTAGATCAATTTATGGAGCAGCTTGGCATTATTCATGCACCATTGGTCGGGCATAGCATGGGTGGAACAGTCAGCCTTTCTGTTGCCATTCGATATCCAGAACGAGTTAGCAAAGTCGTAGTCGTTGGTTCTCCAATTGTTGGTTCATCGCTTGCGCCGTTACTCAAACTTGCCGGATATCGTCCAATTGCCTTTATGTTATTCAATATGATGGGGATTTTCCGTGCGGGAATGCGGTTGTATTCTCCGTTTATATGCCGTGACCCGCGTTTTCCTGACATGATGGATCGCGATCTCTCCCGTACCACGCTTGAATCTTTTCTACGTTCCATTGCCTCCCTCCGCCGCACTGACTTGACTCCCATGCTTTCACAAGTGAAGGTCCCGGTAATGGGGGTTTATGGTGACAGGGATGTAATCGTCCACCCATTGCAATGGCAGCCGTTGCAAAATGGAGTCCCGCACGCAGTAGTGGAAAGATTTCCGATGGCAGGACATTTCCCAATGTTTGAAGAGCCGAATGAATTCAGTCAAAAACTGAAGTCATTTCTTGATAAAGAGACACCCATTTCATGAGTGAAGCCACTTTTTATTATCCTCAAAAAATGGGCAGGGTGATCCTGCAGGGTATGGAAGAAGTAATGGGAAGAAATGGCCTTAGCGGTGTTTTGCGCTTGAATTCCCTTGAAGGCATTGCGTTAAATTTCCCTCCTGCAAGCAATGAGCGGACATTTTCCTTTAAAACAGTTAGTGATATTCAAACTGCATTTGAATTGGCATATGGCCCTCGTGGTGGACGGGGCGTGGCTTTGCGGGTGGGCCGCGCGTCATTTAAATACGGTCTTAAGGAATATGGTTCCATGCTTGGGCTTACAGAGATGGCATTTCGTCTGCTTTCCCTTTCCACTAAACTGCATGTTGGTACGAATACCTTTGCTGATCTATTTAATAAGCATACAGATCAAAAGGTGCAAATTGAAGAACAGGACAATAAAATTTTGTGGCATATCGAACGCTGCCCATTATGTTGGGACCGCAAGGCTGAGGAGCCAATATGTCATCTTGCAGTGGGGTTGATTCAGGAAGCTTTGTATTGGGTGAGTGGGGGGAAGGTCTTCAATGTAGAAGAAACAAATTGTATCGCCAACGGCGGCGCAGTTTGTACGATTGTGATCGACAAGAACCCAATTTTGTAGCCTTTTTGACCGTTTGCAGTTTTGTTGAATACGGTAAACTACCTTATAGTTTGATATATAATCACTCACATGCTTAAGATCATCCTTCACGCACAGAATCCGATCATGCCATTTTGCGAGCCCGCGCGTGAAATTCGCATACAAAACATGCCACTTTGGCTGCATCAACGAAACCTGCTGGCCCCTTATGTGACTCGTGAAATGGAACTTAAACAGGGTGATCCTTTACAGCGGGTGCGCGAACCCTCCATTGTCTATCGTGACAATTTGTTTTTTGATAAATACTATATCGATGCCTTCATGAAACAGGCGATGAAGTTAAATCGCCCTGTACGTGCTGCATTTCGCGCTGATGACCCGGCATTTCGTGAACATGCCCTGCCTCTTTCCACATCCTATACCCCCGCGGGTAGCCTGTACCTTGCGGACCTTTGGTATTACCCCAATGGCCCCATGGCCGGGGCCGATCCGCTTGTGATTGATTTGCAAGCCCGTGAGATCGGTTATTACCATGTGCCAACCTATATGGCCGATCAAAGCGGCGATCTTGTCTTCCAGGTTCCCTTGCGTGCCTTGCTGGCCATCGATTCGTGGGTGCATGTTTCTATCGCAGATGTTGTGTTTGGTTTATTTGCGCGTGGTGCCCGCTATGAAAAAAAGGCCAATGAGGAACTGTCGTTCAAACTCAAGATTATCGGAAAAGCTGTTTATGAAGGACGTCAAGTATTGGAATGTTCCGAAGTTGTAAAAATTGGCAAGAATTGTGTTATTGATCCAAGTGTTGTCATTAAAGGTCCTACCAGTATTGGTGATAACGTCACAATTAATGCCGGTGCCGTGATCGACAACAGCATTATCGGTAATAATGTTAACATTGGGCAGGGTGCGCAGGTTATGCTTTCCGTGGTTGGTGACGGCGCCTTTCTCCCTTTCCGCGCTTCCTTGTTTATGACCACCATGATGGAAAACAGCATGCTGGCTCAAAATACCTGCCTGCAAATGTGCGTCATTGGCCGCAATACCTTCATTGGTGCCGGCTCTACATGGACCGATTACAACCTCATTCCGGCGCCCATTCGCGCACGGGATGGGAATGGCAAACTCAGCATTTCCAACCGTCCGGTCATGGGCGGTTGCGTGGGACATAATTGCCGCATCGGTTCCGGTATGATCATATATCCCGCCCGGACGATCGAATCGGATGTGGTGCTTGCCGCTTCAAAAGAACGTCGTGTGATCGACCGCGACATAAGTTTTGCAGAAAGCGACCATCATCACCTCAAGCAGGCGCATTTGCATCAAACCCCATATCATAAACCCTCAAAGGAAGCTGTTGAATCCTGGTAATTCATAAATGGATAGTTTCGCATTCATCATACATCCCATTGACCCCAAGCGAGATGTCAGCCGCAAATTCCCTTTTCTCGGTCGTGTTCTTTCTGAAGGGCAGATCGATTTTTTTTCCACATATTTTCCGCCGGTGTATATTTCTGAGATCGAGGGGATTACTTCTGAATCAACCGGCAAGACCATTAAAGGATGGTTCCTTGCATGTCCGTATACTCCAAAGCGCATGATGCAATTGCCCGAACGCACGGTCTATCGTAAAATTGTACAAACCGGTTATATGGCAGAAAAACTCGGCGCGGACATTCTTGGCCTGGGTGCATTTACATCGGTGGTTGGCGATGCAGGTGTGACGATCGCAAATTCATTGGATATCCCGGTAACCACGGGTGATTCCTATACCGTAGCCATGGCTGTGCAGGCCATTCGGGATGCAGCCATCGCCATGGATATTAAAATAGAAGATGCAACAGTCGCCATTGTAGGTGCAACGGGAGCAATTGGGCGCGTCTGCGCTGAGCTGGTGGCTGCTGAAGCGGCACGGACATTGCTTGTGGCCCGGGATGAGAAAAAGCTCGAAGCATTGCGGGACAGGCTCAAGGTCCACGCAAGAAGCGAGCTGGTTGTCAGTACAAAAATGGATGTTTTGAAGGACGCCCAACTGATTCTAACGGTCACAAGTGCCATTCATGACGTCATACGCCCTGAACATTTGCAACCGGGTAGTGTGGTTTGCGATGTTGCCCGCCCTCGCGATGTTTCTGCAATGGTGGCGGCCGCAAGAGATGATATATTAGTGATTGACGGCGGAATGGTGGATGTACCAGGCCCCGTGAATTTCCATTTTAACTTTGGTTTTCCTGACGGCAAGGCATATGCCTGCATGGCGGAGACCATTGCTTTGGCTTTGGAAGGCCGTTTTGAAGATTATACGGTCGGCAAGGACATAACGTTGGAGCGCGTGAAGGACATTACCTCGATTGCCGAGAAACACGGTTTTCGAATGAGTGGCTTTCGTTCGTTTGAACGCGAAATCACAAAGGAACAGATCGAAGCGGTACGCCGCAATGCACGTCAGGGCAAGCGGCACGCTTAGAGGAGGCTCATTATGGGTAACCCCCGCCTTTTGGTTGTGGAAGACGATATCGACATTGCGAATATGCTAAAGATCTACTTCACGGGTTTGCATTTTGACGTGGATGTAGCCAACCGTGGCATGGATGCATTGGATAAGGTCAAGCATGTTCTTCCACACTTGATGGTATTGGATATTATGTTGCCGGATATTGATGGATATGAGGTGTGTCGTCGGTTGCGCACCAGCACACGAACAAGCCATATCCCGGTCATTTTCCTTACCCAAAAAGACGAGCGCAGCGATAAACTGCAGGGTCTTGAATTGGGTGCGGATGATTACATCACAAAGCCATTTGATATTGAAGAATTGAAATTGCGTGTGCAGGGCGCCATTCGTCGCTCGGAGCGTGAAAGCCTGACAGATCCGCGTTCCGGCCTGCCGGCAGGTAGATTGATCGAGGAACAGTTGCGCCGTATCATTCGGGCAACGGATTGGGCACTGCTTGACCTGCGCTTGAACAATTTTGAATCGTTCAAGGATGTATATGGATTTGTCGCTGGGGATGATGTGATCCGTTTCGCATCGATGGTTATCGGTGAAGTTGTCGATGAGCTTGGCACAACGAGTGATTTCATCGGTCATGCAGGTGGCGATAATTTTATCGTCATCACTACCAATGAAGCAGCTCCGGCTATTCGTCAGAAGTTAAAGGAAAGGTTCACCACTGAGGTCCAAAGCCACTATAACTTTATCGACCGCCAGCAGGGCTTTATCCAAGTTCCAACTGCTGATGGGGGAGTGGAGAAGGTTGGTTTTATGACCCTCTCTGCAGGCATGGTTTCGCCAAGTTCCCACTCCTTTGCGGATATACGCGAGATTACTGAACTTGCGGCTGAAGCGCGTCGTCAGGATTCTGCGGCCGCTCCTGCTGCCTGATCTGGGTGAGTATCCTCCATGTTTCTGGGCTTGTTCCTCTCCGGGCTGGTATTGATCGTACTGGCTTGGGTATTTTTAAGTATGTTCCCTCGCACACAAGAAAATGCGTATGCAGGAACAGGTCCGTTTACGTTCTCCAACCCTGAAAAATCCAATGAAAATGAGGCGGTGATAATTCTACAGCCTGGGGGAAGAGTTGAATACATGAGTGCTGCCGCACGCTCATTTTTTGATTTACGAGATAACGAACCTTACGATATTGAACGGCTTGCCCGCCGTGTACGCCCTTCGGATGATTTTTTAGATCTGTGCGCATCTCCAGGGAGTAAACGCGTAACCCTTGGTGGAAAACTCGTCGAGATATCGTCTTTTGAAGTACCGGGGGCTTATCCGGTCATGTTAATCTCCCTTCGCGGCAAAGACCTGGCACCGGTGTTTGAACAGGAAGATGGTTCTTCCAGCGAAGTATTCCAAGTCATGTCTGAGTTTAGCCAGAAGGTTGCGTTAAATCTAGATCTTGGAGCTACGATACGCTCAATTCTCGAATATGTGGATCATGTGATTCCCTCAGATGTACTTGAATTAAAACTGTGGGATTTAGAAGAACAGAAACTTTTTTCTTTCCAGTCTTACGAATCAGATGGCAATGTCCGCGAAATAAAGAGCTCCCAATTTGGAAGCTTGACAAATCAATTGATAGACCGCAATACCCCCTTGCTGATTTCTGATGCTCGTTCGCAGCCCGAACTGACTGCCAGTGGTGAGTTGAGGCCCATTCAATCTTATTTAGGCGTTCCACTTATTGTGGGTGCCGAAATGGTTGGCACCTTGGAAGCCGGGCAAACGGGTGGAAATGGGTTTGGTTCTCATGAGCTCGATTTATTGAAATTCGTTTCAGGTCAGGCTGCAGTTGCTCTGCGAAATGCCAAACTATATGAAGATGAACAAAGGCGTGCTGCTGAATTAGCAGGGCTTGCCAAATTAAATCAATCCCTCGGTGCAATTCGTGACACAAATGATCTGTTCAATCGTTTGGTGAATAGCATTGCTCCTCTGTTCGCGATGGAAATTATTGGTTTCCTTCTTTTTGATGAGGAAAGACGCACACTCGAAGGAAAAATCCCATTCCGCGGATTGCCTTCTAATATCGTTGATATTTATCGTGCAACAATTTCTGCGGGTAGTCATGCTGAGCAGTTGATTCAGGAACAAAAGCCAATCATTACCCTAAACGCTGCGTTGGATGAGACGTGGCGTGTGCTCGGATTGACTGATATAGCGACTGCTGCAAGTTTGCGGGAAAACGTCCTTGTCCCACTAATTTCGTCGAGTCATGTGCTCGGCTATTTGCAGGTCGGTCATCATTCACGAGGCACCTCTTCATTTGCAGCAGAAGAGTTAAGGTTAATGAATATTGTCGCCAGTCAGGCGGCAGCCATTATTGAAAACGTATTATTGGTTCAGCAAGCCCGTGCGCGTGCTCATCGTGCAGATGCTTTGCGTCGTATCGCAAGCCTTTCTGGTTCTTCTGCCACAATCGAGGAAATCCTTAAGTATTCCGTGCAGGAACTGGCAAATCTTTTTCAGGCTGATAATGGGGCGGTCTTTCTCTTGGATGAAAATCTTGGGGAATTACGCCTTCGCCCCGAATCTATCTATGGCGTGACAGAGGAACTTAGCACTTCATTTTTACAAATATTTGTTGCGGATCCGAGCTATCGCTTTACGGTATCGGGCAGCCAGAAACCATTTATGTCCGGCCGCCTCAGCATGGACCGAAGAATTTTGCCTGTTTATCGACCCCTTGCCACTTCACTTCAAAATGAATCGGCACTCGTTGTGCCTCTCGTGGTTCGTGACAAGAGCATTGGTGAGTTGATGTTGGGGAGCCGTAAGGCGGATTTTTTCAATACCTACGATCTTCAAGTAGTGTCGACGGCAGCGGGTCAGCTTGCCACGGCAGTTGAATCTGCCGGCTTGTTAAAGCAAACGGACGACTCACTTCGTCATCGGGTGGAACAGCTTTCCGGTCTTAACCGGTTGAGCAAGGAATTAGGTGCATCCCTTGATATCCATCATTTGCTTCAAGTTATGCAAAGCGAAAGTATGCGGATTTTGCATGCCAACTCCGCATCAATTGTTGTAATCGAGCCGGGATCTGATGCCTCTGCGCCGGTTGTTCTGCATTCCACCGGAAGTTCGGCTCCGCAGATGCTCTCGCCCCTGGAATTGCTCGCGCTTCAGAAAAATGAAATGCAGGTGGTGGGTGAATTTCCGGATGGCACGCCGGTTCCTCCACCTGGACTTGGTTGTACTTTGATCATACCTATTACTCATCAGGGTGAAAAGATAGGTTTGTTAACTTTGAATGCCACACAGCCCAATTTCTTTACCACGGAGACAGCGGAATTTGCAGAGGCTTTTGTCATTCAGGCGGGTATTTCATTAAGTACTGCGCAACGATATCAGGGAGAAAAGCAGCGCGCTGAAATAATGAGACGCCGTGCAGATACTCTCGTTCGGTTGTCTGATGTGAGCTATAACATTGGATACGATCAACCTCTGGAAAATGCGCTGAACTTGATCGCCAGTGGCATTAAGAATGCAACTCCTTTCAATGTTGTGTTGGTGAGCATTGTTGAACCGGATACAAGTTTGTTTCGTCGCGTGACGGCTGTGGGGGTCCCCCAGGAGTCGATGAATGAACTTCTCACTCGAAAGCAGCCATTGGAAGCCATCCAGCAATTGATGAAGCCGGAATTTAAGATCAGCCATTCCTACTTTATTCCGTCAGATCAAACGCCGGTGACCACATCAGATGTTCATATGGTAACCCTTGACCCAACCTTATCCGGTAATTTTTCGGAAATTTGGAACACTGATGACACTCTTCTTGTCCCTCTTGAAAATACAGAAGGACAGTTGATTGGTTTGATCACCCTTGATAACCCGAAGGATGGTTTGCGGCCCGACCGCGCCACGATTGAAGCCATTGAGGTCTTTGCCTCACAAGCCTCCTTGATCATCAATAACTCTGCTCGTCAGGCTGAACTGCGCACGAAAATTGATTCGCTTTCCTCCGGCTTGCAGCGCCAGCAGAAACTGCTCAAGCTTACCCAAAACGATTTGCCGGTTTTACTCCATAAGGATCTGGAGCAAACCATCTCCCTGCATAATTTGGACCGAAGAGCCCAAAGAGTACGAGCAGGCCTGGCGATCACAGAATCAGTCAGCCGTCAGTTGGATGCGGCTTCTGCACTGTCCGCCCTGGGTCGTGAAACGTTAACTCAATTGGGCATGTCCGTTGCCTTGGTGGCTGAAAATACACCGGACGGTCCACGTCTTCTGCACGTGATGGGAAGCCTGCCTCGTGCAACCAATGTGGAAGCGTTGTTTGGTCAACGGAATCCGTTGCGTGCTTGTTTGCAGACTGGCAGTACCACGCTCATCTCCAATCTTGATGAGGATGATGAATGGCGTGATGCGTCTCTGCTGACTTCCCTGCGGGCAAAGGCGATTATTTGCCTGCCTGTGATCGTGGAAAACAAACCTGTCGCTGCCATGCTGGCAATCAGCCCTGAGACGATGCCAACCTTTACTGATGAAGATCGTCAGGTATATTTCCAGATCGCCCAACAAACATCGCTGATCTTGCAGAATATTTCACTCCTCAATCAGACAAAGCGACGTCTCGATGAAGTGAACCTGCTGTTGGACTTCAGCCGACTGCTCTCCGGCCTCGATCCAGATGCGATTATTAACTCGCTTTTGAGCAGTGCGCGCCGTGTACTACAGCATGCCCATGCCGGCATTGCCCTTGTTTGGAGTCAACAGTTGGAAATGTTAATTCCGCGGGCTGTTTCCGGATATGCTGATAATGCTTCGATGGCACAGATTAACTATCGGTCGGGCGAGGCGCTGCCCGGAATGGTGTTTGCCAGTAAATCCACCCGCCGCATTGACGAGATCAACTTTACCCGCGACTATAATCTTGGCGCGGAAAATCTTGCCTTATATCGCTCTGCCACAGGCGGTAGATTGCCAGTTTCAAGCTTGATGGTACCGGTCATTGCCGGCGATCAAAGCATTGGTGTTTTGATTCTGGATAACTTTAATACAACCTCCGCCTTCCGTCCGGACGATGAATCACTTCTGGTCTCGCTGGCGCAGCAAGTTGCTCTTTCCCTTGAAAACGTACGCCTTGTTCAAACGACACAGGAACGCGCGGGCCAATTACAGGCTCTCAACACTGCCGCAGCATCCTTAACCTCCAGCTTGAGCAGCGACCAATTAGTGAATACGTTGCTCGATCAGTTACAGCCGATCCTGCCTTACGATACCGCCACATTATGGCTGCGTGATAAAGACAGGCTCACTGTTTCCTCTGCTCGCGGTTTCTCGGATGCAGAACAAAGGCTCGGATTGAGCGTTTCTGTTACAGACAGTGCGCTTTTCAAGGAAATGGCGCAAACAGGGCAGCCAATTTTTGTGAACGATGTTCGCGAGGATTCCCGTTTTATCCCTGTGGAGGCACCGCGGCTTTCATGGCTTGGTATTCCGCTTATCTCAAAGGGTGAGTTGGTCGGTGTGATTGCGGTTGAAAAATGGCAGGCCCATTATTACAGCCGGGAACAGATGCAAGTCGGTTTGACCTTTGCCAGCCAATCTGCTGTTTCATTGGACAATGCCCGTCTTTACGAAGATAGCGTAAGCCGTGCCACAGAACTGGATGAACGCTCCCAACGCCTGGCAACTCTTAACCGCTTCTCTTCCGGTCTGAATGGATTGTTGGATACGGATCAGATATTGAACCTTACCGCTGACGAGTTGTTCAAGGGTATGGGTTCCAAGCGCGTCTCTGTTGTGACCTTTGAAAGGGGACAGGCTGTTTGGAAAACGTCCACCCCGAGGCCCCGCCTCAAATTACCACGGCCGCTTCCAGATGCACCCATCTTTCATCGACTAAAACAGTCCCTTGGTATTTTCAACACAGATGATGCCCGCAATGAGCCGGACCTTGCTCCCTTGTTCGACATGTTGGGAGATAGTACAACAGCCTTGTTGATCCTTCCGTTAATTAGTGGTCAAAATCTTAATGCTTTGATCTTTATTCAAATGACCGGCTCCGGACGCTTTGGCATGAACGAAGTCGATCTGGCGCGCACTATTTCAAATCAGGCCGCGATTGCACTTGAAAATGCTCGTTTGTATCAATCCAGCGTCCGTACTGCGGAACGTTTTGCCATTCTCAATGAAACCAGTTCACAGATGAATGCCAGTCTTGACCCGGAAGAAATCTACATTTCGGTGCAAAAGGCGGCAGAACGCCTCGTGCCTCTGGAATTCTTTGCGATCACCCTGCTGGATCAGGAGAAGAACGAAATCGATCCCGTGTATTTATTGGATCGCGGTAAAAGATATCCTGGTGAACGAGTTCCATTTGGTCGCGGGTTGAGCAGCGATGTGATCAAGACCGGTAAACCTGTCTTGATCGCGTCTGCGCAGGAATCTGAAGATATGGAGTTGGTGCTTGCCGGAGAAACCGGTGAAGCTACTCAGTCCATTATGGCAGTACCCATGATGATGGGAGGCAAGGCGTTGGGCATGTTATCTGTGCAGAGTTATACACCCGGCGTGTATACCGACGAAGATGTGCAGATCGTTGGTACCTTTGCCAACCAGGCGATCGTTGCAATTCAAAATGGTCGTCTGTTTGCTGAAATTCAAAACCTGGCCGAACAGCTTGAAGCCCGTGTTGTTGAACGTACTGCCCAGTTGCAGCGTGAGCAACAAAATACAGAAACATTGCTACGCATCCTCACTGAAGTTTCCTCCAGTTTGGATCTTGATCGTGCCCTGAATCGCACCTTGTCCTTGCTTAACGATGCGATCGGTGCAGAGCAGGGTACCATTATGCTTCTTCATGCGGAGGATAATCTTCTGCATTTCCGTGCAGGTTATGGGTATCTGACAGATCAGGCTGGTACATCCAGCCGCGGCTTTACGCTGAAGATCGGTGAAGGTCTTGCAGGCTGGGTGGTCCAAAACCGTGAGGCAGCTTTGATCCATGATTTACATCAGGATCCACGCTGGGTACGAAATGCCAACTCCGGACAAGATCATCGCAGCGCCATGGCTGTGCCAATGATGGTGGGCGAAGATGTGATCGGCGTTTTGATGGTGTTCAAACGTGTTGAGAATTTCTTTAGCCGCGAATTGTTGAATCTGGTAAAGGCCATTGCAGGTCAGGTGGCTGTTGCCATCAATAATGCTCATCTATATGAATTGATCCGCGACCAGGCAGAGCGCTTGGGCGTGATGCTTCGCAAGGAACAGGAAGAGGCCAGCCGCTCAACAGCCATCCTTGAATCAGTGGCGGACGGTGTATTGGTTACAGGTCCGGATAACCGAATTACCTTCGTAAATAGTTCTGCAGAGAAGGTGCTTACACTGAATGAGTCCAAATTACTTGGCAGCTCTTTGGAAGCTTTTGCCGGTTTATTTGGTCAGGCGGCCAGTACATGGATGGATACAATTCGACATTGGTCTGAAGATCCTTCCCTTTACCAGGATGGTGAGAGTTATGCCGAGCAGGTCGAATTGGAAAATGGCCGCATTCTTCTGGTTAACCTGGCGCCTGTGATCTTGCAAAATGACTTCCTCGGAACGGTATCCATCTTCCGTGACATCACCCATGAGGTGGAAGTTGACCGTTTGAAATCCGAGTTTGTTGCAACGGTAAGCCATGAACTTCGCACGCCCATGACAGCCATTAAGGGCTATGTGGATATTTTGATGATGGGTGCTGCTGGTGCGTTGAATGAAAATCAATCACACTTCCTGCAAATCGTTCACAACAACATTGATCGTCTCAATATTCTCGTGGATGATCTGCTTGATATCTCACGACTCGAGTCCGGTCGTATTACATTAACCCCTCAACCTGTTGATTTGCGTGAAGTCACTGAAGAGGTGATTCAGGACGTTCTCAGACGCTCCCAGAACGAGAGCAAGCCCATGGCTGTCTCATTGGATGCGCCCAAGAAGGTGCCGCCCATTGTTGGCGATGCGCAGCGCGTTCGCCAGATTATCGGAAACCTGGTGGATAATGCCTACAACTACACTCCGCGAAATGGAATTATTCGCGTGGGGATTCACCAGGTGAACGGCGACGTTCAGGTGGATGTTCAGGATAATGGCGTGGGTGTCGGCCCTGAGGATCAACCACGTTTGTTCGAAAGATTTTTCCGCGGAGAACATCCTCTTGTACTTGCGACTCCCGGTACCGGGCTTGGCTTGCCCATTGTTCGTCAGTTGATCGAAATGCATAACGGCCGAATTTGGATGACCAGCTCTGGTGTGCCCGGTGAAGGCAGTACTTTCTCCTTCACTTTGCCGCTGCATAAATAATTGGAGATTGAATGGCGAGGATCTTAATTGCAGAAGACGAACCCGATATCCGTGAGCTTGTAGCCTTTGTCCTGCGTTTTGCAGGACATGAAGTGACTGCCACGCCCAATGGGGAAGAGGCGTTAAATCAAGCCGGGATCATTATTCCTGACCTAATTTTGATGGATGTGCGTATGCCGAAAATGACCGGCTATGATGCCTGCCGCGCCATGAAGGCAGACCCGAAATTAAAAGATATTCCTGTGGTATTTCTCTCCGCCAAAGGGCAGGACTCGGAAATTGAAACCGGCCTTGAGGCCGGTGCCGAGGAATATCTTCTTAAACCCTTTGCCCCCGATCAACTTACGGAACGAGTAAAAGCCATTCTCGCCAAGTATGGAAAATAACTTCCACTCAATATGAGCGCAATTATTCTGGACGGTTCGATGGTGCATTATGAAGCGTTAGGACGTGGTCGTCCCATTGTCTTTCTGCACGGCTGGCTTGGCTCGTGGCGGTATTGGATCAATGCCATGCAGGCCGCCTCCACATCGTATCGTGCCTATGCGGTTGACCTTTTTGGTTTTGGCGATAGCACAAGAGATCCGTTGCGCTATCCGATCGAAAGACAGGCTGATCTTATCAATCGGTTTTTGGAGGAAATGGGCATAGGCAAGGTGGCATTGGTGGGTCATGGTCTCGGCGCCCTGGTGGGCATGTCATTTGTAAAGCAGTGGCCCAAGAGCGTTGACCGGATGATGGCGATCACCTGCCCAACTGAGTATGAAGCCGTCAATGCGCGAATGCGGACCGCCAGCCTGACTGAACTTGTCGATTGGCTCGTTGCCCGCACTCCGGAAGCGGCTTCGGCTCTTTCAGACGCCTCAAAAGCGGACCCGATGGCTGTTGCAGCTTCGATCGCCAGTCTTCAATCGAATAATGTTTTCTCCGATATACGCAACCTTGGTGTTCCCTGTTTGCTGGTGTATGGGCCGAGCGATCCGGCAATTACAATGCCATCTGTAGAAAAAGCGGATGCACTTCCACAGCACATGCATCAGGTCAACTTGGAAAGTGCCGGGCACTTTCCAATGATCGATAATCCTACACAGTTCAACCGTCTGATGACAGATTTTCTTGCGTTAGACTCAGGGGCAAGTCCGCGGGAGCTTCAACTCAAGGAAGAATGGAAACGTAGAGTTCGCTAAAAAGGTCATCGTTCGCTGATGACCTTTTTGTTTTTAACTTGACATCCCGCCATCACAGTCATATACTCCCAAACACAATTGAACGGGGAGCCTGCCCACGAACAGGCTGAGAGGAGCGTTACACGCTCGACCCGAATTACCTGATCTGGTTAATACCAGCGGAGGGACTCCAGCCTAGCCTGCCATCATCCTCCGCTTCGGAGGTTTTTTCTTTAATGACACGCGTTTTGATCTTTGCCAATGGCGAACTACCTGATTTGGCCTATGCCCGCCGTTTGCCGCAGCCAGGTGACATCATCATCTGCGCTGATGGCGGCACACGCCATGCACTTGAACTTGGGTTGACGCCTCATTTTATTGTCGGTGATCTTGATTCTCTTCCTGAGGGTTTCCAACCATCTGTTGAAACGCAGATCATCCAATTCCCTGCGGATAAAAATGAAACCGATCTTGAGCTCGCCGTCGATCATGCACTTGGCTTGCATCCGGCCGAAATTGTCATCGCGGCTGCGCTTGGCGGCAGGCTAGATCAAACCCTGGGCAACATCTCCCTTCTTTCCGATCCCAAACTTATGGCTTGTGATATTCGACTCCATGATGGAGTGGAGGAAATTTTCTTTTGCCGGGATCAGGCTCAAGTTAAAGGGAGAAGCGGTGATATTGTGTCATTAATTCCGTGGGGCGGGGAAGTCTCCGGTGTTGTGACAGAAAATCTCAAATGGCCTTTGCGAAGTGAGATTTTATATCCTTATAAAACACGCGGTATTAGCAATGAAATGCTTGGCGAAGAAGCGTATGTAAAAATCAATGCCGGGTTGCTGCTGATCGTCCATCGTATAAAAAATTTATAATTTGGAGTATCCATGAAAAAAATAATCACACTTCTTTTGTCTTTCGTCTTTCTTCTCTCATCCTGTGCCTCAAAGGGCCCTGCCACGCTGACCGTGATGACCCACAGTTCATTTGCTGTCAGTGAAGAAATTGTCAAGTCGTTTGAAACAGCCAACAATGTGACGGTTAACTTCGTGCAAAGCGGTGATGCCGGTGAAACGCTTAACAAGGCGATCCTTACAAAAGATGCACCCATTGCAGATGTTTTGTTCGGCGTGGACAACACCTTTCTGTCTCGTGCGCTTGAAGCTGGGATTTTTGAATCATACGCATCGCCTTCGTTAAGCGATGTGCCCGCCGAGTTCAAATTGGATTCTTCGAATCAAACGACCCCGATCGATTTTGGCGATGTCTGTATTAATTACGATAAGAGCTATTTTGCAGAAAAAGGCTTGTTAGTTCCACAATCTCTCGAAGATTTGAGCAAGCCCGAATACAAGGACTTGCTCGTGATGGAAAACCCTGCCACATCGTCAACGGGGCTTGCATTTCTGCTGGCAACACGCGCTCATTTTGGAGAAGACTATGTAGACTACTGGAAGGGCCTGCGCCAAAATGGACTGGTGGTTGTGGATGGGTGGGAGACTGCGTATTACACCAACTTTAGCGGTTCCTCCGGGCGCGGGGCCCAGCCGATGGTGGTTTCGTATGGATCTTCTCCCGCTGCGGAAGTGGTCTTTGCAGAAACTCCGCTCGACGATGCACCCACCGCTTCCATCATTGGACCCGACAGCTGCTTCCGTCAGATTGAATTTGCCGGCATCCTCAAAGGCACGCCGAATCGCGATCTGGCCGAAAAATTCATCGATTTCATGCTCAGCACTGATTTTCAAAACGATATGCCTTTGCAGATGTTCGTTTATCCCGTGAATCAAAATGCGACCCTTCCTGAGGCATTTGTGAAATACTCGCAAGCTCCGTCCCAACCAGCCGTATTATCGCCGGAAGATATCTCTGCCAACCGCGATGCCTGGATCGAGGCATGGACAGAAGCAATGAAGTAACCTTCATTCGAGATGCAGCCAAATTTTTTCAGCCACAGGGATGTTGATACTCAGAGAAGTAAAATTCTCCGAGTCTCTGCGCCCCTGTGGCGAACCCGTTTTTACCTTTGGCTTGTTCCCATTCTCTTTCTTCTTATTTTCTTTTTCTTCCCGCTTTCCAAAATTCTTGGTCTGACATTCAATCCATCCACGCTTACAGATTCGAAGACAATCTCCATCGCACTGGACGCAGTCCGTTTTACGGTTTATCAAGCCACACTATCCACGATCTTAACTTTCATCCTTGGCCTTCCCTCTGCAATCCTGTTTGCTCGTTTCAACTTTCGCGGCAAATCCCTGCTGCGCACACTCACCGCAATTCCATTCATGCTTCCCACCGTGGTGGTTGCCGCTGGATTTAACTCCCTGCTTGGCCCGCGTGGATTCTTTTCCCATGTTTTCTCTTTTCAATTTCAAGGAACGCTAACCGCCATCCTCATTGCCCACGTTTTTTACAACACGACCATCGTGATCCGCATCGTCGGCGGGGCACTTGCACGGCTGGATCCCAAGTTGGAACAGGCTGCCCGTTCCCTTGGCGCGGATTCTTTTCGTGTGTGGAAGGATGTCACACTTCCCCTTTTACGCCCATCTTTATTGGCTGCTGCTTTGCTTGTTTTTCTATTCGATTTCACCAGCTTTGGCGTGATCCTTTTGCTGGGCGGAACGAACTTCTCCACGCTGGAAGTGGAAATTTACCTGCGTGTTCTCAAACTTCCCAACCTGCCTCTTGCGGCGTTACTCTCCATCATTCAACTTGCTTTTACACTGGTCATTTCATTTTTTTACTCACGCATCGTTTCTCAAACTACAACCCAAACTGCGCCGCGTTTCTCCACATCACGCCCGCCGAAAACATTTCGAGAAAAGATATTCATCGCTGTTTCCGTGATTCTTCTTTTCTCCTTCTTCTTTTTACCTTTGATTTCTCTCCCTCTTCGTTCCTTTACCCGCCTCGAAGCGGACCGCGGCGATCGTGGGCAGGTTCAATATGGACTCACGGGTGATTATTACAAAGAGCTTTTTGTCAACCGTCGCGATTCTTTGTTTTACGTCCCGCCGATCCAGGCGACCGTTAACTCGCTGGGGTTTGCTTCCCTCACTGTTTTATTTTCCCTTCTTCTTGGTTTTCCTGTTGCATTTGCCTTATCAAAACCAACACAGCTTGAGAAAATTCTCGACCCATTGATCATGCTGCCGCTGGGTTCCTCCGCTGTGATGCTTGGGCTGGGATTCATCATCACCTTTGGACGTTCGCTTTCCTCTCCTGTTTTTATTCCCATTGCGCATACACTGATTGCATTTCCTTTTGTCGTTCGTGCGTTGCAGCCCGCAATTGCATCCATCCCTGAGAGGCTGCGTCACGCCGCATCCGTATTGGGGGCATCACCTTTTCGCGTTTGGCAGACTGTTGATTTCCCCATCCTTCGCCGAGCTACATTGACCGCCGCTACATTTGCATTCACGGTTTCACTCGGAGAATTTGGCGCCACACTTTTGCTTTCACGTCCTGAGCTTCCCACCATTCCCGTTGCCATTTCCCGTTTTCTGGGTCAGGCAGGCGGCCTTAATTATGGACAGGCGATGGCGATGTCCACGATATTGATGAGCATTACAATTTTGGGAATCCTCGTCATGGAAAAAGAAAATTATGCTTGAATTGAAAAATATTTTCAAAACGTACGAAGGCAAGCCATTACTCAAAAATATTTCATTCACTCTGAGGAGCGATGAAACAATTTGTTTGCTTGGCGCATCCGGCAGCGGCAAGTCCACTCTTTTGAGGATGATCGCTGGATTGGAGTCACCGGACGAGGGCAGGATTCTGTTCAACGGCATGGACCTCGCCCAGAAGACCCCGCCTCATCTCCGCGACTTTGGATTGGTCTTTCAAGACTATGGGCTTTTCCCTCACCTGAATATTTTCGACAATATCGCCTTCGGTTTGAAAATGCGGAAAGTTCCACCTGCGCAAATTCAGGAGCGCGTAGCCATTTTGTTGAAACAGGTCAACTTGCTGGGGTTTGAAAAAAGAGACGTGACAGAGCTTTCCGGTGGCGAACAACAACGTGTGGCATTGGCTCGTGCGCTGGCGCCCAATCCGCGCTTGTTGATGTTTGATGAACCTCTTGGCGCGTTGGATCGAAATCTCAAAGAGGATTTACTCAATGAGCTTCGCGAGATTCTGCATCGCACAAAGATTCCCTCGATTTATGTCACACATGATCAGGAAGAAGCCTTCGCCATCGCAGATCGAATTTTGCTGCTGCATGATGGGGAAATTGTCCGTGATGGGCGGCCTGAAGAAATTTGGAATGACCCAGGTTCGATCTGGGCTGCGAATTTTTTTGGTATCGGCAATACCCTCAATGGCGTGGCTGTCTTGCCGAATAAAGTCAAAACAGAATTTGGTGTGTTTGATTTGAAATGCAGGCACAAGCACGTAAAAGGAGAGAAGATTTCCCTGTTGATGCGGCAGGCCTCCGGAGCAAGTGGACAGGAGCTCAAGCTCAAGGTGGAGGATGTGCTTTTTAAGCGGGAGCAGTTTCAAGTTAAGAGTCGAGGCGGTTTGTTTTTTGTCAGGGAAAAACCAAAGATCGGCCAGATCATCCACCTGCGGGTTAAGGTAGAATGTCTCGCATGAAAATCCAGAAGAAGAATTTAAGTGGCGAAGTGGTATTTCAGTATGATGGGGAAGTGGTCAGGCGTGAAGAGAACGCAATTGTTTTGGAGGCATTCTTTGGGCGCGACGATATGAGTTTCATGAACGTCACCTTGAAGCGCGGCGACCGTTTTGTAGAGACGTTCTATACTGACCGTTGGTATAACATTTTCGAGATTTTTGACCGCGATGATAAGACTTTCAAAGGCTGGTATTGTAATATCGGCAGGCCCGCTTTAATCGATGAGGAAGCGGTTTCCTATATTGATCTGGCTTTGGATTTATGGGTTGCCCCCGATGGAACGCAGACCGTGTTGGACGAAGACGAATTGCTTGATTTGAATCTGGATGATGGATTGTTGCAAAAAGTGTATGCAGGAATGCAGGAACTTCAGGAACTGTTGAAAACAAAAAATTCCCCGAGTTAACTCGGGGAATTTTTTGTTGGAATATAAATTATGCAAAGTTTGCAATGAGATGAGCGGCGTTGCCAAGCATTGCATCGCCGTTGTTCCAAAGATACCAGCCGCCAATTGCGCCTACGCAGCAGCAGCAAAGCAGGACAACGACAACGACAGCAATGATGACGCCTTGGTTGCTCTTTTTGGGTTCCTCGGTGGGAGTGACAGGCATGTTTTCAGACATAATCTCTTCTCCTTAAAAAATATTCGCGCGTACAATGACTGCGCATGTTTGATTTGAAACCATTATATCAGGCAGTTTGTGCTTTGTCCCTGCGGCTTGACCACCATAAATAGAGCAGGATAAAAAGCAAAACCAGCAAAGCAGCCATGATGATCGGCAGGACAATGGCAAGGATCGATACAACGGTGGAGATGACATCCTCCGCTATGGAAACGGGGAGATTCCCCGCGCCCGCTGTTGTGGCTGTGACAATTGGGCGAACCACGGCAGATTTGGCGACATGGACTCCGCCGGCCACAAGCAGACCACAGGCCAATGCGATCAAGGGATGAATATCTGTGATGACTTTCGCGCTGGCCGCGAATACGACGGCTCCCGCTGCCGGGCGCACGAAGGTTTGAATGAGGTCGTTGATATGGTTGACTGCGGGGACTTTATCCGCAAGCATTTCGATGATAACCAATACACCGAGCAGGATGAGGATCCACGGATTGGCGATCAAATCCCAGGGCTGGTTGAGATTCAATGCATTGGGGAAATAGTGTGCGATCACACCGACAACAAGCAGCGGGATGTAGGCGTTGAGCCCTGCGCTCGCTGACAGGCCAAATGCAGAAAATACACCGAGTAACATTTCCATTTAATTTCTTTCTCCTTTTATCTTGCTGCCCATTATTATTTTGGAAGGCAGCGATGCACAATAAATCTACGAAAAATCAGTTAATTCGTTTCTATCCATTCAATCCGGGAAAGCCGCTCCATGTGCCGGTGAATTGCAGGCGGACGAGGTCAATACTTACCACCATAAGCAGGGCAAGCGTCAGTCCGGAAAGAGCCGGCAATAACAATTGACGCGCGGAGGTATAGGTGTTGTCTTCGCGCATGAGCATCGTCCATAACATACCGAACACGATTACGAGAAGGGATAACGTCCCCAATGCGCTGACATAGGCAACCGGATATAAGATAATGGGACTTTCTGTAAGCACGAGGAAATCAAGGATCGCGATGATCGCGACAAGAATTCCGAAGGATTTCCATTCGAGTGCAGGGCGGTCGTCCTGTTCCCGCCAGAGGGTTTGATTCAGAACCGGGAAAAGAACGGCTGCCAGTGCGATTCCCATGCCGCTGCCGGTGAAGAGGCGCAAGGTATTGTTGGGTACATATAAATTGGGGATGGCTGCCAGCGCACCGGAGGGGGCAGTTTGCTTTAGCAGGTAGAGATAGGAATTGCTTCCATCGATTCCAAATGCGAGAAAGAATAAAATGAGAATGGCAATGATTCCGCGGGAGGGGAGCTTGTTGCGTTTGCCGCTGACCAGACCCATAAAGATCAAAGCTGTGCCGGCGGAAAAGAACTCCCCTGTACAGCGAGCACAAAGTGGAAGCTGCTGGTCTCCAATATGGAAGGAGCGGGCGTCGATGCGATGACAAACGGCGTAGCCAATGGCGTCGAGTTTGCCCAGTGCGCCTTCCGGGGCAACGTACATCCATGCAGCGAAGGAGAGGATGGCTGCGACAGGGACGAACCAGCGCAGGATATTTTGAACTATTGAATTTGTTGGTTGGGTTTCCATTTTGTTCATTATACCCAGTGCGGTCACAAAGTGCGCTTTTAAAAATCGGCAGGGCGCAATTGGAGACCTGGGCATAATATGGGCAATGGGATTGAAAGGCAGGAAATCAGGAAGTTCGTCATTATTTACTTATGCATTACCTTGGGGGTATGATAGATACATTAATCTTTAAACAGGAGTATTTTTATGAAACGAATGGGAATTCTTACAGGTGGCGGAGATGCGCCTGGACTCAATGCAGTGATCCGCGCGGCGGTGAAAACTGCCATCAATGAATACGATTGTGAAGTCTTCGGCATCAAGGAAAGCTATGACGGTTTCATCGAAGAAGGCGGGGTGATACCGATGGATATGGAGTCTGTTCGTGGAATTTTGCCTCGCGGCGGTACCATTCTTGGCACGGCCAATCGTGGAAATCCCTATACCCGCAAAGTGATCCGGGATGGCAAAGAAGTGACCATTGATGTTAAGCAGGATATTCTCGATGGAATTAAGAAACTAAACATGGATGCACTCCTTGTTTTGGGCGGGGACGGCACCCTTGCCAGCGCCCATGAACTGTATTCGCTGGGGGTTCCGGTCATTGGTGTGCCCAAGACGATCGACAATGATATTAATGGCACCGAAATCACCTTCGGTTTCGATACAGCATTGAATATCGCCACCGAGGCACTGGATCGTTTACACACCACGGCCGAGTCGCATAACCGTGTGATGGTTGTGGAATTGATGGGACGCGATGCGGGCTTCATCAGCTTGAACGCCGGTATTTCCGGTGGTGCGGATGTCATTCTCATTCCTGAGATTCCATTCAAGTTCGAGAGTGTGATTGCCAAGATTCAAGACCGCAAAGCCAAGGGACGCTTATTTAGCTTGATCGCGGTTTCGGAAGGTGCAAAACAATTAGGCGGTGCACAATCCATTTCCCGCAAAGGGGATGAAATTTATGTCCCAAGACTTGGCGGCATCGGCCAGACCGTGGCAGATTACATCGACAAGCAGGGACTTGAATCCCGAGTTACGGTTTTGGGGCACGTACAGCGTGGCGGTACGCCCACTGCATTTGACCGTGGACTTGCCACTCGCTATGGAGCGGCCGCAGTTCGCCTCGCAGCTCAGGGCGGGTTTGACCGTATGGTGGCGTTGCGCTCCGGAAAGATCACCGACATACCCCTCGAAGAAGCAATATCTACACCCAAAAGAGTCAAACCGACCGATGACGCGGTGATCACGGCGCGTAACATCGGCATTTCCTTTGGCGACGAATAATTAAAACCAGAGTGCCATCCTTCCGGATGGCACTCGTGGGGCGCTGTGGCTTCCTTTTAGAACTTGAGGAGGGATGCCACAGCGCTGGGTTTACTGCTACTTTCCATATGGGCAACACCTCCTCCTTTCATAGGATAGCGGGTTCATCTGTTTGCCCCCAATCGGTGCTGGAAGTATGTCATAAAATAAAATCTATGTCAATAGGCCGTTTTTGATTCTCACAATTCTGTAATAATGAATTGTGAATTTTTTTGATATCTTTTGAGAGCCTTCGCAAGGCTCTCGCGGCTATCCTGTGTAAAATTGATTTTGGAGGAACGTATGAAAAACAATCCCAACAAACTATGGATCGCTGTGATCGCTCTCGGCTGGGCTTTTGACTTCCTTTTTTGGAAGCAGGCTCCCGGCGCGAACTTCGCCATCTTTGCGATGTTGTGCGTGACTGCTGCCTTTTACTTGTTGATGAACGACGGCCTGCGCCCGCATCGCACGACCTTGATCCTGATTCCGTTATTCATCTTCTTCGCCGCTGTGACATTTATCCGTGCAGAGCCGATGACTGTGTTTCTCGCGTACACATTCACCCTGTTTACCATGACTCTGCTGACAGTGACTTTCTTGGGCGGCCGCTGGATCCAGTACACCATTGCTGACTATGTTGCGAAAGGTGTGATGTTGCTTGCGAGCCTGATCGGGCGGCCAGTTACATTCAGTTTGGATGCTAAAAAAGCCCAGACAGAAGCGGAGATAAAAACTGCAAAGTTTAATCTCTGGCCCATCCTGCGCGGACTTTTGATTGCACTCCCGATCGTTGCGATTTTTGCTTCGTTACTAGCCTCGGCGGATGTGGTCTTCGGTCAGCGCCTCGGGGATTTTGTGGAGCTGTTCAAGCTTGAAAATCTCCCCGAATACATCTTTCGTGTGATCTATATCTTGTTCATTGCCTATGCCTTGGCTGGAGTGGTTTTACACGCAGCTTCAGAATCAAAAGACGAAAAATTGACCTCCGACGACAAGCCGATGATCCCCGCGTTTCTTGGCTTTACAGAATCAGCCATTGTGTTGGGGAGTGTGGTGATTTTGTTTGCACTATTTGTCATTGTGCAATTTCAGTATTTCTTCGGCGGGCATGCCAATATCAACGTGGAAGGCTATACCTATTCAGAGTATGCAGTCAAAGGGTTTGGGGAACTGGTAACTGTTGCGTTTTTCTCCTTGTTTATGCTGCTCGGTTTGAATGCCATCACCAAACGTGAAACGGAATCGCAGCGAAAAATATATTCCGGATTGGGTGTTGCGTTGGTTGCTTTGCTGTTGGTCATGTTGTTTTCCGCCTACCAAAGACTCGGCCTGTATGAAGCAGTCTATGGATTTTCGCGCCTGCGCACCTATACTCACGTTGTCTTATACTGGATCGGCACCTTACTGGTCGCGACCATTGTATTGGAGATCACGCACAAGGAACGGTATTTCACCTTTGCCTTGCTGGTTGCGTCCTTCGGCTTTGCGATTTCTCTGCCCATTGTAAATGTGGATGCGTTTATTGTCAGACAGAATATTGCACACGAGATTAAATCCGTAACCACTTCTGGAAATAGCGGTAGCTCCAGAGTGGAGGGTGAGGATAATTTCGATGAGCAGTATCTGACTCAGCTCTCCGATGATGCTGTCCCCGCTCTGGTTACTGCCTTCAAAGAAAAAAGTGTCTCGACGGATTTGCACGAACAGGTGGGTGCGTCACTGGCATGTGTGCGCTATGACCGCGAACAGGAAAAACGCGAGTATTCCTGGCAGTCGTTCAACTTTGCGCGATTCAATGCGGATAACGCGCTGACTTCTGTCGATAAAAATCTCGATGAATATGAAATAATTAAGGAAGATTGGACTGCCAAAGTGGTTACCCCGTCTGGTGAAGAATTTCAATGCAGTACGTACTATTATGATTAATGCCATTTCCGCTTGCTCGGGGCTTAGCCCCCGAGCAAGCGGAAATTTTTATTTCTCTATTTCCACTGCCACATCCAAGATGCGGTCGAGGCGAAAGGTCCGCTCGGCTTCACGGGTGTGGCAGTATGCTTGCAGATAGAGATAGTCGGAGAGGCCAAGTACCTTCACCTGTGAGATCCAGCGCTCGGAAGTCTCGCCGTTTTTGTCCACATATTTGATGAAGAGTCGCCGTCCGCTGTTGATGGCTTCGCTTAATTCGATGGGTAGGTAGGCGCCTTCCTCAGGCCAGGCAGGGGAGTTGTAAATGCCAATGTAATCTTCGAGCGGTTTGTTGAATTGTTTGAGTGAGTCCATCATGGCGAAGAAAATATTCTTTGCGTCGAGTGCATCCGCTTGCGCGTGCGAACCCTGAAATTTGGTAGTGACCTGGAATGATTCTGCCAAGTGCTCCAAACTGTATGACGGCAGTTGATAAAACTGTTGTGCGATCAACATGGTGTCGATCAGGTTGGGGAATTCAGCCTGACGGCCAAAGCGTCGGTATTCACTGTCTAAAAATTGAATATCGAATTTTGCATTGTGGCACACTACGATAGCGTCTTTGAAAACCGCTTCCAACTGGGCAATGATCTCTTCGAATTTTGGGGCACGCCTCAGTTGAACATCGTTCAGTCCATTGACGTGAACTGCCGCAGGGGAAAGATCTCTTTCAGGATTGATGAGCAGGTCAACGGTCGATTTGATGCGTTTGCCTTCGGTCACGACAACTGCGATCTGGCAGATGCGGTCCCCAAACCAAGGGGAAAGCCCGGTGGTTTCGATATCTAGAAAAGCGAATTTTGCATTGGAGATGTCGAGCATGAAAATATTATCCCTTGAGTTTGATAAAACGAGTATAACATGGCGGGTATAATCAGCTTATTAATTAGAGGTGCCTCATGATGAACAACAAACAACTTGCAGATACATTTACATTGATCGCAGATTTGTGTGAGATCAAGGGCGAAGTCATTTATGTGACGCTCGCTTACCGCAAAGCCGCAGAAAGTTTGGTGGCGATCAGCCGCGAGGCCAGCGATTATTGGAAGGAAGGCAAGCTGCGCGAGATCCCCGGCGTGGGCAAGGCGATTGCAGAAAAGATCGATGAGCTGCTAACGACAGGTCAACTGCAATTTTTGGAAAATTTAAAGAAGGAAGTTCACCCTGACCTGGCAGCGTGGATGAAGGTTCCAAGCTTGGGACCGAAGAAGATCGCGATGATCTCGAAGACGTTAAACATCACGGCTCTTGCGGACCTGGAAGCTGCTGCGAAAGACGGCAAGCTTCGTTCCCTCCCGGGCATGGGCGCAAAATCGGAGACGGCGATTCTGGAAGGTCTTGTTTCGCTGGCAAGACGTACGGGAAGAATTTCCATCGGGCGCGCATATCCGTTGGCGAATGAAATTATTGCAACACTGAAAAAAGTTAAAGGCGTCGTCGATGCTCAGCCTGCTGGTAGTTTAAGAAGGATGCGTTCTACGGTAGGGGATCTCGATATTTTGGTGGCCGCTAAGGATTCCGCTGCGGTGATGGAAGCGTTTACCACTCTGCCGCGCGTGAGTCGCGTATTGGGCAAGGGCGAAACGAAATCGAGCATCGAGTTTTCAGACGGCGTGCGCGCGCAGGTGTGGGTGCATCCTCCGGAGAAATTTGGTACCGCGTTGCAATATGCCACGGGATCGAAGGATCATAACGTTGCATTGCGTCAACTGGCGTTGGAGAAAGGTTTATCTTTATCAGAGCACTCGTTTGCAAAGACAAAAGGCAAGGGCGAGATTTTTTGTGCCACAGAAGAAGAGGTATATCAAAAGCTTGGCTTGCAGTGGATTCCGCCTGAGCTTCGCGAGGGCCGCGATGAAGTTGCGCTTGCAAAAGCAAATAAACTTCCAAAACTGATCGAGGTAAAAGATATAAAATCCAACCTGCACATGCATTCGACTTACAGCGATGGCAAGTTGAGCATGATGGACATGGCGAAGGCGGCCATCAAACGCGGATTGAAAGTGATTGTGTTCTCAGATCATTCTGTCAGCCTCGGCGTCGCCAATGGACTTTCTTTCGAAGACCATAAAAAACAAGCTGCGGAGATCAAGAAAATTCAGAAACAACTTGGTGATGAAATTCTTGTACTACATTCCAGCGAAGTGGAAATCAAAGCGGACGGTTCGTTGGATTATCCCGATGACTTTCTTGCCTCGCTTGATATTGTGGTTGCATCGCTACATTCCAGCCTGCGTCAGCCGCGCGAGAAGATCACCGAGCGCTTGTTGAACGCAGTCAATAACCCGCATGTGGATATTATCGGTCATCCTACTGGCCGTGAAATCCCAGACCGCGAAGGTGCGGATTTGGATATGGAAGCCGTGTTGCAGGCCGCGGCGAAATCCGGCGTAGCAATGGAGATCAATGCCAGTCCCTATCGCCTCGATCTTGACGATATGCATGCCCGCCGCGCGAAGGAATTGGGCGTGCTCATCAGCATCAACACCGACGCACACTCTGAAGCCGATTACGATATGCTGCATTACGGCGTGGCAATTGCCCGCCGCGCCGGGTTGACGAAGGATGATGTCATCAACACCTGGTCTGCGGACAAACTGGTCAAGTGGTTGAAGAAAAGAGGGTAACAGTGTTAAATCCATATGACCCGTCCAACGGAATGTACGTTAATTTACGCCGCAGGGTGGTTCAAAATTTAAAAGCTCTGGGCATTGAGGGCAGCATTCTTGAAGTGGTGCAAACGGCGTACGAAGAGGCACTGCGGGCCGAGAATATTATGCTCGCGCCCATCGAAAAGAAGAAATTGTTTTCCGATGTGCTTAAATTACTTTTCGAAGATATGAGCAATGATTTCGATGGAAAACAAAACTGATGAACTATCTTAAATCGCTGCTGTTTCTTCTGCTTGCACCAGGCATATTAGGCGGTGTTCTTCCTTTGACGGTGCTCCAAACCGGACCTCAATTACAGATGGGCGTATTCTCATACCTGGCATTTCCAGTTTGGGTTCTCGGTATTTGTATTTTGCTTTGGTGCTTCTGGGATTTCGCTCATAAAGGATTGGGTACGCCTGTTCCAATTGACCCGCCCAAGAAGTTAATTATTTCGGGGCTGTATCGGAACGTTCGGAACCCAATGTATGTTGGGGTCTTGCTTTTGATTATTGGTCACTTCCTTTGGTTCGGGTATTGGAGTTTGCCGGTGTACGCGGGTATTTTCTTTCTTGTGGTTCATACCTTTGTCACCTTGTATGAGGAGCCAAATCTCAAACAGCGATTCGGCACGGATTATGAATCCTATCTTCGCGAGGTCCCACGCTGGATCCCAAAATTTAAATCGTCCACGGAGAGTTCATGAGCACTGAGATTCGTCGCGTCGCAGCAGGGGATAAAGAGACCTGGTTTTATATGCGCAAGGGAATCTGGCCCGAAGCACCGGATGAATATCTAGGCTACGACCTGGACGAAATTCTAGCCAGTGAAAATGATGCAGTTTTTATGGCATTTGTGGATGGTCAACCGGCAGGGATGATCGAAGCGCGCATCCGTGAATATGGGGAAGGCTGCGAGACCAGCCCCGTCGGATATATCGAGGGTTGGTTTGTGTATGATCGTTTTCGTGGAAGCGGGATTGCAGGAGAGTTGACGAACGCTGCTGAAAACTGGGCGCGCGAAAAAGGCTGCACGGAAATGGCTTCGGACACCTGGTTGGATAACGAAGTCAGTATTCGCGCGCATACAAAGCTGGGATACGAGGAAGTTGAGCGCCTTGTACATTTTGTAAAGCAGTTGGGTTGATCATGTCACATTACATCGGCGAGATCGCGGGGTTGGTGACCTCGCTCTGTTATGCTGTCAACGCGATCTTTATCACGAAAGCCAGTCAGCAGGTGGGAGCAGTTATTTCGAACAGGTTGAGGGTGGTATTTGCCTTGATTTACCTGATGTTGATCAATCTTCTGTTTTTTCACGCCCCATTGCCTTTCAGCGCAGGCCTGGATATTTGGGGATGGTTGTCTCTTTCTGGTGTGATCGGACTTGCATTTGGCGACCTGTTTTTGTTTTTATCCTTTGTGATGGTGGGTCCACAGGTGGGTTCGCTGCTGCTCAGCCTGTCGCCGGTCTTTGGCGCGTTGGAAGCATGGATCATTTTCGGCGAATCGTTAACCCTTTTCAAAATATTTGGCATCATCCTTACTCTTGCAGGAATTATCTGGGTGGTTTTTGTCCGCGGTTCAACCTCCGAGCAAAGGCCGGCCGGGCATAGAGCTCGTGGTGTGTTCTTCGGTGTCTTGTCTGCGATTTTTCAGGCAACCGGGTTCGTCCTTTCCAAGCAGGGAATGGCGACCGGCCTTTCGCCGTTTCAAGCCAACTCCATTCGAATGTTGGCTGCGCTGTTGGTTTTGTTGATCATCATGGTACTGCAAAAAGAGATCACAAAAACAGTTGAGACTTTACGTGAAAACCCATCCAGTCTGCGCCTGCTTGTGGTAGCAGGGTTTATCGGTCCGGTGCTGGGTGTATCCGCTTCGTTGTTGTCTGTTCAACACGCCGAGGTGGGGGTGGCTAGCACACTGACTTCTCTTGCGCCCATCTTCATGCTTCCGCTTGGATTTTTCCTTCTGAAGGAAAAGGTCCACTGGCAGGCGGTGGCGGGCACATTTTTGGCTGTCGCAGGGGTGGCGGTTTTGTTTTTGTCGTAGGGCTTGCGGGGAGGATTTGCCAGAAAAATAGGAGCAGTCTTCAGCGAAGTTGAGGCGGGTCTGGGCTTGTCCAAATTGCATTTTTGTTTGGTATGGGGTACAAAAGTATAGTTATAATAGGCTTGCAAATCTTTTTTTTCACGAAATGCCCTTATATAATGTTTTTGTGAGTACCCGCGTCTGACATGAGTATCCGGTTAAAGGTTATTTTGCCTTATTTGATCCTCACTCTGGTGGTGGCTGTCATCGGAGTGTATGTGGTCACGCGCCTTGTGGCAAATACCCTGAGCGAACGCCTCACCAATCAGTTGTTGGAAGCCGGACGCGCTGTTTCAGATAACTTTGTGCGCGAGGAAAGTGCGCACGTGGATCAGGCGCGGACTGTGGCTTTTACCGAAGGATTGGGGGCTGCGCTTCAAAATTCGGACCGTGAAGCTGTTCTTGCTCTTGTCAAGCCTTTGGCTACGGGGTTGGGAATCCAAAACATTATTCTGATCACTCCCGGTGGGGAAGAGCTTGTTCATCTTGTCACCGATGCCAACGGAGTATTGCAGGAAGTAAATCAGGAAACTGGAGCGGGGCGTTCACCGATTGTCACGCCTTATTTAAAAGATAAAAATATAGACGCGGCTCCAAATCGCGCCTTGGGTCAGAACCTCGTAAATTCAAAATATTATTACTATACTGCTTTGCCTGTGGCTTTTGACTCGCAATTTGCGGGCGTGGTGGTCATCGGTACTTCGATGGATTCCATTCTCCCATATTTGAAAAGCACGGTGCTCGCTGATATTGTGATCTATGGCGGGAATGGACAGGCTATTGGCACCACGTTAATTGCAGACAGTGCCGATCAGGACATTCTTCAGGTGGTGACAATTCCGGAAGAGAATTACAGGAGCGTAATTGCTTCCAGCAATATTGTGGAAGGCGAGAACTTCCTGTTAGGCGGACGCTGGTATCGTCTGGCGCGTGGTCCATTGCAGGTGGGCAACGACCGCATCGGCGTGTTCGCCGTGGCCCTGCCTCTTAATTTCGTCATTCAATCCGCTTCGGATAACCGTTTAAATTACACGCTGTTGTTTTTCAGCGTCATGCTCGGTGTCATCGTCATTGGTGTGACTGTATCGCAATTGATCATCAAACCGCTTAATTCCCTGGTCAGCACCTCGCAAGCCATTGCCAGTGGCGACCTGGATATGCGGACAGGGATCGATTCCCGGGATGAGATCGGTAAACTGGCAAGCACCTTTGACTTGATGACCAACAGCTTGCAGGAGCGGACGCACGAACTTCAGCGTAAGAACGAGCTGCTCGAAAAGATGGACCGCACCAAGGCGAATTTCATCCAGATTTCCGCGCATGAATTGCGCACACCGCTTACCCTGGTTGTGGGGTATGCGCAAATGCTTGAGCAGAAGGCAAAAGGGGATGCTGATATGTTGAAATTGATTGGCGGGATCATGGAAGGTTCCGACCGTATGAACGAGACAGTTAATAATATGCTCGACGTCTCGCGTATTGACAGCAATACACTTTACTTGAAAAAGTCGGAAGTTCTTTTGGCGCCGGTGATCCAGAAGGTGCAGAAAGTGTTCAAACCAGACCTCCAGGATCGCAACATCGAGCTAAGCCTGAACGGACTTACAGAACTTCCCAAACTACAGGCAGACCCGGACATGTTGCGAAAAGCCTTCTATCAGGTGATCATGAACTCGATCAAGTACACACCGGACGGCGGGTCAGTGGTCGTGCAGGGACAGTATAAGAACGGGACGGAGCCTGCTCATGTTGAGATCGCGATTCGTGATACCGGGATCGGGATCAACAAGGACGAACTTCCCAATATCTTCAATAAATTTTCCCAAACCGGAGATGTCATGCTGCATTCCTCCGGAAAGACAAAATTTAAAGGCGGCGGTTTGGGATTGGGCCTGGTGATCGCGCGTGGAATTATCGAAGCGCACGGTGGTAAAATTTGGGCGGAAAGTCAGGGACATGATGAAGAGAACTTCCCTGGCAGCACGTTTTATATTTCCCTGCCCATTGAGCGGGAATCGGATGGTAAACCATGAATCGCACTCAAAATAGAAGACGTGACTGGGGTGTTATCATTTTCATCCTGCCGTTTGGGGTGTTGTTGATGCTCTTTGTGGGTCAGCTTGCCATCCGCATGAATCCCAACTGGATTGTCGAAGGGGAGATGAATTCGTATCTTGATCCTCAGACGGCTGCCAAACAGGATCAATTGGTCGTCCCCGCGATTTCCGGCGATATCCTGACCCCGGCCAGCTGGTGGGATACCTTCCTAACTCCCATCGGTGATTCGGGATCAGGTCTCGTCTTTCCGCCCTTCGTTATTTTTGAACCAAGCACAACGCCTTCGGTAACGCCATCACCGACAGGTGCCTCCCCTACACCCAGCGTGACTGCAAGTGCAACATCCACGCCTCCGCCTTCTTCAACGGCCACTGCAACAAAAAAACCAAAAGATGATACGCCAACGCCCGTTGCAACGACGGCGACAGCCACTGCATCGGCGACCACGCCTGCGCCAACCTGTACAGATGTGGCTGCTAATAATAATGGCGGTTCATTACCGTGTATATATCCAACATCAACACCTTTGGTTGGAAGCCCAACCCCTGTACCTGGAAACATTGAGGTGGGCGCACCGAATGGATCGATTGGCAGTGTTCCGGATGGATACTATATTATTATCAATCTCGGTTCTCCAATTCTAGTGGTTAGCACTCCGTCCGATACCAATGCCGATCTTGTATACTATGAACAGGCTTCTGGCCCGGGCATACAAATGGACCATGTTATCATCAGTATCTCGATGGATGGCTCACAGTATTATGTGGTATTTAACTGGGGTGATGGAATACCGGATGATAATTCAAATGTCGGTGATGTATCAGGTTCTGAAGGCGATAATCAGCCAATTGACGCCTCGGAATTGTACGACCCGGATGGGGCTGGATCAGCCCCGGATACCGGCGTCCTCATTGATGTGGATAATGCAGTTAGTAATCCGCCGCCTGGTTCGTATCAATATATCGCCATACAGGCACCAGACTTGCCAAGCAACACGGATACCGATGTAGGTTTTGATTCGGTAGATGTTGTTGATGTGCCCATACCGACCCCGTAAATTCAAAAAGAGACCGAGCCATCGGTCTCTTTTTGATATCTTGACCCTTCCCATTTCACCCCCTACAATTCAATCGTAATGAAGAAATTCATCGGATATTACCTTCCCATCCTGTCGGTGTTTATTTTACAGGGTTTGCTCCTGCGTTGGGCGACTCTTGCTGGGACCATCCCGCTCAGGGGATTGGTTACCCCGTTTTCCCTGTTTGTTTCCGTGTTGATCCTGGTGACGGGACTCATGCCGTCGCTCGTTCGCCCGGGGGAAAGCCATACCATCGTTGCCTGTTTTGCGATTTCCTTTGCCTTCTTCCTTTTGATCCCCTTTGAATTGAATGACCTGCCCTTCGTTCAACCCGGTGCGCCGCTTTATCAGTTCATCCCGCTGCACTTGATCCTTCGACTGATTCAAGGCGGCATTCTCTTGCCGATGGCTCTTCACATGAGTGCATGGTTCCCGCGGCGCAATCGCGTCCCGATGTGGGCGATCCTGTGCGGATACGCACTCTCAGCGATTCTGGTGGCTGCTTTTTTATTCACCTCGTATCCATGGCAGCGCGTCCTTGCTCTTGCATTTTTATTCACCTGGTTGACTGTGGTTGTCGTCCTCTTTTTTGTGAATCTTTTCATGGTCACGCGTGATGCGTCGCCGGAGAATCTGCGGGATGCGCAGCGTGCCCGCATTGTGCTCTTTAGCATTGCACTTGCCGAAATACCCCTCTGGTTTCGTCCGTTCACACTTGCGTTGGGGTTGGATATCTTCCCCTACGACCTGTTGCTTCTCTTTCAACTCTTCGTGCCCATTGGGATTTCCTACGCCGTGTTGCGGCACGATCTCTTCGGCATTGATCGCATCCTGCGCCGCACGCTGATTTATGGAACGGTTTCGCTTCTTTTCCTGACCTTATATCTGGCCCTCACCATAGGAATGGCAGAGCTCTTTGCCGACTCGTTAACCTCGCGTCCGCTGGCGCCGCTGATCGGCCTGTTTATTGCCGCTGTTTTGTTCGAACCGACACGCAAATGGGTTCAGACGTGGCTCGATAAACTTTTATATCCCGACCGGTTAAAATTTCAGAATGCAGTGCAGGAGATGCAAAGTCTGCTGGCACAGGCAAAGCGCCGTGAAGAGATCATTCGATTGTTCAACGAAGTATTCCCTCGGCAGATCGGTGCGGAATGGGGAGTGCTAAAGTTATTCCCCGAGCCGGATGTGCCGCCCGCCCATCTTATGCCGGCGTGGAATACACGTTTGATCGCTGGGAAGGTTCCATTGGGAGGGTATTGGCTGGGATCGCGCAGGGCGGGACCGGACTATGATCCAGATGAGCGCGCCCGCCTGAGCGGGTTAGCCCAACAGGCTGCGCTGGCACTGGCTTATGCAAATGCGTACGAAAACTTATATGTATTGAATCAAACTTTGGAAGAAAGGGTCAAAGAGCAAACCCAACAAGGCATTGCAGACCAAAAATCCATTGCGGCGTATGAGGAGCGGCAGAAGATCGCCCGTGATTTGCATGACTCGGTGACTCAGAGTCTGTTTGGGATGCATCTCGTGGCGCGCGGACTCGCGGCGAACGCCTCGCCTGAAATGAAGGATGATCTGCAGGCGTTGGAAATGCAGGCGCGCGATACGTTGAAGGAAATGCGCCTGTTGTTGAATCAGTTGAGAAATGATTCAGTGGGGGAAACTGCGGATTTGACAGAGGCAGTACAAGGCGTGTGCGAAGCGTTCTCCCGGCGGAGCGGACCGGAAGGCGGGTCGCTGCTTTCCATTGCGCTGGATATCCCCGGACGGGTCATCCTTCAAAAAGATACTGTGGATTCGGCCACGTGGGTGATCCGCGAGTCTTTACAAAATGCGGTGAAGCACGGCAAAGGCAGAACGGCGCGAGTTGAAGTACGCTGTGGTGCAAAATTGCATGGAGTGATCCAGGATGATGGAATGGGGTTTGACGTGGAGGCGCTTCCCGCCGGCCATTACGGAGTGCGCGGCATGCGCGAACGCGTGCTGGCGTTGGGCGGGGAGTTGAAAATCGAATCTGTGATTGGGGTTGGAACGACCATCCATTTTAGTTTGCCGCTGCCGAGGGAATGATGCTGAAAATATTGATCGCCGATGACCATCAAATTGTGCGCCGCGGATTGCGCATGACCATCGATGCCGAAAAGGATATGAAGGTGCTCGATGAAGCCGTGGACGGTTCGCAGGTGTTGAAGTTGATCCAAAAACACAAGCCGGATGTCGTGTTGATGGATCTGCAAATGCCGAACGTCGATGGCGTGGACGCGTTGAAGGGTATCCGGCCGGAATTCCCTGAATTGCCCGTTTTGATCCTCACTTCGTTCAGCGATGATGCCCATATTTATGCGGCACTGCGTGCAGGCGCCAGTGGATTCCTGTTGAAAGAGATGGGCGGCGATGAATTGGTGGATGCGATTCGCGGCGCGGCGAAAGGGAAGCCGCAGTTACATCCAGAGATCGCAAAACGATTAATGGCGCGTGCGCCCATGCCGCAGGATCCATTTGAAGAATTGACGGAACGCGAACGCGATCTGTTGAAGCTGCTGGCACGCGGCATGAGCAACAAGGAAATTGCAGTGCAATTGACGCTGACCGAGATGACCGTGAAGGGTTATGTCAGTGATGTGTTGATGAAGCTGGGGGTCAGCGACCGTACGCAGGCTGCGTTGATGGCGGTGCGCTTTGGATTGGTGAAACCCGAAGAATTGTAAAAAATACGAGTACCAACGAAAGAGGGGGAGCTTTCACCCTCCCATGCGGGCAGACGCCGCGGGTCTCCGACTGTAAGATGGGGCTATCAACAGGAGATCAACCATGGAAACAGATTATTCATTTGCAAAAACGCATCAGGAAACATCCGCTCTGGAATTTATGTGGAGGATGTTCCACAGTCCGCTCGATACCTTGAGTGAGCTTGCCCGGGAGCATGGCGATATTGCGCACGTCAAAATGCCGAAGCGCGATTTCTACATCCTCAATCACCCCGACTTCATCGAACAGGTATTGGTGAAGCAGCAGGGAAATTTCGTCAAAGGCCCCAGCTTGCAGCGCGCGCGCATCATCCTTGGCGAAGGCCTGCTCACCAGCGAAGGCGAGGAACATCTCGCCCAGCGCCGCGCCTTGCAGCCTGCGTTTCATCGTCACAGGATGGAGGAATATCTTCCCTTGATGAATGAGAACACGTACGCTCATATGTCCCAGTGGACTCACCGTCAGGATATCAATTTCTCCGAGGAGATGATGCGCCTGACCCTCGATATCGCGTTGTGGTCGTTCTTTGGCAGTTCGCCGAAAGGGGCGGTGGAACGCGTGAGTGAATCGATGAAGACGCTGATCCGACTCTTTCCGCTGGCCCAACTGCCGCTGCCGGAAGCGACGCGTTCCTTGTTCCCGAAATTCAAACAGGCCAAAACCGATCTTGATCTGGTTACTCAAATGCTGCTCGCCGATTCACAATCCGTTCATGCGAAGAATGCATTGGTGAACATCCTCAAGGAAAACAGCAAAGGCCAATTCACCGATGAACAGATCCATGCGCACACGCTGACCTTTTTGCTGGCGGGTCACGAGACCACTGCGTTGTTACTCGCCTGGTGTTGGGACATGCTTGCGCACAACCCGATGGTGCAGGGGAAACTGCAAGCCGAGGTGGATGCCGTATTGAATGACCGCTTCCCAACTTCTGAAGATATCAATAATCTTCCGTACACGCGCAATATTGTGAAGGAGACCCTGCGGATGCGTCCGCCGGCCTGGGCCATCGGACGGCAGGCCCTGAACGATTGCGTGATCGGCGGACAGGAGATCAAAGCCGGCTCGGTGGTGATCGTCAGCCAGTGGGTGACCCAGCACGACCCGCGCTTTTATGACGAACCGCATCAATTCCGACCCGAGCGCTGGGACGATCTCGAAATGCATTCGCTTCCGCGATACGCCTTCTTTCCCTTTGGCGGCGGCAACCGAATTTGCATCGGCGAGCACTTCGCCATGACCGAAGCGATCGCCGTGCTTGCCATGATCTCGCGCAGGTGGAATATTCTGCCCGGGGATCCCAGCCCCGCCGAACCCAACCCGAGTGTCACGTTACGTCCCTACAAAGCTGTAAAGGGCATTGTGCAGCGAAGAATTGTATAGTAGACATCTTGCATGAATGAGTACGGAATCCCGAAGTTCTACTTCGGGCTGATATTCGAAAGTGGAACTTTCGGAGTCCGCCATTGGATTTTTAAATGTTTGGTGATGGTTTATATATCAACGTAAGACCTTATTCAGAGGAGAACAAAATGAAATCGAAAATTCAGATCATCGTTAGTGTCATTCTGCTCATGGCTGTGACCCTGGCCTGCGGCGCGGGCGGGGCAGCCACCGAAGACCCGAACGCTGCCATCAACACCGCCGTGGCCGGCACGCAACAAGCCTCCGCATTGGCCCAGGCGACTGTCAACTCCACGGCATTGACCGCCATGCCGGCCACGCCAACGCCGGGACCCACCGTCGAGTATGTGACCCTGACCGAAGATGAACTGGCTGCTTTGATCGACGAAGCTGTTGCCGAGGCTGTGACCGCCACCGAAGCCACGACATCCTCGGTGTATTACACCACCAGCGACGATGCCGTGACCACCGAAGAAGTGACCTATGTCTACGATTATTACTACTATGCCGATTACTATGTGGAATATGCGGAAGACTTGATGGCGGAATACTATGCCTTGTATTCAGACCTGGCGTATCAATCCATTGCGGAGATGCAGGCCATCGAAGCGGAGTTGGAACAATTAAACACAACCCTGAGTTCCATCGACCAGTCCTTGCAGGAGATCAGTTCCACTTTGTCGCAGGGACTCGAATTGGCGGAGAGCACGATCACCCAATTGGAAACTGCTGCGTCGGAAGCCCAGGCGAATGCACAGGAGGTAAAGACTCAGGCGCAGGATATGCTCGAGGTTGTAAAAGCAGACCAACAGTCCCGTGTGGATGCGATATCGAACATCCAGCCGAATAATATCCCTACCGATCAAATCGCTGCGCTGCAATCCGCATTTGACTTTATCGATGCCGCGAACGCCGCGATGGGCGATGACAAACTTTCGCAGAGTGAATTGATGAACCTGGCCCAGCTTGGCAGGAACGCACAGGCCGGCTTTCAGACAGTGGGTGGTGGAAGCGGCCCGTTTGCTGGGAACGGACCTGCCGGCAATATCGACCTGAACCAATTCAGCGGACGCTTTGATGAGATCACTACCCAATTCGCCCGCGGAGAGATTCCCCAGGCACGCGGCGGTGTGAATCAATTTCAGGCATCGCTGGGAAATCGCCCCTCCCCGGGCGGTGGTGGACCGGGACCCAGACCTTAACTTGAATAAGAAAAGAGAGTCGGCCAAGCCGACTCTCTTTTTATTTTGCTTTTGGTAATTCCATCTTGAACGTGGAACCTTTGCCTTGCCCTTCGGACTCCGCCCAGATCTTCCCGCCCTGTGCTTCGAGGATGCCTTTTGAAATGCTGAGCCCGATGCCCAGCCCGCCGACGCGGCGTGTGTTGGGCGGTTCGATCTGATAGAACTCTTCGAATATCATTTCCAGCTTATCCACGGGGATGCCGATGCCTTGATCCTGCACCCAAAGCAGGATGTTCTTTCCCTGATCCACTGCGCCGATGGTGATCTCACTGCCTTCGGGTGAAAAACGGACGGCGTTATTCAACACGTTGGCGATCGCCAGGCTTGTTCGTTTAATATCCACCTTGGTGTACAAGGCTTCCTCCTGAAAGGCGTGGACCAGTTTTATATTGCGGCTTTCAGCGGAATAGAGGATCTCATCGATCGCAAAGTGCAGCAGGTTCTGAACAGGGACTTTGACGGGCTGTAGCAGCATTTCATCCGATTGCAGCATGGTCAGGTTGCTCATCTGGTCGACGAGCATGCGCATTTGTGCGGCGGCCTTTAGCACCTGGCCGGCATGATCGGAATCCTCCCCGGTGGCGCCCGCTTGCAGGAAGGTGGCATAGCCGATGATGATGCCGAGCGGGGTGCGCAGTTCGTGGGAAGCCAGCGCGAGGAAATTACTTTTGAGCAGGTTGGTCTCTTTTACTCTTTTGAGCGCTGTTTGGGTGGTGCTCAACAGACGGGCGTTGTTGATGGCGATGGCCGCATGGGCGGCGATGACCGAAAGGACGGTCGCATCTTTTTCGGTAAAGAGCTGGTCCCTTTTGTTGACGGCTTCCAGCACGCCCATGGTTCGGTCCTTGATCGGCATCGGTACGCCCAGCAGGGATTTCGTCTTGAATTTGATGTGTTCGGAGACCAGCGAGTAATGTCGTGGATCCTGTTCGACCTCGTTGAGGATCATCGCCTGGCCGGTGCGGAAGATGGTTCCGGCCAGGCTGCTGTCGATCGGGACGGGGATCTCCGCCAGCTTGATCGGATCCGAGCCGGTGGCGGCGGCAAAGTACAGGCGTGGATTCTTTTCATCGAGCAGCAAAATGGAGGCGGCTTCGCAATCCAGTAATTCCGTGGCGGTGGCGGTGATCAACCCAAGCAGTTCATCGAGATCGAGCGTGGAGTTGAGCGTGACGCTGAGTTCCACCAGCCGCAGCAACAGCGGACCGCTGCCTTCAAGTTTTGCAAGTTGGTCGAGCTTGAGAGGATTGGACATGGTTTGAGTGTACAGGGTTTGATACAGGAATTCAAGGCCCATTTGTTCGAATGTTTTATGCGGCACTCAATGGATTTGTCAGGAATCAAACATAATTAACCCCAAATTTAATTTGGACGCAGATGAACGCTGATTTTCGCTGATAAGAGGCCAGAATCACCGTTTTTCTGCGTTTATCAGCGTCCCATTTTGTTCTTAAGAAGAGACTCACCCACGAAGATTAATTTCGGGGTGAGTCATGTTTATTATTATGTCACACCGTCCCGAAGGACATACCTGCACCGAGCGCAGGTACGGTGTCGGGACGATGTGAGGGCGTTCTTCGCCCGAAGTATCTCTAATTCTATAAATCGAGACCCTCACCTGCACTGCATCCGCAGCGCGGTGCATGTGTCGCTGTCGCTCACGCGTGCCTGCTGCACGGTGCAGGCAGGGTGACACGCCATTAACCAGCAGGCGTGGCTGCGGGTTGATTCATCGGGCCGCCGTTCTTATCGCCGTGCGGACCGCCAAAGCCGAAGCCGCCGGGTCCGCTGAGGAAGCCTTTATCGAGACCTTCCAGAAGCCAGTCTGCTTTCTCCTGTGAGATGCTTCCATCCGCCACGCCGGCTGCAATGTTGGCACGCATTTCAGTTTCATGCGCAGCCTGGATCGCGGCTTGTACATCGGCGATGTCTACCCCCGCAGTGGTGGCGAGGTCTTCGAGCGTCTTTCCGTCAGCCAATGCAGCCGACACTTCATCGGTCGTCATGCCGAGGGCTTCCGCGGCGGCGGCCAGTTCGGTCTCACCGAGTCCGCGGCCGTGACCACGTCCATCACCGGGCTGGCCGGCAATCGGGGAAGGCGGAGTACCATCCTGTGCGTAGGCAGTTGTCACACGCACGCCGGCCGCCAGGATTGCAACCGCCAGCAGACCGCCGAGCAGGATCATTATTTTCTTTTTCATGTTTACACCTCTTGATAAGTTTTGGTTGAAGCTCCTTCAACCTTCGCCAATGATAGAGGAGGGGTGTTATCGGGTTGTGACCAGGTTGTAGAGAAATTGTGTGGGTGGGTTTCTTTTTTCCACTTGACCATCCCCCTTTCCCGTTCTACAATTCAATTTGTCATTGATAATACTTAACTCTTTCCTCGGAGCACAAATGTCTTCTCAGAATCCAGGGTGTCTCACCGCCATATTTGGGATTGGGCGCAAAAAACAGAGCCAAGTTCAATTTCCTTATAAGGCAAAACAATATTTTTTCTCGAATGCCGAAGCTTCTTTTTATCACTTCTTGAAGAAAATGCTGGAGGAAAATATGATTATTTTTCCTCATGTTGCCTTGCGCGATTTAGTTTCTATATCGGGTATTGAAAAGTCAAGTTTTTATAAATTCTATAATCAAATAGATCGAAAGCAAGTGGATTTTTTGCTCGTAGACCCAAAATCGCTTAAGCCTATGTTGGTGATTGAGTTGGATGATTCTTCCCATCAGCGAGCTGACCGTATAAACCGAGATGAGTTTGTTGAAAAGGTTCTTTCGACTGCCAATATTCCTATTGCTCGAGTTCCGGTTAAACAATCTTATGATGCAAAAGAATTAACCGAGTTGTTCAAGCGTACTATGCAAGCAGTAAGTTGATAGAATACAAAAAAGAAAATTCAAGGAGATTCGCATGTCCGATTATTTATTCCGTGGGTCGTTGGAGAAGCTGGACCCGGATGTATACAAGCTGACCCAGTTGGAGGCGGAGCGACAATATCGCAAGTTGATCCTGATCGCATCCGAATCCACTGCGCCGATGGCCGTGCGTGAGGCGCTGGCTTCCGCGTTCCAAAATATCTATGCGGAAGGCTATCCCGATGAAGAAACCCGCTGGATGGATGACGAGGAAATTCTCGATCATCCCGCGCGGTTGGCGCATTACCGCCGCAACAGTGACCCGCGCTACTACAAGGGCGTGGAATATGCGGACACGGTCGAGGCATTGGCCCGCCGCCGCGTCGCGCAGACGTTTGCCGCCAATGGAGTTTCTGCCGACCAAATTTATGTGAACGTGCAGGCCCTCTCCGGCGGACCCGCCAACAACGCGGTCTATCATGCGTTGATCGAACTGGGCAGCACCGTGATGGGTCTTAACTTATTACATGGCGGACATCTCTCGCATGGTTCGTCCGTCAATCGTTCGGGCAAGTGGTTCAAGGCTGTGCATTACACGATCAACGAAAACGAAAAGATCGACTATGAAGCCATCCATGAATTGGCAATGCAGCACAAACCCAAGTTGATGATCGCGGGCTATTCCTCCTATTCATGGATGCCCGATTGGGAAAAATTTAGAAGGATCGCAGATGATTGCGGCGCCTACTTGTTGACCGATATCTCCCACATCGGCGGGCTCGTCGCGGCTGGTGTCGTTCCTTCGCCCATCGGACACGCGCATGTGGTCATGTCCACCACGCACAAAAGCATTGACGGCCCTCGCGGCGCGGTCATCATGACCACCGACCCGGCGATTGCCAAGAAGATCGATAAAGCTGTCTTCCCCGGTGAGCAGGGCGGACCGCACGTCAACGTATTTGCGGGTCTTGCTTTAACCTTCAAGCTGACCCAGACCAAACAGTTTAAACAACTCCAGGCACAAACTCTCAAGAATGCCAAAGCGATGGCTGACCAATTCGAAAAGCGTGGACTACGCGTGCCGTTCGGTGGCACAAATACGCATCTCGTCAACGTCGATTGCACAAGCATTGTCGGCGAAGATGGCACCAAACTCAGCGGTGACCAGGCTTCGCGCATTTTGGATATTGTCGGAGTCGTTGTCAATCGCAACACCATCCCCGGGGACAAGAACTCGATGGACCCAAGCGGCATTCGCTTGGGAACGCCGTGGATCACGCAGCGCGGATTCGACGAGAAGAAGACACGCGAACTCGCTAATATCATGGCAGATGTATTGCTCGCCTGTGCGCCGCATTCCGTGGATACGGTCAAGAAGGGCAAGCAACGCCGTGCAAAACTTGATTTCAATGTATTGAACGAAGCCAAGTTGAAGATCCGCAAGCTGGCCACCTCCGCCGGCATTGACTTCAAGCCGACCAGCAACGGCTATCCTCATTTCTATTATGTGGACGATAAATCTACGACAGGCGTGTATGAATTGAGCGGACCCCGCGTGCGTCAGGTGTTGGATTTTGCCGTGTCTTCCGATCTTTCAGCATTGAAGAAAGGCAAGACGCAGGTCACTTCGATCTCCACACCGAAAGGCGTGATCAAAGGCTTGTTGAAGAACGTGGATAACACGACCTATCAGTTGCAAGTGCCGGTCAAGAATGCTTCTACCGTGGCGACCTGGCTGCGCGATCTTTCGGATGGATACACCTCGTTCAACCTCGATGGTCAGAAGGATTTCAGCGCGAAGCGCATGCCCGGACCGTTCGTGGTGAATGAAGTGGTAGGGACACAGCGCGCTGTGTCCTTAAAGGCCACAGTGCCCCCGCTCAAAGGTGGAGTCAAACCCTGGTTTATCGGAGCCAGCCCCGAGATTAAGGGTGATGCGCTGCCGCCTTTCAAGTGGCAGGAATCTGAAGGCGAGTTGAAAAAGACGGCGTTGAATCAAACCCATCGCGATCTCGGCGGCAGAATGGTCCCGTTCGCGGGATGGGAAATGCCCGTGCAGTACAGCGGCATCTTCGAGGAACATCTGGCCACGCGCAATGCGGCGGGGCTCTTCGATGTTTCGCACATGGGCGTGTACGATGTGCGCGGCGCAGATGCGGCTTCGTTCCTCGATGCGGTCTGCGGCAATGACTGCGGCGGACTGCTGCCCGGCGAGTCTTTGTATTCGCATTTCCTGACACCCAATGCCAGCGTGCTCGACGATACGCTCGTCTATCGCCGCGGCTGGGATAACTATCTCGTGGTCGTGAACGCGTCGAACGATGACAAGGACCGCACCTGGCTGGAAAGTGTGCGCGATGGAAAAGTGTTGATCGACCTCGGGCGGCCGTGGGCGCGCACGTACGGATACAATGCCGAGATCCGCAACCTGCGGGACCCGAAAGCTGGTTCTGCCATGCGGGTGGATATTGCCCTGCAGGGACCGAAGAGCCGTGACACGCTCTTCGCGATGGGCGTGGACGATAAGACCCGGGCGCGCATCATGAAGTTAAAGCGCACCGAATTGTGCGATGCCGTGATCGGCGGCTTTGACCTGATCGTCTCGCGCACCGGTTACACCGGCGAGAAGCTGGCCTTTGAATTGTTCGTCCACCCCGAACGCGTCGTGGACTTTTGGAATGCGGTCTTGAAAGCAGGGGAGGCGTTTGGCGTCAAGCCCATCGGCCTGGGCGCAAGAGATTCATTGCGTACCGAAGCCGGCCTGCCGTTGTACGGTCACGAGATGGGACTCGACTCCGGCAAGTTCGGTGAGCGTGACCTCGGCGTGGCCGAAGGCGGCTTTGGTTCGTACGTCAAAACCTACAAGCCGTGGTTCATCGGCCGTGACGCCTACGTGGCGAGAGAAAAGGAACGCAAAGGCGTCGTGATCCGCTTTACCTTTGACGAGCAGCGCACACGCATGGCGCACAACGGCGACCCCGTGATGGACGGCGAAGGCAGACGCATCGGCTTCGTGACCTCCTGCGCCATCGATGGCGCGCGCTTCATCACCGGCCAGGCCTTCGTGGATTTTGCCCACACAAAAGAAGGCACGCCCATCTTCATCCACCAGGGCGGCGTCATGGACCGTCCCGCCGCGGCGGCGAAGGTGGTCAGCAGGTTCGCGAAACTCTAGTTTAAAGAATAATCTAAAAAGGTGCAGTAAATATAGCTGTGCCTTTTTAGATTATAAAAACTGCCTTGTTGTGCTTGTTGAAAATCAAAAGACGGGACTTAAAAAGAGGTTTTCATGCCAAGAAGAACCCAAGATATCAAAGCAAATATTGTTTTAGTCCAAGAGCAAATAGATACTTTTATCGACACTCCTCTGAGTCCAATTGTAGAATTGTTGAGTGAGATTATTAATGTTGCTAGTATTAGCGAGGACCACAAGTCAACAGAAAAAGTTTTAAGTAAAATCGTTTCTATTCTAGAACGACTTCCTGAAACAAATGATAGATTCTATTTTGATGCTTATTTAATTTTATCAATTGCTGATGCTTGGAGTCGCCAATTCGTAAAATGCTCAAACATGATAATTCCCGGCTACAGAAAATCGTGGGCGCATGAAGTAGTTCAGATGCCACATATCAGAACTGAAAGATTAGTTGGCCCTGTTGAACTTCAAACACTAGATATGATCTATTTTCGTAGAGGCTATAGGGGCGAAAAGCCAAACTTGCTAGAGTATGCGTGGCTTTTTCATGAAATGGGCCATTATTTAATTTCGAGGCATGGAAAAGTTTTATTTGAAATGTTAATTCCGATTCTTGACGAAACAGTGAATGGATTGCAACTTCGTTCTATAGCTGATAGGGGTGTAGCTAGAATTAGGGCTAAGGAAACAATAGACGAGGTTAGTAATCTGTGGAATCCTCTTAGTGGAAATTCACGATGGTCTCATGAAATAGTTATCGATGTAATTGGATTATGGTCATGCGGCCCCGCGTATTTAAGCACTTTTTATGCTGATCATGAAAATGCCAATCCATTCATTGTTAGCAGCGACCATCCTCCAGTGGCTATAAGAGCCTATGCGTTGATTGAATGCGCAAAAAAACTTAATTGGACTGAATATACAAAACCTCTGGATTTGGCAATAAAAGCTTGGGAAAGTAGCATATCCCATTCAGATCATAACAAGTATGTAACTCTCCGTAACAAGGAACTAATTGGAAAATACTTGGATAGAAGTTGTGAATATTGTGCTGCTTTAGGACTGCCTCGCTTATACAACAAAGACTTGGAAAGAATATCAAAACAAGAATTTGATTTTAATTCCGATACATTAACTTCCGACTTAGTCGTTAAAGCATGGCTTGTATATCAAAGTGAGGGTGATTCGGCTTACCAAGCATGGGAAGAAATGATTTTTGATGCAATCCTGGAAATAGCTAAACTGTGATGCCGGTAATTTTATAGGCTTTTGATTGTTGTAGAGCACCAGTATCAGCAACATGTAAAATCCAAGGAAGACTCATTCCCATATCGAGTTTTGTAAAGCACATGTCTGCTTCCCATACTAGGTCCTTCAAGACGGCTTTCTTATTTGATTCACCGTAAACGTCTAGTACATTAACTACAAGTGGCGCAGATGTTCCCTGTGTTAGGTATGGTCTTCCGGTTGTACAAACAATGGCACGTTTCTCATCGTTAAAGGGAAACACGCAAGTGCCAACTAGAGGGTTATCTATTACATTTTCCAGTTTTTTGATAACACGCCAGTTTTCAGCCCTTTTTGAAACTTCAGTAGCAGTCCAAAGGGAGTCTGTCTTGATTAATTTTTGCTTTAGTAGCTCTTTATGTAATTGCTCAAGAGCGTCGAACTCATTCCAAACATCGCCTTGACCACGAAATTGGCCGTCGCGGAAAAACAACACTTTACTGAAATCTGCTTCAATTCCACCTTCGGCAAGTCGGTTTTTTAGCTCGTCGAACAAGGTGAGTAGACCATTAAATAAATGTGATGTTGGAATCGGCTCTGCTTTTTGTGTGTCAATTTGAATTTCTTTAGGAAGAAATAACAATCCCTTTGTTGGATCAGAGAATCCATAACCAATACATGCCATGACCCGGTTGTTATGCCTCCCGCCCACATCGATGGCAACGTGGACGTTATAAGAGAAAGCTTCTGAAGGTGCAAACGGTACCCAGTGATGTTTTACCAAAAGATTTAATACACATTGGCGGTAACGGTTTTCAACTTTTTTGGCTAGCCGATTGTCTTTTTCTTTCAGTTCATTTGGTGATTTGTCAACCCATCTTCCAGGAAGAGTGTTGTTGTGATGTATGCATTGTGATGGAACAGGGATTTGACGTTTAATTTTTTCGTGAGTGTCAATCTCGCTTTGGGTAGAGCTTTCGCCTTCAGGTAAAACTGCAAATAAAGCGTCGTGTCCACTCTTTTCAACTCTTGTGGCTATTTCTTCCACTGTGCTATATAGAAATGGTTCTCCAAATTTAAAATCTAAGCCTTGATTATTAATAATCCAGTTGAGGTCTTTTTGTAGTCTATTTGCACGACTGCTTCCAAGATGGCTTGGGAATGCAAGAAGCGGGTTGATTGGACGTTGTTCTAAGTAGCCATTCTGCCGAATCAGTCGGGCGCGCTGGCTGGCACGGGTTTTTATAGCTTCTTCTATCGGTAGATCTTGCTCTAATCGTAAAATTCCGACTTTATCTGCCGATGTTCTGACCTTTAAGGTAGGTGGTGGAATAATTAGATGCTCAAAATCTCTTATAGAGATAGGAGTTTTGTCAAGTTCAATCATGACACCATAGCAACTCATTCCATCAAAGAATTTTTGTAGATTTGAATACCATTCCAATCTTTGATTTGGGTCAATGATCGTTTCGCTGTGATCATCTTGTGTTGTCTGGGTGTCGAGAATTAATCTTATGCTGCTTGGAAGAACTTGCAATGGTGTTTTTCCGAAACGTTTACAAAGGATTTGTTGGGTGGAAAGAGTTTTTTGAGCTTCAATTGATAGATTTTCGTGAGTTAATATTTCATCAGGATTGTCTAGCTCTAATACTTCTGCTTTACTGCCTGTTGAACACCAAACTCTAATATCGGAGGGTAGATTTGAGCGTGTCAATCGGTTGGCACGCTTAGCGCGAAACAATTCAGTTAGTTGTTTCACTTGCCCTTTGGAGTAATAATCGCCAATTGTAAGTGCATCCAGACCTTTGGAGTAAACTTCGGTTTTTAAACACCAAATACCCGAGTTAAGTATTTCTGGCGATACTTGAAAGCCTCTGCAGTAAATAACTTCTTGATCCTGTAAATTCTGGTCGGGCATTTGGCAGAAATTTCCATAATCCTGCCATAAATCCCCAAGAATATTTGAAGGTTCTTGTTTAAATTGAAGTTTTATTCCTTCTCTGAGAATGCCAGCGATAATTCTTCTGTGTTCCGAATCGTTTGGGTCTGTTTGAAATGTAAGATCTGGAGTTACGCGATAACCATTAAAATCTTCAATTTTCGGGAATTGCCAAGTTGAAGGCGTAACAATTGTGAATTCGTCTATGTCTAAGATAAAGCCAAGGCCTTTACATTGACTCTTGTAAGCACTTCTCAACTCCCAAGCTAAGTTCTTGATTTTCCCTCTATCTGAATGAGATGTGTCGCCATTTATTGGGACTATGCTGTACGTAGAAACAGACCAAATCAGACTTTCAGGATTTAAAATCCGAAAGGCATTTAAATACTCGTTGGCCGTATAGTTCTTGACCAAAGGCTGGGCAGTTTTTGAAAAATCTGATGTTTGTCTGTTCATTAATTTATTTCTCCTGCGCAAAGTAATACGTGACCGCACTGCCTGCCAATCCGGAAATTACGGGTAGCCAAGTGCTAAAGATAGTACTTAGTTCAACTGTAAGTTCCTTCTTTTCATTAATTAATAACCAAGCTATTGTTATGTAGTGTAAAACTACTGATAGCGCCAATATTCCTACTAAAATATATGCGAGACTTCTTGTTGTAGCAGCTCTTTGTTTTTTTAACGGATCAACTTTATAAGGTACATCGAGCTCGCTAATCTCACCTCCCTCAATCACCTCGCCGTCATAGATTTCAATAGCTCTATCTTCTCTATTCCCACGTGTTTTTTTTCTTGATGTCATTTTGTTATTCCTCGGAAAGTGACTGTAAAGAGGGAATAACAATTATTTTTTCTTCACCAGTTTTTGGATTTCGAACTATTACTTCAATATAACCATTCTTGGCTTGAGTTTGTAGTGCCTTGCTAATTTGGAGAGATTCGCGAACAGTATCACCTATAGAGGAAAACTTCCCAGCATTCGTCATTTCCTCCAAGGTTGTTAGACTACGTTCGTCGAAAGTAAATGCCACCCTTTTTGATTTTTTAGTCGTCATTTCGGCCTCCTTATTAAGTAATTGCCTTATTGCTATCAATTTCATTATACAGAAGTGTGTCATTTTTGTCAATACTTTGTAACAGATTAGTGTCATTAGTGTACCTAAATAGGGCGTTTTTGGGGTACCGACCGGATTTAAAGTGTTGGGGGGCTTAAAGAATCCTATATCCGCGCGCCCTCCGCCTTCCCTCTACGAGGACTAACGCGGCACCTCTCCTTGCGTTAGCATCCTGTGGGCAAATCCGACTACGATATACATATAATTTTTGTGTTATTTTAATGTCGTATTTGGGGGACTGCGCAGCGTGGGTGGGGCCAGCCGCCCACTTTTGTATTACCGCCACCGGTGGAGCATGCTCCTATGGGCCATGTGCGATGGAAGTACGTAGGATGTACGATGGCATTACGTTCTCATGTTCCGCGCAGTGCGAAAATCCCCTTGCCACCGGTGGGGGCTTTATAATTCGCCCCATGCCCACCAAACCCACTTCCCAACTTTCCGTCACATGGAAGCAAGTCCATGCGTTTCGTCTCGCGCGTCATCGCCTGACGGAGCTTGCCGCTCCCAAAGAGATCGCGTCTGTAGCCTATGACATGGCGGGTGCGCAGGCACAACTGCTTTCCGCAGCGCAGCTTTCGCTGGGGATTCGAACGCAGGGCCTGCGCGTGGAAGATGTCGAAAAGGCCATTGAAAAGAAAACGTTGGTCAAGGCATCCTGTATGCGCCGCACCCTGTTCCTGGTCCCTGCGAAACAACTGGCACTCTTCACGCGCGGCGTGGCCCGCCGTTCGGAGAAGGAGGTCAACTGGGCCATCCGGCGGGGCATCCCTGCAAAGACGATCGATGCGGCCATCGATGCCGTCATCCGCGCCTTGGAGGAGCCGCTCACGCGCCCGGAGATCGCGGAACGTACCAGTCAAATTCTCGGCTTGAAAAAACGCGAAGTCCAGGGGGGCGGCTGGGGCAATAAAAATAAAGTCGCTGCCGTTCAAGTCGGTCATCTTACCTATCCCGTTGTCTATTTGCTCAGCACCGCGGCGGCGCGCGGCGTCTTTTGTTATGGTCCATATCGCGGAAATGAGCCAACCTTCGTCCGCGCCGATGCATGGCTCCCGAACTGGAAGGATCTGTCCACGGAAGAGGCGGAGGGAATGCTCGTTCGCAAATATCTGCAGGCCTACGGTCCGGCCAGCGAAACGGATTTTGCCATGTGGGCCAGCCTGTCCCAAAGCGAGGTGCGTCAGATGTGGGCGAGTCAGGCAAGTCAACTCGCAACGGTGGATGTCGAAGGCTGGAAGGGCACGCTCTTGAAAAAAGATCTGGATGCGCTGGCAAATGCTGCGCTTCCTTCGCCGCACGTGCGTCTGCTGCCCTATTTCGATACGTTCATCCTCGGCCATAAAGAGCGCGCGCATCTTGTGGAGAAGAAACATCTCCCAAGGATCTACAGCGCGCAGGGATGGGTCTCGCCCGTTCTGCTTGTGGATGGAAGGATCGCCGGCCTTTGGAAACATGCACAGGAAAAGGATCGACTCGTGATCACAGTCGAAAAGTTCGCCTCGCTTCCGCGCCCGGTCCTGGATCGCCTGCATGAACAGGCCCAACGCATCGGCAGTTTCCTCGGCAGTGCGAAGGTGGATGTGCAATTCAAATGACGGCTTGCCCCTGCGGAGGGATTGTCAATTCGCGTACCTGAACCGATAATGCGGCCATTCGATCGTCGAAAGGATTTAACGGTATGAATAATAAAACGGGCACGCTGGCCCTGGTTTTTTTCTCGTGCATGTTCATCGGCGTCATCATCATCTCGATTGGCCTGGGCGCCATCTTCCCCTCCCTGAACCGTATCGCGCGGCCGTTCGTCTGTCCGCGCGGCGAAATGGAATTGGAAACGCAAACCTATCGTCCATACCCCGGTCAAACGGTCACCAACCTTACCTGGTATTGCGCGGAAACGGGAACAGGCACGCGAAATGAATTGAATATCGTTTCGATCTTTGCATCCGCGGGCGGGGTCTATGGACTCTTGTTGTTCGTGGCCGCGATCCTTGGCTGGCCTGTGTATCTCTCCCTGAGCCAGCGATGGGCCCCTTACTTCGAAACCGCGGAGGGGAAGAAGCGCGCACAGTGGATTCAATATAGTTTGACCGGCTTGTTTGTCGTCGGCATGTTGTTCATCGGCTTCGTGCCCTGGCCCACTCCCCAGGGAACGACCCCGTCGCAATCGACACAAACCCGTGTGGTCGATGCCACTGCCACATCCATTGCGCTTACATTCGATGCGTTGAGATCGGGGCAGCCCGTCGCTTTTACCTCCACTGAAACTCCGCTCTCCAGTTGGAACGATATTCCGGTCATGCCGCAGGCCACCGCCGGCGAGGCGAAACAAGAGGACCGCTATTCCTTCCGCGTTGTTGTGGATTCGGGAACGATCGAATCGTTTTACCGCGACGCGTTGAAGTCACTGGGTTGGGAACTCACGCGCAGTCAGTGGCTGGGGCTGCAATTTACAAAGGATGGGCATACCCTGTTGGTGTCTTCCGCACCGCACACGGATCTGCAGAGCTGGGTGGTCACCCTGGTTCTCATCCCGTAGATTAACTGGTCCTCTTTCACGCTTCAAACTCCGCTCGCGCATGCGACACTTTTCCCCGGCAAATCACCACTCTATGAAATAAGACATACTTCAACTTATATATACCAATGGGTTTCAATAGAGGAGAGAGACGATGAAAGCAAACCGAATCCGTTTATTTGCAATTCTTATTTGTTTGATGGCACTCACACTGGCCGCTTGTGCAACCGCTACGCCCGATCCAACGGGATTACCGCCTGCACCCACGCCGATCCCGCCGGGCCGCATCAGCGGGCGCATCGAATATCAAGCCCCGCCCGCGCCCGCAAGCTCTTTATATGTGGTCAGCATTCTCGATCCGAGTCAATGGTTCGTGTATGACCTTCCCGCAAGCGACCCCTTGTCCTTCGATGTCGAAGTCCCGGCGGGCATGTATCAACTTTACGCGCATCAATCCACTGGCGGACCGATGGTCGCCGCCTATTTGAACCCGGATGACACGCTCGGCGCGCTCAATGTCGGGCCCGGGGAAGTGGTCAGCGATATCTTGTTGAAATTCGCCGCGCCCCAAAATCCCTGCCAAAAGACCGCCCTGCCCGCCTCCCCCGATGGACACTTCCCCGCACTGGATGCGACCTGCACGCAGTAAGACGACCCTTGAGCTCGTTCAAGTGACAGCCACCGTTAGGTGACTGTCACTTTTGTTTTTGGTGGCCACCGGTGGAGCCACACCCATACGAACCATGTACGATGGAAGTACGAAGGATGTACGAACGCAGTACGAACCCATCTTCTCTGCACTGCGAAACTGTCCATGCCACCGGTGGGGGACCTCTCTTTTACCTTCCTTCGACTGTACCAACAGAAACCTGATACCACAGCTGGGGGCATGGACATCCGATATCCCACCAAAACTGCGGGTAGCCACTATATGCTAGCTTCGATGTAGCTCCCATCGAGCTCCCATCGAGCTCCCATCGAGCTCCCATCGAGGTCTCATCGAGCTCCACATGAGCGTTGAACGTCTCATCCTGTAAGAGCGGGGTAAAATAACGGGTGTGACAATCAAGTTCCATAACCGCAAGATTGGAGCCTTCCATGCTTGAATACGTCAACCTCGATCTCGCACTACCCCAGGATGAATACAAAAAACGACTGCGGCCGTTGCAGCAGCGTCTCTATGAATTGGAGCACGCAATCTTCGACGCGAAAGTGCCGGTCATCATCGTCTTCGAGGGTTGGTCCGCCACTGGCAAAGGTCGGCTGATCAGTCTGCTCGTCGAGCGGCTCGACCCGCGCGGTTTCCGCGTCGTCCCGATCACGCCGCCGCGCACCGCCGAGCTGCGTTATCCGTGGATGTGGCGCTTCTGGCAAAAGATTCCCGCCCGCGGACAAATGGTCGCCTTCGATACTTCATGGTATCGCCGCGTGCTCATCGACCGTTTGGATAAGACGATCAAGAAAGACGAGCTGCGTTCCGCGTATCAGGACATCGCCGAATTCGAAGAGATGCTCACCGCTGATGGCGCGGTCATCCTCAAATTCTGGCTGCACATCAGCGAAGAGGAACAGGCCAAACGCATCAGGAAACTACGCAAGGATAAGTTAACCGCCTGGCAGGTGGGGGAGGAGGACCTGCTGCAAAACAAACGCTATGAAAAATTCACGGGCTATGTGGAGGACATGATCACACGCACAGACTCGCCTCATGCCCCCTGGACGATTGTTGAAGCATCCGATCGCTATTACATGCGCATCAAGGTCTTTGAAACCATCATCGCCTCGCTCGAAGCACGGCTGGGTCTGGCAGCCTCTACGGGGACGAAGGCCAAACGTCCGCGCGGGACGAAGGAAATGAAAGGAGCCGTCAATGCTTGAGCGTCTTGATCTTACATTGGCAACCGAGCGTGATGAATACGATAAGCAGCTCAAGGCGCTGCAGGCTGAACTGCACGAGCTGGCCTTTCAAGTCTATGCACAGAAGCGGCCCGTGGTCATCGTCTTCGAAGGCATGGATGCTTCAGGCAAGGGCGGCACGATCAAGCGCCTCACCGAGCGCATCGATCCACGCGGCTATGTGGTCTGGCCGATCGCCGCTCCTTCAGGTGAGGAAAAAGAGCGTCACTATCTCTATCGTTTTTGGCGGCGCCTGCCCGAGCAGGGACAGATCGCCATCTTTGACCGCTCCTGGTACGGCCGCGTGCTGGTGGAACGCCTCGAAGGCTTTTGCACCGAAGCAGATTGGCGCCGCGCGTACAGCGAGATCAATCAGTTCGAGCGCCAGCTCACCGACTTCGGTACCATCGTCTTTAAATTCTGGATGCACATCAGCAAGCAGGAGCAGCTGCGCCGTTTCAAGGAACGCACGCGCACCAATTACAAAACCTGGAAGATCACCGATGAAGATTGGCGCAACCGCGGCAAATGGGAGGATTACATCACCGCCGCCGAAGAAATGCTGATGAAGACCAGCACCCCCGATTCCCCCTGGACGCTGGTGGAAGCCAACGATAAATACTATTCGCGCATCAAATCCCTGCGCACCGTCGCCGAGAAGCTGCGGCGCGAATTGAAGTAGAGTGGTACGGCTTTTCTCCGAAGTTAGGTAGTATCGCCTCGGTCATAGTCCCTTCGGGGGTTGGGCAAAAATCCGCTTCGGCGGGAAAATAGTCCCATCTTTCAACCGAGGAGTTCAACATGACGGAGAATTTTGCACCGCCTGCAAAATGTTTGCGCTGCGGGGGCGCCATGGAAAAAGGGTTGGGCATCACCAAGGATATGGCCCAGCTCAGCAGCGAGTATGTCTTCAGCGACAATGAACCGATGCGCGAACACTGGCAAAGGGTGGAATGGGCCCAAACGAAATTTCTTGGCAGTATTTCCGAAGGCTATCGCAAGGTCGGCGCACCGCTGATCATCCTGCACTATCGTTGTGTCGATTGCGGATTGCTGGAATCCTACGCGCCTCCCGGCGATCAAACGATGCGCTGACGAAGGAATTATGTCAACCTTTGTTTTTGAATTTCTCGCCGTGATTGTCATCGCCATTCTTCCGCAGGTCCTCACCGGGTTTTATCCCGACGAAATGCGCACCCTGCTCAATAACCTGCCGGGCAATTGGAGATTCATCACCACCCTGCCGGGCCGCCTCGGGTCCATTCTGCTGATCCTGTTCATCGGCTCGCTCAGGCAGGATGAGTTCCAATCCATCGGCCTGAATTGGACAAAAGCCGCCTCTCTCTCCACGCTGTTGGCTGCCGGTGCTCTCAGTGTATATCTGCTGCTGATTCTTTTTCTTGCCGGCAGGCGCTCCGCGAAATCCCGGGAGGAAATGGCCGCCACGCGTCAGCGCGTGTTGATCGGCCTGCGATATTCCGATACCGGCACTCCCTGGAAACGTCTCGCAGCTTATGCCGACCTGTGGATCGCCGTCCTCGGTGAAGAGCTGGTCTATCGCGGCTATCTGGTCCTGCTGATGAGCCGTCAAACCGGCATTCTCTTCCCGTGGATCGCGTTCTCGCTTGCGCTCTCCATTCTGGTCCACTTGTATCAAGGCCGCACATGGAAGCTGGCGCTGGGTCAAATGCTTATCGCTGCATTGTTTATTTTCGTCATAGTCATCACCGACAGCCTCGTGGCTGCCATCATTCCGCACCTCGTTTACAACACAGCCTGGCTCTCCCGCGCACTGAAGAGCCCATCCGAAGGAAATGCATCATGAAAACAAAACTATCCATTCTCGTCGCTGCTCTTATCTTCAGTCTTTTATGCGGCGTGGGCTTCGTCCCCAGCACGATCACAGGTTCATTCAATTCGCTCTACCCATACACCGCCTCCGCTGTTTGCGGCGATCAACGCATGTCCCTGGAACAGGATTCAAGCCAGCCCCTGCCCGGCGTCGTCTACACGGAAAATACCGTCTACTGTGTGGATGATGCCGCCGGGACATCCCGGGACGTGACCATCGAAACCTATGCCGAGTTTGATAAACTGCGCGTCAAGATCGGTTGGGGAGTCAGCCTTGTGCTGTTCACCCTCTCGCTGATCGTGTTCAGCCTCGCGGCCCACAGGATCGGTCTGGCACTCGACAAACTCATTACCGACCCCATACCGCCGAAGAAATAGTTCTCCCCCTCTCCTTGCTTTTCCCTTGACAATAGAACGCATGTTCTATATAATGGCCGTACCTTATTCTTCCTGCACAATTTGTTTTCCCGAGAGGAGATCGTACATGCCATACTATTACAAACCCCACACCCCTGAATGGTTCGCCGCCTTGGAAGCAGTGGACCCGATCAAGGCGACCGTCACGAGGATCGTGGTCGCCGCACAGGGTACGAACGTTTGCTCGGTCTGCGGCGAAGGTCCCTCCCAGGATTATGAACTGATCGACAAGCAAATGCAAAAGAACGCCGTCGCCACCATCCGCCTGTGTGATGACTGCCTGAAGATCAAAAGGCACGTCCATCGCGAGAAACTCTCCCGCTTCGGACAGCCGGTCAACTGAATAAATTGCATATTCGTCAGTCATTCGATGCCCTTCCATATTTTGGAAGGGCATTCTTGATTGTATTTGATAGGAAGAAGCCGTATGATGAACATGTCTGTGCACTCCCATCGTGTTCTGGAGGATTTATGTCCAAAGATATGCTACGCCAAATTGCAAATATTCTTTCCGTCGTCATCGCACTCACCGTCAACATCCTCGCCAGTACCCTGCCTCTCAACGGGCAAAATACCGGCGAGATCTCCGATCGCTTTCAGGTCTACTTCGTCCCGGCGGGGTATGTCTTCGCCATTTGGGGAATCATCTACATCGGCTGGATTGCCTTTGCCTTTTATCAAGCACGACCTTCGCAAAAGGAAAGTCCACGCCTGCGAAGGTTGGGTTACCTCTTTGCCCTCAGCGGCCTCTTTAATGCAGGTTGGTTGTTTTGCTGGCATTACAACGTCTTTGGTCTAAGCGTGCTGGTCATGCTCACCCTGTTGGGTTTGCTCATTGCCAGTTACCTCGCCTTGAATGTTGGCATGACCCCGGTGAGTAATGTTGAAAAATGGAGCGTGGATATTCCCTTCAGCGTTTATCTTGGCTGGATCAGTGTTGCCACCATCGCCAACGTCACGGATTGGTTGTACTCGGTCAACTGGAATGGATTTGGAATTGCATCGCAAACCTGGGCAGTCATCATGTTGGGCATCGCCTGTATCGTCGGCTTGTTCATGGCGGTCACACGCAGGGACGCAGGCTACCTCTTTGTCTTTGTCTGGTCCTTCGCTGGGATAGCGAACAAGCAGGCAGCGGAGCCTTTGGTCGCCAACTCCGCCGGGGTGGCGGCAGTCTTCGCTTTGGGATTGGCGCTTTACTCCATAATCCAAAGGCGGCGCGAAATACCGGTATAAACAAAGGGAGGGACCCCATTGGGTTCCTCCCTTTGTTCTTTTCTCATTCCTGTATTTAAATGGAAGCGATGAATGAGGTGTAAAATATGGGAGGCTATAGGAGGAAATATGGAAAAGAAAAATACCCGTCTGGTGATCATCCTTGTTTCGATCTTCGGGATATGTTTGATCGGTTGTCTTGCCATTGGGTTGGCGATCCGCTTTGCACCAAACCTCTATGAATATTCACTCGAAAACAGTTCATTGCAGGTGGGTGATGTTGCGCCGGATTTCGAACTGCCCACTCTTGATGGCGGGACCGTGCGTCTCAGCCAATTTAAAGGACAACCGGTCCTGCTTTCGATCGGCGCGTCCTGGTGTCCGGACTGTCGCATCGAAGCCCCCTTATTGCAGAATCTGCATGAAAACCATCCCGAGCTTATTGTCTTGTTGGTCGATAGTCGGGAATCCCTGGATGTCGTTCGACGCTTTGCCGATGAGTTTGGAATGACACATCCTGTTTTGCTGGATCAAAACGGCGAAATCATGGAGCTTTATCAAGTGTTTGCCATCCCCACCGAACTCTTCATCGATAAGGATGGAATAATCAAGGCGAAGATCATTGAAGGGGTCACCCCTGAATTGCTTGCTGAAAAACTGCCGTTGATCGGGGTCACTCCCTAGGGAGTGACGTTCGGTCTTTCATTCTCAATGTAAAACAAAATGGAGCAGATATATGACAACGGAAAACATCATCCCTGAAGTGCCGGTTGAGACACGTGCTGGCAGTGGTTGTTTGGGTCAGGTGGGCTGGCTGTTAAGTGGTGCCATTTTGCCCATGGGAAGCCTCTCGTATTATCGCAAGGCGGCACAAAAGAGTGTGGGAAGTGCCGTGTTATTTTTTGTCCTCTTTACCTTGGTAATTTCCACGTTTTCGACCATCAGCCTTGCAGTGGGGGCGTTCTCTGCGATTTCATCGATCCAGGAGGCTTTTGACGATGGAGATTTTCCTGAGATCGTCATATCCGATGGAATCGCGGAGGTGAGCGGGCCCCAGCCTTTGATCATTGCGGACGGCACAGACTCAAGCGGGCAGAGTACATTTGCCGCCATCGATACGACCGGCGAGATCACTGAAATTGAGCAAGGATACAGTCAGGGCTTTTTGCTCACCCGTACCGAATTTCATGTGGTAAACGCTCAAAATGGTTATCAAACGGTCCCGCTTTCGGAGATTAATGCCATGTTTGAAAAAGATCCGATCATCATCAACGCACAAACCACATCCCAGGCCTGGGCATTTGTTTCGACGATCGTGGTCATTCTGGCATTCATCTTCCTCGTCGCATGGCATACGGTCGTACGCTTGATGATCATTGCAATCATCGCCCTGATCTTGTGGGGCATTGTGGTTCTGATCAAACCGAATACGGGATTTGGTCCGATCATTATTACCGGGTTGTATGCCATCGTCCCTGCGATTTATCTGTCCCATCTGCTCAGCCGCTCCAACATGACCTTCCCGGGCCTGCAGACCTTCTTCCTCTTGATCTTCTGGACCATCGGATTGATAGCGAGTTTTGCCGATATAAAATTCATCACCGATGAACGCCCGCAGCAACTGTGGACCGCTTTGATCGGTTTGCCGATGCTGCTGCTTTTCATTGTGGATATCTTCTGGCAATTTCCAGCGCCTTATGATGTTGCAGCCTTGTGGGGAGTTTCCCTGCTTACCGGGTTGGCTTTGATCGCTGTTAGGTTATTTCTTCATTTCAAAGATCGGAAACCAGCGGAACCTGCCGCATCATAAGCCATTCGCCAGGCGATTTCCACATCTTTCTTTTTTCGCGGCCAGCTGCTGAAGGTGACACGGATCCCTGCAACTCCCTGATACATCATCAGTATCATGAAGACACGTCTGTCATCATGTATGCATTCGATATTCGCATCGCCAAATAAAGTAAAGCGAGTCACTTTCATCTGCAGCGGAGGGCAGTAGCTGAAACTCCTTGCTGGCCTCGATCTTTTTACCCGTCGTGTTCTAGGGTCGTGCTTCAAAAGATTGTCCATTAAATCAGCCCTTGTTCACGTATAATTTTATGTTTAGCGGTAAAACAAATACAGAGACAGGAGACACAAATGGAAGGTAAAGATACACGCGGTGAAACACATGGATGCATTGTATGCGGCAAGCCTTATCATTTGTATGTGGTTTATGATGGCAGCGGAAAATTCATTGACTTCAAGGTGATGAGCGCGGGCGGGAAGCCGGTCAAAGGCGAGGCGCGTCCGCTGGTGGCATGTGAGAAGCATGACGACGATCAGGTTAAGGCCGCAGTTGCCAAAGTCTATGGGCCAGCCAAAGAGGATTAAATAAATGTTCCCGGCGGGGATGGTTGGGAGGATGACATATCTGTAAATATGAAACACACTTCAAATTTCAACCAGATCCAGCCTGACCAGGCGGTTGCCATCTGCACCCGTGAACAGGCGCTGCAATTCGCAGAATATGATCACTATCGCGTCATGGTTTTGGGCCGGGCCGGGCTGCTCTTAACAAAAGAATGGTTTCCACTGGAAGAACATGGTGGTCCGTTCGTCCTGACTGTTATCTTTCATCACGTGGAAGATCATCCGCTTGCGCCTGAACCCATCCAAACATTGATCGATGGGTTGAAATTTCAAGTTCGCGGACAACCGCGCTAAGCGGGAAAAATACCCCACCATGGAAGGGTGTTCATCACATCCTCTGCTCCTATAATCGTTGAAATTGCCAGTCAAGGAGGTTGTATGAAGTTATTGTGTTTATCCGTTTTAATCAGCATCGTGATCATAACTGGGTGTGCAGCCCCAACGGTGGAGGCGGTTGCAACAAATCCCTCCATTCCCACTGAAGCGCCCGTAGAGGAGAATCCCATGACCCCCAAAATGCTCTTTGAGATTACCAACGAACCCGATTTGTTGAAAGACCCTTATGGGATTGCCATAAATTCATTGGGCAATCTCTATGTCAACGACGCGGGCAACAGCCGCATACTCGTTTTTGACGGGAATGGCGCTCTGCTTTCTGTGTGGGATGCAAAGGGAAGTGGCGAAGGTCAATTCAACTCCCTGGGCTTCGGCGGGCTGGCAATTGACTCGAGCGACAATGTCTTCGTGGTGGATAACGGCAATCATCGCATTCAAAAGTTCGATGCGAATGGAAAGTTCCTTGCTCAATGGGGAAGTGAAGGCGCTGGTGACAGCCAGTTCGTTCGCGCCATCGGAATTGCCGTGGATGCGGCAGGGAATATCTATGTTACCGATGATGGCAATCCATATGTACAGAAATTCGATAACAACGGTCAATTCATAATGAAGTTTGGCGGAGCAGGCAGGGATGATGGTCAATTCAGTCATGCCACCGGCATTGCCGTGGATTCAAATGGAAACATCTTCGTCGCGGATTATGAAAACAAAAATGTACAAAAATTTGACAGCATCGGCAACTTCATTGCCACCTGGGATATGGGCGAGGATGTCGAGTTCAAAGGCACGCCGGAAGCCATTGCCGTGGATGCCAACGGGCATGTTTATGTCACCGATTATGTGCTTGGCCGTCTGCAGGTCTTTGATAATGATGGAAAGTTCCTGTGGGCCTGGGGTGAGAAGAGTTTTACCGATAGTTTCTTCAAAAGGCCGGTCGGGATCGCATTCGACTCAAATGGACGTATTTTCATTGCAGATCAATCCGGTAATAATGTGGAAGTATTTCATTTGCCGTAAATTCATCAATTTGGAAAATAGACTCCAAATTCGTATTATGTCAATTGTGAGGAAAGTGTGTGAGCTTTATAGAAAACACACACTTTTTCATTTAAGTCTAATTATGCAGTCATATAGTCTTCATAAAAAAGGAGACTATTCATGAATACACCAAAACGTTATCATCCCGCCCTGGTTGCGCTGCATTGGCTGACTGTAATCTTTTTGCTCGGAGCAGGGTTTCTTTCTGAAGAGGGAGGCCGGTCACCAATTAGCATACACATGATCCTCGGGGCGGGTCTGCTGGCAATTATGCTTTTACGCGTCATCGTTCGCTTCACCACCCCGCGACCTGCATGGGCAAATACGGGTAATGAGTTCCTCAATAAACTTGGCGAATGGGTTCATCTTGGTTTGTATCTCATTGTATTTTTTATTCTCAGCCTCGGCGGGTTCATCGCTTATAACCGCAATCTGTTTGCAGTTGCACTTGGCACAGGGAACGTAAGCGGACGGGCGGGGTTGATTGGAAATATTCATCATCTTGGCTGGCTGCTGGCGCTGTTGCTGGTCACAGCACACGTAGGTGCAGCCTTGTATCATCAATTTATTCTCAAGGATAATTTGCTGGCCCGCATGTGGTTTGGGAAAAGGTAGAAACAACGGGATGAGAGCAACTCTCATCCCGTTTGCATGTTAAACAAACCATGGACCATTTCGATCATGTAAATCTTTTACGCCCTGCAAATTTAAATACTGGCGGCATCTGGGCGGATTTCGGCGCCGGCGGAGGCGCTTTCACCCTTGCCTTGCGCGAGTTGATCGGTCCGGAAGCGATCATTCATGCTGTGGATAAGGATCGTTCCGCCTTAAAGGAATTGGATCGCGCTCATCGCGCACGCTTCCCGCTTAACTCGAACCTGCTCCTGCTCCCTGCAGACTTTTCCCGCCCGTTGACCCTCCCTCCGCTGGATGGCATTGTGATGGCCAATTCCCTGCACTACTTCAAGGATAGAGTGAAAGTGCTTCAGCATGTGCGCACATTCCTTAAGCCCGATGGACAGCTTTTGCTCGTCGAATACAACGTGGATTCTGGAAATCTCTGGGTGCCGTATCCGTTTTCATTCGATACGTTTCGTACGTTGGCTGTTCAGTCAGGGTTTACTGAACCGCAGTTGCTGGCGAAACATCCCTCAAGTTTCCTGAAGGAATTTTATTCCGCAGTGTGTACCCCGCAGGTATAATAAACAAAACATCCCGATGATTTCATCGGGATGTTTTGTTTTACCAATCCGCCATTTCCTTCACGCGAGTGCGCTCGAACATGGTGGCAAGGGTCAATGCAGGGATCGCCCATCTTTCGTCAGAGTCTTTCAACTCGCCGAGTTTATCCAATTGATAACGATCCACCAGCAGATCGCGTTGTTTTTGTAATTTAAGAACAGGTTCATTGTATAGATTGCCGATCTTGAATTCATAAGAGGGTGTGTACGCACGACCCACAAAGGGGATCTTGAGGATTTGGATGCGGGTTGAATAGGGCAGGAAGTCGAACCAGGCCGTTCCACGGGAGGGCACGATCCAACCAAGTACGGTGCCGCCTTCCTCTTTATCCAATATTTGATACACAAGGCGTGCGGGGATGTTTCGACTGATTTGCTGATTCATCATGTTCGAAGCGAATTGACCGGCGATCCCGCCGAGGGAAGGCGTGCCGTCTGCATTGATCGAGGACGGCTTGTCGACTCGAATATCCTTGAATTCCTCCATGCGTGCATAATATGAGCGGACCGAAGCGACGGGTTTGCCATCCGGTGTTTGGATATTCCACACGGTGGACATGCTCGCGAATTGGAAAAGAAAGCGAAAACTGGTATCCCCGTTGAATTGATACACGAGATTTCCATTGCCGGCGGTGACGTTCATTGAATCCTTGAAGGAAATGAAGGGGTCCGTTGCGCGCATGATGAACTTGCCGTCGCCGTTGCGAACGTCCACCTGGCGGCCGATGCTGATCATGGGAAATTCGAACTTGATTGGATAGGTATACATGAAAGAATGCTCCTTGGAGTTGAAATAACTGCCGCAGTATACAAGATGTTACACCTTGTTCAAATGGGCCATCGGTACGGGTAAATTTGCTCTTTTGGAATAATGTAGTATATTGTGCAGGTGTTTCATCTGGGAAATAGGCGTTAAAATATCGACATCATCCAACCGATCAAAGGCGAATTGTAGAGAATGGCATCCGCACCCTCCGGCACCCCAAAATTGAAGAAGAAAAACCTGCCAAAGATAGAACCGGGCCTGTATTCGAAGACCACTTTGAATGAACAGGTTGTGTTTGCGATTCACTTTTTGGAGCAGCATGGGGTTGCAGTGACCGTGGAGGAGGTGGTCTCGACTTGTTTTCGGTTGTTTCCCCAAAGTTTCTCGTTAAAGCACTATACACGCTGGCCGGATTCCGCCCTGGTCATCCGACGATTGAATGATGCACGGGAGAAGGGTTTCGTCAAAGGGACTCCGCAGGAGGGCTTTGCTCTCAAGTATGCAGGATCAAAATTGGCGGAGCGGACTGCAAAAACCCTGGGTTTGGTCAAACCAACGCCAGTGAAGAAGGTGTCGCCTGCCAAACCGAAGGCGAAGAAAGTAACACCGCTTGAGGGAAAGCAAGCCGCCCCTAAAAAGCCGTTGAAGCCGGTGGCAAAGAAAACCCTGCCTAAATCAAAACCGAAGACAAAGATCGCAAAGCAGGTTGTTAAACGGATCGTTGAACAAAAGCCGCCGACTTCCAGGAAAGCGGTTAAGAAGCCTGTTGTTCAAATTCCGGTGGTCAATAAGAAGGTACCCGTCAAGGCGGCCGTCAAGCAAAAAGCTGCGAAGAAGGTTGTTAAGCCGAAAGTCCTCATCACACAGAAGGTTGTTGGAAAGCAGGCTGCTGAAAGACCGGTTGTACAAAAAGAAACAGCAAAGCCAGTTTCTCCAAAGATCACAAAAGATAAAGTGCGCAAAGCGCGGCCGGTTCAAGTGGCGATGACCCTGCCGCCCCCGGAAGTCCTGCCTGTCAAAAAGCCGGCTGTTACAAAGAAAAACAAACCTGCGCCGCAGTTGACAAAGCTGCAGGCGATCCAGCCGGAGATGATCATTCCCGCGAAGGCGGTCAGAGCGGTGGCTGTTCCCTCTGCTTCGAAAGAGGAAAAAGCCAGGGCGGAGAAAATTATCCGAGCCATGGAAAGATCGGATGCTTTCAAGTTGTATCAGCGCAATGGAAATGGATCCAAACCCAGCGAGTTCGACTTTAGAAATATGTTGTTTGCCACGATGGAGTCCTCTCCGGAAACACTCGTTCGAAATGTGAATTTATTCAAGGGGTCCGCGGCAATTCACAACCGGCAGGATCTGATCAAGTTTTTGGATGAGTGCGAGGCGAATTTTGCGCACTTGTTGAAGCCATCTATCCGAAAGATTTCGAAGAAGAAATAACTCTTAGAGTTTGTGATATGAGAAAGGTATCTTAATTGTGAGTAGTAGTAGAAGGTTACAGTATGCAGACCGTGTGGCGCTGCAGCAGGCAGACCAGGCGATCCGCAAGGATATATTCCGCGCGCTGGTGGAAGTAATCACCAATTGCAATGACAGCTATTCCCGCCTCGAGCAGGCGGGTTGGTCAGTGGGTGGGGAGATCATCATCGAAGTGCAAAGGAAGCACAAAAATTCCGTGATCCGTATTTTCGATCATGCCGAAGGTATGACCGATTCACGCATGGACAAGGTGGTTGGCACCTACGGCGAAGCCACCAGCGGCATCAAGGAGGATAAGCACGTCCGCGGCATGTGGGGACGCGGTCTCAAAGACTCCATCTTTGGCCTGGGCCATGGTTATGTGCGTTCGTTCAAAGGCGGCAATTTTTATTCCTGTTCGCTGTTGATCAAGAAGGGCATTCCCACGTTCGATCTGGATGAAGCTGAAAAGGCCACGCCCAAGCTGCGCGAGAAATATGGGATTTCCGAAGGCAACGGTACGGTTCTCGAGATCATCGTCTCTCGCGACGACGTGAAGGTTCCGCAGTTCGATAACTTTCGCAATTATTTGCAAAGGCATTTCGAACTGCGCCCGATCATGAGCAACCCGAAGCGCAAGATCATTTTGAAGGAAATTGCTTCAGATGGGAAAGTGCGTCAGGAACACGTCCTCAGCTATAAGTCCCCGCGAGGCGAAAAGGTCTTGTCGGAGAGATTCAAGATCGCCGGGTATCCCGCGTATGTGAAGCTGGAAGTCTATCGCTCGGGGATTCAATTATCCACACGCAGTGAAGAGGGCGATTATGCCGATGGCGGACTGTTGGTGGTGAGCAAGGCGACGGTGATCTCGTTGACCATGCTCAAATACGAAAGCGATCCGTATGCCGCGTATTTTTACGGGACGATGCAATGCGATTACCTGCACGACCTGCTCAAAGCCGACGAGCCGGTGTTGACAGCCACTCGTGACGGCATCAATTGGACGCATCCCTTTGCAAAAGCCTTGAAGCTGGCAGTCGAGGAAAAACTCGAGCCGTTGGTCCAGAAGGAACGCAAGCATGCGATGCGCGAGGAAAAGAACAAGCTCGACAAGCAGCTGCGTCAAAAAATCCAGCGAGCCTTGCATGAGTTAAATAATATCGCCCTAAATGAATTGAGCAACCATAAGGAGGGCCGCAAGGTTCACCTGCCCGATTCTGGAATTGCGTTCTTCCCCGAACGAGCCTTTGTACAGACCGGGCGGACCCTTTCGCTTTTATTGCGCGCCCGCATGCCCGGAAAGACCCGTGCCGCACGCACGGTAAAGATCACTTCGAACAGCCCTGAGATCATTGTATTGACTCCCTTTGTGGTGCTGAAGCCGCACAAGACGGACCCGAGCGTGGGGGAGGCGCGTGTGCGCCTGGAAGGACGACAGGTGGGCGGCGAGGGAACTGTGACCGCTACGATTGGGAAGATGCATACGCAGGCGATTGTCCAGGTGCATTCCAAGAAGGATGTGCTGCCCGAGCCTGCGGCACGCAGCAAGAACACCCTGTTCAACGACATCAATTTCGACGACCGCACCGATTCACGCCAGCGCGTGTATTTCGACCGCGTCAATTCGAACATCATCATTGCCACGGGCGCGCCTTCGGTACAACTGTATCTCGATGAAAATAACCGTCTCGACACCACCATTCAAGGCCAGGTGTTGTTGGCGGAATTGGTGGCCGAAGCCATGTGCCGCGAGATCGCGCGCGAAGGTGTGGAAAAAGGTAGGTTCCTCGTGCTTGAAGGCTCCGAAGCGGATGCGATCCAGAACCACTTCATTCGATTGCAAAATCGGTATGCACATCTGATCCACGAATATATTGTGACGATGGAAGCATAAAACAAAAAGGACACGCCAGCGTGTCCTTTTTGTTTATTTTACGGTCAGCCACACACCGAACATCACCACGGCGAGACCGATGATGCGTGTCAGATCCATGGGACGTGGGATGACTCCCAGCCAGCCGTAATTATCGAGGATCGAGCCCACCAGCAGTTGACCCGCCATCAGCGTGATCAACGCGCCGGCGATCCCGATGCGGGGAATCATGTAACTCATCGAAAAGATGACGATGAGACCGAAGGCCCCAGCCAGCAGTGTGTACCACGGCACGCTTCGCCATTGTCCGAGCCTGGTGCCGCCTACGAGCATGGGAATCAACACTGCCAGCGCTCCCCCGGCATGGACGATGAAAATGCTCTCCATCACGCCCAGCTTCTGACTGATAATACTGGACATGGGACTTTGCAGGCCGATGGCCATGCCGCCCAACAGGCCGATGGATAAAATGATCAGGATCGATTGCATGTAGGTTCCTTTTTGAATTTTGATGATGATTTATTATTTTGGTGCATCCAGCGTCTTTAAGTCCCGCAGTTCGGGGGAAAACTTTGCAAGTGCAAGCACGACGAGCAATGTGCCGATGCCGCCAAATACCACGGCGATCACAGGGCCGAACAGCCCGGCGACAAAGCCCGATTCAAAGCTCCCCAGTTCATTGGAGATGCCGATGAATACATTGTTGACCGAGGATACCCGCCCGCGCATTTCATCGGGCGTTTGGGTGAGCAGTAATGTGCCGCGGATCACCACGCTGATATTGTCCAAACATCCAAGCAGACATAACATCGCGACCGATAAAATGAATGAAGTGGAAAGCCCGAAGATGATCGTGGCGATTCCAAACCCAGCCACAGCAAACAACAGGGTTTGTCCCGCCTTTTTCATGGGCGGCAAATAGGCGAGCGAAACCGCCATGATGACCGCTCCAACCGAGGGGGCCGCCCGCAAGATGCCAAGTCCCGTGGGACCGACGTTGAGAATATCGGTGGCGTAGATGGGGAGCAGGGCTACGGCGCCTCCGAAGAGCACGGCGAACATATCGAGAGTGATCGCGGCGAGGATGATCTTCGTATCGCGCATAAAGACCAATCCTTCGCGCAGGGATTGCAGCGTGGGCGATTTGCGCGCCAGCGCCAGCGGCTTGCCTTTGATGAAGGCCAACAGCACACAAAAGGTGAGCGCGGCAATTGCGTCGAAGATGTAGATAAATGTGACAGACTTGAAAATGCCGACGGCGATGCCGGCAACTGCGGGTCCAGAAATGGAGGCGACCTGCCAGACGCCCGAGTTCCACGTGGCAGCGTTCGTGTAATGTTCAGCAGGGACCGTTTGCGGGATCAATGTCGAAGAGGCGGGGTCGTTGAAGGCACGCGAGATGCCAATGCCCAACAGCAGAACGTAGATCAAAATCAGCGAACCTTGTGTATAAGAGAGCCAGCCCAGGCCAAGCGCGCAGACTGCCAGGAAAGTCTCTGAAAGCAGGACAATGCGTTTGCGATTATGTTGATCGGCAATATGCCCGGCCGGCAGGGACAATAGCAGCACGGGAATCACTTGTACCAATCCCACCATGCCTAATGCATAAGCGCTGTGTGTGCGCAGCCATAACTCCCATGCAATTGCAAAAGACAGCATTTCAGCGGCAAAGGAAGTGAGAAAACGTCCGCTCAATAACAGGCGAAAATCCTGATAGCGCAGGGCGGCGTATGGGTCGTGACTCTCCATAATATTGGACATGATTCTCCGGGCGGTTTAATTTGAACTGATGATACTTTATTTTTTCCATCCACCCGGCTATCCGTGATGCACTATACTGTGGCCATGGCAAACAAACTTGTTTCTCTCCATTGGGATCCCGACCGGCAGTTTATCCTGCAGGATAAGGATGCCTTTCAGGTCGTTATGAAAAAGCCGAAGGGAGTCAGTGCCTCGGACCTGCTGCCGATGTCCTTGATCGGATGCGCTTCACATGATGTGGTCGAAATTTTGAACAAACAAAAGCAGGACCTGCGCGAATTGAAGGTGACCGCGGAAAGCACACAGGATGAAGACCCGCCCTGGCGTTTTCGTAAAATCCATATTCATTATCAGGTGATCGGCAAGGAGATTGACCCTGAAAAAGTGCGCAAGGCGATCTTATTGAGCGAGGAAAAATATTGCTCGGTGTATGCCACGTTGAAGGATGTGCTGGAGATCACACACGATTTTGAGATCGTGGAAGGATAGAACAAAACATCCCGCCCACATGCACTGACAGCAACTCCGGACGCAGACGGGACGTATACTATGCATTGACCCCGTTTATTTGGTAAAGGATTCCTGATATGCATAAACATAAAAGACATCGACATGGGCACCGCGGCTGGCACTTCGGCGGCTGGTTTTGGATCATCGGGTTGTGGTTCCTGTTTTCCAATGGACATGGCATCTGGCCCGGGATTTTGGTCCTGATCGGCATCAGCATGATCTTCGGATCATTCTTCCGAGAGGAGCGACGGCCTGCGGAACCGCAGAACCCGCCCCCGTTCCAACCCTGGGAACCGGCCACGCCTCCTCCTGCGCCGAAGCCTGTCCCTGCTCCCGTCGAGCAGACTCACCCCGTGGACCTGCTTCCCGCCACCTGCCAACAATGCGGCGGCCCCGTCCGCTCCTACGAAGTCAAATGGACGGGAAGACAAACCGCCGCCTGCACCTATTGCGGATCAAACCTGAAGATGAAGAAGGCGAATTAAAACAAGAGGATGCCCATGAGGCATCCTCTTTATTTTTTCAAACCTGTTTCAACGTTATGTTTGTAGGGGCGACCCTTCTGGGCTTTCAGTCACGATAATTAGCAGAGGTTCTGTGCCTGACCATGAGACTGCCTACGCCTGGCGGGTCGCCCCTACGGGTTTCGAAAATTCATTGGATTTTCATCATCCTGTTCCCATAACAATGGATTGGCTTCGATGTAATCCGTTTTGTTTTGCAGATCCGTTTCATCGCGCAGGATGTGTTCGTAATAATTGCGCTGCCAAATAGGTGTGTCCTTGAATTCGGGGAATTTCCATATTCGTTTTGTAACCCGCGATTTGAATTGTGAAATGATCGCGCCAAGGGATGCATGTTTCGGTCTCCGGGGTAGGGGCGACCCATCAATGCCTTCCGAGGTGATGATTTGCGATGGTTCTTTGTATGGCTTTGGCCTTATCTGGCCCTGACGGGTCGCCCCTACGTTTTCATGGATGAATAAAATTTCATGAAAATGATTGGGCATCACAATATGCACACCCAATTCCACATAAGGCAATCGCTTTGACAATTCCAACCATTCCCATTCGACGATCTTTCCAATCTTATTCAATTGTGATTCCGCATTCACAACCTCGCCAAACAATAATTCCCTATGCCACGTCACGATGGTGACATAATATCCGCCTGCCTGGGTGTAATCATATCCTTGCAATCGAATGGAACGACGATGATGAACCTTCGGGTCGAATTTGGTCATGTCCAAATTATAAATCGTACACCACCATCCGTAGGGGCGATAGCATACCCTTTGGGTACCCGCCAATTTCATCGGGAATGATTGATTGCAATGATTTTGTGTCTGGCTTGGTCATATTCGGTCCTGACGGGTCGCCCCTACCTTGACCCAATCCCACCCGACAAATTCCTCAAAACATCTCGAAAGATGGGACCTTTCATCCCGTCTTGTCCACAAACCGTCCTAGGACGGATTCCCAAAACATCGAGATGTTTTTATCATGTAGACCCGCCTGGTTGATCATTCAAACCTGTCTGGTTGCGGGGACACGCGAGAGGAGATGAAGGATGGAGTGGGGGCGAACCCGCCACGCGCGGACAGAAGCCATGCCAGGCAGGGACCCATTGCCCACCGTGAAGACGGAAGGCTTGGACGGGGCGCCCTTATGGAAAATAAAAGGACGCCGAATTCGGCGACCCTTTATTTGATCTTTTTGAAATTTCACAGTGGATTATGAGAAACCTTCAACTATATTTATTGACGAAATTGTATTGCTTATCACCTTGCGCATAAGATATGCATCAACATATCTTTCAATATGTCTTGTCACTTGATTCAAATATTTTGAATGCGCAGAGTCGTCTGTTTGTTTTGCGGCTTGAGTAATGCTTTCATAAATTCCACTAATTTCGTCAGTAGATAGATAGTTCATAATCAAAAAAGCTTCAATAGTTGGTAAAAACATCTTAAAATGATTGTCGCTTTGATCAACTAATATTTTTAGTTCTTCAATAAATTTCTGTATTTCCCCATAGTCTAAATTAGACTGAAGTAAAACGAATTTTTCGGGATGGTGAGCCTTTAAAGCTATTAGGAAAGCAAGAAATTCAGGGAATGCCAATGATTTAGATGAAGATGTTCTTAAGACCATGTTCATTTCTGTGAAACATTGTTCAATTGTTCGTAGACTAAGTTTGTAGACAGTCGCCCATTTTGTAAAAGTTAGTAAAAAATCTTTGTTGTAGGGTTGTAAGTTTCCTGTAAATGCTTCGTCCATATGAAATTGATCGTACTGTGATTGGCAATAGGTTTCAATAGAGGGTGTTGGTAAGCGAACGCTGAAATCTATAAATCGCCTGAGGTATCCATCTGATTTCATTTCTTGCCCATAAATTGATTTTGTAGATTGCTCTATTTGTTCTCTGTCTATTCCTAAAACAAATATTGCCCCTTCAACGCTAAAAATATGTTTAATTCTTTCAAGTAGGGAAATGGTAAAGCTAGGACGGCACCGATCCAATTCGTCTATAAAGAAAACCAATGGCGATTTCTTGTTCTCACCTTCTGAAATCGACTTTGAAAATTTTGCTAATTCCTTCTTGAATTCATAAATCCCATTTTTATCAGCCTCGTACTGCTTGATTTTTTCTTCTGCAAGTTCAGAGGCGAAGTTTGCTATTTCGTCGCTGCTGGCAAATATAATGTCGGATGTCTTTTTTATATTTTCTTGTGTTAGTATGCCTTGGGTGGCAATTTGTATTGTTAATGGAATCGCACGGCGAACTATCTTGCCCCCAATTTTCTGCAACTTTTTCAATTCTATGCCAGCTTTACCTTTTCCATTTTTATTAACTAGCGCTTTGCTGATTTCGCCGATAAAAGCAATAAGAGGGTCTTCAACAAAATCATTTTCCCAAGCATTAAAGTACAGACAAGTATGTCCTAGTGATTCCAAATGAGCTTTCCACATACGAATAAAGGTTGTTTTCCCCCAACCCCATGGCGCCTCAAGACTAATAACAAAAGGTTGATTCGTCGATTGGACAAGTTTTGTTAAATTTTCTATGATTTTGATTCGCTCAAGCTTGTCATTAGCAAAGGGTTTGTCGGCAGGTATTTCAATATGGTTATGTTTTGCAAGCATAATTACTTCTCCCTAGAATCCCAATTCCTTCAAATTCTGCGCTTCGGACTTCTTTCCGCTTCCGCCGAGCAGTTCCTTCCAGAAAGCTTCGTCATAGCGTCTCGAACGCACGGGCAGCGGCATGGGCACGCCCCAACCGAGCAGCAGCACTTCCTCTTTGGGCTGCAGGCGCGCCAACATGCCGCGCAGCGCGTCGCGCCCTGACAGGCCGGAGAGAACTGCCTGAATATCGAGATCATCCCCGAGCCAGCCGCTGATGCGCGTCCCCAGTTGACTCATCACCTCGTCATAGATCTGCGACGGACGCTGGTCCACGATCAGCAGGGTCACATAATATTTGCGCAACTCGCGCGCGATGGTCGCAAAGGTCGTCTGCGCCGCCATCTCGCGGTTGAGCAATTTATGCGCCTCTTCCACCACGATGATCAGCGGCTTCGGTTCCGCCTTGCCGTGCGAGCGGAACTCGTTGGTCTTCTTCTCCCACGCATTGCGAATCTTTCTGGTCAGCAGGTTGGACACCAATAAATAATCCAGGTCGCTTTCGTTATCGCCAAAAGATAAAATCACATGTTTGCCCGCTTCGAGTGAGTTGATGATCTGTGCCACGCTGTCTGCCGCGGGTTTCTCGACGATGTAATGCTTGTTGAACAGGCGGCGCAGTTTATCGTGCAGTCCCTCCGCCGCAAACACATTCACGCCGTTTTCGCCTGCCCATTTTGCCACACTGCCTTCAGCAGGCACGCGTTTCCTCTTTCCTCTTTCATCTTCGATCTCCACCTCATCCCGAGTCATCCCTCGAAACGCGATAAACCAATCATTTCCAAACGTGGTGTATAACGCATTTAAAACTGTGGGCGTGGTCTCTTTGAGATTCAATTCACGCGAGAGCATTTCCACGTCACTGGATGAAATATCGGACATGGCGATCTCGAGATTGAAATCGGGAGTGGCTCCGCGAATCGTCGCGCCTCCGCCCAACCCCACCACGTTCACGCGGGACTTGAACTTGGTCTTTAATCCCGTCACGGCTTTTTTCGTGTCTGACGCAATATCGTCAAAGCCATACTCGTTGTGCATGTCCAATACCAATACGGCGGCCTTGTTGTGATTCATTAAGCCTGCCAATACAAGACGAGTCAAAAATGACTTGCCTGTGCCCGTCGCCCCGAACACGCCCGATGACCTCTGCACAAACTTATCGAGATTCACGCACACGGGATGTCCTTGCTCACGGGTATACCCAACGATGAAATTCCCATCCGCATCGGGTGCGCCGAAGATCTCAGCGATGTCGCCCTCGTTGGCCATTGAGACTCTTGCATGGTGGGGAGGTACATTCTTGACCGGCAGAATGCGCGGCGCATCCTGCAGGCCCGCGTCGATCCGTCCGCGCCAATCTTTGTATTCAGGCGAACCTTCATCGGGTCCGACCTCGAGCATCAAATTCGGCAGCACTTCCAAATTGGCGAAGAGTGTCTGTCCGTGCAGCGCCTTCGCGATCTCGGGCGGGAAACGCACCTCGGTCTGCTCGTCCGCAAAACGCGGGTCCGTCGCGCCGAGTTGAATATCCGTGACGATGCCATAGTAATTCCACCATCCGCTCTGGATGACGACAAACGCGCCTTCCTGAATCTCCTGCGGAGAAACAGTCAGCCGCACGCGGAAGTTTTCCTTCAGTCCGCCGCCAACCAGATAACCGATTTGATTTCGTTGTATTTGCATAGTTGCCTCTTTATTTCATCCATCACCCGGTGGTCGAGTAGGGCGCAGCCCGTATCGAGACCACCATGTAACAGGTGTACTTTTACTAACTTGTGGTCTCGATATGAGCAAAAAGAGCATTCGCTCTACTCGACCACCGGACCTAACTTGCCACTTCACCCAACGCCCCAAGTACAGACATCAACGTCGGATAATCGTCGCGCAATAAGGTGATCACTTCCTGAATGGCTCGGTCTTTCCATTTTTTATCTTTTTGTACAGACTGCACCTGTAGAATATGCGCGGCGATGACTTCGCCAATGGGAGCATCCTGTGTGTTCAGGATATGCCTGAAATAGCCAAACCTCTCGGTAAACCTGACCATATCCTTCTCATCGCACAGATAGATAACATCCAAACTCAGCGGCGGACGTGGCGGCAATAAGTGATGAATCTTTCCATCCTGTTCATATCCCACCGCCAGCACAGACATCTCCACCGGCACGATGCGCCGCTCGCGATTGTCCTTCATCACTTCATCGCTGACGTTGTCCGCGGTTACCAACTGGCGAACCAGTCCGTCATCGTCGATGTGAATGTCGTGGATCAGGCCATAGACTTGATATGTCTCACTTAATGGCGCGCGGACCAAGGCCCCGAACATGGGCGCATCCAATTGATTCACGCGGCAGCCTGCGATAAAGCCTGTGGTCCCTGCGCGAAGTAATCGTCCGATCTCAATTTTTTCTGTCATATCTTTTCTCCGTCATCCGCCAGTGAAAAATGCAAATAGTGCGACCACCCCTAAAATAGCGCAGATCACGCCGCCAATGGAGGTCATCAATTCCCAGCCTTCCGTGCGCTCAGAGGCAATGCCTTTCATGGAATTTTGCCATTGCGTGAGATCCCACATCATATCCCTCGCGAAAAAGCTCAAGCCGGCGAGCACCAACAGGAATAAACCACCAAAACATAAGGTCATAATGTCTTCTCCCTGCGCTATTATCTTTTCGTTCTGCCAGGACGATCCTTGGCAGATTGTTTATAGGAACCTTCGTCCAACTCTTCGTTATTCTTGCGCAATTCCATCCCCAGCATTTGCTCGATCTGCTGCTTTTCCTCCTGCTTCACCACCGCAGTCTCATGGGCGCGATGCAGCAAATACGGATACGGACGGCTGCCCATCATGCGGCACTGATCCACCAACACAGCATGCAGCAGATTTAATTTCCCGCGGTCATCCACGACCCAGCGGGGAATTTCCACGCGCACCGGCCAGGGGTGTCCCTCAGTGCCGACGTTTAGATAGAAGAAATGCAATTCCAGCACGCCTTTGTAACTTTTCTCCGAGCTGGATTGGATCTTGAAAATCGCCGAGCGGTGACCAGGCGGCAGTAAGGGATTCTCTTTTTCGCCGAAGAGCCAGCGGTCACTGACGCCGCGCAGGGGATGAAACTCGCGCAGTTTTTGTAATTCTTCCTGATTGGCCGAGGCGATCTCCAATAGACGAATGACCAGGTCGGCGGAAGGTTTGTCCACATAGCCTGCGGTGATCACATCGCGGGATTGCAGGCGTGAGAGTACCGTTTTGTATTTTTCAACATACTCCAAATAGGATTGAGTATCTTCGCCTTTGGCTCCCCACAATTCCACCGGGCCGTCGGTAAAGGTCACGACCGCGCCTTTGATGCCCTTGGACAGTTCATCCAATTTTGTGCGTTCGGCTACGTCTCGTTTCAGTGCCACCATGCCATCTGAAAGCGGAAAGCCATTGGGCAGAAGGTCGTCGCCGTAGAGCAGTTCCGTATCCGTGAAGATTTCAGGCGTTTCCCCGGAATTTAACTTCATCGTGATCGCACCTACATTGACCACGGAATACTGGATGGCGGCGTGGCGGTCCGGGTTGATCTGCGATCCGTCCGCGGCGATCAAGGTGGCCTGGTTCAACGAATCAGGCTTCGGGTAGGAAGAGGCGGGGGGTTCATCCAAAGGTGCCGCACAGCGAATGTTGGAATCTAATTGTTTGGCGGATTCCACTTTCGTGTGCAGCAGGTCCAGGTCGGCGTTGTAGATAGCCAGCAATTCTCGTGCTTTGGCGCGCCTCTCTTCGAGAGTTTTCTTTCGCTCGCGGGCGCCTGCGCCGATTTCCTTGATACGGGTGTATAGTTGTTGATAGTCGATTGGCATGAAGTTCCTTAGAACATTTGTGCAAAATTTTACCCCAAAGGGATTGAATTGGTAAGGAACTTTTTGGGGTGCGCGGCGTCTATATCAAAACAAAAAGGAGATTTAATATCATGCGTACAAAATTTTTAGTTTTTACAGTTTTGGCCTTCGCGCTCGCCCTGAGCGCCTGTGGACCCACCACGATCAATCAGGCCGCCCAGCCGGCTATCCGTACACTGAATGTGAACGGCGCAGGGGAGGTTTCCCTCACTCCGGACCTGGCTTATATTTACATCGGTGTTCATGATGAGGCCGCAACCCCGTCTGAAGCAGTGGATGCCAACAAGGCGCATACCAACGCGGTCATTGATGCGATCAAGGGTGCTGGCGTTGATGAAAAGGATATCAACACCACCAACTTCAGCATTTGGCCTTCCCAGCAATATGCGCCCGATGGCACGATCAGCGGCACCACCTACATGGTTGATAACACCGTCTACGTGATCGTTCGGGATATTTCCAGCCTCGGCGATCTGTTGGATGCCGCGATCACTGCGGGTGCCAACAACATCAACAGTATCAGTTTTGATGTGGCCGACAAGTCTGAAGCCGTGAAGGAAGCCCGCGCCAAGGCAGTGGAAAACGCCAAAACCCAGGCTCAGGAATTGGCCGATGCGGCAGGTGTCACCCTCGGTGATATTCAAAGCATCAGTTTCTACGATAACAGCCCCGTACCGTATTATTCCGGCAAGGGTGGTGGTGGCGGTGGCGTGGATATGGCAGCCTCTTCCGTACCGATCCAACCTGGACAGTTGAACATCTCTGTCTCGGTCAACATCCTGTACGAGATCAAGTAACCCGCTTCAATTTCTGACCGAAAGCCTGCTCCTGAACAAGGGGCAGGCTTTTTGCTTTCAACTATGAGTCGGGTGGGCACGTTATAATCGCATCATTCTCACTCAAGGAGTCTCTTCATGTTAAGAGTTGGTTACATCGGTCTGGGATTAATGGGCAAATCGATTGCCCGTAATATTTTAAAAGCGGGATTTCCCGTGGTGGTGCATAACCGCTCGCGCGCCGCAATGGATGAATTGGTTGCAGAAGGTGCGGTCGCTGCGAACTCGCCGAGGGAAGTTGCAGAACAAGTGGATGTGATCTTCACCAATCTTCCCGATTCTCCTGATGTGGAAAAGGTGGTTTTGGGTGTCAATGGAATTATCGAGGCGGCACGCAAGGGATTGATCGTTGTAGATAACTCGACCATCAAGCCCGCCTCCGCTCGTTTGATCGCTGAAAAGTTGAAGGAAAAAGGTGTCTTCTCCCTGGATGCCCCCGTCTCCGGTGGGGATATCGGTGCGAAGAATGCCACCCTGACAATCATGGTGGGCGGGGAAGTGGAGGCATTGGAAAAGGTGATGCCCATTTTCAAGGCGATGGGCAAGACGATTACACACGTCGGTGATGCAGGTGCGGGGCAGGTGGCCAAAGCAGCCAACCAGATCATGGTCGCTGCGCAGATGGTGGCGATGGGCGAGCTGCTGGTCTTCTCCAAGAAAGCCGGCGTGGATCCGCGCAAAGTAGTGGATGCAATCAAAGCCGGCGCAGCGCAATGCTGGGCGTTGGATATCAAGCCGCCTCGTTTGTTTGATGGCAACCGCAGCCCGGGGTTCAAATCCTACATGCAGTTGAAGGATATGAAGATCGTGTTGGATACTGCGAAACAATACGAAGTGCCGATTTCCTCCACCGAGGAAAACACGAAGTTCTATCAAATGATGATCGATATGGGCATGGGCGAATTGGATAACTCCGCGGTGGTGGGGGTGATCGAAAAGCTCGCAGGCGTGGAGATCGTTTAAGCGTTCGAATGTTTGAATGTTGAAACGTTCAAACTTTATGACCTTGCAACTGAATTTCCCCGTCCCCGATTTTGAATTGCCAGATCTTCATGGCAAGCTTCATCGTTTATTCGATTATCGCGGCAGAATCGTGATCGTCAATTTCTGGTCATGCGAGTGTCCGCACTCGGAGCGGACCGACAAGTCGATCATGTCCATGTTTGTGCAATGGCAGGATGATGTGTCGATGCTGACGATCGCGTCGAATCGAAGCGAGAATGCCGAGGCGATCAAAAATGTCGCCGAAGCCCGCCGATTGCCCACGGTCCTGATCGATGCGGATTGCCGTATAGCCGACCTGTTCGAGGCACAGACCACTCCCCATGTTTTTGCGGTTGACCGGAGTGGAGTCCTGCGTTATCGTGGCTCCGTGGATGATGTCACATTTCGTCACCGAATCCCTACCCGCTTCTTTTTGGACCTGGCAATTGAATCCCTGTTTGCCGGGAGACTCCCCGAGCTGACAGAATCTCCCGCCTATGGTTGCACCATTGTGCGCGAAATTTGATAGAATCACATCGTGATCGAACTCAAGCAACGCGTTATTTTTCTCGATAAAATACATCTCTTCAATGGGTTGAAGGAGGAGCAGCTTTCCGGTATTGGGCAAACCCTTGTAGAAAAGGAAATGGCTGCGGGGCAGATCGTCTTTAAAAAGAATGACAAACCCGACGGGTTTTACATGATCTTCAAGGGGCGTGTAAAAGTGACGCGCCCGCGGGAGGATGGGGAGGATTTCCTTGCCTGGCTGGTTCCCGGCGATTACTTTGGGGAAGAGGCCTTATTCGAGAACCGCAACCGCTCGGCCACCATCAGTGCCACCGAAGATACTGTGCTGCTTTTTCTTTCGCGTGATGGATTTGAAAGCCTGCTCAAGCAGCATGAAAAATTAAAGCCAAATTTCAAGGTGGCGATCAAGAGTCGCAAACTGGCCCGCTCGACAAAGTTCAAATGGCTGGGCAAGAACGAAGTAATTTATTTTATTGCACGCAGACATGTCCTGCGCTTGTACCAGGCACTGGTGACTCCCGTGCTTTCCATGCTCATTCCCATCCTGCTTTTTGTATGGGGTGGATTTACCGGGGCGACCACTCCGTTCGCCGTGGGTGTGGTTGTGCTGATCGGACTGCTCGGCTGGGCGGTATGGAATGCGATCGATTGGAGCAACGATTATTACATAGTCACCAATCAACGCGTGATCTGGCTGGAAAAGGTGATCGGCCTGTACGACAGCCGCCAGGAGGCCCCGCTGGGCACCATCCTTTCTGTGGGGGTGGAAACGGACATGATCGGTCGTGCATTGGACTTTGGCAATGTGATCGTGCGTACGTTCGTGGGTAAACTCGAATTTGATTATGTCGATCACCCCGTGCAGGCGGCAGACATGATTCGCGAATACTGGGAGCGCACCAAGGCGATCACCAATATTTCACAGCAGGAAGTGATGCGAAACACCATCCGTCAGAAGCTTGGGCTGCCGGTGGATAAACGAGAATTACCGGCTCTGCCTCCCGTGGTGCCGGTGGATGAAAAGAAATTAACCGAAACACCACTGTGGATTCTTGCGCTGGCGAATCTGTTCAAACTCCGCATCGAAGACGGCGGAACCGTGACTTATCGCAAGCATTGGATCATCCTTGTGCAGCAGGCCTGGAAGCCGATGGCTTTATTTCTGGGTGCCGTGTTCCTCTTGCTTTGGCGCATTTACTTTTTAATCGCTTCCCCGGACCGGGCGTTTTTCCAGGTCAATGCGGCGGGAGCCACGCGGCCGGATACGATCACGTTGACCATTCCGCTCTTGATGATGCCGATCATCTTCTGGCTGTGGTATGAATATACGGATTGGAAGAACGATACGTTCATGGTCACCTCAGATGAGATCTTTGACATCGACCGCAAACCATTCGGCCAGGAGGAACGGCGGGCGGCACAGATCGAAAACATCCTGAGCACTTCATATAAACGCGATGGTTTTATCGCTTATGCGTTTAATTATGGCACTGTGAATATTTCCGTGGGCGGTACACAATTGACCTTTGACAACGTCCTTGACCCGGCCGGTGTGCAGTCTGATATCAACCGCAGGCGCATGGTGCGTATTGCAAAGAAGAACGAAGATGCGGGCAGTGCAGACCGCGACCGCTTCGCCACCTGGTTGGCGGCGTATCATCAAAACATTGAAGATTTCACAGCGCCGATCAAGGTCTCTGCTGAATCTCAATCGAAACCCGCCGATGCCGAACAACAACTGGTGGTTAAAAATCTGGACGACGACGATACATTTGGCTTTGACGGCGACGATTCAGGGGATTCGCAGGATCAAAGCTTCGGCGGCGGCGATGGATGGTCGTTGTAAAATAAATTATCAAGTGAACAGGAACATAGAAGAATGGCATTGAGAGAAATCATATTTTTGCCCGAGCCGATCTTGCGGCGCAAGGCGAAGCCCGTTACAAAATTCGACAAGGAACTGCAAACCCTGATCGATGACATGATCGAAACCATGCGTGAGGCGCCCGGCGTGGGGCTTGCCGCGCCGCAGGTGAATATTCCGCTTCAACTTGCGGTGGTTGAATATGCAGAGGATGAAGATGATGAAGAGGCGGAAGACATGGATGCGCCTCCCAAGCCGAAAAAGTTATATGTTCTTATCAATCCCGAGATCGTTAAAAAATCCGAGGAAAAAGTAATGGGTATCGAGGGATGTTTGTCCATTCCCGGCCTGCAGGGCGAAGTGGAAAGACATGAAGCGATTCAGGTCAAAGCACTCAATCGCCATGGCCAGCCTGTCAAACTCAAAGTGGATGGCTGGATGGCGCGCATCTTCCAGCATGAGATCGACCACCTGAATGGTATATTATTCACCGACCTTGCCACGCGTGTTTGGAAACCTCGTGAAGACGAAGAGCCCGTCGATTTGGATTAACCTCCGTGCAGGATAAAATCCGCCGCCTGACTCGCGATGACCTGCCCCGCCTCCGAAATTTTTGGGTCGATCACTGGGGTAGTGAACTGATGATCATGCACGGTCTCACAGTTCGTTATGATGAAGTGGAAGGATTTGTCTTCGGCGACTGGACAGGCCTGCTCACATTTCAGGTTCGCGCGGACGAGTGTGAGATCACATCGCTGAATAGTCTGGAAGAAGGCAAAGGTATCGGTTCACGGTTGATCGATAAAGTCATTCGTGAGGCAAAAGAGAGGAAATGCCGCCGGGTCTTCCTGATCACCACGAATGACAATTTGAATGCACTTGGCTTTTATCAAAAACGAGGGTTTGAACTCTCAGCTCTTCGTCGCGGCGCGGTCCATGAGTCAAGAAAGTTGAAGCCATCCATCCCGCTGATCGGTGAGCACGACATTCCCCTTCGGGATGAACTTGAATTGGAAATAAACCTGTAGTGTATCTAAACCATCTTTCGCTCACCAACTTTCGCAGTCTCACCCGCCTGGACATCGACATTCCACGGCGGGCTGTTTTGCTGGTAGGGAGCAATGCCCAGGGCAAGACCAGTGTGCTCGAAGCCATTTATTTTCTGGCGGCATTCACTTCCTTTCAAACACATGTCGACCGCCAGATCGTCAACTTTCACGAGGCAAAAAACCCACTGGCAGTGACGCGTCTTGTCGCGGATTATCAGCGCGGCAAGACCAAGCATCATTTGGAAGCCCGCCTCATTTTGGAACCCACCGGTGTTAACGGTCAACGCCTGCGCAAAGAAATTTTATTGGATGGTGTCAAGCGCCATGCCAACGATGTGATCGGACATTTCAACGCGGTTATCTTTGTTCCGCAGATGTCGCAGATCATCGAGGGCGGTCCTGACGAGCGCCGTCGATATCTCAACCTCGCACTCGCGCAGGCTGTCCCTGCGTATGCGAGGGCGTTGGGCGAATACAGTCAGGCACTGACTCAACGCAATGCGCTGCTTAAAGGCTTGAACGAACGCGGCGGGGATTCGAACCAACTACAGGTGTGGGATGAGACGCTGGTCAAGTTTGGAGCGCAAATCATCTTGTGGCGCATTCAAGCCGTTCAGGAGATCGAGCGCTTCGCTTCACGCATTCATCACGAGCTGACTCGCGGAACCGAAATTTTGCGTCTCGCCTATGAACCCGCATACGACCCGTTGCCCAAGCCAAACGGACAATTTGGCTTGAAATTGGATACGGTCATCGACCGTTCCTCGATTGAATTGGATGAAATTCAGGATGGATTTCTTGAAAAATTGAAATCGATTCGCAGCGAAGAGATCGCCCGCGGCGTGACCACCATCGGTCCGCATCGTGATGATTTGCGCTTCGTCATCAACAAGGCGGATGTCAGCGATTACGGTTCGCGCGGTCAACTGCGCACCACCCTGCTGGCCCTGAAGCTCGCAGAAGTGGAATGGATGAAGGAACGTACCGGCGAATGGCCGGTGATCTTGCTGGATGAAGTTATGGCCGAGCTGGATATGAATCGTCGCGCCGATCTCCTGAAATATGTCGGCAAAGGCGAGCAAGTGTTATTCACTACAACTGATTTAAGTTTATTCTCGCAGGAGTTTACGAGTGAGTCCGATATTTGGGATGTAAGCGGGGGAGTGGTTCAGCCGAGAAAGTAGGGACACAGCGTCGTTGTGTCCCTATAAAATCTATAACGGTGTCTTTGCGGGAATTCCCGCCTTGCGCGGATAATTCCCCGGAGTGGCAGCGACCTTATCTACTATGACAAGGAAGCGATCATCGGCGACGCCGGGTAAATTGACGGGGATCAATTGCTTGAGTTTTCCGCCCAGTAATTTCATCGCCTTTTCAGCGGACTGCGCTTCGGCGGGTCCGCTTTCGCCTTTTTGCGCGAGAACGTGTCCGCCTACCTTTACCAGCGGCAAAAGATATTCGCTGAGCACGGTCATGTTGGCCACGGCGCGGGCCACGGCCCAATCGTAACTTTCACGATGGGCTGGCAGTTGACCGATATCCTCGGCACGGGATTGAACCACATTAATATCTTCAAGTCCCAGCTTGCTGATGATATGCTGGCAGAACATGGCTTTCTTGCCGACTGATTCAACCAATGTCACATGGGTGGTGGGATATATTATTTTAAGAGGAATGCCCGGGAACCCCGCACCCGTTCCAACGTCAATGAGGCGAAGCGGGGGAATGGCTTTCCAGGCGAGAACGCAGGAATATGAATCCAGAAAATGCTTCACGCGGATCGATTCCACATCCCGAATGGCGGTCAGGTTGAATTTCTGATTCCAATCGAGCAGTTCTTTTTCATAAGTGATCAGCGACATCACCTGACGGGCGGTGAGGTGAACGTTGAAGAGCGTGCGGGCATCCTGAATGAGTGCATCCATAATGAGATTATAGCAAAAGAGAGGCCACCGTTTCGGTGGCCTCTCTTTTATTTTATTTTTTCTCTTCAACCTGCGATGTTACTTCTTTTTTGGCTTTGTTGCCTCGTAATTTTCGGAAGACCGCGCGGGCACCGAGGAAAACCAGATACAACGGGATGGCAACTGTGATCCAGACTGGCAATGTGTAGATCACGAAGCGAATGAGGAAATCTGCGAAATCCTGGAAGAAATAGATCAGGTCCTGAATGGCATCACGCGCCACACCTTGGGGTTCCCAGCCTGCGATCTTGATCGGTTTGATGGTTTCTTCGGCAATGATACGAACACTGATCGCGGAAAGCGCAGCAGCTTCTTCGTAATATTTCATCTGCCCCTTGACCAGCTCGATCTGCTCGCGATAGTAGACCAATTGATTGAACACGTTGACCACATCTTCCGTATCCGTGGCATTCTTCATGATCTCTTCAAGCTGGGCTTCTGCAGCTTCGTAATTCTTCAAGCGGGATTTCAAGTCGACATATTCAGCAGTGACATCCTGCCCGGAACGGGTCTCACTCTGAACATCGACCACGTCTGCCTTGATTTGCTTCAACGCATCTTCCAGCTTTTCTGCGGGAACGCGGACCACGATGCTGGATTCGGGAACCAGCGTACCGTCGCTGGCGTAGTTTTGATACATGTTGGAGGAAACGACAAAGCCGCCCATTTGCACAGCCATGTTGCTGATCTGTTTGGTGCGGGCATCCACATCCGCGACCACAATGGCAAGGTCTGCATTTTGAATGACCATGCGTTCCACTTGAGCGGCGGCAACATTGGAACCATCTGCTGCAACGACTCCACTGGCAGGTTCTTCATACGTGCCTGGCCCCGCCGTTGCCATCGGCGCAGCAATAGGGGCGAATTGTTCGGCCGGTGCGCTGCTGCCGCCAGTCACTGCATCGTAATTGTAAACATCCGGCGCTGCGGGTACTTCAGCGTAGCGTGCGCTGGTTCCGCAGGCGGCGAGCAGGAAAACTGCGATCAAAATAAAAGGCAAAACTTTTTTCATGGAATCTTCTCCTTCACTTCCTTTGATGATTTCTTTGCCAAAGGACGAACTCGAACCTGGATATGTTCCCCGCGAAAATTACCAGCCTTCGGCAATTCTCAATGCATGTTTCTCCGGCAGCTTGAATTCGCGGATGCGCTGCTGTACTTCGGGGATGTTGTATTCCACGCGGCGCGGCGTCCAGCTGCGGGCCTCGGTGTCGTAGATGGCGTAGGCGGCACGGGGATCACGGTCACGGGGCTGGCCCACGGAGCCGGGGTTCAGGATCATTTTCGGCCGCAGCTGGATCGTCGTATCCGGCTTGGTTTGATCGAGGCTGATCTGATCCGTCTCCGGATTCAAAATGAAAATGCATTGAATATGGGAATGTCCCACAAAACACCACGGCGTTTCAAAATGATCGAAGTTCAATCGTGCGGTCAATGAATTCAAAATATATTCCCACAGCGGGTCGCGCGGACTGCCATGTGCAAGTGTGGCTTCACCGCGCACTTTGATTGTGGAGGGAAGCGACCGCATGTATTCGAGATTGGTGGCAGTCAGAACTTTTTCATGATGCATCAACGAACGGCGCGCATCGCCATTGAATGTTTCCAGCGGCATCTTTCCGATCACGCCTACATCATGATTGCCGAGCAAACAAATCAGGTTGGGAATATCCTGCACCTCTTCCACCACGGCGTTCGGGTCCGGACCATAGCCCACCAGATCGCCAAGGCACCAGGTTTCATCCACTTTCCCCGCATCTCTTAACACAGCTTCCAGCGCCGTGTAATTTGCATGTATATCAGACATTACCAAAATTCGCATACCTACTCCAAAAGCTTTGATGTATGTTCAATGATCTTCTCAGCCACTTCCGCCTTGCTCATCAACGGTAAAATTTCCCTCGCCCCGTTTGCAAACAATAAAGTGACTCGATTCGTTTCCACTTCGAAACCGGCATCCTTTGCCGAGATGTCGTTGGCGGCGATGAAATCCAACCCTTTGGACTTTAATTTCTCAGCGGCGTTATCGAGCAGGTCCCTGCTTTCAGCGGCAAACCCTACCATGACTTTAAACCGCTTCGTACTTAACTGAGAGCTGGATACTGTTTTAAGAATATCGGGTGCCGCTTCGAGCTCGATCTGTGGAATGCCATCCCGTTTTTTCATCTTGTCTCGGGCAGTATATTTTGGGCGGAAGTCCGCCGCGGCAGCAGCCATGATCAGGGCATCTGCATTTTCATTCATCACCGCATCCAGCATATCCTGTGCACTTTTTACTTTTATCACCTGGGCACCAATTGGGGGGATTAATCCCGTGGGTGTGGTGATCAGGCAAACTTCCGCGCCGGCATCCAAGGCAGCTTGCGCGAGGGCATATCCCTGTTTCCCGGAGGAATGATTAGTAATCACACGGACCGGGTCAATGGCTTCCTGAGTCCCGCCCGCGGTGATAACCAATTTTTTCCCGGCGAGGCTGCCGTTTTTGCCAAGCGCTTTCCGCGTATGACCCAGAATATCGGATGGCTCGATCAGGCGTCCCTTGCCGCTGAGACCCGAAGCGAGATGCCCTTCGGCCGGACCGATGATGGTCACGCCGCGCCTGCTCAAGGTGGCGATATTTTCCTGTGTGGCCGGTGCGTCGAACATCCCGCCATCCATCGCGGGTGCAACGACGATGGGGCAGGTGGCGGCCAACGCGGTGACAGTCAATAGATTGTCTGCGATGCCATGCGCCAGTTTGGCAATCGTATCTGCTGTACAGGGAGCGATGAGCAACAGGTTTGTATTTTTTCCCAAGCCGACATGCAACACATGTGCTTCATTGCCCCACAAGTCTTTATCTGTATAAGCGCGCCGACCTGTTACCGATTGAAAGGTGAGCGGAGTCACAAAATTCTCCGCCGCTAGTGTGAGGATCACATCCACGTTTGCGCCCGCCTGCGTGAGTTTGGATGCCAGATCGGCGGCTTTGTAGGCGGCGATGGAACCGGTCACGCCGAGGATGATTTTCTTGCCTGAAAAAATAGACATACCCGTGTATTATAAATCACAGGTATGTCTATTTAGTGTTTCGCCTTCATACTAAAAACACAGTTCTTGCTCTTTTGAAAAGAACCTGTATTCCCGGCTAGCCCGCCCACATATCGAACATATACATCGTACACATCATGCCCATGATCAAAATACTGGCAATCGTCCAGAGCCGGTCGAAAACCTGATTTTTACCGAGGCGGCTGAGAAATAAAAAGACGGGTGGCGCACCGAGCACATAACGATAAATGCCTTGCGCGGGTCCGCTGGTGAAGGAAAGGAAAACAACGAGAAAGCCGAAGATGGCAATATCGGGATGTCTCTTAAAGCCTGCAATGCAGGCGGTGAACCCAATGATCGCACCGAGCCATTCCACAAAGTAGTAGGCGGCGGCGTTTGGAACATTCCCAAAAATCGCCTTGAATCCATCAGCCCATAAAACGAATGTATTGCCAAATGCCAAAAATCCACGCCCGAAGAATTCCTCTTCCACGAGGCTGAAAGCAAGCCCGTAGTAGGAGATACGCCAGAGGAAGAAGGCGGCCAGTGGCGCAAAAACGATCAGCGCTCTGAAAATGACACGCCAGGGGAGCCCGCGATAATAGATCTGTTTCCATTCCATATCCAATTCCATCCACTCCCATTCCTTGATCCAGGAGATGAGCATGGGGATGAAGAGCAGTACGCCAACCGCGCGGGTAAACGTTGCGAAGATCGCAATCAGCGCAGCCCAGCCGCGATATCCGCGCCTCGCCAACAGCAGGCTGCTGAATGCCAGTCCGACAAATAATCCTTCCGTGTATATCTCAGCCAGAAAAAATGCACTGGGAAAAATCAGCAGATAAAATGCGGCGCGGATGCCGCTGGCTTCATTCATATCATCTTTGCCAAATTCATAGAGTGCCAGCATGGCTGCGAGTGTTCCCAACATGGAAACGATCACGCCCGCAAGGGTCGCTGTGGCGATTTCATTCAGGCCAAAGAGGGAAAGCGGAATTGCAAACAACCTCATCATCATGGGGTAAAACGGGAAGAATGCATAGCTCAATGAAATTCCCGGGGTGCTCTGGGAATTTGCGGGAATGACGAACGGCCAATATCCCGGGTTGGATGCACTACTCGAGCCGATCTGACCGCGAATGCGGTGAATGGTGGGAGCCTCGTATCCGGAGACTGCAATCGCAAGATAGTATTCTGAATCCCATGAAACATGACGATTCAAGAAATGCTCGTTGAGAAATATCTTTCCATTTTGACTGCCCGGTAGTGTTTCGGTGTCGGTCCATTCGAGCGCATAGTCCGGTGGTTTGATCGTTAAGCGGGCCGGCACAAGGATGTGATATCCGAGCATGATCAGCGCCCATCCTAGCCAGATGAAGAACACAGTTCGATGATTGGGATTACGAAACATGGTTACTTTTCCATTCCAGTGACAACGACATCCCGCATGAAATAGCGCTGCGAGATGATCAACACAATAACAGGCACGATCATCAAAATCAATGCGCTGGCCTGCAATTGGTTTTGAATGGGTGCCAGGCTTTGAAAGTTTTGCACGCCGAAGGAGATCGGAACCAGGTCACGGCGGATGCTCAAATATAGGGCGGCCTGACGGGTCTCGTTCCACATGTAGAAGAAATGCAAAAGCGACACGGTGATCACGGTGGGCCAGGCCTGGGGCAGAATCACCTCAAAAAGAATCCGCAATGGACCCGCGCCATCAAGCATGGCGGCTTCATCCAGATCCTTGGGTATGCTCTTGAAATTCTGGCGCAGTAGAAAGATATACACCGCGTTCCCAAAGAAGAAAGGCAGGAGGATCGGCAGCCATCTGCCTTCCCAATGCAGGACTCGTACGAAGAAGAAGTAGGTTGGGATAAGAGTCACTTTTTCCGGGATGAGGATGGTGGCAATCAGGATGTAAAACAGTGTGTTCCCGCCCGGCAGTGGAAAACGGGAGAAGCCATACGCAACTACGATGGAGGAAAGCAGCACCCCGACCTCGGTGATCAAGGTCATGACCAGTGTATTTTGCAGCATCCTCATAATGGGCAGGGCGCGGAAAAGAAGTGTGAAATTATCAAAGGTGATATGCCATTCATACACGCCCACCAATTTACGCCAGTTTCCTTCCCAGGTGATAACTCCCTGTTCAGGATGTGCCGGGTCAACGAACTCGCTGCTGGTCCGACCGGGCTTGATCAGGGCCAGTTCGCGAACTTCTCCACTTTCAAAAGGTACACTATATACTGCGTAGCTTTTCCCTTCATACTCATAGCGAATGTGTCGAGCGGGGTACGCGGGAGAATTACGGTCGGAAAGCTGCGGACCTTCCATGAGAGAGGTGGCCGCCATATAGGCCATGGGAAAAAGATAAACGAACAGTAAGCCAAAGACGAACAGATTCAGCAAGCCTGCGCCAAGCGATTCCCAAAGCTGCAGGGAAAGATAATTTTGTGGAGCAGTCCATCTTTGTTTTGGAGTGAGAGGCTTCATGTTATGCATCCCGATCCGGGTAATATACCCATTTACGTGCGCTTGAAAATAAAAGACCGATCACGATCATCACAAGAATAAGGAAGAACCAGGCGAGGCTGGCGGCGTATCCAAGATCTCTCTCATCAAAAAGGATATAGGAAACATATCCATCGTACGGCGAAAAGCTGCCGCTAAAGACGTTGCCACGGTCGAGCAGCACTACGCCGCCAAAGATCGAAATCAGATTGATGACGATGGAAAAGAAAATTGCAGGCGAGATGAGTGGAAGTGTGATGTAGAAAAAGCGCACCAGCGGACCAGCACCATCGACCCGCGCCGCCTCCTGGATTTCGGGAGGCAGTCCCTGAAACGCGCCCAACATGATCAACATGCCGGGACCCACCGACCATAGCGAGCTGATGCTGAAAAGAAAAGCGATCGCTCCATCGGAATACAAGTCGTTGAAGCCGTTCAACCCAAGTGGCTGCAAAATGAGTTTGTTCAACCAGCCGGTGCCGGGGTCCACGAAACCGATCCACATGAAGAAGATCGCCACGCCGGGGATGATGCTCGGCAAAAAGAACAACGTGCGCATCGTATTTCCAAACTTCAACTGGCTGTTACTCAACAGGGCCGCCAGACCAATCGACGCCGCGAGTTGAAGCGGAATGGTTGTGATGCCTAATGAGATGGTTTCAAATAACACGTAGCCCACGCCGTAATCATGAAACAAACGGATGTAATTGTCCAACCCGATAAATTTGGTAGCCCCGGGAGTCAATAACTGGAAATCGGTAAACGAGATTCCCAACGAAGCAAGGATGGGCAATAATTTGAAAAATATCAAACCGACCAGCCATGGGGAGATCAATGCGAGCCCGAAGATGCGGTTGTAGCGGGCCTGCGATTTGCGAATTCTTTTTTTCAAGTTCTCTTCCCTTTCCGTTGAAGTATTTCAAGGATGTTATACTTCGCCTGCTTAATAATGAAGATAAACAATACTGCGCTGTTGTTCAACGATCTCTTCTTTGCCAGACTTTACTATTTTTGTTTCATGGGAGGTTGGGGATTCATCCTTCCATTCATGAATCTCTTTTACGTCAGCCTCGGGTTAAATGGTAAACAGATCGGTGTTATCTCCTCGGTCAGCGCAGTGGTCGGCATGGTCGTTTCACCACTGTGGGTGGGCCACGTCAAAAAACATCCGCTGGCCCGCCGTTTTTTACAGGGAATGCTGATCGTTGGCGGCTTGATGTATTTCACCATTGGCCTCCAGGCTGCTTTCATCTGGATTCTGATCGTCGTCTTTCTCCATTCCCTTTCCGCGTCCGGCATTGTACCAATCTCAGATTCGATGGCAGTGCTGGTGGCCAAGGATTTTGATTCCGGCTACGGCGGTGTGCGCATGTTCGGCTCACTTGGCTGGATCGTCTCGCTTCTTTCTTCGGGATGGCTGGTTGCGCACTTCGGGTATATCGCAGCCTTCAGTGGTGTGATGGTCATGTGGCTGATCGCATCGTTGGTGATCAGGCAGATCCAGCCTCACTTTTTTACATCCCAGCAAGTTGTCGACCAGCCGAAAACAACCACACTTGATTCGATAAAACTTGTCTGGCAGGACCGCACCCTGCTTGGTTTTGCAATCGCCCTTGTTGTCATTGGCTTCATGAATAACGGCGTATTGCAATTTGAAAACGTGTTTTTATCCCAACTTGGCGCATCCAAACAATTGATCTCAGTGGCGGGAATTCTCAGCGCCGTGGTGGAGCTTCCCTTCATGATCTATGCTGACCGCATTGCCCGCAGGGTGGGTGTGCACCGATTGATGCTCATTGCCCTTTCATTGACTCTTGCCCAGCGCCTTGCGGTTTTGATCCTTCCTTACATTGCAACGATCATGGTGATCCGTTTCATCGGCGGCGTTGCATTCAGCTTTTACACCATTTGTTTCATTGGCCTGGTCACCAGCCGCACCCGGCCTGCCGAGACAGGTACTGTATTGGCTTTGTTCTCTGTGACCATTGCCGGGATGGTTAACATTATTGCGGGCCCCATCTCCGGAACGATCTTTGATGTGATCGGAGCCCGCTGGTTATATGCCTTATCCGCCACAGGATATGCGATCAGTATTGTATGCCTGTGGTGGACAAGGCCAAAAGCTACTTAGGGACTATTTTTTAGAATCCATTTTTCTTGATCACCGCTTTATACCACTTGGCGCTGTCTTTCAAGATGCGCTCCTGTGTTTCGAAGTTGACCCATACAATGCCGAAGCGCTGGGCGTAGCCGAACGACCATTCGAAGTTATCCATCAAAGACCAGACGAAATATCCCGCCAGAGGCACGCCCGCCTGGATGGCACGATGTGCTGCTTCGAAATGTGTGCGCAGATAGTTAGTTCTATGAACATCGGGGACATTGCCATTTTCATCTGGCCCGGTGGAATAGCTGGCACCGTTCTCGGTCAGATAGATCTTGAGCGGGTTGTAGTTGAAATAAACGCGGCTTAAAACGCCGGTCAAGCCTTGCGGATAATTCTCCCAATCCATTTCTGTCCAATGTTCCGGAGTCTTTGGGTGTGGGAAGAAAATCTGCGGATCGTTCTTCGGGTCATCCACACGGTGCAGATTGCGGCCGTAGTAATTGAGGCCCATGAAATCAGTGGGGGTGGCGATGGTTTCCATGTCGCCGGGTTTGACAAAGTCCAATCCATTCGGCAAACCACCCAACTTCGTAAAATATTCAACCATATCGGCAGGATATCCACGCCCATATACGGGGTCGGCAAACCAACGGAACCAGCGACCGTCATCCAGTCGTGCGGAATCCATGTCCATGCGGCTGTTTGAAGCAGGAACCTTCCATCCGATGTTCAGCGTAATGCCTGCCTCTGCATCCTTGCTGTTACTGCGAATCACCGGCACGGCCTGCCCATGCGATACCAACAGGTGATGCGCGGCAAGCAGGGATAATTTCGGATCTTTGAGTCCGGGTGCATGGACGCCCAATTCATAGCCCAGCCATGCGACAACAGCAGGCTCGTTGTGGGTGATCCAACTCTTCACACGATCGCCGAGCGCCCGCGTGATCACGTCTGTAAACTCAACGAAGGCATCCCCGGTCGAGCGGACCGGCCAGCCGCCTTCGTCCTCCAGCGTCTGGGGAATATCCCAATGATTAAGCGTGGCAAACGGTGTGATGCCCGCCTTAAGCAGTCCATCCACCAGCTTGCTGTAAAAATCGATTCCCTTTTGGTTGACCTTGCCGCGACCGGCCGGCAGCACCCGCGGCCATGCGATCGAAAAACGATAGGATTGCAGCCCGAGTTTCTTCATCAAGGCAATATCTTTTTTCCATAAATTGTAGTGATCGTTCGCAACATCGCCGTTATCGTTGTTTCTGATCTTGCCGGGCGTGTGAGTGAAACGATCCCAGGTTGATTCACCCTTGCCGTGCTTGTTCCAGGCTCCCTCGATCTGATAGGAAGCGGTTGCCGAACCCCAGATGAAATTTTTAGGAAAAACGATTTTATTTGCCATTGCATTCTCCAATCATTCTTTTATTGATGATATTGCTCACGAACCGATCGTGCCGTTTCCAGTGTCGGGGGGAAATGCCCCGTTGTGATCTGCCATGTTTCATTGTATGCGGCGGAATCGCCTTGTTGTAATCGTTGTAAGGGACCAAGTGTTTCCAGTTCAATACATGCATCTTTTACATATGCTTCCACATTGCAATTCATGTCTGGATATATCCCAGCATGATTTGTGTCAAAGATTTTTGTAAATAGAACATTTCCCATCGCGCAGGCGATCCAGCCGTGTGTATTTTTGTTTCCGATCTTGCACGCATGGTCTGTTCCTTTTCCATGCAACAGGATCATGTCGTCGTAAATTTCAAGCCGTTTATCTTTGATGTGTGTGTACGGCCACAGTACGAGGTTGCGGTCCGGTTGCAAGCTGTCCACATTGGCGAGCGGCAGGAACGCTGTTCCGCCCAGTCGCAACTGCGTGATTCCCCAGAGGGCAAATTCGATGGATTCTTTTCCATGCCATGTGACCTTGTTCGAAAGATGCACACAGTTTCCATCCAATTGGATGGAAATCTCTTTTTGCAGGCCCGATTTTTCAGTCGCGCCTTGAATCACAATTTTTCCGTTTGCATTCGACACGGTTACTTCTTCATCCGGACATGTATAAAACGGATCTTCAGGCGCGGTCCATAAGCGGTGTCCGCCGCGCAGATAGAATTCGCCGTGCGGCGTCGGCCAGTGGGCATCCGGCGTTTCCGCCAACAGGTTGCCTTCCACGCCATTCACATGCAAACCAACGATCCGCGGGCCGGTGCTTGTTAAATAATCAAGCCGCAAAAGATCATTCTGGATGGATGCAAATGGAAGCGCGGATTCGCTCATCGATCAGCCCATCACCACTTTGACATTCACTTCCCTGGCTCCAGCCTCCGCGCGGATCAGACTCCCTTCAACCTGCTTGCCATTGACTATAACATTCGCCACGCCTGAGCTGACGTGCTTGGGGTTTTCCACGCTGATGTTGTAGGTCACGCCGCGATACACGCGTGTGGCAGTGAAGCCGTTCCAGCTCGCAGGGATGGATGGAGAAACTTCCAAGCCATCCAATGTGGGGCGAATGCCGAGGATGGACTGTGTAATTGCGGAATAATTCCACGCGGCGGTGCCAGTCAGCCAGGAGTTTTTTGCCTCGCCGTGAGTCGCAGCATCCTTGCCAGCGATCATTTGGGCATAAACATATGGCTCGCATTTGTGCAATTCGCCAATATTTTCACGAGCAGATGGATTGATGCGTTTGTAATAATCGAACGCCTTGTCGCCACGCCCCACGATGGCTTCTGCGATCATGATCCACGGGTTGGTGTGGCAGAAGATGCCGGCGTTTTCCTTGTACCCCGGGGGATAGGAGGAAATCTCGCCGAGGTGCAAATAGTATTGGCTAAAAGCAGGCTGCTGTAACACGATGCCATGCGGTGTGGCGAGATGTTCGGCCACCGAGTCCAACGCCTTGACCGCGTTGCCATTCTCCACACCAAGCCCGGCCATAATACAAATGCCCTGCGGTTCGATGAATATTCTGCCTTCGGTGTTTTCCTTTGAACCGAGCACATGACCGAAATCATCATACGCGCGGCGGAACCAATCGCCATCCCAGCCTGCGGCCCACACGGTTTTTTCCATGTCAACAGCTGCTTTGGTGACCTTGGCTGCTTCGGCTTTATCCTTGCGATGTTCTGCCAGGCCTTTCATCTCGTTGCATGCCAGCACGAACAGCCCGGCGATAAAAACACTTTCCGCCGTGGTGCCATCCTTGTTGGTGGTGGTTTGGAAGGATTGACCCGGCGTGTCGGAGAAACAGTTCAAATTGAGACAGTCATTCCAGTCCGCGCGACCGATGAGCGGAAGTTTGTTGGGACCGAGACGATCCAGCGTGTACTGAATGGATCGCTGTAAATGTTCGTAAAGCGGGGATTCTGTTCCTGCTTCATTTTCGTATTGCACCGGCTCATCAAGAATCGACCAGTCTCCGCTTTCCTTGATGTAGGCGGAAACGCCCAATACCAGCCAGGCGGGATCGTCGTTGAAGCCGGAACCGACGTCGTTGTTGCCACGCTTGGTGAGCGGTTGATATTGATGAAAGGCGCCGCCGTTCTTTAATTGTGTTGCTGATAAATCGAGAATGCGTTCGCGGGCGCGTTCGGGGATCATGTGCACAAATCCGAGCAGGTCTTGATTGGAATCGCGGAAGCCCATGCCGCGTCCGATTCCGCTTTCAAAGTAGGAAGCAGAGCGGCTCATGTTAAAGGTCACCATGCATTGATAGGCATTCCAGATGTTGACCATGCGGTTGGTGTCTTCATCGGGCGTGGCCACCTGCATCTTGCCGAGCAGCATTGTCCAGTAATCGCGCAGCTCAGCAAATGCTTTGTCTGCATTGGCTTGTTGTAAATATTTTTTCAATGTCTGCTGCGCGGATCTTTTGTTGATCACCTGCGACCCGGGCGGGTCGAATTTGTCATCCTTGGGGTTTTCCTGATAGCCGAGGACGAAGATGATCTGTTTCTGCTCGCCGGGTTTCAAACTGACCTTCACATGATGTGAGCCGACCAATTGCCATCCATTGGCAATTGAATTTTGTGACTTGCCGTTTTCCACGACCGTGGGCTCGTTCCAGCCCCGGTAGGAGCCGAGGAAGGTTTCGCGCTGCGTATCGAAGCCTTCGATCTTTTCGGAGCAGGCGAAGTAGGCAAAGTGATCGCGGCGTTCGCGGTATTCGGTCTTGTGATAGATCACATCGTCCACGATCTCCACCTGACCGATGGAATAATTGCGTTGGAAGTTCGTGTTGTCGTCGTTGGCCTCCCATAGACAAAACTCAATGGCGGAGAACAGGCTCAGGTCCACGGGAGAGGCGGTTTCGTTGGTTAGGGTCGTCTGCCAGATCTCGAGCGATTCCCCGAGCGGCACAAAGTAACGGGTGGAGGATTTGATCCCGTTTAATTTTGAAGTAATGACGGTGTAACCCTGCCCGTGGCGGCATTCGTATTCATCGAGTTTGGTGCGTGTGGGCATCCATGATGGAGACCAATATTTTCCACTCTTGTTATCGCGCAGGTACAAATAGCGCCCACCCATATCGAGAGGGGAATTGTTGTAGCGATAGCGCGTCAGGCGGCGCAGGCGTGCATCCTTGTAGAAGGAATATCCGCCGGCGGTGTTGGACATCAGCCCGAAATAAGCCTCGCTGCCAAGGTAGTTGATCCAGGGCAGTGGCGTATCGGGGCGTGTGATTACATATTCTCGTGCTGCGTCGTCAAAGTGTCCGTATTTCATGATGTTTCATATCCTTTTCTTGATAAATAATGACAAGTTAATTTTTTTTGATCAATCACATTCCAAAATTTCAGGCGATGCTTCAGCGTTCGTCAGTCCATAGCCAAATGGGAAGAGCGGAGCATCGCAGCCTGTTTTATTTGCCGAGTTATTGATGTTGATCGGCAGCTGATCGTTGGAGTGCGGCCAGCTGTACGAAAGTTTGCCGGTGAACGGGAAGTCGCCAAGGAGCACGTCCACGATGCCGCCGCCTTCTGTGCCGGGCAACCATGCCGCGACCCAGGCATCGGCCAGCGGAAGTTGATTGGTGATCACACGCGGGCGGCCGGACAACAGAATCACGACCAACGACTTGCTTTGTTTCTTTGCCTGCGTGATCAACTTAACTTCCGCCTCAGTTAATGAGATATCGGCTTTGTCGCCCACACCTTCGGCATATGGCTTTTCGGCAATCACGACGATGCCAACATCCGCGATGAGTGGAGACTCATCCTCATTCTTGAATTCGCTGAAGTCGCCTTCGCTGTTGTATTCGATGCGCGAATCAGGATTCAACGCGGCCCGCATTGCGCTCAGAATTGTGGTGCCTTCGTTGTTGTTACCAGGCTTGCCCTGCCATTCGAGGGTCCAGCCGCCGGATTGCAGGCCAAGATCGTTTGCTCCCTGCCCAGCCACAAAAATAACCGGTGTATCCTTGGCTAGCGGCAGGATGTTGTTTTGATTTGTGAGCAGCACCAGAGATTCCCGCACAGCCTGACGCGCCAGTTCCAAATGCTCGCGCGAGCGCACACTTCCCTGATAGCCTGGATCCGGCATGGGATGTTCGAACAGGCCCAGGTCGAATTTGACGCGCAGGATGCGGCGGACCGCATCGTCAATGCGCGCTTCAGGAATATCCTCGTTGATCACGGCTTGCTGCATCGTCTCGATGAATTTGACGTAGTCGTAGGGCACCATGTTCATGTCGATACCCGCATTCACCGCAGTGACAACCGATGCATAATAATCATCAGGGTGGATTTGGTCAATGGCCTGCCAGTCTGAAACAATAAACCCGTCGAAGCCCATTTCGTTTTTCAGGATCTTCGTCAACAACGGCTGTTGCGCGTGCATCTTGGTTCCCTTCCAACTGCTGAAGGAGGCCATTACATTCATCGCGCCGGCATCCACAGCACTTTGATAAGGGGGGAGATATAAATTGCGCAGGACGTCTTCCGGTACCTGCATGTTGCCTTGATCCAGTTTGTAATTTTCTGTGCGTGAAGATGCCCAAATAGTTGCGCCGTCACCGATAAAATGTTTAGGAGTTGCCAATGTAAATAAAGTCTGACCCTGTGAAAACACATCATCTTCCTGTAATGTTTGCATCCCTTTGATATATGCCGTGCCCAATGTGGATACCAACTGGGTCTCTTCGCCGTAGCCTTCATAGGTTCGTCCCCAGCGCACATCCTGCACCACCGCGATGACCGGTGCAAAATTCCACGGGATGCCGCTGGCGAGTATTTCTTCCGCTGTGGCACGTCCGATCCGCTCGACCAATGCCGGGTCGTTGGTGGCTCCCAACCCAATGTTGTGCGGAAAGATGGTGGCGTTCATCAAATTGCCATGACCATGCACCGCATCCACTCCATAGATCATGGGGATGCCCAGCCGTGTTTTGAGCGCCTCGTCCTGATACACCTCAACCATCGCGTACCAATCCTGCACAGTATTTTGCGATGGAGATCCACCGCCGCCGCTCAAGATCGAACCGATGGCATATCGGGTGATGTCGCCCGGCTGAATGCTGTTCTTTTCCACCTGCGTCATCTGGCCGATCTTTTCATCCATCGTCATGCGCTTCAAAAGATCTTCGATGCGTGCTTCCACGGGTTGGGATGGGTCGGTATAAATAACCGATCCAAAATCCTGCATGGGAGTTTCCGTGGCTTCCGTGGATACATGTGTTGCAGTTGCTCCATTGCTGCAGGAGGTCAGGAGAAACGATGTCAGCAGAAAGAGAGTGAACATTCGCTTGATCATTCTGTGATCACTCCATCCTTCAACGTCAATACTTGATGCACATATTGATCGACGAGCGAGTCGTGTGAGACCATCAACATGGTGATGTGTTGACTTTCGATCAGTTCGCGGAAGAAGGTGAGCAGTTCGCGCGTGGTTTTGCTATCCAATTCGCCGGTGGGTTCATCAGCAAGGATCAATTGTGCATGGTTGGCCAGCGCGCGCGCGATTGCCACACGCTGCTGCTGTCCGCCGGACATTTCGTACGGGCGATGATCCTTCCACTTGCCCAGCCCCACGATATCCAAACATTCCAATGCGCGTTGATGCCGCGCTTCATATTCATCGCCTTTGATGCGCAAAAGCAATTCAATATTAGACCTCTTGCATAAGTGTGCCATAATAGGCGCATGAATTATGAAACCATCAAACAACTAAAAGATAGCGACTTCAAACGACTAACGGGTGTCCAGCGCGAAACCTTCGAGCAGATGCTGGCAGTCATAGAGAAAGGGTT
>JAEURJ010000004.1 GCA_016789305.1 Anaerolineales bacterium | reverse complement strand
GAGCTGCTGTGCGTGCTCGCCAGGTCAGATTGCAGGTACATTTCAGATGTCCGGATAGCAGGTAATCATTTTGCCTGCGGTGTTTTGGGTGGGTTTTGTTTTCTTCTCGCATCTTTATAAACAATTCATAGGTGGATATATTGATGATGGGTGCAACAGGGATTTGGAAGGTCTGCCCTGCACGGGAATAGCTTTTGAATCCATAAGCATATTCTCTGGCAGACCGCAGTATAGCCTGAATACTGGACCGGGACCATTGGATGTGTCGGGGAATGCTGCTCCCCTTTTGTGGAGCATTGCCAGCGATCAGGCGTTTTCGAATTTGATTGAGGGGAGTTTTCTGAATATACCATTCAAAGATGTTCCGAACCCACTTCGCTTCTTGTTCCTCAATGTGGATCTGTTCACCAATTCGGACATACCCGTAGCGATCCTGTCCTGTGTTTGCTTTACCGGCTTTGAGCCGTGCGATCACTCCCATTGTCATCCGTTCTTTCATACCGTCTAATTCCATTTGAGCTACCCAGGCTCGGATGGGAGCGATCTTGGGATCGAAGGTTTCTTTTGCGAGCAGGATTTCGATCTTGTAGTCTTGGATGGTTTCCAGGACGGTCAACATCGCTCGTATTCCACGATACAGTCTGTCTTCGCGCCAGGCGAGGATGACATCGAATTTATCTCTGGCGGCGTCTTTGAGCATGGCTTGCAAGCCAGGGCGATCTGAGCGACTCCCCGATGGTTCGACCAGTCCGCTCCCCACCCGATATTTTTCCACGTCCCGATAAACATGAACAACCTGTAATCCCTTTACTTGAGCCAGTGTTCGGCAGTCCCCTTCTTGTTCACCAGTACTGGATTTTCCTCCCTGGGTTTCGGATGATGTACGGATATAGATCGCTGCTCGGCGAGACATTCTAGTTTCCTGAAATAGACGATGGAACCACTTATACAAATATACCGGAAATCTAGGAGGGAGGACTTCGAGTATCGTTAAGAAATTTTATGCGGTAGCGTGGGCAGTGTGGCGGCATCTTAAATTCCACACCTGCACCAATATAGTCAATCTTTGTTAAAGATAGCATTAGTGTTATATAATTTATATATGGCAACACCTATACTGGCTACTAAATTTTTTATTCCCCCACCACCTTCCAAAGTAGTAGTCCGGTCACATTTGGTTAAGCAACTTACAGAGGGTTTAATTACAGGACGCAAATTGACCCTCATTTCTGCCCCTGCCGGCTTTGGAAAAAGCACATTGGTCAGTGAATGGATTGTGAATTGCGGGCAACAGGTTGCCTGGTTATCACTGGATGAAAATGAGAATAACGCTGAGCGTTTTTTAATCTATGTTATCAGTACATTGCAGACTGTTTCGCCAAATCTGGGGGCAGACATACTGGATGCCCTCCAATCCCCTCAAACACCATCGATTGATGTAATTCTAACCGCCCTCCTCAATGAAATAACAACCATCCCAAATGATTTCATACTCGTTCTTGACGACTACCATCTAACAGATGCATCATCGGTCGATGATGCGCTCACTTTTTTAATCGAACATATGCCCCCTCAAATGCACCTGGTCATTACATCCCGTGAGGATCCGTCATTGCCTATTACTCGGTTACGCGCTCGAAATCAATTGACCGAAATCCGCGCGGCAGATCTTCGCTTTACTACAGTCGAAGCGACAGAATTTCTCAATCAGGTGATGAACCTCGATCTCCCGGTGGAAGATGTTGCCGCACTGGACAAGCGCACTGAAGGCTGGATCGCCGGTCTTCAACTTGCCGCACTTTCGATGAAGGGACAAGAGGATGTGCATGGATTCGTCCAAGCATTTGCCGGAGACCATCGTTATATTGTGGATTATTTGGTCGAAGAAGTGTTACAACGCCAGCCTGAGCCGGTTCGAAACTTTCTGCTTCAAACATCTATTCTTGAACGCTTGAATGGTCCGCTCTGCGATGCTGTCACATCTCAACTGGGAAGTAAATTGAAATTGGAGCAATTGCAACGAGGTAATTTGTTTGTCATTCCATTGGATGACAAGCGACATTGGTATCGCTACCACCATCTTTTTGGCGACATGCTTCGCATGCACCTAGAGGTAGAGCAACCTGATCAGTTACAAACTTTGCATAATCGTGCGAGTAAGTGGTATGAGCAGAATGGTTCAGTGGCTGATGCGATCTGTCATGCATATGCTGCCGAGGATTTCGAACGAGTCGCTGGGCTGGCCGAAACCAGCTGGCAGGTTATGTATCAAAGTTTTCAATCAGCAGCCTGGCTGGGTTGGGTGAAGCATTTACCAGAGAAACTGATTCGCTCTCATCCCGTCCTCTGCGTTCAGATTGCTTGGGGGGTTATGGATGCGCATGAAGTGGATGCCAGCGAATCCCACCTGCTGGATGCAGAACGGTGTCTGGAAGGTCCATCCGATGGGATGGTTATTGTTGAAAACGAGCAATTTCGTTCCCTGCGAGCCAGAATTGCGTTTGCCCGCGCTTACAATGCCCAGACGCGACGTGATTTTCACTCTGCCATAAAGTACGCTGAACTGGTTCTTGAGCTCATACCTGAGGATGATCAATTCTTGCGTTCCCAGGCTACAGCAATTTTGGGCGGCGCTTACTTAATCAACGGCGATCTGGATGCGGCCTGCCGATCGATGGACGAATGGATCGATAACTCGCTGAAGATCGGCAATTACTTTTCTGCCTTTGCCTACGCAATGGCAGAAAAGTCAGATATCCTGGCAGCGCAAGGACATCTCCGCGAAGCGTTAAGGACGTATCAGCAATCTCTACAACTTGCGGCAGAATATGACAGCCAGGTTTTGCGGGTTATGATACATCCTGATTTGGGGATGTCGATGTTGTATCACGAAATGGGGGATGACAAAGCGGCTGAACAGCACTTTCAAAAGAGCCTTGAGTTGGCCGTTCTGCACAGAAGTGTTGACTGGTCTTACCGCAAATGTATTGCCCAGGCTCAATTGATGGAGTCTGCCGGAGACCTTGATGCGGCGGTCGAGCTATTGGATGAAGCGAAACGCTTTTACATTAAGACTCTCATACCCCATACACGTCCCGTTGACTCATTAAAAGCAAGAATCTATCTTAAGCAAAAGCATTTATTTAAAGCCAGGAAGTGGGCGAAAGAACAAGGGCCATCGGTAGATGATGAACTTATCTATTTACACGAGTTTGAACATATCACCCTGACACGTGTTTTACTTGCCGAATATCAGGAAAATCACGATGAGAACACTTTTCTTAAGGCAGTGGATTTATTAGAACGCCTTTTGAAAGCAGCAGAAGATAGTCAGAGATTGAGAAGCATCCTTGAGATTTTGGTGACACAAGTGATTGCGTATCAAGTGAAGGGAAACCTATCCAAGGCTCACGTATCGCTGGAACGCGCCTTGGTTCTTGCAAAACCCGAGGGTTTCTTCCGAATCTTTATAGACGAAGGGGAACCCTTACGGGCACTGCTTATGGATCTTCGCGGGTCAATAGAAAAGCAATTGCGCGACAATAACCATGAACTGTCGAATTATGTAGATAAACTTCTATCCGGTTTTGCGCGACCTATACACATTCAACAATCGTCCCTGATCGAGCCGCTCAGTCAGCGGGAATTGGACATCCTGCGCCTTTTTAAGACCGAGTTATCGGGTCCCGAGATCGCTCAGGAACTTGTCATCGCCATCAGCACTGTCCGTTCACATACCAAAAGCATCTACAACAAACTCGGTGTCAATAATCGTCGTGCGGCCATCAAACGGGCAGCCGAACTCAATTTGATCTAGCCTCGCAATCAGATTTCCGGCGCGAGCCCATCGACGCACAAATCCTGAAGGTTGGATTTTGATGGAGTCGTTAAGAATGTTTAATCCGCTCATTTTGGACAAATGGGTCATATTACTTATTGGTAGGAAAACATGAACCGTAATATTCCATTAATCGCAGTTGCTATGTTCCTTTGGGGATTTGGCGAGCGCATATTCCTGAATTTTATGACAATTTATCTGGATAAGCAGTTTTCCCTTGGCAAATCTGAGATTGGGATTGTATTCGGCGCTTATGGACTGGCCATGGCGATCACCCACCTTCCCGCCGGGCGGCTCGCGGATCGAATTGGTCGCAAACCGCTTTTGATCAGCGCCCGGTTGATGGGATTGATCACCACCCTGGTCATGGGCTTTGCTCTGTCTTTGCCTCTATATCTGATCGGTTTGTTTGGCTACGCCTTGACCGCCTTTGTATCGGCGCCGCTCAGCAGTTATGTGACCGCGGTGCGCGGCAAGTGGTCAGTGGGCAGGGTGCTCTCCTTGACGAATGCACCTTTATTTCTGGGGATGGCGCTCGGTCCTCTTGTCGGAGGCTGGATCGGCGACACATACGGGATGCGGATGAGTTATTTTGCTGCTGCCGCGCTATTTGTTCCTTCAACTATTATCATGTTTTTCCTGGAAACCCAGCCCATTGACCATCATGATCCCGATACTCCTCCGCAGGAATTAATAGATAACAAACATTTGATCATTTTGACGCTCATAACAGCATTCACGCTCTTTTCCATGTATCTTGCACAGCCACTTACGCCGAACTTTTTGATAGAAGTACGCAGTCTCTCACTAAGTGATGTCGGACTTCTCTTTACAGTAGGTGCTATGGGAAATTCGTTGATGGCGATTTTATTTAGCCATGTGGAACCGCGTAGCGGCTTTATCTTCACACAGGTACTGGTAACCCTGTTCGCACTCATCATTTGGAAAGCCATAGCTCTGCCTGCCTTCGCGCTGGGATATTTCCTGCTCGGAGGATACCGTGTCAGCCGACCAATGGCGATGGCGCAAGCGCGCGAGCTGGTCCATAATTCGCAAATGGGGATGACTTATGGCATCATGGAGACCGTGGGGGCAGTTGTCATCATTCTTGCACCGCCGATCTCAGGCATTCTTTATGAACGCGATCCAATGATCGTGTATCCCCTGACGATTGGTTTAATGACGGTCTCCATCGTGGTTGGTTATTTGTTTTTACCTCGAAGGGCAAGGCGTGCTGATCCAACAGTCTTACAAGATTCCTTGTCCGTTACCACACCGGAATAGTTGATTCAACGGCTCTCGTACGGCAGAACTTAGGAATACATTTACAAAGGGCAGCTCCCTGGTCCAAATGTTTTACGACCCTCAATGAAGGCGTTCAGTCAGTGTGAGTTGGACATCCTGTGCTGATTCAAGACCAAGTTGCCGGGTTCCGAGATCGCTCAAGAACTTGTCATCTCTTTGAGCACGGTGCGGACTCAAACCAAGAGCATTTTCAGCAAGCTCAGCGTCAATAGCCGCCGGACGGTTATGAAGCGGACAATCGAACTGGGATTGATAAAATGCTAAAGTGCATAATGTATTTCGTAACGCCCCGCCAAATTTCTTTGGCGGGTTTTTGATTCTCCCCACATCAAATCCCCACATGTGGGGAAGACATCTCCCCATGTTAATTTGTATATTGTCTTTAGTTGAACCCCAACAGGCAGTGATGCCAGGTGTCAGGCTCTGACACTAATTTTATCGGTTCAAAAAGGAGACAAATATATGAATACCAGGTCAGAGGTTTCGATTTTCAGGCTTTATTTACTGAGAGCCATGTATGCGTTCATGGCTATTGGGCTGTCAATCTATAAATTGCCCGCGATTTTCAACCCTCCTGCAAACTTGTCGACCATGGGCAGCGTTGTGCTCAGTGTGCTCGCTGGGCTTGCGCTCCTGGCAGGGGTGGGAATTCATCGCCCACTCAAGATGCTGCCCCTGCTGTTCTTTGAGTTTCTGTGGAAGGCTGTCTGGGTTCTGGCGTTCGCTCTCCCCCAGTGGTCAGCCGGGCAGTTATCTCCGGACGCTCAAGAGGTATTGATCAACAATCTCGTGGGTATTGTGTTGGTTCCACTTGTGATGCCCTGGAGTTATGTCTTCAATCACTTCCTGAAGGCGCCTGGCGATCCGTGGATGAAGCAGGTTGCTCTGAATCAGGATGGTCGCACGACAGGCAGCGAAGCCTAGTGTCGAAATTCGAAACCCATTTTATGAGTTCAAGAGGAGACAAACAATGAATGTCAAAGGAAAGAATTCGATCAAAGAGAGCAAGACAAAAATGAACGCGTCCACACTCATGCGGCTGGCAGGTTTATCTGCAACGCTGGCAGGACTATGCATGGTTGTCATGGGGTTGTTTCATCCCGTGAACATCCCTGAAGCCGTTACTACTGCCACCTGGGTGAATGTCCACATCGCCGCGACTGCCATGAGCTTCTTTGGACTGTTTGGCATGGCAGGGCTGTATGCACGGCAGGCAGAAAAGTCCGGTTGGCTGGGGCTGACGGGCTTTGCCTTGATGAGCCTTTGGTTTGGATTGGTTATGCCCTTTTCCTTCATGGAAGCATTTATCCTGCCTCGTCTTGCCACTGTACTATCCGAGTTTGTAGCAGGCTTCCTTGGGATGTTTACCGGCGTTCCCAGCGAGATCGACCTCGGAATCCTCCCAACACTGTGGAATCTATCAGGACCCATGTTTATCCTGGGACCCCTACTGTTTGGAATTGCTACATTCCGTGCCGGTGTCCTGCCCCGTTGGGCGGGTGGTCTGCTTGCCTTTGGTGCCTTGTTAATTCCCGTAGGCGCATTGGTCCCTGCAGAGTACCAACCTGAGGTCGCATTACTGACGGTTGCATTGGCTTTGACGTGGTTGGGAACCGCCCTCTTTGCCGAACGCCGCGAGAGATCATCGGAAGTCGTGCCGGGCAAGGTAAGCTCGCAGCTTAGCCAAACTGAAGCCAAGTAAATTCGCTAATGGCTGTACACAATGGGCAAGCGGCGCTATGTTCGCTTGCCCGTTATGTTCTTGATCTTAACACTATCAATCATTTCCGTTCTCCATAAATCCCCACCTGAATCCCCCAATGTGGGGAAGACATCTCCCCACATTGGTTTGTATATTGTCTTCAATCGAACACAACAGGCGGTAACGCCGGGTGTCAATCTCAGACACTTATCTTATTGGTTCAAAAGGAGAAAAAATGAAAGTGACAACCCCGAAACTCATCCGTTGGGCAGGTTTATCCGCCATGGTGGCAGGGATTATTTTCACGGCTATTCAACCGACCCATCCGTCTATCAATACCGGCACATTCATCATTATCACTTCCTTCAAGACCTCCATATCGATCTTTGGTCTGCTCGGTATTACAGGACTTTACGCAAGGCAAGTGGAAGAAACCGGTTGGCAGGGCTTGGCTGGCTATCTTTTGCTAACCATCTATTATGCAGTTCAGATGTGCATTTCTTTCATCGAACCTACAGTCCTGCCACTGTTGACAACCACAGCGCCAACGTTTGTAGAAAGCGCATTGCAGTTGTCAAATGGGACTGGTGTCCCCACGAACCTTGGCAGCCTCACAAACGTGTATTCGCTCGCATCCATACTGTATGTTCTCGGCTCCCTGCTATTTGGCATGGCTGCGTTCCGCGCTCGCATCCTGCCGCGCGGGGCGGCTGCCCTGTTTGCCATATCAGGACCTTTGGCGGGCACCATGTTTACCCTGCTTCCATATCAGCTCGTCCAGTTGACATCGATACCGATAGGGGCTGCTATGGTCTGGCTGGGGTACGCCCTCTTTTCCGAACGACGAGAGAAACTGTCTGAATCCTTGCTTGATCAGAGAGTCGTTTCACAGGAACCAGGCAGTGTCGCCTGAGTACTAACAAATATTTCCAAGGAGTTTAGAAATGAAAGCGATCATTCAAAATACAAGTCAAATCAAAGCACCTGCAAGAAAAACTCAAATATCGTGGTGGGTGCCCGTCGGACTGATCCTCCTCAGCATCATTCCCCTGATTTTTGGCGCGTTACGCTTGAACGAATTGGCAAGCGGCGCTGAGATCACCCCAGACAACGCGCGCTTCTTTGCCTCTCCCTCGCCTGTGATTATTCACATTATTGCATCTGCGGTCTATGTCCTGCTTGGCGCGCTCCAGTTCGTGGGCAGCCTTTGGCAGCGCGGAAGTAAGTGGCATCGTTGGGTTGGCAGGTTTCTGGTTCCAGTTGGACTTCTCGTTGGGCTTTCAGCGTTATGGATGACCGTGTTCTATCCCCGCCAGGAAGGCGTAAGCAACCTGCTGTATGCCTTTCGGCTCCTGTTCGGAACTGGCATGGTTCTCTCGATCATCTTGGGATACCTCGCCATCCTACGGAAGGATGTTGATCAACACCAGGCTTGGATGACACGCGCTTACGCAATCGGTCTTGGTGCAGGCACGCAGGTATTCACGGGTATGTTCGGTGCACTGGTCTTCGGCATACCCAATGAATTTCAAAACGCGTTGTTGCATGGCGCAGCTTGGGTGATCAATCTTGCCGTGGCTGAATGGAGTATCCGCAAGGGTACAACCAGGCAAACCCGCATAGCATAGATTTGAATATTGATATCAAGTTCACTTAATATTTAGAAAATAAGGAGTCTTAAAATGAAAGCAATTGTAGCAACCCAATACGGCGGACCGGAAGTACTTCAACTCCAGGAAGTCCAAAAACCAACGCCCAAAGATAATGAGATTCTGGTCAAGGTTCACGCAACCACCGTCACCGCCGCGGATTTCCGAATGCGAAGTTTCAGCGTCCCTGCCGCAGTATGGATCCCTGCCCGCCTCGCGCTGGGCATCACAAAACCCAGACAACCGATCTTCGGCTCTGAACTTGCGGGCGTAGTGGAAGCAGTCGGCAAAGATGTGACCCGTTTCAAGGTCGGTGACCAGGTCTTCGCCTCCACCCTGACCGAGAATTTTGGCGGCTATGCCGAATACAAATCCCTGCCCGAGAAGGCAATGATGGCGATCAAGCCAGCCAACTTGACCTACGAGGAAGCAGCAGCCCTCCCCATCGGCGCGACCACTGCCCTGCGCCTACTCCGCAAAGGAAACATTCAGAGCGGACAAAAAGTTCTCATCTACGGCGCTTCTGGAAGTGTCGGTACGTACACCATCCAGTTGGCAAAGTACTTCGGCGCGGAAGTGACCGGGGTATGCAGCACATCCAATCTGGAGTTGGTGAAATCGCTAGGCGCCGATCATGTTATCGACTACACAAAAGAAGATTTCTCAGCCGTGGAACAGCGCTATGACGTGATCTTCGATACCGTTGCCAAATTCCCAAAATCTCAATACTCGAAAGTCCTCGCGCCGAACGGAACCTATGTGTCGATGGCAAAACTGGACACAAAAGAAAACATGGATAACTTGATTTTCATCAAAGGCTTGATCGAGAAGGGCGAGATCAAAGCGGTCATTGACCGATGCTATCCGCTTGAAAAAATGACCGAAGCTCACCGCTACATGGATACGGGACGAAAAAAAGGGAACATCGTCATTAGGGTGCAATGATGCCAAATGAAATTGATTTGGGGAGCGACCCGGATGTCCCGAAGGTCTTTCACATCAGGATCAAAGGACATCTGGGTCAGCAATGGGCAGGCTGGTTTGATGGGTTGACCATCGTATTGGAAGAAGATGGGAACACACTCTTAAGTGGACCTGTTATCGACCAGTCTGCATTACATGGCATCTTGAAAAAAATCCGTGACCTGGGAATGCCATTGCTTGCTGTAAATCAGGTTGAACCCAAACATGTAGAGATGAAAATATCAACCAATTCAATTAAGCCGAAGCGATCAAAAAGGAGAAAAAAATGATGAAATGGATTGTTGGGATACTCATTGTTATCGCAATACTAGGTTATGGGCTCGTACGCTATGCAATGTCAACCGCATTAAGAACAGAGAATCCTGTGGGATTCGAGCTAATTAAGATACAAGGCGCAGACGGATATCCCTTTTCCGCTGGCGTGTGGTATCCAACACAGGCACAACCCAAGCCGACATTGTTGAGCATCATGCTGATGGATGTGGCCCGCAATGCCCCAATTTCAGGAAATGATTTGCCATTAATAATCATCTCACATGGAAACGGCGGTGGACCTGCAAGTCACGCCGACCTGGCACTTGCACTTGCGAACGCTGGTTATGTAGTCGTAGCACCCATGCATAGTGGTGATAACTATGCTGACCAAAGTGCCGTTGGCTCAGTCTCTTGGTTAACACAACGCAATGAAGAAATCCATAGTGCAATTGATTACATACTCGACAATTGGGAATATCATGATCATATCGACCCGGAACGTATCGGCGCTTACGGGCTCTCGGCGGGTGGATTTACAGTATTGACAGCCATTGGTGGTCAGCCAGACCTTCGCATCATAGCGAAACATTGTGCCGAGTCACCTGAAATTGTTTGCGATCTGCTACAGTCCGTCAACTCCCCACTGCTAAATGCCGATTCAGCGACAATGGAAAAAGATTTTCTGCCCGACTTGAGAATTAAGGCAGCGGTCGTGGCAGCACCGGGGCTGGGATTCACATTTGTTCCACATGGACTTGATACTGTGCATGTGCCAATTCAACTTTGGAGTGCTGATAACGACATCAACGTTCCGTATGCCACAAACACCAAACTGGTTCGGGAAGCATTGGGCTCCTCGGTTGAGTTTCACTCAGTTTCTGGGGCAGGTCATTTTTCGTTCCTCACACCCTGTAGCTTTCTCGCGCCTTCGGCAATTTGCTCCGATGAGGGGCAGTTCGATAGGAAGGCTTTTCATATGGATATGAATGCCAGCATCATCATGTTCTTTAAAGAAAAAATGCAATAACCATAAATACGATACCCGCTCGATATTTGGCTTCAAAATAAGTGGTAGTTTTTCAATCGATCCGCAAACAGATAGGAAAGTCTATGACCTTCAGTCCATTTCTAAATTCCGACCAACAGCTTCGCAATGGCTGGTGGATCCTGATATTTTTTCTGGTGCTTGCCGCTTTGCTTATCCCGGCAATAATCTCAGCACAGCAAAACAATATGGAAGTCCCCATTGGTGTACAAGCCATGATCGTAATGATCGCCACTTCGACCGCTCAATGGATGCGACGAAAACCACTGGCTGACCTATTTGGCATGTTAAATTGGCGTTGGATCAAAGAACTGTGTGCAGGCGGCTTGATCGGTTCCGCACTCATGTTGATCCCTGCGTTGATTTTGGGAATCTTCGGTTGGGTCCGCTGGCAATGGAATCCCGAAAATGCTTCAATCCTCTTGCCGAGTTTATTACTTTTCGCTGAAGTGGCAATCGCAGAGGAATTGCTCTTCCGGGGATTTATCTTTCAACGCCTGATCTCTGGATTGGGACAATGGTCAGCCCAATTAATCATAGCCGCCTATTTTCTTCTGACACACTTGAATAATCCCGGCATGACCGGCAGCGTCAAGGTGATGGCGGGTGTTAACATTTTTCTCGCATCGATCCTATTCGGTTTGGCATTTATCCAGACAAAAAGTTTGGCAATGCCTCTTGGGCTACATTTCATGGCGAACTTTGTCCAAGGCGGTGTCCTTGGCTTTGGCGTGAGTGGCACGGAGCAATCGGGTTTATTAATCCCTGTTTTTAGTGATGCTCCAGCATGGCTGACAGGCCGTCAGTTCGGGCTCGAAGCCAGCCTTCCCGGATTATTCTGTGTTGTGATTACTTTACTCTTACTCTATACGAGAAAGCAAAAAAACTAAGATGTATAATTCGATACTCTACTTCCTAAGCCCCATCTTTATTGGGATTGGCGCAACGTTGACCTTTGATCTTTGGGGGCTGTTTCTTAAATATGCTTTCAAGATCACTCCATCGAACTTCTGCCTCGTTGGACGCTGGCTTCTATATATGCCAGAAGGAATCTTTCGACATTCTAATATCAACTCTGCACCACCGAAAAGCGCGGAATGTGTAGGTGGGTGGATTGCACATTACTTGATTGGCATCATGTTTGCCACAACTTTTCTTTCATTCACAGGCATGGATTGGCTTCAGCATCTCACGCTAGCCCCAACGCTCATCTTTGGAATAATCACCGTTTCTGCGCCATTCTTCGTCATGCAGCCTGCCTTTGGGCTAGGAGTCGCCGCTTCAAAATCATCAAATCCTGCACGAGCAAGGCTTCGCAGCGTGATTAACCACATTGTATTTGGATTCGGTTTGTACATTTCCGGATCTTTAGTACATTTGTTATTATAGATATTGTCAATACCTGTTGTTTTGTTCCTCATAATCACAATCGGATCTGTCCGGCGGGGTACAAATCTGGCATACGGGTATAAGTTCAGGTTACGAACGTAGGCGGCACGTAGGCGGCGGGAATTCACAACTTTTTGAACAGTTTTCAATAAAAAATGGTTGGTAATTAGGTCAAAACCAAAGGCGGTGGAGATAAAACTCCATCGTCTTTAGTTTATTTAACCACCTTTCTTCTTGAGTATAAGCATTTTGTACAGGTGCAAAAGTAGGTCGGAGGTATTACAGGGGGAGACGAATACAACCTTAATCCATAAACCTTGTCTAAAAACCTCAGCGATAGATTGGCGAAATTCCCGTCAAAAACCTGGCGGATGACCCAAGTAGCCAGCACAGGAGGGCAATCAGCTGCAACCACTTTCTGTGTTAAGAACTACTCGTACCTAAATCTCAGCACACCAATTGAAAAGAAAATCACCGCAAACCCGAGCAAGACTCCTGCTGCGGGAAGGATGTCGACCAATCCGCCACCGCGCAGAACAAGTGTAAGCAATCCTTGCATAGCCCAGGTCGTTGGCAATATCTTAACGATGTTTTGTACAACAGAGGGGAATAATTCCAGCGGATACCAGCAGCCACCCATGAGAGCCATGATCATGCCCATCATGATACTTAGTCCACTGGCTTGACCTTCGGTTTTGACGAAGGTTCCCATTGTGGTCCCAATTGCGCCTGCTGCCAATGCGGCGGCGATCAGAATGACGAACAGCGCCAATGGGTCACGTCCCCAACTTAATTTCATGGCGAAGACGCCAAACATTATTAGCAAGGACATTTGAATCAGCGCCATCACAACCTGCCCCGCAATGGTTCCCAGTAAGAATGTGGCTTTGCTGGTTGGGGTTGTTAAAACGCGACGCAGAGTTCCTTGTTGTCTTTCATAAGCAAACATGGCGGAAATGCCAAACAGCGGAATGAACACCCATGTGACAAGCTGCCCTGCGGATGCATTCGCGCGCGGATCGTAAGTCACTTTGTCTGGTGTGGAGCCTTCAATAACGGTTACGCGTTCAGGCGCGTCCGCTTGAATGGATTGAGCGAGTTTCAGTGATGCATCAAAATAGGCTTGGCGTTCTGCTTCGGTTGAAAAAGGCGCTTGCTTCTCTGCTTCTTTCACTGCATTGGTTGCGGCGTTGATCGCACTGCTGACCTGTCGGATGGCGGTCTGCACGGCGCGTTCAGCTACTGTGGCGTTTAAGTTATTCGGCTGTTGACGGAAATCAACTTGAGCCGTTCCATCTTGAATGGCTTGCAAGTCCAATCCAGCGGGGAGAATTAATACAACGGATGCGCGGCGCGAATCAAACTGGCTTTCGGCTTCATCAAGAGTCAGAGTTTCGGGTCTCACCGCTGTGGATTTATCCAACTCGGCGATGATGTCTTTTGAGATGGTTGTATTGGCTTGATCCACGACAATAAGCCGTATGCGGGTATCGCCGCCGTCTGCTTTCGGTGTTCCGCCTGCGAGCAGGAACGTGAAGATGAGCGGCAGAATGATGAAGAAGATCAATTCCGATGAACTTGCAAATCGGACGACGGCGTCCTTCCAGATGATGGCAAATATTTTTTTCATTTCTGCACCAAATTCTTTTTGCCGAACAATGCGACAGAAACTAAAAATAAGATACTGCCCATTGAGACCAAAGCAAGTATCGGCGCGGAAAGATCAGTCAATGTCCCGCCGAGTCCCAATGTGGTAAATCCATCCAATGCCCAGGCATTGGGCGTGATCTTGCTGAACATCTGCACGAAGGATGGCATTTGTTCGAGGTTGATAAAACTTCCGCCCATAATGCCGAAGATCAACGTGATGGACATTCCAATATTGGCTACTTGTGCGGATGTGCGCGCGATTGCGGTGATGACCATGCCCCAGCCCGTGGCGCCGAAGACCGCCGCGAGCACCAACACGATGACGCCGAGCGGATCGCCCCATTTGAGTTGAAAGAACAGCGAGGAGGCGCCGATCAAAATTAACATTTGCGCCGTGCCAGTCAAGAAGATGCCGAACACTTTGCCGCCCAAAATTTGTGCAGTGTTGGTCGGTGAGACGAGCAGGCGCGGCAAAGTGCCTTGCGCGCGTTCGGCAAGGATCGAGCGCCCGCCGTAGCTGACGGTGTACATCAGGAACATCAACGCCATGGCAGGCGCGATGTATGCAAGCGCGTCGAACTTGACAGCATCGCCGTTCGCGGTAGATGAATTTATTTTGACAGCGAGTGTACTTGCGGGGGAGGCGGTTTGGTTGTCCAGACTCGCTGCGGAACCTGCAGCGAGGGCTTGCTGCGGCGTGATCCTACCGCTAAACATGAGTTGCTCAATCGATGTCGTGTCGCTGATACGCCCTTCTTCCACGCGGTTGAGAAATTCGTCCACGATGGCTTTGACAATGCCCGCGCCCGTTGAGCGTGACGGATTGGCATACACTTCAATTTTTACAGGGTCTGCCGCCACCACATTCCCATTTGCAAAATCGCTTTGCTGCGGGATGATGGAGATTGTGAAACCTTCGGGGATGATGACGACTGCCGCGGCTTTATCTTCGTCAATTGATTTGCGAGCCGCTTCGGAGTCGGACCCTGTAGTTGGTTCCAGCAAATCGGCAAGGTCTGTCGAGTTGAAGACATCCGCTAACGCGTTGCCGAGTTGATCATTATCCAAATTGACGATGATGACGGGAATATCCGAAATCCCGCTGCTCGTGTTGCTGCTAAATCGTCCCGTAACAAGACCGAGACCAATCGTCAGCACGAATGGCGCAGCCAGCATGAGGATCAGCGCAGCGCGGTCACGAAATGCGAGGCGTACATCTTTGATACCGATGAGGAAAGTTTTTAGCATAGGATTCTCTTATTCTGGAGTGCAAAGTCTCCTGACTTTGCACCGACGACTGGAGTCGTCGGACTCCGCTTAGTCGCGCAAGGCGCGCCCCGTTAGATGCAAAAACACTGCTTCAAGATTCGGCTCGCGGATATCGATCGAGCGGATCTTGATGCCACGGTCATTTGCCTTGGTGACCACTGCCGCCAACACATCCTCGGCTTCGTCGCAGACCACCGAGACTTCATGGTCAACAGCAGTCGCTTGTTGCACGCCTTGAATATCCTTTAATGTTTTGGCGAGAGCCTCTGAGTCGTCATTCTCACCAATATGAAGGATCAATGTTTCAGCCTCCCCAACTTGTTGGGTAAGCTCCTTTTGTGTACCGATCGCGATCATCTCGCCGTGATCAATGATACCGACGCGGTGGGAAAGTTCTTCTGCTTCTTCCATATAATGAGTGGTGTATAGCAATGTCATACCTTGATTGTTGAGGTCTTTCACCGTGTCCAAAATTGCGCGGCGAGACTGTGGGTCAATGCCGACGGTGGGCTCATCCATGAACAGCAGACGCGGCTTGTGGAGCAGTCCCACGCCGATGTTGACACGCCGCTTCATTCCGCCCGAATAAGTTTTGACTCTGTCTTTGGCTTTATCGGTCAAACCGATCTGCTCAAGTACTTCGTCCACTCGCGTGGTGAGCGATTTTCCGCTCAAGTTATACATCTGTCCCCAGAAGATCAAATTCTCGCGGGCGGTCAGGTCTTCGTACAATGCCAGATCCTGAGGAACAACGCCAATGATTCCGCGCACCCCCATCGGGTCTTTCGTGATCGAATGTCCGCCGATGGTTGTGTCGCCTGAAGTGGGCATATATAAAGTGGATAGAATGGAGATGGTTGTTGTTTTCCCCGCGCCATTGGGACCGAGCAGGCTGAAAATCTCACCTTCCTCGATGGAAAATGACACGCCTTTAACGGCTTTAAAATCACCATAGTTTTTGACGAGATTTTGGACTTGTAAGATTGCGCTCATATTTACTCCTGCTGTATTTGGTATTAAAGCGAAACTAATCCTTCTTTCGATGCACTTAACGCAGCCTATGTTCGGATTTGCCTCGTGCGACCTATAAATGCAAAGACGATTAACACGATAGAAAAGGGGATGAAGAATTCAGGCCGTCCATTTCCATGGGATCCTATGTAATCCAGTACCGTAAGTTTGTTTAGGGGACCGAGATACCAGATGAGCATATACAGGATTTCAAAAAGTTTGCTGGTTCCGCTCCAGACACCGCAGGCCAATGCCAGAGAGGGGATGAAGAACGCGCCCGAAAGTAATGCCAGCAAGCCAGCCGTATCACCGTCTACTGAAAAGCGGATGATGGCGCCGATGCTGACCAGCAAGGTGACGATAAATCCAGCCAGCCATTGTGCGGGGAGTTGTCGTATGAGTGGGGATGCAGAGGAGAATGCCATCTGCTGGACGTTATTGTGAATTTCACGGTTTCCAATGGCAGACCAGATCAGGATCGGCCAGACCCATGCGATGGGAAGCGCAAACTCACGCACAGCCGCGGATGGGTTGACCAGGCAGGCGATGATGATCCCACCCATGACGACATACCACCACCAGCGCTGACCCTTGAGCAGAAGTTTTATTTCGGCAATTAAGACATTGAAGAAACTGAATCGGTTGGCGGCTTTGTTGAGAGGAGTCAGATGAACGGTGGGTAATGCCTGAGATGTTGAAGCAGGTGACAGGTCCAGTTTTAATGCGCCGCGCTGCGCGTTCATCCGCACGCTTCGTGGTTTTGCCCGCGAGGGATCAAATCTGTCGAAGAAAAGGGAAGCGAAAAAGATCAACAGGATGGAAAGAGCAAGCAATGAGAAGCGGGCTAAGATCATTTCTGGCGTCCATTGGACGCCGTTCCAGGTGAATACTCTGGTTGCAACAGCAACTCCACCGCCGAGGGAAAAGTCACCGTTGTATTCAGGATAAACCGCCGTGACTGCTTTGCCCATTTCGCCTGCCAATATTCCCAAGCCTGTCGGTTCAAAGGCCGGGTATTGTTTGATCGTAGTGTTTTCCATGAAAAGCGGTATGAAGCTGATGAAGGCGAAGAAATAAACGATGTTTCCGAAGCCGCCCTGTAAAAAAGGTACGGATTCAAATAAGACTGCAGCTGCCGCAACAAGCGCCATGAGCGGCATGACGATCAAGACGAAGGGGGACAGAAATGCGAACAAATTAATCTGCGGATTTTCGCCCTGCAAAAATTGAATAACAATGGCGCCCAGCGCCAACACCGCCACCATTGACATGAGCACGCCGAAGTTGCTCAGCCATTTGCCGATCAAATACAGCGGACGGGTCAGTGGTGTGGTCGCCATGATCTGACCGACGCCAGTTTCTCTGTCGCGCGCCACCGAGCCTTTGACAAGATAAAAACCGAACCAGCCGATGAAGAAGGTCGCAATAAGCGACATCATTGCACCGACCCACGCGGAATTAAACTCGCCGCGATACGGACCCAGCACCAACGCCATGTTTCCAATGGCGGTTTGGTAGCCGAGGAATACCACCAATCCCAGCATGACCAGAAAACTGTAACGACGCACACGTTCAAAAAAATCAGCACGCGCTATATGGTAGATGACATATGCGGATCTCATTTTTTGCCACCAATGAAAAATAGATAGGCGTCTTCAAGATTTGGCGAAACATTTTGCGCGTCGGCATCAGGTTTGTCTGCGCTAACCACGCGCACCTGTACCCCGTCACTGCGGCGGATCGTTCCGCTGATAATATGTTTTTGTTTGAGGTTGGGCAGGTCGTCACTGTGAACGGTCCATTCCCAAACTTTATGTTCAAGTTCGTTGAGTAAGTTCTCCGGCGCGGCTTCGCGCAAGAGTTGACCTTTATTCACGAGAGCGATATGCGTGGCGGTCGCTTCCACATCTGAAACGATGTGTGTGGACAAGATCACGATTCTTTCTCCCGATAAATCTGAGAGCAGATTCCTGAACCTGACCCTCTCTTCGGGATCCAACCCGACGGTAGGCTCGTCGACGATGAGCAATTGCGGGTCGTTGAGCAGTGCCTGCGCAATTCCCACGCGTTGTTTCATGCCGCCCGAATATCCACCTAGCGGACGTTTTGCGGCTTCGACCAGATTCGTGAGTTGAAGCAGTTCGTCAATGCGTTTCTTTGCAGACGCGGCATCGAGTCCTTTGATGGCAGCCATGTATTCAAGAAACTCAACCGCATTGAGATTCGGATAGACTCCAAAGTCCTGCGGCAAATATCCAAGCACATCACGTAAAGTATCAGGTGATTTAACAACGTCTATGCCGTTCCAGGTTATCGTTCCATTGGTTGGTTTGGTAATGGTTGCGAGCATGCGCATGAATGTGGACTTGCCTGCGCCGTTCGGTCCAAGCAAACCGAGAATGCCGGGTTTGATATCCAGGGAAAAATCTTTTAATCCCCAAAAATCACGTTTGTATTGCTTGCCGAGATTATTAATTGTAAGTTGCATAAGTATCCTCTTGATTCTGTTTGTTCATTCTTTAATTCTGTCCCATGTTAAGACTGGGAGTTCATATAAACCAGTTGACCAACAATGCGAAAAGATAAAGACCTGCGCCAAATACAGTATGATTCATCAAGCTGCGAAATCTTGCCTGCGCAGGGTTTGGCGTATTTGATGCAGCAAATCCGAGACCAAATGCAGGTTGCATTATGAGGAACGGCATCGAGACAGTAAGGATCCCGAAGACGATTGCTGAAATCAGTGTCGGATGTTGAAGCCAGCTGTTGCCGACCAATGCAACGAAAGCGAAGGCGAACGTGATGCCAATCAGGTAGTGGGCAACCCATCCGACCGTGCATTCTGCGCTCTTCTGTGGAGCAGATGAAATATTCGAGTGCTTAAAAGTCCCTTCTGGCATGGTTCGAAGCCAGCGTCCGACGAGACAGTAATTGGGCGGAGTAATCTTAAAGACACGTTTAAGAAACAGCGCCCACAGATCCGTGGTGAGAGTTGCACCAAGTCCAATGAAGATCGTACTAATGAGGGAGAGAGCCAGATCATTCATGAGTCGCTTTTTTCTTGATTGTTTGCATCCAATACAGGTTTGACGATTGGTGAATCTGCCTGATTGAGATTAACACGATTGACCGAGAGCAATGGCATTCCCAGATCGCGAACTTTTTTTAGCAATCCGTGCAACGCTGCCTGATCAATCACCAGTCCAGTCAGGAGCGTGTTGCCATCATCTTCCAATGTGATGGTCAGTCTCTCAAACCAATCTGCCCATTGACGACTCAGATGACCCTTGATCCTAATTTGATAGACCATTGGTTGGTCTGGATGGCTTTCTGAGCTGAGTTCGTTTGACATTCTTCATTTCCATGGTGATAAGGACTTTTGTCTGGATTTGGTTGCAACAACTGCTTTCATTTTAGGATATTCCTTTCTTAAGTATGAGCAGAGTGGATGGAAGAGAGGGCATTCAGGCTTCTCTTCCATTTCTATTCCATATCTATGCTAGCTCTGTTGTTTTTGCAAACAGGGAGGCGATTGCAGATGAATTGAATCCCTTGACGGTGAGCCAGACGCCCAGCGAAAACTCAAATAGCGCGATCGGGAGAACACCGATCCCCGTCAGCAAATAGAGCGGACCGCTGCTGATGCCGAACATAAACACGATGGTGTTAGCGATGAGAAAGGGCGCTCCGATGATTCCAAGCAGGGGAAGAATACGTGGCACCAGGCGCGACTGATAGAGCAGAGAGCCAAGTAACAGGTCGTTCACAGCTGGCATGAGGTTTTGTCCGAGACGGAATAAGCCATATAAGACAACCAGCATCTTGCCGGTGAGCAATGCCTCTGCTCCGACTCCAGTCCGCCGCAAGGTCACGATTGCCAGCAGGCAGACAACATCAGCGAAGATTGTGCTAGCTTCCAGAACCCGAGTTCCGACGAAGCCCAACGCGACCGCTTCGTTCTGCTTCTTGAGCACCGGGAACAGCACGACAGCGGTGCCGATGCCAGCGAGGGCCACGATTATCTCCAGGATGCCGCCGATGATGACAGCAGTGTCGGTACCAGAGCCAACAATGTAGTTAGGGTCATTCAGGATAGAACTGTAGAGAAAGCCGATCGGGATCGAGACAAAGGTGAGCAGGTAGAGTATGCCCCCGGCTAACGAGGCTTTTCTCGACAAGTCCATAGGTGTGACAGCCTGCCGATTAGTATTCACGAGTTTAACTTCTTTACTGATGTTCATATGGTTATCTCCTTTTTTGAAAAATAGGGATGGCAGAGTTGATGTTCGGTACTCTCTGCCATCCCTATTCCACTTCATGCAGTTTCCAGTGAACTTAATCGGCTCCAGTTTGGCTGAGCTCTGGGCTTACCTTGCCAAGCACGGGTTCTGAAACTGGCTCTTGTCGTTCAGACAAGAGAGCATATCCCAGCCAAGCCAGAGCTATTCCCATCGGCACTGCTGCTAACCTATCGAGCGGGTGACCTAGCAGACTTAGGACGACCGCTATAGGTCCTGATAAGGCAAGCAGTCCAGCCGCCCAGCGCGACAAGATGCGGGCACGGAACATAGCGATGCCGAAAAGCAGGAGTCCTAGCAGATAGAGTATCGGTAAGAATGAAAATACCGTCGCAAAGGCTCCGAGATTCATGTCGGTGGGGGATTGACTTGCCATCTGCATGACGCTCGTCACAAACGTCGGCGCCACGGGCACCAACAGCGGCAGGATTGTGGGTTCAGCGAATGAATAGCACATTTGGACTGCATAGAAGATGGTGAGCAGGAGATAGCCGGCCAGACCCATCCAACCGGTCTCTTCCACTTGTCTGGCGTAAAGCCCCGCAATGCCGAAAATGCCAAAGAGGGACATGATCGCTTTGAAGGAAGTGATGATGATGAATGCATTTGTGGTAACCGACGCAATAATGTCCGGTGGGTGGATTGGCTGTATGCCCGCGAAAATGATACCTGCCGCCACAGCGGATAGACCTGACCAACGGATGAGTTTTGAGGCTGTTATCTTCATTTTGTATTTCTCCTTTTTTGAACCATACGGATAAGTGTCAAAGTTTTGCACCAGACATAACTGCCTGATTGGCTTCAACTAGACAGACTATACAAATGAATGTGGGGAGATGTCATCCCCATATGTACGGATTTATGTGGGGATATATTGAACAGGGATCCGAGGAAAACAAAAACCCTGCCCGTCGAGCGATGAAACGCTGTTTTGGGGCAGGGCTACATGCGATGCTTTTGAATGGCTATATCAAACCCAGTTCGGTTGCGCGTTTGACAGCCGCCCGTCGATTATTGACATCGAGTTTTCTGTAAATACTCTCGGTATGTGTCCGCACCGTACTCAAGCCAATCACGAGTTCACGGGCGATCTCAGGACCGGAAAGCTCGGTCTTGAACAAGCGGAGAACTTCCAACTCGCGCTGGCTGAGCGGATCGATAAGAGATTGAGATGTCTGGGACTCAGGAATCGGAGATACCGTTGTGCTCCCTTGTCTCTGCGCTTCAACTGCCGTCAATAATTTGCGTGTATAGCCTGGCATGATCTCGTGAGCGGCAGCTTCGCGAAGCAGTTGCATCATAGGCGTTCCTTCATCTAAGAACATGCGAATGTAGCCCTCTGGTTCCGCCAGCGTTAGGGCCTGTCCCAGCGGCATGAGAGCAGCCGGGACGTCGCCCAGCACTTGGTGAGCCAGTGCCTGCAATACTAGGATTTCGATCGCGCTTCCCATTCTCCCGCCTTCTTGCGTGGCTTTCAATAGGCGCTCCAGTAACTCGATCGCTTCACGGATCGCGCTGTCTGTACGGTTGCTCTTATATCGAGCCAAAAGTATCCTGGCCAGAGTGATGTGCTCGAACTCGTGCAGGTAGCTGAGTTCATCTTCAGCAGACAGTCCCTGCTCACGCGCCCAGCCGAGTGCTTCATCCAACCTACCCTGCTCGACCCACACCCGTGCCTTCAACGCAGCGATAGGATGCACATTGGGTGAAAAAACACCCATATACAAACGCTCTGCCTCTTGGAGCAGGTCAAGTGCGCCTTCGAGATCGCCTTGGGCTTCCCGTATGCGAGCCATAGCCACACCCACGCGATATCGGTTTTGCGGAAACCCGTTGTGCTCGCCCAAGTCTTTGCTTCTCAGCAGATACTGCTGCGCAGCACCCAGATCGTTATGCTCAAGTGCGAGCTCACTCAGTCCCACAAATATGTCTGCCGTGCCCCGAAGCACTGGCTCGCCTTGGGCATGTGCCAGTTGCAATGCCTCTTCGTAGGTTCGCATTGCCTCGCGAGGACGACCTTGCACCATCCGTATATCCGCCAGAGTGATTGCGCCCCCGATTGCGTCGGAGATGTTCCCGGCCATTTGCAAATGAGCCATGCCCTCGGCAAATGCCCGATGCGCCGCCTCTAGATCCCCACTCATCCAGGCTGCGAGCCCGAGGAATCCCGCCACTCCTCCGCGGTTGAGATGGTCATCCTCGGGTAAGAGGTCGAGCACCCGCCGTGCATATTTTTTGGTGTTGGCAACATCGCCTTGCGCCAGGAATAATCCGGCACGGGCAACCGCAACTGCGCCCGGGAGACGATGAAATGCCTCGTTGTCCACGATAACCATAGCTGCCGCTGGAGCGCCCGGTCTCGCATGGTCGTCTGCCATTGAGTCCAGCCACCATTCGGCATCCCGCAGGCGAGGCTCAACACCATCGGTCTCGCGGCTATCCAATAACAGATGGGCGTACGCCACACTGAGGACGGGCCTGGCGCGGACCAACTCGTTGGGGAGTGCCTTGAGCCAGCCAAGCAACAAGGCCGTTTGTCTACTTTTGCTCATGGCTGGTATTGCCAGTTCGATCAGGTCCGCCGCACGCTCGAAATCCCCGCCAGTCAGCGCATGATGGATTGCCTCTGCTACTGAACCATTCTGCTCATACCATTCACTCGCGCGTCGATGCAAAGCAGGGACCTGATCTGGCTGCTCGGTCATCAAGTGCATATGAAGAACTTCGGCAAAGAGATGGTGATAGCGATACCAGTGACGCTTGTCATCCAGCGGAATGATAAAGAAGTTACCCCGCTGCAATGTTTCCAGTCGCGCCTTACCTCCCGTCTGACTGGTGACGGCATCACACAAAGCGCCGTTCAAGCGATCAAGGATTGCAGTTTTGAGTAGGAAATTTCGAATAGGTTCAGGCTGGTGCTTCAGGACCTCTTCGACTAGATAATCCACAATGTACTGATGATCTCCAGCGAATGCCTGGATGAATCCGGGGACATCCTGGTGTCCCTGCATCGAAAGTGCGGCTAATTGCAGACTGGCAATCCAGCCTTCAGTTCGGGCTTCCAATGCAGCAACTTCTTCCATCGAGAGGTTAAGGTTCATCACCTGGTTGAGAAATTCGCCGGCTTCAGATGGAATAAAGCGCAAGTCTGTGGCACGCAGTTCAGTCAATTGGTCGCGGACTCGCAACCGAGCTAGGGGTAAATTTGGATCCTCACGCGTAGTAATGACTAGGTGCATTTGTGGAGGCTGGTGCTCAACCAGAAAGGCGAGAGCATTGTCAATCACTTTTGAATCGGTAAGGTGGTAATCGTCAAGAACGAGAATGAAATTATCCGGGATGGATATGATTTCATTGAGCAGAGTTGTAAGAAGCGATTCGATCGGGGGCGGTTGAGATGATTGGAGCACAGCCAATACATCTTCTCCAACATTCGGTGTAATCGTCTGCAATGCAGTGATGAGATAAATTAGAAAGCGTGTGGAGTCGTTATCCCCATCATCCAGTGACAGCCAGGCGGCTGGTTGTTCACAATCGTTGACCCATTCGCTGACTAGCGTGGTTTTACCAAAGCCGGCGGGGGCAGAAATAATAGTCAGTTTGCGACCGGAGGAGAGACCATCATTTAGTTGCTCGATCAGACGAGAACGGATAACAACTTTAGCCCGAGGTAAAGGGGTATAAAGTTTTGTGGCTAAAATTGTCGTGGGCATGGATTCATTATAGTCCGTACTTCACGAAAAGGCGGGTAATGAGCGAAACTTGAATTTGAGATACGTTTTCACAATAATCTTCTGCCTATTAATAAAGCAAGAAAAACATGTCCGATTGTTTGTATCCCTACCCCAAAGGATTCATAGCAGGGATATTGCTATTTCCAACCGCAAGTTATGAAGCATTGATTAAAATCAAATAATGCCAACATTGTAAAGTTAAGTGGTCTGTGGCCGCCGCCTTTGCCAAAAGCGACGTTCACGAATAACCCAAGCAAAAATCATGTTAGTATCAAATTATCGACAAATTGGATATTTAAGCTTCAAAGCCGCAATCTGATCTGTCCGGCGGGGTACATATCTGGTATACGGGTATAAATTCCGCCCTATTACGCAACAGCTTGTCACTGCTTAATTTTCATACGAAGGATCAAAAGCTCCGAAACAATTGTTTCGGAGCTTATTTTTTTAATCAGGTCACTTGAGTAGATCAGAGATTAGCTCCAACAGCTTCCTTAGGATAACAGGCTTGGACATGTATTCGTTCGCCCCTGCTTCCAGGCAGCGCTCACGGTCGCCGGGCATGGCAAAGGCGGTGAGCGCAATGATCGGAACAGAAGCAAACTCGGGCTGGGCGCGGAGGCGGCGCGTTGCTTCCAGACCGTCCATCTTCGGCATTTGAATATCCATCAAGATCAGGTCCGGAGAAAATCCACTTACTTTCTCCAGTACTTCCCCTCCATGATGTGCAACAAGAATTCGATATCCATGATTTTCCAGATAATCCTTCACCATCATTACATTGGCTTGATTATCTTCAGCAAGAAGTATTTTTTTTTCCGTGGCTCGAATTGGAATTAGGGGTTGACGTTACAGCTTCCCTCTCCTCCACTTCCTGGATAAACAACCCACTATCAGTTGTCTCTTCCATTTCACGCCACGGCAGGACCACAGTGAAAATACTTCCCCTGCCAACCTCACTCTCAACATGTACTCTGCCATTATGCATTTCAACAAGTTGCTTTACCAGCATCAACCCGAGACCGGATCCTTCATATTGGCGCGATAAACTGCCATCCAACTGCACAAATGGCTTGAACAATTTTGGCAGGTCATTCGCTTCAATGCCGATCCCTGTATCGGAGACGGAAAAGCGCATCTCGCCACGCTCTGCATCTGCCTGTATTTCCAGGCTGACCTTCCCCATTTCAGGGGTGAACTTCACCGCATTATTGAGCAGGTTGACCAATATCTGTTTAAGGCGCTTGGGATCCACGGACATTGTCAGCAACTCAGAGGTTGGGACATATTCCACTGTGATGGATTTTTTATTTGCGAGCTGCTTGACGAATGCCAGGCTTGACTCGCAAATATCGTTCACGGGCACGACCTCAGGGTGAACCTCGAACTTACCGGCATCTATCTTGGATACATCCAAGATATCATTGATCAACGACAGCAGGTGCTGACCGCTGGTATGGATCATCTCAACTGCCTGCCCCTGTCGTTCATCAAGCTCTCCACGGACCCCCTCCAGCAGGGTTTCAGAATAACCCAGCACGCTGTTGAGCGGCGTTCGCAATTCATGACTCATATTGGCAAGGAATTCATCCTTGATCCGATTCGCGCGCACAAGTTCAGCGGTTCGCTGCTCCACACGTTTCTCCAGGCTGACGGCATATTCACGAATGGTTTGCTCGGCGTGTTTCTGTTCAATCGCAATGCTGGCCAGGCTGGTTACACTCAGAATGGTATCAAGTTCGGAGCGTTCCGGCATACTTGGTTTTGTATGATAAACAGCAAAAGTTCCCAATACTTCTCCGGAAGAGGCAAGGATCGGCTGCGACCAGCAGGCACGCACCCCTGCCTCATGAGCAATATCACGATATTTTTCCCAGAAGGGATGCGTTTCGATATCCTGTACGACCACACGCTGACCGGTAAAAGCCGCCGTGCCGCAGGAGCCCTCCCCCATGCCAATGGGCAGTCCATGGATCGCCTCATTATAAAAATCGGGCAAATGGGGAGCGGCACCGTGTAGTAGATGTTTTTTGGCTTCATCCATCAATAAGATGGAACAGATCGAACCCGCCAGCTCATTCTCCACAATGGCAACAATGGATTCCAGAACAATGGGAAGCGAAGCACCTCGAGCCAGCAACTCCAAGGCTTGTGTCTTTTTCTGGTCACGTTTCGCCGCACGCTTGCGCTCGCTAACATCGATGGTTGTCACAATGATTCTGGAAAGATCCTGTTCGTGACCCGGTACGATAGCCCAGCTGAGGTTGACCTCGATGAGGTCGCCCGCCATTGTTTCCTCCGGTCCCTCCCAGTTTCCACTGATGCTCCCATAGGCAAGTGCGATCAAAATTTCATGGATGCGCTCCACTTCAGCCTGACCCGTATCTTCATTTGTATCCTTGATCAATTCTTCCTTACTCTTTGCCTTGTACATTGTCAGGGCCGATTGATTGACATCCAATATCTCCATCATATGGATGCACTTGATCACGGCTTCGGGATGCTCTGCAAAGTAAGCACGGAAATCCTTCACCCCCTCTGCTTTCAAAGCATCCAAATATTCCCGCACCTTGGAGAAATCCTCCTCCCAGATCGCAATGGGCATGTTCTCGAACAACAATCGATAGCGTTCCTCGCTTTGTTTCAATAATCCCTCAGCCTGTTTACGCTCGGTAATATCGATCGCTGTGGACAATACACAGGCCTCATGATTCAGTTCAATCCTCTCCATCGAGCCAAGTACAAGCCGCGGTACACCGCTTTTGCTCCGCAGGGTCATTTCCTGGTTGTAAATAAAACCCTGCCTGCTGACCCGACGGGTATATACCTGATGTTGATCAGGAGTGATAATGTTGAGTTGCAATGAAGTCTGGCTAAGGAGTTCTTCATGGCTGAACCCTACGATCTCGGAAAAGGCATCGTTGGCATCTATATAGCGCCCCTCTGAAGTAGTGATGGCCATCCCCACCGGGCTGGAGCGGAATGCCTTGTGGAAACGCTCCTCGCTTTCGCGCAGCGCATCCTCCGCGCGTTTGCGTTCCGTCACATCACGAGCCGAGCCACGTACGATGGGCTGCTCCACGCCCTGTGTACGCAGGGAATTGTTAAATGCCCAATAGCGGAACTCTCCATTCGCCATGCGTACTTTCATCGTTCCCTGTGCCTGACCATCCGATTTGATCTTCCTGAGGTAGGCTGCAAACTGCCTCCCCCCTTTATCAGCAATCACATCCTTGAGGTTCATCTTAAGCAGGGCTTCCCGCGAATAACCGCTTAACAACACAGCAGCCTTGTTGACCGAAAGCAAATTCCCTTCCAGATCATGCGTGCAGATCAGGTTTTGGCTGTTCTCCACCAGGTCGCGGTATTTCTCTTCATTGACCCGCAATGCTTCTTCCGCTTCTTTCTTCTCGGTGACATCGCGATAGTTGATGACGATGGCCCCCACACTGGGTTCTTCCAACAGGTTGGTACCAATGCTTTCGATCCAGCGCCAGCTTCCATCGAGGTGATGGATGCGGAACGTTGCGTGGTGCTCCACATTCGGCTGGCGAAGCATCTCCTGAAATTTGACTCCGACCCATTCCAAATCCTCGGGGTGAACAAGATCGAGGATGTTCCTCCCCTTGTATGCATCCTGCCCATAGCCGAGCGTTCGGATCGTGGATGGGCTTTCCCACAAGAGAATTCCATTCTCATCCAGCAGGGAAATATTATCGAGACCATGCTCGATCAAGGAACGGAAGCGCAGTTCACTGCTGCGCAGCTCCTGCTCTGCAAGTTTACGTTCTGTAATATCGATCACAGTGGACAGAATGGCGGGCTTCCCATCCAGCACAATGCTGGTATTGAATGAATGCAACCAGGCGATGGTTCCATCTTTGCGGATCAGCCGTGTTTCGAAATCCGGGGAAATGGCCTCTCCAGCCGAGCGCTTTCTGGCACGTTCACGCGCAGTCACGAGATCATCGGGATGCGTCATGGCGACCACCTGCTCGGCAGACATGGCCAGGAATTCCTCGGCGTTATATCCGTGGATCCTGCACATGGCCGGGTTTACATAGACCGGCTTGTGATCTTGATAAATGATGACACCCTGCAATGAATTTTCAACCAGCGTTCGGTATTTGATCTCCGAATTTTCCAGCGCCTTCTGTATTTGTTTGCGCTCGGTGATGTCGCGTGCCAGCACCAGCATATTAACAAACTCATCGTTTTCGAAAATAGGTGTAAAGGTACTTTCGTAATCACGGATGTTCCCATTGTCACCATAGCCCTGGTATTCGATATGCCGGGTCTGGCGGCTTTGCCGCGCGGCATCAAAAGCACTCGTATAGGTGACCCTGACATGCTCTGGAATGAAATCGACATAAGGCCTGCCAAGCACATCCTTTTCTGAATAACCCTCGGCATACCGATTGAGGAATGTGTATTTGCCCTCCCTATCGAACAGAGCAACGTAATCGGGGATGGTCTTGACCAGCGAAGCCCATTTTTGTTCGCTTTTCCGCAGGGCGTCCTCGGCCTGGAGGCGTTCATTAATGTCATGGTTGACGGCAACGAAACCGATCGCCTGATCCTTCTCATCTTTTACAAGCGATAATGAAGTGAAGACTAAGAACCGTCTGCCGTCTTTGTGATTCTGGCTGACCGGCCCCTGCCATCTTCCATGCTTGATCGCCGTTTGAATGATCTCTTCGCGGGAGATATCGACATATTCATTTTGAACGAATTCGCGCATCACATGGCCGATCACCTCGGAGGCCTTCCAGCCATACAACGCCTCGGCGGCAGCATTCCAGGTGAGGATGTGGAACTGCATATCGGTGGAGATGATCGCATCGGTAACATCATCGATCAGGCGGGCCTGATGGGCGATCTCGCGCTGATTTCGAAGCAAGGCCGCCACATCCCCCCGCAGGATTAAATAAATAAGGCTGGCACTCGCGAAGACGAAGAACCAGCCTTTGATGGTTTGGATGAGTATGTGATTGGGAGATGTGGCAGGAATAAAAAATTCCACCAGTTCATCAGTGAAAATGATCCACAATGCCCCGAAGAAGGCATAGATCAGGGCCGTACGCAGAGGCATCTTCATTTTTCCTGTCTTCATACATCTCGCTCCAAAAGGGGAAATAGTCAACTACAGGCAGTTTTTCGTTGGAAACAATGGGCTTGGTGCAGTATAGCACCGAAGGTTTTAATGAAAAATACGGGTTTCCCCTCCCCTTTTTTGAACCGTACGTAGTGCCAACGCCCCCTACGTGACGTGGAAAAAAATATGGAAAGTCGTAAAATTATCGATATCCGCTCCATTTTCGGTCTCATAGTATGAAACTGAAAGTGCGCAGGAAGGGCGACTTCGCCTGGTTTGGGTTTTGAAAAATATAGGCCACAGAAATTGAACTTCTTCAAAAGCCGTAAACAGGACAGGAAAGGTGGCCAATTTGATGGTCTATGCTAAAATAACTTTTTGAGATCGCTGCTTTCGATACAAAACGCTCCGGATCATCAATATTCAGAATTCAACATGGATTACAGTGTTCGTCTTTGTTCATTTTGCGAACAACCCATTCTCAAAGACTGGTGCATCTAATACTCATATATGATCCGAAAAATCTCACAAAACCTCCTCGCACTCCTAATCGTTGTGTCCTTTATTCTGGCGGCCTGCGTCCTGCAGGATACCATGTCTGGCGCAGGCGGCATGGATGCCACCGAGCCGCCTGCTGCAACCGAACCGCCCGTCGTCGAGGTCGAGCCGCCGGTGGAACCACCTGTGGAGCCTCCGGCTGAGGTTCCCACGGATACCCCGATTCCCACAAATACAGAATCAAGCGCGCCTGCCGATGCGGTGATCAACACAGAAACGCCAACAGCCACGGCTGCAGAAGTTGTGTCAAATTCTGAGAGCACGACAACCAACACTGTTACAGTCACCCACACGAGTGCGGTGACGAATACACTTACCGCCACCAACCCTGTCACGGCCACCAGCTCGGCAACTGCCACCGCATCGCTGACACCAACCAGCAAAGTGGCATTCGCCGCTGCCGCTGCCGGCGCGCCAAACATCACCGTGAGCGGAACTTGTGACGGCGCGGGGAATTCGAGCTTTACGATCACAAACCTCGGCGACTCGATGACCACTAATTACAGCTGGAATTTGTATCAAAATAGCGTGTTCCTGACGAACGGCCCCTTCATGTTAAATACTGGTCAGAACCAGCAGCTTACGATCAATGGCCTGTATGGCAACCTGACTGTTCGCGTAAATGATTCCAACGGTGTGGAGATCGCTTCTTCAACATCGTATTGCGTTACTCCCACTCCCACCAAAACCCGCACTTCAACGCCCACACGGATTCCTCCGAACATTACCTTAAGCGGTTCATGCGACGGCGCAGGGAACTCAATCTTTACGATCACAAATATCGGCGGTTCGATGACCGTAAATTACACCTGGAACCTCTACCAAAATAGCGTCTTCCTGACGAACGGCCCTTTCCAGTTGAACGCCGGCCAAAACCTGCAGCTTACGATCAACGGCCTGTATGGAAACTTGTCTGTTCGTATCGATGATTCCAGCGGTACGCAAATCGGTTCTTCAACGGCGTATTGTGTCACCCCCACTCCCACCAAAACGCGCACTGGCACGATCACGCGAACCCCATCCATCACCTCAACCGTTACGATCACACAGACTCCCTCCAAAACTTCAACGGTTACCATCACTCCCACCGTATCCAAAACCGCCACCATTACACTTACACCCACGACCACGGCCACACCAAGCATTACTCTTACCCCCACGATCACAGCAACGCCAAGCACCACCCTTACTCCTACGATCACCTCGACACCAAGCATCACCCTCACCCCTACGATCACCGCCACACCGAGTGTGACAAATACGTTGACCCAGAGTCCCACAGCCACATCCTCTACCACGCCAACAGTCACCTACACACCCAGCGTTACCACTACGCTCACCATTACAAATACGCCCACCATCACAACAACTTATACTGTTACAAATACAGCCACTCTTACGTCAAGACCTGCCATATCGATCAAAACCTCAACGTCAAGGCCGGGCAACACAGGCAGCACATCCACAAGCACAGCGCTACCGACGAACACAGCCTCCACCGGATTCGTTATCAGCACTTCAATTGCAGAGGACACCCCAACACCCATTGATTCGTCCAGTGCCAATCCGTCCCTTGGCAAGGTCACGCCCACTGCGACAATGAACATCACAATTACATATGGAACCGGTAAGGAGTCCATGAGCGTTCATCTCTGGTTATTATGCGGAGCAGGCTTGCTCTTTGAGGCGATCGTTGTTCTCGTGGTGATCAGCCGCAGAAGAAAACCATCGAATCCTGCCTAGAAATATTGACCACTTCGGCCAATATGATTCCGTATCATCAATCATACGAAATCATATTGGCCTTATAATCCATCCATCATGTCAAACTTCATCACTACAAAATGGGATGTGATTGTTGCCGGCGGGGGACCTGCGGGTTTCTTTGCGGCCATCCGCTGTGCCGAGTTAAATCCAAAATTACGAGTACTTATCATTGAAAAGGCCAGCCAAACACTCGGCAAAGTTTTAATTTCCGGCGGCGGGCGCTGTAACGTCACCCACGCCTGTTTCGATCCTGCGCAGCTTATTACCTTTTATCCGCGCGGCGGTGTGGAATTGCGTGGTGCGTTCACCCGCTTTCAACCTGCGGATACGGTCAAATGGTTTGAGTCTCGCGGCGTGAGGTTGAAGACTGAAGCCGATCACCGCATGTTTCCAGTCACTGATTCATCCGAAACCATCGCAGATTGTCTGCGCGAAGCGGCGAAAAATGCCGGGGTGAAGGTCCATGTTGGCACGACACTGCTCAAGGTGGAAAAAAATCCGAAGGGCGGATTTAAGCTGGAGGTCAGGAAAGCCCGCGTTGAGCCCGGTCGAAACGATGCGGAAGTCCTTCCGCTTCAAACAAAGAAAATAATCATCGCCACGGGCAGTGATTCTAAAACGCGCGAGATCGTGCAATCGCTCGGGCATTCCATCGAAGAACCCGTTCCTTCCTTGTTTACATTCAATATAAAAGATAAAAGAATTGACGGTCTTGCCGGCGTATCCGTTGAAAATGTAACCCTCAAAATGGAATCGATCACCACGAACGGTCCGCTACTTATCACCCACTGGGGGATGAGCGGACCTGCAGTATTAAGATGTTCCGCCTGGGGCGCACGTATTTTATTCGACAAAAAATATCGCTCACGCTTAACTGTCAACTGGCTCGGCGACTACAAGCTTGACCCCACACTGGAAATTTTGCAACGCAATAAAGACTGGCATGAAAACGCGCGAAAGAAAGTTTCAACAAACCCGGCTTTTTCACAAATCCCGATTCGTTTGTGGAAACAGTTGACTCAATTCATTGGCGATAAAAATTGGGGCGATATTTCAAAAGTGGAAATGCGAAAGCTTGCGGAAGAACTCACCGCCGGTCAATATGAGATCACCGGCAAGGGCCAATTCAAAGATGAGTTTGTCACCTGCGGCGGCGTGAAACTAAACGAAGTCGATTTCAAAACCATGCAAAGCCGCATCGTGGATGATCTATTTTTTGCCGGTGAAGTGCTTGATATCGATGGCATCACCGGCGGATTCAATTTCCAATCTTCGTGGACAACCAGCTGGCTGGCTGGAAACGCGCTAGCCAGTTAATTCTCGTTTTTGTATTGACCCACAGCCATTCCTCCCGTAAAATTCCCCCACCAAAATTATATATAATTTTAGAAGGATATACGCAATGGCCAAATATCGCATTATGTATTGGAAACACATTCCGCAATCCATCACGGTTGAAGGCGATGGACGAACGATAAAAAAACAGCTCTCCGAAAAAATTCAAAATAAAATCGACTCATACGCAATGGCTGTGGGAGCAACTTCCACAACCGATTATGCCAAGGAATACAAACGCGGCGACTGGATCGAACGCGACGGCACACCCGAAGAAGTTGCCGAAGCGCTTCTTTCTGAACTGGAAACTGAGTTTGCGAAAATAGAGATTCCCCGCCGGGAAAGTGCATGACAAAGTACAGCATCATTCTGCAACCCTCCGGCAGCCGCGGACAAGTGGAGGAAGGCCAGTCGATCCGCTCCGCAGCGCGCGACTTGGGCGTGGAGATCGAATCGATCTGCGCCGAGAATGCCACTTGTGGCAAGTGCATGGTTTTAATAGAAGAAGGACGTTTCGAAAAGTACAACATTGACTCGAAGCGCTCCAACCTCTCCCCCGTTTCAACAGAAGAAGCCGCTTACTTTGCTCGCAGACCCAAACTCTTAAAAGATAAGGGTTGGGAAGTGGGACAGGTTCGCCTTTCCTGTCAATGCAAGATTCGCGGCGATGTATTGGTCAATGTTCCAGAAGAAAGCCGCGGCAATAAGCAAATCGTACGCAAGAGCGCAAGCAATCGCGAGATCGAAGTTAAACCCGCGATCCGAAAATATCTCGTCACCACGACGCCACCCAATCTGGAGCGCCCCATCGCAGATTGGGAACGTCTCGCCAAAGGGCTTGAAACTTCGATGGGCCTGGTCCACGGCATTGATGCGAAGCTTCCACGTTGGTACGACCTGACAATCGATTATCAATGCCTGAGAACTTTATCCAAAACTTTGCGTGAAGCAAAATGGAGTGTTACCGTTTCCGTCTGGCAGGACAAGGAAGTCATCGAAGTCCAGGCTGGATATGCGGAAGACAGCTACGGTGCGGCAGTGGATATCGGCTCAACGACAGTTGCTCTGTATTTGTGCAATCTTCGTACTGGCGAAATGCTCGCCGCTGAATCTGAAATGAATCCGCAGATCGTGTACGGCGAAGATGTCATGTCCCGTATTCAGTATGCAATTGAAAACCCGGACGGCCTGGAAAAATTACATAAAGCCATTATCTCCACATTGAATAAACTTCTCAAGCAGGCTGCGAAAACAGCGAACATTCAAACCGAGGAAATTCTTGAGATGGTATTGGTGGGAAATTCCACCATGCATCATATTCTGTTGAATTTGCATCCAAAAGATTTAGGGTTGGCCCCGTTCGTCCCTGCAATTCATAAGTCAATGGATGTGAAGGCGCGTGAGTTGGGATTACAGATCAACCCATCGGGCAACATTCACGTGCTGCCCACGATCGCATCCTTCGTTGGTGCAGACACCAGCGCGATGATCGTCGCGGAAGAACCACATAAGCAGGATGAAAACTGGCTGTTGATCGATGTGGGCACCAATGCGGAATTAATTCTAGGCAATCGCAAACGGTTGTTGTGTACATCCACCCCCACAGGCCCCGCACTTGAAGGCGCGCATGTCGAATATGGAATGCGCGCTGCCCCCGGTGCGATGGAACGAATTGAAATTGATGAAAAAACACTTGAGCCAAGATATAGAGTTATTGGTGTGACAGGTTGGAATACCGATCATGCTGAATTCAAAGGTCAAGTGAAAGGGATATGCGGCTCCGCGATCATCGACGGTGTGGCAGAATTGTTCCGGGCGGGGATTGTGGATTCTCGGGGCAAGTTCAAACAAGGGCTGGAGTCGAGGCGCATTCGAAAGGGTGAAAGCGGCTGGGAGTATGTGATTGCCTGGGCGGAGGAAACATCCATCGGGCGCGATATTCCCATGACCCAACAGGATGTACGTCAAATTCAACTGGCGAAGGCGGCACTGTTCACCGCAGCGCGGACACTATTAAAACGCAGTGGTCTCGAAAGCCCTGACAAAATTATTTTGGCTGGCGGCTTCGGAAGTTATATCGATAAGGAAAAGGCCATGCTGATCGGCTTGATCCCTGATTGTGAGTTGGATAAAGTTTACGCAGTTGGAAACGCCGCAGGCGATGGCGCGCGCATTGCATTATTGAACGTGGAAAAACGAAATGAGATCGATGGCGTGACGCGCAAAGTGGAACGCTTTGAATTACCCACCGATCCCGAATTTCAAAATCAGTTCATGCTGGCAACAAGCTTCCCGCATATGAGCGAGCCTTTTCCACACATCGCACATTTGATCCCAAATCGAGTCGCGGATCCGATGGCGAAGAATTTCATGAGTAAGTAAATAACGGAGAGACGATGAACAAATTTTTGGAGCGATTAAAGAACGGAGAAATTCTCGTTGCAGATGGAGCAACAGGTTCTAATTTACAGAAGATGGGTCTTAAACCCGGGAAACCGCCAGAGGATTTGATTATTGATGATCCTGACACATTATTTAAACTAGCCAGTTCATTCGCCAACGCAGGCTCTGATATTATCCTGACTTGCACCTTCGGCGGTACCCGCATGAGAATGAAAGATTCAAAATATCAGGATCGGACCCCGGAAGTAAACATGCGCGCGGCAGAGATCGCAAGAAAAGCCGCTTCACTCAACGGAGGGCTGGTCGCTGGTTCGATGGGGCCGGTCGGTGCGATATTAAAACCCTATGGCCCGTTGGAAGCGGATGATGTCCGCGCGACGTTCGCTGAACAAGCCAAAGCTCTGGCCGAAGGCGGCGTGGACTTGATTCTGATCGAAACGATGTTTTCATTTGAAGAAACAACTGCCGCATTTGAAGGTGCAAAGTCTGTCACTGACCTGCCCATTGTTGTTTCATTCAGCTATGATCGCGGTACACGCACGATGATGGGCGTGAAACCAAAGGATGTAATGAAGAAATATACTGAAATGGGCGCAGCACTCATCGGTGCGAATTGCGGAAACACATTGGCGAACATGGAACTTGTCGTCAAGGAATATGCAGCGACGGTACCTAACTTCCCGATGTGGGTCAAACCGAATGCCGGTGTCCCCCACATGGATATCGAGACCGAGCAAGGGGTTTACGACATGGGACCCGAAGATATGGCAACCTATGCAAAGAAATATGTTGAGTTGGGCGCAAAAGTGGTCGGCGGATGTTGCGGCAACACACCGGAACATATTGCAGCGATCGCCAAAGCGGTAAAGAATTAATTGGAATGGGCGGGGAAATCCCGCCCATTTGGTTTTTTAAAAATATGCGAAAAACAATTCTGGATTTATTAAACGGCAAAAAAGTCAACGTGCAGCCCGCGTTCAGCGGGTTGATTCATATCACCACTGAAGGACTCGAACGCGAAGGCCTCGCCTTTCATGAAATCCATAAAGATTCGCAGAAGATGGCGAAAGCAGCAGCGAGCACCTTTCGATCAACGGGAATGCCGTCTGCTACTTTACCTTTGGATTTGTGCGTCCCTGCCGAGGCGATAGGCGCAGAATTAAATTATTACGAGGGCGGAGAGTTTCAGTTTCCGCAAGTGAAAAAAGCCTTGATTCAATCAACCAAAGACTTAAGTACAAATCTCCCGGAGATTCTTACATTGGGACGAATCGCGATGGTGTGCGAGGCGATAACATTAGTAAAAAAAGAGGTCGGCGGGGAGGTTGTCATTTCGGGGATGATCCCCGGACCCTATACGCTGCTTTTATATCTTTGCAATCCCAAAAACCTTTTTATTGAAATGAAGAAAGAACCTCAAGCTGTAATCAATGGGCTCTTTTATCTTTCATCTTTTCTTGCAAAGATCAGCGGGGCATATCTCAATGCAGGCGCGGACTTCATCACAGTACACGAGATGGGCGGGTCGCCGGGATTTATCGGTCCCGCAAAATTTGAGCAGTTCGTTTTGCCTGCCGTGAAAAAATTAAATGAAAATATCTCCGCGCCACGTGTTTTGTCTGTTTGTGGGAATACAAACACATCTATGCATTTGCTTGTGCAGGCAGGCGGAGATGCAATTTCTGTAGATCAAACCAATGATCTGGTCGCATCACGGGCGTTGTTAAAAGACAAGTTGTTATTTGGGAACATTGACCCCGTTCAAATTCTCTGGCAGGGGGCTCCGACTCAAGTCGCTGAAGCAGTCCTCCGTGCAAAGGAAGCGGGTGTGGATGCAATTTGGCCGGGGTGTGATCTGGTCCCCCAAACTTCCATTCACAATCTTACAGCACTAATAAATTAATCAAAACCGCCCCAAAGAATTCTTTAGGGCGGTTTTGATTAAGATCGAACTCTCATTTTATCCATTCACAGAGCGCGCTGAAAATTTCACAGTTCAAGTCAGGGTTTATTTCTCCGCGCTCTTCTGTTTCACCACCGCCCACGTAACATCCAAGCGGCTCAACACCAGTAACATTCACCCCAAGCGGAACACGGCAAGTACTATCGAACTCGGACAATGCCTTCACTGGGTAGTTTGGATCCTCCACATTGGCTGCGCCGGCATCCTCCACAGAAATAAAATCATGCCAATAAAATGTGGCGGGATTTAATTCTTTACCACTGGCATCAACACTCCACATAAAGGCTTCCCGTCCATCACTGAATATCCATTTTTTGAAGGCAAATTCAATGGCAGGAAAAGTCCCGTCGACAGTCTGCCGCACCCAGGCAAAATCAAGATCGCGGGGATGTATATCCTTGCTCAAATCAAAAATAGGGGTTTCAAATCCATCGCCTTGATAATCGTCCGGCCTGTTGATCTTGGTCCCGCCAACATCGCCATTTACATCCATATAAACAACAACATTATCAGCGCTGAATTTTTCCGTGTAGGATGGTCGTGCCGCGAATAACAGCTCTGCACGGCCATCCGCGTTGCGATCGATTTCCACGCCGTAAAAGCCGTTCAAAGATTGCGTGCTTTCGTTCAAGCCCACCAGGGAAATTCTGATGTAATAAAAATTATCATCAGAAGTAATTGAAAAATTGACAATATCAAGAGCAGGCAAATATTCCATTTCATTTGCCGTGAAGGGACGTTCCAGATCGTTCTTAAAGTATTCATCTCCAGAGCGGACATTTTTTGTTTCAAATGTCAAGGCATTATCATGATCGTGAGATGTGGCACGATCCGTGACCCCTTCACTTGGAATTACCTCATGGGCAATTGATGAATTTGGCGTTGATAATTCAGCCGTGGCAGGAGATGCGGGCTCCGCGGAGGGCTGGGTTGCGGTTACACTTTCAGGAGCAGGTTCAGTTACGGATGTATTTGTTTCTGTAACGGGCGTTGAACAAGCTTGTAAAAGAATCGCAATCACGGGCAGATAAATGTAACTTTTTTTCATTTTCTCTCCTTCTCTTCCCTTGCAAACAAGAAATATATCACAAGAGGTGTCTCTCAAATCACATTTTGAATAAGAAATAAGGGTGATCATTTTTAATTACAACTAACAGAAATGCAAGGCGGGTTATCGATATATTGCAGGAGTGTAACAACCAAATATGGATAATAAATCGTTTCGTGTTTCAGCATGAATGAGATCATCAGGTTAACGACACTTCAATATCATTAAATGAAGGGAAGCGAGCGTTCAATTCAATTATTTAGCACACGGCTTGACGCTTTAAACGTCATGTGCTACCATCGCTCGTTGAATACTGAAAGAGGAGAATCCATGAGCAACAAAAAACGCGCATCGCTGGCAGTTGTCACCCTGGTCATCATTACAACTTTGATCTCTGCTTGCACACAATCTTTATCCCAGGCTGGCCCAACACCAACTTTGATCGCTACGGGGTTATTTGTATCCCCCTTCCCCTCTGTTGAAAATCCAATGGCAATGATCGAGGAATTTGCAAAACAAACCGCCGCCGCACAAACTGTTGCTGCCGGTGGAGTGGTGATCACCGGCACGCCCGGAACTCCACTAGCTCCGATTAGTGGAACCATTACCACGACCACCACTCCCGGCACGCCGCAAACCGGAGTTACAGATACCCCAGGCGTTTCAACCAATTCCGTGGGCACGCCGACCAATGCGAATGCCGCAGTTGCCACAACTGCTGTTGTACCAGCAGCCACCACTGCAATCGTCGCCAATTCCACGCCTGTGCCCGTTGGAGTGCGACCCGCTTCTTATACTTTGCAGGCTGGTGAATTTCCCTACTGCATTGCACGCCGCTTCGATGTGAACCCGGATGCCCTTCTCGCCGCCAGCGGCTTAACCAGCCCAGATCTATACTATCCCGGGCTTGTCCTTAAGATCCCACAAACTGGTTCCTTTCCTGGCAGCCGTGTCTTGGCCTCTCACCCCGCCACCTACAGTGTGACTTCCTCTGATGAAACGTTGTACGGCATCGCCTGCAAATATGGCGATGTGGACCCGGCTTCGATCGCCTCTGCCAATGGCCTTTCAACGGGTGCCGTTCTGAGTGCGGGGCAGCAAATCAAGATCCCGTAATTTTTCTGCAAGCAAAAAGCCCAGGCACATGCTTGGGCTTTTTTTATACCGAAAGGAAAATCCCATGGCTTTTGAACTGATCAAATCTGAACCTCTGTTGCAGGGACGTGCCTTCAAGATCCGGCGCGATACGATGAAGACACCCGACGGCCGCGAAACAAAGTTTGATATCGTCGAACATGGCGGCTCGGTGGTGATCATTCCGGTGGATGCTGATGGACATTTGCTTTTCGTACGCCAATATCGTCACGCAGCCGGAATGGACATGCTCGAATTACCAGCGGGTACGCGTGATGGAAACGAACCATTCGACGAATGCGCCGCACGCGAAATTCGCGAAGAAACCGGCATGGAAGCGGGCACGTTGATCCAGGTCGGTTCGTTCTACCTCGCGCCTGGCTACTCGACCGAATACATGGGCGTCTTCCTGGCAACGAACCTGAAACACAATCCGCTCGAAGCAGATGATGACGAATTTCTTTCGGTGGAGAAAATTCCGGTACGAGAGGCAATTCAAAGCGCGGAACGAGGCGAGATTCCCGATGCCAAGACACTTGCCGCCCTTTTGATGGCAAGACCTCATTTACAAAAATATCTATGAAACCCATGATGATCCTGATCGCCGGGCCGTATCGCTCCGGCACAAACGATGATCCTGAAAAAATACAGGCAAATGTTCATTTCATGGAAACTTTTGCTCTACCGATCTTCCGCAAGGGACATATTCCTTTGCTGGGTGAATGGTTCGCGCTTCCGCTGGCGGCTTTGGCGGGTTCAAAGCAGATCGGCGATGAACCGTTCAATGAAATCTTTCACCCCATCGCAGTGATGCTGCTGGATAAATGTGATGCCGTTCTTCGAGTCGGCGGCGCTTCTTCCGGCGCGGATCAAATGGTGAGCGTGGCAAAGGAAAAAGGCGCGCGTATTTTTTATTCTCTGGAAGAAATTCCACAGGCATAAGCCCATATTTTCTTATTCAAATATGCATTTCCAAAAACAGCGGTTTTCACCGCTGTTTTTTATTGCCACCATTCTTATCCATAATGTGACAACAGGCATAAGGATTTAAGTCATATATAACTAACGTATTTCATCCCACGGGAATACACTTGTAATCGTTATCAGAAGCATTTTTAATTCCAGGCACTTGTGCCTTTTAAAAGGAGTACGTATGAAACAACCAGTTATTATGATCGACGGAAACGAAGCAACTGCAAGTGTTGCCCATCGTTCCAACGAAGTGATCGCGATCTACCCGATCACCCCCTCCTCCGGGATGGGAGAGTTTTCAGACGAATGGTCATCCAAAGGGAAGAAGAATATTTGGGGCACCACCCCGCTCGTCGTGGAAATGCAATCCGAAGGCGGCGCGGCAGGAACCGTGCATGGCGCACTGCAAACCGGCGCACTCACCACCACCTTCACCGCATCGCAAGGCTTATTGTTGATGATCCCGAACATGTACAAGATCGCAGGTGAACTCACCAGCACCGTCTTCCATGTGGCCGCACGCGCCCTTGCATCTCACGCGCTTTCCATTTATGGCGATCATCAGGATGTGATGGCCGTCCGCCAGACCGGCTGGGCACTGCTCTCATCCGACAGTGTGCAGGAAGCGCAGGATTTCGCAGCCATCGCACAGGCCGCCACGCTCAAGTCCCGCATTCCTTTCGTTCATTTCTTCGATGGATTTAGAACCTCGCACGAAGTGACCAAGATTCTCCAGTTGACGGATGAAGAACTCCGCCTCATGCTCGACGATGACCTGATTCGTGCCCATCGAGCACGTGGACTCACCCCGGAGAATCCCGTCTTACGCGGAACCGCGCAAAACCCGGATGTGTACTTCCAAATGCGCGAGGCCTCCAACCCGTATTACACCGCCACCCCCGCCATCACACAGGAAATGATGGATAAATTTGCCAAGGTGACCGGCCGTCATTACAACCTGTTCGATTACAGCGGACATGCCGACGCCGAGCGCGTGATCATTGTCATGGGCTCAGGCGGCGAAGTGGTCGACGAAACAGTCACTTACCTTGCCAAGAAGGGCGAAAAAGTAGGCTGCCTGCGTGTACGTTTGTATCGCCCCTTCTCGGTGGAACATTTCATCAAGGCTCTGCCCAAGAGCGTGAAATCCATCGCCGTTTTGGACCGCACCAAGGAACCCGGTTCCATGGGCGAGCCGCTTTACATGGATATCGTGAATGCCTTATCCGAAGGCAAACGCTCCGAGATCAAGGTGATCGGCGGACGTTACGGCCTTTCCTCCAAGGAATTTACCCCCGCCATGACCAAGGCCGTGTTTGACGAACTCGCCAAACCCGAACCCAAGAATCACTTCACCGTCGGCATCAACGACGATGTTTCCCACACCAGCCTCAAAGTGGACTCCAGCTTCTCGCTTGAATCCGAGGGCATGGTCAGTTGTGTGTTCTTCGGCCTTGGCTCCGATGGAACCGTGGGCGCGAACAAGAACTCAATCAAGATCATCGGCGAAGAGACAGACAACTTTGCCCAGGGCTATTTCTATTACGACTCGAAGAAATCCGGCACAGTGACCATCTCGCATCTGCGCTTTGGACCACAAGCCATTCGTGCTCCATATTTGATCGAAGCAAATCAGGCCAATTTTGTTGCCTGTCATCAATATGCCTTCCTAGAACGCGTGGACATGCTCAAATATGCCAAGGAAGGCGCGATTTTCCTGCTCAACAGCATGTACGGCCCCGATGAAATTTGGGACCAGCTTCCAAAGGAAGTCCAGAAGGATATTATCGAGAAGAAGCTCAAATTCCATGTCATCAACGGCTACGAAGTAGCTGAAAAGACAGGCATGGGCGGACGCATGAATACCATCATGCAGACCGCCTTCTTCGCCATCAGCGGCATTCTTCCCAAGGAAGCTGCCATTGAACAGATCAAACATGCCATCGAAAAGAGTTACGGCAAACGCGGCGAAGCCGTGGTCAAGAAGAATTTCGAGGCCGTGGATGCCACTGTCGCGAATATTTATGAGGTCAAAGTTCCAGCGAAGGTAAATTCAAAGACGACACGCAGGCTTCCAGTCCCGAAAGAAGCGCCTGAATTCGTTCGCGATGTACTCGGTCAGATCATCGACTCCGACGGCGACAACATCCCCGTCTCCGCCTTCCCCGTGGATGGAACATTCCCGACCGGCACAACCCAATGGGAAAAACGAAATCTCGCGCTGGAAATTCCTGTGTGGGATGCGGACATTTGTATTCAATGCGGAAAGTGCGTGATGGTTTGTCCGCATGCTGTGATTCGTCACAAGGTCTACGACGAAAAGTTGCTGGCAAAGGCACCTGAGTCGTTCAAACATACTCCTTCGAAGTTCAAGGAATTTTCAACTGGGTTTGCCTACACCGTACAGGTTGCGCCCGAGGATTGCACAGGCTGTACTTTGTGCGTGGAAGTTTGCCCAGTGAAAAACAAGACGCAGGTTGGACGCAAGGCGATCAACATGGAAGCACAACCGCCTTTGCGCGAAGCCGAAGTCAAGAATTGGGATTTCTTCATGGAAATTCCCGACATGGATCGAAAATTATTCAATCCATCCACGATCAAGAACTCACAGTTGCTGCGCCCGTTATTTGAGTTCAGCGGCGCTTGTGCTGGCTGCGGTGAAACTCCGTATGTCAAACTCGTTTCGCAATTGTTCGGTGATCATGCCGTGATCGCAAATGCAACCGGCTGTTCATCGATCTATGGCGGCAACCTCCCCACCACACCGTGGGCCAAGAATGCAGATGGCCGCGGGCCCGCCTGGTCAAACTCGCTGTTCGAAGACAATGCCGAGTTTGGTTTAGGCATGCGCCTGACCATCGACAAGCAAACCGAATATGCCCATGAATTAGTGAAGTCTTTTGAAACCGAATTGAGCACAGAACTGGTCAATGCGCTGCTTTCGGCAAATCAAACCGATGAAGCTGGCATTCAGGCGCAGCGCGAACGTGTCGTTGAATTAAAGAAGAAACTCTCCAAATCCAGCGATACCCGCGCCAAAGATCTGATCAGCCTTGCTGACAACCTCGTCAAGAAATCGGTCTGGATCATCGGCGGTGACGGTTGGGCGTACGATATCGGCTATGGCGGTCTCGACCACGTGCTCGCCAGTGGACGCAACGTCAACGTCCTCGTTCTGGACACCGAAGTGTATTCAAATACGGGCGGCCAGGCGAGCAAGTCCACACCTCGCGCGGCAGTTGCAAAATTTGCCATGAGCGGCAAGGGTCTGCCCAAGAAGGATCTCGGCCTGATCGCCATGTCCTACGGATATGTGTATGTGGCACGTGTTGCGATGGGCGCAAACGATCAACAAACCCTGCGCGCTTTATTGGAAGCCGAATCTTATGACGGCCCATCCCTGATCATTGCATACAGTCCCTGTATCGCCCACGGCTACGACATGGCAAGAAGCCTCGACCAGACAAAACTCGCGGTGCAATCCGGTCATTGGCCGATGTATCGCTACGATCCGCGTCTGGCCATCGAAGGTCAGAATCCATTGGTCATCGAAGCCAAGGAGCCGAGCATTCCGATGTCGCAGTATGCCTACAATGAAACCCGTTACAAAATGCTCACACAGATGAACGAGGAACGCGCCGAAGAACTAATGAAGGAAGCCCAACACGATGCAAAAGCCCGCTGGACTCTTTACCAGCAAATGGCTTCCATGCACTATGGCAACGAGGAGAAAAAATCATGACCGATCTTTCTACAACCTATCTTGGTTTGAAATTAAAGAATCCACTCGTCGCTTCGGCTTCTCCCCTCTCAAAGAAGGTCGAAACAGCCCGACAGTTGGAAGAAGCGGGGATTTCCGCAATCGTGATGTATTCCCTCTTCGAGGAGCAGATCATCCACGAATCGCTCGAACTGGACCATTACCTGTCCCGTGGTACTGATTCATTTGCTGAGGCCCTCACTTATCTCCCTGACGGCGGCATGTATGCGGTCAGCCCTGAGAAATATCTCAATCAACTGACAGCCATGAAGAAGGCTTTGAAAATTCCCGTCATCGCGAGTTTGAACGGAGTTTCCAAAGGCGGCTGGACCAGCTACGCAAAAAAAATGCAGGAAGCGGGCGCAGATGCGCTTGAACTCAACCTGTATTATCTGGCAACTGATCCCAATATGACAAGTAATGATGTCGAAAATGCGCAGGTCGAACTGGTCGCTGAAGTAAAGTCCGCGATCAGCATTCCGCTGGCTGTAAAGCTCAGTCCCTACATCACTGCCCTGCCCAACTTCGCCAAACGAATCGTCGCAGCCGGCGCAAGCGGACTTGTCCTCTTCAACCGTTTTTATCAACCAGACTTTGATCTCGACGAATTGAGCGTCGTTCCCAACCTGGAACTCAGCTCCTCCTCCGACCTGCGCCTTCCATTGCGCTGGATCTCAATCATGCATGGAAACATTCATGCAGATTACGCACTCAGCAGCGGCGTCCATACCGCAGTCGATGTGTTGAAATCGATGATGGCTGGGGCCAAGGTCTCGATGATGACATCTAACCTTCTCCATCACGGCGGAAAGATCATCCCCACCATGTTGGAAGAACTGCAAACCTGGATGAAGGAACGCGAATACGAATCCATCAAACAGATGCAGGGCAGCATGAGCCAGAGGAATGTCCGCGAGCCTGCGGCTTTCGAACGTGCCAACTATATGAAAGTGCTTAGCTCCTGGCGTGAACTTCCATAAAAGTCCGAGAAACTGAATCAAAAGAGGCTCCCAAAATTGGGGGCCTCTTTTATTTTTAATTTAAGATCAAGAATAAATGCTATTCTTTGGCAGTGGTGACAGGGGCTTGTTTGCGCTGGCGGAAGGTGATTCGCGCCCGCGACATATCATAGGGAGACATTTCAAGCGCAACGCGGTCGCCAAGCAAAATGCGAATGTAGTGCTTGCGCATTTTCCCGGCAAGATATGCCAGAACTTCGTGACCGTTGTCGAGCCGTACGCGGAATTGTGTGCCGGGCAGAGCCTCGATCACAAGACCATCAACCTTGATTTTGCCTTCTTCTTTAGTCATACGCGCCTCTTAATTATTCATTATCCTTGAAGGAACGACGCTTGATGCGGCGGATTGCCTTCTTTTTTTCCATGCGACGGGTTTCGCTCTTCGAGACGAACCAGCGCTTGCGGCGTACAGTGCTCAACACTCCGCTTTTGACAACTTTTTTGCGGAAGCGCTTGAGCAGGGAGTCCTGGGACTCACCGTTGCGTAAATTTACTCCAGCCATTGAAATTCACCACCTTTCACATGGAAAATTGCCCCAATGGGCATAATAAAAAACTCGGCCTGCACACAGAGTCGGCCGAGGATTTCGAAACTATAAGGAAACGAACAACATGATCCTTCGATCAGGAAACGCGCTTCATCACTCCTCGATTTTGAACTGTGGACCAAGAAATTTATCCACGCCGAAACTGATTTTGAGATTATACACGATTCACGTGCGGATGAAAAGACACCGCACGTGGAATTGATAAAGAAAAGCCCCTTGGCAATGACCTACTCTCCCAGGAGGTCGCCCTCCAAGTACCATCGGCGCTGACAGACTTAACTTCCGGGTTCGGTATGGGACCGGGTGTACCTCTGTCGCTCAAATCACCAAGGGACAATTTCACAAAATTGTCACTAAATAGCGCTGGATGATGTAATTCAATTTGAAAAGTACCAATTTCTCCGTATCACGGAAGGAAGCGAATCAACCATTAGTACAGTTTAGCTTAACACATTACTGTGCTTACACATACTGCCTATATACCAGGTAGTCTACCTGGGGTCTTACACCCTTACGGGTCAGGGATCTAATCTTAGGGCGAGTTTCCCACTTAGATGCTTTCAGCGGTTATCTCTGCCAGACATGGCTACCCAGCGATGCTCCTGGCGGAACAACTGGCACACTAGAGGTCTGTCCACTCCGGTCCTCTCGTACTAGGAGCAG
>JAEURJ010000002.1 GCA_016789305.1 Anaerolineales bacterium | reverse complement strand
GTATGCCTTGAATTCGGCATTCCCGGCCAAGCCCGCCACCTTGGTGATTGCTGCTGTTAATGTCGTCTTGCCATGGTCGATGTGTCCCATGGTCCCCACGTTCAAATGCGGTTTGCTTCTGTCAAATTTTGCCTTCGCCATAATGAGACTCCTTAAGATATCAAAAAAAAGAACGGTTTTTACGCCTTCAAAATTTCTTCCGCCACAGACTGCGCAACAGGCGCGTAGTGGTCAAATTCCATGCTAAACACGCCGCGTCCCTGGGTTGCGGAACGTAACTGGGTTGCATATCCGAACATCTCCGCCAAAGGTACAACAGCGCGGATGGCCTGAGCGTTGCCCTGACGATTATCCATACCCTGGATTAAGCCACGACGGCTGTTGATCTGCCCCATGACGTCGCCCAAGTACTCTTCGGGGACAACGACTTCAACTTTCATCATCGGCTCAAGCAGAATGGGATTACCTTTATGAACACCTTCCTTGAAACCCATGGAAGCGGCAAGCTTAAAGGCCATTTCACTGGAGTCAACTTCGTGGAAGGAACCATCAAAAAGGGTGATCTTCAAATCTACAACTGGATAACCGGCAAGCACGCCGCTTTCCGATGCTTCCCTAAAGCCTTTTTCAATTGGGTTAATGTATTCCTTTGGAATTGAACCACCGACAATCTTGTTCTCAAAGATAATACCGCTGCCACGTGCACCTGGTTCCAGAGAAAATACAACGTGACCGTATTGCCCCTTACCGCCAGACTGCTTGGCATATTTGTAGTTGACTTCCTTTACAGGCTTTGTGATCGACTCGCGATACGCTACACGAGGCGCACCGACATTCGCCTGCACCTTAAATTCGCGCAAAAGGCGGTCGACAATAATATCAAGATGAAGTTCACCCATACCACGAATAATGGTTTGAGCGGTGGTTTCATCTGAATTAACACGGAAAGTGGGGTCTTCTTCAGCGAGCTTGCGAAGGGCCTCACCCATTTTCTCCTGATCAGCGGAGCTTTTTGGCTCGATAGCAATGGAGATTACAGGCTCGGGGAAGGAAATGCTTTCAAGAGCAAGGGACTTGGTATCGCAAAGTGTATCGCCGGTGAAGCTATCCTTGAAGCCAAGAACGGCGCCGATATCACCCGCGCGGATTTCAGTAATGTCTTCACGGGAATCTGCATGCATACGGATCAAACGCCCAATGCGCTCTTTCTTGCCTTTGGTGCTGTTTTGAACAGTCTGGCCCTGGCTCAAAACCCCGGAGTAAATACGAACATAAGCAAGACGTCCAACGTATGGGTCGGTCACAATCTTAAAAACAAGAGCACTCAGCGGAGAATCATCTTTTGCAGCCAGTTCAAATTCGTTTTCGGGATTGCCGGGTTCAGTCGCCTTGATGGTTGGCTTGTCAGCAGGAGATGGAAGATAATCGATGACTGCATCCAACATGACTTGAACACCCTTGTTTTTTAGGGAGGAACCACAAAATACAGGGGCGCATTTTGTTGCCAACACACCTTTACGAAGAGCCGCCTTCAATTCATCAATACTGATTTCCTGAGCTTCCAGGAATTTCATGGTTAACTCATCGTCCAATTCGGCGATTTTTTCCACCATCTTGGCGCGAGACTCTTTGGCTTGTTCTTGCAGGTCTGCAGGGATGTCGACGATATGCGGATCTTTTCCCAGGTCGTCTTCCCAAATAATAGCTTTCATGGTGAGCAAGTCGACAACACCCTTAAAGGTGGCTTCAAAACCAATCGGGATTTGCATAGGAATCGGATTGGCACCGAGGCGGTCAATAATTGTCTCAATGGTGCGTTCGTAGGAAGCGCCAACACGATCCATTTTATTAACAAAACAAATACGTGGAACGCCATAGCGATCAGCTTGACGCCAAACAGTCTCAGATTGGGGCTCAACACCCTGCACTGCGTCAAACACAACAACACCGCCGTCCAAAACGCGCAAAGAACGTTGAACTTCGGCAGTGAAGTCAATGTGTCCGGGAGTATCAATGATATTGATCTGATATCCCTTCCATTCCGCTGAAACGGCGGCCGAAACGATGGTAATTCCGCGTTCGCGTTCCTGTACCATCCAGTCGGTCACGGTAGTACCATCATCCACGGAACCAATACGGTGTGTTAAACCGGTATAGAACATGATTCGCTCGGTGGTTGTGGTCTTCCCAGCGTCAATGTGGGCAATAATGCCAATATTTCGGTATTTTTCCAGCGGATAAACGCGTGCCATTCTAGCTACTACCTACTTCCTTAAGAATAAAACTAAATACGATAATGGGAGAAAGCGCGGTTGGCTTCTGCCATCTTATGGGTTTCATCACGTTTGCGGATCGCAGAACCAGTTTCATTGAAAGCGTCAATCAATTCAGATGCAAGCTTATCCGAAAAGGACTTGCCGGCACGTTCACGGGCAGCGGAAAGAATCCAGCGAATGGCCAAGGTGGTGCGGCGCTCGGAGGAAACTTCCATCGGTACCTGATAAGTGGCGCCACCCACGCGGCGTGGGCGGACTTCCATGGCGGGGCCAACATTTTTCAAAGCGCCGTCGAAAACATCCATGGGATTCTTCTCGGTGCGTTCCTTGATTAAATCCATTGCGGTGTAGATCAAACGAACAGCCGTGCTCTTCTTGCCCTGCTTAAGGACGTGTTGAACCATGGTCTGTATATTGACACTATTAAATCGAATATCGGGAAGGATTTCCCGAGTCTCTGGTTTAGCTCTACGCATTCTTCATCACTCCATCTATTTACTTGGGACGCTTCGCGCCGTACTTGGAACGGCCCTGCTTGCGATTGGCAACACCGGTGGTGTCAAGTGAACCACGCACGATGTGATAACGTACACCGGGGAGGTCTTTTACACGTCCGCCGCGAACAAGCACCACAGAGTGCTCCTGCAACTGATGACCTTCACCAGGAATATAAGCAGTCACCTCGATCCCATTGGTCAAGCGTACGCGGGCGATCTTGCGTAACGCAGAGTTTGGCTTTTTGGGTGTCATGGTACGCACAACAGTACAAACACCACGTTTCTGTGGTGCTCCCTTGTCCTGACGTACACGGCGCTGCTTAAAGCTGTTCAATGTGAACTGCAAAGCAGGTGCCTTGCTTTTGGATTTTTTGTTCTTGCGGCCCTTTCGGACCATTTGATTTACTGTCGGCACAGTCGCCTCCGATTACAAAATCTTTCACAAATTAGTTTGAATATTCGCAAGAAATGAGACCATCAAAATCATACGCATGATGGCCTCATTTGTAGCTGTCAATAGAGTCGAGTGGGGATTAAGAAAGCCACTCTTGCTTTCTGGACAACGGCTGGTTATTCTATCACGCGATAGTACCAGCGTCAATAGGAAATCCTACTTCTTTCCTACTCGATTTTCTCCCAGGCTCAACAGACCCGTATCGTGCTTTGGAGGATGCGTTTTCTCTTCATCCTTGCCAAACTTGACAGTATCGCCACCTTCGTTGATCGCTTCGACCGCGAGGCCAAGGGATTGAAGTTCCTTGACCAGCACCCTGAACGAAGCGGGGATGCTCGGCTCTTCAATGGGTTCACCCTTCACAATCGCCTCGTAGGTATTTACACGTCCCTGAACATCATCAGATTTGACGGTGAGCATCTCTTGAAGAGTATGAGCCGCGCCATATGCCTCGAGCGCCCACACTTCCATTTCACCGAAACGTTGTCCACCGAATTGGGCCTTACCGCCAAGAGGCTGCTGAGTTACCAAACTGTATGGACCCGTGGAACGCGCATGGACCTTATCTTCCACAAGGTGATGAAGCTTAAGAATGGTCATCACACCGACAGTAACAGCCTGATCGTAGGGCAAACCGGTCTTGCCGTCACGAAGTCTCGACTTGCCGAGGATTGGCAATGGATAGCCTTTTTCCTTTGCAAGCTCCTGGGCAGTTTCATACACCTTATCTTCGGCAACTCGGCGTGTCACACCGTTGACTTCAAGCCACAAACGCAAACAGGCGGTGATGGTCATATCATCGATTTCGGGATTATGGTTTGCCACATCGCGATCATCAAGGAGGATTTCTTCGGGGTTGGTGTAGCCTTTTTCGCGCAACCATTCCTTGGCAGCGGCGTGACGCGCGTAGTCCGCATCGTTGAGACTATAAACATCGTATTTCTTTTTCTTACCGAGCCACTGTTCAAGATACAAACGGCGGACTTCATCGTCGTCTTGAATGGAGTTTGGATCGTACTCCTGTTCCTTGATCCATTCCCAAGCGCGTTCAGCGGACTCTTTCCAGGCTTGATCGATCATCCATGCACGAGCGAGTTCAGCTTCGATCTGCTCTTCACTGGCACCGTCGAACACAGGAGTGATGGCACGGAAGCCCATGCGCTTCGCTGCCCAGCCGAGATGGACTTCCAAAACCTGACCGATGTTCATACGGCCTGGCACGCCTAACGGATTCAAGATCAAATCCACCGGGGTACCGTCATCGAGAAATGGCATATCTTCCACTGCAACGACCTTGGAAACCACGCCCTTATTTCCATGGCGTCCCGCCATCTTGTCACCTGCCATGATCTTACGGCGTTGGGCAACTGAGACACGCACCATCATATCTACACCGGCGGAGAGATCTGAATTGTCTTCACGGGTAAATACTTTTACATCAACAACCTTGCCGCGCTCACCGTGAGGCATACGCAGAGAGGTATCTTTTACATCACGTGACTTTTCACCGAAAATCGCGCGGAGCAAGCGTTCTTCAGGAGTGAGTTCTTTTTCGCCCTTCGGAGTGATCTTGCCGACAAGAATGTCGTTCGGGCCGACTTCGGCGCCGATACGGATAATGCCGCTTTCATCCAAATCCTTGATCGCATCCTCACCAACATTCGGGATGTCGCGAGTGATCTCTTCTGGTCCGAGTTTGGTATCGCGGGCCTCCACTTCATACTTTTCCACATGCACGGAAGTGAAACGATCATCCTGTACCAGTCTTTCGGAAAGCAGGATGGCATCTTCGAAGTTACCGCCTTCCCATGAAAGGAAAGCCACAACCACATTTTGCCCGAGCGCCAACATGCCGGCATCTGTTGAAGATGAGTCGGCGATAATATCACCCTTCTTGATCATCTGCCCTTTCACAACCGAAGGACGTTGGTCGATACAGGTGCTTTGATTGGAGCGTTGATATTTACGCAGTTGATAGACGCGGTTCCCGCTGCGCTTCTCTTTCACGGTGATGGTTGATCCTGTTACCGACACAACTTCGCCGTCCGCCTCAGCCACTACCACCTGGCCTGAGTCCAAAGCGGCAGCACCTTCCATGCCGGTGGAAACAAGAGGCACTTCAGGGCGAACCAAAGGCACCGCTTGCGCCATCATGTTCGAGCCCATCAAGGCGCGGTTGGCATCGTCATGTTCAAGGAACGGAATAAGAGCGGCGCTGATACCCACAACCTGGTGAGGTGCCACATCCATATAATCAATGGTTTCAGGATTCGAGAAAATAAAGCCGGAGTGGTAACGGCAGGAAATTCGCTCGCGGGTGAATTCTTTCTTCTCGGTCAAAATCGCGTTTGCCTGAGCAATCGTATATTTATCTTCAGCATCTGCAGAAAGGTAATCCACTTTTTCGGACACAAAAGGAATGATCGAAATTTCACCGCCAACCCTTGCCAATCGCTTGGCAGTTTTGGAGTCAATTTCGGTTCCTGCTTTGAATAATAGTTCTTCAGATTTGGGATCGTACACATCCTCACGAAGGGTGCGACCATCCAGATTTTCATCATCTGCAGGAAGAGCCTTGTACACCTTGCGATACGGAGTCTCGATGAACCCATATTCATTGACACGGGCAAAGGAAGCCAAACGACCGATCAAGCCGATGTTTGGACCTTCAGGTGTTTCAATTGGGCAAATACGGCCATAATGAGAGTGATGAACGTCGCGGACATCGAAGCCGGCGCGCTCACGTCGCAAACCGCCAGGTCCCAAGGCCGAAAGGGTGCGTTTGTGACGCAACTCAGCCAACGGGTTGGTCTGATCCATGAACTGGGAAAGCTGGGATGAACCGAAGAATTCACGTAACGCAGCAACCACAGGTCGAATATTGACCAGGGTCACCGGGGATAGCTGTTCCTGATCGCGAATGGACATGCGTTCTTTAATAACACGTTCCATCCGACGGAGACCGATACGCAGCTTGTTCTGGATCAACTCACCCACCGTTTTGACACGGCGATTGCCCAGATGATCGATATCATCCGGCTTCTCGGTCGCATTGTTGATCTGGATCATGCGGCGAATCAAGCGGATCACATCGTTCTTGGAGATCGTGCGATGCGGGATCGGGATGTTAAGATCAAGTTTCTGATTTAATTTGTAACGACCTACGCGCTCCAGGTCATAATGACGCTGATCAAACAACTGTTCCTCAAGGAACTGTCGGGCATTATCGAGAGTGGCAGGGTCGCCGGGTCGCATCTTCTTGAAGAATTCGATTAAGGCTGCCTCGGCAATAGTCTGATGAGAAAGATCCCAATCGGGTTCCTGCTTGAGCGTCGACGCAATAAAGAGGCGGTCAGGATTGTTGTCGACATCCTTAAAGATGGACAGAATTTCCTCGTCACTGCCGGTCTTAATGGGTGAATCCTTCAAACCATCACTAATGGCGGCCAAAGCACGCAAAAATACTGTAATCGGTACTGTGCGCTTACGATTGAACTTCAAGATGATGTAATCTGATTTACGCGTCTCGAATTCCATCCAGGCACCGCGATCAGGAATTAGTTTTGCCATCGCAAGTGGACGGCCTGTCGCGCGGTCAGACGGTGCCTCAAAATAAACGCCAGGGGAACGTATCAATTGAGAAACCACAACGCGCTCGGTACCATTAACAATAAATGTACCTTTATCGGTCATCTCGGGGAAATCGCCCAGGAAGATATCCTGCTTGATCGGCTCGGGCACATCCGGCCCGGCCAACAAAACAGAAACATAAAGAGGGCTGGCGTATGTCAGATCACGCTCAACACATTCTTCGATGGTATGCTTGGGCTCTCCAAACCAATATTTCAACCCCCACTGTTGCGACTCGGGGCCGCGGCTTGGGAAGAACAGCTTCATGCCTTTGTTGTACGACTCAATCGGCGAAATCTCATGAAAGAGATCGCCTAAACCTTCCTTTTTGAGTCTTTCAAAGGAATCAAGTTGGATTTCAATTAAATTCGGAAGATCCAGATTTACGGGAATACGTGCGTAACTTTTACGCGGCAAAGAAGATGCCATTCTTCTCTCCTGACTGATATGGCTTCGGATGAAACGATTTGAACTGTCTCCAATGGACAGCGACCTAACATTATATCGAAGCGGGTATAAAAAGTCAAGATAAATTTAGATTGACTAGTTGAGTTTGGATGGGTTTCTTGACAATACATATAAGTACGTGTAAAATCACGGACGCTTAACAACAAAATACTTTGGCCGAGATAGCTCAGTTGGTAGAGCACGCGACTGAAAATCGCGGTGTCCCCAGTTCGATCCTGGGTCTCGGCACTCTCGACCTGAAGTTGGGTCAAGAAATGCGGGCGTAGTTCAGTGGTAGAACGTCTCCTTGCCAAGGAGAAGGTCGTGAGTTCGAATCTCATCGCCCGCTCAACAAATATGGGATTGCAGATTGATGAAATATCCAGTTTGCAATCCTTGTTGTTTCCATGGCGTCGTGGCCAAGTGGTAAGGCGAGGGTCTGCAAAATCCTTATTCACGGGTTCAAATCCCGTCGACGCCTCCAGAAAAAATCACCCCGGTGTTACCGGGGTGATTTTGTTTTCCATGGCAATGTAAATACGCCATGAAAGGTCTTATAATAAAGAAAATTAGAATGAAATAAAGACATCAAATCATCCTGTGGACAAATAAATTCAAACATCCTAATGAAACGTTTGAACCTCCCCCCCGAAACTAGAGTTACACTAATATATATCGTTGTCGGTGGGTTGTGGATATTACTCGCTGACAAATTTATCCTATTACTTAAAGATCCTGCGGAAATTTTGGCTGCACAAACTTATGAAGGGTGGCTGTATATTTTAATTACCTCGATTCTCCTGCACCGTTTGATAAAAACAAGCAAAGAAAGCCAGAAAGATCTGACACAGAATTACATGGAGATCTTTGAGGCAGCCGGAGAGGGAATATTTCGATCTTCGCCAGACGGTCGTTTTATCCTCGTCAATCCGGCAATGGCACAAATCTATGGATACTCTTCCCCACAAGAGATGATCGATCTGGTCAAAGATATCAACACTCAAATCCACTTAAGCCCTGATAGTCGAAAAAAGTTCGCAGACATGCTAAAGGAGTACGGGTTCGTTAATCGATTTGAGACTCAAAACATAAGAAAAGACAAAACGATCATATGGACATCAACAAACGCGCGTGAAGTTCGCGGTAAAGACGGGGGGACGAAATATTTCGAGGGATTCGTCACCGACATTACAAAACAAAAAATTGCGGAGGAAATCAATCGAATCAGCGAGGCTCGCTATCATATGCTCGTGGAACATGCATCTGACGGGATCCTCATTTCAGATGCTGATGGGAATCTAATTGAAGTCAACAAACAAATATGCACGATGTTGAACTACGAAAAGGATGAACTTCTGAGCAAGAATCTGTCAGGCTTAATTTCAAAGGAAGAGTTGGCCTTGCGTCCTCTAAAGCTTCCTGAAATTCTGGCTGGGAAAAACATCAAAATCGAACGGACCCTGCTACAAAAAAATGGTGGATATGTCTCTGTTGAATTACATTCAAAGGCACTCCCAGATGGAAACCTTATTACCATCGCCCGTGACAATTCCGCTAGAAAACTATTACAGGAAACCCTGACAAGAAGCGAGAAACGATTCAGGTCATTGATCGAAAACAGCATGGATGCGATAGCTCTTTATTCTGCCGAGGGCAGGATTTTGTATCAAAGTCCGGCGTCTGTAAATATCCTTGGATATCCAGTGGAGGAGCTTGTAGGCAAAAGTGCCTTTGATATCGTAGTAGCTGAAGATCAAGAGATTGCGCAAAGGGAGTTTTTATCGATCCTGGATACACCAGGAAAAAGCTTGAAATTAGAAGTGCGATGTCACCATAAAGACGGCAACACTCGCTGGCTTGAGGTAATTGGGACCAACCTACTGGATGAACCCGGTATTGAAGCGATCGTAGCCAATTACAGGGATATCACCGAAAGAAAAAAAACTGAGGAAAAACTCGAACATCAGCTTGCAGAGCTGACAATCCTGCACGCCGTCGCCCTTGCTGAATCAACTTCTGCAAGCATTGGCGAACTCATTGGATCCGTAACCGAAATCATTAGCAGCACCATTCGCCCGGATAATTGCGGGGTCTTGTTATTAAGTGAAGATGGAAGTTTAGTAACACCCCACCCATCATATTACGGCACCAACGCTGAAAACCTATTAAAAAGCACTCCAGTGAACATGGGTGTCTGTGGAACAGTAATTCAGACAGGCAGCCCGATTCTTATTAACGATACGTCGAAAAGCGACATTTACTTAGAATCATCCGAGGGAATAAATTCTGAACTCTGCGTACCTATTCTTGTTTCATCAAAGATCGTGGGGGTCTTGAATATTGAAAGTCGAATCAAAAATGCCTATACAGAAGCTGATGAAAGGTTATTAGTTACCATTGCAGGCGGATTGGCAAATGCAATGATCAGGCTTTTATTATTTGAGCACGAGGAAAAACTCCATAAACAGGCTGATGCTCTTCGCGAGGCCACCGCATCGCTGACCGAGTCGCTGGATAGAGCCATTATTTACGAAAAAATACTAACCCTAAGCGCCAAGCTCGTGGATTATACAAGTGCATCCATAGAACTGATCAACGGAAGATACGCTGAGATCGTAGCGCAACGCGGACTGCCGGAAAATTTTAATTTCGTCGGGAAATCGTACGAACTTGAACCTCAAAAATGGGACATGGACCTTTGGACGCCAGTCATAATTTCCAATGTGCAGGATGATAGCCGCTTTGTTAAATTTCCAGAAACAAGCTACATCCGTGGGTGGATGGGTATTCCATTGATTGCACAGGAAAAGCTGATTGGTTTTTTAAACTTTGATAGCGACAAAATAGGCTTCTTTAAAAAAGAGGATGCCGCATTGCTCCAAACATTTGGGAATCAGGCTGCGATTGCAGTTGAAAATTCCAAACACTTTGAGCAAGAAAGCCGCCGGGCCAGGATCATCGAGGCCATTGCAGATATCGCAACCGAAACAACAACCAGCCACGACAGCAATGTTGTTTTGGATAAAATTGCGCGGCGTGCGATGGAATTGTTGGTTGCAAATAATGTAGCCGTCTACCTTCTACAGGATGACAATCAAACCATCAAGGTGGTGGTCTCCCATGGAGTGTACAGTCAGCAGCTTCTGTCGCACACGATCAGGCTGGGGGAGGGTATTACAGGCAACCTGATCGCCGAGGGCAAAGCTGAAATTATCAACATTACTTCAGATGATCCTAGAAGAATTAATGTTCCGGGCACACCCAAGAATGACAAGGAATCCGAAACGATGATGTCGGCTCCCTTATTATTGCATGGGAAATGCATTGGTTCAATTAATGTATGGAGGCTTGTCAACCAGGGACTCTTTAGCCAAATGGAACTGAATTTTCTCGTCAGTATTGCCCATCAAACCTCGATCGCTTTGGAAGCGAGCCATCTCCTGGAAGAAGCGATCAAAAATGCCCAGGAGACATCTGCCATTGCCGAGGTGGGACGAAACATCTCGTCCACACTGCAACTGAACTCGGTATTGGAACGTATTGCCTTTCATGCAAAAAATCTCTTGAATGCCGAGACCAGTGCAATATATTTATCCGAACCAGAAAAAAACATCCTCGTGTCGATCGCTGCCATTGGCGTGGATTCAGAAGAAATTAAGAATGACCCGATCCTCGTCGGAGGTGGAATCCTGGGGAGCATCGCCCAGCAGGGATTTGGAGAAATCGTCAACAATACTGAAAACGATCCGCGTGTATTGATTATTAAAGGAACAGAATCGAGACCCTTGGAACACATTATGGGTGTCCCGATTATGTCAAAAGACATCCTTACAGGGCTGCTGGTTGTCTGGCGGCAGGGACAAAAACTCGAATTCCGAAAAACAGAATTGGATTTTCTAATAAGACTGGCGCAGCAGGCCGCAATCGCAATTGAGAATGCACGCTTATTCGAAGCCGAGCAGCGACGCCGTAGGGACTCCGAAATTCTTAGCCAGGCTACTGGCGCATTGACAAATTCATTGGATGTAAATGAATTGCTTGAAACCATCCTTGATTGGTTAAACAAAATTGCACCTTACGATTCGGCTTCAATTACTCTGGACAGAGGTGCAGGTTTTGAGATTGCCACAAGCCGCGGTCTGCCAAGCGGCACCGATTTTTCGAAAGTTCGTTTTCCGATCAATGAGAAGTGGATGGAAATCGCAAATTCGCGCCAACCCATGTGTATTTATGATGCCCAATTGGATCCCCGTTTCGAAAAACTGGAAGGCACGGAATATATTCATGGCTGGATGGGTGTTCCCATGTTCACGCAAAATTCGTTGATCGGGTTTATCAATTTGGATAGCCGCACCCCCGGTGCGTTTGATGATACTGAGCAGACTGCTTCAGTACAAATCTTTGCAAATCAAGCCGCAACTGCGATTGATAAAACCCAACTTTTCACAAACCTTCAACTCTCAAATTACGAACTTTATCTTGCATATGATACAACTCTGGAAGGATGGGGCAAGGCACTGGAACTTCGCGATAAAGAGACTCAGGGCCACACACAGCGCGTCACTGATCTAACCTTGAAACTGGCCAGGCAAATGGGCATCCCTGAGTCTGATTTAATTCACGTCCGCCGCGGAGTGCTCATGCATGATATTGGAAAAATGGGTGTTCCAGACAGTATTCTTCACAAGCAAGGACCGCTCACCAAAGCAGAAATGGTCGAGATGCGCAAACACACACAGTATGCGTATGACCTGATTTATCCAATTGTTTATCTGCGCCCTGCCATTGACATTGCCTTTAATCATCACGAATGGTGGGACGGGAATGGATATCCACAAAAAATAAAGGGGGAGGAAATTCCTCTATCGGCGCGCATCTTTGCCATTGTAGATGTATGGGACGCTCTTCTTTCAGACCGCCCCTATCGAAAAGCCTGGTCTCGCAAAAAAGTAGTTCAATATATAAAGGATCTTTCCGGGAAGCAATTCGACCCAAAGGTCGTCAAGGAATTCTTCAAATTAATCAAAAGCGATGAAGCTGCTGAAAAGAAACAAGAAGTAAAAAGGCGCAATAAAAAAGGATGAAACTTTGAAAGTTTCATCCTTTTTATTAACCTATTTCACGCGTAAAAAGCGTCGCTTGCCGACTTGTAAAACACCTGGATGTGGGAAGGGAACTTCACCGCGTTCGAGAGTCTCGCCATCGAGGCGTACACCCTTTTGATCAAACAATCTGCGCGCCTCGCTCTTGCTGACGGCCATTTTGGCATCAAGAATAACATCCAAAACCGTTTGCCCATCTTTCAAGGAATAATCAGGAATATCATCCGGAACTTCCTTCTGTTGGAAAGTTTTGATGAAACTTTCCCGGGCAGATTGTGCTTCTATCTCTCCGTAAAAGATACTGGTGATTTCGTGAGCCATGCTCATCTTCGCGTCCTTTGGATGCAAAGCTCCGGAAGAAACATCCTTCTCCAATGCTTCAATTTGGTGTGGAGTCCATCGGGAAGCAAGGCGAAGGTAGATGCCCATTGCTGAATCTGGCACAGACATTAACTTGCCAAACATATCATTTGCACCGGTATTGATCGGCACAATATTGCCGGTGGACTTGGACATCCTCTGCACGCCATCTGTGCCCGGCAAAATGGAGGTCACAATACCTACAAGCGGTTTTTGTCCCAGGGCCTCCTGCAATTTACGCCCGGCAACAATAATGTTAAACAGTTGATCCGACCCACCCACTTGTACATCGGTTTCCATTGCCACAGCATCGTATCCCTGCATCAACGCATAAAACGATTCATGCAGATAAATAGGCTCGCCTTTGTTCAAGCGATTGGCAAAATTCTCGCGCGCGAGGAATTGTTGAATCGTAAAGTTTTGCCCAAGGCGGATCAGATCGACCAGGGACAACTTGGAAAGCCATTCACCGTTGTAGCGGATCTTTGTCTTGTCGCGGTCCAATACACGGAAGGCCTGCTCAGTATAAGTCTTTGCGTTTTCGGCGACCTTCTCCTCGGTCAGGATCGGACGCGCCTTATTTTTATCCGAGGGGTCACCCACCAGGGCAGTGTAACTTCCGATCAGAAATGTGACGTTATGTCCCAAATCCTGAAACTGACGCAGCTTGCGCATGGAAATGGTATGCCCGAGATGCAGATCGGTGGAGGTGGGATCGTAGCCGCAATACACATTTAACGGACGACCTGTCTTCTGAGAAAGGATCAGGCGTTCACGCAGCTCCGCAGTCATTGCCTTTTTTAATTCTTCGTCGCCATATTCAGCGCCTTGCATTAATAATTCAACTTGTTCTTCGATGTTCATCACATCCTCCGTAAAAACTGGCAAATAAAAACGCGCCCGCGATGATGGGGGCGCGTTCATAAGCACACCATCGCAAAAGATTATGGGTGGGTGTAGTAGTAATATTCGTTGCTGAAACTTTTGCTAAACATGGCGCTATTATACAACAGGAATTTTATTGTGCCAAATTGAAGGAGAAACTCCACGGACCCTTGACCGTGAAAAATTCGTCGCTGTAAACGATCTCCTCCGCCTGTTGTTGGGTCATCTCCGGCGGGAAGCTCGCGATCGTCATGGTTTCAGCACCGGCTTCACCTGCACATTGCAAAGTGATTCCAATGCCTCGTTCGGATAGTGTTTGTTGGATCTTCGGCATGTAAACAGAACAATATTCACCTGTAAGCGGAGCGGTACCAAACGAATCAATGGTGATGATCGCGTTGGTCAGGTCGGCATCGGGAGCCACTACAAACGTGATCGTATCGCAGCGCAATCCGGGCTGGCCGTTGGCAGGCTCCTGAAGGCTGAGCAGCGTGGTCCCATAAATATCCAGAACGGTTCCGCCGTAATTTAAACTTGCAGCATAAATGGACCAGTCTGAACCGTCAGGCAAGCTGTAACAGACATTGGCATTAACATTCTTTCCGTCCATCCAGGCATTATTGATATTTACATTGAATCCACTTGCGGTCTGATTCGGAGATTGAATGGCAACCTGGGCTGTTGGATAAGATGGGTCGATATAAGCCGTTGCTCCGCTATCGACAAATTGCGGCAAAACAACAACGGGGGTGCCCGGTGCACACGCCGCAAGGATAAGACTTGTTAATATGATCAAACGCTTCATTTGAATTTTCTCCTTTGGGACTATTTTCGATAAAGATCATGGAACGCTTCACGCGCCGCCGAAAACTGAAACTGATACCCAGACTCAGTCAACCGTTTAGGCTGGGAAAACCTGCCTTCGAGAATCAAGACGTTCATTTCACCCAAAAGGTTTCGCATCAAAAAGGCGGGGACGGGAAACCAGTAAGGCCGGTGCAGCACTTCAGCCAAGGCCCGATTGAAATCTGCGTTGGAAGTGGGCGTGGGTGCAATCAGATTATATGCCCCCCGCGCATTTTTGTTATCGATCAAATGCCGCACAGCTCCCACCCAATCCTTGATATGAATCCAGGGCATGGCTTGGTTTCCACTGCCGAGCGAACCACCGACAAACATTTGCACAGGCAGAGCCATGAGCGGCATGAGTCCTTCCCCCTTTCCAATCACCACCGCTGATCGAAGGACAACACGGCGAACCCCGATTTCTTCCAAAGATTGGGTTGCCTCCTCCCATCTGACTGTAAGTTGGGCAAGAAAATCATCCGCAGGCGGCGTGGATTCGTCAGCGAGTTCGCCGCTCAAGCCATAATGATTAATGCCCGATTGTTGAATGAAGAGGCTTGGACGCTGAGTCGCTTTTTGGATCGCTTCAGCAAGCGCCAGCCCGGGAAGGATGCGTGAATCGTGAAAGGCCTGCTTGGTGGCGGAAGTCCACGGCCAGGAGGAAAGCGATTTCCCGGCAAGATGAATCACCACATCCATTTCGTTAACGAGATGTCCCCATCCTGTGGTGGTTTTTGCATCCCATTGCACAGCCTGCGCACCGGAGGGAACATGATCGCCGCGTGTGAGAATGTAGACTTGATGACCGTCATGAATTAATGAACGGGCAAGATTCCTCCCGAGGAAACCCGTACCACCGGAAATTAATACTTTCATTTCGAACACTCCTGTAATGAACCCTTCATGCGGCTCATCTACGATTTAATGAACTGGCAGTATAATCATGCGAAATTGCGGAGACCTTATGCACGAACCTGTGCTTGTGCTGAATGCAAATTTTGAACCGATTCACGTTTGTTCAACACGCAGAGCCATTGGTTTGATCCTGGCGGGTAAAGCTGGTATGGTCGTAAACGGACGCGGACACATCCGCACAATTTCACAACTTCTTCCGCGCCCTTCGGTCATTCGGCTTGAATCGCAGGTTCACAAACCGCGGCCACGCGTGAAGTTGTCGCGCCGCGAGGTGTTTCGCCGCGATAATTATACCTGTCAGTATTGTGGAAAACGGGAAGGGAATCTAACGCTCGACCATGTTATTCCGCGCCATATGGGCGGTCAACACACATGGACGAACGTTGTAGCAGCCTGCTCATCGTGCAACCATCGCAAAGGCGGTGGGAAGGTGGAAGAGGTTCACATGAGACTACTGCATATCCCAAAGGAACCTCCTGCAAACGCCTCCTACATTTTTGGACGTCATCTCAACGAAAATAAGGAATGGGGACCTTATATTTCTGGGTGGTAAACAAGGATTAAGGCTCTGAAGTACTTTCCCACTTGTGGCGATTTATATTACTGTCTTTTGTCCCTCTTCCAAAATGGGAGAGGGGCATTCTTTTATCAAAATCCAACACCATAAAGTCTTTTGCCAGTTTCACCTCCCCATTAAAAGTTTCGCCAGCTTCGGCGATCAGATTTCCCTTTGCAAATTTTCCTGTTAGATAGTGGATCAGATATAGCCTGCCAACTCCGGCCTTCGTTGCGGCCTCCCCTGCCTGTCGTGCAGAGGAATGACCAAATGATTCACCTGTCGCCTCGTGGATCAACACATTCGCACCTTTACTCAGGCGAACCACCTCATCACATGGCTCTGTGTCACATGAATAGGCCAAAATCTTATTGCTATTCTTGAACTCGAATCTCAGACCAATCGCGGGAATCATGTGATGAACCGGAGATGATTTGATCAGGAAATCAGAGCAATCCAAAACCGTGGTCAATTCACTGTCAGGCAGACGGGAAAACACAACCGGGAAAAAGTTAGGCCATTCACTCCAGTTATACAACCCCATCATGGTTTCAACGCGGTCAATGGCATGAGGCAAGCCGTAAATGTTGATCGGCTCCTTACGGCCCAGCAACCACATATCCATCAGCAAAAGTGGAAGACCGGAAACATGATCGGGATGAAAATGGGTGACAATAATATCGGTCAGGTCGTGAAAGTCCACGCCAGCCTGTTCAAGCCTTACCATCGGATTGGATACACAATCCACAAGTACAGTGCGGTTCTCCCCGATCACAACCATATGCGTGTTTTCCGCTTTGAGAGTCGGCACCGCATTGGAGGATCCAAGAATAATTACTTTTGGCATACTATCTATCTTATCCCAAATCAAATGGTTTGAATACTACAAAATCGTTGAAGTTCAAAAATGCACCATTGGAGCACCCCATTCCCCTAATTCAGTATATTGATCAAAATATGCGGGGTAATGTAGGTTTCTATTACAGCGGCAATCGCCATCAAAGGCACCACGATCCCCACAAAGATCTTGCACCAATCCGCAAATAATTCGATACCCGCTTCACCAAATGATCTGCCGGTTTGCGGGGTCACAAAGGAAACTCCAAAATACAGCATGGCGGCGCTGCCAGCGATGAGTGCGGGAATTTCGAAAATACCGTGCGGCAACACACCACCGATAAAGAGCGGCCACGCCGGGATTCCAAGTAATTGGACCACGCCAAACAACCCGCCGATCAATGCGATATTCAACATATAAGCCAAAACCCCCAAGACGCTAAACGAAACAACACCTGCCAGGAAAATCACAAAGACAGCGCGGGTGTTATTAAGGAACAAATAGGGAGCACTTACTTTCTCACGAATCTCCTTTAAATCAGGAGTCTCACGAAGATTTTGTGTAAATCTGGCGATCTGATCTTTTGGAGCGGACTCTAGAATAGCAGGCATGTTTTTCATTACCCACATATAACTCAACAAAACACTTACTGTCGCCACCAATAGAAGTGCAAAAATGGATGGTACTATTTTTTTGAATGACGGCCCAACCACAGAACGATACCAGTCCGGCACTGAACGCGCTCCACCCAAAAAGTTCCTCCAAAATGTGTGCCACAACCAGCGAAGATTGACCGCATCGATCTCGCGGCCAAGGAGGTATTCGCGTTGGAAATGAGCCAACCCCAGGCGAATTAGAAGAAGCGCAACAATCGTCACGCCAAGAACGGCCCACCACAAAACATTATCATTTCCCCAAAATAACATCCCGGCCTCGCCTTGCATAAGAATCGCAACAGGGATCACAATGAAGGAAGCCAGGAGATTGGCTGCTTTGACAGATGTGGACTGAACCGAAATCACAATAGCAGCACTCACCATCAAAAAGGCGTGTGCGGTTGTTAATAAAATCAATTGAATGATGGTAAGTGAAGATGGGAGGGTCAGGTCACGCCGAATTACCAGTAACATGTACAAGCCAAAGGAAAGATAGCTGGCAATCAGGGGTGTTGCAACACCCACCAATAATTTTCCAAAATAAATCTGCCAATCTTCCAAAGGTGAACTCAGGATCGGCTCAATCGTGCCGCGCTCCTTCTCGCCGACAAAGGCTTCCAGGGCGACCACCAACGATACCGTGATGGGAAAGAATCCAATGATCAAGATCGAAAACGGAACAAGACGGTCTATGATCAAATTGGCATTGTATCGATTCAAAAAGTCAACAGACTGCTGGGCAAATGCATTCATCAAGATCGGGAAACACAAAACCAGCACGGCCATGGGGGCAAGCACGCGCCAATCCCGGAATTGATCTTTCAACTCCCGACCGGCAATGATAAATACAGGCTTTAGCTTAGTGAACATTGGTATTCCCCTTTGCATCAGACATCACTTTTAGATATACCTGTTCAAGTGAGCGAGGTTCTTCCTGAAAGGCCATTACGGGTGCGGATAGTGAAGACAGGCGATTCATCAGAATTGGATTTATTTCCTGAGGTCGTTCGATGCGAACCTTCAGACTGTTTGCTGTTCGAGAAAGAAGATTCGCCCCGGACGGGAGTTCCAAGCCGCTGGAGTCCCAGTCCCATGCAAATTTAATTTCATATTCCGGCGTACCCAATACATCGATCTTCAATTGATCGAGAGTTCCTATTTTCAAAATTCTCCCTCGATAAATAATGGCGATCTGATCTGCAAGAGATTCAACTTCCGTCAAATTATGGGAGCACAAAACCAACGTTCGCTTTGAGGATTTCAAGCGCGCGATCTCGTCTCGCACCAAACGTGCTGATTCGGGGTCCATGGCGGAAGTTGGTTCATCAAGCAGCAACACACCTGGGTCGTGCATCATGGCGCGGGCCAACGCCAGCTTTTGGCGCATTCCCTTCGAATATTCACCGATGCGGCGTTGTGCTGCTTCAGCGAGGCCAAAATATTCGAGCAGCTGGTCACGGCGTTGGGTGCGATGGGAGGGATCCAAACCATATACCTGACCAAAAAACTCAAGATATTCATTTGCGCTCATGCGTGTGTACAGGCCATGCTGTTCGGTTAACACACCGATCGAAGCACGAACATCCCGTCCATTTTTTACAACATCATATCCAGCCACGCGTGCCCAGCCGCGAGTCGGGTTTAATAAAGCGGTCAACATGCGAACAGTGGTTGTCTTCCCTGCACCGTTTTGGCCCAATAATGCCAATATTTGTCCGGCTTGCACGGAAAGGTTAATTCCATCCACGGCCCAAAAATCGTGGAACTGTTTACTTAAATCATGTGTTTCGATCATAAATTCATCCTAGAGTTGTATAAAGTCTGGCGTTCATTGTATTCCCCAACTTACCCGCCCATCCTCACAGAGACCTTACAATTTTTGTACAGCACCTCTTCGCGCGGTGAAATACAGCGCCACAGAAACTGCGATCACAACCATAAAGGCTTGATTAATATTTACCCCGTTTACAAGAGCGACATCCAATCGCAAAAATTCAAGCAGAAAACGAGAGATGGACATGCTGAACAAATAAAACAGGAATAAATCACCGGCCTTAAGCTTCTCGGCAAATCGTCTTGAAACCCACAATAGCATGACAAGGCTGGCAAGGGTAAGGATGATTTCATAGGCAAACAAAGGATGATAATACTCAATCGCTTCATACCCACCGAGGCGATGCTCGGGCGAAATGAATATTTTCCACGCTACGGCTGTAGGCAAACCATACAATTCTTGATTGAAATAATTCCCCAACCTGCCAACTGCCTGGCCCAATGCAATCGAAGGTGCAATAATATCGGCAAGTTCACCAAAATTAAATCCGTGAATACGACAGAAAAGAAATAAGGCGATCAAGCCCCCGATTAATGCTCCGGGAAACCCGAGCCCCCCGGTCCAAATGGAGAGAAGATCCAGTGGATGGGTTAGATAATGCTGGGTGGTCAGACCAAGCTGAACCGAAGAAAGAGGCGGGGTGAATACATGCCAAAGGCGGGCGAATAACGTCCCCCAAATCATCATGGGCAGGATCAAATCCAGGATAACTTCTGAATCATATCCGCGGTGTTTGGCCTCTCGGGAAGCAAGCATCCCACCCAATGCCACACCCGCCATAATGAGCAGGCCGTTCCAGCGAAGCAGGATGGAGCCCAGATAAATGCCATCCATACTATTGGATATATTGCTTATTTTCTCTGGCTTTTTTCATGCGCTCATGCCCCTGAGTACGCACATGGAAAATGCGTTGAAATGCAGTGATATTTCCGAGAACTGCGATCACACAAACCGCAAGAAACGGTTGATTAAAAACCAACAAAGGGATCAAAACAAAATAACGTTCGAAGCGCGTGAGGATGCCAACCTTGGCCGTAAAGCCAAGCCCTTCAGCGCGGGCCTTGACGTAAGATACCAACACCGAACCTGCTGTGGCCGCAAACGTTATCACCACGCCAGGATAGTTTTGCTGAGTCAAAAAATAATACAGCAAACCGCCAAACGTGATGAACTCCGCATAGCGGTCGCTGACCGAATCGACAAATGCGCCGAAATCACTCGGCTCGCCGCGCAGACGGGCCATGGTTCCGTCAAATACATCCACGATCACTGAAAGAAAAAGAACCACGCCGCCCCAGAACATATTTCCCTGTGAAAGAATATAGGCGCCAATCGTGGTGCCCAACAATCCAAGCAGGGTAATGGCATTCGGCGTGAGACCGGTGCGATTCAAGAAGGCGCCAATTGGGTCAAGAATTTTTTTGAAGAGCAGGCGCATTCGATCGGAAAACGTTAAATTCGGATTGGGAGTTTGATTCACAGTGGCATCCTTTTATTCGGCAGCGTTCTCTTCAAAAGCATCTTCAGGGCCAAGCAAAACATCACGTTCCTTGCCGCCGCCCAGAGACGGACCAACAACGTTCATCTCTTCCAATTGATCGAGCAAACGTGCCGCGCGCGGATAACCGATCCGCAATCTGCGCTGCAAAAGAGAGGCGGAGGCGCGCTGACTACTGCGCACAATGGAAATCGCCTGTTCGATCAAGCCGTCATCTTCATTTTCTTCGGGCTCGCGTAACAACTGCTCCCATGGCGGCGGCTCATTCGATTTTTCAATCGTCTTTTGCCAGTGGGAAATAATACGTTCAATTTCCATGTCAGTGATCATCACACCTTGAGCACGGATGGGATTACCCACTTCAGGATTCAGGAAAAGCATATCGCCTTTACCAAGCAAAGACTCCGCGCCGGTGTAATCGAGGATGACACGACTATCGATGCCGGAAGCTACTGCAAATGCCAAGCGCGATGGGAAGTTGGCTTTGATCAAACCCGTCACCACATCGGTGGATGGACGCTGTGTAGCAACGACCAGGTGAATTCCCGTAGCACGTGCCATTTGTGCGAGACGCACCAGATTATGTTCCGTTTGATCGGGGGCCGACATCATCAGATCAGCAAGCTCATCGATCATTACCACAATACGCGGCAAAGGCTTCGCATCGACTTTTCTGGAAATCTTGCGATTATACGAATCAAGATCACGGGCATGTGCCGACTCAAGCAATCGATAGCGATGTTCCATTTCCGAAACCACCCAGCGAAGCACGCCGAGAATTCGTTCGAGATTGGTTTCCACTTTCCCATATAAATGCGGCAGGCCGTTGAAACGGATCAACTCCACCATTTTCGAGTCGATCATTACCATGCGCAGATCTTCGGGCGTGTTGTTCATCGCAAGACAGGCCGCGATCGAGGTGATACAAACCGATTTACCAGAACCCGTTGCACCCGCGATCAACATGTGAGGCATACGTGCCAGGTCGGCAACCACGGGATTCCCCGAAACATCACGGCCAATGCCAATGGTCAACGGGGCCCCCACTTTATAAAATGCTTCGGATTCCAACAAAGTCCTCATCCGCACGATCGTGCTTTGCGTGTTGGGAACTTCAATGCCGACGTATGGCTTACCGGGGACGGGCGCCTCGATTCTTAATCGTTGGGCGGATAGCGCCAAAGCGATATCCTTCTCCAGTGAAGCGATTTGCGCCACACGAACTTTCATTTGCTGCGCATCTTCTTCATCGGTGCCGGGCTTTTTGATGAAACCCGGCTGCACGGCAAATTGAGTCACAGCCGGACCGACGCGATATCCGATCACTGTGGCAGGAATGCCAAACTCTGCAAGGGTTTTCATGATCAACCCGGCTGTTTGATTGATCGTCCGTTCATCGGCACGAACAGCCGTATCAGCAAGCAAAACTTGAAGCGAGGGCAAATCCTCTCCGCGCGGCGGCGCTTTGACAGATTTCTCTTCTTTTTTATCCGCAGCTTTTAGAGAAGTGCGGAACTCTGGTGGAATCGGCGGGGCTTTCTTTTTGGGGGCGACAACAACTTTTGACGGCTCTTCCTCCAGCTTTTGTTCCATTTGTTCAGGAACAGGTGTGGCAATGACAACAGGAGGAGCTTCTCCAGCAAAATGAAGCAGCCAGATTTCCAACCGTGCCCACAAACCGAAACCGGTCATGACTGCCAGCCCCCAGAGCATGAACAACAGGAACGACCCACCCACAACCCCGAGCTTCCACGCAAGCGTGACAAGCCCCCAACCAAGGCGGCCACCGCCCATGCCGGATTCTGCCTGGAGAAGGTCATTGCTGATTAGTAAAGCAAGCAGCCCTAAAGTCAGGAGTGAAGAGAGTTCCAATCCAATCAAACGCGTCCAGCGAATTTCATCCGCATTGCGCTGAAGAAGATAATATCCAAAATATCCGATCCCAAAAATGACAAACACACTTCCCCATCCAAACCAAACGGAAAGTGTATTTGCGAACAAGAAAAGGTAGGATTGTTCGTTTGAAAACCCAAGCACCGCAAAAAGAGACATCAACGCAAAGGCGATCAGCAGAACGCCGATGGCATCGCGCACAAAACGGCCAAAGCGCAGGTTAAAACGCGCCAGCCGTTGGAGCCAGTCGTTTTGCACTTCCGGGGGCATTTCATCCTGCGCGAAACGTCTCTTTTGAGTGCGGGGGGAGTCAGGCATCTTCTTTATTCAAGCCTCATGCTTAAACCCATACGCTGGTGCGAGGCTTCCAGGTGCAAAATGCGCACATCCACACGAGAACCCACGGTTAAAACATCTTTTACCGATTTCCCATCTGCCTGCGGAATTTCTGATGCATGTATCAGACCTTCGACGCCTGCATCCAACTTTGCAAAGGCCCCGAAGGAAAGCACGCTGGTCACTGTTGCAGGAAGTACACTTCCCACCGGAAAATCAGCTGCGGCATTTGCCCAGGGATTGGGTTGAAGGCGTTTTAAACTTAAAGCAACCCGGCATCGTTCGGGGGCGAGGTCGAGCACTTGGACATCCAGAGTTTCGCCTATCTGTACGATTTGATTCGGGTGAGATACACGACCCCAGGACAGCTCGGAAATATGAATCAAACCTTCCACACCGCCGAGGTCGACAAATACACCGAAGTCCGTCACATTGGTGACCACGCCTTTTACATGTTGACCCGGTTGAAGCGAATGAAACAACTCCGCGCGTCTGCCCGGTTCCGATTGCGCAGCCCGTTCAGAGAAGACCATACGGCCGTCTTCTGCCACGCATTCGATCACTTTCAAATGAAGTTTTCTGCCCACATACACTTCAAGGTCGTGCTCCCTTTGAAGGTTTTCAGGCTTCCCCGCCAGATCGATCAAATGAGAGAATGGAACGAACCCGTGCATGTTCTCGTCTTCGACCAACAATCCTCCCCGATTGTAGCCAGTCACGGTCAAGTCTATGATTTGATCGCGCAAATATAGGTCCTTGGCCTGTTCCCAATTAATGGGCTTCTTTTCGGAAACTGCACTTTTCAGATCCTCCCGAACTTCAAGTACATTTTCCGCCCGATGAACTGCGGCAGGTGCCGAATATCGGCTTTCCTCCGCCAATACCGAAGCCCACCAGCCCTCGTCCACGGCAGGCAACGGATTCACATGTGCCTTCTTTTGTTCCATCATAGTGTCATCCTTCCACTACACAAATTATTTAAGACGATCGAAAATCGTCGTATTCTCCAAATTATGTTTCCTTGATCTCAACTTCCATTTCAAGGATTGCCTTCGCAACCGCCTCGATCGCCACCCGCTGCTTGCGATACAGATCCGCTTCAGACATGGCCAGTCTGGATGCCACATCCCGAACTTTGCGCCCCTCGATAAATTTCATCTCAAGAATGTTGTACAAAATCCACTCCGTGGTGAATTTACGTTCCCCCTTCGGCTTCACCTGATCCACAGCTTTTCGCAGAAGAGTTCGAAGTGCATTTGCATTGCTTCCATCGACATCCTGCTCGGCGAGGTCACGAACCACCTGTAATTTCATCAACGGATTATTGGTGAGTTTCGGGCCGCCCCAATAATGAGTCAACGCATCGCGCACCCAGTTGAATAGATCCGCCTCTTCAAGGACTGGATCAGTCAACAAACTGGCGCGCGTATCGTACCGAACCGCTGCACGCATTCGCTGGATCATTTCCACTTGGGGCTGTAAATCTGCCAGCGAGTGAAAAACCCTTTGCTGCAACTGACGATCTTCCAGGGCAAGCGCAGCGCGGTCAGCGAGAAGCCACAATGCTTCGCGCTGATCATTTTCCATGTGTTGGTCCTCGTTGCGGCGCGCCACACCCAAAAGCCCCAATAAAGGCAAAATTTCATCGCGATCCATTTCGGAATTTTTTCGTTGATGCAATGGCAAAACCCAGAAATTTCCCCATTGAAATTCGCGGCGGGGATCGCCATTTACTTTATTCAGGATTTCAGTCAAGCCATCCTGGTCAAGCATCGAGCGATTCCCTGCGACCACGATCGGCGATAATGTTTCATCATCCAGCGCGGCGACAAAAGCGGCAGGAGCCTGCAAGTGGTCACGAACCGCAGCGAGGATCGCCTCCAGAAACTGCTGCAAGTCACCCTGAGTCAAGAGGCGTTCTTCGATATTTTGCAGCAATTGCAACTCACTTCGATCCCGTCCAAAGAACAACCAGCGTTCCCATAAGGGAGCCGCAAATGTAATGGCATGTTCCATCGAAAGGATCGTGGCGACTACTGTAAAAGGTACAAATGCATTGTAAGGAGAGCCGAGCAAATCACCCCCACGTCGCACCACTGTCATCAATGCCAGAGCAGTGGAGGCTGTCACCGGTCCACGCATGATCCATTTAAATAAACGACTCTTGATCACGCGATCGGGCCAGGAAACCCCAAAGAATGCCACAGCATACGCCATCACGACCACAAGCACTGCCACCAAAATATTGATGACAATTGCCACGCTCCAAAAGAGAAGCGGGTGGCTTGCCGCAACGGTCGAGCCATACAATAAATAAGGATAGGAACCCAGCGCTGGCGCGGTGGCACCTGCCATCAAATACAGCATACGACGGCGGCCGGAACGCGTCAACATGCGGCCGTACGCTCTCGCAAAATTAATCCCCGCCCAAACCATCGCAGAAATGTAGAAAAGGGTAAAGACCTCAGTCCACATGGTGCGTACCAGATGCGGTGCAGGCTTTCCGTCCGGCACGATCACACCAAGTAAATATCCCGATGCAAGCAGCACAAGAAAAAATACGGAGACTACATACATACCGCGCACTGCAATACGCCTTCTTCCACGGGAAGGCCGGCCTGCAGTGACCAGCAGCGCATCGGAAAGGTGCAGGTATGCGGCGGGCAAAAACACGATCCCTATCCATTGCAAACGCAGAAAGAGATCGATCGTTTGAATGGACAAAGATTTATCCTGCAATGCTTCAGCGGTAAACACAACCACCACGCATAACAGGATAATGGCAAAAGACCGCGCGACACGGTCACGTAGATTGAAGGAAAGAGAATATAGAAACAGCGAAAACGCCGTAATGGCAATCCCCGCCGTAAGGATTTGATTTAGTGTCCGGATCCCCGCCAGTACACCATCCATCCAACCGTTAATCATGTAACCCTTCCAATAAAAATAGAACGTTTAGTTCAGTGCCTTATTTTAATGCTTTTGAAAAGAACAAGGCAACATCCTGTGTTAGATAATAATGATCATTATACCCGCAGAATTCAAAGCCGTTTTTTTGCGCGAGACGAATGGCAGGAAGATTCTTCGACTGCATCTCAATGATAAAGCGACGATGCGCTCTGGCCTCCGCCCACTCCTGTCCGGCCGCCAACAGAGTGGTGGCTACACCGGATCTTCGTCCTGCTGCCGCCACCACAAGATCAGTCACCCACACAACAGAAGCCGTACCTCTTTCCAACAAACAGATGTATCCAACCGGATCCGGCCCCTGAAAAGCAGTGTACATCATGGATTTCCTGATCCAATCATCAGCCAGAGAATAAGGGTCGTGAGGATAGGCCACCTGAATGGAACGAGGCAATTTCACTTCACGAAAGGAAGCGTTGATCTGCCCGGTATCGCGGCGCAACTCAAGCTGCCAGACAGCCTCACTTGAAGTGGTATGGTCCAACCCCATGAGCCGGGAAAGGTCAGATGCTATCGTGGGACGAAGTTGAATATCAGCCATAAAGAATCCTAAAAATATTTATTGATTCGGGATCACCCGAATTGGAATTACACAAGCAGGAAGGGCCACACCCTGATTATCGGTCACAACGAGTCTTAATTGATAATCGCCGGGAGTTAAGGCAGTCGTATCCCATCGGCCTAATGATGTTTCCACCTTAATGGTGCGGTCGGCAGAAATCGTAGCCCAGGAATCGCCGCCCGCAGGCGCCACTTCATATTTATAAAATCCAAAGTTGGATATATTAACCGTGCCGATCAAATCGATCACCCCTTTAACCTCTTCACCCGCTTTGGGGGAAGTCAGATCAACCTGTCCAGGAACACAGCCAACAGTATTGGGTCCCTGAGTCTGCGCAGGCACAGCAGCAAACTGGGTCATCATTTCCGCAGATAATGTTCCAGTTGGAGTTGAAATAAAATCCAATGTGGGTGTGGAAAGAAAAACTTCCGCCGGGAGCCCCGGAATAATAAATGAGGCCATGAAAAACTCGAAACAGAACACGGTCAAAATCAAGACAGAGATGGCGGCGGACTGCCCCAATCGCCGCATGGAAAATTCCTTTTCCAGTTTATAAACTGCAATTTGCCATTCCTGCCACGAACGCCAAAGCCAGCGAAAGGAAAACAAGCCGCCCATCGCAAGCAAAATATATATCAACACCTCGTATGAAGCGAGGAATTTATAAAAATCAGCCATCCCGGAAATACAATTCCTTAGATCTCGCGCAAAACACCGCGGATAATTTTTTCCATTTTAGGGGTGATCACTTTGCCGGCTTCGATCACTTCTTCATGCGTTGTGATGGTGGAGCCATCCAAATTGGCCTTGTTGCTCACGCCAGAGAAACCAAGGACGCGCATATTTCCATGACGGGCAATGATCACTTCCGGCACCGTGGACATGCCTACTGCATCCGCCCCGGCCAGGCGAAGAAAACGAAGGTCTGCCGGGGATTCAAAGGAGGGACCGCTCAACCCTGCATAAATGCCCTCTTGTAATTTGATCTTTTCTGCCTTCGCGACCTTGCGAGCTAAATCGCAATATGCACGATCATAGGGCTGACTCATATCTGGAAAACGCGGGCCGATCTCATCCAGGTTTGGACCCATCAAGGGATTCAATCCAGACATGCCCATCAAATTTAACTGGTCAGTGATCAGCATAACGTCGCCGGGTTGAAAATCAGGATGGACACCGCCCGCGGCATTGGTGACAATCATGCTTCCAATTCCCATTCGATTCATCACACGAACAGGCAGGGTCACCTGTCCCATGGTATAGCCTTCGTAATAGTGAATTCGTCCCTGCATGACAAGAACATCCACACCTTCCAGCTGACCGATCACAAAACGTCCGATATGACCATGAACTGTGGAAACAGGGAAATGAGGCAGATCACTGTAAGGGATAAAAACCGCATTTTGTACAGAATCAGCCAAACCGTTAAGTCCCGAGCCGAGAATGATCCCAACTTTGGGTTTGATCGAAATCCGTTTTTGAACTGCCTGCACAGCTTCATCGATTTGAGCAAGGGAAATATATTGTTCCATTTTTTATTCCATAACCAAGATTTTTTTGACGCTTGAGTCGCATCCCCAGAACTCATTCATCGCTGGCATTATATCAGAAATAAAAGGCTGGCCTTTTGGCATAGATAAAAACGAATTCTTATGCTATCCTTCGTCGCGATGAAAAGCCGAACCGAGAACGAATTAAATTCGCTGGCCGCAGGAATTCTGTGGGTTACAGGGGCGGTGATGGTGCTTATACCCTCCTATCTTCATATGGAGTCTCAGGCTTTTCCGTTAGCCCTGGTTTTTTCGACAGGGATTTTCTGTTTCGCATTAGGGCTATCGAATCAGGGACTTTTTACCAACGCCGATGTGAACAAGCAATATGCCATCGTTTCAAGTGTTTCGGGAATTTCATTACTGGTAATTGCAGGTATTTCCATCTACAGGGGCCTATTTGTGGAGGCGTTCGCCCCGCTAGCCGCCGGCTTTTTACAGATCGCATTTCAGACACGCCCTGGCGAAAAAATAAAACAAATCGATCTTTTGAAAATTATCGCACCCCTGACAAGTTTTCTAAGCGGGTTGCTTCTAATGATGAATGGAAGCCTTTATAGTGGCATTGAAATAAGAAGTGCGCAACACTTATTGGCCGTTTTGTTTTTCATTGCATCAGCCGCCGGACTGGCCTCCCATTTTTCTTCATCGGCAAAAATAAGAGAAGTGCTGTTTCGAATACAGGCATTTCCCTGGCTGGCATGGTGTCTTGTTTTTTTTCCATTTTATTCCATTGAAAATATGATTACACCAGCCATATTGGGTGCGGCAATTCTGCTTTCCAATATTCTGCCGTGGCATCGGCTGACTTTGCCCCCACACGATGTATTGGGACGTAGAATGATCATGGCGGCTGGCATCATCGTGCTCGCCGTTTTGATATTTCTTGGCGCATTAATGATCTTAATAGATAATGCCATTCCTTTTCAACTGGAGAGCATTCTAAAAGCCAGGGAGGCCACCCTCATTGTATTCCTGCTGATCGCGGCGGTCATGTATTATCAGGTGGTCTCGGTTGTAGTAACCATAAATGGTTTGATGTCTGAATTAAATCGAGCGGAAGATGAAAGCCATTTTGATCTGGGGGAAACACAAAATACATGGAATCGCAGGCTTGCCCGTTATCTTAAACCTTTTATGTTGTCCCAGGAAGGTGTGCGAACACGGTTACTCTCACAGCACGATCAAATTGCCCTAATCTTGCGCCAACTCGGAAGCGAAAAAAGACGCAACAAACAACTGGTTCTCCTAAATGAACTAAGCCAACAACTTGAAAATCAACTGGACGAACCCGTTTCGGCTCAATTGGCTGTCAATACCCTTGAACAGGCATTGAGTTCATCTTTGGTGAGTTTATATGTATACGAACCCGATACAAAGGATTTTGTCCTTCTGGCAACTGCAGGCCCGCAATCATTCAATCTCCCGCCGGGCTATCGCCAAAGCATGGCGGTTGGAGCAATAGGACGGGCGGCGCGTCAAAGAAAAACACAGATCATCAATGATATTCGTCTGGATAGCGATTACATTCACTTCGATAATGAAACAAATTTATCGTGCGTGATCGTGCCCATCATCTCCAATGGATATGTCAACGGGGCGATCGTATTGAACGATGAGGACCTTAATTCGTTCGGCAGCTTGGAAATTAGTCTCGCAGAATCTGTAGCCGCAGAGTTGACCCGCTCCTGGGAGCGGTCTGGATACCACAAACGGTTGATGGATTTAGTCCAGTCTGGGAGTCAGCTCTCGGCGATGGTCGAGCCGGAAGCAACTGCCCGTGAAATCGCAGCCATCACAAAGGATGTTCTTCAGGCGCGATTTACATATGTTCACATCCAATTAGGCCAGGAAGAAAGTTACATCCAAACAGCGTCTGCTGGAGAAGCTCTAAAATTGCAGCTCTCGCTCGAGACAGCCCAGCAAAACGACCCATTAATCAAAGCCGCTTTTCATGCGGGCGCCCCGTTTCGCGTGAGGGATGTTCGCAAATATGCCGGCACTTTGCATCTGGATATCGATCAAAATAACTTAAGAAGCATGCTTGCAATTCCAATTCGATGGCATCGTTTGAGCATCGGTGTGATCATTGCCTTCGGAAAACAAAACGAAGTTTTCTTTTCCGAAAATGACGAATCGCTGGCCGAGTTGCTTTCCATTCAGGCTGCTGGGGCGTTCGAAAGCACGTGGCTTCAACAGGAATTGCGCGCTTCGCTTCGGACCACCAGCCTGCTCTACCGCCTCAGCACCCACATCATTCAAGCAGAAACTCTGGAAGATGCGGCAAAAGATATTGCGCAGACTGCCCATAAACTGGCAAAGGCGCAATCCACCGGGATCATTTTATTTTCACAGAAACATGAAATCGAAGCTGATTTGGAAATCGATCAGGATGGAATTCGCACCGGCGCGGTTCACCCCACCGAATTAATTCAACAAGTCATGGATTCAGGGCAGTTGATCTACATGTCGCAGGGGAAATCCATGATGCGCGCCTGCCTTCCGATCCAAACGCCCATTAGAAAATATGGCGCCTTGTGGATCAACATCCCTGACGACCACCAACACAAACCCGCCAACCCGGCAGACTTGCAGACTTTGGTGAATCAAGCCGCGATCGCGCTTGAACGTTCCCTGCTTCTTGTTGAATCCAGGCAGCAGGCTGCGGAAATCAAAGCCGCATACGACATGCTTGAAGTGACCTACGATCAAACACTCGCCTCCCTTACTTCCGCACTGGACGCCAGGGACCGGGAAACAGAAGGACACAGTGTTCGTGTCAGTCGCATTGCAGCGAAGCTCGGTGAAACCCTAAACTTCTCTCGTGAGCAACTAAAGGTCCTGGAACGCGGTTCGCTCCTCCACGATATTGGCAAAATCGGTATTAGTGATACCATTTTGCATAAACCCGGCCCACTCAGTGAAGAAGAGTGGAAAATCATGCGGAAACACCCTGAAATTGGCGCAAACATCGTACAGGGAATTCCCTTCCTGCAGGATACAATTTCATTAATTCGTCATCATCAGGAAAGATGGGATGGAAGCGGCTACCCACATGGCCAAAAGGGAGAGGAGATTCCCCTTTTGGCACGCATGTTCTCAGTGGCAGACGCATTTGACGCATTGACAAGCAACCGCCCCTATCGAAAAAAAGTTTCCGTTGAGGAGGCTATTGCTTATCTTCATGAGCAAGCCGGCATCCTCTTCGACCCGAAGATCGTGGATGCCTTTAAAACATTGGTTCTCGAAAACCCTGCTTATTTTAGATTTATGGAATGAAATCAAAATCTGGCAAGTTCAAACAGTTCGGCATATCCCTGCAAGAAAACCTGGTGTCCATTCAGCCGGCGATTTTGGCAGGTATCTTCATGCTGGTCGCGACAATTACCGTTACCGTCGTTTTCTATCCGCAAGGGGATGCAAGCGGCCGTTTGATCTTGATCCTGTACGGAATATTTGGCAGTCTTTATTTGGGATTTTATTACTATTTATACACAACATCACCAAACAAGTCTTTCTTCGCATGGGTCAATGCTGTATTTGCCGGGCTGGCCCTGGGAACGATCACCTTTTTTGTTCCAAAAGAATTTCATTACCTGTTCTACAGCCTTTTGTTTATCGCAAACCTTACCACCTCCGTCATTTCCAGTCGCGGACCCGCCTACTTTTTAACGCTGTGTGTAACTGCTTTTCATATCATCCAACATTTACAGGATCCAATCCCCCCCAGTGAGTGGATCATTCATGCAGGGTTGACGATTTCCGCGTTGGTAGGCGTGGAGGTTATTCAGCAATTAAAGAATCTCTCACAAAAGCAGATCAAGCGGCTCGAGATTCTCAACGAAGTGAGCAGGCAAATCGTTTCCACGCTGGAAAAGAAACAAATTCTCACTCTTCTCAATGCTGCATTTCAAAATGTTCTCGAAGCAGACACCTACTATATCGGAACTCTCGAAGAAGGCGACGAAATCCACTTGCAGCTTTTTTATGACGATGGTGAATATTTTGACAACATGAGAGTTAAGAAGGAAGGTACTCTTTCCGGATGGGTCATTGACCATCAACAGGAATTATTCCTCTCGGACCTAAGGAATCAAGCCGTGGCACTGGAAGGCGTTAACTATGTGTTGATGGGGAAATCCAAAGGCTCACTTTCGTGGATGGGCGTCCCTGTGAAAGGTGCTCATGCCAACGGCGTGATGGTGATTGCATCCTATCATCACAATGCATTCAACCAAAGTGACCTTGAACTTCTCAATAACATAGCACAACGCGCCGCCCTTGCATTGGACAATGCCCATCATCACGCCATGGTACAGGAAGAAGCACGCCTCGACAGCCTGACCCGCGTCCTCAATCATGGACATTTCATCAAGAGTTTGCGCGAAAAAGCGGAGGAATGTGCTCTGAACAACCATCCTCTCAGTTTGATCATGCTTGACATTGATTATTTCAAAGAATACAACGACACCTACGGGCATCAAGTTGGTGATGAAATTCTGGTCAGGCTGTGCAATTTCATTCGCGAAAACGTAAAAATCGAGGATGTTGTCGGACGCTGGGGTGGCGAAGAATTTGCAGTTGTTCTGCCGAATACCGACAGCGCACAAGCAATGCAAGTTGCAGAACGAATTCAAAAATCAATGGAGCGTTTCAAATTGCAAACACAGCGGATGGGATCGATCACGGCACCTACGGTTAGCCAGGGTATTGCCATTTTCCCCAACGAGACAAATGATGTTTCAAAATTGATCGATCTTGCAGATAGTCGTCTTTACACAGCAAAAGAGCGCGGTCGAAATCAAATTGAATCCGCGCCCTCATTTCCTCAAACTTCTGATTGAATTATTTCAACACTTCTTCAAACGCCTTAACGGCCTTCTCCACACCTGCATCGTCTATCCAATAGTGCGTCACCAACCGAAAACGATAAGGTCCGGCCGCATCCACAAAAACCCCGCGCTTCTTCATCTCTTCCATAATTTGACTTTCGCTCAACCTAATATCTTCAGCAAGATCAAAATAGATCATATTGGATGAGGGACTCGCATCCAGCTTTAATCCCTTCACCTGCTTCAACCCTTCGAACAGTTTCTTCGCCCGGGCATGATCCTGCCCAAGCCGCCCCGTCATTTTCTCCAGCGAGATCAAACCAGCCGCCGCCAGCACTCCCGCCTGCCGCATCCCTCCACCCAGCATCTTTCGCAAGTGACGCGCGCGCGCAATGAATTTCCTCGTGCCCACCAGCATGGAACCAACAGGCGCAACCAATCCCTTGCTCAAACAGAACATGATCGAATCGGCCGGGCCAGTCAATTCTTTTACATTTACATTCAACGCGGCTGCGGCGTTGAAAATCCGTGCACCATCAATATGAAACAGCAGATTATTCTCCTTCGCCAATTGACCGACTTGAGCTGTATATTCCGCAGTCAGGGGAATGCCGCCGCAAACATTCTGCGTGTTCTCGATGCAAATGAGTCGCGTGATGGTGTGATGCACATCCTCGGTCTGGATCGAAGCGCGAATGTCATCCAAAGCAAGAGTTCCATCCGCTTGATTCTTGATCGGGTGCGGATGTATCCCACCCAACGCAGACATTCCACCTGCCTCATTCATATAAATATGAGATTTATCCCCAACGATCACCTCGTCTCCGCGTTGGCAATGAACAAGCAAAGCCAATAAATTTCCCATCGTGCCTGAAGGAACAAAAAGCGCGTCCTCTTTGCCAAGCATGGATGCGGCTTTTTCTTGTAGGGTGTTTACTGTGGGATCATCCATATAAACATCATCACCCACTTCGGCTTCAGCCATCGCCTCGCGCATTTCAGGGGTAGGTTTTGTCACTGTATCAGAGCGAAGATCTACGTAATCCATAAATGATTTACTCCAATCGCCTTATATCTTCCAAAACCGTTGTCAGTTCATCGGGTAAGGCAGCCTCAAAGGTGCGGGGTTGAGCTTCGTTGGGAAGCGTAATTTTTAAACGAAACGCATGTAAAAAGTGACGGTTGATATCCACTGTGAAATTCCTCTTGCCATACACTCCGTCACCCACAATGGGGCATCCCAGAAACGAGCAATGCAAGCGGATCTGATGCGTGCGCCCGGTGTGTGGATGAAATTCCAACAGTGTATGGTTTTTGAAAGTTTCAAGTGTTTTATATTCACTAACTGCCTCCCGGCCTTTGCCCGGGGAAACCACCGCCATTTTCTTGCGATGACTCGTGTCGCGACCGATTGGCGCCTCTACTCTGCCAGTGGGTGTAGGCGGTTTCCCATCCACCAATGCGAGATAGGTTTTCTCAACCTTTCGCAAACGGAATTGATCCTGTAACCAGCGATGGGCGCGCTCATTCTTCGCAAGCACGATCAAGCCGGAAGTTTCCTTATCGAGGCGATGCACCAAGCCTGGACGTTCTTCACCGCCGATGCCTTCAAGGTCGGGATCATATCCCAGAACCGCATGGACAAGCGTCCCTGAATCATGACCCGCAGCCGGGTGAACCACCATCCCGGCAGGTTTATTAACAACGATCAAATCATCGTTCTCGAAAATAATATCAAGCGGAATATCCTCGCCTACCAAGGTGCTGGGCGCCGCCGGCGGCACACGGACTTCGATATTCGCACCGCTTTCAATACTTTGCCCCGATTTCCTTGCAGGGACTGCATCAACTAAAACATAACCATTTTCGATCAGCCCTTGCAGCCGGGCACGCGAAAACTCAGGCAGGCATGCGACGAGGAATTTGTCCAACCGTTCGGGCACATCCCCGGAATAACGAAACGTCTCTATTCGATCACTCAAGGGGTCTGTCCTTTATCCGAGAGCATCCCATCCACTGATGGGAGTTTTGTTTTCTTTCTCTCGCTCCACCAATACCCGATCAGCAAAAGAGCCACGCCAATGTTGATGCTCGCATCGGCCACATTGAAAATATAGAAAGTGCCCACGGAAATAAAATCTGTGACCTGCCCCAGGGTTAATCGGTCAATCAAATTACCCAGCACACCTCCCAGATACAACCCGGCGGCAAGGCGCAGAGGTTGATCTTCGGGGTCGATCTGACCGTAAAAATATATAACTCCGCCGGCCACTACAAGGGCAACAATGGTAAAAATCATGTTCCCGTTTTGAAACATACCAAAAGCAGCGCCTTTGTTATAAATAAAAACAAAGCGCGCATAAGGGCTCAGCCACAGTAGCCAGTCGGGGAGCCAGGCATCATTCAACGGCAGGTTGGTTCGCACCAGCCATTTGCTCCACTGATCGAAGGACACCACCAAACTCACAGTCAACAGGAGTGACGAATATTTTTTAAAAAAAGCTTGCATCATTTGTTTTCTTTCAATTGGGGCGACGCCTCAATTTGTGTTTTTTCTTCAGTATTCTCAGCAGCCTTTTCCTTGCCCGCCAATTTCTTTTCCTGCCATTCCTTGATCCAAACGCCAAGCAAAAGAACCGCCACTCCAACTGAAATGGAGGCGTCAGCCACATTGAAAACGGGGAACTTTCCCACAGAAATAAAATCAGTTACTTTTCCCATCATCAGGCGGTCGATCAAATTCCCGCTCGCTCCGGCAAGCTGCAACCCCATTGCTGCCTTCAAAGTCCAGTCTTCCGTCTCCACACGCGGGTAATAATAAATGATCGCACCGATCACAATAAATGCCAGCACAGTAAAAATCAAATTTCCGTTTTGGAACATGCCAAATGCCGCGCCGCTGTTATACCAATGAACGATCCGTGCGTACGGGGAAAGACAGGCCAGCCATTCGGGAAGCCACTGCCCACCAAACTCGATATTCTCACGAACCAGCCACTTCGTCCATTGATCGAGCGCGATTACTCCGCCCGCCACACCCAATAAAACCAAATAATCCTTAACCTTCGAATTCAACATACACCTCAACTTCAAAATAGTTTAGTTATTGTACCCTACCCACAAATACCCTTGGCACACGTGCACTGATGTTCGTCATCACTTCGTATTCGTTCGTTCCAGTCCAATCAGCAAAGTCTTCAGCGGCGATTCCATCCCCAAGCAAGATGACTTCATCGCCCACTTTCACATCATCGTCACCGACATTGACCATGAATTGATCCATGCAAATGCGCCCCACTTGTGGATAAGTTTTTCCATTGATCGAGACTCGCGCTTGATTCGTCATGCGACGGAAATATCCATCGGCATATCCGCATGGGACAGTGGCGATTCGTACCTCGCTCTCAGCCTGCCACAACGACCCATAGCTGACTCCCCGCCCTGGCTGCGTGATCTTGCTGTAAGATACTTTCGATTTCCATGTGAGCGCAGGCTTCACTTGGATCGTTCGTTCAATGTCACGTCCGGGATAAACACCGTAAAACAAAACACCCGGACGTACCATCTCGTAATGACTTTGAGGCAAAAGTAACGTCGCCCCGGAATTAGCAGTATGCCGAATACGTGGAGTTGGCTCACTGCGTTTTTCGTAAATCGAAAGGACCTCTTCAAAACGTTCAAGTTGAAGAGATGCTTTGACTTCACGGGAGGCAGATAACAAGTTGTGTGAAGTTTCTGAATTTGCGAAATGAGTAAATATCCCTTCTATATCTAGATGGCTACACGATAAAGATTGCGCGATAAAGGATTCAGCTTCGTATTCGCGGACTCCAATCCGTTCCATGCCGGTATCAATTTTCAAGTGGATTTTGAGAGTCTTTTGAGTAGATGATGCCAATTGTTCAGCGGCAGTTAGCAGATCCGGTGATGAGGCGGCAAGGGTTAAGTCATATTCAAAGAAATCAGGAAGCTGCTCGGGAAGAGTCCCACCCATCACAAGAATCGGAGTCGAAATTCCCATTTTGCGAATGTGGACCGCCTCTTCAACGAGTGCGACGCCAATGTAATCGGCAAACGGCGCAATGAAGGGCGCAACTCCATCCACACCATGGCCGTAAGCATTGGCCTTGAGAACAACCAAAACTTTTGCCGGCGCTACATGCGCGCGAATATTGTCGAGATTTATTTTTAATTGATCCAGGTTGACTTCGAGAAATGTAGGTCTCATGCGGCTCGCCAGTGATATTCAACATCGGGTTCAGATTCGGGTGCGGGGCTGACGCCAAATTTTTCCGCGACAAAATGATTCTTTTCATAAAAAGCACGGGCGATTAAATTGGCCTGATGCGTATAAAGCCAGAGATGGTTTGGTGAAAGCATGTACGCGTGATCCATCAATTTCTGACCAATACCGCGGCAATGATAAGCAGGATCGACATATAAGCGATCAATGAACTCACCGTTTATGCCGAGATACCCAACAGGTTTATGATCCAATTCATAGACCCACAATTGATTTTCAACGGCAACCACATTCTTGAAATATTCCCGGGCACCAACGAGATCATGACCAAGCCGCTGAGCAAGCCTGGGCATGGCTACTTCCATTGCATCAAACCAGAATTTCGTAACGCGTTCAAAATCTTCTTCACGATATGGGCGGATCATGGTACTCCTTAAAAAATAAGCGGACGGCTTGCGCCGTCCGCTTATTTTACTTTGCGTTGAAACTTAATGCCATGCACCGAGAATGGCACCAAAAAGAACAAGATTGATCAAATGATTGCCTGCTTCGAGAACCCAGGCCTTTGTTTGACCTGCGAACAATTTGTTTGTCAAACTTGTTGCTGCAACAAAGCCGAACCAAAGCATAAACCCGGCCCGCGCACCGGAAACCAAAGTTGCGCCACCAGATGCGGCACCCATGAAATTCACCATGATTGCCATCGATACTGCCTGAATAAATGAGGCCAGGATGGTCCCCCCCCACATCAATCCCATGTTGCTGCCACCGGGGGTATCTTTTTCAGTTTTTCCTATCGCCTTCCACCAGACAGGAAAAAAGGTCTTTGGGCCAAACCAGATACTCCCGCTGATCATACTCACCACTACACATGCAAGAACCGCCAGCCAGTTAATAGAACTAAAATCCATTTCATCCTCCAATGCAATAAATTTTTGATCGGCACACGCCAATCTTACCAGTTCATTATATCAGAACATGCGTTCTATTTCAAGTCCTAAAATAAAATTCCCTGATCAGTTCAATCAGGGAATTTTATTTTAGATTTTTCCAGCGACATAATCCAACACATCGATTTTGGTGAGGATGCCCACAGGTCTGCTGTTATCGACAACGATCAAAGCGTAACCAGCCGTCAGCGAAGGCATGGCATCTTCCAGTGGTGTCTCCGGCGGGAAGACTGCACCCGCATTTTGCACGAGCGGATCGATCTTTTCATCATTGCTGTGATCGTGTTTTTCGAGCATGTGATTCAACAAATCCACTTCCTCGATGAGACCCGCCAGCGCTCCATCCGCGCCGACCACTGGCATCTGCGATACTCCATTTTGGTGCATCACCGAGACCACCTTGCGGATCGAGTCTCCTATCGTCGCGGTGATCAATGCCTTATTTGGCTTGGCAATCAAAAGGTCGCCCAGAGCCGTTTCACCGAATTCCATCGAGAGGAAGCCGGATTCGCGCATCCACCTGTCATCATAAAATTTCGAAAGATAACGCGATCCCGAATCAGGAAGAATCACCACGGGGATGCGTCCCGCGGGAAGTTTGCGACAATACTTGAGCGCACCCGCAATCGCGGAGCCGGATGACCCGCCTGCAAATATGCCTTCCTGACGTACCAATTGACGTGCCCACAAAAATGATTCGCGGTCACCCGCACGTTCAATTGCATCCACCACCGTGATATCCATTGCAGACGGCAAGAAATCTTCACCGATGCCTTCAACCTTGTAGGTTTTTGGATACGCACCGGCAGGAATCTTTCCTTTGTTCTGCCAAATTTCTGTGAGGATCGAACCTTCAATATCCACGCCCACGATTTGGATGTTCGGATTCTTGGATTTGAGATAACGCCCGACACCGGAGATCGTCCCGCCCGTGCCAATGCCGATGATGACATCGGTCAATCTGCCTTCAGTCTGTTCCCACAATTCGGGGCCGGTACTGATCTCATGTGTCTTGGGATTATCGGGATTGTGATATTGATTCGCCAAAATCGCATTGGGGGTTTCGCGCGCATATCGTTTTGCCACTTCGTAATAAGAGCGTGGATCATCAGGTCCCACCGCCGTGGGCGTAATAACTACCTTCGCGCCATAGGCACGCAACAATAAAATCTTTTCATTGCTCATCTTATCCGGCATGACGAAGATGGTTTTATAACCCTTCAAGGCCGCAGCAATGGCAAGTCCCACACCTGTATTACCGGATGTGGCTTCAACGATCGTTCCCCCCGGTTTGATCTCTCCTCTTTTTTCAGCCTGCTCAATAATAAACGCCCCCACCCGGTCTTTGACCGACCCCCCCGGATTCATGATTTCCAATTTTGCATACAAAGGCACAGGCAGGTCACGCCCAATTCGTTCCAGTTTGACCAACGGCGTATTCCCCATCGCGCCGAGGACGTTATTGAAGACTCTTCTCTCTTTTGATTCGGTTAATTCGATCATTCGCTCTCCTTGGTTGAGAGCAATTTTACCAGTGAGGAGGAAGAGATGAAAAGTGCATCGTCTATGGGGGATATATTTGAAAAACAATAAAAACTTCAACGCTAAGCCGCCAAGACGCTATGACTTATATTACTTTTTGCGACCTTGCCACCCTTGCATAAGGTTACCTAATCATTCTTCCAAACTATTTACTACACGGTAAATCCCATGTTTAACAAGTCTTTGTCCAAAATTAACCACAATGCCATTCTATTAATTCTTGACTCAATCATCGCATTATAACAAGAGCCCTCATCAGATTTTGATGAGGGCTCTTGTTCACTATTATCCAAACCACTTTTCCAAACGGTCGGTTTCAAACTTTATTTTCTCGTTGAAATATTGTTTCGAAGATGAAGTCAAACTCACGATGGGTTCAGGCTCAGCCAGGAAACTGCCCTTTACCATCAAAGCCTGACCGTTGCCCACTTCCAAATAACAACCACCTTCGCCGCTAAAGGTCACTTCAGGGGTTTCACCAGAAAATACAGAAGCGATTCGTTCGGCGGCAGTCTCACCCATCAACTCGGCAAACAAGCCAGCTTTAGGCAAAGGTTTCTTGTTGGCTAAGATAACTTGAGTCACATCTCCCACAGCATACACACCATCAAAAGAAGTTTCCGTGGTGCGTGGATTAATTTCGATCCAACCCGATGCTCCCAGCAAGCCCGAGTCTTTTAAAATCGTCGGAGCTTTATGTGGAGGCACGCCCAACAACAAGTCATATTCAATTTGCTTGTTTTCAAAAATCACCCTGCCTGCCTCAATGGATTTGGCCTTGAGATTCGGATGAAACTTGATGGCGTGTTCTTCAAGTCGGCTTTCAAACGAATCACAACTTTCCTGTTCCAAAATCGGCAGTGACTTTGGCTGCGGTGAAAACACTTCCAATGTGGCTTTCACACCGCGCGCTTTGAACTTTTCATTCAACAGAATTGCCATCTCGTACGGTGCGGGCGAGCATTTATACGGCGCGCCAAAAATTCCAATCACCACACGCCCGCCTTTGAAATCAGCCACAGCCTTTTCCGCGCGTGGAATATCCTCAGGGTCATATACATTGAAGGCATGTTCCTTAAAACCTTCAACCGCTTGAGGGAATAACTCTGAACCCAATGCGACGATTAATGCATCCGCCTGGATTCTTTCTCCGTTGATCGTAGCAGCTTTCTCTTGAGGATGAATCGCGTCGATCGTCGCGCGCCTCACATCCACCCCGATTTTGCTCAAGCTTCCAATCGGCTTTTGCCCAGCCTCCAGCGGACTCTCACCCACCAGCGCCCAACTCTTGCGAAACCCCACCATGAAATATGGCCGGCGATCTACAAGGATGACTTCCACTTCGCTGCCAAGTTTTTGTTTCAAACGATGAGCGGCAGCGATTCCGCCAAACCCGCCACCGAGAATAAGTACTCTTTTCATAAATCCTCTTTAATAACGTAGGGGCGCGATGCATCGCGCCCCTACGTTATTAATTAATAAATCGGAAGTTTGGTATCGACTTCCTTGGCCCAGGAGTTGATTCCGCCTTTGAGGTTCTTCAACTTCTTGAAACCCGCGCTGGAGAGCAATTCGATGGCACGCATGGAACGTGTGCCGCCTTTGCAGAAAACGACCATGTCATCCGCACTATCCAATTCAGCCAGACGCCCCGCCAGTTGCCCCAGCGGAATATTGACTGCATTCGGCAAGGCGGAGATTTCCAACTCATGCGGCTCGCGCACATCCAATAACTTGAGATGATTGACCTTCACGCGTTCTGAAAGTTCCTTTGCAGTGATGTCGAAACTGTTGACCGCATTGCTATCTTCATGGTCATGGCTGGGAACGCCGCAAAATTCCTCGTAATCGATCAATTCCTTGATATCGGCATTCGGTCCGCACACACGGCAATTGGGATTCTTCTTGAGCTTGACAAAGTCAAAGGACATGTCGAGGGCGTTGTATAACAGCAAGCGTCCGATCAACGGATCGCCGATGTCGAGGAGCACTTTCAATGCTTCTGTGGCTTGAAGCGTTCCGATGGTTCCGGGTAACACACCGAGCACACCACCTTCTGCACATGAAGGGACGAGTCCGGGTGGAGGCGGCTCAGGGAATAAACAACGGTAACACGGGCCTTCCTTGGCGTAAAACACACTCACCTGCCCATCAAAGCGGAAAATGGAGGCGTACACATTTGGCTTGCCGAGGAAAACAGCGACGTCATTGGTCAAATAACGTGTGGGGAAATTATCCGTGCCATCGAGGATGATGTCATAATCCTTGGCGATACGCAGCGCGTTTTCAGAGGTGTACGGCTCATTATAGACATCCACTTGAATGTCAGGATTCAAATCCAACAACTTGGCTTTTGCACTTTCCACCTTTAATTTACCGATCGTGGACGTACCGTGAATGATCTGACGCTGCAGGTTGGACGAGTCAACCACGTCGTAATCGACGAGGCCAATGCGGCCAATACCTGCTGCGGCCAAATAAAGCGAAACAGGAGAGCCTAGTCCGCCGGTACCTACGATCAACGCTGACGAATTCTTCAGTTTACGTTGACCTTCCAACCCCACTTCAGGGATCAACAAATGACGTGAATAACGCAAGATTTCTTCGCGACTTAATTCCGGCAGCATCTTACCCTCCCGCAATGGATGGGATCAACATGATCTTTTCGCCATCCTTGATGGGAGTATTCACTCCCTGCAGATCCTTGATGTTGTGCTCACCTACAAACAGATTCACAAACGGGCGTAGTTCTCCGCCGTCATTGAACAAATGCGGTTTGATGGTTGGATATTGATTGGTGAGGTCTGTCAGCGCTTCAGAAATGTTTGCACCAGTAACATTCACCTCAGCTTGTCCACTGGTATAAGCACGCAGCGGGGTTGGAATTCGTAAAACGGGCATGTATAGTCTCCTAGAAAATTTATATACTCGGTGGTCGAGTTGCCCAAATTGATAGTGGGGACACATCAAGACCACATATTATTGAAAGTGTTTCTGCAACCAGGTAATTTACAAAGTCTGCAACTGTTCCATCAACTTCTCAACACGGGCCACGCCGTTATTGACATAACGTGCTTCTCCGCGTGAATTCAGCAAAAACGTGGTCGGTACGCTCATCACACCCCAGGTCTTTGCAAGGTCGGGACGTTCGGTCGCATCGATTTCAACGACATGCAATTTCTCGCCAAGCAAATTGGACAATTTATCCAACGCCGGACGTTGGACGGTTTTGCATGGCGCACAATCCGGCGTGGTGAAATAAACAATGGTGGGTTTGTTGGGAAGCGGACTCAAGAGTGAATTCAAATTACCTCCGGCACGGGAGAGTAAGCGTTGATTCAACAACCAATACCCGCCCACACCTGCAATTATGATACCGACCGCAAGGGCAAAACGCAACAGGATCTCGGAACTCATACCGATGCTCCTGCTTTGGGCTTCATGCCGGGGAAGGTCCCAGCCGGCGGCTGCTTGCCAAACCCGGGGACGTTCAGGCGCACCAGCCAGTAATACATGGCGCATCCTACGCAAAATCCGCCAAAGGCGTTTAAGGAAGCCAGCGCGACCACGATCCAAACCAAAGTCCAGCCCAGCACGGTAGCGCCATAAAACAGCGCAATGGAACCGGCCAACATGAATATGTACCCAACGATCTGTGAGAAACGATGCGGTTCCGGGTTGTCATCCAATACGTCGGGCTTCATCCAGCCGCGCGGCTTGAGAATGGACTTGTAAATAAAACCAAAACCCGGCGTCTTCAATGCGGCGCCGATCCCCATCATCAACGCGACAAAGGCCGCGAGAATTGGCAGGTTGAAAATAAACGCGAGAATATTCAATCCAATGATGAACAATTGATTTGTCTTTAACGCAGAGTGGTCCACTTTTTGCAAGGTTTGCGATGTTGATGTCATATAAGTATCCTGTTTTTATTTGGAATATCGAAAACTAGTTCATCCAAAAGATTATGAAATTTTTATTTCTTCCTCGTCGTACTTCGAGCGATCTTCCACCAATCTCCACGAGCGATGACTCACGGCTTTACCTTTATCCACACGGGTGATCACATACGAGAAAAATGGCTGCGCCCATTCGCGGTCATATTCGGATGGAATATTCGGGCAATCCGGATGTGAATGGAACACGCCGATCAAACTTAGGCCAAGGCTGTCCGCTTTCAATTCCGCTTTGAGATAATCTTCGGGCGTGAACAAAAAGCGATTGTGGCGCGCCTCATCTTCACGCGCATTAGGCAGCGACAAAATTTGCTTCACTTCGCCTTCGTATCCCAGCAGAAAACCCGCACCCTCTTCAGGATATGCATCCTCCACGTGCGCATTGATCTTTTCGATCAAATCATTTGAAACAGCCAGCATTACTTACCCTCCCAAAGAGACGTATCACTCAAATATTTATAGCCCGCATCGGGGAATAACGTCACCACCACGCCTTCCTCCAACTCACTTGCAACTTGAAGCGCAGCGACTGCCGCCGCACCGGAAGAAATTCCCACGAAGAGGCCTTCCTCCCGCGCAAGACGAAGCACCATCTCATGCGCCGCTTCGGTCTTAACTTCAAGCGGCGTGCCTGCAAAAGACTCATCATAAATCCCGGGCTTGATCGCACTAGGCATGTGCTTGAGGCCCTCGAGTCCGTGAAAGGATGCATCGGGTTGAAATGCCATTATCTTTACATGAGGCAATTGCTCACGCAAATATTTTCCGGTGCCCATCAACGTACCGGAAGTGCCCAGACCGGCAATGAAATGTGTCACCTGCTCGTTGGTCTGGCAAAGGATCTCTGGTCCCGTGGAGAGATAATGTGCCTGCGGATTTGCGGGGTTGTTGTATTGATTGGAATACCAATACACATCCGGTCTCTCAGCGGCAAGTTCGCGTGCCTTGAGAATGGCACCATCCGAACCTTCAAGCGGATCGGTAAGAATCAACTCTGCACCGAGCGCCTTGAGGATGGAAATCCGTTCGGAGCTGGCGCTGGCTGGCAATGCCAGGGTAACCGGAATTCCCAAAGCTGCGCCAAAGGTGGCGTATGAAATCCCCATATTGCCGGAGGTTGAATCCAACAAACGCTTGCCATTGCCTAGATCGCCATTGAGAATGGCATTTTGGATGATGTTCAACGCGGGTCTGTCTTTGACGGAACCGCCCGGGTTGAACCACTCGGCTTTGGCAAATACCTGTACTTTGGGAGACAGGCCAAGGCCAAGTCTGCGAAGCGGAAGGAGCGGCGTGTTCCCTACATGAGCAGCAAGCCCATCCAGTGGAATTGAATTAGATTTGGTCAATCGAAAGTCTAATAAAGTCATGGTATCTCTTAAATCAAAAGCAGCCAACGGGTAAATAAAAAGACGGCGAACAAACGCCACACACTGTGCAAAAAATTTGCAAGCGGGGGTCGTCCTACCGTCTGATTTCCGTTGACTGCGGAAAGGTCTATCTCAGGCGGCGGCTACGAGCCCCGCGATAGACACAAGCAGTTCAGGTGATAATTAAGTGTTTTCATAAGTAATCGATTAGATGCTGGCTATTTTACGTATCTTACCAGATTTGTCAATGATGAATTCATCCTCCGGCGGCCGAGGCCATCAAGATCACCCTGTCCTCTTCGTTCAATTTTGTCTCCAGCCCATCAAGATCACGCACATGAACACCGTTAACGAAAATATTGAAGTGCCTGCGCAAGTCGCCATTTGCATCGAACAAGTGCGGTTTCAACACAGGATACCGCGCAAGTACATCATCGAGCAATTCGGCAATAGTGGAACCGTGGGCTGAAAATTCGCTCTGGTTATCCACGTAAAATTTCATCAGTGCGGGAAAACGAACGATGGGCATGGGTTCATTCTACCGGGAACAAGTGAAAAGTCAAGCTGGGGTTTTCATACGAAAACATTAAAAGGCACCTGCTATAAAAATCCACCTCTTACATATATTTGTAATTGGAATTATGAGAGAAGCGTTTAGCAAACGGATGAAGTTCGTATGGTAAACATTGTTGACGTGGAATTTACGGGTGGAGTACAACAAAGGAAATGGAGGATCCATGTTAAAACGAATATTGCCATTCCTGCCTTTGATTTTCATTATTGCATGTGTGCCGGATATTTCCGATCCCAACATTCAGGCAGCTGTGATCAACTCACTGACCGCAACCGTTTGGACTCCCGTTCCACCCAGCCTTACCCCCACCCCCGAACCCAACACGTCCAAAATCGTTGAAATCCTGAACAGCATCATGGTGGGATCAGACCCACTCCTGGAAACCGTGGACGCGAAATTTAGTGTGGTCGATGCGCAGATATTCCTTAACCAGGCCACACAGGAGGCAACCACGATCCGCATCTCAGTGGATTGTGAATGGATCTTTTCAGACAGTTGTACACCGGAAACCACCTTTGTAAAGTTAATGCGGGTTTTCGCCGCCAGTGACAAGGTCATCGAACGAATTGCAAACCAGATTCCCCCAACAATTCATACGGTGGAAATGCTCGCCTTTGACCATATGAAGGCAACCGGGGTCATTGCCATCACCTGGGCAGACCTGGTGGATTATTCCTATGGCAAGATCAACGGAAATCAATTGGGGTCACGCATTATTCGTCAGGCAGCCACACCGTAGGGCTATTGCTTTTGGTTGAGAAATTTTCTATAATGAATTCAACCAAAGGAGATGATCATGGCTCAATACAAAGTGGTGGCTGGCACATTTCATGTAAAAGGATTTCAACCTGATGGCGATTCGATCCGCTTTCAGGCAAACAAGCCCGAGAATTGGGATTTCTTTCAATGGGAAACCGAAGCCGACAAACTCACAAAAAAGAAGCAACTCCGCGTTGAATCGATCGATGCACTCGAAACACATTACGAAGGCTATCATCAATCGCGTGCATTTGCACTCGCCGCGCTGGAATTATTGCTGGATATGCTTAACATTAAATCAGTGACATACAGCCTGAGCATGACCCAGATCGTGGATGCGGACGACGGCAAGGCAGGCTTTATCGCTTCGGCATCCACTGACCGCTTCGGACGACCCGTGAGCTATCTCTTTCCAAAAACAGCGCAGCTCACCGACGGCGCCATTATGGACTCTGCCACTTTACCCATCGAGGATTCACTCAACTTCCAGCTTGCACGCGAGGGATTGGTCTATCCGACGTTCTACACCACCACGGACCGGCTCTTCGCAGAAAAAATCCGCGCCGTGGTAACGAGAGCAAGAAAAACCAAGCGCGGAATCTGGTCGATTGACCGCACTCCCGATTTCACCCTGCTCGATATTCGAACTCTACAGGAAGATGTGTTGGTCATGCCCAAACTCTTCCGCCGTCTCGTGAGCTTCTTTGATAATTACTCCGATTTTGGCAAGCTGGGCGAATATATGACCAAGCAAAGGGATAACCTTGTTTTGTGGGATGGAACAAAGAAAAAGTCACTGGCAGATCTGATGAAGATATCAGGCCGGCGCCTGCAAATGAAAACGCCTGTGGAAGACATCTTGTTTTCGCCAAAATAAATGAATAAAAAAAGCTCCGAGAAATTCTCGGAGCTTTTCATGTCTACAAACTTTATTCTTCCTTCTTCGCTTCCATTTCCTTCTTGTGAGCATCGATGATCGGCCCTGCAATATGCGTGGGGACCGTATCATAATGATCAAGCTCCATGGTGAAGTAACCGCGCCCGCCCGTGATGGAACGGAGTTGGGTGGTATATCGGGTCATTTCAGACATCGGCACATGCGCCACGATCACCGTGTTGCCATGCTCGGAATCGGTCCCCTGCACACGACCACGGCGGGTATTCAAATCGCTCATCACATCCCCCATATTGGCATCGGGAATGGTGACACGAACGTTCATGATCGGCTCGAACAACACAGGGCCGGCATCATTGACTGCAAGCTTGAACGCCTCACGACCTGCAATTTCAAACGCCATGGGTTTGGAATCCACTTCGTGTTCCTTGCCGTCAAATACGATCACCCTGACGTTGTTCATGGGATACCCGGCAAACGCGCCGCGCTCCATGGTTGCCTTGATCGCCTTTTCAATCGGGGGCAGATAGGACTTTGAGAGGTTCATCCCCACGAGTTCATCGGTAAATTCAAAATCACCTTCATGGTAGGGCTCAATGCGAAGATGGACCTCGCCAAACTGTCCGGCACCGCCCGATTGCTTTTTGTGGCGATATTGTGCGGTAGCCTTGCGTGTGATGCCTTCCCGATAAGGAATGCGCGGTTCGTGCGTGGCCAGTCCAACTTGAAATTTATTCTGTGCACGATGAAGCGCCACATCGATATGCTGGTCGCCCATGCCCTGCAAAACAGTTTCATGGGTAATGTGATCGTTCTGCCAGGAAAGCGTCATGTCCTCTTCGCACAAGCGTGTCAACGTTGGAGAGATCTTCGCCGCATCCGCCTGACTCTTGGGTGTGACCGCCACACGGAACAAGGCTGCGGGGAATTTCGGAGGTTGAATAGTCAACGGATGATTCTTATCACAGAAGGAATCTCCGGTTGCGGTTGCATTTAATTTGGATACAGAAGCAATATCTCCGGCATGGACCACTTTGGCTGCAATCGCCTCTTTACCGCGCTGGAAATGCAACCCCGCCATACGCTCGTCTGCGCTTTTGGTTTGATTCCAAACATGGGCATCGGATTGAATGGAGCCGGAAAACACGCGAAAGTAGGTCATCTTGCCCACAAACGGGTCGGCAGTCGTCTTCCAAACATACGCTGCAAAGGGTTCTGTGTCGGAGGGTTTTAATTCCTCATCACCACTCTTGCCCTGGGCAACACGCTTGGGCGCATTCAATGGAGAAGGCAGCAAATCAATGATGTCATTTAACAATGCAATGGCACCCACTTCACGTCCGCCAGCCGCGCAGAATACAGGGACAAATTCTCCAGCGTAGACCACATCCTCCAGTCCGCGGACCATTTCTGCGTCGGAGAGCGAACCGTTCTCGAGATACTTCTCCATCAACTCGTCTTCGCCTTCAGCCGCTGCTTCCACCATCGCAAAGTGAGCTTTTTCCGCTTCTTCTTTTAATTCATCTGGAATATCGGCTGTTGTCTTGCCATCGCCCATATATGATTTCATCCCGATGATATCGACCACACCTTTGAAATCGGCTTTTGACCCAATGGGTAGATGCACTTTAATGGCGCGTTTACCATGCGCATGGACAAATGCATCCACGGCCGCATAGGTCTTTTCAAAATCCGCATTGTCGCGGTCCATCTTGTTAATGACAAAAAAGCGCGGCAGATTAAATTCGTCTGCATAACGCCATGCAATTTCAGTACCAACCTCGATCCCGGCAACTGCATCCACTAAAATAACGGCGCCATCAGCAACACTAAGGGCGGAGATCAACTCACCCACAAAATCAGTGTAGCCTGGCGCGTCTATAATATTTATCTTGTGATCGCGGTGCTCAATGGGAATTACACTTGAATAAATGGAAATCTTTCGACGGTGTTCCTCATCATCATAATCAGAAACCGTGGTCCCGTCCTCCACCTTGCCAAGACGGGTGGTTGCCCCCGTCGCATGCAAAAATGCTTCTACAAGCATCGTCTTGCCCGCGCCTCCATGTGAAACCAGCGCGACGTTCCGTAAAAACTCGGTGGTATACTCTTTCATGGAAAAGCCCTTCCTAATAATAAAGTAGGATGTAAAGCTATTCCTATGATTGTAAAAGAACTCATATGAATTGTCAAAGTGTGAAGCGTCATACAGATTTCATGACATTTATATGTCAAAAAATCTCCTGCAGAAAGCCCCTGCGGGATTTCTTATCATAACGAGGTGAACGTGGCTACTTTCATCAATTACTACTCTTTCCTGCTTGTCACCATCGGCATCATCGGCGTTGCAGCCATGATCCTGCTTTTCAACAAACCAAAAGTAAATGACTATATTTCCTTTGCCATTATTAGTTTTATTGCAATCATGTCGTGGGTGATTCTTCATCCGCGCCAAACCCCATTGATGGATGATTCCAGGACTGTATTAAGCATGATCGGCTCTGGAACGCCCGTGCTTCTAGAATTTCAATCTCCATTTTGCATCAGCTGCACCCAGATCAAACCAGTCGTGGACGCTCTTGAGCAGGAACTTTCCAATGAAGTCAGCATTGGTCCGCAGATCCACATCATCCGTATCAATGTACAAGATAATGTCGGGAAAGAACTTGGTTCGGTCTATGGGTTCCAAGCCACGCCCACTTTCATCTTCTTCGACGCACAAGGAATTGAACTATGGCGGCAGATCGGAAATTTTGATCCGCAGCTTGTACGTGATTCACTTCAATGAATCTGTTAAACCGTTTGCTTTTTAATCTCTGGTATTTTAGAAAGCCGCCATGGGATACCAACATCTCCCCACCAGAACTGTTTGAATTTATACAAACCCATTCCGTAGGTCGTGCCATTGACATAGGCTGCGGTACCGGAACAAACGTCACCACCCTTGCCAGGGCAGGCTGGCAGGCCGTTGGCTTTGATTTTGCACCATACGCCATCCAAATTGCCAAACGAAAAATCAAAAAGGAAAACGTTCAGGCGGATGTGTTTGTGGACGATGCATCCATAATGAAAAATGTCAAAGGTTGTTTCAACCTTGCGCTGGATATGGGGTGTTTTCATGGCATGGAAAACAAGGAAGATTATTTGATAAATCTGGGTAAAATTCTCGTCCCAAACGGCTTCTGGTTAATGTATGGATTCTTCAAGGCAGCTCCGCATCTTTCCAGCCCGGGCCTGGTGGAAACCGATATTAAAATGATCTCAACCCACGGTTTTACCCTCCTTTCCCGTCAAAATGGTTTCGACAAACGTGAACGCGCTTCTGCCTGGTTCCTTTATCAAAAAACATGAAAATCCTCTTCCTTTTCCTTGACGGCATCGGGCTCGGCGAAAACGATCCCGGGATCAATCCTTTCTCACGCGCATCCATGCCCTGTTTAGAGTCTCTGCTTGGTGGGAAGAAGTTAATTAAATCCACAGCACCGTTTGAAAACGAACAAGTCTCCCTACTTGCCATTGACCCAAATCTTGGCGTGAAAGGCCTGCCGCAATCGGCAACTGGACAGGCAGTCCTTCTCACCGGCATCAACATCCCGGCAGAGTTGAATTATCACTACGGCCCCAAGCCCAATCCGGAGGTCGCCCAATACCTCGATGGAAAGACAATCTTCTCAAAGACAGTACAAGCTGGCAAAAAAGCCGCCTTGCTCAACGCCTATCCCCCACGTTATTTTGATGGAATCGATTCAGGGAAGCGTTTATATTCTTCGATTCCATTGGCCTTAACCAATGCAGGCCTGCCACTCTTTACTGACAAAGATTATTATGAAGGTCGTGCCCTTTCGGCAGATTTCACAGGCGAAGGCTGGCGCGAATTCCTTGGCTTTCCCGAGGCGCCTGTGTTTGACTCGCATACGGCAGGCATCAAACTTGGGGAGCTCGCCAGACAATATGACTTCTCGTTCTTTGAATATTGGGCCAGTGACTACGCAGGTCACAAACAGGATATGGTCTCCGCTGTAAAACAGCTGGAGACGTTCGATACTGTGCTCAGGGGGCTGCTTGACAACTGGCAGAATGAAGGCGGCCTCATACTGTTAACCTCCGATCACGGGAACATGGAAGACCTGTCCACGCGCAAACACACCGCTGCGCAGGTCCCTTTAATACTATTTGGAAGTCGAAAATCAAGGGGTGAATTCGCCGAAGTTACTGACTTGACCGGCGTGGCGCCAGCCATTTCAACACTGCTTGCGATCTAACTATCTCAACATTTGTGCGATCAAACTGCCGAGCAGACCAAGTCCATTTGCCGCTGTGTAATAAATGAACAAAGGTTGTTTGCCTTTCTTCCAGAGAAGGTAAATGGAAAGGAAAGAAAGCAAGGCCACCACATACAGGTCCAGGCCAATTTCTTCAAAGCCAAGATTGGCTAAAATTCCTGCACCTAAAAACAGCGAATTCAACAGCAACAAACCAATATCTGATTTCGTTAACCCATCTTTATACGGAAAGATATTTTGAAGAAAAAGCAGGGCGGCATTCATCATCACAAAGCCGGTAAAAAACACCCAATGACCAAACTCATCATCGTTGAAGATCACAATCCTGCACAGATCACCTGAGGTATCTCCGATGCAAAACCTTTGATGAAGATAGTTTGTCACTTCATGGTCACCATAACTGGCACCCAGGAGATAAATACCAATAATAAAGATTAAATTGATGACAAGATGTGCGCGCGCAGGCGAATCGTATTCAACTGTCTTTTTGAGAAGATAAAACGCCACCAGGCTGATCAGTGGCAGGACGAGCATATTATTGAAATCCACCCAGCGCAGGAATTGATTTGGCAAAACGTATCCGAGAGTCCACGAGCCGAGGCGGTTGATCGAAACCAGTATTGCCACAAAGGACTGCACAGCCAGTAAAGTATGGATACGCCTCATTGTTCCTCTTACTGTTTCGATTCAAGAACCTGCTTCGCCAGCATGGACAATTCCTTATCCGCCCGGTTGGAGGCAATTTCCTTCAAGGCTGGGAGCGCGCGTTCGTCTTTCAAATTGCCCAGGGATTGAATCGCCAGCTTTTTCACTTCCCGATCCGGGTCTGACAACATCTTGATCAGCGGCGGCACAACACGTACATCCTGTATTTTTCCCAGCGCAACGACCGCATGGCCGCGCACCATTCCTTCCGGGTGATTCAACGCTTCAGTCAAAATATCCAACGCCTTTGCCCCAAAGAGGCCAAGCGACTCAGCCGCCTCCCTGCCAATCTCGTGATGCAAGTCGTATATCGCCATGCCCAACGGTTCAATGGCGCGGGTATCGCCCAGTTCTCCAAGAATCATCGCGGCAAACTTGCGGACACGCCCTTCGCGGTCGGACAATGCTTCTATCAACGGGCCTACGGCCATGCTCCCCATATTCTGAATCGCCTGCAAAAGATCGACCACATTTTGTTCGCGTTCATACCACCAAAACGAATCGCGCAACGCCTCCATCAAAAAAGGAAGGGCTGCGGGATGTTTCGTCTCCCCTAAAACCCTCGCAGCAGTTCGTCGCACGTCGATCTTGAGATCGTCCAGGAGAACATTGGCAATCTCGTCAAAAGTGGATGGATCACGAAATTTTCCAATTGTCACACATGCTGCCATGCGGACTTCATCTTCCCTGTCTTTCAGCAATGACATTAAAGCAGGAATTACTTTGTCATCACCGATATTTGACAATGCTAAAGCGGCTTGCGAACGTACTTGAGGATATTCATCGCCCAGCGCCTTTACCAAAGCAGGAAAAGCAGAAGCATCTTTGTTTATCCCAAAAATTTCCGCAACCCGAGCACGGATGATCGGCTGTGCGGTGGAAAGAGCTTTTATCAATTCAGGTCTGGCGGAAGGGGCCTGGGAGAGGAAATATTGATATACCGGAAGCAGGCTCAAGTCTTGTGTTTGAAGCGCATCGATCAAGGCCGGCACAGCTTCCGGGCCTATCTGTGTCAAGCTTTTCGCAGCAACGTCCCGCCGAGCTGAGTCCGCAAGCTGCGAAATCAACTTTTTTATTTCATTCTGTTTGGAGCCGGTTAACCAATCCATAAATTCATTCTAATCCAAAACTCCCCGCGTCGCCGCAGGGAGCTATTGATCCGCCAGGAATAAAAACTAGACGCCTTTAATCAAAAGGCTAAGAGCAAGAACGATAAAGGCAATCAATACAAGCGCAAAACTTGGAAGAAAAGCCGGAATATAGCTTAATTGAACTAGAACGCCAACAACCGCGATAGCAACGGAAATCCAATATGTTATTTGTTTTGGGGCAGAAAGTTTCATTTCAATTCTCCTTGGGGGTAAATAATGGGGTTTGGCGGACATTTTATTTATAGCACAGGGTCGACATGTGTCAATGGATAAACGTTTCCGTCCGGACCTCTCAAAATCCTTCAAGTCTGAATTTGGGCAATTTTTCTCTGATATAATCCCCGATTCGAGTTACAGGAATCACATCGTTGGAGAAATTTTGGTGTTGTTTCCCTAGATATTCATATTAATTTACAGTACGTCTTGGACGTACGATCCATATTATCGGAGTTCCCAAATAATGAAGAAAGAGCAGCAGTTAGACTTGTATTACCAGATGGTACTCATCCGCCGGGCTGAAGAGCGCGGCGCGGAGCTTTACCAGGCTGGCAAGATCGGTGGTTTCATGCACCTGTACATCGGGCAGGAAGCCGTTTCAACCGGATTGATCGCGGCCCGTGAGCCGCGGGACCGCGTAATCACCGCCTATCGTGACCACGGCGTGGCCCTCAATTGCGGCATCTCCACCAACGAAATGATGGCGGAACTGCTTGGCAAAGCCACCGGCACTTCCAAAGGCAAGGGCGGATCCATGCACATGGCGGATACCTCCAAGAACTTTTGGGGCGGACACGCCATCGTCGGCGGGCATCTCCCCGTGGCCTCCGGGCTCGCGCTTGGTGACCAGTACGCCGAAAATGACAATGTCACCATTTGTATGTTCGGTGACGGCGCGACCAATATCGGCTATTTCCATGAAGCTTTGAATTTGTCCAAGACTTGGGGACTGCGTGTGCTGTGGGTTTGTGAAAACAATCAATATGGCATGGGCACCTCGGTGGAGCGCGCCTCAGCCGTTTCTGAAATGATCCAAAAGGCTGAAGGCTACGGCATGAAGAACAGCCAGGTGGACGGCATGGATGTGATGAAGGTGTATGAAGCGGCAAAGGATGCGATGGAATACGTCCGCAAGAACGCACAGCCGTATTTCCTTGAAATCGACACGTACCGTTTCCGCGGACATTCCATGGGCGATCCCGAACGCTACCGCAAAGCCGAGGAAGTAAAGAAATGGCAGGAGAACGATCCCATCGGTATTTTCAACAAATACCTTTTGGATAAAAAGATCGCCACCCGCAAGGCTCTGGATGAACTCGAAGCCCGTGCAGATGAAGAAGTGAACAAGGCTGTTGAATTTGCCGAAACCAGTCCCGAACCCGCAATGGACGAGCTGTTCACGGATATTTACGCGGACAATTAAACACAAAGGACACGACGTACACAAAGTTTTGCTTTAACCCTTTGTGACCTTCGTGTTTAAAAGAGGAATTAATACAAATGGCAAAAATTACAATGCGCGAGGCGATCTCGCAAGCTCTTATGGAAGAAATGGACCGCGACCCAGCAGTTTTTATTATGGGTGAAGAGGTCGGCGTTTGGGGCGGGACGTATGCCGTCACCAAGGGCTTTTACGATAAGTATGGCCCAAAACGAATCAAAGACACACCCATTGCAGAAAACGCCATCATCGGCGGTGCCATCGGCGCGGCCATGGTCGGTCAGCGCCCCATCGCCGAGTTGATGACCATCAACTTCGCTTTTTCTGCGATGGATTACATTGTTAATCAGGCGGCGAAATTGCATTATATGTTCGGCGGACAATTCACCCTGCCGCTCGTGATCCGAGCCGTTGGTGGCGGTGGACGCCAACTGGGAGCTACCCACTCGCAGACTCCGGACGCCGTCTTTGCACACTTCCCGGGTTTAAAAGTGGTCAGCCCCGGGACGCCGGAAGATGCCAAAGGATTGCTCAAATCAGCCATTCGGTCGAATGACCCGATTCTGTTCATTGAGCACGCCACGATGTATCAAGTCCGCGGCGAAGTGCCCGAAGGCGAGTATCTGATCCCGATCGGAAAATCCAAAATACAACGAACGGGCAAAGATTTCACCATCGTCACGTATTGCAAAGGTCTTGAGCTTTCCATGAAAGCGGCGGAAGAACTTGCAAAGGAAGGCATCGAAGCCGAAGTCGTTGACCTGCGCACCCTGCGCCCATTGGACATGGAACCCGTACTCGAATCATTCAAGAAAACCAACCGTGCCATCGTTGTTGAAGAAGGTTGGAAATCCTATGGCGTCGGCTCCGAGATCGTCAGCCGCATTTATGAAGAGGCATTTGATTACGTCGATGCACCGGTCATTCGCGTGGCACAAAAAGAAGTTCCACTTCCCTACAACCGCACCCTTGAACAAGCCGCGCTTCCTCAAGTTGCCGATATTATCGCTGCGGCAAAGGAGGTTTTGAAATAATGGCTGAAACAATTTCCATGCCCAAACTCGGCTTCGACATGGCCGAAGGTTTGCTCGTCCGCTGGGTAAAACAAGTCGGCGAGAATATCAACAAAGGCGACATCCTCGCCGAGATCGAAACAGACAAAGCCACCGTCGAAGTTGAATCTTCAGCAAGCGGTGTGGTGCTGCAACTCATTGTCGATCAAGGCACGATGGTCCCCGTCAACGCGCCGATTGCAATCGTGGGTGCTGCCGGTGAAAAAGTGGACGCGCCTGCCGCATCAGCGCCCAAAGCAGAAACTCCAAAAGCGGAAGCCGCGCCTCAGACTCAGCCGACGACTGCTCCCGTTGCTCAGGCAGTTTCTTCCGCTTCAAGCGGCCCGGTCAAGGCATCTCCGCTCGCAAAGAAAGTCGCGAAGGATAACAACGTCAACCTCGCGAACGTGCAAGGCACCGGCCCCGGCGGACGTGTCGTCCGCAAAGATGTGGAGGCAGCGCTTTCTTCGGGTTCAACGTCAAGCGCGCAACGTTCGGCGGTAACGGCTGTTTCGTCTCCTGTCATTGTTTCCCATGACGATAAAGTCGTCCCGACAACCAAACTTCGCCAGGCCATCGGCCGCCGTTTGGTTGAATCAAAGACAACCATCCCGCACTTCTACGTAACTCGTGAATTCAAGATGGAAGCCTTGATGGATACCCGCAAACAGGTAAATTCTTTCGTTGCGGATAATGAAAAAATCTCGGTCAATGACTTTATTCTCAAGGCCGTGGCCCTTTCGCTCCGCCAATTTCCCAACTTAAACGCCACACTCAAGGGCAATGAGATCATCCAGTTCGGACATGTCAATGTCGGCGTGGCAGTGACCGTACCCGGCGGCTTGATGACCGTTGTTGTCAAAGACACCGACCAAAAGACATTGCGCCAGATCTCCGGCGAAGTCAAAGCCATGGCCGCCCGCGCCCGCGATGGCAAGGTCAAGCCCGAGGATGTGGACGGTTCCACCTTCTCCACGTCCAATCTTGGCATGTATGATGTCGAGGAATTCATCGCCATCGTCAACCCACCGGAAGCTGCAATCCTCGCGATCAGCTCTGCAAGAGAAGTTCCCGTGATCGAGAACGGACAGGTCAAAGCAGGCTGGCGCATGAAAGCTACGATCTCTGTTGACCACCGAGTCAGCGACGGAGCCGAAGCCGCCCAGTTCATGCAAGCGCTGGCGAGTTTCCTGGAAAATCCCATTCGAATGTTGGTGTAGAAATCAAAACTCCGAAGTCGTTGACTTCGGAGTTTTTTTACTCCTATTTCAGAATGTAATATTCGATCAGCAGTTGCGGACGGTTTGCCAGCACCGAGTCTCCGCTGTAGACCTTGACCGTATCCGCCCCACGGTCGTCGTTATCGTCCAATTCGAATTTCAATCGAAATTGCGTGCTGCCTGTCTTGTTGATGTATTGAAATGCGTTCGCATCCAATGTCGTTGAATACCAATTATCGACAGGCGAATTCAGAATCCGGCCGGCAGAATCCATGCTGGCCGCGGCCTGAAAGTCTGTGATCTGCAGGGTGGGAGATTCAAATGAACCGCTTTTGATATCCAGTAAAACGTTCTGGTGAGTGGTAAACGGGTCCGTACCGGTGACACTCAGCTTTTTGATTTTGATGGTAACACTGGTAATCACTGCATCATCCGGCAAAGATGCAGTCGCAAAATCCAGGATCGTCAAGAATTGACGATCCTCCGCATTATCACCAAGATAGAACGTTGGGGAGCTGGAGTTATATCCATTTCCCACATTCCCATCTTCGCTTGATTCAATCACCCACCCATCATTCACTCCGTTGGAGATCAAGGTCTGAAGGTACACCTTGGGAGATTTAACGATCGTATACTCCTCACCAATGTTAAAGCCTCCGTCTTCAGTTCCATTCAGCGGCTGATTCGATTCGTCCACGATGCTGCCATTATCCGTTAAGTCGAGGCGGATTTTACCGTCACCACTGCCAGTCTCAACTGTCACTGTATATACGTCCTTGATCCCACTGACGGTTGTGACCTTTGCACCGTCAAGCAAATCAGTAATGGACAATGAAAAATCACCAGAATCCACGCCGCTCACCGGTTCTGAAAACGTCACCCAGAAATGAACGTTGGCATCCAGGGTCGGATTGCGATCCACACGGGTGATCGAAAGAACCTTGGGAAGCGGATCATATCCAAACTCCACAGCACCGGTATCCGGGTCGGCGCCTGCAAACTCATCATTAATTCCCGGAATCACAAGGCCCCGGTCTATGTTTGTGCTGGAAGGACGAAGCGTAAAATCGCCGTTTGCCGGGTTCATCAACCCGGGATCACCTTCATGACCATTACACTCAAGCCCAACTGCGGAACACAAATCAGCAATGGTATTTCGCGGGATCTTTTCCCACACAAAGTGAGCACCTGAAGTGCGTGTTGTAAACCAATTGTCATAATTCCAATCGTGTCCTGAGGAGCCGGTAAAGGGTTCCTCAAAAGCATATCCGTTCCCCTGAAAGATGTTATTGCGCATGATCGAATTGCTGGTGGGACTGATCATGCTCATGGCATTCAAATCTTTCTCATTCGTCCAGCTTGTGTTGTGATAGATCAATACAATGCCGTCAGACTTTCGATCCCATTTAATGCTGCTTGCCGAGTAATTCGTAAACAGATTTCGGAGTATCCAAGTGGGACCCTGCGTGACCGGTGCCAGAGAAATTCCCACCAACGCTGTGTCCACTTTATTATTCCTAAACCGTTGATTGATGCAAGCACCCTCTGGTTCCAAACCATCGTCACTGATGTGATGAATATTATTATTGTAAATGTCGGCATCGAAAGCGATGCCCGAATTTTCCAAACCGGCAGAGGACCCTGTGTAGATTCCATTGAAAAAGTTATGAATGTGATTCTCGCGGACAATCGCGCCAATATGTCCGGCAATGACGATGGCCGTCCCCTCCATGGAAGTGGCTTTTACCGCTTTCCACGGCCACTCATTTACCGGTGGGTCGTAAATCTCATTGTATTCAATACGGGTATCGTTGCCTTGGTTTTCATTCCCATTCCAATAAACATAAATGCCATTCTGCATATTATGGATTTTGTTTTTTCGCACAACAACATGGGATGCGTTTTTGGTACATACGCCGCAACCCGAGCCCGTGCCATAGAATTGCATCTCAAACCCTTCGATCCATATCCAATCCCGACTGGATACATCAAAGGCATGGTTGAGGCTCGGCACCTGCCAGGTGTGTTTTGAAGGGTCATCTGTACTGCGCACGTAAAGTTGCAGAGAGCCTGGCGTCATATACCAGCCTTCCGTCACGGGCACTTTATTATGTCCGCTTCCATTGATCAATCCACTCATGTTATCGTACATGTAAAAACGCTGCTGGTCACGAGCCAGGTACTTGACCGATGTTTTAACCCGCGCAACCCAGATATGAGCCTTGGCATCGTAAAGTTTCCAGACATTTCCCGACAACACGTCTGAACCATCCAACACGGCCCCATTTCCTTCCGCCTTCACTTGAATCCAATTATTTGTTGTTCCCGAAGACGGGAATGAGACCGATTCGTGATACACACCGTCTGCCACCAACACCTGAGTTCCGGGGCGCGCGCGCTTAACCCCTTCCAGAATCGTTCGGAACGGCGAAGCACTGGAGCCATCCCCACCCGGAGGCGCATCATCATCAACATATAAAATGGTCGTTGGAGAAAAACGAAGTTCGTTTGGTTGGGTCGCAGCCGAACCACTGATCTCAGTAGTCCCATCCACCACTTTAACAGTATAGGATATGGATGGAGAAAGGTCAAAGAGACTGCCTGCCAAGCGGCTGCCATCAATTCGCAAGAGCGGATGCGCTTCATGCCACTCGGTTTCATTTTCCTGACGATAAAAAAGTTTCGCCGCCTTTGGCAGGTTGGAACCAGTCACCACCACACCGATGGTCTCGATATTTGCATACAGGTTGATTTTGGAGAATGTCGAAATTCCACTATTGGAATGGTCTTCACTTGCAAATACAGGAAAAAACGTCCCGCTGGCAAGCAGGGCGGGCAACACGAATATTGTAACGATCCGCGTGAGAACCTTTAATAATTTAGGGTCCATTCTTTCCTTCTCCAGACAGGTTAATTTCTTCAATCAAACGAAGCGGAGGCTGTGGATGTATCCCGATAAAAGCAGGAATAACTGCTTTATTATCATACACCTGTACAAAGGAATTTAGAAGCCCTACTAATGCCCATATCAATAATGACCATGGACAAAATCGTGTAAAAAAGCGAGGTCTTTCGACCTCGCCTTTTTTTATCTGGTCACATAATATTCAATTTGCAGATGCGGACGATCGGTCAACTCAGTTGCATCCCCACTGTAAAACTTGATGAAATCATCGCCAAGGTCGTCATTGTCATCCAGTTGGAACAACAACCGCAGTTGGGTTACTCCCTTCAAGTTGATGAACCGATTTGCATCTCCATTCAGCAACGACCAATATACACCCCCCACTGGATTGTTCTGAATCGTACCCACAGCATCCAACGTGGATGGCGCCTGGAAATCAAGCGGTTGCAACGCAAGCGATCCCAGATAGCTGTCAAATCCAAAATTGCCCGTGGCGATGTCGATCTGGATATTTTGATGTGTCGTGAAGGGATCGGTTCCAGCAAGTCCCTGCTTTTTGATCGTCAAAATGACACGGGTTACCACCGCATTATCCGGCAAGGATTGGGTCGGAAAATGCAAAATGGCACGATACTGCGCATCCTGTGCGTTATCGCCGAGATTAAAGACCTTGGCCGTGGCATTCACCGAGCCGCCCACATTACTATTCTCATTGGATTCCAACACCCAGCCATCGTTCGATCCGCCGGAACGGAACGTCTCAGACAAATAAGTCACCGTGGCTTTGTTGATGTTGTAGGTTTCGCCAGCTATAAAATTCCCATTGCCCGCGCCAACCCCACCCAGGGGATTATTTCCAGAATCCAGGATGCCATCGTTATCGATCAGGTCGAGGCGCAAGGTACCGCTGCCGGATCCCGTCCCGACGGTCACTGCATACGTATTGCCCGACCCATTCACGGCGATGAGTGAGGCGCCGCTGATTCCACTTTGATTCAAACCAAAGTCATTGACGTCCACTCCGGTCACCGATTCAGAGAAAGTCACGAGATAACTCACGCTTTGGGCAGAAGATGGATTGGCATCCATCCGTATGATCGAACTAACGGCCGGGACGCTTCTCTCAAAAGTATAACTTTCACCCGAAGTGAAATTCCCATTCCCTGTACCTGATCCACCTAACGATGAAATGGCAGCATCCACAATACTATCATCATCAATAACATCAAGACGCAATGTTCCATCACCTGTTCCAGTATTAATCAACACCACATACGAAGCTCCTGAACCAGTGACTTCGGTGATATTTGCACCGGCGATCTGCCCTGTTACGGCAACGGAAAAATCACTTACATCCACATCGCTTACAGGTTCAGAAAAATTCACTGCAAAACGCACACTGCTTTGAACACTTGGATTGGCGTCCATGCGAGTAATCCCTGCGACCACAGGCAGGTTTTTATTGACAACATGCTCCTCGCCAATGGAATTACCGTTCCCCAAGCCAACGCCGCCCAGTGGATTTAACGGAAAGTCTTTGATGCTGTCATCGTCCACCACATCCAGCCGTATTTTTCCATCTCCGCTGCCAGTATTGACTGTGACAATATAATGATCGTCTCCCTCTTCCCTGACACCTGTGATAGCCGCCCCGGAAATCCCCCCGCTGACAGTAAGAACAAAGTCGCTTGCATCCACGCCGCTTACAGGCTCTGAAAAGACGGCTGCAAAATCCACTACTGGGTCTGCCGCACCACACCCATTCGAACAACTGGGTGTCACGTATTTGACTGTCGGATTAAGGTCGGGGGGATATGCAATTTCCTTAATGAAAATATCGCGCATGCCGTTGGTATCATCAGACACCAACGGACCAGAGGATGCATACACAAGAAATTTTCCGTCGCCGGAAATGGATGGAAAAATGGGCGCGTTGGTATCACTCCCGCTTGTGGGCAAAATATTTATCTTCGAAACCCGATCATGGACATAGATCCAGCGCACTGCAAGACCGTCCCCCTTATCATCATAGGAAAAAGCGATATATCTTCCATCCGCAGAAATCTTCGAACTATCCGACCACCCAATCATCGGAAATCCATGACTGATCGTAACAATATCAGTGGAACCTGTAACAAAGTCATGCACATACACATATTGAAAACCAAACGTGTCCTGAGTCATCAGGTTTTCAGCGGTTGATGAAAAGGTAACATAACGACCATCGCCGGAAATGGATGGATCGAACCCACCCTTATCCGCTTGTGCACCACTGGAGTTGACAGAGGCCCGCACGATCTGCCCGGTTTGAACCATGTATACAAAAACATCTCGTTTTTCATTGGTATCGTCTGCCACTAAATTGGTGGCCCCCGACGTAAAAACTACAAATCGACCATCCAAAGAAATGGAGGATTCAAAAGACGACCCGTTCGCATTGACCGAGGCGCGAACAGTTGTCCCCGCCTGCAGGTCATGCACAAAGACATCCGACACGCCATTCGTATCATTTGGGACAAGATTGCTTGCATCGGAAACAAATGCAACATATCGCCCATCGCCGGAAATCGAGGGTAATGTGGAATCATTGTTGGCCTGCACACCACTGGAATCAACCGTTACTCTGGTGACAGCCCCGGTTTGTGTATCCTTTACAAAGATATCGGAAAAGCCATTCGTATCACCAGATACCAGCGTGGTAGCGCCAGAGTCAAAAGCTATAAATCGTCCATCGGCGGAAATATCCGGGTCACCGCCGCCACCCACCTGTCCGCCATTTGCATCCACTGAAACGCGAATGGTTGTACCCAACTGACGATCACGAAGAAAGACGTCCCCTAATCCATTTGTATCATCAACTACCAGATTGCCTGCTTCAGAATCAAAGACCACAAAACGCCCATTGGCCGAAATTTCCCCTGAATACGACATTGCATCTGCTTGAACTCCAGCGGAACTGACAGAAACGCGAGTCAGATCTCCGGGAGCTGCAAAAACCGTAGTAGTCGTACCAGGAGTTAATAACATGGCAAGTACCACCCAGATGGAAACAAAATGGAAAACCGTTGCCGCCAGTTTATTCTTCATCATGCACTCCTTTGCCTAAAATTTAGGCACAACCCCTTCCATCTTTATATTACATCTCCCTTTGATAAATGCAAGAGTCAAAAACATGATAAAAATTCGTGCAATTGGGTCGAGAATTGAAAAGGTCATGTCAATATGACATGACCTTTTCAAAATCTAAGCAAATCTATGGAATCGGCAAACTCTCACACAATTTTCGATAGGGTTCATCCCCAAAGAAAGAGGCCCATTGGGCAGCATCAAAATTACCAATTAGCCTCGTACAGGCCACTTCATCAATTTTAATTTCACCAGAATTATTGATTTTTAGCATATCCCAAAATTGAATCGCTTTGGAGGAAGCGGCGGCAAGCGTGCTTCCATCTTTGGAGAATGACAACCCGCTGACCAGATCCCTTTGGAGGATTCTATCCACCTCGGAACCTGTTAAGGGATCAAGGACATATATATTGCTCAATGCACCAATCAAAAGATATTCACTTTTGGGGCTGAAAGCCATCGAATAAGCTTGCTCACCCGGAATATTTTGGAGAAGTGTCACCCCGTCGCTGGAGACCTGCCAAATATAAGTTTGTCCCAGGGTATTATTGGATGCAAGCAATGTGCCGTCCGGGCCGAAGGTCATTAATTGATGATCGCCAAAGGATTCCATCTCCGAGGTCACCTGTTTCGCATCCAAATTATAGAGAATCAATTTATCCATCAACCCAATTGCCAATTGATTTCCATTCACGGCAAGGGACTCTATTTTGGAATTCACATTTAGCAGCGTCTCACCCGTCTGTCCGGCTTCAACATTCCATAGTTGAACTTCCCCGTTTGCATCTCCCAAAATCAAAGAGCGGCTGTCTGTTGAAAAAGAAATTTCCAGAATCGAATTTGGCACCGCCAGGGTTTTTCGATTTTGGACCACAACATCGTACAATATTACTTTTCCGGTTTGAGTAGTCAGTGCGATCCACTTTGAATCCGGACTTACAACAAGTTTTTGAATCACATCATCTAGTAACGAAATGATGGGTGGATTTTGAGGCTCTGTCAGCGAGGAAATCTGTTGCGGGTCGAGCAACCAGACGTCCCCTGCGCTGGAAGCGGCGATCCAATCCCTTGATGGACTGAATTGCACGTTATCCACCAGAGCATTAAAACGCAAATAACTTTTGGCAATCGATAAATTTGAAATATTCCAGATGCCAACCTCTCCCTGTTGCTCACCGACAATCAGGTAATTTCCATCCGCGCTAAAAGTGATCGTGTTCCCTTTTCCAGTCAGAGGGACCTGATATATCTCAGCGCCAGTTGCAGCACTCCAAACACGGGCCGTGTTATCCCAACCAGTGGATGCGATCCATTGCCCATCGGGGCTGACTTGTACTTCGCTTAGATAGCCATCCTGCAACATGCGTAACTTTTCATCCCCGGTATTGGTATCCCAAACTCTGATGCGATAATCATCGGAAGCGGTGACAAACCATTTTCCATCCGGACTAAAGGTCACGTCTTCGACCCAATCTTCATTTGTTCTTCGAAACAACTCCTGACCCGTGAAGGTTTGCATCACGATGGCCAAATTATCCGTACCCCCAGAAACCAACTTAAGGCTGTCCGGGCTAAAAGCAATGTCCAGCACCTCGCCTTTGTGAGAAGGCCCGGAGAGGATCTTTCCCGTCTTCAAATTCCAAAGCGTGACCGTTCCGATGTTTGTTCCAGCGGCCACCCATTCACCGTTCGGACTAAACGAAATCGCTTGAAGACTTCCCTGTGTGATCAAATCGTAATTGAATCCATACGTGACCATATCCACAATGGTAATGATGCCATCGTCCCGCGCAATCGCAATCGATTTTCCGCCGGGACTGATGTTCACATCCCAAACTGGGACGCCATAATTTTTACTTTCCAGGATGGCTCCATTTTGGGCATCGATGAAATTCACAATGCCTTCGTCGTCCGCTGTAACAATGGTTTTACCATCGGGGGAAAAAGCCGCATCCTGCACCGCCCCGTCACTCTCAACACAATAGAGATTTTTTCCATCTTCAATATTCGACACACAAGCCGTGCCGTCCCAACTGGTGGAAACGAATGTCCCTCCCAATGGATTCAATTCAATGGAAGAGATCAGATCCTGTTGGTGCAGACGTCCGACGGGAATGGGCAGCAAGCTGATATTTTTACGTAAAATTTCCTCCGCTTCCGGAGATGGGCTGCGCTGCCAGGAGTCAATCGCAAGCAAGGTGCTGGTAAACAACCCGCCCGCTTTCGATTGATAAATTTGCGCGCGTGCCGCACTGCGCTGTGCGTTGGCTACCACCCTGGCTTCATTTGCAAGCCTGGCATTTTCCAGTGCAAGCTGTTCATTTTCCTGCGCCAATTGTCGTTGTTCTTGCGCGATCTTTTCATTGGCAGATGCCTGCCGCCATTGATCCACGGCGACAATTGAAAGGATCAACATGATGATGATCGCAACCGCGGCGGAAATCCATAAAGTGGTCTTTCGTCTTTCATCGTCAACGCTATAGGCGATGTAGGTTTGTTGAAGGAGGGACGGCTTTGGGTCATTTTTTTCTGCTGTTGCCAGCATGTGACGCGCCCTGCGCAGGTCACCGCCGCGCAGCAACAAACTGGGATCTTTTTTGCGGTCCCATTCCAATGCACGGACCTGCAACCTGCGATGTTCCTCCACCCATTCGAGGTTCAGCTCAATGGCGATTTTCACCTTTTCAAGCCCCTCTTTGAAATCATCCTGTTCGCGGAGAAATATCCAATTCAAATCGCGGATGGTGGGAACAACCTGCTTCGTTTCCACATCCCGAATCAAGATGGGTACGATCCGTTTGTGATTCTTGCGGGCGTGTTCGATCTCAACCTTACAGACTTCTGAAATAATAGAATCGGGGCTGATCAGGAAAATGAACGCGTCAGACTCCTCAATTCCCTGTTCGATCTGTTCCAGCCAGCCCACCGCAGGCGGAATATCCTCCCAATCCACCCACACTTCAAGGTCGAAGGATTTAAACTCCCCGATCAACTTGCGGGCAAGCGCGGAGTCTTTTCGCGAGTAGGAAATCAAGACTTTGGTCATTTACCGTTCCCGTGGATGGAATTAGAAAAGTAATTATAACCTTTGAATTAAATAAAAATTTCCCGGGTCTTTGACACCCGGGAAATTAAACATCGACTACAAACTCTGCTCAATTATGGCCCTTGCCTGTTGAACTTCGTCGTCATTAATGGTATGTCCCATGTTTATGTATATTTTTTCAGCAACACGCGCTCCCATTGCAGTGAGAAGTGAAGTTGTCTCCTTCACCCTTTGCAACGGGATGTGCGGGTCAACATCCGAACATCCCAGAAAAACAGGCATTCCGCTCAAATCACCCTCAGGCTGGCGTTGCATGTCCAATGGCCCAATGTACCCGCCGCTGAAGACGATCAATCCGCCATACCGTTTCGGGTTGCGAATCACATATTCACTGGCAAGACAGGCTCCCTGCGAAAAACCGCCGATAAAGATTTTTTGGTTTGGTATGCCTTGTGCTTCGGCCTGTTTTACGAGGTCTTCAATCACCTTCAACGCATCGGAGAGATAAGGCTCATTATGCTCAACAGGAAAAATGAATCGGTTGGGGTACCAGGTGTAGCCCTCTGCCTGAGGAGCCAGAAAAGCAAACCCGGGGTAATCCAGATGCGTTGACAGGGAAAGGATATCTTCGGCTGATGCGCCTCTGCCATGAAGCAGAATCATCACGGCAGAGGCGTCATCCAATTTAACTCCTGCAGAATGTACAGGCTGATTTTCATGCGGCATGATCACTTCACTTTTTCGATTGTCGTCAACGTAAGCGGCGCAATGTTCTGCTCAATTTCTGCGCGGTTCGGCTCCAACCACTCAGGCAGTTTGAGCAGTTCACCCAGAGCATTCAAAGGTTCATCGATCAAAAATCCCGGAGTGTTGGTCGCAATTTCAAACAGCACGCCGCCGTTTTCACGGAAATAAACCGAATGAAAATAACTGCGATCCATTACAGGTGTCACACGGAAACCAGCTTCGTCAAGAGAGGCTTGATATTCCAATTGACTGCCATCATCGGGAACTCGAAAAGCAATATGATGAATGGAACCTGTGCCAAACCCAGCCTGCATTTTCCCGGGGCGATGCACGATATCGACGATGCTGCCAATTGTATTTGGCTCACCGACATAACGGTAACGCATCCCTTCCTGACCAGCTGCCTGATAGCCCATCTGAGCAGTGAGCAACTCTGCAGTCGGCCCAACCTCATCCAGCCACAAGGTGACACTGTGAAAGCCCCTCAACGCATATTCTCGTGAAATGGGTCCCTCCTCCCAAAATCGGATCTCAGGCAGGGATTCGGATTCGACCAGTTCAATGCGCATTCCATCGGGATCACTGAAGGTTAAAACATCCTGACCGAATCGCTTTTCAATGGGATCGGTCTTGACATCATTTTTCTTGAGATGAACCTCCCAAAAGGAAAGCGCATCCTTTGGGACGTTATAGGCAACTGCGTTCGTCTCCCCGTTTCCGTGCACACCACGACGCATCGTCGGCCAGGCAAAGAAGGTCAACACGCTGCCGGGGGTGCCGGTTTCGTCAGCAAAATAAAAGTGGTAGGTATCCGGGGAGTCAAAATTGACAGTGCGCTTGACAAGCCTTTGCCCCAACACATTTCGATAAAAATCCACGTTCCGCTGCGGGTCTCGTGCCACAGCGGTTACGTGATGCAAACCTTTAATTGGCTCCATGTTTTCTCCTTTGGAACAACCAGTAAAATAATATTGTCGATATTATCAGTTCTTGATTAGATTCATATATGACCAAGACAAGATTTACATAGAAAAGTCTCCAAGTATAGAACTTGGAGACTCTGGCTTTGTTACTTGTAACTTTATCGATGGTTTTCGCCCGATATTATCGGCGGATCGTGACATTTACCTGATGGCGGGCTGCTTTGAAAAACTCCGCGGCAAATTTTGCTGCGTCTTCGGGGTCGTATGGTGCACAGCTAAACACATCCAAATAGATGGCACGGCTGGCGTCCGCAAAGTGGGCGGAAATCAGCGAGGTCTCGATCAGCTGGGTCATGCTGAATCCCTGCACACGGGGCTCGTCTCCAAAAAAGACCACCTGCGTCTCCCCATAACGTCGCATCTTGATACGGTCGCATAGAATTTTCACGAACTCGCGGATCGCCTCCGCGTTTTGCATGAGGGCAAGGTCGCAATCGTACAAATCAATAGAAGAAGAAACACCCCAGTATTCGGTCGTTTCCTCCTTATTTACTTCCTGTTCGTTTTGTAAAATACTCATCCGTACAATTCCTTCCTAAAGAACTCGGGCAAGGCAAATGCCGCCTTGTGAATATCGGCATTGATATAGTTATTTACGCCAGGTGGAAACGGTGTTTTCAATCCATTTTCCCAGGGTGTGTTGGACACATACATAAAACCTATTCCACCACCCGGGTAGGTAGGGATATTGGCATAGTAGTACGCCGGGTTCCTGACCAGGGTTTTTGCTGATTGATAGATTGTCTTGATCAAAGCAGTGTCAAAGAAAGGCTGCTCACATTGTGTGGCAGCCGCTCCGGTTGGAGTCAATGCACGTACCATGAGCTTGTAAAATTCGTCGGAGAACAATCGCTCGGCCATACCGATGGGATCGGTCGTGTCGGAAATGATGACATCAAACTGGCCAGGGTTTTCTTCGAGAAAGCCAAAAGCATCACGCACAAGCAGCTTGGCACGAGGGTCAGCCCATGGGTCGCCAAAAGAGGCGAAGTGTTCGCGTGAGAGATCCACCACACGCTGGTCCAATTCACAGACGACAGCCTCTTCGACAGAGGGATATCGCAATACCTGCTGCAAAGAACCGCCGTCTCCGCCGCCCACGATCAAAACGCGCCTGGGTTTACCCACTGCCAACATCGGAACATGCACGATCATTTCGTGATAGCCGATATTATCGCGCTCTGTAAGCTGGATGATTCCATCCAGAATCATAGCCTTGCCGAAAAACTCAGTTTCTACAAATTGCAAATGTTGAAACTGGGTCTGTTCATCGGCAAGGATCTTATTAATGCGAATTCCCTTGCGATAATACGGGTGTAACTCTTCAGTGAACCAGATACTCATAAAAGTTCCTAGATCGCAATCGGCATTTTGGTCTCGACCGATGCCTCACGGTCCAGCTTGCGCATTGAGAAATCGTCTGCTCCAAAGGCCTGTTTGATGCGCATCAACAAAGGCATCATATCCTTGCCAATGGCGCAGGTAAACAGATCGATCGCGCAGTAATTATGTTCAGGCCATGCATGCAAACTTGCATGCGACTCTGCGAGAAGCAAAAAACAGGTAAAGCCATGCGGGCTGAACTTGTAAAAGCCTTCATCCACAACCGTCAGGCCGCTTTCACGCACGGCCTGCGCAAACAGCGAATAAGCTCGCTCGCTATCCATGAGAATCTCATGGCTGCAGTCGGAGAGATCAAAAATAAAATGCTCTCCCAATTTCAAAGTCGCGTTCACTCACACCTCCAGGGTTAAAAAATGAAAGAACCCGCTCGAAGACATCAACTTTTCATTTCAAAACGATCCGCAGGATGTATCCCTGTGTAACGAGTGAAACGGTCTTCGTGCAGACTCTGTTGCACGTATTTATACTATGAGCTGACAGAGTGTCAATCTTTTAAGCCAGTGAATATTTTTTATACAAAAACCGCCTTGAAGTCATAATCATCATCGCAAATTTTCTGCGGGTCATAATCATTATCCAAAAGGACTTTATACAAATGATTTGAAAAGGGCCGAAATTGAGGTTAAAAAACGGAAATAATGCCAAAGAGATTGGCACTTGTTACGGGAAGCGCTTGCCCTTATGATAGGCATCTCATAGAACTCATGACACCCACTACCTCGATCTACATCCACATTCCATTTTGCAAGCATCGCTGTGCCTACTGCGATTTCAATACCTATGCCGGTCAGGAAGATTCAATTCCTGCTTATGTCAGTGCTCTGATTCGGGAAATTGAATTTGTTGGGAGTCGCGCCGGGCAAAAAAGTGTCCACACGGTTTTCTTCGGCGGCGGAACTCCCTCGCTTCTTTCCGGACCTCAATTTGCATCCATTATGGATGCACTGCACTTCGCCTTCGCATTTACCGCTGACGCGGAAATCAGTATCGAAGCCAACCCTGGCACTATCTCCCCCGAAAAACTGACTGCGATCCGTAAAGCAGGGATTAACCGTATCAGTTTCGGCGTGCAATCCGCCAATATGGAGGAACTGCGCATGTTGGAACGCGAGCATGATTTCTTTACCGTCATCGAAGCCGTGTCCACTGCACGAAAAGCAGGTTTTGACAATCTCAATCTCGACTTAATCTACGGCCTGCCCGAACAAACCTTGCAAACCTGGAAAACCACGCTCCAACGAATTGCGGAATTACATCCCGAGCACATCTCCGCCTACGCGCTCACGCTGGAGCATGGCACTCCTTTTGGGAAATGGTCGTCAAAAGGGTTGCTTCCCCTTCCCAATCCAGATCTTGCCGCTGATATGTACGAATATGCAGAGGAATTTCTGGAGAGTCTTGGATATGTCCATTACGAAATATCGAACTGGGCGTTGAATCATGGACAACCTACCATCGATCCACTACCCACGTTTGCCTGCCGCCACAACCTGCAATACTGGCGAAGCCTCCCCTACCTTGCATTTGGTGCAGGCGCGCATGGATACGCAAATGGATATCGTTACTCGAATGCACTGCGGATCAAGACCTATATTGACCGTCTCAGAGAAGTGAAGTCTTCCAGCATCGAATTTCCTCTCTCCCCGGCAACGGTCAATCAGCACAAACAAACCCGCCAGGATGACATCTCCGAATACATGCTGAACAATCTCAGGCTGGTGGGTGCCGGTGTTGTCGAATCAGATTTCAGATTAAGATTCGGAAGCGGGCTTCTGGACATCTTTCCAAAGGAAATGGAACAATTAATCCGCGACGGTCTCATCGAAAAAAAGACATCCGAAAATTCGGATGCCTTTAGGCTTACAAAGCGCGGACGATTATTGGGCAATCAAGTCTTCGTGCGTTTTGTTGAATAACTTAATAAATTATGATCGATTCGCAATAACATGTATCCTGATGCCAAATGTAACCGGGAAGGGTGCAATAGGGCGGCTGCTGGCACACGCTGGGGGTACTTCGCGGTTGTGGCGTAGATTCTTCACGGGGGCATAGCTGCGGTTCGTATCCTGTTGGCTTGAACCCAAACGCCTCTCGGCAGACATTATCCACTTCATAGAGGGAACCCAATGGATAATATTTCTTATCTTTTACAGGAGAACCTGCTTCGGCCTCGGTAAAGCGATCGACATAATCGAGCTTGGTCACGTCCTGTAATCCGGAATCGGCCACAACGCCCAACATAAATACAGTGCCGGACCAGGACTTCTTGAACGCAAATTGTACGGTCGCCTGCCTGCCAGCATTGACGCGCACCCATGCCATGTCCGGATCGGCATCTCCCACCCCGCCATTAAACGTCAATGCCTCATATCCATCCGCTGTGAATGGCGCATCCGATTTTTCAGCGGAAAGCCCGCCTGTGTTGTGATTTTTATCAGAATAGATTTTTACATTCAATGTATCCCAGTTCGGGGTGTATGGCGGAGATACCCAGATAACATGATCGCCAAACCCATCATGATTCGTATCCAATTCCACTCCATAATTAATTCCCATAGAATTATTGGGATCGGTCCCAATCAACTCAACGGAAACGTAATACCAATCTGCATCCTGACTCACGGTATATGTCACAATGTCCAAATCAGAGACATATGTCATATCTTGTAAAAACGGACGTTCCAGGCGATTAATGTCATAAGAATCACCATATGGGGCACGTTTCTCTGCCGCAGTCCCGGAAGATTCGACATCGTACACGACCTGACCCGAAGGAGGCGACGTGGATGGGGTCATCAAGTGGGCAATTGACGGCGTTGATGTCGCTGTGGGAGGCTGGGACTCCGCTCCGGTTGCCGAGGTGGTTACTTCCTGCACGGCCAATGGGGTCACCTCGATCGGGTTATTACCGGGCAGATTACAGGCAAGAATGAAGATCAAAATTAACACAAGCAAGATCTGTGTTCTGGCATATTTTTTCATTTTGCAATGCTCCTCTCTGTACAATCCATTATGCATCAAATGAAAAAGACATTCAAGACAAATGGTACTTTTAGGTATAAAAAAACAGTCACCCGTATGGGTGACTGTTTTTTTATATTACAGATGTTTACTTTCTCTTTGAGGCCGGCTTTTTCGCTTTCACAACTTTCTTTGCCTTCACAGGCTTTTTCGCGGCCACCTTCTTCACGACTTTCTTCGCCGGCTTGACCTGATGTTTCAAGGCCGAATGAGCTGCAGCAAGGCGAGCGATTGGCACGCGGAAGGGCGAGCAGGAAACATAGTTATTCCCGATTATGTGACACCACTCGATCGAGTCAGGGTCGCCGCCGTGCTCACCGCAGATGCCCACTTCCAGGTTCGGGCGGGTTTTGCGACCTTCATCAATTGCCCATTGCATGAGCTTTCCCACGCCATCGCGGTCAATTGATTGGAAGGGATTCTTTTCAAGAATACCCTGCTCCTGATAAGTGATGAGGAAGTTACGCTCCGCATCATCGCGAGAATAACCATAGGTCATTTGAGTAAGATCGTTGGTACCGAAGGAGAAGAACTCAGCCTGACCAGCAACTTCCTTTGCGGTAACTGCTGCGCGAGGAATCTCGATCATCGTGCCGAATTTATATTCGAACTTGATGCCCTTTTCTTTCATTACGGCAGTGGCAATGCGCAAGAGGCGAGGTTGGATCCACTCGAGTTCCTTGACAGTGCCAGTGAGCGGGATCATGACTTCGGGTTTCACTACGATGCCTCGCTTGGTGCAGTCTGCCGCGGCTTCAAAGATGGCGCGGACTTGCATTTCGACGATCTCAGGCATGACGATGCTCAAACGCACACCACGCAAGCCCATCATGGGATTCGATTCGTGCATTCCTTTGATCGACTCAAGTAAATTTTCCTTGGCTTTCAAGCCATCAGTCTGGCCTTTCACGCGCATTGTGATGACTTCTTCAAGCAAGGCTTCTTCGTCAGGCATGAACTCATGCAACGGTGGGTCGATCAAGCGGATGATCACTGGATAGCCGTCCATCGCTTCAAAGAGACCGTCAAAATCCTTGCGCTGGGTTGGCAGAAGTTTGTTAAGAGCGGCAGTGCGTCCATCGCTGGTTTCAGAGAGGATCATTTCCTGCACGATTGGCAGGCGCTCGGGTTCAAAGAACATATGCTCGGTACGGCAAAGGCCGATACCTACGGCGCCATAGGAGCGGGCGCGCTGAGCATCCTTAGGGTAATCTGCATTGGCCCATACTTGCAAACCGCGGGTTGGTCCGCCGTTTGGAGCAGAGCGAATATTCTTGCGGGCAGAAATTTCATCGGCCCACTTGAGCAGGGTCAACAGTTCAACCTGATCTTCAATAGAGGGGATGGTTACGGGAATCTTGCCAACATAAATATTGCCTGTTGTGCCGTCTACAGAGATCCATTCGCCTTCTTTTACAACAGTCTCACCAACATTCATCAAGCGTTTTTCAAGATCGATCTTGATCGTAGAAGCACCCACTACACAGGGAATACCAAACTGGCGAGCCACCACTGCCGCGTGAGATGTGGCGCCGCCTTCACTTGTCAACACGCCTTTGGAGGCGATCATGCCATGTACATCATCTGGCTTGGTGAACGGGCGCACCATGATCGTGTCCTGTTTGCCTTCTTTGGCCATCTTCTCAGCCGTATCAGCATCGAAGTAGATCTGACCGACTGCAGCGCCTGGGGAAGCGTTCACACCTTTGGCAATCAACTTGCCGGTGTTTTCTGCATCTTTCATTGCCTTGCTATCAAACTGCGGATGTAAAAGTGTATCCACATTTTCAGGGGTCACACGTTCAACAGCCTCATCTTTTGTAATCAAGCCTTCATTGGCCATATCCACTGCCATTTTGACGGTGGCCGTGGCGGTGCGCTTGCCATTACGAGTCTGCAACATCCACAATTTACCGCGCTCAATGGTGAACTCAACATCCTGCATGTCCTTGTAATGTTTTTCAAGGCGCGCAGCGATCTGCATGAACTCAGCATAAGCCTTGGGCATGCGTTCTTTCAAAGTGGTAATGGGCAATGCATTGCGGATACCTGCAACGACGTCTTCACCTTGCGCGTTGAACAGATATTCACCCATCATTGTCTTATCGCCAGTGGATGGGTTGCGGGAGAATGCCACACCTGTAGCAGAATCTTCGCCCATGTTGCCAAATGCCATTGTCTGAATGTTGACCGCAGTTCCCAGAGTGTGGGAAATACCGGTGGCATTACGATAGTCGATCGCGCGTTTGCCGTTCCAGGATTTGAACACAGCCTCGGTAGCGAGTTCAAGCTGCTTGTAAGGATCCTGCGGGAAATCAAATCCCTTCTCTTTTCTGATCACAGCCTTGAAAGCCTCGACCATTTCCTTCCAGTCTTCAGCATTCATTTCGGTGTCAAGCTTGTAGCCTTTTTTGTGTTTGTAATCGTGGAGAGGGCCTTCAAAAGATTCATCGGGAATTCCAAGAACCACTGAGCCAAACATCTCAACCAGGCGGCGGTACGAGTCGTACACAAAACGTGCATTACCGGTCAACTTGACCATGCCTGCAGCTGTCACATCGGTCAAACCAATGTTCAACACAGTATCCATCATGCCTGGCATTGAGAATTTTGCGCCGGAGCGGCATGAAACCAATAACGGATTCTTGGGGTCACCAAATTTCTTGCCCGCTTTGATTTCAACCTGCTTTAATGCTTTCAATTCCTGGTCCCATAATCCAGCAGGGAATTTTCCAAGTTTTTGATACGCATTACATGCTTCAGTAGTGACCGTAAAGAACGGTGGAACCGGTACACCTGCGCGTGTCATGTCCAACAAACCAGAACCTTTGCCGCCGACAAGTGCTTTCACGGCATCCCAAGAACCGCCGGCCACCTTCTCGGCTTCCTTGACCTCATTAAATAAGTAAACCCATTTAGTCATTACTTCCTCCAAATGTATTAGATTTCACGAGCAATCGTAAAATTCTACCAAAAAAGGAGTAATTGACAACTGACAAATATCACGAGAATTAATGCCATTTTGTAAACTCATTGCAAAGTTGAATCTGTCACAATTGGGTGATAATGCTCCAATAGGAAAAAAAATGACGACACAAATTCTAGTTATCGATGACGACATAGCAATCACAGAATTAATGAGCATGTTACTCAAGACTCACGGCTTCGATGTTGTCACAACCAATAACGGCGCGGAGGGTGTAAAGCTCGCCGAAGAAAAAAGACCAGACGCGATCCTGCTCGATCTTATGATGCCGGATATGGATGGCTGGCAGGTTTGCAAATCCATTCGCGCATTCAGCAACGCCCCCATTCTCGTACTCTCTGCGGTTAACGATCCCCGCATGGTAGCCACCGTTTTGGACTCCGGCGCCGATGATTTTCTCGTCAAGCCCGTTCCAAGCGGCGTACTCGTTGCCCACATCCGAAAAATGGTCAGGCGGACCGACATCCTCAATTCACCCGAGGAAAAAAAAATTAAGTTGACGAATACAGCCCCGCTTCTCTCTTAACCGGGATCTGATCTTGTACAAATAAATGCCCGCCACTTTGACAGTGACGGGCATCATTTTTTACTTCAGCAACCGCAATGCCTCGGCTGTTTTCTCAGGCATCTCCATCATCGGCATGTGACCGGCCCCTGGCAATTCATTCAAGTAAATCCGCGGAAAAGCCGTTTTGACTTCCCGGGCACGATCAACCGGAATCAATTCGTCGGCATCGCCGTGAATTAGCACAACGGGGGATTTAAAGCTGGGAATTAAGCCCGTCAAATCTTCGCGTTCAGCCATCGCCCGAAGTGCGCCTGCCACACCGTTCTTGCTTTGCTCCTTGATCAACGGACGAATGAAATCCCGCACGCTCTGGCTGGGTGAAAGTTTATCCGTCATGGCATCTGCGACGATTCCAACACCTTTTTCTTCAACCTCAGCAGCTGTTTTGTAGCGCCCTTCTTTCCGCTCAAGCGTATCCGCAACAGTCTGCGACGAAACCAACCCCAACCCATTCACACGGTTGGGATATTTTTGGGCAAATGCAAGCACCACATACCCACCTATCGAATGACCAGCCAGTGCAACCTGCTGAATTCCCAAATGATCTAGAAATTGGGCTAGGTCATCCGCAATTTCATTCATGCCATACAAATCAGTGACGGTTGTAGATCTGCCAAAACCGCGCAGATCAGGCAGGATGAGATCAAAGTCATTTTCAAGGAATGCAGCGGTCCGGTCCCAAATGGAATGATCCAAGGGGTAGCCGTGAATCAAAACCAACGGAACCCCTTTTCCACGGCGTTCGTATGCAATCTCAATTCCATTAACTCTGACTTTTTCCATATCAACCTACTTCCACTTAACGTTTACTTTTAATTTGCTTCCCAATTTCGATTTGTAAAAGATATACCCATTGTCGCGGCCGAATTCGAAGACACGGCGGGTAATATCCACATCGGCTTTGCAATATTCGATCATCTTATCAAATTCACCGCTGCGGAACCATTCGACGGATTGAATGCCATCTGCTGTTTTCGTTGCTCCCAATGTGGTGCTGGCAATCGAGTCCAGGCTGATGTGAAAGCCGAGCAACTTTTGTAGATCGAAGAGCAGGTCGAGGGTCGGAATGGAGGCGAAGCGTGTCTCTGGGGAATATGGCTGCAGGACCAGATAATCAAATCCACGCAGATTGAACCCGATCACTTTCGTCGCGGACTTTAATTCCTTGATCAACTCAGGGACATCCTTTTCAAAGTAAACAGAAAAATCATTCTTCTCCGTTGACCATGTGACCGCACACGCAACCAGCAGTTTGTCGATGTGATCGCGGCCGCCCACTTCTTGAAACAGATTTTGAGACTCAAGATCAAAGTAAACGTAATTCATGCTTCACCTGTAAATCCTTTGGCAACTTCTTCACGAGCGAACGTCAGCGCCTGTTCTTTGTTCTCGATCTTACCAGCGGCCTGATTTTCGCGAATCGCCTCAAGCAATTGACCGATCAGCGGTCCCGCTTCGATATTTAATTCCTTCATCAAATCGTGACCATCAAGCAGGCGAGGCGGAGCGACAACTTCTTCGGGACGCTCCCAATAGTTTTCGAGCAAAATGCGCGCGATATCCAAATAAGCGACCCAGGTTTCCTGTGTGAGGTTGGTCGCATACGTCGCACGGACGTCCGCCAGCGCGAGCAGGATGAGGTCAATGCCTGCCTCGCCGCTATCGCGAAAGAAACGATAGATGGCCTTGCGCGAGGGAGTCTGCTTATCCCCTTCCAAACGGGTGGCGAAGGAGTGAATGCGCATGTGGTGTTTAATGATGGTGTGCAGACGGTGAATTTCGTCATTGCTTAGGTTGAATGCGTGTCCACGCTCCGCAGCGACCTCGGCTCCCTGAATATCGTGATCGAAGAATCGGATGCGTCCATTCTCTTCCACTGTTTTGGTATCGGGCTTGGAAACATCGTGATACAGGGCGGCAAAAAACAGCAAAGACCGCATGGTCCGATCTACATTCAAAGACTTCGCAAAATGCTCTGCAACCTGTTCGCGGTAGCGGCCGAGACGCAATGTCAGCAAGCCGGTGAGCATATCCTTGGTTTGCTCTGCGGTATAACCGATGCGCATTGCACTGAGAATATCTTCCAGGCAGGCGAGAACGGAAAGTGTGTGCGACCAGACATCATACACATGCGGCAGGGATTGTTCCACGCCTTTCAGTTCGACCAACTCTGGCATCAGATAAGGAAGTGTACCCAGCATTTCCAAGGCACGCATGGATGCATCCGGCTTGGGTCCTTGCAGGATCTTGAATATCTCATCACGCAAGCGTTCCGGGGAAACACGTGTGAGGGCACTTGCAGATTCTTTCAACTGGGCACGAGTGGATTTTTCGATTTGAAACCCGAAGGCAGCCGCCATGCGAATCGCCCGCAAAATGCGGACAGGGTCATCCGTGATCGATAATGGCGAGCAGGCACGGATCACTTTTGCGCGCAAGTCTGTAGAGCCATCGAGAGGATCGAGAATTGCTTCGGTGTGCATGTCAAACGCCAAAGCGTTGATCGTGAAATCGCGGGCGCGCAGGTCGGCTTCGAGATCCTCTCCACGGTAGGCGGCGAAATCAAGGAAGATGCGTGACCCATCCTCTTGAGTCACCACAACCCTTCCTGTATCGCGTTCTTCGTCCAGCGGGAGGAAATCTGCCTTTAATTCGTTGGAAACTTTTCTAGCGAAGGCAATGCCATTTGACGGCAGGGCAAAATCAAGGTCAGGCGAGATGCGATTAAGCAGCATATCGCGTACAGCACCGCCGACGAGGTAAAGTTCCTGATCGGCGGGCAAAATATTCTTTATGGATTCCAGTAATGGATGAAATGAAAAGGAGTGAGGCATATAAACGATCTCAGGTTTTTCCTTGTGACGGGTCTGCTGCGAAGCGCGCAATGCCTGCTCGGGCGTTCCACCTTGCGCAACAATCCTGCCGCGTACTTTTGCCACCCAACGACCTGCGTAAGAGGAATGATTTTCCTGCATAAAGTTCTATACGGAGGGTTTGTATTTATCCAAATCCACCACGCCAACAAAGGGGAGGTTGCGATGATATTCGTCGAGGTCGAGGCCATAGCCAAAGACAAATTTGTTTGGAATGGAAAAACCCAGATAATGAATGGGGACTTCAGCTTCACGCCGCTCGGGTTTATCAAGCAGAGCGCAAACTTTGAGACTCCTGGGCTGGCGGGTTTCAAGCATTTGCAAAACAGCAGCAATGGTATGTCCGCTGTCGATGATGTCTTCGACGAGGAGCACATCCAGATTACGGATATCAGTCTGCAAATCCAATGTGACGCGGGCCGACCCGCTGGACTCGCGCCTGCCAACTCCGTAGGAAGAGACTGCCATGTAATCCACCATGTGCGGACTGGTAATCTTCCTGCTGAGATCCACCATGAACGGCACTCCCCCACGCAGAATACAGATTAACAACAAGTTTCCATCGGTGTAATCGGCGCTGATCTGCGCGCCCAATTCAGCAACACGCGCCTGAATGGAATCTTCATCGACCAAAATCTCGGAAAGAATTTCTTTATAATCCTGCATCATTCACCAATTTTCATAACCTATCGGGGGACTTCGTGATGTAGGCGACAGCGGGCTTCATACAGCTCTGAAGCGCCAACGATAACCACAGGGTCATCATAACGGGCGGGCTTTCCGTTGACCAGTCTCTGCGTACGTGAGGCATCATCACCGCAAACCATGCAAATGGCATGGAGCTTGGAAACATGTTCCGCTTTGGACATCAATACCGGCATCGAACCGAAGGTCTCGCCACGAAAATCCGTATCCAGGCCGGCAACGATGACGCGGATGCCGCGCCCGGCGAGTTCTTCAGCTACAGCAACAACTTCCGGGTCCATGAATTGCGCTTCATCGATCCCAACAACGGTGGTATCCGCATCCAGTTTTGTGCGGATATCTGCGGCCTTCTCAACAGGAATTGCATCATAATCGGAACCAGCGTGGGAAGTTACCTTCTCAACTGCATAACGAATATCGATCGCGGGCTTGAATACCTGTACTTTTTGTTTTGCAATGGTCGCACGCACCAACCTGCGAATTAATTCATCCGTCTTGCCGCTGAACATCGAACCGCAAACAACTTCAATGGAACCGTGGGTATGACGCATATCACCTCAAAATGAGATCGAAATATAAAACAGGCAGACGTTTTCACGTCTGCCTGCAAGTTTACCTGAGAAAACTCACGTTGACAAAGTTTCCAAAAAGAAACTTTATTCAGCGGCTGGTGCTGCGGGAGCAGCGGGTGCTTCCGGAAGTTCAAAGCCGAGCGCGCGGAGCTTCTTCTTTGCGGTGGTCAATGAAGACTGGGCAAAGCCGTTGATCGCGAGCAAACCAGCATCGCCTTCGGCCATCTTGGCGAGGAACTGTCCGATCGTGAGAATACCGGCCTTCTTCAAGGCATCGGTGGCGCGGGGTGAAACACCGAGATCTTCCACGGCGCGGTCGGGAGAGTTCTTGCTTTCCTCCTTGGCCTTCTGTGTTTCAACATAATCCTGGCGTGCGGAAAGCTTCTTGTAGAAGCGGTCCACCTGACCTTCAACGTCGATGAGGCGATTTTCGCCGGTGTAAAAGGAATGGCAATTGGAGCAAATATCGATGCGCAATTCCTTCTTCGTGGAGATCGTGGTCCATGTGGTGCCGCAGGATGCGCAAGTGACCTTGGCATCGTAGACTGTAGGATGAATTTCAGCTTGCATGTTACTCCACCTCGGCAGGGATCACATTGACGCGCTTGCGACCGTGCACAACATCAAAAAGTACAACACCGTCTGCGATCGCAAACAAGGTATCGTCCTTGCCAACCAATACATTGAGACCGGGCTTGATCTTTGTTCCGCGCTGGCGAACCAAAATGTTGCCGGAAAGAACAAACTGGCCTGCATAGCGCTTGACGCCCAAGCGCTGGGAATTGCTGTCTCGTCCGTTGCGGGTTGAACCGCCACCTGTTTTATGTGCCATTTCTACCTCACTAAACCTTTACTTCTTGGTCGATTTCTTGGTGGTGGAAGGCTTCTTCTCAGCAGCCTTTTCCGTCTTCTTGGGAGCAGCGGCCTTCTTGGGTGCCGCTTCCTTCTTCGCCTTAGGTTGCTTCTCAGCCTTGGGCGCTGCTTCCACTGCTGCAGCTTCAACCTTGGCTTCCTTCTTTGCAACAGGCTTTTCAACCTTGCGTTCTTCGCCGGGCTTGCCGATGAAATCGATCATCAACCGTGTGTACTGATGGCGATGGCCACCCTTCACGCGGATGTGTTTCTTCGGGCGATATTTGAATGAAACAACCTTGGGACCTTTGATGTGGCTCGCCACGGTCGCGGAAACTTTAATACCATCCACGATGGGAGTGCCGATCATGACCGTATCGCCATCCGCCATGAGCATCACGCGATCAAAGTCAAACTTCTTACCCACTTCGTGGGCGAGGCGGTCCACATCGATCGTGGAACCTTCAACGGCACGGTATTGCTTGCCGCCGCTTTCAACAATTGCAAATCTCATTTTATTTTCTCCAGTCATCACTTCGCCGCGCAGTCTGCGGGGTGCTTCGTCTTCGCTCAGCACGCACCCTTCGCCTACTTTCGGGGAAGCTGGTTAATATACAATCAACCACCCTGGATTTCAGCCAGGGCAGAAGCGAGCGGTATTATACATGCGGGAGGCGGTTGCTGTCAACAAATTTCCGCACGGAGTTTCAGGGGCCTGAACTGCCGGTATGGACAGGGCGGGCCCGGATTAAATAATGAAGCGCGGTAAATCCCTATTTGGGCAGCATGGCAGTCAGGGTCTTGGTCACGGCCTTGAGTTGGCCGGCATGTCCCTGAATCTTGTTCACGTCACCCGTGCGCAGGCCGGATTGTACATCGGTGATGGTTTTGGTGGTCGATGCTTCGTTATCAATGATCTTTTGGGTAATGGCTTCGAGGTTGGTGAGCATCGCCATCACGTTCTTCGGGATGATCGGCAGGCTCTTCAAAATGGGCAGCAGCGCATCCAAAATCTGGTTGGCAGTGCGGGCATATTTCACGGTGAGTGTGTGCAGTGAACCGATGGAATTGGTCAACTCCATCGCGATCTCCTGAATGGAATCGATCATCGTCTTGTGCTGCTCGATGATCTTGGCGATATCCGTTACAGAGTTGGTGAGCTTGTCTGAAAATTTAACATACGATCCTGCGCTTGCTTTGGCGGTGACTGGCATGGGAGAGCCTCCTGAATTGGGTTTATGATTGCTTGCGCCAAATATACTTTACAAGCACCTTATTGACAAAGGTTTTTTTCCAGCGTATGCTATACAAAACTTTCGAGGAGAAAACTCATGAGCGAAATGATCGAGCTTGGCAGGATGCAAGGATATTTGGCAAAGCCCGCGGGGACGGGTCCATTCCCGGCTGTGATCGTGATCCAGGAATGGTGGGGACTTGATGCACAAACCAAATCGATTGCAGATCGTTTTGCAAAGGAAGGCTATCTTGCCTTCGCGCCGGATGTGTATCACGGAGAACTTGCCCGGCTTGGCGATGGCGATACCGCCATGAAGCTTGTACAAAAATATGGACCCAATGCACACAACGAAATCGCCGTCATGTTCGATGCGCTCAAATCCCATCCCGATTGCAATGGAAAAGTGGGCAGCGTGGGCTTTTGTTTCGGCGGACGCATGTCACTGGCATTAAGTACGCTGCGCCCGGTGAATGCCGTTTGTACGTTTTATGGCGGCGGGATGCAAACTGTGTTTGATCAACTGCGCGCCAATCTCAAAGCGCCTGTGCTCGGCTTCTTCGGCGATGCGGATGTGTCCATTCCGGCAGGGACCATCGAAGAGTTCGACAAACTGTTGGATGATGTGGGTGTGGAACATGAAGTCATCACTTATCCCAACTCGGGTCACGCCTTCTTTCGCGATAGCGACCCCAGTGTATACAAGCCTGAAGCAGCGAAGGATGCATGGGAACGTGCGAAGAAATTCTTCGCAAAGAATTTGAACTAGGCAAAAGAGCGGAATGAAAACTAACATTCCGCTCTTTTGATTGACAAAACCTCCCCCATCCTGTATTCTCGCTTCATGTCCAGCTTCAGCCTGCTTCAGCGTCAGATCATTGAATCTCCCTTCGACCGCAAACTCTTCGTCTCCGGCCGTGCAGGGACCGGCAAAACAACTGCCGGCGTGGAGCGGATGCGTTATCTTCTTGCGCAGGGAGTCCCTGCAAATACGATTCTCATGCTCACCCCGCAGCGGACACTGCAGGAGCCATACATTGAATTGTTATACAGCCCCGAACGCATCGCCGGCGGAGAAGTGACCGCCGCCACGATCGGTGGTCTTGCAAAGCGCATGGCCGATCTCTTCTGGCCGCTTGCCGCCGAAGCCGCAGGGTTTAAAAATCCAGAACTGCCTCCGGTCTTCCTCACCTTGGAAACCGCACAGTATTACATGGCGTATTTGGTTCGACCTTTAGTGGAAGAGAAGGGTTACTTCCAATCGCTGACCATCAACCGCAACCGTTTATATTCCCAGATCATTGATAACTTGAACAAAGCTGCCGTCATCGGCATTCCATATACCGATATCGGTTCACGACTCGACGCCGCCTGGTTCGGTGACCCGGTCCAGCGCCGCATCTATGCCGACGCACAGGAATGTGCCAACCTCTTCCGCGCGTATTGCCTCGAACATAACCTGCTCGATTTCTCGTTGCAATTGGAAGTCTTTACCAAGATCCTCTGGCCGCAGGAGCCGGTGCGGAATTATTTGACGAACACCTTTCGCCACCTGATCTACGACAACGTGGAAGAGGACGCACCCACCTCGCACGATGTGATGTACGACTGGATCCAAACCATGGACTCTGCTTTGCTTCTGTATGATGAAGAGGCAGGCTATCGCTCCTTCCTCGGTGGGGATGCGATTACCGGCTACGCGCTGCACGAGTTGTGCGACCAAAGAATCGAAATGGTGGAGACTTTTAGTTCCTCACAGGATGTCATTCAATTATCGGATGCGTTGGTCTCGGCAGTGCAAGGCAACGCCCTCGCAGAGACCGACAATCCGCCGATGGAATTCATCCTCGCACATTTCTATCCCGAAATGCTGGATGAGATTGTCGCCCGCGTCAAAGGATTAATTGAAGAGAACGGCATTCCGCCAGCGGAGATCGTCATCCTCGCGCCGTATCTTTCGGATGCCTTGCGCTTCTCGGTGACCAACCGTTTGGAAGCCGCAGGGATTCCGTGGCGTACGCATCGTCCTTCGCGTTCGCTGCGCGATGAAACCGCCAGCAAAACCCTGCTGACGTTATCCGCTCTGGCACACCCGCATTGGAATGTGCGCCCTTCCAAATTCGATGTAGCCCACGCGCTGATGTTCTCACTGAATACCGATTTGATCCGTGCTCAATTATTGACCGACATTGTCTATCGACAAAAAGATGTACGGCTCTCCACTTTCGAAGAGATCAAACCCGAAGCGCAGGAACGCATCACTTATTCGCTCGGCGAAAAGTTCACCACATTGCGCAACTGGCTTGAAGAGTACAAATCGGCTCAGCCATTGCCATTGGATTTCTTCCTTCGAAAATTATTCGGTGAGGTCATCTCGCAGCCCGGCTTTGGTTTTCACGACCAGTTGGATTCCGTGCGCGTGGCATCCAGCCTGATCGAGTCGATCAAAAAATTCCGCAACGCCATGGAACCATCCTATGTGGATATGGACAGTCCTTCCTTCGACCTTGGCCGCGAATATCTTGCAATGCTCGATGACGGCGTCATCGCCGCGCAATATCTTGAATCATGGAAGAGCGAGAACAAGGATGCTGTGCTCGTCGCTCCCGCGCACACCTTCCTGATGATGAACCGTCCCGCTGCCATTCAGTTCTGGCTCGACCCCGGCTCCAACGGCTGGTCGCAGCGGCTTGCCCAACCGCTCACCCAGCCCTATGTGCTTTCCCGTCAATGGGAAGCGGGGCGCATTTGGACTGACACCGATGAAGTGGCGGCAGAAACCGAAGCGCTCGCGCGACTCGTCGGCGGTCTGCTCAGCCGCTGCCGCGAAAAGGTCTACCTCGCAATTTCAGACCTCGGCGAATCCGGCATGGAGCAGCGTGGGTCGTTATTAAAAGCGTTGCAAAAGGTGATCGCCAACAATGAATAAAACTTATCTGTTTGGATTCATCTTTTTACTTGCATCCATCGCATGTGGACAAAGTGCAACGCCTCTTTCCACGACCGAACTACCTGCTTCTATCACGAATGAATCACCCACCGCCCCGGCAGTGACCGAGCAAAGCGTGCCCGACGAAACAACTTCCAATACCCTGATCGCAAATTGCTCCATCTTCCCAGCGGACAACTTCTGGAACACATCCATCGACTCACTCCCAGTCGATTCAAATTCCGATGCATGGATCCAAAGCATTGGACTCGATGAATCCTTTCATATGGACTTCGGTTCCGGCGAATGGGATGGCGGTCCCATCGGAATTCCGTTCAATGTCGTCGCAGGATCAACCGTCCCAAAATACGAAGCGGATTTTTATTATCCAGATGAATCAGACCCGGGGCCTTATCCCATCGCTGAGAGTCCAAACCGCGAATGGGGTTCAGATCATCACATTCTGACAATCGACACAGACACATGCACGTTGTATGAAATCTATGATGCGAGTTTTGAAAACGGCCAATGGAACGGCGGCTCCGGCGCGATCTGGGATTTGAATTCCAACGCCCTGCGCCCAGCAGATTGGACCTCCGCCGATGCGGCAGGCTTGCCCATTCTGCCGGGGTTGGTGCGCTACGATGAAATCGCCGCGGGGGAAATCACTCACGCCCTGCGCTTCACGGCCGAAGATACAGCGGGATATATCTGGCCTGCGCGTCATCAAACCTCCGACCCGCAAAATGGAATCCCGCCGATGGGCGCGCGCTTCCGCTTGAAAGCCAGGTACGACACCTCCAGCTTCCCCCCTGAGATGCAAATCCTGCTGCAGGCGATGAAGACCTATGGAATTGTTTTGGCGGACAACGGCTCGAATTGGTATGTGAGCGGCGCACCCGACGAACGTTGGGATAACGACATGCTGCATTTACTGGATATGCTGACGGGAGATGACTTCGAGGCAGTGGATACATCCGTGATGAGGGTGGATGTGGATTCGGCTACGACAAAATAGCCATGCCTTACTGGAAACTCTACTATCATTTTGTTTGGGGAACTAAAAATCGTTTGCCATTAATAGATTCTGTCTTTGAACCTGAACTATCCCGAGTTATCGCGGCAAAAGCTCAGGATATGAGTGGATTTGTCCATGCCATTGGTGGAACCGAAGACCATGTTCATTTTGCGGTCTCCATTCCTCCCAAAATTGCACCCGCAAAATTCATTGGTGATGTAAAAGGAAACAGTTCACACTACGTCAACCATGTCATCAAGCCTGATTTCGAATTCCACTGGCAGGATGAATATGGAGTCTTTTCTTTTGGCGAGAAAAACTTATCAGCTGTGGTGAAATATATTCAAAATCAGAAACAACATCATGCCGACGGAACATTGATTGCGGCGATGGAACAGATGGACGAAAGATAGATGCATGTTACGATCACAACCGCGGGGTGATGAACCACCCCGCTACATATACAAAGTCCGCTAATCCTCTACGAGGACGATGAGCGGACTAGGCGGCTTAAGCCGCCTTCGCAAATATAGCCGTGGGGTTCATCCCACGGCGGGCTCTCATCTGTGAAATTAGATTTGATCTGCACCTCATCACCGCGGGGTGATAAACCACCCCGCTACATATACAAAGTCCGCTAAAGCGGACTAGGCGGCTTAAGCCGCCTTCGTAAACATAGCCGTGGGATTCATCCCACGGCGGGTTCACAGGGTAGAATAAACTCACAGAAACAGAAAATATCTTTAACGAATCTATGCCCCCTATTTTCACCCCTCGCCCCTCGCAACAAGCCATCCTCCGCTACACCGGCGGACGGTTGGGCATTGCCGCCGTGCCGGGTGCCGGCAAGACGCACATCCTCTCGGCGTTGGCGGCGCAAATCATTCAGGACAACGCGCTGGAAGACGGACAGGAAGTGCTCATCGTTACGCTGGTCAACTCGGCGGTGGATAATTTCGAGAATCGCATCAAGGGGTTTTTTGATAACAAGATCAAGGCGCTGTATAAATATCGCGTGCGCACGCTGCACGGACTCGCACATGATATCGTCCGCGAGAAACCTGCGAGCGTGGGGCTGGATGAACGCTTCAGCATCATCGACGAGCGCGAGGCGGCCTTCATTCGCAAAGAGTCGGTCAATGCGTGGCTGGCTTCTCATTCGCTGGATGAATATCTCGACCCAGCGCTGGATGGTTCCAAAATGGATTGGGTCAAGCGCGCGCAGCTTCCTGACATGTTGGACTCGCTCGCGAATGCCTTCATCCGCTCGGCCAAAGACCGCCTCTTGACTCCCGAAAGCCTGCGACAAAAACTAGATTCATCGTTCGCCCCGTTACCACTCGCCGAACTCGGCTGGGCCATCTACGCGGACTATCAACGCGCCCTCGCCTATCGCGGCGCAGTGGACTTCGATGACCTGATCCGTTTGGCATTGACTCTGCTGCGAAGCGACGAAGAATTTCTCGAACGTCTGCGCTTTCGCTATCCATTTATCCTGGAAGATGAAGCGCAGGATTCAAGCCAGACACAACAGGAGATTTTAGGATTATTATCTGGTGGCATTCGCCCAGAGCGGAGCGGCAGCGCAGTCGAAGGGCGGCTTGCGGGCGATGCGCTTCGTCTACAGCGCAACGAACGCGCTTCCGCTCAGCATGAAGATGGTAATTGGGTGCGCGTCGGGGACCCAAACCAGGCGATCTTCGAAACGTTCACAACGGCTGACCCGGATTTATTGCGCTATTTCATTCAAAGCAATCCCAATGCGGACATGCCCGAGTCGGGAAGGTCACAGCCTTCGGTGATCGCGCTGGCGAATCATCTCATTGATTGGGTGATGACGGCGCATCCCGATGAGCAGGTGCGGACAGCGTTATCGCTCCCACACATCGAACCCGTGCCCGCAGGCTATGAGCCCGTCAACCCGGCGGATCACCCCGAGGGAATTAAGTTCATCAGCACGAAATACTCACCCGAAGATGAATTGAACGCAGTGGTCAAATCGGTTAAGGGACATTTGGATTCGTTCGGCGAAGGCGAGCAAAAGCCGACGATTGCGATTTTGGTTCCAAGAAATAATCGCGGCATTGAAGTGATCGAAGCATTGAAGAAGAAAAATGTCGAAGTCATCGAGTTGATCTCGTCCACGTCGAATACAAGGGCGGCGGCGGGGTCGTTGAATTATTTACTGTCTTATCTCGCGGACCCGCAATCGGCGCGGAAACTGTCGAAGGCGTATGAAGTGTGGCGGCGGGACTGGCGCGAAGATGTCGAGAAGATGGAAATCGTCAAAGGCGTGAGCGATCTGATTCGACGAGTCCATGAAGTGGAAAAATTTATCGCGCCGAACCCTGCCGAAGATTGGCTGGCAGATTTGGCGGAGTCCGAAGCGGAGCACGTTATCGCAGAGTTAAATGAATTTCGAGTCAACGTGCAACGATGGCTGAATGCGGTGACTCTGCCCATCGATCAATTGGTGTTGACGTTGGCGCAGGATGTCTTCACCGAAGCGTCTGATCTGGCGTTGGCGCATAAACTGGCGTTGGTCTTAAGAAAAGCAGCGGACGATCATAACGAATGGCGTCTGCCGGAATTGACCTCGGAGCTGGCGGTGATCGCAAAGAATGAACGGCGCTTCATCGGTTTCTCGGAAGATGACTCGGGCTTTGACCCCGAACGGCATCGCGGGAAGGTGGTGGTGACGACGATGCACAAGGCCAAGGGGCTGGAGTGGGACCGCGTGTATATGATGTCGGTCAATAATTATGACTTCCCGTCGAACATGCCGAACGACCGTTTTATTTCGGAGAAGTGGTTCGTGAAGCAGGGACTGAATTTGGAGGCCGAGGCGCTCGCCCAGTTGACCGCACTGGAGTCGAACGGCGAATACGATGTCTATGAAGAAGGTCGCGCCACCTTCGATGCACGGCTTGGATATGTGAAGGAAAGATTGCGTCTGTTCTACGTGGGCATCACGCGCGCGAAGAAGGACTTGATCGTCACGTGGAACACCGGCCGTCAGGGTGACGCGACGCCGAGTCTGGCGATGAGTGAGTTGATGGGCTGGTGGGAGGGAAACAATGGTTAGAACAAGAAGGAAACATAATGCACCTAAAGGTTCAACAAGAGAAAAGGGAGATGTATTAGAGCAAATTATCGCCGAAATGCACAACCTGCCTGGAGTAAAAGTTGAAAGAAATATATTTCTCCCCACATTAGATAAAAGTGGAAGAACAAGAGAAATTGATGTTTTGATAACAGGTCAAGTGGCTGGATTTCCTGTAAGAATTGCCATCGAGTGTAAAAATGAAAAAGATTCGACAGGCATTGCAAAAATTGGAGAGTTCATAGATAAACTAAACGATGTGGGACTTCCTGTGCAGCTTGGAATTTTCGTATCAACAAGCAGATATGAAAGTGGAGCAATCGAACGCGCAAAAAATATGGGCTTAAGAACCTTGTTGCTCAAAGATGTCACAAGCAAACTAACAAGCGAAGTCAAAAAGGCTTATCAGTCTTTGATTTATCTTCAAGCAACCATTGCAACTGTAAATGTCTCGGTTGCGAACGAAAGCGACGAACCATCTTTGTTCTTTTTTGACGAGAAAGGCAAAATCCGCGGATCCATAGGTGATTTAGCTTGGGATGCCTGGCTAAAAGGAAAAATACCTTACACCCTAGGAACACATGAAATCAATCTGGATTTACCAAAAGATTGGAAACAAATACATAATGAAAGAGAAATAATTTTCACTAAAATTAAGGTGTCAGTACTTGTTACTGGATACATCATCACTGTTGAGGGCAAACTAAAACAATACAACTTGGTCGATGTTAATAATGAAACAATTGAGAAATGGCAGGTTAAAGCACAATTTCCGCCACCGTTCGGAAAGCATGTTGTTACGGAATTTCATACAGAAGAAGATTTAGATAGATATCTTGTAACTAGAGGGGGACTCACGATAGTAAGCGGAAGATTGAAACTCCCAAAGGTAAGATGGGCCTCGTTCTATTGGCCTCCCAGTTTAAAAGCTCTTGATAATTTTCAAAAAGCCTTAGAAAATGCAATTGCTCAAGGAAAAACCATTGATTGGATTACTTTTCCATTCAACGAGATCGAAGGCACTGACTTATCCGCAGCATATGACCCAATTTGGGAAGGGCATCCTTACGAGCCAGATAGACCACAAGAGTAGAAGACAAATACGGCCTCGGGTGGATTGGTTAACGGACCTCTCCCTGATTATGGTAATTGATCGGCGTGACGATTTGTCCCTCTCCCAAGGGAGAGGGCAAGGTGTTGTCTTCTTTTCTGCGTGATGGGATTGTTGAGTTTCCAAGTCAATATTTAGTTTAAGGAGCAAATAGCTTCTCCCCCTTGGGGGAGACGGGAGAGGGGTTAAAGGAAAGGTCCAGGCGACTTCTACAAATGCAAAGTCCGCTTAAGCGGACTAGCCGACTTCAGTCGGCTTCGTATGGCCAGCCGTGGGGTTTACTTGTGCCCGTTAGGGTATCCCACGGCGGTATTTTGCGGTGCAAAATCTTTATCCTTCCACCGCATCCTCGGGGTGGAGTTCGTTCCATTGGGAGACCAGGTCGGCGGCGGTGCGGCCGATATTGTCAGCATTGATAATTTTCCCTCGAAAGGCTCCGGCAGCATTCAGGGCGTGCGCGATGCGTACGTCCGGGCGTACGTTGACGGTGATCTCCCCGTCCAGCCCGATGCTTGGAGAATATACTGCCGTGCCCGTATGAACCGAACGGCCTTCCATGAGGATGCCGATGATGGTCTCCAGTTCGCTCTCCTGCACGTTGCGCACCACCCCCGCCGAAAGCGTGGTGCGCTGGGTGATCAGCTGCATGTAACGCTCCTCGCGGGCTGGTGCTTCAAGGTCGATGCGCGGGCAGAGTGCCTTGATCGCTTTGATCGCTTTGATCCGATTCGCCATAACACACCTCCAATCAGGTTTTTCAAGTTCTTAAGGAGAAAACCCTCAAAGCAAAAACAAGTTTCTTTCAAGGATAATTTATTTTCTTTTGAAGCTAAATATTTTTCCTTGGAAGAAAATAAATTTCCTTCTGAAATAAGTTAAATTCATGTCTTGAAACCCTGCATTGCTGGAGCGGGGACCGTAAAAAGGACGGGACGTTTATCAAACCGATCCGTGACAGCGCTTCGCAAGAATCGGAGTATCATTATGGAAAGATATTTGACCTCTTGCATAAGTCGGGCCAAGGGACTGCAAAAGCTCTGCTTTTGCAGTGCGGAAGTAGAACTTCCGCAGTCCGTCGAATACTTACAAGAGGTCTATTCATTCACAGGAGGAAACCACATGGAAAAACCCACATCCGACGAAAAAATACTGGCAGCGCTGGCACATGCATCCGTGATCTTCGCATTCTTTGGTCCGCTCGCACCCACCCTGATCTGGGCCAATCAACGCAACAAATCAAAGTACGTGCGCTTTCATGCGCTGCAGGCGATGGGATATCAGGCGCTTACCTTTTGGGTATGGTTTATTGGGATCTTCGTCTTTCTCTTTGGAGGCATCATTCTTGTTATTCTCGCCGGCGCCTTCCTTTCTGAAACCACATCGTTCGATCCCGAATTCTTTCCATTCATTCTCCAGCCGCTCATCATGCTCACCATGTTTGGTCTATGGGGACTCTTCTTCCTGATCGGGATCGTCGGCGCGGTGTTCTGCATGATCGACCGCGACTTTAACTACCCGCTCATTGGGCGCTGGTTAAAGAAACAGATATTCAACGGCCAGGCAACAGAAGCGGAAATGGAAGAATGGGAGGATAACTGGGTCAGCGGCATTTGTCATTCCACCGCCATCTTGCAATTGTGGGGCATGATCACTCCGCTGGTGGTCTGGTTCTCGCAAAAGGAACGGTCGCTCAAGCTGCGCTTTCAAGCCATGCAGGCGACCTTGTATCAACTGATCGCATTTGCCGCCTACATGATCGGCATGGGCGCATACATGGTTTTCTTTTTCGCCATGATGGCCGGGCTGTTCCTCTTCGCGCCTGAAGCTTCTTCCACAGGGCCGGCTGGGGACCTTTCCCCTGCTGCTGGAATTGGTCTGCTGATTTTTGTTGGCATTTTCATGCTGATCTATCTGATCGCCATCATCGCCACTCCCATTTACTTTCTGCTGGCGGCCATCGCCAGCATCCTCACCATCCGCGGGAGGAATTTCAAATACCCGATCCTCGGCAATATCCTCCTCCGCAGGATGAATCCCACGATCATCGAAGGAGCGCCTCGATCATGAGCGCCACGGAGATCGTCTCCCCCACTTCCGACGAAAAACTGATGGGTGCGCTTGTGCATCTCTTCGGTCCGCTGGTGGCAATGATCGTATGGGGCATGCAAAAGGACAAATCGCGCTTTGTAAAGTTCCAGGCGCTGCAAGCGTTGATCTTCGACCTTGTCGTCGTTGTGGGAATGGGAACCTTTTTCTTCTGCCTGTTCGGCGTTATGTTTCTGGGGATGTCCATGTCGATGTTTTCCTTCATGAACACACCACCCTCCGATGCGCAGATCGCGCCATTTTTCTTTCTGCCCTTCATGTTCCCCTTTATGACATTTGCCTGCATCCTGCCATCCTCCTTCGTGTTGTTGATCATCCGCCTGCTCGCGGCAGTCTCCGTCCTCAACGGACGGAATTACCGATATCCGCTCATCGGCAAATGGCTCGACGGTTTTCTGGAGAACTAACCATTCAAAAAAACAAAAACGGCCCGCGCGGGCCGTTTTTGTTTTTTTAATGGCTTACCGCATCCAGGTCCCATAGTTTTAGATTATCGAAATTGACGATCACGGCACGCGCGCTGCCTCGAAGCAGGCGCAGGGTCGTCGTCCATGCTTTGGAGGAAGGCGTTGGCCCTTCGCGGCATTCATCCGAATACGCAAGCGGTTCGTCATTTAAATACACAGCACAGTTCGTCCCATCCATGATGATGGTCACCGGAATGTGCTCAGGCGGGAAATGTTCATAGATGCCGGAGATCGAATGCAGATCATCCGCAGTTCCCCAGTGAAATTTCCAGCTTCGGTTGTTGGAAAATTCGAATGAAATCTGCTGACCGCTGGCATGGTCGAATTGAAATCGAACTGTGTCCTTCGGCTGGCCGTGATAAAACCTGAGGTCCAAAGTCAATACGAAATTCTTCACGCTGATCTTCGGGTTATAAGCGAACGATTCTTTTGTGCGCTCGGGTAATTCCAAAAGCAGCATGTCATCCTGCAAGTCTGCGTACAGTCTCCCGTCCACGCCGGACATTTCATTCAACCATCCGCGATACCGCGAGAAGTCATCTTGAAAGACGGGTTTTTCATTCGATACAGCGGCCAGCAGCGGATTCGCAAACCCGCCCACCCACTCGGGAATGGGATCGGGAACTGCGCTGGTCGATGCAGGAATCAACGCATCAGACTCCGCCGCCGCAGGGTTCGACACAAACGAGATCGGCTCCTCTGAAAGTTTCACCGGACTACCGCCCGAGCCGCAGCCTGCGGTCAACAAACACACGCCTGCAAAGAAAGCCAAAGACTTTTTCATTGCGCCCGAGTTTAACATTGATTCAACACAATATTCAGGGGATTTCCCTTTTATAATCAATCGCTTATCATGACCAACGATCACGGCTATCCCACACACCAGGAGATCGACGATCTCATCGCGCGTGCCCACGACATGCGCCATTTGGATACGCGTCAATCGCTGGAGCTGTGTACGAATGCGAAAGACCTCTCGTTAAAAACGGATTATCAAATGGGTTTTGCCAACAGCCTGTATCTCATCGGGCTGTGCCAGTACATCCTCGGTATGCAGGAGGATGTGTTTGCCACCACACAGCAAGCCATCAGCCTGTTCCAAAGCCTGGGAGACGAACGCGGCGAGTCGAACGCCTACAACCTGATCGGCAACATATACGAGCGCAAAGGCCTCTTCAATGACGCCATCGAATATCATCATAAAAGCCTTGCCATCCGCCGTCGTATCGGCGACCGAAAAGGGGAAGCCGGTTCGCTTAACAACATCGGCATCGCCTATACACAACTGGCCCAATTCTCCGATGCGTTCGAATATCTTTTTAACAGCCTGAACGTGTCCGAGGCCATCCCCTCCACCGCCAGTTACGCGTTATATAACATTGCGCAAATCTTTGTGCAGATCGACGACTTGAAGAAGGCACAGGAATATTACCGCCAAAGCCTGGAGCTCAATCAGGGCACCAATGACCGCGCCCTGGAAAGCAGCATCCTCGCAGACCTGGGAAAGGTCCATGCCTTGCTCAAGAATCACGAGGAAGCCATTGGCCACTTACGCCGCAGCCTGGAGATCGCAAAACGTACGGGGAACCTGCACGATCAGGGTGTGGCGTTGACCGTCATGGGCATGGCCCATCAGGAAAACGGTCAATACCTGCTGGCGAGGGATTGTCTCAACGAGGCACTGGTGATCATGAAACAGACCGATGCCCGCCCGGATCAATCGGAGGTACTCTGCCTGTTGGGCAGGAACTACTCGAAGCAGGAAAAATTCAACGAGGCCATTGCCCTCTTGCATCAATCGCTGAAGATCGCGGAAGAAATGAACATCAATGAAAAGATGAGGAATGCCCACAACGCGCTTGCGGAGGTATACAGGGCCATCGGGGATTTCGAGCAGGCCTTAAACCATTACCGCATTTATCACAAGGTTTGGAAAAGTTTCTACAGCCAGGATTCCGAACGGCGCATCCATGCAATCATCGCCCGCTCCGAAATCGAGAAGGCGCGGCAGGATGCCGAACAGGAACGGCTGAAAAGGCACGAACTCTCGCAGGCACTCAGCGAAGCAAAGAAATCGGAAAACGAAAAAACGCGGCTGTTACGTCAATTGGAGATCCAGGCCGAAATGCTGGAACAGCTCGCACGTGAAGACGGCCTGACCGGGTTGAGCAACCGCCGCTGGCTCGACATCCAGGCCAATCAGGAATTCGAGCGTGCCCGGCGCTTCAGCCATCCCTTCTCCATCGCCATGCTGGATGTGGACGATTTCAAATCGGTCAACGACCGTTTCTCGCATCAGGTCGGCGATGAGGTGCTCAAACAAATCGCAAGGATCCTGCGCACCTCCTGCCGTGTGGTGGACTGCGTGGGCCGCTACGGCGGCGAGGAATTCATGATCATCCTCGTCGAAACCACACCTCAACAGGCTCATGAAATATGTTTGAAGATCACGGAACAGATGCGGGATTTCACATGGCCGAGTATCCATCCGGAAATAAACAGGATCACATTGAGCATCGGCATGAGTCACAATGCAAATGCTCAAACTCCTTCCGAAATGATCGCCATCGCCGATCAACAACTGTACCGCGCGAAACAACAGGGCAAGGATCAAATCCGCGCCGCAAAAAACTGATCTTCAATCTGCATATTTTCCCCATAAATTCCTGACAGCCTCAACATACTGCTCCATTAACATAAACCCTGAAACAAGTTTATGAAACAGGAGATATGTATGAATAAAAGTATCAGATCGACATTGTCCCTCTTGGCGCTTTCGGCCGCCATGCTTCTGGCCGCCTGTGCGACAACGCAGCTCGCCGCGCCGGTCCCTGCCGCAACGGACCCGGCGATTGCCGCCGCTGTTGAAGTTCCCGCTACCGCTGTCGAATCATCCGCGGCAACCGTCGAACTCAGCACCACATACACGGGCGCTGTATCGATCGAACAGCAACTCATCCTCGGCACATTCAAACTCGAAGGCACCAGCCTTGCGGTTTCAAAGGAACAGGCCAGCATCCTGCTTCCGCTGTATACAAACCTTAAGACCGTCGTGGAAAGTTCCGTTCCAGCTCAGGGAACACAAGGGGACCCGGGCACACAGCCCCAGGGACTCAGCGCCGAAAACCAGGACCAGATCGACGGCATCGTCGAGGAGATCCTGGCGGTCATGACCTCAGGGCAAATTCAATCCATCTCCCAGATGCAGATTACCCGTGAAACGGCTCAAACCATCATGAGCGAACAAGGCATCACAATGGACGGACCCGGCGGTCAAGGCCAGCAAGGCGGGGCCATGCCCGAAGGAAACGGTCAACCTCCGGAAGGCACGCCCCCGGTCGGAGGTCCAGATGGAGGCGGCGCGGGAATGCCGGAAGGCGGTCAACCGGGCGGCGGAATGATCCCAACTGAATTGATCGATGCATTGATCAAATTATTGCAAAGCAAGCAGGAGGGCCCATGAACAAAGACCGCAACCAATATTCTTTTCATTTCCCGGATGAGATCAATTCCACCGACACGATTTTCTGGGATTGAGGAAGATAATACACTGTATATTCATCACCCTGGATAAGAATTTTTCCAATATGATGATCGGCAACAAATCTGCGATTCCCAATATACAGATCAAAGCGGGAGCTGGCCGAGCGGTTGGTGCTGTTATGTGATTCCACACGAACAATATTTACCCGCCCGGTCTCACTCGCAAGCTTCAGATCTGTATACAAAGGGGAGGGCAAAAAGATCATACCCATAAAAATATATACAGCCGACCAGATGAGGCCAAATCCAATTGTGAACCCGATGCGCATTCCAAAACCTGCCGCGGGCACAAACCAGATACCTACCGCAACAAGCACCCCCAACGCCGCAAGAAAAAACACCCCATAAGCCATGAGTGTTTTCTTCGCACGGGCAGACTGCAATTCAGCGGTCAGGCGTGTCCTCTGTTTTTCAGTCAGCGCGCCACTGCGGTTTTCGCTCAAGTCAGCAGCATCAAACTTGAAATATTCCATTATCCGTTCATCCATTGTGTACCTCGCTGCGGGAGTTTACACCCCAACCCTGCAACTCAATATAGTACATTGGTTTTCGGTTTTTCCATTTTCCCTCTCCTCCATCCAAAGATAACCTCTGTAGCGTGGAAGTGAATAAAAAAGGCTGGAGCATCTGCTCCAGCCTTTTTGTTTTACACAACCTTATGATAGCTTTCGGCGCTGTCGTTGTCAGCAGCCGAATTCTTGGATGATTTCCTGGAGCTGCGTTGTTTTTGCTCCTTGGGTTGAAGGAATAACATGTATCCATAAACCAGGACAAACAAGCCATATACCACCAGCAACACCCAGCCGTTTGTACGAAGCACGCCAATGGAAGTCATACCCATGATCGCCAGAACAAAGCCGGCGGCTGAATAACCCAAAAGCACGATTGCCATGGTCCGCTGTAGTTTTGCATTAGCCATGTCCTTCAGCATCCAAAGGAACCAGGCCAGTAAAAGCAGGGTGCCGCCAAAGAAACGGCAAATATAATTTACGATTACATAGATCTCGGCATTGAACTGGGACAGCACAAAATCGGGAAGGATCAAAAAGCCCGCCCCGAACAAGGCTACGGCAATCGCATTGATGGTGAACATTAAGCGGTAATTCATTTTATTCTCCTTGTTTACAAGTTGGTATCGATAAAATAAATATACAGTATCTCTAAATGCGGGAAAAGAAATATTTATTCAAAAACCTTACATCTACCTTGCACGAAGGCATTACCTTTGGGGGATGCACTCACCCAATCTTGCACAACTCATCAGTGACAAAACAAAAGACACTCCGCCAGAGTGCCTTTTGTTCATTGCGATTACACGCAAAAAAACTAAACGTCTCGAATTTGCAAGTCCACTTTTATGCTTCCTGTAATTCGTGCATCCTTCGTCTCGGCGGATTTCTGCAGGATTTTCATTACCTTATCCCTGGTCTTCTGATCCATGTTCCCATTGATGGTGATATTGTATTTTGTCGCCTTATTTGGGAAAAAGTTTGTGTCGATCGAAATATTAAAATTCCCATCTGTGCCATTTAAGCTGGCTTCAAGGCGCGTGATGATATTCTCTACAAAACCAAGCAGGCTTTGGGCGGATTGATCATCTTCAGAAGCAAATATCTCAATGCCATTAAATACAACTTTTTTGCTCATTTAAATTCCTTGGAGCATACAAAAGGGGCAAATACTTTTCAACGAGTGAAGGATATTCTGATTCTGTCCAAACCGGCATTGTTATTTCGTGTCAACATTTTCCGCTGTTCCATCCGTTGTCTGTCAAGAAACCTTGATTATTTTGAGTATTTTGGTACAAAAACCGCACATAACAATTTTGCAAACTCAAAACGGGGAGGTAAAAAATCCCCTTACAGGGTATAATGCAGAAAGGTCTCCCAAAAAATGTTAAGAGTCGTACGTTTTGCCTGCTCCAATCAAGAGGGTCTACACTAATGGATTCCTCTGATCGCGTCGATGTAAAAACCACGCACTCGTTCTCATTCTTTCAAACGGATGAAAGTCAAGAAACATCGTTGAAAGAAGGGGTTTTATTAGAGCCCGTTCATTCCGAATCTTACGACTTAAGTTATACCTGCCTTCTTATCCCCCGTTTCCCTTCACATCAATTAAAAGGCGACCTCGCAGATTTCCTGCCGCAATGGTTGCAACAAATCTGCATCTCCTTTGGCTGGCGTTTAGAATTTGTAAACATCGATCCAAATTACTTCCAATGGTCCATCTCAGTTTTGCCTGCCACCCCCCCCGGTAGATTTATGCAGCAAATCCGTTACGATACGTCTGCATTGATCATGTCGAATTTTGGACGGATCAAGGAAGAGAATCTATCCAATGATTTTTGGGCGCCCGGATATCTGGTCGTATTGGGCACCCGCCCCCATCCCAAGGAAATGGTCGAACAATACATTCGCCTGACGCGTCGACAACAAGGCCTGAACACTTTATAATTTATCATCCGTGTAATCGCTTTACACACTCAGGACCCTGTCAATGTCAAATATAACAATGAAACGAGCAGGCGAGTTGTTGCGCAGTGTCTTTGAAATTCTGTGGGACAAACCCGAAGGCCTGACCGCAAAAGAAGTATTAGCTCTTATCCCAGATTTTGCAAAATTAACAGAAGAAGAACTTAAACTTTCTCCTGAGACGAACACCCCCCGTTATGAGAAGATCATACGGATCTCCACGATTCCCTTTACCCACGCCGGCTGGCTCATAAAAAACGAAAAAGGGCGTTGGTATATAACCGAAGATGGCTACCAGGCCTGTAGAAAATTTACGAATGTACAGGACTTTTACACTGAGGCAGTCCGCATCTACAACATCCGCAGGCGTGTGGCCCCGGAAAGCGTTATGGAAATGGAGATTGCCCAGGAAACCGCATGGGCGCAGATCGAAAAACATCTGCATCAATTAAGTCCAAGCGAACTTCAACTCATGCTGGCAGAGCTTCTTCGTGCAATGGAATACTATCCTTCATGGATGGCACCCGCTGAAAAACAACGCGGTCAGATCAACCTGATCGCGTTTTCAGATCCGATTGGAGCCAAGGGCCAGCGCATCATGGCCCAGATCAAACACAAAGGGCAGGCCGTCACGCTTGAGGGGATTAAAAGCTTTCTTTCGGCCATAAATCCAAACGATTACGGCATGATTGTTTCCATGAGCGGTTTCACCAATGACGCCATGCAGGAATTGCACTCAAACAGTTTTCAAAGACTGACTGCGCTTGACGCTCCCGCCTTTTTTGATCTTTGGAAACAATATTATGAATTGATCGATCAGAAAGCCCGTTATTTATTGCCATTAAAGCCCATTCATTTTTTATCGGGTCTTGAATAGAAGTACTCGAGAACAAAAATGAGAAAAACAAACAACAAAGTATCAAAAAAACGGAAAAATTCCTACAGTAAAGGATTTGCAGAGGGAATAAACAGCCTCTACGACGAAATACAACTTGCCTTTCAATGGCACAGACCCAGCATACTCCTGGCAATTCACAATACCCCGGGCGGCCAATTGATTGCGCAGCAGTTTCTTGAAAAAAAACTGGCAAAAACAAAACAAAAAGTCCAATATATCAAGCCGGATAACACAAACACAGATGTGATCCGTACCGCCTATTCAACTTCAAACCACGAAAAGACCGTTTTTTTCATTTCAGGACTGGAACATGCCAATCAAATATCACCAAACGGCGATGTTTATCGGGCATTGAATATTCATCGTGAAATTCTTGTGGAACAAAAAATTTGTGCTGTATTTTGGTTAACTGAAGCAGAGGCAGCAAATTTACCCCGCCTGGCACCGGATTTTTGGGCCTTCCGCCATCGTGTTATTGAGTTCGCACCCAAACGCGGCCCTAGAAGCCCCTCCGTTCCAACCGGGCTTTTTCTTTGGAAAGAACAGCTCTCATGGATGGATATCCCGGCGCAAAAAAAGCAGATTGAGTACTACGAAAATTTACTTTCCCAATTACCTGACAGTGAGGATGCAACAACAACCCGCCTCGGCATGACCCTGAAGCTGCTTCATCTCACCTGGCAATTGAATACGCTTGAAGATTTTTCAAAGCATTTTAACAATGCACTTGCTGCTGTCAAATCACAATCAAATCACCAATACAGCGGCTGGATCCTTAACATTAAGGGAATAAAATCCTTTGAAGATGGTGACAGGCAGGGAGCAAGAGCCTGCTTTGATCAGGCCCTTGCCATAGAGCCCAATAACAGCATTTTTATGATTAACTCCTGCATTGCAGCGCATGGAATCGGAAAGAACAGGGAGGCGATTCTCGCAGCCAATCGAGCCACCAAAATCGACGCTGGTAATTCCCATTTATGGCATGTCCTCGGGCTGTTATATCTTTCGATGGGAAGGACCCAGGATGCTGTTGATACCATGGAAAAAGCAATTGAAAAAGACACAAACAGTCTCGACACACTTTATTCCCTGGCAGTTTGTTACTCAAAAAACAACCAGCCCGAAGAATCCGCTGCGCTGCTCGAAAAACTGGAGAAAAGTGCAGTTGAGAAGAATATCCTTCAAAAAACCTGTGGAATCCTGCTATCTGGTAATATCGAGGCTGCTCTTGATGGTCTAGGCGCAGCGCTGAAAACCAACATAATAAACAGGCATCAAATCATGCGGGACCCCAATCTGCATGCCCTTCTGGAAGAACAGAATTTGATGGACATTGACGAATCATGAAACCAGACCTGCCCAACCTTCTCCTCACCATCGTGATCGCTCTCTCAGCGGGATTAATATTACTGTTGCGCAAAAGAGCTTCCGGCACGGTGCCCCTTTCCGGCCTGATCATCAGTCTGGCGGTTTGGGCAATGACATATCTGCTATACCAAATTCCCGCGCTTCATATCCCGAAGGATGTTCTAAAAGCTGTTAGCTATCTCTGCCTGGCATTGGCTGCAACATTTCAACTCTACTTTGCATTGGACTATGCGAATCGTTCGCGTTGGATCAATCAGTTCACGATATTCATTTTTTTAATCGAACCTGCGATCATTCAAATGTTATTTTGGGCGGAAAGTCTTAGGAGAACTTTCCTCCCCTCCGAAATAGATATCCTGAACCGCTTAAACCTTCTCTACACGCTGCATCTTTTGGCCGGAAGCATCATCTTTTTACTGGATACCTTTGTTCAAAAACCACGCGTGCATTTTTTTAAGGCAGGGACCATTCTTTTGGGGGCGATCTTCCCTTTAGTGGGCACCATCATTATTTTCTTTGTAAACAACCTTGAAACCGGCTTTTTTATTTCCATCCTCTGCTATTCGATGGCGGTGGCTGGAATTTCCTACGGGAAATTCAACACCCATTTAATTGAGGCCTCACCCATTACACGTGAAATCGTTGTGGAGGGCATGGACGACGGCTGGATGGTCGTTGATCATCAGGATCATGTCATCGATATGAATTCAGCGGCCGAAAAAATGATCGGCATGTCTCGTGAAAACATCTATGGCGAGCCGGTGGATCACATTTTGAATGATTGGCCCAAATTAATAAGGTCCTCCGAGGGAATAAAAGAAATGGAAATGCGCCGTAGCGTAAAGGCGCAAAATGACTGGCGATATTTAAACATCCGCATTTCTCAATTGACAGACAAAGTCAACGGGGATTTTGGACACCTGATCGTTTGGCGCGATATCACACAGCGCAAACTTGCCGACGACGCCCGTCAACAGGCACGCGACGAATTGTTCGTACTCTTGAACGCAATTTCAAGTACAGCCAGCCGCTCAATGAACATGGATGAATTTCTGTCCGATTCCATTTATCAGATCCTGTATTCATTCAACAGCCAGGCAGCCGCCATTTTTCTCACCAAGGAAACAGAGGACGACGGCCGGCAAAAGCTGTCATTAATATCGCACTTTGGTTTACCGCCAGAGCATATGAAAGTCATTACCAGCGAGGTCACCTCTTCGATCATCTACAACCTGCTGATCGGTAACGAAGAAAACAGACCATTGGTCATTAATAATTTTCGAGAATTTGAACGGATTCCATCGAATCTAAAAAACATCGACCTGGACTCGGCAGTAATGATTCCTTTGGTAATCTATACACAGCATGAAAATACGGTATTGGGCTGTTTATGCCTGGGGCGAAGCGATAACAACCCTTACACACAGGATGAAGTGATCCGTCTCACTACCATTGCCAATCAGATTGCCACACTGATCGACAGCAATCGTCGCAGGCAGTTTGCGATTGCCCTTTCGGAACGGCAGCGCCTCCTGCGCGATCTGCACGATTCGGTCAGCCAAAAATTATACGGGTTGGTCGCGCTGACAGAGGCTGCACAAGCCGGGATCGAAGCAGGATCGCAGATCGCCCCTTTGCAAGTATTGACTCGCATCGGCGAAAACGCCAGGCAGGCCGTCAAAGAAATGCGTTTGTTCCTATATGAAATGCAGCCCATTGACCTCAAGGACGGGCTGGTTTCATCGCTTCATCATCGCCTGGCCGCTGTGGAAGGCCGGGCGGACATCAAAGCCGGGCTGATCGCAGACGAAAATATCCAGTTGGCAAAAGATACAGAAATCGCCCTGTATTACATCGCCCAGGAAGCCCTAAACAATATCCTGCGCCATGCTCATGCGCGAAAAGTATCTGTTAACTTAAAGCAAACCCGCCAAAATGTAATGCTTGAAATCCTCGATGATGGCGTTGGTTTTGATATAAAGAAAATCGATAATGCAGGCCTGGGGTTGAAAAATATGAGAGAGCGCGCGTTACAGGTCAATGGAAAATTCAAGATCACCTCAAAAGTTGACCAGGGAACAAAAATTTCCGTCACTGTGAGCAGAAAGGGTTAGGAACAATGAAGCCAATTCGGATTTTAGTTGTGGATGATGAAAGCGTGGTTCGGGATGGAGTGGTGGCCATCCTTTCCTTTCAAACAGACATGAAAGTGGTCGGTGAAGCAGAAGACGGCATCAAGGCTGTTGAAATCGCGAAACAAACCAAGCCGGATGTGGTCCTTCTGGATATGCACATGCCAAAACAGAACGGACTGGAAAGCATCCCAAAGCTAAAAGAGGTTTCACCCAAGTCGCGTATTTTGGTGCTGACCAGTTTTGCAGAGAGCGACCGGGTCTATCAGAGTATCAAAGCCGGCGCGCTTGGCTTTCTCTTAAAGGATGCAACAAGAGTGCAACTGATGCAAGCCATTCGTGACGTTGCAAACGGACAGGCGTCGATTCAACCGGCCATCGCCATGAAAGTGATCAATGAAATTGATCACCCCGCAGAGTTGATGTATACCGCAGACCCACTAACTCCGCGCGAACTGGAAACTCTTAAGTTAATTGCACGCGGGTTGAGCAATCAGGAGATCGCCACCACTTTGGTGGTACATGAAAGAACCGTTGCGAAATATGTAAGCAGCATTTTGGAAAAACTGCATCTTGCCAACCGCACCCAGGCTGCTTTATATGCAATCCGCGAAGGTCTGGCAGAACCAAAAAAATAGTTTTGTTTAGATTCGAACAGACCCAAATGACAGCGCCATTTATGCGCTGTCATTTTTTATTTAACGATCAGGATAAAGAGTGCATTCCCCCGGGCAAAAAGACATGGTCATTTTTATCCATTACGCCTTCGCGAACGGACATCTTTTGGCATGGGGCAAACACCAGTTTTGAGGATTAGGTAAAACAAAGCCCCTTCTTATAATGCATCTATAAATGACTAGGACCTGAACACCTTTTAGGAGACATACTTTGTTCCTTGGACATCACACCACCCAGTTGAAAAGTTCGAACCGCCTCTCTCTCCCCTCCAACTGGAGAAAGCTGATCTCCGGCGGTATCTACCTTACGCAAGGGTTCGATCAAAACCTGCTGGTACTCACAGCGGAAACGTTTCAAGAGATATACGAAAGCATATCCTCTCTCAACATTACCGATCCCCTGGCCCGCTTGTTGCTGCGAATGTTCCTGGGCTCGGCAAATTATCTGGAGGTCGATGAAGGCGAACCCATTTCGGTGCCACAAAGCCTGATGGAATACGCAAACTTGAAAGGCAAAGTGGTCATCGTCGGACAGGGTGAATATCTTGAGGTTTGGTCACCCAGCCACTGGGCGGAGCAGGAAGCGCAACTTCAGGACGTACAGGCAAACGCAGGAAGATTTTCATCTTTTAGCATCTCTCTACATTCCAAGGCAATCTAAAGATAGCGATTCATTCATTAATACACATCACAGAACAGGGCAAACTCATGAACAAAATCCGCATTCTCGTTGTCGATGATCAAAACGTAGTCCGTGAAGGAATGGCTGCCATTCTATCGCTGCAAGCTGACATGGAAGTGGTCGGCGAGGCGGAAAATGGGATCGAGGCCGTACAACTCGCCCGCAAAACCAAACCGGATGTGATCCTGTTGGATATGGTCATGCCACTGCAGGATGGGCTGACAACCATACCGAAGTTGAAGGATATTTCCGAGAAGTTTCGCATTCTCGTACTTTCCAGCTTTGCGGAAAGCAACCGTGTGTATCAGGCCATCAAAACAGGGGCCCTGGGATACATGCTCAAAGATACTCCGCGAGCCGAACTCCTCAAGGCGGTTCGTGAGGTTGCCAGTGGGCAGGCATCCATCCATCCATCCATCGCCATGCAGGTGATCAAGGATTTTGACAGCCGCCCGGTCACAACCAGCACGCTCTCCAGCAACGATCATCTCACCCGCCGCGAACTGGAAACGCTCAAGTTGATCGCACGCGGTTTGAGCAATCAGGAAATCGCCAGCACACTGGTGGTCAACGAAAGAACGATCGCGAAGTATGTGAGCAGCGTCTTGAACAAACTACATCTCGCCAATCGAACGCAGGCTGCATTGTATGCCATCCGCGAGGGACTGACCACGGCAGTTAACTAGAAAGAGGAAGGACCGTTTGGGATGGTCAATATTGACCAAAGATGCCCAACCGATATGGTCAATAGCAGTCATGCGAAAGACCCCTTCTTTTGAGCTACTGGTTTACGAGACGAATTCGTACAATGATTGCAATCTTCAAGCAGAGGTTGAATGAACAGTTTTGATTATCTGAAAGCAACTGATTTTGACAGGGCATGGATGAACTTCGAGCTGGACCTGCCCCTCAAACCCGGACCAAACGGAAAAACCAATCCGTTCTATATCAATCGTCCCGGCAACCCAATCAATGAATTGATCGACGCTCTGCTTGCCCCGTTCTACCGCCCTCCCAAGTTCTTCTTCTCGGGTCATCGCGGGTGCGGAAAATCCACAGAACTGTTACATCTGCTGAGCAATGCCGACATCCAGAAAAAATACTGGCCGATCAACTTCAGCATCCGTGAAGAGACCGACATCATTGACCTCGATTACCGCGATGTATTGCTGGCCATTGGCAGCCGCCTCTTCCGCGAATATCGCAAAAAAGGCGGGGAACTTCCCGACCAGCTGCTCAAGGAACTAAACGGCTGGAAAGGCAAAGTGGAAAAGCAAATCTCCACCATCCTGGACGGGCGAGTTTCGGAATATGAGCTTGGCGCATCGATCGATGCCTTTTTCGCACACGCTGGCCTCAAGATGAAATTGGAACCAGCCACCCGCGTGGAATTACGCCAGATCGTTGAAACGGACATCACCGGTTTGATCGCCATCATCAATCACATCGCAGCCGCGATCTACAATCAGGAACGCCGCATTCCCCTGATCCTGATCGATGATATGGACAAGCCAGACCTGGATCGCGCCCGTGCCATCTTCCATGACCGCAGGGAGATCATGATGCAGCCCAACTGTGCCATCGTCTACACCGTATCCAGTGCATTGTTTTACAGCAAGGAATTCGATGCCATTCGAGACCAGGCGCTCTTTCTGCCCAACATCAACCTGCGGACCGCAACCGATGCCGAGCAACAATTGAAGGAAGGCTATCGCACTTTGGAAAAATTCGTCGGGGTGAGAATGTCTCCTGCGCTGATCCATGCGTCGGCTTTGGAAGAGGCGATCACCTACAGTGGCGGCGTATTCCGCGAACTGGCGCGCATCATCCGCACCTCGATCGGGCGCGCGCGACGTCGAAAAGCAGCCCAGCTGGAAATTGAAGATGTCGAATGGGCCGTCACCGAAATTCGCAATGAATACAGGCGCATTCTCGATAAGGAAGACATCAAACTCTTGAAAAAGATCATGGAAAGCAAACGACTTGAGTTCAGCGACCGTTTGCGCCCATTGATGCAGTTGCTTGCCATCCTTGAATACCGCGATCAGGAAAATTGGTGCGACGTACATCCTGTGTTAAGGAAAATGCTATGACCAATCCTGGCATCATTCGGCAATCGAACACATTTGATGAACGAGTGGAGATCGTTGTAAAGGAACTCGAACTTGCCATTCAATGGAACCGTCCATCGGCGCTTCTGGTTGTGTACAACTCGGAATTCGTTCGCGCCGATGCTGAAACCGCCCTGGAAAATTATTTGATCGAGCAGGGGCAGAAGATCGTTCGCATCCAAATGGATGAGACTCCGGAATTAAATCTTGTTTCCTTTTTGCAGGATTTTCCTGTTACCGCCAGCCATATCTTTTTCATTGACGGATTAAATGTCGGGCAAAAAGATGCGTTTAAGAAGTTGGGGCATCACAAGGATGTTCTGATCAACAAAAACATTCGCATGATCTTTTGGGTAACGCCAAAGACCCTTTCCGAGCTAACAAGCATTGCTCCCGACTTTTGGGAATTTCGCCAGCGCGTGATCGAATTTGCCGACACACCCAACCCCGAACATATTTTGCAAACTGCCGTTGAATCTGCATGGCTGGGCACCGGTGAATACACCGACCAATTCGAAGATACCGAAGAAAAGATCAGCCTTCGCGAGGCCTTCCTGACCGAGTTGCCTGAGAACGCAGAATCAACCTCCACGCGCGCGAACCTCATGCTCACGTTGGGAATTCTCAACTGGCGCAAGGGAGACCTTGAAAAGGCGAATGAACTTTTGGAAAACGCCATCAAGGCCGCCATACGATTGGAAGACAACTGGTTCGAGGCCGAATGCTACAACGCGATGGCACTGGTCAAGTTCAGCCAGGGCAAAAACGATGAAGCCATCAATGCCTATAAACAGGCCATCGAAACCGCTCCCGAACAGATATTCGTGTGGAACAACCTCGGCAACCTGTGCATGAAGATCATGCGAAATGATGAAGCCATGCTCGCCTTCCAAAAGGCATTGCAGCACAATCCCAAAGATGCGATCGCATGGAATGGCCTCGGCACCGTGTATTTCAGGATCGGCTACATCGACGACTCGATTGGTGCCTTCCGCAAGGCCATTGAGATCGCGCCCACGCTTGCGGCTTCCTGGGTTGGGCTTGGGGATTCTTATGCAACCATCGGCCGCGATATCGATGCCATCGCTTCGTTTCAAAAAGCGATAGAGCTCAACAAACACTATGTGACACCGTGGTTGAAGCTGGCAGATATTTATTGCAGACAAAGCCGCAACAAGGATGCGATCAAGACCTATCAGCGTGCCCTTCTGGTCGATCCGAAAAATCATCAGATCTGGAACGAATTGGGATCGGTATTGCTCAAGACCAATGCATACGAGGAAGCCGCACAAGCCTTCTCCAAAGCAAGTGAACTTGACCGCAGTTTTGGTTGGGCCTACAGCAATCTCGCACTTGCGCATGCAGGCATGGGCAAATATCAGGAAGCCATCGAAGAAAGCAGAAAGAGCCTTGACCTATTCACCGATGATGACGACAAATCCATCGCACTGGATCGGCTGGCAAACTTCTATCGCGCGGTCAACGATTACGACAATGCGCTGCAGGCCTTCCAAATGGCAGACAAACTCAATAAACGCATCATCACAGGACGTCAAACCGCTTCTGTCGCATCCGAGCCTGCTCCTGCACAATTGGCAGAGTCGGCACCTGAAGTTTTTACTGCAACTACCGAGATAAAAAACACCCAGACAACCCCGGAAGAAATTCCGCAGGAAAAACAAAGTATGCCGGCATGGATCCTGCAACCAGAAGTTTGGGATCAAACCAATACCACATCCACCACCTATTCAGAAAGTCTATTCTGGAAGGAAGAACCCAACAAGCAGCCGACGGAGGAGCCGCCTATGAAAACCAACGAAGTGCTACACACCATCCTTGAGCCCATCTCTGTACCGGGCGTTTTAGAAGGTCAATTCCCCACCGACCTGATGGAAAATGAAGAAGAGATGGCCGAAACAAAGAATCCCGAGGTCTGGAATAAAAAGGGAAACATCCACTTCCAGAATGGCGATTATGACAATGCCATCAGCGCATACAACAAGGCCATCGAACTGGATCGTACGTTTGGCTGGCCCTACAGCAACCTGGCACTCACCTACTTGACAATGGGCAAACTGCCGGAAGCAATTCTGCTATACCAAAAAAGCGCCAGCCTGCTTGAGAACAAAGAAGAACAGGCAGCTTCCTGGAACAGTCTCGGCAACATCTATCGTCATCTGAACGATTACGAGAATGCCTTGAATGCATATCAAAAGGCCGATGAGCTTGATCCTCAAAATACCGGTAAACGTGACCGGGCCGACATGTCCATTTCCGGACCCAACTCGCACAATGCGCAAGTCTGGCTGGAATTGGGCAACCTATTCTTCAAGTCTGCATCGTATGCGGATGCCGCCGAAGCCTACGCCAATGCGGTCAAAATGGATCCTGCTTCCGGATGGGCGCACAGCAACATGGCAATGTCATTGGTTTTTCAAGGCAGGTACAAGGAAGCCATTCCTGTCTATATGAAAAGCATCGAATTGTTCACCACCGACAAGGAAAAGGCAACTTCGTGGAATCGCCTTGGGAATGTGTATCGGAAATTGAACGACCAAAGCAATGCCCAGAAGGCCTATCAAACCGCGGTCATCCTGTCCAATGAAAAAACAAGTTTACTCACACGGGCTCGTTTCACCCTGCTTGGCAATTGTGTGGCAAGCTAGATACCCATATTAACTGGAGGTAAAAATGTCTGAATTCGAATTTTGGAAAGATCTTGGCAATATCTTTGACGCGATCCTGAATTATCAGAAAAAGAATGTTGAGTTTAACAACCAATTTATCAATCCGTGGATTCGGTTGGGCAACGTTTTTGAACGTCAGGATCAACACAATGAGGCTGTGCAGGCTTACAAGCATGCAGCGGAAATAGACCCCGACTCAGCCCAGAATTGGATCAACCTTGGCGACGCTCAATTCAAGAACGGGGAATATGAAGGCGCAGCGGTTTCCTATCAAAAAGCGATCAACCTGGATCCGCAGTCCGGCTGGCCGATCAGCAATCTTGCGCTTGTCATGGTCACATTGGGCAAGTATGAAGAAGCCATCCCGCTTTACACTCTCAGCATTGCCCTGCTCACCGAAGACAAAGACAAGGCCATTTCGTGGAATCGTCTGGGAAATGTATATCGCAAACTCAACGATTACGAAAATGCATTCCTGGCGTTTCAACGCGCAGATGAACTGGACGGCGAGAACACCGGCTTCAACGACAAACTGGATGAAACCCCGCCTGCAATGACCGTTGTCGCGCCTGAAGAAATTCTGGAGCAAATGATCGTGGAGCAACAGCTGGAAGCTGAGGCGGCAGCAAGTGAACTCAATTCAGAAGAAGGCGCTGAGATGGAAGCTGAAGCGCAATTCATGGAGGAACCCGTCGCCTTGGCACCCAACATGGAAATGGTCATTGAAGAAGAAGCCATTGAAGAAACAATCGAAACAAAAGCCGAAGCGGTTATAGAAGAAATTGTTGAGCCTGTTGCCGAAAACGACTCACAAGAAACCAGCGAAATTGTGACCGAAGCCGTTGCAGAAGAAACCACAGAAGTCACAGCAGAAGTTGCAACCGAAACCGTTGAAGTTCCAGCAGAGGAACCGGAACCCGTCGCTGAACCTGTCGCAGAAACCGTTTTGGAAGAAGTTGCGGAAATTGCAGTCGAGCCAGCAGTGGAAGAAGCGGTGGAAGTTGTCACCGAGCCTGTTGCGGAAGAAACCGTGGTTGAGCCGCAGGAACACAAGTCGAGCGTGTTGCAGCTCATTGAAGATGTGATCGCAAAAGTGGAAGCCGCCGCCGGATTCGGTGAAGAAAAAGCCGCGCCTGTAAAAGAAGAAGCCGTTGAAGCCAAGGCTCCCCGCATCCCATCCTGGCTGATCATCAACGACAAGGCGATGATCGAAAATGCGATTGCCGAGGGCGAAGAACTTTTGAAGGCAGCTGAATTGGAGGATGAAACCCTTTCGGCCGACTCTGTAACCACCATCTCGGATGTTCCCCAACAGGCGGCGATCAGCGAATCTGTAGTCACCATGGACAGCGTTGAGACCTTCACCGAACCTGTGGCAGTTCCCTTGAGTGAAGAACCAGTTGCCAGCGAAGAAGTGGTTGAAGAAATCGCCGAGCAGGCCGAGGTTAAGTTGGAAGCGGTTGCGGAAGTGGAAGAAGTCTTCACGCAGGAAACAGTGATTGAAGAAGAGACAGCCGCTGCGGAAGAAGTCGAAATCACGGAAGCCGCTTATGAAGAATACCTCAAGGATGTGATCGAACCTACAAGCATCCTGCCCGATCATGTGGACGAGATCAGCGAAGCGCCCGTAACCAAGGTCAGTGCCGATGGCGAAGTGCGTATCGTGATGGATACCAAGAATGCGCATGTTTGGAATGAACTGGGCAATGTGTATTTGAATGCAGGTTCCTACGATGATGCGATTGCATCCTACGGCAAGGCGCTTGAATTGGATCGTCAATTTGCGTGGCCGTACAGCAACCTCGCACTCGCGTATGTTCAAAAAGGCCGTTTTGCCGAAGCCATCCTCCTGTATCAGCGCGGCATCGAACTGTTCACATCCGACAAGGATAAGGCTGTCACCTGGAATCGATTGGGCAATGTGTATCGCCGCATGAACGATTATGACAATGCGATCGCCGCCTACCAGACAGCCGACGAACTCGACCCTGAAAATGCGACCTTATCGCTGCGTTCAAACTTCGGTTTGCTGGGAAATATCTACAACGAGCAAAAGCCTGCCTATATTGCATAAACGAGAGCATCCATGAGCAACCATGAATATTGGAACGAGTTGGGCAATCTGTATTTTCTGAATGAGGCATACGAACCTGCCATCCACGCATATCTCCGGGCCATTGAATTGGATGGCAGGTTTGGCAGGTCATATGCCAACCTCGCGATGGCCTATGTAAAAGTTGGAAAATATACAGAAGCAATCAAGTTATATCGCCAAAGCATTGCATTGTTACCGGATGAGAATGAAAAGGCGATCGCAAGGACAAGACTCGGCATCCTTTACCGCCAGATCATGGAAAACGAGCACCCGCTGGAAACAAGTCAGCCTTCGGGGCATGCGTATTCTCCTCAAGAGATCGAGGATATGGAATTCCCACTGACTGTGTCCATGCCGGATTTCAACATTGACTTTGTTATATCGGATCTTGATATGGGCGAAGTCATCGAAGATGACGAGATGCTGGATATCAACGCCAAATTTGAAATTGCGGAAGAGGAAGTCAAGATTCAATGGTTTGAAAATGAATTCGTACCTCCGGACCCCGAACCCCATTTTCAGACCACCGAGTCACTGCACGAGACGATCTCCAGCATCCAAAGCGAGTGGCGACTGGCCTATACCGACGACATGACTTCAACGGAACTCGCGACACAAATTGAAGATGAATTCAAGATCGACGATGATGTTCTCGAAAAATTCGAACTGATCGTTCCTGTCGATCTGGAAATCATCGCATCAAGCGAACTGGAAACTGATTCACTTCCGACGGAATTAGCCAACCTTCCGGAATCCGTTGACTTTTTGGAAGGCGATGATGAACCAGCTGAAGAAATTTCCTATGAAAACAGCAGCATTGCCGAAGTGGTCGATACGGTCACCTTAAGCGGTGCGGAGGCTGAAACAGCGGAATATTCCCAGGTGGAATATCCGCTCATGGAGCTCTCCGATTCGGAGAGGAATTCGCTGGAGATGGACATCGCCAAATACAAGTACGCCTCGCAGAACAATCCCAGAAATTATTCGATCTGGGAGATGCTTGGCGATGCATACAAGGCGCTGGGCAAATACAAGGATGCGATCCTTGCATTTCAAACCGCGATCTCGATCAATTCAACCAAACCATCCTTTTACTATCGCCTCGGCTTGATCTATGCAATCGAAGGGCGCGAAGAGGAGGCGATGGCTGCATTTCAAAGGGTGCTGGAACTGGATCCCAATTACGCCCAGGCACATGCCTCGCTTGCCAGCCATTACTTGAGAATGGGATTGGACGAGTTGGCCCAATCTCATATCGACAAGGCGTTGAACACAAATTTTGAGGAAGAGACGGAATACAACCGCGCCTGCCTGGAAGCCATTTGTGGCCACAACGACCGCGCATTGGAATTACTGGAAGTTGCCCTGCAAGCCAAGCAGACATACATCAACTGGGCACAAGTTGATCCGGATCTCGATTCGCTTCGCAAAGATCACCGCTTTCATCACCTGTTGTCCGCTTATGCATCGAATGGCTAACATATCGATCTATAACATCAGTAAGTAAAGCGGAGCCGCAATATGGCTCCGTTTTATCGCCCTGACATCTATGCCCGCTCGTGTTAGGCGGGCATAGGGGGGCCGAAAAGTGCCCTTTTTATGCCCTTTTAAGGGGGCAAAAATGAGCATACCAATCAGGAACTTGTTTAGGTGGCACTTTCGAAGCCATGTGGCTATCATAGACATATATTCAATACAAGGAGTATCGATATGGCTAAATTATGGGAGTTGCTGGATCAGGCCTATTATTTAATAGGTAAAAACCGGTACAGTGAAGCACAAACCATTCTTGACCAAATTCTACATGCCGACCCGCAAAATGTGGATGCATGGGATGCCTATATTCGTATTTGCACCACCCGCGGCGATCTTGAAGGCCTGCGGTTATACATCACCAAAGTCTGGGAAACCCGCGTCCGCGACCGCGACTATTTGCACGCGACCCAACGTTTTGTCCTCCAACGTCTCGATGAAAAATTAAACGCCCTCTAAACTTCACGTCGGAGAATCACCATGGCCATTTCGTCGCACCTGCTTGAAAGAGCTTATCAATTGATCAACGCCAACCAAATGCAAAATGCAGAGTTGGTTCTGGACGCTGTGGTACGCGTGGACCCGCAAAATATCGAGGCGTGGATCGCCTACATGGAAATCCACAGGGATCGCAATGATCTGGAGTGGTTAAAGGACCGCATCCTCCGAACAAGGGAGATCAGCGATCAGGATAAAAGCGAATTACTGCAATATCATGCGGTGTTGATCGAGCATTTGAAAATGATCGAAAATGGAACTGCAAAGACCGGCACCAATTACAATCTGAATTTCAAACAGCCAAAAGAAACGGCGTCCAAAACCGACAATATATCCTTCGAGTTACTGGATGTCTTTGACTATCCGCTCGTAAAAAACGAACCTGTTCTCAAAATAAAAAAGAGGCCCAACAGACGCAGACCATGGGGCAGCATCAATTTGCTATCGCCTGTCAATCAGGGCATTGTCCTTTTCTTCCTCTTCTTCGCAGCGGTTCGCCTTCTCGTATCCGGTTATTTGCTCGGATATGGCCTGCTGGCCTTATTTCTCGCCGGCTCTTTTTACTGGCTGTCCAACTACAAGCACCCAAAATCCATCAACCTCAACGATCCGGCCCGCGTGTATTTTCTTGACTCCAAGGACAAAGTAGCGATCACTGAAAAAAAGATCGTCGATGTCAAGAAGAAACCAAAGAAAAAAAGCCGCGTGAAAATCCTGAGTTGACGGGACTCCAAGACCCGCATAGTTAAAAAGACCGATTGGCTAATTGTCTGATTCTGCTTTAGAATCAGCGGACAATGCGAAAAATCTTCGGCGCAATCGGGGTCTTCCTGCAGACCCCCACTGGGGTCATCCTCACCACAAATGCCTTCTGGCATATTGTGCTTCTCGCAATGGGAATTCCATTTAAATATATCGTCAGCGGGGTCATGCTGGTGCTGGACGTGATCATCGCCATCACCCTGCGTGACCAGCTGATGTATTTCTTTTCCCAGTTCGTGCTCCCCATCCAAAATCCAAAGTTCAGGCGCGAGATCTTCTCAAGGGTCAGTAACTTTGAAACAGGCCGGCGCGGACCTGCGCTCTTCGTCAAGAACGGTCGCGTCATCACTCACGAAGGCGAAACAGACAAACGCGGCGCCGGCGTGATCGTGCTGGACACTGCCAGTGCGCTCGTCCTCAGAACGGATACAGAAATCCGCGACACGGTAGGCCCGGGGATCAAATTCACCCAAGGGGACGAATACATCGCCGGCAGCGTTGACCTGCGCACTCAATGGCAGTTCATTGGGCCGCTGGCAAGTGATCAGCCTTTTCTATCCCAACCGAAAAACGATAAGAATTCACAAATCCGGGCCCAGCAGACCAGCGGGCTGACCCGCGACGGCTTTGAAGTCTCCCCCACCGTCAGCATCAAGTTTGCGATCAAACGCCCGGCGGAGAAAATGCCGGACGAAAGCGGAGTCATCTCCCAGTACGGGTTTGACCCGGTTTCCGTCCGCAATGCGATCACCCGTGAAGTGGTCATGTTGAATGCTTCGGAAAATAAACAGACCCGCATGGAATGGAACAGACTCCCCGCGCATTTGGTGGTCAATTTGTGGCGGGAATACATCCGCAAATTCAAACTGGGCGATCTGTTCACCAACAATGGAGTGAGCGGCCTGCAAACTATCGAGGACATGATCAACAAACGCCTGCGCCAGCCGAACGTGGTGGCACTGGATGATACCGGCCTGCCCACCGGCGAATGGATCGAAAGCCTGGAATACAGGCAGCTTGAGTCTCGCGGGCTCGAGGTGATGGAAATACGAATTCACAATGTCCTTCTTGACCCGACCATTGAGGCTCCGATGATCGAATCGTGGAGTGCGGAATGGTTGAACCTCGCCAAAAAGGAAGAGGCCCTTCTGAAGGAAAAGGAAGCGCTGATCGAGACCGCCGCACGTGAGGAAGCTGCGAAAAAATTCGCTTTGATCGCCTCCGAAAAAATCGGGAACAAGCCCACCATGCCGCAGCAAACGCCATTCAAAACGCTCCAGCTGCTGATCGAACCGCTCCGTGATTTCATCATCAAGGAAAGCAGCGCCAACAACGACATGGAAAAAGAACTGCGCAAGCTCGATGAAATCTGGAAGTGGCTCCTCGAAAATAATCCAGACGCCGCTGCGAATCAGGTGCGGAGGCGTCCATGAAAAGGCAAATCAAACGGGACGAACTCCTCTCCCGCATCTTCAGTCTTTCTGATGAAGGGGTGGAATTCAGGAATACCTGGCGCGGGATTGTCGGCGGGGTGGTCTGGCTGCTCCTAAGCGGCCTTACCATGATCCTGACCATTCTTGGCGTCACGAACAGGCTGCACATTCTTGTTCTGATCGCAATGAGTTTCATCAAGTATGTTCCCCTGTTGATGGTGGTGTACGCTCTCGCCAGAAAAATGGCATCCCGCTACCTGGACGATGTGTTTGAACTTCATGATGAAGACCTCGCCTCCAACTTTTTGGAAGAGGTCACATTCGGTTATGGGCGCGAAAAGATAACAATTAATGAAGGAAAAATACCGGAAAAGGATGAACGATCTCCGATCATTTTGATCGGCGGACCGGGCGAAATTCAGGTAAATCTGGATAGCGTGGCCCTGCTTGAAAAAGTCAACGGCGAGCCTGAAGTGATCCACCCCAGAAAAGAGGAGTGGAAGCTTGGGCGCTTCGAGCGCATCCGCGAGATCGGCAAGTTCGACGAGGTGGGTAAACGCGAATACGCCATCATCAACCTACGGGACCAATTCATCAGCGGCCTCTCGGTCAAATCGCGCACCAAGGATGGAATTCCAATTGAAGCGCAGGGCATCAAGGTGATCTTTAGCATTCTGCGCAGGCAAGCCACAGAAGAAGAGCTAGCCAACGGCGAGGATGCTTCGTACTTGTTCGAAGAAAAAGCCGTCCAGTCACTCGTCTACGGACAAACCATCATCACGCCGGAACCTGCCGGTCAATCGGGCATATCCTTCCCGTGGAATACCAGCGTGATTCCCCTGATCACTTCCGAGATGGAAAAGATGATCACCTCGCGCACTTTGAGCGAGATCCTTGCCACCATCAGCCAGAAGGAAGTGGACCTGACTTCCAACAACGAAGCCACCCTTGCACAAATGCGTCTCGAGATGACCGGCGAACAAAAAACAAGGGCATTTGGAACAGACACCAATGCCCCATCCTTCCAATCCCGCTCACGGATCACGGCGCAATTTTTCGAAGATGCCTTCAAGGAAAAAGCTGCGGCCATTGGGGTTTCGGTCCAATGGATCGACGTGGGAACATGGCAGCTGCCTTCGCCGATCATCCTTGAAAAGCACAAGGAAGCGCTCACCCTTGCGCGGGAAAATGTCAGCAAGCGCAACGCAGTGGAACGCTCGAAAAGGAAATACGAAACCGCGGAGATCGTCAACCTCATCGATCATGTGGTGATCTCCAATTTCGAGAAAGCCGGTTCGGGCCGCGGCTCCGGTTCATGGAGCAGGGAAAAGGATGTCTCCAACAAGGAGATCCTCAAGCAGATCGAGGCGATCATCTCGAAACGGCCCGAATTAAAAGACCAATTCTTTATCGACGATGAAGATGGCCAGGACCTGGAGAAGGATCTCGCCTCCTTCCGCCCCGAGATCAGAAATCAGATCGCGCAACAGGAAAGCAGCAAGAAGGACGCCGCCAATACGGCCCGCGAAATTCTAAAAGCATTCCGCAAGGAACTGATCAACGGCAAGGCCATGATCGAAAAGGAAAGCAGGCCGGAAGCTGAAAAGCAGGCCGACCTGAACAAGATCAACAAGGCCTTGTACGATATCGAACATCTCACATTCCATTATTTAAAATAGAGAATCATGAAACATCCCAACTTTACAATTTCGCAGGAAGTCTCCCGCGCGCTGAATTTCGGCGCGCCTGTTGTTGCCCTTGAATCAACCGTCATCACGCATGGCCTGCCCCGCCCTCAAAACCTCGAGCTTGCCCGGGATATGGAAAAACAAGTCATCGCCCAAAATGCGACTCCCGCCACTGTTGCATTGCTGGATGGAAAAATACGCATCGGCCTCTCGGACGCGGAACTGGTTCGGCTTTCTGATTCACAATCCACGCTGAAAGTGAGTCACCGCGATTTTGCCACCGCCATCGTCAAAAAGCTGAACGGCGGCACCACCGTCGCAGGGACGATGTACGCCGCGAACATGGCAGGCATTAAAGTCTTTGCCACGGGCGGCATCGGCGGTGTGCACAAAGAATCCTCCTTCGATATTTCAACCGACCTGCGCGCACTGGCAGATACGCCCATGATCGTTGTCTGCGCCGGAGCAAAAGCGATCCTGGATCTGCCCGCCACCTTGGAATATCTTGAAACCATGGGCGTACCCGTCGTCGGCTATGGGACCGATGAATTCCCAGCCTTCTATTCCCGTGAAAGCGGATTGGGCGTCAGCGCTCGTTTGGACTCCCCTGCCGAGATCGCAGAGTTCGCGAAATCGCATTGGAATTTGGGGATGAAGAGCGCGATCCTCGTGACGAATCCTGTCCCTGAAAGTGAAGCCATCTCAAAGTCCGAGATGGAACCGATGATCGCCAAAGCGTCAGCAGAAGCCATCGCACAGGGAATCCACGGGCAGAAGTTAACCCCGTTCCTGCTGGGTCGAATCAGCGAATTGACAAATGGAAAGTCGATGAAATCCAACCTCGCTCTTTTGTTGAACAACGCCCGCCTTGCGGCGCAGATCGCAAACGAGATGAACAACAAATCAAAGGGATGGGCCATATGAAAAACGACTTCACGCTGACCGCAACCTTCAACGCCAAAGCAGAGACGATTTACAAAGCCTGGCTCTCCACGCAGGGACACACGCTCATGACCGGCAGTCCCGCCAAAGTGGACGGTCGCGCCGGCGGCGCGTTCACTGCGTGGGATGGATATATCTGGGGAACGTTTCTCGAATTGGAAGAGAATAAAAAGATCATGCAAGCCTGGCGCACTGGAGAATTCTCCGAAGAGCACGAGGACTCACACGTTGAGATTATTTTGGAAGAAACAAACGGGGAAACAAAACTAACTTTGATCCACACTAAAGTGCCCGAAGGTCAGGATGGCTACGTAAAAGGCTGGGAGGATTTCTACTTCAAGCCGATGAAAGAGTATTTCGGGGAATAGTGGGCAAAAAAAGTTAGACGGCAAGATATGGGGGGTGACTTTTCATCCTGAGGACAACTTGCCTTCGTAATGCCTACGTACATCCTTCGTACTTTGTTCGTAGTGCGTTCGTAACGCCCACTTCCACCGGTGGGGGTATACCTCCACGTGAATTCCTCACAGCCCGTCCTACAAAATACCCTCTCCTCTATTTAGGAGAGGTCAACCCACAGGGTGCTACGCGAAGACCCGCGCCAAGCGAGCTGTGTGCGTTTATTCTTCAGTTACAACAAAATAAACTTTGGCAAGGGATGGTCTGCTATATTTAATAATTATCATATGTTTTCCGGGTAAAGCTTCTATTTCAAAAGCATTAAAACCTTCCATAAATTCATCCGCTCTTGTATATGAATGTAGCAAGACTTCATCATTTTTATAAAGTGAAAAAGTGAGCTGTACAGGAACGGTTTCGCTCGCCATGTCAAAACATATATATTTTTTTTCATCACGTTGGAATTTATCAACAGACACCCACTCACTCTTTCTATACACACATGGAACTGCATCTTTTATTGTGACCTGGGTTTGCTTTAGTTGATTTATGTCTCTACTTGTACAGTATGTAAGTAACCAAAGTGCTGCAATTATCATTATTCCAATCAATCGAGGATTAGCCAGTAAAAAATCGGAAATTTTTCGCATAAAGACGCCTTTCAGCCGAATAACAACCATTGCTCGGCGCGGGACCGTGTCTCTGCCGAGAACTGCGACCGCAGGTCTGCTTACACACCTCCAGACAGACTCTTAATAACCTGTCTCGCACAATACCCTCTCCTCTTTTCAGGAGAGGGGCAAATCACCATGACGCGAGGCCCAGACCATCAGGCGATGCACTCACTGAGCCTGTCGAAGTGGAGAGGTCAAAGTCCTGCACATAACAATGAAAATTTACTTATAAAGCCATATTATGTAATCATGCTCATTAATTACAAACTTGGCATTGTCACGATCAATGCCTTGGACACTTTCTCCTACATCACCAAAATGACCCATTACCAAAGGATAATAAACGTACTGAACCACTTTCCCCATTTTAGTAAAAATCAACAAGGTTGAAGGTGTTGCAGCTTCAGCCTTTGAGAACAAGCTAGGCATCCAACTTAATCCCAAGCCTTTTTGAATCATATCGGCAGTCATATACGGGCCATAAACAAAAAGTGTGTCCCAGGAAAAACTATTAATTATAGACAAATCAATCACCGACGATTCCTTACTCCGATAAGACAACACCTGTTGATAAATGTCGTTCTTTAAAGCAGCCTGGGTCTTCTTTTCGCGTTGGTAATAGTAATTTACACTAAATAACAGAAAAAAACTAAGTAGTACAAGACCCAACAGTATTGGCTTAATAATTTTACTTTTCATTCCACTCCTCGCTCGACGAAGAGCTGTGTCCCCGCCGAAAACTGACATCTATCAATTTTTATTTCTGACTTAATAACTCCTGCACCATCTGGTCAGGTACCTGCACAGCGACCAATTCCCCTTTTACAGTGGTCACACCGTTTACAACGATCCACTCTTCGATCGTGATCTTTCGGCCCTTCACTTCCTTCACCTTCGCGCGGATTTCAATCACAGGTCCCAAAGGTGTAGGCTTGAGATAATCCACGTGCAAGGAAGCGGTCAGGTATCGCAAAGCGGGTTCAGTATCCATCGCGCGATTTTCAGCTCGATAGCCCGCCGCCGCGGCCGTGCCGGTGCCATGACAATCCACCAGCGAAGCCAGCAAGCCACCATACACATAACCCGGAATGGCAATATGATGCGGCTTGGGTTGAAAATGACAGACCGACTCCTCCCCATCCCAATAACTTTTGATCTGATGGCCCATGTCATTCAAACGTCCGCAGCCATAACAATGCGCCATGTGGTCCGGGTAAAAATCCTGAAATGCTTTTTCTGTCATATAGATTCTCCAATAGACTTCGGAGGTCTTAAAGACCTCCGAAGTCTATTATTATTACGGGGTCGCAGTGAATGTCGGTGTTTTGGCCGCTTCCGGCGTATTGGTTGAAAGGTCACCCAACACGGTAAACCGACCGATCACCTTCCACTCATAGCCCATGAAAATTTGCACTTCATAATTCCCCGGCTGCCAACCGCCGATGGGGTCTTCGCATTCGGTATATCCGCCGCCGCCGCCCGTACCGCCGTTCCAGGGCTGGGTTTCATAACAAACCAGATCCCTCTCGTGATACCAAAGCGCAGTCCATTGCACGCCGGGGATGGTGTTGTTATAGGCGAACACGCCGTACATGATCTTGATCGGAGGCTGAAAAACAGTCCGCGGGTCAATGGCATTGACTCCATCAAAATTCGTGGAAAATTGAATTGCGCCAAAGACCGCATCCGGGTTGGGGGTCACCGGGCCGGTGAACAAGGCTTCAATGGCACTCGGCAAAAATGGCGTTGTCGTTGGCGAAGGCGTATCCGTCACCGAAGGAGTGTTGGTCAACGTGGGTGTTTCCGTGATCGTTGAAGTCAGTGTGATCGTCGGGGTTAATGTAATGGTGGGCGTCAGCGATGGAGTCGGCGAAGGCGGATAATACACATAGATCAGCGGTTCGCCATAACTTGGCAGCCAGAATGCGAATGCAACCAAAAACAAAAAGAGAAAAAACAAACGCCACGCTGTTGCATTTTGCTGGCGCCGTAAACTATAAAAAGACATCTTGCGCGCAGCCTGCATGGTGCGCACCGCCGTGCGAATTGCAAAGTAGGCACCCACAAGGGAGAACAAGGCCAGCACCCACACAAATGAACGAATATCCATAACAAGAATTATACCTAAAGGTATCAATATAGCATGATGAATTTGACCATCTGTGGTACAAAAGGCCCATGACAAAAGAAATCATCTTCCTCAAACTGGGCGGGTCACTCATCACCGATAAAGACAAGCCCTACACACCGCGACTCGACAAGCTGACAGAGCTGGCCAAGGAAATTAAAACGGCTCTGGACTCAAACCCGGGCCAACTCCTGATCCTCGGGCATGGCTCCGGCTCGTTCGGGCACGTCGCCGCGAAGAAGCATGGCACCCGCGATGGCGTGCAAACACGCGAACAATGGTTCGGCTTTACCGAGGTCCGCTTTCAGGCCGCGGAGTTGAATCGATATGTGGTCCAGTCACTGCTTGAGGCAGGCTTGCCCGCACTCCCCTTCCCGCCCTCGGCTTCGATGGTGTCGAATGACAGAAAGGTTGTTCATCACAATATCGAACCCATCCGCAAGGCATTGGACGTAAATTTACTGCCAGTCGTACAGGGAGATGTTGCCTTCGACGAAGCGCGCGGCGGGACGATCCTCTCGACCGAAGATGTGTTTGCTTTTCTGGCGGAGCATTTCTCCCCGTCCCGAATTTTGCTGGCGGGAATCGAAGCTGGCGTTTGGGAGGATTTTCCAGCGAGGACGAAGCTCGTGAAGGAGATCCAACTGTCGGATTATGAAAAGATGCGCGCAGGGATCGGCGGCTCGGCGAGTACGGACGTCACGGGCGGAATGAAAGCCAAAGTGGAGGAAATGCTTGCATTGCTCCAAAAATCCAAGGGCATGACCGCGCAAATATTCTCGGCTGAAGAAAAGGGTTTTCTGACGAGGGCATTGAACGGCGAAAATGTGGGGACGCTGCTAAAGGTATAGTCAATAAGTGGGTGCATTTGCATCCACTTTTCTTTTGCGTGACAAAAATGTGACGAAAAACTCTTGCCTTTTTTTGCCAACAAAACGATAATAGGGCCAGTATAAAATTATATATAATTTCAAGGAGTTTCCATGGCACCCAAAGCAAAGTCTGTAAAGAAGACCGTGAAAGCCAAACCCAAAGCCGCCGCCAAGAAATTAGTCAGGAAGGTCGTGGCAAAAAAAGCTGCACCGGCAAAAGTGAAATCCTCCTTCAAGCCGACGAAGTTAAAGCTGCTGCGCCCCGTGCCTTCAGATATTGCGATCGCGCAGGCGGGGAAACTCAAAACCATTTTGCAGGTTGCCGAAGAATTGGGCATCCGTGAAAATGAATTGGAATTATATGGTCCATACAAGGCCAAGATCAAACTTGAAATTCTCGAGCGATTGAAGAATCGTCCCAACGGCATTTACGTGGATGTGACCGCGATCACGCCCACTCCCCTTGGCGAAGGCAAGACCACGACCACGGTTGGCCTATCCCAGGCGCTTGGTGCACACCTCGGCAAAAAAGTTGTCACCGCGATCCGGCAGCCTTCGCAGGGTCCCACCTTCGGTATTAAGGGCGGCGCAGCCGGCGGCGGTTATTCGCAGATCATCCCCATGGAAGATTTCAACCTGCATTTGACCGGCGATATCCATGCGATCACCGCGGCGCATAACCTGGTCGCTGCCGGGCTGGATGCGCGCGTGATGCACGAGAAGCAGCAGGATGATGAAAAACTATTTAATGCGTTGTGCCCGAAGGACAAAAAAGGCAATCGCAAATTCTCCCCCACCATGCTTCGACGTTTGAAGAAACTCGGCATCAACAAGACAAACCCGGAAGATCTCACTCCAGAAGAACGCTCCCGTTTCGCCCGCCTCGACATCGACGAATCGACCATCACCTGGCGCCGCGTGATCGATATCAACGACCGCTTCCTGCGAGAAGTGAAAGTCGGCATGGGCAAGGATGAAGCTGGCTTTGAACACATGTCCGGATATGACATCACAGTCGCCTCCGAGATCATGGCAGTTCTTGCGCTCACCACCGGTATTGAAGATATGCGCGAACGTTTTGGCAAGATGGTGGTCGCCACCAGCAAAAACGGTGAAGCCGTCACTGTGGAAGATCTCGGCATCGCCGGCGCGGTGACTGTCTTGATGAAGGATGCGATCAAACCGAATCTGATGCAAACCCTGGAAGGGACTCCCGCCACGGTTCATGCCGGACCGTTCGCCAATATCGCCCATGGACAATCCTCCATCATCGCGGACAAGATCGCGCTCAAACTCGCCGATTACGTTGTGACTGAATCCGGCTTCGGCGCCGATATCGGCATGGAAAAATTCTTCAACATCAAGTGCCGCTACTCAGGTTTAATTCCACAGGTGGTTGTGATGGTGGCAACGGTCCGCGCATTGAAAATGCACGGCGGCGGTCCGAAGGTTGTCGCGGGAAAACCACTCGCCCCCGAATATACCGATGAAAATCTTGCGTTGTTACAGGCCGGCCTGGTCAACCTCGAACGACACATTCAAAACGCGCTTAAGTTCGGCGTCAATGTCGTCGTGGCGGTCAACTCTTTCGCAACCGACACCAAGGCCGAAGTGGAAATGATCCGCGAGGCTGCCTTCAAGTTCGGCGCAATGGATGCAGTCGTCTCCACTCACTGGGCGGATGGCGGGGCTGGCGCGAAGAAACTCGCCGAAGCCGTGGTCAAAGCTGCAGAAAAGAAAACAAATTTCGAATTCCTATATCCGCTGGAAATGCCGATCAAGGAAAAGATCGAGAAGATCGCAAAAGAAATCTACCGCGCCGACGGTGTGGATTACACCCCCGAAGCCGAAGAGCAGATCGCCCGCTACACTCGTCTTGGGTTTGACAAGCTTCCGATTTGCATGGCAAAGACTCATCTTTCCTTCACCACCGATGCCACAAGGAAAGGCGCACCCTCCGGCTTCCGCATCAGCGTGCGCGAAATTCGCGCTTCGGCTGGCGCAGGCTTCCTGTATCCCATCCTTGGAGATATGCGAACAATGCCCGGCCTCCCCACCCGACCTGCTTTCTACGACGTCGATCTGGACATGAAGACCGGCAAGGTCGTTGGGCTGTTCTAAAAAAATCGTCAAATAAAGAAAACGGCCTCCCAATGTTGGGAGGCCGTTTTGAAAAAGAGCGCTACTGATTACTGCGGAAGTGGGCAGGCGCCAATATTGACTTTCATTACACCACTGCCTGCTTCGCTGGTAATTTTCAACTCATACGTCCAGAGTTCCTTGCCGGTGCAGGTGATCACATTCTTCCCATCGACAACCGTGCCACTATCAGAACATTTCAACTCACCCTTTGAATCCAGAGATTCAAAAGTTGCACCGGGATCCAACAAAATATTCTGATAAGGTATCTTTTGAACACAGTATGTTTCTGACGCAACAGTGTCCGTTAGAACCAATGGTGCAGAAACAGGTTGTTCTGCTGTGGGTTGTTCAGCAGCAGGTTGCTGTACGGCAGGTTGTTCGACAACAGGTTGTTGCACGGCGGGTTGTTCAGCAGCGGGGGCAGCTGCCTGAGTGGCAGGGGCGGCTGGGGCACCGCATGCTGCGGCGAAAATCACCACAAAAACAGCGGTCAGCATTAAAATAGAATTTGTCTTCTTCATTATTATTACTCCTTCTTCCATGTTGAGATTGTCAAGACGCTGTCATTATGACGGCATCAGTACTGATAGGCTATGGGAGGAATATCCTATTTGGAGATAATTAGACCTTACATGAACCTTGCATCTTTACCCCTACACGAACAAAGAGACCTTGTGAAGAACAAGGAAACTGCCGCTTCCGACCTCGCAGCGGCCTGTTACCGTCAAATTGAGAGGCTCAACCCGATCCTCAACGCCTTTATCACTGTAATTCAGGCGGATCAAGATGAATTTCCGCAGGCTGGGAGCCTGCCTTTAATGGGTATTCCGGTGGCAGTTAAGGACTTATACGATACGAAGGGAATTCGCAGCACGTACGGCTCTAAATTCTTTGCAGATCATGTCCCCGCCGAAGACGCCTTTGTTGTAAGCAAGATCAAAAAAGCCGGTGGAAAGATCATTGGAAAAACAAATACTCACGAGATCGCACTCGGTGTAACCAATAACAACCCGCACTTTGGCGCGTGTAAAAACCCATGGGATATCACCCGCACCCCGGGTGGATCCTCCGGCGGAAGCGCCGTCGCTGTGGCAACAGGCATGGCCATGGCCGCATTAGGAACAGACACCGGCGGCTCGATCCGAATTCCGGCCGCTCTTTGTGGTGTAGTGGGATTGAAACCCACGTATGGACGGGTCAGTTTGCGCGGCATCCTGCCACTTTCCTGGAATCTGGATCATGCAGGGCCGATCACCCGCAAGGTCGAGGATGCAGCTCTCATGCTCCAAGTGATGGGCGGCTACGACGAGAAGGATCCTGCTTCCGTGAAGACTCTGCCCGGCGATTATTCCAGTCACTTACGCGATGGAATGACAAGCCGCAAAGTGGCATTGGCTGTCGGCGGTTTTATCGAAGAGGCAGATGCGGAAGTCCTGCAGGCAGTTCAAAGTGCAGCAAATGTATTCAAAGAACATGGCGCCCAGGTCGTGGAAGTGAATGTCGATTTTCTGAAGGAAGCGGCTCTTGCAAACGCCTTGATGACCCAGTCCGACGGTGCCGCATTCCATCGCGAAAGAATGAAGGAACACCCCGATTGGTTTGGAGCCGATGTTCGCCAGCGATTGGAAAACGGCGCAGCATTCACCTCTACCGAATATATTCTCGCGCGGCGCACGCAAGCAGAGACGATCCGAAAATTGGAGAGCTTATTCGAGTCCTTCGACACGCTACTTCTCCCCACCACGCCAATCGTTGCACCAGTTTTGGAAGGCGAAAATGCCGTTGAACGCGCCCGTGTGTTGACGCGCTTCACCGCCCCCTTCAACTTGAGTGGCATGCCTGCCCTTTCCCTCCCCTGCGGGTTTAACTCTGAAAACCTGCCAATCGGTTTGCAGATCGTTTCACGAACATGGAACGAGGCCGGCGTGCTGCGAGCCGGGTACGCCTACCAGCAAGCCACCGAATGGCATACGAAAAAAACATCAATTATTAATTCATAACTTTCATGCCAGCAGAAGACCAAAAGAAACTCTACTACCCTGAATTGGACGGGTTGCGTTTTTTTGCGTTTCTTTTGGTTTTTATTAATCACGCTCCATACCTTGCACCTGGTCCGATATTTAAAGCACTGCATGATTACGGCTGGATAGGTGTGGATTTATTTCTTTGTCTATCAGCATTTCTAATTACTAGATTGCTAATGGAGGAATATACAAATACTGGAACCATCAATATTCGATTTTTCTATTTTAGGCGGATGCTAAAAATATGGCCGTTATATTTTCTTTTCATCATTTTTTTGATTGCGTATTATTCATCCACTCAGGATTGGAGCAGCACTACTCAACTACGCATTATCGGGTTGGCATTATTTTCTGATAATATTTTGTCCGCCACTCTTGGCTATAACCATCTATTCTCGGCTGTTCACCTCTGGACAATTTCATATGAAGAACAGTTTTACGTGCTGATTCCCTGGGCAATCCGAAAACTAGTAACTGTTAAAAATAAGTCAAGGTCATTTTTTATATTGTTTGTCTTTATCATTTTAAGCTCAATTCGGATTCTTTTTATATACCAAAATATCCCACACCCATCTATATGGGTGCTGCCTATAACTCATTTCGAGGCAATTTTTGGAGGAACAGCACTCGGACTCGGCGTATTCGATGAAATCCTAAAAAAACTGGGCAGTAAGACTTCATTAGCCTTCGGGATACTGTCAACTGGATTGGCGACTATTCTTCCCAACACACATGTAACAAGTTGGAACTTAATGCTTACCTATCCCCTTGTCGGCCTCGGGATAACATTCATCATTTATTCAGTCTTGCAGAACACTAAATCGAAAATCAATATTTTTTTAAGGAACAAGGAAATAGTATCCCTAGGGAAAATTTCATACGGCTTATATGTTTATCATATTTTATGCCTCACAATTGCAAATCAGGTCTGCCTTCGACTTGGGATCTCATCGCAAAGCACACCGCTCTATCCAATAACCATGTTTGTGATTGGAATGGCATTTGTTATATTATTTTCCAGAATTTCGTATCATTTATATGAAAAGCCTTTCCTGATTTTAAAGGATAGATTCACACACATTAAGTCGAGACCAATATAAAAGGCCCGCATATCAAAAGCGGGCCTTTTATCTAAATACAAACTTTGAAACTAATTACACTTACCCGGCCCCCATGTACAGTAACATGAACAACCATCTTGATTAGGCGCGTAGGGGTAATTGCACGTTACCGGTTGGCAACTCCCTGGTTGGCATGCTGGATCCTTCAATGGGTCACAAGGGGTATCGCCTGGTCCTGAACAGGTATTGAATCCAACTACCTGAACTAAGCTATCCACCACACCGTTTGGATCGTCCACACAAACACCGTTGACAACATATTTACCCGGGCACAAGTCATAATTCACACCGGCACCTGGATCCGCAGAACAACACTGGGTAAGTGGATCGTAAGTTGTACCGGCAATACACTCTGTACCCTGAGTACCGGAGCCATCCCATACACACTGCCCATTGACCAGATTGTAATGTGAGCCACACGACTGCATACAGGAACCGCTGTCGGTCACTTCGCATGAACCCGTCACCGAAACAGGACCATCTCCAGGGCGGCAGTCAAATTTATCACCACCGGCAGGGTCACAACCAGGGGCATCATAAACCCACCCGTTCGGTGGGGTATTAGACATGCTAAAGGTAATTATCGTATAGGGCTGTCCGACCCCTATACAATCCTGCCCCTGACCAATGTTCACATCGTTACACTTTACATTTGGAACACAGTCTTCGATCTGCCCGTTGACGTCCTGCCCATAAAAGGCCAGTTGAGTACACAGGGGGGCAAATTGCGTCGGGTCATCCACCACACAACGGAAGCCGAGGTCGTTCAGGCTTTCTGTAGGTTTGTACGAGAAACGATGGGCGGCAAATGTAAAGTCTCCGGAATCAGCAAAACTGGAAGAACGAACGGAACGCTTGTCGCCAATCTCGGGACCCAGGGGGTCTGTGGAAGGTCCATCCGTGTAGTACTTGGGGTTGTACCAATCGGCCACCCACTCCCGAACATTTCCAGACATGTCAAACAAACCGTAATAACTTACGCCATCCGGATAGGATTGAATGTCCAATGTTTTGCCCTTGCAGAAATTGAAATTCAGCAAGTCGCACACAGGGCCAGAATCTCCCCAAGGGAACAGATTTCCCTCCGGACCGCGCGCGGCCTTTTCCCATTCGGCTTCAGTAGGCAGGCGTCCCTTCACAAAGGAACAATAATCGGCAGCTTGTTGGTAGTTAACACCCACCACCGGCAGGTTCACCAAACGGTAGTTTCCAAACGCAGGGTTTTTCACTGCATCGGGCGGCGCGCACTTGCCTGCATTCACGCACAAGGCGTATTGGCTGTTGGTCACTTCAGAACTGTATATCCAAAAGTCACTCAGCGTTACTGTCCGTTCAGGGGTGTCTGCATAGTTTTTATAACCCATGATGAATGGGCCACCTGGCACAGCGGCCAAAACGGAACCATCCACATAGGTGTACTTGGATCCCACTTCCATGGGTGGTCCCGCAAGATCAATCGGGGCCACCACAATCTCAGTTGGGGTCTCATCACCCACTGCAGGCGGTTGCGTGCCTGCCACTTCCGTTACCGGAGGTTGGGTGGACACCTCGGTAGGTGCAACAGCGCCCATATTACAGGCTGAAAGCACCAGGATCGCAAGCACGGCCAGAGTCGAAACAATTGCATAAGTTTTTTTCATAAACACTCTCCTCAAAGTATTCTCCTTGCAAGGCATGAATCAATCACATTATACAGATTTGGCCTGCTTTATACATCCCCAATTGGTAAGGCTCGCCCCCGCATGGGGCCATGCGGGGGCGAGCCTTCATTTATTTCTTAATCATTTCACAAAGATCTGCAGCTTCATTCCATCGGCAGGCATAGGCATTATTGATACAACGTGTTTCAGACCTGATGTTGCTGCAAATATCCTTGGGCGATTCACACTTAAAGGTCGTTACATCCAGCGTCACACAGCCGGGGCCGCTGAGTTTGATCTCACCGGGTGAACAGGCTCCAAGGTCGGAATTGAACGTTGAACCAGGGGCACATCCTGGATAAGTATTACCCGTCACTGCCTGGCAGCATTGGAATGTATCATTATAGGCATACCCGGTAGCACAGCCTGCATAATTTTGAATGGCAAGCGACGGATTATCCAGCCCATAAGGAACCAGCGTATTTCCATTTGGCGGAACGCAGGACCTGGCAAGGCTATCGTAATACAACCCAAGCGGGCATTGGCCGTTGGCATCCTGGCCGATTACACAAGCTTGCTGCCCTCCACGATCCACCAGGAGATAACCAGCCGGGCATCCCGCCACGGTCACCTGGCCTACAATTGGAGTGTAGTTGCACATTCCGGAATTTACATCCAATGTATAACCGGGGTCACAGGTTGGCGCGGCCCCAGTCACTGTGGGAGAATTACTGCAGGTGGGATTACAAACCGTCATTTGGTTTGTCGACTCTTGGGTATTTGACGGCCCCACACAGGTGAGGCGTCTTTGCCCATCAACTACTGCTTCTGTACAATTAAGGTTTTTCCCGGAATCGTAAATAGCGTCAACAGGCAAATCCACAGTGGCGATACTTTCACTAGCTGTACAGTAATTCCCGGCAACCTCTGTTTGGGGAAGTTCACAACCATTGGAAACAATTGCGCCGGATGGGATATAAGCCGAAAGTTGGCAATAAGGAGCCATCGGTTGTGGCTTCGGAATTACGCAACGAAAACCCAGGTCGCGGCTGTGATATGCCTGTGCACCATAATGACGAATCGCAGAAGCTGCCTGATCCGGGTCCGTTTCAAACGAGCTGCCACGAATTGAACGATACTGCCCACTCTCCGGGCCGGTCGGGTTTACAGCCGGTGAATTTTGATAATAAGCCTGATCGTACCAATCCGCCACCCACTCAAATACATTGCCAGCCATATCATAGACACCATAAAAACTGGCACCCTGCGTAAATGCATCCACTTCCGAAGTACGGCCGGAACAATAACCAAAATTCAGGATATCACATGCCGGTTCATCGTTTCCCCAGGGATAAATATTGGCATTCAAGCCGCGGGCAGATTTTTCCCATTCCGCCTCCGTGGGCAGGCGTCCCAATGACCATGCACAATAAGCATTGGCTTGATCCCAAGTGACGCCTACAACCGGATGATTTGCATAGTCCGGGTTGCTATACACTGGTCCACCTATTTCCTGCGTAGGTGTAAGGCAGGAGCCTACCGAAACACACTGAGCGTACATACGGTTGGTGACCTTTGTTTGTTGGATCCAAAAACCATCCACAGTGACGTTGTGAACCGGCGCGTCAAAGCCGTCATTTCCCATGACAAATTCGGAAGGTGGCACATACACAAGATTACTGCCATCCACCCATTTGATCTTGTCGCCGCTTTGCGGGCCTGCAACGGCCACCTGAACAGGTGCAGCCGTTGTGGCCGTTTCCAAAACGGGTGCCTCTGTTGGGGGCAGAGAAGTTGCCGTTACTACGATCACAACCGGTGTCGGTGTCGAACAGCCAGACACGGTAAAAATTGCAATCAGTATATATATCAATATCATATAACGAGCTTTTTTCATTCAAACTCCTTTTCTCACCATATGCGCGAGATATATTATTATAATGTAGTGCAAAAAATCAAGGACGGTGCAAATGCACCGTCCTTGATTTTTGATTCGAGCATTTTAATCACTCATTTATCGGACAAAAAGTTTTCTCCGAAAATCTTTGCATTCCTGAATCGACAATGGGCAATTTTTTTACAATCTCACACGCCTGTAACGAAAGAAATGGGCTTTTTTTGACATTAGGTGCCAGATCAAGGACCAGTTCCTGATCGTTCAGGAGAATGGCGGCCTGTATAAAAGGCATCCATTCCACTGAGTCCAAGGGGGAAAAACCCTGCTTTCTGGCTTTTTTTCCAAAATCAAGCACAGCCTGAAAATCCCCACGCTGATATGCCAGAGAGGCCTTTTGGTAGTAATAACACCAATCATGCTCCGGCTCCTGGCCAAAAACAATTTCAGGTGGCCTTGGAGCCTGTTCCTTCAAAATAACATCACCTATATTAGACTCGCCTGCCACCAATTGAATATCATACTGCTCATACTCGGAAACTGATGGCAACTGCCCATCGATCACTTGGACACAAGATGAGGATGTAGGCTGCGTTACAACAAGGACATTTCCATAATCCATATAGGTAAGAATGGACCGCCTATTTATGATCTCAGGCTCTGCATGAGACAAAATGGAAGTCAGGTTCTCTCTTGTCAACACCATTCCCCAGAGTGCGGGACGATTCAGGTCTGCTTCCAAACTTTGAGGTTGATAAATGAAATTTGCAGGCCCCCAGACGAAATAATCCTCTTCAATGGGAAGATGTGAATAATTAACCACCAGCGTGGTACCTTCCTTCAATTGCGGAATCCTCCAGCTTACCTGCCACCAAAAATCCTGCATGGCTCTCGAAGAATTGGACCACTGTATCCCGTTTAGATAATGTGTAAGAACAGATGAACCTACCGCCATACATAGCAATAGATATCGAAGGTGTCTCGAACGAAATTGTTGCACAAATACGACAAACACGATCACGGCTCCAGAGGAACTTGCAAGCATATATCGCGAAAGCCCGTAAAAATCGGCGTTTCGATTCGATAATATGATCGGGATAAACCCGGCCACCACCGAGGTAAAGCCCAACCAAAATGCCTCCACGTGCCAGGGTCGATTCTCAACCTCCTGCGTTTCTTCATTTTTCTCAAACCTTGAAATCAACAGAAAAACAAGGATCGAAACGGCCACGACAATACCCGCAAAGAATCTTTCCCGCAAACGAAGAGGGATATCCCACAAGCTGATCAATGGAATCGTCCATGAAAGCAACAGGGACTCAAAGGTATCTTTGAGAAATGCAGTGGTCCAATAAATCCCAACCAGCAAAGGAGAATCGAAGAAAAAGCCCAGTTGGACACCCAGATCGGTAGCCTTGCGTTCAGATTCGAAAATAAAAAGCCGCCAAACCAGGAATCCCGCAGGACCCAATGCAAAAGGCAGCCAATTTACAAAAGCTTGTTTCACCCATTGCCAGGTCGGAACGCCGACCTTCCTGCCAGCCAGTACGGCAATGACTGCAAGCCGGAAAAATTCCAATCCGAGGAAATATTCGACAAGCCCCAAATATACCCACGCGGTCAGGATGGAGAACAACCAAAGCATCCAGCGCTCAATTCGCTTTATTGACAAAACGGCCTTTGTGCTCAACGCAATGGAAAGATGAGCAAGAAAAAGCCCAAATTGCTGTGCTTGATAATCAATCGCATTTGGAGTGGAAAGAAAGCCAGGATAAATTAAAAATAAAACAGATGCAAAAATGGCAACAGCACGTTGGCGCGGCCAAAGCATTTGCAATGTGGAAAGAAATGCAAATGCACCCAATACTCGAAACAAATAAGCAGACAGGTTGTAATAGAGTGGATTGAGGCCAAACACGGAATATGCTGCCGACATGATAAACGCCCGCATGGGGCGGTCAATTGCATAAATACCGGTAAATGCCTTCCCGCCAAGCGCATTGGCGGAATACATCAAATACCAGTCATCTCGAAAATACCCAAACCCGCTGACATGCGGCAAATATGCAAGAGCAGAAATTACAAGCAAGAGGGGAATAAAGTACCACTTGCGCAGCCAGTCCAAAATAATCGTCATGTGTACTCCGTCGCAAAATATCCAATAATTATAGTCTAGCGCATTGCCTGCGTCACTTCCTCCACCGCCTGTGGATTCACCAATGATGAGGTATCCCCCAAGTCCAATCCCAAATATGCCGCGCGAATCATGCGCCGCATGACCTTCGCATTGCGTGTCTTGGGTAGATCCGAAACAAACAGGATGGCCTTCGGCGCCAGCGGCTTGCCCATTTCAGCGACCACCATCTCATGCAGCTGTTGACGAAGTGCAGCGCTTCGCTCGACCCCGGGTTTGGTCACTGCAAAAAGAATCAGTTCACTCCCTTTGACATCGTGCGGCACCCCAATAGCCGCTGCTTCCACAATATCTGCATGTCTTACTAAAATCGACTCCACCTCTGCGGGTCCAAGTCGTTTACCTGCGATCTTGATGGTATCGTCTGAACGGCCAAGGATATACCAGAGACCGTCATTGTCAATTGCCGCGAAATCGCCGTGTACCCAAATATTCTCCCAACGAGACCAGTATGCATCCATATATCGCTGGTTGTCCTTCCAGAATCCACGTGTCATCCCGATCCATGGAGCTTTAACAACCAGCTCCCCAACTGCATTTTTGATCGAGTTTCCATTTTCATCCAGTACATCCGCCGCCATGCCCGGGCACGGCGCGGAAAATGCACACGGCTTCAATGGCAGCAACGGATTGCCCATCACGATCCCACCTGAGATCTCAGTGCCGCCGGAATAATTAATGATCGGTCGTTTCCCCTGCCCCACTTTTTCGAACAACCACATCCACGGGTCCGGGTTCCACGGCTCACCGGTGGACGCAAAGCATTTCAGAGACGACAAATCATGTCTCTGGAAATGTTCATCCCCATGTGGAATCAAGGAACGGATCAGCGTCGGCGATACGCCCATTTGATTGATCTTGTGTTTCCCGGTCAATTCCCACAATCGATCCGGTGCAGGGTAATCCGGTGCGCCATCGTATAAAAACATCGTCGCGCCAAGCAAGAGACTTCCAAACACCAACCATGGACCCATCATCCAGCCCATATCCGTCATCCAATAGATCACATCACCAACATGCACATCCGTTCCAAACGCCATATCCTGCGCAGCTTTGACCGGAAATCCGCAGTGGGTATGAAGCGCACCTTTCGGCTTGCCAGTGGTACCGGAGGTGTAAATGATCATCAAGGGGTCTTCAGCATGGGTGCTTTCCGTTTCACATTCATCGGATTGCAAATCCATTAACTCGTGCCACCAGAAATCCCTTCCTTCTTTCATATTCACCGTTTGTTCCGTTCGCTTTAAAACGATCATGTACTGCAAAGTTGGGATCTGCTCCGCCGCTTGATCTGCAATGGACTTCATTTCAACAGCCTTGCCCCGTCGAAATGAGCCGTCGGCAGCAAAGAGCACCTTCGCATCAGCATCTTGCATACGCGAGGCGATCGCTCCCGCTCCATACCCGGAGAACAACGGCAGGATGATGCCGCCAATTTTCGCAATAGCCAGCAAAGCAATGACAATTTCAGGGGTCATCGGCATGAAGATTCCAATTGCATCACCTTTGCCCAACCCCAGCGACTTCAATGCATTGGCTGCCTTGTTCACTTCCTTGTAAAGTTCGGCATACGTTAAGGATTTGCGACTCCCCTCTTCACCCTCCCACCGAATCGCCGTCTGATCTTTCGCATTTGAGATTTGATACTTATCCACACAATTGCGGGCAATATTCATCTTTCCACCCACACACCATTTCGGAAATTGAATTCCATTCGACAGGTCAACAACCTTGGAATAGGGGGTCTGAAATTGAATATCCAGAAATTTCAGAACTGCACCCGTAAACCAGGCTATATCGGATGTGGATCTTTCCATCAACTCATCGAAACTCTGGACACCATGCAAGCGCATGAATCGAGTGAGATTCGCATGTTCGATATGCTCAGGCGTGGGTTTCCAAACGATCTCTCCGCCGAAAGTAAATGGTTCGGTCATAGCATGCTCCTCCGAGTTTGACTGTTTTAATTCTAACCCAAGCCTATGCGGAAGAGTATCAATTGCTATAATTCACTATTATGGAAAACAACATCATCTGCACCGCGTGCGGCGCGCCCAATCAACCCGAAGCTGGCAGGACTCACATGGCATGTACATATTGCGGAGTCAATTTGACCATCCCGACAGCCATGCGAAGAGAAGCCGTCCCCGGGAAAATGCCTGGAAAAACACAAGCAGGTTCAGGTCCCAAAATGGAGGCGAGTGAAATCCTGCGAACTGCCCAGCCTATTGCCATCCGTGCCTGGAATTTATATGCGCTATGGACGCGAATCCGCTGGCTGATCCCAACATGCCTGACGATCCTTGTAATCGGAATCATATTTTGTGCGCTTGCAGGCTTATTACCCATTTTGCTTAATTCCCTGCGTTAGTTCAAATGGACTACTTGTATAATACGACCTGCAAGCTATAATGCTTTATTCAGTTATTATTGGAGGAAGTTATGAGCAGCTATACCATGCGATTATTGAAATGCCCCGCCTGCGGTGGACCGATCGATCCATCCAGCGGAGGGAGTTCCACAAAATGTCCATACTGCGGAAACGCGGTGGTCATTCCGGAAAGCCTGCGTAAGCCTGAGCCAGGTCAGCAGCAAAATCAAAGTGCAAATATTTTCAGCGGCATGGATATGGGTGCCATGATGGGATATGGCGCACAATGGTCTGAGGTTGTTCAACTGGCGCAGGTCGGCAAAAAGGAGGAGGCTGTAAAAAAATACATGGCATTCTCCACTTCAAGCACAGAATCGGATGCGCGGCACGTGGTCGACTCCTTATCCGGTGCGCAGACGTATGAATTCACGCCGGGCTCGGGATACAGCTCGGTTCAGATCGCGCCGATCATGGCAAGTTATGCGGAAACAGCAAAATCCGTCACCAAATGGTCGATGTGGTTGAGCTGCGGAATCACCGCATTCGTGATGATCATTATTGTAATTACCACCCTGCCAATTCTGATCGGGGTCGCTGCAAGCTTATGGGCGGCTTTTAGTTCGTTTTAATTTCGCAAGAAAACTCATATCATCAGGAGGTTGTTTGATGTTTCGACAACCTCCTGATTTTTATTTAAAGCAGGCGGATCTTTACAAACAATCTATCCTTTGCAGTTTTCGCAATGTCTTCCACGTTGGGCGTTTTATTCTCCACTCGAATGCCCATTGGTTTTGCCGCCTGCGGCACGTGACGAAGATACTCCCCCATACGTGCTTCCACAGATTTTTCATCCAGTTCAACTTCCGCAAAACCTTTTACCGGTCTGCGTTTCAAAAGCAAATCCACATTCGCACCGTCTTGAAAATTTTTCCACCAGGTGCGGTCACGGCTGGTGATCACCCACAAAAAGCCGCCTTCCTCGTAATACCCCACCGGGGTGGTATATTGCTTTCCTGTTTTACGCCCCGTGATGGTGATCAGCATCATGCCATTGCTCAACATTCCATGCAACGGCGAACGCAGAACCCAGGCCATGAAATCATTTCCGTTCATAAGATCTCCTTTAAAATCAGTGTACCCGGGTTGGCCAAATAAATCATGGGACAAACATCACCTAAACGGCTATAATTAAGTAAATCTTTTCGGAGGAATCATGTCCACTGTCCACGCATCCAAACATCCATTGGTCGCCCATAAACTTTCACGATTAAGAGATAAGAACACCGAACCCAAGAAGTTCCGCGAACTCGTTCAGGAGATTGCGGGACTTCTTGCATATGAAGCCACTGCGGACCTGCAAACCACACCCGTTGAAATAGAAACCCCGCTCACAAAAATGACCGCCCAACAGCTCAAGGAAAAGATCGGGTTGATTCCGATTTTGCGTGCAGGGTTGGGTATGGTGGAGGGGATTTGGGAGCTGATGCCCAGTGCGGAAGTCTGGCACATTGGACTTTATCGCGACGAACACACGCTGAAGCCGGTGGAGTACTACAACAAACTCCCTGTGGACCCGCGCGTATCGGTCTGCCTGATTCTGGATCCGATGCTTGCCACGGGCGGTTCTGCCACTGCCACCGCAGATGTTTTAAAACGCTGGGGAGTCACCAAAATCAAATTTGTTGGGCTGATCGGCGCACCAGAAGGGATCAAAGCCATGCAAACCGCCCATCCCGATATCGATATTTATCTGGCCGCAATTGACGATCATCTCAATGAACGCGCTTACATTGTCCCCGGGCTGGGTGATGCAGGCGACAGGCAGTTTGGAACGGGATAGCTTAGCTCTTAACATTCGGCAATTAGCTTATAAGGTCGAGGTAGCCATGAAAGATGTATATGATCTGAAATCTGTAAAGCTGCCCTATCTGGCGGGCAGCCTGTTGAAATTCTTCGCCTCGCTTGTCGAAGGCCCATTGCGCGGACTGCTCACACCGAGCCTCTTTGAGAGCGCGGGTGTGAACTGGCTGCGAAAACAAAAATTCGACGAAACGCCAACGCATCACCCGATCCACTTCACCGGTCAGTTGCAAACAAAAGCATCTGCTGTCCCGGAAAGGGAATGGCCGCGCAAAGCCTCCAAACCAAAAGGATTTCAATTCGCCAGCGTCTTTGATTTTGCCAAGGCCTATCGCGATGGAACCACCACACCTGAGAAAGTTGCAGAGAAGGTTTTAGATTCGATCACAGCCAGTGATACAGGCAGTACGCCGTTGAAAGCGTTCATCGCCGTCAATCGCGAGGAAGTGATGCGGCAGGCGCGTGAATCCACGAAGCGTTTCAAAACGCGAAAACCTCTCAGCATTTTTGACGGCGTACCTGTTGCGATCAAAGATGAAATCGACATGACACCGTATCCGACCACAGTCGGCACTGCATTTTTGGGGAAGAGCCCGGCAGTGGAAGATTCAACGGTCGCGGCGCGGCTGCGAAGTGCGGGTGCATTGTTGATCGGAAAAACAAACATGCATGAGATCGGCATCAACGTCACCGGGCTGAATCCGCATCACGGAACGACCCGTAATCCATACAATCCAAATCATTTCACCGGCGGCAGTTCCAGTGGTTCAGCTACAGCAGTTGCATCAGGTCTTGTGCCCATCGCCATCGGCGCGGACGGAGGCGGCTCGATCCGCATCCCCGCTTCGTTTTGCGGACTCGTCGGATTGAAAGCCACGTTTGCAAGAGTCAGTGAATTTGGTGCAGCACCGTTGGATTGGAGTGTCGCTCATATCGGACCGTTGGCCGGGTCCGCCGCCGATGCGGCATTGACATACGCTTTGATCGCCGGTCCCGACCCGCAAGACCCGACTTCGCTTCATCAGCCCCTGCCTTCGCTCAAAGGCTGGGACAACACCAACCTAAAAGGACTTAAGCTCGGTGTGTATTGGCCCTGGTTCCGCCATGCAGATACGGAAGTTGTCGCTGCGTGCGAAGCCATGCTCAAGGGATATGAAAAGATGGGCTGCAAGATCGTGGAAATCGTCATCCCGGATCTTGAAGCAAACCGCATTGCGCACAGCGTGACCATCACCAGCGAAATGGCACAGGCGATGAACGAAACGTACGATGAACATCACAAGGAGCATGGGCTTGATGTACGTGTCAACCTGGCATTGGCCCGTCAATTCACAGCAACAGATTACCTGACCTCGCAGAGAATCCGCACGCGCATGATCGATCATTTCAAGAATGCCTTCAAGCAAGTGGACATGATCCTCACCCCCACCACCGGCATCGCCGCGCCGGAGATCAAGAAAGGCGCATTGCCTGACGGCGAATCCGACTTAACGACCACCATTGAGATCATGCGCTTCGCCACTGCAGCCAACATGACCGGCCTGCCTGCCATTTCATTCCCTGTCGGCTACACTCAAAAAGGATTGCCGATTGGTATGCAAGTGATGGGCAAGGCATGGGATGAAGCCAATCTTTTGCGCATGGCGCTCGCCGCCGAACAGGTGGTGGAACGCAAAGCGCCACAGGTCTACTTCAAGGTGTTATGATTTTCAAAATAGAACAAATATGCTAAAATCTCTCCACTTTATTATTCGCGAAAAGGAGATAAGCCATGGCTGAGTTAAAGACCAAAAAGACCGAAGCAGGAGTGGATGATTTTCTGAAAGGCGTAAAGGATGAACAAGTTCGGAATGATTGTGTTGAAATCATTAACATGATGAAACGGGCCACCAAGGAAGAACCGAAAATGTGGGGACCCAGCATTATTGGGTTTGGTTCCTATCATTACAAGTACGAAAGCGGACGCGAAGGCGATATGATGCAGATCGGATTTTCCCCGCGCAAACAGAATATCACGCTCTACCTTGGGCTGGGCGCTGATGGTGACAACCCGCTCCTTGAAAAACTTGGCAAACATTCAACAGGCAAAGGATGTCTGTATATCAAAAAACTCACAGATGTGGACGGCAAGGTTTTGCAGGAATTGATCAACCAATCCTCCAAAAGGGTGCATCGAGGCGGATAAACAATCCTTGAGAACCGGAGGCTGGCATGGCAAAAAGTACCGAACTCAAAACGAAAAAGAACGATGCAAGCGTGGACGATTTTCTTAACTTCATTGAAGATGAACAAAAAAGAAAAGATTGCTTTGAAATCGCTAAGATGATGGAGAAAGCCACCAAACAAAAACCAAAAATGTGGGGATCCAGCATCGTGGGCTTTGGAGAATATCATTATATATATGCCAGCGGACATGAAGGCGATATGTGCAGGATCGGCTTCTCCCCCCGCAAGCAAAACATCACGTTGTATATTATGCAAGCGGTTGAAGGCAATCCATTGTTAAGGAAACTTGGTAAATTCAAAACAAGCAAGGCGTGTTTATACATCAAGAAACTTGCCGATGTCGACACAAAAGTATTGCAGGAATTGATCAACCAGGCAGCGAAAGCAGATCTGTCAAAATTCGGAGGCGTTGATGGCTAAGACAGAATTAAAAACCAAGGTCAACACTGCAAGTGTGGAAGGCTTTCTCAATTCTGTTGAAGACGAACAAAAACGCGCGGATTGTTTCGAGATCCTTAAAATGATGAAACAAGTGACGAAGGAAACACCCAGGATGTGGGGTGCGAGCATTGTCGGCTTTGGGAGCTATCACTACAAAGGCGCCAGCGGACGCGAAGGCGACTGGATGTTAACCGGCTTCTCTCCCCGCAAACAAAACATGACGCTGTACCTCATGGGCGGGTTTGACCTTCACAAGGACCTGCTCAAAAAGCTTGGCAAATACAAAACCAGTGTGGGGTGTTTGTATATCAAAAAACTGGACGATGTGGATAAAACAGTTTTGAAAAAACTGGTCACTGAATCTGTAAAAACAATGAAGAAGCTTAACAAATAAATGAGCCTGCAAAAAGATCCTGAAGGAAATGAGAAAAAGTATCTGCACCAATTCGCGGATCTTAAAGAGAAACGCGTCCTTGAAGTGGGATGCGGTGAAGGCCGCCTGACCTGGAAATACGCAGGCGCATCTTCCTTGACCGTAGGCTTTGACCCGGACCACGATGCCTTGCGCGTCGCCCGGGCGGAATCTCCCCACGACCTGCAAAAACACGTTCACTTTGCGAACGCAAGTGCAAGCAACATCCCCTTTTCGAAAGAGACATTCGACATCGCCATCCTCGCGTGGTCCCTCTGATGCATGGAACATGAGAGCATGGTCCATGCTCTGGATGAAATTCGAAGGGTGCTCAAGCCGAACGGCATCCTCATTGACCTGCGACCCGTGGAGGCGAATTGGTCGGTGGAGGTGGTTTCCTCGGCGGGCTGGCAGGCTGCGGGTAGGTTGAGCGACCTGCCCGTGGCGGTGGCGGATGACGAAGCGGCGTTCCATGCCATGCGACAGGCACAGGCCAACGGCTGGTACGTCAAAAAAGAGGAAAAGGAATTTCCCTTCTTTTATTATTGGGATACGCCTTCGGAAATGAAGGAGTTTATGGATGAAGAATGGGAGGATTTTGAAAAAATGGAGGAGCATGTGTATCAGAAGGCCAGTTCGATGTGGGCCTCGGCCAATGCCGATGCACGCCTGCGGCTGCGCGTGAACATGCTGATCACCCACTGGGACAAACGGTGGGATTGATTATTTTCACAAAATCCCTATAATTTGTTCATACAGAGAAGAGGAGAGAATTTCATGAATAAGATTCAACGCCTGATCGTGCTCGTTCTGATATTTTCCATTGCACTAGCTTGTAATTTACCCAGTGGTTCACCCACTGAGTCGCCCGTGCCCGGAGCCGGCAACGGCGACGGCTCCCCATCACCTACCGCAACTGAAACGATCACGCCCACCGTCACCGGCGTTCCCCCCACAGCCTGCACACCGCAGATCGTGACGACCACTGATTCGAATGTGCGCGGCGGACCGGGCCAGGTGTATGGCATTCTCGGTCAACTTACCCTGGGCAGCACAGCCACCGTGGACGGCAAAAACTCCGACGGCACCTGGTGGTACATTCAATTCCCCGCCGGGCCAAACGGTCATGGCTGGATCGCCGGCAGCATCACCACAGCAACTTGTATCCCCGACACCCTGGCGATCATTGCCGCACCGCCCACGCCGGTCCCGCCAAGTTTTACTTCCACACTTCCACCTACGGCCACACTGGTACCTTCCTCAACGCCCACCTGGGGTGGCATCATCATCCTGCCGCCGATCTTTATCATCCCAAGCTCCACTCCTACTTTGGGCTTTATCTTCCCAGCTTTCACATTACAGTTTCCAAATCCATAATAACAACTTCAAAGAATTAAGAATGCCCGGCTACCGCCGGGCATTCTTAATTCTTAATATGCTATACTTCGAAAATCGATTAGGGTTATAAAAAACATAAAACTATAAAGGTGCCCCATGTGTGATACGCTCATTGCAACCAAACTCGCCGCAACCAATGGTATTGCCGTCTTCGGAAAAAATTCGGACCGACCGCCCAACGAGGGACAGTCGATGGTTTATTTTCCCGCCGCCACACACAAGGCAGGCTCCCCACTCAAATGCACGTATATTGAAATTCCACAGGTCGAGAAGACCCATGCCGTTTTGCTCTCCAAACCGTTCTGGATGTGGGGCGCGGAGATGGGCGTCAACGAGCACGGACTGGTGATCGGCAACGAGGCCATCTTCTCGAAGATCCCCGCCAACAAGAAGCCCGCGCTCCTCGGGATGGATATGCTGCGCGCAGCGTTGGAGCGAGCCACAGCGCCGAAGGAAGCGGTGCAGGTCATCATCGATCTGCTGGAGAAATTCGGTCAGGGCGGAAACTGCACGTACGGCGAAGAACTCTATTATCACAACAGCTTTTTGATCGCGAATGCCGACGATGCCTGGGTGCTTGAAACGGTGGACAAACAATGGGCAGCGCGTCAGGTACAGGATGTGTATTCGATCTCCAACTGCCTCACGCTCGGCAATCAATACGATATGGCTTCGCCCGGGCTCGTTGATCTTGCAGTCAAGAAGGGCTTCACCAAGACCTCGGGCGCGTTCAACCTCGCGCGCGATTATTCTGATTTTCTCTTTACCAATTTCGGCAAGGGCCGCAGCCGCCGCGAAACCACCATCACCTCGCTCGATCAGCAAAAGGGCAAGGTCAGCATTCAATCGATGATGGCCCAACTTCGTCACCACAACGACGAGCATTTCGATCCGCAGCACAGCATCACCGATGTGGATGTGTGTATGCATGCAGGTTTCGGTCCGATCCGCGTGAGCCAGAGCACGGCATCGATGGTCACGTATTTGGATAAAAGCAACCCGATCATTTTCGCCACGAACAGCTCTGCCCCATGCACGAGCATCTTCAAACCCTTCTGGATGGACGCCACTTCGAATCTTAACCTCGGGCCTGCTCCCACCCATCAAGCGGACTCTTCCCACTACTGGCTGCACGAAAAACTGCACCGCGCCACGCTGGAAAACTATCCCGAGCGGATCAAGACCTACGCCGCCGACCGCGACGCGCTGGAAAAGAAATTCGTCGAAGGCGCATTGAGCCTGCATAATTCCAACGCCTCCGCCAAACAGCGCGGGGATTTCACGAATCAATGCATCGCCGAAGCCCTCGCCGCCGAAACCGAATGGCTCAAACGCGTGGAAGCCGTGCCTGCCAAAAAGAAATTCTTCTCCACCCTCGCATGGAATGGATTTAATAAGAAGGCAAACCTGGTAGTGGAGGCATAATTACCAATGAGTATCCAGGGTGTTATGTAGAAACCTTCTCCATAACACCCTGGACTGAACTTACCCAGAAGGAATCTGTATAAACATAGTTGGACATTTCTTGCACAATAGTAAATTTAAAATAAATTCCAAAGCTGGTTTTATGGATACAACCGCGAATATTGAAAAGCTACCAAGCAGTTCGACAATAAGCCTTTTTTGGGTGGTAGCCAATATATTTTCGATATTTGGAGGTGTTCTACTTGGAAAATTTTTATACGATTTTCTGTATCCATTTTTTTACCCCTATCAAGATCCACCAGGTTTACATATCTTCAGTCTGGTTGACGACCCCGTTCAGCGAATGGTTTTCATTGGTTTATCCATCGGTATTCTAACTGGATTTCTTGAAAAGCTTGTGCTACAAAAACACAAATTACAATGGAACGGTTGGATTCTCGCCAATGTACTAGGCTGGAGCTTTGGGTTTGCTGCGGCAGAAGGGCTAGAAATGCTTGGCTGGCAATGGGGCATACCTCAACTGTTAGGAGGAATGATTATCGGTGTTTCTCAGTGGATTGTGTTAAGGCAATATCTTGTGAAATCTTATTGGTGGATTGCAGCCTGTATCATAGGTAGCTTTGCAATACTAAGTTGGGTTCCAGTTGGCTACACTTTTCTAATGATTCTTAAAGAATATTCAATTCCAATTATTGTTGCAGGGCTTATTATTGGTATATTCACCGGCGCAACTTTATCATTGCTGTTGACATTATCATCGCTACAAGAGAATTAAAACCTCACCCGGCAAAGGTTTGTGACCGAGCCGTGAGAACTGACAGGTTTCAAACACGGCTTCAGTGGAGTTGAAAGTCCATCGAACAAGGCAACCAAATTTACATATTAGGAGAATACCTTAAATGGGAGAAATGAAAATTGACCTTTGGTTATTCATCACTGAGAATCCTTCTATAATCGGAGATTGGCTGGTTTTTTGTATTGGCATCATCCTATCTGTTTTACATTTCAAGAAAAACCCAAGAAAGTCTTTACTCATTCTATTTACATTTATAACATTCCTTTTATTATCCATTGGAAATATTTTAGTATTCTTTGGCGCTTTTTATTCTCTGCTAGGGCAGGGATATAATCCAGAAACATTCCATTGGATCGCAGACGTGTTCGGAATTTTAGCTTGGGTCTCTTTGCTTTTCGCCCTTTTTCCTCAAGAAACCAAACATATGTCCGGCAAAGGTCTGTGACCAAGCCGTGAGAGTTGACAGGTTTCAAACACGATTTCAGTGGAGGCGAAGACTCTTGCTCGGCGAAGGTCTGTGACCGAGCCGTGAGACCAGCCAAGTCTGGGTGTTACTAAAGGATCAAAAAAATGTCAGAAGAAGGACAAATGAGAAAAGTTACTTTTGGGATCAACATCACAATAGACGGCTACTGCGGCCACGAATCAGGGATCGCCGACGACGAACTGCACGCATACTTCACCGCGCTCCTGCGTGATTCGGACGTTCACATTTGCGGACGGGATACGTATCACCTGATGTATCCGTTCTGGCACGACGTGGCAGTGAATCAATCGGAAACGGCAGTGATCAACGAATTCGCACGCGTATTCGATGCCATTCCAAAGATCGTCTTTTCAACGACAATGCAGAGCGTGGAGTGGAACAATACGACACTCCGGCACTCCAATCTTCGCGAAGAGATCATAAAGTTAAAGGGACAGCCAGGGAAAAATATTGCCCTCGGCAGCCTGAAGATCGCATCCCAAGCAGCAAGTTGGGATCTCATCGACGAGTATTATTTTGCTGTTCATCCGGTCATCGCGGGGGAAGGTCCGCGCTTGTTCGAAACGGGCGTGAACTCCATATTAAAACTTGTCGAGTCGAAAACGTTCCGCTCGGGAGTTGTTGCGTTGCATTATAGGAAATAAGTCGCGGTTTCGGTGTGGTCGGCCCACAAGGTACTGACGCGACATTGTACCCGTAGGGTAAGACCCGCGCAGAACAAGTGAAATATTGGAGATAGCATGTGGAAAATCGATCTAAAATAAAATCTTCTAGCTCACAAAATAAGGTTGCTGAAAAAATTAAGGCTCTGAGAAGTCAATTGAATTCTTCCGAATTGGAGATAGACGGCCTGGAAGATAGGCTTGTTGATTTCGATAAGAAAAAAGACCTTGGCGGGTCGTTATTCTTGGCAGGAAGCGCTTTGCTTTTATTGGCAGTATTACAGTCCCCCATTTGTATTTTATTGGTCAGTATATGCGTCATAGTTTGGGGATTGGCTGTCTATTTTTACGGACGCTCTGATAGTAAAGAAACGCAAGGAAGAATTTCAGAGATCGCTTTGCAAATTCAAAAAATCGAAGAGGAATTAAAGAAATTGAAAAGAAACAAATAATCAGCCTATCCTCGCGCGGTTTCGGCGGGGTCGACCCACAGGGCGCTGACGCGACATTGTACCCGTAGGGTAAGACCCGCGCCGAATAAAGGAACTTCGCGAAGTTATAAAGGAACCTTTCAAGGTACGGTCGTGCCAGGCAGGAAACTGCCTGAAAATCATTGAAAAAGCCACAAAAGGGACTATGTAATGCAATTTGTTAGGTATGAGATTTTTCTGCTATCAAGGAGAGTCCAAGCGCTAACAGGATCCGCCTTACAGGATACTCCGCAACCCATTGGGGCTTGCCAAATTTTAAACCAACTTTAGAGGAAACGGACATGACCATCGTAATCCGCCCAGGAACAAAGGAAGACTTGTTTGGCATTTTCGTTATTTTCCAGCTTGCTCTTCACGGTTTGTATCAAGGTGCAGGGCAGGCTTCATTGGAAGATAAGCCAAACCCTGAAGACCTTTCCCCGGCCTTCGAGTATTTCCGAAGGTATACGGAATATTTTGCACAAACCGCCGACCATTTCTGGGTGGCGGAGGATCAAGGAGAGATCATTGGTTTCTCCCGTTCGATGGTCCGGGACGGCATCCGACAATTATCAGAACTCTTTGTACACCCCGACAGGCAGGCGCAAGGAGTTGGGAAACGTCTGCTGGAAGCGGCCTTTTCATCGGATGGAGTGCATAACCGTATTGTCATTGGAACTTCGGACGTCCGTGCTGTTACTCGTTATTTAAAATCAGGAGTGAAATTCCGTTTCACGATCTATGACTGGTCGCGCAAACCAGAGGTGGTTCCCTTTGAAACGGATTTAACCATTGCGCCGTTCACTCCCACCCCCGAGAATTTAGCCACCCTGAACTCCATTGACCACATCATTTTAGGATATACACGGGAAGCGGACCATATTTGGTTGAGCGGGAACCGGCATGGTCATTTTTATCGCCGCAATGGACAAGTTGTTGGATACAGTTATGTGAGCCATAGAGCGGGGCCAATTGCCATGCTGCACAATAACGACTTCCACACGGCCCTTGCGCATGTGGAAAGTGAGATGACAAAATACGTTGACGATGTGTGGGAAAATATGTATATACCCGTCCCAATGACCAACACTGCCGCCGTGGAATACGTGATACAGCGCGGCTTCCAAACTTCCCCATTACTGGAGCATTTCATGAGCGACAAGCCGTTGGGCCAGTATGAAAATTATGTATTCATGGATCCGCCATTCATCACGTAAATAGCTATACTTTAGGAATGCTCCTCATAAAACGTATGTATCTGCAAGCGCAACGAGATGGACAGAAGATTGTCGGCCGATCCTTTTATTTTATTTGAAGAAGAACCCGGCCTGGAGTTTTTTGAAAGCGCTCCACTCTCCTTACCAAAAATCTCGCTACTCTTATTGCTTAACCAATTCATGAAAGGATTTTCGAAAACACCCATGACCACTGATCCTACTTTCCGTATGACTGTACAGGATATTTTTTCCATTAAAGGCCGGGGGACCGTTGTCACCGGTCGCATCGAGAGCGGAACCGTTACCGTCGGAGATGAGATCCGAATTCAGGGGAAGGACTCAAGCAAGACAGCAACCGTGAATGGCGTTGAAATGCGCCGCAAGGTAATCACTCATGCCAAGGCTGGGGACGATGTTGGCATATTGCTGAAGGATATCGACAAGGAGGATGTTCAACAAGGCGACATTCTGGCAGGCTCTGAAGCTGACTTCACCTGGAAGACATAGATCTGCGTCAAGTCAAAGATCGCGTCAATACAAGTCCCGTACAATCGCCACCGGCTTGCCTCACTCTCCCCATTTCAACGACGATATACCCCCAGGCAATGGAGGCTGCAACATTTATGAGTACAACCATCTTAAGTATTTTATTGGGAATAGGCGGCATGTTCGGCTGGGGAATATACGACTTTCTAGGCGGCGTTTTTGCCAAACAGATCGGGGCTTTCAAGTCTCTGTTTTGGTCGCAATTGGCCGGCTTCATTTCGATACTTCTCCTTGTTATTATTTTCGGATCAGGCATCAACATCCCCGTCCTTGCAATTATTCTGTCGCTCATCGCAGCAATCCTTTATTCCGCCGGGTATTTGTTTTTCTTCAAAGGCTTTGAAACAGGCAACATATCCATCGTTGCCGCAACCATGAACCTGTGGGCAGTGTTCACCATGCTATTTGCCTTTATCTTTATGGGGCAACGACTGACCACCCCACAAACTTTGGGCGTGATAATGATCCTCTTTGGCGCTGCGCTGGCATCCTTAAATTGGAGCGAAATCAGGAATCAAAGATTTCAACTTTCAGCGGGCGTCAAAGAAGCAGTCTTCGGGGCTTTTTTCTTTGGCGTCTTTTGGAATGTCAGCGAGGTTATTACTGAAAAAATCGGGTGGTTATTGACCACCCTGTTTATAAAACTTGGGATTATTGCATTCTTATTAATCCATTCACTGCTTGTAAAACAAAAGGTGGGGCTGACCAGGACTCCCGCGAATACAAAATACCTGGTCTTATTTATGGGCATCATCGAAGCCGGTGCAGTTGCACTGGTTAATTACGGATTGACATTCGGAGACGCAATATTGATCACCCCCATTGCTTCCGCACTATCAATCGTGACCATTACACTGGCTATTATTTTCTTGAAAGACAAAATCACCCGTACTCAAGGGCTCGGAATAGTGACCGCAATCATCGGTATAATCGTAACTGCACTTTAACGACGATGTACGGCAAACCCAACATACAACAAGGCTAAAGGGGTATCCATGAGCCAACAGGTTCTTTTTATTCAACAGAGTTGATTGCGAAACGAAGGAAGGGATTATATAATTTGGAACAGCTTGTTACCTTTGAGATTTTTATGATGCAAGGAAGAGTCCAGGATCCTGTGAAGATCACACGAGGCAAGCCGCAAACCATTGGCAGGAAAAAAAAGATATGTATCGCGGCCTAAACTCTTTCAGAGCATTCGCATTTCTTGCAGTTTTTGCATATCATTGCAAATTGTTTACACCTGGCTATTTGGGAGTACAGGCATTTTTCGTGCTATCCGGGTTCCTGCTGACACCGATCTTGATCGACACAAAAAAGACCCTGCCTCCACGAAGTTTTTTCGTGAACTTCTTTGGCAGGCGCGCATTGCGTATTTTTCCGCTTTCTTACCTATATCTTCTTCTAATTTTGCTCATCTGTCTCCTAATCATAAATACGAAAAACTACAGCGGGGTGAGAGAGATCAATCTATTCATAAAACAAATACCCTGGGCTCTCACATACGCTTATGACTTTTTTCATGCATCTCGTCTTTATGAACACAATTACTTTTTAACTCACTTCTGGTCCCTGGCAGTTGAAGAGCAATTTTATCTACTATGGCCTTTCCTGATTTTTTTTGTAAATCAAAAACACTTCAAGGCATTATCGCTGATCATTATTTTTCTAGGGCCGGTATTAAGGTTACTAATTACAATAGTCTCACAAAGCGGAGGATTCCCTTTTTTAGGTCAGCCCATCGACCTCGTGATATATGTTCTCCCATTTTCGCATATTGACGCCTTTGCAATGGGGGGATACTTTGCGCTGTATCAGACAAGCGACAAAACCAACATACAAACGTTGGTGCTTCTATACTGTTCCACACTCCTTGGCTATGTATCCCAATATATACCAACCGGCCAGATAGATATCCTTAGTTTTGGCTACAGGGAATTTCTGCGTGACCAATATATCTGGGGATATTCGCTTGCAAATTTTATTTTCGCCAAAATAATAGTTCAAATCAAGGATGGCAAATTTTTTCCTTTAGTGATCAACAATTCTTTTCTCGAGTATTTGGGAAAGATAAGTTACGGGTTGTATGTGTTTCACTATCCAGTCATATGGTTAATAGGAGAATATAACCCTTCCATGCCACGAATTGGCATAGCATTGATTTCGTTTTTAATAACACTAGTTATAAGTTCAATAAGTTATGAGATTTTTGAAAAACGTTTTCTAGGCATGAAGGATAAATTCTTTTCAAAATCAAAATAATTAGGAATAGCCGTAAAAGCAGGAAGGTAACGATGAATTTTCTTAAGAATCTGTTCGGTATTCTAGGGGTAACCATTTCCATTTGGGGTCTTTTCATGATTCTGGAGTCGTTGGGGAACAGGTCCGAAGGCGCTTGGGTTGACCCTGCCGGGTTTGGGACAGCAATTGGAGGTATTCTGCTTGTCCCTGGATTGATTATGCTGGGGTTATGGTGGCTGATTGGAAAGTTTTCTTCAAAACCAAGCGATAGCCCATCCATCAAAAGTGAAGTCTCCCAATCTCTTAATGCTGCTGAAAAAGAGCAGAAAAGAGTGGAAAGCCTTGGCATCGAAGTGGCAGTCTGCCCAAATTGCGGTACATTAAACTCACTGTCGTTACTATTTTGTGAAAAATGCAAAACAAATTTAGAGAAAGTAAAGCCAGTTCGCAATCCATATGTTTAGAGGTTTCTCTCATTGAGGAATCCTCTTTTACATTCAAAGGGAATTGCATGTTTTGCGGTTTGCCGAAAGACATGCTACACATTTATATGAATAGAAGGGTCCTTTGAAACATGTCCAACACAAATTTACCCATCCATGAACTACGTGTCGCAATCACCACTCCTGATTATGAGCGGCTGGTAAACTTTTATTGCATGGGACTCGGCATCGAGCCCGCTCAAATCTGGAACAATGGCCAGGGCAAGGCGCTCATCCTTGATATGGGCAGGGCCACGCTTGAAATTTTCGACGAAACACAAGCAGGGACAATCGACCAGATCGAGGCGGAAAAGCGCGTAAGCGGTGCGATCCGCTTTGCGTTACAGGTCCCGGATTTGAACGCAGCCATGGAAAGACTGCTTGCAAACGGAGCGACTCTGGTACACGCGCCAGTCGTCACACCGTGGGGAGACAGGAACGTGCGGCTTCAGGACCCGGATGGGATGCAAATCACCCTTTTCCAGCCGTCGAACAAAGATGAACAAGCTCAATGATCACAAAAAGAAGTTTAAAGAATATATTGCCCGACTGGTTTCTTTTACATTAAAAGACGGTGGCTCGGCATCAAAGCCTGATGTGGGGCTTTTCCTCCCGCCAAGAGATCTTTGGAGCTTTCCAAAATATCCGTCAAAAACCGCCATTCTCCCACCCACCGTGGATCTGGCGTTGGAGTTGCAACGGTTTATTACCGTCAATGAAGTTTTCCTCAGCGAGGAGGATTGCTGGCTGGGGACATGGATCAACCCGCGATCAGGCGACTTCTATTTTGATGTCGCAACTGGGTGTAATAATTTATCCGAAGCACAGGAGATGGCCAGTGAAGCGGGAGTGAGGGAAGGGCGGAAAGTCGTGGCGTTATTTAATTCAAAAAGAAATGAAACGGTTTATCTTTAAGAACGTTAGCGCACGTCCACTTTCATGATGTAGACCAGCAAGCGATGGAACAGGAAGAATGGGATCAGCAGCACCACGTGTACGGCGTTGCTCATTCCAAATAACAGGGCCACGGAATATAAAAAGTTATCCAAAAAAGGGGTGATATTTTCAAGCATCCAGGTGCCGGCCCCCGCAAAAATAGCCAATGTGAACAAAGCCGCCGTCCACAATCCCAGAGGAAGCCAGGAATGGCGGTCGGAATCGGAGGGCATCATGGTGCTGGAAACCGCAAACGTAAAATAAAACCACAAATAAAAATCCTTGACTGTGGGCAGCAAGCCCAGCCCCAGCCAAAACAGTTCGAGCTGACCGTTTCTCAGCACATCCCAAAGTGTATGCAAATGCAAACGATTCAACCCGGCATACGCAACGAACAGGGAACCAGCGATCAACGGCGATAACCCGATCAACGAATCGCGCACGATATCGGCCGCTTCCGTTTCCACATATCCCATTTGCAGTCTTCCATCGGGCAGTGTGTTTGGGATCAAAGAAAATCCCCGCGTACGAACGCGAAGGAGTTTTGCCATCAGGTAATGACTGGTCTCATGAATGAATACGCCGGGGAAAAACAGAATGGAAAACAGTGCCACGGTCAACTGCGGGTGGCGCGTCAACAACAACAGCACCGCCTGGATCTCGCGATGCAAAAGCCGCTGGAGCAATACCAGCGGCACGAGCGTACAAGCAAACCAAAAGAAGCCTGAAAACAGCACTGATCTATTTCACTGCGGCCTTTGTAATGGCAACAAATTCATCGAGCTTCAAACTTGCGCCGCCAACCAATGCCCCATCGATATCGGGCTGTGCGAAAAATTCCGCAGCGTTTGCCGCGGTCACAGAGCCGCCGTACAAAACGCGGACGGCCTGTGCGGTCTTTTCACCGTATAACTCTGCAATCGCCGGGCGAATGAAGTCCTTGATGACAGTATTCGCTTCGGGTCCATTCGACGCCTTGCCTGTCCCGATCGCCCAGACAGGTTCATAGGCTACGACAATGCTGGTGGCATAATCGGGAGATACGTCCTTGAGGCCAAGACTGGTTTGAGCAGAAACAACTTCCCGCGTGCGCCCCGACTCGTATTGATCCAGGGTTTCACCCACACAAACGATCGAAACAAGTCCCATGGCCTGCGCTGCGCGAAGTTTCTTATTCACCGTCTCATCCGTTTCGCCAAAATAAGCACGGCGTTCCGAGTGACCGAGGATCACGTATCCGCACAATTCCTTGACCATCGAGGGGGAAACCTCGCCGGTGAACGCACCCTTTTCCTCCCAATACATGTTCTGTGCGCCCAGGCCAACATCACTGCCAGCAAGCATTTCAGAAACAGCCATTAAGGAAGTAAATGGCGGACAAAAAACTTTCTCAACTCCATTGATCTCGCGCATTGGCGCGCTCATCTTGGCGACCAGGTCGCGGGCTTCCGCGATGGTCTTGTTCATTTTCCAATTTCCAGCTACGAAGGGTGTTCTCATGTTTTCCTATTGAATCGTTGAAAGTAGGTTGTTTGCAAAAAGTCGGATCCACTCGGGAGCACCAAGATCGGACGACAATGAAAGCAACGTGTTATTTGCGGTATTGAGATCTTTCGTCTTGATGGCAATTTCAGCGCGGAGCAGAAAAACTTCATACATATCCGGCTTCGCCTTGGATGCATTATTTAATTGAGCATTGGCATCTTCGATCTTGCCATTGAACAGTGAATAGCGGCCGCGGGCAATATACCCCATCGGCAGGTTCGCACTATCGATGCGCTCGAAGAAAACGAAGAGTGGCATTTCCTTATCTTCCGCGGCCTTATAAACGGCCTCATGAAAATCCTCCTCTACGTTTTTGGGAAGGTTCTCACCGGTATAGGCAGACACCAAACGCAATTCCATACCAGCCGCAGGGATCCACGCCTCGCGGCTTTTGAATTCCGCAGCTGCCTTTGCGAAGAAGTCCCGATTGGTGGGTCCAGCCAAATTAGCAGATTGCGCTAATTCCTCAGCAGCCAAACGTTTTTCGCCGGCATCCCAATACGCCAGTGCAAGACCCAAGTGAGCATTAGGATCTCCCGGATTTTTTGCAACCGCATCAATGGCCGCAGTAATTTCCGGCGAAGTATTCCCAGGACCACCCGGTTGGCTTTGTCCAGGTGTTTGGTTGGGTTGCGGTGAAAGCGGTGGCAACAACGTTTCTGTGGACGGTGGAAGGCTCACCACCGGAGTGGAGGTGGCCGCAGTATTTAAATTTCTCACCGAACGCAGGAATGCCATTCCTGCCACTCCAAGACACAAAACGAGAAGCAACCCAGCCGCTGCCCACATCCAGCCAGAACGCTTCTTTTTCGGACTTTTGGCTGCCACTGTTTGCCCGACATTGATCACCTTTTCGGAGCCAGTCTGCGTCTTTGCACCCTGCGCACCCTTCAAGGAACCGGGTCGCATGGTGATTGCAGTCCCCTGCATCGGCACACCGGCTTCGCTCCATGCGTTCGTAAAGGCTTTGCACATTTCCTCGACAGAGCCGTAGCGATCAGCACGCTGCTTGGCCAGCGCCTTCAACAAGACCCGCTGAACCGACTCGGGTACCTTTGGGTTGATCTCCATGGGGAGTGGCAGGGGCGTGTAAATATGATCGTGAATGATCGAGAACGGGGTATCAGCACTGAACGGTACCTGTCCCACCACCATTTCATACAACATCACACCGAAAGAATAAATATCGGTACCGGCATCAAGGTCCTTCGCTCCCATGGCTTGTTCCGGGGAGATGTATTGCGGTGTACCCATGATGGAGTCTGAGGAGAGGGTGGACTCACCGGCTTCTGCAATGCGGGCAAGACCAAAATCCGCCAAATACATAACTCCATCGGTGGCGAGCAATACATTGGAGGGTTTGATATCGCGGTGCAAAATTCCCTGCTTATGGGCATAAGCCAGAGCAGAACCAACAGAGTTGACTACTTTTTCGATCTCAGCGGAAGATAAGGGTCCGGCACTGAAGCGGGCCTTAAGGGTATCCCCTTCAATGTACTTCATCACCAGATACGGGCGATTCTCATGTTCCGAATAATCGTAAATCGGGACGATATGCGGGTGCTCCAATTTGGCAACCACGCGCGCCTCCCGTTGAAAACGGGTGATAAAAGTTTGATCCTGATGAAAAGCGGGGTGAAGCACTTTCAAAGCCACGTATCGATCAAGGGAGGCATGATACGCCTTGTAAACAGTCGCCATGCCGCCCTGACCCAACTGTTCGATGATCCGATATGGACCGATGTTTTCTCCGATATTAAATGACATTCCTTGATCTCCGCTTAGGATTTTTCCCGATTATAGTCTAGGGTAGTTAGTTTGGGTTATCTGCGGGTAAATTGTTTGCAAATTGAAATAAATAAAGGACGGGCAAATGCCCGTCCTTTATCTAAATTCCCACGGCTTCCTATGGCATTTCAACATTCACATTGACGATCCCATTTTCCGGGGTGAAGGTCACTCGATAAGGCATGGAAGTGCCACCTAAACACGCCACACTCCATTCTTCGACCCAAACACCGCCCGCGTCCGGCTCCTGAACCACAGCAATCGTTGTTCCGGCTGCATCCGGCGTGTCGCAACCCGAAATAGCAGCCACCAGTTGAACCGATAACCACGCTGTATAACGGGTTTCTGTATCCGTCAGGCCCCCCTGCGGAAGAGTTCCGGCATCCAGCGGAATATCAATGGTTGGGCCATTTGGATTGTTTGGATCCGTGGGTATATCCAAATTTTCAAACTGATCAACCACCTGTTGCGCCTTCACATAGGCCTGATACCCATAGTATCCGGCAACTGCCGATACAAGACAACAGCAACACAAAACGATTGCGATCACCACACCAATAATGAGATTTCGATTTGACTTCGGGGCCTGCTCCACCATAACGCTTTCTCCTGAATAATTTGATTGCCGCATTATACAAAAGAAAGGAGCAGAAAGCTCCAAAACTTTCTGCTCCTTAAGTCCCAGTAGGGGTCTCAAAGTATTAAACGGAAAAGACTACCGTTTTCGCTTTATAAAGAAATAAAATACATAAACAATTGCCCATAAGACTAGAACTACCTGGACACGCCAGCTATGAGAAGTCCCAGGAAAGTATGCATTAAAAACATACGGAACAACAAGCACAACAATAATAAATCGAACTATTCTGGCAGGAATACTGACCAACAAGAAAATGAGGACGGAAGTTACCAAATGTGCATAGCTTGCATAAATTTTGTACGGAATGCCCAACAGCGGACCCCAAAGCATTGCTTTGATTCCATATTTTTCCAGATCGTGCCTGACTTTTTGGGTATCCATTGGTCGAATAGCCGGGATTTTTTCAAGGACCTGTGTCACCATTTCCATGTGATTGGAACCCCAGTAATACATAATCCCGCCGCCCACCATGGCTCCAGCCACAGCATAAACACATGCAACCAACCCATTATTTGCGCCCTGCAGCGCAATCACACTTAACCCAATATCGGGAACAAAAAAGAACAAAGTTGCTTCGGCAAAGCCCCAAACAAAAGATATAAAATTTTCCATCATAGAGTCCCTATGGATACAGTGCGCCAAAGTAACGCGTCATATGAAAGAACAAGGGTACGGCGATAATTAAACTGTCTATCCGATCCAAAACACCGCCATGCCCTGGAATTAAAGTGCCCATATCTTTAATTCCCATATCCCGTTTAATCAGGCTGATCGTCAAATCCCCCAACTGACTGCCAACCCCAACAATTAAACCCGTCAATACCAACTGCAAGGGACCGAATTCCGGGAAAGTGGCACGGAAAAGCCATGGCAAACAAAGAGAAACAATCAATGCCCCAATTCCTCCCTCCAAAGTTTTATTAGGGCTAATGTTACTGCGAAGTTTGTGCCGACCAAACAATTTACCAAAATTATAGGCGGAAATATCTGCTATTTGAACTGCAAATACAATGAACAACACATAATTATCCGCATAGGAAGAGTCAACTAAAAAACTCAAGTGGCCAAACATCCAGCCAAAGTAAATAAACCCCATGACACCCAAAGAAATGGCCTGCAGCTGACCTTGATGCTGGTTTTGCAGTATTGGGACGATCACAATCAAACCAATCACATAAACCGGCAGCGCCATAAACATGCCATATGCGCCGAAAAATCCAGTGGGAGGATTACGGATCAAGGCAAGGACAGCGACAGATATAATGCCAATATAAACCATATATGTGATCCAGCGGCTGCGGTTTAGCTGGGTTGCCTGGGAAAATTCAATAAAACTAAAAATTGAAAGTCCAAGCACACCTATGATAAACACCACCCGTCCCAGCAATACAAATATCAGAAATATTGGAACCATGATGAGCCATCCCCGATAAATATTCCATATCGAGGAAACATCTTTATGAAAGGCTTTGCTCAAAACAAACAAAATCAAACCAACGACCGTTAGCAATCCGCCTATTAAACCCAGGTAGAGTCTAAAAATTTCACTGATGATCATGATCGCACCGAAGTTACAATTCGCTGTAAACGCAGTATTACCGTCAAAGCACTTCCCAGGATTATGACCAACAATCCCCAGCTTAATATGCCTGGAATTCTCAAAGAATTTGGCGCAATTGCCAGATAAAAGCAAACTCCGGCCAACAAAAACATGCGGTGTGATTTCGCCATGGGTCCGCCGAATAATTGCGTTACCCCCATTTGATTGCCCAGCGCGCGGATATATGCAACCAAGATTGACAGTACGGCAGCAATGTATCCGGAATGGATCGAGCTGCCGGCCGCAAAGCCAGCACCGACAAAAATAATTGCATCGGATACACGGTCTGGCACTTCATTAAAAATATCCCCAATTGAAGAGGTCTTGTTTGATTCAACCGCTACCATACCATCAAGCATGTTGGCCAACAACCTCAGCAAGATAAATACAGCAGACAAACTCCATAAAATACGATTCGAAATGGAATCCCGGGTTAAGAACAGGCATACCCCGGCACATGCGGCAAATAGGATGCTGGTAATAGAAATAAGATTTGGCGAAACTCCATATCGGGCCAAAGATACTGCCATTTGCTGAAACAACGGGTTGCTACGTGCCGAAATCGGCCGTCTATCTTGAACATGATTTCCCATACGAACTCCCTTTCTTGTTCAGGGCTGACAAAATAATCCATACAATCATCGTTTCCAACACATAATTGCATGGAAAGTTCCTGTGTATATCGTGGCTATTAAATTAAAAAGAAGCGGAAATATTACCGCTTCTTTTTTAAGCATAAGATCAATCCCTTTTATTTATTTAGCAAAGCTGCAACGCCGGGGAGTTCTTTGCCTTCAAGGAATTCCAGGGATGCACCGCCGCCCGTGGAAACATGGGTCATCTGTTTGGCAACGCCAGCCTTCTTGACGGCACTCGCCGAGTCACCACCACCGATGACTGTGATCGCCTTCGATTCGGCGAGAATGTGCGCCAGGGCAAATGTCCCTTCGGCAAATTTCGGCATTTCAAAAACGCCGACGGGGCCATTCCAAACGATCAGCTTGGCATCACCCAATGTGGATTTATAAACTTCGATGGTTTTTGGTCCAACATCCAGCATACGCCAACCGGCGGGGATCTTATCCACGTCAACAGTTTGGGTGTTGGCGGCGGCATCGAATTTATCGGCAATGACTGCGTCCACTGGCAGAACGAGTTTATCGCCAAATTTCGCGAGCAGTTTCTTGGCTGTTTCGATGGAGTCTGCTTCGACAAGGCTGTCTTGCATGTTCAAGCCTTTTGCGGAAAGGAAGGTGTTCGCCATTCCCCCACCGATAATGAGCTTATCGCACTTGGAGAGCAAAGTTTCCACAACCAAAATCTTGTCACTGATCTTGGCACCGCCGAGAATAGCAATATAAGGATGTTCAGGATTCGCAACAGCACGACCGAGATATTCGAGTTCCTGTTCCATCAGAAAACCGGAAACCGCGGGTAAAAAGCGGGCAATGCCTTCAGTGGAAGAATGTGCACGATGCGCTGAGCCAAATGCATCGTTGACATACACATCACCAAGGGAAGCCATTTGCTTGGCAAGGTCGAGATCATTCTTTTCTTCACCAGCGTGGAAGCGGGTGTTTTCGAGCATAAGCACATCGCCGGGCTTGAGAGCCTTTGCCAGTTTTTCAACCTCCGCACCGACACAATCGGGTGCCATCTGCACGGGGCGTTCCAACAGCGTGGATAAAACTTCCGAAGCGGCACGCAGGCTAAACTCGGGGTCCGAACCGCCTTTGGGACGTCCGAGGTGACTCATCAACATCAAGGAAGCGCCCTGCTCCAAAACATATTTAATCGTCGGCAGCGCGGCTTTGATACGCTTGTCGTCAGTCACTTTTCCGTCGGCCATGGGCACGTTGAAATCGACGCGCATCAACACGCGTTTATTTTTCAGATCAATATCTTTTACGGTTTTCTTGTTCATCGTTACTCCAAACATTTATGAAAACAGGTACACAGGTCGTGTTGACTTGTGTACCTGTCTATTATTAACTAGGTGTACCTTCTACAGGCTCTTCGCCATCAACGAGGTCAGGTCGGCGGTGCGGCAGGCATAACCCCATTCATTGTCATACCAGGCCACAACTTTGATCATGTTGCCCATGACGATGGTGTCCATCGCGCTGAACACGGAGGAGAAGGTGGTGCCGCGCAAGTCGGTGGAGACGAGAGGTTCGTCGGTCACATCGAGAATGCCCTTCATGGAGCCGTTGGCATACTCAAGCATCGCGGCGCGAATTTCTTCGGCAGTTGCTTCCTTGTTCAAGATGGCTGTGAAATCAACAACAGAGACCGTAGGAGTGGGAACGCGGAAAGCCATACCCGTGAATTTGCCCTTGAGTTCAGGAATGACCAAGCCGACTGCCTTGGCGGCGCCAGTGGAGGAAGGCACAATGTTCTGTGCTGCAGCGCGTGCATCGCGCAAATCTTTCGCGCCGAGATCCTGCAACTTCTGTGAGTTGGTGTACGCATGAATGGTGGTGAGGAAGCCCTTGTCGATTCCAAATTTGTCGTTCAACACTTTGGCGACAGGAGCGAGACCGTTGGTGGTGCAGGAAGCATTTGAGACGATATTGTGCTTCTTGGCATCGTAATTCTTCTCATTCACACCCAATACAACGGTGATGTCTTCGTTCTTTGCAGGGGCAGAGATGATCACTTTCTTCGCGCCGCCAGATTCGATATGAGCCTTGGCCTTGGTTGCATCGGTAAAGAAACCGGTGGATTCGATGACAACATCCACACCCATTTCCTTCCACTTGATGGCGCCTGGGTCTTTTTCAGCAGAGACTTTGACTGTCTTGCCATCTACTATAATGTTGCCATCTTTTACGCTTACGGTCCCGTCAAAACGGCCGTAGGTTGAATCGTATTTCAGAAGATGAGCATTTGTCTCGGGGTCAAACAAGTCATTGACCGCCACAATTTCAAGATCTTTCGGGTAACGTGCCTTGAGGGTTCTAAAAACAAGGCGACCGATGCGGCCGAAGCCATTAATACCAACTTTTACTGCCATGGGGAAATCCTCCGATTTGAATTGAACACAGAGTACACGGGGAAATTTGGTTTTGTGTACCTCTGGTATGGTCGTTCATACAAACTGAATTTTACTTCTTTAAGCCAAATTTGTGAATTTTCGTACGTCAACCAATTTTAAGACAAATGTAATCGTTTACTACTTAGAATTTTCAACTATTTTACCCCAAAGGGCCGGTTTTCGCGGAGTAAATCTCCATGATCTTCCGTGCCAATTTCACTGAGTCATGCCGCCAGGGGTGTCCATCATCCACAAGGTCCGCAACATGGGTGCGCGAATCGGAAAGGGTTTTGTCATCGGCTCGCACCCATTGGGAATTCCCGCCCACATCGCCAGAATAATTCCCGTTACACAAAATGACATCGAACAGATCCTCCCCCACATGCCCTTCCAGGGCACGGACATGGTCATAGCAAGTATAAAAATCCGTCTCACCCGTTTGAGTGGCAATGTTACTCACATAGATCTTGATCGCCCGGCTGACATTCATGGCAGAAAGCAAATCCTTGACCAAAAGATTGGGCAACAGGCTGGTATATAAACTTCCCGGCCCCACCACGATGATATCAGCCGTTAATATCTCACGCAACACCGGCGGATATGCCGACGCATCATCCGGTTCGAGCCACACACGGCGCACTCTTCCGACCATCTCCGGAATTTTACTCTCCCCTTCCACACGGACTTCGTTCAGCGAATGCGGCAGCTGCATACTGGCCACAAGTTTTACATTATGCAATGTCGCAGGGAGAACCTGCCCGTTCACCGATAGCACACGCCCTGATTCAACCACTGCAGATTCAAAACTCCCGGTGATGTCTGATAAGGCAGTGATAAACAAATTCCCAAACGAATGGCCGTCCAAATCAGAGGAACCGCTAAAGCGATATTGAAATAATTGAGCAAGTAGATCTTCGTCGTTTGAAAGGGCCGCAAGGCAGTTGCGAATATCCCCTGGAGGCAAAATCCCAAAACTTTCCCGCAGACGCCCGGAAGAACCACCGTCATCCGCCACGGTCACCACGGCAGTTAGATTGGAAGTATGAGCCTTGAGGCCGCGTAACAAGGTGGAAAGCCCATGCCCGCCGCCGATGGCAACGATCCGCGGACCGCGTTCCTTTTTACGAAAATCGCGAAGTTGGTCCACAACATTGCTGCCCGGGCGCAGGAACGGGGCCAGAAGAGATCGATTCAAATTCACGATCCCATATACAACCAGGCCAATTCCCAACCCGCCAAAAATAATTGCCCGGATCACGCGCGGCAAAAATCGCAAGGAGCCATAAGCAAGCAACGTGAGAAGCAGGGGATCATTGGTGTCTGTCCGATAGATGTCGATGAGGATCACCGCAATACCCAGGCCGATCAACGTAATGCCAAGCATGACAAACACAAACCATCGTTTGAGCCCCAATCCGGGGCGAACCCAACGGGAAATTTCACGAAAAGCGGATTTCATTCTACGCCACATAAAAAGATAATATCTGATATTAAAGGATGAGTCAATCGAGGGGACTAAAACGCATCAAACGGCGCTCGTGCCTGCTTCACGGACATGGGCATTCCCCTCCTTCCAAGCCTTAAATGCTCCGCCCAAAAGCCTTACGGTATAATGTGGCCTACTATGGGTACCTTCATCGCAGTTGACATCGGCGGCACGCAAATGCGAGCCGCTTCTTATGCCCCGGACAGGCTGGAACCGATCAAGCAAAAAAAGATCGCCACGCTTGCATCAGAACCGGGTGGTTTTGACCGCCTTATTCAAGTAATTGAGGAGGTTTGGCCCAAAGATCAGCCCGTGGAAGCCATTGGCCTGGGTTCTCCCGGACCATTGGACCCACACACTGGCTACCTGCTTGCCCCGCCCAACAACCCGGAATGGCATAATTTTCCCCTTGCGCCCAACGTTGAAAAGCACTTTGGAGTAAAAGCCTACCTTGATAACGATGCCAACCTTGCCGGCCTCGCCGAATATCGTTTCGGTGCAGGCAAAGGTCATCATGATGTGCTTTACATCACAGTCAGCACCGGAATTGGCGGCGGTGTGATCATTGCAGACCGCTTGTTACAAGGGTATCACGGCCTCGCGGCAGAATTAGGTCACAGCATCATTGACCCGAACGGTCCGCCTTGTTCGTGCGGGCACGCCGGTCATCTGGAATCATATTCTTCCGGGCCTGCCATTGTGAAATATGTGCTTGGAGAATTGGAAGCAGGTACAAAGTCCAGTTTGAAGCGAGGCGAAGCCCTTAATCCACGGGATATATCAGAAGCGGCAAAAAGCGGCGATGCATTGGCGATCAAAGCTTATCAACGTGCAGGCGAATATCTCGGCATCGGTATCGCGTCGTTCCTTCATGCATTCGATCCATCGATCATTATTTTTGGCGGGGGTGTTTCACAGGTTGGGGATCTGTTGTTTGAGCCTTTCCAAGCCAGTTTAAGGAAGCGCGTTTTTCATCCGCGCTATCTTGAAGGCTTGAGTTTTACCACTGCCACGTTAGGCGATGATGCCGGCCTGCTCGGCGCTCTGGCACTGGCACGCATGATGAGTTCGCAAAATGGCTAGCAAGAAAGTATTTTCGCTGCCCAAATGGGTGGCAACAAAGTGGTGGACAGCGGATATGGATTTGAAAAATGCCGATCGGACGGAAGCAACTTCCGGCTTGATTTGAGCCGCGCTGTGTCCAATGATATTGGACTTGGCGAAACGTTTTTCAAAGCCAAATAGAAGGAGCAAGAATGAACAAGTTGAATCTGCCCGGCCCGAAGGCCAAGGCATTGATCGAGCGTGATCGCAAAGTGATCTCGCCGTCGTATCCGCGCGGCTATCCGTTTGCGATGGATCACGGCAAAGGTACGGAAGTATGGGATGTGGACGGGAATCGTTTTCTCGATTTCATGGGAGGAATTGCCGTGGTTTCGACCGGCCATTCCCATCCACAAGTCGTGAAGGCTATTCAGGAACAAGCCGAGAAATTCATTCATATCTCATCGGACTTTTATCACGAGAATTGGATTCGACTCGGCGAAAAATTAAGTGAAATCGCACCATTTGAAGAAGATGCGCTTTCGTTTATGACCAACTCCGGCACAGAAGCCGTTGAAACGGCGATCAAATTGGCGCGCTATCACACCGGCCGAACAAACTTTATCGGTTTTACCGGCGCATTTCATGGACGCACCATGGGTGCAGTGACATTCACAGCAAGCAAGGCAAAATATCACGGCGGTTTCTATCCACTCATGAACGGCGTAACCCACGCCCCCTTCCCCAATCCATATCGCCCGGTACTTGAGCGGCGCAAAGGAGAAGATTACGGCGAAGCAACAGTGCGTTATATCGAAGAGGAAATTCTCGGCCAGATTTTACCGGCAGATGAAGTGGCAGCCGTTTTGGTAGAGACCATTCAAGGTGAGGGCGGTTATCTCGTCCCCCCGGATGGGTTTTATCCCGCACTGCGCAAGTTGTGCGACAAGCACGGAATCTTGATGATCCTTGATGAAGTGCAATCCGGGATGGGACGCACCGGCAAATGGTGGGCCATCGAACATTTCGGCGTCGAGCCGGATATGATCACTTCGGCAAAAGGCATTGCTTCGGGCATGCCGCTTGGCGCGTGCATCGCGCGAAAATCCGTAATGGACTGGGAGATCGGCACACACGGCAATACGTACGGAGGCAATCCGATTTCGTGCGCGGCTTCACTGGCAACCATTGACCTGATCGAAAAGCAATATCTCAAGAACGCTGCGGAAGTCGGTCAATATACACTGGATGCGCTTGCGGAAATCCAGACGCGCCATCCATCCATCGGCGAAGTGCGCGGAAAAGGATTGATGATCGGCGTGGAGTTTGTGACGAATCGCGAAACAAAGGAACCTGCGAAGGAACTCACTGACCGCATCGTGGATCTCAATTATGAACGCGGCCTTCTAACTCTTTCCTGCGGGAAAAGCGTGATCCGCATTGCCCCTCCGCTGAGCATTTCAAAATCCGAAGTCGACGAAGGATTGCGAATGTTCGAAGACGCAGTGAGCGTGGCTGAAAAAGAAATGATGTAATAAAAAGTCCCCGATAAAATCGGGGACTTTTTATTTTACAAGAAGTGTTTTGGCACCCACCTGCTTTGCGCGCAGGTTCAAACTCTTGATCAATTTCTCCATGCCGCCTTCGGAAAACAAATCCACCCATTGATAGGATTTCAAGCGGTGGGGCAGTTCGCATTCCTCCAAACGTGCCGGAATGAGGAAAATGCGTCCCTCCGGCATCTCCAGCGCGCGGTCAAGAGCGACACGGATTTCCTTTTGGACGTACCCTTCCTTGTCCACTGATTTCTTTGAAAGACAAAGCAGGATCACATCCGAAGCATCCAGGGCCTTTTGGATCTCCAAATTCCAATCCTGCCCGGGCAGCAATTGTTCCGCATCCAGCCAGGGCGCGGCTCCAATTTTCAACAAGACATCGTGAAGCGCTCTGACCTGAGGTTTATCACCGGAGGAATGACAGAGAAAAATCTTTAACAATTTGGATGGCATGTTCGAATTATACGCCAGACTTAACGAAAAGAAGCGACACTGACGAGCAGTGCCGCTTCTTTCTTAACTTTTAGTTGTTACTCGTCAACGACTTTGACCAACACTGCACGAGCGACATTACGATACAGGTAATCACCGGCTTCCTCGCTGTATGTCTTACAGGTAATCAATGTCAACCAGGAATATTTCTCGTGCTTGAGCACAGAGCCTACAGCATCGGGCTGCACCTGCAATTCCTGGCGAACTTCATAAATATATTTCTGCCCACCAAGATGAACAATGATCTGGTCACCATATTGCAGCTTGTCCAAATTCACAAATGGACCGGGCGTACCGTCTGCAAGATATGCATGAGCGGTAATTCCAGTATTGCCTTCGTGGGTCGGATAAGCGGTGCCCTCCAAATATCCTGCCTGATCACCGAGCCAGGTAAGATTCCAATCACCCTGCGCCAGCGGCACGCCAACAATATCCAGCTTAATACCAAGGCGCGGTATTTCAAGCCAGAAATCGCTCATCTTTGAATACTCAAGAACGGATGGCTGTTCAGGTAATTTGGTAATAACACCCGGGGCAAACCCTGTGCGCGGCAAACGATCCGGTGTAGTCAATCTTGCTGTGGAAGATACTACATAGTTATTGATTCCCGCGGGTGCACTTGGATCATACCAGCGTTCAGTCGCGCTCGTATTATAGGGAGAGCGTTGAACTGGAACATCCGGAGTGGGTGGGGTATTATCCACTGCAGGGTCGATTTGTAAACTCGACCACTCCACATTTGCCGAGTTGAAGACCGGTTCAGGACCAACAAAACCAGCCTCAAATGTAATTACAGCCTCAGCTTCCAATGGGAATTCATCCCATCGGACAGTAAGTGAGGTTGGAGTAGTTGTAATCGTTTGTCCCGTTGGCGGACCAAAGGCCCCACCAGTTACACTGACGACTACAGACGACTCATTCAAGATCAAACCCGTAGGGATATTATCTGTTACAACCACATCAAACGCATCTGCTGTACTGGTAGTTAAGTCGTGAGAAATATCGATGGAAAATGTCACAGTAGATCCGTACGGTGCCTGTGTGGGACTGACGGTTTTCTCAATGAGCATTTCGGGCTCAACGACTTCAACAGGAGGAGTACTGGCTGTTCGAGTCCCGCCGGTCCATGTCCAACCTGCGTTATTCGTTAAGGTTGTGCCATTTCGATTACCGGCAATATCCAGAACGATCAAACTGTAATTGATCACAATGGTTTGATCTGTCAGGGTGGAATTTGTCACGGTGCCAAAATCAAAGGTTATCAGACCGCCGGAGTTGGCAATCACCGGATTGTTTGTTCCTGTAGTTACACCATCATTACAAACACCAGTGGTGAGATTCGAACTCGTAACACCTGCTGGTATCGTAAGAAGGGTACAGTCGACAAATGCCAGGCCTGCCTGCGGGGTATCCACAACGATTGAATTAGCTATGGATCCCGGCGGAACGATCATCCTTAATTCATAAGTAACGATCTCTCCAATTGTGACTTCAGGAGTTGTTGTATGAGTGGCGTCCGTCGAAATTAGGGTTTTAGTAAATGTTTCGAGGATCGCATCCGTATCACCGCCGGAAACTGTAATCGGGGGAGTTGTCGTAGTCGCAGTGACGTTGTTGACAATGGAAGCTGCAACAGGGGCTGCATTCACACGAACATTTAGTGTAATGACCTGGCTAGCACCCGCAGCAAGATTGATTCCGGTCCAGGTTAATACATTACCGACAATAGAACTCGGCGCAATCGAGGCGGACCCGGTTTGATAAACCACATCCGCGGGCAATGTGTCGGTAACAGTAATATTGCTCAACGCAACCGCACTAGTGCTGACATTTTGGACAGTTATAGTGTAGGTTAATAGCGCGTTTGGACTCACAATCGTAACGCCATCACTTTTCGTAACCGTCATCGCCGCCAGATCATCCACGTCTTGGGCTGTATTATCGGTACCATTAGTCTCTATAACGCCGGTAGGCGGATTAACTTGCACTGTATTCGTCAAAATGCCGGCTGTCGCCGAATTGACAGTTGCCGTGACTTCGTATGTGACACTTGCGCCAAGCGGAAGGTCAAGAGAATCCGTAAAGGTGGCAGGATTTGTATTGTCTGGCGAGCAGCCATACGTGGCAGGAGAAGCGTTGGGCGAACTGCTTGCACAGGCCCAATCCCAGGTGGAAATTTGGCCGGGGCGGATATCTGTCACTGTGGCGCCGGTTACATCCGCCGGGCCATTGTTTGTAACAGTAATGCTGTAGGTGAGGGTTCCTCCAAGGGTGTAAATCAAAACACCATCATCTTTGGTCACCGTTAGATTAACACGCGGCGCATTGAAGACGCCAAAATCCACGCGGGGTTCAGAAGTGATACCAAGGGATGAATTGGAAGTTGCTGCATCTTCAGCGCCCGGAGTAAGGGCAAATGCACTGGATGTTACATATCCGCCTGTAAAACCAAGCGTGCCAACTTCCGATCCATTGTCATCGTTATTATCAATATCAGCATCCGGGTTGGGGGCAGGTTCGCTGCCGCCGCCTGTACTGGAGTAATAATCGCGCAACGCACCTGTTGTCAGGAAATTAGTCTGTGGAAGCACCACAATATAGTTGCCCTGCGGGAGGCCGGGGAAGGTGTAAATCCCTCCACCGGATGTGGTATCAGTTGCAGTTGCAGAACCAACAGGGTTACCGGAACTATCAGCTACGTAAAGGTCAACCACAACGCCATTAATACCCGTTTCTGCTCCATCGAGTGCCCCGCTGTTATTCGCATCATTCCAAACCAGGTCACCCAGAGTGATCGAGTAGAAACCGAAATCAACGGTCATGTTCGCCTGATTATCCGGCTGTCCCTGGCGATTGCCCGGCAACGTCGCATCCAGATCAGTCTCGTTGAGCGGTTCATTAAATGTAGGTCCAAGGGTGACCGTTTGAGCAATGACAGCGCCATTGAAAGTGCCGGATGTTTGCAAAACACCATTATCATCCGCATCTGAAGCGACAGTATCCGCATCCGGGGCTGCAGATTCAGTAATGACGCCGGAGGCATTGCGCGCCGTGCCGGAAGACCAGTATCCGTACAACGTGCCGCTAAAGTTGGAAGATGGAATAACGACCACATAGTCACCTTCTTCCAATCCATTAAACATGTAATACCCGCCATTGGCCGTGGTTTGTGTATCCAGGACCGTTGTCAAATCGCTTGCAGAATACAGCCGCACTGTCACACCATCGATCCCCACTTCTCCAGAGTCGATCTGACTATTATTGTTTGTGTCAAACCAGACTTTGTTACCCAATGAGTAAACGGGCGTGAAACCGAAGTCAAGAGTTGGATTATGTGTGGTTCCAAACTCAATTGTAAGAGGCCCGGCACCGTCATCCACAATATTATTGTTTTGCGCACCTGAAATGCCTGCATCCAAAAAGACGCTATTCGAATAAACCGTGCCGCCAAGAAGGCCTATACCATTATCATTGTCATTCGTATTGGTATTCGGATTGCCAGTATCAGCGGAGTCATTTGTATCGACGGTGCTAAATGCTCCCACCGGAGAATTCACCGCAACAATGTAATTGCCTTCCGCCAAATCATCAAAATTATATAGCCCGCTTGCAGTCGCAGTTGTGGCAAGGGCGGCACCAATGACGGTATTGGTAGTTGGGTTTGCAGCATACAGGGAAACAACCGTCCCATCCGGAGCAAATGCTTCGCCGACATCAAACAACCCATCACGATCTGTGTCCATCCAAACGAGATCGCCGACACTGACCTTGTAGAAGCCAAAGTCAACAGTCATATTTGCACGGCCATTGGCTTGATTTCCCTGCCCAATCACTGGCTGAAGATCAGTTTCTGAAGTGGGCTCGGTATTTCCACTGGGTCCAAGCGTCACGGCCAGGGAAATGACGGAACCGTTCAGGGCGCCGGAAGTTTGAAGTGTGCCATTGTCGTCAGAATCGAGATCGTCATCACCGCCGCCCACTGCGCCATCTGGTCCGAGATCCGGATCGGGGGCGGCCGTTTCGTTAATTACACCGGTTACTGCATCGCGCGAAGTGGCAGAAGACCAGTATCCGTTTAGGACTCCGCTAAAGTTACTTGCAGCAATTGACACAACATAATCACCTGGATATAGATCATCGAACAGGTAGTACCCGCCATCCGCAGTGGTATCGGTCGCCAAAATAGTCGTCAAGTTGCCGGCTGCATATAAATTGACTGTTACACCGTCAACACCCACTTCGGAACCATTGATGGTGCTGTTGTTATCTGTATCGAACCAGACTCGATTCCCAATGGAATACTTCTGAGTAAAGCCAAAGTCGGCTGTGAAGTTAACATTGGCATCAGCGAGAGTACCGGTGTAACTGGTCTCGTCATCGGTGGTTGTTTCACTGCCGGCAAGCAAGGTGTAATTCGTGCTGCGAATACCATTTACTTCCGGCGTGACATCATCAACGCCATTTTCATCCGCATTTTCATCGGATGTTTCGTTTGCGCCATTCCCAACCGAGGAGTAGTAGGTTTCAAGGTCGCCCCCTGCCTGAAATTCAGCAGCGGGGATCAACACATAATACGTACCGGGGTAAAGCTGATCGAATTGATAATGTCCCGTGGCATTGGTGGTTGTACTGGTGACGAGTGTACCTGTAGAGGTATACAACTCAAGGGTTACATTCGCGACACCAATTTCACCGCCATCCAAAATCCCATTATTGGAAACACCACCACCAGTACCATCATCAAGCCAGACACGATTACCAATGGCAACCATGCCAACAAACCCAAAATCCACGGTGGGATTGCTAGTGGTACCGGTACTATTGGTAACCGTATTGCTATTTAGTGCACCCGTGGAACCAGGCGTCAAAGTAACAATTCCGGATGAAATTACTCCATTGGTTACGCCAATACCGTTATCGTTATTATTTGCGTTGATATCGGGATTAGCATTATCTCCAGCAACATTAAAGGTATCAATCGTGCTGTACGTTCCATTTGGCGCTGTAGTCTTAACGACATATTGACCTTGCGGTAGACCACTAAACAGATAGAGACCGCTGCCATTCGTCGGCATGCCTCCCGCAGCATCATCCGTTGTACCGAGGATGCCGTCGGGGCCAACATTGATTTCGGTCGTCCCATTGGCGGCGTAAAGCCTGACTGTTGCGCCCGAGACAACTGTATCCGGCGCTCCGTCATAATTTCCGTTGAAATTGTTATCGAGATAAATTAAGTCGCCGACCTCGACGCGGTAAAAGCCAAAGTCTACGGTCATATTGGCTTGTCCATCTGGCTGACCCTGACCGCCTGAAAGATCTGATTCGGCCAGCGGTTCGGAAGTTATAGCTGGACCAAGTGTAACTACCGATGAAACCACTGCCCCGCCACTGAGTGTTCCGTTATCATCGGAATCGATGTCTCCATTGGCTAGTGCAGCAGTAGTTTCACTGATCACGCCGGAACCACTTATTGTCGTACCAGATGACCAATATCCTCTTAAAACTCCGGCTGCGCCAAAATTACTTGACGATACAACAACATAGTAATCACCAGCCGGAAGGTTATTGAAGCGATAATATCCGCCGCCCGCAGTCAACATTCCACCGGAAGCGTCGTCCGTGGTGTTTAGTATGCCGTCAGGGCCAACATTGATTTCGGTTGTTCCATCGGAGCCGTAGAGTTGTACTCTGACGCCATCCACACCAAGCTCGGTGCCAATATTGATGGTACTGCTGTTATTGGTATCAAACCAAACTCGATTTCCGAGTGAGAACACTGGAATGAAACCAAAGTCAACTGTCAAATTGCTGTTGTCATCACTTTCTTCCCAACGGCCACTCGAGGTTGGACCATCCCAGCCAGTAGGATTAAAGGCCAGGTTCGCTGGTGAGCCAGGGTTGGCCTGTCCGCTAAGCTCTGTTTCACTAATTGGTTCGCTGTCATACGTTAAGGTGATCGTACCGCTGCGGACGCCACCTGTAGTCGGATCGGTACCCACATTTAGGCCATTATCGTCACGGTCAGTATTTGGTGTGTAGGGGTCGCCGGGCACACCCACTGTTTCCGTGCCGGTAGGGGTACTTGTATTGCGGCCAAGCAGTGCACCGACTGCCGTAGGCAAGGGTCCACCACCATCAGGATCGAAGGTGGCTGCAAAGTTGCCGGATGGAATCACGACAACGTATGAACCCGCAGCCAGGTCGTCAAACAGGTAATAACCACCCGCATCGGTAACATCGAAGGCCACCAGGCCTGCATCGGGAACACCATCCGTGTTCGCATCACGATAGAGTTCAACACGTACATTGGCAATTGGAAGTTCACCGCCATCCATGATGCCGTTGTTAGTGGTTCCACCGCCTGTTCCATCATCCAAAAATACACGATTACCAAGGCTCATTGGGATGAAGAAGCCAAAATCAAGTGTCAGATCGCTATTATTATCCGCTTCATTAAAACGCCCACGAGCATTGGTACCATCGTCTTCAGTTGGATTGAAGCCCAAAGCCATACCGGTGTCCGTACTAACGGTACCAGCAGCATCATCATTTGTCGGTGCCCCAACGGGAGTTGCAGTCAGGTTGATGCGCGTTGCAAGAATTCCATGCGGCGAGGCGGTCGGATCTGCGCGCAACAATCGGTCAACACCGTTGTCAAGCTGGTTTGTGTTATTGGAAGCATTATCCACACTGCCACGGCTGCTGTTGTAGGCTTCCAAGGGACCGCCCGATACGAAATTGAGGCGATCCACGCCAACAATGTAAATACCAGGAGGCAGTTTGTCAAACAAATAATAGCCGCTGGAATCGGTAATGTCATAAGCAACCCAGTCATCCGTGCGATCGCCAACCGTGCCCAGATCATCCGGCTGATTATCAGCATTGACATCCAAATACAAACTGACGCGTACGTTCGGAATGCCCGGTTGGTCCCCTAGCGTGCCAGTGTCAAAATCATCACCGGCATTGATGGAAGCACTGTTATCCGTATCAAACCACACTCGATTACCGATACTGCGCGGCGGGCGGATAAATCCAAAATCCATGGTGAGGTTGCTGTTCTCATCTGCCTGCCCAAAATTCCCCCGTCCTCCTGTGCCAAAGCCGCTGGCGGGGATATCCGTCTCATTGGCCGGTGTTAGTGGTTCGGAATTGAATGCCATCGATATTTGCGGGCTGGTGATTCCATTGGTGGCTGGCGCAGCGTCATCAATCCCATCGTCGTCAGTATCTTCAAAATCGTCAGCAGGAGCCGTGGTTTGGTAAGAATCGGTACTGCTCAAATAGTTTCGCAAAGGCTGGCCAGCCGCAAAGTTTACGGCAGGGATATGCACAAAATAGTCACTGGCTGGCTGTAAACGCTCGAACAAATAATAACCCGAGGCGTTTGTTGTAGTGAAGTACATGAATGTATCGGGAGTGGCACCGCTTACTTGCAGACCGGCTGTCCCATTGGTATCACGCCAAAGTTCAACGCGAACGTTCGCGACGCCAACTTCAGTGCCATCCTGTAAACCGTTGTTGTAGCCGGTGCGGAAGGGCGTAGTGCCAGCACCTTCATCGATCCAGACACGATTCCCCAAACTCATGGGGGGGATAAAGCCAAAATCGATCGTCATGTTGCTGGTGGAATCAGTTTCACCAAAGCGCCCAATGGAGCCAGGACCATCGCCAGCCGTAGGACTAAAGCCCGGTGCGATGCTGGTATCGCCACTTAGGAAGGTCTCACCAGTTGGTTCTGGGACTCCACGGGTAAGGATGACCACTCCGCTGAAAATACCGTTCGTTTCAGGGAAGTCATTATTAATTCCATTATCATCATTATCAATATCGGCCGTAGTTGTTCCAGTATTGACACCGGTCAGCTCGGTACCTGTCGGTTGACTGCTATACCAGCCTGCCAATGGCTGTCCAGTGGCAAAATTACCGGCGGAGATTTCCACATAGTATGGGCCGGGATCCAGGTTATCAAAAAGATAGAAACCATTTGTGTCAGTGAGATCAGTACGGATCATTTCGGCTGCTTCAGGAATCCCATTGGCATTTCCGTCACGATAGAGGCGAACTGTTACACCCGCAACCGGAGGTTCATTCGTTTGTCGAATACCATCATTGATGGTCCCGCCGCCGGCACCATTATCGTACCAGACGTGATTCCCTATACTAAAGGGAATATCTGTACCGCCGAAGAAACCAAAATCAATCGTGAGATCACTGCTAGTATCGCGTTCCCCGTTCAACCCGCGACGCGATGCGGCGGGACCATCACGGTCATTCGCAGAAAGGTCGGCTTCTGCAGCAGGTTCAGTAGTGGGTTGCAAGGTAAAGCTTGCGCTAAAGACCTCCAAGCCGGGCGTCACCGGATCGATTCCATCGTCGGCACTGTCCGTTGTATTCGTGGGAGGATTGGTGTAAAGTACTGCTGCAGGAGTACCTGTGCTGCTTCTTAAGCTCTCAAGCGGCTGTCCGACTGAAAAATTACCAGACGGGACGCCAATTACATAATTATTATTGCCTAGGGTTACAGAATCATAAAGGATATTACTAAAAAGGTAGTAACCACCGCTATCAGTGGTTGTAGTTGCAATGGCTGGACCATCTGGCACACCATTTGCATCAAAGTCTTCGTACAGGTTAACAACAACGCCTGCGATACCTGGAGTAGTGTCATCCGGCGCGTTGATCGTGCCGCTGTTATCTGCATCACGCCAGACGCGATTCCCAACACTCATCACCTCTGGAATGGTAATGCCGACTTTGCGCGGCTCCGAGGCAAGCAAAGTACGGATCTCCGTACCCGCATCATAGGAACCAACGTGAGAGAATGAGTTCGATGCAATTTCATGAGACAGTGGGTCATCGTTATTGAAAGCACCAACCAAGGGAGCGTCCTTGGGAATATACATGGGAACGCCAAAGCGTAATTCATTCGCTGCTGCCGGCAGGATCTCAGATCCGGATTTTAGAATAATACGATAGGAACGGATTGTTGACCAATCAGTGACCAAAGATTCGTCCACCCATGTATTGTTACAGCCAGATGGGATAAGCGAACCGGTTGTCGCATTAAACACCTCCGGGCGGCAGGGATTGGTCGTGGTGTTATATTCGATCGTAAAGTCACTGGAACTCAAGCCTGTACCGCTGATAAACTCGACGGGTCCTCGCAGGCCAGGACGGAATTCCGAATTGCGTGACGAGCTTGCGAGTGTTCCACCAGAGCCATTGTCGCCGTAATAAGGGAGAATGTCATAAAGAACATAATCCAGCATATTCACGTTACCATCGTTGAAAATACGCAGGTTATATTCGAAATCATCCAATGCTGTATTTGAAGTGGGCGGCACGAACTGCCCGGGAGGTAGTGCGCCCTCCGGAAAGGCCTGTGATATGCATGGGAAACGTGTAAAAGCATTGCTGCCGCCACCTGTCAAACCGGTAGTGCCGCCATTGGGACAAGAGGCGTCCGGTAAAAAGGTGGTCGCATCCACTACCTGATTATTAAGGGCATCTGTGCTGCGGATCCACTTTTCACCGCGTAACGCAGCGGAACGTTCAACAACATATGTATCCGTGGTCTGGCAGGCCGGGTCAGTGGAATCACCATCCCCATCCACATCACCATTTGCAGAGTCCTCCACTTGCGTGGGGATTTCACATAATACATCCACTGAATCGGTCACTACGTATAGGTTATTGGTACGCGTACCGGGCGTCTGACCGGGCGGGATGCGTGCAAAAAATTCCACAGTTAAATAGCGGCTGCCTAACACCAACGGATTTACTGTAAGCGTAGAAGAACCACTCCATGCCCAGGTCAGATTTTGACCGGCCTGTGTAAAGGTAGGTTGCTGGGCAGCTGGCAAGATCACATTATCCAATCGTGCCGTTCCATTACGCACAAAGATCAGGTCGGCAGGAAGCGTGTCAAATATTGTTGGGTCGATCAATGGAGCAGAGGATCGCTCTGTCACTTCCACTGTGATGGTATATCGTAATGTATCACCGGGCAATAAATTGGTATCAGGTGTAAAAACGGTAATGTTGGGATCATCCAAATTATCCCAACTGGCGCCTTGTGTTTCATTCTTGTAGGTTCGTAGACTTACATAATTTCCACGAACGGTCATGGTCTCATTATCGCAAGGGTCCAGCACTGCACCGGTGTTATCAACGCGGCTGACCTGCACACAGTTATTATAGGTGGTGTTCACCACGGCTGCTGGCATGACTGTACTGGCGACATCATCCGCAGTGGTAGCGACAGCCCGCGGCGTAACACGGATCTCAGGGCTGGTCGTGAATGACCATGTGTAGGGCAATCCAGGAAGATACGCATACGGTGCCGCCCCATCTGGATCGTATTCAAAACGCCAGCGGACATTGGTGATGTTGGCTACAGGCGCGACATAGGTGGCATTCGTGTTGTAGTTTACTGTTCCCAGGGAAGTGTAACTACCGCCAAAGTCGGTTGAGTATTCGACAAAAGCATGAACATAATCGAATGTGCCAGACCAGCCGCCGCTGGTGATTTCAGTCACCTGTAATTCAGACGGCAGGTTGTCGATCAACGTCACATCATTGGATGGATAATTGGTCCCATTGGTATTTAAATTAAGAATAAAACGTGCGGTTCCGTTAATACCCACGGGATCGCCGGCATCATTTTTGTTATAGCTGGGGATGGCAGAGATCGGGTCAATATCATGGGTGATCGAGCCATTGACCGGGCCGAGACACGGGGAGGTACAAGTACCGCTTGATGGTGTGTAGTCGGCAGTGAAACTGGCGGCATTGGTTACAGAATCATTCAGGTCGAAATTGGCATCCGTATAACGAATGGTCACATAGCGTGAGATACAGTTGGGCGGATAAATAGGCCCGGCAACGGCCGGCCATGTGACCACCCCGGCAGATTCTGTGCCGCTGTTACTGGCAGAGATAAAGGTTGCGCCAGGTGGCAATGTATCGGTAAGTACGATGTTTACAAGCGGAGCATTCCCACTTCCAGGAGGCGGGGTTGTGGGACAGATTCGAATTTGATAGGTGACATCGGTATCGATGGTTGGGTCAATGGAAGGGCTGTACAAAGTTTTCGTCAGCGCCCAACTTGGCGTGACTCCACCAATTGTGATCGGAGGGGCGCTGGATGGAGTGGCGACCTGCCATGAAACAGGACCCGGAGGATCAACACGTCCATTGACCGCATTATTAATGGTGGCAGGCAGTGGGCGAAGATCATAGTCCACGCGCACCGCGATCACAGCGTCATATTGGGAACCATCCAGCAGGTTATTATCATCCTTGGTAATGGTAACAGTACGTGTTCCAGAATTATAATTAATGCTAAAACCGCTGGGAACGGATGAATTGGGAGGGGGAAGATATGTTAAGCCAGCCTGCAAAACATCGGTGATTTCCATGATACCGCAGGAAGTGGTCAGACTGCTGCATTCAAAACGAATACGATAACGGATGACATCGCCGACTTGCGCTGTTGTTACCCCCCCTTCAATGGTTTTCGTCAGGATCAGTTGAGGCGTTCCAGCCTGCAATGGCACATTTAACGAGGGTGCCGCCGCCGCAGGCTGGGCGGTTTGAAGAAAGAAAATCTGCGTCAGGACAATTAATAAAATCAACCCAAAACGAAATGAAGTTAACGAACGAAAACCTAAGTCAAAACGCATGCCATTCTCCTGAAGCAACGAAACCTAAGATAAGAATAATTTCAAATTAAAAAGCAGCCAAAAACGGCTTTACGGCCGGTTTCGCTGCTTGCTCACCAATACCTCATACCGAAAGTCCCTCCCAAAGCGACCAAATTCGGGTATCGAGTCATCGCATCCGTAAAAAATTAATGAAATCTACAATATATGGTATTTTATGGGCAATTAGTACTATTGTCAACGTTTCTGGATGACAAAAATGAAAAGGGAAAGTCTACACAAATCAAAAAACCTGCTAACAGAACTCTTACAGATACTCCCTTCACCCGAGTGATAAAATAAAATCCTATGTCCATCATCCCGTCCATGCTACCCGATTTTCGCGTTCGCCAGAGAGATTATCTTCTGGAGATTTCGCGCCTCCTAACCCAGGAACTGGACCTGGAGAAGCTGATGGCGCGCATCCTGCGCGTCTCGGTGGAAATGCTGGCCGGGCAGGCGGGATTGATCGCGCTCAAACAACCCGACGGCTGGCGCGTCAGCGCGGCGCACGGCATCGCCCCGGCCTTTCTTTCCTACCTCACTCCCCTTCTGGCCGAGGAAAAGGTCCGCGAGCTGGACGTGCGTGAACTCAACCGCATGTTAAAGGAACTGACCTATACTGCCAGTATGGGAATTCTCAACGGCACCGGCCTGCCCCTCTCCGCCCATGGACAGGTCATTGGCGTGATATTCATCTTCCGCAATTACGCCGACCTGTTCACCCCCAATGACCGCGTGCTTCTGCAATCCTTCGCAGATCAGGCCGCCATCGCCGTGTTCAACGCCCAACTGTATGGGCAGGTGACCTACGAAAAGCAACGCCTCGACGCCCTGCTCGATTCCGCGGCGGATGGCATATTGATCCTGGATTCAAATTTGGATATCGAACGATGCAACGGCGCCTTTGAAAAATTGTTCGGCCAAACCCGTGAAGAGATCACAGGTAAAAACCATCACGAGATCATTAAGTGGAAGAAGGAACCCGAAGGCAGAACGCTGGAGGAATCCGTGGCCAACGGCTGGCCGCTCACCCCAAACGCCACTTTATATGTAGAAGGCGATATTGAAAGGCCGCTTCCTCCCCCGCTGCCTGTTGGGATTACGTATGCGCCACTCCTTTCAGAAGAAAAGAAATTGCGCAACGTCATTGTCAGCATCCGCGACATTACGCATTTTAGAACAGCAGATGAGATCAAATCCACATTCATTTCAATCGTGAGTCATGAACTGCGCACGCCGGTCACATTGATCAAAGGCTATGCCTCCACATTGCGGCGCGATGATGCGAAATGGGACAAGAACACGATCAGCGATTCATTACAGGTCATCGAAGAGGAAGCGGATCGATTGTCAAAGATGATCGACGATCTGCTGGATGCTTCCCGCCTGCAGGCAGGCGGCCTGAGCTTGAATCAAGCCGATGTCGCCCTCCCCAGCCTTGCGTTAAGAGTGAGCGGGCGTTTCGCGTCCCAATCTCCAAAGCATACAATCGTCACGGAGTTTCCTGAAAATTTCCCCGTCATCCTCGGTGATGAAAATCGGCTCGAACAGGTTTTATCGAATCTCGTATCCAACGCGCTGAAGTATGCAAGCAAAGGGGAGATTAAGATCAGCGGCACAGTACGGCCCGAGCAGGTGGTTATTTGTGTGAGCGACGAGGGACCCGGCATCGAAGCCAAGGACCTGCCGCATATTTTCGACCGCTTCTATCGTTCGACGAATGCAGTGAAACATACGAAAGGCGCCGGGCTGGGACTGTATCTCACGCGCGCCATTGTCGAAGCGCACGGCGGCCGCATCTGGGCGGACCCAAAGCCTGATTCCGGCGCGAGGATCTGTTTCTCACTGCCGAGATAATGGGCACGGCGGCGCCGTGCCCCGACCGTGAATGGTAAAATCAATTCGCAAATCCTGAAAAAAGGAATCAATCCAATGGCAAACACAGTTCCTCCGCGCAGCAAGATCAACAAAAAATATACATGGAACGCTGAAAGTGTTTTCAAATCATCCAAGGAATGGGATGCGGAATTACAAAGCATCCTGAAAGATCTGCCCTCGATCAAGAAATATCAGGGAAACCTGGGAAGTTCACCGGAGACACTGCTTGCCGGCTTGCAGGCTGTGGAAGCGATCATAAAACGCACGGGTCATGTCTTTATGTATGCAGCCTTTTCCTACAGCGTGGACACCACCGACCAGAAGGCCACCGCCATGTACGGCAAGGCGCAGGGGATGTACGGTCAGGTGATGGGCGTTGTGTCTTTCATCACCCCCGAATTAATCCAGATCGGAAAAGATACGCTCGATAAGTGGATGAACAGCAATGAAAAACTTGCCGCCTATCGTCACAACGTCAGGAATATCTTCCGCCAGCAGGAGCATGTGCGCTCCGGCGAAGTGGAGGAATTGCTCGGCATGCTGGCCGACCCGTTGAGCGGCGCAAGCAACAGCACCAGCATGTTGGTCAATGCGGATTTCAAATTTACGCCCGCCAAAGACAGCAAAGGCAAAAAGATCGAAGTAACGCAGGGCAATTTTCACACCGCGTTGATGGAACATCCCGACCGCAAAGTACGGCAAAGCGCGTTCGAAAGCTACATGGACAAGCATGTTGAATTCAAGAACACACTTGCCAATAATCTTTCCACTTCGATCAAAAGCAATGTGTTCTACATGCAGGCGCGCCAGCATACTTCTTCATTGGAAGCTTCCTTGTTCAGCAACAACATTCCCGTGGATGTCTTCCACAACCTGATCAACACCTTCAAGAAGAATCTGCCGGTCTGGCATCGTTATTTTGCGCTCCGCAAAAAGGCGTTGAAGGTCAAGGACCTTAATTACTACGATATGTGGGCGCCGATCGCAAAGAAGCGTCCCAAGATCTCCTTCGAAAAAGCCGTGGACCTGATCTCCGAAAGCCTCGCTCCGCTGGGCAAGGAATATGTGGAGACTCTGCGCAAAGGTTGTTTGCAGGATCGCTGGGTGGATGTGTACCCAAACAAAGGCAAACAAAACGGCGCGTTCTCGTATGGCGCGCCCGGCACGCATCCCTTCATTATGATGTCCTACACGGATGAAGTGGGCAGCATGAGCACGCTCGCCCACGAACTCGGTCATTCGATGCACTCGTATCTCACATGGCAAAATCAGCCGCTGACCTATTCAGATTATTCGCTCTTCGTGGCGGAGGTTGCTTCCAACTTCAACCAGGCCATGATGCGCGGACATTTGCTCAAGACCGTCACGGACAAAAATTTCCTGATCGCGTTGATCGAGGAAGCGGTCGGCGGAAACTTCTTCCGCTATTTCTTCCAGATGCCGACGCTCGCTCGTTTTGAACTCGAGACCCATCAACTTGTGGAACGCGGCGAACCGCTCACTGCCGATTCAATGCAAACCCTGATGGCGGATCTGTTCGCCGAGGGATTTGGTCCCAAGGTGAAGATCGACCGTCCCCGCGTGGGCATGGTCTGGTCGACGTTTGGTCATCTCTTTTCGGATTATTACGTCTATCAATATGCCACGGGAATTTCAGGCGCGCATGCACTTTCCGGGAAAATCCTGCGCGGCGAGCCGAATGCCGTTGAAAATTACCTCGGCTTCCTGAAATCAGGCTCCTCCGCCTACCCATTGGACGTATTAAAGAAAGCCGGCGTGGACCTGACCACTCCCAAGCCCGTGGAAGAAACCTTCGCCGTGATGGAAAGTTATATCGATCGGCTGGAAGAATTACTGGATTAATCCGCTCTGAGCGGAGCCGCTATTTTGCGGCGTAGACGAAGAGCGGGCAATTTGTCCTTCGTCTGCGCTCGCAAAGATCACTCGCTCCGCTCAGGACGAATCACAAAAGAAAATCGGAAATTTATAAATGCCACAAACCACAATCTCGTGCCCTCGCTGTAGACAAATGATCCAGGCCAACGTCGAACAATTGGTTGACGTGACCCATGAACCCGCCGCCAAGCAGCGCTTGTTGAGCGGACAATCCAACAATGCGCGCTGTCCGCACTGCGGATATGAAGGCCGCCTCGCCACGCCCATCGTCTATCACGACAATGAAAAGGAATTGCTGCTCACCTACTTCCCTCCCGAGCTGGGACTTCCTTTAAACGAACAGGAAAAAATGATGGGACCGCTCATCAAACAGGTGGTGGATCGATTGCCCGCTGAAAAACGCAAAGGCTATTTGTTCAGTCCGCAGGCCAACCTGACGTATGAATCGATGATGGAAACCATCCTCAACAAGGACGGCATCACGCCCGAAATGATCAAGGGTCAGCAGGAACGCGTGCAGTTCATGGAGAAGCTGATGCAGGTCACTTCGAAGGATGTGCGCAGCGAGTTGATCAAGCAGAACACAAAGATCATCGATGAACAATTCTTTGCCTTATTCAGCCGCATCGCGCAGAACGCCATGCAAAGCGGACAGGAGCCGATTGCGCGCGCGCTGATCGAGATCCAGACTCAACTATTGGACGAGACCGAGTATGGCCGTCAGCTGAAGGAATCTGTCGGGGAAATGGAGGCAGCCCAAAAGACATTGCAGGATGCGGGCAAGAGTCTCACCCGCGAGAAGCTGCTGGACTTCGTCCTCGAATCGCCGAACGACAACCGCATCCGCGCCTACGTTTCGATGGCGCGCGGCGGAATGGATTATTCCTTCTTCCAAACATTGACCGAGAAGATCGAAAAAGCGGCGGGCGATGAAAAGACGCGTCTCGAAGGCTTTCGCGACAAGCTGCTGCAATACACCAGTGAAGTGGACAAACAACTCGAAGCGCGTTTCAAACAGGCGACCGACTTCGTGGAATCTTTGCTGGCGCAGGACGACATCGAAAAAGCCACGCAGGAGAATCTTGAAACCTTCACACAGGATGCCGTGGAAGTGGTCAATCAATTGCTGCGGCAGGCCTCCGAGAAAAACGATTACGCCCGCATGGGCAAACTGCAAAAGATGATCCAGGTGCTGCAAGCCGCGAGCACCCCGCCCGAGGTCGCGTTCATCGAGCAGTTGATCCAACTGCCGGATGAAGCCGCAGTGGAAGCAGCGCTGGAGCAAAACGACGCGATGGTCAACCAGCAATTTGTGGATGCCCTGAGCGGACTGGTGGCCCAGATGGACTCACAGCCCGATAACCCCGAAGCCAAAGAGATGAGCGCCAAGCTCACGGAAGTGTACAAGATCGCGCTCAAGCGCGTGATGAAGAAGAATATGGGATAAAACGAAGAGACAGTCACCTCAGAGGTGACTGTCTCTTTTATAACCCCATGCTGGACACATTGACGTTAATACTTTATGCTTAAGCGCATTCAAGCGGGGAATGCCCCGCCAGAGAGAAGCGATGCGAAACTCACCCCAAAGAATGATATGCAATGCGAAAGAAGATACAAGCCCTCTTGTAGTTCTTTCTTTTAACGCCCCCCCCCCCCCCATTTAAAAAATTTCAAATATCACATCATCAGCGTGGACACTTTGCGTCCGCGCTGTTTGCATTTAACTTAAAAATCAAGTGACCTAGGACTTGAGGTCACACAAAACAAGGAAAACACTATGTCAATCATCATTAGCGAACTCTTAAGAGACACCGCATATAAACTAACGCAATTTAGTGCAGATAAAATAAAAAGGCTCGAGGAGAGCGCGACTATTACCGATTCGCGCGGAAAAAATACGCCATATGTAAAATGTCTGGTTAGAAACAAAGAAATAAAACTTACTCCTGAAGAAGCAATACGACAGTTGTATTTAATGGTACTGATTGACGACTTTGGATACCCTGCGAATCGCATGGAACTCGAATATGGAGTAACCTTCGGGCGTGAAAAGAAAAGGGCGGATATTTGCATTTTCGACCGCGACAACCCAACAGCTCCATATATTCTTGTTGAGCTAAAAAAGCCTAAACTCAAAGATGGAAAAGAACAGCTTAAAAGCTATTGCAATGCAACAGGCGCACCTATAGGTGTTTGGAGTAACGGCGATTCAATTTCCTACTACCATCGAAAAGACCCAAATTATTTTGAAGACATTCCTGTCATTCCACAGGCAACAGAAAAGCTTTCAGACATTCTTTCCGAACGCTGGACCATTGACGACTTAATCAAAAAAGACAAACTTGTCAACGAAAGAAAATCTCTTAAAGACCTTATTCTCGAAATGGAAGATGAAGTTTTAGCCAACGCAGGTGTAGATGTATTTGAAGAGCTTTTTAAACTAATATTTGCCAAACTTTACGATGAAATGGAGGGCGGACGCGATTCAAAGCGTCATCTTGTTTTCAAGAATTACGGTGATACTGATACTGAACTAAAAGCCAAAATTCAAGAGCTATTTGATAAAGCCCGCAAGAAATGGGATGGCGTATTTACCGAAGATTCGAAAATACAACTAACTCCCAGTCATTTGGCGGTATGCGTATCATCGCTTGAAGGTGTAAAACTATTCAACTCCAATCTGGATGTTGTGGATGAAGCTTTTGAATATTTGATCAACAAATCCAGCAAGGGTGAAAAAGGTCAATATTTCACGGCGCGTTACGCAATTGATATGTGCGTAAAAATGTTAAATCCCCAGGAAAACGAAACGATGATTGATACTGCATCAGGCAGTTGCGGGTTTCCAGTACATACCATTTTTTACGTGTGGGCGCAGATCAACAAAGACTTGGGTTTACCAGAAAGTCACCTCTTTACCTCCGAACAAAAACACCCACGCCAGATTGACTATGTGAACAACAAAGTATTTGCGATTGACTTTGATGAAAAGGCCGTTCGCGTAGGACGCACGCTTAATTTGATTGCAGGTGATGGACAAACTAATGTACTACACCTCAACGCGCTGGACTATGAACGCTGGGATGAAAAAACAAAAGACGAAGACTGGACATCTGTTTACGGCGTTGGTTGGAATAAACTACGCAAATTACGCCGCGTCAAAGACAGTAACCGTGATTTCAGTTTTGATGTTTTGATGGCAAATCCGCCTTTTGCTGGAGATATTAAAGAAAGTCGAATTCTTGCCAAATACGAACTAGGAAAGAATTCAAGCGGCAAATATCAAACCAACGTAGGACGAGATATTTTATTTATCGAACGCAATCTCAGTTTTCTAAAACCAGGCGGGCGCATGGCGATTGTTTTACCACAAGGGCGCTTCAACAACAGCAGCGATAAACAAATCCGTGAATTCATCGCGGAACATTGTCGCATTTTGGCAGTAGTGGGGTTACATGGCAATGTCTTCAAGCCACACACAGGCACAAAAACAAGTATTTTATTCGTGCAGAAATGGGATGAAAAGCTTTGCCCCAAAGTTGATGATTACCCTATTTTCTTCGCCACCATGCAAGAGCCTAGCAAAGATAATTCTGGCGACAAAATCTATGTCGAGCAAAAAGATGGGCAACCTCTCCTGGACAGACATGGACACCTAATAGTCAGACATGACTTATTCAATCACGACGGATTCACGAAGGACGGTATTGCTGAGGCATTTATAGAATTTGCCAAGAAGGAGCGGCTAAGTTTTTTTCTCTAGGCCCTTCCAATAAATATAACGCTAAAAAGTACAAGGCGTTGTTGGAAGGGCTTGAAATAAGTGAAATAATGCTGTCGTATGCCCGCAACAATAACGAGGTGTTTAGATTTGACAGCACATACTTTCAAAAAGAGTATCTTTTAGACGAAGCAAAAATCCGCAGCAAGCAATTCAAAACTTTGAAAAGCCTTGGGGCAGATATAAAGTCATTCGGAGCATATTCTCTCAACAACGATGTTAGGTATTTAGAAAGGGGTATACCTTTTATTCGTGGCGTCAACATGAAAAAAGGGCGTATTTCGTTTACTGACATGATATTCATTGACGAACAGACAAATACATTACTTTGGAAATCAGAAGTTAAGCCAGAGATGATTTTACTTTCCATGTCTGGGACAATTGGAGATGTCGCGCTTGCGTCAAAGCAATGGAGATACCCGATTAATTCAAATCAAGATATTGCAAAAATTGAAACAAAGGGAAAGATAAACCCATACTTCTTGTATACCTTTCTGATGTCCAAGTTTGGGCAAAACTACCTAAATCGAGAAGCTAGGGGAAGTGTACAGCAACATGTATTTCTATCTCAAATAGAGTTGTTTGAGGTCCCAACTGTATCAACAGATCTGGAAACATCCATCCAGCGCATAGTTGAATGGTCAGACACCTTACTCATTAACGCTGAAAATCTGTATTCACAAGCAGAAACTCTATTACTTGAAAGTACAGGATTGAAAAACTTCTCGCCAACCATGAGAAATGTAAACATCAAATCGTTTAATACTTCTTTCAATGTAACAAAGCGCTTGGACGCAGAATATTATCAACCAAAATACGAACAAGTCATGAGTAAAATTGTTGCACAGGCTCACGCGCCACTCAACAAATTGGTAGACATCCAAAAATCCATTGAACCAGGATCAGATGCTTATAGCGACGATGAGGACGGTTTATCTTTTTTACGCGTTGCAGATTACGACAAGTTTGGAATAACCAAACCACAAAAGCGTTTAAGTACATTTTTTGTTAATGAAAATCGTGACGACCTTGATGCTTTAAAACCAAAGAAAAACACAATTTTATTTTCAAAAGACGGGAGCGTTGGCGAGGCATATTGCCTACGTGAAGACGGCGATTTCATTACATCAGGCGCAGTTTTACACCTTACTGTGCGAGACCCTAACAAGATATTACCTGAGTATCTAACCCTTGCTCTCAATTCAAAACTGGTGAAAATGCAGGCTGAACGTGATGCAGGCGGTTCTATTATTTTACATTGGCGGGTAAGTGAAATTGAAAATGTTGTTGTGCCCTTAGTGGAAAAGACCATTCAAACAAAAATCGCCGCAATGGTACAAAAAAGTTTCTCACTCAAAGAAGAAAGTGAGCATCTATTGGAAGTTGCCAAGCGTGCTGTAGAAATCTCCATTGAGCAAGATGAACGTGCAGGCATGCAATATATAGAGGCAAATTCACAATGGAATCAATGACGCACTTGCTAAGTCCAGCACATTGTTTGATAGTCTGGAAGCTAATGAGCACAAGCCGTAAGAGCGCACCACCATAAAGGAGGATAGCCATCCAATAAAGGAAGATCGAAATCCTATCGAGTAAGAACCCAATCCTATAAAGGAGGACCGCCATCCTATCGAGTAGGACGGTAATCCTATAGCGTAAGAACTCAATCCTATAAAGGAGGACGGTCATCCTATCGAGTAGGATGGCAATCCTATAGAGGAAGATGTCGTCAACAGGCCGAAATTTGGCCTGAAATCATTGAAAAGCCAAAAAAGGAGACCAAAATGGCTAAGAATCAGAACAAACGACTCGCACCCGCCCTCATGCAAGCAGACCTCGACGCCTACACCGCCTTGCTGGGCATCAGCACCTATGCGCCCGCCAACGCTACCTACGCCAAGACCGCAATCACCCCCAAACTCACCGCCATGAAATCCGCGCAGGATGCGGAACTCGCGGCACAAGTGGCGCTTGCCAACGCCCGCGATGCCGCAGCCGCCACAGAGTGGGACTTCCACAACACCATGCTGGGGGCCAAGGAACAGGTCATCGCCCAATTCGGCAAAAGCTCCGATCAGGTCCAGTCACTGGGGTTGAAGAAGAAGACCGAATACAAAGCCCCCGGCCGCAAGGCGAAGAAAACCGCTTAACCCTCCCCCGATCATTCAAAAGGACCCCCATGCCGATGCATGAGAGTCCTTTTTTATTTCTATCAGGACTTACGCAGGTCAAAATCTTTTGCCACGAATTTCACGAATTACGCGAATTTTCACGAAAGCTCTTGAAAATTCGCGTAATTCGCGGCTTGCTCTTGGGGTTTTGCGTAAGTCCTATCTGGAGCCACAGGTCCCATTTTCGGCGGGTCAAAGACCCTCGCCGAGCAAGCTTCTAAAACGGCTTGAGCCGCATCAACCACAACAACAGGCCAAGCACAACCAAGCCAACCGTTGCCAACAAATGCGGATTGGTCCTGGCGATCAATTTGTACACTTCCTCCATATCCACCTGCTTGTTTTCCACTGGGGCATTGCGGGTGGAAAATCCAGTCATGTAGTGCAAGCCTAATTCCTTGCGGATCGGGCTGTAGTTGGCCCGTCCATACCAGGTCATCCAGAAGATCATGGCGAGGAAGAGCAGGAAGGAAGCTCCCCACCAGCCTCTGGCCCACCAGTTGGCCGCGCCGCCCATATAGATACTGGTGACGAGCAGTCCCAACATGCTGATGCCCATCGGCGCGATCGTGATGCTGGGCAGGTCGAGCAGCATGGAAATCCTTTTGGCGTCCTTCTCTTTGGGCAAGAGAAAGGCGGTCGCCATCGAAACTCCGTGTACGAAGAAAAACAGGAACGCGAACAAGACGTGCAGCCAAACCATCCATTGATAAAGCATTTTTTATTCTCCTACTAATAAAATTAACGCAGGGGCGACCCTTCCATGATGGTCGTGGTACCTTGCTTTCACTGGGCGGGTCGCCCCTACTATTTCACCTTGATCCTTCGAAGAAATCCGTCTCCACTTTTCTCCCTCCATTGACCAGGCTGAACGCGCGATAGAACGTCCCCTGCATGGCGAGGACGGCGGCTGCGGAGTCCTCTGGCATTTCAGCCAGCGCGCCCAGCGTGGGTAATTGGCTTTGATGACATTGGATCGCACGCCAGGCCGCGCCGCAGTGTTCGGCCATGTCGATGCGCGTGGTGACCATCCATTCCTTCCACGGGATTTCGCCGCGCACCTGGTCATCGACGGGGAAGGTCATATCGCCCATGAAAGGCGCGATCAGGTTGATGAAGTTCTCGCCGTCGACCATGTAATACAGTTTGGAAACGCGATGAGCCGGTAAATCTTCCGCGTCTTTGTAGCTTGAGTCCGCGGCGCAGACGATGGCGGCGGAGGTGAATTGTCCGATGGCGATGTGATCGGGATGGCCGTAGTTGCCGTCCGGGGGAAAGGTCACGACCGCCTGCGGTTTGATCTTGCGGATATGCGTAACGATCTTTCCAATGGCTTCATCGTGCGGAGCCTGGTCCACATCTCCATCGATGTAATTTAAAAAGGAGAGACTCTTCATGCCAAGTTCTTTGACGGCGTTCTCCAATTCCTTCGTGCGCAGCTGGCCGAGTCTTTCCAGGCCGGGATTCTGGTCCTCGGGGCCGAACCAGCCTCTCTCTCCGCGTGAAGCGCAGACGAGATGAGTCGCGACTCCTTCGGCGGCGTACTTTGCCAGCGTCCCGCCCATGCCCATCGATTCATCGTCGGGATGTGCGAAAACTGCAAGCAGTTTTAAAGATTCCATGAATGATCACCTCGTAAATGGAAAAATCCAGAAGCAAGCTTCTGGACTCCAGAGTTATCGTTTGGAAACATCCTGCAATGTTTCGACAGTGACGTTATAGGCTTTGGCAAAACCTGCAACGTATCTTCCGCCCTTCGGCCTGAGACGCCAAAAATTGAAATCATCCAGCTTGAAGATCTCTTCCGATGCGGGGAAGCGCGCGAGATACAACTCCTTGATCGGTGTATACCCCGGCGCGCCATTCTCCAACATTTCAGCAGAGCAGCGAATGGAAACACGTGCAAGCGTTTGCGGGTCCGCACGGCCATCGTCCGTTTCCGTGATCAGCAGGCTGACCTGCTTCTTCTTTTTCATATCCACGGTGTGCTGCGCAAGGCGGCTGACATGAATATAAAAAGCCGAAAAGTCTTCGAGGGGCACGAAGGCCACCATCGAGGAGAGCGGTTCTTCATCGCGTAATGTACTTAAGGCGGCAACGCGTGTGTTGCGAATAATTTGAGCCAGTAGTTTTTCTGATTGAGCGTCCATGTTTTATTCCCCGATATTTGGGTTATCCAATCTCACGCCGTGACCACGCACGGTGTCAATATATTGATGTGTGGGGTCCAGGGAAGCAAGCCTGTCGCGCAAACGGCGGATGAGCGCGTCAAGCGCCTGATCCGAAACGCCGGCCATTTGATCTTCACCCCACACATTTGAAACAAGATCGGCACGGCCAATGACCTGTCCGTTGTTTTCATACAACATCCACAATAATTTAAATTGCTGTGCAGAGAGCGGAGGATTGACCTGCTGCTGATTGACCCACACGCGGCGCGATTTTTTATCCATCATCAGCCGTCCGCCGCGAATGGCGCCTTCCACCAACGGCATGGTCGCATCGGAAGTGAGGAAAAGAAATTGCTGTGCCAGTGCAATGCCAAGCAAGTCACCGTCCTGCAAAATGACCGGGCCGGCCACTTCTCCCCCGTTATGAATGGTTCCGTTCTTGCTGCCAAGGTCTTCGACCATCACACCTTCCGGTGAAGGAGTAATACGTGCATGGAAACGTGAGACCTGGCGGTCTTGAATGGAAATATCGCAGGTCGGGTCACGCCCAACCATTAACGTATGGGTTAACGACCAACGCTCCCCTTTGAGCGGACCGTCCTGTGCTACGAGAATGGGAAATTCTTCATCATGATCCATAAAAACCTCAAATAAATAACAAACACGTTTATAATAGCAGAAAATTGGAATTCTGTGGCGCACCGCGCATTTTAATCTCATAAGAGATCACACGCCGAAAATGGTCGCTTGATTAAGATGAAAACAGAATTTCCATGAATCTCACGATCATGTCATCCCACCGTATTTCGGGAGAGCAACCGCATGTTTTTGAGAAAAGCAACGACCAAATCACAGGAGAAGAATTGACTCAGCCATTGAACAATGGAGAGCTTCTGCGCGGCCGGTACGAGATCCGTGAACGGATCGGACAAGGCGGCACAGGCAGCATCTTCCTTGCAGAAGACAACCGTCTGGAAGGAAGGCTATGCGCGATCAAGGAAGTGGCATATGATCGCGCACTCCCCACTGAAGTGTTGGAACAGGCACGCGAACAATTTTTTCGCGAGGCATCCGTGCTTGCGCGCCTCGATCACCCCAACCTTCCAAAGGTCTCCGATTATTTCTCCAACGACAATCGCGATTATCTCGTGATGGATTACGTCCCCGGCAAGGACCTTCGCGAACGAATGCTCGATGCAAAACGCAACAAGGAATTTATTTCAGAAAACGAAGTACTGCGCTGGGCCGTGCAATTGGCGGATGCGCTCGATTATCTGCATCAACAAGACCCGCCCATCATTCATCGCGATATTAAACCGAGCAATCTTAAGCTCACAGCAAGCGGTTTGCTTAAACTTGTGGATTTCGGCCTCGTCAAGATCATGGCTCCGGATGAAGTCACCATCACCGTCATTCACGGGCAGGGCACTGCGCTGTACACCCCCCTCGAACAATACGGCGGAGACGACACACACACCGATGCACGCGCGGATATCTTTGCCTTCGGCGCGACGCTTTATCATCTGCTGACCAACGAGCCGCCATCGGAAGCACGAAAACGCTTCCTCGATACCCGCAGCCTGACTCCGTTACGAGATATCAATCCTCACGTCAGCATCCGCGTGGAACGTGCCATTCTATGGGCCATGTCCCTGCACCCGGATAATCGTCCAAAAACCGTTGCCATCTTCCGCGATGCATTGTTTGGCAACCAGGAAATTCCCTCAAACCCCAAATTAAATAACTCCAGCTTCGAAATGCCGAAGCTGGTCATCTTCCCGCAGGAACAAATTGCCGGGTATATTCTGGCTGGCTTATTTTTACTTGGCCTGATCGCCACCGTGGCCAGGTAGTATTTCGTCCTGACAGCGTACCCTTTGGGTAGCGGAGTGAGTGTTTGCCGAGCGCAGTCGAAGGACACGCCCTGGGTAAGTTATTGAACTGCTGTTTGTGCCGCCGCTTTCTCGATCAACCTGCAGAATGAACAAAAATCATCCGTTGACGTGGGCTGTCCGCACTTCGGGCATGGATGTAAATGCGCCGCCTCGACATTTTTCTCGATAAACAAATCCCCGCTCTTTCTCGCTTCCAAAAACCGCAGATAAAACGTCAGCTTCGCGCCGGGGCGTGTCGTCTCCATTTGATTGAGCAATTCCTTGTAATAAATGGATTGCGAGCCTTCGGCATACGGGCATTCATCGTAAATATAATCAATACCGCGCGCAATGGAATAGGCCGTCATCTCGCGTTCATAGAATCTGCACAACGGCTTGACCTTGCGGGCAAGTCCATCGCGGCCCGGCAATACAGGTCCCTGCCGCAGAAGATACTCACTCTCCCAAACCAATGTATTTCCAAACAGGACGGCTGCTTCGTCGTCGAGGTTGTGGCCTGTCGCGAGCACATCATACCCAAGGTCCCGCGCGATGCGGTTCATTTCATGTCGTTTGGCGAGTCCGCACACAGCGCAAGGCTTGCCTTTCCCGCGATGGGAGATCGTCGCCAGCACCGGGATCGGCTGACCGTATTCCTTTTCCACATCCACGATGTGTAATTTCAGGTTGTGCTCATTGGCAAATTTCTCGGTCAATCGGCGCGACTCATCCGAGTAATTAATGCCGCCGTCGATCCCCAAACCGATATACATGCCGTCCGCTTGATATCCCAAACGAACCAGAATATCCCATAAAGCCAGCGAATCCTTGCCACCCGAAACAGCAACGAGGATTTTCTCTTCCTTTGTGAACATATCGTACTTCTTGATAAAGCGTTCGGTCTGCTCGGGAACCCATTCGAGATAATGTTCCTTGCAAAGCGCCAGCTTATGCTGACGCATGTTGACCGAAGCCTTCTCACCACATTTTCTACACTTCATTAAATCGAGCCTCCGGAGATGACCATGATCAGTTTGATCACATCGCCGTCTTTCAAAATTTCGTCTTCCAGGATCATCTCGCCGTTCTTCGTCGCGATCACAGACTCGGGCACGATGTTAATTTTCTTCAGCGCCGAAAGCAGGGTCATGCCTGCATGCACTTCAAATTCCTTGTTCCGTAAGATCAATTTAGCCATATTTTCCTCAGAGTTTTTTCATTCTACCACGCACACCACTTGACATTCGCCGGCGCATGTCTTAGCATGGAAGTATGCGAATCGGATTGATGGTGGATAATTACAAGCCGTACATCAGCGGGGTCACGATCCAGGTGGAATTGTCAAAGCGACATCTGGAGCTGGCCGGGCATGATGTATTCATTTTTACATTTGGCGACCCCGAATATAAGGATGACCATGAAGTGCGCGTGATTCGCTCGCCGGGCGTGCCGCTGGCGGACACGGGTTTTTACCTTTCCCTGCGCTACTCCCGCAGAGCCAAACAACTCCTGCAAACGATGGACATCGTTCATGTCCATCATCCCTTCCTAAGCGGACGCCTTGCACTTCGTTATTGCCGCCCGCTGCACATTCCCATCGTGTTCACAAATCATTCCCGATACGACCTGTACGCGCAGGCGTACTTCCCCATCATGCCCGAGGAGTTGAGTCACGGCATGTTGCAGGCCTACATGCCGTCATTCTGTCAGGCGACTGAATTGGTCACCACGCCGACACAGGGAATGATCAAAGTGCTGCGCGATCTCAAAGTGGATTCACACATCGAGGTCGTGCCCAACGGCATCGACATGAAGCACTTTAATAACGCCATTCCCCTGCCCCGCTCGGATTTCGGCTTCAAAGACGACGATATCCTGCTCGTCTACGCCGGCCGCATTGCCTTGGAAAAAAACATTCCATTTCTTTTGCAATCCTTCGCCGGAGTTGCGCAAGCCATTTCAAATACACATCTGCTCGTCATCGGTACCGGCATTCAACAATATGAAGACGAGATCAAGGAAATGGTCAATGAGCTCAACATGCAGGGCCGCATCCATTTCACCGGGAAAGTGGAATATAAAAAACTCCCGGCGTATTTCGCCATGTGCGATATCTTCGTCACCGCATCCATCACCGAAACGTTCGGCATGTCCAACGTGGAGGCAATGGGAGCAGGTTTACCGGTGATGGGGGTCCATTCCGTCGGAGTAGGCGATACCGTGATCGATGGAGTCACAGGTTTTCTCGCGACTCATGACCTGCCCGCCTTCACAGCCAAACTCACCCGCCTCTGCCTGGACCTGGACCTGCGCCAGCAAATGAGCATCGCCGCACGAAAAGCATCCTCTGATTACGCCATCGAGAGAGTTACCGACATGCTGCTCGGTCATTATCAAAGGCTGGTCCGCGATGCATTGCCACGTAAAAGCAGCTGGCGTACCCGCCTGCGCGGATTCTTTGAACGGTTCAGCAGCTCATGACCAAACACAATCAACGGGTCGGTGCATGGGGGGAACAGCTTGCCACGGAATATCTTCTCTCAAAAGGGCATGAGATCATCGCGCGCAACATCCGCACGCCATACGGTGAAATTGACATCATTGCCAAACAAAGCGATGTGACTATTTTTGTAGAGGTCAAAACACTCACTTCAAAACAAGACTTCTTTCCTGAACACAACATCACACCGCGCAAACGCGAACACATGCTCGCCTGCGCCCAGCATTATTCCTCTGAAAATGAAATTGATCATTGGCAGATCGATGTCATCGCAATTGAGGGAAAGCCCGGCAAAGAACCTGTCATTACTTATTTTGAGAATGCAATAAATTAAGATGTGTTCTTTTCGGGGCTCTCGTGCCACGAAGCGGTAAAGCCCCGAAAAAGCTAATAATCGAGTATCGTTGATTTCTCATGACCTCCAGTAAACTTCCTCTCATCCTCATCGTTGGACCTACTGCCGTTGGCAAAACGGAACTTGCCATTCGTCTCGCTGAAAGAATGAACGGCGAGATCATCTCGGCGGATTCGCGCCTCTTCTATCGGGGCATGAATATTGGAACTGCAAAGCCATCTCGTGAAGAAATATCGCGTGTGCCCCATCACTTAATAGACATCGTCAATCCAGATGAAACCTTGAGTCTGGCTGTCTTCCAGCAAAAGGCGCAAGCCATCATTTACGAGATTCACTCACGAGGCAAACTCCCCTTCCTCGTTGGCGGCACGGGACAATACGTCCGCGCAGTGACGCAGGGATGGACGCCGCCGGAGGTCACGCCAAACGAGCGATTGCGCAATGCGCTGGAAAAGATGAAGGAGGAACGAGGGATCCAGTGGCTACACGACGGATTAAAAGTACTCGATGCGGAAGCGGCCAGGAATATCGACGCCAGAAATTATCGAAGAACCATCCGCGCATTGGAAGTGATTTTTACCACCGGCAGGAAATTCTCCGAACAGCGCGGGCAGGATGACTCGCCCTACCATTTGATCTCCATCGGGCTGGCCCGTCCGCGCGAAGAGCTGTACCGTCGTGTTGATGAACGAATCGACGCGATGTTTACCAATGGGTTTCTAGATGAAGTGAAAAGCCTGCTTGCGCAAGGTTATTCTGCCGAATCGCCGAGCATGTCTGCCATCGGGTATCGGGAATGCGTGAGTGTAATAAAAGGTGAATTGACGATAGAACAGGCGAAAACGGAGATGAAGCGTATCACCCGTGTCTTCGTCAGACGACAGGGAAATTGGTTCAAGGAGTCCGATCCACAAATCAGGTGGTTCAATCCGGCGGATCAACATGCAGCTCAAGATATCGAGGAATACATCCGTAACGCAGCAGGGGATGAAGTGTTGTAATTGACTTTTAATATTTTCACGTATATACTCTATCCACAACGTCATCTTCACTTACCAAGGAGAGAAGTATGAGCAACAAACCATGGCTGGCGCATTACGACAAAGGTGTGCCTCAAACAATTGACTACCCCAAAGCGCCGCTGTTCCACTTTTTAGAGGAAGCCGCGCGCAAATATCCTGACCGCGCCTGTACAATCTTCAAGGGTGCGGTCATTTCGTATCGCGAGATGAATGCATTAAGTGATCACATGGCCGCCGCGCTTGTTGAAATGGGCGTCAAGAAAGGCGACCGCGTGGGGATTTTTATGCCGAATACACCGCAGTTTGTGATCGCGTATTACGGCATCCTCAAAGCCGGGGCGGTTGTGGTGGCAATGAATCCGACATACCCTGTGGATGAAGTGCTAACCCCTGTGAATGATGCAAATATCGAAGTGGTGTTAACTCTAAGTCGTTTTTATGGCAAGATGAAGGAAGTCCGCACAAAATCCAAGCTTAAGAGAATCATCGTTACCAACATCAAGGAAACGCTGCCTCCGATTACCAGGTTGTTATTTACTTTGGTAAAAGAAAAGAAGGAGGGTGACCGTGTTGACTCTTTGGAGCAAGGCGATGTCTGGATGCAGGACTTGCTCAAAAAACATGCCAATTCCCCCAAACCGAATATCGAGGTTTCGCCGGATGACACTGCTTTGTTCCAATATTCAGGTGGAACAACGGGCGTGCCCAAGGCTGCGGTTGCCATGCATCGAAATGCAGTGGCAAACACTTTACAGATCAAGTCATGGATGCCGGCACTCGAACAGGGCAAGGAAGTGATATTGATGGGGATTCCGCTTTTCCATGTCTATGGCATGGTGGCTGGAATGAACTTTGCAATGGCCAATGGCGGCACCATGGTAATGGTCCCGAATGCGCGTGACTTGAAGGATGTGCTGGATAACATCAGTAAATACAAAGCCACGATCTTCCCCGGCGTGCCTTTGCTGTACAACGGCATCAATAACCATCCTGATGTAAAAGCCGGCAAATACGATCTTTCCTCGATCAAGGCGTGTATTTCAGGTTCCGCCCCGTTGATGCGTGAAACCAAGGAGCAGTTCGAAAAATTAACGGGCGGCAAGGTCTTTGAAGGCTATGGTCTCTCCGAAGCACCCACGGCCACCCACTGCAATCCACTTGAAGGTGAGAACAGGACAGGCTCCATCGGTATGCCGCTGCCGGATGTGGAAGTGATGCTTATCAGCCTCGACGATGGGGAGACCGAACTTAAACAAGGCGAGATCGGCGAAGTCGTTGTACATGGTCCGCAGGTGATGAAGGGATATCACAACATGCCTACCGAGACGGCCAATTCCCTGCGCGTTTTGAAAGACGGGAAGACCTGGCTCTTCACCGGCGATATCGCCCGCATGGACGAGGACGGCTATTTCTACATCGTCGATCGCAAGAAGGAATTGATCAAGCCGGGCGGTTTCCAGGTGTGGCCGCGGGAGGTGGAGGAGGCCATTTCCGGGCATCCCAAAGTTTTGGAAGTGGGCGTAGGCGGCATTCCAGACCCACAGCGCGGCGAAACAGTCAAAGCATGGATCGTCGTCAAGCCGGGCGAAACACTTACAGAAGCTGAACTTAAGGCATTCTGCAAGGAACACCTCGCTCCGTACAAAGTCCCCACCCATTACGAGTTCCGTACCGAATTGCCCAAGACCACAGTCGGAAAAATCCTGCGCCGCGAATTGGTCCGCCAACACAAAGAAGGCGCGAAGGCGTAACGAAAATGAGTAAAAAAGAACACCGCAAATGCGGTGTTCTTTTTTATCTTTAATTTCAGGGCTTATGCGAGCTGCGGAGTGCCGCTCTTTTTCTTGCCGGTTGGCGATGGGAAGATCGCTTCGAATTCATCGCGGTTGATGGATTCCACTTCGAGAAGTTTCTGGGCGACCAATTCCAACTGCTTGCGATGCTTCTTGACGAGGGTCTTTGCGAGCTTGTAGGATTCCTCGACAATCTTGCGGACTTCCATGTCGATCTTCTCGGCAATGGCCTCCGAGTAATCGCGTTGTTCGGAGATCTCACGGCCAAGGAAGATCAATTCTTCTTTTTGACCGTAGACCATCGTGCCCAACTCAACACTCATGCCGAGGCGGGTCACCATCGAACGAGCCATGCGAGTCACCTGTTCGATATCGCCGGAAGCGCCGGAGGTGATGTCATCGAAGACCAATTCCTCGGCGGCACGTCCACCCAAGGCCATGGCGAGTGTCGCCATCATCTTCTTGCGGGACATCAAAATGCGATCTTCATCCGGGCGGAACCAGGTCACGCCGCCAGCTTGTCCGCGACCCACGATGGTCACTTTTTGGACGGGGTCTGCCTCAGCGATGGCATTGGCTACTACTGCATGACCAGCTTCATGGTAGGCAATGATGCGCTTCTCTTCGTCAGAGATCAAACGGGATTTGCGTTCAGGTCCCATCACAACGCGTTCGATGGCCTCATTCAATTCAGATTGGCCGATGGATTTCTTGTTACGACGAGCAGCCAAAAGTGCGCCTTCGTTGACAAGATTTTCCAAGTCGGCGCCCACAAACCCGGGCGTACCACGCGCCACAGAGGCGAGGTCCACTTCGGGTTCCAATGGTTTGCCTTTGACGTGAACTTTGAGAATGGCTTCGCGGCCTTTCACATCCGGACGATCCAAAGTCACACGGCGGTCGAAGCGACCGGGGCGAAGAAGAGCCGGGTCCAAAATATCGGGACGGTTGGTGGCGGCAATGATGATGACGTTGGTGTCTGTATCGAAACCATCCATCTCAACGAGCATTTGATTCAAGGTCTGTTCGCGTTCATCGTGCGAACCGCCGAGACCTGCACCGCGCTGGCGGCCCACGGCGTCAATTTCATCGACGAAAATAATACAGGGGGAATGTCTCTTGGCCTGATCGAAAAGGTCACGCACGCGGCTTGCGCCTACACCGACAAACATTTCAACAAATTCAGAACCAGAGATGGAGAAGAAGGGCACACCAGCTTCACCGGAAACGGCCTTGGCCAACAAAGTCTTACCGGTTCCAGGAGGGCCAACGAGCAAAACGCCCTTCGGAATGCGTGCGCCGAGTTGAATGAACTTCTGCGGCTCCTTGAGGAACTCGACCACTTCGGCCAATTCCTGTTTGGACTCCTCAGCACCGGCCACGTCCGCAAAGGTTACAGTGGGGTGTTCTCCGCTGAACATACGGGCGCGGCTCTTTCCAAACGACATCGCGGCATTATTACTGCCCTGCGCCTGACGCATGATAAACCACAACACGCCAACCATTAAAAGGATCGGCAGAAAATAAACCAATAAGGTACCCAAGCCTGCCCAAGCCGAGGGCTTGCTGACTTCGATCACCAGGTTTTCAGGGGAAAGCTTATCGGCAGTGACCCCCAAACTGACAAGCTGCTCCACAAGGGTGGCGTTTGACTCCTTGCGGGATTCAACGCCTTCTTTTTCACCATTCTTCATAATCACAGTAATGGCATCGTCGCTCTCAATTAGAATGCGGGCAACCTGTCCGCTCTGGACCTTTTGCGCCACCTCATTAATAGTAAGCGGCTCTTTTGTCGTCGTGCCGTCACGGAACGAATAAACCAACAACGCCCCGATGGCTACGACCAAGAGAAAATACACAAGATATTGACTACGGGAATTCACGGAATCCTCCAAAAATGACTTGCTCGCGCCCAAACCAGCCACCTTGCTGCTGCATGTTGCTTTGGACGCAGACTGGCATTATACCAAGCCCACCCCATAGACGATACCTACAGGGGAAATATTATATGATTCTCTAATACGCTCATTCTTTTAGCCGAAACCTGCTTGCAAAAACAATCAGCCTTGGCTCACACCGAGACAAATCCCCACAAAACGCAATTCTCTCATCGTACATTAACAAGAACCATACCCCAAATGGTCCAACTATTTGAGGATCAATTCCACCGGGCAATGATCCGACCCCATCACCTGATCGTGAATGATCACGTCCTTCACGCGTGGAAGCAGGGCCTTTGAAACCAGAAAATAATCCAGCCGCCAGCCGATTCCACGGGCGCGGGCGCTGGTTACCTGAGACCACCATGTGTATTGAACTTTCTCCGGGTATAAATAACGGAACGCATCCACAAATCCATGATCAAGGTATTTCTGAAGCCATTCACGCTCCTCAGGCAAAAACCCCGAGGTGTTCTTATTTTGTTTTGCATTCTTCAAGTCAATGGGTTGATGGGCGGTATTGAAATCGCCGGTGAGGATCAAGTTCTCCCCTTTCTTATGAAGCGCATCCAATTTCTTTAGCAGGTGAGCGTAGAATTCCAATTTATAACCAACCCGTTCATGTCCACGGGAGCCACTAGGGAAATAAATATTGAAGAGACGCAGATCAGCCCAACGCGTTTGAACGATGCGGCCCTCCACATCAAACTGCGGCTCACCCATTCCCATCTTAATTTCGTCAGGCGCCTTTTTATAAAAAGTCGTGACTCCGCTATACCCCGCCCGTTCCGCGGGATTCCAGGCAAACGGTAATTTCAACTTTTCCTGCTGGCTTTCGTTCAATTGCTCCGGCCGTGCCTTCACTTCCTGCAAACACAATGCGTCCGGCGACTGCGCGAAGGCCCAATCCAATGATCCTTTGCCAAGCGCCGCGCGAATTCCATTGAGATTCCAAGTAATGATCTTCATGATTTTTGTCATATCCCTTTTATGGTAAACTTATTTTTGAACACAGGAGTCATTCAACATGAATGAAAAAAGAATTCTCTGCATCGAAGATGAAGCAGAAATGATCGATCTCATTCGTCTCATTCTCGGAAGGCGCGGGTACGATGTACACGGTGCGCCGGGTGGGGTGGAAGGTATCAAACAGGTAAAAGAAACCATACCCGACCTCGTATTACTGGACCTAATGATGCCAGATATGGACGGTTGGGAAGTATATCAACAAATGAAAGCGGATGAAAAAACACGAAACATTCCTGTGATCGTGGTGACTGCCAAAGCCCAAAACATCGACAAGGTGCTCGGCCTGCACATCGCCAAGGTGGATGACTACATCACCAAGCCGTTCAGCCCGGCGGAGCTGCTCGCCAGCGTTGAAAAAACCTTGAACAAAAAGACCTCCTAAAATTATTTTTTATCCACGGCGGCGAACAAGCCGCCTTCTTTTATGATACGCCCATGCTGCGCCCCATCCACATCCAAAACCTGACCAGCCCCCTGCAACACCCCGCGCTTGTCGGATACGGCGATTCGTTTCTTTCGAAACTGCGGGGATTAATGTTCCGTTCGCGCCTCGACCTTAACGACGGCCTGCTCCTCGTCGAAAAACGGAATTCGCGTCTCGACACTTCCATTCACATGTTCTTTGTTCCATTTGATCTCGCGGTATTTTGGATCAATTCCGACCTTGTGGTGGTCGACAAGGTCATCGCAAAATCATGGCGGCCCGCATACATGCCAAAGGCGGATGCACAATATACACTTGAAGTTCACCCGGATCGCTTCGGGGATTACGAAATCGGTGACAAGGTGGAGATCCAATATGTTTAAACGTGCGTTCCTGTTTTTATTAATTTCAATTTTCCTTTTTGCATCTCAACCGGTGCGAGCACAGGAAGTCAGCGGGCCGATTTACGTCGTGCAGCCGGGTGATAGTCTTTCCTCCATCGCCAGCCGTTTCAGCGTGGACATCAACGAATTGATGTCTGCCAATGGAATCGTCAATGCAAATCAACTCACAGTCGGGCAGCAAATTGTCATTCCCGGATTGGAAAGCATCAGCGGCATATTGGACACCGAAGTGGTTAACTTTGGAAATTCCTATCGCAGCCTGGTCCGCCGCACACAGGTTCCACAATCCCTTTTCAAGAAATTAAACCATGTAGTCAGCCCCAGCGAATTTTATGTCGGAGCCAGCATGATCGTACCCATCCAATCAAATGGAGAGGGGCTAAACACTCGTGTCTCCGCTGCGCCCGGCGAATCCATGCTGGAGGCCGCGATCAAAAAAGGCACCGACCCGTGGACACTTATGCATTACAACGAACTACAAGGTTCATGGGATGTGATCCCGGGTGATACCTTGTTCGCGCCCGGCGGTGAAGCCAATGCAGGGAATAACGACCTTCCTCCTGCTTTTTTAAGTGCAGAGATCCGCGATTTGCCGATCAAACAAGGCGGGACCGGTGTGATCAAAGTAAAAACCATTCCCGGGGTCACGCTTGGCGGCGTCCTGGTGGATCATCAATTGCACTTCTTCCCCACCGAAGACGGGACTCAAGTTGCCTTGCAAGGTGTACACGGCTTGATCGCCCCGGGTGTATATCCACTTAGATTGGAAGCTACGCTTTCAAACGGAAGCAAACAATCATATGAGCAATCTGTGCTTATTGTTTCCGGGAATTATCCGGAAGACCCGCTTCTTTATGTGGACCCGGTCACGATCGATCCTGCGTCGACTGAACCAGAGTTACAACAACTGATCGACCTTACCCTTCCCGCCACACCAACCAAATACTGGACGGGGGATTTTATTTCCCCAGCAATTGCATATGCAGATTCCACGTACTTCACATCAAGATATGGAAATCGCCGCACTTATATTGGGCAGGGGACAGAGCTCACTGTTAATGGCTTTCATACAGGTTTGGATTTTGGCGGCGGCGTTGGCCTGCCGATCACAGCCCCTGCAAATGGAGTCGTGGTGTTCGCCGGCCCATTGACGGTTCGCGGGAATGCGACCATCATCGACCATGGTTGGGGTGTGTATACCGGCTATTGGCATCAATCTGAAATCAAAGTTCAGGTGGGGCAAACAGTGCAGCAAAATGAAATCATCGGGTTGGTGGGCGGAACGGGGCGGGTCACGGGTCCGCACTTGCATTGGGAAGTGTGGGTCAATAATATTCAGGTCGATCCGCTGGACTGGCTGATCAATACCTACCCGTAGCATCTGTTGATTGGACGGGGGCGGCTGTCCCGTAAAAAATGAAGCGTTGCACTTCATCCGCGAATATGTTAAACTTTCTTAAAGGAAATGGATATTAATGAATTCATTGGTTAATTTTCTAAAGCAAAGCGACATCCTTTATCAACTCACCCCAACTCAGCTGGAGTTGGTCGCAAATCTTTGCCAGGAAGTTACCTTTAATGCCGGAGATGTTATTTTTCAGGAAAACAGTGGAAGCAAGGAATTGTATGTGATCGCACAGGGCGAGGTCGATATTTTGATTAATCGCACTGGCACTGGTGATCTTGAAAAAAAGGAAACTGTCGTGGCGCGCCTGCGCAGGGGCCAGTCCTTTGGGGAAGTGGCGCTTGTAGATGAAGGATTACGTTCCGCCTCCGCCCGTTCGGCCCAAAAGGATACACGTTTGTTGGTGATCCAGCGCGATAAGTTGATCATGCTATGCGAGACCTATCCGCAGCTTGGCTACCGCCTCATGTACAATCTGGCCGCAGACCTTGCCATGAAGATCAGAAATACCGATTTGAGAATTCGCGAGCAATTGCTTTATAAACCACAAGACAAAAAATAGAACAAATTTTCAAAAATCCCTGTGTAATTCCTTGACCTGTCGCCCAAAACACCTTATTATTATAAAATTAATAAAACTGATAGGTCGCCGCTATCGCAGTAAATTTAGCCGTGAAAATTAACCCAAGGGTATTTTCAGGCTTTATTTTATAATCTTAAGAAGACTATCTCATAATGAGGAGGTGATGCCGACAAAGCAAGCATTGTCCGCTATTTGTTGCCCCCGCGCCTGCGGGAATTTTGAATTCACCTAACTTTTTTGGAGGAGTAAGAAAAATGAACAAGCGTTTCTTCGCTTTGCTTTCAGTGCTCGTAATCGCCAGCCTGGCGCTCGCCGCCTGCGGTGGCGCTGGTGGTGGTGGTACTGCCACCCTTAAGATCGTATCCAGCCTTCCCCTGACCGGTTCTTCCCTGACCCAGACACAAACCATCGTCAACGCCATGACCCTGCGCCTTGAACAGGCCGGCGGTACCGCTTGCGGTGGCAAGTACAATGTTGTGTATGAATCATGGGACGATGCCTCTGCTGCTCTCGGCAAGTGGGATCCCGCAGTTGAAACCGAAAACGCCAACAAGGCTGCTGCAGACAAGTCCATCGTTGCCTACCTGGGTACCTTCAACTCAGGCGCAGCCAAGCTGTCCATTCCGATTTTGAACGCCGCTGGTCCTTTGACCATGATCTCCCCCGCCAACACCAACCCTGGCTTGACCAAGGCTGACAAAGACGAACCCGGTGTGACCGACTCCTATTACCCCACTGGCGTACGTTCCTACAGCCGCGTCGTCGCCGCTGATGATATTCAGGGCAAGGTTGCCGCCAACTTCGTGAAATCCCTCGGTGCCACCACCGTATACATCCTTGACGATCAGGAACTCTACGGTAAAGGTATTGCTGATGTGTTCGAAGCCACCGCCAATGAAATCGGTTTGACCGTTCTTGGTCACGAGGGCATTGATCCCAAGGCTGCTGATTACAAGGCTTTGATGACCAAGATCTCCACCAGCAACAATGGTGCCGCTCCTGATGCCATCTATGTTGGTATGGTCGTTGACAACAATGCCTCCCAGCTCTTGAAAGACAAAGTTGCCATCATGGGCGACAACGAAACCGTTAAGTATGTTGGTCCCGATGGCATCCAGACCCAGGCCTTCATTGATGGCGCTGGTGCTGATGTAGCCGAAGGCGTATATGCCTCCGTCGCTGGTGTTCCTTTCGAGGAACTTCCTGAATCCGGCAAGAAATTCAAAACCGATTACGAAGCCAAGTTTGGTCCCTTGACCGAGCCCTACTCCGTGTACGGTTACGAAACCATGAGCGTTGCCCTTAAGGCCATTGAAGACGTCTGCGCTGCTGGTGGCGATCCCACCGACCGCGCCGCAGTCAACAGCGCCGTGTTTGCCATCAAGAACTTTGACGGCGCCCTCGGCACCTGGTCCTTCGATGCAAATGGTGACACCAGCTTGACCGATATGACTTTCTATCAGGTTCAAGGTGGCGCCTACACATCCGTCGGTACCTTCAAATAATTCCTTTGTAAGTTTGGGGGCGGCGCCCAGTGTGCCGCCCCCATCTTCTTAAGGCACCGGGTATAAGAGGACAACAATGGAAATCACAAAAAAACAGTTTAAATTTAACTGGAGAAGATTGCTTTTCTCTGCTCTGGTTTTGTACGTTGTATTTTTGATCGGGCCCATTGCTGGTTTGGATGTTCCGGCAATTGTCGCGAACATCCAGTCAAATCCTTCTCAATTAATTCAGTTTTTGATCATTGGGATTTCAAACGGTGCGATCATTGCAATCATCGCACTTGGTTACACAATGGTATACGGCATTATTGAGCTGATCAACTTTGCACATGGTGATGTGTACATGATCGGCGTTTTCACTTCATTGACCACACTTTCCCTGACCGGCACTTTGACAAGCCAGGATCCAGTTAGAATCGTTCTTGGTCTTATTTTCGCTCTCGTTGTCTCTGTAGTTGTTTGTGCGGTATTAAACGCTTCAATCGAAAGATTGGCATATCGACGTTTGCGCAATGCTCCACGCCTTGCCCCATTGATCTCGGCAATCGGCATGTCTTTTATCATTGAAAATATCGGCTTGATTTGGGCCGGACAATCCTGGCTTGTTCCTTTATTTGGAACAACCGGCGGCGCGTCACAAAAATCGTTCCCTGATATGCTCGGAATCCTGGTAAAGCTTTCCGGGTTTAATGGCGGAGATGTTAATCTCTTTGCATCTACCCCCCTCTTTACACAATGGCGTTTAACGCTTAACGTCAAGGATCTACTCGTAATTGTTTTGGCCGTTTCTTTGATGATCGGCTTGTATTTATTTGTCCAACGTACCAAACTCGGCAAGGCAATGCGCGCCACCGCTCAAAATCGGGATGCAGCAAAAATGCTCGGCATCGACATCGATTGGGTGATCACTGCCACCTTCCTGATCGGCGGTGGTTTGGCCGGTGCGGCCGGGCTGATGGCAGGCCTTTACAACAATACTGCCTGGTGGTTCATGGGATTTCGCGCGGGTCTGCAATCCTTCACCGCCGCAGTCTTGGGCGGTATCGGTAACATTCAAGGGGCCATGCTGGGCGGTTTCCTGATCGGTTTGCTCGCTTCGTTCAGCGATGGATATCTCAATGCCCGTTGGACCAACGCATGGGTTTTCACTGTTCTCGTGTTGATCCTGCTCTTTCGTCCTACCGGCCTGCTCGGCGAAAATACCACTCAAAAAGCCTAAGAGGTGATTCATGCAACCAAATATTAAAACAGGTATCACTTTCGGCATAATCGGCGGACTGTTGACCTTCCTCTTTGGGGGATGGTCCGTCGCCGTGATTGGTTGTTTTATGGGGATCGGTCTGGGCCTCGGCTTTGGCGGGCGTATTGAGAAGAGCACCCCGTTCAACATGGCAAAGGAAGCATCAAAACCTGGATTCACTGCTGCTGGCGTTCTATTGATCGTAAGTCTCATACAAAACTTTGTGATTCAGGGGTTGATCGGCAAATCTCAGGCGGAGTTGAACACTTTCATCTTTTCTAATTTGATCGCGTTCCTAGGCTCCGCCGGACTAACTTGTCTGGTTGTATCCTTTGGTGGATACGACAAGAAAAAAGAACAAACCTATAAGCTTGCTTTACTGGCAGCCGTGGTCATCGCTTTCCCTTTTGTAGATAACTTTACAGAATTGCGCTGGACTGCCCAGATCATCTTCGCCTTGATCTTCGTGATCCTCGGCCTTGGATTGAATATTGTGGTTGGCTATGCCGGTCTTCTGGACCTGGGATACGCCGCTTTCTTCGCAATCGGCGCATACACAACTGGTATTCTCTCCTCACCGGTTCACAATACCGAATGGAATTTCTGGTTAGTGATCTGGATCGCAGCAGCCATGGCGGGTTTATGGGGCCTGATGTTAGGCGCTCCAACCCTCCCTTTGCGTGGAGATTACCTCGCCATCGTTACATTGGGTTTCGGCGAAATCGTACCTGTTCTTTTCAAAAATTTGATCGACGTCACCATCAAGGAACCACTCACCTGCTGGATTTTGCCGCTCTTTAGAATTCAAACCACCTGTATCACTTTCTTTGAACACGCAGACCTTACGCTCGGTGAAAAAGGCATCAGCCCAATTGGACGGCCGTATCTTCCCATCATCGGCGAATTTGAATCGAGCAAACCGATCACCTGGTACTTCCTGATCGTTGCGCTTATTCTCCTTTCGGTCTTCATCATCAATCGCTTGCGCGACAGCCGTCTTGGCCGCGCATGGATGGCGATCCGCGAAGATGAACTGGCGGCCGCTCAAATGGGAATTGATCCGGTGAAAACAAAGCTGGCTGCCTTTGCAATGGGCGCCATGTTCTCTGGTTTTGCCGGTGCATTCTATGCCGCATACATTCGCGGTATTTTCCCAAGCGTGTTTGACTTTAGTGCCTCCATCATTATTCTCTGTGTGGTCATTCTGGGCGGTATCGGGAATATCAACGGCGTGATCGTCGGCGGATTGGTCTTGATGACGGCAGATCGTCTCTTCCTCCCTGCGCTTAAGGATTTCCTCACAGCACTGCTCACCCATACGGTCCTGCCTTCGATATCAAACCCTGCTGTACAAGCTGCTGTAAGTGCAAATGCAAACCCGATCTTATACAGGTTCCTTCTCTTCGGCCTCACACTTGTAATTATGATGGCCGTGCGCCCTGAAGGCTTGATTCCCAATGCCCAGGTACGGGCCGAATTACACGCCAACGAAGAAAAGAAGGGCTAGGAAACGACCATGGCATTCTTTGAAGCGAAAGACATCACAATGACGTTCGGCGGCCTCACCGCCGTCAACAAGGTGAACTTCACCATCGATAAAGGTATGATCGCAAGTGTCATCGGTCCCAATGGCGCTGGAAAGACCACCTTCTTCAACACCATCACGCGTGTATATACACCCACCAGCGGTGAAATGACTTTCGATGGAACAAGCCTCGCAGGCTACAAACCATTTCAGGTGACCAAGCTTGGCATTGCGCGCACTTTCCAAAATATCCGCCTGTTTGCAAACATGTCCGCATTGGAAAATGTTTTGATCGGAGAGCATTGCCGCATGAATTCCAATATCATCGGACAGGTATTGCGAACAGCTGCCACGAGAAAGGAAGAAGCGGATGCGCGTGCCCGCGCTCTCGATTTATTGGAATTGGTAGGCCTGCGCCGCAGTGACGCAAATGTCACCGCGAAGAATCTTTCCTACGGATTACAACGCCGCCTCGAAATCGCCCGAGCGCTTGCTTCACAACCCAAGATTCTGCTTCTCGACGAACCCACTGCAGGCATGAACCCGAACGAAACCATCGATCTGACGAACTTCATTCAACGTCTCCGCAAGGACCTTAGCCTCACCATCCTTCTTATTGAGCATCACATGCGTGTGGTCATGGCAATTTCAGATCGCGTATCGGTTTTAGATTACGGTGAAAAGATCGCGGAAGGCACACCCTCCGAAGTACAAAAGAATGAGCGCGTGATCGAAGCGTATCTCGGCAAGAACACCTCCACCAAATAAAGAGGCGAGGATAAAAGATGCTTGAATTAAAAGATGTCCACACCTACTACGGCAACATCCACGCCTTGAAAGGGATTTCCATTACCGTCAAGGATGGCGAGATCGTCACCTTGATCGGTTCCAACGGCGCGGGAAAAAGCACCACCCTGCGCACCATTCAGGGGTTGAATCGACCGCGTAGCGGAACGGTCACTCTCGATGGTGTATCGTTGGAAAAAATGGAAGCCCATAAAATTGCGGAATTCGGCGTGGCTCAAAGCCCCGAAGGACGTATGATCTTCCCCCGCATGACCGTGATGGAAAATCTCGAGATGGGTGCCTACGTCCGCAAAGATCTGACCAGCTACAAGGATGATCTTGAGCACGTATTCTCACTCTTCCCCCGTTTGAAAGAGCGCATCAATCAAAAAGGCGGAACACTCTCCGGCGGCGAACAACAAATGCTTGCCATGGGACGCGCCATGATGGCCAAGCCCAAGATCCTCCTTCTGGATGAACCCTCCATGGGCCTCGCTCCCCTGCTTGTGGAATTGATCTTTGACATCATCAAAAAGCTCAACGAGGAAGGCACTACCATCCTGCTCGTCGAGCAAAATGCCTTGATGGCGCTTTCGATTGCTCATCGCGGATACGTACTGCAAACCGGCGAGATCGTCCTCGCAGACGACGCCAAGAAATTGATGAAGAACGAGGATGTTCAAAAGACCTACCTCGGCGTTGAATAAAGAAAGTAATCCAGTCATCAGGTAAAGACCCGTTTTCCGCCAAGGCGTGAAAGCGGGTCTTTTATAAATACGGAAAAATATGTCCATACCAACTACAGCAGATATTGTCATCATCGGCGGTGGCGTGATGGGAGCCAGCGCAGCCTATCACCTTGCCAAACGAGGATTCAAAAATATCGTCCTGCTCGAAAAGGAACAATACTTTGGCACCGGCGCCACCGGCCGCTGTGCGGGCGGCGTGCGTTATCAATTTTCCACCGAGATCAATGTCAGGCTGTCCATTGCAAGCCTGCCGATGATCGAACGATTCAAACAGGAGATCGGGCAGGAAGTAAATTACAGGCAATGCGGATATTTGCTCGTGGCGACGAATGAAAAAGAAGCAGCCATGTTCAAACATAATGTTGAGATGCAAAACAAGCTTGGCGTGCAAACTCAACTACTGAGCGGGGATGAAGTCCGTGCTCGATTGCCGTTGATGAAATTTGACGATGCGATTGCAGGAACGTTCAATCAAAAAGATGGGACCGTCGACCCGAACGGCGTGGTAATGGGATATATCAACACGGCACAAAAGATGGGAGTGCAGGCTATTTCTGGTGTGGAAGTAATTGGAATCACCGTCAGCGGTGGGAATGTGGAAGAGGTGCAAACAAGCCTCGGCGGAATCAGGACGCGGGCCGTTCTGAATGTCGCAGGGCCGTGGTCGAGTCAAATCGGAAGATTGGCAGGAGTCGAAATTCCAGTCACTCCGATTCGCAGGCAAATGTTCACAACGAATCCATTGAAGGAAGTTCCCGAGGATTTTCCTTTTGTGATCGATTTTGCGAAGTCGCTTTATTTTCATCGCGAAGGGGAAGGCTTGTTGATCGGCATGAGCAATCAAAATGAAAAGCCTGGCCTTGATCAAAATGTGGATGAAGATTTTGAGTTGGTAAATTTGGAAGCGGCCATTGAACGAATGCCGCTTGTTGAAAAAGCAAGCCGCGCAGCGCATTGGGCTGGCCTGTATGAAGTGACGCCAGATGCGCATCCGATTTACGGTGAGACAGATGTAAAAGGATTTTTCCTTTGCACAGGTTTTTCAGGCCACGGATTCATGCATGGACCGATCTCCGGCAAGTTAATGAGCGAGTTTATTTTGGATGGAAAATTTTCCAGCGTGGATGTTTCGATGCTCGATCTGAAACGCTTCGAAGAGAATCGACTTATCAAGGAATTTAATGTGATTTAGTTTTGCTCAGGGTTTGAGCCAGGGCAAAACAGGTAAAATACAGTATGACATCAGCAGAGATCATTACCATTGGAACAGAGATATTACTTGGGGAAATCGTGGACACCAACACACGCTACCTCGCGCGACACCTGCGCGGGCTTGGCGTGGACTTGTACCGCACAATCACCATCGGCGACAACGCAGATCGAATTGCAGAAGTCATCCGCGATTCGATGAGCCGCGCAAACATCGTCATTACCACCGGCGGGCTGGGTCCCACCATTGATGACCCCACACGCGAAGCGGTTGCAAAAGCCGTTGGCGTGGAAACTGAATTTCGCGAAGACCTTTGGCAGCAGGTCGTTGAAACCATCGCACGGTATGGACGCAAGCCATCTGAAAATCAAAAACGACAGGCATATGTTCCGCAGGGCGCACTTGGGTTAAAGAATCCAGTTGGCACTGCACCGTGTTTTATTGTTGAAACAGAAAATAATGCAGTGATGTCATTGCCCGGCGTCCCGCAGGAAATGGAGCACATCCTGCACGAATCGGTCATCCCGTATTTGCAAAAAAGATTCAAACTCGATGAAGTCATCAAGGTCCGCGTGCTGCACTGCTCGGGCCTTGGCGAAGGCTCCATCGATGAAAAGATCGCAGACCTCGAAATGCTCAGCAATCCAACGGTTGGTCTTGCGGCGCACACAGGCATTGTCGATGTGCGAATCACTGCGAAGGCAAAAAGCGAAGGCGAAGCAAATGCCATGATGGACAAGATCGAGTCGCAGGTCCGCGAAAGACTCGGTTCCATCGTCTTCGGCGTGGATGAAGATACACTGGAAGAAGTCGTGTTGGGCATGGTCGCCAAACGCGGATGGACTCTCACGGCAATCGAAAGCGGACTCGATGGATTGCTGGCCCGTAAAATACCACACACCGCTTCCTTCCCCAATCTGACGCCTAATTCACTCATGCAGGCATTGCGCTCCGCTCGAACAGATTCAAAAGCAGATATCGCTTTGGGCGTATCGATTTTCCCTGAAGAACGCGCCGCTGAAATGGCAATGATCACATCCAGAGGCGAGAAGACTCATCACATCACCTACGGCGGACCTCCGCGCAGTTTGCCGCGTTGGAGTATGAACCTCGCGCTCAATTGGCTGCGGACCACCCTGGAGGAAATGAACTAACATGCCGCCGCGCCGCAAGAAGGACACGGTTTGGGTTGCCCTTGCCTGGGGATTAAATATTTTCGGCGTGATCGCTATTGGATCGGTATTCGCCGCCTACTGGTTGTTACAGCCCGTTTCCGCTGCACCACCAACGGTCAAGGAACAACAGCAATTACAAATCGATCAGGCAATTACCGCCACATTTCCTGCAACTTTTACTCCCTTTCCCGGAGTATATTATTTACCGACCGTAACGCGAAACCCTCGCTCCACATCAGTAGTCGTGGAAACCCCGACGCCGTTTGTTTTGGAGAACGCAAGTATCCGCCCAACGGTGATCGGATACTCTGTTTCCGGCAGACCGATTGAAGTGTATACCTTTGGCCATGGCGAGAAACAAGTGATGATCGTGGCCGGCATTCACGGCGGGTACGAGTGGAACACAATTGCACTGGCTGATGAATTGATCCAACATATCGTGGACAATCCGAATGAGATCATGCCGGATACAACCGTGTACATCCTGCGGAATCTAAATCCCGATGGCGATGCACGCGATCACGGCTACGACGGTCGTGTCAACGATCACGGCGTGGATTTGAATCGCAACTTCCCCACCAATTGGGCGGCAGATTGGGATCGTACCGGGTGCTGGAATTACGGCCCCACCACCGGCGGAACAGGCCCAGGCTCAGAGCCGGAAACCCAGGCCTTGATGAATTTTCTGAAGACTCATCAGGTCAAGAATTTGATCAGCTATCACAGCGCCGCACTTGGAGTTTTCCCTGGCGGTGAACCCTGGGAGGAAAAATCCTATCGCTTTGCTGAGACATTGGCTGAGGCAACCGGATACGCCTTCCCACCCATCGACCTGGGTTGTGTATTCACCGGAACACTTGCAGATTATGCAGTTGAAATGGGTGCCACTTCTGTGGACATGGAACTTTCCACTCACACGCGGACCGATTTCAAACTCAACTTGAAGGCCTTGAGAATTTTACAGACTTGGGACGATTAACAGCGTAGGTCAGGCTTTTAGCCTGACAATTCTTGAAAACATAATATTTGGCGGGTTGCAAACCCGCCCTACGGAAAATTATATAAAGGAGATTGAATGACACAAAATGTAGATACGCTTTTCATCAACGCCATCGTCCTGACGATGGATGGAAAATTAAACCAATATGACCCCGGGGCGGTGGCAGTCAGGGGAGATTCGATTGTTGCGGTGGGGCCTGAGGCGGAGATCAAGAAAGAATATTCGGCAAAAGAAACTGTGGATTGCAAAGGCAAAGTATTGATGCCGGGGCTGGTCAACGCACACACACATGTTCCGATGACATTATTGCGCGGCCTTGCAGATGATCTGCGCCTCGATGTGTGGTTGATGGGCTACATGCTGCCTGTGGAACGCGAATTCGTTTCGCCGGACTTTGTCCGCCTCGGCACACAAATCGCGTGTGCGGAACAAATCCGCAGCGGCGTGACCACCTTCAACGATATGTACTTCTTTGAAGATGACATCGCAAAAGCAACTGCCGACGCAGGTATGCGCGCAGTTTGCGGCGAATCAGTGATGAAGTATCCCGCACCCGATGCGCCCGCATTTGAAGATTCAATTGCCTATGCATGCGAGTTCATCAAGAAGTGGAAAGGGCATCCGCTCATCGTCCCCGCGATTGCGCCGCACGCGCCGTATTCGACCACACCGGAAATTTTGCGAACCTGCTCCAACATTGCACAGGAATTCGATGTGCCGCTGCACATTCACATTTCTGAAACGGCGTTCGAAGTGGAAAATATGCGCAATGAGCAAGGGATGCCTGTTGTGCCGTATGTAAAAAAGCAGGGAATTCTCGAAGCAAAAGTCATCGCTGCGCATTGTGTTCACATCGATGTGGGCGAGATAAAAACATTGCAGCATGTCAACGCCGGCGTCTCGCACAATCCTTCATCCAATCTCAAACTGGCCTCGGGATTTGCCCCCGTGCAAAAAATGCTCGAGAACGGACTCAATGTGGGCATCGGCACCGACGGCCCTGCCTCCAACAACGATCTCGACATGTTCGAGGAAATCCGCCTCGCTTCTTTCGTAGCCAAGGCTTCATCGAACGACCCAACCGTTGTGCCCGCTGCGACGGCTCTCTTAATGGGAACACGCCTCGGCGCCCAAGCGCTTCACATCGGACATTTGACCGGGTCGCTGGAAGCCGGCAAACGCGCGGACATGATCATCGTCAACACCTCCCCCATTCACAACTCACCGCGCTTCCGTCGTGACCCGAACAATGCCTATGCTCAACTGGTCTATGCTTCCAAATCCACGGATGTGACCGATGTGATGGTCAACGGCAAATGGCTGATGCGCGATCACAACCTGCTGACTCTTGATCAGGACGATCTGATCAAGGAAGCGCAAGGCATCGCAAAGAAAATCGATGTCTTCCTCTTCGAGCGTGAAAAATCCGTGCTCTCGAAATTGATCGCGCTCGGCGGCTCGGCGCAGGAGGAATCGTTCGAGGTGCAGGTAAAAGTCAAGGTAACAGAACCAGCCCAACTGGTCCAGAATATGAAGCGGCCTGAGATCACGATCAACGCCCACAAACATTATCAACAATTCGATGATTATTTCATCTTCGACGATCCATCGCAGGGACGATTGCGCTTCCGTGAAGATAACCTGATCGACGAGAACGGTATTTCGCAAAGCGTCCGCTCGCGATTGACATTGCTTGGGCAAAAACGGGAGGATGAGATCGGCCACGATGTGCTGCTTTCGCGCAGCCGTTTCATCGCACCTGCCATGCACACCTCGCGTTTTTATCGTGAATACTTTAAACCCTCAAAGGAAATTTCGATCGTCAAAGACCGCCTGCGATGGCACATCAGCTACAAGGATACAGAATTATTCGTCAATCTCGACGAGATCAAGGAACCCGCCATGGGACACTTCCTCGAGATCAAGAGCCGTACCTGGAGCCGCAAGGATGCGGACTTGAAAGCAGAGTTGGTGAACGAACTGCTCACCCTGCTCGGTGCCGGCGATGCAGAAGTGGTGACGCAGGATTACATTGAGATTCTGACGGCAAAATAGTTATTTACTCTTTCGGGGTCCAATCCCCCGAAAGAGTAAAGTAGATAATATGGAAATCATAAAAAAAGTTCTTGCAACCATCTTCGCCATTCTCTTCGTACTCACTGCGGTCTTCGTGCTGGTCTTCTTCACATTTGACCGGCGCGCCTTCAAACCCGAGACCTATCAACACGTGCTGGCGAATGAGGATTTTTATGATCGCATTCCCACCGTGATGGCACAGGCAATGGTTTCTTCCTCCATTGATTTTCAAGACCTGCCTCTCGCCATGCAGGGGATGAGCACCAAAGCCTGGGAGGATTTCTTCCGCACCCTGCTGCCGCAGGAAACCCTAAAACTAATGGGCGACACCACACTCAACGAGCTCTTCGCCTATCTCAACATGCAAAGCAATTCGGTAAAAATTTCCTTTCTGCCGGTCAAAGCCAATATGGGAACGGATAGCGGCGTGCAAGCTGTGTTGACCCTGTTCCGCACACAGCCTGATTGCACATTCGAGCAGGTGGCGCAAATGACCATCAACCTGCTTACCGCACAGGACATTACTTTTTGCAATCCACCCGAGGAATTGACCCCGCTTCTCACACCTGTCATTCAAGCGGAGTTGCAAACTGCTGCGTTGGTGCTTCCTGATGAAGTCACCATTCTTGAATCAGAAAATCCACAAAAAGACCCGCGTGACCGAATCCAAACCGTTCGGACATTGATGAAACTCAGTCCCATTTTGCCAATTGGATTCCTATTCGTGCTCACGCTGCTTGCGGTCAACTCACTGCAAAGCTGGCTTTCATGGTGGGGAGTCCCATTTCTTTCCACAGGTGTGCTTGCCATGCTGGCAGGAATTACAGGCGCGCCGATCATTGGCACAATCTTAAAGCGGGTCATCACACAAAGAGCAAGCGCAGCCCTGCCCACTTCCCTATCAGATTACGCCAGTGACCTCGCCTCCGCGATGGTCGGCGCGATCCTGCGTCCCATCTTTTGGGAGGGATTGATCTTGTTTTTTATCGGATTGGGGATGGTTTTGATAGCTATTTATCTAAACAACCAAGGAAAATTGAAACTGCAAAGAGTTTCCGAAGAAAAGACAATAATTTAGATTTGCCGCAACTTTTCGTCTCTGATTCCTGTAATCTACGTGGAGACTCACATGCGACGAAATTTTATTTTTCCATCCATTCTCATTCTTGCGACTCTTGCCTGCGGCAGCGGCACGCCTGCCATTCCACCCACCCCTCAGAATTCTGTTTTCAATTCCCCGAAAACAACCTATGGATTCTTTCCCTCCCCGCCCGAAGTGACACTCGAAAGCGTCTTCAAAACATTTGAAGACATGGGCAAACACGGTGATTTTGTGCTCATTCAACAAAACGCGAATTGGGAAGATTTCATGAATGGCGTGGATGGCGAGTCGCAAACCCGCACCGACATCATCAATCAAACCAAGCTCGCGCATCAAAATAATCTTGAATATATTTTCGTGTTGGATGCGCTAAACGGACTCAATCGCCGCGAGTTTAGCGGCCTGCCCGCGGGTTGGGAAGCGAGCTTTGCGAATCCGAACGTCCGCACGGCGTATAAAAACTATGCGTTGTGGGTCGTGCGTAGTTTTCATCCGCACTACCTCGGCCTTGCCTCCGAGATCAATACGTACATGGATGCCTATCCCGACGACGCGCAAAACTACATTAGTTTATACAACGAGATTTATGAACTGGTCAAAGCCGAATCGCCCGAGACGCAGGTCTTCGTCACCTTTCAATGGGATGACCTCAACAACATGTTCCCCCAGCCGGAAGAAGGAAATCGCCAAAAGTATGATGTCAACTGGGAGCAGATCGAAGCCTTCGAACCGAACCTGGACGTATGGGCTATTTCATCCTATCCATACTTTATCTTCCCATCAGGAAAAGACATCCCCACCGATTATTACACCCCGCTTCTCCTGCGGACCGATAAGCCGGTTGCCATTGCCGAGGGCGGATTCTCCACCGAGGCATTTCGTCAACTAAACAATACGCCCGAAGATCAGGTGGCGTATTTGAACGCAATTCACGATCAGCTGGGACCGCGCCTCGCGTTCTGGGTCAACACATTGATGAGCGATTTCAATATCGACTCGTATGCAGCGGAAATGGAAAAGAAGGGACAGAATCCACAAGACGCAGAGATGCTCGGCAACTTCGCCTACATCGGCCTGCAAAATTTTGACGGCTCGCCCAAACCCGCATTGGAAGTTTGGGATTCATTTCAAGGAAAATAAACTATTCACACCCATTTGCGATTTGTTCTTCCAATGTCGCTGCAAACAGGTGAAAACCAGAATTATCACATTTTGCGCGGAAGTAATAATAGGGCGTCGATGCGGGATACGCCACGGCATACATCGACTCATAGCTGGGATTGGAAATGGGCGCAGGCGGCAGGCCTGAATAATTATAAGTATTGAATGGCGAGTCGAGGTCCAAATCCGGAGTGCTTAAAGGGTTGGTCCACCAGGTGTTTTGAGCGGGATTAAACCCAACTGCATATTGGACCGTTGGGTCGGCATCCAGTTTCATGCCAATGGCAAGACGATTGAGATAGACGGAGGCGATCAACGGGGCTTCCTCAGGTCGAATGGCCTCGCGCTCGACAATGGAGGCGACTGTCACAGCTTGCTGGATATCGAGCCCCTGGCTGGCGAAGCCATTCTTTAAATCTTCGGTGAGGTGCTGGACAAAGTTTCGCGCAATGATATCGAGTACTTGCTCGGCGGTTGTTTCGCGCGGAAGTGTATAGGTATCAGGGTAGAAGAATCCCTCCATGCTTGCGGAGGGTGGAAGGAAATCCAACACGGCGGGACGAGTCTGCGCGGCGGAGATAAATGCCTGAGGGTCAATGGACAGACCGGAGGTCGGGAGCGAAGCGGCAATTTCCTCCATCCGCCAACCTGAAAGAATTACCAGAGTCGCATCTGACGGGGAAAATTTTTGCAGGGCCTTCGCGATATCCACAATCGAAAGCGACGGGCTGAGCGTGTACTTCCCCGCTTGAATGGTCATATCCAGTCCAGTGTAAACGACATAATCGAAAAAGGCCTGTGAGTTTGAAACAATACCGGCATCGTAAAGACGCGTGGCAATCGAATATACCGATTCACCCGGCTCAATACGAAAACGTTGTTCGGGGGCATTTGGAATATATGGGGCAGTAAGTACCTCGCCGTATGAAAGCAGCCGCGCGGAATATTCGATGCGGTCTGAAATGGAAAGTGAGGCAGCAGGCGGACCGTACAACAACGAAGCGCGCGCCGGAAGATATCCGAATGCAAGATAGATACAGGCAAGGGCAAGAAGAACAATAAAGGCAAGGATAAAATGAAGTTGATAACGGCGCATATTCGATTTACGATTCAAGGTTTATGATTTCCGATTGGCTTCGAGATAAGATTGCAGAATGACCACCGCGGCAAATTCATCCTGATGGCCGGCGCGTTTTTTTCGCGAAACACCGAGTTCGATCCGCGCAGCGCGGGCAATATTGGTGCTAAATGATTCGTCCCACATTTCGACGGGAATATTCGTTTGATTTTTCAATTCATCGGCGAAGCGACCCGCACGACGGCCCGCAGGATTCGGATTGCCGTCTTCGTCATATGATTGTCCAACAACGATCAACTTCACATCGTTTTGTGTGGCGATCTCCGCAACCTGTGCAGCATCGATCATGCGCGAGACATGTTCCACCACTTTCAGCGGACTCGCAATCGTGGCAGTGGAGTCGCTTAACGCAAGGCCGATTCTTTTTTCACCGTGGTCTACCGCAAGGATTCTCATTTCGTTTCGACTGAGATATTAAATGGGATTAACGGCATCCACGGCCACCAGGAAGGGCTGAGTGTGATCTCGGGCGGCTGACGCATGGATAAAGCAGACGTCAATTCAGCGAGCGCTGATGACGGTCGTAATCCGCGAACCATGGACAGCACCAGTATGTCATCCACTTTTTTATGGAGCGCACGCGAAACGTCCAATTCAAAATGGGAAACACCTGCATTATCCGTGGATGGATCGGTCAGAGGGGAATAGGCGGCGACATCTGATTTTTCAAAACCTTCCGGAATCGACGAGTCCATTGCCACATTCGAGACCTGCGCCATATCTTCCGCTGAAACATACCGGGCGGCAAATTCCACTTTCATTTTTAGTTTCAATTGATTGCCCGCCTGGCCTGCCGGCGGATCGTACGTTTCTTCGATGACCTGAACCACTTCGAACGTATCCATCAACAAAAGATCGCCGGGCGCAATTTGATTGCGAAAATTGGTTTCCGCATCGCGGCGCAAATTCTCCATCACCACATCGCGAAGGCGTGTACGATCCTCTTCGGTGGCACCAATCAAGGATGAGTCTGAACCGCCTGATGTCGCCGAGGGATTGCCAACCGCGATGGAAAGTCCAAGCGGGCCATCCACAACGATCAAGGTTCCAGCCAGCACATTGCCGCTTGCTCCCGCTTCCAATGCTTCAATCGGCACTTCCACAAATTCATCCACACCGGGATTGAGCAGTGTATCGTTCAAAGTTACAAATCGGATCGGAAGGTCTGTTGCCGTGGAGACAATCGTACCGGCAGGGATTTTCACTTCGCCCTGACTCAAGTTGGTAAAACGCGCAATGCCCTGCGCCTTTGATTTTGGTATCGCAATCTCGCTGATAATCGCCAGTGACTGTTCCGTCTCCACGATGGCCGATAATTTTTTTGCGGGAATACTTCCGGTCACGGACGCGGATTGAACGGATTCACTTGCCGTCACTGGAATGACTGATTTCTGAATCTGTGTTTCGGGATATAAAGTCACCGCCGCGCGCGGGACAAAGAGGCTGGCTACTGTTACGAAGGCGATCACCCCCACTGTGAAAGTGATCACGCGCCCGGTCAATGAGGTGCGCCATGCGGGTTCTTTCTCGTACACCGTATCCCGCAACTGACGTAAATCGCGCCGTGGATTCTTCGGCATACGTTGGGTTCGTGGAGGCGCGAAAGGCCACAGGTCCTTTTGCGCGGCGGAGGTGGTTCCAAACACGGGAATACCCAAAGACTCGGCATCCCTGCGAATGTTGGCACGGCGTGTGACCAACCCCAACTGCGCGCCCAGTGAATCTGTGTGGCGCTGTAAAACCTTCAGATCAAGCAAGCGCAAGTTGACCTGTTCATACTTGGGCCACACCAACAGCACACGCGGGGTCTTCACCCACGATAATTTATCGCGGACGGAGATCAGGTCGTCATGGGATTCGAGGGTGATGATTTGGGTTTTCAAGGTGAATTCTGAGTTTATGTATGGTTTAAGTTTCTTGCTTTTTCAACCAAATCTGGCAAAGTCTTCAAAAAGGAATCAACATGCCCTGGTGTGGAATCGACACCGAGAGTCACACGCAGGGAACCCAGCGCCCAATCTCGGGAATAGCCCAGTGATGTCACCACTTCGCTGGGCTCAGGATTGCCTGTCTTGCAGGCGGATCCGGAAGAACATGCAAAACCAGCCGAGTCCAATAGTTGCAGCAGGAAATTTCCATCCACATCTTTGAAGACGAACGAGGCATGATTCGGCAAACGGTTTTCAGGGTGACCTGTCAATTGAGAATCGGGAATTCCTTCGAGAACATGGCCAATGATTTGATCACGCAGCGGTCTGACATGGTTCGTTCGCATTTCACGTTCTTCCGCGGCCAGGTACAGCGCTTCAGCAAACCCAACGATGTACGGGACATTCTGCGTCCCAGCCCGCAGACTATTTTCCTGTCCACCGCCTGTCATGTGCGGAACAAGCTTTGTGCCCTTGCGAACGTATAATGCACCTACGCCTTTGGGACCGTAAAATTTATGTCCACCCAGCGATAATAAATCCACACCAAGGGTATCGACATTCACATCGAGATAAGCTGCTGCCTGCACCGCATCTGTATGAAAAAGAATATGATTGGCCCTTGCAATTTGTGCCAATTCACGGATCGAATTGATCGTACCGATCTCATTATTGGCAAGCATCACGGAAGCCAGGGCTGTCTCGTTGCAAACTGCCTTACTTAAAGATTCGGGAGTTACCGAACCATATTGATCCACATCCAACCATTCGAGTAGAAATCCATATTCTTTCTCAAGTTGTTCGGCAGTCTTTTTCACGGCATCGTGTTCAGTTTTCGCGGTCAAAATCCATTTTTCACCGGAGATGTTTCGTCGAGCTATTGCCGCACCCCGCAACGCAAGGTTATCGGATTCGGAACCACAGGAGGTGAAGATAATTTCATCAGGCCTGCAATGCAAAACCTTTGCAACCTTTTCACGCGCCGCTTCCACAGCGGTCTCCGCTTTTTGCCCAAAGCGATGAATTGACGAGGGATTTCCGTATGTTTCCCGAAAATAAGGAAACATCGCATCCAAAACGCGCTGATCCATGGGAGTTGTAGCTGCATAATCCAAATAAATCATAAAATCGATTATAGCAAACAATTCACTGCCGAATGATAAAATACCGCAATGCAGAAAGACTGGAAATCGATCTCGATCCTTACCATTGTCAGCGGACTCATCATCCTTTTTTACCTCTGGCTTGTCAGCCTCGGCTTGTGGAAAGACTTCCCGCTTTCCACAAATTATTACGATCTCCAGGCGACCGCTTTTCACGATGGACAGCTTGCCCTCGAAGTTGAACCCGACCCAGCCCTGCTCGCACTGGAGAATCCATACGAACCAGCCAATCGCGAAAACACCTCCGCGCTATGGGATGCCACGCTTTATAAAGGAAAATATTATTTATATTGGGGGCCCACGCCTGCGCTTTTGCTAGCGCTTGTAAAGTTTGTTTTTACCCGTGAAATTGGCGACAACATCCTTACCTTTATTTTTTTGGCTGGCACATTTATTTTTCTGGTTCTCATCCTCTACGACGTTTGGAAAAATTATTTTCCAGAAATCCCCCCGTTCATTATTTTGGCGAGCATTATCCTTGCAGGCACGGTCAATCCGCTTCCATTCGTCTTGGTCGAGGCGCGCATTTATGAGGCCGCCATTGTCAGCGGGCAATGTTTCTTCATCGGCGGGTTGTATTTTCTGTTTGGTTCATTTCGAAATCCGACAACTTCAAAATTAATTCTGACGGGTATCTTTTTTACGCTTGCAACAGGCTCACGCACCCCGCTTGCCTTGCCAATAGCATTTTTATTGGTCGTTTTTTTCGCCTGGGCATATCGAAACCAAAAAGAAAAGCTTCTTCCCTTTCTCGCATCAATCGGCATGCCGCTTTTGGTCGGGGCCAGTGCCTACGCAGGGTACAACTACGCGCGTTTTGGTTCGATCACGGAGTTTGGATATACCTATCAGCTTACAGGCTTCAACATCAACGCCCATATCAAAGATACATTCTCACTCGCATACATCCCGCCCAATCTATTTAAAATCCTTCTCAACCCACTCGAATTCAAAGATGTCTTCCCATTTATCAAGCCTGTGCTTTGGGGTGGACCTGCCTCCTGGCTCGTGAATTACAGTCCGAAAATCTATTACTATCTTTCCGAAGGAACCACAGGGCTGCTGGTTGCAAGTCCATTTTTACTCTTCGCCTTTCTGCGCAAACGCAAGGAGCTTTTCTGGATTTCCACCTCGTCGACCGGCTCCACGCTGCTGCTATTTTTTATCACCCAGATATTTTTCTACACTACCATGCGCTACCTACTGGACCTGGTCCCTGCTCTGACCCTTCTAGCCTTGCTCGGCCTCTGGAGCGGATTCGACTCACTGAAGAGCAAAAAACTTTTCGCCATTTTAGCCGCAACTCTTTGGGCGTATACTATCGTCATTGGAGTTTTGCTTCCATTTTCAAGTAACGTCAAAAGGTTTAGGGAATTCAACCCCGAATTCATCCAGCATATCACAACCCTCTTCAAGTAAAGGTGACCCATGACCGACTTTCTGTATTTTCTCAATACCGCCGATCTCAGCACATTGACCAAGGTTCCCGGCATTACCCGTCCGATCGCAGGGAATATCATTGCGGCCCGCCCATTTGATTCCGTCAACGACTGTTTGAAGGTCAAAGGCATGGGCAAAGCGTTATTGGCCAAACTGGAATTGTTTGCCGAAGCGCAGGAAATTGAATCAGAAAACAAATCCCTGGTTCCAGTGGAGGAAGAGCCGCTGCCCGTTCCTTTTGAGCAGAGTCAATCTGTCCAGGAAGAGGAACCATCCTTCTGGTCGCGGTTGGGAAAGGCACTTCTTAATTTTCTACGCGCGTTGATCCGATTGATATTGATTGCCGCATTCATCGTCGGCGTAGGCGCAATCTTGTATTACGGTTTGCCATATATCAACAGGACCTTTATCGCACCTGTTGAGAAAAATACATCACAAATCAACAAACTCGAAGCGGATATTGCCGCCTTGCAAACAGAACTGGATGAAACCAAAAATCGCGTGACAGCGCTTGAAACATCCGTGGAGGCACATACGGCCTCAATCGAAAAATTAGCCGATATACAGGCTTCTCTTGAAATACAACTCGAAGACAACAACGATAAGACTCTGATTGAGTTGAGACATCAAGTGATGACCACACGTGCGCTGGATATGCTTGGCCGCGCAAGGTTGTATCTGGCGCAAAGTAATTTCGGTTTGGCGCGCGAAGATGTAAAATCAGCGCGTGACTTGCTGGCGGCGCTGCAAGCGGAAGCGAAAGATGAGGCGCGTGGTCAGGCAATCGCACGGTTGGACATGGCGCTCGGCAACCTGCCCGCCTTCCCCGTCGTTGCAGCTGGTGATCTGGAAATTGCATGGCAAATCCTGATGAGCGGCGGAGCGCCCGCCACGACAACACCCGAACCGACAATTGCAAGCACGCCCACGGTTGAGTCAACGCTGGAAGTGACACCGACGGCAACACCCTAGCCACAGGCCATGTCTTTTAAAAAGCAAAATTTAACAAAGACGGCTGGCGAGGATTCGATAATATCCACCGCTGAGTAATAGGAGCGTAAAACACAAATGAAAAGAGTTTATACCCTTGGGATACTGGGGCTGTTTTTTATTGGAATGGCCATCTTCGCCGAAAAATTGGGTTTGGACAATGATATTGGATGGGGAAGAAAAAGGATATTTATAGCTCAAATTGGTGCCGTAATGCTGCTTGCAGCCCTGCTTCTAATGGCATTCAGGAAACAACTGGATAAATTAACTTCAAACCTGTCAAAATTAAAGGAAAAATTTTCTCAACTAAAACCAGCCACCAGGGCCAACATTTTCACATTCATTACCGCTGTTCTTGTAATAGATATATTTTACTGGTACGTTCTGCCCTGTTTCAACAATCCCAAACTGACTTTTGATTATTACGCCAAACAGGCCATTGCCTTCAGAAATGGACAGCTTCACCTGCTCGACAAACCAGCCCCGGAACTCCTGGCTTTAAGTGACCCATACAACGACAATCTCAGACGCATATCGAATGTCCATGACTTATATCTTATAGATGCATCGCTATACAAGGAAAAATATTACCTTTACTGGGGGCCTGCGCCAAGTTTGTTTTTAACAGTGTTCAACACGGACCAAATCGCCAAAATAAAGGACAAGTATGTCAGTTTTATATTTTCATGCGGGTTATTTTTATATTTGACTCTCATCATTAGAAATATCTGGTCCAAATTCAATCGCACATTGCCCATATGGTTCCTCAGTTTTTTTCTGCTGACACTTGGGCTTTCAATGCCGCTAACCGCATTGATGAAGAATCCGAGGATCTATGAAGCCGCAGTTCTTGGAGGGCAATTTTTTTACATCGGCGGGCTTTATTGGGTCTACACCTCGCTTCGAGACAAAGGTCAAAACCAGACCCGGCTGCTGCTGGGCGGAGTGCATTGGGCAATTGCGCTGGCAATAAGGCTTACAACGTGGCCTGCAATCATGTTTTGCGCATTTGCAACAGTTTTATACATCCTTAAAGACTGGAAAATGCTATCCTTCAAAAAAGTATTGTTATCTTCCTCTCTGATATGGATTCCGCTTTTGTTGAGCGTGGCAGGCTTAGGCTGGTACAACTGGGCCAGGTTCGACTCTGTTTTTGAATTTGGACTGCGCTACCAACTGGCAAACGCTGACTATAGCAAGTTTACAGCCCCTTTTTCCACAGTCTTTATAAAAGGCAATTTGTATAATTATTTTTTATACCCGTTTATAATTCAAGCGAAGTTCCCATATTTTGTGCCGGTTGAGAATATTTTCTCCAACGAGCGGATGACAGGCATAATCTACACATCAGTTTTTCTGTTTTTCATATTTATCCCCATTTTTCGAATTCTGTATACTGGAAATTTCCGAAAGGACGATCCCAAAAAGCCGCCGGAGGTCTTTCTGATTTTCGTCCTGTCTACGTCCCTCCTGATCATGTTGTTTGTCATTCTTTCCTTCTACTATCCGACTGTCCGCTATTCATTGGATTTCCTGACATTGTTTTTCGTGACAACATTCTTCGTAATGTCTAACGAATATAATTTAATTGAAAACATCCGCATACGGTATATTTTTCTGTTCACGTTCACAATTATGGGTGTTTGGTCAATCGTACTGTGTTCTTTGCTGTCCCTTCCCAATCAACACATCGCGAATATTCTGCATCTTGCAAAACAAATCTACAGGTGGCTAAGCTTTGGGTAGCGGGAATATTCAGGTCAAATAAACTATTTTCAAATGATACAATTTACCCGTATCATCATTCAGGAGAAAACTCATGGCACAAAAAATTAAATTCGGCACTGACGGCTGGCGCGGAGTCATCGCTGAAGATTACACCTTCGACAACGTCCGCCGCTGTGCGCAAGGTTTTGCAAACTACATGCTGGCGCAAGGTAAAAAGGGACAGTTCGTTGTCGTCGGCCACGATATGCGCTTTAGCAGTGAACATTTCGCCGCAGCCGTTGCAGAAGTACTAGCTGGCAATGGATTGAAGGTTTATTTGACCCAGGAAGCCACGCCGACCCCAGTCATTGCTTATGCGGTCGTGGATAAAAAAGCGGCTGGCGCGATCAACATCACGGCCAGTCATAACCCGCCAACAGATAATGGGTTCAAGGTCCGCAACGACACAGGCGGCGCAATTGACCCCGAAGGGTTAATTGAAATCGAAACGGGCATTCCCGATGATCTTAAAGATGTGAAACGTAAAGATTATAAGGAAGCCATTGCCGCCGGTGAGATCGTCAAATTTGATGCGGCAACTCCGTATATTGAACATCTTACAAAAGATAAACTCATTGACCTGCAACCCATCAAAGATGCTGGCTTGACCGTGATGGTGGATACCATGTGGGGCAACGGTGCGGGCTGGTTTCCAAGATTACTGGCGGGCGGCAAGACTCGTGTGATTGAAATTCACAACGTGCGCAACCCGTCCTTCCCAGAGATGAAACGCCCCGAACCCATCCAGCCGAATATTGACGTGGGATTAAAAGCCACGGTCGATAACAAAGCCGACGTTTTGCTCATCACCGATGGAGATGCAGATCGCTGCGGCATTGGCGATGAGAACGGCGAATTCATCAATCAATTGCGCGTGTTTGGTTTGCTGGCTTACTATATGCTCGAAGTCCGCAAGGAACGCGGCGACATCGTAAAGACTCTCTCCACAACCAACATGCTGAATAAACTTGGCGAGATTTACGGCGTCCCCGTCCACGAAACAGGTGTGGGATTCAAATACGTTGCGCCAAAAATGACCGAGACCAACGCCCTCATCGGCGGCGAGGAATCTGGCGGCTATGCCTTCCGCGGAAACGTCCCCGAACGCGATGGCATTTTAGCGGGCTTGTACATGCTCGATTTCATGGTCAAGACCGGCAAGAAACCCACTGAATTATTGAAGGATCTGTTTACCAAAGTTGGCGGCGAATATTATTACGATCGTGTGGACAGCCCCTTCAGCGGTGACCACGAGTCTCGCAAAAAGATCATTCGGGATAACTATCCCACCACGTTAGGTGGGTTAAAAGTGACCGAAGTTGTCACCGTGGACGGTTTCCAATTCAAGCTTGAAGATGGCGGTTGGATGTTGATCCGCTTTTCGGGAACAGAACCCATTTTGCGAATTTATACCGAGACTCGCAACAAGGACAAGGTCAAGGCCATTTTGGAAGACGGTTTGAAAGTAGCTGGGATTAAGTAATCGTTCGCAAGCTGGCAGGTTGAAACGTTCGAACGTTTCAACCTGCCAGCTTTTTAATTTGTTTTATTCTTCCTGAGTACAAACACAACACCCAATAAAACAGGCAGAAGGAATGCACTTCCACATAATGGAGCAGGCTTGGAAACAGGTTCGGGTGTGTTTACGCCCATTGAATATGTTGGTGAAGTGACTATCACTGTGGGTTCAAAGGTTGGGGTTTCAACCACAGCCCAAGGCGTGGGAGGGACCGGCGTAGCGGTCAACCCTAACAACACAAAGTTATCTCCATCCAACGAAACTGCGTCTGGAATGGCATAACTGATATCGGTCAATAAATCTTTGGCTTGCTGGTTGTTCGGATCAAGCTCCAGAGCAATCTGAAGTTTCTGCAAAATCGTTGTAAGCGTTCCCTCCGTATCGGCATTTCCCGAAAAATAGATATCAAAATAATAATGCGACCACAGCAGGTCTGCATAGCCGTACTGCCAGAGTGAGTCGTTGGGCAAAAGCGCGAGGCATTTTTCGTATGCGTCTTTACTGGCCGCGAACAGCTCCAACCCATCAGGATCTTCACGCAGCCATCCCTTCGACCCACGGGCAACCTCTTTATAGGCTCTGGCAAGCCGGCCCCAGGCTTCCCCATCTCTGGGATTATTTTCAACATTTTGTGTCTCGTACAAAATGCTCTCCCATAACGAGGGTGTGACCAGCAGGATTTGGATATTGTCTTCACGAGACGGTTCCAATTCCTCAAAATGCCAGCGGATTTCATTTCCGCTGATGACTCCGCCGGGAGTTGACTCGCCAAAGCCAACTGAAACAGTTAATAAAACATTCTTCTTGTTTGCCTCATATGGCAGATGGACAATGATGTCTGCGCTGCCGATGGTCCCATTCCAGCCTGCGCCGGTTTGCAGGACATATTTGAACATCTCATATGGGTAATATCCAAACCCATCCACAGTGTATGTGACTTTAATATTGACATCTTTTTGCGGAGGGAAGGTCACATCAAACACCGCCCAGGGAATTTCATCCCGCTCCTTATAGGCGTATTCGCTCCCAATAAAAGGTTGATTCTCACGCCTTGTAGAGGCCGTCACGCCGTTGATCTTCACAGCAATCGAAGGAATTTCAGGGAAATTTCCGCGCCCATCTGAATTGCCATTGAGAAATGACAGCGGAAACCGCACCTGCATTTTCTCCTCCTCACTTCCGAGGTTTCGCATGGTAAACAATGCTTCGGTTTTGGCAAGTGCCTCCGAAGGCTTGGAGGAGTTTGGGGAAACGGTGAGCGTGACCGTCTCTGACACCATTCGCACTTGTGTGTTTTCATTTCCGGGCAGCAGGGTGGTTCCCGGAGGCGACTCAGGCGGGGCAATGTCTGCATGAACATGTTTCGCAGGCAAAACAGAAACAAGAATTACGACCAGAACTGAACATGCGATTAATTTTCTCATGGCATCCTCCGTCCTACTCACTATACAATTTTATGAGCCATCGGTCAAATCGGGGATTATGCCGATATAATGCTCAAGCCATGCAGCTTACAGACACCCATTGTCATCTCGATTACAACAAATTCGACTCCGACCGCGCGGAAGTGATCCAACGGGCAAATGAATCAGGGTTGATTCGGCTGCTCGTGCCGGGACTCCACCACAGGTCCAGTAAAGAGGCGGTGCAGTTGGCAGAGTCAAATCCCAGCGTGTATGCGGCGGTTGGGTTTCATCCAACTGATCTGGAGGAATTCTCCGAAGACACATTTGAAGAAATAAAAGAGTTGGCGAAGCACCCGAAAGTGGTTGCCATTGGCGAGATCGGAATTGATTATTACTGGGTGAAGGAAACGGACCAGCGTACCTTCCAACGGGGAGCGCTGCAAAAGCAATTGCAATTTGCAAAAGAAGTGAACAAACCCGTCATCATCCATATGCGTGAAGAAAACGACGCATGGTTCGGTGAGGCCTCTGTGGATTTACTGAGAATTTTGGAAGAATGGCAAAAAACTTTGAGAGGCACGCTCGCGGAAAAACCCGGCGTGCTGCATTCTTTCAACGGAAATCTCGAAACGGCGCAAAAGGCAATGGCGCTCAACTTTTATCTGGGAATTACCGGCCCCGTCACCTACAAAAATGCGGAGGAAAAGCGTGGAATTATCAGACAAATTCCCCTTGACAGAATCCTGATCGAAACCGACTCTCCGTTTTTAGCTCCCGTGCCGGTTCGTGGCAAAAGGAACGAACCTGCCTTTGTTCATCATATTGCTGATAAAATAGCAGAAATCCATTCCAAAAGCCCTGCAGAGATCGCCAGCATCACAACCGCAAACGCGGCGCGGCTCTTCGCATGGGGAGACTGATGAACGCGGTAACTTTTCTATCACCTGTAACAGAAGAAATCAAACTCGTTGAAGAACGAATGCGGGCCCAGGCGGATGAATCTCATCCGGACCTGCGCGCCGCTCTTGAACATTTGCTCGCCGCCGGAGGAAAGCGCATCCGCCCCACCCTCGGCCTGCTCGTCGGCAACATGCTGGGTGCGCCGTTGGATAAACTCGTCACCCTCGGCGCCGCCGTTGAATTATTGCACACAGCTACTTTGGTCCACGACGATCTGATCGATGGCGCGTTGCTTCGCAGAGGCATGGCAACGTTGAACGCGCGATGGTCCCCGCCCGCCACGGTTTTAACAGGCGACTATCTTTTCGCCCGCGCCGCGATCCTCGCCGCCGAAACCGATCACCTGCCTTTGATGAAATTATTTTCCGAAACCCTGGCGATCATCGTCAACGGCGAGTTGACTCAAATGTTCACCTCGCGCGGGTTGATCAGCCGCGACAATTATTACAAACGCATCTACGCAAAGACCGCCTCATTATTTGAGATGACGTCACGCGCGGCGGCCATGGTCAGCCCGTCGGATGACGCGACAATTGAATCCATGCGCGATTTTGGGTATCAAATTGGTGTGGCTTTCCAGATCGTGGATGACATTTTGGATTTCACCGGCGATCAGGCATCTGTGGGCAAACCGCTCGGCTCGGACCTTCATAACGGGCTGGCCACGCTCCCATCCATTTACTACGCCGAAGCCAATCCCAACGACCCGGATATATTGTCCCTGCCCAACGGCGGCTGGACCAACAACGACAACATGACCCGCCTCGTGGATAACATCCGTGCCAGCGATGCCACCAAAAAGGCCATGCTCGAAGCCGAACAGCATATTGACCGCGCTCTTGTGATCCTTGATCCAATGGAACCCTGCGCCGAACGTGACGCACTGGAAAATCTCGCCAAATATATTGTGAATAGAAAAGTGTAAAACCAAGCAACCGCAAAGCGCACTGAGAGCACGAAGGAAGAAATTATCTTTGCGTACTTCGCGCTCTTCGCGGTAAAGAGTCCTCTCCCATGCCAAGTCCTAAAAAACCCTTCCGCATCAATGTCGGCTTCATTATTCATGAAGAAATCGGCAACAGCTATGACTTCCCATTTGAATTCGCAAAGATCACTCTTGACGACCTCGAATTGCGCAACTTCGAAGGCATTGCCAATGTGGGCAAAACTCCGCAAGGCCTCTTCGTGCAATCTGATTTCTCGGCCAACACCACACTCGATTGCGTACGCTGCCTCACCTCCTTTGAGCATGAACTCGATTGGTCTTTCACCGAGCTCTACGCCTTCGACAAACGCTCCGAGACGGATTCCGGCCTGATCCTGCCGGAAGACGCGCATATTGAACTCGCCCCGCTTCTTCGTGAATACGCTTTGCTGGAGATTCCCATCAGCCCGGTCTGCAAGCCCGATTGCAAGGGACTCTGCCCCGAATGCGGGCAAAACCTCAACGAAAAGGATTGCGGTCACAGACCGGAAGAATCCGATTCGCCGTTTGCCAAACTAAAAGACCTTCTTTCATAAAATCAACTTGAAAATGGTTGGAGCGAAATTTCAAAAGAACGAGTGGCGATGGGTTTTCCTGTACGCCGGCTTTCTTGCGATATTGATCAGCATTCCATATCTAGTTGCTTTTTCTTCACAGACCCCAGCATATGCTTTTGGCGGGGGACTTATCGGAATTGACGACAACAATACGTATTTGGCCAAGATGAATCAGGGAGCGCTTGGGGCAGGGCTCTTCACGCTTCCATATTCATCTGAGCCACAAAATGGGACACCCATCTATTGGTTCTATTTGTTGCTCGGAAAAATAAGCGGAACGGATTTTACGAACAGGCTGATCGTCTTTCACCTGGCACGCAGCATTTTTGGGGTCATCTTAACGCTGACTACATACCAATTCCTGGCAGAATTCCTGCCTCTCGTGAATCACCGAAGATTGGCGTTAATGATCACAACAATTGGCGGCGGGCTGGGCTGGGTACTGATCATTTTCGGGGATCAGCTCGGATCGGGTCCGCCTCCGCTCGAGTTTTATTCGCCGGAAGCATTTTCGTTCTTAATGCTGCTAACGTATCCTCACTTGCTTCTTGCGCGCAGCCTGATGTTGTTTGCCTTGCAGGCTTTTCTGAACCAGCGCTATATTGGGTCGGGCATTTCCTTGATATTTCTCAGCTTAATTCAACCGGTCGATGTGATCATTGTCTGGTTGATTATCGGTTTGTTTTCAATAATTACTTTTGTTTCAAAAAACCATTTTTCACGCAGCGGGCTTTGGGAGGAATTGAAGCCGATATTATTAATCGGGCTGATCTCCGGGCCTCCATTGCTGTACTTTGAATATCTTTTTATCTCCGATCCCATCCTGAAACAGTGGAGCGCACAAAATGTAATTGTCTCGCCGAGTCCAATTCATTTTCTTGCCGCCTACGGTTTATATTTGGTCTTCGCAATCCCCGGCCTTAGATCATTGAAATTGATTCGGCCGGATCTGTGGAGGCTGTCGCTGGCATGGATTTTTCTCATTCCAATACTGATTTACATCCCCATTGGATTTCAACGCAGGTTGATCGAAGGCTTTCAGGTTTTACTTACGGCTCTTGCCATCCTTGGATTAAGTTTGCTTCGACTACATTATAAAAAAATAATTTCCGTTTTGACTTTAACGCTTTTGATCCCCTCAAGCCTGATGCTATTCATCGGCACAGTCCAATCCGCTGCGCGAGTCACTGAGCCATCGTTTCATTCTGCCGACAAGATTTCAGCCTTTGACTGGTTGAACGAGAACAGCCAACCAAAGCAGATTGTGCTCAGCTCCTACCTGACTGGCAATATATTACCCGCCTACACCTCACTTACCCCTTTTATTGGACACTCGGTAGAGACCCTATTTTTTGATCAAAAATTGAAAAAGGTGGTTTCCTTCTATCAGTCATCAACCAGTGATGATGAGCGTCTGCGCTTAATTGAAGAGGAACAGATCGATTATGTCTTTTACGGTCCAGATGAACGGAATTTAGGGGATCTCGATCCATCCAAACTAGCTTATCTTTTAAAGCGCTTTGAACAGGGAGAGTACGCAATTTATCAGGTGATGCCCAAATGAACACAGCAAAAACATCCACCCCAAAAATAAAAAGAATTCCCAAACCGGGCTGCTTCTTTCGTGGATTATCAATCCTCGGCTCCCTATTCGTTGGCCTCGGTGGCTTGAGCATCCTTGGCGGACTTACAGGTTTTATAGCCACCCTCATTAAAACCACCCCTGATATTTTCGAGGCCCTCAACCATCTGGATCAGGGATTTACTTTATTTGTGCTCACGATTTTTGCAACCTATTTTGGAATTTTCGCAGGGTTGGGGTGTGCAGGCATTATTATCATTGGCACGGGAATCCTTTTTATTTTCAAATCCACGACACCAATGGAGCGACCTCCCATTGACAAACCCCTCCCGCTCGCCTAAAATTGCGCTCATGAATTTCAAACCCTCTTTCCCAATGGTGCCAATGACCATGGCCATGCGCATGATGCGAATGGAAATGTACTGCCCTGCCAAGTGGAAAGCACGTTAGGTCAACATACCTGAATGAAAACGGGCTGTCCATTTCGCGGACAGCTTTTTTTGTTTGTAAAGACAAAAACACCTAAACACAAAGGACAGAAAGAGCACAAAGGTTTTTCCCTAGTGTTCCTTCGTGCCCTTCGTGGTAAAAGAATTACGGAGGCACAAATGCCCGAAAACATCTTAATCGCAGTTGCCTGGCCCTATGCCAATGCTGAAATCCACGTCGGAAACCTGACAGGTTCACACCTGCCCGGGGATATTGCGGCGCGCTATCACCGCCTCAAAGGGAATAAGGTGCTGATGATCACTGGCACCGACTCGCATGGCACGCCGGTTACCATGAGCGCAGACAAACTGGGCAAACCTGTTGAGGAAGTGTACAAGTCCTATCATGAAGGCTTTATTGACCTGTTCAAGCAGATCGGCATTTCGTATGACCTGTACACAACCACGCACAGCGAAAATCATTTCAAAGTTTCGCAAACTATTTTTCTCGCATTACAGAAGAATGGATTCCTTTTCAAGAAGACAGAGCCGCAATGGTTCTCTCCCGGATTAAATCGCTTCCTGCCTGATCGTTACATCGAAGGGACTTGCTATATTTGCAACAGCGAAGGCGCACGCTCCGATCAATGCGATACCTGCGGAAATGTGCTCGACCCTACCAAACTAGTCAATCCGAAATCAAAGGTGGAAGGCGACACATCGTCACCCGAGTTGCGTGACACTGAACATTATTTCATTGACCTCTCGAAGCTCGAGCCCGATGTTATTAAATATCTCAAAGACCGCGCAGACCATATGCGCGACACTGTCCTCGGCGAGTCGTTGAGGAAAGTCGAAGCCGAAGGACTCAAGCCGCGCGCGATCACACGCGATCTCGATTGGGGCATTCCTCTCCCAGCCAGCGAAGCAGGTTGGGAAACGAAAAAACTATACGTGTGGTTCGAGGCTGTGATCGGCTATCTCTCCGCTCCAATTGAGTGGGCACAAGTATCAGGCGCGAAAGACGCGTGGCGCGATTGGTGGACAAATCCACAAGCAAAGCAATATCATTTCATCGGCAAAGACAATATCTTCTTCCATACGTCTTTGTGGCCTGCTGAATTAATGGGTGTCGGAAGCGCGTTCATGGAAATTTTCGCAAATGAAAAAATTCCATTGATCCTGCCATATGATGTGCCCGCCAATCAATTTATGAATCTCGAAGGCAAGAAGATCAGCGGCTCGCGCAATTGGGCGGTGTGGGGACACGACGTGTTGACACGCTTTGATCCTGATGCGCTGCGTTATTACCTGACCGTGAACATGCCCGAAAGCAAAGACAGCGATTGGGATTGGGCCGAGTTTGTGGCTCGCAACAACAACGAACTTGTGGCAACATGGGGCAACCTTGCGAATCGCGTATTGGCTTTTTGTTATAAGAATTGGGACGGGCAGGTACCTGACCTAGATGTGAAAACGCTTCGCCCCGCAGACCTGGAACTGCTCGCCACCATCGAAAACGGATTCAACACTGTAGGCACGGAACTCGACGGCGTGCGCCTGCGCTCTGCATTGGGCGAAGCGATGAAACTCGCCACTGTGGTCAATCAATATCTCGATGTCAACGCGCCGTGGTCTGCCATCAAAGTGGACAAAGACGGTGCATCGAAGACAGTCTACACCGCACTCAAAGCCATCGACTCGCTCAAGGTGATATTCTCGCCGTTCCTGCCATTCACCTGCGAAAAACTACACGGCTTCTTCAATTACGAAACTCCCCTCTTCGGCGAACAATACACCGAAACGGTCAAAGACTCACTTGGCGAGCATAACGTTTTGAGGTACCGTGGCGTCGAAGGTTTGCAATGGAAACCTAGCGAGTTACAACCTGGGAAAAAGTTACATCAACCGGGTCCGCTGTTTAAGAAGCTGGAAGATAGTGTAATTGAAGAGGAACGAGCGAGATTAGGAAAATAAGAGAAGATCGGATGTCTTTATGACATCCGATCTTCATTCTAGCCACGAGATTTCGTTTACAAAATTTTTACATGTTCATCGCAATCCTGTCACAAGAATGCATATAATAAAGAAAAAAAATCGGAGGAAGAAGTGAACAAATTTTCAAAAGGAATTTCCACTTTATTACTGGCATTACTGTTTTTAACCAGCGCCTGCAAGGCAAACATCTCGCGCAATGACGATGGTTCAGTCACCGTTGAAACGAGTATCACCCAGCAGGAATTGCAGGAACTCATCAGTTCCTCGATTGCCGATCCGCTTGTGCAGGACCTGACAGTTTCCCTACAAACAGGATATGTCTCCGTTACGGGAACCCGCCAGCGCCTCAACGACGCCAGCAAGAAGGATACGCTTGGGTTTCGTCTGGACTTAAGTGCGAGCAACGGTCAATTGATCGCCTCGGTTTCAAATGCTCAAATTGACGGGATCGCCATTGACCAAAACCGCGTGGACAATTGGAATCAAACCATCGCCAATCGCCTGTCCAATTTTGGCGGCGGCCAAAGAAATGCCACTTTGCAATCCGTAAGCATTACTCCGGAGATCGTCACTCTTACATGGAATGCAACAAAGTAACTGCTAAAAACTTAAAAATAAAAACTGTGGACAAGTATGTCCGCAGTTTTTATTTTCCCAACTGTTATAATCCCAAAAATCTTGGTCAAGGAATTCATTTATGAAAATCGGCATTATTGGCGCAATGGACGAGGAACTGATTCCCATTCGGGCGATCATTCAAAATTTGGAGAGGCTTGAAAAGGGGAAGCGCACGTTTTGGCATGGTCGGGCACATGGGCATGAGATCTATCTCACCCGCTGCGACCCGGGCAAGGTCAACGCGGTGATCGCCACACAACAAATGATCGATCATTTTTCGGTCGATGCCATTTTCAACATGGGCAGTTCCGGCGCACTTGCGCCCGAGCTTGAATTAGGTGATCTAGTGGTAGCCACCGAATTCATTCAACACGATTTCGATGTCACCGATTGGGGTCTCAAACCCGGGGAAATGATGTTCGACATTCTCATGTCTGATGAAACCGGTCAGATGCAATTTCGGTCTCAGCAAATATTCAACGCCCACCCCGAGTTGACTCAAAAGGCTGTAAAAGTTGCACAATCGATTGAATTAGAGAAACTCAACGGACATTCACCAAAGACCTACACTGGCCGTATATTGAGTGGCGACCAATTCATTGGTAAACTTGAAAAGGCACAGCATCTGTGGAACACGCATCAGGGTTTATGTACAGACATGGAAGCCGCGGCCATCGCTCACACTTGCGAGGTGAATGGCATTCCTTTCCTATGTATTCGCGCGATGTCTGACAAAGCAGACCATTCAGCAGTGCTTTCGTTCACAGATTTCCTTGTCAGCGCAACGGCAAACTACGGAAAGATATTTGACCAACTCTTCCAACAATTGGACGTACAATAAAGTCGCTTTCACTTTTAAAAACATCGGGACTCTACATATAGAATCGTCCCCAAGTCATATACACAAGAAGCAATTCAATGGAACTTAACAAAAATAATGAGCAAATCGACACTCAAAGAAACTACAACCTTGACTTGATAAAAGCAATCTCTATCGTTCTGGTTCTAATTTGGCACCTACAGCCGTTCGATATATCAATACCTAATATAACAAGGTTCTCAGTTAATATCATCTTTAAAGAGGCATTAAATGTATTATATTTTCAGGTAACATTAATTGCTGTTCCCTCCTTTCTCATCATATCTCAATATATTTACTTTCAAAAACTAAAGCAATACGGATACATCTATTTTTTCAAAAGACTGGCGGTCTTATTTTATATTACAATATTTTGGATAAGCGCACAATTTCTTTTTTATTATCTGGTTATCCCACTATTATCCGCAGGCACAATCACTTTGCCTCCTCCAACTAACATTTCGGATTGGCTGCGATTAATTATGATCGGCGGACCATTCAAGTTAAATTCCAACACAAACGTGGGAAGTTCCGCATTTTATTATCTCACCACTCTTATAGCTTTAACGATATTTTCGACTTTGTACGCGATTGCTTGCAGAAATAAACAGCTGGAAAAATTTATCAGCATTTTGATCATCTCCATGTCCTTGATTTACTTCCAACAGCATTCATTCAAAGAAGGGGTTATTACATATTCGCGTATAGAAAACTTTATTATTTATATTCCTATTGCACATCTTGTCAATTCCTATCGTGACAGATTAAGATACACGGCAAATTATGTGCTATGGGCTGGTTATTTTCTCTTCTGTTTTCAGGATGTTTATTTGCGAACATCAGGATTTCAATTCAATATATACGGGAGAGTGTCAATTGTTTTCGGCGCAACAGCATTAATATGCAGCTTGATAAACAAAAAGAATACCACGGAGGCACCGTCAGTAAGATTCCTGTCCTCTCACTCATTGGGCATATTCGCTCTCCATCTATACATTCAATATTTTATGACATTGTATTTAATGCCAATATTTTCCCTATATTACATAAGGAGAAAAATGCCTTTCTGGGAATTTAGAATTAATTTTCAGGTCTTGAGTATAGGCTTACTTACAGTTCTGGTAACTTTTATTTGTGTCTACATACTCGGAAAAACACCTCTAAGAAAATTTGTAAAATGATCGAAACCACCTCCCTTCAACCTCACCAGGTCAATGATGCGAAGTACGTCATCTCCGCCGTGGCACAACGGATCTATTATCCCGAAAAGACACCACAGGAGTTTTATGACATCCTCGCTGAAGAGGGTGAACTAAACGACATAGACAATTTCCAAAAAGTTTACGAAAGCAATAATGGTTTGTTTCTCGTTGTACTGGATAACAAAAAGCTAATAGGCACCGGCGCTCTCAAAAGGATGGATGAAAACACCGCCGAGCTAAAACGCCTCTGGCTGCTTGAGGAATACCATGGACAGGGGATTGGTCATCGCGTTGTGATGCGGCTTTTTGATTTTGCAAGACAAAAGGGATATACCCGCATTCGACTGCAAACCGGCGAGATGCAAACCCGTGCTCTGGAATTTTATAAACGGCTTGGATTTTATGAAATCGAAAGCTATCGGGAAAGTATGGATAATATCTCGATGGAGATAATACTTTAAACAGTACTTCTTGTATGGCGCCGATCCGGCATCAAAAACAGTATAAATCCCAAAAGCCTTAAGCCGGCACTTACCCACAAAGCACCGTCAAGGCCAATGGAATCCGCCAGCCAAGTTCCAACCAACGGGGCGACGATTGCGGAAAGATATTGCATCGACTGGGCCAGGGAAACAAATGTGGCACTATATTGAGGAGGGACGGTTTTCATCAGCTCATCGAAAAATACCAAATCCAAGCCTGATTGAAAAAGCCCGGCGATGGCAGCATACAGAATAATTAAATTGACATGCGGCGTTGCCGCTGTCAAAGCCGGGTAAAACGCCATGCCCAGTGTTGTGGCGAGCAGGACGAAACGTCCGCTGTATTTGCGCGAAGCCCACGGCCAGAGGAAATATCCCGCCAGCATCACAATGGTCATCGCCATATTGATCGTACCGATTTGCGAGTCAGTTGCCTTGACTTCGCGCACGAAAAATAACGGAAGAATCGGCGTGCTCAGCGCAATTGCGGACATATACACGAATTTTTTCAGGGCAAAGGATTGAAAGGCAGGTTCGCTGCGAATTAACGAGAAATAATTCCGGGCTGAGTCAAAAATCGATGAAGCTGGAACAGGTACGGGCGGAGTTTGAAGCGGAAGTTTGATCTTCCTCGAAAAATAAAAACTGATCAATCCACCGATCGACAATCCAAAAAACATGATCTCATAATTTCGCGGAAAGGCCAGCAAATCGATCGTGCGTGTGACAAAGAAAGTCATCACTACACTGGTCAGGCCAAAGATTGCCCAGCGCCGGCTAAGCAATGCATAGCGGCCTTCCGGGCCAGCAACAGCGTTCATCACAACTGAAAAAGCCACAGCCAGCACGGTTTGTGGAAGTGTCGCAAATGCCCAGATCGCAAGTGTCGCGATCACAGCATATTCCTTTGACAAAATAAAAGTGAACAAACCCGTGAGCGCATAACAGGAAATCACAAGCAAACGCGCAAGGCTGTACCATGGCACCACATCGCGACGGGATTGTAAAAAGCGGCCTGCAACAAGTGCGAGAAACAGCCCGGTCACGCCGGGCATGGAAGTTAGAAGACCCACCTGGAAATTTGATGCGCCAAGCCGGGTAAGAAACACCGGCAGGAATGGCGCCGCAACATTCGAAATGCTGACACCCACCGCATCGATCTGCACGTATCGAAAATTCTGTTTTTGCGTTTCGTTCTGCTCGGGAGTATTCATGGGAAATATGGGTGACGCGCAAAGATTATACCCCGCAGCGAAACGTGTAAAATCGTGGAAACAAATGGATGATGACATTCGTCATGAATCCACAAAGGAGAGACCATGAAAAAAATAAGATCACTTTTATTCAGTACGTTGATCGCCTCCATGTTGCTTGCGGCTTGCAACGGAAGTGCATCGACCCAACTGGCAGAGTCCAACCGAAGCCGGGAGAAAAATCCGAATGTCGCCGATGCTGACCTGCAAACTTTGGTGTATGGGAACAATTCATTTGCGCTGGATATGTACCAGTCGCTTCATTCTGAAAGCGGGAACCTGATCCTGTCCCCGTTCAGTATTTCCCTCGCCCTCGCCATGACGTACGCCGGTGCCCGTGGAAATACCGAATCGCAAATGGCGGATGTTTTACATTTTACGCAGGGTCAACAAGGAACACATTCAGCCTTCAACGCCTTGGATCTAAAACTGGAAAGCGACCCGATCAATTTGGATAAGGATCAGGAACCACTCAAGCTCAATATCGCCAACGCGGTCTGGGCGGAACAAACATTTTCATTTCTGCCGGAATTTTTGGATACGATCGCGGTTAATTATGGCGCTGGCATCCATCTTGCGGATTTCGTAAACAACTTTGATGGCGAACGTCGTGGCATTAATAATTGGGTCAGCGATAAAACCGAGGACAAGATCAACGACCTGCTCCCGGATGGTTCACTGAATGCCGACACGCGGATGGTGTTGGTCAATGCGATCTATTTCAAGGCAGACTGGCTCAGCAAATTCGATGCTGACTCCACGTACGATGCTCCATTTCACCTGCTGGATGGAACTGAAATCACGACCCCAACCATGAATGACGCCAAATATGGGCTGCCATATATAAAAGGGAATGGATATCAGGCCGTTGAACTGGCCTATGCCGTTGAAACCGCCGCCATGGATATTATTTTGCCTGATGAAGGAAACTTTCAAACCTTCGAGTCTTCCTTCAACAAGGATGTCTATGATGAGATCATCAACAATATGCAGCCCTCGGGACCGGTGCTATTAAGCCTGCCAAAATTTGAATTTACCAAAGACTTTGGTCTTGCAGGAATTCTAAGTAACATGGGTATGGCCGATGCGTTTGACCGTGGCAGGGCAGACTTCTCCGGCATGACCGGTAAAAAGGATCTATTCATCAGCGGTGTGATCCACAAGGCATTTGTGGCAGTGGACGAAGAAGGAACGGAGGCCGCCGCTGCAACCGCTGTCATCATGGAGCTTGCTGGTGCGGCCCAACCACCTGATAATCAATTTATTGTAGATCGTCCATTCATTTTTATCATCCGCAATACTGTCAGTGGACAGGTTTTGTTCATCGGGCGGGTTTTGAATCCTTCCCAGTAAAAAGGTGACGGTCACCTTGTGCCCTGCGGGTAAAGGTGACCGTCACTTGCATTTAACCAGGCAGGTAATTGATCAAGTAAATTCTTCATTACAGTTTTTGTGCGCTCATGGAATAGTTCCAAATTTCCGTAGGCTTCCCCCCCATCGCCACCGACCAAATCACTGACGGCACGCAATATTAATATACGGGTCTTATTTTTCCCGGCCACCCACGCAATCGCACCCGATTCCCAATCTGCGGCGGCGGCATCGTATTTTTCGATAAGCATGGGAATGTCTTCCACGATAATGTCACGGTCAGCGGAGACCAGGAGTCCGCGTGAGACGGGGAAATGCAATTTGGCCGGCAGCCAGCTCAAATCAAGAGAAGAGGCGTAATGTTCAATCGCTTCGGCCGAGTCACCCATTTGCTCGATGATGTCGTACACCAGAGTCCGCTCCACGAGGATGATAGTCCCGGTTTCAATACGGCCTGCAAATCCACCGCACGTACCGAGGTTGACCAATAGATCCGGCTTGAAATGATCGATGACAAATTGTGCCGTCGCCGCAGCAGAGATTTTTCCCCAGCCTCCATGAAAGAAAGTGACAAGGCGGGAATCGATCTCCAGGTCGGCATATTCGCCATATGGAGAATGTTGAAGCGTGAGGTCGGGATGCAACTCTTTCACCACACGCCATTCCGAATTGGCAGAGATCAAGACCACGACTTTCATTCGAGTTTTCCTTCCAGATAATCGATCACCATTTGAAGCGCGGCATCGGACGAGTACTGCTTGTTTTGTCTGCGGTCTCCATCCCAAACGAAATGTCGCGCCCATACGCCGTCGGGTGCAGCCAGGCCAACCCAGGTGGAACCTACCGGCTTTTCCGCTGTTCCCCCACCCGGGCCTGCGATTCCACTTACACTTACAGCAAGCTGTGTCTCAAAAAGTTTGCAGGCACCGCGTGCCATCTGGATCACAACTTCCTCGCTAACCGCGCCCACCGAATTCAAAGCATCCCAGGAAACATCCAATAATTTAGCTTTTGCTTCGTAAGCATAGGCAACCACGCCGCCTGGGAAATATTCCGAAGAGCCCGGTATATCGGTGAGACGGTCTGAAATCAATCCGCCCGTACAGGATTCGGCGGTGGCAAGCCTCAATGAATTTTTTTGCAGTAACTTGCCGAGCTTTTCTTCCAGCAACATATTTGCAAGCCTTTCTTTACCATTTTTGTCATTATACTTCGGGTATAATTTCTCAATGCCAAACTGGACCGGAAAAACCCTCAACAAAGTAGAGATCGGCGAGTTGATCGCGCGCGGCGGCATGGCCGAAGTATACGTCGGGGATCACTCGACCCTAAACCGAAAAGTTGCCATCAAGATCATGCGCGACCATGTGGATACCGACGTTGAGATGAAAACGCGGTTCGAACGCGAGGCCCGCGTTGTGGCGGGAATGCGGCACCAGAACATCATTCAAGTCTATGATTACGATGTGATCGAGGGTCAACCATGTTTGATCATGGAATACGTTCCAGGCGCTTCGTTGGCGGGATACCTCAAGGCACTTCACAATCGCGGGGAAAAACTTCCTTTTGACCTCATCGCAAAGATCATCAAAGAGCTTGCCGCCGCCATCGATTATGCCCACAGCCTCAATATCGTTCATCGCGACATCAAACCTGCCAATGTGCTGTTGCGCTCGGCCAGCGGACCCATAGACCCGAATAAACCTTTACCCATGGACGTGGAACCGGTTCTTTCCGACTTCGGGCTGGTACGCCTTCTAGATTCATCCATCCAAACCTCAACAGGTACCGTCTCCGGCACCCCCACTTACATGAGCCCTGAACAGGCCCGCGGCGACAAAGTGAGCTCGCGCACCGATATTTATTCATTCGGCGTGATGATCTACGAAATGCTGGCAGGCACCGTACCCTTTGAGTCAGAGTCATCGTTCGGCTTGTTGATGAAGCATCTCAACGACCCGCCTCCGTCCATTTCAGGTATTTCCTCTGATCTGCAAGCTGTCATCGATCGGGCGCTCTCCAAGGATCCTGCATATCGTTACCCAACTGCCACCGCGCTTGCAGAGGAATTCATTTCCGTCTTCAACGGTCAAACCGTTTCGATGGATACTGTCACTCAACTAAAATTCGCCCAACAGGCGATCGAAAAGAAGCGCGGATTTGTACTGCCTGCATGGCTTACTCCATCCCTGCTCAGAACCGGCGTGCTCATTCTTGCCGCTGTCATCATTGTCACAGCGATTGCATGGTACACAAAAACAAACTCAAGGAACACTTCGGTTGCCCAGGTGGCCTATACCGATTTCAACAGGACTTTGGATAAAGCCACCCTCACGATCACCAATCTTGAAACACCCAAGGCAGGCACACATTACGAAGCATGGTTCCTGGCACAGGGCGGAGAAGTACGCCGCAAGTTTGGCGAACTTGAAATGGACGGCAACGGTCAGGGTCAACTCACATACATTGATTCAGAATCCAGGAATATTCTGGCCTTCTTTGATCAAATCGAGATCACCATAGAACCGAACAACGATCCATTGAAAGATGAGCCGTCAAAAGAAATCGTGGCATCCTTCGTTTATCCACCGCTTGCCTTTGTGCATGTGAAACATTTACTGGTCGCCTTTGGCGCTGCGCCAAATCAAACTGCCTTGATCCAGGGCCTTTGGTTCGGTACGGATGGAGTGCTCACCTCCGCCGATCAGCTTCAAGCCGCATTTGATGCCAACGATGAGGCATTGGTCCGTCAGAAAACAGAAGAGATCATCAATCAGTTGGTGGGCAACGCCAATACTGCCTTGTACAAGGACTGGGACAAGAACGGCACTGTCGCTGATCCCGGCGATGGCTATGGCTTGCTCCAAAATGGCGAGCCGGGCTACAACGATCAGGGATATATTTCCCAAGCCATCTCTCACGCAAATTTTGCCGCCGCCGCACCCGATACCACTGACAATATAAAGATCAACAGCATCTACGTTACAGTGGCTGCTGAAAACGTGGACGGCTGGGCGCATCAATTATTGGAAAAAGCCGTTCAATTGAACGAAATGCGGTTTGGTAGTGATATGGCACCTCTGGTTGCTGAAATCCATGTACTGGCAAAGCAAATCGTCCTCGGGGTGGATTCCAATGGGAATCAACTCATTGAACCCATTGTAGGGGAAGGCGGTGCCAGCACAGCCTACGATTTCGCCTACAACACGGGCATCATGCAATTGCTACCCGGTGAACATCGCCTGCCACCCACTGCAGCTCCATAAATCTGCAAGACAAAAAAACTCCAGCGAATTCGCTGGAGTTTTTTTGTCTGTCATTCCAAAATTACTGGGTGGGAAATTGAAAGCCGTTACCGGTGACTCCCAAGTAGGCGCCGAATGCCGCATTACCGCAGCCCAACAACAAACCAAGGGCGCAAAGTGCCATTCCGATAATTGCCAACGTCTTCTGGGATTGATCTTTCATTCCAAAAAACCCGAGGACAAGGCCAATCAGGGAAAGCGGAATCCCGCAGATGGGCAAAAACCAGGCACATAAATTGATCACGCCCAAGACAAGGGAGGCAATGGCCATGATCTTTTCATTTCCACCGGAGGCAGGCGCCGGCGACGGGGGCATAACGGGTGTATTTGATTCCATACTACATTCTCCTTTGGATTGTGTATTCAGAACTTTATAAGTGCTCACCCATTTTACGTTATTTTCACTTAAAACAATATGATATTTGAATTACAACCAAACCGAAAGAATGAATCTGGCTCATGCTAAAATAGCACACATGGAAATCTCCGAGAAACTGCAAGGCATTCTTGCCACGCTCCCCACCAAACCCGGCTGCTACATCATGAAAAACGCAGAGGGGACGATCATTTATGTGGGCAAGGCCATCAACTTGAAGAACCGCGTGCGTTCCTATTTCCACGCGGATTCAAGCCATGATGAAAAGACTCGTCGCCTCGTACAGAATATTGCCGATCTGGAATGGATCGTGGTTGGGTCCGAACTTGAAGCGCTCATCCTCGAGATGAACTTGATCAAGAAACATCGACCAAAATACAACATCCGCCTGAAGGATGATAAACGCTATCCGTATATCAAAGTCCATTGGAATGAACCCTTTCCGCATGTAACAGTCACCCGCCAGATGACAGAGGATGGTTCACGCTATTTCGGCCCATACACTTCGGCATGGGCGGTGTATCAAACGCTGGATGTGCTTCGCCATATTTTTCCCTACCTGACCTGTGACCGCGAGATCACCGGCAACGACAAGCGCGCCTGCCTGTATTACGATATCAAATTATGCAATGCTCCCTGTATTGGCGCGATCAATCAAGAAGGCTACCGCCAGATGATCTCCGACTTCATGACGTTTCTCAGCGGTCACAGTGAAGAGATCGTTTCGCGCCTGCAAAATGAAATGGCAAAGGCCTCCGAGGAAATGCGTTTTGAAAAAGCGGCCGCTCTGCGCGATCAACTCAAAGCGGTGCAGTCCATTATGGAGCGGCAAAAGATTATCTTTGCCACTGACTACAAAGATTCAGACGTGCTTGCCATGGCGCGGCAGGACGGCGAAGCCTGTGTGCAGATATTCTTTATTCGCGGCGGAAAGTTGATCGGTCGTGAATACTTCATCCTCGAAGGCACGGAAGATACGGCTGATACCGAAGTCATGTCGGAATTCGTCAAGCAGTTTTACACGGAGGCTGCCAATATTCCGCAGCAAGTGATGATGCCCGAGGAGATCGAAGAAGCCAATATCATTGGACAATGGCTGCGCTCCAAACGCGGCGGGGAAAAAGTGGAATTCCTCGTGCCAAAGGATGGTCAACCTCATGATCTCGTAAAGATGGCTGCCGAAAACGCGACGGAAACTTTGCAGGCGCTGCGCGCGCAATGGCAGGCAAATGCGCACAAACAGGAGCAATCGCTTGCAGAGCTGCAAACCGCGCTCAACCTACCCACCCCGCCAAATCGCATTGAATGCTATGATGTAAGCCACACACAAGGTGTGGCGACCGTTGGTGCGATGATCGTCTTTGAGCAGGGTGTGCCTGCAAAAAATTTGTATCGCAAATTCAATATCGATAGCACCAGCATTGGCGCGCCGGATGATTTTGCATCGATGGAGGAAATGCTGACGCGTAGATTTCGAAGGTGGAAAGGCTCGCAGGAAACCGAATCAGGTCCGGGGTCCAAGCCGGATGCGTCTTTTTCATTCCTGCCAGACCTCATCATCATCGACGGCGGTAAAGGTCAACTCGGCCGCGTTGTTAAAGTCCTTGAACAATTTGAGTTGTTTGATAAGGTCCCAGTTGTGGGTCTCGCAAAGCAGGAGGAGGAAATTTTCTTCCCGCACAAAAGCGAACCGTTGTTATTACCGCGACATTCGCAGGGACTTTACCTCGTGCAGCGGATTCGCGACGAAGCGCATCGCTACGGGATCACAGCGCATCGCGCCCGCCGCTCGAAACAGGGTCTGGCATCCCAGCTGGATTCCATCCCGGGCATTGGCCCCACCCGCCGAAAAGCACTCTTGAAACATTTCGGTTCTATGGATAAGATTAAAGAAGCAAGCATCGAAGAATTGAAAGCCGTGAAAGGCATGAACGAAAATGCGGCAGAAAGCATCAAGGCAAACCTGGAATGAAAACAGTATGGATCGTGGACGACGACGAGGAGATGGGCAGGGCGGTTTCATTAATGTTGAAACTGCTGGACTGCACATCGAAGCATTTTATCAACGCACGCGTTGGCGCCCAGGCACTATTGGCCGGACCACCACCGGATCTGATGATCCTCGATATCAACATGCCGGAAGTGACCGGGTTGGACCTGCTTGAATTCATCCGTCGCCGCAAGGAATGGAAGAACCTGCCCGTGATCATGCTTTCCTCCGAAGCCGCCGATGTGACCGTGGACCGCGCCATGCAGATCGGTGCGGATGGATACGTAATGAAACCCGTCACCCTGGAAGAGTTGGAAAAAGTCATGGCACAGGCCTTTTATAAACACATCACCTAGCGAGAAATATAATGACCATCAAGAATTCAAAGAACAAAAAACAAACAAAAATCAGCACCACCCCACAGCAAAGAGCGGCGCAGATTATATTTGCCCTGTTCGCGGTGATCTTAATCGCCTCAATGGTGCTCTCGGCCATCGGAAACTTCTAGCTTTCTCTCTCCAACGTACCGCCCAAATACGGGTGGTATAATTTCGTCCGCGCGGCCGCTTGCCGCGCTTTATTTCGCTACAATGTCACTGCTTTTGCATTGATATAAGGATGTTCCATGCTCGACAAACTACAAGCCATTGAAGAAAGATTTGAACAACTTGGAGCCGAACTGCTGGAAGTAGGCAGTAACTATCAACGCGCCGCGGAGATCAACAAAGAGCGCGTGGACCTTGAACCGCTCTACAAGAAGTCGCGTGAGTACCGCCAGGCAATGAAAAGCCTTGAGGAGGCAAGATCGCTCATCACGTCGGAAAACGATGCGGAGATGATCTCCCTTGCCAAAGCTGATGTCGAAGAACTGACCCCGAAAATCGAGGCCCTCGAAAAAGAGATCAAGGGAATGCTGGTTCCGAAGGACCCGCGTGACGATAAAAACGTGATCGTTGAAATTCGCGCAGGTGCCGGCGGTGATGAAGCCGCTATTTTTGCCGCGGATTTGTTCCGTATGTATACACGCTATGCCGATGACAAAAAATGGAAAGCGGAAGTCATGTCGGAAAGTTCCATTGGCATCGGCGGCTACAAGGAAGTGATCTTCGAGGTCAAAGGCAAGGGTGCATATTCAAGGTTGAAATACGAATCCGGTGTGCATCGCGTCCAGCGTGTACCCGCCACCGAAGCGCAGGGACGCATTCATACTTCTACAGCTACAGTTACTGTGCTTGCTGAAGTGGATGACGTGGAAGTAGACATCCCCGAATCCGATATCAAAATTGAAGTGTATCGTTCCTCCGGCGCAGGCGGACAAAACGTGCAGAAGAACTCCACGGCTGTACGCTTGTATCACATCCCCACCGGGATGATCGTTACCTGTCAGGACGAGCGCTCACAGCTGCAAAATAAATTGCGCGCATTGAGCATTTTGCGCGCGCGCTTGTACGACATCGAACTGGCCAAACGACAGGCTGAGTTGGAAGCAGATCGTCGTTCGCAAGTTGGCACAGGCGAACGCTCCGAAAAGATCCGCACGTATAACTATCCCCAAAGCCGTGTCACGGATCATCGGGTGGGATATTCAAGTTACAACCTGCCCGTGGTCATGGATGGCGCCATCGATCAATTCATCGACGAACTCTCCACAAAAGATCAAACAGATCGTCTCGCCGCCACCGGTGTGGATGACGACGACGAATAAAATTATTTTTCAAATCCCAGCCACAGAGCGCACTGAGGACGCAGAGACTTTCAGATTATTCTCTTTTATCCCGGTGATCTCTGTGGCTGATTTTTTAAGTCAATGGAGAACAACATGAACGATAATCCAGCTTTCGGCGCAGGCTTGCAGCCTTTCATGGGCATTCCCTCTTTTATGCGCTTACCCGTTTCACGCGAGCTCAAAGGCGTGGACGCAGCCATCATGGGCGTTCCTTATGACAGCGCCGTCTCCTATCGCAGCGGAACCCGTTTCGGCCCGCGAAAGATCCGCGAAATGTCACTTTTGCTTTGGGGGCACAACTCCACACTTAATGTCACACCGTTGAAAAAACTCAACGTGGTCGATTATGGAGATGTATCTGTCATCCCCACGTCCATCGAACACACGATGACTGCCATTACAAAAATGGCCGGTGAAATCATTGAAACCGGCACAAAACTCATCACGCTTGGCGGTGACCATTCGATTGCCCTGCCTCTATTGCGCGCTCACGCAAAAAAACACGGACCCGTTTCCCTCGTCCATATTGACGCCCACATCGACACATGGGAAGCTGAATTCGATGCTGTTCCTTACAGCCACGGCACTCCATTCCGTCATGCCTTGCAGGAAGGCTTGATCCGCAAAGATGAATATATGCAGATCGGCATTCGCGGTCCGCTTAGCGGCGAGAATGATTATGCCGATGCAAAAGCGCTCGGCGCTCGTACCGTTACGATTCACGAAGTGATGGAAAAAGGCGTGAAGGAAATTCTCAAGGAAGTTCACGAACGCATGAAAGGTCCGGTCTACGTCACTGTGGATATCGACTCAGCGGACCCTGCCTTTGCCCCTGGCACCGGCACGCCGGAAGTCGGCGGTCTCACCAGCTATCAGCTGCTTCAACTCATCCGCGGATTGCACGGCCTCAACTTGATCGGCTTCGACCTTGTGGAAGTTTCCCCGCCCTTCGATCATGCTGATATTACAGCCATCCTCGCCTCGAACATTGTCTTCGAGTATCTATCCCTGCTTGCCATCAAATAATATAATGAAATTATGAAACGCCTTCAAATCTCATTACGGATACTAGCAATCCTATTCGTCATCACCATCGCGTGGATCGCCCGTGCTCATGCTGTGGATAAGCTTCCCATTGATTACGATGAAGATGATTATCTGCGCGCCAGTCAGGAGTACACGCATCTGATCCGTGCCTCGAACTGGCTCGGCTTTCAAGAGGCAAACTATCGACCCGAACACCCACCGCTCGCGAAGATTCTAATGGGATTCAGTTTGTTATCTGCTCCCGAAGAAGAGCTGACACCAGACGCGCCCACCACCGCCCAGCCGAATAAAAATCTACCGGTTGATCTTGTCAAACCCGCGCGGACTTTAAATGCGGTCTTTGGCTTATTAACCGTAGCCCTGCTCGCCTTTCTCGACCCATTGGCGGGACTCACCCTTGGCCTGCATACGTTCACCATCAAATACGTATCGCAGATCATGTTGGAAGCCCTGCCTGCATTGACGAGTCTGGTGACTGTGCTGGCTTATTTGCAAAGCAAAAAACAAAAATCAAAAACAAGCTGGCTGGCCGCCTCCGCTATTTTTCTCGGTCTGACCGCCGCATCAAAATATTTATATTGCGTAGTCGCCTTTGCCATCCTCACGGATTGGTTCCTTGAGTCAAAACGCCAGAACGGTCTCGGGAATTTTTACAAGCAAGTTATCTTCTGGGGAATTTTAGCGCTGGTCATCTTTTTCGCGGCAGATCCGTATCTTTGGCCGAATCCAATTCAACGGTTGAAAGAATCGGTTTTCTATCATGCGGCTTATTCCAGCGGCGCGGCGGAAGTCCAAAACGCCGGGTATCCATTCTGGCAACCCTTCGCATGGATTACCATGTCGCCCGCCATGTGGAGCAAGGATGCATTCTTCATCGCGCCCGATTTTTTTATCACCGTTTTTGCATTTCTGGGGCTGGCTGGGTTATGGAAAAAAGAACGCGTCTACGTACTTTGGCTTGGCTTTGCTTTTCTATTCCTATTATTCTGGCCCACCAAATGGCCGCAATATATCGTGATCTTCACTGTACCGTTGTCGCTCTCTGCATCGCTGGGAATTCAACAGACCTGGCAAAGCGCAATGGACCGGTTCAAGGATCGCAAGACACATAAAGTTGTATTCGCGAAAAAGGAATCGCGCCGCGCCGTCCCATGGCTGGTACCGGGCCTGATCGCGTTTGCCCTCCTGACGGTCTTTCCGCTCCTCTTCCAATTTGCAGTTTCCACCACAGACTTCAATTCCTCTTCCATTCGCGACGGTCTGAACGGCGGGATCTGGAACGCGGTTTGGGGTGGACTCACCGGCCAGGCGGAATCCACGGAAATGGCGATCACCACACATCCCAATCGGGTTAATTTTGTCGGGCTGTCCTCCTACCCTGATGTATTTATCTTCGTCAGCGGAAGAGGAACGTTATTCTTCGATATCTTCTGGACCATCCTCTCCGTTTCATTGCAGGGCTTCCTGGGTGTTTCGGTTGCACTCCTGCTATGGCAGCGCGGACTTCGATTGGGAAAATTCTGGCAAACCTTGTTCATTCTTCCCTGGGCCATCCCCGAGATGATCGGTGTATTAATGTGGCTCAACATTTTCAGTCCGGAAACCGGCTGGCTTGCACTCGCTGTCCGTTCGTTTGGCGCGAATATTCCGTTTGGCTTTTTGAATGGCTGGGAAAGCACATCCAGTTTATGGATCGTCATCTTCCTGATACCCGCCATCTGGTACGGATTCCCATTCATGATGCTGGCCGCAAGCGCTGGTCTGAAGATGATTCCTCAGGAAGTGTACGATGCTGCCATGATGGACGGAGCCGATACAGTACAAACTTTCCGTTACATTACCTGGCCGTTATTGCTTCCATTATTATTGCCAGCCATCATCGTGCGCGGGATCTTTGCCTTCAATCAGTTCTATCTCTTCCAAACTTTTTATTATCGAGATGCCACCCTTGCCACGCTTTCCTATAATATTTTCAATCCAACCGGCTGGGATATCACCGGTCAATTTGCCGTTTCCGCAGCGATCAACATCATCACCGTATTGATCCTGATCGTCTTTGTCTATCTCTTCAACCGCTGGAGCAAAGCCGATGAAGGAGTCACGTATGCGTAAAATATCCTTTTTTCGTCAGTTGGGCACACAAATCCTGCTCGCCTGCATCGGCTTGTTTGTCATCCTTCCCATTTGGGCCACCATGCGCCTTGCATTTGACGGTTCCCTCAAAAGCCGCCCGACCGAGTTTCGTTTCTTTCCAAAGGAATGGTCAACCACCGCCTTCATGCAAGTTCTTGAAAAACCCTATCAATCAGTTGATTTTGAAGTTCTATTAAAGAACAGTCTCACCGTTTCGCTGAGCGCAGCATTCATCGCCATCATCCTTGGGATGAGTCTCGCTTATGCCTTTGCACGCTTCCGATTTCCAGGCCGGCAATTCGGTCTCTTCGCCATCCTGTTGACCGCCTTTCTGCCGCCCGTCGCGTTCATGACACCGTTGTATATTCTCCTCACCATGCTCAAAATCAGAACCACCTTGATGGCGCTGGTGATCGTCTACGCCGCCTTTGGGATGCCGTTTTGCATCTGGAACATGCGAGCCGCATTTCAATCCATTCCCAAGGAAGTGGAGGAGGCTGCATTCCTCGATGGTGCCGGCGATTTCAAAACATTCCTTTACATTACGCTGCCTCTGGCAATGCCGTCGATTGTCGTCGCGGGCCTGATCTCTTTTCTGATGGCATATTCCGAATTTGCCATTGGCTGGCTCTTCGTGGAAAAAGCAGATACGGTCACTCTCGCCATGTCGATCTATGCGATGGTTCAATCGGGAAACGCTCAGCCGTGGAGTTATCTTGGTTCGCTCGCCATCATCATGTCCATTCCTGTGGTCATCCTCTTCATCCTCTTCCAACGCACACTGCTCGAACGTTTAATGTTTGGTGAAACTGCATGAATGTAAAAGATTTTCTCGATCAATACAAAACCGATGTACAGGATTTCGACTCACAGCTTCTTCTTGCCCATGTGATGGAACATCCGCGCACATGGCTCCTCTCCCATTTGGATGCGCCTCTCACCGCGCCCCAGCTTGATTCGGCAAAAAGGACATTTGACCAACTCCAGGCAGGGACCCCCCTTCCATATCTCCTCGGTCACTGGGAATTTTACGGACTCGATTTCGAGATCAGTGAGGATGTACTCATCCCTCGCCCCGAAACGGAACTGCTCGTGGAAAAAGCCATCGCATGGCTGCAAAACAACCCGGAGAAGAAGTCAGTTGCAGATATCGGCACAGGTTCCGGAGTCATTGCCGTCACGCTGGCCACACATTTCCCGGAGATCAACTTCATCGCAACAGACATCTCACGCTCGGCTTTGAAGATCGCAAAACACAACGCGGAAAAATTCCATGTTCACCACCAAATCGAATTCATCGAATGCGACTTGATGCCAACCAATGAGCCGTCCTATTTTGATCTGATTTGTGCCAACCTGCCGTATATTCCCACCCAAACACTGCAGCAACTTCCCATTTACGGCAAAGAACCCACCATCGCGCTCGACGGCGGCGAAGATGGCCTCGACTTGTATCGCCGTCTGCTCAAACTCGCGACAAAATCTCTTACCTCAAACGGCATGATGCTACTTGAAATCGAAGCGACGCAGGGCATTCAAGCTTTCAACATCGCCTACGATAGTTTCGACCAGGCCACCATTCATTTGCATCAGGACCTTGCCGGTCATGACCGACTTTTGGAGATCATGCTGCATGAAAACTGAAATCGTCCCTGCCAGTGAAATCAAACGCGCGCTTGAAATTTTGCAAAGCGGCGGCCTCGTCGCCTTCCCAACCGATACAGTGTACGGCGTGGGCACGCTCGCATTCGACAACGCGGCCATTGAAAGCATCTACAGCGCCAAAGATCGCCCCATCGAAAAAGCGATTCCCATCCTGATCGGCGATATCGTTGACTTGGATAAAGTAGCAATCGACATTCCAAACATGGCCCGCATCTTCGCCTCCCGCTTCTGGCCCGGACCTCTCACCTGCATCGTCCCCAAAAAGCAGACTCTCCCCCTGGCAGTTTCGGCCACATCCACCGTTGCAGTCCGCATTCCAGATCATCCCAATGCTCGCGATTTATTAATTGCCGCTGGTCCCATGGCCGTGACCTCCGCCAATATCTCCGGTCAGCCAAGCCCCACAACCGCACAGGAAGTGTTCAACCAACTCAGCGGACGAATCCCCCTGATTTTGGATGGCGGCACCACCCCCGGCGGGGTCCCATCCACATTGGTGGATTGCACAGGCAATGAACCCGTCATCTTGCGCGAAGGTCCAATTTCACTTGATGACCTGCTTGCAGTTCTTTAATTCTCTTATTCGCCATTCATCTTGATTTCAGGGTGAGCTTAACTCGCGGCATATAATTGAAATTACATTCTCCCTCAACAAACCCCTTTTCGAACCCGGGCAGGTTCGAAAAGGGGTTTGGGTTTAACTCTCATCCAATTATTAACCGAATTTCAGGCTCGCCTTAATCACCCGCCTATAATAGGAATTACATTCTCCAATGTAAAACCGCCGAAGACTTTTGAAGTCTTCGGCGGCTTGTTTAAGATAAAGGCCACGTCGGGCGGACGTCCAAGCCCAGATCAGAGACCTGCCCATATGCGAAACGGTAATACGCCGCCGCCGCGATCATCGCTGCGTTATCCGTACACAGCGAAAGCGGCGGAATATGCACAGGGAATTCCGTCTGTGCCTTGAAAGTCTGCCGCAGCGCACGGTTTGCAGAAACGCCGCCTGCCACCAGAATTTCCTTCGCGCCATATTCTCTGGCAGCTTGTATCGTTTTCTTGAAAAGCACATCGATCACTGCCTGTTGAAACGAGGCGGCCATATCCGCAATCGGCAAAGTGGTCTTCCCCTTCTTTTTCATATCCTGCACTTCGTACAGAACGGATGTCTTTAATCCGCTGAAGGAGAAATTATAGGTTCCATCCATCCATGAACGCGGGAAATTAAATCGATGCGGGTCACCCTCTTCCGAAATCTTCTGAATCGATGGGCCGCCGGGATAAGGAAGCTCAAGCAGTCGGGCAACTTTATCGAAGGCTTCACCAGCCGCATCGTCCTGCGTGGACCCAAGCCTTTTATACGTCAAATGATCGGTCATGAGATTCAGTTCGGTATGTCCGCCGGAGACGAGCAACACCATCAACGGGAATTGCGGTTCCGGGGGAATTGATTCGCCGGCATTGTAGATCCAACCAGAATATATATGCCCTTCGAGGTGATTGGCACCAACCAATGGCTTTCTAGAACCAAGTGCCAATCCTTTCGCCATATTCATCCCCACGACCAGCGATCCTGCCAGCCCAGGCCCTTGTGTGACTGCCATGACATCAATATCGTTGAGCGTGAGATGCGCCTGCGAAAGCGCCTGCTCCACCACAGGAGTGATGCTCAATACATGTTGGCGCGAAGCCACTTCGGGAAACACACCGCCGTAACGGGCATGGATTTCCATTTGAGAAGCAACCACAGACGATAGCAGCGCGCGCCCATTTTCAAGGACGGCTGCAGCAGTTTCATCACACGAGGTTTCAATTGCAAGGACGCGGGCGGGTTTAAGATCAGTCATTAGTTATTAGTTTCCAGTTATTAGTTATCAGTGGTACGGTCCATCGTCCACGCGTCCCCTTTGGGGATCGTCTATGGTCTGTTACTTCTTCCACTTCTTCATCGGCAACACAAAATCATACGGAAAATCAGCAAGGGTTTCCATCTTTCCATCAGGGCGGACCCACAGCGTATCTTCGATGCGGAAGCCCATTCCTTTTTCAGGATAATACAATCCCGGTTCGGACGTGATGACCACGCCCGGCGAAAGCCGTTCATCGTCACCTGCAGTGAATCCACTGAAAGGACGTTCGTGAATATTAAGTCCCACCCCATGACCCAAGCTGTGGACGTATCCTTCCACTGGAGCTTTGGTGTGCAGCGGAGTTGGATGACCTTTGGTCTCGTAATATTCACAGGTCATTTGATTGTAATTCTTGAATGGAACATTCAGGTCAAAGTTGTCGTTCAACGTATCAAAAATTTCCTTGACCTGATCATAAATTTCCTGCGCTTCCGGCGTGGCATATCCCAGGGACCAGGTGCGTGTGAAATCGTAATAATATCCGCCGCCCGCCTCGGCTGGATAAATATCAAAGACAATGGTCTGACCAAGCTTCATCAAATCCGTTGGGTTACCTGCGGAATGCGGGACGCCGGCATCGCGGCCAATGGCAAAAATAAACCCAGAGGGTAATTCAGCGCCGTGTTCCGCCACCCATAATCGAATTTTCGAATGGACGTCCCCCACAGTCAACAGGGAGCCATCCTCTTTCAGCAGAACTTCATCCTTATTGACGTCGCACGATGTAAGGTAATCCCGCACCTTGCCAACCACAGAGGTGGTGACCTCACCCATCCTACGAATACGATTTACTTCCGTTTCGTCCTTCGTTTCCATCGCACGCATAAACAACGAATCCTCGCGCGGCTCACCGACGAATTCAATGGCTGGAGCAAGTTTCTGCAAATGCGAAAGCATTCCAAAGACCGCGCTCAGATCATAGGTCCCATACACGCCCACACGACCCGAAGTAACACCTGCATCCTTGAACATCATCTCGGCGCGCATCGCACCAGCCAGCAATCCATTCCCGTTTGCCTTTTTGAACAATTCCTGAGCATCATAATTGCTGTAGGAAATCAGTTTCAAGCCGCTTTTGGCAGCCTCATCGCGCTCCATATCGCCGTGGAATAGAATGGCGTCGCTGCCTTGTTTTTTAATTAACGTAGCATGACTCACATGTCCGCCGCCTGTCATGTAGGTCATGGGCGGGTTATGTTCTGCATTTCCAAAGATCGCAATGGCATCCAAATTACGGGCCTTCATCAAGGCATCGATATCTGATTTCATTATTTCTCCCGTGGATTTAATTTTTCGAACTCGCGTGCAATGTCATCGTTCTCGAAAGTCAAATGAACAATTTTCGTCTCGCGTGAATATTTTGCCGAAATACCCACCAGTTCATCGATTTCTGTAAACAAACTGAGGGCTGTCAATGGGCGGCGGGTGACCAGCTTTCCATAAAAGGGACTGGCCAGGATCTTTACAATGAATTCAACCACACTACCACCAATCACGCCCGCGATCAGGCCGGCAAATCCACCGATGACGAGCGGAAATCCCAAAGTCTGTGGAGATGTGCCTTCGGGGGCAATCAATGCAACTGGCACAAAGACGATCAAACCAATCACAGCTCCAGAAATCAAGAACGGGATCAGTGTCACTTTCGCAACGCTTCGTTCTTTTTCAGCACACGCATTGCACATCGGGATGGTCAACGACATGGCCACAGCCTGACCGCGTTTCTGCGCACCCATGTTTAACGTTATGCCAAGTGTTGTTTCTTTTGGCTTCGCACAATGTACGCATCGATCGGGAAATGCAAGAACGGGCGGTTTCTTTTTATCCTTGATCGGAATGTCAATGGATATCATGGAGGACCTTCTTTAATACCGATAAAAAAACTTCATCCTGTTCGGGTAAAACGGTTCGCGGGTCAAATAAAATTTTATCATTAGCCGTCCGCGCGATTACGGGCGGGTCACTTCTTCGCAATGACTTCATAAATCGTTCCACCGATTTCACTTCCAACGATAAAAGAAAGGTCGGGATGGATTCATCTGGAAGCGAACCACCACCCACCGTGGATTCCCCTTCCACTATCTGACCTTGACCCAACTCCCCCGCCCACGCTTCAACCCGACCTTTGGCCTGCTTCGGCGTCATGGACATCATCCTTACGATGGGCACTTCCCGCTCAGCTTCATCTTTGAGGTAGTGGAGCAATGTGGCAGATAACCCAGCCAAACAAGTCTTGTCCGCACGGACGGCGCGCGCCAGCGGATGTTTCTTAATTTTGGCGATCAACTCCGCCTTGCCAATAATGATCCCAGCCTGTGGACCGCCGAGCAATTTATCACCGGAGAAACACACAATGTCAGCACCGACCTGCATGGACTCCTGCACTGTCGGCTCGTGGACGATTCCATACCTTGTCGTATCGTACAACGCACCGGAGCCAAGGTCATCCACGACAGGCACACCTGCTTCATGCGCAGCTTTGACAATATCTTTTAACTCAGGCTCTTCAGTGAACCCCACCAATTTGAAATTGGAACGATGCGCTCGCATCACCAGGCCAGCGGATTCGGTCAGGGCTTCTTCATAATCTGAGATACGGACTTTGTTCGTCGCGCCGATCTCGATAAGCTTTGCACCGGATTGTTTCATCACATCCGGCACGCGGAAGCCGCCGCCGATCTCGACCAGTTGCGTACGTGAGATCACTACACGTTTTTTATTTGCCAGTGCAGAGAGCACCAGCAAAACTGCCGAAGCACAGTTATTAACTACGAGAGCTCCTTCAGCACCTGTCAGCTTTTGTAAGATGGCTTCTGTATGGATAAGCCGTGAACCGCGGACTCCTTTTTCAATATCATACTCAAGGTTGGAATAACCGCGGGAGACCAAATCCATTGCATGGATGGTCGCTTTGCTCAATGGGGCACGTCCCAGGTTGGTGTGCAAGATCACTCCCGAAGCGTTGATAACCGGGAGCAGAGTCGGCTTCGTCCACGCGGTTAACGTGGATTCTGTTTGGGAGAGGATCAAATCTTGTGAAGGCAGAGCAGGTATTTCGGCAGCTTTGAAGCGCGCTCGTATTTCATCCAATGTAGAGCGGAGCGCCTCCAACGTTAATGGCCTGCCGAATCGAACGATCAAATCTGCAGCCGCCTGCGTTTGTAGAATTTGCTCTACAGAGGGAAGGTCACGAAGGGTCGTCATCGGTAATGATCGGAGGGCGGCGATTGGCCATTTCACGAATGCGGATAAAGTATTCTGCAGCAATGATGCCGCCAGCCAGTCCAAGGATGACATATAACGTAACCAAACGGCCCAGCTGCAGCCAGGCGAGAGTTGCAAAATAAATACCAGCCCAAATGGCCTGACGCAGGATCACGTTGGGAGTCACAGGTTGTTTCCCCGGAAATCTCTTGTGAAAAAAGTATACGATGGGCAGCGCCACGCCGGTAATTGCCATGACGATAAAAACAAAGAAGGCCCAGCGCGACCATACAAAAGGTAATGAAAGATAAAGGATAAGGATCAGCCCGCCCCATCCGATCACGAGAAGCGTGACCATGGAAGACAGGTATGCGCGAAAACTATGTTGTTGTGAGTCCATTACGTGAATTATACCCATCGCGGTCACAAATTGCGTTTTCCCGCTCATGAAAAAGCGCAATTTGTGAGCGTGGGCATTATACTGTGGAACGGATGACGGCTGAATGACCCATGGAGGCATGACAATGAATGTATCGGATGCAATTCGACTAAAACGTGCAGTTCGAAAATTTCAAGATAAACCGCTGCCCGATGATGTAACCCGCGCCATCCTCAATGCAGGGCGCAGGTCGCAATCGTCAAAGAACACGCAGGCATGGCAATTCATTGCGATCCGTGACAAAGCCATTTTGAGCGAGCTTTCGAAGTGCGGTGAGTGGGCGGGACATCTCGCGGGCGCAGCTCTGGCCGTTGCCATCCTAACGCCCGACCCTGAAGGCAAATTCCAGATCATGTTCGATGCCGGGCAGGCTACGGCTCTTATGCAGCTCGCCGCATGGGAGTTGGGAGTCGGTTCGGTGCCTGCTTCATTGTATGAATTCGAGAAGACGCGCGCGATCCTGAACTTCCCTGCCGAATGGCATTTGCGGATTGCACTTTCCTTCGGCTATCCATTGGAGGATGAAAAGCTATCCGCCCCGCCCAAAAAGGGTGGACGAGTGCCGTTGGAGGATGTGGTGCATTGGGAGAAGTGGTAGGAAAAGCGTTTGTGGAGCTCGATTGGAGTGATGCCAGCCATCTATTCCAAGGTTGGACAGGTACTTTGCTTCGGCAAGGTATTCAAACAGGAGTTTTCTGAACAATGAACCGCGAAGCCCGCAAAGATCGCGAAGAAAGGTTATAAAACTTAGCGTTCCTAGCGCTCTTCGCGGTAAATATAGTTGGTTGTACGATAGAGAAAACGGCAAGATATGGGGGTGGGGTTTCATCGTCAGAAAAAGATGGGTACGTAATCCCACTCGCAAAGTTCGCTCGGGGACGCGTGCGAACGTACATCCTACGTACTTCCTTTGTATAAGGATCGTAATGGCGAATTCCACCGGTGGGGGCAGTTCGCCGGTCACGTTTATAACGTGACACAAGGGATGCGAAGAATCGTCACGCTGAAAGCGTGACCTACAAAAGAGGTTTCATTTTTTGCGCAAAAGAATTTTCCTTATCACCATCTTCCTGATTGCATTGGCTGGCGGCATCAGCAGGGTACCCGTTCAGCCTGCGGGCCTCATTCATTCCCCGCCCGATGAACAGGGCGTTTCAGCTTACGCGAGCGGCATTTACATTGGGAATGGAATCGTCCTCACAAACTGGCACGTACTCAAATCCCTGAGTTGGCGGCCGGAATCCTTTAAACTGCCGGTTTGGAATGAACACCTCTACAATGCCGACTTTCCCATTGAATGGGTCATTTTCATGGACAAGAGTATCGACCTGGCAATTGGGAAATTATCGGTTTCCACACTGGATCGGCTGAACATGGATTTTTCCTGCCTGTCGATTAGTCCGCTACAGGTCGGCGACATATTGAATGCCACCAGCAGCCCGTGGGGGGCGTATCCGCCAGTACCAGCCTATCTGATCGTGACAGATCCAATTCCGCAAGCGCATTTGGATCTTGATCCACTGGTTCACGAAGAGAAGCGCAATACGGTGATCTCGCTTGTCACCATCGTACAACACGGCGAAGAGAAACTCGTCGACGGCGGGTCCTCCGGAGGAGCTGTCACCAACCAGAATGGTGAACTGATCGGCTTGATCTGGTCGCGTTATGATCTGCCGAGCGGTGAAAGGGAAGTTTTGGTGACACCGGTTTCCGCCTGGCTGCCATTCGTTGAAGATGCAGAAATCGCGCCAAAGTATAAAGAGTACATTTTGAATCAGGTATGCGAATAATTCGTAGGTCACGTTTGCAACGTGACACAGGTAACACCAAAGGATTGTCACGCTCAAAGCGTGACCTGCAAGGCTTTTCCATTAGTACCTCCGCACGATATACGGGAATTGCTCCGTGAATATAATGAGCGAAAACTTATTCGATCCAAGGAGAAATTTCATGCCTACCGAAGAACAACGTCAGATCTACGAACTCAAGGGCCGTATTTATAAGCTCGAAGCACAGGTTGATTTTCTGTATAAACACCTCGGGGTCACTTTTGTGGAGGAAACTCATGCTGCCGACGATCCGGCCGTGGTCAATGCACTGCGGGCGGGAAATGTCCTGGAGGCCATCAAGGCATATCGGTTGAAAACCAATGCCGGACTCGAAGAGGCAAAGCTGGCCGTGGAGGAAATGCGGGGCAGGCTGGGGTTATAAGAACGTATGAGATTCAGTGGCGACAGAAATTGTCGCCACTTTTTTATTTGTGCAGAATGCTCCATCGGGGGCTAAGCCCCCGATGGAGCATTCTGAGCGTCCGTAAGAGAGGTAACACGATACTTGGTTATAATTTATCCATCAACTTATCCCAACCTCGGAGTTCAAAATGACCGCCTATGTGATTCTCGATATCGACGTGCATGACCCCGCCCAATACGAAGAATACAAGAAGTTATCCCCCGCTTCCATCGCAACGTATGGCGGAAAATTCATCGTCCGTGGCGGGAAGACCGAAACGCTCGAAGGCGATTGGTCCCCCAGCCGATTGGTGGTGCTGCAATTCGAAAGTGTGGACCGTGCCAAAGCGTGGATCAACTCGGAGGAATATCGCGAAGCGCGGGCCATGCGCCACAGAACCTCCACGTCACAGGCGGTCGTGGTCGAAGGGCTTTAGTGTATAATCCCGCACACCCAATTAAAAACCTTAATTTGAGAGAACCATGTCCGTAACTGAAACCGTTCTAAAACATTTGGAAAAATTTTCCGGCACAGACCAGGTCCGCAAGGATCTGAACATCGACCTGTTCGGCGAAAAGCTGCTCGACTCGCTCGCCTCCATTGAACTGGTGCTGGCGCTGTCCGAAGACTTCGGGCTTGACCTCGCCCCCGGCGAGATCGAACGCGAGGAATGGGCCACTCCCCAAAAGATCATTGATTATTTCGAAGCGCGAGTCAAACAGGGATGAAGAACGCGCCTCATCTCTCAGCCTCAATTGTTGCTTTCTTTGGAGCAGTTCTTGCGGCTGTTTTATTTGTGGTCTACGCGGGCCGCTTCGAACAGAAGTACATCCACGGCGTGGCGCAACTGGATTTTCATCAGGTGTTGAAAGGACAGGTGTTGCAGCGCCTCGCCTTCAAACAGGATGACCTGCTGGTCTTCTACGGCAGTTCCGAAGTGGTATTGATCCCCAACGATTATCAGGCGTATAAATATTTCAAGGACTACCCCACCGGCTTCATGGTTTTCACCGTGGCCAACAAGGGAACATCCATGCTCAGCATGGCACAGGACCTCGCCGCTCTCGGCCCCGATATGCGCGGTGAAAAATTCGTCGTCTCGTTCGCTCCCGCCACCGTCACCATGGGACCCGGCGGGGCAATGAACGCCGATAACTATGATCCCAACTTTTCCGAACTTCACGCGTTGGAACTGACATTCAGTTCCTACATCAGCTGGGAAACCAAGCATCTCGCCGCTCAAAGAATGTTGGATTACCCCAACACGCTGACCGAACGTCCGTTGTTGAAATTTGCCTTGCAGGCGCTTGCCGATGGTTCCACACTTGGAAAAATAAAATACGCGCTTGCCTGGCCGCTCGGTAAATTACAGATTTCCATCATCAACATTCAAGATCATTATGCCGTGTGGGACTTCATCCGCCACCAATCGACGGAGAAGTTAAGAGTCACCCGCAAGGAAGCCACCATCGATTGGGGAGCGGACATCGCCAAGGCCGATGAACTGCAAAAGAAACGTTCCGACGGCAACACCTATGGCGTGGATAACGATCGCTGGGCACGCGGCGAAGAATTGATGGCAAACCTTCCGCCCGCAGGCTCGAAGGATGAACGCTTTATTGAAAACGTAAAGATCGCACTCGAATGGCGCGACATGCAAATTCTCCTGCGCATCGTGAAGGAACTCGATGGGCATCCGCTCATGTTGGGCCGCCCGATGAATGTTGGATTGTGGGAAGCATTGGGATATTCGGAAGAAGCGCAGAATGTCTATTATGAAATGCTGCATCAAACCGTCGACCCTTTTGGCTATCCCGTGATCGATTTCAAGGAATATGGCCGCGATAAATATTTCAGCGCAGATATGGCCTCCCACTCAAGCCCGAAAGGATGGATGTACATCAATGAAATCCTTGATGACTTTTATCACGACCGTATCCACTAATTACTGGGTGCGCACCGCCCTGCTCACCGCCTATTACTTTGCCATCATCGTCGCGTTAATTTTGATGTACGGCGAAGGCAATTTCGAACCAGCCGAATTCATTTATCAGGGTTATTAATGCATTTGATCGAACAAATTGACTCGTGGAGTCAATCGCACCCCGGGCGCATCGCACACATCAGCGGCGACACCACGCTCACCTACCAGCAATTGACGAGCCAGTCGAACAAACTGGCTCAACATTTGTTAACCGCATTTCCAAACGATCATTCCCCCATTGCATTGCTTGGACACAAACAAACAGAGATGCTTGCCGGCTTTTTGGGATGCATCAAAGCAGGCCATCCCTACATCCCATTGGATTCATCGCTTCCGACTCAACGGGTAGAGGCCATCGTCCGAACCGCAGATGCCACTCTGTTGACAGTGGATCAACTAAAAGAAATCATTGCAAATACAGATGTTCCTGATAATTTCAAAATCCATGCACCCAAGATCGGCAACCCCTGGTACATCATCTTCACTTCAGGCAGTACCGGCATTCCCAAAGGCGTAACGATCACCCGCCGCAATCTGGAAAACTTCCTCGAATGGATTTTGGACGAACAGGATTTTAAAGAGGCAGGCGAAGTATTTCTCAATCAGGCACCCTTCTCCTTTGACCTTTCCGTGATGGATCTATATTCCAGCCTTGCCACCGGCGGCACATTGTTCAGCGTGTCGAAGGATGAAATTGCCGAACCAAAGAAATTATATAAATCGTTGGGCAGTTCCGGGGTCACAGTTTGGGTTTCCACGCCGTCGTTTGCCCGTTTATGTTTAATGGATATAAATTTTTCCGAGAAGATGATGCCGCACCTGCGCAAGTTTTGGTTTTGCGGCGAAACGCTCGCTCCGGAGATCGCATCCACATTATTGGAACGATTCCCCAACGCCGAAGTATGGAACACCTACGGTCCCACCGAGGCAGCGGTGGCAACCACATCCATTCTGATCACAAAAGAGATCATCGCAAAATATCGTCCATTGCCGGTGGGGCGGCCCAAGCCGGGCACTCTGGTCGAGGTCCATGCCGAAGATGGGCAGCCAACCCCGAGCGGAGAACGAGGCGAGATCATCATCGCCGGACCGAACGTCAGCCCGGGATACGTCAATCAGATGGAAGCCACTTCCAAAGCATTCTTCATCCTGGATGATCAGCGCGCCTATCACACCGGCGATTGGGGGCATGTGCAGGATGATCTGATCTTCTTCGATGGCCGCATGGATTTTCAGATCAAGTTGAACGGCTATCGCATCGAGATCGGCGACATCGAATCAAACCTGCATACAGTCTCGAACGTGCAGGATGCCGTGGTAATTCTCGCCATGAAGAACGAACGCGCCGATTATCTGGCGGCGTTCGTTATCCTAAAAAGCAGACCTGAGCAAACTGATTTCGAGATCATGCGTGAAATGAAAAAGCAGCTCGGTGAACGCCTGCCCGATTACATGATGCCGCGTAAATTTGTTTTTCTTTCAGAATTCCCCACCACGCCCAACGGTAAAGTGGACCGCGCCAAACTTGCAGAGACCCTTCAATGACCCCATATACCAGTTTTCTTTATTTCGGCATTTCGTTATATGCACTTATCCCAGCGGTGATCTTCGGCTTCTTCAAACGTTTCTGGAAAGCCTGGCTGGTGATCGCCACGGCCTTCATGCTTGTCGTTCAATATTCAGATATCAACAACGAGAAAAAATCCGTCCTACCCGGCATCGTTTTGGTGTTGGGATACGCCGTGCTGCAATGGCTGGTTGCGATTGGGTTTTTGCAAATCCGCAAACGCGGCGTGAACAAAATCGCATTGTATGTTGCACTTGGCCTCAGCATTCTGCCGTTGATCGTTGAAAAGGTTTTGCCGTTCTTCGAACAGCAATCCCCTTTCGTTTTTCTCGGCCTTTCGTACATCACCTTCCGCAGTGTGGATGTGCTGTTGGGCGTGCAGGATAATTTGATCAAGAAGATCGATCCGCTGCAATACCTGACCTTCCTGCTGTTTTTCCCGGCCATTTCCTCCGGCCCCATCGACCGCTATCGCCGCTTCGCGCAGGATTGGGACAAGGTGCGCACAAAAGAAGAAGCGGTTCAGGATTTGGATGGCGGCATTCATCGCATCTTCACCGGCTTCTTATATAAGTTCATTCTCGCTGTGTTGGTCAAACAATATTGGCTGGACCCGGCGGCTGAAATTCCTGGAATTTTGGGCACGCTTTCGTACATGTATGCCTACTTCCTGTATCTGTTCTTTGACTTTGCCGGTTACAGCGCCTTTGCCGTCGGGTTCAGCTACATCTTTGGCATTCACACGCCGGAGAATTTCAACCTGCCGTTCCTCTCCCGCGACATCCGAGATTTTTGGAATCGCTGGCACATGAGTTTGTCATTCTGGTTCCGCGACAACATCTACAATCGCTTCACGTTCGCCGCACTCAAAGGAAAGTGGTTCAAGGACAGCCAAACGGCATCCTATCTCGGCTTCATGCTGACAATGGGACTGATGGGTGTATGGCACGGACTCGCCTTACATTACATCGTCTACGGCTTGTATCACGGCGCGCTGCTGGTCCTCACCAACTGGATGGATAAAAAATATAAAGGCAATCGCCTGTTGAACGACAATGGATTTTTCTGGCAAGCACTTTCGATCTTCATCACGTTCAATCTGGTTGCATTCGGCTTGCTGATCTTTTCGGGAAGGCTGTTTTAAAACGCATGGATATCATCGCACAAATTGACCGCTGGGCTGAAGTGTACCCACATAAGGTGGCGCACAAAAGCGGCGGTCAGACCCTGACCTACAAGGAATTGTTCCACCAGTCCAACAAACTGGCGGACTATCTTTCGCGCACCCTGCCGGACGACAATTCCCCCATCGTGATACTCGGTCACAAACAAATTGAAATGACGGTCGGCTTCATTGCCAGCATCAAAGCGGGGCATCCATACATTCCACTTGAAAGTTATTTCCCCGAACAACGTGTGCAAACAGTTGTGGATACAGCGCAGGCTATACTTGTATTGACCGTTGAAAAGATCCGTGAAGTATTGGATACGGAAAAAGAGAATCCCAATTTCAGAATCCACGAACGCAAGCCGGACGATCCCTGGTACATTATTTTCACATCTGGCAGCACGGGCAACCCCAAAGGCGTGGTTATCCCGCGTTCCAATTTGGAAAACTTCCTCAACTGGACCTTGCCCGAGCATGAGATCAACGAAAACGACAGCATTATTTTAGGACAAGCCCCCTTCACCTTTGACGTCTCCATTCTGGATCTATATTGCAGTTTGTATCGGGCAGGCACATTGGTCAGCGTGACGAACGATGAGATTCAAAACCTCAAGGAATTATTCAACACCTTCCGCCATTCCAGCGCGACCATGTGGGTCTCGACTCCTTCGTTTGCACGGCTGTGCCTGATGGATCACGCCTTCAACGAAAGCATGATTCCCACACTGCGGAGATTTTGGCTGGCAGGTGAAGCGCTCGCACCGGAGATCTGCACCGAACTACTCAAGCGCTTTCCGAAGACCGTTTTGTGGAATGCCTACGGTCCCACCGAAGCGACAGTTGCCACCACCTCCGTGGAGATCACACCCGAGATCATCGCAAAATACAATCCCCTGCCCATTGGGTATGCCATGCCGGGCACTCAAATTTTGATCCATGATAAAGAGGGAAAAACTGTTCCAGATGGAGAACGAGGCGAAATCATTATTACAGGGCCAAACGTCAGCCCGGGTTATATCAATCGTCCAGACTTAACGGAGCGCGCCTTCTTCGAGTTAAATGGTCAACGCGCCTATCACACCGGCGATTGGGGACGCTACAAAGACGGCATGGTCTTCTACGAAGGCCGCATTGACTTTCAAATTAAATTACACGGCTATCGCATCGAGATCGGCGACATCGAAGCAAACCTGCATGCACTCTCCAATGTACAGGATGCCGTGGTTACCCCTGTCATGAAAGACGAACATACCGACCACTTGATTGCATTTGTGATATTAAAAAGCAAAACAGGCGCATCTGATTTCGAAACCATGCAGGCGATGAAAAAAGAATTGGGCACGCGCGTTCCAGAATATATGATCCCACGTCGCTTTGTTTTTCTAAATGAATTCCCGATGACCTCCAACGGCAAGGCTGATCGCCGAAAACTTCTTGAAAATATTTTGTAAGGGCGACCCTTCTCAGGGCGGGCCAGATATCCCGATTCAGCATAACGGGTCGCCCCTACATTTCAGATAAATTTTCCCATCGGGTAGAATTAGATTCATGATTTCCCTCTCCAATCTCACCTATTACCCCATCAAAGCCTGCCGCGGATTTGACCTCGCTGAATCCAATGTGGAGCGCATGGGACTCGAACATGACCGCCGCATGATGGTGGTCACAGCTGAAGGCGAATTTCTCACACAGCGTGAATACCCAAGGCTTGCATTGGTCACACCCACTTTAAAAAATGATTCGGTTACACTCTCCGCGCCAAATTTTGATTCAATTCATTTCAATATTCAAAAAAGCGGTGTACCCTGGCCGGTCAACATTTGGAAGGCAAAAGGAGTCCATGCCATCGACCAAGGTGATGAAACTGCGCAATGGTTTTCCGATTGGCTGGGCATATCGGTGCGGCTCGTTCACATCGCAGATGGATTTCAACGCAAGCTCAACCCAGAATATGCGATTAATTCGGATGATCACACCGGGTTTGCAGACGGCTATCCTATTTTGATCATCTCTGAAGAATCGCTTCTGGACTTAAACTCGAAGCTGGATTCGCCATTGCCGATGAATCGATTCCGCCCGAACATTGTCGTCAAAGGGTGTGAGCCGTTCGCAGAAGATACATGGAAGCGGATCAAGATCGGCGAGATTGAGATGGCACTGGTCAAACCCTGTCCGCGCTGTGTGGTGACTACAATTGACAAAGAAACGCTTGAGAAAAGCAAAGAGCCGCTCAAGACTCTCGGAAAATATCGCAATCACGAACTGGGCGCCATCTTCGGGATGAATGTGATTCCCTTGAACAGCGGCAGGCTCGAGCGCGGCATGAGCGTGGAGATCATTCAATAAATCATGGATTCATTCATCAACATCCTCGGCTGGATCGGGACAGTGTTATATCTGATCGCATATGGAATGGTCTCGGCAAAAAAAGTGGAGGGCGATTCATGGACGTATCAGGGATTAAACTTCATCGCAGGTGCTTTCCTGATCATTAATACCCTTTACCTGCGTGCCTACCCATCCGCAGGATTGAATATCGCATGGGTGGCCATCGCGGTTTTCACCCTGGGACAAAAAGTTTGGAAGAAGAATGGCTAATCTATCAAGACGTGATTTTCTAAAACTTGGCGGCGCGACATTGCTGAGTCTTTCAGCAGGCAGGTTTGCGCCCTTGGGCGACGAACCAAACTTCACCGCACCGTTGATCTGGAACGGCACGCGCAAATTCAAACGCATCGCTTTTACTTACGATGACTGCTACCTGCTCAATAAAATGCAGGCCCTCGAAACCCTGCTCGATGAATACCCTGAATTCAAGGTGACGTTCTTTCCCGTCGGCGTCAAACTTATCAGCCTCGAGCAACAGGATCCCGGCATTTGGAAGCGCCTCGTGGATAAAGGCCATGAGATCGGCTATCACACCTTCGATCATGTCAACATCGGTGTGATGTCTCCTGCCGGCGCATTGATGGATTACGACAAATGGAACTCCACATTGACCGACGTGCTGGGAAAGGAATATCCCGTGCGCTTCATCCGTCCGCCGTATGACATCGTCAGCTATACGCTCGATGTGTTGTGCCAGGAGCGCGGTCTGGTGGCGGCGATGTTCTCTGTCGGCGGTGGTGGAGAACCGGACATTGTCTTCCGCGCGATCCAAAAAGCTCAGGGCGGCGATATTGTGCAAATGCACATCCGCACACAGGATTACAACTCCAGTGTGCTGGCGTACCCCTGGTTGAAGGAAAATAATTGGGAACTGGTGACGCTCACGAAAATGTACGATGATTATTTACGAGAGAAGATAAATCCCGTTGGTTGTGATGTGGACACGGGAAGTAGCTTAACAAGAACATGTGTGGAATAAAAAAACTCCGAAGGTATAAAACCTTCGGAGTTTTTTATTTATCGAAGCAATTCCTGTGAGTATTTATCCGCAAACAACGCGGGTTGACCGCCGGTATGCCAGAATAAAACTGTTTCATCTTTCTTGAAGAATCCCTTGCGGATCAAGTCGATCATTCCAGCAGCGGCGCGGCCCGTGTAGACTGGGTCCAGCAGCAAACCCTCATGGCTTGCAAATAAATGGATCGCCTCGCGCTCCCCTTCCCCAAAGACACCATAGCCTGCCTGACAATAATTTTCATTTGCAAGAACATCATCATGGGTGAAATTAATTCTTTCACCGAGTTTTTCGCTGGCCTGTGATGCCAGTTCAGAAACATGCGCCTTGAGTTGCGCTTCGGGCTCATCAATGCTGATGCCCAATATTTTCCCTTCATATCCGAAAACCCGTTGACCCAATACCAGTCCCGCGTGGGTTCCGCCAGAGGATGTTCCAAAAACCATCCAGTCGGCATGGACATTTTGATACATAAATTCTTCCACCGCAAATGTATATCCCATCGCACCCGTGGGACTTGATCCGCCGTATGGCACGAGATAAGGTTTCTTCCCAGCTTTGACTGCGTTATCAAAAGTCTCCTGCAAAATTCGGTCACGATCCTTGCGATCCGTCACAGTGACAATCTCTGCGCCGAAGAGTTGATCAAGCAAAAAGTTGGCAGAAGCGTGCTCTGGTTTTTCGCCCGTCAACACCAGCGTGCAATCAAATCCATAACGAGCCGCCGCTGCGGCTGTTTGACGGCAGTGATTCGATTGCAATGCGCCACCCGAGATCAACAGATTCGCACCCTGTTCCTGTGCTTCTGCGATGAGGAATTCCAATTTGCGGGTTTTGTTTCCACCAAAGGCAAGTCCCGTCTGGTCATCGCGTTTGACGAGGATGCGCGGTCCGCCGAGAACTTTGGAAAGTTTATCCAGCGATTCAATCGGAGTGGGCAAGTGTGCAAATTTTAATCGGGGAATTTTCATCAAGCACCTCCAAGCGATTGCTTTGTTTTCTCTTTTCCACGTGAACGCATGAAATTCAAAACACGCGGCATGACTTCGGCATACAACTTGTATAAAATTTTATTCGGCGCAAAATCGTACGCACCCAGAGTCCGCACCACTTCACCGCCGAGTCCTTCCTTGAAGCGATAGACACCCCACATCGAGTCACTTTCATCGAAGATTTCAGGTGCGCCCCACAGATCATACGTGTCACAACCATTGGATTTTGCGATCTTCATCGCTTCCCATTGCAAAAGATAGGTTGGCATCTTTTCACGATGCGCGTTGCGCGACATGCCATAAACATAATACGCCCGCTTGCCAAACATAAACAAAAAGATCGCTGCCACTGCCTCCCCATCCACCTCGGCTATCAAAGGGAAACATGTTGGAACGTTAGAACGTTTTAACGTTTCAACATTAGACATGAATATCTTCCAAACATTTAAGTAGTATTCCTCGTCGCGAATGACAAACCCATCGCGTACCGAAGTCTCAGCATACATCTTGTACAGCGGAGGCAAATCATCTTGAGTGCCTACGCGCACGGAGACGCCTTTCTTTTCTGCGAGACGGGTGTTATAGCGGGTCTTTGGTTTCATGCGCGCGAGCATTACTTCTTCTGTTTGATTCAAATGGATCAGCACTGTATTTTGGAATTGAATTTGATCGGACGAATATCCCCACCTTCTGCGCTTCAACTCCGCCATCACGGCTTGACCATTTCCATCGACGACATCCCCTTCGCTGGCAGGGACTCCCCGTCCAAGCTCCACATCGGGATCGATTTTCAGGAAGATAGCTTTCTGTTTCTTCGCAAAGGACTGCAAATCGTTGAGCACACGCGTTCGCAGGGACTCATTCGTCCAATCCAACAGCGGACCCTTCGGCGAGTACAGCACGCTGGCTTTGACAAGTCCGCGAAAGGAGACGGTGCGTTTGAGGACGAGTGCAGAAGCAATAATAGGAAAGACGAAAGAGGAAAGAGAAGCGGAGTCTTGGGTAATATGAAACTCACCATTCTCGCCCCACACAGCATAATAGGGAACCCAACCGTATTTCGCCTTCACTTGTCCCCATTCATAGGACTGGAGGAAGTGAGGGTTGGGAAGTTTGGAAATAATGGAATTCCAAATATTATTTTGCACTACGTTCTATTCCCAATAAACCGCAAATATGCCCAATACAATAGCGGATTATAGACTCGATCCAGCGCCTGTGCCGCACGTTTGACCTGGCCGCCGAAGCCGCGTTTGAAACGATAGACTCCCCACAAGCCATCGTGGCGGGATTCGAATTGAGCTTCGAGCACATCTTCGTTTTCGTCAGGGACGCCCCACAGGTCGTATTCATCGCATCCGTGTGCCTTGGCCCAGCGGATTGCTTCCCACTGCAAAAGATACGTCGGCATACGATTGCGTTCCTGATCATTGGATGCACCGTACACATACCAGGCACGTTTGCTGTTGGCAAAGACCATTAACGAAGCCAGTGGTTTGCCTTCGTATTCTGCAACCAGTAATTCACAAGCCCCATTGGGATGAAACAATTCATACGCGCGTTGATAATATTCTTTGGAATGCACACCGAAATTATCGCGTCCACCGGTCACGGTCATCATCTCATGGAAGGCAGAGACATCGTCCCATGCGCGGATGGTGATTCTTTTTTTCTCGGCGAGGCGGATGTTGTATCGGCACTTCGGTTTCATCTTCGCCAAAATGGCTTCTTCATCTTCTTTAATTGAAACAATAACAGTTCGGGGAGGTTGAATATTATGCGGCGAACGTTTAAACGTTTGAACGTTTGAACGTTCGAACTGATCTTCCCATGCATCAGGCTCGACTTTCAAAAAGACTGCGCGATTCTGTTTGCAAATCGAATCCACTTCCTTCCAAAACTCATCGCTGACTGCTGACAGCTGATCGCTAAAAACCGGCTTCGGCATGTAGCCGAGAGTCAAGCCCAAATGCAGGCGGCGGAAGAGGATCTGCGCACCAATTTCGTTGTTAAGGATGAAGCGAATGGGTTTCCATCCAAAATCATTTTTTAATTCACCCCATTCCCCCATCTGAAGTAAATGAGCGTCGGGATGATTCTTGATAAATTGATTCCATTCAGCAAGGGAAACTTGTGTCATTTAAACCACGGAAGTCATATCGGGGGGCGGCGTGGAACGAACAGCACCGGAAGGAAGAAACTCATTGAGCGTGTTGATCAGGCTTTCGGTTTCGGTCTGCTGAGCTAGATGCGCAAGTTGTTCAATGACACGGGACAAACTTTCACCATCCACAGACTCTTCTTCAACGGCACGAAAGATCTCGGAATGCTGCGTCGGTTTAAATTGCATGCCTTCCTCCCAAAGATCTTCACGCAGTTTTTCACCGGGGCGAATGCCTGTAAAAGAAATTTCAACATCACGATGCGGCTCAAGCCCGGAAAGTTTGATGAGGTCTTCGGCAAGGTCAAGGATGCGAACCTGTTCGCCCATGTTGAGCATGAACACTTCGCCGCCCTTTCCCATCGAAGAAGCCTGCAACACAAGATGTACAGCTTCGGGAATGGTCATGAAATAACGATACATTTCAGGATGCGTGACGGTGACCGGTCCGCCGCGCGCGATTTGATTCTTGAACAACGGAACCACACTGCCGCGGCTGCCTAACACATTACCAAAACGCACAACAGAATATGCATTGCCGCTGCGATGTGCTGCATCGAGGACTGTCATTTCAGCGAGACGTTTCGTAGCACCCATGATGCTGATCGGGCGAACGGCTTTATCTGTGGAAATAAGAACGAGTCGTGCCACCCCGAATTTGGTCGCTGCTTCGACGACATTTCGTGTGCCGAGCACATTGTTCGTGATGGCTTCCTCGACATTGGCTTCCATCAACGGGACATGTTTGTGCGCCGCGGCATGAAAAACCACTTGCGGCTGGTGCAATCGAAACATTTCCTGAATGCGGCCTGCATCGCGCACATCTGCAATCACAGGAGAAATCGAAAGTGAAGGAAAGTTTTCCTTGAGTTCAAGGAGGGATTCAAAGATGCTATTCTCACCATGTCCGAGTAAAACAAGCGAAGCGGGCGACCAACGCGCCACCTGTCGACAAATTTCACGTCCAATGGAACCACCCGCACCGGTGATTAAAATTCTTTTGCCCGTTAAATTCGCACCGATCAATTGGTCATCAATTTTTACGGGCTTGCGGCGCAGAAGGTCAGTGATGTCCACTTCACGCAAGCGGTTAACACTGACCTTGCCGCCGAGCAATTCATAAATTCCGGGCATCGTCCGCGAAGGAATCCCCTTTTGACGACAGGCGTCATTCACCAAACGAATGATATTTCCCGGCGCAGAGGGAATCGCGATGACCACCTCATCCACCTGTTGATTCTCAAGAACAGATGCGATCTTCTCCACCTTGCCGATGACAGAGATGCCGTAAATCTGGTGATTCTGTTTTGCAGGATCGTCATCCAAAAAACCGATGGGGACAAGATTTAATTGCGAGGACTTCTGCAGCTCACGTACAACAAGTGCGCCCGCATCACCCGCGCCAATGATGAGGGTGCGTTTGGCCTTGCCATCGCGTGGGGTATGCGATTGCTCGGATAGGAGCCGCAGCGCAAAGCGGGAGCCGCCGATTAATACGAGTGAGAGCAGCCAGTCAATGCCCAGCGCGGAGCGCGGCATGCCTGGTTGGATCGAGTTAAGGCTGATCAACAAGATCATCACACCAGAGGTCAACACAGAAGCGGCGGTCACCGCAAAAGTGATCTGCCTTAATTCATTGGTGCTGGCATACATCCACAAACGGCGATATAAGCCAAATGCAAAATAGACGGGGATCTTTATCGCCAGCGCCACAATGCACATGATCAAGGCGGCCGGGAAATAAAAAGGTAACTGAATAACATCCAAACGCAAGGCGAAACTGCCCAACACCGAGACAATAATGAGGGCAAAGTCACCTATTAAGACAAAACGATTACGGATATGAGTTCGGGAAGACATGGGTGGACTAGCTTGTTCTCTTCATCTCTTCGACAGCTTCATAAATACCATCTGCCAAAGTCACACTGGGCTTGTAACCGAGAACATCCATGGCTTTTTGAGGAGTTCCAATGGATCGATAAATGTCGCCAGCACGCGGCTCTGCATGGACATGTTTGGGAGCGCCTGGGAAGATTTCGTACAGAATATCAAGCAGGTCCAGCAGGCTGGTTTCCACGCCAGTGCAAACATTGAAGATTTGACCGGGAGCCTGGGGATGCCGGGAGGCCAATAAATTCGCTTGCACAACATCCTTCACGTTGACCAGGTCACGGGATTGCCCACCATCGCCATAGATGGTAACGGGCTTGTTATCCAGCATTCGGCGGATGAAGATCGGCACGGCGGCAGCGTACATTGAGTCTGGTCGTTGGCGAGGACCGTAGACATTGAAGTAACGAAGTGCAGCCACTTCAAAGCCAAAAGAATTTGTGTAAAGCTCGGCGTACATCTCGTCCACACGTTTGGAGGAGGCGTAGGGGGATAATTGCTTAAGAGGAGTATCTTCGATAAGAGGCATGGAAGTCGAGTCACCATAGACTGCCGCACTGGATGCAATGACTGCACGTTCTACGCCAGCCTTGCGGGCTGCTTCAAAAAGAATGGACGTGCCCGTCACATTTACATCAAAACATTCCTGCGGCTTCTCCATCGACTCAGGAACGGAGACGAAGGCTGCTTCGTGGAAAATGATATTCACGCCACGAACAGCCTCAGCGACGCTTGAAGCGTCCCTTAAGTCGCCTTCGATGATCTCGACGTCAAGTCCCTTCAAGTTGTCGCGTTTTCCGGAAGAGAAATTATCCAAAATACGAACGTTCGCGCCCTGCTGGAGCAAGGCGCGTGTGATATGTGAACCGATGAAACCAGCACCGCCAGTAACGAGATATTTCATCCGTTATACTCCCGTCCTTCTCAACACCGTCCCGATCGTGCGCAGGATGATCGAAAAATCCATATTCAAGGATCGATGCTTAATGTAATACAGATCATATTCAAGTTTTATGGCAGTCCCCTTGACGTTGGATGCATATCCAAAGTTGATTTGCGCCCACCCTGTAAGGCCGGGTTTTACCAGCAAACGTGCCCGGTAAAACGGAATCTGCTTTTGGAATGATTGGACCAATTCTGCGCGTTCTGCACGCGGCCCCACCAGACTCATTTCACCGCGCAACACACTCCAAAATTGCGGCAGTTCATCCAAACGTGTGCGGCGCATGAAGTTGCCCACCTTGGTGATCCGCGGATCGTTTTCACTGGCAAGCTTGGCATGACCGTCCGCTTCGGCATTTTGTTTCATGGAGCGAAACTTGTAAATTTTAAATTCAGACCCGCCCATGCCCAATCTGGGTTGAGAATACAGGATCGGAAATCCGCTCTCAAGAACAATAGCCAGTGCCGCAAACGGGAAGACCACCAAAAAGATGACCATGCCCACGATACTGCCTATAATATCAAGCAGCCTTTTTGACAGTTCGTATGTGCCGCGCGTGCGTACCTGATCAACAAACGAGCGGATCACCCAATCCGACTCAAGATGTTCAATCGGTACGCGCCCCAACATTTCTTCATATAAGATCGGCATGCGTGTCACTTCAACGCCGCGTTCCTGGGCATCCAAAATGGTTTGGAAGGTCTCGCCTTTGATCTCGCCATTTATGGCAACCACAATATCCGAGATCCGATAATCTTCAATAAAGCCGAGAAGTTTCTTGCTGCTTCCCAGGACGGCAAATCCAGCCACCGACTTGCCCCTTTTCGCAGGGTCATCATCGATAAAACCAAGCAGAAGAAATGGAGGCGGGCTCATCTGATTATAGATTTCCGCAAGAGAAACCCCGGCCCTGCCTGCCCCGATGATCATGATTCGGCGCATCAATCCTGAGGATGTATAAAGACGAATGTAAATCCCGCGCCATATCAAGGTCAGGGCAGATGCCAAAACAAGAAATGTCCCCACAGCCACACGCGGAAGTGCGCCTGTGGGTTCCTGATTCACGATAAACAACAGCGAGTATCCAACCAATCCCAATAAAGGTGCGGCTGCAATTGCACGCAATGTTTTTCGCCAACTTGCAGCAGTATGGACTTCATAGGATTCGACCAATAGCAAAAGCCAGATCAATGGAAGGATATAAAACCATACTGGAACTTCGATCCCCAACTGAAACCGTGCGATCTGAGCTTCGGTCTTCCCCTGTGAAAATAATACATACTGATTATATTGACGCCAAATGCTTAAAGACGCAAACATTGCACCCACGGATGCAACGAAATCACCCAACAGCAAAATAAAGCGTTGTTCGCTGGGTCTTAAACGTAGGGAAGGTCGGTATATATCAGCCATGTTTTACAAACAAACTTGAAATTCCACTCCACAAAAATCCTGTGCCCCAGGTGACATGCATGGATGCAATCGCCAGCGGCACCCCCAAAAAAAGAAAAGGCCTTTGTTTCCTGGCAGCCAGTCTTAGACCGGCCAGCCCCAAAACAAAAAAATACAAGAAAATTTGCGCCAAAAGCAAATACAACGCCGGCGCAAGAACCAAGGATAACACAATCAGACCAATCAGGCTTAATACAAATACAGGCGGCAGAGCCTGCCTCCAGCGGAGTGTGTGCGGATATCGTTTTAACATCCGCCATTTCCAAAAGCCGTAGCGCCAGTACTGGGCGCCCAGAGTACTCAATGAACTGCGTGAAAAATAAACCGAGCGGATCGCTGGGTTCAACCAGACCGTTCCGCCTGATTCGCGCACACGGGTGTTGAATTCGTAATCTTCGTTCGCCAGCAAAGTCTCATCGAAAAAGCCGATCTTCTCGATCAATGAACGTTTGAAGGATCCAAATGGCACTGTGTCCACTGCGCCTTCGCTGGCCTGCAAACGATACATCGCATCGCCCACGCCCAGGGGATGCGCCGCCGCGTACGAAATGGATTCTGCGATCCAGGTCTCTGCGCCGGGGTGGATCTCCCACACGCCGCCGATGTTATCGCCTTTGCCAGCCTGATGATCTGCAACACAACGCTCCACATATTCGGGAATGGGCATCGAATGAGCATCGAGCCGCACAATGATCTCGCCTCTGGACTCGCGAATAGCCTGATTCAACGCCGCAGGGATCGTCTTCGTTGTGTTATTCACCACCGTCACATTGAAATCAGGATATTCCTTCTGAAAAGCGGAGATCAGCTCCCGTGTTCGATCCGTGGACATTCCGTCAGCGATCACCAACTCCATGCGCGCGCGCGGATAGGTCTGCCCGTACACAGCAGATAAAAGATGACGAATGGTTTTCTCTTCGTTATAACAGGGGACGATCACGGAAACAAATGGCTGCATGTGGAAACGATCTTAATTTTTCGTCAGCGGCAGGGAGACTTCAAACACTGTCCCCTCCCCCGGCCTGCTGCGGACGCTTATTCTACCACCATGCGCCTGCACAATTTCATGCGCGATCGCCAGCCCCAGCCCTGCGCCGTGCTTCTCTCCGCCGCTGCGCGAAGCATCGGCCTGATAAAACCGTTCGAAGATATGAGCCTGCACTTCGGGTGACATTCCTGCACCGTTATCCTGAACAGAAACGAGCAATTCCCCTTTGACGAGCGCTGCCCGAAGTTGGATCAAACCACCTTGCGGCGTAAACTTCAAAGCATTATCCACAAGGTTTGTAAACACCTGCGAGAGACGGTCGCCATCAGCAAGTGCATTTGGCAGGCCCGGTTCAACAACAGATTTAATTTCCACACCAGCTGTGTGGGATTGCGGCGCAAATTTTTCCACAATGGAATTTAGAAGGGCGGCCATGTTGACCGAAGTCATCGTGATGTCTGCCGTGCCCGAATCTAGCTTCGCCAGGTCGAGAAGATCCAACACCAGCCGATGCATCCGCGCAGACTCATCATAGATCACCTGCGCCGCCTGCCTGCGCTCATCCTCCGTCTCAGCAGTGCCATCCAGGATCGCCTGCGAAAATCCTTGAATGGATGTGAGCGGCGTTTTCAATTCATGGGAAACGTTCGCCACGAAATCGCGCTGTGACTTTTGACTCGCCTGCGTGCGCGACACCATTGCATTGAACGCGCGCATCAATTCCTGGACCTCGTGCGGGCCTTGCACTTCGACAGGTTTCGCCTCCGCTGACGGCATTCCACGAGCGGCGACGATCATCTTTTGCAGCGGGTCCGCGAGCCAGCGGGCGAAGATAAATGCAACGATCAACGAAAGAACGAGCGCGATGGAGCCGCTTTGCAAAAAGATGGGAAGCAGATCTCCTGTAAATAACCCCAACACCGAAAAGCGCGGACGCGGCGTTGCCACCAGCAGATAGGTTTTGTCTGGAAGTTGCTGCAGCGAATATAACCATGAGGAACCTTTTGCATCACGGGTAAGGGGAAGCTTCCCTAAAAGAAGTCTCTTCACCGGGAAATTGATCGTGGAGTCTGTTGCGGACCCGGTATCCCAAAGCAGTTGTTTGCCCTGTGAATACAAAGCAATGCGAACATCGAATGTCAGCGCGGTTCTTTTTGCCGAATCAATTAACGGAGACGAGTCCCGAATGACCACCTGTTGCACGGCGTTCAACCGTTCGATGGTTTGACGATACAAAAGCGGACTGCGCAGCAGGGAGAAAAACAAAATCACCGCCACAACACCTAATGCTGTGACGATGAGGAAGGCATAGCTCAACCAAAGTCGGGAACGAAGGGAGGAGAACATCACACGACCAACTTATATCCTACACCAGTAACTGTTTCTATTTTCACCGAGCCGCTTTCGAGTTTCTTGCGCAGATGGGCAATGTGCACATCCACGGTGCGCGTCTGACCGTAGAAATCGAATCCCCAGGCGAGCTTTAGCAACTGCTCACGCGAGAACACACGGCCGGGCGATTCTGCCAGGGTGAGTAACAGGTCAAATTCCTGGGTACGCAGGTCAAGGGTCCGATCGGCGAGGCGCGCTTCCCGGGAGGACGGATCGATCGTCAGCTCTCCGCGATGGATCGGCTTGCCGTCGTCCTGTTTTTGATTGTCGCTTCTTCGTAAAATGGCCTTGACCCGCGCCACCAATTCACGCGGATTGAACGGCTTGGTCAGGTAATCATCGGCGCCCAATTCGAGGCCAAGGATCTTATCGATATCTTCATCTCGGGCGGTCAACATGATGACGGGCGTTTGATCGTTGTTGGAACGCAGCCTGCGGCAGACATCGAAGCCGTCCAATTTGGGAAGCATGACATCGAGCACAACCAGCGCAGGCTTGTGTTTGTGGATCGCTTCCAATGCGGCCTCGCCATCGCCGGCTTCCAGGATACGAAAACCATCGCGTTCAAAATACATGCGCGCGAGTTGAATAATGGAGGGTTCGTCGTCGACGAGGAGGATGAGTTCGGAGGACATGGTGTTTTAAGTTATGAAGTGATCTTTCATACCTGCGCTTCGACTACGAGCGGGAATACCGCCCGCTCTCCGCTCAGCGCGAATGACTATGAGAGCAACGCAACGACTTCGATTTCCACAAGCGCGCCCTTCGGCAGCCCGGCAACGGCGACGGTGCTGCGGGCGGGGGGATTTTCTCCGAAGGCCTCGGCATAAATGTTGTTCATCTTTGCAAAGTCATTCATGTCTTTGAGGAACACCGTGGTCTTGACCACATTCGCCAAACCGGAGCCGGCGGCTTCCAGCACGTTCTGCAGGTTCTTCAACACCTGACGGGTTTGATCTTCCACATTGGCGGAAACCAGCTCCCCCGTGGAGGGATCGATCCCCACCTGACCTGCGGTGTACACCATGGATCCTGTCGCAATCGCCTGTGAGTACGGACCGATTGCCTTGGGCGCTTTTTCTGTATGAATAATTTTCCTGGACATGATTACCTCTTTAAGGAATGAATTGTCAGCCAGTATACCCTTCACGGTCGCAAATTGCACTTTTTATTAAGTTGGAAAGCGCAACTCTCTGGCACCGCCCGCCACGGCAGGTGTGCGACCGCGGGCATACATACAACCTTTGAGGAAATCATTCAACGGAATTAGAAACATGTCGTTGCGAGGGCGTTCGGGCGCACTTTGCCCGCCCGAAGCAATCCCCGGTGTAATAGGGGGATTGCTTACCCTTGCAGGGCACGCGTCGCCGCGAAAATCAAGAGCGCGTCTCGCAACGACATGCGTAAAGCGATTACGAATCTTTTTGCGGCGGGGTATCTTTCGCAGGCTTGTTGTTCTCCCGGAACGCCTTGACCGCTTCGCGCAGCGCCTTGCCGGTCCCATCCATCGAAGTCTTCAACTCCTGCATCTTCGCGCGGACCGACTGAACCGTGGCCTTCGCCTGTGTGGCATCGGTGACTTTTCCATTCGCATCAAACCCTGCGTGTGAGTTGACCAGCGTCGTGAGTCCATCGTAGACCGGGCGGGACTTTTCCACCGCGGCCTTGAAGGCATTCAACGCCGATTGAATGGCGGAAGCATCCTTGCCGTTGGCGGTGGCACGGTCGATCAATTCCTGTGCCTTGGCAAATTGAGCATCGGTATTTTCAAAGGCTTTGCCCAGCATCTCGTAGACTTTTAGCTGCTTGGCCCAGGCCTTCTCCAACTGCTCGGTCGTGACCTCACCCTTGGGCGGATTCTCATCCTGCGCAAACGCGCTGGTGACCGGCAGCGCCGCGAGAGCCAGCACCGCAATCAACCCTGCCAACATCGTTTTCTTGAAAAGCATGTTCATCATCGTAAGCCTCCTTTGTGGGTTACGGCCTGATTGTAGGATGTGGGAATTATGGGAGTATGGCGGAGATGTAAACGGACTGTAAATTTATTCTCTCTCGCTAGCGACCCCATTGCGGTTTTGATGGACGGCTTCTATAATATTGGAGGAAATACCAAGTGCTTTAAACCGAAAGCGTCGGTAGATCATTCCTAAACAGGTATCTTATGCCGAAAGTATCCACTTAAGACGTAATTGGCTGGCTGGTAAATAAATGGGAGAAATATATTGAATCCAAAATTATTTCGTTTAGCGGGTGAAAATGCGACTTTGCGTGGCGTGGGAATTAAAGTCTTTTGGGCTTTCCCAACCATTATCGTTAAAGACGAACCTGATTTAATAGCACTATATATGCCTGCTGGCGTTCTAGGAAGAAATGTTACTCACAAGCCTAAACCAGAGGAATTGTTTTCTCTAACAGAATTAAGTGTTGTTGAATGTACTTGGCAAAGGACAGATGTTTTAATGCTCATTGTGCCAGGCGAAGCGTTTAGCACTTACATTATGTGGAAAACTGGCACGAAAAACTTAGATTGTTTGTATGTAAATTTGCAAGACCCAATCAGACGTACACCTATTGGGTTTGACACAATGGATCATACGCTTGATATTATCATTAGCCCAGATATGAGTGAATGGGAATGGAAAGATGAAGATGAGTTTTTGGAAGCGCAAAAAGTAGGTTTTTATTCCAAAGAACAAGTCAGTGAAGTTTATAATGAAAGCGAAAAAGCAGTAAGATTGATTACTTCAGAACGCCGTTCTTTATATGAAGAATGGAAAAATTGGCAGGCAAATCCCGATTGGGAATTTCCAAAACTATCGCCTAATTGGGATGAAGTAAATTTTAATGGGCATAATTTGCAAAACAAGGTTTAGGCAAGTCCACGCTACTGAACAAAGCGTGCAGCAACTGTCTTTAATGTCAAGGCAGTTTTGTGATTTTCAGGATATGGGAGCAATACCATGCGCAAACTTATTGTCGGCAACCTTCTCTCATTGGATGGCTATTACGAAGGGAAGGATCGCAGTCTCGAAGCACTATTTGACTATTTCCACGAAGACTACCACGGGGACCAGAGTCTCGATCAGTACAACACCGAACGGCTGCGTGCGTCCGACACGCTGATACTCAGCGGACGCACTTCCTTCCTGGGCAACAAGGCGTATTGGACAAGCGTTCCAGATGATCCGAACGCCACCGATATCCGGCGTGAATTTGCAGGCCTGATCAAGTCTGTCGAGAAGATCGTTGTCTCCGATACGATCACCCACGAGGACCTGACTCCCTGGGAGGATAGTACGCGCATCGTCAGAGGGGCGGATCTGTACAAAGAGATCGCCGCGCTCAAGGAGCAGCCCGGCAGGGACATCCTGGTATTGTTGAGCCGTATGCTCTGGAACGACCTGCTGGTTCATGATCTGGTGGATGAACTGCACCTGACGATCTTTCCTGTCATCGCAGGCGCAGGGACACCGTTGTTCACGGGCCGTCCGCCCGTGTCACTCAAGCTGCTCAGCACGCGCACATGGCAGGGCTCAGGCAACATCCTTGCTTGTTATCAAGTCAGCCGCAAGAAAGCGTAACTCTCCGCTCTGTCCCTGCTTTATCCCTGATCCATCAAATGAAGGTAAGCTCCTCAACAGGGAACTTTATACACCCGTCATTCGTCACCGCCTGCAAGGAGATTACAATGAAACGAACATTACCCCTGTTGATCATCGTCCTGCTCATGAATGCCTGCGCTCCGATGGGGACCGCGGCCCCCATTCAATTGAATACGTCTGCCCCGGTTGATACTGCCCTGCCAACTTCTGGATCACCGATCACAAAAGTATCGATTGCCGACAAATATACAATTGAAATTCCTGAAGGCTTCACTTTCCATGAGAATCTTTCAAGCGCCACTACAATCGTTCCGATCTACAGGATCGAGACATCAAACGGCGCAAGCTTCGATGTTGTAGTCCACCCATATATTGTTTCTCCATCGCTTGTTCCAGGCAAGTGCGTTGTCTCAACAGAGTTTGATGCAGGCGGGGTCTCTGCTCCGATCTTTTGTGAAGGGCAGGAACTAATCGATCTGTTCACCATCTCTGAAGATCGGTCTGTAAAGTACGGACGTCTAACCAGCGATCTTTCATTGCTTTCAGGCGATGTATCGCCCGAAACAAGATATTCGACAACGTATGTATTCGTGCTCGCAGATAAATCCCACGACACGATTCTTGAATTTTATGCCGGGGATGCTTTTCGGGGATCAACGAATGAAATGGACGGTTTCGAAGGATTAGGTGCTGTTTTGTACAACTCGATCATTCCTTCATTGGCGATAAAAAATCCATAATCGCTACTTACTTGCTCATTCGGGGCGATCTGCTCTGTCGGGGGCTGAGCCCCCGACAGAGCAGAGAGTAGCCTATAAAAAAGTGACGGCCACCGAAAAGATGACCGTCACTTTTGCATTACCCGTCTCACCGCCAGCATCGTGAGATCGTCACCGGGCGGGAGCGGGTCTGAGAATTCGTTCAGGCAGGTCTCGACGATCTCCAACGCTTCTTCCGCATTTTGTGCGGGGTAGGTCTTCAACGCATTCACCAGGCGTTCTTCACCGAACAACTCCCCCGCCGGGGAAAACGATTCGGTCACGCCATCGGTATAAAGCAATAACAGATCGTCCACGCCCAAGGTGATGGTGCGCTGCTGTACATTGGCTTGTTCCATCACGCCCAACGCCACAGCGGTGCGCGTCAATTTTTCCACTTCACCATCGGCCTTCATCCAAAACGGCGGGTTATGTCCCGCGTTCACAAAGGTAAATTCACCGAGCTCCACATCCAACTCGCCGTAGATCGCCGTCACGAACATGCCTTGCTGCGTATCGGGCAGCAGTTGTTCATTCACACGGCTCAACACTTCAGACGGCGAATTCGTCTCATTCACCGCCGCGCGGATCAGCGTGCGCGTCAACGCCATGAACAATGCGGCGGGCATGCCTTTGTCGGCCACGTCCGCGATGAACAGGCCAAGCTTTCCATTCGGCAATTCGATCACGTCGTAAAAGTCACCGCCCACCTGACGCGCCGTCCGCCAGCGCGCGGCCAACTGCCACGAAGGATGAGTCGGTAAACTGCTCGGGATAAACGTCTGCTGAATTTGGCGGGCCAGCTGCACTTCCGTTTCGAGGCGTTCGCGCGAAACCATTTCCTGTTGCAGCAGGTCATTCTGGATCGCAAGCGCGGCCTGTTGCGCGATCCCATTGATAATTTCCAAACGGCGGGTTCGGAAGCGGCGCGCATTCTCCGCTTCTTCGATGAGCATGACGCCAAACATATCGTTCTTGATCGACAGCGGCACCGCCATCAACAATCGTTCTGCAGACATGACATCCGCTTCATTCTCGACCGTTGGGCTGATCGCCAGCCACGAATCAATTTCCTCATCTGATGGTATTCCCTGTGTCAGGAGGCGGTTCTCGTTTCGCGCACAATCCAACAGGGGGAACTCGCCTATTTTGAATTCGCGTTCCGTAAGGATCGCTTCCTCTTCATCTGAAAAGCCGAACTCATGTGAAACGATAAATACTTCACGCTCCGAGTCCCAGCGATACAACGCCACGCGATGCACACCCACAAGGATCGGCATGATACGAATGATCGTGCCGAGGATCTCATCGAGATCATTCAAACTGACAACGGCCTGCGCCACTTGCAATAATGCCGCAGACGCATACGCCTGTTCCTGGGCCGCATCAAACAATCGCGCATTCTCGATCGCGACCGCCGCATAACTTGCAAAGGTGGTGGTGATCGCCTGCGCTTCGTGACCGTAGCGTCCCGAAGTGTGATGCTCCAAAGTGAGCACACCCAACGGACGATCCGCCACGCGCAGCGGTGCCGCAATGGATGAATAATTTCCTTCAAACCCTGCGGCCAACCCAGCGGGCCACATCGGCTCATCTGCGCGGCGAACCACAGGCAGGTCGGATAATAAAGCCTCCGCCATTGCATACGCGGCCGAAGGATCGGCAATACAAACACTTTCAAGCTGTCCCGGCTCTGCGCCATGCACGGCGGAAAGACAAAGCTCGCCGTCTTCCAACAGCCAGATGGCGGAAATATCGATGGGCAGGTTGCGGTCCAATTCGGAGAGGATGGCTTCGAGCACTTCGTCCACGCCTGCATTTGTGGAGATCAAACCTGCGACATCGCGCAAACTATCGGAAGTTTGGCGGCGCCACTGCTCGGAGCGATACAGGTCGGCATTGCGGATGGCGGCCGCCATCGTATCCGCCACGGCTTCGAACATTAATTGATCGTCCTCCGTGAACGCATTGACTTTATCCGATTGAATATCGAGCAGGCCGACTACTTTTTCGTTGAAGATAAGCGGCACACATAGTTCGGAGCGGGTGTTCTTCGGAGGCAGCGGCGAAGGGACGTAGCGATCATCCTTGGTCACATCATTGACGAGGATGGTTTTTCCAAGGCGCGCAGTCCACACCATGATGCCGGTTGGGGTATCCAATGAAATGGCATAGCCTTCGAGCTTCTTGCTGCGTTTGCCGCTGCCCGCTTCGTAGGCGATGATCCTTCTGTTTGGATGCACCGTAAAAAGAGAAACATGCGGATACATGAATTTTTCATGGATGAGATTCGCGGCATCGCGCATGATCTCGGCGAGATTCAAGGTGGAGGTCACGCTCTTGCTGACTTCAGAGACCAGAGTCATCTGATCCGCGCGGCGGCGGAGTCCGCTGTATAGGCGTGCGCCTTCCACCGCACGCGCAATATTATCGGCCAAGGCATTGAGAATGAGCAGGTCATTTGGATGAAAGGCGTGCAGTTGATTGCTTTGCACGTCCAATACGCCGAGCACACGGTCTTCTATTCTTAAAGGGATTACAACTTCGGATTTCGTTTCAGGCAGACTGTCGATGAAACGATAGCGTGCATCAGATTGAACATCGTCACACACGATCTGCTGTCCGTGGCTGGCAGCTTCGCCGATCAGTCCCTGCCCCATTTCGACCTCAAGGGCCGTGATGGTTTTCCTCCTCCCCTTGCGTGGCGCAACTGCGCTGGCACGAAAGCGAAGGGAGTTTGAATTCGGCGCCAACGTAAAGATGGCAACGTAATAAAAATTAAAGGTGGTTTGAATGAGTTCGGTAACGCGTTTGGCAAGTTCATCCACGTGCAAAACGTTGGCGATCTGGGCACTCACATTGCGAACCAGGTTAAGCTGCCGCAGGCGGAACTGTTCCACTTCCGCGCGATGCGCTGCGGAAAGACCGGTCGCTACGATTTGGGAGATGCCTTGCAGCAGGTTTAATTCTTCGGTAGAAAATTTCGGTCCCTTTTTGCGGGTGATTTGAAGGGCACCCAGCGTAAATCCCTGATCTTCGAGGCGGACCGAAGCCACAGTTAAGAAAGAAGCGCTTTTCGTCTTTGTTTGCGTTTTCTTTCTTTGTGTATAAAGTTTCCCTGTTTTGACCGCCTGCTTCATTCCATCCAAGGGAGGGGTTGGAGGAAAAACACGGTCATCGTCGCCCCAATCAGGCAAGCGGAAGACAGCCTCGTTCAGCCATACGTCCACTTTCCCTTCGATCAGGCTGCTGGTGATGGAAATAATTCGGTCGCGTTGTGCGGTCAGTGAGTATTCATTGCGGAGCTGTTCACCCAGGCTGGCCAGTTGACGCCAATCCCATGTTTCGGTGCGCTCCGTTCGCGGGGCAGCGGCCATAGGGTTACGCTCTTCGTTTGATCATGGTCAGTGTATTGCTTTTCCCCACAGATTCATAACGGACATCGTCCATCAGTTTTCGCATGAGATAGACGCCCAACCCGCCGATCTGTCGTTCCGAAAGCTTCGCTTTGAGGTTGGGTTGTTTTACCTTTGAGGGGTCAAAGGAAATTCCCTCATCACGCATGGTGATGACAATGGTGTCGCCCTGCATGGTACAGGTGATATCAAGGGAGGCATCCGGAATACCTTCGTAGGCATGCTCGATAATATTAGACGCTGCTTCATCCGCAGCAAGCTGCAGGGAGTAGATTTCCTTGTCGGAAAAACCGCCCTGACGCGCAACTTCGGCAACAAAGTCGCGGATCTCATCGAGGAATTCAAATTTAGCCGGGTAGGTGATTTTTGGCATGAGGGTGAAATAGGATGCCGCCTCTCACAATAAACTGAAGAGGCGGCATGTTTTTCCTTGGTTTCGAGAACGCGCCGTGCGTCCTTTAGAAGTTGCCCACGGCTTCGATGGGGTCATCGAATGTTTTAAATAATTCGGTAAAGCCTGCCAATTCAAGAGCCTCGCGAATTCTCTCAGGCACTTTTACAAGGACAAGTTCGCCGCGGTTGTATTTTTTGCAGTTTCGCTGAGAGGCAAGCAATGCACGAAAACCCGCACTGGACATATATTCAAGCTCGCTCATATCCACTGCAATCTTGAATCGACCCGCCTCATTGATCTTTTCAAGAGCCTTGGTGAAATCGGGGGCGGTTGCGCTATCCACACGTCCCTTTACCGCCACCAGATCACCATGTTTAAATTCCTGCGTAGTAATCTCCATTTCAATCCTCCGCGAACAAAATAGGTTTTTTACAGTGCAATTTGAAAATTATATCACAGGGCTTACAGTCACCTTGCACAGCCGGAAAAATACATAACTTTATGCAAATGGTTTACAATAGGCGCAAACAAGGAGATATGATGATGGGAGAACCCGTACTCGTCATGCTGGTGGAAGACAACATTGATCACGCCGAATTGGTCATTCGCACCCTGGAAGACCACCGCATTGCTAACAGGATCAAGCACTTTTCCGACGGCCAGTCTGCTCTAGACTATCTCATGAGGCGCGGCGAATATACCACCCCGGAATCAAGCCCACGGCCGCATGTCATTCTCCTGGACCTGCGCCTGCCCAAGGTGGATGGATTGGAAGTTCTGCGCATTATCAAGGAAGATGTCGAAGTGCAGAAAATACCCATCATTGTCTTGACAACCTCCGAAGCGGAGAAAGACGTTGCCCGCGCATACGACAACCACGTAAACAGTTATCTTGTCAAACCTGTGGGGTTCGAAGAATTCAGCAAACTCATGAACGACCTGGGCTTTTACTGGCTTGGGTGGAATACACATCCTCAAATCTAAGATACCATCTATCACCATGCTGGAAGATCAAATTGAAATTCTGCTTATCGAAGACGATGATGCGCACGCAGAATTAATACAAAGAGCCTTCGAAGACCAGGGAAGCCCGGTTTATATTCATCGCGTTAAATCCATTGCGGAGGCACGTGTCTATAGGTTGACCCGTGAGCCTGCTTTGATCATTGCAGACTGGCGCCTCCCAGACGGCGAAAGCATGGAGCTTCTGCCGGACCAGCACGACCCCCTTCTTTCCACACCCATCATATTAATGACAAGCTATGGCAATGAAAAGATTGCCGTGGAAGCGTTGAAATCCGGCGCATTGGATTATGTGGTGAAGTCACCTGAGTCCATGCTGGATATGCCTCATCTCGCCGAAAAGGCCATCGAACAATGGCTGGGGCATAACGAAAAAGTCCGTATCCAGGATGCGCTCACGGAACGCGAGGCACAATTCCGCCTGCTGGCCGAGAACGCCAGCGACATGATCTCAAGACTTTCCACAGATGGCACAATTTTATATATTTCCCCCGCCAGCGAGAGCTTATTGGGGTATTCCCCGGAAGAACTGACGGGCACCTCAGCGTTGAACTTTGTTCATCAAGAAGACCGTGAAGTCGTTTCAAATCATTTCTTTGACAAAACAGATCAGGATGAAATCAACACTGTGACATTTCGTGCCATTCATAAAAATGGCGAGCTTATCTGGCTGGAAACATCTTCCCGAGCCATTCTGGACCCCAAAACCTCCAAAATTATCGAAGTACAAATCGCTTCGCGTGACATCACCGAGCGAAAAAATGCGGAAAAGGAATTACAGACCGCACACAACAACCTTCAGGAAGCCTATGAAAGGACCATTGAAGGCTGGGTCCGCGCACTCGACTTGCGCGACAGGGAAACGGAAGGCCACACACAACGGGTCACCGAATTAACTCTCAAGGTTGCAAAATCAATTGGCTACACCGAGGAAGAGCTCTCTCACATTCGTCGCGGTGCTCTTTTGCATGACATGGGCAAAATGGCCATTCCTGATGAAATCCTGCAAAAACCCGGTCCACTTACGGAAGAAGAGTGGAAGGTCATGCGAAGGCATCCGGAACATGCCAATGATATGCTTTCGGCGATTTCCTATCTTCACCCCGCGCTTGATATTCCTCTCTATCACCATGAACGTTGGGATGGAAGTGGATATCCCAGGGGTTTAAAAGGAGACGCGATTCCAAAGATCGCACGACTCTTCGCCATCATCGATGTATGGGATGCGTTATCCAGTGATAGGCCATATCGCAAAAAAATGCCCCGCGCAGATGTGATCGCTTATCTACAAGAAAATGCCGGTCATCTCTTCGACCCTGATTTGATCAATGTATTCCTGTCCGTGATCGAATCCGAGGCATTGCCACAAAAATAACCTTCAATTGACACCCCCCCTCTCTTCGGGTATGCTTGCGCACGTCCGGGCAGGCCCGGCGCGGCGAAGCCTTTCGAACCCCGCCAGGATCGAAAGATAGCAACGGTAAGGAAGTGTCTTCGGGTGCCGCCGGTAGCCTGCCCGGGCATTTCTTATTTATATTGCAGTGTGGGTATAATTCCTTCATGTCATCCAATTTGATAAAAATCATTATTACCGCCGTTATCGGTATTGCAATAGGCATCCTTTATGGCTGGGTGATCGATCCGGTGGAATTTACCAACCTCACACCCGGCCTGCTTCGCGAAGATTATCGAGCCGATTACGTGCTCATGGTTGCGGAAGCCTATCACGGGGAGATCAATGCTGATAACGCCGCACGCAGGCTGGCGGTATTATCCAGCGAAGCGCCTTCGGTTGTTGTCACAAACACATTGGATTATGCACACGTCAACGGATTTACGGAAAATGAAATCACGCAGTTGCAGCAACTCTTAACTGCAATGCAAACGTATCAACCGCAAGGCGGCACTGCTCCATGAATTTTGACCTTCGCAGCCCAACACTACACATCATCATCGCGCTTCTTGCCGGACTTGGGCTTGGTCTGGCGTACTCGTGGTTGATCTCCCCTGTCACATACGTGGACGCAAGCCCTGCCATCCTGCGGACAGACTTCAAAGATCAATATCGCACGGTGATCGCCGCATCGTATGCATCCACACATGACCTACCTCGCGCGCGTGCACGCCTTCAATTGCTCGGCGACACAGACCCTGTTGGCGAACTTAGCGCACAAGCCCAACGCATGCTTGCCTCTGGCGAACCATTTGAAAGCGCGCGTCCTCTGGCACAACTCGCCACAGATTTACAACAAGGGTTTGCTTCCGTTGCAAACACCAATATTCCTTTCGCCGTCGCTACGGAAACACCCATACCTGAAATTCCATTTATTGAGCCGTCACTAATTACGGAAACATTCGTTTTCGAAGAACCTACTTTGTCTTTTGAACAAACACCGTTAATCCCACAACCACCCATAACAACATCGACTCCGCGGCCCACATCACCATCCAACCCAGCTGCAGGTTCTCCATTTACGCTGGTCGGTCAGGATACAGTTTGCGATACATCGCTTAAAGAAGGTCTGCTCCAAGTGATGCTCATGGATTCGCGCCGCAGGCAGGTTCCCGGCATCAAGGTCATCGTCACCTGGAATCAAGGCGAAGATACTTTCTTCACCGGCTTGAAACCTGAGCTTGGCAATGGATACGCAGATTTCCTCATGAAAACGGATACGGTTTACAGCATCCGTGTCGTTGAGGGCGGTTCATTTGTGCCCAATATTGCGGCCCCCACCTGCACTGATCCCAACGGCGCAAGTTACATGGGCGGCTTGTTACTCACCTTTCAACAACCTTAAGAAATTATCATCTTTAAATTGCAACCGGTGTTGTGTTCATTCGTTATATCCTTACAGCAAAAATTTAAGGAGTAACAAATGAACACAATCTATACAGATCAAAAACCCGGCTTATATACAGCCATCGCCGCCATGACACTTACCAGCGGCATCATCAATTTATTTTGGGGGTTTGTCGCCTCGGCCACAGTTTTAAGCACGGTAATCGGTGTGATCTGCCTGCCAATCACCATATTGCCAACCATTCTCGGAGCTTTTGAGATCATTTATGCCGCCAAACTTTTAAGTAGCCAGCCTCAACCGGTCAAGCCGTCACCATCAATTGCGGTATTCCAAATCTCAACTTTCATTTATGGAAATATTTTTAGCGCGGTAGTTGGGATTCTCAACCTGATTTTCTTCAACGACCAGGCAGTAAAAGAATATTTCGCCCGTTTGAACGGCGTACGGATCATTCCATCCACTACTGTTGGGTCTGAAATTCCTCCCATTTTGGAGGCACCATCTGTCCCTGCAGAACCCGTGCTTCCCGGACCATCCATCCCTGAAGAACCTTCCACACCCAAGCGGGTTCGTAAAGTTGCAGGCAAGTAAACCCATTACAAAAGTCATGTCTCCCGCCCCTTGACTCTCGCCTCTCTCAACCGTAGAATTTGATTAACAATTGAAATGTTGTAGAGAAGAGACTCTAAGATCGAGAAGACTAGGAGCGCCGAAGGTGCAAATCTGGAATCAGGCGATGCCAGATGAATCTCTCAGGCAAAAGGACTCTGCAACTCCCATATCTCTCTGGAAAATTCCCCTTCAAGGAATACCGACGGTGTAAAGTTGGTTTACTGGTAATCACCAACTAATCTCTCAGGTTCCATTACAGAGGACGCGCGATTTCTAGAATCGTGCGTCCTTTTTGATTCGCCAAAATTTCCTCAGGAGAAAACAAATGAAAACCCCATCCAATTTAAAGTATGCACAATCCGACGAATGGTTCGACCCCGCCAGCGGTACAGTTGGTATTACTGACTATGCTCAAAACCAGCTCTCCGATATTGTCTTTGTGGAGATCCTTGTGGAAGAAGGCGAAGCCGTGACAGTTGGCAAAGCCATTGCTTCCGTGGAATCAGTCAAGGCTTCTTCCGAGATCTATGCGCCATCCGCAGGAAAGGTCAGCGCCATTAACAAGGGGCTTTCAGAAAAACCAGAAGTACTCAACTCCGATCCCTTCGGCGAAGGTTGGATGATCAAGATCGAAGGCGGTTCCGCAGGCGACCTGATGGATTCAGCAGCCTACGAAAAACATTGTGAAGGCCGCGCTCATTAATCAAGCGGAGTCAACATGACCTATATCCCAATCTCTCCGAACGAACGGGATGAGATGTTGAAGACGGTCGGCGTCAAATCATTGGATGATTTGTTCGACGCCATCCCGAAAAAACATCGCTTTCCCGAATTGGATTTGCCGCCCGCTTTAAGTGAAATGGAAGCCGCTGCCCTGCTGGGTGAGATGGCCTCCAGCAATGAGAATGTGCGCGAGCACATGATCTCATTCCTTGGCGCCGGAGCCTACAATCACTACATCCCTTCCGTGGTTGACCACATGTTACGCCGCGGCGAGTTCTATACCGCATACACGCCCTATCAACCTGAAATTTCACAGGGGACGCTACAAGCCATCTTTGAATTCCAATCGCTGATGACGAATCTGACCGGCATGGAAGTTTCAAATGCATCGCACTACGATGGTGCAACTGCCACTGCCGAAGCCGTGAACCTCGCCTTTGCGCAATTTCGCGGCAAACGCAAAAAAGTTGTGATGTCACCCGCAGTCCATCCACAGTATCGCGAAGTGATACGCACGTACTCACAAGGCATGGGATTGGAAGAAGCCGGGGACGATGCATCAGTCAACCCTGAGTCCGGACCCGAAGCGATCATCCCGTTGATCGACGAATCCACAATGCTCGTCGTCGTTCAATTCCCTGATTTCTTTGGCCGCATTTACGATTACACAAAACTTATCGAGGCCGCACACGCAAAAGGTGCGCTTGTTTGCATCGTGGCGAATCCAACTGCCATGTTGATGCTCAAGACCCCCGGCGAGATGGGCGCGGATATTGTTGTCGGTGAAGCACAGCCGTTCGGCATTCCCCTTTGGTACGGCGGACCCTATCTCGGATTTTTCACAACGAAAAAATCCTACGTTCACAAAATGGCTGGACGTCTTGTCGGTGAAACCCTCGACTCACGCGGGCAACGTTGCTATGTGTTGACGCTCACTTCACGCGAACAACATATCAAGCGTGAACGCGCCACATCCAACATCTGCACCAACCAAGGTTTGCTCGCACTGGGTTGTTCCGTTTATATGTCAGCACTTGGCAAGAGCGGCTTGAATCAAGTTGCAAGTCTTTGTTATCAAAAAGCGCATTACGCTGCATCCGAACTTGGCAAGATCAAAGGCTTCAAGGTTCATTTCAAGGAAAGCTTCTTCCACGAATTCACTTTGCAATGTCCCAAGCCTGCGAGCGAAGTCAATCAATACCTGCTTGAAAATGGCATCTTCGGCGGCTATGATCTTGGTCGGGATTATCCATCGTTGAAAAATCACCTGCTGATCGCTGTCACCGAAATAAACAGCAGGGAAGAAATTGATACGCTTGTACAGGTATTGAAGGAGATCGACAATGGCTAAGATAATCGAGCCTACGATTTTTGAACTCTCCTCCCCCGGCCGACTCGGCGTGACCATGCCCGCCTCCGACGTGCCCGAAACTGTCCTGCCTCCCAAAGAGCTGTTGCGCTCCGACCTTCCCCTGCCCGAGCTCGCCGAAGTGGATGTGGTTCGTCACTACATGCACCTCAGCCAACTCAACTACAGTGTAGATGGCGGCTTCTATCCCTTGGGTTCCTGCACCATGAAGTACAACCCGAAGATCAATGAAGATACCTGCCGCCTGCCGGGCTTTTTATACACCCACCCAATGCAGCCGATTGAAACTGTGCAAGGCAATCTCGTGTTGATGTATGAAATGCAGGAATGGCTCAAGGAGATCAGCGGATTTGCCGGCATCACTTTACAGCCTGCCGCCGGTGCGCATGGGGAATTCACCGGCGTTTTGATGATGGCCGCATATCACAAATCACGTGGCGACACCAAACGTACCAAGATGCTCATCCCTGATGCCGCCCATGGGACCAATCCCGCTTCCGTTGGCATGTTGGGATTCACCGTCGTGACCATCCCCTCCGATGCACGCGGCAATGTGGACCTCAAGGCCCTTGAAGCTGCCTGCGACGATACCGTCGTGGGCATGATGCTCACCAACCCAAACACGCTCGGCATGTTCGATGAAAATATTGAAAAGGTCATCAAGCTGGTAAAGGATTGTGGCGGCATTATGTATGGGGACGGCGCAAACTTGAACGCACTCCTCGGCATCGTCCGCCCCGGCGACCTCGGCTTTGACGTCATGCATTTCAACATGCACAAGACCTTTGCCGTCCCCCACGGTGGCGGCGGACCAGGTTGCGGACCCGTCGGCGTCAGCGAACGACTTGTTGACTTTCTACCCTCGCCTCTCGTTGGCATCATCGAAGAAGAGGATGAAGACACCCCGCCTTTGTATGGTTTCGTCACACCCAAACATAGCATTGGGCGGATGAAGGCATTCCACGGTCACTTTGGCGGCGGACTTGTCCGCTCTTATACTTACATCGGAATGCACGGACCCGATGGCCTCAAAGACATCTCCCAATATGCCGTGCTCAACGCAAATTATCTGCAGGCACGCTTGCGTGGAACCTACAAAATTCCATTTGACCGAATCTGTATGCATGAATTTGTCATGGAAGGACAATTTGAAGGCAGTGACATCCGCGCATTGGATATTTCAAAACGCTTAATGGATTACAACTTCCACCCACCCACAAATTATTTCCCATTGATTGTTCATGAAGCGTTGATGATCGAACCCACCGAAACCGAGAACAAAGACACCCTTGATCGTTTTGCGGATGCGTTGATCAAAATCGCTGAGGAGGCCAAGTCCCAGCCTGACTTGCTGCACAACGCCCCAAATGACACTCAATTCGGTCGGATGGACGAGGTTAAAGCTGCGAGAGAATTGGTCCTTTGTTGCTGGCTGCCCGAAAATTATGAGACGATGAAGTAAAAGGTAATTCCTATTTAATTGAAGAAACAGGCCGCAGAGACTGCGGCCTGTTTCTTATACCAGAAAAAATATCGAGAAACCAATCCTACAGGCGAAGGGTTTAATAACAAGAAACCACTAAAGAATTGGAAATCGATATGACTGAAATCAACTCAAAAATTGACATAATATCTGCATTAAAAGACTCAGAGCAGCGCGCACTAAATTGGTTTGCCGACATTCCTGACCATGGGTTCTTTACGCGACAGGGAGAGGTCTGGTCTGCTTCTGATAATGTGGATCACATAATACGAGCGATTAAACCTCTAATCAAAGCCTTGAAATTACCTAAAGTGGCGCTGCAAACGATGTTTGGCAGGCCGGGTAATTTATCAAGGACTTATGATGAAATCTGCACGATCTACCGTGGAGAGATCGCTTACGGTGCACAAGCTTCTGGAACATTTCTGCCTAAACAAAATACTCCACAATCCCCCGAGCAAGAAAAAGCAGAGTTGCTAGATCAATTATCTTCCATAATCGATAAATTGATCTCTGTACTTGAAGGGTGGAATGAAAACGACCTGGATGAAGTGCAATTGCCTCATCCAATCATAGGTAAATTAACCGTTCGCGAAATGCTGTTCTTCACCATCCATCACAACCTGCGCCATGCCAGCCAGGAAGGTGATTAGTTCTCTCCACACTCATGGGGGTATAATACGCGCCAACCTAACCTGGAAGAGTCCGGCGGATTTTGAATTCCCATTCAAAAATAAATCCTGTGGAGGAGAGAAAACGACATGCTGAACAAGATATTATTTCACCGTTTCCCAAATGTTAAGAGCTGGCTGACGCGTCTACAATACGAATTCGTTTCGGCGCTGAATCTAAAAAAAGAAGTGCTGTTCATGAACTTCGGATATACGGCTCATCATCAAGGCGTGGAGCCCATCTCCCTGGAACCAGAATACGAAAAACATCGCTATCCACTTCAGCTCTATCATCACGTTGCAAAATCTGTGGACTGGAAAAATGCCGATGCATTGGAAGTCAGTTCCGGGCGGGGTGGAGGCGCGCACTTCATCATGAATTATTTCAAACCCAGGTCTTACACCGGTGTGGATTTCTCCGCACGCGCCATCGAGTTTTGTCGCAGCCAGTACGACATGGAAGGCCTCAAATTCCATCACGGCAATGCAGAGTCGTTGAACTTTCCCGACAACTCCTTCGATATCGTAATCAATGTTGAAGCATCACTCTATTATCCAAACATCACAAAATTCTTTGAACATGTCCGCCGCATCCTCAAGCCAAATGGATATTTTCTATATACCGATTTGCGTTATGTGGAAAAACTTGAATCCTGGCACGCCCAGTTAAAAAACATGGGATTGAAAGTGGTCAAGGAAGAGGACATTACCGAAAATGTGTTGAAAGCTATGGAGTTGGATCGCGAACATCGCATTGAGCTGGTCAATACCTACGTGCCGAAGATATTGCGCAAACAGTTCTACCATTTTGCCGGGCTGACACCCAATTCGCCGAACGCCCTGCCGCATCTAGACAACCGCAGATATTGGTATTTCGTCCTGCAAAAAGCATAAAACAACCAGAAATTAATTCACCTGACACCTCAAATGTTGGGTGAATTTTTGTTTAATAAAATCGCTTACAATTGAATTCATCATCGTTATTTAAGGAGATTATTATGAAACTTAGTGCAGACATTCGCAAAAAAGTACTTCTCTTTCAACAAACAGAGATCACCGAATATCACATTTACAAGCGCCTTGCAAAGCGCATCAAATCGGAAGAGAACGCAAAGATCCTCGATCAAATCGCCGAGGATGAATTACGCCACTACAACGGCTGGAAGGGATACACCAATGCGGAAGTACAGCCACGCTGGTTTTTTGTTTGGTTTTATTACACCATTAGTATTCTCTTCGGTTTTACATTTGGCGTAAAACTAATGGAACAAGGTGAAGAAGCTGCCCAGGTAAATTACGCAGCTGTGGCAAAGGAAATCCCTGAAGCCACAAAATATGAAGCGGAAGAAGACCGGCACGAGCACCAATTGATCGAAATGCTTGATGAAGAACGATTGCAATATGCAGGCTCGGTTGTACTCGGCCTCAACGATGCTCTTGTTGAACTGACAGGTGCGTTGGCCGGTCTGACCCTCGCCCTACAGGATGTAAAACTTATCGCCCTTTCAGGCCTCATCACCGGCATTGCTGCTTCCATGTCGATGGCAGCGAGTGAATATCTTTCCACCCGCTCCGAAAAGACCAGCAAACAACCAGTACGCGCCGCAATTTACACAGGCATCGCCTACATTGTCACTGTTACTTTGTTAATCCTTCCTTATTTACTTTTCGAAAACTACTATCTGGATCTTGCCATTGCGCTCACAACAGCTGTGATCATCATCGCTGTTTTCAATTACTATATTTCCGTTGCCAAAGGCGAATCCTTCCGTGAGCGATTTGTCGAAATGGCAGGGTTAAGCCTCAGCGTTGCCGCGTTCTCATTTGTAATCGGATATTTCATCCGCACCTGGCTTGGAATTGAAATTTAGCGATTTGCCGGTTCAACCATGAAAATTTTAGCGGTAGACATCGGTACAGGAACACAGGATATTTTTTTATATGATTCGAATCTCGACATCGAAAACGGATTCAAACTTATCCTGCCATCTCCCACCATGATGATTCACCGCCGTGTCAAACAAGCGCTTCTTTCGCGGACCCCGATCCTGCTGACAGGCCATCAAATGGGAGGCGGCCCTTCGGCCTGGGCAATCGAGGAAGCTGCACGTGCAGGAATATCTGTTTACATGACACCCTCTGCCGCGACTACTTTGAACGATGAATTGGATAAAGTGGAATCTCTGGGAATTAAAATTGTTTCAGAAGATGAAGGCCGCAAGCTCTCTGCTGCTGACAAAATCGAATTGAAAGATTTCGATTTTGAATTGATCTCAAAAACTTTTAATGACTATGGTGTCTCCCTCCAAGACCTGGGGGCCATCGCTGTGGCCGTTTTTGATCATGGCAATGCGCCCGCAGGAGTCTCGGATAGACAATTCAGGTTTGATTATCTTGATGAGAGAATTCGTAAACATAACTCTCTTTCCTCTTTCGCCTTTCTTTCGTCTGAAATCCCAAAGATCATGACCCGCCTGCAATCCGTAGCCGATTCGTCGGTGGATTTGCCTTGTCCATTGGTGGTAATGGATACAGCCCCCGCAGCTGTCTTAGGCGCGAACTTCGACCCAATAGTAGCGAATCGAAAATGCAAGATCATTGTCAATGTGGGGAATTTTCATACGCTGGCATTTCGTTTGGGGGATGGAATCGAAGGCGTTTTTGAACATCACACTGGCGAGATCAATCTACCCAAGTTGGAAAAATATATTCGCGCACTGGCCGATGGATCACTCAGGCATCAAGATATTTTCGATGACATGGGTCATGGTGCGTTGGTGTATGGAACAGGCCCGTTTAAGTTCGGGCAGGATGATTTTGATATCGTGGTCACCGGCCCAAGACGAAGTATGTTCACCGCAATAAACGATAGACAATTAAACCCCTACTTTGCTGTTCCATTTGGCGACATGATGATTGCAGGCTGCTTTGGGCTGCTGGCTGCCACAGCAGAGATTCTGCCGGATGTAACGGAGGCAGTAAACAGGTCTCTGCGAAGCGTGCCAAGACATGGCGTTGCACCATGGGACAATCCACTCTAAATTAAATCAAATGTGTGCTGGGGGAAAAGAAAATAACGATTCGTCCATCCTATGGAGGTACTAATTTCCCGAACTCCATCAAATTAGGAGAGTTTGCAAAATTGCAAACTCAAAAATTTCGTATTTATAGGAAATCAAGCTGGGGGAGATATAAAATTAATTATCCAACTAGTAAAAAAGGAGATTATTCATGAAGAAATTTTCAAACTTTCTATCTGTCATCCTGCTTTGTGGTTTGATGACGGCCTGTAGTACATCTGCACCTCAGTCACAACCAACCGAGCCGCCAATGGTGGCATCCATCGCCACTGAAGCACCAACTTCTTTACCAGAAGCCACTTCACCGGCAGTTGTCCAACCGGAAACAGCACCAGCAATCCAACACACAAATGTTCCCGGCACGCCGCCAACTTCAGGTGGTGAAAGATGGGGCGACCACAGTACAGTCAGTTCAACGAATGCAGCACGCGCCTTGCTCGGTGACGATTTCTCCGATGGAAAATTTGAACGACCCTACAATGCCAACGCAATGGATGTCTATTTCCCACACCTTGACCTTGATAAGGTAATCGTCTATCCAGAAGATCCCACCTGGGTATACGCAATCATCACCACGGTTGGGCGTGATGTGAATAATGCATTCACAGGCCAATATGCTATTGAATTGGACTTGGACCAAAATGGTTTTGGCGAATACCTCATCATGGTGGATAATCCTTCTTCCGCAGAGTGGACAACCCAGGGAGTTCGCGTTTACAAAGATGGAAATCTCGACATAGGCGGAGTAAGCCCTGCAAAGGCGGACAGCGCCGGTGCCAGCAGCGACGGATTCGAAACCATTTTGTTCGATCAGGGAACTGGAGATGATGCCGATCTCGCCTGGGTACGTTTAGATCCCGTCGATCCGCACAGCTTCCAAATTGCATACAAACAGTCGCTTTTAGGCGGTGAAAAGACATACACTGCGGGAATTTGGTCAGGGACCCATCTTGATCCGGCATTGTTCGATTACAACGATCATTTTACATACGAACAGGCCGGAGCCGCCAACTCCGAAATCACAAACTTCTATCCAATCAAGGAATTGTCCGAGTTTGACAATACCTGCCGACAGGCTATTGGCTATGATGCTACTGGATTGGAACCTGGGATCTGCGCAACTCAATAACACCTAAAAAAGAGACTAAAGAATTGAACAATTATCCCCTGATAAGATCAGGGGATAATTGTTTAGAAGAAATAAAAAAAACAGTCTTCATTTATTCGTGCTATACTCTTTTTATTGATTTCGTTCAATTTATTAATATTGCCAACTCGCCAAACTGGAAAGGAAACGGAAATGAACAAAATAATTCATTCGCTACTTCTTTCTACACTGATTGGCTTATTGTTAGCTTCTTGCGGATTTTCCTCCAACACAAGCGCTACTCAAGCCCCACTTTTAATCGCCCAGCCAACTGCAACACTTTCCATGGCAGAAAAAGTAAATCTTGAGCTCACTGTCCAGGGGGATACTTCCACTCCATTCAATGCAGTTGGGCAGATCGTCAAATTTACTTACACCATCAAGGTTCTGCGTAACGACAGTACAGATATTCCTCCAAACATTACGATCACCGGCGTGACACCAATTTGTCCCAACATCAACACCGTTGGAAATCTTAACGATCGATTGGATGCCGGCGAAACTATTATCTGCACCTCAGAATACGCCATCACGCAGGCTGACCTTGACAAGGGCTCCATCACAAGCACAGCAACTGCCAATGTTTATACGGTCAATTCAAATCAAGTCATAACCACAGTCGCAACTGTCCCATCAAAATCACTGACATTAACAAAATCCGCAGATCCCATAACATATGACAGAGTTGGTCAAACGATCACTTATAACTACGTGATCAAAAACAGCGGATCCTCTTCTTTGGGACCCGCGCAATTTACGGTAACCGATGCTGGTATCAGCTCACCGATTAATTGCGGTACTGCGGATACAACCCTCGCTTCCAACGCAACAGTGGCCTGCTCTGCCACCTATACAGTCACTCAAGCTGACATAAGTTCCACCTCCCTAGCGACCAGCGCGACCGCATCCGGTGGCGGCGCCGGACCTTCACAGCCCGCAACAGCAACTCTCACAAAAAGCGGAACGACCCAATCAAACTCCTCAAACCTGGTTGCCGGTTCAACCATCAAACATCAAGTACTCAGTGGTGAATGGATCTGGCAAATCGCACGTTGTTACGGTGTGGATCCAATCAAGTTACAGCAGGCAAACCCTCAACTGCTCAATCCCGGCCAGATTTCACCGAACACAACGATCACAGTGCCAAACATTGGCAGTGCCGGGAAAATTTACGGCCCGCCTTGTATAGGAGTTCACACTGTCCAGTCCGGCGAAACATGGGCCTCTATTGCCACAAAATACAATGCAGATGCCGCTGTTTTGCAAATGGTCAATTCTAATGTGTTGACTGTCGGGAAAATACTAAAAGTGCCGCTTAATTCTGCGGGTGGAGTAGCTACAACTACTAATAACTGCGTAGACCTGACTCGCACCATTAAATTCGTCAACACAAATACGAATACCACATACTTCAAAGTGTGCGGAATCTTCGATGCATCCTCAAATATGAAGATTGCAACTATCAACATTTTCCAAAAGCCGGAAGAAGTTGGCCTTGGCGCCTTTACACAAAATATCACTGTGACCAAGGAAACCTTAACGCCGATTAACACACCAGGCAGCTTGATCGTTGGGGATATGAATTATGACGGCAATGATGATTTCCGCATCGTGGAATTCCTGCCCGCCGGTCCAAACATTCCCTACCTTTACTATTTGTACGACCCAGCCATCGCAGGCTTTGTTTATAGCAAGGCATATGACACTATCACTTCACCAGAGTTTCCCGGCAATTCGGAGATTCGTTCCCAATGGCGTGAAAGCGCCGGTAAATGGGGCATCGATACCTACACGGTTGCCAACAGCACACCTCGGCTCACCAAACGGGAGTCATGGGAGGCCATTGCCAATACTACAAATGCTATCCACCAAATAACAATATACAATGCAGACGGATCAAGCCAGATGACTGTAAATGAAACCATACCAATGCCTACACAACCTTAGGTTATTTTCTCTCTTGACAAATAGACGTTTGTCTATATAATAACCACAAGAAAGTTATTGACATGAAATTCAACCCTGTGCTATTCGCCAAAGCGATCTCCGACGAAACCCGCCAGAAGATCATGAACATTTGTTGTTGCTGTTCGGTTTCCGTCAACGAAATAGTCGAGAAGCTGGATGTCTCCCAGCCCACTGTTTCCCATCACCTTGCCATTCTGCGCGAGGCTGATTTGGTGACCGTCCGCGAGGAAGGCAAGCAAACTTTCTATACCCTCAATCAGGAACGTGTTGCATATTGCTGCGGCCAGCTCATGGTCAAATTTGCACCTGAGTCTGTTGCAACTGAAAACCTGTTGAAAACCATCAAGGCCTGATCGGGACGTGTCTTCGGCCGAGGCATCGTCCCGTTTTTTTGGCAACATTTATAGACAAACTTCGATATGAAAGGAGAACTCTCATGAACGAATTACCGGTCGTCAACAATGAATGCTGCGAGCATAGCGAGTGCGAATGTGGCGGCGGCAACTGTGGTCCTGGCTGCTGCTAAGTGAAGTACGATCTCTGTTCATCGCGAGATGGGCAGAGCGAATTTATCGAAAAAATTTTTTTAATCTGATCCATAGACAATCATCTATATAAAAGGAGAAATACAATGACGCAATCCCACACACCCATTCACGACACCGTTCGCGAACATTACGCGGAGCGGATCAAGAGCAGCGCCTCTTGCTGCGGATCTGACACCTGCTGTTCCACCGAAAACAGTCTCTACCCTGTTGATCTGCTTGCCACCGTCCCATCCGATGTATCGAGCACCAGCTACGGTTGCGGCGACCCGATCACACTCGCTTCCTTGAAGCCCGGCCAAACCGTTCTTGATCTTGGATCCGGTGCAGGACTCGATTGTTTGTTGGCTGCCCAGAAAGTCGGTCCAGAAGGACGCGTGATCGGCGTGGACATGACTCCCGAAATGATCGAACGTGCCCGGTCCAATACGAAGCGAGTCAAAGCAACCAATGTCGAATTTCGCCAGGGGTATCTCGAGGAACTTCCCGTTGACTCGAACACAGTGGATGTCATTATTTCCAACTGTGTCATCAATCTTTCACCTGACAAGGAAAAAGTTTTCAATGAAGCCTTTCGCGTGCTTGCACCCGGCGGAAAGCTCGCCGTATCTGATATAGTCACAGATGGCGAGCTCCCTGAAATGGTTCGACGCAGCCTGAGCGCATGGGCAGGGTGCGTAGCCGGCGCTGTGGAAGCGAAGGAATACATTGCCATGATGGAGTCCGTTGGCTTCACGGATATTTCGATCAAACCTGTTTTCTTTGACAAGGAAACCGTGGACAGCGCTCTGAATGAAATGAAATTGGATGTGACAGAATACCCGCGGGAAGCTGTGTACAAAGCAGTGTACAGCGCCAAGATCACCGCATATAAACCAAAATAGGAAATAAAGAACAACGCCCCACTTTCGGACGGAAACCTGCTTCCGTCCGAATTGCATTTAACCTACCTTGTGATTTTCATCATCTTGACAGTGCAATTCAACAGGAGTAAAAACAAACCGACCAGTCGGTTTTTATTTTTACGAGGCAAAAATGCAGCAGCGCAGTGAAGAGACAAGGGCCAGAATTATCGATGCAGCCGTCAAATTATTTTCCACACGCGGGTTCAACGCCGCGAGCGTGGATGATATTTGCGAAGAAGCGGGCATCAGTAAAGGTGCTTTCTATCATCATTTTGAAAGCAAACAGGCGCTCTTTCTCGTACTGCTGGATGGCTGGCTGCAAACAATTGATACTGTTACCGAAGCCTCAAAAGATAAAACCGTTCCTGAAACCTTCATGCAGATCACGGAAGCTTTCCCTTACATCTTCGAAACTGCAGGTGAAAACCTGCCAATGTTCCTTGAATTTTGGCTCCAAGCCAGCCGCGATAAAAAGATCTGGCAGGCAGGCATTGCTCCCTATCGCCGCTACCACAAGCACTTCACATTGTTGATCAAGAAAGGCGTGGAGGAAGGTTCATTCGTCGAGGTGGACCCGGAGCTGACCTCACGGATGATTGTCTCGACCGCAATGGGATTGCTGCTTCAAAGCTTGATGGATCCCAAAGGTGCCAAATGGGAAAAAGTTGCGCGCGACAGCACGAACATGCTGGTCAATAGTTTGTTGAAAAAGTGAGGTTCTGAAATTATGTGGCTGGTGACTGGCGCAACAGGACATGTGGGAAATGTCCTCGTGAGAAAGCTTTTGAGACAGGGGGAAAAAGTGCGGGCATTGATTCTGCCGGGCGAAAGCCACGAATCAATTTCGGGATTAGATGTTGAAGCGTTCGAAGGCGACATCCTCAACACCGATTCAGTTTTCGAATCCCTGCACGGCATCAAAGGCATCTTTCATCTTGCAGGAATAATTTCGATCATGCCGGGACCAAATCCATTTGTGCGAAGGGTAAATGTAGATGGTACAAAAAACATCCTGTACGCAGCAATGGAAAAGGGAATTAAGAAACTGGTTTATACCTCGTCGATCCACGCGATCCAACGTGTGGAAAAGGGTGTGATCGATGAAAGTGTTCCGTACGATATGAACAATCCCTATGGCGCGTATGACCGCTCGAAAGCCGAAGCAACTTTGGAAGTGTTGAACGCGGCTCACTCCGGGCTGGAAGCTGTTGTGACCTGCCCCACCGGCGTGATCGGCCCCTATGATTTTCGCGGATCGATGATGGGCGCAGTGATTCACGATGCTGCAACGGCGAAACCAACCTTGTACGTCGATGGAGCTTATGATTTCGTGGATGTTCGCGATGTGGCGGATGGTTTGATCGCCGCAGCGCAAAATGGGAAACGCGGCGAAAGTTATATTTTATCGGGCCAAAAGATTTCCGTTCGATATTTACTTGAAACAGTGCGCGAGATCACAGGAAGGAATTTCTTCCAGATGAAGATCCCGTTTGATTTTGCAAAATTTGCAGCCTTGTTCACGCCTCTGTATTACAAGCTGGCAAATGCAACTCCGCGTTTCACACCTTATTCGCTTGAAGTATTGCAAAGCAATTCAAATATCAGTCATGCGAAAGCAACGCGTGAATTGAATTACAAGCCACGACCACTGTACGAAAGCATTCATGATGCGGTCAAGTGGTTTCTGGAAAAGAAAAATAATCGTTCGCTATAAACCAAAGGAGAACCATATGAAGATCGTAACTGACTCGGCAGCAGATATGTCCAACGAAGAGCTCAAGGAATTGGGGGTGTCGCAGGCTCCATTATTCATTCAATTCCCGGAAGGAGAAGTCAGCGCGGCGGATATTTCAGCGGACGATTTCTACAACCGCCTTGAAGCCATGCGGCCGAATATTCCAACCACAGCCCAGCCATCCAGCGGAATCTTCGCAGAAATCTATCGTAAACTTTCCGAAGTGGAAAAGAATATTTTTTCCATTCATATTTCATCCGGATTGAGCGGGACGATCAACTCGGCACGCGATGGCGGCGAACAGGTCAAAGGGCAGGCAAACATCAGCCACTGGGATACACTCACCCTTTCCGGCGGTGAACGCTTTCAAGTGATGGCCGCGGCCTTGGCCGACCGGGCAGGCTGGGCCATGGAGAAAATCCAGGAACGATTGAAAGCCATTCGCGAAAAGACCGAAGTGATCTACACCCTCGACACGCTGGAATACCTCGCACGCGGCGGCCGCATTGGACGTGTGAAAGCAATGGCCGGCGCATTGCTGAATCTCAAACCTGTGATTCGTGTGGACTCGGATGGCAAGTACAGCACCGTCACCAACGGGCGTACGTTGGGCAAATCCATCACTGCAATCGCAGATCATTTGGTGGAAAAATACGGGAACACCCCGGTCTGGGTCACCGTATTACATGGTCGTTTCGCCGAAAAAGCAGATGCATTGACTGAAGAGTTCAAACAAAAGCTGAATATCGCGAAACTTGAGGTAATGCGTATTTCACCTGTACTGGGAGTACACACAGGACCAGGAATCGTCGGGGCCGCGATTGTGCCTATGGATTTGATGAGCGATTTGGTGTAACCAAATTATCGAGGAGATGTTAATGAAAATAGTAACTGACTGCGCAGCAGATCTATCTGCCGAAGAACTGGAACAATTGGGCATCGTACAAGCACCGCTGTTCATTAATTTCCCGGAAGGTGAAATAAGTGCCATGGATATTTCGGCGGACGATTTTTATAATCGTCTTGAAGCCATGCGCCCTGCCATCCCCACCACCGCTCAACCCTCCGCCGGGATCTTCGCCGAGTTGTACCGCAAAATTGCCAAAACAGACAAAGATATTTTTTCGATGCATATTTCATCCGGGCTGAGCGGAACGATCAACTCAGCGCAGGATGGCGGCGGACAAGTTGCCTCCGAAGCAAATATAAATTATTGGGACACCCTCACCCTTTCTGCCGGCGAGCGTTTTCAAGTGATCGCCGCAGCGCTGGGCATCAAAGCTGGCTGGACCATGGAAGCAATTCAGGAGCGTCTGAAAAAGATCCGCGAAAATACAGAATTGCAGTACACATTGGATACTCTGGAATATCTGGCGCGTGGCGGCCGCATTGGGCGGGTAAAGGCTCTTGCAGGTTCATTGCTCAACCTCAAGCCCGTCATCCGCGTGGACACGGACGGCAAATACAGCACAGTTGGCAACGGGCGCACATTGAACAAGTCAATGGCAATGATCGTGGAGTCCATGAAAGAGAAATTTGGGGACACACCAGTATGGGTCACCATGATTCATGGCCGATTTGCTGAAAAGGCAGATGCACTTGCCGCTGAGCTAAAGGAAAAATTAAATATTTCAAAAATGGATCTCGTCCGCATCTCTCCTGCGTTGGGCGTGCATACCGGTCCGTTGATTGTCGGTGCGGCAGTCATACCAATGGAATTGATGAGCGACTTGGTGAAGTAAAAAGACGGGTAAAAGAAGTAAAACCAAGAGGACTTGCATAATGCAAGTCCTCTTGGTTTTACACAGAAAATCGTTTTGCTTTATCTATCCTCTCGCCCAACGGCGGGTGGGAATAGAACATGAAGACCACCCACTTTTCCGGGTCGATCTCGCCGAGGTTTTGATTTGCCAGTCTCGTAAATGCAGAAGCGAAGGCTTCACTTTTCTTTGTGGAAGATAATGCGTAATCATCAGCCATATTTTCACGCCAGCGGGAAACAGCGTTGTCAATGGGAGAAGTCAACAGGCCATAGGCGCTGAGAATCAGCATCAACGCGGGGAAAGCGGCGATATCTGCGGGAGAGGTGAAGGAGAAATGACTCACAGCGGAATTCAATGCCAGTGATGCAATGAACAGGCTAAGGGTGGTGCTGAGCGTGCCGAAGGCAATCAAAAAGGGAATATCCTTGTGGACATGATGTCCCAATTCATGCGCGAGAACTGTTTCGATCTCATCCAAGGTAAATTCGTTGATCAGCGTATCGCCGAGAATAATGCGGCGCGTGTTGCCAATACCGGTCAATGCAGCGTTGGCAGCCTTTGTGCGTTTTGACATATCGAATTTGAACACGCCTTTTACTTTTGTATTCGCATTCTGCGCAAGGTTGAGTAATCGTTCCTGCAATTCCTTGTGTTCATCACCAAGCGGAACATATTTATTGAACAACGGCATGATCAATACCGGCGCGAGATTGGAAAGAACAACGTTGAATAACAGCAGACCGCCAGCCACCCACAACCACCATGTATTTCCCGTGAGACGCAAGGCCAGATATAGCAACTCCAGCATGAGCAATCCCAACGGCGCGCCAATGGCGAGACCCTTGAGCTGATCCACGATCCAATCTTTAAACGATTGATTGGATTGACCAAATCGATGCGGCAGGACAAATCCGCTGTAATAGCCAAGAGGGAAACTTAACAAGGCGTACAAGCCACCAAAGACAATGATATACAACGCAACCAACAACCAGTCATTGGTTGTGAAAGTCGCCAGCCATGTGCGGATTGAAGTACTCCATCCCAAAAATAACCATGCCAAAGCATAGGCAGCGCCAAACAAAGTATCCACCAGCCAAAGGCGGCGTTTGATGCGGGAATATTCTTTTGCCTGCTTCTGTTTTTCGAGGTCAAGGATCGTCATATTCGTTAAATCTCTCCGGCCAGCAGGGCAATGACTTCATCCGACTTCATCACCTGACCATAGGATTTTAAGGCCGCCATAAACGCCTTGTGGACATGATCAGCGGGAATGACGGTATTGCCAAATGTCAGATCGCGTGATGCGCAGGCGTCTTCAGCAACGATCACATTAAATCCAAGGTCTCCGGCAGCGCGGGCAGTGGCATCCACGCACATGTGACTCATCATGCCGGTAATCACGACCCGCTCGATCTCCCAACTTTTTAATAGTTCGAGCAGGTTGGTGTTTAAGAACGAATTCGGCTCGTGCTTATAGACAATTGGTTCGCCTTCGAAGTGGGCCACCAAATCATGAATATCGGAACCTTCGTCGCCTTTGATGAAAAATGTGGCATCAGGCTCCAGTGAAATATGCTGAATGTGGACGTGATGCCCGCCATGTTCGCGAAAACATTGAAGCAGCATATAGGCATTCTTCGCAGCGGCCTGCGGCTCCACCAGCGGATATTTACCGCCCGGGAAATAATCCTTTTGAATATCGATCAATAACAACGCAGTTTTCATCTATTCTCCTTTGCCGATGACTTTCAAGGATTCCTCGGCCTGTCTTTTCAAGTGCAGCTTGCCTGCCGAAGAAGCAACATGTTTAAAATCATCAACAGCTTTTGTAATTTGATCCAAGGCATGATAACACCGTCCACGCCCCAAACGGGATTCTGCTTTGTGGATGTTAAATTCAATTGCACGCGTGTAATCTGCGATGGCCCTCGCGTATTCACGATTCGCAGCGTATGCATCTGCGCGACCTTGATAAGCATACGGCGAACGCGGCTTTTTGGAAAGGATGTATCCGTAAAAATCCTCAGCCCAATCGAGACGTCCTTCGTACAAAGTCATGTTAATGGGAGAAACCGTCAACGCATCTTTTTCAGATAAGCGCAGAGCAGAATCCTGATCTTGATGAGCTGTCTCAAGATTCCCCAGTTTAAAATTAACCAATGAGCGGACCACATAGAAAAGAGGGAATTGAGATGTCAATGTGATTGCCTTATTAAGGCCTTCCAAGGCGAGGGCCAATTCGTTTCGTTCCAAATGGATCGAAGCGCGGTCAAAATATGGAACCGCCCAATTCGGATTGATCTCCTGAACACGCGAGTAATATCCCAACGCAGCCTCAAAATCCTTTTCGATGAAATACATTTCACCGCGCAGTTGCAAGGCCACCGGGTGGTTCGGCGCAAGCTTTAAAGCACGCTCCACATCCGCAAGGGCCCTCTCTTTTTGAAGAATGTTCAGCAGGCAGGCGGCACGTGCCAGATAATGGTTCGGCTGCCCGGGTTCCTTTTCAATTTCCAGTGTATAAAGCTGGGCGGCGCGTTCGTAATCTTCCAATAGAAAATAATACCCGGAACGCTTGAAAAGATAATTGAGTCCAAGGTTAATATGCCTGAGGGTGGACCGATTCAAGGTGCCAATGGCAAGCCCGATCAAAATACAAGATGCGAGCAGCAAATAATCATGCGTAACAAGCCCAAAGGCGATCAAACATAACAAGATGGGAATGCTCACCAGCATGGTGATCCAATCCGCATTGGACCTGCCGAATATGCCATCCAGCAAGGCATGCATGATATTTCCACCGTCCAGCGGATAGATCGGAAGAAGATTGAAGGCGACCAAAATCACATTCAGAAAGGCAAGCGAGAGACAAAGCTCAAGCGCAGTCTGCACCCAGATAAACACGGATGGATCCAAAGCCCGTGGGGCAAGTAAATACAAAATAATATAGGCTGCAACGAACAAAAAGCCCAGCGCCATGTTCACCAACGGACCAGCCGCAGCAATAACAAGGTTATGAGATGGTTTTTCCGGCTTGTAAGCCAGATTCGTCAGCCCGCCCAACAGCCAAAGGACGATACTTTTCACTTCCACATCTACAAGTCTGGCGGCAAACGCATGCCCCAATTCGTGCAAGAAAATGCTGAAAGTCAACCCGAGCAACCATGCAGCAGCCAGAAAAACGGTTCGAAGATCGGTCGGATGGAAAATAAAATAAGCCAGCAATACGCTGAAAATCATGGAAATATGAAAGCGGATCTCAACTCCACGGATCCGCCCTACCTGCCACGATGTCGATAAAAACTTCATGATGAATTGAATCGCCTCTAAACAGTCCCCGGCCTGCTTCTCAAAAACAAGTTTTACTTTCTCCCGAAATCCGCGGGATTTTCGCCCCACAGTTCGGTATCCCATTTCAAAATTTTATCCTCGGGAAGTTCGTTTTCCGCCAGCCAGTTCTCCGCGCTGTGAATGAGCGCAAACAAAACGGCATTTTCGGATGTATGTTTTAAGTTCGTCTTGCACTCCCCGGTTGCCACCCAGGCAATGGCGTTCTCTGAATCGGAATAGATCGGCACATGCATATTGTGCTTGGCCTGCCATGTCAACGCATGGACCACCGCTAAAAACTCGCCTACATTATTGGTTCCTTCGGCATAGGGACCAGCATGAAAAAGCTCTTCGTTGGTTTCAGTATTCACGCCGCGAAATTCCAACTTGCCACGCGAACCGCTGCAAGCCGCATCCACACAAATGGAGGGAAGGATCGGTTGCGTGCTGGCCTCTCGCCATTTTCCGCTGCTTGAGGATTTCCCCTTGTAGTCGTCGTACTTCGCAAGGAAGGCGGCATCCGCCTCGGCTTCGCTATCAAAAGCCTTGAACTGTGCGCTGACAACTCCCTTTACCTGCTTTTCACACTCCACCCATGAAGTGAAAACCCCCGTCTTGCGGCCTTTCCACACGACGTAATATTTCTGCTTTGACATACGTCAATTTTACATCAAAGCAAGCGATAATATCTGTCTTGACAAATAATTTTATTCACGTAAAATACGCCAATTCTTATGCAAAACTTTAACTATTGCTCCTGTCTATGGCGGGGTTCGTAACCACCGCCTGAGACATCCCTCAACAACAAGCAGTCAACGACTCAGGACAGTGGAACGACCCCCGCGCACAAATTATGTCTGCGCAGGAATGTTCGCTGTCCTTTTGTTTTATGTTGACTGCTTTTTTATTTTTATTCCTTAAAATCATACTGAAAAGGAAACTTTAAAATGTCTTACGCTCATCCCGAATTTCTGGTCGACACCGAATGGGTCGCCAATCATCTAAAAGACGCCAGCGTCCGCATCATTGAATCGGACGAGGATCCGTTGCTGTATGCCATCGGTCACATCGAAGGGGCAGTTCAAGTGGATTGGTTCACCACGCTTCAACATCCGCTTCGCCGTGATTTCCTCACCAAGGAACAATTCGAAGAGGTTGCCTCCAAACTTGGCATCACCAACGACACCACCGTGGTCTTTTATGGCGATAAATCCAATTGGTTTGCCGCGTACGCCCTTTGGCTTTTCCAATATTACGGCCACAACAACGTCAAGATCATGAACGGCGGGCGCATCAAATGGGAGCAGGAAAAACGGCCTCTCGTGAAGGATGTACCTTCGTATGCTGCAACAAGCTATAAGGCGAAAGAAGCGAATCAATCAATTCGCGCATTCCGCAACGACGTTTTCAAACAACTCGAAGAAAAGAAACCTTTGGTGGACGTCCGCTCTCCGAAGGAATATTCCGGTGAGTTGACTCACATGCCAAATTATCCGCAGGAAGGTGCGACGCGCGCCGGGCACATCCCCACTGCTGTGAGCATTCCCTGGGCGCAGGCAGTCAACGAAGCAGATGCAACGTTCAAGACTCCCGAAGAGCTGCGTGCGCTCTACGAAGGAAAGAATATCAAAGCTGACAAAGAGATCATCGCCTACTGCCGCATCGGCGAGCGCTCTTCGTTGACGTGGTTCGTGCTGAAATATTTGCTCGGCTACAAAAACGTCAAGAACTATGATGGCTCCTGGACCGAATGGGGCAACCTCGTCGACGCGCCGATCGAAAAATAAATTTATCGTAGGGACACAGCGACGCTGTGTCCCTACCGAGGAATTATGCCTTTACCTGCCAAACTTCAAGAAATTGTGGACGACATCGCCAGCATGAGCCGCGAGGAAAAGCTCGAGACACTCATCGCCTATGCTGAATCATTACCCAATCTACCGGAACGCCTCAAAGAAGAACGCTCCAAAATGGAATCCGTTCCTGAATGCATGACCCCTGTGTTTATTATTGCAGAAAAAGACGAGAAAGGTGGAATTATCTTCCACCTCGATATTCCACCTCAATCCCCCACCGTACGCGGCCTCGCCTCCATTCTTTTGAACGGATTGAACGGCCTCAGCCTCGAAGAAATCATTTCCGTCCCCGCAGATTTTTATCATCCCATGAATTTACAGGAAGCCGTGTCACAGCAGCGCATCAATGGTTTCATCGGTGTACTGGCTCACATGAAACAAGCCGCTGTAAAAGCAGCCTCATAAATTAAATAGAAAAAGGGCGGAAGTTATCCCGCCCTTGCCTATCTACTTGTCCTCTTCCTCCCAACCTTGTTCTTCAACCGACATAAAAATATCTGTTGCAGAGATCAAGCCGACCAAATTGCCTTGCACGTCTGCAATTGGCAAATGATGGATGCGGTGTCGCTGCATGAATTGCGAACATTCGATCAACGTCCAATCGGGCTGGCCGGTGACAATGGATCCGGACATGATCTCGCGGACAGTGGTCTCGGCAGGATTTCGTCCGGCAGCCACAATTTTGTCGCGAATATCCGTGGTGGTGAGAATTCCATAGGAGTGATTATTTTCAGTAAGATCCACGATTAAACTGTGAATATTGCGGCGGCGCATCAGCGTCATGGCGTAGGCAACACTTGAATCTGGGTCAACAATAACAACAGGGCTGGACATCCAATCACGGACCAGGTGTGGCATATTCTTCTCCTTTTGTTAATTACGGACTCAACTGAAAGTATTCTACATTTCTACTTCACCATCAATTTTACCGAATCCATCGCCAGCCATGAACCATCTGCTGCGCTGATATCTTGAACTTCCAAATAAACTATGGAGCCGGCAGGGATTCCATCCAGAGCGATCGTCAAATCAAAGGTGCCGGGGGCACCAAAATCAGGCGCAGTCACAGCAACGGGTCCCTTGGCCAATTCATTTCCGTATTCATCATAAATAAAATAGGAAAGATTATTTTCAAATGGCGCAACGCTTACGGTACCCATTACCTGGACACTGCCTGTCGCTTCCGCGCCATTGATGGGGCCTGTGATCACTATTTCGCGTTTCGAACCATCCGCCGCCGCAGTAGTGTAATGAACCACACGCAATTGCCCGTTGACCAAAGCAAGCCTGCGCGTGGTGAGAAGGGTTGGACAGCAGAACGGGTCTTCAATTCCATGTGTCGTTGCGTCAAGGTAGACCTCGCCATTTTCAATGGAGATATTGTTTATGATCGGACGGTCATCGATCAAAGTGGAGGTGAGAAATGTCGGCGAGCCATTTGATTCTGTATAAATGGTCAGCATGGCAAAATTGCCAGTCCCACCATAATTTTCATACACAATTGCCGCTCCCTCATTAATTTCATCTCCATTCAAGTCACCAAACGCGATAAAGTCGGTCAAGACAATGGAAGCATAATCTGCTGTTGTAGTATCTGTGCCTTGTTGGTATTTTCCGTCAGTCAATTGTACAAAGGTGTGTTCATCGCGGATACCAAGTTGATATTGCGCATTCTTCAATTGATCAACCGAGAGACCTGTTGTCGGGGCAATTGTTGCTTCTTGAATTGGAGCAGGCGTCGGCGAGAGAGAAGCGGTTGGCAACCCGCAAGCCAATGTCACTGAAGCCAGGATCAAGATAAATTTTACGGAATGACCGGAAACCATGTCGTGCCTCCGTCTTCTGTTTTGTAAAGTGTGGAATGACTCGTCGCCGGGTCGGAAGTGATCACCCAGCCAACCGAGGATGTCGCAAAATCCATCGAGATCATCGACTCACCAAAAACCACATCGGGTGAAATAATATTCCATGTGGAGGACGCATCTTTCGTAACATGGAATTGGTCTGTGCCATAAAAAATAATCTCCTGCGCCGACACCACATCCACCAATCCTCCACCGGGAACTGTTGCACTGGCGGGAATCCACGTAGCACCGCCATCATTCGTTTGATAGATCACCATCCTTATTTTCGGGCCGGTGATCCGCATGACAATAGTTCCCTGCATGGCTGATTCGAACTGCACTTTCTCCACGGAAAGTTCGGCCCCTTGTGCCTCCGCAGAAAGTTCCATCGGAACCAAGATCCAAGATTTTCCCGCATCATCCGTACGAAACAGATAGGCGGAACCTGTTGAATAAGTGACGCCATAAATCCATGCAGTTTGCATGTTGGTTGCCGTAAGGCCGTATTTCAAGCCGCCAAGTGGAAGTGAATCACCCGCACCTTCAATGTTGGGATCATTGGTAAATGTTCGATTCCAGGTAACACCCCCATCCGCCGTTTGAAACACGGAGACCGCCATGCTGCCCGCACCGACGCCAAGATCAGCCATCATCCATCCGTTATTCGAGTCGATGAATGATATCTCGCCACTGCTGAATGGCGTTGCGTTGGAGGACCAGGTAATTCCTCCATCCGAAGTGCGATACATCATGCCGCCATTGGGATAATTATTCGGGTCGGGAAATTGCAACCAGGCATGAGTGGCATCCAAAAATTGAGTCACCACACTGTATCCTGTTTCAGCTATACCGGGCGGTGTGACGTTATACCAGGTCACTCCGCTGTCATTGGTGCGAACGATCTGGGTATTTGTAATTCCCCAACCATTGACAGTATCGATCATCTCAATGGATATGATCGATGGCCCATCGATAAGTGGGGCATTAATTTCCAAAGGCAATGCAGCACCTTCAGTTGCGAACTCCGCCTGGAGATCTGTCGAAATCTGTGTTGCTGTTGCCTGGGATGGCACTGATCCGTCGGGAGCCTGAGCCTGACTTGCAGGCATGGTACACGCGCTAAGAAAAGAAAGAAGGAAAACAAGATGGGTTATTTTTTTCATTCACACTCCTAAAGTCCATTTTTCAGGTATTCATGATTTCATGGTTATTTAATGGAGAAGGTGGAGAAAACACCATAAAACTTTTGAATCACCGCATTGCGGTCAAATTCAGTGATGCCTGCATCCGCCGGGAAATTCCCGACCTGGGATGAATGCAGATAATAGATCACCTCGTAACATATATTCTTGTTGACCGTCCGATAAATCTCCTGTTGATACAGGTTGCCCACGCCGGCTCCATTGCCAGTGCTATGAACAAATGTATATCCATTGATCACTTCATTGCCGATCACCTGTTCAAGTTCACCAGTAGCCTGGGACGGCTCTGTGCAGGTTGCAACAATTTGCGGGTCATTTGTGGAGGAGATGAACAAGAAGGCCTGACCAAGATTGGTTTTGTAATAAGCAGCTGAATCGATCAGTTGAAGCGCAAGCTCCGGCTGTGTCTTGTAATTTCCATAAGGCGGAACAGCTGGGATGAACATGTCAGAATATGTAAGTGAAAGACCCGTGGCAGGATTGCCATAATGGAACGATTGACTGCTCTTTCCCGGCGGGTTGATCGCCACGCGCAAAGTGAAGTTGACGGCATCTCCTTCTGGAGTTACGGTCAAAAAATAATTTTGAGACGAAGGCAAAGCCCCGCGCCAAAATGGACAGTCAGTATTGAGCGCCTGTGGGCATAACAGGGTTCCGTCTGCACCAACGATCTGCAAATGGATATATCCCCAACTGCCGTCAGGAATCTGGGGAAATGCGGAAATGGAAGCGATCTGTCCCTTCGCAGCATTGACCGAATACGTTTTACTTGAGCCGGCAGGGATGCTATCGACCACATCTTTATATGTCCCATTCACATCAAAAATGATCGGAACCGGTCCATTGGATGGAGGCTGTTGAATCGGCGGGATGGTCGAAGTGGGAAGGACCGCCTGCTCAACAGGAGGAATCGATGTGAATGTTGGGATGGGCGTAAAGGGGATGGCTTCAGTGGGCGCAGGAGCATCAACAATGGGCGTCGCAGATGCATTACAAGCGATCAACAATAATGGAACACCGATCAAAAATAATATTACTTTTTTCATAATTCTTCCTAACTTTGCAAATATTCGATAATGGTCGCTTCGCCTTGACCCACTCCAACACACAAAGTTGCCAGACCATATTTCACGTTTCCGCGGTTTTTCATTTCATGCACCAAAGTTGTGACAAGACGTGCACCCGAACAGCCAAGCGGATGCCCAATGGCAATCGCTCCACCATTGACATTGACGATCTCCGGATCCAGATCCAGGTCCTCCATCACCGCCAGGGATTGAACGGCAAAGGCTTCGTTAATTTCAACAAGACCGATGTCTTTCATTTTCAAGCCAGCCCGGTTCAAGGCTTTTCTCGTTGAAGGGATTGGGCCATAACCCATGACTCTCGGCGGCACTCCAGCCGAAGCGGAGGTTACGATGCGTGCCAAAGGGTTGAGATTCAACTCTTTGGCTTTTTCTGCACTCATGATCAAAAGCGCGGCGGCTCCATCATTTAAACCAGACGAATTCCCAGCCGTAACAGTTCCCCCATCTTTTTTGAATGCAGGTTTGAGTCTACTCAGGCTTTCCATGCTTGTATCGCGCCGCGGGCGTTCGTCTGTATCCACAAGCTTTGGGTCGCCCTTTTTCTGTGGAATCGAAACAGGTACGATCTCCTGTTTAAAGCGTCCAGAGTCAATCGCGGCAATGGCACGTCCATGCGAGCGGACGGAAAACTCGTCCTGCATTTCACGTGTAATATGCGGACGTTCTGCGGCGATATTTTCTGCAGTCTCCCCCATCGAATCTGTTCCATACATTTCCTTCATCTTTGGATTTGGATATCGCCAGCCAAGAGCAGTATCGTACGCGGTTAAATTGCCGAATGAAAACCCCGCTTCCGCTTTTGGAAGTGAGTAGGGTGCGCGGCTCATGGATTCAACCCCGCCCGCGACATACACTACACCTTCCCCCGCCTTGATGGCGCGCGCCGCCATGTTAATGGCATTCAAACCGGATGCGCACAACCGATTGACAGTGACACCCCCTACTTCGATTGGCAGGCCAGCCAACAGCGCAGCCATCCGCGCCACGTCACGATTATCCTCACCCGCCTGGTTCGCACATCCAAGATAAACCTCTTCAATTAACTTTGGGTCGATCTGATTGCGTTCCAACAGTACCTTGATCACATGTGCCGCCATATCGTCAGGACGCACCGATGAAAGAATCCCGCCTAAAGCACCAATCGGGGTGCGAATGGCGTCGACAATAACTGCAGTTGTATCTTTGGACATTTATACAGCCTCCTGTTATGGTTTCGCAAAGAACTGATCGAACAGCGGAGTACTCACATACACAAACCCAAAATCATCCTGATACAGCAGGGTGTATCCTTTTACGGTCCCATTAAGTGCGTCATTATAGAATTGAGCGGTCAGCGCGAAATCAGAATCAGCCGCAGAATCGATCTGACCAGCCTGGGTGTAATCCCTCAGATGCTGCCTGTTTAAGATCAACAAATCGGGATTGTTTTTTGTCGCGATCTCATAATTTGACACTCCCCACTTAAAGTCATCTTCGTATCTTGGTGAGTTCGGAATGTACATCATCACATCACGGAATATCACCAACTGACGGTCTAAAACGATCTTCGAAAGATAATCCTGCTCGATCTTTGAATAGAATTTCAGGCTGGAGCTTGTCTGTTCACGATGAAGGACTTCCCCGTAAAGTGAGATATCCTTCTTAAAACAGTAAACGACCTGCGCACCAACGATGATCGCGCCAATAAGTGAAAATCCCAGGCGAAGTCCATTCTTCTTAAGATAATCACGCCACGGACCAACAAAACGTTCAGGGGCGAAAAACGTGAAATAAGCGGGCAACGCTGAAAACACGGGAAGAAGGATCGGCAGAGGGAAATGTTTGGCGCGGATCACCAGAGCAAATGCAATGTACGCCATAAATGGCAACGACCATAGCAGGATCAATTGATCAAGAAGCCGCCTCTCCCCTTTGAGCGCGCCGATCACCAAGGCCGCGACAGAAAGGAGGATGAAGATGAGCAGGCCATACCATTTTTCAAATACTTGCAGCCAAAGCAAGGGACCGTTCTGGTAGGCGATGATAAAACCCTTATCCATTGCATTATGAAGATCTGTCTGGGTCTTCAAGGCAAATGCACGTTCAGAGCTCCAGAACAGGAATGGATTAACCAGAACAAAAGTGGAGAACATGATAACAACGAACAAGCCGGCAGCGATAAGGGCCTTCCGCACGTCAATCCGTCCCTGACGCCAGCCGAGAAAAATATAATAAGGGATCGCCAGGAAAAAGAACAGGCCGATCAATTTAGTAGCGACTGCCAATCCGCAGAAAAGCGCGGCAAAATAAAAATTTTTACCAAATTGCAGATCATCCTTAGCAAGGAAGAAGAAGGTCAGCACAATAAACAGGAATACAAGGCTGTCTGGATGGATCCACATATTATTGAAGACGACCCCGGGAACGGCAAGCAACAACAGGAACAGAAATGCAGACTTAAAGTATGACTTAAACCCGGTCTGCAGATAGACAAGTACGCCAATCGCCACGATCATTGGGAGCACATTCACAAACTGACGGAGGACCAGCATATTGAGGGAAACGTTTTCCCAGTCAATAAATAATTTAACCGGCAATAAAACCAGCATGGAATAAAAATAATATGGATAACCAAAATAGTAGTGCTGGTAGGCAAAAAACCGGTAAATTGCCTGGGGAATTGTTTTTCCAAGCACGAGCAGCCTTGCAATATGAGGATATTGTGCAGGCTCATCCTGCTCAAAGACGAAGGTCATATTGAAATCATGCGCACCTGTGGAATTAGGCAGCCAGAATAAAAGAAAATATCCCGCTCCAAGTAAAAGTAAAAGCAGAAAAACCGATGTGCTCTTTTTCATAAGTCCAATGACTCCTTGTTTTCCATTCATCAAGATAAAAACACATCTGATTCTACCATTTATAAAAATACAGCGATGGATATACATCCAGCGCTGTTATCTATTAGTTGCCTTTTTATGCGACTTTGGTCTTATTTAAATGGATGATATTTAGCACGCCTCCGCCATGACGCCTGACACTACTCGCCTGCTTCCGAAAACGACATAATCAGAATGGTGAAGGAATTCACCTAATTTTGTCTAACTTCTCGAATAAGAAAACAGGAGAATGAATGGCAGCAAAAGGTTGGATCGAAGTCAGCGATACCTACTGTAAAGGATGTGAGCTGTGTATCAGTGCATGTCCGCAGGATGTGATAGAGCTAAACATGTCACACCTGACCCCCAAGGGATACCACCCCGCGCACACGTTCAAGGACGGATGCACGGGGTGTGCTATTTGTGCCGTGGTTTGTCCCGACGCAGCGATCACGGTTTATCGTGAAGTAACCAAGGTCAATACGCCGGTTACGGCGTAATTTTGGAGAAACGAATGCCAAAAGAATTATGGAAAGGCAATGAAGCCATTGCAGAAGCCGCCGTGCGTGCGGGATTGGAAGCCTATTTTGGTTACCCCATCACCCCGCAGACGGAAGTGCTTGAATATCTTTCACGCCGTATGCCCGAACTTGGGCGTGCCTTCGTACAAGCCGAATCAGAGCTCGGCGCCGTCAACATGGTGTATGGCGCGGCCTGCACTGGCGTGCGTGTAATGTCATCCTCTTCCTCGCCCGGTGTGAGCTTGATGATGGAAGGGCTATCCTATATCGCTGGCACCGAGGTACCCGCAGTTCTCATCAACGTAATGCGCGGCGGACCCGGCCTCGGCAACATCGCCCCAGCGCAAAGTGATTACAACCAAGCGGTGCACGGCGGCGGGCATGGCGACTATCCGCGCATTGTATTGGCGCCTGCGTCAGTGCAGGAAGCCATCGACCTCACCGTCCTTTCATTTGATCTCGCGGAAAAATATCGCATGATCTGCATGTTGATTTTGGACGGTGCCATCGGTCAAATGATGGAACCCGCCGAAATGCCGGAGATGAAACCCGTCAATCGCAAGGATTTTGGTTGGGCCACCAACGGCACAATGGGAAAACGCGATCGCCGCTTGCTCACTTCGATTTATCTTAATCCGCTCGATGAAGAACAAACAAATTTACGCTTGCTGACTCGTTGGAAACAGGTACAAACGCACGAAGTCCGTTACAAGGAATATTTCATCGACGATGCCGAGATCGTGATCGTCGGTTTTGGAACCGCAGGACGCGTTGCACTTTCGGCTGTCCGCACCGCGCGTGAGCAGGGTATCAAGGTCGGGCTCTTAAGACCGATCACCGTCAGCCCGTTTCCGATTGAAAGACTGGACCAGCTCACAGGTCAGGCACGAGCGTTTTTGGTCACAGAGATGAACACCGGCCAAATGTTGGACGATGTCCAATTGGCAGTGCACGGACGAGTCCCCGTCGAATTTTATGGACGCCCCGGCGGAGTGGTCCCCTTCCCCGATGAGATCCTGAACGAGATCAAACGCATCGCCTCCGCGCCGGCAACTGCTCATACAGACGCGAGAGATGCCTGGCTGACGCGTATGACTGCTCAAGCATAGAGGTCACAATGACAACCCCCGCAAATAATTTGGTTTACGAAAGACCCGAAGCATTCACGGACATGCCCACGCATTATTGCCCGGGCTGTACGCACGGCGTGGCGCATCGTCTGGTTGCGGAAGTTCTTGAGGAAATGAACATCATGGATAAAGCCATCGGTGTTGCACCCGTGGGATGTGCGGTATTCGCGTACAACTATTTCGACATCGATTTTGTCGAAGCGCCGCATGGACGCGCGCCCGCAATGGCAACCGGTGTAAAGCGCGTGCTGCCAGATCGTGTAGTGTTTACTTATCAAGGTGACGGCGACCTCGCATCCATCGGCATGGGAGAAATTGTCCACGCGGCAGCACGCGGCGAAAACCTGACCGTGATCTTCATCAACAACGCCAACTTCGGCATGACCGGTGGACAAATGGCTCCGACCACATTGCCCGGCATGAAAACATCTTCCTCACAAAGCGGTCGTGACGTGGAAACACAAGGCTATCCGATCAAAGTATCTGAAATGCTTTCCACGTTGGAAGGCGTTGGCTATTGTGTGCGTCGTTCATTGCATGATCCGAAGAATATTCGTCTTGCGAAGAAAGCCATCCGCACTGCGTTTGAAACACAAGTCCGCGGACTCGGCTTCTCGATGGTTGAACTGCTCTCCACATGCCCCACCAACTGGGGCATGACGCCGGTGAATTCGTTGAAGTTCGTGGAAGAGCACATGATCCCCGCGTACCCCCTGGGTGATTACAAGATCAGTGAAGCGATCAAGCAAATAAAAATATAATGTCGTTGCGAGCGCACTTTGCGAAGCAACCTCCTCATTAATTGGAGATTGCTTCGACGGAAGAGCACCGTCTCGCAACACTTGCACCGTACGCAAGTACAGGTGTGACATGGAGATAACTATGCAAAAAGAAATCATCATCGCAGGGTTTGGCGGACAGGGCGTTTTGTTCGGCGGGCAAGTCCTTGCCTATGCAGCTATGGACTCTGGCAAAGATGTCACATGGATTCCATCCTACGGCCCTGAAATGCGCGGCGGGACAGCCAACTGCACCGTGGTCATCGCGGACCATGAGATTGGTTCCCCACTGGTCAAGAATCCGCCATTGGCAATTGCCTTGAACTTGCCTTCGTTCGACAAATACGAATCCATGCTGGCGCCCGGCGGCACATTGATCGTCAACCAATCCATGGTGGATCATCCCCAAAGACGAAATGATATCCACGTCATCATGGTCCCATGCAACGAAATTGCCGAAGAGATCGGTGATAAGAAGTTAATGAACATGGTGGCAATGGGCGCGTTGCTCTCTGCCTTGCCCGAAGTCTCGGTCAAGGATGTGGAGAAAGCTCTGGAAGCGCATTTGCCTGCAAGGCACAAACACCTTCTTCCAAAAAATTACGAAGCCCTGAAACGCGGATACGAACACGCGCAAAAGGAATGGGATAAAGTCCCAGCATAGTGAGTGGAAAGTAGAAAGTAAAACCCGCCTCTTGTGAGGCGGGTTTATTGTTGTTCGTGTCACTCTGAGGGAGCGTTCTTTGCAACCGAAGAGTCTCGTACAATTGAAGTAGTGATCCTCACCGCACTGCATCCGCACTGCGGTGCATGTGTCGCTACCGCTCAGGATGACATTTTGAGATAACATCTACAGAGGAGACATAGTATGAGCAGACTTAATATTTCTTCTGGCGCAAAATGGGAAGACATCGTTGGCTATTCGCGGGCTGTTCGAGTGGGAAATACTGTCGAAGTGGCAGGGACAACTGCGGTCGATGAACGAGGCGAAACTGTCGGGGTGAATAATCCCTACGAGCAGACGAAGTTCATCCTCACAAAAATCGAGAAGGCATTGATCCAGGCCGGCGCATCCATGAAGGATGTGGTCCGCACGCGAATGTTCGTGACGGATATTTCCAAATGGGAGGAAATCGGCCGGGCACATGGCGAATTCTTCCGCGAGATCAAACCCGCCGCATCAATGATCGAAGTGAAGGGATTGATCAGTGCCGATCTGCTGATCGAGATCGAAGTCACCGCGATTATTTCATGATGGGATCGCTTTTCAATTAGCCGCTAAATTAAGAAAAAACACATTTTATAAAGACTTGTTTTTTTCTTGTGTAAAATAGGAGTATTGTCGAGCCGAGAGATAACTTAATAGAATTGGAGGAAATATGCACGAAGTCACACTACTTATTAATATCGTTGTAGCCCTGGTGGTTGCGTTCATAGGCGGGGTGATTGCGCGAAGAGTCGGTTTGCCGACGATTGTCGGATATTTACTTGCGGGGATAGCGATTGGTCCATTCACACCGGGATTTGTAGGAGATACAGAAACGATCAGCCAGCTTGCCGAACTCGGCGTCATCTTTTTGATGTTCGGGGTCGGCTTGCATTTTTCATTGAAAGATCTTTGGAAGGTGCGTGCGATCGCCATCCCCGGCGCGTTGGGGCAAATGACCTTATCCACGTTATTGGCTTTTTCCCTGAGCCGCCTATGGGGATGGGATGTTGCCGCCGGTATCGTATTGGGTCTGGCAATTTCCATTGCCAGCACAGTCGTTCTCTTGCGCGGGTTGATGGATAACGGTCTGCTCAACACAACCCATGGACAAGTCGCCGTGGGCTGGCTTGTATTGGAAGACCTGGCCACTGTCTTAATTCTGGTGTTGATGCCCACCCTTGCCAACACATCCGAAGCATTTGATTGGGTCGGGCTGGGGATCACACTTCTGAAAGCCATTGGATTTGTGCTCCTGGCCTTGTTCGCGGGCAAACGTTTAATTCCGTGGATCCTGCTCCGCATCGCACACACCCGTTCACGGGAATTATTCATCCTCGCCATTCTCGCCATCACCCTCGGCATCGCACTTGGCGCGGCGGAATTGTTCGGTGTTTCATTTGCATTGGGCGCCTTTGTGGCCGGAGTTGTGGTCAGCGAATCTCCGCTCAGTCATCAAGTGGGTGCAGATGTATTTCCATTTCGGGAGGCCTTTGCCGTCCTGTTTTTTGTTTCCATCGGCATGTTGGTCAACCCGATCTATCTCTTCGAAAACCTTGGGCATGTGCTGGCATTAACTGCCTTGATCGTTCTGGGTAAATCCGTGGTGACCATATTATTGGGATTAATTTTCCCCTGGCCGGCAAGAACGACTTTGGTCGTTACCGCCGGATTAAGTCAAATTGGTGAGTTCTCATTTATCCTGGGTCAGGCCGGTATCGGGCTTGGTTTGCTGAATCACAATCAATATTCACTGATCCTGGCCGGTGCGCTTTTGTCGATTACAGTGAATCCATTGGCCTTTCGTATGGTGGGTCCGCTGGAGAAGTATCTGCGTAAATTTCCAAGGCTGTGGCGCATTCTCGATCATCACGAGCCGCAGCCTCTATCAGCGGAGGAACATGTTGAGGGTCATGTAGTCATCGTCGGCTACGGAAGAGTCGGTCGTCACATTGTCAAATTATTGGGAGAAATGTCAATTCCACATCTTGTGATCGATGCGGATGTGGAACGCGTCGAAGAACTTAATTCCCGAAACATTCCAACTTTATACGGGGATGCATCCAATTCAGAGGTGTTGACCCATGCAGGATTGGAAAAAGCTCGCGCGCTCGTTGTTGCGGGTCCGGATGAAGCTGCAAGTGAGCTGGTGGTTGCGGCTGCCAAACATCTATCCCCCGATCTGCCCATCATTGCCCGTGCAACCACTGAGGAGGGAATCAAACAACTTTCAGAGCTTGGTGCGCAGGATGTGATCCATCCCGAGTTGGAAGGCGGGCTGGAGATCGTTCGGCACACGCTCCTTAAATTAAACTTCCCACTACAGGAGATCATTCGCTATATGGATGCCGTGCGACATGACCACTACGACATGCAGATCAACACAGTCGAAGAACACCGCTTCCTGCATGAACTGATCAATGCCACCAACAATATAGAAATCACCTGGCTGACGTTGCCCACGAAAAGCCCACTGGTGGGGCAAAGCGTTGCCGAAGCCGATTTACGGTCTCACACGGGTGCCTCCATCATGGCGATCATGCGAAACAAACAGATGATCGCGAATCCAAAATCACATACGGTCTTTGAAGCAGAGGACCGCATCGGCTTTATCGGTGATGTGGAACAGATCAAGGCTGTTGAAAAGTTTCTTTTGGAAATAAAACCTGATGACACAGGAATTGATTGGGAAACCTGATCAATTCCGTTCGATTATTTTTTTTAATCGAATCACTACCTGCAGTCCGCCAGCGGATAAATTCCGCGCTTCGATGGTTCCACCCTGTGCTTCGATCAACTGCTTTGCAATCGCAAGTCCCAATCCCGTGCCGCCCGCACTGCGCGCACGGGATTTGTCTTTACGCCAGAAGCGGTCAAACAGAAATGGAAGTTCATCTTCTGCAACCCCAGGGCCATTGTCATTGACAAATAGTTTTACTGCATCAGAGGTCTCTTCGAGCGTCAGCCATATTTTGCTGCCATCGGGAATATAACGAAGCGAGTTGCCGATCAAATTTCCAATCACCTGCTCCATGCGCTGCGGGTCAAGTTCAACAGTGTAAGCACCACTTCCCTTTTCAAGCACAAGTGAAATATTTTTCTCCTGCGCTTCGGCAGAGAACATCTCAATCGTGTGCTGGGCGAGTTCAGCCAGATCGACGGATTTTTTCTCAAAGTGAAGCTGACGTGTCTCGGCGAGAGTCAGCAGGCGCAGGTCATCCACGAGGCGCTCGAGTAGATAGGTCTGTTCAAGCGCAAGTGAAACCTGACTTCCATCCGCAGAATAAATCCCATCGACGATGCCTTCGAGGCGGCCTCGAATGACGGAGAGTGGCGTGCGTAATTCATGGGCAATATCCGCCAACAGATCACGGCGTTCGCGGTCATTGCGTTCGAGAGCAGACGCCATTTCATTGAAGCTGTCTGAAAGCCTGCGCAAATCCTGCGGGCCTTCAGTGGCGATGCGCGTGTTCAACTTTCCGTTTGCCACCTTATCTGCCGCATAGATCACATCTGCAAGCGGGTTGACAAACCGTCGAATCAGCAGGACCGACACAATCACGAGAAATATGGCGAGAAGGAATGAAATGATCCCCACGGGAAAAATAATGGCCCGCGCGATCCCAAATCGCTGGGAAACGGAATAGGGCGAAATCACCAGATATCCCACAAGTTCATCGCGCACCTCAAGACTAAACACAACATCTTTGTGTTGGATCTCATAGTGTTCACCAATTGTCGTGACAGAACTGGAATCAAATCGTCGGTCCAGGATGATGCGCTGGTCTTTATCCAGCAGCAACGCACTTGTTGAATTCAATCCATGAAGCGAATCAAAGACCTCTTCAACACCATCCCAGCTTCCACCCGCGAGATAATACCCCTCCAACGTACTGACAAATGGAAATGGCACAGGCGTTGAAGATGAGGTCAGAAAATATCCGATAATGAATGTGAAAAACAAAAAGGACAAAAACAAAACGATGACGAATGCGCGCAACAACAGGAATAGCAAACGAGTGCGGATCTCACGGACGGATGATTGCATCTTAACCCTCAAATTTATAGCCCACACCATGCACTGTCACGATCAAATCAGCGGGTTCCAGTTTACGGCGCAGGTTGCGGATGTGTGAATCGATGGCGCGTTCCAGGCTTTCAAAACTAACGCCATGCGTGGCGGTGAGCAGTTGTGCGCGGGAAAAAATACGCCCCGGCTGACTCATCAACGTGGCAAGAATTTCAAATTCGGTGGAAGTGAGCGGAATGTTCTTTTCGGATAAACGAACCTCGTAATGCGCCCGATCCAATTCGATATCGCCCACACGAATGACATCGCTTTCGGGCGAATTGGTCACGCGGCGCAGCACCACGCGAATGCGCGCCACCAACTCGCGCGGACTGAACGGTTTGGTGATGTAATCATCCGCACCGAGTTCAAGGCCGATAAGTTTATCGGTCTCTTCCACGCGGGCGGTGAGCATGATGATCGGAACATCACTATCGTGTCGAATGGTTCGGCATACATCGAGTCCATCCATTTCAGGCATCATCAGATCAAGCACGATCAGGTCCGGCTTTTCACGGCGCGCCAGTGCAACTCCCTGCACGCCATTGCCGGCTGTAATCGTTTCGTAGCCCGCTGCTTTGAGATAGTCTTTGCAGATCTCCACGATCTGGGGTTCATCATCTACGATCAGGATTTTCTTGGGCATAAAACCTTTTTACCACAAAGGGTCACAAAGGTACACGAAGGAAAACGATGAAAACCTTTGTGCTCCTTCGTGCCTTTATGGTTAATATTCTTATTCATATCTCAATGCAACCATCGGGTGCAAATTCGCAGCGCGAAAGGCGGGATACAAACCGAAGAACACGCCAATTGCCAGGGCAAATGTAAACGCAAGCAGAATCGAATCCGCCGTGATGACCGAGGCGATTAACCCGGTGGCTTTGAAGAGAAGCGCCAAACCAACACCAAGCAATATCCCAATGATGCCGCCCAACACACTCAGAGTCATGGTTTCGATCAGGAACTGAGTCAGGATCTGATTCTTTGTGGCCCCAACCGCTTTTCGCAAGCCAATTTCCTTGGTCCGTTCCGTCACCGAGACGAGCATGATATTCATAATGCCGATGCCGCCCACCAGAAGCGAAATCCCTGCAATGGCACCCAGAAAGATCGTCAGGGTTTGAGTAACAGAGGTCAATGTGCTCAATAGATCGGCCTGACTTAAGACGTTGAAATCCAACTCGTCAGAGAATGTCAATTTATGTGAACGGCGGATCAAAAATTCGATTTGCGCAGAGACCGTATCCATCGCCTCGGGAGTTTCCACGGAAACCGAAACACTGTTCACGATCCTCTTGTCATTATAGGTGGCTGTCGATCCAAATAATTTGTTATATCCGGTCTCAAGTGGAATAAAGACTGCATCATCGGACGAACCGCCCAACCCGGATGACCCCTTGGATGCAAGCACGCCGACGACTTCAAACTTTACTCCTTTCACAGAGATTATCTTGCCAATTGGGTTCAAGCCACCAAACAAGTCCGCTGCGGTTTGCGAACCCAACACTGCAACAAGCGTCTGGGATTTATTATCGCCATCTGAAATGAAACGACCGCTTGCCACCTTGTAGGAGTTCGTTTCCTGATATTCCCTGGTCACGCCTGTGACATTTACACTAAAACTATCATTCCCATATTTAACCAAATAGGATGATCGATAGACAGGCACAATGGCAATCACATTATTCACTAATGATCGTTGAAGCAATTCGTAATCCGAGTAATATAAATAACTTGCCTGCTGCGACCCGCCGATCCTTGGGCCAGCCTGCTGCTTTCCCGGCGAAACCGTCAACAGATTTGAACCATTACTCTGGATCGAGCTGGTAATGCTGGCCGTTGCGCCTTTGCCGATCGAAAGCAGGGCAACTACAGTGGCCACGCCGATCACAATTCCCAGCATCGTGAGCACGGACCGCAATTTGTTGGCCCGCAAAGCTCGTATGGCGATCTTGAAATTTTCTGAAAATAACATTTTGATATTCCTTATCCGCATGGACACAGCGCTGCTGCGTCCCTATTCCTCAACTCGCGGCGTGCCTGCTTTGATCGGATTGGCATTCGCTTCGTCAGAAATAATCCTGCCGTCGGAGAGCCTGATGATTCGGTCGGAGTGACGCGCCACATACGAATCATGTGTCACCAAAATCACGGTCTGACCATTATCCTTGTGCAAACTCTGGAACAACTCCATGATTTCCACGCCCGTCTTACTGTCCAATGCACCTGTTGGCTCATCGGCAAGAATGATGGATGGCTCATTGACCAGGGCGCGCGCAATTGCCACGCGCTGCTGTTGACCGCCCGAAAGTTCATTCGGTGCATGATGCGTGCGTTGTGAAAGACCCACACGATCCAGAGCTTTCATCGCGCGATCCAGACGATCCTTTCCCGAGTACCCGGCATAGGTCAGTGGCAGCATCACATTTTCCAGAGCACTCGTCCGCGCCAGCAAATTGAACTGTTGGAACACAAACCCAATCTTTCGTCCGCGAACCTCGGCCAGTTCCGTTTCGCTCATATTTTCAACCGAGAGTCCATCCAGCGCATAACTTCCACTGGTGGGCACATCCAGACATCCGACGATCGACATCAACGTACTCTTGCCCGAACCCGATGGCCCCATGATGGCCACCATCTCGCCGTTTTCGATGTTGAAACTTGCGCCATCCAAAGCGCGCACTTCATTATCGCCCATCTGATATACCTTCATCAGGTCCTGTGTTTGGATCATTCTTGTTATCTCCCACCCAACGGATTCGGCGCTTGAAAACCACCGTCATTGATCAATTGCAATCTGTCGCCATCTTTCAGATCACCGCTCACGGCCACAAGGTCGCCAACGATCGAACCGCTGACAACATCCACACGTGTTGTCGAGCCGTCACTTTCAATAACCCAAACATATTCGCCCTTGCTATCGTTTTGGATCGCCGCGATCGGCACGGCCAATGTGGCAGCCGCTTCCTTTACCTTGATCACTACATTGGCGGTCGTACCAAGCGGAAGGAAAACATCGCCATCCACCTTATCGAGATCCACTCGGACTGTATATTTCACCAAACCAGAGACCACCTCCCCAACTGGATTGATCGCCGAGACCTTGCCGGTGAGCATGACTCCAGCCACCGCATCCAACGTAACTTCGGCCTGATTGCCCAATTTGACATTGGCAATATCTGATTCATCCACCTGCGTCTCGATGTAAAGATGTTTCATGTCCGCAAGATTGACGGAGAGTTCGCCTGTGTTGACAACATCACCCACATGGTCATCCACTGAAAGGACTTGGCCATTGAACGGCGCAATGATGCTTAATTGATTGACAGTCGCCTGAGCCGCGTCCACTTTCGCCCGTGCGGCGATCACATCCGGCGAGTCGGCACCGGCATTCAAACGGTCAAAATTGCGCTGGGCATCATCCAATTCACCTTTTGCCAGGGCAAGATTGTTGTTTGCCTCGACAAGCATGGCCTCTGTTGCAGGTCCTCTATATTCGCGTGTTTTATAAACATATTGATAACCACCACCGCGTGTCTTCTCGATATAAACAATGGTATCCGAAAGTGGGATATTCTTGTCGTTGTTCAGATAATTTACATAATCGAGCTTGCTCTTATACTCCTCCTGTGCATCCTTCAAGTCGATGGTCGCCTGCGCAAGGTCAGTGCCGGAGGTGAGTAAATCTTCCAGTTCTTTTTGCGCATTCACCAGGTCCGCTTGAGCCGAGACGATGCTTGCAGAAGTGCTTTCAGGCTGTAATCCAATCAGGATATCACCCGCCTTCACAAAATCCCCCGGCTTTACTTTCACAGTCTCCACAACACCATTTGTCTTCCAATCCAGGCTGGCAAAAGGCTGGGCCTCCAGCGAACCGGAAGCCTCGATGGTTTCACCAACCTCAAGTTGTACAACTTTGACTTCCGTTGCCTCGGTCGTTGCCCCTGCATCGGCAGAAGAAAACCCGGCCGCAAAAATGGAAACCACGATCACCGCCACCACGACCAGACCCCAATTTCGCACCCTTTTATCTTTCCATAAGTTTAAAATAGTATCCATATAAAAACTCCTTGTTCCTTGTTTTCCCCAAAGATACAGGCCAAATGTGCAGAATTTGTGCAGAAAGACTGGAGAGATATGGATGATAAAATAAGCCAGGTAGATATGAATCGAGGGATCATGTTAATAAGGCTCAAACACTGGGCAGCGGCCCCGTCAATCACAAATGACCGTGAAAAATCGCGGTCGGCCACATTATTAAACCTGGTCTTATGGATGTTTATTGGGGCATCAACCATCTACGCCATGGTAGCGCCGATCGAGCCGCGTTTCTTGTTACGACGCGCGATCGTGATCGGACCGTTTATCTTCCTATTATTCGGCTTAAAATTCTTATTAAATTCAGGGTATATCCGTGCAGTAGGCAATATTCTTATATCGGCAATGTGGCTGTTGTTTACATTTGCAATGTTATTTTTCGGAGCCGACTATAACAATCCTGCATTCATGGGCTATTTGGTGGTCGTTGTAACTGCCGGGTTGGTATTGAACTGGCGTGCATCCATTGGATGGAGCTCGCTTAGCATATTGACGAATATTATCATTCTGAAAGCCGGCCAGTTGGGCTATTTGCCCCTCTCCCAAGGCATCACTCCTCAATATGCGTTTCCCGCGACTCAAACTGCATATATCATCGTGACAACAGTATTACTAAGCCAGGCCATTCGAAAAATCGACGAGTCGTTTGAAACAGCAGAGTATGAAATTCTTGAGCGCAAACGGGTGGAGACCGAACGGGAATTGTTCATAATGGAATTGGAGGCCAAGAATGCCGAATTGGAAAGATTTACCTATACCGTTTCGCATGATCTAAAGAGCCCGCTGGTCACCATCGGCGGTTATGTTGGGCTTCTGGAAAAGGATGCCCTGCTTGAAAATGGCGGCTCGGAAAAATTTAAGAACGATATAAATCGCATCCGTGAAGCAGCGGGGAAAATGCAAGCCTTGCTCAACGATCTGCTTGAACTTTCGCGGGTGGGGCGTCTGATGAATCCGCCGGAAGAGGTCGGCTTTAATCAGATCGTGCAGGACGCCCTTTCAATTGTGGAAATTAGCCTGCGTGAAACGAATATAAAAGTAATTGTCCAGGAGAATTTACCCAATGTATATGTGGATCATGCACGTCTCGTGGAAGTGATGCAAAATCTTCTGGATAATGCTGCAAAATTCATGGGGAATCAACCTGAGCCGCACATCGAGATCGGCATTGACACTCAAAACGATACACACATTTTCTATGTAAGAGATAATGGCATCGGAATCGACATGGCCCACCATGAAAGAGTTTTTGGCCTGTTCAACAAACTCGATGCGAACAGTGAAGGGACCGGCGTCGGGCTGGCCCTGGTCAAACGCACAATCGAAGTACACGGTGGAACCATTTGGATCGAGTCGGATCTGGGAAAAGGGACAACTTTTTACTTCACACTGCCAAGGAAAGAATCATGAAATTTGAGTCAATCACGAACTTAACCCTCCCAAAAATAGGTTTTGGAACCTGGAAAATCGGCGGCGGTTCCATCGCCGACCCGAAGACCGATTCTGTTTCGCTGGCAGCACTGCGCTCAGCATTGGACACCGGCTACATCCACTTCGACACCGCAGAGATGTACGCGAATGGTCACGCGGAGGAACTGCTCGGGCAGGCAGTACGCGAGTCAAAGGTCAAGAGGGAAGCTTTGTTCATTACCTCCAAAGTGATGCCTTCCCACTTGCAATACGATCAAGTGTTAAGCTCATGCGAAAACAGCCTGCGCCGCCTGCAAATGGAATACCTTGATCTTTATCTTATTCATTGGCCGCAGGCGGGCATGAAATTGGAAGATACCTTTCGGGCTTTGAACAAGCTTGTACGCGACGGGAAGATAAAACATCTGGGCGTTAGCAATTTCAATGTAAAACTATTGAAACAGGCCCAGGAACTTTCTGAAACCCCGATTGTCAATAACCAGGTTCCATACAGCCTTTCAGATCGCTCCTATGTGAAAAACGGTGTTCTCGAATATTGCCAGGAAAACAATATTCTCTTCACGGCTTACTCACCGATTGAAGAAGGCAGGCTGCGCTCCAACAAGACACTTGAAGCTATTGCAAAGAATCATAACACCACAACATACCAGATTGCGCTTGCCTGGGTCATCTCACAACCGCACATTATTACCATTCCCATGTCTGCCAACCCAAGGCACATTCAGGAAAATTTCCAAGCCGCAGATATTGAATTAACTCAAAATGAAATCGATCAGCTTACAAATTCATGATGAACGCACACGCCATTCCAGAAATCCATATTCTTGAAGAAACAGAAGCAGAATTCGAAGCTTTATACCGCATACTCATTCACAACGACAACGTTACGCCCATGGATTTCGTGGTGCATGTACTTACCACTATTTTCTTTCTCGGCACACCAAATGCTATGGACATCATGCTCAAAGCCCATATTACAGGCACTGCATATGTCCAAACTGTCTCAAAATCAGAAGCGGAGAAACGCGTCAATAAGGCTCATTCTCTGGCGGATACACAAGGGTATCCGCTTCAATTCTCAATGGAACCGGAATGACAACAAATTTCAAAGCCCTCACACAAATCAACCTGGATGATCTTGTCTCATCGTTTGGCTGGCAGGATCATCGCATCCTTGCCGGTTTTTTGAGATTCATCTTTCGGAAACCGGCCGAGATATTCGCAAGGCATATTATTGATTATGACAACACAACCGGCTTGCACGGTATTCACGAGGGCGGGCGCAATCTCCTAAATCGATATGTCAAAGAACTACGCATCTTCGGCGCGGACCGTATTCCTGACTCAGCGTTTCTGGCATTGTCCAATCATCCGGGCATGACAGACACGGTCGCATTGTTTGCCGCTTTGAATCGCAAAGATCTGCGCATCATTGCATTGGACAGACCGTTCTTAAATGCCCTCCCCCATACAACAAAACAGCTCTTTTATGTATATGAAGATGCAGCCAAACGAATGACCCTTGTCCGTCAGGTCAGCTCGCATTTAAAAAATGGAGGTGCAATCTTAACTTTTCCAGCAGGTCACATTGAACCGGATCCCGATGTATATGAGGGCTCAATCGAATCCCTGCAAGCCTGGACGGATAGCGTGGGCGTCTTTATCCGCCTGGCACCGGAAGCGGCCATCCTGCCGGTATTCGTGCGCGGGGTTGTTGCAAAAAAATATGCAAATCATTGGTTATTAAAAATAAAAAGGACAAAGGAAGAAAAGGAAAAACTGGCCACCGCCCTGCAACTGCTCGGCATGATCATTTTCAGCGAAAAACCTGTAACTGTAAGTGTGCAAATTGGAAATCCCATTTATGCAAAAGAGTTGGGAACCACAGAAACAAACATCATTCATCAAGCCGTACTAGAGGAAATGAAAAATCTGATCGAAAATCCACCCAACTAAAAACTTCAGAATTTATTCTGAAGTTTTTTCATGGCCGCCGCACCCGGTTTGCGATCATTGAGGCGCCAGCCGACGGAGAACCAGATGATTCAATTTCAATTGGTTCATCGCCATTGTATTTTGCAATTTGCGGCCACTTCCAAATAATCAGAAGCGTACCCATGATGCAGCCAATTCCGCCACTGATGACAGCAAAAGGTGCTCCCCAGAACTGAGCCACTGCACCCGCCTCCATCTCACCGAGTTGTGGACCGCCTTGAAAGAAAATTTGATTCACGCTGGTCATTCGTCCACGGATGTGATCGGGAGTTTGCAGCTGACGAATCGTGTTGCGAATAATGGTACTGACCCCATCCGCCGCACCGGTGGTGGCAATCGCCAGCCACGCTACGATAAAGGATTTTGTTATGCCAAACAATACTGTAGCCAGCCCGAAGACAATCACAGCCCCTAAAAACAATGGACCTTGTTTTCGAATTACTTTTATTTGCGAAATAATCAGCGCAACGATCACTGCGCCGACCGCCGGTGCTGCGGAGAGGTAACCATATTCCACGACGCCCACCTTGAGTACATTGGTCGCGATCAAGGGCATGAGCGTATTCGCGGAAGCAAAAAAAGTTGCCACAAAATCCAACAGCATGGATGAAAGGATGATCGGTTTGCCAAGAATGAATTGAATCCCCTCACGAATCGATTCCATACTGATGCCTGCGGACCTTTCAGCAAAAGTTTGCGGGACGTTACCGATCATGAACAGCGCAAACAGCACAGACGCAAACGAGATGGCATTGAAATAATAAACTGCATGTTGCCCGCCCCATGCGATGACAAATCCGCTTAAGGCAGGGCCAAACACTGAACCGAATTGAAAAGAGGTAAAGGTCATGCTGAAAGCATTGGGCAGATCTTCTTTCGGAACCAGATTGGGAATCAATGCCTGGCGCGATGGGCCGTCAAATGCGACGGCAATCGCCTGTAATGCAGTGATCGTGTAAATGTACCAGATGGTGACATGTCCAAATTGAGTGAGCAGGCCAAGGATTAAAGCAAGAAGCGCGGCGAAACTCTGAGTCACGAACATCACCTTGCGGCGATCCATCGAATCGGCAAGCACGCCGCCGATCAATGAAAAAATAATCACCGGGATAATGCGAGACAATCCAATACCGCCCAGTGCAATTGGGTTTTTATTGAGCTGGCTGATGTGCCAAAATAAAGCCCAGAGTTGCATCTGGGTGCCTGTGATCGAAATTAATTGTCCGAGCCAAAGGTAGAAAAATTTTTTGTGCCGGAGCGAGGGCGGAATGTGCAGCATTAAGTACCCCAGTCGCGGAGATATAAAAAGTCGTAGCCAATGGTGCGGTTGCTGACTTTCGCAATCGGCGGCTGCATGCGTTTGAATTGATTGCGGCGAATACGCGTGGTAACCACATTGACAAATTTTTCATTAAAACCTGCTTCGATCGCTTCCTGCGGACTGTAGCGCTGGTCAACCAAAAGATAGAGCAATTTATCGACTTCGTCGTAAGTGAAACCCAGTTCTTTTTCATCCGTTTGGTCTGCCCATAAATCGGCGGAAGGCGCCTTGTCGATGATCGGCGCAGGGATGTTCATCGCACGCGAGAGCTGGCGAACCTGGGTTTTATACAAATCGCCCAATGGGTTCATGGCGCTGGCAGAATCACCGTACATGGTGCTGTATCCAAGCAAAATTTCGGTTTTGTTGCTCGTACCAATCACCAGGCCTTTGAATGCTTCGCTTTGATCATATAACACAATCATACGTTCGCGCGCCATGATGTTGCCTTTACGCATGTTTGTAATTTCATGGTCAAGTTTGAAGAGTGGCTCGACCATATCCGTAATTTCGATGGTCTTGTTTGGAATTTGAAGCTGGTCGATCAATAGTTGGGCATGATCCAACGAATCTTTACTGGAGGCTTTATAGGGCATCCGCACAGCGAGGACATTTTCCCTGCCGAGTGCTTCAACTGCCAATGCGCAGGAGAGCGCGGAATCCAAACCACCTGAAAGACCGATAATGGCACGAGACATGCCCACTCGTGTGATTTCAGATTTGATGAAGCCGGCAAGGATTTCGCGGGCAAGGTCGGTATTGATGGTCAGGTTAAGGTCAACCACGGGAAAGAATCCTATCCAGTTCATTTCGAATAAGGGCGGTACGTTCATCGCGGAGTAACGGCAGGCGCGCTCGCGTACGGCGCAGTTGATTCAAATCCAACTCGGTGTAGGTGATGGCTTCCTCGTTGTAGGGGCCATGAGCCAGTTCTTCGCCGTTTGGGTCGAAAGCAGTTGCACCGCCCCAGAAGTGCAGACCATCTTCATACCCTACACGATTCGCATGAACTACAAAAGTCGTGAACATACTGGCATATGCTTTGGTAACTCGTTCCACCCAGCGGGCAGATTCCAGTTTTTCCTTGTCGTTCAGTCCACGCCCGGGAGATGCCGAAGAGAAGAGCATAATATCAGCACCATCGAGCCAGAGCAGATACGGGGGCGAAGCGTGCCAGAAATCTTCACAAATCAGCAGACCCATGCGCCCGAAGCGGGTATCGAATGCGCGAACTGCATCGCCCCAGGCAAAAAAACGTCCTTCGTCGAAGAGCCCATAAGTTGGCAAATACACTTTATGATGAACATGCAAGACTCTTCCACCTGAAAGATAAGCTGAAGCAATGTAAAAGCGATGACGGGAATCTTCGTCCACGAATCCAATTACAAGATCCAGATCGCGAGACGCTTTAAGAAGATGCTTGAAAATGGGGTCATCCTCTGTCGGTTTGTGGGCAACCGAAGCGACCAGATCCTGCAAGACATATCCAGTTAATGAAAGTTCGGGGAAGATCAGCAAATCCGCTTTATTGGATTTTGCCTGTTCGATGTAATCAAGATGCTTGGCGAGGTTGGCTTCCACATCTCCAAGTTTTGTATTGATTTGCGCGAGGGCAAGATTAATTTTCATCGGGCGAATCTTACCACGCTTGTCCGAAAATAAAATGACCTGACAGGGTAACCGTCAGGTCATCAGCGGGGAGGGGGGGATTCGAACCCCCGGTAGACCGGAGCCTACAACAGTTTTCGAGACTGTCCCATTCAACCACTCTGGCACCTCCCCATTTTTTGAGGCGGGCGAAATTATAACCGAAAACGTTTTCTACAAATCCACACTTTCGTGTAAATCCGGATAGTGTACCTGGTCAAGCTTGCGATCCTTCAATAAACCTTTCAAGGTCATGGCTTGCTTTTCTTCGCCATGTACAAGGAAAATTTGCTTAACAGAATCTTTAACGCCCATCGCATATTTCACAAGCAGATCCTGACCGGCATGGCCGGAAAGTCCGCCGATGGTTGCAATTTCGCATTTTCTTTCATAAACATCACCAAATATTCTTATTTGCGGTTCGCGATCTGCCAACCTGCGCCCCAGGGTATCCGGAGCCTGCCAGGAGACAATACAAATCGTATTGTTTGGGTTTTCAATATTATTTTTTATATGGTGAAGAATACGCCCCGTTTCCGCCATGCCGGAAGCGGAAATAATGATCATCGAATCTGTCCGCTCATTCAATGCCTTCGATTCCTCCACGGATTGAATATAGGTCAGGTTCTTAAAATCCAGTGCAGGATGGCGCGACTCCATCACAAACTTACGAGTCTCTTCATCGAAGCATTCAGGGTGATTTTTAAATACCTGCGTCGCCTTGACCGCCAGCGGGCTATCCACAAAGACAGGCACACTTTTGACATCCCCATTGCTCATCATTCGATTCAGGTCATACACCAATTCCTGCGTGCGCCCCACGGCAAATGCAGGTACAATTAATTTGCCGCCTCTTTGAAGTGTACGCTTTACAACATCACGAAATTCTGTAAATGCAAGCTCAGGGTCATTGTGAAGCTTGTCTCCATACGTCGATTCCATGATCATGTAGTCTGCTGATTCAGGGAAAACAGGGTCGGGTAAAAGCGGGATGTTGTTCCTGCCAATATCTCCGGAAAATATCAAACGAGTCTTTTTTCCATTTTCTTCAATATCGAGCAAGATACCCGCCGCGCCCAAAATATGACCGGCCTCAAAGAATTTCGCGGTTACACCGGCAATCGGCTGAAATGCAACTCCATTGTCGATTCCATTAAAAAGAGTAACCACCTTTTCAGCATCCGCCTCGGTATACAATGGCTCGATCGGTTCTTCGCCGCGTTGCGTACGTTTTTTATTGACAAACTCCGCATCCGATTCCTGGATGTGTGCCGAGTCCAAGATCATCAAACTAGCCAAATCCACAGTTGCACGCGTGGCATAGATTGGGCCTTCAAACCCCTGTTTCACAAGGTTGGGTAAATTACCGGCGTGGTCAATATGGGCATGAGAAAGCACGACCGCATCCACTTTGCGCGGATCATGTTTAAAATTCAAATTCCGTTCATAGGTATCTGCACGTTTCCCCTGATACAGGCCGCAATCCAAAAGCAAGCGCGAACCGTTTACCTCGATCAAATGCTGGCTTCCCGTTACCGTATGAGCAGCACCGTGAAAACTAATTCGCATGTTTACCTCCAAGCACCTTATAAATTTGCAAGCCAAATCGTTCCACGCGGGAAGGGGTATCCTTCATCAACACCGCAAGATCTTCCATTGTCCGCGGCGGTGTTTCAGCAAGCAACGACAGGTATGGTTTAGGCAAAATAACGTCCGACTCGACCTTCATCTCCAACCCAAGATTTTTTCTCCAGGCTTTTAGCTTTTCAAGGCGACGAATGACCGCATCCGGCTTCCGCTCAACCTGCTTCGGCGTTACCAGGGGGGCAACTTCCCCGTGGCGGATCGCGCTTAGAAGCGCATCCCCCCACAAACGGATCTGCTTTTCACTCAAACCAGCGGCAGATAAATCCACCTTCTCTTCAGTTGGATTCTTCGCGAGTTGGATTAAAACTTCGTCCATCACAACTTTATAAGGCGGTCGATTTAACCTCTCAGCCTCATGGTCACGCCATCTACACAGAAAAGAGATGATGGTCAATTCGCGTTGGGTTAAATCTTTGCGGCCGGCAAAACGCTCCCAGGAAGCGCCGTTTCCTTTTTGTTTTGGCTCTTCCAACAAACAGGCCCGCGAAAAATCCTCCAACGCAAAATGCAGGCGGTCTTTCTCGATCAGTTCCTTTTCCATCACATCGCGCAGGTCGAAAAGATAATGTGTATCCAACCGTGCGTAGTGGATCTGCTCCTCAGTCAATGGGCGGGCTGCCCAGTTAGCCTTTTGATGACGCTTATCCACTTTGATGCCAAATTTATCCCCAAGCAACCGATCCAACCCAACAGCAGGGTACCCAATGATCCGCGCTGCCTGCATGGTATCAAACAGGTTTGCAAATTTATAACCGAAATCCCTTCTAAGGCAGATCAGGTCGTACTCAGCAGCATGGAAAATCTTCTCGATCTTCGTATTGGAAAAAATAGGTTCCAACAAACTTAATTCAGCAAGCTCAAGTGGATCAACAATATAATCCGCTTTGGGAGTTGAGAATTGCAATAAACAGACCTGCTCGCGAAAAGCGTGCAAGCTGTTTGATTCGGTATCCACTGCCACACGTGTTTGTGAAGCAAGGTCATTGACCATTTCCAGCAATAGTTTTTTTGAATTCACCCAAACGGGTGGCGGCAGGGAATCAAGCATACAGGTCGATTATAAACCTTCCATCGTTAACAAGGACATTTTGACGTCAAAATTAGGCGGCTTTCAAAGTCAAACGTTTCCATAAATCAGAGGCGGCTTTTAAGAGCAAATCGTATCCAAACTGCATATAGTAACTGATTACAAAGACAAATATCGAACCCGGAAGCAATCGATACCAGCCGGAATAGACAACCGTGGGAAAATTGACAGTTGCAAACATGATTTCCCAAATAGGTCGATGGAGAAGGTATGCAAAAAAAGATGCATAGGAAACAGGCTGCCATATTCTCCAATGCAGCCAGTTCGCACGGAAGAGGCTCAATGCCAAAACCGCCCAACTCAAAATATACACGTTTGATGCAAAAAGATAACCCGCCGACCGAACACGATAATCGCCAAACTCAAACACCCCGAACAATATCGCTCCAACCAACCCAACAGACAGCCGAATCAGGAGCGGGGCATAGAAAACACGTTCCCGAAACAAATCATATCTAGCCAAGAAAATACCAGCAAGAAAAACAAAGTAATATTCAAAAAAACGATCATCAAATAATTCAAATTTATAACTCAAGAACAAGGAGGCTGTAAAAATAAAAACGGCCCAAACGATTAAGTTGCGGGACTCATGGGACAAAAACAAACCGAAGATCACGTAATACGCAAAAACCACACTTAGATACCAAAGGGTTAATAACGGCTTAATGAATGCTGGGGAAAAAATAAACTGCAGATTCAATACATACATAAAAAAATCAAATCTCTTTAGTGAAAAACCCAACACAATCACAAACAAGAGCAAGGCAAGCCAATACGGGGGGAACAAACGGATGAATTTAGACCAAATATACGACAGAAAACCCTGCTGTTTATGACGATGGGAATATTCTGTAAAATACCCGGCCATAAAAAAGAAGGAACCCAGCATAAATGTCCCCATATAGGGCCCAATAGGTTCAAGCTTGATGCCCAATAAATATGTTGAAAAAATGTCGCTATGAACGAACATCAAAAAGATGATGCAAACTGCACGTAAAATATCGAACTCAACAAGCTTATTGGATTTATTCATAAAGACAAGCTCTTTTCCATTAACTGGGCGTCTTCCCCGTCATTGTAATACCCCTTCCAAATATCGATGGTTCTATAACCATCTTTTTGATACATTGTAATCGCATCCATGTTGGAGACGCGGACGGTCAGCCTCGCATTGGGTACGCCAAGCTGTGCTTCACATGCATGCAACAGAGCCAGGCCAATGCCGCGCCGCCGATAGCTGGGATCCACCCCAATGGTGGCAATCCAGCCCCACCCTTCGCGCGGACGCGGATCACCGCCTACGAAGCCCACCATTTGATCATCCTCCACTGCCTTCAATCGAACCACTTCAGGAAAAGTCAAAACAGCCATTAGATCGATCAAGGGCCAGGCGTCTTTATCAAAGCAGGCTCTTTCCAATCTGCGAAGTGCAGTCAGGTCGAAGATGGTTGCGTTTAGGATTTCCATAAAATAAGGTCTCTCGGGAGGAGAGACCTTATTTTATTCGATTATTTACCGGAAGGGTTAACCCTTGGAGTTCTTGCCGAGGAAGTTATCCAGCATACTGGTGAATTCCATCGGGAAGATATATTTGGTGGATGGGCTTGTTCCAATGGCCTTGAGTGTTTCAAAATATTGCAGGGTCATCGTCTTCTGATCAACGGATTTGGCGGCTGCATAGATTTGCTCCAAAGCCTTGGAGAAACCTTCCGCACGCAATGCCTGTGCCTGTTTATCACCATCCGCGCGTAGAATGTTAGACTCACGTTCACCTTGAGCAGAAAGGATGGCTGCCTGTTTGGTACCTTCGGCGCGGTTGATGGCAGCTTCCTGATCACCCATCGACTCAGTTACGAGGGCACGGCGAATACGCTCAGCTGACATCTGGCGGTTCATCGCTTCCTGAACTTCGCGTGGAGGAATGATCTCGCGGATTTCAACGTTGGTCACTTTCACACCCCAGCGTTCAGTCACTTCATCCAAGCGGGTGCGAAGCATGTTATTGATATGCTCACGCTCTGAAAGTACATCATCCAGCGGGATACCACCGATCACAGCGCGCAAAGTTGTGGCAGCGATACCAGCGGCGGCGGTTTCGAAGTTTCCAACCTGCAACACAGATTGTGTTGGGTCCAGAACCTTGTAATACCAAAGGAAGTCGATGGAAATGGGAGCGTTATCCTTGGTGATGGATACCTGATGAGGCACTTCACGCACCTGCTCGCGCAGATCAACCCATTTGAAGCTGTCAAAAAACGGAATAATCAATACAATGCCAGGGCCCTTGGGTTTATCCAAAATACGGCCGAGGCGGAACACAACGAGGCGCATATATTCGGGCACGACTTTGATCGCACTCCACAGGAATATAACGCCGACGATCAGCGCAGCGCCGACAAAGCAAAACAATGTTGAACCAAGCACACCATTCATTTTTACTCCTTTATTAAATTAAGAATTAACTTGATCTATTTTTTCGACAACAAGGGTGAAACCGTCGCGTCGAAGAACGCGGGCCAGACTCCCTGCTGGGATTTCCTTATCGCTGCGCGCAGACCACATTTCGCCCGCAACATAGATATTACCGTCCAAATGAATGAGGGACTTCGCCTCCCCCACCTGACCGATCAAACCATGCAGATCATGCGCAGGCCGGCTTGAATTGATTTCGATTGCCTTGCGAATGACCACCCACAAGGAGACTGTAATCGCGCCGGAAAATATCAACGCAATAACCGGATTCACTGAAAACCAGCTGTCTTCGCTATCGAAAAGAAAAACCGACCCGACCACTACCATGAGAAGTGAGATACCTAAAAACACCAGGCGGCCCTTTTTTTGGACCGAGTAAATGTAGGGTACGACACTTAGGAAAAGAATGACCAATGCCCAGGCATTAATGGAAATGTTGTAAACAGCGTAGCCTGCCAGCAAAAAGCAGAAAACAGCGCCAATTTCCAGCAAACCCGTTCCAGGCGTGATCACTGCCAGAAATGCGAGAAAAACTCCCGCCAGCAAAATTACATAGGCCACATTTGGGTTGAGTAAAAAATCCATTCTTCCTCCATTTGATTATACAGCAACATCAATTCAATATACCTACGAATTACGCCAGTTTAATGTTGCACAAATGCTACGCCGCAGCGGTTGTATAATGAGGGGATAAAAAATCCTCCAAACAGGAGTTTCCGTGAAATTCAATAAACTTTGTGTAATTGGACTGGGCTATATTGGCTTGCCCACCGCTTCCACCTTCGCCATGTATGATGTGAACGTCATTGGCGTGGATATCAACTCGAACATCATCGAAACCTTGAATAAAGGTGAAATTCACATCCACGAGCCCGGCTTGCGCGAGGCTTTTGGCAAAGCTGTCCAAACCGGCAAATTCAAAGCCGCGACCCAACCAGAAGAGGCGGACGCCTACATCATCGCCGTGCCAACCCCATTTAAAGACCATGAAGCCGGCGAATACAATGGCATGAAATATAAACTCGCGGACATGAAAGCTGTGACTTCCGCCGCTGAATCCATCGTCCCTCATTTGAAAAAGGGAAACCTTGTCATTCTCGAATCGACATCACCGCCTCGCACTACCCTTGACCTGGTTGCTCCCATCCTGGAGAAATCCGGTCTGAAAGCTGGTTCTGACTTCTTCCTGTGTTATTCTCCGGAACGCGTTTTGCCGGGCCAGATCCTGCATGAGTTGATCGAAAATGCCCGCGTGGTCGGCGGTGTGACACCAGAATCAGCACAGGCCGGGCATGACCTGTATGCCACCTTTGTAAAAGGTGAGATCATCAAAACAGACTCAACCACAGCAGAGATGGTCAAGTTGATGGAGAATACCTATCGCGATGTGAATATTGCCATCGCCAATGAATTTTCCCGTCTCGCTGAAAAATTCGGCGTGGATGTGTGGGAGGCGATTTCTCTGGCGAACCTGCATCCTCGCGTAAAAATCCTCTCCCCCGGCCCGGGCGTGGGTGGTCACTGCATCAGCGTGGACCCGTGGTTCTTTGTGGAATCAGCTCCGGAAATCACACCACTCATTTATCATTCCCGAACGGTGAACGATGGTCAGCCAAATTTCGTCGTTGAAAAGATAAAGCAGGCACTTGGCGATCTCAAAGGAAAAAGAATCGCCGCACTTGGCCTCGCCTACAAACCCGATGTGGACGATCTACGTGAAAGCCCTGCCAACGAAGTCGTTCATCTTCTACAAAATCAAGAGGCGCAAGTGAAGGCCTGGGAACCCTTCAAACCTGATGCAAAAATGCAGGGCATCCACATGGCTTCCTCACTTGAAGACGCACTCAAAGATGCAGACTTGATCGTGTTGCTGGTCAAACACACGGAATTTGCAAATTTCAACCCACAGGAAATCGCAAAGAAAACAAACGCGCGCATCGTACTTGACACCGTCAATGGCTGGGATAGTGAAGCCTGGAAAAAGAATGGTTTCAAGTTTTTCCGCATCGGCGACGGCAAGTCAGAATCGTAAATCGTCCATTGGAAAATCCTAAATTGAAAGTTCTTTCTGTTTTTGGAACACGTCCCGAAGCCGTGAAAATGGCGCCCATTGTGAAACTGCTGGCAACCACGGCAGGGATCGAATCACGCGTTTGTGTGACGGCACAGCACCGGCAAATGCTCGATCAGGTGCTTGACCTGTTTGAGATCAAACCTGATTACGATCTCAATTTAATGCGCGATGATCAATCGCTTGCACAGTTGAGCGCCGCCATTTTCACCCACCTTGATCCCATCCTTGAAAATTTCAAGCCGGATTGGGTGCTTGCCCAGGGCGATACCACCACTGTAGCCATTACGGCCCTGCTCACCTACTTCCGCCGCATCAAGTTCGGACATGTGGAAGCAGGCCTGCGCACGCACGATAAATGGCAGCCATTCCCGGAAGAGATCAACCGCCGTGTGGCCGGGGTCACTGCCGACCTGCATTTTGCACCCACGCAATGGGCTAAAAATAACCTGTTGCATGAAGGCATTAACGAATCCATCATCAAAATCACAGGCAACACCGTGATTGATGCCTTGCAATTTGTCTCGAAACAAGCCGAACCGCAGGAAATTACCAAACTCGTTTCAACAAAACTGAAGGCGAAAAAACTGATCCTTGTTACAGCACACCGTCGGGAAAACTTCGGCGAACCAATCGAGGATATCTGCCAGGCGTTGATCGAGTTATCAAAAGAAAAAGACGTCGAAATTGTTTATCCCGTCCACTTGAATCCGAATGTGCAGAAGCCAGTCAATCGTCTGCTTAAAAATGTGGAGCACATCACGCTGCTCCCGCCATTGGATTACCTGCCACTTGTCCATCTAATGAAACATGCCACGATCATTCTCACTGACTCAGGCGGCATTCAAGAGGAAGCTCCTGCCTTTGGAATTCCAACTTTGGTTTTGCGGGACGTCACCGAACGTCCGGAGGGAGTCGAAGCAGGGACATTGAAGCTTGTTGGAACAGTCACCAGCCGGATCGTCGAAGAAACGAAGCGGCTGTTAAATGATCCGAATGAATACACAAAAATGTCGAAGTCGGCAAATCCATATGGTGATGGTCATGCGGCCCAAAAAATCGTTGAAGCACTGGCCTACATTTGAGTATCCAAAAATTTTGTAAGGTTGTGCGAAAAAATACTGGGTATAATGAAACAAGTTGATCATGATACTGCGCCGTTCATTCACTTTGTTGCTGGCAGCCGTACTTTTATCTGCAACATGGGCATCAGCTTTCGCCCAAACTTTGGATTTTAAGTACTTCGATGAAACGGGCCACAATGTGCAAGGGGAATTTTTAAAATTTTACAATGCCAACCCCAATGCATTAATTCTATTTGGATACCCCATCACGGAAGAATTCACCAAAGATGGGTTAAATGTTCAATATTTCCAGCGTGCGCGATTTGAGCTTCACGCTGAATTACCCGAGGGCCAGCGTGTGACATTAACACCGCTCGGCACAGTCACGTATTCAACGAGTGAGCCCATGAATGTTTCGGGCAACGCGCTGACCTGTCAAAAATTTTCCACCGGATTCGAAGTCTGCTATGACTTCCTTGAGTTCTTCAACAAATACGGCGGCGCGAATCAGTTCGGAAATCCCATCTCGACCTTCGAATATCGCGATAACAAGATCGTGCAATATTTTGAAAGAGCACGCTTTGAATGGCAGCCAGGCAGGCCGGAAGCGCAGCGTGTGGTGCTTTCAGACCTTGGCCGAATTTATTTCGACAGACTCCGCGAGGAACCGGCATTACTTTCCTCGGTCAAGCCGATGGATAATTCACAAAGCTCCATCCTGCGATTGAAGTCATACGCATTTGTAAAGAAGGCAGTCACCCTTGCGGATGACTCGCAATCCATTTTCATCGTGGTTCAAGATCAAAATCTGCGCCCGGTTTCCAACGCAAGCTGTAATGCCACCATTACCTGGCCGGATAAACATTCCGACCTGATCAACATCGCCACCAATGAAAACGGCATCGGCATCATTCCATTGACCTTCACCCAGCAGCAACAAGGCAACCTGGTTTACGCCAATGTGAGCTGTACGTATAAGGACCTGAAAACCAGTACAGTGACTTCGTTCAGAATTTGGTACTAAAAAGCCGTTCATCTGAACGGCTTTTTTTATTTAAGCACATCTTTCAAAACGAATACCGGCCCATCCTTACATGCCATCTGCCAATCATGATGGATGCCAACCGCACAGACTCCGCATTCGGCCAGCCCACCGCACGGCATGGGAGTACGGATTAAAACCTGCGCCTCACGCACCGCCGATAGCTGCCACTGGCCAAAAATCACTTCCTTTAGTTGATTCAGATTCTCGCGGGCAACATCGAGAGCAATAAAATCTGCCCATTTGCAGATTTCACCCAAAGCTTGCAGAGGTTGTACCTCTACGTCTTCAGGCATGTCGCCCACCGGGGGGTTGCACACCAGAACGGTTTCCATCTCATTCTTCAAGGCAAGCGGAATCAATCCATGCAGGCGGGCGGGAGAGTCGTCGAAGGCGACCAGAGCCACTTTACGGGAGGTAACCGGAATGGAAAAGCCATGCCCAAGCGGGCCGCGTAAGGTTAGCTTCGACCCGATTGTCCAGTTGGAAGGATAAGGCGGCGCAATGCGAAACCCTTGCGGCGCCGAGTCGTAGAAATAGACAGGAACAGGCAAAGGCGAGTCAGAAGCGATGGCATGGGCATAAAGATATTGCCCGGGCGTTGGGATCAAATTGGGCGGGCAGTCCAATTGGGCTGAACCTTCCAGGTACATTTGTGTGAGTTGACCTGTGCTTGTATGCATGGGATGATTATAATCAAGTAAATTTTTCCAAAGGAAAGAGGAGTCATGAATATTTCAGCTTTACTGCAGGGAATTGCATCTTTCGCCTGGTTGGGGTTTGTCGGCGTGCTTGTGATGATTTTTGTACGTACCAGCCGAAACCAACCTGCAAAAGGATTGAGCACCTTGGTGGTCGTTTTGCTTGTTGTAGCAGTTTTAATGACTGCTTTGGGCGCGGGGATCGTATACATCCAGCCGGAGGAACGCGGAGTCGTGTTCTCAGCTTTTGCTGATGGCGGTGTGCGAAAAGAATCGCTTGACCCCGGCATTCATTGGATTATTCCATTTGTTGAACAGGTCCGCAGATATCCCATCTCCCGACAAACTTATACGATGTCTGCTACACAAGGGGAAGGCAACATAGCCGGCGATGATTCGATCCGTGCCCGCACCAAAGATGGTCAGGAAATATTCATTGAATCGTCGGTTATCTACTCGATCGATCCAAACAGCATCATTCAATTGCACATCACATGGCAGGATCGCTACACAGATGAATTGGTGCGTCCGACGGTGCGCGGTATTATCCGCGACGTAGCCTCGCAATTTGGTGTGGAGGAAATTGTCAGCACCCAGCGCGGAGCACTGGAAAGCCAGGTAACCACGCTGATGGAGGAGAAATTCAAGGAAAACGATTTAATTCTTGTCGATTTCGTCCTGCGTGACATCCACTTCAGCGAGGAATATGCTCTGGCGGTGGAACAAAAGCAAATCGCAGAACAGCAGGCCCAACAAGCCAAGTTCGTCGTTGAGTCGAAAAAACAGGAAGCAGAACAAGCTCGTCAGGTGGCACAGGGTGCTGCCGATGCCGCCGTGATCGCAGCCAAGGGTGAAGCTGAGGCGCGTTTGATCCAGGCGCAGGCTGAAGCGCAGGCCAACCAATTGCTCTCGCAATCACTCACGCCCCAGTTGGTGCAATATCAATATGTCTTGAAGCTCGCTCCGGGCGTGGAGACGATCTTTATCCCGAGCGGCAATCAATTCATCCTGCCATTGCCGAACACAACCACCCCGTAATTTTCAAACAAGCCATAAGGTAAAATAATGACCAGCAATCCAAAAGATTGCTGGTCATTTCATTAAGGAGACAAATGCCGATTCCGCAAACGGGACGCGAAATCCGCCTGACCACGCTTTCAGCGTGCGCCGGTTGAGCGTCCAAACTAAGCGCTGATGCGCTGACGCAGGTTCTGCGTCCCATCAAGGATATCTTCGATCCCGCCTCGCATCCGGACCTGTTGGTTGGTCTGACATCCCCGGATGACGCGGCCGTTTGGCGTTTAAGCGAGGACAAGGCAATTGTGGTGACCACGGATTTCTTCACCCCGGTGGTGGATACCCCCTATGAATACGGCGCAATTGCGGCAGCAAACAGCATGTCCGATGTGTATGCGATGGGCGGACAGCCTTTCCTTGCATTGAATATTGCAGCGTTACCTGACAACCTGCCGCCAGAAATTTCCAGCGAGATCATCCGTGGCGGTGCGGAGAAGGCACGTGAAGCCGGTGTAGTGATCGCAGGTGGACACACTGTCAAAGATAAAGAACCAAAATTCGGTTTGGTCGTGATCGGGTTTGTCGATCCGCGAAAGATGATGAGCAAAGGCGGACTCAAAATTGGCGATGCACTGGTCCTCACAAAACCGCTCGGCGGCGGTGTCACCACAACCGCGCTTAAGCAGGAAAAGGCCGAAGAGTCTCACGTCAAGGAAGCCATTGAGTGGATGTCGAAATTGAATAGAACTGCCGGTCAACTCGCAAATGAATTCGATCTGCGCGGCGGAACAGACATCACCGGGTTCGGCCTGCTGGGCCACGGCATGGAAATGGCGGATGCCTCAGGCGTTTTACTTTCCATCGAAAATACAAAGCTCCCCTTCTTAAGCGGAGCACGCAGGTACGCCGAAAAAGGAATCTTCCCCGGCGGTGCCTTCGATAACAAAAAGTATTTTGAAGCGAATGTAAGATTTGACCAGAATTTGGACGAAGCTTCCCAGATGCTGCTCTTTGATCCACAAACCAGTGGCGGACTTTTGCTGGGCGTGCCAAAGGAAAAGCTGGCCGAATTCCAAATCCGGGCAGAGGCGCTTCACCAACCCGTTTGGATGATCGGTGAGGTTCGTGACGGCAAAGGAATTGAGGTCCGATAAGGATGTTCCGAATTAGCTTTTTAGAGGCAGGCATCGTCTGCACCCTGGTTGCATTGGTCATTATCATTCCTGTGGTCATTGCAAGAGGGTATGCGCGAATAAACCGTCGATTAAAGGACATTGAAAATAAAATCGAGAAAAAGAAGTAACTTTCAGGTACAATAAGGGACGAAAATCATTTTGCAATAAACATCATGTCTGAAATTCCCATAGAAACCGACCTACGTAAACTCCCCGAACATTTCCCCAAAGTTCATTCATCAAAGGATGGAAGTTTCAATCCGCGAAGATCGTTCGCGGTGTTATCGATTTAAGTTCATTTTAGAATTTATACAGGAATTATTAAAAAGGAAAACATGAGCGTTGGTAATGAAATAGTGATGATCCTGGTGCTGATCCTGGTCAATGCAATTCTGGCCATGTCGGAAGCCGCACTGGTCGCGTCACGAAAAGCACGTTTACAGCAAAAAGCAGGCGAAGGGGATAAATCCTCCGCGCTGGCTCTTAAATTAATTGAAGATCCAAACACCTTCCTTTCCACAACGCAAATAGGTATCACTTTAATTGGCGTTCTGGCAGGTGCCGTCGGCGGTGCCACCATTGCCGAAGCGCTTGCAAAGGTTATCCAAAAAATACCGTATCTGTCCCAGTACAGCGAATCGATTGGGCTTGGGGTCGTCGTCGTGACAATCACCGTCCTGTCTCTTTGGCTGGGCGAATTGGTCCCAAAGAGACTCGGGCTGCACAGCCCGGAAAGAATTGCACGTGTTGTGGCTGGCCCCATGTTTTTTCTATCCAGGGTTTTTTCTCCCTTGATCAAACTCATGAGTGCGGCAACCAATTTTATTCTTCGCGCGATGGGAATGAAGGCTTCCTCCGAACCGCCCATTACGGAGGAAGAACTTCAAATGCTGATCAGTCAGGGCACCCAGGCCGGCGTATTCGACGAAGCCGAACAGGACATGGTCGAAGGCATTTTCAGTTTGAGCGACCAGCGGGTTTATTCATTAATGACACCGCGGACTGAGATCGTCTGGCTGGATATCGATGACACCATTGATGACATCCGCACAAAAATCGCAGAAAGCGATTATTCCCGCTTTCCGGTTCGACAAGACTCTCTCGAAACCATTTTAGGGATTGTCAAATCACGCGACCTGCTTGTACAAAGTCTTTCGGGAAACGAGATCAGTCTCAAAGACCAGCTCAAACCCGCGTTCTTTATCCCGGAAACAATGTTCGCATCCCGTGCCCTTGAGATCTTCAAGGAAAAAGGTACCGAGCTGCTTTTGGTGATCGATGAATTCGGCGGCGTGCAGGGACTCATCACCATTAATGATATTCTCGAAGAGATCGTCGGCGAGATCGAAATTGAAGAACCACAAGCCACACAAAGACAGGATGGCTCCTGGCTGCTGGATGGAATGTTGGAAGTGGACGAGTTCAAGGAAATCTTCAGCCTGGATGCGCTTCCCCATGAAGACGAATACGAAACTTTGAGCGGATTTATCATGGTCTCGCTCGGACGCCTGCCTCAAGCTTCTGACCGTTTCGAGTGGCATGATCTTCGCTTTGAAGTCATGGACATGGATGGACGGCGCGTTGATAAAGTGTTGGTTACCACACTCCCCCCAAGAGTTGCCGCCAGCTAACCCTGGACTGTCACTTTTATACCCAATTCAGTCTCAAAGTGCGCGTTGAAAAGCGCACTTTGAGACTGGGTATTTTATATATAAAACATTTGTGCTAAAATAGGTTTCCGTAACAGGAGAAACATGTCATCCAACAAAATTCGTGTCGTGGGCGCGCGCGTCCATAATTTAAAAAACATCACCGTCGAAATCCCGCGCGACAAGCTGGTGGTGCTTACCGGGCTATCGGGTTCAGGCAAATCTTCATTGGCGTTCGATACAATCTTCGCCGAAGGCCAGAGGCGTTATGTCGAGTCGCTTTCCGCGTATGCGCGCCAGTTCATCGGGCAGATGGACAAGCCCGACGTGGATTACATCGACGGCCTCTCCCCCGCAGTTTCCATCGACCAAAAATCGACGAGTCACAATCCCCGCTCCACGGTGGGGACTGTCACTGAAATTTATGATTACATGCGTTTGTTGTTTGCACGCGCGGGCATCCCGCATTGCCCCACCTGTGGACGCGAAGTGGTCAAACAATCTGCGCAGGAAATTGTAGACCGCATCGAAAAACTTCCCGAGGGTTCACGCATTCTCATTCTTTCGCCGCTGGTCCGCGCACGCAAGGGAACCTATCAAGCTGTTTTTGAAGAAATACGAAAAGCAGGCTTCACCCGTGTTCGCGTGGATGGCACTGTTTCATCGCTTGACGATGAACTTGAACTTGATAGATACAAACAACATACGATCGAAGCGGTGGTCGACCGCCTCGTCATTTCACATGAAGGGGATAAGGAAGAAAAACGATCCGCGCGCACACGCCTGACCGACTCGGTTGAAACCGCGCTGAAGTTTGGCGAAGGATATGTCACCATCAACCTGGTCGATAAAAAAGAGGATATTCAATTCTCCGAGCATCTCGCCTGTCCCGAACACGGCGTGAGCATTTCGGAAGTCGAGCCGCGCACCTTCTCCTTCAACACACCGCAAGGTGCCTGCCCGGATTGTCAGGGACTCGGCTCGAAATTGGAAATCGACCCGGATCGCATCCTGCCGGACCGGGAGCTGTCTCTGAACGAGGGAGCGATCATCACCTCGGAGTGGGGTCCGCGTGAAGAAGGCGGCTATTATTGGCAATCTTTACAAGGTGCATGTAACGCCTACAAGATCGACATGGATAAGCCGGTTAAGGATTTAACGAAGGAACAGTTGAAACTCGTTTTGTACGGCACCGGCGAAAAACAAATCCAAATGACCTATAAAAACACGAACGGAAGTGAATTCAAATTCACCCGTGCGTTTGAAGGTGTGATCACAAATCTCGAGCGGCGTTATCGCGAAACCAATTCAGAATGGATGCGCGAAAAGATCAGCGAATACATGTCTGATCGTCCCTGCCCGAGTTGTGGCGGCAGGAGACTTAATCCCGCTGCGCTGGCCGTAACTGTGGATGGCGTCAACATCGTCGAAGCCAACTCATGGCCCGTTCTGCAAACCCTGGATTGGGCCAGGAAGATCGCAGGCAAGAATTCCCCGCTGACTTCCAAACAAAAAGCCATTGCGGAACGGGTTATTAAAGAGATCAGTGAAAGATTATCCTTCCTCGTCAATGTCGGCTTGGATTACTTGACGCTGAACCGTTCTGCTGTAAGTTTATCGGGCGGTGAAGCACAGCGTATTCGTCTCGCCACACAGGTCGGCTCGCGGCTCGTCGGCGTGTTGTATGTTTTGGACGAACCGTCCATCGGGCTGCATCCGCGCGACAATTCGAGACTGCTGGAAACCCTCAAAGGGCTGCGTGATCTCGGCAACACCGTGCTGATCGTCGAGCATGATGACGAAACCATTCTCGAAGCCGATTGGGTGATCGACCTCGGTCCGTTTGCCGGTGAGCACGGCGGACAAGTCATCGCCGAGGGAACACCGAAGCAGATTTTGGCGCACCCAAAGTCTTTGACAGGTGCCTACCTCTCGGGGCGCAAGCATGTTGAGGTCCCGAAAAAGAGGCGCGAAGGAAACGGCAAATTCCTCAAGATCGTGAACGCAACGGCGAATAATTTGAAGGGTGTGAATGTCTCGATCCCGCTTGGAAAGTTGGTATGTATCACGGGCGTATCGGGTTCGGGCAAATCCACGTTGATGAGCGACATTTTATATAGCGAACTCGCGGCTCAATTAATGGGTGCACGGACTCAAGCCGGCGAGCATGAAACGATCGAAGGCATCGAACATCTCGATAAGATCATTAACATCGACCAATCCCCCATCGGGCGCACGCCGCGTTCCAATCCCGGAACATACACCGGTTTATTTGATGAAATCCGCAAATTGTTTGCCGAGCTGCCTGAAAGCAAAGTGCGCGGATACAAACCCGGGCGCTTCTCTTTCAACGTGCACGGCGGACGTTGCGAGGCGTGTCAGGGACAGGGCGAGTTGCGCATCGAAATGCAGTTCCTGCCCGATGTGTATGTGCCCTGTGACGTGTGCCACGGCAAGCGCTTCAACCGTGAGACCCTGCAGGTGCTGTTCCGCGATCAGTATTCCATCGCTGATGTGCTGGACATGACTGTGGATCACGCACTTGGTGAATTTCAAAATTATCCGCAAATGCAGAATAAATTGAAATTGTTGCAGGAAGTGGGGCTTGGATATGTGCGTGTGGGTCAGGCTGCCACCACTCTATCCGGCGGCGAGGCGCAGCGCGTGAAGCTTTCGAAGGAGTTATCGCGCCGGGCCACAGGCCGAACTCTGTATGTATTGGATGAACCCTCTGTCGGGTTGCACGCAGCGGATGTTCACAAGTTGATCGAGGTGTTGCAGCGACTGGTGGACACAGGTAACTCCGTGCTGATCATCGAACACAATCTCGATATCATCAAAGTGGCGGACTGGCTGATCGACCTTGGCCCTGAAGGCGGCGATCGCGGCGGCGAGATCCTCGCGGAGGGCACGCCGGAACAGGTGATGAAAGTCAAAGAATCTTATACCGGAAAATACCTAAAAGCCCACATGAAATCATAGGAACGAATAAAAAGAGGATGGAGAATGGAATTTCTCCATCCTCTTTTTATATCCCCATCCTAAACCGCCCACGCACAACCCCCAGTTTTCAGGTAGAATTATTTTCGAAACAGCGCAACAAGGGAAGTCTTGTATCAGCATCAATGCGCAAAATAAAGGAAAAGATAAATGAATAACAGACCGCCACTTTCACCTACTTCTGCTGACGTGATCAATTCATTCAAAAAACGCAGAAACCGTAACAATCCAAACCTCGTGTATATCATCGCCGGCATTTTATTGCTTGGCGGTGTCATTTTGCTGATCGTGTGGCTCAGCCAGCCGGGAAAACCCATTGCACGTATGTTCGCCACCGAAACCCCCACGCCGACAGTCACTTCCACAGTCACCAATACCAGCACTCCGACTTCGACAGCCACTCAAACAGAAACGCCCACCATTACCCCTACCCCTACATTTGCATCGCCTTTTAATTACACAGTGCAGGACGGTGATTATCTGGCATTACTTGTCGAACGATACGGGCTCGGGGATGATGGTATCGCCAAACTAATCGCCTTAAATCCTTATCGCGGCGTAGACCCGACCACTCAACTTCCCCTGGGAATTGATGAAACTCTGAATATTATTCCAGGTATGGTCCTGCTCATCCCAAATCCGGATTATCAGTTGCCTACTATTACCCCCATCCCGCCTGACCTTCCGCGTGGCACAAAGATCGATTATGTAGTCCAGGCAGGTGATTCTTTAGGTGCCATTGCCGCAAAATTCAACAGCACCGAGGAAGAAATCAAAAAGGCCAATACGACCATCGACGAAGCCGGCAATATTTTCATCGGTCAATCGCTTGTAATTCCTGTGAATATGGTGACCCCTACAGCAACCCGCCCACCCACGAGCACACCCATTACACCCGGGCCAGGTACCACCCTGCCAACCGCTACATTGACCCCGATCAATTAACTGGACAAATGCCCACCTCTCATGTAAAATACATCGCCGTTGTAAAAAGTAAGGTAAGAATTTTTTGGAGGAAGTCCCTTGGCTAACATTAAGTCCCAGATCAAACGCAATCGTCAGAACGAAAAGCGACGTGTTCGCAATCGTACCATCCGTGGTACCGCCCGCACCGCAGTTGCACAGGCCCGCAAGGCCTTCACAGAAGGCGCTCCTGAAACAAAGGAAGCTGTTTTGAAGGCAATCAGCATGCTTGACAAGGCTGCAGAAAGAGGCGTCATTCACCCCAACAACGCCTCGCGCCGCAAGGGCCGTCTGATGAAGAAGCTTGCAACATTTGTCCCCAGCGAAAAGACCGCTGAAGACAAAAAGAAAAAAGTTTCAACAAAGAAATCCAAGTAAGTCACAAGCGCGGGAGTCGAAAGGCTCCCGCTTTTGTTATCTGTCCCGCCCATCATGGTGATCTTATGTTTCAAAAAGAACAACAACTCATCGAAGAAAAAATAAAGGAGTTCTGCAAAGCCAACGATATTGCGCTCGCGGAACTAAAATGGCAGCCAATCCCCTTTGCCGGTGAATGGGGTTTTGCCACATCCTTTTTCCAGACCGCCGCCAACGAGGCAAAACTTGGCAAGGGAAGCAAACTTCCGGTGCCGCAAAAGGCTCAGGAAATTGCCGAGCAGGTCAAAGGCATCCTTCGACTTGACGCTCAGGACGGAAGCGTGGATGGGATCAGTCACATCGAAGCAGTGAAGGGCTATCTCAACGTCTACTTCAAGACATCCGATTATGCACGCCGTGTGGTGGATGAAGTACTCGCATCTGGACTTAACTTTGGGCGGGGTGCGGCGAAACATGAAAAGGTCATGGTTGAATATGCCCAGCCAAACACCCACCATTCATTTCATATTGGACATGCGCGCAACACGCTGTTGGGCGAAGTGCTTGCCAGGCTGGTGGAGTTCGCGGGCTTTGAAACGATCCGCGCCTCGTACCCTGGTGACCTTGGACTCGGTGTCATCACCGTGATGTGGATCTACGATAAGAAGTACAAAGGACAGGAACCCGAAGGCATACATGAGCGCGGACAATGGCTGGCGAAACTATATGTGGAAGCCACAGCCATGTTGGAAAAGAAAGAGGGCGAAACCCCCGAAGAAAGCGCAAAGCGCGAAGAATATGAAGCCGAGCGCCGCGAGATGTATCGCAAATGGGATGCAGGCGATGAGTATGTGCGCAATCTATGGCATGTGACCCGCGAGTGGAGTCTGGACGAACTGCGCGATGTCTTGAAAATGCTCGACGTCAAAATAGATGTGTGGTTCTACGAGAGCGAAGTGGACGAACCCTCCAAGGCAATTGTGGACGAGTTGATCGCAAAGGACATCGCCACCGACGAGCGCCCCACTGGCGGCGCGGTGATCGTGAAGATCGATGAAAAGCTTGGGCTGACCAAGGAAAAATATCGCACGAACGTGATCCTGCGATCCGACGGTACGACACTTTATTTAACAAAAGATCTTGCTTTGGCCAAGGTGAAGTTCGAGCAATACCATGTGGACCGTTCCATTTATGTGGTAGATACGCGCCAATCGATGCATTTTCAACAGGCGTTTGCGATCCTCAAGTTGTGGGGCTTCCCGCAATCGGAGAAATGCTTCCACCTCGGTTATGGATTCGTCAGCCTGCCGGAAGGTGCCATGTCCGCGCGGCGTGGACGGTTGGTATTGTTCAAGGATGTGGCCGATGAAGCGGTGAAGCGCGTGCTAGCCGTGGAAACCGAAAAGAGCGCAGACATCCCCGCCGAGGAACGCGAGAAGATCGCCTACCAGATCGGCATGGGTGCATTGACCTATTCCATGCTTTCGGTGGACAACAACAAGGACATTGTCTTCGATGTCAATGAAGCGCTGTCCTTTGACGGACGAACGGGACCATATATTCAGAATGCATATGTGCGGGCGAATTCTATATTAAAGAAGTCGAAAGTCGAAGGTCAAACGTCAGACCTTCGACTTTCGACCTTCGACTACGAATTAACAAAGCACGAGATCGAACTCATTGAGCAAATCTCGCGCTTCCCGCAGACCGTGGAGCAGGCGGCTCTTGAGTATCGTCCGCTGGTGATGGCTTCGTATGCGTATGATCTGGCCAACACGTTCCACTCGTTCTATCACGCGGTCAATGTGATGCAGACGGAAGACGAGGGCACAAGGAACGGGCGTCTGCGCTTGGTAGCCGCCGCAAAGCAGACGATTGAAAATGCCTTGCGGTTGCTGGATATTCAGTCACCGGATGTGATGTAGGGATTGCTTCGCCGCACACCGTCCTGCGTTCGGTGCAGGGAAGTACGCGGCTCGCAACGACATAAACCATCCTACAAAAGACGGGCCGCGCTGCGCGCGGCCCGTCTTCTTTTATTACGGCTTCCACTCCACTTGTAAATCTTCATTCAACGTGATCGACATCTCGCGGATGGTCACCGCCACCCCCCCCTTTGGATATCCGTTCCTGCACAATTGGGTATAGAGTAAAGGCTGGGTTTCCACTTTATTGACGTCCGACAACCAGCATTGGGCTTCGTCCGCATGAATATCCATCTCGGCGGTCAACTCAAGGGCAGGGTCTGCTTCGACGATGAATTGATACCCATAGTCATAGCCCTGCGAACCATCGATGAAACTTTGACGATTGGGCAGATCGTCGAAAGTGACAGCCTGGGCGGAGACGATCTCAAAGTCATACCCTGCAATGGTAAAGGTTTTATTCAGGCCCCACTTCTGGCCAACCTGCGGATCCTCGCCTGCATCAAAGGTAAAGGTCATTTCTTCGGTGGTCATTTGCGGCGGATCGGTATAAAGCGGCATGTAGTATGCGATCACCTGTTCGGCAACCACCGTTAAGGGCCCGTCGGCAGGCCGGGACTCAGAGATGAACTCGAAGGAACTGCCAACTTGATGCTCGAACGGCTGCCAGACGAACGATCCAACCAGGCGAATGTGCTGCCCCATTGAGTCGATGACGTAGACGCTTCTGGGCATGATGGAGATCAGCGATGGGTCGGCGTTTTCCATGTTGAAGTGCAGATACAACACAGTGTTCGAGTCAGTGGGGACGATCCGTTCGAGGGTCATCGTCACTTTGGGAGCAGAGACAACTTCGGCTGAGGGCGAGGCGACGGTTTCCTGCGTCGCTGGCGGTACTTCGATCACAGGCTCGCCCACAACGGTTCCGGCAGGCACAGTGACAAGATCAAAAGTCAATTCCCAATTCTCAGGAATGACACCGAGGCGTGCCATCGGAATACATTTGAGCGCAAAGGTCAGTTGAGTGACATCTGCCGGGACGGCAGCTTCGTAAACTGGCTGCATCGCAAACATATTCTGCGGATACTTGCCCGTGTAATCGCGTTCGAGCGTGGTGCCATCGGGCAGGCGTAAATGTGGATCGCCTTCAGGGTTGTAGAGGCTGCCAGGATTCACACCGCCGCAAAATGCGGTTGGGTTCGTGTTGCTGTCCGCGGCTTGCCAGCCATCATTTTCAGGCGCGATGCCGCTCACTTCATATTTCAATTCCACGCGGTCTTCATAAACAAAAACATTCGTGATCGTAAGCGTAACGCCATCGCGGGCAACGGAAACAGGTTCAGCCAACATGCGCAAGCCGCTCGTAGTTTCCACCAGGCCCACTTCGGGGATATATCCAAATACTCTTCCAAGGGCAGCCGCAAGGCCCGGCGCACTGACCACGATCACCGTCATTGCCAGCATGAATGCAAGAGCCCATGCGGGTTTAAAAATCATCGGTTTCATTTTTACTGGTCTCCTCACCAGTTCGTTGCGTAATCGGTTCGCAAATTCAGGCGACGCATCAGGCGACTTTATCGCGTTGCGGACCTTCTCTTCAAATTCGGGGGATGGATTTAGATCGTTCATGGTCACTCCATCTGGCTTTTCAAACGCGCCAGCAATCGGTACACGGTTTTCTTCACAGCGTCTTCGCGCCTGCCCAGCAGGTCGGCGATCTCGGCAAAGGTCAGGTCAGCCACATAGCGCAGGCGGATGAGGTCCTGTTCCTCGGGGTTCAAATTCTTGATAACGGATCGAAGCCGGATCAGCTCTTCATCATGGACCAACTCATTGAGCACGTCCTCCCCTGCCGAGATACGTTCCGCCGCATCCAACTCGACCTCGAACCTGTTCCTGCGAAAATGATCGGTCATCTTGCTGCGGGCGATCCGAAACAGCCAGGCTATAAATTGACCCTGCTCCCGATATTTGGGCAACGCCTCATATGCGGCGATAAACGTCTGCGAAGTGACATCTTCGGCTTCGTGCGCATTCCCCAGGCGGCTATACAGGTAGCGATAGACGGGCTGGAGATAGCGGTCATACAGCCTGCCGAACGCGGCGGGGTCGCCTTTGGCGGCGGTGATCAGGTCTGGAAGGTCGTCGTGAATCATGGATGTGTTTTTTGCTGCCTTGTATCCTATCATGCAGTGCCTTTCTCTCGCGAGGTTCGTTCGTGTAAATGCATTTCATGGGAATAACGGAGTATTTCGCAAAAAGGGACAAAACCTGTCATACTAAAAACAGGCTGAAAGTTATCTAGGCTTTCGGCCCCTTTTCCCGTTTAATAAGATTGTTACCGTGGGTAAAAACGAAGAGTCTCAAATCCCAACACAGAGGCTCCCCGGACACTGTCCTCACTGTGACATGCACAGGAGATTCCTATGCCGATCAAAACCCTCATCATGGGAGCCGCAGGTCGCGACTTCCACAATTTCAATACCTTCTTTCGGGGAAACAAGGAATACGAAGTGGTCGCATTCACGGCAACCCAAATTCCCGACATCGAAGGACGTGTCTATCCAAAGGAACTTGCAGGCGATCTATACCCGAAGGGGATTCCCATTCGCGCGGAGGAGGAACTGCTCGACCTCATCCAAAAATATGGCGTGGAGCAGGTTGTCTTTTCGTACAGCGATGTGCCGCATGAATATGTGATGCACAAAGCCGCGATGGTCAATGCGGCGGGCGCGGACTTCCGCATCATGGGCACGAAGTACACGCAGATCAAAAGCACCAAGCCTGTGGTTTCGATCAGTGCCGTTCGGACGGGATCAGGCAAAAGTCAGACGACGAGGCGCGTGGCTGCCGTCCTGAAAGAGCTGGGATACAAAGTCGCGGCAATCCGTCACCCGATGCCGTATGGAAATCTCGTCGCGCAGGAAGTGCAGCGCTATGCAAGTTACGATGATCTCGATGAATTTGATTGCACCATCGAAGAGCGCGAGGAATACGAACCGCACATCGACAGCGGCGTGATCATTTATGCGGGCGTCGATTATGAAAAGATCATTCGCAAGGCCGAGGCCGAAGCGGATATTATTTTATGGGACGGCGGCAACAACGACTTCCCGTTTTATGTGCCTGACCTGCAGATCGTGGTGGCAGACCCGCACCGCACGGGACATGAATCAACGTATTACCCCGGCGAGACGAATGTACGCATGGCGGATGTGTTTGTGATCAACAAAGTGGATACGGCGGATGCGGAGAACGTGATCAAGCTGCGCGAGAACCTGCGCAAGCTGAACCCGAACGCGACCCAGATCGAAGCCGCTTCTCCCCTCTTCGTGGATGATCCTGATGCGATTCGCGGCAAGCGCGTGTTGGTCATCGAGGACGGCCCGACACTCACGCATGGCGAAATGGCCTATGGCGCTGGCTATGTTGCCGCTCGCAGATTCGGCGCGAAGGAAATCGTGGACCCGCGTCCGTTCGCGGTGAAATCCATTGCGGCGACTTATGCGAAGTACCCGAAGACGGGACCAATTTTGCCAGCGATGGGCTACGGCGATGCGCAGACCAAAGACCTCGAAGAGACGATCAACAAGTCCGATGTGGACCTGGTGGTCATTGGCACGCCGATTGATCTTTCGCGCGTGATGAAGATCAAGAAGCCGCACCAGCGTGTGCGCTATGAACTGCAGGAGATCGGTCAGCCGACCTTGCAGGATGTGTTGATGAAGAAGTTTGGGAAGAAGAAATAGTTAGATAGTTAGATAGTTAGATAGTTAGTTAGTCGAGTAGTTGATTAGTCGGTTTGTCGTTGAGACGGGCCGACTATTTTTTATTCGACCGAGAGGACGCGCATGAGGAGGGTGCGATGGTGCGGGCGGGCGCGGTGTTCGAAGATGTAGATGCCCTGCCAGGTGCCGAGCGAGAGATCGCCATCGTCCACGGGGATGGTGAGGCTGGTATCGGTGAGCATGGCGCGGATGTGGGAAGTGGCGTCGTCGGGACCCTCCAGATCGTGCGTGTACCAGCTGTCCCGTTCGGGAACGAGGCGCTCCATAAATGTCCCAAGGTCGGCACGGGCGGTGGGGTCCCAATTTTCACTGATGACCAGCGAGGCGCTGGTGTGCTGGAGGAACAAGTAGCACATGCCTTCACGCACATCCCAGGCTTTCAGCTGGGCGCGAATGGAGGCAGTGACCTCGTGCAGTCCCTTGCCGTGCGTGGAAACTTCGAGCGCCGTCTTGTACCAGTTCATGAATTCTCAAATTATACCCAAGGCCCCCACCAATACACAGGATGAACGAAGGTACAGTGAAGGATATACGAAGGAAGCATATAGCCATCATATAGACACCATATAGCCATCATATACCCAGGACGAAGGAACGTCGAAGGAACAAAGGAGGAGGCATGGCCAAGGTAAAGAAAAACGTCGTGATTCGGGGATTGCAGGGCAAGCTCGGCGGGCTGGTCTTTCGGGAGATGCCCGACGGCAGCACACGGGTAAGCGCAGCGCCGGATTTCAGCAACCGCAAGTTCAGCGAGGCTCAGATAACGCACCAGGCACGCATTCGCGAGGCATCGGCCTACGCAAAGGAAGCCTCGAAACGCGAGCCGATCTATGCGGAGATCGCGGCCGGGACGGTGTACAGCCCGTACAACATCGCGCTTTCAGACTGGTTCCACTCCCCCGTAATCCATGAGGTGGTGCGCAAGGATGGGCTGGTGCGAATCCGCGCGAGCGACAATGTGAAAGTGGCGAGCGTGCAGGTATCCGTATTGGACGAGAGCGGGAAGGTGCGCGAGAAAAAGGATGCGCGACAGGTCGACGAGAGATGGTGGGAATGCGCCTGCGATGCGGAACGCATCCGTGTGGAAGCACGCGACCTGGCAAGAAACCTTGCCGCCTGGGAAGGGTAACCCGCCTCCTTCACCTCCGAGGGTTGATTCGTCATCCGATCCGAATTGACCAGGTCCATCCATGCGACTTATAATGCTGTTATGGAAGATATAAGGGATTAGACAGCAATATTGCTGTTATGTACCCCAATTTGGGGTGTTATACAGCGTGCTGTATAAACACTAGTTAGGCGGCAGAACGTCATTAGGGTCTTTGAAATGAAGTGGAAACAAATAATAATCTTCTATATGGCAATGGCCTTGAATGCATCCTGCTCAATTGGATACAAGCCCTTATGCAACCCAACTGAACACAATCTAGAAGATTCGATTTTTCAACCCCTGTGGTCAAGGTCAGATATATTTGTTTTGCCAAATGAATATGAGCCTATGATCATCGGAGACTCAACGCGTGTTTTCGTAGCAGGATTAGATTCAACCCACGGACTGCCATTTATTTTTGCCCTTGACTCTCAAACAGGCAACGTAATATGGAAACAAGAATCAGAAGTGTCTGTAAGTATGCTGGCCACTAGCACCAACGTATTTGTAGGGGAAATTGATCGGATAAAAATCTACGATCCTGAAACAGGCGTTTTATTTCGCGACACCTACATCCCTGTCGGGATAATTCTTCTTCGATATGCAGATGAGAAAAATATATATGCAGTGACTGGGCATGGACGATGGCTTACTTATGATATTAATTCGGGCCAGGTAGACTTGTCAGAACCTGATGTATATCTCCCTTTATTCATCGAGAATGGGATTGAGTATCGTGCTGATTTTGAAGGATTTAAAGCTGTAGATGCAAAAACAAAAGTAATTCTCTGGAAATATCAACTCAATGAAGAGATAAACACGCAACCGATATTTTTGGCGCAATCGATCATATTTGAGACCGGAGCAGATAATATATATGTATTAGACAAGAACGAAGGCACCTTAATTTGGAGGTCCCAAGCTAGGATAATCAGTAATGTTGCCGTTGATGATTCTAGAGTTTTCTTTTTGACAAGCGAGGGAAGACTCTCAGTCCTGGATGTCAATACAGGCAGCGTAATACACTCTTTGGAGTTCTCAGCAACTCCATTCCAAGTTTCCACAGCTGACAGCAGTATTGGTGGGTATTATGTCAGGATGAACCCACAAACTAAGGAACTTATTGTTTCGCTAGGCGATACTTGTCAGGTTATGGCAGTAGAATTTGATAGGCCATAGAGTTGGAACGACCCACAACTTTCTAGTATCTTCAAGATTTGGTATTAAGTACAAACCCGCCTAACAAAGCGTGCACTTGACTGGTGGGATTCAACGCCATTTTCAAGCATTTTTCTGGCTTCGACATTTCCCACTATAATGAGCATTGTCCGCACAAAAGTATCCCGCGAAAATCACACGGGACGTGCCACAAACCATTGGGCGGCTTATTGGATATTAGCATAAAACATATATCTGCAACCGAGTAGCGATATGAAACGAAAATTTCAAATCACCAAAACCGTATTTCTTGTATTACTTATCCTAATCTTTCTTGCTATCCCATTCATGACAGTGAGCACCCGGCGAGAGACATGTCTATTTGGCGCATCTTGTTCTTTGTGGGAATATGCAGGGCTCATTATGCCCTTTATTTTACTTAATTTCATCCCCTTTTTAGTCGTGGCATTTTTAGTTTGGATAGTTTTGTCAGCCTTTCAATCCTTAAGTAGTAACTCGCGCAAATCCAAATGGATTCAAATGACGCTATTGGTTTTGGTTCTTCTTACCATCCCTGCTCTTTTAACTTTCATGTTAAATCTTTTTAAAGACAAACTGCACGTGGAGAACAAGACCTCTCAAATTCTATACCTAACTGTCGTCACAACCAATTGGTATGACAACAGTCCAAGGGTGGTCTCGCAAAATATTGCATTTAGAAAGCATGACATCCCTGTTAGACCGCAGAGTTCGGTGACGCTGCAATATGAAACAGAAGATGCTCCCCTCGCTGGTTTCGCTGTCTGCAAAACAGAAGCCGATTGTCGTTTTCTAGATATAAGTTATTTGCATGAATACGAAGTGAATTCTTACGAAAGTCTTGAACACTTGAATCCGAGCTGGTTAACTGCAATTCGAACATCTCCATTGTATAATTACAGTAACCTCATTATCATGGCGTTAAGTCTAGTATCCATTCTTCTGCTTTCGGGCTGGCTGTATTTAAATCCGCGTTAAAAGTCAAAAATTGGAATACCATAACTTTGACGCCGCCCAACAAAGCATGCACCCAATGTCGGGGATTCTGCGCACATCTAAAGCAGTTTTCTACGCCTTAGCCTTTTTCTGGTTGGACGGCTTCGCCGTCCCCGCCTCGGTTGTCGAGCTTGTCGAGACACAGCGCAGATCGTGTGCCCAGAATGGGTAATCCCCTTCGGGGACGATCCTCTACGAGGACTTTGGCGCAATCCGTTGGGCTGCAAAAAGAAG
>JAEURJ010000001.1 GCA_016789305.1 Anaerolineales bacterium | reverse complement strand
GTATGCCTTGAATTCGGCATTCCCGGCCAAGCCCGCCACCTTGGTGATTGCTGCTGTTAATGTCGTCTTGCCATGGTCGATGTGTCCCATGGTCCCCACGTTCAAATGCGGTTTGCTTCTGTCAAATTTTGCCTTCGCCATTTTCCAATCTCCTTTTTCATTTATATACAAGAATGCTTTTCAGCAACTGAGCCCTCAACGAGATTTGAACTCGTGACCTCACCCTTACCAAGGGTGTGCTCTGCCAACTGAGCTATGAGGGCTTAACGTGCTGACCAGTGTATGATAACTGGTTGTGGGCAGTGAAGGATTCGAACCTCCGAAGTCTATTGACAACTGATTTACAGTCAGTCCCCTTTGGCCACTTGGGTAACTGCCCTAAATAAATTTTTACTGATCACCGACCGACTTTCGCACTCAGCAATCATAGAGCCGACAACGAGAATTGAACTCGTAACCTTCCGCTTACAAGGCGGATGCTCTGCCGATTGAGCTATGTCGGCGAGGGATTAAGCAGGCCGATTATACCAAAACAACTCACATCGTCAAGACAATTGACAGTAATGAACTTAATACAATGAAGCGAAAATTACCCCTTGACATCTGAAATCATTGGCTGTATTATTAGAACAGGTGTTCTAATATGGAAACTAACAATCGCTTTGACCTCATGATCGATCAATTAACCAACATTGTTGGGGATCAAAACCCGCATCAAACCCGGCCCAGCACTGGTCTGCCGTCTTTGAAATCGCTCCTCGCTGAATCAAATGCGCTTCCACAGGAAGCATTGTATCTTGGTTTGGCGGAAGATGGCCTTCCTGTTCTCTTAAATCTTTACGACCCGACACCCGGGCCGATATTGATCGCCGGTGATCAGGAAAGCGGCAAAACAACACTGCTTAAAATGATCGCCCGCGCAGTGGATCTGATCCACTCCCCTGCCGAAGTACAGTATTGCATCATCTCCAATCGATCTGATGAATGGAATCGCTACGAACAAAGTGAAAATTCTGTCGGTCTTTACCCGATCCAACACGAGGCCACGGCAAATATTCTCGAATCACTCGTAGATTGGGCACACACCAACAAAGGAAAGGACCATGCGGTCATCCTATTGATCGACGATCTGTATGAAATTTCCAAACTTGGCGGCCTGACAGAGCAACACCTGCGCTGGCTTCTCCTGCGCGGACCCAGTCGAAACGTGTGGCCGATTGTTACTTTGAATTCCGCGAAAGCAAATGATCTGCAAGACTGGCTGACCTTCTTCCGCACTCGATTCTTCGGCCAGATCATGGATGCGGAAATTGCCCGCACTGTTTCAGGCATGTCTCTTTACAAACTAAACGACCTGATCCCCGGCTCGCAATTTGCGATGCGCGAAAGTAACAAGTTGTTGAAATTTTGGGTTCCCCTTATTGATTAACGAAAGGAAAACATCATGCACACTGGAATGCTCTGGTTCGATAATGATCCGCGTACCACGCTCAGCGTGAAGATCCAAAAGGCAATGGATCACTACCGTCAAAAATTCGGGCGCGTTCCCGATCTGTGCCTGGTTCACCCAAGCATGATGGACAACGGTCAAAACCAGCTTGAATTGGGAAAATTGATCATCCGCTCATATCGTCCCGTTACCCCCGGGCACCTTTGGATCGGCATTGAGGATCAGAAATAAAAAAAGCAGCCGGACGACCTAGACTCCCGTCCTTGCCTTCGCCATATTTTATTTCCATCCCTGCTTCCTCCTGCAACTTCTCATGCAGGAGGAATTTTTATTCACTAACTGCCACTACCAAAGCAGTGGCATGGCTCTCAGTATGGCTCAAACTCACTGACCAATTCGAAAGACCTTTTTCTTTAGCCTTTGTTTCGGCCATTCCGGATAAATACAAACGTGGCGCATTATTTTCATCGCCGCGAATTTCAATATCCAACCAGCTGACATCACCAATGCCGGTGCCTAGCGCTTTGGCAACCGCCTCTTTCGCCGCAAAACGCGCCGCCAATGAAGGAATTCTCCCCTTGCATTCCTTTTGCTCATGCTTGGTGAAGATCCGCGTAACGAATTTATCGCCATGACGCTCGATGGCTTCACGGATGCGTTCAATTTCGATCAAGTCGATTCCAGATGACAGATTCATGAGGATAATTCTACGGTCCGGAAGTTGCAATAACCAGCGCGTCAGGGTCGATATATTTACGAGCCGCCTCCACCACGTCTGCGCGAGACACATTGCGAATAATATCTTCGTAGCGTTGGTAAAAATCAAGACCCAATCCGTAGCGTTCCATGTTGATCAACGATCCAGCTACACCGCCATTCGACTCAAAGGAAAGCGGCAATCGGCCAATATAATTCGCCTGGCTGTCTGCCAGTTCCTCCTTGGTCACACCGTCTTTGATAAATCGTTTCAATTCCTTCGTGATCAAATCAATGGTCTTCTTCACATTTTTCGGATTGACCCCTGCGCTCACTTCCCAGGAACCTGGTCCCATCCCCGCACTTAAACTGGAATAGGCATAATAGGCCAACCCGGATTTTTCACGCACCACTTCACCAATACGACCCATCATGCCAAACTGGCCCAGCACTGAATTTGCAAGTGAAGCCGCGTAATAATCATCGTCATTTCTTCGCGGTCCCATCACACCCATAATAATATCGGACTGGGATTTACCGGCGAGTGGATGATGACTCTTGACTGTTTCCTGAATCGGTTTAAGCGGAGGCAACACAGGCGCCTCCACCTGACCTTCAACCTGCCAGTCGCCCAACACACGACCCACTGCATCGAACGCTTTTTTCGGGTCGATCGCTCCCACAATTGCAATGACCATGCCCCTCGGTCCGAAGTGGAGGCGATGAAATTGTTCAAGATCGTCGCGCGTGATCGCTTGAATCGTCTCGACGAATCCATCACCGGGCCGACTGTAGGGATGTCCTTCATATAACAGTTGATCGAATTTCAAAGCAGCCATGTCCGAAGTATCCTGCGCACGGATACCAAGGCCGGTGAGTAATTGCGAGCGAAGTTTTTCGATCTCATGTGCAGGGAATGTGGGCGTGCGCAAGGAGTCAGACAAAAGCTTTAACAACAACGGCAAATCCTCCGCAAGCGAACGACCACCGAAGTTCGTATTATGAACGCCAGAATCAAATCCCATGCTTGCGCCCACGGATTCAAGCTCGTTATACAAGCCGTCGAATGTGTAGGTTTGTGTTCCGCGCATCAATGACGAAGAAACAAAATCGGCCAGGCCAAGTTTGTCATCCGATTCAAAGAGAGCGCCTGCGGGGATATATCCATTGATGCTAATGGATGGGCTGTTGAAATTAGAACGGGCCAAAACCGTGATGCCGTTCGGAAGTGTGCCGCGAAAAATATCCTTAAGTCCGGGCAATGAGTTCTTTGGGTGGTTCCTCGCCATCTAAGCCTCCTTACTCGTTGGAATATAGGTGCCAACGACCCGACTCTTCGGCTGGAAATATTTCAGTGCAACCCGCTGAATTTCCTGTGGAGTGACTTTTGCAAGCTTATTCAAATAAGTGATAAACCAATCATAAGTGGCGAACATTTCAGCAAAGCCCATCCAGAACGCCTGGTTGGTAATGTTTTCGCTGCCATAGGCAAAAATAGCGCGGGCCTGTTTAATGGCGCGTGCGATCTCTTCAGGAGAGGCCAATTCTTCCTGGATTTTTTTCAACTCTGCATCCAATGCAGCCAGAGTTTCTTCCGGTGTACGATTCGGATGAACCGTGAGGTTGAAGGAATAGACAAACGGGTCGATGGTCACGGTCGCGCCGCCGGAAATACTGACAGCAAATTCCTTGTCCACCAGTGCTCGGTATAGGCGGGATGTCTTATGTGAAATACCGCCGCCAAACATGTTGAGATTGCTTGCGCCGGCGAGCAGGCTATCCAAAACAGCCAATGAAAAAAAATCTTTGTGTGTGGCATTTGGAAAACGATAAGACACTTGCAGATAAGTCGTCTCACCGGGGCCTTCCACTGAAAGCTTCACCTCCCCTGCCTGTTCTGGCTCGACGCGTTTCAATCGTGGAACAGGTTTACCCGCAGGAATCTTTTCGAACAATTCCTTGATGCGCTTTAGCATTGACTTGGTCTCAAAATCACCGGCCACTGCCATGACTGCATTGTTCGGGACATAATAAGTTCTATAATGACGATAGAGGTCTTCGCGGGTAATCGTATGCAGATCAGCCATATCGCCGATCACCTCATGATGATAGGGATGGACACGAAACGCAGTTTGCTGTATGGCTTCGCCCAGACGAAACATGGGCTCGTTTTCATGGCCTTCGCGTTCTGAAATAATGACTGTTCTTTCAGATGCCACTTCTTCTTCATTGAAAAGACTATTCTTCATCCGGTCCGCTTCGAGGCGCAGGGCAAGATCGATCTTATCGGCAGGCATGGTCTCGAAGTATGTAGTCCAATCCAGGAATGTGAATGCATTCCATGAACCGCCTTCACGGGAAATGGCTTTATCCAAAAGACCAGCAGGGAATTTTTTGGTCCCTTTGAATTGCATGTGCTCGACCCAGTGGGAGATTCCGGTCTTGCCGGTTGTTTCATCTTTTGATCCAACACGGTACCACACCCACGAGGAGATGATCGGTGCCGTATGTATTTCCTTAAGCATTACCTTTAAACCGTTCTTTAAAACAACCTGCGTGATTTGATTCGTCATTGATCTCCGATAATTTATGGACAGACTGGCTGATTATCCAGGTTCAAGGCAGATGGAGCCAGCATACAATAAAATGGCCTGACCACATCCTGCAGCCCGCTAAACGGTTCGTGCAATTGAGTTTGATTGAGTGGGATATTGACCGGCACATTCAATGTAACGGGCACGGTCGTGTCCACGGGGACGGTTAAGTTTAGCACAATCGGCAGGGTGGTCCCCTGTGGCAAAACGATGGTGGTATTGGCACGTGTGATATTCAGTCCACCCGTGTTGACCGTTACCAATGCATTGTTGATCGTCACATCCTGGCTGAGAACAACGCTGGTTTGCTGATTCAATTGAAGGTCAAATTTGACCGGGATGGTGGTCTCCACTTTGACATCCGTGGTGATGCTGGCGCGATCCATTTTTTCGAAATTAGTATACAGCCCGCCTAGAAAACCCGAGCCGAGATTCACCATGCTGGCAACACTCCAACCGCTTTTCCTCAAACCGGATAATGCACTGACCATGACAATGCACAAGACAAGATTAAATGTGAGCGAAATCACGCTGGCAATCGTCCAGAATGGCGGCCAAAAGTTTAGTCTTGCTTTCTTTACAGATGGCGAATCTTTCGGCAAGGAAGGAAGCGAGAGCTTCTTCTTTTTTGTAGTAATGGCAGGAGGAACATCCGCTTGATTCTTTTCATCCCCTTTAGGGGGAAGATTGATCACAGCCGAAGCGTCTTTTTTGGGGAGTTTGGCTACTGCCGGGTTTTTTCCGCCACTTAATAGCCTTCTCAATTTTTTTGCAGGCTCGTTATTCTTGGTTTCGTCTGCCATACCATCTCCTTCATGAAACAATGTCTAATCTTAACATAGATATTTAAGGCGAAAAGCCAACAACCGAAAGTACCCGTTTGCCACTTGTTGGGTGTTTCCTTTTTGACTATAATCCTGGCGTTTTGGTCCAAATTGTAATAATTTTAATAATATTGTTCGTCGGAGGCAATACATGTCAAATCAGTATTTAGTCGCGGTTGTTGGAGCCGGCCCATCCGGGCTTTTCGGTGCACGTGAACTAGCCACACAAGGCATTCATGTTGTGCTCTTCAATCGCGATATAAAAGCGGGCGGGCTTGCAGAGTATGGAATTTATCTTGACAAGCATACAATGAAGGAGGGTCTGCGTAAACAATTCCGCCAGGCATTGGAACAGCCCAACCTTGATTATTATGGAAATGTATTGATCAGTGCCAATGGCGACTTCACACTCGACGAAATTCGCGGCATGGGTTTCGACGCTATTCTCGTCACAGCCGGAGCACAGGGAACCAAATGGCTCGGTCTGCCCGGTGAAGACCTCGAAGGCGTTTATCACGCCAAGGATGTCGTTTACTCGTACAACAAACTCCCTCCATTCAGCCAGAAGAATTTCCGCTTTGGAAAACGTTGCGCCATTGTTGGTGCAGGCAACGTAATGGTGGACATCGCACGCTTCCTGGTCAACAAACAAAAAGTGGAAGAGGTTACAGCAATCGTCCGTCGCGGTCCCGGTGAAGTCAACTTCACCAAGGAAGAGATGAAGCACATGATCTCTTACCTTGACATGAATGACTTTGAAGAAGAAATGGCGCGCGTCCTTCCAAACTTACAGGCGATCGGTCAGGACCCCGAACTGGGTCGCCACAAAGTTTTGGATGCCCTCGCGAAAGCAGACCCAAAAGTGGAGAATGCAAAATTCCGTTTTGATTTCCTTGCCTCCCCCACAAGCATGATCGGCGAGAACGGCAAGGTGACCAGGCTGGAAGTGGAAGATAATTCGCTCTCCTTGAAGGATGGTGAAGTGAAAGCGCGCGGCACCGGCAACAAACGCACAATTGATGTGGAAACAGTCATCTTCGCCATCGGCGATAAAGTGGACGAATCCTTTGGCCTGCCGACGGAGTGGAATGAGTTCGTCAAAAATCCAACTCCGAAATTCCCTGTAGACAACCTTTCCTACGAATCCTCCGTTGAAGGTGTTTTCGTCGGTGGGTGGTCACGCAAAGCCAGCGAAGGTCTCGTCGGCTATGCACGCAAAGATGGGACAAATGCCGCGAAGGCAGTCCTGCAATATCTACAAACAAAGCAACCCGGCAATGCCGATGTGGAAGCCATTACCGCAAAAGTAAAAGGGCTGAGCAAGCCGATCATTACCAAAGAAGACCTCAGGCGTCTTGAAATAGTGGAAGCCGAAGAAGCAAAGAAGCGTGGGCTTGAAGAATTCAAATTCGCGAGTAATGAAGAGATGTTACAGGCAATGGGGTTTATTGAAACGGCATAAGATATGGATAAAAGTCTCAAAGCTCAAATGAACTTTGAGACTTTTATGAAGAATTATAAAACCAAGAGAAGTTCTTTCAAAACAGTTAATAGACACGTTATTAACTGTTAGAATTTATGGCTGAAACCACGTATAACCCCAAGCATTTTTTGCAATAAGAACAGGGTTTGTTCCATCAGCATTAACAATATAAATATCTGGATTTTCCCCGCCAGTTCCAAAGGCAATTTGACTCCCATCTGGTGACCAAACAGGAAATATACCGCTAGCAATCATAGTTTGATTACTACCATCTACATTCATCGTATAAATTAGCCAATCACCATTATCTATTCTTGTAAATGCAATCTGCTGTCCGTTTGGAGACCATTGAGGAGCATAGTCATAATAGTTTGATGTTAAACATGATCTATTTTGACTTTCAAGATTAACTAAGCAAATTTCATTATCGACCGATTCAAATAGCAATAGTTTTCCATTTGGAGACCAAGTTGGATTGAAACCATCTTTAACAATTGGAGTAACTTGTTTGGTTAAAACATCCAAAATTGATATTGTGAGGGTGTGTTCAATATAATCACCAGCATCAACTGGATTGGAGCGTGTAGCAAATGCAATTTGATTTCCACTTGGCGACCATACAGAATTTGTGTCGTCTGATTTTGGAGAGTATGTAAGTTGTGTTATTTCGCCATCTAGAGACACCATATAAATCTCATATTGTTCATAGTTAACTAAAGCTGAATATAAAATATATTTTCCGTCTGACGACCAAGATAATTGACTTAAGTTAGTTCCTCGCGCAACCGATGAAATACTATTCCTATCATAGTCAATTACACAAATGCTATCTTTTTCTCTATAAGCAATATTTCTCATATTTGGAGACCATATAAGATAAATTCCGTCTGCCCAGAGTTTTTTCTCATTTACATTTAGATTCACATTTGTCACATAAAAAGAATCATCGCTATAGTAGCCAATCTGTAATTGAGCTTGCCCTGGTCTAAATTCAGGTTTTTTCACAAATGGATTTTGACTACAAGCCTCCAATACGGTCTCGTTATCTGATAATAGACATCCATTACCAAACAAAATCATCACAATTGCTATAAATATTATTTTTTGTATAGAAGTCATAAATTTATCTCTTAGGCTTTCTAAATTTCTAACTCTTTCAACACTTCACTCGTATGTTCTCCCATCAAAGGCGGAGGGAGTCGATACTCCACCGGCGTATCGCTCATCTTCAATGGCGAGCCGACCAAAGGCAGTTCCCCAATCGTGGGATGATTCATTTTCACTACCATTTCACGCTCCTGCACAGTGGGCATCGAAAAAACCTTCTTGAAATTATTGATCGGTCCGCAGGGAAGTTCGGCCTCGTCCAATCTTTGCAGCCATTCGGAAACAGAAGCCGTTTTAAAAATGGAAGCAAGCAAAGGGATAAGTTCTTCGCGATTTTGCACACGCGCGGCATTTGTGGAAAATTTTTCGTCCTGGCCAAGTTCAGGCCGGCCTAATAGCTCACACAGCCGCGCAAACTGGTGATCATTCCCAACTGCAATCGCAAACCAACCGTCACTGGCTTCAAAGCTTTGGTACGGCACGATGTTCGGATGTGCATTGCCATGACGCTTCGGCAATTGACCGGAGATCAAATAATTACTGGCCACGTTTGCCAGCCAGCCCAATTGCGAATCAAAAAGGGAAATATCGAGGTGCTGTCCACGCCCCGTTAACGTCCGTGCCTGCAAGGCGGCAAGGATGGCGATGATCGCATTCTGCCCGGCGAACAAGTCCACGACCGCCACGCCTGTTTTCATCGGTTCGCCTTCGGGTTCGCCGGTGATGCTCATCAACCCACCCAGCGCCTGGATCATAAAATCATAACCAGGCTTGTCTTTCATCGAACCTGTTTGTCCAAAACCCGTGATCGAGCAATAGATTAACTTCGGATTCAATTCATGCAAGGTTTCATAATCCAATCCAAACTTTCCCAATGTGCCCGGGCGAAAATTTTCAACGAAGACATCACTTTGCAAAGCAAGATCGTGCAAAATCTTTTTACCTTCGTCTGTTTTTAAATTAATAACAATATCCCGCTTGTTGCGATTGACGCATAAATAATACGCGCTCTCCCCCTCAGCAAACGGCGGCCCCCAACCGCGAGTCTCATCTCCTTCTGGCGGTTCTACTTTGATCACATCCGCACCCAGGTCACCGAGAACCATCGTACAATATGGGCCAGCCAGCACACGGCTCAAGTCCAACACACGAATTCCTTGTAAGGGCTGCATAATTCTCCTTCACTATGAAACGCGACCTCTATTTTAGCAAACCACTCATGAACGCGGCGGGATCTTTGGGATTCACTCCAGACCCCCGCAATGGAATTGATTTTGATTCCTTCGGCGCCTTTGTGACCAATCCGCTCAGCCTGCGCCCGCGCCTGCCTACTCCCCAACCGGCCATGATCGAATACCCCGGCGGATTCCTGCTACATACCGGCTTGCCGAATCCGGGTTTATCTTCTGCGGTAAAGAAATATGAAAGCCGCTGGGCAAGGTCTGGGATGTCGATCATCGTCAACTTGATGGCGGACCGGCCCGAAGAGACGAAGAAAATGGTGGAGTCACTCGAAGCGATTGAAAGCGTCATGGCAGTTGAACTTGGCTTCGCTCCCCTGTTGTCCGATGACATTATTCTCATGACTCTCGAAATGTGCCTCGGAGAAATCCCATTGATTTTTTCATTACCCATCGAACAAGTCTTATCGCTTGGTCCAAAATTGATTCAAGACGGCGCACAGGCGATTAGCATTTCCCCTCCCCGCGGCGCACTTAATCCTGATTCCTCATCTCTGGTCACCGGCAGACTCTACGGTCCCTCGCTCTTTCCTCGGATACTCGATGTGATTCATTCTGCTTCAAAATTGGATATCCCCATCATCGCCAGCGGAGGAATCTGGAACGAAAAGGATGTGGCAGATTCTCTGTCAGCCGGGGCAATGGCTGTTCAGGTAGATGCCAGCTTGTGGGTCCCGAAAGAAGCGACTATTTCTTAATCCTCACTTCGCCACACGTGTGCCTGCGGCCCAGTGCAGGCAGAGCACTCAGAGAAATGCGAGAGACATCTCAAAATCTCTGTTCTTAACAAAAAAGAGCCCCGTCTCACGACGAAGCTCTTTTGGTCAAATCGCAATTAAAGAATTACGACGTCAGCGGCCTGCAAACCCTTGGGGCCTTTTTCGATGGTGAATTCCACCTTCTGGCCTTCTTGCAGGTTTTTGAAGCCTTCGGCCTTGATCGCAGAAAAGTGGACGAACACATCCGGGCCACCTTCGCGTTCGAGAAAGCCGTAACCCTTCGAACCGTTGAACCACTTGACCGTACCGACAATACGTTCTGACATTTTGCCTCCTAAGCAAAAAAAGAAAAAAAATGGTGGCGAAGTATGTCTTCTATCGGACGGTCTAAAAAAAGACGACTCAAAGAAGTGCGTTGAGCCGTCGTCTTTCTACTTCCTAACGAAAACCTACTTGCATCCTACAAAATTAACTTTATCATAATTTTCTCATCTTGGCAATTATTTAACAGGCTCGAGCACGATCACCGGAATTACCCTGTGGGAAGCCCGTTTTTTGTATAAATCGTAGCCGCGATAATAGGAAACAGCCATCTGCCAATACTTCTCGCGCTCCTCCCCCACGGTTTGGCGGGCAACATATTGGCTGGTCCGTCCGTTGAATTGAACGGTACACACAGGATTGGCCTTCAAGTTGTAATACCAGCCCGGGTTTGGCTTACGCCCAAAATTCGAGCCGATCAAAGCGATCTTTTCTCCATCGAACAAGCTGACCAGCGGCATGGTACGAGACTCGCCAGTTTTCGCACCGATCGTGGTCAACTGAATGATCGGCAGCCCGACGATTTCCGTCACTGTATGCTTCTCATTCGTCAACTTCAACACGATCCCATCCAGCCGATAAAGGACGAGGGCTAGAAATGCTGAAATCCATTTCAACATCAAAATTCGATGGATCAATTTTTGCAATGCATTGGGCTTGACGGAAGGATTCATTTAAATTGACACCAATCTGGGGATAAGATACGCTTCATTCTCAGGGACAATTGATTCAACGAACAGGCTTTTAACTTCGCTGAAAATATCCTGCGCCCTTTTCAAGCGCAAGAAAAATAAATAGCCACAGTGTAAGGGAGATCTGCAAACCAACCGAAAGTGAATGCCGCTCCACAGCCATGGAATCACCGTGCCAGGTGATGAACAAATGCGGAAAGATCGTCAGGCACAGCATGATGTACGCAACCCACAAACTGTTCTCACGCCACGCTTTTTTATAGAGGGCTGCAAGGGCAAGTAGAGTGAGACCCATCCAAATCCAAGTCACAAGATGGACGGGATACAAGAGCCGTTCCAGCCGCGAAGGAAGCAGGTCGGTATATTTTCTTGAAAAATACTTGTTCACATCTTCGAAATAGATCAAACCATCGAATTCACGGAGGACAGAGCCGATGCTTGTCACAGGGTTGGTCACGAGCCACTTCATATAACAGGACTTGCCGTCTTCCATCACCCAGTTGCGGAAACCTTCAAGGGCAGGGTCATCCAAAAAGGCACGATCATTTCCATTGGCGAAGATGCCGGCCTGAGCCAACAACTCGGGTGTCACGGGCATTCCACAGGCTTCAAAGGTCTGTAGCAAAGCCGTGTATGGAAGAATACGCTTGCCCACCACGTTGATAAACGGAAACGTCCAACGCAGGCTCATATCCGCGCTGAGGTTGTTGACGAAAAAGATGGCGAGGAAAATACCTGCGAGGATCAATGCTCGAGGCTTGGCCCAGCGCAAGATGACGGAAAGCACGGTCATCCCCGCGAACATGGCAAGGATATAGGCATTTGTATCGCGCGTGAACGCAAAAATGAAAGCAACAATGGAAAGCAGAATAACTTTATCCCATCGCCAGCCCTGTAGCAGCCAAATTCCACAGCAAATCAACAAGACAAAAAACGAAATCGAGAATGACTCGGTCATCATCACAAAGTCCCAGCCGGCGAGATGACGGACAAGACTCAAGGCAAGGATTATGACAAATGAAAAGAGACGCAGGCCGATCGGTCGAAAAGAGACGGAGATCATGAAAGCCAGCAGACTCCAGGCAACGAGCGTGAGTCCCAACTGGATCATCGCAGCAGATTCAAAATCCCGATCCACGATCTGCAAAAGAAGCGGAAATGCAAAGGGTCGATCTACATACAAAAAGTTTTCGCCAAGAATTTGTCGATTGGAAACATTTACATATACTTTTGTATCCGCCAGTTCGCGCGGGGCATGCAAGGCAGGCAATGTTGTAGACACGCGTGCGAAAATATAAAAAAATAAAATGATAAGTTGAATAACAACAAGATTCCGTTGGAAAAAATTTTTCATTTTATTTTTCCAGCCATATGGTAACCGGTCCATCGTTGTGGATTTCCACCTGCATGTGCGCGCCAAATTGACCGGCTTGAGTTGGCACACCAAAACCCTTCAACAATTCAATAAATCGGTCAACCAAAGGTGAAGCAACCTCAGGCAACGCTGCATCAATGAAAGAAGGACGCCTTCCTTTGCGGGTATCGGCATACAAAGTAAATTGAGAAACAACAATTGCCTCCCCTTTTACATCGAGAACAGATAAATTCGTTTTCCCCTGTTCATCTTCAAAGATGCGAAGATTGGCGACTTTTTCGGCGAGAAACTGTGTTTGCTCCTCCCCATCTGCATGACCGATACCCAATAAAATCAGCAAGCCTTTTCCGATTTTGGAAATGGTCTGCTGATCGACAGTTACACTGGCTTGGGAAACTCGCTGAATCAGAACACGCATGAGAAAAGATAAATCACATGGGCGAGTACACCGCGCCCACACTTGTTTACGGCAATTGCATTGCTTCGCGAACTTCAACCATGGTCTGTTGAGCAATGGCGCGGGCGCGTTTGGCACCATCATTTAGCACATCTTGCACATAACTTTCCTGCGATGCAAGCTCTGTTCGCTTGGCGCGGAATGGCTCAAGATTCTTGTTCAAGTTATTGGCATAACGAAGTTTGCAATCCACACAACCAATGCCGGCTTTGCGGCATTCAACATTGATCATGTCCACTTCTTCTTGTGGAGAGAAAAGCTTATGCATGGTGAACACATTGCACACATCCGGGTTACCGGGGTCGGTTTTTCTCTGGCGCGCCGGGTCTGTGACCATTTCGCGCACACGCTTGACAGTCTCTTCCGGCGTGGAAGCAAGCTCGATGTGATTGTTCAGGCTTTTGCCCATCTTGTCTTTGCCATCAATACCAACCACTTTCAAAACTTCAGTATGTTTCACTTGAGGCTCAATCAACACTTTGGTGTTATAGCGATAATTAAAGGAACGCACGATTTCGCGCGCAAATTCGATATGAGGCGCCTGATCGATTCCAACCGGTACAATATCTGTTTTGTACAAAACAATGTCAGCGGTCATCAACACAGGATAGCCGACCAGGCCATAATTTACGTTCTCAGGCTGCTGACGAACTTTTTCTTTAAAGGTTGGCAGGTCAGTCAACTTTCCAAATTGAGTCACCATTGAAAGATAGGTGTGAAGTTCCATTACTTCCGGAACATGCGATTGTACAAACAGGATGGACTCGTCCGGGCGAATGCCGGCTGCGAGCCAATCCAACGCCATTTCAAACGTGTTTAACTTTAATTCCTGCGTGGTTTCCACCGTGGTCAACGCATGGACATCGACAATACAATACACACAATCGTATTCCGCCTGCATGGATACGTAATTCTTGATCGCGCCCAGATAATTCCCCAAATGCTGCCGTCCCGTGGGACGCGCGCCCGAAAAAACTCTGCCTTTTTTAGCCATTCGTCATCCTTCAACCATCTTTGAAATGAGATTTACGATCTCGCCCGCTTCTGCGTGACGCTTTGTTGCCAGCTTGGAATAGATCAACTGCCCGTTCACACTGACCTCAAACCTGCCACCCTCCGAGGGAATTAACGTCAGCGATTCGATGAGATGTTCAAAATGCTCCAACAATTCCGTGCCCAGGCCCACGGCCCGATTGGTGTAGTGTCAGACCGCGCAGTAAACGATCTCGATTTTCAGCATAGTCATCTCCGGGAAAATTGTTAGAAAATTATAACATGGCGCGTCCAAGGCTTGTCACCCCCTCCCATAACCGCTATAATGCCGCAGTTCGCTTTAGAAAGAAGCAAGGAGAAAAAGCAATGCCAGTCTATACGTATCGTTGTGAAAACTGTGGAGTACAGTTTGAACGCCATCAATCCTTTACAGACGTCCCTTTGAAAACGTGTCCCGAGTGCCGAAAAAAAGCGTTGAAGAAGGTGATCACCCCCACCAAGATCATTTTCAAAGGTTCCGGCTTTTACGCTACAGATCACAAGTCTCCCTCCGGTGACTCCAGCAAAACCAAGACCAGCAAAAAGGAAGGCAAGTCTGAAAGTAAGGCAGAGAGTAAGCCTGAAACCAAAGCTTCAACCGAAAGCTCGTCGGAGTAGTCGTACAAGAAGCGCGGCGGCAAAAGCGCCGCCTTTTTGTTTTATTTTTCCCAAGGAGAAAATATCATGTCAATGGAAGATCTTCTCAAAGTGCTCGTGGATTCACGCCAACAGGGCAGCACATCCCAGGCAGGCGCGGACCCGATGGCCAGCCTGATCGGAAATTTATTGGGAGCGGCAACACAACCCACTACCCAAACACATGCCCCTATCAACCCGAATACCAGCGGTGGTACCGACCTCAGTGGAATGATGGGTTTGCTGGAAACCGTAATCGGCGGTCAGGCAGGTTCCACGACCGGCGCAGCCGATGATCCGATCATGGCGTTGCTTTCGCCGTTCGTCGCACCTCTTGCCAAGAAAGCGAATATCCCGCCTGAAATCGCGATGATCGTCATTTCATTCGTGGTCCATAAATTACTGGCTCATCATCCCACTTCCGGCCGTGACTCGAATTCATTCGACTTCGATGACATGCTCGGCCAAATGAGCGCAGGCAAGGTGGATCCCAACCTGTTGCGTCAAAGCGGCATGGTTTCTGAGCTATCAAAGAAAACCGGTCTGGATGATGCTCAAACCGAACAAGCCCTGCAGTTAGCCTTTGCCACCGTTGGCAAAACTGTGAGCAAAATGGCAGGCAAGGGTGGCACCGCCAAACCATCCAGTGCAGGTACAAAAGCAAAACCAGCTGGCGGCAAAAGCCTCGGACCCAGCGGTGCAAAACAAGGCAAAAAGATCGAACGCTAAAACAAAAAAGCGGCTCCAAATGGAGCCGCTTTTTTCATGCCACAGATAATGTACTCTTCTTTCGAATCATCCATGCCACAACAACAATCAACGGGATCAGGGAAATAACCGCGCTGATATACGCCATCATGTTATATCCCACTGCGGCAAAGATCAGCCCGCTGCTCAAGCTACCAATTGCTGAAGACAACCCAACCAACAAATCGCTGAATCCCTGCATCCGCGAGCGTTCCACCTGCGAAAGTTGATCAGAAAATAACGCCGAGCCTGCCACGAAACAAAAATTCCAGCCCAAGCCAAGTAAAAAGAGCGCAACACTTAAGGGCAGTACATCCGGGGAAATGGTGGCGGCAAGACAGGCAAGGATCAAGGTAAAGGTGCCAGTTAAAATAACAGGTTCGCGTCCAAAGCGATCAGCCAGCCGGCCTGAAATGATGGAAAATGCATACATGCCAATCGTGTGCGCCGAGATGACAAATGAAATATCACCCAGCATATGGTGGTGATCGCGCATGTGCAGCGATGTGATCACCATCACAAGAACCATTACCACCTGCCCCAAAGACATTGCGATGACCGCCGTCAGCGCAGCAGGCTGACTCAATACCTCAAGGACGCTTCGCGCCGTGCCCGAGCCTGCTTGCATTTCGGGGAATTTTTCAGCCACCTCCCTGCCGATTTCGCGGGGATCAGGCCGAAGTCCCAGAAAGACCGTTACCATTCCTATTAAAAAGAGAATGAAACTTATTGCGTAAGCGCCCGCAAGTTCATCCCCAGCGATCGGTTTAATCCACACCCCAATGGGACCGACGAGCCACGGGCCAAATATCGCGCCGAAAGTTCCGCCAATTACTACGTTTGAAATAGCACGCCCGCGTGCATCCGGCGGATTAACTTCCGCAGCAGCAAAACGACCCAATTGCACTGCTGCATTGGCGATACCCATAAAGATCATGCCAACCAGAAAAAGAATAAATGAAGACTGCACAATCGCCATGAATGCAAAAGCGGAACCAAGAACGCCCAGGAACAGCCCAAGCATCAACCCGCCGCGACGGCCAATTACATCCATAATGTAACCCCAGGCATACGCAGAGAATGCCCCCGCCAAAAGATAAATGGCAGTGGGCACACCCGCCCAATTGGAATGATGACTCAGGTTTGCGCCGACAATAGAATTCAACGTGGCGGCTGCAATAAAACCGGCAGAAGCGAGACTTTGTTCGATAAATAAAATAAAAGTGATCTTGCGTGCGATCCGTGTAAGATTGTCCATTTTCACTTCCTATCAGGGGATTTGAAAATTATACACTCTTAAAAAGTAACAGCCACCTTTGTGGTGGCTGTTACTTTTTATTTTCAGGATTTTATTTTCTACCCATCGCATCCATCACGGCCACAGCTGCGATCTGTACGATGGCATTCACATCGTCACCCGTTTGCAGCACATGGACAGGTGCACCCATGCCAAGCAGGATGGGGCCAATGGCTTTTGCATTGCCAAGACGTGAAAGCAATTTATATGCAATATTCGCTGATTCAAGGGACGGGAAAACCAACACGTTGGCGTCTTTCACAGCACTGAATGGATAACGTTCTTCAGCGATTTCAGGAACCACAGCTGTATCCGCTTGCATCTCACCATCTACACGCAAGTCAGGTCGGCGGGATTTGACAAGGCTGACCGCCTTTCTCACCTTATCCGAAAGCGGATGCGGTGTGGAGCCAAAGTTGGAGAACGAAAGGAATGCCACATGCGGGTCGATCTCCAGCTTCCTCGCATAATCCGCTGCAAGCAACGCGATCTCGGCAAGATCCTCGGCTGTCGGGTCAATATTAACCGTGGCGTCAGTGAACAGAAAGACTTTATCTTCCACGATCATAATGTACACGCCCGCCGCACGCGCCGCACCCGGTGCTGTGTGATGAATTTGCAAAGCAGGGCGGATCACCTCTGGATAATCGTACGTGAGCCCGGAGATAAACGCATCTGCATCGCCCATCTTCACCATCAACGAACCGAGGATGTTCGGGTCGAGAACTTTCTTCGCCGCATCATTGGACATCACACCCTTGCGTTGGCGAAGTTCATAATACGATTTTGCATACGCGTCGATCTTTTCGAATTTTTCCGGGTCAACGATCTCAGGCTTATATTCCATCCCAAGATTCTTCAAAATCCCATCGATCACATTCGCGCGGCCGATCAACACAGGAGTGGCAATCCCCTCATCTTGAATTTGATAAGCAGCGCGAATAATTTTCTGTTCTTCACCCTCGGCAAACGCCACACGCTTCTTTCCGCCGGAGGTACGCGCCTTATTCTGGAAGAAATAGCGAATCCGTTCACCCTTCCCCTGACGGAATGCTAGTTGTTCGCGGTATTCGTCAATGTCGATCTTCTTGCGCGCCATGCCGGTCTTCATTGCCATTTCAGCGACAGCGGGTGCCTCCCACAGCAACACGCGCGGATCCAACGGCTTGGGGATAATGTACTCACGTCCAAACTTAATGGCTTCACCGCCATACGCACGGATAACCGAGTCAGGCACATCCTCCTTGGCAAGCGCAGCCAGAGCCTTGGAAGCAGCAAACTTCATTTCTTCATTGATCTGCTTTGCGCGAACATCCAGCGCACCACGGAAGATGAATGGGAAACCCAACACATTGTTCACCTGATTGACATAATCCGAACGGCCTGTGGCGATGATCACATCCTTGCGCGCCTCACGTGCCAGCTCAGGCTTGATCTCCGGGTCGGGATTCGCCATGGCGAAGATGATCGGATCCTTGGCCATCAACTTGACCATGTCCGGGGTCAACACATTGGCAACCGAGAGGCCGTAGAAAACGTCAGCGCCACGCAGTGCATCGGTCAAAGTCCGTGCGTCGGTTTCGACAAGGAAGCGTTCCTTGTATTTATTCATCCCCTCTTTACGACCCTTGTACACTACGCCTTTGCTGTCGCACAACATGATGTTCTCACGCTTCACTCCCCAGCTGATCGCCAATTCCGCACAGGAGATCGCCGAAGCGCCGGCGCCGGAAATAACGATCCGGATTTCATCGTGTTTCTTTCCAATAATTTCCAGCGAATTCGCCAACGCCGCAGAGGAAATAATGGCCGTTCCATGCTGGTCATCATGAAATACCGGAATATCCAGCATCTTTTTGAGCTCTTCTTCTATATAGAAGCATTCGGGCGCCTTGATATCCTCAAGGTTGATGCCCCCAAAAGTCGGTGCAATCGCCGCCACCACTTTAATAATTTCATCCGGATCATGGGAATTCAGTTCAATATCGAAAACATCGATATCGGCAAATTTTTTGAAGAGCACACCCTTCCCTTCCATCACGGGTTTGCTGGCCAAAGCGCCGCGATCACCAAGCCCTAAAATTGCCGTGCCGTTGGAAACCACACCCACCAGGTTTCCCTTCGAAGTATATTCGTATGCATCTTCAGGATTTTTTTCGATCTCCAAAACAGGTTCTGCCACGCCTGGAGAATATGCCAAACTCAAGTCGCGCTGGGTATCCATGGGTTTGGTGGGGATGATCGCCACCTTGCCTGGTTTACCTTTCAGGCGGTGATATTCGAGAGCATCTTCACGTGTGATCTTATCCATAGTGCCTCCTTTGGGGTTGGTATAACCTTTCAAATTATTGCACAACTCACAAAATCAAGATAGTTCCGATTGTCACGATTTTGACAAAGGCTAGTACACCCGCAGCCAAAAAAAGTTCTGTCCCTCCCCCATCATGATAGGGAATGAGAGGGGCAGCCCGTCCATCCAAAAGCTATGTTAACAAATCTTAAATTTTCATGTATAATTAAGGAAACTCGAAAGAGTATCTACATCAAACACTTCTGCCGCACGCGCGGCCTTTGCTTGAAACTGACTGGAAACTTGGCGCACCACCTCCCTCCATTAATTGGGAGTTATTCTGTGAAGTCTCATTTAGGAACAAATTTGAGAAAAACGCTGGCTTCACCATAACAATTTACGCCAACCGTGACGGAAGATCGTCACGTGATTTTGACCATCCACTTCCCGCCTCAAACGGGACCTGAAACTGGTCACCCACCCAGACATTTTCACAGCCGAGGCCGATTCGATCGGCGCCCTCGGCTGTGTTTGTTTAATAATATGAAAAAGATTACCGCCATCGAGCCGCAAAAGAACCGCGATCGGGTGAACATTCACCTCGACGGAGAGTTCGCCTTCGGGCTTGCACGCATCACAGCCGCATGGCTCAAGACAGGCGATATTCTGAGCGATGAAAAGATCGCCAAACTGCAAGCCGAGGATGCACGTGAACGAGCACTACAGCAAGCCATGCTCTTTTTGAGCTATCGCACCCGCTCTGAGAAGGAGATTCGGCAGAACCTGCGGAAGCATGAAATTCCCGAAGAAGTGGTTGAGGAAACCATTGAACGGCTTCGAGAGAACGGACTTGCGAACGATAATAAATTTGCCCGCGTTTGGGTGGAAAATCGCAATACCTTCCGCCCGCGCAGTCGCCGTGTATTGACGATGGAACTTCGTCAAAAAGGACTCGACGACGAAACCGTTCAATCTGCCGTCGCAGATGTGGACGAAAATGCTCTGGCTTATGACTCTGCCCGCAAGCGGGCACCCAGATTCAAAGCGTTGGAATGGAGCGAGTTTCGCAAGAAATTGTCCGAGTACCTCGCACGACGCGGCTTCCCGTACTCCGTGATCGCCCCAGTTGTCACCAAAGTCTGGAGCGAATTGCACGGGGAAGAAAAATACTTTGAAGATGAGGATACACCATGAACCCGATCGCTCTTTTGATAGATGTTCTTGCACTCATCGTTGGCGCAGCGGCTGGATATTTCTTCCACCGTTACCAGGTGGATCGCGCCACGAAAGCAAAACAGGAAAAAGCTGACGATATTTTAAAGGTAGCCAACTCACAAGCACGCTTGATCGAGAGCGGAGCCCGTGAAAATGCAACCAAGATCGTGCAGGCGGCTGAATCAGAAATGAAGGAACGCCGCATTGAGTTGAATCGCGAGACCGAACGCCTCGATAAACGCAGGGGCGAGTTGGACAGCCGTTTCGACAAGATCGAACAGCGCGAACAAACTTTAAACAAACGTCAGTCGCAAGTGGACAAACGCGCCAACGACATTGAAAAATTACATGAAGAGCAAGTAAAGAAACTCGAACAGATCGCGCAGATGACCCCCGATGATGCGCGCAAGGAACTGTTCGCTGCAGTTGAAAAGGAAGCGCGCGGCGACATGGCCCGAATCATGCGCCAGATCGAAGCGGAAGCGCGTGAAGAAGGCGAAAAACGTGCCCGCAAATTAATTGCAGACGCGATCCAACGCGTGGCCTCCGAACATGTGGCTGAAGTCACCCGCGCTGTGGTCACCCTCCCCTCTGAAGAGATGAAGGGACGCATCGTGGGCCGCAATGGTCGCAACATCAAGGCCTTTGAGCAGGCCGCCGGCGTGGATGTCATCGTGGACGATACACCCGATTCCGTCACCGTCTCCTGTTTTGACTCAGTGCGCCGTGAAATTGGCCGTCGTGCTTTGGCGAAACTAATTTTGGATGGCCGTATTCATCCCGCTCATATCGAAAAGATCGTGGAAGATGAAACCAAGGCCGTCGAAAAGATCATTAATGAAGCGGGCGAACAAGCCGCCTATGACGCCAATGTTTCCGGTTTGCATCCCGAAGTACTGCGCATGATGGGTCGCTTGAAATTCCGTACCTCTTACGGACAAAATCAACTCGCTCATGCCGTTGAAGTTTCCAAGCTGGCCGGCATTCTCGCCGCTGAAATTGGTGCGAACGTGGAGCTCTCCAAACTCGGCGGCTTCCTGCACGATATCGGCAAGGCCATGGACCACAATCAGGATGGAACCCACGCTGGCCTCGGTGCGGAATTCTGCAAACGCTATGGTGTCAATGCAGTTGTTGTAAACGCGATCGCCTCTCATCACCATGAAGTGGATCAGGAAACTGTGGAAGCGGTCATCGCGGAAGCAGCAGACGCAATCTCCGGTGCCCGCCCCGGCGCTCGTCGTGAAGATCTCGAAGCCTACATCAAGCGCATTCGCTCACTGGAAGAAATGTCCCTTTCCTTTGAAGGCGTGCAGCAAGCCTTCGCCATTCAAGCCGGCCGTGAAGTTCGCATCCTCGTCAAACCCGAAACCATCGACGATCTCGCTTCCGCCCGTCTGGCTCGCGATATCGCCAAGAAGATCGAAGAGACCATGCAATACCCCGGCCAAATTCGCGTTACAGTCATTCGGGAAACCCGCTCGACTGAATACGCAAAGTAAAACTTAATTAAACCTTCAAGAAAGCAGAACCCGCTTCCGGCTACGCCGGAAGCGGGTTCTGCTTTTCATCGATACATTACCTGCCTCTATATTTGCACTGACGAAGCTGCAAACTCCCCTTGCAAAACTGAAATCCCTCATTTGACGGAGTGCCACTACAATATCGAGGAGAAATCAAGCTTATCGCTTTATACCTGTCAATTTCATATTTGCAAAGACGATATTGCAATTCAGGTTCAGTATCGAATCCACTTTCGAATCTGCTATAAAATCTATTTACTTTTTCAGCAATTTTCATCCATTATTTTCCGCTTGAAAAAGCCACACCAAAAGGAAAATTCGCATGTTCAAATGGTTTTCAAACATTCTGGCAGAAACCAATTCCCAGGGTCGTGCCGCATTCCGCGTTGCCTTGGCGATCCTAGGCATCACCATTCTTAGCGCGCCAATATACTCATATATTTATTCGCAGACCCTGCTTGCACAACTCTCGGGAATTATCTCGGCCAATTTCGTATTGGGGCTGGCGATGGTGTTCAGCGCCGTGCTGGCCTGGGACAATCGCTACGTGCGGGCCGTGGATATTATTGTGGCTGGCATCGGTATTTTTGCAGTTTTCATTGTAAGTTTGTTTTCCGGCCTCGGTTTGGTCTTAAGTATTTCCATCTTCATTTTTGCCCTGACGATCTCCGGGCAGACCCTCACGAATAAGGAAGCGCCGCGGGCCCTTCTGATCAGTCTTGGTCTTTCAAGTGTTGCTCTCATTGGTGATTTCTTTATCCCTTGGACGCGGTTATCCCTTCCATTGCTCAGTTCGACAATCACCTACATCGTCGTCATCATTCTCCTGCTGCAGGGATTAAGAACAATCGGTCAATTCGCCAGCTATTCGCTAAGGTCGAAATTGATCATCCTGATCGTGGGTGTTTCTGTCATCTCGATTGGTTTGGTGGCCTTTGTGGCAAACCGTGTGGTTAGCGATCAACTAAATGAATCTCTGGGCGAAAATCTGGCAACCATCGCCCAAAACAACGCAACCCAGGTGAGTGACTTTCTGGAACAAAATTATGACCGGATTAGCATCTTCGCACTTAACAAATCTGTTCAAGACAGTGTGGATGCCGCCAATCAGGAGGGAACATCAAATCTCGTTCAATTAAGTGAACTGAATTTTCAATGGAAAAACTCATCCGATACAAGTCAATTCGTGCGCAGTACACAGAACAATTCCCTAGCCTCGGCATTAAGGGAGTTAAAAATATACTACCCGGATATTGAAGAAGTTTTGATCACAGACCGTTATGGTGCTGTCATCGCCGCCACAGATCGCGCTTCAGATTATTACGTGGCAGATAAAGTCTGGTGGCAGGGAGCATGGAATAATGGGTCCTATATCAGCCAGCCAACCCCTGAAGAGATCGTCGAAACCAATGCGGATACGCCCACGACAATCAATGCCATCAATATAGCAATTGCCGTTTCCGGCCATAACCGCAACGAGACCATTGGTGTGCTGCAGGCAACCATCAACCTCGACCGCATGAATGCCATTCTGGCCGCCAACCGGTTTGGAAATACCGGCCGTGCGAATTTGATCTTTCGTCCTTTTGAAAAGTTTATCAATGGCGATCAGGGTGCTGGATTGAACATCCTTTCTGACGAAGCTTTGGCTAGTATCGACGCCATTTCCGGTACAACAGCAACAATGGAATTCGAAAATGCCTCCAGCCTGGTAAGCACCGCACAAATTCAAAGCGAAAACCCGAGGATTAAATCAACCATTTCTGGTTTGAATTGGGTCATTCTGGTACATCAAGATCTATCGGAAGTTCAAGGAGCCCTGATTGCCACTTCACGTACCATTACCCTTCTCGCCTTCGCCCTCGTACTGGCGGTTGGTTTTATGGCGTACTTTTTGGGAAATCAGTTTACCCGTCCTATCGAGGATCTAACAAGCACAGCTACGTTGATCGCACAAGGCGACCTCTATGCCAGGGCCGGCACAGAGGCTCAGGATGAAATTGGTACGCTCGCCAGAGCTCTCAACAGTATGTCTGCCCAGGTACGTGAATTAGTGGGTACGCTGGAACAACGTGTAGCAGATCGTACAAAGGCTCTCGAAATTTCGGCAGAGGTTAGCCGTCGACTTTCCACAATCTTGGATGAAAAACAGTTGACCATGGAAGTGGTGCAACAGGTAAAAAATGCATTCGAGTATTACCATGCGCAAATCTATTTGATAAATGAGAAAACCGGTGATCTGATATTGAGCCGTGGTACGGGTGAAGCCGGACAAGCTCTGGTGGCTCGCGGGCACAAACTTGCAAAAGGCACTGGTTTGGTAGGTCGTGCAGCCGAAACAAACACAATCGTTTTGGTAAAGAACACTGCCATGGACCCATCCTGGTTATCCAACCCCCTGCTACCTGATACGAAGTCTGAAATTGCCGTGCCCATCGCTCTCGGGCCGATTGTCTTGGGCGTGCTTGATGTACAACAAGACAGTATTGATGGATTACAGGAAACGGATGCAGACACACTGCGCTCAATTGCGAACCAGGTTGCTGTGGCCTTGCAAAATGCCCGTTCGTATGCCGACACCCAGCAACGGGCGGAGCGTGAAGCGATGATCACGTCAATCAACCAGAAGATCCTGAACGAGAACACTGTGGAAAGCGCATTACAAGTGGCGGTTCGGGAAGTGGGACGTGTGCTTCGCACCCAAGCCAAGGTCAAGATGGTTCAAAAAGATCAAAGGATGGAAAAATGAAGAAGATGTTTGATGCGCTTGCTCCCAGGGAACGCAGAATCTTTTGGGTTGCATTTCTCTTCCTCTGCCTCAGCCTGGTTGGAAATATTTACCCTGTTACTGTAGCGCTCCAAATTGGCGGAAGCATTGCCAGGTCGATCCTGATCGGTTTGGTTCTTTGGATCCTTTATGCAATTCTATGCCTGGTGAGCATGGGGCTTACTTTACGCGGACATTCCCGGCTGGCTTCCTGGCTGGTGATCAGCGGACCAATTATCAACTTTGCAGTCATGGTCCTCATGATTTCAGGCATTGGATTGCCAACCGGGCTTGTTATAGTTATTTTTACGCTCGGTCTTGCAGCAGTCATGCAATTAAATGCCAAAGATTTCACATTGGCAATCGGATTGAGCTTTGCCTCCATGATCCTTGTGCTGATTTATGACCGGTTCGGACCTGCCCGTCCCGTTACTCCTGAAGCAATATCACGTTATTTCCCCATCGTCATCGGGATTCAAATCCTCCTCCTGGGCATTCTTGCAATCTGGAACTACAGTCGTTTTTTCTACAGTACTGAAAACTTAACGTCCCAGTTAAAGAGAACTTTCGGCCTCATGCTGGCCTTCATGGCCGTAACGACCTTGATCCTCGGTTTTTTCGTTTTCCAAGGGCTGCAAACACCATCATCATTATTCGGTATTTTGATTGCCGAAGCAGTCGTTCTTATCCTCCTCGAAGTTGCTTCGCTTGAGCTTATTCGGCGCGGACAGGCTGAACTCGGCATCTGGATCGTGTTTTCCGCCTTCCAGTTGGTGCTCATTGTTTCTTCCTTCCTGATTTCCGGCCTGGGGTTCGTGTTTTTAGCCAGCGCGGCAATTATCTCTGCTTTAATTGCTCCTCAAACTCTGCCACCCAGGCAGTCCGCCGGCCTGATCATCGTCGGCGGGATATCCGGCGTTATTGCGTTATTGATCGACCTGTTTGCTTCATTCGAACGCACCGCAATCCCCGGGTTTGGACCGTTTATTCTGGTTGCCGTTGGTATTCTCGTAACGATTTATGGGTATTACACGGTCCTCCAATTCCGGAATTATTCCATCGCGATCAAATTCGTGCTCTCCTTCTTCGCGGTTACGGCGATCTCCGTTGGGAGTATCGCTTATTACAACAGCTTGATCACACGCCAAAACCTGACGGATGCAGCCCAGCTTGCATTGAAAAGTGCAGCTGGTGAGACCGCCGACGAATTGGATAATTTTATCCAGGCTCGTTTGGAGGAAATCCGCACCTATTCCAAACTGCATATTCTGACAGAGTATCTCGCACTTCCCTCTTATCAACGCCCTGGCAGCGAAACCGAAACCGTGTTGTACCAGGATCTGAACGCCATGGCCAACTTTGATCCCACGTATATCACTTCAGTGGCCCTCCTGGACAAAAGAGGTGTGGATATAGCAGATACCTTCTCTGACGATCTGGGAGTTAACAAATCAGATCGTGATTACTTCACAGGCGCAATTAAGAGCGATGAACCATATGTAACATCAATATTGATATCCAGAACCACAAACACACCATCCATCTATTTCAGCGCAGCTGTGAAAGATGGAAGGGGAAATCCTGTGGGTGTGATTCGTATCCGGTATGATGGTGCTGTAATTGAGAAGTTGATCCAGGAAAATGTTGCCAAGTTTTCCAGTGTGGACGGATTTGCTATTCTCGTTGACGAGAATTTTATACGTCTCGTGGACAGCAAAGTGCCAGACAATGCCTTGACATCCCTTGTACCGCTCCCGGCCGAGAAACTTGCCGAATTACAGTCGGGCGGCGATCCACGTCTCCCTAAAGGTACAGCCGAAGAACTCTCCACAAACCTGCCCGAGTTTAAAGATGCATTGGAGAATATCGACACGCAACCCATTTTCACTGCCGAACTTCACGAAGAGGGTACGGTTACCGATACTTCGGATGAGCAATCCGCCGGAGTACGGCTTATCAGCCAGCCCTGGGTGGTAATCTTTGCGCAACCAGAGGATGTGTTTCTGGCCCCGCTGAATGTGGCTGTACGCAACGATACGCTCATTGCCCTCACTCTCATGGGCGTGATTGCAGCTTTTGGTTACTTTGTATCCCAATCCCTTTCACGCCCCATTCAAGGTCTCTCGGGTTTGGCCCAGCAAATTGCAAATGGTAATTTTGATACTCAAGCCCAGGTTACTTCCACAGATGAAATTGGCATCCTTGCAGGGTCACTCAATACAATGACTGCGAGCCTGCGACGCTCCGTGGAAGACCTTCGTCGCCGCGCAAGAGAGGTGACAGTGGTGGCCGAAGTTGGCCAGCGTCTTTCCGCCATTTTGGATCAACAAAAATTGGTAAAAGAGGTGGTGGAGCAGGTCAAATCTGCCTTCAATTATTACCATGCGCACATCTATTTGTTGGATTCAACCAATGGCGATCTGGTCATGGCAGGTGGAACCGGTGATGCCGGACAGACCCTGTTGAATCGCAGACATAAGATTTCGAAAGGCCGTGGTTTGGTGGGACGCGCCGCAGAAACCCGCAGCCCGGTTTTGGTTTCCGATACCTCTACCGACCCCAACTGGCTGCCAAATCCGCTTCTTCCTGAAACCGTTTCGGAGGTCGCGGTACCAATTCTTGCTGGTAATGAGGTGTTGGGTGTGTTGGATGTGCAACATAATGTAGTTAACGGGCTGCAACAAAACGATGTGGAATTGCTGCAATCCGTGGCCTTTCAGGTGGCTGCGGCTTTGAACAATGCCCGGGCATTTGCCGAAGCCCAGCAACAGGCGGAGCAGGAAGCGGTGATCAATACCATCAGCAGAAAAATTCAAAACACCTCCTCCGTGGAGCAGGCTTTGCAAGTTACTGTGCGCGAGCTTGGCCAAATTCTCGGCGCGCAGGACTCGCGAGTCATCATCAGCATGCCTGAAACAATCATTAAAGAAGATCAATAGAGAGGAGGAGAACCCATGAGCAACTCAAATTCTTCAGGCGATGCCATGCAAAATCGCATCAACAATATGTTCTCCAACCAGGAACTCCCCACTTATATCGGCCTTCGCCAGGTGGAGGAGATGAAAGCACACATCCAGGAGTTGGAGGCCAAAGTACTGGCCTTATCGACACCTCCAGCGGTACATGATGCTACCATTCCGCCAGAGTTGGGAAAACCATCTTCGGCAACTACAGGATTCCTTCCTGTTCCTGAGGAGCAGACGGAGCCCATGTCACCGGGGGAAACAAATCAGAAAAGCGCAAGCCTTATCCGCCGAATATTGACCGCTCCCACCTTCGGCAATCTTGCGGTGGATCGTATTGCCAGTCTGCAACACAAAATTTTGCTGGGGTTGATCACTACTGGAGTGATTGGCATCATCGTTCTTATAGCTACGTGGAATGCAAGCCCCACTGCTCCATCCGCCCTGGCAATTCTGCTGTTCGACCTTAGCTTATTAACGGCAACTTTTTTCCTGCAACGTCAAGGACGCATTCAGCTCGTCAGTTGGATGCTGGTCGGCATCATTTACCTGGTCACGCTTTTGAGTATGACAACGGGCAGTTTTAGCGTTACCGCAGTGCTACAAATAGCGCTTGTCGTAACTCTTGCCGGTCTTTTGCTTAAACCAACGCAAGTGGTGTTGGCAACAGCAATAAGCATTATTACAATTATATTAGGTCCGATCTTTGACCCTGCGACGGACATCAACCAGGTTTCAGTGGTATTTACAGCGATCATTCTCGGACTGGACGGCTTGTTGCTCACCATTGCCTCCAGCACGCTTGACCAATCCTTCTCGGAGGTGGATCGAAGTACCAGTTCACTGACCAACGCCAACAAAGAATTGCAAGACCTCACCCAAGGCCTCGAACAACGTGTAGCGGATCGAACCCATGATATCGAGCTTGCCTCGGAAGTCGGACGAATCGTTACAGCCCGTGTGGACAATCTCCCTGTTTTGTTAAGCGAATCGGTGGAATTGATCCGCACAAGGTTCAACCTTTACTACACCCAGGTGTATCTTACCGATCCCTCCGGCCGCACCATCACACTGCGTGCAGGAACCGGCGAAGCCGGAAAGCAATTGGTCAGTAGAGGTCATCACCTGTTAATCGGCATGACATCATTGAATGGACGCGCAGCCTTTCAAAAGAAAACGGTTCTCGTCTCCAACACCGCGGAAGATCCCGGGTTCCTTCCGAATCCCCTACTCCCCCGCACACGTTCGGAAATGGCTGTGCCCTTGATCGCCAATGATCAGGTGGTGGGCGTATTGGACATGCAGGGAGAAGAGGTGAACTCCCTAAACAAGGAAAATCAGGCGGCGTTTGAAGCACTGGCCGGCCAACTTGCCGTTGCCATTCAAAATGCTTCCCTGTTTGAACAAGTTCTTCAATCCCGTCGGGAAGCAGAGGGTCGTGCCACTCAGCAGGCTCATTCCAATTGGTTGAGTTTCCTGGATGCCATTGATCGCAACGAGAAAATAGGTTACGCCTTTAACCAAAGCGAAGTTTTGCCGATTGAAGTATTAGGCGGTGAATTGGACCAAAAGAACGCGCTTCACACTCCACTGACAGTTGCCGGAGCGGCAATTGGCGGTATTCAAATCTCAGATGATCCAGGCCGAAAATGGACACCGGTCGAAACAGAAATTATTAATGAAACCGCGCAGCAACTTTCCCGACATATTGAAAACCTGCGCCTGCTTGCACAATCAGACAAGTATAGACTCGAAGCCGAAGAGATCTCCAAACGCCTTACCCGCGAAGGCTGGACTAATTATCTCAATACGCGTGAAAATCTGGTGGAGGGCTATCTCTACGCTGAAAACAAGGTTCAAATCCTCACGGATGCCAAGAAGCAGAATGTTAAGGAAACTCAGTCTTATCCGATTTATGTACGCGATGAAATGATCGGTGAACTGGCTGTGGACTCTGAAGGACATGACCAGCAAAGTGTCAATGAGTTGATCGCCAGTGTTTCCCAGCAACTCAGCAGCCACATTGAAAACCTCCGTCTTCTGGAAGAAACTCAAGCCCAACGTGGCCAGCTTTCCGATGCGTTGACCGCCGCCAAACTCGCCAACTGGGAGTTTGATTTTGACAGGGGCGTTTTCATCTTCAATGACAACTTCTATCAAATCTTCCACACGACAGTGAAACAGGAAGGTGGATACGAATTATCTGCCGAGGAATATGCAAAACGCTTTGTGCACCCTGCGGATGCTGCACTTGTTGATATAGAAATTGGAAAGGCAATTGCCAGCACAGCGCGTGTATATGAAGCGAACCTTGAACACCGATTTAAATATGCGGACGGCAGCGGCATTGGCTATATGTCTGTTGCAGTTCACCTGGAAAAAGATGAGAATGGGAAAATTCTGAGATGGACAGGTGCCAACCAGGATATTACAGAACGAAAATCTGGGGAAGCCGCCCTCGCCAAACGCGCAGAGCAACTCGTCACCCTGAACCGCGTGATGGAAGTTGCCAACTCCTCTCTGGATCTGCAGTACATTCTACAAACAGCAACGGACGAGTTTCGTGTTCTAATGCAGGCATTTAGCGCGGGCGTCCTAATGCTGGATGAAAAAGGCGAAGCTCTCACACTCACCACGGAAAGTTACGGCGAACCTAATATGCCAAAACTGGTGGGAAGGGTCATGCCAATCGCCGCAAACCCTGCCACCGATAAATCCATTAAATCCGGCAACACCGTTTTGGTACCCAATGCCCAAACCGATCCCATCCTCGCCCCGATCCATGCGATCATGAAACAACGCAACATTCAAAGCGTGTTGGTCACCCCGTTGTTCTCACGCAATAAGATCATTGGCGTATTCTCCGTCGACACGAACGATCCTGAGCGTCATTTTGATGATAACGACATCACCCTGATCGAAACCCTGGCCAAACAACTCGCTAGTGCCATCGAAAGCATTCAATTGTTCGATGAAGCCAGGCGCCGTGCAGCCGATCTTTCGACAGTGGCTGCCGTTAGTACGGCAACGTCAACAATGCTTGATCCTGATCAACTGCTGCAAACCGTGGTGAATATCACAAAAGAACGCTTCAATCTGTACCATGCGCACGTTTATCTCAGCACTGATTCATGGGATATGCTGCTCCTTGCAGCAGGTTCCGGCGAAGTCGGAAGAAAAATGGTGGAAACCAGTCATGCCATCCCAATCAGCACAGAAAGATCGCTCGTTGCCCGTGCCGCACGGGAAAGGCAAACAGTCGTTATTAACAATGTACAGGAGGAGGAAGGCTTCCTTCCCAATGCATTATTACCGGACACCCGTGCCGAAATGGCCGTTCCCATGATCGTCGGTGAAAATGTCCTGGGTGTATTCGATGTTCAATCCGATAAGCCCAGCGGCTTTTCTGCCGAAGACGCGGATATTTACACGACACTCGCCGCGCAAGTAGCCGTTGCCCTCCAAAATGCCCGTTTGTATGTGGAGCAGGCAGCAACAGTCACCCAATTGCGCGAACTCGACAAACTCAAATCATCCTTCCTTGCCAACATGTCTCATGAGCTGCGCACACCGCTCAATTCCATTCTCGGCTTTACCGACGTGATGCTCGAAGAGTTGGATGGTCCGCTCACCCCCAACATGGACAATGATCTTAAGTTGATCCAGAAAAACGGAAAACATCTCCTCCACCTCATCAACGACGTGCTGGATATGGCCAAGATCGAATCGGGCAAGATGAATCTGATCATCGAAAAATTCAATCTGAACGACACCATCGAAGATGTGATGAACATTACTTCGTCGCTTGCCAATGAAAAGTCCATCTCGCTCTTCATTGAACCGGAATCGGACAAGAACCTGTTCATCCGCGCAGATCATACACGTCTGCGTCAGGTGTTGATCAATCTTATGAATAACGGCATCAAGTTCACCGAAAAAGGAAGCGTCAGTGTCTGCATTAAACATCAGGACAATGACGTCCTGATCGCAGTAAAAGATACCGGCATGGGCATCCCGCCGGACCATCTCGATTCCATCTTCCAGGAGTTCACCCAGGTCGATTCCACCACCACACGCAAAGCGGGCGGCACCGGCCTCGGCCTGCCCATCAGCCGCCGATTGATCGAAATGCATGGTGGAAAGTTATGGGCTGAAAGCTCGGGAAAAAATGGAAAGGGTTCCATTTTCAATATCCTCCTCCCCATTGAAGCTGTTGTGTCAGAAGCCATAGTTTCCGAGCCGCTAGAAAAAAGATAGCATGGCAAGACCGATCACCCTTCAATGCGCTCTCTGCGGTCACCTACAATCCTACGAACCGTTCATTCCAGCGATTTGCGCTCACTGTGAATCACAATGGTTGGAAGCACGTTACGATCACGATGCTTTCAAGCGCGAGATCCTGCGCGGCTTGCCAAATCGACCATCCAACATGTGGCGCTATCAGGATGTTTTACCGCTCGACAATCCCTCCGCTTTGGAACTTTATCCCGCAGGCGGGACGCCGCTTTGGCTCTCACAACGCTTCGCCCCTAATCTCGGGCATGCTCAAACCTACTTCAAAGACGAACGCTACGGCCCGACATCCTCTTTTAAAGACAGACAGGCTGCGGTTGCTGTTGCCGCAATGAACGAGAACAACATCCGCGAGGCCGTGATTGCCTCCACAGGAAATGCAGCCGTGGCATATGCGGCTGCCTGTGCGCGTGCCGGCATCAAACTTTGGGTGTTCATGACCAGCCTCGTACCGCAGGAAAAACTGCGCGAGGCCGCCCTGTTTGGCGCGGAAGTGATTCGCGTCAGCGGCAACTATGATCAAACCAAACAGATCGCCGCTCAATTTGCTCAAAGAAAGAATCTGCTTCTGGATCGTGGCGCCAGTTCCATCCCTGCCCGCGAATCGATGAAGACCATTGCCTACGAAATCGTCGAACAACTCGGGTGGAAAGCACCCGATTGGTATATTCAGGCCGTGAGCGGCGGACTCGGTCCGTTGGGGGTGTATCAGGGATTTAAAGAACTATATGAAATGGGGTTGATCCACAAGATTCCCAAACTTGCCATCATTCAAGCAGAAGGTTGCGCTCCAATGGTTCACGCCTTCAAAGCAGGCAAGGACGTTGCCGAGCCGATCACCCCCGATACCCGCATCATCATCCTCTCGACCGGCGACCCCGGAAAATCATATACGTATTTATGGAATCTTGTCCAAAAATACGGGGGCACAATGGAATCTGTTACAGATGCAGAAGCCTTCTCCGCAATGCGTGCCCTTGCCAAAAGTGAGGGAATGGCTGTGGAACCTGCAACGTCGGTGGCATTTGCCGGCTATGAAAAGATGCGCCAGGATGGAACGATCAAAGAGGAAGAACTGGTCGTTGTCAACTGCACGGGGCATACTTTCCCGGTGGAAAAACATGTTCTCGGCGATCAATGGGCGGTTGATGTTCACCTTAGCAAGGATCAATCCCCTGCCCCGCGAGAAGGGTTACAATCGGCTTTGGAAAACCTGGACGAAAAAACCACCAGCATCTTATTGGTGGATGATAACCCGGATGATGCTCTTCTCATCCAACGGCTGCTGGAAGGAAGAAAAAAATATCGCATGTATCATGCAAAAGATGGGCTCGAAGGCCTTGTCATGGCGAAGCAAAAACTTCCCGATTTGATCGTCAGCGATTTGACAATGCCCGGCATGGATGGTTTTGGCCTGGTGGAAGAATTGAAGCTGGACCCACGCACCAAGGATATTCCCATTGTAGTGGTCAGCGCAAAAGATATTACCGTGGAAGAACGCACCCGACTGAACGGCCACATTGAAGCCGTATATCAAAAAGGTTCCTTGCCGACCCGGAAATTTGTAGATCAAGTGATACAGGTTATCGAAGACAAAAATGGTTCTTAAGGAGAATTAATCATTATGAGCAGTAACATACTTTACATTGAAGACAATCCTGACAATATGATGCTCGTAAAGCGCGCACTTGAGTCACGAGGATATACCTTGTTGGAAGCAAAGAACGGTGTGGAAGGTGTGGCGGCCGCGGAAAAATATGAACTGGATCTGATCCTGCTGGACATCAACCTCCCGGATATCGATGGGTACGAAGTAGCCCGCAGGCTGCGTGGCAGCGTCAAGCCCACGCTGGCCTACACCCCGATCATCGCCATCACAGCCAACGCGCTCAAAGGCGATGCTGAAAAAGCGCTGGCCTCCGGCTGCGATGTGTATATGTCCAAGCCGATCAACATCCGCGAGTTATGGGCACGTGTCGAAGCATTTGTCCCCGCACCGAATAAATAGTGTTTTGGGGTTGCAACCAATCAAACGTACAACTTTCTCAATCTCAAATTGTTCATTCATCAATATAAATCCCCGCCACGTAGATTATACGGGACGGGGATTTATATTGGAATCAAACGATGGTAAGATTCGGCATACACTTACCAGAAGGACTTGCCATGCGCCGCATTTTTTTCACCTTGATCATTTCCATATTTGTGACGGCATCGTGCTCTGCACAACCAACTGCAGCATCCATACCCTCCACTGCGGCCCCAACTTCAACCGCAATTCCCACGGCAACGGTCATACCAACATCATTTCCAAATTCACTTTATGTTGATCCTTCCATTTCTTTGGGACAAATCAGCCCGCTTGTCTACGGCTCAAATTATGGTCCCTGGCTTGTTGTTTCCCTCGATATGCTGCCTTCGGCATACGACTCCGGCATCACTATTCTTCGTTTCCCCGCCGGTTCCTGGGGTGACCATAATAATGTAAAGAACTACCAGATCGACCAGTTTATGGATTTCTTCAACAAAATGGGTGCGATCGCGATGTTCAATGTGCGCCTGCTCAATGGCACGCCGGAGCAGGCTGCTGAAATGGTCCGCTATGTAAATATCGAGAAAAAATACAACGTGCAATATTGGGGCATCGGAAACGAACCAACTTTATACGAGAGTGAATTAAAGATTAGGGGAGAATCCTATGATGTGGACCGATTCAACCAGGAATGGCGTGCCTTTGCCGAGGCAATGAAAAAAGTTGACCCCACGATCAAGCTTGTCGGCCCAGAGTCTCATCAACTGAGCTACGATTATTCCGGCGTAAGCACTAATTATTCTGAAGCAAACGAAAAGTGGTTCATTGAATTCCTCAAAGTAAATGGCGACCTTGTGGACATTGTCTCTTTTCATCGATATCCGTTCCCGCGTTCTTCCGTGTCTGGTCCACCTACAATCGAGGAGCTGCATCAAAACTCGAAGGAGTGGGATAAGATCATTATCCATGCGCGCGAATTAACTCAAACCTACACAGGTCGCAACTTGCCGATTGCAATTACGGAATTCAATTCCGCCTACGATAAATCCGTGGGTGGTGATGCAACCCCCGATTCTCATTACAATGCGCTATGGATGGCGGATGTGTTGGGACGCATGATCAAAAATGGAGTCTTCATGGCAAATGAATGGGGGCTGACGGCAAAAGGTGGATATGGCGGCTTGGGATTGGTTGGTCAAACAAAACCATATCCAACTTATTACACATACCAAATGTACAAGAAGTTTGGGCAGGAGTTAGTCTACTCCTCTTCTGATGATGAGAATTTATCCGTGTATGCTGCGAGGCGGGAAGATGGCGCTTTGACCGTGATGGTGATTAATTTCTCACTTGAAGAGCAGACAAAGGCTTTTCGAATTGTCGGGCAGGATTCAGGTCCGGCAGAGGCGTGGTTGTTTGATCCCGAGCACCTGATTGAAAATATAGGCAACGTTGAACTATCCAATGAGGTGCAGTTGCCTGCCCAATCCATCTCCCTATTTATTTTCAAGTAGAACTTTGCATATAGGCGCGTACCCATTTAGATAATGGTTAAGGGAAAAAATAGGGGATTCTCTTGTTTAGACAGCTTGTGAAGTAATTCCTGATGTCATAGATTTTTTAAGATAATTGTGTATTGACCTTGTTGAATAATTGTGAAATAATGTAACCGGTTACTGTAACTGGTTACACACCCAAATGGGTGATTTTTAAAATAACTTGATTTGAGGCAGAAAGAGGCCATTCACGAGTTATTTTTTTTCTAGTTTTGATGTAACTGGTTACATGCCGATCGGGTACGTGCTGACAAAGAATATGACAAAAAAGTCTCACTCCGTCACCATCCGCCAGGTAGCTCAGAAAGCAGGTGTTTCTGTAGCCACTGTGAGCCGTTATATTAATCAAAATGCTCCCATTTCCAAGGATGTTGCAGATCGCCTCAAGATGGTGATGACGGAATTACGGTATGTACCTCACGCAGCGGCGCGACAACTGGCCTCTCAAAAGACACGGGTAGTGGGCCTGTTGTTGAATACCCTTCACAATGACTTCTTTGTGCCGCTATTAAATGGAATTGAAGCTGTCGTTCGTAAACATGAATACAATCTGGTCATAGCCACCTACCTTTTAGGAAGCCGCGATATGCCACCTCCGATCGGCCCCCATAATACAGATGGATTGTTGATCTTTTCTGACGGTCTTTCCGATGACGATCTGGCTTCCCTGCATGACAGAAACTTTCCGATGGTTTTGGTCCATCGTACCCCTCCCGATTCTTTAAAAATCCCCAGTGTTACAGTTGAAAATAAAAGAATTTCCTTCGAGTTGATCAATCATCTGATCAAAGTTCACGGAAGAAAACGCATCATGCTTTTAAGAGGTCCCATCCACCAGGAGGATTCCTATTGGCGTGAAACCGGCTACAAGGCCGCATTGGAAGCGAATGGCATCCCTTTTGATGAAAAACTGGTGCTTAACGGGGATTTTGAACGTCACACTGCATACAATGTACTTCATGAATTTATCGCGACTGAAAAGCAAATTTCGTTTGATGCTGTATTCACAGGCGATGACGATGCGGCAATCGGAGTCCTCAAGGCTTTGCATGAGCACGGCTATAGGGTCCCGGAAGAGGTCTCAGTTGTGGGCTTTGACGACTTGGGTTTCTCGGCGTTCTTAACTCCCCCACTTACCACGGTTTCCGCCCCTACCGAAACCGTTGGGCGGATCGCAGCGGAACAATTATTTTCTCTCTTCGATAAGCAGTATCCCGAGGACGATGTGACATTATTGCCAACGGAACTGATCATTCGACGCTCATGTGGTTGTACCTCATGACGCAGTTCAATTGTGATGAAGGAGGTGAAAGCGGCACGTAGTATTTCAAGGGTTTTTCATCTTGTCTGTAATTTCATATTTAAATGAGGAGAAAAATAAGATCATGAAAAAGCATTTAGCTACATTGCTCGGTTTGATGGTCATCGCTTCGATGATCCTCGTTGCTTGTGGTGGCGCTGCCGCCACCGAAGCACCCGCTGGCGCCACTGACGCTCCTGCCGCTACAGATGCCCCCGCTTCCGGCGACAAGGTTCAGATCCGCTGGTTCGTAGGTCTCGGCACAGGTACCAATCCTGAACAGCAGACCGCTCAGGAAGAAGTTGTTGCCGACTTCAACGCTTCCCAGGACAGAATCGAACTCGTTATCGAAGTTGTCCCGTATGACAGCGCTCGTGACACCCTCTCCACTCAGATCGCCTCCGGCGCTGGCCCCGACATCGTTGGCCCAGTCGGTTGGGGTGGTTCCAATGACTTCTACGGTCAATGGCTCGACATCGGCCCATACATCGAAGAACTTGGTTTCGACACCTCCATCTTCGACCCCGCTTTGGTTAAGTTCTATCAAACCGAAGAAGGCCAGGTGGGTCTGCCCTTCGCCGTGTTCCCAGGCGCCATTTACTTCCGCCCGGATATGTTTGACGAAGCTGGTTTGAACTATCCTCCCCAAACCTACGGCGAAAAGTATGTTATGCCCGATGGTTCCGAAGTGGATTGGACTTGGGAAACCGTTACCGAAGTTGCAAAACTTCTCACCGTTGACGTGAACGGCTTGAACTCCACTGAAGAAGGCTTTGACCGCACTCAGATCGTACAGGTCGGTTATTCACCCCAATGGCAGTCCGTCCTCTCTGTAGGTACTTTCTACGGCGGTGCCTCCAAGATCTACTCCGGCACTGAAAAAGGCTCCTTCGAATCCACCATTCCGGACAGTTGGAAGGAAGGCTTTAAGTGGTACTACGATGGCATGTACGGTGCAGAACCCTTCATCGCCAGCGGCCCGCTCTCTGCCGCTCCTGAATTCGGTAATGGAAACGTCTTCAATGCCGGCAAAGCCGCCATGGGTTTGACCCAGACCTGGTACACCTGCTGTTTGGCCGATATGGTCAAAGCTGGTCTCGAATTCCAACTTGGTATTCAACCCATGGGTTCCGATGGCGTAGTTCATGGCCGCGTGGACGCAGACACCTTCCGTATTTTGAAGGGATCCGCTCACCCCAAGGAAGCTACCGAAGTTCTGCTTTACCTGATCACCACTGGTGGCGACAAACTTCTCCCCGTCTACGGCGCCATGCCTGCTATCGCGGACAAGACCGATGCCTTCTTTGAGACCAAGTCCAAGGACTATCCGTTCGTAACCGACGAAAGCTGGAACGTGTTCATTCAGGGTCTCGCTTATCCTGACACCCCAAGCTCCGAGCAATATCAGCCGAATTCCATCAAGGCCAATGCCCGCTTCGCCACGTTCTTCGATCTGATGAACAACACCGAAGGTTTGGACTTTGATGCCGAATACCAGAAATTGGTAGATGACCTGAACGCGCTCTATAACGAATAAAAGCAATTTGCAGTATGATTGGTCGGGTCAGCCTTGGTTGACCCGACCAACTTAATATCAATTCGAATAAGGAGTACCTTATGCTTGAGGAATTATCCAATCTCCCAAAATTGCCTTCCCTCGGTTCGATCCGCAAAATGTCTTCGATCGCCCGCCGCGAGATGAAAGCTGGTTTCCTTTTCATCTCACCATGGATATTCGGGTTCCTGGCGTTCACATTCCTGCCGATGATCGCGACACTGATATTTAGTTTCCTCGATTTGAAAATCACCGACGGAATTTTCAGCACGCCCAAATTTGTGGGATTCGATAATTATGTCCAATTATTGAAGGACCCTCAAGCTGGTATTAATCCCGCTAAATGGTTTGAAAGCAAAACCCCAAGTTCCTTATTGATTACAATTAAATTTGCGCTTTTCTCCCTGCCGGTCGGGATCTTTGCCCCCCTCCTGCTGGCTTTGTTAATGAACAACAAAAATCTAAGAGGTCAATTTATTTTTCGATCTTTGTTTTACATGCCGTTCGTTGTTCCATTTGTAGCCAGTGTCTTCTTATGGGGTGGAATGCTCAACCCGGAAAGCGGATGGATCAATCGCTTTTTGGAATATGCAGGGGTTCCCAACGAAAGCCTTCCACAATGGGCAAACGATGTTAACTGGGTCTACCCAACCTATGTGATCATGGGCATTTGGGGGGTGGGTAATGCCATGTTGATCATGTTGGCCGGTTTGCAAGGTGTCCCCACAGAGTTATATGATGCAGCCAAAGTCGATGGTGCAAATCCGTGGTCCATCTTCTGGAATATCACGTTCCCCATGATCTCTCCCGTGATTTTCTACAACCTGATCCTGAATATCGTCGGCCTGTTCCAGTATTTCCTCGTGCCCCTGGTCGTCAACAACGGAACCGGAAGGCCCGGCGGTGCAACATTGTTCTACAATCTGTATCTGTACAAAACCTTCTTTACATTTCAGGATATGGCCTACGGCTCCACGCTCGCCTGGTTCCTCTTCCTCGTCATCCTGCTTGTCACGGTGGTCTTATTCTCCACGGCCAAGTATTGGGTATATTACGCAGGCGAAGCCCGCTCATAAAAGGAGATGTCATGAATAAGAACCTACGCAGTGGCATCAGCACATTCACCATAACCTTCATCGTCCTCGCAATCTTGGGGGTATATCTTTCCCCTTTTGCATTCATGGTCTTCACCTCCCTTAAGACTCGTGAACAGATTTCCGTGGTGGGCGCTCCCATTTGGCCTGCGGCAACACCAAAATTTGAATATAACGGGAAACAGGTTGATGTGTTTACCGTATCAGTAGGAAAGTGCGCCGGGTTTGATCCAAACAGCACTGCGACAAAATCACTAGCCTTGGTCGCCAAGGGGCGACAGGAAAGTACCTTTGTGGATCCAAAGGACCCAGCAAAAGGCGAGTTTACCTGCCAGGTGTCCTGGCGTGCCCTGGAAAGGCCTTGGACTCTCTCGCCTACCTGGGAAAACTATACAGAGGTGTGGAACACCATTGACTATATTCAAAAAGTGGGCAACACCCTCTTTTATGCCGTGGTAAGCATGATCGGCACGGTTATTTCCTGTATTTTAGTGGCTTACGGATTTGCCCGTTTCCGCTTCCCGGGTCGTGATGTTTTGTTTATCGTTTTGATCGCCACCTTGTTCCTGCCGGCTGCGGTCACGATCATCCCAACCTACTCTTTCTGGCAAAGACTCGGGCTTGTTGGTACCTGGTTCCCGCTCATCGTCCCCCACTTCTTCGCAAATGCCTATAACGTATTTTTGTTCCGCCAGTACTTCATGACCCTGCCCCGCGAACTCGATGAATCGGCCATGATGGATGGAGCCGGACCGTTCCGCATTCTTTGGTCTCTGATCATTCCGCAATCCTATCCAGTGATTATTGCTGTGGTCGTCTTCCATATCGTATTTGCGTGGAATGATTACTTTGGGCCGGTCATCTACCTTTCCGGCGCAAAAGACAAATGGCCTATTTCTTACGCTCTTTCAACATTCAACGGCATTTATGGTCAGCAGCCGCAGTTGATCCAGGCTGGCGCGCTTATGGCTGTTCTCCTGCCGGTCATACTTTTCTTTGTAGCGCAACGCTTCTTTATACAAGGTATCGTCGTCACCGGTGTTGAGAAATAACATTACATAGAATAGCTATCTTCGAATCAAGGAATATTTATGCTCAAAGTTGCGGTTATCGGTGGAGGTTCCACTTATACGCCTGAACTCATCAACGGCTTTCTCGCAAGGCTGGAAAAATTCCCGGTCAACGAATTGTGGTTGATGGATATTGACAAAGAAAGACTCGATATTGTCGGCGGATTTGCGAAACGCATGGTGGAAGCCAAAGGCTCCCCCTTCAAAGTCATTCTGACGACGAATCAGCGTGAAGCAGTCAAAGATGCGGACTACGTCACAACCCAATTACGTGTCGGTCACATGGAGGCCCGCAAGCGTGATGAATACCTTGGTCTCCGTCACGGATTGATCGGCCAGGAAACCACCGGTGTGGGCGGAATGGGCAAGGCGCTTCGCACCATTCCCGTGATCCTTAAGATCGCAAAAGATATGCAGGAACTCGCCAAGCCCGGCGCCATGTTGGTGAACTTTACCAACCCGGCGGGATTGGTTACCCAGGCTTTAAGCAAATACGCAAAAGACACCCCTTCGGTCGGCGTTTGCAACGTCCCGCTCAACGCGAAGATGACCATCCTTAAGGGTCTGGAGCAGGCAACAGGGAAGAAAATCGAAGCGGACCGGGCAGATCTGAAAACACTTGGTTTAAATCATCTCTCCTGGCATCGCGGTTTCACAATAGACGGGGAAGATGTTTGGCCGCAGGTGATTCAGGGTTACATCGATGAATTAAAAAAGAGCGATCATCCCGAATGGGATCCGCGCACGATCGAAGTACTGCAAATGATGCCAAATTATTATTTGCAATATTTCTATCACACCGACAAGAAATTAAAAGAGCAGGAAAAATGGCCGCCTTCCCGTGCAGAGGAAGTGATTGAAGTGGAAAAGGATTTGCTGCGCGATTATGCGGATCCGAATCTGAACGAACCGCCCGCGGATTTAATGAAACGTGGCGGTGCCTACTACTCGACAGTTGCCACACAACTTCTCAACGCCCATTACAACGACCTGGGTGAAACACATGTAGTTAACATCAAAAATGGCGGAGCGGTAAAAGAATGGCCCGCTGAATGGGTGTTGGAAATGCCCTCCACCGTAAAAAAGAGCGGCATTACACCAATCTCTGCCGATCCACTGCCGCCCTCCTGTTTTGGACTCATCTCTGCCGTCAAAGCGTATGAATTGCTGACCGTGGAAGCGGCAGTCCATGGGGATCGAAACGCGGCCTATCAGGCATTGCTGGTTCACCCCATCGGTCCCAAAGCCGACAAGGTGCAAAAAGTACTCGATGACATGCTTGAAACACACCGCGAACATCTTCCACAGTTTTTCAAGTAACAACAGAGGCGCCTTTCGGGGCGTCTCTTTATAAAATCCAAAAAATACAAGAGAGTCAATGGCTTACTATCTAGGGATTGATATCGGTGCGACCAAAACTGCGGCATTGATCTGTGATGAAAACGGAAATTTCATTGGGGATGGTCAGGGTGGCCCCGGCAACCATGAAACCGTCGGTTTTGATGGCATGGAAAAATCCGTTAATCAAGCGCTCCACGAAGCGCTCTCCAAGGCTCAAATTCAGATTGGGCAAATTGATGGCGCGGGCTTTGGCATTGCCGGTTTTGACTGGCATTCCGAAGAATCAAAAATGAAGGAAGTGATCTCCAACATCGGAGTGCGTGCGCCGTTCAAAATGGTCAACGATGTGGTGCTTGGATTGCTTGCCGGAACCAGCGAAGGCTGGGGAGTTGCAGTTGTTTCCGGCACTGGCTGCAACTGCCGCGGATGGGATCGCGAACACAAACGTGAAGGACGCGTCACCGGATACGGCATCACCATGGGCGAAGGCGCCGGTGGAAGTGAATTGATCCATCGCGCCATGCAGATCATCGGCTACTCATGGACAAAACGCCTGCCCTCCACTGCCCTCGCTCCAGCCTTTATCGAGATGGTGGGTGCAAAAAGCCTGGAAGATCTGATACAAGGCTACACTGCAAATTATTATGAGATCGGCGCCGAAGCAGCCCCACTTGTGTTTCGTATCGCCGAACAAGGCGACCCAGTTGCAAACGACCTCGTCCGCTGGGCTGGCGCGGAGCTCGGCGAAATGGCAAAGGCAGTCATTCGTCAACTTGATTTTGAGGACATTGTATTCGAGATCGCTTTGATCGGCTCCATGTTCAAAAGCGGCGAGATCCTGATCAAGCCCATGCGTGAAACCGTTCATGCACTTGCCCCCAAAGCAAAGCTCATCCCGGCCGAAGTACGCCCTGTGCTGGGTGCGGTATTGTTGGGAATGGAAGCAAGCGGACTCGTGCTCTCCAATGAACAGCGCGACAGCATCAAAACGGTTCTGGCTTAATGAAACACATCGCTTCGGTTCTGACCTTATGCCTGTTTGCCCTTTCATGGACATCCTGCAAGCCTATGCAATCACCCACTCCATCTGCTGTTGCCTCCCCAACCTCTGAGAAGAACTCTTTTCGTATTTTGGCGTACGCCACCGACGCGATCATCCCGGAATTAATTCCCTACAAGCAATTAACTCACATCAACTATTCCTTTCTCATCCCAAATTCAGATGGGACCTTTGCCCCGCTCAACAATGCCTGGAAGTTGAAAAATATCGTCGAAAGCGCGCACGGGCAAAACGTTCAAGTGAGCATCGCGGTTGGCGGCTGGGGTTGGGATGCGCAATTTGAAGAAATGGCGGCCCACCCAGAGTCACGCATAGCCTTCGTCAAAAATCTGGTGGATGTGGTTGATCAATATCAGCTTGACGGCGTGGATATTGATTGGGAATATCCCGACCCGGGCGAATCCTCACAAAACTTTCTTGCTCTGATGCAGGAATTGCGCGCAGCCCTGCCGGATAAATTGATCAGCACCGCCACCATCTCGTACGGCGATGAAACCGGTCTTGGCATCCCAAACGAAGTTTTCAATATCGTGGATTATGTGAATGTAATGACCTACGATGGTGAAATTCACGGGAGCTTGAAAGAATTTGAATTGGGCCTGAACTATTGGGCGGAACGCGGCGTGCCAAAGGAAAAGATCAACATCGGCGTGCCGTTTTACTCGCGCCCCAGTGAAGTGACCTTCGCCAATCTCGTCAAAGAAGACCCCGCTGCAGCAGCATTGAATTCATTTGATTATTTGGGTTCCACTGAAAACTACAATGGAATTCCCGCAGTAAGAACAAAAACCGAGATCGCAATGCAGCAGGCAGGCGGCATTATGTTCTGGGCATTGGACCATGACGCGCAAGGCGAATATTCGCTGGTCAATACAATTTATCAAACAGCTCATCCATAAAATCAACTGGAGATACTATGAGTCAACCTTTTACACTTGGAGTGAATTACTGGCCGCGCCGCAAAGCCATGTATTGGTGGAGTGATTTCGATGCCGGTGAAGTACGCGAAGAATTCTCAATCATCAAAGAGATCGGGCTGAACGTGGTTCGTCTCTTCCTCCTTTGGGATGATTTTCAACCCGATCCCGCCTCAGTGGATAAAAACGCTATCGCAAACCTCGGCAAAGTGGCTGATATTGCAGCCGAGCATGGACTTGGGCTGGATGTCACCTTCTTCACCGGCCACATGAGCGGACCCAATTGGAGTCCACGCTGGTTATTGGGTGGAGACCTTCCGCCTGCCGCACACTCTCATTGGCTACGCGATGTAGTCAGTGAAGGGAAGAAAGTAGATCAAGGCTATCGCAACATGTTCCACGATGAAGTGGCTTTGAGCGCAAGCCGTTTGTTGTTGAAGACAGTTGTGACCTCACTGAAAGATCACCCTGCGATTTGGATGTGGAACCTTGGCAATGAACCCGACCTCTTCGCCTGGCCCAATTCATCCGATGAAGGTGCCGCATGGGTAAAGGAAATGGTCGGGTTGATCAAATCCATTGACCCGAAACATCCAGTGACCATCGGTCTGCATGGCGATGGCCTGCACCGCGATAACGGCCTGCGCATCGACAAGGTATATGCAAATACAGATGTTGCGGTCATGCACTCTTATCCCATGTACACACCCTGGGCGCGCCAGCCACTCGACCCGGATTTTGTCCCCTTCACTTGTGCATTGACTGCTGCACTTGGCGGCAAACCAGTTCTGATGGAGGAATTTGGCGGATGCACAGCCTTGCCCGGCGAAGCGACCTACACGATGAAATGGACCGAAACCAATGGCCGCGAACGCGAACAATTCATGGCAAGCGAAGAAGATTTCGCGGAATTTTTACGCCTCACCATCCCGAAATTGCAGCACAGCGGTGCAACCGGTGCCATGCTTTGGTGCTATGCAGATTACATCCCCGAGCTGTGGAACCGCCCGCCATGTCAGAATGCCGTACATGAACGATTCTTTGGATTGGTGCGCCCCGACGGCACATTGAAGCCGCACGCCAAAGTGATCCAGGATTTTGCAAAGACCAAGCCTCAGGTCCAGCCGATCCCTGAATACGCAAAACTGCATGTCAGCCCCGACGAATTTTACAAGGAACCACTTCCCCACCTTGTGGATTTGTATCAGAAATATTTAGCAGGAGTTGAAGGTGCCTAAACGATTGATCATTAATTCCGATGACTACGGAAGAACGCCGGAAGTTTCGCGCGGAATCCGCGAGTCACATTTGCGCGGCGTGGTGACCTCCACCACCTGCATGATGAACATTCCCACCACCGCAGCGGATATTGCCATCGCCATGCGCGAGACGCCGAAGCTTGGGCTGGGAGTCCACCTGGTGCTCACCGCAGACGGCCCCCTGCTTAAGCGCGAAGCGGTTAAATCCATCACCGATGAAAAGGGGAATTTCCTTAAACTCCCGGTCCTGATCGAACGCATCAACAGCATCGACGTGAATGAAGTACAAGCCGAATGGCGCGCACAGATTGAAGCGTTCCTTAAAGCTGCAGATAAAAAACCGACCCACCTGGATTCGCATCACCACACATCCTATTTCAGTCCCGCATTGTTCCGCGCCATGCTGGAACTTGCAAAAGAATTTGACTGCGGCATTCGTCTGCCAAACGTTTATGGCAGTGACGACATGGCCGGGCTGCCCACCGAATTGATCGGCCCGATCAAGGAATATGCACCCAGGTTATTGAATGAATTCAACCCGCGCAGACCGGACGCCTTCTTCGCCAGCTTTTATGACGACCTCGCCACGCGTGATGAACTAAAAAGAATATTCGATGAAATGGGCAATGGCACGTATGAGATCATGTGCCACCCCGGATATACCGACCCGATCCTGCTAAACGCATCTTCCTATGCCAAGCAGCGCGAGACCGAGTTGGAAGTGCTGACCGACCCTGCCATTCTGCAGGAAATTCAAAAAAACGGAATTCAATTGATCAGCTTTGCTGACATTAAATAAGGAGAACCCCATGTCCCGTATCAACGATCTTCTTGCGCAAATGACCATCGAGGAAAAAATATCCATGCTCGCCGGTGCGGATCTGTGGCACAGCGTAGCCGTTTCACGCGTGGGAATTCCACAATTCAAAGTGACCGATGGACCCAACGGCGCACGCGGCGCATGGGGCAGCATGTCCTCCCCATCAGTTGCGACTCCCGTTGGAATTGCCCTCGGCGCGACATGGAATCCAGATCTCGTTGAAAAAGTGGGCAATGTTCTCGCCGACGAATTGGAAGCCAAGTCTTCGCACATTTTGCTCGCGCCCACTGTCAACATTCATCGTACTCCCATCGCAGGCCGCAACTTCGAATGTTATTCGGAAGATCCATTCCTCAGCGGCATGATGGCTGCTGCCTATATCAAAGGGATTCAAGATAAAGGCAAGGGGGCCTGCATCAAACATTTCGTGGCCAACGATCAGGAGTTCGAACGTTTCTCGATGAGTTCCGAAGTCGATGAGCGCACACTGCGTGAAATTTATCTCGAACCGTTCCGTCTTGCCATTCGCAAATCGGATCCGTGGGCGGTGATGTCTGCATACAATCGAGTCAATGGAACATATGCAGCGGAGAACAATCACACGCTGTTGGATATCCTCAAAGGCGAATGGGGTTACAAAGGCATTGTCATGTCTGACTGGTTCGGCACCTACGATAAAGAAACCCCCGGCGGCGGTCTCGACATGGAAATGCCCGGCAAGGCACGTTGGATGTCGGAAGAACATGTCAAGCGCGCGCTCGATGACGGCCCATTAACCGAGGAAATGCTTGATGATAAAGTCCGCCGTATGCTTGGTGTGTTGGAAAAAGCCGGTCTCTTCGACAAACCAGAATTGAAACCGGAACGGGGAGAGAACAAGCCGGAGCATCGCAGGATCATGCGCGAGGCCGGAAGAGAAGCGATTGTCCTCCTCAAAAACAACAAGGATTTGCTTCCACTTAAAAAGGTCAAGTCAATCGCGGTCATCGGGCCGTATGCAAACAGGGCGCAAATTCTCGGTGGTGGAAGTTCATCGGTCACGCCTCATTATGTGATCACTCCCTTGGAAGGCATCAGGAATCGCGCGGGCAAAAAAGTAAAAGTGGATTACGCACCCGGTTGTTTCATCCACAAAAATCTGCCTGCTCCCGAACCCGAGACGTTATCCACTGAAGACGGCCGCCTCGGACTTAACCTCAGCATTTTCAACGGAACCGAGTTTTCCGACCCTGTGGTTTATTCTGAAGTAACCCAACAAGTTCAACATGGATGGTTCGACCATTCGGTGCCGAATGCAAATCAGGAATCCTTCTCGATGCGCCTGGAAGGATTCTTCACGCCGAAAGAATCGGGAATTCATACATTGGCTCTTTCCTCCGTGGGTTGGTGCAAGCTATTTCTCGATGGCAAGGTGGTCGTTGACCATTCCTCCGATGCGGATATGGGCAGGCAGGTAACAAAGGAGTTGAAACTTGAAGGCGGTAAACGCTACGCCATCAAGGTGGAATATTACTGGAAAGGCAATCCACGCTGGCGTTCCGTTGGGTTGGGACATCAACCTCCCCAGCCGAAAGATACGATTGCAGAAGCGGTAAAACTTGCGAAGAAGGCCGATGTGGTGGTGGTGGTCGCAAGCCTGAACGGTGAATGGGAAACCGAAGGCGCGGACCGCGTAGATATGAAATTACCCGGCCAGCAAAATGAATTGATCAGGAAGATCGCGAAGGCCAACAAGAATACGATCGTTGCCGTCAACGTCGGCTCTCCAGTGGAAATGCCGTGGATCGATGATGTTCCCGCCGTGCTTCAACTCTGGTACGACGGCCAGGAACAAGGCAATGCGCTCGCCGATATTTTATTCGGTGATGAAAGCCCATCCGGGAAATTACCGACCACCTTCCCTGTTCGTTTGGAGGACAACCCGGCGTACATCAACTATCCCGGCGAAAATGGAAAAGTCCGCTATGGTGAGGGAATCTTCGTCGGCTATCGTTATTACGATAAGAAGGATGTCACTCCCCTCTTCCCGTTCGGGCACGGGCTTTCCTATACAAAATTCAAATATGGCAACCTGCGCGTGAGCGAAAAATCCATCACGCCGGACAAGACCGTCACCGTGAAAGTGGATGTGACCAACACCGGCAAAGTGGCCGGCAAGGAAATTGTTCAGCTCTATGTCCGCGATGTGCAATCGCTGTTTGCCCGCCCGGAAAAGGAATTGAAGGCGTTCCAAAAAGTGGAACTCAAACCGAAGCAGACCAAAACCGTTTCATTCACGCTGGATCGTGAAGCCTTCTGGTATTTCGACACGAACAAAAACGCATGGGCGGTTGAACCGGGTGAGTTCGAACTGCTCGCAGGCGCATCCAGCCGCGACTTAAGAGCGAGCGGAAAGGTCACGCTTTTGCCCGAGCCACGCGCGACCCGCCTGCACACCGGTCTCACCATCCAGGCTTTGATGGACGATCCGGACGGGCGTGCCATTCTCACCAAATATGTTGGCGGCTTTCTCCTGATGGCCGATATGAGCATGGCGGTACATATGACGATCGAACAAATTGCAAACAACCATCCGAACTTTGTACCGCAACAATTGGTTGATGAAATTGGAAGTGAGCTGGCGAAAGTTAAATGACCAATTCGAGCATGATAAAGAAACTGTCAATCTTATTCGTTGTATTCACCATCCTGCTCGCTGCGTGCGGGACTCAATCCATTGGCGGCGAGTCAACACCTACACCCTACCCTACCCCGGTCAAAGAGACTTTCACCGCACAACGCGGTGATATCACGGTGGAAGCAAAACTCAGCGGGCATGTTTCACCATTGGCGTTGTATACCGTTTATTTTCAGATGAACGGACAGGTGAGTGAGGTGTACGTAAATGTCAACGATGTTGTGGAGAAAGACCAGCTGCTTGGCGAGTTGGCGGAAGCACGCGACCTGCGGGCGAGTTCGCAGGAAACACAACACACCCTGCGGCGCGCCCAGATCAAACTTGAAATTGCCACACTGCAATTGGAACAACTCAAATCCCGCGGCGGGTCGACGCAAGAGGTCAAGATCCAGGAATTGGAAGTGGAGCTTGCCAGGATGGAACTCGATGAAACACTCACCCAACTTGGCATCGACCCAAACTCCCCCGCAGCAGATGAATTGGATGCGCAGGTGGCCAAGGCGCAGGCGTTTGCCCCGGAGAATGGCACGATCATTTCTCGGGTCGGCGTGGGGCGGAATGTTACTTCTTCCACCCCGGCCTTCGTGTTGGGCGATCCCAATCAACTCGAGATCATCGCGGATCTGGATCCGATCAATGGCGATGAACAGGTGAAGGAAATGTTCGAGGGCATGCCGGTCACAGTGACATTGGATGCAAAGACCGAGGTCAAGTTGACGGGAACGATCCGCCAGCTACCCTCTCCATACGGAACCGGTTCGAGCGATGAAAAGGAAATTCACGTGGTATTGGATGTGCCGCCGTCAGCGGAAACATATCAACTGGGCGATAAAGTCACGGTAACGATTCAACTCGCGAGCAAACAGGATGTCATCTGGCTCCCACCGGATGCGATCCGCAATGCCGGCGGAAGAACATTTGTGATCATCAACAGTGAGAGTGGGCCAAAACGCGTGGATGTGGAGATCGGCCTCGAAACACGCGATATGGTGGAAATCGTTTCAGGGCTCAATGAAGGTCAGGTTGTTGTCGGACCATGAATTTCGTTTCGCGTTTGACTTCCATCGCGCTGCAGGTCTGGGCAACAGCAGGCATTGCCTTTAAGCGCCTGCTCACACAGCGATTCCTCAGCCTGGCCTCGATCGCCGGGTTGATGATCGCATCGGGATTCATCCTGAGTGTGCCGCTGTATGCGGATGCGACCTACTTCCGTTTACTACGCGAGGAATTGCTGGCCGGTCGCGAGCTGGAGTTAAATCAAAAACCCGCGGACTACGCTCCGCTCTCTTTTGTGTTCGAACAAAAAGCAGCGGGCAAGGACAGTCCGCAATGGAAGAATGTCGTTGAGGTGGATGAGTATCTTTCCAAAGGCGCTTTGCGAACGATCAATCTCCCCATCCTGCAAGTCGTCCGCCGCTTCCGAACCGATGGCTACTACATGTATCCGCCGCGCGACCCAAACAATTCCGGCACGCAATACGCATTGACCACTGCAAACCTGGCCTTCATCACACCGATGGAGAATACGATCATCGTTGTGACCGGGATCACACCACAGCCGTTTATCTCCCTGCTTCGTAATGGAGACTCCATCGAAGCGATGGCAAACGAAATTCTTGCAGCTGAGTTTGGCGTACAAGTCGGCGATACATATTCGTTACGCACAGATAAGGGGCCGATCCCGATTGTCATCGTTGGCTTGTGGCGGGCAGTCGATCCCACAGCACCGTATTGGAGCGCTACAAGCGGCAACTGGCTGCTTGTGCACGAGGAATCTTATCAGGGAGTCATCAGCGACAAAGTCATCGACGAACTGCGCAGTTCCACCTGGAGCATCATCGCCGATGGATCGTCACTTCATGCGGGGGATGTCACCTCCCTGCAGGAACGAATTCGCTCCATTGAAAATACCGCGAACACTTTGCTTGCAGATACCACCCTGACGGCATCCCCGCTCGAAGCGCTGGCCCGTTACCAAAGCAATGCGCCAAAACTGACCTATCTTTTGCTGGCCTTCAGTGTGCCCATCTTAAGTTTGATTCTCGCCTTCATCGGTTTGGTGGCGGGCTTGTTCGTGGGGCAGCAGCGCGGCGAAATGGCGATCCTGCGCAGCCGTGGCGCGAGTGCATTGCAGGTCATAGAAATTTCCCTGCTGCAGGGAATCCTGCTCGGCGCAGTGGCATTAGTCGGCGGAATCGGACTCGGCATTTGGATCACACATTCGATCGGCAAGGCGCGCAGTTTCCTGGATTTCAGCGCGGCGGGCGGATTACGCGTCAGCCTGACCCCGCAAATTCTCGGCTACGGGTTGTTTGGCATCGCGATCATTTTGATCATTCAGGTTCTGCTCCCCACCATCGGCGCGGCGGAAAATACAGTCGTCACCTACAAACAGGAACGTGCGCGTTCGTTCCGCATTCCATGGTGGCAGAAATACTGGCTTGATGTTTTTTTGCTTTTTCCAACCGGCTATGGATTGTGGCAGTTGACACAGCAAAGCAAACAAGTTTTAAGTGGATCGGAGACGACTCTGGATCCGCTGCAGAATCCACTTTTACTGCTGGTTCCTGCCCTGGGAATTTTCGCCGTCGCTCTTTTTACGCTGCGGCTTGTTCCACGTTTCATGGAATTCATCTCCTGGATACTGCGTCCCACCAAAAGCGTTGGCCTGTTAATGGCAGCACGTTATTTGGAACGTACACCCGCCTTTTATACGGCTCCGCTGATCCTATTGGTATTGACTCTGGGACTCTCCGCCTTCACCGCATCCCTCGCCCGCACCTTGGACAGCCAGCTCGATAAACAAATGCATTACCAAACCGGCGCAGACATGAGCCTGATGGAATACGGCACGACCTTCAGCGAAGACAGCGACTCACCCACGTTCGTATTTAGTCCTGTGGAAGATCACTTGACTGTCCCCGGCGTCGAATCCGCCACACGCGTGGGACGCTACAAATTTTCCGCATTCACCTTGGGCGGTCCCATCGAAGGCAGTTTTCTCGGCATTGACAGGCTTGGCTTTCCCGCCACTGCCTATTGGCAGCGCGATTTTGCCTCCGAGCAACTTGGCGTATTGATGAATCAACTGGCGTCCGATCCACGGGGTGTGCTGGTGCCAACCGATCTGCTCGAAAAAAAGAAACTAAAAGTTGGAGACAAGCTCACACTTGGGATCACCACCGGTGTGGCTGGCGAATCGATTCCCTTTGAAACAAAAATCGTCGGTGCCTTCGACCTGTTCCCCACCTGGTATCCTGAAAACGGGACAATGATCGTGGGCAATCTCGATGAGTTTTATTTACAGGCAGGTGCGGAATATCCGCACGAAGTATGGCTGGGAACCACGAATAGAGCCGACCCTGAAGCCATCACCTATGCCGTGCGCGGATACAGCATTTTGCTCGATCAACAAGCTGACCAATCCAAGCTGGTACCGGATGGCTTGAACACCATCGTCAAGGAATGGTCCTCGGCTGATCTAAACATCCGCGCCGAACAGGCGAGACCCGAAAGACAGGGCTTGTTCGGTTTATTGTCTGTGGGTTTTATCGCATCTGCTTTACTGACCGTACTTGGCTTCCTGTTGTATGCACTGTTCTCCTTCCGCAGGCGCTTCATCGAAATGGGCATGCTGCGTGCGATCGGTTTATCCATTCAACAAATGAAATCACTATTGGCGGCGGAACTGGCATTCCTCGTATTGCTTGGCATTGGGGCAGGCACTGCACTAGGGATCCTCGCCAGCCGCTTGTTCATTCCATTCCTGCAGATCGGCGCAAGCGCACAGTCACAATATCCGCCATTTCAAATTGAGATTGCCTGGGGTTCCATCGTCGAAATCTATATTCTGTTTATTGCCTTGTTCCTCGTAGCGTTGAGCGCCCTATCCTCCCTGCTTGTGCGCATGAAGATATTCCAGGCGATCAAACTCGGGGAGACAACATAATGAACCCCGAGCCTTTGATCATCTGCGAAAACCTTGTCAAGATCTACATGCTCAATCAGGATGGCGGCGCTTCGGTGGAAGTGCAGGCTTTGCAGGGGCTGGATATCACCGTGCGCGAAGGTGAAATAATCGGTGTGGTCGGTGCGAGCGGCAGCGGAAAGTCGACACTGCTGAACGTGCTTGGCGGGCTGGACCGTCTCACCGGTGGACGCGCGCTGGTCGGCCGACAAGATCTTGGACGATTGACAGAACGTGCGTTGGATGTCTATCGCCGGGAAAAAGTCGGTTTTGTCTGGCAGCATGGCTCCCGCAACCTTATTCCGTATTTGACGGCGGTGGAAAATATTGAATTGCCGCTCACCCTTTCCGGACATGTTGGCAAAGCCACACGTGAACGTGCGCTGGAATTGCTTGATCTGGTTAAGTTGACAGACCGACAGGGACATCGTCTCGAAGAGATGTCCGGCGGCGAACAGCAACGCGTGGCCATCGCAATTGCGCTGGCGAATCGTCCGCAGTTGCTGCTGGCTGATGAACCCACAGGCGAACTGGATACGGTCACCGCGCAGACGATTTACGATCTGTTGCGCGACTTAAACACCCGCCTCGGACTCACGATGGTGATCGTCAGCCATGACCCGGGCATCGCCAAACACGTGGACAGGGTCGTCGCCGTGCGCGACGGAAAGCTGGCGAGTGAAACGGTCCGCGTGCAAAAAGAGAACAGCGAGGAACATCACCTCGTCGAATTGGCTGTTGTGGATTCTGCGGGCCGGCTGCAAATTCCGCGGGAATATCTGGATCGATTCCACATCAAACGCCGCGTGCTGATCGAAATGACGGAGGACGGCATTCTCATTCGTCCACCGGCGGGAGAGACTCATGGCGAAGAACATGGCTCATCGTCCAGCGAGCAGGAATCGCCGCGGGAGGAAGCGCTGCAAGTTCCATCGAAAATCCTGAAGATGTTTGAGACTCTCAAATCCACAATCATGAACTGGAGGAAGAAATGAATCCAGTAATCGAGACTCGCGACCTGTGGCGTGTGTATCCTTCGAAGACTCATACGGAGGGAATTCCTGCGCTGCGCGGCATCAATTTAAATGTGCAAGCCGGTTCGTTCGTCACATTGAAGGGCCGCTCAGGAAGCGGCAAGACCACTTTATTAAATTGCCTGGCCGGGCTGGACAAACCCACCTCCGGTTCTGCATTCGTGCTCGGGCATGACCTGATGAAAATGAGCGATGAAGAATTGACCGTGTGGCGTCGCGAACAGATCGGATTGGTCTTTCAATCGTTTGGTCTGTTGCCAACGCTTTCTGCCTACGAAAATAGATCTCTTGCAAAAGTCATTTGTGGTTGAGTTCGAGGTTGTAAATAGCAGCAATCAGGTTGAAACGCAAAGCAAACCTTTTTCTGCGATTGCGATACCTCTCGCTCAAGATACGAAACACTTTCAACTTGCGGAAAATA
>JAEURJ010000024.1 GCA_016789305.1 Anaerolineales bacterium | reverse complement strand
TAATGCTGCTTTAGGTGCCCGTGAGGCTCTTCACGAAAGGCGGTTTTAGCTCAATACTCTTGCTAAAAAAGGTGCTTTAGCTCAATACTCGTGCAATTCTCCGCTCAATAATGGTCAAATTTCTGGGTTTTTACTCGGGGGCACTGCTCAATACTCGTGCGTCCCTACAGACGCACGAGTATTGAGCAATGCCGCACGAGTATTGAGCTTTGTCTGACGGTTATTGAGCCAAGAGGCCTCTACTCCCTATCCATATCAATTGCAACAGCTAAATACAAGCCAATGATCACCAATGGGATTTTGTTGGGCCCTTGATGCGTTCATAAGCACTTTAGGCATTGTCTTAGGCTATGTACCTACCTCTCCCCTGCCCCACAAGAGTAATCTCTCTGCTTCTAATTGCTTTTTTTCATCGGAGCATTTTCGGGTTAACCCGAAAATGCTCCGATGAATTTTTGAGGTACTGTATGTGACGAACTTGCCAGGTCCCCCACCCCATCTAGGATCTGCCCTCCCTTGATCGTCTGTAATGCCGATATACGTGTTGGGGAAGTCAGGCAGTTTTGCCAGTTACAGGCTGAAGGTCAAAGCTTGATGCGCTCGGCGATGAGTCAACTCAATTTGTCGGCACGTGCCTATCATCGTATCTTGAAGTTATCCCGCACCATTGCGGATTTGGCCGGGAGCGAAGAAATCCAGTCTGCACATTTGGCGGAGGCGCTGCAGTATCGTCCAAAGATCATGATGGGTTAATCTTCTTTGACCTGGCGCAAAGACACTCCGGGGAAAACCAATACAATTACATCATAATGAAACATCAAACCCGTCATATTCCATTTCTACTTCTTGCCATACTTGCCTTGTTCGCTGCGCTTTGGGCTGGCCTGATGCGCCTTGGCTGGCAACTGCCCGCGCTCACCCCCTCCCTTGCGCTCGCGCATGGTCCCTTGATGATCTCTGGATTCCTGGGGACTCTCATCACACTGGAACGCGCCGTCGCCATGCAGAAAAAATGGATGTACATCCCCTCGCTTCTTTCTGGACTAGGATGGCTGGTTACTATCCTCATACCTTCTCCCCCGCTGGGACCAATCCTCCTCACCCTCGCCAGCCTCGGCGGGGTCGCCATTCTGACAGAGATGACTCGCCGCGAGTTTGCTCTTCACACTGGAACGATGTTGCTTGGCATGCTGGCGTGGTTTACAGGCAATGTACTTTGGTTGTTCGGCTGGCAAATATTTCAAGTGGTCTTTTTCTGGCAGGCATTTCTGGTTCTCACGATTGCAGGCGAAAGATTGGAGTTGAGCCGCGTTCTACGTCCATCAAAGAATCAGCAAATTGCTTTTGGTGTGATTGCCGTTATCTTTGTGACAAGCCTCATTGTTTCGACTCTCAATTTGCAGATCGGGACGCGCTTGAACGGAGCGGCATTGTTATTACTCGCATCATGGTCAATCCGCAGTGACATTGCGTGGAGAAACTTGAAACATAAACTTCCAGTGACACGTTACATTGCGCGTTGTCTTGCATTGGGGTTTGTGTGGCTCGGCGTCGGCGGAGTATTAAGCCTGGTGTTTGGTGCGCAGGTTGCGGGCCCAAGATATGATGCGATCCTGCATGTCGTCTTCGTTGGCTTTGTGATTTCAATGATCTTCGGTCACGCGCCAATCATCTTTCCTGCCATTTTGAGTGTGCCGATTAATTTCCAACCCGCGTTTTACATCCATTTGATTCTTCTGCATGTATCGCTTGCGCTGAGAGTTTTCGCTGATTATGCCAATCTTCATCCCCTCCGTATGTGGGGCGGATTGTTGAACGAGGTTGCGATCCTGCTATTTATCGGCATGACGGTCTATTCTGTTCGCAAGAGTATCTCAGGAAAATAACCATGCCATTGCTCACACGCATATTCATCAAAACCGCTATGATTTATCTTGCGCTCGCACTTGTGTTTGGCATTCTGTTGGCATCGGGCGTGACGAACGGTTTATTTCCCGTGTATATACATTTGCTCGTCTTTGGCTGGTTAACCCAATTGATCTTTGGCGTGGTCTTTTGGATGTTTCCAAAATATTCGGTTGAAAAGCCGCGGGGTAGTGAAGCACTTGGCTGGTGGACGTACGCACTGCTTAATATCGGTCTTCTCGTGCGAGCGATTGCTGAACCCATTCAATCTATGCAACCCAATCCATTCGGCGGATGGCTACTGGTGATTTCAGCAGTGATCCAATTTATGGCAGGATTGTTGTTCGTTGTCAACAGTTGGGGACGGGTCAAAGAAAAGTAATGCCGCGATTAAGTGTCTGGTTCATCCGTGCTTCATTGCTCTATCTTTTGTTGGGGTTTTTATTTGGCGCGTTGTTACTTGCCCAAAAGGGAATTTCTTTTTATTCGCCCGTTTGGTATATATTCCCTCTGCATATGGAATTTCTGCTGATGGGCTGGCTTGTTCAACTGACAATGGGTGTCGCATTTTGGATTCTTCCTCGCTTTAGCATTGGTCAATCAAGGGGAAACAAACCATTGATCTTGATATCGTTTGCATTGATCAATGCGGGAACATTAATCGGTATTCTTCAATTTTGGTTTCCCGTTGTACTTCTTATTGGACGCGTCTCCGAAGTCGGCGCGGGAATCGTTTTTGCCGCCGGATTGTGGCGGCGCGTCAAACCTCATGGCGTGTTGTAGTATCAACACTGCGAGATATACATGAAATGTCGCATCGCGATGGAATGGAGGATTCGCAATGAATGAAAACTCCCATCAAACCAGCATTCTCTTCAAGAGACTCCAAACCCTTGACTTCCTGCGTGGACTGGACGATGAGTCGCTTAAGCGCCTGGCGGATCATGCCGTATGGAATGTTTTTCCGCCCGATGCGGTGGTATTTTGGGAAGGGGATGTTGAGTCGAATTTGTTTTATTTGCAATATGGTTCGTTGAAGGTGTTGAAGACATCCGCCGAGGGGCGCGAGCAGGTGTTGCGGTTCATTGATACGGGCGAGGTCTTCAATGAAATCGGTGTGCTGGCAAAACGGCCCAATCCCGCGACGGCGATGGCGTTGGAGGAATCGGGCATCTGGCTGATTCCCCGTCAGTCATTGGAGGAAGTTGTGCAGGCACATCCGCAGACCGCTTTGAAAATCATCGAGAACATGGCGGATAAAATTATCGGGTTGGTCACGCTCGCGGCGGATTTGTCGTTGAAAACAGTGGAGGCACGCTTCGCCAAACTTTTGTTGGAATCTGTCGATGGGGATGTGATCGAACGTCGCCGCTGTACGAATCAGACTGAACTTGCCGCCCGCCTTGGCACTGTGCCAGATGTGCTGAGCCGCGTTATTCGTGAGTTGACGAAGACTGGGCTGATCGAAGTGGATAAACAACACATCCGCATTTTGGATCGTGAGGGGTTGATGAAGCGGGCAATGATTCAGGGCGGATAAGGATTAAGGTCAGAGACCAGATAATAGTCGAGTTATGAAGCGGGGATCGGAGGCAGTCATATCCAATTTATTGGATTGCTTTCAGCAAAGTATGTCGCCTGTTATTTCTTTGCGATCAAATCCAAAAAAGCGTCAACAACTTTTGGGTCAAAATACAAGCCAGCCTGTTGGCGGATATGCTCGATGGCTTTTTTCGTTGTCCATGCAGGGCGATATGGACGATCACTGGTCAGCGCGTCAAAGACATCTACTACGGCAAAGATACGCGCCGCCAGTGGAATTTCCTCCCCTTGTAGCCCGCGTGGGTAGCCAGTGCCATCCCATTTTTCATGATGACAATATGGAATGTCCAGCGCGGGCAAC
>JAEURJ010000016.1 GCA_016789305.1 Anaerolineales bacterium | reverse complement strand
CTGGGCTCGATCCAGTATTCAGGCAATCCTTAAGTCCGCCAAGGAATATGCTTATGGATTGAAAATTCAGTCAAGAAAAGGAGAGCTTTTTGAAATACCGGTGGAGCCAATTATTGATATTGCAACCTATGATAGCTTTAGGGAAATGAGGGCACGAAAAAAAACATATCCTGCTCGTCGTGTTCACCACGATTACCTGCTCGGTGGGGTACTAAAATGTGACTGTGGCAATAAGTGGGGCGCGAGAACTCAAAAGACCCGAAAGAATCGGAAAGGTGTGCTGGTCGAGAGAAAGACAACGACGGGCGTTTACTTTTGTCGTCAGAATCACAAAGATCTTGTTTCACCCGATTGTCCAAGACATATAGGTGCTAAAAAGGCTGATGAAGAAGCCTGGGAAAAGATTTGCCGCGCTCTCGACAAGCCTGAATACCTGCTTTCACAAGCGATAGATTTGGTTGATCAACTTCGTGCAAATGCCTCTAATCTTCATGAAGAAAGGGACAGAATCGAAAAGCAGCTTCAGAGGATCAATCATGACCGTCAATGGGCTATTACTCAAGCAAGAGAAGGGAAATTTACAACCAATGATATGGAACAACAATTAGCGACTTTAACGTTGCAAGAAATCAGTTACAAGCGCGACTTGGCTGCATTAGGTCAGACGATAAATATCAACGCGCTCAATAACTGGGAGGCGAAATTTGAGGAGTACTTGACAGATTTACAGTCTGGCGTCTTGGAGTTAAAAGAAGCCGCTCCTCAAACTGATGAGGAGCGACATAGAGTGTTCTTGCTCAGAAAACAGGTTGTAGATACCTTGGTTGAGGAAGTTAAAATCAACAGAAACCGAGAGTTAGATGTTGTTATTCATTTAGATCTACTCAAGATCCTCGATCAAGATGCTGGTTTAGAGAACCTTAGCCCTGCGGCATATTCCAGGCGGGGCGAAACTTATACCCGTAAACGATCAATCCGCGCTCATCGCCGTCGTTGCGCATCTTGCGGGTGACCATTTCCACGGGCATGCCGATCTCGACGGCGGAATTATCCACGTCGGTCAATTGCGCGGTAAGCATCGGGCCTTCCTCGAGTTTTACGATGGCTACAGTGTAGGGAGCATTTGCATCGTATCCAGCAGGGGCTTCATAAACAGTGGTGTAGGAATAAACTTCACCCTTGCCGCTGAATGCAAATTGTTCTTTTGCCTCGTCCCCGCAGTTTGGGCATACATCGCGGGGAGGGAAGATCTTGTGATCACAGTGAGGACAAACCTCACCAACCAATCCATATCGTTGTTTTTTGAGACGCCAGTGCCTTGGGATTTCCATGATAGCCGTTCCTTTCGATAGGCTAATTCTATCCCGCTGGACTCTCAAACCCTATCAGGGTCGAAAACCAGGACTTTTGGTGTTTACTCTTTATCCGTTAGATAATGAAGGAGAATCAGGCCAAGGCCGAGGAAAAGTGGGACGAAGCCGCCCAGCATCCAGGGTCCGAGGTGAAGCGGGTAGTCTTCTCCAGAGGAAAAGCCGATGGGATAGAGTCCAAGGGAGAGGGCGAGGCCCAGCGCGGCGATGACAATTCCCCAGCGAAGCAATCCTTTGCCGGATTTCGTCTGCGGACGGGCCAATCCTTTTTCTGCGAGAGCGATGGTTTCCTTGTAGCTCATGTAACGCAGGAAAGCGAGAAAGCCAAAGATGATGGCAAGGGTGGCGACGACACCAAGGCAGGGGAAGATATCGTTCATGCGATTTCCTTTCGAAAATAATAGGAGGGCGTGGATTTCATTCCACGCCCTCCTATTTTACTTGATGGCCTTGATGCTGATGCCGCCGCTATTTGTTTGAACCGTAAGCTGGTCGCCGCCGCCATTCATCGTACCCACTTGATGTTCGTTGTCGGTTTCACCTGTGAGTGTGACAGTGAGCGGGATATCCGAGCTGATGCCGCCAAAATCCGTGTTGAGATCCACGTTCAGTTTTGAATCTGCGGGCAGACTCATGTTGATCTCGCCAAAGTCGGATTTCACCATGTGCGGACCTTCGCCAAGCGAGCCGCTGAAATCAACGGTTCCACTGTTGGTCTTGACATCCAATGTCACAGATTCCGCGTTCGTGATGCTGATGCCGCCAAAATCTGTGTACGCCTTGAGTTTGCCTTTTGCGCCATCCACCGTGATCGAACCGCTGTTTGTGTGCAGGTCATAGGAACCAGCCATGGCCTGAGTCAGTTCGATCTCGCCAAAGTCGTTATCTACTTTTAATTCCTTGGTGATTTTCAACTTGGTAAGAGATACCTTGCCGCTGTTGGTTTCCAAATCGAGGGAAGCAGCCGATCCGTTCTCATATTTGATGTCGCCAAAATCTGATTTCGTGAATATATCGCCTGTGGCTTTCACATCGCTTAAGTCGATCGTGCCGCTGTTGGATTGTGCCGTGATATTTTTCGCGTTGACCTTTTGCAGGATGATCGAGCCGAAGTCCGTTTGCAGGTCGACATCTGCATTGCCTGCCTTGATGGAAGTGGCTGTGATCTTGCCGCTATTGCTGTCCACGGATAACGCGCCTTCTATGTTTTCAGTGGTCACGTCGCCAAAGTCATTGGAAATCGCCACGCTCCCTTTTGTGCCGGAGACATTGACTTCACCGAAACTGGTATCCACATCCACGGAAGTTTCATTGGGGACGGTGATGATGAAATCCACAGTGTTGATATTGTTGCGGATGTTCATGGACTTGGGTATTTCATATTTGATGGTAATGGAATTGCCCGTCTGTTCGACTGTGAATTTGATGGTTTTCACTTCTTCGTCGGCTCGGGCCTGGGTGGAGTCGTAGGCGGTTTTGATCGCCTTGACTTGCACGGTTTCCACATCGCCTCCGGTGACGGTGACGTCGCCTGCAGCGTCATTCACCTTTAAAGTGACCGGCTTCTCCACATCCACCTTGAGGGTTTTGCTTTCCTCCAATACTGAAGGGATGTTGTTCCTGTCAAATGGATTGTTGGTTTGGAAGCCATTGGAAAAATAAACGACCGAGCCAATGCCGACACAGACCAGCACAAGCGCGATGACTAAAAGAGTGATTACAACGGGTCTTTTCATTTTCGTTCTCCTTGTATACACAGTACCGCAGATTCGGTAAACTTGAAATTTGGATTTTGGCTCATAAAGCCATTTAGAAGCTTACTTGTTTATGACACAAGCGGTGTGATATTCTTATTATGTTTGACAGGCTGGGAGCGAAAAAGTTTCAAGTTGATCTAACCGCGAAGCGCGCAAAGTGCGCGAAGAAAAGCCTTACCTTGGCGGTTCTTGGCGTTCTCTGCGGTTCATTAGGTTTTGTTTGGTAAAAAATTGCCTGAAACTTTTCCCTGTTTTCCCTGTCTAACCCTGTAGAAGCCATGTCGGAATCCGAAGCCACCCTCATTCAACGTGCGCAGAAAGGCGATCACGATGCCTTTGCCGCACTCGTGGACGCCAATCAACAATATGTCTACAACCTTGCCTTGCGCGTCGTGAAAGACGAAAACGAGGCGCTTGACCTGGCACAGGAGACCTTCGTGCGCGCCTGGACGGCGCTGCCCAATTTCAAAGGCCAGTCGCAATTCCGCACCTGGCTGTATCGCATTGTCACCAATCTGTGCTACAACCGCCTGCCCAACCTGCGACGTTCCCTAAATGATCTCGGCGATGATGTGATGGAAGACATTCCCGAACCCGGCTTCAACTCCCCGGCAAAAGAATTCGAATCCAATGAAACACGAAGCCATTTGCATCGCGCGATGGAAGAACTGGATGAGAATTACCGCCTGCTGATCAACTTACGCTATCAAAACGAACTCTCCTACGAAGAGATCGCCTCGACTCTTAACCTGCCGCTGGGTACGGTCAAAACCGGCATTTTCCGTGCGAAGGCACAACTGCGAAATGCGCTCGTACATTTGGAGGACTCATGGATCACCGCTTAACCCCCGAGGAAGAAAATGCGATCATCGAAGATGCGTTGACGAATATTCCGCTCGCGCCGATGCCGCGCAGTCTCACGGCAAATGTCATGGCCCGCATTCAAAAAGATGATCGCCCTGTCCTCTTTGCACGCAATGACTTTGTGATTTCACTCGTGATCGCGTTATGTGTGGGGGCGTTGTTCTTTGCGATTCAAAATCTCCCCCCCGTAATGGTGATGGAAATCCGCAAACAAAGCATCCTTGCTTACCAGGATTTTCTCGTGAATTCCCGCTGGTTGGTACCTTCCATCTTATTTGGACTTTCTGCATTCTTTGCCGCGTTGACCATCCCCTATTTGGGAAGACAACTCAAGTCATAGACCCTCCCAGAGGACCACACTTTTTTTATCTGAATACCCTTCCCCAGTATGGGGAGGAATGAAGTTTGGAAGAATATACTGCAATATGCGTATCTTCTTCCATGCTCTTTTCCTGCTCAGTTTGCTCACAGCCTGTGCCAAGCCTGCCTTATCTCCCGCATTAAGTCCTACACCAGCTTATTTTTCCACCCGTTCTTCACTGACGGGTGAGTGGCTCGGCGGCCTGACATTGGCAAATGGCATAACTCAATCCGTCGTGTTGAACTTCGACGGATCAAATTCCACCTTGAACGTTGAACCTCGAACTGCTGCCACGCCTTTGACTCTTACTCAGGAAGCAGAAGTAATTCGATTCTCTGCAACAGGCAGGCGGGCTGATCCGTTCAAGGATATTGAATTCACAGGTTCTCTGTCTACAGGAATATTATCGGGTGAATTGCATTGGGATGGTGAAACCCTTCCGATAAAATTCACACCCATTGCCTCTGTCGAAACCTCCAGACTGGTAAAGTATGGTGGTGTGTATAGATTCGAATCCGGGCGCATGCTGAGCATTATTCTCGGTCCCAGTTTTGAATCAAACGGCCTGCAATTTTTTCACGCCGGCCTGACGATGACGGATTTTTCGAATGGAAATTCGCGTGGTCTGTATCCGTTGGATGATTTTACTTTCGCAGTAGGCGCCCTGCGGGTGGTGGGCGCGCCGTTATCCAGCCGTATTCAATTCATCACGGATGAACAAGGCAATGCAACCGGTTTAATGTGGTGGGATGGTCTGGATGGAATTACCCCATCTTCCACTTCAGGACAATTCGCTGATCGTGTAAATTACTCAACAGAAGATGTGACATTTACCAGCGCCGATGGAGCCGTGATGGCAGGCCTTCTCACTTCACCTGAAATACCCGAACCCCACGCGGCATTCATGATGCTACATGGGTCAGAACCGGGGGTGAAGGATGGTTTCGGTCAACAAGTATTGGCTCACTATATGATTAGTCAGGGAATTGCATTATTAACCTATGACAAACGTGGCGTGGGTGATTCGGAGGGTGTATATCGCGAAAGCCCAAACGAAGCCAATATCAATTTGATCGCTTCGGATGCGGTTGCAGGTGGAGAGTATTTATCCACCCGTCCCGAGATCGATTCGACGAAAATAGGTTTGATCGGGGGAAGTCAGGCCGGTTGGGTGATTCCAGTTGCAGCTGCTGAATCTGATAATGTGGATTTCTTTGTGATTCAGTCAGGCCCGGTACTCTCGTTCGCGCAGGAGGATCGATATAGTTCTGTCACAAACGATGGTGATACAGCCACAACTTATGATGCTGAACAACTTGACCAGACCTTGCGCGAGATGAAACCAGGCGGTGTCGACCCCATCCCTGTGATCACTGAACTTACTCAGCCCGGCCTATGGTTGTGGGGCAGCGTGGATAAGAGCGTGCCTGTAACTGTCAGTGCGGAGAATTTACAGGCGTTAATAGATTCAGGCAAGGATAATTTCTCGTACGTAATTCTTCCGAATGGAGATCATAATCTCAACGAATCAGCACACGGATATTTTGCCGAGATTCCGTATTCGCCGCGTGTGCTTTATTTTTCCGAGTTAACCAAATGGCTCCAACAAAATAACCTGACCACAGAGGAATAACCATGAAAAGATATTTTATCTTCTGTCTGGCTCTTATCTTGATTGCATGTGCAGCTCCCGCCACCGAGGCCCTTCCAACGGTCGAACCTACGAAGGCTTCTGCAACACCAACTGCGATACCGAATACACCGGAAGTACAGACCTTCTTAAAAGTGTTTGGCGAAGAACCCATCGTGCCAAAAGGCAGTTACGGAACCTGGGATGACCGCTTCACGGATCCCGGCGCAGTTGTTTATTATGAAGGCGCGTTTCACATGTTCCGCAATGGCTTTCGCGGATTCCCTGCTGCTTCACAGGTGGGATATGTAACTTCAACTGATGGATATAGGTGGACAAAAATCGGGGATGAACCTGTCTTTAAGACCAGTGATGTGCCTTTCGCAAAAATCGCCATGTACGCATCCAGTGCGCTCGTTTCGGCGAATCGTGAATGGATAATTTATTTTTATACATGGGATTCTTCAAACATTCCGTATGCGAGTGTGATTGGCCGGGCCACTGCGCCGCAGGCCACGGGTCCGTGGGTGAGCGATGCAGAGCCTGTGCTTAAGCCCGGGTCCACTGGTGAATGGGATGAGCAGCAGGTGCTTGCGCCGCACGTCATCCAAACTGACGATGGGTATATTATGTATTACAGCGGAGCAGACAGCACAGGCAAACAACAGATCGGCATGGCAACCTCCAGCGATGGAATTCAGTGGACAAAATACAACGACCCTGCAACCACCGATGCACCGTATGCAGAAAGTGACCCCGTGTTTCAGCCCGGGGAAGCGGGTTCATGGGACGCCTATCAAGTACATCAACCTCGTGTCCTTGAAACCCCGCAGGGCTGGGCCATGTTTTACCGAGGCACAAAAGATAGGAACAATAATATGGCGCTGGGCCTTGCCACAAGTGACGACGGTATTCATTGGGATCGTTCGGCTCTCAACCCTGTTTTTGATCCGCATGATATTCCCCGCGCCTCATACTTTTGGTTTCATAACGCGGTCTTTGTGAATGATACCTATTTCATTTTTATTGAAAGCGATATTAGTCAGACAACAGAAATCTATCTGGCAACGCACGAAGGTGGGATTCCAAAATGATACTTGACCGCAGACGATTAACAGTGGACGATGAAAGGTCTGCGGTCAATCGTCTATGGCCGCGCAGCTATATTCTTTGCAGGATATGACTCACTGCCGTGGAGCCCGGCCCGCCAAGAGATTGGATGAGTCCGTACTTTGCATCTGCGACCTGATTCGCTTCAGCTTGACCCCGCAGCTGGGTGGCTGCTTCGACAGCCTGATACACCCCCGCGGCGCCACCGGAGAATCCGCGTGCTTTCATTCCGCCCATTGTGGCACATGGGATTTTTCCCTTTAGCCCGATCGAGCCATCTTCAGCAAGTTTCCAGCCTTTGCCTTTGATCGCAAAGCCGACTGCTTCGAGTTGCAAGGCAGCGAAGATACTGAACATGTCGTGATATTCGAAAAAGTTGATCTGGTCCAGCACAACGCCTGCCTGCTTCATCGCCTTGCCTGCGGAAATTTGCGCAGTGTCAAAGTACAACATATCTTTTCGATCATGCAATGCCAACGTATCTGATGATGCGGCGGAGCCGGAGATCTTGACGAGTGGGTTCTTAAAATCGGACGGAAGCAAGTCTCGGCGGGTGAGAACGAGCGCGGCAGCGCCATCCGCATTGGGGGCCATATCAAACATGTTGATCGGGTCGCTGACCATTTCCGCCTTCGCGTACGTCTCAGCTTTAATGGCTTTGCGGAACATCGCATTTTTATTGGCGACGCCGTTGGCATGTGCAGTTAATGCAAAACCTGCAAACCCATTCGCAGGGACATTGTTTTCATGCATATATCGTTTCATCAGCAGCGCAGCCTGAGAGGAGGGAGTCATGCCTTGCACGGCTTCGAAGTCGGAATCAGAAGTTGTGGCAAGCGCTTCATCGACACCGGCACCGATCTTGTCTGTAAATTTTTCCACGCCGACGATCAATGCCACATCGACAAAGCCACTTGCGATGGCAAGGTATCCTTGTCGAAGTGCCGCGCCGCCCGATGCCCCTGCAGCTTCAACAGTAATCGCTTCAATTCCATTAAGCCCGGCATAATCTGCCAACAATGCGCCGACATGCGCCTGATGGGAAAGATTCGGCGCGAGCATATTGCTGACGAATAACGCCTGCGGCTTTAACCCGCCCGCATCTTTGAGCGCATCTTGAATGGCGTCAAAAGCCAGTTCACGCAGCCCGATATCCCAATGTTCACCGACTTCTGTTTGACCGATACCTGCAATTACTACCTCTGTCATAAATTTTCCTTGTGCCTTAGCAGGGGCACGACATGTCGTGCCCCTGCGATGAATTTACTTCCAAATATTCTTCAAAAATTTTAACTTCTCAGCGGTTTGATAACTCTGGCCGCCTTCGTGACCGTTGTATGGATAGACCTTGATATCCTTTTCGCCACCCCAATGATTGAACGCTGCGTACACTGTCGAAGGTGGACAAACCTGGTCCATCAGGCCTGTGGAGAACAATGATTTTGCTTCGGCTCTCGCGCCGAGGTTGACTCCGTCGAAATATGAAAGCGTGTTGAAGACCGTATCAACTTTATCGCGGTGGGTGTGACAATAATCCGCGATCTCTTTATACGGATATGTATCCACGATCTCAGTGGCACGCCGGTAGTGACAGAGGAACGGCACATCCGGCATGGCTGCAACGACATCCGGGACCAGTCCCGCCGCGGCGATGGTGATACCACCACCTTGTGATCCGCCGGTCACAGCGATTTGTTTCGCATCCACTTCGGGGTGGCTGCGTGCTGCTTCGACGGCACGCACTGCATCTGTAAACACGCGGCGGTAAAAATAATGCTTCGGGTCAAGGACACCCTGTGTCATACTGCCGGGATAATGTGAGTTTCCGCCTTCGGCATATAAATCTGGAGTATCTCCCTTTGACCAGTTGCTGCCTTGTCCGCGCGTATCCATCACAAAGTGAGCATAGCCCGCGCTGGCCCACAACAGCCAGTCAAATGCAAAGTTGCGTCCGCCGCCATAGCCAATGAATTCAACGACGCACGGTAGGGGCGCAGCGCGCTGCGCCCCTACATGTTGTGCAGGAAGGATCAACCAGCCTTTGATCGGCTGTCCGCCGAAACCGTTGAAGGTGACATCGTACGTCTCCTGTGCAACAAGACCATAATCCACTTTTTCAAATTTCGCGTCGAGTGGAAACGCATGCGCTTCATCCAATGTGGATTTCCAGAAGGCGTCGAAGTCCTTTGGTTCTTCACGTGCAGGTTTGTAGGTCTTGAGTTCATTGAGAGGAAGATCGAAGAAGGCCATGTTGAATCTCCAGTAGGGACACAGCATCGCTGTGTCCCTACATAAATAATTTACTTCATCGCCAATTTGCCACGATAGCGGACATAGGTTGCATAATCAATCTCACTTCTTCTTGCGATGTATTCACGTGTCTTCATCGCGAGTCCCTGGCGGGAGGGAGCTTTGTCAGTGACAGTAATGTCGAAGGCGTCTGAGCCAGCCCCGGAGCCGAAAGAGACGACGAGGATTCTGTCGCCGGGTTGGGCGATGTCGAGAGTCGCAGTCAATCCGATCATCGCTGCGCCGGCATAGGTATTCCCGATCACAGGAACTAAAAGCCCAGGTTCAATTTGTTCCATCGAAAAGCCCAGTTGACCGGCGACTCGCTGCGGGAATTTTGTATTCGGTTGATGAAAGACCGCCCACTTGTAATCTTTGGCAGTGGTGCCCGAGGCTTCCATCAAATGCGTGGCTGCTTCGCTGACGTGTTTGAAATACGCAGGTTCACCGGTGAAGCGCATACCGTGTTCGGGATATTTTTGATATTCGCGCCGCCAGAAATCGGGCGTGTCTGTGACGTAGGAAAACGATGCGTTGATGATCGCCAGCGCCTCTTCGGCGGGACCGAGAACATATGCGCCGCCGCCCGCGCCCGCTGTATATTCGAGCGCGTCGCCGGGCTTACCTTGCGCGGTGTCCATGCCGATGGCCATGGCATAGTGACCCATGCCCGAGCCGACGATTCCCATCGCAGCGACCATTGCCTCGGTGCCGGCTTTACATGCGAATTCAAAATCCGCACCCTGTGTGTTGGGGACGGCACCAATTGCTTCGGCAACCAACGTGGAAGTAGGTTTGACCGCATACGGATGCGACTCAGACCCAACCCACACTGCACGCAATTCAGTTGGGTCAATTTGTGCGCGCAGCATGGCATTGCGCGCCGCTTCGATGGACATGGTGATCACGTCTTCATCGAGTCCGGGCACAGCCTTCTCTTTGATAGGCATGCCGCTTGTTTTGCCGGTCCATACGCGCGCGACTTCCTTCGCGGGCAGACGATACCGCGGCACATAGGCGCCATAGCCGACAATGCCGACAGGTTTGTTCGGTTTGAGGAGGGTGGGGGAGTGTTGATGTTGTGGAGTTGTCATTTGACCTTCTTTATAGTTAATAACAAGCTATTGATTTTAAACTTTCATCCAGTCTTATTGCATGTGCAACTAGAGAATCGAAATTATATTCTTTTTGATCACAGGCTGCATACACCTCAATATAAACTGTTGCCGTGCAGCGGGTGAATACAACCCTTAAATCGCATCCACTAATACTAAAAACAGATGATTGATCTCCAATTCCAGTAACTTCGTATGGAATTATGCCTTCCTGAGACTCTACCTGACTAGAAATGGTGTACATTTCACTTTGTTCACTGCTTGATGCGAATAAATAAACACTTACAGTTCCAACCTCCATCCCATCAATTGCTAATATTTTTTGTTCTTTTGCTCGGGCCGATTTGTAGTAATCAAGATTGATTTCATCTATATCTCCTGCGATAAAACCTGCAGGTAAATCGCCATCCTGAATTAGAAGGGGAGTAGTGTCAACATGCCCTAACCGCGAATACAGATCTTTTTCACGAAGAAATGGCACAACGACACAAATCAGTAGAAGCAGACATACTCCAATACTGACTCCGAGAACCCATCTGTTTTTGAAATTCATATTATGTGCCCATAAGCCAAAAACATGACTGCAATCCTACCTGCCTAAAAACCTCTGCAACCTGTTCACTGCTTCGTCCATGAAACTCCACGGACATGCGATTTCCGTACCAAAGTTTGGACAGCTCCCAAACCCGACCGATCGTAAGCATCTCTCCGCGTGCGAGATTGTTTCGCTTGCACCACTTGTCAATCCATTCCTCCGACCGGAAGAGCAGCATTGTCGCTCAGGTGAAGACCAGATCATCATACCAGCGAGAGAAGGGAAGGGGGAAATGGACCAGCATGTCGCTCAAGCCGCCGTCTTCGGCGGCGAGGACGCCGCCTTGAGCGATTTGACCATCTCGAATTTCCAATTGAACCGGCCCATTGCTTTCAGTGAACACCGCATCAATGGTCGCATCACAATGCAGCGCTGCAGGGATGCCGAGCATGTCCCAGGCACAGTTCGCGAAATAGGTTTTCCCATTCGCATGGACTTTGAAATCCGTGGGAATCGCGGAGAACGGGTTTGCCATGCGGATCGTCAAAGTCTCGGGTTCGAGGAAGAAGGCGTGACGGTGGTTTAATTCCGTGTAAATCTTGCCAGCTTCTTCCTTGCTGATGTTAAAGTGCCTTGCTGTATCTTCCGTACTGGGTGCGCGAGTCGTGTCAGCGAAATATCGATAAACGAAGGCGCGTACATCCCAGATATCCATAATAATGCCTGGGCGGGGAAACCCCGCCCCTACAATAATTCCTTTAATATTTCTTCCGCTCTTGTCACTCGTATCGCCTTCTCTGCAACCATTTGCGCGGCGATCTTCTCGATCTGGTCGCCTTTGGCTCCGGCGGCGAGTGCGATCTGCCGGGCGTGCAAGGACATGTGTCCGCGCTGGATGCCTTCGGTGGCGAGGGCACGCAGGGCGGCCATGTTTTGCGCGAGTCCTACACAGGCAATGATCTCTGCCAATTCAGCGGCAGTTGTGATTCCCATCAATTTCACGGCGGCTTGTGCGGCGGGGTGGACCTTCGTCGCGCCGCCCACGATTCCCACCGCCATCGGGATTTCAATCGTGCCGACTAAATTTCCGTTTGCATCTTTGCCCCAAGTGGTGAGTGAAGTGTATCTGCCTGAACGAGCTGCGTAGGCGTGAGCACCTGCCTCGATAGCGCGCCAGTCGTTGCCGGTGGCGAGCACTACCGCGTCAATGCCGTTCATAATTCCCTTATTATGCGTCGCAGCGCGGTATGGATCGCTTGCAGCGAACGCATACGCGGCGATGATACCGTCTCGCACAGTTTCGCCTTTAAAAGTTTCAAACCCAACGGTCAACTCATTGACGGGGATGGTGCAGCGTGCGCGCGCCATTCTTCGGTCCGATAAATTGGACAAAATCTTCAAATGGACTTTTCCGCCGGTGATGGCTTCGATCTGCGGCGCGAGCCGTTCGCAGGCTGTGTTGACCGCGTTCGCGCCCATCGCGTCTTTCACATCATAGATGAGATGCACGACGAGGAATGGCCCGATGGGGGAGTCTTCGATCAGGCGGATTTCCAAATCCCGTGCCCCGCCTCCCATCTTGCGGAGAGTTGAATCTGCCCGATCGGCAATTTCCAGCAATTCAGCCTTGTGCTCGTACAACTTGAGCCGCGCTTCATCCATATTGACCACGTTGATCAATTGCATTTGCCCGATCATCAGCGACTCGGTGGATGTGGCGGTGAATCCGCCGCCTGCACGGGCTAGCTTTGCCATAAATGAAACGCCCGCCACAATCGAAGGCTCTTCCACTACAAAGGGAACCAGCACGTCGCGTCCATTGATCATGAAATTCAACCCGATCCCAATCGGCAGGGAGTACATGCCGATCACATTTTCGATCATGTGATCCGCTGTTTCAGCGGTGAGTCCGCCCGTAGTAAACGGGAGCAGGTCCTCGGGAGTCTGATGCGAAGCTTCCGCCAGTTTTTTGCGGCGCTCTTCGATGGTCAGGTTGTAAAATCCAGAAATGCGGGAGTTGGTCATTTGATCGTCCAAGTGTAGTTTGGGTCGTCTTGCAAATTCTATCAAAAAGAAGTGAATTGATTATATATGCCCAGGCTCCAATTTGCACTTTTTCATCGGCCAAGTGCAAATTGCGGCCGCACTGGGTATAATGTCACAGTTATGCTTTTAACCCGTGAACAACTACAGGAACGTTTATTTGCCCTGCATCGCGCCAGCCTTGAGTTGGTAAAGGATGTTTCGCTGGAGCACCTGCTGGAGCAGATCGCCAAGCTCGCATGTGAACAAGCCGGGGCACAGTACGCTGCGTTGGGCGTTTTGGACGATGAAGGCCGACTGATCAAATTTATTTCCGTGGGCATGAGTGAAAATGAAATAAAGAAGATGGCGCATCCACCTGTGGGACGCGGGCTGATCGGCGAATTGATGAATACGGAGCACGCCCTGCGTGTGCCAGTGATCCAGGATCATCCCAAATCGGTTGGTTTTCCAGAACATCACCCTGCGATGATCTCATTACTCGGTGTGCCCATTCGGGCGGGAAGTAAGCAGTTTGGCCAGATTTATCTGACCAATAAGATCGGGGGGCCTGAATTCGACGAGGATGATGAAATGATCATCCAAATGCTGGCAGCGTATGCCTCTGCAGCCATTCAAAATGCCAGACTCGTCGAACAAATGCGCGAACGAGACTTCACCCTGACGCGTCGTCATACCGATATCACCCTGCTCAACGGAATCGCATCCACCTTAACCTCCAGCCTGGAACTCGACGAGATTCTGAACAAAACCCTTGAGCTTGTCATAGACTATATGAAAGTGGAAGCAGGCGAGATTTTCCTCCTGGAAGACGATAAAGAGACCCTGCGCATGGTTTTGCATCGCGGGCAGGATGCAGAAGCCTTCTGGAATCAAAATATTTTCCGCGTAGGCGAGGGATATCCCGGCATGGCGGCCAAAACGCGCCAGGCATTGGTGGGAAGTTCCATTAAAGACGACAAAAATTTCCTTCGAGATGCAATCATCCACGCCGGGTTTCAACAATTTGCGTGTATTCCACTGCTTTCCGGTGAGAATTTGATGGGTGTGATCAATGTTGCCACGCGCAAAACGGAACCATTTGATGAAAGAAACATCGAGTTACTCGTGGCGGTGGGTGCATCAGCAGGGCTTGCCATTGATAACGCCAAATTGCACACCTCTGCACGCCGTCTCGCCGTGTTGGAAGAACGAGATCGCATCGGCATGGACCTGCATGATGGCATCATTCAGTCGATTTACGGGGTGGGATTGGCTCTGGAAGGTGCACAACATACACTAAATGAGGATCCACGCAGCGCAAAGGAACGGATTCAACATGCAATTACCGGTTTGAATCAAGCGATTCGCGACATTCGTACCTATATTCTTGATTTAAGGCCCCGTCAACTGGGGAATGATGGCCTGATGAACGGTATTAAACGCCTTGTTGCCGAGTATCGGGCCAATACTTTTTCAGAAGTAAACCTCACAGAGCCCGATTCCGACCTCGATGAACTCCCACATTCGCATTCTGTGGCTTTATTTCATATTTGCCAGGAGTCTTTAGCCAACATTGCCAAGCATGCAAAGGCAAAAAAGGTTGAAGTTGCCTTCTGGATCGCACAGGATAGGCTGTTAATGGAGATCCATGACGATGGAAAAGGCTTTGATGTTGAAAAGATGAAGACCTCCATTGGTCATGGTCTTGCCAATATGCAGACTCGTGTGCATGCAGTGGGTGGTGATGCGGATATATCATCCAACATTGGTGAAGGAACGACCGTTCTTGTGTGGGTTCCATATGGCAAAAGGCCATAAACTGGTTGAATCCATTCAACCTTAAAAACGAATCACGGAAACTTGAGTCTCATTTGTCTTGAATCTTTTTTTTGTTGTAAATGATTCTTTAAGGAAGATATGCCGCACCAACTCAAAAACACGTCCGGATACCCATATATGGGGGTCCTGTGTGCTCAAAGGGTTGTTTTTGGCTGAAACGCCTGTTCTACTTAAATTATTATAATGTCCTCGTTGCACAATGATTCTTTAAGATTCATCAACCTTAAAAAAACAAATCTTTTTAACTTAACGTAGGCATAACGCCTTGTTATCTTGATGGTGTGTGCTAGAATACAAGCACGCTGAAATAACAGGATGGTACGATAAAACATCCGACCCCTTGAAAGATATTTTATAAAAGAATTAGAAAGCAGGACCAAGCCGCAGAAATGGCGGGTTGGTTTTATACACCCTACTCCCAGGACAGAGGCAGCAAATATGAACGCTGATCAAGCATGGCAATCAGTGCTGGCACAACTTCAAATGGAAATGCCCCGCGCATCCTTCGACACATGGGTGCGTGATACGCATCCGGTTAGCTATGAAAATGGCGAATTAACCGTTTCTGTGCGCAACGCGTACGCACGAGACTGGTTGGAAAGCCGTCTTGCGAGCACTGTAAACCGTCTTTTGATCGGAATCCTCAATTCGAACGTGGCGGTTAACTTCGTCGTCACTCAAATGGACGAGAACGCCTCCTCAACCGACCCTGAGCCGGCTCCTGCTTCGATTGAAATCACTCCACCTGAACCCAAGACCCGTCACGTAACGTTGAATCCGCGGTACACCTTCGATACCTACGTTGTCGGCTCCGGTAATCGTCTTGCTCATGCGGCCTGTCAGGCTGTTGCTGAAAAGCCAGCCCGCGCTTACAACCCGTTATTCCTCTATGGGGGAGTCGGTCTCGGCAAAACGCACTTATTACATGCCATCGGCAATGCCTGTCATTCCCGCGGTTTGAATATTTTGTACGTTTCCTCTGAAGAATTCACGAATGACATGATCACCGCCATTCGTACTCACACCACACAAGCCTTCCGCGAAAAATATCGTTCTGCCGATGTCTTGTTGATCGATGACATTCAATTCATTGCCGGCAAGGAATCCACGCAGGAAGAGTTCTTTCACACCTTCAATACCCTGCACGGACAGGACAAGCAGATCATCGTGTCGTCCGACCGCCCTCCCAAGTCACTGGTGACGCTGGAAGAACGCCTCCGATCCCGCTTTGAGTGGGGTCTGACCGCCGATATTCAGGCTCCAGACCTTGAGACTCGCCTTGCCATCCTCCGCTCGAAGGCAGAACGCACGGGTCGCCACATTTCAGATGAAATTCTCGAGAGCATTGCCAAGCGTGTCCAGTCCAACATCCGCGAATTGGAAGGCGCTTTGAATCGCATCATTGCTTTTGCTGATCTAAGCGGCTCTTCCCTGACACCTAACCTTGTTGAAGTGGCCCTTGCCGACCTGCTTCCTCAGAAGATGAACATTTCACCTTCCAAGATCCTCGAGATCGTTGCAGCGGAAGGCGAAATTACTGTGGATGCTTTGGTGGGTCCGAATCGTTCCCAGAAAAATGCTGAACCTCGTCAGGTCGCCATGTATTTGCTGCGCCATTTGACGGATGCTTCCCTGCCTCAAATCGGTGATGTGCTCGGTGGTCGCGACCATTCCACGGTGATGTACTCAATCGATAAGATCCAGGAAAAAATGAAGAATGACCAGAAATTCAGTTCCAGAGTAAAACAGATCGAGGCCCGCATTCAAAGCCAGGCCGCAATGGCATAAGAATAAGGTTGAAAAAGAGGTTCGCTCACAAGAGCGAACCTCTTTTTATTTACTTTGGTCCTAGTTCTTGCGAGGTGAATTCTATTTCTGATACAAGAGTTGAAAAATAGGTGAAGAGTAGATAGATCATCAAGGTGATGCCAATATATTCCACAAATTCTTCCACATGTGTCAGATATAGGTAGCTGGTGGTGGTCGTTCCGTACATTTCTGCATAACGCCCGCTGAATAATTCGGCTCGAAACGCACCCATTGCATATAAAACGATCGAAATTGGGAACAGGTATTTCTTTTGCATATCAAGGCGCAGGGTAAACCAAATGAAAAACACGAGAACCAGGATGATGATCACTGCGGCGACGGGATAGAACCAGTTGTAAAGAAATCCGCCTTCCATGGTTGGAAGGTCCTTTAATAATTTGGCAAATCTATGAGTAACCCCGGAGAGTTCGTCCATGGCAAAATAGGAAAACATAATTCCTAGTCCCAGCCACTCATGTTTGTATTTTGATTTTTGCACCCGTTTTATGGAAGCAATGGCGAATGCGGATACTGACATAATGGTCAAAAGCAGCATATTCCAGTAAGTTGCGATATTTTCGCTGTTATTAACGAAGAACTCTGTGGTGAATAATTCACGGAAAAATTTTTCCGTGGGATTGCCGGTGTAATATTCACGCTGTCCCAGCAGACTGAAGATCACTATGGTTAGTGAGACGCTGAAGAAAACAATAATGGATTTGGCGGGATCGATCTTGATTATGTGATGAGAATCTTCTGCTGTATTATTGACGGAGCGGGTTGTCAACCCGATTTTTGAATAATTGCGGACCAGGTACGTTAAGAGGGTGAAGATCATCAAAATAATGCCAATATGTTCTCCCAATTCTTCACCGTGGGTCATCAACATGTAGACAATATTTTTTGTCCCATTGGCCTGGGCATAATGTCCGCTGAAAAGCTCCCCTCCAAATGCCCCGCCCAAATACAATGACATGGCAACAGGGAAGAGGATCTTGTTGCGCAAGTCCAGATGGAGATAAAACCTGATGAACATGACCATGAGCAAGAGGACAGCCGCGGCCCCTGCATAGATCCACTTGTAGTGCGCCCATCCGTTGACATCAGGCATATTCTTGAGCAAGATGCTGAATTTTTCATGAATGATCGCAGACTCATCCATCGATAAATACAAAAAGACCAGTCCCAGCAGCAGCCATTCAAATCTGTATTTATCCTTTTGTGAGAACTTGGCGGATGCAATTACGAAAGCCAGCGCCGATGTAATGATCAGAAGCAGCGTGTTCCAAAAGGTGGCGATATTTCCTTCATTGTTGATAAAGAACTCAAATATAAAAGTATCAAGAAAATACTCCTGTACCGGACCGCTGATACTATAGCCGCCAAAAAATCGAAACCGCTGTCCAAGCAGGCTGAGGAGCATGATCACAAGCGACACTGAAAGAAGCGAAAGGGCGATCCTGGTGGGTTTTATTTTGATGGCGTGCTGTATTTTGAGTTCATCCATTTTGCGGTCTCCTGGCTGGTTTTGCAGTGGCGACTATATCCCAACTCATTAATTTAGGCCATGTCTTTCCATGGAAACTTACCCAATTATAAGGGGCGCAAGCCGAAATTTCCTGTGGTATAATCTCGCCGCTTCCGATCCTTCAACAATGTTCAGGGTGGGGAGCAAAAATCTTGCCTGGGACGGGCAATAAGCGTCCCTGAGTGGGTCAAGCCAGATAACGACTGGTGCATTCCCACTAAACTCATTCCGTTCCACGCCGGCGATCTGATCCGCGCGTTGGAGAACGGCAAAAGTTAAGGAGTAATTCCAAATGGCAGTAATTTCCATGAAGGCCCTTCTTGAAAGCGGCGTGCATTTCGGCCACCGCACCAACAAGTGGGATCCCCGTATGAAGCCGTATATTTTCACCGAACGCAACGGCATTCATATCATCGACTTGCAGCAGACAGTCAAGTTGTTGAACCAGGCTTATACCGTGATCCGCGATACGGTTGCCAATGGCGGCACTGTGCTTTTTGTTGGCACCAAGCGCCAGGCGCAAGAGACCATCGCCGAGGAAGCCATCCGCGCTGGCATGCCCTATGTGACCGAACGCTGGATGGGTGGCATGCTCACCAACTGGACCACCATGTTCAAGCGTATTCAAGAGCTTGACCGACTTGAGAAGCTGCGCGAAACTGACGAGATCAACCGCCTCACGAAAAAGGAAGGCTTGATGATTGGACGTGAGATCACACGCCTCCAGACCCGCCTCTCCGGTTCCCGCATCATGAAGCGCCGCCCAGACCTGCTTTTCATCATCGATGTGGGCCGCGAAGAATCCGCTGTGCGCGAAGCCAACTTGCTCAATATCCCGATCGTGGCTCTCGTGGACACCAATTGCAATCCCCAGAATGTTGATTATGTCATTCCTTCGAACGATGACGCCATTCGCGCCATCAAGCTGCTGGTTGCCAAGGTTGCCGATGCAGTGATCGAAGGGAAGGCAATGCGCAAGGAAGAAGAACCAGAACAACCTGCGTCCGAAGCGAAGGGTGAAGCTAAATCCAGAGGACGTGGCGCCCGTAAGCCCGTCGTCGAAACCGAACAGGATGACAAGGGCGACGAAGTGCTGCTTGGCGAATCCACTCTCGCAAAAATGAATGTAACCCGCAAGCCTGAAGAGGCTGCTGCGGTTGCCAAGGATGACTCCGCCGAAGCCGTTGCCAAAGCGGAATAGTTTGGATTTTGAAGGATAGTGAAATGGAAATAACTACTGAGATGATCAAGGAATTGCGCGCAGCTACGAGCGCGCCGATGCTGGACTGCCGTAAGGCACTTCAGGAAGCGGACGGAAATTTCGAGAAGGCTGTGGATTGGCTGCGCGAAAAAGGCATGGCCACTGCGGCCAAGCGTTCTGACCGTGATGCCTCCAATGGCGTGGTTGAATTATATTCCCACGGCGGCGGCCGCGTGGGTGTGATGGTGGAAGTCAACTGCGAAACGGATTTCGTTGCACGTTCCGAAGGGTTCCGCAAGCTGGCTCATGAGATCGCCCTGCAGATCGCAGCCAGCTCTCCGAAATACGTCAAGGCGGAGGAAATCCCCGCCTCGGAAATCGAACATGAGATGGAGATCGCCCGCGTACGTGCCAAGGAAGAAGGCAAGCCCGATAACGTTTTGGCCAAGATCGTGGAAGGACGCGTCGAGAAGTTCAAGGATGAAGTCTGTCTTTTGCGCCAGACCTATATCCGCGATGAAAACCTCACCATCGAAAAGTTAATCCTTCAAAGTATAGTCGCCATTGGCGAAAGTGTGATCGTCCGTCGTTTCCAGCGATGGGAACTGGGCGAAAGCACCGCACAAGCCGAATAAGTTTTAAGAGCCAGCCTTTGGGTTGGCTCTTTTTTTAGGTGTATCGCGTTGTCAAATTATTTTATAAATGGAGGCATCGATGGCTGAATTGAAATATAAAAGGATCCTGCTCAAGCTAAGTGGTGAATCTTTGAGCGGCCCATCGGGATACGGAATTGATGTGGATGAGGCCGAATCCGTAGCGAGCCGCATCAAGGAAGTTCGTGACATGGGCGTGGAAGTGGCGGTCGTGATCGGTGCTGGAAATTTATGGCGCGGCAAACAAGGCCTGGAGCATGGCATGGAACGTGCCACTGCCGATTACATGGGTATGTTGGCTACCGTGATGAATGCGATGTCGCTGATGGATGCATTGGAACGACAGGGAGTATATACCCGCGTCCTTTCTGCCATTGAGATGCGTGCCATTGCCGAGCCTTACATTCGCCGACGGGCGGTTCGCCATCTCGAAAAGGGGCGTGTTGTGATCTTTGGGGCAGGCACGGGAAATCCCTTCTTCTCCACCGATACAGCAGCCGCCTTGCGCGCCACCGAGATCGATGCGAATGTGGTCATCAAAGCCACAAAAGTGGACGGTGTGTACGACTCAGACCCCAAAAAGAATCCGAATGCCAAAAAGTTCGACTCGCTGAGCTATATTGAAGTTTTGAATCGACGTCTCGAAGTGATGGATAGCACAGCCATCAGCCTGTGCATGGAAAATAATGTCCCCATCCTGGTGCTTAATTTATGGGATACCACGGCGTTGATCGGCGCTTTGTACGGTGAAAAGGTCGGGACTCTGGTCAGCGGTTGATCGTATTTCATCAGACGAAAACTATTTCCATCTTTATAAGCAGGGATTTTCCCCTGCTTATATTTTTTTGTGTGAGAGTCTCTCAAATTTTTTCATTCTCTCTCGCTTATTCATGGGTCCCATAGCATAAATCCCTGTTTTAAGGTATCCTTGCCTTGTATAAATTTCCAGGAGGAAGCTAGTGAGTACCGAAGAAGTAAAAGAATTGTTGAAAGACGCCGAGAGTCGTATGCACGGAGCGATCCAATCCCTGTTGGATGATCTTGCTGGAATTCGCACAGGCCGTGCCAGTTCCGCACTGGTGGAACGATTGCCTGTGGAATATTACGGTTCTCCCACCCCTCTGATGCAGCTTGCTTCGATCAGTGTGCCTGAACCGCGTACGATCACGATTAAACCGTTTGACGCCTCGACACTCAAGGATATTGAGAAAGCGATTCGTGGCTCGGACCTGGGCCTGAATCCCAACTCCGACGGCAAGGTGATCCACTTGAACCTGCCTCCGCTTAATGAAGAACGTCGCCGCGACCTGGTCAAGCACATGGGTCACCGCCTTGAAGAGGCGCGGATCGCGGTACGAAACATCCGCCGCGACCTTCACAATGACATCCGTGATTACGAGAAGGAAAAGATGATCACCGAGGATGACTTGAAGCGTGGTGAGGAAGACCTGCAGAAGTTGACCGATAAATACGTGGAAGAGATCGCAAAGCACGGACAATCCAAGGAAAAAGAGATCATGGAAGTGTAGTTTTACACTTCCATATTCTTCAAAATATAATGACCGACATATCCAACCAAATTCCGCTTGATAAAGTACCCCAGCACGTTGCCATGATCATGGATGGCAACGGACGTTGGGCGATTCAGCGCGGCCTGCCGCGCCTGGCGGGCCACAAGGCGGGGACTGAAAACTTGCGACGGGTCATCCGCGCGAGTGTGGAGTTTGGTGTTAAGTATCTTACGATTTACGCCTTTTCCACCGAGAACTGGGGACGCCCGGCGGAGGAAGTCAACGGGTTGATGCTCATCCTTCAGAATGTGATCGACCGGGAATTAAACGAACTTCACAAGGAAGGCGTGCAGCTGCGTCATATTGGACGGCTGGAGAGGCTGGACCCGGGCATTCAAAAGAAAGTGCTCAATGCCATCGAATTGACAAAGGACAACGACCGCCTTGTTTTGAACGTTGCCTTCAATTACGGCGGGCGGGATGAGATCGTGTGTGCCATTCAAAAGATCATCAATGACGGTGTTCCAGCCGAAGAGGTGACCGATGAATTAGTGAATAAGTACCTGTTCACCGCAGGCGTGCCGGACCCCGACCTGATCATCCGCACTTCGGGTGAACTGCGTGTCAGTAATTTCCTCATCTGGCAGGCGGCCTATTCGGAGTGGTACATCACGCCAACTTTCTGGCCCGATTTTGGAAAAGAGGAATATTATCGCGCGCTGGAAGCATTTGCCCATCGCGACAGACGTTTCGGCAAAGTATCTTCAGAGGAACTTCAGGGAACCAATGCGTAGACGACTCATAACCGCTCTTGGAATTGCCGCCGTAGGATTGCCCGCCATTATGTTTGGCGGCATCTTTTATTATGCACTGATGGGAACCTTTATCATTGGGGCATCCTGGGAATATGTGAATATGTTTCGCGCGGTTAAATATGAGCCGCAAATGTATATCACGGTGGGCGGTGTGGCGGTGATCACCATTCTGCGGATGTTCTTCCCCGTCTACGCGGAACCGGCTTTGGCGGCCATTGTTCTTTTGGCGATGGCTTATCATTTAATCGCTTACGAGCGCGGACGTGACCAGTCCGCGCTTGATTTTTGTTTAACCATCGGCGGTGTGGTTTACATCGGCTGGATCGGTTCGTATCTGTTCGATCTGCGCAACATTCCGCAGGGTGGTTGGTGGTTCATGCTGGTCATGTTCTGCGTCTGGCTTGGAGACTCAGGTGCGTACTCCATCGGCCGCGCGTACGGCGTGCACAAAATGGCACCGCGCCTCAGCCCGAAGAAAAGCTGGGAGGGATACATCACCAGCGTAGTCACCGGTTTGTTCGCGGGCGGATTTTATTTGTATGTGTTCACCACGTATGGGTTTCTGAAAACCGATATGACCATCTGGCAGGGTGCGATCCTTGGCTTGCTGTTGGGGGCATTGCCTCCGTTGGGCGATCTTGGTGAGAGCATGATCAAACGCCAGTCGGGCATTAAGGATTCCAGCGATATTATTCCGGGCCATGGCGGTTTCTTCGACCGCATCGACTCGTGGCTCTGGGGGGCAACGATCGGGTACTTCTTCTTGATCTGGTTCATCATCTAAATATAAGATCCAAAAACCTGGAGGCTCAATGGAAGTTCTTGGTGCTACTCCCACCCGAAACCTTGCGCTTGAGTTGGCGCGCGTCACCGAAGCGGCGGCGATGTTGGCAGGTCGCTTCATGGGACGAGGTGATAAAGAAGGGGCCGATCAGGCCGCGGTGAATGCGATGCGGCTTGTCCTTTCCACGGTGGATATGAACGGAGTCATTGTCATCGGGGAAGGGGAGAAGGATCGCGCTCCGATGTTGTTCAACGGGGAAAAAGTGGGAAACGGTTCACAGCCAGACGTGGATGTTGCGGTGGACCCCATCGACGGGACCCGCCCTTTGGCATTTGGCCGCTCGAACTCGCTTGCGATGGTGGCGATTGCTCCGCGCGGGACGATGTTCGATCCCGGTCCGTTTTTGTATATGAACAAGATCGCTGTGGGACCCGAAGCCAAAGGCAGGATCAATATTGAAAAATCCGTCACAGAAAATCTTCATGCGATTGCACAGGCCAAAGGAAAACATGTGGAAGATCTGACCACGATCATCCTGGACCGCCCCAGGCATGATGAAATGATCGCGGAAATTCGCAAGGCGGGCGCACGCATCCGCGAAATACCCGACGGCGATGTGGCTGCTGCGTTGATGACTGCCCAACCCGAATCCGGCGTGGACGTGTTATTCGGCATTGGCGGCACACCCGAAGGCGTGATCACCGCCTGTGCGTTGCGCGCGATGGGTGGAGAGATCCAGGGGAAATTATTTGCCCGCGATGAAGACGAACTGCGCCGCGGACATGAAGCCGGTTATGACTTTGAGAAAGTGTTGACGATGAACGATCTGGTTTCATCGGAGGATGTGTTCTTTGCGACGACCGGCATCACCGATGGCGAGCTGTTGAAGGGTGTTCGTTATTATGGGAATCACATCACCACCGAAAGCCTGGTGGTACGCGGGTTGACCGGAACCATCCGCCGTATCAACGCCACGCACAGCACGGATAAACTGGATAACCTGAGTTCGATCCATTATTAATCTTTTCACTTGACAGTACTCCTGCTTGTTCGTATAATGTCGTTCGCTTTCCTGGCTAGCTCAATGGCGGAGCGAGCGGCTGTTAACCGCTAGGTTCTAGGTTCAAATCCTAGGCCAGGAGCCAAAAAAGACCCTTCCAAGAGAAGGGTCTTTTTTTTATTTTATTTATTCCCCACTTCCCGATGTTGAGGTCAACGGGAAGTGGGGATCGAGATGATGCGCGAATTAATGTTGACCCAACGTCCCCAACGTGCGCACGCGTTTTTCCAGCGAGCGGAATGTGGTGATGCCGATCCACAACATGACGAACATAAAGACGATGAGCAGGGTCATCTCCCATTGAATGGCGAGAAGGGGCTTCGTGTTGATCAGGTAATGGCGGATCGCGTCGAGGCCGTAGGTGAGAGGCAGGGCAAGCGCAATGGGCAGCAGGAATTTCGGCAGCGCATTGACGGGGAAGTTCGAGCCTGAAAAGATCTGCACGAGAAAACTGCTAATATCCACAAGCGTGTTGGCCTCGCGGATGAGCATGACCACGGCGGCGAAGGCGAAACCAAATCCGTACAGGCCGATCATCATGGGGATGACCGGGAGAAAGGCTTTGAACACGTCGCCCGAAGCGTGGAAGCCGAAGATCAACCCGCCGAAGAACAACATGCCGATGGAAGTGATCGCGGTCACCAGCAGGTTGGTCACCGAATGTCCCACGAGGATGAGCAGGCGCGGAATGGGGGTGAGCCAGTTGGATTCCATCACGCCGGAGTCCATGTCATTTTTCAAGGCGTAGCCCATGCCCCAGAACACGGCGTTGATGAAACTTTCCAGCACGGTGCCGAGCAGAATGAAGGACATGAAATCAGTAGTGCCGCTGTATTGCGAGAATCCAATGGCTTTGCCGTTCTCGCTGAAAGCCAGCCCCATGAAATACACGGGCGCGATCCAGATCAACGGCTGGAAGATGGAGGAGACGGCATTGAGCGGATACCGCCAGTATTGTTTCCAGTCCTTGCGGATGAGCGCAAAGAGGGCGCGGAGATGAGAAGCGATTGTAGGTTGGGAGATACTTTCCAGCATGGTTGTCATCCTTTGATCAGGCGAAACTCGGTTTTTCCAGATGCAGTGTATAGGCCAGACGATTGCCAAAGAAATCCTTGTTTTTGAATCCCACTTCCTGCGCCAGTTTGAGAACTGATTCCTGACTTTGAAAATGAGGATCAAAGATGACTTCTGTGACAGAAAGCAGCCCGCCCGGTTTCATTGCATTGAAAAGCTCTTTCATGGCTGAGGACTGGTCGGGGATCTCACCCAGAACAGTGACCAAAACAGCCCGGTCAAACTGGTCTGTGCCGAGCTTATCTTCGCCTGCAGCTGCCTGGACGAATTGAATGTTGTCGCGATTTATTGCCTGTGCTTTTTCCTGCGTTCGTTTCAACATACCGGGCTGAATGTCCACGGCAGTAACTTGACCTTGATCGCCGACTTTTTCCGCCATGGGAATGGTGAGTCGGCCGGGGCCGCAGCCGAAATCCAGGGCTTTCATGCCGGGTTGAAGGTCCAAATGCTTGATGATGAAGTCGGCGCGATTGGTTTCGGTGAAGGGATTATCCAATTCCACGAGCCAGCGCAGCCAGACCGGGCAGGGGAGCGACCGACGAAGCGAGGTCATTCTCCATACGAATGAGATAAGGGCGAAGACGACGATCAGGCCGGGGAATATCCATAATACTGTTTTCATGCTAACTTCCTTTTTCGTTAATACTGTCCGATCGCGCCGGTTTGACGGGCGCGACGTTCCATGAAGACGAACATGACGTACCCGATCAGCAGCCAGGCTGCGCCGTGGATCAGGATCATGGCCAGGTCGTGCGAGATGCCGGCAAATCCGTCGGTGGAGAGGGCGGCGCTGCGCATGGCGTGGATGATGTAGGTTTGCGGCAGCCACTCGCCGACCGATTGCATCCAGCCCGGCAACATGGCCATGGGATAGGTGATCCCGCAAAAGACCATCACAATGCCGCGCACTAAAAAGACAAAGGCATTGGCTTCCTTCATGGTGATGACCACGCTGGCAAAGGCAAAGCCGAGTCCGTACACGGCGGGGATCGAGGCGAGGATCACAAGCATGGTGAGCAGGAGGCTTCCATTGAATTTCACACCGAAAAGCAGCGCGTATTCCAGCCCGGAGACGATCAAGAGAGTGATCATCGAAACCATTTGCGGGACACTGCTCCCCAGTAAATAGGAAAACCGCCAGGTGGGGGAGAGCCAGTTCGATTCGAGCGTGCCGCGCATTTGCTCATTGCGCAGGGAATATCCCACCGACCAAAGCACGATGTTTTGCCACATCCAGATCATGGTGCCGACGGCGATGTAGCCGACGTATTCGGTCAGCCCTGTGGTGTTTTGGAAGTTGGTCAAGCCGCTTCCGTCCACGCCGGAGAGGGCACGCGCGGTGAGGAGATATCCCATCGGGAACAGGATCGGCCAGATCAACAACGAGATGATCCACGATGGGTAACGGACGAAGATGACCCATTCGCGGCGGACCACTGCCCAAAATGCGCGCAGGTCGGAGGTGAAGCTGGGGATTGCTAATGAAGTTGCGTTCATATTAATCTCTTAAAGCCTTGCCGGTCAGCTGAATGAACACATCTTCCAGCGACGGCTTGACGATGTTCATATTGACCAAGCGGGTGCCGTTTTGCCCGATGTGTTCGACGATCTTCGGCAGCACGGCGCGGCTGTTGTTGGATTGCAGGTTCACTTCCCACAAGTCCGCTTCGCCTTGCTGGCGCGCGACCAAACTTCCAACCTCTGATATGCTGCGCAATTTTTCGCCGATGTATTCCTGCCAGCCGGTCACTTCGAGTTTGATGATCTCCTGCTGGTCGATCTGCGCCTTGAGCTTTTCGGGCGTATCCAATGCAATGACCTTGCCAGTGTCGATGATGCCGATGCGGTCGGAGAGCTGGTCCGCTTCTTCCATGTAGTGCGTGGTCAGCAGGATCGTGTGGCCTTCCGCTTTCAAAGTGGCGATCAACTCCCTTAAGTTGCGGGCAGCTTGCGGGTCCAGCCCGAGCGTGGGTTCATCCAATAAGAGAATGGGCGGGCGGGCCAGCAACGCCTTGGCAATCGCGATGCGCTGGCGCATTCCCGTCGAATATTTTTCAACGAGTTCGTTCGCGCGGTCCTTGATCTCCATGCGTTCGATCAATTCCTCCACACGCTTCTTTGCGACGGCGGCAGGGATGTGATACAGCGCGGCGAAGTATTCGAGATTTTCGCGGCCTGAGAGTTTCCAGTAAATGCTGCGTTCGCCTGCCAGCACCGTGCCGAGGCTGCGGCGTACTTCGTTGGCCTGTTTGACGATATCAAAACCGTTGACCGTGGCCGTGCCGCTGGTGGGCTCGAGCAAGGTACACAACATGCGGATGGTGGTGGACTTGCCCGCGCCGTTTGGGCCGAGCAGGCCGAAGATCTCGCCGCGTTTGATTTGCAGGTCAACCCCATCCACGGCCGTGAAGGTGGCCTGCGGCTCCTTCTTCCAGAACTGCCAGCGCTTCTTTTTGTTCTCAGGCATGGAGGTAGGGGATGTGGGCTGTTTATCTCCCGTCCCGGCGCGTGCGGGGAACTTCTTGACGAGTCCTTTGGCTTCGATTGCAAGATCGGACATGGAAAACTCCTTTTTAAAGCTTGTTTTCAGAAAATCAAGTGAAATTCTAGAAAATCAATATTTCTACGACTGAATGTTCGAATATTACAACTGAAAATTCATTTTGTCAATACTAGATTCATGAATATTGAGGCGAGATTCAAGAATCTTAAGCAAAAATCCTGCCGGAAGCAGGATTTTGAAAGATTAAGCGGCTTGACCTGAGAATTCAGCCCCGCCTCCCAGCCGACCCCTGAGCTGGTTTGACGGCCCCGGCAGACCCCCACCCTGAAATCTCGCTCCCTGAATTTAGATTCAAGAACCTCCAATTTAGATTCAACTACTTGAATCTAAGATTCAAGAACCTCCAATCGAGATTCAAGTACCTGAATCTAAGATTCAAGAACCTCCAATCGAGATTCAAGTACCTGAATCTAAGATTCAAGAACTTCCAATCGAGATTCGGGTACCTGAATCCTAGATTCATGAACCTGAAAGCGAGATTCGACTTCCATCAATCACCCCACCGCTGCAGCGGTTTATAATGCATCCATAGCGTGTTTATGGCGGTAAAATGGCAGTGAAATATCAGTCAGATATAGATTGGGAAATCTCAACAATGACCTTAGGCAGTTTTTATTTTCTGAAATAGCCAGAGTTATTCTGGCATGAATTTTCGATCTGATTCGAAATCCAACCCACCCATTGCCTTCGCCTATCGTTTGATCTCAGGCTGGCAAAATCCATTAGGTTAATAGGAGGAACAAAATGATTTGTTTGTATGAAAAGGGATACAACAGACTTCTGGGCACGATCAGTGAGGCTCAACTTCAATTTCTTATAGATCAACTCGAAGAAGAGTGGATCGAGGATCAGGATTACGCGATCACTCCCTTGCTGGTGGAAATGTTTGAAAATGAAAAAGCTGATAAGGAAATCATTGCTTTGCTCAATGACGCATTGGGCAGTAAAGAAGAAGTAGAGGTGGTTTGGAAGAGGCAGGAAAGTAAGTAAAAATAAAGCTGTAAAAGAAAACTGAACTTCAAGTAGGTCAGGCTTTTAGCCTGACGCCTTTTGAAAATATGAACCCTGGCGGGCTGAACCCCCTACGAATTCTTGTGCAAGAAACCAGATAAATAAAGAGTCCCTGAATTCAGGGACTCTTTATTTATCTGGTCGGCCAAGGGATTTCCGATGGCCCGGCGTACCCGTGTTTTTCCTGGAAGAACACGCGTCCATGCGACGGGGAGGAACAACCCTCTTCGTCGATGAAGCTTACCTCCGGGTAGTTGGAGGCGAGCGGGTCGAAGATGATCTGTCCACCCTCACAGCGCCAGACCTCAATGATGTAGATGAACATGTTTTCATCCTCTTCATCACCGGCCGTTAGGGTCATTTCGCTCCAATAAACTGTGACCATATTCGGGTCCTTCGGGTCGCGTTTGGAGCTATAGGCAGTGGGGGAGGAATAGTAGGGCGAAACAGGAAGCTTGTATCCATCGGGATATATGACCTTCAAAGTTTGCGGGTCACCGGCAATATCGAGGAACTTCGCATTCACCCAGCATTTTTGCGGGCTGTTTTGAACAAGCACCCAATTGCTCGTGCCCGATGTGCGGCCGATCAATTCCACTGGGGTGGTTTTTCTAAAGGCAATCAGATACAGGTATTCGGCTCCGGGTCCATAACGGCAGCTGAGCAAATCTGCGCTGACTTTTGCCTTCAAACTTTCCACAACGGGAAGAGGCGTTTCAGTCGGTGTGCTGGTTTCGGTTGGAGGGAGCAGTGTGAATGTTCCTGTCGGCGGGACGGGGGTGAAGGTCAACGCTTCGGTGGGAAGCGTTTCAGGCTGGACAAATTCCTCGGTCACCGGAGCAGACGGTGCTTGCGGTGACGCGATGTTGCAGGCGATAGAAGTCAATATCAACAGGATCAATACCTTTAATAATTTATTCACACCTTATTCCTTCTTCCATTCCATGAATTTGATTTCTTCGATGTCTTTCATCGGCAGCAGGGTGAGTTTATCCTTGCGGCCCTCCCGTTTGTAGATCTTGTAAACCGCATCTTCGGGCTTCCTGACCTTCGCAACCAGGTCCACTTTTTTGTTGACCATTTTAAGCAGGTCAAACTTTTTGACGATCAGAAAGGATTTTTCCTTTTCGAAGGCGATCAGGTCCGCTTTGCCGAAGAGCCAGCCGGTGTCTTTTGGCCGCACACCGTGGAGTTCGATCCAGGTCAAGTCCTGCTGCGTGCCTTTGTCGCCGCGTGTGATGCGCTTTTTGCTTTTCACTTCCACTTTGAAGGCTGCGTCTTCTTTCTCGATCCGATAGTCCCAATGCTCATCGATGTTTTCATCCTTCGATGATGCAGAGACCTTCCAGCCGAGTCGCACGGCAAGCACGATGAAAAGATTCTCGGCATGTTCGCCGAGTTCAAGCGAATCCTTTTTGTCGAACTTGTTGCGCGCATTGGGCATGTTATTTTTTCTTTTTTGGTTTTGGAGTTTCTATTCCGAGAATGCGTTTGCGGGCCAGCTCGCAATACTTTTTATCCACGTCGATGCCGATGCCTTTGCGGTTGTTGTTGATCGCTGTAAGGACCGTGGTACCGCTTCCGCAAAATGGATCGAGTACCACATCATCCACATAACTGAAGAGTTTGATGCACCTGCGCGGCAATTCAACGGGGAAGGGGGCCGGGTGACCGATGCGTTTTTTGCTTTCGCCGTTGAAGACCCACATGCCGTTGGTCCATTCCATGAATTCTTCGCGGCTCACATCGGAAATTTTACTGCCGCTTGTCTTCTTCCAATTCCTTTTATACAACACCACGATCAATTCCACCGGCGCGATGACATACGGCGCAGAGGCGCTTTTCCACGAACCCCATGCGGTGCGGCGTGAAATGTTGCCTTCGTTCCAAATGATGGTGGAATGATATTGAAAACCGATCTGCTTGGCGATGGTCGTCAGGTCCGCGCCCACACTTTGCTGCCCGCCCTTGTTTTTATCGAGTGGAATATTTAAACAAAAACGCCCCTCGTCCTTCAGCCAGTGGAAACACTGAGTCATCCATTTGCGGCTGAATTCAAGATAATCGGTGTAGGAAACATCGTCCTTGTGTGAATTGTATTGAATATCCACATTGTAGGGCGGCGACGTGACTACCAAGTCCACGCTGTTTTCGTCCACAAGGCTTGTGGTCAATACATCGTCGTGAATGAGTCTGAACTGTTCGTTTTGAAAATAGATCTCAGATGATTTCATTCACCAGATTATACCGGGTTTATCCCGTGGATGTATCAAAGTCGCCGTGCAGCAATTCTTCGATAATGTGCTGCATGACCTCGAACGGCTGTGCGCCCTCGAGGAGATGTCCATTGATGAAGAACGTCGGCGTGGCATGGACGTTATCCGCTTCTCCCTTCGCCCGGTCCTGCTCCACCGTCGATTGATGCGTGCCGTCGCTCAGGCATTGTTCGAAGGCAGCGGTATCCAGCGCCAGCGCATCCGCATATTGAATTAGTTTTTCCTGCGTGAAATCGCCCACGTTTTCGCCCGTCCAGTTGGTGAACAGGGTGTCGTGAAATTCCCAGAACTTGCCTTGATCCCCTGCACAATAAGCACCCTCTGCTGCTGAAAAAGATTCAGGCCCGATGATCGGAAACGAGCGGAACTCGAAATACACTTTTCCGGTGTTCACATATTCCTCGATCAATTGCGGTTCTGTTTCGCTCCAAAACTGTAAACAATACGGACATTGATAATCGCCATATTCGATGATCTGGATCGGCGCATTGGGGTCGCCCATTGTGTTGTTTTGGGTCACGCCGCGTACCTGATCGTCAGGAACAGCCACCTCTGAAGGGAAAAATGTTTTCACCATTTGCGGGCCGGCATAAATGATCGTACCGATAAATATGGCGGAGCACAGCAACACAGCGCATCCGCCTGCGGCGATCCAGGCGGTCCAATTTCGGCGCGGCGATTCAGCAAGGTGAATGGGCTCGTTTGCGGGTTCTTGTGGAATTTGATCTTCGATCATGAAGAGATCCTTTGGCAAGGTTTGAAGTAATTCTTATTCGATTGTAAACTGGAATTTCATTCTGTCGCAATCAACGATTTTCTCTCATACAAAATTCAGTTTGAGGCTTCATGCGAAACCGGCTTTTTCGTTATAATTCCTGTTATGAATACTAAATCATTTGTCCAGGGAAATTTACTGAAACAGATTCTTGTGGCGGTCGTTGCCGGGTTTGTTCTGTTTTTTGGAATTGTCCTCTTCTGGACGATTGGTTACCAACTTTTGTACGCGGGCCGCATCTTCCCGGGTGTGAGCGTTGCCGGCGTGGATCTTTCGGGGCTTACTCCCAATGACGCGGCGTTAAAGCTGAATCAAACCCTCTCCTATCCTGTCACGGGAAAAGTGCTCTTCCGCAGCGGGGATAAGAACTGGGTGGCTTCCCCAGTTGAGTTGGGCATGGTCTTTGATCCAACTGCCAGTGCTCTGGCAGCGTACCAAAAGGGCCGTGGTGAAGGGTTATTCGGTTCACTGGCAAGCCAAATTCAGGCGCGCGGGTTGGGCTTGGATGTTCCCCCTGTGATCATTTTTGATCAACGGGTGGCTTATGTTTATTTACAAAATATTGCGGCACAGGTCGACCAGCAAGTGGTCGAAGCGGCTCTGCGCCTCGAAGGCACAAATGTGGTGGCCACGCCGGGTCAGGTGGGGCGTCTGCTTAATCTCGATGCTACATTGATCTATTTGGGCGCACAGCTGCAAACCTTCCGCGATGGAGAAGTGCCGCTCGTGGTGGCCGAGGCTGCTCCCAAGTTGTTGGATGTCTCTTCGCAGGCAGATGCAGCGCGGCGCATGATCAGCCAGCCGTTGATTCTTGCTGTCCCAAATTATCGGGATGGCGATCCGGGTCCATGGACCTTTGATATTCCAGTTGTTGCCAACATGCTCGGTGTAAATGTAGTCGATAGCGGCGGGCAATATCAATTGCAGGTTGGGTTGGACCCGGTGGCATTACGCGCCTCGTTGAACGACCTCAAGCCTTTTATTGACCGTCAGCCTGCCAATGCACGTTTTATTTTTAATGATGAAACTGGGGTACTTGAACCCATCTCCGCTTCCGCAGTAGGGCGTGTGGTTGATGTGGAAGCAAGCATCCTTGCGATCAATGATGCGCTTTTGCGCGGTGAACACACGGTTTCACTGGTTGTGAAGGAGGAACAGCCCGCTGTTGCAGATACAGCGACAGGCGCGGATTTGGGCGTCACTGAGCTGATCGCCACACAAACTTCCTATTTCTATGGCTCCAGTGCCGAGCGTATTCAGAATATCAAGGCAGCCGCTTCCAGTTTTCATGGGTTGTTGGTCGCCCCGGGTGAAACCTTCTCCATGGGAAATTACATGGCAGATGTGAGCCTTGAGAATGGCTTCGCCGAGGCATTGATTATTTATGGCGGCCGCACGATCAAAGGCGTGGGCGGCGGCGTATGTCAGGTCAGTACCACACTCTTTCGTACCGTATTCTTTGCCGGTTTTCCCGTCGTGGAAAGGGTACCTCATGCATACCGCGTTTCTTATTATGAAAAGAACTCGAGTGGCTCTGTGGATCCCAGCCTTGCGGGGCTGGATGCGACAGTGTATTTTCCGCTTGTGGATTTTAAGTTCGTCAACGACACACCCTATTGGTTGTTGATGGAAACTTATGTGGGCACCAGTTCCATCCAATGGAAGATTTATTCCACTTCCGATGGGCGCACAGTCGATTGGCAGACGACCGGTGTAACAAATACGGTTCCTGCGCCGGCTCCATATTTTGAAGAAAATCCCGAACTGAAGGAAGGCCAGATCAAGCAGGTTGATTATGCGGCCAACGGCGCGGATGTGACTGTCACACGCACCGTATATCGGAATGGCGGAGTCTACTTTACCGACACCGTCGAGACCCATTACCAGCCCTGGCAGGCGATCTGTCAGTATGGCCCAGGTACGGAAGACCCGGAGAAGGCGGCAAAGCGAAAAGACCTTTGTCTATCCCCCGGAACCTAGCATGGTAGAATAAAAAACTGATAAGGAGAAAAAATAATGGTCAGTGCTGAACTGCTTGAAATTTTACGTTGCCCAAATTGTGTCCGCGAAAAGGAAGGCTTGCTTGTCTTGCATAAGGATGCGTGGTTAATTTGCAAGGATTGCAATCGCAAATATCCCATCATCGATGATATCCCCGTGATGTTGATTGACGAGGGTGATAAGTGGGTAAATACCGCGCAAGAGGCACTTCCTGTTCCTCCACCCGCAAAATAAAAACGTGTCGGACCTGCAAAGTATATTGAATGAACTGACCAGCGGCAGTGATGAACGTGCTGAGCAGGTCATTCCGTTGATCGGTGATTTGGGGATGGCGGTCATTCCCGTGCTTTTGGAATTGACTCACTCTGATTCAGAGGATCACCGCTGGTGGGCGGTCCGCGCATTGGCCGCCTCGCCTCACACGCAGACCGAAAGCCTGCTTCCATTCCTCAACGACTCAGCGCCGCAAGTGCGTGCCGCCACTGCCCTCGCCCTTGGTATTCATCCAAATGAAGAAGCTGTATCGGCATTAATAAAATCTCTCGCAGATGAAGATTCGCTGACAGCAGGGTTGGCAGGCAATGCTTTGGTGAAAATTGGAAGTCCTTCGGTGGCCGGCCTGCTGGAAGTCATGAAAGAAACGCCTTTGCGTGTTCGTATTTTGGCTTTGCGCGCGCTGGCTGAGATCCGCGATCATCGTGCCATCCCCATATTAATGAAATCCATGAATGAAGAATCGGCTGTGCTGCAATATTGGGCGCAGGAAGGCTTGGAACGACTTGGGCTGGATATGGTATATATTAAGCCTTGAGGAATGATATATGAACAGACTTGAATTCTTGAAAAAAATAAAACTTCCCCCGCTTACTCGTCCCAGCGTAAAGCAGATGATCTTTTGGGGTATCACTTTGGTGATTGCAGGTGCATTGTTTGTCTTTGCCCGCGGGTTTACAGCCTGCTGGCAGGTGACCAAACTGCCGGGCAGGATGCCCGATACTTGTACTAATAGTGCCCAGAATCCAACGGGCGATTACACTCCACAGCCGGGGGAAACCGCCATTGCAATTCCTCCAACGCCGATTCCTGAAGCTCCACAATTGGCACTGCCTCCCGCGTGGGATGGAGCCAGCCGAATCAACATTCTCTTTATTGGGCTGGATGCACGTGATGTGGAGAAGCAGGATGGTCCGCCTCGTTCCGACACTTTAATGTTAATTACTGTGGATCCTGTCAGTAAAACAGCTGGCATGTTGTCGATCCCACGCGATATGTGGGTGAATATACCCGGCTACGGATATAGTCGTATTAATACAGCCTACGCCAGCGGGGAAGGCGATAAGCTTCCTGGTGGCGGTCCCGGCCTGGCCATGAAAACTGTTTCCCAGTTCATCGGTGTGCCTGTCGATTATTACGTTCATGTTGACTTCAATGTATTTACCCTGCTTGTGGATCATGTGATCAACCGCTTTGGCTGCATTGAGGTTTTTCCGAATGAAAAAATGATCCTTGACCCAATTGGTTCCGGGCCCGATCATATGGTGCTCACACCAGGTGGCGGCAGGAATTTGTGTCAGGGTTGGAAAGTGTTGGCATACGCGCGCAATCGCCACACCTCCGGCGGTGACTTTGATCGTGCTGCACGGCAGCAGGAAGTGATTTTTGCCTTGCAGAAAAAGGTGTTCGACCCTTCAGCCTTTCCCGTACTGATCGCCGATGCCCCGGCGATTTATGGTGAACTTTCTTATGGCATCAATACCAATATGGCATTTGAAGATGCGATCAAGCTGGCAATTCTCGTCAAGGATATTTCGCGGGATAATATAAAAACCGGCGTGATCGATACAACCATGGTGACCTTTGATAATGTGGTCCTTGGAGGTCAGGCGGCCAGCATCATGAAGCCGATTGCAGATAAAGTTCGCATACTGCGCGACCAGATCTTTACCACCAGTGGACCCACCAGCCCGATCGCGCAAGGCGACCCTGCAACACTGATGCGCAATGAGGAAGCCCGCGTTCGTATTTTGGATGGCACTTTCACCCCCGGTATGGACCAGCGTGCAGGCACCTTCTTCCAGTCACAGGGCATGACGATCACGGAAGTTGGTACAGCCACAGAAGCGTACAGTCAAACTGTGGTGATAGTGTATGGTCCCAAGTTGTACACGCTGCGTTATTTGCAAAGCACCTTTGGCGTTACCAGCAGCCAGATCCGCTTCAGTCCGGATCCCGCCTCAACAGTGGATATTGAAATTCGCCTTGGGTCAGATATTGCCAGTCGAATTCCATAAATTAAAAGAATAGTTCAAAAAATCCCCGCCAGAGTTCTGGCGGGGATTTTTTGTTGAATAAACTAATTAACCGGTCAACGTGCTTCGTACCCAGTCGCCAACGAGCCAGTATTTGAAATCCTGTCCCTGATTTGTTTGTATACCGGCATATACACCATACCCGAGAGCCGCGAAGGGTATTATGCTAAAAATACAGGCCAATGGAATGCATAGCCATACAATACTGGTAATGGCCCAAGCAACTCCAGCAATGGTCCATCCGCCGACCCACCATATCAATTGAAATACGAGTGACTGGAGTGACTGGTAAGCCACATATCGGGAACGGTCCCTGTAGATTAAATAGATCACGAAAGGGATAGCAGGTCCCAGGAATCCAGAGAATAAATTAACAAGGATGCTAAGGTGGGAAACCATCGCCCACTGTTTTTCTTCGGCGGGTTTCAAGGGCTGTGGAGGAGCAGGGGGAATTTGATCAGTCATTGAAAAAATCCTTTTCTTTAACAAAAAAGACTCGCGGAATTCCGCGAGTCTTTTTGAGTGAACCGAACTATGCCCAGCCCTGGTTGCGAATGAAATCTGAAACGAAGGGGACCTTGATGTCCTGGCCCTGGTAGGCTTGATAAGCCCAATAGAGTTGAGCGAAAACAAGGATGGCACCACAACCGAAGGTAACGGTGGCGATGATGGAGATGAGCACTGTCACAACGATCGATTGGACTGCGCTGAACTTAACATAAGGACGATTCTTCTTGTCCTCCATGAAAAGCACAACCACGGCGATGACTGGAATTAAGTATGAGAGCATTGCCCACAGTTTGTCGTCCTGGGTGATATCTGATGAAACTGGTGCTTGAGACATGATTTATTCCTCCGAATAAGTAGGTTTTGGATTTACAGTATTTTACAGCCTTTCAAGTCAAAACGCAAACGGATTGTTTCATACTTTAGTACTGTGCGCTTTTCATCCATTTAAAAAATCCATGATTTGCACAACAAGCGGTAAAATTTGGAAATGTCAATCAAAATCGTATTCATGGGTTCGCCCGAATTTGCGTTACCAACTTTACGCTCGCTCGCGCAGCATTATGATGTCCTTGGTGTCATTACCCAGCCGGACCGCGCATCTGGCCGTGGCCGTGAATTGAAAGCACCTCCGGTCAAAACGCTTGCAAGTGAATTGAATATCCCCATCCTGCAGCCTGAAAAATTGCGTGAACCAGCGGCTATGACACAACTTCGTGAATGGAATCCGGACTTGATCGTTGTCGCTGCGTTTGGTCAGATTCTAAAAAAGGATGTTCTGGAACTGCCTCGATATGGCTGCATCAATGTTCATGCATCACTTCTCCCACGATGGCGGGGTGCGGCGCCGATCAATGCTGCCATCCTTGCCGGGGATGAAGAGATCGGCGTGACCATCATGAAAATGGATGCGGGACTCGATACCGGCCCCATGCTTTCAAAGAGTTCGATCCGCCACACACCTGACCTGACAACTGGTTCGGCTATTCAGGCATTATCCAAACTTGGGGCTGATCTTCTTATTGAGACCCTGCCCGATTATTTGTCTGGAAAATTAATCCCTCAACCTCAACCTGAGGATGGCTCAACGTACGCGCCCATGCTCAAAAAAGAGGAAGGCAAACTTGATTTCAATTCAGATGTAAACGAATTGGAACGGCGTGTGCGTGCGTTTAATCCATGGCCGGGAACGTTTATGGATTTTGATGGAACGATTCTCAAAGTCCACCGCGCACATGTGACGGAGGGGAATGAATCAGCGGGGAAGAGGCTGGTTGTTCAGGATCAGCCGGCGGTTGGTGCAAGAGGCGGGATTCTCATCCTCGATGATGTGCAGCCCGCCGGGAAAAAATCCATGAGCGGAAAATCGTTTTTGGCAGGCGCGCGGAATTGGGGATAAGCGCTACGTTGGATATTCTTCGCGTACGATCTCAATGAATTTTTGCGCAAGAAAGGACGGGGTTCTATCTGCGCGAGTTGCGGCAGCGATCTTTCTTTGCGGCGATGTATCACTCAAGCTTCGATAAGTAATGCGGTTGGATGAATCGCTGACGGCCAGAGCGCGCGGAACGAGTGAAACGCCCAGACCAAGCGCAACGCAATTTTGCACGGTGGTTAGTTGAGATGTATCGCAGACGACTTTTAATTCCAACTTTTGCAAGTGACAAAATGATTGTATCTGCTCGCCAAGACAGTGCATTTCGCTAAGCGCGATAAATGGGAGATCATCCAATTCTTTCACGCGGATGGATGCCCGGGTGATGATGTCGTTTTTTCGGGAGGATGCAACCAGCAAGGGTTCGGTATGCAGCTCCTGCGTGCGAATCAACTTATTGTGAATGGGCATGCTGGTAATGCCAACATCTAATTTTCCGTCTATTAGGTCATGCACAAGGGACTCGGTAACGTCTTCCTGTACGGTGAGATGTGCGTTTGGATATTCCTGACTGAAACGTTTGATCACGTGTGGTAAAACAAATGGCGCAATGGTGGGTATAAAGCCAACATGCAGCAGGCCATGACCTGCATCCATATTTTGATTCAGTGTATGTTTAATATTTTGAAGATCTCCAAGAATAGTGATTGCTCTAGGCAATAAAATTCGGCCCGCATCAGTCAGTACTACTTTGCGGGGGAGACGTTCAAAAAGGGTTTCTCCTAATTCCTGTTCCAATTTCATGATCTGTTGGCTGAGTGAGGGCTGGGTGATGTTGCATCGTTCAGCGGCGCGGCTAAAACTGCCTGTTTCAGCAACAGCGACAAAATAGGTGAGTTGGTGAATTTCCATGCAGGTCTCTGTTATAGTTTTTGGCTATGATATATATAGTTATCCTATATTTTACATCTATAACTCAAGGTTGTACAATGAGATCAGAATATTTTACATATCTACTATGTTTCAATCACACCAAGGAGAATAACAATGAGCGACGAAAGTAAATGCCCTGTTCCTCACGCTGGTATGACATCTGCCAGCCGTGGCACATCCAACCAAGATTGGTGGCCAAATCAACTCAACCTGAATATTTTGCACCAACATGCGCCTGCCTCCAACCCGATGGATCCTGATTTCGATTACGCCAAAGAATTCAAAAAGTTGAACCTGGCCGCGGTCAAAAAAGATCTGGCCCAACTGATGACCGACTCGCAAGAGTGGTGGCCCGCGGACTGGGGTCATTACGGCGGTTTGATGATCCGTATGGCTTGGCACAGTGCCGGCACCTATCGCACCGCAGATGGTCGTGGTGGGGGTGGCACCGGCAACCAGCGGTTTGCGCCGGTCAATAGCTGGCCAGACAACGTCAGCCTCGATAAAGCGCGCCGTCTGCTTTGGCCCATCAAGCAGAAATACGGCAACAAACTCTCATGGGCAGACTTGATGATTCTTGCAGGCAACGTTGCACTCGAATCGATGGGTTTCAAGACCTTCGGTTTCGGTGGGGGACGCGCGGACATCTGGCAGCCCGAGGAAGATATTTATTGGGGCAACGAAGAAACCTGGCTGGGTGATAAACGTTATAGCGGTGACCGTGATCTGGAGAATCCGTTGGCGGCCGTGCAGATGGGCTTGATCTATGTCAATCCCGAAGGGCCCAATGGCAATCCCGACCCCGTTGCTTCGGGCCGTGATGTGCGTGAGACTTTTGCCCGCATGGCGATGAATGATGAAGAGACCGTTGCACTTGTCGCTGGCGGACACACCTTCGGCAAAGCACATGGCGCAGGCAACCCCAAACTTGTCGGTCCCGAACCTGAAGCCGCTCCACTCGAAGAAATGGGATTGGGTTGGAAGAATAAATTGGGAACAGGCGTGGGCGTTCACACCACCACCAGCGGCATTGAAGGCGCATGGAAGCCCAATCCCACCCAATGGGATATGGGCTATTTCGATATGCTTTTTGGTTACGAGTGGGAACTGATCAAAAGCCCGGCGGGCGCGCAACAGTGGCAGGCGAAAAACTGCAAGCCTGAGCACATGATCCCCGACGCGCATGATCCGTCAAAAAAACATGCGCCGATGATGACCACCGCCGACTTGTCGTTGCGCTTTGACCCGATCTATGAGCCGATTGCTCGCCGCTTCCATAATGATCCCAAAGCGTTTGCAGATGCCTTTGCCCGCGCCTGGTTCAAGCTGACTCATCGCGATATGGGTCCCAAAGCCCGTTATCTGGGACCAGAAGTCCCGAAGGAAGATTTGATCTGGCAGGATCCGCTCCCCGCAGTCAACCAAAAGTTGATCGGTGCGAAGGATGTCGCCACGCTGAAAAAGGAGATACTAGCATCGGGTCTTTCCATATCCGAGCTTGTTTCTACAGCCTGGGCCTCTGCCTCCACTTTTAGAGGATCGGACAAACGCGGCGGTGCCAATGGCGCGCGGATTCGTTTGTCTCCGCAAAAAGATTGGGAAGTCAATCAGCCTGCGCAATTGGCAAAGGTGCTCAAGACGTTGGAGCGCATCCGCAAAGAATTCAACGGCGCTCAAGCAGATGGCAAGAAGGTTTCGCTGGCTGATCTGATCGTGCTAGGCGGTTGTGCGGCTGTTGAAGCGGCGGCCAAGGATTCTGGTTACACGGTGAAAGTACCCTTCACACCGGGCCGCGCCGATGCGACACAAGCTCAAACCGATGTGGAATCCTTCGCCGTGCTCGAACCCGAAGCGGATGGCTTCCGCAACTACCAAAAGGCGACCTTCACAGTCTCTGCTGAAGAGCTGCTGGTGGACAAGGCTCAACTGCTGACCCTGAGCGCTCCTGAAATGACCGTGCTCGTTGGCGGTCTACGTGTGCTCGGTGCTAATGTTGGCGGTTCACAGAACGGCGTGTTCACCAATCAGCCTGGCAAGTTGACCAACGACTTTTTCGTCAACCTGACCGATATGGGCGTTGTCTGGCATCCCACTTCGGAAGCCGCCGACACTTTCAAGGCTCACAACCGCAAGACCGGCGAAGTCAAATGGACCGGCACTCGTGTGGATCTGGTCTTCGGCTCCAACTCACAACTACGTGCTCTTGCCGAAGTCTATGCACAGGATGACAACAAGGAAAAGTTCGTGCGCGACTTCGTGGCGGCGTGGAATAAGGTGATGAACCTCGACCGCTTCGATATTGTCTAAGTCGCGAGGTTGCTGATAAATAAATCCCCGCCAATTTGGCGGGGATTTATTTATACCCGTCGCGTCACAAATTGATCTTTTTTCGAGCGGGAAAGCAATTTGTGACCGCGGGCATTATATTCCATAAAATCCATGCTAAAATTTACGGCCTTTGTAAATTTTAGGAGAAAAAATGCAGGAAGAAATACCAGCGATCAAGCCCGCTCAAAAAGGCTCCATTCAAGAATCCATCGCCGCGCGGCGTACCTTTGCCATCATCTCTCACCCGGATGCCGGCAAAACCACTCTTACCGAAAAACTGCTCCTTTATGGAAACGCAATCGAACTGGCGGGGAATGTTCGCGCGCGTAAAAATCAGCGTTCCACCACTTCCGATTGGATGGAGATGGAACGCGAACGCGGCATTTCGATCACTTCGACCATTTTGCAATTTCCCTATCACGACTGCATTGTCAATTTGCTGGATACGCCGGGGCATCAGGATTTCTCGGAGGATACCTATCGTACTCTTTCAGCAGTGGACAGCGCCGTGATGGTGATCGATGCTGCCAAAGGTATCGAACCACAAACTCTGAAATTATTTGAAGTCTGCCGCAAGCGCGGCATACCGATTTTCACTTTTATCAACAAGATGGATCGTCCCGCTCGCGATCCATTGGATTTGCTGGATGAGATCAAAAAAGTGTTGGGTATGGAACCCATTCCCATGAATTGGCCGATCGGTGATGGCCCTGAATTCCGCGGTGTCTATGACCGTGCAGAAAAAGGCGTATATGTGTTCGAGCGTACCGAGCGCAATGAACGCATGGCACCAGAAGTGTTCATGCCCTTGGAAAACCTCGTCAAAAACAAAGTATTATCTCAGAATCGTTTTAATCAACTTGAGGAAAGTATTCATTTGTTGGACGAAGTGGGTGTCATTTTTAATCATCAGGATGTGTTGAACGAAAAACAAACCCCGGTATTTTTCGGAAGCGCGGTAACCAATTTTGGCGTCCGTTTATTTTTGGATACATTTGTGAAATACGCTCCCCTGCCGCAGCCTTATGAAAGTGAGGAGGGAATTGTAATGCCGCAGGAGGAGGATTTCTCCGGATTCATTTTCAAGATTCAAGCGAATATGAATCCGAAGCATCGCGATAGTGTGGCCTTCCTGCGCATCTGTTCGGGACGTTTTGAACGCGGCATGGACCTGATGCATACCCAAAGCGGAAAGATGATTCGTATGCTGCGCCCGTACAAGCCGTTTGCCAACGAACGCGAGATCATCGATGAAGCATTCCCCGGTGATGTGTTGGGAATCCCGAATAATGAAGGCTTTGCGATCGGGGATTCGCTATGTTCAGGGAAATTGGTGCGCTTTGTTTCCATTCCACGCTTTCAGCCCGAGCATTTTGCCTTACTGCGAAATACAGATTTGAACAAGCAGAAACAATTTGCCAAAGGACTTTCCCAATTGGAAAGTGAAGGTGCGGTGCAGGTCATGTACAACATCAATGCCTTCAAGCGCGAGCCCATTCTCGCGGTGGTGGGTCAATTGCAATTTGATGTGGTGCAGGCCCGCTTGAAAGCTGAATACAATGTCCCGACGGAACTGGAACGACTGCCCCATGTCGCATTGCGTTGGATCAAAGGTGACGATAAGGCAGTTGAAAATCTGCCAAGCCGGGGAGAAGTAATCGTTGCGCGGGATTCCCGCGATGCATGGGTGGCACTGTTCGGTTCTACATTCTTATTGAAGCATTACACTGAAAAATATCCGGACTTGCAGTTTGTGGATGTCGCGGGTAATAAATAGGATCGAATCAATACAAAATGACGGGCATAAGCATCCGTCATTTTTATTTAAAAATGTGTTTTTTCGTGTTTTGTTTTACAATTAAGTAAAGGAAAACTGCCATGTCAAAATACGTCGGTGCCATTGACCAGGGAACGACCAGCACTCGTTTTATTATTTTTGACCATTTGGGGAACATCGTTGCCGTTGACCAAAAAGAACACAAGCAAATTTATCCGAGGCCTGGCTGGGTGGAACATGACGCGCTTGAAATATGGCAGAACACGCAAGAGGTCATGCAAGGCGCAATGGCGAAAGCCAAGTGTTCTGTTTCAGATATCGCAGCCATCGGGGTGACCAATCAGCGCGAGACTACACTAGTTTGGGAAAAGAAGACAGGTAAGCCGATTTATAACGCCATCGTCTGGCAGGACACGCGGACGGATGTGATCTGCAATGGGTTGGCGAGCAATGGGGGGCAGGACCGGCTTCGGTCGAAGACCGGATTGCCTTTAGCAACGTATTTTTCAGGCCCCAAAATAAAATGGATTTTAGATAATGTGGATGGGGCACGAGCCAAGGCGGAAAAAGGGGAGTTGATCTTCGGCAATATGGATACGTGGGTGATTTGGAATTTAACAGGCAGGCATGTCACCGATGTGACGAATGCCTCACGCACTTTATTAATGAACTTGCAAACCCTGAATTGGGACGATGAGCTTCTCAAGTTGCTGGATGTTCCGCGTGCGATGCTGCCCGAGATCCGTTCTTCTTCGGAAGAATATGGCAAGGCAAGAATGATTTTGGAAGGTGTGCCGGTCGCGGGGGATTTGGGAGATCAACAGGCTGCGCTTTTTGGTCAGACCTGTTACAGCGCAGGCGAAGCGAAGAATACCTACGGCACGGGCTGTTTCATGTTAATGAACATGGGAGAGATTCCCGTTCCATCCAACTCGGGGCTGTTGACCACACTTGGATACAAAATCGGAAATCAAAAAGCGGTCTATGCGTTGGAAGGTTCGATTGCGATGGCGGGGGCGTTGATCCAGTGGCTGAGAGATAACTTGGGACTGATCCAATCGTCGGCGGAGGTGGAGGCGCTGGCGAAATCGGTCGAAGATAACGGCGGCATTTATTTTGTCCCGGCGTTCAGCGGATTGTATGCGCCGTATTGGAGGTCGGATGCGCGCGGGGTGATCGCTGGCATGACTCGTTATGTCAATAAAGGTCACATTGCACGGGCGGCATTGGAGGCGACCGCATACCAAACTTGTGAAGTGCTGGATGCGATGGAACATGACTCGGGTGTGAAGCTCAAGGCGTTGAAGGTGGATGGGGGCATGGTCTTCAATGAATTGCTGATGCAGTTCCAATCTGATATTTTGGATGTGCCGGTGGTGCGTCCGAAGGTGGCAGAGACAACTGCGTTGGGTGCAGCTTATGCTGCCGGGCTTGCCGTTGGTTTTTGGAGAGATTACGATGAGCTTCGCGCTAACTGGGGAAAAGATAAAGAATGGACTCCCAAAATGGACTCAAAGCAGCGAGAGGGTTTATACTCAGGTTGGAAGAAAGCGGTCACACGAACGTTTGATTGGGTTGAAGCGTAAAAAATGAATCGAAACGAAATTCTCTCCTCTCTTAAAGAAAATCCAAATATCTCCGTGTTGATCGTGGGCGCAGGGATCAATGGTATTGGCACCTTCCGCGACCTGGCTGTGAATGGCGTGGATGTGCTGCTTGTTGACCGCGCTGATTTCTGCTCGGGTGCAAGTGCGGCTTCTTCGCACATGGCACATGGCGGTATTCGTTATTTGGAGAACGGGGAATTTCGTTTGGTGCGTGAGGCGGTGCAGGAACGCAACCGCATGATCAAGAATGCACCGCATATCGTTAAACCGCTTCCGACGACGATTCCGATCTTTCGATATTTTTCTGGAATGTTAAATGCACCGCTCAAGTTCCTGGGCTGGATGGATAAGCCTTCCGAGCGCGGATCCATCATCATCAAGCTTGGGTTGATGATGTACGATGCCTACACCGGCAGAAATCGTACGGTGCCGCGACATCAATTTTTGTCGAAGAGCACATCACTGAAGAAATGGAAGAAACTAAACGCAGATATTGTTAATACGGCGACGTATTATGATGGCTTGATCTCAAACCCGGAGCGGCTCGCCCTTGAATTGATGTTGGACGCGGAAGAAGATAGTTCCAATGCACGTGCGTTGAATTATATGAGCATGGTCAGCGGTGAAAAAGATGCAATTCTGCTGCGCGATGAATTGACCGATGAAACGTATGAAGTTCGACCGAAGCTGGTCATCAATGCCGCCGGTCCGTGGATTGATTTTGCGAATTACAGCCTGGGTGTTTCCACAAAATACATTGGCGGTACCAAAGGCTCACACCTTGTTTTGGACCATCCCGAACTCCGAGCGATGATCGGGGGCAATGAATTTTTCTTTGAAAATAAGGATGGCCGTATCGTATTGATCTTCCCGCTGCACGATCGCGTACTGGTTGGGACATCTGACATTAAGATCGAACATCCCGATGAAGCAGTGTGTACCGATGAAGAAGTGGAATATTTTCTTGGCATGATCGCGCGTGTTTTTCCAACGATCAAAGTGACTCGTGAAAATATCGTGTTTCGATTTACCGGTGTTCGTCCTTTGGCGAGCAGTTCGGCGAAGAGCACGGGTCAATACAGCCGTGATCACAGCATTGAAGTATTGAGCGGTGATTGGACCAATTTGAATTTTCCCGTTTATTCATTGGTTGGCGGCAAGTGGACTTCCTTCCGCGCGTTCGCGGAGCAGGTTACTGATAAGGCGTTAGACTTTCTTGGCAAACCCCGCATAAAAAATACCCAGGACCTTCCCATTGGCGGCGGTCATGGGTTTGCGACAGAAGCAGGTGAACAATCACGTCAATTGGATGGATTTGCTGCCTGGACGGGATTGAGCAAGGAACGACTGCAAACTCTTTATGCCCGATATGGTTCACGCATTGAGGAAGTTGCCAATTTCATCAATCAAGTCAGTGATGCGCCGCTGCAAACATTGCCCGATTACACAAGGCGTGAGATCGCCTTTCTTGTACAGCATGAAAAAGTAATTCATCTTGACGATGTGATTTTGCGCCGCACGATGCTGGCCATGTTGGGCCGCCTGTCGAAGCAGAGTATCGAGGAACTGTCCAATGTGGTGGGTGATTCATTGGGCTGGAAAGCGGAGCAGAAAACTGCCGAGGTGGCGCGCGCACTGCGTTTGTTGGCAGACAGGCACGGGGTCCAGTTTTGAGGCGCGTGGTAGAATCTTCTTAATGTCTTCCAAAAAAAATACAGTCGACCTTGTCATCCCGATCTACAATGAAGAGGGAGTTGTCCAACATACCCACAAGCGGATTTGCAGTGTGGTGGATTTGCTTGCGCACGAGATCCATTTCATTTATGTGGACGACGGTTCAAGCGACGGGACGGCTGATACGCTTCGAGCGATATCAGCCAACGACCCGAGAGTGACCGTGCTCCAGCTGAGTCGCAACTTCGGGCATCAGGCAGCATTGACGGCGGGCTTGGATGCGTCGACTGCTGAAATCGTTGTTTCACTGGATGGCGATGGACAGCATCCGCCGGAAGTGATTCCGCAGATGATCGATTTTATTTTACAGGGCTTTGATATTGTGCAAGGACAACGTGCGGAAGCCAGCGATCCTTCCATCTTCAAAAATGTAACATCTAAAATATTTTATAGTTTGCTCAATATCGTCAGCGGCACCACGGTACTTCCCGGTGCTGCAGATTTTCGCGCCATGTCCCGCCAGGCGGTGGATGGGTTGAAGTCCATGCCGGAATATCATCGTTTTTTACGAGGCATGGTTTCTTGGATGGGATATAAGGCGGTCATCCTGCCGTATCAAGAGACCAGCCGCATTGCAGGCAAGTCCAAATACTCATTGGGCAAAATGATTCGTCTTGCTTCCGATGCGATTTTTTCTTTTTCATTAACACCGCTGTATATCGGGCTAAGCACCGGGCTTTTATTTTTGATTTTGGCGTGCATACAGATCGTTTACGTCTCCAATTTGTGGCTCACCGGTCAATTTGACCGGATCGTGCCGGGCTGGAGTTCCTTGATGGCGATCATTTTGATCGCAAGCGGGACGATCATGATCCTGCTTGGGTTTATTGGTGTTTATATCGGTTATATTTTTCAAGAGATCAAACGCAGGCCCGTCTATCTGATCCGCGGGGAAAACAAAGATGAGCAGTAGCTATTTACAGCCATTTCATATTACATTGTTGCGTCATGGAGAATCGGTGGGGAATGCGGAATCCCGCTGGCAGGGACAGGCCGAATATCCGCTGACGGAGAAAGGCCGCGCCCAGGCCAAGGCCCTGGCCGAGCGCTGGAAAAATGAAAAAATGAAATTCGATCACGTCATTTCCAGTCCGCTGGAGCGGGCGAGGGATACGGCTGAGATCATTGCCGCAGCCCTGGGTTTGGAGATCGAATTCGAATCCCTGTGGTTGGAGCGGGACAACGGCGAATTTTCCGGACTCACCTCTCATGAAGTAAGACAGAATTTCCAACACCCATCTTTTACCACCCCCTATGATCCTGTTGGCGGAGTGGGGGAAGGGGATTGGGAGTTGTTCCTGCGGGCCGGGCAGGCTCTTCATAATTTATTGAAGCACGACCCGGCAAAATATTTGATCGTCTCGCACGGCGGGTTGCTGAATCAGGTGATGCATGCCATTGTAGGGGTTGCCCCGCAGGCGAACAATGCCGGCACGCGTTTTCGATTCAGCAACACAGCCTTTGCCCAATTAACCTATTTTCCGCACCAGCATCGCTGGGCGATCGACAAGCTCAATGACCATGCTCATTGGGTCGATGCTGATTAAGTTTGGAGTGATATTTTGGTACAACCTGCTTCGCAATCTTCTTCTTTAAAGTTTCTTGTGTTCGGTGCCGGGGCGATTGGCACATATATCGGTGGTTCGCTTGCCCTGGCAGGCCAGCAGGTGGTTTTTATTGAAAAACAAAAGATGGTGGATGAACTTCGCGAGCGCGGTTTGCGGCTGGATCTGACTATCGATGAAAGAAGAAAGACCAAAGATGCCTTCGTGGTGGATTCGCGCTCGTTTGTGATTTGCCCTTCGATTGAAGAAGCGTTCAATTACGGTCCATTTGACGTGGCACTCTTCGCGCTGAAATCTTTTGATACTGTATCTGCGATGGAGGAGTTGAAGCCGTTTGTCGAAAAGCTGCCGCCAATTTTATGTCTTTCCAATGGCGTGGAAAATGAACAAGCAATTGCGCGCGTGATGGGTGCGGACAAGGTCATTTACGGTACGGTCACCACGGCGATTGGCCGCAAAGGCGCTGGAAATATCGTCCTTGAAAAATTGCGCGGCGTTGGCATTGCGGCAGGACATCCCCTCTCCGAAAAGCTGGTGGCGATTTTCAACCAGGCTTTTTTGAATTGCCGTTTGTATCCTGAAGCGCACGGCATGAAATGGTCCAAGATGCTGACCAATTTGATCGCGAACCCAACCTCTGCCATTTTGAATTTAACCGCCGCGGAAGTGTTTGCCAACCCAAAACTATACAAGCTTGAAATCGACATGCTCAAGGAATGTCTCGCGGTGATGAAGGCGCAAAACCTTGAAGTTTTCGATTTGCCCGGCACACCGGTACGTGCGTTGGCATTTGCGACAAAAATCCCGCTTTGGCTTTCCAAACCTTTTCTTGCCAAAGCTGCCGGCAGCGGACGCGGCGGCAAAATGCCCTCCTTTCACATTGACCTGTACGCAGGCCGCACTCAAAGCGAAGTGGAATATCTGCACGGAGCCGTTGTCCGCGAAGGTAAAACGCGCGGGATTCCAACCCCGGTCAATGAGTTGCTGACCAATACGCTGGTCGATCTGACCAGCAAAAAAATTCCCCTGGACGAGTTCGCAAAACAGCCCGAAAAATTTCTTCAAAAGTTGGAACGTTCAAACGTTTAAATGTTCCAACTTTCAAATCGAAAATGACCATCCAAATCACACAACCCAATACCAATGTCGATCTTCACCTTCCTGATGGAAGGGTTCTTTCCGGTCCGCGTGGGACGAGGATCGAGGATTTTCTCAAACAGGTAAGCGCCGATTTTTCTGCGCCAATCGTTGCTGCGATTATCAACAATGAGATCCATGAACTGACCTTTCCCATTACCGTGGAATCATACTGTCAGCCGGTTACCATGAACTCCGCGGACGGCGCGCGTATTTATCGCCGCTCGCTTGTGTATTTGATGGATATTGCCTTTTCAGATTTATTTCCCGAAGCCAAACTCAACATCGATCATTCCGTTTCTTCGGGTGGTTTTTATTGCGAAGTAACAGGCCGCAATTCCCTTTCTGAAGCAGAATTAAGATCGTTGAAACTCGCACTTGAAAAAATAATTCAACAGGATATTCCCTTCAAGCGCAGGGAAGTTCCCATTCAGGAAGCCGTCGAATATTTCAAGAGTCACGGCTACGATGACAAACTGCGCCTGCTGGCACATCGTCAAAAAGATTACCTAACCATGTACGGCCTAAACGGAAAGATGAATTATATGCACGGCTACATGGTGCCCTCCACTGGATACTTAAAATGGTTCGACCTGAAACTGATCAACGGCGGATTTTTGATTCAATTTCCGCGCCGCCATTCGCCGACAGAACTTGAACCGATGGGTGATTATCCCAAACTGCTCAAAACTTTTCGTCAATATGGTGATTGGCTTGAAACGCTCAACATCGACAATGTCGGCGCATTGAATGACGCCATTCAAGCGGGCCGTGCCGATGAATTGGTTCTCGTATCCGAAGCACTGCACGAACAAAATCTTTCTGATCTGGCGCAGCAAATCGAACAAAAAAAATCGAAGATCATTTTGATCGCGGGTCCATCCTCTTCGGGCAAGACCACTTCATCGCGTCGCCTTGCCGTGCAATTGCTCGCGCGCGGCATCTCACCGTATCCCTTGGAGCTTGATAATTATTTTGTCGATCGCGATAAGAATCCGCTTGATGAAAATGGTCAGCCTGATTTTGAAACCATTGAGGCATTGAACCTTTCGCGCCTCGCGCAGGACCTTGAAAAATTAATCAGCGGCGAAAAAATTCAATTGCCTAGATTCAACTTCAAGACAGGAAGAAGCGAGGATGGGGATATCGTCCAGTTGAACGTGGGACAGCCGATCATCCTCGAAGGCATCCATGGCATGAACCCGCGCCTCATCCCCGACCGTTGGACTGATTCAGCATTTCGAATATATGTCTCTGCGCTGACGCAGCTTAACCTCGACCGGCAGAATCGCGTTTCAACAACCGACACACGCTTGATCCGCCGCATCGTACGTGATGCACGCGAACGCGGATATTTCGCCGCGCAAACCATCAGCCGTTGGGAATCCGTCCGCCGCGGTGAGAAGCGCCATATCTTCCCCTATCAGGAAAATGCGGACGTGATGTTCAACTCCGCGTTGGTATATGAATTGGCTGTGTTGAAGCCACTGGCCGAGCCGTTACTGCGACAGGTTCCATACAATGTGCCTGAATTCATCGAAGCCAGAAGGCTGCTTGCCTTCCTCGAATGGTTCCTGCCATTGGATGTGAGTTTGATCCCCGCGAATTCGATTGTTAGAGAATTTTTGGGTGGTTCGAGTTTGAAGGATTTCAAGATCTGGCGAGGATAGTTAAATGCAGAGCTCCGAGGTTTTTAAAATCTCGGAGCTCTTTTTGTTTATCTTTTTTCCAGGCTAGTGGTCAATTGGTAGTGATTGTCAAATTGTTTTTCCATGATCACGAATTGACAGTTCTTTGGATTTCTTAGACTTTCATATTCCTCCACGGTCCAATGGAACCAGCGCATCAGGAACAACCGCATCGTAAGCCCATGTGTAACGATCAATACATTTTCGGGGTAATCTATTTTTTCGAAATCGCGGTGCAGGGTGTCCAGAAAATTGCTCACGCGGTCGTACGCATCTGCGCCTGATTCGCCGTCTGGGATTCGATAATAAAATGTGCTGAAGCTATCCCGCTCTTCGCTAATTTCCTTGTTTTCGTCGGGATGTCTTAAATGGCCCCAATCCTGCTCACGGAGTCTTGGGTCTTCCACGGCTTTGGTTATATTCTCCTTGATCGATTCCGAAATATATTGGTACGTTTCGCGTGTTCGATGGTAGGGAGATAAATATAAATAAATGGAATCGTCTCCAATGACCTCCTTGATTTGTCGCCCTGCCTTTTTGGCTTGCTCCACTCCAGCAGGGGATAGTTTCAATGCGAAGTCTTGTGTGGTTTCATAAAGGGAGTTATCTGCATTCCCTTCTGATTCGCCGTGACGGATGAGGATTATTCTTTCAGGTTTCATTCTGCTATTTCAATATCCCTTCCAACTTTTTCAATTCATCGTTCGAAAAATCGAGCTTGTTCAACGCGCCAACAGCATCATCAATCTGCGAGACCTTGCTGGCCCCGATCAAAACGGATGTCACCGTTTCGTGACGCAGCACCCAGGCGAGCGCCATTTGTGCGAGAGTCTGCCCACGTGACTTTGCCATGCCATTCAATTTTTTAACCTTATCCAATTTTTCATCTGTGATGTGTGCGGGCTTGAGGAAGCCGTGTGCCTTGGAAGCGCGCGATCCTTCGGGAATACTTCCGCTGAGATATTTATCGGTGAGCAATCCTTGCGCGAGCGGGGAGAATGCGATGCAGCCAACGCCTTCTTCTTTCAAAGTTTGCAGAAGACCATCCTCCACCCAGCGATTGAACATGCTGTAGGATGGTTGATGGATCAAACAAGGCGTGCCAAGTTCGCGCAACATCTTGGCGGCCTCGCGCGCCTTGTCAGCGGGATAATTGGAAATGCCGGCATACATGGCGCGTCCGCTGCGGACTGCGAAATCCAACGCTTGCATCGTTTCTTCAAGCGGAGTATCGGGATCAGGGCGGTGATGATAGAAAATGTCCACGTAGTCCAAGCCCATGCGTTTGAGGCTTTGATCAAGGCTTGAAATTAAATATTTGCGAGAACCCCATTCTCCATATGGCCCTTCCCACATCCAATAGCCGGCTTTGGTCGAGATGACCAATTCATCGCGATAGGGTTTTAAATCTTTTGCCATAATCTGGCCGAAGGTTTCCTCTGCCGAACCGGGTGGGGGACCATAATTGTTGGCGAGGTCCAAATGCGTGATGCCGAGATCAAACGCGCGCAAGACCATCTCGCGGCTGTTGGAAAACGTATCCACGCCGCCGAAGTTGTGCCACAAGCCAAGCGACACGGCGGGGAGTTTGAGTCCGCTGCGGCCGGAGCGGCGGTATTGCATCGATTGGTAACGGGATTCGGAAGGTAAATAATTCATGATTGCTCCATTATTAATATCATCGTCCTGAGCGGAGCCGTATGCTTTTGTACGGCGTAGTCGAAGGACAGATTTTTGATTGACACACCCTTCGACTACGTTCCTCGAAAAGCACTCGTCACTCCGCTCAGGGCGAAGTTATTTTTTATAAAATTCCTTGTTCGATCAAACTTTCTGCCATCGAAAGAATAGCCTCTTCATTCGATCTCGGATTCCATTTGAGAATTCGTTTTGCCTTTTCACTGGAAAGTTCATAATCCCAATCCAGGCTGTCTGTTACCAGCGCGATTTTTTTATCGAATAATGCGATGAAACGAATCAGGAAGCTTGGAAATTGAAAGGTGGGGATTTTATATCCGCGCTTTGCATATCCCTTGTGCAGAATTTCAGCGATCTCCTTTAGCCATAACTCTCCACCGGAGCACAAGAAGCGATTCCCTGCTGCTTCGGGTGTTTGCATGGCTAGGATGATGGCAGCGGCAACATCGCGCACATCGACCAATCCCATTTTTATTCGACCCACACCGGGCACCTGTCCCAACATGTACGTACGCACCAATTCCACTGAGGTTCTGAAATTCTTGTTTGGAATCGGCCCAAGGATCAACGGCGGGTTGATAGTTGCAAGTTCCAGCTTGTTTGTGTTTTCGGAACCATTAATAAAATCCCACGCGGCGCGTTCGGCCAGCGTCTTGCTTTTGGGATACGCACCAACCTTATCGAGAGTTGTCCAATCTTCTTCGGTAAAAGTCCTATTCTCGCCATCATGCCCCGATGAAATTGCCGCGTTGGACGAAACCTGCACCATGCGCTTGACCTTCGCCTTGTTCGCGGCTCGTAACACGCGTAAGGTCCCTTGCACGGCAGGGATGATTAATTCATCTTCATGTTTTGGCTCGAACAAAGGAAACGGAGACGCGACATGCAGCACATATTCGACGTTATTCATTGCTTCATCCCAACCCGCGTCCTGCTCCAGATCGGCAGGCAGTATCTCCAGCCGATCATTTGCCTGCACATATTTTGAGATCGTCTCGCGGACCTCTGCCTCTTTCGATGACGACCGAACCGTTCCGCGGACTTTATATCCCTGCTCCAGCAATTGAATAATGGTGTGAATGGCGACGAAACTGCTGGCACCTGTGACGAGAATGGGTTTTGATGAAACAGTCATTTTTATAAAATTCCTTTTAGCAAAAGAGATGTCATCACCCCAAATGCCCCGCACGCAAAATTGACCCAGTCATTATCCAGCCATTGCCAGCCGCGGATGTGAACCGTCTGTGTGCCGCAGGTATGCAGTGGGTGTTTCTCGGTTTCTTTTTCGTCGGCCGGGCAGTAGTACATGGCTTGGACGGTTCCGCCAAGAAGAGAATCGAAGAGGGAACCAGCGAGTCCTGCCAGAGTGACGATGATGAAGATTGAAACAGAATCAGCTATCGGGTTAAGAAGAGAAGCGAGAATGCCGATCAGGGCGGAACCTGTCAACGAGGCGAGTGTGCCGATTAATGAGATTCCACCTGAGGTGCCTTTTTCCACGATTCTATTTAAGTTTGTGATCATCCGCGGGGGATTCGGATTCAATACGCCCAATTCAGTTGCCCACGTGTCAGCATTGACTGCTGCAAGGGAAGCAGCGAAACCAAGCCAGGGCCATGTTTCGTATGGAAAGAAAAAATGTAATGCAGCAAAGAGCGTGGCGAGACCACCGTTACCAAATACCTGGCCCGCATCGCGTTCATGGCCTTTGGAAAATTTTTCATCGAGGCCTTGCTTGCGTTTTTTGAATGCACGACTTAATGCGGATGATGTGATAAAAAAAGTGAGCAGCAGAATTGCCCATTGCCAGCCGCCAATGCCGAAAATGATCGTGCCGGTAAAGAGTGCGGCGATGGCTCCGCTTTTGTTTAAGCTGTGAGCTTTGTATGCAAGAAACGCAATAACAATGGCGAGGAGAAATCCGAAGAGTAGTTGCATGTTTTATCAGTCGAAGGTCTGACATTTGACTTTCGACTTTTGACCTTTATACAGGAGTGGTGATGATAAATAGAACCGCGATCAGGAAAAGCAAACTCGTGAACATACTGGAACCCCAAACGATAAACGCAAGCACACGTTCACGATCCCAGCGATAGAAATAAAGACCTGCGATCCAGCCAGCCATTGCAAGCAGAAGGCTTGCAATGGGGAAGATGATAAGCTGTGACGAGGGAATCGTTTCAACTGCACTGCCAACGAACTGCGGACCCAATGCAACGCGCGGTGTGGTCGGGATGATGAGGCTCGCCCAAATGAACAACCCAAGATTCAAAAATAGGGCAGTCAGCCAAAGATAACGTGCCAACCCGCTTTCCCATGCTTGTGTAACGACAAACGATGGGTACACCGATTTCGCTTCCACGGGAGCCAGGCTTCCAAGCTCTGTGGCGCGCGCAAACGTTTGAGTTAGTCCGGCAGGGTCATCCGGCGAGATGACAAACACTCGTTTTGCAGTGGCAACCAGTAAAAGTTTATTTACATCGGATGCCAGGAATTCGACCACGCCTACGTCGGGATGACGTTTCAGTCCAAGCAATCCACCGGGGATCGGTAAAGATGGCAATGCAAGCGGTCGGGTGAGATCATCCGCGGGACGCATCCATTCAATATCTGTCAGCGGAATATCTTCCACGCGCAGACCCCAGCTGATCGCAAGGCTGTCGCGATCCATGTGATAATCCGCGCGCCACAACGAATACGCACGATAGGCAAAAAATGGGATCGGCGCAAAAGAGAGAAGCGAGACCAACAATGCGATCAGGAATTGCGGTCCTACATCTGCACGCGAAAGATTGATGAAACCAACGATAGTGATGACCGTCAGCACAGTTAGAATTGTGCCGTGAATGATCAGGCCGCGTCTCTTCGGCGGGGGGAAATGTCCGACGTTCATATCCTGCTTATTTCATCGCGAAGAATTTCGCACACATAATTGACTTGCTCTTCAGTCATCACGCCGCTGAACGGAATGGCGAGTCCGCGTTTCCCGAGGTCCTCCGTCACTGGATAGTCGCCTTCCTTGTATCCAAACTTTTCGACGATGTACGGCTGCAAATGGATCGGCAGGAAATAGGGCCGCACGGGAATTCCGCGCGCATCCAATTTCTTCGCCATTTCGTCGCGATTGATTTTTTTATCAAAGCGGATGACATACACAAACCACGACATGCGTGTCGTGAAGGATTCAATGAATGGAGTTTCGACTCCGGGGATTTCAGAAAGCCGCGCTTCGTACCACGCCGCCACCTGCTCCCGTTTCGAAAGAATGGAATCCAGCCGTGTCATCTGCGAAGCGCCCATCGCCGCGGACATTTCATCGATGCGATAGTTGTAGCCGAGGTGAGTGTGTTGCAGCCACGTATCTCCCGGGGCACGTCCCTGATTGCGGAGCGCGCGCATGAAGTTCGCGGCCTTCTCATCACTGGTGATGATGACACCGCCTTCGCCGGTGGTGATCTGTTTATTTGGATAGAACGCAAAGACACCAAACTCGCCAAGCGTGCCAGCTTGTCTGCCTTTGTAGGTTGCGCCCAAAGCTTCGCATGAATCTTCGATAACAGCCAGGCCATGTTCTTTGGCAACTGCGTTGATCGCATCCATATCCGCGGGTTGACCGAACACATCCACCGGCAAGATGGCTTTTAATTTCCCATGATTGTCTGCGCCTTTACGCGGCAGGAACTTTTCAATATTCCTTGCGGCCTGCGCAACAAGTTTGGGATCAATATTCCCTGTGCGCGGATCGATATCCACAAAAACGGGAATCGCATTCTCGAACAGCAGCGCGTTGGAGGAAGCCACGAAAGAAAACGGCGTGGTGATCACAAGGTCGCCTGCGCCAATCCCCGCTGCGCGGACGCACAAATGCAGCCCCGCTGTCCCTGAGTTGACAGAGACCGCATATTTCGCGCCTGTCAGGTCACAGAATGTTTTTTCGAAATCAGTAGTGTATTTTCCCATGCTGAGAATGGGCGTGTTGATCACGTTGATCACGGCCTGACGGTCTGCATCGGTTAAGTCGGGGGAGGACATCGGGATTTTCATTTGGGTCATTTAGTTGGTTTCCAGATAGATTTCTTTTATAAAAGCAATATGCGGAGTTTTCTCATGCGCCAACAGATTCACCTGCTGGCCTTGTCGTAAATTTTTAGCATAGCTGTTTTTCTTTACGCGATTTCGGAATTGATAAGCTTTTCCGTTAAGATCGTACATGTAAGAGATGATGATATCTTGCCTATTTTTTCCGTTGCGAATCGTGGTAATTTCGGCTACCTGGCCGGTTATTTCGGTTCCATTCATGAAAGTGGAAATGATGAGGTTGTATCTCCAAAAGAAGGTCAACAAGCCGAGAGGGGTGAGGATGGCTGCAAAGATGGCGAGGAAGAAAGTAGCCCTGCCTTGAAATAGAGCGTCAATTCCATAGATCACCCAGCCGGCAAAGATCATCACAAAGAAGTTTTGTGCCAGATAATCTGTTGAAATGATCTGGAGGAAAGTAGGAGATGGCTTTTGCACTTTGTTTCTACTTTTTTAAATGGGAAAACAAATCGTCAAGCGAAATCAATTGATTTTCTTTTTCCTTCCGTTGCTTCAATTCTACCATTCCATTTTGGAGCGCCTTTTCCCCAACCGTCACGCGGATGGGGCAGCCGATCAGATCTGCGTCGTTGAATTTGACACCTGCCCGCTCGTCACGGTCATCGAAGAGGACGGAAACGCCCGCCCTTTGAAGTTGATTATAAATTTCCTCCGCCTTGGAGCGTGTATCCATTTGCTTGCCGGGCACCTGCATCAAGTAAACAGTGAATGGTGCGGCAGATTTTGGAAGAGTCAATCCTTTTTCGTCGTGATGCGTCTCTGCAAGAGCAAGCAGGATTTCATCAAAATAAAATCTATTTTCGCTTGCAAGGATCTCTGCGCGATGGCCTGTCAACGTTTCGCCGCATATAAAGCAGGCATCGCCTTCTTTTGCGAGGGTCAGGTCTGCGGTGATTTCAGGCGCGTAATCTCGTCCGCTATTTGTATTGAGTAGATGAAAACCCGCTTCATTCGCGCCTGCGACGAGATTCGGTGACTGTGGGACGAGGTCATCCACGATGATCAGTGCATCCTTCAGCCCGATAGGGGAGGCGTATCCAGCTACTGCACCGGATTTCAAAACCTCTTCTACCGTGGCAAGTCGAATCTCCCCAATCAAATCTTTCAATTTGGTCTCGCTCATTTGCATATCGCCGCGTACCACAATGAAAACAAACCTTCCATCAGCGATGCGGGTGTACATCAATGCCTTGGCGGTTTTCTCTTTTGGAATATTCAAGAAGTTTGCGAGCGCTTCAATTGTGCTTGATTCCGGGGTCTCGACTTTTTGAATGGGAAGTTGTGTTTCCTGTGAAAACGGAGTCTTTTTTGCCTTGGCAACTTCCTTGCGGGCGGCATATCCGCATTTTTCGCACTGCAGAATTTCCTGCGAGCCGGCTGGTGACTCAAAAAAGGTCTCACTCGAATTATCGATAATGGGCAATTCGATATGAAAGAAAAATGAAATCTCTTTCGATACCCGTTCAAGCGCTTCAATCGCCTGTTTACCGAGCGGCAGGAGTTCATTTTCACGGGTCATATATCCTGCGCGGACGAGGAATGCGAATCCTTCAGTCCGTGCATTGTTGGGAGCTTCACGCTGGGTTTGAATTTTGAGGTCGGTATATTTCATGTTTCACAAAAAGACCCGAAAGGTCTTAAGACCTTTCGGGTCTCCATTATTTACTGGCTTTTTTTCTTGCGCATGATCTTTTGCGTGGCTTCCACCGCAGGAATGACAGGCTCAGGCACGGGTGCTGGAATTTGGATCGGCATCTGGGCAATGGATTCTTCCACAGCGGCTTCCGAGGGCGTGGTCTCAGGAGCAGGCTCGAGATTAAGTTCGACCGATTCCTCCATCCGAATTTGACCACGAAGGAAGGCTCCTTCTTCGGTCACGAATGCGGTGGTGATCACATCACCCCACACACGGCCCGAAGCGCGGATTTCCAATTTTTGCGTTGTGATATTTCCGCGAACCGCGCCTGCCACGATGACGGTGTGTGCACGCACGTTTTGACAGGTGACGCGTCCGGTCTCGCCAACGACGAGCATTCCGCGTAAGGCGATCTCGCCTTCGAAAGCGCCTTCAATGCGCACGCCGCCTGAGCCGTTGATACTTCCATGCCAAATGAGGCCAGAGCCTAGGATCGAGGTGATGCGTTCGACTGCCTGTACGGGTTGTGGCGTTTCGCTGGGGGTTGTATTTCGTTTGAACATGGGATAATTTTACCTTGAAAATTGCTTGCAGGATTGTAATGGCAAGTTCACACCGTTTTGCTATAATCTCGCGACTAATAATGGAATTAATGTCGAAACCCAATACGAGGAGAGAATGTATGAATAGAAAATTTTGTATGTTTGTATGTTTGTATGTTTGTAAGTTTGTTTGTTGTGTCTGTACTTTTTCTGGCGTCTTGCGGAGGCAACCCTGCTGAGCAGAGTGGGAATGAACAGCCTGCGGCTCAAGACAGTGCGTCAACAGAAGCGCCTGTTGTCGCGTCGGAGTTTTTTCTTCAAATCACCAACATAAAAGGCACTGTTGAAGTGCGAGCCAGCGCGAATGATTCGTACGCTCCGGCACAAGTTGGCCAAAGACTTGCAGAAGGCGCACAGATTCGCACCGGTGTAGATGGCATCGTCGCTTTATATCGTGACGCGTTGACCATGATGATCGTTGATAATAATTCCGAAGCTCAGATCAAAACATTACGCGGTACAGTGGAAGTTCCAATTACAGTGGTCAATGTTTTAAATGGCGCAGTTGCATTGGAGCATCACGCAGAGAAATTGCCTGAAGGTTCAATTCTTAGTGTTGAAACTCCAGAAGGAAATACAGGAGAGATATTAGGCTCAACGGTACGAGTGCAATATAACCCTGAAACCAAAATAATGACAGCCACCTGTTTAACCGGTACTTGTGAATTTGTGCGTGGCGATCAAAAACTTACTCTTGAAGCGGGGCAGGCAGTTGATGTGACGGGATTACAACCGCCCCCCGGCGCACCGTCTGAAATGACCACTGAGCAAGCGAATCAATTTCTCGCCATGGGCGGTCAACTTTGCGGTTGTGAGATTACGATTGGTGAAATTCGTGATGGTGGCTTGGAACAAACATCACCTCCTCCAGCAGATTTAGGCGGAACTGAGGCTTCTGCAACCGAAGTCCCTGCAACTGAAGCGCCAAGTGGCGATCCCGTTGCCACAGAAGCTCCAAGCGGTGACTCAGGTGATGGCGGTGATTCTGGTGGTAACGACTCTGGCGGGAGTGATGGTTAGTTTCTAACATTGTTTGATTGAATGAAAAAGGCCAGCCCATGATTTTCATGGACTGGCCTTTTGTTTTTCTGTTGAAAAAATTATTCGCCTTTTTCCTGCTTTTCCGTCATCTGCACACCGACGGTGTTGAAGCCAGAGTCCACGTAGAGAACTTCACCGGTGATGCGGGCAGAAAGATCCGAAGCGAGGAACACGGCGGAATTGCCAACATCTTCGATGGTGACATTTTCACGCAAGGGAGCTGCATCGGCAAAATGCTTGTACATATCGCGGAAGCCGCCCACCCCGGCGGCGGCCAAGGTGCGGATCGGGCCTGCGGAAATCGCATTCACGCGAATCTTTTTCGGGCCGAGGTCATATGCCAGATAGCGGGTGGACGATTCCAAAGCGGCCTTGGCAACGCCCATCACATTGTAGTTTGGCGCAACTTTGACCGAACCATAATAAGTAAGGCACATGATCGAAGCATTGGGGTTAAGGTAAGGCAGGAATGCGTTTGCCAGTGCAACCAAAGAATATACGCTGATATCCATCGCGTTCTTGAAGCCTTCGCGGCTGGTCTCGTAATACGGTCTGCTCAGTTCATCCTTTCCAGCAAACGCGATCGAATGAACCAACACATCGATCTTGCCAAAATGCTTGGCAGCTTTTTCAGCGGTGATCTTGATCTGGTCATCCTTGGTCACATCACATTCTTCGACCCATTTACAGCCCACTTGCTCGGCCAGCGGCTTGACGCGCTTTTCCAGCATCTCGCCCGCATAGCTGATTCCCAAATTGGCGCCTTCGCGTTTGAACGCCTGTGTAATGCCCCAGGCGATGGAGCGTTCGTTTGCAAGACCAAAAACCAATGCATTCTTTCCTTCAAGTAAACCCATGATGTCTCCTTCTTTTATATCCGCAGATTTTTTAGATTAGATAATCTTCCAATTGTTGACTTTAAATCGCCACGGCTTGGAGAACCAAGGCTCTGGCGTAGTATTTAAACCCACCCGGGGGCCAATCGTCACGCTTTTATCCGGGACTTTTACCCCCGCTTCCATTCTTAAACTGGAGCCTGCCTCTGTCAAATTGGCATAGTTCTGGCTTTTGGTGATTCCCAGTGCCTGAGTCAATTTACCTGGCCCGAACGTGTCCCGCCCCTGGCGTCGCTCCATCATCAATTCAATCCCTTCAATCGGTTGGATTGCGCGGATCAACACTGCTGCAGGAAAGCCTTCCTTTTCTGTCACTGCATTCAACATCCAGTGATTGCCATACGTGAAATAAACATAGGCATGTCCGGGCGGACCAAACATGGGATCTGTGCGGATGGTGCGTCCCGCCTTCGCATGGCTCGCAAGATCGTCGAAGCCGAAATAAGCCTCGGTCTCGGTGATCAGGCCAACGAGTTTTTGTCCGTTTGAAATATGAACCAGCCGTGCACCGAGGAGTTCGCGTGCGACGGTCAATGTGGGGCGGTTGTAGAATTTGACGGGGAGGGTCATACCGTTTTGCTGTTTAAACGTTGAAATGTTTGAATGTTATTTAAATCGAGTATCGCGCTGCAGGGTCAAGCGTAAACCCTCTTCCAATTTAATCGAAGGAACAAATCTTAACTTTTCCTTGGCAAGATTTAAGTCTGCGCGCATGCGGGAGACGCCACCGGAGGTTTGGGAGTTGTAAACCACGTTGGCTTTACTGCCAGTGACGTTCAGAACGAGGCGGATCAAATCCTTGATGGCAGTGTCCACGCCGGAACCGATGTTGATGACGAGGCCGTTGATATTCGGCGCGGTGGATGCGGCGACCATTCCACTGACGGCATCATCCACGTAAATGTAATCACGAGTCTGGCTTCCATCGCCATGCGCGACTAATGTCCCACCGCGCAAGGCCTGGCGAAGATAGTGAGGTACGACAGGTGGGTGAGATGGCGGCAGGTGCTGACCAGGTCCATAGGCATTGAAGATTCGCAGGCTGACAGTTTCGATGCCCCACAAGCCGCCGATCGTGCGTACGTAGTATTCCGCTGCAAGCTTGGAGACCGCATAAGGGGAGCGTGGATTCGGCGTGGCGGATTCTGTCAGGGTTGAGTCTCCCATGTCGCCGTACACAGCCCCGGACGAGGCCAGAACGACGCGCTTGACTCCCACATCACGCATCGCTTCCATTAAGGCTACTGTCCCGCCCACATTAGCGGAGTTATAGTCGCGTGGATATAAAATGGATTCCTGTACGGAAACACGTGCCGCGAGATGATAAACAACATCCACGTCTTGAAGCAGAGTCCACAACTTGGGACGGTCACTGACATCACCGCGTGTAAAATGCACATCGGGTGCAAGTACCTGCGGATCGCCGGTGGAAAGATCGTCAAGCCCGCGAACCTGATGTCCCTCGCGCGCGAGTTGATTTGCAAGAGAAGAGCCGAGGAATCCCGCGGCTCCAGTGATTAAAAAGTTCATAGGCAAAAGATTATAACCGCAATATTGGTGCCTGTTTTTTATTGACTTTCATATGTGAGTATGTTATTGTTGGCGAAGTAGGAAAACGGTAGGTTACGTTGGTATGAAGAACATCAACAGCTCACGGTTTAGCCCGTGGGCTGTTTTGTTTTGACCTCCGATGGAACAAACAGATTTACCTAAAACAATTTTTTTCAATTGCCAAAGGAGGCAAAAATGTCTGATCGTATCATTGGTACAGTAAAGTGGTTCAACGGTGACAAGGGCTTCGGCTTCATCGAGCGCGAAGGTGGAGCGGACGTGTTCGTCCATTTCTCCGCCATTCAAGGCGACGGTTTCCGTAACCTGCAAGAAGGCCAGAAGGTTGAATTCACGGTCGAGAAGGGCCCTAAGGGTCCTCAGGCTACGAACGTTACCGTTCTGAGCTAGTCCAATAAAAAGAGCCCGACGCGAAAGCGTCGGGCTCTTTTTGATTCTATTTATTATGGTGAAACTTCCACTTGATATGATGCTGGCAAGGTTGTGTAACGTGTCTGCCCGATGACAAAGACCACCAGACGATTGAGATCGCTGAAGTCAATTTCCAGTTGGGCAGTTCCGTTCTTTATGTTCAGGTCATGGACTAAGAGCGTGTTATCCATCTTCTGTTCCACGGCGCGCACGCCCCATATTTGCGGAACATGATTGTGAATGGCGATAAATCCTTCGGAAGTCCAATCTTTTTTTCCCGCCTCGACGTTATCTGTCCAACCAATTTCTGGAATGGAGAGATCGTCAATTGCAAAACCAAAGTTGTTGACCGAGCGATTCGTTTGCATTACGAAGCGCAGCAGGATTTGCCTGCCCGCATAGGCGTTCAGGTTTGCAGTCTCCTGGATCCATATTGCCTCGCTTTGTGTGCCGCTTATTCCTGAGAATCCATATCCGTGGTTTTGACCGTTTGGGTCAGTCACTCGGCTGGATGTGGCAGATATGGGCGTCCAATGATTTCCATTGTCAGTTGAAACAAGCAAATATGCATAATCCCAATTCTCCTCAAGGTTGTACCAGGCCCAGTATTTTAAAGTAGCCGTTGGAGTTTGGGTCAGGTCCACTTTGCGGGTGAGGGTTGCAAATGTTGAATCGTCTCGATTCGACCACCAGAAACGGTCACCGCTATGGGCATCGGCGGGGATCAACTTGATCCTTTGATCGCCATTGAAGATGAGGGTCGCATTGCCTTCGCCAATAAAGGTCAGAATATCCACACCGCCATATTGCTGTACGGTGCCTTGATAAATTTGCGGAAATGATTCGGATTCGAAGATAGGGGGCACACTTGGCAGCGAAGGAATCTGGTAGGCAAACTGGTTGTTTGGCGATGAGCGGTCATTGAAGAAGGCAGCGCTGATCGAATCGATATATAAATCGTCTGCATTGCGTGTTGACTTGAAAGTTTTTAAAGTTTGATCGATGCTCACCGTCCCGTTGATGGAGTCGGCCGAGAGCGCTTTGATAAATTCCTCGCCCAACTGTTCATACAAATAATCGAGGTACAGATAAGACTGTCCATAATCTGCGGAATTTTTACCCCAAAACCAGAGGGATTGATCAGGCTGGCTTAGATATTCTTTCACCCAATTGTCGCCGCGCATCCCGGCCACTTGTTGTGCGAGCATGCTCAGGCCTTCATCGAGCCAGGCTTCTTCATTCACGTCGACATTCTTCTGGATCATGTGCTGGAATTCATGCGCGAGAACTTCCTTGTAGTATTCGCTGGTAATCCCTGAAGATTTTTCATTGGAGATAAAGAAATACTGTCCTTCGTTGGAATGTTCTTCAACCGCAGCTGGGAGTTGGTCCAGCTCGCTGAAATATCCGCCTACATCACCCACATCATTGGAGTGAACGACGAACAAACGCGGATCACCGTCCAGCCCGAGGGATTGCTCTGTTCCAAAGACAGAGCGGACCCGCTCGTAGGAATTGTCAAAACTTGCTCCGGCGGCAGCCCAATCTTCCGCAGTATTTTCCTGATTGACATTCATATCCTGCCAAAAATAGGCGTGATTGGAAATCCACATAAGTTTTGCGTTGATCAGATTGAATTGCAGGGTTGAAGTATTGCGCACCCAAAAAGTTCGTGACTGACCAAGTTGATACGTATTCACTGGTTGATTTGGTGCAGTTTGAATCTTTGCAGGGTCCACATTTTCAATGGCAAGGGCAAGTGACACTTCATTCACTGGAGCAGGTTCATAGGCGGAGAGCGATTTGTATAAATTCACATCCGCCGTGGAGGCCTTTTCCGTGGAGATCGAATTAAATTCCGACTCGGATGACACGCTGGGTGCTTGCGGCGCAATTTGTGCCGGCGCTTCTGTCGCTGCCGGGGCGGCAGGGGCTTCTGTGGAGGCAGCTTGCTGAGTGGCGGCCGCACCACCGCAGGCGGCAACCAAAAAACCGATCAATACGAGTGAAAAGAAAGTTTTCCAGGACATGTCAACTCTTTTCAGGGATCAACTATTCCTCATGTATAAGTGAATATGGAATCCTGAAGTTCTACTTCAGGCCGAAATCCGAAAGTAGAACTTTCGGAATCCGCGAATTAGACTTTTCATGAGGTTCAATATGAAAATATATCATAATGATGCTGGTTATTTTCTTTTGCGTCCATTCGGTTGTTTGGCAGTTGCTTTCCAAAGCAGTTCAAGTTCATCTGCCACTTCGTTGGGAATTTGAACACCCGACATGCGGATACTCCAATGCATTTTGGAGAGCGGCGGATGGCGAAGGATTTCCTGCGGCAGGATCGAATCCGTCGCGGGATCTAATAAAACATCGTAGCGGATCTGCACATAATTTGCCATTTCTCCAAGAAGGGATCTTTCCTCTTCCCAATGCAAGTCCTGATAGGAATCAGTCTCAGTATAGCCTGACGCAAATATCCCTTTCAGTCCCCCTCCCAATTGGATTAAGAAGAATCGATCCCCTTTCTTCAATCTCCGGGAGGTGCCGGTTCCCCAGCGATCCAAAACTGTCTCGCCGGATTTCACTGCGGCAGACATTTCAGGAAGGTCACTCCAGCGCCAGCGCTTTGGATTGTATGCAAGCAAATAGGTATTCATAAGGAAAAATTATAACGAAAAACCCGTCTCATTTGAGACGGGTTTAAATTTACTTCTTTCTCGGCGCCAATCGATTTCTGCCATAACTCTTTGGGGTGTAGGCTGGCTTCGGTGGGCGGCGGGAGTCATTCCGGGGGGCGCCTCTGCCGTGGCCGCCATGATCAGTTTTCGGCGGGGCGGGAGCGGTGTAGTCGAATCCTTCAACGGTTTCGCGTTTGAGCGGACTTCCCATGATGCGTTCAAGTGTACGGATCATGTCGTTATCTTCATGCGTGACGAGTGTGAATGCATCGCCGGTGCGTTGCGCACGGCCTGTGCGGCCAATGCGATGAATGTATGCATCGGCAGTATCAGGCATATCGTAGTTGATCACGTGCGAAATACTTTCCACATCCAACCCGCGCGCGGCGATGTCAGTGGCCACCATGATCGGATGTGTACCATCCTTGAAGCCTTTAAGCGCGGCTTGTCGTTGACCTTGCGAACGGTCACCATGCAGACTTGTCACTTTGAATCCTGCGCGCATAATTTGCTGTGATACTTTTTGTGCGCGATATTTTGTGCGGGTGAAGATCAGAACAGAATCGGTATCGGTGCGTTTGAGTAGTTCAAGTAGCAACGCAGATTTTAAATGCGGCGGCACAGGATACAACGCGTGCGTCACAGTATGTGCAGGTTTGATGATGCCCATCGCGATCTTTTGCGGTTGCTTAAGCGCCATGCCAGCGAGCACTTCAATTTCAGATGGGAAGGTGGCCGAGAACAACATCGTTTGTCTTTGCAAGGGCACGGCTTTGATGATGCGTTTCACATCGGGAAGAAAACCCATGTCGAACATGCGATCTGCTTCATCGAGCACCAGCAATTCGATATGATTCATTTTCGCGTGGCCTTGTTCGATGAGATCCAGCAGGCGGCCGGGGCAGGCCACGAGGATTTCCGCGCCGTTGCGCAATGCCTGGATCTGTGGGTTCGCTCCGACTCCGCCGTAAATGGTTGCGCTGCGGATCTTTGTCCCAGCTGAAAGAACCTTTACAACATCATGGATTTGTTCTGCAAGTTCGCGCGTTGGGGTGACGATCAGTGCGCGTGCAACACCGCGCTGGCCGTTGAGAAGTTTATTCAAAATGGGGATGACGAATGCGGCGGTCTTGCCGGTGCCAGTTTGCGCGGTGCCGATGATGTCACGTCCGCGCACGGCGGCGGGGATGGCCGCTTCCTGAATCGGGGTAGCAACGTCATAGCCTGATTTTTTGATTCCCACCATCAGGCGGGGGTCGAGATTAAATTGGGTAAAGTCCATATCTTCCTTATTTCTTAAACCACGAAGAGCACGAAGTACGCTAAGGGGAGTTGTGAGATGGCGTCGCACCTTGTTCGATGAGAGGAATGATCATTCTCATCACTTCAAGAATCCGCCCGTAGGGTGCGACGCAGGATTCGCAAGCAGTGGTACAAAACAGTATGAAGTTGATTATATCCCCGATATTTCTTTTAACTGCAATTCCGACCGGGTCAAAAGAATCACAGCTGCGAGGATCAACCCGCCTCCAAACATGACGATGGGCTGTAACTTATCCCCGAACAGCCACATCGCGAGTAAAACTGTGACGACCGGCTCGAGTGTCGAAAGCATCGCCGCGTTGATGGGACCGATCTTTTCCAACCCGGCTAAAAATGTGACAACGGGGATGATGGTGGAAATGAAGATGATTCCCAACATGGCGAGCCAACCCGCATTGCTGACAGGGAAGTGCATTCCATCGGCGAAAGCCAACATCCCGAAGACTGCGCCTGCTGAGGCAAAAATAACGGTCGATGATTGCACCGGTGAGACATGTTTCATCACATCCGTTCCGACGATGATATAGATCGAATAGATCAATGCGGCAGCAATTGCCATCAGTGCACCGATCAACATTCCGCTGACGGGGCCAACGGTGAGGGCGGTACCGGTCAATGCTAAAACGAGTGCAATGATCTTGATGCGCGTCACTTTTTCGTGGAGAAAGATTGTCGAGAGAACTGTCACGAAGAATGGATATAAATAAAGAAGTAATGCCACTAAACCAGCGGAGGCGTAATTGATGGCTGTGAGATACATGAACGATTGACCGACATATCCCAGCGCGCCCATGCCGACGAGTTGCACGAGAATGCGTCCGCGTGGAAAAGATTCCTTGCGCAGGAGCAGGATGACGGTCATGAATGCGGCGGAGATTCCAAAACGTAAAAATAAAACGGTAAAGGTGTCCATGCCGTCATCGTAGGCATAGCGGCCAAAAATGGCGAGTGTCCCGAAAGAAGCGGCCGAGATGGCGATGAGAATGATGCCGATGATTTTATTCATAACGGGTACTATATCATAATAAAAAATCTCCTCATAAAGAGGAGATCATGCTGATGTGGGAATTAGCTCTGCGTGAATTTGTTTGTGCGAGAAGCCGTCCCAAATTTCCTGCGGATACACAATTTGATTTGTGCCTGGCAACTGCTCCATCGCAAGGCCGGTGTTCAGATCGATGCCAATGCTTTGATAAGCCTTATATGCAAGCTGACTGCAATAAAAAGAATCTTCAGTTTCGGGATTCAAAAAATTAAGATTATACGGTTTACCAACTTGTGCGAGTGCATAACTTGCAACCGCCGTGCGCATGTGTATTTCTTCGTCTTCAGAAATTGCCAGCGTATCCAGCGGAGATGCAATGCCATAAAATGTGTCGAATAAATGGCCGCGTTGACGCGCCATTTTTTCAGTATCCCAATGCCCGTTTGGCACGTTGAAGGTCACCACGCCGCGCGCGCCGGCTTCGATGCAGCGTCCATCGGGGCCAAGATAGATCGCGACATGATCCACATCGCCCGGCACGAGTCGTCCCACCAAACGCCAAAACTCCCCGGGCAAAATATCGGGTTTACCATTCATCGTGCAGATGATGTCGCCTGTTTGTAAAGCCATTCCGTTGATTTGATATGTGTAAATCATTTTTTCCGTATTCATTATACGAAAAGCATTCCCCAAAGTTTCAGTCATTCATCCCAAAAATGAACGCAGAAATTCACGAATTTGATTTGCCGTCTGCTCCCATCTTGGCTGGGCAAGATAACGGGTCCGCGCCGCGAGACTCATTTGGAGGAGGAGATCGCGCCTCTCATTCATAAGCTGGAGTTTGCTTGCCAACGAAGAAGCATCACCTGGCTGAATCAGAAATCCATCCACGCCATCGCGGATGACTTCGCCTGCTGCCCCGGCAGTTGTCCCGATGGCGGGCAGACCAAACCCCATGCCTTCGAGATAAACGATACCGAAGCCTTCATAAGAAGATGGGACAACAAGTACGTGCGCTTGTTTTAGTTTTTCAATAAGTGGGGTATTGTTGAGAGAGCCATGAAGAAAGACGAAAGAGGAAAGATCGTTTTTGATGATGAATTCCTGCATTTGTTTGGCGTATTCGGGTTCAGAGGTTAATGAGCCAATCACATCAAGGATGAAGGATGAATTGTGAGGGATGAGGAGTGCCTGGAGTAATGTATGAAGCCCTTTGCGTCCCATGACATTGCCCAAGAATAAAATGCGCAGTTCTTTCTTCTTGCTTCTTTCCTCAATCCCGTCTTCTGAAATTGCATCACCGAACCTGTCGGTAGGCGGGTAGGCAACCACATTAGGTTTGGAGTTTCCAACCAAAGTGTTGACCACACCTTTTGTTGTTTGCGAATTAAAGATGAACCCATCCACACTACGTAAATATTTCTTTTCCACAATACGGTATATATCATTTTGCCATTTGGGACGGAGTTCTGAACATCGCAAATGGTGGACGAGGGAAATGATGGGGTAGGGATGTTTCCCCTGATTTGCTCCGATCAGCGATGGGTGATTCAATTCATCCTGAATCAGAATATCCAAATTTGCAGGTAACTTGAAAGTGAAGTTGTCCCTCAGGTGTGCGCCATAATTTCGCCAAGGCAGCGAGATGATCTCAACGGCATCGCCTTGTGCGCGCAGATATTCCACCAACATGCGGTCGTACATATATCCGCCGCTGAGGGTGTCGATAGAGCCGTAGATGAGGAGGCCGATTTTCATTATTTAAGAGGTTTAAAAGTTGAAAGGTTTGAAAGCTTATAAGTTAAAACCTTTCAACTTTCTAACCTTCCAACCTGTCAATTGAAAACGCCGCCCAGGCATTTTCGTGCTCCCACAACACAACTTTTAGTGAGGAAATGTTTTTGGCTTTGATACGTTCATTCAATGTTGTAGCGAGGATTCGTGAAAAATGTTCTATGGATGGATTTAAGCCTGCGAATTCAGATTTCTCATTCAGCATCTGTTCCTTGTAATAACCAACTACATCGTCAAGATGCTTTTCAACATCCACGATGTCTACGAGATAACCGTGTTGATCGAGTTCGTTCCCCGCCAACTGTAGTTCTAGAATGTAATGATGGGAATTCGGGAAGTTTTCCGGTCCCCAATCTCCGCCGATCAAGAAATGCCGTGCAATAAATTCCCTGCGTACTCCAAGCGTGTACATGAAATGCTCCTGATTAGTTGTTTACAGCCCGCATAATGAGCTGGTTGTTTTCTCTTGAAATTGGCATGGCGAAATCGAATTCGTCAATGCGGGTGCAATAATCCAAATCCGATTCGGGAAACTCCGGCTGCTTCGGGTCGAGATGTTGAATTGCGTCTCTTGAATCATACACACGTTTTATGAAAGGATTCGGGTTTCCATTTTGGCCTTTGAATAAAGTTTCCAGATATTCGGCGCAGGCGATGTCTTCATCGTTGTTCTCGCCGCCAGTAATAACCAATGTGACTTCGTCTGGATTTAATCGAGAAACGTATTTCACGGTTGCGGCAGCAACCACAAAACTTGCAGCCAGCATGATTTCTGCGTTTTTACTTCGCACAGCACCCTGTGTCCCTGCGCCGGTTCTTTGGATGAGGGTTAGGCCATTTAAGTCCAAGTCCATTATTTGGGTTGGGGAGTTGCCAAAGTCAAAACCCTCTGGCGGAATTCCGTTGACTTCACCCATCGCTTTTGATTTAGGGATTTGCGATTTTAGAGTCAATGCCTCTTCCACAGTGCTTACCAGAATAATTTCCTTTGCACCTCGTGAAAATGCATATGCTGCATTGGAAAAGGCACGCAGCACGTCAATAACAAGAACGATGCCTGTAGCAGTTTGACATGTTTCAAGGGTAGCGGAGTGAAACTTCATTATCTTGGTTTTGTCATTGGATTTATTTTATTGATAACCCAATCACTCGGACCTTTCCATGCGATTTCATCAAAAGTCTCTTTAAGTAGGCCACGATTTTGAAATTCCTGCATAAGTTCTGAAGGTCCCCAACCTCGATCTGTACTGAACAAGACTCCGTAACTATTCAGCCATTTTAGTAATTCAAGTAGGTCGTTTTTTTCAAATATTTCTTCAGAAGGAATAAAACGAAGCTTTAATCCACTCCTGTCTTTTAGAGATCTCCCTCGATATTGAGATTTTGAGATAATACTTTCTATGTTTAATGTGTTTCCCTTAAGGTGAACATAATCTTCATGAATCATTGAAACATGTGCTGGGGCCATAATATCTACTCGTGTTTAAAAATAATTTGAATCGTTTCCTGCGGATTTTCATCCAGCAGTTGATAGGCTTGGCCTGCCTCATTCAAAGAAAAACGATGGGTGATCCATTTTTCGGGCTGGATACGTTCCAGTGCTTTCCATGTGACTTCAAAGCGGCGGGACTTGTCCCAGCGACCGGATAGCTCCGGTGAAATTGTGCTGACTTGCGATGAGATCAATTTAATCCGTGAACGATGAAAGGAACCGCCGAGCTCGATGGGCGCGCGTTTTTGCCCGTACCATGAGCCGATGACGATCCGCCCGCTAAAAGTGGTAAGATCGATGGCGTCGTTTAAAGCAGCAGGGGAGCCGCTCAATTCAAAGGTCAGGTCGGCTTTTTTTTCATTGAAGGTCGAAAGCCGAAGGTCTGCTGGTGAAAGACTTTCGACGTTTGACCTCTGACCTTTGACTCTCAACGCGTTTCTTCTCGATTCAAACTGATCGACCGTGGTTAAACTTTCCAATGGAAATTCACTTAGTAAGGAAGCCGTCAACAGCCCGATAATCCCCTGGCCCAACACGAGAACACGTTCACCCAGGATCGGCGCGCCATCCTGGACCAGATTCACAGCGGTTTCCATGTTTGGTAGAAAGCAGGCAGTTTCCGGGGAGAGTGAAGCGGGAATCGGGATCAGCGATTCCGTTTTTGCGATAAAGTGAGAAGTGTGCGGTTGAAATCCAAAGACCAGCTTACCTTTCCAGTTTTTATCAACGGTTCTGCCGGCTTCCACCACGCGACCCACGCAGGCATATCCATAAGCCAGCGGGTACTTCAAATCGCTGCTTACGGCATCGTGAGAATCGGCTAGTTGAGAAAATTCCCCGCGAAAGACCAGCATCTCTGTGCCGGCACTGATGGCTGAACAAATACTCTCAACGAGCACTTCATCTTCTTTCAGCGCGGGCAGATTTGTCTCTTTGATTTCAATCTGTTTTGGGGAAATGAAATACAACGTCTGTGCTTTGGCCATTTGCAAAGTTTAACATAAAAGATGACAGCATCTTGCGGCTGTCATCTTTTGCTTAACTGGGTTTGGAGTTGTATTTTGGCGTATCCCGCCGGAATTCGTACTGGTCGATGATCGCCTGAATGACACGCTTCTGGTCGTCGTCCACTTTTTTGAATTCGAACCCCACGTTGAAATATTCCGGGCTGAGGTCTTCCTGACACCAGGCTGCTCGTGCAGGTATTGTGATCCTTGTGGCGGCGATCTTGGGCAGGTCGGGCAGCTCAATTGCAAGAGTGAGTTCCACGTTTTCATCGATGGCTTTCTCCCCGATCACCATTGCCCCCATCTGGGTGAGATCACCAAGGTATCCTAATAAATACCCCCCATACAAGTCAAAGACTTGTGTGTAGGCCATCAGGGTCTTTCTCTGTTCTTTTCGCCTTTCACGCATGGAATCTCCTGTTCAAAACAGTGTACACGAACTTCGTTTGTCTTTTCATTGCCATTTTGTGGTAAAAATGGTTCATGCGTTGGATATACCTTTCCCCCCATCTCGATGACGCCGTGCTCTCCGCCGGCGGATGGATCTACGACCAAACCCGGGCCGGCAATACTGTAGAAATTTGGACGTTCATGTGCGGACTGCCGGACACGGCCGAGCTTTCCGATTTTGCCAGGATGATCCACAAGCAATGGGAACTGACCACTGCCGAAGAGGTGGTTCGGGTGCGCAGGCAGGAAGATGTCAACGCCGCGAAGATCCTTGGCGCACAAACCGCTCACTTTGACTTTTTGGATTGTATTTACCGCCGGGGGAAAGGCGGTGAATGGCTTTATACGGGTATCTCGATGGAGCCCCATCCTGAAGATATGGATTACCCGTCCAAAATAGCGGAAGCGATCTCCGCGCGCCTCAAACCGGATGATCAGCTGCTTGCCCAATTTACAGTGGGTAAACACGTTGACCATGTTCTCGTCCGCCGGGCAGCCGAATTGCTGGGTCGTCCCCTCCATTATGTGGCGGATATTCCATATTTGTTCAACTATCCAGATGACCTGGATCCGAACCGGGCTGGAATGAAGGAAAATGCTCATGCGGTCAGCGAAGCAGGCGTACAGCGTTGGCAGGAAGCGGTTGAAGCCTATTCCTCCCAAATGACCATGTTATTTCCCAGTCTCGACGCCATGCGTCAGCAAATTTCCGACTATGCCGCTCAAAATTCCGGGCTGCGAATTTGGACTAAAAGCTAATTAATTCCCCCTCTCCTACTTTTGGGGCTTGAATCAGATTTTGAATCATGATATAGTATGCGCGCTTTTCTGGAGCATCCAGAAATTTTTTATTCATTGCACCCCTGTATAGAGGTGCAAAATTCTATCTAGTGCTCAGGCAATAGCTTGCCTGGGAACAAGCAGGACAAACCCATGCCTACGAATTTCCTAACCAAAGAAGGCTACCAGAAGCTTCAAGAGGAACTGGATCATTTACGCACTACCAAACGGCAGGAAGTTGCCGTTCGTCTGCACGAGGCGATGGAAGGTGGGGAATTGATCGAGAACGCAGAATATGAAGCCGCCAAGAATGAGCAGGCTTTTGTGGAAGGCCGCATTCAGGAATTGGACCTTCTTCTGGCAACCGCACAGATCATTGAAGAAAACGGAAAAGCCAAGAAGCACGATGGCATCCAGGTCGGCTCCAAGGTGACCATCAAGGAAGGCAACTTCGAAGCCGAAACCTTTACCATCGTTGGCGCTGCGGAGGCCAACCCACGCGAAGGCAAGATCTCCAATGAATCTCCCATCGGCAAGGCCATTTTGAATCACAAGCTTGGCGATGTGGTCAAAGTGGAAACTCCCGGCGGAACGTATAACGTTAAGATCATCAAAGTCAGCTAAACAGGACGCGCCTCTATGCCCCGCGTACCTGTATTTTGGGTTGCGGGGCTTTTTTATATCATCGATGAAGGAAGTTTAGATCAACATGGCAGAATATAACTCCATTGAAAAGATCCGATTGCAAAAATTGGATGAACTCCGTGCCGAAGGTGTGGAGGCATACCCCACACGCGCCAAACGCACACACACGAATGCACAGGCTATCGCTGCATTTGAAGCAGGCGAAGCTTCTGCTGTTGAAGTAAAAGCCACACTTGCCGGCCGTATCCGTTCCATGCGACCAAAAGGCAAGTTAACCTTTGCCCACATCGAAGATGGCACCGGTAAAGTTCAGTTGTTCTTTCGTGTGAATGAAGTGGGCGAAGCCCGCCTCGAATTCTTTAACAAGATGTTCGATCTCGGCGATTTTGTGGAGGTGGATGGGGTGATGATGCGCACCAAAGCGGGGGAGATAACGCTTCATGTCCATGACTTCAAGCTGCTTGCCAAATCGATCACTCCTCTGCCCGCTGACAAAGACGTGACCCAGGAGGATGGTACCGTCGTGCGGTACGCCACGTTGGAGGACCCCGAACTGCGCGCACGCCAGCGCTATGCCGACCTGGCGGTGAATCCCGAGGTCCGTGAAACCTTCCGTAAGCGTGCGAAGCTGGTCAAGGCTTTGCGCACCTTCCTCGATGATCATGATTTCCTCGAAGTGGAAACGCCGATTCTCCAACCGTTGTATGGCGGCGCCGCAGCTCGTCCATTCACAACTCATCACAATGAGTTAAATCAGGATATGTACTTGCGTATTTCGTTTGAGTTGTATCTCAAGCGATTGCTCGTCGGGAATCTGGAACGTGTCTACGAAATTGGCCGTGACTTCCGCAACGAGGGCGTTTCATTCAAACATAACCCTGAATTTACCCAGCTTGAATTCTACTGGGCCTACGCAGATTACCTGCAAGTGATGGAACTCACCGAGCAGATGGTGTCCTACGCCGCCGAGCAGGTGACCGGTTCCACCAAAGTCCAATTTGGCGAACATCAACTCGAATTCAAACCGCCGTGGAAGCGTGTTGAAATGCGGCAAGGTATTCTCGAAACCAGCGGAATTGATATCGCCGAGCACAAGACTGCCGATGATTTGTTCAAGGTTATTCGTGCCAGGCACCCGAACAAGACTCCCGATCCCAACTTCACACGCGGCAAGATGATCGATTTTCTGGTTGGCGAATTCCTTGAGCCGACCTTGATCCAGCCGACCTTTCTTTATAACTATCCACGCGATATTTCTCCGTTGGCCAAATCCATGCCCGGTGACCCACTCACCGTGGAGCGCTTTGAAGGGTACGTGGCTGGCTTTGAATTGTGCAACGCCTTCACTGAGTTGAATGATCCGCTCGATCAGGAGCAGCGTTTCCTTGAAATGGGCCGCGATTACTCCGACGACGAAGAGGAAAAGAATCCGCTCGACGAAGATTATCTGCGTGCCATGCGCTACGGCATGCCGCCCAACGGTGGCTTTGGCATGGGTGTGGACAGGCTTGCGATGATGCTGCTCAACAAACATTCGATTCGTGAAGTGTTGTTGTTCCCGGCACTGCGAAAAGAAGAATAATTTATGTAGGGACACGGCGTCGCCGTGTCCCTACAATATTAATCATGAAAAATAAAAACATTCTCGTTCTTGGCGACATCCTCGCCATTGCCATCGTTACCATCATTGGCTTTGTGACTCATGGTGAAGGCAGTCTGGAATATCTTCCACGCATGGCGGTGGCTTTCTTTCCGCTGGTGATTACCTGGCTTGTCCTTGCGCCGTGGTTTGATTTATTTTCAGCGCAGGTTGTTGCCGATCTAAAAATGATTTGGCGACCTGCATTGACTATCCTCTTTGCTGCCCCTCTTGCGCTCATCTTTCGCGGTCTTCTTTTAAATGCACCGATTCTTCCCATATTTGCAGTTGTGTTTACATTGACCTCTGCTTTTGGCCTGGTTGTATGGCGGTTCATCTATTTTCTTTTTGTAAAAAAATAAGGGCGACCCTGCCGACAAGATTGCGTTACCTTGATTAATCATAACGGGTCACCCCTACTCTATAAAATAAGCGGGTAAAATAAATCTCATGGACGAACCAGCCCTCATTCAATCCGCACAACGCGGCGAACTCGAAGCATTCAACACCTTGATCCTGCATTATCAAGACATGGTGTTCAACACCGCTGTACGCATCCTCAACGACGAAGACCTTGCCGCCGATGCCGCGCAGGAAGCTTTCATTTCCGCGTTTCGCAGCATCTCCACATTTCGCGGCGGCTCCTTCAAGGCGTGGCTCATGCGCACGGTGACCAATGCCTGCTACGATGAATTGCGCCGTCAGAAGCGCCGCCCCACCACGCCGCTCGAACCCGATACCGCCGACGGCGAGGAAATGGATTCTCCCAAATGGCTCGCAGACCCAAACATGACTCCCGATCAACTATCTGAAGCTGATGAATTGGAACATGCCATTCAACACTGCCTCGATGCGCTTCCCACCGAATTTCGCACCGCGGTTGTGCTTGCCGATATTCAAGGCATGGATTACACCGAAGTTGCATCCGCATCGAAGGTTCCGCTTGGGACCATCAAGAGTCGTTTGGCACGCGCGCGATTGAGGTTGCGCGAGTGTTTGCGCGGCTTCGAGGAACTTTTACCCTCAAGCTTTCGTCTTGAAAGCGAGGAAATTTAAATGAACGGATTCCGTGATATTGAACAACTCTCTGCATATTTGGATGGACAATTGAGCCCATCCGATTCTGCGCGCCTGGAATCCCGCCTCAAATCGGACCCGGAACTTGCCTCTGCTTACAATGACATTCGCTCCGCCCGGGGCATTCTCCGCAAATTACCATCGCGTAAGGCTCCAAGAAATTTCACCCTCACTAGAAAAATGGTTGGCTTAAAGCCGCCTTTGCCGCGTACTTATCCAACCTTCAGATTTGCCACTGCTTTTGCCACATTCCTTTTTGCAGTGACGGTTGCCGTAAATACCCTGGCACCGCGTATCAATTTCGGCACCGGGGTTCCCGTTGCTTATGGAATTGGCAGCGGCGGCGGTGGATGTACTGGCGGTTGCGGTGGTGGGCCTGATACAACATTCCAACAAGCCCCTTTTAGCGGCGCGGCTCCTGCCACCGAGGCTCCCCTTGCCACAACAGAAGCCTCCGCACTTGAAGCACCCGCAGCTGCGGAGATGGTTCCTGCGCCAACCAATGATGCGAACATGTCAGCAGATACCGCCAATGCAGAGCGGATCACAGAAACACCAACAGCGAAAGAACCCGTTGTAGAATCGCAGCAACAGCCCACAGTTCAGAAAGAAGCGGTTAAAGTCCCGTTTGAATGGCAGGCTGGTTTGTTAATTTTCAGTCTGACGGGTGTGATTGTTTTGTATGTGATGAATCAATCTGCCAGACGTAAGTGGCAGTAATGGCTCGCGATATACAAATTAAATTTTGCCCGCGTTGCGGGACAGTGGTAAAGCATGAAGAGAAGTTTGGGCTCGTGCGCCCGGTTTGCCCGCAGTGCCATTGGATCCATTTTGTTGACCCGAAAGTAGCAGCGGCCGTCCTTGTCGAAAAGGATGGCCGCGTTTTGTTGGTCAGGCGTGTCAACGAACCCTATCGCGGGTTGTGGACTTTGCCGGCAGGTTTCGTTAATGGCGGGGAGGACCCTGCCGAAGCGGCGGCGCGTGAATGTTTGGAAGAGACTGGCCTGGTTGTGGAAGTGAAGCGCGTTTTGGATGTGATCGCCGGTTTGGAGCACGATCGCGGCGCAGACTTTATCCTCGTCTATGAAGCGCAGGTGGTTTCGGGCTTGATGAATCCAGCAGATGATGCGGATGCGGTGGAATGGTTTGAGTACGATAAATTGCCGCCGCTGGCTTTCAAAGCGACGCAAAAAGTTTTGTCGAAATAAAAATGCCGGGACATTTGTCCCGGCATTTTTATCTTTCTTTATTTACTGTCCTTGATACGTGATGAAATCGTAGCTTTCAGTGGTGTTGTTGTCAAAGTCCACGGTGTAGAAGCCGATCGCATATTGACCATCGACCGGATAACGCGCCTCAAACCAAAAGCCCTGGTCGCTCCAGGTGAATACATCTGAACTGAGCGAGTAATCAAACGTTGCGTTGTTGTTTTCATCGAAATAATAAGATTTCACATAATCGACAAAGGTATCGCCAATCTGGGGTGTGACTGCCACCGGAGTGGTGATACCGTCTCCGTCATAATCAGGCAATGCATAGATGTGAAGCAGCTTTCCGTCCGGGTCGAAAGTGAGTTTGGCGTCTGTGGGAGCGCTGCCGCCAACAGGAGTATATTGTCCGTAAACAGAATATGTGGAAACACCATTTGCATCGATATACTCATCCGGCTCGAATAAGGCAAATGCTTCGGTCGTGCCGTCTTTCAAAACAAAGAGACTGGGGTCCCATTCATATTGAACTTCAATGGGGCTTGGCCCGTAATCTGGCTTGGTCACACCGCCAACATCTACTGTGTTTTCAGCAAAAACATAGGAAGTATCGGCCTCCCAATAGGCATTTGAGTCCGGGTTGTAAAAATATAGGATGAAATAAATATAGGAAGGATCACCGGTGATCGTTGTGCTTATCGTGATTTTTTCGTCATCCGTCACTTGTGTATCCGATAGCTGGACCGGGGAAATCGTTAATTCTGATGCGCCGGGGGCAACGATCTCAGATGCACGATCAGGCACGTAGGCAGTCCCTTCCTGCGGAACAAAATCCTGGCCCGTATAGTGGAAGGCGAGGAATTCGTCCCATGAAGATTGCTGCAGGAATTTATCTGCATTGTTCGCATACAAAGGAGACGGTTGTTCATATTCAGTCAACGTGTAAATGTCTGAAATAGGGAAATAGAACGACATGCCGCCGGAGCCTTCCATGCCATATCCATGTTTCTCAGCGACAACGGCGGCTGCCATTGCGGCTTTTAATTGTTCGGTGGCCTGTTGAATGGCTGGGTCATTGGTCGTTGACATGACCTCTGCAAAGTTGATCAAGTCGATAAATGGGGAAGGGACATCCTCGCCAAAGATGCTGTAATAACTCTTGGAATATTCGCGTCCCTGCGCGACCCAGGTCTGGTCGATGACCGAGAGAGTGGTGATCAACTGATTGGTGGCGCTGATCACCTCCGGCATGCGCGAGCTGTCAATTGCGCTGAGAGTCGTCTCAGATTCGATTTCGGAGATTTCATCAGCGGAAGCGCGGCCGGTAAGCGCTGCATCCTCCACGATGTATGTTGAGACGATTGCATCTGAAACGCTGCGCCCATCCACGGTGGGATCCTGTGCCAATCTTCCCAGCCAGGCAGCATAAGACCAGCCCGTTGCGGGGATGACTTCCTCGGATGCGACCATGTAGTTTGTATAGGGATAGAGTGAGCCGTATACCTCCAACATTCCCATCAAACACGCATCAAAACCGACGATCTCAAATTTTTGTTCCCCCATTTTGCTTTGAACCTGGCTGATGGAATCCACGATCTGTGTAAAGGTAAGGGAGGAGTCGGAATATAGGTCAGAGAAGCCGCCGGTCCAACCGCCGCCATGATCGGACATGATGAGGGCATACTTCTTCGCCGGGTAATTTTGAATTGACCAGGTGACAAAATCCACAAGAGTCTGCGGGTTTCCCATGTCCACTTCGCCGATCTCCTCGACCACTTGTGAGGTGATTTGGTTCATGTCGTTGTCCTGCGTGATGTAAAGGCGGCGGGCGTCTGTCCAATCGCCGTCGCCGGCAAAGGCACCTTCGGCTCGGTCCACTTGTACAACGATGTTCATTTGCGTGTTCGAACCCACCAATTCCATTTCGTTGATGTCGAGCAGCAAATCCTCCTCCAAAATATCGTCATCTGCATCGGAATAGACAATAATCGTCCACTCCGGCAGGTTGGATGTATCAGAGGGAACAATGACGGGGCCGGTGTTGATCGGGTTTGTCCCCTGTATTGCACCAGTGATCGAATCGCCGGTAAAGTATAAAAATACAATGGCAAAACAAATACAGGCAAGGCAAATCACAATTCCAGCTATGATCGCCGGAATCCCATAGTTAGTGTTTTTCATGTAAAGCTCCTTTGGAGAGATGGGTATTCATTTACTGGCATGATAGCATGGCATTTGCCCGAATAGCAAGAGTTAATCCACCTAGCAGGTCGTAAATCCCCATGACCAGAGTACCTTCCCCTTAATAAATTTAAGGGGTATGCTTCGTCTAATAATTTCGAAAAGGAGAGAGAGGACCCCATGAAACATTATCGATTGTTATCTATTTTTATGGCACTATTTGTAATCGTCAGTTTGGCTTGTGTTTGTGGAAATCCACTAACCCCAACACCCGCCCCTGTACCAACCAGGCCGCCTACCACTGCTCCGTCGGTGCCCAACCCGCCTTCGAATAACCCACCTTCATCCAATGGAAATAGTTCTAATACTGTTACTGTAGAAGATCAAAACAAGCTGTTTACTTTTGATATTCCGGGAGATTGGACGTATGAATCCAATGATTTAGGCAACGCGGTTTATTCAGATGTTTATATGTATGCAGATACTTGGACATCCCCGGATGGCAGTGCCATCGTAGAAGGTATTTCCGGACGTTCGGAAGGTTTCGATTTCGATGGGACTACCAGCACAAGAGTTGCTCTTGATATGTTGAACTATTACTATAGTAAAACAGGAAAAGAAGGGGATATCAAAATATCAAAAACTTCAACTGCTGAAGATGGCAGTACACGCTTTGATTGGGAATCACGGGGCGGTGATTACTCCGGAATCAGTTGGTTCGAAGTTAGAGGAACCAGAACATTTCTCATGTGGACTGTAGACTGGGGAAATGGTGCAGATCAAGCAATATTGGATACCATAGACAACGCAATAAATACATATCAGCCACAATAATTAATTAATAACCAAAAGAGGCTGGATTTTGCCCAGCTTCTTTTGGTTTAAGGCGAAGGGGCATTTTTAAAACCTAAACTCTGCCGCTTCGTGTGGTCAGGTTTTCAAAAAAGCATCCCTGCATGGTCAAGGTACCTTCCACATAATAAATTTATAAGGTATCCTTGCAAAAAATATCAAAGGAGAGAGAATAAAAATGAAACAATATAGAATGTTATTTGGCTTTATCGCCTTGATGCTTGCGGTCAGCCTGGCTTGTAATGGTGGGAATACTCCAGTTGCGGCACCAACATCCACCAAGGCTCCGTCCGTTCCAAATCCGCCTTCGAATAATGGCAACCCGCCTGCCAATCCCCCATCAAATGGGAACAGTGTTGGAAATAGCTCGGAGCTTGTGACGTTCACTGATAAAAATGATCTGATGGCATTTGAATTGCCCGGTGACTGGACATACGAAAATGGTTCGTCAGATAACTATTATTACGATACATTCACATCGCCGGATGGAACTGCCAAGATGGAAAGCCTCGTCTATAATGATGGAGAGCCCTTTGTTGCTGGCCAGAATGGTAAATTTGCCCTGGGATTATTGCACAACATTTACAGCAATACCGGCAAAGAAGGTGATATCAGGATCTCCGAAGACTCGATCCAATCAGATGGTTCCGAGAGATTGACTTGGGAATCTAAGTCCGGCGGTTACAGTGGTGTTTCCTTTTTCGAACTTCGTGGCAGCGATAATAAGACATTCCTGATGCTCACTGCCTGGTGGAGCAATGACACGGATCAAGCCAATATTGACGCGATCAATGCCGCGATTGGATCCTATCGCCTTCCGTAGTTTAGTTAATTTTGAAACAAGAAGAGGCCGGGATTTGCCCGGCCTCTTCTTGTTTCTCGAAGATAAGAAATCATCAGGACGATTATTGCTTTTATCTATCATGAAAATGTCATGGCAGGGAGGATATTTCGGCATTATGATGGCAGTCTCATTCAAGTAAAGAAATGAAAAATCGGAACCATAGCTACCTACTATTATTAATTTTGTCTTTCAGCCTGTCTTGTAATGGGTTGCAGGCACTACCTTCCCCTTCCTTATTTGAAGGTGTAAGTCGTTCTTCGCAAAAATATGCTGCAGTCAGTCAAGTTGTGGTTTTTGATTCTCCAGAGATGGCCTCGTATATTCACCCATCATTATGGTTTTCATATGAAGCACCCCTGGCCTGGATAACTCAAAGTACACCTTTAGGAGTGGTCGTATACTCTCCCGAATCGATTGTGCTTTCAGTGTCTTTGATTCATACCGGTTACAGGCTCTCGTCAATGTCATTTTTGCAGCTTGCAGCAAATACAGAAGCTACATATTATGGCGATAGGGAAAAATATACCCTGATTTCACTCGATGAAGATCGATCTGCGCGTTTTGTTTTTTCGAAAAAGACATTTATTCAAAATGGAACAAGAAAACTCGCCATATCAATTTACAGGCAGGTGGGGAATTCGATGTATGTTGTTGAAATGGTGGGGGATCGTTTGCAAATCACTGCCAGCCCGAAATACGAAGCACTCTTCTCGTCTTTCAATGAATCAATTCGAGATCAGCAGGACTCGTCCGTGAGGGTGCCTGCCTATGTCAGTTCGTGGCAATACACCGAATCGAATCATGATTATTCCATCGATATACCGATTGGTTGGGAACTAATTCCAGAACAATCTTCCGGAATGACTCATAGCCAATTTAGCTCACCTGATGGGAATGCTGTAATCGAGACCTTTCTCCTGGAATATGGAGAAACTACCATCCCGAGGATTGCGGTCAAAGAGGCATTGAAACTTCTTGATGCGGCCTATGCCAAAGGATCAGATGACATAAGAGTTACTTCTGAAGTGATCTTGCAGGAGAGAACGAGCGGAAAGATTAAATGGATTGCACGCTCGGGGGGGTATGCCGGTGAGACGTATTTCGAAGTCCGCAATAAAACTCAGATCTTTATATTGACCCGTGCCTGGAACAGGCTGTTCGAAGATATTTATGAACCTGTGGTGGATACGGCAGTTTTGACATACAGACCCTTTTCATCTCCTGAATAAGTAAAACGGGCATTTCAAATGCCCGTTTTACTTAAGTTAAATTTGTTGTTTGTCATTTTGCTTTCTTCAAGCAGCCATCGGGCCACTCCCTTGATCGCACTCCGCCGTATGCGGTTAAACGTTCCCTCGGAGATATACAATCTGGCCATGACCTCCCGATTTATAACCCCTTTTATATAAGCATCATGCAAGACGACGTAGTTGTACCAAACCCTTGGCAGCGGCTCTGGCGGGCGCGCTTCGGAAGGACGCAGGGTTTCGATTGCTTTGCTTAGAACTTTTTGGACCTGTTTGCCGCGTTCAATGTGGGAATTCCCGTTTACGCCAATCCACTCCGCAAGAGGAGACTGGCCGAGTACGATGTAATCCGAGTATTTTCGCAGCCCCTCTTCGACTACCTTGACAAGTTCTTCCTCTGGATTCAGGGATAACGTCTCAAGGATTTCACTTGCGACGGTTCCCATATCCTGGTTTTGTGAATTTGCCTGTTCAACCAGGTCGATCACCTGTTGATTAATCTTGGGGCGTAAATTCCCAATGGATACGATTGTTCCTATGTGATCTGCAAATTCCATGAAGAGGTCAAGTTCGCCGGTGGAGTAATTTAATTTTGTACTCGATTTCCCGATTCCGACCAATGCAATTGGTTTGGGTCCTTCAAATGAGGAGGTGATCCATTCGATATTTTTAATTTGCCCTTCAGATGGATAAACATCTTCAGGCTTGATGAGTTGCTCGGAAATCTCGCCTCCCACTTCCATTGAGTTTTTGCTGGCAGTGACAAAAAGAGCGTCATTCCTGCGGATGGCGATCAGGCCGGAATCAGCGTTAAGACTTTTACATAGAAGGTCAAGTCCGTTTTGCAGATAGTCATGTAATTTTTCTTCGGTAATGTCGTTGGTTTCGAATAAATATAATTTTTTCCTGAGCACGGAATCGTTTTGCAGGCGGGCTCGTTCCAGAAACTCTCTGGCTAGGTCGTACATTGAATGGATGATGATTGCAAAAGCGGTGACCAACCCGAATTGCCGGGGTGGCAGGCCAATGAAGATGGCGATAGTTAAATAAATACTGACTATTGCGAACATGCCCAGCCCAAGGATTGGAAAATCCTGGAAGACTGTGCGGCGTTCGATGAGGCTTTGGTGGCGGGCTACGGAAAGTCCCAGCATGAATACGCCGCTGAAAACAAAAAAATCCTGGAACAATCTGGGCATGGGTGGATTGGTGACGAATAAGGCAACGATGCCATAAAGAACTGCCAAAGTGGGGAATGCCGATGTAAGTAGAAAAAATCGTCCCTGCGGCATGAAGCGGATCTTGTTATCGACCAGTAAATTGAAAAATGATCCCGCAAAAATGATGATCTGGGTCAGCCCGTACAAAATATATACAGGATTATTTTCCAAACTTGCCACGTAAACATCATTCCCTTGTTCGCGCGGAAATGATGTTTTTAAAACAATGAGCAGAATGATCGTCACAAATGCAAGAGTGTAAACGCTAATTTCTCCCAAGCGATATTTATGGCGATAAAAGGGAGATAAAAGTTGGAAAGTAACACTGTACCAACAAGTCATTCCGATAATTAACAGAACCGCCAGCAACGCTGCCGGCGCATGGACGGGTGTGAAGAAGTTGTTGTATGTTCCGAGAAAGAAGGCAGATATTGCCAGCAGGGAAAGTGCCGCCCTGAGGGTAATAAGATTTGGAAATCCCCGTGCAAAAAGATAAAAGGCCAGCCATAGCGTGAGTGCCATGGAAGCCAGCGCCATCATAATGGTTGCTTGTGCAAGCATAGTTTTCCCTTATATCTTTTTTGCCAAAGCGAACATATCTTTTCTTTTTCAAAATTATAACAAACTTGGTGGTTTTTGGCAGTTTTTTTGCCGTTTGTACTCCATAATTATGGCGTCGAGGTTTTTCCAGCCATTATTTTTATAAGGAGAATGAAATGAAAACAAACAAAGGAAACCTGATAGCTGTAGTTATGATCGTGCTCGCTGTTAATCTGGCATGTGCTGGGTTGGGAGTACCGGCTACCCCCACGGCCGTGCCTACGCAGACATCCATTCCCACCAAGATTCCGACGAAAACGTCTGCACCGGTAGTGCCGCCGGCTCCGCCTGTTTCTGAAAGCAAGATAAATCTTGCTACGACAATCCAGGATCATGCATCTGGAACATTTTCGTTTTACCCGCCTGTTGGGTGGACTGTTGAAGGAGGTGATTATGATGTGTATATCACAGAGCAGAAATCGGGGGTTTTCTTTTATGTATCAGTTACAAATACGGGCTATCAATTGGATGCAGATACTTATGAAAACTTCGTAAAATCGACGGATGATTTTTATTACGCATCATTTGACGGGTATGTTTTGGATGATTATTCGAGCAGCAATGCAAAAGATGTGATCCTGATCGACAAATCGTACGAGTTCGAGGGAAGAACACAGTTTGTAAGGTCTGTGTACAACCAGTTTGGCGCAACCTCTTATACATTCGAAATTCTGGGTCCTGAGAGTGCCATAAAAGGCAATTCAGCCTACTTGACTGTGTTTGAAGACTTTATTGGCTCACTGGAGGTTGATCCCGATGCGGCAAACGGTCTCCCGATCTATGGTCCCACATGGAATTTTGTCGGCCCCAATGAAGCCATGTCGATTGACGTTCCACTGGGCTGGGCATACCAATTCGACGACCATGAAACATATTCCGATGCGCTCATCGAAACATTGCAGTCGCCTGATTTGGCAGCTTTAATTGAGAATGTTTCAGTGGTGGATGGCAATTCCTACACAATGGGGAATGCAGGCCAGATGGCTCTTTTCCTGTTGAACGATCGCTACTCAAGTGGTAGTAACGACATCCGCGTGTCTGACATCAAAACCCTCAACGATGGCAGCGAATTCTGGACTTGGAGATCGGTAAAAGGCGGTTTTTCAGGTGTGACAAATTTCGAATTGCGCGATGGGGGCAGGCAAATATTGCTTCTGTCGTTCATTTCGGACAATGATTTCCTGGACCTTTATCAACCACTCTTTGACAGAGTGCTGAGTACCTACACCATTCCAAAATAACGTTTTAGCGGAGGGCAAATTCCAGATTGAATTTGCCCTCCGTTTGCTGAAAGGCTTATAATCATTTTATGCTTGACCTTCGTCCCTCTCCCATTGCAGGTACCTGGTATGAAGGAAATCCAAAACTCCTTGCGGCACAGGTCGATGAATATTTAGCCGGGGCGGATTCACCACATTTGGATGGGGAAGTACTTGCCGTGATCGCCCCTCATGCAGGACATCAATATTCGGGCGCAGTGGCCGCACATGCCTTCGCCGCGCTTCGCGGACTTACCCCTGAGTTGGTCGTTGTTCTTTCACCATTTCATAATTTTTCGCAATATCCCCTTATCACTACAAAGCATCAGGCATATTCCACGCCGCTGGGAAATATCGAAGTGGATCGATTTGCCCTGGCTGAATTACAAGCCAACCTTGAAATTCCCATTACGCCCGTTGCAAATGACAGGGAGCATTCTCTGGAAATTGAGCTTCCATTTTTACAACGTGTTTTCACTCACGAATTCAAATTACTGCCGGTGATGATCCGCTCGCAGGAAGCAGAAACAGCCCAACGGTTGGGCGAGGCGTTGGGTCACATCTTTAAGAATAAAAATATGATCCTCGTCGCATCCACGGATCTTTCCCATTTTTATGATCAACAGACCGCCAACCTGCTTGATGCTGAAATGCTCAAGCGCTTTGAATCCCTCGATCCCGGCTCCATTTTTGAAGCCGAAGAAACCGGTGATGGGTTCGCTTGTGGTCGTGCCGCAGTTGCTTCCACTTTGTGGGCAAGTAAAACATTGGGCGCGAACCAGGTGAAGATATTAAAGCACGCCACCTCCGGCGATGTCACCGGGGATTTCTCTTCGGTGGTTGGATATGGAGCCGGGGTGGTACTAAAAAAATAATGCGCGAATTTCTCCTGCACTAAAAATTTATTTTCTACTTTCCCAGCTCTTCACCGCTTCGCGAACCGCTTTCTTCAAACCTTCATCGGGCAGCTCGTTTATGCTTGCATATTTTTTCTCGTTCACCCAAAACTCAAGATTACCATCCCTGTCGGTACCGAGATCCACTTTAATGTTTTTCAATGCGGGGTCGGCTTCCAACTTGACCCGCAAAATATCCTCGATCTGTTCTGCGAATGGAGAAGCCAGTTTTTCACCTTCATCGTGATTGTAGATCGTCACACCTTCACCTTCAGCTTTGGTTGCAGCGATGGTTTCCGCCGGCGGATTTGAGCGCATCCACTCGGGCTTTTTATCGGTCGTACCCGTGAGATTGACCTGATTCGACTTTATGAACAGAAAAGCGATTACACCCACTGTAATCAGAATTGCGATCCCACCCAGCACCATTGTTATCATCATCATAGCGGCCTCCGTTTTCACCATTATAATCACAGCATGTTCGCCCGTGTTGTTGTCAACGTTTCTGCGATCTCCAGCCTGTTCGATTATGCCATCCCAGTTGAATTGGCCACTCAAATTCAGCCGGGATGTCTCGTGATCGTTCCTTTTGGAAAACAAACTGTGCAGGGAGTAGTCCTTGCTTTGGTGGATGTTCCTGCTGTGGAGGACACCAAACCGATCATTGACCTGCTCGACCCTGCCCCGGTTCTGACCGCGCCCCAGCTTTCTCTTGCTGTTCGAATGGCAGATGCCACGCTGAATCTGCTTGCGTCTGTGGTGAGCATGATGCTGCCGATTGGATTGAGTCAGCAGGCAGACGTCAGTTATGAATTGCGGATCAAAGAATATCAGGATAAAGCCTCCACGGTTGCGACTCGTCTTGTAAATTTATTGCGCGAGCGGGGTGCATTGCGCGGGCGTCAGATCGATTCCCATTTTGCAAAAGTGGATTGGCGCAGGACCGCCAATCTTCTGGTTAAGAAAGGTGTACTTTCATCAAAGAATGTGCTGCCTCCTCCGCGAGTGAGGCCGAAGCACATTCGCGTTGCACAGCTTTCGGTGAAGCCGGAAGCGGCAGAAGCAGAAATGGAGTCGCTCGGCACAAAACAGACTTTGGCCAGGCGTCAGGCGGCACTGCGTTTCCTGATCCAACAGCCGGATGCAGTTAATCTTTCGTGGGTGTACGCGCAGACCGGCTGCAACCTGGCAGATTTGCAGGAACTCGAAGAGCGCGGTTTGATCCGTTTGTTCGAGAACGAAATTTTTCGCGACCCGCTTGGGAAAATTGAAAAACAAATTACTGTCGATGAGTTCAATTTAACGGATGAGCAATCTTCTGCATTGCAAAAAATAAATTCATCCTTTTCCACTCATCCTTCTTCTTTCCTTCTCCACGGTGTGACAGGTTCCGGTAAAACGGAGATCTATCTGCGTGCGGCAGATGAAGTAATCAAGCACGGCCAACAGGCGCTGATTCTGGTCCCTGAAATTGCATTGACGCCGCAGTTGGTCCGTCGCTTTTTATCCCGCTTTCCCGGTCAAGTGGGGCTGGTCCATTCGAAGCTGTCGGAAGGGGAACGCTACGATACCTGGCGCAGGGCACGTAGTGGAAAATTAAATGTCATCATCGGTGCGCGTTCGGCTTTGTTTTCTCCTTTGCCTAATATTGGTTTGATCGTTGTGGATGAATGCCACGATGGTTCGTATTACCAGGCGGATCCTCCTTTTTACAATGCGGTGACCTTTGCTCAGGAATATGCACGATTATGCGGAGCGGTCTGCGTACTCGGGTCCGCGACGCCCACTGTGGAACAGCGCTTTCAAGCGGAGAATGATCGAATTCAAAAACTGGTCCTGCCCAATCGTGTGACCGATTCTGCTCTGCCGCCCGTGTACATCGTAGACATGCGCGAGGAATTGAAGAATGGCAATCGTGGGATCTTCTCACGTTCCTTGGCCGAATCTCTGGCGGAGACGATCTCACGCGGGGAACAGGCGATTTTATTTTTGAATCGACGCGGCACGGCAACTTATATTTTCTGCCGAGATTGCGGCACTACCCTGAAATGTCCCAACTGTGAAACGCCGCTGACGCTGCACGTTGGAACGTTGGAACATTCCAACGTTCCAACGTTACTTTGTCACCATTGCGGATATACCCGCCAAAAACCGAAGGCTTGTGCGAATTGTGGGAGTAAGCAGATCCGCGAATATGGACTAGGCAGCGAAAAGGTGGAAGAGGAAGTTAAATCCATGTTTCCGGGTGTGCGGACGTTGCGTTGGGATTGGGATACCACGCGTCAAAAGGATTCGCATGAAATGATCCTGACGCATTTTGCCAATCACCAGGCCGATGTGTTGATCGGGACGCAAATGCTTGCGAAGGGATTGGATTTGCCTTTGGTCACACTGGTTGGGATTGTTTTGGCCGATGTCGGCTTGAATTTGCCGGACCCATTTGCAAGCGAAAAAGTATTTCAGACGCTAACTCAAGTGGCGGGCCGGGCCGGGCGTTCTTCACGGGGTGGCAAGGTAATCCTGCAATCTTTCATGCCTGAACATTACGCCATTCAATATGCTGCGCAGCATGATGTGAACGGATTTTATGAAAACGAATTGGATGATCGCAGGCAGTTGGGATATCCGCCTTTTACCAGGCTGGCGCGTCTGGAATATCGCCACGCGGACAATGCCCGGGCGGAAGAAGAGTCGCAGAAAATGGCGGGCAGGCTCAAGGTTAAGATCGAAGCGGATGCGCTTCATCAAACGGAATTGATCGGGCCGGTCCCATCTTTTTTTGCAAAGGAGAATGGTGAATATCGCTGGCAGATCGTGGTGCGAAGTCCAGATCCTGTTTCGTTATTGCGTGGTATTATGTTAAATAATTGGCGTATTGAGATTGATCCGGTCAGTCTTTTATAGGAGGAGACATGACACAAAAGGATGAAAATGATTTCGGCAAGAATGAGTGGGTAACTGAATCTCAACAGGCACGTGAATTTACACTCTTATATGGGAAATCGCTTGGTTTTACCGAAGAGGATATCCGTGCCAATCAAGTTGGAGAATTAACCGCCGGCCAAAAAATGACCATTCTGAAAAAAGGCTGGTGGGCTGTTTTCCTTATATTGATCATTATTGTGTTTTCCTTGAAACAAATCCTGCCATTTTTTACTCCTCCTGTGTTTCTCGACGACGCGATTATCTTCACGATCTTAACAGGCGGGATGGCTCTTTTTATGATCGGTACGATCTTAATTAGTTTCCTGGATGCAAAAAACTTGTTAGCTTTATTTGAAAAAAAGGTCGAACGCAAGGAAGGTATCGTCGAGGTGATCGAAAGAACCACAGGAATTGGAAAATCGAGAACAACGCGTTATTATCTTGGCATTGGTTTTGATTTTGAATTACAGATTCCCCACCGTACCTTTTCGATCTTGAAAAATAATCTCCATTGTCGTTTGTATTACACACCGCGAATAAAATATTTAGCAAGTGTGGAAGTATTGAACTCGCGGGAGTTTCAAAACGCCACCATATAAATCAAAACAAAAAGGACAGCGGCTTATGTCGCTGTCCTTTCTTCTTTCATCTTGTTTCTTTCTACCCTGCCAGTTTGACCACAAAATTCAGCAAACGCCAGTAGACGTTGTACAGCGGGTCAGGCCATTTACTGGAAGGCAGCACAGGCGGGAAGGATGTCTTTGCATTCGGTTCATCGAAGCGATTGTTCACACCGGAACCATCCCAGATAATATCAAAGCCGCCACCCAGCATGTCTTTGACAAATTTATCCGCATCATACCCGTTATTCTCGTAAATATTATCGTGAGCGTAGTTGTGCTCGGGGTTCGGACCGACATCGATTTCCTCTTCCGAGAATCCGATGGTCAAGTTGAAGACCGCCAGACCGCCTGTTTTATTTCCGCGGATGGTGTTGTTGTACACTTCCACATGATCGGCGGCGAGGATCAACATGCCGGTGCCGGGCGGAATTAACGATACGGCAGTACCGGGTTTCCCAAAGTTTTCGCCGTTGTTATTCTCTGAAATATTGTCATGCACCTTGGTGTACATTGAAACTTTGGAAGGCAACTGCGGCAGCAGGTCGATGAAAATGCCGATGGTGTTGTCGTGGGCAACGTTGTTGTACACCTCGCCATTGACGGTGTTTTCCAACTCAATGCCGATCACATTTCCGTACGTAAGCGTATCGCGAATGACAACATTTTCAGACTTGCCTGCATAAATGGCCGCGTCGTTCATCAATGTGCCTTCGATGCGTTCTATCAGCACGTCAGTGCAGCGCACCGGGTACACACCGTACACGCCGGTGTTTTCAATATACATATCGTGGAGGTAAATACTCTTGGCACCTTCCACCAACACACCATTGCTGGTGAAGTTCTTGACTGCGAAGTAGGCCATCTCAAAGTTATTGCCTGAAGCAATCACACCATCAGCGCCCGTGCCTTCGCCTTCAATCACCGGCCATTCGCCCTTATCATTTGGAATGCCGAGGAATTTCACGTCGCTGATGTCGATGACAACATGCTCCTTGTAAATTCCATACGGGACTTCGATGGTATCGCCGGGTAACGCCTGATCCACCACGGATTGAATCGTCTGGCCTTCTTCCACTCGAAGGGTAACCGCCTCATGCGGCGCGGTGACGCCTGCTTCAGTTCCCGTGGCATTCATTTGGCTGACGATTTCTCGCGCAGGATTTTCAACATGTTCCACCACGGGTAACCCCGAGGGGACAGTGGCGGGAATCTCCGGCACATTGGATTCATCTGTTAATGCATAGAGGAAGGCGACAAGGTCTTCTTTTTCCTGTGGGGTCAGGTCAAACCCGATGACATGAATGTCAACATTCTCGATACCATCATCACGCCCGCCGCCTTTTGCGTAAAAATCAACCACCTCTTCAAGAGTGGCAAATGCGCCATTATGCATGTAGGGAGCGGTCAATGCGATATTGCGCAGTGTGGGTGCTTTGAAGGCCCCATCCAGGCTGGTGCTTTCAATTTCCAATCTGCCTGTATCATGAGCCTGACCGGGAAGATCCGGTACGCCGGTGATGGAAAATGAATCGTCTGAAAACGTCGGCGCGGAGTGACATTCAAAACAGCGCGTGGCAGCCGAGCGGAATAATCCAAGTCCGCGGCGTTGGGCCGGAGTGAGCGCGGTCACATCACCTGCGGCATATTTATCGAACGGGGAGTTGTTCGTCACCAGGCTGCGCTCGAATGCGGCAATCGCTTTTTGCACATTTTCGTAGGTGACAGAGTCTGTACTCCCGAATGCCTTCTCAAACAAGGGAGCGTATTCAGGAATGGCTTGCAATTCGGATTCGATATCCTCCGGGGTGGAAGCCATTTCGTTCTCGTTTGTGAGCGGAGTATCCGTCTGCTCTTCGAGTGTGGCGGCGCGGCCATCCCAAAAGAAATTGGTATTATAGGTTACGTTCCACAAGCTCATGGCACTGCGGGGCAGCACAGTTCCATTGTCTCCAACGGCCTGACCCTTTCCATCGGTGAATCCCAGATCAGGGTTGTGGCATGTCGCGCAGGACATGTCATTCTTCTGAGACAGGACCGGGTCAAAGAAAAGGAGGCGGCCAAGTTCCACTTTTTCGGGTGTGGATGCGTTGGCATCCGTTTCATTGCTGGCCGGGAAGTCGCGTTGTAATCCACTCCACGCAGGCTCCACGCTGCTTGAGCCCGCTCCCCATTTATCTTCTGCCGGAACTACATCCTGCGGGACGGGGACGAAGGCCGCATACAAAACACCGGCCAACAATAAAATTCCCAACCCTGTAAAAATACGTTTCATCCAAATCTTCATACATTCTCCTCCAATGAGAATTTACCGCTCTTGTAAAGAAGCGGCCGAACGGGACTACTTTAAAGTCAACAGGAATGCCACGAGGGCATTCATATCTTCACTGGTGAGGTCCTTTGCAAAATTGGCGATCATCACGTTGTTAAATCCTTCCACTACATAATCGCCCGGTCGAAGGATGGACATTTGAATGTATTCGTCAGCAGTCTGCCCCTCCACTCTGGTTTCGGCCCGTGTGGCCAGGCCGGATAAAGATGGACCGATGATGATCGTATCCGGTACGAGCGCATGACAGGTTGCACAATGGGCATTAAAGACTTTCTGACCCTGCACCACCATTGGGTTTGGTGTGGGCGTGGGTTCTATTGGGGAGGCATTCGCGCAGGCTGCAAGACCAAACAATGTCAGTGCGAGGAGACTTATGATTATTTTTTTCATTGATTTTCCTGGTGGGTGATTTGAACCGCCAGATTATACCTTTGCCCCCTGTTTTTCGGATTGACAGATTTATTAACCTTTGCCCGCAGTACAAACGATTTTCCTTTGAATGGCTTATGATTGCATCAATTTTGCTATAATGCACGTATATTTGGCCAAGGAGAATTATCACATGCAAAGTTTTTCACGTGGTTGGAGTTTTCTAAAACAGGCTTGGGGTATGGCCTTCAAGGACAAGGACCTGCTTAAGCCCTCCGTCTATGCCCTGATCGTAGGCATGATCGTTTCGGTCATTGGCATCATCCCGATCATCATCGTTGCCATTACATTTGGCGACAATGTCGTCGGTCGTTACCTTATGGGCGGCCTGGGAGCCATCCTGATGTTCGTACAGTTTGTCGTGACCTATGTGTTTTCCGCCATGACCATTCACTTGATCTATGGGTATCTTACCAAGGGTGATGGACGAATGGATGAAGCATGGGCCATCGTGCGCCGCGACTTCTTTGACATCCTCACTCTTGCCGCTGTTTCCACAATTGTAGGAATGCTTCGCAGCATGGCTCAAAACAATAGAAAGAATAATGTTTTTGCGAGCATCCTGCGTTCGGTTTTGCGAGCCGTTGAAGCGTTGTGGACTGAAGCAGCGCTTTTGGTTTTGCCCGCCATGGTCATTGATGATCTAAATCTCAAAGACGGCCTTGCTCGTATCGTAAAGATCACAAAAGAAAATTTCCTGCTCATTGGCATCAGTTTTGTGGGTGTGCGTTGGGTCACCGGCTTGATCAGTTTTGTGTTTGTCATGATCGGCCTGGTCATTGCCTTTGCCATTGGCGGCGGTATGGCCTATGTGGCGGGTGGCAGCACGGCGATCACCGTGGTTGGGATTGCCATCGGAGCGTTGATCTTCTTTACTTTTGTGATGGTATCCAGCCTGTTCAGTTCCTATACCAACACTGCTTATCATGCCTGCCTTTACATCTGGGCACGTGACGTGGAAGTTGCCCAGACAGAAGGACGCTCGATCCAGGTTGCGGCTCCTGCTCCGCTCGCAGCTGCTCTTGCTTAATCAACATTCGTTGCGCTGAATCATTTACACAAGGAATAACACATGCCGCCTGAATCCCGTCGTGAACTGGTCTCATGGGAAGAGCTCGACAAATTGATCGACCATCTCGTCCCGCAGTTTCGCCGTGAATTTACCGCTATGGTGGTGATCACTCGCGGCGGGATCGTCCCCGGTGGAATGCTTGCCGAAGCAATGGACATTACCCATATTCTCACCGCCGCTGTGGATTTTCCCGCCCAAATGGAAAGCCAGAAATCCTCTGCATTCATGGCATGGCCGGAGTTTATCCAATTCCCAGCTGAGGACAAATTGCGCGGCAGGCCCACTCTGATCGTTGACGATGTGTGGGGTTCGGGACGAACCATCACCGCAGTCAAGAATCGTGTTTCTGCTGCGGGTGGTTTTCCCGAAACCTGCGTGTTGCATTTCAACCCTTATCGTAATTTGTTTGGCAGCGCACGACCCGATTATTACGCAGCCACCACGGATGCTTTCATTGTCTATCCGTGGGAGGTGGACCGTGGAACGGATCAAGTGCTGTTGAGTGAAATATAGTTTTATATATGAAGCCTATTGAAACCGATGTTCAAAAAAGGTTGAAAGTTTTAAAAGCAAATGAATATTTCGATGATCTTTCAGGAGCGATCCTGAAGGATATTGCTGAACATATGCATCTTCGCGAATACCAGCGCGGAGATGTATTATTTTGGGAGGGGGATCCCTGCGATGGATTGCATATTATCGAACAAGGCAGCGCCAAGATTTTTACCCTTTCCCCCCAGGGACGACAATACATCATTCGGATGTTGCAGGAAGGTGATACGTTTGCGGAAGTGCCTGCCTTTGACGAAGGGACAAATCCTGTCAATGTAGGCGCTCTTGAACTGTGTCGTGTTTGGGTGATCGACAGGGAGAAGCTTCATGAGTTGATTTTGTCTCACCCGGTGTTTGCGCAAAAAGTGCTGAACAACTTTGGGAAAATGCTGCGCGGCATGGTCCGCATGGCCAGCGAAATGGCATTCTATCAAGTGACTCACCGCCTTGCTCGTTTGATTGCCGAATTGCCAGGGGAGAAGTCCGCGCCTATCTGGACGCAGGAGCAGCTGGCTGCAAGATTGGGAACCGTGCGTGAGGTCGTTGCCCGCTCCATAAAGGAATTGGAACGCAGCGGTGCCATCAAAATGGAGGAACGGCGCATCCTGATCGCAGATCAGGAAATTTTGGATCAGTGGATGCAATGAGTTTAAATCAAAAGCGACCTTACGCAGGTCGCTTTTGATTTATTATTCAAGAACTTCAAAATTTTCAACCGTGATGAACAACTCGTCGTCCACAGCATCCTTGATCTGGTCGATCGAAATGGAAGTGGGGAATCCGTAGGTCGAGTCGTAGACAGCGGCCACTTCATCTGCTTCATCAAGGGCAGATTTCAGCTGGGTAAAGAGGCGGTCCATCGTCGCATAATATTCGACTGATGAATATGCAGGATTTGCCGAGTCCATGGGTGAGCCATTCGCGGAAATGATCGAGACGATTTCTCCGTTCAAAACTTCAACGATTACTGGCATGTCTTCCCTGAACGCACAAAAACAACCAATGGAAAGCGTATAACGATAATGAGTAATTTTTGCATCCTGCCATTTGCCGAGGTTTTGGTCGTACTCGCTGGACGCGGTGAATGAACAGGCCGCCAGGATGATGGTTAGTAGTGCGAAGACAATCTTTTTCATTTTTTCTCCTTGTTGAATCCAAACGATCAGAACTCGGAATAAGTTCCCTTAAAACGAAAACTCCCCGTCCATTATAGACGGGGAGTCTGTTTAATTGATTATGGCGTGGGCGTGACGTAATAGGTGCCCGTCGAAAGAAGCGACGTATCGCCAATGGATTGTGCTGCAAGCATTTGAGCCTGCCTTGCGCGGTTTGTGGATTCTGCCAGAATTTTTAGCGCATATTCCGGGTTGTGGAAGCCTGTGCTGTTTTCGGCTGAGACAAAGTCCCACATAAATTGCGCTTCGCGATGCAATTTGCGAGCCTGATCCAATAATGCCGCATCCGCATTGCCGGCTGCCACCGCTGCCTTGATCGCGGTGATCGCATCCAGGATCGCATCTTCTGTTTGGATCTTGGTGGATGCCACTTGTTCTTGAATGGCCGCGACACGATTGGTCACATACTGCGTATCCGTGTGACATTGTCCGCAGGATTGTTCCGCGTTCAACAGCGGACTGTGAACATCGTGCGAGGAATATTTTGTCGCACCATCGCTGACGTACGGCATGTGGCAATCTGCACATGAAACGCCGGCATTGTAATGAGTGCTGTTGGCTGTGAAGAATTCATATTCCGGATGCTGCGCCTTGAGCATGGGTGTGTCGGCATCGGGATAAGCCCAATCCTTGAAGCCGGATTCTTCGTAGTAAGCCAAAATGCTGTCAATATCGGTTCCATTTGCCCACGGGAAGGTAAGATACTTACCGTCACCTTTGAAATAATATTCCACATGACAGTTGGCACAAACCACCGTTCGCATTTCCTGACGGGTGAAAGTTTCCCAATCCTTACCTTGTGCGGCTAAAGCTTCCTTCAAAGCCGGATTGGTGACGATCAATCGCATCGTTCCCGCTTCGTGGCAGTTCGCACAGCCGATGGAATTATTGATATTAGGCGTCATTTCATTGAATGTCATCTTGTCGTAAGCTTCCATGCCCAATTCATCCCACAATCCCGGGTTATCCGTTGATTTACAGGAATAACATGTGGCTGGTGTATGTTTGGGGTTTGAATCGTCCAAATTCAAGCGGCCTGTGGCACGTACATCTGCAAGCGCGTTGGCGTGTCCGCGGTCATCGTTGTAGTCCTTGCTAAAAGGATATCCCGCGAACAAGATCACCTGACGTGGATCGCGTTCCAGCCAGGAAAATTGAGAGGAGCCTGCAAACGTGGTAGGCGTGTTGTTGGTCTCGGTTTTCATGAACGAATCATATTGGTTGGGGAAATTGATTCCCCACTTCGATGAATCGGGTTCCATGGGTGCAATTTCAACCAATGGTTGAACAGCCCTTTCCTCGGCCGGTTGATTTCTTTCATAAGTGAGTACACCTACCAGTACCGCCGCCAGAATAATGACGAGACCCGATAGAATGAGAGTGGTGTAATTCTTCATGGTTACATTCTCCTTATTTAACAGGATATAGAGCTGAGTCTTGATAGGGGAGACCGGAGGCCCCGCGTTCGCCATGTGCCACCGTGCGATGGCATTCCCAACAATAACGGTCAAATGGCTGGGCGCCCATCACAATATTTTCCACGGTCTGTTCATGGCAGTGAATACAATTGTTTTGAATGATCCCCTTCGTTTGGTCACTGGCGCGAATGGAAACCGGGATGTTTCCCGTGACAAAAGCATAGGTATCCTTCATGCCCTGCCTTCCTTTTTCCGCATAGTAGATCGCAAAATTATCGTGAGGTAAATGACAATCGGTGCACTTCGCCCAGTTCTCATGCCCGCCGTGATACCAGTTCTCGTATTGCGAATCCATCACGTGACAGTTGGCGCAGGTCTCAGGAGCATTTCCTCCATAGGCAGCCGCATCCGACACGTAGGCAAAATAACCCAACGCAAAAAATGCGACTACGATTGCAATGACGGTAATTGGAAATTTTGTCATGGGTGATCCTTGGGATGAATTGAGAATACTATAAGGCTATGCCTTGGAAATTTCTGTAACTTTTATCACAATTATGAGAATAGGATTAATTTCCCCTCAGGATTTATCAGTCGCCTGCGCTTCCGACCTGACACGGGTATGATTCCGCACATTTTGGATTTATATTCTTTGAGTTTAGACAATCAAAAAAGCCACCCCATTCTAATGGGGTGGCTCAGAAATTTGTGCTTGGGCGGATAATTTCTTATGGGGCGGGGGTCTCTTCGTGCATATCGTCATGCATATCCATGTCCATGCCTTCGCCGCCCATTTCCGCCGCGTCATAAACAGGGATGGTGACAACGATATCTTCATGCGTCTGGAAATGCAGGGTCACGGTAATTTCATCGCCTTTCTTGAGATCCTGCTTCAAGCCAATTAACATAATATGATAACTACCAGGCTTAAATTCCAATTCAGTATCCGCCGGGAGTGCGACGGAATCCTGATGAATCATCTCCATGACCCCATTTGCATCGATTTGACTCAGATGAATTTCAGCAGATTCCGCGACATCTGTTGAAGCTCCCACAATGGCATCCTCAGATGTGGAATGATTGTGTACCAGCATATAGGCTGCAGTATTGTCCCCCAGAGCGGCGGAACGCGCCCAAGGATCATGGATCTCAACTCCGGTGCCATCAGCATGGTCATGGCCGTCATCGGCTGCGCCACAAGCACTCAATAGAAACATACTTGCCAAAACGAACGTCAAAAGCTTTTTCATTAGTACTCTTCCTTTGTAGGTGTGTGAATATTTCTGAATCACGCTACGCGTGCATCATTTTATGTAAATAATTCAAAGTTTCATCCATGTTCGCAATGCGTCCCCCAAATCCTTTTCGAAACTTTTCCGCTTCCTTTTGCGAACCGAAACTTAAAATGCTGGGGACACAGCAGATGCTTAAATCGCTTCCCAGTAGATAGAAAGCCTGATTTGCACTGATCTTGTGACCATGTAAATAATCGGTGGTAAGGGATTGCCAGACGTTTTTGGTCTGGCTTTGGATCATCAGGCCGCAGTGGACACAACAGGCACGTTTTTGCTCGCCGTTTTCCAGATTCACAATGAAAATGGTTCGCTCTGAATTTGGCTTGCCGCACATGGCACACTGTCCCTCTACGGAAATGGCTGATTTGTTGGCCAAAGTCACACCACCATGTTTTTTTTGAAGGTGCCCGGCTTCCATCAACTTGTTCAAGTCACGATGGATGGTCATGTTGGAAACGCCAAACGCATCCACCAATTCCTGGATGGATGCGCTGCCTTGCTGCTGCAAGAGTTCTAATATTTTCTTTTCACGGTCAATGGATGGGACAGTCATAAATGTTATATTTTGTTACCTTTAACAAAGATTGACAAAATATAACAAATTCAGGTCAGAACTGTCAAGTTATAGCTAACATTAATTCGAATGATACGTTCTTCCGCGCCAGGTAACGCCCTGACCGGAAAGCACCTTCCATGCAGAGGTCAACATCATGGCGGCGAAAACGCCCGCACCCAGTGGAGTGGTTAACGAATACCACTCAGAAATGTTCATCTTCTTCGCGATTATTGCGCGGTTATAGATCAAATATCCCCAAACAAAAAGTGATTCGAGGATCACAGCCAGTGCCATCCACTCGCCATTATTAAAATACCACGCCAATCCAATTAATGGCCAAATCGGCAGAAACAACGCCGCGATCAACGCAAGCGATGCGCCGAATGCGCCAAGCAACAACATGGCAACATGGTCACGAAGCCCAAGATAAATATTTTTCGTCCAACCTTCCCACATTGATTCTAGTGATGTGTACATGCGTGTGCTCACCACTTGCATTCCATCGGCGACGATCAATCGATGCCCATTCCATTTGACTTGTTCAGAGATGGCTTTATCTTCGACGATCTGGTCTTTAACTTTTTCGTGTCCGCCGATCAAATCATAAATGCTGTGCTTGATCAGGATGAATTGCCCATTGGCAACGGCATCGCGGCGCGAAGGGTCATTAACTTTGCGAGGGGAGAAGCCGACAGAGAGCGCGGTCATCACCAACGGCATGACTACTTTCTCCCAGAACGATCCAAGGATTTGCTCGGTCATGACTGTGAAAAGATCTGCTTCTGTTTCGAGGGCTTTGACATAACACGACGAGATGGCCTCGGGTGCGAGGAAAGTGTCTGCATCCAAAAAACATAACCATTCGCCGCGGGCATCTGCCGAGGCTTGATATAAAGCATGGGGTTTACCAGCCCAGCCTTCGGGTAGGTCCGAGCCGCTGATTGGGAGGAGACGAGAGTCACGGGCGGCGATTTCTTTTAATTGAGTCAGAGTCGCATCGGTGGAGCGGTCATCCAAAACAATGACTTCGATGTTTGGATAATCCTGCGCCAGCGCCGCTTCGACAGACCTGCGAATATTATTTTCTTCATTTCGCGCAGGAATGCAAATGGAAATGAGCGGCGCATCTTTTGGAGCCGCGGTTGGCGTGACGACGATATCAAGATGATATTGGTTGTGAACCCAATAAATGATGATGAGGCCGGGCACGAACAGGAGGGTGGAGATGATTAGATAGATCATAATATAGTCGAAGGTCAAAAGTCGAAGGTCTGACTTGCAACCTTCGACTTTTGACTCTATATGACTTTCACCGAACTGCCGCGATCCGTTTTTTCCACTTCGATGCGATTCGGAAAGGCATCCTTGAGTTCGTCGAGGTGGGTGATGACAAGGATCTTGGCGAAATCGTTTTTGACGAGGTTAATGGCTTCGATGAGTCGCTGGCGGCCCTGTACATCCTGTGAACCGAAGCCTTCGTCGATGACAAGTGTTTGCAGACGTGCGCCTTTTCGCTGTGCGAGGATTTCCGAAAGTGCGAGGCGGATCGCAAAGTTGACACGAAATGCTTCACCGCCTGAATACATTTCATAATCGCGCGTACCCGCGGAATCGCTGATTTGAATATCCAAGGTTTCCTTGAGATCGTCGCGTTTTTTATCCTTGTATTCAGCCTGTGTGACGAATCGAATCGACATGTGTCCATCGCTCAATCGGTCAAGCAGGTCGTTGGCCTTTTGCTCGATCTGCGGCAGTGCCTGCTCGATCAACAGTGCAGGCACACCGTCCTTGCCGAATGCGCGTTCAAGATTTTTGTGACGATTGATGTTTTGATTTAATTCCTCGCGCTGTAATCCAAAATCTGATTTGCGTGTGCGCAGCGTTTCAAGTGCTTTTACCTTTTGTTCCGCGCCGCCCAACTCACTGCGCACCTGGTTTTCATCTTCCCGCAGGCGGAATAATTCTCGCTCGGCCTCGTTGAGATTGGGCGCGCCCGCTTCAGATTTGGTCAATGCATTTGAGGCTTCGTTATAATTTTTCTCTTGATCTTCAACTTCCTCTTTCTTCTTTTTTCTTTCCTCTTCCAGTTCCTTGATCTCTGTTTCGATGCGTTGATTCACATCTTTTGCAGATTTCAGGCTGCCGTATTCTTCTTCGATCTCGCGGCCTTCGATCTCTTCCCTGCGTGCTGAATCATGCGCGGCGGCATCGTACCCGAGTTTGGCAAGTTCCTTGTCCAGCTTGGTGAGTTCCTTTTGGGCTTCGCCTGCATACTTTCCGCTCTCCAATAATTTTGTAATTTCCTTCAGACGTTTCTCGCCGTTTGACTTCCAATCTCTGGCAAGCGCTTGCAGAGATTCAACACGTTCGGTGAGTTGAGAGATCGTACTCGAAAATTTAATGCGCTCGTTTTCCACGCTGCCAAATTGCTTGAGCCCTGCTTCGCTATTCGCGATTTCTTTTTCAATATCTTCGATCTCTTTTTTGTTCGCGCGGAATTGATCGCCTTTTTGTTTGCCTTCCTTGTTCAACTCCTTAAGCGTGGACTTGCGATGTGCCTCGCTTAACTCCTGCCCGCACAAGGGACAGGACGCGCCGTCCGCTTTTTCGAGGGAGTCGATGCGGGTCTTGAATTCATCCATCTCCCTGCGCAGAGTTTCATTTTCCACTTTGAGAGCGGCATGTTTTTCACGGGCTAGATTCTTTTTGTTTTCCAGCTCATTGCGTTGACTTATTTTTTCTTCAACACCTTTTAAAGATTTTTCCGCTTCTTCAACCTGCTTTTCCAATTGACTCGTCACGGATAATTGTTCACTGATCTCTGAGGACTGTTTTTCCAAACTTTCCAGTTCCTGCTTCAGCTTTGCCTTTTCCACTTCGATCTCGCGCAGCAAAGGCTGGCGCTTCCCATCGTGTTCGCGGAATTGGGCGGCGACTTTGTCCATTTTTTCGACTTCGGCGCGTGCCTTTTGCCAGGCTTTGTATGCGGATTCGATTTCTTTCGCGCGGCGGACGAGATCTGCGTATTTGGTTTGATCCGCTTCTTTTTCAGAGAGTCTCGATTCTGAATCGGAAAGAGACTTGCGGGATTTTTCAAGTGATTTGGCAAGTGTCTCGACCAGCTTGCGTTGCTCGCTCAACACTGCTGCGGTCTTCTTGATATTTTCGAGGATGCTTTCCTGCGCAGCACGTGCATGGGTCAATTGTTTGAGACTATTTTCGAGTTCAAGCAAACGGGATTTGCGCGTATCTTCTTCTGCAAGTTCGGCATCGATTTCCGCGATGCGCCCGTCAATCGAGTTGACTTCGTTTTCAATGGCCTTGCGTTTTTCCGCAGTACGTTCCTTGTAGGTATCCCAAATTTCCAACCCAAGGATCGTGCTTAACACAGCTTTTCGCTCGCTGGCTTTCTTTTGCGTGAATTGATCGGCCTTGCCTTGCAAAAAGAAGGAGGCATTGATGAAGGTTTCGTAATCCAATCGCAGGGTTTGCTCGATGCGCGCCTGCGTGTCTCGTGTAGTTTTTTCTGTCAGTGCTTTCCATTGACCATTTTCCGTCGTCTGATCCAGCACCTGAAATTCCAGCACCGTACTCTTCCCTCGTGGCAGCGTTCGTTGCACTCGATAAATATTGCCCTCATATTTAAAGGTCAATGCCACTTCTGCGGCTTTGACATCGGGGTTGATGTTAATGATGTCCGTACCCTTGCCGCGTGCCTCGCCAAACAGGGACCAGGTGAAGGAATCAAGTAAAGATGATTTCCCTGCGCCGTTTTGTCCTGAAATACACGCCAGTTCAAAAGAGTCAAAATTCAGTTCAACGAGGTCGCGATACGATAAAAAGCCTGCAATGCGGAGATGAATGGGAATCATGTGAAACGTATCCTATGGAAGTGGATGGATTATAATCGAACCAACATGGTCAATTTCGACAACGAAACCCCTCGCGCAAAATGGCGTACGCGACTCATCTGGATCATTCTAGCAACCATACCTTGTTATTGTTTAGGATTTATTCTTTTTAGTCTCGCCCCCGGCCCGGTCACAGGTACTCCCACACCAACCACTACCATAACTGGAACGCTTTCTACAACCACACCAACTGTCAGTTCCACCCCTTCCACATTAACAAGCACCGCCACTTTAACACCTACGTTAACCCTGACGACCACCACAACATTAACATCCACGATCACCCTGACACCTTTTCAACCGAGTACAAACACGTTCACTCCAACAAATACGTTTACATTTACACCGACATTTACCATCACATCGACTCCCACGCAAACGCTTGTGCCTTCAGTAACTCCCACACTCCCATTTACGATCAGCCCAAGTGTCACGCCGTCGTTGACCCCGATCCCGAGCAACACTCCCACAGTTTCGCCCACAGCATTTGGCGGATAACATTGAATGAGACCCCGGAGAAAATTTCTTTGGGGTCTTTTGGATTAATATGACTGATATCCTTCCTTTTTTAAAATCGATCATTTCCGTTCCCGGTCTTTCCGGACACGAAGCTCCGGTGGCGACTCTCATCGAGCAAAAGTGGACTCCGCTGGTGGATCGAATCACGCGAAGTAAACTCGGCTCTTTGCACGCCCTGAAAACTGGTTCTGCCTCCGTCAAACAGAATCGTCCCTCCGTGATGATCGCCACCCACATGGATGCCATTGGATTGATGGTCACACGCATCGTGGACGGTTTTTTATACGTGACAGATATTGGCGGCGTCGACCCGCGTGTTCTGCCCGGTAGCCCGGTCACGGTCCATGCTTCGAATGGGGAGGAGATGTACGGTGTTGTGGTTATGCCTCCCGCTAATTTGTTGCCGGATGGCGATCCACATGGCGCCGTTGCGTTGAAGTATTTATTTGTCGAAACGGGTCTCACTTCCAGCGAGGTTTCGAAGCGAGTCAAAGTGGGTGACCTCGTCTCCTTTAATACGGAACCAGTCGAAATGTCCGCTGGATGCGTGAGCGGGCATTCGCTCGATAATCGCGCTTCGGTTGCCGCATTGACCATTTGTCTGGAGGAACTTCAGTCCAAGTCACATGTTTGGGATGTGTGGGCGTTGGCTTCGGTCCAGGAGGAAGTTTCTTATGCAGGCGCCTACACCTCTGCATTTGAGATCAGCCCTACGATTGCCATCGCCATGGATGTGACTTTTGGAAAAGGAACAGGCGCAAGTGATCACACGGCATTCCCGCTTGGCAAAGGTGTGACATTGGGTGTGGGCGCGAGTATGCATCCGTTTTTGCATAAACGATTGAAGGAAGTGGCGGAGCGTGTGGAAATTCCCGTGGTGAGCGAAGCGATGGCTTCCTATTCATCGACCGATGCGGATGCGATTCAATTAACTGCCGAGGGAATCCCAACGATGGTGATCAGCATTCCATTGCGTTACATGCACACGCCGGTGGAGGTGATCGCTGTCAAAGACCTGCAGCGAGCCGGGCGATTGCTGGCTGAATTTATCTCATCCCTTGAAGAAGATTTTATGACCAAGATTGTGTGGGAATAGTCGATATGCTTTCGATTGGTACAGCTCAGATCAAGCTGCTTGAAAAACTTTGCAACGTCATGTCTGTCTCTGGAGATGAAGGCGAGGTCCGCCGCATTGTATTGGAAGAGGTAAAACCCTACGCAGATGAAGTCAAAGTGGATGCGATGGGCAGTGTTTTAGTTAGAAAAAACGGCACTGGCAAAAGGCCGCTGCGTGTGCTGCTTGATTGTCACATGGACGAAGTGGGCTTCATGATCACGAACGATGACGGCGATGGTTTTTTTCAATTTGAAGTCATCGGTGGAATTGATGACCGCCATTTGGTTGGCAAGCAGGTGATCGTCGGCAAGGAGCACGTTATCGGTGTGATCGGTGCAAAGCCCATTCACATGACAACTGCGGAAGAACGCAAACAAGCGGTCGAAGCTGATGCCATGCGCATTGACCTGGGTCCCGAAGGCAAAGCGAGTCTTGGAGATCGTGCCACGTTCGCCACAAAATTCAAACGTGTTGGACCTTCGATCATGTCGAAGGCGATTGATAACCGTATTGGCTGCGCGATCTTGATCGAGCTGTTGAAGAATGCGCCGAAGAATATCGAGTTGTGTCTTGCGTTCAGTGTGCAGGAAGAGATCGGGCTGCGCGGCGCAACGGTGGCAGCGCATTACTTTAATCCCGACCTTGCGATTGCCGTTGACTCAACTCCTGCACGCGACCTGCCAGATTTTGAAGGCAGGGAAAATTATACGTACAACACCAAGCTTGGACTCGGTCCGGCGATTTATATGGCGAACTCATCGACCATTGATGATCCGCGGCTTGTGAAATTTTTGGAGCAAACAGCGATCAAAAATAAAATTCCGTTTCAGTTCCGCCAGCCCGGCGGAGGCGGCACGGATGCGGGCGCGATCCAACAATCGCGCAGCGGCGTGCCGGTGGTTTCAGTCTCTGTGCCGCATCGTTATACCCATTCGCCGATCAGTGTTTCGCGCATGGACGATTGGAAGAATACTTTAAATCTTTTGCATGTCGCTTTGAAAAATCTTAATCGTGATCTATTAAACAGGTAACCTATGAATGGATATATTGCTTTACTCGGCTCTGGTGAATATCTCCCCGTGATGGATGAAGTAGATACATTTCTGCTTGCCAATTGTGGAGCGGAAGGCCGCAAGCCGCGTGTCGTTTGTCTGCCGACAGCAGCGGGGGATGAGGGACCGAAGAGCGTGAATCGCTGGTCGGAGATGGGCGTGGAACATTTCACGCGCCTCGGGGCGGACGTTCGGGCTGTTCCTGTCATCGACGCAAAATCTGCCAACGATCTGGATCATGCGTCGGCTGTGGAAGAAGCGGACCTTGTCTACTTCTCCGGCGGGGATCCAAATTATTTATATCGAACCATGAATCACAGCCTCGTCTGGCAGGCGGCACAAAAGGCATGGGCACGCGGCGCGATCTATGCAGGTTGTTCTGCCGGCGCGATGATCCTCAGTCGTGAGATGCCGGATTTTCGCGCGTTGGGTATCCGCTCGATGGCCGCATTTGGGATCGTTCCAGCCGCATCGATCATGCCGCATTTCAATGTACTGCCCATCTTTGGCAAACCGTTGATCGCCACATTGCGACGCAGGCTGTATGACGGCGAGGTGATGCTTGGCATCGATGAAGACACCGCGGCTGTGGGGAAGCTGAATGAAGATTGGACTGTGATGGGCAAGTCGAAGGTGCATGTGTTTACGAAGGATGATATCAAGACCTATACCGCTGGTGAAAAATTTTCTTTGGGAAAATAGATCCATGAAACAATTGCTCAAAACGTTGACCGAAACCTATGGCCCTTCGGGATATGAAGATGCCGTCCGCAAGTTGATCTTAAAAGAGGTAAAGCCGCTTGCCGATGAAGTGCGTGTGGATGCGTTGGGAAGTGTGATCGCGCGCAGGAAGCCGGCGAAAGGTGCGAAGAATCCGAAGAAGATCATGATCGCCGCGCACATGGACGAGATCGGTGTGATCGTCAGCCATGTCGATAAAAAAGGATTTGTGCGATTCACGAATATCGGCAGCCCATTTGGGCGGTACACGTTGGGAGCACGTGTCCACTTTTTGAATGGTGTGACTGGCGTGGTTGGATATGATCGGCTGGAAAATATAGAAGCAGCGGTTCCACTGAACAAGATGTATATCGATGTAGGTGCGACCAGCCGCGAAAATTGTCCCCTTAAGATCGGGGATGTGGGTGCGTTTGAGCGCACTTATTTTGAAATGGGCGACCGCCTGGTCGCGAAATCAATGGATGACCGCAGCGGCGTGGTAAGCCTGATCGAAACCTTGCGCGGATTGAAGTCCACACCGAACGATGTATATTTCGTTTTCACCACACAGGAAGAAGTTGGGACTCGCGGTGCAGGCCCGGCTGCTTACGGAATTAATCCCGATGTCGGCATTGCTGTGGATGTAACTCCGACGGGCGATACGCCTGCTTCGTTAAAAATGGTGATGGAGTTGGGCAAAGGTCCATGCATTAAATTCCGCGACGTGGGCATGATCTCCGACCCGCGTGTGGTGGATTGGATGATCAAGACTGCGGAGAAGGCGAAGATTCCATATCAACGCGAAGTGCTGTTGGTGGGGACGACGGATGCCCATGCCATTCAATTGGCCGGTGCAGGTGTGATGTCCGGCGCGGTGTCGATCCCGGTGCGCTACGTCCACTCGGCTTCGGAAATGATCGACTACAACGATTTGAAGAATACGGTGAAATTGCTCACGGCTTTGTTGAGTAAGCCGGTTTCGTTTTAATATTAATAGTGGGGGCGACCCTTCATGATTTATCAAGTGTCTCGATTCACGCTGGGCGGGTCGCCCCTGCATTTACAAGGATAACAATGGGTGATTACAACCGCTCCACAAAAGAAATCGCTGTTCAGGATATTTCAACAGAAATCACGCAGGCGATTCAGAAATATATCGAGTTGCATAATTTGGGGAATATTCTCGACGGCGTTTCGCATTGCATTGTCTCCACTTCTGAAAAACAAAAGAAGGGACTCTTCGGCGGCGGTCCCGGCCCGAAGTTGTTAATTCAAACCGCCATTCTGACAAATCGCTGGCTGATCCTTGCCGACCGTGTGGACCAGAATGCGCTGTATATCAAGTCCATGCAACTGCGGGATATAATTGTGGAAGATTACGAGAAGACTAGTTTCTATGCCATGATCCCCGACACAGGCATGAATGTTACCGGCATGTTTACTGATTCGAGTGAAAAAGGAACGATTTTTCTACCGTTGGGAAAAGATGTGGCAGGGGATAAGTTCAAGGAAGCGTTGATCAAGTCCGTGCAGGATGCGAAGAAATAAAAAAAAAAAGAGGCTTCCATTTCGGGAAGCCTCTTTTTCGTTAAGATTATTCTTTTATAGATATGCCCAAACGCCCCAGAAGGCGATCATCACCACGCCGATCCCAAACCTTGCCGCAAGGGACCAGCCCCAGCCGGTCATCCAGGCTTTGGTGTTGTCAAAGGCGGCTTTCTTATCTTTAAGACGATACCATTCCGCTAGATACAATCCAACGGGCGAGGCGATGATGCCGAAGACCGGCGTGAAGATCAAGCTGACTCCGATCCCAGCCGCGAACGACCACAGGATCGAACTCCACGGGATGTTTTTATCCAACATATGTTTGGCGATGATGATGTTATCCACCACGTTGCCGCCGATCATCAATAAGGTGATGAGGACGAAGAGCAGCCAGCCGACCCAGGTCATATTGCCCATGCTCGCCTGAACGATGGCGTAGATCAATGTCGCGATCCACATCACGGTCAGGCCGGGGAAGACGGGAATGAGCAACCCGAACAGACCCACCAGTAAAACAGCAAAGGTAAACAGCTCGAAAAATATTTCTATAAATAGTTTGATGTCTTCGGGCGTCATTCATTCTCCTGTTATTGGTTGTAGGGGCGACCCGTCAATCTTAATCATGTCACCTTAATTTCGCTGGGCGGGTCGCCTCTACGTCGAGAGTCGTCGTTACTTGATCACATCGATCCCGCCCATCCATGGGCGCAGCACTTCGGGAACGATGATTGAACCATCGGCTTGCTGATAATTTTCCATCACGGCGATCATCGTTCGCGGCAGGCCAAGCCCTGAACCATTCAGAGTGTGCAGGAATTTCGCCTTGCCGCCATCCGCCGGACGATACTTTATATTCGCACGACGCGCCTGAAAGTCGCCGTCATTTGAGATCGAAGAGACCTCCAGCCATTCGTCACAGCCGGGTGCCCACATCTCCAGGTCGTAGGTCATGGTGGCGCCGAAGCCAATATCCGCAGTGCAGAGTTGTTTTACACGATATGGAATCCCAAGCAATGAACAGGTCTCTTCGGCATCCTTGAGCATTTTCTGATGCAGCGCATCTGACTCTTCAGGTTTGCTGTAAATGTACATTTCCACTTTATCGAATTGATGTCCGCGCTTGATGCCGCGCACGTCGCGGCCTGCGCTCATTTTTTCGCGGCGGAAGCATGGCGTGTACGCAGTGTACATCCTCGGCAGGGAAGCTTCATCGAGAATTTCCTCCATGTGCAAACCGGTCAATGGGATTTCGGCGGTGGGCACAAAATACAAATCTTCTTCGTGATCCTTGTACAAGTTGTCCGCAAACTTCGGCAGTTGACCCGCGCCATACACTGTCGCGGTCTTGACCATGAATGGCAAATACTCTTCCTGATAATTCTGGCGGGTATGCAGGTCAAGCATCCACGCGATCAATGCGCGCTGCAATCGTGCGCCTGCTTTTTGCAAAACGTAGAAGCGTGAGCCGGTCAGTTTGGTGCCACGCTCAAAGTCAATGATGCCAAGAGCAGTTCCGAGGTCCCAGTGGGGAAGCGGTTTGAAATCAAATTTGCGTGGCTCGCCCATCGTGCGCAGAATCACGTTTTCATCTTCAGTCGTTCCATATGGAGTTCGTTCATCGGGAATATTCGGGAGCGTGGATGTGAGTCCGTTCAGTTCGGTTTCGACTTCAGCGACCTGCTTGTCCAACGCTGCAATTTGATCGCCGACCACGCGCATCGCATCGACCTTTAACTGCCGGGCTGCTGCGTCTTTCATTTGCCCGATCTCCTTTGACACAGTGTTCCGCTCTGCTTTGAGTGTTTCCACTTGTCCCAAAAGACCGCGGCGTTTTTCATCCAACTTAAGGATTGCATCCACCGGGGATGGGTCACCCTGACGATCCTTGATTGCCTTGCGGACCAGTTCAGGATTTTCGCGAATTAAATTGATGTCCAACATGTTTGCACCTCCGTGTGCAGGGAATAAAATACGCCCCCGATCCATTGCAGGACGAAGGGGCGTTTCGTGGTGCCACCTGCTTTTACCCCCTCCGCCTTCGGCACCTCCCCAAATTCGATTGGGGAGGTTTTCCTTTTTCCCTAAATTGCGTGTCGAATTTGGGGGAGGAAGGGTGGGGGTCTCGGAGTGTACTGTAACGGGTACTGCCCGTCTTTCTTACGACATCATGTTTGATATCCCTGCGAAAGATAAGGTGAAGGGGATTTCGCTGTCTGGCTGGCTGCCTCGCACGGAGCGGCAGCTCTCTGAACAGTTGAACAGGTACTTGTCTTCACGCAATTGATTGGCGTGATTATACCCATCTGGAGAGGGATGTCAAGAAACGGGAATCCCATATAATCAGCGAAACCAATTTCCATGGAGAGATCATGCTGACTCAAATGAAAAATTATCCGAAGCTGGCTTTGACTGATGTACGCCTTATTGGAGCGAAAAAAGAAGAAGGATATGAAAAGCAATTGCTGGTTTTTCAAACTCCCTTTGGATTTCGCCGTACAACGGAGTTGTTTCTCCCGGATGGAAAAGGACCCTTTCCTGCGATTCTGTATGTCCATTGGTATGCGCCTGAAGAGCATGATTCCAACCGAAGTCAGTTTGTGAACGAAGCCGTCGAGATGGCGAAGAGCGGAGTCATTTGCCTGACCGTCGAAACCATGTGGTCTGACCCTGATTTCTTCATGAAGCGAACTCAGGCAGATGATATGCAAAATTCAATGGAAGAAGTCGTCAATCTGCGGCGCTTCATGGATTATTTACTTTCTCAACCCAATGTAGATGCCAAACGATTTGCTTTTGTAGGTCATGACTTTGCTGGCATGTACGGCGTCCTCGCTGGTAGTTTGGATAAACGTCCTACACACTATGTGATCATGGCAGCCACGCCTCGCTTCTCTGACTGGTATTTATATGCTCCCAAACTGGAAGGAGAAGCACGCGAGATATTTATCCGCGAAATGGCTGAGATCGACCCCATTACACATATCTCGAATCTATCGCCTGCTCCCCTCTTTTTTCAATTTGGGAATGATGACTTTCACGTTCCTCTGGAGAGAGCGGACGAGTTCTTTATCGCGGCTCAAGAGCCTAAGGAAAAGAAACTATATGAAGCAGGTCATGGATTGAATGAAGATGCCACGCAGGATAGAAAAGCATGGCTGAAAAAGCAACTGGATTTGAAATAATTGAAGAGGTGTCAACTTTTGTTGACGCCTTTTCAATTGACTCTTCCCTGCCTTCCCCGTTACACTATCTAAAATCTATGAATCCGTTCGATGAATTCGAGCGGACCGCGACCTTGGAGAACTCATGCAATTCTCAAACACTCCGCGCCCTGAGACACTCAAGTCTCTTGCGGATGTGAAACTCACGCCGTTCTGGTTGGATGATCACCAACGGCCTGAGCCCTTTTCTGCGCTGACTGAAAAGATCACTGCTGATCTTGTTGTTGTCGGCGCAGGCTTCACTGGATTGTGGACGGCGTTGCAGGTGAAGCAAGCTGATCCAAATCGCGAAGTGGTTTTACTCGAAGCGGGGGAAACCGCCATCGGTGCCAGCGGACGAAACGGTGGCTTCGTCGCCTCGTCGCTGACGCATTCCTTTCAAAACGGAATGAACCGCTGGCCTAAAGAAATGTCCAAACTGGTGGAACTCGGACACAAGAATCTCGACGGCATCGAAGCTACGATCAAACAATACAACATCGATTGCGATTTCATTCGTTCGGGCGAGATCAACATTGCCACGGAAGAATATCAAGTGGATGAACTTCGCGAAGAGGCAGAAGAGTCCGCAGCGGTGGGGGAGCATATTCAGTTTTTGGACCGCGATCAAATGCGCGCGCGCGCCAACTCGCCCACCTATCTCGCGGGCATTCACGATCCGTCCGTGGCGCTGGTCAACCCCGCGCGGTTGGCGTGGGGATTAAGAAGAGCCTGCCTGGAAGTTGGAGTCCGCTTGTTTGAACACACGCAGGTGACGGCGTTGGAAGAGAGGCGCGAGACCGTGATCCTCAAAACTCAATATGGTGAAATAGAATCCAAACGAGTGGCACTTGCCACCAATGCATTCCCACCTTTACTTAAACGTCTTTCGTTTTATGTAGTGCCTGTTTATGATTATGTGTTGATGACCGAACCGCTATCGAAATCGCAGCGTGACGAGATCGGCTGGCGCGGACGTGAGGGTCTGAGCGACAATGGCAATCAGTTCCATTACTATCGCACCAGCGAGGATGGGCGGATTCTGTGGGGTGGGTATGATGCGATTTATTATCACAATAATGGAGTGGGTCCACACTTGGAATCAAACCCCGCCTCCTTCGCCCGATTGGCGGAGCATTTCTTCCAAACATTCCCCCAGCTGACGGGGCTGCGCTTCACGCACGCGTGGGGCGGCGCGATTGACACCTGCTCACGGTATACGGTGTTTTGGGGTAAAGCATACGGCGATAAAGTAGCATATGCGTTGGGGTATACCGGCTTGGGAGTTGGCGCATCGCGCTTCGGCGCGCAGGTGATGCTGGATCTTTTGGATAATAAAAAGACCGAACGCACTTCATTGCAGATGGTGAAATCGAAACCATTTCCATTTCCACCAGAACCCTTCCGCTCGCCGATCATCAACTTCACAAGATGGTCACTGGATCAGGCGGATCGCAACGCTGGCAAAAGAAATCTGTGGTTAAGAACTTTGGATGCACTGGGACTGGGATTTGATTCTTGAGTTGACAAAGTGACAGTCACCTTAATGGTGACTGTCACTTTGTCTTACTTCTTCGACGGCGCGGCCATTCCCTGCTTGACCGCGTTGTACAAATTCTCGGCTTTCAATTCGCTGAGTGCAAAACATGGTGCTTCAAGGTGGTCGGCTAGTTGCTGCGCAAGACCTTGATCGAAGGCCGCGTGTTCCATATTGATCACCACCGAGCGGATCTTGTCCATCGCGATCATTTCGGCGAATCTGAATGACTCTTCCTGCGGAGGCATGGTGCCGAGCGAGACGTTGCCTGCGCCATCGGTCATGACCATCAACAAAGGTTCAACGTCTGGATGAATGTGCTTTTCGTGTTTCAAGACATCGTGCGCCATGAACAGGCCGGCAGACAGCGGTGTCTTGCCGCCGACGGGGATATCCATCAATGCGCGTTGTGCAAGTTGAACTGAATTGGTTGGGGGCAGCACAAGTGTGGCGCGGTCTTTTTGGAAGACGATCAGACCCACGCGGTCACGGCGTTGATAGGCATCAGTCAACAGGGAAAGAATTGCTCCTTTTGTGGCATTCATACGTTCCGCCACGGCCATGGACCACGAGGCATCGACGAGAAATAAAACCAAATTTGCAACACGCTTTACGCGTATCTTGCGCTGCAGGTCACTTTTCTTGATCGAGAAGGCCAGTTTCTTGCGTTCTTCCACACGTTGCTTTTGAAAGGGTGCCGCAGCGCGGAATGACGCATCGAAGGCGATATCGGTGAGGTTATCGCCTGCGGGGCGTGACTTGATATAGCGGCCATGCTTGCGCTCCGTTTTGGTGAGCGAGCGGCGGCCGGCCTGTTTGCGGGTTAATTTGTCGAGCGGGGTGTTTAGTTTACGCGGCTGGAAGGTCTCGCCCGGTTTCACCTTTTGTCCGCCATCCCACCAGTTGGAGCTTGTGTTCGCAAACACATCCTGGGGCATGGGTTCAGGCTGTCCCTGCTGCGGACCTTCCTGCGTTTCATCGTCGAGCTTTAAGTTTTTTTTTCCTCTGATTCGCCATCCTGTTTGCTTTCAGACGAATCTTCTTTTTCGTCGCTCGGCACGGATTGACCCGCCAATTGCTCGATGCGTTCCTGCAATTGTTCGGTGGTCATTTCGGCTTGTGCAAAGGCAGTCTTTTTAATACGATGGGGGAGCGCCAATTCTGCGGCAAGTGCAATATCGTGGTCGTTGATCTTGGTGCGGCCCTCATAAGCTGCTTCAGCGCGCGCGGCTTTTAAGATGACCAGATCTGCGCGGTGACCGTCGACATTTAACGACGCTGTGAGAGCGGCGATTGAGAGCAGGTCACGGCTGGTATGGGTGACTTGATCCACAAGCTCGCGTCCACGCTTGATCTTTTCGGAAAGCTCTTCTTCCTTGGGAAGCCAGGTTTTGCGGAAGGCGTCTGCATCTTTTTCGTAGGAGAGATTGCGTTCCATAATGGTCACGCGTTCACGTGCCTCACGGATGCCGACGATCTCCACGGATAGCGCAAAGCGGTCCAGCAACTGAGGGCGGAGATCTCCTTCTTCAGGATTCATCGTCCCGACGAGAATGAAGCGTGCCGGATGGGTGAAGGAAATGCCTTCGCGTTCGACCATGTTGACGCCCATGGCGGCGGAATCCAAGAGAACATCCACCACATGATCGTCCAATAGATTTACTTCGTCAATATAAAGCAGGCCGCGGTTTGCGCCGGCGAGAATGCCGGGTTCGAAATGTCGCTCGCCTTTTTGAATGGCTTTTTCAATATCAAGAGTACCGACCACGCGATCTTCGGTGGCAGAAACAGGCAGGTTGACAAATGGCGTCAAGCGCTCTGAGGTGGGAAGTTTTTTTGCGGATGCATACCGTTCTTTGCATTCGGTACACCATGTCCCGGGTTTTTCAGGGTCACATCCAAAGCGGCAATCCTGGACGACTTGTACTTTGGGAAGCAATGCCGCCAATGAACGTGCCGCAGTTGATTTTGCTGTACCGCGTTCACCACGGATCAATACACCGCCGATGCGTGTGTCAACGGCATTCAAAATGAGAGCGCGTTTCATGCGCTCCTGTCCTACGATAGCTGTAAAAGGAAATATGGCAGGCATTTATGTACTCCAGCCCGTGATTATAACTCCACTTTTGATTTTGTCATTACACAAGCTGGAACTGTCTTTTTCAACAAAAATAGTCCCCAAGTATGAGTATCAGGGTTGCCAACTTATGCTTTAGCTTGTATAATCCGCCTTACATTTCTTTTAATTGGAGTCGCTAGTGATGGATCAAAATGAAGCCCTGAATGGGCAGGGGGCCGCCAATACGCAGGGAGACCAGCCCAACAACAACCAAACAATGGAGTCACTGCTGGAGTCTGAGTCTCTTAGCGTTGAATTGCCTCAAGCCGGAGAGATCCGCAAAGGCATGATTGCAAGTATTGGCCAAAGCCAGATACTTGTAAGTATTGGCGCCAAGTCCGAAGGCGTGATTAACAGCCGCGAGTTGGAACAACTCACGGAGGATGAGCGCGCGGCTCTTAAAGTGGGACAGGAAGTCAGTGTTTTTGTCATTCGTCCTGAAGATGAGAATGGCAATGTTGTCCTTTCGTTTAAACGAGCCCAGGAGCAAATGTCCTGGGAAAATGTTGAAAAGAACATTGCGGATGAAACTGTCATCGACAGCAAGATCATCGGCTTTAACAAGGGTGGTCTGATCGTTGGGATCGGCAGCCTGCGCGGCTTCGTTCCTTCTTCGCAATTTAGTCAGACCCGTCGTGCCCTGTCCACTGGTGATACTCCGGAACAACGCTGGCAAAAAATGGTCGGCCAGCCCATTTCCGTACGAATTATCGAAGTCGATCGTGAACGCCGCCGCTTGATCCTTTCAGAGCGTGCTGCGAATACTGAATCCCGTTCCTCGATGAAGGATCGCGTGATCAGCGAACTTGAAGAAGGGAAGACGTATACCGGGCGCGTTACCAGCCTTGCGGACTTTGGCGCATTCGTTAACGTCAATGGTGCCGATGGTCTTGTCCATCTTTCCGAACTCTCCTGGGATCGCATTCAGCATCCCAAGGAAATGCTGGAAGTCGGGCAGGAAGTCCAGGTCAAGGTTATCAATGTCGACAAGGATAAGAAACGCATTGGCCTTTCGATCCGCGCTTTGCAGGATGATCCCTGGAAGAACCGCGTTGAGAAATTCAGCGTTGGCCAACTTGTGGAAGGCGTCATTACCCGCCTGACCAAGTTCGGTGCTTTTGCCCGTCTGGAAGGCGATATCGAAGGTCTGATCCATATCTCCGAGTTAAGCGAGAATCGTGTCGAACATCCCAAGGAAGTCCTCAAGGAAGGCGATGTCAAGACCCTTCGCGTCATTCGCATTGACTCCGAACAACATCGCATTGGTTTGAGCCTGCGCAAAGTGGATTCTGCAGCATTTGCTGACAAGGATTTCAAACTCCTGACACAGGAATTTGGCGATCAGGACGACAACGAATAATAAAAAGGAACAGAGCGCACCGAAAGGTGCGCTCTTCAATAACAGATGACACTCATTGTCGACGGTCACGCAGATATTGCTTTTAACATGCTCAACTACGGGCGCGATTACACACGCTCCGCTGAAGAAACTCGCAGGCTTGAAGTTGGTTCCCGTACTGTGGTTGAAAACGGCGATTCCCTGCTTGGGTGGCCTGATTACCAGCGCGGAAATGTTGCCATTATCTTTTCCACGCTTTTTGCCAGCCCCATTCGATTTAAGTCTTCCGAATTTGAAACCCAGGTCTATAAAAACTTTGATGAGGCTCACAAGTTGTATCGTGAACAACTGATGACTTATCACCGCATGACTGATTCGATTCCCGATAAATTTCGACTGATCGCTTCCAACGCCGACCTGAACTTGATTCTCGACGATTGGTCTGATACCAGCAAAGACAGCCACCCGGTGGGCATGGTTGTGTTGATGGAAGGCGCCGAAGGCGTCCGCACTCCTGCCGAATTGGAGGAATGGTACGAACTTGGCGTACGCCTCATTGGTCCGGCGTGGGTGGGGACGCGCTACTGTGGTGGCTGGCGTGAACCCGGTCCGTTGACAAAAGAGGGCCGCCAGTTATTGGGGGCCATGTCTGAATACAAGTTTACGCTTGATTTGAGTCACATGGACCAAGAGGCGGCGATCGAAGCATTGGATATTTATGACGGCCCCATTGTTGGAACACATGGCAACTGTCTTGCGCTGATGCCAAATGCGAATACCAACCGCCATTTCTCGGATCGGATTATCGAAGGCATCATTGGGCGCGATGGGGTGGTGGGGGTGGTTCCTTTCAACACCTATCTCAAAGTGGGTTGGGATTTCAAAAAGAACAGCAAACGGGAAGAAGTCCCATTGAGTGTGGTCGCCGATCACATTGATCATATCTGCCAGTTGGCCGGTGACGCACTCCATGCCGGTGTCGGTTCCGACTTTGATGGCGGCTTCGGTTTGCAGCACGTTCCACCTGAAATCGATACAGTTGCCGATTTACAAAATCTGGTATCCTTGTTGCACGCACGCGGATATACCGAAACAGACACTGCTAATATTCTAGGCGGCAATTGGATCGCCCGCCTGAAAAGAGACCTGCCAAAATAATGACTTCAAATGTTCCCGCAACCACTTCCATAAGCACCAATCCGCTGGATGATGCTGCAACGCCCCGAATTCGCATCAGTTTGATCACGGTCCTGGCTGGATTTCTCTTCTTTGCAATTGGAACCAAACCCGATTTATTTGGCTGGGATCGCAGCCCGGTGGTTGGCTTCGTACAAATTGCGATGTTCCTGGTCGGTTTGGCAGTCATGTGCCTTGGCGGTTATGTGGGTATTCTCACCTTGTGGTGGGGATATGAACGCACCATCATTTCCGAGATCGGCACCCGCATGGCGGCCACGGGATTTGTCATTGCAGTTTTTGCAGGACTGGCAGATATCTTTGGCATGGGATCCCAATCATTTCCGCAGACTCCTTATTTTGGCCCCTGGCAGGCGACGGGCGTACTCATCGGGCAGGGAGTGATCGCTTTGGGATTTTTGTTATTCATTCCGTACCATCCGAAAAAAGCGAATTCATAATCGGATATAAAAAAATCCCTGAACGTTCAGGGATTTTTTTTCATACTCTCGAGTCCACTTCAATTGCGTAGACACGCACTGGATTTTTGCCGAAGTGCGGATGCTTGATGATCATGGGTCGATAGCCTTTAAAACGGCGGACGATTTCCTTGTCTTTCTCGCCAACCTTTGGATATCCACACAAAAGGCGAATGCTGTCATACTGCTTGCCGACCAGGCGTTTATGCCAGTAAGGAGTTTTCAGACGGTATTCAAACCTCTTTTTACCGTTTTTGATTTCCTCGAAATATTGCTTTTTGAGATGAAGAACCAATTGAACAGCCATTTTGCCTCCTTGGTGTAAATGATATAATTAGAACTCATGTTCTAATTATATCATAATGATTTATTGATTGGTTTTGATTCTGAAAGTATGCAAGCCGAATAAAACAAAAAAACCACCCAGCAACAGGTGATTTTGTTTGGTGCCCCCACGGGGATTCGAACCCCGGTCGTGGCCTTGAAAGGGCCGCGTCCTAGTCCACTAGACGATGGGGGCAGTTGCTCTATTTTTTGAGCGGGCGGATTGTATCACCCCACCTTTTGTCAGTCAAGCAAATCTGCTGATTAGTTTTCCGGCTTTACCCGTTGATTTAGCAAAGCCACCAGGTCAATCTTCCCGCGATTGATCAGCACGGCAGCGCTTTCCACACGCAGGTTGGGGATCAGGATGGCGGTGACCACTGCATTGAAGATGGGGATAAACTCACGGGAACCCTCCGCCATCATCGAAGTAAAGTCAAAGCGGCCGGGCAATTCCATCACGCCTTCGAGCTCGAACATTTGAGTGGTCATTCGTACTGGATATTCGACGAACTTGTTATATCCACCACGGACCAGTGCAGAAGGACCCAGGTCCTCGCGACGATTCAGGCAGATCATGTGAATTTGTCTCTTCATCATGCGGACCAGTTCAAAATGATCTGCAAGTTTGGTGGGCATGTGCAGGCGTGCCAGACGGGCATCATTGATCTCGACCGCGGAATGCGAGTTGTCGTTGATCATTCCCATCACTCCATGGTTGGTCACCATTGCCTTGCCGACGATGCGATAGCCGGAGGTGAGAATGTCCGTGGAAATAAAGCGATTGGTTCGAGGGGAAGTTTCCATTGCCATGAGCGGCCGTCCTATGAGTCCGGGATTGGGCGGTGCGAGTTCAACCGTGTTTTTTTATTGCGCAGATTGGTCTTGCGCTTCTTTATGGTGGTTTTGCCGGTATTGGGATCCAATAACATGTTCAACCACGCGATGGCTTTCTCGTCGTACTGGCGCCTTCCGCAGACATCACAGATCCAGGCGGGGAAGTGGGGCACCGTCACGAGTTCCTGTCCCAACCAGGTGAAGTACGTGATCATGCGCGGATGCATCATCCCGGCAGAACATTCAGTGCAGGGAAATGGTTCGAGAATGATGGTGTTTTCGTTGTCAGTCATGTTCGTCTTCATTGAACAGCCAGAATATCAGGGTGTTGGATCACTTTCCAAAGCGGAGGCGGCCAGTAGATCAGCACCGCCTTGCCCACGATCTTGTCGCTGGGCAGCAACCCCCAGGAATGGGAGTCGGACGAATTATTGCGGTTATCTCCGAGAACGAAGAAGTTGTCTGCCGGCACTTGCCAGTCGCTGGCATAGTTTGGCGGAGCGGCAATGTAGGTTTCATTTAGCAACGCACCGTTCACAAAAACCTGCCCGTTTTCAATTTTCACCTGGTCACCGGGCAACCCGATCACACGTTTGATCAAATCCTCCTGCGGATTAAGGGGGAAGTGAAAAACAATAATATCGCCGCGAGTGACATCGCCGAAGCGGTAACTCAGTTTATTTACCAACACAAATTCGCCGTCCTGCAAGGTGGGGACCATGCTGGTCCCATCCACTCGTACGCGCGCCGAGACCGTGTTGATCCCGACGAATAAAACGACTGCCAAAACAAGCGTTTCCACCAGGTCCAAGGCAAACCGTCCCCAATTGATTTTTTCCTCTGTAGGCGGCTGCGTTTCTGTTTCTGCCTGTTCTTCCTGCTGAAAAGTTTCCAATGAAAAGCCTCCACGATCTGGCCAAAATTATACTTCCATTTCCAGATGCCCCGCTCCCACTTAGGTCTTACTCACATTTGGTGGATGGAGGACAAAACGCCTCATTCTCCGCCGAAGGCTGATTCCAGCCACCGGCAGAAACAAAGCTGAGGCTTGGAAAATGCATGGGTTGACACCGCAGGCCAGGGGTCCCGGCCGAAGCGCGGATCTTTATCCTTCGCAAAAATTTTGTTTACTTTTGTGAGCCGCATCAGGAATCTCATGCCAATTGAGGACGAAGTCGATTTGATGGGAAGTTTCAGGCGAGCGCGGATAGGAGAAATTATGGGGTCGTGTTTTATACAACTTGTTGACGTGTTCCACAGCCTGCTCATTTTTCATGCCGTGACGAACGAGATAACAGCCCACTGTAATGCCGGTGCGCCCAATACCACCCCAGCAATGGACATAGATGTTTCTTCCTTTATCCAGGGACGTGTCGATGGTATCCAGAATGTGAACCATGGTTTCGCGCGAAGAGGTGTCGTGATCGCGAATGGCGAAGCGATGATACTGCGCATCGACTTCGTAAGCATGGGCTTGTTCCTTGAGAATGATTTCGTAAGGTGCGTGTTCGCCGGGTTGAGTGAGATCGAAGAAAGTGTTGATACCCGCTTCCAGAAATTGGTCGATGCGGCGGCGGGCGGTTTCCGGGTTGTAATCGCCGGGGTATTCACCGGCAAGGAAACGATTTTCCTGCACCCAGTAGGATTCGATGATGGGAAGTTTGGTCATAGGGTATTTTTATTCCCTCCGCAGGCTATTCTGCGGAGGGAATTTGGTTTTTATTGAGGGAACGAAGTGCAAAGATTATTCAGGATGGCGGAGCGTAATTCAACAAGCTCAGGATAATCATAGAAGAAAAGTGTTTTTTGTTCCGCGATGGTGTCACCGGCCGGCTTTGGACCAAGAACGAAGAACGACCATGATTCGGCCATATCTTCTTCCGGATTGGTGGCGGCATAATCGGTGACAAATTGATCCTGATACCTGGCATAGAAATCATCAAGACCTTGTTGCAACAGGTCGGGATCTTCTTCGAGGTTGATCTGCTGCCATTCCTCGTGAATGCCGGCCCAGAATTGATTGTAGAAAGCGTTGATGTAGGAATCAGGATTGGCACAGCCTTCCCCGGGGAAGTAATCGGGACAGGCGGAGAGTTCTTTTAGATAGATATCGTTATCTTCAGGGTTGTTGAACACAGCAAGGCTGGGGGGCACTTGATCGGGTCCCAGTGTGAGCAGGTGGCCATATTCGTGAATGAGCGTGAAGGTCAGGCTGTAATAATCGGAAGTATCGGCAATATCCACTTGCAGGGACCAGGCGGCCGGGTCCGTTTGGGTTTGTGTGACGGCGGCAAGGGTATTATCCACACCGTCGGTGAAGACGGAATATTCGACGATGGTGCTGCGGTTCTCGGCTGGGATGAGCGCGGTGTAATAATCCCATACTTGCTGTTGGGTGGCTTCATCAGCCTGTTGGTCCTGTAACTCGGAGGAAACATCTTCCAACACGGGGTTGGAGATCTGATCCCCGTTCACCTCATAAACAACAAGCGGCGTCTCTTCCTGAACATCTGTTGATTCGGTATCGCTGCCTGCCTCACTTGCAGATGTGGAAATCTGCATGATCTGGTCGGTGAGGTCCGTGCAGATGGCGCCTTCTGCGACTGACAGCGGGGCTTCGGTTGGTTCTTCCGTGGGAAGGGCTTCCTCGGTAACGATTTCTTCATCGTAATATTCTTCATCACTGCCGAGGCTGGCACAGGCTGCGGTAACAAAGAAAAGGGTAAGAAGGGCGAACAGAAGTTTAAGGCGATGCATGGGGAATCCTTTTGGAAAATTTTGGCAAGGATACCATAGCGAAAGCCGGTTTTTGCCCCGGAAGGGTTACAGTTATGTTGGGTGGCGGACTGACTTATTTTGGAATCGTGATCCAGCCTGCGTCCAAAAAGTACAGATATAGGTAACCAAGCAGCAGCAGCAGCCACAGGTACATTTGGAATTGGTCCATCAAATTTTCCCAGGAGATGCTGAAGTTGTCCTTAATGGTCTCGACGATGTTCTCGAGGTTGTCCAGTTTCGAGCGGACGCTTTCCTTCCAGTCCTTGAGGTAAAACTCGCCTTGAATGGCTTCATATAATTTCGAGGTGTACCAATCCCCAATGAGCAGCATATTTTGTTCGGCGCGTTCGAAGCCGAGCATCACTTCGAGCCGATGCTGCGCGATCTGGCGGATCATGCCGCGGGTGGGGCGTGGCCGCCGCTTGTTTTTAAAGAATGTTTCATTGATCTTGTCGAGCATTTCCTCCACAGATTTGTCCAACATGCGATAGCGCAATAACTGGTAATTGCCGATCTTAAGCAGCGCAATATCGGAATGATAATCCGCGTTGGGCGCGATGATGATCGCCCCTTCCCAATCCACTAGGGTGAGCTCGCGTGCAGAATACCGCGTGCGGGAAGCGAGAATTTCATTCACTTCCTCCTTGTCGAACACCTCGCGCTGCGAGCGGATGAAGTTGGCAATCGCCAAACTATTCTTGTCGATCCACTTATCGGGTGTGGGGTTTGCTTCCTGTACGAGCAGAATGGAATATTCCTCATACAGTCCGTTTCTGCGGATCGCTTCCGGAATGAAGCGGCTTTGCAGGGCACTTTGGATCTTGATACGGTCGGATAACACCGAAGGTGCAAACGGATCCTTCAAGTCAAAATGACATTCCACCATCTGCACGCGGTCGTCGAACCGTTGGCGAACCGTCGAGACGGCATATCCTTCGATCAGAATGGTCTCTTCGCCTAACGCAACCAGATCAATATCGGTGGGTTGGAAGTAGGGAGCGTCCTTCACCAATCCCTTAAATTGCTCGGGAATGGGGGTACTGCCTTCGTATGTATCGGGGAAGGCGATCAAATAACAGATTTCCATATTGGGGTTTCCTAAATGATTGAACTTTGAATGTCAGTAAGTGTAGCACAAGTCAATCAGGAGGTTCCCCAGGCAAAGTAGGTGGGTACATTTAACGACCGCAGGCTTTGCGCGCGGGCTTGTCCATCCAGTTGCTTCATTTTTTGGATGTCTGCATCTGAAATTGATCCTGCCAGATCGGATTCGATCACCGCCCATTCCATTTCCCACTCTTCGGGCGACGCTTCTTTTTCCCCGCTTTGAATTGTTCCTGTTTCTATTGTTTTTATCCCAGCCTGAAAAAATAATTCAGCGAGCCGCGAACCCAAACCCGGGTCCGCGCCCTGGCGGATCAGCGCTTCGGTTTGCCATTTCCCCAATTTGGAGAGTTCGTCGGGTTTGTCGATTCGATTTAAATAATCGGGCTCTGCAAATGCAATGATGTGACCGTTTTGTTTTGCAACCCGCCTCATCTCCAGCAAAGCCTGCAATGGATCCTGTACCCACAACAGCAGAAAGTGACAGTAGACGATATCAAAGGATCGATCGGGATAGGGGAGCGCAAGCGCGTCCCCGCGGATCAACGAAGCGGTTGGGGCGTGGAATCTGCATTCGGCGAGCGCAGCAGGATCAAGGTCCAGACCATGAAGCGTGGGATGCGTTGGGATTTCGGAGAGAATCGCCCCTGTCCCGCAGCCCACTTCAAGCACGCGATCTGTATTCTTCAGTTTTATTTTGTCGAAAATATAAGCCCGCAGGTCGCGAGTCCATTGACCTTGCTGGGCATATCGCTTGTGCCAATTCATTTAAGAACGGATCGCGTTCCACTCATCACGCAGGAAGTTTCCCATTACCTGATCGGCCTTGCCCTGCGCCGGCAATACATCGCCATCCGGTTCCACGTACAACCAGGCCCTGCCTGCGCCATTGGGAATATGATCTTCCAGTGTTTCAAAAGCAATCGGATGATTGGCAGAATACGGAACGGGCAGATCGAATTTCAACGAGAGACCCAGTTCCGCGGCCTGATCGCGCAGAGCGTTATATGTTTCATCAAGGGAATCATCCGCGAGCGTAAGAGAAAGGCTTTGTACTTTCAAGCTTGCCAGCTTTTCAAGTACTTGTCCCATGTTTCCGCTATTTTTGTTCAAAGTGATATGTACTGTGACAAAGATATCCTCAGGCATGATCGTTTCAAGCGCCGTCCAGGATTCCTTCTTCTCAGGCTGGAGGATGAACAAAATATGATCGAGCCCGGTTTTCAGCAGTTGATCGAGGTATTTTTTATCGGCAAGCTTCATGCCATCGGTGAGCAATCCGCAGACCTGACCGATGCTCTCGGCGTGGGCGATCAATTCAGGGAGATCGTCGCGCAGGGTGGCTTCTCCGCCGGTGAAGGTGATGTGTGGAATCCCAATCCCCCAGGCTTTGTTTAAAATGATCTTCCATTCATCAGTACTCAGTTCACGTGTGACTCGTTTGACAGGCGCATATTCGGCTTGTGTGTTTTCAGGCAGGCGGTAGGTCAGTGCACAATCGAGGCGCAGCGGTACGCTGAGCTCTGTGGAATGAGGCGCGGCCTGCTCAAAGCCCATAAAAGAGACGGGGTCCAGATCCGGCGTGGAGATCAAGGTATGAATTTGTTCGGTAAAGTTGTTGAAGTCTTCCAGCGCAACCCTTTTGTTGATGCGGTAGCGAGTAGAAATTTGTTTTGCAGCTTCCTCCGGCGTGCTTCCTTTGATGAAATGAAATGCACACTCTGCGGCGGTGGGATTCAACTGCAGCACCGTGGAAGCGTTGACGATCAATACGCCCGAGCCGTCCTGCTGCAGACGCAGGTGGACGCGATACGGTTTTTCATCCTGTGTGGTTTGCAGGTGATGGGTCCCAACGGGCAGTGGTTCAACTTTTGCAAAACGATCGGCAAGGCGATTGAATAATTTCATGGCGACTCCAATGGAATTCAATTCAGGACGGAGAGCGGAATGACTTCCGCATTTACTTTATATTGTTCGCGGTGATTCTCGAAATTAAGCGGGCATCCGCCGCCGCACTCTGCGACGAGGGAACAGGTCTCGCATTTGAATGGCAGGTTCTGCCGCTCGCGCAGCTGCACAGACAGGCTATGATTCCAGATCGAGTCCCATGAGTCACTGAGCATGTTGCCCAGTGAATGGTAATACGATTGGCAGGGGAGCACATCCCCGTTGGATTCAATGCACATGCTGTATAGTGCGGCCGTGCAGCCTTTGACTCCAAGATTATTCGCAGTGGGGTCAAACTCGCAGTATTGCGTGGGCGTGTACCAAATGAGTTTTTGCCCATGTTCGGCGGTCTTGTGCGTGGCAAGGTCAAGGATGGGCTGTAATTCACTTTCGCGCAGACCCGTTCCAACGGTCAAGCCGTGACCCGAATAGATCAGCGCGTTCAATCCGATGGTCGGTACGCCGATGTCTGCAAGAAAATCCAATGTGGCGGGGATGGTATGGACGTTCGTGCGCAGCATGGTGGTATTGGTCATCACATACAGCTTGGTCTTCAAAACATTGTTCAAACCGGTGATGGTTTGTTTGAACGCGCCTTTGGCGCGCATCATTTCATCGTGGATCTCTGGCACACAGGATTCGACCGTGATCTGCACATGGTCGAGGCCTGCATCGGTAAGCTGACGGACGTAATCGGCGTCGATCAAGCGGCGGGCGTTCGTGTTCAAGCCGGTGATCTGCCCATTTTTCTCCGCGTGTTCAATCAATTGTGGAAGGTCGTTTCGCAGTGTGGCTTCGCCACCGGTGAAAACGATGTGCGGCACGCCCAGGTCCCATAAGCGGTCGATGACTCTGAACCATTCCTGGGTGCTGAGCTCGGGGAAGTTCCGTTCGCGGGCGTTGTAGCAATGCGCGCAATCGTTGTTGCAGCGATAGGTGACGGCCAGGTCCATGCGATAGGGCGCGGTGGGACGTGCGCTGAACGGCATGATGGATTCGAGATCCAGTTCATGAACCGGGCAGGCGCCATCCAACAAGGAGGAAAGATGCGGGATGAATGCGGAATAATCCTCGCGTGCCTGTTTTCTTGATACCTTGTATGTTTTTTGAATGGACTGAATGGCCGCCTGTTCTTCCACTTCTTTCAATATGAGATACGCCATCATCGCAGCGGTTGGATTCAGATGCATCACACTGCTGGCATTGACGATTAACGTCCCGGTGCCATCCGGGTCGATGCGCAGGTGAATGCGTGATTTTTCAAATTCATTCTCTTTGAGGAAATGATACAAGCCGGGAATGGGAGCCGATACGGTCGACCTACGATTAAACAACTCGTTCAATAAATTCATAGCAACCTTCTCTTACCGCCCGCCGCCGGCACAGGCACAGGCACAGCCCGCACATGCACAAGCGCACGCACACGAACGGCCCCCGCTGCTGCCGCCAGATCCACCGGAGGATTTCGGAGGAGGAGGCGGCGGGTTGGTGACATTGGTAACGCGACCCGTAAACTCATTGACATTGCCAATGACCTTCTGCGAGAAAGTTTGTACGCCGGTGACCATGGATGCGGCGAAGTCTGCGCCGGGTAATGCGCTTGAACCTCTGCTGGACGAAGGCGCGAAAGTGGTTCGTGGAATATTGGAGCCGCCCCTCATGACCGGGTCGTAGCGATTCCACCATGTGGGAGCATAGATCGGACCGTGGAAGACGCGTCGAGTGCGGTCGTCGTAATCGCGGTCGAGCATCGTCCACTCGAGGGCTTCTTCGAACATCTTGCTTTTCACTTCGGGGGTATCGGCGGCTTCCACCTGCTGCCATGCCTTTTCCATGATGCTCTTGTAATAGTCCAGTGTTTCGCGGCGGCTGAAGCCTTTCAACTTTTGCGAGACCGAACGGACCAGTTTGATCGTCATCTCCTGTAATTTATTTCGTCGAACCCGTGCATCGTCTTCCTTGAATGCATTTAGGAAGTTCAATTCATATTCATGCAAGCCTTCCGGTAAGGGAGAGGTCACCTGCAATTCAAGCGGATCGCGGGTGATCACTTCTGCGGCGTTCTTCTTGATCGTGCCGAACAGGATCATGGTCATCACTTTGTCGAGCGGTTGTTCCATCAGGATCGCCGCCTCCACGGCGGTCAACCCGCGTTTGATGCCGTGACCTTCGATGCTGATCCTCGGCGGCAGGTATTTCATTTTTCGGCGGTTGTTGCTGACCGCGGTGATGATCGGGACGCCGAATATCATGAAGCCCACAAACCCAAAACATACGGTTGCATAGACCGTATCCGATGAAACTGAAATGGAAGGCAGTTGAATGGTGACAATGCTGTCTGCCGGGATGTAGCTCTTTGGGAACGAAGCCCCGAATTTATACTGCGTGGACCCGTTGGCATTGACGTTGTGCCAGGTATAGGTGACAAGCCCTTGCGAGTCTAGCGCTGTTTGCGGTTCGGAAGGGAATCCCGCAGGGGCGGAATGCCAGCGCGGTTCGGTTGTCTTTACGCCGGGCGGCAGGTGAAATGTGACCGTAAGATCGGTGAACCCCGTTACATACTGACTTCCAAAATAGGTCGGGGCGAAGACTCCGCTGGCATAGTTCTCGTCCTGGTCATCCTTGTATAAGACCCTTTCAACGTGCCCCACATACACATGTACAGTGCCATTCTGCCCGGGTTGGATCGCCCGGGAGCCGAGCACCACGGCAAAGCCGCTGCCGTTTCCTTGATAATCCGATTTCGAAACGGAAACCGGGCTGCCCTGCACTTCCGCCTTGACGTTGTTGATGTCGAAGTTTCCATTGGGCATGCCCATATCGACGAAGTCAATGGCGTGCGAGCCGGGCCAGTTGGTAAAGGTCAGCTGGTAATCGAGCGACATCGTCCCATCGGCGTTCCAATAGACATCCACGACTTCCTTGTCGAGACTGAAATAATACGATTGCGCCGAGACGTTGAACGCGGAGATGAATGCAAACAACAGTGCGAAGAAAATGGCGACTCTATATTTCATGGGACACCTTTACCATTTCGGTTCTTCCGTTAATTGATAGGTCGTGCCGCAGAACGGGCATTCCACCGTGGGTGCGCCCGCCAGCATTTTGACATTCTGCGCGGTCAGGCTTCCGCCGCAGCTGCGGCACTTCATTTGTTCGATCTTTGTTGTGGATGGCAGGTCGATCTTGTAGGTGACGTGATCGCCTCCGGCCGGACCCTGGGCCTGCGCCCGCACGATCAGCAGGATGCCGCCGCCGAGAAATGCTGCTCCCACCAAGGCAAAGGCAAGCCCCGCCCCAAACCAGGAGAAAGCTCCCTGGGCAGAAGTGGAGCCGATGATGCTGAGAATTCCATATCCGAAAAGGCATACGCCGATGAAGAGCAATACCCCAACGCCGAGATACAACAAGGTTTTATTTCCCATATGTGATCAGACTCCTTCGATTTATACGAAAAGTGTAGCAGTTTCGTTGTTTTCCTACATGTGACTTTTATCTTGAAATCTTCCTCTGTTTATCCAATTCCGAAGGCAGAGGATTGGCTTTATACTTGAACAAATTAAACACGAAGGACACAAAGGGCACAAAGTTTTAAAGCTCTTCCTTCGTGAACTTCGTGCCCTTTGTGTTTAAAAAAGGAACAACATGACAATCAACGATCAATACAACAAATGGAAAGAATCCACGCTCAAGAAGTCTTTGGACAAATTCAAGGAACGGAAAGAGCGCTTCGAGACTTCAGCAGGCATTGAGGTCCCGCGTGTGGCGCTGCCTGGGCGGGGGGACCCCGTCCCTACGGTGGATGAATCCTATTTAAATAACATCGGCTTCCCCGGTGAATATCCCTATACCCGCGGAGTCCAGCCGACGATGTATCGTTCGCGCTTCTGGACCATGCGTCAATATGCGGGCTTCTCGACGGCGGAAGAGTCAAATAAAAGATATCGCTATTTGTTGCAACAAGGCCAAACGGGGCTGAGCGTAGCGTTCGACCTGCCGACTCAAATTGGATACGATGCGGATGATCCCATCGCGCAGGGCGAGGTGGGCAAGGTGGGCGTGTCGATCTCGTCCATTCACGACATGATGCAGTTGTACGACCAGATCCCGCTCGACAAGGTTTCGACTTCGATGACGATCAACGCGCCTGCGGGCGTGCTGCTGGCGATGTACATTGCCGTGGCAAAGCGTCAAGGTGCGGACATGCACCAGCTCCGCGGCACAATTCAAAATGATATTCTCAAGGAATATGTGGCGCGCGGGACGTATATCTTCCCACCCGCGCCTTCGATGCGCTTGATCACCGACATCTTTTCGTTTTGCGCGAAGGAAGTTCCGTATTGGAACACGATCTCGATCTCGGGTTATCACATCCGTGAAGCGGGCTCGACCTCTGTGCAGGAAGTGGCCTTCACGCTGGCGAATGGCATTGCATATGTTGAGGCCGCATTGAAGGCGGGACTCGACATCGATGATTTCGCGGGACAGCTCTCGTTCTTCTTCAACGCACATAACAATTTATTGGAAGAGGTTGCCAAGTTCCGCGCGGCACGCCGCATGTGGGCAAGAATCATGCGCGAACGCTTCAAGGCGAAGAAACCATCCTCCTGGCAGCTGCGTTTCCACACGCAGACCGCAGGCTCCACGCTGACCGCCCAGCAGCCTGAAAACAACGTCGTGCGTGTGACTCTGCAAGCGCTTTCCGCCGTCCTCGGCGGGACTCAAAGTTTACATACCAACAGCATGGACGAAGCCTTGTGGCTGCCCACGGAGAAATCCGTGCGTGTGGCGCTGCGCACCCAACAGATCATCGCCTACGAATCAGGCGTGGCGGACTCGATTGATCCGCTGGCGGGTTCGTATCTGATCGAGCAGTTGACCGACGAAATCGAAAAAGGCGCGCTGGATTACATCGCGAAGATCGACGAGATGGGTGGCGCACTGCAATCCATCGAGCGCGGATATATGCAAAATGAAATTCAAAATGCCGCCTATGCCGCGCAGCAGGAGATCGAACGCAAAGAGCAGATCGTGGTGGGCGTCAATCAATTCAGCGTGGACGAAGTCCTCACGTTGGAACGCCTGCAGGTGGACCCGTCGATTGAGCTGGGTCAGCGGGCGAAGTTGAAGGAATTAAGAGAAAGAAGAAAGAAGGAAAGAGTGACGGAGTTGCTCGGGAAATTGGCGACCGTGGCGAAGGGTACGGATAATTTGATGCCGCTCTTCATTGAATGTGTGGAGAATGACATCACACTGGGAGAAATCTGCAATACGCTTAGAGGGGTATGGGGGGAATATGTAGCGGAGGGGTTTTAGGGGAATGGAAGAGCAGATCAACAAAGGGATTGTTCGAGGTGCCCTTCTAAATTCGCCCTATCAATACTTTGTCCATCTCAAACGATTGAAAAATTTTAGTCGTTTTCGAAAGAAGGACTTATTGGTATTTCCGCAAATGTGTTCAATTTGTGGGAGCGAATTGATTGTTGGTCACGTTGGTATCGGAAGACCATCTTTGTTCCTGTTTACCCATGTTGGATATGTTCCTTATTGTCAGAAACATTATGTGGCAGTCGCGGCCAAACAGGAGTACAACGCCTTCGTGTTGCGGGCCATAATGATTATTATGTTCTTGGCTTTGTTCGTTGGGGTCTGGATATTTGGTATTGAGGCTGGTGGGATAATAAAAACTGTTCTTTATTTCACTACTTTACCTGCGTTGATTTTTATCCGTTATTTTGCAAATTTGAAATATCGAGCGAAAATGGGATTGAATGATTTTGATGAGAATCTGATGATTCCAGTGATGTCACGGAATCTTATTTTGTATTTCATCTTTTCATTTGTATTGATGTTAATCGGATGGTTTTCAGGAAATGCCGGATATTACATTGTTTCTGTTTTGAGTTTGGGTATGGCGTTTGTTCGCGAACAATTAAAGGGCCAGACGGAGGTCGAGCAAATCATCGAGGCGGATCAGGTTACAAAACTGGGCGGCGTACAAGTTGCATCCTACGATGTTGGGTTTTACACGCTGGGATTTATGAATGAAGGTCAGTTTTCTAAATTTGTAAATCTCAATCAGGAGAAGATCATTTATTCTGAAACACGGGATGAATTACTTGAGAAGTCTCATGTATCCTGATCTTTATAAACATTTTAGTTTGCTTTAGTAAATATTCGGTGAAGGGATTGTAGAGAATGGAAGAGCTTGAAATCACCCAATTCGTTCAAGATACCCTGCTTCTTACAAAGTGCAAATTTTTCGTACATATCAAACGTGGCAGGGGAATTGGCAGTGTCCGAAAAGAAGACATATTATTGTTCCCCCGAATATGTGCCATGTGCAGAAGTGAGCAGATCCAGGGCACAATTGGAATAGGACGGTCCCAACTGTATTTGTTCACAAATGTTGGAGATGTGCCTTATTGTAAAAAACACTATGTATTGGTTTCAGCGTTGCAGGAAAACCATACATTCACTTATGGATCAATACTAGGTATTTCGTTCGCCATATGTCTTTTGGCTATTATTATCTTTGGACCTGCCTCCATGGAGTGGCTGAAAGGCAGTATTTCTCTAATTATCCTGCCAGTTTTCATATTAACTCGGTATGTGGCAAATCGACGATTTAGACGGAAGTTGGGCATGGATGAAGATGAAGAGAGGCTGCTCCAGCCTTTGTCTTTTGGTTATTATGCATCCATGTTCGTGGCACTGGTTTTGACGGTGGCTGGATATTTTACAAAAAGCTATTGGCTGTATATCCTTTCATTTGTTTTTGCGGTTCAGGGATTCTTACTCGACCAGGCAAAAAAACGGACGGCTGTGGATGAATTTGTGGAGGCGAACGACGCCATACGACAAGGTGCGGCACAAATTGTGATCATTCGCCCCAGATTCTATACGATTGGGCTAGTGAATATCGATTTCTATATCAAATTTATGGATCTCAATCGGGAAAAGGTCATTTCTTCGATTGAGTATGATTTATTGCAACAGGAACGGAATGTCACATAACACCGTTTTTTGTCCCGCGCTTTTGGGACAATCAAGCGGAGAATGAGATCGCACGCTTTAAGTGACGTTTGACACGGTCCGCTTTTGGGGGAGGTGAATATAATCTTTCAGATACAAAAAATAAGTCTGGAGGAACCTACGTATGAATCCCATTGCAGCTGTTATGATCAATTTAGCCTTGCTCTTCTATTCCATCGGGGTGTGGAGCGAACGGCTTCAGGGACGGCTCAAGGTCTGGCACACCGTCTTCTTTTGGTTCGGCCTCGTCTGTGACACGTGGGGGACGGGCATGATGTTTGAGTATGTGGGCGGGATGAGCTACGACATCCACGGGTTCTCCGGGGTGCTGGCGATCGTCTTGATGTTTGTCCACGCCATTTGGGCCACGTATGTATTGATCAGGAAAGACGACAGGATGATCGTGAGCTTTCACAAGTTCAGCATCTTTGTCTGGCTGGTCTGGCTGGTGCCGTATTTCAGTCCCATGGCATTCAGGATCCTGGAAGCGGGGAAGTAGGTCGAATCCGCGAAAACTGCGTGTAGTGAATAAGAGCCGTCATTTTTCGTAAAAAGTCGGCTCTTCGGCTTAAACAGAACGGGATGTCTCTTAAAAAACATTTCGATGTTTTCCCAAAGACTTCGAAATGTTTTTTAAAAAACTTCGAAATGTTTTGGGGAAAACATTTCGAAGTTTTTCCGCTGGTCCCGGGCCCCTAGTTTGCCTTCTTTTCGGGCATTTTGCGGCTAAATTCGTACTTTTTCAAAATGGAAGCGATGGCTTTTTGATCTTTCTCGCTCAACTCCAAAAATTCCAACCCTGTGTTGAAGTACGTGCGGTGGTCTTCATGTTTGCACCATGCCACGCGGGCGGGGATGACCGTGCGTTTGACGGGTTTGACCGCGCTCTTTCGAAATTCGATTCCCAACGTCAGGGTCTGGTCCGCGGGGATGGGGGTCTCGCTGATCATCAGCGCGCCGCGCAGGGTCAAATCCCCAAGGTAGCCCAACAGCACATCCTCGCCCTGGTCGTAGACCGGCGTGAAGTTCAACACCTTCCTGCGTCGTTCCATCCTCAATCTGCTCATGGAAACCTCCTGCACACTTCTAAGTTTAATGACCTCGCATCGTAAAATCAACTGCCAATCGGATGGAGCGCTTTTCAAAAAAGTAAGAATCGGTTTGCAGGGTCCGAGTTGAAACCGATAGCCTTTGATTGGATTTGACCGCCGCCGCGCCTATAATGCCTTGAACGAAATTATGTCCTTCGACTTCGCTCCTCGACTTGCACTCGTCGCTCCGCTCAGGACGAAGTTCGCACTGAGCGGAGGGCGGATGGTTATCCCGCTCGTAATCGAAGCGTGAGCCGTATATGCTCAGTCAACAATCACATCGAAAGGTATTCCATCATCCCATGAACACACGCAAGCATGAAAACAAAAAATCCATGCCGCTTCACGGCTGGCTTGGCCTCGGCCTGGTCATTCTGTTCTGGGTCCTCAATTGGACCCTGCCCGGCGCCCGCACGCATTGGGGTTTCTTCCCGCTTTGGCTGGGGTACTGCCTCGCCATTGATGGTCTGGTCTTTCTGCGAAGCGGCACGTCCCTGCTCACGCGCAGCCCGAAAAAATACATCGGCCTCTTTCTTGTCTCCGCGCCGGTTTGGTGGATCTTCGAACTGCTCAACATCCGCACCCAAAACTGGACGTACATCGGCGCCGAGATTTTCACTCCCTATGAATATTTCTTTTGGACGGCCGTGAGCTTCACCACGGTCATTCCCGCTGTCTTGGGAAGTGCGGAATTTTTCGCCAGCTTCGATTTCATGAAGCGGATCAAACACGGGCCGGTCATCGGTACCGACGCAAAAACAACCGCTTCTTTCTTTGCTCTGGGCTGGGTCACCCTCGCGCTGCTTTTGCTTTACCCGAAAATTTTCTTTCCGTTCCTCTGGCTGTCCATTTACTTCATCCTCGAACCGCTCAACGTCTGGCTTAAGAATCGCTCCCTCGCTCACTCCACCGCGAAAGGGGATTGGACTCCCGTACTTGCGTTGTGGCTAGGTGTTTTATTGACCGCCTTCTTCTGGGAAATGTGGAATTATTATTCCTATCCCAAATGGATCTATCATGTCCCTTATGCCGATTGGTTCCACATCTTCGAGATGCCTCTGCTCGGCTACGGCGGCTATCTTCCCTTCGCATTGGAACTGTACGCGCTGTATCATCTCGTCATCGGGTTGTTTGGTGATAAAGACAGTGATTATGTAAGGGTGATTCCTGAAGTTTGATCCGGGATTAAGAAAAAAAGTGACCCCTGTTTCAAGCGGGGCCACTTTTTTAGTCACTTATAAGCGACGGATCGCTCGAAGGATCACGACGAAGACCACGCCGCCCAGGGCAGCCACCAGGATCTGTCCCAGCCAGCTGCCGGCTTGCAATCCCAACAGGCCGGCCAGCCAGCCCCCGATCACGCCGCCGATCAAACCGACGATCAAGTCACCCAGCAGGCCGAAGCCATTGCCTTTTACGATCACACCTGCCAGCCATCCTGCCAGAATACCGCTGATGATCCAAATTAAAATACTCATAATGTTCTCCTGTGTTTATTTTGTACGGTACCGTGCGTTAAGATGGTAGCATAACTTTTTGGAGAAAACAGACGGCATAGTACCATGGCATCTCCCTTTGCAAAGGTGTTAAGGATTTAATATTTTATTAATTCCCCGGCCGTCTTCTATATACCAAAAATAAAACAGGCCGTCATTTTGTGACGGCCTGTTTTATTTGAAGATGATTACTGCTTTTGTTTCAATGCAGCTTCGATGATCTGCTGCACCCGCGGTGCCATGCTGGATGGGTCCGGATGAATTCCCTCCACAAGCAGCGCGCTGTCGTAGATCTGCTCGATAATAATATTTTGCAATTCCGAATTCGACTCCAGTTTAAGCAAATCCTTCAGAATGGTGTGCGAGGCATTCAATTCCAGCACCTTCTTTGGGATTTCATATTCCTTGCCGAGGTATTTATACACACGTTGGAGCTCAGGGTTGGCATTGGCATCCGCATCTGCAAGGCGCGCCACCGATTGATATAGACGGTTGCTGGCGCGTACATCGGTCACGCGCTCTCCAAGTACTTTCTTGAAGGTTTCGACCAGTGAATTGAAGTCTGCGTCGGGGATCTTTTCTGCTTCGGGTTGATCCTTCGGCTTTTCTTTTGTATCCACTTCAGCCTGTGCCACGTTCTTCAAGTCAAAGTCTTTGTATTTATGCAAGCCCATCAACATGAACGAATCCATCGGGTCGGTGAGCAGCAGCACTTCCGTTCCCTGGGAGTGGAAGTAATCCAGATGCGGACTGCGCAATACAGACTTGGGATCCTCGCCTACGATGTAATAGATTTCCTTTTGCCCCTCTTTCATGCGTGATACATAATCCGCAAGTGATGACCAGGTTTCGGGATTCAAATTCGTCTTGAACCGCAGCAACGGGTTGATCGTGTCTGCCTCGGCGGGAGTGGCGGCGATGCCTTGCTTCAAGTACACGCCGAACTCCTTCCAGAAGGTTTCGTATTTTTCGGCATTATTCTTTGCCAGATTTTCCAGCTCGCGCATCACCTGGTTTGTCAGCACCTTTTTCAGCTTGGGCATCAGTCCACTCGACTGAACAGTTTCCCGCGAGACGTTGAGCGGCAGGTCCTCTGAGTCCACTACACCTTGCACAAAGCGCAAATATTCAGGCAGCAGGTCCTTGTTGTATTCGTCGATCAAAATGTTGCGCGTGTACAACTTCAGCCCGTCATCTTTTCGCAACGAGAACATGCTGCGCTCAGCCTTGCTCGAAATATACAACAGCGCATACAACTGCACCGGCGCATCCGTGGACATGTGAACATGCAGCAGCGGGTCTTCGAAATCAAGCGTGGTCTGGCGGTAAAACTCCTTGTACTGCTCCTCGGTCACTTCCTGTTTCGAAGTGCGCCATAGCGAAGTCTGCTTGTTGACCGCGGTCTTATCCTCGCCAATGAAAATGGGGAAGCCGATGTAATCGGAATGTTTGTGGATGATGTTCTTCAGGCGGAATTCCTCCGCGAATTCCGCTGCACCCTCTTTGAGTTTGATCTCGATGCGCGTCCCTCTTTCGCTCTTGTCTGCCGGCCCGATCTGATAGTTGTCCTCGCCTGTGGCATACCAGGTTACCGCTTCGGCATCCTTGCGGAACGAACGCGAAGTCACCCGCACCCACTCGGCCACCATGAACACGGAATAAAATCCCACGCCAAATTGACCGATCACCTGGCTGAAATCGCCTTTCTGCTCCTTGGTCAATTCAAGGAACTTGCGTGCGCCCGATTGAGCGATGGTCCCAAGGTTCTCGATGACCTCGTCGCGGGTCATGCCGAGGCCGGTGTCTTGAATCACAAGTGTGCGGGCTTCCTTATCTGCGGTGATGTGGATCGTCAACTCGGCATTCGGGTCGAGTACATCGCGATTGGTGACCATCTCGAAGCGCAGGCGGTTGAGCGCGTCGGATGCATTCGAAAGCAGCTCACGCAGAAATACTTCGCGGTCCTTGTACAGCGAGTGAATGAGGATATTAAGCAGTTGTTTGGTCTCTGCTTTAAATGAATATTGCTGGGTGTCGGTAGTTTCAGACATGCCTTGCCTCCTGAAAAATAAAATACTCCGCGTGGGGTGTTTGTATTTTTCCAGAATTTTAATTGGATTATGTCAATTAGTCAGTAAGAAGTTTGTTAGAAAATTCAGGCTCTTTCGAATAGGAAGGAAACGATCCTCGGAGGTTTACCCTGATCTTCCGAATGCCAGTGTTCCCCCAAAGTCAGCAAGGACAGGCCGTTGGCACCGGCGGCATTCATGAAATCTGAAATATGGTGTACAAAAGCCTCCACCTCAACGATTTCCGCTCCCTTTTCGAATCTGGCTTTGGTCCCTGGATACTGCTTGAAAGGATGCAGTTCATTGATATGGAACTTTCCCTTTGGCTGCAAGGTCCGCGCGGCTTCGGAGAAGATGTGATTCAGGTCTTCGATATGTTCCAGTACAAGGTTGCAGGTGATCAGGTCATAGGCTGAGTCGTCACTGGGCCAGCGTTTCGTCAGATCTGCGATGGAAAAGCGGACGTTTTCCGCTTTTACCTTTTCTTTTGCCTTTTCGATCATTCCCTGTGAAAAGTCGAGAGCGTGTACTTGTTTGCCGATTTGCACCAGGAACTCGGTGTTCTTTCCCGTCCCGCAGCCTGTTTCCAGGATGGAATCGAAATGCTGGCCTGCAAAAGCCTTGCGGGTCAGCATTTGATCCAGATCGCGGGTCAGGTTTTGGTTTGAGTCGTATATTTCCGACCACTCGTTGTACGCGTTTTGAATGCTCATGGGGTAAAGTATAACTTCCCATGTGATTTTCGTCATCTTGTAGATATGGGGCCGGTAAGTATAATTTTTTTAGTTGTTAAATTAAGGGAACAAATGATGTTTTGATCGGAGCCGGACCGGTTCCGATTCTTCACCAGGAGAAATTAAAATGGCTGCTATCGATGGTTTGGTTCATGATTTTCTCGCTCAAAAGAAAATTGCCGTGGTGGGTGTCTCGGACAAGCGCGACACTGGTTGTAATTTGAGCTATAAAAAGTTCAAGGATAACGGATATCAAGTCTATGCAGTTAATCCGCGGATCAGCACCTATGAGGGGGATGCATGTTACCCGGACTTGAAATCCATCCCTGAGAAGGTGGACGCTGTTTTCATTCTTGCCAACCCCAACGTGACCGAGAAGATCGTTGCCCAATGCGTGGAGCTGGGCGTTAAACATGTTTGGATGCATTGCATGATGGGGACAAAGCCCGGCCTTGCGGCTGGCATGACCAGTGTCTCTCAAAATGCAGTGGAAACCTGTAAAACCAACGGGATCGCAGTCATTCCGGGGTCATGTCCGAATCAGTTTTTGCAACCGGATTTCGGTCACGGCATGATGCGGGGACTTTGGAATGTCCTTGGGTTTATGAAGGTGAGTTGAAAGGCTGGCGGTTTAATTTCCGCTGGCGATTACGCGTAATTGACTGGCTGCTGAAAGTGGAAGATTGTTTGCATCGCAGTGCCAGGTAAACCCGCCGCTGTTCCTGCATTGATACCAATCGTCTTGAGTTTCGGCGAGTTGTATTTTCACATAACTGGCCGGGGCATCCAATGTAAATGAGACAGATGCGATTTTCGATGGGTCTTCAGCATGGGTATAGGAAATGTCACTCACTTCATATCCGCTGATCATGCCCAGTCCATCACCGCTTGGGGCGGAAGTAAGCGTGTTCGATGAAGCGTATGCATAGGTGATCGACAGGTAAACTGCGGCGACAAGGGCAATAACAAACGAGAAGAAAAGTTTTTGAAGTCTGGGTGTCATGACTGCCTCCTGATGATATCCATACCCAAATGGGTGTAGAAATCATCAAAATTTAGGAATGTACAAGACACCCGAGTAAAAAAAGCAGCCTGGCTTATCAATCATAAGCCAGGCTGAAAAAACACAAAATATGTTTTGTGGTCTTCGGCGGCCTGGCAGTCGTAACCGTTTTGACGGTGGTAGACCCATGGCTTTGCGTCGCCGACTTTCGTCGGGTTTGCCTTTATCGGATGTTGTCTTGTGCGTTTACTATATCACCAACTGGGGATCTTTCACTTTACAGGAACTTTTCAAATTATTGGATCTGGGTTTCGCAGGTGGTAAACGTATCTGTACCGGGGCCGCCGATGCAAACATCGCTGGCTCCATTGCCCACAAGCTGATCATTTCCACCGCCACCCATAATACAATCCTGCCCGCCGCGCCCCCTGATTCTTTCTCCGGCGGCGGTTCCGAGCAAGAGTTCGTTTGCCCCGCTTCCATCACAATTTCCACCGGTACAAACCACAATTCTGGTTAGGTTCAATGCGGCGCACGTTGAGGGCTTCAAGGTGTTTGCGGTAATGGAGTTGATTTGCTGGCCGATCCGCGTGGTTGGCACTGTATTTGTCGCCGCAAGCGCTGAAACCGAGCTCATTAGAACCAGCGCGATCAAGGTAATTACGATCAGGTGGGATATGTTTTTTTTGATCATGATCCACCTTGCGTATTTGCCAGTCCATCATTTAAGACAAATTGATAGATCGCCCCATTATGTTTGATGAAATATATGTGTACGTTTTCAACCGTCTCATGAAAGATCATCGAATTATATCTTTCCGCAAGTTTCGCGAGATCGTCCATCGAGGAAATATTAATTCTCTGCATAGTGTTGAGGGACTCCGCGTCATGTACCTCGACTATCAGCGCATCGTATTTTAAGCGAATCAACCCGGCTGGGTCTTTACGCTCCATATTCCAAATCATCAAACCCATGACCGCCATGCCCAGGACCGAGATCCCAAGACCACACAGGGAGATGGTTCGCAAAGAGGAAACCCTGAACCCCATGCCAAGAAAGGATACGACTGCTTCCTGACTCCTTTTTTCAGTAAGGTTGCCGGTTGAAGACGGGGTTAGTGAATTGCCCTCTTCATTTTCAACCATGTGATACAGGAGACGATCGAAGGCAAAGGTTAGTTTGGGATCAAAGCCATCCTGAAAATCCTGCGCGGAAATGATACCGGTCACACTAACCTGCGGACTGACTTCGAGAAAGTATGTGGCAGGATGGAATTCGGTTTTTTCCTCCACGGCATGGATCAGCGCCTCGATTTCACAGAAGTTTAATTTTGCGTTGGTGTCAAATACGGTTCCGCTGAACGTTAATTCCTTTTGGAGGGCGATTTCACGCTCCCAGCCACTGCCGGGCTCGATGATCCTGGCCGTCAATTGATAGGTTCCCTGTACATTTTCAGCCTGAGCTGAAACCAATGAGTATTGAAAATTAACGTCGATTGCGCAGGTCAATTTCGGGAAGATTGGATCCCCGGTAATGATCTTGTTTTCATCGTAAATATTTTGAGGTGCGGTCGTGGAATAGGAATAAAAACCCAACTGTCCATAAGGAATATCTGCATCAACGGGGATCATGGAGGGTCTTGAAAAGGAAATAAGGGCAACAACAATGGAAATGAATGCAATTAATCCAAGCAGGAAAAATGAATTCTCGAAGATTCCCCATAAGTTCGATGGGCCGGAATCCGGCTTTTTGGAGGCGGCATCGCCTCCTTTTTGTTTTTCAGGGAGGATGCCCTTCCAAAATGATTTTTTATTCATGCGAACTTCCTTTTTTGTATCGCCAAACAAGCTGCTTATCAGTACCAGGCCGAGTAAACCGGAAAGGATCGCCATCACGGCCGGGTCCCGTATTTGTTGCATTAAAAAGCCGCCGCGTGGAATGTGAATCCACAGTTTCCCAATGACCTCGCTGCTGGTGGGCTGATACGTATCGATCCATGAATTGTTATCACCCTTGAGTGTAAATCGTCCCTGGAATTGGTCCACGATTCGATGGAAAACAAAGCTGTTTAACTCTTGATTCTGATAGGCTACGGCGTCCCCTTTTTGATATTGCGCTTCCTTTTGGACGATGACCAGGTCGCCCACGTGGAACTTTGGTTCCATGCTCTTGCCGATCACGATCACATAGGAAGCATTTCCTCCCGCCTGAATTGGAGCAAGGAACAGCCAGGTAAAGAGCAATACCGCGATCAGCAGCGCATAGTTAAGGGAAGGGGATAGTTTTTTGTAAACGATCATTCTTGGTGAAAATTATAAAGCACGAAAGAAAAAGGCCTGCAAATAATGAACCATGCAGACCTTTTTCTCTTTTCAGGGTTTTCCCTGTGTGTATATTACTGGCTGGCTACGACGCGGAACTCGTCTGCCGCGGCAACGGTGGCCTGCGGAGAAGTTGTGTTGCAGCTCCAGTTGAAGCCTGAAGTGTTTGTGCAGGAGTAGTACGAGCCGGTGGTTACCAAACGGACCTTGACAGTGGTGGCTGCCGCATTCAAGGTGAATGTGGTGCTGTCAATGTTGGAGGCTGTGGTTGCGTTGAGGTTGTAAACCACATTGGTCACCGTATAGCCGCTGGTCACACTTGCACCTTCACCAGCATAGGAAGCGGGGACTGTGTTGCTGGCTGCAAAGGCAAAAGCCGATGTCGCAAAAACCAAAACAACGAGAACAATGATGAATAATTTTGTCGAACGAAACATTCTTAAGAACTCCTTATGATTTAGATTGGCGTCAATATATCATTCGTCGCAAAGATTGGAGCAGACATCGTTGTTAGCTAACAACAGTGAAAACACGATTGCATTTTCATTATCAAGCCTAGCATTTTTGTATTAAGTGTGGTCTGCATTGTCCCCAGAACTTATCTATACATATTTAAATAAACAACTTAAGGTAAACTAGATTTTATGACCCCAAAAATCCCTGCCCAGCCCTTGATCGAAATCAAAAACCTTCGCAAAGTGTATCAAACGCCCGCCGGCGATTTCACTGCCGTGAATAACCTCGACGTGGAAGTGAAGCGCGGCGAGTTTGTAGCCATTATCGGGAAATCCGGCAGTGGGAAATCCACCTTTATTAATATGATCACCGGCATTGACCGCCCCACCTCGGGCGAGATCATGATCAACGGCGCGCCAGTGCATTCGTTCAACGAAGCGCAAATGGCTGCCTGGCGCGGGCGGAATTTGGGAATTGTCTTTCAATTCTTTCAATTATTCCCAACCCTTACCATCCTGGAGAACATCATTCTTCCGATGGAGTTGAATGACCTTTATACAAAGAGTGAACGAAAAGAACGGGCCATGCACCTGCTTGAAAAAGTGGAGATGACCGCACAGGCGAACAAGCTTCCTTCCACCATCTCCGGCGGACAGCAGCAGCGTGTGGCAATTGCGCGCGCGCTCGCCAATGACCCGCCCTTGATCGTTGCCGATGAACCGACAGGTAATCTTGATTCGAAGACGGCAGAAAAAATATTTTCCTTGTTTGAAGATTTGGTCGCTTCCGGGAAAACCATATTGATGGTCACACATGACAGTGACCTGGCCCGCCGGGTGAATCGAACGATCCTCATCTCCGATGGTGAGATCGTGAATGAATATTTGGTGCGCGCTCTTTCCAGATTGACGCAGGATCAACTGGTGGAAGTTTCCCGCCGCATCAAGCCGCAGATATTCCAGCCGAACTCCAGCATTATTCGCCAGGGAGAGGTGGGGGATAAATTCTATATTTTATTGGACGGTAAGGCCGATGTCTTCCTCAGTCAACCCGGCGGCAGCGAAATTCTCGTCAATCAATTGAAACGCGGACAATATTTCGGGGAGATGGCATTGTTGGGCGGCGGCCTTCGCACGGCCACCGTGAAGGCGTCACAGGATGCGGAAGTTTCTGTCGCGGCACTTGATGAGAGGGCTTTTAATTCGTTGACCAAGGCCTCACCCCAACTGCGTGAAGAACTGCTGGGATTGATCGAGAAAAGAAATATCTATAACCAGTTGCAGATGGTTTCATCCTTGAATCAAAAGGCACTGTCTTCTATTCTCAGCGAAACCCAACCGGTCACGTTTGAATCCGGTCATGAGATCATCAAGCAGGGAGATGTGGGAAGTTCCTTTTTTCTACTGCTTGATGGCCATGTGGATATCCTTGTCAAAGATGAATTCGGGAATGAAGATTTGGTCAATCATCTTTCCAAAGGAAGTTATTTTGGCGAGATGGCCTTGATGGGCGATACACGTCGTCAGGCCACGGTACGTGTGAGCAAAGGGCGGAGCGCCAAAGTGCTTGAGCTAAACGTGCAGGAATTTGAAAAAATCACCGACTCGTCGGAAAAGTTCAAGTCGGATATTCGAAAAGTGGCCGGGGTACGCAGAAAAGAGATCGAAAGCAGCCGCATGCGAAAGGTCCAAAAATGAGCGTGCGTGCAACCAAGATTCTGCGCGACCTGCTGGTCAATAAATCGCGCAGCTTGTTGATCATCCTCGCCGTCGCGGTCGGTGTGGCCGCTTTTGGCTTGATGATCACTGGACGGATCGTATTGGAGGAGAACCTTGATGAGGTTTATTCCAATTCCGTCCCGGCGCAAACCACTTTAGCCCTCGCGCCATTTGATGATGACCTCTTGAAATCTGTTCAATCGATGGACTCTGTTTCCATCGTGCATGCCCGTCGCGTGGACCAGGCACGCATCCTTTCCAAAGCGGACACCTGGCTCAGTTTCGAGATTCATTCCATCCCCGATTTCAATTCCATTTCCATCAACAAACTGACCTTGGAAGACGGTGCCATCATTCCGCCGCCGCTCGATTCGATCCTGCTTGAACGTTCGTTGAAAAATATCATGCCGGTGGGAGATGCGGTCCAAATTCAATTGCTTAACGGTGATGTTCATACGTTAAAGGTGGCTGGCTTTGTCAACGACCTTTCACATCTGCCTTCTGAGATCAGCCTTTCGGGGTTGGGTTATATTTCCAGGGAAACTGCGGATGCGCTTGATATTGAAAATGAATACAACCAATTGACCGTGATCTTTGCAAATTCAGCCACACGCAGCGATGTGGAGATTCAAACCACAAAGCTGGTGAAAGAGCTTGAGAAGGAAGGCTATCAGGTCTTTAGCTCGGCCGTGCCTGTTCCAGCTCAATATGCGCTTGGCGGCAACATGACCTCGGTATTGTTCATTCTCAACTCGCTTGGTGTATTGACCTTGATCCTCAGCGCATTTTTGGTGACGAGTGTCATGTCTGCGGTGATGTCGCAGCAAATTCCGCAGATCGGTATTTTGAAATCGTTGGGCGCGCGCATTAACCAAACCATGTCCTTATATTTTCAGGAAGTCCTTTTATTTGGCGTGCTGGCTTTGATCCTCGCGATCCCCATGGGTTTGATCGGTGCATACTTTCTTGCAGATGGCGTTGCTTCCGGCATGAACTTCAATGTGGAACGTTTCAACCTGCCGGTTCTCACGTTGGTGTTGCAGGTTTTCAGCGCCTTGCTCGCTCCTGTGCTGGCTTCCTTGTTTCCGATCATCTCCGGTTCGATGATCACCATCCGGGAAGCGATCAGCAATTACAACCCGGAGAGCGCTGCAAAGGTAAACGGGTTTCGCCTGTTTGGTGAGTTGCCGCAACTGATCAATCTCTCGGTTCGCAACACATTTCGCCGCAAGGGACGTCTCGCTTTGACCTTCGTCGCTTTGCTGCTGGCTGGCTCGATGTTCATTGCCATTATCGGGATACGCCAGTCGATGCGGGAGGCGGTGAAGGAAATTCAAGGAGATATGAACTACGATGTGGGTATAGATTTCGTCCGCCCGTATTCTTCCAATAAACTTGAAGCAGAAGCGTTGAGCGTGGATGGTGTCAACGCGGCGGAGACCTGGTCTGTGGATAACGGTCGTTTGGTGTTTAGCGATGACCACTTGAGCGGCAGCATCGTTTTATATGGAGTGCCGGAAGGGACAACGATGGCGCAGCCGGGTGTGATCCATGGGAATTGGTTGACCGGGAATATGACTCGTGGCATCTTCGTCAATGCCGATTTTCTTGATCTTTCGCCGTCCCTGGAAATCGGTTCCGTCATTACTTTGAACATTGCCGGACGTGAACAGGAGTGGATGATTGTCGGTTCAGGCGGACGCGGCTTTATCCCCACGGCCTTTGTCTATTACGATGACCTTGCCAGCCAGACCGGCTTGAACGGACTGGCGAATCGCTTGGTGGTTCAAACGGACTTCTCCAACCCTGCATTTCAATCCGAAATGCAGTCGGATATCCTCAGTCGGTTTAAGACCGTGAATTTTGATGTGCTCGGTTCGCAAACCACCACCGAGGTCAAAGAGACCAGCGCGGCCCAAATGGACGTGTTGATCATTTTGCTGCTGGCCATGGTGGTGTTGATTTCCGTGGTGGGTGGGTTGGGACTTGCCATCACGATGAGTTTGAACGTCATCGAGCGTACGCGCGAGATCGGCATTCTGCGTTCGCTGGGCGCGCAAAACGGAGTCGTTCGCCGTGTGGTGATCGTGGAGGGATTGGTGATCGGTTTGATCAGTTGGACGTTATCCATCCCGTGCTCGATCCCCCTTGCGATCTGGATCGGAAATTCTTTGGGGAATTCCCTGCTTGCCCGTCCGCTGGATTACATTTTCTCGGTCCCCGCTGTATTGACCTGGCTTGGGCTGATGCTGGCGATCTCGGTCGCTGCCAGTTTGGTCCCTGCGCAAAGCGCCGCGAAACTCACGATCCGCGATGCGCTGGTGTATGAATAGCCTTATGTCGTTATGAATAATTTTCCTTCATAAACCGTTCAAATCCCTGTTTTGTGAGTTGACTTAACTCATCGAACAGGGATGGTTCGACCTTCTTGAAGTTGAAGCAGGATTTTCCCTGCATTCGTTTCTTGAGTTCGGGGGAAATATTCTTCAACAGTTCGGGATACATATATACCGGCATGAGATAAAAGGAGACATAATTCTTCTTGACCTGTGCCGAGGCGAAGAATAATTCCTTTTTCCACTTTTCGTTGAATGCGCCTTCGAGATAGAAGCTGTCCTCCGTATTCCCTTTGAGAGTCAGTTTTGACGCGTATGGTTTGAGAATGGATTTTAGGTTTTCAAAGACAACTGGGAATTCATTTTCGGATGGCATAAAAACTCCTTATTGTAAAAAACCGACAACAATCTTGATAAATATCAAATCGCCAAACACATTTCCATTTGAGTCAACGGCCTGCCAGGCGCTTTCGTAGGGACCTTCTGTGAACGGAGCAGTGAATTCAATTCGTAATGTTGCCTGCGCTCCTGCGCGGGCGGGATATAGTAGTTGCTCGGTGTTCGCGCCAAGCGGGTCGCCGCCGATCCATCGGAGGCGGTAAGTGGAGTCCCAATTGCATGATCCGCTGTTTTGCACCAGCCACTGCTTATCGATGGCAGAGCCGGGGGAGACCGTGGTGCCGTCATCGATGGTGATATCACTGAGGAAGGACAGATTATCGGTACAGGGTCCGGGGACCGTGGCCGTGACGGTTTCTGTGGGCACTGTTGTAAATAGCTGCGGCACCGAGGTGGTTGTGGGCAGGATTGATGTGGGCGGCGGTTGTGTGGGCGGGCGGAACGGGGTGGGAGTCACTTGCGGGGCACATGCTTGGAGGAAAGCAAATGCCAATGAAAACAGAAGCAGGCCGGGGCGGAGCTTGATGCGGAGCATGTCCTGATTAAACCATAAAGTCACAGAGAAACTCTCTGTGACTTTATGAAAAGGTCAATCCTATAATTCTTCTTCTGCAGCGGGGCCGGCATCTTCACCGATGGCATCGCCGCCGATATCCAGCGGAAGGGCGATCTCGCCTGTCATGGATTTGGTGCGAATGACTGCTTCGATCTCGCCCATCAGATCCGAATTGGCGCGCAGGTATTCCTTCGCGTTTTCGCGTCCCTGACCGAGGCGGACATCCCCGTAGGAGAAGAACGCGCCGCGCTTCGTAACAACCTCGAACTTGGTTGCCAGATCGAGCACATCGCCAGCTTTTGAAATACCTTCGTTGAACATGATGTCGAACTCGGCAGTGCGGAAGGGGGGCGCAACTTTGTTCTTGACGACCTTCACACGCGTGCGGTTGCCGATGACTTCCTCGCCAACCTTGATGGCTTGAATGCGGCGGACATCGAGACGAATGGAGGCGTAGAACTTGAGTGCCTGCCCGCCCGTGGTGGTTTCAGGATTGCCGAACATCACGCCGATCTTCTGGCGAAGTTGATTGGTGAAAATGACAGCGGTCTTGGTCTGATTGATCGCGCCGGAAAGTTTGCGCAGCGCCTGCGACATCAAACGCGCCTGCACACCCATCGTGGCATCGCCCATGTCGCCTTCGATTTCGGAGCGGGGTACGAGCGCGGCCACAGAGTCGACCACGACCACGTCCACGGCACCGGAGCGTACGAGGGTCTCAACGATCTCAAGCGCCTGTTCGCCGGTATCGGGCTGCGAGACCAGCAGGTTATCGATGTCCACACCTACGCGCGCGGCGTAGACGGGGTCGAGCGCATGTTCCATGTCGATGAAGGCGGCGGTGCCTCCCATCTTTTGAGCTTCGGCCACGATGTGCTGACACAAGGTTGTTTTACCGGAGGATTCAGGCCCGTAGATTTCCATGATGCGTCCGCGGGGGACGCCGCCCACACCGAGAGCAATATCGAGAGAGAGGGAGCCGGTGGGAAAGACCTCAGTCACCATCGCATGGGCCTTGCCCAGCGGCATGATGGAGCCTTCACCAAAGTTTTTGATAATATCGCCGACGGCCTTGTCGAGCATGGCACGTTTGGCGGTATCCATATTTGCATTTGGGGCGGAAGTTTCAGTGGAACGGGCAGCTTTTTTAGCCATTGTTTAAATTCTCCAGTACAAGTGTAAAAGGTAGGAAATTAACCACGAGGGTTAAAAATATAGGGTTTCGAGAGTATAGCACAGATGTTCAGTACGTCAAGGGAGCGGTGTAGGGGTAAATGGCAGGGCCTCAGGCACAAATGGAAGGGTGGGATAACTGGGCAGACCCGTCGTGAAGCCATCCAGGCCTCTAAAGGTAAAGTAGGTAACCTGCCCTGGCAGGATCTCCACCCAGGTTTGTTTGACCTTCTTATCGTACGTTATGTTAATTCGGTAGATGCCGGCAGGCAGGTCACCGATCACCACGTTCTCGTTGTAATACGGGTCGGGGTTGATCGCCCCGCCGCTGCCGTAGGATTTCGCAAGAAAGGTTTCCTTGGTCTCCTGTGAGATCACGCGCACTTCCGTATAGGGCTGAACCTTGCCTTCATCGTTTAACACACGGCCGGCCAGCACGCCCCAGCCTTGCGGGGGCACCAGCCAAAGCTCCGGGTTATAGGTATCTTGAAATGAATTATCCGGAAAGCGCACTTCAAAGTGAACATGCGGACCGGTTGTTGCGCCGGTATCCCCCACATAGCCGATCACATCGCCTGTCTCAACGTGCTGACTCATCACGGCATCTGTTCTGCTCATATGGGCATAGATCGTATACAAGCGTTGGTCGTTGTACCCAAAGTCGTGGCGAATGGCCACTGCAATTCCATAAGGGTCGTCGATATAACCGGGCGTTTCAGTGAATAATCCCCAGCCCACCCAAACGATGGTCCCCGGTGCGGCGGCCATGATCGGTGTGCCTTCCTCCGCGTCAATATCCACACCGGTGTGGACCACGCCCGCAAAGAACACGCCGCCGTAGCGGTAATCAGGAAGCGGCCAGTTGACCTGATCCGCGGCGATGGGGCGCGCAAAATAAAAGTGATCGTTGGATGTCTTTGCCAGTGGGATCGGGTACAAAGGCGGACGCCAGCCGGAGATGGGTTCCGCGCCTTGTTGGGGAAGCACAAATTGGAACGGTGCGGGCGAAGGAGTCAACCCCGCTTCGATCGTGACCTGAGCCTGCTCTGCCGCATCAAGGTTGATCACCGGCGTTGGGCTGACTCGAAGCCTGTCCAATGCGGTGCAGGATGTAAGCAGCACTGCAAGAAGGAGGTGCGCAAAAAATCTTTTGCTGTGCATGTTATGGAACGATGGTTGGTGGTGTCGGCGTCATGGTCGCTGTGGAGGTGGGTGGTGCCGGCGTAAAGGTCATTGACGCGGTAAGGGTGGCGCGCGGCGTGCGGGTCGGTTGGTTGGTATCGGTGGGTGTGGCTGTTTTTGTCGGGGTCAACGAAGGCGGCAGCACACGCGTAGGCGTGATCAAAGCCTCGGGTGGATACAGTTCACGCATGGCGGTGTACCAATCCAATTGGTTGGTGAGGGCAAATTCCGTGAAGCGCGCGCCGGCATAAAACGTGCGCCAGTTGGGCAGCGCGGGGAGCCGTTCCCAATCGTAGGCGGCAGCAAGATTCGTCACATCCACCCAGTACCCGGCAGGGATCGCTGAATACGCCCCGCCTTGTTCATAGGTTTGCGGATTCAATTCGTAGCGGGCATTCAAATTCCAGGGAGCGTCGTGAAGCGGCTCGCCCAGCGAACCATCCTGTATCGTGCATCGGATGAAAAGCCGCCAGTAGGTTTGCGCGCCGATATCTTCACGCAAAACAATCATCCAACCGGCATTGGTCATCAGGGAATTGATCGCAAAGGCACGGCCTGTGTAAAGCCAGTCCTCCTTCATCCCGGGTTCGAGCGGAGTGGTGAGCGGCACGAAGGCATTTTCCAAACTGGCGAGCGCATCCCAACCGGTTTCCTTGCTCAGGCGCTCGCGTAACGCGAGAAAAGATTCGTCGACGAGTTCATGCATCTGCGGGTAGGGTGCCTGCACATTCTCCAGCGGCACCACATACCAGCGCTGGTTTGGGATGTCGCCCACAGGCGTGATGATCGGTGCCCACAATGGAGAGGGTGTGTTGTCCGCGGGTTTTGAAAAAGCGTCCGGCAGCGGGTTTGGTAATTTTGCCGTTCCCCATGCCAATCCGCGGACATGACCCATCAATGGTGTCGGAGGATATAAAAGGGTTCCATTCAAGTCATATGCAGTGACATATTCCTTGTTGGGCGCGCTGGTGATGGCGAGAATTTCCCGCGCGGTTTCATCCCACACGCCCCAGCTTCCGTCACTGATCCAGCGGGCGGCAAGCGTGGGATTGTTTGCATCCCAAACATACAATCCGCTTAATCCGATGGTTTGTGAGGTGGAAGCCCACAATAATTTTGATCCATCGTAATTCCAAACCGGGTGACTCTCCGACGCATACGGAGTGTTGCTTAAATTTTGAAAGCGTTCATTGCCGGCAAAGTCAAGATTGGCCAGCCAGATGTCGCTGTCCCCGTCACGGGAGGAGACGAACGCCACATGCCGTCCGTCTGGCGACCACACGGGAGAATGATCCCCAGCAGAGTGCGTTGTGACCGGGATGATCGGTTGCGAACGGTCATTTACGGAAATAATGGATACTTCCAGATTTTCGTTGATGTAGGTTTCAAAAACCAGCCACTGTCCATCCGGTGACCAGGATGGGGCCGAGTCATATTCCGGCGTATCTGTGACTTGAGTGATTTCCCCGTTATCCAGGTCCATCAAGTAAAGGTCCCAATATCCGCTTCGATTCGATGCAAAGGCAAGTTGCGTGCGATCCGGGCTGAGGGCGGGGTTGGTATCGTTCCATTCGCCCTCCGTGATGCGGGTGAGCGGGAGGTCCAGCAGGTTTTGGATGAATAAGTGGGCGTATCCGTTCTCTTCAATGGAGAGGAATGCGACATTTTCATCTGCACTGAACTCGATCGGTGCCGGTGTTTGGGTGATGGTGGGTTCGATCGTGACTTCCTGCGCCACATTGGTGGACTGTGTTTGCTGGGAACAGGAAACAAGCAGAAATGCGATCATCAAAGAAGCGGAAACGATCCTTGCAGGATGCAATTTTTTTGTCCTTAAGATGGGAAAATGAAAAGGCATGGAAAATGTCAGTAAGGGGAATCAGTTTTCAGATTGAGGTTGAGGCGGCTGCACGTCAAAGGAATAAAGTACCGGCTCCTGGGAAGGTCCATCTGGAAAGTATAATTTTGCGTTCAATGTGTATGGATTATTGATCTCGCCGCGCAGGTGCATGGTGAATTCCAGTTTCCATGAAAGCGGCTCCACGATGCTGGTGGATGCAATTTCATTTCCATCCTTGTCGGTGAGCATGACCTCAATATAAGGTCGTTTTTGAAAAGGGGTGATCGCGATATTAACGCGCAGGCGGCGTCCATCGGGATAGGTTTCAGCGCCAAGCGCGGAAATTTTTGTTTCTTCGGGCACGGCACGGGTAAGGTTGTCTTCGGGGAAGAAAAAGTCCATTCGTCCATTATAAAACAAACGGGCCGGCCTTTTCGTGAAAGGCGGTCTTCTAACGAAAGTGTCATCTAATCCCTTGTTGTAACTTTTGACGTGTTTGAACCCGCTTAACATCGTTGACAAAGGTTTTCCTCGTTGTTAGAATAATTTCCGTGTTGAACTTACACTCAAACAGAAACTCGGCTGCCTGGTCAGTTGGGTTTCTGTTATTAATTTTAATCAACAAGCTGTTTAGACAATAGAGGAGATTATGGCTTTTCACTCATCGTATCAATCCCCATTGGAGATATCCATGAAGATCATTGGCGATATTGGAATTCAAATTCCGCAGGTCTATCTGCCGAAACACGGCACGGACCTGAAAAAATGGGCCGTGATCGCCTGCGATCAATTTACATCGGAACCTGAATATTGGCGTGAAGTAGAAAAGATCGTTGGCAACGCGCCTTCCACTTTGAATCTCACATTTCCCGAGGTTTATCTTGAAAAATCAGACGGTGGGGCACGCATCAAAGACGTTCAGGCGACCATGCGAAAGTACATGGACGAAGGCATCCTCCAGCCGCATGATGGGTTGATCTATGTCGAACGCACGGTCAGTGGGAAGACGCGCAAGGGAATCATCCTTTGCCTTGACCTGGAACGCTACGATTACAACAAAGGCTCATCAAGCCTGATCCGCGCCACGGAAGGGACGATTGTGGATCGCCTGCCTCCACGGATGAAGATCCGCGAAGGCGCTGCAATGGAGTTGCCGCATATTCTCGTGTTGATCGATGATCCAAAGCATACGGTGATCCAGCCGTTGACAGCGGCAAGATCTGGGCTTGAAAAACTATATGATTTCGACCTAATGCTGGATAGCGGGCACCTCGCTGGATACGCTGTCAGTACTGAATTGGAAGATCAAGTTGTTGAAGCCCTGCGTGCGCTTGCCGACCCTGAAACATTTGCCGCGAAATACGGAATCGGCAAGGACCAGCCTGTGCTTTTGTTTGCGATGGGTGACGGCAATCACTCGCTTGCCACGGCCAAGGCGATCTGGGAAAAGATGAAACCTGAGGTGGGCATGGATCATCCCTCCCGCTATGCGTTGGTTGAGATCGAGAATGTCCACGATGACGGGCTGGAGTTTGAACCCATCCATCGTGTTTTGTTCGGCTTGAAGAAGGATCTGTTTGCCGAACTGCAAAAAACATTCGGCGCGAATTTCATTTATACCGAAGTCGCAAACGGAGAAGAAATGATCCAGCGTGTGGATTCGGCCGAGGGCGAGAAGCAGGCCATCGGTTTGGTGGGAGGCGGAAGGAAGTTTGGCGTCATCGAGATCGCACACGCATCGTCGAATCTTGCGGTGGGGACCATTCAATCATTTCTCGATACATTCCTTAAAGAAGGCGGCGCGGAAAAGATCGATTATGTGCATGGGGAGGATGTGGTGGAAAGACTCGCCTTGCAGCCAGGCAATGCAGGCTTTTATCTGGCAGGCATGTCCAAATCTGAATTGTTCAAGACTGTGATTCTGGATGGCGCACTGCCCAGAAAAACCTTTTCGATGGGTGAGGCGAGGGAGAAAAGATTTTATATGGAAGCGAGAAAGATTTCGTAAATAAAAAGAGCCAGTCATGACTGGCTCTTTTTATTTAGCGCTTGTATAAAATCATCTGGATAAGGCGCAATACATGTCATGAGTTGATTGCTTACTGGATGCATGAAGCTCAATGAATACGCGTGCAATGCGGGGCGGGCGATGAGATCCGTTTCCGGTGCGCTGTACAGGATGTCTCCCAGCAGCGGATATCCCAACGCGTATAAATGGACTCTGATCTGATGCGTTCTCCCCGTCATCGGCATCGCTTCGACCAGCGCCGTGGCCTGATTCCGTTTCAAGACCTTAAGCCGCGTCTCGGAGCGGACTCCGTTTTTGTTGTCCACCATCGTGCGGTGTTTGTGGCCGACGTTCACGCGCAGGGGAAATTTGGTGACCTTCTCCTCCCAGGGTGGATTGCCGTTCACAATCGCGTGATATTTCTTCTCCACCTGATGTTTTTCAAATTGAATATTCAACGAACGGTGTGCTTCGGCTGTTAAGGCAAAGATGATGATCCCGCTGGTGATCTTGTCGATGCGATGTACCACCCAGACTTTTTCATATTTCTCTTCCAGCATTTGTACGAGATAAGGAGCTTCCTTATCCCAGCCATCCGGCAGGACGGGAAGATTTGCAGGTTTGTTGATGACGAGTATTTGATCGTCTTGGTGAATGATTTGCATGATTGCATTATACATCCTCACTCTGTGTCCCTTTCCTTGACATGAAGCGACGCCCGCGTTTATGATGCAAGTATGAATGAAACCCCTGAAACATTTGACCCAAACCTGATCGACTCCCTTCTGCATCCACTGGCACAGCCGATCCGTAAATTGCTCACCCGCAGCGGCAGACAGGAATTAAAGAAGATATTGATCGATGACGAAGAGAACATCCTTCAGGCACTGGATGCCGGCGTGGAGATCGACTCGGTGTATTTCTCCGGCGATGACCAGATCTCGGATGCCTTGCGCAAAAACCTGACCGCAGGCGCCACCATTCATGAAGTGGCAAAACGCACCACCAAGAAATTATTTGAGAATGACAAGATCTCACGCATCTTCGCCATTGCGGATATGCCCACGCGGTTGGGACTCGACTCTCTAAAGACGATCAAAAAAGACATCGTGGTGCTTGAAGACTTGAGCATCTCCGGCAATATCGGCAACATCACGCGCACATCGCTTGCACTAGGCGTAGGTGGCATTCTTCTATTGAATATGGATCCCATTGACCTGTATGACCGTCGCCTCATCCGTGCCAGCCGCGGATATTTATTCTCCCTGCCGATGATCACCGCCGCGACTGTGGATTTTCTGGATTACTGCAAAGAGAATAACGAGACTTTGCTGGTGATGGATATGCAGACCGATAAGACTGTGGATGAAATTACCGCCATGCCTGAACGTTTGCTGATCGCCTTCGGCAGCGAAAAGGACGGCTGTTCGCCCGAGGTGGAAGCAGCCGCAACGATGAAGGTGCGTATCCCGATCAGTGAGAAGGTCGAGTCGCTGAACGTCTCTGCTTCGGCGGGAATAACTCTCTTCAATCGAATCGGGTTTAATCAGAAATAAAAAGTGGAGGCTCACGCCTCCACTTTTTATTTAACTACTGGCACCGCTATATCTTTTCAATCCAGCCTTCCATACTTGAGAAGCGATGATAAAACTTCCCACGCCTACAAAGAAGAAGATCGCTACTTGACCCAGGTTCAAATCCCCACGCAGAGCCTGCAGCGGAATGGTCGTTGCTACTGCAATGGGAACAATGAATGTCACGATGACTCGCAGCCACACTGGGTACACTGTTGCGGGATAACGTCCCGAGTCAAGCAAGGCGTGCAGGATGGTGACGTTGTTGTCGAACTTGGTGAACCAGAAGGTGAGGGCGATTAAGACGATCCACAGGCTGTAGATGACGATCGTGCCGGTGGTGGCGAGCAGGATGAAGGTCAGGATGTGAAGCGCGGTGGTTGTGTCGCCGGTCATGTTGATGCCGACGACTATCAATGTGATGGCAAGGATCAGATCCCAGATGCGCCAGACGGTGATGCGCGAAAAGGTAACCAGGAACATGCTGTTGACTGGTTGCAGGATGGTGTAATCCATCGAGCCGTCGCGGATGCTTTGGTTGAATTTTTCTGTATTCGGCCAGATCAGCGCCATCATCAAGGTGTTGACCAGGCGGAAGACGCCCAGCAGCGCGATCAATTCGGCGAAGCCCCAACCGCCCAGCGTGGTGGTGTTGCTGAAGATGATGTTCAAACTGAGCAGTTCCCAGCCCAGCCACATAAGATTTAAAAGAATATTGACCACAGTATCCGCACGATAAGCCAATGACATTTGCACATTGACTTTGAAAAATGACGAGAGCAGTTTTAAAGTATGCATGTCTACGCTCCCACGGCGGAATAACGTTTGACACCGTTTTTCCAAACCCAATTGAATAACACGGTGCTGATGCCCAGCCATATAACTCCAGACACGAATCCTTGAATGATCTGTTCCGTGGATAACTTCCCAAGAATTAATTGGATCGGGTAATACATGAACAATTGAAACGGAAGATATTGCGCGATGTCCTGTACCAGTTTGGGCATGAGCGGCAGCGGAACGAATTGACCCGAGAACAACAGGATCAATGCGAAATAAAATTCATGGATCGAATACACGCGCGTCGTCCAGAAGGCGAGGGCGGTGATCGCGGCGGAGATCATGTAGCTGACGAAGAAGCCGAGGATCATCGCAGGGATGGATAACAACACACCGCTTAAAGCGACGCTGCTGAAATCAGGCTTGAACAGGAAGAACAGAATGACCCAGATCGGGAGAAATCCAAGGATCATCAGGACCTTGAATGCGATGTTGTTGATCAACGCATTGGTCAACATGGGATGGATCGGTTTGACCAACTCACCGGAAAGCGTGCCGTCCTGAATTTTATATCCGAAGATGTGAATGACGATATTGCTGGTCACCTGATCGCAGATCAACAGTGTCATGTAATACGTGATGAAATCGTTGGCAGTAAAACCATTCACGCTGCCGTTGGCATTTGCGATGCTGGTCCACACCGCCAGATACATGATGGGGGAGACCAGCCAATACAGCAGGTACATCAACATGTTGGCGCGGTATTGCCATTGTTCCGCCCAGTTGACCTGCCAGAGTCGTTGGAAGATTAGGTACATAAAGTTTCCTTTCATTCGCGCTGAGCGGAATGAGGACGGGTTTTCGTCCGAATGCAGTCGAAGCGTCCTGTCCTTCGACTATGCCGCCACGAACGCGGCTCCGCTCACGCGTGCCTGCAGCACGGTGCAGGCAGGGCGAAAATAATTACTGATTAAACGCCTGCTCGATGACATCCTCGATCGGGGGATCGGTAATGGTGATGTCGTGGATCGGCAGATCAGCCAGCAGTTTGGATGTGACGCGCGTCACATCCTCCGCCTTGACCTGGATATATTTCTTCGCGGCATCTTCCTCGTTTTGAACGGGTTCGCCGTATTTGGAGAGGTCATGTGAATCGGGTTCGGTCAACATCATGCCGATCAGTTTGAACGGCGCGATTTTCTTGGATAGATCGCTGATGCCGCCATCGTATTTCAAATTTCCGTGATGGATGATGATGATACGTTCGCACAACGCGGTCACATCGGCCATGTAGTGACTGGTGAGTAATATCGTTGCACCGGTGCGCTTGTTGTACTCCCGCAAAAACTCACGGATGCGCACCTGGCCCGTGATGTCGAGTCCGATGGTGGGTTCATCCAAGAACAAAACTTTCGGGCGGTGTAAAAGACCGGCAGCAATCTCACATTTCATGCGTTCGCCGAGTGAAAGATTGCGCACAGGCTTCTTCATCAAAGGCTCGAGCTCGAGCAATTCGTCCAACTCTTTGTATGTCTTCTTGTACTCATCATCCGGGATGCGATAAATGGCCTGGTTGAGCAGGAACGAATCCGCTGCGGGGATGTCCCAGGACAGGCGGTTACGCTGTCCCATCACGAGGGTCATCGAACGCAGGTAATCGGGTCTGAGTTCCCACGGGGTGAAGCCAAGCACTTCCGCCTTGCCCCCTGTGGGGTGCAGCAATCCCGAAAGCATCTTGAGCGTAGTGGTCTTGCCTGCGCCGTTCGGCCCAAGGAATCCGACGACCTCACCCTGCTCGATCTTGAAATCGACCTGTTGAACTGCCTTTACATCTTTATATTTACGTTTGAAAAAACTACGGACTGCCGCGCCGAACCCGCCTTCGCGCTCTGGCACTTGATAGGTCTTGCTGAGTTGTTGAACCGTAATCGTGGGGGACATAAAATCTCTCCTGTAAGGGAGGGATTTTATCATTACTAGAACAAAAGTGCTAGATTATGCACCCTCGTTCTTTCGGGGGCTTGGCCCTCGAAAGAGCCTGCTTAAAACGCAGAGACACGATACCAGATGTCCACATTCACATGAATGGTCTTGTTATGCTGAATGTCCATGCCCAGATTCGGTTCATCAGCAGATGCGCCGCCGCGTTTCATCATCCGTGCCTGCGGCTGGAACATTGCGGGCGCTTCTTCATCGTAGGAATTCTCGATGAAGTCATATACGCCCAGCAGCTTTACATTGAATGACGCGGCGATCTTTTGAGCCTTGGTTTTTGCTTTCTCCAACGCGATGTTCAATCCGCGTTCGCGCGCTTCGTCTTCGTTGTATTTCCACTCGATTCTTTCGAGTGCAGCGTTCTTCTGCGACGAAATGACATCCAACAATCCCGCCAGTTGGCTTAACTCCTCGCAGTGGATCTTGAGACGATACGTCGCGCTGGATGACTTGAGCAGCACGCCGCTCTCAGTTTCGATGTGGACTCCCTGCAAGGTGACCGCCTCGCTCTTAAGCCCGAAACTGGTCAATGCTTCGACGAGCCCGTTCACCTCTTTGGCCTTCTTCATCGCCTCGTTCCCGCCCACAATGGATGAGCCTTTGACGGCCACATGCAGATCCGCATGTGTAGCGGGGATTTCCTCTTTGTATGTGCTGGATACTTTTATCGTGTCGGGTTTGGATTCCATGATTTTCTTCCTTAATTCTCTTCTGAAAAATCAGAGTCGGTATTTTGTTTGAATGTTCCAATAATTTCGAAAAATGATTCTATGCTGTCAAGGTAATCCTCGAAATATTTCCGAGTCTTCCCGATTGGGTTTGCCTTTCCTTTCCCAATGTCGACCACCCATTGATGAAAGTCTTCGTCATATTGCCACTCTCCGCCGTATTCCTGTATGATTGCTTCTCCTAAAATATAGCCAATTGACAGTGTCATTTTTTGAACTTCAGTTTTCGAAAAGTAATCTCTGTTTTGTGAAATATACCAATCCAACCAATTCACGGTTTGTTTATTGTAGCCTAAATCAACATGGAATTTTTGATTTAGTGAGATTAACATTTCTTCGCCCGCTTGTTTGATTGTTTCGAAATTGGTTGGCATAATATTATTCTAAGTAACTGTCAATTTCTGCTTCGGATACTTCTCATACCGTTTCTCTTCCATCACACGCTTGATCCTGTCAAAGCCCTCCCATACATCTTGAAAGGAAGTATACAACGGCGCAAATCCCAAACGGATGTTATCGGGTTCGCGGAAGTCGGGGATGACGTTCATCTCCTCGATCAGCGCGCGGTTGATGCGGTAACCGTCTGCATGACGGATGCTGATGTGCGAGCCGCGTCCGGCAGAGTCCACTGGAGAGCCGAGGGAAAAGTCGAAGGGGGCAAGCAGCTCTTTCGTTAAGTATGAAGCGTAGTCTGTCATCAAGATGGATTTTTCGCGGATGGCATCCATGCCGGCTTGTAGAGTCGGTTCGAGCGCGGCTTCCATTGTTAAAAGAGAGATCATGGGCTGCGTGCCGACGAGAAATCTTTGTGCGCCGGGAGCGGGAGTGTAATCGAGATCGAAGTCAAACGGATTCTTCTGCCCCCACCAACCCCAGATGGGCGAGGAGAGTTTTTCCTGAATGCTTTTGTTGACATACAAAAACCCGGGCGCGCCGGGACCGCCGTTGAGATATTTGTATGTGCAGCCAATGGCAAAATCGGCATTGCACTCATCGAGCGCGATGGGGACGGAACCGACGGAATGACTCAGGTCCCACAGCACAAGTGCCCCTTTGCGATGCGCAAGCTCGGTGATGCGTTTCATGTCGTACAGATAGCCGCTCTTGAACACAACATGCGAGATCGTGACGAGCGCCGTATTTTCGTCAATGGCAGATTCCAACGCGGCGAGGTCGGGCGTGATGTCGTTGTCGCTCGCACCGATCCTTATAATCTGGTGGTCGAGTGGCTTCGTGTGATCTTCGCGAAGCGTATCGAGACTGCCGTGTGAAAGCAGATGTTGGATACCTTGCAGAATATAAAGATCAGATGGAAAGTTAAACGTATCGGTGATGATGCGTTTTTTATTCGGCTGTAAAGTTAATGCTGCGGTGGCGAGTTTGAATAAATTCAGTGAAACCGTATCGCTGACCAAAACTTGCCCCGCTGCTGCGCCGATCAGCTGGCCGATCTTGTCGCCCACGCGTGAGGGAGCGTCCCACCAACCCTTGTTCCACCCGCGAATTAAATCCCTGCCCCATTGTTCATCGACGATCTGCCTTGCTTTCTCCTGTGCAGCTTTGGGCAGCATGCCTAATGAATTGCCGTCGAGATAGATCAGGTTGGGATCTAAAAAGACAAACGCCTCGCGGTAGGAGGCAAGTTTGTCTTGTGTGTCCAGTTGATGGGCGAAGTGACGGGCGGTGGAGAAATCCATAAAGTTATTCTTTTTTACCGGGAAATTCCGCGGAAATAATTTCACCGCCGCCTGTGTAATAGAATCGGCAATGGTCGCCCTGATCGATGATATCCATCAATCTTTGGTTGACATGGAAGGAAACACCGCCCACGCGCATTTCCAGGCTTTTTTCGGTCTTGTAGCCGGTACGGTCCTGATTGGGTACGCGGTTTTCCACCCACACAAAGTTGACTGTGCCTTCGATCGTTTTGAGTGAGAGGTCATTCTTCTTATTGGTGCGATTGGCGATAAAAGCGATCAGGATGATGATTGTGATCGCCGGGCCGAACAGGAAGGAGGTGGGGAATCCTCCTTCGGAATTGCCTGTACCGGAAGCTGTACGAACTGCAAAAGATACGGTGGCGATCACAAGCAAAATCGCGACAAAGATCAGGATGCGGCTGTTAAAGCGCTGTACCCTGCCTTTCACACGCGCCTGTTGATTCTCAGTCACCCGGCCCTGCCGATTGGCTTCCAGGTCGCTCTGATTGAACTCAAAATATTTCTGCAGGCTTTCAACTTTTGTCATGCGTACATTCTCCTTTGGTTTCTTGTTTACTTTCCCTTTGCAATGAATTCACAGGAAAGGATCTGCTTCGTTTGTTTGGTGTAATAAAAGGCGTATGTATCCCCTTCTTCAATCAGGTTGAGGAGTTCTTCGTCCACATTCTCAAAGGCATGCTTCCCAACGCGCAATTCGTATTGCTGGACCATTTTATAGCGAAAAGCCTCACTTGTTGGATCTTCGATCCTTTTTTCCACCTTTACGAACTTAACCCTGCCTTCCACAGATTGCACGCTGTTGTCCAGTTTGCTTGTGCCAATTCTGATGGCGCCGATCCCAAAGAATCCGAACAGGCCCAGGGGAAGACCTGCTCCCAGGAAAAGGGTCAACATATCGGATGAGCCCAGGCTTGTTCCTGAGAACAATTTGGCTGCAACATCTCCTGCCACAAAGTAGGCAACAACAACACCGATCACGAGGAAGAAGATCCCCGCGCCGACAATGATCTGGTCTGCGCCTTTTTCGTCGCTCTCCAGTTTTGATTTTTGACTGGCCGAAAGTTTGCCGCTGCGATTTGCGGCGAGGTCGCCTTCATCGAACTTAAAGAATTTGCGTACTTCAAGATCAGACATTGGATAATTCCTTTCTACCTGTAAATTTTGGATCGACTTTTTTTTGTCGTGTTGTACTCATAGTGTACCTGCCTTCGCTCTAATGGTGAATGATGGATTTGTAACCGGCTTGGCTGGCAGGTTCGAGGGGAAATAAAATATTAACCTTCATCATGCACGCTTAAAAATTTTCGTTTGCGCGCATTTTGAGGTGACTCCGCTGTCTTGTATGCAAAACCCTCCCCTTTAATGTACATTAAAGGGGAGGGTTTCCTTTCGTGCTTTTATTCATGTCCCAACAGGGATGCGGCCGCTTTTACCACCGGGTCTGTTTCAAAAACAAAGGTGTCCCAATCTTCATACGCTTCCTGATCCGGTATGATGCCGGTCTCCTCCCAATTCGCTTGGGATACCGAGGGGAGGAAGGTAAATTCGGCGATCCACAGGCGTGAACCATCATCGAAGTCATAGCTGTTTAACACTTCAACATTTCCCAGGCTGGTTTGACCTACGATTTGGGCGCGCCCGGAATCTTGAAGAACGCCGGCGAATATTTCGCCAAAGCTTATGGTTTCCTCGCTGACCAAAACGATCAACGGGACATCCTGTGAATTCTGAACCGGCTTTGCAGTAATTTGCAGCGGTTCGGAATCGTTGCGACTGGCGAATTTGCCCAGATTGCCGGATGTAAAGAAACCAAGGGTTGATTCCAGCACCCGGTCGGTGCCTCCACTGTTAAATCGGTTGTCGAGGATCAAGCCATCCAATGGACCAAAATTATTTAGTGCGTCCTCGATTTGTTGGGGGATCGTTTCATCGTTGAAGGTGGGGATGAAAATGTACCCGATCTTCGACCCGTCGGTGGTGGGCACCAGGCGCACATCAATTACCATTGGGCTTTGGATGTGCTCGCGAATGAATGTAACGTCGCGTGGCTCCTGGCCGGGGGATTTGATGGTCAATACAGTTGCCGAACATTCCGGGCCGCGCACCAGGTAGCTGCGGCTTTCACCGTTATCGATGATCGGCAGCCCATCCACGGCAAGAATGCTGTCGTGGACTTTCAAGCCTCCGCGTTCGGCCGGAGAATTGGGGAAGACCGAAACTACAGATGCCTGATTTTTATCAAACTGGTAGTGAAGCATCATCCCGACGCCGACAAAATCGTTGTTCCCGGACATCTCTGCTTCGTCCTTTGCAACATCCGCGGGCGATTGAAAGGAGGAATGATGATCTCCGAGCTCGTCGATCATGGCCTGCATCTCGCTGTAAAAACTTTCCGTGAGTATCCCTGATTCTATTTTGGCTCGATATTTTTTGGTGATTTCCTCCCAGCTGTTTCCGTTAAAGTCCGGGTACACGTACACATCGCTGACCACGGCTGCAACATTGTTAAAGACCTTTAGTTGCAGGTCCCTGGATATCTCCGGGTTGGCTTGAATGATCGGTGTTGGCTGGATAAGCGCAATGGATGGCGGGATTGTTGCCGGGGCTATGTTCACGCATTTTGAAGCATTGACCGGTTCAGGAACCATCGTGGCCGTATCGGCGGTAAACATGCTGGTGACATAATTGCAGGACAGCATTGTAGCAAGCAGCAGGATATAACAAAATCGTTTTATGATTTTCATTGTGTCTCCATGTTTTGTGGGTCTTTGGGTGGTTTTTAAGATTTGCGGTTTTCGTGGATCTTGCTCATCGCGTACTCCGCCAGTGCGGTGATCGTTAACGAGGGGTTCACACCGGGGTTGGCCGGCATGATCGAACCGTCGATGATATATAAACCTTCATAATTATGCACTTCGAAATTTTCATTTACCACCCCCATTTCGGGGGATATTCCAATCGGCGCACCGCCCAAAATATGGGCGGTGGTGGGCAGGCCCAAAAGATTTTCACCGATCGACCCCAATGCCACTCCGTTTGTGCGCTTGGCGAATTCGCGCGTCACTTCGTGTGAACCCTTTACCTGCGCGTTGATCTCGTAGCCGGGTTCCTCGTCGGCGACCATGCCGGTGCGGAAGAGGGTGAACAGGCTGCGGCCGATGCGGAAGCGCATACGGTTATCCGCGTGCTGCATGACAAGCAGGATGGTCACATTGTGCGCCCAGCCCGGCAGGAACAACGCCTTCAAAAAGTCGATGGGATGGGTGAGTGCCCAACCGAAGAATTTCAACAGGCGCATTGGGATGCTCACTTTGTTATCGATCAAGGGAGCGGCAAGAAAACGCATCAATGACGAACCGTCGGGATAACGAACAGGCTCGATGCGAGTCATCTCATCATGATTGTAGATCGAAGAAATGGATACGCCTTCCGAATAATTGATATCGGACTTGCGCGCCACGCTTCCCAACAGCCCTTCGGAGTTGGTCCTGACCATCGTGCCCAGTTTCGCTGAAAGATTTGGCAATGACTTCTTCACATCGCGCAGATTTAACAGTAATCTCATCGTCCCCATCACGCCTGCCGAGAAGATTACATTCTTTGCATGAACTGTTTGTTGTTGTTTGAATAACTTTGTAGAGGTCTGATAAGTGATCGCGTAGCGAGAGCCGTCGAACGTCGAAGGCCGAACGTCAGTCACTTCCACTTCAGCGATGACTTTTGCTCCCTTCTTCTCTGCGAAATATAAATAATTCTTCGGCAATGTATTCTTCGCGTTATGGCGGCAGCCTACCATGCATCCGCCGCAGTGTTGGCAGCCTGCGCGGTCGGGGCCCTCGCCGCCGAAGAACGGATCGGGAACGGTCACACCCGCTTCCCCGAAGTAGGAACCGACATCCGTCGCGCGGAAAGTATGTCCCATGCCGATCTCTTCCGCCATTTCTTTTAAGAGCAGGTCGGCCTTCCATAATTTGGGGTTTCGCGAAACGCCGAGCATTTTCCTGGCAGTTTCATAATGTTTTTTGAGCGCCTCCCCCCATTTGATGTTTTGATTCCATGCAGGTGTGGCGAATGTTTCATCGGTTGGCACTTCCAATACATTGGCATATCCCAAACTTCCGCCGCCCACGCCGGCACCGTGCAGCACCATCACGCCTTTGAGAATGCTGATCTGCATGATTCCATGTCCGCGCAAGGCAGGCAGCCAGAGATATTTCCAATACTGCCAGTTGGATTTTGCAAAGTCTTTATCTTCAAATCGTTTGCCTTTTTCAAGGACGAGGACTGAATAGCCCTTTTCTGTCAGCCGCATGGCTGAAACACTCCCCCCAAACCCCGAACCGATGATCACATAATCGTAGACTGTTTCGCCCATGATTTTCCTGTCCGCTTGATTTGATGGCTTAATTATACTGTAGGCATGTTTGGCTTTTCCACACTTCGTGTGTGATTTGAATAAAATAATGGACATCCTTATGGATGTCCATTATTTCTTGAAGTTTATGCTGTACTACTTATTCCACGACAACTTTTTTTGCATAGAACGTGATCGTGCGGCTGCTGTCCTTGCCAAGCTGGAACCATCCTTCGAATTTGATGCCGCCCACCCAGGCAACATAGGTATAGGAACCGGAGGGTAATTTCACCTGCATCTGCCCGCTGACCGGGTATTCATTGATGAAGTGAATTCCATCGCCCGTCGTTCCCTGCAAGGAAACATATACATCGCCGTTCGCCTTATTCGATAAGGCGATCTTTCCTTTTGGCACATTGAAGGGGACCGACCCATACGAAAGCGGCACCGACTCTTCCGTGGGCGCGGGGATATAGCCGTTGGAGGAATAGGGCACATACAGGATCTGCCCGGCGTACAGGTAGTTGATATCCACAATATAGGAATTGGCCGCCCACAGATCGTTCACACTCACCCCATAACGATAGGCGATTGCGGAGAAGGTATCGCCATATTGGACCACATAGGTGCTGCTATAACTGGCGGGGGGGTAGGTATTGCTTGGGGTGGTGTTGTAATAGTTATATGTATTGTAGGTGTTGTATGTGGTGGTCGAGTTATTGGCAGGGACTGGAGTTGGTGTGGTGTTGTAGGTGATCCCGGGGACGGTCAATGTTTGACCTGTAGATAGCGGCTCGTTGACACCCGGATTGGCGGAGGTAATTGCGGAAACGGATGTACCGCACTTGGAGGCGATCTTGCTGAACGTATCTCCCGGGTCGACGATATACGTACCGCCGCAGACTCCGCCGGCAGCTGCATGCCCCGGAACGAGAATTAAAGCGGCGACGAAGATGGTAAGGACAGAGATTTGAACGAACGTTTTACGAGACACGGTTCACCTCCAATGTATACAGCTATTTTATCCCTATCTTGGGGCAAATGGGGATGAAATACAATCGCCCACTTGGACCTGCGCAGGATGCCGCCTGCCGGCCTGTGAGCATCCTTCGTTTTGAGCCAACACCGCTCGAATGGAGGATGTTTTGCGCTTCCATAGGGTGTTCGAAGCTTTTTGCCATGCTGATTGGATTATAATCGCCCTTCCAGTACAGGACTAGTACAGGATTAGTACAGGATTATTGGCGGAAGTAAGGAGAAACTGTGGCGAAAGTGAAGCTGAACCCCGTATTACAACAACTCCGTGGACAGCTGGCGGGCTTTGTATATCGCATTCGATACGGCGAACAGACCGTCTCGAAATCCCCGGATATGTCGAAGGTGCAATGGAGCCCTGCGCAGGTGGAACATCGTCAGCGGTTTCGACGCGCGGTGGCCTATGCCCATGCCGCTCTGGCCGAGCCGAAGGTCCGTGCCATCTATGAGCGCGAAGCCGAAGCGAAGGGTATGCGCCCCTTCGATCTGGCGGTGTCGGATTATTTCAAAGGCAGGGATTTGTTGAAGGAACCCAATTACTCCACAAAATAAAATCAGCCCCATGATCCATAAAGATCGCAAGGGCTGAATCTAATCGCTACATGCCAATCGCTAGTACTGATAAAAACCCCGCCCGCTTTTTCTTCCCAAATACCCGGCATCGACCATCTTTCGCAGCAGGGGGGCCGGGCGATATTTATCCTCGCCCAGATCGCGCTGTAATACTTCCATAATGAACAGGACCACATCCAGACCGATCAAGTCCGCCAGCGTGAGCGGACCCATCGGATGATTCATGCCCAGCTTCATCACGGCATCGATGGCTTCCGGCGTGCCGACATTCTCCTGCAGGGCGAAGATGGCCTCATTGATCATCGGGCACAGGATGCGGTTGGAGATGAAGCCGGGCGAATCGTTCGCCTCCCACGCTTCTTTGCTCATGACCTTGCATAGGGCCAGCGTTTCTTTGAGTGTTTCCTCGCTGGTGGCAAGACCCTTGATGACTTCCACCAGCTTCATCAACGGCACGGGATTCATGAAATGCATCCCAATGACCTTATCAGGTCGTTTGGTGATCGACGCGATCTTGGTGATGGAAATGGATGAGGTATTGGTAGACAAAATCACGCCCTCGCGGGCAGCCATGTCCAGCTCTTTGAATATCTTGAATTTCAACTCAGGGTTTTCGGTGGCGGCCTCGATGATGAAATCGGCCTGAGATGCGGTCTCATAAGAGGAGACATAGTTAATTGCATCCGCGCTCGCTTTGCCTTCGGCGGTGATCGTTCCCTTTTCCAAAAGTTTTGCCGTGGACTTGGCAATCGCGGCTTTGGCTTTTTCCAATGCGGCGGGCTGCACGTCCATGCAGATGACTTGATAACCCGAGGTCGCGGCAACCTGCGCGATGCCGTTGCCCATGGTCCCTGCACCGACGACGAAGATGTGTTTGATGGTCATGTGATCTCCTTAGGATCGCGCTGAGCGGAGTGCGAAGCACGCAGACGAAGCGCTTGCGCAAGGGTCCTTCGTCTGCGCTCGTCGTCAAGAGCATTCCTCGCTCCGCTCAGGACGAATTACTTATTTTCCATAACTTCATATTATTCTTGATCTGTTCCACATGTCCGGGAATATGGTCTGAATAAAGATCGATCCATCTCTCAAAGGTATAAGGTTCGTCATATTCAGGGTGCTTAATGGAATGAGTAAAGACTTCATCAGGCTGGCGTTTGAGCAATTCATACGTGGTCTTGCGGACCAATCGCGTTGTCTCCAGCGCATCTTCGATGCTGTGTTCATGGTATTTCAATGTGTTCGCCCACGCATCCTGATCGTAACCCATGATCGCGCCACCGGGTTCGACGATCAACTTGCGCGCGCGTAACGCCGCATTGGATTCACTGTCCGCGATGTGAATGATGATCTCGTAGACGCTCCATTCTTTGGGCTCAGGTTTGAATTTCATCGCCTCTTGCGGGACTTCGGCTAACACAGCCTTTAGTAAATCGTATCCACGACCATAGAGCTCGATCTTTTCATTGCGTTCCTGTTTATTCATTCTCTGTTCCTTTATTTTCCCGGTTCCCATAATTCCACTTTGTTGCCATCAGGGTCCATGAACCACCCAAATGAACCGTAATCGAATTTCTGAATCTCTCCAATAATTTCCGCGCCGCCTTCTTTGACCTGCTTGATTGCTTCTTCCACGTCATCAACGATCAAATTGAACATGAATCCTTTCGTGGAAGGCTCAAAATAATCCGTCGCTGCGTCGAATGCATTCCAAACCGTTTGGGCATTTGCAGGCATGTTTTTTGATTCATATGCGATTCCCCACTCAGTTAACTCCATGCCCAGCCATTTGGTGTACCACTCGAACAACTTCTTCGGATCCGGTGACTTGAAGAATATACCGCCAACTCCTAGAACTTTTGCCATATTATCCTCTCTCTATTTATAAATTCAATTCAATTGCCATCGCGACAGCCTCGCCGCCGCCCAGACATAACGAAGCGATGCCGCGTTTCAGTCCGCGATCTTTAAGAGCGTAAATCAATGTGGTCAGCACACGCGCACCGCTGGCACCGAGCGGGTGACCGAGTGCAATCGCACCGCCGTTCACGTTGACCTTGTCCCAGTCCCAGCCTTGATCGGCGAGGGCATATCCATCCGCAAGGACCTGAGCGGCAAAGGCTTCATTCAATTCGATCAGGTCAACATCTTTCAATGTCCAACCGATCTTTGTCAATAACTTTGGAATGGCATGAGCAGGCGCAGCGAAGAGATATTTCGGTTCCACTGCTGCCTGGGCATAACCCACAATTTTTGCCATTGGCTTGAGATTATTTTTTTCAGCATACGCCTGCGATGAGATCACAACCGCCGCCGCGCCATCGTTCATCGAAGAAGCATTTCCTGCTGTAACTTTTCCATTTTCCTTGAAAGCTGGTTTGAGTTTGGCAAGTCCTTCAAGCGTTGAATCTTTGCGCGGACCTTCGTCTGTGTCGAAGATTGTCACTTCCCCTTTTCGCCCAGGGATTTGGACAGGGGCAATTTCGGGTTTGAAACGTCCCGCCTCTTGAGCCTCCGCAGCTTTCAGGTGAGAGCGAAGCGCGAATTCATCCATCGCGGCGCGTGTCACTTCATATTCATCCGCGATAAATTCAGCGGCCATGCCCATGCCCCAATTCTCAAATGGATCCCACAAACCATCGTTGAGCAATGAGTCGGTTAAAGATTGATTGCCGAATTTCAATTCCCCCGAACGGCCGTTGACCAGATACGGCGCGCGACTCATCGACTCCATGCCGCCCGCGATGAACAGATCCGCATCGCCCGCGCGAATGGCCTGTGCAGACATCATGGCAGCTTTCAAACCCGAGCCGCAGACTTTGTTAACCGTGGTCGCGCTGACAGTGGCTGGCACACCCGCAAAGATCGCCGCCTGACGCGCCGGCGCCTGTCCGTTACCGGCTTGCACCACGTTCCCCATCATCACTTCTTCCACATCTTTTGGGTCAATGCCTGCACGTTCGACTGCAGCTTGAACAGCGATGGCGCCAAGTTTGGTTGCATTGATTTCATGAAGTGCCCCCTGAAATTTTCCGATGGGTGTGCGTGCTGCACTGAGAATCACGGCTTCGTTTTTATCGCTCATCGTTTCTCCTTGGTGATATGGCAATTATAAGGCCTTGTAGGGGCGGGGTCACCCCGCCCTTACAATCGATGGGGTAAAATTTCATTTATGAATGATCTGAATCTAAATTCCCTCTATGACCTGATCGGCGGCGAGGCAAAACTTCGCGCGCTCGTTGACCGATTTTATGACTTGATGGATTCCTCGCCTGAAGCAAAGGATATCCGTGCGTATCATGCCAGGAGTCTGACCCAGTCACGCGAGAAGCTGTTTATGTTTCTCTCCGGCTGGTCGGGCGGACCTTCGTTATATATTGAAAAGTACGGACATCCGCGCCTGCGCATGCGACATAATCCATTCGCCATCGGCGAGCGCGAACGCGATCAGTGGTTGTGGTGCATGAACAAAGCCGTGGAGGAAAGCGACATGCTGCCCGCAGTAAAGGAACATCTCAAGACCCGTTTTTATGAAGTCGCGGATTTTATGCGGAATAAAGCGGAAGAATAAGAGCCATTGAAAAAACCAATATTGTGATCGTGAAATAAATATTTCCATAGTGCATAGGGATTAACATGAAATCATTGAATTTGCAGCGGTGGGGAATTCCAGTTCTAATTACCATTCTTGTCTTTGTTTTGTTGTTGGTGACGGCCCCGGATATTGGCTTAACCTGGGATGAACCGGCTTATATTGCGGCCGCCAGATCGTACATGGGTTGGTTTGAACAAGCCTTCACTAATCCGAAGGAAGCCTTCAGTGAAGGTGCGATTACAAATGCCTGGCAGGTGAATAGCGAACATCCGCCTATGGATAAGATCTGGTCAGGTGTTGTGTGGAGCGTGGCACGTAACTTCACCAATGATTTGGTCGCTCATCGCATGGGCAATATGATTTTGGTTGCAGTGATGGCGGGACTTTTATATATTTTGATCCGCGATGCATATGGTCAAATAGCTGGACTGGTTGCGGTTGGCGCGTTATTTACCATGCCGCGTTTCTTCTTCCATGCGCATCTTTCTGCGCTGGATGTGCCGGCAGCGGTCTCGGTATTTATTGTCACATTTGCGTTTTGGAAGACGATTGAATACAAAAAATGGACATGGGGTTTATTGTTGGGGTTGCTCTGGGGATTGGCACTGGCGACAAAGATCAATGCGGTCTTTGTACCAGTTACGTTGGGATTGTGGTTGTTAATCTTTCGCCGTGAGTTGTGGCTCTTTGTGCGTTTGATCATCATGGGTGTGACAGCCATTCCAATGTTTATCGCCGCCTGGCCCTGGCTTTATTTTCAAACCATTGAACGCCTGACTGCTTATATCGGTTTTGTGACCGATGAACATTGGGAGATCGGGCAATATTATCTCGGTCAGTTCTTCCTGCCGCCCCCCTGGCATTTTGGATTTGTAATGACCTGGGCTGTTTTGCCGTTGGGATTAACGATCCTGTATTTTGTTGGCATTTTCAGCACTGGAAGAGCGCGTCAAGACAACGGTTTGGGCTGGCTGCTGTTTCTATCTGCATTGACTCCCATCCTGGCAATTTCAACCGGCAAGAGCATGGTCTATGATAATGAACGATTGATCATGGCCTCATTCCCATTTTTAGCAGGGTTGGCAGGGATTGGGTTTGGCTGGGTCGTTTCAGGTTGGCAAAAACTGTCAACAAGTTGGAGCAGGCCACTTGTGAGTCGAAGCGGGATCGTCATCCTTGTGCTGCTGGCCTTTGTTCCACAACTGGTTACGATGTTCAGGTTATATCCGCACTACTTATCTTATTATGGGGAGAGTGTCGGCGGGCTTGCGGGAGCCACGCGGATGGGGTTGGAGACAACCTATTGGTGTGAGACATATAGCATGGCTTTCTCAATTATCAATGAACAAGCCCAGCCCAAAGACCGCATCTGGGCCGACCCGTGGAGCCATGATGTACTGATCTATTATCAGACCCAGGGCTATTTGCGCGATGATCTGATTATTTTGGCGCCCTTTCAGGTACCAAGCATATTGGGGCCGGATGCCCCCTCGCCCTTGGCCATGCCTATGACGTCTGCTGACTGGTACATTTTTCAGCATCGCCAATCGACCATGGGGTATGAAGGAGAAAATAATCCAATGTTGAAAACGCTGAAGAAAAAGGAAATTGTGTACGAATATAGTTTCGATGGTGTTCCGATTTTTACGCTATATAAAAAGTAAATTCGGTTGTGTATGCTCTGTCAGGAGCTTGGCCCCTGACAGAGCATTTTATTCCCCAATATTCTTCAACGCCTCGCGTCGGCTGAGTGGATGCAATTCCTTCGTTGCTTTCACGAACTTCTTCACAAGCGTGGGATTTGTATGCGCATACTGGCGTAATGCCCAGCCAATCGCCTTATTAATAAAGAATTCATCCGAGCCAAGATTTTCTTTGATAAGTTCGCACAACAACTCGAAGTCTGTTTCTTTTTTATAGCCAAGTTGAAATAACAACGTCGTGCGGCGTAGCCAGAAGTCATCGGACTTGCGCCATTTTTTTGAGATACTTCTCTTTTACCTTTGGGAAGCGTTTGAACTGCGCCCCCACTGAATGACCCGCAAGCGTATCCACCGTGTCCCACCAGGATTTGGTGATGATCAGATATTCAATCGTCGTGATGAAATTCTCATCAACTTTTGTTTCCAACTTGCTCATCAACCCCAGTGCAGTATATTGAAATTCGCGCCGCGGCAAGCCCCATAGTTCGCGGACGATCATATCCAGCTTGTCGAGCGGAGGAAGTCCATGCTCTTTGATGTGTTCCCGTAATAATATGACCCCTTGTGGTGACTTGATTCCCAGATATTCGAATTGGTTGCGCATATATTTCTTCATCGGCGCGGCTTTGATTGGGTCCGCGTTTTTCTCGAAAAGGGTTTTGAGGGAAAGAGTGTATGAGTGCATAATAACTCCCATGTCGTTGCGAGTAGGGTGTTCTTCCCTACGAAGCAATCTCCCGTATTTTGTGGGAGGTTGCTTCGGGCTAATGCCCTCGCAACGACATATATTATTTCGCGCCTTCGGGCGGATAATATCTTAACTTCCATACACCGTCGTCTTCATCAGAAAGGACAGAATACGGTGTGGCGACAAAGATCCATGTGGAGCCGGGTTTCAATTCCGCCGGGGTGCCGTCTTCATTGATAAATTGCATCGGCCTGCGTGTGCCGGTTCTTTGTTCGTAGTCTCCCGCTTTTGTGCTCCAACGAATATCATACTTTTTTCCATCGCGGAATAAAAATGCATAACCTTCATCGCCTTGTTCAAGATGAATATCGAGATTGGTGGGGGAAACCACATCGTGCTCCACGTAGATCACGATCACATTTTCAAATTGCAGCTGACGCCCCGTTAAGCGGTCCACTTCGGGGTGCAGCACACCGGCGTTTTTTACTGTTGAGTCATCCACATATCTTAACCATGCGCCTGCTGCGGGATCATACGTCCAGCCCGATTGGTTGAGCAGTGCCACATATACGTTGATCTGACCCGCATCTTCACCGCCTTTGGGTGCTTCCTCGTTGAAGACATTGCTCGAATAATTAAACCCGCCTGCGGTTTTATTTTTGTTATCCTGTGCGATGGCCAGCAGTCTTTCCAACTCCATCATCGAACCGCCGCCGCCATCTTCATGATTCACGAACGAACACTTCGGGATTTTTTCCAACACCTCTTCCGATGCGAACGCATAGATTAGGCACGAACTTTGAAAGAAGCCCGCGATGTCAGCATACAACAAACGGCCCGAGCGGATCGGTCCCACTTCAGCTTTTGGCGCTTTGTATGATTCTTCCGGAGATGGGATCAAATTCTCGATGGCGATCAGGCCCGCATCCAGATAAAGAAGCGTGGATTGAACGTCCGCATCCGCTTTCCCTGATAACTGGTCGGCGTCACTATCAGCATTTTCATCCCCGGTGTTTTGACTCGTAAATTGCAGCCAGTTGGGTAGGGAAAATTCAACTGTGTACGTGCCGGCTACAACGTTGAATCCATAATATCCATTTGAATCCGTGGTGGTGGATTCAAGAAGCGCGCCAGACTCATCATATAAATTGACGCACACACCGCCCACGCCGGGCTCGTAGGACTCCTGTCGTCCATTTTTATTTTGATCGAGCCATACTTGATTGCCGAGGATCAAATCACCGGTTTGGACGAACGGCCCACGGCGCACTTCGCAATCTCCGATGACCGGTGTTTCGGGTTTGGGGAACGCGCCATAAAAAGTGGCAAGGAAACGCGTGGCACCCTCGGTGATATAAAATTCAAAGACCCACGGTGCGAAAGACAGCCCAGCCTGCGGACGTGCCACTGCGGGAAAGTGTGAAACAGAAACAAGCAACGCCGGTGTTTGTAATAAATTTGGGTCCTCCACCTGTTCGCCGCTCAATGGATTGTAGCCTGCAGGGAATTGATCGAGGTCCGGCCCGAAGGTGATCGGCGTGGAAAGCCCTTGCGGAGTGGGTGAGCTGGTGGGAGCGAGTGTGTTTTGGATTGCAGTTGATGTTGCGGTGCTTTGCACGGAAGGGATCGCCGTTGAATTGGCCGTGGAGCAAGCCAGTACCATTAAGAAAATAATGCCGGACACGATTGTATATTTTTGTAGAAATTGTTTCTTCATAAAAACTCCGGGAATCGAATCATAGCTTCTGTTTTGATGCTGCACCTCCCCCAAATCATCCTTCTTTATTTTTGTTCATCCCTGGTTTCAAAGGCTTCTCTCACACGCCTATATGTATCTTCCAGCGATTCCGGCAGCACGCGCGTCTCGCTGACCGAAGACATGAAGTTGGTATCCCCGGCCCAGCGCGGCACAATATGGATATGGACATGCCCGAGTACGCCGGCCCCTGCCGCCTCGCCAATGTTGATCCCCACATTGAATGATTCGGTCCGATAAACTTTTCGCAGGATGGTTGTGCAGCGCGAGGTGAGTTCGATCATCTCGGTGCGGGTATCTGAATTCAGTTCTTCCAGGTTGGACTTGTGAGCGAAGGGAATGACCATCAAATGTCCGCTGGTGTAGGGATAGCGGTTGAGGATCACATATGCGTTTTTTCCGCGGAAGGCGATGAGGTTCTCCACACCATCCGCTTTGGCTTGTGCGTTGCAAAATACACAGCCTGAGACTTTTTCGTGTTTTTCAATGTATGTCATACGCCAGGGTGACCAGAGATGTTTCATAGGATGGGGGAATTTTAGCAGAGAATCCAGCGCGCGCCTTATAATATGAAGAAATACCAAACGACAAAGCAGGATCAGATGACTTCAAAAATAAAACCAGTGTTCAAAATTGTGGGAATCGTTGTATCGCTTGCCCTGCTTGGGTCGATTTTTTATATCCGTGCATGGAATGAAACCAGGAATCAAAGGGATAAGTATACGAATTTTTTTGTCTTCTGGCTTGCGGGCGATTTGATTTTGCAGGGGGAGAGTCCCTACGACCCCGAGCACTGGCGGGCCGGCCACGCTGCAAATGGATTGGATCAACCTGCCGAGGAGATTTTTCTTTATCCCTTGCCGCTGGCAGTGTTGATCTCTCCGCTGGGATTGTTGGCATATGAACAGGCTTCGTTGGTATGGAAGATCCTTTCTCAAACGCTCCTGGCGGTTACGATATTTCTTCTCATTAATCAATGGAGGAGACCCGCGCACGAACGGTTGTTTGTCCCGCTTGTATTGATCTGTCTGTATTTTGGGCCGGTCCTGCTCACCCAGCGGAGCGGGTCCATTGGTGCGATCACTTTATTGATCGTTGCCGTTTCGATTTTATTGATACAAAAACAGAGGTGGGAATTTTTCTCCGGCTTCCTGCTGGCGTTTACGATGTTAAAACCCCCGCAGGGATTATTGATCCTATCCTTGTTTGGTGTCTGGTTGCTGGCAGGGCGGAACTGGAAGGTGATCCAGGGAATGATCGCGGGCGGAATCATCCTTTGGTTGATCGGTGCCGTCGTGGATCTACATTGGGTGGCAAAATTTTTACAGAGCGGGGAAGCTGCATTTGACCGCAGGCTTGGATTGCATTCCAATGTATGGAGTTTTTCCTATTTGATCTGCGAAAAGAATATGGCCTGCACCTACGCCTTGGGTGGTGCAGGTGCGCTGATCCTGCTTGGGCTGGTTGGATTCTATTTATGGAAAAAGCAGGTCCAGGTCACAGCATGGGAGGCGATGAATCTCATCATCCCGATCGGGTTTGTTTCGACAGTTTATCTTTGGGCATATGACCAGATCCTGTATGTCATCCCGATCATTTGGATCGTGGGTACGGTGGTCTTCAAAACAAAAAGTTATGTTCAGGCGTTTCTGTTTTTGATCGTGCTGGATTTTTACGCCTTCTTTGCGATGGGCAGGCTGGCCGAAGTTGAACATGACCTGTGGAGTTTTGGAAATACTTTGCTGGTGCTGGCCGGGGTGGGTGCCGCATATCTCTTTAAAGAGAAGCCTGAAAAGATAAAACCTGCTCGGACATAATTATTTGCAGTAGTCGCTGGTACTGCATAGTGCGGTGATTTGTTCGGCGGAAATATTGTAGATCAGATACGTGTGCGCGATCGTGTCGTTTGGCTCAAAGTTTTCGCGCAGCCAGGCGTATTGTTCGGGTTTTCCAAATACGCCAACAAGGTCATTGACGCCGGCAACGATCAAGCCTGAAGTCGGGGAGGTGGGGTTGTAGATGGCATGTGGATGAGATTCAAGATACGCATTCAATGCCCCTTCGCTTTGTCCATAATCGATGTTTGAATCCGCCAGGATTTTATATGCCTGTCTTTTGTCGAACAGGAATTCGTTGAAATAAGGGATATAGGTTGGAAAATAGGAAAGCGTGGATATGGCAAGATAACCGATCAATAGGACGATGACAGTTTTTTGAAATCTGGAAAATTCCTGCCAGCCGAAAAATAAACTTCCGCAGAAGACATATAAAAGAGGGAAGAACACAAGGGAGTAGCGGATCCCGATGTTGATGCTGAAGAGAAAATTAAAGTAAATGGTGAAAAATAAAATCGGAAGAAGCAGAAATATATCGTCAGAGAAGAAACGCTGACGGCGGTCCCTGTTTGACAGGTATAAATAAAAAGCGGCGAGAACAAGGATTTGAGTGGCGATCGGCACCTTGAAAAAGGAGGCGATCAGGTAATAGCCGGGAAATCCCTGCCTGCCATCGTGCAATGTGCCAAGCAGGTAGGTGTTTCCGAAGGCCAGACCTTCTTCTCCGTAGTAATAGGTGAGGTCAAATCCCTCCAAATAAGGGAAGGGAAGCGGGACAGGAATATTGTTCAATACAGGCATACTGGATTGAATGCCGCTTAATAAGTGGGAATAAAAATGATATTCCCCAAAGCGCATGAAGGTCTTGTTGAATAAAAATCCAATGTTGATGAAAAGAATGGAAACAAAAATCCCGCCGACGAGATAGGAAAAATATTTTCCCGAATATTTTTTTATTGCAGAAGCTGTGCTTTCCTTGCAGGCTTTCGTCCATGCGGGAGAATCGTGGATGATAATTGCCAATAGTGATAAGGGCAGCAGGATCACGGTCGTGTATTTGGCGAGGGCGCTGACGCCCAATGCGATGGCCCAAAGCAATCCATTTTGCCAACTGCGCTCTTTTGCAAATTTCCAAGACCAGAAAAAGACAAGCAAAGTAGTGCCCCAGGCGTACATATCGGTTGTGACCAGTTGGGAGTGGGCGATGATGTTGGGATCGAATATGTAAAGTAGTAAAGAGAAGATTGCGGGAATCGATCCATATAATTGGCCGGACCAGCGAAAAATCAACAATGCCACGAGGACCGAAAAAAGAATGGAGACCAATCTTGCAGTCATGCTGCTTTCAAGGATCGATCGCAGCATTCCCTCTGGCAGAAAGGAGGAAATTTTGTACGGCAGAGCGTTGACTGCGGAGATAGCCATCATGCTGCCGTCAATCCGTGTTCCATCGAGGGCGCTGATATCCCCGGGACGGTTTGCATCTCCGTTCAGGATGCCCTTTCCATAATTGTAGTTGCGGGCTTCATCATAGGTGGGGGATTGACCAAGTACACTTAGGAAGCTGATGATGAAGAAAACGCAAAGCAAAAGGAAGGCAATGAAGTTTGGTGGGAAATTGAATCGAGGTCTTCGCTGATCAGGATTTATTTTCATGATGTTTTCTTTGGCAGCAGAAAATCGCCTGCCGATGTAATTTGTGAAATTGATTGTAGCAGAAAACAAAAGGGACCAACCCTGTCGAAAATAAAAACCTAAGTTCTTGACAACATTCGCGGCGCGGGTGTATAAACATTTTGCAACTTGAATAGTCCTCGTTAGGCCAGGCGGCTGCAAGATACACAGGCCATTGCCCTGAAACGTCGAAAGACGCCAAAGGGTAGACCAGGTGAAGTCGGATTAAGGCTTCACTCAAAGTGGCTGGAATTGCTTGTTCAATTCCTACGATGTGCAGTGCCAAAGCTCAACCAGAGAGGCGGCGTTTCATTACGTATATTTTGCCTGCCTCCTGGTCAATGTAACGGGAGGCTTTCATTTTGCCGGCAGGTGTTGCCAATCGGTAAATCGAAGCACAGGCTGCAAGGAGGTGTCAGCATGAACGCTGATGGAAGTAAACAGACGACCTTCGAGCGAAAAGGATTTTCATATCTTTCGTTGTGTTTGCGTTTCCTTGCCGGCCTTTTGACACCCTGATGATCAGGTGCGGCGAAAGCCCGGGCAATACAGGAACAGACAACGGTTAAGTGTGAATCGCCTTTCGCTCCGCGGAGGCGATTTTTATTACCTCCGTCCAAAATAAATTTTTATGGAGGACCCCATGGCTTTCTTGAGCGAAATTCTCGGCCACACCATCACCGATTTTGATGGCCACTATATTGGAAAACTGGAAGACCTGATCGCGCGCGAGCTCGTGGATGCCACTCATCCCATTGTGGATGCGGTGGTGATCAAGGACAGGAACAAACTCATCATGGTGCCATATGCACTGGTGATGACGTTGTTCACGCCCTCGATCCCGCTGAAATGCCGCGCAGATGAAATCCCACAATACCAGCCCACGGAAAACGATATCTTTCTTTCACGCGATGTGCTTGATAAACAGATCATCGATACGGACGGCGCGCGCGTGGTGCGTGTCAACGACCTGGAATTGGTGCGTGTCAACGGGACCTTGTATGTGGGGAATGTGGATATTGGCATGATGGGAATTTTTCGCAGGCTTGGCATTGCTGATGCAACCCAACGCCTCACTTCGACCTTTCGCCTGCCAGCACCACAAACATTTATTTCCTGGGACGATGTGGAACTCCTCCGTCATGATCCGTTCATGCGGCTGCGTGTCCCGGTGGATAGCATCGCTGAGTTGCATCCCGCTGATGTGGCTGAGATCATCAGCGATATGAATAAACTCGAAAGCGGACAGCTGCTGGAGGCGCTCAACATGGAGCAGCTTGCTGATACCCTGGAGGAAGTGGAAACTGAATTTCAAGTGGACCTCGTCGAGAACATGTCTGATGAAAAGGTGGCGGACCTGCTCGAAGAGATGGAACCCGATGAAGCGGCAGACTTGCTCGCCGAGCTGCCGGAGGAACGCAGCCGCGGTTTGCTGGCTTTGATGAACAAGGAGGATTCAGATGAGATGCAGAAACTGCTTTCTTATGACGAGGATTCTGCGGGCGGCATCATGACCACCGAATATGCGTGTGTTCCGCCAAATGTGACGGCTGCGGAGGCCATCAAGATTTTGCGTGAAACAGCGATAGATGCGGAGACCCTGTTCTACGTGTACGTGACGAGTACGCAGGATGAATTGATGGGTGTATTCTCGCTAAAGAATTTGATCTTTGCCGATCCATCCACCTACGTTGAAGACTTCATGGAAGATCGCGTCAAAAGTGTAAGCCTGACGGATGACCAGGAGGAAGTGGCACACCAGATCACCAAATACGATCTGCTTGCCATTCCTGTGGTTGACGAACAGAATGTGATGCACGGCATCGTTACCGCCGATGATGCATTGGACAAGATCATTCCCACGGCGTGGAAGAAGCGCCTGCCCCGTTTCTATCGTTAATCAGGGAGAACATCGTGGAAAATAAATTTTTTACCGGCCACAATCGGTCGTTCCTGTCCTCCTTGTGGAAGAGACTCCTGCTCATTCTTGCCGTCTTTGGCCCGGCAACAATCACTGCCATGGCGGATAATGACGCAGGTGGTGTGGCAACCTATTCGATTGCAGGCGCAAAACTTGGGTATCCCATTCTATTTTTACTGCCGATCATCACGGTTTTATTGGCAATTACCCAGGAGATGGGCATGCGTCTCACGATCATTACCCGCCGCGGACTTGCCGACTTGATCCGCGAGCGCTATGGTGTGCGTGCGTCCGTTTTTATGTTCGGTACGTTATTTTTTGCAAACCTTGGTACTTTGGTTACAGAACTTTCCGCAGTGAAGACAACCAGTGGTATGTTTGGCATCCCTCCCATCCCGGCGGTGATCGTGGTGGTCATTATCGCATTTGTGTTGATCACTCGTGGAAATTACAAGATGACCCAGTCCATTATGTTGGTGGCATGTGTATTCTTTCTTGTTTATATTTTCTCCGCAGTCAAAGCGAAGCCCGATTGGAATCTTGCATTATCCAACATGCTGTATCCGCACGGCGTGGAATTTACATCTTCTTATTTAAAGGATTACCTGATCATTGGCATGGGTGTTCTGGGAACCACGATCACTCCGTGGGGACAATTCTTCGTCAGCAGCTTTGCATATGACAAAAAGATCGAGCAGGGGCAGGTGAGACTCTCACAGCTGGAAACCTATTGGGGGGCGTTCCTCACGGATTTCTTCTCGTTCTTTATGATCGTCGCGACCGCGGCTACCTTGTACGTCAATCACATTGTGTTGGATTCCGGGGAGCGTGCGGCATTGGCGATTGCGCCTTTTGCCGGGAAGATCGCTTCGCAGCTTTTTGCATTGGGCATCCTCAATGCGGGCTTCATGGGGCTGGTGGTGGTTTCCCTTTCCACAGCCTATGCCTTTGCCGAGTTCTTCGGCCTTTCCGGCAGTTTGGATGATTCGTTCAAGGAAAGCAAGACCTTCTACATTTTGTATATTGCCCAATTGCTCATTGCCACTTTGTTCGTGATCCTTTCCAACGTCAGCTTGTTTCAAGTGGCTCTTGTCACGCAAATCATCAATGCCATTGCCCTGCCACTGGTGTTCTACTTCCTCATCAACCTGACCAGCGATGGCGGCCTGATGGGAAAGTTTGTCAACAACAGTTTTCAAAGGAATTTTGCCACTGTCAGTTCAGTGGTGATCGGAATGGCGTCCATATTCACCGTTGCCGCAGTGCTGCTGAGGTTGTAAGTTCAAAGGGGGGGAATTCACAAAAGTGTGAATTCCCCCCCTTTCTTTAAATCACTTTTGTTTTCCCATTCACTATTCCACATTTTTCGATTATCCTCGCACCCAATGCAGCCCAGCCTTTTTTCCTCCAATCATCTCACTGTTTCCCAGATCACCTTCCATATTCGAAAACAATTGGAAGGCGATCCAACCTTGCAGGATGTGTGGGTGGAGGGGGAGATCTCGAATCTATCACGGCCCGCTTCGGGCCATATCTACTTTACGCTCAAAGATAAAAACGCCTCGCTGCGAAGCGTCATGTGGAAGCTCGACGCCGGCCGTCTGCGAATGAATCTTCAGGATGGCATGGCGATTGAAGCACATGGCAAGATCGCTGTTTACGAGCCGCAGGGACAATATCAACTTATCGTAAACATCGTTCAGCCCAAAGGCGAAGGAGCGCTGTATCAGGAGTTTCTACGTCTAAAGGCGATGCTTGAATCTGAAGGACTGTTTGATGTGGATCGCAAGCGTCCGATCCCGGAATTGCCGCGTGTGATTGGCATTGTCACCTCTCAAACGGGCGCGGCATTGCGCGATATGCTCAATACGCTGCGCCGTCGTTTGCCTCTGGTGCGGGTTATTCTCGCGCCTTCACCCGTGCAAGGCGTGGAAGCGCCGCCTGCATTGGTCAATGCGTTGCAATCTCTGAATCAGCAAAATCCCGATGTGATTTTGCTCGCGCGGGGCGGCGGTTCCATCGAAGACCTGTGGGCCTTCAACGATGAACGCGTTGTGCGTGCCGTGGCTGATTCAAAAGCGCCGATCATTTGTGGTGTGGGGCATGAGACCGATTTCACGCTTTGCGACTTCGCTGCCGACCTGCGTGCGCCGACTCCCACAGCCGCTGCCGAACTTGCGACGCAAACCACAGTGGATGACCTCCATTCCCTGTTGGATACCTATCAAACCCGCCTCGCTTCCTTAACGTTGAGCCTGCTCGCTGAACAAAAAGCAGGGATCTCCTCTTTGATATCCCGCCTGCGTTATGTCTCTCCTGAAAGAAAGATTCAATCCGATATCCAACGACTCGATGAGTTATCCCGTCGCGCGTTTTCAGCGTTGACTCATCGCATCCAATTGGATGTCGCTACGGTGGACGGAATTTCCAAACGACTGCATTCGTTAAATCCCGAGGGAATTTTATCCCGCGGATATGCTATCATCACAAGAAAATTAGATCATCAGGTTGTCTCAAAAATTTCACAAGCCAGCGGCGGGATGACGGTCCGCGTGAGCGATGGTGAGTTTGAAGTGACCCGTAAATCGTAAATTGCATGGAGTAAATATGGCAAAAACATCCGCCAAAAAATCAGAAAAATCTGTGGAAGACTTATCCTATGAAGAAGCACTCGCCGAACTCGAAGGCATCGTCTCGGCGCTGGAAGATGAGCAGAACCCACTCGAAGAGTCGATGAAGCTGTTCGAGCGGGGGCAGGCTTTGGCGGCGCATTGCAGCGTTCTGCTCGAAGCTGCCCAACTCAAAGTGCAGAAATTGGTTGGAGAGTCTGTCATCGCATTTGAGGAAGAGTCCGAATGAACCTGATCGCCATTTTTGAAAACAAAGTTTTGATCGCCGTCCTGATCGCCTGGCTGCTTGCACAGGCGTTGAAAATTCCCACCGAATATTTGCGTTCACGCCGCTGGATGTGGGCCATGTTCTTTGCACCGGGCGGCATGCCTTCATCGCATTCCGCGTTGTTGGTCTCGGGCACATTGGCTGTTGGCCTATATCACGGCTTTGACAATCCTTTGTTTGGCATCGCCGTTGCCATCACGATGATCGTCACGCACGATGCAGCTGGTGTTCGTCGTCAGGCCGGTATGCACGCGGAACGCATCAACGTGTTGTTCGAGGAATTGCTCAAAGGTCACATCTGGGATGAAAATGACTTGAAGGAAGTGATCGGCCATACGCCGCTGGAAGTGGTCGGCGGAATTATTTTGGGCCTGATCGTGGCGCTCATTCAATGGAAAGTTTGGCCATAATAAAAAATCCGAGTTCTTTATGAACTCGGATTTTTTATTATTTATCTTTTCAACCTTCTCAATACACCATTCGTAATATAAGTCAATTCGGGAACGCGCAGTGCCCATAACATGGCTGCGTAGATTCCGCCTCCGAGCAGCACGCCAATGGGAAGAAGAATCCAATTTGCGAGATCCTTTCCGAAGTACAGCCATCCAACGAGAGAAATGCCCATTGCCAATGCGGCCAGCGCGGACGGAATTGCGCCGCGCAGAATATGACCGCCTTCGATTCCGTTCAACCGTTTTCGCATGAAAATGAAGAGAGCCGTTGCTTCCAGTGCGGTGGCAAATGAATTGGCAAGCGCCAGGCCGCCATGCGGCATCCATCCGACCGATTCAAATATTTTCGCAAAAGTAATACTAAAGACCACGTTCAATCCCATTGCAATCGTGCCGATGATGACGGGAGTCTTCGTATCGTGTTGCGCATAAAATGCGCGGGTTAAAATTTCCATCACGGAATGTCCCACGATGCCGGCAGCGTACCAAAGCAGTGCCCAGGCCGTCAATTGAACATCATGTTCATCGAACTTCCCGCGTTTGAATAGAAAGGTGATCAACGGTTCACGCAAAAGGATCAAACCCACACTCGCAGGGATGGCCATCAACAAGATCCCGCGCAGGGAGGAAGCAAGCGATGCGCGCATTTCATCCTGCTGGTTGAGCGCGTGCTGTGCTGAAAAAGTTGGCATGGCCGCAATTGCCACCGATTGCGCAATGGCCGCCTGCGCCATGATCATCAACGAAAAGCCGTAGGTCAGGCTGGTTAAACTGCCTTCCACCATTTGCGAAGCCAGCGAAGCATTGACCCAGAAATTTAATTGCACTACGGCCACACCGATCAATCGTGGACCCATCAACAGGAAGACCTGCCGAACAAGCGCGTCTTTCAACCCGAGTGTGAATCGATAGCGCGCAACAGCTGATCTTGCTGTGAGTTTCAACAGCGATGGGATTTGGATCAAAAGATAGGTAGCCGCGCCAAGCACCACACCCCATGCCAGCCCATAAATTCCCATCGATGGCGCAAGTACCAGCGCACCGAAGATGATGCCAAGTTGATACATGGCAGGAGTCAATGCAGGGATTAAAAATATTTGATGCGCGTTCAAGATTCCCACGATCAGCCCGCCCAGCCCGAATAAAATCGCGGAGATCAATTGAATGCGCAGCATCGCAACAGTTAATGAAAAAAGTTCAGGGTCAGCGAAAAGGCCGGGGGCGAGGGCGTAGCGAACCACTTGCGGGGCGAACAATGCAATTACCGCCGCAAGCAGGCTGAGGGTCAGTGTGACCGCATTTGCGATCGAAGATGCCAATCGCCATGCAGAATCCTTTTCATCCTTTGCAAGCAATCCAGTGAACGTCGGAATAAATGCCGAGCCGAGCGCGCCGCCCGCCACCAGCAAAAATAAAGTTTCACTGACACGATTAGCCGCGAAGAATGCATCCAACTCCGGCGATGCGCCGAATGCACGCGCCACGATAATTCCGCGCACCAGCCCGGCGATCTGCCCCAATACGATGGCGAACATGATCGTTCCCGCGGCGCGTGCGATCTGTGTATTTGCGTTTGATTCTGTCATAGGGTGGCGGGGATTATAATGCGTTCGGAGATTTTATGAAAAAACTTTGGATCGTATTAACTTTATTCGTGATGTTGACTCTTGCCTGTAACGCAGCCACTTCGACGATAACGCCTTCCACTCCGCCGACAACTGATTCTGTTACCGAAGAATCTTCTTCATCGCTGACGGAAATTCAACTTCCCGCAGGGTATGGTGTGAAAGGTTCATGGTTCGAGTTGTACTTTACAAATCCAACCAGCCCACTCGCCTCTCAAAAAACAGGCGGACCGGATGGTCCGCTGGTGGGAGCAATTGATGCGGCAAAATTAAGTGTGGACGTGGCAATTTATAGTTTAAGCCTGAACAGCGTTCGCGATGCCTTGCTGCGAGCGCATGATCGCGGAGTGCAGGTCCGCATGGTGATGGAAAGCGATAATCTGGGTCGATCCGATCCGCAGATCTTAAAAGACTCCGGTATCCCCATTCTGGGAGATCGCCGCGAAGGATTGATGCACGATAAGTTTGTCGTCATCGACAATTCCGAAGTGTGGATGGGTTCGATGAATTTTACGGACACCGGCGCTTACGAAGATAACAATGAGATCCTACGCATCCGTTCGGTGAAACTGGCGGAGGATTACACCAGGGAATTCGAGGAGATGTTCATTGACGATAAATTCGGCCCGGACGTCGTGCCTGAAACGCCCAATCCACGGGTGACCATCGATGGCACACCGATTGATGCGTATTTCTCTCCCGACGATGGGGTGCAGGCTAGTTTCCTTGACCTGATCGACAATGCCGAGGAAAGTATTTATTTTATGGCATTTTCATTTACATCCGATGAACTGGGCAATGCAGTCCGTGCCCGCGCGGAAGAAGGGGTGGAAGTGAAAGGCGTGATGGAGGATGAACAGGTCAACTCCAACGTCGGTACGGAATTTGATCCGTTCCAGCAGGCAGGGTTGGCTGTGCTGCGCGATGGAAATGAAGGTCAGATGCATCATAAGGTGATGATCATCGACGAGAGCATTGTCGTGGTGGGTTCCTATAACTTCACCAACAGCGCTGAGACACGCAATGACGAAAACCTGTTGGTGATCTACAATTCGGAGATCGCCGCGCAATTTCTCGAAGAATTTCAACGGGTGTACGCGCAGGCGCAATAACTCTTCTCAAAACAGTGGGTAAAACAACGGCTTGTTTCAGGGAAATTTCCCTGAAACAAGCCGTAACTTTTTCATCTCAAATTCGACTATTCAGATGTAAGCAATCAACAAAAACAAAACAAGAGGTGAGAAATGAAAAAGCTACTTTTAATTGGTTTGGTCCTTGCGGCGATGCTCTTGAATGCATGTGGGGCGGCGCAACCCGCCGAAAGTTCCGTCGGTGTTGTCAAAGGAAATGCCTCCCTGGTTGAGTTTACCGGTGTGATCGATTCCATTAATGGAGATCAGTGGGTTGTGAACGGCCAGCCCCTTACCGTTGACCCTGCCATCATTAAAGACGGCCCCTTCCAGGTGGGTGACACGGTCAAAGTGGAAGCCGATGTGCAGGCAGATGGCACCGTCGTGATCACCCGCGTTGAGACTCCGGTAGTTCCCGTCGCTGGCTCCACTGATGTTCCTGTTATTCCCTCCGCCACGGATGATTCTCTTTCCACACCACAGGCCGAGGCAACTCCTGATCCGACCGTTGGTATTGTGTTCGACAACAGTGGAAATGAAGCCTTTGGTACCGTGGATAGCTTCGATGGAACCACCATTGTGATCGGCGGACAATCGTTCACAGTTGCGAATGGCGCGGAGATCAAAGACACGATCACCAGCGGTAATTTTGTCAAAGTCGAATTTGTTCTGAACGCGGATGGTACGATGTCCATTCGACAAATCCAGCTTTGGGATCCTGCCAGCGTGGGGAGCGGCAATTCCGGCGGAAGCGATGACGGCCCCAACCACGACCTGAATGATGACCACGGTAATGATGACGGCGATCACGATCAAAATGACGATCATGGAAATGATGGCAGCGGCCACGATCAGAACGATGATCACGGTGGCAATGGTGGAAACGACGATTAGGTTCGGGAAGAGAAAGTCTCAGGTCGAAGCAAGCTGCTTCGACCCGAATGGTATACTTTCGATGAAAGAAGAAACGCTTTCCACTTCACAACCTCAGCGGCGGGTAATATTTTCCATGTCAACATTTGATGACAAGCGCGCACTCGATGGCCTGCGAAAGCTGGACCAGCAAACGATTGGCGCTGTCTACGATCAGTATTTTTCCGAGATCTATCGCTATGTGCTCTACCGGATTGGGGATCAAACTCTTGCAGAAGACATTTCCAGCGATGTATTTGTGCGTTTGTTGGAAGCCGTCCAAAACGGACGGGCTCCGCAAACCAACATCAAAGGATGGTTGATCTCCACGGCTTCACATGCAGTTGCAGATTCCCTTCGGCTAAAATACCGCCGTCCGGAGGATGAAATTCCCGAATCCCTGCCGGATCTGGGGATGGGTCCCGCTTCCGAAGTGGATCAACGCGAACAGAATCGCATCGTGCAGGATGCATACAGTCAATTGACATCCGACCAGCAGCAGGTGCTTGCACTTCGCTTTGGGCAGGGATACTCCCTCGAAGAAACAGCCTCTTTGTTGAATAAAAATGTAAATGCAATCAAGGCTCTCCAGTTTCGAGCATTAGCCTCGCTCCAGCGTGAGATCGGTGAGGTGGATCATGAATAATGTATATGATATTTTAGAAGTATGTTTACAGGAACTTGAAAAAGGCACAGACTTGGATTCGCTGCTTGCCCGCTATCCGAACCATGCTGTCGAGCTTCGTCCGATGTTGCAGGCCGCCATTCGCGCCCGTTCGATGAGCGCAGCGGAGCCTTCTCCCGATGCCATGCGTCGTGGGCGTGCAAAGCTGATGCAGCGTGCAGCCGAGATGCGCGAAGAAAAAGTTGTTCCCATTCGCAAGCCGATCAAACGCGTCATCCCTGCGTTTCAAAGGTGGGCAATGACCCTTTCGTTAACCGCGACCCTGCTCGTGAGCGGGACCGGTTTGGTGGGTGCCTCGTCCACTGCACTGCCCGGTGAAAATTTATATCCGGTCAAACGCACCTGGGAGGATATGCGCCTCTTCTTTACCTTTGATACCAATCAGCGCGATATGCTTGAGAGCGAATTTGAGAGCGAACGGCTGCATGAAGCGAATAAGTTGATCGCGGAAGGACGCCATGAGACCATTCAATTTGCAGGGGTGTTCATGGAAATCAACGGCAAGGCCTATATTTCCGGAATACAGGTGGTGATCACCGCCAACACCCAATTGCCAGCGGATGTGATCCAGACTGGCTCTGCGGTGGTGGTGACCGGGCATACCAATGCAGAGGGTTTTGTGGAACTTGAATCGATGGAACTGCTGCCAGCTGGAGCGGTTGTGCCAATGGGCAATCCTGTTGAAGTGGAGTCTCCGGAATCTTCAAGCGAAGGGAATTCCAACAGTTCCGCCGGGCCAGCTGCCGGGGCGGTCGAAGCGGGGTCTGGGAATCAAGGATCAAATTCCAGTACGTTTAAACTGGAAGGCACCGTTGATTCATTCTCCAATAATGCGATCATGGTGAACGGCCAGCAGGTATATCTCGACTCCAATACCCGCATTGAAGGGCAGATCAAGCCCGGTTCGAAAGTGGAAGTGGAAGGGTATTACGATAAGAACGGGAAGTTCATTGTCAAAAAGATCAAAGTGGAAGAATCGAAATCTGGTAGTGGAAATAGCTCCTCGAATGATAATTCAAACAGCGGCTCAGATAGCAGTGATTCTGGCGATGACTCGGGCGATGATCACAGCGGCTCTGGCGGCGGGGGAGATGATGGCGGCGGAGACGATGATTAATAAAAAGCTGCGAGAAGATTCTCGCAGCTTTTTATTTTGCAAAGTTCTTCGTCTTTATCATTGCCTTTTGCGCTAAAATGGATTAAATTAACAACTCTAGCACGTACGTTCTACAAAATATCGCATAATTTGGTGAACAGAACTTTGATTCTCCTTCGTGATATTCAACGAAAGTTTACTTAATTATGAGATAAGCGATAAAGATATTCACGGAAAATTTCCGAAGCCAACTCAGGAGAACATGCATGGCAGACTCAAATTTTTATCTAGGCCGTTTGTTTGATTCGAAAACTGCAAAGGTCACAACAAAGGCGGTTGAATATGACCCTGCAGATCTAACCACTCATGCGGTGGTGGCGGGGATGACAGGTTCAGGCAAAACCGGTTTATGTATTGGCTTGCTGGAGGAAGCGGCCTTGCAGGGCGTGCCTGCCATCATTATCGATCCCAAGGGTGATCTCACCAATTTATTGCTGCACTTTCCCGATCTACTCCCGCAGGATTTTCAACCGTGGATCGACCCTGAGATCGTACGCCGCTCCGGAGCGTCAACGGAAAAAGTTGCCGGGGAGGCAGCAGAGGCGTGGCAGGAAGGTTTGAAAGAATGGGGCATCGATAAACAACGCATCCTTGCCCTGCAAAATGCCGCAAAGTTTGCAATTTACACACCCGGCTCCGATGCCGGTATTCCTGTCAGTGTACTTTCTTCGCTGGCGGCTCCTGATCTTGATTGGGAGAGCAATCGCGAAGTTTTGCGCGAGAAAATCTCCAGCACGGTCACTGCCTTGCTTGGGCTGGTTGGCATGAATGATATCGACCCGATCCGTTCGCGGGAGCATATTTTGCTTTCCAATATCTTCGAGACTCATTGGAGCGAAGGCAAGGATATCGATCTCACCGAGTTGATCCTGCAAACACAAACCCCGCCATTCGCGAACCTTGGCGCTTTTCCTGTGGATACCTTCTTCCCGCCCAAAGACCGCATGGAACTTGCGATGGTCTTGAACAACATCCTGGCCGCCCCTGCGTTTGAAGCCTGGCGTGAAGGCGAGTCTCTGGATATAAAATCCCTGCTGTTCACCGCTGACGGCAAACCCCGTCATAATATTTTTTATCTTGCACATCTCTCCGATGGCGAGCGCATGTTCTTCGTGACGCTTTTACTTTCTGCCGTTGAAACATGGATGCGAACGCAAAGCGGCTCATCCGCCCTGCGTGCGCTGCTTTACATGGATGAAATTTATGGCTATCTTCCTCCCACGGCAGTTCCGCCGTCCAAGGGTCCGCTTCTGCGCATGTTAAAGCAGGCTCGTGCGTTTGGCCTGGGCTTGTTACTTGCCACACAAAACCCTGTCGACATGGATTACAAGGCACTCTCCAACACCGGCACATGGTTCATTGGAAAATTGCAAACCGAGCGCGATAAGAATCGTTTGCTCGATGGTCTTGAAAGCGCCGCCGGTGGTATTCCCCGCGCCGCGATGGATAAATTAATTTCATCGTTGGGCAAGCGCGTCTTTGTCATGCACAACGTTCACGCAAAAATGCCGATCCTCATGCAAACCCGTTGGACGATGAACTTCCTTGCCGGTCCGATGACCCGTGCGCAGATTCCCGATCTCAACAAATTGGTGAACGCTGGAGCAGCGCCTCGTTCCGCGCCCGCATCTGCTTCTGCTTCGAGGAAAGGATCCAAGCCTCAGCCTTCCGTGGAAAGCCTGCAGCCGGTTTCAGTTCCATCTGCGTCCGCTGCAGTTGTGACCCCTCCTCCTGCCCAAGCCGCCCGTCAGGTTACTTCTTCCACATCTGCCGGCAGTATGACCAAGCCGACCATCCCCACTGGAATCCGTGAATACTTCCTGCCGCAAAATTTCAGCTTGCCGGAAGCATTCCAACATGCACAGAAATCCATGCCTTCCGAAGCCATGATCCAGGGTGTAGTATATCGCCCGGGCCTAATCGCAGCTGCCCAGGTACGTCTGCTTGACCGGAAATACGGTGTCGATACGGAAATGGTCCGCGCCGCCTTCGTGGATTCGATGGATGCCCGCGGGATTGTCCGCTGGGAAGAGTTTGCCTACAGCGGACCCTCACTTGATAAAGTGGAAACAACGCCTGCCGCTTCGGCGCGTTTTAGCACGATCGATGCGCCGCTAAACAATGCCAAACAAATGACCGCCCTGCAAAAGGACTTCACCGATTGGGTGTTTAGAAATTCGGAAGTCACGGCCCGTGCCAATGCCAAGCTGAAAGTCTTTGCAGGCCCGGATATTACTGCTGCGGATTTTATGAAACAATGTGCTGAAACGGCCCGCGAAGCATGTGATGCCGAGATTGAAAAGAAAACATCTGCTCTTGAGAAAAAAATCCGTACTTTAAAAGATAAACTCGGCAGGGAAGAAAGTGAATTGCGGGAGGATGAAGCCGAATTGCAAAATCGAAATATTGAATCGTATGCAAATTTGGCGGAACTTGGTGCAAGTTTATTTGGGCTTACCAGAAAGAAATCCGTCACTACGCAATTTACGAAACACCGCCTTGCTCAAAGTGCCAAGGCACAGGTGCAGGAATCGCAGGAGAACATTACCCGCTTGTCCAATGAACTTGAAAATTTGGAGAAGGAACGCGACACAGTCGCAAGCGAAATTAACAATCGCTGGGGAAGTATTGTCTCGGAATTTGATGAAGTTTCCGTCAAACCCAAGAAGACGGATATTTATATCAACATCTTCGGCGTGGCCTGGATGCCGTATTACATCGTGCAGGCTGGTAGTGAAACACTGGAATTGCCTGCGTTTGGCGCGGAGTAGAACTTTGTAGAGCGGGATCGTGATCCCGCTCTATTTTCCTTCAAGGAAGATGATATGAGCGTATTTATTTTGCTTCTTGCACTGGCGCTGTGGGGATTGGTCCATTCGTTTTTGGCATCCCGCTTTGCAAAGGATATGATCCCTGCAAAAATGGGCGGGATGGATTTCTATCGCCTGGGCTATAACATGTTCGCCGTGGTCAGCTTTGCGCCGATCCTGTATTTGATGTCTACCCTGCCGAACAAGCCACTCTATCAAGTGGCTTCCCCGTGGAATTTGGTCATGTTTGGCGGACAACTGCTCTCGGTTTTTTTCCTGCTCATCACGGTCCTTCAAACCGACACCCTTTCTTTTGTCGGCCTGCGTCAATTGTTCGAGAAGGAATCCAGCGGCGGTCTTGTTACCCGTGGACTGTATCGCATGGTCCGCCACCCTTTGTATACATTTACTCTGTTGTTTATCTGGCTGACCCCCACCATGACCCAAAATTCACTAACCGTTTATATCGGTGCCACGATCTATACATTGGTGGGTGCTTACTTTGAAGAGAAAAAACTTCTTCAGGATTTCGGTGAAGCGTACGCGGAATACAAACGCATAACGCCAATGTTGATTCCCGGATTGAACTTCGGAAGAAAATAAGTTCAACGATGAAAAGACCAGGCATTCAGCCTGGTCTTTATTTTTATACTTTTACCATGTTGGGGTCGATCACGGGAAGCCACCATTTTGTTTTCAACGCTCCGACCCAGGCATATTCGTCCTGTCCGTAATCCACTCCGCCGGGTGTGCGGTGAACTGTACCATGTTCGATCAGCCACTGTTCAAATTCATTTTTCGGCGCCGCTGTGGGTTGATGATTATATAACTGCTGTAAAAACTGTTGCGACCCGAAGTGCACAGCGAGAATACTTTCCGCCCTGTGGGCGAAGCTGTGCATCATTTCCCGTGTGCCGCGTTCGTAGTTGAATCCCATCATCACAAACCGCCGCGAATTTTGTTCGATGCCGGGGGCATTGCACCAAAAGGCCTTTTGCCCGGCCATGCGGCTTTCATAAAAACCGAAATACGGCCCGCCAAACATCCAGACTTCGTCGATGAAGTTGCCTTGAATGGCGGTGATGACTTCATAATCGTCGATAATGCGTTGGTAATCGGCCAGCAGAAAATTTCCATGCGCATCACGCAGCGCTGCCTGACTATTTTGCATGGCCTGCTTCCAGGTCACATCGTTATATTGACGACCATCCGTGAAAACCGGGTAAAGGGGCACGTCCAATATTCTGATTGTTTGATACACCAATATTTTTTGACTGGCCTGGATCATGCCTTCGGTAAATTCCTCCACCATGGCGTTAACATGCCGCCATTCCGCTGGGATGGCGGGGGTCTGGAAATTAATCACAAGTACCTTGCGGACTTTGACCGGCTTTGGCATACGTTTGAAATTAAATGGCATTGATGGCTCTCCTGCAAAAAAACTTGCCTGTATCTGCTTATTCTAGCACGCAGCCCGCCGCAATAGCAGTGGAATTTTTACCCACTTATATATCCCTTTTGGCGGCCTTCATTCAAAGCCTTGTAGTTGACAGCATAATATTCGGCGTAACCACATCCGCCGCAAATGTAGGCCACAAATTGACTCTGCTCGCTTTTCGGCGCCCAAATAAAAGGTCGGGTCGCTGGTTCAGGTTCCTTGATATCTACATAGGTGGGATGACCACCTCCGCCGTGCAGGCGCAGCTCCGGTAAAATTTCGTTCGATCCACATTTCGGGCACGTTCCACTTTTCATACTGTATTCTCCTTTTGTGGCAATCCTATCTGTTTATACGGACTTTTCCAATAGGCCGATGGGTGGAATGGACCTGATGACACAATCCCATGCCGAAACATGGGATTGTTGATCTTATGCTGGTATTCGCATTCCAAAGAGTTGTTCAATCACCATATCTTCATTTCTCAGTATTGAGATTTCATCTTCGTTGTGAAGGCAGAAATTTAATGAGTTCCGGAAAACCTCCAATATGGTTTTGGGATCATCGTCCGCAGCGATGCGGTTGATGGAAACACTTTCACAATCTGTGCAGACGTGGACCAACATCAGCTCGCCTCGCGGACTTATTTGATATTTGTTCCTGCTCTTTTTCATGGTCAACCCGACAGGTATCATCTTCGCCTTGCACGCGGAGAGTCGATCTCCCGATGAATATAGGTCGAGATGACAGGACCATAGACAATATGGGCAATGGTTACGGTTGTTCACACCAGACTGGGTTTGCATACTGGAGACCAATGCGCCGCAGTTACCGCATCTGAAATCGCCGAAGGAGGAGGCATGATGATTTCTCATAGCTCCTCCCGCAGGCGCAAATAACTTTGATAGCGATATGGACTGACTTGTTCCGCCATCACCGCTTTGCGGATGGCACAGCCGGGTTCATTGTCGTGGCGACAGCTTAGGCCAAATTTACACTGTCCGATGTGTGGAGCAAGCTCGGGAAAGAGCGAAGCGAGGTCTTCGGGGGAAATATCCCACAGACCAAACTCACGCATGCCGGGCGTATCCACCAGCCTGCCGCCGAAATCCAGATCGAACATTTGCAGGTGACTGGTGGTGTGCCGGCCTTTGCCTATATCGCCCTGGCTTACTTCTTTTACGCGCAGGCCGAGGCCGGGTTGAAGTGCATTCATCAAGGATGTTTTGCCCACACCCGATTTACCGACCAGCACAGACATGACTCCATGTAATGCTTGTTTGAGTTCCTCACGCCCTTCACCTGTGGAGGAGCAAACCAAATGAATTGGATACCCGATGCGGCGGTAGATCTCAAGGTCTTGTTCGAGTGATTTGTTTTGCGTGGCCAGATCCATTTTGGTGATGACGATGCGCGATGGCAGGCCAGCCGCTTCAGCCGTGACGAGGTAACGGTCAAGCAGACCCCATTTGGGGGAAGGGCTGGAGGCGGCGAACACGGTCAGTACTTGATCTGCATTGGCAACGATCACCTGCTCAAAGACGCGTTGACCGGGAACCGGCAGCGGACGAGAAAGTTTGGAGCGGCGTGGCAGGATCTCTGTGATCATGCCGCGGCCCGTGCCTGCGTCCACAAAACGGACGCGATCGCCAACGGCAACCGGATCCGCCTTGTCCACTTCACGGATGGATTGCACCTTGTGTTTTAGCGATGCGGAGGTGTGATAAATTAATTCCTTATGCAGGCGGGACGAAAGTTCGCAATCGATCTCCTGCCCGTCGATGCGGACGCTGTAATGTCCGAGAGATTTTCGAAATACGACGCCTTCGTCGCTTTCGTTCGTAGTTTTCATTGGATAGAGTTCCTGTAATTTTTGTTCGATAAAGATTTGCGATGAAATGTCCATCGATGTGGACAGGGAATATGCGGACACAGTGGGGGACACTTGCGACTTGTACTGACATAAAACACTCCTTTCAGAAAATAAAAAGCTGCCGCGGAAATTTCCGTGGCAGGCTGGGGATTTAAAGCAGATGGCATCCAACTGACAGGTTCAATGTGCAGCGAAAGATGCGGCTGATTAAATGAAAAGCCACGGACATGGGAACGTCCGTGGCAGAAGGTCTTGTTAAAAACGAAAGACTGGCTTAACTGCTATGCAGAGACGCGCCCATGAAACTCTTTGCGAGCAAGAACCGATGCCATATTTAACATAAAACGCGTCTCCTTTCTTTTGGATCTTTGAAGTAATGGATTTCCGAACAGCGCCGAGTGTATCAGCGTCGAAAATGCCTGTCAAGCCTTGCAAGGGTGTAGAGGGTAAATCGTTGACAAGCTCGGATAGCCTGGGGTAAATTTACTTTCGCTATTTTAATAACGAAAAGGAAAATAATAATGCTCTCTCTGATCTATGTAAGTTCATCTGTCCGGCAGCTCAATGATGACGAGTTGCTCGACATTTTAAAAGTAAGTCGTGAGAATAACAGCACCAGGGATGTTTCCGGGCTTTTACTATACAAAGGCGGAAACTTCATGCAGGTTCTTGAAGGTCCGGATGAGGTGGTGAAGGCTTTATATGAGAAGATCAAGCTGGACCCGCGTCACAGGGATGTTTCGATCATTTCACAGGAACAGATCGCAAAACGACAATTCCCCGCCTGGGAAATGGCATTTACCAATTTGGATACCCCGGCGATTCGGAATGAACCCGGGTTCAGTCAATTTCTGCATGATGAGTTTTCCGCCGAGTTTTATAGAAAGCAGCCCTCGCGTGCCAATATCATGTTGTTGGCCTTCCGTGACAACCTGCGTTGATATTCGTTAGTTGATTGAAGACATCCCCGTTAAACGCGGGGATGCCTTTTTAAACTACATCCATCCCGAGGATGGAGGTCAGCCCTTGAGTAAATAAACTTCCGCCAAACAAAAGGATCGTATTTTTCACATCGCCGCTGACAATGGACCAGTGAATTCCCCAGGCTAGTGCAGAGACACCGACGATGACAAGGAATAATCCACTTAATAGCATACGATTCCTGTTGAGCGGTTGAACCCCATCCTTGAAGGTTAGCACGCCGAAATACACGGCCAGCATTCCCGCCCCGCTTTTGAAGGCGATCCAGCTTAATGCTTCTCCTGCCGATACGCACGAAAGAACCAATAGCGCGCCGATCAATGTGTTGATGAATGCCAAAAGGATCGAAATGACTTTCATGACTGCACCTCCTTTATACCTGTTCCAAGGGTAAGAGAGATGCGCTGGCAAATTCTATTGAGAGTCCCTCAAATGCTATAAGAAAAATCGATCCCCGCTGGCATGCTCGAATTTAGATCGGGCGTTCCTCTTCCTGATAGGCGGAAACACGGTTCCTGCCCGTACGTTTGGCTTCATATAAGGCCTTGTCTGCCTGCTGCACCAATATTTCGGGTTCATCCTGTGGATTGTTTAATTCAGCGATCCCCAAACAGACAGTAAGCTGACGTTTGAATTTGGATTCCGTCTCGACCAGTGAACGGATGCGGTTCGCCACTTCCAATGCGCCGTTGAGATTGGTCTCCGGCAGAATCAGGGCGAATTCCTCCCCGCCGATGCGGGTGACAATATCGGCTTTGCGGCGATTCCTCTGCAAACAGTCGGCCACCAGTCGCAACGCCTCGTCGCCGGCGGGATGCCCAAATGTATCGTTGTATTCTTTGAAATGATCGATATCGATCATGATGACTGAAAGCCCGCGCATGAACCGGCGGCTGCGATCGATCTCGCTTTTGAGGGTGAGATCAAAATAACGGCGGTTCTGTAATCCGGTCAGCGCGTCAGTGAGTGAAAGTTCCACGACCTCTTCATATAATCGTGCAGATTTAAAGGTTGCCACCAATTGCCGCGCAATGGCGGATGAAAATTCAAGATGGCTGGCATCGAAAGCGATATAGCCAATTGATTCGTTCTGAAAAACCAACGGCAGGATGGAAAGGCTCAGGCATAGATCCGGCGGATACAAGCCGGGGGGAGGGAACTGCCGACTTGAAAAACGCAGCCGCTTGGCGTTGGGATCGGGGTCGATGACCACGCTCCATGCCACGGGGTCGTCTGCTTCTGCTTCGAAGAGCGCCACCCTCGCGTGATGAATATCCATCTGCCTGAGATATTCGGTTAATAACTCAATCGCCCTTTGCGCGTTAAGTGTGGTGCTTAAGCGGGCGATCAATTCGCTCAACAGAAAACTCTCCGCACTTCTTTGGTATTGCTCGCGATGATAACGGCGGCGGGCGCTCTCACTGATGGCAACACGCGCTTGATGAAGCAGGTCTTCCGCCTGCTGAAAAATACCTTCCTGTTTCCAGTTTAGGGGCAGGTGAGGCATTTCACGCCGCAGCACGGAGATGACTTGTTGCCATGAATGGCTGTCGTTGTCGGTTAGCTCGACCCCTTGAAGAAATTCCATGAGCGTGATCTCAAACTGAGTCGGGATCCCGCTTTCGAGGCTTCCATAAAATGCTTCGACCAGCTGAGTGCATATCTCGCGCGTATGGTTTTTATTGAATAACAACGAGCCGGACGGCAGCGCGGTCATCATGGAATTGGCCAGCTGTAAAATGGCCTTCCCTTTAAAATCATCCGTGCCCGGCTTGCCGAGTGGCCTGGATTTTTGTGCAGGCTTGCTATCTGCCGCCTGGATCACCGTATCCGGCAAACATCCACAGGATTGACGCGTAACGACCCAGGTGGGGACGCGTACCGATTTGAGCGGCGAGTCGCCTTCGAGAAAATCCAGCATGGTGCTCAACGCCCGTTTGCCGATCTCGCTCAACGGAACGTGAATGCTGGCAAGCGGCGGGACCTGTGCGATGGCATCCGGCTGATCGTCAAAACCCATCACTGCCACATCCTGTGGAATGCGTAGGCCCGCTTCTTTTAGAGCCTGCATCGCACCGATGGCGGAGTTGTCATCACTTCCGAGCAGGGCAGTGAATTTGACACCGGAGGCAAGGATTTGTTTTGTGACAATTTTCGATTCTCTGGTCCGATGATTGCCATGCGCGATCAGACGCGGATCGGGATCGAGATCAAATTCCTTGATGGCTGCAAGATACGCTTCCAGGCGGTGTTGACCGTCGCCGCGGTCTTTTGGGTCGCCGGCAATGAATGCGATCTTGCGATGACCATGTTCCACCAGATGCGCGACCGCCAGATGAATGCCGTCTTCATTGTCTGCAAGGATCGCTGGCCCGTTCTCGCCAGTGGCAATGAAAAGAACAGGATGACCTTCAGCCATGACTCCTTGTAAATAATCGGAACGGTTTTGATTTAATAACGGGGAAAATACGATCAACCCATCGGTGTTCCACGGGCCGACCGGGACGAAATCAGTGTTGCGCGAGAGGACCGGCCATGCGGGGATATCCTCCTTGGGCCGTTCGCCGTGACCTATTCCCCAGGCCAACAATAGGTTACACCCACGGATTCGTGCCATCGTTTGGATCCCCTGAAACACGGACGTGAGGTAACGATCTGGTCTGCCGCTTTCATTGGCAGGCCAGCCCGGCAAAATGCCGATCGTACGCCGAGCAGGCTTGTCTTTGAGTGTGTTCATTCGAACTGCAATGATTATCGCATAAAGTTTACGGCACGGCATAACTTTATGATTTCAATTCCGTATGGTGGCCTTACAATATTTAAAGGACAAAACATCCTTGAGGGTGGTTTTAGGGGAATGAAAAATCCCAAATTATTACTTACTCAGCATGGCACACATATGATCTACAAACGAGGCAATACGGGGAGATGTGAATGGAATGCTTGTGAAAACATAAAACCTCCAACTCATTATTGAGTTGGAGGTAAAAAACGTACGCGGAAAATGAGTCTAAAGCCCTAGCAGGTGGTGCAGTCGCAGCCGCATGTGGCGGGATTCAAAGCGTAACCTCTTGGGCATGAGTTTGTACAGCCGCCGGTCCCTCCATCATCCCCTCCACCTGTGCAGGAACTGAGTGCAATTCCTTCGACCTTGCAAAAACTCTGCGTTTGAGTCGAGATGCATTGCTGACCGTCATACGTTGTTCCAGGCGGGCAAACTGGGGGAGTGTCGTAACAAACCGTATTCTGGGAACGAATACTGCTCAGGCAGGTTTGATTTGGAAGAGGGACGTCCGAAGTCTGGGGAGTGTATTCGCAACACTGGCCGGGTGTGACCGTGGATGCGGAATTGGATTCACTGGCCGTTATGAGTCTGCGAACTGAATTAAAGGTTTCCAGTGATGTGAGGCTGAACCCGGGAAGGCACGCGCCTGTCCCGCCGGTGGTCCTGATACAGGTTTTTGATGTGTCGTTGTATTGAGTTCCATTCGGACAGAGCGGTGGACTCTGTACCGTTACCGTACAGGTCGAACAAACTGCGATCGAACCGTTTTCAGTACATTGATATCCGCCGTTGCCGGATGGATTGGGTACACAGGATGAAGGGATCACGACCGCTCCGGGTGGGGAAAATGTTACATTGGTGATCGGGGTCGTTCCCTGACAAAAAGCATTCTGTGTGATCTCAAGGTTTGGGCAAGACACCTCAGGTTGAGGGCCAGTGTTTGCTCCACCGATGCCGTCTGTGCCATAGATCGCCGGCGTCTCACAGGAGGGTGCGAAATAAGTCGGATCTTCCACAACGCAGCGGAAACCAAGATTATCGCGGTGAATGCCGGGGTTTGCATGGGACCGGGTTGACGCAGGCAGTTGGTCGCTCCCGCTGTTGAAGGCGCTGGATCGAACGGATCGGTGTTCACTCTTGTCCGGGCCGGTTGGATTATCGGTCGGCGAGTTGGCATAATAATCCACCCGGTACCAATCGGCCACCCATTCAAGCACATTCCCCGCCATATCGAATGCTTGATAGTAGCTTCTGCCAGTGGGATAGGTATTGACCGGCGTTGTTTTGCCTATGCAGTTTACGTAATTCAGGAGGTCACAGCTTGGGGCTCCGTCCCCCCAGGGATAAATATTGCCATCCGGTCCGCGAGCTGTCTTTTCCCATTCCGCTTCCGTGGGGAGGCGGGCATGTACAAAGGTGCAGTATGCGGCCGCCTGATCATAATCCACGCCCACCATTGGATCATTGCTGTGAAGCCTGTCATCAAATACAGGGTTATCAGCCTTGAGCGGCGGCGTACAAAGCCCCGCTGCCACACAATAGGCGTACTGTCCGTTGGTGACTTTTGTGCTGTAGATCCAAAAGTCGGATACGTTCACCTCATGTTCGGGATTGTCCGGTCCACCGGATCCCATGGTGAAGGGTCCGCCAGGAACTGGCACAAGCACAGTGCCATCCACATATAGGAAGCTTGAGCCCACTTCCATCACCGGACCGGCCAGGTCAATTGGAACTGCACCTGGGCTGTCGACTGGAGGCTGTGTGAGCGATGAGGATGTATCAGGGATGATTGGAGTGGATTGGGGAGCACATGCCCCCAGCATAATGACTTGAATGATGATGAAATAATATTTGAGTTGAGCCGTCTTCATACGTATTCTCCTCAGTTGCATGCTTGATCACCAATAACGAATACTGACCGTTAATTTATTATAGACCATCTTTGTCTGATTACAATCCTATTTTTGTGTACACTTTCAAAACCAGGACCTTTGGGTTGAGTTTGTTGGGAAGATAGTCAGTGCCAGCAGATGCATTTACTTCTCCGAATGATACAGCCTGTCAACTTGATGCGCAAAATCGATCACGCTCATTTGCAGGTACGGCGACTCCAGCACTTCGATGATACGACCCAGCCCGAGGATGCGGGTACGGGCACGGTTGAGATCCACGGTAGCTCCCATCGAGGTCTCATCGAGGTCCCATCGAGCTCCACAAGCCATTTTCTCCGTTCTCGGGCTTGTTGTAGGTCACCCTCAAGTTGACATTCTCTTTCTTTTTTGCTACACTCGAGTTGTCAGACAACTACACAAGTGCAAGGCTTTTTCTGCAGACCGATTGCGAATTGCCAAAGGCTAACCATGACAACCCTCCTCATCAAAAACGCATACATTGTCACCATGGACGACCATCAACGGGAAATTCCCGAGGGTGGTCTTTTTATTCGCCGCGGGCTCATTCAAGAGGTTGGTCCGATGCGCGATCTTCCGACGACTGCCGATGAAGTCCTCGATCTCAAAGGGCATGTCGTCTTCCCCGGCCTTGTCAACACCCACCATCATTTTTATCAAACCCTCACACGTGCCGTCCCTGCCGCGCAGGATGCAAACCTCTTCAACTGGCTCAAGACGCTTTATCCCATTTGGGCGAAGATCCAACCCGATGATATTTTTATTTCGACTCAGACCGCACTGGCTGAACTGGCCCTTTCGGGATGCACCACCGCATCGGATCATCTCTATCTATATCCAAACGGTTCAAAGCTCGACGATGAAATTGCTGCGGCTTCCGAGATCGGGGTGCGCCTGCAGGCATCGCGCGGCTCGATGAGTCTCGGTGAATCCAAAGGCGGGTTGCCGCCCGATTCAGTCGTCGACACGGAAGATGCGATCCTGAAAGACTCGCAGCGCCTGATCGAAAAATATCACGACGCCAAGCCCGGCGCGATGACCCAGATCGTGCTCGCGCCATGTTCGCCGTTCAGCGTTACCTCTGATCTGATGAAGCAATCCGCAAAGATGGCACGAGAATACGGCGTGCATTTACATACACATCTCGCAGAAACAGAAGATGAAGAAAAGTTCTGCATGGAAAAATTCGGCCACCGCCCTGTGGGATACATGCAAGAAGTCGACTGGGTGGGGGACGATGTGTGGTTTGCGCACGCGGTATACGTGAACGATGAAGAGATCAGGGTGTTTGCAAAACATAACTGCGGCGTGGCGCATTGTCCCACCTCGAACATGCGGCTGGCTTCGGGCATCGCGCCGATTAAGGAATATCGCAAGGCTGGCGTGAACGTGGGTCTCGGCGTGGACGGTTCCGCTTCCAACGATGGCTCGCATCTGTTGGCGGAAGTCCGCAATGCGATGTTGGTTTCCAGAGTCAAAGAAGGCATCACCGGCTATTCATTATCAAATGATCCGAGTCGCAAGTTGATGACGGCACGTGAAGCACTTTACTTGGGCACACGCGGCGGTGCAGCCGTGTTGGGCAGAACCGATATCGGCAGTTTGGAAGCCGGCAAATGCGCCGACTTCTTTGCTGTGAATATGAATCAACTTGGCTTTGCCGGTATGCATGACCCCGTTTCAGCGGTGGTCTTCGGTCAGCCGGTCAATGTGGATTACACGGTGGTCAATGGAAAGTTTGTTGTAAAGGAAGGTCAGTTGGTCACGGTAGATCGTGGTCGTTTGATCGAGAAACATAACAAGGCAGCCAAAAGATTGTTGGCAGGTTAGAAAGTTGGAAGGTTGAAACTGTGGAAATTGGTCAGCGCTTGGTTATTTTTTCGGGATTGCCCGGTGTGGGCAAAACCACACTGGCGGAAAGACTTGCACGGAAATTACGCTGGCCGTTGTTGAAGGTCGATGATGTCATCGGCAATGTCCCTGGGAACCCCGGTATCGAATTCTGGGACTCGAAAGTGGATATTCTGCTTGATCTGGTCAATACACAATTGTCCCTTGGCCTCGATGTCATCGTCGACTCGGTCTTCATGAACATGGACCGTCAACATGCACAGAAGCTTGCCCGAAAATATAAAGCCCGCTTTTTGCCGATCTACGTGTTCATCTCCGATGAAAAAGTTTGGCAGGAGCGTGTGACAAAACGATTTGATGAAATGAACGATCAAGACGTCGCCACCTGGGAAAACATCCAGCATCAGCGCGAGCATTTCGCCGAGTGGCAGCCGGGTACTGCGCGTTTCATCGACTCACTGCATTCGGTGGAAGAGAACTTTGAACGGGTACTGGATTTTGTGATGAAGGAGGATGTCTCCTTGCAGCCGTTGACTGAGATGCAGCTCTCGCAAGGCCGATATCATCGATAGCAATCAACTTTATTGTTAGTTTGAAACAGGAGAAAGAATGACAGACCAGACAGGTTCCAACAGTAATATGCATAAAGTCCCGGCAGGTGAAGATTTGTTTGGCGAGCATCGCGGCCTCGGTATCAGCGAGATTTCCTTCAAAGTGGTGCCGCAGGATGAAAACGGTCTCTTTGTCATCGAGAACACCTTTCATGCCAAAGGTGGTCCCGCCAAACATTTGCATTTTGATCAGGACGAATGGTTTTATTCTGTGGAAGGTGAGTTTATTCTTGAAGTTGGAAGTGAAAGAATTGTGCTTAAACCGGGTGAATCGTTGCTCGCCCCGCGCAAGGTGCCGCATGTGTGGGCATTCTCAGGCAACGGTCCCCGCGGCAGGATGTTGATCACGTTCCTGCCTGCCGGGAAAATGGAAGCCTTCTTCCGCGAAGTGACCAAGGCGAACGCCATGCCTCCGCAGGATCCTGCTTTATGGAAAGCTCACGGCATGGAACTGTTGGGGCCGCCGTTGAAATTGGAGTAAAGATCCAATCATGATTGATTTTCTTGTTGTTGTTTTCTTCGGCTGGCCGGCGATTCTTGCGACAATCATTCTGATCGTCATCGGATTGTTGAAGCGTGATTATCGCTTCCTTGTAGCGGCTGCCATCCTTGCTCTTCCATTCTCATGGTTTTTGAGCGGATTTCCGGTGATTCAATCGCCACTTTTTCTGCTGCCGTTGCTGCCATTCAGCTCCGCCTTCTTGATGTATCGCGGACGCGAGATGTTCGCCTGGGTGATTGCGGTCCCGTATTTTCTGTTTATTTGGTTGTTGTTCAATGTGATCAAGGCCGGGTAGTTTCGTTTCATCTGGAGAGGATAAATGACATCATCCACAAAACTCACAAAAGCACTGGTTGACGTGGCAATGGGCCGTGCTCATGCAGACCTGGTCATTCGCGGCGGCAAATGGGTGAGCGTGCAGTCCGGGGAGATCATCCCTGATACCGATATTGCCATCGTGCAAGGGCACATCGCTTATGTGGGGCGCGATGCAACTCATACTATTGGCAAAAAGACCAAGGTGATCGAGGCCAAAGGACGATATTTGGTGCCGGGGCTGCTCGATGCCCACATGCATGTGGAGTCGGGCATGGTCACCGTGACCGAATTCGTGCGCGCTGTTGCGGTCCGTGGCACGACGGGCATGTTCATTGACCCGCATGAGATCGCAAACATCTTTGGCCTCAAAGGTGTGAAGTTGATGGTGGATGAAGCGCAGAAGCAGCCCATCCATGTATGGGTGCAAATGCCATCATGCGTCCCGTCCGCGCCGGGATTGGAAACCCCCGGTTCCTCCATCGGACCGAAGGAAGTAACCGAAGCGATGAAGTGGAAAGGCATCATCGGGCTGGGCGAGATGATGAACTTCCCCGGCGTGTTCATGAGCGATAAGAAGATGCTGGATGAAATGTCTGCAACCCATGCGGCGGGGAAGACCATCGGTGGGCATTATGCTTCACCCGACCTCGGACTTCCATTTCACGGATATGTGGCGGGCGGTGCGGAAGATGATCACGAGGGCACACGTGTTGAAGATGCAGTGGCCCGTGTGCGCCAGGGTATGAAAGCCATGCTGCGGTATGGTTCGGCCTGGCACGATGTGGCGAATCAAGTCAAGGCCATCACTGAAAAGAAAATGGATTCGCGCCGCTTTATTTTGTGCACCGATGACTCACATGCAGAGACATTGACGACGGAAGGTCACATGGACCGCGTGCTGCGACATGCGATCAGTGAAGGCCTGAATCCCATGACGGCGATCCAGATGATGACGATCAACTCGGCGGAGCACTTCGGTCTCACCAAAGAGATGGGCATGATCGCTCCCGGTCGCTGGGCGGATGTGTTATTGGTGGAAGACTTGATGAATTTCAAGGCGGATATGGTGATTGCAAAAGGACAAGTGATCGCTGAGAAGGGTGAATTGCTTGTAAAGCTGCCAGCTGTGAAATATCCCAAGTGGGTGACCAAGTCTGTGCATTTGAAGAAGGCACTCAAGGCGGAGGATTTTGTCCTTCGGACGAGGGCAGCCCACGGGTCAGAGATTGAGGCGCATGTCATCGGTGTGATCGAGAATCAGGCGCCAACCAAACATTTACGGATGAAGGTCAAGGCGGAAAACGGCGAAGTCAAAACAGATATCAAACGTGATATTGCAAAGATCGCGTTGGTGGAACGTCACCGCGCGACGGGTAAGGTGACCGTCGGGCTGGTCAATGGATTTGAATTTACGCGCAAATGTGCGATCGGTTCGACGGTGGCGCATGACAGCCATCATATGATCGTGGTCGGCACCGACGAAGAAAATATGGCGGTGGCCGCGAATGAATTGGCGAAGTGCGGTGGTGGTCAGGTGGTGGTGCTGGATGGCAAGGTCGTTGGCCTGGTGGATCTGCAGATCGCGGGTTTGATGTCGAATGAGCGCGCGGATGTGGTTGCGAAGAAAGCGGCAACCGTGCTCGAAGGGTTCAAGCTGTGCGGAAGTGAATTGAACAACCCCAACATGCAGTTGAGTTTGTTGGGTCTGGTGGTGATCCCCGAATTGCGCATCTCCGATAAAGGTCTTGTGGATGTGACGCGATTCGATTTTATATCCGTGTTGGATGATTGAGGTAGCATGGCAAATTTTCCTTTTCAAAGATTACAAGCTGATCTTGCCGATCTGATCGCGCGCACGCCTGCGGGTCAACGGCTGCTTTCGGAACCTGAACTTGCCAAACAATTGGGCGTATCGCGTGCCACCCTGCGGGAAGCGATGCGTTCATTTGAAACGCAGGGATTGATCCGACGCCGTCAGGGCTCGGGAACATTTGTGGTCGGCAAGGTTGCAGTGCTCGACAGCGGACTTGAAGTGTTGGAAAGCCTGGAGACCATGGCCAAGCGGCTGGGTCTCGAAGTGACAATGAGCGATCTCAGCATCGAGGCTACAAAAGCTGATGAAGAGGTTGCGAATGCGTTGAATGTTTCAGTGGGGGCCAATCTAACACGTGTTCGCCGCGTGATCCGCGCGGACAGCCGTCCCGTTGCGTATCTCGTGGATATTTTGTCCGAGACGACTCTGCATTCTGCAGAAGTCCCTGCCGATTTCAACGGTTCTGTATTGGACTTTTTGCTGGGTCGCGGCGATTTTCTGACCACTTCCCGCGCAAACATCAGTGCCATCGGTGCCACTGCAGAAGTGGCCAAGGCACTTGAGATCCAACGCGGCGATGTGCTGCTCCATTTTTATTCGCAGCTGTTCGATTCAAACAACAAGGCCGTGGATTATTCGTTGAGCTATTTCATCCCCGGGTATTTCCATTTCCATGTCGTGCGGCGGGTGGGGAACTAGTTAAAACGTTCGCAGGTCGAAACGTTTCAACGTTCCAACCTGTCAACTTGTAAATGATTAAGGAGAAAATATGACAGATCAACTAAACGAAATCCAAAAGCGTGTGCAGATGGCGCGCGAGGATATCATTCAATTCATGCTCGAGATTTGCGAGATCCCAAGCATGGACTCCCAGATCGGCCCCGTGGGCGAGCGGATTCAAGCAGAGATGAAGAAACTCGGCTTCGATGAAGTCCGCTTCGACAAGATGGGCAACACCATCGGCCGCATTGGAAACGGCAAGCGTGTGATTGTTTACGATTCGCATATCGATACGGTCGGCGTGGGTGACCCTAGTTCATGGGGTTGGGATCCATTCAAAGGCAAGATCGAAGATGGAATTCTATATGCCCGCGGCGCGTGTGATGAAAAAGGGTCCACGCCGGGCATGATCTATGGACTGGCCATGGCGCGTGATCTCGGCCTGCTCGAAGGCTGGACGGCTTATTACTTCGGCAACATGGAAGAGTGGTGCGACGGCATCGCTCCCAATACTTTTGTGGAAGTGGACCCGAAGATCAAGCCTGACTTTGCAGTGATCGGTGAACCGACCAAGATGCTTACCTATCGCGGTCACAAAGGCCGTTTGGAAATGAAGGTGACTGCCAAGGGCAAGTCTGCGCATGCGGCATCGAATCATTTGGGTGATAACGCGATCTATAAATTGCTTCCTGTCATTGCAGGCATTCGCGATCTGGAACCCAAGTTAGGCGACCATGAATTTTTAGGTCACGGCAAGATCACGGTTTCCGACATGCATGTCAAAACCCCTTCGATCAATGCGGTCCCCGATGAAGCGATTATTTATATCGACCGCCGCATGACCTTTGGCGAAACCAAGGAAACGGTCAAGAAACAAGTCGAGGATTTGATTCCCGCCGAGTTCAAAGACTCTGTCAAACTCGAAGAGCTTTTCTACGATGAGCCTTCCTATACCGGCTTTGTCTTCCCCGTCGATAAATACTTCCCGGCTTGGGCCTTGGAAGCGGACCATCCCTTGGTGAAAGCTGGTCAGAAAGCCCGCACATCCATTGGGCTGACGGATGCTCCCAGCGGCAAATGGAATTTTTCCACCAATGGAATTTACTGGGCCGGCAAGGCTGGCATCCCGTCCATTGGTTTTGGCCCCGGCGATGAGGAGACCGCTCACACCGTGCGTGATTCTGTTTCCCTGGAAGATATGGTCAAAGCGACGGAGTTTTATGCCATTTTGCCAAGCTTGATACCGTAGGAACACGGCGACGCCGTGTCACTACCGTAACGACATATGAAAATTTTAGAAATACGCAGACATTCCATCCGCGCACAACCCGGCAATCACTTAAACCAGCAGGGTGTCACGCTGGCTCGTTCCGTTGGGCAGGCCATCGGTCCGTTTGGACGCGTGGTTACATCCACGTTGTCACGCGCGTTTGATACTGCGATCGCAATGGGATTCGCGGTCGATGAACAAAACGAATTGATGAGTACGTACGGAGGTCAGGTGGGCCGTGAGGCCCCGTGGCCCATGCCCTTCTATCATTATTCAGAAGTGGTGAAACGAAATGGTGCAGCCACTGCATATGCCAATCAATTGGCGGATTATTATGCTCAGGTAATGTCCTTGATCGCGGACGGAGAGGCCGCACTTGCCATCAATCACGGTGGGGTGGTTGAGCTCGGCGTAGCGGCATGTTTACCAAACGAGGATTTTCTCCCGTGGGGGGATGAGGTTGGTTATTGTGAAGGTGCCAGGTTGTTTTGGGAATACGGGAAGTTTATACGCGGTGAAGTTTTGCGCGTTGGAAAATAATATTTTATTGGAGTATGGATGAATAAGTTTTATCGTGTTCTCAGTTTGATCGCCTTAATATCCTTGATGCTGGCTGCCTGTGCCGGTTCATCCAAGCCGCGCATTGCCTTGTTCCTTGCGCGCGGCGGACTTGGCGATAAGGCATTCAACGACAGCGCAAATGCGGGCTTGCAAAAAGCAGCGCAGGATCTTAGCGTGGAAGTCGCCACCTTTGATTTTCAACAAGATACACAAGATGCGAACGTCCGTAAGGCGGCACAGGATGGGTACAACCTGATCATCGCACTGGGTTCTGAAAACGCGCAGACGATTGGAACGATTGCTGCGGAATTCCCAGATACAAAATTCGCCATCATCGACACCACTGCTGAAGGAGCAAACATCACCTCTGTGACGTTCAGTGAATTGGAGGGTGATTTTCTTGCGGGTGCGCTGGCCGCATTACTCAGCGAAAATGGAAAGGTTGGTTATCTCGGCGGAGCGGATGTGCTGGTCATTCGCCGCATTCAATTCGGTTTTGAACAGGGTGTGAAATATGTCGATCCCGAAGCCGAGATCACTGTTCAATATATCGGCGGGGTGGATGATTTCAGCGGTTTCGCCAAACCCGAAGAAGCGAATAAGATCGCCGCGCAAATGTACGCGGAAGGCGCCGATGTCATGTATGCCGCGGCGGGCGGGTCCACTCTCGGCGCGATCGATGCCGCAGCATCGGCAGGCCTGCCCATCGTCACAACCGGAAGCGACCAGCGATATCTTGCACCTGAAGCCGTTGCGACCAGCCGTACCAAGAATATGAACCAGGCAGTTTTCATGTTGATCGAACTATTCTCGCAGGGAAAATTGCAAAGCGGAAATATTCAACTCGATTACAAGTCCGGCGGAATTGGCATTGCGCCTCTCGCCGACTTTGTGCCTGATTCTGTGAAAAGTGAATTCGACTCCATCCAAGCGGATGTCGAGTCTGGCAAGATCATAGTCCAGCCCTTCACGGGCCAATAAAAGGAGATCGAAAATGCAAACAAATTTTAGGGGCCGCGATTTTATCGGCGACCTTGACTTCTCGAAAGAGGAAGTCGAAACTGTATTGGATGTGGCATGGGATCTGAAACGCAAACGTGCTTTGGGTGAATCCCATGCGCTGCTGCGTGATAAGACCCTCGCCATGTTGTTCTTCTTCACATCCACCCGCACGCGCGGATCGTTCGAAGCGGGCATGGCGCAGCTCGGCGGTCATGCTGCTTTTATTGATAGCGAGACCACACAAATTTCTCATGGTGACACTGCCAAGGAAATCGGTGAAATCTTCGGCCGTTATTTCGACGGCATTGCCATCCGTCAATGCGACTGGAATTTTGGCAACAAATACATCAACGAAGTGGCGCAGGCCAGCCGCACCCCGATCTTGAACATGCAATGCGATGTGTATCATCCCTTCCAATGTCTTGCAGACTTGATGACCATTCAAGAGAAAAAAGGCCGTGACCTCAAGAAGAAGAAAGTGGTTGTTTCCTGGGCGTATGCCGCTTCGTACAGCAAGCCGATCTCGGTACCGCAGTCTCTTATCTTGCAGATGACCCGCTTTGGCTGCGATGTGGTGTTGGCTCATCCACCAGAGTTTAAATTGATGCCGGAGATCATGCAGCAGGCAAAAGACAACGCGAAAAAATACGGCGTTGGCTTTGATGTCACCGACAACATGGACGAAGCCTTCAAGGATGCCGATGTGGTCTATCCCAAGAGCTGGGGCCCCATGATGACCACGACCGGAAAAGATGAAGGCAAGGCCTTGATCGAGAAATATAAATCATGGATCACCGACGAACGCCGCATGAAATTGACCAAGGATGATTCGATTTACATGCACTGCCTCCCCGCGGACCGCGGCCTCGAAGTCACAGACGGCGTGATCGATGGTCCGCACTCGGTTGTGTACGATGAAGCCGAGAACCGCCTTCATGCACAAAAAGCCGTGATGGCACTTACCATGTCTTAAACAGTAGGGGCACAGCGTCGCTGTGCCCCTACCTAAATTAAAAGGAGTTTTATCCATGACAAAACTCGCAGTCATTGCCATCGGCGGTAACTCGCTGATCGTTGATGAAAAAAATATTACCGTGGAAAGTCAGTATAAAGCGGCCAAAGAGACGGCTATTCATATTGCCGATATGATCGAGCAGGGCTGGGAAGTGGCGATCGGTCACGGCAACGGTCCTCAGGTGGGGTTCATTCTCAGGCGTTCGGAAATTGCCGCAAGAGTGGAAGGGATGCATGAAGTCCCGTTGGAAGTCTGCGGCGCGGATAGCCAGGGAGCCATTGGTTACGCCCTGCAACAAAATCTGCAAAACATTCTCTACCAGCGTGGAATCAAGAAAAAGGTGGTAACGGTTATCACCCAAACCCTGGTGGACAAAGCCGACCCCGCCTTCCAAAATCCGACGAAACCCATCGGCGGATTTATGACCAAGGAAGAGGCGGAACGCCGTCAGCGGGAACAAGGCTGGAGCGTAGTGGAAGATGCCGGGCGCGGTTGGAGGCGGGTGGTCGCATCTCCGCAGCCAAAAGAGATCGTTGAGCTGGAGACAGTTCAAATCCTTTTGGAAAAGGGTATCGTGACCATTACAGTAGGCGGAGGTGGAATTCCGGTGGTTGACCCCGGGGATGGTAACTACGAAGGAATCGCTGCCGTGATCGACAAGGACTTTGCCTCTTCGCTGCTGGCACGCGAGATCAAAGCAAATTTGTTTGTCATTTCCACTGCAGTTGAAAAGGTTGCCATTAACTTCGGCAAACCTGAACAGAAGTGGCTTGATAAAATTACTCTCGCCGAAGCCAAAGCCTACCTTGCTGAAGGCACGCATTTTGCCAAGGGTTCGATGGCTCCGAAGATACAGGCCATCATCTGGTATCTTGAAGCAAATCCGGATGGCAAGGCACTCATCACCAACCCGGAAAACATCGGGCGTGCGCTCAAAGGGGAGACCGGTACGTGGATCGTTCCATAGAGTATTTTATACGGGCACAACGTGCGTTGTGCCCGTATAATTGAACCAATGAAAAAAATCCATCCCTCCATTACCCTGCTCATTGCCGCCATTCTTGCATACGGCTTGCTCATTCCCCAACTCGGCTTTTATTGGGATGACCTGCCCATGTCCTGGATCCGTTACGAGCTTGGGTTTGAGGCGATGACGAAATATTTTTCAACCAATCGTCCGGTCTGGGCGCTGCTGTATCAAATCACCACCCGCATTCTCCCGCAGGTTCCAATGTACTGGCAGATCTTTGCCTTGCTCTGGCGTTGGCTGGGTGCGGTGACCGTTTGGGCGATCGGCAAAAAGCTGTATCCGCGCCGCGAAAATTTTGGTCTCGCTCTTGCTTTGATATTTTTGTTGTATCCTGGTTTCAACCAGCAGTGGGGGAGTTACCTGTACAGCCATTTCTTCATCGTATTTTTCTTTTTCCTTTTCTCCTATTATTTGATGCTGCGCGGCAGGACCATCCCTGCAATGATCTTTTCCGCGCTCAATCTGTGGATGATGGAATATTTCTTCGTTCTCGAGTTGATCCGTCCGTTTGTGATCTGGACTTCGCTGCTGGATGAATCGCTCACGACGAAAGAGCGCTTCACACGCACTCTCAAGCTGTGGACTCCATATCTGGCAGTCTTTGTGCTGGCGGTTTTATCGCGCATCTTTATTTTTAACAACACAATTTATAAATTCAACCTCAAAGAGGAATTCGTCAAAGCGCCTGTCGCCACGCTTACGATGCTTGCGCAAAATGTGCTCTCCAGCTTGTGGACTGTTACTGGTGCCGCCTGGATGCAGGCTTTTCAACTTCCCGTTACTTTGACAGATGGTCCGCGAACGATTGCGATTTATGCGTTTGTCATCGTAGTAGCTGCGGCGGTGATCCTGTTTGGAATGTGGCAACAGCCTCAAGTTAAAGAAGGAAGCCCACAGAGTCCTTCATCAACTTCGGTTTGGTGGATTATTGCCCTTGGTGTTTTGATGCTTCTATTGGGTGGCCCGCCATTTTGGTTGACGAACGTTCCTGTGTCGCTGGGCTATCCCGCCAATCGCGCCACCTTATCTTTCATGCTGGGCTCGGCGTTTATTCTGGCTGGTTTGTTCGAATTCATTCCCGCTCGCATACGAATGATCGCTTTGGTTGCCTTTGTTTCCTTTGCTGCGGGGCGCCAATTCCTATGGGCCAATGAATTTCGCCGCGACTGGGTTGCACAGAAAAATATGTTTTGGCAAATGACCTGGCGAGCGCCCGGCCTTGAAAAAAATACGATCGTGTTGATCAATGAAGAACTGACCTACTACGCCGATAACTCGTTGAGTGCCGCCCTGAATTGGATCTATGCGCCGGACGAGCATGACGATCAGATCAATTATGTGCTGTTCTACCCGACAAATCGTGACAATCTGTCGTTGAATGCAGGTACTCCGGTGCAGTATGATTTTTTAGCGGGCAGGTTTGCTGGAAACACTTCGCAAGCGCTGGTTTTTTATTATGCCCCACCCAAATGCCTGCGTTTGCTTGACCCTGAGATCGATTCTATCAATCGTCTCATCCCGGAAGAGTCGATGCTGCGCGACGCGGCAATATTATCCAATTCCTCGCTCATATTGACGGAACAAGGTTCAAAAATGCCTGATATCTACGGTCCGCAGCCCGCACATGGCTGGTGCTACTATTTTCAAAAGGCCGATCTGGCCCGGCAAATATGGGACTGGACCACCGTTACCCATTTGGGCGATGATGCTTTTGCTTTGGACGATTATCCTAACGACCCGGTTGAACGTTTCGTGTTCATTGAAGGATATGCTCATACCGGAGATTGGCAAAAAGCGGTAGAATACTCAAATGATAGTTACAGGGTCTCCAAAAATTATGTGGGCCCTCTGCTTTGCAAATTGTGGGACCGTATCGAACGCGAGACAACTTTATCTCCGGAGCAGAAATCTACCTTGGTGGAAGTACGAGCTAAATTTGAGTGTATGCCATGATGTGAATAGTAACAGCCTTCACAATAATGGACCTATCCGTTAATATTGTATAGACAATATGAAAGGAGGCTCAGGCAACTTTCGACTTTGCAGGTCTCGTTCATTGTTAACTCAAATTTCATAAGGAGAAGAAGAATGCGTAAGAATATTTCACGTCTCGCCATGTTCGCCATGGTACTCATGCTCGTCCTGTCCGCTTGTGGACCGGCCGCCACTGCGGCCCCCGCTGCAACCGATGCTCCCGCCGCAACGGAAGCCCCTGCTGCGACAGAAGCTCCTGCAGCCACCGAAGCGCCCGCTGACGAAAGTGGTTTCCAGATCCCCGAAGTTGTTGAAGGCAAATTCAATGTTGCCATGGTTTTGATCGGACCGCACGATGATGGCGGTTGGTCACAGGCTCATTATGAAGGTTTGGTCTACATCGAAGAGAACGTGCCGGATGTGCATGTTGCTTATATTGAAAACGTTCCCGAAGGCGCCGATTCCGAGCAGGTATTCCGCAGCCTTTCCCGCAAGGGTTTCAACCTGATCTTCGGAACCTCCTTTGGCTTCGGCGATCCCATGGAAGCAGTTGCTGAAGAATTCCCTGATACCATGTTCATTCACCTCACGGGCATCAAATCCAATTTCACGAATTTTGGTAATTTGATGGGCGCGATGGAAGACATGAAGTATCTGGCCGGCATGCTCGCAGGTGCACGCGCCAAACAGGATGGCAACCCCAAGCTTGGTTACATGGCCACCTTCCCGATCCCCGAAGAAATTCGCCTTGGCAATGCCATCGCATTGGGTATGAAGAAGACTTGCCCTGAATGTACATTGGACGTCCGCTGGATCAACACCTGGCACGATCCGATCATCGAAAAAGAAGCCGCCGCTTCTCTCTTTGACGCCGGCGCACAGGTTGTATTCACCGGTGCTGACACTCCCGCTGTTGCAGACGTCGCCCAGGAAAAAGGCAAGTGGGGCGTCACCTATGACTGGTATGGCTCCTGCAAAGTGGACGCCTGTTTGACTGCTCCTTATTGGGTTTGGGGTCCAATTTATGCAGGTATTACTGAAAAAGTGATCGCTGGAACCTACGAACCGGGTTACGAATATTTCGATGCCGATACCGGTGCCTTGGGTCTGTACGGCTTTATGGAAGGCCAGGAAATGCAGCCCGGCGTGAAGGATCTTGACCCCGAAGTGATCGCCATGGTGGAAGATACCCTTGCCAAGATGCTCGCTGGTGAATTCACCCGCTTTGATGTGTTCACTGGACCGATCAATGACAACAAGGGAAATGTCGTTTTGCCCGCTGGACAATCCCTTGAACAGGTCGATCTGGATGCATTCCCGGAATTTGGCTTGCCATGCAGCATTGAAGTTTGTATGAAGTGGTGGGCCGAAGGTATTACCGCCGAACTGCCCGAATAGTTTTTAGTTGTTGAATGTGGGCCAGGACTCTTTGGGTTCTGGCCCACTTTGTAAAACATCACTACGATCTACTTATATTGACTCTATCGCAGGAGTAACTCGGTGACGAATCAGACTTCCTCAACTCACGGTCCATCTTCAGAAGCGCCGTTGATCGTTGAAATGCGCGGAATTGTCAAAAAATTTCCCGGCGTTTTGGCAAACGACCATGTTAATTTCGAACTCAAACGAGGTGAGATCCATGGTTTGCTTGGCGAGAATGGCGCGGGGAAGAGTACTTTAATGAACGTGCTGGCCGGCCTGTATCGTCAGGAAGCCGGCACGATTTTGGTCAATGGGGAACCGAAGGTTTTTTCCTCTCCGCGAGATGCGATTAACGCCGGCATCGGCATGGTCCATCAACATTTCATGCTGGTGCCCTCGCAGACGGTGACGGAAAATATTTTGCTCGGATTGGATGATCCGCGTTTTTTCCTGCGGCTGCCTGATTACGATACCAAGATCGCGGAACTCGGAGAACGGTTTGGTTTGAAAGTGGACCCGCGTGCGAAGGTCTGGCAATTATCGGTGGGGGAACAGCAACGTGTTGAAATTCTTAAAATGCTTTATCGCGGCGTGAACGTGCTCATCATGGATGAGCCGACCGCCGTCCTTGCGCCGCAGGAAATCGAAGGTCTGTTCGTGACCTTGCGGGCCATGATCGCGCAGGGAAAATCAGTGATCTTCATTAGCCATAAATTACAGGAAGTCAGTGTCATCGCGGACCGTGTCAGTGTGTTGCGGCGCGGCGTTGCCACGGCTTCCGGCATTGCTTCAAAAGGCGTTTCCCGTCAGGAGTTGGCTCGTTTGATGGTGGGACGCGATGTTATTTTTTCACTCGATAAAAAGCCCTCCCAACCCGGGGAAGTTGTTTTGGATGTTCGGGATATTTATGCGGAAAATGACAAAGGCCTGCCAGCTTTGCGCGGGATTTCGTTGAACGTACGTGCCGGCGAGATCGTCGGTGTAGCCGGTGTGGCGGGGAATGGTCAGAGCGAGCTTTCACAGGTGATCTCCGGAATGCGCGAATGCAAGCAGGGACATGTCACACTTGCCGGCGATACGGTCAGCAACCGTACCACTTTGTTCGGTATTCAACATGGCATGGCGTACGTCCCCGAGGATCGAACGCATGTGGGCAGCGCTCCCAACTTGAGTATTACCGATAACGTCATCATGAAAAAATATCGCACCGCGCCCATCTTGAAGCGCGGTTTGCTGGACATGAAAGCGGCGACGAGCCTTGCAAATGAATTGAAGCAGGCATACGACATTATTGTGCCGAATGTTTCCACTCCTGTGCGATTGCTCTCCGGCGGAAATTTACAACGCGTGATCCTTGCGCGTGAAATCTCGGGACTGCCTGCCTTTATGGTCGCGGTTCAACCTACCCGTGGGCTGGATGTTGGCGCGATAGAGGGAGTCCACCGATTGCTTTTGGCGCAACGGGAGGCGGGGGCAGCGGTTCTGTTGGTATCTGAAGAATTGGAAGAATTGCTTTCGTTGAGTGACCGTGTGTATGTGATCTATGAAGGCAGGATCATGGGCGAAGTAAAAGTTGGAGGTGGGGAACCAGACGAAAGTTTGATCGATACGATCGGCCAAATGATGACCGGCACTCCGCTTGAACAAATCCAAAAAGAAGGAGTCGCCGCACATGACTGAGTCGACGGCTGTACAGAAGAAGCGCGCATCCTTTCGCATTCGAATTGAACCGCGATTAAGCGAACCGCCCAAATGGTATCCGGTCGCGGTATCATTTGGTGCGATCATCGTTGCATTGATCCTGGGCGGCGTGTTGATCTCGTTCGCAGGCGGTGACCCCATCCGCTCCTATCAGCATATTGCCAAGGCTTCCTTTGGAGATACGGGTGTGCTTTCCGATACCATTGTGAAAGCAACGCCGATCATTTTGGCGGCTTTGGCTTGTTCGGTTGCCTTTCGCATGAAGTTGTGGAATATCGGCGCTGAAGGTCAGTTCATCATGGGCGCGTTTGGCGCAAGTGCAATCGTGCTTGCACCGGTGTTGCCGGCGGGCACTTCACGCTGGATATTTATCCCGGTGATGATGGTCGCAGGCATGGCGGCCGGCGCCATCTGGGGATTTATTCCCGGTTATCTTAAAGCAAAGTTTAATGTAAATGAAATTATCAGCACGTTGATGTTGAACTATGTGGCCGTGGCGTGGGTTAACTTTTGGATCTTCGGCGTGTGGACAGAAGGCGGTTTTCAGATGTCGCCCAAATTCCCCAATGAAGCCTGGCTGCCGCGTCTGCTCGAATTTGCCAAAACATTTCCCGCACTGCGCGGCCTGACCACTCATCTTGGGCTGGTCATCGGAATTGTCGCCGCGATCATTTTATGGTTCATTATCTTCCGCAGCCGCTGGGGATATGAGATCCGTTTGATCGGTGATAATCCACATGCTGCAAAATATGCGGGCATTAATATCACCAGGAATGTGATCTGGGTCATGATGCTTTCCGGTGCGCTTGCCGGGTTGGGCGGCATGTCTGAAGTTTCGGGTGTGGTCCATCGCTTGCAGACAGCTCCCATCGCAGCGGGATATGGTTTTACCGGCATCATCGTGGCATGGCTCGCGAAATTAAATCCGCTGGTCATTATTGTGGCTTCCATTTTGTTCGGTGCGTTGATCCTTGCCGGTCGCGAAATTCAACCTTCCGGCGTGCCCAAGATGATCCAGGGAATTATTTTGGTCTGTCTCATTGCCAGCGACTTCCTGCTGCGCTATCGCATCGTACTTGATCGCGGGGAGGAGTAACTCATGGACTTTACCATTATCCTCCAGGCAGGCATTGCAAGCGGTACAGTGCTGTTGTTCGCCACCATTGGAGAATTATTTTCAGAACGCGCCGGTGTATTGAATCTTGGTGTGGAAGGCATGATGTTGATCGGCGCGATGAGCGCGTTCAGCACTACGATTGCAACGGGCAATCCGTGGCTTGGCGTGCTGGTTGCCATGTTCTTCGCGGGGTTGATCAGCCAGATCCATGCGTTTATCGTGATCACTCTGCAGGCCGATCAGGTTGTCAGCGGACTCTCGCTCACTTTTCTGGGAGCAGGCATCAGCCTGGTGTTAGGCGAAGGGCTGAGCAAGGCCGGGACCGTTTCCTTGCTTCCCAGTTTTTCTATCCCGCTGCTGACATTGATCCCGATTATCGGAAAAATATTTTTCACCAATCAAAGCGTCCTCGTTTATGTTGGATATTTGCTGGTTCCTTTGGCGTGGTATTACATCAATCACACACGTCCCGGTTTGCATTTGCGCGCAGTGGGCGAGTATCCATCCGCTGCAGATGCGTTGGGCATCAACGTTTTTCGTATGCGCTATTTCTACGTTTTCATTGGCGGCATGTTGGCGGGTTTGGCGGGCGCGACGATCAGCCTTGCGGTTTCTCCCGGCTGGTTCAGTGAATTGACCACCGGCGGACAGGGCTGGATCGCCATCGGCCTGGTGATCTTCGCGCAGTGGGATCCGATCCGGGCGGCGTTCGGTGCGTATGCGTTCGGTGCGTTGCGCCGTCTCATTTTGGATATTCAAGGTCCGCTCGTTTTGTTCGGTTTCAATAATCCTTTTTATTACAACCCGTATCTCGGTTTCTTTTTGCAAATGCTACCGTATTTGTTCACGGTTATCGTGTTGGTGATCGGTTCGCGCGAAGCCATGCGCAAACGCATTGGCGCGCCTGCCGCGCTTGGTAATCCATACATCCGTGGTGAACGCGGCAAATAAAAATCAATCCATCGGTTCGGTGGTCGCTGCCAATCCCAGCGGCGTTGGGTAACCATCGAAAAGTGCCGCCGTCCAAATCAAGGAAGGTACCACCAATGAACCTTTGGCAGAATTACATTCAACCAAAAAACTTATCCGAAGCAATGGACGCGTTCGCCAATGCGCCGCGTCCGCTTGCACCGATTGCAGGCGGTACCGATCTTTTATTGGATCTGGAACAAGGCCGTCATTCCCCCGTTCAAACTTTAATCGATGTGACTGGGATCAGCGAAATGCTCAAACTCGAAATCCGAGATGACATGCTGTTCGTCGGCGCCGGCATCCCAGTCAACCGCGTCGTAGCGGACCCGCTCACTGCCCGCCATGCCCAGGCATTGGTCGAAGCAGGGAGCTTGATCGCAGGTCCGCAGGTGCGCAATGTCGCCACGCTAGGCGGCAACGTCGCCCACGCACTCCCCGCCGCCGATGGGACGATTGCTTTATTGACTTTGGATGCGCAAGCTGAGATTGCCAGCGCATCAGATACTCGTCGCATTCCATTCAAGGAATTATTTCTCGGCCCTGGAAAATCATCGCTCAAACATGGGGAAGAATTATTAGTCGGTTTCTATTTGCCTTTACAAAAACATAATCAAGCCTCTTGCTTCAAACGTATCATGCGTCCGCAGGGAGTGGCTTTGCCCATTTTGAATTGCGCAGTCTGGCTTGAACGTAACGGAAATCAAGTCAACGATATTCGCATTGCCGTCGGCCCGGGCGGCGGGACTCCCTTCCGTGCGACGGAAACAGAAAATGCTTTGCGTGGAAAAACCTTCAACGCCGAATCTCTGAACAATGCACTCGAATCTCTTTTGGCACAAGCCAAATTTCGCACCAGCCCCCGCCGTGCCAGCGCAGACTATCGTCAGCACATTGTGGATGGGTTGTTTAGGGATGTGTTGGGTACCGCATGGAGTAGAGCGGGTTTGTAACCCGCCATTTACTTGTTATCGGAGAGATGTCAGGCTGAAAGCCTGACCTACAAGACTCTTCGTGGTTAAATCTTTTGAGGAAATAATGATGAATAACCAAATCTCCCTTACAGTTAATGGCACCAAACATACAATTGACCCCATCCCGGGCGAGACTCTTTCCACTTTGCTTCGTCAGCGACTTCGCCTCACGGGCACAAAAATCGGCTGTGAAGAAGCCGAGTGCGGCGCATGTACTGTCCTTGTGGATGGCGAGCCGATTATGTCCTGCGTCTATCCTGCGGCTCGTGCGGATGGAAAGAACATCGTCACGATTGAGGGCTTGGCGGGAGAGTTTACCGCTAAGAGCGCAAAGAACGCGAAGAAAAACCAGTTAAACCTTGGCGACCTTAGCGAGCTTCGCGGTTCAAACGCCCTTCATCCGTTGCAGGAAGCTTTCGTTGAACATGGCGCCGTGCAATGCGGATTCTGCATCCCTGGGCAGATCATGACGGCATATGCCCTGCTCAAATGCAATCCAAACCCCAATAGCGATGACATTCGCTTTGCGTTGAAAGATACACTTTGTCGTTGTGCGGGATACCCCACCATTGAAAATGCCATCATTGCCGCCGCTGAATCCTTGCGGACGGGGGAGCCTGTCAGGAAACCGAACGTTCCAGATTCAATTCATGAACATAAATCCGTTGGGCATACACACACCCGTCACGATGGAGTCGATAAAGTCATTGGTACCGCCATCTACACAGATGACCTCGTGTTCGATGGCATGTTGTACGCAAAAGCCAAACGCGCGATGATTCCGCATGGCTTTTTGACGAAGCTGGATATTTCCAAGGCCAAAGCGTTGAAAGGTGTTGTTTCGGTTCTAACTGCTGAAGATATCAAAGGCGAAAAGACTCACGGACTTGTCATTTACGATTGGCCTGTGTTGGTTGGGATTGGTGAACGCGTGCGCTACGTGGGCGATGCAATTGCCATCGTGGCGGCAGAAACTCAGGAGATTGCCGAACAGGCGTCCGCGTTGATTGAAGCGGAGTTTGACCTCCAGCCCGTCATCACAAATCCAGTGCAGGCGCGTCAGGAAGGGCAGCCCCAACTTCATCCAAATGGAAATTTGCTAAAGCATATTAAAGTTCGCAAAGGTGATATGGAGAAAGGCTTTGCTGAGTCTGATGTGATTCTTGAACATACTTTTCATACACCGACCACCGACCATGCTTTCATCGAACCTGAATGCAGCATTGGTGTGCCACTGCCCGATGGCCGCATGGAAATTTATGTCGGTTCGCAAATTCCGTATCAAGATAAAACGCAAGTTGCGCGCGCGATGGGTTGGCCCGAAGAACGTGTGCGTGTGGTTGGACAGTTGATGGGCGGCGGCTTTGGCGGCAAGGAAGACATCATGGGGCAGATTCATGTTGCCATGCTTGCGGATGCCACGCAGCGCCCTGTGAAATTATTGTTCGACCGCCATGAAAGTTTGCTTGTGCATCCGAAGCGACATGCCACGCAGATTCGCGTGAAGATCGGCGCGAAGAAAGATGGACGCCTCGTTGCTGCAGAAACCGAACTGTATGGCGACACGGGCGCGTATGCTTCGCTCGGTGAAAAAGTGATGACCCGCGCCACCACGCACTCCGCTGGTCCGTACGATATTCCCAACGTCCGCGCCGATTGTTATGCCATGTACACCAACAATCCGCCCGCGGGCGCGTTCCGCGGTTTCGGCGTGACTCAATCTGCATTTGCCGTTGAGTCCATGATGGATATGCTTGCAGAAAAACTAGCTATCGAACCTGTTGAATTGCGCCGCATGAATTCTTTGCACGTTGGCAGCATCACCAACACAGGACAGGAATTGCGCGAGTCAGTTGGCTTGACGGAATGTATTGACCGCGTGGATGCCGAGATGCGAAACTACAACCCGAATCCGTTTGTGCCGAGAGTTGTTTCCGCGCTGAGCGGAGCGACCCGACAGGGGAGCGTAGACGAAGCGCAGGTTGCAACTCGTCCTTCGACTGCGGGTCTCGATACGAGCGAGAAGAACACTCGCTCTACTCGACCCTCCGCTCAGGACGGATACCTCGTTCGTGCCTGGGGTTTTGCCGCGGCTTACAAAAACACGGGACTTGGCGGCGGTGCGCCTGACATCTCTGGCGCGGATGTGGAACTATACGAGGATGGAACATTCCAAGTGCGTAGTTCCTCCGCTGAAATGGGGCAGGGACTCGTCACCGTGATGCGAACGATTGTTGCGGAGGAAATGTCCGTCTCTCCTTCAAAAGTACGTGTGCTTGTCATGGACACAGACTTAACTCCAAACGGCGGACCAACCACTGCATCACGCCAAACTTTTGTTACTGGCAATGCATCCCGCTATGCGGCGAAAACGTTACGGGATGAAATCACTGCAACGATGGCTGAGAAATATGATGTGCGCCCTGAGCGGATTCGATTTGAGAATGGCATCGTTCATGTCAATGGACATTCGATGTCGTATGCGGATGTGTATCGGGAGATGAATGCCCTTGGAAAGCAACCAAAAGTCCGTTACGTCTATGAAGCGCCGAAGACTCAACCTCTCGGTACAGGCGGTGACATGCACTTCGCATTTTCCTTCGGTGTGCAAGCTGCCGAGGTGGAAGTCAACAAGCTGACAGGCGAAGTGCGCGTGCTGAAAGTTATCTCTGCCAACGATGTGGGCATGGCGGTCAATCCGCTGGGCTTGCAGGGACAGATCGAAGGCGGTGTGATGATGGGACTCGGCAATGCACTCACTGAAGAATTCATCATGGACAATGGCAATGTGGTCACCGATCATCTGGCACGCTATCGCGTTCCCGGCATTATGCTGACTCCAGAAATTACTTCCATTATTGTGGAACATCCCATTTCCACGGGGCCGTATGGAGCGAAAGGCGTCGGGGAGATATGTAGCATCCCGACCACCCCTGCGATCACGAATGCGATCTACAATGCGGTGGGCGTGAGGGTGGATAAATTGCCTGTCGATCAGGAGATGATTGCAAGGGAGTTGTGGGAGAGGGAAGAGTTGAAATGATGAATGTAGAATGATGAATGATGAAAAAGGACTCTCAAGCCTGAGAGTCCTTACATTCTAGCTCCAACCCATATCGGGTAAAATCAACGCATGGGAAAATTCCTTGGCTATCACTGTTCACTTTGCGGCACGGAGTACCTGCCCGGTCAGGTAACGTACACGTGTCCCAAAGACGGGGGCAATCTGGATATCGAACTCGATACAGATGCCATCAAGAAGAAATTTCATTACGAAGATATCACCAGCCGCGATGAGACTTCGCTCTGGCGCTATGCGCCGCTCCTGCCTGTCTTTGTGCCAAAGGGCGAAGCCACGCCGTTACATCTTGCGGGCTGGACGCCCGTGTTCAAGCTGCCGCGTCTCGCGGAGAAGCTCGGGTTGGATCATCTCTGGCTCAAGGATGAGTCGCGCAATCCGTCCGCATCTTTTAAGGATCGCGCATCCGCCATTGTGGTGGCGCGCGCGCAGGAATTGAAATCTGAGATTATCGTCACCGCTTCTACTGGAAATGCGGGCGCGGCGCTGGCGTGCATGTCTGCGGCGGTTGGACAGAAGGCGATCATCTTCGCGCCCAAATCTGCTCCGCCGGCCAAGGTGGCGCAATTGCTGGTGTTTGGCGCGAAGGTAATCCTGGTGGATGGCAGTTATGACGACGCCTTCGATCTCACGGTCAAGGCTTCAAACGAATTTGGCTGGTATTGCCGCAACACGGGATATAACCCATTTACGATTGAAGGAAAGAAGACTGCCGCCTTTGAAATTTGGGAGTGGTGGATCGAAGCGCATCGGGACTGGCATAAGAAGGATAGCCCACTCGATAATCATCCGCCGCTGACGATTTTTGTCTCCGTTGGCGATGGCAATATCATTTCTGGAATTCATAAAGGGTTCAAGGATTTGGTGAAACTCGGTTGGATTCCCGACATGCCGCGCATCATCGGCGTGCAGGCCGAAGGGTCCGCTGCGATTGCGAACGCATACAATGCGGATACCGAAGTCATCACGCCGGTCTCTGCGAGGACAGTGGCGGACAGCATCTCTGTGGATTTACCTCGGGATGGAGTCCGTGCTGTGCGTGCGGCGAAAGAGACGAATGGAACGTATATCACTGTAACCGATGACGAGATCATTCAGTCCATTGCGGAGCTTGGCGGGATGGGAGTCTTTGCCGAACCTGCCGGGGCGGCGGCGTATGCGGGTCTGGTCAAGGCGGCAGGCTCGGGCGTGGTGGGAAGCGCCGACCCGGTCCTCGTGTTGAATACCGGCAGCGGGCTGAAAGATGTCAAAGCGGCGATGCAGGCGGTTGTGTCTGCTCCGATCATTGAACCTACTTTAGAGGCTGTGAAAAAATTGTTATGAAAAAGAATACAAGTCAGTGGAGTCTTCCTTTTCGTTATACGATGGGCATCATCATCTTCGCGGCGCTGATCGCCCTGCTGTTCTATGCCCATGAAGCGGTGAAGATGCTGGTGATCTCCGCATTCATCGCTTATATCATCAGCCCGGCCGTCATGGTGTTGACGCAGAACACAAAGCTGTCGCGAACGGCGGCGGTCAATATTGTGTACTTTGGCGCGCTGATCTTTTTGGTGGGCATCCCCGCCACGTTGACCCCGATCTTTTTCGACGAGATCAAACTCGTTGCGCAGGACCTGCTGGCTCTTTCTCGTGAGATCAGCGGAATGCTTTCCTACCCCATCCAGTTTGCGGGGATGGTGTTTCATTTCGAGCAGTTGGGGGAGAGCATCGCGCATTTGCAGGATACCGTGCTGACGCCTTTGCCGGAAGAGGCGCTGGCCCTGCTGGAGACCACTTCGATCAATGTGTTGTGGTTTTTGGTGATCCTGGTGAGCGTACATCTCTTCATGAGCGAATGGCCGAACATGCGCAATTGGATGATCGATCTCGCTCCCGATGCGTATCGCGATGATATGCACCAACTGTACAGACGCCTGCGCAGCGTGTGGATGGCGTATCTGCGCGGACAGATCGTGTTGATGATCGTGGTTGGTGTTGTCTTCACGATTGCATGGGCATTCATCGGCATCCCTGGTGCATTGGTGTTGGGCGTGCTGGCTGGATTGTTTACCTTGGTCCCGGATGTCGGTCCGTTCCTTGCGGTGGCGCTTGCCGTTGCCGTGGCACTGCTGGAAGGGTCGAATGCATCGTGGTTATCCCCGGTTTCCAATGTTGGGGTGGCACTCATTGTGATCATTGTCTATCTTGTGCTGATCAACCTGAAGAATTTCTTTCTGCGCCCGATCATCATGGGACGCAGCCTGCACATGAATGAAGGCGTGATCTTCATTGCGATCATGATCGCCACAATTCTTGAAGGAATTATGGGGGCCTTGTTGATCGTCCCCCTCTTGGCCTCGGTTGTTGTTATCATGGAGTATCTGCGCCGCCGCATCCTGGGCATGGTCCCGTTCGCGGATGACGATGAAAAACGGTTTGTGACGCCCGAAGAAAAAATAAAAGCAAAGCGCTCCCTGCGCCTTGCATCCAAAACAAAACGGAACAACGATTCATGAAAATCATCTATTCAATCATTGCACCCATTTATAACGAGATCGAGAACCTCCCGGAGTTGTATCGCCGCGTGAAGGAAGTAATGGATTCTTCCGGCGAAGCGTGGGAACTCATCCTCGTGGACGACGGTTCCACAGACGGCTCCACCGAAAAAATCCGTGAACTGGCCACGAAGGATAAAACGGTGCGTCCTGTGATCTTTGCGCGCAATTTCGGTCATCAGGTGGCCATCACTGCCGGCTGGGACTATGCCCGCGGCGATGCCATCGTGATTATCGATGCCGATCTGCAGGATCCGCCGGAAACCATTCTTGAACTGGCGAAGAAGTGGAAGGAAGGCTATGAGGTCGTCTATGCTGTGCGCGGCGAACGCGAAGGCGAGACCTGGTTCAAGAAATTCACCGCTGCCATGTTTTATCGGCTGATTTATAGCATCACCGATGTGAAAATTCCCGTGGACACCGGCGACTTCCGTTTGATGGATCGCAAGGTGGTCAACGTGCTCAAACAAATGAAGGAACGTCATCGCTTCCCACGCGGCATGTCCGCATGGGTCGGGTTCAAGCAGATCGGTGTCACCTACAAGCGCGCGGCGCGTGTGGCAGGTGTGACGAAATATCCGTTCAGCAAGATGCTGCGCCTCGCCTTGAATGCGATCACGAGTTTCTCGTATTTTCCATTACAAGTCGCCACTTTCTTTGGCTTTTTCTCCGCAGGCGTTTCGATTCTTGCCATTCCGCTGGTCGCGATTTTACGCCTGGCCGGCTCGCATTTCTTCGAAGGTCAAACCACCACGTTGATCTCGGTCCTGTTCCTTGGCGGTGTCCAGTTGATCTCACTGGGCATCCTCGGAGAATACGTCGGACGATTGTATGATGAAGCCAAGGGCAGGCCGTTGTATATCGTAAGAGAAGCGCCGGAAGATCAATAGGCGTTGATTGTTTTAGTCGTGAGTCGTTGAATGTTGGCTTAAAACATTCAACGACTTTTTTATCCATTGTTCCTGGAACCCTTTCCCATGAATCTCTCCTTTTTACGCGACCGTGCCTTCCTGAAAGAAATGCTATGGATCGCGCTGCCGATCTCCTTTCAACAATTGATTAGCGCCGCATTGAATATGATCGATGTGGTCATGGTGGGGCAGTTGGGCGAAACCTCAATTGCCGCCCTTGGGTTGGCCAACCAGGTTTTCTTTGTGTTGATCCTTTTGCTGTTTGGAACCACCAGCGGCATGGCCATCTTCACTGCCCAGTTTTGGGGCAAGCAGGAGATCGAACCGATTCGAAAAGTGCTGGGTATGAGCATTCTGGTTACCTCGTCGTTCGCTTCGATTTTTACGCTTGCCGCTGTTTTCATTCCACAGAGAGTCCTTGGTTTGTATACCAACGATGCCGAAGTCATCGCGATCGGTTCGCAGTATCTTCGCATCGTCGGGTTGAGTTATATACCGGTGGCAATCGCCACCTCGTACGTAACCGTGTTGCGCAGCATTCAACTCGTCCGCATTACGGTGGTTGCCACCATCACGGCATTGTTTTTCAAGACGATCCTTGGTTACATGCTCATCTTTGGCCTTGGAGGACTTCCCGAGTTGGGGGTGCGGGGTGCGGCGATTGGCACCGCTTCCGGCTGGACCCTGGAGCTGGCCCTGCTCCTGATCCTTGTCTACACTCAAAAGACTCCGCTTGCAGGCGGCCTCAAAACACTATTCTCCTTCGATATGACATTTTTTGCACGAGTCCTGCGCACCGCGCTGCCGGCCATGGCGAATGAATTGTTCTGGTCGGTGGGAATCACCACGTATAACGCCATCTACGCTCACATCAGCACGGATTCCATCTCGGCAATCAATGTCAATGCCACGATTGAGGAACTGGGTTTTGTCGTCTTCATTGGGTTGGGAAATGCCTGTGCGGTCATGGTGGGGAATCGTATTGGTGCAGGTAAAAAAGAGGAAGCCTACGAAACTGTGCGCCGCATGATCATCTTGAGCGTTTCGGCTGCATGGCTGGTGGGGCTGCTCGTGTTTTCGCTGCGCGATGTTATGACCAGTTCGGGCTTATTTAAGCTTTCACCGAATGGGGTGCATAATGTCCAAATGTTGATGTTGATGATGGCTTGTACCTTGTGGATCCGCATGTTCAACTTCTCCACATTCATTGGTGCTTTACGCGCCGGTGGAGATACCCGCTTTGCGCTCATTATGGAGATTTGCTCCATCTGGTTGATCGGTGTTCCCGCCGCCTATATCAGTGCGTTCGTTTTTCACCTTCCTGTATATTATGTATATTTGATGGTGGCTCTTGAGGAAATTGCCAAAGCCTTTGTCAGTTTCTGGCGCTTCCGCTCGCGTAAGTGGATTCACGATCTTGTGAATGAACCGGCAATTTGATCGATCAAAAGAGGCATGCAGCGCATGCCTCTTTTTCGTTACTCAATTTCCACTTTCGCTGGGGACCATTTCTTTTTCAACCAAAACTGCCAGAAAACAAAACTGATCCCTGTCAAAACGGCAGCCATCATTGCGTAAGGGATGGCCTGTTTGACAATTCCACTAAGCAGATGCCACTCATGCCCGAGGAAGTATCCCGCACCAATGAACAAGGTGCACCAGATGTAGGCTCCTGCGAAGGTGGCGGCTGCGAATGTTGCAAATGGGATGCGTGTCAGCCCGGCAGGGATGGCTACGAGTGTGCGGATCCCGGGCAGCAGCCTGCCGAAGAAAATAAATCCCGTTCCCCACTTCTCTGCCATGCGTTCCACCCGCTCAATATGGCGCATATCAATTCGAAAGAATTTTGCCATGCGGTCCACTACCGGGCGGCCGCCGATCCTTGCCGCCCAATAGAGCATCGAAGAACCGATCACACTGCCGATGGCTGCTGCCAGACCGCCCCAGAAAACGGTTGTAAACGGCAGTCCATGAGCGTCGATCAGCATCCAACCTGCAAAACCCAGCACCACTTCGCTGGGGGTAAGTCCGGTGGCATTCTCCACGATCATGATGATGGTCACCCCCAACCAGCCCAATTCATCGAAAATAGCCTGCATGGCCCCTAATATTGTAGCTTCCAATTTATCGATCATTTGAATTCTCTCTTCCCTTGTTCAGTTTCTAAAATTTCACTGATGTTAATCTGTAAAGTTAAAGGATGGTTTAGAGAAAAATCAGAGTTTCTTAATTCAATTTCGAGGTTTCCTGGAGGTTGATCTTGATATCGGTGTACTTTGAACCGCCGCGCATTCGTCCAACGAATCCAAAGATATGGAACATCAGACCATATTTTTTGGTCATCAACTTTTTGACATGGTTGATCGCCTCGCTGGATTCATCCGCCTGGGCGCGCGCAGGCAGCCATTCTCCAACCAGTTCACCGGACATGAGTGCAGGCGCAACGCGGACCGAGCCATCCCGTCGAATCCGCTTTGCTTTGCCGGAATCTGCCTGGGTCCAAAGATGAAGCGTTTCCCCATCCTGTGCGAACCAGACCGGAGTTTTAACGCCCTGTCCATTTTTACGAAAGGTCTCGATGTTCAGATATTTCTGATTTTCAAACTGCTTAAGATTGTCGTTCATTTATGGGAGTCCTTTGTAGTGATTTGATTTCCAGACTGCAAATCGTTGCGAGCCAATGTAGGATAGAAGAAGAGTCATGCCGAAGATGATCAGAACATTTGTGATGAAAAAGAATACGACTTCCTCAAGCGGCAGAATGCCGAAAAAGAGGACACCCGTGGTCTGTGATGGGGAAATGGACCAGGTTGTATCTTTAAGTGCGACGATATCGGCGAGCGAGAGATAGGTCCCTGGAATGAGAATGCCAAGAGAGACAAGCTTGCGGTAATGCCAGAGGATATCCGCTCCGTACAGCAGCTGCGGGAAAATGGCAGGCAATGCCCAGAACAATGTGATGGATAAATATGTGATGGGTTCGTTGTCACTAAAAAACAAGACAGTGAAGACGGCCCAGGCTATGAACAAAATACCCGAAGCGATGATCCGCGCGGATTTTGATGGCTTGAAAATTTCTGTGGGTCCGGAAAGCCTTCTGGCGAGAAACCACCACCATAGGCCGGAAAGGATGGTTTCCACAACAAAGAATGTATATTCTTCAATGGGAACATAACCGAACACAATGCCTGTGACCAGATCGGGATTGTAATACCAGACGCCCGTGGCAACGAGGTAATTATCCCATGGCGTGGTGTACACCACAGCAAGCACCACATGGACAAGGATTGCAATCCATACGGCGCGGTCATTGGCAAAACCCGGCGTAGGTTTGTTCGTTTTATTGTCCCACCAGGTGATGGCGAGAAATATTAAGATGGGAATCACGAGAAAGCGAAGGAGAAATCCAAAGTAGGTCATGTTAGTTCTGCTCTAGGCGGCGTCCTCGCCGCCGGAGACGGCGGCAAGAGCGCGTTTATATATTTTCATCCTCACACCCGGGCGCGGCTCCAAGGTGGCACCCATGTGAGCATGAATGGGATGATTTGTGAATTCAAATGTATACGTTCTTAGAAGATGAGCCATCACGATACGCGCTTCAGCCTGACCAAACGCCGCGCCAATGCAGGCGCGCGGACCGCCTCCAAAGGGAATGTAGCTCATCGGCGGCGTTTTGCGTCCGTGAGAAAAACGCTCGGGGCAGAAGTCTTCCGCGTTCTCCCAGATCTCAGGGTCGCGATGCGTAAGATAAATAGAATAAAACATGCGCTCATCTTTTGGAATTTTGTTTCCATCGAAATCCATTTCTTCAGCGATGCGGCGATTGCCAATGTGAATGGGTGGGTAAAGGCGCAGGCTTTCCTTGATCACGCGGTCAAGCAGCTGAGGTTTTTCGGCATGATCCACTTCATCGATCACTTGTAAGTGAATTTTTGGATGCTGTCCCAGCAGCGCAAATGTCCATGCCAGTAATGCGGTGGAAGTGTCATGCCCGGCGATCATCATGGTCAGCATCTGGTCGCGAATGACTTGATTTGTCAAACCTGCATCGATCAAATGCTGGAGCAGGTCGTTTTCTTTTCTTTCTTCTTTCCTTCTTTTCTCAATAATCCCAAACAAATAATCATCCAATTGCTTCAATGGTTTGCGAAATCCAAATCGCGGGATATTTCGCCAGATGATCCATGCGCCGGGAGAAATATATTCAATGGCTTTTAGGATCGGTTTCCAAATTATCCTTAGATCATCCCAAACGTCCTTGCTGAACAAGGTTTGCATGATGATAAGCAGCGCGATCTTGCGGCTTTCGATGAGCATGTCAACCGTTTCGCCGTCTTTCCATTGGCAGGAGACTCTGTCCGTTTGCTGGATCATCATTTGGGTGTAATCAGGCAATCGCGAAGGGTGAAGCGGCGGCTCCATTAAGGCGCGGTATTGGTCGTGCTCCTCGCCGTCCACGATCAACACGCCGCGGCCCAGCAGATCGGTGACCGGGTCGGTGTTGCGCCACAACACTTTGTCCCGTTCGGTCACCAATACTTTGCGGACTGCCCCAGGACCAAAGACCACATACGGTTTAAACATGGGCAGGGGAATTTGAAAGAAGCGGCCCACATGTTTGGCCATGACCTTCAATGGGCCCAATGGGGATTTTTCTTTAAGCAAGGCCAGCATTGCTGCGCGACCAGTTTCAGGAGAGAGTTTTTGATTCGTCACTTTTGACTTACTACTTTCGATTCGTTGTATGCTTTCAATGTTCTTTCTTTTACGATCTCACGATCCACAATCGGCTTTTCAGGATAGCCCGCTGCTTTAATTTCAAAATCCCATGGGGCGTGAATTTCTTTTGCACTCAGCTTGTTCAATTCAGGAACCCATTTGCGGATGTAATCGCCGTTCGGGTCAAACTTTGCGCTTTGCAGAACGGGGTTGAAAATTCTGAAGTATGGTGCGGCATCTGTGCCGGTGCCCGCAGTCCATTGCCAGCCGCCGTTGTTCGCAGCAGGGTCGCCGTCCAGTAGATTTTCCATGAACCATGCTTCGCCCCAACGCCAATCAATTAACAAATCCTTTACTAAAAAGGATGCCACAATCATGCGCGCGCGGTTATGCATCCAGCCCGTTTCTTTGAGTTGGCGCATGGCCGCATCGACAATCGGCATGCCGGTGAGCCCATTCTTCCAGGCAGTAAATTCAGTCTCGTTATTTCGCCACGGAATATTCGCCAATGATGGATTGAACGATCTCTTACTCACATGCGGGAAGTGATACAAGATCTGGATGTAGAACTCACGCCAGATCAATTCATTGAGCCAGATCTCTGCGTTGTGTTTTGACTCCGCGCTTCTTCCTTCGCTCATGGCCTGTTTCGCCGCACTGACGGCCTGCCTTAGCCCGAGCATTCCAAAGCGCAGATACGGCGAGAGCGAAGATGTGCCATCCAGGTCCATGCGATTGCGATCATCGGCATAGGAATAGATTTTTTTGTGCAAAAACTCTTCGAGGCGGATCAATGCTTCCTCTTCCCCGGAAGGGAAGAGGGGATTGGATTGAAATTCAGGAATGGATTCAGAAGCGATGCCCGCCGGCGTATTGATTCTCTCCGGCACAGGGAGAAGTTTTATTTTTGATAAATGCGCCTTCCATACTTTGGAATATGGGGTGTACACCGTGTAAGGCCTGCCATCCGCTTTAAGGATGGATTTGGGATGATGCACGGTTTGTCCGTTGACCAATTGCAGCGGCAGTATTTTGCTGATCAGCGAATCGCGTTCGCGGGCATAGGGCGTAAAATCCTCTTCGGCGAAGACGGAATCGCTTTTGGTCTCATCAAAGAGGTTGCGAAGAACTTCATTGGACTTGCCTGTGCGAATGACAAGATGGGAACCACGGGCGCGCAAACTACTGTCCAGGGCAGAAAGCCCTTCGTGAAGAAAATTCTTTCGGCGGGAAGATTGATATGAAAATGCCGGGTCGAGGATAAAGACTGGAATAACGGAACCCGATTCAAGCGCAGAATGAAGCGTGGGGTTATCCGTCAATCTTAAGTCGCGGCGAATCCACCAGATCGAAGTCATGCGGGTTGCGGCTCCACTTTTTGGTCATTAATTTCAAGTTGGATGCTTCCATTTCGATCAATCGATAACTTGCCTTTATTGTTTGCGTTATCGAAGAAATTTAAGAACCCATAGGCACGGATGCGCGTGCGTCCGATGAATGAAAGGGCGAGTTCACTGGTGAGAAGTCCGCTCAACTCAGCGGTGTATTTGCCGGAGGTGAAATTGAATTTCGAAGGAGCAGGCATGCCGAGTCCACGCAGGCCGACGGTAGTGCCGGTAATCTCTTCATTGCCGGAGAAGATATCTCCGTTGGGCATGGCGGCGGAATACGTAATGAAATAATGCGGCGAAGTGGAAAGCAATTTTGCGGTCACCACCGCGCCTGTAGCTGGATCTGTTTCACTGATTTCTGCACCCACTGAATTGAATTGCGGTTGATAGTACGCCTGCCCGAACGAAGTGGAAGATGTCACTGCATACATGGCGACCTGCGCAAGTGCCTCACTGTTTTTATTCTCAGCAAGCAGTGATGGAATGACTGTCAGCCATTTGGTTTTGTGCATACGCCGCACAACATACCCAAGCAGGGTAATGCCTGCGGGCGGCAGTTCGTAGCGGGTAATGGCATCAGACATGATTCAACTCCTTTACAGGATCAGGACACAGTTAAGAGAGAAGCGTTTTTTAATCCGAAAGGGGAACAGGTGTGGCTCGATTTTCTTTGAATGCAGTGACGATCGGATGGTTATAGATCTTGATGTAAACATATATGCTGACACCAACCATCAACACAGCACCGAATGCTCCGGGTGCCCAGGTTCCGATCTGTTGCAGCAGAATACCGCCGAGGATGGGGGCAATAATGCGTGTGGAGCTTTCAACCGCAGCGGAGAGGCCGAGGATGCCGCCGATTTCCTGAGGTGCCACGGCTTTGGTTAATATGCTGGAAAGCAATGTGTTGAGCAGGCCGCCAGCGAGGGCGATCGGCGCGGTGATGATATATAACCAAAGCACAGAAGGAGCCCATGCCCAACCGATTAGGGCCACGCCCATCACGACAGCGGAGACCGCAATCAGCAGATCTTCGCGGTAGCGACTGGTGAGTCGACCAACAAGGAAACCTTGCATGACGACAGAGAGCACTCCAACATAAGTTAATACGAAACCGGTATCACGCGCAGAGAGATTGAATTTTGCAAGTGTATATAACGAGAAGATGGTTTGAAGAATTGCGAATGCAAGTCCAAAGAAAAAACGTGTGATTAAGATCGAACCTGTAAACGGACGTTGAAAAGCAACCAACAACGCATTCAACGTAACGGCCGGGCGTTTTTCGGTCATCTGGCTGCGCTTTTCTTCTGTCAGTGATTCAGGAAGCCATGCATAAATCAAGATCAGGTTGATGAATGAAATTGCGGCGGCCGCAAAAGCTGGGACCGCATACCCCCACTGGCTGAGCAATCCGCCGGTGACGGGGCCGATGATGAAGCCAAGGCCGAATGCGGCGCCGATCATGCCGAGTCCTTTGGAGCGGCTTTTCTCGTCAGTCACATCAGAGATGTAGGCTTGTGCAACGCTTAAGTTGCCGCCGGTCAGGCCGTCCAAAATGCGGCTGGCGAAGAGCATCCATAACGCGTTTGCAAAGCCGAGCAGCAGGAAGCCAATGAAAGTGCCGAAGACGCTGATCAGCAAAACAGGGCGGCGTCCGAAGCGGTCGGAGAGACGGCCAAGAATCGGCGCACCGATCAATTGCATCAGCGCGTAGGAAGCGATCAAAATGCCGGTCACGGTTTGACTGGCTTTAAATGTTTCCGCGTAATAAGGCAGAAGCGGCAGGATCAGGCTGAAGCCGAGCAGGTCAATAAATACGACCAGGATAATGGAGAAGAGACGTTTGTTATTCATGAATTCCTTATTTTAAATATTTGGATCTATATGCTGGTTGATAATGTAATTCGAACCCGGGTCTTTTTCCGGTGTTGGTTAGATTCTCCCAACCTACGCGGATCAAGCCAAGCAGGGGAGTCCACGGTTTGAATAATTTGACTTCAGTAAATTCCTTGCGGTTGTTGGAAATGGTTTTTACCAATTTGTCAGAAGCGTATTTGGCTGGTTGACCGAGAAAGCGCAGCACAAATCCGAAGTTCTTCAGCATTTCTTTTCCGCGTTCGCCAACTACATTGGGGCTGGTCAGCATATCCGTGGTCATCATGCCGGGGCTGAAGCCTAAAATTTGCACACCGCTGCCTTTGAGCTCTTTTGCCAGTGTGCGCGTGAAAGAAGTCATCCACGCCTTCGTTGCGCCATAAAGTCCGGTGGGGGATGCGGGGCGCAGGAAACTTCCATTTCCGTAAATGTTCACAAGCAGTCCCTGCTTGCGAGGCAGCATGTAATGCATGATCGCCTGCGTACATCGCAACACGCCTAAATCGTTGGACATAAACATATCCAATGCGTCCTGCGGATCCATCTCGATCATCATGCCGGCTGCATTGGAATAACCTGCGTTGTTGACCCAAATATCGATGCTGCCAAACTCTTTGATGACTTCCTCGACGAGTTTGTAGATTTGCTCCTCTTTGCAGACATCCATCACAAACCCGCTCGCACGACCTTTGGGCTGAAGTGTGCTTAATGCAGCATCCACGGCCTTTTGACTTCTTCCAGTGATCGCGACAATTGCTCCTGCTTCGAGCAGAGATTCGGCGATGGCGTAGCCATATCCACGGGTGGAGCCGGTCACTACAACGACTTTATCTTTGATTGACATAGATTTCCTTGTTCATTGCTTCCAATAGATTCAATATTTCTTCGTTCGCAGGCTTGTTGAGTTCGGCGAGGCTCATGCTGGTATCAACAAAATAATGCCGAAGATGATCTCAACTGCAAAACTGATCCAGTTGGACTGCACAGAGGACTTATCCAAAAAGATGGAAACGAGTCTTACCACACCCATGGCAAGGTATGTGATGCCAAGCATTTGATATGTCTCGCGTGTGCCGAGCAAAAAGACGGCAATTCCCAGCCCGATAAAGAGACCGCCGAGTATCGCGCGGATTTCAGTAATGCCGCGTGTACCCGGAGCAGTCAGCCCTGTGAATCCTTCGATTCCGCGCGGGTTAACAAGGGACACAAGACCCGTCAGGATGGTGGCGATAACCGCAATGATTTGTAGAATTTTGATGAACATGGTTTCTCCAATCAGGACGGGGTTACACCGCCCTTACGGTGAATTACAATTTTGGAATTAATACAGGCGTATTCTTTTTATATGTCTCGTACTCTGCCTGTCCACCCCATTTTTTATCCGCCTTCTTTTCCAGCAGGGGAATCCCGCTAATACGGGTCAGGAGCAGCGTCACAAAAATAGGCGAAATCATGGCTGCCCATTGCCAGCCTTGCAGTACAGGCGCGGCGATCACGGCAACCCCGATCCATAACACGATCTCGCCGAAGTAGTTGGGATGACGGGATCGAGACCATAACCCGGTTCGAATAAATTTTCCTTTATTATTTGGATCCGCATTGAAACGACTTTTTTGTGAGTCGGCGATGGCTTCAAAGGCAAAGCCGAAAACCCATATTAGCAGACCGACCATGGCAAATGCATCCAATTCTTTACGGACCGTGGTTGTAATGGCAGTCAAAGCCGCCGCAACTGTAAACGTTACCCATAGCCCCTGGATCGTCCAAACATTGAGGAAACGGAAAAAGGAAGGTTTGATCTCGTCAAAACGATCATCCTTGCCTGCTTTTTGGATGCGGCGGAATAGAAAACTTCCCAAACGGATTGCCCAAACGATGACCAACGCAGCCAATAGGATTGAGCGTGCATCTATGTGCGGGCTAAGCAGGATGGCAATAACGACAAGGGTGATGTAGGTGATGCTTCCCGTAATGTCGAAGAACTTCTCGGTTTGAAATTTATACGCGGGGATGAACACCACCCATTGGATGACATACGCCAGCCCGACCAGCAAGGCGAATACCGGAATGCCCGCAACCAAACTGCCGTTTTGACTCCCCGCCAAGGCGACCAAAACTCCCACAATGATGAGGATGATAAAAACAGCGAATGATCTGTATTGTGATTCTTTCATGATATTTCTCCTTTTTATCAAAACCCGCGTCGTTGACTTTGCCACGGGGCTGGGGTTTCGTTACGAAATTCTTCCACGCTGGGGCCGCGTAGCTGTGCGAGTCGCCACGTCCCATATAAATAACTGAAAATCAAAAGCAAAATGGTGGCGGGCCAACCCGTAATAAAGTTGATGATGGCCAGCGAATTGACCTGGCTGCTCTCGAAGAATGAGAACTGCAAAAGCAGACGGGCCGCAAAAAATAGCGCCCACACGAAAGTCACTTCGCTGTAGGCAGGCTGCACTTGCGGATGCCAATACCAATCCAACGGCCAGCGGCGGGCGAGGTAACTGGTCCACGCCACCATCGGGCGGCGGATCAACAGGCTGGCGATGGTTAATAGCAGAGTCGTGCTTCCGCTGACGAGTCCCGGTAAAAAGAATCCCTCCGACTTGCCCAAAAGCCAAACGATCCCAATTGCGGCCAGGACGCTTCCAACTCCCGTGAATGCATACAGCAGAGATTGCTTTCGGATGATTCGCACGATTGCGAAGAGAACCGAAACAAACAGCGCGCTTCCCATTGCTGCTTGAAAACCAGCCAAACCGTTGACCAAAAGAAAGATGATCGGCGGCAGAATTGCATCCAGAAAAGAATTCTGCCCTGCAAAAACGGTGCGGAACTCGTCGAGCAGTTCGCGTGATTTAAGCATGTTTTCCAAGCCAGAATTTGCGCCAGTCACCGCCGCTGTTTTGCAAGGCAATGAACGAATAGAGGCTGCCAGCGAAGAATCCCAAAGTCATCATGGCGATGGTCCAAACGATGGCGATGGGCAGGGATTTTTCACGGTAGATGATCCAGCATGAAAAGAGTGTGAAGCCTGTATATAAATCCACGAGGGAAACAATCCCCCAGGGCATGGCAAGCAGTTTGCTGCCTTCTCCAAAAAAATCACCAACGGTAAAACCATAGATCAATACAGCGGTCATGGCGAGCATGCCGAGGACGGAGATCATCTTTGCAATTTTCATCATTTATTCCTTTGAAATACAGGCGAAGCCAAGCGCTCCAATGCCGAGATGTGCGCCAAGCACGGGTGTAATTTGAACGATCAGAATTTCTTCGTGTGGAAGAAATGAAAGAACTTGTTTATGAAGTGCTTTGGCTTCGGCGAGAACCCCGGCATGTAAAATAGCCAATTTTTCATAAGGGGCATATTCGCCCAGCCATTCCATCAATTGCTGGGTTGCACGTTTTTGAGTGCGGGTGCGGTGCGCCGTGGCTTTGCCCATGTTCATATGAAGCAATGGTTTGATCTGAAGCAGTTCTCCAAATTTTGCGATGGCGAAATTCATCCGTCCGCTGCGACGCAGATACTCCAATGTCTTGAGAGAGGCGAAGACGTAAGTGCGCTTCATGACTCCCTGTAAGCTGGATACTATTTCCTCGATTTTTTTACCAGCCTCAGCCAGTTGTGCGGCTTTCTCAACAAGGAATCCCGTACCGAGGCTGAGCTGACTGGAATCCAGCACGGTCACCGGAATGCGTGTGAATTGTTCCGCCGCAATCCGCGCCGAGTTGACCGTGGTACTCAGGGTTTCGGAAATATGAATGGAAATGATCTGTTGTACATTTTCATCCGCCAGTTGTTTGTATATTTCCAGAAATACATCCGGGCCGGGTGCGGATGTGGAAGGCGAGGGGTTATAACCCGGCAGTTGGGTGTAAAACTCTTCGCGGGAGAGATCGACCCCATCGCGATGACTATTCTCACCCTGGTTGATGTGAAGCGGTATGACTGTAATTGAATATTTTTTTATGATTTCCAACGGCAGATCGCATGTGCTGTCTGTAACGATACGGATCATGGAATTCCTTTTAGGTGCCTGCCTGGGCGTTGAGCCAGGCTTTGATCGGTTGCCCCTGTCCGTTGATGTGCTTGTCAACGGCACGGGCGTAGTTCGTCATGAAATCGGCCAGTTCCTGTGGCGGTCTTTCATGGGATTGGAGCAGGGTTTTCAACCATTCGACTTCGCTGGTGACAAGTTCCATATCGCCAAATTGCAACGCAGCGATGATATTGTCGCCGAGGAAATGAATCCCTGTAGTGAGATGATCCGGGCTGACAGCAAGGGGCGGAATCGATTCCTTAACCGTGTTTTCAATTTGCAGGCGGCGGGAAATGAAAGCCTGCAGTGCTGTGATGTGTTTTTGGGAAGCGCTCTTCACTTCCGCGAGCTTCGCCTTGCTTTTCAATAATTGTTCGACTTGCTCGATCGCTGTTTCCACTGCGTCGCCGAGATAGTGGCCTGGCAAATATTCCACCAGGTTTTTATGTTGCTTGAAGATACGTCCGCCGAATGAAACAGGCACCTTCTGATTCGAAAGAGAAAATGCTGTGATTTGCAATGTCGCAGCAGTCGTGAGCGTTTGTGCCACGAGAATCACCAGGTCGGCCTTGACTGTGGAGATGGTTTCTTCAAATCGCTCGGCAGGGACGTTTGCGCCGAGGTAAATGACGTTCAATCCGCGGCGGCGCAGGAAGAGCGAGAGGAGCAGTGGAGTAAACGTGTGCCATTCTTCCGGAGGGCAGCCCACCAAAACCGTTTGCGGACGAGTCGGTGCAGGGGACGCGCTCAACAAGGCGTCGAGTCGTCGCATGGCAAGGCTGGAGGAAAAATGTTCCTGCTGGACGGAGGCGCGGTTTTCGTACCAAAGCCCGCCGATCTCCGCCATGCCTTTTTGCAGAATTTCCATGCAAACCGCTTCGACAGGGAAGATGGAGAATGCTTGATTCAAAATTTGCTCGGCAGTGGATTCGCTGAATTTCATGCACGAGGCGATCCATTGGCTACGAAAGGAATCGAGATTTGTATCGGATGCAAAGTTGGCAGGAACAGCTAAAAGGGAGGTCAAATTTGAAGGCGCAAAACCAGCCAACGGGTCCACGCCGGAAGCGTTGTGTTCGTTCCACAAATCCACTGCACGGGAGATCGAAAGTCCCTCGGCCTGACGGGTCAATAGCCATCTGATCGTCTCGATGTCATATTGCGAGTACAAACGGTGCCCGCCTGCGGTGCGTTGAGGTAAGGGGAGGCCATACCTGCGTTCCCAGGCGCGCAGGGTATCTGCGGCGATGCCGGTTTCGTGCAGGACGACTTTTAGGTTGAAGGCGGGATTCTTGCTCAGGGACATTTGATTCTCCGAAAGGATTAGTCTGTGGCGGCCAGGACCGCGTTCTTCATGTTTTGCACAGATATTGTACCCATTTCTTTGAGAATTCGTTCAGTTGTTAAGCGAGCAGAAAGAAGCACGATCGGCAGTCCCGTGCCAGGGTGGGTGGATGCGCCGGCGAAGTACAGATTCTTGTATTTGGCGTGGCGGTTGTGCGGACGCAAATAGCCGACCTGCCAGAAGTTGTGACTCAGGCCGAAGGCGGAGCCTTTGACGAGGTTGAACTTTTCCTTCCAGGTCTTCGGGGTGTGAATGATCTCGAACTTGATGTGCTGCTTGAGGTCGGTGATGCCGAATTCCTTTTCGAGGCGGGCAAAGACGGTTTCGCGTGCGCGGTTGACCATTGCATCCCAATCCTGTTTGGCGTTTTCATCCAGGTGGCCGACGGGGACGAGCACGTACAGCGTGTCCTGCCCGGCGGGGGCGGCGGATTTATCTGTGCGAGTGGGAGCATGCACGTAGAAAGATGGTTGTTCGGGCAACTTGTGTTCGTTGAAGATCTGGTCGAAGGAAGCTTTGTAATCGCCGCCTAAAAATACGTTGTGATGAGCGATCTGCGAATATTCCTTGTCCACGGCCCAGTAGAACATGATGGTGGAACAAGTATAGAGTTTTTCGTCGAGCTTCTTCGCCTCGGCGCGGTCGGGGAGCAATTGATCGTAGATGTATGGCAGGTCGGCATTTCCAACGAAGATATCCGAGTCAAACTTGCGGCCATCTTCCAGCTCCACGGAAACTACTCTGTTCTTTTCAACGTTCATGCGTTTGGCGGGGGCATTGTAGATGAATTTCACGCCTAATTTTTCAGCGACCTTCACATAGGCTTGGATGCCGGCATACAGTCCGCCCATCGGATACCAAACTCCTTCTGCGAGTTCAGTATATTGCAACAGGGAGTAGGTGGCAGGAGCATCGTAAGGGCTGAGTCCCAGGTACATATTTTGGAAAGTGAAGGCAGCTTTGAGCCTTTCATCTTTGAAGAAGCGGCTCGTATTTTTGTAGTGCTTGGCCAGCGCCTTCAATTGAAAGATCAACGGCAGGTTGGTCAGGCTGAAGTATTCGAAGATGTTGTAGAAATTTCTACCTACAAATTTTTCAACTGAGATTTTGTAATGTTTGCTGCCCTCGGCAATGTAGTTGAGGAAGCCGGTAAAGGCGGTCTTTTCGACTTTCTCAAGCTGGGTTTGCATGTCGCCAATGTTGGAGGTCAACTCCAACTGCAAGCCGTCGTCGAAGCGGACTTTGTAGGTCGGGTCGATGCGGCGCAAGTCGAGGTGGTCGCTCATCTTTTCGCCGAGCGCTGCAAAGGTTTCCTCCCAAATCTCGGGCATCAGAAACAGCGTCGGGCCAATGTCGAAGCGGTGGCCGTCCTGAATGATCTGGTTGCAGCGTCCGCCGGCCTGTTCGTTCTTTTCCAGGACGGTGACGTCATATCCATTTTTTGCGAGGCGGGCGGCGGTGGCAATCCCACCGATTCCCGCGCCGATGACTACAGCGGTTGGTTTGTTCATATTGCTCCTTGGTTTATTCGTGGCCACAGGTTTGCGACCATATTTGTCTTGAATGTATTCTACACGGTGTTCATAATTTGTCAAGGTTTAAATAATATTCCTTTGCAAAACCTTGACAAAATGGAGCAATCCAGTAAAATTCGGAAATCAGACCAATCCAAGGAGTGACCATGCAAGCACAAGCCAACTGGGAAAGCCAACTTCTCGCCCTCGCCGGGCACGCCCCGCATCCTTCGCCACGACCGTTTTTTTCTTACTGGGCGGGCGATGCTGTGCTTCAAAAAGCCTATCGGCAGGCTGCGCAGATCACCAAGGCCCATAGCAAATCTTTTTACGCCGCCTCCGGGCTTCTGCCTGAAGAGAAGCGTGCTGCTGCCCGCGCACTCTACGCCTTTTGTCGGACTGTGGATGACGTGGTCGATGAAGTCGAATCCAAAAAGGATCGTGACTTCGAGTTGGATTACTGGCGCGAGATCGTACAAACCGCATCCGCCTCGACCGATGATCTGGTCGCCGCTGCATGGGCAGATACCCTCACCCGGTACCATATCCCGCGCCACTACGCCCTGCAGTTGATCGACGGTGTGGCCCGTGATCTTTATCAATCGCGCTATCAAACCTTTGACGACCTTGCCACATATTGCTACGGTGTAGCTTCCACAGTTGGCTTGATGAGCATGTACATCGTCGGTTTCAATCATCAGCACGACGCAATTCCCTACGCCATTAAACTCGGCGTTGCTCTGCAAATGACCAACATCCTGCGTGATGTGGGGGAGGACCATCGTAACGGCCGCCTGTACCTGCCACGCGAGGAACTCGCCTTCTATGGCATCCATGAATCTGATATTGCAGAAGGAAATGTTACAGAAAATTGGCGTCAGTTTATGAAATTCCAGATCGACCGAACTCGCCAGTTGTACGCCGAATCCTGGCAGGGCGTGAAGATGCTTGAGAGAGAAGGGCAGCTTGCCATTGGCGCCGCCTCCGTGTTTTACCAGGGCATTTTGGATGACATCGAAAAGCACGACTATGATGTTTTCTCCCGTCGTGCTTCCTTGAGTACCTTTGGAAAATTAAGCAAGATTCCTGCGTTGTGGTTAAAAGTTAAATCTCTCTAGAATATCGGCCGGCAAGCCTTGGTCGTTCCCCTCATTTTGACGGGCATGGATTTGATCGATCCATGCCCGTCTTCGTTATTATTGATATACTTTGGCGAATGAAAGCCGAGCCGTTTTTGATTTTCCTTTTGCTTCTTGGATGTGTGGCGAAACCTGTTGCGACTTCGTCGGATCAAAATAATGTGGAGAGTGGTATGTCAATCCGTTATCTTGCACTTGGAGATTCTTATACAATCGGCGAAAGTGTTTCAGAAAATGAAAGATTTCCAGTTCAGTTGGCCGGCTTGCTTGCTAAAGAAGATTATCCAACTGATGTAAAGATTATCGCCCGCACCGGCTGGACCACGAGCGAACTTTGGGATGGCATTCAAAAGGAAAGCTTGAAACCGCCCTACGAATTGGTGTCCCTGTTGATCGGGGTCAACAATCAATATCGCGGCTACGATCCGAATGAATATCGTGAGGAATTTCGCTTTTTGTTGGAGAAGGCGATTGAATACGCCGGTGGGGATGCGAACCGCGTGTTTGTTTTCTCCATCCCGGATTGGGGTGTGACTCCTTTTGCCACGGGCCAGGATCGCGCCCGAATTTCAGAGGAAATCAATTTATTTAATGCGATCAATCTTGAAGAATCGTCAAAAGCCGGTGTGCATTATGTCGATATCACCCCCATTTCCCGCAGCGCGGTAAACGAACCATCATTGATTGCTGTTGACGGTTTACACCCTTCTGGAATCATGTATGCTCAATGGGCAGCGCTGGCCTTTCCTGATGTACTAAAAGTTTTTAAATAAGAAGTAAAATTCATATATTCCCATTTGAAAAAGAGGATCCATGCCGAAGATCAAAGCTGTCAACCATGTTGCCGTTGTTGTGGACGATATGGAGAAATCACTACTATTTTGGCGCGATGCCCTTGGAATTCAATTGCATGAATTGCGCGATGTTCCTGCTGAAAAATCGCAGGTGGCGTTTTTACCCGTTGCCGGTGCAGAAGTGGAACTCGTCATGCCTACCTCGGATGATTCCGGTATTGCCAAATATCTTGCCAAGCGCGGACCGGGTATGCATCATATCTGTCTTGAAGTGGACGATATCGACGGAATGATGCTTGATTTGAAACAGAAGAATATTCGCTTGATCAACGAAGAACCGCGGATCGCGGCCGATGGAAAGAAGTATGCCTTTATCCATCCCGAGTCCACCGGCGGGGTGTTGGTGGAGTTATATCAACTCTAATATTTAAGACCAGCCAATGTTAGAGAACTTCGAATCTATTTTGCGCGATGAGTGCAAGCTTGGTAAAGACCGCCCGGTCATTGTCGGTGTTTCTGGCGGGCCGGACAGTCTTTGCTTAATGGAAGCCATGAGGCAGGCCGGTTACAAAGTTATCATTGCCCATTTTAATCACCAGCTTCGCCCGGAGGCCTCTGAAGATGCCCGTGTTGTGGAGAAGACGGCGGCCCGTTTAATGCTGGGGTCCATCATCGATGGTGCGGATGTGCGAGCCTATGCAGAAGAGGAAAAACTTTCCATTGAAGAAGCAGCTCGGAATCTGCGATATCGGTTTATGTTCAACCTGGCTCGCGAACATGATGCTCAGGCCGTGGCAGTGGGGCACACTGCAGATGACCAGGTGGAAACTGTGTTGATGCACTTTTTGCGTGGCAGCGGCCTTGCTGGTTTGAAGGGGATGACCCATCGTGGAATTGTGGAAATCTTTGATGCTGAGATCCCAATCGTGCGTCCCTTGCTCAATTATTGGCGTGAGGAGACGGTTGTATTTTGTGCCGCAAACGGATTACGACCTCATTATGATTCGACGAATGACTCACTGAATTTCCAGCGCAATCGAATTCGTCACTTACTTTTGCCCACGTTGGAAAGCTACAACCCTAAATTCCGTGAGGCAGTTCAGCGTATGTCGCAGTCGTTAAAATCGGATCATGATTTTCTGAACGAAGCAATGGAGTCTTTCTGGAATGATTGCCTGGTCGAGTTGGGAGAGGAGGAAATCGTCTTTGACCATATGCAATTCTCAAGGTGCTCGCTTGGACTCCAACGGAATATGCTTAAACGGGCCATGCTGCATCTTCGTCCCGGACTCGATGTTACCTTCTCTGTTTTGGAACGCGCTACAACTTTAATTAATGACGAGTTATCTCCACCGCGCGTTAATCTAAAAGGTGGGCTGCGCATGTTTCGCGAGAATAAAAGAATTTATGTCTGTACGCCGGATGCGGCTTTGCCATTTAATCTTTGGCCGCAAATTCTCAGCGGAAATGAATTTCCGGTGCAGGTGCCGGGGCAGGTGGAATTATCGGCCGGGTGGAGGTTCAACTCGGAACGCTGGCATATTCCTGCTCTGGCGCTCGAACAAGCTGAACGAAATGAGGATCAATTCCAGGTTTGGTTGGACGCGGATACACTGCCAGAGTCCCTTGACTTGCGTGTTCGAAAATCCGGCGATCAATTTGAGCCATTGGGACTTGAAGGCCACATGCAAAAAATATCGGATTTCATGGTCAATGAAAAGATGCCGCAACGGGCCCGGGAGCACTGGCCTTTGTTGAGTTCGGGGGACACTATTGTTTGGGTGCCCGGATATCGTCCCGCACACTCTTTCCGCCTGACGGAGGCAACCAGGAATGTGGTTTATTTTTCCATCACGCGCCCGCCCGAGAGATTGGATTAAATAAAAAAAACTGCAAAATCAATTTTGCAGTTTTTTTATTTAACTTTTATTTGATCTCGCCATTCAATTGTTTGATCTTGATAAATAATTCGCGCCACTGAATTTTCGATACGCCGATCTTTTGACGCACCTTATCCGCATCCATGCCGGATTGATAATCACGAAGGGCGCACGTCCAGCGGCACATATCGAATGAAAGATGCTTGCTCAAACCTGCTTCTTCGCCGATATCTTCCAGGAGATATTCGAGCCTGCGTGGTGACCAGGGAAATAGTTGATCGACAGGCTGGTATTGCGAGAGATATTCGTTGTAGGAGGTGATCCAATCGTCTTCAAGGTTAATCTTGCGTTCCTTGTAGCGATTAGCCGGACTGGCGTAGCGAATAAAAACATGCGGACCGTTCTTTGCGCTGAGATCAACATGGTTGATGTGAATCCCGAGACATTCGCTTTTCTTGATCCCCGTTGAAAGGAGAAGGTTTAGCAACGTGTAAGGACGTGCATCCGGTTTGCTTTCCCGGCGATGTCGGTCTGCGGCGAGGAGCACGGCTTCATATTCGCTTTCTGTGAGCACTTGCGGGAGAGGGCTGATTGCGGAGCGCTGTAATACCTTTTCAGCAGGGTCGGGGCTGATGATGCCAAACTGATGCAGCCAGCGGAAGAACGACTTGACGGAAGTGATGCGCCTCGATAGTGTCTTGGGGCTGCACGGAATATCGCGTTCCTTTTCCATCCACTCGAAGAATTTGTTCAATTCTTCGGTTGTGATGGCGCCAATGGCGCGGTCTGGTGCGATGTATTGAGTGAGCAGCCGCACATCGGAAAGAAAGGCCTTGAGTGTATTTTGTGAGCGTCCCTGGTCGTTAAGATACATTTCCCAGCCATTAATGGCGGTGGGAAGGAGTGTTTTTGAGGTGATATGGGCGGAATCTGTATTTTTAGCCATGAATACATCCTTGCTCAATAGCGTGTAGTCTTTTCGTATAGTTTAGCGAATATTGAGTGGCTTGTCAACTACTGAATCAGTGGGAAAGATCCTGAGGTTGGAAGCATGGCTGGTAATCATAGCCAAGGATGATGCGATATTGAATCGCGCTATTTGCGTCGGGCAGGGAAATGATGTTTGCCTGATACAGGCCAAGGTTGGTAATGATCGATTGCTGTTGGGCGGGATTCTGCCCGGTGGTGAAATCCACCAAAACAGAGTTGGAATAGTCGCGGCGATCCGCATTCGAAAGGCTGGTTTGATAGCCGGCATAATTCAGGCGCGAGGCAGTGAGGCTGTCGAGGCTGTCGATGGTGGTACCGTTTTGAACATCCACCTTGATGGATTCGCGTTCGACGGCGCTTTGGGATAGGGTGGTGGCCTCGACGAGCATTTGCTTCAATGCTTCATCGTTTGGCAATAAAACGGCAGCGCCGCCGGGAGTCGTCCAGTTGGAAACGTAGGGTGGTCGGATGTAATAGCCGCGGATATTTGCGTTGGTAAAGTTTGTCGCGTGGGATCCCAAGCTGAGCAGGTCACCAAGCCCAAGGTCGGTGACGATCGTGCTGGAGAAGTCGTTGTAGAGTTGCGGGATCTTGGTAAAGGTTCCGCTTTGCAAGGCTTTGCTAAAGATGGCACGCAATACTTCCTGCTGCCTGCGGCCGCGATCAAAATCATTTGATTTGGAACGCGATCGTGCGTACCAGAGAGCCAGATCGCCATCCATGTGAATTTGCCCGGGGCCGACCGTGTATAACCACCAGTTGTTTTCATTTTCAGGATCGTATGTTGGATCGATCAAACGCCAGTCTGTATAGGGACAAGCTACGGGTAAATCGACCCCGCCCAATGTGTCGACGATTCGGCGAAAGCCATCGAACTCGACCATGGCAGTGTGATCGATTCGAATTCCCAGGTTATAGGAAATGGTATCTTTCAAAATACCCGGTCCGCCACCAGCATACCCGGAAATTTCCCCGCTTTGATACGCAGTGTTGATGCGTTGCATGCCCACGGTCGGAATGAATATCCACAGATCGCGTGGAATGGAGATCAGCGATACCTGTCCCTGGTTGGGCCACACGATGGCGATCACCATCGTATCGGTTCTGTAGGATGAGCCGGGACGTTTGTCCGAACCGATCAATAAAAAATTGATGGTTTCATTTGTGGTTAGCAGTGGCTGGACAGTTGGATTGACCAACGGAATTTCAGCAGGCGGAGGGGCTGCCGAGGTTGGGAATAACTGATTGAAATCGGCCGTGGGTGAAACATCGGCCGGGGTGGTTGGTGTAGGTGAGGGTGTTTCTGTGGGAAGAATTTGCCCTGAAGTTGGTGTGTTTAAGGGAAGAAACAAAGCGAATTGGCCTGCGGCCTGGTCAGATGGTTGAAAAGGTGTCGGTGTTGGCGATGGATTGGGTGCCGAAGTGATCAGAATAAATGGCGCGGAAGAATTTTCCACCGAAGCTTGGGGAGTAGTACATGCAACCAGAATCGCAGTCAAAATGGCTGCGGACAGTGAACGGAAAAATAATTTCATGCCAATTTAGGGTGTTGTTTCTGAGGTGGCCGTTGACGGCAGGGTGGAGACAGGCAGCGTTGACATGGGCATGATGGTTGCTGTATAAGGTAATGCTGTTTCGGTAAGCGGTTCAGTCGGATAGGCTGTGACTGTACTTCCCGGTAGTGGCGTTGGCTGTGGTGTGCGCGTGGCCACATTTGGAACCCATAAAACTTCACCCACAAAAATGGTGTCCCCGGTACGGCAATTGACACGCCGCATCAGATCGAGGGTGGTGTAATGATCGACACCGATTCGATAGAGGTTATCCCCTGCGCGAACTGTGTAGCTCTTTGTCCAACCCGCTGCACCTTGCACACACGCAACGGTGGTGCTGGGTGCAACCGCGGGAATATAGATCTTCGAACCGGAAACCAGATAACTGGTTGGTAAACAATTTCCACGTTGTACTTCCGCCGCTGAAACACGATACTTCGCAGAGATCGAGTCAAGTGTTTCGCCCGGTTGGACCGTGATCTGAATCCAGCCCAAAGGGATCTGACAATTTGCGGGCAGTGTGTTCGTAACGGTTGGGGAGGGGGAAGTGCTGGGCGTTGCAGAAGAAGTTGAAAAATCCAAGGTGGCTGTTGGTGGAATAGTGGACGTTGCTGTTAATGGTAACGGGGAAGGCAATACCTGGTTGGTTGGTGTGGGAACAATTTCAGATGCAAATTCCACGGATGAAATGGAAATCGACCCGGCCACCAATCCAATGGAGACGAGGGCGATCACCAGCGCGTTGCCAAGATCGCGCAAGCCTTGCATTAATTTCTCCCCTTGACCTTTTTATTATCCACTATGGTTTCGCCGGAAATGGGCAGTAACACACTGAAGGTTGACCCCACGCCCAATTCACTTTCAACCCAGATGCGCCCATGATGCGCTTCGGTTAATGTTTTTGCAATGGAGAGACCAATGCCGGTGTCGCCCACACCCTGGATCAAGACATTATCTGCGCGGTATAAGCGGGTAAACACACGGGATAGATCTTCAGCCGGGATGCCTACACCAGAGTCGGTGACTTGGATCATGATGAAATCCAGGCCATCTTCGGTTCGTGTCTGGACCTTGAGCCTGATCGTGCCTTCGAATGGAGTTGCCGCCCCTGCATTTTGCAAAAGATGAATAAGGATCTGCTGTAATGCTTCGCGGTCCGCTTGAATGGGTGCCAGCGCTTTGGGTAAATCCAGATGCATTGAGATGTTTTTATCGCGCACCTGACTGCTTGTATACGACATGACATTATCGATGACCATATTTAAATCAACTGCTTCGGTCTTGAGATCGTTTAGCTCGGTTTCAAGGGTCGTAATGTGAATCATGTCGTCAATCAAGCTGTGAATACGTTCGGTCGAAGATTTCACGCGTTCGACAAATTTTCTTTGCAACGCCCCAAGAATGCCAACGGATTCACCCAATAACAAGTCTGTATATCCAATAACGGAGGAAAGCGGCTGGCGTAATTCCTGTGAAATGGAAGCGATCACTTCGGCTTGTTCTGTACTCTTTGTTGTTGCGTGGCCCTTTTTGAGTTCTTCAAGCTTCATTTGCGATTCGGTCAACTCATTCTTTACATGAGCCAGTTCAAGCAGGGCGGTGCGTAAATTTTCTTCAGCTTGTGAAGTGCCGGATGAGGACGCAGCCGCAGTCGTGGCGCTGATGATGCTGGCGGCACTGGCAACCGGTTTCGCGGAACGCAATTCAGCATTTTCAACTTGCAACTGCTCAATAATGCGCTGAGATTCCTCCTGTGCGGTCAGGATCGAAGCATATTCCGTTGTATTGATCTTGCTTGCTTCAGTTTTTGCCGTATCCAGTTGTTTGGAAAGCTCCTCGACCCTGCCCTCCAATTCGCCGATCTTCAGGCGGGCCTGGTCATTTTGTAATTCCAGTCTGCTTAGTTTCTGGCTTTTGCGGATGACCGGAACGAGGGAAGCGGCGATATTTGCAAGAAACGCCTGATCTTCAGCAGTCCACGCCCGATCTGAATATGGAGAAAGTAAAAGGATGCTTCCGAGCGCTTCCTTGTCCGGAGTGAGGATCGGGACATTTAGTAAATGTCCCGGATTGGTCAGACCAAGGATGTCGCTCAACCCTTTGACATCCGCCGATGTACTGCTCGCAGGCATGCGCAACGGACGTCCGCGCTGGATGGAGTTTGCCAGCATGGGGATGTTATTTTTATTTAATGATCCGCCTTCCAAAATATCCTCGCGGATCAAGTCATATCCGCCGGCGATGACCATTTGATTGTTATTGTCGGTTAAATAAATGAGAAAGCACAGGTCAGACAGCATGGTCTGTGCAATGGCGCGTGTCACAGCCTGGCTTACCTTTGCGGGAGTGGATTCGGCTGCCAATGCCAACATGGCATGGAAGGTCTTTGGGTCGGTACTGTATTTTCTTCGTTCACCATGCACCCGGGGTTCCTTGGATTTGGCCGGTGCGGAAACTTTTGTCTCCGGCTTTTGGGTGGGAACAGTATTGACAGCAAATCTTTGCGGCAGTGTATATAAAATTGGATACGCCGCCATATAAGCAAGGCGTACCACACCGGAGTATTCCCCAACGATGGGAAAGAGAAGGTGACCTATATGACCAAGGGAACCAATGCCTAATAATACAATTCCGTACCACATTCCATTTGGCTTGCGCAGAAAGATCACCGCCATTCCGATCAACGCGAGGAACAGCGAACCGACTTGCCAGAAGAAATCGGCATTGGTTTCGTTATAGGTGATTTCGTATCCGCTGGTATTGATCGTGTTCTGCCAAAATAACAGGCTGAGAGCCAAGGTGACGATGAGCAACAGACTCAATAACGTGGCAGCAGTATCGGAAATGCGGCTGGGCTCTGGAAAGGCATACAACCATGTGATCCAGATGATGCCAAAAACGAGGTACGCGCGGTCAAGAGGGGGGAGAATGGCTCTTGAATCAAGGACTCCCTGCCAGCCCAGCGCGCTGACGATAAACATAAAAATTTGAGCGCCGAGCAAAATTCCAAGGCCGGTCATTGCGCGCCTCGCCTGCGGGTATTCGCTTGTGCGCCATTGGTTAAAACCCGATTGCAAAGCACCGGCCACTGCATAGGCCAGTACAATGTAATAGATGAGGTTCATATCGGGGACAGCTAATTTTTCGAGAATAAAGCTGGAGAAGGTGCTCATTGCATCGTTGATTATACTTCCAGTTCAAAAATATTGAACAGCCCGCTATAATGAAGAATATGCGTGGATTAAATTGGGTCAATATTGCCATTGTGCTTGTGTTGCTTTTGGGGTCAGGCGGCGCAGTTTTATTTCTGGGAAAGTCCGAAGAAATGCATGCGGAACAGGCATGGGCGGAGATGGACTATTCAAACGCGGCGCGTTCCTATACACGGGCCGCACAACTGCTCCCCTGGCAGGCTGATTTGCGGGAAAAAGCTGGCGTCGCCGCCGGCATGAATGGAAACTTTACTGAAGCGATCTCGAATTTACACCTTGCTCACACCCTATCAGAGCAGGGATGGATTATGTTGGCATATGCTTATTTTCAGAATGGTGATCCAGCTTCGGCTTTGACTGCATATCAGAATGGGCTGAAGAATTTCCCTTCCTCCGCTTCGTTGTATTCAGGGTTGGCAGTGTTGTATCGTTCCCAGGAAGACTGGATCAATGAAAAAGAAGCACTGCAAAATCAAATTCAATTGGATGAAAAAAACGTCTATGCCCATTACCGGCTGGGACTTTTACTGAGTTTTCTTGAATCGGACAATGCCATTTCGGAATTGACCATCGCATCCTCCCTGGACCTGCAGCTTGATTCTGCTGTGCAAACTGTTCGCACAGCCTTGAATATTGCCTCCACACAGACGGATGAGTCGCAGAAACTTGTTACGATCGGCCGTTCGTTGGGGCTTGTTCAGGAGTGGCCGCTTGCGTTGGCCTCATTTGAGAAAGCCGTACAAAGTAATGCAGAGAATGCGGAAGCCTGGGCATGGCTGGGCGAAGCCGAACAGCAAACAGGTCAGGATGGAAGCGATGCACTTGATCAAGCTGTGTCCCTCGACGATGAATCCGTGATCGTCCGCGCCTTGCGTGGATTGCATTGGAGTCGCGTTGGAAATTATGAGCGCATGTTGGCCGAGTATTCATTAGCAGCGCGTATTGAACCTGAAAATCCTGCATGGCAGATCGCGATGGGCGACGCGAATCTTAAGCGTGGCGATCTTGCTGCTGCTCTGGGTCAATACAAACGCGCGACCGAGCTTGCGCCGGACGATCCAACATATTGGCGCTTGCTGGCAATATTGTGTGCGGAGAATGGCGTGGCAATTGAAGAAGTGGGCCTGCCTGCCGCACAAAAGGCTGTGGAGCTTGCGCCAAAAGATGCGCTTGCACTGGATACATTGGGCTTCGCTTATTTTTCTTCCGGGCGTTATGCCAGCGCGGAAGATGCACTGATGCAGGCACTTGAGATCGACCCGCAATTGTATGCGGCGCATATTCATCTGGCGATGAATTATTTGCTGCAGGGAAATAAAACGTCCGCCTACCAAACTTTGATTTATGTAAGAGATGCCGACCCAAACGGCGCGGACGGTGAACATGCAAAGCAATTGCTGGCGCAGCATTTTCCCTAACTCCCCGTGATAAAATCCATCTCATGAATCGTCTTATTGCTTCATTATCCCTTCTCGTCATCCTTTCGCTTGCTTGTGCGTTGCAGCCCGCTTCTACTGCCCAGACACCTTCCGTGCCTTCGGGCAGTGTTTTGTTTCAGGATGATTTCTCCAAACCCATCACCGGGTGGGACCGTCTACAGGCTGCCGAAGGTGTGATGGATTACGATGCGGGTGGATACCGTATGTTGGTCAATTCACTGCAAACGAATTTCTGGTCCACGCCGCGGTTGGATCTGACCGATACCCGAATCGAAGTGGATTCAGGGAAGATCGGCGGCCCGGATGAAAATCGCATTGGCGTGATCTGCCGTTTCAACGGAAGTGATTATTATTTCTTTTTGGTTTCCAGTGATGGGTTTTATGCCATTGGCGTCTATACCGGTGGCAAAGGGGTGTTGCTTGGTCAAAGTGAAATGCAGCCTTCCCAAAATATAAAAACGGGGCTTGCTGTGAATCATCTGCGCGCAGATTGTATTGGCAATACGCTTACATTTTATGTCAACGGATTTCAAGTGGCGCAGGCACAGGATTCCACACTTACCAAAGGTGATGTTGGATTGCTTGCTGGTACGTTCTCCACGCCCGGCGTGGATGTCGTGTTCGATAATTTCGTGGTGCTTCAGCCTTAAATTCCTTGCCACAGAGAAAATGAGTTTAGTCATTTCTCAAAGATCTCTGTGCTCTCTGTGGCTAAATTCTTTCAATGAAAATCTTTCTTGATACCATCGGTTGCAGGCTCAACCAAAGCGAAATAGAAAGCATGGCGCGTCAGTTTCGCATGGCGGGGCATGAGATCGTCGCGGCTGCTGAAATTGCGGATATGGCTGTGGTCAATACCTGTGCGGTCACCACACAGGCTGCATCTGATTCGCGCAGCAAGATCCGCAATATTGCACGCGCCGGCGTTAATGAAATTGTCGCCACCGGCTGCTGGACGACTCTACAACCGAAGGAAGCCGCCGCACTCCCAAATATTTTACGTGTGGTGCCGAACGAGCAAAAAGATTTTCTTGTTGCAGACACTTTAAATATCGAACGCTCTACATTTGATCTCGAACCCATCGAGCGCTCTCCGATTCCAGGATTGCATCGCCGCACGCGCGCCTTCATCAAAGTGCAGGACGGCTGCGATAACAAATGTACGTTTTGCATCACCACTGTTGCGCGCGGCGAAGGGCGTTCGCGTCCGCTGGCTGATGTGATCGCGGATATTAATTCTGCGCTTGCTGGGGATTCAAAAGAGATCGTGTTGACTGGCGTACATCTTGGCTCGTGGGGACAAGACATTTCGACACCGCTCAATGCGAATGTTCATCTCCGCGATCTGGTCAAAGCCATCTTGCGCGAAACGGATGTCAAACGATTGAGACTCTCTTCCCTCGAGCCGTGGGATCTGGATGCGGATTTCTTTTCTCTTTGGAATGATAAACGCCTCATGCCTCACCTACACCTGCCTCTGCAATCTGGAAGTGAATCCACGCTGCGGCGGATGGCGCGAAAAACAACGCCTGATTCATTCCGCGAGTTGGTGGATGCCGCAAGAGCGGTGATGCCTGACGTTGCCATCACAACCGATATCATCGCAGGTTTCCCCGGCGAAACCGAAGAAGAATTTGCGGAGACATTGGACTTCGTCAAGGAGATCAAATTCACCGGCGGACATGTCTTCTCGTATTCGTCACGTCCCGGCACCGGGGCGGCGAAGATGAAGGGGCAGGTCAGGCCCGAGTTAAGAAAGAAGCGCAATCATATTTTGCAGGAAGCCATCGAAGAGTCTGCAAAGTCCTATCGCGAAAAATTCATCGGGCAGAAAATGTCCGCGCTGTGGGAATCGACCACTGAATACGGAGAATACGGCTGGCGCATGGAAGGCTGGACGGGAAATTATTTGCGCGTTTCGGCGACTGCTCCCTCGCCACGTTGGAACCAAGTGGATGAAGTAGAGTTGCAGGAAGTTGATGGTGGGATAATCAAAGGCGTGATTTTATAACGAATGTCACTTCTGGAAAGCAGGGGTAGACTGTATAATTTTTGAACAACCAAAGCGTTGACGGAGTCGGAAGCTTTGCTTCCGATTTGCAAAAGTAGAACTTTTGCACTCCAGGAAATTTCCAAATACCAAGGAGCAAAACCATGGCAGCTCAATTGATCGATGGCAAGTTGATCGGACAGCAGGTTCGTGATGAAGTGGCGGCAATTGTTGCAAAGCGCACCGCAGCCGGTAAAAGAAAACCGACTCTGGCAACTGTCCTCGTAGGGGACCGGCCAGACTCTGCGGCATATGTTGCTTCGAAAGGCAAGGCATGCATGGAATTGGGCATGGGATCCGTCAGCGAACATTTGCCTGCGGATGCAACGCAGGAACAAGTGGAAGCTTTGGTCAAGAAGTTGAATGCCGATCCAAACATCAGCGGCATTCTTGTTCAACTTCCCATGCCATCCCATATTGACGAAGAGCGCGTCCTTTCCCTGATCAATATTGAAAAAGACGTAGATGGTTTTTCTCCATTGAATATCGGCCGCCTTGCGCAAAAAGGCCGTGAGCCGTTGTTTGTGCCATGTACGCCGTTCGGTTGTATTTATTTGTTGGAAAAATCTGGCGTGAAAATTGAAGGCGCAAATGCGGTTGTATTAGGACGTTCCAATATTGTGGGCATGCCTGCCGCGCTTTTATTAATTGGAAAAAATGCAACCGTCACTGTTTGTCATTCGCGAACCAAGGATATTGCTGGAACAGTCCGTCAGGCAGATATTATCATCGCGGCCATTGGCAAGACCGAATTCGTGCGCGGCGATTGGATCAAGCCCGGCGCGGCGGTGATCGATGTGGGTATCAATGCAATTCCCGATGCCACCAAGAAGAGCGGACAACGCCTCGTAGGCGATGTTAACTTTGCTGAGGCGAAGGAAGTGGCCGGATTTATCACACCCGTTCCCGGCGGGGTGGGACCAATGACCATCGCGATGTTGATGAAGAACACTTTGCGTGCGGCAGAAATCCAGGAACCATAGCACCATTTGATGTAGCAAGATCCTTCACTATCGCTCAGGATGACGCTTTAGTACATAAGTCCCGCTTTGGCGGGACTTTCTATTTTCACCCTTGACATACTGCCAATTTGATACTATTATTGATTTATTAGTAGTACGGAATTGATAGTAGCAAAGGAGACCGCATGACTGAAATCAGTATGCAAACAAAAAAATTCCAAAAGGAATTGAACTCGGGGACATCCTCCCTCGTGCTGCTCAGTGTCTTGAGCCGCAGCAAGGAGCCAATGTACGGTTACCAGATCGCCAAACTGCTCGAAGAGAGCGGCCCGGAAGTCCCAATGATGAAGCAGGGAACGTTGTATCCCGTGCTTCGTTCGCTTGAAGAGAACGGTTTTTTGGAGAGCACTGTGGAGCCGTCTGTGTCTGGCCCGCCGCGCAGATATTACAAGATTACCAAAGACGGGCGTAGTGCTCTCGACGAATGGATTGAAATCTGGAAGCAGACAAAGAAATTTGTCGATGCGAATTTGAAAGGATAGAAACATGTTCAATACGATTGAAGAATATCTTGAAGCCTTAAAGAACGAAATGAAGGATGCTGATCTCGCACTGGTGCAGGATGCACAGGCCGATGCGCGCGAACATTTGTCCACGGCTCTGGCTGCAGCCCGCGAGTCTGCGCCTGAAACCAGTGAAACCGATGCCTTGCAAAAGATCGTCGAAGAGTATGGCACTCCTGAAGAAACCGCTTCTGCCTACAAGGAAGTGGAGCGCCGTACTTTTCCCGCCATGAAGCATGCGGTGAAATCGCGTTCGGTGTTGGGTCGTTTCTTTGGCGTGTACACGGATCCGTATGCATGGGGGGCACTGCTCTTCATGTTGATCGCTTTTGTCACAGGCATTATTTATTTCACCTGGGCCGTGACGGGGCTTTCACTTTCACTTTCGCTGATGATCCTGATCATCGGTGTGCCTTTTGCAATTCTCTTTTTGCTTTCGGTGCGCGGACTCGCATTGCTTGAGGGTCGCCTTGTCGAAGCCCTGCTTGGCATCCGAATGCCGCGCCGCCCATTATTTTCACATCAAGGCATGAATTGGATGGACCGCCTGAAAGCACTCCTCACCGATAAAGCCACCTGGTTGATGCTGGTTTATATGCTGATTCAATTTGTGCTGGGTATAGTCTATTTTGTAGCGATCGTAATCGTGTTGAGTTTCTCGCTGACCTTTATTGCTATCCCATTTATGCAGGTATTTTTAGATCAAGGCGTGATCAATTGGGATGATGCACAATATTTCGCCCCACTATGGTCATATCCACTTTTTGTATTGGCAGGCATCCTGCTTTGGACAAGCTTCATGCATATTGCGCGCGGAATTGGTCAACTGCATGGAAAAATGGCAAAGTGGCTGCTTGTCACTGAATAATTTTGATTGAAGGATAAAGATCCCGCCTCGTGCGGGATTTTTTATTTGCCTCCGTCCGAAAGCATCTACCTCGCTGTAACCCTTAATCCATCATCCAAACGACAAACTTAAAGTTACAATAGAAAAAATTTTCCAAGGAGGAAGACCATGAATCGACGTGACTTTTTGAAAACTGCAGGATTGGGTGTGGCCGCATCCGCATTGGCGGCTTGCGCCAGCCCTGCCACTGCTGAATCAACCGATGCAAATAGCAGCGACCTGCCCGTGTTGGACTGGCAAATGGCCACCAGCTGGAGTACCGGGTTGGATGTATTATTCGGTGCCACCCAACGATTCGCAGAACGTGTCTCTGCGTTGACTGGTGGAAAATTCACGATCACGCCGCGCGCCGGCGGCGAACTTGCCAAGGCTACCGAAGTTTTGGATGTGGTTTCTGCGGGAGCCGTGCCGATCGGTCATACTGCTTCATATTATTACATCGGCAAAAGCTGGGTGATGGCATTTGGAACCAGCCTGCCGTTCGGGTTGACTGCGTCACAGCAAAATGCATGGCTGTATTACGGCGGCGGACTTCAGTTGCTGCAGGAATATTATGCAAAGAAATTTAATGTGATCCAATTCCCTGCCGGGAATACCAGTACACAAATGGGTGGCTGGTTCCGCAAGCAGATCAATACAGTTGCCGATTTGCAGGGATTAAAGATGCGCATCCCCGGCCTCGGCGGACAGGTCATGTCTGCGTTGGGAGTGCAGGTGCAAAATATCCCCGGTGGAGAAATCTTCCAGGCATTGGAAACAGGCGCGATTGACGCGGCTGAATGGGTGGGCCCATATGATGATGAGAAACTTGGCTTGCACAAAGCTACAGGCTTTTATTATTATCCGGGCTGGTGGGAGCCGGGCCCAACGGTGGAATTGCAGATCAATCTCGATGAGTGGAATAAATTGCCTGCACCCTATCAAGCTGCGATACAGGCTGCGGCCACTGAGATCAATGTAACGATGTCAGCACAATATGATGCGGTCAATGGTGAAGCATTGGAGCGTTTGCTCGAAGGCGGCGTGGTGTTGTCCGCTTATAGCGATGAGATCATGCAGGCAGCGGAAGACAAAGCCTTTGAGTTATACAAAGCAAAGGCGGAGGAAGATGCGGAATTCAAGGATATTTATGAACAATGGATTGCATTCCGCGAACGTGTCTCCAAATGGAGCTTTACCAATGAATTTAGCCTGCTAAAGTTTATGGCCAAGTAAACAGGGAAAATATCTTGCCAAAACAGAATATATGTTCTACAATGGATGAAGTTATTCATTCTCTTAGAGGTAGAAAGGATGTAACCCCATGTTAAATTTAAATTCAGTCATGATCGGAACGAAACAGCCTGAGGTGTTGGCAGCTTTTTATGAAAAGGCTTTGGGTAAACCAGCGGATATGGTTGACCCGGAGAACGGCTTCTGGGGTTGGCAGTTGGGAAGCGGCTTTCTGGGTATCTTGAATCACTCTGAGATGGGTGGCAAGACTAAGGACCCTGGCCGTGTGATGATCAATTTTGAAACAACAGAAGTGAAGGAAGAGTTTGAGCGCATCAAAGCTGCCGGCGGCGGAGTGGTCAAAGAGCCGTATTCGATGGGCGAAGGTGGCGGATGGATTGCCACTCTTTCTGACCCGGATGGAAACTACTTTCAGTTGATGAACCCGATGGGATAACAAACTTGCAAACGCGCATCAGAATTCTGGTGTGCGTTTATTTTTTTAATGGTTTGCTATACTGTGTACGAGCCTACAAGGAGCGTCCATGAAAACAAAAAAAACAGGTTTCACTTCAATCGATGAATATCTTGCCACTCTGCCTGAAGATACTCAAAAAGGAATGGAAGAGATACGTGCGGCGATAAAATCCGTGGCGCCGAAGGCCGAAGAGAAGATCAGCTATCAAATGGCTGCGTTTAAGTTGGATGGTCACTACATTGCACATTTTGCCGGCTGGAAAAAGCATATTGGCATGTATCCCATCCCTGCCGGGGATGCGGCATTTCAAAAGGAAGTATTGCCTTATAAAGGGGATAGAAGTTCCCTGCAGTTCCCATTGGACAAACCCATGCCGTTGAAATTAATTAAGAAAATGGTCAAATTTCGAATCGCGGAAAATCTAAAAAATGAACAGGCAAAATCAGGGAAAAAGAAATAATTAATTCTTACGGTGCGGTTTGCGCGGATACATGGATCAGCCAGGTGACTGTTTGGGGAAAGGCCAGCACGATAATCAGCGCGACGAGTTGTAACGCCATGAAGGGCAATGCGCCTTTGTGAATATCGGATGTGGCAACTTCTTTGGGTGCAGTGGTTTGTAAATAGAAGAGTGAAAATCCAACGGGCGGTGAGATGAACGCAGTTTGCAAATTGATCGCGAACAAAACTGCCAGCCAGACCATGTCAATTCCCAGCGCGTGGGCGGCAGGCACAAATAACGGCATAGCGATGAAACATATTTCCACAAATTCAAGGAAGATGCCTAATAGAAAGATGGCAATATTTGCGACGATGATAAACGTCCAGTAGCCGCCGGGGAGATTGAGCAGGAGATCGGTGATGAGTCTTTGTCCGCCGAGGCCGTCGAAGACCAGGCTGAAGAATGTCGAACAAAATAGAATCGTGATAACCAGCGCGGTCAGTTGCGCCGTGGACTTTGCAGCGTCTTGAAGCAATTTGTAATTCAGCCGTTTGTTCATCCATGCAAGAAAGCATGAGCCCACGGCGCCAACACTACCTGCTTCGGTGGGAGACGCCAGCCCAAAGAAAATACTTCCCAACACAACGAACACAAGAATGCCTGGCGGAATCATCACACGCACTACTTTGCGCAGCAATTCTTTTCCAGCGAGGGAAAATGCTTCGGGTGGCAGAGCAGGCGCGAGGTCGGGTTTGAGGCGCGTAATCACGATCACATACAACATGTAGAGTCCTGAGATCAAGAGTCCGGGAATGATCGATCCCAAAAATAAATCCCCAATTTGCACGCCGATCTGATCGCTTAACACAACCAATACAAGGCTCGGTGGTATCATTTGCGCAAGTGTGCCCGATGCAGTGATGACGCCCGTCGCAAGTTTTTTATCATAGCCATAACGAAGCATGGAGGGGAGCGCCAACATACCCATCATGATGATGGTTGCGGCGACGACGCCTGTTGTGGCGGCGAGCAATGTGCCCACGAGGATGACTGCCAATGCAAGCCCGCCTCGAACTCGACCGAGCAGCCTGCCGACTGTTTCGAGCAGCTCTTCCGCCAGCCCGGACTTTTCAAAAACTGCCCCCATAAAAATAAAAAATGGGATCGCGAGCAGCGTGAAATCGGACATCGTGCCAAACCAGCGGCTTGGCAACAGTTTAAGTAAATTGAGATCGAACGCGCCAAGAATATAACCGATGCCGCCGAAGAGAATCGCCGTGGCCGCGAACGAATAGCCGACGGGATATCCGCTCATGATAAAAAAGAAGAAGCCGACGAACATAACGATGGCGAGCCATTCAAAGTGGGTCATAGGGTCTCGTGTTTGAACGTTAAAACGTTTTAACGTTCAACGTTTCGGATAATTGAAATATTTTTTATAATTTCGGAGACGGTCTGCAACAACAGCATTCCCAACCCCACCCAGAGTATGGACTTGATTGGCGCACGCGGCAGGCCATCGGGATCGGGGGAAAGTTCCCAAGCGCCATAGCTTCCATCGGGCAGGTGCCCCCAAGATTGCAGGATTGGGTGCGTTGTGACGTATATGCCGATAATGCAAAAGGTGATGAGAAATATGGTGTGGCCCACAAGGTCAACCCATGCCTTTGTCTTTGGTGACCAGTTGGCGTATAGAAAATCCACGCGTACGTTGGCACCATGTTTTAGAACGTAGGCGAAACCTAGGAGGAAAGTCAACGAGAAGAGGTACCACTGCAATTCGATGAATAGGTTGCTGGTGAGTTTGATTCCGATAAAGCGACCGGCATAACGTGCGATGACGTTGTAAAAGCCAACGAGGATGGTCAGCAAAACGGAAAAAGCCGAAGCCTTGCCGAAGTATTCAGTGAGATCGTCGATCCAGTGGGAGAGTTTGAGGAGGGAAGCCATTCGCAGAATCTTATCATGCCGGTTGAAAAAATCCGCTGTGAATTTGTGCGCGTTGAGCTGATCAGGCGACCCAAATGGGTAATATTATTTGCAGGATGGTTTGTCTATAATAAGAAAAATTTTAAATGTAGAGGTGCCCAATGCCTGCAATGATTACAGCAGAACGACCAGATACCCCCGATGCGATCAGGTTGATCGAAGAACTTGAAACTGAATTGGCTGGGAAATATCCCAGCGAGAGCCGACACGGATACAGTGTTGAAAAACTGTTAAAGCAAAATGTGGCGTTTTTTGTCACTCGTCTAAATGGTGTTGCGGCAGGCTGCGGCGGCGTTCAATTGTTTGGGAAGGAATATGGAGAACTGAAACGAATGTTTGTGAACCCATCATTCCGTGGGAAAGGATTGGCCAAATTAATGTTGGACCATCTTGCGAGTTATGCAAAGGAAAATGGGGTACATCTCCTGCGGTTGGAAACCGGCATTCATCAACACAATGCAATTGCTTTATATGAGAATTGGGGCTTTAAAAGAATTTCTGCATTTGGGGAATATAAGGAAGATCCACTCAGTATGTTTTATGAAAAGAAAATCGATTAAGTTGGATCGAACTAAAACAATTCCCGGCTTTGTAAAGCCGGGAATTGTACCTTTCACGAGCAAGTTTATTCGTATCTGAATCTCATCACGCCGACTGAAAAGAAGATCGCTGCAAATCCAAGCAGCACGCCTGCCTCGGTCAGAATATCCATCAATCCGCCGCCGCGTAAGCCCAAATCCAACATGCCTTGCATGGCCCAGGTGGTTGGCAGGATCTTTACGATATTTTGCACGACGGGAGGAAATAATTCCAATGGATACCAACAGCCGCCCATCAATGCCATGACCATGCCTGTCATGATGCTCAATCCGCTGGCCTGACCTTCTGTTTTGATGAAGGTGCCCATTGTGGTGCCGATGGCTCCTGCGGCAAGCGCAGCGCATGTCAGCAGAATAAAGAGCGCGAGCGGTTCGCGTCCCCAATCCAAGCCGAGGGCGAAAATTCCAAACAATACCAGCAGTGACATTTGAATCAACGCCATGACCACCTGTCCGGAAATGGTACCTAGCAGGAAGGTCGCTTTACTGGTTGGCGTGGTCAGGATGCGGCGCAGAGTCCCTTGCTGGCGTTCATAGGCGAACAAGGCAGAGATGCCGAGCAGGGGAATGAATACCCAGGTGATCAACTGTCCGGCCGATGTGTTTGCGCGCGGATCGTAATCAACTTCATCCGGTGTGCTGCCTTCGACAACGGTCACACGTTCGGGCACATCCTCTTGAACAGACTTGGCGAGTTTTAATGCATCGTTGAAGTAGGCTTGTTCATCTTCCGAGGATTCAAATGTGTCTCTCGCTTTTGCTTCTTCAACGGCAGTGTTCGCGGCATTGACCGCGCTGCTTACGCGTCGAATCGAAGTTTGGATGGCGCGTTCGGCGACAGAGGCGTTCAAATTGTTGGGCTGCTGACGAAAGTCCAATTGAGCGGTTCCATTTTGAATCGATTCCAAATCCAGACCAGCAGGGATGACCAGCACGACGTCCGCACGGCGGGAGGTAAATTGATCTTCAGCTTCTGCGAGGGTTAATACATCTGGCCGTACCGCAGTGGATTTGTCCAACTCGGCGATGATTTCCTGTGAGATGGATGTGTTTGCCTGGTCCACAACAACGAGGCGCACACGATTGTCGTCATCTCCGGAGGGAGTGCCGCCTGCCAGCAATAAAGTAAAGATGATCGGCAGGATGATAAAGAAGATCAATTCAGAGGAACTGGCAAAACGTACGATGGCGTCCTTCCAGGCAATTGCAAATATTTTTTTCATTTCTGCACCAAATTCTTTTTGCCGAATAACACGACAGATGCCAGGAACAAGATGCTGCCCATCGTCAGCAGGGCAGTGATCGGCGTGGAAAGATCCGCGAGCGTCCCGCCGAGTCCCAAGGTGGTAAATCCATTCAATGCCCATGCATTCGGTGTGATCTTGCTGAAGGTTTGCACGGCGGCCGGCATATTTTCAATGCTGATGAAACTTCCGCCCATGATCCCAAAGATCAGCATGATCGCTGAGCCAATGCTGCCCACCTGTGCGGGCGTGCGCGCGAGTGCTGTGATCAACATGCCCCAGCCGGTGGCTCCAAATACTGCTGCGAGCACCAGAACGATCACACCCCACGAGTCACCCCATTTCAAATTAAAGAATAAAGTTGTTGCGCCGATCAGGATCAGCATTTGTGCCGCGCCTGTTAAAAAGATTCCAAAAACTTTTCCGCCTAGAATTTGCATCGAGTTTGTGGGTGAGACGAGCAGTCTTGGCAGTGTGCCCTGCGCCTTCTCGGTAAGAATGGAGCGGCCTCCGTAGCTGACGGTATACATCAAAAACATGAGTGCCATGCCCGGCGCGAGATAAGCAAGAATGTCGAACTTGAGAGCTTCGCCATCGGCAGTGCTTGCGTTGAGTTTAATCGCCAGCGCGCCATCGAGCGGATCGTTGTTCAATCGTTGGGTCAACTCTGTTCCCGCGGCTTGTGCTTCTTGCGGCGTGATCCGTCCGCTGCGCAGGAGCTTCACGATGGAAACTTGTCCGCTGACACTGCCCTCATCCACGCGGCTGATGAATTCATCCACGATGGCTTTGATCACGCCCGCACTCGTTGGCCGCGATGGGTTCGCATACACTTCGATCTTTGCTTCTGTGGCTTGCTCTCCAGCTTGGGGAATGACGCTTCGCGTAAATCCTTCGGGGATGATGATCGCTGCCGCAGCATCATCGTCATCGACAAGCAAACGAGCCGCTTCCGGATCCGCGCTCGAAGTTGGTTCGACCAAATCGGCAAGGTCTTCCGAGTTGAAGAGTTCCACCAATGTATTGCCCAGTTGTTCATGGTCCAAATTGACAATCACAACGGGAATGTTTGAAAGTCCGCTGCTGCCGCCATTGAAACGGCCTGTGACGAGTCCCATGCCAAGCGTGAGTGCAAAAGGGGCGGCGAGCATGAAGATCAGTGCGGCGCGGTCGCGAAAGGCGATCCGCAGGTCTTTGATTCCGATAAGAAAAGTTTTTAGCATAATCATCTCTTTTATGTCGTTGCGAGCGTACTTTGCGAAGCAATCTCCAATTCAACAGGGGATTGCTTCGTCGCAAAAAGCAAGTGCGCTCCTCGCAATGACATGGTTATATTAATCGCGCAACGCGCGCCCTGTCAGATGCAAAAACACCGCTTCAAGATTCGGCTCGCGGATATCGATGGAATGAATTTTGATTCCGCGTTCGTTGGCCTTCGTCACCACCGCAGCCAGCACATCCTTGGCCGAAGGCGTGATCACGGAAATTTCATGGCCGATGACGTTGGCTTCCAAAACCTCCTTGATGCCTTTGAAGGCTGCGGCCAATGCGGCGGGGTCTTCATTTTCGCCGATGTGTAATACGAGTGTTTCTGCTTCACCAACCTGTTTGGTCAATTCCTTTTGCGTGCCGATGGCGATCAACTCGCCGTGGTCAATGATGCCAACGCGGCTGGAGAGCTCCTCTGCTTCTTCCATATAATGAGTGGTGTAAAGCACGGTCATACCTTGCTTGTTCAGATCCTTGACCGTATCCAGGATCGCGCGGCGGGATTGCGGGTCAATGCCCACGGTGGGTTCATCCATGAAGAGCACCTTGGGTTTGTGGAGCAGCCCAACTCCAATGTTGACGCGGCGCTTCATTCCGCCCGAATAGGTTTTGACTCTGTCTTTGGCCTTGTCCACCAAACCGATCTGACCCAATACTTCGTTCACGCGATTTTTTAGGGAACTTCCACTTAAGCCATACATTTGCCCCCAGAACATTAAGTTCTCGCGCGCGGTCAGGTCCTCGTAAAGTGCGAGATCTTGTGGCACCACGCCGATGGCATTTCTCACTTTCATCGGTTCTTTGGTGATGGAGTGGCCTGCGATGGTCGCATCTCCAGAAGTGGGTGCGTACAAAGTGGAAAGCATGGAAATGGTCGTTGTTTTGCCCGCACCGTTTGGTCCAAGCAGGCTGAAGATTTCTCCTTCTTTGATGTCAAAGGTGATGCCTTTGACGGCGGTGAAATCGTCATATTTTTTGATCAGATTTTGAACTTGTAGAATTGATGACATAAACTTTCTCCTAAATGTATTTCATCGATTTGTATGTGACTATGAAATCGTAATGATAATAAAAATTGTTTCAACGATATTCAGTGCAAGATGTGCAGCGAACGGCGCAATAATATTATTACGCGAGAGGCGAAGCCATAAGAAGAGTCCGCCAGCCACAATGCCTGTCAGCAGTATGTACCAAAACCCGCCGGTCCAATGCAAAATGCCGAAGAAGAAACAGGAAAGCAGGATCGCGGCGTGCTTGCTAAATCTTCCGAGCAGGCGGGTTAATCCATATCCACGGTAGATACTTTCCTCCACAAAGGGCGCGAGCAACACATCTGCAATGACAAATGGGATGATGGATGCTCCTAATGTAGTGAACAATTCACCCGCTGGAACATAATCCCAGATCCTTTGGAGGTTGGTCAACATGGGGGAGAGTATGAAGATGTATAACAATCCCAAGGCGATTCCGGACCCGCCGCCCATTAAAACTTCGTAGCTTGTTTTCTGACCCTCAGCGGTTCTCCAGCCAATATTCTTCCATGTCAATCCATCACGTTTCATGGATTTCATCAGAATCAACAGCAGGAAAATCTGTACAACTACGAGCTGCCAGGGAATGGTGGAAGTCACCATTTCAGGAATCGCTTCCACGTTTTGTCCCTGTGAAATAAAGCCGAAATAAACGGAGACGATCAATATGGCAAGCAGGAATAAAATTGGCGCGGCGAGCAAGGTCCACCAAACCTGGCCAAACTTTTGAGCAGGATTATGCATTTGTAATTTCTCCATTACCATAGCTGCGGCTTGACCACCATCAAAAAGGTGATCGCGACCACGAGGATCGTGATGAATGCGCCGAGATAAAGACCTGTATTGGCAATATTTTTGTATTCTGCTGTATCGGGATTTTCAGCAAGTTTGATCTGCTTTTTTAGAATGGGGGAATATACAAATAACCCGAGCACCGAAACAGCTGCATAAATAATGACCGCAGTTAATATCCAAGGTGTTCTGTAGGGAAGCCCTGCAATATCAAGCATCCCTGCACCGGTAAAGAAAGCCAGCACATAGGCAGGGTTGGCGATCCAGTCGTCCATGATCTTGATCGTGCGCAGCGTAAACAACAGTGACTCGCGATTCTTGTCCATGCGGAAGAGCCAGAGAAAATAGGTGATGTTCGCACCGAGTGCAATGATGGCAGAGAGAATATGCAGCCACTTGAGAATTAAATAATACATGTTGTACCTCCAAAAGTATTGAGTCGACTTGATTAATTTTTGATTGGTGGAGCAATCGCTTCTTCAATCCCCAGTTGAGAGAGGGTCTTCAATGTTTCGACAAGCTTCTGCGTGTTTTCAAGCAGGTAATCATCAATTACGAGTCCCCAACGCAGGCGTACGATTTGAACCACGGAATTTTGATAGAGCTGGCCGTTTTTTAACTTGGCCTCAACTTGCAACCGTGTTGTGACAATAGTGTCCCACGGCCAGCCTGATACGATCAATTGTTTTACTTTAAATTGCATTCCTGGGAACAACCGTAAGACTCGTTGAAACCATTGCCGCACGGGGATAATGCCCTGAATGTCGCTGCCCAGCGCATGTTCGCCTTCGAACAATAAATGAACGTCTGGCGAAAACCGCTTGAGTACTGCTTCATAATTTCCCGTGCTTAAGTCTTGAAAACCTTGAATGATGATTTTCTTAACAATAAAATGATACATTCTTCAGATCCCTTACTCTATTTCTTTGGAGGGGCAAATGCCGGCAACTTACGCACAAGCGGAAGTGTTTTCTCCAGCCAGCGTATTTCATTTTCGTAATAATCAAGTCCGTAATCCAGCGTCAGTTGCCAAAGGTCGCGTTGTCGTTTTGCACCGACTTGTTTATTTTCGTCAATGTGCGCTTGAGCAGCCCGACAACGTGAAAGGCTGACTTGCAGGTCCTCGATCCGTTTTGCAAAAAGGTTTGCGATCTCTTCGTTGGAAAGATTGTGCGCAAAAAAAACCTGGATCAACCATGGTTCACGTGCGCCCTCAATAGGCAGGGGAGTTGACAGCCACCTATGTAATTCCGTTTTTCCAGCTGCTGTGGAGTGGTACTGTTTCCGGTTTGGCTTGCCTTCCTGTTGAATGGCTTCCGATTGAACCATTCCATCCTTTTCCAAGGTTTCGAGAGCCTTGTAAATATGGCTTTGTGTGGCCGACCAGAAATGGGTAATGGATTGATCGAAATACTTTTTCAGGTCATAACCTGTCATTGGGCCGTATTCGAGAAACCCAAGGATTGCATGTGGAAGCGACATAATATACTCCTATTTAGATATATATCTAAATAGGAGTATATCTTTATAGATGCATATTTGTCAAGGATTTTGTTTGGGGGAAATTGGTGCCCGTTATAAACCGACTAAACGATTATGTTTCCTTAGAATTCCCCGTACTTCCTCATGCGGAATTGCGTTGATGTTGACTTGATTGTGTCCCATCATATCTTTGGCTGCAATCATGGAATTGAGGATCGCTTCCTCAGTGGCGTACACGGCTCCCGCAAAGATCGGGTCAAGATGATCGTTGGAAATAGTTTGGATATTGGCAATTCCTTTTTCATCGCCATGTTCCGCTTGTGGATTGGCCGTGGAAAACGCCAGGAAGATATCCCCGCTGCCATTTCCGCCCAAAGAGCCAGTGCGTGCCATACCCAGTGTTGCACGTTTTGCCACCCGTTTAAGTTGATGGGGAAGCAGCGGCGCATCGGTTCCAAGGATGACGATCAACGAACCATCATCCTGTTTAAAAGGATTTTCCCCGCTTGTAAATGGCGCATCGTTCTTTAAATAATTTCCCACGGGTACCCCGGCAATGGTTAACTGATATCTTCTTCCAAAGTTGGATTGGACCAAAGCTCCCACTGTCCAACCGCCAAGTTTTTCTGGTAGTTGGCGCGAGGAAGTTCCTGTGCCGCCTTTGAATTCATAGCACAGCATACCCGTACCGCCGCCTACATTACCCTCGTCAATTGCACCGTTCGTTGCCGAATCCAGCGCGTTCAGTACGTGATGTTCTTTGACATGGAAACTGTTTAAGTCGTTCAACCAGCCATCGGCAGTCTCGGCCACGACCGGGCAGGACCATTTTTGATACAACGCTCCATTTTTTACCTGCCAGGCAATGATCGTATCGCGCACAATTCCAACACTATGTGTGTTTGTGATTCCAATCGGCCCTTCCAAAAGACCGCCTTCTTCCACCCAGGCCGCACCTGTCATTTCACCGTTGCCATTAAAAGAATGGATGCCAGCATAAACAGGCGTATGATCTTTTGCGCTGCGTGGATGAATGACCGTAACCCCCGTCCGCGCCGATTCTCCTTCGATGATGGTCGAATATCCAACAGTGATTCCTTTTACATCGGTGATCGCATTGTGTAATCCTGTTTCGCCCTCCAATGGGATTCCCAGGTCTCTTGCGCGAATTTTCTTCATACATTGTCCTTTGCGATCTTCACAAGTTGTTTGGCAATACTTTCCATGATTTCATCGGGCGCGCCATCCATGGCCTGGCTTTGCACACGGGTATCGATCTCATCGTTGACGTAATCCACGACGATGAATTCATCAGCAAGGGCGATCTCTGTCGAGAACCAATCCAGCTTGCAGACGGAAGCGATGCGCTTCGTTACATCCCGCAGCCTGCCCAGGTGATACTGTGACTCTTCCTCCGCTGTGACAGCTGCGTAGATGTGAGTCTCTGGTTCCCACCAACACGGATAGGTTTCTCCGTTGGCATAAAAAATCCGAAACCAGGCAGGCGTATCTTCAATGAACTGCGGAATGATGTGGGCTTGAATTAAATATTTTTGTTCGGGGAATTCCATGCGTGCTTCGAGAATTTCATTAATATTGGATGCCCCCAAAATCACACCTTCTCCACCGCCGCCATTTGACGGCTTGATGACAAAATTTTCACCGAGAGGAGTTAAATCAATGGATGGAATGACAGGTTGCTCAAGAAAAGGTGCAAGCAAAATTGTATAAGGTGTGTGAATGCCGTGTTGAATCAATTCAAGGTGCATCGTGGCCTTGTCTTCGGACCATTCTGAAATTTCCTGCGGATTGATTCGCCGTGCGCCAAATTCACGCGCCCAACGTGGGATGGGATCGAAGCGTGGATCGCCTTGTCCGCGATGCAGCAGTGTTTTGAAGGTCAGCACTCCTTTATAAAGTGCGGTAATGGATTCCAATAAATTGTCGGGTTTGATCTGCCAAAGGGAAAGCCCTTCTTCAATGCATGCCCGTTCGACCATTCCAACAAAAATGTCGTCATATTCCCAATACCAGGGCAGGCACAAGTCGTATCGCATGGCGGAAATTATAGTCGAACGTCAAAAGTGGTACGGTTTTGACGTTGAACTTTTGACGTTCGACATTCTTAATCGCTGGTACAATGGGCGCATTAATTAGAGAAAAGGAAAAAACATGAGCAAAGATACAGTGCAGGACGGCGTGGTGGTCTCGATGGATTACAAGTTGGTGGTGGATGGAGAAGTCCTCGATTCATCTGACGACGCGGGTCCTTTGCAATTTCTCGTGGGATATGGCAATGTCATTCCCGGACTTGAAAAAGAAATGATCGGTATGAAGATCGGCGATAGCAAGGATGTGGTTGTTTCGCCTGAAGATGGCTATGGCGAATTTGACGACGAGGCTTTCATGGATGTGCCGCGCAGTGAATTCCCTGCCGATTTACAAATTGAAGAAGGTGCCGAACTTCACGTCACCGATGAAGACGGCAATCAGCAGATGGCTTTCGTCGAAAGCTTTGATGACAAAACGGTTCATTTGGATTTCAATCATCCCCTGGCTGGTGCGGAACTGCATTTCTCTGTAAAGGTGGTTGGCTTGCGCGAACCGACTTCCGAGGAATTGGATCACGGTCACGTTCATGAAGAAGGACATCACCATTAATTCATGTACTTAAATAAAAAATGCCACGAGTTCCCGTGGCATTTTTTATTTAAGTGGCGAGTTCTTCCTGAGTTTCCCGTTGTAGCTTCTCCTGCCAGTTTTTTGCCATCCAAATTCCAACGCCAAGGACTGCGATACCAAGAACGAGGCCGCCAAAGTTGCTGATGAAATCGCTCACAACTTCCCATTGACTGCCGAAGGCATAGCCGAGTCCGCCGTAAAGAAGAATCCATACGCTTTCGCCAAGAAAATCATACAGCATGAAACGGCGAAATTTATAACCGCTTCCGCCTGCGATCAAGTTGGTGGGAATGGCCAGTGCCGTGATTAGGAAACGTGTTAGTACAATGGCGAGCCATGCGCGACGTTGGAACGATTCCTGTGCACTGATCCAGGCAGAGGAGCCGCCAAATTTTTTCTGGACCCAACCTTTGCCGTAATTTCCCATGCCGAAACTGATCGCATCGCCAAGGAGGGCGCCCAGTAAACCAACAATTGCCATTTGCACCGACGAGAAATACCCTTGCTGTGAAAAGGACCCGACCGCGATCACCATCAGGGAGCCGGGCAAGGGTAATCCCATTGCCCCGAGAAAAAGTGTCAAGCCAAATAGCGGCGCGCCATAGTTAATTACCTGCGTGAGCAGGAAACTTGAAATCGTATCACTCATGGCGCCACCGGAGCAGAAGGTGCCGGGACCGGCGTGGATGGGAAGGGCGGCGGCGGTCCCTGTGTTTGGAATGCCTGCATCAGGGCCTGCACCTGCGCAAGCACCACCCCATCCTGGCCGGGATAGTATTTCTCGTTCAATTGAGCAAGGCTCATTTTTTCGTCTTTATTGTCTTCATGGATCTCAAGATTTTTAAAGATTGCCTTCGGTGGAACATCATACATGTGCGCAACATACGGCACGGTCATCCAATCGCGAATCTCAGAAACGTCGGTCTGATTCGCGGCGGGTGGTTTTCCGCCAAATGGGCCATGACCTTCCATATGTTTGAAGGCGCGGAACGCCCGCAAGCCGAAAAATACTGTGATGATGATGCCTGTCAGGATCAACGCGGTGGTTACAATCCGTTTTCGAGTCATTATTTTCCCTTTTTGATTATTCTGTGTGGATAGGTAATTTTACTTTTCTTTTTTCCTTACTCATGTAAAGAAATTGTGTGGATTTAATGAAAAAAGCGCGGCCTCTCACGGGGCCGCGCTCAAGAAATCACGGAGAAATTACTCCTGCCATTCCAATTCGAAATTGCCAACGAAAACAGTGTCGCCTTCCTGAATACCGGCTTTTTTAAGAGCCTCGTCTACACCGAGCATCGTCATCATCTTTTGGAATCTGCGGACGGAGCCGTCATGTTCCCAGTAAGTCATTTTGGCGGCGCGTTCAATCGCAACTCCGGTGATGCGCCACTCATCGCCGTCCTCGCGGGTGATCTCGAACAGGTTCGGATCTACATCGGGCTTGTATACCGGCAGGGTTTCTTCCATTTCCAGAATGGGAGCTTCGGCCAGTTTCTGATGCGCGGCGATCAAGATATCGCGGGTGTTCGTACGTGCCATCGCAGAGGCGGTGATGATGTCCACACCCTTCTCTCTGAAACTGGACTTGATCTCTTCCAGCCGTTCCTGCACATTTGGTTGGTCGATCTTGTTCAGCACTACGATCTGCGGTTTGCCCGCAAGTTTGGTATCAAATAAGGAGAGTTCGGTATTGATCTGGCTGTAGTCGGCTAGTGAATCTTCGGAGAGGCCGTCGATCATGTGAATGAGTACGCGCGTGCGTTGGACGTGACGCAGAAAATCATGGCCGAGCCCGGCGCCTTCTGCTGCGCCTTCGATCAACCCGGGGATATCCGCCATGACTACCGTTGTGTCATCGTCGATGTTTGCCACGCCGAGGTTCGGTTCAAGCGTGGTGAATGGGTAATCGCCAATTTTCGGTTTGGCATTGGTCAGCACGGAGAGGAGAGTGGATTTCCCGGCGTTGGGAAGGCCGATGATGCCAATATCAGCGATCAGCTTAAGTTCGAGGCGAATCACTTTCTCCTCATGAGGTTCACCGCGTTCCGCTGCACGGGGGGCCTGATTGCGGGCCGTCACAAAATGCTGGTTGCCGCGTCCGCCGCGCCCGCCTTTGCAAACGAGAAGCTGCTGACCGGGAGTGGTTAGATCGCCGAGGAGTGCGCCGGTTTCCGCATCGTAAATGACTGTGCCGGGTGGAATGTAAATGATGAGGTCCTTGCCGCCGCGTCCTGTCATTTGAGAGCCACCGCCGCCTTTGCCTTCATCCGCAGCAAATTTTTGGTTGGGGCGAAATGCCGAAAGCGTATTGAGCGTGGATTTGACCTCGAAAATTACATCGCCGCCTTTGCCCCCGTCGCCGCCGTCTGGACCGCCAAGTGGTACAAATTTTTCGCGACGGAAGTGGACCATTCCGTCGCCGCCTTTTCCTGATTTAACGTGAATATTTACCTGATCTATGAACATGTGGTTCATTATACAGGCGAACCCCCGATTTTGGCCTTTGGGTCGGCTTTCAAATTGTCATGCCTTTATTATGTATTTGGCCACGAAGATTGGGATAATCAATTTGATTTATATGGATTCGGAAAAACCAAAGACGATCCTGGTTGTGGATGACGAACCTGCCATCCGCCTTGGCCTTGCCGCCACCTTGAAACGGCAGGGATATTCCGTTATCACTGCTGAAGATGGCAATGACGGAATCTTGAAAGCCACCCAAACACTGCCGGATCTCATCCTTTCTGATGTGATGATGCCGAATATGAACGGCTTCGAACTGCGCCGACAACTGGGCACGGTGGCCAGTCTGGCTTCCATTCCATTCATTTTCCTGACCGCTCGATCGGCGTCTGAAGATCGCGTGCTTGGAATGCGTGAAGGCGCGGATGATTATGTCACCAAGCCGTTCGTGATCGACGAATTGCTTGCCCGGGTGGAGGCGGTCCTTCGCCGTGTTCATACCGAGCGTGAACATGGCCGCCAGCTTGGAAAGCAGGATGCTGAAGCCGACATCGAAAAGCTCCGCAGGGAAATCCTGCAGAATTTCCGTCATGAGATCCGCACTCCACTTGGCAATATTATGATGTCGCTTGAGATGGCGATCAACCACAAATTCGAGACCCAGGAGGAGCAAAACGAATTTATTCGCATTGCTCTTACCAGCGTGGATCGAATGGAGGCGTTGGTTTCGGATATTATTTTATTGTCTGATTTGGACCAGGACCAGATCAACACGATCCGCCAATCCATTCACCCTGAACATCATATTATCGTCCCGGCACAAAAAAGACTTCAGCGATATGATCATAAGGGAATTAATTTTGTACAGGAAATTCAGGCTGCGGAACCCATTTTTGCGCCGCGCAAGGAATTTACTCAAGTGATGGTCAACCTGGCAGACAATGCATTTAAATTCAGCCCGCAGGGTGGAAAAGTCACCTTGCGAGTTAAATCCACGGGCAATGGGGGGGCTATGATCGAATGGGAGGATGAAGGCCCGGGCATCCCAATCACTCTGCATGATAAGGTGTTTGAACGTTTCTATCAGGTGAGCCAGGGCGATAACCGGGAACATCAGGGGCTTGGTGTGGGGTTGACGACCGCTCGTGCCATCTTTGCCTCCCTTGGTGGAGATATAAAAGTGCTGGATCGTGAAAAAGGATGTTGTATCCTGGCCATTCTCCCGCCACTGAAACCGGAAGATATTGTATATGGATGAAAAGACCATTCCGCTGAGCAAACTTCCTGTCGATATCAAAGTGCATTTGAACAAGGGAAAGTCCTCCTGGGGTGAAAAGCTGGATTATCGCGCTTTATTCGAACAGACGGGGGAGTGTGTAGTTATCATCGGTCTGGATTTTCAGGTTATTACAGCAAATGCCAAGGCCCTGCAACTGCTCGGCTGTGATGAAGGCGAGTTGATCGGAATGCCGGTCGAGAATATCATTGCTCTCGACGAGTCCATCAACCGCGAGGCCTTTCTTGAACAGCGTTCAAATTCCATTGAACAAACATTAAGAAGGAAAGATGGTTCCACCTTCCCGGTGGAATTGAGCATTTCCGTTGTGCATAACGAGAAATCCATGCCTACCTATGTCCAGATGGTGGCACGTGATATCACGGAACGCAAACAATCAGACCGGGCGTTGAAGCGTCATATGCGTGCGCTGGCCGTGATCGGCGAAGTCACCGCCGGGTTGTTCCGCTCGCCAAAACTGGAGGAACGCATCCCCGAGGTGCTGGAAACCCTGGGGTATGCGGTGGGTATTTTCAACTGTTCGATATTCGATATCACGAGTGATACGGTCCATGTCAAATATCAGTGGACCGATCATGCGGTGGCTGGGTTTGAAGTGGGAAAGGTCATTGGGCCGTTTTCTCAATCTCTCGTGGAGATGCCAGACCGCGTATTTTCTGTCACCGATATCGAAACGGATCATCCCGCCGCATCAACCATTTCGTTACTGATCATCCCCATTCAAGGAACACTCGGTCTTTGGGGATATCTTGCCCTCTTTGACCGCGAAGACCGCCTTTCCTGGCTGCCCACCATCTTTGATATCGTTCAAACCACTGCGAATTTGATCGGGGCCGCCATGGAGCGCGTTCACTATGAAGAGACGTTGCGATTAAGCGAAGTGCGTAACCGTATTATCGTGGATGCATTGCCGGATGTCTTGATCCGCATCGACATCTCCGGACGGGTGCTCGATTTTTTTGCCAATGTGAAACATCCGCTTTACAAATTTCGTGAAATGGTCATGGGGAAGCAGCTGATCGATCTTTTGCCGCATGATTTTGTGGAAAAAATGATCGGCGAAGACAAAATGTCTTTTTCCACACAGCGTTTGGAAAGTTTCACTCCACCCGGTCTATCGAATACATTCGAAGCGGAACTTCATCCGATCAGCGGTCAGGAAGCGTTGATTATCGTGCGTGATATTACCGAACGTGCACGTCTTGACCAAATGAAGTCTGACTTTATCAATCGAGCCTCCCATGAACTTCGTACGCCCTTAACCTCCGCGATCTTGATGGCTGACCTGATCCAGGAGGGAGGCACCCCGGAAGAATTGGCGGAATACTGGCGCACTCTCAACAGTGAACTCAATCGCCAGAAGAACTTGATAAACGAATTGCTTATGGCAGGCAGGCTCGAAAGTGGAAATATGAAACTTGAAGCCGCTCCCATGGATTTAATGCCAACTCTCCTCGAGTCCGTTGGGGCCGTTAAACCAATTGCCATCAAGAAGAAGGTCTCCATTGCGGTGAAATCGGATTTTGAATCGCTGCAGGTCATGGGCGATAAAGGCGGTCTTCAACAGATCTTCATCAATCTGATTACCAATGCGGTCAAGTTCTCACCGGAAAACAAGGTGGTCGAGGTGATGGTGGCGATTGATGAGGAATTTGCCAAAATCTCCATTTCGGATCAAGGGTTGGGGATTCCGCCCGAAGCCATCCCTCATTTGTTCGAACGCTTTTACCGCGCACAAAATGTCACGATTGCTGAGATTCCAGGCAGCGGGATTGGTTTATACATCGTCAAATCCATCGTGGATGGGTTGAATGGGACTATTCATGTGGAAAGCCGGATCAACCAGGGAACCACCTTTGTTATCGGATTGAACAGGGCCGCCTAGCTTTCATTTTTGCCATTTTATTTATCTTTATGGGGGGATGTATGTATGTCCTGCCGGCTTTGTCTACAGTAAACTTATCCTTAAGTTTGACAGCTGCACGGATTTCATTTCAAATTCGCAAGCTGATACTCCATTTCAAAACTATCTTGTGCCTCTTTTTCGGTTTGTAGCATAAAAGAGATGGTATTACAAAGGAGAACTTATGAATGCCAAACCTCCTTCTTCGAACACATCGTTGCCCGAAAATGTATTTTTGATCGTAAATAGACAAATGATACCGATCGAAAGTACGATATTTCGCCTTGGAAGACAGTTGGAGAATGACATCGTCTTTCACGAGGAGTTTGTCTCACGGTTTCACGCCGAAATACGGTTTGATGCCGGTATTTTTGTTTTGTTCGATAATGAATCCACCGGTGGAACCTATGTGAATGGAAGAAAGATAGATCGCTGTGTGTTGAATTCGGGGGATTTGATCTCCATTGGCACCATTCAGATCATGTTCGTAAACAACAATACGAGTTTGATGGACCGTGCCAGGGGAACCACACAAAATCTGCATGATGCGGATGCACAAGCAAAAGCGAAGGCAAAAGCCCATGGAAAATAAACCCCAAACCATTCTGGTCATTGATGACGAACCGGCGTTGTTGCAGGCCCTGGCTGCGAAGATCAAGCGCAAGGGATATTCCGTGATCACCGCGGTTGATGGCAATGATGGGTATCTCAAAGCCCAGCAAAATATGCCCGACTTGATTCTTTCCGATGTGATGATGCCGCCGCCGAATGGGTTGGAACTGCGCCGCCTCTTGAGTTTGGACCCCCAGCTTGCCACTATTCCATTTATTTTTCTCACCGCCCGGACAAGTGTCGAAGATCGTGTAAGCGGCTTGGAAGAGGGTGCGGATGATTACATCACAAAGCCGTTTGAGACGGAGGAATTGCTGGCACGCATCGCCGCAGTGCTGCGGCGTGTGCAAGCGGAGCGGCAGGCCGGGCGCGACGAAATGAAGGCGCTTGCCGAGCAAAGCATGAATGAATTGAAGAAGGAAATACTTCAGAACTTTCATCATGAACTTCGCACCCCGCTGACCAACATCCTCATGCCGCTGCAATTGATCGCGGATAGAAAGCTGGTTGATCCGGAAGAACAGGTGAAATTTGTAAAATCCGCATTGTCGAATGCAGACCGTCTCGAATCCCTGGTGACTGATTTGATTCTCCTCAGTAATATGGATCAGGGCAATCTGAATTCGGTGCGCCAACCTCTGGATTTTAAAGTCTTTTTGCGCCCGGCCATCCAGAAACGGTTTGACCGGTATTCAGGCAAGCATCTTAATTTCACAATTGACCTGCCGGAACGTTTGGAAGTGGCGGTTCCGCGGCGTGAGTTCGTTCATGCGATCATTCATTTGCTGGATAATGCCTTTAAGTTCAACGAAGAAAATGGAAGTGTTCATTTCCGCTCCACGATTGAAAACGGGGATGTTACTCTTTTTATCCAGGATAATGGAAAAGGGATTCCGCCCGAGTTGCGGGAAAAAGTGTTTGAACGGTTTTATCAGATCAGTCAGGGGGATAATCGTGATAACGATGGAATGGGGGTCGGCCTGCCCATTGCGCGGGCTGTGTTTGCCACGTTTGGCGGAAGTGTCGAGATTCTCGAGAGTCAAAAGGGTTGTACGGTGAAAGCTGTGATTCCGAAGGCATTGCCCGGAGATCTGGTTTATGGATGATAAAACAATTCCGATCTCCAAAGTTGCACCCGGCCAAAAGACAGCGAACAGGAATAAAAAGAAGGTTAACACAGGAAGTATTAATTACCAGCGCGCACTTTTCGATCAAACGGGTGAATGTGTTTTTATCATCGGGCTGGATTTGCGCTATCAAGCGGCCAACCGGCAGGCTCTAAGCTTGCTTGGCTATGAGGAGCATGAATTTATTGGCATGTCCGTTGGCGAAGTCATGTCTTTGGATGAAGGATTGACCCACGGGTCTATTTTGGGTGAGGGACCGGCAATTTATGAACGGGTTTTAAAACGCAAGGACGGCAGCACCCTGCCGGTGGAAGTCAGTACGGCCATTGTCAATAACGAAAATGACGAGCCGGCTTATATTCAAAGCATTGCCCGCGATATTTCAAGCCGAAAACATGTGGAAGAGGAACTGAAACGACAGACCCAGATTTTGTCGGTGATCAGCGATGCAACTGCTAATTTACTGCAGTCATCCAATATCGAGGCGCGGATTCCCGAGGTGTTGGAATCGCTTGGGCGTACCATGGGGGTCTCTTCTTGCTGTATTTTTGAAGTTACTACCTCTTCCGATCAACCAGTTATTAAAGTCCAATATAAATGGACCAAGAAAGATTTTGCAGAATTTGATCCAGACACCGTGATTGCCGAGCATATTCCCTCCATTCTTGATAGTAGCAGCGGGCATATTCACTCCTCGAAGAGCAACAATCAAATATCGTTCAGCCTTGTGACCATTCGCAGTGCGCGCGGGCAATCCAGTTGTCTTGGGCTTTTCGATGAACACTCCGATCGCATCTGGTCTGAAGCGGAATTGGATGTCATTCGAACTTCGGCTAATTTGATCGGTTCGGCTTTGCAGAGAAACGATTACGAGGAAACGATCCGCTTAAGCGAAAGGCGCAATCGCATCATGCTTTCGGCGCTCCCCGACCTGTTGATCCGTGTGGACAGGGATGGGATGATCTTGGATTACAGCGTAAACCCGAATCATCCTCTTTATGTGCACCGCGACGTAATTGCCGGAAGAAAGCTTGCCGATACGTGGCCGGCTGATGTTGCTGAAAAGATCCTGGGGGAAGATCATGAAACAGGCTTCACGGTCCATCATTTGGTGGAAGGTTTCAAGCTTCCCTACAGCGATGATGAATATGAATCCCGCCTATATCCGATCAGTGCGAACGAGGCGCTGATCGTGATTCGCGACGTGACCGAACAGTCGATGCTTAATCAAATGAAATCCGACTTCATCAACCGCGCCTCCCATGAACTGCGCACCCCGGTTACAACTGCCATCCTTCTTTGTGAATTGATCCAGGAGGGCGGCGAGCCGGACGAGTTGGATGAATATTGGCGCTCGTTGCGAAGCGAGTTGCGGCGGCAGAAAATATTGATCGACCGTTTGCTTTTGGCTGGACGCCTCGAAAGCGGCATGATGAAATTGGAACATGCGACCATTGATCTGATTTCCATCCTGCTGGAAGCGGTTCAGGCGGTAAAACCCATTGCAAGCAAAAAGAAAGTCTCCATTAATTTATATGCCCCCACGGAACCTGTATATGTCATTGGTGATAAAAGCGCATTGGAGCAGGTCTTTATCAACCTGATCAACAATGCAACAAAGTTTTCGCCGGAAGGAAAGTCAATTAATATCAATTTGACGGAAGCGGATGAGGAAGTGGTGATCTCGTTGATCGATCAGGGTTATGGAATTCCGCCTGAGGCGATCTCTCATTTGTTTGAGCGTTTCTATCGCGCCAAAAACGTCACGGTGGCTGAAATCCCCGGGAGCGGTATTGGACTATATATTGTGAAATCCATTGTCGATGAATTAGGCGGAAGCATTAAGGTGGAAAGTGAATTGAACAAAGGCACCATGTTTGTAGTAACTCTGAAGAAGAGCGAATAACAAAAAGGCGGCCTTTGGCCGCCTTTTTGTTATTCCATTATTCTATTGTTATTTTACGAGCTTCCAGGCTGCAGGCAATGCGAGCGCCGCAGCGACCAGTTTAATTCCGTCGCCGGGCAGGAATGGCAGCAATCCATATTGCACCGCTTGACCAAAACTTCCCAGGACAAACGACAGCCAGGCGACACCACAAATGTAAATGACAAGTGTGCCGGCTAGAAATGGGATGATCGAAGTACGCACGCTTCGTTCCAACCCCCGTTCTGCGAGCCAGCCAACGGCATACGCCGCCCCGATGAATCCGACCAGATAACCGGCTGTTGCCCCGGTGAGAATTCCAAATCCGCTGGCACCGCCGGCGAAAAAGGGAAGCCCCATCGCACCTTGGGCAATATATGCGACCATCGCGGCTGCTCCGCGTTTTGAGCCCAGCAGTGCTCCAACGAGCAGGACGGCAAAGGTTTGCCCGGTGATGGGTACGGGTTGAAGGGGAATTTCAATTTGCGCGAGAAGCGCCACCAGCCATGAACCAGCCAGGATCAAGGCCAGGTCGCGCAGCCAGTTTGCGGTGCGGGGAAAGAAGCGTACGGAGAGAGTGGGTGCTAATGCAGTCATGTAAATTATCCTTGTGATCTATTGTATCAAACCCGCGTCATGGGAAATAGTTTTATCTTTTCAACTTGAATTCAAGCGATTTCTTCACCACAGGCCATTCCAGATTGATGATGGAAAATACCACCGTGTCGCGATACATTCCGTCGGGACCCTTCTGATGATTTCTCAACACACCATCCTGTTTGGCACCCAGCCGCGCGATCGCCGCACGGGACTTGTGATTGTGCCAATGCGTACGGAACTCCACAGCGATGGCCGCCAGCTTTTCAAATGCGTGAGTTAACAATAGGTATTTGCACTCCGTGTTGACAATGGTGCGTTGAAAACTTTCGGAATACCATGTATAGCCGATCTCCAACCGCTGGTTGACCTCATCCACATTACAGTAACGGGTACTTCCAATGATCTGCCTCGTCGATTTCTCGCGAACAACGAACGGCATCCAGCCTGCGTTCTCGCGCAATTCCAATGCGGTTTTGATCGTTGCTTCCGCCGTTTCCGGCGAAGGCACGGACGTGAACCACAACTTCCATAATTCGCCGTCTTTCACGGCTTCCTTAATGCCATCCAGATGCTCCAGCGAAAGCGGCTCTAAAATGACATGTCCCCCTGTCAGGGTAACGGGTTGAATCCAGTGAGGGTCCATGATTTATCCTTGAGTGGAAGATTTGTGAGAAAACCGCCTGGGGTGGGGGAATGACGTCATCGATTTTCAGCTTGCTGCTTTCTTCACATCGATTTTCTTTCTCATTTTTTGACTGAGAGTCTGATATCCAAGTCTTTCATAAAAGGAAATCGCATTCTTATTAAATTCGTAGACGTTCAGTTCGATAAATGCCGCACCATTTGCCGTTGCCCATTCCTGCGCTTTTTCCATAAGCATTTTCCCGATTCCATGCTTCTGGAATTCCGATTTTACGACGATCTCGTCAATCACCGCATAATGCTGAGGAATGATAACGGGGAAAACGGGCGTATCTCGGACAAACACGTGAACAAAACCTGCAAGTTCCCCGTCCGCCTCCACAACAAACAGTCCGATCTTCTCATCGGCAATCAATCTCAGATAATAATCTCTTTCCCGGGCAGTGCCATTTGGTTTTTGGAAAATATGAGGCAAGTTGACATGATGTAAAGTGTCTATTTCGTTGAAGAGCTCACATAAATCATCATAATCGGTTGCGCTTGCTTGACGAGCGTGCGTTTTCATGACCTGTTTGCCTTCCTCGGCTGTTTTTGATCTGTGGTTCTTCACTTCCATTCATCCGCTAGATCTGCGATATCGGCCAGATCGTAAACATCGGAAGGCTGAAACTCTTCCCAGTTTATCCTGTCGAGTTTCGATTTATTGAAACCCAGACTCATCACTTGTGTTTCAGTTGTACCGCCATATCCGTCTTGCGTTGAAAATGTTCCCACAAGAATAACATAAATAAAGCGTGTTTTATTCTTCTCCAGGACTTTTAGAATATTTACCGCGTCGATCTGCGCACCGGTTTTTCTCGAATATTGAGACCCATCGTCATTGATCGCCCAGGTTATTGTGATATCACCAGCTTCGGGATCACTATAGGAAATCTTTGTCAGGCGCGGCGCTCCTTCATGATCAGTGCCCAACACTTGAATCATACTTTCGCGCAAAGCAACTTTGGGATCCAATGTCACAGCCGGCGATGGTGAAATAAATGCTATTGGTGTGCTCGGTTCAGTCTTTGCGGTCTGCCTCGCACAGCAAACCAAAAGAATGGAAAGCAATACCCCGCTTCCCATCTTCATCGATTTGCCTGACAGTTCGCTAAAAATTTTCTTCGATTGGGGTGAATTCGCGCACATGGTTGCTTGAGTTACTTTTCTCTTTTGTGTGGGCGGACCCGTGGACTCTGCCTGTCAGCAGAAAAATCTCAAAGCCGAGTCTTCCCCTGTAGGGGAAGATGTCCAAAGGACAGAAGAGGTCCGTTGCACCTTTGTTAGCCACCGTTCCCTACTAACGGATACACGGCTATTTTGCCGGTAGTTTCTGAAACCATGGGTCAAAGTAATTGATTACGAGGTCGAATATATAGGCGTACTTCAACCCTGTCATAGTTACAGCGCTTATAGTTACGAATACTAGCCAATATGTTTTGAATAGGTCAGGCAGTACTACCAGCATCCATCCCGCACCACCATAAACGAGAGAGAGCAACCATGCAATGAGAATTGCCGTAAACTTACGACCTTCGGCGCGTGCTTGTTGTCGAAATACTGGCCAGGCAAATATTGTGCCAGATACTGCAATTGTTGATAGCCACACAAGAAAGCCTCGCTCAAGGAGCTCGGAGAGATTGTAAGCGCCGAACGAGAGCAAGGCAGCACTAGGACCATAAGCAGCCCACCACATCAACTGCCTCACGCCTTGCTGAGTAAACCGAACTGTCGGAAAGGAAAGCAGAACTGTCTTGCGATCAGCAATGCGATATCGATATGCAGCAATCGCTGCCAATGCAAAGGTCAGAATAAGAACCAAAATTGTTATGACAATTGGGTCTAGATTTATGAGATCAGATAATCTCCCTCCTAGGATGCCGACAAGCACCAATAAGAAGACCTCGACCATCGAAATGAATATGAGAAGCGATTTGGTTTTCATTGCAAAAAGTTCTCTGAGTTCACTATTCTTCCATAAGTTTCAGAAGGCGGCTAGCGGTTTGCGTTGCTAGCAGGTGTACGGACCGTGGACTCTGCTTGTCAGCAGAAAAATCTCAAAGCCAGTCCCTCTCCAAATACGACTGGTGTACTTCGAATCCCTTCCCAGATTTAAATGTCGTATTTGGGGAGGGTGTCCGGAGGACGGGTGGGGCAGTTCACGCAGTGCTGGGCGTTCATGGAATTAAGGTAATGCATAAAGCGGCTAACCTAATCCCGCACGTTGAGCTTCAATTTTAGCTCTTTGCTTTGCATTTTCAAGGTCAAACCCTTCATCGATTTTTTCTTGAACTACTTGCTCAATAATTGGTTGCAATTCTCTTGACCACCTTCCAACTACGCCGTCCGAAGGACACTCAAATTCCAAGGAATACGGATGTATTTCACTTCCATGATACAAAAGCCAACCTGTGCTGGTGTCCATAAACCTGCATTTGGACATGCTACAGTGATATTGAAATCCTGCCAGCTTTTCCGAATGGAATACTGCACCAGGATAGCGAGGTTTTGGAATGTCCATATATCCTCCATAGTGATCGATTTGAAAAACCTATAAAAGAATTTTAGCATCCTGGTCCAAGCGCTAATATTTGTTACCCAGGGCTAATCTGCAAACTTGTGAATAAGTGACTTGTCTTAACTGTTTTTTCATTTTTGTGTGGTCGATAGCGCCCAACGGCTTGCGGCTCGTCCCTTGTGATCTTCACGGGATACATGCGTGTGGGGCGGGCGTGGACTCTATTCGGTCGGTAGAAAAAACTCGAAACGGGGAAAATGCAGCAGAATCTCCAGCGTCAGTGCTCGCGGTGTTAGGCGGCGGGTGTGCAAGTTAATATCCTTTGCTTGTGTATGGGTCAACCTTCATACATGAATAATTATCTAGATAATAACAAATCTCCCAGCCCCAATCATAAAGGTTAAAGGGATGAGACAGGAGATTGTACTTAATATCAGGTTCTAAGTAAACAGATATGCGATAGCACCCTTCTTTGGATGTTGCGCGGGCATTTGCTCCGCCGTTTTGTTCAGCAATTAGAAGAGCATTGTCTGCACTATTAACCTTCATTTTTTCCAATTCCATGCTTTTCCAATCGCCTGTATATGAATAGTGGTTTTCATTCACTGACACTTCACCATAAAGTGGTGTTATCCAAAGTTCACGTACAACATAGTCATCTTCTTTAGGCTTGTAAAAGTAATATAAAGCGGAATCAAACCCTCCTTTTATGTCATGGCATTGTTCTATTTCATGCCTTGCTAAAATTAATTGCCAGCCTTCTAAAGACTCTTGCCAGACAAATTGATGCAGCGCATTAGCGATCAAAAGATAATATTATTATCCCAACAATCTTTTTTACTATACCCATTCTGATACCTTATTCGTGAGCCGCCTAATGGTTTGCGTTACTGGCGCTGGGGCGGGGACGGCGAAGCCGTCCAACCAGAAAAAGGCTAAGGCGTAGAAAACTGCTTGAGATTGTGCGCACGCAACGCGCCCCAGCATCAGGTGCACGCTGTACGCCTTGTAGTGTATTTTTTGGCAATAAAGCCTATTTAAATTACGCAACTTTTGCTTGAGGTTCATTTCCATTTGCAAGTTTTTCTTCTTTAGTTTTAAATGCATATTCTGAAACGATGTCTTTGTAAATATCAAAACTAATAATAGCCATCCATCCAAAACCTATAAAATTTTGGATTTCTTTTTCTATAGGAAGCAGTGACAAAAAACTTATAGGAAATTTACCAAAAAGAAAAATAAAAAAAATGAAAAGAAACCAACTCATCGCCAAAGAACCTTGCTCATTCTTGATTGGATTATTTACAAACCGTTTAATCATAGGCAAGGCAATCCATCTTATTGACGCGAGAAAACTTGAATATGAAAGGAGAATCGCCAATCCCCAAG
>JAEURJ010000007.1 GCA_016789305.1 Anaerolineales bacterium | reverse complement strand
TACTGCTGCCACCCGTAGGTGTATGGACCGTGTTTCAGTTCCATTGTGGGGGGCCACCCTCTCAGGTCCCCTACCCGTCGTCGCCTTGGTGAGCCGTTACCTCACCAACTAGCTGATGGGACGCAGGTCCCTCCCAAAGCGAATTGCTCCTTTAGTCATCAGTTTCTAAATCTAATGACCACATGCGGTATTAGCAATCCTTTCGGACTGTTATCCCACACTTTGGGGTAGGTCACCAACGCGTTACTCACCCGTTCGCCACTAGGATACTCCGTATTGCTACAAAGCACCTCGTTCGACTTGCATGTATTAGGCACGCCGCCAGCGTTCATCCTGAGCCAGGATCAAACTCTCCGCAAAAAATTTTTCACTCTTGCGAGTGTTAAAGTTACGGAATTTACTGGATTGACAAAAAATGTTGTTTCCTATCACTCTTCAGTTGTTAAGGTGCTTGCCATTTGAGCGAGCGGTATTCTACCCGCTGCCTTCACCGTCGTCAAGGTTTTTTACAGAACAAAATACCGATGCGATCTTGCTGCATCGGCTGTCAGGCTTCAAAACATTTGTCTTGGGTCTCTGACTTGAGACGGTTACTCAGTTGTAATGATCTGTTCTTTCGAACGAGATCGTGCTTGTTTCTGCTGGCAAGGGCTGATTATATGCTTTTCGAAGTTCTTGTCAATAGTTAACAACAGTTTAAACCTTAAAAAATCGCACCAAATTAAACTCGAATTATAGAACACAGAATCTAATTATCGTTGAATGCAAAACATAAGGCCCAAACAACTAAATCACATCCTTGACCCCATCGTCGTCTTTCATTTTTTGACCAATCACTTGCATCGTTCATGAATTACATTTGACGCAGCTTCAACAAGCTTAGAACCAAATGACGGTCGCCTTAAAGGCGACCGTCATTTGGTTCTAATTCATTTCCTGCCTGCCGGATAACGCCCGCAGTAGAGTAGTTTGATCTGCGTATTCCAAATCCCCACCGACGGGAAGACCTCGTGCGAGGCGCGTGACATGTATATCGAACCTTTTCAATTGTCCCTGCAAATATTGCGCGGTGGCATCGCCTTCCATGCTGGGGTTGGTGGCGAGAATGATCTCCTTCACTCCCCCACTCGCCACACGAGCGACCAACTGCTTGATTTTCAAATCGTCGGGACCGATGCCTTCTATGGGAGATAAAACTCCCTGCAGTACATGGTATTTTCCGTTGAATCCGCTGGTGCGTTCGATCGCGAGAACGTCCAAAGCTTCCTCGACGATACAAATGATCGAGCCATCACGCTTGGTTGACTCACAAATTTCACAGCGTTCACGTCCGGCCTCGGTGATGTTGAAACATTCCTGACAAAACGCGGTGTTGGCTTTGAGATTTGCCAATGCAACCGACAAGTCTTGCGCAACATCCTCGGTGGCACGCAGTAAGTAGAAAGCCAGCCGGGAAGCGGACTTTGGCCCAATGCCTGGCAGGCGTTCAAGGGCAGTGATCAGGGATTGAATGGATTCAGGGAGATTCATTGTTTAACGTTTTCACGTTTCAACGTTCAAACGTTAAAACGGCAATCCACCCGAGATCGGACCCATCAACTTTTCTTGCAATGCACGGGACTCATCCAACGCCAGATTAACAGCTGAGAGGACCATATCCTGCAACATTTCGGCGTCGGCATCCTTGAGGAATTCAGGGGAAATTTCAACAGATTTGCATTTCTGATCACCAGTCATGATGACTTTGATCGCGCCACCGCCCGCAGTTGCGCTGACCGTTTCAATCGCGAGCTTCGCCTGTGCTTCTTCCATCTGCTTTTGCATGCGCTGGATCTGCGCCATCATATTATTTTGTCCGCCCATTGCCGGGCCTTTGTTAAATCCTTTTGCCATTCGTTAGTCTCCTAGTTCGCTGGTTAATTAGTCAGATAGTTATTTACTTGGAAATATTGAAAAGATTTAATCCCACCATGCAGAAAGAATTATATAAGAAGTATCTTCAATCTCAGTGGTACCAAGTATATCCATCACGCTGTCTCTGTCCAACCATTGAGTTTCATCTGCGTGAAATTGTTCTTTCATTATCTCTTCCAGTTTGAATTGATAACCTTCTTCTGGATAGATGTAAAGTGTATCTGCATGCCAGTTTCCATTCGCCATATCACGCAGTGAAATAAAATCCAAAGGCAATAAAACTGCCCGCCACATTTTGTAATTCTGTTTCAACCATGCAGAGATTTCTTCGCCGTTAAAGAGGTTGAAATTCGTCTTTGCAATTACATCAAGCTGAATTTGCTGAGCTTCGCTCATCTTTTTCTCTGTCTGTTGAAGCACAGGACTAATCATAAATTCTATTTTCACATCTCGCTTTTTCTTTTCACTACCATTTTCATTCGTTGTTGCCATCGTCAACCTCAATTACAAGTTAATAATCGGAATCACAAGTTATGAAAATATTCAAGACTATTCGACTAACTAACCATCAAACTAAAGACACTAATCATCCATATCGACGATTTCGCCGCCGTGTTGAATGGCGGTGGCGACCATGCCATCCTGCGCGATGTTCGGGGGGATTTTGCCTTTGGCGTTGGTGACAATGCACTTGACGGCCACATCCACGTGGAAATGATCTTTGATCAATTTCTGAATGGCCTCGATCTGGTCGGGTTTGTCTATTTTTGAAACGAGCACATCGCTGGCGAGTCCAAGCACGAGGGTCTTTCCTTGAATGTCAATCATCTTGACCGAATTCAACAACGCGGACAAATTCGCCTGTGACTTCGGGAGCGACGCCGCCAATGATTTCCATGCTTTGACAATGTCACCCGCATTGATGATCGGCTTATCAGGCGATGCTTCTGTCGCAGGCGCATCGTTCTTAACTTCAGGCTTGGATTCTGTCTTTTGAGATGAAGCAGGCTGAGGCTTGGTTCGAGGCGTTGCCGGTAACGCTGATTCTGGCGGGGCCTCCAACACTTCCGCGAAGGCGAGTTCCAAACTCAAGGATGGCTGCCATCCACCGCGCAAATCTGTTGCGGCGTTGTTGAAGATCTTCATCATCCGCAAAACGTCGGCGGAATTAAATGCTTTTGCGTGTGCATCCATTTGCGTTTTGACTTCGCGTGTGGCTTCAACTTGTTCGATGTTCCCCATTTGAATGAGCATCAGTCCGCGCATGTATTCCACGATCTGACGGGCCAGCGAACGCGGATCGGCGCCGGAATCAAGAGCTTTGTGAATGGTTTCGAGACCGTGCGCAGGTTGATGGTCGAGGACTGAATCGATGACGTCCAAAACAGTTTTACTTGTGGCCGTGCCGAGAACCTGTTGAGCAAGTGCAAGTGTGATGGTGGTTCCAGTGGACGAAAGCTGATCAAGCAGAGACTGCGCATCGCGCATCCCACCTGCCGACTGACGGGCGATCAACGTCAGGGCTTCTTCATCGGCCTGCAAGTTTTCAGATTGAACGATGTGCTTAAGGTTGGCAACGATCTCATCTACAGGTACGCGGCGGAACTCGTGACGCTGGCAACGCGATAAAACAGTTGCAGGAATTTTATGAATTTCAGTGGTTGCCAAAACGAAAATGGCATGTGGAGGCGGCTCTTCCAGCGTTTTGAGCAGCGCATTGAAAGCGGCCGTTGAAAGCATGTGGACTTCGTCGATGATATAAATTTTGTATTTGCCTTGCGAGGGAGAGAAGTTGATCTTGTCGCGCAAATCGCGGACGTCATCCACGGATGTATTGGAAGCGGCATCGATCTCAATGAGGTCCATGAAGCGATTCTCATTGACAGCTTTGCAGTGTTCACAGGCATTATCAGGGCGTTGCGTTGGGTCTTCGTTAAGGCAGTTGACCGCCTTCGCAAGCAAACGCGCCACGGTAGTCTTACCCGTTCCGCGCGGACCGGCGAAAAGATAGGCATGGCCGACGCGGTCAGCTTTGATGGAGTTGATGAGCGTCTGGACGACGTGATCCTGTCCGATGACAGCATCCCAACCTTTGGGGCGGTATTTACGATAGAGGGCTTGGGTCATAATATTGTTTGGTTTCAATTCGGTGGTCGAGTAGGGCGACGACGCTTGGAGCCCGTATCGAAACCACACATTTTATATATACCTTTGATTGCTGGTTTCGATACACCCTTCGCGAAAGCCGCTCAGGGTTACTCAACCAGCAGAGTTATTACGGAACTCGATACACGGCCCTCAAATTGCCCTGCGAATCAAATAAACGGGCATTCTCACCCGAACTCCATGCGGCTTCGCCTATGCCCCAGTACAGGTCAATGACGCTATCTGTACCTGCAAGGGTGTGAACCTGCACAGCGCCATTCGGATAAAGGGTGAGTTTGGGAAAGGTAAAGGTGTTGCCGTCTTCATCCTTCAATTGCCAGGATGCCAGATCCAGCTGCCCATCGCCTTCAAACTTAACGACAACAATTTCAGAGCCCAACGTCCCGGCACCGACGACGCTGCTGATTTTCACGGGGATATCCGTTTGCAGGTCCGCGTTGGGAGTTATAGCCGCACTGCTGCCATCGGGCGATGCCTGTTGAACCGAGGTCTGCACCACGGCGCGATAATTGCGGTCATACCAGAACAACATCCCGCCGGTGACCGTTGCCGAGACAAGTGCATTCAGAAGCAGGTATTGAATGAGTTTTCGTCGGTCCATACTGGTTTGAATGATAGCACAAAACGTTTCAACGTTTGCACGTTTTAACGTTTCATCGATATGGCGACCCAATCGCCGATTTGACGTTGATCGCTTCTTTTCAGACCTTTGGCCTGCCCAGCCGCAATGACAGATTCTGCCTGGTGATCAAGGATTCCACTTAAGATGATCTCACCGTTCGGTTCGATCAAATCGGCCAAACCTGCATCAAAAAGCCGAATCAAGATCGGGCCGAGGATATTTGCCACGACAAGCGGCGCCTGCTTGAACGGAAATTGACCCGCCAAAACTTCGGTCACCGAGCCTTGACCAAGGATCAACTCCTCACCCACTCCATTTGTATCTGCATTCTCGCGCGAATTTTTCACAGACTCGATATCAATATCCACGCCGAGGACGGCTTTCGCTCCGAGCTTAATCGCAGCAATTGACAAGATTCCCGAACCGCACCCCACGTCAATACAGGAAAGAGGAAAGAGAAAAGAATCGCCTTCTTTCTTCTTTCCTCTTTCCTCAAATGATTGCTCCATCAACTCCAAACACAATTGAGTCGTCGGATGAGTTCCAGTCCCAAAAGCCATCCCGGGGTCGATCTTGATCGGAATGCGTTTGGGTTCAGGAGATTCCAACCACGCGGGCAGGATGAGGAGTCTCTGTCCGATGAGGATCGGCTTGTAGTGCTGCTTCCAGGCTTCCATCCAGTTTTGATCCGCGATCTGCTGATAAACAGGAGTCGGCAGCGGCTTGATCATCCCCAAATAGAAAAGAGACTCTTCGAGTTTTTGTCGCGTTTCTTCGAGTTGATCGTTCACTTCCAAATAAGCACGGACCGTGATGGGACCTGTCGCAGTCCCTTCATCCTCTTCGTTGACAAAGCGCACACCCTGCTCGGTCATCACACCATTGGGCGCAAAACGTGCCAGCACATCCGCAACAGATTCGGCGAGTTCGCCATCCACAGTTAATGAAACTTCCAACCAATTCATTTTTTATCAGCCTTATAAAATCGGATTTGAGCCTTCTCCAAGGTAACCAGCCCGGCTTGAAGGTGCTCATCAATATCTTCAAGAAATTTTTCTAGTTTTTCTTTTGTGTCCACGATCTCAACCACCATCGGCATATCTTCGGAAAGCTGTTCGATCTTGAACGTATGAATGACACGAGTATTCGCACCGAACCCCATGATGCCGCGCGTGACTGTTGCACCTGCAAGTTCGTGTTCGCGCGCCTGCAGAACGATCCATTCATATAACGGCTTGCCTTCATGGTGATCTGATTCGCCGATGAAAATGCGCAATAAATATCCTTCTTCTGGTAAGTGCATGTTTACCTCCAGATCATGTAAGAAACCGTGCGTCCCAGCCACACTGCGAAAAGACCGATGACCAAATTTGAACCGACATTTGCAAATGCATTCATCATCTGGCTGTCACGGACAAGATTCATCGTTTCATTTCCAAACGAGGAAAATGTTGTAAAGCCGCCGAGGATACCGGTAAACACGAATAAACGCGATTCACTTGTGAACACACCGCGCCCTTCGGCAAGCTGGGAAAGAAAACCGATCACAAAACAGCCAATGACATTGACGGCCAGTGTGCCATATGGAAAGTCCACGCTTTTTGTTGCCTGTTGAACATATCCGCTGGCGAGGTAACGCATGACCGAACCGATAAATCCGCCGATGCCGACAAGAAGAATATTTGTCATTTAATTTCCTTCACTGCCCATTGTATCAACTCTTTTTCGGCAGTCAGCATCATCGCAGGCAACTCAGTGACAGGGAAATATCTCATCTCCGATATTTCATGAGACTCTTTGAATTCCCCGCTCACGATCTTGCATAGATAGATCATGCTGATATGATGGTCTTCACGTGCGCTGACTGCCGTAAGCAATCGCTCCACCTGAACTTGCATTCCCGTTTCTTCAAGGAACTCGCGTTGGATCGCATCGATTGGCTGCTCACGATGTTCCAACCCGCCAGCAGGAAGCCCCCACTCGAATTTACGATAGGTATGTTTGAACAGAAGAATTCGTCCCTGCTCATCGAAGATCACTGCCGCCACCGCAGCACGAAATTTCGGGCGGACAATTTTAGCGGCAAGGAAATGAACCCAAAGCGGCAACTTGCTCCAGATTCTTAATATTTTTTTCATCATAGGGTCAAAACATTATAAACGACCGTTTCAAAATCAAAAACGAGCAGACTCTCGTCCGCTCGTTCCTAATCACTAATCCCTAGTCACTGCTCTCACCCACCCAACGTCTCATTCAACCAATCGAGAAATCCTTTTTCCTGCGGCTTGACCGTGGTGCCCAAACTCTCGGCGAGTTTCTCGAACAATTCGCGTTGATCCTTTGTCAGCTTGGTGGGAATCGCCACGTTCACGATCACCAGCTGATTGCCGCGATCCTTGCGTCGCAAATACGGAACGCCTTTGCCTTTCATCGTGATGACTTTTCCAGTTTGCGTCCCGGCAGGGATATGTAATTTTGCATCGCCATCCAATGTAGGTACATCCACTTCCGCACCCAACACAGCCTGAGCAACATTGACATCCAAATTTAAAATTACATCATTATCTCGGCGTTTGAAAAATTGGTGCGGCTGCACGTCCAACACCAGGAACAAACTTCCACTGGGACCTCCGAATACGCCAGGCCCACCTTCTCCATTCAAACGGATTTGAGTGCCGTGATCCACACCTGCGGGAATCTGAACTTTCTTCTTAACTCGCTTGCGTTCCAACCCCGCACCACGGCAGGTGGTGCATGGCGAAGAAATAATTTCACCACGACCACTGCATGTTGGACATGGAGCCGTCTGCACCATTTGACCCAAAAACGTCTGACGGACTTGACGAACTTCGCCCTGTCCATTACAGGTAGAACATTTTGTAGGCGACGTGCCGGGTTCGGCACCATTGCCGCTACAACGCGAACAAGTTTCGTCACGCTCAAACTCAATTTCTTTTTCAAGGCCAAAGACTGCTTCTTCAAATTTGATCGGCACAGCCATTTGCAAGTCACGGCCACGGCGCGGGGATTTACGCGAAGCACCGCGACGACCGGACGAGAACCCGAACCCACCCAGGATCTCTTCAAAGATATCTCCAAAGTCTGCGCTGTAATCGTGGAAGCCGCCGCTGCCCATGCCGCCGAGTCCCTCTTTGCCAAAGCGGTCATAGCGCGCGCGCTTTTCAGAATCGGAAAGCACACCATAGGCTTCGTTAATTTCCTTGAACTTCTCCTCGGCGTGTTCTTCCTTGCTCACATCAGGATGATACTGACGCGCTAATTTACGAAACGCAGCTTTGATCTCGTCATCGCTCGCGTTCCGTTGTAATCCAAGTATCTCGTAATAATCTCGGTTAGACATGCGTTTAAACGTTTACACGTAAGCAGGTTCAAACGTTTGAACCTGTCAACTTGTGAACGTTACTCCTTCACTTCACCATCAACAACATCTGGCCCGGCTTCATTGGATGAAGAACCTGCTTCGCCGCCACCCGCAGCCTGTCCCTGCTCATAAACAGAGGCGCCGATCTTTTGAATGGCCTGCCCCAACGCTTCGGTGGCAGCTTTGATCTTATCCAAATCCTCACCCTGCGCCACAGACTTAACTTCTGCAACCTTGGTTTCGATGTCACTCTTCACATCCGCGGGAACTTTATCCCCGAACTCACGAAGAGCCTTCTCAGCGGCATACGCCGTATTATCCGCATTGTTGCGGGCTTCGATCATTTCCTTGCGCTTGCGGTCTTCGTCTGCATGCGCTTCGGCGTCCTTGCGCATTTGCTCCACTTCCTTGTCGCTCAATCCGGAGGAAGCGGTGATCGTAATATGTTGGGAACGTCCCGTCGCCTTATCCTGTGCGCTGACCTTTAAAATGCCGTTCGCATCCACATCGAAGGTCACTTCAATTTGAGGTACACCGCGCGGAGCAGGCGGAATTCCATCCAACGTAAATTTACCCAAAGATTTATTATCCGCAGCCATCGAGCGTTCGCCTTGTAGCACATGGATTTCAACCTGGGTCTGGTTATCGCCAGCGGTTGAAAATACCTGCGAACGGCGTGTCGGGATGGTTGTATTGCGTTCGATCTGAGCCGTAGCAACTCCACCCATCGTTTCGATGGCAAGAGTCAACGGGGCAACGTCGAGCAGAAGAATATCCTTGACTTCGCCGCCAAGCACACCCGCCTGAATTGCCGCGCCGATGGCAACAACTTCATCAGGATTTACACCTTTGTGCGGGTCTTTCCCAAAGAAGGCGCGTACACGGTCTTGAATGGCAGGCATACGAGTCATGCCGCCCACCAGAACTATTTCGTTGATGTCGCCAGCATTTATTCCAGCGTCAGCCAATGCTTGTTTGACAGGAGCAATCGTTCGGTCGACAAGATCCGCGGTGATCTGTTCCAGCTTGGCGCGGGACATGGTCATGACCAAATGCTTCGGGCCGCTTGCATCCGCGGTCAAATAAGGCAGGTTAATTTCAGTCTGCATGACGGTTGAAAGTTCGATCTTCGCTTTTTCAGAAGCTTCCTTCAAACGCTGCAAAGCCTGGCGGTCGTTATTGAGGTCAATGCCATTATCTTTCTTAAAGGTTTCGATCAAATGATCCATGATGCGCAGGTCGAAATCATCGCCGCCGAGGAAGGTATCGCCGCTCGTGGCGCGTACCTGGAATACACCATCACCCACATCCAAAACGGAAACGTCGAAAGTACCGCCGCCAAGATCGTAAACCACGATCACTTCGTTCTTCTTTTTATCCAAACCATAAGCAAGCGAAGAAGCCGTGGGCTCATTGATGATACGCAGCACTTCAAGGCCGGCGATCTTGCCGGCATCTTTTGTGGCATTGCGCTGCGCATCGTTGAAATATGCAGGGACAGTAATTACAGCCTGCGTGATGGTTTCGCCAAGATATGCTTCGGCATCAGATTTGATCTTCGCAAGGATCATTGCCGAAACTTCGGGTGCGGAATAATCCTTCTCGCCCAATCGCACGCGCACATCGCCATTTTCAGCAGCGTTCACCGCGTACGGCACACGCTTGCGGGTACGCTCCACTTCGGGATCATCGGACTTGCGTCCCATAAAACGCTTAACTGAAAAGATCGTGTTCTGCGGGTTGGTGATCGCCTGATTGCGCGCCACGCGTCCCACCAGCCGTTCGCCGTTTTTATTCATCGCCACCACGGACGGGACGAGTCTCTCGCCTTCCGCCGATGGAATCACAATCGGCTCGCCGCCGCTCATCACTGCGGCGACCGAGTTGGTTGTTCCCAGATCAATTCCTATAATTTTTGCCATGATTGCTCCTAAGTGTTGGGACACAGCGTCGCTATGTCCTTACAAAATTTATTGTGCTACTCGTACCAATGCTGGTCGTATCACGCGTTCACCGAGCATATATCCATTTTGCACCACATCAATGACATGTTCACTCTCCACTTCATCGCTGGGTTCATGCGTGATCGCTTCATGGAAGGTCGGGTCGAAGGCTGCGCCTTTTGCTTCGATACGCTTCAGGCCTTCGCTATCTAATATATTCTGCAACTTGCGCGCAATCAACTCAATGCCATTTGCCCACGCATCGTCCGCCGGGCGGTTTTGTAACGCACGTTCGAGATCATCCAACACTGGCAGCACCTTCTTGATGATGTCACCTTTCATACTGGCATAGGTCAACTCATTATCGCGTTCAATGCGTTTCTTGTAATTCTGGAATTCCGCCTGCGATCGCGCCCACCCATCTTTATATTCGGACACCTTCGCCTCGGTTTCCTTCAACTGATTGATCAGCGCCTCACGCTCCGCCGAATCCTGATTGCCCTCAACAGGCTGTTCCGCCTCTGTGGGCTTAGGTTCAAAAACCTCTTCTTCGTGATTATCTTTCTGTTTAGCCATGTTCTCACTCTCGCTATTCGACATTGGACATTCGAAATTCGGGTATCGAATTATCGAATATCGTGCTTATTCACCGGAAATTGTATCGTTTACCAAATCACTTAACAAGCCGGCCACATATCTCACCGTTGGGATCGTCCGCGCGTAGGACATGCGCATGGGTCCCAATACACCCAATGTACCCGTTGCCATGCCGGGCACACCGTATCTCGCAATCACCATCGAGCACTGACGGAGTTCATCCCACTCGCCTTCTCCACCGATCAATACTTGAAGTCCGCCAATGTTGCTGTTCGTTGTTGTGCGTGCAAGAAGTTCCTGCAGCGTGGAAGGTTCACCAAATAATTTCAACGCACGACGCCCGTCATCGGATTCGGAAAATTCAGGTTCCGCCAGCACATTATTCAACCCATCCGTGTATAACTCACCCGACGTACGGCTGATAGTATTACGCATATCCTGCAGGATAAGAGTCATTACATCCTGATCGAGTGCGTCGGGGCGAACCGAAAAGGCGGAAATTGCATCCACTGCAAGACCAGCCAACAGGTTGTTAAGACGCGTGGCCGTCTGGCTGAGGCGTTCTTGTGAAACAGGTTCCGCCAAAGTAAGAATCTGCTGCGACACTTCCCCACCTGCCATTACCAACACCATCAAAACCTGACGGCCTTGTGTCGAGATCAATTCAACATGTTTATATTTCGCCTGTTGAGTGTGCGGCGCGGTCACCACAGAAACACCTTGGGATTGATGCGCAAGGATCGAAGCAGCTAGCGTCATCCACTGTTCCACATCAGGTCGTGCCTGATAAAACTGGTGTGAAATTGTATGTTGAACAGTCTCAGGCAACTCTGCATTATGCATCATCTGGCTGACAAAATATCGATAGCCTTCTTCCGAGGGCACCCGTCCAGCCGAAGTATGTGGTTGGCGCAGATACCCCATTTCGGTCAATGCGGCCATCTCATTGCGAATGGTTGCAGGAGAAATGTCCAAATGGTAATGTTCGACCAGCCGCTTCGAGCCTACAGGCTGAGCGGTATCAATGTAGTCACGTATAAGTAGAAGAAGAAGTGTCTTCTGGCGTTCGGTGAGATTAGCCATATTCATAATTTAGCACTCCCGAAGCGAGAGTGCTATTTGTGGTGGAATAATGATAACAGCGGGAAAAAGGGAAGTCAATAAGAGGAGTGTAAGAATCTAAAAACCGCAAAGAGATCAAAAGAGGAAAGATCAAACCGATCTTTCCTCTTTTGTGAGCGTCTGGAATATATTATGGCTTTTTAACTATCGGGCGCCAAGCTGGATCAAAATCATCCGAGAAAACATCTTCGGTGATGCGGGCCTGATTACCTCCCGAAGCTGTCGAATAATAAACATGATAACCACGATCTCCACCACCCTCATACGCAAGCCAGACATCATCCGGAGAGTAATCCATATCTACAATCGAAATCACCCCAAGTGGAACCTTCAGAGGAGAGGACTCTTCACCAAATTTCAGGAAATACAAATCCGGAAAAGTGAAGTCTTTTGTATTCTGCTGACTGAATAAAATGAACTTCCCATCAGGCGACCAGAGCGGAGTCTGATTTGAAAGCTCGTCTCCACTTAGGTACAACTGTTCCTCGTTTTTTCCAAAAGCAGACATCACCCAGATTTCATATGTGGTGACTCTTTGATACGCATAAACGATCTGCTTACCATCAGGCGACCAGGATGCCTGACGCGCAGCAGTATTAATAGCCGTCTTCACCAATCTTGTGGTACTGCTACTGGCAACGTTATAGGAATAAATCTGCATATACCCGTCCCGCAGAGAAGTAAAGGCAATATACTTCCCATCAGGAGACCATGCAGGTTCGAAATCACCTCCAGGTGTGGTAGGCAGGGGTTGAAGGTTGGTTCCATCGGCATCAATAATAAACAGGCTCGATTCCGGATATATATCCTTCTTTATGCCACAAGGTGAAGTAAACACCAGTTTGGATCCATCAGGTGACCACGACGGCTGACATGCCCCACCAGGCATATTGGTAACTGGAATAGCCTCGTCACCAAGCAAACCAGTTAGATATATTTGGGAAATACCCGTGCGTGTGGACGCATAGGCAAGCTGGAGATAGTCCCCCCCGATGGGAGTAGGAGCCAGCGTTTGGGTCAAAGCGGCAGCGGCAGTTTGTGTAGCTTGAAACGATGCATCTAAATTTTCAGTAGGTCCAACAACAAGAGTATTTTCCTGGGTTGGCAAAGCAACTGGAAGAGCCGTTTCAATGGGAGTATTTGTCGGGGGTATTTGGGGTAAAAACGGCAAATAACTCCGGGCGGAAACTGGAAGAAGTTGAGGGGCGATAAAAAGTATTAATAAAAACGAAACGATCAAGAATGCCAAAAAGCCACTGCCAACTGTACGGATCAAACGGGTTGTCCGCTGCATTTGTTTTTTGCGCGGAGAAACAAAAGCATGTTCTTCAAGAGGCATTGAATGAGTGAGAACCGCGGCACGCGAGGGATCGCTTTTTCTTTCAGAGTCGGGCGGTGGCGGTGGAATGGTATACGTGCCGGTTAATTGCTGTGTCTTGGATTTGGCGTTAAGCAATGCAAGTTTGAATGCTTCTGCTGATTGGTAACGATCACTGGGGTCAATTTCCATTGCCTTTTCTATGGCGGCTGCTAGCCTTCGAGTGATCTCGGGATTTCGCTTTCGCAAAGGCGTAAGTTGCGCGTTATCCATTGCACGCGCAAGTCCATCTTCAGGAATAACACCAGTCAAGGCTGCATATAAAGTAGCGCCAAGAGAATACACATCCGTGCGGGGATCCGTGCGGGCAGTGCCGTATTGTTCTGGAGGGGAATAACCAGGGGTCATGGCGCGCGCGCCCGTTGTGGTTGCTTGATTCCCTTGAATGATCTTTGCAAGACCAAAATCCACAAGGAAGATATGGCCATCCGGTGAAACTTTTACATTCCCGGGTTTCAAATCACGATGCAGAACCGGGGGTTTACGTGTGTGCAGATACTCCAACGCATCACACATCGCCGCACCTACATGAATGACTTCATCTTCCGGAAGGAGGCCGATACGCTCCATGCGCTGACGAAGATCCTCCCCCTCAATAAAATCCATGATCAGGTATTGGCCTTCGCCTGCAACCACAAAATGATCTGACACACGCGGCAAATTGGGATGACGGAGGTTCGCCAATATTACCGCTTCAAGGCGGAACTGACGGGCATATTCTTCGGTTGTAAAAAGATTCTCTTTGACAGCAACTTCCACGCCAAGGTTTTCATCCATAGCGCGGTAAATGGACCCCATCCCCCCTTGACCGAGATTCTCTATAATTCGATATCGTTTTTGCAAAATTGAGTCGCGTTCGAGAATCATCAGATCCTTATCCGAAATGTTTTCATTGCTAAAGCATAAGAAGATGCCAACTTCAGGAACTACCTTGAATGCCAGCATCTTACAGGAAAGATTTTACCCTGAATAGGACTTCCCTTCATTTCTATTTTATTTCAATTCACAAAGTGAGGCACTTTTAGTTTTGATAGGTATTATAAAACAAAAAATATCAGTGTCGAATGGCGAGAGAAATTCTCATGTTTCGACACTGACTAAACGCACTCATGAACAAGGACTACCGTCCCGCCGGGCGCCAGGCAGGGTCAAAATCCAACCCTTCGTCTGAAGTTAGTCGGGTACGATTTGCGCCAGTTACCGTTGAATAGTAAATATCACTGCTTTTGCCGGTTTCATCGCCTTCAAAAACTAGCCAAAAACCATCGGGAGAGTATTCCAAGTTCTCAAGAACGGGAATATTAAATTGTAATGGAGTGGCCTGTTGAACAGACCGGTCAACTGCAGAGATTCTCATTGCATACGGCAGACAAGCAGTGGTAATGCAGCGCTGACTAAATATAATTAGTTGTCCGTCTTTTGACCACGCAGGGAGATAATCAGAGAACTTTGATCCGCTCCTTACAATCTGTTTTTGACCAGTCCCATCCGCATTCATCATCCAAATTTGATAAACACCAAACCGCTTTACGGTATATGCAATTTGAGTGCCATCCGAAGACCATGCCGGCTGGCGGGACTCCACGCTGGTGGCACCTTTAGTAATTTGTACAACAGATTGATCCTCCACGTTCAAAATGAAAATTTCCATTTGTCCCGTCCGCAGCGAACTGAACGCAACGGACTTTCCGTCAGGGGACCAAGCCGGGTCGAAGTCGCCACCAGGCACCGTGGAAATTGGTGTAAGTTCGCTTCCATCTACATTAATAAAATACAAACTGGAGTCGTAATATATATCATCCATGCCTTTACATGGAGAAATAAAGACCAATCTCTTTCCATCAGGAGACCAGGATGGCTGACAAGCCCCTTCTGGCATGTTGGTAATTTGGAAAATACTCTCACCTGAAATATTGGCAAGGAAAATCTGAGGTAATCCCAGGCGGTTTGAAGCATAAGCGATCTCTCCAACACCGCCACCGACTGAAGTTACAAAAATCGTTGGAGTACTGGTAATCGTTGGAGAAGGTGTGTCGGTAGGCTGTGTAAGGGAAATCTCAGTTGAAATCAAGACCGGAAGACTTGTTTGGGTCAACGTGATGGTAGCTGTAGGCAAAGGTCTGGTTGACGTAACAGTGGGTACAACAGTTTCAGTTGCAGAAGGAAGCGGAGAAGGTGTGGCCGTCAAAGTGGGAGTTGAAGTAATTATGGCCGGAAAAATAACGGCACGCACTTCGGCTGGCAAAAGGCCGGGCGCGAAAAACGGCACAGCGACAACGGTGGCAAGCAGGATAAGAAGCAGGAAGCGAATCAACGCCATGCGCTGCCTGCGCTCCTTATCTTTTTGTTTCTTCAAAGGCGACACAAAGGGTTGGTTTTCATGAGGAGCAGGCGGGGGAACCGGCCCGGTTGATTGGCGAGGCACTTTGTCTACTTCAGTTGCCATCTCCGATGAGTTACTGGATGATTCAGACTCAGCCGGCGGAGGGGCAACCTGATAGCCACCTGCCACTTGAAGTGTTTTTGATTTGGCGCTCAACAAAGCTTTCTTGAATTCTTCCGAAGTTTGAAAGCGATCGCTGGGGTCGACAGCCATTGCTTTTTCAATTGCAGCTGCCACCCTTCGAGAAATATTGGGGGTCCTTTTGCGTAACGGTGTGAGTTGCGCATTATCCATTGCACGTGCAAGGCCATCTTCAGGAATCACGCCGGACAGGGAGGCATACAAAGTTGCGCCCAGTGAATAAACATCCGTGCGTGGATCCGTGCGTGCCGTTCCGTATTGTTCAGGAGGAGAGTATCCCGGAGTCATGGCACGCGCGCCTGTGGTGGTCGCTTGTACCGCATCTTGATAGACCTTTGCCAAACCAAAATCCACAAGAAAGATATGACCTTCGGGTGTGATCTTTACATTACCCGGCTTGATATCGCGATGCAGAATGGGAGGCTTGCGTGAATGCAGGTAAGTTAATGCATCGCAGATGGAGGCGCCGATCTGCACTGCATCATCTTCCGAGATCGTGCCAAGACGTTCCATGCGCTGACGCAGATCCTCCCCCTCAATAAAATCCATCACCAAATACTGACCCAAATCACCCAGAACAAAATGATCATATACACGTGGCAAGTTTGGGTGGCGCAGGTTCGCAAGAATTACAGCCTCAAGACGGAACTGACGGGCATATTCATCGGTTGTAAATAAATTCTCCTTGATCGCAACCGTTGCCCCAAGGTTTTCATCCACAGCAGAATACACCGAGCCCATGCCACCCTGCCCAAGGATCTCGATAATTCGATAGCGATTATGCAGAAAAGTATTTTTTTCTAATGTCATCTAGGACGCCTGCACCTGAAGGTCACAAAAATTATATCAGATGGAATGTTTAGGGTTTTCAACGAGGGATAAACGGGTAAAGGCCCAGGGCGCGCCAGCCGCCACCCACCAACCCACAAGTGAATAACGTAAATATCGCAGAATATAAAAGAGAATGCCATCTCCATCAGGGATGATGGCGCCCAACCCCATCCAGAAGATCAACACCCCGATCAATCCAACGACATAACGAAGAGCACGCTTCCATTCCGGACCTGCAACCTGATAGCCACCACTATGCAGAACCAGCACCGAACCAGCTGCCAGCCCAAAGAAAGTCCCCGCCAAAGTGAAGATTTCGTGCGGGTCCACCGGAGCAGGCACATCGGTCGAAGCAAGAAGCGCGTTCGATATCCATTGTTCCGGTACTTTAAAATCCTTCCTAAAAGTCACAGCAGAAAAACCGATCAGAATAAATATCATCGAAACGGAAAAGACAATGACGATCTGGCGAAACATATTTTTTTGAAAAAACCAGTCCAGCACGGGTTTTTCAAGCTTTACAAATGCAAATAGGATCAGGCCGCCAAACGTCCAGCCTAAAATCACATCATGCGGAAAATGTGAACCGAGATACACTCGCGAAAATCCGATCAGGAAGATCAAAACGCAAGCGGCGATCGAGACCCATTTTTTCCTTACATGCAGAGCGATGATACCCCACACATCCGTGGCCAGTTGAGCATGATTGGACGGCGTGCCAAAGCCTGTCTCAGGCCACAGACCTTTAACATGAGAGCTGACCCAATACGGACGCGGCCCGGCAAATAACAATTTACCTGCATAATTGAACACGCCGCTGGTGGTCAGGATAAACCCCACACGCATCCCCAATGCCGGGTCGACACACCAATAGATAAGGGGAAGCACAACAAAGAAAAAGTTCTCCGTGCCTAAATTGCTTAAAAATTGCATGGGCAAGATCAACCAATCCCCCATGCCCTGAATTGCAATAATAACGGCTATACTGCTGTCAATCAGGCTCTGCATACAGTTCTCCAGTAGGGTTTTTAATCATTTTGAATTGACGATTACAGTTTCTTCATTGTACACTCAAAGAATGCCGAAAGAGCAGTCCTTTGAAACTATTTTGTCAAGCATAAAATCCTTCGTGCAAAAAAACCTGCCGCAACGCGACTGGGACTGGCAATCGATTCTACTTGTTATCGTCCTTGTACAAACCGCATCCACAAGACTTGTCATCTCGGAGTGGGTGCCCAACCTTATCATTATCGAGTCAGTCAGCCTATTTGCTGTAACACTTGGACTGCTGCTTGGTTTTAGTAATTTTACAGGAAAAATTTCGGCATGGATCGCCGTCGAATATGCACTGCTTGTCATTCCAATGAGTTTGCTTACGATTGTGGATAAAACCAGCCGCACTGATGATTACATGGAAGATGTGCGAAACCTGCTGGTACGGCTTTTCGACTCGACCCTTCTCTTCTTTAAAAACCAGCCCATTTATGACACAATTTTTTTTATCCTGCTTACTTCAGCAGGCTTTTGGCTGATCGGTTGTTACGTAGGATATCGTCTGACACGGCATAACAGCTTTTTAGATGCGATATTCGGCCCGGGACTGGTCATGTTAATTATACAGATTTACGATCCCTGGGTTAAATTACGGGCATGGGGGCTGGCCTTCTTCATTTTCATCTCACTTATCCTGCTTGGACGAATCCGATATCTTGAAAATAAAAAAGTGTGGAAAAATAAACGCGTCTTTCAGGCATCAGATGCAGAACCGGGATTCGCGCGCAGTATTCTATATACAGCAGCGCTGACTGTTTTTATTGCATGGGCGCTGCCTGGAGCAATCGCTTCAATAAAACCGATCTCCCAAGCCTGGCGCAATTTCACCGATCCATTCACAGAAAGATTCTCCAATGCAGTTTCCGCCCTCGATTCTCCATATGGAGCGTCCACAAGCAGTGATTTTTATGGAAGTGAATTACGGTTGGGCAATAGTGCCCCAGTCAGTGACACTCCGGTTTTGTTTATAGAAGCCCAAAAGGATGAATCCAATGTCCTGCGATATTATTGGCGCGGACGCATCTATGATACTTATCAGGATGGTCAATGGGTTAATTTGAATTCACAAAGAATCACATTCAACCCCAACATTGACGAGATTGACCTAAAAGAATCATCCGCTCACGTTGAAGTGGATCTGAAAATTACAATCAACTTCCCAAGGCAGGAATTGCTCTACGCTCCTTCAGAAGTGAACTGGTTCAGCCGGGACGGAAAATTGATCATAACTGCTACAGAAAACGAAGGACGGGAAGTCCTCGGCATGGTTGCGGACCCAGGCCTGGTAGCGGGAGACAGTTATCAGGTCCGTGCAATGATCGCGACTCCCTCCATCCAGGAATTGCGGGGTGCAGGCACTCAATATCCAAAATGGGTTAGTGAAAGTTATCTTCAAGTTCCGAAAGAGCTTGAAATTCAACTAAAGGAACTCGCCCAGAACATCACTGCGCCATATACAAATCCATTTGATAAAGCACAGGCCATCACTTCATATTTGCGTACAACCATTAAGTATGAAACCAATATCACAGGAACACCCCCTTCCGGCGAAGACCCGTTGCTTTGGGTTCTATTTGATCATCGAAAAGGGTTTTGTATGTATTCCGCCAGTGCCGAGGTTTTGATGCTGCGCACATTGGGCATTCCAGCGAGAATGGCGGTTGGGTTTGCCGAGGGAACCTATGACGAAGAGCGCGATCGTTATACGGTTGCACGCATGGATGCCCACGCATGGCCTGAAGTATATTTTCCACAGATCGGGTGGATTGAATTTGAACCCACCGGAAACCAGCAACCGCTTGATCGTCCCCTCGCTCCCCGCGATGAGTCAGACATAAATCAGGCAAATGCAATCCCTGCCAACAATGGCCCACAAGCAGAGGCCCAGAATGGGAACACTTCCGACAGTTTCAATCCATCATTGGATCAATCTGGCGAAGTCCCCACCACACAAAGTATCACTCAATCGACGAGGCTTTTCCCTCTTATCCTCTTACTACTGTGCATTGCCTTGGCTGTTATTTTATCCAAACGATATGCCCTTGCGGAGCGCCTGCCTGTCTATTTGGTGAAACGCTATGATAAGAACGGCACCCTCCCCCCAGGCTGGATTGCATATTGGGCTTATTGGGCACAACTGCTCCCAATCGAAAAAAATTACCAAACCATTAACCTGTGCCTGCATTGGCTAGGAATCAAACAGCCTTCTCACAACACACCCAAGGAACGCGCGGCTACGTTGACCAGGGTGATCCCCTCTGCGAAATTGGACATTCAGAATCTAAGCGCCGAATACCAAAATGCAGTTTTTGCTTCGCATCCCGCAAACCTGAAGATGGCACGCCGCGCCAGTCTTAATCTCCTCTTCAAAAGCTGGCAGGCGCGAACTTTTCACTACAAGGAAATCTCAAAACGACGTTACAATTGAGGGTATGAATGAGCAGACACGCCCAACCACGGTACACGAGCAGCTGACAACCCTCGGTCTTCAGGCCGGGAAATTGCGCTCGGATCTGGACGCGAGCAAACTCAAATTACCGAAAGGAACCCTCGAAGACCTTCGCAATCTGGAAACCACACTGGCCCAAATCGGCGAAAAGATCGAGGCCTTCCAACGTGAGCACAATAACATGCTGGCAATTGCCAGCGTGGGACAGTTGATCAACTCCTCGCTTGAATTGGACGAAGTGCTGCGCATCGTCATGGACAACATTGTGCGCCTCACAAAAGCAGAACGCGGCTTTTTGATGCTGCGCGATGAAAAAGGCGAAATGATCATCCGCGTGGGTCGCAATTGGGAAAAGGAATCGATCAATTCATCGGAGCTTACCGTCAGCAAATCGGTGGTGGGCAAAGTGATCGAAACCGGCGAACCCATCGTCACTACCAACGCCCAGGAGGATCACCGCTTTATCGGGCAGGAAAGTATAGTTGCGTTCAATCTCCGCTCGATTTTATGTGTTCCCCTTAAAGTCAAAAATGAACTTATCGGCGTGATCTATGCCGATAACCGCATTCGCACCGGCATCTTTGCAGATTCAGAAAAAGATCTCCTGGTCGCCTTTGCGAATCAAGCCGCAGTCGCCATCGAAAATGCCCGCCTGTTCTCTTCGCTTAAACACACACTTGAGGAAGTCACTGGATTGAAAAATCTGATGGATAACGTATTCGCGTCCATTGCCAGCGGCGTGATCACAGCGGATATTCAGAATCAGGTAACTCTCGCAAACAAGGCAGCGGAAAACATTCTCGGACATGCCACGATGGATATCGTCGGTCATCACTTGGACGAGGTGCTTGCTTCTGTTTCGAAGGAAATTGGTCCGCATCTGACAGAAGTCCGCGAAACCGACAAAGCCATCGTCGATCTTGAGATCAGTCACAACTCCCCTTCACGCGGAATTGTTGACTGGCGTTTGAATCTCTCGCCTCTCAAGGATGCGGGACAGAAAACTCAAGGTGTGGCAATTGTTCTCGACGACCTCACAGAACGAAAGAAGTTGGAAGCGCAGCGTCGTCTGTTCGAACGCATGGTTTCCCCTGCTGTCATTGATCAGCTCGACCCGAACAGCCTGCACCTTGGCGGCAAGCGTACCAACATCACGGTTTTATTTGCAGATATTCGCGGCTTCACAACGTACAGTGAAAGCCTTGAACCTGAGAAATTGGTTAGCGTGTTGAACCGTTATCTTGCAGCCATGGCCGAAGCAGTATTGGAACACGGCGGCACCATCGATAAATTCATGGGCGATGCCATCATGGCTTGGTTCAACGCCCCCGTCCCACAGGTTGATCATACGTTGCGCGCCGTTAAGACCGCACTTGCAATTCGCAATTCGGTTGAAAAAATTTACAAAGAACTTCCAGCCGACTCACATCTCGCTTTTGGTGTGGGCATTCATTATGGAGATGCAGTGCTCGGCTTGATCGGCACGGAAAAACGCCTTGAATACACTGCGATCAGCGATAGTGTCAACACGGCAAAGCGCATTCAGGAAAATTCCGCAAAAAATCAAATCCTGATCAGCAAAGATGCCTATGAACGTGTAAAGAATGAGGTGGCAGCCAAGCCGCATACGGAAATGATCGTCAAAGGCAAAGCACGTCCGCTTGAAGTATTCGAAGTTGAAAATCTGAAATAAAAAGAGGCTCTCAAAACTTTGAGAGCCTCTTTGTTTAACACACTCAAGGATTGCCACATTTGACGGCTATGTTTTCAACAAAGCTTACAACGCCTTCCATGCCCATCGCAATCGGTTCGGTCTTGATATATTCATGCGTTGTATGAGCACTGCCGCCTGTGGTGATTCCCATTACAACCGCAGGGATGCCGCGACTCAGCGGAATATTGGCATCGGTCGAGCCAAAAGTTAACACTGCCTCCAATCCCTGTCTTTTCATACACTGTACTGCCGTTTGAACAAATGGATGGTCTGAGGAAATCTCACCCGCAGGTCGTTGACCGATCACTTCAGTCGTTATTTTTACGCCATCACGATTCGTTGAATGGATTACATCCTCAACCTGCCGAACAATCTTTTCAAGGGTTATGGGGTCTTCGGAACGAAGATCCAACTCACACTTTGCTTCAGAGGCCAAAACATTAATCCCGGTACCGCCGCTGATTGTCCCGACGTTCATCGTCGTGCGTGGGGTACGCGGCAACTTCATTGAAGTCAATTTTGTGACCAGGGAAGCCAATTCATGCACTGCCGAGGGTTGACCATAATCCGACCAGGAATGTCCGCCTGCCGTATTTGCATGAATACGATATCGTTTTACACCGATGGCGCGATGATAAACATGTCCGAGTGCCAGGCCTTCCAAGACCAAATATCCGATCACATCAGCACCAAAACGGTCCACCACGGCGCGCATTCCCCGCAAATCACCCAGACCTTCCTCCCCCACATTCGCCACCAGCCATAAATCATGTTCCAATTCGGTTTTACGCTGATGTAAGGCCCAAAAGATTCCAAATAATGCGCCCACACCCAGGGAATTATCTCCAATCCCCGGAGCGATGACCTTTCCCGCCTCTTCCCTGCTCTGCAAGTTGACACTATCTGGAAAAACAGTATCCAAATGAGCGGAGACGATCAAAGGTTTTGCGTTCTTATTTTTGCCGGGTAAACGCGCAAACACATTACCCAAATCATCAATCGATACATCTTTAAGGCTTTCCTTATGAAATAGATCGCGAACAAAAATACCCCGCTGTTCCTCCTTAAAGGTTGGCCCAGGGATTTGTTGGATCTGCATAGTGAGGTCCAGAACACGAATGGACAGATCGATCATGGGTTAAGTATACTGTCAAACCTCGCGTGCCATTTGCTCCAGGGCATGCAGCCGCGCTTCAGCCAACCCGGGCATCACCTCCAAAGTATGAAACGGACCATTGCCTTCGATCTTTAAAGAAGCGGACACACTTCCATATAACGCCGCGGTTAATGGATGGTTTGTCTTTTGATGTCCGGCAAGAAAACCACCACAAAATGCATCTCCAGCACCGGTTGGGTCCCCCACCCGCGAGGCATACGCTGGAATTTCGTACTTTTTATTTTCAACCGCATCGTATACGATCTGGCCGAGCGCACCGCGTTTGATTACAACAATCTGGGGACCATAATCACTGATCATTTTGGCCATATCCCATAAATCATTGGTCTCTCCCCAAAACAGCGCACGCATCTCCTCTTCTGATGGCAAAAATATTTTTACACCCTGAAGTACGAGTCGCAGGTCGCGCCAAAAGACTGGATTCATGTAATTCGAAGCAGGATCCAGGCTTACGGTCTGATTGGAGCCGCCTCGAAATAAATTCACAAGTTGACTCTGGCTGGTAAAGTCCAACGGGCAGATGTGAACGTGTGAAATATCGCGTAATTCCCTTGGCACATCCAGCGCAGTTGGAGAAACAGGGTCGATTTCTTTTGGATCGATTTTCGTTTCATCAGGGGGTTGATATCCCAACAATGATTTTGGAAATTGAATCTGGCGCTTGGCAAAATGGGAGACCGCATTGGTCTGGCTTCTTTCGTTTTTCTCTGTATAAGAGATAAAGGAACGAAGGTCAATGGAGGATGGCTGTCTGCGTATTCCTTGTATATCCAGACCGCGATTCTTAAGACCTTCCAGCCATTCCAGAGGATAATCATTCCCAACGCGGGCAACCAGGCTGGCATGTGTATCCCATACAACCAGGCCGCCGGCAGTATATAACAAACTGCCTCCCGGCTTATCGATCACAGCAAGGCCGGAGGGCGGCAAAATATATTCACGTTGAAGCTTTCCTGCGATTAAAAAAGTAGGTTTCATGGAACTGCAAGTATACAGGCTAACATGCCCACTGTTATTTTATCTTTGGGCAACTATACAAAAAAAGGCTGTTTTGGGGGTTCTGGTGCATCAACAGGAAGGATAAAAGTAAATGTACTCCCAACACCTTCCATGCTTTCCACCCATATCCGTCCGCCGTGCATTTCCACCATCCCCTTGGCCACGGAGAGGCCCAATCCCATGCCCCCATGTTTGCGAGTTAGATGAGACTCAACCTGATAGAAACGTTCGAACACATGCGGAATATCCTTCAATGGAATGCCAACGCCGTTATCTTCAACGGAAACCTTCACAGAATCCTGCTGTCTTTCCCCGCGAATGGTGACTTGTCCGCCGTTATTACAAAAGGCAATCGCATTTTTTACAATGTTACTGACCGTAATGGCGATCTTTGCCGCATCAATATTCACTGCCAGATCATCATTCTCCGGGACTTCCACCTTAAGAACAACTTTATTCTGTATTGCCATTTCATGAAAAGATAATGCAGCATCTTGAACGATCCTGGAAATGGACGCTCTCCCCTCGCGAAGGGTTGCTCCGCCGGTTTGGTGATTATCCACATTGGAAAGACTCTCAATGATTTCCTTCAATCGGGTGGCATTGCGAATGATCGCATCCACCTGTTCATGATATTCATCACCGATCAACTCGCGCAAGAAAGTGGAATGCCCCAGGATCAATCCAAGCGGAGTCCGCAACTCATGAGATGTGATCGCAATGAATTCACTCTTTAATCGATCCAGTTCCCGTGCGCCATCAATGGAAGATTGCGCGCTCCGTTCCAGAATGGAATTCTGCATTGCAGTAGAAGCCAGGGAGGCTAGCGTCTCCATCAGAAGGATATCCGACTCGGTATATTCCGCTTGATTTGATTTATTGAATACTTCAAACACGCCCACCGGCCGGCCGTGCAGCACGAGCGGCACACCCATCAGGGAACGGGTAGTAAAATTACTAAGTTCGTCGATCTTCGAATAATGTCGTGAGTCACTTTTGGCATCAGGTATGGCAAGCGGCTTTTCATGAAGAAATATCCAGCCTGCAATACTCCCGTTCAAAGGAACTCTCGCATCTTTGATGGCTTCCCGGTGAAACCAGGGAACAAAGCGGAAGAAGAATTCCTGCTTCACCGCGTCATATTCCATGATCGACGCGCTTTCGCTTTCGGTTAACTCAGCGGCAGCGGACAAAATGGATTGAACATAAGTTTCAAGATCCACTGTGGTGCTGAGGTTGCGCGTTATTTCCAAAAGGCGTTCAAGGATTTTCGTCTGATCCATGTGATTTTCACCAATTGTAAGATTATACTTCACTAGTCAGTCTGAATTCACTGTGGAAACGATGTATAACAAAATCGAAACTCAATCTCAAGGAGAGAATAGAAATGGCAAATAGAAAAGTACGTGTCGCCATCATCGGCGTTGGGAATTGCGCATCCTCCCTCGTGCAGGGTGTCCAATTCTACAAAAATGCAAAAAAGGATGAGACCATTCCCGGCATCATGCACACCCAACTTGGTGAATATCATGTCCGCGACATTGAATTCACCGTTGCGATCGATGTGAACGCGACCAAGGTGGGCAAGGACCTGTCCGAAGCCATATTTGCAGAACCGAACAACACCTACAAATTTGCGGATGTGCCCCATCTTGGCGTGCCCGTAGTCCGCGGCATGACGCATGATGGTCTCGGCAAATACCTCAGCGAAGTCATTGAAAAGGCACCTGGCCCCACAGCAGATATCGTTAAGCTTCTCAAAGATACCAAGACCGATGTGGTCATCAACTTCCTGCCGGTCGGTTCAGAAATGGCCACCAAATGGTATGTGGAACAGATCCTTGAAGCAGGCTGTGCATTTGTGAACGGCATTCCAGTGTTCATCGCTTCTTCCGAATATTGGGGCAAACGTTTCGCTGATGCAGGTCTGCCCATCCTTGGCGATGATATCAAGAGTCAAGTCGGTGCGACGATTGTTCATCGTGTACTGACCAGCCTGTTCGTAGATCGAGGCGTGAAGATCGATCGCACCTATCAACTCAACTTCGGCGGCAACACCGACTTCCTCAACATGCTCGAACGCGAACGCCTTGAGAGTAAGAAAATTTCAAAGACCAATGCCGTCACCAGCATGGTGCCATACGACATCGGCAAAGACAACGTCCATGTCGGCCCAAGCGACCATGTCCCCTGGCTTACGGACCGCAAGTGGTGTTACATCCGCATGGAAGGCACAACCTTCGGCAATGTTCCTTTGAATTTGGAACTCAAGCTCGAAGTATGGGACAGCCCCAACTCCGCCGGCGTAATGATGGATGCGGTACGCTGCGCAAAGATCGCACTCGACCGCGAACTTGCAGGTCCCATCATTGGTCCATCGTCTTATTTCTTCAAGACACCGCCAAAACAATTCAAGGATGATGTGGCCTATCAAAAAGTGGAAGACTACATCTCAGGCAAATCGGACGAATAATTTTATGGGACACGGCGATACCGTGTCCCATTTTTATTGGTACAATCCGCCGCATGATAAAAAACCGCATCATTCTCAACCTTGGCCTGCTTGCCCTGCTATTGGCATCCTGCCAATCCACACCGACTCAGGATGTCAGCGTGCAATTCACTGCGGCATTTGAAACTGCCGTGGCACAGATCAGCCAACCCACTACTACAGTTGCACCAATTGATACTCCTGTCCCCACTGCGACCATTGTGCGCACCCCGCCTGCGCTCCCTCAAATTTTTCAAACTACCATCCTCAAGCCAGAGGACCTTCCACGTACGTATGAGGCAGACACCTGCAATTACCTGCAAAATAAGTGGAATCCAAACAACGCCGCCCCCGGAACTGTTGTCATGGTCATCATGTTTCATGGAATTAGCAAGGAAACCCCGGACAATGTAAACGGGATTTCGGTCAATGATTTCAAGAAACTTACGAACGATCTTTTCAGCATGGGCTTTCAAGCCATCAACATGCAACAAATGGCCGACTTCATGTACAGCAATGCGAAGATTCCACCGCGTTCTGTTTTACTGATCGTCGATGACCGGCATTTTGCTGAGTACTTTAATGATCACTTCCGCCCGCTTTATGAACAATGGGGCTGGCCCGTGGTCAATGCATATATCGGCTTGGACGAACGTACCGACTTATGGGCAGAAAATGCCGCACTCTCTGCCGAAGGTTGGGTGGATTACCAGGGGCATGGATATATCCACAACACACCCATTGGCAATTCCTCCACAGATGAGTTCATCACAGCCGAAATGAACGGTGCAATTACATCTCTGCAAAAGTATATGAACAAAACGCCCATCGCTTACATTTGGCCAGGCGGCGGATTTTCCGCACGGGCAGTTGAACTCGGCACACAACTTGGATATAAACTTGGCTTTACAGTCAATCCCCGGGGCCCGGTGATGTACAACTGGATTCCACAGGCCGATACAGTGAGTCAATCCAATACCTTTGCCATTCCGGAGACGCCGGCTGGCAACCCATTGATGACTCTGCCACGTTATTGGGCACCCAGCGCCCGCAATGACCTCGACAACGTCCGCCAGATCGGTGAACAAGCGACTCTATACGCAGAGCAAAACAAAACTACTGAACTCGAATATTACGAAATTGTCTGCGCGCCGACATACGGCGCAATACCCACACTCCCCTAAGTAAAACAGGAGACACTCACGGACCAGAGGTGCTGGCATTATGCCAATTCCTCTGGTCCAAATCGTTTACAATACCATCATGCAAAATAAAGAGACACATATTTATCAAACCTTAATTCATGTATTTACTGTTCCTGCGATCATGTTCACGATGATCTCATGTCAAACCTCTGCAAAATCAAGTACACCAGTGCCAGATGAAACGATGCCCTCGTTGGCTGAAACAGCCGTCCCTGCGATTGAAGCGACGGTTATGCCTCCAACAGCGGCCATTACTCCGCCAGCGCTTCCGGCCAATTTCCAAACGACCCTGCTCAATCCATTGGACACTCCCCACACCTATATTCAGGACACATGTCAATATTTAAAAAGTAAATGGAATCCGTCTAATGCAAAACCTGGTACTGTAATCATGATCATTATGATGAAAGGTATTTACAGAGGGCCAGTAGAGGAATCAGGTGGAATTGATGCTGGTGACCTTGTTCAAATCCTGGACGAACTGGAGCGACAAGGGTTTGAGGCGATCAATACCGAGCAATTGCTTGCCTTTATGGAGCGAAATCTTTACATTCCACCTCGTTCTGTAGTAATTATTCAAGATGGGAATCGTAAATACGAAAACTTTACAAAACATCTTGGTGGATATTGGGAAAAACTAGGCTGGCCGGTTGTAAATGGCTGGGTAAGTCAGCCGAACACGCTTGAATCCTTATGGCTGGAAAACATCGCACTGGAACAAGAGGGCTTTGTTGACCACCAGCCTCAAGGAGTGATGTTTGGCACACTCCTATCAGACGATTCATCCAAGGCAGTGATCACAAGAGAATTACAAGGCTCCATTGATGCGTTTGCACAGAGATTTGCAAAAAATCCGATCGCTTTTATTTGGCCGGGAGGCGGTTTCGGTCAAAGACCAGTGGAAGCTGCACGTCAACTCAAATATCAACTTGGATTTACATCCAATTCCCGCGGGCCGATTATGTATAACTGGGTTCCACTTGCAGACAAAACAGATCCAGCACGTCCCGTCTTTATACCAGAGGGAAAAATCGGGGATCCACTTATGACGCTGCCGCGATATTGGCCTTCAGAGGCATTAATGGCCATTGATAAAGTGCGCAACATAGGAAACCAAGCCACTGCATATGCGGAAGCGAACAAGGAAACAGAAATAGCGTATTACAATATCGTCTGTGCCTCCACCTACGGACAACTTCCAACGCCTTAAAGGAGTTCCCATGACCGATTGTATTTTTTGCAAGATCATTTCAGGTGAAATTCCCAGTACAAATGTATATCGCGACGATCAGGTAACTGCCTTTCGCGACATCAACCCGGCTGCACCGACTCATATATTGATCGTGCCCAACAAACATATAGACTCAGTAAACATGATGATCGCCGACGATGAACCGCTCATCGGTCATTTATTCTTTGTCACGAAGGAGCTCGCTGCAAAGGAGGGAATTTCAGAAGGCGGCTATCGCCTCATCGCCAATACAGGCGCAGGTGCGGGTCAAACTGTTTTTCATATTCATCTCCATCTTTTAGGTGGCGGACCCATGAAACACCCAATGGGATAAACATTGAAGCGACCAGCGAGAACCATAAGCTGGTCGCTTTTTCATGAAATCATCAAAAGGAGCCAGTATGCCCGAACGAGATATTTATTTACTTTCCCCGCGCGCACTCAGCCCGGAGACCATTGCCGTGGCTTTTGCAAAAACTTCCCGCGCGCCGGAATCATTCCGTGAGATCGCAGCTGAATTAAGCGATGAGCAATCGGCAAAGTTCCATGAAAAGTGGGTTGTGGGATATGGCCACGCCTCCGTTGCTGAACATGCAGTACTGCATCTTGCTTTTGAAAACGTATCACGTGTGGCAATTGAGACCATCGAAAGCAGCCGCCTCGCCTCCTATACAGAAAAATCCACGCGCTATCAAAAATGGGGACCAGATGATTTCACCATCCCGCCTGAGTTGGATGGGCATCCACTACAGGATGAATTTATTGAAACAGTCCGCCTCCTCTTCTCGACCTATGCTGATTCACTTGAACCGGTCAAGAGTCTTGTCTTGCAGAAAGCCCAACGCCGCGAAAACGAATCGGACGAAGGCTATGACCGCCGCATCCGCTCGCAATATGTGGACCGCTGCCGTTTCATTCTGCCCGCCGCCGCCAACGCAAACGTAGGCATGACCGCCAACGCGCGTGTGATCGAAATGGTGATCCGAAAAATGCTCTCTCACCCACTGGCAGAAGTTCGACAGATCGGCGAAAAAGTAAAGGAGGTTTCCAGGGCTGAAACCCCCACACTCGTGAAATATGCGGACGTAGTTCCATACATTACCGAAACAACTGCGGAGTTGGGAAATAAAAAATTAAAAATCGGAAATCGACTGGCAGAGTGGTGCACCCTCATCGATCACGACAAGGATGGCGAAAAGAAAGTCCTTGCGGCAGCCTTATATCGCTTCCACGAAATGCCTTTTTCCGATGCATTTGAATACATAAAATCCCTCAAGAAAAAAGAACGCGCCGAGCTGGCCGAGACGTTGCTAGGCAGGCTGGGAAAATTCGACACGCCCCTGCGCGAACTGGAATACTGCAATTACACCTTCGACCTCGTCATGGATCAGGGCGCATTTGCCGAGTTCAAACGCCATCGCATGATGAGCCAGACTCCGCAACGATTAACAACAAGGCTCGGGTATACAATTCCACGGCTCGTAACGGAGGCAGGCTTCGGGTCCAGATATGAAGCGGCGATGGAGGCAGCGATCAAAATGTACGAGAAGTTATATGCCTTCAACCCTGATGTGGCGCAATACATTGTCCCCAACGGATTCAATCGCCGCGTATTGGCACAATTCAATTTACGTGAAGCATTTGCGTTCTGCCAATTACGAACTGCGGCCAATGCACATTTTTCGATCCGAAGAGTGGCGCAAAAGATGTATGAAGAAATGGCGGAAGTTCATCCGCTGTTGACAAAGTATATGAAGCTGCACGATGAAACGTGGGAGCAAGTGGAGGAAAATTACTTTACGAAGGTATAAACGTAGGGACATAGCGCTGCTATGTCCCTTTTATCATGCCAAAGAAGGGCGGGGAAACCCCGCCCCTACAAATTAATCCTCGTCTTCGTCTTTCTTGATTTCAAAGATCACATCGATCTTTTCCATGATTTCCGGCGTGATCTTCGGAGCGATCTCGGCAGCCCTCATGTTTTCGTGGACTTGTTCCACGCGGCTGGCACCGGTGATGACGGTACTCACGAACGGATTCTTCAAACACCAGGCGAGCGCGAGTTGTGAAAGAGTAGCGCCGAGGTCTTTTGCGATCGGTTCAAGTGCTTTGACTTTCGCGATCTTGGATTCATCGGTCAAGAGGTCTTTCAGCCAGTCATAGCCCTTCAACGCACCGCGGCTGTCCTTTGGAATTCCGTTGTTGTATTTGCCGGTCAGCAAACCAGAAGCCAATGGGCTCCAGATGGTGGTGCCGTAGTTGTAATCTTTATAGAAGCGAACATAATCGCCTTCGAGGCGTTTACGCTCGAACATGTTGTACTGCGGCTGTTCCACCACAGGCTTGTGCAGGTGATGACGTTCCGCAATTTGAATGGCTTCGATGATTTCAGAAGCAGCCCATTCCGAGGTCCCCCAGTACATGGCTTTACCCCATTCAACAATGTTATGCATTGCCCATACAGTTTCTTCGATGGGAGTGGTTTTATCCGGGCGGTGACAATAGATCAAATCGACATAATCCAGCTGAAAACGTTCAAGCGAACCGTTGATACCTTCGATAAGGCGTTTGCGATTCAATGTATTCTTTTCATTGATACCGTCGTTCAGACCCCAGAAAAACTTTGTGGAAACAAGATAACTACTGCGCCGCCACTTCAATTCCTTAAGCGCCTTTCCCATCACCTCTTCCGACTTGCCGCCCGCATATACTTCAGCATTGTCAAAAAAGTTCACGCCGGCATCGTACGCAGCGGCCATCATTTCCACAGCAGGCTTCACATCCACCTGATTGTGGAAGGTCACCCATGAACCAAACGATAATTCGCTGACGCGAATGCCTGTCTTGCCTAAATGACGATATTCCATGTTATCTCCAATTGGGGGTTGGCTCTTGTTGGGGTCTAGCCCCGACAAGAGCACATAATGGTCTCAATTATAATCATCCCATGCGAAAAAAACTGCTTTTATGCGCTTTGCTTCTTTCAGCATGCATTTCTTCCAATGAGCAAACATTTGACGGCGCACTTCAGTCATACCTTACGGCTACGGCCGTGCAAACTTCCACACCCAATGTGATCACCATTCTGGAAACACCAGCCCCCAGTTCCACGCCTGCCACATATGTGATTCAATCGGGCGATACGATCAGTCAACTCGCTGAAAAATTTAAAATCTCACAGGATGCTTTAAGAGCGGCGAATCCGGACCTCAACCCGAACAGTATGACCATCGGCGAGACGATCCTCATCCCAGACCCATCCGCCGCCCTAGCCGCCGCATCGACTCCCACGCCGGTACCTGCTCCTGTCACCCAGGCAGTTTGCCACCCTTCCGCAGACTCAGGCTTGTGGTGCTTCGCGCTCGTCCAAAATAATACTGCGGATATTTTGGAAAATGTCTCTGCTCAAATCACATTGCTCGATTCAAGCGGTGCATCAGTAGCAAGTCAACTTGCATTCACTCCACTGGATATTATTCCGGCAAACTCATCCATGCCCGTGTATATTTTTTTTCCAAACACTCCAACGGATGTAACACCGCAAGTCCAGATCATGACCGCATTGCAAGCAAGCGCAAAGAGCTACCTCCCCGCCATCATCAATAATTCACTCGCGCAAATAAAATCGAACGGAAAAACTGCCCAACTCAGCGGACAAGTGTATTTGCCGCCAGAAGCACAAGCCGCAACCCAAACCTGGGTCGCGGCTGTGGCATACGATGAGAATGGAACTGTCGTCGGCATCCGCCGCTGGGAAGGTGGAGGGATTCAGCCGGGGACGAGTATCAATTTTAATTTTGCAGTATCAAGCCTTGGCGGGGATATTGAAGCGGTTGATTTTTTCGTACAATCGAAGTAGGGACACAGCGGCGCTGTGTCCTTACAAATTACTTCCCTTCCAACCACATATATCTTTCCAGCGGGATACTAATCGGTGTGAAAACGTAGCCCTTCAAATAAGGCTTCACCAATTCAAAGGAAAGCGAATGTGTGGTGAATAGCACAGGTGCATCATCCACAATGATCTGCTCGGCTTGATGATACATTTCCATGCGCTTGGTCACATCGCGTTCCACGCGAGCCTGCTCAAGTAACACATCCAACTGCGGATTGGAATAACCGCCATTGTTCATATCCGAACCCGAATGGAAGAGCACATCTGCAAAATTTTCTGGGTCGGGATAATCCGCACACCAACCACCACTAAACAACTGGCCATGATTGCCCGAATAAATTTGATCATAAAAATAATCATATTCAAGGTTTTCAACCGTAATGGTCACGCCCAGATTTTGCTCCCACATCTCTGCCATGGCCACCACATCCAAACCAACATAGTTGCCAATGCCTGCATCGGTGTAAACGATCGGCGGTAATCCTTCCGGACCACCATATTTCGATTGCTTCAATAACTCGCGGGCCTGTGCAGGATCATACGGCAAGCCTTTCAAGTCGTAGCTAAAGCCGGGCAGCCCGGGCGGGTACGGACCCACAGCGGGCAACGCTTTGCCGCGTAAAACCACATCAATATATAGATCACGGTCAAACGCCATCGAGAATGCCTTACGGACGTTGACATCATCAAAGGGGGGCTTTGTGGTATCGAAGTTGATATATCCAGTGCAAAGGCTCACACCTGAAACAAGTTCATTATGAAGCGGTTCGGCCGGGTCAAGGAATCGATCGGCATCGTAGATGCTCACGCCGGCCACATCAACATCACCGGTTTCATACAAACGTACCCCATCGCCAGCATACAGATCGATCATCACATAAGGAATCGATGGAGGGGTGAGATAAAAATCGTAGTTGACTTCGTACAAAATGTAATCACCTGAGACCCATTCTGTCAAACGGTAGGGACCGGTGCCATTGGGTTTATACACCCACTCTTCGCCGCTCTCCACATTTTTCTGATCCACCACAAATGCAGTCGGATACGTGAGCTTCATGATGAAGTACGGCTTGGGTGCATCGATGGTCACTTGTAATGTCACTTCGTCAATGACTTTCAAACCGCTGATGTGATCAGACTGCCCGGCAAGCATTTCCTTAACCCCGACAATATCGCCGAGGTAGGTACTGGCCGTGTCGGACGCAATCTGCGGGCTGGCAGCTCGTTCCCAGGAATAGACAAAATCCTCTGCAGTCACCGGACGCCCATCATGGAATTTGGCATTGGGGCGGATATGAAATGTGTAAACCAGGCCATCATCACTGACATCCCAGGTCTCGGCGATATCAGGTGTGACATTCAAATGCGGGTCGAGTGAGACCAATCCGCTGAAAGCCAGTTTGTCACCGGAGCTGTGTTGTGTGGCTGGGTCATACTCACGCAGGTTGGAGGTCTCTCCGCCGCTGTATACCAACGCCTGATTCAATGGAATATTTTGCCGGGCAGAAGCTTTTTTGGGGATGACAGAAAATGTCAACGAAAAGACCATCGAGAGCGAGGCTGCAATCAAAAGATATTTTTGCAGGGACTTATTCATGTTGTCCTCCTTTATTCTTTTTCGCATTACTCGAACGGACCACCACCCCTAAAACGATCACACCGATCAGGGTCAGAAAGACGAGACAGAAACAGATCAAGGCAAGGGTGAGCGATAAAGGCGGTCTGCTGGGTGGGAGTCCCGTATTATCAAAGGAAGAAGTGGGAACTGCAAATGGTGTGGGTGTGATCGCCAACGGCGCACCGGAGACTGGCACATAGGTTGGGACAAATGTTGGAGAGGGTAGCGCAGTCGCTTGAGTAGATGCAGTGAGCGGCGCGGCCCCGACCGATTCCCTCCAGGCTGAATCCAGGCCGTCGGTATCAAATCCATACACTTCGAGAAGTGCCTGATCGATCGGTTTGGCATCGCGCAACGCAATTAACAAGTCGGTCATCTTTTGCTGACCGTAAGTGTCGATCATAAATTTGACAACGCTGTACGATTGACTGTAGGAAAGATTGGCTTTATCGGGCAATTCAGAGAAACCGCCGTTTAGAGAACGCAATGTGATCAGGTTGTTGTCGCTGATTGCCTGATCCAGTGCGGATTGCATCCCCGAATCCAACTGACCCTCACTGAACATGGCAAGACCTTCCTCGATCCAGCCGGGCAATGTGCCGATGCATGAGAAAGTAAAGTGACCTACAAGAAGATGCGTAAGTTCATGGATCACCGTATTCTTATCCCAGGTGCTATCGCTATTGGAGATGCCCATGATGACAATGTTGAAATCAGAGTACGCCTGTCCGCCTGTCCAGGATGGTTCATAAAGAACCGCTTCCTGCATATCGGAATAGGAAGGATAGACATACACATTCATTTCATCTTCATTGACCAGGCCGGCCTGCTCCTCGTTACGGCGCAGCCCTTCCAGGCCCGCATCCAACATGGTTTGGGCAAAGGCTTTGTCCTTGCCGTAATAATGGAGGCTGAGATTTCCGCTGGATACAGTTTGCCAATCGTGAACATCATCCAGCCATGTGGCCGTTTGTTTGTCGCTGACAAATTCGGCACCGGAGGAATCCGTGTAGTGCCAGCGCCACCAAATGGCGGCTCCCGGCGGAAGTGAACCGCTCTGGCGCATGTCCCAGACCCACTCGGCGTCCACCGTGTTGGATGGGGTAAACTGGGGAAATGCCTTGGCGATGACTTCACCGCAGGTTTGCTGCTCTGTGCCATATTCCAGGACAACAGAGGTGATCTCCGCCGTGGATTTCAAGGTCGCGGAAAATGTGGCAGTTTCAGGAAATGCAAACGTGACGCGATCATCTTGAACGTCTGCACGAGGCGCGGCGAAAACGGTTTGAAGCGGGGTAAAGATCAGTCCAAACAAAATCAATAGTGTGATGGTTCGAACCCTCATAGGTATCTCCTTTTGAATTCGGCAAATATAACATCAAACGAAAATCATCATAAATAAATAGGACAAAGTCAGGAGAATTTAGTGACATCCATCTACCCCGAAAACTAAGGCCTATTTAATGTCGTCATGTAAAATGGATATAGATTGTTACATTTGGCACATAATGAATTGGAGGAAGAATGAAACCAAAATTTATACTCGGCTTTCTGTTGATCATGGCGGCGGTGGTGTACCTCATCGTTTCGTCCACAAAAGCCAGCGCTGAATACTTTATGACCGTGGATGAATTGAAGGCGGAGGGTTCCTCTGCTGTGAATAAAAGCGTACGCCTTTCCGGCGCGGTGATCGGCGACACGATCCAGTATGATGCAGATACCCTGACGCTCACATTTGAAGTGGCCCACGTTTCAGGCGACAACAATGAGATCGAAGCACAAGGCGGTCTGGCCGAGGTTTTGTATCAGGCAGTCAATGATCCCACTCGTTCGCGCGTCCAGGTTGTTTATATTGGTGTGAAACCAGACCTTCTCCGCGGCGAAGCACAAGCCATCATGACCGGCAAGTTAGGCGATGACGGTGTTTTTCATGCTGACGAACTGCTGCTCAAATGCCCCACTCGCTACGAGGAAGCGGTTCCAGAACAGGCCGCAAGCAAATAATCGATAGCCTGACGGGTCCTGCCTGTCAGGTTTTCTTTCTCAAATGATCGGGCCATAAAGGTTTATACACAGAAAATGATGATTTATCAAAGAAACTTTTAGGGCTTCATTCACAAAGGAAAAAAACTTATGTTCGCAGAATTTGGATATGGAATTTTAGTGGTAAGTTTCTTGGTTGCGATCTACGGTGTGATCGCTGCCATCTATGGCGCACAAAATAAATCCGCAACGTTGGTCGAAAGTGCGCGCCGCGCCATGTTGCTGACCTTCCCTTTGATCACACTTTCAGCCGTAACCCTGATCTATTTATTGGTCAACGATCATTATGAGGTGGCTTTCGTTTACGAAGTGACTAGTCGCAGCATGCCCACCTATTTAAAAATCACCGCCTGGTGGGGCGGACAGGCCGGCTCCCTCGTATTCTGGTCGTTCCTCATGTCCGGCTTTGCATCGGCAGTCACTCTGCGCAAATGGGATCGCGACATTGAATTCCTGCCCTGGGTGATCGTGGTTTGCTCGGTGACTCTGGCCTTCTTCCTCGGTTTATCGATCTTCTACGAAAATCCCTTCACCCGCTTCTGGTCTGTTGCAGGTGGAGTGGAACCTCACATGTTTGCTCCTGCAAACGCGACTCTCTTTACCGCAGCGGATGGCAATGGACTCAATCCGCTTCTGCGCCACCCGGGCATGATCATTCATCCGCCCATGCTGTATCTTGGCTTCGTCTCTTTCGTCATCCCTTATGCATTTGCCATTGCTGCCCTTGTCACCGGCCGCACCGATGATCGTTGGATCCGTCTCACCCGCCGTTGGTCTTTGTGGGCCTGGTTGTTCCTGTCCTTCGGCCTCGTGCTTGGAAGCCGTTGGGCATACGATGTCTTGGGCTGGGGTGGTTTCTGGGGCTGGGACCCAGTGGAGATCGCAGCCTTCATGCCGTGGTTAACCGGTACCGCCTTCCTGCATTCAGTCATGATCCAGGAAAAGCGCGGATTGCTCAAGCACTGGAACATGATCCTCGTGATCCTCACCTATTCATTGGTGATCTTCGGAACCTTCCTCACCCGCTCCGGTGTGCTTTCTTCCGTCCATGCCTTTGCACAAAGTGCCATCGGCCCATTGTTCTTTGCATTCATCGGCATTTCCTTCGTAATTTCAATTGCCTTGCTCATCTGGCGCTGGCCCGAACTGCGCAGCGAAACAGAGATGAAGTCCATGCTTTCGCGCGAGGCATTATTCCTGCTCAACAATTTGTTGTTCATGAGTATTTTGGTTGTCTGTTTCTGGGGTGTGATCTTCCCCCTGATCTCTGAACTCTTCACCGGTCAAAAAGTGACCGTAGGCCCGCCATTTTATCAGCGGGCAACAGCCCCCCTCTTTTCCGCGCTGTTATTCCTGATGGCAATCGCACCGCTTTCCGCCTGGGGACATTCCACTGTGCAGACTCTCGGACGCTCGATGTGGAAATCCGCAGTGGCGGCGGCTGTTATCACAGTTGCCTTGTTCTTTACCTACACAAAAAGTATTCCAGCATTGATCGGTTTCTCTCTGATCGCCTTCGCCATCTTGATCACACTGCAGGAATTCTGGCGCGGCGCACGAGCCCGTCAAAAAATACAAGGCGAAAATTTCTTCACCGCCCTTGCACGCCTCACCAGCCGCAACCGCAGACGCTATGGCGGATACATCATTCATATCAGCATGGCTTTGATGGCCATCGGTATTCTGGGAATTAACGCCTTCCAAACAGAAACACAGGGAACGGTGGCACAGGGTGAAGAGTTGAACATCTCCGATTACACCGTGAAATATCGTGAGCTGGCCTCCTGGGACAATATCGGGGAAGGCGTGAATTACACCCGCGCTGTCGTGGATGTGTATCGCAACGGAATCTATCTCGGCCAGCTCAACCCGCGCATCGATTATTACTTTGATGCGCAACAAAATATGACCATCCCCGGCAACCGCTCGACGCTGCGAGATGATTTGTACGTTTTGCTCGTGGATTGGCAGCCGGTATCCAGCAACGGCGCCACTTTCAAGGTGTATGTGAATCCCCTGGTCAACTGGTTGTGGATCGGTTCCCTGGTCTTCTTTGTGGGAATTATTGTCGCTGCCTGGCCGGACAAAGACCCCGAGACTGAAGTGGTCCGCGCACGGCGGACCGTTAGACAAACCAGTGCGGCCGATTAAGAAGAGATCGATATGAGAAAAACTTTACTAATAACCATATTTGCACTGATCTTATCCGGCTCATTTTTTGGCAGGGCCTTCGCCCAGGACACAACGCCACCCACTGATGATGAAGTGAATGCCATCGCCAAGCAATTGTTTTGCCCGGTCTGCGAGAGCACCCCGCTGGATGTGTGCCCCACCGAAGCTTGCCACGATTGGCGTGAACAAATTCGCACCATGCTCTCCGAAGGCAAGTCTGAAGAAGAGATTTTGCAATACTTCACCGATCAATACGGTGACAAAGTCCGCGCCACACCTCCAGCCACGGGACTCAACTGGCTGGTGTATATCCTTCCGCCAACGCTCATTTTGATCGGTGCCATTATCCTCTTCCGCTCCATGCGAGAGTGGACAAAACCCAAAACTGTTGAAACAGGCGTGGGCGGCGAAGGAAGCGCAACCCCTTCCGATCGATCCGATCAGGATGATTATGTCGCGCGTTTCGAAGAAGAACTAAAGAAAAGAAAATAATCCGTAGGGAGAATGTGATGACTGAAACGAACAATACAACCCCGCGACGCGGTGTGCCCATTTGGGCGCAGGTTACCATTTGGGTAATTCTGGTGGGACTGCTTGCGCTGGTGGGATTTGGTTTGAAGCGCGCGCAAAATCCGATGGCTCAACCCGGCAAAGCCGTGCCAGATTTTGATCTTGTCTTTTATGAAGGCTATGAACATGCCGGCAACAAGGAGATGAAGCTCTCCGATTTGCAGGGGAAGATCGTCCTGATCAACATTTGGGCATCGTGGTGCAAACCTTGTGAACAGGAAGCACCGGAGCTGGAACAAGCCTGGCAACTATACAAGGACGGCGGCGATGTGGTTTTCATCGGCGTCGATTATGTGGATACTCCCGCAGGTGCCAATGAATATCTGCAAAAATTCAATATCACGTTCCCCAACGCACCGGACTTGAAGTCGACCATTTCCAGCATTCTGAATCGCCAAATGGGTGTTCCCGAAACTTATCTCATCGACCGTCAGGGTCTGTTGCGACAGGTAAAGATCGGGCCCTTCGCTTCCGTTGAAGAGATTCAAGCCTTCATTGCCAACGCCGAATAGAGAACCTCATGGAAATCAGTTCAATTCTTCTTGTTCTTGCTGTCATCGTGCTGGTGGGCATGTATGTATATGCTCCCCTCACTCAAAACGCCCGTAAAATCCGCGCTGGCGAATCTCATGAACTCTCCGCGCTAAAAGCCGAACGCGACCGCGTGATCAACTCGTTGCAGGAATTGGATTTTGACCACAACCTCGGCAAAGTGCCAGCGGAAGATTATCCCGAGCAACGCGCTGCGTTATTACAAAAAGGTGCCGATATTCTGCGCAAGCTCGATGAACTTGCACCCGTGGCTACTTCCAAAAATGCGGAGGCACGCATCGAAAAAGCCGCCGCCGCCGCCCGCGCCGATTCATCCTCTTCCGCTGAAATAAGCGATGACGACATCGAATCGATGATCGCCCAGCGCCGCAAACAGCACACAAGTAAATCGGCCGGCTTTTGCCCCAAGTGTGGCAAACCCGTACTCGTCTCGGATAAATTCTGCCCCTCGTGCGGAAAATCTTTACAGTAATTTTTGAGGACTCATGAAACTTCGTCACGCGATTCTTTTTGCAGCCAGCGCAATTCTGCTTGCCGCTTGTAATTTCACCCTGGCTGCGGATGTCACTCCGCCTCCGGGATATGTTACTCCCACGCCTATCGCAACACTTGGTCCACTATTTCCAGCATCTGCACCGGATACCAGCAATGGCGAAGCGATCTATGCAGAAAAATGCGCGCCTTGTCACGGAACGAGCGGCATGGGCGATGGTCCGCAAAGCGCAAGCCTGCCAAATTCAGTTGCTGCACTCGGCCTTGCAGATATTGCCGACAAAGCCGCGCCAGCCACATGGTTCACTGTTGTCACGCAAGGCAATCTTGAAAAATTCATGCCCCCATTCAACAGCCTTTCCGATCAGGAACGCTGGGATGTGGTTTCCTACGCACTAACCTTGCACACCACACCCGAACAAATCGAAGCGGGCAAAACTCTTTTCGATGCCAATTGCGACGCTAGCTGTGCAAAGAAATTCAGCAATGCCGAGATGATGTCTGCGCTTTCGGAAAACGACATTGTCGCCATGATCAAAACAGGTGACGGCGCATTCGGCAGCAGTTTCACCGATGAAGAAACGGTTGCCGTGGCGATGTACATTCGCACATTGACCTTCTCCGCGCCTCTTGCCACGCCGACAACTGCTCCTGCCACCGAAACACCCGTCTCCGCTGAAGCAGGGACTCCGTCCGCTGAGACAACCCCCATTGAGGGCACGCAGGCCGAAGTCACGCCTGAAGCGATCCCCGGCTTCGGCAACATCAGCGGCATCCTTGAAAATAAAACCGGTGCCGACCTGCCATCCGATTTAAAGATCACCCTGCGCGGCTACGAACACGGCGCGGATGCCAATGCCGGTCCGCAGGAAATTCTCACGCTTGAAACCATCGTCAATTCAGATGGAAGCTACACTTTTGAAAGTGTGGAAGTGCCTGAAAATAGAATCTTCCTCACCGAAGTGGAATTAAACGGCATTCAATATCAGTCTGAATTCCTGATCATCAAGCCGGAGACTTCTGAATTTACGATGACTCCGATCACCTTATACGGCACCACCGAGGATTACTCGGTGCTCAAAGTGGATGCCTTGCAAATATATTTTGATTACGCCAATGAAAACGATGTGCAGATCATTGCAGTGTATTCAGTCTCGAATCCAACGGATAAAGCTGTGATCGTCAAAGTGGATGCTTCGCAGGAAATTCCATTTATCAAATTACCGGCCGGTGTCACCAATATGGGATATGAAGCATCGCAGGATAGCGCATCCTTCATTTCACTTGCAGATGGTTTTGCCATGCCTCCCACCACAGCCGACAAGCCCTATGGCTTGATCGCATTGGCAACAGTTGCCAAAGATAAAACGATCAGCATCGAACAGCCTGTCGTGCTTCCAGTGGAGCAGGTTATGCTGCTCGTCCCAAGCGGTGTCACCGCCGAAGGCAGCACACTCACAAACAACGGGCCTCACGATTTTCAAGGCAGTTCCTTCGACTTGTATTCCTCCACAAGTTTGAATGCAGGTGACACCATTTCATTTACACTTTCCGGCAAGCCGGCCTCCGGCACAGCGGTTAATGCGGACCTTACCCAAAATCAAACACTGCTCATTGGAATCGGCGCCCTTGGCCTCGCCCTCATCATTGCAGGAGGCTGGTTGTACTGGCGAGACAGCCAAAAGAGCAAAGACTCTGCAGATGATGAAGAAGACGATGAATACGAAGATGCAGAGTCTGTTCTTGATGCGATCGTCGCCATCGATGACCTGCATCGAGCCGGCAAGATCTCTGATGAAGCCTATCAAAAACGCCGCGCCGAGTTGAAGAATTCATTAAAGAAAAAAGGATAGTTTGGAAAACGCACTGGCAAGTTGGTGCACTCCAAAAGTAACTTTATGATCGAAACCAAAAAGCTCGTCAAACGGTTTGGCTTAAAGATCGTCCTGCGCGGTGTGGATTTCAGCGTGCAGCCCGGCGAGTTTGTTGCGCTGCTCGGCCCCAATGGCGCCGGCAAGACAACGTTCCTCAGAATCCTCGCTTCCCTCTCACGTCCATCGCTTGGCGAAGTCACTGTTGCAAATCACAAACTTCCTGACGAAGCTGCAAAGGTCCGTGCCAAACTGGGTGTGGTATCGCATTTACCATTGTTATATCCCGACCTGACCGCGGAAGAAAACCTGCTCTTCTATGCCCGCATGTATGGAATTGAAGAACAGGAAAATCGTATTACCGAGGTGTTGGATATGGTGGGGCTCGAACACCGCCGCAAGGACCTGGTCAGCACCTTTTCACGCGGGATGCAGCAACGCCTCGCCATCGGCCGCGCCGTGGTCCACGACCCGGAAGTGATGCTATTCGACGAACCCTACACCGGCCTCGATCAGGACGCCTCTGAAATGCTGGACGATGTGCTTCGATCTGTCGCCGCCAAAGGCCGCACCGTGGTGATGACATCTCACGATCTTGCCCGCGCCGAAGACCTCGCCACCCGCTTTGACATTCTCTCGCGCGGCGTGATCGTTGCTTCCGCAAAACAGGAAGAACTCAAAAAAACAAACCTGCTGGCATTTTACAAAGGGGCCATCGAATCATGAAAAATCCTACCCCCTCCTTCTTTAAGGCCATGATGGCGATCGTTCGAAAAGACCTCGCCGCCGAATTCCGCTCACGCGAATTGCTTTCTGCCATGCTGGTGTTCTCCCTCCTGGTCATTTTGATATTCAACTTCGCGCTCGAATTGGATGTGAAGGTACGCGAATCAGTCACAGCCGGCGTGTTATGGACAACATTTGCGTTCGCCGGCACACTCGGCCTCAACCGCTCGATGGCCGTCGAGAAAGACCGAGGCTGCATGGATGGATTGTTGCTCGCGCCGGTGGATCGCTCTGCGATTTACTTCGGCAAGGCGATCAGTAACCTCGCCTTCATGCTGATCGTTGAGATCATTGTGCTACCCGTTTACAGCATGTTGTATAACATCAACCTCTTTCAACCAGGGTTGTTGCTTGTTATCTTGCTTGGCTCGATCGGATACATCGCCGTAGGCACATTGCTGGCAGCCATGTCCGTGCAAACACGCACCCGCGATGTCATGCTGCCGATCCTGCTTTTCCCGGTTGCCATTCCCGTGTTACTGGCTTCCGTCAAAGCAAGCAGCGGATATCTTAACGGTGCCGACTTCGCAGAGATCCTCGCGCCACTCAATTTATTGATCGTATATGACCTGATCTTCATCGCTGTGCCGCTCATGTTCTTTGAACATGTCGTCGAGGAATAAACAAATCGGGAAACTGCAAAATCTATATTTTCCTGAACAAAGTTCTCAGTTGTTTTTATATCAAGTGCAGTCTAATGGACAGATCATCTTATTAAGGAGTTCTTATGCAAACCAAACCAATTGCCCTCACGATCCTGGACGTTGTTTCGATCATCGTTTTGGGCATCTCCACCTATCTCGCCCTTGTCTTTGCACCCACCGAAGCCGTAATGGGAGATGTTCAACGCGTCTTCTATTTTCACATTGGGACTGCCTGGGTCGGCCTGCTCGGCTTTGTCATCGCTGCGGTCGCAGGCATCGCCTATCTCATCACAAAAGATATGCGCTGGGACCGTTTCGAAGTTGCCGCAGTGGAAGTCAGCACTGTGTTCTTTTTCATCACCATTGTCCTCGGTTCCATTTGGGCCCGTCCCGCATGGAACACTTGGTGGACATGGGATCCACGCCTCACCACTGCCGCGGTTACCGAATTGATCTACATTGCCTATTTCATGCTTAGGCAGGGACTCGAAGACCCGGAAAAGCGCGCCCGCTTTGGTGCCGTTTACACACTGCTTGGCGGATTAAGTGCCCCCATCACCTTTATGGTGATTCGTCTCTTCCGTACGATTCACCCCGTTGTCATTGGGAATGCAAGCGCAGAAGCCCAGGGCGGTTTCAGCATGACCACTGACATGCGCACAGCCTTTTTCTTTGCACTCTTTGCCTTCACCGTGGTTTTTATTGATATGATCTGGCATCGCCTTCGCCTCGGCGCTTTGGAAGAAAAGGTCGAACAGCTCAAATTGAACGTATCCCTTTAGGAGAACAAAATGGAAACAATTCCCGACACTTCCGGTTATATGATCGCTGGCTACGCGATCAGCTTCCTTACCATGGGTATCTATGCGGCAAGCATGTATATCCGCCATATCAATCTCAAGCGCGATCTCGAAACCCTCGAATCTCTTGAGAAGGAAACGAAAAAGAAAAAATAGTTTTATAAGGAGAGTCCGTTATAATATGGCGGACTCTCCTTGATTAATATGCAGAAATCGCGCTGGTTACTGGGATTACTTTCAGCGTTGATCGTCATCTCCAACATGGCGTTCACTACTAACTTCACGCCTGCTCCTGCAACCAATCCCCCACCCGGCCCGGACCGTTACTCCGTTATCGCAGTTGAATATACTTCCTACACCTGGTACATGGCTGCCTGGAAGAATCAAAAAATCACCTGCACCGTTACAACAGATCACAAGGAACCTCCACTCCCAGAAGAAGTATACCGGGATTGCGGCTCAACGATTTACAAAACATGGACCACTCAAAAACCCTGTCTTATCCCCAAAAGAAATCAATGTGAGGGATATTATGTAATGCTGGTGGACAGCACGCCAAAGGAAAAAGAGATCGGTATGATGCTGGCCCCCGCCACCGCATGGATCTCGTTGGAAGATTGCGAATCCGTGCTGAGCACCTCCACCAATATTTGCGAATCCAAACCGACCATCGTATTAAGCGGGCTCGAACCACTGCCAAACGAAAGCATTATCCGTGTAGAGGGGACCTATGAAGACCAATCATTCTCCTGTGACGAAAGTGACACCTGCAAGATCCATATAGAAGAAACCAGTGAAGAAGGCTCAAATATAGAATTCTGGGCATATTCATCTTATGGAGATAGCAGCCTCGTTTACACAGCCAAGGTCCGCGTGCAAAAAGCGGACGAAGGCGACCCGGACCAACTCTATTGGTATGTGGATGTGCTTTCCTCTCAATGGCAGGGACAAGCTGTAGCAACATGCTCCGATTCATGGGGCGTCTTCCCGCCTGTTGGCGGCGCACCGAAATGGCTTTCCACGCCGAAGGAAAGTGAAGACCTCAGCAGCGATATTCCCTATACCTATCTGGCAGCCAATTTGATTTTGCAGGGTGCCGTGGATGCCAGCAGTTGCACCGATGGCGGTCTTGACGCAAGCGGCAACGTCAATCAATGCGGGCTTGAAAAAGCGCGTCCCGCCGTTACCGATTGGCAAAATCAATTCGACGATTTAATTCTCACCACAGCGCAGGAAACCGATGTACCCGCCCGTTTGATCAAAAATCTTTTCGCACGCGAAAGCCAGTTTTGGCCGGGCATCTTTCAGGCGGTCGGAGACGTAGGTCTTGGTCAATTGACGGAAAATGGCGCAGATACCACCTTATTTTGGAATTCGTCTTTTTATAATCAATTCTGCCCACTGGTATTGGAAGATGGCGCATGTAATACGGGTTACATGAATTTGGATGAATATGAACAAACACTTCTGCGTCGTGCCCTGGTCGGAAGTGTGAATGCGTCCTGTGAAAACTGTCCACTCGGGCTGGACTTAACCCAGGCTGATTTTTCCATCGGCGTATTTGCCCACACCATGACCGCCAATTGCGAACAAACCGGGCAAATCCTGTACAACTATACTCAACAATCCCCGGGCGAAGTCGCTTCGTATGAAGATTTATGGAAATTCACTCTGGTCAATTACAACGCAGGCGGAAGCTGTCTTGCCGAAGCCATCACACATGCGCAGGGTGAAAACCTCGATCTCACCTGGGAAAACATCTCCCCCTTCCTGACCGGCGCATGCTCCGGCGCAGTGGATTACGTTAACGACATCAGTAAATAACTCCCATGAAACCATAACGCCGCGAAGGACACGCGGCGTTTTTATATTCTGTAACCTGTGCTACACTTGCGAAAGTCAACATATAATACGACTGCACGACAAATCCCGGAGGCGCAATGCTCACCCTTGTAGAAAAAATCCTCTTCGCAGTTGCAACGCTTGTTTCGCTTTATTTCACCTATCGGGGTGTGATGAAGATCGTTGGTCATATTTCCAGCGGGCAGGGAAAAGTCGATTGGTCTTTACTGCCGAAACGGATTGGCGATCTCATCGTAAAGGTGGGGTTGTTCCAGCCCGTTTTTCGACTCAGGCTTGGCCCGAGCATTTTGCACGGATTGATCGGTTGGGGATTTCTTTCTTTCCTGCTGATCAACCTCGCGGACTTAATCTACGCCTACACAGGTTTCCGCCTGCTTGAAAACACCGGTTTATTTGGGGATGCATATCGGCTATTGGCGGATGTTGCGAACGTCGCGATCATTGTTGCCATCCTTGCCATGGCTTTTCGCCGCTTCATCCTGCGACCAGCGAATCTGTCCACGCGCGATACGACTTTGCTCGACCCAAAAGCAAGAGCAGGGATTCTGCGTGACTCAGCAATCGTTGCCACGTTTATCTTTGTGCATAACTCAATGCGATTTCTGGGAGAATCTTTCGGGTTGGCATTGGCAGGTCACTCTGACAGTTGGCAACCCAGCATCTCAGCAATGGCAGGCTTATGGTCAGGTATGGATGCGAGCGTCTTGGCCGCGGGAGAACATATCGCGTTTTGGCTATCCATCGGTGCAGTTGTTGCATTCCTTCCCTACTTCCCCATTTCAAAACATATTCATTTATTCTTTGCGCCGTTGAATTTTGCGTTAAAGCCTCAAAGAAAATCCATCGGCGAATTAAATTACATCAATCTTGATGATACATCCATCGAGCAGTTTGGCGCAGCAAAGATGAAGGATCTCGGCTGGGAACAGATCATGGACAGCTACGCCTGTATCATGTGCTTCCGCTGCCAGGAGGTCTGTCCCGCATACAACACCGGGAAATTACTATCCCCCGCCGCGCTGGAGATCAACAAACGTTATCACTTCAACAATGGCGGCACAACTGATGTGCCAATGCTGAATTTGATTTCCGAAGAAGCCGTTTGGGCTTGTACAAGCTGCGGCGCATGCGTGGACATTTGTCCCGTAGGCAATGAACCGATGCGCGATATTTTAGACATCCGCAGAAATCTTTCGATGATGGAAAGTACGTTCCCAAAACAATTGGAAACCGCGTTCAAGGGTATGGAACGCAATCAAAATCCATGGAATGTTTCGCAAGCAGATCGCATGAAATGGGCGGAGGGCATGTCCGTGCCGACCATTGAGCAAAATGCCGAACCTGAAATTTTATGGTGGGTCGGCTGTGCTCCTGCAACCGACGCACGCGCACAAAAAACCGCACAAGCCTTTGCAAAAATTCTGAACACGGCCGGAGTTAACTACGCCGTCCTTGGAAAAAACGAATCCTGTACAGGTGACTCAGCCCGCCGCGCAGGACGTGAAGATATCTTCTTCGGGCTGGCCTCGCAAAATGTTGAAATTTTGAATTCCGTAGGGGCGGGGTCATCCCGCCCACTACGAATCGTGACGACCTGCCCGCATTGTTTGCACACGATCAAAAATGAATATCCTGCCTTCGGTGGAAATTACCAGGTCATTCATCATACGCAATTGATCAACGAATTGGTGGGCGCGGGAAAGATTTCCATGAATCTGGAAGGCGACAATATGAAGGTTACCTTCCACGATCCATGCTATTTGGGCAGGCATAACAAGATCACAGACGCGCCACGTGATGGCTTAAAGTCTGCGGGCATGGAGATGGTGGAGATGCCGCGCAACGGGGCCAAGTCTTTCTGCTGCGGGGCTGGCGGCGCGCAGATGTGGAAGGAAGAAGAGCAGGGAACTTCGCACGTCAACACAGCACGTTTTGCCGAGGCAAAATCCACCGGCGCAGATACAGTCGCCGTTGGCTGCCCCTTCTGCATGACGATGATGAGCGATGCATCCAAAGCAGATGGCGGGACTGTTCAAGTGAAGGATGTTGCGGAGATCGTGGCAGAGAGAATGAAGTAGGAAAATCAATAGTGAAAAGTAATCAGTGGGCGGGCATTTCTGCCCGCCTATTTTTATCATTCTCTTCATCCTTGCAATTTATATTTTTCCCGCCTTATTGTCTTCCATCAGCCACCTTGGCACACCTCTCAAGGCATTGCGGCGTGTTCGGCTGAACGTCCCTTCCGAAATATATAATCGCACCACCACTTCGAAGTTCATCACCCCCTTCACGTATGCGTCGTGCAAAACCGCATAGTTATACCAAACCCACAGCAAAGGTTCGAGCGGACGTACTTCTGCTGGACGCAACGTTTCAACTCCAATTATGTAAAATCTTTTGCGCCTGCTTGCCGCGCTCAATATGTGAACTCCCTTTTACATTCGCCCACTCCGCCTACTTCCAAAACGAACCAAAAAACGGGAATGGGTTCACATATCTAAAAAATTAGAACAAGGGTTCCCGCGAATAAGAACTTTAGTCCTTTGGCAGGGTTAGAAACAATGGAGGTTATTGGCAGTTTTTTTTCCAACTTATAGCTGATAATTACACCAGCAATCGACTATGATTTATTATTTTAAAGGAGAAAAATGGACAACCAAACTAATGAAATCTCCCAACCTGCTATAAAAAACAAAAAAGCTATGTGGTTATGGATTCTACTTGGTCTTCTTAGCCTTGTTTGTTTATGCCTGGTGATCGCAGGGGTTGTAGTAATCAACAACTCACTTTTACTCAACATATTTGACACAGGTTCTGCGGACACAGATATTAACGTAGGAACATACAATGGGACAATTTACACCGCACCAAACAATATTTTCTCCTGCGACTTTAAAGACATCATGCAGGATGGTCTTAACCCAATCCTGCGTGCCGATGAAAATACAACAAAGAATGGGGACGGATTTGTAGCCGCATCCAATGATTTCGGGCAACAGTATGGAGTGCATTATTTTAATGTCATTAAGTGGGGTGGTGAAGATCTGGTAAAAGCATTGTCTTCCAGCAACACAAGGGAAGAAACACTGCAGAACATACTTGAACAAACTGTTCTTTTTTGGTTTCCAAATGCCATCGTAACCCATCAGGAATTCCTTCCAAACACCATTTTATTTGTAGTGATTGACAACCCAGGTGTCTCAAACCTTGAAGTGACGCAAAATGGAGTAACAACAACCGCTGACAGCCAGGAAGGCTACTACATTTTTTCCGAAAAGGAATGGATTTATGTTCTTTACCATTCCATCGTACCGCTCGAAGAATCTCTAAAATTTGATCCTGATGTTATGCAAAGCCAGGTGGATGGTTTTTATCAAGGCTGTCAATTTCAACCGTAGCGATTTTCCAAATCAACCCAAAGGAGAAATAAAAATGAAACCCCAAACCAAAATGCTCTTTGTCTTTCTTAGCCTACTGCTGGCCGCAAACTTGGCTTGCGCAGGGCTGGCAGCCGCCCCGACTGCCACGCCTACAGCTGCCCCAACAACGATCCCGACAAAGACCCCTCCACCGACTCAAAAGCCTGCACCTCCAGCCGTGCCAACCAAATCAACTTTTGAATTGGACAAGAAAATTCACAATCACCCCTCCGGAGCCTTTTCGTACCATCCCCCCGTAGGCTGGGATATCCAAGAAACAAATTATGACGCCTATATCACCGATCCAATATCGGGCGTTTTCTTTTACGTATCAGTCACCAACACAGGCATTCCATTGGATGCGGCTTCATATAAAAACCTCGTCAATTACACCGATAATTTTTACTACTCCACATTTGATGATTATAAGCAGACCGATTATTACGTCAGCGATACAAAGGATGTATACGCACTTCAAAAAACCTATACTTTTGAAGGAAAAACACAGTTTGTCCAATCAGTCTATAATCAATTTGGGCAAGTTACCTATATATTTGAATTGCTTGGCACAGAAAGCGTCATCAAAAGTAACCCCGACTTTCAAGCCGGCTTTGATGAGTTCATTTCTTCGCTTGAGGTTATTTTGGAACCGGCAGCTACTCTGCCAATCTACGAACCCAGTTGGAATTTTGTCGGCCCGGAAAATTCAATGTCAATTTCCGTCCCGATCGGCTGGGAGTATGTTTATGATGACCACCAAACTTATACGGATTCCGTGATTGAGTCGTTAACCTCGCCAGATGGAACCGCTGTGATCGAGAATATTTCCGTGGTGGATGGCAACGCATACACGATGGGAAATGCTGGTCAGGTAGCTCTTTTCCTGCTTAATGATCGTTATTCAAGCGGCGGAGGCGATGTTCGCGTATTAGATATTAAAACTCTTAATGACGGAAGTGAATTTTGGACATGGAAATCCAGCAAAGGCGGCTACTCAGGTACCACCAATTTTGAACTGCGTAATGGCGGTAAGCAGATATTGCTTCTATCTTTTCTAGCCAACGATGCAACGCTCGATCTCTATAATCCGCTCTTTTTGCGCGTCATAGGCACATACGCAATCCCCTAAGATTAAATTGACTCTGTTTCACTAATGAAAGGCGGCAGAAATGTCCGCCTTTTTTTCATGCGTAATCCTTCATTCCTCATCCTTTGTTATAATCCGGGTCATCAACCATAGGAGAGAGTAAATGCCCAAAAAGAAGGGTTCTATTGCACTTCCCCTGGATAAAGAAGAGATCATCAAAGATTATCGCCTGGCTTATCAATCCCGCCAGGCTTCGCTCATAGGGCGGCGAGAAGTATTAAGCGGCAAGGCAAAGTTCGGAATTTTTGGAGACGGCAAGGAAATCGCACAACTCGCCATCGCCCGCGCGTTTCGCAAGGGCGACTGGCGCTCTGGATATTATCGCGATCAAACATGGATGTTCATGTTGAACGCAATGACCATTCAGGAGTTTTTCGCCCAGTTGTACGCACATGCCGACATCACTTACGATCCTGCCAGCGCGGGTCGGCAAATGAATGCGCACTTCGCCTCGCGCAATCTATATCCCAACGGCACATGGCGCGCGCAAACCAAAATATACAACACTGCAGCAGATATCTCCCCCACTGCCGCGCAAATGCCGCGCGCCGTGGGGCTTGCGTATGCATCCGTTTTATATCGTCACCTCAATGAACTAAAAGAATTCAAGGATTTCTCGAACAATGGCAATGAAGTCACCTTTGCCACCATCGGGAATGCCTCCACGGCCGAAGGATTGTTTTGGGAATCGATCAATGCAATCGGCGTGTTGAAAGCCCCCGCTATTATCACCATTTACGATGACGGCTATGGCATCTCAGTGCCCAATCAATTTCAAATGGTCAAGGAAAATATAGGCTCGCTACTCAAGGGCTTTGAACGCGACACCACCCTGCCCAATGAAAAAGTGCAAAACGGCTACGATCATTACACCGTGCGCGCGTGGGACTACCCCGCCCTGCTCGAAACCTATCTCAGCGCCGCCGAGATCGCACGCGAATATCACATCCCCGCGCTGATCCACGTCATCGACGTCACGCAGCCACAGGGTCACAGCACATCGGGGAGTCACGAAAGATACAAATCCGCAGAGCGACTTAAATTCGAAGAAGAGTTTGACGGACTCAAAAAGATGCGCGCGTGGATGATCGAAAACCGCATCGTGTCTGCGCCCGAGCTTGATTCCCTTGAAAAAGCAGACTACGAAACTGTGGAAGGATTCCGCAAGGCTGCATGGGATTCGTATCTCTCCCCCATTCTTGAAGAGCGCAATCAAGTGATGGATATGATCGAGGAGATCGCCGGCAGCTCAAACCATATGGCAGAGTTGAGACTGCTCAAAGATCGGCTATCCGCCCTCCCGTCGGTGACGAGGCGCGATATTCATGCCGCAGCACACGAAGCGTTAAGACTGTTGCGCGATGAAGCGAATCCCACCAAAGGAGTTCTCATCGAGTGGAAACATGAATACGATAATTTGAACATTGAGCGCTATGGTTCGCATCTACATTCCGGCACTGCGTTGAAAGTGGAAGAAGTCAAACCGATCTATTCTGAAAATTCACCCACCATGTTCGGTTTTGAAGTGGTTAACGCTGCATTCGATCTGGCGCTGGCACGCGAACCACGTTTGATCGCATTCGGCGAAGATGTGGGAAAACTGGGTGATGTCAATCAGGGTTTCAAGGGCATGCAGGAGAAATATGGCGAATACCGTGTGACCGATACCGGCATTCGTGAAGCAACGATTTTGGGTCAGGCCATTGGTCTGGCATTGCGCGGCTTGCGCCCCATCGCTGAAATTCAATATCTTGATTATGTGTTGTACGCACTACAAACCATGAGCGATGACCTTGCCACGCTGCGCTGGCGCACTGCTGGTGGGCAAAAATCTCCTGTCATTATTCGCACTCGTGGGCACCGGCTGGAAGGTGTATGGCATGCGGGCTCGCCAATGGCAGGACTTCTTCATCTTGTGCGCGGCATTTATGTTTTGGTCCCGCGTGACATGACGCGCGCCGCTGGTTTCTACAACACATTATTGAAATCAGACGAGCCTGCGATTGTAGTGGAAGTATTGAATGGTTATCGTGTCAAGGAAAAGTTGCCAAAGAATATCGGTGAAATCACAATCCCCCTCGGCGTTCCAGAAATCATCCGCGAAGGAAAGGATGTCACCGTCGTGACATACGGAGCTTGTTGCAGGATCGTCATCGAGGCCGCAGACAAGTTAAGTAAGGCAGGCATCGAGGTGGAAGTCATCGATGTACAATCGTTGATGCCATTCGACATTCACAACATGATCGTTGACTCTTTGAAGAGAACAAACCGCATCCTTTTCGTGGATGAGGATGTACCAGGTGGCGCGAGCGCCTACATGATGCAGGAAGTCATCGAAAAACAAGGTGGTTATTTCCATCTAGATTCTCCTGCAAGAACACTTTCTGCAAAAGCACATCGCCCGGCCTATGGATCGGATGGCGATTACTGGTCCAAGCCGAATGTGGAAACCGTATTCGATGCGGTTTATGAAATGATGAACGAAGTCGATCCTGCTATGTATCCTTTGTTTAGTTGATGGAGAGAAATAATGGCGACAAAAGTTTTGGTTCCAAGATTAGGCGAAGGCGTTGAAGAAGTCACGGTCACAAAATGGCTCAAGCAGGTGGGCGACTCGATCAAGGAGTTGGAACCCCTACTGGAAGTAAATACCGACAAAGTGGATACGGAAATCCCTGCTCCTGCAAGTGGGACCATATTAAAAATCATCACGCAGGAAGGCACTGCCGCCAAAGTAGGTGAATTGCTGGCAGTCATTGGCGCGCCCGGCGAAACTGTGGATAGCGGCTCCGTAACTGCGGAAAACACCGTGCAAGCGAAAACACCAACGTCTGCTGTTCAAACACAAACAGTTCATCAGCCGCAGCCAAACATTAACCAGGATCTTGGTTTCATCTCCCCCATCGTGGCAAAGATCGCCGCCGAGCATGGCGTGGATTTAAAACAGGTGGCAGGAACCGGGTTGAACAACCGAATTACAAAAAATGATGTTTTGAGCTTTGTGGGAAGCGGGAAATCAATTGCAAAACCTGCGGGGCAGCAACCCATAGTTATTAAACCGATGGAAGGGGATCAGCTCATCAAACACACAACCATGCGCAAATCGATTGCGCAGCACATGGTTGATTCGAAGCACACCTCGCCGCATGTGCTGACCGTAATGGAGGCGGATCTCTCACGCATCACTAAACATCGTGCTGCAAACAAGGCAGCTTTTGAAAAAGACGGAGTCAACCTCACCTTTACGGCCTATTTCATGACCGCGATTGTAGCTGGCTTGAAAGCATATCCGATTGTCAACTCCTCGTGGAGCGATGAAGGCGTGCTGGTCCATAAAAACATTAATATCGGCATGGCGGTTTCGCTGGGCGAAGACGGGCTGATCGTCCCTGTCATCAAGGATGCGGATAATCTTTCCCTTCTAGCCATGGCACGGGCAGTCAACGATTTAGCCAATCGCGCACGAAGCAAAAAACTGCAGCCTGATGATGTCAAAGGCGGCACATTCACACTCACAAATCACGGCACCAGCGGATCGCTATTTGCCTTCCCGGTGATCAATCAACCGCAATCAGGCATTTTGGGAATTGGTGCGATGCAGAAACGTGTTGTCGTGATCGACGATGCCATCGCAATTCGCCCGATGGTGTATACGTCCTTCGTGTTCGATCACCGCATTCTCGACGGGGCTTCGGCAGATTGGTTTCTGGCCAAAATTAAAGAGACCCTTGAAAACTGGAGCTGATAAATTATTGCAAAAGATAACGACGGGAAATATACAAACACAAAATGATCATTGAAAAATCTTTATTAGCAAGAAGCGCGCATCGTTAACTGCAAGCGCCAACAACGTGCTATTAATAATTGAAATACTCACAAGAGCAACTCCAATCACAACATAAATTCTTCTGCGTATCGCATTTTCAGAAAGAAGTTGGTACCCCTGCCAAAAACCAACAATACTTAACATAAGCAGAAACGGCATGAAATCAGCTTGATATCTCATGGCCGCCCAGAAAAACACGAGTAGAAAAACGAAGGCACCTAGAAATCCTGTTGTCATTGCGACAATGATCCAAGTTAGTTTTCTTTGTTCACTTTGAACAGGGGTGGAGGCCCGGAATGAAGTCCACAATCGCGCTAATGGAACACACGAAAACAATATAAAAGGCACCGTCCACAATAGGCCAGTGACCCATTGGCCTGCATATAACTCCGGGAGTGGATAAAATGAAAAAATAGGCGTTGCATATGTATATCTTGGCAAAAAAAAGGGAAAGTGGGGGGAAACATCAAACGGATATACAAGGTAGTTATACAGATTCTGCAATGTGTAAATGGGATCAATCAGTTCCTTGTTATATTTTTGCAAATACAATCCAGCTGTCAGCTGATAATACAAACCTGCTTCTGTCACCGATCCAAAACGCGCCCAGTTGTACCATCCGATGCACGCCGCCCCAATCCCCAACGGCAGACCTAGAAAAAATAATTTTATAGCTGAGGGCCGCAGACTTTGCTTTTCCATATAGAACCAATAGGCAACCATCAGAGACAACAACGCGACAGGGAATATCAAGGTCATTCTTGATCCAAAGGAAAGTGCCCACAGAATACCAGCAAGAAAGAACCTAATACAAGCGGATACCAACTCTTTATTCAAAGCCGTAACAGCCACCAAGAACCCTGCCAGCAAAAAGAATTGACCGCTTGAAATTGCAGCTTCATAAATTCGCGCTCCTTTAAACGGCGCCAGCATGAACGTCAGCGGACAAACCAGTCCCGTTAAAAGCAGGGATATTTGCAGCATCCATTTTGGCAGACCGGAAAAAAAACGATCCCACAATGCAATTACAAATAGATACTGAAAAAGGAAGATCCCGCAAATAAATACAAATGTAAGTTGAAGATCCCCAATCCTACCGTTATAAAATGGATGTAACACGAACAATATAAATGCCGGGGCCGCCCCCCAATACAAATAAAACCTGCCTTTGTAATAACTAATATCCATCGGCACTTCGATTGTCCCCCTCCAATTTTTGGGGTCATAGGGATTTTCCAATTCAGCCAGGCGTGGGTCAGGCGTCATTGCAACAGACAGAGTTTTATATTCAAAACCTTGCGCAAGGCTTGCATAAAACCGGGATGGCGAGACCCATTCCGTCCATGTCCCCGAACTAACCAACCATATATATAAAACGAAAATGATGAACAGTATTGGAAGTGTGAAAGAATAGTTCTTAAAAAGTCTCGATACATATTGAATAGACGGCCGTTGCCACACCCAGGCTGCAACGCGATTCTCCAGTACTCGTTGGGAAAACGCACGAGCTATATCTCGAAATGCGGACTCAAATCTTAGGTAAACAATTGGAACAAGGACGAGAATTACGCCGATGGCAAGAACCAGAATACGTGTTCTGCTCCAATCCCCCGGGTTTTTATCCAGGCCGATTTTTTCTGCCAAAATTGAAATACCAGTGAAAAACAGACCAACAAAAACAAACGCAAGTGATATGATAATGTTTTTCTTCATCGCCAAAATATACCATAACAGATCACGAATAGTTAATGGCGTAGAATCAAAAAGCCAATGTATGCTTATTTTTATACGGAGAATAATAAATCATGACTGAAAAACAAAAAGATAGCCCGAACATTAACAAAAATATTCATCCACCCTTTGTGGCTTTATTCTATTTGGTAGTGGCAATACTTCTGCAAAGGTTTGCCCCCTTGCCCATTGAAGTTAATGCCTTGTTTCGAACCATCGGACTTGGATTTACTGCCATTGGCTTTCTGTTGGGCGTGGGTGCCTTCCTGGAATTTCGCAAAATCCGAACCACACTTGATCCGCATGGCTCGGTCAAGGCATTGGCGACGGGGGGCATTTACCGAATCACACGAAACCCGATCTATTTGGGTTTTCTGCTTATGGTCATCGGCTTTCCCCTTAATTCCGGTTCGTTGTGGGGGCTGATCGCGGGGCCAGTCTTTGCGACGACCCTGAGTCGGTTGGTGATCGAGAAGGAAGAAGCCTATCTGGAGAAAAAGTTCGGTGAGGCTTATACCAGCTATAAGTCCAGAGTGAGGCGTTGGTTGTAAATCCACAAGGCGACTTGAAATCGTTTTTTTTTATTTCCCTTGAAATTAGAACGTACGTTCTGGTAAAATATCCAAAAAGGAGAATGCCATGAACACAGAAATCAAATTGAAGGTAAAAGAAAAACAAGCCAATGCCTACCTTGCAGAAGGAAATGGCCCGGGCATTTTGGTATTGCACGCGTGGTGGGGATTGAAACCTTTCTTTAAAAAATTTTGTGATCGGCTTGCACAGGAAGGATTCACAGTTCTTGCGCCCGATCTCTATCAGGGGCGCATTGCCACCACCATTGACGAAGCAAAGGCGCTTCTGGAAAAACGTGATCTTGAATTAATGGTGGATACCGTCAATGCAGCAAAGGATCATTTATGCAGCTTGGTAAAAGGCAAAATTGGCCTGGTTGGTTTCTCGATGGGCGGAGGATGGGCATTGGAAATCGCCTCTACTTCTCCAGAGCAAATCGGAGCCATGGTGATCTTTTATGGCAATGGAGAGACGGATTATGGGAAAATCACTGCGAAAGTGATGGGACATTTCAGCGATAACGATGAATGGGAACCCAATGAATATGTGGACATGACCTTCGCAGCATTAAAAAAGGCGGGCGTGGACACGACGCGTCACGTCTATCCGGGAGTTGCCCACTGGTTCGTGGAAGAGGATCGCCCCGAATATGACCCCGCTGCCGCGCAGTTGGCATGGGATCGAACAGTTGAATTTTTGAAGAAAATTTTATAGCCATCAAACATCTCCTTGATAAAAGGAGATGTTTCTTTAATAGTACAATGGGGGCGCAAGAAATCAATCATTCTCAATTTACTGGAGTTCCTCTATGGCAGAAAACTTTGATGTCGTTGTGATCGGCGCCGGCCCCGCAGGATATGTGGCGGCCATCCGCGCAGCACAGCTTAAACAGAAAGTAGCAATCGTGGACAAACAATGGATGGGCGGCGTGTGCTTGAATGTCGGTTGTATTCCGTCCAAGTCTTTGCTCAAAAATGCGGAAGTGGCCCACACATTGCGCGAACGTGGCAAGGATTTCGGCTTTTCGTTCGACAATCTCAAATTGGATTACAGCGTGGCGGTCAAACGCTCGCGACAAAATTCGGACCGCCTGACCAAGGGCGTTGGTTTTCTGATGAAGAAAAACAACATTACCGTCTTCATGGGCGAAGCGAAACTTAAATCAAAAGATACGATCAATGTAACAGACAAGGACGGCAAGGTCACTGAACTCAAGGCAAAGAATATCATTGTTGCCACCGGCGCAACGGCAACGGTCCCGCCCGTATGGAAAGTGGATGGCGACAAGGTTGTCACATATTGGGAAGCCATCCTGCAGGAAAAACTCCCCAAGTCCGTGGTTGTGATTGGATCCGGGGCCATTGGCGTGGAATTCACCACGATCTGGAATGCCTACGGTGTGGATGTCACCATCGTTGAAATGCTGCCGCGCATTATCCCGCTTGAAGATGAAGAAGTATCAAAAGAGCTTGAAAAGGAATTCAAGAAGCGCGGAATCAAAATCATGACCGGCCACAAGGTTGAATCGGTCGAATCAACCAAGACTGGCGTGAAGGTAAAGGTGTCAGCAGAAGGAAAAGAAACGGTACTGGAAGCAGACCAGGCCCTGGTCGCGATCGGTTTCCGTCCGAACTCGAAAGGTCTTGGGCTCGAGGAAGCGGGCGTCAAGATCAACGAACGCGGCTTTGTCGAAGTCAATGAAAAAATGCAGACGAATATCCCCGGCATTTGGGCAATTGGTGATGTGACAGGCAAGTTGATGCTTGCGCATGTTGGTTCAACCATGGGCATCGTCGCTGCGGAACACATCGGCGGTCATGAGACCGTCACCCTTGATTACGAAATGATGCCACGTGCTACATACTCATATCCACAGGTTGCTTCATTCGGTCTGACTGAAGCGCAGGCAAAGGAACGCGGGTATGACATTAAAATCGGGCGATTTCCCTTCCAGCCTAACGGCAAAGCACTTGGTCTTGGAGATTACGCAGGCTTCGTCAAAATTGTGATGGATGCAAAATACGGCGAGATCCTTGGGGCTCACATGATCGGTCCCGAAGTGACCGAGTTGCTCCCCGAATTGACACTCGCCCACATGATGGAGCTTACCCCCCACGAGATCGCGCGAAATGTCCATGCCCACCCCACGCTTTCAGAAGCGATCATGGAAGCGGCACATGGCGCAGATGGAACACCAATTCATATTTAGAAGATTGCCATTACAAAGACTCCCTGTCTTTATAAAGACAGGGAGTCTTAATTTAAGATCCGCTATTTTACATGCAATGAAGAAGTCACAAGCATGGTCTGAATGAGTCGAAAATTGTTGAATAGCAGGAGAAAAGTAAAAACAAAAAGAAGGGCTTGAAACCAACGCTTTTCTGATAATTCGTTCCATTGAATGGAAAGGAACAACACAACGGCATATGTCCAATTGGTGGAGTAAAGAAAAAGGTCCTTGCCATAGCGAAGGTGAAGCATGAAATTGAAAATGAGAATCAAAATGAACGCAAATGAAAATCGGTTGTCTTGATTTTTATAATTTTTCAGAAAAAGGAACCCGCCAAGCAAACACAAACCGAGCCAGGTCAAGGCCAGCAGCGTACCAAAACCAGTCTGATATTCCCCTTGCCGCATCGGATCTGCTTTAAACATCCATACTTTTACAAACGGGATCTCCTCTTCCAGGAGCAACGGCTCCGGTGCCACGATACTATTTAACAGCATCATACGTCCCAATGCGATGGCACGTTGAACCGATGGGGCAAACGTGTTTTCAGTTTCCGCGCCCAAACTCGAAGGAACAAAAAAATATGGCTGCGAATCGGGGTATACAAAATTATTCAGAAAGGTTAATGAAACAGCCAACACACCAACAACCACCCCATATTTAATCCATTCTTGAAAATTTCGTTTCACGAAAATAAAGGCTATCAGCATGTGAATAAAATTCAAGAGCGTAATTCCAAAAGAAGCCAACCCTGTCACTACAAGAACCCAGAGGAGCCGATCTCTTAAGAGGAAAACCATAAAAGCAAGCGCAAGCGCCGACAGGAAAATATACGTCTCAAGCAATGAGCCGAAAACGAGATGTGCAGCCGATGCGCCGAATAGTGCTGCGATCAAGGCAGCATATACTGAATTTCCTGTTTTTTGTTTTACAAAATCCCATGCAAGATATACACAAAGCGCGCCAGCCAGTGCAGTCAACACACAAGCGGCTGCAAGTTTATCGCCTTTGAGAAAAAAAGCAATGAACGATACGAGAGGCCTGATCAGTAATAAAACAAACGGGTGTACGGAACGCCAGTAATAATCCTGAAAGGCTTCAGTCGTGAAACGAGTGCGCCAGAGCAAACCATCAGTATCAAAGAAAATATCGTCCACATCAAAGACCGGCTGATTGAACGTAACCGCCATCGGGAAATATATGGCAAAGAAGGTGCCTGCCAATAAAAGACCCGGTCCATTTCCATCAAAAAATGAAACAGCCTTCTTCATGTGGAATTTGATTCCCATCATGGATTCGCTCTTCAACACGAAGAAAACCAACGACAAAATACTTGCAAACGCAAAAGGGATAAGCTGTTCGTTTTCAACAAGAATATAAGTCGCATCGAACAAACGGGGAAACTGCTGCAACATCCCAAACATTCTTAACACGAAAAGCCACCCCCCCACAAGCAGCCAGAGCAATAGATGGAAATCCATCGAATGGTAGGAATGCAAACGCGCGGCCTGCTCAATCAAGTAAAAAGAAAATACCCCAGCTGCCAACTGGAGGCAGGTAGCCAACAGAAGGGCTTCAAGAAATGAACGATAATAATTCCCTAAAAAACCCATCGCCAAATATGAGGCAAAGACAACCAGTATCCACGCAAGTAGTGTACGAAGATTTAAACTTTTCAATTTCAAATCCTAATGTGCGTATGGAGCGATCGTTCTGAAAATAAACTCAAAAAATTGCCATTGATTGACGGTCAAGCCAACTAAAAAGACAAACACACCCACCTGTAATATTTTATTCCTGGAGAAGGGGGCAAAGGAAAGTCCGACAAAAAGTATCAATGCATATGCCCAATCAGGCGAGTAGAGAAAAGGCTCATACCCATAAAGAAAGTGGAGAATAAAGTTAAACAAAACGCACAAAACGAAACCTAACCTCGCATCAAATTTACGAATACGAATAATGTCGATGATAAACAACAGGCCTGCAACAAACAACAGGATCGACCAGGTGATGATTAGAATATTCCCCAAACCGTTATACGAGCTATAGGAAAAAGTTTCCGGAGCTACTTTAAAGAAGTTAAAGCGTGGGAATGTCCCTCCCACTTCCGTAGTGAACACATAAGGCTTAGGGGCGACCACCGTATAAAGGAAAATTGTGCGGATCAGGAGGATGATACGGCCAATCACCCTCCATGATGGCTCACGGAAAACAGAAAAGAAAAACTCATCTTCGGCGCCGGCATCGGTTGGCAAAAAGAAAAGCTTGCTGGAAGGATATAGAGCTGCATGAACAAGGCTTGCAACCACTCCTAAAGATATCGTCAGCCCGGCAAAACGGATCGACTCCCTGATCCGAGGGCGGGAGACAAAAAAACCAATAAATGTTTGAACAAAATTGGTAAGAGTAATGCCAAAAGTAATCAAACCGACAAATACTAAATTTCGGATGGATGTTTCATTTTTCTGAATAATGACGAAGAAAAGTATCAATAATAGCGACGAAAAAATATATGTCTCAACAACAGAGCTGAAAAAGAACTGGGATGTACTTAATCCCAGCAAAGATCCGATCAAAAGAGCATACATGGCATTCTGTGTATGTCTCTTAAAATAAAACCAAACAAGGAATACACACAAAGCTCCCGCAAGCACATTAAGTGTTATGGCCGATAGTGCAAAATCCTTCGTAAAAAAATTAAGGAGGGCCCCAAAAGGACGAAAGATCAGGTAGGCAAAAGGGTGTGGTCCACGCATCTCAAGCTGCCCGCCATTTGGGTCGGCAATACGACGCATCCAGGAGGAATTATCCGCATCAAGATAATTATCCACAGTATCGACACGAGCCGGGTTGAGTATCAGGCCGATATAAAAATAAACAAAGAAAAAAACCAGTGCAAGCAGGATACCGGAAAAATTTTCCTTGATAAAAGGTAAAATCTTATCTGTCTGAAAAAAAGCCATCGTCGGTTTTTGAAAAACTTTTCGGGGTTCCTCCCAAGAGGTAAAAACCAAAAAACCAAATGCGGCGGCGGGAATAACCAGCAATAAAACCTGATCTGGAGTTTCGCGGTTGAACAAATCCAGAAAAAGGGCATCAAACCCAAAGGCAGACAGCAAGCCGATGAGCACAGAGAGAAATATTTTTGAAATTGTTTTCACAGGGTTTACGGGGAGATAATCAATATGAGCAATAAGATCAAAAACCCTTATTGCTCACACGATCCACAGAATATTAAAATCAACGCAGATCACGGACAAGAGCGATAAATTCTTTCCATTCTTCCTCAAAAAAATGAACAGTGACATTATTCAGTTCAATATGATAGGTGATCTCACCATCAGGTTCTTCAGCTTTCCAGGCGAGGAAGTTTTCGGTCTCGGCTATGGTTTCCGTGCTGGGTTCATTATTATTGTTGTTCATTTAAATCTCCTTTACTTTCAGATGATGGATGAAAAACGTCGAGGGAAGGATTATTTTCCTTTTTGGCGATTCAGGCTAAAGCGGCGTAGGAAGCGCCGAATCCAGACAAAGAAACGCCCGCCTGCTGGAGGAGGCGGTTGAACGGGTTCATCCTCGGGCCAGGGATCAACATCCAGAAGTTTCCGCATGGTATATCCCCAGAATAGCGCTACTGTTGCAAGCATGGGAGCCGCAATTACAACACCGAGCAGCCCCAATAAATTAGCCGCAATGATCGCCGCCACCAAAACCGCTGCAGGGTGGACCTTTAGTGCATTGGACAGAATACGAGGCGAGACCATATTGTCAAAAATCTGATCGATGATCAGAGCAATTGCCAGGATAAGCAGGGTGTAATAAAGCGGGGAAAGATGAAAGAGTTTATATGCCTGAAAATACGCAACGATCACAAGCACCAGCCAGTTAATGGCGGGACCAACATAGGGAACAAAGCGGGCGATCCCGGCAAGGACTGCAAGGCTTAATGCATATCGGACTCCAAGCACAGAAAGGACAATGGAATAAACCGCCACAGCAAGAAAAAAAATTATGATCTGACCGCGTAAAAATGCATTCCAAATACGCCCAAGTTCACGGCTGAGCCTTTCAATATCGCCGGTATATCCCGGGACATCCACAATTACGATTCTATTTTTTAAACCACCGCTTTCAGCAAGTACAAAGTAGGACACGAGAACGACAAACAGGGTCCAGCCAAGGAAATTAGCTGCGCCGCCAGCCACTGTGCTGACCAGTGACCCCGTACGGCTGAGAAGTGGCTGTACCAGGCTCAATAGCTGACGACTTACAGACTGCAAGTCGATCGAGCGAAAATCGATCTCGAATGGACCAAAGGAGTAGGTTTGTCCGGAAAATCGGTCTACAAGATCCGGCAATGTTGTAATGCCATCCTGCACAATGGTTACCACACTTTGAATTTGCTGCACTAAACCAACTCCACCCACGGTCAAACCGGTCAGGAGGACGATCACCACAAGTCCATAAATAACCGCAACCGAAATATTCCAGGAAAAATGTAATTTACGGTGAAGCAAGCTGGCTAATGGATAAAAAAGATATGCCAATACAAATGCGATCAGTAAAGGACTTAATATGAATTGAAATTTAACCAACAACGCGCCAATCACTACAACAGCTGTGAGTGCGACAACCAACTTTGTATTTGTACTCCAGATGGGGGAAGCGGAGGGGTGAGTTTGATTCATTTTTTGATCCATGGTTAAGGGGAAAACGGGCAAGTTCCTATTTTGATTGTATCAAAGATAATCAATTTTACATCAATTAAATAAAACGCCCCGCGAGTAGAAACTCGCGGGGCCAAAGAAAGAAAAACTAGCAACCGGAAATGAATGGGAAGAACGTACACCATCGATATGTGGCATCCACCCAGACAAAGAATGAGATACATAGACAAAGGAAAATAACCACACCACCACCGATCAAAAGCGGTGTCATATTGCTTTTCTTTGCAGGCGCACCAGCGGGAGCGGAAGCATATACAGGCGCAGCGGCAGGAGCGGGTTGAGCGTATGGGGCTTCGACACGGGCGGATTTTCTCGGGACAGCAACGGTGGCACCTGTATCGACGTTCATCGAGTCGTACATCAGAACAATCTGTTCCCCCAGGGAAACCACATCCCCAGGCTTGAGAACCACCGGGCCGGCAAGTCGTTGCCCGTTGACAAAGGTTCCATTTGTGGAACCCAGGTCTTCCAACACATACTTCCCGCCCTGGAAAGTAAGACGTGAGTGCTTGCGAGATACTTCGGCATCATTAATGGCCACGCCATTATTAGCATCACGACCAATGGTAAGTTGATCCCCCTCCAGTGGGAAAGTAACGCCGGGGGTGGGACCCGACCGCATCACAAATTGAAACTGAGCCATATATTCCTCCAAAGAAAACAATCTAAAAATTCATTTCGACAAGTTTACAATCAACGAGGTAAAAAGTCAATTCACCCTTTCTTACCACGCTGACTGGATTCCTCGATGTCGTTTACTCGCGGCTGTGTTTTGGCCTGACGGGGCAAAAACAAAGAGAACACGGTCCCGACCCCGATCTTGCTCTTGACCTCGATCCTGCCGCCGTGACCATAAATAATTTGCTTGCAAATGGAAAGACCAAGGCCGGTACCTGCGGCACGGTTTTCATGTTCGCGAACGCGGTAAAATTTTTCGAATAAATGAGGCAGGGATTCATCCGGGATGCCAAGACCGGTATCCTGTACGAAAAGTACCATTTCATTCTCTCTAACTTCGGCGCGCAACATCACGGTACCGTTCGGGCGGTTGTATTTTATCGCGTTGCTCAACAGGTTAAGGAAAACCTGTTTTATCTTGTCGCGGTCCGCATCCAACAACGGAAGGCCTTCAGGCGACTCAACACGCAGTTGAATATTATCCTCAAGCGCCTTGGAAGCCATAACATCCTTGCACTCATACATCAAATCAGCAATACTGAATGGATTCTTGCGAAATTGCACACGTCCTGATTCCAGCCGGGCTAGATCCAGGAACGACGAAGCCAGCGAGTTGAGGCGCATGGTTTCATTATGAATATTTTTGATGATTTGATCCCGTTGCTCTTGAGACATCTCAGGGCGAAGCAGAAGATAAGTCGCTGTACTCAAAGAAGATAAAGGTGTGCGCAACTCATGAACGAATTCGGCGATCAAATCCGATTGTTGAAAGAGGCGCGCATTTTCGATCGCAACAGCGGCTTGTGCGCCAAGCACCAGAAGCATCGATTCGTCCTGGTCAGAGAACTTTCCATGATGCTTGTTGAGGGCCTCCAACACACCGACGATTTTGTTCTTTGTAACGAGGGGAATGCCCAAAATGGATTGGGTCGAAAAACCCGTGGTCTCTTCCACATCTGAGTAGAAACGTGCATCTTCATGCACATTGGAGACACGCACCGGTTTTCGGTTTGTGACGATCCAACCCGCAATGCTGCCTTCCAAAGGGACGATCAAACCCCGCCTCGTTGATTCGTCCAGGTTGGTCGAGACCTGAAAATAGAGCTGCCGCGACGTATCATCGTATAACAATATGGATGCGGCCTCGGCGCCACTAATCTCAGCGGCGGCATGTACAATTCGGGAGAGTAGAATATCCAGGTCCAGGGTGGAGGCGAGATCGCGAGCAATATCGATCAAACGACGATATCCATCCAGGTGTTCAGTTTTAATTTCAGCCATTTAACACTCTCTCTACAATCGCCGGGATGACGACTGCAACGTCTTCAAGAATTACCGCATCAGCGCGGACGTTTAAATAAGTTGGCGAATTATTCGCAATGATCAGATGGGCTCCGCGGTCAAGCGCCTGCATGGGCAAGCCGGCCACCGGCAAAACTTCAAGCGAGGAACCGATGACAACCATCAGATCACATTGACGTGCCCTTTGCTGCGCATCAGACCACGCCGATTGAAGCAACTGCTCTCCAAACAGAATCACATCCGGTTTCAAAGTACTGCCGCATTTCGGGCAACTTGGCATCAACCCTGTTGCGACAAAATTCGTTACACACTGATCTGCATTGACTTTATGATAACACTGAGTGCAGGAGAGGGTTCTTATGCTTCCATGCGTTTCGACCACAGATACAGACCCGGCTTTTTGATGCAGCATATCAATATTCTGTGTGATGATCGAAACAAGCTTCCCGGCCTTTTCCAATGCTGCCAGAGCAAGGTGAGCTGCGTTCGGTTGCGCGTTGTAAATTTGTCCTGCCAACGGGCGAAACCACGCAAAGAATTTTTCTGGTGCAGTGCGGAATGTGTGCAGCGACGCAACTTCCATGGGTTCATCATGAGACCATAACCCTGTTCCCTCCGAGCGAAAATCTGGAATACCCGAAGGGGTGGAAAGGCCTGCACCTGTCAAAGCCACAGTACGTTTGGATTGCCTGATCAGATCTGCGGCAAACTCAATGGCTGTTTGCGTTTGTGCAGAGAAGGAGATCATTTTGCCTTTTCACGTTCCAGGATACTTTCTGCAATTCTCACAAACTGCTGTCCGGTCACACTTAAGGGTTGGGTGACAATTACTGTATTCTGCGCGCGCAAAGCCTGCGAGAAGATCTCCGGAGCCGGGGTTAATGAACTGAGGATTGAATGCCCCAGCTTCTCCTGTACCTGATTCAAGGAAAGCTGGCTTTCGGAACGCGTGCGATTATTCAAAACTACACCAATCGTTTTACGATCCACCTTTAAATTGGCTATATCATCGATCAACAATTTGGTTTGACGGATGGTATTGATGGAACCTTCAACAAGAATGATCTTTTCAGAACACATTGGCAAAACAGCCTGTGAAAACTCGGGTAGGCCGGCACCCAAATCCAGCACAACAAAGCGCGCCAGGCTCGCCAGCCGTTCCACCAGGGATTCATATTTCTTCACTTGGGCGGTTAAGGCTACATCCTTCGGCTGTTCAGAGGCGAGCAATAGCTTTACACCGGAACTGTGCGAAACCAATGAAGACGCCACTTTTTCACGCGTTACTTCAACAACACTTCCCTTTAATATTTCATTGAGTCCTGTTTGCGAGGGTACCCCCAGATCCATGGCCAGAGTCCCCTGCCCCGGGACCAGTTCCGCAAAAATCACATCATCCTGTGTGCTGGTTAAAAGCGCAGATGCTATATTGGAAGCAACAGTGGTTACCCCCAATCCACCTCGGGCTGAAAGTACACCGATCACGTATCCATGCTTTTCAGCGAGAGCCGTTTTTATATCAGCCACTTCGCCGCTCTTTGGCGCGCGCGCCAGCAAAGCTTTAATATGCGATTGCAGCTCAGTTGGGTGTGTTGGTTTGGTCAAATAATCGTCGGCACCAACTTCGAACCCGACCACCTTGTCATCCAATTGAGTTTTGGCTGTAAACATCAAGATTGGGGTGGAGGAAGTGGCAGGGTTTTTTCTGAGGCGGCGCGTCACCTCATATCCGTCCATATCCGGCATCATTACATCTAGAAGGATCAGGTCCGGACGCTCTTCAAACGCCTTGGCAAGTCCTTGTTCGCCGTTGGACGCCGCACTGATCTGATATCCAATTTTCTGGAGCATCAGCCCAACGAGGCGGAGCGTATCAACATCGTCATCAACGATCAAAATCTTTTCAGCCATAATATCCTCAAGAAAACATGCCTAAAGCAAACTATTGATATTATAACGTCAAATGAAGGGTTTCCTGAGTATGCTATAATAAAAATGCAACGGAAAAAGCACCGTCATCACGGGGATGACAGGCTTCGACGGGAGAGGCTGGTTCCGGAATGCGAGCCGAGCGCGCACCGAACTCGTAAAATCAGTGCAAAACTTTAAGTGCCAACCGCACTTCATACGCTGCTATGCCCCTCGCTGCATAAGCGAACATAACAGCATGACATCTTAGGATGTCACGTCCGCCGGCCCTGTACTCCATCCAGTGACGGACCGGGCGAAACAAGAATGGAGCGCTGCGTATGACTCCACTAAATACGCCTAAGACAAGTGGATGGTCACAGAGTTACCTGCCCGCCGAGATCTCTGTGATGACTAACTTCGGCAGGCTACGCTCGTAGATTTCCGAGGGTCGAATCTTTCGGACGCGGGTTCAATTCCCGCCATCTCCACACACACGATTGTCCAGCCAAAGTGCTGGACAATCGTGTTATAAGGTACAACATGAAAAAATTTCTTATCGGATTTTTCCTCCTCATCACTGCCTGCCAAAGCGCCACCTCAATCCCTCAAGCAGAATCCACGCTGACCATAGCGCCTCCAACTCAGCCCGAGCCTGCCACAGCGACAGCAACTTTACCTCCTGCCCCAACATTAACCGCCACACTCATTCCGCTTTACTTCACCGATGATTTTGACGCAACCGACACAACCGCATGGACCTCCTTCCAAACCGGCGGTGAAACCCTCCCCACACTTCGCATTGAAAATGGATTGCTTCGTTTTGACCTCTCCTCTCCAAACAGTTGGTACTATGCAGTCCACAGTTCGCATGATTATGAAGATGTCAATGTGGCCGCGAAATTTGACGGCCCGCCGAGCGGTTCCACAGGCTTGATCTGCCGTTACTCTGAAAGTGGATGGTATGAATTCAACATCTCCAGCGATGGAACATATAACGTGCTATTTGGTCAACTACTTGGAGAAGGCATAGCCAACTATCTGCCCATTGCCAGTGACCCGACCGAGTATCTCACCCCGGACCTTATGGATTATGAAATCGGCCTTGTCTGTCAGGAAAATTTCCTGTCTCTTTTTATCAACGGAAAGTTGTTCCGCAAACTTGACGTGACCCGTTTTGCGCTCTCTGAAGGCAGGGTCGGCATCTCAACCGCCTCCTTCAAGGATGTTCCTGCCATCGTCACGTTTGACTGGTTTAAGGTAAGTACACCCGAATAAATCAAAAAGCACCAATGGAATTTTTATAACTTGTTAACAGAATTCTTGCGTAGTTCGTTTAACATTAGGCCATTGAATACTATCAGCAAGGAGTTTGAAAATGGCAAAAATCATCGGTATTGACCTCGGTACGACAAACAGTGTGGTTTCCGTCATGGAAGGTGGTACTGCCACTGTGATCACCACCGCAGAAGGCGGGCGTCTTTGCCCGTCGGTTGTTGCGTTCAACAAAAATGGCGAACGCATGGTGGGACAAACCGCCAAACGCCAGGCAGTTGTAAATTCGGATAACACCATCTATTCCATTAAAAGATTTATCGGCCGTCACTTTGAAGAGACCGGCTCCGAACGGGGCATGGTTCCCTATCAGGTAATTCAGGGGCCGACCGGCGATGTGCGCGTCAAAGTGCCTGTGACAGGGAAGGAATATTCCCCGCAGGAAATCAGCGCGATGATACTGGGCAAGCTAAAGGCCGATGCTGAAGCGTATTTGGGCGAAGCTGTCACTCAGGCAGTCATCACCGTCCCTGCATATTTTAATGACAGCCAACGCCAGGCAACAAAAGATGCAGGCCGCATTGCAGGCTTGGAAGTGCTACGCATCATCAACGAACCTACCGCATCCGCTTTAGCGTACGGGCTTGATAAAAAGAAAAATGAAACCATCCTCGTCTTCGACTTGGGCGGCGGTACGTTCGACGTATCCGTGCTCGAAGTAGGTGAAGGCGTGATCGAAGTAAAATCCACGAACGGCGACACCCACCTCGGCGGTGACGATTGGGATCAGAAGATCACCAATTGGGCTGCGGATGAATTCAAGAAGGATCAAGGCATCGATCTTCGTGCAGACCGTCAGGCTTTGCAACGCTTGCGTGAAGCTGCTGAAAAGGCCAAGATCGAGCTTTCCACTGTGATGGAAACAGAGATCAACCTGCCTTATGTGACAGCCGATGCCAGCGGACCAAAGCATTTGCAGTTGAAGCTCAGCCGTGCAAAATTTGAGCAAATGACCGAAGACCTCTTGCAGCGTTGCCGCACTCCATTTGAAGCTGCACTCAAAGATGCTGGCCTGGATGCAAGCAAATTAAACGAAGTTGTTTTGGTCGGTGGTTCATCCCGTATGCCGATGGTTCAGGAGTTGGTCCGCAAGTTGACCAATGGCAAGGAGCCGAACAAAGGCGTCAACCCGGATGAAGTCGTGGCCATTGGTGCAGCCATTCAAGGCGGTGTGCTTGGCGGCGAAGTTAAAGATATTTTGTTGCTCGACGTCACCCCCCTCTCTCTCGGTGTTGAGACCATGGGCAGTGTAATGACCGTAATGATCGAGCGCAATACCACCATCCCGGTCCGCAAAACGGAAGTGTATTCCACGGCCGCGGATAATCAAACCGCAGTGGACATTCATGTGCTGCAAGGCGAGCGACCAATGGCTGGCGACAATATGAGTCTCGGCAGATTCCGACTGGATGGAATTCCACCCGCTCCCCGCGGCATCCCGCAGGTTGAAGTGACCTTCGACATCGATGCCAATGGCATTTTGAATGTTGCCGCAAAAGACAAGGCTTCAGGCAAGGAACAGAAAGTTACCATCACTGCATCCACAAACCTGAACAAGAACGATATTGACCGCATGGTACAGGAAGCCCGCCAGAACGAAAGCGCGGACAAGAAACGCCGCGAAGTGATCCAGGTCAAGAACGATGCGGACAATCTCGCGTATCAGATCGAGAAATCACTGCGCGATCTCGGTGACAAGGTCCCCGCCGCTGAAAAAGCCTCAATCGAAACAAAGGTCAATGAGTTGAAGCAGGCGGCTCAAGGCGATGACGTGGACAAGATCAAGAAACTCACCGAAGAGTTGCAAAACACCTTCCACGCGCTGAGTCAACAGTTGTACGCGCAAGGTCAACCGCAAGCACAGGCCCAACCTGAAGGCGGACCCGCCACTCATCAAGATGGCGATGTGATCGACGGCGAAGTGAAAGAATAATCAATTAGTTAATCATAATGGGCGGCTACCGAAACGGTAGCTGCCCATTTAGTTTTATAATAGAAACTATGGAAGAATTTTCATCTTACTTCAAATATTGTAGCGACAGCAAAGACGTGTTAAATGGAATTTTTAAAAATCATAAAATACGTCTTACTCAACCATGGGGAATGAATGACCCATTAGAATTTAACCCAACGCTAAAATTCCCGCCCGACACAGAAATTTATCAATTCTACGAATTGAATGGAATTACCTTGCCCAGCATAGAGCTTTTCTACCGAGTGCAAATAATTGAATCGCAAATAAATTCTTATGGCATCTTATCTCTAACCAAACTACCCTTTTCCTTTGAGATGTGGAGCAAGTACACAAATGGGCACAAAGGCTTCGTAATTGAACTCGACAATAATTTCTCCAAACACCCATGCATGAAATCCAAAAGCGGGACTGAATACTCTGTCAAAAAAGTAGAGTATGTTGATGATTACTCCTTGGTAATTGATAGCATTTTAAATAACGACAGAAGCATTATCATCGAAAAACTGCGGGATGAGTTATTTTTTAAAAAGACCTCTATATGGAGTAATGAAGCTGAGTATCGATTAGTTAGGCCTTTTTCGGATTTACAAGACTATAAACCAATAGCAAACAAGCCACACAGAGACGACAAGATACATTTGTTTGATTTCTCTCTTGACTGCGTCAAATCTGTGATGTTTGGGGCTTGTATGTCTGCTGAAAACAAGAAAATGATAATAGCCGAATGTTCAAACTATGATATTGATATATTTCAATCCTATATCATAAGAAACAAGCCTAACAATCAAAAAGAATTCAACAATGTTCAAATAGTTAACATAAAAGATTTCGATTCGCTCGAAGAGCTTTACTCATTAAAGCCCTATTTTTTCATCAAGGATGCACCGGAACAAAAAACATCACCCTCATTTAAGATAAAAGCCATTGAGGATCTACCCTATTTCGACGGAAATGAAAAAATTACAAATGAGCTTTACAAAAACTTAATGGATAATTCAAAAGATAATTTGATCTCGCAAGGTTAGTCTATCTAGGAGTATTTACTCAAAATAACTATCGCGGAGCAGGCATCTGCTTCTTGACCGGAAACAAGGCATCGATCACTACACCCACAATACGAACGAAGAACAGGAAGATCAAACTTCCCGCAGAAAACCAATAATAATTCTGCGCCCAGCTCATGCTTGTATCGGTGCCGCTGAAAATTCCGTGAAAAATTCCAAGAAAGTACATTCCAAAGCTGGCGTAATGCAACAACCGCCAGAATTTTTGTCCGATTGTCGGGCGAATATAAAAGCTCGCCGCAACGATCAACCAAACGTAAAAGCCGATCTGTCCAATGCCAACCCAGAAAGGTTTGTAATCCACCGTGCTAAAAGGAATGATCAATTGCAAAAGCGTGAAATTGATGTAATGATCGCCAAGAATAATGAGCGCGTGAAATAAGGCAAAAGCCAGGCCAAGCAGACTTACATATTCATGAATGGCAAAAGTGGCGGGCATGCCGGGCCACAGCCGTGCCATCTTATTGGTAATACCCAGGCCCAATGCCATCGAAACCCACAGCAGGGAAAGCGACACGAATGCCGTACCGCGTGAAAGATACCAATAGGCTTTGGGGGCGTCTCCACTTAAAGAGAAAGCCATGTTCGGTAAAAAGATCGGGAGCAACAAAACAGCCACCAACAATCCGATCACGGTTGCAAACAGAAAAAGCAAAAATGTTTGGATGCTTACTGAAGATTCAAATTGATTCGGGTCCTGCGTATTCATGGACATGACTACTCCTTACAAATATTCCTGCATTTGCTGGCTGTGGAGCAATTCACCTGACTCAAGGATCATTGCCGCTGCAAAATCAGGACGAGACTCGATCCACTCCAGACCATTTTCATAACCGAGGATAAAGGCTGTCTTTGCGGCAGCCTCGGCTTCCATCACAGTGGGCGCAACCACCGTCACTCGCATCAAGTCCGTTTCTGCAGGCTGCCCGGTGTATGGATTGATGATGTGATGACGAAACACACCATTTTGATTCCAATGACGGCGATCTTTCCCCGAGGACGCAACTCCGCCGCGCTTCACAAACAGGACCTCAAGGTCTGCTCCTGCTTCGAAGGGATTCGACACACCGATCGGCCACGCGCTTCCATCCATGCGTGGACCACTGACGGCAATATCGCCACCGGCATTCATCAAGCACGGACCGTATTCCTTTAATCGTTCAACAGTTTCATGTGCCGCCCAGCCTTTTGCAACGCCACCAAAATCAAGACGAATGCCTTCAGGTAGAGTGATCGTGCGGGTTGACGAATCCGCAACCACCATCGAAAGCGGATGATCTGCCAACATGACTGGCGACATTGAATGAATCTGGTCACGGGGCAGGACGTCAAAAGGACGGTCATAACCGGCTTCGATCATTGAATCCAAAATGGTTGGAGTGACCAACCCGTCACTTAATTGATCGGCCTGCAATGCAGATTGAAATACTTTCCAAAACACGTCGCTGACCCTTGTCGGCTGATCGAATGTTCGGTTGAGCAGAGACAGCTCCGAGTTAAGTCGGAAGCGGCTCAACGATCCCTCCCACTCTTCGAACCAGCCCGGCACATGATCCAAAATGGCAGGCGCAGAGCCTGATTCACATTCAATCAGGGCGAGCATTTCGCAACCCATTGCACGGAAAGAAAAGCGATGCAGCATTAAGAAGAACCAGTGGAAGTTACAGCACCACCGCCGCCTCCGCCGCCATTTCCACCACCGCCACCGCCAGATTGAACGATCACTTGTGGCTGCGGAGCTGCTCCACCAAATAAAATAGTGTAGCCAACCGGCGGTACGGTGGGCACGGGAGTTGGCGCCGGCATTATGGTAGCGACGGGGATCAACGCAGCTTGCTGTTGTGCTGCCGCTTTTTCATCGGCCTTTTGTCTATCGGGTCCTGCAAAAATGTTCCAGAATGCAAGCACGGAGGTCATGGAAATGGCGGCAATCGCCAGTTGGACGTCTGTCCATTTATTGGCTGGTTTGTTCGATGCCATTAGTCATCACCGCCTTCGTGTTCTTCATGATCTTCATGCTCGCCGCCATTATTGCTTGAAGTACTACCACCACCATTGGAATTCCCATTGTTTCTGGCAACCACAACCGGAGCCAACTGACTAACAGCAAGGATCTCGCCGGTAGTACTGACATACACCAGATTGCCGGAACTAAATGTAATCAAATAGGCCACAACACGCTGATAATCAACTGTTTCAACACTGTAAACGCTTGTGTCATTTAAGAAAGTGGATGCGATGGTGGTTGCCTGTTCCGGTGTAACGATCGTCAACGTAGGAACTGAAGCGGCGGGCTGGGCCGGCGCAACCTGAACCACAGGAGCAACCTGCACAGCCGAAACTTGCGCTGCCGTGCTTTGGTTACGAACAATCTGTTGATAGGCAGAGGCAACACCAAAAATGGTTGCCATCATAAAAATAGTCAGGACCGTGGAAATGAACAATGTACTTTTTCTCATGATTAAATCTCCTTATTACGGACAAGTCCGTTGATTAATGAGAAGTCGAACTTCAGGAAAAAAAGTTACGGGCAAAGATTAGATTTGGATAAGAAGAAATATTCGAAAATCCCCCATTTTGCGTGAATAGACAAATATTTTTTCTAACGTCCTAAAGAAGAGGCAGTATAATCTTAACCATGCTCAAGAAAATAAAACCCATCTGGTATATTCCGCTTGGTCTTCTGCTTGCAATCGGCATTTATTTTTTACCGCCAGTACATGACCGCCTTGCAACGCGCGTGGACCTTTTGCGGACAAGGATCATTTATTTCTTCAAACCACCAAGCGAAGCAGTCTTCACACCCGGCCAGGAAAATCCACTTACGATCGAAACCGCTCTAGCGACTGCCCGAGCAGAGATCGCGTTGACTTTAACTCCGGCGGCGACCGCCACACTGAAACCGGGTCCTACTCCCAGCCCAACGATCACATCCACGCCATTGCCTGGGTCAGTGACCCTGCCGGGCGTTGTCTACGTCGATCAGCATGAACGCTGGAATTATTGCGGCCCTGCGAACATCACGATGGCATTGAACTTCTGGGGATGGAAGGGGAATCGCGACGATGTAGCCCGTGTGGTCAAACCCGGTTCGGGTGACCCTCGCAAGAGTTTTATCGAGCAAGGCTTGCCCGATAAGAATGTTATGCCATATGAGCTTGTTGACTATGTCAATGAAGAGACGGAATACCGCGCCCTGCTTCGTTATGGCGGCGACATGAACCTGATCAAAAGTTTGCTGGCTTCCGGATTCCCGGTCATTATCGAAAAGGGATATTATGAAGCCGATTACACCGGCAAGATCGACTGGCTGGGGCATTATCTTTTCACGACCGGCTACGATGATACAAAAGGCGGGTTTATCGTCCAGGATGCCTATCTCAAACCCGGCAAAAACCTGTTAAGTCCGTACCCGGAATATCAAGATGGATGGCGTTCCTTCAATTATCTATTCATGGTGGTATACCCTGCCGACAGTGAAGATGAAGTGATGGATATTCTTGGAAACTATACAGATGAAAAATGGGCAGCTCAACACGCGCTTGAGTTGGCGAACAAGGAAATCACTTCTGTCACGGGTAACAACCTGTTCTTTGCCTGGTTCAACAAAGGGACAAGCCATGTAGCCTTGCAGGAATATGTGGATGCCGCCACCGCTTATGACAAAGCATTCTCGTTATATTCGACCTGGGATATTGCAAAAGCAAATCGTCCCTTCCGCATGATGTGGTATCAGACAGGACCCTATTTCGCTTATTTCTATTCGCAGCGATATCAGGATGTGATCAACCTTGCCGACACCACTTTGAATGACACTATTTCATCGCCCACGCTGGAAGAGTCCCTGCTTTGGCGCGGGCGTGCCTACTATCAAATTGGGAACACCCAGGCCGCGGTGGATGATTACTATGCCACATTGAAAATCCACAAGGACTGGCTGCCTGCGGTTCAAGCGCTACAGGATTTGGGATTGCAACCGTAGTTAGTTTTTAGTTGAATAGTTTGATAGTCGAGTAGTTCTTGAAAAAGGGATGGCATCTTCATGACTAAAATCGAACGGTTTGAAGATTTACAAAGTTGGCAAAAAGCCCGCCAACTGACTAACTTAATTTATGATCTAACTCAACATTCAAAATTCTCCAAGGATTTCCGTTTAGTTGGTCAAATTCAGGATGCCGCGGGTTCAGTTATGCACAATATAGCTGAAGGTTTTGACTCCGGGACAAACCCTGAGTTCATTCGATTTCTCAAAATTTCAAGACGTTCTGCCAGCGAAGTACAATCTGAGCTATACCTTGCACTTGATCGCAATTACATAACTCAAGCAGAACTCACGACAGCCTACAACCTCGCAACCGAAACCAAACGCTTAATCAACGGCATGGTTGGATATCTACGAAAATCCAAACCATCCAACTAACAAACCACCCAACTATGAAACTATTACACTTCGCCGACGCACATATCGACATGGCCAACTATGGCCGTCATGACCCTGAAAGCGGCCTGCCGTTTCGCGTCCTTGATTTTCTGAAATCACTTGACACCATCGTAGATACAGCCATCTCCCGAAAAGTGGACATGGTCATCTTTGCCGGCGATGCCTACAAGGACCGCTCCCCTGCTCCCACCTTTCAACGTGAGTGGGGCAAACGCATCATGCGATTATCGGAAGCGAAGATTCCCACTTTGTTGTTGGTGGGCAACCATGATATTTCCCCCGCTGCGGGACGTGCGCACGCCATTCAGGAATTTGACACGCTGCATGTGCCTTTCATTCGCGTGCTGCAAAAGCCGGAGTTACTCACTTCAAAAGATTTATGGGGTTTACCGATTCAAATTATCGCCATGCCGTGGGTGCCGCGTTCCGGGTTGATGGCCGCCACAGGTGAGACGAATTCAACAGAAGCATTTGCACGCATCGAAAACAATATCGGAGATTTGATCGAAGGATGGCTGGAAGAAGTTGACCCATCCCTGCCTGTCGTTTTGACGGCCCACGCCTCCATTGAAGGGGCAAAGTTTGGCGGCGAGAGATTGGTGATGTTGGGAAATGACCTCGTGCTTTCAGGAAGCCTCGTAAAGAATCCGAAGTTTAGTTATGTGGCGATGGGACACATCCACAAGCCGCAGGATGTGAATGAAGGCTCGCAGCCGCCAGTCGTGTATCCCGGCTCCATTGAACGCGTGGACTTTGGCGAAGTCAAGGAAGACCGCTTTTTTGTCATCGCGGATGTTGAAAAGGGGAAAGACACCAAGGTCGAATGGATCCAGCTCAAAGGGGTGAGAAAATTCATCGACCGCCGAACAGTTCTCAGGTCCAGCGAGAACGTGACAAATGCGCTTAAGGAAGCATTGCCCAGCCCGAAAGAAATGTCTGAGGCGATTGTCAAGCTTTCGGTGGAATATCCAAGAGAATGGGATTCGCTGATCGACGAATCCGCTTTGCGAAAATACACCGAGGACTCTTTTGAATTTCATCTGGTGAAGCGGCCACAAAGCGAATCACGCGTGCGCATCGCCGAAGGACAGGTGGTCAGCAGTTTGAGTCCGCTGGACCTGCTTGGACAATATTTTGATGCTTCCAAAGTGACCAATGCGGATGAATTAAAAAAACTTGCACAGGAAATTATTTCAGAAGAAACGGAATAACCCGTAACCTCGAACTGGAAATAGTGTTCGAAATATCAAGACAAATCTTACTGGTAAAGGAGAAAGCATGAAAAACTTAAAATGGATCCTACTGGGTGCTTATCTGATTATTTCCGGGCTGGCATTGTTGGGAGTGACCTTCTCTCTTGCATCTGTCATCGCCGGGGTGTGCGCACTCATTGCCGGCGTTTTGTTCATCATAAACAGATAACCCGTTTTAATTTCAAACAGCCTCCCGTTTGGGAGGCTGTTTGATTCAACCTCCGTTATAATCCCAGCATCCTACTAAACGAGGCAGATATGAAACAGGAAAATTCACGGTATCGCTGGTTCGTCGTCGTTGTGTTCTTCTTCTTCATGCTTTTACACCAAACCGACAAATTGATGATCGGCTCGCTGCAGGTGCAGATCAGTACTGATCTTGGTCTTGATATCATCCAATGGGGCTGGATCAATTCCGGAGCATTGCTGGTCGCCACGGTGCTTTACCCGATCTGGGGATATTTATACGACCGTTATTCACGGACAAAATTACTTTCCCTGGCCTCGCTGATCTGGGGCAGCACCACATGGCTGAATGCCCTTGTGAAAACCTTTGGTGGTTTTCTGGTCACACGTGCCTCCACCGGCATCGATGATTCTTCCTATCCCGGCTTGTACACATTGATCGCCGATTATTTCGGCCCGAACCTGCGCGGGAAGGTATATGGTATTTTGCAGCTTGCACAACCCCTTGGATATTTGGTCGGCATGATCCTGGCCTTGATCGTCGCGCCGATGATCGGCGGATGGCGGTCCATTTTTTACATTACCGGTTCATTGGGATTGGTCATCGCCATCCTGATCTACTTTGGCGTCAAGGAAATGCCGCGCGGGCAGGCCGAGCCCGAATTTGAGAACATGGCTGAAATGCAAACCTTCAAATTCTCCTGGGTGGAAGCCCGCGAGATATTCAAGAAGAAGACCATGTGGTTCGTATTTTTACAGGGCTTTGCGGGCGTCTTTCCGTGGAATGTGATCACCTTTTTCTTCTTTGGATATCTTGAAACAGAACGCGGTTACGATGCAAACAGCATCCTCTTCACCATGGCACCGGTGATCCTGATTCTTGCAGCGGGATATTTCCTGGGTGGCGCACTGGGTGACTTCGCCTTCAAACGCACCAACAAGGGACGCATCATTGTATCGAGCGTGGGTGTTTTACTGGGAGCGCTCTTTATGTATCTTGCCCTCACCACTCCCATTGAAGCGAAAAATCAATTCTTCATTTTCATGTGTCTAACAGCCGTGTTCATGCCGTTATCTTCCGCGAACGTGATCGCCACTGTATACGATGTGACCGTGCCGGAAGTGCGCTCCACCGCACAAGCCATGGAATATTTCATTGAAAATGGCGGGGCCGTTTCTGCCCCCTTGCTCACCGCCTATATCGCGCGCGCGTTCGACCTGCAAACCGCGATCTTGATCATCTGCACCGTGGCATGGGGTCTGTGTTTCTTCTTCTATCTCGGCGCGATCTACACCATCGACAAGGACTCACACGACCTGCGCGATCAAATGGCGGAACGTGCCAAAGCGATGTAATTGAAATCGACCCGACCATGCGTGGACACGGCGCTGCCGTGTCCACGCTCTTTTAAGGGATGAAACACATATGGCAGGTATGACCGAAAATATCATAAAATAAATAAAAAGTCAGGCAGGAGAATTTTTATGGTCAAAATCATTGCCGATACCACCTGTGGCTTGCCACATGAAATAATCAAAGAGCGGGGCATCCCATTCATTCCGCAAGTCGTCATGTTTGGGGAAGAGTCGTTTCACGACGACGGGGAATTCGATACCGCTAGATTTCTGGAAAAACTAAAGGCTTCCAAAGAACTGCCTAAAACAGCCGCTCCCGAACCTCCTTTGTATTATCCGTTTTTCGAAGAGGCGAAGAGGAGCGGAGAAAGCGTGATCGTGGTGGCGCCGACTAGCAAAGCCAGCGGAACGGTCCGCTCGGCGCAAACGGCGGCGCTGGAATTCCCGGGCGTGGATATCCGCGTGGTGGATACACTCACCATCTCTTGCAACCTCGCTTCACTCGTCCTGGTGGCGAATGACATGGCAAAGGCCGGCAAATCCGCTGACGAGATCGTGGCAAAACTTAATGATCTAATTCCGCGCGGACAAATATATTTTCTCGTGGACACGTTGGAATATCTCGCCAGGGGTGGCCGCATCGGCGGGGCGAAGCGATTGCTGGCTGAATTATTGGAGATCAAACCCATCCTGCAGATCAAGGACGGGCAGGTTGAATCCTTTGAACAGCATCGAACGAAGAAACGCGCGCTGGCGCGTCTCGTGGACGTGGTGGCAGAGCAATATCAAAGCGGGGAGGATTTCCATTTGTGTGTGCTGCAGGTCGAGGCGGAGAAGGAAGCGGAAGTTCTCGTCGAGGAATTAAAATCGCGGGTAAATGTTCAAACCATCCCCATTTATCAATTGCCGCCCGCCATCGTTGTTCATGCAGGACCCAAAGCCATGGGCGTCGGTTTTTTTGTATAGCCCGTAAACGGGATGGTATAATCCCGTCGCATTTTCGTTATTTCAGCAAGGAGTTCCCATGTCTGGTCATTCAAAATGGTCCACCATCAAACGCAAGAAAGGCGTCGCTGACGCCAAACGCGGCGCGGTGTTTACACGCCTCGCACGAGAGATCACCATCGCAGCCCGCGACGGCGGCGACCCCGATTCAAATTTTCGCCTGCGTCTCGCTGTCGATAAGGCCCGCAGCGAAAACATGCCCAAGGACAACATCGAACGCGCCATCAAAAAAGGCACAGGCGATGACAAGGATGGCACCGTCTTTGAAGAAGTCACTTTTGAAGGCTACGGCCCGCACGGCTCCGCCCTTATGGTGACCTGCGTCACCGACAACCGCAATCGCACCGTTCCCGATATGCGCCACGCCTTCAGCAAGTCCGGCGGAACCATGGCCGAGCCCGGCGCAGTCGGCTGGCAATTTGATCGCAAATCTTATTTCGCCTTCCCTTCCAGCCAGCTCAACTTCGACAAGGCTTTTGAATTGGGAATCGAAGCAGGCGCCGATGACGTGATCGACGGCGGCGAATCCATTGAAATTTACGGCCCCGTCGAATCGTTCAAGACCATCGCTGATGCATTACATGCGGCCAAGGTTCATCCCGACGAAGCAGGCCTGCGCATGGTTGCCAAGCAGGAAGTGGAACTCAACGTGGAATCGACTTTGAAATTCATGAAGATGGTCGAAGCCATCGAAGAGCTCGATGATGTTCAGGATGTCTTCCACAACGTCAAGATCTCCGACGAAGCACTCGCTGCCCTCGAAACCGCATAATTGATGTAGGGGCGCGATATATCGCGCCCCTACTTTTTATTTAATGACCCTCGCCCTAGGAATTGACCCCGGCACTGCGACAACAGGATACGGACTCGTACGCCTCTTACCGGACGGCGGGCTGGTCGCTGTTTCCTACGGCATTATCTCCACTCCAAAAGATGCCACTCCCCCGGCACGCCTCGAAATGTTATTCGACGATCTCAACAAGCTATTGAAGAAACACAAACCCGAGACCGCCGCCGTGGAAAAATTATTCTTCTCCAGAAACGTCACGACCGCCATCGCAGTGGGACAAGCCCGCGGCGTGATCATGCTCTGCCTGCAAAAGGCAGGCATCGAACCCTCCGAATACACTCCGAATGAAGTGAAACAAGCTGTAGCCGGCTACGGCTCCGCGGACAAAAAACAGGTGCAGGAAATGGTGCGGGCCTTGTTACAGCTCGATAAAATACCCAAGCCCGATGATGCCGCAGATGCGCTGGCGATCGCGATCACACATTTGAATACCAATCGATATTCATAACCTTTTCGCTCTGTTGGGGGCTGAGCCCCCGACAGAGCGAAAAGCGAAATTTATTACGGTAAAATACAACCATGATAGCAACCTTGCGTGGAGAGATCTCCCAAATTGAAGACAATGCCATGATCATCGAAGTGGGCGGCGTGGGCATGCGCGTCTTTGTCCCTGCGCCGTTTCGGACCAATTCCAAGACAGGCGAAATGATCTTTATGTTCACCCATCTCGTGGTCAGGGAAGATGCGTTGACCTTGTATGGATTCGAATCCCAGGCAGATCGTGATTTATTCAATATCCTGCTCGGCGTGGACGGAGTCGGTCCTAAAGTGGCGCTATCTGTTTTATCCACACTCAATCTGGATACGATCCAACGTGCCATCTTCACCGATGAAGCGGATGTGTTGAGCAGTGTGCCCGGCGTGGGCAAGAAGACTGCGCAAAAAATGGCCCTGCACTTGAAAGATAAACTCAAACCGACGGATGCGCTTTCAAAACTCGGTTCATTGACAGATTACGACAGCGAAGTCCTCGCTGCGCTTACATCACTCGGATACTCCGTAGTCGAAGCACAGGCTGCCATTCAGGCCATTCCCAAAGATGCGCCGAAGGATGTGGAAGAACGACTGCGGCTTGCGTTAGGCTATTTTCAATAGATCATCATCAACCAGCACAAACACAAGCGAGCGGACTTCCGCTCGCTTGGCATATCAGGAGAAAGAGGTTCCCATGTTAAAAAAGAAAATCGCAGTCATCGGCCCCGGCATGATGGCGGAAGCCATGATCGCGGGATTGCTCCGCAAGAAGCTCGCGGACCCGAAGAATCTGATTGCCTCCGGTCCGCGCGCAGAACGCGGCGAGGAATTAAATAAAAAATATGCGATCCGATCCACCACGGATAATTCCTCCGCAGTTCAAGATGCGGATGTAGTGGTGCTTTCGGTCAAGCCGCAGCGCCTCACCGAAGTCATGAAGGGACTGAAAGGCATACGGCCCGATGCATTGGTGCTGTCCATCATCGCGGGTGCCACCATCAAAAAATTAGGGGCCGGGTTGAAACACAAGGCCATCGTACGTTCCATGCCCAACACGCCCGGTCAGATCGGCGAAGGTATCACCGTGTGGTGTGCCTCCAAAGAAGTGACCGAAGAACAGCAGGCCATGACCCGCGATATCCTCGGCGCACTGGGCGAGGAGGTTTTTGTGGAAGACGAATCCTATCTCGATATGGCAACCGCGTTATCGGGCTCCGGCCCCGCGTATGTATTTCTCTTCACCGAAGCCTTGATCGACGCCGGCGTACACATGGGATTTCCCCGCCGCATCGCCGAACAACTGGTTCTGCAAACCATCAAAGGTTCGGCATCGTTCTATGAAGGCGCAAGCAGGCATCCCGCCACACTGCGCAATCAAGTCACCTCCCCGGGCGGGACATCTGCAGAAGCCTTGTATTATCTGGAGAAGGCTGGTTTCCGCACCGCCATTTCGCGTGCGGTGTGGGCCGCGTATCAACGGTCACTGGAATTGGGCAAGGAAAAACCCGGGCATATCCCTGATGTAAATGAACAGGAATAAAAAAAATCAGCCGTTGTTAAATAAAGAGACCTCTGACAAGTGTTGTCAGAGGTCTCTTTATCATTCTTGAATGAGTGGCGTGTCAGTTGGCGTAGCCGTGGGCGTAACAGTATGCGTAAAATCAGGTGTATTCGTTAAAGTTGGAGTGGCAGTATGGGTGGATGTTGCAATATAAGTTGGTGTATGCGTTGGAGTGAGCGGATTGACATGATAGAGGATAACCAATCCATGATTTGAATCTGCAATGGCAACATCTGGGAGACCATCATTGTTTATATCTCCAATTGCAAGACCCTGCGACGAATAATGACTGGCATCAGGAATGGAGTATCTCGAATAAGGATGCAGTACTCCATCGTTTTGCTGCAAATACACACTCAGCGTGTTCCATCCACCATGAGCGATTAATACATCCACAAGACCATCTGAGTTTACATCCGCGATCTCAAGTGGCTCGGGGATATCATAAGCGCCATAGGAAAGCGGCGACCCCAGTACACCCCCGCTGGTCTGAGCGAAAACCGCAATATTTGACGATGGTCGATTTCCACCATAACTGAGAACAACATCAACCAACCCATCGCCAGTAACATCGCCAATCCCCAATCCATTGCTGTTGCAACTGCACCCTAAGGAGTAAGGTGTTGCGCTTGAGAGAGTACCATTTATATTTTGCAAATAAACCGAAAGATTTGGATTCAACCCTTGCCCGTTCATTTTGACCACATCATTCAGGCCATCCTCATTTACATCGCCAATCGCAATATCATCATATCCAGCCTGGGGTGAAGTGTAGGGGGCCATCGGGTTCATTGTGCCATTGGCATTTTGAGTAAGAATACCGATATTTCCAGCATTCCAATGTGAAACAGCGATATCCACCAGACCATCATTGTTAACATCGCCTATTGCGAGAGAGTCAGGGCTGTCGTTGGTTGGGTAGGTTACCCGTGCAGCCAGAGTGCCATCCGCCTGTTGTAAATAGACGCTGATCGTATTGCTGGAGTTGAATAAGAGGGCAATATCTGTCAGCCCATCATGATTTAGGTCTCCCACTGCAAGAGATACCGGGCGGGCAAGTGCAGGGTATCCAATCGGACTTGCAAGCGCACCATCCATCCCCTGAAGGAAAATCAATAACTGGTTGGGAATGGCAAGGGCAACATCCTTCAAGCCATCGTTATTAAAGTCGGAGATTCCGATGGCCTCCCCATCTCCAACGGGATAATTGACATATGGGTCGAACAGAGCAGGCATGTAAACAGGGGTCGGCGTGAAACCAACCGTACTGGTTGGTACTGCGGTAAATGGCGGTGTATAAGTTGGGGTCGGTGTGAGCGTAGGCGAGGAAGGCAATCCCAGAAATGGATATAGCTGCTGCATGGGGATCACTTCCAACTCAATACTACCGGAAAGCGTGTACCAATATAAAACAATGGAAGCGCCGCCCCCGATATCTCTAAAATCGATCTGGATGTCATACATCTGTCCAGCCGTTAGGAGGATCTCAGGACCGAAACGATCTCCACCCACAGGGTCATCCCAATAATCGATGTATAGCTCACCGTCGATCCATACACGGGCCAAATCATCGGCATCCACATACAAAACATATTCCTCAGATGATCTCGCTTCTATTTGCCCGGTCCAGCGAACCGTGAAATCAGAAGCCACCTCTTCCACACCCGGGTAATCCCCCCAACTGAAGTTGATTTGCGGGTCAATTTGTTCATGTAACGGGACGCCATTGATATCCATATCATTATTGAAATATTGCCCGGTCAATCCGATACCAACTCCCGGCGGCAATAATTCCACAGCAGGAGTGCCGCTAGGGATCGGTGTAAAGGTATTCGTGAAAGTACTGGTTGGTGTGGGCGTAAGGGTCTGTGTGGCAGTATTGGTAAAAGTGCGTGTGACTGTTGATGTGGGTGTATTTGTACGTGTGCTCGTGGGAGTAGGCGTGTTGGTAAAAGTGGCTGGGGGTGTGGAAGTAGGTGTATTGGTGAAAGTACGCGTGACTGTTGATGTTGGCGTGTTGGTAAAAGTCCGTGTGGGTGTGACTACAGGTGTATTGGTATTTGTGAATACAGGCGTATTAGTACGCGTGTATGTGGAAGTAGGTGTGTTGGTAAAAGTGCGTGTGACTGTTGATGTTGGCGTATTGGTAAAAACACGTGTGGGAGTAGACGTACGCGTGGAAGTAGGTGTACGGGTGTCAGTGGCAGTTGGAGTGGGAGATGGCGTTTCTGTCGGGGTTGGCGTAGCAGTAGCAGGCAATCCATTCGGAGATGGATACAGTTGTTCCATGGGCACCACCTCCCATGCAATACTGCCTGAAAGCGTGTACCAATTTAAAGAAATCGAAGCACCCCCGCCGGTATCCCTAAAATCGATCTGGATATCATACTTTTGCCCGCGGATTAGCGCAATCGCAGGACTGAAACGATTCCCACCCGCAGGGTCATCCCAATAATCGATGTAGAGTTGACCATCAATCCACAAACGTGCCAGGTCATCGGCATCAACAGAAAAAACATACTCTTCAGATGAGCGCGCTTCTATTTGCCCGGTCCAGCGGGCTGTAAAATCGTCAGGCACGTTCTCGGCTACAGGCTCGCTCCAATTAAAAAGGACTTGAGGGTCAAGCCGCGTGTACAATGGGGCGCCATCGATATCCATATCATTATCAAAGTATTCCCCGATCAAACCAGTGCCGCTTCCCATGGGCAGAAGTATGGGCGTTGGAGTCGGGGTCGGGGTGTCAGTCGGCAAATCCGTTGGGGTCGGGGTTGGCGTATCAGTCGGCAGGTCCGTTGGTGTCCATGTAGGAGTATCAGTAACAGTTGGTGTATTTGTGATGGTTGGAGTGTTCGTATTCGTCGATGTTTTAATTGCGGTTGGAGTTTTTGTATAGGTCGGCGTTTTTGTTGGAATGCGGGTTTTCGTAGGCGTTCTGGTGGGAGTAGGGCGCGGATTAATTGTAAAATTTGCGTCCGAATAATCCGTCACGGATCCTATGCCCGTTTGATATCCGATCACCTGAATTCTAAACTGTGTCCTGGTCGTATTGCCGACAAACACAGTCCAATCGTAAAATCCAACATTTGGGATATTGGTAACGATCCAATCCAGGCAGCTGTCACAACTTTTATATCCAATGGACACCCTGTTAATATTGTGCGAGGATCTCCACTTGATTCGGTAAGTACTGCCGACAGACAGCACCTCACCGCCATTTGGGGTGGAAATGGTGATCCAACGCGTTGGCGCCGCAAATTCAGCCTGCGCAGCCGAGACTGATCCTGTGGGCCATACAAGAGTCACAATCGTTATAACGATAAAAAATAATGAGGGAATTTTTCGAAACATATGTCCACCTATTCCTTTTACTTCATCATCCAAATGAAGTTACTATTAATTTGATTATAACACTCCTGCAATTTAACAAGCCACCTGTAATGCTGGCTTATAATGCCTTTATGAAACCGCCAGAGGTCATTTCAACCGAACGACTCATATTACGTAAGCCGCGCATGGACGATGCACCTGCCGTCTTCGCGGACTGGGCCAGCCGCGCGGAAGTGACCCGCTTCCTCACCTGGCATCCCCATCAGGATGTGACTCAAACCGAAGCCCTGATGAAAAGATCGATCGATGCGTGGGACGGGGATGCAAAGTTTCGCTACCTGATGGAGATCAAGGAAAATGGTCTGCTCGCAGGAATGATCGAGCTGCGCATGGAACCCACCAGGATGAGTTTCGGCTATACCGGCGCACAGGATCAATGGGGCAAGGGCTATATGACCGAAGCGGTACGCGCCGCGATCGATTGGGCGTTTGCACAACCGACGATCCATCGCGTGTACGCCACAACCGATGTGGAGAACGTCCCATCGCGGCGGGTAATGGAAAAAGCAGGCATGCAGTGCGAGGGCATTTTACGAAAGAACAGCATCCATCCGAACATCAGCGACATCCCGCGTGACTGCTATATTTATTCAATTGTCAAATAAATCCATTGAGCCAAAGCGTAATGTGGGAAAATCAGGCCACGATACATTACATTTTATAAAGGATGTTCCGTATGCAATCCGCTTCCATTTTTAGAAGTAAAGTTTTGGCCCGTGAACGCATATCCTTCGAAACCCGCCATAAAGACAGGATGGGATTGATCTTCATATCACCCTGGCTGATCGGATTACTGCTCTTCAATCTCGCGCCAATCCTGATCTCGCTCATCCTTTCTTTTACAGATTTTCATTTACTGACTCCAGAGCAGGCCCAATTTACGGGAATTAGCAATTACACTGCGATCCTTCGAGATATGGATGCGGGTAAAACTTTTTGGCAAACCATACGGCTTGGTTTGATGGTCGTTCCGTTACAAATCATCGCATCCGTCTTTTTTGCAGGGCTGCTCAACGATCAGCGCCTGCTGATGAAAAACACCATGCGGACGTTATTCTTCCTGCCCAGCATCATCCCGGCATTTTCAGCGGCGTTGATGTGGCAGGGATATGTGAACCCTGCCACGGGTTGGTTGAATCGGATCCTTCTAAATCCCCTTGGACTGGGGTGGCTGAATCACTTTTCCTCCAGAGGTGCATCCGAATCATTGTTCATCCTGAGTTCGTTGTGGACCATCGGCCCGAGCATCCTGATCATGCTGGGTGCGATGCAGGGAATTCAACCGGAAATCTATGAGGCGGCGCGCATGGATGGTGCAGAGGCCCTCACCCGCTTCTTCAAGATCACGCTTCCGTTGATCACGTCGGCTGTTTTTTTTATTCTTATTCTCAATCTCACGGCGGTTCTGGGTGGCGCGATCCTGTTGGACCGCGGCAACACGTTCCGTTTTACATTCTCATCCTACGACAGCTATGTGAATGCGGTCTTGTTCAGGCTGTTCAATTTGGGGTATGCATCCAGCCTCGCGTGGGTTTTCTTTGTTTTTGCAATGACCGTTGTACTGATCCTGTTCGTCACATCCAAACACTGGGTGTATTACCCGGACCGTGAGGCTTAAAATCGCAATGAACAAGCTTCTTCCCGTCCAAATCAAGCGCTTGCTGAAGGTGCTCCCCTTCAACCTGTTCGTCTGGTTCCTGCTGATGCTGTATCTTTCACCGGTGTTCTTCATGATGGTCACCGCGATGATGCCCACCGCACAACTCGGCGACAAGAATGCGCCGTTATATCCGGCAAGGATCAAACAATACGAATACGAAGGAAAGGAATATCAAATTTACAACGTGCCGCTTGATGGCGAAACGAAGCCGATGGTTCTGGTGGTGCCGGGACGTGAAAGCAGTCAACTGCTGGACCCGGAACATCCTGAAAATGGATTGATCGAATGGCAGGGACGCTGGCGCGATCTGGTTGGTGTTTACGAATTTCATTTCACATGGGAAAACTTCACAGTGTTGTTCAGGTCCCTGCCGTTTCTGCAAATGCTGCGCAACACATTTTTCCTGACGCTGGTCGGCGAGTTGGGTGTACTGGCCTCGTCCATTCTTGTGGCGTACGGTTTTTCACGGTTCAGGCTTCCCGGTGGCAACCTTCTCTTTTATGTTCTGATCGCCACGATCTTGATTCCAGACAAAGTCACATTCATTCCAAAATTCTTTATCTACGTTTCATTGTTGCATTGGCGCGGAACCGTCTATCCCGTATTACTTCATCTGTTCTTTGGCAATGCAGTTTATATCTTCCTGTTGCGACAGAATTTCAAAAGCATCCCCGTGGAATTGGAGGAAGCCGCCATGCTGGATGGTGCGGGACCCTTACGCAGATTGTTTATGGTGGTCCTGCCGCAATCCTGGCCGGTCGTGATCACCGTTTCATTATTGCACTTCTTCTACACGTGGAATGAAACGCGCCTCTCCTCTCTCTACCTCGGCACGGACCCCAATCTGATGCCCATCTCCTTTGGTGTACAAAATTATCAATCTTTGATCCGTATCGATAATGTGATCGAAGCCAGTACCATTGTTGTGCTGATCGTGCCGCTGATCGTTTTGTTCCTGGCGCAAAAATATTTCATGCAGGGATTGGTGATCACGGGCACAGAGACGGCAAAGTAGGGCCTGAGATCTTGCGCACCTACTTTCGCGTATAATACGGGGCGGTCAAATCAAGAGAAACAGGAACCATGTCACTTTTAACAGTAAGTTCACTCACCAAATCATACGGCGCCACGGATATTTTCGCGGGGCTGTCCTTTTCCGTTGAGAAAGGTGCGCGCATCGGGCTTGTGGGTCCGAACGGCGTCGGCAAGACGAGCCTTCTTCGAATATTAACCGGCGAGGATCAGGCCTCGTCGGGAAGCGTATCCCGCGCCCGCGGAGTCAAGATCGGGTACTTATCCCAAGAGGCCGATTTCAAAATGAGCGGCACGCTTTGGGATGCCTGCTATTCCGCGTTCGATGATCTCATCAGACAGCAGGAGGAATTGCATCGCCTCGAAGATCTGATGGCGACCAATCCCGATGTAATAGAAGAGTATGGGCATCTACAGGAGGAATTCGAAAAGCGCGGCGGATACACGTACGCGACGCGCATCGAGACTGTGCTCACTGGCCTGGGATTTGGCAAGGAAGATTATGAACTCTCCCTGGATCATCTCTCCGGCGGACAGCGCACACGCGCCTTTTTAGCGCGTCTCCTGCTTTCAAGCCCAGACCTGCTTCTGCTCGATGAGCCGACCAATCACCTCGACATTCGCGCCGTCGAATGGCTCGAAGGATATTTAAATCAATGGGAAGGCGCGGCGGTGATCGTTTCACATGACCGCTACTTCCTCGATAAGGCCAGCAATATCATTTTGGAAATGCTGCCCGGCGCGTTCGAGTTGTATACCGGCAATTACTCTGCATATTTGAAACAACGTGAAGAACGCATCGCCCGCCGCCAGGAAGTCTTCGAGAGCGAAAAAGAAAAGCTCATGAAGGAACTGGATTACATCAAAAAACATATCGCCGGACAAAATACGCTGCAGGCCAAAGGCAAGTTAAAAAGACTCTCCCGCCTTGTGCAAGCCGTGGAGCAGATCGGTTTCGAAGCCGCATTGAAACAAAAGTGGAGCGAGACCGTCGAAGAAGTGAACGTGACCACTTCCTATTTCAGCGCCGAGGAAGCCGAGCGCCGCGTGCGTGCCTTGCGCTCCCCCGTTCGTACGTTGCCCAACCTCCATTTAAGACTCGGTTCCGAAAAACGATCCGGTGATGTCGTGATTCGCACAAAAGATCTGCTCGTAGGATATGAAGCGGAACCGGAACGCAACGCACCCCGCCGTGAACTGTTCAAAACACCAAACATTGAGCTCCGCCGACAGGACTGCGCCGCGCTGATCGGCCCCAATGGCGCAGGCAAGACGACATTCTTAAAAACCATTTTGGAACAAATTCCGCCGTTGGCCGGCGAAGTGACTCTCGGCACCAGCTTGCACATCGGCTATTTCGCGCAAGCGCATGAAGGTCTCGACCCGAAGCGCACATTGATCGAAGAGATCGAATCCGTCGCGCCGCAATGGCAGCCCGGACAGATCCGCGATTATCTCGGCAAGTATTTATTCAGCGGCGATGATGCCTACAAAAAAGTGGGCATGCTCTCCGGCGGTGAGCGCGGACGGCTTGCCTTATCAAAGCTGGCATTACAGGATACAAACTTTCTATTATTGGATGAGCCCACCAACCATCTCGACATCCCCTCGCAGGAAGTGCTCGAAGCCGTGTTGGATGATTACGAAGGCACTGTGCTGTTGATCACACATGATCGTTATCTCGTCGATGCGGTCGCCACCCAAATTTGGGAGATCGATACCGAAGGCGCACACCTTACCGTGTTCAAGGGCACCTACTCCGAACTGCGTGCAGAACGCGAGAACAAAGCTTATCAAGATTTTATGGCTGCGCAAAAGCCGACGAGCAAAGGCAAAGGACCTGCGGCGGCTCCCATCAAAGCAGCTCCTGCAAATTCAAAAAGCGCAGACGCAAAAGCCGAAAAGAAGCGTATCGCAAAATTAAAAGAATTGGAAACCAAGATCGCCGCACTCGAAGCGCAGCTCGCGGAGATCAGTGAAACATTGGCGAACCCGCCCAAGGACGCGGGCAAGGTGATGGAGCTTGCCAAAGACTATGATCGTGTCCAAAAGGAAATGGACACCGTTCTGGCAGAATGGGAAACGCTGCAGGGATAACCTTGCTCAGGCGGGGGCTAGGCCCCCGCCTGAGCCTTTAATAGGAGACCCCCATGCCTGTTCACCCAAACTTTAACCCTGACTATTTATACTTTGCCACCACCAGTACAAAACAGCATATACACATCTTCAAACACGAAGCTATTATAAGGATCATCCTAGATAGCTGGCATTTCCTTCATACAGACGGACGCATGAAGCTATTTGCCTATGTTGTAATGCCGACTCATGTACATTTCATTGGAAAATTCAGTCAGGAGCATCCTCTTTCAGATGTAATACGGGATTTCAAGAGGCACACTGCCAGGCAGATCATCCGTCAAATACAAGTGAAAGAAAACGATGAACTACAGGGAGTATTTCAAAGCATCAACAAAGATGATAGACAGGAATTCAAAGTATGGGGGGATGGATATGACGCACGCGATGTCTTTACTGAGGATTTTCTTCAACAAAAGATGGAATATATTCACTACAATCCCTGCCGTCCAAAATGGAAATTGGCAAATTCTCCTGAAGAGTATCCCTGGTCAAGTGCAAGGTTTTATATTTTAGCGAAACCTTCTGTTATTCCTGTGGATGATGTGAGAGATCTATTTATCTAACACGCTCTCAAATGCTCTGTCGGGGGCTAAGCCCCCGACAGAGCACGTGGCAGAAAAACGGAGAAAATTTGATACTAAAAGCAAATAAAGATATATCCATGCGTATTCAACTGATCATCTTCATGTTCTTACGCACGATTCTCAATACAGCCCATCGAATGGTCTATCCATTTTTATCCATCTTTGCGCGCGGACTGGGCGTGAGCCTTGAAACGATGTCCGCTGTGATGACGGTTCGTGCCTTGCTGGGAGCCACCAGCCCGGTCTTTGCCCCCATCGCAGACCGCCGCGGACGAAAATTCGGGATGTTGGCCGGTATCACAGTTTTTACAATCGGCCTCGCTTTCGTGGCGTTGTATCCATCCTTCTGGACCCTTGCGCTGGCACTCATGCTCGCCATGGTTGGCAAGTACATGTTCGACCCCGCCATGCAGGCCTACTTCAGTGACCGCATCCCCTATCACAAACGAGGAACTGCATTGGCAGTGACGGAAGTGGCATGGTCGCTTTCATTTATCGTGGGGGTTCCCGTTGTTGGATTTTTCATCGACCATTTTGGCTGGTCGGCACCATTTCCCGTTTTCACAATTCTTGGGCTCATGGCGTTTTTCATCGTTTGGAAAGTCGTTCCCCATGAAGACGAACATCATGAGCCATCATCAAATTCCCGCGAAGCGTATCGCGCGGTGCTGACCTCCCCCACGGCACTGGCTGGCATCTCGATTGCCTTGTTCGCCAGCGCCGGCAATGAATTGGTGAACATTATCTTCGGTGTATGGCTTGAAGATTCCTTTGGGTTGAAAATTCTCGCACTCGCCGGCGCTTCAGCTGTGATCGGTATTTCAGAACTCAGTGGTGAAGGGCTCGTGGCGCTGACCACCGACAAGCTTGGCAAACCCCTTGCCCTTGCCATTGGATTAATGGGCAACACGCTTGCTGCATTGTTACTTCCATTTATTGGCCAGACACAACTTGGCGCGTTAATTGGGTTGTTCTTTTTTTACATCACCTTTGAATACATCATGGTCAGCCATATTCCATTGATGACCGAACTGGTCCCTTCCGCCCGTGCCACGATGTTATCCATGAACGTGACGGGACATTCCATTGGGCGTGCCATTGGCGCCTTCTTTGCAGCATTGATCTATCGGCAATTCGGGTTTTTGTTTGTTGCCCTGGTTGCGGTCCTATTTAATCTTTTGGGTTTGTTCGCATTGTGGAAAATGCGAAAGAGAAATTAAGGTGTACCCAAATGGTCTTAAATGCTCTGTCGGGGGTTGAACCCCCGACAGAGCATTTAAATCACGTCGTGAAATTGAAATACATGATCTGGTCTTTACAGGTCCCGCCGCCGTTATCCTGGGAACATGCCTTGATATAAAGGAAGCCTTCGGTAAGACCCGCGGGCAACGGAGAAAGATTGATCGGCACATACAATCCCTGACCTGGTGCAAGGGAACTCTGCCCATGCCCGACGGGTTGCGCGCAGCCCGGTTGGGACTCCTTGGCGGTCGCTTCAAAGGGCGAGTTGTTGGTGGTGCCGGGGTTGAGATAGGTTCCGGGAGGACCTTCCACGCTGTAATACACCGACTCGATATTCACATTCCCTTGATTATATAAAATGAAACTCACCCGCCAATCGTTGCCGCAGAACCAGGTGATGCTGTAATCGGCTTCGAAGGCCAGGTTGGTGGCGGGCGCGCTGGTGGGGGCCTGCGTGGGATTGTTATTGGACGGGGCTTGTGTGGGGTTATTGTTCGAGGGCTGAGTGGCTTGTGGCCCGGAATCATTTTCGGCGGCGGGAGGAGGCGGGAATCCCGCAACGGGAATCGCACTGCACTCGCCGCTTAACGTCGTCAACGAGGCCGAGACCCACGCGCTGTCATTCAACTGCCACCAGGTTTTATCGCCGTTGTGACCGGTGACCTTGGCGGAGTTGCCGCCGTCCAATTTGCTGACGACTGGCCAGGCTTTGCCGGGACCGGTGCGCATGTTGGCCGGGCTGTTCGCCGTGGCGATGCAATCTTGCGGCGCGGTGACCACCGTGGGCAGGGCGGGAAGCGTCGCTTCTTCCGTGACGACAGCTTCGGGCGTCACAGTGGGCGTTGGCTCCCCCGAAGGCATGGTACACGCCAGGGCAGACAGCGTCAGCGCCACGGCGGCAACCCAATGTTGGGACTTCCGTTTGAAATTCATTCTCTACACATCCTCTCTCGAAACGAATAAAGCACCAGTATTAGGCCCGATTATACGGATGCGGGTGGCTCATGTATGTCCCCCAAAAATCCCAGCAAGGGACTCCGAATTTCAAGCTGGGGAATCCCGCGCTTCAGGCGGGAAAACCGGAAATTGCCCTGTGGAAAATGGAATATCTCGCCAAGAAAAAAAATTATCTCGGCGAGATATTTAATTTTCTCGCCGAGATAATTTAAAAGCTCGCCGACCTTTTAATGTTTCTCGGCGAGCTTTTGCTACAATAAGCAGGGAAAGTTCCTTTTGCCTGGCTAAAACTGGAGGAATCATGGCAAAGAAGATCACGGTCATACGCAAATACCGCCCCGAATTCAAACGAATGCGCACGATGCAGACGGCGCAGGTGGTTGAATCCATCGCCCAGCGGACAGGGTTGAACGAAGGCGAGATTCGATTCAGTGTCTACGAACTGCGCGATACGATCCTGGATGCCCATCGCCACGGGCAGGCCGTCAAGATCGATGGCTTGGGCACCTTCACCCCCACCCTGCGCCTCGATGGCAGCGTGGACATTCTCTTCCGCCCTGAAATAGAAATGCTAAATGAGTTGAACGGCACGAAACTTTATGCAACGATCCTGAACAAGGCCAATATCGGCAAGTCCACGGAGGAGTTGGTGGCGAAGTGGAATGCCGAGCATCCGGAAGACCCGGTGGAGGAATAATTGCTCTATTGCTCTGTCGGGGGCTAAGCCCCCGACAGAGCATAATACGGACGTGTCATGTTGAGGGGCGCTCTTTGCCCCGAAGCATCTCTATCATTACGGTAGAGACCCTCACCGCATTACATCCGCACTTCGGTGCATGTGTCAGTCGCGAAGAACACTCCTTCAGGGTGACACACATGCAGAACAAGAAAAGCCTTGAAGAAACAGCGATAAGGCTGTAAAGTTGGAAAAGACGATAAATACGACAAAGGGAAAGGACTTTAACAAGATAATGGAAGAGATACATGATCTTTCAAAATACAGTTGGATCGAAGAGCAATTAGAAAAAATAACGGAACATCCAAAAGAAGATCATATTCGAGTATGGCATGCAATTCCAAAAGGTTTCTCTGCTTATTGTAAAATCCTGCCACCCGTTTATTTGGATTTAGATTATGCTGACGACTTGCGTACCTACGCTGATATGGATAGAGAAAAAGATGATGAAGAAATGGAGGTTCTAGGCAATCGGGAAGCTTTTCCAGAAGCCAATTTCAAGGCACAAAGAATGTTCTGGAAGGAATTGACAAATTTACAAGGAGTTAGTTTTACTCCTCAAATTTCTGTATATGATCTATTTAGTTATTCGTGGCCAATTCGTTATGTGAATAGCGGAAGAGAGGGCGATCTTTCAACTGAAGTGGAAAGTCAATTATCGAAGCTTTTATCAAGACATGCGAAAAGTAAAGACTATTTCGTTTCTTACATTGATTACGAAGACATAGACAACATTCACCAACGCATATACAAATCAAATCTTTCATCAGGTTTAGCAAGAATAAGCACCAGACTACTACTTCCTGGCACCCAAATTTATTGGTGGGGCATAAATCGAGATTGGTGTCTTGCTGTTGACTTTGATATTGATTTTTCATTTTTTGGCGGAAGTACCGAACTCGTTGGCTTATTGATTAAAGATGACTTTATTGAATGCATACCTGTTGAAATCGACTCGGAATTATAAGGAGCTTATGACATGTCCAAACGCGTACAATTTGATTTTGAAATCGACTTCACCAACGGCGGCGGAATTCAGGGGCAGGATTTTCGCCTGGATATCGACGGGGACGATATCGAAGATAAAGCCCTTGCCGATTACATCGTGGCAGATATGCGCCTGTTAATGGTGGGCGAAGTGCGCATCTTGAACAAGAAGATCATCAGCGAAGCCCACAAGCGCACGTCTATCAACTCACCCACTGACCCAGCTTATATTGACTTGAGCCATGTGATCCACGATGGACTGGTCACCTACAAAGGCCTGCCCGCGCCGATCATCTGCGACTTCCTCAGCCGCGAAGACTCGCGGAGCCGCTATGCCGCAGGCACGGAATTTCAGATCGGCAAGATCGAGATGGTGACGAATACCGGAACGTATGTCGATTGTCCATTTCACCGCTATGAAGACGGTAAAGACTTGTCCGAAGTGATGATCGAAAGTTTTGCAGACCTCGAAGGCATCGTGGTCCGCGCGGATCATAAAAAGGGATTGGCGATCACGGCCGAAGCCTTCAAAGGCAGGGAACTGCGTAACCGTGCGGTCCTCGTCCATACCGGGTGGGCAGAACATTGGGCCACGGACAAATACTACGAAAACCACCCGTTCCTCACCGATGATGCAGCGGTCTATCTAAAGGGATGCGGCGTCAAGCTTGTCGGCATCGACTCACACAACATCGACGATACGCGCGGGAACACAAGGCCCGTCCATTCCACTTTGCTGCGCGAAGAGATCGTCATCGCCGAGCATTTGTGCAATCTGGAGAACGTTCCCGATGAAGGCTTCACCTTCACCGCCGTGCCGCCAAAATTCAAAGGGGCGGGCACGTTCCCGGTCCGCGCATTTGCGAAGTTAACATAATTGTCATCATAAAATCATGAGGGGGATGCATAAGAGTAGTATGATTGAGAGAATATTGTCCATACATTTGCGTGGAATAGTATTCTTTATGAGTAGCAAATCTTTCGCACGAACAATGGGACACACTCTATGGCGTTGGTTCCTCTCGCCTTCTTCGCTTGTTGAAGGACGGGACAAACGTCGTCAAGCCGCGCTGCTCTCCGCTTTTTTGTTGACCATCATGGTGGTCGCCACCCTCGTTGAACTGGTCACCATTAACTATATCGATTGGGAAAACTACACAGGCTATCGCCAAACCTTTGGGGGTGTTTTTCTTTTGGGGATCATCTATTTCATCAGCCGCACACGTCACGTCCGCCTCGCCGCGCGGCTGGCATTGATCGTTTCCACAGCGGGGTGTTTGCTTGCAGGTTGGGTCGAACCGAAAGGGGTTTTGGGAGGACTGTTCGATTTTTTGATCCTGCCCTTGTGGCTGGGCAGCTTGTACCTGAGTCTGCGCGAGATCCTCATCCTGATCTCTGCGACCCTGCTGGCCTTGTTACTCTTCCCATTGACGACGGACGCGGTCACGCTTAACGATATTCTGATCGGCCCATTCAGCTTTATCTTCGCCACGTCGATTCTCCTGCTCGTCACAACCCGTCACCGCAACCTGCTGGAACAGGACCGCCGCAAGGAACTCGCCGAGAAGGAAAGACACAGCCGCCATGAAGCGGCGCGGACCAAATCCCTGCTGCGTGTGGCGGGAAAGCTCAATGCGCAGCTCGATCTCGATACCCTGCTTGAAACCCTTGCGGAAGAAACAACCTACGCACTGAATACATCGGTTGCGATCGTATCGTTGTATCAACGGGAACAGGATGTGCTCCAGCCTGTAACCGGCAAGGGGGTCACACAAAAACAATTGAAAGAAATTCCACCGCTTCCCAAAAGCAGGTACGACCAAACAGTTAACCAACTTGGTGCAGTGTTTGCCATATCAGACCTGCAAACCGTGCCCACAGTTTCCTATCTCGAAGCATTCAAAAAACTAAATCTTCACTCCATGGCTGTTGCAAATATGGAATACGAGCACGAATTGATCGGCAGTCTTGTTGTTTTCGCTCACAGCGAACCGCGCAATTTCACGGAAGGCGAATTGTTTTTGTTGAAAGGCCTCGCAGACCAGGCTGCGCTGGCCATCGTCAACACACGCCTGTACAAGGATGCCCAACGCAGGCTCAAAAACCTGCAGGCATTACGCGTCATCGACACCTCCATCGTCAGCAATCACGATCTGAATGAAACGCTTAACATACTCCTTGAGAAGATCATCGACGAACTGGAAGTCGATGCGGCGGCGATCCTGTTGTTCGACGAATCCAAACAGGAGCTTGAATTTTCCGCCAGCATCGGATTTCAAGACTCGGCGTTGCGTTTCACCAACCTGAAACTCGGAGAGGGAATGGCCGGGCGCACGGCAGAGTCCCAACAAACTGTGTATGTGCGCGATCTGCAAACCGACCCAAAGAATTTGCTCAACGCCGCCGCGCTCGCGAAGGAAGGCTTTGTCACTTTTTATGCAACCCCCCTGCTGGCGCAGAGAAAGGTCAAAGGGGTGATCGAGGTATTCCACCGTTCGCTGCTCGACCCTGACGATGAATGGCTTGGCTTTTTGGAGACTCTTGCCGGGCAGGCCGCCATTGCCATCGAGAACGCAACGCTGTTCGACGACCTGCAAAACACCAATGATGAACTTTCCAGAGCATACGACTCCACCATTGAGGGCTGGTCGTACGCGCTGGATTTGCGCGACAAGGAAACCGAAGGCCATACACGCCGCGTCACCGAGTTGACACTCGAGTTGGCAAAATCGTTCGGCTTTACAGACGACGAATTATTGCATATCCGCCGCGGCGGTTTGCTTCACGATATCGGCAAAATGGGTGTGCCAGACCGCATTCTGCTCAAGGAAACGTCCCTTGAAGCCGACGAATGGATCCAGATGAAGCGGCACCCGGTCTTCGCGTATGAAATGCTCCAACCCATTAAATATCTGCATCAGGCATTGGATATCCCCTATTGTCATCACGAAAAATGGGACGGCACAGGCTATCCACGCGGACTGAAAGGCGAAGAGATTCCGCTGGCCGCGCGCATCTTTGCCGTGGTTGACGTGTGGGACGCCATCACCAGCGACCGTCCCTACCGGGCCGCATGGACTCACGAAAAAGCCATCGCCTACATCCAGGAAGAATCGGGAAAACATTTTGACCCGCATGTGGTCGAAAAGTTCATCCAACTCATCGAGCAAAGGGACCACAAAAAGATATAATCCGTCTCAATGACACAACACAAGTACGACGCGATCATCATCGGCGGCGGGGTTGCAGGGTTAACTGCTGCACTTCACCTCGCCGAGCGCAGACTCAAACCGCTCATCCTTGAAGCCGATGAACGCATCGGCGGCAGACTCTCCGGTAAAAGTGAAATCAATATCAAGGGGAAAGCCTTTTCCTCCGAACATGGCGTGCATGGCATCTGGTCTTCGTATGTTAATTTACGTGCCATGCTGCAACGCCATGAAGTGGTTTCAAACTTCATTTCCGCCAGGGAAGAACAATGGATCTATCGCGTCGGCAATCGCGTCAGCCGCGTGCGCATCGGTTCCGTGATCCGCAACAGCGTCATCCCCGCGCCATTTCATTACATTCAACTTTTTTTGCTGCCGCAGTTTTTGTCCATGCTTGGGCTGCGCGACTGGCTTTCGATCTTCAACGTCTGGTCCGTGCTGGTGATGGCGATGGGCATCGATCCGTTTGTCGAAGACCAGCCGTTGGAAGGTCTCACCTTCGGCCATGCGCTAAAAAAATGGGGACCTGCATTTCGTTCGCTGTTTTTCGGTCTCACGCGCAACGGCCTGTCCACCGACCCCGATGAAGTTCCTCTGGCAGGCTTCCTCGCCTTTCTACGTTTTTACACGCTCATGCGCCGCGATGCGTGGGCCTTTGAATATCTTCCCAACGGCGGCGGCGAGGTCTGCGAAAAATTGGCAGCGAAGATCCTGAGTCTCGGAGGCGAGATCAAGTTCAAGTCACGTGTGAAGCGCGCAGAGAAAAAAGATGGGGATTGGATCGCTCACTACGAACAGGATGGACTCCCCGTCGCTGACTCTGCTCCATTCCTCATCCTCGCTTCAGACTCCCCCGCAGCTGAATCAATCGTCAAGAACAGTTTCCCCGCTGAAAATTTATTTTTCCCACACGGACTCGGCCATGCGGTCATCCGCCTATGGTTTGATGCAAAACCGAACAAGAATCCGGAAGCGGGCATGTTCAGCGGTGATTTCGTGATGCATAATTTTTTCTGGCTCGATCAAATTTACGATGAATATAAAACGTGGGGGAATGAAACGGGCGGCTCGTGCATTGAAGTGCATGTGTACGGTCCCCGCGAAGTGCTCGCGCAACCCGATGCTTTATTGATCACAAATGTCCTCACAGATATTTATCGCGCCTATCCCGAGTTGCGGGGACATTTAATTTCGCCATTCCTGCAGCGCAATGCAGATACGCATACATTGCCCGCACTTGGCACACGCGGCACACATCTTGGAATTGAAACACGATGGGAAAATTTCTTTTGCGCCGGCGATTGGGTGCGGCATGAAGTTCCCGCCTTCTTTTTGGAGCGCGCCTGCGTAACCGGACTCGAAGCAGCGAACCGAGTTTTGAAAGCCTGCGGCATGGAGTTGTGTGAAGTGAAGCACTACCCCCCGCCCGAGCCGCTCGCCGCATGGATCGAACACCTGATGGTGCGTGGACGCAGGAATAGAAGAAAAAGCAAATAACCTCGTCAATTGAAATAAAGGAGTTTTCATGGCAACGATCACCTTTAACGGCAAAACCTATAACAGCATCGAGGAAATGCCCGCACTGGAACGACAGGCTTTTGAGCAGCTATCTTCGATGTTCGCGGATAAGAACGGCAACGGCTTTCCCGATTTTCTGGAAGGCGATCTGGTCGGCAATATAATCACCGCTGTTAACAGCAATGTCACCATTAATGGAAAGACCTATAACAATATCAACGAATTACCCGATAACATGCGTGGACAACTGCAGGGTGCCTTCGAAAGATTGTCGGAGCTTGGTCTTGCAAGCAAAACCTCCCCGCCAGTGACCGCTCAAGTCCACAGCGTGCAGGTGACGACGAAACCGCAGGCGATCTCACAACCGATCACTTCTCAGCAATATCCATCCACGACCCAGGAAGTCAACGGCCCAAGCATATTGCAATGGGCCCTGGCTGGGATTATTTTATTTTTCTGCGTGGTCATTGCAGCGCTTGGTGTGCTTTACTTCATGCGGTAATTCATGAAATTGATATAAACAAACCCCGTTTCTTTACCATCTGTTAACCTGCTTTTCAAAACCGATTAAGACCTTCAGCATACAATTCTCCAACCTACCATGCGAGAATTGGCTTCCATCCCGCACTATTTCAACGTGTATCCCACGGGTCACATCCCTGTGCCGGTTTGCATCGGGGACCTGCCGACGTCTGATTATGCGGTTTCAAGCCGGGAGATGGCCGAAACTGTCGCGACTCATATTCAGAATAATGCACTGATCCCCGGTGTCATTATTTTGGAGGAGGAAAAACTCATCGGGGTCATCCCCCGTCATAAGATGTTCGAAAGACTGGGCAAAAGATACGGAGTGGAGTTGTTTCTTAGGCGGCCGATCGGTGAGTTGGAAAAGGAATTGGGGGTGGAAACATTTACCCTCAAAGGTCACCTTTCAATTAACACGGCGGTCAAACTTGCTTTGAGCCGCTCGGAAAGCAGCATTTACGACCCGATCATCGTCGAGCACGAGAACGGGAATATTTCCCTGCTTGACATGTATATCCTTCTGCTCACACAGGCGCAGCTCTCCACCAACCTGAGCGGAATCATCAGTTCACTGAATAACATCGAAACGATCCTTGCCAGTGAAACGGCGGGCGCGAGCACTTTAAATCTCATTTTGGAAAGTATGAATCTGGTCGTTCCCTTTCATCACATCCGCATTCTTTTACAAGGCCAGAATGAGATCGCCACCCTGCTCGGCAGTGATCAAACCGTCAAGTTCGTCAATGAACCTCTTGAAAGCAATGACATCTACCGCTCAATCATCAGTATCAATCAACCCCTAAGTCTGGAGGATGTTCGTATCGTCCCGTCATGGAAAAGCGTGGACTCTCCATCCATCACCCGCTCATGGATGGGGCTCCCGCTTTCGACTCAACATGGTGTTACCGGGTTGATCATGCTTTCAAGATTTGCCTTCTCCCCATTTACGATCAACGAAAAGGAACTGACACTGGTATTCACCCGCTACATCAATACCCTGCTGATCAATTTAACCAATAGAATGAAACGAGCACAGGCATATAAGGAATTGTATGAATCTAGGGGACAGCGGGGACCTTGAGCAACACCCCCACCAGATAGCCCGCCATCGCACTGAGTGTTCCGATCACAGCCATTTCCAATCCGCTTCGCATGGGCTTGCCCACCGTCATACGCGCCTTATAGGCACCGATGGCGAACAAAGTCAATGCTGTTACCAACACAGACATCCACATGCTCGTCGCAACCGACAGAAACATGAACGGTGCGATCGGCACAAGCGAGCCAATGATCGCCGAAAGCCCCACCACCCACGCGGCCTTGACGGCGCTCTTTCGATCGACCGGCGCGAGTTGATGTTCCTCTGCCATCATCACCGCCACCCACACATCTTGATTTGTGGTTATGGTCTTGACGATATGATCCAGCAATTCACCCTTGAATCCCTTGCTTTCATAAATATCACGAATCTCCTTGGTCTCAAGATTGGGAGCTTCGATAATATGCCGGTATTCGCGCTCGCGCTCGCTTTGATATAGATCCGCATCGGCCAGCGTGGTCGTAAACGCCACAGCACCCATCGAAATGGATTCAGCAAAGGTCGTTGCAAGCCCGGCCACCAGGACCACACGCACATCATTGGTCGCGGCGGCAATGCCCAGCACCACGCCAAGGACGTTGACCAGCCCATCCTGCGCACCCAGAATAAAGTCCGAGAGGCCCGAGGCGCGTTTGTGTGGATCGGTCTGCGTGTGATGTAGAATTTCGTTCAAGAGGGGGTCATGAGATGAAGTTTGCATCTAATTATCATACAGCGACGAAGTCATCTTGATAATGGATGAATGTCATAGTTTCATCGCTTCTTTCTTACCCAGGAGGAACCGTTCAGAGCAGGCCGAAATCTGCCAGCCCATCCATACTTAATCCAAGCCTTGACATCCCTCCGATTTCGCAGATAATTACCGCAATCAATTAAAGGCTGTGACAGAGGAAAGTAAACTGGCGGAAGCCGCCAGAGATGTGCAATGAAATCGCTGAAAGTTGCACTCGACAGAAATCAGTTGAAGTTCCCTCTTGAGCCGTTCAGGTGAATGAAATCTCTATTAGTCTGAACCGTGGTCTCGACGTTATATGAGAGGCTGATGCTGGTCAGCGCAAAGAGAGTCACCGAGCCTGGTGGCTAACTTGGGTGGTACCGCGAGAATTCCCTCTCGTCCCATTTTGTGGACGGGAGGTTTTTGTTTGTAAAGGAAGGAAGATATGAATCAGATTCTTGCCTGGAGTGCAACAATTTTTTCAATACTCTACGGCGTATTGACAGCCATTGCTGGTGTGGGTCAGATCAGTGAGGGGAAGATCCAGCGATGGGCGGCATGGGGAATGATTGTGTGTGGGTTGCTGGTAACGGCAGCCGGCATCCTGCTCATTTTCAGGAATTCCCTCGTTTTGGGAATCCTGCTCGCCGGTCTGCTGGGCATTCACGGGCTGGCCATCCGCAATGGGATCCAAATGTTCGGGAAGATCACCCCGTCACATCACCTGGCAAGATTGCTCATATCTGCCGTGCTTGTCGTATTAACATATTTCGGTTTGAAATAATTTTGGAGGTTGTATGTTGGATCAATTGAACGAGATCGAAAAATCTGCGCTTGAATCTTTGGCTGCCATCGCAGATCAGGCCGCATTGGATGCGTGGCGCATCTCCACGCTGGGACGCAGTTCTCCGCTGATGCAGGTCTTTGCCGGGTTTGGAAAACTCTCAAAGGAAGACAAACCAGTTGTCGGCGCGGCGGCGAACCGCGTGAAGGTGGCGCTGGAATCCGCTTTGGCCGAACGTGCCGAGGCGATCAAGAATGCTGCATTGGCGAAATCCCTCGAAGAAGAAAAATTGGATGTCACTCTTCCGGGGAGAACGAAACACATCGGGCGATTGCATCCATCCACGCAGCAATTGCGGCGCGTGCTGGCAATTCTTGCAGAGATGGGTTTTCAGGTGTACACCTCGCGCGAGGTGGAGACCGATGACATCAATTTCCAAATGCTCAACTTCCCGCCGGATCACCCCGCACGTGATATGCAGGATACATTTTTTGTGGAAGCTGGTGATCGCGGTGACAATCCAATTTTGATGCGCACACATACCTCACCCGGGCAGATCCGCGCAATGCGAGAAGCCGTCGCGACCAACCCGCAAAATCCTCCACCGATTCGCATCGCTCTCCCCGGGATGTGTTTCCGTTACGAACAAATTACGGCTCGCTCCGAGATTCAATTCAATCAAGTGGAAGGACTCGCTGTTGGCAAGAACATCACCTTCGCTGATCTGAAGGGAACCATAGCGGATTTCGTCCGCCGCATGTTCGGCGAAGGTGCACGATTAAGATTCCGTGCTTCGTACTTCCCGTTCACCGAACCTTCCGCTGAAGTGGACGTGGAATGTTTCGTATGCGGCGGCAAGGGATGCCAGGTCTGCAAGAACTCCGGCTGGCTTGAAATTCTCGGCTGTGGCATGGTGCATCCGAACGTTCTGAAAAACGGCGGCTATGACCCGAAGATCTATTCCGGCTTCGCCTGGGGCATGGGACCCGAACGTCAATTAATGCTCAGAAATAAGATCAACGACATTCGTTATTTCTGGGGCAACGACGTGAGATTTTTGGAGCAGTTCTAATATTTACCGCAAAGAACACAAAGGTCGCTAAGAAAAAAAAAAAATTAAAAACTTTGCGATCTTAGCGAACTTCGCGGTTCAAACAAGGAAAGTACATTATGAAAATACCTCTATCATGGTTGAAAGATTTCATTGATCTAAATGGGCTGTCTGTTGAAGACATCGCCCGTAAATTAACATTGGCAGGCATGGAAGTGGATGAAATTTTATACGCCGGTTTGCCCATGCCTGTTTACAAAGACGGCGAGAAGCACGAATTCAAGACCAACGGCATCGCCTGGGACAAGGAAAAGATCGTCGTGGCGGAAATCCGTGAAGTGAAGCCGCATCCCAACGCCGATAAATTAACTTTGCTTGACTTGTTCGATGGGAAACAGGAGCAAGTCGTATTGACCGGCGCACCGAACATCTTCCATTTGAAGGGTGCAGGCAAACTTGAGAAGCCGATCAAAGTGGCGTATGCCAAAGAAGGCTCGACGCTGTATGATGGTCATGCCGATGGTCAAGTACTGATGACGCTCAAGCGCGCGAAGATCCGCGGCGTGGATTCGTACTCGATGGTCTGCTCCGAAAAGGAACTCGGTATCACAGAAGAAAGCGATGGCATCATCATCCTTGATGACGATGCCCCCGTGGGCATGCCCCTGGCTGATTACATCGGCGATGCTGTGTTGGATATTTCCATTTTGCCGAACATGGCACGCAACGCCAATGTGATCGGCATCGCACGCGAACTGGCCGCATTGACCGGGCGCGAATTGAAACAGCCGAAGATCGAATTCAAAACCTCCGGCGAATCGGTCAACGACCTGGTTTCCATCGAAATCACCAATTCCGAACTCAATCCGCGCTTCGTAGCAGGGTTGATCCGCAACGTGAAGATCAAACCGAGTCCATACCAAATTCAGCGCAGACTCAAACTCGCAGGCATCCGTGCGATCAACAACATCGTGGATGCGACCAACTACGCCATGCTTGAGCTCGGCGAACCGCTGCATGCCTTCGATTACGATGTGTTGAAAGCCCGCGCAGGCAAGAATAAGATCAAGATCAACACACGCGTTGCAAAGGATGGCGAAAAACTCACCACTCTTGACGGCGTGGAACGCAAGCTCACTGCAAAGAACGTACTGGTTTGTGATGAAAAAGGTTCGCTCTCTCTCGCAGGTGTGATGGGCGGTTCTGAATCCGAAGTGTACGATGCATCAAAAGAAGTGCTCGATGCCAAAGGCATCGAAACCAAACCCGGTGAAATCCCGCAGGGGAAAATCACTTCACGCGGGAAGAGCACCGTCAACATCCTTCTTGAAGGTGCGGCATGGAATTTCATCAACATCCGCCGCACGGCAAAACAACACAACCTTCCGTCCGAAGCGTCGTTCCGTTTCTCGCGCGGCGTGCATCCTGCGCTCGCAGAGATCGGCGTCAAACGCGGACTGCAGTACATGGCAGAATGGGCTGGCGGCACAGTCGCGCCCGGGCTTGTGGATGTGTATCCGCTCAAGCCAAAGGATTCCGTTGTTGAAGTGACTTCGCAGGATGCCAAAAAACTTCTCGGCATTGACCTGACTGTCAAAGAAATTGCCGCGCTTCTCGAACGCCTTGAATTCAAATGCGAAATCAAAGATACAAAAGTTCGCGTCACTGCCCCCTCCCATCGCATGGACATCGATGAAGGTGTCGTCGGTCTCGCCGATGTGCTTGAAGAAGTGGCCCGCAGTTATGGCTTCGATAATATTCCCGTCACAACGATGGCCGATGCGCTGCCTCCGCAGGTTGGCAATCCCATTCACGAATGGGAGGAACATCTGCGCGACCTGCTTGTGGCGCTTGGCTTGCAGGAAGTTGTCACCTACCGCATGACTTCGGTCGAAAAAGAATCGCGCGTTGCAAAATATGATGAGTATGTTCGCATGGCAAATCCGATCGCGCCGGAGAAAAGTGTTTTGCGCCGCAGCCTGATCGCCTCCGTGTTGGATGTGTTGGAGAAAAACATTCGTCTCGGCGAATCTCTTTCATTTTTTGAGGTCGGCTCGATCTTTGAACCGGTGAAAAATAATCTCCCCAACGAGCCGCGCAAACTTGCCATCGCGATGACCGGCATTCGTGAAGCGACTGCCTGGGATGTAAAGGATTCCGCCAAACTGGATTTCTATGACTTGAAAGGCCGCCTCGAACTCGCTCTGAGCGGGCTGCGCCTTACTAATGTTTCCTACACTGCCACAGAATCCACTCCCTACCTGCACCCAGGCAAGGCCGCCGAAGTCAAAGTCAATGGACAGGTAATGGGCGTCTTCGGTGAATTGCACCCGCTGGTCAAGGAACAATATGAGCTGGGTGATTCGCCGGTTTTAGTTGCCGAGTTCGATCTCGAATTGCTGCGCAAAGCAACACCCACCTACGGGATTATGCCTGTATCTGAATTCCCTTCCATTTATGAAGACATTGCCATCATCGTCGATGAATCAGTGTTGGCCGATAAAATCGAAGCATTGATCAGGCAAACAGGCGGAAAGACCGTGACGAACGTCCGTTTGTTCGATGTCTATCGAGATGAAAAGATCGGCGCGGGTAAAAAGTCACTTGCCTACAGCCTCACCTATCAAGCTGAGAAAACCATGACCGATGCCGATGCGGCTGCGATCCGTAACAAGATCGTCAAACGGCTGGAACACGAGGTCGGCGCAAAGTTACGCAGTTAGTACCAATGGGATGCATGAAAAAACTTGCATCCCATTTTTATTGATGTATACTCAGTCAAAACTTTTCAAGGAGAAATCATTATGAATAACAAAAACACTGGCATGATTGCCACCATCGCAGCAGTCGTTCTATGCGGCTGCCCCGGTTTATTTATGTGCTTGTTCGGTGCCATTACCGCCACCGGGAACGGCTCATTCAATGATGCAGCGCTATCCCCTTCGGTAGGCATTGCATTGGTATGTGTGGCTTTGATCTTCGTTCTCATCCCCGTAGTCGTTGGTTTTATCACACTCCGCAAGAAGCCTGAAGTAGCTGCTCCTGTCGGAAATGAACCCACACCTCCTTCCGCATCATAAACAAAATAAAAAATCCCCAAGAAATTCTTGGGGATTTTTTATTACACTTTTATTGAAATACTCATCCTGCAATACTCGGCAGCCTTCGTCCTAATAACCCAAACAGTGGTATACGTGCCGCCTTGCTCGGGGGCCTTCATTTTCACACTGACCGTATATTGTTCACCCGGGGCAACGTTATTATCAAGATCATAGGCACTTTGAAGATGAAACTTATCACCAGAGAGGTAACGGATATCAGCACTGCCTGAGTCCCACAACTCCTGTCCCGTGTTTTGCACCTGCCAGGTGACCGTAAACTCAATACCAGCGCTAAACCCAAAGCCATCCACCGGGGTTTTGGAAAGAATCGCGCAGTCGAATTTATCATCCGCACCGCCCACTTGTGGGATTTCAGTAGGCACCGTTGGGGTGGTTAACAAGATCAGGATCGTTGGCACTGCCGTCGGCGTTTCCGTGGCAGTGGGGGTAAACGTCTGGGATGCTGTCGGGGTGGAAGAAGGGGTTGTGAATAATGCTGTCTGCGTTAATGCGGCATTGGCAGTTTCCACGATTGCGGTGTTAATGGAATTAGGATCAAAGGTCGGCAGGGAAACAGGTGTCCCAATAGTTGGCACACAAGCCAGCATTACCGCTGCAATCAGCATCAGAGCGATAATCCGTTTATTTCGCCGCATCATGACACTTCTCCATGCACTACACTATTTGACGATGATCGCGACGTAAGGGTAACAATATGGTCCTTGAACCACCCAGGTCATTACCTGAAAACCTTTTTCTGTGGGTGTAGTCCCATCAAGATCAATATCATACTGATCACCCGGTTCCATTGCAACCGGAATCTCGATTAAGGTTACCGCTGACATGCTGGGCCCGCTGAAATACTTAACATCAACACCCGGGTCCCAGGTTTTTGTTCCAGTGTTAAGGATGGTCCACTTGATATCAAATTGAGTTCCCGGATTGAACTCCGAGTTATCATACGGACGTTGATGGATGATATCGCAGGAATATGCAGCCTTGGAAACACCACCACCTCCCCCGCCACCGCCTGATGATACGGGAATCGGTGTCGCGGTCGCAACAATCGGCGTCAGGGTGGGAAACAAAATTGGTGTATTGGTTAAAGTAGGTGTGAAAGTCAACTCGGTAGTGGGGCTGGCCAGGGCATTTTGAGCTTCCACTGTCTGGGCCACAGAGTTCTCGATCTGCTGCTGGGCTTGCATGGTTTGAGCAACGGCGGTTTCAACCTGCGCCTGTACATCCTGCGGACTTTGACCTGGCAGGCAGGCCGCCGCAAGAAAAGCAGTTGAGATTAAAACGATCAGGGTCTTATGCATAGATTTCTCCTTAAACTTATTCATGTAGAACACCAAGATACCACAAAACTCCATCACCGTTTGCAGCAAACTTGCGGACTTATTTTTTTACTCAGCCTCTTCACTGGAGCCAATTCCCAACGGCTTCCACTTGCTTTCGTCCTTCAAACGATGCTGAATGCCATTCCGCTCATGAAGTTGGTCGAAGCCTTCGGGTTTGATAAACAATTGCTCGCCTTCCAGTAAACCTGTCAGACCGGATTGGCCGGGTTCAGGGCGTTTGACGCCCTTGAATTTTGCCGCATCCGCAGGGACATAATCCGTTGGTTCCTCATAAGTGGTGACGTAGCCTTCATAGTTGCGCAAAATAACTTTGTGATCCGACATGCTCAACAGATAATTCGGCATGACAGGAATTTTACCGCCGCCACCGGGAGCATCGACAATGTATTGCGGGACGGCGTAGCCGGAAGTATGTCCGCGCAGACCTTCCATGATCTCAATACCTTTCGCAACCGGTGTACGGAAGTGACCGGCACCTTCCACGAGATCGCATTGATAAAGATAATAGGGACGTACGCGAATGCGGACCAGATCCTGCACGAGTTTGCGCTGAATATGAACGTTGTCATTGATCCCAGCCAGGAGCACCGATTGATTTCCAAGTGGAATTCCGGCACGGGTTAGACGGTCACATGCTTCCGCAAGCTCCTTGGAAATCTCATTGGAATGGTTGACGTGGATGTTCAACCATAGGGGGTGGAACCTGCTTAGCAGATCACACAGCTCCTGAGTCACACGCATGGGCATGAAAACCGGCACACGCGAACCGATGCGTACGATCTCGATATGCGGAATTTCGCGCAGACGGGTCAACAGTTCTTCCAGGATCTTGGGAGCAAGCACCAGCGGATCGCCGCCGGAAAGCAATACATCGCGGACCTGTGGTGTGCGTTTGAGATATTCGATTTGCAGTTCAAAATCCTGTCGATTAAAGGTCTGGCCGGGGTCACCCACAATGCGCGAACGGGTGCAGTAACGACAGTAGGAAGCGCACTGGGTTGTGACCAGCATCAGGACTCTGTCAGGATAGCGGTGAACCAGCCCGGGCACAGGCGAGTGGCGGTCCTCCGCAAGAGAGTCCTCCATCATGGAGGTGAAAGCGTTCAATTCCTCTGCAACAGGGATGATCTGTTTGCGGGTGGGGTCCTGCGGGTCGTCGGGGTCGATCAAAGAGATAAAGTAAGGCGTCACATCCACACGGAAAAGACCTTGCGTTTGCAAAGCTTTCTTCTCCGAATCAGTAAGCTTGATGACTTTCTCGATTTCCTCCACCGAATTCAAGCGGTGGCTTAACTGCCAACGCCAATCGTTCCATTTTTCATCTGGAACGTCGGCATAGACAGGAGCACGTTTTGACACAAAAGGTGTAGTCATGGGGTTTTCCTCCGATAGTTAAATTTTTTAAACGATAAAAAGCGGCTCGTTATGAAGTCGCGGAGGGTCGTGATCGGGACGAAAAAAACCTGCGAACATGGGATACACGCTTAATATTGTAAAAGGAAACGGAACGCGGGTCAATGCGCCTGTTCCAAAAAGGTACAATTGGGTGATAAATTACGTCAAAAAATAAAAAAAAGAGGAAAGTTCTTAATGGATAAAAATTCCCTCATGGTCATCCATAATGAAGCCAGACATCAATTCGAAGTGCATGTCGAATCAGAAATTGCCGAATTGTCCTACATATTGAATGAAGGTACCATCACATTTACCCATACCGGGGTGCCCTCCGCGCTGGAAGGAAATGGGATAGGAAGCATGCTCGTCAAAGCCGGGCTTGAATATGCACGCTCGAATAAATTAAAAGTGGAATCACTCTGCTGGTTTGTCAGCGGATATATTCAACGCCACCCTGAATCCGTGAAATAATCTATTTTCGTCTCGCGCTGGACTCGCGCGCGATCAAAGTTCCGTTCAACATCACAAGTTGCGTTTGTCGTGACGGTTCCTGAATCCGCTGGAATAACAACTCCGTGGCGGTTCGGCCGATCTCTTCTGTCGGCTGGGCCATGACGGTGATCGGCGGGTCCACCATGGCTCCCCAAGTCGTTTCATCAAATCCAACCAAAGCCACTTCATTTGGCACGGATACTTTTTTATCGCGCATTGCCTGGAACGAACCAGCCGTCAACAAGCTGTTGCTGGTAAAGATCGCATCGGGACGATCAGATTGCGCCAGCAAGGCGAGCGTTGCATCGTATCCCTGCTGGATGCGTGGAGACACAAAATGCACGCCGACGGGATGTAAATCATGTTCCTGCAAGGCCTGGAGAAATCCACGATTGCGCTCCTGCCCTGTGGTACTGGCATCGCCGAACAAGCCTGCCAGTTTTCGATATCCGTTTTTGATCAGGTGCGCGGTTAATTCATATGCCGCCGAGACGTTGTCCAAAAGCACCATGTCGGCTTCCTTTGCGTCCACGGAACGATCGATGATCACAAAAGGCATTCGTCCTTCATATGTATGAGCAGCAATATTAAACTGCTGCGTCGGCGAAAAGATCACGCCCGCAACATTTTCATCACGCAAAAGATTTAAATACAATTCCTCTTTTTCAGGGTTTTCATCCGTATTACACATCAACACTGAATAACCCTGTTCATATGCAGCATCCTCTACCGCGCGGCCAATCGCAGTAAAAAACGGGTTGCGAATATCTGAAACCACCAACCCGATCTTGGCGCTCTTCTGCACACGTAAACTGCGTGCAATTAAATTGGGACGGTAATTCAATTGCGAGATCGCATTCAACACACGTTCGCGCGTCTCAGGTTTTATCGGAGCATTATTTGCAAGCACGCGCGAGACCGTTGCCGTGGATACTCCCGCAGCTTGCGCCACATCCTTGATCGTTGCCATGCACAAATTATACCGTCCATTCGCGATACAATCCGAACCATGCAAACCGATTTATTTGCCAGATTGCAAACCAATGCGACAAAACATCCCGACAAACCCGCATTCATTTATCCACACCATGGAATTTGGAAAACGGTCACCTATGCCCAATTACTGGATTCAACGAACCGCTTCGCCCACGGACTTCAAGCCTGCTCGCTGACCCCTGGCATGCGCGCCGCTGTGATGACTCCGCCCGGCATCGAGTTCTTCCCCTTCGCCTTTGCGCTGCTCAAGCTCGGTATCATCCCCATCATCATGGACCCGGCCATCGGCTTGAAAAAACTCGGGCCCTGTATTAATGAAACTGAACCCGAAATTTTCATCGGCAACACACTCACACATGCTTTGCGAATCATCCTTGGTTGGGGAAAGAAGACGATCAAACACAATCTCACAATTGAGCATGTCAAACATCAAGCGCTGAACGTCAAATCCCTTATTCATCCTTCTTCATTCATCCTTCAAAATTCCTCCCCTGCCGCGATCATCTTCACCAGCGGAAGTACAGGCACTCCCAAAGGTGTATTGTATTCGCAGGAGAATTTCTCCGCGCAGCTTGATTTACTTCAGCAGACCTTCCAGATCACGCTTGATGAAATCGACCTGCCGGCCTTTCCGCTTTATGCCATCATCGATGCACTGCTTGGGGTCACATCCGTGATTCCTGATGTGACGTTTCCTGTGCCGGGAAAGACAAATCCTGAAAAAGTGTTGAATGCGATTCAAAAATTCAAAGTTACCAACATGTTCGCTTCACCGGTGGTGTTGGATATTCTTTGCTCCTTCGCGTTGAGCGGAGATGCGGTTATTGCGTCGACGTCGAAACGCACCCTTCGACTGCACCGCCCAACTACGGCGGTTCCGCTCAAGGTGGAACTATCCAGTCTAAAACGTGTCATCACTGCCGGTGCTCCAGCGACTATTCCCTTGCAGGAAAAATTTAGAAAATTGCTTGATGACAAAACCAATCTCTTCGGCACCTATGGCGCGACGGAGACTCTGCCCATCGCCAAAGTGGAAAGCCGCGAGATATTTTCATTGAGAGGGAAAACTGCACAAGGTGCGGGTGTTTGTTTGGGAAAGCCGATTGAAGGTGTGACCGTGCGCATCATCCAAATCACCGACGAGCCGATCAAAGAATGGCAGGAATCGCTTACAGTGGAAACCAATGTCGTTGGCGAGATCACAGTACAAAGCGCGGCCACGACGCGGAGTTATATCCACAGAGAGGATGCGACTCGTTTATCCAAAATCAGAATCGGCGAAGACATCATCCACCGCACGGGAGATGTTGGTTACTTTGATGAAGAAGGCCGCCTCTGGTATTGTGGGCGAAAATCACAGCGGGTTGAAACAAATCGCAGTACATTTTTCACCGAGCAAATCGAGGGCGTTTTCAACATTCATCCTTCCGCGTATCGAACCGCATTGGTCGGCGTGGAAAAGGAACCCGTCTTGTGGATCGAACCAAAACAGGGCAAAGTAAATCAAGATAAAATCAAACAGGAATTAATGGAACTCGCAAGCAATCACCCGCAGGCTTCAAAAATAAGAACATTTTTGTTCATGAAAAAATTCCCAACGGACGTACGGCATAATTCAAAGATCATTCGCGAGGAATTAACCCTGCTCGCGGAAAAGAGGATTCGATGAAGGCATTGGTCACAGGGGCAACGGGCTTTCTTGGCGGCGCACTTGCCAGGCGATTGAAAAATATGAATTGGGATGTAACCGCACTTGGACGTAATGCCGCCAGACTGGATGAACTCGAATCGCTAGACATTCAAACGAATCAAATTGACCTGAAGGATAAAGAAGGCATGGTCAAGGCCTGCAAAGAACAGGAGATCGTTTTTCATTGCGCTGCATTTCCATCGCCGTGGGGAAATTTTGAAAAGTTCTATCAAGCCAATGTGATCGGCACGCGCAACGTAGTACAGGCATGTGAAGCCAATAATGTAAAACGCCTTGTGTATGTTTCCACACCAAGTATTTATTTCGATTACAAATCCCGCACGGATGTGAAGGAAAGCGACCCATTGCCTGAACCCGTCAGCAATTATGCAGCGACCAAGCTCCTTGCTGAAGAAGAAATTGACAAGGCTTTTGCCAATGGACTCGCTGCAATTACGATCCGTCCACGCGCGTTGTTCGGGCCCGGCGATACGGTCATCTTTCCGCGCCTGATCCCGCGGCTGCAAACAGGCAGGCTTCCCATTCTCGGAGATGGCGAAAATATCGTTGATCTCACCTATATTGAAAACGTTGTCGATGCGCTTTTGTTGTGCGCCGAGTCGCCAACAAACACGCTTGGTAAAAAATATAATATCTCGAACGGCGAGCCGGTTAAAATCTGGAAGCTGATCGAGCGTATTTGTACCGAACTCAATTTGCCAAAACCAAAAAGAAAAATTTCATACCCAGCTGCAAATGCCGCAGCAACAACGCTTGAACTGCTTTATGGTTTAATTCCAACCCATCCCGAGCCGCCGCTTACGCGCATCTCCGTCAGCATGCTGGCGAACAGCACCACGCTCGATATCTCCGCCGCAAAAACTGAACTGGGATATCAACCCAAAGTTTCTGTGGATGAAGGCTTTGATCTATTTATGAAATGGTGGAAGGAGAAGATGTCGCTGCGAACCCGATAGGGCGAAGCAACCTCCTCGCAGGCGTACCTGCACACGGTACAGGCAACGACATATCATCACATGAAAATTAACATTCTTCACGCAGGCTACTGCACCGCACCGGAACACCTTGCCATTTCCGGCGGGCGCTGGAAAACAATTCACTTCCCCGCGATGTTCGCATTGCTGCAACATCCAACATTCGGCTCCATGCTGTTCGATACGGGGTACTCGTACCGATTCTTTGACGAGACCAAAAAACTCCCAATACGCCTCTATCGTTGGATGACTCCTGTGACACTGCATGAAGAGGATTTGCTGGTCAATCAACTTGTGACGTTTGGAATCCGTCCGCAGGATGTTTCGCACGTGTTCATTTCCCACTTCCATGCGGACCACGTCGGCTCACTCCAGGATTTGAGCTGGTCCCGTTTCATCTACATGCCCCACGCCTTTTCATATCTGCGGAATCTGCCGCCCGCCGAAGATATGAAATATGCCTTCCTGCGCGGACTGATCCCCACAGATTTCGATTCCCGCTCGCACGAAGTGGACATGACCAAATCCATTCTGCTCCCCGAAGAGTATGCGCCATTCAAAACAGGCTACGACCTGCTTGGTGATAAATCGATCATCGGCGTGGAATTGCCTGGCCACGCCCTTGGTCAAATGGGACTCTTCGTCCGCGAGGAAAGCGGTAAACTATTTTTCTTTGTGGCCGATGCTGCGTGGCTAAAACAAGCCATCATGGAAAATCGTCCGCCGCACAAGATCGCGGATTTGCTATTTCCCGACCCTGAAGCGTATCGAGAGACATTGGGAAATTTACATTCCTATCATCTGACGCATCCCGATACGATAGTGATCCCCTCTCATTGCGATGAGACCATTCGCGACCTCGAGAAGCATTCTCATTAATGGCGATTTCCCCACAGCTTTACACTCGCGAAAACATAAACGAACTTCAATGGCCCTCCACAGTGGACGGGGAATATGCGCGCAATTATTTATTGCCCATCATGGGCGATCCGCAGAAATACATCAAGAATGTATACAACACACAGGTGATGGTCGCCAAAGTGGGCGATGTCATACTGCCCATCACCATTTCAGATTTTCATCCAGACAATACTTATACTGTTTCCCCCTACAGTCATTATGTTTCCTATGGCGGGTTTGAAGAGGTAAAACATCTGGAAAATCCGCCTGTCGAAGCGCTGATCAAGCTGGTCATGAATCCCGCGGCTTGGTATTTCAAACACGCCGAGTTGGATAAAGTGGCCTACGTCAACAACTATTTGCTTTCGACGAATCTATATCCGTCCGTAAACAGCGAGCAGCTCGCGGCGTTGGGCGAAGCGCTGCCGAAATGGTTTCCAGACCGAGTCATCATCTTCCGTTCCGTGGACCAGCGTAAGAATCCGCACGTTGTCGAAGCATTGAAAAAGAAGGACTATGAAATGGTGTTGAGCCGCCAGGTCTGGTACATGGACCCGGCCGAAGCAGTCCGCACACGCCAATATAAAGAAGATGCGCGCGTGTTGCGCAAGCATGGATATGAAGTGGTGGAAGGAAAAGAGCTGAGTGACGACGATCTGCATCGTGCAGTGCATTTGTACAATCTGTTGTATCTTGAAAAATATTCGTACTACAACCCGCAGTTCACGTTTGAATTCTTGAAACTCGCACGCGACAAAGGCGCCTTGCACTTGCGCGCCTTGAAACGCAATGGACAAATGAACGCCGTAATGGGATTCTTCATCCGCAACGGCGCGATGACCCAGCCGCTGTTCGGGTATGATACATCCCTGCCACAAGAGGAAGGGTTGTACCGACTGTTGACCCTGATCACGTTGCAGGAGGGATTGCAACGGAATCTGCTCGTTCATGCCAGCGGCGGTGTGGGAAAATTCAAGAAGATCCGCGGCGGAAAATCTGTAATTGAGTACAATGCGGTCTTCGCAAAACACCTGCCCGCCTGGCGGCAGCGCCCATGGAAGTTGATCCAGACGATCTCGAAATACGCGATCCCGTATTTTCAGAAGATGGATTTTTAACCAAAACATAATGTCGTTGCGAGGAGGGTGATTTTCCCGACAAAGCAACCTCCCAATTGAACTGGAGATTGCTCACCTGCACTGCAACAAACGCAGTGCGGCGCAAGTGTCGGGCTAACGCCCTCGCAACGACATAATAAACAGGAGATTTCATGCAAGTCAACATGCCTCTCAAGATCATTGGGTTTGGAAGATATCTACCGAAACGAATCGTGCCGAGTTCCGAGCTCGAAGCGATGTGCTGCGTGCCCGCAGGCTGGGTGGAACGGCGCAACGGTGTGCGTGAGCGGCGCTGGGTGACGGATGAAACATCCTCGTTTATGTCTTCGCAAGCCGCGTTGGAAGCGTTGGACGAAGCCAAACTCAAGCCAAATCAATTGGATTTGATCATCAATGCCTCGGGCACCGGCGAACAAGCTATTCCCGATACCGGCGCGTTGATCCAACGTCAGCTTGGACTCGGCAACTCCGGCATTCCTTCAATGACAGTCCATACCACCTGTTTAAGCTTCGTCGCCGGCATGGATGTGGCTTCCAACTTTATCAGCAGCGGACGCTACAAAAATATCCTCATCGCCAGCGCCGATGTCGCTTCGTGCGGCATCAACCCAAAGGAGCCTGAATCCGCTTCATTGGTTGGGGACGCGGCTGCGGCAGTGGTCGTGACCAAATCCAATCCAGATGACAAGTCCATGATCCATCACGCGCATTTCAAAACCTATGGCGATGGCGCTTATCTCACCGCCATCATGGGCGGCGGCTCGCGCTTTCATCCGCGCTTCGATGGGCACAAACCCGAAGATGATCTCTTCCACATGGATGGTCCCGCCGTGCTGCGCATGGTGCGCGGCATCGCACACGAATTTCTGGATGAACTCTATCCCGGCCTTTCCAAAAGCCTTGTGGACATCGACGTGGTCGTTCCGCATCAAGCCAGCAAGGTGGGTTTGATGATGCTCGAACGATTCGGCTGGCCCGAAAACAAGATCATGCGCACCATCGAAACACTGGGCAACTGTGTCGCTGCATCCATTCCCGCCACGTTGTACCAAGCCGTGCGCGATGGAAACATCCAACGCGGACAAAAGGTTTTGCTCGTTGGCACGGGCGCAGGCCTGTCCATCGGCGGATTGGTGTTGACTTATTAATAAACCGCCAAGGCCGCTAAGAGCGCAAAGAAGATATTTTAAAACTTTGCGACCTTTGCGTGCTTTGCGGTAAACATATCTATGAATATTCTTCTTACCGGTGGACGCGCTCCCGCAACGCTTGATCTTGCCCGTGCATTTCATCATGCAGGGCACAATGTCTTTATGGCCGAGTCTTTGCGCGGACATTTGAGTCAGCCGTCGAATGCGATCAAGGCTAATTTTTGGGTGCCAGCCCCGCGTCAGGAAAAAGAAGCGTTTCTTCTCGCGTTGAAAAAGATCGTCGAAGAGAATCACATCGACCTGCTCATCCCCACTTGTGAGGAAGTCTTTCACGTGGCAGGCGGGCTTGAACAAATTCCATGCAAGGTGTTCGCCGAACCGCTGCGAAGATTGGACCGCGTTCACAACAAATGGAATTTTGTGATCAATGCGGTCAGTCACGACCAGTATGCCCCCGAAACGATGTTGATCAAAACGCAGGATGACCTGCTGCATGCGTTCGCTCAATGGCGCGGACTGGTGATCAAGCCGGTCTATTCGCGCTTCGCCGCGCGGACCTTGATCCTGCCCCAGCTCAAAAAAACATTATCCACGCTGAAGCTGGATTCGGAACAACCGTGGATCGCGCAGGAATATATCGAGGGCAAAGAATACTGCACGTACAGCGTGTGCCACAACGGACATCTCACCGCGCACACAACCTACGCATCGCATTTTACCGCCGGACAGGGCGCAACGGTTGCCTTTCAACACATCGAACATCCCGCCATCTTCAAATGGGTGCGTGACTTCGTGGAAAAGAACAACTTCACCGGCCAGATCGCATTTGACTTTATACAAACGTCCGAGGGACAGGTCTATGCGCTCGAATGCAATCCGCGCGCGACCAGCGGCGTGCATTTACTGGCTTCGCACCCGCAATTCACCGAAGCCTTTTTCAAGCCTGACCTGGCCTGTATCACCCCCATCGACCGTCACTCGCACATGCTTTCCACAGCGATGATCTTGTACGCCCTCCCCACCGCCATTCTCAATCGGGAGTTTACACTCTGGGTAAAGACCTTCCTCACCAGCGACGATGTCATCCTGAATTCCAAAGACTCGCTGCCTTTTCTTCTGCAATGGCGAAGCATCTACGCCACATGGCTCGTGGCACGCAGGGAAAAGATATCGTTATTGGAGGCATCCACTTATGATATCGAGTGGAATGGGGAAAAGTAGAGGCTTGTCATTTGAAATCCCGCAGACATATAATCTGACATGCAAAACCTCCCAGCTAAGCTTGGGATTGAGAGCCCACACATGAGACATCCGCAGTAAAAGTAGAATGAAAAATTTCGTGATTTACACAGCAATCGTCTTGCCATTACTAATTTTTGGATGTTGTGCTGGCTCTCTTGCTCCATTTATTTTAGAAAAATCGTTAGAAAAGTCTTATGATGGATGGATTTTATTAAAGTCTCCCCCAGCTAATATAAAAAGACTGCGAGCGGCAAATTTTTATACCATATACGCAGAAACTAATGACGGCAAATTAATTTCTTGCCGTTATGAATCAGCCTTGGATTTCGATTGCTGGAATGAAGTTTCGGAAATACCAAAAATAGAAGAAACCGACAAGTGCTACGACTTTCCTTCCATACCATCAAAAATTCGTCAGATAGATAGAATAGATTTTGGCGCTTGCATTCCATTTGCGGGTATGGAAGGCGATAGTTTTAGTAGTTACGTGTTATCCGATGATGGTCAGGTGTATCTATATAGCGCAGGTAGTCCTTCTATTGTTTCCCTAAAATTCATTCGAACACAAATATTATTCTCACTAACAGGCTCAGTTATTGGACTTTCATTCGCTTTCATCATTGTAGTAATATACAAAAGGAAGCTTACGTTATAGTAGCATCTGGCTAACACAGGGTGCAGACACCACCTTGACTTTCAAGGCAGTTTTTTTGATTAAGCCATTTGCCTATTTGATGCTACAGCGGGGAGGTCAAAAACAAGGCCAATATTGGCATCACCAACGAGCGCCTCAAGGAGCTTTGGGACGCCGCCCACCCTGAAGACCCGCTGATCATCGAGTAAAACAACTGGAGCCGCGCAAAAAATGGTTTGCACGGCTCTGATTTTATTTTGATATAGATCAAAATAAAGTTTGATATGTATCAAATTAAACTTTGCTCTATATCAAAATCTGGCTTCCCCAAGAGCAAAGTTTGCCCTCACAGGCTGAAAACTCCCTTTGACGGGCTGAAATGGAATTTTCCGCTGCTTGGATTATCCCAACGAACGGAAAACAAAAAGCACGTTCCTTTCGGAACGTGCTTCCCATGTGGCGGGGAGGGCGGGATTCGAATTTTATCCCCCTGCGGGGACCCTGCGAACGGAAACAAAAAGCGTGTCCCTTTCGGAACACGCTTCCCATGTGGCGGGGAGGGCGGGATTCGAACCCGCGACCGGTTTTAAAGCCGGCACTCACTTAGCAGGCGAGCCCATTCAGCCACTCTGGCACCTCCCCATATTCATGTAGACATTCGATTGACAAACCATGATCGCTGCTCCGGTCATGACCTCGAACGAACAACCGATAGTCACCTGGCGGAGGGAGTGGGATTCGAACCCACGTTGGTGTGACCCAAACATGTTTTCAAGACATGCGCCTTCAGCCGCTCGGCCATCCCTCCAGGCGACAGCGATTTTACCATACATCCCCACAGCGAACAGAATCAAGCGAGTTGGGTATAATCTTCTTCTCCATGTTTCACAAGGTCATCTTCAAAGGACTGCTCCCCTATCTCGCCGTGTGGGCGGGATTATTTTTGTTCCATAACGCCTGGGCCGCACTGTTGGGCCTGCATATCGCATTCGTTCTGATCATCATCGTTTCCAAACCCATTGCTTCACCAAAGACTCTCTTCAAAAGCGGTCATTTGAAATGGGTTCTGTTGAATATTTTACTTGGCGGGCTGAGCGGATTGGCTGTTTATTTCCTGCGCCCCTTCGTTGGGATGTCAGCGGATTTCAAATCCCAGATAGCACAGTTGGGTCTGACCGCATCAACTCTCCCGTCTTTCATCGCTTACTTTTCGCTGGTCAACCCGTTGCTTGAAGAATATTTCTGGCGGGTATCTTTGGAGAATGACACAAAGGGATTTTATGTGGGCGATCTGCTTTATGCAGGCTATCACGCCATCATCCTGGTGCAGCGTGTGTCCCTGCCGGTCACGATTCTCGTGGTGGCATGTCTCACCTTTATTGGCTGGTTCTGGCGGCAGGTCAAACGCGAAGACGGCGGTACGCTTGCGCCGGTCCTTGGTCACATGGCCGCGGATTTTTCCATCTTGATGTCCGTGTATTTGATCGTTAAATAAGTCTAGTCGCTCCTTCGGGCTAAGCCCCTGAAGGAGCACTTGTAACAATGAACATCTTCATCCTCAAACTCATCCTCGCGCCAATCATCATCGGGTCTGCCAGCCTCGCCGGCCGCAAATGGGGCGCAGCCGTCAGCGGGTGGATCGTCGGCCTGCCGCTCACTTCGGGACCTGTGGCGTTCTTCGTCGCCCTCAGCCACGACCGTGCCTTTGCGTTCGAAACAGTTCGCGGCGTGTTAAGCGGCGGTTTTTCCCTGATCGCATATTCGCTCACCTATGCATGGCTTGCCAAACGATATGATTGGAAGGTCTCATTCACGGCTGGCGTGTTGGTCTTCACGGGCATGACGACCCTGCTGCAAAATATCACCATCCCGTTCATTCCGCTTTTCTTTGCGATCATGGTCGTGATCTTTCTTGGCGCGTGGTTGATGCCAAAATACGAAGCCGTGCTTTCCGCATCCACGCCGGGCAAATGGGATATTCCTTCGCGCATCCTGCTCGGCACCAGTTTCATTATTTTGGTCACGGCCATCGCGCCCTACATCGGCGCGCGCCTCACCGGCTTGTTGACCACCATACCGCTCTACGTCAGCATCCTGACTGTTTTTGCTCATCGCCATGACGGCGGACCGAGTGCGATCAACGTCCTGCGCGGATTGGTGTACGGATTGTTCGCCTTCGCTTCGTTCTACCTCGTGCTTGGGCTGTTGATCCCAAACAGCAGCCTCGCCTTATCATTTTCCGCCGCCACCCTCGCCGCCCTCATCACACAGGGGTTGACATTGTTGATACTAAATCAGTTGCACAAATAAAAAACGCGAGAGATGCTCTCGCGTTTTTTATTTGTTATTTAGCCATTACTGTAAAAACGGCGCCAACGGACCTTGCGCATTGATCACCTGCGTGAGCGATGAAAATGGAATGGTCACGGTCTGCGGCCCGGCTGCATAGGCAGACACTTGACCTTCATCGAAAGTAATGACCAGGAAACCTTCATTGGAGAGATTCCAATTCCTGTAATTTCCCGGCAATGGGTCTGCGCCTTGTTGGAAGCCTGCTTCAAAACCAATATTACGGGATGTAAGGTCTGTCTTCGAGATATCGGAAAGCACCTGCAAATAATTGGAGTTGGGCAGGAACAGGTCATCCAAAATCAGTTGCTTTCCGTTCTGCAGGTCGTAATTGAAGGTGATGCTGTAATGATACGGATGCGCCGCGCCGTCGGCATATCCATTGATATTAAATTGAATGCTCCAGATATTTCCCTTCTGGCCGATCAACTGATGTTGAATATCGAAAGAACTGCCAGCCGAGATCGGTTCAGCGGGCATCTCCGCCATGCCGCCCTTGAATGCGGCGACCTCGCCATCCACAATGGACTTCACAGCTTCATTGAAGGCCTGCACCCTCGAGTCCGTGGCCGGGTCTAGGTAAGGCGTCTGCGCCGTAATCTTATAGATCGGCGCCTGACTCTCCTCATTCACTGTGCTGGACTTTAATTCCACAGGCTCCACCATGACAGGAAGAACCGGCTGGGAAGTATTCGTATCCGCCGGCGCAGGCCCTCCGCAGGCGAGAACGACGACGGTTAAAACACAAGTCACAAGAGTATTCTTCAAAATTGTTTTCATATAAACTCCTTTTACAGATCAAGCGCGGATCATGGTCAACAGCATCTTGAATTTCTGAATCGCTTTCAACGCATGGGGTTCATTGGCAGGCATCACTATCGCGTCCCCGGCTTTCAAATGAAACGGCTTGCCTGAAATGCTGATTTCGGCTTCGCCTTCGAGAACGTGAGCAAGCGCATCATAAGGCGCAGTGTGTTCGCTCAGACCCTGTTCGTGGTCAAATGCAAAAAGCGTGACATTGCCAGTCTCTTCCTTGGTGATCTGGCGGCTGACCACCGCGCCTTCCTGATAATTGACCATTTCAACGAGATTTAAAACTTGCGATTTCGGTGCAGTAGACATGAGACCTCTTAATTGTTTGGAGTGCAAAAGTTCTACTTTTTCGGTTAGCTTGGATAGCGGAAGCAGCCAGTCCTGGCGGATGTCCAGGGAACTTCCGCATTCCACAAAACTATGATCTTTCTTCGGGCGGTTTGACCGCGCTGAATTCCCGGTAGATCAGCAGGTCATATACGATCTTCAATCCGCCGGTCAGGTAGAACGGGACATTGAATAACATTGGAACACTGAAAAAGAGTCCGGTCAATGCCGGGGAAATGGCCGCTCCCACCGAGCGGGCAATGGCAGTCACTCCTGAAGCGGCGGACCGTTCATCTGGCGCAACAACAGCCATCGTGTAGGATTGACGCGCCGGTACATCCATTTGCGAAATGCTGAAACGCAATAATAAAACAGTGATGGCAAGCGGCAGGTTCGGCATCAACGGAACGAGGATCAATAAAATGTTGGATGGGATGTGTGTGAAGACCATCGTATTGATCAAGCCAAACTTCGCGGCGATGCGTGCGGCAAGCAATGCCGAAATCCCAGCCAGTACATTTGCACCAAAGAAGATGCTGCCAAGAATCCCTGAGTCGATTCCATATTTGATGTGAAACCAATACGCCATCATGCTTTGCACGATCAAACCGCCGGCAAAGGCATCCAGGGCAAAGAGCGCACTCAACTTGAAGACCACATCTCGCGAACGGTGCAGGCCCAACACTTTCTTTAGTTGCACTTCACTGACTGTTTGGGTCACTTCAATTGCGGGGGAAAGATTCAAGAAAAGAAGTGTGATCAACAAGCCACCGATGGCGTAGCCCATCAAAATAAAACGATACGCCTCCAACGCAGACCAACCAGTGGATTGCAATCCCTGAGCTAGCCAGCCTCCCGAGAGTGCGCCGGTTGCAGTGGCGAACGAACCCACCAGGTTATACCAGGCGAAGACTTGCGTGCGCTTTTCATTTGGGATCAGGCTGGTCAACCCCGCCTGTTCAACGGAGAGAAATGGACCGATCTCATTTCCACTGGGGCTGATGACGCCAATGATCGCAGCAGCCATCAACACAATGACATTGTTCGTCAGAATGAAAACAATGCCCGCCCCAAGCATTAACAAGCCTCCAATTAATAGTGTCCGTTTGCGTCCAATACGGTCTGCGCTGGTGGTGAGCCAGAGCGAGATGCCTGCATCGCCTGCAAGAGTCAATGTGAACAACAAGCCGATCATTTTCTCGGTGAGGCCGGTTTCGGAAAGATAAAGCGCCAGCACCACCGAGAGGAATCCGTAACAAAAGAGACGGATAATGCGGGTGGTGAATAGAAGACCGACATCAGGTTGATTTTTCATTTTTTGCTTCTTCCAATGGAAACCAAATTTTATTATCCATTATTGCACGATATTGCAGTTCAATGGTCTTTTATTTTCCATCTGTAAACAGGTTGATCGCATACGTCGCAAGCGATATCCAAATCAAGATGATCATCATGCCGGCCACCCAATTGACCGGCTTCCCTGTACCGAGCAATTCCCGCGCTTTTTCGCGGCTTTCCTCCATTACCTCTTTTGGAACCATCGAAAGGGCGATCTTGATCCCCAGTGGGATCAAGATCAGGTCATCCAGATACCCAATGATGGGAATGAAATCAGGAATCAAGTCTATTGGACTGAAGGCATAGGCTACGACACAGGCAGTAAAGATTCGACCATACAGGGGAACTCGCGGGTCCCGGTATGCCAGATACAGCGCATAGACTTCGACTTTAATTTGCCTGGCTTTTTCCTTCCAAGTTTCAACAAACTGTTTCATAGATCGAATAGTCTATGGAATGACAGTTAATTGTTTCAAGATCGCCAGTGTTTCCTGCTTGCCGCCCACCCCATTCTCGCCGCCGGGACCCACACAAGATGGACAACCGTCTTCACAGTCGCATTGACTGACCAGTTCAAATGCGCGTTGAATCAATTCATCGTGCATCTCGAATAATTTCTGACTGAACCCGATGCCAGCGGGAACAAGATCATACAAAACAACGGATGGCTGGCTATCCGCGCCAGACCAGACAGGGTCCGTATGCACACCCAGATCGCGCGTGTCGCACATCAAGAATAAAGGCGCGAGATTGCCAAGCACAAAGCCAAGTCCGCCAAGGCCGCTGCGAATGCGGACGTTCTGTTCCACTTTGTGATGACAGCTTGGACAAAGCGTGGTGAGGTTTTCCAGACGATTGGCAAGCTCACGATCCAATACACCATCACGAATGAACGAACGAAATGGAACTTTATGATGAACATCGTGCTGGCGGGTTGTTTCCGGTGTGCCGCACACCTGGCATTTATATCCATCCCGTGCGCGCACGCGTTCGCGGATCTTCGGCCAATCGGGGCCGTATTCATTCGGGTCGTTGGTCCACACACCGGCATCGCGCAATTGATTCACAACTTCTTCAGAGAGTGAAAGCCAATATCCTGTCGTTTCCAATTCTGAAGGCGGCATCTCCAATGGTTCCTGTCCGAGCGTTTCATAGGTAAACCAGCGGATCTTGCGATAGCCAACCACTTGTGTCGTAACTTTAATTTCGCCGTATGCTTTTTGGCCGCCATTCACCCCAGCTTGTTCATTGGTAGACAACACTTCGATCTCGGATTTTTTTTGCGCCTCAGTGTAGTAATCCAATCCAACGGGCACAAGTTGGGCCACGTGACCTTCGAGATTAAACTCCTGCACAAAATATTGCTGGCCTTCGTGCATGTAGATCGCGCCGGGATGAACCATCCAAGCGGCACTTTCACCATCGACCGTACCGATCGTCACCGGTCGCCCATCTTCATCCGCAGCCTGCAACACCACACTTTGCGGCGAAGCAGAACGCAAAGAAATGTTCGCGGCAGGATATTGATCTCTCATCCAAAAATATTTTTCATTCGAGAAATGCGCATCCTGATTGGCAACCATGAATTGCAAATATTCCTCCAGCAATTCATCCGAAATGCCCCCAAAGCCATCGCCTTTTTGAAATGGCAATTCGAACATCGCGCAGCGCAAATGCTCCAGCAGGATCAACAGATGATTCGGATTCACCAACGCCATCTCCGGCGAACTGCCAAAGAAATATTCTGGATGATGAGCGAGGAACTGGTCAAGTGGATTCGGCGACGCAACCAGCACGGAAACAGCGGGATCATCCCCCCGCCCCGCCCTACCCGACTGCTGCCTCGCGCTTGCGATGGTTCCCGGATACCCGACGAGGATTGCCGCGCCCAACCCGCCGATGTCGATCCCCAATTCCAATGCAGTGGTAGCCACAACGGTTTTCACACTCCCATCGCGCAAGCCTTGCTCGATCTCGCGGCGCTGCGCGGATAGATACCCGCTGCGATAACCGCGAATAAAACTGTTCGAGCCTTGATTCGCGCCTTGAAGATAGGTCAGGATGATCTCAACACTTCTTCTCGTGCGGGCGAAAATCACACTCTGCACATTGTGTGAAAGCAGATGATTAGTCAGGCGCACACTTTCGAGCAGGGCACTTTTTCTTAATCCCAGCGCTGCATCGGTGACCGGTGGATTGTAGATGATGAAGTGGCGTTCCCCGCGCGAAGAACCGTCATTGTCAATTAATTCAACTGGCTCTTCAATTAATTTTTCAGCAAGTTCTTTGGGGTTCCCAATCGTTGCAGATGCCAAAATGAATTGCGGTTTCGCGCCATAAAAATCGGCCACACGTTTGAGCCTGCGAATCACATTGGCGACATGCGAACCGAAGACTCCGCGATAGGTATGGGCTTCGTCAATGACAATGTACTTCAGGTTGGCAAAGAAATCACTCCAATTGGAGTGATGCGGCAAAATGCCGGTGTGCAGCATATCCGGGTTGGACAGGATAATACGGGCATTCTTGCGGATCGAAGGACGATCTTTTTGCGGAGTATCTCCGTCATAGATGGCAGGCGTGAAGTTTAAATGTTGGAATGTTTGAACGTTGATGCTGATCAACGTTGAGAGCTGATCCTGGGTCAATGCCTTGGTGGGGAACAAATAAATGGCACGCGCTTGCGGGTTTTGCAGCAGCGTTGCGAGAACGGGTAAATTATAGGAGAGAGTCTTTCCGCTGGCTGTGCCGGTGGAGAGGATGGTGTTTTTCCCCGCACGCGATTGAGTCCATGCGGAAAGTTGGTGGGAATAAAGCTGCTCGATGCCGCGGGAAGATAATGCCTCTCGAAGCGGAGCAGGCAGATCGTTCGGGAAGGGATGCGTTTGTGCGAGGCGGGGCGGGGTTGTTTTCCACGCAAAAAAATTGGGAGCAGTTTCTTCGTCCCGTTTCCAGAAATCCAACAGCAATTGAATGGTGTTCAAATGGATAACTTTTTACGCACTGCTGGGAAGTTCATCCGTCCCCGTGTGCAGGGAACGAAATGCCCATGCTCCCACGGCCAATGGGACCCAAAATGTGACAGCGCGATAGGCAAGGGTAATGACCACAGCCTGACTCCAGTTGACGTTCAAGCTGGTGAGCGCGAGCGGCATCACACCTTCCACAATGCCAATGCCGGAGGGTGTGGGTGAAACGATCAAAAATAAATAGGCAATCGAAAAACCAGCCACAATGGTTTCAATTGAGAAAGGGACTTCGAAGGACAGGAATGCAAATACAAGAATCACCATCAAAAGCGACTTGTCTAAAATCCCCCACAGGATCGGGCGCACCAGGCTGGACGGAGATTCAGTGAGACCGGCGAAACCATCAGCAACCTCGTGGGCGAATTCATGCGCCCGTGCCTGACTCAAATATTCACCCTTGCGAAAAAGATTCACAACACGGTTAATGCCGCGTGCCATTTTGGCAAGCAGGTCGCCCAGGCGCTGCTCGGAGCGATATCCAATATAGAGTACGGTGGCATATGAAATGGCAATCGCAAACAAAAAGAATGAAGCGGAGATTTCGCCCGCACTCAAGTCATTGCGTTTCACCAAGATGAGCAAGCCGATCGAAAGTACAACCAGAAAAGACGCCTGGTCCAAAAGAAGAAATAAAGCCGCAGCTACAGTGGCCTTGCCTGCGGGATGTCCGCGCCTGCGGGCTTCGGTGGCAAAAAGTGCCACGCCGCCCATGCCAGCAGTGGGCGCGACTACATTGATAAAATTTGCCGCCGCCGCAATGCGGCTTAACGTCATCGTGGATTCATGGATCCCCAACAGGTGAAAAACGGATTGATACATTCTCCCCGAGCTGACGAACCAGATAAACTGAACGACAATGGCAAGAAATAAAAATAATAAATGAGCATGTTGAAGGGTTCTTAGGATCGTTTCCAATTCGCCGAAACTCAGAACAACGACCGCAATTCCCAAAAACAAGATGAGAACTACAACGAATTTTTTCATTTCAATCATTATACTCAAAATAAACGGGACAGGCTTTTGCCTGTCCCGTTTATTTCACCTTCACAGGCAAAACATCAACTTCTGCGTCGACCGCCAACAATCGATGCATAATATAACAACTGCAGCACGGCAGTGACAAGTCCGGCGACATAAGTGAGTGCGGCGGCATTCAACACATTATTGACACCGCGCCTCTCCTCTTCGGTTTGGATGATCCCGGTTTGAACGAGCAGTTGTTTCGCACGGGCAGAGGCGTTAAATTCCACAGGCAGGGTGGCCAACGCAAAGACGGCACCGCCTGCAAAAACCAGAACACCCATCCATGCAAGTTCGGTCCAGCGGATGAACAAGCCGATCATGATCAAGATCCAGCCGAGGTTGGAGCCAATGTTCACAATGGGAACCAGCGCAGAACGAAATTGAAGCGGGAAGTATCCTTCCGCATCCTGCTGTGCGTGACCCAATTCATGCGCAGCGATTGCAACGGAAGCAACCGAAGCACCATTGCCCACACCCGGCGAGAGGAAGAGGGTCTTGTTACGCGGGTCGTAATGATCAGTGAGATTTCCACCTACTCCCTGCACCTGCACTCCCACCAGCCCGCCCGAGGAAATCAATCTCTGCGCAGCTTGCGCACCGGTCAAACGGCTTTGTACCGGCACACGGCTCCACTTATTGTAGGCAGATTTCACATACCATGATGTAAGCCCCATCAAAATGAAGGCGGGGATCATGTAAATCAAATAGGTCGGACTAAAGAACATCATCTTTTTCTCCTTTTATACAAAATGATCTTGTTACTTTGCAATCATTTCCAAGAGGACCTCCACAGCCTTATCAAGCTGCGGGTCGAGTTTATTTTTGTAATCATCCTCGGTCATCTCCACCTCCACATCCGGGGTCAAACCGATCTCATGAATGGTGCGTTCGTTGGGGGTCAACCATTTGGCAATCGTAATGCGAACGGCACCGTTGTCGCCACTGAGCGGGATCCAGTTCTGCACCGAGCCCTTGCCATAGGAAGTGACACCGACAAGCTTGGCACGGCCAAGGTCCTGCAAAGCACCCGCTACAATTTCAGAAGCGGAGGCGGATCCTTCGTTGATCAGCACCACCATGGGAATGGCTGCATCTGTCGCCATTCCACCAGGCATGACATCATATGTGGTACGTGCCCCATCGCCATATTGTTCGTACAAGACAACGCCTTCACCCACAAACTGGGAAGTGACCTCAACCGCTGTCTGCAAATATCCGCCGCCATTATTACGCAGATCGAGGATGATGCCTTTGGGCTTCTGCTCCATCAACTTGGCAAGTGCGGCGAGTAATTCAGGTGTGGTTTTTTCGCCAAAGGTGGTCACTTGAATATAGGCGATATCACCATCCAGCATTTTGCCGGTTGCGGATTCAACCGTTATTTTTTCGCGTGTTACGTCGAACTCAAGCAGGTCCGCTTCCCCTTCGCGAAAGATGGAAAGGTGAACGACGGTGCCGGCAGGCCCAAGCACGCGGAGGCGCGCAGCTTCTGCATTGATACCGGTCATATCTTCGCCGTCGATAGCCACTACCTGGTCGCCGGGTTTCAAGCCCGCCCTTTCAGCAGGAGACCCGGGCATGGGGCTGGTAATGGTGAGATATTCCGTGGTCGAATCCACGTATGCACCGATCCCTTCATAGGCACCTTCGAGGCTTCCATTGGCATCCTTAAAATCCTGCGGGTCCATATAGGAGGAATGCTTGTCGCCCAATGCATTCATCATTCCGCTGATCGCACCGCGCATCAATACAAGATCATCTACGGGTTGGTCCACATAATTCTCGTGAACAAGATTCCAAGCCTCCCAAAACGGGGCGAAAAGAGCCTGCACATCTGAAGGTGTGGCATCCTGTTGCTCAGGGGAAGTGGTAGGCGGAGGGACCATGGTCACATCACCGGGGAATGGCAAACCGGTAAAAGGCAGCATATGCCCGGTGACAAACCCGCCTGCAAACGACCCAAGGCCGATCAGGATCACCACGAGCACAGCAAAAATATACTTTAATGTTTTATTCACAAAAGCCTCCAAAGTTTGACGAACACAGCCCGAAGATACCATCCGGTGATTAAAGCAGACTGAATTAATTATACGATTTATATAAGAAAGCGTTGTCCATTAGTCAGGTTTGGCTGGGGGGATCTTCCTTCTCCCCGTTCAATTCAGCAACTTTCTGACGCAGCTCATTCATCGAGTCTTTCCTTTTCCGGCCGGGCGGGTTGAACGAGTCACCTAGGGTTTCGAGGAAACTTTTCTTGTTCGAGCGGACTAGGCCGCGCACAATTCCATACATGAGCGCGTTGGCACCTAAAACGACCCCGATCAGCAAAAGGGCTCCAAAAAATGCGGCAGAGTTTTCCATTACAACCTCTCCAGGATTCCGGGTAAATCCCGCCAGTCCAGAAGCCGGGCATCGGCCTGCTGCTCTGAATAATTTTCATTCACAAGAATGCTGCGCAAGCCAGCTTTGCGAGCAGCTTGTGTGGTGCGGTGGATGTCATCGATCATCACGCAGTGGGCGGGGTCCGTTTCGCCTGCCACCTGCATCGCGATGGAAAAGGATTCAGGCATCGGTTTGCAATATGGAGCCACCGCGTTGACATCCACAATCGTGGGGAACAAATCATCAAGCCGAAGTTGTTTGAGCACTCTTCGGGCGTGGTGAATGTCTGCATTTGTAAAGATCAGGTTGCGGGTTGGGAGCGAGGCGATGATCTCGCGTTGGATCGGATCGGGCTTAAGATAATTCTCAAGCGGAAGATCATGCACAAAGGCGAGGAAATCATCCGTGTTGATATTGTGATGTGCCTGCAGGCCGCGCATGGTGGTGCCATATTGCATAAAATATTTTTCGCGCAGCACGGGAATTTCAGCATCAGGGATATTCAGATGCTGGCGCATATAAATATTCATGCGCTCCTTGATTGCTTTCCACAGTCCCACATGCGAAGGGTATAGAGTGTCGTCGAGATCGAAAAAGATGGTGGTAATTTGCATCCGACGATTATACATTTATTGGCGCAGGTGGAGCGCAAAGAAGGCCAGGATTTCATCCATAAAGTCATCGAGATCGTCGGCATAAAATGTGTGATCGGCGCCTTTGTAGAAAATACATCTTTTTTGAATACCAGCCTGCTTTAGCAACTCACACGTATCTTCGGTCCAGGTGACAGGAACGATCCTGTCACTTTCTCCATGCGCAAGCAGGATGGACGCCATGATGTTTTGATAATAATTTTGCGGCGATATGTTTTCGATGATCCCTGTGGGAGCATCGACCTCTCCTTTGAACTGCGGGTCGCGGCGCGCATAACTGCGAAAGAATTCAACGTTCCGAGATTCATCCCCGCTGATGGGTGAATATAAATAAGCGGCTTTCACATCGCTGGTCACGGTCAACACACGCAAGGCAATGCCGCCTCCCATGCTGCGCCCGCCAATACCTATCCTGGTGGAGTCTGCTTTTTCAAGGACGCCCTCCCCTCCATGAGCTTTGACGATTGCAATCAAATTAAGGATATCGATCGCATCGCCAACGCGGAATAAATTATCACCGTTATCGGATGGCGGGTAATTTCGCAGAGTGGGATGAATGGTGATGTAACCTTCTTCTGCCAGTCGATTCTCAATGGCAAAATCGGTATCCAGCACATAATATTCATCTGTCGGAAAATAACCATGCACCGAGATCACCACAGGGTATTTGGCATCGCCATTTGGAACATTCATGACCGCATAAATATAAAGCCCATCGCTCGAATACCGAACGGTATAGGTCGAATATTTCTCGTGCTCCGCCAGCTTTTCAGACACTTCCAATGCGCCGCCTCCATATGAACGTTGGCGCAAATAATCGATGCTGTATTGTTCATACGGCGCAAGCACAGGTGTGGCAGACGGAAGAATGATCGGAGTTGCTTCAGGAGTGAGCGTGATGGTTTCAGTGGGCAATGGGACAAAAACTGAAACGGAACGCAATGTCGGCGTGGGCGATAGAGGTTGAGCTACGCACGCAGTCAAGAAAAAAGCAATTACCGAAAACCTGATTTTCATTTGGCCCATTATATCGGCTGGCCATCATAAAATATTCATATCCATCCATCGCAAATGGGTATAATCGCGCCATGCCCATTCGATTGTTATCTTCCGAAGTCTCCTCCCAGATCGCTGCCGGCGAGGTGGTGGAACGTCCCTCCTCCGTCGTCAAGGAATTGACCGAAAACTCGCTGGATGCCGGCGCAAAAAATATTTCCATTTCCATTGGGGACGCGGGACGTGCACTCGTCGAAATCGCAGACGATGGACATGGCATCCCTGCGGACGAATTGGAACTGGCCGCCGCGCGTCATGCGACCTCGAAGCTGGTCCAGTCCGAGGACTTGTTCCACATCCAAACATTGGGTTTCCGAGGCGAGGCTTTGGCTTCCATCGGTTCGGTCTCACGGATGACGATCACCTCGCGTGTAAAAGCCGCCAAAGAAGGAGCACGATTAAAAATAGAAGGCGGCGTTTCAGGCAAAGTGGAAAAGGTCGGTGCGCCGGTAGGGACCGTGGTGCGCGTGGAAGATCTCTTCTACAACGTCCCCGCTCGTTTGAAATTTCTCAAAACAGATACCACCGAAAAACGCGCAATCGATTCATTGGTCACGCGTTATGCATTGGCCTATCCAAATGTGCGCTTCAAAGTGACGGATGGAAAACAAGTCACCCTGCAAACCGCCGGCGACGGAGATCGCCGCGCCGTTCTTGCCGCACTTTATGGGGTGGATGTTGCCAAACAAATGCTCGAAGTCATGGCACAGGAAGATGGCCTTTCGATTTCAGGTTTCATCAGCCCCACGTCCCTTACTCGCTCCAATCGCAAGGAGATCACTTTTTTCGTTAACGGACGCTGGGTGCAGGAATTTTCCTTGAACTCAGCCTTGTTACAGGCATATCACACACTCTTGATGGTGGGACGTTATCCGCTCACTGCACTATTCCTCGATATCGCTCCTGAAGATGTGGATGTAAATGTGCATCCCACCAAGGCGGAGGTGCGATTTAAGAGTCAGGACAAAATATTCAGTTTTGTCCAGCGTTCCACGCGCAAAGCTTTGCTCGCTTACACGCCGGTCCATTCAGCATCCCCGCAGCTTTGGGGCGGACGCACGCCACCAAGCGAGACTCCATCACGACAGGTCGGAATCGATTGGTCCATTGCACATGATGAGATGACAATGGACAATGGAGTATTAACCACGGAAGATAATCGTCCATCGTCCGCAGGCAATGGTCAGGAAGCATTGCCTCATTCCGGAGTCCCTTTGCTGCGACTCATTGGTCAGATCGGCTCAACCTACATTGTCGCCGAAGGGCCCGATGGATTGTATTTGATCGATCAACATGCCGCGCATGAAAGAGTCTTGTTCGAAAAACTCATGGCACAGCATGGAAACAAAAGCATCCCATCACAATCCCTGCTCTCTCCGGAAGTGATTACCCTTCCTCCACAGTCCTCAAAAGCTTTGCTCTCTCAACTTGAATTCCTCAACCACTTTGGTTTTGAAGTGGAGGAGTTTGGCACGAACACATTTCAAGTGCGTGCAATGCCGGTTCTCTTCACAGGCGCAGACCCATCCACGGCATTGCGCGCGCTGGTCGAGGATTTTGAAGAGGACGAGAGTCCGCTCCAGGCGGAGGTCGAGGCGAAGCTCGCTGCCAGGGTCTGCAAGCGGATGGCAGTCAAAGGCGGGCAGGCATTGACCCTCGAAGAACAACGCGCATTGATGTCCGACCTGGAAGCCTGTCAGTCTCCGCGCACCTGCCCGCACGGGCGGCCGACAATGATACACTTATCGGTGGATATGCTTGAAAAACAATTTGGCAGGAAAGGCCCGCGATAACTGCTTTCCAAATTGCAAAGCCGGCAATGAAATTGTTGCAAACGAGCCAAAGCAGATGATATAAAATCAAACTATGAAAAATTTCGAATCGCTTGTTACAAATCATGGACTATCGGCCATCTTGGATCACATCCATGCCATTGTGATATTGGCACAAAAGGATGGAACGCTGCTCTCATGGAATCGCGCATTCGACCGATATAAAGCAGTTTTCCCTTCGGATGGAAAGCTGGAGGATCTTTTCATGGACAAAGGGGAGATGCAATCCAGAATTCTTCTTAAAAAAATGGAACGCTGGGTCACCCATATTTTCCCCAGCCAGGCACAGGACGGCCTGTTGTGTGATTGCATGATCCTTCCGCTTGAGAATGACCAGATTCTTTTTGTCGCAGAGATCATCAACAGCGCGCCGAAACTTTTGGATAAAGTCGATAGCCTCAGCCGCCAGGTGGAAGTTTTCAAGAACGAAAGCGAAACCGCAAAAAAACTTGCCAAACGAAAAGAAGTGGAAGTGACCGGCGTGATGGCGCAAGCCACCGAGATCTCGCAGGTGGATCAACTCACGCTTCTTCCCAACCGACGCAAGGTCCTGCACGATCTACAGAGTGAGGTGCTTCGGGCACAACGCTACAAAACCCCTTTCACCATTTCGATCGTGGATGTGGATCACTTCAAGAAAGTAAATGACACCTACGGTCATCTCGCCGGCGACGAAGTCCTCAAGAATGTGGGCGAAATGCTGAGCGAACAGATCCGACACCCCGATCTTGCCGGCCGGTATGGAGGTGAGGAATTCGTCATCCTTTTGCCGAATTCCAACGCACAGGCCGCCGTTGAACAGGCTTCGCGCCTGTGTAAATTTATCCGCGAGTCTGTTATTCAGATTCCGAAACAAGTGCTGCAAATTACCGTCAGCATCGGCATTGCAGAGCTCAAGCCTGAAACGGATACCTGGGAAACGTTGATCAGTCGCGCGGATGCAGCCATGTACGAAGCCAAGGCTGCCGGGCGAGACCGCTGGATCGTGGCACAATAAAAAAATTCCGCAGCTTTCGCTGCGGAATTTTTTTATTGTGTATATTGTTTATTTCTTCAACATTCCGCCGCCGGCCAACTTGCTCTCCGGCCTGCCGGAACGCCAGGCATAATATCCCAACCCCGCACCGCCGAGGAGGAATAACGTACCCAGGATTCCAAAGATGGGGGAAGAACCGCCATCTTGATTCGCTGCCGAGTCCGGGTTTGCAACAATTTCACGGGATTGCGCACCAAAACTTAAACTCGCCTGATCTCCTGCGTTGACCTTTAATGTATTATTCAAACTTACCGTCGGATTGTAGGCATCGGGTACACCTACTGTAATGTTATATTCCCCTTCGGGAACATCCTGAAAACATTCACCCTGATACTCCGGATCAGTATTGGCGATCGTACCGAGCGAGGCAGAGTATTCACCATTGATCTCGGTGACACTGATGGCACCGCCTTCAATGGCAGACTCATTCGCATCGCGGAGTGTATTGCCATTGGTGTCTTCATAAAGGAGAACACAAATTTGGGTGGTGCCAGTGAACGGCGTGGGGGATGCGGTCGGTGGCAGGGAAGTGGGAGAGGGTCCGGCGGTGGGAGTCCCAGCAAGGGAGATGATCCCAATCAATAATTCCTGTCCTTCCACAAGAGTACAATTTTCATCAAGTTTTGAATTGAACTGACGAAGTTGATCGACTGTAATCCCGTTGATCGCAGCCACGCGGATGCAGGTTTCGCCGGGTTGGACGATATAAATAATTCGGCCATCCACGCCTGCAGTCGGAGTCACGATCACCTGCCCCACCGGCGCGGCATTGACCGGCAGCCAGAGCCCGAGCATGAACAGGAAAATAAAAGTTAAAATAACGAAAAAGCGCTTTGCATTCATATTGAAAATTATATCAGGGTTTGATTAAGCGGCTCATGTTATCGCAGTTCTTCCGGAGAGGGAGGCTCGAACCAACTTGACCAGAGATCGAGTTGTTCTTCAGTGACTGCAAATGTTCCGTAGGGTAAATTCGCGTTACGCATGGAAAGTCTCCTCCACAATTCATCCCTCGGGATATCGAGGTAATGCAGCTCCACCTGTGCGCCAAGCGCCTCTGCCTGGGACCGAAATGCCCAGCGTTCCTCTCGTGACCAAAAGCCATTCTCCAAAATTACATTGATGCCAAGGATTAAAGCCCGCTTTGCCATTTCCCATTGCAAAGATTCAACCGGCGAGCGCAGGCGGTCCAGCTCAGCCATGTCAGCAGGATCTGCAAGGATCGATGCAATCCATTCATCGGGGCACAACCGCAAGGCATGTTGTGAAAGCTCAAGCTCCTTTGCAAGGGTCGTTTTGCCCGAGCCGGGCAGGCCGCAGATCATGAAAAGAGTTGACATAAAACCTGTTTAATACAGTGTGGATTTCTGCCGGCCGGGAAGTTCGCGATCATAGGTTGCGCCATCCACTTCTGAGTTCGTCAGGGCTTGAAGAATTGCTCCGGGAGTAGGCACCGATTTCCCCACCTCGCCCGATATTCCTTTCCAAAGTTTTGAGCGTTGAATGGCCCGTGCACATTGGAAGAAAACTGTATCCACTGAGATCTCCAACACACACTTGGGGAGTTTGTCCTGCATGGCGAAGCGTTGCAGCAGCTGCGGGTCAATGCAGATGCGCGCACGTCCGTTAACCCGCAGAGTCTCCCCGTTGCCCGGGATCAGGAAGAATAAAGCCACGCGTGAATCTGCGATGATATTTCGCAGGCTGTCAATGCGATTATTTCCACGGCGTTCCGGCAGCCACAAGGTGTGTTCATCCTTGATATGAACAAAACCGGGCGGATCACCACGCGGGGAAACATCCAATCCATCCGGCCCGACCGTTGCAAGGATTACGAATGGCGAGGCGGAGATCATGGCTTGATAAGACGGGTGAAGGTATGAGACCTCCTTTTTAATGGAAACTTCGCCAACCTGATCAAAAAGCGATTCAAGTTCAAGTATGGTATCGATAAAGTGATTTTTCGCCGTCATGATCCTCGAGCTCCTATCTTTAACTATAATGCAGGTTAGCCTGGCTTTAAAATCACCACACGTCGTTTACCGATTTGAAAGTGCTCAATGCGTTGATAGCCTTCATGCAACACTTTTTGCCGTTTGTCGGAAACGATGGCCACCACACTGTGAGACGAAAGAAATCCTTTCAACGCATTCAGCATGGACTGGGCAGGGAAATCGGAACGGGTATCCTCCCAATTGGAATGCTGACCGTATGGGATATCAGTAAAGACAATATCCACGGATTTTTCTTTTATACTTTTTGAGATCCCGATCTCCTCTGTGGCATTGGCCTGAAATGTCCTCATCGAAATTAATGGGGAAAGAAGGACAATTTGGGTTTTCAAAACTGCCGCACTCTCCATTGCCTCACGATGAGAATCCTTTCCATATTGTTGCAGCAAACTGGAGATTTCAGCAATGCGCTGGTCCAAGCCGTGGATATCGAGCAGGCTTAAATTTCGTTGTGCGAGAGCAACCGCTTTTTCGTTGATATCCGACCCGATCACTTCCTGAAGATGTTCTCCATGAAGATAGGCCAATACGCTGAGGTGATACGCCGCTCCACAGCAGGGATCGTATAAAGTACACTGACCGGAAGCTTGATAGAGGCGGCTGCGATGGTCCACACAACGTTGAAATATTTCACTCGCCAGCCTGATCGGAAATGCAGGGTGCCCCGGCAAGCTGTGAAATACACGTCCGCTGGCCAGGTCTGAATAATCCGCACGTTCTATGGCATATTTATATTGCATACATTTCCAACGATCACAGCATCTTTCTGTAGACAACAAACCCGGACTTTTCGGCCACCTTGTCATACAGCCGCATGGCAGTTGTATTCGTCTCATGAGTCTGCCAATAGACGCGGGGCGAACCCGCCGCCTTTGCCTGTTCATACACCGCGTTGATCAATGCGCGGCCCACTCCCCTGCCCCGCGCTGTCCTGTCTGTGAACAAGTCTTGCAGGTAGCAGCTGGGATTGACCTGGGTTGTACTGCGATGAAAAAGAAAATGCGCCAATCCCAGCAATTGACCTGAGTCTACGGCCACCAAAGCATGGACCGGTTCATAGACATCGAAGAAGCGGGACCAGGTCATCTGTGTCACTTCAGCCGGCAAGGCAGTCTCACCTGCTCGACCATAGAAAGCATTATAGCCATCCCATAGCACCTTCCATGCAATGAAATCCTCTTGAATCACGGGTCGCACGATGATCTCCTGGGTCATGAACCGCTCTTGTCTGATTTCGTGGAATGCAGGTAGACGGAGTGCGTCCCTGCGGAAAAGGCGAACAGCAGGGCGGCATAATCAATGTGGTCCTTCACCAGCCAATAATACAAACCTGAAAAGGCAAGCAATACAGCAGAAACAAGCATGGCGTAATTGATGTATTTTATGGTACAGCTCCTTCGGCGGCAAAATCAATTGAGTAGAAACGCTTGAAATATGATGCAACAGGATTTTACGCCCATGAAAGATTATGGTCAAATTGTGTGGATTTTATATTTCCCCTCTTTACGAAATGAATTATTCCAGTACAATATCAATGTCCGTTGTTAGGATGCCCCCCTCATCCTGGCGGCGGACATTTTGATTCCTGCTTCACAGGGAATTTACGGTGGGGGAAAAAATTTCGAAAGTCATTCAGCAACATAAATGAGAGCCCCTGCCTTGAAATCAAGGCAGGGGCTGCAAAGCACTTACTATTCTTTTGGAAGCTTAAGCGATGCCTGTCCAAATGCATATCGCCAGCCGGAAAGCGTACGAACATACGTGTCGCTGAACCAAAGCTTATGTTCGAACGGCTCCCCATGGGTGGTCCCTTTGGACCGAAGCAGAGCGGTCACCACAGCGGTGTCACCCCAGATCCGCACGGTTTGCTGCGTATCCTCTTGATACTCATAGATCTCATCCTTGTTCCTTGCCGACGCCAGAAGATCACTCTTTGTAAAAGTCTTTCCATCTCCCAGCACCAATATAAAATCATCGGCGAGGATGCGATCCATCGTTTCGGCATCGTTATTTTGAACGGCAAGTTGATATTCCGTATCAAGAGCAGACACAATGGATCTGTCAAGTTCAATAGAGTCACTCATTTTTTATATTTTCTCCTTGATGAAATAATTAAAAAATGGCTTCGGCTCTACATGGCAGGTCTCCAATCTTATGCATATCGGCCACCTGCCCTGTGCATATCAGGTACAAGTAGTTTTGGGCGGCATGGTCAAGATGAGCATGAAATTGACAATCTTACATTCCCCATTCGGACAAGGTGCGAGGTCCCTTGTGAATTTTCCTATTCCCAGGCAAAGCGCGTTTTTACTTATTATGCCCTCTCCTGAAAAGGGCATAACAATAAACAAGGATGCCAATACAACCCGCAACTCCAAGGGAAATTGATGTGTAGTATGGAGAAAAACCCATCTTCGGGAAAACCTGCGGGGTAAAGGGAAGAAAAAAGATGTCAGGAAAATGCAGCCTGCTGGCATGTAAAGTGCTTATGTAATCAAAGATCACTGTTCGTTGAGACAGGATCAATCCGCACCAAAATATGATGATGAAAACCGATGACAAAAAGATCCAAACGATGATCTCAAGGCTGCGGGACAGGCTTTTGCGTCTAAGGGCATTAAAAGTAAATGTTATCAATGTACCGGCTATTAATATGAAAACACCCATGATGAATGGCATCAGGAATATTCCAGGGACAGGGTTGTACGATGTACCTGTAAAGGGATCGACCGTTGGAAAAGTCAGAACAGACGCCTGGGTATATGCAACGATGATCGGCGTGATGAGCAAATACAACCAAAACAACCATTTTTGAATACTCATATACTTCTCCCGAAAACTACTCTTGGATGCAGGCTGTCAGTCAACAACCTGCGGACTCACTTGCGTCTCGTCCTGTGGGCTTTTCATACGGTCGCGGAGCATCCTCTAGGACTTTGGCGCTGGGCGGTTGTGAACAATGTTTGGTGGTCGAGTAAACTCGAAGCTAGGAAAATGCCTGATTGCGAAGCGTGCCGCAGAATCCCCCGGCGTACCAGTGCACACTTTGTTGAGCGAGTTATCATGGGGTCTCTCCCAATTTACTGCCTTTAAAAAAGTCGCTCCAATCGCCATCGGCGAACTCATTTATCACAAGACAAATATCAACTGGATATGGGTTTTCCAGATAAACCCATATGTTTCTGAATTCAGTGTCATTTAGTGATTCTGGAAATAGTTTTGTGAAAGTTTCGTATTTGGCATTTACGGCAACATCAAATTGAATTAATGGGATTGAAGTCTTATCAAAAGAAACTATTTCAAATTTCGGCTTTCTGATTCTTGTGTATTCAACAGCCTTGAAACCACCAATTTCATTGGTATTGCCAGGAATGATAAAGTCCCAAGGCTCACCTGTTGGAAATGTATGATACAAACATCGCAAATACAAATGCTCTCTCAACCCTGATATGTCGGGGTGTAAACCTGAAGAAAACCAGGGCAGATTGAAGCCAACATGGTCCATATCAACCAATTTCATTCCCGAGTGCAAAAACCTTTGGGTCACCGTCTCGATTTTAATGGGTGTATAGGAATGCGGACTCTGTTTATTCAACCCTGTCGAGTTTTCGATTTTTACTGAAGTAATTTCACCATTTGAAAGGACAAAATTAGCAAGCATATCTGATGATTTAGATTGAAAATCCAAGGACAGTTTTGGAAAAAAGCTTTGGTCAGAACCGGTTAATTCCAGAACCTGATTCTTACTCTGCCCAAGCACACCAAACAGCAAAGCAAGCTGGTTGGTGAAATCCATATGCGTATCAGGAAACTTGATAATTATTCTTTCAAGGTAAATAGTTGTCATAGATGCCTTTGAATTGGTGAAATGTTATATTGCTGCAGCGCCCAACGATTTGCGTCTTGCCACGCCCTTTGGGGAATACCTGCGTGCGAGCGGATGGCGGAACACCGTCCGATTGAGAAAATGATTAGGCGGAGGAAACTGCTTGAGATTGCCGCAGAATCCCCAGCGACCACCGCACGCTTTGTTGGGCGGCGTTGATTGGAAGTTGACCTTGCTATATCAAGCATAAAATTAAAACATGTCTTTTATAAGTTAACCTATGGGTTGTTTTTTATCAACCTGCGGTCGCTCAGCGATATATTGCAATATCGGATTCGCCGATATTTTCTTGTTGAGTGATATGTTGCGAAAGATGTGCAAAAATCCAACAAATAAAATATAGCCGATTGCGGCTCCAACTGTATTGAATATCACATCATTGATGTCGGCAATACGGAAAGTGATTTTTGCCATGAATCCCGTTATAAATTGCGAAAACTCGATAACAATACTAAAGACCGCAGAAATAACAACTACCTTCTTCATGCGAAAAGAAGCAATGAAAGGCAGTCCGAAGCCAAATGGAATCAGAAATAGAATGTTTAGAAGCGAGGTTTCCATATCCTGAGGAGTGAGTGTTATAAGCGGGATAAGATTTAAGTCGTCTCCAACCGCTTGCCCTTCCAAGATAAGGTCTGGCATAAAATACTTAAGAAGAATTAGAGATTGAAATTGAAATAGTGCGTAGTCCAGAACCTTAAATATGTAGACGTAGAATATAGTGAAGAACATCAAATACACGAGGTTTTTCTTTTTCTTCAACCAAAGAAATGTGACGATACAAATCCAAATCAGGAAAAAAAGAAGAACAGTCAATAAATCAAAATACATCATAAATTCCTGGAAATAACATTATTGGGCAATATTATACAGATTCTTTTTGAACAACCAGCCGCCCAACGGTTTGCGTCTTTTCCCCGCTCTTTGGGATACTTGCGGGTGGGCGGGACGAGATAAAACTTCGAGAGCAGGATTCTGTTTGGGTGTAGAAAAAAGCCCGAAAATGCCGCAGACTCCCACTCGTCAAGTGCACGCTTTGTTGGGCGCATTTTAGCTTTCTACTTTTGGGTTTTCGAGACAAACTTAATAAAGTCCAAGTCTTTTGGTGATTGTCCAAGAGTCGCCAAAAATGCACCAATTTCGCTGCGATGGTGAGTGCCATGATTAACAATGTGTTGAAGAATGTGCCAGAGTGGACGGTGCCGAGGCTTTGCCCACAACCAATTATAAGTGACAATCCCAGTCAACTCATCCACTGATAAGCCTTGTACATAATGTAAAAGAAGTTTATCTTCCTCCTCCCATCTGCGACGCAACGAAACTAGATCATGGAACTCGTTGAATGATAGTTTCTGAATGGGCAGTTTTCCAAATTGGGCACCCTCTCGCCAATACCATTGTGTGTCTAGGATGTGGACAAGTGTTCCCATAATTGTTTGATGGCTCAGGGTAGTTGCCCTGAACAAGTCAGCCGAAGTCAAATGCGCTGCATTGATGAGAACACGATGATTCGCCCAGATATTGTATTCTATAAGTGTGACAGCTTGTTCTTTATTCATTTATTCACCTCTGAGCCATCTTTAAGCGCCCAACGGTTTGCGTCTTATCCCGCTCTTTGGGGATACCTGCGTGTGGGCGGATGGAGGAACGCTGTCCGATTGAAAAAATGATTAGGCGGAGGAAACTGCTTGAGATTGCCGCAGAATCCCCAGCGTCCAGTGCGCGCTTTGTTGGGCAGTTTTTGATCACAAGACTCTTTATATGTTAATAGATTAATGGAATCAAAAACCTCACATCACGCTGATAATCGGCATACTGCTGACCGAATTCAGTAATCAGGAGTTTTTCCTCCGTACGAGCCTTTTGCCAAAGAGAAATCATTGCGAAAATGAAGCCAAGAAGATTTCCGAGCGTTGAGGATACGAGCGTTGAACCTAACAGGGCGAGCAGAATACCTGTATAGATGGGGTGCCGCACGATTGTGTAGGGTCCACTATGGATGAATTGCTGATTTTCCAGGATAGCCACATTGCGGCTCCAATTGCTGCTGAGCGACTGCCGAGACCAAATTGCGAAACCAACGCCCGCAATGGCGAAGACCGTTCCCAAAATTTGAATGGGGATGGCTTGAGGTAATAAAAGCAGACCAAGCCAACTGGGAACACTGCGGCCCAACAAAACCATAATAAAACCCAGATAGAGCAGACCGCTGTTGAATACTGTGAAAGTAAGAGCAACTTTACGCTTTGAGCGGTGCCATCGAAGTTCTCGGATAGTCCAATAACTCCAGAATACAGCCCAGCATATACAAATAATTTCCCAATATGGAACAGGCATGTAACTAACTCCTTTTGGTTGACTGCCCAACGGTTTGCGTCTTGTCCACGCTCTTTGGGGATACTTGCGCTGGGGCAGGGACGGCGAAGCCGTCCAAACGGAAAAGGCTGATGCAAAGAAACCGCCGAAAAACGCGCAGAGTCCCCAGCGTCCAGTGCGCGCTGAGTTAGGCGCTGAATTCTGGTTATGACCTGCTTAGCAGGCTGGCAACCAAGGGGATCAATAGGAAACCGAAATAAACGTAGGGAATTCCAACCATTGCCAGCACCAATACGCCAAGTGACACGATGGGCGAGGCCCAGATGCGACGACTAATCTCGCGCACCTCCTGTTGGTCGCCTTTAATCAAGCCGCTATTCTGTGCATACCGCCAAAGTCCGACCTTGCAAAGCCCTAAACAACTAAAACAGGCTGCATAAACTGAGAGTGCGGTTGGGGAGGCAAAGTATTCACTCACCAGGGCTGTTGTGAAGGGCATGATTGCCACAAAAAAGAGCAGGCCAAGGTTCCGCCACAGAATACTGCGGTTGACTCCTATAAGAAGCTTGCCAATTCGATGATGCTCAATCCAGGTTTGACCAATTAAAATGAAAGAAGAAGTAAAGCCGATGACAGTCGGAAGCATCGCCAGCAGAGCACGCCTAAATTCCATTTCGTTCGATACTGTTTCATGGGCTGGCACTTTGAGTTCCAAGGCTAGCAACGTAATGGCGATTGCGAATACAGCATCACTGAAGTAAAGCAAGCGCTCAAGTTCCATATGGTCTTCAGATTTCTTATTCATCAGCAAACGAGTTTGCCTCCTCTTTCATGTGTGATGGTAATTCGCCTTGATTTTATTCCCTATTCTGAGTTTGTTCCACCAGAATTCGAGGTGTGTTTCCGCGAGAACCAGCCCGCGAAACAGAACCAAACCTTCGAGCGGAAAAAAGGCTCCTAAACGGAATGTGGCAACACATCCAAGTGCAAGCCCTGTTAGGCGATTTTGACTGACGCCTTTGACCTAAACCCGCGAAGGTCAGCCACCCAGAAGATTAACCACAACCCTACGCCAAAACCAGACAATCGCCCCGCGCCGCAGGAACCCGCCACAAAAATGCTCTTTCCACTTCGTTTCCCAAACAGCGCCGCGCCGACTCAAAAGGATGACTAAAAACCATACTGCCGTTTGATGGCCTCAATAGCGATGGTATGTTCAATCAAATGTTCACCCACCATGCGGATAATTTGCTCTGCACTGACTCGTTGTATTTCCTGCCCTTGGCTATCGACAATTATCACGTACTGGTCCCAGGCATCTGAAAAGTATTCGGCAAGTTCTTTGATGAGTTTCCGGTGCGATTTGATGAGTGTCATGGCAGTCTGGATCGGACGTTTGTCGAAGGCTAACTTTTCTGCCCAGGCTTCGTTACCCGGGAATCCCTCAAATCGAATAGGTACGCCAGGTGAGGCCAGGGCTTTCTTGAAGGGCATTGCCCAAGCATCGCCGTCATCGGCGATATGATGTACGATTTGTCGGATTGTCCACCCGCCTGATGCCCAGGAATAATCAAGTTCTTTCTCCGACAGACCTGTGACAGCCATTTCGAGCCTCTCCGCTCCTAATGTGAAAAGCGCCAATGTTTCCTTTTGTGATGAGGTTAGCTCTGTCATGTTAGTAGACTCCTTCGCTTTCGTAACGATCTATGGTGCGCCTAACGGTGTGCGGCTCGTCCCGTGTGATCTTCACGGGAATACCTGCGTGTGGGCGGGTATGGACAAGGCTTGAGATGTAGAAAAATCCCGAAGCCAGCCTGTCCTAGGGGACTTCCAGGGAAAAAACCTGTAAATCGCGCAGACTCCCACACGTCGGGCGCACTCTTTGTTGGCCGGTGTTTTTCAATCGAACTTTATCCTATTAACGTTTGAAGATAGTATTAAATAAAAACACAGCAAAAGGTATGAGTAGATTTCCCAAAACCAAGACACCATATATACCCCCAATTTGTGCTTGTGAGTTTTTCTCTAGAACAGCCTGCGAAGGATTCTTTGGGTTGTAGTAGACAGTGACCACAGATCCTCTGGGATAACGCGCAACAACTCTTTCAGCATTTGTTTTATCCGAAAGAGTAAAGATGCCTGGAGAAATGCTGCCTTCTTTGTAAATTTTTCCGTCAACCTCATAAACATAGGTAACGAAAGGGGTCCCGCCAGTTTTGTCGGCAGAACTCTCGTAAGATACCCTGGAAGTTGTGACTTTCCCTGGCACAGATACCCAGTTTTTGACTGCACTGGCCGCGATTCGTAAATAAATGATTATTCCAAACATGAGTAGGCTGAACAGAATCATCCATAGAATAGTCTGTTGAAAATATGAAGCGAGGTTAGCAGTCATAATGTTTCCTTCAATCGTTTGGTGAATACAAATCTTTTACTGATGGCAAATTTCTATAACCAAAACAAGATCTTGCTTTACGCATCCATGACATATCATCAAATGTACCAGCCGCCCAGCGGTTTGCGTCTTGTCCCCGCCCTTTGGGGATACCTGCGCTGGGTCGGGCGGTGGGACGCCGTCCGACTGAAAAAATGATAAGGCGTAGAAAAAGGCTTGGAATCGCGCCAGACTCCCGCAAGCTTTGTTGGCTGGCGGTTATTGGAACTCAGCATTGCTTTTTTGAATAACATATCTTAAGAATTTGACTGCGGTCATCATCCTGGAAACTTTTGACCGATAAAGAGATTTCTTTTTGCCTTCTCGAATGTTAATTGCTTCTTGAATTATAGAATGCCAATGACTTGGCAAGCATGCAAGAGCGTATTCCCCTGCGTTTGTTTTTGTTGTTATTGAGTTTTCTCGAAATGTATAGTATTGCCGTAATACACCTAATACTGTCCATTGAATCCCCCAATCTGATAGCATGGCAAGAAAACCATCAATACGGTTTGTCCAACTGACCCAATAAGAATTTAGATTGTCTTTCATTCTGGCAATAAGCAAATTCCAATCAACGGTGAATGGTAATTCGGCAGGCTCCTGACCTGTAACTGCTATCCCGTGATTTTTCATTGTCCACCAGGTGATGGGATTAATTTCAAAATATCCTTTTTCGTGAAATTTGCCATCGTGATAATAAGGATGCGGAGCAATCTCATTTTCAAAATGACCTAAATCGCGGGTCTGGATATAGCAACCAGATAATTTCCATGTAGGGAGATCCTTCTCGATACTCTTGTGGATTATGGCAAGTTGTTCGATGTCTGCTTGATTTGCTTTTCGATTGAGAACGGCGACAAAATCAATATCGCTATATTGTTCGTTGAAACCGTCCAAAGCGATTGAACCAACGATATAAAAACCGCCAATTAAATCGGGTAATTCTTTGTTCGTTAGAAGAACATAATTTTCCAAGATAGGACGAATAGGTTTTGGAATGCGTTGATTTATCATCTTGATAGACTCGGAAGCCGCCCAACGATTTGCGTCTTGTCCCCGCTCTTTGGGGATACCCGCGCTAGGCGGGGACGGCGAAGCCGTCCAACCAGAAAAATGCTAAGGCGTAGGAAACTGACTGGGATGTGCGCAGACTCCCCAGCATCAGGCGCACGCTTTTTTTGACACGCTTTTATTGTGCAAGACTCTACATGCTTTGAAGTTGCTCACGAATTAAGGTACTTAATTTCTTGACGACTTCATTGAATTGTTCGGGTGGCAACTTGCAACTAAACTGTGCTTTCCTTGCTTTCCAATCAAGGCTTTTTACTTGGTCAGATAGAATCGCGCCTTTTGCTTCCAGACCTTCAGGTATTAAAACTTCAAACGGATACCCTTTGACTTGGCTTGTGATGGGGCAGAGGATTGCTAATCCAACTTTACCGTTATATGCTTTCGGGGACAAAACCAATGCTGGTCTATGACCTGCTTGCTCATGTCCTGCTTGTGGATTAAACATAATCCAAACAATGTCGCCGCTATCAGGAATATACGCCATAGGTTTACCAAAACTCGTTTCCTGCGGCAAATCCCGTATCAACTTCATTGTGAAGGTTATCTTTTGTGATACCTGCAAGTAATTCGTCAAGTGTCCAAATGGGTGCTGGAATGGGCGTGATAATAATTTTGCCTTTCACGATGCTTATTTCTACGAAGGAATCATTTTCTAATTGAGCATCAACTGCAAAGGCTTTGGGTATTCGGAGGGCAAGACTATTGCCCCATTTCTGAACTTTTGTGAGCATAAGGTTATCTCCTGTCTGTTTCTACAACAAAGATACACCTTTTTGCTGGATTTTTCAAGTGCTTATTTTGCAACGGGTGTGCCAACGGTTTGCGTCTTGTCCCCGCTCTTTGTGGATACCCGCGCTAGGCGGGCGTGGACTCTGCCTGCGAGCAGTATAAACTCGAATCTGGAAAAATGCTTGTAAATCGCACCGACTCCCACCTGTCCAGTGCACGCGGTGTTGGGCGGTCTTATCATTAATTTTTGCCCATGAATTGGTACTACAAACTTCCAGGACCGAAAAAGGCTATGCCACTGGCAACGATGATGACACCAAGACTCCAGAGTACTTGAGTTCGACCTGCTTTGCGGGCATGATCGCCCACAACGAAGCGTAACCATGGACTACGTGTTGGAAAATAACAAACGCCTGTAAGAAACGCAAATGAGCCGATGAAGATGCCAATACAAGCAAAGAACCACCCTATGAGGCTTACAAAATTGATTTGAGAAGTTAACTTATAGAAGATAAAACCAAAAATCAGAGTCCAAAGGAGGTAGAGAATCAGGAAATTGCTTTTTATCCATGCGTGTTCAGGATATTTTTCGCTTAATTCTTTTCCAGTGAGTTTATCGCTTTTCGCCAGCTGGAACGAAGGTAGATACATGGCTATGTAGCCGATACACAACACTACTACGAATTCGACAATTTCAAAAGCTCTCATAAGTTTTGATCAATCCTGATAAGGCGAAACTATTACGATGCGACCCCAACGGTTTGCGTCTTGTCCCCGTTCTTTGGGGATACCTGCGTGTGGGCGGGCGTGGACAAACCGTCAGAGCAGAAAAAACTCGAAGCCAGAAAAATACTCGAAAATGCCACAGGCTCCCACATGTCAGGTGCACGCGGTGTTAGCCTGCGTGGTTTGAAAGGCGCCTTCTTTAATATCGAATCTTTACCGTTTTTTTTATCCATTCTTCTTTCGGAGAAAAAGACTCGTCGACGTTTAGAAAAGACAATATTGTTATTGGTTCACCAGATTGACTTGCAGCCATCATTTTGTGATGTCCGTCTAACAAAAAATGTAAAAGCCTCCAGTCAAATCCTCTTCCAGAAACATATCTTACATCTACTACTGAAAGCGCAAGAGCAGTAGGTTTTATTACATTGTTTTTGAAATCAGGTACATATTTGTCAATTTCTTTTTTATGAAGAGACTTTCTGCTGACCAGGGGAAGAGTTGCTTCATAAAGTTTCCCTTCTTGAAAGCCAGGGCTTTTTTTGGGCTGGGCATACCACCAGGGTTTAATTATTTCTGAATTAGTCAACCACTCGTTTGGTATTTTTGCTGGCTGACAATTTTCCCAAAGATAAAGATCTGATTTGTGAAACTCAATCAATTCGGGTTGAAAATTCAATAAGCCGATAAAGTAATTTCCGTTTGGAAGAATAGCTTTTACTGTTTCAATTATTTCATCGGAGACATTAGTTAGACCTAAGCGAAGGTTTTCTGATAAACCCAAAGGCGTTAACGGAAGTTTGTCAATCTCATATTTTGAAAACATCGCCTCACAGGTATCACAGATGTTGCCAATACGATAGAGAGGTTGTCCATCTAGGTCTAGGTCGCGCCACCAAGGGCGATCACTACCTAATCGCAATGTGAACGACAATCTGCCTTTGTAATTTGAATCTTTTATGGTTGTTTGATTCATGATTTGTCAATATGACCAACAGGCTAACGGTTTGCGTCTTGTCCCCGCTCTTTGGGGATACCTGCGCTGGGGCGGGGACGGCGAAGCCGTCCAGCCAGAAAAATGACAAGGCGTAGAAAACTGCTTGAGATGTCGCCAGAATCCCCAGCGTCCAGTACACGCTGTGTTAGGCGTTTTTATGTTGTGCAAGACTCACCGCCTGTAAAAAGCATTACCGTATCGCTAAAACAACAAGATTTTACGCACAACATGATTTTTTGCAATAACCCAAAAATATTACTTGACAAAACACCAAATAATTTAATCCCAAATGAAGAACAACGATGCAACAATTGGTGCAGAAAATAAAACTATGTATGCAATCTTATTATTTATATTAATTAGAATTCTAGAAACAATAATAGATCCAATTACCCAAAAGACGGCATTTAGAAGCCCATAACCATACACTAAAGACCAGAGAATAAATGGACTCATTAATACTATGATCCCAATATAAATAATGCTCACAATTGTGTGATTTGTTTTCGTCTCAGCGATTATTTTCGATTTTTCGTCTTCGCTTTTAAAATTCAAGTCGCTCATATATATCTCCTTTTGACTATTATTGTACAAGACTAAAGTTTGCAAGGAAACACCTAAAGGTTTGCGTCTTGTCCCCGCTCTTTGGGGATACCTGCGTGTGGGCGGGCGTGGACTCTACCTGGGAGAAGTATAAACTCGAAGCCAGAAAAATGTTTGTAAATGGCGACGAATCCCACCTGTCCAGTGCACGCGGTGTTAGCTTGCCTTTAACTCATCAGCCAACTTTTTTGCGGTTTTTCGATAGTTTGGATCTTCATGATTACTTAACGCTTGCACTCGCGACCAAACTCTATCCGGGTAAATATTCTTGAGAAAATTAATTGCTTCGACCTGTGTAGCGAGATGCACTCCATCATTTAGCCAGTCTTGAGCCAATTCTAGACCACGTGGGTCGCCTGTGCGTTCAAATATTGTTAATGCTGTACCGTTATCATCTGGATCGGCACTTGTAACAAGCTTTCCAATGATTTGCCAGGTTTCGATTTCATTTTCTTGAAACAAAATCATGCCAGCACGTGCTCTCGTGTCCCAATAAGCAGGAGATTTTTCAAACACCCATTGAAGAAGTAGCAAACGTTCAGATTCTGACTTCTTAATCAGAGATTCTAAATAATCCCATTCGTGAGATGGTGAAATGAAATCTTTTTGCAAACGTAACTTGGCTTCATCAAGGATGCTGATCATCTTTCAACTTCTCCCTTCTAGTTACTAAAGGTTGCCAAGGGCAAGCTAACGGTTTGCGTTACCTGCGTGTGAGCGGGCGTGGACTCAGCCTGGGAGCAGTATAAACTCAAAGCGAGAAAACTGCTTGTAAATCGCGCAGACTCCCACCTGTCCAGTGCACGCGGTGTTAGGCGGTTTTTCGCGACTTCTTAATCATAAAGCCGATCAAAAATCCTACTGGAATGGCAAATGGCAAAGAAATTGATAAGGCTTTTCCTAAACCCATATATGTATATAGACTACCCCAATAGATGCCATTTTTGTATTGTATTAAGACGAAAGTTAAGCTACCTACAAAAGCAATCAATGCCATCCATAAGCCTCCACGCAATTCCAACTCTAAGGAAGAATCCAAGTTTGCTTGCCTGTTCATCTTTTGCCCTGCATAAGCCAATAGAAAAACTGTGAAAACACTTGGCAGGGATGTGAATTCATCACTTCCTACCTCAAATAAACTAGCAATATAGTTTCCAATTGCAAGAATGACAATCCCGATCAATATCCCTAGAATAAAAACGATAATGTTCGGAAGCCGCTTACATGAAGTAATTATGATGCTGATAATGACAATTCCCAAAAAAGAGCTGAAAAGAAATGGAATAAGATAGAGTGAAGATATAATGACGCCGCCAATGAATTCAATATCGAATTCTTGAGCAATGCCTATCGAAAGGTATGAGAGAATGATTGCACTGGCTAATAAGGTGGGAATAGCAACGACCCTAACTGCATGAAACAAACTAGTTTTGAAGTGCTGAAAATAATTGATAGTTTCCATAATCGATTAGGACACTCTATTTGTGTACCGCCTAACGGTTTGCGTTACCTGCGTGTGGGCGGGCGTGGATAATGTCTGGGAGCAGGAAAAACTCGAAGCGTGGAAAATGCTCGAAAATGCCGCAGAATCCCACACGTCAGGTGCACGCTTTGTTAGCCCGTTTTGAAATATAAACCGAATTTATCCTCTCGTATTCGTTAATACCTATTTAATCCATTGTTCTGAGTTAACAACTTTATCTATTTTATTTTCTAAATCACATAGTTTTTGAGGAGCGTTTTCACCAAAACTAAAACAATCTAGCGGACCATAATGCCAAACACTTTTGCTACGCCCATTTAAGGTGATTGACAATGTTATTGATGGCATATCGGTAACTTGTGCATAATATTTATCTTCAAGTGAAAAGAAATCGGCGTCATTAATTGATTTGACAAGTTCTTTGATTTGCTCTGAATTGATACTGGCGTCTTGTTTTCCCTTTATCGTGACAAAATCCACGCCTTCATATTCTACATTTCCATCTGCGTGAATTGTGAGATTGTATATAGGGCATGTGCCAAAACAACCACTTCGTTCCATCACGATAAGAAGATCTGCATTTTGGGTATTTTCCTGTGTGCTTGATGTCGAAAGAGAACAGCTAAAAAGGAATAAACAACCTGCTAGTAAAAGAATCAACCTTTTCATTTTCACTTTCTCTCCTCACTTTTGCAGGGAACGGGCTAACGGTTTGCGTTACCTGCGCTGGGGCGGGGACAGCGAAGCCGTCCAGCCAGAAAAAGGCTAAGGCGTAGAAAACTGCTTGGGATGTGCGCAGAATCCCCAGCGTCAGGTGCACGCTTTGTTAGCCCGCTGATTTCTTGAGGTATTCTTCCATCTTTTTGCTCGGCTCCATCACGCGAAGGTGATAGTAGAGAGACCTTGCGAATCCATCTAGCCCTAGAAATAATGAAGCGGCATCAATGTTCATACTGTGTAAGTCTAGGTAAGCGTCACGATGGATTTTCCGTGGCAGATTAATCTTCAATATTGATGCACGAAGGTAAAAATCGTCGTCTATCTTGCTGGTTTCGATTGGTGTCGAATTCTTCTGGGACAAGGATTCAAATGCTAGCCCGAGCGCCGCACAAAGATTTGCCTCAAATGGCTTGGACATATTGCATGGAAAGAGACTTAATCCTTGTTGACTGGCATTGCGCTCGTTCAAACGCCCTGGAATCACATCGAGGACAAAATCAAGAGATTTGTCTCGGTCGCTCAAATAGGACTCAGCAAGCTTCACAACGGCTGCATCTTGCTCAATCAACGTGGGGTATTCAGACCAACGGGTACCAAAGAGTTTCTCGACATTTCGGTGCAATGTCAAGCGGTTGACCGCCCAGATGCATGAATCCGTAAAAGCATTCTCCACAGCAAAGAATGCTGCAATATAGAAAGAGTAGGTGAAATCCAACAAGCGCGTAGGTCCGCCGTAATGCTGCACAAGTGTAAGCCACTCAAGTAACTCGTCTGTAGCAGGAGGACTGCTAATATAGTGATGCGCGCGACGTTGAAAGTCTCTGATTAACATCTTCTCGCGAATCCAGATCAATTCTCGGTCGCACCGAAACTGCTCACTGGCTCGTTCAATCGTAGTTATTAACGGCCATTTTGCATCATGATGCCCGCGAAAAATCCATGAACTAAGAGCATCGCTAATCTTTTTTACATCTAACCAAGAATCAGGTGTAACTTCGAAAAACAATTTAATCTCCTTTGGAGCGGGCGGGCTAACTATGTTTTATACAGCATATGCTGTAAAGTATCCCTGTGCGGGGTGTTATACAGCACGTGCTTTATAACAGACTATGTGCTGTAAAGTCCCCTTGTGGGATAACAGACTATATACACAAATTATACCCTTCACAGCCTCGCCTTCCGGCTGCGTGGTCCTCAACAACGCTCTCGCCGTGCTCCCGGAACTTCCATTTCAGCCTGCGGGGCCAAATTTTGCGCGGCTGTATCTGTTTTAGGCGCTGGCCAGGCCAGCCTTCGGGGCGAGAAAACTCGATTTGTACCCCCACCGGTGGATTGTGCCCTTATCGAACCGTGTACGAAGGAAGTACATAGGATTGTACGATGGATGTACGAACCCATCTTTTCCTCTGGGCCAAAATCCACCCCCCATATCTTGCCATTAACAGACAGCCTCCTCTAATTGTGGTTTTCAATTGGGGGAGGTGCCGAAGGCGGAGGGGGTCACTTCCCATACCTCTTGCGGATCTCCGGCAAAAAGTACTCATCGAAGAACTTATCCACATCGTAATCGGGCATCCAGCCCCAATCGGCGCGCGCGCGCGAGTCATCCACATCCTCCGGCCACGAGTCCACGATCCCCTGCCTGCGCGGGTTCGGCTGAAACGTGACCTTCGCATTCGGGAAGGCCTTCAACGCGCGCTGGCGAAAGTCCTCGGCCGTGATGGCGAAGGCCGCCAGGTTATACACCGTGCGCGATAACTTCCCGCGCGGCGCATCCATCAACATCAACAACGATTTGATCGCATCCGGCATCGCCATGAACGAGATCTTGGTATCCGCGCGCACGAAACACGCGTAGTCTTTTCCCTGCGCCGCGGCATGCAGCATCTCGGGACCGTAGTCACTCGTCCCGCCGCTGGGCAGGGTATAGGCGCTGATCAGGCCCGGGAAGCGCACCGCGCGAAAGTCCAGCATGTGAGGCGGTTGTTCATCCAAATGTTTTTGACCGTAGAACTTGCTGTAATACATCCCCAGCTTTTCGCAGTACAACTTGTTACATCCGTACATCGTGTGCGGGTTGTCCCATTCTTCTTCCTTCACCAATCCCGCTTTTCTTTTTGAGTCCAGGTCGGGCATTCCATACGCCGCGATCGAACTTGGGAACAAAAACTTCACAGACTTTTTATATTTCTCCGAACGATACGCCGCCAGCATCAACAGCTGCATCGTGCCTTCCACGTTGATGCGGTGCGCATCCTCCGTGGCCACCTCTGCTTTTGAAGAAAGAGAAGCCGCCAGATGAAAAATGAAATCGAAATCGCAATCGTAAAAATTCTTGATCTTATACAGCAGGTCGCCCTGCACATGTTCCGCCGAAAGAGCCTTGATCGAATCGGGCAGCGGCATATAGTCCGATGTCACAATGCGATATCCCCCGCGCTTCGATAATTCCTGCACCAGCGCCTGACCAATCTCACCGCACGCACCCGTCACCAACACTTGTTGTTCGGCCATTGTGTCTCCTGATATACTGGAATGAAGTAAGTTAATTTTACGACATTAATGATGAAATCCTGTCACAAAAACCCCATGATGTTTTTTATCTTCTCACCATCCGCTCCATGTGCCGTCCTCGGCGCATGGCCCCACATCATCCGCCGAGGACGGCGGCTTGAGCTTCGGACGATCCTCCTCCTCACAGCGGCACTCCTGCTCTCCTCCTGCGCCACATTGGATGCGATCCTCGCCACGCCGACGGCTGCAATCCCGACGGAAACCCCGCTTCCCTCCCCGACTTATAACTGGTTCCCTGCTTCGGCAACTCCCCTGGCTCAGGCATTCTCCACCCAAATCCCCACCCCCGAAATGCGTCCCGGCCTCGGCACGATCACCCTCACCGATTCACTCACCCGCCCCTCGTTGTGGGATACCGCCACCTCCGATGATGGCAGCGCCGAGATCCTCAGCGGACAGCTCAACCTCGCCGCGCAAAGCAAAGTCTTTATGTATAGCCTGCGTCACGACCTGAGCGCGGATAACTTCTACGTGGAAATGATCGCCACGCCCAACCTGTGCCGCGGCAGCGATACTTACGGCATTCTGGTCCGCGCGAATGCAGTCGCATATTATCGTTTCTCCATCTCCTGCGATGGAGCCGTCAGCGCGGAAAGGAACAGCGTGGGCAAACGCCAGATCCTGCAATCGCCCGTCGGCAGCAACGACGCTCCGCACGGCGCGCCGGGTCAGGTGCGCATGGGGGTATGGGCCGTCGGCGACGAGATGCGCTTCTTTCTCAACGATCATTTTCAATTCAACATCATCGATGCAAATTACCCTGCCGGCACCGTCGGCGTCTTCGTCAACTCCGTCAATGAAACGCCCATCGTCGTCAGCTTTTCAGAGTTGACCATTCGAAATGTCGATGCTTCGCCATGAGTCAAACCTCTGGAGTCGGGCAGCGAGCTGATCGACTCCAGGATACTAGTGAGGGAAAACCCATGATCACTTCTTCCAACATAATCAAACTCGCGTACACAAACGACCTCACCGAAGGCGGCATCGCATACGCACTCCGCTCTCTGACATATGGCTTCGACCGCGCGGGAAGCCAGCCCTATGAAAAGCTGCGCCGAACGGTTGCAAACACCGCCGTCGAGATCGCCTTTCGCCGCTATCTTTCCCAACAGGATATTCCCTTCGAAGTCCAGGCCGCCACACCCTTCACCGACTCCGAACGCTACGATGTCTCGCTCAACGGTCAACGCTGTGAGATCAAATCGTATTTAATATCCCACCGCGAACAAATGACCGACATGCGCCGCAATCCCGAGATCATATTGAACGCGCCGGCGCTCGTCCCCTCCGATCAGCACGCCCGCGAAGGTCACAAACGCGACGACCTGTATATCTTCGCCTTTCTTGCTGGATTAATCGCCGCATCGCAGGATGATTTAAAGAAAGTCATCACAGCGGACCAGCCGCATTACCTCGTCCATGTGATGCCGGAGGAATGGCGCAAACCGCAGCATTGGAATCCGCTCGGCGCACTGACCTTGAAATCCGATTCAGACGAGGAACTGCTTGTCGAAGTCAACGGGCAGGATTCGGCGCGGGAAGCAATGCGCAAAATCGTCAGCCTGCCGCCGAAGACAAAAGTTATCGTGAATGATTCGTTTTATTCGGTCACCGCAATTCACGTCCGCAGGCTGCCGGATGCACGCGTCGGCGTCCATTGTGATGCGGTCAAGGAAATAGAAGTCATCTCCCCGTTGCAGTGGGGCAACCTCTGGGTCTACGGCATGGATATTTTTCTCGCGGGTTATCTTTCCTATGAAGAGTTTGGTCAACAGGCCAAACCGCTCCCGATCAACTCACGCACGTTTCAATACGAACATACCAAAGTCAAGAATTTATATGTGCCGATCTCCAATCTAAAACCCTTGGGGAATCTATTTAAGTAGATGCCGCGCTTACATCGCTCTTCTTAAAACCCTTTCATAAACGCGTGGTAGACTCTCGCACATGTCCACACGTGTTAGAAATATTCTCGTTGGGCTGGCAGGGCTGCTTCTGCTGGCCGTTTTGTTGTATCAAATCCCCTATGTGAACTCGCGGCTCTCATGGCGCATCGAAAAATTCTTCATCTACACCAGGAATGTGATCGACCCCATTGGCCCCGTTCCCACCGCGCTGCCGGTCACCGTTCAACCCGCCACAGCGACATTCACCGCAACCTCCACGCCGGTGGTTGAACTCACGCCGTCCATCACCCCCACAGCCACGCTCCCGCCGCTGCCGCCGCAGGCATCCATCGCATCACCGCCATTTGAAAAACAAACGCCCAACAACTGCGGTCCTGCTGTGTTATCGATGGCTCTTCATATTTATGGATGGGAGGGCAGCCAGGCGGATATTGCCAGCTTCATCAAACCTGTTTTGCAGGATCGCAACGTCAACCCCGAAGAGCTTCGTTACTACGTTCGTACGCAGGCCGGCTGGTTGAATTTGGAATATCGCGTGGGCGGCAGCCTCGATACGCTCAAGCGATTGATCGCCGCCAATTATCCCGTGATCATCGAAAGTGTCACTTCGCTTGATCCGAACGATGCGCTTGGTCCCAACGACGACCTGTGGGCAGCGCATTATCTCCTGCTCACCGCCTACGATGATGCCGCGCAGGAATTCACCATTCAGGATTCCTATCACGGCGCGGATTTGAAGATCAGCTACGCCAAACTGCTTGAGGATTGGCACGCCTTCAATAATATGTACATGGTGATCTACTTCCCGCAATACGAAGAGGAAGTAAAAACACTGCTCGCCTCCAACTGGGACCCGGGCCTGAATCGGCAAATCGCATTGGATGCATCCCAGGCCGCCACCGTCGAAACCCCGTCGGATGCCTATGCCTGGTTCAACCTCGGCAGTAATCTCGTCTACTTCGACCGCTACGAAGAAGCCACTATTGCCTACGATAAGGCACGCGAACTCGGGCTTCCGCTGCGCATGTTCCGTTATCAATTTGGTCCCTTCCTCGCCTACTTCCACTCCAATCGCAACGAAGACCTGCTGGTGCTGACAAAATATGCCCTGGGTGTGACGGATATGTCTGAAGAAGGCTGGCTATGGTACGGATATGCCCTGTATCGCAGTGGCGATAACGCTGGCGCTCGGAAAGCATGGGAAAAAGCTGCGTCGATCAATCCCAACTTCTTTGAAGATCAGGCCAATCAGGCCCTGCAATTGGTTCCGTAAAACAAAAAAAATTGCAGGGGCGACCCACCAAAATCAATAATGAAATATGGCTATTCTCATGACGGGTCGCCCCTACTTACAATAAAACATATGAAAAAAACAATCATCGTTTTCCTCTCTTTCCTTCTCGCTGCATGTGGCACCCAGCCAACACCCACACCTGTTTTATTAGTTGATACGCCGACCTCAACAACCATTGTCGAATCCCCCACTGCCACCATGGTTGTCCCCACAATCCAGCCGACGTTTACGCTGGCACCAACTCTCACGCCATTTCCCTCCAAGATCTCCAGCATGGATGGGATGACTCAACTTCTTGTGCCTGAAGGCAGCGTGTTCATGGGCGGATTGGATGTGCTGCTTGAAAATGACGAACTGCCCGCCCATCACGTTCAGCTCCGTGCTTTCTGGGTGGATCAGGTGGAAGTCACCAACGGCATGTACGGGTTATGCGTTACCGCAGGGGCTTGCAGACCGCCCGTCAAATTAAATTCAGACAACCGCGGAGATTACTTCGGCAACCCGGAATTTCAGGATTATCCCGTGGTCTATGTCTCCTGGTACGATGCGAATGCATACTGTCAATGGGCCGGGCGCAGGCTCCCCACCGAAGCGGAATGGGAACGAGCTGCCCGCGGCGACAGCATGAACGATTATCCGTGGGGCAATGAACCACCCAACGAATTGTACGCAAACGCAAATAATACGTTGGGAGATACTTCGCGTGTGGGTTCGTATCCGGCGGGCATGAGTCAATTCGGCGCATTGGATATGGGCGGTAATGTTTGGGAATGGGTGGCGGATTATTACCAGGGAAATTATTACGTCAATTCCCCGGCCGAGAATCCAACAGGCCCTGAGAATGGCGGCCAGAATTATCTGCGCGTCATTCGTGGCGGCAGCTATCAGGATGACTTGATCGGCATGCGCGTTTCAAACCGCGGATATGAAGTGGGTCCCAGTTCGGCAGCTTTGCCAAACAGTGATGCCTATTACGGAAAGAGTTCGGTAAAGATCGGCTTCCGATGCGTTCAAAATAATTAAGCCGGTGCAGTTGACACTTAAGAAAGAAGCGTTTATTCATCTTTACGCATTCTTTTTGGTATGGTAAACTCCCGACACAATTCAATAGCCCCAATACGGCGCTCTTATCCAGAGAGACGGAGGGAACGGCCCTGCGATGTCTCGACAACCAGTCAGCGAAAGTTGAATATGGTGCCAAATCCGACAGATCATTTTCTGGGAGATGAGAGGGTAGACAGCATTATGCAGATTGCCCTTTCGCGTGTTGAAAGGGCAATTTTATTTTCTTAAGGAGAAACAAAACCAATGTCCAATACTTTTATGACTTCCCCCAGTTTGATGTTCTCATCAGAGTCGGTGACGGAAGGTCATCCTGACAAGATCTGCGATCAGGTTTCGGATGCCGTACTGGATGCCTGCCTCGAACAGGATCCCCGCTCCCGCGTTGCCTGCGAAACTGCAGTCAAAACGGGTTATGTGATGTTGTTGGGTGAGATCACCACAAACGCTCAATTCAACTACGATGAGTTGGTGCGCAAGGTGGTCAACGAGATCGGCTACGACTCAAGCGAGAAGGGCTTTGATGGATCTTCCTGCGGCGTGTTGGTTGCGATTGCCAAGCAATCCGGCGATATCGCCATGGGCGTCAATCAGGCGCTTGAAGCACGCGATGGGCATAAATTAACCGATGCGGAAGTCGAATCCATCGGTGCCGGCGATCAGGGCATGATGTTCGGGTACGCTTGTAATGAAACCCCCACCCTTATGCCTTTGCCAATTTATCTCGCTCACAAACTCACCCGCAAGCAGAGCGAGCTGCGCAAGAGCGGAGCCGTTTCCTGGCTGCGCCCGGATGCCAAGAGTCAGGTCACCGTGGAGTATTCCAACGGCAAACCCAAGCGCATCGACACGGTCTTGATCTCCACGCAACATGCTCCAGAAGTTTCACAAAATGAGATCACCGAAGTTGTCACCGAAGAACTGATCATGAAGACTCTTCCCGAGAATCTCGTGGATAAGAATCTCAAGGTCTACGTCAATCCCACCGGCCGCTTCGTCGTCGGCGGGCCGATGGGCGATGCGGGCGTAACCGGCCGCAAGATCATCGTCGATACCTACGGTGGTATGGGACGTCACGGCGGCGGCGCCTTCTCCGGGAAAGACCCCACGAAGGTGGATCGCTCCGCTGCATATGCCGCCCGCTATGTGGCCAAGAACGTCGTGGCTGCTGGTTTGGCCGACCGTGTTGAAGTGCAGGTCGCGTATGCCATCGGCGTGTCTCATCCGCTCTCAGTCAATGTGGAGACTTTCGGCACCGCCAAGATCGCAGATGAAAAGATCGCCAAGCTCATCAGTGAACACTTTGACCTGCGCCCCGGCGCGATCATTCGTGACCTCGACCTGCGTCGCCCAATCTATCAGAAGACTGCCGCCTATGGTCACTTCGGCCGCGACGACATCGAATTCCCCTGGGAAAAGACAGACAAGGCCGCCGCTTTGAAAAAGGCTGCCGGGTTGTAAGAAAATTTAGAATAAAAAAAGCGGTTTCCTCGTTACAAGGAAACCGCTTTTTTTATTTCCATCCTTTCCTGTAAGAACGGAACGAGAAAGCAGACCAGAGAAATTAATATGTAGAAGACGATCGTATTTTCTTCCGTGCCGAAAATCTCCAATGAAAAGGACCCAAAAATAAGGAAAAGAACGGGCGCTACAAGCAAAATGCTTCTGTAATGCTTGTCATTTTCCTGCGAATTCCACCAATAGATCAGGAATGGAGCAAGGCCAAAAACACTTATGATGTTGTACTCAAAGGGGATGAGGGAAAAAGTAAGCGAGATGATCACCGCTCCCGAAAAATACGGCACCAATTCAACAAGTGTTTTTCTCCCGTTCCGAATGTTAATATAGCCAAATAAGATCAGTACAAAGGGCATTAATTTTACGACCCCGCGCGGCAGGAGCTTTGCCAGGCTGACTCCGTACAAAGGAGAATACATCTCCTGGGCAATAAGCACCAGAAGAAATCTTACACTGGCTTTTGCAAAGATCAAGAAGAATATCTCTATGATGATCGCAAAAATGACTGCAAAACCAAGTTTTCTTCGAAAATCCTTTATGTCCATTGCAGTCAAAAAATACACACAGAAAAATATGAACAGAAACGGAAACGATGTCCACTTAATAAAGGCAAACAGGGCGGAAAGAATAATATAGTGTTTCTTTTCAAAAAGTAATCCCAAAAACAACCACAAATAACTCAGAGCTACATAGAGGGAAAATTGACCGCGTTCGAACCATGACAGCCCCGCGGGTGTCAAGCCGATGCAAACCAGCAGAAGAAAAAGTATTGGCACCAGGAACTTCGTGACCTTCAACTCCCAAAGCGCAACCGCCAGACCCAATGAAAAAAGCGCGAACTGGAGGACAACATGTACAATACCGGCGTACCCATAGGGAAGCTGGCAAATCGTCACTGCACATACAAAATTTATGAACGGCGCGTAACGCGAAGCCCGATGCCACGGGTCGAGGGTGGTGGCTCCGTTATATGCTTCTTCTGCGTGCAACAGATCTTTTGATGGGAAATAAACCTGACCAAAATCGCCCGCCAGGCGATTTACGGCGTTATATTGTATTGTCATGGAAGATTCCGGGACTCGGAACGCTGCATAACGCGGCTGTATGAGTAGATTGTCAATGGAACCATCCCCATAAACCATATCCCTGGATAAATAGTAAATCTGATAAACAAGAAAAGGAAGAATAACCAAAAAGCCGATTAAATAAGGCAACGAAAAACCACGCCTTGCCTCGTTCAGCCAAACACGAAAAATAAAACGTTCTTCATTGTTTTTCTGATCCATTTATCGCTCCTTTCACTTGGGAATCATTGAGTTCAAAGCAAAAGATATTATTATCAATCCGCCCCCTGCACTCATCCAGCTTTATCCATGTGCGAAGGGTTTTCTAAAGGGTGTACAGAATTTTAACATACGTCAAGCAAGGAAATAAAAGAGCCGCGAGATTTCTCTCGCGGCTCTTTTATGATTCAGGCTAAATATCCAAATTCCTAACACTCTTCGCATGGGTTTGGATGAACTTCTTTCGCGGGTCCACTGCATCACCCATGAGCATATCAAAGGTGCGATCAGCCTCGGCAGCATCATCCACTGTGACCAGTAACAATGTGCGATTGATGGGATTCATCGTGGTCTCCCACAACTGCTCGGGATTCATTTCACCGAGACCTTTATAGCGCTGCATGTTGGCTTTCTCACCAATTTCCTTCAGCGCCTTATCCTTTTCCTTGTCGCTATACACATACTTGACTTGATTCTTGTATGCAATGCGATACAAAGGCGGTTGCGCAATGTATAAATGTCCATCCTCGATCATCTGCGGCATGTAGCGGAAGAAGAATGTCAGCAACAACGTACGGATGTGGCTGCCATCCACGTCAGCATCGGTCATGATAATGATGCGGCCATAGCGTAAACCTTCAAGCGAGAAATTGTCACCGATGCCCGTGCCCAACGCGGAGATAAGTGACTTAACTTCGTTGTTTCCCAAAATTTTATCGAGGCGTGCGCGTTCGGTATTAAGGATCTTACCGCGCAACGGCAGGATCGCCTGGAAGTGTCGATCACGTCCTTGCTTGGCAGAGCCACCGGCCGAGTCACCTTCCACGATGTAGAGTTCAGTCTTTGACGTATCCCGTTCGGAACAATCCGCCAGTTTACCGGGCAGAGTCAACGACTCGAGCGCGGACTTGCGAATAACAAGGTCGCGCGCCTTGCGAGCCGCATCACGCGCACGGGCAGAGGTGAGACATTTCGCGATGATTGCCTTCGCTGCTTGTGGATTCTCCTCAAGGAAAGTGCCAAATACATCGCCCACTGCCTGAGTCACATAGGTCTGCGCTTCAGGGTTCATCAATTTAACCTTGGTTTGCGACTCAAACTGCGGTTCCGGATGTTTGATCGAGACAATGGCAGTCAGACCTTCGCGAGTATCATCGCCGGAGAAGTTGGGATCCGCATCCTTGAGCAAACCATTCTTACGGGCATAGTCATTGATCACACGAGTCAGGGAGGAGCGCAAACCGGTCAGATGCGTACCGCCATCAATAGTATTGATTGTATTGGCAAAGGAATAGACAGACTCTGTATAGGAATCTGTATATTGAATGGCAGCTTCGATGCCGATGTTTTCGATTTCCTTTTCGACATACACCACTGGATGCAGATTTTCACGGTTGCGATTCAGATAACGAACAAAAGAGGTCAAGCCGCCTTCAAAGTAGAAGGTCATCTCGCGATTGGCCCGTTCATCCACAAATTTGATCGTCACGCCGCGGGTCACAAAGGACATTTCACGGAAGCGTTGCACCAATGTTTCAAAACGGAAATCAATATCTTCTGTGAAGATCTGTTTGTCAAATCTAAAGGTTTGTTTGGTGCCGCTTTCGTCTTTATCGGCCTTGCCAATTTGTTTAATCGCCCCTTGTGGCACGCCGCGTTTATATTCCTGGCGCCAATGTTTCCCATTGAGTTTGATCTCTGTGGTCATCCATTCTGAAAGAGCATTGACAGCACTGACACCTACACCGTGCAAACCGCCGGAGACTTTGTATCCGCCGCCGCCAAATTTACCACCGGCACCGATCACCGTCATAACCACATCCACCGTCTCCATCGGCTTGCCTTTGGCATCTTTTTTCGTGGGATGTGGACCCACTGGAATACCACGGCCATTATCCTGTACCGTTACGCTGCTATCCGGGTGAATCGTAATTCCAATGGAAGTACAAAAACCAGCCAATGCCTCATCGACTGCGTTGTCCACAATCTCATACACAAGGTGATGTAAAGCCTTGATATCGGTACCACCCACATACATACCCGGGCGTTTACGCACATGCTCAATGCCTTCAAGAGCCTGAATGGAACCCACATCATAGTTTAATTTTTTATCTTTTTCAGCCACTAGAACCTCCAGCTATCTTTTACGAATTGACAAATAAAGTTCGATCTTGATCGAATAATTTACATCGTGGGCCGCGGTGTGCTTGCGCGCACGCGATCCATTACTTTTTGCAGCCAGTTATTCATGTCGCGGTAATAAATAAAGCTGGCAGCTAATAATCCCGTGGTCACAAAGGCGTGGCCAAAAATTCCAAACAACGTCATCCAAGAGTCTTGTGGCGGGATGGTCCATAAATAATTGAGGCCTGCCGTCAATAAAAACACAGCCAGAACGAACATACTGCTGGTCGGCAAAGTAAACCGTGCCATTTGAATACTGGTAATGACCGACGTAATGAAGTTCTGCCTCTTAACGAACACACCATGCGGCCAGAAAAACAACGGCACGATCAACCACATGGATGCAAGGCTCAGCACCAACACAAGAATGTTCGCCAGAAACTCGTTAAGTTGCAGAACGAGCGAAAGGATTAGAACGATGGGAAGCCCGACCACAAGCGAAAGGATGGTAAATGTGATGGACAGCATGATGGTCTGTGCCAGCGCACGAAAGAGCCCCACGGGAACCTCTTCATTGTTATCCATCGCGATACGTGCGACACTACGGAAGTACAACCCACCGCCGATCCAGCCGATCAGGGTCAGTAAAAATCCCCAACCAATTATGCTAAAAAAACCAGCCTGCAATGCAACAGGATTCCCCAAAGGCGTGGAACCTGCTGATTCTGGAAAGATCAGGCTTGAGATCCCAATGGGAAGCGTGCGTACCAGCCAGAAAAAATTGATCGTCGGAAGAATTTTTTCGTAACTGTCGATCATCTTTTGGATCTCTGCCGCAGGCACCCCACCCGTTCGCCAAATATTCACCATATCTGCTTTGATCGAATTAAAAAAAGCATCCATACGCAGGCGCGGGCCAAGCCAGAAGAACAGGTTTAGCAAAATGGGCAGAATGATGGCGTAGATGTGCGCTGCAATTGCGTCAAAGCCTGCCTTTAGCGAGTTAATAATTCCCGGGGGAGGAGGAAGACCTTCTGTACTTGTTCGTTCCATAACCTATTGATTCTACCATACCGCGTGTGATGCCCGCTTGCTTTCCCACCCTGCCACAGGTACAATTTCTGTATGCAGGAAAATCGTTCGTATTTGCCAAATGCAGACCGGGTCGGGATTTTGATCGCCTCCGTTTTGTTAACGTATGCGTTGACGCGTATCGTGCAATCCCCGCGTTTCACACTCAGCCTGAGCCTGCCCGGTTTCTACTTTGCATATCCCCTCACCCTCAGCACAGCGATGTCCATCCTCGCGGCGGCCCTCGCCTTCACCGGCATGGATTGGCTGACACGCGGTCATCCAGCGCTTGGCGCAAAAACGAACATTGAGCATTTGCTCCTTCCAACATTGACCACACTTATTCTGGGCGGCCCGCTTTCTCTTTTACCCGATGGGTTGATCTGGTGGGCAGGCTTTTTATTTGGCGCTTTTATTTTGATCGGCGTGTATCTCGCTGAATACATCACCATCGACCCGTCAGCGCCAACATATGCATTTGCGCGCGCCGGTCTGACCGCGCTGGCATACGCGCTTTTCCTGATTATGGCAATGGCGCTGCGATTTTCCGGCGCGCGCATGTTCGTGCTCGTGCCCATCCTGTTCCTCGCAGCCGGGTTGATCAGCCTGCGCATTTTGCATCTCGATGGCACCGATCGCTGGGATTTCCCATGGGCAGCCGGGATCGGGATTGTCTGCGCACAGATCGGAGCGGGGCTGCATTATTGGCCGCTCACTCCCATTCAATTCAGCCTCGCAGTTACCGGTCCACTTTACGCATTGACCATGCTATCCGCCGGAATCACCACCGAAAATATTCCCCTGCGTCGTGCCGTGGTCGGCCCCTTGATCGTGTTGGGCGCGGCATGGATCTCGGCCATATTCTTCAAGTAATGCAATCCCTTATTCTTGCAAAAGAACAATTACAAAGCATGATCGAACACGTCAATGCACATGCGCCATTGGAAGCCTGCGGATTGTTGGCAGGCAAAGATTCAACGGTGGAGAAAATTTTTTTCGTGCAGAATCAGGCGCAGAGCGCAGTGCGATACGTGATGAATCCAATGGAGCAGTTGGCCGCCTTTGAGTGGATCGACTCCAACAGCATGGACCTGCTTGGAATCTTCCATTCGCATCCCGCCGGACCTGATACTGTTTCGCCGACCGACATTGCAGAAGCTGCTTATGAAGTAGTGTACGTGATTTTCTCGCACACAGATAAAGATTGGCACGCGCGCGGTTTTTGGATAAAAGATAACGATTACACGGAAATAACATTACAGATCAGATAAATAGAAACCATCTCTCATTGGCCGTGTTCTTACCATCAGATTCAACTCGGAGGAGTCTCAATGCAACTTGTAATTCATATTGCGCTTGTTCTGCTTTCCTATGTGATCGGTTCGATCCCATTTGGTTTGCTGATCGTCAAACTTAAAACAGGAAAAGACATTCGCGAAATAGAAAGCGGACGCACGGGCGGCACAAATGCCATGCGCGCGGCAGGACTGGGGGCGGGAATTGCCACAGCCTTGCTCGATATTTTGAAAGGTGCAGTTGGTATGTGGATTGCACTTAAGATCTCACCAGAAGCCTATGGTGTGCATGTACTGACCGGATTGGCTGCAATTCTCGGTCATAATTATTCAATCTTTTTGTCGGAACGTGATGAAAGCGGAAAATTTCTTCGTCTGCGAGGCGGGGCAGGCGGCGCGCCATCTGTCGGCGGTGCGATTGGGATCTGGCCCGGTTCGCTTTTGATCATTCTCCCGCTTGGCATTTTGACGTTCTTCTCCATCGGCATCGCTTCTGTCACCACGATGGCAGTGGCTTTCTTTGCGATCGTCGTGTTCGCAATCCGTGCTTCGCAGGGACTGATGCCGTGGGTGTACGTTTGGTTCGGTGTGGGTGCGGAAATCCTGCTTATTTGGGCGTTGCGCCCAAATTTGATAAAGCTTTTTAGCGGCAATGAACGCATTGTAAAATACAGCCTGAACGGCTGGCTGAAAGCAAGACGGGAAGCGAAACAAGAAGTAAAAGAATAAAAAATAAAAAGGACCGCTCAAGCGGTCCTTTTTATTTGCTGATATTAAGAATTACCCTGGCCTCCAATTTGTATACTTTGCCCAATCCAACGCAGCGTCCCAAATCAAATCGTAGACAGGATCTTTAATATCATAGTAGGCTTCCACATCATCAGAATGTCGCTTCGCGATCTCGCGCTTGATCAACTCAATGGACATTGAAGATTTCGGATGAGACCGGAGATAGTCACGAAATAAAAGCGGATATTTCTGATTGGGCTTCCCTTCCGCCCGCACATGGATATGTTCTCGTCGTTGACCTTTCGGCTCTGTAAAAAGGAACTTCTCCCACAATCGCGGATCATCCTCCTCGCCAAGCGGCACATGGTCACGAGTGTGTTCCGATTGGACATATCCTGCTTCAACCATCTTTGCAATAATCCCTGGTGACAACTCACGAACGGTGATTTGAATGTCGATCACATCTTTGGCACCCAGGCCGGGAACCGAAGTCGAACCAATATGGTCGATGCGCAATGCAAGGGTTCCCAGTATTAAAGAAAGGTTTGTTCGAATCGATTCAAATTCCACGGGCCAGTTTGGGTTGTATTCATGAATAACAATCATATTCACCTCTTTAAAAGGATAAGCCCATCCAAAAGATGGGCTTATCCTTTTAAGCTTTTACTCGTCTTCGCCTGAGCTTCCAGGCTGTTCAACTCGTACGATTTCCCCATGATAATTGATCACAACCTTGAAGCCCATCATGCCAAGATAAGCGCGCATATCTTCCGGTATCCCTTGTTTGATCAACGCATCAAATTGCTGATCCACATTCTTTAATTGCTTTTCGATCATCGCTTTCGAGAAGGGATCATCCTGCCCCATCATTTTCGCGGCTTGAGCAGAGAGCAGATCTTCACTGCCTTTCATCATCTCGGCCATTTGACCCAACACCGCGCGATCGATCTGTTCCGATGGGATGTGACGGCGAAAACCCGCGTCATCCACCACGTAACAGGGTTCGGTTCCAATGAAAGCGGTCTCCGCGAGGCGGCCCGCTTCGTCAATGACAAGTCCGGCAAATAGAGGTTGTTGGGTCATGATTTGGTTTTGCGTAGGGGCGGGGTAACCCCGCCCCTACAAATATTTAACTCTGTCGCCCTTCCACAACAGCCAGCAAAATACCGGCAGCCAGGCCAAGACGGCGATCGAGCAATTTGTTAATATCCATGCTGAAGTCAATATTGAGCTGATAAGTAAACGGATTGAAATTTTGCTTCAGGTCGGCCACACGGTTGGTGCCAAAGGTGATGTCATAATTCTGCGGAACGAGTCCGCTCAGGAAACGGCGGACCAATGCCAACCCCATACTGTCTTCAAATAACTTGCCGACCACATTATCGCCTACATCTAAGACTTCCCATTCATCGCGAAAAAGCGAAGCGAGTCCCTTGCGGCGCAAAGCGCCCACCTTTTCGCCGGTGGCGCTGTCCACCACATCGTACGCGGCGGAAAAATCAACGATCTGACGAGCTTTGATCATCAACACTTCCTGTGTTTTGCTTTCATCCGAATATACACGAATGTCTTCACGCAGCTTGAACATCTTCTGTTCACTGAACAGAACCAATTTCCCACTCGGGTCAAAGAAACGGAATTTGCCGGTCAATGCAAAGACCTGGCGCTTGAGCAAATACTGACTGAAAGAAAAAGCTGGGTTCATTTATTATTCTCCTCTGTATCATTAAACGATTTGGACTTTCGTTCCTTCACCGGGCAGGTGGACATAATCCGCATCCACCGGGACGTTGGGCCGGGTCCAACGATATAACCATTTCGCATCCTCTGACCGTAGATTCACGCACCCGTGGCTGCGCGGACGTCCGTAATCATTATGCCAGTATGTTCCATGAAAAGCGTTGCCATACCCAGTAAAAAATGAACACCACGGCACGCCGGGCAGGTTGTAAATGTTATTGACCGAATCACCTTGATTGGTCATGTGTACCGAGGGTCCCTTGTGATAGGTGGAAAACTCACCCGTCGGGGTGCGTGTGCCCTTGCCGCCGCTTGAACAACGCGCAGCAAAGACTTGTGTATCACCTTCAAATGCCGTAACGAACTGGGCATCCAGGTCGACATGGATCAATTTATCAGCGTCGGGGATGTTCGCAGAAAGCAGGGTCAACTCTTCGTTTGGGATGATGCGCATGTTGTAGTGCGGCACGTAGAATAATTTCTGCAGTTCCCTGTCGTAAATTTCATACCAGATGCTTTTTTCCTCGCGTGTGACAATGACCTTCTTCACCCAATGTGTGGTTCCATAAAATAAACGATATCCATTGTTGGCATACGTGTATGGGGTCAAACGGGTTTCACTGATCGGCACAGTGATCTCTCCCAATTGACCGGCTTCCGGGATTTGATAAACCGGTTTGTTGTATCGAATCTCAACCGGTTGGATCCATCCGGAATAGGCGTAGCCGCCATCCATTTGATACCAGATCTTGTTGAAGGGATTGCCGTAGCCTTCGTCACCTTCCACTTCCGCGTCCAATGGATAAACCTGATCCACGCCAAAGAGATGAAGTTGCTTTGCATTGAACGACGGGGCATCGTACAGCGGAATACCGCTCCATGTGATTCGTCCATGCGAGGCAGGGGGAGCGGCCAGAGCACGGTCAATGCCCATTTCGGAGAGAACAAGCGCGAGTGCGCCCGAAGCGGAAAGTTTTAAAAAGTCACGGCGGGAAATGTTCAATGGTTTGTTCATTACGTCCTTGATGGCTTGATGTTAAGCCATCTTTCTTAATATTCTGTTAGAGGATGATCTCGACCTTGGTACCGATCCCCCCATGAACAAATTCTTTTTTAAGCGGCACCTCAGGCGACGACCAACGATACAACCACTTCGCCGCGGAGGATGACATATTAATACATCCATGCGACCGTGGACGGCCAAAGTCATTATGCCAAAAGGTGCCATGAAATGAAACCCCACCTTCGGTAATGTATTGCACCCACGGGACGCCGGGCAGGTCGAAGCCGCTGGCGGCGAGGTCCCCGGCAGCCATGTGGCGTGAGGGGCGTTTGTAGGAAGTAGTGAATGAACCTTTGGGTGTGGTGTACGTGCCGGCACGGAATATACCACCCGTGGAAACCGGCGTGACAAAGACCGGTAAACCATCCTCAAAAGCAGTCACTAACTGGCTTTCCAATTGCACCAGGATCTTTTTGTTTTTATTCGGAACATCCGGCGAGATGGGCACCATTTCCTCCGCGGTTAGGAAGCGTAAGTGTTCAGCCCGTGCATAGTACAACTTATTCCACTTATCGTCGCGAACCTGATACCACATCTGTCCTTCGGCATTTGTCATAATGGACATCACCCAGTGCGTGGTCTCATAATACATGCGATACGCCACATCGGAAGTTTTTGTGGTTTCCTTATGGGCATCTGTATAAGGAACAGTCACCTCTGCCAGCATCCCCTCTTCAGGAATATCCATAAATAACGGGGTGTTCAACAATGTTTTTACCGGCTGAATATTCCCAGAGTATGCATATCCTTCAGTAACATCTGCCGTGCCGATCTCATACCAGATTCGATTATTGGCATTCACATCATCACTGATGGATGTGTTGACGATGTTCAACAGCACATCGCGCTGACATAACCGTACCTGTGTACCGCTCAGGGAAGGACGGTCATATATCCACGCAATGCGCGAAGTAACACGCCCCTGTTGAGCTGTAAACGGGTCATTGAAATGAAAGTTGAGCGGCGGGGCCAGCAAACTCGCCAGTCCCAACCCACTCAACTTTAGAAAATCACGTCTTGATATGTTGTTTGCTTTCATCAAACCTAATAATGCACATTCACCACAGTACCCACAACGGAGAAGTTATACACCCATTCCGCATCGGGAATGCTGAGGTTCACACATCCGTGGCTCATCGGAGTTCCAAAGTTATTATGCCAGTACGTTCCGTGAATGCCGTAATCTTTATAGAAATACATCACCCAGGGGACATCCGGCAGATAATACCCCGGGCCGGTCATATCCGAAGAACGCAGCTTTACCCAGACCTTATAGCTTCCGGTCACCGTAGGGGTCTGCCATGTTCCGGTGGAAACAATAAATGAATTGACCAGCGTATCGCCAGCATAGGCATACATGCGTTGCTGCGATAAATCCACATCGAGCCAATGAACACCATCGCCTACCCCGGCAACCACAGGTGGAGCATTGGGCGCTGTTGTTGGAGCAACATATTCAGATGTTGGCGTATCTTGCACGATCTGTGCGATGGCGACGCCGGTGGGCTCCACTGTTTGTGCGTTCGATTCCACCGTCGGTATGATCACTGTATTGGTTGGAATAACGATGGAAGTGGGTGCTTCCGTAATCACTACATTGGCAACGCTTAATTCTGTGGTCGGCTCAACGGAAGGAGTACCCGTCAGCGTGGGAGTGGCCGCAACATCCACAACCGCCACAACGGGTTGGGCCAGGCCTGCAGGCTTTGCAATTTCCACATGCGCATAAGAGATTCGAGGTTGTTGTACAGAGGGTGAAGCGGAAGAGCCTAAAATGGACGCCAACACGGGTGAACGCGCTGCCGACCATGCGGCAAATAAAAAGACAGCGCAGCCCATCACAACAAGAATGATGGGAAGGAAGATATTTCGTTTTTTAGGGCTTCTCTTTGGGGAGGAAGAACCGCTTCGAGCCGTACCCTGCGGCTGTCTCAAATTACCGACACCTGCCTTCGCTTCGGGCATTTCGTTTTGTCGTTTCATGGCCCATTCCAATCCCTTCTTTGCACGTGCACTGTTTGGATTCAAACTTAACGCCCTGCGGACATATTCCACGCTCTCACTCGGGCTGGATACTCTTGCAAGCATCAACCACGGCTCTTCGCTTTGAGGCATCAACTGTGCAGCGCGTTCCGCCCACTCACGTGCTTCTTCGAGTGCGCCATTTCGCAGGGCTTCCTGAGCGTAGCCCACTGCTTCACGAGACTGTGTAAAATTATCACTCATACATCACCTTCACAATAAACGTCTGCACAAGTTAAACCAGATTATAAGCCTTTGACAGCTCCAAACATCGAGTTGTTACCACTGAATATCGACCGGCGTCCCAACATCAACCCAATCGTAGAGCAGTTGAGATTCTTCCACGCCCAGCACAACACATCCAAATGAGATCGGCGTCCCCAAATAGCCTGCCCACAACTGGGTCCCATTCGATAGGATCGGCAGGGCATGGATCCCATTTTCCAAACTGCCTGACCAATATATGCCAAGCCAGTTGGGCATCCACAAGTCCCAGGTGGCACCGTAGGCATTTGGAATCTTATCCAACACACTGAAGGAGCCGACGCGTGTGGCATTGTTCATTCCAGTCGAAGATACAAAACTATATACCAGCGCATCCCCTTCGTAAACATACATATGCTGTTCCGAGATGTCAACCAGAACATATTTGTTCCCGCTATATGGATTTCCGTCCGATGATTCAGGGACACCTTGAGAGGCATAGTCCGGCACAGGCGTATCTGGAATCACTTCCGCATTTGCAATGGAATCAACCGTTGCAGTGAGCTCAACCGGGGCAGGTGCAATTTGAGTTGGCGGCTCAATCGTGGGCGTGGATGAGTAACTTGGTTTCGCCAATTCCATCATTCCATAAAATGGCGCATGTGTGGGTGTGGATAAATTCTCCAGACCTGATGCAAAGACAGCATCCGTTTTGCGTGCGGCTGCCACCACAAAGACACAAACCATGATCGCCAAAAGCAATAAAATTGCTGCCTTGCCGCGTGAAGAAATAACCGGAGTACTCATGGAAGAATAGTGGGCAGCCCGGTGGGCAATACGCTTTCGTTATTCACAAAACATAAAATCCCATCAGTCACGCCTTTTGCAACAAGGTCGGTCTTTTTCGTGAGTATCTCCTGATCCAAGTTCATGAACCCTGTTTCAATAATGGCCGTGATGGTATTCGGATCAATTTCAGAGAAGGCATGATACTCGCGCATGTCACCGGTAATACTGCCCGCGTGGAAGGTCAGGCCGGTGGCGGTTTTATAACGATCGGTCAAACAGGCGGTCAGGCGTTGGGCACGATTGATATCGCGGGTGTCCATGGAAGATGCCACTTTGAAGCCAGTCGCTTCATCATTAACATATTCACATGAGTCATTGTGAATGGAAACAAGCGCAACTGCACGATAGCCATTCAAACGGGTGTCGAATTCGTTGAGCAGGTCCACTTGGAAACCCTTCGCCACCAACGCATCTTTAACCAAGGTGGCGATCTTCAGGTTCACTTCCGCCTCGGTCACCGTGACTGCCCCATTTTCATCGAGGCAGACGGTTCCAGAGTCATTGCCGTTATGTCCGGCCACGATACCGATGCGCAGCTGAGGCTGGGGAGTTGCCGCGATATTGGCACCAGGCTGGGGCGTGAGCATGAGGCGAAGTTGTTCCTGCAAATTCGAAGAGAATAAACTGGATGGAGTCCATGCAGTGAAAAGAGTCGCAATTAACACAGCAACCCAAAGCGTGCTAAAGAATGCATTGACGGTTTGCGGTCTTCGCGCCGGCCGTATGACGGGCTGTGGAATTGGGTTGGATGAGAGTGGGGTAGGTTGTTCTTGATTCGTCGATTCCATGTTCATTTTCATCATATTCTGTAAAAAACAAACGCGCAAGGGCAGAAATGCCCAATTCACGTTGTCCTATAGGCGGGTGGGTTTCTTCCTTGACGTGCCATACCCGGAGAATTATCATCCTTTCGTATTTATGGAGATCTCAACATTGACAAGTCTCGATTCCGAACAACTTCGCGCGGCCATGCGCGGATGGTCCGCGGGGGTGACGGTGGTAGCTGCCACCCATGAAGGCCAAACTCATGGCATGACCGTAAATTCATTCACATCCATTTCACTTGACCCGGCCATGATCACCATTTCATTGCAAGGATCGACGCGCACACACGAAATAGTTTCAAAATCACGGGCTTTTGGGTTAACCATTCTTTCCAAAGAACAAGCGGCGATCTCAGACCTATTTGCCGGGCGCACCCCTGAAGTAACAGATCGTTTTGCCGGGGTACAAACTGAAACCCTTGTCACCGGCTCACCATTCCTCGTGGGCGGAATCGCCTTTCTGGATTGCCGTGTGATCCAAACTTTCGACGCAGGCATGAATACGCTTTTTATTTCGGAAGTAGTAGCTGCAAAAGAAGGCAAAGCAGCTGACCCGTTGATCTATCACAACAGAAAATATTGGAGCCTGTCCAACATAAAGTAAAAAGGAAGAATCGTATGTCCAACCCATTGACCAACGCTGAGAAAAAAACTCTTTTAAAGCTGGGGCGTGAAGCCATGGAATGCGGGGTGTTGGAAAAGAAACTTCCACCAATTCAACAAAATTTATTAACTTCTAATCTGCGTGAACATGGCGCATCCTTTGTAACGCTCACGATCAATGAAGAACTCCGTGGCTGCATCGGCGCACTTGAAGCATACCAATCACTGGCAGATGATGTGCGCGAACATGCCATTGCTGCTGCTTTGGAAGATCCGCGCTTTCCACCCGTGGATCCAACTGAATTAAACAGCATCAAACTCGAAGTTTCAAGGTTGACCGCCCCTCATCCGCTGGAATATTCATCAGGCGATGATCTGCTCAAAAAGTTGAAGCCGCATGTGGACGGGGTCATCCTAAAAGACGGGCCGCGGCGCGCTACATTTTTGCCGCAGGTGTGGGAGAAAATCCCAGACCCCGTGGAGTTCCTCGAACATCTTTGTCAAAAGATGGGTGCACATCCCGACACATGGCGAACAAAACCCATCCAAGTTCTTACCTACGAAGTGGAAGAATTCGAGGAAACAAATTCATAACGATTTAAGCAATTTGAATAACAAGCGGTAAAATAAGGGCATGGCTGAACAATTCTCACCGGAACAAAACGATGAAACGATTTTCCAGGATGCCGTGGAGGCATTGCGCCGCGGAGACCGCGCCCGTGCCAAGGAATTGTTCACTCTTCTTCTAAAAACAGATCAGAACAATTCCACCTATTGGGTGTGGATGAGTGCCTCTGTGGATAACACCAAGGAGCGCATCTACTGCCTGCAAACAGCGCTCAAACTGGACCCGGAAAATGGTACGGCGAAACGGGGCCTGATCCTACTTGGTGCCTTAAACCCGGATGAGACCATTCAACCATTTCCCATGAACCGTCCACGAGCATGGGAGGAAAAACTTCTGCTCGCGAATGAAAAGCCGAAGGAACGTGGATTAAAGGTTATTGCAAGAAGCCCGGTGGCGAGATTACTTGGGGTCGTACTTTTGGGAGCTGCATTGGTCGCGGTGGTGATCTTTGGTTTCATTCTCCCGCGCCGCGCCAATGTGCGAGTGGTCAACACCAATACCCCCGGGCCATCTCCCACATTTTCACCCACACCCACCATCTTTGGCGCGACAGCAGCAGCTACATCCACATTCATTGGCCCCACTCCGTTATGGATGTTCCTTCCGCAAACCTACACTCCAACCCCGCTTTATGTGAACACCAAGCGGGCGCCCGAATCACGCGATCAATATCGCGCGGCGGAACAAGCATTTGCAAAAGGCGATTGGGATGCCTATATCCAAAGCATGGAACTGGTTCAGCAGCTTGAGCCAAATTCCGCGGATATTAATTATTACATTGGAGAAGCGTATCGCAATAAAGGCGAGGCCGCCAATGCATTGGAAGCGTATAACGATGCCCTCAAGCTCGACCCGGATTTTGGCGCTCCTTATCTTGGCCTGGCACGCGCCCGTTTGATGCAGGATCCAAACCTCAATGTAGAATACCTGTTTGACGAAGCACTCGCCCGTGACCCCAATTATGGCGAGGTCTATATTGAACGCGCCAGGTATTTTCTTTATAACAAGGACCCGGAAGCCGCCATTGTGGATCTAAACCGTGCAGATGAATTGCTGCCCGGGTCTCCACAGATCCAACTCTTATATGCAAAAGCATATCAGGCTCTCGACGATAATACATCCGCTTTAAAATATGCGGAACAATCGTACCAGCTTGACATTACCAATCTTGAAACCTATCAGGTGCTGGGCGAGCTTTATATTGAGGAAGGGCAATATCAGCGGGCTGTTGAATCACTGGAAGTTTTCGTGGTCTACGAAGACGAAAACGCCGTCGCCTTCGCAACCCTGGGACAGGCCTATTTTGAATTGAAGAATTACGAAGCCTCGCTGGCGAACTTCGAGAAGGCCTATGCACTCAGTTCACCTTCGGGATTGAGACGGTTTAACATCTATCGAGGCCTTGCCAATCTGGAATTGGGAAACGTGGACCTGGCGATAGAATACCTTGAAGATGCCTACGATTATGACGAAAAGTCATTTGACGTGAATCTTGGCCTTGTGCGCGCGTATTTCCTCAACGAAACATTTGGCACCGCCTTCCTGAAGGTCGAAGCGCTGGCCTCCTACGCCGAGACCGATGAGCAAACCGCGCAGGTACTATACTGGCGCGCATTGATCCAGGAAAAACGCGAAGAATCCAAGGATGCGACAAAAACCTGGCAGGAACTTTTGGAAATGGATCCATCCGTGATGAGCGAGGAAATGCGCTCAGAAGCGGAACAGCACCTGCGTACGATCATTACCCCAACAAACACGCTCAAACCGGGCACGGCTACGGCTACCCCGACCAATGGACCCGCAGGAGCAAGCACTCAAACTCCGAAACCAGGCTCCACAAAAACAAAGACGCCATCCCCCACCCCAACCAAATAAGAAAATGAGCGGCAGATGCCGCTCATTTTCTTATTTCAGCAAAAGTCATTGCTTCTTCGATTTGTTTTTCAAAAACGAATGCATATTTTTCAGCACTCGTTTCCATTCCATTTCAGCATCCATTTTCCGTTCGATATCACTGGCGCGCCGTTTCATGAATTCGATCACACGTTCCTCCTCGCCGTCATCCAGCCAGAAACCGTGGGCATTCTCGGAGCAATAATCGAGCTTCAGATCATAAAGCCGATATTGGAATTCCATCATGGGCAGCTCACAGTGCGGGCAGGGGATATCCGTCTTCTTCTGGAAATGGATCAGGGAGCCCTTCTGGGCATCATCGTCGAAGACCACATCTTCAAGCTTGTCGAGTTCATTTACATCCAGCCACATGCCACGGCAATTCGGACACGAATCCACCTCGATCATGCCTTTATAAAATCTCTGCACCAATTCCGTGCTGCATTTGGGACAATTCATTTTTCGCGTACCCTTTCTTCATTCCGCCGTTTGAACCACGCCATTGACCAATTCTTCCACCAGAACCTCGTTTGGATGCAGATCCATCCAAAGCAAAAATTCAGCATTTCCCTTCGGCCCAAGCAATGACGACTTGACCAATCCACGCAAACCAAAACCTTCGTTTCTTGCATAGCTCAACACATCCAGCAAAACCTGCCTGTGAATTTCAGGGTCGCGAATAACACCGTCGCCGCGCGAGACATCCTTCTTGCCCGCTTCGAACTGCGGCTTGATCAACGCAACGATCTGCCCGTCTTTCATTTCCCATCTTTTGATCACGGGAAGAAGAATCTTCAACGAAATAAAAGAAGCGTCCACCGTGACCATTGAGACCGGCTCCGGCAGGGATTCCACATTGCGCGCATTCGTTTCTTCCATGACCACCACACGCGGATAATTTCGCAACTTCCAATGGAGGATACCCTTGCCTACATCAATGGCATATACCTTTGCAGCACCGTGTTGAAGCAGGCAATCCGTGAACCCGCCGGTGGATGAACCTACGTCCGCACAAATCAGGCCGGTCACATCAATTCCAAAAGTGGTTAATGCGCCTTCCAATTTTTCGCCGCCTCGTGAAACGTAGCGTGGACCGGCATCAACTGTCAGCGTGGATTTCGGATCAATCGCCGTGGCAGGCTTGAGCGCGACCTGATCGTTCACTCGCACCTGTCCAGCCATGATCAAGGCATGGGCCTTCGAGCGCGATTCGGCCAATCCGCGTTCCAGAAGCAAAACATCCAACCTGATCTTGGGCATGAAAATATTGTATCAGGTAAAATAGGTGCATGTTAATCGCCCTGATCAAAACCATGCGCCCGCGGCAATGGACGAAAAATGTCTTTATTTTTGCCGCAATTGTCTTTGACAAACAGCTTTTTATCGTCGATTCTTTTCTACGAACCATTGCAGGCGCGGCTCTATTCTGCCTGATCTCCTCCTGCGTTTATATTTTCAACGATATTGCGGATGTGGAATCAGACCGCAAGCATCCTGAAAAGAAGAATCGCCCCATTGCTGCGGGCAAGTTATCCGTGAACGCTGCATGGATGGCGGGCATCGCGCTGGTGATCATCACATTGGGTCTGGCATTCCTTCTGGCAAACGCCTTTTGTGCGGTGCTCGTGGTTTATTTCGTGCTGAACATGGCATATTCGAAGTGGCTCAAACATATTCCCATCGTGGACGTATTCGTTCTTGCGGCAGGCTTTGTGCTGCGCGTTCACGCAGGCGTGACATTAATTCACGTAGAAAGATTTTCTCCGTGGCTATATGTTGTAATGACGCTGCTCTCGCTCTTCCTCGGTTTTGGCAAACGCCGCGCCGAACTTTCACTGCTGGCACAGGGTGCAGGCTCGCATCGCAAGGTGTTGGAAGGATATACTCTTCCGTTGCTCGATCAATTTATCATGATCGTTTCAGGCACAACCATCATTGCTTATTCACTTTACACATTCTCCGCGCCCAATGTACCCAAAAATGACAGCATGATGCTGACCATTCCATTTGTTGTATACGCCATTTTCCGCTACTTGTATTTGATCCATGTCGAACAGGCAGGCGGCTCACCGGAAGAAATCCTGATCACAGACCGTCCATTCCAGATCGCAATGGGGATGTGGGCCGTGGCGGTCCTCGCTGTTTTCTACCTCTCGTGAAAGCATCCGCGCCCGGCAAGATCATTCTCTTTGGTGAACATGCGGTGGTGTATAACCGCCCCGCACTCGCTGTGCCTGTTACACAAGTTAAAGTGGATGTCGAAGTCACAGACTCTGAATCCGCAGGCATTCATATTCACGCCCCCATCATTAACCTGCACGCCGAACTGAATACGCTTCCCCCCGACCATGCAATTGGTTCGGTGGTCCTGAAAGTTTTTTCCGCCTTTGGCATTTCCAATCCACCGCCTCTCAAAATAAACATCACCTCCACCATCCCTGCCGCCGCGGGACTCGGTTCCGGCGCAGCAGTTTCCGCTGCCCTTATTCGTGCGCTGGCCTTACACCTCGCCTATCCGTTGACCAATGAACAAGTCAATGACATGGTCTTCGAGATCGAGAAACTTCACCATGGCACTCCCTCCGGCATCGACAACACGGTCATTACATTCAGCAAGCCTGTTTACTTTGTCAAAGGCCAACCGATAGAAACATTCAAAGTTGGAAAGCCTTTCACCATCGTGATTGGCGATACTGGTGTCGCGGCCCCCACAAAAGAATCCGTTGGTGACGTGCGAAAGCTATGGCTGGAAGATCAAAACAAATTTGAAGTTCTCTTCAATGAAATCGGGAAAATCTCCCAAACAGCAAGGGATTCCATCGAAAGTGGACAACCTGAACAACTGGGCGGGTTGATGGATCAGAATCATGCATTACTGCAACAATTAACCGTTTCATCAAACGAATTGGATAATCTCGTCACAGCCGCACGGGATGCAGGCGCTCTCGGCGCCAAACTCAGCGGCGGCGGACGCGGCGGCAACATGATCGCATTGGTTAAAAAAGAAAAAGCAGAGAGTGTGTCCAATGCACTACTCTCTGCCGGGGCTAAACGAACGATTGTCACCGAAATAAAGTAGGGGCGAGGTATACCACTTCGTGGCACAAACCCTCGCCCCTACTTTATTTAAATCACACCCAATTTCTTCCCCACACTTTTGAACGCTTCCAGACCTTTATCGAGATCATCCTTTGCATGGGCAGCGGAGATCATCACGCGGATTCTCGCCTTGCCTTGCGGCACGGTCGGGAATCCGATGGACATGGCAAACACACCCGCACCAAATAGCTCACGGCTGAATTGCTGAGCCAATGGCGCTTCGCCGAGCATGACCGGGGTGATCGGTGTTTCGCTCACGCCAGTATTGAAACCCAGATTCTTCATTTCAGCTTTGAAGTATTTTGCATTCTCCCAAAGCTTATCGACCAACTGAGTTGAATTTTCCAATAAGTCCACTGCCGCCAAACATGCCGCCGCATCGGGGACCGTCACCGCAGAGGAGAACAGGAACGGGCGTCCGCGCTGACGCAGCCATTCGACGATGACCGATTTGCCGGCAACGATCCCGCCCACCACGCCAAACGCCTTGGACATCGTGCCGATCTCCACATCCACTTTGCCATGCAAACCAAAATGATCGACGATGCCGCGTCCACCCTTGCCGAGAACGCCTTCGCCATGCGCATCATCCACCATTAAGAGAATATCGTATTTCTTTGCCACTTCATAAATATCGGGCAGCGGAGCAATGTCACCGTCCATGCTGAAAACCCCATCCGTGATGATGATCGCACGGCGGAATTGACTGAGATTCGCTTTGATCTGCTCTTCCAACGATTTCACATCGTTATGCTCGTACGCAACGATCTTCGCCCCGGACAAACGACAGCCATCGATGATGGATGCATGATTCAAACGATCTGAAAAAATTACATCTTCCTTCCCAACCAGTGCAGGGACCGTTGCCAGATTGGCGGTGAATCCACTCTGGAATGTGATCGCCGCCTCCACGCCTTTGAATTGCGCGAGTCGTTTTTCGAGTTCTACATGCAAGCTCATCGTCCCGGCAATTGAGCGGACGGCGGCAGGCCCAACGCCAAGTTCATCCGTCGCCTTTTTAGAGGCAGCCACCAGCGCGGGATGATTCGCAAGTCCGAGATAATTGTTCGAGCAAAAGTTCAGAACCTTTTTTCCATCCACCGTCAACCATGCGCCTTGCGGCGAGCCGATGGTGCGGATGTTGTTGTACAGCCCCTGTGATTTTAAATTATCAATTTCCTGCTGGATCCAGTCAGTTTTAGACATCGGCATCTCCTTGTTGAAAACCTGACTTTATTATATTCATTTCTCAAACGACGAGTGTCATGAAATCTTCCTTTTATAAAAAAGAAAGATAAACAGGATCAAAATCACAAGCGAGGGGAAAAATGTTTCCTGGAACAAGCCGAACAAAAACAAGAAGGAAAGGATCATGGGGTGGAGCAGTTTTTGCAGGCCGTTAAAAATGGCGCTGGTTTCATTCCCCAAATACACAGAAAGCAGGGGGAACAACAACAAGGCAAGGTCGTGAAAATGAAGATGCGGCACGATCACGATACAGATCAGGAGCATCTTACCCAATACATGAACATCCAATTTCTTCTCACGGATCGCCAGCCAGCAAAGCCCGGGAATGCCAGCAAGATAGATTACCCAGCCTACAATTCGGATTGTGTCGCGACCCAGAAATGAAAGGTTGCGCACAAGAAATCCCTGCACATTCATCATGGATTCAATATTCAAACCATAGCCTTGTCCACCGGCGGCGAGCAGCATGATATGTAGAAAATTTTGCATGCCCTGAATCCCAAGTAGAAAAAAACTAAGCGCTGCCAGCACCAACCCAATAAAAAAGAATTTCCAAAACACCCTGCGGTACAAGATAAAAACAGGCGGCAAGATCAAAAGAAGGATGTGTGGTCTCAGCGAGACAAGTGCCAATCCCAACCCGGCCAGCCATTCTTTTTCACTGGCAATCCCCCAGCCCAGCAAGGCAACGCCCAAAAACAGAATTGCAGTATTTTGCCCCAACAGTAAACTGACGAAACACGGAAAAAAAGTTACTGCACCAAGCACGAATCGATTACGGGCAGCAGGAGGCATATCGTCGGGAAATAATTTCGAGAAAATATAAAAACCAAGTACAAATATAAAAACCAAAAACAAAACCCAGCGAAGAAAAGAGGCTGTGTAATTTTCATCAACAAAGATCGAAAGCATGGGAAGCAAAAAAGGCATATGAAGATAGGGCAAAACTTGTTCGTCCCCCAATTCATACCCAACAACTTGATTTTCCATCATATGCAAGGATTCGAAATCATATACCTGCGTAGCGCCTTGCTCCTGCATGATCCGTGCAGCGGAATAATACGCCACAAAATCCAGGCTGGTGCGCAGGACCGGGTTCGAAATCATTTGCACCCATTGAAACAGATAATAGATGAAAAGAGAAAGCGCGCCAGCGATCAACAGAATCCGCTGGTAATTAATTTTCCCGTTATCCATATTTTATTCCTTTGGCAGGTTTGCAACTTCGGCAAGCAGCCCCAATTCAGCCAAAGCAGCCATTACTTTTTGAATGGCTCCTTCTTTGACTACCACTGCCGTTGGACTTAATAGCTCGCCCAAAAATCTCCCGGCTTTTGAGGAACGCATCTCTTCCATAATCTCCGGCCTGCTGACTCTTAGCACGAACAGATTCTCCACCCGTGCTTCGGTGCCGTTCGCCTCCCAACGCTTGAGCGCCTTCACCAGCGGCGGCGGAATGCTGCCACTTGTATACTTCACCAACATCGAAAGCAGCTGCTCCGCCTTCAACCCTTGTTGACCTGCAAGCTGCAATGACTTCGCGCTGATTGAATAGATAAACTCGTCCTGCTTCTCACCTTCCCATTCGCAAAATCTTGCGATCTGATAACGTGCCGCACGCGAGAAGTTTCTGGGAACTGTAATTCTTCCATTGGACGCAACGATTACTTTTGCCTTGTCATCCTGTTTCTGAATAATGGAAGACAGCCGAAAGGATGTAAATGGTGCGCCTTCTTCCGCTGAAGCCAGATCCACTTTGCCAAGCCAGTGTAAAGTTTGGATAATCTGCCGAATTAGCGCGCCATCCACCTGGTCCCAATAGGCAAAACCGCGCAGAAACTGCCCATCGGAAGTGCGTTTAATGAACCAGGAATCGTAATCGCCGGCGGGGCGTTGAAAATCAGGGTATTTCTCCTTAATGGCTTTTGTAAATGCGCCCAGGCTCCACCATTTCCCCGCCGGAATAGCATCGATCAAGTTCATCAAAAATTCGCGAGTCACTTGCGGCTGATTGACCCATTCCCCTTCACACGCGATCGTTGGGATCATTCGCAATTCATCGAAGGTTTGTGAGTCAAGCCATGCTTTGTAAAGAAACTGAAGTGCGTCAACACGGGAGGCCTCAAGAAATTTCTTTACCGCATCCGGTTGGGGCATATTCTTCTTAAGGATCTGAGCGGTGGTCAACATGGTCTGAAGTGCGGGGACAAATACCTGTTTTTCCGGATCCAAACCATTTGAATCAAGATTTAATCGTAATGCAGCAAGATAGGTCGTCGCATCATCCAGCACGTGATCGGAAGCTGGAATCTCAAAGGCTTTCTCAACTGGTGTAGCTGGTCTCCCAAAAGGTTCGCTTCTGAGGGAGGGCAATTGGGTCTCAGGTTCTTCAATTACTGCTTCAACGACTTCCAGCAAATCTTCAGGAATATAGGCAAATTCCTGCGAGCCTTTACCAAAATCAAAAAACGCCTTTGCGAGAAAGCCAAAGTAAAAGAGTGTTTCAGCAGGAGAGACTGGTTTCTTGTGAGGCAGTTCCCGGTCCCGCCTGCCTGATCCCATTTCACGAATCTCGCCATGAGTGCGGGAAAAAATGGCCCATTCCATTTTCCCACCTGCTTCTGCAAGCTGACTTAGTGCAGTCCGCGCTTCAGGGGAGAGAATGTCGATGGTTTCAGTGGCAGCTTCCAGGTCCAGCAAAGAAGCGGAGATTTCTTCAAGAGCAGAATCCAAATCAGTGGATTCCAATTCGAGTCCCCAAAATCCGGCAATGATGCGGAGATGTCCAATATCTTGTTTTTGAAGCGAGGCAATCAGGTCTGGCATTTTTTGATTCTATCATTGGAGTTGAAAATATTTTAAACTTTTTCATGAGGACTTATCCATTCCCCTGCCATTAATCATTATGAAATAAAAAGACGGGCAGTGCCCGTCTTTTTATTTAACCTTTCACAACTCGCAAAGCTTGTGGAAGTATTTCAATCATTGTCTTTTTCAGATTACTGCCAAAACTTGTAAAAATTTCGCCGTCGGCATGGATGTACAGAGGACGATCTGATGTGAGGGACATTTTCTTGAATGAACCGATTCGAATCTGCTTGAAACGGGCATGAGTGCCATTCATAAATTCAGGGACCAAACGGAACATCGTTGCACGCGAAACCTTTGTAACCGCTACTGATTCGAATACACCATCGTTGTTTTTTGATCCGGCAGACATCATAAATCCGCCGCCTTCCCGCGGGCCATTGCAAAGAGTAAGCATTAGGATTTGATCCTCCCATGCTTCACTCTCTGTTTCGACCCTTACTTTTGCCGGATTATGATTCAAAATAATGGTCTGAATCACGGCCGTCAAGTACATCAAAAACCCTTTGACAATGGGGAGCTTATGGGAACGTATCGTAACGATGGCATCGAAGCCAATGCCAAGTGTGTTGTCAAAATATTCCTTGCGCCCATGTTCATCGGTAAGCAGGCCAATATCTACAGGTTGGATCGTCTCTGCCTTGAGGGCATGAGCCAGCGCATGGCCTGGCTTTTGATTAATTCCAATGGAATAGGCGAAGTCGTTTCCGGAACCGATTGGCACAACTGCCATGATCGGGCGTTTGCTCTCTGGTACCTGCATCAGTCCATTCATGACTTCGTGAACGGTTCCATCGCCGCCCATGGCGACGACCATGTCATAGCCTTCTTCTGCGGCCTGCTTCGCCAGATCAATCGCATGAGTCGGATAGACTGTCCCGCTCCAGGCAAGTTCACCGTTGAATTCCTGAGCAATGGGGCGTAGATCATTTGCGGTTTTCCAGGCACGTCCCATGTCGGCCATGGGGTTGAGAATCAGTTTTACTTTACGGGGCATATCAGCTCCTTAGGGTAGGCTGTTCTTTATAACCCCAACTAGATTGTAAAGTGACTCGGGAAAATTATTTTGGCACCGAAACGGCATCCAATGGACCGGTCATACCACTGGCAATGACGTACGATCCGCGGTTGCGTCTCTTGGCCTGGTACAGGGCTGTATCCGCAGCACGCAACAAGTCTCCTGCATTCGCGGCATGTAATGGGTAAATGGCGATCCCCGCAGTAACACCCAACTTGATCTGATACTGATCAGTATTATTGACCGAAAAACTGTACCCAGCCAACAATTCCATGATCTTGTTTGTCACGCTTGCAGCCGCGTCTGCACCGCTATTACGCATGATGAGAGTAAGCTCATCGCCGCCATAACGTGCCAGAAAATCATCGGAGCGCATTTTCCCGGCCAGATAATTGAATGCAGAATTTAAAATCTCATCCCCGATGGCATGTCCATATGTGTCGTTTACATTCTTAAAACCGTCCAGGTCCATCATAACAACGGCGAACTGTGTTTTCATTCTTCGAGCGTAACGTACTTCTTCCTGCAATCTCTCATCCAATGCCCGTCGATTGGGAAGACCGGTTATGCTATCAGTATTCGCCTGCTCAGTAACCTGTTTATGCAGTTTGGCATTCGAGATCGCCACAGCCGCCTGGTCGGCAAGCAAACCGAGCAGGCGTATCTCGGAGCGGCTAAAACCGCCTATGGTCGAACGGGAAAGATTCATAACCCCGACAATTTCATTGTTGAATTTCAGAGGAATGCCGATGATGGAACCTTTCCACGGAGTGGACAGGTCATCATAAAGGGGGTGACCGGCCATATCTTCCACAATAAACTGTTGACCTTTTTTCAAGGTTTCATAGGTAAGTCCATTGGGGCGTGGTAAAGCTAAAGGTTTATTGCGCATTCCATCATCTGTTAGTGCAGCACCAAATTCAAGCTTTCCATTCACAAAAAGGAAGATATGCGCCGCACGTGCATTTTTCACCAGCCTCATTGCCTCGGCTACCACAGAATCCAGTACTGTTTGCTGGTCAAGGCTGGATGCGATATTGACGCCCAATCGCTTGAGCGCGTCCAATTCATCAGCTTGTTGCTTTACCAAAGCCAAAAGAGAATGTTTTGAAACAATTTCCTGCGTCAGTGACTTTACTGTTTCATCCTGCTGATTTGCGGAAGGCATGCCTTCTGTAACTTCGATCAGCACTTGAATTAACTTCAAAACCCCTTCTTTTTCTTCAATGGGGATGGAAGGATCCCTTTCGATTATCTCCCTCGCGCGCAGGAATGTTCCAGCACGTTCCTGTTTTGTCGATTTCATACTCAACCTTTTGCCACCAAATCGTCATGAACTGCAATCATTCAAAGCGCAATTGCGCACAAACAAACTTATTATACGGCAGATTTAACATGAAATAACCTGTGTTAAAATGAAACTAAACATTTTGTAAAGAGGCCTTCGTGTCAAAATCAGCCAAAATCCACGATCAAAGCAACTCAAAACCAGGCAAGCCTGCCTTTGCTACCCCCTTACATCCACATCGCCGCGGAATTATTGTGGGCGCCTCCGACGGCATCGGAGCCGCTCTTGCTCATAAACTTGCCAAAGAAGGTTACACCCTTGCACTTGTCGCGCGACGAGGGGATAAACTCAATGAGTTATCCAATGAGATCAACTCGATTATGGGGGAAATTCGGACGCTGCCTTACACCCATGATGTCTCCAACTATGATGAAGTCCCCGCACTCTTGAGCAAAATTGTCGCCAACCTAGGCGGATTGGACACCTTAGTCTTCATGGCTGGGGTCAACTACCCGCCCGGCGGCATGGACAAGTACAACTTTGAGAACGACCGCAAAATGATCGAGGTTAACTTGCTCGGCGCAATGGCATGGCTCAGCCCGGTTGCGACCATGTTCCATTCTGCAAAAGCCGGACAGATCGTGGGTATTTCCTCTGTCGCGGGTGACCGAGGCCGCGTGGGCAACCCGGGTTACAATACTTCCAAAGCAGCGCTTACAACTTATCTCGAAGCACTGCGCAACAGACTCACTCGTCATGGCGTCAACGTACTGACGGTAAAACCCGGCTTTGTGAACACAGAAATGGTCAAAGCTGCACAGGGCGGTACCCCATTAATTATTGAACCTGAACAAGCCGCCAATGAAATATATAAAGCCATGAAAAACCGCAAGCAGGTCATTTATACGCCATCCATTTGGCGCTGGATCATGCTGGCGATTCAACATGTGCCCTCCTTCATTTTCAGAAGGTTATCTTTTTAAGAAAGACTTTATCCATGTTTGAGAGCATGCTCTCAAATTCGCAGAAAAAAACATGAACACATCCGATCCATTGCTTAATACCTTCACCACCCTTGAAAACTTCGGTCATTCCCTCAAGGCGCCTTCATATCGTATTCAACCCCAAAAAGCTGATGAGATTTACGAAGCTTTCCAACTCGCAAAAAAACAAGGACTGACTGTCAGCACGCGAGGCGGCGGGCGCAGCTATAACGATGCCGCTTTGAACGGCGGCGGCATCATACTGGATATGTCAGCGATGAACCAGATCGTCGAATGGGATCCAGCCACCGGCGTGGTGCGATGCGAACCCGGGGTCACACTGCAAAAGTTATGGGAGAAAGTCCTGCCTGATGGTTGGTGGCCGCCGGTTGTATCCGGCACAATGTTCACGACCTTAGGCGGCTGTCTCTCCGCAAATATTCATGGAAAAAATAATTTCAGAATGGGACCGATCGGCGAACATGTGATTGAATTTACTGCTGTCTTACCCACCGGCGCAGAAGTGACATGCTCTCCAAAAAAGAATGGTGACCTGTTTTATTCAATGATTAGCGGACTCGGCATGTTGGGGGTATTCACTTCGATCACGCTGCAAATGAAAAAGATGTATTCAGGGTTAATCGAAGTTCATGCGTGGCCCACCCATACAATGAAGGAACATCTTTCGTTGATCGAGCAGAATGCGCCGGGCTATGATTACATCGTTGGCTGGTTGGATACCATGACGGTCGGGCATGGACAAATTCATGCGGCGAATTATCTGCATGAAGGCGACGATCCAAACCCACAGAAGACGATGCAGCTTGAAAGTCAAAACCTGCCGAGTCGTTTGTTTGGCGTGATGCCAAAATCGTTGCTGCATTATTTCATGACGCCTTTTGTAAATAATCTCGGTTGGTGGGGAGTCAACACTGCAAAATATATCGCCAGCTTGCGCAAGCATACCTTCCGTCAGCCGCACGCGGCTTTTCACTTTTTATTGGATTATGTTCCGGACTGGGAACGGGCAGTCGGCCCCGGCGGATTGATCCAATATCAATCCTTCCTGCCAAAGGAAACCGCGCTTCAAGCCTGGACCGAGATGCTGACTCTCGCCAAAAAGCAGGGATACCCCTCCTACCTCGGCGTCACCAAACGCCATCGCCCTGACAAATTCCTGCTCACCCACGCAGTCGACGGATTTTCCCTCGCCCTTGATTTCAAAGTAACGAACCGTAACCGCGCGACACTGCACAAAATTTTGCAGGAGTATGACCGCATTGTCATTGCAAATGGCGGGCGTTTTTATTTCGCAAAAAACAGTGAGACTTCCGCCGAGACCGCGCGGGCGTTCTTAGGTGAAGAGACCATTGTAAAATACAAGAAACTAAAGAAGCGATGTGACCCGAACAACCTACTCGAATCGGATTTGTATCGAAGAGTGTTTGGAGAATAATCAAATAGGGGCGGGATAACCCGCCCCTATTTGATTTAATGCCATGAATTTTATTGTTGAAGACCTCGGATTGATCGAATACGAAACGGCCTGGAAGTTACAGGATCAATATGCGGCGGAGATTGCAGACTGCAGTCGTCCGCCGACTTTGCTTTTACTGGAACACCCGCATGTATACACCTTTGGCCGCAAGGGCCGGGTGGAGAATCTTTTATGGGGTGAAGAACAGTTAAAGAAAAAGGGAATATCCATCCACTGGGTGGATCGCGGCGGGGATGTGACCTATCACGGGCCAGGTCAATTGGTCGGCTATCCACTACTCCCATTGGGGAAATTAAATTCCGACAACAAACTCCCTGAAGCTGATTATGTAGGCTACGTCCGCAAGCTGGAAAAAATGTTGATCTTCGCATTAGCCAGGCTCGGCCTTGGCGCAGGTCAACGGCTCGGCAAGACAGGTGTATGGATTCAACCGGATGTTTATTCACGATGTGTGAACTGCAAACCAGAGGATCGTGAAAAACCTGCCAAGATCGCAGCCATCGGTGTTAAAGTCGATTCACATGGAATTTCCCGCCATGGCTTTGCATTGAACGTCGACCCAAACATGGAATATTGGGAAGGCATTATCGCCTGCGGATTACAAGGAGAACCCATCACTTCGCTTGCAGATCTACTTTCCCCCATCCCACCCATGGCGCAGGTGAAGCAGGAGATCATTAATTCGTTTCACGAAGTGTTCGACTCGTAAAATCGTCGGTACTTTTGGGGGGAAGCATTTCACGGTTGTTAATCAAGCTTTTTGCCCAGTTATGATTTAATTCACTCACCAGCCAACAAAGGAGCAGGAATGTCAATTTCCCCTCGACCATCTCTTAACCGTCGTGATTTTCTCAGGCTCAGCGGCACACTCGCCACAGCATCGTTCATCGCTGCATGCACACCGCAAACTGAACAAACCGCGACGCAAACTTCAAGCGAAACTCAAAGTCCGTCAGCAGAGCATCCCCAACCAATAATCAATGTGTCTGCGCCACTGGCAGTTATTGCATTAAATCGCATGGCCTTCGGTCCGCACCCCGGCGACGTGGATACTTTCAACGCGCTGGGCAGGACAGACGAGGAACGCTTACAAGCCTATGTGCAGCAACAGTTGAATCCAGAAACCATTGACGATTCTGATTTCGAATCGCGATATGCCGCTGCAGAATTCGAAACCCTGCATAAGTCCCTTGAAGAACTATATGCAGACCATATTGCCAGCAACCCATATGACTCCAACAACGATGCCTATTGGGAATGGTATAGCAAGCCAGCCTATGAATTGGTGGAAGCAACTCTGCTGCGCGCAGTCTACAGCCGTAAGCAGTTCTCTGAAGTCCTGGCTGATTTCTGGCAAAATCATTTCAATGTATATTTCTGGCAAGATGACGGCGTGCCTCTGCTCGCCTCATTCAATCGCGATGCTTTGCGCGCCAACATGTTTGGAAATTTTCGTCAGATGCTGGAGGCGGTGGCAAAGCATCCGTCCATGCTGTATTATTTGAATCAAAACAACAGCTCCGATGCAGGCCCGAACGAAAACTTTGCACGCGAATTATTCGAACTGCATACTCTCGGCGCGGAAAATTATCTGGGTGTGCGAGACCCAAACACCGTTGAGAAAGACGCGAATGGTCTTGCTGTTGGCTACGTCGATAACGATGTGTATGAGGCGGCGCGCAGTCTCACCGGCTGGCGGGTCGATGATGATCTCGGCGATTGGGAGGATGGCGTTGAAAAAACGGGCGGCTTTCTATATTACAAACCCTGGCATGATCGTTTCAACAAATTGGTTCTCGGCCATTACATTCCCGCTGATCAGGAGGATTTAAAAGACGGTCACGATGTGTTGGATCTGCTGGCAAACCATCCCGGCACTGCAAGATTTATCGCCCGCAAACTTTGCCGCCGCTTCATTTCCGACACCCCGCCTGATTCCGTTGTCCAGGCAGCGGCCAACGCCTTTACGGAATTCCGCGATGCGCCAGACCAATTGAAGCGTGTGTATGAAACGATTTTGCTCTCTCCCGAGTTCAGTCAAACATTTGGACAAAAGATCAAACGTCCTTTTGAAGCGACCATCTCCATATTGCGCGCGCTGAATTCTGATTTCACAAAAGTTCCGGGCGGCATCTCGTGGATGCTCGGCTTGATGGGACAACCTGTTTTTGAAAAGCGCTCACCGGATGGGTATTCCGATGTAAAGGAATCCTGGGCAAATTCCATGTCTATTTTGTATCGCTGGAATTTTACAGTGGGCATCTCTGAAAACTGGATGGACGATGAAGATCAGGGACGCACTCTTCGAACCGACATCTTCGGTCAAACCCCATCGGAGATCCGCACAGCAGAAGGTCTCGCCGATTTTTGGATCGATCGCCTGCTCGCACGTCCAATGGACGATTCTGCCAGGGCCGCCATCATCACTGTGATGGCGCAGGAGTATGATCCCAGGGAAGTCCTGCCCGAGGACCACGTGCAATATGTTTTACCCGCAATGGTGGAAGTGATTCTTATGAGCCCGGACTTTCAGTGGAAATAAATATGAAAACAAACAGAATACCCCGCAGACAATTTCTTCAAGGCTGTTCAGCTGCCATCGCCTCAATGGCAGGAGCACGCTTAACCAACCTTGCTTTTGCAAAAGAGGGAGATACGTCCGACATACTTGTAGTTGTATTTTTGCGAGGCGGTTGGGATGCATTGAATGTAGTCCCGCCCATTGACGGCAACGACCGCGGCTTTTACGAACTTGCCCGCCCAAACATTAAGATCACCGATCTGCTTCAGCTCAACGATCAATTTGGATTACACCCGTCTTTGGGTCCACTGCACGATCTCTACCAGGCTGGAAAAATGGGCATTGTCCATGCGGTGGGATTAAATTACGACACTCGCAGTCATTTTGATGCGCAGGAATTTATCGAACTGGGAACGCCCGGATTAAAAAGTACAACCTCCGGATGGATCTCTCGCCATCTACAGCAAACGGGGGTCTCATCCATTTTGCCTGTTCTCTCCACTTCAGGCTTACCTACATCCCTATTGAATTTCACTCCCACAGTAAGCCTAAATACTCCATCCGATTTCTCTCAATGGGGAAACGGGGATTTGCTTGGTTCTCAACAAGCGGCCCTGCGGAAAATGTATGGCGGCGAAAGTTTGTTACACCGTGCAGGGTTACGAACATTGGACGCCTTGAATATCGTCAGTCCGTTGGTTGAAAAGGAATATCAACCTTCCAATGGCGCTTTCTATAATGACGATGAACTGGGACAACAATTAAAGACCATCGCGCAAATGATCAAACTGGATGCCGGTCTGCGTGTGGCGGCAGTGGATTTTGGCGGCTGGGATACCCATGAATATGAAACCGACGGAAATGGCGGATATATCGCCAATCTACTCGATCAGCTGGCCAGTGGACTCGCAAACTTTTACCTCGACCTGGATTCAGGGTATACGGAGCGCTTGTCCGTTGTGGTTATTAGCGAGTTTGGGCGCAGACTAGTGCAAAACGAATCGTATGGCACAGATCATGGCCACGGCAGCGTAATGCTTGCTCTTGGCGGCAATGTCAATGGTGGACAGGTCTACGGTCAATGGCCGGGGTTGCACAATGACCAACTCTATGATCATGCCGATCTGGCAGTGACAACAGATTATCGTCAGATCTTGAGCGAGTTACTTTCAACACGATTGGGAAATTCAAATATTGAATCAGTATTTCCGGGCTTTTCAGGAAGCTACGCCCCTCTCGGTCTATTCCGATAAGGGAAGTAAAAAGTCCCTGAATTTACTCAGGGACTTTTTACTTCAAATGTCTTTCGATGAACATTGGAATACCCATCCAAAATGATTTGTGTCCTGTGCATCAGGGTCCCATATCCCTTGTGATGGGCAAAGCCATAGACGGGGTATTCGGAATCCAACTCCAACATCCGCTCATCTCTTGCTGTCTTGGCAAGGATCGAAGCACAGGCAATGCTTAAGGATTTTTGGTCCCCTTTGACAATGGCAGATTGAGATACATCCAGCTCGGGAAGTTCGAGGCGGAAATCGGTAAGCAGGTAATCCGGGAAAACGGGAAGCATTTCCACTGCACGACAAGCAGCAAGCCGTGTCGCGGGGACAATTCCCAGCATATCGATTTCATCCGCTGTTGCAAAACCGATTCCCCATCCACGCGCGACGGTCTTGACCTGCAAAGCAAGTTTGGAACGGCTGCGGGGGGTCATTTGTTTGGAGTCGCGTGCCCCGCTCAAGGCTTGAGTCAGAAGCGGTTCATCTTCCGGCAGGATCACCGCACCCACACAGACAGGGCCAGCCAGCGCACCGCGTCCGGCTTCATCCAGCCCGGCAATATTTTTATAAGCGGGCCACAATTCATTCTCAAACAACAGGCTAGGGATTGAGGTCATAACGACCCCGAAGTGAATTCAGATGAATTCGGAAAATATCGCTGACCATTTTGATCGCATCGCGCACGGCACTGACCTTACTGTCAGCATCGAAATACCAGTTAATGGGAACTTCTTTGATGCGAAGTTTTCTCTTGCGCGCCAGGTAAAGCAACTCAATATCAAAGGACCAGCCAGTTAAGGTCTGTTGCTCAAAGATTTCTTTTGTAGCTTCCGCGTGAAAACACTTAAATCCGCATTGCGTATCCTGAAATCCCGGCAGGATTAGTACACGGATCAGGAAGTTAATAAGCCTCCCGCCCCAATGACGATAGGGCGGCTCATCATAACGTACTGCGCCCAAAGCCTCACGAGAGCCAATCGCAACATCAAAATCGTTAAGTTGGGGAGGGAAAAATTTCAGGACCTCTTCAATCGGCATTGAAAGATCTGTATCACAAATAAAACGATATTCACCCTGTGCGGAGAGAAACCCGCGCTTCACCGCATTCCCTTTCCCTTTTGCCTCTTCATGGATCGGAACCAAATTGGGTTTGTTCAAAGCGAATTGCGTTGCGATTTCAAGCGTACGATCCGTACTCCCGTTTTCCACAACAAGCACTTCAAAGGAATAGGGTTGTTTTTCGAGAAATGCAAAAACCTGCTCCAACGCACGGGGCAGGCGGTTTTCTTCATTATAGGCGGGGATGATCAGAGAGAGTAATGGAGTGGACAAGGTGTTTTTATTGATTCAAAAAGATATAAGAACCGAACCCCACTAAAATAATGCATTCACAAAGGAATAACACGCCCAAAAGAATCAGCTGCTGGGTGGTCAACCCCATCATCTTCCCTTTTTGCGGCGGACGTTGTGAAGGGCGTGAACCTCGATTAATGGATTGTGGAGGTCGTGGAGTATCCGCAGACTGTAAGCCCTCAGGGGCATCTTCTTCAAATTCAAAACCAAGGCTGTCGGCATCAGATTGATTCGATGCGTTGAAAATGGCTTGTGCACGATCTGCCGGATTTTGCGGTGCTTCAGGGGGGACGATAGGTTTCCGTTGATCGGGCGGTGCCGGGTCAATAATGATATCCGCAAGGCTATATGCATAGTCCAATCGCCAAACGGGGCGAGCCTGCAAAACAGAATTGGCGAACTGCTTGATGGCATCGCTTTGGATCACGCGTGCGATCGGCCGCATCGATTCGACATGAGCGCCAGGGTCAATTGTGATCAGAATGGGTTCTACTGGCGTCTTTAATTCCACATTGATCCGCTCAAGATATACCTGTACTGCCCGTGCAAAACGAGAAACGCGGGTCAGGAGGTTGATCGCCACAGGTTGCGCAACGTCATTTGCCACTGTATTCCACTGATCGCCCTTGGCCTCAAAGAAACCCTTAACTGTGGTGACATGAATTACGTATACCCCGCTGGGTGCCAACATAATGAGCGGGATAATGATCTCGCTGTTCGGCAGGGTGAAATTGCGAATTAATACATATCCCTTATCAAGAATTCGCTGAAATTGGGCGATCACCGCCTTTTGAGCCTCCAGTTCAGCGGGCCAGCTCAATCCATATTTCAATCTGCCTTGAATCTGACCAGCAAGGGTAAGCTGGCCCTTTTCATCGAGCATGGGGGTTTTATCAATGATCTTCATATGGATCTTGCAGTCTTAAAAAATTGGGGCGTTCTCAAGATGATCCTGGGTCGCATCCGGACCGGTCGCGATCCACTCACGGTTATCCTGTTTGACCAACCGGACATTTCCATCCAGTTTGAAAGTACTTGCCTTCAACTCTTCACGGGAGCCGATCAAAACCTGATTCCCTTTTTGCAGTTTTTCGACCAGGGTTTTACGGTCCAATAGAACGCGATCTGAAAATGTGGTTCCGCGGCGTTCATATCCGCGCACAAGGACAATTTGACCATTCTTATAACGAACTGCTTCAATAACGACGTCGACTTTCTTTGCCATGGGTTATCTCCACTTCAATTTTAGCACATCCATTAAACCACAAAGGCACCCTCACAGAGATGTTAACTCCGTGACATGATGCCTCTGTTGTTGGCCCTTGTCAGGGCGACAGGATTCGTATCATCCCTCGATGGGAAACCTGAGCCTGTCACCAAAACTGTCGGGGCGACAGGATTCGAACCTGCGACCTCTTGCTCCCAAAGCAAGCGCGCTAGCCGGACTGCGCCACGCCCCGATGCGATTAAGCCTGCCGAGTATAATGCGAAGGATGAATACCCGTCAAGCAATTCTCAAAACTGCCCTGTTCACGCTTCTTCTCGGACTTTCAGCCTGCTCCACCTCAAATGAAATTCCCACCACCCAAACAGTGACGTCCCCACCTGCCGCAACGAATACAGTTACCTTTACACCAAGCCCAAGCCCCATCCCCCCAACTCCAACGCCTACACCGCTGACCTGTCTCACGGATGCAGGACAAGTCAAGCAGGATGTGGTTTCAACCACAAATCCACCGCAGGAATTTCTTGTCTATTTACCTCCCTGTTACGATGTACAGGAGGATATGAAATATCCCGTTCTTTATTTATTACATGGTCAAACCTACAACCAGGATCAATGGGTACGATTGGGGACACCCTCCATAGCAGATCAGCTTATCCATGGCGGTGAAGCACCCCCCTTTATTGTTGTCTTCCCAGATGATCGTGGTTGGAACCTGGTCGAAGGAGCAGGTTTTGGAGATCGATTAATTACTGCCCTCATCCCATATGTGGACCAAAACTACCGCACCCTCGCGGACCGCGATCATCGCTCACTAGGTGGCCTTTCCCGCGGAGGCGGCTGGACCGTACAGCTTGGTTTTGAACATCCCGAACTCTTTGGTTCGCTTGGTTTTCATTCCCCGGCTATTTTCAAAGATAATGCCCCCAATATCGAAAACTATATCAAAAAAATTTCTGAAGCAGATCGTCCCAATTTGTGGTTCGACATTGGCGATGCAGACCGCGAACTAGGCAGTGCAGGGTTACTCGAAGAAATACTCACCCGCCAAAATTACATCCATGAATATCATCTGTTCGCTGGCGATCATAGTGAAACCTATTGGAGCGCTCATGTGGACGAGTACCTTCGTTGGTATGTAAAACAATGGCAGGAAGAACCCGCCGCCCAATAATGTATAATATTTTTAATTAAATTGCCAGGAGAACCAATGAATATTTTTGTCACAGGCGGTGCGGGCTATATCGGATCCGCCACAGCTGAAGCATTGATCAAAGCAGGACATTCCGTCACCGTATTTGACTCACTTGTTACCGGACATCGCGAAGCAATCCCTGCCGGAGCGAAATTCATTCATGCTTCCTTGGATGACAGCCACGCCCTCGCAGAAGCACTTACCTCCACAAAATTTGACGCCATCATGCATTTTGCAGCGTTCATCGAAGCAGGCGAGAGCATGAAGGATCCCGGCAAGTTCTTCCGCAATAACTTCACCAATTCCCTGCAATTGATGGAAACTGCCGTTCAGGCTGGCATTAAGAAACTGGTTTTTTCCTCCACAGCAGCAGTCTATCAATCCAGTGAAACCCCGTTGACAGAAGACTCACCCATCGGCCCTACGAATGTCTATGGCCACAGCAAATTGATGACCGAGCAAGCTTTGGAATGGTATCGCAGCATCCACGGGCTGCATTTCGCCGCGCTCCGATATTTCAATGCCTGTGGAGCCTTGCCCGGCCGTGGAGAGGCGCATCAACCGGAATCACATCTCATTCCCCGTGTATTGGAAATTGCCCAAGGCAAAGCCAAATCTGCCACCATCTTTGGCACGGACTATCCCACACCGGATGGGACTTGTATCCGCGATTACATTCATATTGCGGATCTGGTTTCGGCACATATCCTTGCACTCGGCGCACTCGATTCAAAAGATAAAATGATTTACAACCTCGGCAGTGGAAACGGATTCTCTGTCCGCGAAGTGATCGAGACTGCTCGCAAAGTGACAGGCCATGCCATTCCGGTAGTTGAATCTCCGCGACGCCCCGGCGACTCTGCACGACTCGTCGCTTCACCGGACAAAGTTATAAAGGAATTGGGCTGGAAACCGGCACACACCAACATGCAGGAAATCCTCTCCAGCGCATGGGAATGGCACAAATCTCATCCCAATGGATATAACGAACAAGGATAAATATGGCCTTTAACTTTCACCGAATTCCAATTGGTATTTGTAATTGTTTCCTCCTGCGTGGCGACCGCACCATTCTCGTGGATGCGGGTGCGATGGGAGGTTTTCCATCCTTCCTCAAAATAATAAAGAATCTTGGTGTTGACCCAAAATCCATTGATTTGATCTTGCTCACGCACGGGCACTGGGATCACATCACATGTTTGAGCCAGGTGCAGGAAGTGACCGGAGCAAAAGTAGCTGTCCATCACAAGGATCAATTCATGGTCGAGAGCGGTGAACCGCCTTTTCCAGACGGCACAACACCCTACGGCAATTTCATGTCATGGTCGGCAAAAAAAATCCTTCATCCGCATCTTCCAAAAATAAAAGTGGACATGGTGCTCGACGATAACGGCATGTCGCTTTCAGAATATGGCATCCCCGGCAAAGTGGTTTACACGCCCGGTCATTCACAGGGACATTCGAGCATCCTGCTTGATTCCGGCGATGCCATTGTCGGCGACATGGCGATGAACGATTGGTATCTGCGCCTCACGCCCGGCCTGCCTGTGCTTGCGGATGACATCAAGCAGGTGGTGCAAAGCTGGAAGAAAATCCTGCCGATGGGAATCAAGCGCGTTTATCCCGCGCATGGCATGGACTTTCCTGCTGAAGTGATGCAAAAGGAAATTGAGAATTTCAAAGGATAGCACAAAGTCAATTGTTCAGAATCAAGCCTCCCGTCGTAAGAAGCGGGAGGTTTTTATTTTCCAAATCCGACTTGTGAAATACTTTACAAATAGGACCAAATTGGTTATAATAATAGTGAAATTAATCACTATAAAAAGAGGCGAGAATGAATGCAAATCAAATCCCCCACATCGTGATCATTGGCGCAGGATTTGCCGGCTTGGAAGTTGCCCGCGGGCTGGCAAAATCGCGCGTGCGCATCACACTGATCGACAAGAACAATCATCATCTCTTCCAGCCGTTGCTGTACCAGGTGGCCATTGCAGGCCTGCTGCCTTCGCAGATCGCACAGCCCGTGCGAACGATCTTTCGCAAACAAAAAAATCTCACTTTCCAAATGGGTGAAGTAAGCGCGATCAACTTCGATGAAAAATATGTCAAGCTGAATGGTTCCGTGATTGCCTACGATTATCTCGTGCTCGCCGTTGGCGGGCGTACGAATTTCTTTGGCTTTGACACCATCGAAAAATCAGGTTTCCAACTCAAGGACCTTGATACTGCCGTTAAAACTCGCAACCACCTGCTCTCAATGTTCGAGCAGGCCAGCCATGAAGCGGACACAGAAAAACGCAAGGCCATGCTCACCTTCGTCATCGTAGGCGGCGGACCAACCGGTGTGGAAACCGCAGGCGCGCTGGCCGAGTTGATCACACATGTCATGAAGAAGGATTATCCGCGCTTGAACTTGAACGATGCGCGAGTGGTTTTATTGGAAGCAGGCGCAAATTTGATCAGTTCATATCCAGATGAATTGCGTCAGGCCACCGTAAAACTTTTGAAAAAGAAGAATGTCGATATTCGATTGAATTCAAAGCTGGACAGTTACAACGGCGTGCAGGTAAAACTCGCAGATGGAACTCAGATCGAAACGCAAACTGTGATCTGGACTGCAGGAGTCAAAGCCACTGAAATCGTGGATGAACTTTCCATAGACAAAGCCAGCGGCGGAAGAATCCGCATCGAACCGACCTTGCAGCTGCCTCAGCATCCTGAAACATTCGTCATCGGGGATGCAGCCTTCCTGCTCGATGAAAAAGGTCAGCCCCTGCCAATGATCTCCACCGTGGCGATCCAACAAGGCGTGTTCACTGCGAAAAGCATTATCAATCTGATGACCGGCAAACCACTTGGGCACTTCCACTACAAGGACCCCGGTCTACTCGCCACCATCGGACGCAACGCCGCCGTGGCAAGAATCTTCGGCATTTCCTTCAGCGGGTTTATCGCCTGGGTGATTTGGGTTTTCCTGCACATCTATCGCATCATCGGCTTCCGCAATCGAATTATCGTGCTGTTCAATTGGGCCTGGGATTATGTTTTCTATGATAATCAGGTGAGACTGATTACGAAAGAATAAAAAATAAGGAGTGCTGATGCACTCCTTATTTTTTATTCCAACTCGCGATACACAAACCACTCCCCTTTGCGTTTGTCCACACCTTTCATGGCGCGGTCATAATAAATATCAAATATCTGACCCGAATCCACTTTCACTCGGAAATAAAACCTGCCCACATTTAACGAGCCGCGCGAAGATGCCACTTCCGCATGGGCGGGACGCATGTTCTTCGCCATCTTGCCGCTGCGTGAGAAATCCGCCCATTCGGAAAGAGACTCAATCACCTGATATGTTCTTTCGTTCCAAACAAATCCATTCGGGCAGTGTGGGGATTTTTCGTGCACAGGAGCCATTTGAAAGATCACATCAATATGTTCGTCGAGAAAATGAATGGGAGTATATTCTTCGGTCATTTATCTTCCGCCAAATGAAAATGATGCAGGAAACGGTGAAAGATCGGCGTGGCAAGAATGCCTACGGAGGCCAACAGGATGACGCCTGAATAGATGGCGTAAAAAGATGCAAACAACTTTCCCGCAGTAGTATGTATGGGATTCACCGGGCCCATACCTCCAAGGATCATCGAGGCATTCAACAGCGAATCGATCCACGAAAGTCCTTCAAGGAAGTGATAACCGAGCATCCCAACCCCAAGCGAAACCATCAACAAAATCAAGCCGATGATGCCATTCAATGCCAACCGTTTGGCAAATACTGATCTTTTCGCAAGTGGCTGTTTGTGATGCTCGTACATGTTTACTATCCTGATTTTATTACTAAAAGCGCTGAAATTATATTACCAAAATCGGACAGCAAGCTGTCCGATTCCAGAGCTATGACGAAGATCAATGGATAGAGGCAGGCATTCGGTCGGTAACGAGGCGGGGAATTCATCCAGCAGGGAACGTGCCATCTGTCAGATTAAATCCATATATTACATTCTGCGAACCATCAAGGGAACTCCGATCGAAAGAGCGATCATTACAAGCGAGGTGGGGCACAAAATGCAGGGGAGCAGCCAAAGTTCCCACACGCTGTTCTGACGTGCCTTGCCTGGGTTGTTGGGGTTGACCAAAAGTGTTTCCACATCGCCCACTTGATTGGACGGCGGATAGGATGAATTGACGCTTTCGTATTCGTATTGTTTTCCTTCATAAGTATAACTAAACACCGGTGAATAGGTGGTGCTGCCATCCGAATAGGAGGACTCGAGGCGAACCACTGTGCCCGGCACTTCCACACCGGTGGTTGCAAAGATATAACTGGAATAGGCGTACCAAATGCTGACGCCCAACAGGATCACGGCACTGATCGGGAGCAGGATGAATGCACATCCTAATTTACGGCGGGGCGCTTGAGTATCACCCTGTGAAAACGATTGATTACCTGCTTGCATGGCATACCTCCAAAGTTTGAATGTCGTTTGTTTATTAAACCAATTGTTCACTTAATAAGTCGTCACCGCGGCGCCAGGAACGGATCATAAAGAAATCGAACAGCAAGGCGGCAAAGATCATTGCCGGGATGATAATGATCGGAAATAACCAGCGGTCGTAAAATGTATTGATCTGCGCCGTGCCCGGATTGGCAGGATCATACAACACAGATACTTCTTCGCCAATTTGATAATCAGAAGTATTGTCTGCATTGTCATTTTCAAAGGAATATGTCTGACCATTGACCTCAAACTCAACCACCGGGGAGTAAACACAACAGTATCCCTCACTGGTCTTGCTTTCTTCCAGGCGGGCAACCGTACCTGTAGTGATTTCCCCGGCAGTTTGCAAACGCCAGCTTACACTTGCGGCATATGCCCCCCACAAACAAAAGGCGCAAAAGAACAGGTTTGCAAAAATGGTGATACAGCCAATATACAGCCGATTTGCGCCGCGGCCCACCACATCGATTGCCTTCCCTGCTTTGCCGGCAACCTTATCAAATCCCTTCTCGTAATTTTCAACCGCTTTATCCAATTTTCTGTCAAAGTCATCATTGCTCATTAGGTACCTCTAAGAAAAAAATCATCCGCGGAGCGCGATCTTCACCTCTTGCGGGTTGGCAATACGGAAGTAATCCTCCATCTTCATGAAGATGGATCTTTCGAGACTTCCAGCATTGAAAACGACTTCTTCATTTTCGCGGATCATCGGGTCGGCAAGCAGGCCGAGTTTTTCATTAAAACTGAAAGGCGGGATCGAACCGATCACACAGCCGGTCAGCGCTTCCGCTTTTTCACGCGGCGCCATGCCAATGCTATCTGCATTGAAATGCGCCTTGATCGAGTCAAAATCCACGCGGCAATCGCCGGGGACATTGGCCAGATAGCACAGGTTTTCCTTCTTGCTCATGCGCACCTGCACCACCATGGATTTGATTGCCTGCTCGATTCGATTGCCGCGAATTTTCGTAATGAATTCCGTACGACCTTCGGCTTCATGTTCAAGCACGCGATAGATAGCACCTTCTTTATCCAACAATGCCTTAAGTTGTTCGTGAATATCTGTCATTTTGCGCCTTTATTTGACGGCATACACCGCAAACCCACGCGGACCTGCAAAGAATTGCGCACGTCCATCGGCATCGGTATGCTGCGAGATCGGCGGGGCCATATCCGTTTTGCTCCACCACGCCACGGGAGCCATCTCCGCGTTGCGCCATTGAGTGTTGGCCCAATTGCCATCCCAGCGGTCGCCGCGATTGTTGAGTATATAGATCAGGCCGGGTTGGTCGCCATATCCGCCGCGCTGCATAATGTATAAATCATCTGAAAGATACAACACGGATGTACTTCCACCCGCATATTTTTCATGAGCAGAAACCAGGGCTGCGATTCCATTGGGCGTATTTTCCAGGGCAAGATTGAAGTTGTAATAATCCTTCCAGAATACACAGGGAAAGCCTTCGTGGGTCAAAATGTAGGAATAGGCAAGCAGCTTATCGTTTGTAATGGGGCGGCCTTCGTCGCGCAGGTCATGATTCTCCACGAAGGTCACCGTGCTTTGCGGTTGCGCTTTCAGGATCGAATCACCGTTCACCAAACTTTTCAAACCGAAGCCATATTGATCGCACATACCCTTGAGCAATTCGCGCAGGGGAAAATCAAATGCATCGACGGGATTGGAGTTGGAGAAGTTCGCCGCATTGACCCAGTTCAACGTGTTCGAGGCCGAGTCCCAATATTCAGCGACGCCGTACGGCACGAACGGCTTTCCATCACGCATGTATCGATATTCCTGAATGGCCGTGATGGTGTTCGCGCCATAGCCTTTGACAAAGTCATAACGAAAACCATCGAATCCCACTTCCTCGATCAGCCAGCGCATCAGCTTAAGTAATTCAGCATATACATATGGATTGCGATGCGAAAGGTCGGGCATGTCACCGAAGGTCATCTCGTCCCACGATTCATACATGCTTGGGTGAAACGACTGCCAATCGCGTGGGAACTTTCCACTCTTCGGATTGAACTTCGTCCAGCGCGATTGACCGGTGATGGGATTCACTTCCTGCGAATCCGCCCCGCTGTTGTGGTTGATGACGATATCCGCGATCACACTTAATCGATGCTTGTGTGCGCTTTCAATGAGCGACTCCAACTCTTTGCGCGTGCCAAACCAGGTCGGGATCGTGCCCTTCTGGTCGAACTCGCCGAGGTCATAGTAATCATATGGGTCATAGCCCATCGAAGGTCCCGCGAGATTCGCCGCCTTGTGAATCGGCGGCAACCACAACGAGGTAAATCCCACCTTCGCCAATGCGGGCACCTTCTCGTTGATAAAGCTCCACCATTGAAATTCCTTTTTGTCTTCACGAGGGCAATCCCAGTGAAACGTTTGCATCATCACACCCATCTTGATTTCTCCTTATCTACACACCATTTGAATCCAAAGAGTTGAAAAACGCGCGCAATTCCTGCATCGAATGAACCGTGATATGCAGCTCATCATTAAATATCTCATCTGAAACCGGGTTGAACCACACCGCAAAGATACCCAAAGTGTTCGGGGTTTGCACATCCTTTTCGAAGCTATCCCCAACCATCAAGGCATCGGCCGCAGAAACGCCAAGGTCGTTCAACACATGATGATAAAACGCCTCGTTTTTTTGCAGGTGTGTATTCTTAAAACAATAGATCTGTGAAAAATAAGTATCGAGTTCAACACGTGCCAACGCCCCGCGAATTTGACCCTCATCGGAAACGGACGCGCTGGTGGCCAGGATGATCCGCCGTCCACTGGCATAAAGGTCTTGCAAGACCTCTGCAATGCCTTCAACAACCTTGATCTTCGGCCATTCCACCATGGGCGTGGTTAAGGCAGGGTTATCGTGCATCACGGTATCGCCCCAGTCAAAAAGCACATTCGGATAACGCAATGATCTCTTATCCATCGCAGGATTTTAATCGGAATCTCCAAAAGAAAAGATGACCAAAAGTCATGGGGCTTTGGTCATCTTAATTTCATTTTATTTGCAGATTCTACAACTTTAACTCAATCCCCACCACCAACGCCGTCCTGCCCCATTCGCTCATCGGCTTGCCCTCTTTCCAGCGTTGGTACTTGGCCGCCAGCATCGGTCGCGCCATCGACTCTTCTTCAATATTCCGCACGATCCGCGCAGTACCTTTGAAAGTTTGTTTTCCAATTCGCACCGTCACATTCGGATCCGCACGCAGGTTCTTGACCCAATCCGAGTCATCCCCACCGCCGGACAAAAGATAGATGGAGTTTCCATTCACCCCAAACCAGATCTCGATCTCATGCGGCTTGCCTGTTTTGCGTCCTTTTGTGGTGAGATAACAGTATTCTTCCTTTGCCAACCGGGAGAGCTGTTCGTTTAAGTCATTTTTCATAAGATTCGCCAATCCAATTACTATGTGGCATTCTCCCTCTCAAACGGGCCATTCGAGATTTTCTAATAATCGTACTGGCTGATATCCTGCACTTCGTTCGAGAGGAAATACGTCTGCGCGGGTAGGAGCAGGTGTTTGCGCTTCCAGGTGGCATAGACCGTCGTGCAGCGAGAGCGCGGCAGGACTTTGATCAACGAGGAATCGTACAACAAAATGGAGCGGTTGGTGATCTTCTCGATCACGGTCCAGTGATCGTGATAGCCTTGCAGGCCGAGAATGATCGAACGGCCCGGGGTGCCATCCAAAAAGTACTGCATGGATTTCCAGAATGTCGTCAGATCCGGGTTGGGCACGCCGCGCCAGGGAATTTGCACATTCGAGATGCGTTTATTCCCCACCACTTTTTTCAAAATGACCAGCATTTCGGAATGAATAATGCCGCCGATCAAAAACTTGCTGAGGAGCTTGCGACGGGCGAGATAATGAATGAGATCATCAAACAGCTGTTGAGTCTCCTCATCGGACGAATGGTTGATGAACCGTTCGGCATTGATGATGCTATACAGCCCGCATAGCGAATCCAAACCACCCTGTTGAAAGGGCGGGAGGCCTCCACCTATTTTTGAATAATTCGGCATAGAAAACCTATAGAAATCAATCCTTCTTGCCAAAATACCCGAAGGCGATCAACACAGCAGACATCAAAGCCGTGGCAATGCCCGTTCTCAACAAATCTTCCGTGTCCTTCACTTCCAATAATTTTTGCAGGAACTTCACACCTATGACCAGCACGATCATGCTGCTTAATTTCCCCTTTAATTCATACAAGTTGTGCGCCAGCATCCAATCCGGCAGATCCAGCTTATCGATGAATAACTCATACAGGCTGACAGCAAAGATCAGGATGGCGGTTGCGATCAAAAACGCATCCACGATCTCGATGAATTCAACGGTAATCGAAGCTTCCTTCCCCATCGATTGAATCACCAGGAAAACCGTGGTGATCGTTTTGAGCGTACCCCAGCCAAAGGCAGCAACCGCCGCAACCAACAATGAAAGCACTCCGATCAAAGCCAGATAACGCGATTTTTCAAGAATAAATTTCATTTCTCATATCCTGTAAATTAAAATGCTGCAGGTGCAAATTCCACACTGCAACATTTTTTCAAGATTCATGGTCGTCAACCTACTCGCCATGCATTTGGCGATACAGGGCCCGCAGGTTGCGTTCGTGCAGGGTTACGGCCAGGCCGCCGAGATGCACCCGGCTCTTGCCGCAATCTTCGATGTTGATCGTCTCAAGATATTCTTCCACGTTCTTGCGTTTGCCCGCGGATTTCACCGCCTTCTTGATGTTATTCAAGTAGTTGGTGTTCTCGCGTACCGCCGCATCGATCTCGCCGCGCAGGATGATATCTCCGTGGCCTTGAATGATGTTTTCCAGTCCCATGCGTCCCACTTTTTTGATCGAAGCCAGCATGTCGTCGATGTCGCCATCCACCACATAGGGAAGCGGCATGAACGAGTCACCGGCAAACAGCACGCGGTCCTCCTCCACCAGCACGGAGATGCCATCGTTGCTGTGGCCGAATGCCTGGGAGATGATCAGATTCTTCTTCCCGACGCGCATGGTCAACTCACCGGAGGCAAACGTCAGGTGGGGAAGAACGATCTTTACATTCCGCAGTGCCGGGTTTTGCTTGCGGGCACCTTCCAAAGAAGGTTTTCCAAACTCCTCCAGCAAGTCACGACAATTCGCATGGGCGATCACACTGGCGCCCGGGAAGAAGCAGTTTCCCCAGGAATGATCGGCATGATAATGGGTGTTGATCACATAACGGACCTGCACCCCCAACTCATGTTCGATAAATTCGCGCATCCCCAGCGTCTCCTCGGGCAGGGCGAGGGTATCGATCACCACGGCCCATTGCGGGCCAACGATCACCCCGGCTGTTACCTGCGCGTACACTTCACTTTGAAACCAAAAAACATTTTCTGAAACTCGTTCTCTATGCATATGACACGCCCTTATATCTATTTGAAGTTCTTCATTGTTAATAGCACAATCCCGCGCAAATATCAAGTCGAATAGACAAATTTGTCAGAAATAGGCTTTTTGGACCCCTTGCGTGGCTTGATTATCGGGTCAAGGGGTGATAAACTTTATAAAATGCCTGCCGATATCCTTGTTGTTACCAGCTCCAAGAACACGGGGAATTCGATCCGTCAAACAATGGAAGAGACGGATCTGTATCGGATTCACCTTGCCTCGAACAAGGAAACAGCAATCGTGCACGCCGATAAATCGGGCATTCCATTAGCCATGCTCGATCTTGCCCTTGGGGAAGATGCCGTTCAGGAGATTGGACTCTCCCTTCGCACCATCAGCGAGAGCATTAACCTCGTCATCATCTGTGATGAAAAACAAAACCCTCCCGCCTTCGACAGCCTGCGTCCGTGGATCCTGGTAAGGAAACCATTCGATATGTCAGACTTCTTAACTGCAATCAGCAAACCCAACACCACCCCCATCCCGGCTGCAATTGATTCAAAAACCCATCCATGGTTGAACGATGTAACCAAGGCTGCGCAACATCTCACCCGCCTCACCCTTGAATCATCTTCACAGGCCGCGTTGATCACACGCAAGAACGATCTGTGGGCATACGCCGGTGGACTTTCACAAACTGCCGCAAAAGAAGTCGCTCAAACCGTCACCCGCAATTGGGATGGACAAAAAGGCGCAGACCTTCTTCGATTTATCCGACTCGAGAGCACGCGTGCCGAGCACATGTTGTACGCCACCCGCCTCGGCACCGACGTTGTGCTTGCTCTTGTTTTCGACGCAGAGACTCCGTTTAGCACCATCCGCTCACAAGCCAGCCAGTTGGTCACCAATCTGGATAATGAAAAAGGCAATACGCAGTCATATAAAGTAAGCGAACCGGTAGCCGAAGCGGAAGAAGAAGTTCCACAAATCTCGAACATCTTAAGCAATGTTCCTTCACCAAACCCATCCTCAAAGCGGGAAGCACATCCTTCACAACCGCGTGAGCCATTCGACCCCAATCAAACCCGCATTTCGGTCCCGCTTTCCAATGCAACGGCTTACAACCGAAATTCACCACCTTCCATACAACAATCCCCCGTACCAACTCCGGTTCAAAAAGTGGATTTCAGCCAGGCAAAAGTTGGGTTTGATGATGTCGATGTAAACGCACCAGCAGCACCTGCACGCCCGCAGCAACGGCCGGAAACTCCCGTGGCAAAGCCGGTAAACGATCATGATGTCACCCGCGAAAGCCCAACCACTGAAGCAGCACGAAAATTGGTCATGGAACCGGTCACAGCCGGCCTGTATCATCTCACCTATGCCTGTCTTTTGGTACCGCGGTTTTCATCTCATTTCATTACCGGCGATCTTTCCGAACGCATGGATGAGTGGCTGCCCAATGTGTGCATTGCCTTTGGCTGGAGGCTCGAATATCTTGCTGTTCGCCCGGAATACCTGCAATGGGTGGTGAATGTCCAACCGAATACATCCCCCGGCTACCTGATGCGGATCATGCGCCAGCAAATTTCCGAAAAAATATTCCATGAGTTTCCACGTTACAAAAAGGAAAATCCATCTGGAGATTTCTGGGCACCCGGGTATTTGATCATGGGCGGTACACAGCCCCACCCACCGCAACTGGTCCGCGATTATATTCAGCAGACCCGCCAACGTCAGGGACAGGAAGCCTCTTATACGCGCGGGTAATACTTATTATATTCATCATAAGCCTTACAATGAAACATCCAAGATGCCAGCTGATACTTATCAGCTGGCATCTTGATATAATTAATGAAACGGACACAACAATTCACCAGCGTCAACTTCACCAGGAAAAGCAATGAAATCTTTTCATATTGGATTAGTACTATTCGTGTTAAATCTGACAGCCTGTTCCGCAACAATACCCGCATCCTTTCCACAAACGGCTACTGCAGTAATAGAGTCAACTCCCACTTCAGCACCCGGAACACGTGTGGATGAAAAAGGCGTGGCACAAGTCTGGGTTCCAGCTGGATCCTTTTTGATGGGGGCAATTGAATCCGAACAAGTGGACCCGCCCGGTTTCACAATAACCGAAAGGAAAAGTGAATATCCATTACATGAGGTGCAGATCACTCAGGGGTTTTGGATCGACACATATGAAGTCACTGTCGGCGAGTTTAAAAAATTTGCCGAAGCAGGCGGGTATGAAGAAAAAGCTTACTGGTCTGAAGCAGGCTTGAAATGGTTGAGCGAGCAATCGATAGAATCACTTCTGAAGCGTTGCTCCTCTCTCAAAGACGAAAATCTCCCGCGTGTATGTGTCACCTGGTATGAGGCGGAGGCATATGCCCATTGGCGCGGTGGACGATTGCCTACGGAAGCTGAATGGGAATATGCCGCCAGTGGACCCGACTCGCTGGTTTACCCCTGGGGGAATGAATTTGACGAGACCCGCGCCAATACAATTCATAGCGTCGGGCTGAAACCCGTTGGAAGCTATCCAGCCGGAGTCAGTTGGGTGGGGGCACAAGATATGTCTGGCAATGCAATGGAATGGGTACAGGATTGGATTGATTTTGACTATTATAAGAACAGCCCCAAAATTGACCCACAAGGACCTGAAACAGGAAAAACAAAAGCAGAAAAAGGTGGATGGTGGGGTGGCGATCCATATGTAGCACGTGCGGCATATCATCACTTTACGGACCCACCCGAGTATCAAGATTTACATATTGGTTTCCGCATTGTAATGGAAGAGTAGCCGTAAAAAACGCAGAGTATAATAACTACTCTGCGTTTTATTTTTAATTGATTAAACGAACATAAAAACATACGGATAAAACACATGCCCCCTACTCTTTATCTCATCGACGGACACGCTCTCGCTTATCGAATGTACTTCGCCCTCACGGCTGGCGGAGGTAATAACTCACGCTGGCAAACCTCGAAAGGGGTACCCACAGCAGGAATCTATGGATTTGCGCGTGAACTGGTGCGGGTGCTCGAACAGGAAAAGCCCGAATACCTTGCCGTTGCATTTGACGTGGGAAAGACCTTCCGCGATAAGATTTTTCCTGAATATAAAGCCACACGTGAAAAAATGCCCGATGACCTGCGCGTACAGATCGACCACATCCGCGAAATGGTGGATGCATTCAATATTCCGCGCCTCGAAATGGAAGGCTATGAAGCGGATGATGTGCTGGGCAGCGTTGCAAAGCTTGCCGCTGAAAAAGGCCTGGGCGTAAAAATTATCACTGGTGACAGGGACCTGCTTCAGTTAGTTAACGAACGCACGGCAGTCTATCTCGCAGGCGATGACCAGACCTATATCTCCGATAAAGATGTGATCAAAAAACTCGGTGTGCGCGCTGACCAGGTCGTGGATTACAAAGCCATCGTTGGTGACACCTCCGATAACATCCCCGGCGTGAAAGGCGTGGGTGAAAAAACCGCGATCTCGCTATTGGAGAAATTCCAAACTTTGGATGCGATCTATGCAAATTTAGATCAAGTGGAAAATCGCTGGAAAGGCAAATTCGAGACAAACAAGGAAACGGCGTACATGAGCCGCGATCTTGCACGCATCGAAGTTAACCTCAAGATTAATTTCGACCTCGACCATGCCGCCATCAAACCCTTTGACCCGACAAAACTGGAAGCCTTCTTCAAGGAAATGGAATTCAAGACTTTGCTGGCAAAGGTTCCAGCCATCAGCGGCGGAAAAGCGGGCGAAACAGAAGTCATCGCGAAACCTAAAAAGGGAAAGCCCGGCGAACAAATCTCCATGTTCCAAAACCAGCCGCAGGTGGTGGCGACTCTATCTCAATCCTCCAAGATCGAAGTGGTGATCGTCGATTCGGATGAAAAGCTGGAAGCGCTGAAAAAAGAATTGTCAAAGGCAAAGGTCATTTCCTTTGACACCGAAACCACCTCCACCGAAGAAACAACGGCGGAACTTGTTGGCATCTCGCTTGCCATTAAAGAAGGACAGGGATACTACATACCCGTCGGGCACACTTCTGGAAACAACCTGCCCGTTGAAAAAGTGATCGCCGCGCTTACGCCTGCAATGACGAATGCAAAGATCGGCAAAGTGGCGCACAATGCAAAATACGATTACATCATGCTGGCCCGCTACGGCCTGACCATTGCGCCGCTCACCTTCGACACCATGCTCGCTGAATTCATTGTTGATCCATCCTCCCGTCATCTTGGATTGAAGAATCTTTCTGAAAGCCGACTCGGTGAAGAGATGATCCACATCGAAGAATTGATCGGCAAAGGCAAGAAGCAGATCAGCATGGATCAGGTTGCAATCGAATCCGTTGCCCCTTATGCCTCAGCCGATGCCGAGACCACGCTGCGACTGATGCCCATCATGCAAAAGGAGTTGGAGCGTGTCAACGGCACAAAACTCCTTGATGAAATTGACATGCCGCTCACACCAGTGCTTGCAGATATGGAAATGACTGGCGCATTGATCGACACCAAGTTCTTTGCGGAGATGTCGAAGGAATTGGAAAAACGTCTGGCAGAGATCGAGAAGGAAATTTATGGTCACGCCGGCAAGCCGTTCAACATCAACTCGCCGCAGCAACTCTCGGATATTCTCTTCAATCATTTACGCCTCGAACCACCCGACAAAGGCCGCAAAACAGCGACGGGCTTTTATTCCACTTCAGCAGATGTGCTCGAAATGCTGCGCGATAAGCATCCCATTTTGGAATGGATCCTTGAGCAACGGGAACTGTCCAAACTAAAATCCACGTATGTGGACGCACTCCCCGCTGCGATCAATCCTGAGACCGGCCGCGTGCACACATCTTACAGCCAGATCGGGGCTGTCACAGGCCGTCTTTCGTCCAATAATCCGAACCTGCAAAACATCCCCATCCGCACCGAAACCGGTCGTCGCGTTCGCAATGGATTCATCGCCGATAAAGGCAATGTATTGCTTTCTGTGGATTACTCCCAGATCGAACTGCGCATCGTCGCGCACATGGCACAGGATGAAGCCATGCTCAAAGCGTTTCGCGCCGGTGAAGATATTCACGCCACCACTGCGGCAGCCGTGCACGATATTGAATTAAGCAAGGTCAGCAAGGATATGCGCCGCCACGCAAAGGCCATCAACTTCGGCTTGATCTACGGCATGTCAGCTTTCGGTCTCACCCGCACCACGGACCTGACTCTCGCAGAGGCCGAGGACTTCGTCAAGGCATATTTCACAAAATTCCCCGGCGTAAAGAAATATCTAGACGGTATGAGAAGGCAGGCCGCTGAAATCGGTTATGTGGAAACGCTGCTTGGCCGCAAGCGATATTTCCCAGCTTTGCAAGGCAAGGTCAATGTGCAGATGAAGAATCGCGAAGAACGCGAAGCCATCAACGCACCCATTCAAGGGACAGCTGCCGACATCATGAAGCTGGCGATGCTGAAAATCCCATCCGCGATCAAAACATCAGGTTTGAAGGCGAAGATGCTTTTGCAAGTGCACGACGAACTTGTGTTGGAATGCCCCAAAAAGGAATTGGAAGAAACTGCAAGGTTGGTTCAGAAGACGATGGAAAATGCCTACCCGTTGAGCATCCCCCTCGAAACCGAAGCAAGAGCGGGCGCGAATTGGGGCGAGATGTCGGTACTAAAATAATTTCAGACCCTAAAGGTTTTCGAAACCTTTAGGGTCTCCTCCTAAGACAAGGTTATAATTGCGTGATAGTTTATCAACCATCGCAGATGCGAAAGTAGAATAATCATTATGCCCGGACGAGAAGATATCTTCCAAAAAGCAATGAACGACGGCCACTCCGCCGCCTGGGACCAGGAATGGGACAAGGCGATCTCGGCGTATCGCCGCGCGTTGCAGGAGTCTCCCGATCACCCGAAAGCACTTAACAGTTTGGGGCTTGCGTTGTATCAGGTCGGCAAGATCGAAGAAGCGCTGCAAATTTATGTGAACGTTGCCAAGATATCAAAAGACGATCCCGTGCCAATGGAAAAAGTGGCACAGATCTCCGAGCGCACCGGCGACTTAAAAACCGCGATGGATGCCGCCATGCGTGCCGGTGACCTCTTCTTTCAGCAGCGCGACACCGAGAAAGCCCTTGAAAACTGGGTGCGTGTTACGAACTTAAACCCCGAGCATGTCCTCGCCCACTCACGACTTGCACAGGTGCACGAAAAATTAAATCATCAACAACAAGCCGTGACAGAATATCTCGCCGTTGCCAGCCTGATGCAGCGCGCCGGCAATGCGGAAAAAAGCATGGAAATGGTTGAGAAAGCTCAATCCATTTTGCCGACCAGCCCTGAAGTAAAACAAGCACAAACATTGCTTAAGAACGGCCAGTTGCTTCCTAAACCGATCCGCGGAAAAGGTGGCACGGGACCGATTCGCATGTCGCAGGTAAAACAACTGCAGCAGCCCGAGACATCGAAAGTCGCCTCCGGGTTGGACCCGATCGCGGAAGCCCGTCAAAAAGCATTGACCCAGCTGGCAGAGCTCCTCTTCGAATTCACCGACGACAGCAGCCCTGCCGCACAGGAACGACGCGGCCTTTCCTCCCTGATGAAAGGCACGGGTGCGCTTTCGATGCAGCAAAACGAACAAGTTAAAGTCATCATGTATTTAAGCCAGGCCATCGATGCGCAGTCCAAAGGCAATGACGTGCAGGCCGCCGAGGAAATGGAACGTGCCATCGAAGCAGGCTTTTCCCATCCATCGTTGTATTTCAATCTCGGCAGTTTGCGCTTCAAAAGCGAAAAATATGAAACCGCCCAGCGCTTTTTACAGAACTCCATCAAACACGTCGACTATGCCCTGGCTTCCCGCTTGATTCTCGGGCAAATGCTCACCAGGAAGAATCAGTACGCCGAAGCCGCCCTGCAATATCTCGAAGCGCTCCGAATCGCAGATTCCTCCACCACAGTGGCCGCGGAGAAATCCGATGAGCTGCGCCTGGCCTACGAACCGATCATCGAAGCACAACAGGGTCAAAAAGACGAAAAAGCGCAAAAGAAAGTATGCGAGAACATTCACAGCCTGCTCATGCGTCCCGACTGGCGCGAACAGCTTTACAAAACGCGCGAGCAAATGCCCAAGCAGGAAGGCGACATGGTCGCTCCGCTGGCAGATATCATCCTGCAAGCGCAGTCCAGTTCCGTGCTTGAATCGATGAACCGTATCAACCAGCTGGCCCGCATGGGCAGTTTGCGCTCCGCTATGGACGAAGCCTATGACGCCATTCAACATGCGCCCACCTATTTACCCATCCACACCCTTATGGGCGATCTCTTGGTGCAGGAAGGCCGCACAGCAGATGCAATCGCCAAATTCAGCGTAGTGGCCCATTCCTACGGTGTGCGTGGTGAAGTAGGGCAGGCAACCAAGCTTCTGCGGCGGGTCATTCAACTCGCCCCAATGGACATGCCTGCGCGCAATCGATTGATCGAACAACTCATCTCACGCGGACAGATCGACGATGCCGTGCGTGAAAATGTCGAACTCGCCGCCATTTACTACCGCCTTGCCGACCTCGACATGGCACGCAAGACATTCACAAATGCCCTGCGCGTTGCCCAACAGGGCAATGCAAGCCGCGAATGGAACACACACATTCTCAACCGCATGGCCGATATCGACCTGCAGCGCCTCGATTGGAAACAAGCCATGCGCGTCTTTGAACAGATCCGCACACTCGCGCCCGAAGATGCCGCCACACGAAAACAACTTGTTGAACTTAATCTGCGTATGGCCCAGCCAGATAAGGCGCTAGGCGAGTTGGAAAACTTCATCAACTATCTTGATAGCCAAAGAAAAACGGATCAAATTGTCCCCTTCCTTGAAGATCTTATACAGGAACATGAAGACCAGCCTCTGCTCAAACGTACCCTTGCCGCACAGCTTCATCACGCGGGCCGAACAGATGAAGCCGTGGCGCTGCTTGATGTATTAGGTGACGCACTCGTGGAACGCGGCGATCACGAGGGTGCAATGGATGTCATCAACCAGATCGTGTTGATGAACCCCACGAATGTGGAAGACTATCGGCAATTGCTCAATCAAATGCGAAGCGGACAATAAGGATAATCAATGCCCATCACAACGATGGGCATTTTCTTTGCCTCGCTTCTCTCTCAACCTGCATCCTGCTCCCGCGACAAATACATTCGCCACGCCTAAAAAGTTCTAACGGCTGATTAATTGTCAGATGCTACAATCTTTTCACTTTCAAGTTTGGAGATAAAAATGCCAGCAACCCAAAATAATGCCGTGATGAAATGGCTGTACGTGTTCGCCTTCGTCGTGGCTTTTCTCGTCGTGCTCGGGGGGTATGTCCGCCTTACCCGTTCGGGACTTTCCATCGTCGAATGGAATCCCATCAGTGGAGCCATGCCTCCTTCCGGTCAACAAGGCTGGGAGGAGGAATTCGCCAAATATCAAGAGACACCGGAGTACAAATTGATCAACACCAGCATGACGCTGGAGGAATACAAGTTCATCTTCTATATGGAATGGATCCACCGCAACATTGCCCGCATGGCCGGGCTGGTATATGCCATTCCGGTGTTCTACTTCCTGTTCAAAAAAGCCATTCCATTCAAAGAGTTTGGAATGTATTTTGTAATGGGAACGCTCTTCATCGCCCAGGCATTTGCCGGCTGGATCATGGTCGCCAGTGGACTCGACCAACGTCCCTCCGTCAGCCACTTCAACCTCACGATCCATTTACTGCTTGCACTTTCCCTTTTTAGCCTGGCATTATGGACTGCGTTCGGGCATAAATACGGTTTTGCGGATCCAGGTCAAAAAGCAAAGTGGTCGCTGCCTTCCAAGCTATCCATACTCTCTTTAATTTTGCTCGTGATTCAAATCACCTACGGCGGGTTCACCGCGGGTCTCAAAGCCGGTCATGTTTCTGATAGCTGGCCGTTGATGTTCGGAAAGATAATTCCACCGAATTTGTTTAATTCATGGGTCAACCTCTTTGAAACGCCACAGACGATTGTCTTTATTCACCGCTGGTTCGGCTGGTTGTTGCTGGTCCTTACCCCCATCCTGTTTTATCAGATCAAAAAACAAAATTATCCCGCCGATATCCAAAATGGATTCAAATGGCTCATTGCCGTTATCGCCCTGCAAATCATACTTGGCATTCTTACGATTCTATCCTACGTAAATATCGTGGTCGCATTAATGCATCAGGCCAATGCGATTTTATTGCTCGGCCTTACCGTGTTTTTCATCCACAGATTCAGGGTATTGGATGGGAAACAATAAAATTCCATCAAATAAAAAAATCGGCGCGGGATCATACCTGCGCCGATTTTTTTATTTCCGATAGCTCGCCATCATCGCTACACCGATCATGCCAAGTGCAAGGCCGACCACTGATGATCCCCACGAAAAGAAATTCAAAAAGAACGTGGATTCAACAAGACGAATGACCATCATAAAAGGCAGAAAAATACCCAACAGCATCAGGAACAAGCCAAGGCCAAGAAGGAAGCGCGGTGATCTCATTTTGGTTCATACAGCCAGCATGCAACAAAATGATCGGGGGCAGGTTCAAAATCCAAAGGTTCTTTTTCATCACATATGCCTGCGATCATTTTGGAACAGCGCGGATGGAAACGACATCCCTTGGGCGGGTTTACCAAACTTGGCGGTTCACCGGGTGGTAAATCTTTATAGGTATCTGCATTGCGCGCATCGGGGTCGGAGGTGGCTGCGAGCAATGCCATCGTATAGGGATGCAGTGGCCTTTCAAGGAGTGCACGTGTATCAGCCTTTTCAATTAAATTTCCTGCATACATTACGAAGATACGCGCGGAAAAATATTTTACTGTTGAAAGATCATGCGTAATATAGATCACCGAAAGGTGATGTTGCTCCTGTAAGACCTTCATCAACTTTAATATCTCAACACGAACCGATGCATCCAGCATGGAAACGGGTTCGTCAGCCACGATCAACTTCGGTTCAAGGATCATGGCACGGGCGATGACGATGCGCTGCTGCTGCCCGCCGCTCAACATATGCGGAAACTTCGGAAGGAAATCGTCCGATGGATGCAGCTTGACTTCGTCCATCGTTTTGCGAATCCGCTCGAGTCTTTTTTCCTTGTCCTTCATACCGTTGATGATCAACGGCTCCTCCAAAATTTGCTGCACGGTCATAAATGGGGGCAATGCGCCGTAGGGATCCTGTTGAACATATCCAACTTCAAAACGATATTCACGTAATTCCCTGCCATTTAAATTTACGAGATTCTTTCCATCAAAAATCACCTCGCCGCTGGTGGGAATATTCAATCCAAGAATGGTCTTCATCAAACTGGATTTTCCGCATCCACTCTCGCCGACCACTGCCACTGTTTCCCCGGCGGCCAGCTCAAAACTGACATCATCCACCGCCTTGACGTACCCTGCATGCCCAAACCCAAAGCGGCGCAGTTCATACCAGACATGCAGATCACGAACGGATAGCAGGGTCTCTCCCGGTTCCTCGGCATTCGTTGTCATTTTATTTACCTTTCTTAATTCTGTGATCATGTCTGTATTCATGGGTGCCGCCTATCATCTTCGGTTTTCTGTTGCAGAACCGAAGCCCGTCTGCAATCCTTTCAGACATTCCATCATGCCAAGATGGCGGCAATCATGTGAAAGAAAAACAAGCAGGTTCAATCGAATGTTTTCAAGCTTCTTTTTTAATTCACCATCCACAGTATCAAAATTCGGATAGCGGTCATCGAGCAAGGCAACAAACTCTTCCACGGCTTCATAGGAGCATTGCAGGTAATTCATCAGGTCTTCCTTTTGAGGAATGGGCAGGGTCTCGGCAATCTCATCACTCAAGCCTGTCCCAACCGTGGCATTCAATTCGGTTGGAAAGCCCCACTTCTGCGCCAGGCCATCCCGCGCCCAAATTTCCCTCGGCTCTCCAAAGTCTGGCCCAAGCTGGGGGGTTCGCTCCAATATCACCGCCCGCAGATAATCGGATTCGCGCGCAAGATGCCAAAGATGAAAACCAATCGAAGTACTGTATCCTTTCGGCTTCCAATGCAACTGGTCTTCATCGAGCGTCTTTGCAAAATCCAAAACCACGGTGTGAATATCCTTGAACATATAGAGAACATCGTACAAAGCCTGGGGAGACATATTTCCATCCTTTTAGTGATTAAAACTGAAGCTGTTTATGAGAGATGCATCAGATATTGAATATTATTCATGCAACCAACACTTTACTTTTCGTTTTTCCTTTTGAAAGACGGGCGGTTCTTCGCTGCATTTTTCAAAACGAAATGGGCAGCGTGCCGCAAACCGACAGCCTGCGGGTGGATTCATCAAACTGGGCGGCTGCCCGGTGATGAACATGGGATCAGAATCGCTGCGAAGGCGCGGGACGCTCGCCATCAACATTTGTGAATATGGATGCAACGGTGCAGGGAAGAATTCCCTGGCAGAGCCCGTTTCCACGATCTGGCCCGCGTACATGATCGCCACCTCATCGGCAAGTTCGCTGGACGTGGCAATATCATGTGTGATCAGAATGAATGAAGTGCCGAGTTCATGCTTGATGCGTTTGAGTACATTCATGATATTGGCTTGCGTCAGCAAGTCCAGCGCTGAAGTTGGCTCATCCAACACGATCAAACTGGGGGAAGTCACAAGAGCCATCGCCAACGCCACACGCTGACGCATCCCACCGCTCAATTCAAATGGATAACGCTCCACAAAATCGGCAGGCACGCCGACATGCTGGAACATTTTATAAACAAGATGATACGCTTCAGGCTTCTTCAAACCAAGGTGAACCATGGCAGGCTCAGCCACTTGATCTCCCACTTTCAACACCGGGTTCAATGAATTCATAGCCGCCTGCGGAACCAGCGAAATTCCCACCCAACGCACATTCTGACGATATTCCTCATCGTCCAGGGTCATCACATCATTACCATGCAGATACACCTTGCCTGAATATTTATCCACATTGCGCGGGAGCAGACGCAGCAACGCCTTTGAAAGCGATGTCTTGCCGCATCCCGATTCACCAAGAATTACCACGGCGCGGTTCGTGTCCAGATCAAAGTCCACACCATCCACTGCCTGCACGCTTCCATTGGAAGTTTTGAAATGCAGGACCAGGTTTTCGATATGAAGAAGTCTTTCAGATGCCATGCTCATGCATCCCTCAATCTTGGATTAAAGACACGATCCAATGCGAATCCGAGCACGGCAAAAGCAAGACCAGTGATCATCAACAATGTGGCAGGCTCCAAAACCCAGTAGTAATACCCTTTGTATAGGGCACCATTGGAATTGGCATCCTGAATGATCTTGCCCCAGGTTGGCAGGACCGGGTCTCCCAAACCGATCACTGCCAGCGAGGCTTCAAGGAAAACGAACGCTGGAATGGACTGCACCAGGCTGGGGATCAACAACGGAATCATTCGTGGGATCAGGTACAGGAAAATAATGCGCGAATTATTGGCACCATACGCCCGCGCCGCTTCGATATACATGGATTCCTTGACTTGCAGGAAGACGGCGCGATATCCTTTAATTGAATTTGTAAAAATACTCAGCAAAATAGCCGCGCCCAAAATAACCCAGATACTGCGTGAATAAAAGGTTCCGATCATGATCAGAATTGCGTAGAAAGGCAGCACCAGGTTGACTTCGGTAATGCGTTGGATCAGCTCATCCAGCCAGCCTGAGTACCATGCGCCTACGGCTGAAATTACCATAGTCAGGGTAGCCGTCCCCATTGAGGCGATCAAGCCGAATGCCAGGGCGACAGGTGTACCCCACAGCAAGGGCAGCATTAAATCACGGCGGGCGTGGTCTGTGCCTGCCAGGCCAAAGACTTGTCCGTGGGAAACGAATTCCACGCTTATATCTGAGTCAGGTTCAAACGTGGTACCGGTGACGAGGAGCCTGTATTTTCCCTTCAACGGTTTTTCGCTATCCGGCATGGTGAACAATGCCGGGATGACCTCCGGTGCCCGTAGTTTGGCAAGCAGCTTTTCATCCTGAGAGAAGCGGTAGGTGAAATTATCGCTGAAGGTGAAATTTCCGATTCGTATCGTTCTGTTATCAGGGGTTACCAATTCGATGGAAACAAACGGCTGTTTCGTTTTAAAGTTCGAATTCATATACAACAACATTTCCTGCGGAAAATAATCGTACTGATAATCAAACTCATAAGAAATATCGTATGTCGTCACACCATCACTCCCGGGCGTGACCGTTTTAATCATGCTCCCATCGGTCGTATTGACAGAAAAGGATTCAGAGTATTTTTTCGTGGAAAGATAATTGATCCAAGCTGGTGCCGCGAACCTTGGATTTTGATACCAAACTTCCTCCCCACCGCGCCACAAGTGAATGGCCTCGGAGTAGGGAATTGTGATCATGGTATAGATGGCAACGGCAACAAGAAGAAAGATCGCAAACAAACCGGCAATGGCAGATGGATATAGAGTTAGTTTTTGGATTGCACTTCGAAAAGTATTCATGACATTACTGACCTATCTTCACTCTTGGGTCAACCAGTGCGTATACAAAATCCAGCAAAAACACTGTGATTGCCAACATATAGGCATAGATAATGGTGGAGCCAACAATGATAGGGATATCATAAAGGCCGATTGCCTGAAACAATGTCCTTCCTAAACCGGGCCAAAGGAAGATCGTTTCAGTAAATAATGCGCCGGTCCACAAGGAAATGATTAGCAGCGAAAAGTTAGTAATAATACTTGGCAGGGTGGGACGTAAGATATATGTACGTTCGACATCGCGTGATGGGAGACCTTTGGCCTTGGCCATATCCACATAATCTTCACTGGAATACACAAGGAAGAAAGTGCGATAGTTATAGACACTGAGAAAAAACGAACTCAGAATTAATGAAGCGCATGGCAAAGCAAGATGTTTCAAGAGACTCATGGAATAATCGAACGTGTTGGAAGGCGGTGGAGAATCCACCATTCCGCCAAAGGGAAGAACCTTGAATGCCGAAGCGAAGATCAAAATCAGAAAGATCCCATAAAACCAGGGCGGAACGGACGAAGAAGGGGAAAGCGCTATGACCAGCTTGTCCCAAAAATTCCCGTAATGGCGTGAAAGCGAAAGTGCGATAAATACGCTTGAAAAGAAAAGAAACAACTGCGAAATACCCATTAACAACAAAGTGGCAGGCAGCCTTTCGAGAATGATCAGGCGCACCTGTTTCGACCCGCTATCGCTTGTCATATTGATGGCACGGCCCAAATTCAACTGCAATGCGTTCGACAGATAGCGGAAATTTCTTATCGCAATAGGCGTATCCAGGCCCTGGCGTTTTTCTTCAAGGGCGATCTTTTCCTGAATAAGCGCCCTGCGCGTGTCCGGATCCATCTGCTGATACGCCTGATTCAAGGCGATTAAATTTGTGATGCGGTCGCGAATCTCTCCGCGGATGATCTGATCCACATACCCGCCCATGTTCGCGATCATAATGGTCAAATAAATACCGATCACCACAGTAACGAAGAGCGTGGCCAGGCGCGTCACCACATAACGCATGAAGCGCGCAAACGAACCAAAACGGGCCGCCTTTCTGATCGTTGCTTTTTCCAGTGGGGCTTGAGCAATAACGGACATGAGATCACCTCACAATCATCTAAATTCAGGGCAGAGCCTTGCCCTGCCCTGAATTTTTAGAAACGATTTCCTGACTTATTTGACAACAACAAAATCAAATGAAGTGAAGGATGGAATGGCCACCGGTATGGGCACGACAGCCACTTCCAGTTTTGCAGAACCAGTCTGAAGCTTGGATGTTTCATCCGCGCTCAACGTAACCTGGTACTGCCCATCACCGACCTCAACGGCCTCCCCTACACTTGCCACGGCGCCGGTCGTATCATAGAGGATGTATTTCACCAGTCTGATATCCGAATTCTGATACGCCTGATCTGTGTCCTTCAAATTGATCGTGACATCAAAGACCGCTTCTTCGCCAGCTGTGACCTGTCCTGGTCCATCCAGAACGGTACTCGCGAGTTTCGGTTGGCTAAATGCAGCCCAACGGTCGGCAAGATCGACATACTCGGGATTCTGTTTGAGAACGAGGGATTTTTCAGTGGTGAAGACCTTGTCCAAATAGTATGGACCAGTCCCGATCCAGAAATGACCGTGATCCGCGTACCATTTCTGTACATTTGCATAGCGTGCTGCGGCTTCATCGGCTGTAATGTATTGACCCAAGGTGGGTTCATACGGAATATAAGATTCGCTCGCAGCCTGCTCCAAATACTTGGAGAGGATCTCAAGGCTTGGTCCGCCAACCCAGCTGGTATTTTCAATCTGGTTCGCATCCGACTTGTCAGAGCTGTAGGCAAGTTCACCGCCAGCTTCAGCCAGATTGGAGATCGCAAGGATCGGCCAGCTGTTTTCACCCGAAAGACCGAAGGGAGAAATCGGCCACAACGGCAAAATGTTCAATTCCGCATCCGCGTTGTAAGCGTCAGTGTAGGCTTCAATGGTCAGCGGGCTGGTGGAGACGATGCGGTATCCCTTGAAGGCAGTTAAAGTCGCATCAATACTTGCCGCGAGGGATTCATCATAAATGGGGCTATCCGGCTTGCCGGGGTCAAAACCCTGGATCATCGACATGACAAAGTCGCCAACAGAGATTGAGCTGCCATCATGCCATTTGATCGTATCGAACAGGTCTTCAGGATAGACAACAACACTCTTTACATTGGCGGTAAGGCCATCGGGATATTTTTCAGCAGCGGTGACGAATTTCTGAGTCTTGGCATCCCAATCGACCCATGCATCGGCGGGAACATCGATCTGATCGACCTCATTTACAGTCAACCAATCAAGATTTTGTTTGATGGGCAGGCCTTTTTTGTAGGTCAATTCGGCGCTATCGATACGTTGAGGATAAGCCAGACCAGTATAGGGGTCAGCCATCAAACCGCCACCACCTACGATATTGGAAGTTCCCTGACTGGTGGCGCGGAAAATACCGGCATCCCATACCCAGTTACTTCCCGCAACGGTATTCCAAGGCTGTGTGAAAAGATCGTTCGTGCCGACCTTCATCACGCCGCCTTCTTGATCCTTGAAGCGCAGATTATACGGGCCGACATTGGTGGATTCGGCACCCAATGCAAGATCCCAGGTTACCTGAACATCGTTGCTATAAGGGGAGTAGGTCTGCTGGTCGATCACCCATACGAAGAGCGAATCTTCCAGAGAAAGTTCCAGTGCGCGGGCCATCATTGAATCGCGCTCCTCCTTGGTGGAGAAATGCCCTTGCGCCAGATCATCGCCTAATTGTTGGAATTCAGGATCCGATGTGGTGGAGATAAATGGTTCACTCGCCTGAATACTTGTATTCAAGTAACCTTGTTGGAACAAAGCTTTCTCATCGCGGGGGAAACCACCCGGGGTATATCCGGCTGTGTACAAATTCCATTGCCCATCCTTCGCGGCAGTTCCCAGCCAAATGGGGAACGCTTCCGAGGACTTCTTATACTGGCGATCAACAGTAAAGCCGACACTTTCCAACTGATTGGCAACATAATCACCCATGGGTTTGCGGGTACCATCACCATCGGGGCGAATGAGGAAAATCAAGCTGACAGGTTTACCATTGTATTGCCATTTGCCATCAGCGCCGAGTTCAGCGCCCATGCCGGGCATTTCAGCATCGATAACTTCCTTGGCCTTATCCAGGTTATAGGCATACTTTGCCTCCAAGGCACGCGCTGTATCGATCAAATTGGTGTATTCTGTCAATTGCGTGGTGATCGTGAACAACTTCGGCAGCGACCCACCGGCATAGATTTCCTGATTCACATAATTACGATCGATCAACCAGTTGACTGCTTCGCGGATCTTCCGATTCGAGAAGGGATTCAGAACATTCGTATCAGTAAAGACCGCAGGGTTGAGGCTGATACCGTAATAACCACCAACGGATTTTGTGGTGGAGAGTCCCGATTCCTTAATTGCAGGGTAGGCATCGGAAGCAAGTGTGAAGGAATAAAAATCGATCGCGCCGGCCTGGATCTGCGAGATCGCAGAAGCACCGTCAACGACCGAAACATCGATCTCATCAAGCCAGCCGCCGTGGCGCTCAGTCTGCGGCACTTGCGCTGCGGGTGCTTCTGTCGGCTCCGCCGTCATCGAGGAGGGAGCTTCTGTCGCCTCGGCTGTGCCGGTGGCGGGTCCGCAAGCGGCCAGCATCATGCTTAGCACCACGAGTACGCTCAGAATTCCATAAAGCTTTTTCAGTTTCATTCTCTTATCTCCTTATTGAAATAGATAGACCAGTTGGAATGGAAATTTCAGTATTGCCAGGCGCCTCCTTATCCAATCACAATGGATACGACAAGGCGGAAGCCGGTGCGTAAGCCAGCCTCCGCCTCGCCAACGAAATGCGGTTTACTCTATGTGAGGAGAGGAAATGTTCCGCAAACATTGGCATCATCATACAAACATCGACTTGAATCAGCATGAGCCTGTATGCGCGTCTTTTCGGAACAAATGGATGGTTTAAACCAATCCATATCAACGCCGGCTGGCAATCCCTTCCAAACAAAAAAACCCTCCTTGAGAAGGGGGGGAGATGGGACATGACCTGAGCTTTCTGCATATAATTGGTACATGAAGCTCATTCGTCCAATTTTGTGGATCGGTTTACTCAGCTTGCTTGTTAATTCCTGCGGGAACTCCAACCCTGCACCCACCGTTGACTCATACCCGGCCGCATCGCAACCACAACCTCAAACTGATACAACCTCAACAAGCATTCTCAAATCTGACGCCCCGTACAGCCAAAACATCCGCTTTGAACATTTCAGTCTGGAAGAAGGGCTCTCCCAAAGTGTTGTCACAAGCGTTCTACAGGACCGTACAGGCTACCTGTGGATCGGAACGGAAGATGGGCTCAATCGCTACGACGGGTACAACTTTAAAGTTTACAAACCCGATTCCAGCAACCCAAACAGCCTCAGCGATAACTGGATCACCAGTCTGGCCGAGGATGCGCAGGGATATCTTTGGGTGGGAACACGCCTTGGTGGTCTTAATCGCTACGACCCCAGTACAGATAAGTTCACACGGTTTCTACACGATGAAGCAAATCCGGCTTCCTTAAGCAACAACAAAGTATCTTATATTCTGCCGGATGAAAACAATCTATGGGTTGGCACCGAATATGGGCTGGATTACTACAACCATCAAACAAATTCATTTGAACATCATCGCACATCGAATGATCCAACCAGCGGTCCAAGCAGCAATTTCATCACCACCATCTTCAGAGATTCAAAGGGCCTGCTTTGGGTTGGCACTTCTAACGCTGGTTTAAATATCTACGATCCCTCGGCAGATCAATTTGAGGTTTACAAAAACACCGAAGGGGATGCAACCAGCCTTAGCAGCAATCGCGTATTAAGCATTCAAGCAGACAAGGACGGTGCAATCTGGGTCGGCACAGTCAATGGCTTGAATCGCTTTGAGCCAGCCGGAAAATATTTCACCCGTTTTACCAACTCGAAGAAGGATCCCAACAGTATTGGTGACAATACCATCAATGTAATTTACAAAGATCATTCCGGCGGTCTATGGTTCGGGACCAGAAACGGCCTGGATCGATATGACCCCCAATCAAAAAAATTCATTCACCACCGCCATCAGGCAACCGTGGGAAATAGCCTCAGCAACGATATAGTGTATACAATCTACGAGGATTTTAACGGTGTCCTCTGGATCGGAACGTTTGGCGGCGGTCTGAATAAATACAACCGGCAGCAGGACAGATTCACTTATTATCGTAATAACCCCGATGATCCAAACAGCCTCAGCGGAGACATGGTCTTCCCCATTTTTGTACACAGCAATGGAATGGTCTGGATCGGCACACAAGGAGGCGGGCTGAACCGCTTCGATCCTCAAAACGGCCGTTTTTCACAATACCGATACGATGCGGAGAATCCGGCCAGCATCAGCAGCGATGAAGTGTATGCGCTTGCATCCGACCACACAGGTCAACTATGGGTCGGCACATCCGCCGGATTGGATTATCTAAATTTGACGAACGGAATATTTACGCACTTTCAGCCTGATGCCAACGTAGATAACAGCCTTTCGGGTGCGCCGGTTTATGCAATCTACGAAGACAGCCACCGAAATATATGGGTCGGAACGAATCGCGGCCTCGACCTTTTCGACAGCAAGACTCAAACGTTCAACCACTACGAAACGGATGAAGAGGATCCGCACAGTTTCAGCGGCAACTTGATCACATCCATTCTGGAGGATGATCAGGGGAATATCTGGGTGGGCACATTTGACGACGGGCTAAAACGCATTTCCGCCAACCTGACAAACATTACTCAATACAAGAACAACCCAAAAGATACAACCACCCTGGGAAACGACTCCATCATCAGCCTGTTTCAAGATTCGAAGAAAAATCTATGGATTGGCACCACCGGCGGAGGGTTGAATCTTTTCCATCCGGAAACAAATACTTTTACACGTTTTACCGAAAAAGACGGCCTCTCAAACAATGTGATATATGGCATCCTTGAAGACGATCAAGGTTATCTTTGGCTAAGCACAAATTTCGGCCTTTCCCGGTTCAACCCCGCAGAAAAAACCTTCCGCAATTTCACTTCCAGTAATGGTCTGCAAAGCAATGAATTTAACCAAAATGCCTTTGCCAAAGATGCCAAAGGAAATTTGTATTTTGGAGGCATTGCAGGTTTCAATGTCTTCTCCCCAAAGGAAATCAAGAACAATCCCATCCCACCGCCGGTAGTTCTAACATCCATCATGCAGGACGGAAAAGCCCTCAATCCAGACATTACCGCTGAAACCCTGCGCGAGATCACCCTCATTTGGCCTCAAGATTCTTTCGAGTTTGAATTTGCCGCACTTGCATATGGTCAGCCATCTAAAAATCAATATTCCTATAAACTGGAAAACTTCGATGCCGACTGGAATAATATCGGTTACAACCGTACCGGCAGATATACGAATCTGCCGGGCGGCACATACACCTTGCACCTGCGGGGTTCCAATAACGATGGAACATGGAATGAGACGGGAACAACAGTTAAAATCGTCATTGTCCCGCCTTTATGGGAGACATTATGGTTTCAATCCATTTTGATATTGGCTGTCATTGCAATCGGCGCCGGCGGATTCCGTTGGCGGGTTAAAAGTGTTGAAAGCCGCAATCGCGAGCTGGAGCGAGTGGTACAAAAGCGTACTGCAGACCTTGAAAAACGCACACGGGAGATCGAAGCTCTTTACCAGGCCGACGAAAAGATCCTGCGCAACGTTACATTGAATCAAGTCTTTCAAACCTTGGTGGATGTATCCGTTTCTCTATTAAAAGCAGATCGAAGTGTTGTATTCGTTTGGAGTGAAGATCAGCATAAAATCATCCCACGCGTCAGTCATGGATTTCGCCCGGAGACGCTCATCGCCTTGACCTACGACGAAGGGGAGGGCTTGGTGGGGGAGGCCATGAAATCCGGCGAATCAATTATCGTGTCAGATCTCAAAATCAAGGAGCTGCGAGGCGATGTTCAAACTGTGATCCGTGCCGAGGGAATACAATCCTTTGCACATTTTCCGATCATTGTAGACGGCAAAGTTGCCGCACTTTTCAACGTGGGATATACCCGTCCCAATGCGTTGAACGAGGATAACATCCGTTTATTCACCGCTCTTGTTCAACGCGTATCGCTCTCAGTGGCAAATATGGAGCTTTTCGAACAGACCAAGGATCTCGCTGTGATGGAAGAACGCAACCGCCTCGCACGGGATCTGCATGATAGTGCCAAGCAAAAAGCATTCGCTGCACTGGCACAACTCGGCACTGCCAACGGACTTTGGAAATCCAAGTCGGACGGCATTCAACCTCATCTGAAAGAAGCCGAGACACTGGTCTATGAAGTCATTCAGGAATTGACCTTCCTGATTCAAGAAATCTACCCCATCGCATTACAGGAGAAGGGACTTCCCACGACCTTGCGCGAATATATCTATGAGTGGGAAAATCGTAACGACGCAGAAGTCAAACTCACGATACGGGATGAGCGGGTCCTGCCCCTGGATACAGAGCAAGCGATTTATCGTGTCATTCAGGAATCGCTTGCCAACATCTCCCGTCATAGCCATGCCAGTCGCGTGGATATTTCCCTCGTCTATCATCCAGATTCTTTGCAAGTGCATATTTCAGATGATGGATGTGGATTTGACATGAACCAAAAGGCAAAGGGGCTGGGCTTTCGATCCATGCGCGAACGGATCAGCAGCGTTCGCGGAAATCTACAAATTCAAAGTGCACCGGGTCAGGGCACCAGGCTGATCGTGCAGCTGCCAATCAAACAGAGCGCAGGAGTTGAAAAGATATGAAACACCATCGTACAAGTATCTTGATCGCGGATGACCACGAAGTGGTGCGGAACGGCATTCGCTCGTATTTAGAGACGATTACAGATTTTCAAGTCGTAGGAGAAGCATCTTCCGGCGAGGAAACTCTAAGCCTGGTCGCAGAATTAATCCCGGATATCGTTCTGCTCGATCTCATCATGCCCGGCATGGACGGAATTGAAACCACGCGTCGTGTGAAGCAAGTCAGCCCGCGCACACAGGTGGTTGTACTCACCTCCTATCATGAAGATGTGCATATTTTTCCTGCTTTAAAGGCAGGTGCAATTTCCTATATTTTGAAAGATATGAAAATGGAAAAGCTCGTCGATGTTTTGCATCGCGCCGTGCAAGGCGAGGTGACATTACATCCGCGTGTGGCGGCGCGGGTACTGCAAAACATTCGTGGGGAGAACGGTGAAGAGCAGCCTCTTTTCACCGAGTTGACCGATCGCGAAACCGACGTTCTCAAGTTAATCGCAAACGGCCTCACCAATAGTCAAATTGCCGAAAAACTGGTCATCAGTGAAAACACGGTGAAAGGACACGTCAGCAACATCCTTAGCAAACTGCATCTCGCAGATCGTACGCAGGTGGCGGTGTACGCCTGGCAGCAGGGAATCGTAAACAGAAATAACGTAAAGGAAAAATAATTTTTCACAAAGTAATCGGTGAATCAAAAAGGACACGGCTTGATGAGCCGTGTCCTTTTCCTTACAGAAACTAATTCCCAGCGGTGATGGCGAGTGCCGCTTCTATCTTCTCCTGAAAAACAGAGAAAGGCTGGGCGCCATCGATATTCTCTGTTACTTCCTGCCCAGTGGCATCTTTATAAGTCAAAATAAAGGTGGGAGTTCCCTGCACACCAGCCTGCACGGCTTCTTTGAAATCCAGATCAACTTGATCCTGATATTTATTGCTTGAATAACACTCATCAAATTGTGCTACATTCAACCCGGTTGATTCGGCAATGACACTCAAACGGCGATCCGTGAAGGAACCTGCGTCTTCACCGATCACATTGCTGTACAACATGTCGTGCATTTCCCAGAACATCTCCTGGTCGGCGGCACAATAGGCGGCCTTGGCAGCGTCTTCTGATTCGGTTTTACCCTGACCGATATTTCCGCTCACCCAATTGCCCGCGGAACGATAGGTGAAATACACCTTGCCAGTATTGACATAAACTTCTTCAAGCTGGCCCTCGGTATCGGTAAAGAAGCGTTCACAGAATGGACATTGATAATCTGCGAATTCGGTAATATGTACCGGCGCATTGGGATCACCCTGGTTGTTGAAATCGGCTTTTTCACGTTTATTGGGTTCAATTTTTGTCACGTTGGTGATCGGCCTCACATTCGGCCAAATGACGAGAAATGCAATAAATAAAGCGCCCAAAACAATGAGTATCATTCCAATATTCCGGCCTCGGGTTTCCCTGCGGCGTAATTGCTCACGGCGTGTCTGCCTCTTGCTGGCGTTACTTGTTTGACTCATACCTTCTCCTCTATATTAATATTGACTGGCAATTCATTTTGCCATGTGGAAATTGTTTTGTCCAGTATGGGGTTAAAAACTTCTTATCTGGCAAAAAATGTCAGAGCAAAGGTTTGGCGAACCGCTGCAACTGTTGATATCCTGAGGCAGGTTAAGCCAAATTTCTTACAAGCTGTCTCATACCTTTAACCGTGCATCCATCCAAATAAGCATGGTCTTGAACACCTCCGCCCGCTCCGGTTCGTTGTGCAATTCATGGAAGGCATCGTCCCAAAGAAAGAGTGTACTTCTGTCCTTCAGCGCGGATGCAATTTCAATGCTGCCAGCCGGAAACGCGATGGTATCTGCCTTGCCATGCATGAGCAACAGCGGAAGTGAAAACTCTCCTGCATGTTCCAGCGTCCACTTCGTAACACCAAGCATTACTTTGCCAAAACCCAGTGATACCTTATCATGCACCAGTGGATCATTCTTGTAGGTTTCAACAACCTCCCTGGTTCGGGAAATGGCGTTTGCATCCAACCCGCTGGGAAGTGACACGGCTGGAATCAATGATCCCAGTACTTTAGCCGCCATGATCTTTGCCGGTTGGTTCTCCAGAGCAGTCCGCAAGCCGGAACTGGTAGCGATCACACCTTTTACATTTGGTTTATTCTGCAACGAATAATATAAAACCAAAATACCACCGAGGCTGTGACCATATAACAACAATGGCAATCCAGGATAGCGTTTTCGCGCTTGCTCAAACAAAAGATCAATATCCTTCATTACCGCTTCAATGGAAGGGAAATGCCCACGCGGTCCAGCAGAACGGCCGTGTCCGCGCAAATCAAACCCGAACATGGCATATCCATCTTTGCCAAATGCTTCGGCTACATGCGCATATCGTGAAGTGTGCTCCCCCAGTCCATGAACGAGACAGATCACCGCTTTCGTTTCGCGAGAATCCGGCTCCCACCCCTGACCAAAAATTTCGATCCCATCCTGTGTCATCCATTTCGTCTCAAAATGTTTCATTAACTAACCTCCAATTGTGATCTTGAATTCGCATTGTGAACCGCCTGTGGCGCGACAATTGCGTTCTTCCACATCATGCACCTGTTCCACCGCCCAAAACAGACACTCCTGGATCAACCCAAGAGTTACAAAGCAAAGCGGCTCATCATTTGTTTGTGCCTGAGTGGCGGGGGATGCATGATCAACAAGCAGCAGGTCGAGGTCCAGAGTATGAAGCGTAATGCCACCTGCATGAGTGCCAAGAAATTTCGCGAGCAGTTCCAGCGCAGGTTTTCTGCGAAGTGCCTTTGGAAATCCGCGCACAAGAGCTGCCTGCGCTTTAAGCCCAAACGAGGCGTCGTCCAATAGTGGTGCCCAAAGTTTTGTGCCAATACGCATCAGAATGCCGCGCGCACCGCGTCCATAATAAGTGCGCAACGCAGACTGCAAGCGCGCATACGCTTGCGCTGTGCGAACATCGTCAAGGGCGCTAAAATGTGCGGCGTGCGCCCATTCCTCGGGAAGCCCTGCCTTTGAGATCACAGCGGAAAATGTATCGTGACCCAATTCTGTTGAAAGGGCTTCAACAAACCTGCGCATCACGTTTGCGGGAAATGCGACTTCAACCATCAATCACCTTTTGGATAGACCAGCACAGGATAATGTTCGCCGGTTAGTGTAAAACCGATCTTTTTATATAAAGAGAGGGACGCCATGTTATCGGCTTGTGTGTTGACTGAAAGACGCGCCATACGGTTCGGATCCAGACTGCGAATAAGTTCGCTGACGAGCGCAGTGCCGACACCCCGTCCTTGCGATTCCTTCCTTACGCCGAGCCTTGCCAGGTGTGTTCCGAACGGATTCCCAGTACTGAGCTGATACCCGATCAACCCGGAAGAATCCTCAGCAACCGACGCGTAATTTGACTGCGACCTGGCGCGTTTCAATGAATCCAATGAGTTATGCCAGAAATTGCCAAAGGCTTCCAAATCCAGCTGGGCAACAGCAGGCAGGTCATTCTCATCCATCGGGCGGATCGTAATATCCTGGGGCATGGGAAAGGATCGAAAGTTTTCGCCGCGTAATTCAAGCAAAACTATGTTTTGTTTTAATTCAAAACCACTTGCAAGCAAAAGGCTTTGGAACCAATGCTTCACCACAATGGCGGCGATCTGGGTATTTTGCTGTTCCACTGCAGTCGTGCGGACCATATCCCATAACGGGTGCCAGGCTTCGGATGCGGAAAGATGCGTTAAATATCCAAAGAGTCGAATCCATGCAACTCGGGAAGGATCTTCCGGGCAGGCCAACGCGCCGGAAATTCGATTGCCCTCATCCAAAACCCAATAGTTTGACGAACCAAGCCAGTCGAGCGGCGTGCGCCAATCCAAATGGCGGTGCATATTTGATTCATAAAACATCAAGTTGGCGATCTGTTGCTGGTCTTCTGCAACCGCGCGCCGAACCCGCAAATTCAAATTGATCATCTGATAAAACGAAGGACAAATCTCATAAAACGTTCAAAGATGGACGGCTTTTCTTTTGCATCCAACGCGCCCATCATCTTAAAGGCGGAGTCGGTTACCTTGCCTGTCTTGAGTTTAATAGCGGCCGCCGATTTCAAGACCATGGCGCGCATCTCGCCATCCTTGACATCCGCAAACAGGCCTGCTGAACGTTCGTACTTTGCAATCGCCTCATCATAACGATGAAGAGCGTCCAATGCTGCGGCCTGATTACCCAATGCCATTGCCTGGCGTTTGATTTCATTGGCCCCCGCAAAATATTCATCCGTATTTCCAACTGCATCCAATGCCTGCTGTGCTTTTCCAGCCTGCAACAAGGCAACGCTCTTATTATTTTGCATCTCCGCAGCCATTACTCCATTTCGACCCGAAGAGAATCCTTGTGCAGCTCTTTCAAACAACTCGGCGGCCTGCTCAAATTTTTTCTCTTGAAAAGCGCGTTTCCCTTGATCTGCAAAATCGGCTGGTTCGATTGTCATTTTTTCACCCATGTCCTGGTTTTCAATAAGCAGAGTCCCGCAAGCAATCGTATCGCAAGCGGGACAGAATTCATCAGTGAAATTTTCTATAACGTGATGTCGAGTAAACCTTCAGCAACCGAACGCAATTTTTCCTTCGACATGTTGCTGAGTTTTTTAGCCAGGTCCAAATAAGGTCGGTTCACCGGCTGGCAAACAAAATCCTGCAAATCCTCCGGGAGGTCCAAGAATTTTTGCATCGCATTCTGCCCGGTCATCCATTGCCCCACCGGGCCGCTTTGATCGAAGAAAGTATCGATACGACTGCCTAATAGATTCAGCACGAGTTCCAATTCAGGGAGCGGAATGGATTTTGCACCCAATTCATATGCTTTAAGCCTTGGTTGTGGAATGCCCGTTTCATTCGAAATCTGACGCAGGGACATGTTCACTTTGGTTCGCTCCTGTCTGAGCAGGGCCCCGATCATGCGCTGGCGCAGGGAAATGAGTCTTGGCATATCCAGGGACTCAACCGGAGAAGCTGATTCGGATGAAATATCCCTGCCCCAGAATTTTGAGATCGGTATTTTTAGATAATAGACCAGGGTTTCCAATTCCGGCAGGGAGGGGGAATGAACGCCCTCTTCGTACGCGCGAAACAAACCAGGTTTGATGCCGATGGCCTCAGCACATTCTTTAATACTACGTCTTTCCGTGGTGCGGGCATCACGAATGAGCAAGCCCAGCTTCTTTGCACGAATGGTGATTTGGGGGTTATTCATAATTCCTCTGTCATAAATATCCAAGTATCTTCAAAGACACCCAGATTATAGCAGAGTGTATCAGCGTCGCGAACTGGAGTTATTTGAGAAATTGCCGGCAAAAATTTCGGCTCCCATTTTCACTCCGGCAGCTTCAAGACGCGGCATGAAATTCGGGCGTATTCCGGTGGAACGTAATTCACCCAACACTTTGCCATCTGCATCCACACCGGTCTGATTGAATTTAAAGACATCCGTCAATACCACGGTATCACCTTCCATACCGGCCACTTCAGTGATGGCTGTTACTTTTCGCTGTCCATCTTTTAGACGGGTTTGCTGGACGATCAAGTCAATGGCAGATGAAATCTGCTGACGAACCACTTTTAATGGCAGATCCATGCCCGCCATTAAAACGAGAGTCTCCAAACGGGAAAGCGCATCTCGTGGCGAGTTGGAGTGAACCGTAGTGAGTGAACCGTCATGTCCGGTGTTCATAGCTTGCAACATATCGAGGGCTTCCCCTCCACGCACCTCACCAACCACGATGCGATCCGGCCGCATGCGTAACGAATTACGAACAAGTTCACGAATTGTGACAGCTCCCAAGCCGTCTGCATTGGCGGTCTTTGTCTCCATACGCATCACATGATCCTGCTGCAATTGGAGTTCAGCGGCATCTTCAATGGTAATGATGCGTTCATTTTCGGGGATAAACCCCGACATCACATTTAAGAGCGTTGTTTTGCCGGACCCGGTACCGCCGGAAATAACGATATTAAAGCGGGCCTTTACGCAGCCCTGCAAAAAATCGGCCATGGTTTGGGTCAGCGAACCGTAATTGACCAGGTCCTCTGCCTTTAATTTATCCTTACGAAATTTTCGAATGGTAATGGAGGGACCATCAATTGCCACCGGGCGCACCACAGCGTTGACACGCGAGCCGTCCGGCAAACGTGCGTCCACTGTCGGAGAATCGGAATCAACACGCCTGCCAAGGGGCATGATAATGCGTTCAATAATACGAACCACATGGTCATCATCGTCAAAAGCAACATTTGCCCGGGTAAGCTGTCCTTTCTTTTCGACAAACACCTTCTTGGGCCCATTGACCATGATCTCGGTCACGTCCGGGTCGTCCAGCAATATCTGGATGGGGCCATAGCCCAAAATATCATTCAGTACCTGACCAAATATTTGTTTTTTTAAATCTTCAGGGAGTTTGAGTTGGGTCTGCTCATATACTTGAGCAATGTTTTTTTGAACAAAAGCGGGACGTTGTGCCGCGGAAATTCCCTCCATTTCAAGTGCACGCACAAGGTTATCAGCCAAATATTTCTTAAGACGGATCAAATCCTGTCCGGTCAAGCTGGAAGAACCTGCGGGATTCATCCTTCCGCACCTTTATTTCCGTCATCACCCTGATGAACAGGCATGATCCAGATGATCTGGTCCCTGCGAACCGCGAGGAAAGGGCCGCTAAAAACTACATTCCCATCCTTGTCGTACACCTTGGCATCTGTTACGGCGGTAAAGGCCTCGTCATTTTCCAACTGATCCTTCAAGCGCCCCCCCTGCCGCACATGCACCTGACCTCGAATCAAATGAGTTGTGGTTTGCATGACGGATGGAATGGATATTTTTGTTACGACATCAGTATAGAATTTGCCTTTTTCATCGTATTCGATTGTCATGATTGATGTTCCTCCCAACCAGTGGTTGGATCTGAATTTATTCAGCCCTTAGCTTGAAAGCAAGGGCTGTCATTTCCTTCGCAGCTTCTGTAAAAATAAAAGATGCTGTCTCCTTCGGGAACTTCAGTATGTATGGTTGATGTTGATTATTTGCCAGGGCAAAGTTACTACCGAGATAAGGAACCGCAGATTTGATCGGAATTCCAAGTATTTTTTCCGCATCCGGCTTACTGACACCCTCCAAACCAATTGCCCGGTTCAGAATGGTGTAAATCCCATTTTCCCGCACACCTTTGTTCTTTAGATATTCAAGTAATATTTTTGTCAAACTGACGGAGCTTACATCAGTACTGACCACGAGAGTGATCAAATCTGCATGTTGAATGAGCGGCAGGCTGATCTTCGAGAGAGAGCGGCCAAGGTCCACTAAAACATAATCAAATGCAGACTTTACTCCAGCCACGACATCCCAAATGCGAGCAACATTCAAATGATTGCTGCTTTCAGGGTCCGGCGAACCCGCAAGGAGACTAAACTTCCAGAGGTTCATCTCTGTTAATTCTTTCTGGAAGTAGTCCGGGCTGAGCTCAAGAGGAGGGATATCACAGACTGTAACAATGTTCTGTTTGCCTTCATAACCAACCAACGGTCCGATCGAACCGATTGGCAGGACCATATCCACTACTGCCACGCGAGCCTCCGGCTGACTCTGAAAGATATTCATGGCAATATTCGCGCAAAGGGATGAGGTGCCCGCTCCACCTTTTGCGCTGGTGAAGACAATAAGTAACCCACCCTGTTTGGCAGTAGCAGCCGTTATGCCGAGCAAACGTCCGATCGTTTCATTCAAGTTAGAAACAGCCTGACCGGACTTTGTAATATATTCGTTGTATCCCGCATCCAAGCAGGATTTAATACGCATCACACTGGGATCACTGCTAAGTGCCACAATGGGTGTATTCGCAGTACGGGCATCTTGCCGCAACTTCGATGCAAGCTCCTCGCCCCGCAGATCAGGAATGGTGGGGTCAATTACGATAAGGTCAGGGCGGTCGCGCCATGCACTGATCAACCCTTCTTTACCTGAACCAACCTGCACCACCTCATAATTCTGGGCAGCTAAATTGCGTGCAATGAAATTCCTGCTTGCAACATCTGTGTCAATGATCAATATCTTCTTTTCAGACATTACAGTCTCCGTACATCACACCTGCTCTTTCAATCATGCTTCGATGGGCGGCATTAGATATCCCAGCCCCGAACGCGTCACAATATGTCTTGGACTGTGAGCATCCTCTTCCAGCTTTTGTCTTAGGCGGGCAATACTTACCCACAAAATTTCCTTGTCATTTTTATATTCCGCACCCCACACACTGGACAATAATTCTTCGGATGTCAGGATCTTTCCGATGTTATGAGCAAACTGAAGAAGAAGGCGATACTCGGTTGCAGAAAGAGAAACCGGTTCTTCAGCAACCCAAACTTCTGCACGAGCAAAATCAATCTTCAAATTGTCATGGGTAAAGAAACGAGCCTGCCCTACTTCAGAAGGAGCTTGCGCCCTTCTTAAGACCGCGCGCACACGAGCCAGTAATTCGGTGGCAGAAAACGGCTTGACCAAATAATCGTCCGCGCCAAGGTCCAAACCACGAACGCGGTCCTGCTCCTCGCCCCTTGCTGTTAAAATAACGATTGGCACGCTCGAAAACTCACGTAAACGCTGGCAAACACCAAAGCCATCCAGGCGGGGCATCATCACATCCAACAGTACAAGGTCGATGGGTTGGGCTGAAAACACATCCAAAGCCTGAACGCCATCCTGTGCGGTGGACACCTCATATCCTTCCGTACGAAGATTTGCCTCCAAAAGACGTAAATAACGAGGCTCATCGTCCACGATCAAAATTCGTTTGGCCATACTGCTCTCCTTAAAAAACAAAAGATGAATGCAGATTAAAGCGTTGGATCAGCGGGCAATTCAATAAAAAAGGTTGTACCTTTGTCCAACACTGACTCTACCCAAATATTACCATGATGCGCCATAACAATCTGCTTGCAAATGTAAAGTCCCAATCCTGTACCGGTTACGGTTCTTTCCCCGGGAACACGATAGAAGCGCTCAAACAAGAATGGCAAATAATCTTCCGGAATGCCTTCGCCTTCATCAGCAAATGATAGGAGAACCTTTTTTCCAAGTGACTTTGTTGTAATTGTCAGTTTCGAATTAGGGGCATATTTGATCGCATTACTGAACAGGTTTTCAAATACCTGCGAGAGACGGACTCCGTCTCCGGCCACTGCGGGCAGGGTCTCAAATTGGTACTCGATCTTCAGATCTGGATGATGGGTATTAACACGCAGTCCCACATCACGCACAAGGGCATCCAGACGGATGGGGGTAAATTTAAATTGCAGGGTCTTGCTTTGCAGGCGTGCCGACTCCAACATATCTTCGATCAGCCTGGTCAGCCGGTCCGCTTCCTCATCAATGATTGTCAGGAATTCCTGTTGGGTGGCAACATCCCAGGAGGTATCCTGCCGGAGCAAGCTGGTACTATATCCTTTGATAAAACCAAGCGGCGTTCGCAATTCGTGCGAAATCGTGGAAACAAAATCATCCTGCAAGCGCATTTGTCGTTGTACGGAATCCAACTCGGAACGCGCTTCATCGAGTTCTTTGCGCCCGATAATTGCTGAGGCCCAGAATGCTTGTAAAGCCGCAAGATGGATATGGTTTTCAGAATAAGAAGGGCCGCCGAAACGGACGAAAACAATCGCCCCTTTTTTTCTGGCATGAGCCGAAATCGGAAAACCAAGAAGGTATGCCTGGGTCAGACGGTCAAAGACGCGAATATTTTTTAATGGTTCCTTCGAAACCATTTTCCCTTTTGTGATCACATCATGGGCAAAATTCTCCCCCCAGGATACATCCGCTTCCAGACCTTTTCCGCGCCCCATCGCACGGGCATACAGCACGTCCATGCTCTTTAGGTGAGGTTCCATGAAATAAATGACGACGTTGTCAAAAACAAAATCACCACGCAAGGATGCGAATAACTTATCCAGGGCGGCTTTCCAATCCTGCTGCTTTTGAACCTCTTTGAAAACATCATGCAACGAGGAGAGCGTTTTTGAATCCATGGTTCCTCTTTAGCTTAGTGAACAGCCAGCAATGGGAATTTAAATACCGAGCCTTTTCCTTCCACTGATTGTACATCCAACAACGACCCGTGCGCTTCCACGATCTGACGAACAAGCGACAATCCAAGCCCGGTCCCGCCATAATGACGGGTGGAAGAAGCATCCAATTGATGGAAGGGCTCAAAGATCTCGTTTAATCGCCCAGGCGGAATTCCGATACCCGTATCGATCATCGAAATCTGAACGAGGTTGTTTCCTTCTTCCTTGATATTGACCACCACGCTTCCCCCCGACGGAGTGAACTTGATTGCATTATCAAGAAGTTGACCCACCACCCAGCTAATTTTCTCCGGATCCGCCTGCACCTGCGGAATTTCATCAACGGCAGCCAACGTCAATTGCACGCCTCGTTCCTCCGCCTTGCTTGACGCCGCCTTGACGGCAAGAGTCGCCAGCCTGCGAATATCAACTTTCTCCAATTTCATGCTCATTTCCCCGCGTGTGGCCAGTGAGAACATGATGAGATCGTCGATCATGCTTTCCAACTTCATCGCTGATCGTTGGCTGACTTGCAACCCGTGACGCTGCTCCTCTGAAATCGGTCCCAGGGACTCGGTAATAAGCAGTTCCAAATATCCTTTGACATGAGTCAACGGTGTGCGCAATTCATGAGAGATGTTCGCCACGAAATTCGCCTTCATCTGACTTAACTCTGAAAGCCGTTCCAGTGCTTCATTCAACTCGGCGGTACGCTCCTTCACCCGTTGTTCCAAATTACGGTTGGATGCCTGCAATGCAGAGCGCAGCTGAATGATCTGCTCGGTAATGACCTGGTCGAGTGCATCGCGGCTAATCAGGTTTAAATCCATCAACGCCTGCCCAAGCAAGGTTTGCTTCCCGCTGGCAGATTGCGATTGTTGATAGGCAAGCGCCTTTTGAAGACCTTCATCGGTCAGCAGCCCTTTTTGGACAATGTATTCGCCCAACCTGGGGATGAGCATTTCAGGGGAAAGTTTTGGAAGTATTTTTGCCATAAGATTATTCCTGCCAAACCCATTCGCCGTCGATCATGGTCGCGGAGGATTGCATGGTCAACAAATCATTCGGGTCGGTTGAAAAAATATCCTCATCCAAAACAACAAGGTCAGCGAGATAATTTTCAGCCAGTTTGCCAATACGATTCTCTGCATTTGCTGCATAGGCGGCGCCCAAGGTGTAAGCGGACAATGCTTCAGTTAAAGTTAATTTTTGTTCCGGGTACCAGCCTTCAGCAGAGGGTGAACCGTCGCTTCGTCTGCGAGTTACTGCGGCATGAAGTCCCAAAAATGGATTCGGCGATTCAACAGGCGCATCCGATCCAAAAGCAAGCGGCGCACCATGATCCAGTTGATTTCGCCATGCATACGCCAGCACGGACCGCTCTCCCCAAAACCGATCAGCGGCATACATATCTGATGTTGCGTGGATGGGCTGCATGGATGCCACGACATTCAATTGCGCGAGTCGCGGGGCATCATTTGGATGAAGAACCTGCACGTGTTCAATACGATGACGCAAATGGGGCAATCCTTTTTCGGTTTCGTACTTGCGAAGCTGTTCATACGCATTGAGTACTTCATGATTGGCGCGATCACCAATCGCATGAACGGTCATGCTCAAGCCGACATCGGCAGCCTTGCGGCAATGCTCGAACAGTTCCTCGCCATCCATGTTGAGTATGCCTTTGTTGTTCGGCTCATCTTCGTACGGCTGGAACATCGCCGCCGTGTGCGGACCCAACGCGCCATCCATAAATGCCTTGACAGAACCGATCCACAGCCATTCATCTCCAAAACCGGTGCGCAGCCCCAGTTGATTGGCCTGCTCCACGCTTTCCACCGGGATATTTTTATTTACACGTAATTTTAATACACCGTTCGCACGCAAGGATTGCAATGCCATAAAGGAATCGCGGCGGTCAAAATCGTGAACCCCGGTCAATCCCATCTTCCACAAAATGGGCTGGGCTTTTTCGATGGCGCGTTCAATATCGGAAATGTTTGCAACAGGAACCGCATTCCCCACCAATTCCATTGCGGTTTCCAGCAGAATCCCTGTGGCATTTCCCCGTGCGTCGCGTTGAATGGCTCCATTCTTTGGGTCTTGTGTATCGGTCGTGATGTTTGCAGCCTTTAATCCAGCAGTGTTTGCCCAGCCTGCATGAAGAGATTTGGCAGTGAGATACACGGGATTGTTGGGAGCAACCGCATCCAATTCAGCCGCAGTGGGCCATTCGCCACCGGTTGACCATTCGTTCTGATTCCAGCCATGCCCCAGCACCCATTCACCGGGTTTGGAATTTCGCGCACGTGCCGCTACACGCTCTAAACATTCCGCCTTCGTTTTTGTTTCGCAATCGATCTTGGCAAGACCCAACGAATAATATTGAATATGAATGTGCGCATCGGTCATGCCGGGAATAATCAGCTTCCCCTTCATGTCCTGCTTTTCCACATTGCCATGTGCAAGACTTTCCAGTTTATCTTTTTCGCCTACAGCAATAACTTGTGAACCTGCGATCAGAATCGCAGATGCAAGCGGATGTTTTTCGTCGAGTGTGTGGATGTTTGCGTTGTAGAGAAGTCTCATGTAGTTTCCTAAAAACACAAGGACACGGCGCTGCCGTGTCCCAACAAATCACGTTAATTTTTCCAGCAGCGAATCCAGTTCTTCATCCGAATAGTAATAGATGGTGACTGTGCCGCCTTTTTTTCCATACTTCAATGCGACTTTCGTCCCGAGGCTTTTTTGCAGGCGTTTTTCCACATCGTTCACATCTGCCCCTCGTTTTGGTTTGGCCGCTTTGAGCGGCTTCTGCCCTGCAAGCTTTCTCACCAACTCTTCGGTCTGACGAACGCTCATCGAAAGATTCATCACCGTCTGTAGAACTGAGGCCTGTGCCTTTTGCGTGGACAACGCCAGGAGCGCACGCGCATGTCCTTCGGTGATCTGTCCATCCACCAAAGCCTGTTTCACCGTGTCGGCCAGCCCCAGCAGGCGCAGCGTATTCGTCACAGCGACGCGGCTTTTTCCGACCCGCCTCGCAACCATCTCGTGCGAAAGACCGAAGTCTTCCACAAGATGACGATAGGCTTCGGCTTCTTCCATTGCATTCAAGTCTGCGCGTTGGACGTTTTCGATCAACGCGATCTCAAGCAATTCCTGATTATTCGCCTGGCGGGGAATCACTGGGACCGTCTTGAGCCCCGCACGCTGCGAAGCCTGCAAACGACGCTCACCAGCGATCAAAGTGAATGTACCGTCGCTTTTCGGCAACACGATCAACGGCTGGATCACCCCATGCTCGCGAATGGATGCGGCCAGCTCATTTAATTCATCATCTTTAAATGTCAAACGCGGCTGGCTTGGGTTGCGTTGGATCAATTCCACGGCCACCTGCTGCACGCCGACGCTGCCACTGCTTACAAATCCAGAGGGTACCCCGCTGGATTTGCCGCCGGGGATTAACGCATCCAACCCTTTGCCAAGACCTTTTCGTTGGGCCATCTTCGCTCCTACGCTTTATCGCCTTTTAATAACTCTTTGGCCAATGCTTCATATGCCAACGCACCAACAGAGGTGGGGGCATATTCCGAGATGGGAAGTCCATACGAAGGTGCCTCTGCCAAACGAATACTGCGCGGCACAACACTCTTGAACACTTGATTCGGAAAATGTTTGTTCACTTCCTCAACCACATCGGTGGAAAGATTGGTGCGATTGTCGAACATCGTTAACACCACGCCTCGAACTTCCAATTCAGGAAATAACGCCGAACGCACGCGTTCGATCGTCTGGGTCAATTGACCCAGACCTTCCAGTGCAAGATATTCACATTGCACCGGCACGATCACGCCATCCATCGCCGCCATCAAACCATTTACAGTTAATAAACCAAGGGATGGAGGGCAATCAATGAGAACATAATCGTATCGATTCGAGATCGATAGAATCGCTTTCCTCAAACGAGATTCACGGGCCAGTTCATCCACCAATTCCACTTCCGCCCCGGCAAGCGATGGTGAAGAGGGAAGCAGGGACAACTTCAACCTTTCATTCAGCAACACATATGGAAAAATATTGGCTTCACCCAGCAAGGCTTCATACGTTCCGCCGGCAACCGTTAATTTATCAACACCCAAACAGGAGGTTGCATTGGCCTGCGGATCAAGATCCGCCACCAATACGTTCTGTCCCATACGGGCCAGATATGCCGCCAGGTTTATGGTGGAGGTCGTCTTACCCACGCCGCCTTTTTGATTCACCAACGTATAGATCTTTGTCACAACAAAACCTCCATCAAACAACTTTCTATTTCACGCTTCGTCGGAATTCCATGCAAGCCGGTTCGCGTAACAGAATACGCCGCAAGGTTTGTGGCAAACCGTGCCGCTTCCCATGGGTCACGCGTATTGGATAATCGCACAAAAAATGCAGCCGCAAAAATATCGCCGGCGCCGGTCGCATCCACTTCCTCGACCACCGGTGCACGAAACCTCCTGCGGTCGCCATTCCAATGAAGCACCGAACCCAACTCCCCTTCCGTCAAACACAGGATGCGCGTTTGATGCGCCATGGATTCCGCCAACTCCAGATCGCGGTTGATATCTTCCACACTCATCACCACGCTTCCCGCCTGACCGAGGACCTGCTCGCTGTTTTCCCATGCACAGGCCTGCACCTTGCCATTTTCATCCCAGGCCCGCATCCATCCCTGCGGCGTCACACCAATATGAGAAGATGGAAATTGTCCTGCCAGCTTCGAATCCACTTCCTGCGCAATCGGTGCAAGGTGGACAATGGGCGTCTTTTGCCAAATAGATGGAACATGTTCAAAGTTAAGAACCACGGCCCGGTGATGCAGGGTTTGTTTGCGCCCATGCGCTGTTTTAACATTTTCAAATGTAGTGCTGAATTCGGCAGGGATGGTCACGATTTGTATGCCATCCAAAGCCTGCAAGGGAGCGTCACTTCCAGCAGAAGTAACAATACCCACACGCAGCCCCAGCGCACGGGCCGTCAACGCTGAGTATGCCGCCGAGCCGCCCAGTTGATTTCCCGCAGGTGTCCTATCCACAGCCACGTGGCCAATTGCTAGATAATCCACCGGCTGAAGCGCAACAAGTTCAGACATGAACGAATTATACCGTAGGGAAAACAATACGCTCTTGTCGAGGTTTTAAACTCAACAAGAGCGTATGAGAATTCGGAATTTATTAGTTTATTCTTTTGGAAGAATGACCACTTTGCGATATGGGTCTTCGCCAGCGCTTTCGGTCATCACGGCGGGATCGCCGCGCAGCTCAATATGCACGACGCGTCGTTCACTGGAGGGCATCGGCTCCATGGTCATTTTGCGGCCGGTCTTGGTGACCTGGTCTGCCATGCGGCGGGCCAGCTGACGAAGCTGCTTTTCGCGGCGGGCGCGATAACCTTCCACATCGATGGTCAACTGCACCCACTGCTGGGATTCCTTTCCCACGATCAGGGAAGCCACATGTTGGAAGGCATTCAGCGTTTCAGCATGACGGCCAATGAGCGCACTCAGATCATCACCACGCACATCCACGAGGATGTTGTGACGGTCATCATGACCATCCTCGTCAAAATGTGCAGAGACTTGTGCCTGCATACCCAGGTGATGAATTAACTTGGAGACCACTTCTTCCGAGGTGTTGAGCAACGGGTCGTTGAGCTCGTCAATTCGCCGTGTCGCTACAGGAGCAGGTTTTTCCTGAGGCTGTTTTTCGGCGCGCGGCTTCTGCTCTTTAGGCTTTTGTTCACGCTGTTTTTGTTCGCGTGCTTTCGGTGCTGACTCTGCCTTTTTGGCCGGAGCCTTCTCCGAGGATGATACAGGCTTCGGCGCAGGAGGAGGCGGCACTTCCGTTCCCGGAGGCGGGTTGACTGTGAGGCGCACGCGCACCTGACGGCCGCCAAGTCCAAACAATCCTTTGCTGCCGGAATCCAATACTTCCACTGAAACAGCATCAGCCGTGAGGCCGAGTTGACTCAATCCCTGTTCGAGTGCTTCTTCGACAGTTGGAGCAATGATCTCAAGCGTAGTTCGCTCGCTCATGGTGCCTCCCTATTTTTTCGCGGATTTCGCGGGTAGATTTTTATTTCCGCCGGGCAACAGGTTACTCCAGTTGGCGCGACCAGTTGCAGCGTATTGAATGATACCCAGCAGATTGCTGGTAATGAAATAAACCGAAATACCCGAAGCGAAGTTCAATGCAAACCAGCCGAGCATGAGCGGCATATAAATACTCATCATGCTGGACATTTGCGCGCTCTGGTCATTGGGGTTGGTGGAGGTGGGCATGGTAAGTTTGGACTGCACATAGGTGGTGGCCGCCACGATCAATGCAAGTGTGGGAAGCGCGAAACCAAAAATGGCAATCGATTCAGGCCGGCCCAGATCCATCCACAGGAATTTGCTGTTGAGGGGAATCAAATTTTCGAAGTTAAGGAATGGATACACCGAAACAGTGCGTGCCAGCTTCAACATATCCAAAGGAGATGCAGCCATCGCGCGGCTGATGCTTTGGTACAAACCGATAATGATCGGGAATTGAATCAAAGTCGGTAAACAGGAAGCGAAGGGGTTGATGCCTTTTTCCTGATAAATGCGCATTTGTTCCTGCGCAAGTTTTTCCTTGTCCTTGGCATATTTCTTTTGAATTTCCTGCCAGTCCTTGTCATTCTGCAATTCCTGCATGGCCTGTGCACCCTTGACCTGCGAGGCATTCAAAGGCCAGGTGATCAAACGAACCACAATGGTAAAGAGGATGATGGCCAGACCAAAGGTATGCGGGCCATGGCCAAGGATGTTATAGATCCAAAGCAAGAGCGTGGTCATCGGTTGGATGATAAGTGTTTCCCACATGGGTCAGGTTCCTTATTTTTCAGGGGTGAACGTCCAGGCTTGTTTGCCTGCGGCGTCATAAGCGGCAAGTAGAGAATCGCCCTTGTAGGGAGCTACAAGGATCAGGTCACCGGAAGCGACGGGAGTGGTGTAAATATTGGCAGCGTCGCCTCCTGGATCCTTTTCCCAGGCGATCTTTGCATCCTTGTCCAAAGCGAAGAAAGTACCCGCTTCGGTCGCGACGTAGATCTGGTCGCCCACTACAAGCGGACTCGCCACGATAGGTCCATCCGGCTTAATCTCGGTCCAGTTTTGATTTCCACTGGCAGTATCAAAGGAAAAGACATTTCCATCAAGATCGGCATAATACAGGGTGTCGCCATCGAGTGCAGGCGTCCCCCATACCCAATTGGCAGCTTCTGCAACAGTGTCATGATTGCCGTTCGGTTTAATGAACTGAATATTGGATGTGAACGAACCAACGTAGGCACCATCTGCGGTAACAACGGGGCTGCTGGGGGCGGCGCCGCCTAGGTCCACAGGCTCACCAACCGTGGTGTTCGTGGCCGGGTCGATGATATGGAGATGATGGTCAAGAGAGGCAATATAGAGAAGCTTTCCGTCTGTGGAGGGAGCGGACCAAAGCGAGCCGCCAATATCAATCGGGTCGGCTACAGATTTACCCTGCAGATCGAGCACATACACAAAGCCGTCCGTATTGGGTGCATAGATCGTGTCATTGAAAACGAGCGGGGGAGCCACCCATTTTCCTTGTGCGCCTAAAAAGGGCTCGCTCCAGTTTTCCTTGCCGGTTTCAACATTGATGCTGACGAATGCATGGTTTGTGCCTTCACTACCGATCAACAACTGGCCGTCTTCTGTTAAGACAGGAGTGGCAAAGTAGACATGTTTGGCATCTGCCGATTCCGGATAATGCCAGGCTTCCTTGCCGGTCTTCAAATCAATTGCATATATTTCAGAGCCGTTGGCAAGGTAGGCACGAGCAGAGTCCGCTGCCAGCCCAGGCCATGTATTCACAGCCGTTCGGCTTGAGCACGCGCTCAGCACAAACACACCAAGCACAAGCAGGGAGATCAAGGATATTTTTTTCATGTTCAAGTTGGGTTTACTCCTGATAATACAGCAAAGCAAGAGCCATGCCGTGGAATGTTCTGGTTCTATTTTACTTTAGGGGACGGGGTCGTATCCGCCGCGATTGAAGGGGTTACAACGCAAAACGCGCCAGGCCGCCATGAGGGAGCCTTTCAGCGCGCCGTGTTTGTAGACTGCTTGATATCCATAATGAGAACAGGAGGGGTAAAAACGGCAGGTATTTGCGGGCAAACCGGGGGAAACCACCATTTGATAAAGCCGTATCAATGCCAGCACTGCAATACGCGGCCAGTTCAAAATCGTGCGCGGCATATCGCGCAAACGAGGTTCGTGCGAATAATCGTGCAAATGGAATTCTGCTTCAGGATCCATTCGATGGAATCAATTTTGCTCGGTGGAGAAGGGTGATTACGGCGTCGTGGGTAATTTCAAGAGAGGCAGTGACAAGCTTGGGCCGGGCGATCAGGATCAGGTCCCAACCGGAAGCGAGGTTTGGCAACATGGGCCGCATCACCTCGCGCAGCAGTCGCTTGGCCCGGTTGCGGGATACGGCTGTTCCAACGGTCTTCCCGGCAGTCACACCAACTCGGATGTTTTGTGACTGATTGGGTTGTGCTACTAACACAACAAGCGGGTGAGCATAAGACTTGCCTGATTGCCGCACCCGCTTGAAATCTTCCGATCGGGTCAGGCGAAACCGACTCTGCACCCATTCCTCGAAAGAGAAATTACTCCGCGCCTAAAGCTCGTTGACCTACCAACGAGTCTTCTTCACATGCTCGTTGGACTTGACCGTGAGTTTATAGCGGCCCTTAAGGCGGCGGCGCTTTAAAACGTTGCGGCCGTCGGCGGATGCCATACGCTGGCGAAAACCGTGTACACGCACGCGGCGGCGGATCTTGGGTTGATATGTTCGCTTAACCATGTATTGATACTTCCTTGTTTCCTAAAAGATGATTGCGGTTCGTCCCCACGCGGGGAAAAGTCCCATTTTGGATGGGAACCGGCTTTCTATGATTGGCGGGACATTATACCCTGATGATTTAGATTCGGTCAATTTGAATCCCATAAGAATTTGTCTTGGCGCTCCCGTCAGATTCCCGCCAATTTCAGGGATCAAAAGGCGATTTATCCGAAGCGCAAATTATAATCGTTCCATTCAAGGAGGCTGACCATGCCCAAAACCACGGACCATTTTGAAAGCCTGTTCACGTACGCCCCCATTTCCTTGTGGGAGGAGGACTACAGCGGCATCAAGAAGTTTTTCGATGAGTTGCGCGCGCAGGGGGTCACAGATTTGAATCGGCATTTCGACAAACACCCTGGTGATATTGACAGCTGCATGAAACGCATCAAGGTCCTTCATGTGAATCATGAAACACTGGGCATGTTTGGTGCGGCCTCCGAAAAAGAATTACTCGCCAATCTCGATAAAATCTTCCGCGATGAAATGCGCGGGCACTTCCGTTCCGAACTGCTCACGCTGTGGAGCGGCAAGATCAACTGGGCCGGTGAAGGCGTCAATTACACACTCGATGGCCGGCCTTTGAACATCCGCCTGAATTGGCGCATCCTGCCGGAATGCATTGACGACTGGGGCTGTGTGATGGTTGCCATTCAAAACATCACTGAATTAAAAGAGGCGGAGGCACGCTTTCACCACCTTTTCAACCATGCCCCCATTTCTCTTTGGGAAGAGGATTATCACGAACTCAAGGAGCTGTTTGACGAGATGCGCGCACAGGGTGTGACCGATTTACAAACGCATCTTTTCTCTCACCCGGAATTGGTCGACCGTTTTATGAGCCTGATCCGCGTCCTCGACGTTAATCAAAAAACTCTCGACCTGTTTGGCGCACCTTCCAAAGAGATCCTCCTGGAAAACCTGGACAAGGTCTTTCGCGATGAAATGCGTCAACACTTTTCAGGCGAACTCATGGATATGTGGAACGGCAAACTGGCATACGAACGGGACGGTATCAACTATTCGCTCTCTGGCGACCCCTTCAACATCCACCTCGATTGGAGGCTGATGCCGGGTCACGAGGATGATTTCAAATGGGTGCTGGTCGCCATTCAGGATATCACCGCCCGCAAAAAGGCGGAGGAATACCTGCGTTATCTCGGCACACATGATGTGATGACGGGTCTATTCAACCGGGCATACTTCGAAGAACAAATTCAAACTCATTCAGAAACACAGTCACTCAGCATCATCATTGCCGACCTGGACGGATTGAAACAAGCCAACGACAAGCTGGGTCATCAAGCCGGTGACAAGTTAATTCGCCGGGCTGCCGAGGTGTTGAAATCTGCTTTTGAAGATGAAGCAGTCGTCGCCCGAATCGGAGGCGATGAGTTTGCCATTCTCCTGCCAGAGCAAAAGGATGAAGAATTACAAAAAACACTTGAGCGGATTCGCCCACTGATCCCCATTAATAATAAATACTATCAAGGACCTGAATTAAGCATTTCGCTCGGTGGAGCCACCCGTCGGAAAAATGAACCAATCGAAAAAACCATGATGAGGGCCGATGCCGCCATGTATGAGGAAAAAGCACAGCATCACAAAAACCTCAACGGAAATGGGAAATAAAAAGAGCGCCGTTGACAACGGCGCTCTTTTTATGCAGGCGAAGTTACTTTAATAACAGTCCGATCTTATCCGGGTTAGTCGGGTCGGAGAGGTCCACCATAACGGAAACAACTGACCCGGTCTGAACTTGTGACAGGCGAATCAATGGAACCGTCAACGATTTGGTCACCTGGTAAGGGGGGCGCATCGCGACACGCACCTCGAGGAGCACTGTGACACGCGGATTGTTATTGATCAGCATACCCGTATCTTGAAGGGAAAGAATGGTTGCCTCCCCCTGGGTACCGCTTTGCATTAAAGCCTCGGCGCGCTTCTGATTATTGCGCATGAAATAAATCGGAATGCCGATGGACGCTGCCACGATCACCCCGGTACAAAGTAATGAACCGCACACCATAAGAATGGTAAATAAAATACTGCCACCGGCTAAAAATTCCATTTCAGCTGCTCCTTGGGTAATAAATTGATGCCACAAGTATACAATATGAAGTGCGAAAAAACCGTGGGTAAATAGTCCTACCCCAAAGGAGCCATATGGATTTCAAGCTGACGATCTTCTCCGACTATATATGACCGTGGTGCTATGTCGGCCAGGGTGTGGTCGAGAAACTGAAAGAAGAATACAACGTGGATGTGGAATGGCGTCCGTTCTACCTGAGGCCTGATACGCCGCCCGAGGGAATGCCCCTCCCCGACTATATTTTGCGCGCCCGCGCTTCGGGCTCGGAGGATCGATTAAGCCAAATGGCGGCCATGCACGGAATGAAGTTCGTCTCCGCGAAAAGAATTTACAACACGCGCCTCGCGCACGAAGCGACAGAATATGCACGTGAGCATGGCAAAGTAAACGAATTTCATAAGGTTGTTTTCCGTCAAGTCTATGCAGACGGATTGGATATCAGCAATTGGGGTGTCCTTCGCGCCGCCGCCGAGGAAGTCGGTCTTGATGGCGCGGATATGCAACAAGTTGTCGAAAGTGGAACATATACTGCCGAGGTTGCAGGGCAGGTTCAGCAGGCGCAACAGATTGGCGTCAGTGGTGTGCCCACCTACGTGATCAATGACCGTTATGCGGTTGTCGGCGCACAACCATACGAAGTGTTCAAACGGGCTTTAGATCAAATTATGAATAAGAAGTAAACCAAAAAGTGACGGTCACCCGAAAGGTGACCGTCACTTTTTAAGCAAAGTATTTTTCAACTTTCTTCTTTTTCTCCGGCGGGATAAAAGAAGATTCATACGCAAATCGATTGCAAGTTTTAATATCGTCCATGCTCATGCCAAGAATTTCATGAGCAATACGATACTCGTTGTTTACATTCGTTTCCAGCACTTCAGGGTCATCGGAATTAATCGTCACTTTCACGCCAAGATCAAACAGTTTCTTCAACGGATGCTCTTCGATGGTTTTCACAGAATTCGTCAGATAATTACTCCACGGATTCACTTCGAGGGTAATACCTCGTTCCTTAATTAGTTCGACAACTTTCATATCTTCAATGCTGTGAATCCCGTGACCAATGCGGTCAGGCTGAAACGTATGGATGGTATTCCACACTGCTGAAGCCGGCGTATCTTCGCCTGTATGAATGGTCACTTTCAGCCCTGCATCCTTTGCCTTCAGGATCGGCTTCACAAAATTACTCATCGGATATAACAGCTCGCCATCGGCAAGATCGACGGCTTGAATATGTTGTTTATGGCGAATCGCCCAGTCCACGGTTTTGACGCAGGATTCGGCGCCCATCCCCCGCGAAGTGATCGCAATAATGCCAATGACCATGCCAAACTCACGCTCGGCTCGTTCCTGTGCGCGGAGCAACCCTTCCAGGCTGGCATCCCAATCCACATTGTGACCATGAAATGCCCAATCTGGCGAGAAACGAACTTCAAACAGCTTGATATTTTGTTTGGCGCAATCTTCAAACAACTCCCAAGCCATGCGCTCAAACACAGCCGGCGAGGTGATGCTGTTTTGGAAAATATCAAAAGCCTTCAGTACGGCTTCCAAGCTCTGCAGCTGGTCATACACTTTGACATGTTTATCCAACTCACTGGCTTCATAGGCAGGGAGTTTCAAGTTGAATTCGCGCGCCACATCGATAATGGTCTGCGTGCGAATCGCACCTTCGAGATGACAATGAAGTTCGGTTTTGGGAATATCGTTGTATTTCGAGTCAAAATTTTTCATACGGCCTGCCTTCCAATGGAATAATCCTATTTTACTCTGCCGCCAATCTCAAAACTGTTTGCAGCAAAACATTCGCGCCATTTACGCAATCTTCCCATCTGGTGAATTCGCGCGGCGCATGGCTGGCTCCATCCACCGAAGGGATGAAGATCATCCCGATCGGACAGATATCTACAAGCGATTGTGCATCGTGTATTGCACCGGAAGCAAGCACGGTGCTGGATAATCCCAAATCGTGACATGATTTCTGAAACGCGTTCTGAATTTCTGAGCTCATTAAGTTTGGCAAATGTTTTCCGAGCGGCTCCGCTTTTAATTGCAAGCCAAATTGTTTTGCTTTTTGTTCAGCCAGTTCCGTCAATGTCAAATCCAATTGGGAAAGTTGATTTGCATCCGGTGACCGAAACTCCAACAAAAAGTCTGCGCGTGCGGGCACAATATTTGAAGCACCGGGCACGAACTCAAGCTTGCCCACATTTGCGACACAATTCGGGAAATCTCGCATCACGGTCTCACGCACTTCCAAAATAAACGCGGCCACGCCCTGCCCCGCGTCCAGCCGGTCTTCCATCGTTGTCGAACCCGCATGATCTGCGCGGCCAAGATAACTCATTCGATATGAACCATACCCCACAATCGCGGAGACCACGCCAATATTAATCCCCGCACGTTCCAACCGCTTGCCCTGTTCAATGTGCAGCTCCAAATATCCAGCGATGGATTCTTTCGAACGCTTCGCTTGCAGCAAACCTTCTTCCGTCAAGCCTGCGCGCGCCAGGCCGGCAGCGAAATTTTCCCGCCCACTGTACGGGTTTTTTAAATCATCTGGATGAAGGTGGCCCGCCAGCGCGCTGCTCCCAAACAGACTCAAATGTGTGCCTTCTTCGTCTGTGAAGTCCATCGCTTCAAGATTTAACTTCAAGCTGATCCCGTTTTCTTTGACAGTTCTCAACACTTCGAAAGCCGCCACCACGCCAAGCGCACCGTCGAATCGTCCGCCTTTGGGGACAGAGTCCAAGTGCGAACCAATCAACAGAGTTTGAACGTTTGAACGTCCACATGTTAGAACAGCAGAGTGATTCCCTGCGCCATCTGTTTTGAATTCGAAGCCAGAGCTTTTGATCTGTTCGCGAAACCATTTGCGCGCGGCAAGATGCGCCTCGCTGAAAGTGGTTCGGTTCACACCGCCGTCACCTGTCGTACCGATCAAGGCCAGTTGATTAAACGTATCAAGCATTCGGTCCGGGTTGATGCGAAGAGTCGAAAATGATTCAGTCATGCGGCAGAGTCTCCCATCCCAATCATAAAGCAAAACAGGAGTCGGGCATATGCCTGACTCCTGTTTTGCTCATGCTACAAATTATTTGGCTTTGATGGTGATGGTCTTGGGTTTGGCTTCTTCAGCCTTGGGAAGAGTGATGGTGACAATGCCATTTTCGAAATCGGCTTTGGCTTTGTCTGCGACCACCGCGGAGGGCAAAGCAATGGAGCGTTCGAACATGCCCCAGCGCTGTTCACGGATGTGATATGCCTTTTCCTTGGTCTCTTCCTTCTGCTTGACCTCACCCTTGATGGTGAGCACTTCGCCAGTGACATTGATCTGCACTTCATCGGCCTTGATGCCGGGCAGTGAAGCCTTCACAACGACTTCATTCTCTGTCTGATACATATCCACCGCAGGCACAGACCAGGCATTTTCATGGCCGTTGCCAAAGCCAAGCGGACGAGTGAAGGCGTCGTCGAAGAGGCGATCCATGGCCTCTCTCAACGTCATCATCTCACGAGCGGGTTCCCAACGAATTAAATTGGACATAGGTACCTCCTTTTAGGTTGGTTGATTTGAACGTACGCTCTTAATTTAAAACGCCCACGTTAAAAAAACGTAGGCGTTTTGTCTTCATTTCGTTAGAGAATTTTATTATTCTTTGGAGCGTTTGTAATCCACAAACCGATATCCGACGCCGCGTTCGGTCAAAATGTATTGCGGGTCGGCAGGATCTTTTTCCAGTTTCTGGCGGAGGTAGTTAATATAAAGGCGAACGTAATGCGGCTCGTCGCGATATTCATAACCCCAAACTTTCTGGAGCAACTGGTCATGCGACACCACCCAACCTGCATTCTGCACAAGATGGAAGAGCAGGCGGTATTCCGTTGGGCGGAGTTTTACGAGTTTGCCTTCAAGCCAGATCTCGCGACGGTCAAAGTCGATCTTGAGGCGTTTGTCAATTTCGAGGAGACCATGCATCGAACCCGTGGCACCTTCGGTACGGCGCAGCACCGCTTTCACCCGGCTGACCAACTCCCGCGGGCTGAAAGGCTTGGTAACGTAATCGTCCGCGCCATGCTCAAGGCCACGAACGCGGTCATCCTCCTCACCTTTGGCAGTCAGCATGATGACAGGGACATTGGTGATTTCACGAACGGTTTCGAGAACTTCAAAACCATCCAGGTCGGGCATCATTACATCCAGCAGAATCAGGTCGGGAGTGATATCTCTTAATTTTTGAATCGCCTGTTTTCCGTTGAATGCTTCCACAACCTGAAAACCATCATGTTCCAAATTCATGCGGATGAAGCGCACCATGCGTTCTTCATCATCCACAACCAGAATACGACGTCTCTCCAATTCTTCCGACGGCATAATCAATCCCTCACAAAACCAATGATCTTTTCGTCGCCTGCACCATCCAGAATTTCTATAAAGCTCACTTTATTCAGGGGCCAGATCACTTTGGTAACATTATTGTCAAGATAATGCAGGTCTTTTCCGTCCTTTTGACGGGGATTCGATACCACAATAATTGTATCTGCGGCCTTGGGCAGCTCCTCCACTTCACCAGCTACAGAAGGCTCGCCAGCTATATGCAAAATAACGCTATGTGCCATATCAATTAAACTCTCTTTCCATTAACCGTTTTTCACCAAAACTTGCATTTTCAATTTACCCAGGGCGATGATATCACCATGATTGATATATTGTTCGGCATTTGGTTGAAGCCGCTTGCCATTAATATAGGAACCATTGGCGGAACCCAAATCCATAAAAAGAATGCGATTCCCATCGCGCTTAATAATTGCATGTAAACGTGAGACCCCTCCGGCATAGGCCTGATAGGGGGAAAGGTCGATATCCGGCATGATCGGCTGCCCCTCACTAATGCGACCAAGTGTAAACTCGTTACGCACTGATAATGGAAGCACCTGACCCGTATCCAACAAATGAATACTTCCCCATGCACCCTGGCCGTCAAAAGACTGATATACATCCTGCGTATTTTTCGGCAAACTGGATGCGAATTGTTCGGTTGAGATATTCTGGGTCGTCAATGCATCCTTGCCCAATAATTGAGCACCGCATTCGGCGCAAAACATTGCCCCGGCCATATTATTATGTTTACAATTGGGACAAACCATCATTTGTATTTCTCCTTCGCTCCTTCCAATAGAAGTGCGCGTGTACTATATTTTAATTCCTTATTTCCACCGTCACTCCAGGTATGCATGCGCTCCAAATTCTCGGCTTCCATTAACGCTGTCTTGGCGAGTGAGCTCTCTCCCTTTGAGAGCAGGTGGGTCGCAAGATTTTGCAAATGCCTGGAAGCAGCGGAATATTCACCGGCTTCCGCGGAAACACGTGCACGTTCCTGCATTCGATATAAAGTTAATCGAGATAAAGCGCTGAGAATACTGGCTGGCGGTGGTTCGTTGGATGCTTTTTCAAGCACTTTGCGGGAAAGCTTTACCCGTATGGGTGTTGCAGGCGCAGGATTTGCCGTAACAGAAACCTTGATGGACCCTTCCATTAAGATCACATCATCATGGTCAAGAGCACCAGGGTCTACAACAATTTCAAAAAGAACTTTTAATGGAGCATCACGGGAGATGGGACCAAGATGCATGGGTGTTTCAAGCGCAACCGCACCACCTTCCGGCTGCAATCGAAATGCATAATTAATATGAACATGTGCCTGCGCCTTATAATCCACAACCACATCGTCCGCAAAAATACTTGAAAGCGCGTTAAATTTATCCACCAGAATACGCTCGATATCCTTGGCCTTCGATATATATGCCGAGCTTGCCCCCGTACTGCTTGCAAGAGCATCCAGAAAAATATCGTTCCATTCATTTCCAATTCCCAACCCTGTAATTCCGATATTTAAGTGTGATGCTTCCACAGCTAGTTTCAGACATGCATGTTCATCCCCATAGGTATGCCCATCCGTAAGCAGGATGATGTGATTTACACGCGAAGGATCAAGCGACCGTTTCACTTCGTTCAAGCCTGCTTCCAGGCCTTGGAAAATTTCCGTCGCCCCGGAAGGCTGCATCAAATGAATGCGGCTTTCCAGTTTCTTTGTTTCCTGGTTAATTGAGGCTGGAATAAGTACTTCTGCCCGATCACTAAAAGTAACGACACTAAAAACGTCCTGCGGGCGCAAGCCCCGGATCAAAGTAATTGCAGCAGCTTTGACCATATCCATTTTTTCACCTTGCATGGATGTGGATCGATCCAACACAAGGCAGACATTCAACGGTGGAGTGGCCATTTGACCCGCAACTTCACGTGACCCAACTTCAAGTTGAACATATAAAAGCTGAGGTTCTGTAATTTTTACAAGGCTTGGCCGGCTATAGAGAAACTCATGTTTTATCGATGTGTCTGTTTCGATTTCAGGGGGAAGTGTGGCATCATACAGGCTTTTACGCTTCGGATTCGAGAGTACTTCATAAGCCTGTTGAGTTTCAAGGAAAAGTTCAGTTTCACCGGCAGCAACATTTTTATCGGGATGCAAACGTTGAGCGGCGTCAAAATAAGCGCGCTTGATCTCCTCCGGCGTAGCATCGCGGAAGATCCCCAGTATCGAATAATAATCCCGCTTGCCGGATGCCATTGGCATTATCCAATCAGTTGAACAATAATCACGGAGATATTGTCCGGTCCGCCGGCAGCATTGGCTGCTTCCACCAAATTCTGGCAGGCGCGGTGCAGGTTTGGCGCATCTGTAATGGCACGGTATATATCTTTTTCATTCACCACGCCCCACAAACCATCACTACAGATCATTAAATAACCCGGCGACGGGAATGGCACCGTAAAGACATCTGCCTCAAGAGATTCTCCCTGACCCAATGCACGGATCAAAACGTTTCGATGCGGGAACGTAGCGGCCTCATCTTTGCTCAAATGGCCGAGTTCTTCAAGGCGCTTGACCAGTGAATGGTCCCGTGTGATCGTATCCATCCTGCCATCCGGATAAACAGCATAGGCACGACTGTCACCCACGTGAGCAATGGTCACCTGTTGTCCCAATACCAAGGCAGCTGTAACTGTAGTACCGCTCCCTGGCGCCTCACGCTGCACATATTTATGTGCGTCCTTGATCGATTCTTCCATGACCTCCTGCAAGGAATCCTGCAGTGTTTGCGTGGGGAGATTATACAAATAGGAATGGAATTTCTTTGTAATATGCCCCGCCATAATCCTTACAGCAGCATTACTTGCAACTTCGCCAAATTGATGCCCACCCATGCCATCTGCAACAATATATAAACCAAACGGGATGCTCTCCGCATTGCCGGAAACCGTATTGGTGAACGCAAGCAGGCTGTCCTCATTATGCTCACGTTGCTTGCCGACAGACTGGGCGGCGCTTGCAACCAATTGCTTCATTTCATAGCTGGCACTCTGATTGGAAATTATCGCGGTGATCTGCTGGTCTGTTAATGGGGCAGTGGTAACCATATCCACTTGTTTTGGTTTCTCGGGTTGTTTCTCTTTACTACCGAACAATTTACGAAAAAAATCTGCCACAGGATCTCCTTTTAGGCAAACAGAGCATAGATCTGATGATCTGTTGAGCCAATATAAACAATGTCGTCGTACACGATCGGTGAACCGGTAATTGCTGCTCCCGTTTCAAATTTCCAACGCAAGCGCCCGGTACGGAATTCAAGGCAGTACAGATTTCCGTCGACAGAACCGCAATACAGCGAATCCTTGTATAAGGTCGGAGAACTGCTTATCTGATTGTCCGTCTTAAAACGCCAGATTTCCTTCGCGGTATGACTATCCACACAATAGATAAAACCATCTGCTGCACCCACAAAAACATAATCATCGGTCACTGCAGGGGATGAAACAGACGCCTTGCCAAGCCTGAACTTCCAAATCGCCCAGCCGTTCTTGATATCAAGAGCATAGAGAGTGCTATCCACTGACGAGAAAAAGATCGCCTGACCTTGAAAGGTCGGAGATGAGGTAATCGCCCGCTTCGACTGAAAACGCCACTTCTGAGTTCCGCGGAAATCGACACAATAGAAGGCGCCGCTTTCCGTACCCACGTACACAAGTTCATTTACAACCAAAGGAGTGGAATGAATCGGCGCGTCGGTGGAAAACTTCCAAACAGCCCGGCCGGAATTGACATTCACCGCATGAAGATCCTGATCATCGGAGCCGATAAAAATATGGCCTTCAGCAATGCGGGGGGATGATCGAATCTTTCCTTCTGTATAGTACTTCCATATCAACTTCCCGGTACGGGAGTTCACAACATGAAGGCTTTTATCTTCAGAACCGAAAAAGATGTTGTTGTCATACTGCGCCGGCCTTGAGACAATACCACCCTCAGCTGCATATTTCCATTGAAATTGTCCATCAGCCGCATTGATGGCATACAAGTTATTATCATAGCACCCTACATACAATGAGCCCTGATGCAACATGGGAGTGCTTCGGATTTCATCTTCGCATTTAAAGGTCCACAAAGGTTTAATCCCGCCGCTTGATACGGGCAGGGCAGAAGTTATCTTGGAAAGAGTGCCCGTTTTCCGGGCCGCTGCCAGCAATGCATCCTTCATGGCAACCGTACTCGGAAATCTTTCATTCGGATTATATTGCAGAGATGTATTAACAACCGCCTCAAGCTCAACGGATATGTTCGTATTAATGCGGCGGATCGGTCGCTCGGCAAATGAGAACGGAGGCTCCATGCGCGGATCTCGGCGCGTAAGGGCATGATGCAACGTGGCACCCAGCGAATAAATATCCGCCTGTGAAGTTGTTTCTCCGCGATATTGTTCTGGAGGAGAATATCCTTCTGTTCCGATCATGGTTCCTTTGATACCGGACTGGAAGGTTTTGGCAATTCCGAAGTCCACCAGGATTACATCGCCATTGTGATTGATCATCACATTGGAGGGTTTCATGTCGCGAAAAACGATCGGGTCAGGCTTGTGCCCATGCAAATAGGTAAGTACATCACAAAGTTGAATCCCCCAACTAATCACCTGATCTTCGGGTAAAAACCCATTGGCATCACTAATAACAGTTTCAAGATCCTTGCCATGGATGAACTCGAGTACCAGATAGGAGCGGCTTTCCTCGGTAAAATAATCATAAATTCTGGGGATCGATGGATGGTTTAACGTGGCCAGCAGGTTGGCTTCCCGCTCAAAGTTTTGAACAATGGTTTGCCGAATCAAGGGGTCCGGTGCCATATTGATCATTTCTTTAACAGCCACCAATTTGACGACATTCGGGAAATGGAGATCACGGGCACGGTAAACGGAACCCATCCCGCCAACACCAATCACATCCTGAATGCTGTACCTGCCAACCAGGGTTGAACCGGATAAAAGTTGTTGACGTGGGGCTTCATCCCCCGAATCCATTGATGAAATGTTTCTTGTTTCCAGAGTAGGCTCCTACCTGTGGGCTAGTTCTTCGAATTATAGTGCCCGGCTGGTAGAATCGCCAGCCCTTTATGTTGCAATTTTGTGGGGTAAATCACTTGCAGGGAAAGGATTTCTACGGCAAAATGTATCCGTCGTGAAAATTCTGGCGGTTAGTGATCAGGCACTCGATCGGATTTACACTCTCGCATCCAGCGGGCAATTCCAGGATGTTGAACTTATTATCGGTTGCGGGGACCTTCCCTACGCCTACTTGGAATACCTGGTGACCATGCTGAACGTGCCCATGTTCTATGTTCCGGGCAATCATGATCCAAATGAAAACCCCTCGCAGAAGAACACACGGGCTGAAGGCGGTACCAACCTGGACTTAAAGCTGGTTCGGCACAACCGTTTTTTGATTGGCGGCTTTGGCGGCTCGATCCGCTACCGACCGGACGGTACCAATCAATACACCCAAACAGAAGCCTACCTGAGAGCATTCCGTCTTGTGCCTCGAATCATCCTCAATCGCATGCAATATGGCCGCGGAATGGATATTCTCATCACCCATTCACCACCCTACGGCATCCACGACGATGTGGATCCAGCTCATAATGGATTAAGAGCACTCAATTGGCTGATCCGTTTTGCCAGACCGCGCCATCTTTTTCATGGTCACACCCATTTTTACATGAACAATTTGGCCAGTTCTGAGACTGTGATAAACCTGACCAGAATTACAAACGTTTATCCGTATAAAATATTAAATGTGAGTCATTAAGAGTAAAGAAGAAAAACATGTCAGACGAATTAACTTCCCGTTCCAAAGCAGACTTTAGCAAAGCCCGCTTCAAAGCCTTTGTAAACCAGATCACATCTTACATGTCTGGTAAACGAACAACCCTGCTCTCCTACGATGAGATCAAGGAAAAACTGCATATCGGCGGCCCCGTTTATCGCGGGATCAAAACGGTTCGCGTGGATCAGATCGCAGGGAGTCTGAACCGTTATCATGAATTTGATGATGCATTCCTTCCCAAAGAGGACACGCTCAGCAAACGCTGGGAAAGTGTCGACCGCGCCTTTTATCAAGATGTTCATCTCCCCCCCATCGTTCTCTACAAAGTAGGGGATGTATATTTTGTCGTGGACGGGCATCATCGCGTTTCTGTTGCGCGAGAACAGGGCCAGATCTATATCGAAGCTGAGATTCGCGAATGTTCCACGCGCGTGAATATCACGCCGAATCTTCGAACCGAGGATCTTGAGATTCTTGGAAGCAAGGTCAACTTTCTGGAACGTACCCGCCTTGATGAGATTCTGCCCAAAGCAAACATCAAGATCACCATCCCAGACGGCTTTGACCGCATGCTGGTACACATCGGTGTGCATCGTTACTTTATGGGGTTGGATCTGAAACGCGACATCAGCGACGACGAAGCCGTCAAACATTGGTATGAAACCGTATACCTGCCGATCGTAAAAGTAATTCGTGAGAGCAGCATCTTAAACGAATTCCCGGATAAAACCGAAGGCGATCTGTACCTGTGGACATTGGATCATCAAAAGTATCTTTCCGAGCATGAAGGTCAGCCGCTTCAGCCGCCCGCAGAAGCCGCACGCACATTCATCGAAGAAAAAGAAAGTTGATCATGTCCAACCTGCATCCACTGGCTGGCGTTTATGCAGCAGCAGTGACCCCGCTGAAATCCGATTCAACGATCGACTTCGAATCCATTCCAACACTTCTTCGCTTCCTTGCTTCGCGCGGATGTCATGGTGCGCTTCTATTTGGAACCACCGGCGAAGGCCCTTCTTTTTCAGCCAAGGAACGCGAAACTTTGCTTCGTTCTGCGCGCGTCTTTCGTCATCAGCTGCCGGGCTTTCGCTTGCTCGCCGGAACCGGCACACCGAGCCTCACCGAAAGCATCGAATTAACAAAACTTGCCTTTGAACTTGGATACGACGGCGTTGTCGTTTTGCCTCCATATTATTTTCGCAAGGCCAGTGACGATGGCCTCTTCCAATGGTTCAGCGAGCTGATCAACAAATCGGTTCCAAAAGATAAATACGTTCTCGGGTATCACATCCCCGGCGCGGCTGGCATTGGGCTATCTCTCGATCTGCTTTCCCGTCTTAAGGATGCCTTTCCTGTTCAGTTTGCCGGCATCAAGGATTCATCCGGCGATGCGGAGTTTTCCACTGAATTAGGAAAGCGCTTCGGGCGTGACCTGGCAGTCTTCAACGGAACGGACTCGCTCTTCACCCATGCATTGTCCAATAGAGCCCAGGGAGCCATCACCGCTCCAGCGAACCTGATCTCGCCATACCTGCGCGAAATCTGGGAATTAATTCAGGAAGGCAAAGACCCTTCTGAAATCCAAGCAACCGTTACAGAACAAAGGAACATCCTTGAAAAATATTCGCCGCTCGCGTCCAGCATGAAAGCCCTGCTACACAAACTGCACAACTTCCCGAAATGGACAGTCAAACCTCCACTGGAGGATATGACAAAAGAGAAGCTTGAACAGGCGCTCACAGAATTCGAGAAATCTCAGTAGGTCACGTTTGAAACGTGACCTACTTTTTTTCGCATATAATCTCCATATGACATCCATCTGGCGATTAATTCACACTCCCCCAGCGCGCGGTGCATGGAACATGGCCGCAGATGAAGCGATCCTTGAACATATCCATCGCGGCGAATCCCCAACGACGCTGCGCTTATATTCATGGGACCCACCGTGTTTATCTCTGGGACATGCTCAATCATTTAAAGATGTGGATATGGAGCGAACGAAAGCTCACGGCTGGGAAGTTGTCCGCCGGGCCACAGGGGGTAGGGCCATCCTTCATACGGATGAGCTTACCTATTCTGTCACTGGCAGCGCCGAAGAACCCATCCTTTCCGGCGGCGTGCTTGAATCCTATAACCGGCTTGCACAGGCATTGCTTTATGCTGTTCACAATCTGGGCCTGCCCGTTGAAATCAAAGAATATATCGGTGAACCTGCTATTCAAAATTTAAACCCGATCTGTTTTGAAGTCCCATCCACCTATGAGATCACGGTGCAGGAAAAAAAGTTGATCGGTTCAGCACAAGCTCGCAAAAAGGAAGGCGTTCTGCAGCACGGCTCGCTTCCACTGACCGGCGATCTGACAAGAATCTGTCAGGCCTTGATATTCAAAGATGAAGATGCAAGAGAAAAAGCAGCGACCCGCCTGCTGGAACGTGCCACCACTGTGGAAGCCGTGCTTGGGCGTAAAGTCAGCTTTGAGGAGGCTGGGCAGGCCTTCGTTAAAGGATTCGAGGCGCAGCTGGGAATCCAGTTTGAGCGTGGAGAAATGTCCCCATCCGAATTAAAACGAACGGAAGAATTGGTTGAAGAAAAATACGCACATCCATCATGGACCGAAAGAAGTTAACTTGAAAAATTTCCTGATCTACGGCTCGTATGGTTACACGGGGAAATTAATTGTGGAGCAGGCTGTGAAAGAGGGTCTGCATCCCATCTTGGCCGGTCGCGATGAAAAAGCACTTCAGATTCAGGCTGATAAATTTGGACTCGCATATCGCGCCTTCGACCTGAAGGATGTTGATGCATTGAACAAAGCCGTGCAGGAAGTGGACGCCGTATTACATTGCGCCGGACCCTTCTCGCTGACCTACAAAACAATGGTGGAAGCATGCATCGCAAACAAAAGACATTATGTGGATATCAGCGGTGAGATCGAGGAATATGAAGCCATCGTCAAATTAAGTGAAGAGGCGCGCAGGGCGAACATCATGCTGTTACCCGGCGGCGGCTTTGACGTTGTGCCGTCGGATTGTCTCGCTTCGTATGCGGCTAGGAAACTTCCCAACGCGCAGAAACTTGAATTGAACATTGCCACTCTTGGCAGCGGCGTTTCCCGCGGGACGGCACGCTCTGCAATTGAAAACATGAACCGCCAGGGACGCATTCGTCTTGGTGGAAAAATAACCAATGTGCCGAATGTGTGGCGCACCAAACAGGTTGATTTTGGAAGAGGACCGAAATCACTCGTGTCTGTTGGCTGGGGTGATGTGAGTACCGCTTTTTACAGCACGAACATCCCCAATATCGAAGTTTATATGGCGCTTCCCAAATCCGCTGTGAACATGATGAAACTTACGCGGTATCTGGGTTTCATTGCCTATTCCAGACCGATCAAGAATTTCCTCAAATGGGTGATCGGGAACACACTCCCTCCCGGCCCTTCACGCGAGCGCAACCAAAGTGGATCCTGTTTGATCATCGCCGAAGTCACAGATGGAAAACAAACCATCCGCGCAAAGTTAAGAACCCCCGAGGCCTACTACATCACTTCACTTACTGCCGTTGAGATCATGAAACGAATTATGGCTGGAAATTTCAAACCCGGTTTTCAAACCCCCAGCCTTGCTTACGGCGAGGATTTTATTCTGCAATTTGACAATGTTACAAGGGAAGATCTATAAAAAGGATAAGTTATGAAAAATTATGCACTGCTTTTGACCGTCTTTATTTTCTCAGCATGTACCCCGGCTGCGGTTGAACCCACGGCGACAGCTGTTCCAGCTACAGCAACCATGGAAGTGGCAACACTGGAAATCTCAAGCTCTGCATTCAAGAATGGAGAGGCGATTCCATCAATTTATTCGTGCGATGGAAACAACACTTCCCCCGCCCTTACATGGACAGAACCACCCGCCGGCACGCAAAGTTTCGTCCTCGTTATGGACGACCCCGATGCAGGCGGCACCTGGTTTCACTGGCTGGTCTACAATATCCCAGCCTCATCGCGTGGGTTAAGCGAATCAGTACCAACAGATGCAAAATTTATCGATGGAACTTTGCAAGGAAGAAACTCAGGCGGCACGAATGGATATCAAGGTCCGTGCCCACCTGCTGAACACCGGTATTTTTTCAGGCTCTATGCCTTGGATACAATACTGTCTCTTCCTGCTGGCGCTCACAACGTGGAAGTCACCTTGGGCATCAAAGACCATATCCTTGCAAGTGCGGAATTAATGGGAACGTATGCCAGATAAAATAAAAGTGGACCGCTGAACAACAGCGGTCCACTTTTATTTTCGCATCCACGCGGGACGCAGGCTTGCCACCTTCCGATAGATAGGACACGACTCGTCATGCGCTCCCGCCAAATATCCGGTGGACATGAGAAATTCGTTGACGATCTCTCCGCCTGTGAAAACAAACGTTTTCTTGAACAACTTCACCCACTCCTCTTTTGGCAGCGGGTGATTTTTATCCAACCAGGCCTTGAAGGAACCGTGCTCTTTCTTTAATTCAAGAATCTTCTGGGCATTCACGATCGCCGCATTGACCTTCAATTTATTGCGGATAATGCCTGCATCCTCAAGAAGGCGTGCGCGATCTTTCTCTCCATACTTCGCCACTTTTTCAATATTGAAGCCATGATAGGCTTTGCGGAAATTATCCGCTTTCTTCAGGATCGTGATCCATGAAAGCCCGGCCTGGTTAATCTCCAATATCAGCCGTTCGAACAACAAATCGTCATCATTAATGGGAAATCCATATTGAGTATCGTGATATGGTTTGTTGAAAGTGTCTTCAGGATGGGAATTGCAGTAGTCACAATAGGGATGGCTCATGATTGAATAAACTCGCTTCGATTTACAAGATAGCGCTTCCCGCGCACGGCCAGCAGGTTGCAATCGGATTGTACCCCACAGGTGGTGCAGCACTTTCCGTCCGGCCCGATCTCGATCAATTTCTCTTTTTTCACCAACAGATCGATCATTGAAAGCACGGCAGTGGGCTGTGCTTTCAACGCGCGGCTGATCTCGGCCAGGCTCATCCCGTTTTCTTGACCATTGAGCAATTGCACCAGTTGATTCAACATGGCTTATCCAAGTCCTAACAGTCTGCCGCCTTGATAAACCACGAAGGCGGCGACCCAGGCCACGGCAGTTTGATATACAGCAGATGTTACAGCCCACGACATCCCAAATTCATGTTTGATCGCGCCGAGCGTGGCTACACATGGAACGTACAAAAGTACAAAGACAAGAAAAGCCATGGCACTCAGCGGCGTGAATTGTTTCTGTAATGCAAGGCTTAAAGCTGTATCTTCGCCCTGTGCATCTTCAACCATTAAATTCACACCGGGAATGATGCTTAATAATATCCTGCCGGATCGAACCGTTGCGTCCATAAATCCCTGACCAATACCAATCAAATCCTCGCCAATGGTTTTCGGCTCACTCGCCTGTGCTTCCTCATCGCCAAGATAGATCTGGCTCATCGTGCTGACCACGATCTCCTTCGCCATGAAGCCCGTCACCAACGCGCCACCAGTTTCCCAGCCCCCAAACCCAAGCGGAGTAAAAACCGGCGCAATCACACCGCTTACTTTTCCAAAATACGAATCGCGTTGATTCTCCACACCCCATGGCAAATTCAACAACAGCCACATCACCAGCGAAGCGAATAAAATCGTCGTCCCGGCCTTGCGGACAAATTCGCGCGTGTTCTCCCACATGTGGATCAACACACTCTTCAAAGCCGGCTGACGATAAGGCGGCAGCTCCAACACAAAGGCGGACGAAACATCAGGTTTAAGAATGGTCCGCGTGAACACCATGCCTGCCACCATCGCCACCACAATGCCAAGCGCATACATCGCCCATATCACAGTCCCTGCACGCGCGCCAAAGAAGGCCAATCCAAACACAACATACACCGGCAAACGCGCCGAGCAAGACATCAAAGGCACAAGCAAAGCTGTGAGGATTCTATCGCGGCGGCTGGCAATTGTCCGTGTGGCATACACCGCAGGCACTGCACATCCAAAACCCAAAATCATCGGGATGAACGACTTTCCATGCAAACCAACCACGCGCATGAAACGATCCATCACAAACGCCGCACGGGACATGTATCCCGAGTCTTCCAACAACGCGAGAAAGAAATACAGGATCAACAACCCGGGGACAAAGACCAGCACGCCGCCGACTCCGCCGATCACTGCCTCAACGACGAGGGAATGAATCCACGCGGGAGCAGCTGCCAGGTCAAGAAGAAGCGAGAACCAATGTGCCAGCGGACCGTTGATCACCGCATCCGTCCAATCCAAAAACGGAGAGGATACATCGATCACGAGTCGAAAGACAATGTACATCACGGCGAAAAACACCGGCAGTCCAAGCCATTTATGCGTGACGATATCGTCGATGCGGTCGGTCAATGTGATGCGATCCAGTTTGGGCCGATGAAATGATTGACGCACCACACCGTTGATGTATCCATAACGGCGATCTGCCGTGAGTAGATCCACATCATCGCCAAGCATGGACTTTAATTTTTCCGCGCCTTGTTGCGCAGAAGCAATAATTTTTTCGCCATTCGGAATATTGCGCACACGTTCGAGAATATCCGCGTCAGCCTCCAACAATTTGATCGCCAGCCATCGTTGCGGATATCGGCCCACATCGAACTTCATTTCATCGAACATGGAAATAAGCCTTGCAATTTCACGCTCGATTTTTCCGCCATAATCCAGGCGAAACAAAGACTGCACCAAGTTCATGGTTAATTCCTCCCAGCCGCGCGGACTGCACCCGAGATCAATTCCGAAATCCCCTTGCCTTGATTCGCCGTCGTGGACAGGATCGGAATATTCCCCAGCAATTGTGATAACTGATCGAGGTTGATCTTCGCGCCTTGTTTTTGCAGATCGTCAATCATATTCAATGCCAAAACCACCGGCACATCCAATTCCAAAAGTTGAACTGTCAAGTACAAATTGCGTTCAAGATTCGTCGCATCCACCACATTGATGACCACATCTGGGTGTTCTTCAATGATGTAATCGCGGGCTATGATCTCTTCCGGTGAATACGCAGTCAGGCTGTACGTGCCGGGCAGGTCCACAATGTTGATGGTGAGATTTCCATGCACGATCTCGCCTTCCTTCTTTTCCACGGTTTTGCCGGGCCAATTACCTGTATGTTGATGCAGCCCGGTCAAAGCATTGAAGATCGTGGTCTTGCCGGCGTTGGGATTCCCCGCCAGCGCAATCGTCATATCAGCCATTTGCACCTCTCTGCAGCGTTACTTCAATTTGCGCCGCCTCCTCTTTTCGCAGCGCAAGATGATAGCCCTTGATGAAATATTCCACCGGGTCGCCCATCGGGGCGTTGCGCTCGATCAAAATCGTCTCACCTTTGACAATTCCCATTTCCACAAAACGCCTGCGCAATGCGCTCTCGCCGTTGATACGGGTAATCGTCGCCTTTTGCCCGGGTTTCAGTAAATGAAGTTGTGTTGATTCAGACATATACTTTCCTTATCGATTTGATTTCACGATCACGAACTCAGCCAGTGACAGGCCTAATGCCACTTCCTTGCTCCCCACCTTCAACATCAGCGGACCTTGAAGCGGCGCAGCTTCCAGCACTGTCATTTTTTGTCCCGGCAAAATATTTTTTTCCTGTAAATATTTAAGCACATCGGTTGCAGTTGCATTCACAGCCAGTATAGTTACGGTATCACCCACCTTTGCCTCGCTCAATAAAATTCCATCCAACGGAATAAATGAACCGTTCTTATCAGGGATCGGATTCCCACGCGGGCAGGTCTGTGGATTCCCAAGAAAATTCGCCAGGGCCTCCGTCACTTGCGGAGCCGTGGCATGTTCCAACGAACAGGCAAATTCATACACCTGCGACCATTCGATCTTCAAATGGTCGTATAAAAAACATTCCCACAATCTCTGCCTGCGGATCACATTACAAGCCACTTCATTCCCCTTCTCAGTCAGGGTCACGCCTTTATATGGCTTATGAGAAACCAGCCCCTGCTCTCCCAGCCTGCGCACCATCTCATTGGCAGAGACGGGCGTCACATTCAAGCGTTCCGCCAAACGACCGATCATCACGGCTTCCGTGCCGCTCAATTCGACCATCGCTTTCAAATACATTTCCGTGCTTTCACTCAAATGTGGAACTGACATAAGGGAACCCTTTTCCAAATGTTATGGTTGACCTTATTATTCCAGATGCCCTGCATTTTCGACATGGATGGATGTCATTCCTTCTGCTGACAGAAATCCGCGCTTCATACTGCCCTGAAACCTGCTTCCGTTAAACAAACAGACCCTGCCTTTCAGCAGAGTCTGCGATCTGTTACATTCTTATTTCCATGATCGGTAAAACCCGTTGTTCACCAGCCACCTGCGTGCGATGCTCATTCACTTTTCGCGCGCCCATTTTCTCGTAAAAGCTCTGCGCATTCGGATCCGCCTCGATCTTCAACACAGTTACACCTCTCACTCTGCATCTTTCAAGCGCATGCTCAAAAAGAGCTTTTCCAATCCCCCGCCCCATGTATTCCGGCAACACCCACAAGTTATCCAGCCAAAATCCTTCCTCATTTTCATCGAAGGAATAATACCCAACAGGATGGTCATTCACAATTGCCATCCATACTTCATGGGTCTCGATATATGCAGGAGTCATCGTCAAGGATGGAAGCCATGCCTGCATCCACGATTCAGGATAATTCCAGTGGCGCTTGGCTGTGATGGCTATTTGCGTCAACAATTCTGCATCTTTGAATTCTGCCGGGGAAAATTCAACTTTTATTTTCATTCAAATCAGCTTTAGTTAATTTTAAAATCTCACGCCATGTCGGCTTCCAGGAAAAGGAACGCACCCAGTTCGGAGCTGATATTGCCAGCAAATATGCCAAAGCAAAAAATAAAAACCAATTCATAATTTCGTCAAATACAGTTAAATAAAAATCAAATTTACCATGAGTAAAAAACAGGTAAAAACAGCGATTAAATGTATACCAACAGGAAATCAGCAAAACTACAAAGGCTCCCAGAACGGACCAATACTGAAGATGGTTCTTTCTTAATGACGACATCCAACGCGAGATCTGAGGAATGGTGAATATCAAGAACGCGAGGCGATAATCCCAATTATTACCAAGCAGAAAAGTGCCAAGATAAATACAGGCCCCCATGCGAAAAGCGGTCAGATTTCTCTCCGAGTCGGTACTCAACGGATATTTCGATTTCACCCCAAAATAGAAGGCAATGGCAAGCAACATTAAAGCAATGAAATGGGGAAAAACATCCAGGAGAACATCCACCCAATTCCCGTTCGTCAATCTAAAAAAATAATTATACAAAAGATCGTGGAACAAATCAAAAATCACCAAATCACCATAGGACGACCTTGTTCCCCGCAGGGTCAAACTCCATGCAGCCTTCAGGCTTTCAAAACTCATCACAACATATGTAAGAAAAATGAACGTACATATAAGTAAATATCGGTAAAACCTGTCTTTATTTTCACTTAAAAAAACGCCAACCCCAAAAAACGGGAACAGCTTGAAAACTGACGCAACCAGCAGGGAAACGGCTCCCCATGCCGGAAAACGATCTACAAGAATGATAGCGAGCCCGCACAAAGCAAAAAAGGCCAGATCGACATTCCCCCGCTCATAAAGCAATATTGCCGCAGGCGAGAAAACCACCAGCAACGTTAACAGCGAATCCTTCGTCGTCAATTTTTCTGGAAACGCAGATACTGCCAGGAAAAACAAAAAAATTAATACAGTGGAAATCCAGATCGTATCTCTTTGTGTAATACCAGTATAAAAGAATAAATACCAAATTTTGGGATAATTAAAAATATTTCCCTTGGGATCATTTGGATTCGAAATAGCCGGATCAATACCGGAACGAAATGTCTCAGCACCTGAGGGGATCAGCCGAAAGTCAATAAAAGCAGGTGTTTCAGACGGAATGCACCAAAGGCGCCAGGCTTCAAAATATCCACTGGTATTTAACGACCAAATGATATAGATCCAAACGGATATACTGACAACGATTAATGTAAATCTGCCATGGATTTGTTTAGATCCTTTTACATCCATCTAGCCTACTACCTGAATTTCACGCGGCATGTCGCTCAATACATCGGCACCAGTTTCTGTAATGACCACGTTATCCTCGATCCGCACACCATTGCGATTGGTTAAATAGATCCCCGGTTCCACCGTAAATGCCATGCCGGGTTCAAGCAGCTGCATATTATCGCCACGCATGTAGGGATCTTCGTGGGCTTCCATGCCAATGCCGTGCCCTGTACGATGGGTGAAATATTTTCCATAACCCGCAGCTTCGATCACATCTCGCGCAGCTTTATCCACATTGGCACAGGGAACCCCGGGTCTGCCAGCAGCGCGTCCCGCAGCATTAGCATCTTGAACAATCTGATGGATCGTTCGATATTCTTCGTCCACTTTCCCAACAGCAAAAGTTCGGGTCAAATCAGAAATATAGCCATCATAAGCAGCACCCCAGTCAACAACCAGCAAGTCTCCAGCCTGCAATTTTCGTTCAGAAGGAGAAGCGTGTGGGTTGGCCGAATTTGGCCCGGAGGATACAATGGGAGCGAATGGTAATTCAGGTTCGGAGCCGTGACGCAGCAAGTGCATCACCAATTCCGAAGTGACTTCGCGTTCAGCCATGCCAATTTTTATTAATGGAATGGTCGCCTTTAGGGCATCTTGTGCGATCTTCACTGCCTTGCGCATTGCATCGACTTCGGCCTTATCTTTTTTCAATCGCAATGCTGTCAGCACAGTGGAGGCATCAGGGTAGTCAGCCTCGGGCGCACCAGCTTTTACATGACGGAATTCCAGCAAGCGCATTTGACGCGGCTCAACACCAATTCGCTTCCCATCCAGACCGAGAGACTGGGTCGCCTTTCGAAAAACATCATCCCAATCTGATGGATTTTCACCATAGGAAAAAGCCTGCACCTTGTACGAAAACAGCTCTACTTTCGGAAGTTCAAGCTCAGGCAAAATCAACACAGGGTCTCTATCTGCAGAAATCAACATTACCACCGGACGCTCCATCAAATGAAAGGCGACACCCGTAAGATACGTCAGCGTGGGACCCGGATTAAGGGCAACAGCAGACAGGCCGGAGGTCCGAAGGGATGCGGTAAGTTTATCGAGTCGCGATTGAGTCACAAGAGTCTCCTTAATTGGATGATGTCTTTAGAATGCTTCAGGTACATTATAATTTTATTATGAACAAAAATGGGAATCTCAAAAAGTTGGCATCGGCAATCACCCTGCTTCTTTGGAGTGTAATCGCGCTTTCGTCTTTTTACATCACACAACGTCCTTTGGCTGTTCAAGTAGCTGGAGGAATAATATCCACACTTTGGAGTATTTCTCTCCTCGTCATTTTACTTTTTGTTTCCGCCGGGCTGGGGTATTTGATACTCGCGCAGACATATAAGCAATTGATTTCGCATGAGCGATTAATTCTGGGAACAGGCTTTGGTCTTGGTGTACTTGGATTGACGGGGTTTGGGCTTGCAGCAGTGGGTTTGGCCGCCATTCCCATCCTTGTAGCTGTTTTATCTGGAATGTTGGTTTGTATTTTCATTCTTAAAGTCCACACTGAGGTTATCGGCGATCTTCAATCCCTGGCCGATTCTCTTAAAGAAAGCGGCAGGGAAGTTCCCTTATGGCTGCCATTGGGAGTCCTACTCACCGCGGTGACCAGCTTTTTGTTTGCGCTTTTACCCCCGGCAGATGGGTTCGATGGTTTACTCTATCATTTGCGGCTTCCAGAGCAATTACTTGCAGACGGAAAAATGATTCCGTACAACAATTTCCCATTCTGGTTTCCCAGCCTGATCGAAGGCGATTTTTTATGGGCACTTGGTCTTGGAAGCGAACGAACTGCTCAATTAATCCATTGGTCATTTTTTATACTTGTCCTTGCTTTGACATGGAAATGGTCTCATCAGGTCTTTGGATATAAGTCTGCATGGTGGGCCCTGGCAATTCTTATCTCCATGCCCTCCCTGCCCTGGCTTGCATCGTGGGCTTATACAGATCTGGCACTTACATTTTTCTGTATGGCCAGTCTCTATTCTCTTTGGCGCTGGTACGAAAAAAATGAAGACGGATGGCTGTTAGTCAGCGGGACATTTGCAGGCATGGCCATGGGGGTCAAATATACAAGTTTTATTTTGCCTGTCCTGTGCGTTCTGATGGTATTTTCTAGAAAACAGAAGGCTGGGGAACGCATCGCTTCGTCTGCAAGATTTTCGATCCCGGCTTTATTGATTGCCCTGCCATGGTATCTTCGAAACTGGCGCGTAATGGGCAACCCATTCTATCCATTTGTCTTTGGCGGCCGTTTCTGGGATGTATTTCGCACAAATTGGTACAACGGTATTGGCACGGGCATCGGCTGGAACTTTCAAGAGATAGCGCTTCTACCTTTTGCCATTACTCTCGGTTATCGTGATCAAACTTTTTACGATGGACGAATCGGGCCGTTATTTCTTATGTTATTTCCACCGACTCTCTGGATCATCTGGATCAAGAGAAACAACACGGCAAAAGAACTTCACACTTTTTTGATCATTGGCATGTTTACCACATCAACGTATCTCCTCTGGGCTTTTAGCGTGACACAGACCATCTACATGTGGCAATCACGATTGCTATTTACAGGATTAATTCCTTTCTCGATCCTGATTGGATTTGCAATCACCCAGCTGGATTCTCTTAATCTCCCGCGATTTCGAATCAGCTTCATCCTGACCAATTTAATCGGTATTGTTGTATCAATATCACTACTGGACAACTGCTTAACTCTGATCGTCCGAAGACCGTTAAACTATATTCTTGGAATCGAATCACGGGAAGCTTATTTTGAACGAATTCAACCCAATTATTCTCAAGCTTTAAAGTTGGTGGAGACAACGCCAAAAAATTCCTATGTTTATTTTTTCCTCGAACCTCGTAGTTACACCATGCCTCGCAAGGTGCAACCAGACGCTTTGAATGACAACCTGGCGCATGATTATTATTTATTCAAGACCACCAAAGATATAATAAAGGATTGGAAACAAAAAGGGTACACACATATACTTGTGTACGATAAGGGATTCGATTTTTTTACACAAAAAGATGGGGGAAAATACGAAAATCAATTTGATCAAATCGTGAAAGACTTGAAATTAGAAAAAACGCTGGGAAGTTACACTCTTTACTCCATTCCATGATATCTGGAATCAATAGCGAGGGATTAATACGCGCCTATTTTATTTCAAATCATGCTTTGACTTTGAAAACATATAACTGATCCAATCCACCAGGGTAGGAAAAAGCGTCTCAAAGATGGCGAGAATCCGAAACCACCAGGGGATGATTAAACTGCGGCGCGGCCATTTGGCAACACCCACCACCCGACGGGCAACATACTCGGATGTCATCCTTGTGTTAATAACTGACCGAACCGAACCATAAGCAGCGTTCTTTCCAATATGTTGACCAAACTCAGTAGCGGCTGGGCCCGGATAGACCCCGCTAACTTTGATTCCAAATGGAAATACCTCACGGCGCAGTGAATCGGTAAACGCGCGCGCACCCGCCTTGCTAGCCGAATATGTGGTGATCAATGGCGAAGCGATCAATCCCGCAACAGAGATCATATTAATGATATGACCCTGACGGCGGGCGATCATGTGCGGCAGTACTGCATGGGTAACCTGCATCAAACCGGTCAGGTTCACATGCACCAAAGTTTCAATATCACGCTCGGCGGTCATATTCTCAAACCAATCCACACGGCCAATGCCTGCATTATTAAAGAGAATATCAATATGACTGTACAGATCAAGCGTAGTTTCGACCATATTGTCGATATCGGCACGGTTGACAATATCCATCGGGACCGCCATTGCCTCGCCGCCTTCGTCTTGAATTCTGGCAGCAAGATCCTGCAGACGATCCATGCGGCGTGCAGCAAGGACAACCTTGCACCCTTCCTTTGCAAAGAGCAAGGCCGCATCTTCCCCAAACCCGGAGGATGCACCTGTGATCAGAACGACTTTATCTTTTAACTTTGACATGGACGGTTTCCCTTAAGGCGATTATACAAAACGATGCGGCAATTTTATCATCCGCATCGTTTTTATTAGATTTCAATACTGTAGAGTAACGTACGCTCAACATACGCTTCTGCGGGGGCTTAGCCCCCGCAGAAGCGTGGAGTTCTACTCTTCGTTTTGTTCTTCGCCGCGTTTTCTGGGCTTCGGCGGCGGGCTGACCACCTGCCTGGACAGAGCGATTTCCAGTACGTCGTCCATATGTTTGATCGGGACGATCTTGAGCTCGGACTTGGCTGTCTTGGGCAGGTCTACCAAATCCTTCATATTCTTTTCGGGAAGCAAAACAGTTTTCAGCCCGGCGCGATGCGCGGCCAGCACCTTTTCACGTACGCCGCCGATTGGCAGCACACGTCCACGCAATGTGATCTCGCCGGTCATACCAACGTGTTTGAAGACTGGACGTCCCGTCAATGCAGAGATGATGGCTGTTGCCATCGTAATTCCAGCGGATGGACCATCTTTGGGAATGCCGCCTTCCGGCATGTGGACGTGAATATCGTATCGTTCAAACGCATCCAGGTCGATCTTCAACGCTGCCGCACGGGATTTGATATACGTCAGCGCCGCCTGACCGGATTCCTGCATCACCTCGCCGATCTGACCGGTCATCTGCATACTACCTTTACCTTCGAGAACTGCCACTTCCACAGCCATGATCTCGCCGCCGTTTTCCGTCCATGCGAGGCTGGTGGCCACGCCAACTTCGTCGGCACGTTCGGCTTCCGAAGGGAAGACCTGCTGCGGACCTAACAATTTTTCAATGCCTTCGGCAACAATCGCAGTTGGGTATTTCTTCCCTTCCGCTTTCATGCGCGCGATCTTGCGGCTCACCCGTCCGATCTCGCGTTCGAGGTTGCGAACGCCGGCTTCGTAGGTGTATTCGCGCACAATGCGGCGAATGGCATCCTCTTCGAATTTCACTTCGAGCGATTCGATCCCATTCTCTTCAATTTGACGGGGAATTAAATAGCGATTTGCGATTTCCAGTTTTTCTTCTTCAATGTACCCAGGGAATTCAATGATCTCCATGCGGTCCAGCAAAGGGGCAGGGATCGTGGAAAGTGAATTCGCGGTGGTCACGAACATGACCTTGGAAAGATCAAATGGCATTTCGAGGTAGTGATCGCTAAAAGCGAAGTTCTGCTCCGGGTCCAGCACCTCAAGCATGGCCGAGGCCGGATCGCCGCGAAAGTCAGAGTAAAGTTTATCGATCTCGTCCAGCATAAACAGCGGATTGGCCGTACCAGCTCGTTTCATCGTCTGAATAATTCGCCCGGGCAATGCACCGATGTACGTGCGGCGATGTCCGCGGATCTCGGCTTCGTCACGCACGCCGCCCAAAGAAACGCGAACAAACTTGCGACCCAACGCATCGGCAATCGAACGACCCAATGAAGTCTTGCCTACGCCGGGTGGACCATAAAAACACAGGATCGGCTGACGTTCCTTCTTTGGCTTCAAAGAACGCACTGCAATATATTCTAGGATTCTTTCCTTGGCTTTCTTCAAGCCGTAATGTTCGCGTTCCAAAATCTTTGCAGCATTTTTGACATCGAGATTATCCGGCGACGCATTCGACCACGGCAGGTCGACGATCCAATCGATATACGTGCGGATGATGCCCACTTCCGGCGCCATCGGCGGCATTTGATTGAGCCGCTCCATCTCCTTCATCACCACCTTCTTTGGTTCTTCCGGAAGATTGGCAGCGTCGATCTTCTTTTTCAGATCGGTCACATCGCGGGAAAAAACATCGCCCTCACCCAGCTCTGTTTGGATCTGCTTCATCTGCTCGCGCAAATAAAACTCGCGCTGACTCTTATCCACTTCGTTTTGCACACGGGAATGAATTTCATCTTCCAGCTCAAGCACATCCACTTCCTGCGCAAGCAAGGTATTTAATTGTTCGAGGCGTGCCTTGGGATCAAGCGTCAACAATAAACGCAGCTTGGCTTCGTAATTCAATGAAAGCGAAGTCGCGATCATGTCAGAAAGCCAACCCGGTTCGGCGATGTTCAACGCAAATAAATGCGCTTCTTCAGGAATCGAGCGGTCGAGTTGCACACAGCGATCAAACAAATCCAACGCGGAACGCATCAACGCTTGTGTATTTCTATCCGCTGTTTGCGGCTCGTTGATCACACGCACGCGCGCCTTCAAATACGGCTTCGTGCGAATGAATTCAACCACCTCCACACGACGGCGTCCCTGCACCAACGCAGAGTACGAGCCATCGGGCATGTTCAACAAACGCCCCACTGCCATTTCCACACCGATGGGTAAAAAGTCTTCGGTGCCCGGCTCTTCCACTTCGGGATCGCGCTGCGTCAGTCCGATAACCGTTTGTTCTTTTTTCTGCGCTTCCTGTACAGCCAATAAAGATGCTTCACGCCCCACAAAGATCGGCGAGACCATGCGCGGAAAGATGACGAGATCGCGCAACGGTAAAACGACCGCCTCGATCAACCCTTCAGCGTTGGGCTCCATATTCGGGACCCGATACAGCTCCTCGGTCCGTTGAGAGAGCGTCAGGTCGAAATTATCTTCTTCTTCGTTCCAGTTATTCGGTTGACTCATTAATTGATTTCCATTCTTTCATTACTTCCGCGGTTACGAACATCGATCCGGCGGATAAGACGATACTACCATCTTTTGACGACAAATCCAACGCCCGCGCCAGCGCCGCTTTGACCGGGACAATCGCTTCATGCTCCGCTCCAGCCTGCTCGGCCAACTTTTGAATCTGCTCCACTTCCAATGCCCGCGGATGATCGGCACGGGTAACAATAATTTTCGCGATCTTCGATTTCAAAGCCGCAAACATGCCGGGGATATTTTTATCTTCCGACGCGCCAAAAATCAAATATACTTTTTTGCCAGGGAAATAAGTTTCAAGTGTCTCGGACAACCTCTCGAACGAATCTTGATTATGCGCCGAGTCAAAGATCACCGGCGGATCGCGCCGCACCACCTCAAAACGGGCCGGCCATTTTACCTGAGAAAACCCTTTTTGGATCTGCTCGTCCGTAACTGGGATTCCGCTGGCTTTCAAGGCCGTATATGCAGTGACAGCATTTTCGATCTGGTGACTTCCAAGCAGTGGAACGTTGAACGTTTGAACGTTTGAACGTTCAACGTGAAATTCCTGCCCCTCCAAAGATGACCCAATGAACTCAAATGTTACATCGCGACCAGTCAAAGTTAATGGGCTGTTCTTTTCTCTGGCTACGCGCTCCAAAACTACCAACGCCTCATCCTTTTGCGGAGATGAAACCACGGGCACACCTTCCTTGATAATGCCCGCCTTCTCACCAGCGATCAACGTCAGCGTATTTCCCAACACAGCAGTATGGTCATAGGAAAGTGATGTGATCACCGAAACTTTTGGTGTGACAACATTGGTCGCATCCAACCGGCCGCCCAAACCCACTTCAAATACTGCCGCTGTCACACCATATTTTGCAAACGCCATGAACGCCAAAGCAGTGGTGATCTCAAAGGTGGTCAACTTCTCGATCTTCGCCACATGCGGCTTGATCTCTTCTATCAACTCATTCAACTGTTCGTGGGAAATCGGTTCACCATCAATTTGGATTCTTTCACAATAATCAAGCAAGTGAGGGGAGGTATACAGCCCAACTTTATAGCCTGCAAACTTTAAGCCCGAGGCACAAAGTGCCGAGACTGAGCCTTTGCCTTTGGTCCCTGCCACGTGAATGATGGGATATTTCTTCTGCGGATTCCCCAAGGACTCCATCAAGGCAAACATGCGATCAAGGCTAAAGTCCGCTTTGGCCAGCTCAGACGAGTGTTTGAGGCTATAATCCACAAAGGAATATAGGTAGTCGAGGGAATTGTTATATTGTTGTTCAATGTCCATGCACGAGATTGTAATCGGCCGTTAAAGAGAATACAAGAGAACAAAAATGAACACTGATAAAGAAACAACAAAATCAAAAAAACTCAACAAAAAAGCTTTGGAAATCCACAAGGAAGAAACATTCGCTAAAAGGATTGGAAATCATTATCTTTCAACTCCGATGCGCCCCACCTTAGCGGGGCTAGTTATATTAGTAGTATATTTTCTTGTTAGACCCAAGCCAGAAACGGATTTTGATTTTTCTGTTTATTTCATCGTTTTGGGCTTGGCGATAAGTGCAACGGGGCTCATTGCCATTCGCAGAAAAGGATTTCCCGGCTGGATAAGCATGTATACTGGCGCAGCAGCACCAATGTTTGGATGGCTTTCACTAACAGCAGGCATAATTCTTATCACCCAAGAAGTTTTACGTATAATTCGATAAATAGTGCTCGCCGTCTCACCATTGACCTTTATCTTTTCCCCTGTTCTCACTCGAACTCAAACTAGAAACCTTCAAAACAGCGCCATCGTAAATAAGGGTGGAATATCGTATAAAGGCCCAAAATGAACAACAAATTCTCAGATATAGACAAGGTAATCATTACAGCCTGGCTGTTTTTCGGCGCAGGGGTTGGCGCTTTCGTGGCCCCTCTTTTTAGGGCAAGTTTGATGCTCGCCGGAGGGATCGGACTATTCGCCGGCGCGACCGTCGCATATGTTCTCTTCTTTGAACCGTGGAGGCGGCGATACGGTCTATTGTTTCCTTATCCCACGGAAGAAGACGATCTTGCAGAAGACGAGGATGACGAAACCGAATCGGATATTTCTGAATTCATCATCAAAGACAGCTTCGAAGCAGAGGGCGTGATTTCCGAAGATGATGTTGTATTTAATAATAGCGAAGTGGATGAGACTGACGCATCGGAATTCGAAGACAATAGTGAAGTTGTCGCTGAAAATGAAGCCAAAGAAAATGACACAGACGCTTCTGAATTGGAAGAAGATATCGAGTTTCCCGATGACGAATCGGATGAGGAACTTGAAATAGACGACATCGAGTCCGAAGAATATGAAGATGAAGATTTGTCTGACGGGGAAGATTCTGAATTGGACGAATCTGAAGAAGACAAGAGTTTAGAAGAAGATGATGAATCGGAAGAGCAGGATTCGCTCGCCGCTTTTCATGGGAGCAGAAATCAAATTCATTCTTCCTATAACGAGGATGAAGAACCGCAGGGTTTTAAAGCATGGATTACGCCCGTTCGTTTGCCCATCACACTGGCTATCGCATGGTTCTTCATTTCAGGATATATTTCAAGCAACCATTCTGAAATTATAAAAACCGTCTCATCCTATTTTCCCGCCTGGTTTTTCACCATCCTTCCAATATTGTTCTTGATCGGCCTCAGTGGATTGATCGGAGTTCTTTTCAGAGAACGGGATGATAGTCTGGAGATATCCTCCGAAGAAAACGCAGCCTACCTCATCAACCTGCTGAAAATATTCACCGGATGGGGTATTGGGATATATGCAATTCTAGTCAATATTTAACATCATGCTTGCCACCCTAACCATTCACCTTCATCTTCCCGCCTGCTCCTCTCTCAAAGAAAAGCGCGGACGGATCAAGCCGCTTATCTCGCGTCTGCATCGTGAATTCAACCTCTCCGTGGCAGAGATGGATTTGCAGGACAAGTGGACTGAAACAATCATCACCTGTGCGATGGTGAATTCAGATCGAGTCGTGCTCCAACAATCTTTGCAGTCCGTGGCAAAATGGGTCGAAGCAAATTGGACAGACGGGGATATTCTGGATTTAAAGATCGAACAGGTTTAATGAAAGCTAATTCGTCGCCATTACGCGGCGCACCACCAGAACGCCTGTCAGGAATGCCACACCCAGGATTCCTGTGATCGATGGCAATATCCACATCAACGCAGAACTGCCCAGGGATTTGATGCGCGCATCCAACGGATGTTCGGGATCGTACAACACAGTCACTTCGTCGCCGATTTCATTCGAAGGCGTGCTGCTGCCTTCGCTCAGTTGAACCTTATGACTGCGGCCATCCGCGGACACATATTCGATCACCGGGTAATAGTATTCCTCAACAATCCGATCCTGCTGGTTGACATATTCACGCTTCATAACCATGTCCACCACGCGCCCCGTCGCGCTTTCCTCTTTCGAAATCTTCGATATCGCCGAAAACGAGGAAACAGCGGTAACGATCAACATGATCACCGCAACAGCTGTGAATATCCCCAAAACAATATTCTCCATCGAAGGGCCGCCCTGCGCTTCAACTTCGGCTTCATCCTTGTCGAAATCCGCCATGAATGAGGCATCCATCATTGCTTCCAGCTTGCGGCGATCCGATTCATCTGGAACATCATCCAGAGTCTCATACTGTACGCCATCCACTTCGAAAGATACCGGGAGATCATCCTCCCAATTGATTGAATATTTTCTGTTCGACATTAAGCCCTCCAAAAAAAAATTACAAATTGATTTTTTGTTTCAAATGTGCTCTTAGCTTAACGGGCTTCACCCCACTCAAGTCCACCTTCTTTGCATCGATCATCTTCGCAAAACGAGTCAAGCCTTTGGCAAGGGCATCTGAAAAGGCAGAATCAACTGTCGTGTCATCCTCCAGCCAAAATCCAAGGATCTGAAGCGTGTTCCTCTTGCGATCCAGTTTCGGATCAAGCCGGGCGACGAGGTCATCGCCGTATAAGATCGGCAGGGTGTAATATCCCCAGCGGCGTTGATGCTCGGGCTTGTAGACTTCCCAAATATATTCGAAATCGAAGACTTCCTTCGCCCGTCCGCGAGCGCTGACCATTTCCAACGGCGCCAACAATGTGACCTCGTCCTGCGTGCCCGGCCCGGCAGTCTTCCACACTTTGGGGATTTTGCCAGATTCCAATTGCTCCATCAAGGGTATGTTTTCTGCAAAGGTAAAGAACCTATCCTTAATACCTTCCACATGCAGGGGAGCGATGACCTTTTGATCATATAGATCGGCAAGCTTCCTTGCCTCCTCTTCCGGGGAAATCTTGCGATCAATCGCCTGGGACCAATTGATTCGAAATCTGCACTCACGGACCATGCCAAGGTAGGTCAGGTTTTTTGTGGCAAAGAAATTTTCGGCTTCTTCCATGCTCACAGCGTAATCAAATTCCTTTGGGATCACGCGCTCACGCAGATCATAAATACGATCAAAGCCTTTTCGGTTGGTGATCATCACATCGCCGAGCAGCCAGGAATAAAACAAGGCGACCGCTGAATCCTTTCGCCCGCGATAACTCCAATATTTCATACCTTCGCCGCTGAAATCACGATTGCTCATGGGACCGTTATCCCGCAAGGTCGCCTTAACCTCTTCGATGGCCTTGGGATGGTTCTTCATAAACATCCGAAATCGCGAATAGGTTTCCACGCGATGCATGATCGCACGCCAATAGGGAAATTCCTGCATGGGATACAGTGCCAGCCACGCGCCATAATCGAAGGCTTTGCGCTTTTCGTACGCCATCTTGTATAAATGTGCAGGCTTGTAATCGAGGACCCGGCCGTACATGGCGATGTCCTGACTGCGTGCCACCATCGTCAACGGGTCGAGCTGCAACACTTGCATGGTGTTCAAAGCGGATTCAGCGCCGTGCGGCCCCTTGAAACGCGGACCAGGCCAAAGTCCCTGTGAACCGAGAAGGAAGCGTCTGTAGGTTTGTTTGGAGATGGTGATCATGGTTGCGGAATTTTAGTCCATTTGTTCTAATTTGTAAAATAAATCATTGGAGTGCAAAAGTTCTTTGGGCTCAAGCCGCCGTCCTCGGCGGCGATGCATAAGTAGTCTTGCGCCGGGGACGGCGCAAGGAGCAAATATAATAAAAAGACCGAGGAATTTACCTCGGTCCGTGGTCTATCGTCTATGGTCGGTTTTACTAGTCATCACCCAACGCTGCAATGGCACGCAGCAAACCAAACACAAGCACGCCTAACTTCATGCCTTCGCCGGTGGTGATGGCGGTTTCGCGTTCGTTGCGTTCTGCGCGACGGGTAAGGAGGATGGCGGCGATCAGGCCGGTAATGGCACCGATCAATGCGCCTCCGAGAATAACTCTGCTTTTGTTCATGGGGTGATCCTTCCGAGAAATTCTTTGATCTTTTCAAGTACGTTGTTCAGCCCAACGATGGGCTTGACCAGCATATCCACGCCACGCAAAATATATCCGCGGGCGATGTAGGTGTAATCCTGTGCGAGACCGGTGTAATACGGCAAAGCGCCGAGGGCACGCGCCATCAAGTAGATCAGGCCGATCAGCAAGGCAAGGACGATGAGACCAACGATCATAACCGGGATGACGATCCAGATCGTGGAGATGGCGGCCCAGCGGCCCACGTCACCACCCTGATTAAAGGTGGCGAGACAGATCAGCACGATCAAGCCGATCATCAGCAAGGCTGCAATGACCACCGGCAAAATGATCTGCCGCGTCACCTGCCTGCGGTGTTGAATGTAGGAATAATGTTCAGGGTGGGGAAGTTCGGCTTTCATTGGTTGTATTTTAGCATGAATCAAAAGTCCCTGAAGGTTTGAACCTTCAGGGACTTGATCGTTTTTCTTTATCTTCGATTTCTCAAGAACGTCGGGACATCGAGATCATCGCTGTTGATGCTGGGCTGGGACGAAGAAGGCTTCTGTTCCGCAGCGCCGGGTTTGAACTCGGCTGTCACGTTGACCGATTCCATCTGGCGGGGGAGGGACATCGGTAGACCGTTACTCTTCTCGTTGGTACGCGGATTGCGTTCGAGTGCGCGGCGCGGGACGCCGGTGCGTTCGAAGCCGGTGGCGATGACAGTCACACGGATTTCGTCGCCCATCTCAGGATCGATCACAGCACCGAAGATCATGTTGACATCGGGGTGAGCGGTCTCGCGGATGATCGCAGCAGCTTGATTGACTTCGAACAAGGTCATGCTGGAACCGCCGGTGACATTGAAGAGTACGCCGCGTGCGCCGTCAATGGTGATATCGAGCAATTGGCTGGAGATGGCCTGTTCCGCTGCACTCTTGGCGCGGTCATCGCCGGAGCCGCGACCGACTGCCATCAACGCAGCGCCGCCTTCAGACATGATCGTGCGCACATCGGCGAAGTCGAGGTTGATCAAACCAGGAATTGTGATCAACTCCGAAATACCTTGAATGCCTTGGTGTAAAACTTCATCGGCCATACGGAAGGCATCCTGCAAGGATGATTTCTTATCGGCCAATTGAAGCAAGCGATCATTGGGAATGGAGATGAGGGTGTGTGCATGTTCTTTCATCTTCGCCACGCCAGATTCAGCAGATTGATTTCGTTTGCCGCCCTCGAAAGTGAAGGGACGCGTCACAACGCCAATCGTAAGTGCACCGCATTCCTTTGCAACCTGTGAGATCACAGGTGCTGCACCGGTTCCAGTTCCGCCGCCCATACCGGCAGTGACGAAGACCATATCCGCGCCTTTGAGCACGTTATACAATTCGTCGGCTGATTCTTCAGCAGCCTTGCGGCCCACCTCAGGATCACCGCCTGCGCCAAGTCCGCGGGTGAGTTTGTCACCAAGGCGTACGCGAACAGGAGCGCGTGATAATGTCAGCGCTTGTGCATCGGTGTTCGCGGAAATAAATTCCACACCTTGAATGCCCTCTTCCATCATGCGGTTGACGGCGTTTTGACCTGCTCCACCAACACCAATCACTTTGATGCGGGCAAAAGCTTCGGACGGTTGTTGCTTTCTATTCTGATCCATGTGTTCCTCCTGGCAAGGAATGTATGCCAATCTTAAACGAGAATGTTGATTTTTTAAAGGGTAAATAAATGGGCAATTTCGTATCATTACCTTCTACGCATAAATGCGTAGAAAATTAACCTATGGAAGGATCCGCTTGATTAGATTTTTGATTCCATCGAGATTCATGCCATCTCCTTTCGACTTTCGGCGCTTCTTTCCTCCGCCGCTCATTGCCACATCATGCTCATGCATGGTCAACGCCCAACGCAGCAACCCCACACTGGTGGAGTACGAGGGCGAATTCAACTTGTCGATCAAGCCCGTCAGGTTTTCAGGCTGTGCGGTTCGCACGGGCATGCCCAACACTTCACTGGCGATGTTTCTGATTCCTGCAAGAGCCGCGGTACCACCGGTCAACACCACACCGGCAGGGAGCAGCCCGTCGTACCCGGAACGTTTGATCTCCTGATAGATCAAACCGAATGTTTCTTCCACACGTGCTTCAATAATATGAGCAAGGTCCTGTTTGTTGATGCGGGTGTCTTTATCTTCGCCGAACGGACGGATGGTGAAGTATTCCTGGCTGTCGATATCTGCCCGAACCGCATAGCCCTGCTGCTTCTTCACTTCTTCAGCCTGGGAAAGGGGCAATCGCAATCCATGAGCGATATCCTGCGTAATATGGTTGCCGCCCACGGCCAGCACCATCGTATGCCACACATCGCCATCGACGTAAATCGCGAGGTCCGTTGTGCCGCCGCCGATGTCGCAAACCGCCACGCCCATCTGGCGTTCTTCCTCCGTCAACACCACTTCCGCCGAAGCCAGCGGATTCAAAACAAATTGCTGCACTTCCACACCCGCCGAGCTCACGCACTGACGAAGGTTGTCGATCGTTGCCGTGGCGGCGGTGATAATGTGAGTCTCGATTTCCAGTTTGTAGCCATGCATTCCAACCGGAGTTTTCACGCCGTCCTGCCCATCCACCGAGATGCCGCGCTGGATCACGTGAATGATCTCGCGGTCATGCGGGATGGCAACAGCCTGCGCCTGTTCCAACGCGCGGGCCACATCGAACGCATCGATGATCCCGCCGGGGATGCCCGCTGCGCCGCGGCTGTTCACCGACGACACATGCGCCCCGGCGAGGCTGACCAACGCCGTGGTGATCTCCAAACCGGAAGTACGTTCGGCCTTTTCCACCGAACGCTTGATGGCAGCAGATGCGGCAGCCAGATCCACAATAATTCCCTTGCGGATCCCATCCGAAGGCTCGATACCCACGCCGAGAATGCGCACGGTGCTCGAATCTTCCACGCGCCCAACGAGGGTACAAACCTTGGTCGTGCCTACATCAATGCCAACAACGATCTCATCCATATTTTCTTATTGTTCACTTTCAGCCGAAACTTCAAGCAGAGGTTCGGCAATTTTAGCCATGCGATAATAGGGCGCATCTGCAAATGCAACATTGATATATTCAGGGGTCTTATTCTTACTGACCAAAGAATTTACCAGTGATTGGTAAACCTGAATTCGAAGCGGCATGTCCTTTGCATTCGTGCCAAAGTAAGCCTTCCACCCGCGCGGGTCCGTCCAGCCGAGGCCTTCAGTGGAGTCGAATGTCAGGGTCGAGCCGGCAGGTACGGCCGGGGCAAGAGCGAGGATCGCATCCACCAATTCCTTCTGCATGTACGGCGGCGGACTGTATGGGTCATCCGCGCTGGCAGTTCCGGCAGGCGGCGTGGACAGGGCAAGCACGGGAACCAAAACACCGCCATCGCCACGCGGACGAAATGCCACACCCGATGCATCGATCCAGGTAAAGCCTTCACCCTGCTGCAAAAGAATCACGGGCTGGCGTTCGGTAACTGTAACATAAACATAGTTGGGCAGGTACACATCCACATGCGCGGAGGCAAGCTCGGGATAATTCATCCGCAGGCGCGTCTCCACTTCCTTCGGCTGCACCATGAAAATGGATTGGCCCTGCACACCCAACACGGAATTGATCTCATCGCGCGTGAGACGGTTGTTGCCCAATACGGTCGCCACCGGCACATGGAAGTATGGAAGGGTCCATGCGAAATACAACAAGGCGCCGAAGACAAGCACCAACACAACCGATGTTGTTCTCCAATTCAAAGCCGGACGCGAAAAATGAATCGTGGGCTTATGTAATGTGATGTTGGGCAGACCCAACGCCACATTGAAGCGGCGCTTCGGTTCTTCCACACGTTTGTGCTTCGCCTGCACGTAGGAAGTGCCTACGCGGGAAGAGACAGGCATCGTCGGTTTGACCGAGCGTTGGACGGTCTGGTGGATTTCTTTCGCAGTCTGCTGCGCACGACGTGCGCGCACCATTTCTGCACGGGTTAGTTCACGTTTGTTACTCATGCGGTTCTCCGATATTCGGTGTGTTCGCGTTGAGACTTGCGTTCGAGCGCAAGCTCGATCAAGCGATCCACCAGTTTAGGGTAGGTCAGGCCGCTAGCCTGCCATAACTTGGGATACATGCTAATCGAAGTAAAACCTGGCAATGTATTCAACTCGTTCAAATAGATCTTGTTCGTTCCGTTCTCTACAAAGAAATCTGCGCGCGCCATGCCTGCACAATCAATGGCCTTAAAGGCGCGGACAGCATAATCACGAATCTTGTTCGTCACTTCATCCGGTAGCTGGGAAGGGATCAGTAAACCGGACGTACCGTCGACATACTTTGATTCATAGGAATAAAACTCACGGCTCGGCAGGACTTCCCCACAAACAGAAGTTTCAGGATCCTCATTGCCAAGCACGCTGACTTCCACTTCACGCACATCGCCGGCGCCTTTTTCAATGATCAAGCGGCGATCATAACGGGCCGCATCCATCAAGCCTTCGCCGAGGTCGGAAGGCGAAGTGCATTTACTGATCCCGACAGAGGAACCGAGATTCGCAGGCTTGGTGAACATGGGATACCCACCCAGTTCACGTTCCGCTCTTGCGATGACGGCCTTGATATCCTTTTCGATTTCAGTGCGCAGCACCAGCATGGACTCGACAATTGGAATTCCATTCGCGCGCATCACATCCTTGAAGAGGCCCTTGTCCATGCCAACGGATGAACCCACCACACCGGCACCCACGTAAGCAACATCGGCCAATTCCAACAAACCTTGCATGGTGCCGTCTTCGCCGAAAGGTCCGTGCAACACGGGGAAGAACACATCCACACCGGCGAGTGTCTCCAACTTGTCGCCCAGCTTGGTGGAACGGGTGACATATAACGAACGATGCGAAGGTTGGGTGGGGGGAATCACGGGTTCCAGATTTGTTACATCGTTCTTCTCAAACGCATCCAGGGCATTGGGCCCGGTAAACCAATTTCCATCGAGAGTAATGCCGATCTGGATCACTTCGTAGCGTTCGGGGTCAAGCGCATTTAAAACCGAGCGCGCAGACATCAGTGAAACATCATGTTCACCGGAACGTCCACCGAATAAGACCGCCACGCGAAGTTTCTTCATATCAGTTCAATTTCCAATTCAAGCTGCACGCCAAATTTATTAAGTACCGTTTCCTGAGTCAAGCGAATCAATGCAAGTACATCGCCTGCCTTTGTTTCGCCATGATTGATGAAAAAATTACCGTGTATCTTGCTGATCTCAGCGTTGCCGATGCGAGCCCCTTTTAATCCTGCATCTTCGATCAATCGGCCTGCAAAATCACCGGTCGGATTCTTGAACATCGAACCCATGCTTGCTCCGGGCGGTTGTGTAGCCTTGCGGCGTTCGCTGAATTCAGCAATTTTAGCAGACACTTCCTCTTTCGTTGAGTTTTTTAAACCCAACAAAGCCGAAAGTACTATTGCCTTAATTTCATGGCGTTTCAAGATACTGGTGCGGTATCCATACGCCATTTGTGCAACCGAAAATCTTTCGCGTCCATTCTCCGTCAATACATCAGCCCAGATCAAATTACCAGCGACATCACCGCCGAATGCACCTGCATTGCCATATACCGCGCCACCGATCGTGCCGGGGACCGTGGCTCCCCATTCCAAACCGCCAAAACCTTTGGACGCACATCGATTCGCAAGGTTGCTGAAGACGACACCCGCTTCACACCAAACTGACGGCTGGTCGCCGCTTTCAAAACGCACTTCCTTCGCCTTGTTCAAAACGACCACACCCCGAAAGCCCTCGTCATTGACCAGCACATTCGAGCCGCCCCCCAACACATAATATGGAAACCCGTGCTCCCAGATCAACTGCATGGCCTGAGCCAATTCATCTGCGGTCTTGACGGTGAGCAATACATCTGCAGGCCCGCCGATGCGCGCAGAAGTATACGGTGCAAGAATCACATTCTCTTGCACGGCGGCACCAAATTCAGCGCGGAGCAGGTCAACGGCCAGGTTGGTCACGATCATTTACTCTTTCAAGCCTTTCAAAACATCCGTGCTGATCTGGTCGGCATCGCCGGCAGACATCACGATCAACACATCATTGGAGCCTAGATTCTTCAACAAATAATCCGTCGTGTTTTCCAGCGAACCCGTAAACCGGGCGGAAGGATGCGGCATGGCACTCACCACTTCCGCAGAGGAAAAATCCTGTTTCGGTTCGCGTGAAGCGTAGATCTCCGTCACAAGCACTTCCTGCGCATCAGGAAACGCGCGGGAAAACTCAAGGAACAACGTCTGCGTGCGGGAATAGGTATGAGGCTGCCAAACGGCCCAAATCCGCCGGCTGGGATAACGCGCCTTCGTTGCCGAGAGAATTGCCTTGATTTCAGTGGGATGATGAGCATAATCATCCACAACGATCACGCCTCTTTTTTCGCCGCGTATTTCAAAGCGACGGCCGGTGCCGGTAAATTCTCCAAGAGCATCGGCTGCTTCCTGCAAAGGCAATCCCATTGTTGCCGCAACGGATAATGCAGCCAGCGCATTTCGTACATTATGTTCTCCCGGCACCTGCAACGAAACCCTGGCGATACTTGCAGCGTCTGTTCCCACATTGGTCATTGCGGAAAAATCGTATCCGCCGCGAGTATTCGGTTGAGGTGCACGTGCCTGCATCCATTGCGGGCTGTTGATGGTCATCTCAGCATGAAGGCTGTAGGAAATAACTCCCAACCCTTTTTGGCGTGCATGGGACAACAAAGTCACCGCCCCTTTATCGTCTGCACAGGCGATCAATGTACCATCCGAAGGAAGCAGGTTCACAAAGCTTTGGAAAGCTGTGTACATATCTTCAAAGGTTGGGTAGCAATCGGGATGATCGTGTTCCAGATTGGTAACTACTTCGATTTGCGGTTTCAAGCCAAGGAACATGCGATCATATTCATCTGCTTCGATGATGAAGGCGCTGCCCTTGCCCGCCCGCGCATTCACCTTGAGGTTGTTCAATGTACCGCCGACGATAAAGGACGGGTCTCGTTTCATTGCGTACAACATCCAGGCGATCATGGCAGTGGTCGTGGTCTTGCCGTGTGTTCCCGCGACAGCAATTCCTGTTTTCTCGGTCATCAATTGGCCAAGAAAATCAGCACGTTTGTAAACAGGAATTCCAGTTTGCTGCGCTGCCTTGACTTCATCGTTATCATCTGTGATTGCAGAAGAACGCACGACCCAATCCGCGCCTTTGATATTACCGGCCTCATGTCCAATGAAAACTTTGATGCCGGCACTTTGCAGGTCCACTGCAAACGGGGAAAGCGAGCGGTCCGAACCCGTCACTTCATAGCCGCTCTCTTTGAGCAGGCGCGCGATGGCAGAAAGCCCTGAACCGCCAATGCCGATGAAGTGAACGTGAGTCATAATATTTTCCTTTGCTCTTTCGGGGGCCAATCCTCCGAAAGAGCAAAAATTAATTCCTAGATATAAACCACAATAATAAAGATCAAAATGATGATGACAGCAAAATAAATACCCGGTTCGCCGATCAAACGCGGCGGCATGTATTTCATCATGGTGTCGATGGCGGCGATGATGGCGGGGTCGGTAGCCGGGCTGATGATGTTTCTGTATGGGTAATCGGCCACATGGTTGTAAAACAAGATCGAACCGGCGATGAAGTATCCGTTCAAGCCGCCCACCACCGCCCCGAAGAGCGCGTCCTGCAATCGTTCGCGTGCGGCTTTGGATGCCAGACGTGGAACGACCGCAACAGTTTGATACCCAAAATAAACCAGGGCGATCAGAATGATCGAGCGGACCCAAAAGACGGAGCTGCTGTTATCCGGCAGGTCGCGCACAAGAGGAATGTATTTATCCATCAACATGTTTACAGCCAAAGCAGTAATGGCGCTGAAGATCACCAACAACTCCTTTGCCCAGCCGCGCATGGCGCCGATAATGGCAAAGAGAATCACATACATCCAAAAAAGATAAACAATACTCATCATAAGGGCCGGTCTCCTGCCAATTCCAACAACTGGCTGGCAATGCGTTCTGCCGCATTCGGGCGGGATAAGGATTTCATCGCGGCGCCCATTTCTTTTCGTTTGGTTCGATCACCCAATACATCCTTCAACACGGATAAAAGTGTATCGTTCAAGAGTTCATCCTGCAAGAGAATGGCCGCTTTGCGGCTTACAAGATAGTCAGCGTTTACTTTTTGATATCGCCATGCATATGGATAGGGGACCAGCACGGCAGGCAACTCAAAGAAAGGATATTCACCCAGGGAAGATGCACCCGAGCGTGAAAGCACAAGATCTGCCGCTGCAAGTGCTGCACCCATTTCGTGAGAGTATGGCATGGCATGATAATTTTCTTTGAGATCTGCGGGCAATTCCTGCATCGCCTTTTCAACTACAGGCCAATCCAAAGTGCCAGTAATATGAATGACCTGCGCGATCTGCAACAATTCGTTCAAACAATTCAATATCGCCATGTTGATCGAACGCGCACCTTTGCTTCCACCGGTGACAAGCAACACGGGTTTACCCGAAGAAAGCCCAAAACGCTGAGTCGCTTTTTCGCGGGACCAGTTTGAAAGGTCCGCGCGAAGCGGGTAGCCGGTGGGGACGATTCTGCTGGCGCGGCGAAAATATCGATTTGAGTCGGAAGTTGTCACAGTGATGACATCCGAAAAATAAGAAAGGAACTTCAGTGCGAGACCCGGTTCGATATCGGGCACAAACAATACGGTTGGGATCTTGCGCGACGCGACCGCCATCGGAGCGGCCACATAACCGCCGGTAAAAAACAACGCATCGGGCTTGAACTCACGCAGGATGCGGCGCGATTCGATCACACCACGCGTAAGCTTCGACACGTTGCCCGGAAGTGCGCGCAAACCCACGCCATGCACTCCAGCAGCAGAAATCGAACGATACGGAATGCCCGCACGCTTCACGAGCTCCTCCTCCATGCCGCCTTCACCACCCACCCACAGCACATCTGTCGTTTTATGTTGCGCAATGAGCGCCTCATGGACGGCGAGCGCCGGATATACTCCGCCGCCTGTTCCGCCCGCGCAGATCAACAATCGCACTGTAGGACCTCCATTCTTCGTCTGATATCGTACCCTCACCGGTCTGGCGGGAAATATTAAATAAGATGCCAAGCGCCGCCAATGTGGCTACCAGATTCGAACCGCCCGCGCTGATGAACGGCAGGGCATTCCCTGCGAACGGCAGCAGCCCAACCATCACCGCCATGTTGATCAATGCTTCCATCGCGATCCAAAGTACCAGGCCGGAAGCAAGGATCGTGCCCAACATATCGGGCGCGCGGCGGGCAATGACCAAACCACGCCATACCAAAGCGCCATATAAACCGATCAACAACACCGCACCGAACAAACCGAGTTCCTCCGCCACGACAGCAAATACGCTATCGGTGGGAGGGACCGGCAAGCCGGTTAATTTTGATTGCGATTTTCCAATCCCAACTCCAAACCAGCCGCCGTTGACAATTGCTTCGAACGAACGGCGCACATGATACGAAGCCTGCAACGGATCCTTGATACCGGCAAGAAAATCACCCACACGCTGCTGACCGGTGGCGCTGATCGAAGCCACGATCCATGCAGCCGCAACGGCCACCAGGAGCAATACGCCGATCTGTTTCAGGTCACCGCCGGCAAGAAAGAAGAGCAATCCACCAAGCATGAGAACTGTGGCTGCGGCACTTAAGTCCGGTTGTTGATAGATCAAGCCGCCGACGACCCCAAGAATTACACCCAATGGGATCAGACCCAGGGAGATATCGTGCAACTGCTGTCGTTTCGCATACAGCCACACACTCAGATACATGATCGAAACCAATTTCGCCAACTCCGAAGGCTGTACGGAACCGCCGAAGATGGCACGCTTTGCATTGAAGCGGATTTCGCTCATCAGCAACACAACGATCAACAATAAGATCGTCGCAGACATTGCAACCACCACATACTTGCGCCACGCGTGATAATCCACAAAAGCCAGAACAGTGGCGATCACCAATCCAAGAAGAAGCCAGTTGATCTGGCGTTTGAACATGAACATCGCATCGCCATATGCGCTGAACGAAAAATCCCATGAGGACGAATACAGCATCAACAAGCCGAAGGAAGTCAGCGCGAAAACGATCACAGCCAACGGCACGTCGAACCCGCGTAAAAACGTCGGGACGCCGAACGGTTTTTTATTTACGAAAGTTCCAATACCCATTTTCTAAACGCTTCTCCTCTCGCCGCAAAATCAACAAACTCGTCATAGCTGGTGCCGCCCGGCGAAAACAAGACGATATCTCCCGCACTGGCAGCTTCTGCGGCGATGGCAACAGCCTCTTTAAGATTATTCGCACGGCGAAGGTCACCGCTTCGGGTTCCACCTGCAGCTGATATGGCTTTCTCAATCAGTTCCGCCGCCTCACCAAAAAGCACCACATGATCCACACGTTTGCGGATCAGTTTTGCGATCCCATCCCAGGGCAGATCCTTGTCACGTCCGCCAAGCATGAGCACGATCGGCTCGTCAAAAGCATGAATATCCGCCATGCTTCGTTCCGGTGCAGTTGCAATCGATCCGTTATACCAGCGCACACCGTTCAACTCGCGGACTAACTCCAGCCGATGCGGCACGCCGCGAAATTCCTCAACTGCTTCGAGCATGGAATCCAGCTTGAATCCGGCCGCGTGACCGATGGTGAATGCGGCAAGCACATTCGCCACATTATGGTCTCCGGGCAATTTGATTTTTTCGCGCACGAGCAAAGGTAAATAAGCATTTCCATCGCGCAGGTTTAACAATCCGTCATGCAAGTAGGCACCGTTCAGGCCTTCTTCCAAGTCATGCAAACTGAAGGTCAACAACTCACCTTTCGCTTTGTCTTTCAAATTCCATGAACCTTTGTCATCACGACCGAGAACAGCCGTGTCATTTTCACTTTGAAAATCAAGGATGTGCGCCTTGGCCTTTGTATATTCTTCCATCGTGCCGTGGCGGTCCAAATGATTGGGCGTGACATTCAAGATCGCAGCGACATTCGGCGAAATCGTCATCTGTTCCAGTTGAAAGGAAGACAATTCCAAAATCGCGATGTCATCCTGTTTCATCACATCCACGTAATTGATCAACGGATCGCCAATGTTGCCGCCGACAAACGCACGTTCGCCGTATTGTCGCTTGGCCATATTGCCAACCAAAGTCGTCGTGGTGGTCTTGCCCGCTGAACCCGTAATGCCAATGGTCTTGCATGGAACGACTTCCATGAAGATCTGCGAGTCGTTTGAAACTGGAATGCCTCGCTTGAAGGCTTCTTGAACAATGGGCAAAGTCAACGGAACACCACCGGAAAGGCAAAGCAGATCGGTCGCATCCAGCAATTCCAAGGGATGACCACCCACCGCCCACTGCACATTTGTATCAGCCAGAGATGCCTGGGCGGAGGTCAATGCATCCAATGAACGCGAATCACTCAAGGTCACGTTTGAACCGTGACGGGAAAGCCAGCGCGCAAGGGCAATGCCCTGTCGCGCAGCTCCGAGAATGAGAATGCGTTTGCCGTTCCAGTCAGTCATCTTGTTAAACCTGCGACAATCCTATGCCGATCAAGGCAGCCATCAACCCGATCAACCAAAAACGCTGTACCACCTGCGTTTCACTCCATCCAAGCAATTCAAAGTGCAAATGAATGGGAGCCATTTTGAAAAAGCGTTTTCCTTTTGTCCATTTGAAGTAAACAATTTGAATTACATCACTGACCATTTCTGCGAGCGGAATAATTCCGATGACCAGCAACATCGGCCACTGACCGGTCATCAGTGCAACAACTGCCAACACAGCACCTAATGGGAGCGAACCGGTATCGCCCATGAATAATTCCGCCGGATGTACGTTAAACCAGAGAAAACCAAACAAAGCGCCAACGAGAATAAAACAAAAACGGGCTATAAAAACCTGATCCTGCACCAGGGCGATCCCACCGTACGCAGCAATGGCAGTCGCTGCGATCAGTCCAGCCAGGCCGTCAAGACCATCTGTAAAATTCATCGCATTCGATTCAGCCACAATGATAAAAGCTGCGATGGGTACATACAGCCAGCCCAATTCGATCTCAAAAAACAAACCGGGGAAATACAGATCCGGCACGTCCATCATATATTTCAACACGTAAGCAATGACGAGTGCAAGAATTACCTGATACGTGAATTTGGTCCGGGCACGCATGCCATCGCCTTTGCGTTTACCGCGAATTCCCTGCCAATCATCCACCGCGCCAAGAATAGCAAAGCCTACCATCACCAACATTGGAAGAAGGACAGAGCGGCCAGTACCGCTGTCTGTGACACCGATCAAGGCTACTGCATTCAACAGGCCGCTTAACAACAGAACCGGCAGAATGAACAATACCCCGCCCATGGTGGGAGTACCCATCTTCACCCCATGATGACCGGGCTCTTCCACACGGATGATCTTACCGATCTTGTAATGGCGCAAAATACGCAGCAACGGACCGCCCCAAATAGCCGTCATAATAAAAGCCAGCCCGGCCAGGCTGAGGGAAAGGGCGATCTGTCTCACGAGCGGACCTCCAAAGCAGCGGTGATGCGTTCCATATGCAAGCCATGCGAACCTTTGATCAGCACGGCGTCAGTTGTCGTTAAATTCTTATCAAGCCAGTCCACAACGGAATCCAATTCTTCAAACTCCAAAATGTTCGATGATTTCATACCGGCACGTTTCGCCGCATTTGCAATCATATGCGCACGCGGACCGAAAGTAAGCAGTAACTTTACCACTTGTGAAGCGCGCATTCCGACCATTTCGTGTCCCTGCTTTTCATAGGGACCAAGCTCGAGCATGTCGCCAAGTACGGCGATCTTGCGGCCATCGAGTTCATCCAACAAATTCAATGCAGCCAGCATGGATTCGGGAGAGGCATTGTAGGTATCGTCCAAAATCAAGGCGCCCGTTTTGCTGCGAACGATCACAAGACGTAATTGTGAGGTTCCGTGAGAGAGCCCTTCCACGATCTGTTCCCAATTTAGACCATCGTTCAAACCAACAGAAGCTGCACGCAGGGCAGTATGCACGGAATGTCTTCCGATCATTGGTACACGCACATGAACAGTTTCATGTTTATGATGCAGCTGGAAGCGGATGCCATCGAGTCCCAAACCTTCGATGTGATCCGCCCAAAGATCGGCTTCCGGGGAAAGACCGTAAAAGAACACACGAGCCTTTGATTTCTCTTCCATTTTGCGAACCCAGGGATCATCGAAGTTCAGGATCGCCACGCCATCTTCAGGGAGGGCCTGGATCAATTCACTCTTGCCGCGAGCGATGGCCTCCTGTGAGCCGGCGCGCTCCGCATGGACCGTGCCCACGTTGGAGACAACGCCGATTTTTGGGAGGGCAATATCGCAAAGGAATTGGATCTCACCGGGCACATAAAAGCCCATTTCCAAAACGGCCCGCTCATAACCTTTGCTCAGTTTCAAAATGGTTAACGGTAAACCGATCTCATTGTTGAGATTGCCGGGACTCCTCAAAGTGCGATATTTCACGCCTAACATATCTGCCACGGCTTCCTTGGTTGTGGATTTTCCAACACTGCCGGTAATGCCCACAACTTTCAAATCCAATTTGCGGCGCCAGAAGCGGGCGATCTGTTGCAGGGCCGAAACGGTATTGTCCACACGCAGGCAGAGAGGTGTTGAAAGATCCAGCGTGGATTCTGCCGATAGACCATTGCGCAGGTCAAGGGTCCGAAGAGAGGCGGGGACGTCGTGTTGAATTAAAGCAAAAGAAGCCCCCCTCTTGATGGCTTCTGGAATGTAGTCATGTCCATCCACCTTTTCTCCGGGGATCGCGACAAACAGCGACGCGGGTATTGTTTGACGCGAATCGATCACGCCTTCCGTAATGACCGCTTCGGCATTCGGAGGGCGGAACGAGGTTAACGCTTCAATGACATCTGCAATCGTAAGCATGTTATTTGGCAACGATCTGTTGACGAATTGAATCCGGAGGAATATTGAGCAGGAGGACGGTCTTCTGCGCAACTTCTGCAAAAACAGGAGCGGCGGTTTCAGAGCCCCAAATGGATGTGGATGGGCGCTCCAACCAGACATAGATCATAAACTCGGGTGCATCCACCGGGCCCCAACCGATAAAGGAGGCATTGGTTTGAGATGCATCATAAAACCCGTTGACTGGGATTTGAGCTGTACCGGTTTTGCCGGCAATGCGATAACCGGGCACAAGCGCAAGTGACCCTTCGCTTTCAAGTGACACCGCCAGCATACCGGTCAATGTGGTGGCCGTGGATTCGGAAATCGGTGTACCTGCAAACTGCGCAGGAACATTGTATTGGCGGCCATCGCGAACCATCGCGCTAAGCACATGCGGCATCACGGTGCGGCCCTTATTTGCAATGGAAGAAGCTGCCGCCATAATTTGAATTGGAGTGGCAGTCACTCCCTGACCAAATGCGTTGGTGCCGAGATCAACGGGATACCAATCCGCATCGCCCGGGAGCTTGAGCCTGCCCGCGGCTTCCCCAGCCATATCCACGCCTGTGAGATGACCGAGTCCAAAATTATCCATGTAACTATAAAAATTGGTGGCGCCCATGTTCGTGGAAAGCATGGCCATACACACATTGAGCGAGTGCTGCAAACAACCGGTCATATCCTGCAAACCCCAGGGATTTTCATCCCAGTTCTGGATGGTCGCCCCGCCGACCAAAATCGCGCCAGTATCCAGATAGGTTGTACCCGGTACGACTGACCCGCTATCCAACGCGGCGGCCATGGTTAATATTTTTATGACCGATCCCGGCTCATACGGTGTTGAGATCGCCGGGTTGAATTGACTGGCTGTATCGAAGATCGAGCCGTAATTCCAGAATTGATTCAAGTCCATGCGGCGGGAAACTGCCATCGCAAGGATCTCCCCATTGCTGGGATTCATGATCACGATGGTGCCGTTCTGTGCGCCATAGTTGGCAAGCGATTCATCGAGGATCTTTTCAGTAGCTGCCTGCAAGTCGCGGTTGACGGTCAGAACAAGTGTCGTGCCATCGGGGACACGCGGAATTTCAAACGCCTTGTTGGGGTCGGTCGGAACAAGCACCTGCACCGGGCTGCCCGCCAACAATGCATCGTACTTTTCTTCCACACCAAAATAACCGAGCCCTTCACGACTGACGAAGCCAAGAACATTCGAGGCCAATGATTTTTCCGGATAACTGCGATGCGGATGCGATTTGAATTCCAAACCGACGAGGCCACCCGCAACCCCTTCCCCAGCCTGATCGTTCAATGCTTTCTTCAATGCCTGCAAGTTCAATGCATTTTCCGCATCGACATAATCAGCAAGGACGACATAGGAGATGCCTTCGCCGGGATCTTGAATGGCATTCGCCACAGCAGCATAGTCCATGCCAAGTTCGGCGCTGACCGCAGTTGCAATCGCATTGACATCCTGCACGGCATTCAAATCCACGCCCACTTCATAGACAATGGTGTTACCCGCAAGCAGGTGCCCATTGCGGTCGTAGATCTCACCGCGGTCGGGATAATATGTTTTCAATTCATAGGCATAATTGGAAGCGCGCTGACGGAAGATGGCGGCCTCCGAACTGTTTTGAATGCGGAACATCTGCACAACAATCGCAAGTGCAATCAGTACGATCACATACATCAAAGCCTGGGAACGGCGTGCATATTGCTGCCTCATTGAATCCCTCGGGTCGGCACGGAAATGCGCTCGTCGAGCCAGTTCAACAAGGATTGGCTGTATTCGTGCGGAACAGTTTGCGCGCTCATCTGCGGCAATTCTGCCGAAGCGAGAATATCAGGCTTGGGTTCAAAATAACCGGGCACCATCAAATATTCAACTTCATCCGGGGCAACCGGGCGAAAGCCCAACTCCAGAGCCCGTTCTTCCATTGTGCTCGATGAGGTTAAGGTCGCCAATTCGGTTTGCAGATCCGTGTTGATTTGCTGGTTGGCGATCATGGCCGCATTGAGTTCCTGAATTTCACGGCCTGCCACCGCCGTGCTGGACGAAACAGAAAGATACATCGCACCGACCATCAAAGACGCGATCACCGCAAGCGAAACAGAGCCAGCCCACTGGATCTCAATGCGCCAGGGAGCGGACTTGTAAGCATGGATGTATCGGGTCACGTTCGGTACGTTCACTCTTCTATCTCCTGTTTCAAATTACAATTTTTCGATCACTCTCAATTTTGAACTGCGTGCCCTCGGGTTCTCCTTGATTTCTTCCTCCGAGGGAAGTATTGGTTTTTTATTTACTAACTGAACAATCGCCTTGCGTTCCACTTCATAAATTCTTTCATAAGGCGGATTGATGAGATCCTTGCTCTGCTCTCTAAAATATTCCTTGACGATGCGATCTTCCAACGAGTGGAAGGAGATCACTGCGCATCTTCCACCGGACCTGAGAGCTGCCACTGCCTGCGGAAGTGTTTTCTCCACTGCGGTCAGTTCATCGTTGACGGCGATTCGCAGGGCTTGAAACGTTTGCGTCGCCGGGTGCAGCTTGTCTCCTCGTCGGGGAGATGCTTTCTCGATCACAGCGACCAGCTCGCGGGTGGTGCGAAGCGGTCTGTTCATCACGATGGACTTGGCAATCTTGCGCGAGTCGCGATCTTCGCCATATCGATAAATGATGTCTGCCAGCTCGCGTTCATCAAAGGTGTTGACGATCTCTTCCGCGCTCATCAATGCCTGCGGACCAAATCTCATGTCGAGCGGACCGTCCTGCATGAATGAAAATCCGCGTTCGGCATTATCAAACTGCATCGACGATGCACCGAGGTCAAGAACGATGCCATCAATCGAGTCCCATTTGGCAGCGATGAGTTGTTCACTCAAAGTTATGTGGGAGGCCTGCACGAGACGAATGCGCTTTTCGTAAGGAGCCAAGGTCTCACGAGCGAGCGCCAAAGCCTGCGGGTCAACATCGAGACCGAGCAAAAGCCCGTCTGGCGCGCAGGCCTCCAGGATGCCGCGAGCGTGTCCGCCCGCGCCCAGGGTGCCATCCACATAACGGCCGCCACTGCGAGGTTGCAGAGCGTGTATAATCTCTTGGTAAAGTACAGGTTTGTGCGTCATTGTTTATGCTCTTGGCGGCGTCCTCGCCGCCGGGGACGGGGGCTTGAGCTGCACTTTATGACGCGGACTTCGCTTTTGAAAGATCCAGTGTGGAGAAGCGCGCATTGTTGGCTTCGGTCTTTTGTAACTCGGCCATCTGCTCGTTCCATAAGGCAGGCGTCCACACTTCAAAATATTCGCCCTGCCCCGCCACGGTTAACTCGCCGCTTCCTTCGGTCGCGATCCCAAGAAACGCACGTAAGTTTTGCGGAACAAGAATGCGTCCAACTTTATCCACTTCCACCGGATAGGCATTGGATAAGATCAAACGGCGCAGCAAGCGGGCGGTGGGATCAGCGAGGTTCATCGCCTCAATTCGTTCATAGACCTGCTTGAAATAATCCTCGGTCAACACCATGAGGCATTTATCAAAGCCCTGTGTGATGTAAGCGCCACCTTCCAACAGCTCACGGAAGCGCGCCGGGATCATCAGGCGGCCCTTGTCATCGAGGTTGTGTTGGAAGTTACCTAAGAACATTTGTGCTACGGGTCCTTTAATGAACGGAACGCCGAAAGCCTCGGCGCTCGCTTACCACTTTCTACCACTTTTCCCCACATTATACGCCTTTAAAGGGAAAAATCAAGGAACCTGTTAATATTGTCAACTTTTACCCACGTTAGGATTGGTCATTAATGACGACTTTCCCCTTCACCCTGCTCGAATCCACCCATTGGAAGGATTATGAACTCCTTGATTCCGGCGACGGACTCAAATTGGAGCGGTTTGGTAGCTATATTTTTTCGCGTCCGGAGTCGCAGGCCATGTGGTCACGCACCCTTCCTGAGTCCACATGGAAGAATGCGCACGCCACCTTCGTCCCAAGCGGCGAAGAAAGCGGCGGGCATTGGGATGTGAAAAAGAAAATGGAAGAAAAGTGGATCATGGAGTACGGTCCGCTTAAGTTTTGGGCGATGACCACACCCGGCCGCCACCTCGGTGTGTTCCCGGAGGTCGCATCTCACTGGGACTTTATGATTGATTCTGTCCGAAATGCAGGTCGACAACCGAATGTGCTCAACCTATTTGGCTATACCGGGCTGGCTTCCCTTGCAGCGGCATCCGCCGGCGCCCATGTGACTCATGTGGATGCCTCCAAAAAGTCTGTGGCTTGGGCGCGCGAAAATCAAGCATTATCTGGCTTGAACGACAAACCCATCCGCTGGGTGGTGGAAGATGCAGTCAAATATGTGCAACGTGAGGAAAAGCGCGGAGTAAAATACGACGGAATTATTTTGGATCCGCCAAAATTTGGACGCGGTCCCAAAGGTGAAATTTGGGAAGTGTACAAATCCTTGCCCAGTCTTTTGGATATGTGCCGTGCTTGCTTAAGTGACAATCCGCTGTTTGTGATTGTCACAGTCTACGCCGTACGCGCCTCCGCCATTCATGTGGCACAAGCAGTGCAGGAAATGATGAAAAAATATAAAGGCGAGATCAACAGCGGCGAACTGGTGACGCGCGAAACAAGCGCGAACCGCCTGCTTTCGCAGGCGGTCTATGCAAGATGGAGTAAATAAAAAAAATCCCCCCGAGTTCTGAACTCGGGGGATTTTCATCAAGGCACCTCGTAAATCGATACGATCCCCTGCTGGAAGACAAGCTTGAGGTTTTCGACAAATTTATCTTCGATAACCGGCATGGAAGTCCGTTCCGTGCCGCCAATATAAACATATCGAATATCATATTTTTCCAGAATGGCACGTGCAGTCTCCCAATCTGGTGTTGTGTATAAAGTCGCCACATCTTCCTGGCGCGTGCCTTGCGGTTCCCCTCCGCCGCGCCACTGAGATTCGTGCCCGGGCCAGCCCAATACATTTTGCAAACCAGTGTAGGTTGCTATTCTTGCAAACGACGCATTATAGGAACCACCCACCGCTTCAACGATCACGCCATCCGGCGCTTGGCGCAGCCACTCTATTCCAGCCGCATCATCAGGATTCTCGCGCTTGATGCGCTCAAAGTCATCGAGCGTGAAGCCTCCATAAGGGTTGAAGTCGTCGGTCTTGGTAGGCAGGCTTAATGCCGGGTACAAGAGCCCTGCAAATATGGTCAAACCAATGCCAATACGAAAAACTGCGCTCCAAAAACCATTCTTCATATTTTGAAGCAAATATGCCACACCGAAAGACGCCGCCAGACTCCAAAGAACCCAGGCTTGATAATAGAACTTGAAGATCGTATTGATGCGGTACCCGAACTGGTCACGCAGATAAACAAAGTCCGGGCTGATGATAAGGATGGAACCAAGGACAAGGATCAGAAACACAAATATGACGGATGATTGAGGGTGATGGGCCGTACTGGATTCCCTGTCGCCAACCTTCGGTCTCTCATTCGTATAAAACAGGAATGCCAGGGACGGGATCAATACCGCCAGCATGGTGATCAACCCGCCAATGTGATTCAAGCGGCGCAGGGAGGTTTCAAAGAAAAGGGCATAAGTATCCAGACCTTGGTCAGCTAGATACCTGTTGACAAAATCTGATTCTGCATAATAGCCGATCACACTGATCAGCCACATAAATGCAAAAAGGAAAAGCGCAAAACCAAGCCCGAGCCAAAGGCCAAGTCTCCAATTGGGATTTATATTCACAGAGGATGACTCTTCATCCAATTCAGAGACAGGCCATGATATGTAAAGAAGCAGGGAGTAAATCGGAATCAGCAAAGTTCCCCACATTAGCCATAAATGAGCGCCTCGTGTGGGATACATCAAGCTTGGCAGGATCCCGCCTGCCTGAGATGAAAAGCCCAAATAGAAGGGCAGATACATAAAGATGGCGACAACTCCAAGCGGCAACCCAAGCAGAAGCAAGTCCTCGAGGCGGCGCCAGTTCCAACCATCTTCATGCGCTTGAGTCAACACATAAGCGCCTACTATTAAAGTTGCGCCAATCAGGATATCCCATGTATTCAGGAAGGCAAGGCCACCCAACACAAGTGCCGAAAAGACGAAACCTTCCGGCTTGATATTGACGCGTACACCAAACAGATTGATTGTCCCCTTCCAGCCACCGAGAAAAAGATTCAGCGCAACGGCGATGGCAAGCAGGGTGAATGGAATTGCCAGAACATGAGGATGTAGATCACCAAGCAGGAAGGAGAAGAAGGGGAACTCATCGATCACCTCCAGCGGATTTTGGCGCATGTCGTAATCCTGCAACAAGCGTGACGAGCGCCACCACCAAAGGTAACGAAGCGCCTGGTCATTCCAGCCAAGCGGCATGGCGGGCGGCAAATTCAATTCTTTGACGTCCAGCCATGTCCAAAACGAACTGGATAGTTGACCGGTTGAATCCTTTTTCCAAAATATGCCGTAGCGATATAGAACTTCAAGCAACGCGCCAAGGTTCGAGACCAGCAAAAGGAATAAAGGGGCAAGCAGGGAAAGACCAGCAACAGAAGATGGAGGGGCTCCGCCGCTTTTGTCTTCTTCAGGTCTCAACTTCCTGACTTTTACAAGCAGCGTATATAAAATCCCATATGCGCCAACAGCAGCAAGCGCAAAAATCAACGAAGTCATCAGGTTATGTGCCATACTGGCCGGGACATTGGTCAGCTCGGCAAGCATGGCAGTGATCACATAGCCAAAGTAATAATATGAAATGGCATATCCTGAAAGCCACGGGTCCCGAGGCGGGAAGGTTGGCGAGCGCATGATGCCGCTGATAAATGCCAATTCCATGGGTTTTTCAGTACTGAACAACTCCGAGTTGGCAGAGCGGATAAATGCCATCAGCCCGAAGCCAACCAAAAACAGTATTTCAACAGTCAACACAAGTGCAGAATTTGACTTAATGAAACTCAGAATCTCGTCTTTATTCGCCGTGAAAGACCAGGCACTCAGCCCGATCACAAAAGCCAGTGCAAGCAGCATTCCCCCCGCATCATTTTGGGAAATACCCAACGAAGCCAGCAACCAAAAGACATATCCCCATATCAAAAGACCAACAGTACGAGAAAGTGCCAGACCACGATCGGCCAGCGCAGGAAAGAGGCGAAAGACAAGCGGGAAGGTGATCCAGCCCAGAACACTTACGAGAAGATACCAGAGAATGAATGAAATCATGATTGAAGAGATAGTGGAAGGGAAAATGTTCCGGAAACGGAATCAGCTTCAAGATCCAGAACAGAGGCGACGGCATTCAAGTTGATCGGACCAAAGATATGCGGAAATGAATCGACTTCGGAAATGCCCGGGGCGGGAGGTCCAGCAGGCGCTTCCCATTTAAGCTCGGGCTTGAGTTTTGATTCATCGACCAACAGCAACACAAGATCCGTTTTCCCGCGATAGAAGGCGTTCGCCACATGAAGAACCTGTTTCTCTGTGGAGCAATGAATGAAACCTTCCGTCTGCAAACTGGGTGCAATATATTCGCCGCGCATTTGCGCATCGCCCCATTCGGTACGGGATGTAATATGCAAGATCATGGGATCACCTCATAGATGGTCGTATCTTCATCATGATAAACCTCGCGCCAATATTTTCCATCGTACTGCTCAAACTTGGCAAGGCCGTCCGCTGTGCCTTCGATCGCCGGATAGATATTCCGCTCCAGCTGACCGACAATAATATACTTCACATCGTACTTTTTGAGGAAATCACGCGCCATTTGAACATCGGGCACGCTGTAGAAATTACTCACTTCAAGGACACGATTTTGAACATTGATCGAGTCGAACGCGCGCTGTTGACGTTGATGCCAATTCCAACCCACCACACCGGGCAAACCAGTGTAAATGGTCATGCGTGTGCACCATCGATATTCAGAACAATTCGCTTCCACAATCACCGGTGAGCCTTGTACATTGTCCTGCAACCAGCGAATGGCACGGTAATCCTGGTTAAGCTCCATTAAGTTACCATCAAAGTGTTGAGCATATTGCATGTACGTTATACCGTCGAGAGTACGAGGTGCCGTGGCAGAGACGCGATCCGTTACCTTATCTGTAGTTGCCATCAAAGTATACATGAAAGCCCCTGCAAAGAGGAAGTACAAACCCAATTGATAGAACGCCCGCCAGCCCGGCTTCCACTGGTTAATGGCGGAAAGCAGCCATGCAAAGCAGGCCGCAGCGCTCACCGCAAACAACATCCATGCCTGCATGTAAATTTTAAAGACAGTATTCATACGGCCAATATCGCCAACCAATGCAATATTTTCAACCGCAATGGTCAATGCCAGGGCGGTACCGATCATCAACAGCACACCACGCTTCGCGCCCGGCAATTCCGGTCTCAACAACAAGACTGCGGACCAGGCTGCCAATGGAAGAGCGAGCCAGGTAATCGTTACACCTTCAAAGGCAAACAAAACCAGCAGGGAAATGAACAAGGCAAGGAACACTTCGATCAGCAAACGATAGGGGCGTAAATACTTCAGACTCGAAAGCGGGGTATTCGCCATCCACTGACGGGTTTCCCAGGCGAGCCACAAAGTAATAATAAAGAGGAACAAGCCCCAATGAGTCAGATAGGTGGACATGGTTGTGTGCGATGCCGTCCAATGCGAGACGCTCCCATAGGCCTGGCCATACCAATAGTCAAAGGGAGAATACATGGCAGAGCCGATCAAATACAGCAGGGCAACAAACACAAACGAGAACAACAATCGTCCCAGCCAATCAGGAAGTTTGAAGCGGGCATTCCATTCATAATGGCGATTGATCGCGTACAACGCAGCCAGCGCGGCAAATGGGAAGAAGGCATAGAGATCCCATGTATTTGTCGGCTTCAAGGCACCTGTAAACAGCGCACCGATCAGAAGTGCTGCCACCCATTCCGCACGTTTCATGATCGCATTCGATTTAATGAACGCAAGCGCCCATGCAATGATGAAAAGCGTCAACGGCATTACGATCATGTGCGCATGCAGGTCGCTGTACAGGAAAGTAAACAAAGGGAATTCCGTGATCTCATTCCCCGGTCCGTAGGGCATGATACGGCTTGGATACCAGAGCCAGTCCCCGCGTCCGATGGGAAGCGTGGCACCCTGGAACATATTCCAAACACCTTGCAGTGCCCACGTCCAGCCTTGAATAAAGGTCGTATCCGCTGGCGGGTTTCCACCAGGCGCCGCCAGCCTCTGCAGCGAAGTAAAAATTAATTTGATCGTTCCCAGGTTTCCCAGGAAAATCGTCATGATCGAAGCCGTGACACCCGCAATGATCGCAGAAGGTTGAACTCCCCACCACGATGTTTCCTCATCATTCTCCGACTGCAACCCTTGCAGCAAATTAAATCCAATCGCAAAGGCACCCGTCGCAACAAGGGAGAACAGAGTCGGCAAAATAAAGTTATACGCGATCGAAGGAACAATGCCAAGCAGTTTCACCGGTGTGGCAACGATCACAAAACCATAATAGTAGTAATTAATGTATCCACCCGCAAACCACGGATCATACGGCGGGAAGGATGTGCTTTTCAACACCGCATTAAAATAGGAAAAATCCATCGGCCGCTCGCCACCCTTGGACGGATGCCACATGTCCGAATTCCCGAGACGAATCAACAAATCAATGACGAAGAACGCAAGGAAGACGATCTCAACGAGGACAAAGAATTTTCGATTTGCATTCCATTCCTCTTTGAATTGTTGTCTGCGCATCATCCACAAGCCGAAGCCTGCCACTGTTACGATCAACAGCGCCACCCCGATGGAAAGCCTCGTATAGGGAATCCCAACCGAACCACTCATCCAGGAGATCCAGGCAAGCGAGACCAGCCCAACGACGCGCCCCAAGGGATAGGCATAGGATCCAAAGCCTGCCAACGCATATCGCACAATCGGGTACGCCGCCAATCCGAGCAGGAAAATAAATCCGTACCATAGCAGTAATCCCACAATTGGGTATTTGTTTTGAATCCAATCATAGTCAAACAGTTGAGACCATGTGCCGCCCGCGCGTTGCTGCACCAAACGATCTTCGGGAAGCATTAAATCCTTATAAACAAATTTCCCGGCTTCTTTGGGAAGCAAATGCACCACCTTGGTCAAATCCACTTCGCTTAAAGTCTTAAATACCTGCGCAGAATTATACGAATCGGTTTTCTTAAAGATCATCACTTTGGGATGGTCGTAAAAAGTGAACGCCTCCTCGGCTGCCTGATCATTGATCACGAGGGGCCCAAAGGTGGGGTAATCGGTAAACACCTGCACCAATTCAAACCCAAGGCGGCCTTTATAATCTCCAACTTCCGCATTGCGATAACATTTAATAATATCCTCACCCGGCGGACAACCCAACAACTCGCGATAATACACCGTTGTTAATGGGTAGCGTTCCGGCAGGCGTGTGATCTGGGCATATTGATGGTTGGTGGGAATGGCAATGTAATCCGCGCCATCTAGGATACTCATAAAACGATTCAACTTATCAACATTGTCATCGTAATACACTTCCAGGGTGAAATCGCCGCGATACATCCCGCCAAACGGATCAAATCCATCCACCCGAAATGGCAGGCCCCAGTCATAGGTTGACTCGTTGGCAATCGCCTCCCCATCCAGAATTAAACCCTCCCCCAGGGTTTCGATCCTCAAAATATATAGCTGAGCCTTTGAGACGGAGATCGGCTCCTTGAAAGTAAAGTCCACTAGCGGGCCGCGTTGATCCTGCGTAAATGAAAAATCAACCTGTCGGGACGAGCGCGCCAGCAAAACGTCCGGCGCAGAGGTGCTATAAACAGAAATAACAATCGTCTCAGTGGAACCGCTGATATCCTGTGCATGTGCCAAAGTCAGTGAGGTTAAGTTTCCATCCTTGATCGGTCTGAAGGTGGTGGCATACGGGGATCCATTCTGGATCAAATAAGAACTTGGGAAGGGAATCGGCTGGTTAAGTGTCGCACCTGCCCCTGTATCCAAACCGATGTTGATCGGTCCCAACACATTCTGAAATATCCAGCGGGAGGCCGCAATGCGCGGCTCGGGTCGCAAATAAATGCTTTGAAATGCAAATGCCCAGATGGCGGTTAATACAAGGACAATCGAGCCGGTTAACGCGGCAATAATTGACCACACTTGGGTCATTCGTCCTTGTCTATCTGCATCTTTTGCTTTTATCAAGAACGGCAGTTCAAAGATAAACCACGCCGCCATCATGCACAACAATGGATAGATCGGCAATTGATAGCGCATGGTGGGGTTGAACTGAATCGACTGCCATCCGAAATAAAAAGCAGTCCAACCCCACAATAAGGCATGTTTCCATTCACCTTTGACAACACGCCAACCCATCAGAATGAATCCCATCCACGCCAAAATACCAAGCGGCAGACCCAATCCCCAAATGGTGAGGTTCTCAAATGAATATAAATGAGAACGGCGCGCCCACTGCAAATTCCAAACCACATCCCCTGCACCGGAAGCCTGTGCAATTTGACCGGAGATATTGCCCAACCATTGAGGGCTTAACATAAACCCATCAAAAGCATACGGCTGAAAAACACGGAAAGATAAGATCGTGAACAGCCCGCCAATCACGAGGAAAATTGCGACCCGTATCCAATGGTCAATATTTAATTTACAGGAACGGTCATACATAAAATAGCGGACCAGGAATGTTCCTGGCAAAACGACCGCCATGGCCGCTGCATTGATCTTGGAAGCCATGGCCATGCCCAACATCAGCCCAAAACCCATGCACAAATAAAGGATCGGCGTTGTAAAAATGGAGTCAACAATCGACGAAATGTTCACGTCATCGTTCGATTCACCTTCGCCTGTGATTCCCTGCTCTTTGATCTTTTCCCTGTATTCCACGATCTGCACTGCAAAAGCCAGACCCAAGAACATGAATAGATTCGCAAACAAATCCGCTGTGAAGAAGTGGGATTGCTGGATCTGCATCACGGCAAATGACGAGAATGCCGCAGCGATGACACCCACCTTACGCCCATATATTTTCGAGACGAACAGGTAGAAAATAAAAATGGTCAACAGGTCCATCAGGGCGGAAAGTTGACGCGCAAAGAATTTCGATCTGCCAATGTCGTCATTCCCAGTGACTTCCATTGCAATGCGTGCGACCGTCATCGGTAGGTTGCCATACACAAACGAACCGTATCCGCGGTTATATGGATTAAGAGTGGAGGTCGAGCCGTTTAAATATTCACCCACCGTCATCCAGCGAGTCAACTCCTGGGGACAGGCATCAACGGGGATGGAGGGTTCATCACAAACATGAGCGCGCAAGTTATCCAACACACCCATGAGAAACAATTCATCCGGATGCTGGTGATATCCTTCACCCCAATTAAAGCCGCCAAAGCGCAGAACGCCTGCGATCAACAGTATGGTTACAAACAAAAGGTCATAAAGCCAGGCACGTTTTTCAGTCATATATTCCTGTGTCGTTTTGTATTACAAGAGATACACACAGAGGTGCTATCTCTCTATTTTAAAAATCATGAAATCCTTACCTACAGAAGCAGAAGTATATCTGCTTAATCTGCCATCAGGGTAGATTTGTTTAAGAAAAATCTCAGTTTCCACATCATCCGGATGGAAAATAAATAATTTCGGACCCGAAATTTGTCTCGTGGCAAAAAACTCTTCGGGCCAAAGCGCAAAGTCGCCGTACACATCCCCAAGCCAGATCGCAGGCAGACGCGTATCCACCCATTGCCAATGCGGCACGATCCAGGCCGTGTCCATGTTTCCGTGTTCCTGAATTACCTTTGCCATTTCAGTGGAATTCCAAACTGCACGCCGATAGGTGACATCAAATCTGTGAAAGACGAGATTGTAATTTTGCCAAACTGAAGCGGAGAGGAGCAACGCCGCGACTCCATACGCAAGATACAACCGCCTCTTTTCCGCGCCGACGCCTGCGAGCCAGCCTTCGAGCGCTCTTGCACTGACAAGGATTACCGCCACTGCCGCTCCCCCGGCCCGATTCAACGCAGGGTTCTCCACTGGAAAAGCCAGTGCCAACACGGATGGCATTAATAAAGCAGGAATCGAAAGTAACAAAAAAAGATCGCGCCAATCCCACTTTTGTAAATAACGTACGATCAAAAGAACAATGCCGATTACAAACAAAGCGCCCGTCACCACATCCAGTGCGGGACGGTTGGGGATTGAATTCACCCAAATATTGCCGTCATCCCAATTGAACATCAAGACACCGCGATATAGATTTGCGAGAAAAATAATCCAAACCGGTTCAGGGTATTGGGTCCCAGGAGAACCGATACGGGACATGGCACGAAAACCAAATGTGTCTGCGTGTTCAGTCCAATAGCGCAGCAGGGGAAGGAAAACGATCAAGGAGGTAATTGTTATCAGGCCAAATCCGTGCAAAGCAACCAGACGAGACTCTTTTGATTTCGCATGCATGATAAATAAAATAAATCCAAGCGCCACAACGAAAGGGACAACGCGAAACGGGCTGTATCCATGCAGGCCTAGTCCTAAAAAAATGCCGCAGAGCAGGAAGTCATTTCTCGAAAGGGCACGCAGGCCGCGGGTCAGGTAAAGAAGCGTTGCTGCTGTAAAGAGCGGGTACAGTGGGAAGCGCAGTCCGATGCGTGAAACGACATTCATCCAGTAGGAAATCCCAAAAATAAAAAGGGCGAACAACCCAACCATTGGATTGCCGAATTCCAACCCAAGTAAATAAATGAAAGGCAGTGCAAGGAGGCCAAGAAGAACCGTGCCGATCTTCAAACTTAGAAAGCTAAAACCTGTGCCAAACACCTTCAACACGAGCAGGGACCAATACATCTGAAAAGCCTCACGGCCGGTGTTGCGCTCAAAGAAGATCGAAAACTTTCCCTGCGAGATATCGAACACATCCAACAATTTTTCAGCGTGATCGCTGAATGGCTCCGCGGGAATTTCGTCAATTCGATAAACGCGCAGCAAGGCAACAAGCAAAAATACTGCCGCCAGCAACCCCATCCATTCCCAATCTATAGATCGATCCTTTTTATGAGTGTTCGGAATCCAAACTGCGCGCATAAAAAGAAAAATCCCCACCAGCCAAAGTGAAAGATTTAAAAAGGTAAAACGATTTCCCGCAAAAAAATAAAATGCGGCAACCAACAGTGGAATGGATAAAAGTAAGGGGGTCGGGCGGATTCGTTCTGATTGATAAGTATTCTGAACCGCAGGCGGCGCGGACAACTTCCACTCCCCCTCAATGATCGCCCAGGCGAGGAATCCCAGAGCCGCAGCATAGAACACAATTGCCGGCGCAATCCGCGACGGCGGTTCAAGTATGGTTTGTGCAATCAAGGAGAAGAGCAGGGCCGCCAATGATCGCCAACGAACAGGCAAGCCAACTCCTCCACTCTGATCAATATTCATATCTAAAATCTTGGGTTTATTCGAGCGCACCGACGCGAAATATATAAAAGTTTTTGGAGGGTATTTCGGTTTGGTACATCGTCAGCACGCCATTCGGATACAGGGTTTGCAGAGTTTGCATGGTTGCAGAATCTTCCAGGTTGAACAGGAAGAGTTTTGCGCCCGGCAAGGGTACTGTCGCCGGTAACAAATCCGGCGTGATGGCACTTTCACCCCGGTAGACTGCCCCAGCCCAGAAAAGCGGCAATCGTGTATCAGCCCAGAAAGGGTATGGAATGATCCAGGCTTGATCCGGTGAACCTCCCTTGTCGATAAAGTCCTTCATCAAGACACCCATATCTCTTGTGTTCCAATTGCTCAACTTGTACTGCGTCTCATACTGATTGAAGATCAAATTATAGTTATTGAAGAGCGATGCTGAAAATAAAGCCAGGGGAAGTACCACTGCAAAAACAGGCTGCCATGAAGTAAAACGTTTTTTATTCTCTGTATCTTGCTGGGCTTGACCATTGGAAAAGCTATTCAAGATGGTATCCAGGCCAATTCCCACAAGGATAAATACTGGCACAAACGCCGCACTCATGCGATTCAAAGCCGGGTTTTCATCGGGGAAAGCTAACGAAAGCGTGGATGGAAGCTGCAACAAGGGAATTGCAAGCAGAAGCATGATATCCTGCCAGTTTCGATTGCGAATGTAGCGAAAGATCACTGCGAGCACCCCTATAATAAATAAGGCGCCAGAGATCACATCCAAGGCAGGGCGAGATGGCAACGTAAACGTCCACGTATTGCCGCTATACCAGTTGAATGTTTTTATTCCAACCCATACATTTTGAATGAAGATCAGCCAGATCGGCCCCGGGAACGGGCGCTCAGTGGTACCCAACCGCGAAATGGCACGCTGACCAAAGCTGGCCGGGTTCTCCAAGGCATATCGAGCCAATGGAATGACGAATATCCATGCCGTAAAAGCAAGCAGCCCAAACCAGACCAATGCCTGTTTTCTGGATTGCGCATCTTTCAAATGAAGGTAATACACTATAAAAAATACGAGCAACATAAAAGGTACAATGCGCATCGGGGAATATCCATTCAGGCCAATTCCCAACGCGATCCCGGCAAGTATAAATTCGTTACGACGCTGAAGACGCAGTCCGCGAATAAAATAGTAGAGGGCAGCGGCAGTGAAGGGCGGATAGTAGGCAAAGCGCAAGCCGATCCTGTCGATCAGCACCGGCCAACATCCGATGGCCGCAAACAACACGGCCAGGAACGCGATCCGCTCTCCTCCCAATTCCCTGCCGAGCAAATATATGTAGATAAGAGACAACATCCCCATCAAAGCCGTGCTGATCTTGAGGGAAAGAAATGAAACACCAAACCACTGCGCCAGAAAAGCAGTCAGGTAAAACTGCAAAGGTTCACGCCCGGTGTTCCGCGTAAAGAAGATCGAATATTTTCCCTGGGTGATATCGTAAACATCCAGCAGCTTTTCAGCGTGATCGCTGGTCATATCGCCGGGCAATGTGCTCAATTTGTGGAAGCCGAAGAAGATAGCCAGCCCAAGAACTATTGCAAATAAGGCCCAACGAATCAAAATCCCCGCCTTTTTAGGTTTACCCGATGTTGCATCGCCTGATTCAACCATTGGGCTTGAACGGCGCGGCTCCGAAGCCCAAAAGGCAAAAATATGAAATAAGGCGGTCAAAACCCACAACGCCACATTTAATATTGTAAATTTATTATCGGACATGACATAAAATGTTGCCGCGCTGAAAACAAGAGAAAGCACAAAGGGCAAAAAACGCACCGTAAAAGAGTCGAGGTGTCTTTCATATCCGGGTAAAGAGGTGATGTTCCAGCCTTTTAATGAAAAGACGACGACCGCAAGCGCGATTGAAATCACGTACAAGGCCACACCAACAGGGTACAGTTGTTGTGGCGGTTCAAACAACAATTGTCCAGCCAGAGCAAGAATCAATACACTTAAAGCAAGCCATGGCAGGCGTACTGCCCAGGGACCGTATGCAGCAGTGATCACAGCGTCGGCAGCGGCTGGCTGTAACTCCTCCAGTTCGCGGAACTCGTCCATCTCAGTTGTGTCTCTATTTTCAAAGACGGCCTGGAGGAAGTCTTTGAAGGAAGACCAGCTTTTAAAGATGGATTTCACATAATCGAGAACAGAGGGTTCATTCATTATTATTCACCAAATATCAAATTTATTTTTTTCTAGCGATAAAAAATGTGTACGTGCCATTTTCAACAGGCTGCGTGGAGGCATACTTCCTTAAAAAGCCTTCCATCCATCCAAGGTTCCATTTTGTGCGTGAGATGATCCATTTACCCGTCAAAACGCGCGCCACGACCGAGGGTAACCCGAAATAATGCCCCCACTCGAGCACATGTAAAGATGCAGGGGAAAAATAATGCCACCATTTCTCCAGGGTGAAACCTGCGCGTTCCAATCTCTCCTGCCACACTTCCGGACTATCCGCGTGTTTGGTACGTGAGATCACACGGAACCATTCGGTATACCCCTTGCCCAGCACTTTGGAAAGCTGCAGGTTGTCAAAGTGATTATGATTCGGGACACAAAAATAAAACGGGGCGCCCGGCTTGAGGACGCGCGCTGTCTCTTTTAACACTTCGTCAATGTGTGGAATATGTTCCAACACTGAATTGCTTAATCCACTTGCGAAATGATCGGAGGGAAAAGGGGAAAGAGCGCCATCGGCTTCCACCAAAGAATCATATGCATTAAATTTTTTAGCTTCATGAATGGGTCCATGCCAGGGATCGAGACCCACTGTTAATTTCTGATCAAAAGTGACGGCCGCAAAATGCCCATCGCCACAACCCACATCGTAGATCGGTTCAGGCAGGGGCAGGCCTTGATAATAGAAACTCTCCACTGAGCGCAATAACGCCCGAAAATAAGGAAGGTCTTTTAAATGGGCAAAAAGAAAGTCTTTTGGATTTTCAACACTCATGATTTCATCAACCTTTGAAACAGCTTTTCATATTCCTGAGCAATGGAATCAGGATCGTACGACCTTTTTATGGCGTCCACATCGCCGCGATATTTTTCCGCTTCATCCAGCACGCCGAGAATTGATTCTGCCAAAGAAGCAGAATCCCCAATTTGGGAGACTCTCCCCATGCCATGCATCAGGACAGGCTGCCTCACTCCGGGCAGCGCCGAAGGAACGGAAGGCACTCCATTCATCATGGCTTCGATCTGAACCAGGCCAAAAGCTTCCGTGGAGTTCAACGAAGGCACAGTGAGCACATCGAGGTTTGGATAGAACGCCGCCATTTGAACAGGATCCAGATTGCCCAGAAAGTTCCAATGTCCCTTCATTTCATACTCGTGAATGCGAGGCATTAATCGATCTGAATATGCCTGCTCTCCCATTACATTTTCATGGGTTCCGGCGAACAAGACCTGGGCCTTCGGATATTTCTCCAAAATGGAGGGCATGGCATCCAGCAAGACTTCCACACCTTTTTCGGCTGCAAAACGAGCCGCCATCCCAATCACAGGGCGTCTATCTTCCACGTGATGTTCATGGGCAAAAGCGGATACAGCTTCCGGCGTGGGAACCGGCAACTCGACTGGAGGCAGGATCGGGGTCAGTTTGGAAGCGTAGCGCGAGAGATAAGGAGAATGATCCGCGTAGTCTTGTGTGTAGGTCACGATGTGATTCGCAAGACGTCCCGCCATATTGTTTTGAAAATCAACCACAAAATTAACAAGGCGATTGAACCAGGTGCGTGTGAGAAAAAGATCGCAATGATAAGTCAGCACCGCAGGTTTTCCAAAAAGGCGGGCGCGCAGCGCAACACCGGGTGCGTCAAACTGCGGAAGATGCAGCTGAACAACATCATGCTGCCAGACGAGTTTGGTGGCGACCAAACCAAAAGTGGGAGCGATCACACCTTTGCTGACACGCGCAGCCACCGGCACGCGAATGACTTTAACGCCATCCATCATTTCTTCACGTGGAAGGGACGGGTCATACTGCGTGGTCATCACGGTCACTTCATGGCCGCGTTTAACAAACGCTTTTGCCAGGCGTTCGGCATAGATCGTCAGCCCGGAAGTGTGAGGGCGATAATAAGTGAGAACAGTGAGGATTTTCATGGAGCGCAAGGATTATAACGCGAAGGGATTTTTAAGAACTGGCAGATTATAACGCGGAGGGGAAAGAGAAAATCCGAAGACTTGTGCTTCGGATTTTCAAATGATCCTTTTTCAAACTAAAACTGTTCTTTATTTTCATTCACCCACTGAAACAAACGCTCGATGCCCTCTTCCAGGCTGATCTTCGGCTTCCAGCCCAGCTCGCGTTCGGCTTTGCGATAATCAGCATAGAACACACGCTGATCGCCGGGACGCCAATCGCCACGATCCACTTCCACCTTTTTACCAAGCAGTCGTTCGATGATCGGACCAAACTCCGTCCATACAGCGAGTACATTTCCCGTGCCGCCGCCCATGTTGTAGACCTGCCCTTTGGCGACATCAATATTTGCAATCGCCAGATCGTAGGCATTCAATAAATCATCCACATGCAATACATCGCGCACTTGTTTGCCATCGCCAAAGATGGTGATCTTTTTACCGGTGACTGCCGCAATGATCATCCAGGCCAGCCAGCCCTGATCTTCGACACCAAATTGCCTGGGCCCGTAAATGCAGCTTTGCCGCAATACAACGGTGGGGATATCGTAGATGCGATAGTAATCGCGGACATATTGATCGCCGGTACCTTTTGAACATCCGTAGGGTGAATGAAAATCCAACGGCTGTTCCTCCGATGCACCGAAAGGCAATTCTTTATAATGCCAGCGTGTCGCATCCTCCACAACCTCCACATCGTCCATGCCGCCGTAGACTTTGTTGGTGGATGAATAGATCAGGATCGGCTTTTTACCGGATAAGCGCGCCGCCTCCAATACATTGAAGGTGCCCAACGCATTGACTTCAAAATCATCGCGCGGATTGGTAACGGAAGTAGTCACCGCAACTTGACCGGCCAAATGCACGATCACATCCGCGCCTTTGGCTGCTTCAGCGATCCGATCGGCATCACGCACATCCCCAACCACCACTTCAAAAGCATCTCCGCCAAATTCCTTTTTCAACCACTCCAGGTTGCGAGGCGCACCTGCACGGGCAAAGTTATCAAAGATAATCACCTTTTCGCCGCGCTTTAACAAACGTTGAACATAATTGGAACCGATGAAGCCCGCACCGCCGGTAATGAGATATTGTTGGGTCATAAATTTTCTCGCCTCTTCATCAAGAATATCGCTTTCGTGCAAACAAACGAATTGCCAGCATTCCAAAAACAAACCCGCCGATATGAGCCCACCAGGCAACCGAATTCACGTCTGCGCCACGAAGGGAAAGCCAGCCGGAAAATAACTGCGAAATAAACCAAAAACCAAGGAAGATCGCAGCGGGCACCTCGACGATTGTGAAAATGAAAAGAATGGGCACGAGACTGGCGATTCGAGATTGAGGATACAGGATCAAATACGCACCAAGCACACCCGCAATCGCCCCGCTTGCACCGATCATGGGAACCGTGCTTCCCGGCATGAGAAAGGATTGCAACATGGCCGCCGCTATTCCACTGAACAAATAAAAAGCCAGATACTTTCCACCACCCAGGCGGTTTTCAACATTATCCCCAAAAATGGCGAGCACCCACATATTGCTCAGGATGTGAAACCAACCGCCATGCAGGAACATACTGGTAAAGATCGTCATCCATGCCTGATCGGGAGTCGATACCAATCGCGATGGGATCAATCCCCAGTTTTGCGTGAAGCGGAAGAGTCCCTCATCCCCCAACTGCAATTCATAGTAGAAAACCAATCCATTGAGGATGATCAACAGCCAGTTGACAAATGGAAATCTGCGCGAACGCAGAGTGTCATACAAGGGGAACATTTATTTTATTTCTTCGGCCTGGCTTTTGTTTCTTAAATTCATTAGCTGCTGGTAAATCCCGGACAAGGTCTCACCTTCGCGCATCAATCCGATACCGCCAATGACACCGCTGTTGAGCAGGTTGTAGAGTCGGGCGGTCAATGCCACAGCAAGGGACGTGGATTGATCTCCTGTGAAGACAAACAACACAGTACTGACTGCGCCTTCGAAAGTACCCACCCCGCCCGGCAAGGCAGGGATGGCCCCGCCAAAAGCAGCGGCCCCTAAAACAAATAAAGTCCATTCTGGTTTTGCCTGCGGGAAGAACGCCAGCATGATCAAGTAATAAGCGACCAGAGCAACAAACCAGTTAAGGGTCATCCAAAACAGGAAGCGAAGGAACAGCCATCCATCCGTCAACACTGTCAATCCATTCAAAAATGATTCAAGAAAACTCCCGCCAATTTTTTGAAGAACAGGCCAACGCAGACTCAGCTTGTGGAACACATCCAGCGCCCATTTGTTATTGCGCGCCAGTACATACATCATGATGAGGCCAAAGATCACCACACCGCCCACGATATATCCAATGCGTTCAGAGCCCTGCGAGTCTGCCACGTAGGGCAAAGCCATCAGCAAAATCGCCGCAGAGAAAGCCAGATCAACAATACGTTCGATCACAATGGTGGGAAGGATTTCGCTGAAAGCCATGCCGGATTTTCGGCTGAGCAAAAACGCCCGGCCCACTTCGCCCAAACGAAATGGGAGAAAGGTATTAAGCAAGTATCCTTCGCTGGCTGAAAAAAGGACATCGATATATTTCGGTTTATCGCGCAGCAAAGTCTGCCAGACCTTGGCTCGCATGAACATCCATAGAAATGAGAGTACTATGGAACCAGCAAGGATGGCATAATTCGCACCGCGAATGGCCGCCCACATGGTTTGGAAATCGACAAAATATAAAATCGCGCCGATGAGCACGATGCTGATAATTGCGCCGGGAATTAATCGTTTGATATCTTTCATGATTATTTCATCCATGCAGGGGCGGGGTAACCCCGCCCCTGCAAAAAATTATTCATCATCCAGTTTCAATACAGCCATGAAGGCTTCCTGCGGAATCTCCACATTGCCCACCATCTTGAGGCGCTTCTTGCCCTTCTTTTGCTTCTCAAGCAGTTTCTTCTTGCGGGTGATATCGCCGCCATAACATTTTGCGAGGACATCCTTGCGCGTGGCTTTGACATTGGCACGCGAGATGATGCGTCCGCCGGAAGCGGCCTGCACGGCCACATCATATAGTTGGCGTGGAATCAGATCCTTGAGTTTGGTAATGAGGCGCTGGCCTTTGTGGAACGCATCTTTCTCATGGACGATTGCCGCAAGCGCATCAAGAGGTTCGCCGTTGACGAGGATCTCCAGTTTTTGCAAAACATCGGGACGATATTCCAGAAATTGATAATCGAGCGAAGCGTAGCCCTTGGTGCGGGATTTCAATTGATCGAAGAAGTCGATGATGATCTCGGAGAGCGGCACTTGAAAATCAAGCTGTACACGGTGCGGTGCTGGATATTCCTGTTTAATGAAGGTTCCGCGGCGTTTGGTGACCAGTTCCATGATCGGGCCGTAATATTCAGTGGGTGTGATGATCTCGATCGTCATCCACGGTTCGCGGATCTCGACGATCTTGCTGGGGTCCGGCAATTCGGCGGGGGAATCAATCGTAATGACCTCGTCATTGATCATCAGGATTTCATATTCCACGGATGGAGCCGTAAAGAGCACATCCAGATCATATTCACGTTCTATGCGTTCCTGAATAATTTCCATGTGGAAGAGACCGAGAAAGCCTGCGCGGAAACCAAAACCAAGGGCTTGCGATGTTTCAGGCTGAAATGTCAACGAGGCATCGTTGAGCTGCAATTTATCCAGCGATTCGCGCAGCGTGGTGTAATCATCCGCTTCAACGGGATAAATACCGGCAAAGACCATCGGCTTGGGAACGCGATATCCGGGCAAGGGTTCGTCAGCAGGTTCAGCAGCACGCGTGATCGTGTCACCGACGCGGCATTCGTGCACCGTCTTGAATCCAGTCGCAATGTAACCAACCTCCCCGGAGCCGATACTGGTCACAGGTTTCATGCCCGGGTTAAAAATACCGATCTCCACGGGTTTCATATCGGTCCTGGTGATCATCATCCGCAATACATCGGCGGACTTAAATGAACCTTCCATCACGCGAATGTAGGCAATGACTCCCTTATACGAGTCATAATGTGAGTCAAAGATCAAAGCACGCAGCGGAACATTATCTGCATCTTTTGGCGGAGGGATGCGTTCCACGATCGCTTCGAGGATTTGTTCCACGTTCAGGCCTTCCTTCGCAGAAACGCGGATCACGCTTGCGGGTTCAATGCCCAGCAAACTACCGACATCCTCCGCCACTTCATCGGGACGCGCGGAGGGCAGGTCAATTTTATTGATCACGGGAATCACTGTCAGGTCCGCATCGAGCGCTTGATACAAATTGGCAAGCGTTTGGGCTTCGATTCCCTGCGTGGCATCGACCACCAACACAGCGCCTTCACAGGCTTTCAGCGCGCGGCTGACTTCATACCCGAAGTCCACGTGCCCGGGTGTATCGATGAGATTGATCTCGTATTTTTGGTTATCCCTGGCAGTGTAAAACATGCGCACAGCCGACGCCTTGATGGTGACGCCTTTTTCGCGTTCGAGGTCCATGCTGTCGAGTAACTGCGCGGTCATATCACGCTCGGAGATCGTGCCTGTTAATTGAAGCAGGCGGTCTGCAAGTGTGGATTTGCCATGGTCAACATGGGCGATGATACAAAAATTGCGGATATGGTCGGTCATGCTAGTATCAAATGTTCGCTTCTTGATTAAAAATTCTACTGCAAAGTTCGTTTTTTCGAGTTGCAAGCGTGCGAAGTATACCCGATTAAATTATGGGAAAGTTTCTTAAACCACCTTTTAGTAGGTTATCGTGCCTCACATGGGCGCAGTATACTCACAAAACATGAAAAAGTCTTTCTTACCTCTTCCAATCGTTTTGTTCGGTCTCGGCGTTCTTTTGGGAATCACACTATCCACCCTTGCCGCCTGGGCGGACTACGAATCCGCATCCTATGGATTCGCCCATCGCGCCAACAGCCCCTTTCGCGGATTAAGCTGCCCCATTCTGATGACGCAAGGCGAGAGTCAAACAGTAAAGATCAAAATGACCAACACGAGCGGACGGGCGATCCATCTATCCATGCGCACCGAGATCAGCACCCGGCTCACGCCTGATACCCAACTTGAATTTTTCGACCTGGCTCCGGGCGAGTCTATGCAGGCTCAGCGGACGATTGGTCCTGACAACGTAGATTTTGGACAATTCATCTTTGTGAAAGCGGGAATCTTCTCCGCCTACCCCCTGCCCGACCAGGAAAACACCTGCGGTATTTTCATCCTGCCCATGCAGGGAAATGGATCTACCATTCTTATCACCACAACCATTCTCAGCATCCTCCTGATAGCAGGTGGAATGTTCATGTTGTGCAAAATTGATGGGCTAAAAAAGAATTTCAACGGCTTGCTTTTCATTGCAGTTGCCACCCTGCTCGCAATGGTATTCAGCTTTTCGGGCTTGTGGATTCAATCCACACTTTTACTTGTTCTGGCAATCTTGGCTGGTTTCATCATGCTTGGCGTCACGACAAGGCAGTAAAATTAATTTAACATACAAAAGGCAGAGCCGCTAATAGCGGCTCTGCCTTTTGTATTACTTTCTTGCCGGGAACCAGTGCTTTATATCGCGTTTATTTCTGAGGAACACAAAACCTGTCACGGCCAGGCCAAGATAGTAGACGTATTCAATATAGTTGACAAACCCTTCGCGAATATCGAATTCATCAAAGCCGGCATCAAACAATTCAGTGAATATCCGGCCATCCAGGTCCTTCTGCCAATAAGTCAGCAGGCCGAAGCAGGCCAGCCCCAAAAGAATGACCCAGGGATTGGAAAAAAGACCTTTCCGACTGGACAATCCTCTCACCATAAAATAAGCAAGTCCGCCGAATAAGAGCATGTTGATTGCCAACTCGGTCAACTCATTGGCAAACAAGCCCTCGACATCGGGCGGATTGATGATGTAATGAATGGAAGACCCAATATTGACAACTGCCATCAAAAGAATAAAGTAGTAGATCGCTGTGACTGCGGGGGAATAAACGGTTTGAGAACTGACCGGCCTCATCCCCATTGACTTAAGCAGCGCTTTGGGATCTGGCAGCAGCTGGGCAATGGTATCGAGTCCGCGCACACCGGGGCGGAAATCGATCCACTGGATCTTTGATAATTTTTTCGAAAGATTATTGTTGGTCTGTACCAAAATCGGGAAGAGCATTTGTTTTTCAGGGACCGCTTCGGTATCCGACTTAAACTGTGAAATCAGTGCAAAGACCGCCTTTGCTTCCTGAATATTTTCCACTTGCGGATGACCATATTTCTTAAGCGTGGCGGTCAGGTCCTCAGCAATGGCACGATCCTGAATGGCATAATCGACATAAAAGGGAATAGGCACAGGGTTTTGGATCTTCGGGTCATGCGGATCAATATATTTGGGGATGATCGCTTCCGGTTTGCCCCAGCGCTGCATCGCAGGGGATCGCAGGATAAAAAGCAAAGTCACCCCAAAGACAAGGCCGATCAATAAAATCAGATCATCCATGGCAAATTCACCAGTGTCAATAAATATTGAAAGCAGGGTGGCAACCGGCAGTGCCATCAACGCTGTTTGGACATGGGTGAAATTAAAATTACGTTTGTATATCCTGTAGGGAAGCGGAACCAATATCCAGGGAATGAACAAAGTCCACCACTCGAAAAGCGACATGACCGCCACCACCGTGCTGACTGCAATCGCGATCCATACGATCCATGGAGCCTTGAAGCCGGTCTCCGGTACCGGATGCTCTTCCTTGATCGGCTGCTTCAATTGGGAAAGCAATTCGTTCAAGCCTGCCTTGTAGCTGCCGCGAAAATCCACCCATTCGAATTGTTCCAATTCCTTTGGCAGGTCCACAGCTTCAAAGATCAAAAGAATGACGCGTTGTTTTGCCTCGAGGAAATGCCGCCATTCCAACGCCACATATTCGGAGGAAAGCGCCGCCTTGGAGACAACCAGTAAAACAGTATCGGCCTCGTTCAGGCCCTTTTCTATTTGTACATTCCATGGGGACCCGGGGATCAACGCTCGATAATCCAGCCAGACGTTGTAATTCTCGCGTTCAAGTTTATGCACTAGGTCATCCACAAAACCCAGTTCACGACGCGAATAACTCATAAATATGTTTTTGGTCATACAACATCTCCTCTGGTTGAGAGTTTAGTAATATAAAACGAAACCCGGCGTACCGGGTTTCGTTTCGTTCATTTAATTCAAAAAAATTATTTGATCAAATTCCTCAGCACCGTGTGCAGAATGCCGCCGTTGCGATAGTAATTCACTTCCACATCGGTGTTGAGCAGGACCGTCGCCTTGAATTCAATCACTTTACCATCAGACTTCTTCGCTTTGACGGTCACATCGCTCTGCGGCTTGATCTTATCGCTCAAGCCTTCGATGGTGAATTCTTCGCTTCCATCCAGACCGAGGGATTCGGCGTTCTTCCCGTCAGCGAATCTCAGCGGAAGCACACCCATGCCCACCAAATTCGAGCGATGAATACGTTCGAACGATTCGGCAATGACCGCCTTCACGCCTTGCAGCATCGGACCCTTCGCAGCCCAGTCACGGCTGGAGCCGGTGCCGTATTCCTTGCCTGCGAGAATAATGCTTGAGACGCCTTCGCTTTGATACTTCATGGCTGCATCGAAGATCGACATGACTTCGCCGGAAGGATGATGCTTCGTCCAGTTGCCTTCTTTTGGTGCAACCAGTTGATTCTTCAAGCGGATGTTCGCGAACGTGCCGCGTGCCATCACCTGATCGTTACCACGGCGGGCGCCGTAGGAATTAAAGTATGTCGGGGCAACATCGTGATCCTGCAGGAATTTACCCGCAGGTGAATCGGCAGCGATATTACCGGCAGGGGAGATATGGTCAGTGGTGATCGAATCCCCAAACAAGCCCAGCACACGCGCAGACTTAATCTCCTTCACCGCATCCGCTTTCAGGGAAATGCTCTGGAAATACGGTGGATGATGAATATACGTGGAGTTCTCATCCCATGCGTACAGGTCACCTTCCACAACTTTGACCTCCTTCCACATATCGGAACCGGAGAACACATCGGCATATTTCGCCTTGAACATTTCAGCTTTGACATTCGTCTCGATCGCCTCGCTGATCTCCTGTTGGCTGGGCCATAGATCCTTGAGATATACAGGCTGACCGTTTTTATCCGTGCCGAGAGATTCATTGTTCAAGTCGATATCGACTGTACCAGCGAGAGCATAGGCCACCACCAATGGAGGGGATGCCAGGTAATTGGCTTTCACCAGCGGATGTACACGGCCTTCAAAGTTACGGTTGCCTGAGATCACAGCAGCAGCGACCAGATCAGAACCGGTGACGGCTTTGGCAACTTCGCCGGGCAACGGACCGGAGTTGCCGATGCATGTGGTGCAGCCATAGGCAATGACGTTAAATCCAAGTTTGGAGAGCGGTTCGATCAAACCAGCATTTTGTAAATATTCAGTCACAACCAAAGAGCCGGGCGCAAGCGAGGTTTTGACATACGGCTTCACGCTCAAGCCTTTTTCAACAGCTTTCTTTGCGACGAGTCCCGCCGTGATCATGACCGATGGATTGGATGTGTTCGTGCAGGATGTGATCGCAGCGATCACGATCGCTCCATGCTTCATCTTTTGTGATCCGCCGTTGGTGCCAAAAGTGGCTTCGCGATTTAATGCATCACCGGAGAGTTCATAGCCGCGATCTTTGACAGGCGCGGTCAATGCCTTTCGGAATGTATCCTGCATATCGGTCAGTGTGACGCGGTCCTGGGGTCGCTTGGGTCCCGCCAAAGATGGGACAACCGTTCCAAGGTCCAGTTCGAGCGTGTCGGTGTATTCAGGTTCGGGCATGCCGGGTTCATGGAAGAGTCCCTGCGCACGCATGTATGCTTCGGTGCGATCCACCACTTCGTCCGGCCGACCCGTTAGACGCATATAGCGAAGCGTCTCTTCATCCACAGGGAAGTAGCCCATTGTGGCTCCATATTCAGGAGCCATGTTCGCAATTGTTGCGCGATCGGTCAACGACATGTGGCTGAGACCTTCGCCATAGAACTCGACGAATTTATCAACGACCCCTTTTTTGCGCAGCATTTGTGTGACGAGGAGCACGAGGTCGGTGGCGGTAACACCTTCCCCAAGTTTGCCATACAGTTTGAAACCGATCACATCGGGGAGCAGCATGTCCATCGGCTGACCGAGCATCACGGCTTCGGCTTCAATGCCGCCCACACCCCAACCCACAACGCCCAAGCCATTGATCATGGTGGTGTGCGAGTCGGTTCCAATTAATGTATCCGGGAATGCAAGTGTTTCCTTGCCATCCTGCCGGGTCATGACAACATCAGCAAGATATTCAAGATTGACCTGATGCACAATACCGGTCATCGGGGGTACCACGCGGAAATTGCTGAATGCCTTTTGTCCCCATTTGAGGAACTCATATCGTTCGCGATTGCGCGCGAATTCCATTTCAGTATTGCGGTTGAGCGCGTCGGCTGTGGCAAAGAAATCGACCTGCACGGAGTGATCGATGACCAGGTCAACGGGCACCAGCGGATTGATCTTCTTCGGGTCACCGCCGAGACGCGCCACTGCGGCGCGCATGGCAGCAAGATCGACAACGGCAGGGACGCCGGTGAAATCCTGCATCACGACACGTCCGGGCAAAAACGGAATGCCGGGACGCGCGCCTTTGGGAGTCCATGCGGCGATGTTCTTCACATCATCCTGCGTGATCTCCTTGTCATTACATTGGCGGAGGGCGGCTTCGAGAACGATGCGAATGGAATAAGGCAGTTTGCTCAACTTGGCGAGCCCGGCCTTCTCCAGTGCATCGAGGCGGAAAATGACGTATTCCTTCTTTCCCACTTTCAATACGTCGCGGGACTTAAACAGGTCTTTCATAGGATACTCCTCTGGCATGAGAATTTTGTCATGGATAACATGACTACTCACACCACAACTTTGAAGAACTCAAAGGAGCGCCTTTGACATCCTTAATTCAATGTGGTGGGGTTAACTTGGTTACTTCGTCCAGCCTGCACCGTGCAGCTGGCACAGGTGAGCGGAGCCGCGTTCTTTGCGGCGCAGACGAAGGACGTCGTTTCATAACGATATCAGGTTTTCCGAATCCCCGCGCTTCGTCTTCGTTCGACCAAGGATCGGTCTCACTCCGCTCAGCGCGAGATATTTCTATATCTTCAATTCTTTCTTCAACGAATCGATCAGTTCGGTCTTTTCATTCTCAGGTAAAAACGACGCTTTCGCGGCGTTCAACACACAACTCTTCAAAACATCCATCGGGATGTTGAGGTCTTCGCAAACGTGCTGATATTCATGCGCCAGGGTGATGCGCGAAACGCTCGGGTCGTCGGTGTTGACCGTCACCTTCAGGCCGGCATCCAGCATCCGCGGCAGGGGATGCAACTCCAAAGACTCGACCACGCCGGATTGAAAGTTGCTGGTCACGCACACTTCAAAGACCATGCCGCGTTCGCGTGCAAGCGCGGTAACACTTTCACTTTCCAACACACGCACGCCGTGACCGATGCGCTCGGCGCCTAGATTCTCGATCGCATCGCGGACGTTTTCAGCGGGTCCCCACTCCCCTGCATGGATGGTGATGCGCAATCCCGATTGACGGGCTTCCTTGAAGATTCCGCGGAAGCCATCGGTCTTGAATTCGGCTTCGTTGCCGGCCAGGTCCAAAGCCAGCAGGCCGTGCTTCATATGTTCCACTGCAAGCCAGGCCACCTGCTCTGCCAACTCCGGGCTTTCATGACGGTTTACCGAAGCGATCAAGCCCACCTTCATTTTATGTTTCTTCGCTTCTTCCTGTGCGCTGGAAATGACCCAGTCCATCACATCGTGCAGCGGAAACCCTTCCGCGCGGCTCAAGGCCACGGGAGTAAAACGCAGTTCAAGATAGCGGCAGTTATCCTTGGCCGCATCCTCCACCGCTTCGCGCGTCACGCGATGGATCACATCGGGCGATTTATAGAACAAACGCAATGTCTTGAATTTATCGAGGAAGTTCGTAAAGGTCATCGGGTCCTTGTCCTGCACCTGCACAAGACCCGAAAGGTTCAACATGGAAACGGGAATGGTCACGCCGTGATTCTTTGCAATATCCAGCATCGTCGAGAGACGCAACGACCCTTCCAAATGCCGATGTAACTCGACCTTCGGAAGGGAAAAATATTGATTCAACGGTGCGGTTTCGTCCTGAAACAAACTAGCCTCTAAAACCTTTAACGACGCTTTCTTTTCTTTTTGGAGCCGCCCTCTCCACCGCCGATCTGGATCTCGGTCTGTGTGGAAACTGCGGCTTCTTCACCGGTATCGATCGGGTTGATCTCGATGCGCCTCGGCCTTGCGGCAAACGCGCGTCCGATCACCAATCCGCGCACATCTTCGAGCAATTGCGCGAACATTTCCGAAGCCTTGCTCTTATATTGTACCAGCGGGTCACGTTGGGCGTAAGCCTCAAGGCCAATGGAGACCCTCAGGGCCTCGACTTTCGTAAGATATTCGACCCACAACTCACTGAACGCCCCCAACAGCAGTTGTCGATGGACTTCATTCAGGACGTACTTGCCGATCGCTTCGATTAACGTCTCCCGCTCGGACTCACTCAGGCCTGTCACACTTTCATTGAGTCTGTCCTCGCCGAAAGCGATTCGCGCGGCGGGACCGAAGTCCGCCAGCCGCGTGGCATTCTGGTTGATGCGGATGAACTCGCTTTGTCCCCAGGTGATGCGCAGTGCTTCCTCTGCGGCATCCAGGTGAGCCATCACATCTTCGACGACATCTTCGTGCTTCTGGTTATCCAAAAGCTCCGCGGCATAAAATGCATACGTAAAGCGGTTATAGAACTGCCTCACCTGCTTATGCGTCTTTTGGTCGAACGCCGAACGCGTGCCTTGTGCAAGGGTCAGTAATAATCGCAGTTTGCCGGTATCCGTGGTGGCATCTTCGCGCTGGATCAGCACCTCAATATCGCGTTCCACTTGCGCGTTCAAGCGTTCCTGCTTCTTCTTCAAGGCATCCTGCGCCGTGTTGAACAGAATATCGGAAAGCTCGTCCCACTCCGAAGGCAGCGGACTCGGCCACTGGACCTGTTCGCCCACACGGTTTTGGATCGCGCCGATCACACGCATTGCGCTGATCGCCGTCAACTGGTTGCCGACAAGTTCCTGAATATCCTCTTTGACATCCTCGGGATCGTCCGCCAGCGATTTTTGCACATCGTTCGGCAGGCGCAATTGCACGCGCGCGAGCGCGCTGATCTCTTCCAATATTTTTTGCGGACGCGGCTTCTCTTCCATGTCACGCAAGCCCTGGAAGTAGGCGTCGATGGCGTCTTCACGCTCCGCGATCTGCTCCTCAAGGGATGTTTCTGTTTTATCGATCAAAGACTCAATCGCATGCAAGGCATGAGCATGTTCCGCTTCGATGGATTTGGAGACAACGTCGAGAGTGGAAACACGAACATCGGGGCCGATCTGGTCCATCAACAATTTGAAACCGTAGGATGGGAACAACCCTTTTTGCGAATCAAACGGCGGCTGGACCTGATCCAGCCAGGCGATCAAACGCCACGGACCTTCCTCATCGGCAAAGCCGGCGTCCACGCGCTTGTCCACTTCGGCTTCCAACATGCCGGCCACATCTTCGCTCAGGTCCTCCTTGACGAAAATGCGGTCGCGTTGACCGTAGATCTGCTTGCGCTGTTGATTTAAGACATCGTCATATTCCAGCAAATGTTTGCGGACGTCGAAGTTCGCGCCTTCCACGCGGGTCTGCGAGCCTTCGATGATATTGCTCACCAGGCGCACTTCCAAGGGAAGCGAGTCGTCCACCTTGAGGCGTTCCATCATGCCGCTTACCTGCGCGCCGCCGAACAGACGCATCAAATCATCTTGCAGGGAAAGATAAAAGCGTGAGGAGCCCGGGTCACCCTGACGGGCCGCGCGACCGCGCAGCTGGTTATCGATACGGCGGGCCTCGTGACGCTCCGAGCCGATCACATGCAAACCGCCCAATTCACGCACGCGTTCCATATCTTCAAAATATTGAAGGAAGAGTTTGACTTCCGCATTGTAAATACCGTAGTTGGCAGGGTCGACTTCCTTCAACGCGGCACGCCGTTCCTGCATGGTCATATCGAACGGGTCCTTGTATCCCGACTTGCCCAACACGCGGTTGACCGAGGTGATCACTTCTTCTGCCAGCTCGCCGCCGAGTTTGATATCGACACCGCGGCCGGACATGTTGGTGGCGATGGTCACGGCACCGAAGGCACCGGCCCCGGCGATGATCTGCGATTCTTCCGTGTGCTTGCGCGCGTTCAACACCGCATGGGGAACGCCGCCCGAGATGATCGTCTTCAAACGCGGACCGACTTCTTCTGGCAAATTCAACAGACCAAGCAAAGCTTTTAAGTTAGTAGCGTCATCGAGGCTGATGTTGGTCAGGCCGTGCGGCGCGATGAACTTGCGCAATGAATCAGCGGAGATCTTCTCGATCGGCTCATTGAACGGCACGAGGTCCGTAATGAGGCGGCCGTCTTCCTCCAGGTTATTCACGCGCAGGTAATGATCACGCACCAGGGCAATTTGCAGCAAACGCCGCACCGGCTCGGCCTTCAACCGACTCGAGAGTTGATCGGAGGATTCCACCGAGGTGGTGCCCACCAACAGCGGACGCCCGAGCGCGTGATTGCGCACGATCTCGGTGGCGATGGAACGCAGCTTGGCTTCCACCGTGCGGAAGATCACATCGGGATAATCCTTGCGGCGATAGAAGATCGGCTCCTCGCTGCCCGCCTTCGCGAAATATGAATAGGCATAGCCGTCCTCATCCTTGGCCTTGATCTCGACCAGCGCGGCATCCTTGCCCAACGATTGATATTCAAGGTTCGGTGAAATGGGCGCGACTTCGAGTTTATAAATCTTATTGAACTCTTCCGCTTCGGTTAACGCGGTACCGGTCATGCCCGCAAGTTTTTGATACATGCGGAAATAGTTTTGCAGTGTGATCGTGGCATACGTCACCGACTCGGGCTCGACCTTCACGCCTTCCTTGGCTTCCACAGCCTGATGCAACCCATCGCTCCAGCGGCGGCCGGGCATCTGGCGGCCCGTGAATTCATCGACGATGACCACCTTGCCGCCCTGCACCAAATAATCCTTGTTGCGATGGAATAAATATTGCGCGCGCAAGGCTTGTTGCAGATAGCCGGTGAGACGGGCCTGCTCGGGAGTGAGGTCTTCGGGTCGTTCGGGATCGAGAAGCTGGATGCCCAAAATGGATTCCACGTGGCTGACGCCGACCTCCGTCAGGTCGACGGTGCGGTTCTTTTCATCCATTTCATAATCTTCGGGCCGCAGCTGCTTGACCACAGCCGCCATGCGTCCGTACCATTCCAGGTCGCCGGAAGCGGGACCGGAAATGATGAGCGGCGTACGCGCTTCATCGATCAAGACATTATCGACTTCATCGACGATGGCAAAGTAGTGACCGCGCTGTACGCGCTGATCCAGGCGCATCGCCATGTTGTCGCGCAAATAATCGAAACCAAATTCAGAGTTCGTGCCGAAGGTGACATCGGCACTGTACGCTTCCACCCTGTCCACGAGACGTAAATGTTCCTGATCCTCATGCGGGGACTCGCGTTCGAAGTCCACGATAAAGGCCTTCTTGCCGTTCTCGGTGGCGGCCGCCATTTGCAGCACGCCCACAGACAGGCCCAATGCCTGATAAATGGGAGCCATCCAACGGGCGTCGCGACGCGCCAGATAATCGTTGACCGTCACCAGATGCACACCGCGCCCGGTCAATGCATTGAGATACACCGGCATGGTCGCGACCAACGTCTTGCCTTCGCCTGTGCGCATCTCGGCGATCTCGCCGTTGTGCAGCGCCGCGCCGCCGATGATCTGCACGTCGTAGTGACGCAGTCCGATGGCGCGTTTGGAGGCCTCGCGCACGGCGGCAAACGCCTCGGGCATGATCTCTTCCAACGCGTCCTGTTCGGCCTTGCGATATTCGTCGTCCTCCCCCGCCTGCCCGCCGATGGGAGAAGCGGTCAGGCCGTCCAGTGCCTCCGCGATGCGCGCTTTGAATTCATCCGTCTTCGCGCGCAGCGACTCGTCACTTAAAGAAGCGAACTGCTCCTCCAAGGCATTGACCTGTTCCACCAGCCCGCGATATTGTTCAACTGTCTTCTTTGTGGGGTTGCCACTGAATAATTTTACGAAGTTCTTAAGCATTTAAATCCCTTTCAAGGAAGGGATTATAGCATGGGAGAATTGGAGGAATGTTAGAGAAAAACAGATTAAATAAATGGAAAGCGAAGGAATGTTTGAAGTTTTAAATATCCAGATGCGCTTCAACCTCCTCCGTCAGGACTCCCTGACGCTCCGGCCGCCCAAGAGGTTGAAACGCACCCTATCCCCTTCCCCCACTTTGAAAACGGAACGAAGAGAAGGATCGGTCCGTTTTTCATAAATTATGGTCCCCTGACAACATGTACATTGTATGAAATCCCTCGAACGGTTTCAATAGGCATTTGTACTGTTTTTGTAAAAAGCCTTGAATTGGCCCCCCGTTTTTGATACGCTTGTGAAAAGCAAAAATGAGAGCAGGGACAATGAGCGAAACACTGCGTGTGACCATCCTGGACGACCATCAAAGCATTGTGGACGGCTATGTCTACCGCCTCGAAAAGGAGGAGGGGATCGAAGTGGCCGCGACGGTCAATTTCGGCGAGGACCTGGAACCCGCGCTGGCGGTCCACGCCACCGACGTGCTGCTGCTGGACGTCAACGTGCCCACCTCCGCCGGGAATCGAAATCCGTACCCGATCCTGCACAGCATCCCCCAGCTGCTGCAAACCTACCCCGCGCTTAACATCCTGGTGATCAGTATGCACGCCGAGCGCGGCTTGATCCGCGCGGTGATGGATGCCGGGGCGAGCGGGTATATCCTGAAAGACGATCAGGCCACCGTTAAAAATTTGGGAAGCGTGGTCAAAAGCATCGCCGCCGGCGGGATCCATTTCAGCCAGATCGCGCTGGAACTGTACTCCAAATATTTGTCCACCGAAAACAACAAACTGCCCACACCGCGCCAGCTGGAAGTGATCTCGCTGTGCGCGGCCTACCCGGACAGCACCAGCTCGGAGCTTGCCGAAAAGATGAAGGTCAGCAACTCCACGGTACGCAACCTGCTTTCAGCAACGTATTTGAAACTGGGGATACACAACCGCGCCGCCGCGATTGCCAGGGCGCGGGAATTGGGATGGATCACACCACAGCACTCGGGTTGATCGAAGGCCCCTTAACCAAACAATAGCCTGCTTCCGCACTCCACTGCCGAACAACCTCCGGCTGTGGAAGCTTTTCATTAGACCTCTTGCATAAGTATTCGACGGACTGCGGAAGTTCTACTTCCGCACTGCAAAAGCAGAGCTTTTGCAGTCCCTTGGCCCGACTTATGCAAGAGGTCAATTTAAAGTTCGTACGCTATAATCACGCCAGTTTCCATACCGGTTCATATTTTTATCGACAGTGAGAACCCATGCAAAAAGATTTCCTTCATCGCTGGAATATTACCGAGATTCCCCTGTCCTTGCTGGTTCTTTTCATCCTCCTGTTCTATACCTATGGCATCCTGGTACGCACTCCATACACCGGCTTTGTGTATGACCCCACCGATGCGAAGATCCTGGGGGTGTACACGGATGACCCCGCGCTCAAACTAGGCGACCGTCTGGTTCGTATCGGCGATGTTTCCTGGGAGGAATTTTATGAGAACAACAGACTGTTGTTCTTTAAGAATGCGAAGCCGGGGGATATCGTGGAGATCGTCATCCAACGGGAAGGCAAGGAATTGACCATTCCCTGGCACGTGGCCGGGTTCACACAACGCGAGTTCAGTTATCGCTTTTTCAACATCTGGCTGCTGGCCTATGTGTATTGGATCTTCGGGACCGCCACCCTGCTTTTGATCCGTCCAAGGGACGTGCTGTGCTGGTTGTTGATCGCCGCCAATTATTTAACCGCCTTGTTTTTGATCTTCGGTTCCATGTCCGCATGGCATCTGTGGGAAAGTTCCACCCTGCTGCACGCGGTCACCTGGCTGCTCCTGCCGGTCCTTCTACATACCCACTGGATCTTTCCCAGCCCGCTCCGCCCCACATCGAAATGGGCGCTCACCCTTCTTTATTCGATCAGTTCCTTGCTCGCGCTGGCCGAGCTGGCGCAGGCAATGCCCAAGGGCATATATGCGCTCGGCTTTTTACTGGCCCTGTTGGGAAGTGCGGTATTGCTGGCGATCCACTTCATCAAACGCCCCGCACAAAGGCGCGAGGTCAGCCTGCCGATCGTTGCCACGCTGCTGGTCATCCTGCCACTGATCGTTTTGTTGATCCGCGGGGTTTCTTCAAAGATCTCCTACCTTACCTTCCTGGCCCTGCCGCTCATGCCGCTGGCTTATTTTTATGTCATCTACACCCGCCAGACCGGCGGCCTGCAATTGCGCGCCAACCGCCTGATCTCCGCATACACCTTCTCCCTGATTCTCGGTACGGTTCTCTTCCTGCTGCTGCGACCCGCTTTTTTTCTCCAGGCCTCGCATGAAACGATCGTGTTCCTGCTGATGGTGGTGGCCTTGTTAACCGCGCTCTCGGGCATCATGATCTTCCCCGCCTTTCAAGCCTTTGTGGACCAGCGCCTGTTGGGGATCAAGCTCCCATACCAAAACCTGCAGGAGGCCTATTCGTCGCGCATCACGACCAGCACATCCCTGCCTCATCTTCTGGGACTGCTGGAGGAGGAAGTCTTCCCAAGTCTGTTGGTGCGCCAGTTCGCATGTATGGAAGTACTTCATGGAAATCTAAAACCGCTGCTCGTCAAAAATGTTGCACAGGATGAACTGCCTGACGAAGCCGAGATCAACCGCCTGTCCGCGCGAAGCGGGGTCTTCATTCCCAAATCCGCTTCAGACGATGAATGGATCCGCCTCATCCTTCCGCTCAAGGTTGGGGAGAGTTTCATCGGCTTTTGGCTTCTCGGACGCCGCGACCCGGACGATGTGTATCTGCTTGCCGAGATCCCCATCCTGCAAGCCCTTGCCAATCAAACCGCCATCGCGTTGAGCAACATCCTGCAAGCCGGTCAACTGCGAAAGATGTACCAGCTCGATATCGAAAGAAATGAACTGGATCGAAAAAGCCTGGCGCTCGACCTGCACGACAGCGTCCTGAATGAGCTGGCCGTATTGCGCACAAACCTCGACGAAGCCAGCCTGACCCCGCAATTCAACGCTTCGTATCAGGAAGTTACCCAGCGGCTGCGGGAGATCGTCAGCAACCTGCGCCCGCCGATGTTAACCTACGGGCTCAAGCCCGCCATCGATGAACTCGCGGACAATCTCATGGAACGAAGCGGCGACAAAATAAAGATCAAAGTGGATATTCAGTCGGAGGAGGAACGGCTTCCGCAGAACATCGAACAACATTTATTTCGCATCGTGCAGGAAGCCTGCGAGAACGCCTTGAAACATGCAAAGGCGGGGAACATCCGCATTCAGGGGTCGATCACACCGGCCAGCGTCGACTTGAATCTGGCTGATGACGGCACAGGCTTCGAAATGGACAGGGACCTTGAATTGGGCAGCCTGTTATCCAACAACCATTTTGGCCTGGCCGGCATGGTGGAACGCGCCCACCTGATCGATGCGCAGATCAACATTCAATCCAGGATCAATACAGGCACGAGCATTCAAATTAATTGGAAGGACACTCCACAGACGCTTTAAGAGAACCGAAAGCGGGGAATGTATAATCACCTTCTTTGCTCCTTCGGGGGCCAGGCAAAGGAACAATACTCGATCATGCCCACTCCAGAATCCATTCTCAAAACAACCTTCGGATACGACACCTTCAAGCCGCTCCAGCGCGAGATCATCGATAACGTCATGGCGCGGCGCGATACGCTGGTCATCATGCCGACGGGCGGCGGCAAATCGCTCACCTATCAGGTGCCCGCGCTGCTGTTCGACGGCCTTACCGTGGTGGTATCTCCTTTAATAGCGTTGATGAAGGACCAGGTGGAGCAGCTCCGCGCGCTGGGTGTCCCTGCGGTTTTCCTTAATAGCTCACTTTCCCCCGAAGAATATCAAGCGAATATGGACTCTGTCAAAAGCGGCCAGTCCAAACTGCTGTACGTGGCACCCGAGACTCTTCTGACTCCCAGGATCTATGCGCTTCTTTCCTCGCTCAAGCTGGACCTGCTTGCGATCGACGAGGCCCACTGCATCTCGGAGTGGGGTCACGACTTCCGCCCGGAGTACCGTCAGCTGGTGGATGTGCGCCGCAAGTTCCCCTCCGCTGTGTGCATGGCGTTGACTGCCACCGCCACCCCCCGAGTCCGCGCGGATATCGAGTCCACGCTGGGGTTCACCCACAAGAACGAGTTCCTCGCTTCTTTTAATAGAGAGAACCTGTTCATTGAAGTGACTCCCAAGCAGGACGCGACCGCACAGACCCTGAAATTCCTTGAAAACTTCAAGGACCAGTCGGGCATCATCTACTGCTTCTCCCGCAAACAGGTGGACGAACTCGCCGCGACTCTCGCGCGCTATAAATACTCGGTCCGCCCCTATCATGCAGGGCTGGACGACGGCGAACGCAGGCGCAATCAGGAAGCATTCATCCGCGATGATGCGCAGATCATCGTGGCGACGATTGCCTTCGGCATGGGCATCAACAAGCCGAATGTACGCTTCGTGATCCATTTCGATCTGCCCAAAAGCATCGAAAGCTATTATCAGGAGATCGGCCGCGCGGGTCGTGACGGCCTGCCTTCGCATTGTCTTCTTCTATATAGTTATGGCGACGCCAGCAAACTGCGTTATTTTATCGATCAAAAGGAAGAACCCGAACGCAGCGCCTCCTATCAACATTTGGATGCGATGACCCGCTACGCGGAAAGCAGCATGTGCCGACGCAAGTCTTTACTTTCCTACTTTGGTGAAAACTATTCACAGGAAAATTGTGGCACCTGCGATAACTGCGGTGCGGAACCGGGTGCCCAAACTGACATCACCATCCCTGCGCAAAAGTTCTTGTCCTGCGTCAAACGCAGCGGGGAAAAATTCGGCGCGGCGCATATCGTGGATATTCTGCTGGGTTCGGAAAACGAAAAGATACAAAAATACAACCACCAGAGTTTATCCACCTATGGGATCGGAAAGGAATTATCCAAAAGCCAGTGGATGCATATCTCGCGTCAACTGATCGAACGCGGCTTGTTGAATCAGGAACCAGCCTATCGCGTATTGTCGGTCACTAATAAGGGGCTGGATATGCTCAAATCGCGCGAGCAGGTATTCGGTCAAATTAATGAAGCGAAACGCACAGCAAGGCTCAAGTCCGCCGCTGCGGAAGAAGCGGAGTACGACACCTCCCTGTTTGCATTGTTGCGAACCAAAAGAAAAGAGCTTGCCGATTCCGCAGGCGTGCCACCCTATGTGATCTTTTCAGACAAAACACTGGTGCAGATGGCAACCTATTTTCCACAGACGAAGGAAGGACTGCTCAACATGAGCGGCATGGGCAGGGTCAAATATGAAAAATACGGTGAGGGATTTCTGTCCATCATCAAGGAGTATGGCAAGGACAGGAAGGTGGAAGAAAAATATAAAGCGCCGATGCGCGACAAGGAAGATGCCGGAGGGCGTTCGACGGCTGTCGGCAACGCCTACAACGCCGGTGAAAGCATCGAGGCTTTGACTGCGCGCTATGGCGTGGCAACAGACACGATCCTGAATCACCTTTCGCGCTTCGTCATGGCGGGCAACACGCTTCATTCCACCGAAGCCCTGCTCTCCCTCTCCGGGCTTTCCCCAAGCCAGCAGCAAAAGGTCTTTGCCGCCTTCGACGAATTGGGGGCGGAGATGTTGAAACCGATCCACGAGAAATTAAATGCCGCGCTCAATTACGACGAGCTGAAAATTCTACGGCTATGTTATTTGTGCAATAAAAAATAATACATGCCGATTTTATTCGGCATGTATTAGAACCCCATAACGTATCAGTATTCCCCTCGGACCACTAATACAGCGGTTGGTACAGGATCACCCCTTGATCATCCCTACAAATATCGGGGTAATTTTTGGGTCAAAGTGAGTCCCTGAATTTTTACGGATATAGTCAAGCGCATCTGCGGACGGCCAGGCCTGCCGGTAGGGCCGGTTGGAAGTCAATGCGTCGTAGACATCCGAAAAGGCAAAGATCCTGGCAGGCAATGGAATTTTTTCCTCGGCAAGCCCGTCTGGATAACCACTGCCATCCCATTTTTCGTGATGCGAACGCGGAATGTATAACGCGGGCGCGAGATATAAGATCGATTTGAGAATTTCAACAGCGATCAAGGGATGCCGCCGCATGACGAACCACTCTTCATCTGTGAGGGGGCCGGGCTTGAACAGAATATGATCCGGAATTGCCACCTTGCCAATGTCATGCAGTGCGGAGCCGCGGCGTACATGAACCAACTCCGAATCGGGAATCCCCATTCTGCGGGCGAGGTTAAGGGTTAGGTCAGTGACACGGCGGGTATGATCTTCAGTCTCATGATCACGCAGGTATAGCGCGCGCGACCATCCTTCGATGGTTTTGTCGTAAGCAGTTGTCAAATCAACGCTGAATGACTGTTTATATTTTGTAATATTCCTGACAAACATGATGTTCTGGTTCCTGGCAAACGGCACCAGGCGGGATTCATACCACACGTCACCGTTCAACCTGGAAAGCATGTATTCGAACAGGACCACCTTGCTTCCATTCCTTAGTTCCTTCAGCGCATGATCATATTTTTTCTTTACTTCGACCGGAACAACATCCTCCAGATGCAAAGGAATCGAACTCTTCTTGAGGATATTCACCGAAGCGCCATTCCCTGCTTTGTAATCCAGGATCCTGCCCTTTTGATCGAGCACCAGCATGAAATCATCAAAGGCCTGGAGCATGGCCTCCAGTCTTTGATCGGAATTGGGCAAATTTCGCAGCAAAAAGTCTGTGATCATATGTGATGTCGTGCAGGCTGTATTAATTTTTTTTTCAAAGCCTGCGATTGAAATTCATCTTGTCACCAACGACCTGTTGATCTGACGCGCCAGGTCGGCAAGCGATCTGGCTTGTATCGAAACGAGCAATTCACACTCATCCTTGGTTAAACTAAAGGTCTCACCCAAATATCCCCTTTGCAGCGCCTCTTGCGGGTTGTTCAACAACATTTCGCAAAACTGCCGGTTCACCACGGCAGCGGCGAACATGCGGGTCAAGCCGGGCGATTGAAGGGATACGGGCTGTATATTAAGGCTAACGGGCGATTCAAATGCAAGAGGGGCAATCATGAGTTGTATCCTTTTCTATGGTTTTGTTGTCTGGCAAGCAGCCAAAATACGCCGGCTGCAATAAAGATGTCGCCGAGGCTAAATGCCACTTGATAAGGCGACCAGATCGGGGGCAGGAAACGATCCGCAAGCCATTCGAAGCGTGTCCGTTCCGGTGGGATCAAAATGTCTTTTGGGCCGAACCGGCTCCCATGCGAAATATTCGATAAAACATCCGAAGGCACCAGCCTGCCCGCGGTTTGGGGGCTGATCGGCATGAAACCGCCGTTCGCCGCCATGACCACGAAATTGAGACATGTGCCAATCATCAAAATTTTCATACCTTGATGACTGCGATTAAGCAGGGCGAACCCAAGTAGCAGTAATTGCGAAACGATCAAACAAAGGGCGGCAACCCAGTTTGGTGCCTTTTCACGGATCGGCAGGTAGATAACGGCATATTGAGGCAAAAAAGCTACAAATACCAGCCAGAGATGTCGTAAAACCGGCGCTTCATATTTGACCTTTCGGCTGCCAGCCCAAACCAGCCCGGCCAGCAACCCCGCTGCCACGGCCAAAAGCAAGATCATTTCTTATCGAGGGCCGCCGCCGCCATCCACAGGGGCTCCGATCCCAATGACCAACATGCCTAGGGCGATGAGGGTCAAGACAAATTGGATATGTTGGCGGTCAATCTTTTGGGCGGAAACAACGAGGAACGTGAGTTTGTTTTTCATGGGAGCACCTTTTCAATTGGATTTGATGGCATAAGGATACTCACTACCAGGCTTCAAAACAGGCTTCAAAGATTAAAAAGAAAACAGCCCATATGGGCTGTTTTCCGGCTTTTTGGGTCCCCGATTTACCCGAGGAGTTTTCGGTATAAATCTTCAGTTGCCTTGGAAGGCCGAATGAACAGGCTCTGCTTCAGCGCTTCGGAACAGGCTTGATACGTCCGCAAAATTGCCTGCCGGTCACCAAGGCGTTGGTATATCTCCATACTCAAACGATATGCTCCCTCCAGGGTGGGATCCTTTTTGATCGCCAACTGGCAGACAGCAAGAGCCTCGTCGAAACGCGCCTGCTTTTGATACAAATCGGCCAGAGCAAGCAAGGCATCTTGATATTTTTGATTTAATCGCTGGCGATCCACCGCTGCCCATTCAAAAGAAATATCGTTCAGATATGGCCCGCGAACCAGATCAACTGCTTTTTGATACAAATCAATCTGATCTTCCATCTTTTTTGCAGACCTGGCGCCAGCCAGAAATGATTCAAACGCCTCAACATCATATTCGTAATCCAAATTACGATTAAAAGAATACACCACATTCTCGAACAAAATGGTTTCCTGCCCCACCGCACGGCGAAGTCGATACAACTCGTTTTTAAATCGAAGCTTGATCTTTGCCGGGTCATCGATTTCCGGCCAAAGAATTTCCGCAATCTGCTCCTTGGTCAACGGCTTGGTTTGGGTCAAAAAGAAAAAGAACAGGTCGCGCACAGATTGCGTTTGCCAATCAGAGATGGTCAAAGCCTGCCCGCCGATTTTGACTGTGGCGCTTCCAAAAGCCTGAATCAACAACCTGGGAGCGGGCATTTGCACAACACGGGCATGTCGGTGCAGTTCGCGCCGCACAGAAGGGAAGCTGGCAGCAAGACGTTCAGCCTGTAAAAACAAGTTTCGAACGATTTGATCGCCAACCGAATACTGCTGGAAATCTTTCAACCATTTCTGAGATTGAACCACCGCCACGATTGCAACATGCGCATTTTTTTTGCGCTCCCCAACCGGAACGGGAATCATCCTGGCGGCCGCTTCCCATTTTTTATTCACACAATAGGCGGCAGCCAGCCATATTTGGGCAGTAATGGATTCAAGCTCACGCCCATTATTGCGCAGATGGGCCTCGGCGCTTTCCAGCGCCCGGATCGCGTCATTGTGTTTTCCTTCAAACAAAAGAAGTTTCCCCCGAACAAAATCGAACATGCCATTTTCGTAATGTGATTGATCAGGCTTCACCATGTTTTTGATTTCAGTCATAATCCCGCGGACACCATTTATCCCCCCCTGTAACAAAGCCAAATTAACCCGGCCAATAAGCAGCGAGAATAGCAAAAATTGATCCTGACGGTTCCGAAGCAAGTCTGCAGCGTGGTCATAACTTTGATGAGCGATCTCAAAATCACACAATTCGGCATATAGATCACCAAGACCAATGGAAAGCAGCGCTTCGGAACGCACATTGCCGCTCCTGCGAGCGCAAAGCAGTCCTTCTTCATAAGCAAGAGCCGATTTTTCGTACTCCCCTTCCTGATGATGCAAGTTTCCTATATTATTTAGTAAGCTGGCCTGCGCCCAAATATTCGCATCCCGCCTCCAGATCTGCAGAACTTTTGAATATGTGCTTTCCGCCTCACGGTAATTACCAAGAATTTGGTGAGCTGCCCCAATTTCCAACAACAAATCAGGGATGTTCGCCGTGTCGTTCAAATGCATTAAAACATCATAGGATTGTTCAAAGAAATCAAGTGCCTGCCGAATTTGTCCCACCCTAAGAAAAGCCAGTCCTTTTACATGCAACGCTTCCGCAAACAAGGATTGCCAATCGTCGTGATCCTCGATCAATTGAATCGCTTCATCAATGTCACGAATTGACTTTGAGTAATTCCCAAGATAACGATGTCCCGCCGAACGCCGGATTAGAGAGAGAGCCAAATGTGAAATATTGCCCTGTTCACGAAAATCCTTGATCGCCCGGTCCAACAAGGTCTGTCCACCTTGAAAATCCCCCTTGATCAACTTAATGGCACCGCTCACAGAAAGAATACCGGGATGTTTTTTCAAGATGGATGGCGGAAGATCACCCAGCCAGTTTTCAACGATCGGAAGCGTGCGATGCAGATTGTTATAGCTGGCTCGCTCCACAATTCCAGCTAATGCATCCGAGTCTCCCAACTGCTTGATGACATAATGCGCCTTCTCCCATTCCCCCATGGATTCATAGGCACTGCCCAACCTTGCCAGGATGGGTTTGACCTCACTTTCACGTTCCTTCCTGAGTCGAGTCCGAAGGTAATCGCGGAACAAATGATGATAACGCAGCGATCTGCCGTCAACGCCGACCGGAAGTGCAAACAGGTTATTTTGAACGATGGCTTTAATGAAAGCATCCCAATCCTGTTTGCGTTTATAGAATGGCGAAAGAACCGTTTCACACAGGTTCGCATCGAATTCTTCCATCAATGAAGTACGCAGCAGAAATTCCCGAATCACCGGTTTTTGGCGGTCCAGTACCTGTTGACCGAGATAATCAAAAAGCCCGACCCCAGTGTTAAGAACCGGTTTATGGATATCCTTTTGCAAAAAGTTGGAGCCCGAAAACTGTAAGCCGGTGATCCAGCCTTCGGTTTCTTCGATCAATTTCCCTGCATCTTCATCCGTGATGTGGATCTTGTTGTTTTGCAGGATAAGCGCCTGGATTTCCTCGGCTCGAAATGCAAGGTCTGAAAAACTTAAACCACTAACCTGTTCGCGAGCCACCATCAACGGCAGATCATACAGGGTGGTCAACGTACGCGAGGCGATCACGATATGACAATTATCATCCGCCAGTTGGATGAAACGGTTCAAGAAATCATGAATGGGTTTTTCGCTCTCGAGAATATGAAAATCATCCAGGATCAACACAAAATGTTCGTGGATCATGCTGTAGGCTTCGTTGACCAGCATCACGGCAAGGCGTTCCACTTCATTCTCCAGGGAAGGCAGCCCGTTCAAGACCGCCATGGTTTGATGTCCAAAATCAGGGAACTGTTGTTCAATGGAGGCAAGCAGATAGGTAATAAAACGCTGTGGCTCGCGGTCCAACTCGTCCAGCGAGAGCCAGCAGCACTTATATTCACTGTATCTGGAAAGATCAATTAGGAGGGAGGTTTTTCCATATCCGGCGGGTGCGGAAACGAGGATCAGTTTCTTATCCAGCGCATCGAACAATATATCAAGCAGCCGCTTGCGCGTGAGCAATTCATCACGGCGGCGTGGTGGAATGATCTTGGTTTTACTGACAGGGATGGGTAACATTGCTGCTCTGATGCCAATTCAAACGAATAAGAATGCGAATAAAAAAATCAACTCATACGCTTTGTATTTTATCCGTTAAATCAATTTTTACGGCTAATTCATTTTTTAAGCCTCGCGCCCAGTTCGTTCTTGAACATGCGTGCTATAATATTTTTCAGCCCATGTCCTTCGCCCACTTACACGTTCATACCGAATATTCACTACTCGACGGCTTCTCCAACATCAAGAAGCTGGTCAAACGCGTCAAGGAGATGGACATGCCCGCTGTGGCCATCACAGACCACGGCACCATGTTCGGGGTGATCGATTTTTACAAGGCGGCCAAGGCAGAGGGCATCAAGCCGATCATCGGGTTGGAAGCCTACATGGCCGCGCGCGGGATGAAAGACAAGGATTCAAAACTCGATCGTTCGTCCTTTCATCTGCTCCTGCTTGCGGAGAATGAAACAGGCTACAAGAATCTCTTAAAGATCGCCTCCGCCGCACAACTCGAAGGCTTCTATTATTATCCGCGTATTGACCGTGAATTCCTTGCCGCGCATTCAGAGGGATTGATCTGCACCTCCGGCTGTATGTCTGCGGAGATACCACGCGCACTGCTGCAGGATAATCCAGAAGAAGCGGTTCGCCGCATGAATTGGTATTACGATGTGTTCGGCAAGGATAATTTCTTTATCGAATTACAGCAGCACAACATCAAAGAGATCACCGACTTAAATAAAAAACTTCTTGAGATGGGTGTGCGCTACGAGGCAAATTACCTCGCCACCAACGACGTGCATTATGTGAATCAGGAAGATGCACGCCTGCAGGACATTCTGCTCGCGATCCAGACCAACTCCACGGTCAACGACCCGGACCGTATGCGCATGACGGATAATTCCTACTTCCTGCGTTCGCCTGCGGAAATGAGCGCCCTGTTTGCAGAAGTCCCATCCTCCCTTTCCAACACTCTGTTGATCGCGGAACGCTGCAACGTGGACCTCGGATTCAAAGGCTATCACCTGCCGGAGTTCACTGTTCCGGAAGGCCATACCGCTGAAACCTACCTGCGTTCGTTGTGCGAAGCCGGGGCGGAGAAAAGATATCACGAAGACGCAACCAGCCAAAAGGTTAAAGAAAGACTCGATTACGAATTAAACGTCGTCCACACCATGGGATTCGATGCATACTTCCTGATCGTGTGGGACCTGTGCCGCTTCGCCCGTGAACATGGCATTTGGTACAACGCGCGCGGTTCCGCCGCCGGCTCGATCATCGCATACACGCTTGAGATCACGATGGTGGATCCGCTTTCACACGATCTGATCTTTGAACGCTTCCTCAACCCGGGCCGTATCTCAATGCCCGACATCGATCTCGACTTCCGCGATGATCGCCGCTCGGAGATGCTCGAATATTGCGCGCGCAAATATGGCGATGACAAAGTTGCGCAGATCATCACCTTCGGCACGATGGGAACCAAGGCTGCGATTCGTGATGTTGCGCGCGTGATGGAAATTCCGTTGCCCGAAGTGGACCGTGTTGCCAAGCTGGTCCCGTTCATGGCGGGCGGCGCTTCAATGGACGATGCGCTGGCGGTAAAAGAATTCAAGCAAATTTACGATACCGACCCAAAGATGCGTGAAGTGATCGACATCGCCACGAAGATGGAAGGGACCGTTCGCAACGCCGGCACACATGCCGCAGGTGTGGTGATCTCGGACCGCGCGATCATGGAGTATTTGCCGCTGCACCGCCCCACGTCCAATTCGGAAGAGACGCCGATCAAATCGGTGACCCAGTTTGAAATGGGCATCCTCGATTCGTTGGGAATGCTGAAAGTAGACTTCCTCGGCCTGATCACCTTGACCGTGATGGCACGCGCCTGCGACATGATCGAGAAACGTCACGGAATTAAATTTGACTTGAGCAATATTCCCATCGACGATCCGAAATCGTTTGAATTGATGGGCCTCGGCCAAACCGCCGGCGTCTTCCAGGTGGAAGGTGGCGGCATGACTCGCTGGCTCATCCAAATGAAACCGAAGACACTGGATAACATCATCGCGATGGTGGCGTTGTACCGCCCGGGCCCGATGGCCTTCATCCCCGATTACATCGCGCGTATGCATGGCGAAGCGGAAGTGGAATATCGTCACCCGGCAATGGAGCCGATCTTCAAGGATACCTATGGCATTCCGGTGTATCAGGAACAATTGATGCGCGCTGCCGTGGAATTGGCAGGATACACACCTTCTGAATCGGACGAACTGCGCAAGGCCATCTCCAAAAAGAAAAAAGAAGACATCGATAAGCATCGCGCAAAGTTCGTCAAAGGCGCTGTCGAAAAAGGCATGGATCAATCCATTGCCGATGCGATCTACATGGATTGGGAAGAGTTCGCACGCTACGGTTTCAATAAGTCTCATGCCGCCGATTACGGCGTGATCGCTGTTCAAACCGCATTTCTTAAATCACATTATCCTGCCGAATATATGGCGGCGTTGATGTCCGCTTCGGCGGGACAAACGGAAAAAGTTGCGTTGTATGTTGCCGATGCGCGCACGATGGGCGTGCCAGTGCTGGCCCCGAACATCGACGCTTCCGAATGGGATTTCGGCATTGAAGATGTAAAAGCAACAAATGAAGATGGCTCCGTAAAAATCACGCCCAGCATTCGCTTTGGGTTGGGTGCGATCAAGAATGTCAGCGAGAACGCGGTCGAGATCATCATCGAAGCGCGCAAGGAAGGCCGATTCATTGACCTTAACGACTTTGCCCGCCGCGCAGACCTGCGTGCCGTTGGTAAACGTTCGTTGGAATGTTTGATCAAAGTCGGTGCGCTCGATCAATTTGGCAATCGCGCTTCGATGCTCGCCTCCGTGGACCGCATCGTGGCGATCAGCAGCAACCACTTCCGCGCGGCGGATGCGGGACAGATGAGCCTCTTCGGTTCATCCACCGGCATCATTGAAGAGATCAATCTGCCTGAAGTGAAGGATGTGGAAAAACGCGACATGCTCAATTGGGAACGCGAGCTGATCGGCTTGTATATTTCCGATCATCCGCTCAACGAATTCCAAACGCAGCTCGCACAGATCGTCAGTTATTTTTCAGGCCAGCTCAGCGAAGCCAGTCACGAAGAAAAAGTTCGCGTGGCAGGCCTGATCACCGTCGTGCGCCCGTACACCACCAAAACGGGCAAGCCGATGGGCTTCGTCACGATGGAAGATATTCAAGGCAACATCGAGCTCGTGCTCTTTCCAAAAACGTGGGAAAAATTCCGCGAGGGATTAACCGTTGGACAGATCATCATCGTCGAAGGCAAGGTCGATCAAAGCAATCCCCCGCCAAAAATCTTGGTGGATGTGATTCGCACAGAAATCAAAATGACTTTGTCGGCAGATGACCCATACGCCAAACAGGATATGACTCCCAAGCCGCTCCTGCCGCGCACGGAATCTGAATCACCGCGAAGACCAGACGCATCACAACCAAAGCCGACAGTTGCTCCTGTTCAAAAGCAGACTCCAACTCCTACAGTGACTCCACCACAAGTCAGCGAACCCGAAGCAGCTTACAACGTCGATGACATGCCGCCCCCGCCGGACAACTTCCCCGATGGCTGGGATAATGAATGGCAGCCGTCATTCGATGAAGTTGCAATCGCTGCCAAACCTGAACCGAAGTTCAAGAAAAACGAAGCCGTGACTCCTCCGCTGGTGACTCGCGCTGTCGCAGCGTTGGCGACTGTCGACGAAATGGATCAGGCCGAAGAACGCCGCGAAGCGTTTCTTCCTTCCATGTATGTGCCGCTCGCGAAGGATAAAAAGGATCATCCACCCCAACAGTTAACCGTCATCCTGCGCTCGACAGGCGATCACGAACGTGACAAACGCCGCATCCGCACGCTGCATGGGACGATCACTGCTTATCATGGGCGCGATAAATTTAGTTTTCAGATCTTCGAGAACAACAAGGGCTACCTGATCGACTTCCCCAGTGACACCACGCGCATCTGCCCCGAACTGCTCGACAAGCTGCGCAAGCTCATGGGCGAAGAAGCCTGGCGCGTCGAAGAGATTACGTTTCAGTAGAAGAAATATTTTTCGTTTACAAACGGGGCTGTGCTAGAAAGTAACACATAAGGTTATAAAATGAAAAACACAGAAATTGAATTCTGGACATTAAGTGTAATAGAACGTGTAAAAAACAAGCAACCTGTTGAAGATGACAGAGTAGAGTTGAAGAGCAACTGGATAGAACCAGCAAATGCAGCACGTAGAATTGCTGGCCATGCAAATGCAGCAAGAGGTGAAAATATCTTATGGTTAATAGGTGTAGATGAAAAAGAAGGTGTTACAGGAGTGGACTATAAAGATTACGCCGAATGGTTCAGCAAAGTAAATTCTCAATTTGATAACAGACTTGCTCCTGATGCTACTTGCATAAATGTGCCTTATGAAGGCTTAACCGTATTAGCAATTGTTTTTAATACAGACAGAGCACCATATGTTGTAAAAAACCCCAATGGCGGTGCAATTCAATTTGAGGTTCCTTGGCGAGATAATACATCGATTAAAACGGCAAACCGCAGTCAACTCTTGCAAATCTTAGTGCCTTCACAAAATATTCCAAAGATAAATGCTTTGTCAGGAAACCTACTCGTCAGAGAGGGCTATCACGATAAAGATTGGCATTGGGAAATGACTTTACAACTTTATGTCTCATCCTATATACAGACCCCATTAGTAATACCTTTCCACCAATGTAACGGCTATTTTGATATTAATCAAATATCTCTTCAGGTTCCACTTAGCAGCATATCTTTGTATCCGCCTCCATTAGGAAGTGGTGGATGGACAGTGAGATCAATAGGGATATCTAATTCAACACCCATACAAAGACCCGAACACGACTCGTTGACAATTGACGGAACCAGTACTGAGTTATTAATAAATGGGCCAGGTAAATTCAAATTTACTGGCAGTGGAAGAACTAGTCCCATCGAAAAAGATATTCAAAATAGTACGGTTAAAGTGAAGGCAAGCCTACAGCCAATAGCTTCGGATCGCTTTATTCACATAGATTTAGACATGGAATGGCAAGCAAATGATAAAGACAATTCAAACACGATAGGCTCTTGGAAAATAAATCAATCTCCATAAAATTACGGATAAGAAACTCGTAATTTTCCAAACTCATCCGCAAGAATGGAAATCTTGTCGTCGAAGAAAAATCACCCATACCGCACAGCATTACACCGTTCACAATCCTCGCGCGTGCAAAGCAATGCAAACGGGTTGGCGGTGATCTTCTGAATCACTGCATTGATCAAACTCTTTAAATGTATCGCCTGCACCATCGCGCCGTTGATCTCCACGCGGCGCGTATATTTTTCCACATCGATGGCGATGGCGTTGAAACCGTCCGAGTCGCCGGGGAATCCACCGCACTCGACGACTCTGTCGCCTGCAATTGCCCAGCGGATGAACTGCATGCGTCCCGCCAATTTTTCCGCATAATGAATGCTCGTGTTGACAGTATGATCCACACCCAGCAATAACACCCAGCCATCTTTTTCAGCCAAGGCTGCAATCGGCGCAAGCGGCTCAAAGATGGTCTGTGAATTAATGATCGCATCCGCGTTAATCCCTGCGAAGGATTGAATGGGATGCGAAGATCGTTTCGCCTTCGGGTGTTTGCGGAGAATTTCTGGCAGCACGCCCATCATCTTGTCCGCGGGCATGTCGGGGTGAAATGGTTCGGCGAGTTTATTTAAATCTGTTTGAGTTCCATAGGTGATGCCATTGCGCGGCGGCCCGATCTCTGGATTTAGCATGGACTTGTAGGTGAAGGTCGGCATGATGAGTCCGCGGGTGGAATCAAGTAATGCGGAAAGCATTGTTTCCGCATCCACGGAACCAAAGGCGCGCAAGGAAGCGTGGGCGATCACAAGGTTTTTGGTCAGGCCTAATTTGGCAAAACCAGTCTTCAGATCAGATAAAGAGGCGGGCAATTTATTTTCCAGTCCAATTGGGTTTTCTTTTTTCGATGAAGGCTTTCATGCCTTCTTTTTGATCTTCCGTCGAAAACAGCGGATAGAAATTGCGCTTCTCGGTTTTCAATCCTTCCGTGAGCGTGGTCTCGAAGGCAGCATTGATCGAGTCTTTCGCCATGCGAATCGCAAGCGGCGCGCGCGAGGCAATTTCTTCTGCGAGCTTGATCGCTTCATCCAGATAATTTTCAACGGGAGCCACGCGATTCACCAAGCCGAACTGCAACGCTTCGGCGGCAGTCAGCGTGCGATTATTAAGGATCATTTCCATCGCAAGTTGTTTGCCAAGCAAACGGGCAAGACGCTGCGTACCACCACCCCCGGGAATGATGCCGATGGTAATTTCAGGTTGACCAAACTTCGCAGTCTCGGAGGCGACGATCATGTCACAGGAGATGGAGAACTCGCATCCGCCGCCCAGGGCCCAGCCTGATACTGCCGCGATGACCGGTTTCTTCAAACTGCGGATCCGGTCCCACAATTCGACTCGTCCCTGCTTGATCATTTCAAAGGGGGATTTTTCGGCCATCTCCTTGATGTCCGCACCAGCGGCGAAGGCTTTTTCATTGCCAGTCACCACCATCGCACCGATAGCGTCATTTGAATCAAATTCATCGAGTGCATTAAATAATTCAGTCAACATCAGGGTATTGAATGCATTCATTGCCTGCGGACGGTTCAAGGTCACAATGCCAACCCGCCCGCGTATTTCTGTAAGAACCGTTGTATAAGCCATGCTTCCTCCGAATTTTTTTGAATTATACCCAGCGCGGACATAAATAAGGGAGAGCGTCCCTGCTGTATAATCCAGCAATCCAGCTCAGGAGCCATACTATGATCTTTCCGCAATGGACAGCCAATACAATGATTATGTATGCTTTTCTCGGGTCGGTAGCCCTAACAATCGGCCCGCTGGAATATTATGGGTACTCGATGATGGCATACAGCAAGTTCCGCCCCGCATCTGGAATCCCCACACGCGTTGGAATGTGCATCTTATACTTAACGCCACTTCTGGCGCTTATCCTGTCGGCAATTCCCTACTTACCCGCAGCCACTGCCATTCAATGGACCGTCCTTGGAGCAGTATTCGTCCATTTTGCCAAACGCGTCCTTGAAGTTTTGTTCCTACATAAATACTCCGGGCCGATCGGGCTGTTCACCACACTGCTCATTACCGGGTTTTATTCCTTCGCCGCTTTTTGGATCGGCACTTTGAATCGCAGACCCCTGCCGGTTGTGGATGTATGGTTTTATTTTGGAATCATCCTTTTCATCATTGGCATCCTTGGTAATTTTATCCATCATAAAATCCTCGCGGATTTGCGTACCGACACAAACGAATACATCATCCTAAAAGGCGGCTTGTTCGATCTGATTGCCTGTCCGCATTATTTATTTGAGATCATTATTTGGCTGGGAATCGCACTGCTTTCGAGACATCTTGGCACATTTCTGATATTCGGGTTTATCATTGCCTATCTCACGGCACGCAGCCTGCGCACACTAAAATGGTACAGGGATAAGTTTTCAAGCTTTCCAGCAGGCAGAAAAGCCATTCTTCCATTCATCTTGTAATTCAAAACGGAGAAACAATATGTCTGTAGCTTTAATTCTTCTGATCATTCACTCCTTCGTCCGCTGGTTGGTGGTGCTGGTCGGCGTGATCGCCATCGTCAAGTTCCTGATCGGCTGGTTGAATAAAAGTACCTTCCAAAAAATCGACAATCGCCTTGTCGCTGCTTTCGGCGGCCTCATGGACCTGCAAGCCACGCTCGGCCTGATTCTCCTGCTGTGGAACGGATTGGTCGATGGTGCAGGTTTTCCCCGGTATCGTCTTGAACACATGGGTATGATGATCATCGCAGTGGCTCTCTCGCACATGTCTGCACGCTTCAAGAAAGCGGAAGATACGATTCGATTCCGCAACACATTCCTTTTGTATCTGGGCGTGTTTGTTTTGATCTTTGTTGGTCTTATCAGCCTGCCAAACGGTTTGACCCGGTAATTATTTAAGAAAAATAAAACAAGCGAATGCAATTGCATTCGCTTGTTTTATTTACCAATAAAGGTTCCACCGCCTGTCAACATGGGGGGGACATGCAAATCAAGCGGTGGAGAGACACCTAAATACCAATAAAGGGGAGGGCAGGTGTCGATAGAGACAATATACACCCGATTTGTCCAGATAACATTAAAGAAATATTAGAAAGCAGACAAATATTGTCTGAATTATTGTTACTTTTCACGAAACATCTTCAACCACTCCTCCACCTCCGCATTGGAGAGCGGTTGATCTTGTGAAGGTTTCGGAGCCATATCTCGAGCTTGCCTTAATAGTTTCACAAACTCTTCCGAGGTAATGAAGTCCGCTCGTACCGTACGGGCGGCACTTTGCACTTCACGATCCGATGAAACCACGATCCAGCTCTTTGCGCTTTTGCCCATCTTTTGCAATCGCGCGCGGATCGCCGCGTCGGCAGACTGTCCCAGACGAACAAAATGCGCTCGGACGGTACCCAGGCTTCGGGTCCCAGCCTGACCCGCCGGTGCTCCGTCAAAATACACTTCCACTTCGCGGCGGTTCAATCGGGCGAACTCCTGTAAGATCGCGACCAACTCCATTTCATCATCCGGAGAATCAAGCCGCAATCCCAATTTGGGAATCAAATTATGTCCATCGATCAAATAAGGCATGGAACGGTTTATCCTCCCGAAAGAAATAGTCTGCCACAGACAATGATATGGATAACCGCAAAAATATTACCTCCAAATCGTCTGAATTTCGTACATAAGAGTATCGTGAAAATCCAAATTCCACGAAGATGTATAATGGAAGAATCAATTCACAAAGGAGACACAGATGACAGACAAGAAACCTTCCGAGATCATGGTCACGCAACAAGGTGGCGTGGTTCGCAATGTACTCAACCAACTGAAACTCATCTTTCGCTTGATGGGCGACAGCCGCGTAAACATTTTCGCCAAGATTATTCCAGTGGGCGCATTGCTTTACCTGTTTTCACCGGACCCGATCATGATCCCCATCATCGGCGTAGTGGATGATGCCGCCCTGCTTTGGCTCGGCTCCTACGTTTTCACCGAGCTTTGCCCGCCCGCTGTGGTTGCTGAACACATGAAGGAACTGGCGGGCAGCGTGGAAACAGAATCCACTGCCGAAAATGTAGTGGATGGCGAAGCCACAGACGTAAAAGAATAATGAGACGACTGATCATTTTATTCGCTCTGCCAATTCTCGCTTGTCGGGGATTGGCAGAACCTGCTTCAATCACCAGCACGCCTCTCCCCTCGGTGACAGCTGCCCTGGCAACACAAACAGAATCACAACCCGCAGCAGATTCACCCACTCCTGTACCTACAGTAGCCCCGGCCAGCAGCTTTCCAAACGCAATAGAATATGAGTGGCAGCCCATCGCCAGCGGACTCACGCGCCCGGTCGATATTCAGCCGGCAAACGACGGTACAGGCCGTCTGTTCATCATCGAAAAATATGGAACCATCCGCATCATTGAAAACGGTCAACTGCTCGGTGATCCATTTCTCAACATTGATAGTCGCGTGGATGACAGCGGAAATGAAATGGGATTGCTCGGCCTTGCCTTCGATCCGAACTATGAACAAAACGGGTATTTCTACGTTAACTACACAGGCGATGGCGGTCATACCCGTATCTCACGCTTTCAAGCCAGCGGAAATTATTCCGACCCCAATAGCGAAACCGTTCTTCTAGTCATCAACCAGCCATTTCCAAATCATAATGGCGGTGCACTTGCATTTGGGCCCGATGGATATCTCTATGCAGGTCTCGGAGATGGCGGTCTGGCCGGTGACCCCTATAAAAACGGTCAAAACATGCAATCCCTGCTTGGCAAGATTCTGCGCATTGACGTGAAAAACGGCGATCCATACACCATTCCATCAGACAATCCATTCGGAAACGAGGTTTGGTCCTACGGCCTTCGCAACCCCTGGCGTATCTCGTTCGACAAAGCCAGCGGCGATCTGTGGATCGGGGATGTGGGCCAGGGTGAGTGGGAGGAAGTGGATTACATCCCTGCCGGCTCGCAAGGCGGGGCCAACTTCGGCTGGTCCATTATGGAAGGCAATCACGGCTATGATGGTGGAGCACAACCGGGGTTATTGTTGCCTGTGGCCGAATATAGTCACTCCAGCGGCGACGGGTGTTCCATCACCGGCGGATATGTTTACAGAGGTTCCATGCCTGAGTGGAATGGAATCTACCTGTACGGAGATTATTGCACCGGCTATATTTGGGGGCTGATTCTCTCCAATGGGACGTGGCAGAATCAACGCTTGTTCGAAGCGGGAGTGACCATCACCTCCTTCGGGCAGGACGAGGCCGGTGAGTTGTATCTCGCAAGCGACAATGGCGGCATTTATCACCTTGCAAAAAAATAAGGACCTCTTCTGTCGTAATCATAGGTGATTTGTCATACGACTCGATGACGCCTGTCACTGGCCTGACAGGCGTTTTTCTTTTAAACTACGGGCATCAGAGTTCGGAGGCTCATATGGCAGAAAAGACTTGGCAAGTTGAAGAGATTAAGCATTGTGCCCACATCGGCCACGAAGTTGCGATCGAAAGCGAAGTCGTTTATCCAGCAGAACATCTGCCAGACCAGCCTCCCCATGTTGTTGCCCATCGTTGTTCGTTTGGAATCGAATGCAACATGATCGACCACCCCGTATGTGCTTTGTGCGGAACCAACCCTGATGTTAACCCTGTGTAATTGAGTAACCAAAAGTTACTCTTCCAAACTCTCTCCTCCCTCTGAGTTGGTCTATTGGCTGCACCGCGTGAGAACGCGGTGTATGCCGTTAAAAGGGAACTTGTCGTTGTTACGAACGGCGTTAAAGTTCTTTCAAAAAATCCTTCACACTTTTATCAATTGGCTTTTCTTTAATTTGCTTTGCCCTCCCCACTTGCTTCAATTTTCCATCGATCATCACCGCCACGCGGTCGCCAAACTGTGCGGCCTCTTTCAGATTATGAGTTACGAAGATTGTTGTACGATGATCTTTTGTCAAAACTCTGGATAGGTCTCTAAGCAACTGCATCCGTGTTTGCGGATCCACCGCCGAGAATGGTTCATCCATCAAAAGCAATTCGGGATCGAGGACAAACGCCCGCGCCAGGCTGACCCGCTGCGCTTCCCCTCCGGAAAGTTGGCCTGCCCGGCGTTTAAGCAGAGAATCCACGCCCATGGCTTTGCTCCACTTAATCACCGGCTGCTGATACTCTTTCACACCGCGGAATTTCAACCCCAGCGCAATATTGTCCTGCACAGACATATCCATCAACAATGGGTCTTGAAAGACAAAGGCGATTCGTCTTCGGTATTCAAGTTCATCCCAACTCCCAATCGATTTCCCATTAAAAAGAATTTCACCTCGAACGGGTTTAATTAAACCTGCCAGGGTCAACAAAAACGTACTCTTACCTGCTCCATTCGGACCGATCACCGCCAGGGTCTCCCCGCGCTTGATCTCAAGCGAATCGATTTTCAGCACGTCCCGTCCATTGCGTTGGACAAGCAAATTGTGAATGGAGATCATTTCCGCGTTCCCCGTTGCTGGATCGAAGTCAGTGCAAGATTGATAAGATAAGTCAGAGTCAACAATAAAGCAGATAGCGCCAGCGCCTTTTCAAACTCACCTTTGGATGTTTCCAATACAATGGCAGTCGTCAACACACGAGTCTGCCCGCGGATATTTCCGCCCACCATCATCGAAGCACCTACTTCCGAGATCACAGAACCAAAGCCTGCCATCAACGCAGCCAAGAGCGGCAAACGTGCCTCTCGCCACAAGTGCCAGATCATCTGCAGGCGTGAAGCGCCGAGTCCCAAAAGTTGTTGCTGCAAACGCGGGTCCAATGCTTCCAAGGCGGCAGCGGTTAATCCAGTAACCACCGGTGCCGCAATAATCGTCTGCGCAATGACAATCGCCCACGGTGTATAGATCAACTTCAAATCTCCAAGCGGGCCGCTGCGCCACAAAGTGATCGCAACAACAAGGCCAACCACCACAGGCGGCAACGCCATGCCTGTGTTGACAATGCTTAATAGAAATGAGCGTCCATGAAAATTCCCCAAGGCGATCCAGGTGCCCAAAGGCAGTCCAATAAGCAAACTCACGACCGTGGCGATCGTGGAGACTTGCAAAGAGAGAAAAGTAATTTGAAGAACTTCCGAGTCAAATAACATGTTTTATCCCGCCATTATACAAGCGATGCTCATCAACCAGGTTCACTTTGTTCAAGCTTTTTTGTAAAAAATAAAAGAAGGGTTGAAACAGCGATCAAAAGAACAGACAAGGCCAGGGCGATTCCCAGGTTACGTTCAAAGCCAAGGTAGATTGCCATTGGCATGGTTTGAGTTACCCCTTCAAGATTCCCGGCGAACAAGATCGTTGCACCGAATTCACCCAGGGCACGCGTCCAGGTGAGAATGGCACCGCTGAGCAAAGCCCGCCCGGCCAGCGGCATCATCACTTCGTAGAACAACTGCCATTGATTGGCGCCTTCCACATGGGCGGCTTCCTCCAGCTGCTGATCGATTCCCGAGAAACCCACACGCGCTGAGCGGATATACAACGGGGACGCAACAAATATTTGAGCGAGAACAACCGCTGCTGTTGTGAACGGCAGGTTGATATCCAAAAGATTCAAAGTTGGCCCAAAGATCCCACGCCGACCAAATGCGATCAACAACGCCAGGCCCGCCACCGATGGCGGAAGGACAATCGGCAGATCAATGATCAGTTCGATCCATGATTTAAACTTAAATTTCCAATTTGCCAGCATGTACGCCAACGGCGTACCAAACACAACGGCGCTAATGGTAGTGATCGTACTTGTCAGAAGGCTAAGGCGAAGCGCCTTGAAGGCCTGCTCCGAAAACACATATTTGAAAAAATCTTCATTTACCGAACGTATTAATAAAGCAGCGAGTGGAAGCACGAACAAGGCAAGCAGGATCCCACTAGGGATAATAAATATCCAACTTGATAATTGCTTCTTGAGAAATTGACACATGATTTTCCAAGTTTACACATAAAACATAAAAATCGCGGAAGAAACTTCCGCGATTTTTATGTACAGAAAATTACTTAACCGGAGCAAAGCCCCACTTCTGCAAGGTGGCCTGACCCTCAGCCGAAAGCACATAATCAACAAACACCTTCGCAAGATCGGCATGGGTCGATGCAGTTAAAGGCGCAATGGGATACTTGGCGATCACATTCAACTCGGCGGGAATTTCGATCGTTTTCAAATCCGTTGCAGCAACAACATCAGAAGTGTATACAATGCCAGCATCCGCTTCACCCAACTGAACTTTGGCAACCACTTGTTTGACATTATCTTCGTTGGAGACAACATTGGCCAGCACCTTGTCTTTAAAATCGACTCCGAATGAGGCATTCATCAAATCCAACGCTTGACGGGCATAATTACCCACAGGTACTTCCTCAGCAGCCAATACCAGCTTAATGCCGGGTTTTGCAATGTCTTCAAGTGCTTCAAGCCTTGCCGGGTTATCAGAAGGAAGGATCACAACAAGCTTATTGTTGAGGAATATCTGTTTCACACCATCTGCGACAAACTTGCCGGTCACCAGGGCGTCCATCTCCTTGCCGCTTGCGGAGGCAAACACATCGACAGATGCACCTTCTTCGATCTGAGTCCGCAGGGCTTGTGAACCTGCAAAGTTAAAGGTGACTGTCACACCAGGATTTGCGGTTTCAAAGCTCTTCCCTATTTCCGTAAAAGCATCGGTTAATGAGGCGGCAGCAAAAACAGTCAGGGTTTGAGGCTCGACAATGGCAATTGGCGCTTCAGCAGCGGTGGGGGGCACAACCGTCGGTGCGGGTGAGGCGGCTGTTTCACAGGCTGCTAAAAATAAAGTGAACAGCAGAGTCAAAGATAAAAATCGTTTCATTTTTCTACTCCTGCGAATCAAAGATTGTCAATTTAACGTCGTTCATCCACTCCTGAATGAGTTTCATTTGGCGCAAACGCAAGTCAAGACTAAGCTGATTAAATTGTTGCTCCGGGGGGAGGTGTGCAAGCAGAGTTTCCAGGCGATCAATGGATGATCTAATTTCATCCAACTGCGCCCAATGGATTTGCTTAACGTTTTCAGGTTTATACATCCGTGCAAAATATAAACGGGTGAGAAATTCAAGCCGAATGGAGCGTGAGTTAACGCTGATATTATCCATCCATTCGTTGAAGTGGCGGCGACCCTGTGCTGTGATCCGCAGCATCTGACGGGCGGGAAGTTTCTCCTGCTCTTTTATCTGCGCATTAATATCCCCGCGTTGTTCAAGGCGTTTCAAAATAGCGTAGGCCTGGCTCTGGCTTAAATGCCAGACATGTCCCAACTCGGTCATGAATCGTTGATGCAGATCATAGCCGTGGCTGGGACCTGCAATCAGAAAGCCAAGTAATGCAAATTCGGGAGAGATGTTGCCGGAGTGTTTGTTTTCGTTCATGGATATACTCACTGAGTGAGTATATCCATGAATCTGGGGGATGGCAAGGGTGTTTCCAGCTCAAATAAAAATGGGTGACCTTTCGGCCACCCATAAAACTTATAAACCTAAATCCGCGTCTGTTTTATCGGCATCCGGATAAAAGAGCGGCTGGCCGAATTTATCCAGCCCAAATTCCGCAATGACTGCCTGTGTGGCGGGATCGGTGATGAATTTCGAGAACGCGATCGCGCCATCGTAATTCACCTTGGGCCATTTCTCCGGGTTGACTGTGATGACGTGATACACGTTCAGCAAGGCATTGTTGCCTTCGAGCAGGATCTCAAGCTGAATGTTTTCTTTATTTGCAAGATACGTTGCGCGGTCAGTGAGAATATAAGCGCCTTTTTCAGATGCGACCGTGAGCGATGCGCCCATGCCTTGACCGGTTTCAATGAACCATTCGGGCTTCTCAGCAGCGGGGTCCACTGCGGCTTTGGTCCAGAAACTGACTTCCTTCTTGTGTGTGCCAGAGTCATCGCCGCGAGAGACGAAGGGAGTGCCCGCATTGTAAATGGCGAGGAAAGCATCTTTGGGACCGAGTCCCTTGATGCCGGCAGGATCGCCGGCCGGGCCAACAATGATGTAGTCATTGTGCATGACAAGCATACGATCCTTGCCGAAGCCGCCCTCCATGTAGGTCACCTCAGAGGAGGGTGCATGAACGAGCAACACATCGGCATTACCTTCCTCCCCCATCTTGAGCGCTTCGCCGGTGCCCACTGCAATGGTCTGCACGACGTAACCAGTCTGTTCTTCGAACATGGGCACGAGGACATCCAGCAAACCGGAATCCTGTGTGGATGTGGTTGTAGCAAGAATAATATTTGGGTTGACAGGCACAGCGACTTCCGGCGCTTGGGTGGCGGGTGCTTCAGTGGAAACAACCGCTTCTGTCGCCGGGACAGTTGTCGGCGCGGTGGAGGCGCAGGCTGTCAATGCGATGGAGAGAACGAGTAAAAGGGTCAAAAAGATATTGCGTGAAGTATGTTTCATATCATTATCCTTGATCTGATTTTTTCGAATATCGGTTGATACCCAACACAACCAAAGCACCAAGCAACCCGCCGATCATTCCAAAGAAAAGATGGGTGGCAAAGGGGTATGCAACGCCAAAGCGGAATGAACCCACCGGCCAGCCGGTTAACAAATTCACAGTGACCTGGCCAATCGGCTTGGTCACATGCGCTAGACCGCCGAGCAAGACCATAAACCAAAGTTTGCCGGCATAACGCGGAAGATAACGAAACGCAAGATCCATCACCGGGCCGGGCAAAAGATAATAAATCCATGTGAAGGGGTTATCGCCACGCAAAAAAGGAAGAACAGATGCAAAAGATGCGCCGATGCTTGTTAGTGTGCCCGCGCCGCGATATTTGGATGAAGCGCGCCCAATGATCATCAACGCCATCCATTCAATGCCATGATGCCCGGGCAGACCCATTCCGTTATCTGTGGCACGATGTAAAACAACTGCCATCATGCCGCAGCCCAATAGCAACAAGGCTTCAAGCCACGAGAGCGACCATTCAGTTTGAAAGGTTTTTAATGCGGTCTTTAGAGATGATGTACCATTCATGATTTTTCTCCTCAACAAATAAAGTTGCCTTCCCATCACGCAAGACAGGACGGATCCATTCGCCGACATCGACAATGGTTTCAGCAGAAAGGTCAACATGTTCAACCGTGCAAATGCGGTCGACATGACCCTTTACACAAATTTCATTCACGTGATATTTTCCCGTCAATTCACGCAAACCCGGCAGCCACAAATAACGACCGTCATTTCCAGCGCGATGCAATCCAATGGCGGACAAGGCTCCAATGATTCCGCCGTGCGTACCTGTCAGCCCTTCGCATCGTATCGCGGACCGTGAAGCTGTTTGCTCCGCAGCGGACATGGTCAACACTTCAAGTTTGGCTCTGCGCCCAAAATCCAAAACCTCGTCACTGATCGAATCCCATTCCGCAAGGCACAGACCTGCATCTGAACCGACGGCACTTTCGCGCAGAAGAAATTCACGCGCAGCCTCCCAAACATCATCTACATTTTCAGTTTCAACAGAAAGACATGCAGAACTGTTATGGGAGGTATATGGAATCCCCGGGTCCACCAGCAATTGATGACGCGTGATTCCCTGCGGCTCGGCCAGGTGATTTTCCACGAGCCAATCCGCGAGCTGACGGACTCGATGTCCCGTGCCGCGCGATTCAAGATTATCGGTGTCGTCGATCCCAAGCAGGTAATGCATCAGCGCCTTTTCCATTAAGATTTTACTTAATAGATTCCACAAAAAAAATTATTTGACGGTGATCTTTGCAACATCCTTCGTCCAGCTGGCCTTGGGAATGTAGGTCGTGGATAACTTCATCGTGCCGTGATTGTTGAAATCCAGAATGGTGTTTTCATCCACCTGGTCAAAGGTCAATGTGGCGGGGTTGGAACTGCCTTCGAGTGTGACTTCGGTAAACTCGGTGACGCCAGCCAGAGCCAGAATATCCGATAGATACGGCCCTTCTTCCACTTTTCCTTCCGCAGAGACTTGAGCAAGCGGCAAAGCTTTGACCGCATCCAGCGTGACATCAAACGTGGAGCCATCGGCCTTCACGATCTGAAACAAGGCGGAAGAGGCTTCCGTGGAGGCGGGCTCGGCAGACGTTGCACATGCAGAAAGCAATAAACAGAGGGTGATAAATAGGATCGAAGATTTTGTTTTCATAATTTCCTTTTAAATTTACACAGCGACCTGTTCGCCGCTGTGCTTGGTGTTGTAGCCTGTTAATGAATTAAGGATGTTGCGAAAATCTGCGGTCTGGATATATTCAAGCAGTGGATTTAGATTCTTTTTCTGTTCAATTGGCAGCACAAAGTCATACCGCTCTTCAAACAGTGGAATGAAATCCAGGTTGTGTTTGTGAGCGGCCGCTTGCAGCCCAATGGCGGCATCTGCTCTGCCGGTTTCGATCAAGGAAGCGGCTTCATTATGTGTTTTGACAACTGTCTCGTATCCGTTCACCTTTTCGGCAGGAATGCCTAATTTTTTAAGTTCAAGGTCCACCCACAATCTTGTGCCTGAGCCACGGTTGCGATTCACAAAACGAACTTTTGAATTCGCAATATCTGCAACCTTCTTAATTCCCTTTGGATTGCCGCCCGTCAGGATCAGCCCCTGGGTGCGATAGGCCAGGGTGATGACTTCCATTTCGCGGTCCGGGAAGAGGCGGCGGACAAATGGGATATTGTATTCGCCGTTCTCATCGAGAAGATGCGCGCCTGAAATTTGACAAAGTCCCTGACGTAAATTGACCAGTCCATCCAACGAGCCGACGGGAATGCTGAACAAGTTAAGATGCCTGGAAAGATTATCTGCAATATCTTCAATGGCGATGTCGTGACTTCCCGAAAAAATAATCGCTGGCTTCTTTGTTTTGGGAAGGATGATCTCCTGCAACAACAGGGCATCGGCGTTGGCACGATAGAATTTTTCCGTCACCTTGCCGGTTCTGCGGGTCTCGCTGACTTCGATCAGGCCAGCGGACTCCAATGCCAGGGTGTGGTGCCGTATCCATGCGGGAGACTGTTTCAAGGTCCGCGCGAGATGCGTGAGCGTGGCGGGGGATGCCATCAACAGGCGCAAAATATCCATGCGGCGAGAATCCGCCAGCAGCTTGATCTTGTCAAAGGATTGAACGGGTTGAACGGTTTTCATTTAAGGAAATGCTTATTTGAGAGTCTACGTCTGAAATTGTTCAGAGTCAAGCATGTTTTTCAGTTGACACACCTCCCCTGCCATGTTATAAAACCAGAACAATTTACGGATATGCTCATCCAGAGAGGCTGAGGGACCGACCCTTTGACGCCTCGGCAACCGTTCAAGCGGTGCCAACTTCGGCAGACTGATGTCTGGGAGATGAGAGATGACTTCTATTCATGTCGCCTCTCATATTGAGAGGCGTTTTTTATTTACGGCGCATCCTGTCGGTTGAGTAGGACGAGTGTTCTTCTCGTCTGTATCGAAACCAACAATTACAAGTCAACATGCAATCCGTGGTTTCGATACGACGGCGAAACAGCATCGCCGACTACTCAACCACCGGTCTTCACAATGACGAGAGGATTATATGGAAATTGGCGAAACAATTTACGTCACCACCCGCGAAGAATTTCGCGAATGGCTCGAACAGAATCACAGGATCAAGAAAGAGATCTGGTTGATTCAATATAAAAAGGTGACGAAGAAACCTTCGCTTCCCTACGCGGACGCTGTGGAAGAAGCCATTTGCTTCGGCTGGATCGACGGCTTCGAAAAAGGCATGGATGATCAACGCTTTGCCAAACGCTTCACCCCACGCAGACAAAAATCTCTTTGGACCGATGTGAACATGGAACGCGCCCGCAAAATGATCGACGAAGGCAGGATGACTCAAGCAGGACGGGCGACCCTGCCAAAAGGCGTGTGATCGAAGAGTCAGGAAACCGATGCGCAACTGGAGACTCATCCGCAACTCCTTTGTTTTTTATATGAGCATGTTCGCCATGCTCGTTGCGGCTGCGCGCGCCTTCAAACAACCCGTTTATTGGGCGGCAACCTTGATTTTTTGGTGGCTGTACATTGCCGTACGGAATGCCTTTGTCTTCGCCCATCCGTCACGAAGATTTAGTTTCCTCAGGCCGGATGATGCCGGATTCAGAAGCGTTTCATTCAAATCGCGTGACGGGTTGAAATTATCAGGAAGGTTCATTGCAGGCAGAAATCATGCAACAATTCTCCTCGCTCATGGACTTGGAACATCAAGCAGTGATTTGGCGGCCCTTGCCAGGTTGCTTATGCAAGCGGGATTTGGCGTATTCGCAATCGACCTACGGGCGCACGGCAATAGCGAAGGTGATACTTCCACTTATGGTTTGCGCGAAGGTGATGATGTTGCCGGCGCAGTGGATTATTTATTAACCCGCATCGATGTACATGGCGACAAGATCGGCGCATTTGGAATTTCACTCGGCGCACAAGCGGTTTTGCGCGGCGCACTGAAAACGGACAAAATCCGCGCGCTGGCGTTGGATGGGCTGGGACCGTCCACTTTGAGCGATCATGGAGGTCGTCCGAAAAGTTTGATCCGCGGGTTGAATTATCCGCTCAACTGGGCTTATTATCTGGTCTATCAATTCATGATCGGCGGCAGGGATAAGGGTGTACTCGAAGTGATCGGAGACATCGCGCCTCGCCCCACGCTGTTGATTGCCTCCGGAGAAAGGGACATTTACTTTAGCCGAATCTTTTTTCAAGCAGCCCGCGAGCCCAGGGAAATTCTTGAATTCCCCGATGCCCGCCATGCAAATGGATTGGTGAAAAACCCGGAAGAATATATGCGGCGGCTGATCGGCTTCTTCGAGAAGTCACTGCATGTAAGAGATGATGAATGAGCATGGACGATAGAATCGAAATTCAGGAACTGATCGCCCGCTTCGCCAACAGCTTTGACCTGAAAGACTGGCGCGGACTCGAAGCCTGCTTTACCGAATCAATCTACACCGATTACTCCGACCTGCGCGGCACGCCGCCGGAGACGATCACTGCCAGTGAATATGTGAATTTGCGCCGCGAAGCATTGGACCATTTGAAGCTGCATCATCTGGTCAGCAATTACGAAATTGATTTTTCTGATACAAACACAGCCACCTGCCGCGCTTCGATGGTCGTCTGGCGAAAATCAGACGAGGAAGATTTCACTTCACACTGCGTCTATACTTTCCAGTTGATAAAATCAGGTGATTGGAAGATCAGCGGAATTGCACAGAAGGTTTTATGGAATGAAGGAAGTTCGTCCATTCATAAAGGCGCGAAATGAACGAGAAGGTAAAACTCCACGGCGGACTCGAAAAAACTGTTACCTGGGTATGGCTGGAAGAAGGCGCGCTCAAAGTGGAGTATTATGACTTCAGCGAGGCCGCACAGGATGCCTTTGGCAATGACATTGCCTATATTTTGACCGTAAATGACATGAAGAAATTTTATAAACAAGCCGAATGTGATGAGAGTTCCATCATTCAACTAATTTCAGGAAAGTTCTCGAGCTACTTTGATATCAAACGCTGGCTGGAAGCTTACGAAATCGATTTTGAGAAGCAAATAGATCATTGGGCATAAGCAATTATCAGCAAGACAAATTAATTAAGGAGTTCAACTTAATGACACAAAGAAAATACACCAACCGCGCATATCTCGATGCCCTTGAAAAGAAGGTGCTTGTCTTCGACGGCGCCATGGGCACGAGCCTGCAATTGCAAAACCTGACTGCCGAAGATTTCGGCGGCGAGCAATACAACGGATGCAACGATTATCTCGTCATCTCCCGCCCCGAAGCCGTGGAAAAAGTTCATCGCTCGTTCCTCGATGTGGGCGTGGACGTGCTTGAAACGGACACCTTCCGTTCCAACCGTCTGACGATGGCGGAATATAAATTGCAGGACCGCATCATTGAGATCAACACAGCTGCCGCCAAACTCGCGCGCAAGCTTGCGGATGAATATACTGCCAAGACCGGCCAACAACGTTTTGTGGCTGGCTCCATCGGACCTTCCGGCAAATTGCCATCCACCAATGATCCCGAATTATCGAACGTCAAATATGATGAGTTGATCGATACGTTCGCGGAACAGGCTGTCGGGTTAATTCAAGGCGGCGTGGATCTTCTGCTCATTGAAACTTCGCAGGACATTCTCGAAGTCAAGGCCGCCATCACAGGTTTGCACAAAGCTTTCGAACAGACTCAGGTCTATTTGCCGATCCAGGCTCAGGTCACGCTCGATACGACCGGCCGCATGTTGCTCGGCACCGACATCAACGCGTCGCTCACCATTCTCGAAGGCATGGGCATCGATGTCATCGGCCTCAATTGTTCCACAGGCCCCGAACATATGCGCGAACCGATCCGCTTCCTTGGCGAAAACTCCACGCTTCCCGTTTCATGTATTCCAAACGCCGGGCTTCCATTGAACGTCGATGGTCAGGCTGTCTATCCGCTGGAGCCTGAGCCGTACGCAAATGACATGTATGAATTTGTGACCAAGCACAATATTTCTGTTGTGGGTGGATGTTGCGGCACGACGCCTGCTCATCTTAAATTGCTGGTTGACAAACTGAATCATCATCCACATCCCAAGCGACCGCATCAATCTACGCCTCAGCTTGCCTCTGCCATGTCAGCGATTGCCATGCGACAGGAACCCGCCCCCACCCTGCTTGGCGAAAGATGCAACGCGCAAGGCTCACGTAAATTCAAGCGCCTGCTGCTCGAAGAAGATTACGACGGCATTCTCGATATCGCCCGCGAACAAGTTGCTGGCGGCGCACATGCGCTCGACATTTCTGTTGCCGTCACCGAACGCGCGGACGAAGGTGAGCAGATGCGCAAGGTCGTCAAGAAGTTGGCAATGGGTGTGGATGTTCCGCTCGTGATCGACTCGACCGAAGTGGATGTTCTGGAAATCGCGCTGCAGACAGCTCCCGGGCGTTGTCTTATCAACTCCACACATCTCGAATCTGGCCGCGAAAAAGCTGATAAGATTTTCGGTCTTGCCAAGAAATATAACGCCGCTGTGATCTGTCTCACCATTGACGAGAACGGCATGGCAAAGACTGCACAGCGCAAATATGAAGTTGCAAAACGTATTTACGACATTGCTGTCGATGATCACGGTCTAAAACCCGAAGACTTGGTTTTCGATGACTTGACTTTCACCCTCGCTACGGGCGATGTGGAATTTGTCGATTCCGCCAAAGAAACCATTGAAGGCATTCGCCTCATCAAACAGAATCTACCCGGCGTGATGACCTCGCTTGGCGTGAGCAACCTATCGTTCGGTCTCGCACCACAGGCGCGCCCGCCATTGAATTCGGTCATGCTCTATTACTGCGTGCAGGCTGGTTTGGACATGGCCATCGTCAACGCCGCACATGTGATGCCGTATGCAGAGATCGGAAGCGAAGAACGCAATCTGTGCGAAGACCTGATCTTCAATCGCCGCGAAGATGCATTGCAAAGATTCATTCAACATTTTGAAACCGTCACCGTTTCAACCGAGTCCACGGTTGCAGACCCCACCGAAGGCATGACTCCTGAACAACGCCTGCACTGGAAAATTTTGCACCGCGTCAAAGAAGGGGTCGAAGCAGATGTCGACGAGATCATCAATCGTGAACCCACGGGCGGTCGTACTGCGCGCCATGAAGTCGCCGTACACACCCTTAATACTGTTCTCCTCCCTGCGATGAAAGAAGTGGGTGATAAATTTGGCGCGGGTGAATTGATCCTGCCCTTCGTGCTGCAATCAGCCGAAACGATGAAAAAGACCGTTTCCCATCTTGAGAATTATCTCGAAAAAGTGGAAGGTGTCACCAAAGGCACAGTTGTCATTGCAACTGTCTATGGTGATGTGCATGACATCGGAAAGAATTTAGTCAAGACCATTCTTGCAAATAATGGCTACACAGTCATTGACCTCGGCAAGCAGGTCCCTGCTGAAACCATCATTTCTGAATCTGTAAAAGCCAATGCCACTGCGATTGGTTTATCAGCGCTGCTGGTATCCACCTCGAAACAAATGCCGCTCATCGTCAACGAAATGCACCGCCGCGGACATAAAATTCCGATCCTGATTGGCGGCGCGGCCATCAATCGCCGCTTTGGCCGCCGCATCCTCTTCGCTGAAGATGGCAATACATATGAACCCGGCGTCTTCTATTGTAAGGACGCCTTCGAAGGCCTCGACACGATGGATGCATTGATCGACCCGAAACGCCAACCTGCCATGCTCGAGCAGCTCCGCAAAGATGCAGATATGGAAATGAATCGCGCTTCGCAAACTAAGGAGTCAGCGGTCAGCGGTCAACGATCAGCGGTTGCGCCTGCTCCAATCGCGTTGCCAGCAAAACTTGGTCAACGAGTCGTCAAAGATATGCCGCTTGAAATCGTTTTGAAACATCTCAACATTAATGAGTTGTATCGCCTTTCATGGGGCGCAAAAAATACACACGGCGCAGAATGGGACAAACTCAAAGCTGAGTTCGATGCCCGCCTCGAAAAAATGACCAAGGAAGCCTTACGTTTCAAATGGCTCAAACCTCAAGCCGTGTATGGTTACTTTGCCTGCCAGGCCGATGGCGATACATTGATCGTTTATGAAGATGCGGAAGACAAAAAGGAATTGACCCGCTTTGATTTTCCGCGTCAACCATACGATGATCATTTGGCACTTTCAGATTACTACGCCACCGTTGAATCAGGTCAAATGGACGTGGTTGCTTTGCAGGTTGTCACTGTTGGTCAGGAAGCCAGCGAAAAATTTGACAAGATGCAGGCCGCCAACGATTACACCGAGGCCTATTTCGTTCACGGACTCGCTGTCCAGGCTGCCGAAGCAACCGCTAATTACATGCATGAGCACATCCGCCGTGAGTTGGGCATTGGTGAAAAACAAGGCAAGCGTTATTCATGGGGCTACCCCGCCATTCCTGAGCTGGAGGATCACTTCAAGGTCTTTGAATTGCTCCCAGCCGTGGAATCTGAATTGGGCATGAGCCTTTCGCCATCGGGTCAACTCATCCCCGAACAATCCACCGCCGCCATCATTGTCCATCATGCGCAAGCAAAGTATTACAGTGTCGGCGAATCGAGAGTCGAACAGTTGATGAAGTAGGGACATAAACAGGTATGCATGAGTTCATGCATACCTGTTTATGTCGAAGAACTATCATGAAGAAGCATTCCACCATTCTTATTTTTCTATCATTCGCCATCTTTGGCGCATTTCTGATTCCGCAGTTCGGCGAATCATGGGACGAGCTTAAGTTTTTCAAATACGCAGATCTGGCACTCAACGCATACACGACATTTCCAACACATGGCACTGTCGAAATCTTCGGAAATACCTACGACAACTACGGCCCCGCATTCGTCATGGTGGTGGCATTGCTCGCAAAGCCTTTGCAGGCCATCTTCATCGAATCCGATGCACGGCATTATCTTTACTTCCTCACATTTCTCGCAGGCGTATGGGCATTTTACGAACTTGCCAAACGCTGGCTTTCACAAAACGCGGCGACCTTTTCAACCCTTCTGTTTGCGACTCAGCCACTTCTCGTTGGCCATGCCTTCATCAGCCCGAAGGACATTCCCTTCCTCTCGTTCTTTCTTCTCTCTCTTCATTTTGGATTGAAGCTTTTCGACTCGTTCCAACCGATTCAACTCAACGAACTTGATTCCCGCTCCAAGCGGACTCTCGCGCTTCTTTCCACGCTCTGGCTTGTTCTCACTTTCGGACTCTTTCTCCTCACTGATTCATTTCACTCGCTCATCGCAAACCTGGTCGAATCCGCCAAAGCCGGTCAACTGAATATCATCTCACTCATCGCTTCTGACTTAAGCAAAGTAGGCGCGGAAGTTTACGTTCAGCGGTATTTCACCATGTTTCTGTGGGCACGTTCCTTTCTCTTTCTTCTTTCCTCTTCTCTTTTACTTTTCACTCTGTATCGTCGTTCGCGCACCACTTTCCATTCATTACTCACTATTCTTTTTCCGGCCATCCTTCTCGGCTTCGCCACTTCCATCCGCGTGCTGGGACCATTTGTAGCCGTGTTCGTCGCTTATTATGCATTTCGCAAACAAGGGAAACAAGCCATTCTCCCTCTAGCCATCTACGGAGTGATCGCACTCATCTCGATGTACCTTACCTGGCCTTACCTGTGGACCAATCCCATCGGAAATTTCATCGAAAGCATCAAGGTCATGTCACAGTATCCGTGGAATGGACAGGTTCTTTTCAACGGCGCGGATTACGCATCCACAAATCTGCCATACTCATATTTACCTGTACTGTTTGGGATACAACTCACCGAACCTGTCTGGGTGTTGACTCTGCTTGGGTTATTTGCAGCAGTCCTCGGGTCAAGAGAGAAGCGTGAATTGGCGATACTGACCGCTGTCTGGTTTGTCATTCCGCTGATCGGATTTATTGTCACGCGCTCACCGCTTTACGATAATTTCAGGCAGATCTTTTTCATCATCCCGCCCATCTTCATGCTGGCCGGAGCTGCTGTTGAAAGAATAAAAAATTCAAACTGGCAAGTTGCGTTGATGGTTTTGTGCCTGCTTCCCGGAGTAGTTGACGCGATTCGTTTGCATCCGTACGAATATATTTACTACAACCGCTTTGCAGGTGATGTCTTCCGCAAGTACGAACTGGATTACTGGGGTACATCCTACCGGGAGGCTGCAAATTACTTGAACCAAATTGCACCCCAGGATGCAATCGTCTGGGTGGATGGACCAGCACATATCTTTGAACTTTACGCACGAAGTGATATAAAGATCTACTCGGATTACGAAACTGATCGCGCAGATCATTACGATTATGTGGTATCCACCTCACGCTATAACCTGGATCTAACTTCATATCCAAACGCGAAGGTCATTTACACAATAAAGCGTGACAGCGGAATTTTAGCGGTCATTAAACAACTGGAGAATCAATGAACAAGTTTTTGGAAAGACTCGAACAGGGTACACTGGTCATCGACGGCGCGATGGGCACCATGCTCCATGCACGCGGCATCGGCTTCGACAAGTGTTTTGACGAATTGAACATCACCAACCCCGCCGCTGTTGCGGACATTCATCGTGAATATATCGAAGCCGGCGCACAATTGGTCATCACCAATACCTTTGGGGCAAATCGCTATAAATTATCCAAACACGGTTTGCAGGATGATGTGGTTGAGATTAATCGTGCGGGTGTGGAGCTGGCAAAGCGCATTGTCTCTTCTTCTTTTAAGGATGTCTTGATCGCGGGGGATGTCGGTCCGCTGGGCGTGAGAATCGCTCCATTTGGCAGGGTCAAGCCGGAGGAGGCACGAAGCGCGTTCGCAGAGCAGGTCCAAGCTTTGGCCGAAGCCGGCGCAGATTTAATCGTCATTGAGACCATGAGCGACCTTTATGAAATTCAAGAGGCCATCAAAGCTGCGAAGTCAACCTCATCTTTGCCGGTGGTTGCAACAGTCACATTCACGCGCGATGATGTAACTTTATTGGGCGATGATCCCACCAAGGTTGCAAGAACCCTTCATATTGCAGGTGCGGATGTGATCGGTGTCAATTGTTCCGGCGGACCTTCACAATTGCTGCGCATTCTCAAACAAATGAAACATGCCGTGCCCAACGGAAAATTTTGGGTCAAACCGAATGCAGGCTGGCCCGAACAAGTGGGTGGAAGAATCATGTATCCCGCCGATCCCGAATACTTTGGCGAGTACGCACTGTCATTACGCGAAGCGGGCGCGAACGTGGTTGGCGGTTGTTGCGGCACCACTCCTCAACACATTGCAGCGATGAAGAAGGCATTGGAATCTTCACCTGCACCCCTTGTTGAAATACATATCGTCGATGATTTTGATGCATCAGAGGTCTCAGATGCCGAGCCGCCAAGCCAGCTTGCGCAAAAACTCGCAGACGGAAAATTCGCGATCTGCGTGGAGATGGATCCGCCGCGCGGACTCTCGACACATAAACTCATTGCCGGCGCTTCTCTCCTCGCCGATGCAGGTGCCGACATTATCAACGTTGCCGATTCCCCGATGGCGCGCATGCGCATGTCTGCATGGGCAGTATGCGACGTGGTGCAGCGCAAGATCGGCATCGAAACCACGCTTCATTTCCCCACCCGGGGACGAAACCTGTTGCGCGTACAAGGCGACCTGCTTGCCGCACACGCCATCGGTCTGCGAAATGTGTTCGTCGTGATGGGTGATCCCACTTCGATCGGGGATTATCCCGAAGCGACCGACAATTACGATCTCGTTCCTTCGGGTTTGATCAAACTAATCAAGCAGGGATTCAACGCAGGCATGGATCATTCCGGAACTAGCATTGGTCAACCCACAAACTTCTTCGTCGGCGCAGCGTTGAACCTGTGCCCGTCAGATATGGATAACGAGGTCAAGAACCTGCATCGCAAGATAAAAGCGGGCGCCGATTTCTTCCTGACCCAGCCGATCTATCATCCCGAAGATGGTCCAAAATTGATCGAAGCCTACGAAGCCAAACACGGGAAACTACATCAGCCCATACTCGCAGGCATTCTGCCAATTGTCAGCGGGAAACACGCGAATTTCCTTCACAATGAAGTGCCCGGCATCTCGATTCCAGATGCCTCACGCAAGCGCATCGAATCCGCAGGAGATGACGGCGTGAAAGTTGGCATCGAACTCGCCGTGGAATTGATCGGGCAGATCAAAGGCTGGGCCGGCGGACTGTACATCATGCCGCAATTCCATAAATACGATATGGTGGCGGAGATCATTGAAGCGGTAAAAGAAAAATAAGTTCACATTAGGAAATATATAGAAACGCTCTGGTGGAAACTTTCCCTTCACCAGAGCGTTTATAATTGACACATGCTTCTCACAATCGATATTGGCAATACAAACTTAACACTCGGGCTGTACGAAGGCGACAAACTTGGTGCGCATTGGCGCCTCGCCACAGATCACAACCGCATGCCAGATGAATACGGCTTGCAATTTCTTGGCTTATTACAAAACGCGGAAAAATCGTTAAAGGACATTACCGGTATTTCTCTTGCATCTGTTGTACCGCCACTGACTGGCAGAGTGACCCAGGCTTGCCGGGAATATCTAAAACAAGAGCCATTGGTTGTAGACACAGGAATCAAAACAGGAATTAAAGTTCGTTACGAAGATCCAAAGGCAGTAGGTGCAGATCGCATTTGTGATGCGGTTGCAGTGATGAGATTATTCGGCGGGCCAGCCTGCGTCATTGACTTTGGAACTGCCACAACATTTAATGCGCTTACCAAAGACGGCGAATATCTCGGCGGCGCGATCACTGCGGGGATCAATCTCGCCGCCGAAGCACTTTACACACGCGCCGCAAAACTTCCACGCATCGACTTGCAAACACCGCCTTCTGTGATTGGCCGCAACACCGTCCATGCGATGCAATCGGGGCTGCTGTTTGGATACGTGAGCATGGTCGAGGGAATGGTGACAAGATTCAGGTCCGAACTGGGAAGCGATATGAAAGTCATCGCCACGGGCGGCCTCTCCGAATCCGTCGCCAAAGAAACGAAAGTCATCGACATCATCGCACCCTGGCTCACGCTTGACGGCTTGCGAATCATCTGGGAACTCAATCAATAAATGAAAAAAATAATAGCACTATCCTTGGGGATCTCTATTCTGTTGTCCGGATGCGGGATCGGACTTTTTGCCACACCCACATCCACTGCGACATCGACCTTCACGCCTCTTCCGCCGACCGAAACTGCCACGGTCACGAATACAGCCACCATCACTCCAACATTTACAGCTTCGCCCATCCCCACCGCCACATGGGTCAAACAGGGGCCGGGCAATGTGATTGTACCGATCCTGCTCTATCATTGGATTGCAGTATCTCCTTCCGACGGACCTAACTACACAAGTCCATATTATGTAAAACCAGAGAGATTTGAAGAAGAAATGAAGCTTCTGCATGACTGGGGATACACAACCATCACCATCGACATGCTGCTCAAGTCCATTGCAGAAGGTACCGAACTGCCGCCGCGCCCCATGTTGATCACATTCGATGACGGACATTTGAACAATTACACAACCGCATTTCCCATCATGCAAAAATACGGATTCACCGGCATATTATATGTAGTCGGAAATTACATCGGCATTGACGATTATCTGAGCGCAGATCAAATCAAAGAGATGGCCGCTGCAGGATGGGAAGTGGGCAGCCACAGTATGAGCCATTCAGATCTGACCGCGCTTGAGCCTCAACGCCAAAGAGCGGAAGTTGTCGACTCAAAGGATTTTCTTGAAAAGACTCTCGGGGTCCCCATTCAGTCCATTGCCTATCCATTTGGCCTGAGCAACAGCAGCGTGATCGATTATGCCCACTTTGCCGGCTATTCCGCCGGTATGAGCCTGGGATTCACCTATGATCAGGGATTGGGAAATATCTTCACCTTGCAACGCCGCGATATCAAAGGGACATACGACGTAAAGCAATTCGCCGCATTTCTTCCATGGCAGGGAGACCCGATTTTCCTCCCGACAGACACGCCCGCGCCAACGACTACACCATCACGAACGCCGATCCCAACTTATACTCAAAGTCCATAATAAAAACGACCCGTACTCAAATGAGTGCGGGTCGTTTTTATCAATCAGCCAAAAAAATGTTGTAAAAAGAAGGGGGCAGGTCCGCAATTTTATAGATGTAGATGGTGGAAATACCTTTGATGCTAATTTCATGCTCCGGTGATATACCGGTCAATCCACTAACAAACAAACGAGTGCGCTCTGTTCGTGGGCCAAAAGCCGCATTAATCACCAAATAATCAGCATCTTCCAATCGCTCCCTCATTGAAGACATGCCTGGCTCCTCAACGAAAAGCGGATTCAAAATAATGGTTTGACCCGGAAAGAAATAAGAGAAGGGCCCTCGTCCACGAAAAGATAAAACCTTGATGGATTCTGCGTTGGGTTTCGTCGAAAGGTACAGGGCGGCCTGTTCAAAGCCCTCCCCATAATCAGATTGAGATTCGCGTCCGTACAACATCGACAGAAATGGATTATTGTAAGTGTAGTAGTAGGGATAATACGCAAAAACACTGATCAATTGAAAAAGAATCAGTGTCGATACCACCCAAATTCGAGTTTTATTTATTATTTCCCATTTGGCACTCAACCAGACGATCAAAGCGCACCAGCCAAGCGCCGCGACAGCATCCATACTGATATAACTACTCATAATATAATGGGGGGAATTCCTGCCTTGTGCTGCGCTAAAAAGCAAAACGAACATGACCGCAGTGACAAATAGATACAATATCAAATGCTTGAAAATTTTATCGAAGGAATCTTTCCCTTTTAATAAAGCAAAGCCGCCCGCAAAAAATACGCCCAACCAGGTGATGGGTGTGGCTTTCCATATCATCACCCGAACAAACCCGGCTGCCGTCGCCCAAACCGACCCCAAACTAAATTCAGACGGCTGCAATTCATGTGTTACCTGCAAACGGGCGCCTTGAAAGGCATAGCTAAATGCGTTGCCGTACACTTCATACAGCATTTTTCCCGGAGCGACCCACATCCCCGGCCAAAGGATAAAATAAACGATGCATAATTGAACAAACCACAAGCCTGCAACTTTCAAATGGTCGATCAAGGACGATTTAAAGCTGCGGCCTGCCGCCGTCTCAAAAGTTGAAATCGCAAACACCAAGGCCACGACTGGGAACATCGCCATTGCAGAGGATTTGGTCAATTGCGCCAGCGCTGCAGATGCTGCAGAAACCAGAAGATAATGCCATTTTCGCTCATGTTTCAAATAGACCATTAGGCTCAAAATAGAAGCCAGGACGAAAGCGGCAACCATCGCTTCATGACTAAGCACACGTGAATGCCCAAGAAAGTACGGCGCATTGGACGTAAGTGTTGTGACGAGAAATGCTTTTTCATCTCCGACCAAAATGGACAGAAAATAAAAAATGATCAGGATAAACAAAGTGATAATGCCCACCTGAAAGAGGCGGCTTAAGTACAATAAATGCATGGGGTCATGACCGTGTTCAACAAGGAAAGGGTCAAATTTTTCCTTATCCACATCAAAATAACCCTGGCCTAATCCACGGTAATCAGGAAAATCGATCAGAAAAGCGGCAGTGATAAACGACATTGTGGTTACTGCTGGATGATATTCATAAACTGTATTTTCAAGTTCCCGTTGACCAAGCGCATAATAATAATTGGCCCCTACAGAAAGCCAGAATGGCTCGTCGATTGTGACGAAGGAACGCAAACTCAACAGACGCGGCACAAGAGTAAGCACGAGCAGGAGAAGTGCCAAAAGGGTTTTGCGTAATTTCATTTTTATCTACTCGTTATAAAAGCTGGAAGGAATATCCGCCACACGATAGATTTCAACATAGGGTCTACCGTTTAAATCAATGGTGTGTTCGGGGGTGAGTTTTTTCAAAAGAGGAAGTCTCTCTTCCAATCCGGTGTAAACAACCAGGTATTCTGACTTCCGCAGATTCTCAATCAGCTGTATTTTGTCGTCAAACAGGACTGGCTTGAACAACAAAGTTTGTCCAGGGTAATAGTAACTAAAACTACGCCCAAAGTAGACGAGGGCTGTCTGATTCTGAGCATCTGGTTTTTCTGCCAAATAGGCAGCAGCTTCCTCCATACGTTCTCCATAATGGAAAACGGGGGCATTTTCAGAAGCAAGCAGGAGCGGATTAAGATACGTATAAAAATAGGGGGGTGTATAAAGCAAAGGGTACGCATGCAAGGCTAATAGGGATGCAAACAAAACAGATTGAGTTAATGGTTTATTTACCCAAGCAAACGACCGAGCAAGCCAGCGTAGAGCAGTCACCCAGCCGAGTGCTGCAGCAAATTCAAAACCATAATAGGCGGCAAGCACATAATGCGGTTGATCGCGTCCCTGCACAAGAGCGAACATACCGATGCACGCAAAACCTTCCAAAACCAGAAAAGAGATGGCATATTTCACAAGGAGTGGAACCAGTTCTTTATTCTTATTAAATAGAAAAATAAACGAGACCAACAATCCCAGCCAGGTAACAGGCGTGGTGCGCCAAAGGATGGAATCGAAGATCGTGATAAAACTCGAACCAGCGGAAGCCAGACTAAATTTGGATGGCTCCAGCTCTTGCGTTACAGACAGGCGCGCCCCTTGAAAGGCATAGCTAAACGCATTGCCATATACTTCATATAACATTTTTCCGGGAGCCACCCACATCCCCGGCCATGAAATAAAGTACACCAGGAAAAAGATGCCAATCCACACAACGTAGGTCTTGAAGAAATTCAGTAACGCAGAGGATACTTTTTTGTCGGAATGCCACTGGGTTATGGCCCAGACAAAAATCACCACGGCGACCACCGGAAACAAAACGATGCTTGAGGATTTGGTTAAGTTCGCAAAGGCGGCGGCGGATGCCGATAGAATCAGTAACACAGCTTGAGGCTTATGAAAAAGATGCGCTGTCATCGCGAGGATGCAAATCAGGGAGAAGAGTCCCACCATGCTTTCATGATTCAACATGCGTGACTGCCCAAATAAGTATGGAGCAAATGAGGTTAGAAGAACGACCACAAGAGCAGCCCATTCATCCAACATATATCGTAAAAGGAAAAACGCGACGACGAACAAAGACACATTCAAGAGCAGCTGAAAGAAACGCGCCCACCACAGAAGAACAAGGGGATCCTTGCCATGCTCAATCAGGTACACATCAAAACTGGTTTTTTCCTGTTGGAAATAGCCATTCATTAACCCGCGATATTCGGGGAAGTACACAAGCATGGCAGCAGTTCCAATCCACATGGTTGTCACCGCGGGATGATATTCATAAACCGTATTCTCAAGTTCGCCATGCGTCAGAGCGTAATAATAGTTGGCGCCTACCACCAGCCAAAAAGGCTCATCAGCAGCGGTAAATTTGGTAAGGTCTGCCACACGAGGCAAGATCATTGAAGCAATGACGAGAATGGCAACCAGAATGCGAATGTAGGTTTTCATAGATGGAAAGATTATACCAAGCGGATGGGGAGATTAAATAATCCATGCAGCCATGATTCCAGAACATTGATATGACCAATTAAATCGATTAGACTATTTACAGGATGATGCCCTCCGTGTTTCAGTTAACGCCGATTGCCCTGGTGGTATTCATTACGACCGCTATTAATCTCGTGGTCACTTATATCAGCTGGCAAAGAAGAAAAGCTCGCAGTGGTATCTACTTTACGCTGGGCATGGCATGCGTGACATTTTGGACACTGGCCGTTGCGTTCGATTATGCAGCGATTCCGCTTTCATTGAAGGTTTTCTTTGCAAAGGCCGAGGCATGGGGATATTGCAGTGCACTCGCCTTATTTGCTATGTTTGCAATATCCTTTGCAGGGAATGAAGCCTGGCTGAGCAGGAAATGGGTCAGAACATTCTTTTTTCTCATCCCAGCTTCAAATATTTTCCTGATCACAACAAATGAACTGCATGGATGGATATGGACCAGCTTTAAAGAAATCGGCGGGAATATCGTCATTTTCGAACATGGACCTGGCTTTCTCTGGGTGACGGCCACCAGCTATCTGATGACATTGATCATCATTGCAAATTTATGGCTGGCGTCACGCAGGGGATCTGCAATTTCAAGACGACAGGGACGTTTGCTTTTATATGCGATCCTGGTTCCAGTGTCAGCCAACTTTGTCTATCTTTTTGAAATTGACGGCATGGAAGGAGTGGACTGGACATCAATCACTTTCTCCATTACCGGGGTTTTGTTCCTTAGGGCTTTATACGGCCAGCGCCTCCTGGACCTTATTCCGATTGCCCGCGACAAACTGATCAACAGTCTGGCGGACGGTATGATCGTGCTGGATGCCCAAAATCGCATCATCGACATTAATCAGACAGCAGCGAACATGATCACCATCCCGGCGGAAGAACTACTCGGAAAAGATCTGACAGACATATCACCGCCGACGCGCACTTTTCTGGAACTGCCGGTGGAACATGAAATAAATGATGAACTCAAAGTCGAGGGCGCGCAAAAACGCTATTTTGATTTTCTCATTTCACCTTTGCGTGATGGCCCCAGGGGAATTATCGGGCGCCTCATCATATTCCGCGAGATCACCGACCGAAAGGAAAATGAAATCCGACTTCTTCAACTCGCACAGGAATTACAGGAAACACAGGCGCAGGTTGTGGAGCAACAACGTACGCTTGCCAAGCTTGAGGAACGCAAACGCCTGGGCCGTGATATGCACGATTCGGTGAATCAATCCCTCCACAGCCTGATGCTGTTTTCCGAAACGTTGAATTCATTGCTTGACAAAAATCAAATCGAAAAAGCAAAAGAGGTGGCCGAACGCATTCAGGAAAGCGGTCGTCAAGCTCTCAAGGAAATTCGCCTGCTGGTGTTTGACACCCAATCCCTGCTTGCGGATGACAGCAAAGACCTGATCCATGCACTTGAAGAACGTCTGAACATGGTGGAGCGACGAGTTGGGATAAAAGCAGAGGTGGTTTACATGGGAGATGCCATTGTGGATAGCGCACCCGAATGGAAGGAAAATTTATATTGGATCACCATCGAGGCATTAAACAATGCCCTTAAGCATTCACAGGCGCGTAAAATACAGATCAACATCCGCTACACCAACAGACAATTGAACTTGGAAATTAACGACGATGGAATCGGTTTCAATCTTAATCGTATGCAGAACGGCGGACTCGGAATGCGCACCATGCGGGAACGGGCCGAGTTGCTCGGCGGACAAATAAGCATAAAGTCGTCACCCGGGGAAGGAACATTAGTAAGCTTCAAAGCGGAAACGGAGGCCTGGTATGGATAAGATAAAAATTCTGATTGTGGATGACCACCCCATGATGCGCGAGGCCCTGCAAATGGCATTTACAGATGAAACGGATTTGCAAGTGATCGGCGAAGCAGAAGATGCCATCGAAGCCTTAAAGCTTTTGGAAACCCTTACCCCCGATATCATCCTGATGGACTTGCTGATGCCCAACATGAATGGCCTGGAAGCGATTGCAAAAATCGTTGAAACCAACCCGCAGGCCAGGATCCTCGTCCTTTCCAGCATGGAAGATGAAGAACGTATCGTTTCCGCCATTCAAGCCGGCGCATTGGGCTATTTCCCAAAAACCGCGCCGCGATCCTATTTGCTGGAAGCCATTCGCAAAGTGGCCGACGGCATTCCATATATGCCGGCAGGCATTACCCTGAAATTATTTCAAGGCCTGCGTCGGATTAAGACAGTCCCTACTGGGGAGGAGCAAGTCGCGCTTACAGCCCGCCAACAGGAAATATTGATGTTAATGTCCGAAGGAAAAACAGATGAAGAGATAGGGAAGACTCTCCATTTGCAAGAGTCCACCGTGCGCGCCCACATTCATCATATCCTTCAAAGGTTGGGATTGGAAAACCGCAGCCAGGCAGTTGCCTACGTGCATAAAAACCTAAAAAAAGAATAAACACATAACACACCTCCAGCCGCAAAAGCCCTGATCACGGGCTTTTTTGTTTAAGCAATCCTTAAACAAAGTTTACACAAGGGTTCAACATCTTATGGATGTAATAAACAGACAAAGCCGATAAGATTTGGCACATGTTCACCGAGCCTGTTTCCATTTTGATTGTCGAAAGCCAGCCGCTGATGCGCGCTGCTCTGACCAACACCTTATCAGCAGAAGGATTCACCGTCTTCGGATCTGTGTGGAACAGCCAGACGATGCGAACCGCTTCCAAACTGCGCCCGGACCTGGTCCTACTTTCAGTGGGCACCTCCAGCTGGGACGATTTGAAGTCGATCTCCTCCCTGCGAGAGAGACTCCCATCTGCCCTGATTGTGGCGCTCATCACAGGAGAATTCCCCGGACAGGAGCAGGAAGCCTTGGAACAAGGCGCCCATCTAGTTGTAAAAAAGTCAGTTTCCCGTTCCGCCCTGCTGGATACTCTGAACAAGTTATTGAAGAAAACCCAGCCTGTAAACATGCTGGCAACAGTCCAGTAATTGTTTTATCAACCATTCAAGCTTTTCTCAGGATCAAAAAAATGAAATCATTATCATTAAAGAAGAAGAACGAAAAGGGGCAGGGCTTGGTCGAGTACGCGCTCATTTTGGTATTGGTAGCTATTGTAGTGATCGGTGCATTAACGATACTAGGCCCTGCCGTTGGAAATGTATTCAGCGATATCAACAACTCGATTACCGGTGGAGAAATGACTCAAAGTACTTGTGAAGCCAGCGGGGGAATATGGTATCCAAATATGGACAACACTTATTATTGTTGGCACGCCCCACAGTAACAGGTGTGGTGAAAATTAAACATCTTATTTAGGAGAAATGAAATGAAATCATCAAACAAAAAGCACGAAAAGGGACAGGGATTGGTTGAGTACGCGCTGATCCTGGTATTGGTCGCCATTGTGGTGATCGGCACACTTACAATTTTAGGGCCCAGCATTGGAAATGTGTTTAGCAGCATCAATAATAGTATTACAACTGCAGGTAGTGGCGGAGGTGGAGGCGGCACTCTCATAGATTGTGGCTTTTATGGAAGTGCAACACTCTCTTGCGGCGAATGGCACGCAGCTTGCTCTCCTGGACCTGCCTGTGTCCCCTAATTAAAATTGTAAATTTTTCCAACCAACGCTCGGCGTGGGTCTGACCCCGCCGAGTTTTTTTATTGAATCCAGACCACTCTTGGTATAATTCCAGCCTTATGGAAAAAAAGTACCACATCTGGACCGAAGGCTGCCAAATGAACGTCGCCGACTCGCAACGGGTCGGCTCGTCGTTGGAACACCTTGGCTACACTCTTACCGAAACCATCGAAGAAGCCGATGTGATCGTTTTAAATACCTGTGTCGTGCGTCAATCTGCCGAGGATAAGGCAATGGGACGCGTGACATCGCTTGCCCCGTTGAAGAAGAAAAATCCAAACTTGGTCATCAATGTGATGGGCTGCATGGTGGGTGTGCGCGGCGCGGAAAAAATGCGCGAACGACTGCCCTTTGTGGATGTCTTTTCGCCGCCATCCGATCCCGGGCCGTTGATCTCGCATCTCACCCAGGGACAGGTTCGGTCGATGGAAGATGCGGAAACCACCCGCCGCTTCCTGATGATGGACAATGAATTAATCCTCCCTGTCGCTGAACAAAATAAATTGATCAGTGCGCATGTGCCAATCGTATATGGTTGTTCGCATGCATGCACCTTCTGCATCATCCCATCCAAACGCGGCGGTGAACGTTCGCGGCCTGTCGGTGACATTGTTGCAGAAGTCCGCTCGCTGGCAAGACAGGGAGTAAAAGAAATAACATTGCTGGGTCAGATCGTGGATCGCTACGGCAAGGATATTCCCGATACCCTGACGGGCACGCGTGGCCCAAACCTTGCAGCATTGCTGCACGTTTTACATGAAGTCGAAGGCATTGAACGCTTCCGCTTCCTGACCTCACACCCCAATTATTTTGACGACGATCTGATCGAAGCCATCGCCGAACTTCCGCGCGTGATGCCGCACATCGAGCTGCCGATTCAAGCCGGCGATGATGAAGTGCTGGTCAACATGAAGCGCGGATACACCCAGCAGCAATATCGTGACATTATCGCGAAGATCCGTGCGCGAATTCCCGACTGCTCCATTGCCACGGATATCATCGTAGGTTTCCCTGGCGAGACCGAGGAACAGTTCATGGAAACGTACCGCGTCCTCTCTGACCTGAAACTGGATGTGGCGCATCTGGCACGTTACTCGCTAAGAGAAGGCACCGTCGCCACCCGTAAAATGGAAGACAATGTTCCAGAGGAAGATAAGCTTCGCCGCCTGCACATGCTCGATGATTTGCAGGAGCAGATTGTTGATGAGATCAACAAGAAATATCTCGGCCAAAAAGTGGATGTGCTCTTCGAAGAAAAAGTCAAAGGCCGCTGGCGCGGACGCACCCCCACCAACAAACTGGTCTTCGTCGAATCAGAGGACGACCTGCGCGGCAAAGTTCTCCCCGTCACCGTCACCTGGACGGGACCGTGGTCGATGCAGGCACAGTTGCAGAGACAACCCGAATTGATTTCTTTGTAAGTTGTCGGGGCACAGCGTTGCTGTGCCCTTTTTGGACACGGCGATATTATCCCCTTGTGGGACGCCGTGCCCCTACGTTTTTGGGGTTTATAATTTCAGTCCATGTCCATCAACGAACTCTTCACCACCTTTGCAAACAACCTGCTCCCCATTTTGCTGATCGCCGCGGCAGGCTACATCCTCGGAAAATTCCTCACAGTTGACTCGCGCACCATTGGCCGCATTGTCTTTTATATTTTCAGCCCATTGCTGGTATTCAACCTGATGGTGACCAGTCAACTTAATTTAAAACAGGCTGCACTCACAGTGGAATACACCGCCGCGGTCATCGCCATCATGGGACTTCTCGCCTTGATCTTTGGAAAAATATTCCAGCTGGAACGGCCTCATTTATTGGCCGTCATCCTCACGGTTGCTTTCGGCAACACGGGGAATTACGGATTGCCACTCGTCAAATTTGCATTTGGAGATGAGGCGCTGGCAGTGGCGTCCATTTTTTATGTCACCACCACCATCCTCTTCAATACAATAGGAGTCATCATCGCCTCTCTGGGGCACACAGACTTGAAATCCGCTATACTGGGTGTGTTCAAGTTACCCATTGTTTACGGCGTGATGCTGGCATTGATCGTCAAAGCCGCAGGACTCGAAATTCCCGTCCCGCTTTCGCGGACGATCGAGATCGCCGCAAGCGGCGCCATCCCCGCAATGATCGTTCTGTTGGGATTGGAATTAACCAAGATCGAATGGTCGCACAGCTTTCGCGCCCTGGGTATTGGCGTGCTCACGAAATTGATCCTTGGCCCGGTGGTCGGGCTTCTGCTTGCAGGTTTATTCGGAATGCAAGGGCACAGTCATCAAGGCAGCGTGATCGAAGCGGCCATGCCCGCCGCGGTTGCAACAACAGTGGTCGCAACCGAATATCAACTAGAATCATCACTGGTCACGGCCATTGTTTTTCTCGGCACCATCCTGAGTCCGCTGACGTTGACTCCCTTGATCGTGTATCTCTCGAGGTAATTGCATGTTCAAATCCTTAAATTCAAAACTCATTGCGCTCATGCTCATTGCCGCGATCCTGTCTTTGAAACCCGGGCAGGCCAATGGTCAAGCAGGAATCGTGGTGGAAAATGCACGGGCGGATGTAATGTTTGGGCGCACGATCACGTTCACAGCGAAGATCACCGCACCGATCCCCATCAAGCAGGTTTCGCTTTTATTTCGCAGCTTAAATGAAGAAGTGACACGTGTGGAAACACTGCAGCTCGCTGCGGATGGAACCACCAGTTTTACATACGACGCTTCGCTCAATGTTTTCCCCGCATTCAGCAGAATTGTTTTTTGGTATCAAGCCACGCTGGACGACGGCAACACATATACAAGTTCGCCAAATGAAGTTGTATATGTGGACAATCGTTTTACTTGGCGTGAGAACACACGTGCCAATGTGATTGTGCATTGGTATGCGGGTGATGATGCTTTTGGAGCGGCGGCGTTGGATGCGGCCGGCGCCGGCATCCTTGCCATCAACGAAATTTATCCCGTTGCATTGGATATCCCCGTGCATGTTTACATTTATTCGAACATCGATGATCTGCAAGCCACGCAGCAGCTGGGCGGTGTGGAATGGGCAGGCGGTCACGCCCAGCCCGAACTCGGCATCGTACTTGTTTCGATTGCACCCGACGATTCGCAAAAGATCAATATGGAAACACTCATCCCGCACGAGCTGGCGCACGTCATGATGTATCGCGCGCTGGGCGATGCATATTTCAAACAACCCATCTGGCTGCTGGAAGGATTTGCGTCGAGCATGGAGTTATACCCAAACCTGGGATATGACGAAGCGCTCAACAACGGGAGCGCCAGCGGAAATTTGATCCAATTTACGGACCTGTGCGCCTCCTTCCCCGCCGAAGCAGGCTCGGCCTTTCTGGCATACGCCCAATCTGAATCATTTGTCAAATACATTCGCGGCGCGTACGGAAATGGCAGCATCGCAAAATTAACCAGCGCCTATGGCGAAGGGTTGACTTGTGACGTGGGTACCACCAAAGCGCTTGGCATCCCGCTAAATCAGCTGGACTCACGCTGGCGCGAAACCGAGCTGGGACAGAACGTGACCGCCGTGGCGGTTCGCAATTTATCCCCGTATCTTTTATTGATGGCGCTGGTATTGCTCGTGCCCATTTGGGGTGCCATTGATTTTTTCATTCAGTGGAGGAAGCGTGGATAACGAGATCATTCGCGTGCACATTCACGTCAAAGGACGGGTGCAAGGCGTCGGCTTTCGTGCCCATGTTGAATATCACGCCGACCAGATCGGCGGCATCAACGGCTGGGTGCGCAATGTGGGCTACGATACTGTGGAATGTATTGCCGAAGGGGAACGATCAAGAATTGAGAAATTCATCGAGTTCGTGAAGCAAGGTCCGCGCGCCTCACGGGTGGACGAATGCAAAGTGGAATATGAAAATGTGACGGGGGAGTTTACAGGATTTGGGGTGAAGAGAAGTTCGTAAATAATACGCTCTTTCAGGGGCTTAGCCCCTGAAAGAGCGCCTTGGATTACCCAAACCCCAATCCCTTTTCCTTCAAAGATACCCACTTGCCTGTTCCGATCACCAAATGGTCGAGCACATCGATATCCAATAATTTTCCCGCCTGCACAATGGCACGAGTAACAGCCACATCGTCGGGACTGGGAGTCGGGTCACCGCTGGGGTGATTGTGCACCACGATAATTGCCGAAGCATTGATGCGCACCGCCTCCTTGAACAATTCCCCCACCCGCACCTGCGAAGAATTGACCGATCCTTTATACACTTCCTGAATATTCAGCACGCGATTTCTTCGATCCAACAGGATCACGCGCAAATGCTCCTGCTCCAGCGCAGACATTTCATATTGCACCAGAGCCGCTGCATCCGCCGGGCTGTTGATGGCTGGTTTCTCTTCCGGGGATTCCAGAGTCAGCCGTCGGCCCAGTTCGATCGCCGCCTTGATCTGGGAGGCTTTTGCTTCGCCCAATCCGTGCTGGTTAACCAATTCTTCAAACGGTGCACGATGCAGTCCGCTCAGCCCGCCGAATTTATTTAGAAGACGTTGGGCAACTTCCACGGCATTTTCACCCTGCACACCCACACGCAATAAAATGGCGATCAACTCTGCATTGGTCAATGCCTGCGGACCGAGATTCTCCAGCCGCTCGCGCGGGCGGTCTGATTCGTGCAGGTCAGCAATTCGATACGCGGGTTTGGAATTGGATTCTGTCATATCATTCCCTCGGGCTGATGAATATCCATATTTTACAACCAAATCATTGCTTGACACACAATATCGCCTCAGGTAGAATACGGTTCGCCTTATAAAAGGGCCTGTAGCGCAGTTGGGAGCGCGCCTCAATCGCACTGAGGAGGCCAGGGGTTCGAATCCCCTCAGGTCCACTGCTACAGAATAATTTTATATTGGGCCCATAGCGCAGTTGGGAGCGCGTCTCAATGGCATTGAGAAGGTCGAGGGTTCGAATCCCTCTGGGTCCACCAAAACTTAATAACAAGTCATGACAGAAGTAGTACGTCATCCCGTCAGCGAGAAGGGAAGGCAAGGTGTGAGCCCTTCAACAGCATCCAACGGGAATGCTATAAAGACCGAACTCGTCTGTTTCTCGCAAGAGGACTTCGCTGGTGAAATCAATTAGTCAGCGACGGAGCAGCCCGTTATCGCGATCAAAGCGACGTTCGCAATTGGAACGTAATTTGGGTGGTACCACGGAGAACTCCTTCGTCCCTTGGCGGATGAAGGTTTTTTTATTTAATCGGATGATGGACAACAAACCACGGACGATGTATAGTGATTACAGGAGACTCATGAATCAATTAAAATATTTGAAACAAGGTCCCTTGCTTGGAAGCCTTCCAAACGCAAATTAAAAGCGCATCCTCCCAACCCGACGCCTGAACCAAAAAAACGAAACATTTATTTCACGAGGTCAGAATGGCAAAGACAAAAAAGAAACCGATCAAAAAGAAAACAACTTCCAAAAAAGTCGTTGTGAAAGCGGCAAAGAAGAAAGTCCCTTCGGCTGCCAAGGCAAAGAAAGCCGTACAGGTGAAAAAACCTGCTGTGAAGAAGGCCGCTTCAAAGGCAGCCGGGAAACCAGTGATTAAAAAGAGCGCAGCCAAAGCGAAAAAGCCGGTCGTCAAAAAGGCCGTTGTTAAAAAATCGGCCGCGAAGAAACCTGTGGTCAAGAAAATTATCGCGGAGAAAGTTGCTGCAAGCAAGGCTACAACCCAAAAAGCCGCCCCGAAACGCAAAAAGCCGATCATGGGCATTGAATCCGTGAAGAAGATGGCGGTGGTCGTTCCCCCGACTCCTTCCCGCAAGGATATCGTCTCCATCAAGCCGGAGCCCTCGAGAGCCATTGTGCCTGTGAAGGAAAAAGAGACGGCAATCGTTCCTGTGGCAGAGGCGAAACCAAAACCGGAGCCTCGCAGCGGGGACAACAAATCCTATCAACCTCAAACCCTGGAAAAGAAATGGCAGGATAAATGGGAAGCGGATCAGCTGTACCGTTCGGTGATCGATACAAGCAAACCGAAACATTACGCTCTCACGATGCTGCCCTACCCCAGCGGTGACCTGCATATCGGTCATTGGTATGCGATGACTCCCTCCGATGCGCGCGCCAGGTACATGCGCATGAAGGGATATAACGTGATGTTCCCGATGGGCTTCGACGCGTTCGGCCTGCCTGCGGAAAATGCGGCCATTAAAGACGGCATCCACCCGATGAAGCGCACGTTCCAAAACATCGAGCGCATGCGCAAGCAGATGAGATCGATGGGTGCGATGTTCGATTGGCAGCGTGAAGCCATTTCCGCCGACCCAAGCTACTACAAATGGACCGAGTGGTTCTTCATCCAGTTGTACAAGGCCGGCCTGGCCTACCGCAAAATGTCGGCAGTGGATTGGTGCCCGAACTGCAATACCACACTGGCCCGCGAACAGGTCTGGGGCGACGACCGTCACTGCGAGCGCTGCGGCACGCCGGTCATCAAAAAGGACCTGGATCAGTGGTTCTTCAAAGCCACCAAATATGCCGATGAGTTATTGAACTTCGACGGTCTCGACTGGCCGCAAACCGTGAAGACCCTGCAAACCAATTGGATCGACCGCAGCGAAGGCGCCTCGGTGATCTTCAGAACCGAAGCCGGAAATCACAAGATCGAGGTTTTCACCACCCGCCCCGATACGTTGTGGGGCGCCACCTTCATGGTGTTCTCGCCGGAGCATCCATTGGTGGAGGCGATCACCACACCTGAAAACAAACAAGCCGTGGAAGAGTACAAGGTGCAAGCCGCGCGCCAGACCGATATTCAACGCGGCGCAGTGGACAAGGAAAAGACCGGCGTGTTCACCGGCGCGTATGCCATCAACCCGGTCAACAAGGAACGCATCCCCGTCTGGATCGCGGATTATGTGTTGATGTCCTACGGCACAGGCGCGATCATGGCGGTGCCTGCCCACGATGAACGCGATTTTGCATTTGCCAAAAAGTATGAACTGCCCATCGTTCAGGTGATCCAGCCCGAAGGTCAGGAGGAGGCGGCTGTTTTAGAGTCGGCGTATTCCGGCGCGGGCATCATGATCAACTCCGGTCCGCTGAACGGCCTGAAAGTCACAACAGACAAGGGACGCAAGAATCCCGGTATTGCCGCCGCCATCAACTGGCTGGAAAAATATATGATCGGAAAAGAATCGGTCAACTATCGCTATCGCGATTGGTTGATCAGCCGTCAGCGCTATTGGGGTGCGCCGATCCCGATGGTGAATTGCGAAATCCACGGATGGAATCCCGTGCCCGACGATCAATTGCCGGTGACGCTGCCCGAAGATGTGGAGTGGAAACCGACCGGTGAAAGCCCGTTGAAACTGCACCCGACATGGAAGAATACGACCTGCCCTGTGTGCAATGGACCCGCCACACGCGAAACCGACACGATGGATACCTTCATGTGCTCGTCCTGGTATCACCTGCGCTATTTGTCGCCGAAGTACGATCAAGGTCCGTTCGATGAGGCCGAGTACAACTATTGGATGCCTGTCGATACATACACCGGCGGCATCGAACATGCCACCATGCATTTGTTGTACACACGTTTCTTCCATAAGGCCTTGCGTGATATCGGCATCGTCGAAGGCCACGAACCCATGATCCAATTGCGCAATCAAGGCATGGTGTTGGGCGAGGACGGTGACAAAATGTCAAAGAGCAAGGGCAACGTGATCGCGCCCGATGTGTTGGTCAATCGTTACGGTGCGGATACCGTTCGTGCGTACATCATGTTCTTTGCCCGTTGGGAAATGGGCGCGCCGTGGGACTCGCAAGGCATTGAAGGGTCTGCCCGCTGGATCAAGCGTGTGTGGACGTTATTCACAGACCCCGTTCCGTCGGGGGCCAAGCCCACGACAAGCGAAGTGACGAAGAATCTGCGTCGAAAAGTTCATCAGACGTTAAAGCGCATCACCCGTGACTTTGAGACGTTCGAGTTCAATACGGTCATCTCTTCGCTGATGGAATTGATGAACGAGATGTACAAGGCGCGCGAAGCGGGCGCGGCCGGCAGCGACGAGTGGAAGGAGGCCCAGGAGTTGTATTTGAAGATGATGGCTCCCGTGGCACCCCACATCACCGAAGAATTGTGGACGCAATTGGGCAAGCCGTATTCCATTCATCAGCAAGCCTGGCCCACCGTGGACGAAGCCGCGATAAAGGAAGACTCCATCGAACTGCCAGTACAGATCAACGGCAAAATACGAGACCGCATCACAGTCCCGGCCGAGGCGACGGAAGACGAGATCAAATCCGCCGCGTTGGCAAGTGAAACTGTCAAGAAATTCCTGGAAGGCAACGAACCAAAGAAAGTCATCGTTGCGAAGGGACGACTGGTCAGCATCGTGATGTAGAAAACCATGCGTTGGTAGGGAAAAGGCGGTGTGCTCCTGAGGAGAGAGGGCATACCGCCTTTTTGATTCGATATTAGGACTTCGATTTCGTGAACTAGAGACCTGCATAATTTCCTGCCGCCAAGGCAGTACTTATGTCTACTTTGCCCGGCTCCCTGACCTTATATAATTAAGCTGACACCCAGCTTCAATACACCTTATCGTATTCTTAACCGTCAATTTATCAGGAGCAAAGAGATGAGAAACGGAAATTCTGTAAAAGTATTATTCGGTTCATTGTTCGTGATCACGATGCTGGCATGCAATCTCGGCTCGTCCGCTCAAAGCCAACCGCAGACAACAGAGCCTGCTGCACCGCAGGCAGCGGAGGAAAACACAACAGCCAACGCGGGCTGCACAAACCCATACTACCCGGTTGTAAAAGACGCCAGCTGGTCATATAAAAGCACAGGCAGCCCGGTGGGAGAATATCAATACACTGAAGTGGTCTCGGACGTAAGAACGGACGGCTTCACGGTCACATCCGAACACGTGGAAGGGTTTACCCGTTCGATGGAATGGTCATGCACACCGCAAGGGCTGGTGACCACCACCTTCGATAACGGCATGGCAGGCGGAATTACGGCCGAGCAATTCAAAATGGATATCACTACCACAAATGTGGAAGGCGTTGCCCTGCCGGCCCAGATCAAGACCGGTGACCAATGGACCTACACAATGACCTATACCGGGCTGGGAAATATCAACGGCAGCGAAGTCACATCGCAGGGGACCACGGTATTCACCATGAATGCGCTCGGTGAAGAAAGCGTCACCGTCCCGGCCGGCACGTTCACAGCCATGAAGATCTCGAATGAAATCGTATTGGATGTCTTGATGACCTATCAGGGATCGACGAACCCGTATCCCAGCAAGTTTTCACAAATAAACTATTGGGTGGCCGGGGTCGGGCTGGTCAAGGGAGAGAACACCGCAGACACTGGCGGCTCGACCTATTCCGAGGTCATCGAATTGCAATCCTATACTCTCCCGTAACACAAGGAAGTGATTTGATATTGAATGCCCCTGAGAGTCATAAGACTTTCAGGGGCGTTGTATTTAAGTGGACCGCTTCTGGAGTCCTAAAGCTTTGACTTTGACCTCTTAACCGTGCGACGAAATCACATCTGGAATATTGGGTTGCCAAGCATCATAATGCTGTTGGCACAACCAGCGATAGTCGCCAGTATAGGTGGCGACGCGGTGAAGCCCAAGTTTTGCTTGCGTTGGATCAAGTTCATTGAGCAGACGATGAAGAGCAAGGATACCGGAACGTTCAGGCTCACTGAGCATTTTCCCCGGCCTCATGGCATGGTCGTTTGCTTTCAACTCATCGGGCAATTGGCCGATGACAGCATTGGCGAAATCCAAATGACGGTCAATATCCAAAGTCTTGGTTTTGTCGCGACCAAAGAAGAGGTCAATGGCAGGAGCGGCGATGGGCGCAACAGTGGCGAGGATTTTCAACACGGTATTTGCATATGGCGCGATTTGTTTTACCCATTCATGTGGTTGGTCAATGGTATAAACACCTTTATCTTTCTCAATGACAGGATGTTGACAGCCTTCGGCTTCACACCAGAGTTGCAGTTCAAGTGGACGGAAAAGGATTTTCTTGGGGGAAAGACCTGCTTCTCGCGAGCGGAAGGTAAACAAGCGCGGACCGCTTTTGGCTTCATCGGAAATGGCACGCATGGTTGCCATGAAGTAGTTGGCAATGCGGCTGTCCATGCCTGCGAGACGTTGGTTAATCTCTTGCAGTTGAACCTCAACTGGGCGATCTTCAAACCCATAGAGCAGTTCAATGATGTTCTGACGTTCACGACATTTCTGACAACGGATCGTTTCATCACCATCTTTCAAAAAATCATGCAATGCTGCAATTTCAAAACGACCTTCACACGCATTATTCTTGCAAGGTACTGTGAATGAATAATGTCCCTGTAAGCCAGGCCAATTATCAGTGATGAGTTTGTCAAGCGTCTGGCGCAAAACGTTCATAAAATATTCAGGCCAAACGGCTTCTGCATACATGTGAAATTCACGCCCGCGCAATTCGAGCATGGCTTCCCCATGACGGTCATTTCGCAGGAACATGCCCTTTTGCCAGTGGAGGCTGTGTGCACCAACGGGATAAGCATAATCATGGGTACGAACAATCATCCATGGGACAAGGCCAGGCGGTGTATCATCCATCACACAAACCATGCCAAGCCTGCGCTGATTTGGTTTAGGCTCCTCTTCAGGCAACCATGGCAAATTTGGACGAACTTGGGGCACCTGTTGCGCCACCAGACTCGCATCCCCTTCAGGCAAACGATAACAGACATCATACTTTTCCATGAGGCGCAGGAAGAACGGATAAATTTCGGGTGTGTAGCGCGGTTCGTCTGCAAAGGCATGGTCATGCCAGACTTTGTACAACTCGCCATCGGGCAGGATACCTTCGCGTTCAACGGTGGCGCGATTTTCAAGGACGAAGCCAATAGCCTTGGTCAGCCATTCAGGTTTGAGCACCACATCGTCGTGCAATTTTTCGTCGTCGCTGTAATGGACGATGTAGCCGAGATCGTGCATGAGGTGGGCAAGGGTGTCGGTATCAATTTGACTCAAGCTATGTTTGGTGCAAACCTCGCTAAAAGCCCCAAAGGAGATGTGAGGTTCTTGTCGAGCAAGCAATTCATCGCGGGCGGCTTTCCAATTATTATTGAAGAGCATACCCATTTGTTCCAACTTGGCAGATTCTTCGGCAACAACCTTTTTCAACTCGGCAATGCCGACCATCTCACCGGTGACTTCATCGGGAGTGAGACTATCCACTTCGTGAAAGCCGACAATCATATTGCCATATTGCGCTTTGAAAACGGGTTTGTCGATGCGGGCGATATGCTCGCCTGACTTGCTGTACGTGGAAACGATGATGACACGCGCCTCATCTCCCACCCGCAAGCGGATCATGTTCAACCAATCTTCCACCTGACATTGCTGGACGCCGCGGCGCGGCTCCCAGACCAGCAGGTAGAGCGAACGGCGGCTGAAGAAGAACTGGTGCGTGACGCGGTAAACGTCCTGCCCGCCGAAATCCCAGGCATTGAGTTGGATTTCTACACCATCTTTCACCGGGTGAGGCAACTTCAAACCATGAATATCGATCTCGACCCCATGGGTGGTTCTTTCGTCTTTCTTCGGCGCTCCTTCTCCCTTTTCACTTTTCAACGCTTTCAATAGCGTAGTCTTGCCAACGTTGCCTTCGCCGACCAGCACCAGTTTGGCTTCATAGAGCGGCTCGGCGTTTTGTTCGAGACTGCGGAGGTAGGCAAATAGTGGTTCATACTTTCCGCGCCCACAAGCGTCGTATGCACTTTTCAGGGCGGGGTTGAGGGGGTTGTCGTGGAGGTCAAGTATTTTTAAATATTCAAGTTGGGCGAGGGAAGATGGGATGTTAGTGAGCTGATTTTCATTGAGATAAAGTTCTTTCAAACGCTCAAGTTGGGCGAGGGAGTTGGGAAGGTCAGTAACCTGATTGTGGTGGATATATAAGTTTTCTAATTTGGACAATTCTCCAATAGTTTTTGGTATTGACGTGAGATGAAGATAACAAACAAAGAGTCGCTTTATCGAAGAAAGTTTTCCTATCCAGTCTGGCAGATGGGTAAATTTATTTTCATGTAGGGAAAGTTCTTCTAATTTGACAAGTTTGCATAAAGATTCCGGAATTTCGGTTAACTGATTCTTATCAAGGCGAAGTATTCTGAGTTCAGTCAGTGTCCCTATCCAATCTGGTACTACAGTTAATTTGTTACCTCCAAGCCCTTCATCGCCAAAAGTTAATTCTTCTAGGTTTAACAATTTGCGTATTGGTTCTGGTGTGGTTTTTAGTTTATTTCCATCAAGATTCAGGGTTCTCAACTGCGCGAGTTGACCCAGCCAGTCTGGCAGGGCGGTCAGTTGATTGCTGGAGAGATTTAACGTCTCTAATTCTTTTAGTTGGGAAACCCACTCAGGCAATTCAGTCAGTTTATTTCCAGAGAGGTTAAGTGTTTTGAGTTGTTTGAGTTCTACCAAATTATTTGGTAGTTCAGTGAGTTGCAAATCCCGAAGATTAAGCCCCTCTTCATTCGACCCTGCTTTTTCCTGAATTCTCTTCTTTGCTTCAAGATATTGCTTACTCTGAGCCATAATTGTCACCTTTGTAGTCATTGAATAACAAATGAAAGAATGGATATCGGGCAGGGATATCCGTTGCGCCTGATTGCAGGGCCTTTGCGATTCTCTTTTCTGCTTTGCGATAGGCTTGGTCTTTTGCCATGGTATGTATCCACCTTTCTATGGCTTGCTCATTAATCCAAAAACATGAAAACGAATTTGGTTAACCCAATAATTGCTTTTCGTTCGTATATTTTACTCCCATCTACATTTATTCAAACATAAAAAAACTTGCACCCGAAAAAATTCAAGAGCAAGTTGCAAAAGGCATCCCAGAAGGGTTTCGCCTGCCATTATGGGCCGTCACCGACCCAAGAGTACAAGACCAATACAGGATTAGTACAGGATTAGTACAGGATTGCTAGAGGATGATCGAGCCGATTGCGGTGGAAACAGGGTCAAAGCTGGGCTCAACCCCGCAGGAACCAAAAAGCCTCCGCAAGTGCAGAGGCTTTTTGGTGTCAACTTCACGAGTATCAAGCGCGTTATGGTCCGTGGTTTATGGGGTTGTTGTCGTCCTCATCCCACAACATGGGATTAGCCTCGATATAATCCGTTTTGTTTTGCAAATCCGTTTCATTACGGATGATGTGTTCGTAATAATTACGCTGCCAGATACCAGTGGCATTGTGCTCCTTGTTGATGCGATAGGAAACGGCAGATTTGAATGAGCGGACGATGGCACCCAACGAACCGGGTTTGACGTTGATTTTGTGTTGGTCCTCGTAGGGGCGCAGCAATGCTGCGCCCCTACGACCATCATCGATCATCCCCGGGTTGGATTGTGATTCGTCCGCGCGAATCAGGATAATCCCATGCACATGATTCGGCATGACTACATACGCGCCTAATTCCACGTTTGGAAAATGGTCTGGAATGGCGATCCAACATTCGTTTGCGATTGCCCCGAAATCACTCAAGAGCATTTCTTCATTTTCAATTTTGCCGAACAAACAATCGCGTTGATATGTGACGATGGTCACGTAATATGCACCGGCCTGTGAATAATCATATCCCTGCAGGCGGATGGATCTTCTATGGTGTTTCTTGGGGTCGAATTTGGATGGAGACATCTTCGATAATAAAAAAGGGGTGGAGCAATGCTCCACCCCTGCAAATATCTACCAGGCGTACGCCTCGGGCGCTTCCCCACCAGGGCCGGGCCAGATCTCATCGATCTTCTTCAAGGCATCCTTGTTGAATTTGATCTTGAACGAACGCAGGGAACCTGTTAATTGCTCGACCGTGCGCGGGCCGATGATCGGCGCGGTGACGACGGGATTCATCAACAGCCACGCAAGCGCCGTATCCGCGGGTTCTTCGCCGCGGTCCTTGCAGAACTTCTCCCAGGCCTTGATCGCCGGGCGTTTCTTCTCGATCTCTTTCTTCATATCGTCAGACGCGCGGCGGCCCGCCTTGATCTTTTGCAGCACACCGCCGAGCAGGCCGCCCGAAAGCGGGCTCCACGGGATCAGTCCCAGCCCGTATTCCTTGCAGGCAGGGATCACTTCCAATTCGATCATGCGGTCCGCGAGGCTGTATAAACTTTGTTCGCTGGTCAACCCCATGAAGTGACGCGCCTTCGCGGCTTCCTGCGCCTGCGCGATGTGCCAGCCCGCAAAATTGGACGAGCCCACATACAACACCTTGCCCTGCTGCACGAGCACTTCCATCGCCTGCCAGATCTCCTCCCACGGCGTCAGGCGGTCCACGTGATGCATCTGGTACAGGTCAATGTGATCGGTACGCATCCGCTTCAGCGAAGCCTCGCAGGCCTTTCGGATGTGAAGCGCAGAGAGTCGCGACTCGTTGGGCCAATCGCCCATGCGGCCAAAGACCTTCGTCGCGAGGACGGTCTGATCGCGTCTTCCCCCGCCCTGAGCGAACCAGCGCCCTACGATGCTTTCGGTTACGCCTTCGCCAAGCTTCCACCCATAGACATTGGCCGTGTCGAAGAAGTTAATGCCCAACTCCAGCGCCTTGTCCATGATCGCAAATGAATCTTCCTCGGTCGTATGCGGACCGAAGTTCATCGTCCCCAAACAAAAGCGTGATACCTTGAGGCCGGTGCGGCCCAATTGTGTGAATTCCATGAATACCTCTTTATATAATATTTCGCACCGAGCGGAGATGCGCTCTTCGCATCGCAGGCGAGGTGCAGTTAAGATGCCCTTCGACTTCGCCGCAAAAACATGCGGCTCCGCTCAGGACGAAAATTATATGACCATCGCGCCAATCCTAACGTCACCATTTTGATATGACACACCGGGACCGTCTTTCCATGGGTAAACTCCATCCCCAAGGGGGGTCTTGTGACGGGCAGGAACTCCATATAATGCTCAAGCGTCCCAGTTCAACTTCAAGGAGAATTTGATGAAACCTATTTTGACGATCCTATCCACCATGATTTTATTGACCGCATGTGGCCCTGCTGCGACGATCCCGGCAACCACGATCCCCACAACACAGCCGACAGAAACGTCCATCCCGGTTCCCCCGACCGAAGCCATGCCTGCGCCACTCGAAATGTTGGCAGAGCTCAACCTCAGCCACATCGATCCGCTGCGCGTCATCCCTTCCGCGCTCGACCCAAACACAAGCTTCGAACAAGTGCTGGCGGAATATACAAATCTGGCAGATGGAAACTCCCAGCCCATGACCTGGTTCAGCGGCACCGCCAACGGGAAATTTGATTTTCAACTGGACCTCGATCTCGCCCCATCAGCGGTGGGACAAACCATTACATTTCAAACTCCGCTGCGTGTGACCATCGCATCCACCGAAGCGTCCGCGCAATCGTTGAATTTGATCTCCCCCGCGTTCAGCGGTGGCGGCGGGCTGACCAATTCCTTCCCTACCTTCAATGTACAGCCCGGCACCATTGAACTCAACCCTGATGAAGTGTATGGGATGGAGCTTGCTCCCGGCGGAGCGAGCGGCATCCTCCATGGGATCCATGCAGCCTGCGTTCAAACGGGGATCTATAACGTCACCTTCCAGATCCCCTACAACGTCACCGCCAACGGCGTGACCCAATCGAAGATGATCCCCTACAGCATGGTGCTGGCCTGCCCGCTGGAGGAGACCGTTTGGATCTTCGACCCGGAAACCGAGGCCCTGGTTGGCACGCAAAATCTGATCTTCCAGAATGGTACGTACGTGCAACAATAAATTTCCGCGCCTGTCGAATCATCCATACGCAATTCCCACGAAGGGTTTTCAATAATCAGCTAAAATCAAGTCACCTTCCCACGGAGAAAACCATGGACCCTTCCGACTTTCCTGACGATTTAGACGAACGCGAACCGCTGAACACCGAGATCGATACAAAGGCCATTGAAGATGCCGTACTGAAAATGCTTCACGCCTTTGGCGAAGACCCCGAACGCGAAGGGTTGAAAAACACGCCCAAACGCGTGGCGCGCATGTTTCCCGAATTGCTCGGCGGCTATCGCGACGACCCGCAGAAACTGGTCAACGGGGCGCTGTTCACCGTGGATTACGACGACATGGTCATCGTGCGCGATATCGAATTTTACAGTTTGTGCGAACATCACATGCTGCCGTTCATAGGCCGCGCCCACGTGGCTTATATTCCACGCGGACAGGTCATCGGCCTGTCAAAAATCCCGCGCATTGTGGATATGTACGCCCGCCGTCTGCAAGTACAGGAACGCATGACCCGTCAGGTGGCGAACTTTATCAACGAGCTTTTGAATCCGCAGGGCGTGGCAGTTGTCGTCGAAGCCCTGCACATGTGCTCGATGATGCGTGGCGTCCGCAAGCACGATGCCCGCATGACCACCTCGACCATGCTGGGAACTTTCCGCACCAGGATCGCCACCCGTCAGGAATTTCTGGATAACATCTCACGCGGTGCGGGTCCGCTCAAGATATAAATCATTCAACCTAATATAAAAGACGCTGCCATATGAAAGGCAGCGTCTTTTATATCTTTACATCAGGACGAGGCACGATCCATGTCCGCGCCTGAACCTGTCCGGAAAAACGAGATAACGCTTCCCCGCTGAAAGGATGAATAAAATCGGGGATCAATTCCGCCAGCGGCACAGCCACAAAGGCATAATTCCAATATTCTGTATTCAATGGTTTGTCATCGAACAGGACAATATCGATATCGATGGGGCGCGGCGCATTTTTATCCTCACTGCGAATGCGGCCAAGCCTTGCTTCAACGGGACGGATGATCTGTCCCTTCAAGGGCGCGGGCTCCAACTCCGTGAGAAATAAAACACAAGCGTTCAAGAAATTAGGTCCTTCATATCCAACAGATTCTGATTCCCACACGCGGGATACAGCTGTCACCTGCCCATACTCTCGAAGCAGATCAATCGCTTTGGGCAGATTCAGTTCCGCTTGAAGATTCGAACCCAGGTTGAAGATCACGCGATGCACTTTATTCCTCGCGGCTGCGTTCGATCTCCACGCCCACCGAAGCTGCAAAACGCACAGCGCCGGGTTTTTCCACACGCACAATGGTTTTTAAAACGCTCTGCTCCTGCAAACAAATTTGAGCAAGGTCATTCGCCAATGCCTCCACCGTCAAACGGGCGGCGGTTTCTGCATGGGCTTGTATCTTCTTCGCCAGTGCGCTGTAATCCACGCAATACGCAATATCATCGGTCTCTGCCGCGCGGCGTGTATCGCTGAACACTGTCACATTGATCAGAATATCCTGCGGCTTCTCCCGCTCCCAATCACGAATGCCGATGATCCCGCGCACAAGCAGGTCTTTGATGAAAGTCTTGTCCATGGTTCTCCTTTTACTTTCGCGCTGAGCGGAAGGTCGCGCTCTTTCGACCTGTAGTCGAAGCGTGAGTTATTTGAAAATGGAAAGTTTATTTATTACGCGTCCTTCGACTGCACCGCAAGTGCACGCGGCTCCGCTCTGGACGAAAACTACACCAAATGCCTGCCGCCATCCACGTGGATGATCTCGCCGGTAATGTAAGCGGGACCGGTCAACAAAAACAGCAGCGCATCTTCAACTTCGTTCGCTTCACTCCACCGTTTGGCTGGGATGTGTTCGATCATCTTTTCACTCGCGGATGGATTGTCTGCGGGCGGGAGGATCGCCCCAAGCGCAAGTCCGTTGACAGTGATATTGGGCGCCAGGGCAACCGCAAGCGATTTCGTCATGGCGGCTAACGCAGCTTTGCTGATAGTGTACGGGAAATGGTCCGCAGCGGGACGCAGGGCACGCCAATCCAAAATGTTGACGATGCGTCCGTGCGAGGTTTGTTTTGCAAACGATTGACTCAGCAGGAATGGCGCCGTCAGATTAATGGATAGATGCCGTTCCCAATCTTCAAGGGTCGTATCCTGCAAGGAGAGTTTTTCAAAGATGGCAGCACTGTTGACCAACGCATACAACGGGGAAAGCGCGTTTGCCTGCGAGATCAGGCGGAAAACTTCATCCATGTTGGAAAGGTCTGCGGGCAGGACCCAGGCGCGGCGTCCGAAGGAAGCGATCTCTTTTTGAACCTTGAGCGCCTCTTCGAGGGAATGTCCATGATGCAGGATCACATCCGCGCCGGCGCGTCCACAGGCCAGGGCCAATAATCGCCCCACGCGGCGGGCGGCGCCAGTCACCAAAATCGTTTTACCGAGCAGCGACTCATTCATTTGCAAGGATTTTATCACCCTACAATCGGACTGGATCTGTCGCATTCTTGACGTTCGTATTTGCAGGTGATAACATCCCATTGGGCGGATATCAACCACATATGTTTTGCGCGTCAACCATTTTCTTTAAAGGAGAAAGGTAAAAATATGACCATGAAGCAAAACCAAACCACCTACACAGGCGATATCGTCGCCGAACACATCGATCCATCACGAGAATATACAAATGAGAACCAGGAGCTGGTCTTCACCGACGAGCAGCACGCGATCTGGGCCGATCTCTTTGCCGGGATCCATCAGCCATATTTACTGGAACATCTTTGCCGGGAATATCTCAACGGATTGGCATTGCTGCAATTGGACCCGCAGCGCATTCCCACAGTGACTCATTTGAATGAACGCATCACCCCACAGACGGGCTGGCGCATCGAACGCACAGCCGTTCGCTACACCTTGGCAGACGACTGGTACAAAAAATTTGCGCAGCGCATCTTTCTAATCACCGATTATCTGCGCACACGCGACCAGATGGAATTCACACCGGAGCCGGATATGTTCCACGATATCTTCGGCCACCTGCCGTTTCTCACGCAGAAGTTTTACGCAAACATCGAGGATAAATTTGCCCCGGCCTATATGAAGGCCACGCAGGAAGAACGCGAAGTGATCAAGCGCCTCGCCTGGTACAGCACTGAATTTGGATTGGTGGTGCAGGAAAACCGTTTCAAGGTGTTTGGCGCGGGCATCATCTCCGGCCGTGCCGAGCTGGAAAACACGATCATGGAATTCTACCGGCTGGGACGCGATAATGTGATCGACTACAGCAGAAATATTTTTCAACAACTACAGAAAGCATTTCTTGCGAACAAGAACGACCTGTATCGAATCATCGACGGCGTCAACGAACTGCATCAAAAGGGACAGATGTCCTCCGGCGAGCAGGGTTGGAACGTGGTACACGCACTGTACGACAAGCTCGGGATTTCCCGTAAAGGATATTTCGGCGGCGAAGTGATCCTTGTGCCCTTCAACGTGGAGACCATCGCACGGATCCCCAAGACGGTCTATGCCTTCAACCCGATGTTCTTCGTCTGCGAGTCACTTGCACAGATGGATGAACTTTTGGATTCCTATCTCAAACCGATTGCAGACAGAAGCTAGCAAAGAAAAAAGTTCTGAAGATGCGAAATCTTCAGAACTTTTTTGAAGTCAAATCATGGAGACGATTTAAGGAATTTCCGCGTCCGAATTGTAATAGACGGGCCAGCTGCATCCGTTCACGAACACACTGACCGGGCGGACGGTCTTTGCATAATTCGACAGAAGCTGAACTTTGCAATACAACCGTCCCTCATAGCCTTCTTCAAACGTACATTTTTTATCAGAAACCGCTTCATCAATGGAAGCATTGTATTCCCAATCGCCGTCATCACCTGCGATGGCAGTCTCCAGGCCGGGCACGCCGTTCGCAAATTTCAAGTAAAAGCCAAGCGGCTTCTTGGGTTCAGGGTCCAGGAAAACCAATTCGGCTTTTATATCTTCAAACATTTCACATCGCCCCCATTCGGCAGAAGAAGCCGAGGGCGTGACACTGACATTGTATGAAAGCTCCTGCACTTCATCCGCAGGATGATCCTTCCAGCCATCGTTGTAAGCACCGGTGGCACGCAGCGAAAGTTTGACGGTGTATTCCCCTTCGCTCCAATTACGCACGAGGCCGGTCAACTGGTTGCAAAGAGCAGATTCCTTTTTGCCATTGATCTCCAGCACGGTCTGATAGGTGACAAGACCGAAGGAGCCAGCCGGGATATCCGTATCATTGATCAAGACGGTCAGATCCATTAAGTTGGTCATCTTGGACAGGGTGGATTCGCCCTTCGCGCACCAGTGCATTTCCAAAACAGTCGGCTGATTTGGCAGGATGGTTACAGCATTTATATCGCCGGCCAAAACAGCCAATGATGGATATTGCACATTGGAGGTCAGGTCATACACTTCCACCTTGGGTGGGGTCGATGCAAGAGTAGCCGTTGCCACTGGAAGTTCGGTCGCCGGCACTGTTTCAAGAGTGGGAGCGGTTTCCGTCGCAACCAGTTCAGTTGTTACAACAGGTTCAGGGTTTGCCACGGAGGCAGGAGCGGCCGCAAACTGGGGAATGAGCCCGAAATAATAGGCACCGCCGCCCAGGATCACCAATCCGACGAAACCGATCAAGCCAGCCACCAGGCACCCAATTAATAGTTTGTTGCCGCCTTTTGTAGGCTGCGGGGACACATTTTGTTCCATGAAATCTCTTCTCCTCAAGTAGAAACGATATCGTTGCACGGATGCTACCAAGAGAATGAATAATCATCAAGCGTTTTGCCTGCTCCATTCCTCCCAGCCTGGGCAGTGGCCGATTACCCGATGTATGCACTAAAATATGTCCCATTCCAGCAAGAGCACACCACGGAGCGCAATAATGACATCACCCTTTTATTTCCAATGGCAGAACGAGATCTTATGCAAAACAATCTACCCCATGCGCGAGCCAAAGCTGCGCGACTTCCTCACCTACTACATGGAGATCGATGTTTGGAAGCAATATAAGGACAAGAACATTTCCACGCTAAAAACCGAAGTGGATGCCTATGTAAATGCGCAGGAGGCCGCCGCAGTCACAGCCTATAAATCGTACAAAGTGCTGCGTGAATATTTCCAGCTCAAGGATGTACGCCACTATTTCACGAAATACAAACCGACCGACGAGGCCGAGTTAACCGAGATCAATAATTTCCATGCGCTCTTTATCGACAGCTGGCCCAGGGATATTCGCGGCGAGCGGAGTTTCGTGGAAGCCCAAATCCAATACTGGCTGCAACATCGAAACATGCTGAGGGACCTGGTGCGATCCAAGACGCGCCGCCTGGAAAACATGGCCCCCGATCATCCCAAGCGTGCAGCGGAAGCAAAAGAGCTGGAAGTCAAACAAAACATCACCCTGCCGATGGCGGAGCAGGAACTCGATCAACTGCGCGCCTTCCTTAAAACCTACGACAAGATCGAAGGAAGAAAACTCGCGTGGTACAAGCAGAAGAAAAGCGATCCTGCCTTCGCGATGGAAGAAGCGGAATTTCTCGTCCACTATGCACCCGAGAATCCAGTCACCGTTCGCGATATTGCCATATGGAAGGTGGAGGAATACAGGGCGTCGCTTGAAAAGAAGAAACAATACGAATTGCTTGAGGAAATTTATCAACGCTTCAAGAAAGAGCCCGCCCGTTATCCGTACTGGCTGCAATATATGGTCGTACATTTCTCCGGTATGAGATACGCCAGCGCGCATGGCTCGTGGGCAGACCCGAAAGATCTTTTGATCCGACTCAATGCAGCCGAGCTTGAGAAAAATTCAAAAGCGCTGGATGATGGGACCGTTGAAAAATTATGCAGGGAAAAGATCGCCGCATACGAAACCGGAAGCGGGTCAAACGTCCCCAGGCTGGCGCGCGCCACTGACAAAGCGTGGAAGGACAAAGTGGCCCTGCACATGCTCAGCGTGAAAGCCAATGGACCGAAGACGCGCCGCGCCGGCCTCGCCGCACTGCAGGCGGAAGAAGCCAACTATGAAATTCAAAGTTTATCCACGGATGAAGTGCTGAAAAAAATCGAGGCGATGAAAACCAAGTTCCCAACATGGGCATGGAAAGAGATCGTTAAGCTCACGCCGCTGCGCGTAAACCACGTGGAGGATTTCAACTGGGAGAAACTCACCCCCGAAGAAGAAGCGGAACGATACGCACCGCAATACAACGATATCCGCATGGTGTTGGATGCATGGGAAAACTACGATACCTCCGCCTGGCGCGAAGAGCATGGACGCACCCACGAGTTGATCGTCTCGCGCGCCGTATGCAATGAAACTGCGGAGCACGTACAGCACATCCGCGGACATCTGCCTCCCGGAGGATTAACTCCCAAACCAAAATGGTATTCCGGCATCGAAACGGAAAATACGTTACCGGGAAATCCGCGCCCATTTTATACAAGGCCTGCCACGGAAAAAGATTACGTCCCCGGTGCAAGCATCCTCTGGCTGCGTTTCGTGGATAAAGAACCCAATGCATGGCAGATCGCAAAATCGGTAAAAACAAAAAGTGGCGTGGACCTGCTGCCGGCATCTTTCCCCGCCGACAAAAACATCGATACCAAATCAGGTAACACGCCCTGGGCTTACAGAAGAGGTGATACCGTCACGCGCTCGCGCACAGTGGTCAACCCGGAGACCAAAGCCAAAGTCACACAGCAGCAATGGCTGCGTTGGATCCACGAAGCAACTGTTGCAGAAGTGGGCGAAACCGCTGACGGAACGATGGTCATCACTTACGAAACTGCGTTACCGGATAGCGACAAAGGTATTTCAGCTGTTGGTATTTTTAGAATGCCGCTGTCGTGGCATCTCTCCGATGGCACCGAAGATACCTACAACCGCTCCTTTGTCGGCTACGTTCCGGAAGGGCAGGTTCCAATGGAACATCTAAAGACCATGCTGGACTGGAATAGAATCCTTCTGAAGAAAGTTTCTTAATCAAAAAGGTCGCAACAATTGTTGCGGCCTTTTTGATTTTACTTGTGAAAACCGTTCCTGCTCAAGACTTCCTTCAACGTCGTTCCCAATCTCGTAATCCCTTCACGGATCACATCCGGTGACGAGAACGAGAAATTCAATCGCATTGTATTTGCCCCGCCACCGTTCGGGTGGAAGGCTGTGCCGGGAACAAATGCCACTTTACGTACAAGAGCTTCCTTCAAAACTTCAGTCGCATCCATACCTTCGGGTAATACACCCCACAGGAACATGCCACCCTGCGGTTTGGTCCAGCGTACTTCGGAGGGGAACATCTCCTCCATCATTTCAAGCATCACGTCGCGGCGCTCTTTATAAGTGGCGCGAATGACTTTGACATGCTCATCCAAAAATCCGCCTTTTGCCACTTCATAGGCAATGTGCTGAATGAATGACGATGTATGCAAATCCGCAGCTTGTTTCGTCATCACCAGTTTACGAATCACTTGCGGCGGTGCGATCACCCAGGCGAGGCGCAGACCCGGCGCAAGCAACTTCGAGAACGTGCTGAGATAGATCACATTGCCGGTATATTCGCCGCTCTCATCGCCATCATATCGATAGCGGCTATCCAAATACACCACCGAAGGAATGTGATCGCCGTCGTAGCGCAATTGTCCGTAGGGATCATCCTCGACGATTGGCACGCCGTACTGGTCCGCAAGCAGGATCAAGCGTTTGCGGCGTTCCAGACTCATCGTGGAGCCGGAAGGGTTCTGAAAGTTCGGGAGCACGTAGATGAACTTCGGTCCGATTCGAAGCGCTTCTTCCAATTGATCCACCAACATGCCGTGCTCATCCGAAGGCACGGATATATATTGCGCCCCATACGCATTCCACGCCTGCAACGCGCCAAGGTAAGTCGGCGATTCAACGACCACATAATCGCCGCGATTAATAAAAAGTCTGCCGATAAAATCCAGCGCCTGCTGCGAGCCGGAGGTGATCATAATGTTATCTGCGGTCACCTTCACGCTGTATCGGCCTGTGTGACGCGAGATCATTTCACGCAGCGGCAGATATCCTTCCGTGGTGCTGTATTGCAAAGCCTGTGCGCCCTGCTCCATCAATACACGATTGCATGCCTCTTGAAATTCATTTACCGGAAAAACCTCCGGAGCCGGCAATCCACCGGCAAACGAAATGATGTCCGGCTGCTCGGTGAACTTCAACAATTCGCGGATCACCGAACTCCCCATTTTTTGCATACGATGAGCGTAACGATATTCCCAGGGTGTCTGCATTCATTCTCCTTGTGTAGAGATAAAAAAAGCCTGACAGGTATGGGAGTACCCGTCAGGCGTGCTGACCATGAGGCAAAATATGCCTGAAAGTCGAAAAGCCAGAATTCCGTTCATGGCTTATTTATCTTACCCATTTTCAAGCCGGTCCGCAAGCCACTTAAGTATGGAGCAAACTATGACAAATTTCCAGCAATGATCTTCTCGACCGAAGTCCGCGTATACACATCCAACGGCAGATGAAGAGCCGCCTCCAACCTAACCCAGATATGCTCCTCGGCCTCGTCATTCAACTTCACCTCGAGAGAGTCCGCTTTGCAGGCATAATCGAAAAAGATGAAGTGGCGCTGTTTCCAAAATGCAGGATCATAAATGAACTGCTGAAAGTTGATGAATTTCAAGTCGTAAATATCCAACCCGGTCTCCTCCTTCGCCTCGCGGACCGCAGCCTCTTCCAGCCGCTCCCCCAATTCCACGTGTCCGCCGGGAACGACATATTTGCCTGGCCATTTGTGACTCTTTAAAAGCAGCAACTCACCTGCCGCATTGAAAATAAAAACACCCACTGTTGGTTCGGGGAAAACTTGATTTGCCATCATATCTCCTTTCGCCCTGAGCGGAGCCGCAGTTTTTTGCGGCGCAGTCGAAGGGCAATATGCCTACAACATTAATCTTCTAACAACACATCCTTCGACTGCGCTACACAAAGTTTGTGCAGCTCCGCTCAGGACGTAAATCATCCAAACACCGCAATTACCATCACACCCACAAATACAATCGCGGACCCCACCACACGCACGCCGCCCATTTCCTCTTTCAAGAATCTCCAACCCAGAAACGCCCCGATCACGGCACTGACCTCGCGAATCGCCCCCGAATAACTCAACGGTGCAAAGGTGTATGCAAACAAAGCCAGCATGTATGCCACCAAGCCCAGCACACCGCCGATCAATAAATATCCGCGATTCTTTTGCCAGACATTTTGAAACGATTTCCAGCCGTATCGATTGGCGATATACGGCGTCGTCACGAACGGAACCATTACAAACATGGACAGTCCATACGGCAACGCAGGTCCGTGCTTGACGGCTGTACCGTCAATAAATGTGTAAATCGAGATAACCAATGCAACCGATAAGGCGGTAAGAATGCCGCGCAGATGCGGTTTCTCTCCGTTACTTTGCCAAAGCGTGGTCCCGCCGATGACCATCATACCGCCTGTAATTAAAGCAAGACCAATATATCCGCCAATGGTTAACTTCTCATGCAGGAAAAGCGCCGACCACAACACCAATAATGCAGGCGCCGCCCCGCGTGCAATAGGATATACAAGTGAAAAATCATGGTCGCTGTACGCAATACAAAGCAGGATAAAGTAGATCGCCTCCAAGGCCATGCTGAGGACTGCGAAGAACCACATCGAACGCGGGGGAAGACCGGTGAAGAAGATCAGAACCGTCGAAAATAATCCACTCAAGATCACCTGCCAGCCCATGGCAACGAACTTCTCCTCCGCACTCTTCAGCAGAAAATTCCATGTGGCATGCATGGACGCAGAGAGAAAAAGCAAAACAAGCGCAGCAATCGGCATCGGCTACCTCAGGAACTCGATCAAATGTTGATTCACCGCAACGGCTTCATCGTGCTGCACCCAATGCGTGGACTTTTCAAAGAGCACGGCTTTTCCGTCATCGCACAAGTCAATCGAAGGCTGAACCATTTCTTCGCTGAGTGCCACATCCCGTTTTCCCCACAACATCAAAGTTGGGACTGTCACCCGCCGTGCGGGAGATCTCTTCCCAAACGTATAACGCAAGCCGCGACGAAACACCGAACGATACCAATTCAACATCCCGGTCATCGCGCCAGGTTGTGACCAGGCTTTTTTATATTCAATCAAGTCTCCAGGTGTGAATGTGCTCTTGCGCCCCGATCCAACCAGCATCCGCGCCATATTATGGAAGTTATTTCGGCCAAGGATCCATTCAACGAACAAAGGGATCTGAAAGAAGAAGACATACCAGGATTTTTTACGCTGCTCGGAATTGTGCAAGACGAAGTCGGTCATCACATCGGGATGCGGAACATTTAAAATGACAAGTTTCTTCAACCGCCCCGGATGATTTAACGCCACCGTCCACGCGACCACTGCACCCCAATCATGCCCAACCAGAAAAGTTTTCTCCAGCCCAAAATGATCGAACAAACCGATCACATCCTGCGCAAGAATATTTACATCGTAGGATGAAATTCCCTTTGGCTTATCAGAAAGGTTATATCCGCGCTGGTCCGGGACGATGACCCGATACCCAGCCTCCACCAAGGCTGGGAGCTGTTTTCTCCAGCCATAATTGAATTCAGGGAATCCGTGCAATAAAATGACCGGCGTCCCGTTTTCAGGTCCGTCGGTCACAACATGCAGATTTATGTTATTGGTCTTTATGAATTGACTTTGCATCCCGCTAGTATAACGGAATTCTTGCACCGTTCACTTTGCCGGCTTCTTCGGAAAATAGATAGGTCATGGCAGAGACGATCTCCGCAGGCAACGTGCCTTTACCCATACCTTTTGTATCAATGGACTTAACGTGGATCACATTGGCGGTCAATCCGCTTTCCTTGTATTCCTCCGCCAATGTCAACACCAGGCTTTCCTGCGCAGACTTGGCCGCCGCATACAATGCTGATTTGGCAGCGGGTTTAATCGTCACAGGCTGGGATACAACGATCACACGTCCCCACCTGCTTGCGGCGATATGCGGAGCAAAAGATTGCAGCAGGTTGTACGTGGTCCACACATGTTGGTTGAGCATGAACTCAAGTTCATTATTGGAAGACTCAGGGATGGTCTTGCCGCCCGTCCAGCCGCCGACAAGATGGATCAAAGCGTGGACGCTGCCAAATTTGGAATGAACAGCTTCGGCCGATGCATGAAGCGCGTTTGAATCGAGCAGGTCAATGATCTGAGCGTGGAGTCTTTCTTTGGGCAGGTTCAAGCCGCGGATCAGAGAATCCAGCTTGGTCTGATCGCGGTCAAGCAATACAATATTGTGACCCTGCGCTGCAAATGTTTTTGCAACAAGAGTCCCCAGCACGCCGGTCCCGCCTGTGATGACGATGGTTCTGGGCGAGGCGTTAGTCATAAATCGACTTGATCTGATCTTCAGGCATGCCTTCGATGATCGGCGCATCACTTTGTTCAGGCAAATGTTCCTTGCCATGGAAATCGATCATGTGACCGGATTTGGCGGCCTTGGTTTCAAGATAAAAACGATTGTGCTCGTTGCTCGGCAAAATATGCGGAATGCGCTCGTTGACCTTCACGCCGTATTGTTCAAGCTGCGAGATCTTCTTCGGATTGTTGGTCATCAACCGAATCGACCTGACTTTGAGCGAATGCAACATGTGCGCAGCCACTGCATAATCGCGTTCATCATCGCGGAAGCCAAGCGCAAGATTCGCTTCCACGGTATCAAGTCCCTGATCCTGCAAGCTATATGCGCGGACTTTGTTGGTGAGGCCGATGCCGCGGCCTTCCTGCCGCAGATACAACACAATCCCCTTGTCCATTTCGCCGATCTTTTTCAACGCGGCTTCAAGCTGATCGCGGCAATCGCAGCGCAGCGATCCGATCACATCGCCCGTTAAACATTCGGAATGCAAACGAACAGGAACATCCTCGCTGTCGAAAATTTCACCCTTGATGATCGCGACATGTTCCTTGTTATCCTTGTTATTGGAAAATGCCACGATATGAAAATCGCCAAAGCGTGAAGGCAATTCAGCGATCGCTTCGATCTTCACGCAAACGCCGTCCACTCCCATGCCTTCGCATTCATGGCAGCAATTCTCGTCCAGTATCAATTGAATTTGTTCGTGCGTAAATGTAGTCATGGTTTCCTCATTCAATGCCAGTTATTTTTTCAACAACTGCGCCTTCTCTAAATTTTATATCTCAGAAAGACTCCGCCATCTTCCCATTTTTCAACTTCCATTAACTTCAACTCCACCGCCTCGTCGCGCGGAACGCCAAGGCTGTCGGCCATCGTCGGGGCGGTCGCACCGCCAAAGATCATCGGAGCCAGATACATCATCACTTCGTCCACAAGGCCCAGCCGAATGAGTTCAAAATTCATTGTACCGCCGCCCTCGACCATCAAATGATCCACGCCGATCTTTTTCAAGGTGAGCAACATTTGATTCAAGTCAACACGCGGTGCATCCTCCACAAACACTGCCACACCCGCTGCGCGCAATTCTTCGACGTGCGATATAGATGTCTGTGATGTTGTAAATATTACGACCCGTGCAGGTCCCGCCTTAATAAAATCTGAGTCAAGCGGAATATCCGCACGGGTAACCACGCCGATCTTTACAGGATTCGGCGCAAGCCCGCGCTGGACTCTCCCTTCACGCAGCGCTTCATTCTTCACCGTGAGCTTGGGTAATTCTTCGAGCAGCGTCCTCCCCCCGATGAGAATTCCATCCGCCGCGGCACGCAATTGATCCACGCGTTCTTTATCTTTTCTTGAAGATATCGCAGCACCGTTTCGTTCAAAGGTGTCGATCTTTCCATCCGCTGTCATGGCAACGTTGATAAATACATAGGGGCGATTCATGCCGATCCATTCGCCTTCTTAAGTACATCTTTCAAAATATCTGCAACAGTGTAGCCAGCCAGAGCCTTTTCCAGTTCAGATTGGGCATCATCAAAAACAGATTGCAATACACCGCTGATATTCCCGCCAATTGAGCATAGCTTGTTGGGATGACCATGTACTGTCAGCACATTTACCTCACCCAAACTTCGGTACACCTCACACAAACCGATCTTTTTCGGTTCCCGTGCCAGGCTCCAACCGCCATTTGTGCCTGATTTTGATTCGACAATGTCCAGCTCGCGCAAACTCGCCATCGTACGGCGGATCACGACAGGATTCGTACCCACGCTGCTGGCAATTGCCTCGGAGGTCAGCGGATCGGCATTTGCTGCAAGCAGGGTCAAGGCATGAACGGAAATGGCAAAGCGTTGATTGGTGTTCATATTTGTAACCATTATAGTTACAAATTAAAGAGAGTCAATAAAAGGATGGAAATTCTTATATAAGATTAATAAGAGCCTGAGAAATATTCAGCGATCAACCCGCTGATATCCGCGGAGGTATTGACGCGCACGGTGGCGAAGAAATCATAGCTCGTGGCACGACCCCGCGCATATTTCGTTGCGTAATCCTTCAAGAAGCGAAAGAAATCATCATCCCCCATTCGCAAGCGCAGGTCTTCCATGAAATGTGCGCCATTCAAATACGCGGCATTGACATAGGCCCGCTGTGATCCAAAATTGTAGATCGGCGAATCCACATAGCCGCTTGGGCCAAAATAATCCACACGGAATTGCCACCACCAATCACCATAACGTGGATAGTTATATTCGTAAAAGATCCGTTCGCTGTAAACAGCCATTGCCTCATCCAGCCACGGCTCCATCGCCTGGTCACTCCCCACCAACCCGTACCACCATTGATGCGCGATCTCGTGAACACCGATCGTCGTCAAATTATTTTTTGCGCCGCCGCCGTATTGACTATAAAAATCGGAGGCGAGAAACACCAATCCATCTGTTTCCTGCCCGTCATGAATATCGGCTTGAACGATGGCAAGAGTCTCATACGGATAATCCCCAAACTTTGCGGAATACAGACTGACCGCCTGCACCGCCGAATACAAAATGGATTCGCCTGCGGCTTTATACCCATCGAAATAATACGAGCGGATCTTTACCGACCCGACGGCTGATTCGGTGACGAGGAATTCGTCACTCGCTGATAACGTGAACGCGCGCGCGCCATACAAGCGATAGCGTGTCCATTCGCCATTTTGATCCGAAGGTGCGCTTGCGGCGACGATCACACTCGCATCTACTTTGAGATTCAACTCGATATCAGACGAATCATAAACAAGGTGTTCGCCAAATGGCATCGGGTCATGCAGAACCCATCCGCCGCTGTACGGAACCACGAGCGGATACCAATCAATTAAGTTGATCTGGTTGAAGTCATAGCCAAAGAGACCTTCCCCAGATTTTGCAGGAAGGTTGAGCTTGAAGCTCAACACCAAGGTTGTAGCGGCATTCGGCTGCAAGGCTTGCGGAAGGTTTAAAGTGAGGCGTTGGCCGTTGAGATCAAAGGAGGTCAACGCCACCGAATCCTGCACGACTGAATTCAACACAAACACACTGCTTCCAAACCGATTGGGCTGCACGGAAAGAACAATATTAGAGAGAGCTGCGCCCGTTGTGTTGTAATAGCGGATGGTTTCATCGACCAAAAGAGTATGGGCTTCAAAATCGAGCGTGGCATACATGATGTAATTGGTTCGCGATGAACTGGAAGGCGGGATTGTCGGTTGCGGCGGAACCGTATTAGCAGGTGTCTGTGTTGGCTGCGGAGTGAGAGTAAATGTAGGCTGCGGTGTTGACGACGATGGAAGAGTTACTGTCACTGGCGGCGCGGGTGTAAATGAGGGAACAGAAACCCCATCAGAGGAAGGCTGGAAAGGTGTCGGCGTAGGCGATGCGTTCGGGTCTTGAGTCACCAACACAAAGGTCGGGAATTGAGGCGGCGCTTCCGTCGGCGTAGCGCAGGAGGATAGAAGCGTCACAAACAAAATAAATGTAGTGACGCGTAACGAGCGTCGATGATTCATTGATAGATATTTTGAAAATATTGACGTACGAGGTCGGAGTAATCAGTGGAAGTGTGGGTCTTCAGGATGCGAAAGAAATCATCTGAATTGACGATCTTTCCTTTTCCCTGTGCAAGGTAATCCTGAATGAAGGCAAAGAAGGCCTCATCACCGATTCGTACACGCAGGTCCTCTAGAAAGTGGGCGCCTTCAAAATATGCCGCATTAGTGTACGGACGAAAGCCCTGTCCATCATAAATTGGCGTATCGACAAAACCCTGCGGCTTGTAATAATCGATGCGATAGATCCACCACCATGAAACCAGATCGGGATGCAGGGTTTCGTAATAAAGACGCTCGGAATAGGTTGCAAGGCTTTCATCCAACCAGGGTTGTTGCGCCTGATCGTTCGCCACTTGTTCAAACCACCATTGATGCGAAGTCTCGTGAACTGCAACGAAGGTGAGATAATTTGCAGGCGTACCGTCATACAAGCCGCCGTAAAAATCACGAGCCAGATAAAAGAAGGCGGAATATTCCATTCCATCGTTGAAATCACCCATCACGATGGCAAGTGTTTTGTGCGGATATGGTCCATATTTTTGGCCGTAAAGCTGAAGCGCTTCAGCACTGGCTTTCAACGCGGCGTCACCGGCAGCATTGCTCAACGGGAAATAATAACTGGACAAACTTACATCTCCCACTTGGGTGGTGGAAACCTGGAAATCCCTGCTGGCCGCAAGCGCAAAGGCCCGCGCCGATGTAATGGTGTAACGGGTAAAGTCTGCTTGTGGTTCTGGTACGCCGCTGGCCGCAACAATAGGCGCAGTGGCGGGGTCTGCAAATTTCAAATTAACTTCATAATCCGCCGCATCATAGACAAGATGTTCGCCATAATACCAGGGTTCATGCAACACCCAATCGCCATTGATAAACGGCACAACGAACGGATACCAGTTGGTCAGGTTCATTTGGCGTTTGGTGTATCCATAAATTCGCGGCCTTGAGTCGGCGGGATCTGCCTGTTCGGCAAATGGCAGAACAAGCGAATATTGAAGATTAATCGTCATCACGTGTTCAGGTTGAAAAAAAGAACTCAATGCAATATTCAAACGCTGGCCATCAAGTGAATAAGTTGTGATCGGCGTTCCATCAAGAGAGATGCCGGAAAGGGTAAAGCCGCCAGCCCAAAGATTGGGCTCGACCGCCAGCACAAGCGCATTGAGCTGTCCGCCGGTGTGATTGGGGTATACGATGGTCTGATCAACCGTGACGGTGTGGGCGTCATAGTCAATGGTCGTGTTCAAGGTATAGGTCGCCCGTTCCGGAGCGGGAATTGGCGTGGCTGTTGGTGTGGAAGTCGCCGTGGGAATTGGGGTAACTGTTGCCGTGGGTGACGGCGTAACCGTGGGAGTTTCCGTCGGGGCCGGTGCAATCGCCGAACAAGCTGAAAGAATAAAGGCTAATAGAAGGATTGCAGAAATGATTTGAGTGATTTTGTTTCGCATGGGCAGTATTCTACCGCTTGTTATTAAAAATTTCTAAATCTGTTGGCAAAAAAACATCCCGCCGGGAAGTCTCGGCGGGATGTTTTGGGACCCGATAAAGGAATTATCCTTCGATCTTTTTCTTCAGGGCAGCCAATGCCGTATCGTACCCGGCGATCATCTGCTTCTTGATCATATCTTCCATGCCGGGCATGGAGGGCATACCTGCCGGCATTAATGTCGCTTCGGTTTGCATAATGACTTTTGTGCCGCTGCCATCGGGCTCGAGGACATAGGTGCTGATCACATCAGAAGCAGGGGGGGCGGCGAAGGTCTTGGTGCCAAACAATTTATTCTTCTCGAAAGCAATCACTTCCGAGGTAATGACATTCTCCACGCCGTTCGCGGCTTTGACCTTGGTCTTGATCTTGGTGCCAAGCTTGATCGGCCCATCCGCCTCAACGCTGACTACGTATTCGTTCTTCAAGCTGTCCAGGCTGGAAACGTATGAAAATATTTTCTCGGGGGTCGCGTTGACTTTAATGGAAGTTTCAATATGTGCCATGGTTAAATCTCCTGTATGAATTGATTGATAACGATAAAGCTATTATATTGATTTCGTACGCTTCCACAAGAACCCAAGTAGGAACAGTACGGTAGCCGTTAGTACTATGGCCGAGCCGGAGACAATATTGAAATAATAACTTAGATACAAACCAATCACGGAGGAGAACGCCCCGATGGCGGCCGAAACCAGCATCATCGGGCCGAGTCTACGGGTCAGTAAATATGCCGTCGCGGCCGGTGTGACGAGCATCGCCGCCGCAAGGCTGACACCCACCGTTTGCAGTGACACCACAACCGTAAGCGCTAAAAGCACCAGCATGAGATTCCGCAGTAGTTCAGCTGGCAGGCGCAGGGTCGCAGCGAGAACCGGGTCAAATGAAATCACAAGGAAAGGTTTGTAAAACAGCACGACCATCAAAAGAATGATCAGGCTGATGACCGCGATCATCCATAGATCGGATGAATTCACCCCGAGCACATTTCCAAACAGGATGTGACTCAAATCCACTGCATAGGTTTGCATGGTGCTGATCATCGCCACGCCCAGAGAAAGCGCGGCCGCAAACAGGATGCCAATCGCAGTATCCTCCTTGACATCGCCCTGGCGGGAAAAAAATCCGATACTCAACGCGACGAGGATCGCTGCGGCTCCCGCTCCAAGCAGAAGGTTGCCGCCAAACAAATAAGCGACAGCCACCCCGGGCAGGATCGCATGCGCCATCGCATCACCGAGAAAAGCCATGCCGCGCAGCACAACATACGTTCCCATCACTGCGCAGAGCACGCCGACGATCACAGAGGCAAGAAGTCCGCGCTGCATGAATTGATAGGCAAGCGGCTCAAGCAGCCAGTTCATTTGACCTCAACATGGTGGTGTTCCTCGCCCGGCGGACAGCATTCATCCACCAGCATCATGCCGTTATCCATCACAAGTAATGAGTTCCCAAAAGCGGCTGCCAGGTTTTCCTTGGTAAAGACCTGCTGCGGTGCACCATAAGCGATCATGCGATGATTGACCAGAAGAATAAGGTCAAATCGTGAAGCAGCAAGATTCAAATCATGTGTGGAAATAATGGCGGTTACTTTTTGATCGCGCAAGTGATTCAAGAGATTAAGAGTTGCCTCTTGCGTGGTGACGTCTACACCGGTAAAGGGCTCATCCATTAAAAGAATATGCGGCTCCTGCGCGAGTGCGCGCGCCAAAAATGCGCGCTGTTGCTGCCCGCCGGAAAGTTCGCCGATGGAATGAGATGCAAGATGCGCAATTCCCATTTGCTCCAAACTTTTTTCGACGATCTTTTTGTCATTTTTCGAAGCACGACTCAACCACCCCATTTGACCAAAGCGCCCCATCATCACCACATCGTGGACAGTGACCGGAAAACGCCAATCTACATCCTCTCGTTGGGGAACATACGCCACGCAGTCTTTATGCGTGCCGAGCGATTCGCCATGTATTAAAATCTGACCTGCTTTCAGTGGAAGGATTCCGACCAACGCCTTGAACAAGGTGGATTTTCCAGCACCGTTGGGACCAACAACTGCAACACGCGCGCCATGCGGTACCTGAAAGGATAGATCGTGGAGAACAATCTTATCTCCATAGCCGATATCGGCATGTTCAACTTCGAGACGATGAGGGGTATGAGTCATATCATTTCTAAGGGCGACCCGTGACGGGCCGCCCTTACGTATCCTATGAAAATTTTACTGCAAACCTTCGATAATGCGGGAAACATTATGCCGCATCATATCAATATAGGTTGTGGCCGGCGCCCCATCTGTAAGCGATTCGAGGTGCAGGTCATCAATCACCTTCACACCGGTTTCGGCCGCGATTTGATTGGCCAAGTCCGCATTCTCCACTTCGCCCAGGAAAATGGCAGGTGCGCCGGAATTCTTTACCTTTTCGATGCTTTCGGCAATTTCCTGTGCAGAAGCACTCGCCTCAGAGCTGAAACTTGGAAGAATGGTATCAGTAACTGTAAACCCATATCGTTCTGCAAAATATCCCATCGCTTCGTGATTGGTGACCAGCAACCTGCGTTCTTCAGGAATGGTATTCACTTGTTTCACGATCCAGGCGTCCAAATCCTTGAGTTGCGCAATGTATGCATCCGCATTGGACTTGTAAACCTGCTCCCCGGCGGGGTCCGCTTGAATCAGACCATCGCGGATATTTTCGACATACCTCACGACAAGATTCGGATCCAGCCACATGTGCGGATCACCCGCTTCATGCTCGTGACCATCGGCTGATTCCGCTACGACGGCATGATCCTCATCCCCATGTTCTTCCATCGCATGCGGCTCAAGCCCGGCAGTGGCTTCGATTACCAGGCGTTCACCGCCGGCATTTTCCAACAAGGGCTCAATGAAATGTTCATACTCCACACCATTGAGAATTAATAAGTCACTTTCCGCGATCTTCGCAACATCGGAAGGAGCGGCCTGATACGCATGCGGGTCCGCACCGACGGGCAGCAGGGATTCCACCGTCAGGCGGTCACCGGCCACATTTTGAGCAATGTCTGCCAGGAAGGTGGTGGAGGCGAGAACCTTCACAGCGTCGTCACTGCCGGTTGAGGCAGAGCCGCATGCGGTTAAGAAAAGAGCCGCGAGCAGGGTATATCCAATAATGGAATTGATAATCTTTTTCATTTATGATCCTTTTTTTATCCCCCACCGAATGGTGAGGGATTTGGTATTAATTCGTTCGGCAGGCGGCACACAGGCCAAAGAGTTGCAGCCAGTGTTCGTTGATCTTATAGCCTGTCTTTTTGGAAATGGTTTTCGTAAGCCCATCGAGGTCGTCACCGTCGAAGAACTCCACCTGCCCGCAGCTTTGACACAGCAGCAAATGCTGATGCCCGGCGCCTGCAGAGATGAAGGCCTGACATCCCTGAGGTTGATGCACCCGCTGGATGATGTGCAACTCCTCCAGCTTTTCGAGCGTGCGATACACCGTGACCAATCCCAGCGCGCGATATTTTTTGCGCGCCAAGTCATAAACCTGAACCGGCGTGAGGGCGTGCGTGGATTTCTCCACGGTCTCCACCACGGCGCGGCGCGCATCGGTCAGACGGTATCCGTTCTCGTGCAATTGCTCCAGCCAAATCTCAGCGGACATGTTCACCCTTTTTCTTATTGAAAACAATTTTCAATAAGTATAGGTGCTAAAAAGACAAAAGTCAAGGGTTATGGCCAGATCCATTTAGGGTTATAGCCGGCGATTCCTAAATCGGTCACTTTCCCGGAGTCAACATCCACCATCTGCAATTTCGAAGACAAAGGAAACGAATCCAGATCGTACAGATCATACAAAATATATCTTCCATCACCGGACCATGCCAAGGTACCATGCAGAACATTAGCTTGATCGGTCACTGCGTGCGCGTTGCCCCCATCGGCTCCCATCAACCAAATTTGATCACCGCGAGTCACAGAAAGATCGCGGCGTACCACAGCGATCTGGCTTCCATCCGGCGACCAGGCTGCGAGAATATTTTCAAAGCCGGGATCCGGGCTGATGTTTGTGGAGGTCTTCGCATTCAGATCATACACAAACAACTGCGTAATGAATTGACTATTTTGAATGATCACATCACGATACAAGACAGACTTCCCATCCGGCGACCAGGCCGCCGATGCGCCGAGAATACTTTTTACTGTGCGGCTTTCACCGGTCTCAAAATTATATAAACGCACATTTTCGGAAGTGGCATAACTCAACCATTTGCCATCCGGCGACCAGCGCGGGTTCGCGCCGGGCAACTTCCCTTCCTGAAACAGGGGCTTCACTTCATTCGTCTGCATATCGATCCACCACAGCGTGGTCAACCCCGTGGCATCTGCGCCGGTCAAACTGATGTGTTCAAAAATAACCTGCGACCCATCCGGCGACCAGACAGGCTGCGAACAAACTGCATCCGTACAATCGTAAATTTTCCTGCTTTCGCCGCTCGTTAAATTCGCAAGCCACATTTCATTTTGCAGTTCCTCCGTCTGCACCACATAGATCAACTGCGTTTCATCAGAGGACAAAGAGAAGTCGACCACATTTTTTAGTGCATCCGTTAAAGCAGTGGATTGACCATCCTTCACATCCGCCACGAACAATCTTTTGACTCGATCCTCCCCTTCGACTTGATACAGGATACGAGCCGCATCGACTCCGCCCGCGCTTGTTCCAGCCAAACCCAAACTTTCCCTCGCTCGAACATAGGCCCCCCAAGTCAACCCAAAGCCGAGGATCAATACGATCAGCGCAGAAACAATCGGCATGATCGGCGCAAGTTTATCGAGGAAGCTCACCCGATCAAACAGACGGCGGCTGTTCACCATCAACAAACCGATCACAATTAATACAACTGCCAGCCCAAGACTGAACGAAACGATCAAGGCGAGGCCAAGAAAAATGCGGTTGATGGCAACGGCCACAAGCAAAATCGCGATTGCATCCGGGCATGGGACCAGCCCGCCGCTCACCCCAAGGGCAATGAGCGAACGCCAGGTCAAAGTCTCCGGGACATCATGCGAGTGCATCTTTCCATCGCCATGATGATGCAGGTTCGCATCCATCTTTTGGACTTTGATCGCGACGGAAACTTTCTTCGATGCAGAAGATGGAGTTAAAGAATATTTTCTTTCGTGACTCTTCGACTCGATTGCTGGCTGTCTTGATTTCAACCAGTATTGAAATCTCTGCCACAATAGGTAAAGTCCCAACCCAACGATCAACAAGCCGGAAAGAATTTCAAGCAATGGAATGATGGTCGTCGGTAAAATATATTGTGAAGCCGCCAGCGTAAAGATACCAAGCAAAAAGACCGAGCCAGTATGCGTCAGCGTGACCACTGTTCCGAGCACCACCGCATGCCACGTGGTCCCGCGTGACCCGACGAGATATGCCGCAACCACCGTCTTGCCATGTCCCGGCGTCAACGCATGAAGTGCGCCAAGCACAAGGGATATCCCCAGGGCAAAAATATAGAACGATGGTGTTACTTCCTTTGCACGCACAAGATCGAGCAGTTGTTCCAAATTCGCATTTTGCTGCTGCGTGGGCGCGGAAGGCGGAGGAGTCGCAGTCGCCGCCTGCCCCCCTTGCCACGACGAAAGCGATGGCATACTACTGTCCCATGTCGTCAATAACTGTTCATTTGTCTGTGCCGAAGGAGGGAATACTTGAAACGTGATCTTGCTGTTGTTCTGTCGCGGTGCTTCGAATTTGAGTTCATCTTTTGCAGAAAGATAGAACCAATTCAACGACTTCTGTTCTTCCATGCCATTATGCAGGGTCAATCGATACACATCATTTGAAGCAGCAAGAGGAGTGGAAAAATGAATCGTGACATACTCCAGTCCGGCCTGGAACGAATCGAGTGTTGATGGAAATTTCACTTCATCCAAAGTCAAAGAAAGGTTTTGACTCCCCAACAAGGCGGTGAATTTCGATACACGCGGCGCAGCCCATTCATCCGCTTCCTGCTGGCTGACTGATCCGTCCTGATCCTGATCTGCCTCAAACCAAATGGCCTGAATCAACAGCGGACCGGGTTTGATCTCCCACTCAATGGTCAAGGCATCCTGTGAAAGATTCACGTGAATATTATGGGTGTACACGTCCGCCGGGTGAGCAAGAGCGGAAGAGACAGGCAAGATAACAATCAACAAAAAAAGGAGGATGGAGATAAATCTTCTTTTCATTTCATTCCATGACGCGATTAAATTTTACGGGAGCCAGCGAGGCATTAATCCTTCGCCAACAACAAGCGGCTCCGCGCTTCCCTGTTTCCACAGTCCAATTTCAGGCTTGTACGGACCCTTCAACTTGAATTGCTGAAAAACAAATGCCCCTCCCCAAACATCCCAATGCGGAGAGGTATAGGCATATTCCGGTTGACCTGCAACAATAACGCCATCCAATCGACCAGGATTAAAAAGCCAAAAGACCTGTGAGGGATCATCCCCACCGGCTCGCATCCCAAGCAAAACAGACTCATCATCCTCGGGTGACCAGGCAAGGGAATTGTATCCATAGTCCATGTCATCCTCGCTACCTGTGAGGGTGAAGGTCTTGTTGATCGTCAAATCAGCCATACGTACACGAGTCCGCACGCCGCCTTCACTTTGTTCCACATCGGTAAACAGGAATTTTGTTCCATCCGGCGACCATGTCATTGGGCCGCCTGTTTGGGATTGAAAAATAAACTGCTGTCCGCTATCGACATTCAACAGACGAATTTGGTCTGCAAGCCCATCATAGGAGGCCAACTGCATCCCATCCGGCGACCATTGCGGATGATATCCCAGCACCTGTTGATCTTGATACACCGGTCCATCCTTTGCCTCAGACATATCCAGCATCCAAATACGCGGCGAGCCATAAGGCAGGTCAATGCTGGGACCGGCAATCTCACGGGAATAGGCCACCCGAGTACCATCCGGTGAAATGGACGGAGATGTGCAGCGATCGAGTCCACAATCCAACAGAATGGAAGATACGCCATCGCGGGTGGCACGCCACAAGTCAATGCCGCCTGCCTGATTTTGAACGATAAAAATAACAAACTCGCCATCCCGTGAAGCATCAAAGTCGATTACTTTCAGGGAAGGATCGGTCAACTGACGCGGCGGGTTGGTATTGTTCAAGCTCATCGTCCAAACACCGCTCTGCCCATCTCCACTCTTAAGATAAGCAATCTCGGGCTCGCGCACATGCATCTCCCAGCTTTGATCCGTTTTCAGCTCGTGATCATTTTGAGAGAGAAGACCGGAGCGAAGAGTCAGCTTGTAAGCAGTACCCAGCTCAAATGGCTGCAAAGAGGCGAACTGCATGGTTTGCGAATCCGCCCAACGAAACGTCCCGTCTATTTTGGGCTGGATGTCAAACAACGACTCAGCCATTTGCGGATCAACCGATTCAGAGAAAATGAGCGTGACGACTTGATACGGACCGATTAAACCGCGCTCGGGCAGGTTTGCTTTTACCCGAACTCCTGCCTGCGTCCCAAGGAAAACAACAAGGCCGATCAATGCCGTACAAAAAAGAATAACAGCGGATGCCGTTTTATCCAGCGTTGAGAAATTTTTCATGGATAAAGATAAGGTTGTTCAGGGACAGGCACATCCTGAATGGACTCTGCATCGATCACGAGAAGCGTCTGGTCCTTCAATATCGTCGAAGAGATGGAGCCTTTTACCAACACCCACGAATCCTGTTTCAGTGTTTTCGCATCATCCCAATTTACGATCATACCGATCGAGGATGCATCCGCCGCACAGCACGAGATAATAAATCGGCTGACATAAAATTGATTCTCGTTCAACTGGTCATCGCGATACACAAACCCGATCACCGAAGCCTGTTGATCCAGATAGGGAGTAATATCCTTTTCGTAATAGGAAATCTTCACCCAATCCAACACATTTCGATCCTGGGATTCGGTCTCAAAAAGTTTGGCAGCCGAATCCGAGCTGACCATTGGCCCGGTGGTGTTGAATCCTTTTGTGGCAAACGCGGATGAATCCAACGGACGCGCGGGAATTAATAGTCCGATTGCAAGCGGCACAACCATGAACCATAGGTTTGCCGGCACATGATCATGGTCATGATGTTCGTCTTCATGTTCCTGCTGGCGGGATCGTCTGTTTTCACTAAACAATGTTTGCGCCAAAAGAGCAAGGAAGATCACCCCAAAGATGGTCAGCGGGATGAACCGCAAATTGATGTAATACGACAATTGTCCGCTGGCGAGTTTGCCCGCAAAAAACAGGCAAAGAGCCAGCAGCAATAACGCCTGAAAGGAACGATACAATCTATGCGGCATGAGGCACCTATGGGGAAAGATAGTTGAAAATGATCCCGGACAGCAGGCTCATGACAAACGGGATCAAAACAAGATAAGCCACGGAACGCTTTTTAAATACCTGCGCATACATGATGATGCTTTTGATATCCACCATGGGGCCAAACACAAGGAAGGACAGCACAGAGCCAAAGCTAAAGGTGCCAACAAACCCAAGCGCCACGAATGCATCCACCGTGGAACAAATGGAAAGCAGGATCGCCAGACCAAGCATCACCAAAACGGATAACACAGGGCCGCTGCCAATCGTCAGCAAGGCTGATTGCGGAATAAAAGTTTGCAGCCCCGCGGCCAGCAATGCCCCGACGATCAGATAACGCCCCATCTCAAAGAATTCATCCGCAGTGATCACAAATGCCGCACGTATTTTTTCCACGAAGGACTTTGATTCCTCGTGATGATGGTCGTGGGCCATGTCCAAAACGGGACGAAGGACATTCGACGCATCCTTCTCGACCGAGAATACGAGCCCCACCACCACAGCAATCACCAGGCTGAGGCCAACTCGCCAAAGCAGCATGGCTTTCCAGCCAAATGCAGCGGCAGTGCTCAGAATCACAATGGGATTCAAAACCGGCGCAGCAAGGAGAAATGCAACGCCGGCGGAAAGTGGCAGCCCTTTATGAAATAATCTACGCGTCAACGGAACGACACCACATTCACAAACGGGAAAGACCATGCCCATCAATGCGCCAGTCACAGCCGCGGGAATGGGGCGATGCGAGATCCATCTGCTCATCTGGTCCCGGTCAAGGAACATTTCAACGAGGCCGGAAGCAAGCGTCCCGAGAAGCAGATACGGAACCGCCTCCACGAATATGCCAAGGAAGACCGTCGCAAAAATATTGAGACGGTCCCACAGCCAGGTGAAAAAAATTATGGGCAGCATGCTGGATGCCACCAAGATCAACACAATGATGATGACGGCCACAACCAAAGGGCGGGACAATCGTTTTGATGAATTTGTCGTTTGCACAGAAAACATTATAACAACGCGAGGTTAGATTTTGGTGAATGCCTGCACAAAACTTTATAAAAATACAGATCCATCACAAGGAAGGATCTGTTCGTAGTTATTGTGGGGGAGTCCCTTCAACAGGATAACCGCTGGCATTCCATTCCTTTAAGCCACCGGCCACGCTCACGGCATCGAACCCGGCCTCGATCAAAATATCCCGGCCTTGTTTGCTGCGATTCCCTGAACGGCAAATAACAACAATTTCCTGATCCTTGGGTAATTCGTTTAAGCGGGATTCCAATTCATCCAATGGGATAAGGGTGGTGTTTGGCGCATGGTACTCATCCCACTCCTCCTGAGTGCGGACATCCAGTACAAAGGCGCCGCCTTGATACAGTTGATAGGCTTCCTCAACACTTATTTCACGGCCAACAACCGATTTATTTTGGCTGCCACCCGATACAATCAAATAGATGATCAACAGCACAGCAGCAACCAGACCAATTTGAACGGCAGGTTTACTAAGAAAGGATACAGATGTAGTACGTTTTTTATGATTCTTTTTACGAGACATGCTTCCTCCAAAAAATGGTTTTCCTATTTCAGAATGTCAAACAACAGAACGGTCTTACAAAACCCATGTAACACGAGCGAACAAGGCGGATTACATGGAAATAAAAAATCCTCCCCTCAATCAAGAGAGAAGGATTTTGAATAACAAATTTTTCATATTCATTGCGGCGGCGCGTCTTCAATGGGATATCCTTTTTCATACCATTCACTTAAACTGCCCGCCATGCTTACCGCATCGATGCCTGCTTTCACAAGAAGATCACGAGCCTGCTGACTGCTGTTCTGCGAGCGGCTCACCACCAGGATTTTACGATCCCTGGGCAATTCACCGTATCGATTGTAAAGTTGATCAAGCGGAATTAAAGTGGCAGATGGGAGATGATACTCGTCCCATTCAGCGGGCCAGCTTACATCCAATACGAAAGTGCCATTCTGATACAACGCCAGCGCCTCATCCACACTGACTTCGTTTCCATTATTTTGATTTCCAGCCACTGCGATCATGAAGACAACAAAAGCAACCAGCAAGACCACTGCCAATTGCCCTGCAGGCTTTCTCAAGAATGGGAAAAGCGGCGGACGAGAATCCAACCTTCTGCGATTTCTACGCGGCATGAACAAAACACCTCAAAAGGCTTTTACTGCGCTTTCCAAATCAGTAAAAACCTCAAAGAAACTTTTCAACCCAACAGTATCGAGCACCTGCTCCACAGGCTGCTGGGGATTCAACAGCTTCACATGTTGCTTTGCGGCGTCATCGCGTTTTGGATCAAGAGAACGAAAGGTCGGGCGTCCCGAGCTATTGGACTGCAAACTTTGCCCGGCAAAGATCAATGCCACCGTATGCAGAGACATCAATCCCGCACTGCTGATATAGGAAACATTTCCGAGGTCGATCAGCAGATCGCGCGCACCGCCATCGTAACTTTCCTGCACCTTTTTGATCACATCGGTGTAGGTGGATGCATCCAATTCTCCAGCCAGATGCAATACGGTGACGGGAACACGGCCTTCCTGTTTGGAAAAATTAATCTGCATGGGAGTCTCCTTGAAAGTTCTCTGGCATTTTACCTGAAATTGAACTCTTCATAATGGATATTATCCTGCGGCACACGATGTTCCAGGAATTTTTTCTCGAAAGCCTGCACCATCGGCAATGGACCACACATGTACACATGGTGTCCACTGATATCGTCGCCGGCGTTTTTGACCATATCCTCCACGGTGAGTGAGCCATGCACTGCTGAAAAACGAATATGCGCCTTCAAACGCGGATGTTTCTTCACAATGCCTTCAATTTCATCCACAAAGATGGATTCTTCCTGATGTCTGACAGTGTAGTAAAAATCCACATCGTGAGCCAGATCAGTTTCGAGGTCCCGAATGAACGAAAGAAAGGGAGTCACACCAATGCCGCCGGCCACCCAGATCTGCTTCGGTCCGCCCGTCTTGTAGTTGAACATCCCATATGCGCCTTCCACAATGGCTTCACCGCCTTCTTTTAGATTCTCGAACAAATGACGGGTGAAATCTCCACAGGCTTTGATCGTCACGCGAAGGACATTTTCAGCAGGGGCGCTTGAAATGGTGAAGGGATGCGATTCGTTCAATCCATTCCTGCCGGGAAATCTAACGAAAAGAAATTGTCCGGCGTGGGCATGTCGAATGGATTCCTTCTTTGGGCGTAAGATGACCTCTGTAGTGGAGGTATTTGGATGCTTCACAGACTCAACTATGTACGGAACATATTTTTTAAAAAAACGCCCGAAAATTTCCGTATAAAGATAGGACCCAATCCCAAGGAAGACAAAGATCTGATTCCAATTAATGGCAACCTTTGTGGTGGGCGCATTAACTGTAATGGAATGCAAATATCCCAAAATAAAAAAGATGCCGATAAACCTATGAAGCTTCTTCCAACCTTCATAGGTTTGCCCGGTCAACCTGCTCAAGAAAGGAATACGCGGTGCCAGTGTTGGCAGCACGATGGCGATCAAGCCCAAGAATGCGGCGATCGCAAGATAGTTCCCGATCGCCAGATCAAAAATATGAAGCGGCACAATAACGATGTGGACGAACATCAACAAAAACGCAGAGGTGGAAGTGTGCCGATGAGTCATGTACATTTTATCCAACCCGCCAAAATACGGTTCAGCCCAACGCGGGCGCGTGGATAAAAATAACGAGAACGACATCAACACGATCATGACCGAGCCAAGCGTCATGCCGATTTGATACCGTAGATAATTTTCCGTTCCTTCACGATGCGGCGGAAAAATGATCCATACAATGATCGTTAAAATAACAAGTGCGATAAAGACGATATTCCCAAGGTTGCTTCGCTTCATAACTGCCTCACAATAATAGAATCAATAGCGATGCAGTTGATCGCTGCATCGCTATCGGGGATGAAAAATCTAAAAGGAATCGAGCGCCTGTTGTTTGTCGGTAAACACATCAAACAGGCTTGAAAAGCCCACCATATCCAGAACGCTTGTCACCTGATCCTGCGGGTTGAGCAATTTGATGTTCTTTTGCTTTCCACTCTCACGGGTGCGGTCCATGGATTTCAAAGTGTTCCAACCTTCCTCGGAATTTGGAAGAGGCGTGCCTTGCAAAATCAACGCAAGGGTATGCAGAGAAACCAATCCTGCGCTGGATATATAGCTCAGCTCGGAAAGATCCAGCAAAAAACTTTTGGACCCGGCTTCAAATTCCTTGCGAGCCACATCAATCAACTGCTGATACGTCTGCCCATCCAGCTGCCCCACCACTTTGATGACAGCGATGGCTTCATGGCCTTTTTCCTTCGAGACAATAATATCCATTTGTTAAACTCCTTGGCTATAAGTTTCCTGATTATAAACCCGCTTTGCGCTCCAACCGGGACAAGCGATGGTCGATTTCCTCAAGCCAATGTTTGCGGACATACGACGGCAGGTCGGCCTTCCGAGCGAGTTCACGGGCAGAGCGCGCCCATTGCATGGATGTTTTTGCATCACGAGCCTTGTGCTCATAATACTTCGCCAGCTCAATGTGAGCATAAATATGATCTTTCGCCGCCGCATCTTCCCACAACTTAATGGCCTGACTCATATCCCCGCGCTTTTTTTGCAGGATCGACAAACGCTTCACTGCCACGCCGAAATCTGATTCTTCCAACCCAAACTCGAGTCCACGCTCGTACAGTCTCGCCGACTCGTCCAAATGGCCGAGATCCTCGAATAATTTTCCCAACGCAATAAAATCCAAGCCATGCTGCACGCGGCCTTCATAGGGATTGGAGGTCATCTCATTTACATAATTCAGCAACGCAGCCATCGCGACCACATCCATCGCATTGTGATAGAACACGCCGGCCAATGGCTGTGCATTGCCGGTACGCAAATAGTCGAAATACAACCAGGGGATCTCATATCCCGGCGTTTCCTCTGAAGTGCGCGAAAATTCAAGGATGTGTTCTTCGAGATATTTCAAAGCCCGTGATGGCAGACGGTCCCGCCATAACCTGCGGGCTAATGGCAATAAATCAAGATGGGCATACCCCTTAAATGGGACTGGGATTCGATGCAATGAATATCGCGTGACCAGCAAGGGAGCGTCGAAGGATTTTCCATTAAACGTAACCAACGCTTCACACGGCGCAAGGAAATTTGCCAAGCCTTCCAGCAGAGCAGGCTCTTCAGCAGGATCACGCATGAAGAATTGCTGTAAAACAAACTTCCCCTCGATAAACCGGGCAGCGCCGACGAGGAAGGCATATGTCCCTGTGCCGCCTGAAAGGCCGGAGGTCTCTGTATCTAAAAAAGCAAACTTGGAAAGCGGCAAGCTGGAGATACGCGGGTCATTGGCCCACTGGGCAATCAACGAAAGGGAAGGCGCAAAAAGCGGCGAGCTGTTCCCATGCAAATACTCCTCCCCATAGGCCTGCTCAGAGACAAAGACCTCCCCAAGCGGCGTGGGGCGAAAACTCCCAGCCACGAAAGAGTCTATCGTTTGGCTGGCAGGCTTCGACGGGGCAGGAAGCGAATTTCCCGTCTTCACACCAAGTGATTTGAGTTTATCCGCTAGGGAAGACATTCTTCCATTTTATCCTAAAGGCCGTAGTCGAAATAAATCAGACAAAATCCATCCAGAATAAACACAACTGTAATGTCGGACAACTTCGTTTCATTTTATAATGCATCGCGGTCCGAGATGTACTCGTTCAAATTTCTCCCCAAGTATTTCGGTTTTCCACCAGCCAGGGCATTGAGTGCCCTGGCAATTGCGTTGGCAGCAATCATCACAATCCCGGCTAAACCCGCACAAGCTCTTGCGTGTGCTGCAATTGCCAACGGCTCATGGAATGTCACCACAACATGGTCTTGTGGAGTGGTTCCCGGCATTGGTGACAGCGTTACGATTGGCACGCCCTTCACTGTAACATTGGCCGGTAATGAAAGCGCACTTAATGTTGCGATCAACAATGGCGGCACGCTTTCTCTCGCATCGTTTACCCTTACATTAAGTTCCGCCTCAACCGGAATGACGGTAAATAATGGCGGCATCCTAAATGCCGGAACAGGGGTCGTCACCGATAACGCCGTCGGCGTCCCTTTCACCCTTGCCTCCGGAGGGACACTGCAAACTGCCAACACGCAAGGCATTACCACCGGCGTTGCACTGACTGGAAGCATTCAAACTCGCGGCGTACGCACTTACAGCAACGGTGCGAACTACGTTTATAACGGGACTGCAAATCAAGCGGTAGGCAACGGGCTTACTCAAAACACTCCTGCCAATGTGACGATCGACAATCCGGGCAACACCGTTTCCCTTGGTGCCACCACAACGATCAGCGGTAATTTAATTTTGACAGCAGGCACCCTCGACCTTGCCGCAAAGGCAACGACTGTGGGGAGCATTCAAGGTGCCGGCAATGTGACAAGTAATTTAGCCGGTGCAGTCACCCTTACAACCGGCAGCAATAACACAAGTACAGTGTATTCAGGGGTCATTTCCAACGGCAGCGGCACGGTAGCTTTGACAAAGGTCGGTACTGGAGCGCTCACTCTGGGCGGCAACAATACTTACAGCGGCACAACAACCCTTTCCGCTGGAACGATCAACATCAACAGTGCCACAGCGCTTGGCTCAGGCACATTCACCATCAGCGGGGGCACGATCAACAACACAAGCGGCGCGGCAATCACGCTCTCCAATAACAATCCAATGAATTGGAATGGGAATTTCACATTTACTGGATCGAACGCTCTCAACCTCGGAACCGGTGCAGTTACTTTAAATGCAAATCGTACGGTGACAGCCAATGCCAGCACACTTACTGTTGGAGGGGTCATCAGCGGTGCCTTCAGGTTGACCAAAGCCGGTAATGGAACACTTACACTTAATGCAGCCAACACTTTCAGCGGCACAACCCTGACGGCTGGACGAATCAATATCGGTAATGTCCAGGCATTGGGAAATGTTTTAAGCGCAATCAATCTCAACGGCGGCACGATCGATAATACGTCCGGAGCTGCATTAACCCTGCTCAATTATCCCTACACAGTTGGTGGAAACTTCACATTTGCCGGGACCAACAACTTAAACCTGGGTGCCGGTGTCGTTACTTTGACTGGCAATCGTACGATCACCGTTACTGCAAACACGTTAACGATCGATGGCATCATTGGCGGTGCTTTCAGGTTAACCAAAGCCGGAAACGGCGCCCTGACTTTAAATGCCGCAAACACCCATGGCGGATCCACGCTCACAGCCGGAACACTGAATATCGGCAACGCTCAGGCACCGGGTAATACAGCCTCTGCCTTCATCATCAACGGCGGTTCCATCAACAACACAAGCGGGGTCGCGCTCACCCTCGCAAACTATCCATATACAATTGGCGGGAATTTCACTTTTGTTGGCACGAACAATCTAAATATGGGCAGCGGTGCGGTCAGCTTAACCGCCAACCGCACAATTACTGTTACAGCAAACACATTAACGATCGATGGCATCATTGGCGGTGCTTTCAGATTAACCAAAGCCGGCAATGGGACATTAACTCTTAATGCTGCCAATACTCACACCGGCACCACGCTCACGGCCGGTCGTTTGAATATTGGCAATGCCCAGGCTCTTGGGGTTGCAACCGGCACTTTTATCATCAATGGCGGCACGATCGACAACAGCACCGGGGCTGCTTTAACTCTCCTTAACTATCCACAAACCTGGGGCGGAAATTTTACTTTTGCAGGCACGAACAATCTGGATATGGGGAGCGGCGCTGTCACCTTGACTGCCGCCCGTACCTTAACCACTACCGCAAATTCATTAACTGTCAGCGGGGTCATTGGCGGAGGATTTAGATTAACGAAAGCCGGCGCAGGGACGCTCACACTCTCAGGAGCAAATACATTCTCCGGGACAACACTCAGTGCCGGGGTATTAAACATCAACAATGCACAGGCACTTGGAGCGGTGGGAAGCGCTTTTATTATCACAGCGGGAACCATCGACAATACTTCCGGGGCAGCCCTTACAACTTTGAGCTATCCGCAAAACTGGAATGGCAACTTCACCTTTACCGGTACCAATAGTTTAAACATGGGAACCGGAGCGGTTGCAATGAACGCGAACCGCACTGTGACCGTCAACGGAAACACACTTACAGTTGGCGGGGTGATCAGCGGCGCTGCGCGAAGATTGACCAAAGCCGGTGCCGGTACATTGACATTAAGTGGAGCCAACACTTTCACCGGTGGAGTCACTCTCACTGCGGGAACTTTAAATGTCAACAATTCCCAAGCTCTTGGAACCGCAGCCGGCACCTTTATCATCAACAGCGGCACAATTGACAACACTTCCGGCGCCGCCATTACAACACTCAATTACCCGCAAACCTGGGGTGGGAATTTTGTCTTTACCGGCACCAACAACCTAAATCTTGGTACTGGTGCAGTCACTTTAAGTGCAAGCCGCACGGTAACTGTCAACGCAAATACATTGACCATCGGTGGAACAGTTTCCCCAAACACAACAGACCTGACGAAAACGGGCGCCGGCACTCTCAGTTTTGGAAGCAATGCTGTTAGTTTAAGAAGCCTCACCATCTCTGCCGGCACACTCGTCTCCACGTCAGGAACAATGAACCTGGCTGGAAACTTCACAAACAACAGTGTTTTCACTCACAACAATGGAACGGTCAATTTCAACGGCGCGGCAGCACAATCCATCAACGGTGCCGCCACTTTCAACAACCTGACCCTGAACAACGCCAATGGATTAACCATTAACGCCAATGAAACAGCAAGCGGCGTATTGACCCTTTCAAATGGAAGGATCAATACTGGCGTTAACATCTTGATCGTGGATACGAACGGCTCGATCACTGGCGCGGCCGCCACCAGATATGTCAACGGATTTTTACAAAAGAATTTCATTGCCGCCATCGGTCAAAGTTTTTCATTTCCCATCGGCAACGCCGCAAATTACGCTCCCATTGATGTAAGCGGCCTTTCCATCGCAACCGGCGGCGGAATCATTGCATCGACAACGACTGGCGAACATCCAAATATCGCGACCTCCGGCATCAATTCCACCAGGGACGTCAACCGTCATTGGACTTTAGCGCCGGCGGGAGGCATTGTACTTACCCCCTCATACAATGCCATTTTTAATTTCGCTGCCGGTGACGTTGATGGTGGTGCCGTCACCGGTAATTTTATCGTGCAAAGATATAACAGCGGCTGGACCTCCCCAACCACAGGAACTGCAAACTCCACCAACACCCAGGCAACGAATATTGCCGGATTGGGTAGTTTTGCCATCGGCGAATCAGGAAAATCAAACACCACCACGGCTGTCAACTGTGTGCCTAATCCAGCAACCGTCTTCACAGGTACAACCTGCACTGCCACAGTCACGCGAAGCGGCGGTAGCAACACCCCTGGCGGAACCGTCACCTGGAGCACAGGCGGCGCAGGGAGTTTTGCCCCTGCCAATACCTGTGTGCTTTCCGGCTCCGGGGCCTCGGCAACATGTTCAATCACATACACACCATCCGCTGTGGGGAGCGGATCCCATTTGATAACCGCTTCCTATGGCGGTGATTCCAATTTCAATATAAGCAGTGGAAATCAAACAATCACGGTTGGCCCCAAAACGATCACAGTCACAGCAGATTCAGGTCAGACCAAAATGTATGGCGATCCCGATCCATTGTCCTTCACATATACCAGTGACCCACTTCAACCAGGCGACACTTTCAGTGGATCATTAAGTCGTGCTGCCGGTGAAAATGTTGCCTCCTACGCGATCACACCAGGTTCATTGACCGCCGGCCCAAATTATACGATCACCATGCCACCGGTGAATTTCGATATCACAACAAGACCGATCACAGTCACTGCGGATCCCGGTCAAACAAAAGTATACGGAGACGCAGACCCTGCATACGCCTACCAAATCACCAGCGGTTCGCTTGCATTCTTTGATTCATTCTCCGGTGCGCTGGCTCGGGATCCGGGTGAAAACACTGGACCATACGCCATCAATCAGGGCAGCCTTACCCTTGGCACAAATTACAACCTCTCCTTTATCGGAAATGACTTTTCGATCACCGTCCGCCCCATAACAGTAACTGCCGATGCACAAAGCAAGGACTACGGCGATGCAGACCCATCGCTATCCTATCAAATCACCAGCGGGTCGCTTGCGTTCTTCGATTCGTTTAGCGGAACATTATCCCGCGATCCTGGTGAAACTATCGGCCTGTATGCAATTACGCAGGGCACGCTGACCCTCAATGGCAACTACACACTTTCCTTTGTCGGGGCGAACCTGACCATCGGACAAAGACAGATCACAGTTACGGCCGATGCGCAAACCAAAGATTACGGCGATGCAGACCCACCATTCACGTATCAAATCACCAACGGTTCCCTTGCGTTCTTCGATGGATTCACAGGCAGTCTGGCCCGCGACTCCGGCGAGTCTGTCGGCATGTATCCGATCAAACAGGGGACGCTGGCGCTCAACGGCAATTACAACCTGACGTTCAACGCCTCCAACCTGACCATTGGACTGCGTGCTGTTACCGTAACAGCAGATGCCAAGTCGAAAACATTTGGCGACCCTGACCCGACATGGACCTATCAAATCACAACCGGCTCCCTGGTACCCGGAGATAGCTTCACCGGCACATTAACACGCAGTCCAGGGGAAGATGCGGGAAGTTATCCGATCACACAAAACACACTGGCACTTAATGCCAACTACGCGCTCAATTTCATCGGCAGCAATCTCACGATCAACACAGCCATCTTACATGTTCAAGCAGATGATCAAACGATCAATTTCGGCGACCTGGACCCTGCATCATTTACATTCATCTACTCCGGTTTTATCGGCACCGATGATGAAACCGATTTAACGACTCTGCCAACTTGTACAGTATCGGGCGCTCATACAAGCGCCGGCACGTACCCCATAGTTTGCTCAGGCGGCACGGATAATAATTATGCTTTCAACTATATTGATGGTGCCCTGACTGTACAGCAGGCAACACTCACTGTAACTGGGGATAATCAACTTATCTCTGTGGGAGACCCCGATCCTTCGCCGTTCACATTTACCTACTCCGGTTTCATCGGCCCGGACGACGCAACCGATCTCACCACAGAGCCGATCTGCGCAGTGTTCACCACCCACGCCAGCCCGGGCTCCTATTCCATTATTTGCGCCGGCGGCGTGGACGACAACTACAGTTTCAATTATGTGAATGGCACGCTGGTTGTGAATGGAGCCCCTTCCATCCCAGCAGGCGGGATCAGCACCAATGCCGGCATATTAACTGATTTCCAAATTCTCATCAGCGGCATCAATCAGATCACCGTGACGTTCAGCGAAGATGTGTACGACGACCCAACAGACTCCGTTGGCTATAATGATGACGCCACCAATCCTGCCAACTACCTTCTGGTGCGCGACAATCTCAATGATGGAATCCAAACCACGTCATGTGCAACCGGCATTGCCGCGCCATCTGATATCGGTATCAGTATCAATTCAGCTTCCTATGATAACAACGGCGGCTCCGGCCCGTTTGTTTCTACACTGACCATCAACAATGGTCTCCCACTCTCCAATGGCCAATATAGATTGTTGGTCTGCGGCTCCACTTCCATCGGGGATGCGCTCGACCCCGATCTTTCATTGGCAGGAGACGGCGTCAACTCCGGGACGGATTTCATCATCAATTTCAGAATAGCAATCCCCGGCAGCAACTCAAACGGTGGAAATGGCAGGCAATCAAACCTTTCATTTTCAAACAATAATGGCAACCTGCTTATTCCAGTAACGGGTTTCACGCCGAATACAACAACGGTCCTGCCAGCGCAACCTGCCTGGTCCGCATATTCCCCGGAAAATGAACTGGCGATCGAAATTCCCAGCCTGGGGATAAAACTTCCCATTGTAGGTGTTCAATTAAATAAATCCGGCTGGAATATCAAATGGCTTGGAAATAACGCAGGCTATCTTGAAGGTTCAGCCTACCCCACCTGGAACGGCAACTCGGTCATTACCGGCCATGTAACGGACGCGAATGGCAAACCCGGTCCATTCGCCTATCTCAACGAGTTGAAGAAGAACGATCTTGTCATCATTCACTTTGAAGGCCAGCAGTATATCTATCAGATCCGCGAAGATTTTCTTGTTAATGACAGCAATATCCAGGCCGTGTTCAAACACGAGGAATATCAATGGATCACACTTGTCACCTGTGAAACCTATAGTGAAAAGCTGGAGAAATTCCTGTATCGCAGATTGATACGCGCCGTACTCATCAGCGTCATCGTGGAAAAATAATTGGCGATTCTTTTCATATAAAAAATCCCCGTAGATAAATCTACGGGGATTTTTTATATGCCCTGTTTGTTCTAGCGGGCCATCCATGGATTTACACTGGACGTATCCTTGACATCCGTACCATTAAAGTCATTGATATTGACCTCCACCGGTTTCGCGATCACGAAAAGCCTGCCCCAGCTTGAATCTCCATTGGATTCAATACATGTCTGAAAAACCACCCGTCGATCTCCCCGATACACTGAATTGAACAGCTTCTCTGCCGTGGATGTGATTTGTGTATCCAGCGCCTTGAATTCGCTATACGGGCTGTTTGGATCCAACGCCTGATATTGCATGATCTGAGTCACGGCAAAGCTTTCAATACGGCCGTCACCATAAACCAGAAAAACAATGTCGCCCGCTTTTAGTTGTGTAAAAAACCTGCCCGCAAGATGGTTGTGCGCCAGCAGCCCCACATTTCCAACCTCCGCAGCGATCCCAAACTGGGTAACTTCATTATCATTTCCAGATACATAGCCTGCAAAACCAGTGGGCTGCTGTACAACCGGGAGCGCCATTATGGAAGGTACATACACCCCGCGGAGTTCGGCCGCATTGCCATTGACCACGGATGTGACAAATTTATGAAAATCCTGGACAATATGATCTGCCGGCTTTGCTTCCACAGGCGAAACGTGCAAATAACTGGAAAGCAGAACAACAACAAAAACAAATGCGCGGAATGTGTTTAAACGAACTCTGGATGCCATAAGAATACTCCTATCAATAGAGCATCCAGACTTGTTACACAAGAGATGGAGGCTCGTTTTCGGTGGCCTGGCAGTCATGGCTGTTCCCAGCTTTAGACCCATGGCTTTGCGTCCCCGCCTTTCGACGGGTTTGCCGTTATCGGTACGATCCACTTGTAAGGTTCAACTGAATAAACAAAAACGGGCCTGCTTTTACCAGCCAGGTCCGCAAACGAAAACGCATATTTCTCTTCAGGATTTTCGGCGGCCTGGCAATCATGGCTGTTTCCAGCTGTAGACCCATGGCTTTGCGTCCCTGCTTTTCAACAGGTTTGCCTATTCAATTATTTGATCGATTACAAATATAGTACAAACCGCCACAAGACGGAATGAGGGATTCCCCTACCATTTCCCAACAAATATGCAACTAAGGAGTAATAATCCATGCTACACTTGTTTGAATTCTTACAAATATGAAATCTTATTTACCCTTCTGGCTCAAACTTTTATACGGTTCCGGTGATTGGGGACTTTCCAGCATTGGCATGCTGCGTTCCATCTTTTACGCAATCTATTTAACCGATGTGGTCGGCATTGAGCCGCGACTTGCATCGTTTGGCGCACTGGCCGGCATTATCTGGGATGCGATCAACGACCCGATCATTGGCGTTCTCAGCGACCGTATGAAATCGAAGCTTGGACGGCGAAGACCTTTCCTATTATGGTTCGCCATTCCGTTTGGAATCAGTTTTGTGATCCTGTGGACGGCTCCCAACTGGGATAATCAACTGGCATTACTTGTTTATGTCACTTTGTCTTTTATGATCTCGGATACTTTTACAACATTGGTCGGCGTCCCATATCTTTCCCTGACCCCGGAGTTGACCCAGGATTACGATGAACGGACCTCGCTCTCAAGCTTTCGTTCCGTATTTCAACTGCTCGCCGCGATGACCGTGGTCGTCGCGGCCCCAATGATCGTGGATGCTGTAATCCTTGCAGGCGGCTCCCAGCAGCAGGGATTTATGGCAGCAGGAGCAGTTTTCGGCGCGTTGGGATCGCTTCCCTTCCTCTTCATCGGCTGGTTCGTCAAGGAAAGATTCTCCAACGCGGAACAGGTTGAGATGCCGTTTCGCGAGTCGCTAAAAGTGGCATGGCAGAATGTTCCCTTCCGCTATGCGGCGGGTATTTACATGTTTAACTGGTCCGCAGTGGACATGGTCGCGATCACATTTCCATTCTTTTTGTTATATTGGGTGGCGCAGGGAAATCTGTTGGCAAAGATCACCATCTTTGGCGTTGACCTGGCATTGGAGTCTGCATTCTTCGGAGTGATGCTGCTGGTGTGTATTTTGTTCGTTCCATTTTGGTTGTGGCTGGCCAGAAAGCGTAATAAGATACAGGCATACATCCTCGGCATGATGATATGGATTATCATTCAATTCATGATCTTTACCATCCAACCAGGCGAGATCAATTATCTTTTGGTCATTGCAGCACTTGCCGGCATCGGGGTTTCCGCAGCCTACATCCTGCCGGATTCGATCCTGCCGGATGTAATCGAATGGGATGAACTCCGCACCAGGCGCAGGCAGGAAGGCGTGTACTACGGCATCCGCACTTTAATTCGCAAATTGACGGGGGCGTTGGTGATCTTTGTGACCTTGCAGGTATTAGGCTGGTCCGGCTATGTTCCTCCGCCGGACGACGTCATTCAATTCACGCAGCCTGTTTCAGCGCTGTTTATGATCCGCATGATGGTTTCATTTATCGGAGCAGGCATTCTGCTGGGAACCATTTTATTGGCATGGTCATATCCACTTTCACGCGAAAAATATCAACGCATTCAAAAATTACTCGCAATTCGAAGAAATAAAAAAGTGGCGGCTGGTACATAAACCAGCCGCCACTTTTTTATTTTATATCATCGTCGGCTCTTCGTACTTTCCAAACACTTTCGTCATCACGCCAACAATCTCGCCCAACGTGCAATACGCATGGACGCATTCCATAATGTACGGCATGGTATTCTCCGTTCCTTCGCAGGCAATTCGCAATTTATCCAACGTCTGACCCACGCGCCCACCATCGCGCGTCTTGCGGATCTCACTCAAGCGCGACACCTGACGGGTATATCCGTTTGGATCCATCTTTAAGATCGGGATGCTCAACGGTTTATTTTCCGCATATGCATTGACACCCACGATCTTGCGAATGCCGGTATCGATCTCACGTTGATAACGGTACGCCGCATCTGCGATCTCACCCTGCATGAATCCTTTTTCGATGGCAGGGATGACGCCGCCCATTTCTTCGATACGCCGGAAATAGGCATACGCATCCTTCTCCATTCGGTCTGTTTGCGCTTCGACGAAGAAACTACCCCCAAGAGGATCCACTGTATTCGTCACGCCGGATTCCTCGGCAATGATCTGCTGGGTGCGCAGCGCAATCGTCACGGAATGTTCGGAAGGCAAAGCCAATGCTTCATCTAAAGAGTTGGTATGCAAACTTTGTGTGCCACCGAGAACGGCGGCCAACGCCTGCAGTGCCACGCGGACTACGTTATTCTCCGGCTGTTGAGCAGTCAATGAAACGCCTGCCGTTTGAGTATGGAAGCGCAGCAGCCACGAGCGCGGATTCTTCGCCTTAAATGTCTCACGCATTTCACGCGCCCAAATACGACGCGCTGCGCGATACTTGGCGATTTCCTCGAAGAAATCGTTATGCGCGTTGAAGAAGAAAGACAAACGTGGGGCGAACTCATCTACATCCATGCCGCGCGCAATGCCCCAGCGGACGTATTCAAGCCCATCAGCCAGCGTGAAGGCCAATTCCTGCGCCGCCGTCGAACCGGCCTCACGGATGTGATATCCACTGATCGAGATCGTATTCCACTGCGGAACTTTTTGCGAGCCGTATTCCATCGTATCGACAACGAGTCGCATGGAAGGCTCGGGCGGGAAGATAAACTCCTTTTGTGCGATGAATTCCTTGAGAATATCGTTCTGGGTGGTGCCGCGCAGTTGATCGAGGCGCAAGCCCTTGTTTTCAGCGGCCGCGAGATACATGGCCCAAATAATCGCAGCAGGTGAGTTGATCGTCATGCTGGAGGAAACTTTATCAAGCGGAATCCCATCCAGCAAAATCTCCATATCTTTCAAAGAAGAGATCGCAACGCCGCACTTACCAAATTCACCAAGCGCTTCGGGTTGGTCTGTGTCGTAGCCCATTAAAGTGGCCAGGTCGAAGGCAATGCTCAGGCCGGTCTGGCCCTGCTCCAGCAAGTATTTGAAGCGTGCGTTCGTTTCTTCCGCAGTGCCGAAGCCGGCGAACATGCGCATCGTCCACAGTTTGCTGCGGTGAAGCGTCGGGTGGATTCCTCTTGTGTAGGGGTATTCGCCCGGAAATCCAAGCGTGGAGGCGTAATCATTTTCCGCAAGATCGAGCGGGGTGTAAAGTCTGTTGATCGGTTCAGAGGAGGTAGTGATAAATTCGTCGGCGCGTTCGGGCAATTGTGATAAAGCTTTTTTGAGGGAGGTATCTTCCCACTTCTTAAGCGAGTCTTTTAATGCATCGAGCTTCTTTTTATCGTACATGGCATCTCCTTTGGCAAGATGTCCGCATTATAGCAGGGAGGGGAGTGGGTCTGGTATACTCGATTTTATAAAGGTAATAGATCATGCCCCGCTTTGAAATTGATGTAGACCCATGCGACCATCTCACAGCAGACGCCATCGGCAAGCCAGGCCAGCGTGTCTTTTATTTACAAGCCTATCAGGAACAGCGCACCATCACGATCATTATCGAAAAGGCGCAGCTGCAAACGCTTGCCATTGGCATAGAACAGTTCCTCGCACAGATCAGCCAGCAAAACCCCGAACTTGAAGAAGCCTCCGGCGATTACGTGGAACACGTGATGCGGATCAGCCCGCCCGTGGACCCGCTCTTCCGTGCCGGCGAAATCGGCCTTGGCTACGACAAGGACCGCGACCGCGTTGTGATCTTCGCCAAGGAATTGCTTACCGAAGAATTCGAACCGGACACCGCAGCACAGGTCCGGTTTTGGGCCACGCGCTCCCAACTGCGCGCGCTTGCCCGTTGGGGACAGGATGTCGCTTCGCGCGGACGGCCGGTTTGTCCGCAATGTGGTCAGCCGATGGAGCCCGAAGGACATTTCTGCCCGAAGAAGAATGGGCATTTGCATTAACGTTTGAACGTCACAACGTTGTCCACATGACCGAATCCTCAAACAAAATACAAAACGCCCTTACACATGGTCAGTATGAATTAAAAGGCCAATTCATGCTTGGCAGCAATTACACCTTCTTCGTGGATGTTGAATACGAAGGAGAGGAATTCAAAGCCGTTTATAAACCAACAAAGGGCGAGCAGCCGCTTTGGGATTTCCCCGAATACACGCTCGCCTTGCGCGAAGTGGCTGCCTATCGATTAAGCGAAGCGCTTGGTCTTCATATTGTTCCATTCACCACCTATCGGGACGATGGTCCGTACGGCCCCGGCTCATTGCAGCAATATGTGGAATACGACATCGAACATCATTATTTTAATTTCACTTCCGAGGAAAAACAGGAACTTCGTCCCGTTGTGTTATTTGACCTGCTTGCCAATAACGCAGACCGCAAAGGCAGCCACGTTTTTTTTGAAGAAGAAACCCATAAACTCTTCGCCATCGATCATGGAATTTGTTTCCACGAAGACGACAAACTCCGTACTGTGATCTGGGACTTCGCAGCGCAAAAGATCCCGACTGAATTACTCGCGCCTCTTTCCCAAACGGACAGCTGGCCCGGCCTTCTGGAAGATTATCTCAACCCAAACGAAATCGCCGCATTGTTGATCCGCGCGGAAAGATTATGCACCGCCAAAGTATTCCCCCGCCCGCTGCAAGGACGCAGGGCGTATCCCTATCCACCTGTATAAAAACGTTTGCACATGCAAACGTTTAAACATTTCAATGGAGGAAACATGCAGTACAAATTAGCATTCATCGGATTTGGCAATGTGGCCCGCTCGCTTGCAAAGCTCCTCGTCCGCAAGCAGGATGTGCTCAAATCAAAACATGACGTTACTTTTTTATTTACCGGCATCTCCACAGGCAGTCATGGATTTGCGGTGAATCCAAATGGTCTCGACATTCAAAAAGCCCTGGAACTTGTTGAAAGCAAGCAGTCCATCTCCTCCTTATCAAAAGTTGAAGTAAAGAACTCGCTTGATGTGATCAATAACTCCGAGGCAGATGTTATGTTCGAGAATTCCCCGGTCAACACGCAGACCGGCCAGCCCGCGCTGGACCACATCCGCACCGCGTTAAATTTGGGCATGCATGCCATCACAGCGAATAAAGGTCCGGTCGTTCACGGGTATCGTGAGTTGACCGCGCTGGCAAAGAGCAAGGGAAGAACCTTCAGGCACGAATCAACCGTCCTGGGTGGCGCACCCGTTTTCTCGGTCATGCGGGAGGCGTTTCCGCTGGCAGACCTGATTTCATTTAAGGGAATTTTCAACGCCACCACCAATGTCATCCTCTCCAGAATGGAAAATGGCGAAGCATACGAAGATGCGGTCAAGTATGCACAATCGATTGGCCTGGCAGAGACAGACCCCACCAACGACGTGGACGGTTGGGATGCGGCCATCAAAGTGGCAGCGTTAGTAACAGTGCTATGGGATACGCCGATGACACCGCAACAAGTCAACCCCACCGGCATTCGCGGCATCACCTCTGAAATGATTTCCAAGGCAAAGGCTGAAAATAAACGCTACAAACTAGTTTGCTCCGCCGAAAAGATCGGCGACAAGGTGCAAGCCAGCGTCTCCCCGCAATTGGTGGACTCAACTTCCCCACTGTACGGAATGATGAATTCCAGCACCGGCATTACGTTTAGAACCGATGTGATCTTGGATTACTCGATCACGCTCTCCGAAAAGCCCGGCATGCAAGGCGGCCCCGAGGAAACAGCATACGGCTTGTTTGCGGATTTCGTCAATCTGGTTAAATAAAAAGCAGGGGCGGGAGTATCCCGCCCCTGCACAATTACAACTAAAAAACCAATGTCACAACCAGGGCCAAAATTGCGGGGAGAGCCTGAATGTAAAAAATGCGCTTGCTCACAGTTTGAGCGCCAAAAATCCCGGCAATGATCACACAACTCAGGAAAAAGATTTTCACGGGTTCGCCCGCAAAGAAACTCCAGATCAGGCCTGCGCCGAGAAAACCATTGTACAAGCCCTGATTCATGGCAAGGGTCTTCGATTGCTTTGCAAATTCCGCGGTCAGGTTGAAGGATTTCATCCCACGCGGTTTATCCCACAGGAACATTTCGAGATAAAGAAAACCAAAATGTAAAAGGGCAACAATAGCGGTCAATAGATTGGCGATCAGGTCCATGGTTTCTCCTTAGATAATAAATTATTCGAAGCTGGGCAAGTATAACAGGCAGGCCCCAGGGAGGCTCTTAAAATCGGTTTTCAGCCCGCGTTCAGCAGATTTTGCAGGATTGTTACTCCTTGATGACAGGATGAAATACATATCTCCTTCCGGGCTGAACAAGAGTAAAATTGGGGGCGGCTGGCAAAAGTACGTGCCACCCGGAGCTCAAGACCAACGAGGTTTTCATGCCCAACTACAAGCAACGCACCATTAATTTCCTTGAGAACGAATGGGGAACCTATATTGAGCGTTTCAGCCGCTGGCCTGCGGACTATGGTCATGAACGCGTTCACAAACAAGGCTATGACCAATTCCGCGACATGCTGGCACACATCGTCTCCTGGTGGGAGGAAGCCATGCCGATCATAGTTGCCATTGCGGAGGAGCGCGAGTATCCTCGTAAAAAATATGACTTCGACTCCTTCAACGCTGAAGCGGTCACCAAGTACAAGACCTGGCCCGAAAGCATGTTCCTTGCCCACTTTGAAAAAACACGCCAAAAAGCGGTTGTTGACCTGAAGTCCATTTACAAGGATTCATTCGAAAATCGCCGCATCCAAAACTGGGTCAATGGCGTTTTTATCAGTCATGCCCGCGAACACCTTGTGGCGTTAAGCCGCTTTCTCACTCTTGATACTCTTGAAAACGAGTGGTCCACATACATTCAAAGATTCGACGCCCTCGAAAACAAGGAAGAGTTCCTGCAAAAGCAGGGATTCAAAAAAATCGAAGACCTTCTCGTACATATTGCTGGCTGGTGGGATGAGGGTATAAAGCTTGCCAAAAATGTGCTTGCAGACGCAGACTTTGTATACGAAGAACCCGATACCGACAAGTTCAACGCGGATCTGCTCGTTCTGCACAAGAACACCAGCGCGGCCGATGTCCGTCGATTGTTCGAAAGCAAGCGCATCGAAATGATCGACTTCGTTCGCGACCTGCCCGAATCCGCATTTGAAAATCAAACCATTGAGAACTGGCTTGCCATGGATGTGGTTGAACACTACGACGAACACGCTCTCGGATAGTTTATGGATCATATTGTTTACCTTGCCCTTGGCAGCAACATGGGTATCCGGCTGGCCAACTTGAAAAACGCGATCAACAATCTCACGCCGCAAATGACCGTCAAGGCAAAATCACATGTATACGAAACACCGCCATGGGGATTTAAAGAACAACCGCCTTTCTTAAATCAAGTGGTACAGGTGGAAACCTATCTACAGCCTGAGGCTTTGATCCATCATCTCAAAAGACTCGAAACCGCGCTGGGTCGTGTTCCAAATTTTCAGAACGGGCCGCGCATCATCGATATCGATATATTATTTTTCGATGACATGGTGTTGAATTCCCCCAACGTTCAAATTCCCCACCCGCGATTACACGAGCGCGCATTCGTGCTCACGCCTCTCGCGGACCTTGCGCCTGCTCTTGTCCATCCGGTTTTAAACAAATCTGTGAGCATGCTGCTCGCCGGGGTGGATCAAAGCAGCATCCAACGGTATGAAGGAAAATAATTCCAAATGAAAATCATCCGTTATCAGACCGAAGGCGAAGCGCCCAAATACGGCTGGATGTTGGACGATAAGATCGGCGAAATTCAGGGGAATTTATTCGGTGAATATCGCAGGCGGGAAGCCCGGGTGCCGGTGGCTGAATTAAAACTGCTGGCCCCCTGTGAGCCAAGCAAGATCATTTGTGTGGGCCGCAATTATGTGGAACACGCCAAAGAACTGGGCAATGAAGTGCCCAAAGTGCCGCTCATCTTTTTGAAACCGCCTTCGTCGATCATCTCCAACGGGGAGAGCATTTTGCTTCCGCCGCAATCAGCCCAGGTGGAGCATGAAGCGGAGCTTGTGGTCGTTGTCGGCAAACGCGCAAAGAACGTCACCGCCGAATCAGCCAGGGAATACATCTTCGGATATACCATCGGCAATGATGTGACTGCCCGCGATCTGCAAAAGACGGATGGGCAATGGACGCGCGCCAAAGGGTTCGATACATTTTGTTCCTTCGGCCCGTGGATCGACACAGATTTCGACGCTTCGGATGCCGTGGTGACCTGCCGCGTGAACGGGCAGATGCGTCAGATGGCATCGACTCGTGACATGGTCTTCAATGTGGGAACTTTGATCGCATATATTTCCTCGGTGATGACACTGGAGCCCGGCGATATCATCTTCACCGGCACTCCTGCCGGGGTGGGCATGCTGAAGCCCGGGGACATGGTGGATGTGGAGATCGAAGGGCTGGGAAAATTAAGCAACCCTGTAAAGTCCTAGGGGTCGAATGGTATACTCACGATTATCCTACTTTAAGTGATGGAAGCATATGCGTATCCCTAGAAATCTTCAGACCGATCAGGATCATATCAATCGTTTTCTTGCAGTTTTGGGCGGCGCCTCGCTTGAAGTTCGCACCAACAAACGGGCCAAAGCAAAGTTTTTCATCCTCGCACACAAATTCATCAAGGATTACATCGAAGAGGGCTTCTTTAAAAAAGAAGAAGTCATCATCAAAATATTGATCGAAGGCGGATTCCCGGACCAGCAGGGACCGGTAGGTGCGCTCCGTTCGGATCACAAGAAGTGCCGTGAAGATGCAGACGTACTGCTGGATGCCGCGACCGCATGGCAAAACGGCGATGAAGGGGCCCGTTCGGAAGTTGGATGGTCTTCTCATGAATATACCTCCACCATGAGACAGCATTTCGAACGTCTTAAGTCACTGATCTTTCCATTGGTGGAACAAACCCTTCCCATTGAAGCCGAAGAGACCGTCTCCCAGGAAATACGCGGAATTGTTTTCGAAGGCGGCTTGAAGGACGGGGTGGAACCCTACGTGAAGTTGATCGGAGAGTTGGAAGAAGAATACAAGGATTGGAAGTAAGCTCTTCTTTTTATTGAATTTACATATAACAGTGGACATCAATTGATGTCCACTGTTTTTCTTTAAAACTCCCGCTGTGTGATTTGGAGAATCGCAGGTAAAATTATATATAATTTTAAGTAAATAGTGTCGCGGAGAATCCTCATGCAAGCCTACGAACTCACCCACCTGCTTTCCCAACGCAAAGACACAAACAAGCTATATCTCGAATTCCTCAAGGTGCCCGATCTCAGCATGGGAGTGTATGTGCTGCCTGCTGGTGGGACCGATCCGCAGAGTCCACATACGGAGGATGAGGTGTATTACGTGGTGAGCGGGAAGGCGAAAATCAAAGTCGTGGACGAAGACCGCGCCGTGCAGGCTGGTTCGGTTGTATATGTGGCAAAGAACGTGGAGCATCGCTTCCATTCGATTGAAGAAGAGTTGACCGTGATCGTGTTCTTTGCGCCGGCGGAGTATTCAAATAAATCTTGAACGAGGGACAATGACAGAAAACAACGAATTATTTGATAGAAAACATCTGAGATTGTGGAGAATCTCTAGACAGGCTGATAGTATTTCCACTATTGTAGTTTTTATTTATATTTTTGTTATCTTCGGACAATTACTTCAGTATAGCAAAATCGCAAACTCGCAATATCAAACTGGTTTGATAAGTTTGCTTTTGAAAAATCCAGTATTTATCCTAGATATGATTGTTCAAATGGGCGGCGGACTTGTTCAAGGGGCGTTATATTATTTAGTTTTAAAAGGCCTTGCACTTGGACTTAATATAATAGTTGAAACTGACATCAATTATAGAGAGAATAAAATCGAAGGGGGCGAAGAAGAATGAGCAACGAAGAGCTTCGCAAGCAAATTCGCAACAACTTCGAACTTAAAGATACTTACGAATTGCTTATGATATGGAAAAAAAATAATCGCGTTGTATGGTCAGACACAGCATTTGAAATTCTTGAAAGTATTTTAAAAGAAAGACTTGGGAAGGTCTTGCCACAAGACAACCCAATTTACGAGCGTGATGAAGCTATTGAAGACGATAATGACTTCGAGGATTGGGAAGTCAAACTACTTGACAATGAAGATCAGCCGGAACTTTACGAAGCCACGAAAGTCTTAGAACTTATAAGAAATATAAACAAAGTTGCGATTGGGATAATTATCATCAATGTTTTACACGGCTTATTAAATTTTCAATTTATCAGAGCACTTTTACTGGGCACACCAATGTCCTTTGCTGAGAGTGTACAGTCGATTCCGAATGAGTTAGGCATCATATTTACTGTTGGTCTGAAAATTTTGGTTACGTACTTTCCCCTCAAAGCATTAAATCAAATTCTAAGAATTCTGATGGAAATGGAATTCAACAGTCGAAAGGCCAAGTCCTAAATGTTCAACCTCAAAACCACTCCCTTCCACGAACGAACGTCCGCATTGTGCCAGCCGCAAAACTGGCGCAAGTGGGCGGGATATTTCGCCGCAGGCTCCTACGAGCACACACTTGACCGCGAATATTGGGCCATCCGCAATGCTGCGGCGTTGATCGATGTCTCGCCGTTGATCAAGTATGTGATTAAAGGCAAAGATGCGGCGGCGTTATTGCATCGCGTGACCACGCGCGATATTCACAAGATGAAGGTGGGACAAGTCGCCTACACCGGCTGGTGTGATGAGGAAGGCAAGATGATCGATGATGGCACGGTCACGCGCCTCGAAGAATCGACCTTCCGCCTGACCGCCGCGGAACCGAATCTGCGCTGGCTGACGATGAATGCCGTCGGCATGGAGGTCGGAATCACTGAAGTCACCGATGAAGTGGCGGCGTTAAGTTTTCAGGGTCCGAACACGCGCAAGGTCTTGAACATTGTCGCGGAGAGCCCAGTCGATGAGTTGAAGTATTTCCGCATGATGAAAAACAGGATCAAAGGAGTCGAAGTCACCATTTCAAGAACAGGCTACACCGGCGACCTCGGCTATGAGATCTGGATGGACAATAATAGGGATGCGCTCAAGATCTGGGACACGTTGATGGAAGCAGGCGGTGACTACGGCATTGCCCCCGTCGGCATCCTCGCCATGGACATGGCGCGTGTGGAAGCCGGTCTTTTTATGCTCGATGTGGATTACACGTCCGCGAGCCATGCGTGGATCGAGCCGCAGAAATCATCTCCATATGAATTGGGCCTCGACTGGACAGTTGCACTGGATAAACCCGGTTATTTTGTCGGCCGCCGTGCACTGGAAAAGGAAAAACGCGAAGGCTCCATCTGGAAAATGGTCGGCCTCGCCGTCGATTGGGTGGGCATGGAAAAGATATACAAGCAAGTGGGCCTGCCACCACAGATCCCCGGCATGGCCGTGCGTGGAAGTCTGCCCGTGATGGTGGGAAACGTGCAGGTTGGATATGCATCCACTTCGACATGGTCCCCGCTTTTGAAGACCTATATCGCGCTGGCTCACTTGCAAAAGCCATATTTTGAGCTCGGCACCGATGTGAGAATGGAAATCACGGTGGAGCATCATCGTCAGCACGCACCGGCGAAAGTGGTCAAGCTGCCGTTTTATGAGCCGGAGTGGAAGAAACGTTAGCACGTTGGCAAGTTAAAACGTTGGAACGTTCAAACCTGTAAACGTGTAAACGGAGATCTTATGACAGTAAATCAATACGACGCAATTATTATCGGGGGCGGGCACAACGGACTTGTGGCCGCAGCTTATCTCGCAAGAGCAGGCAAAAAAGTGGTCGTGCTCGAACGCAGGCATATCGTCGGCGGGGCGGCAGTGACCGAGGAAATTTTCCCTGGCTATAAATTCACCGAGTTTTCGTACGTGGTGAGTCTGCTGCGCCCGGAGATCATCCGTGATTTGGAATTGCCGAAGCATGGATTGAAGATTCTTCCATTGCCCAGCACATTTACGCCCATGGAAAACGGTGATTATCTCGCCGCATGGGACGATCATGACCTCACCCGCCGTGAGTTGTACCGTCACTCGCCAAAGGATGCGGAAGCATACGATGAATATGCGCGCGTGATGGCGCGTGCGGCCAAGGCGATCAAACCGATCATTAATTTAATTCCACCCGACCCAACCTCTTTGAGCCTGCGCGATATGCTTGGCTTGTTAAAGGTTGGTCAATATGCGGCGGGTCTTTCTGAAAAAGAGCTGTATGCCATTGCAAAGCTCGCCACGCAGTCATCGGCAGATTTGCTGGAAGAATGGTTCGAGACCGATGCGCTCAAAGGGACAAAAGCCGCCAGCGGAATCATCGGCACGTTCCTCGGTCCGCGCTCACCTGGGACGGCGTATGTTTTATTGCATCACTACATGGGCGAGATCGACGGTGCGTTCCGCGCGTGGGGTTTTGCCAAGAACGGTTCCGGCGGAGTCAGCGGCTCCATTCTTAACGCGGCGAAAGCGCTTGGGGTTGAGATCAGAGTCAATTGTTCGGTGAAGCAGGTCATTGTTAAGAATGGACGCGCGGTCGGCGTCGCATTGGATAACGGCGATGAACTTCAATCCAAAGTTGTCATGTCTGCGGCGGATCCAAAAAGAACATTTTTACAATTCGTAGAACAAAAACATTTCCCCGATGAATTTGTCACATCGATTCAAAACTTTCGCACGCGCGGCTCTTCGGGCAAGGTTAATATCGCGTTGAGCGAACTGCCCAACTTCACAGCCATGCCATTCGAAGGCAGGGGACATGATTCGGTTTTGCATCGCGGCGCGGTGTCGATCAGCCCGAGCATCGATTACATTGAGCGCGCCTACGACGACGCCAAGTATGGGCAGATTTCAAAGCGACCGTATCTCGACATGATCTTCCCCTCGATGATCGACCCCGATATGGCGCCGCCCGGGCAGCATGTCATGTCCTGCTTCGTGCAATATGCGCCGTACGATCTCGAAGGCGGCTGGAACGACGAAAAACGAAACGAACTCGGCGAAGCGGTCATCGCGACCATCGAACAATATGCGCCGAATATCCGCAAATGCATCGTCGGCATGCAGGTCATTTCGCCGAAGGACATCGAACGCATCGCGGGCATCACCGGCGGCAACATCTTCCACGGCGAACTGCTCTTGCATCAAATCTTCTTCCTGCGCCCCACCCCGCAATGGGCCGACTTCCGCACGCCGCTCAAAGGATATTACTTCGGCGCAAGCGGAGCACACCCCGGCGGCGGAGTCATGGGTGCGGCTGGGATGCTGGCGGCGAAGGAGATTTTGAAGGATGGGATGTAGAGAGTGGAAAGTAGATGGTGGTCAAGTTGCCGCGCTCTTGTTCTTCGCGGCATACACTTGCACCGAGCGCAAGTACGGTGTCAAGACCACGCTTCTTTCCTAACTGAAAATTGATTCTGTTGAATGGAGTTTGGTCCACTCTTTGGGATAATCAATAAATATACGATGAAAAAAAGTTTTGGATTTTACTCATTTATATTCATAATCGTCATTATTTCACCCCTTCTGGGATCCTATCTGGGTGGAGTATATGTAGATAGAGAATACAAGCAAAAAATCATGGACGAACAAAATGAACCATGGAAACAGATACCATCGTCTTATTTCTTTACAAAAATAGTAGATGCCAATACATATTCAATTTGGGCAGAAACCGCAGATCACAAGTTGTATTATTTCTTTGATCGCAAGTGTATTGATGAAATGAAATGCAAAGAATGGATTGAAACTGAAAGTGTTCCCGAAAACGCGCACGACTCAGGTGGCGGCGAATTGCCCATGAGAAAAGGGACGACCTGCCCGGGGTTATTGGAACATTATCAAAAAATCCCGCCAGAAAGAGTCATCGAATGTGCAATTGGACCATACCAAACAGTTGTCAGCTTCGGCACTTATTATGCTTTATTGGAAGATGGAACAATTTGGTATTGGGAAACTCCTGTACCAACTGACAGCCCTGCCACAATTTATGGTGCTTTTTGGGGGTTTACGATAGGCTTCAAAGTAAGCATTGCGATATTAATCATTGCTTTTATATATGTGATTATTCAAAATATATTCTTGGGAAAGAAAAAACAAGGAAATAAAGATGACATCTAAACACTACGACACCATCATCATCGGCGCGGGACACAATGGATTAGTCGCTGCCGCGTATCTCGCCAAACAAGGCAAAAAAGTTTTGGTCCTTGAGCGCCGTTCCATCGTCGGCGGGACAGTTGTGACAGAATCCTTCGGTGAAAGCTTCACGGTTGATTCTGTGCAAACGGGTGGGATGCTACGGCCTGACATTATTAAGGATCTGAAGTTATCATTTCCAACTCGCGCTTCGTCTACGGGACAGAAGGGCACTGTCCTTTCGCTCAGCACGGAATTTCCATTTATTTCATTACAGCCCGATGGAAATCACCTAACACTTGATGCGGAGTCAATCAAACGCATCTCGGAAAAAGATGCGGAGCGCTGGCCTGAATTTGTCCGCTTTATGGACAAGGCGGCGTATATTCTCGATACGGCCTACGCAACCATCATGCCGCGCTTGCCGAAGAATTTAAATATTCGTGAAGGCTATGGCTTGCTGGAGCTGGGACTCGAACTTCGCCTCGCGGGCCGCAAGGACATGCTGAACTTCATCCGCGCGCTGCCGATGACCGCGCAGGAATTGGTCGAGGAATATTTCGAATCGGAAATTGTAAAAGCTGCGATTGCATCGGTCGCGATTCACGACTCCACGCTTGGACCGATGTCCGCGGGGACCGGGTATACGTTGATTCATAACTGGATGAATCGCGGCGGGCTGTCTCATCCAAATGTGGGCAAGGCAGGCGAAATTACAAATGCCTTGGCCGATGCGGTCAAAGCATTTGGCGGTGAAATTCGAACGGATGCGGAAGTAAAAAATATTAAAGTCGAAGGTCAGGTGGCAAAAGGCGTTCTGTTGGCAAACGGCGAAGAGATTTCTGCAAACATAGTCCTCTCTTCCGCCGACCCGAAACACACTTTACTTAAACTCGTCGGCGCACAGGATCTGCCACCCGAATTCGTCTGGCACACGCAATCAATCAAGATGCGCGGATCGGTGGCAAAGGTGCATTTGCAAACCAATGGAAATCATGGGATTCCAGAAGGTACATTGGTTATTGCACCGTCCATCAAATATCTCGAACGCGCCTATGATGCGGCAAAGTATGGCGAGATTTCAGAGAAGCCTTATTTGGAAGTCACAACTTCAGAAAATACAGTTTCGATTCATTTTCAATTCGCGCCATATGCTTTGAAGAACGAAAGTTGGCAAGTTGCAGGTTCGAAGGTTGAAAAGCTGGCCATTGATACACTTTCGGAGTACTTCCCCAATCTACAATCGTCAATCATAAATCGTAAATCCATCACGCCTCTCGATTTGGAAACCACATACGGACTCACCGAAGGCGACCTTAACCACGGACAATTGATGCTTGATCAATTCCTGTTCATGCGTCCGATTCCTGGATGGTCCAATCACAAGACCCCGATTGACAATTTATATCTCTGCGGAAGCGGAGTCCACGGCGGGGTCAGCGGAGCGAGTGGAAGGAATGTAGTCAAGGTTCTGAAATAACGAATGGAAACTTTACGGCAGTCATTGATTTGCGGAGGAATAATTGGCTATTTTGTCTTTATAGCCAGGTTTTTCTTTTTAGCCGCCAGAGCTCATAGTGATTTAGTGAGGTTCGAATATGAAAATCTTCCAGATCAATGGGAAAAAGATGGCGAGCCTCAAGGAATGCTTTTTTGGAAGGCACCAACAAAACCAAAGAAATTAGCAAACCGTCTCTTTTTAAGCAACCCGGGCATTACATCGCTGCTTTGGGACTTCAAAACTCCAAAGTGGGTTAATAACTATCCAGAAGCTCAAAAGCATTTAAGAGCCAAGAGATTAAATATACTTTGGTGGATTCTAGGAATATTATCTCCGCTAATTCTATTTTTTAGCTCAGTTTATTTGGTTGTGCTTTTTGAGCAATGAACAATCAATTAGAGATAAAATCTCCGAAGCCTTGAAGACTTCGGAGGTTTGCTTTACGGTCTCTGATACACCCTTACATAATCCACAAGCATTTGCTGCGGGAATACCGTCGTATCGTCCGGATAACCCGGCCAGCGGCCACCCACCGCCAGATTCATAATGATAAAGAATTCATGATCAAAGATCCATGCATCCGGGACGTCGGCCGGGGTGAGTTTGAAATATTCCTGATCATCGAAGAACCAGCGGATCTCGTTCTCCTGCCATTCAATGGCATAGGCATGAAAATCATCCTTAAGAGTTCCTTCCGGCACGTCCAAACTGGTTGTGACACCACTGCCGCCGAAATAGCCCGGCGCATGTACTGTGGCATGGATGGTATTTGGCTCTTTGCCAATTTGTTCAAGAATGTCGATTTCTCCGCCAGCGGGCCAGCCTTTGTTGTTATCGCCAAGCATCCAGAAGGCGGGCCAGATGCCCTGACCATAAGGCAGCTTGATACTTGCTTCGATGCGGCCATACTTCCAGGAATGTAACCCTTGTGTCTTGATGCGCGCCGACGAATACGGCCGACCGGCGGGCAGGCTTGGATCTTCAATCGCCGTGATCACCAACATCCCTTCTTCCACGCGTACATTTTCAGGCTTATCGGTATACGCTTCCCATTCTGCATTGCCCCAGCCGTTGCCACCGATGTCAAAGGTCCAGTTGGAACGGTCCAGTTCCGCGCCATCGAATTCATCATGCCAGACCGTGTTCCAGCCATCGCGGTCCCATGCCTGCGGCTCGGGAGTGGCAGTAGGTTGCAGCGTTGACGTTGCGACCGGCACCGGGGTCCCGGTCGTACAGGAAGCGAGGACAAAACTTATGCAAAGCAGAATACTGATCTTTTTATACATATACACCTGACAATAGACTGGATTTAATTCCTTTCAAATTATATTCCGCTTTCCTTCAAACAGCAGGTCACGCTTAATACCCAAAGAACGGGCACGTAGCGTGACCTGCCTTTTTAACTATGGATTTTCATCCCACGCGGATCACGTCCATGTGCAAGACGCCGGGCCCAGGTCGTTGGGAAGACCTGCAACTCATCCTCATCCATGCAGCGAGGTGTACGAACCCGCCAACCGGCTTGCAGCAGGTTGTAATAGATCTTATCTGCGCCATTTTCAAGCGGCCAGCCTGCATCCGCCAATGCGCCGCCGTTGAGATGAACATCGATGGATGCCGTGGAAGTTGCGAGTCGTTCAAGACCGCGCATCAAGCTTGTGTCAGCAGTCAACAAGCCATCAAGCAGGCTGCCCCACGGAAAGTTAATGCTGATGTGCGAAACCAGTCCATTTAATTCACAGGGCAGACTCTGCGCATTGGATATGATGAAGAGCATGTTCAGCAGTTTGGCGCGTGAATATTCGTGCAGGTTTTCGCGGCACGAGTCCACGCCGATGATGAAGTCAGCGGGGAATCTTTCGGCGAGGGAATGCACATAGCGGCCGTCACCGGTTCCCAGGTCCAGGATGATGCGGTTGTAGTTTGCGAGTCGATCGTGTAATTCATTTAAATCCATGAGGATACACGTTTTGCCTCGAATTGTTTCCATTTGAAACCTCCAATTTGTTTAAGAGTTGAATAGAGACAAATTGGAGCGAGGTGGAGCACGTGCCTGAGACTTAAACGAAAATAGACGGCTGCCCTGCTGGCTTCGCGCCAGCAGGATGGCGTACGGGCGGCACGAAGCCGCCCGACTGCGTCAGGCACCGTCGAGGTCATCGGGTGTAGGTTGTTTACGAGTTAGGGGGGGTAAAAGCTTAGCAGGGTGGTCGGGTTGTGTTCACGCGAAAATTTTAGCACAAAATGGGGCGGGCCTGCCCCCATTTTGTTAATCCACCAACTTGATCGCCACCTCGATCTCCCATTGAGATCTGCGTGGCTGGATCTTTGGATCGGTCAGATAGGTTTCATATCGCCCGCGAAAGTTATCGCCCTCTTTCGTATCCCAGCGATCAAAGCCCAAGCCCTGAGCGCGCACCCATTCGATCAGCGCGCGGTTGCCAGAGATACCGCCGCCGGTATAAATGAGGCTGGCATATTTTCCTGCGGGAATTATATCGGCTTTGATATTGCCATCATTCGCCAGCGCTTTGCGAACCGGCACACAGAAGGACAGGTCCATGAAGCCGCGCATATCGATCACATGATAACGAAGAAACGGCGGGCCCATGGTTTTGACCTTGTTTTCATCCACCCATGCATTCAATTCATTCGCGCTCTTCCTGATATCTTTGGACATGCCCTTGAACGGTGCGATAAAGCGAATGCCCATATAGTTGATCGTTGGGCGTTTCTCAATTTTAGGTTTGCCGACAATGATCATATTTTCTCCATTAATGTAGGGGTGACCCACCCAATGGGATCTGGCGGTCTCCGTCATCCTGACGGGTCGCCCCTACATTGATAATTTTATTTAAACAACCAGATGATCTCCATCTTTGCATCCGGCCCCGGCGCTGTATGCCAGACCTCGCGTGGACGTTCCATCATTTCATGCCCATTCCTCTGGATCCAGTCTGCAGCGGCGTCATAGCCGCCGAGGATCGCAGGGAAATCACATTGCACACCGCTCAGCATCACACTGGTTGCATCCCCACCCTGTAAGGTTTTTGAGGCAATGTCGCCTCCAGCCTTGACCTTTCCATTCACAGGCAGGCAGACTTCAATGGGTCCATCTTCCTGCTCGTTGATCTGCCCGTGAAAGATACCGAAGGGTGCATCTGCCGCCTCGACCTTCTGCTGCTTGAGGGACTCATATAATTTGTCGAGGGATTGCCTGATGGTGTCGTCAAGTTTATCCACTTTCACACGGCTGGTAATGCTCAGCACCTGCTGCGGTGCGATCTTTTTGATATTGACTTCGAAGCTCATGGGTTCCACCTCCTGATGGATTAATTGGATCAATTGATGAACCTGCCCGCGGATCTGCTCCACCTGCCTCTCACGCATTTCGACATACTCATTCACCAGCCATTCGATTTCGGTGGTTGCGGCATTGATGGTGTTCATCGAAGCGAGCACCTGGCGGATGGTGGCAAGCGGCATGTCCATTTCGCGCATGACCCGGATCATGCGTGCGCTGGGAAGCTGGTCCGGCCCGTAGTAGCGGTACCCTGTCTGCGGGTCGATGTGATGCGGCTGAAGAATGCCCAATTGATCGTACAATCGCAAGGCCTTGAGCGAAAGCTGGGTCATATTGGCAAAGCCACCGATGGAGAAGAGTTCTTTTGGCTGATTCATATCGGCAGTATACAATCTGCCCTTGGGGGAGAGTCAAGGGTTTAAAAAAGAAGAGCGAGGAATTCCTCGCTCTTCTTTTCAGGCGGCTTCACCGATCTTGCCGCGATGAGCCAGCAATGTGAACACATCTTCGAGCGTGGACTGAACCGTTTCGATCGAGTTAACAGTAATCCCCTTGCCTGCAAGATATTTCGTCAATTGATCCGGTGACCATTGGGTCGAGTCGAGGATGACATGCGCACGATCACCATGCAGGCTGGCCTGTGCAACACCATCGGTCTTGGTTAATTCGTCAACTGTCTCCAACAAAGGATTGGCGGCCAAATCCCATGCGGCGCCATGCAAATATGTGGACTTCAATGAGGCTGGCGTATCAAGCGCCATCAACTTGCTGCGATACATGAATGCGACGCGATTGCAGTGTTCTGCTTCATCCATGTAGTGAGTGGTGATAAAGATGGTTGTGCCTTTGGAAGCCATCTCATAGATCAAATCCCAAAATACGCGGCGGGCAACAGGGTCGACGCCGCTGGTGGGTTCGTCGAGAAAGAGCAGCTTCGGACTGTGGACAATGGCACAGCCGAGTGCGAGACGTTGCCGCCATCCGCCGGAGAGTTCGAGCGTGGGGGAGGAAGTCCGCTCTTCAAGGCCTGCAAGATGGAGAATTTCATCGATGCGTTTCTTCTCCTCTGATTCAGGCACTCCGTACACGCCTGCATAGAATTGAAGATTTTCCAATACGGTCAAATCGTCGTACAACGAAAACTTTTGAGACATGTATCCGATCAGCGGTTTGATCTGTTCGGGATTTTTGAAAACATCCACGCCCAGGATACTGGCAGTGCCTTCAGTAGGAGTTAACAACCCGCACAACATGCGAATGGAGGTTGTCTTTCCGCTTCCATTCGGACCGAGATAACCGAACACTTCCCCGGGTTGAACCGAAAATGTGACGTGGTCCACAGCTGTAAAATCGCCGAACTTTTTGGTCAGTCCATTCACTTCAAGCGGAAGGGGTTGGCTGTTCATATTCTTCTCCTTCCGTTTCGATCAGGTGGATAAATACATCTTCCAACGTGGCGGGAATTTGGAGCATGTGTTCCATTGGAATGTTCGCGGATTTTAATTTCATCGGGATGCGTTCCATCGGCCCCTTGGCCGAACTGACGCGCAGATGCAGATGATTGCCAAATGTGTGAACGTCCTCCACTTCAGGATCATCTTCCGCGATCTGACGCGCCGCCATTTGATCGCCGGCATCCAATTCAAGGATACGACCTTCAAGACGACTCATTAATTGCCGCGGCTCTCCCTGAGTCAACACACGACCATGATTCATAAAGATCACGCGATTGAAACGCATGGCTTCATCCATATACGGTGTGCTGACCAGAACCGCCGAACCACCGCGCAAGAGGGCGATCAACAAATGCCAGAATTCCTGGCGGGCAACCGGGTCCACGCCGCCGGTGGGTTCATCCAACAAAAGGACTTTGGGACGATGGACCAAGGCTGAGGCAAGCCCAAGCTTTTTCTGCATACCGCCGGAAAGGGCGGAAGCAGGGCGATCCGTGAAATCGCCGAGACCGGCAAAGTTCAATAATTCCGCAGCGCGCTGCTTCACTTCAGATACAGGCACATCGAACACCTCACCAAAGAATTCGATATTTTCCTGAACACTTAAGTCGCCATACAAACCAAAGCGCTGCGCAAGATATCCGACCTGTTCGCGCGCCTTTTCCACTTGTGCGGGAACTTCATAACCCGCCACGCGCACCACACCACTGGTGGGACTCAAGGCTCCGCACATCAAGCGGATGGCTGTAGTCTTGCCGGCGCCATCGGGGCCGACAAGACCGACCATCTCGCCGGCATGGACCTGCAGGTTAAGCCCATCCACAGCACGAAAGGTGCCAAAGGTCTTAATTAGATTTTCAGTTTCGAGCAATATTTCATTCGACATTTTATTTCGTGAATAAAACATCAGCGGGCATGCCGAGTTTGAGCCTGCCTTCGGGATCGCTGACTTTTAATTTGACGGCATACACCGTGGCGCTTCTGCCGGATACGGTCTGCACGTTGCGCGGAGTGAATTCAGCCTGATTGGCAATCGAAGAAACGGTGCCGGTAAAGGTTTGGCCGGGGAAAGAATCAACGGTGACGCTGACTTCCTGCCCAATGGAGATTTCGCCGTAACGATCTTCCGGGACATACACAGTGATGGTCAATTCGTTGAGGTTTGCCATGCTGATGGCCGCCGCGCCGGGCTGAACAAATTCACCGGGATCCACATTGCGTGCAAGCACAATTCCATCCATGGGTGCATAGATGGTCAGCTTTTTCATTTGAGCATCGAGCAAAGCCAGGTTGGCTTGAGCTTGTGCAAGAGCGGTCTTGGCTTGGTCCAGCGCGTTGGATGCTGTCACTACCGCAGGGGATTGGGTCCCGGTTTGCAATGCAAGCAGGCGGGCATAAGCCGCATCGTATTCCTGTTGGGCCACGATCACTTCGCCGCGGGCATCCAGCACATCTCTTGCGGCAGTGGTGCTGAGCATATCGCTGTAAGCGGTCTGCGCGTCGTCGAGCACATCTTTTACATCATTGTAATTATCATAGGAAGCGGTTAACAAGCCGTCATTATCTGCCGCATTCTCCGCCTGCTTCTTCACATCGTCAACAACCAGAAAGTTCGCACGCGCGTCTGCAAGGTCTTTTTCGGCCTTGATGAAATTCGCATTGCTGATATTACCGCTCACTGATACAAGGTTCGATTGCGCGTCTTCCAGATTCTTCTTCGCAGTTTCCACCGCAGCTTGAGCAGAAGTGAGCTGCTCGCTTTGATTGAAATACCAGGCCGGTTGATTGAACTGGTCTGGAGCAGAAACACGCCAGGTGTTGGAAGTGGAGGTCTGTTCCGCGATCAACGCATTTTGCAGAGTGACATCGTAATTATGCTGAGCAGTTGCAAGAGCAGCCTTGGCGGAATCAACCTGTGCGGCGGCAACGGTCCGTTGGGCAGCGAGCAGGCTGTCGTCGAGGTTAAGAAGCGGGTCGCCTGTCTTCGCGGCCATTCCTTCATCGATCAAAACTTCCTTGACCTTGCCGGAAGTTTCGGGAGAGACGTTTACTTCAACAGCTTCGATGGTGCCGGAGGCGCGAAGTTTGCCATCGTCCTTGTTGGCAATCACACGAAAACCAAAGTAGATCGCCGCAGCGAGGAAAACCAGGATCATCACGATCTGGGAACGGGTAAGTTTTTGTAACATAAAAATACTCCTGAAAAATTAGTCCAGTGTCTTTTGGAATCGCATGGCGGCAAGGCCAAGCAGGACAATGGCAAAAACAGTCAACGCAACAATTTGGGGAATGATCAGCTCGATACCCACGCCTTTAACAAGGATACTGCGCAAAATGTAAATGAAATAGGTAAGCGGCAAAAGATTGCTTACGAACTGCAGAAACAACGGCAGCGATGAGATCGGAAAGAAAACTCCGGACAACATCATCGACGGCAGCATGATGGGCATGGTCATGAGCTGCGCCTGCTGCTGTGTCTTTGCGGCAGTGGAGATCAAAAGTCCAAGACCGAGGGTTGGCAGTAAATACAAGCCGACCAATCCAAACAATAAAACCAAACTTCCGCGCAACGGAACGCCGAAAAGAAAGGTTCCAACCGCCATGATCAAGACCGTGTTCGCAAATGAAACCAAAATGTATGGAATGATCTTTGCGACGATCAATTCCCAACTGCGAATTGGCGTCACGATCAATTGCTCGATGGTGCCGCGTTCCCGTTCCTTGACGATGGCAAGTGCCGTGAGGCTGGTGGCGGTTTGAAATAAAATCATCGCGATCAAACCTGGCACAAGGTTATAACTTCCCAACAGATCAGGGTTGTACAAAACGTTCGTGCGGACATCCACAGGCGAAGCCGCGCTTCCGGTCGGACCCTGAAGAGCCAACTGCTGCGAGCGCACACTTGCCCCGTGAGCCTGCCCCGCCAACGCCGCCGCAGACATTACCGCACTGGCAATGGTTGGATCAGCTCCATCGAGCAGCACCAACACATCCGCTGTTTTGCGTGTGGCGACATTCTGGTTGTAATCGGGCGGGATGATAATGCCCACCTTGGCCCTGCCTGCGTCGATCAGACGATACACTTCCGCCTGGCTATACACGGCATAGTCAAATGAAAAATAATCAGTTGCCTGGAATGAATCCAACAGGGCGCGGCTGGCCTTGCTGTTATCCTGATTGAACACAACCGTGGGCACATTTTTTATCTCAGTGTTGTTTGCATATCCAAGCAGCAACAGCTGCATGATCGGCATCATGAAGATAAAGATCAATGTGCGCGGATCGCGCAGCATGTGGATCATTTCCTTCTTTATCAATGCTCTAAAACGTCTCATTCAAATTCTCCTTCATTTTTTCTGCTCGATCTCTTCCAGCAAAGAATCAAACACCTTGCTCATTAATTTCAACAATTGCGCCCGTTCTTCATCGGAGAAATTCTTCATTAGCCGTATGATGCGCTGTTTGTTGTAGGACATGCCTTGCTCATACAGCTCGCGCCCGGCTTTGCTTACCCCCACACGAACCACGCGCCTATCGCTGGCATCATTGACGCGTTCCACCATCTCGCTGCGCACCAATCCATCGATAATGCGCGTGGCAGTGCTCATGGGCACATTTAGCTCCATGCTTAATTCACTCATGGTGAGGGGGGTTGAATTCTGCGCCAGCAGAATCAGCACCCGGAAAAGGAAAGAACGATCTTCCTCCTCCATCTTGCTTTTAAGCCCTTCCATTTTTTTCTTGAATTGGAGCACATGGTCAGGCGGGGTCAATTTGGGGCGCAGGTGAATAAACCTTTGGATCAACTCCATAAATTGATCGGCAATTTTTTCTGAAGACATCAAAAAATCCTTCCGCGGTGAAATATTTCCAAAACGGAAGTATTTTACCCCCTTCCCAAGCCTTGTCAAGCTTTTGAACTTTCAGTTCTGAAATAAACCAATTCCAGGTTTATTTAAACAAAAAGAGCGGGAGTACTCCCGCTCTTTTTGTTTATTTCAAAGTTTTCTAAAGAAGCGTTCCGCGCAGTATGAGCCCGGCAACCGTAAAGTAAATGATCAATCCTGAAACATCCACCAGAGTGGCGACAAAGGGAGCCGAAGAAGTGGCCGGGTCCAACCCAACGCGACGCAACAGGAATGGAAGCATTGATCCAGACAGTGATCCCCACAGAACGATACCAACCAGGGCCAGTCCAACAGTCAATGCCAGCAGGAACCAATGCTCGCCGTAAGCGCCAAAAAGATAATGCCAGATGGAAATACGGATAAACCCGATGGTTCCGAGGATTCCGCCAAGTGACAGGCCGGACAAGATCTCGCGCTTCATGACATGCCACCAATCACGCAATTTCACCTCACCAAGAGCCATTGCGCGGATGATCAATGTGGAAGCTTGAGAACCCGAATTCCCACCGCTGGAAATCACCAATGGCACAAAAATGGATAACACAACCGCTTTTGCAATTTCATCTTCAAACCGACCCATTGCGGTTGCAGTCAACATTTCACTCAAAAACAAAATGATCAGCCATGTCGCACGTTTCTGCACCATTTTGGAAATGGCGATCTTCATATAAGGTTCATCAAGCGCTTCGGAACCACCCATCTTTTGAAAATCCTCCGTGGCTGCTTCTTCCGCCACATCAAGAATATCATCAACAGTAACGATCCCGATCAACGTGTTGACAGTATCGGTCACCGGCAACGCGATAAGGTCCGCATCTTTGAAAGCCTCCACCGCAGCTTCGCGATGGTCAGTGGCTTTCAGGGAAATAAAACGCGAATCCATCAGGTCGGAGATGGGACTTTCAGGCGGGGCTAATAATATTTGGCGGATGCGCAGGTCATCGACCAGCTTGTTATCCTTATCGATCACATAGATCATGCTCATGGTTTCGCTATCCACCCCATAACGGCGAATGTGATCGAGAGCATAAGCAACCGTCCAGTGGGAGCGGACGCGCACAAAGTCCGGCGTCATCAAACGGCCCACAGAGTCTTCTTCATATCCCAGCAATTGGGATGCAATCGCGCGCTCCTGCGGGGAAAGTAAATTCAACAATTGTTGAATTACATTTGCAGGCAGCTCCTCCAGCAGCGAAGTACGATCATCGGGCGACATCGCATTCAAGATGCCGGCCACATCTTCATGAGCCATCGCCTTGAGCAGTTCCTCCTGACGCTCCTGCGAAAGATAGGAGAATACATCCGCCGCCTGTTCGCGGGCCAATAGACGGAAAACAACCGCCTCCTTCTCCGCCGATAACGGCTCCATCAATTCAGCCAGGTCACCTGCCGGCCAATTCCTTGTTTGTTCACGCAGCGCGGCAAAGTCGCGGGAGGCGATCAACGATTCGAGATCGATCATGTTCAATGTTGGGTTCATATTGAATTTCCTTTCTGCCTTTTATTTTTTACTTTCTTCGGCAGGATCAAGCATTTGAACAACTCCATCATAATTACAACTTGATGATTTTGTTCCTGCGCTTGAACCCGCACGGAAGAAGGCAACAAAAAAATCGCCTTCGTTTGAGCGAAAGGCGATTCACAAAACACGTCCACGGGTTTGCAAGGCATAGCCTGCATTCCCCCGCTTCAAGGCATAAGAAAATAACTTAAACCATGCAGGGATGACGAATGATGCGAAAGAACATTCCGCTCGTGGGTATTGCGCTTTCTACTATCCGGGTCCACGAAAATCACTCCTTACATCCCTGTGTTTAATTTAGCATCAGCTTCACAGAATGGCAAAAGGAAAGCCTCCCGTTCACATGGCGGGAGGCAGAATACATACATGAAAATGATTCGCCTCCCTGTTGAGCTTCAACACTGCGCGTCGTAGGAATGGATGATCCAATTCCAGCCATTTTGAGTGAGGCCTTAAGCCGACCTCACCTGTTATACCCTTTGGCGTCTTTCGACGTTTCAGGACAATGGCCTGTGTACCTTGCAGCCGCCTGGCCTAACGAGGACTATTCAGATTGCACGGTGGTTATACACCTTGGCAACAAAAATTGTCAAGAATTTTTAAAAGTTTTTTCAAGCTGGTTTGCAAAAAGGAAAATCTATTTAAACATTCCCCACATGGCAAGCGCTCCAAATACCAGCAAAACGACTGCGGTCCCCACACCCCAATCGCGGATATCCCGCTCGTCTTCAAGCTTCACTTCAGGAGGGAGTCCAACCACTTTCCAGAGCGGGCTGGCAAACCAGGCAAACATACCGCCGCCCAACAACCCGCCTATATGACCCCAGCCATCGATACCGGGTGTGAGGCTGAGAAATAAGTTCAACGCGATGACCACGCCGGTATTCGTGATGGCCTGCCGGGCATAGCTGCCAAATAATTTTCGATTTTGATAAAAGAAGACGATCTCGGCTGTGATCAAACCAAACACTGCCGTGGATGCGCCCACGGAAAATCCGCTGTCACTGCCGAATAAAAAGGAAAACACGTTGCCGGAAAACGCGCCCAGAAAATACAACAGAGCAAAGCGCGCATGTCCGTAATGCTTTTCCAGGAGTGAACCGATGGAAAACAATGCATACATATTGAAGAAAATATGTGTAGGGGAGGCATGTAAAAAAGCCGGGGTGATAAAACGCCACAACTGCCCGGCACGGATCAGTTCATTGATGCGCGCGCCAAAATATTCAAGCCAATCGGCTCGTCCTGCAGCATAACCGAACAGACCCACACTTAAGACCTGCAAAATATAAACGAACACAGTAAACCCGATGATCGCGTATGTGACCTTGGGCACCAAAAATGGCATCTGGATGCGAACTTGCTGGGGAGCAGGGACCCTCTCCGAGGATGATACAAGCTCCGGCTGTGAAAGAGGCGTGGAAGATTCCCGTTCGGGAAAGGACTGATTCATAAATTCACCTTGCGATGCTGCACGCGCAAATGTTCCGCTTCAATGATCGAGCGGACCTTGTTGACCGTGTCGTCCAAATGAAAATCGCGATTGACGATGACATAATCGAACGCGCCGATGCGCTGCAATTCTTTTCGCGCAGTGGCAATTCGCAGGGAGAGAGAGTCGGATGATTCGGTTTTGCGTTCGCGCAAGCGTCGTTCCAATTCCTCTTCGCTATCGCAGGTGATGAAAATGAGCAAGGCTTCAGGCACGAGCTTGCGTACGGTCTCCGCGCCCTGCACATCGATACGCATGACCACATCCTTGCCGCTCGCAAGCGCATCGCGCACTTCCGATTTGGGAATGCCTTTGTAATCGCCGTAGACCACTGCATATTCGATCAACTCATTCTCTTCGATCATGCGCGCAAACTCATCCTTCGAAACAAACCAGTAATCCTTGCCATTGGTTTCGTTGGGCCGCTTCTCGCGCGTGGTGGCAGTGACCACGAAATGGAACGGAAGCCCGCGCTCCTTCATGCGCTGCACGACGGTGTCCTTGCCCACGCCAGATGGGCCGGAGACAACAATGAGAATCGGGGAAGGTTGATGTACCTGGAATTCGTTGGTCATTCATCGATTGTACCAAAGAGATTCATCATGGCTGTAGGGGCGACCCACCCAGCGAAAGCAGGACGCTTGATAAACCCAAACGGGTCGCCCCTACCCGTCGCCTGATTCGGTTAAAATGGAAATATGCCCACTTATGACTTTATCTGCAACACCTGCAACCAGCGCTTTGACATCTTCCAGACTTTCAGCGAATACGGCAAAGTCCTCGTTCAATGCACCCACTGCAACAGCTCGGACGTGCGCCGCCGCATGACGAAGGTGCGCATCGCGAAATCCGAAACCAGCCGCATGGAATCAATGACCGACGGAATCGGTGATCTCGAAGGCCTCGAAAACGATCCACAGGCGTTGGGACAAATGATGCGCAAAATGGGCAAAGAAATGGGCGAGGATCTACCCCCCGAATTCGACGACGTCGTGGACAGACTGGAAGCCGGTCAAAGCCCCGAAGAAATCGAGTCCGCGCTGCCGGATTTGGGGTCAGGAGATATGGGTGGGGATGAATAAAACAATTATTTATGTTCGCCTGCTTGATGAAGGCACGTACGTTGTAAGACCAACTTATGGCGAGATAGTTAAAGAAAATGTTGTTCGCATTTTACCTACCAAAAACTACGACCCAGATGACGAGATTTGGGAATTTGCCCCAGGCGCGATCGTAAGATGTGCGAGAGAACTTTGGGATGAAAAAGAAATATTGCTAGCTGTTGAAAAAATATAAATTTAAAAGCTCAAGTCTCCACTTCCGACACGCAGACCAACAAAAAGGTCCCCAAGCTTTTCAACTTGGAGACCTTTTTACTACTTTCTACTCACCATTCTCTTCCATCGGAATCTTATTCGCCCTGCCCACCAAAAACATCGCGGGCAAAAGCAAAAATCCAGACGCCGCGATGGCAGCGACCACTGACGAAAAGCGGGCCACCAAGGCCATGCTCGGTCCGCCGGCGATCTGACCGAATGCATCCACCTGACCGGTCATCGAATGCACTGTGGCACGTACATTGGAATCAAGCTTTTGATTCACCCAGGCGCTGTTGAGCGGTCCATGTACATCGCGCAACACATCGATCACGAGATACAATCCCAGTGCCAAAGGCAGCAGCGGCGAAATCGCAAAGCCGATCATCGCTACGGCAATCCCACCTGTCACGATCAGCATCGCACGTCCAATCGAGTGGGCATTGCCGGAGTCGACCCGTTTCTCCACGAAGCGAACGGCAAAGATGGTCAGGATCGACCCGACGATGCGCAGGGCGGCAAAGAACGCGATCTGATTATTCCCAAAGATGACGGGAATTTCAAACGTATCCAACAAATGCTTTACCCACAAACGGTCAAAGCCTTCGCTGTACAATCCATAGAACAAGCCCACACCCAGGATCGAGATCAAGCGCGGACGTGCCTTGACCGCATTCAAACCTTGATTGAACGTGTGCCACATGTGCTGCCAGTTATTGCGGTCTTCCTTCGGCGTTGGGTGGAAGCCCGTCTCCGGCATGATGAAGATCAACACAACACCGATCGCGATCACACCGAATGCACCGAGGATGATCGGCAACGCTACATTGTTTGCGCCAATCCACATAGCGAGTCCCATACCGAGCAGCGAAGCGACAAGCCCCACTTGCGTGGCACGCATGAACAATTGATTCGCTTTTTCTTCGCCCACTTCATCCGAGATCCACGCCTGCGTGGCGCCGCTCGTGAACGTGTAGCCTAATCCCCACACCACCTGCGCGAGCAGGATCGGCAGGAAGAACGGGAAGAGACCTTCGATGAGAAAACCAACACCCATCAACACATATCCGATGATGATGGACAGCCGCCGCGAAACCACATCCGCGACAATGCCGGTGGGAATTTCGAACACGAATGCCGAGATCTCCAGCGTGGTCCCCACCAGCACCAACTGATACGGTAGCAGGCCGGCCACAGTGGCTTCGTACAGAGACATGGTCACGAACATCATCGAAAAGAATGCCGATGCCGTGAACTCAATAAACAAATAGACTTTGGTTGCGTCTACCTTTAAATTTCGAAACATGTGATTTCCTTATTCAATTGTCATTTCTCCACCCTTGGCAAGCGGAGAATTTATTTTTCAGGCGGGAGCATGCTCCTTATGCCGGAAGATTGAACGGAAAAGATCATGATTTTCATTGTAGTCTCCAGTTTGTGCACAACCTATTTAAGAACCTGATACAACTGCTTCAAAACATCCTGCGGGGATTTGAACAGGACGCCCTTCATACCGATCGATTCACAAGCATCAATGTTGACTTGAAAATCATCGACAAAGACCGCCTCTTCCGCTTTAACCCCGGCCTGATCCAACGCAACTTGAAATATCTTTGCCTCCGGCTTGGCAACCCCCACCTCCGCAGAGATGGTGATACTGTCAAAAGCAGTGACGATCTTTTCCCTGGTGATGTATTCACGCAGTCCGCTCCAGGCATTCGAGATCAGGCCCACGTGATATTTCGGCCGCAGCGAGTCTATGTACTCAACAAAGTCACGGTCGATCACATCGCCGGCAAAAAAAGATTCTTCAAACGCCTTCAGGTCGGCATCGGATAATTTAAAGCGCTTTCCAATTTCCTTCCAATGCGCCTCTTCGGTAATTTCACCGATCGAAGCACGCTGTGCAGATGGCGAACCAAAAACGGCTTTATCAATGTCTTCATATTCCATGTTAAAACGCTCGGCCAACTGCTGGCGCGGCGCCTGATATTCGGTGCGCAGGATCACGCCTCCAAAATCAAAAAAAATTGCACGAATGCTCATTCTTCCTCACAGATAACAAAGCCGCCGATGACGGCGGCTTGAGTTGTTTATTTCTTCTTTTTTGCTGGTGCTTTTTTCGCAGTGGTCTTTCCAGCAGCAGAAGGCTTCTTGGGTGCAGATTTGGCAGCAGACTTTGCCGCGGTTTTCTTCGGCGCAGGCTTCTTGGCAGGCGCGATCTTCGCGGCCTCCTTGGCACCCTTCGGGAGTGGCACCGTTTTCATCGAAGCAGAGGCAGGCTCGGCCTCCGCACGAGGCGCGGCGGCGGCTTGTTTTGCGGCCTCCTGCCAGTTCGGGAAGAACAATTCCATTCGTTGGCGGGAAATCGAGTTCGCACGACGGCAGCGTGGACAATGCGCATCGTAATGGTTCATGTTCTTTTCGGTCATGTGCTGGATCGCAGCAACCATTTCGGCACGGCTAAGGGTAAACGGGGTCTGACAGTAGATACATCGCAGGTTCATGGAGGTACCCTTTCTAGGTGTTGCAAAGTTAGCTTGATTCTACACTGAATTTGCTCACTCGGCGAATCGGCTTTTGATTTTGAGCCCTTTTACCCGATTTCCCTGCCCGGGCGGAGTTCCTTCTCAAAGGTGAGGAATTCGCTGGCGATGTACATGCCGGCCCGTTGATAGAGACGGGTGGCTCCCGTCGGATTGGAGGCATCCACACCAAGGCCGATGGTTTTCATGCCACGCTTGTAAAATTCGCCAAAGGAGGCTTGAAGCAGAGCCAGCCCCAGGCCCTTCTTCCGCCACGGCCGGCGGACTCCCAAGGTCCCTACCCAGCCGATTCCCATGCGAAAGCGGTTGATCGAAAACCCTGCAATTTCATTCCCCTCCCAAACAACCATCCAAAGAGTTGGGTCGAAATCTTCACGATCAAATCTGCCATGCCCCCATTCTTCAAAGGAGACATCGTGACTCCCCCAGTGATCGCGAAAGGCCTCATTTTGCGCCTGCCAAAGAGCGACATCATGCTCCCCCTTTACAAAGGGACGAAGTTCAACGCCTTCGGGCCAAATTGCCGCAGCAGGCGGGGAATCCAACTTTATTTCCATGCGCCAGTGATAGCGTTTGGGGGAATACCCTTCGCTTGTATGTTGCTGATGGCTGATCTCGTCGCGATTATCGATGGTGCTGCGTACAAACACGCGCAGATCCGGCGCGGCGAGTTCCATCTCTTCGCGCGCACGAACTTCCGCCCTGCGCAGCAATGCGGTGCCCACTTCAAGCTTTTTAAACTCCGGATGCACATATCCATCGATATTCAAATCGTAATGCTCGTGCCGATTTGAAAATTCTTCATAGCCCACCACGCGGCCATCCTTCGTTTCGACAAGGAACGCGTCTGTTTCGAGTTTGAAGCGCTCATTCTTCCATTCATGCTCCAACTCTTCAGGTGTAACTGCAACGGTTGTATCTCCATCCGCTTCGCAAACATCGTAGATAAGCTTGGCCACGGCGTCACGATCCGCCCATTGCACCGGGCGCAACAAAAGTCCTTCCGCAAGAACCGATTCTTTTTTTGTCATTTGATCCTCATTTCCTTTTGTGGATGCAACTTCATCCATTCTTCACGCAGGATGCCCATCACGAGCATGTCCCAGCGTTTATGATCCTTTACCAATCTGCCACGCACTCGGCCTTCCACATGAAAACCACATTTTTCATAGGAACGAATGGCGCGCGGATTGTATTCAAAGACGGCAAGCGTGACACGGCGCAGGTTAAGTTCGATGAAACCAAATTGCAAAATTAATTGCATGGCTTCGGTACCATAGCCCCTGCCCCAATCCTCACGCTTGTAGATTCCAATCCCCACGTACGCATCGCGCGAACTCCAATTGTTAATCACATCGATGTTGATATCGCCCAACAGACGGTTATCGTCCAAGGCACGGATGCTGAAAAAATAGTCCGTGGGCGAATTCTCCTCCATTATTTTTTCAAAAAATTTTGCAGCTGCTTTTGCAGAATGCAGGCGGATGGGACCGGTATCCATTAACCGCATCAATTCTGAATCTCGGGCCTGCACGGAAAGCGCCTTGCCGATCTCTTCAGAATCCATTGCAGAAAGACGGACAAGATCTCCCTTAAAAATGTCTTTCATTTCGCCACCTCCTGGGAAGCCAGCCATTCCTCGCGCAGAATACCCATCCACAGGCTGTCGAAGCGTACGCCGTCTCGCAAACCTTCACCGCGCATTCGGCCTTCCAGTTTAAAGCCAACCTTTTCATAGGACTTCAAAGCTCGTTCATTAAACGCATGCAGCCCCAGCGAAATGCGGCGCAGGTTCAACTCAAGGAATCCATATTGCACGGCAAGCCGCATGGCATCGGTACCATACCCTTTGCCCCAATAATCGCGCTCGCCAATGGAAATCCCAAGCCAGGTATCCCCATGAGTCCATGAGCTGACCCACAACCCCACGCCGCCGATCAATGTATCATCCGCAAGCGTGCGTATCCAAAACCGAAATGATTGCGGATTGCCATTGGCTCGCTTCTCAATAAAGTCTTTTAATTTTTTCTCAGACCATAACTGTGCCGGCTCGCTGTCTGAGAGGCGGTGCTGCTCCGTATCCCGATCCCATTTCATCATGGATTTTGCCAGCAGATCCGGAGACTCACCGCACAGGCGGACGAGGGATCCGCGATAGATGTCTTTCATCGCTTCACCCTCGACCGTTATTCTGCTCCCGCCATTCGCTATTCAACAAGCCGAAAGAGACGAGATCCCAAAGTTGACCATCACGGTTCAATGCCTGGCGTCGGCGGACCTCCTCCATAAAACCAAACTTCTGGAAGAGACGCATGGCACCTTCATTGTAGGCCGGCACGACAGCGGTGACTCGGTAGAGGTTCAACTCGCCAAAGGCATAGCGCAGCAACATGCTGAGAGCCTGCGAACCATATCCCTTGCGGCGATCCTCTGGCAAGCCAATGCCTAAGCGCAGAAACCCGTTGCCGTTGTTCCAATCGATCCACTCAACAACTGCTTTTCCGATCAGGCGGTCGTCTTCGCGGGCACGGACTGTGAAATAGAAGAGGTTCTTTTCCTCCTCCATCTCTTTTTCAACGGCTTCGTACTGCTTTTTCACCATTGCCGGTGAAAGCGGGCGAACCGGTTTCAGGTCAAAGAGGCGCATGAATTCGGCGTCATGCGTCCATTTGGATTCGATATCGGGATGCACTTCATGGTCGATGGGACCGAAGCGAACATCCTTTGCTTCGAAAAGCTGGGTTTGAATATCTAACATGGTTTCCTCCATAACAAAACAAAAAGCGGCCACAGGTCATGAACCCATGGACGCTTTACGATTAAATAAAAACGGCCACGGGTCGCAGTGACACCGTGGCCGTAAGACGACTAGGTCGGTCTAACGGGAAGCAGGCGCACTGCGAGAATCAACATCGGCTTTGCCGGTGAATGCGGGGATAAGATGGAACGTGTTCATTATCATTGGGCGTGCGCCTCCTTTCATAAAATTTGCTTTTCTCAAGCGCGCAGAGTTTATCACGCAAGGGAAAAGAGAGTCAAGGATTTGTGCGGATCAATTTTCCTGTAGTACCGAAGGGGCAAACCCGAAACGGCTAATTCCAACCTCAAAGGATACATCAGGAAAGAAAGGAAAAAATATCATGATCACATGGAAGAACAATATGGACGGGCCACACACAGTTCTGATCCTCTCGAAGGATGCTGAAATGATCTCTGTTTGGGAAACGCTTTTTCAACAAAAGAACTGCCATGTGTTCCATGAATCCGCTCCGCACACAGCGTTGATCATGGCTGCAATGACAACTCCTTCCTTGATCATCCTCGATCTTGAATTGCCGCAAACTGCCAAATTGGACCTATGCCGCAGACTGCGCGCCACCACCAAGGGAACCCTGCTCCTTCTTGCACCATCAGCAGACCGCAAAAATATTTTTGAATATATTCATGCCGGCGTGAACGAACACATTTCCACGCCCATCAGCCCGATGGCACTATTGGTCAAATCAATGGCGTGGCTGGTTCGGCAGGAGTGGTCTGTAGCAGCATAAAGTTTTTCAGAAAATAAAAAGCCGACTCATTTCTGAGTCGGCTTTTTATTTGTAGAATAATTTTACGGGCCCACCGGCAGGATTCGTCCTGCAAGGAGCGCGTCCAACGTCTCTTGAGCTAATCGTTGACGCCCGGGCGTAAGCAATGCCGGGTCGACATCCACAAGCCCGATCGGAGATTGAACCGTTTGTCCGCCTTGTCCGGCGATCAAACCCGGCCAGGCAAGTTGAATCGCCTTGATCGTATCCGGCTGAATGGTCATCACCCAACCGCCAGGGCGCACACTTCCCGGGCGATTCGCACCGATCAACAAAACGCCGGTGGTTCCAATATAGTCAAGGAAATCCTGCCGCGCGAGGGATGGATACACATAAAGCACATCCACTTTGCGGTCGTTGATCAACACGTTGGCATATCCGCCATAACGCGACGGGTCTTCATCGGCTGGAATTTCAACATAGGTTGGATAGGTGATCGAGGATACATAAAAAGTATTACAAAGCCCGCAATAATAAGTCTTTCCATTCGAAAATGCTTGCAGCGCAAGCTGGGCACTGGGATCATCCTTCGGGATGATCATGCCGATGTGATATTCCTCCACGAGCATGGCTGCAACATAACCAGCAAGAAATGCGGGAATCTCCACGGCATTGTTGGGAGCCAGCACGCTCACATTGCCACCGGCTGTAAGGTTCGGAATGTCCACCGCCAGGAATTGCACGTTGGGTGCAGTGGGTGCGAGCGTGGCGATGCCGGGGTCTGGGGGTAATGCCACGACCACTTTCAAGGTGCTATCGGCCAGGTCTTCTGGAGTTAAAGCAGTCCGAACCTGAAAGCGATATCCGCTTTGTTGTGCAAGATTGTACATCGTCTTTTGATACACATCAGAGACAGCCTGGTCCAGGTCCGCGGGCACGACCAGGATCGCCAGCGGTGTGGATTGCGTCGGGATGATTGTAGCCGTTGGAATGGGTGTATCCGTAGGAATGGCTGTTGGGCCCACAACTTCAGTTGCAGATTGCCCACATGCACTGAGAAGCAGGATAACAAGAAGAGTGAGTAGGGTAAATTTAGCTCGCACAGGGTACTCCAATATCAGAATGGATGAATTATACACAGGTTGGCGCACCCATTTCCAAATAAAAAGAGACGCACTGGTTATGCGTCTCTTTTTATAAATTTAATTCCTAGTTCACAGAAATCTGGATTTTCTTCGGGCGGGCAGATTCTGCCTTGGGTAGATTCAATGTCAGTACGCCGTCAGCAATCTTCGCCTGCACCTGGTCGGCTTCAATATCGCTGGGCAATCGCAGTGAACGGCGGAAGGAACCATTGGGAAGTTCACTCAGAAGGTATTCCGCATCTTCAGACTTGTACTCCCCTTCAATGCTGACAACATTTTCCAGCACCTGAATATTCAAGTCTTCGGCCTTCAAACCAGGCACCAAGGCGGAAAGAACATAGGCATCGTCCTCTTCGCGGACATTGACACCCAACGGGCGGATTTGGGCCTCGGCAGCCAATCGGCGAGCCGTGCGGCGGAATGGGTAGGGTTGAATATAAAGTGACATATTTTTAATCTCCTTTGATTTAACGATATGAATGTCCCTATGTTAAATTCGTTCCATAAGAAATTGGATAACATCAAATAAAAATTCCGTAAGAATTTTCCGCAGTGGGTATAATCTTTCGAATGACCAGAAAATTCATTGTCCTTGCCCTCCTTGTGGCATTCACAGCTGCGGGAATTTACATTTATCAGACATATCGCCGTCGTTCCTCGCCAAGAACGGACAAAATCTATGCCTGGTTTCAGGATCCATCCTCCCTCTCGGAATTCAGGATGAAGGCCGGCACACGCTGCAACAATGCGCCATTCGCCTTCCCCACAGATGGATTGATCGGTTTCATTTGGGACGATTCCTTCCGTCCCGGTCACCGTCATTCCGGGCTCGACATCTTTGGCGGAACAGACGTTGGCATCACCTCAATATTCGCTGCCTATCCCGGATATCTCACCCGTCAATCGGACTGGAAGTCCTCCGTCATTATTCGCGTGCCAGAAGACCCGCTTCGCCCCGGACGCCAGATCTGGGTCTACTACACTCACATGGCCGACGCCCAAGGCAATTCTTTCATCTCAGACCAATTCCCCTTGGGCACAAGCGAAGTCTTCGTCGAAGCAGGGACTTATCTTGGTCGCATGGGAAATTATTCCGGTGACCCGGCCAACCCTGTGGGAGTTCACTTGCATATTTCAGTTGTAAAAGACGACAGCTTTGGAAATTTTACGAACGAGCTGGATATCAACAACACCTACGACCCTTCCCCCTATTTCGGCCTGCCGTTGAATGCAAATAAAAACAGCGATACGATTCCGTTCTGCAAATAATACAAGGTGACAGTCACTTTAAAAGTGACTGTCACCTGCTTTAACTACAATACTTTGCCAACCCAACCTTGTCGCGGATAATGATGCGGCCATCTTCAGACATCAGAACCAGATCCTGATCTTTCAACAAGACCATCGTTTGATTCACCCGCTTGCGAGACGCGCCGACGAGATCGGCAATATCTCCCTGAGTCAACAGGATGCGAATTTGCACGCCGTCTTTCACATCGCGGCCATAACGTTCTGCAAAAGCCAGCAGTTGACGCGCCACACGTCCATTCACATCCAGCGAAGCAAGCGATTGGATCATCTGATCTGAAAGCCGCACGCGCGCCGAAAGAATCTTCACCAAGCTGCGCGCCGCCTTCGGAAAATTATCGAGAATGTAATTGAAGGTGGTGCGATCCATCCACAACAAAAGAGAATCTTCCAAAGTCACGGCGCTTGCCGAGCGGCCCACACTGTCGATCAAACTCATTTCGCCGAGCAAATCCCCGCCGCCTAAAATCGAAAGAATGACATCGCGGTCACCCTGCTCCACATGGATTTTTACCGTCCCATGCAGAATCACATAGACTGCTTCACCAGGTTGTTCAATTGTCATTACATTCGTGCCGGCAGGGAATACCCTCCGATGCGCGCGATGTGCCACCCAATCCAGCTGGGCAGGAGTGAGTCCTTCGAACAATTTGATGTCAGAAAGCAAATTGCGGGTATCGTCCTTTTTTATTTCAGCCATTCTTAACATATTGTACATCTCTTTCCATCGCTCCTCTTCTGGTTTCAGAAGATGGGCGTAGATCGATTTCAAGTCCTTCATACGCAGCACAACTATCAGGGAAATTCGCCTTCGCGGTATTTTCCTGCGCAGCAACCATTTCATCAGAGTAGGCGGGGTCGTGATGAAAAAGAATCAGTTGCCCCGTTTCGGCGGAGGCGGCTACTTCACAAGCCATCGTAGCGGTAGAGTGTCCATATCCCTGCGTGGATGGAAATCCCGCAAGCTGCCCGCCATAGTGCGCATCGCTGTATTGCGCATCGTGAATCAATACATCCGCATCGCGCGCAAACGAAACCAGCTTTCGATCCGTGCCCACATAGCCTTCGGTATCCGTCGCATACACAATCGATTTGCCACGCCATGAAATGCGATAGACAAAGACTCCGCCGGGATGCGCGTATGATTTGTGAATACGAATCACCAACGCCTCACTACGTAACCAGACGCCTGGCCCAACCAAACGGACACCCTCTTCATCCCAAACAATCACCTGCGACTCTTGCACCGATTGAATATCTTTCGACGAAGCCATATCGCGCAAGCTGATCGGAAACGTTTCAGACGATTGATTATGTTCCAACACCTGCTTCAAAGATTCAGTGGTGCCATCGGGACCCAAAATGTGCAGGCGGGCACCCGGCATATACGCAGGGACAAAGAACGGGAAACCCTGTGTGTGATCGTGATGCAAGTGACTAAAAAGCAGCAGCAATTCAGGCCCGCGCTTTTCAGTGGATGCACGACGGGCCAACTCGCGGCCAAGCGGAATGATGCCCGTTCCCGCATCCAAGACAAGAGTGCGTTCACCCGCGCGGATTTCCACACAGGCGGTGTTTCCGCCATATTTGATCGTGCCCGCGCCGGGCGTGGGATAACTTCCGCGCACACCCCAGAATTTAATTTTTAGTTCATCATTCATTCTGCACCTCCGGTTATTGCTTACAACCTTATTATCGTCCGCACGTAATTTCCCTCAAGGAAAGTTTTCTCCACGAGGCTGGGAAATATTTCCCAGCCGTTTACAAGCCATTAACACGAGGTAGTCACTTCATGGCGGTATAATTTCCATATGCTCCCGGATCTGCAACTCAACGATCACCTGCGCTTACGCAAACCGCATCCGTGCGGTTCCTACGAGTGGACCGTTGTACGACTCGGAGCAGATATAGGGTTGGAATGCAATATCTGCAAACATCGCGTGATGCTCACCCGTCGTGAGCTGGCAAAACGCATGAAAGCAAACTTAACAAAACACAAAGAAAAAACAGAACAAAATATTTCTGGAGAGTGAAGAACATGGCAGAATTGGTTACAGAGTCAAAGCTCAACCTCGGTGCGCTTCGCATCGGGTTATTCACGGATACCTACGCTCCACAAGTCAATGGTGTATCCATCTCCCTGCAATTGGTTTCCGCAGGGCTCACAAAGCGAGGGCATCAGGTGACAATCTTTGCCCCGAAGTTTCCTGGCTATAAAGATGAACAGGATGGCGTGGTACGCCTGCCCTCCTTGAAATACTTAAATGACCCACCCATCTATGTGGCCGTCCTGGGCACACCGCGCTCCACATGGTCACTCACACGCAAGCATTTTGACGTGTTACATGCACATAGTCCGCTGAGTGTGGGATTGCTGGCTTATCTCACAGCCTCCACAAAAAACCTGCCGCTGATCTACACCTATCACACCTCCATCACGGATTACACCCATTATTTGAAATTCATCGGCGGCACAGGCGTGATCCGTCACGGGGCACGCTGGTTTAGCACGGCCAGCACCAACCTCGGTGACCAGGTCGTGGTGCCTTCGCCGAAGTTTTATCGTCTGCTGATGGAGCAAAAAGTCCGCAAGCCGATCCACACTATTCCAAACGGCATCGACTTGAGCAATTTCAAAGCGGCGAAGAATCCCGGTAGTCTGCGAAACAGGCTGGGGCTTAAGCCAGAGGCGCAAATTCTTTTATCTGTTGGCAGAATGGACCCGGAAAAACGTCTCGATTTCCTTGTGGATGCATTTGCCTTGCTGGCAGAAACACATCCCGAAACGGTGCTTGTCTTTGCCGGCGATGGCAGCGCGCGCAAGAGTCTCGAAGAGAAAGTGAATGGCATGCATTTAAAAGATCGCATTCACTTTTTGGGAATGGTCAATCGCGCGGAACTTCCCGACGTGCTGCATGAGGCAACCATTTTTCTCTCTGCATCGACAACAGAGGTACATCCGATCTCGGTGATCGAAGCGATTGCCTCCGGACGTCCGTTGGTGGCGGTAAAAGACGAAGCGTTTGAAGGCATGATCGAGAATGATCAGAATGGATACCAGGTTCCACTGGACGTGAAGGTATATTCGCAAACTGTTTCGGACCTGCTGGCAGACAAAGGCAAGCTGGAACGATTCGGTAAAAAATCAACAGAGTTGAGCGAGAAATTTTCGATTGAAGGGCAGGTCAAGGCTTTGGAACAGTTGTATTTCGAAGCGATTTTACAAAACTGGCGCGGCAAGAGCATCATGGACAGCTTGTTAGGCGTCAAAAAATAAGGTTTGTATGGCAAGCGGTAGGGAGTACATGCCTGTTTTGACGGGGTACTCCCTACCCATATGCAAGACCCCGGATCCATCGTATAAACAGCGGAAAAGAAACCCTGATTAATTCAACCTCGTAAATAATGCTGTAAACATTCAAGCGACCCTTAAAGGAGGTATCCATGTCGAATGTATTACTATGTTTTGGCGGACTTGGCGTTCTATTATTCCTAGTGTTATTGTCAGGCATCCGCTTCATCCCCAACAACCGTATCGGTTTGGTGGAGAAAAGATTTTCAGGTAAAGGTTCCGTAAAAACAGGCTTGATCGCACTGAACGGCGAAGCTGGTTTCCAGCCCAAAGTTCTGCGCGGCGGTCTGCATTACCTGATCCCGATCCAGTACGTGGTTCACATGATGCCTTTGGTGACCATTCCACAAGGCAAGATCGGTTACGTCTTCGCACGTGACGGCAAGCAGCTGGAACCAACCCAGGTACTCGCATCGAACGTGACTGCGCATGATTTCCAGGATGTGGAAGCATTCCTGAAGAACGGCGGTCAACGCGGACCTCAAAGCAGAATCCTGCGCGAAGGTACATATGCCATTAACCTGATGCAATTCGTTGTCATCACGGAAGGCAGGGTGTTTTCATTACCGCTCAACCGCGACGAAAATGCCATCATCCAAGGCATGTCCGATTCAATTGCTGAACGTCATGGTTTTCGCCCGATCGTGATCAAGGACACAGACGACAAGATTGGCGTGGTGACCGTCCATGATGGCCCATCCTTGCAACAGGGTGAGATCATCGCTCCAATCGTCGGTGATGATCCAAAAGAGCCGGATACGTATCATAATAAATTCCAGGATCCGGATCGTTTCCTCGCGGCGGGTGGTTTCCGTGGACGTCAGTTACAGGTGCTGGTAGAAGGTACCTATAATATCAACCGCTTGTTTGCCACGGTGGAAACACTGCCCAAGACAATCATTGACGTTGGTTTCGTAGGCGTGGTGGTTTCGTACACAGGCGAGTTGGGACTTGACCTCTCCGGCAAGGAATATCGTCACGGCGAACTGGTGGAGCGTGAAAAGCGTGGTGTCTGGAGCGAACCTTTGCTGCCCGGCAAATATGCGTTCAACACGTATGCAGGGAAAGTCATCCCTGTGCCCACCACCAACATCATCCTGAAATGGATCAGCACGGAAACAGGGTCTCATCGCTATGATGAAAATCTTGCAGAGGTCTCACTGATCACCAAGGACGCCTTCGAGCCTTCCCTGCCGCTCTCGGTCGTGATCCACATTGACTATAAAAAGGCACCCCTCGTTATCCAACGCTTCGGTGACATCAAGAAGCTGGTCGAGCAAACCCTTGACCCGATGGTGGCGGCTTACTTCAAGAACATCGGTCAGACACGAACATTGATCCAGTTATTGCAGGAACGCAGCGCAATCCAGCAGACCGCCAGCACCGAGATGAAGGAAAAGTTCGCTCATTACAACCTCGAGCTGGAGGAAGTGTTGATCGGTACACCTTCCTCGCCGGAAAATGACACACAGATCGAGACCATCCTGATGCAGCTGCGTTCGCGTCAGGTGGCGGAAGAACAGGTCGAAACCTACGTGCGCCAGCAAAAGGCCGCGGTGCAGGAACGTGAATTGAAGGAAGCGCAAGCCCGCGCCGCCATGCAGACCAACATCACTGAATCCGAATTGAATGTGACGGTGCAAGGCAACCAGGGTAAGGCTGAATATCAACGCTCGGTGCAACAAGCCGCGCAAATCCGCGCGCTGGCTGAAGCGGAAGCCGAAAAGACAGCTCGTATCGGTATCGCGCAAGCCCTCGCTGTGGAAGAACAAGTCCGCGCGTACGGTGGACCGCAATTCCAGGTGACGCAGCAGGTGATGGAGAAATTCGCCAACGCCATTCGTGAAGCCAAGGTGGATGTGGTTCCCCGCATTCTGATCAAAGGCAACGGCGGTGAAGGCGATACCGGCACCGGCAGTGTGATCGAAGCCTTGATGGCGATGCTGCTCTCGGACAAGTTGGGCGTCTCCGTGGCGGATGATTCCACGCCGCGCTCTGCGGAAGCTGAAGAACTGCGCAAGAGCATCCGTGAAAGTATGAAGAAATCCTCTTCCCCCGGTTCTGGTGAAGAGCCGAAGAAAAAGTAGGCAAGCGAACAGGCGACCTCTCCAGGTCGCCTGTTTTTTTATCGGGAAGAAAATGTTTATTAGGGCCGAACAGGTGGAAGGTGAGGAAAGAAGCGGTCTTTATCCAATTTGAAGAATCCTAGGGTAAAATTGCCTCATGAAAAAACAAAGAATCATGCTGGTGGACGATCATGAGGTGGTGCGCCTCGGTTTGAAATCCCTGCTCGAACACTACCCACAATTCAATGTGGTTGGGGAAGCTGGTTCGGCTCGCGAAGCGCTGGAAAAAACCGCATCGCTCAAGCCTGATGTGGTGGTGATGGACATTCGTTTACCGGGCACTTCGGGCATCGAGGCCTGCGAACAGATCGTGGCTCAATTTCCGGATACCAAAGTGATCATGCTCACTTCGTATGCGGAAGATGAAATGCTTTTTTCTGCGATTCGCGCGGGAGCTTCGGGATACATCCTCAAGCAGATCGGCAGTGATGATTTGGTGAAGGCATTGGATTCTGTCGGCCGTGGCGAGGCATTGCTTGATCCTGCTGTGACCCAGCGCGTGTTTCAGGAAGTGCGCCGCGCGGTGAAAGATGAAGAGGCCTCGGCTTTCTCCAATTTGAGTCAGCAGGAAAAACATGTGCTGCTTCTGGTTTCAGAGGGCAAGACCAATCGCGAGATCGCAAAAGGCTTGTTCCTCGGCGAAGGCACTGTGCGCAATTATGTTTCGAGCATCCTTTCGAAGCTCAACGTGAACAACCGCGCCGAAGCCGCCGCCTATGCAGTGGAACACCGCCTGCGGGAATATATTTCAGGCTAGATCGTTTTTCAAATAAGAAACGCAACCATGAGGCACCACCACGGAGTTTAAAACTCGTGAGCGTGTGCCTTTTATTTTTTAAGAGGGCACATGTTTCCATTCATCACATTGACCGACGGGGTTGTCACGCTGCGTTCCTACGAATTCGGCGACATGCTCGATTTGCATAATGCGGTACACGAGTCACTGCCGGAGTTGGGACCGTGGATGTCGTGGGCCACGACCAAATACACGCAGGATGTCGCGCGAAACTTCATCACCATCTCGCGCGCGGAGTGGGGCAACGGCGGGTTGTACAACTTTGCGGTGCTCAACGCGAAGACCGGCGAATATCTCGGCGGCTGCGGATTGAGTCACATTCACCCGGTGTATCATTTTTGCAACCTGGGATATTGGACTCGCACCACCCAGCATGGACATGGATACGCCGGCCGCGCCGCCAAGCTCGCTGCACAGTTTGCATTTGAAAAAGTGAGGCTGATCCGCGCGGAGATTGTGATCTCAAAGGATAATTTCGCGAGCAAACGTGTGGCTGAAAAGATCGAAGCTCATTACGAGGGGATTTTATTAAATCGCATGGTGGTCGGCAAAGTCATTTCCGATGCGCACATGTTCTCGCTTCTTCCCTCTGACTTTGGGCTGGTTGCCAATCTATAGAAATCGTGTCACCCTGAGCCGTTCTTTGGCGAAAGGTCTCCTCATAAAAAGCGAGACCCTTCAGTCGCAAAAAACGCTCCTTCAGGGTGACATATTCAAGAAGTTATAATCACCCCATGACCAAATCATCCTTATCGCTCCTCTTTCTCGGCAAAGCCGATGACCCTGACTGCATTCGCGCGTTGGAATTCTGCAAGGAACATTTTTCGAATGTCACCTATTGCCTCGGCAAATGGGGGGACCCGTTACCGGAAAACATCCGCAAATGGGAGGGAGATTACGTCATCTCGTATCTCTCACGCTGGGTGGTGCCGGAAGAATTATTGAATCACGCGAAGAAAGCCGCGATCAACTTTCACCCGGCTTCACCGGAATATCCCGGCATCGGCTGCAACAACTTCGCCTTGTATGAAGATGCAAAAGAATACGGCTCGACCTGTCATCACATGGCTTCGAAAGTGGACACCGGCCGCATCATCAAAGTTCGTCGCTTCCCTGTGTATCCCGAAGATGACGTGGATGCACTGCTCAAGCGTACATACGAAAATCAAATTGCGCTATTTTTTGAAATCCTGAGATTAATAGCTGAAGGAAAGGAACTGCCCGTTTCGGCCGAAACCTGGACTCGCCCGCCCTTCTCGCGAAAACAGTTCAACGAATTATTTAAAATCACCCCCGAGATGAGCGCAGACGAAGTCCGCCGCCGCATCCGCGCGATCAGCTACGGTCAATGGCAGCCATATGTGGAGATTCATGGTCACAGGTTTGAATACAAACCAGAGAAATAGAATTTTTATTATGAAACTCAAATCTTCAAACGGCAGTTCATTTCAGCTAAAAATAATTGGTTATGAATTTCCAGATATTAAGGATGACTATGACGATTCAAACTGGCTGATGATCCAAATAGATGTTACATCCAACGAAAATGCATGGCACGCAAATTTCCCCGCGCTTACTACATTCGAGGTGGAAGAACTGGCAAATTGGCTGAGCTCCATTGATTCCATTAAAGATGATCCTGGACGCCGTGGATTTATTGAGCTCTGCCTCGATTTTCAATTTTCCACCAGGACAGATGGACAACAATTCTTAAATGTTTTTTGCATGAACGAAATGTCGCCAAATGGACAACCTGGGAATATATTCGAAACTAAATTCCCTGTTTCTGAAATAAATTTATCTCAAGCTGCGAAAGACCTTCGATTGGAATTGCAAAAATTTCCTCAAAGAGTATTTTAGGAATAAAAGAGCGCTGGATATCCAGCGCTCTTTCTTCTTTCCTCTTTAATATTACTTTTCCTTTTCCCCGCTGACCTTCATCCACGTCTTCTTCATATTCAACGCATCCTCTTCCATGATGGGGCTTTCGCACAGAATGCGGCCTGCGCAACCAAAGTCATGTAACGCCTTGAACAGCGCCTTCAAATCCAAATCCGCATCGGCGAGGGTGAGGTGATTCTTCTCGCCCTTCTCACCATATTCAATGCCGGAGAGATGGATATGCAAATTCTTCAGAGCTTTTGCGCCTAATTGCTTTTTGTAATTCTCCAACAGCTTCGACCATTCTTCATAGGTATTCATCGAACCGTCGCCGGGACGGGCGTGCATGTGCGCGAAGTCAATACACGGCTGGACCATGTCCATGGCTGCGCTCATCGCGATGGCATCTTCAATCGAACCGAGCATCGCAGATTTTCCCATCGTCTCCGGGCGGATGGTGACCTTGTCGCCATTCTTCTTTAATTCGTCAATGCAGCCCTTCAAGCGCGGAATGGCGACCTTCAGTACATCCGCAGGTGGGTTACCAAAATATGAACCGGGATGAAAAATAATATCGGTTGCGCCAGCCAGATAACCGTAATGCGCCGCATCCATCAAACGCTTGCGAGACTTGGGCCATTCTTCCGCAGTTGCATTCAAGTTAATAAAATAGGGAGCGTGTACGCTCAAAGAAACGCCATGTTCCTCGCTTGCTCCTTTGATCAACGCACACGTGGCTTCGGTCACACGCACCGATTGCACCCAGCCCAACTCCAATGCCTGCAATCCAATCGACTTGCTGAATGCAATTGCGCCTACCGAGCCGCCGGGTTTCTTGGGCGTACCAGAAGGTGAACCAACCGTTCCAAAAATGAATGAGAGGGACATGGAGACTCCAATAAAGGGATTTAGATATTAAGTAGGGGCGACCCGCCAAGTACGAAAAGATATCGAAAAAAACTGGAAGGGTCGCCCTCTACTGCGGATACAAATTTAGAATTTTCTGCCAAAGCGGCGGACCGAGGATCAACAAACCAATCAACACAGCCGCCATTGCCGCCACCAGAACCGCAGCCGCGCCAACATCCTTGCCGATCTTTGCCAGCGGATGTTTATCCGGACTTGCAAGGTCCACCACCGCTTCGATGGCTGTGTTCAGAAACTCGGCAGCAAAGACCATCGCGATGGTCAGGATGATCACCGCCCAATCGCGCGGCGGCAGCCCGACCCACAAGCAGACGATGAAAACAGCCGTCGCTGCAACGCTGTGGATCCACGCATTGCGCTGGGTCCGCAGCACGTGAGCCCATCCCTGAAATGCATATCGAAAGGCCGCAATACGGGAATCGAAAAACGACTTCACTTACGAATCCTGTATCTTGACATAACCCAGACCGAGTCTTTCCAAAACTTTGGCCTGCTCATTCCACATCAAGGCTTTTTCTTCCGCCTCGGCATGGTCGTGACCCAGCAAATGCAAGACTCCGTGAACCACGAGCAGTTGCACTTCCGCTTCCAACGGGTGCCCGCCTGCCAGCGCCTGCTGCGCCGCGCGCGGGATCGAGATGAGAATATCTCCAAGATAAGATGCTCCCGTTTCCGGGTCTTCTTCGAAAGACGAGAATGAGAGCACGTCCGTTGGCGCATCCACACCTAGAAAGTCGCGATTCAGTTCGTGCAATTGGCGGTCATCTGTCAGGACGATGGTAATGTCTGCATCCGCAGAATCAGGCTGAAGTTCAAGCGTGAAGCGTGCCGCCCGTTCGAGCAGAGTCGATTCGGGAAAATCCTGCTGGTTATCGATATTGATCATTTTTCTTTACTTCTTTTCTGAAGAGTGAGGATGGTGGAATCCTGATCGGGCACAGTGGCGTTGGGATATTGAATGCGCGGATGATAAATGCCGCGCAATGTGGTGACGAATGATTCAGTGATAAGGCTCAGATCGCGCAGGGTCAACAGTGTGTCATCCAGTTGGCCGTATTTCTGCACCGTGTCGATCACATTGCGAACCAGTATGCGCAGGTCGTCATCGGTGACAGGGCGTTCGGCGCGCGCGCGGGCTTCCGTTGCATCAGCCAGCATAAGCAGCGCCGTCTCCCGTGAATGCGGCCGCGGGCCGGGGTATCGAAAATCATCGATGTTCACTTTGGCCGCATCACCCTGCACGGCTTCCATCGCCTGATTATATTGATAGCGTGTGATCAAAGTACCATGATGTTCCAAAATGAAATCGTGCATACGCTTTGGCAGGCGGTATTTTTTCGCAAGCTGGATCCCATCAGTAACATGGCGAATGATCGTGGCCGCCGATTCCTGCGGAGAAATATCGTGATGCGTATTCTCGCTGCCAGCCACTTGATTTTCTATGAAGAACGTTGGGTTCATCGCCTTGCCAATATCATGGAACTGCGCACCCACACGCGTGACCAGCGGGTCCGCGCCGATCTTCTCGGCGGCTTGTTCGGCAAGGTTGGCCACCTGCAAACTATGTTGATAGGTGCCGGGTGCACTGCGCAAAAAGAATTGCAGCAACGGGGAATCCGGGCGGGAGATATCGAGCAATTGCAAGGCCGTGGTCAACCCCAATGCCTGGGCAAAAAGATATTGAAGTAAAAAGGTGATACTGGATGCGGAAAACCCGGCAAACATCACCGCCAAAACCAATTGGGTAACCCCCAAAAGGTCAGGCAAAAATACAGGAAAACGATAGGCAGCCAGTACACCAATCCCGGAAAGAGCAATGGCTATCCCTGCACTCATATAGCCCAAAAATCGGCGGGCGGGACCAAGCACCAGAACTCCCACCAGAGAGGAAATCAAATAATAGGGGGTAAGGTCGATGGAATTTGACAAACCATAGGTTGCGATCAAACAAAGCGGAATGGAGACGATCAGACCAACCTCAAAGCCAAACAGGGCTGTAATGAGAAGCCCGGCCGCCTGCAGCGGATACCCATAGGGCGCAAGTGTCCTATCGGTAAGCAGGCGCGCGCCCAGAAGAAAAACGATATAGATCAAAGCAATGACGATCAGGTTGCGGGCGTCATTGAGCACAAGCGTGCGCTTGCGCCGTAGAAAATATAACGAAACGAACACCACCGAAAGTATCACCAGGGCGGCGGCACCCACCATATCTTCCAGGCGCTGACTTGGACGAATCATGCCAAGCTGCTGAAAGGCTTCCATATCCGCCGGGGTGACGATCTCACCGGCAGGCACAACGGTTTCGCCTTCCTTATAGCTTTTCACCACAGGCTTAATCGAATCACGCGCGGCCTTTTTGGCAGCCTGGGTCAATTCCTCGCTATAAAAACTGTTCGGCACAATGAACGACGCCACCATCTCGGATACCAGGGCCGCTTGCAATTCATTTAACGTCAAGCTCACGGAAGAAATCACATTTGATTGCACCACATCCAGGTCATCTTCATGGATCGAGCGTCGCATTACAAGCTCGAGCACGCGCAGCGACTCTGCCTGTACGATCTGCCAGCGGGACTCTGAAACCACCAGCGTATAATCCACGGTTTCCAGCCGCAGGCGCACATCGCTCAAATTAACCAGGCTTGATTTTTTCTCATCCACACTCATCTTGGAGTCGTCACGAATGGACGAGATCACCTGCATGGTGGTGGTCAGTCTTTCGATTTGTTGACGCGCAATCGCCGGATCTGGTGGTGTATAAACAGGCTCCACAGCCGCTTCCGCAGCGAGGCGCGCTTCTTCCGTACGGATCTCGCTGACATATTCCAGGTCCTTCGGCGCGCGCTGTGCACTCTGGGTCACCTCGCCGACTTCCACACTTTGAGTGGAAGGACGCAAACCAATGGGAAAGGTAAGTGCGCCAAAAGACACCAGGCTCACAATAGTGAGCACGCTGATCTGTACTATTCTTAATCGAAGGGAAGTGGGGGGTCTTGCAGACATAATAAAAACCACGAGGAGCGTCCAAAAAACAGGACGCTCCTGCGCAGTCAAGTTCCTACTTGGCGAGCAATTCTTTCACAGCGGCACTGATCATATCGTTCGGCGCGCGGCCGGCCACCTTGGGCATGACCACTTTCATCACCTTGCCCATGTCACTTGGCGCGGCGGCGCCGGTCTCCGCGATGGCAGCCTGCACAATGGCACGCAGTTCCTCGGCAGGCATGGCTTGCGGCAAAAACACTTCAAGCACCTTGATCTCGGCTTCGTTGTTTGCCATCAGATCAGGACGGTTGGCGGTCTTCGCCTCCTCCAGCGACTCGCGGCGATTCTTGATCTCCTTTTGAATGAGCGCCACAATCGCCATATCATCCATCTCAGCGCGCTTGTCCACTTCAGACTGCTTCACAGCAGCCAGCACCATGCGCACTGTGCGCTTGCGAACTTCGTCGCCAGTTTTCATGGCGTCTTTCATTGATTCATTAAGTTTAGCTTTTGTATCCATGATTTGATTATACCTTTCATTTATTTGGATGAAGAATCCGCTTCTTCCTACGGGAAGGCTGTTCGCACAGCCCTGATCATTTCCTAGGCTTCCAGATCCACAAACTTCCTGAGCATTTCGGGCGGGAGGATCTTTTCCAAAAGCTCAAACTCATACACCGTGCGCTTGACCGCCGCAGCGCGGGCATACGGAAACAACGGACCCTGCCCCGGCGAATCGAGATTCATTTTGCCGTGAGAGTCTTCGGGAAGGAAGATCAATGAAAACTTGCGCAGCCCGGGAATGAAGTACATCACATCCCACGGAAGATAGACCTTCGCCGAATACATATCCGGGCTTTCGATCAAATCTTTTCGGAGGGGATCAATTTCGGCCGGGGGAGGAGGCGTGCCATTGTGTCCAGCCAGCCACATCGAAACATAATTCGTGTGGGAGTAGAAATCCTGTATGGCGTGGGTCAATCTTCCGAAGGCGATCCACGCAGAAAGCACGCCCGGCGACATCAACGAAGCCAGCACATATCCGCGCTGTTCCTTTACGTAGGCATATGCCTTGTCAAAGTCGTTATTATCGAAGTGATATTCGTTGTGGCCGAACTGGCCGCTCAGATTATCCTGTTTGAGGTTGGCCGCAATGATGATCTCGATCGCGCGCTGACTCATGCGCGAGCCAAGTGCCTCCTGCGTCATTTCAGTGTGAATGGTTGTCAGCATAGCGCTGGATTATACGCGAGCCCACAGCAAAGTGGTTATATAAATGCCCTCGGTCATGAATTGCTCTTTCCCACCCATGAAAAAGCGCAATTTATGACCGCTCTGGGTATAATCCGCTGGCATTTAATTCGCGCGCTTAAGAGGCAAACATGATAGGCACCATTATCAACATCGTAACCATTTTGATCGGCGGCACGATCGGCCTGATCTTTGGATCGCGCATCCCCGAAAAGCTCAAAACAACGGTGATCGCCGGCATGGGGTTGTTCACCGCAGCGATGGGTCTGCAAATGTTCCTCAAAAGTGAAAATCAACTGATCGTGCTGGGCGCATTGATCCTCGGCACGTTAAGCGGTGAAGTACTCGGCATTGAAGACCGTCTGCAATCGCTGGGTCAGGCCCTCGAAAAAAGGTTTTCAAAAGAGGAAGAAAAAGGCACCGGCTCCAATTTCATCCGTGGATTTATGGTGTCTTCCCTGTTGTTCATCATTGGCCCCATGGCAATCCTCGGCTCCATCCAGGACGGCCTGACCGGTGACTACAACCTGCTCGCTGTAAAATCCACGCTCGATGGATTTGCCTCGGTTGCATTCGCTTCCACACTTGGCATTGGCGTGATGTTCTCTTCGATCATCGTGCTGATCTATCAAGGCGGGATCAGCCTGCTGGCCGCGCAGCTGAGCACCATCGTGACAGACCCGATGATGAACGAAATGACCGCGACTGGCGGTGTATTACTGCTTGGGTTGGGCATCAGCAATTTGTTGGAAATCAAAAAGATCCGCGTGGGAAATTTCCTGCCCGCACTGCTCTTCGCTCCGTTGATCGTGTGGATCATCAGCCTGTTTTAGTTGAAATGCCGTGGCTTCAGTACCATATTTTGGCACGTTAAAACACCCATAAAATGCCCATTAAGAACGAGCGAGCTGGAATGATATAATTTTGCAATGCTTTCTTTGATGCTTCTCATCGGAGGGATTGTAGTTGCCTTGGGCATCATTTTTAGTTATGTCATCGGCATCCGCGCCCTTCAAGAATCAAGACGTTCGATCAACTATCACAATCGTGAGCTGAACACTTCCCGCGCGAAGTGGGCATTTTCGTTTCTTGGTATTTCTGTTCTTGCGGGCATTTTGCTTGCGATCTTCGCCAGGCCTTTGCAATTCGAACTCCCGACCATTCCACTTCTAGAGATCAAATCGCCGACTCCAACGGTTTTAATTCCCACAGAGACGCCGGCACCTCAAAATACCGCCACCCAGGCGGTCACTGAATTTGCATTCACAGCAACTCCTCTCGCTTCGTCCACACCCACAGTGACCGCTGTCCCAGCTGTCCCGTTGGTGATCGAGGCGTTGTTCGAAGGTGACGTTACACCCCAACCGAACATCAAGATCGATGGGGTTCAGTTTTCCACGCAGATCAACAATGGCCGCCCCGGCGTGGCCGCTTCCACATTTGGAAATCCGATCAAACAAATGTACGTGTTCTACAACTACTCGGGCATGCTGCCCGGCGTGCAGTGGACCATTATCTGGTATCGTAACGGCGAACTGCAATACTTCGAAACCAGGGCATGGGACGATATCGAGTTTGGCGTGGGCAATGCAGTTTGGCAGCAAGGGGCTGAAAAATGGCTTCCCGGCGTATACGAGGTTCGCATTTTTGCCGGCACAGAATGGAAAGCCGCCGGATCGTTCACATTGCAAGGCGATGCGCCCACCATCACCAATACAGCATCATCGACTCCGATCAGCACTGCAACCAGCACCTCGACGAATACCGCGCTTCCCACCGCGACCCTGCCTGCATCAAACACCCCAAGCAGCACCAACACAGTGACGAAGACTTCGACCAGCACGGTCACTTCCACTTTCACCAATACTTCGCTCCCAAGTTCCACGCCGTCCAAAACACAGACGAGCGCACCGACAAACACGCCAACGCGCACAACAACACCGCTTGCATCCAGCACCGCATCGCGAACACCCAGCATCACTTTAACGGTGACATCCTCCAGTACATCGCGCTTCACTCCAAGCAATACAGTAACAGTGCGGCCTTCCAACACACCTTCACAAACACTCACGTTTACTGCCACCTCCGTGCCCAGCAAGACGTTAACCAGCACAGTATCCAACACACCAAACAACACAGCCAGTGCCACGTTCACGGTCACTGCTTCGCGCACATCCACAGCTACAACTGCTCCTTCGAATACGCCATCCCGCACACAAACGAGCACACCCAGCAAGACGGCCACCACGACCCCGTCACGCACATCAACATTTACAGCAACCGCGACCAACACGCGCACATCCACTTCAACGGCAACTGCAACAAATACACGCACCCCAACGTTCACCACCACACCCACGCCGCTGGTCGTCAAGGTCAACATCGTATTCCCGGATAAGCAATTGCTTGCAAATGGAAACGACCCTGAAAAGGCTGTAACCCGCGAGATTCTGTCTTCGGTCAACCCGATTGGCGCAGTGATCGATGAGTACTTCAAGGGTCCCAATGCACTCGAACAAAGCAGCGGATTGGAAGCGATCTGGGACGGCTTTACCGGCTATGACCGCATCGAACTGCGTAATGGCGTTCTGCGAATCTATTTGAAAGGCGTCTGCCAGGCAAATGGAACCGACTACACGGTTGCAGAACCCTTAACTGCAACCGTAAAGCAATTCCCATATGTGCAGTATGTAAAGATTTACGATCAAAACGGGAACACCCGCAACCCATTCGACAACGTCGACTCTGCGCCTGTTTGTTTGGATGCCTCGTTTACCCCCAGCCCAACCTATACCCTTACCCCATCGCAGACCTTAACTTTTACACCGAGCAACACACCCACTCGGACTTTCACACCGACCATCACGCCGTCGCGCACCTTCACATCAACACCATCCAACACACCGACAAAAACACCGTCTTCGACTCCCACTGCGACGTCATCCAACACGCCGACGCTTACGCCGTCCAACACACTCACTTCAACACCGAGCAACACTGCCACCCATACTCCGTCCAACACCCCCACGCGGACGTTCACATTCACGCCAAGCAACACCGCCACAAACACACCGTCGAATACACCTTCCTCGACGCCTACCTTTACCCCAAGCCATACGGCTACCAATACGGCTTCGAACACCCCCACGCGGACACCCACCTTCACAGCGACGGTGACACCTTCGCGCACCGCAACGCTGACACCTTCAAACACTCCAACGAATACACCCTCCTCGACACCGACCAATACGGCTACCTTTACGCCAAGCAGTACACCAACCTACACTGCCACCAGTACAGCAACACAGACGCATACTCACACCCCGACAATCACACCTTCACGCACGCCGACCTTCACGCCTTCGAATACGCCGACGATTACTCCTTCGTTGACTCCAACGAACACGGCCACATTCACGCCGAGCAATACACCCACCTTTACTGCCACCAATACCGCAACACGGACACCCACCGACACGCCGACAGTAACGCCATCCCGTACGCCCACGTTCACACCAAGCAATACACCGACTTTCACGCCGACGCTTACCCCGTCGAATACAGCCACGTTCACGCCGAGCAACACTGCCACCAATACTCCGTCCAACACACCGACGCGAACGCCCACCAACACGTTCACAGTCACTCCCTCTTACACACCTACATTTACTCCATCCAACACAGTCACGTTTACACCAAGCAATACGCCCACCTTTACCTCCACTAATACCGCAACGCGGACTCCCACTGATACACCGACGGTGACGCCATCCCGTACGCCCACGTTCACGCCGAGCAATACGGCAACTGCCACACCAACATTCACTCCGTCCAACACAGCTACATTCACGCCCAGCAATACACCCACCATCACTCCGTCGAATACATCGACGCGAACGTCTACCAACACGTTCACAGTCACTCCTTCCTACACACCTACATTTACTCCATCCAACACGGTCACGTTTACACCAAGCAATACGCCTACCTTTACTTCCACCAATACCGCAACACGGACACCCACCGACACGCCGACAGTGACGCCATCTCGCACACCCACGTTCACGCCAAGCAATACCGCAACTGCCACACCAACATTCACTCCGTCCAACACGGCTACGTTCACACCGAGCAATACACCCACCATCACCCCGTCAAACACACCGACGCGGACACCTACTTTCACAGCGACAAATACATTTACCTCTACTCCAACATTCACCCCATCGAACACGGTGACATTCACGCCAAGCAACACGCCAACGTTTACGTCAACAGCCACCTCAACCCGCACGCCGACCTTTACACCATCGAACACCTCAACACGGACACCCACCAACACTTTTACAGTGACCCCGTCCTACACGCCGACGTTCACACCGTCGAATACGGCCACGTTCACGCCGAGCAATACACCCACTTCCACGTTCACGTTTACACCCACGCGTACGCCTACATTCACGCCGACCAACACCTTCACCAACACACCGACATTTACGCCATCGAGCACGCCTACGTTTACACCCAGCAGCACATCGACAAATACGCCATCCAATACACCCACGCGCACGCCTACCCATACGCCGACCAATACACCGACCCGCACACCGACGCTCACTCCATCCAACACGCCGACCAATACGCCGTCGTTTACACCCACCAACACACTCACGTTTACGCCGAGTAACACGCCGACCAATACACCAACCAACACCGCGACGCGAACACCCACCAGCACATTTACGGTGACGCCTTCACGCACGCCGACATTTACACCGTCGAACACTGCGACCGCCACGCCATCGAACACTGCAACGCCCAGCAATACACCGACGATCACGCCGACCTTCACAGCAACCTCGACCGGCACACCGCTGCCCACCGCCACACTGGACCCCGAATGTAATCGCGCAGGTTTCGTCGCTGACGTGACCGTGCCCGATGGGACCATCATCACCGCAACAGAAAAATTCACAAAGACCTGGCGCTTTGAAAACCTCGGCACCTGTTCCTGGACCACGGATTACAAGCTTGTGTTCATCGGCGGTGACAAGATGGATGCGCCGGACTTCATCGTGATGCCAAAGAACGTGGCACCCGGTGAAAGCGTGGAACTCTCCATTGACCAGACCGCCCCCGCTGTTGAAGGCCGTTACAAAGGCGTATGGATTCTGGAAGATGCAAAGGGAAATCGCTTCGGGCTGGGTTCGAACTCCGCGGGCCAGATCTGGGTTCAGATCAACGCAGTCATCGCGCCCACCAGCACGGCCACACAAACGCTTGAGCCGTTGCCAACAGAGACCGTTGCCCCCACTGCCATTGCGCTGTTCAAGAACACAACAGTGAACGACCTCGCCGCACAAAGCTGCTCGGCCGCATGGTCAACCAACAATGGAATGCTGACATGTCCGGGGTCCGCAGGAGAAGCGCAAAACCTTCCCGCCAGCCTGACCACCACCGAAGTCCTCGAAGATGGAACCGCACCCGGCTATTCATCCATCGCAGTTATCCCCGGCACCGCCAACGGATTTGTCACCGGCATCTATCCCGAATATCTCGTTCAACCCGGCGATCACTTCCGCGCGCTGGTCAGCTGCGAAGCGAATGCAGCCACATGCTCGGTGCTCTTCCGCGTTCGCTATCAGGAAGGGATGAATGAAATTGTTGATCTATGGGCCATCGGAGAATTCTATGATGGCAGTTACACCGCAGTCGATCTCGACCTGAGCCCGTTTGCAGGAAGAAATATCAAACTCATTCTCGATACAAAGTCACTGAACAGTGGCGCAACTGACAAAGCCTTCTGGGTAGCACCGGGCATTTACCGCGAAGCATTGCCAACGCCCACGATCACTTCAACGCCGCTTGCAACCGCCACCGCGACAGTTTCTCCCATTCCGTCAGTGACATTGACGTCCGCACCGGCAACAGCGACACCAACACCACAACCAGTAAGCCAGCCGTCGATCTGGAAATCGATAGAAGAATTTTTCAAAAGCCTGTTTGGCGGATAAAGCCCCGCTTCGCCCTTAACTGAAATCTGCTTCACCACCCGGTCATTTCCCAACCCGATCAAAACAAAAGGCCCGATACTCGTAAAAGTATCGGGCTGTGGTGACTCCGGGGGGATTTGAACCCTCAACCAATTGATTAAGAGTCAACTGCTCTGCCATTGAGCTACGGAGCCACAGAACTTGCGGACGGTATTATACCGCAAAGGATATGTCTGTCAATAAAGGCCTGCGATCCTCCCACCAGACCCACCCGTTTATGGCCGGCATGAAAGAATCACGCACTTCCCTGCCTTGCGACTGTGATTTATCCGCCAAGAAATCCGATTTTGACGGTTGAAAACCCTGTTTTTCCTTACTGATTCCCGCGATTTCCCGTCTGATGTTTCAATTATCTCGCCGAGATATTTTTATTTGTCGCCGAGAAATTTCAGTTTTCAAGGGGATGTTTCGGCTTTTCCGGCGTGAAAACTGTCCATCCACTGGCGGTAAAATACGGGTTCCTTATCAAATTATTTATTGGAGCCAAGATGCAACATACACCCACCGTTCAGATCATTGAAACAGAAGTGCTTTCAGATAACTGGTACACCCTGCGCAAAATTACCTTTGAAATCGAAAAACAGGATGGAACGAAAGTAACTCAAAGCCGCGAGGCATATGACCGCGGCAACGGTGCCGTGATCCTGCTGTATAACACATCACAAAACACCGTGGTGCTGACAAGACAATTCCGCATTCCCACCTATGTCAACGGAAACGAAGATGGAATGCTCATCGAAGCGTGCGCGGGCCTGTTGGAAAAGGAAAGCCCCGAGGAATGCATCAAACGGGAGGCGATGGAAGAGACCGGCTACGAGGTTGGCAGGGTGAAGAAGATTTTTGAGGCATACATGTCGCCAGGTTCGGTGACCGAAATCCTTTATTTTTTTATCGCCGAATACACACACAAGGATCTGCGTCACGACGGCGGCGGCGTGAAAGAGGAAGAGGAGAATATTGAAGTCCTCGAAATTCCTTTCCAGGAGTCATTGAGGATGATCGAAGACGGGCGAATTAAAGATGGAAAGACCATCATGCTGCTTCAGTACATTCAAATCCACGGATTGCTCAAGGCAGCATGAAGACAAAACATAATCCACTGATCAAATTATTTTGGCGGCTTCATTTGAAGCTTTATCTTTGGAGCAATGGGCGTATTGGCAACACGATGCGCGGATTGCCGGTCCTGATCCTGACGACCAAAGGCAAACAAACGGGTCTGCTGCGCACAAAAGCATTGATGTATCTTCCCTATGGAAAAGATTTTGTGGTCATAGCATCAAACCTGGGGAAGGAAAATCATCCGGGCTGGTGGATCAACTTGACCGCCGAGCCCCACGCAACCGTGCAAATTGGAGGCTCGCAGTATTCAGTCCGCGCGCGTGAAGCGCAGGACGAGGAACGCGAAACACTTTGGAAGGCTCTTGCAGAAAAGTCTTCTGATTACGAACAATATCGCACATGGACCTCACGCCGCATCCCGGTGGTGATATTGGAAAAACAGTGAACACAAATTCTTTTCAATTCAAACGACTGATTACAAGCGATCTAACCACATTCAAGTCTCTTATCGGGATGTTCAACACGGTTTTTGAAGAAGAACACGACACCGGCAGTGACGCTCACCTGTTGAAATTACTTGAAAACAATGGCTTTATCGCCATCGCAGCCATCTCTGAAAATGAAGTGGTTGGTGGATTAACTGCATACGAACTCCCCATGATCTATTCCGATGCGTCCGAGGTCATTTTGTATGATATGGCGGTCAAAGCGGAATATCAAAGGATGGGAATTGGAAAGGGATTAATTCAATCCTTGAAGGAATATTGCGCAATAAACAATATCGAAATGTTCTTCGTGATGGCACACGAGGAAGATATCCATGCAGTTGAGTTTTATCGTGCAACGGGTGGAAAAAGCGAGAAGGTCGTGAATTTTCTTTACACTGTATAAAAAAAGAAGCCGCGAATGCGGCTTCTTTTTTTATACAGTGCTCATCAATACGTTTACAAAATCCCCGGCCGTGGCAAAGCGGACCTGCGGATCTTTATCCATCGCCTGTTGAATGGCGTGGGAAATGTGACGGGGAAGGTCATGCACCAGTTCGCGGGCATCCGGCCTGGGCGCGTTGAGATGCGCAAGTAACAATGCACCCGTGTTGGGGCGCTCAAACGGCAGGCGTCCCGTGATCATTTGATAGGTCATCACGCCCAAAGCATAGACATCGGCGCGTCCATCCACGTCTGTGGAGGCCTGAATTTGTTCAGGAGCCATATAGTCAAACGTGCCGACCATGCCGGTGTTGGTGATCTGCGTGTGCGCATCGGTGATCTTGGCAATACCAAAGTCGGTGAGAACGGCACGCGCAGGATTCGTGGAGGAATCCAACATGACGTTGGAAGGCTTGATATCGCGATGCACCAATCCATTTTGATGAGCATAATCCAGCGCACCGGCAACGTCGCGCAGCAACTCCACCGTCCTGTTGACGGAAAGCGGACCGCGCTCTCTCAACAAACCGTTCAGGTCGGGACCTGAAAGCAGGTCCATGACGATGTAGTAGACATTATCTTCATTGCCAAAGTCGGTCATGTGGACAATGTTGGGATGTTCCAGCCCGGAGACAATCTGCGCCTCGCGCATAAATCGTTTTCGAAATTGTTCATCCTCCGCAAGCGCCGCCCGCAGCACCTTGATGGCCACGGACTTGCGGCTCTTTGGGCTGGTGGCGCTGTAGACTTCGGCCATGCCCCCACGGCCGATCAGCTTCAGGTCACGATAGGAAGCGAGTGTTTTTCCTGTGACAATGGTTTCTGATTCCGCGCGGATCTCTGCGGGAGTCTTCTGATAATCGATCTGGATGTGATAAAAGAAGCGGTCCACAAAGCGTTGCAGTTTTTTACGCGCCGGTTGAAATAACGCGCCTGCCGAGACCGAGAAGACGATGGCGACCATGAAGGATTGATCGCCCTGATGAAAGTTCTTAAAAATCAAAGAGACAAGTCCAAACAAAAGCCCGAACGCCAGGCCAAGCCCGACGGTAAGGATGCCATACACGATGGACCGATTGATCAGCAGGTCGATGTCGAACAGTTTGGCCTGGGCAATGGCGATGGTTACAAAAAGCGGGAGCATCAAAAACAGGAAGATGCCCGCCAGCCTTGCGACGATCTGAAAGCCGGTGGCAAGAAGGGAGGTGTCATCAAATGCAGGGATGAAGTTTTGCAGGACCTGAAACAGCATAAACCATGAGAAAGGTCCCATGGTTCCAATAAATGCCCAACGAATTTGTTGTTTTTGCGCGAGCGTGGCCCGGCGGAAATAGCGATAGACCGAAGCGATCAGACCGATCACATACCAGCCTGTGGTCACGATCAGATAATTGCTCCTGCCCATCGTATTCCAAAAGAAAGGGGAACCGGGAAAGATATAGATTCCCAACATGCTAATGACCAACAATGGAGCGAGAAACTTCAACCAGCGCGGGACGAATTTTCCATCCGGGAAAAGCATTGAAAATAAAACGATACCGATATCCCCAAGAGCGAGGATCAAACCGCCAGTGGTTTCATACCCGGGTGTGATCGCGATCGAATTTGCCAGATTAGTGACCCGCACGCCGAAGATGATCAGGAACAGGGAGGTGAAGATCGCAAACCAGTCATCGGAGCGGCGAACGATGAGCACACCGCCAATGACGGAAAACCCGATCATCAACAGAAAATCAACGCCGTAATCGATGCCCAACTGCAACAGAGCAGGCAGCCCCAGGATCAAGCGCATCATATTCGAGCTTTGGAAACTGGGAAACTGCGGTGAAAGAACAGCCCCCAGGACCATGAACGTGTACAGCACGACGAAAACCCAAATACCGATCAACGTCCAACGCAGGTTGGGATTATTCTTCAGGGAGGTGTCTTTGGTGATCGGGCTGGTTGACATGGGTTGAATATCGTTCGCAATCATAACAAAGAATGTGGTCGAAAATCTATCCGTTTGGTTGCACTTTCAGTTCTGGAAGTTGAATCAAAGTGAAACCTGCTGCCTAACTTACGCACGAAAAACAAATAAGTTTCCCGCTTTTGGAGCAGAGACACGTATAATTCCACATGGTGTTATTCACGGCCCAAAGGAAATAACGATGAACCCCGACAACGATCAAACCCACCCCGCTTTTTCAAAAACACCCGTGCTTTCGAATCATCGAATTACCCTGCGCGGACTCGAACTCAGCGAGTCCGCGGCGATCATCGATATTTCGGTATACAACGGCGTATTCGCAGCGAACGCAACGGAAGCCGCGCACATCCTTGAACAAATCAACGCGGACATTGCCAAAGGCGAGTCGCTACATTGGGGCATATTCCTCAACGAAACAAATGAAATTGCAGGCACCTGCGGATACTATCGCGGGTTCGCTGAAAATAGCGGCGAGATCGGCTACATCCTAAAAGACAGCCATCGTGGCAAAGGCTTGATGACCGAAGCCGTGCAACTCCTCGTTGACTTCGGATTCAAGACGCTGAAGCTCGACAAGATCATCGCCTATACAGACCCGTCGAATTCTGCATCCGTTGCGGTGCTGCAACGTGTTGGATTCATCGAAGTCCAATCAACAGATGGGGATCGCAAATTCATACTGCCTGGCAAAGGATTGAATTAACATGGTCGATGTAAAACGTCCGATCTTATTCAGCGGGGAAAACCCGGGGATGACCCTGTTTTCTCCCGACACAGAAGAGACCGTGGCAGTGGCCAGTTACTGGCACTGCACGGACAGTCCCATGGGCGTGGGACACGCGCTTGTATTGTGGTTGAAGAATGAAAACGCGGCTATCGGCCATGGTGGGATCTTCACAGACAGCCTCAAGTTGGCGGAAGTATTGATCAGGAAGTTAACACAGCATTTCCCTGAATTTGAGAATGTGCCTGTGCAATCATTGCAATATATCCACGCCCATTGTGGACATACCTACGACGGGACAAGTTATCGCGCAACATGCCAGATATCTGCCGCACAGGTCGAACTCGAATGGAGCGATCCCCTGGACCGAAAGCAGATCCTCTGGCCCGGGTTTCCAGCAGGCGAAGAGGGGTATGACCTAAGCACGGTCATTCGTCCATGCAAAACTGGAAAGGTTCAGATCAACGGCAAAGGTATTGATGGGGAAGTTAAAGTAACGCAGAACGCGGAAGGGATCTATTCCAGCTCGGCCTTTCTGGCATTCGCAGAGACGTGGATTGGACCTGTGGAAAAACAAGGCTAAACTTCAGAATATTCATTATGGAAAGATGGGATATTTCACATGAATTCACTCAAAATTGAACGGCACTTTTCAGCATCACCTCAAAAACTCTGGCAGGCATGGACTGATCCAGAGGTCGTCAAGTTATGGTTTGGCTCCGACCCGAACGGGACCGGGTTGGATGCAGTTCTTGACGTGCGAGTTGGTGGAACCTTTGCGGTGACATTCGTCAATTCCAATGGCGATGAATATACGGCGCAGGGGATCTATCAGGAAATTGAACTGGATAAAAAACTGGCCTTCACCTGGGGATGGAGGGATCAGCCGCATATCAAGGAGTTCGTTGTCGTTCAATTTCAGGCAGAGGGAGATGGCACGTTAATGACCTTCGAGCATCTGGATATCGACGCGAACACCAGTCACAACTATGAAATTGGCTGGAGAAGTACGTTTGATAAGTTAGAGAAGGCAGCAAACAGCGATTGAACTGGAAGCAGAAGACTTATTTTCAAGACCCGTCTTTCCGATATTTGCGGAGACGCAAGTTGAACCAGCGAAAAAAATATTTTTTAGGCAGGAAGACAATATGGACACACAAGAAGAACATTTTGAAATCAACGAAACTGACAATCTCATTGACAACATAGAAATGGTCAGTCATTTTTTAGGGTCATCTATTAAATACAAATGGAAGTGGAGCGCAATTGCGTTGCACCAAGCATTATATGGCGCATTGATTTCAGTTTTACAAGGGACCGATCCACGCCAAACAGTAATTGATAGGCAAAGAGATACTGGAAAAGCTGTAATGTTACATGTGTACAGAGTTCCAATAGGTGTAATTGCCTCATCATTTGGCAAGAACGAAGAAACTATTCGCGAGTGGATTACCAACCCCTACTTAATAAGTCTAGATGAAGCATTACGTCGTGTTAAGAGAATAGAGCATTTACCTCCTCTTATTAATGCCAGGCCTTTAGAAACCTCTACAGAGGAAGATGATGCCATCCGCAGGCTAACAAAAGAGTTCCGAAACGAGTTTGAGCACTTTTCACCAAAAGCCTGGGTCGTTTTTACTTCAGGAATGCCTACTATATTTAGCAACATACTGCGAGTAATTCGTTTCTTAGAATTCGAAAGCAACTGCGTTACTATGTCTACCGAACAAGAGCAACATCTCAAGGCCGCTATTGAAAAAATGGAACACCACCTAAAGCAATAATATTAACAAGATTTTCTTTTTGTAAAGAGAAGGCAATATATTTTTCTCATCTTTCTTTTTACACCAAATTCCTCTTGATACTCTCCAGCCACGATTTTTGAAAGAACAAATTTCCATTTAACTTTACGACCAATTGAATATCCAGATGAAAATCCGTCTCCGTGGTACGGATCGACCCGGTGGATTGGATGTGGATGTCCTGTCCGTGCTCGATGAGATGATAGTTGATATCGTTATAAAATTGCGCATGTGCGGGGTCTTGATGATACGCGGTCATGTGGATCCGTTCGGAGGTGGTGATAACCGTGCCATCCGGCAGCGTGGAGCGGTCCCCGCCGTAGGATTTGACGGTCAATGAGCCTGGGATCACATCCTCTTCTATCTTCCATTCGGGGACATCAGAAATACTTTCGCCCATTTGAATCATCTCAGGCGGCGTGGTTTTGAAGTTTGGAATTGAAAGCGATTCCTGATTCACAACGGGCAGGACCAAACGCGAATTGTATTTTCCACCGCGATGTAGATAATTATCGGCTTTATAGGGCGAAGGGAAGATCAACGGCCAGTAGGTGCTGGAGATCGTCAGACGAATGCGATGACCGGGCAAAAAGCGATAGGCCGTGGCGCGCATTTTTATTTTCACTTCGTAGACTTCGTTCGGCGTCAATGCTTCGGGAGCTTCGTGACTGTTACGATGCGTGAGATTTAAAATCCCAGCCGTCACCTGTGCGGACGTACCGTCGGGCGCGACATCGGTGAGACGAACGACGGCATATGAAACCGGTGCCGAGGAACTCAAATGCAGAATCGCTTCGGGCATGCCCATGAAATCCAATGGCTCGGTCAATACATCACTTGTGTAAACTGGAATGACCGACTCATCGGGACGCAAATCACGGAAGAGTCCATTGGGCTGCGCGCCAGCGCCCCAGCAATAAGACGAGGCCGTGCCATGGGTCGGGCGATGCAGGTAATGGTCGGAGTCAGAGGCGTCTGCTTTTTGAGCAGATAAAGTTTTGTCGCCAAGATAAAACTCCTTGAACCGAGTCGATTCCAAAGGATAAGAATTCACACTCATCCATTCGCCGTTCATCATCGAGGGGAATGCCTCGGGCACGGTGTATTCGCGGCGCATGAAGGTGAAGGCAGGTTCGTTCATGACCCCGTTATCGATACCCTTCAACCAATATTCAAAGAAGCGCGTCATCTCATGCAGGTAATCGAGGTTGGGACCGGGATAGGCATAATCCGGCATTTGATGATTCCAATTGCCGATCAAACATTTGCGCGGCGCGTTGACACATTTTTCGTGCATGCGCACCGCCGCGTTGACGTAGCTGTCCATCCAGCCGCCGATGCTGTATAACGCGCACGTGATTTTTTCATATCCTGGATTCAACGAACCGACTCGCCAATACGCACCGTCGGTTTGATTGCGCAGCCAATGCGACAACCACAACGGAGTATTCTCGAGTCTTTCCTTCCATTGAGCTGCCCAGCCGTCCCCGGCATATTCCGCCTTTGGGGGCATCGCATTCGACCCCACCTGACTGACGGCGTACTGCGCCCACTCGCTCGCGGTTTTGCATCCGCCCATGTAGTGTGAATCTTCAATGTAACGATCATCGGTTGCATACACTGCGATGATCGCTTTCAAATGCGGCGGCTGCATCTTCGCTACTTGTATCGACGTGAAGCCTCCATAACTCATGCCCCACATGCCCACGCTGCCATTGCACCAATCCTGCGCAGCCAGCCATTCGACGGTTTCATACCCGTCCAGTGTTTCTTCGGCGGTATATTCATCGCGTGCGATTCCCTGACTGCTGCCCGTGCCGCGGATGTCGAGGCGGCAGCAGGCGAATCCGCGTTCGGCAAAATACAGCATACGTTGATGATCGGTGACGTAGCGCCAGTCATCTTTGCGATAGGGGATCATTTCGAGGATGACCGGAAATTGCTCGCCATCTGTTTTCGGAATTGGCATGAAGAGATTCGCAGAGAGCTCGATGCCATCACGCATTTTGATGCGAACGTTGTAGAGGACTTTGGTTTGGTAGGGGATCATGAATAAATCCTTGGTTGCCACGAAAATGGGGAAAATTATGGACGCAGATAAACGCTGATTTCGCTGATTTAAAGATCTGCGTTTATCTGCGTTCATCAGCGTCCTGATTTTAAAGGGTTTACATCCCATCGTCCGCAGGGACGTGAACGTCCCTGCTACATCTACGAAGCCTGCATAGCAGGCTTAAGCCGCCAGAGGCGGCTTCGTAATGGTAGCCAGGGGGTTCATCCCCTGGCGGGTAGTAGCGTCATGGGACATCCATTTTTTGAACCGCGAAGCTCGCTAAAAGCGCGAAGAAAAGCTTTTAATCTTTGCGCCGTTTGCGCTCTTCGCGGTAATTGATCTTATGATCTTAACTTCTCGCCTTTGGGATCATAAGCAGGCTCTTTTAACACAACGGCCTTCTTCGCTTCGCCGATCACATCCACGGTCAATTCAGAATCGACGAATTCTTTATCAATGTACGCCAAAGCGAGACTTTGCTTAACATAATGTCCATAAGCGGAAGAAGTGATAAAGCCAACGACTTTACCATCCGATTTTACAGGCGCATAAACAGGAGCATCTGCATCGGTCGAATCCACTTGCAAAGCAACAAGCGTTTGGCTTGCACCTGTTTCCTGTTCCTTCCATGCGGCTTCTTTTCCGATGAAATCATCTTTATCAAACGCAATAAAATCCTTGAGATAGGACATCCCCGGTGTATATCCCTGTGTGAACTCCGCGTTCCAGATTCCGTAGCTTTTTTCGAGCCGCAGGCTGTCCAGCGCACGGTTGCCGATATTGACCAGGCCCAGGCCTTCGCCTGCTTTCATCAAGGAGTCATATAACGCAGCCTGATGGGCCACAGGCACGTTGATTTCATAGCCGAGCTCACCGGTCAACGAGATGCGTGCGACCATGGCATTTGCTTGTCCGACATTCATTTCGCGGCACGAGAGAAATGGAAAAGCCTTGTTTGACATATCTTCACTGACCAGTTGCAACATGATCTTGCGTGAATTCGGACCCGATAGCGCAAACCCCATCCATTCATCGGAAAGGTTTTTGATCGTCACGTCGCTGGATGGAAGATTCTCATTGAACCAGCGCATGTGCCATTCCTGCAAATAATACGAGCCGATGATCCAAAAGCGATCCTCTGCGAGTCTGCTGATGGTTAGATCGCCCATCAATTTTCCGCTTTGATTCAACATCGGCGCAAGTTTGATACACCCTACTTTTGGAAGTTTGGATGCGACCAGATGATCAAGCCACTTCTCCGCGCCCGGACCTGAGATTTCATATCGAGCATAGACTGCGCTCTCAAACATCCCGGCTGCTTCCCGTGTGGATTTCACTTCTGCGGCGACAAAATCAAACGCATTGGAATGCCGCAGCGTGGGTTTCTCACTAAAATTTGTTTGGCCCGGCGTGAAGTATTGCGGCGTTTCCATGCCCCAGGTCACACCGTATAACGCACCAGCTTTTTTCAAAGCCTCGTAATTCGGCGATATTTTTAACGGACGCCCCGCAGGCAGTTCCTCATTCGGATACGAGATCACGAAGCGACGTGCATAAAATTGCGCGGTCTTTGCTTTGAGATATGAATCGTCAGATGCGAATTTCCCATAACGGGCAATGTCCATACCGAAGATATCGTGACCCGGATCGCCATCGATCATCCAATTGGCGAGCGTTAATCCAATCGCGCCGCCCTGCGAGAAGCCACCCATGCATCCACACGCGACCCAATAATTTTTCATTCCGGGCACCGGTCCCACCAATGGATTACCATCCGGCGTAAACGTGAATGCACCGTTCACCCAGCGTCGAATGCCCGCGTTTTGCAGCACAGGAAAACGATTGAAACCGATTTCCAGTTCAGGGCTGATGCGGTCGATATCCGTGGGTAGCAACTCCATGCCATATTCCCAGTCCGCGCCTTCGGTCTTCCAATGGCGCGGATTCTGTTCATAAACTCCGAGCAAGACCCCTTTGCGATCCGGTTGAAGATAGGTGAAGCCTTCCAAATCAGTAACAGAGATAATTTCCTTATCCAATTTAACAAGCTCGGGAATATCTTCCGTCACCAGATAATGATGCTGCATGGGCGTGACGGGCAAATTCAGTCCCACCATATTCCCCACTTTGCGCGCCCATAATCCGGCGGCATTGACCACATGCTCGGCAATGACGGTTCCCTGCTCTGTCACAACAGACCATTGTCCATCCGCCAATTGATTCAATTCAAGTACACGATTGTTCAGGGAAATTTCGCCACCGCGTTTGCGGGCCGCGCCTGCATAGGCATGCGTGGTGCCATGCGGATCCATGTAGCCTTCGAACTCATCGTACAGGCCTCCGATCACATCCTTTAAATCCACGATGGGGCACATCTCTTTGATTTCCTGCGACGTGATGAGATGCGTTTCCATGTTCATCGTCTCGAAGCGGGATTTTTCCACCTTGAGCATTTCCCAGCGCTCGGGCGTGGTCGCGAGGCTGACTCCGCCGGTCATGTGCATGCCGATGTTCTGTCCGCTCTCGGCTTCGATCTCTTTATAGAGTCGAATGGTATAGCCCTGTAATCCCGCGATGGTCGGGTCATCGTTCTGTGCGTGGAATCCGCCCGCCGCATGCCACGTGGAGCCCGAGGTCAATTCATTGCGCTCAATAAGCAGCACGTCCTTCCAGCCAAATTTCACAAGATGGTACAACACGCTTGTCCCCACGATCCCGCCACCGATAATGACCACCTGCACATGCGACTTCATAAAGCTTCTCTCCTCGGGCCAGTTTTTGAAGCCTTATTTTATCCCCATCACGGACTTCCCTCAAAGCCACATGACCTTCATCCCATATCATAGGAATCCACAAATCCATATAATTGCAACGTTATTTATCCCTAGGAAAGGCACACATGAACGAAAACACAAACAAACCATTACGAGCGTTCTTTGGCTGCGGCGGGGTTTCCCTGTTCTTTTTAACAGTATTGCTTTTGGCGTTAACCCTTGCCTGCTCAGCCACCATTGTAATTCCCATATTTAACACGGAAGTCTTGCAGGATATTGCATGCCCGCCCGGTACAACATTGGTCACAAGCTGGGACGAAACCACCTACACCCGTCCCGGCGAGAAAGTATTAAGCGGGTATTGCGAAGACTCGGAAGGAAATCAAATACAAACCCAGGATCTGGGATATGGCGCGCTTGAATATTTTCCAACATATTTCGTTTATTCCCTTGCCGCCAGTTTTGTGCTGACCTTATTGGTGGTCATTCCCCTTATCCTTCTTTATCAATTCATCAAGAGAAAATTCTTCCCAAAAACCTCCCCGGGTAATATGTAACAAAAAAGCGACGGCACAAGATGCCGTCGCTTTTTTGTTTAATTATCAAATTTATTTCAAGACCGCCGTATTTGCCAGCAGGAAGAGCAGCTGTGGAACGAAACTCAACAAAACCGTTGCAACTGCGGTCAGGCCGGTTGTGATTGTCAGCCATGTTTCACGTTCGATTTCAGGGTCACCCTCGCGGAAATACATGTTAACGACGACACGCAGATAATAGTATGCGGAAACCAGCGAAGTAACCACGCCAAGAATCGCCAGACCGCTGAAACCGCCTTCAATCGCCGCGCGGAAAAGGTAGAACTTGCCGACCATGCCAAGGGTCGGCGGAAAGCCGATAAAGGAAAGCATGAAGATCGCCATGGCAGCAGCCAACGCGGGATATTTCTTTGCGAGGCCGGAATAATCGCTGATCTCAAGTCCTTTGCCTTCCGCTTTTTCCAGCGAGATGACCACGGCCCATGCGCCGAAGTTGGTCAGCACGTATGTGAGGAGATAGAACAAGCCTGCTGTGATCGAAGTAGCAACAACAGCTTTGTTACCGTAAGGAACAAACGCCATGAGGATATAGCCTGCATGTGCAATGGACGAATACGCCAGCATGCGTTTGATGTTGGTTTGTGAAATGGCGACGAAGTTACCGACGATCATCGTCAATGCGGACATGACCCAAAGAATGTTGGTCATATCGGAAGATATGGATGGGAATGCCGTAGCGAACACACGCAGCAAAGCAACAAAGCCCGCGATCTTCGCGCCCGAAGACATGAACGCGGTCACGGATGTGGGTGCGCCCTGATATACGTCGGGAGTCCACATATGGAAGGGAACCGCCGCCACCTTGAAGCCGAAGCCAACGAGAAGTAGCGCAGCCCCAATGGACAGGAGCAGGCCTGAGGTCCCGTTGGAGGCGGCTGTCGCGATAGCAGTCAATGATGTAGTGCCGGTCGATCCAAAGATCAGTGCAGTGCCGTAGACGACAAATCCAGTTGCAAATGCGCCGAGCAGGAAATATTTGACGCCCGATTCTTCCGATTCCACTTTGCGGGTGAAGGCGGCGAGAACGTACAGCGGGATGGACAGCAATTCGAGCGCGAGGAACACGATAATGAGATCTGCAGCTTGCGCCATCAGCATCATGCCCGTTACGCTGAAAATGATGAGGATGAAATATTCGCCACGTTGAATGCCCATGCGTTTGACATATCCATGTGCGAGGGCAATGCCGAACAATCCACTGAGAAGCAATAATACGTTGGCAAAAATGGAGAAGCCATCGAGCACCACCATGTTATTGAAACCAACGGACGATTTCCCGATTTGCAGAGCTGTGAAAATCAGGGTAACCGCAAGCCCACCTGCAGCCAGCAATGCGGTAATCCATTTGCGGGTCTTTGGAATAAAAAGATCCACAAGCAGAAGCACGCAGGACCACGCTATCAGAATGATCAGCGGCAAAATGGTTAAGTAATCTATGTTCGTAGGTTGCGTCATGAACGCTCCTAAGGTAATAAGGGTAAAGCGTTAATCAACTTCCCTACCGCAGGAGCAAGAAGGTTGAAGAACGGCGCAGGGTACAGGCCGATCCAGAAAATGAAGACAAGCAAAGGAAGGACCGTGATAATCTCACGCCAGTTGAGGTCTTTGAGTTCGTGATGATGAGTGATCTCGCCGGCGGGGCCGAGGAAAACTTTTTGGAACATATAGAGAATATAAACCGCAGCCATTATGACGCCGATGGCGGAAATGCCGGCAAACCACGGATTGCCAATTGCCTTGGAGCCAAACGCACCAAGCAAAATGGTGAACTCGCCGACGAAACCGTTGAGGCCGGGCAAGCCCATTGAAGAAAGTGAAGCGATCAACATGATGGTTCCGAAGATCGGCATGATCTTCCACAACCCGCCGTAGACTTTGATCTCACGAGTATGAGTCTGTTCGTAGACCATACCGATGAGGAGGAACAACGCGCCAGTGCTTAAGCCGTGGTTGATCATTTGTAAAATGGCACCTGCCACACCTTCGGGATTCAACGCGAACAAACCAAGCATCACAAATCCAAGGTGACTGACGGAGGAATATGCAACCAATTTTTTGACATCTTGTTGAGCATAGGAAACCGCAGCGCCATAAATGATACCGATGGTCGCGAGCAACGCGATCCACGGGGCGGCGGCGACAGTTGCATTCGGGAAGAGCTGCATGTTGAAACGCAGGAAACCGTAGGTACCCATCTTCAGCAAGACGCCGGCAAGAATGACAGAACCAGCGGTGGGAGCTTCCACGTGGGCATCGGGCAACCACGAATGTAACGGCCACATCGGAACCTTGATCGCGAAGGCTGCGGCAAAGGCGACGAAGAGCAGCATCTGCGTACCGGCAGTGATCGTACCATCCGAATATAGGGCAGGCAATTTCGCAAGCATGTCAGGGATGTTGAACGTGGCGGTTTGGATGCCAAGGAACAAAATGGCGATTAACATCAAGATGGAACCAGCCATTGTGTAGAGGAAGAACTTGACCGCAGCATACACGCGGCGCGGTCCGCCCCACAAACCGATGAGGAAGTACATCGGGACGAGGGTGAATTCCCAGAAGATGTAGAACAGGAAGAGATCCTGCGCGAGGAACACGCCCATCATGCCCACTTCCAAGAGCAGGAAGAAGATCATGAAATCCTTCACGCGGTCTTCCACCGCTGTCCAGGTGGAGAGCAGGGAGATCGGAGTCAGGAAGGCGGTGAGCAGCACCAGCAAAATACTCAATCCATCCACGGCAAGGTAATACTTGATATTCCAGTCAGCGACCGTGATCCACGCATATTTGGCCTCCAATTGCAGGTCCGGATTCGATGCAGTGAACATCGTCAGCACCCACAATGAAATGCCAAGTGTGACCAAAGAGGTGGCCAACGCAACCCAGCGGATGGCGGCTTTGCTCTCGGAATTCATAAAGAGAATCACGAGCACGCCCACCAGCGGGAAGAAGGTCAGGAGAGTAAGAGGTTGTAAAAGAAATTCCATGTTCTATCCTCGGTTTCTACGAGTTATTTAAAAATCAGATAGCCTAAGATCAAAACCACGCCCAGCAAAACGGACAATGCGTACGAACGCACAAAACCGTTCTGCACCTTGCGCATGAGTCCGGAGATCCATTGTGTTGCAGTGCCAAGCCAGTTCGCAAAGGCATCGATGCCTTTTTGATCGGTGTATTCATTCAAAGCACTATTGCTGATCCAGTTGTATGCTCCCAGAATAACCGTTTCATGTACAAAGTCATGCCAGAAGCGCCAGTCGATCACATCCGCAAGGAATTGGGAAATCCACTTGAACGGCTTGATGATCAGCACGCCATAGCCCTCATCCACAAACCATTTGTTTTCCATGCCCGTGAACACAAATCCAAGCGGCTTCTTCAACGGGTCGATCTGACCGGTCTTCAATGGATTGCGTCCGTACAGGAACCACGAGATCAAAATGGCAATCAAAGCCAAAGCTGTTGAAATTCCTGCAACCTGTAAATTCAACGGAAGACCTTCGACTTCGCCGAGCGTGTGTCCCAGCCAGTGACCTAAGTTATGGAAGCCTTCAAACGGGAGATTTAATGCGCCTCCCACTACCGATAAAACTGCCAGCACCATCAGCGGCACGGTCATCACCTTTGGGCTTTCCTCTGCATGTTTGGCGGCATCGGTGCGCGCCTGACCGAAGAAGACCATCCAGATCTGTCTGCCCATATAAAAAGCGGTGAAGAATGCGGCAGCAGTTAACAACCAATAGACTGCCGGATAATGCAAGCTCGCGTCCAAAAGAATTTCATCCTTGGACCAAAAGCCCGCGAACGGGAAAATACCCGCAAGTGCAAGAGTCCCGATGATGTATAACCAAAACGTAACCGGCATGGTCTTGCGAAGCCCGCCCATATTGCGCATGTCACCGGGATCGAACACTTCGCCATGATCTTCATCACCATGTCCGTGCTGTTCTTCTTTCTTCTTTCCTTCTTTCTTCTTTTTGCCGTGATCATCGTGAGCCGCATGATGCGCATGGGCATGATGTCCGCGCTCCAGGCCAAGAATGACCGAACCCGCCGAAAGGAAGAGCAAGGCCTTGAAGAAGGCATGTGTCATCAGATGGAACATCCCTGCCACGTACGCACCCATGCCGACAGCAGCGACCATGAAGCCGAGTTGTGAAATGGTGGAGTAGGCAAGGACTTTCTTGATATCGTACTGCCCAACCGCAATGGTTGCAGCGAAAAGTGCTGTTATTGCACCAACCATCGCAACGATGTACTGTGCTTCTGGCACAGAAGAATATAACGGAGCAGAACGTGTGATGAGATATACACCCGCTGTGACCATCGTCGCGGCATGGATCAAGGCAGAGACTGGGGTTGGGCCAGCCATCGCGTCCGGCAGCCAGATGTACAACGGAATTTGAGCAGACTTACCAGCCACACCGATAAGCATAAAAATAGTAATTGCAACAATGATCTCTTGTGGTGCAGCCGCTACTGCCGCAAATACTTCATCAAATTGAAATGAACCGAGATACCAGAACATCAGGAAGCCGGCGATCAGAAAACCGAAGTCACCGACACGGTTGGTGATGAATGCCTTCTTTGCAGCATTGGAATTGGCCCACGAGGAACGTCCCAGCGTATCGAATTCGTACCAGAAGCCAATGAGAAGGAACGAGCACAAGCCCACACCTTCCCAGCCGACGAAGAGCATCATGTATGAGTCGCCGGAGACGAGGATCATCATCGCTGCAATGAACAGGTTCAGGTAAATAAAGAAGCGGTTGAAGCGTCCCTCTTCATGTTTGAAACGCACATCCTCGTGCATGTATCCAATGGCATAGATGTGGATCAAGGTCCCGACACCGGAGACGACCAGCATCATCGTGGTCGAGAGCGAGTCGATGCGGAAGGTCCAATCGAGATGCAACGTCCCGATGTGTATCCATTCCGCGAGACGCCAGCGCACCACTTCACCATGATTGAGCGAGACCGAATATGCCAGCAGCACTGAGACGACAAAAGCCGCGCCCGAAGCGAGGCTTGCTATGGTTCCGACAGTTCGTTCGTTGAAACGCTTGCCGAAAATAACATTGATGAGCAGCCCGGTGAGCGGCGCAAAGACCAGCCACGGGGCCAAAAAGAAAAATCCGCCAGTTACAGTTTCACTAAAATGCATCGCGGTCATCCCTTCAAGGAGTTCAACTCATCAATATTGATGTTCTTCTTGGTCTTGAAAATCTCCACGATCAAGGCAAGGCCTACGGCAACTTCCGCAGCGGCCACGGCAATGACGAAGAACACGAAGATCTGACCTCCAAAGAACGGCTCCCCGGTTTGGATTTCATGGGAACGGCCAAATGCCACAAAAGCCAGGTTCGCGGCATTGAGCATCAACTCAATGGACATGAAAATGATCAGCGGGTTGCGGCGGATGAGTACACCGAGCGCGCCAATGGAAAATAAAACGGCGGAAAGCGCCACGTAATAATCGACAGGGATCATGATTTCTGTTCTCCCTTTTCCTGCTTGGTCAATACGATCGCGCCCACCATCGCGACCAAAAGCAAAATGGATGTGATCTCAAACGGCAACAGATAATTATTGAACAGAGACATCGCCATTTCGCGCAAGCTATCCATGGTGTTGAGTGAGGCATCCGGGGAAGCGATGCTCATGTCCGGTTGTGCGCGGGAGAGGATCAAATACACCGATTCCACAACCAGGATCACGGAAAGAATGGCTGCCAAAGGCCTCTGCCAGGGGAGCGCATTGGGGGAGGAAATACTCTCCACACCCAGCAACATGATCACGAAGAGGAAGAGCACCATGATCGCACCGGCATACACTGTGATCTGGGACATCGCAATGAACGGCGCACCCAGCAACAGATAGAACACCGCCACCGTGACAAAGTTCAGCACAAGGAACAACGCGGAGTAGACGGCGTTGCGGCTGAACAACATCCCCAGTGCGGTCGCAATGGCAACGAGGGAAAGAACGAGGAAAACAATGAGGTCGGAAGTCATAAGCACCTTTGAAGATCAGGGAGTAGGGAAAGGGGATCAGGAAAGTTCCTAATGCCTGATTCCGAATCCCTAGTCCGTTGGATCTTTCATTTCTGGCACGGAACGCTTGAAAACACCGGGCTCCACTTTTTGCGGGGTGATCATTTCCACGGTGCGGACGGGTTCGATCAGCATTTCCTTGGGGTAGATGGCGCTCTTGCGGTCGGTGAAGGAAAGCTCGTAATTGTCGCCGAGCACAATGGCTTCGGTGGGACAGGCATCTTCGCAGAAACCGCAGTAGATGCAGCGCAGCATATTGATCTCGTAGGTCGAGGCATACCGCTCGCCGGGAGAGAAGCGCTTCTCATCCGTGTTCTCGGAGGCTTCGACGAAGATCGCATCCGCCGGGCAGGCCGCAGCGCAGAGCGAACATCCGATGCATTTTTCGAGACCGTTGTCGTAGCGCTTTAACACATGGCGGCCGCGAAAGCGCGGACGGACTTCGCGCTTCACTTCGGGATATTGATAGGTAACCGTCTTTTCGAAAAGGAAGGAACGAAGCGTTTCGCCAAGACCTTTTGAAAGCTCAATAAAAGAATCAAATACGGCCATGGGATTTTCTCCTCAAGTCACGATTAATAAAGGCAATGGCAACCACTAAACTGATGATGGAAAGAACGGGAATGCTCCAGTAATACCTTTGATTATTGAGTTCCTGTGCGAGCAAAATCCCCGTGGCAGTGATAAATACAATCGCCAGCGAAAGCGGCAGCATGATCTTCCAACCAAAGGACATCAACCGGTCATAACGGATGCGCGGCCAGGTGGCACGGACCCAGATCATTGCAAAGAGCAAAATAAATACTTTAAGGAACAGGTAGACTGGCCCAAGGAACCAGGCGTTGAACGTCCACGAACCGATCGTCCAAACAGCATCCACACTTAAGGCTGTATCTTTGAGGAACCATAATTCACGATAACCGCCAAAGAACAAAGTCGCCATGATCATGCAGATCACGATCATCTTCTGATATTCGGCCATGAAGAACAGGGCGAATTTCATACCGGAATATTCCGCGTGATAGCCTGCGGTCAATTCCTGTTCAGCTTCAGGCATGTCGAACGGCGCGCGGTTGACTTCCGCAAGGGTGGCGATCCAAAAGATCAACGCACCCACAGGTTGAAGCACGACAAACCATAAATCTTTTTGCGCATTTACGATATCGATCAGGTTCATGGAGTTGCCCATGATGATCGCCGCCGCAAACGAAAGTCCCAGCGCAAGTTCATACGAGATCATTTGCGCGGAGGAACGAATGCCGCCGAGCATGGCATATTTATTATTGCTCGACCAGCCCGCCAGCACAATACCGTACACCGCGATGGAGGCAATCGACATGATATAGAGAACACCGACATTCGCATTCGAAACGAACAGGGTGATCTCACGTCCAAACAAATTGAACTTCGTGCCCAGTGGAATGACTGCCGCAAGCACGAGCGAAGGCACCACGGTCAACACCGGAGCAAGCACAAAGACAACCTTGTACACGCGCGACGGAGTGTATTCTTCCTTGAAGATCAACTTGACTGCATCTGCAATTGGTTGAAGCAATCCTTCGGGTCCAGCTCGATTCGGACCCACGCGCACCTGCATACGCGCCAGCGCACGGCGTTCATACAAAGTCAAATATGCAAAGCCTGTCAACAGGATCAGGCACAGCACAAATCCTTTTACAACCCATTCAACCCAGATTGTCCAGTCCATATTATTTCACCTTCCCAGCTGCGCTTCGCGTCTGGACATGCGCCACAACAGGTTCGCGAATTGCCAATCCCATACCGCGCGGCACCAACACCACACCGGTCGAGATCGTATCGTCAATCTTCACAATGGCTTCGCCGCCACCGCCGTCAAAACTTAAAGCCAACTTCTGGCCCGCTTCCACACCCAATTTCTTTGCGGTCGTGGAGTGCAGCGTAAATGTTGCCTGGCCGATTCTCTGCTCCAACAATTCAGTGGATGCGATCATCACACCGAGGTCATACAGCTTGTTGACCGGGACAGCCAGCAAATCTTTTTCCCTGGGACGAAGAACCGCTTCTTTTCTGACCTTCGGGATGCGTACTGTTCCTTCGGTTTGAGCCGTCGGGGTGAGCTGTACGCCCAGGCCCTGCGTATTTTCATACGTCGTTCCGCCGTAATACAAGTCACCGCGGCCCACGATCGGCCATTGACCGTGGAACTCGGCCAGCTTCGCATAATTCAATTCAGTAAACGCATCGATGGAGTGGGAAAGAATGTCGAATACCACCGAAGCAGCGGAACCTTCGAGGATGATCCCCATCTGCTTGGCAACCATGGATGTGATCGCAAAATCCGGCTTGCCATCACCCGTCGCAGGGACCGCCGCATGGAAACGCTGCACCCGGCGTTCACCGGAAACATACGTTCCTTCACGCTCGGTATACGCCTGTGCCGGGAAGACCACATCTGCAATTTCAGTGGTCGCGGTTTCAAGAATTTCCTGCACTGCCACGAACTTCGCGCTATTCAACGCCTTCGCCAACGCCGGGCTGTCACCCACCGGGTCCGCACCGACGATATAAACTGATTTGCCTTTAAGTGCTTTTTCCAGATCCTCTTCGGGTTGAAAACCGATTTCAAATGCGCCCTGATCGTTGGCCCGCTGCCAAACGCCGATCAAACCGTTATTTGCGCGGCCCACATGACCGGTCTCCTGCAGCAAACTAGCACATGCAGAAGCTACAGCCGTGGAACTATTCACACTCAGACCTTCACTGCCGAAGAGTACGATCGCATTGCGTGCCTTTGCAAATTCATCAGAGATCTTGCTCTTCTTGCTCAAGTCATTGATCGTCTTCACTTCATCGCCATACGAATAACGGATGGCATATTTTGCAAAACGATCCAGTTTGGTTTCACGCGGGTTGGCAACGATCAATGTTGCACCACGGTCAGCGGCTTGCTTCACGCGCAGCCACCAGATGGGCGCTTCTTCATATAGGTCAGATGCAACCACAAGAATGGCATCGCCCTTGCCCATATTGCCGATGTTCGTACCGGCACCCACGCCCACCAACTGGGTCAACTCACCGCCGCCCATATCGGAGTATAACAAAGCCGTGCCACCTGCATGATCAGCGAGAGACTTAAGATTGAACAAGTCTTCGTTTGCAAGTCGGCCGGAAGCCAGCACGACGAAATTCTTTTTATCGGCAGAGAATTTTTCCGCGGCAAGTTTGGTCGCGGCATCCCAGGAGGCGCGTGCCAGCTTGTCATCTTTTCGGATCATTGGCCTGGTCAGGCGCTTCTTGCTTTCGGTGTAGTGATATCCGAAGCGTCCCTTATCGCACAACCAAATTTCATTGACTTCTTCATTCTGGCGCGGCATGATGCGCTTAACCACAACATCGCCGCCTGCCTTTGCCTCGCGGCGGGTATTGATCGTGGTGTTGCATCCCACCGGGCATTGCGTACAAATGGAGGCTTCCGCTTTCAATTCCCACGGGCGTGCGCCAAAGCGGAAGTCCGCAGTGGTCAACGCACCGACAGGGCAGATATCTGAGGTATTGCCTGAGAAAACAGAATCGAATCCAGGGTCGGATATCGAAATGATCTGAGTACTGCGTCCACGCTCATCGAAGCCGAGGACCGCTTCCCCCGCCACTTCATCCTGAAAGCGGATGCAGCGTGCACATTGGATGCATCGTTCGCGATCAAGCCACATCAACTCACCGAGAGGGATCATCTTCTCAAGGTGCATTTTTTCATCGTAATTAAAGCGGCTCTTTCCCGGACCGTGGGCCATGGTCAGGTTTTGCAATGGGCATTCGCCGCCCTTGTCACACACCGGGCAATCCAGCGGATGCGATGTGAGCAACAGTTCAACGGTTCCCTTTTGGCCTGCCTTCGCCTTGTCCGAGATGGTCATCACAACCATTCCTTCAGACACGCGATTGGTACAGGCGGTCTCCAGCTTGGGCATGAATTGGATCTTGGGCTGGCCGTTTTCCAACACGACCTGACCTGTTGCACGATCCAGCATCGGACGGCCCACCTCCACCAGACACATGCGGCACATACCGACAGGCTCAAGCTTGGGATGATGACAGAAGACCGGGATGTCAATGCCTGCCATCTTGGCAGCATCTGCAACCGTAATTCCATCTGGAACCGATACCGTTATACCGTCAATTGTTACTGATACCTGTTTTGACATAAGTCTCCGAAGAAACCGGTATTCGCATTAATACTCGAACACCGAGGATCGAATTATCGTTTTATTTCTTTACAGCCTTCGTAAAGTCCTGTGGGAATCTCTCAATACCCGTGGTGACCGCCATTGTGGAAAATTCGCCGAGGGCGCACAGACATTTTCCCTGCATTTGTTTGGCAACATTAAGCAGCAGGTCCACATCGCCTTGTGTGCCGGAACCGCCGTGAATGCGGTCCGTGATATTTCTCATCCAATGGGTGCCTTCACGGCAGGTGGTGCATTTACCGCAGGACTCATGGCGGAAGAAATGAACGGTCTTGTTGATCACCCAGTTGATGTCCACAGTGTCGTCGAGCACGATCACAGAGGCTGACCCAAGGTCTGCACCCAACGTGCGGACGGTGGCGTAATCCATCGGGGTATCCAAAACTTTATCGTCGCCGTTGACAACGATCAGCGAGGAGGAAGCGCCCGCCGGCATGATCGCTTTCACGGTTCGCGAATCCTGCACGCCTGCACCGTATTTTTCTCCGTAGATCAATTCACGGAAGGTGGTGCCGAAGGGAAGTTCGTAATTACCCGGTCTGCGCACACGGCCGGAAAGCGAGAAGATCTTCACGCCGGCACTATCGGCAGTGCCCATCTTCTTGTACCAATCCGCGCCGTTGGCGAGGATCATCGGCACATTGGTAAAGGTCTCGACGTTGTTGATGATGGTGGGCTTGCCGTACAAGCCATAAGAAGGAGGGAACGGAGGACGCACACGGGGTTGTCCACGCTTGCCTTCGAGGGATTCAAGCAAAGCAGTTTCTTCACCGCAGATGTAAGCACCTGCGCCGAGATGAGTAAAAATTTTCAGCGAGTAATCGGTACCGAAGAGATTGTCGCCGAGATAACCGGCTTTTTCCATCTCCGCGATCTTTTCATCAAGGATGGCGGCTACTTCCCAGAACTCGCCGCGCAGGTAAACGTAAGCTGCAGTGGCACCAACTGCATAAGATGCAATGGCCAGCCCTTCGAGAAATTGAAGCGGATTACTTTCCATGATCTCGCGGTCTTTGAAAGTACCAGGCTCGGATTCATCCGCATTGGCGACCACGTAATGCGGCCAGTTCTTGTTATCAATGAAGGACCACTTCATGCCCGTGGGGAAGCCCGCACCGCCGCGTCCGCGCAGTCCGGAGTTCTTGACCACATCGGTCACTTCATTTGGTTTCATTTTAGTGACGGCGTTCTTGAAAGCTGAAAAGCCGCCATTCTTTTTATAAACATCAAATTTATGCAGATCGGGAATGTCACGATGACGAAGGAGGACGTGAGCCATTACTTCACCTCCCCGCGGGCGTGCTTCAAAGTCTGGATCAATTCCATTGTTTTATCCACGTTCATGTTCTCGTGATATTTGATTCCGTCGGGTCCCTGGGTCTGGAACATGGGAGCGCGATCACACGCAGCGAGGCAGGTGACTTCTTCCAACGTCACGAGGCCGTCTTCGGTGGTCTCGCCGACCTTGATGCCAAGGTTGCCGCAAAGTTTTTGCATAAATTCATCCGCACCGCGCAAGGCACAGGGAAGGTCGGTGCAGACTTGCATGCGATATTTGCCGGCTTTCTTATCGTGATACAAGGTATAGAAGCCGATGATCGAAGCCACTTCAGTTTCAGTGATGTCGAGCATCTTCGCGATTTCCTGCATAGCCGCCTTGTTGACATAGCCTTCCTCGCGTTGGGCGAGATGCAGAAGCGGCATCACTGCTGAGCGTTTATTCTCAGAAGGATATTTGGCGAGGATTTGTTTAATTTCCTTCGAATAGTTTTTTTCAAGACTCATCGGTCAATATCTCCGAGAACGATGTCAATGGAAGCGAGGATGGCGACGAGATCGGCCACCAAATGTCCCTTTACGATCTCCGGCAAAACAGAAAGATTATCAAAGGAAGGCGTGCGCAGGTGAATGCGGTGCGGTTTGGGTCCGCCATCGCCTTCGAGGTACATGCCCAGTTCACCACGCGGTGATTCAACCGCACTGTAAATGGAGTTCTTCGGCGCAGGGAAGCCTTCGGTCCACAACTTGAAATGATGGATGAGTGACTCCATGCTCACACCGATCTCCGAACGCGGCGGGGGAACGAACTTGCGATTCTCCGAACGAACCGGGCCCATCGGAAGTTTATTCAATGCCTGTTCAATAATGCGCAGGGATTGGCGAAACTCTTCGATGCGCACCAAGTAACGAGCGTAGGTATCCCCTTCGTGTAAAACAGGCACATCGAAATCATATTGCTCATATCCCATGTAAGGGCGGGCTTTGCGAAGATCCCAGTTGACACCGGAAGCCCGCAAGTTGGGACCAGTCACCCCGTAGGAAAGAGCCGTCTCTTTTGTCAGGTAGCCGATGTCCACCATGCGGTCCACAAACAGGGGGTTCTTCGTTAACAATTTTTCGTATTCGTCGACGCGTTTTGGGAATGTCTTGAGAAAATCACGAACCGCTTTTTCAAACTCAACGGGCACATCCCGCCACACACCGCCGGGACGGATATAAGTGGTCATCATGCGCTGACCGGAAACGAGTTCGAAGATATCCAGGATCTGTTCGCGTTCGCGGAAACAATACAAGAACATCGACATGGCAGCCAGGTCAAGCCCCCATGTACCGATCAAAACCAGGTGTGACGCGATCCGTTGAAGTTCCACCAGAATCACGCGTAATGCCTGCGCGCGTGCGGGCACATCCAGGTCGACAAGCTTCTCCACCGCCATCACGTACGAAAGGTTGTTGCCCATCGTATTCATATAATCAAGGCGGTCGGTCATCACTTCGGCCTTCTGATACGTCTTGGATTCCATGTTCTTTTCGATGCCGGTATGCAGGTAACCGATATCAGGAATACAGTTGACGACGATCTCGCCGTCCAACTCCAACAGCAGGCGCAGCACACCGTGTGTGGATGGATGCTGCGGACCCATATTCAACAACATCGTCTCGCCGGTCAGAGCACGCTCCGATACCAGATGCTTGAATTGTTCTACATTAACTTCTTCAATCTGAGCCATGATTATTCCTTCGGACTGGGCTTGGTCAAGCCGATCTCTTCAAAGTTAAAAGTGAATTGCGGCTCTTCGTAACCCAGAGGGAAATCTTTGCGAAGCGGATGGCCTTCGGTTCCCTCAGGCATCAAAATGCGGCGGGGATCAGGATGACCATCGAACTCAATGCCGAACATATCGAGGAGTTCGCGTTCACGCCAATTCGCGACTTTGTAAACACCGATCACCGTCGGGACCTTGGGACTGGTTCCGTTTACCGGGACTCTCACCTGCAGACAAATATTTTTCTCAATCGAAGAGAGCTGATACACCACATGGAAACGCGGTGTCTCCTGCGGCCAATAATCTGAAGCGGTCAATGAAGAAAGCAATTCAAATTTATATTCATCGCGCAGCAGGGTCAGCACATCCACGATCTGTTCCGCGGCGACCATCAAATGTACTTCGTCGCGAAACTCATCGAAGGTCGCGCTGAATTTTTCCTGCACGTCTTTTACGATCGGTTCGAGTCTTTTATCCATAAAATATTCCTTAAGACCTGACTGGGTTCTTTTTAAACCTGTCAGGTCTCGTGAATTACTTGTACTTTTCGCCAAAATCCTTGAAGGTGTCCACCTTCACTTTTTCATGCAAGGTGAGCACACCATGGATCAAAGCTTCAGGGCGGGGAGGGCAGCCGGCTACAAATACATCCACCGGTACAACTTCATCCACACCCTGATAAATGGCATAGTTATTGAATACACCACCGCACGAAGCACAATCGCCCATCGCGATCACCCACTTGGGCTCGGGCATCTGGTCATACAAACGGCGAAGGACGGGTCCCATTTTCTTCGAGACACGTCCTGCAACGATCATGAGATCGGATTGGCGCGGACTGGCGCGCATGAGCTCCATGCCAAAGCGGCTCATGTCATAATCTGCGGCCTGCGCTGCCATCATTTCAATGGCGCAGCAAGCCAAACCAAACAACATCGGCCACATGGCATTGGTGCGCGACCAATTGACAACAGTTTCAAGTGTGGTGGTGACCACACCCATATTTCCAAGTTTCTGTTCTACTCCCATTCGAGGGCTCCTTTCTTCCACGCGTACACATAACCTATAAGCAGGATAACAATAAACACGATCATTTCGAACAAGCCAAAAATACCAAGCTTGCGGAATGCAATTGCCCAGGGTAGAAAAAATACAACTTCGATATCAAACAGGATGAATAAGACCGCAATCAGGTAGAAGCGAACGGGCATACGACGAGTCCCCTCGCCATACGGATTCATGCCTGATTCATAAGGCATGTCTTTTGCAGCTGATTTTTTCCTTGGTCCAAATAATTCCCCCAAACCTATCGCAATAAATGCGATCAATGTGGCTACCGCGATCATGACCGCGATGGCAATGTACTCTAGCAGCATAAACACCTCATTGATACGTGAAATCTGGCACGTTCGGCAAAGTATATCATAAGAGACTTTGCCGGGCCAGACAATGTGTCACATTTCACAAAAACGGAGGATATAGGTCATATTGGTAAAAATGGGGAAATGAAATCGTTTACTTCTTAAAATGGCGTAAAAAAGGACACAAGTTTATTGTGTCCTTTTTGGGTCAATCTCCTAAAAAATCCCGTAATTCACGGCTTCGAGCTGGATGCCGCAGTTTACGTAATGCCTTGGCTTCGATTTGACGGATCCGCTCACGGGTGACATCGAAATAGCGGCTTACCTCTTCCAATGTGTGTTCCTTGCCGTCTTTCAAACCAAAGCGCAATTCAAGCACCTCGCGCTCACGTTCCGAGAGTGCTTCAAGGGCATGTTGTACCTGCTCGCGCAGCATTTCACGCGCAGCAGAATCCATCGGGGAAAGCGCATCTTCATCTTCGATGAAATCGCCCAGCGAACTGGAATCTTCATCACCCACCGGACCTTCCAGTGAAACCGGCTCCTCGGCAGAACGAAGTACACGATTAATTTTTGTGGTGGCGGTATCAAGGCGGGATTTCAATTCTTCGGGCAGAGTCTGACCCTCTGCCTGGGTACGCAGGATCGTTTGCACATCCGCCGCTGAAAGATATCCAACTTCCAGCGCGAGTTCTTCATTACTTGGATCACGCCCAAGAGCTTGCGTTAGGTGTCTTTGTGCGCGCAAAATACGGGAAATGGATTCAAACAAGTGCACCGGGATTCGGATCGTGCGAGCCTGCTCGGCGATGGATCGGTTGATCGACTGTCGTATCCACCACGTGGCATACGTGCTGAATTTAAACCCACGCCGCGGATCGAACTTTCCTACTGCACGCAGCAATCCAATATTCCCCTCCTGGATCAGATCAAGGAAGGAGATGCCGCGCCCCAAATAACGCTTGGCAACACTAACCACCAAACGAAGGTTGGCGCGTGTGATCGCTTGTGTCGCATCCGCGGAACGAGCGTACGCCGCGCTTATTTCAGCGTTCAATTCTTCATCGGCAGGCAGGTTGCGAAATAGCGTCCGCTGCACGGGCAGGGTTTGGTGCGCGTGGACATATTCCAGCAGCCACTGCGCATACTGAAACGGGAACAGGTATAGGCTGAGAAAGACGCTGTACGCATGTCTGGCAAGGTTATCCCACAGATGATCGACTCCCCAATGGCCGTTATCCAGATACGCCCTTAGGTAGGAAGGTGAATCAAATTCCCAACCGGCATGAAGCGACTGCGCTTCGGCGATCAACAATCCAAGGTCGGGCAGGTCGTATTCGAGACGTTCGGTATCTTCGATCAGCCTGTCCCACGATGTGGACATTTCAGAAATAAGGGAATGATAGATGGAACCTTGGACAGAAAACCCCTTGCGTTGCTTCAACTTGCCAAGTGTATTGACCAGACGATTCGCTTCGATGATCGTGGCAAGACGGAATTCGCTGTCGGCATTAAGCAGCTTGACCTGACCGATCTCGCGCAAATACAAACGAACAGGGTCTTCAGCCAGCTCGGCTGCGACCGCATGATCTCGGATCGAAATATCTTCGAGGTCTTCCTCCTGCTGGGTCAGCAGAGCGCCATCGGGTTCAATCAGTTCTTCGGGTTCTGCATCAAACACACTTTCATCATTCCCCGCAAGTTCAACAACCTCTTTCACCGAAAGGGTCTTTTTCTTTTTGCCGCCCCGCGTTTTTTTTAAAGAAATTCCCCTTTTCGCTTTGGACGGCTTTTTTGCTGTCTTCGATTTTTTGATGGCCTTGGCTGGCATGAAGGTTCCCTTTTCTTTGCACTGGATGACATGCAAACCGTTAAATATTACGCCTGCCGCTTCAACGCTAACTTCCGCTTTGCCTGATCCAATCCCTGCAACAACCGCGTAAATTGTAGTGCCTGTTCCTGATAGGCTTTCATATTCAGGCCGCCATTTTGCTGTTCATCTTCCTGCAAAAATCTCAACTGCGAAACATTCGATTGCGCCACCGTACGGCGCAGGTCAATGAAACGATTCACCAGGTCCTCCAATACGCGATCGTCAAGCGCATCGATCTTTTCAGTTCGCGCGAGCAATTCTTTTGAAAGACCTTCCAGCGCTTCCGGCAGATGGGTCAAAGCAAAATGATGATGATCCTTTTCATCCTGCTCGATCGACTGCCGCACCACACCAAACAACAACTGATGGTCAGTATAACCGAAATCCTCGGCGGCCAATGGGCTCAAGCCGAACTCTTCGAGCTTGCGATCCAACTTATATAACATCTCAGGAGTTCGCAGCAACACGCCAAGACAATATTCTTCGATCTTAAAAAGCGGATTAACCGTTGGCATGACAACGGGCTTGGAATCTACCTTTTGAGTCTGCCCCGCAATTCGCGGTTTACGCCTCACGGCCGGACCTTGAACCTGCGTGCCCGTCAAGACTCTTTCATCCACCCGCAGCATTCGCGACAACGCCTGACGATAGGTATCGCGCTCCATCGGACTGGGCAGGTCTTCGATCAGCGGAAGCACCTGCGCCGCGATCTGATTTTTGACCTTGGCATCGTTCAGATTCTGCCCTACAGCCAGACTCTCCATCACATGGGTGACGATGGGTTTGGCGTTCTCGATCAGTTTCTTCCATTCTTCTTTATCACGCGCCACGATCTCATCGGGGTCGAGATCATCGGGCATGGTTGCCACGCGCAAGTCCGCCTGCAAACGGGCCTCATTCTTTAATAAACCGCGCGCATCGAAGCCAAGCTCCCCTTCACGATCCATCGCGGACCGTGCAGCATCGAGTCCACGCAGCACGGCTTTTTGACCGGCAGCATCGGGGTCAAGCGCCAGGACAATGCGACGGGTAGAACGTTTCAACAACCGCAGTTGATCTTCTGTCAGTGCCGTACCCATCGGTGAAACTACATTTTCATAGCCTGCTTGATGCAAGGCGATCACATCGAGGTAGCCTTCGACGATCACCGCCTGATCTGCCATGCGGATCGGCTTGCGGGCGCGGTCGAGACCGTACAGCAGGCGTCCCTTGGTAAAGATCGGAGTTTCAGGAGAGTTCAAAAACTTGGGAATGTCATTCGGGTCCACGATGCGCGCACCGAAGCCCGCCATTCTTCCATTCTCATCGCGGATGGGGATCATGATGCGGTTGCGGAACTTATCGTAGCGCTTACCGTCTTCGCGGTCTGTAAGTAATCCGACATCGATCAGATCCTGTTCGGAGTAACTGCGTTGAGTGAAATGTTTCAGGGCGTTGTCATAGCCGCTCGGCGCATATCCCAGCCCAAAGGTTTCGATGGTGGCGTCCGTCAGTCCGCGCTTTTCGCGCAGGTATGCAAGAATCGTATTGTTGTTAAATAATTGAGTGCGATAAAAAATAACAGCATCTTCAAGCAGTTTACGAAGATGATCATAAGCCTCTTTTACTTCCGGTGCCTCGCGCTGGTATTCCTGAATTTCCACGCCCGCGCGCAACGCAAGCTTCTTCATCGCGTCTTTGAAATCCAACCCTTCGCGCTTCATCACGAACTTGAAAATATCCCCGCCTTCATTGCATTGACCGAAGCAGCGCCACGTCCCGGACTCGGGCCAAACCACGAATGCCGGTGTATGCTTGTTATCGTGGAACGGACAAAACCCGGTATAGTTCTTGCCTGCATGGCGCAGTTTCACACCGGCCTCGGAAACGAGGTCGACGATATCTATTTTGGATTTGATCTCATCAAGTGTGGACATGGGATGACTAAATTATAGACGCATTCGATGATTTGGCAAATCTTAACAACTTGTGAGTCTGACCAGGAGGTTTGTTTATTTTCCTTCCCAGTCTCGCACCACATTTTGCTTGATGTGCCGCAGTTAAATATGATGAAACAGCCGCCCGTTGGGATCATAGTGCAAGTATAATTTGCCTATTTTTTACGCCAAAGGAGAATATCATGAAAACGTACTCGCTTTATTTTTTGGTGCTATTGATACTTTTACTTACTGCCTGCGGACCATCGGATAACGGGAGTATTCCAACCGTACCGGGTGCTCCAACAGCATTTGGAGGGCCTACTGTCGAAGGACTTCCCACTGTACCAGGTGCTCCTACAGCATTTGGGGCGCCTACTGTGGAAGGACTCCCCACTGTACCAGGTGCTCCAACGGCATTTGGAGCACCTACTGTCGAGGGACTCCCCACTGTACCGGGAGCTCCAACGGCACTTGGAGCTCCTACCGCTTACACAGGTCCTGTGACGCCAGACAGTGCCAATAACCATTGCAGTCTTTTTGATGGCAGCAACTTTTCCATAGTGATGCTGGATTGGCAGGCCGGGCAGCCCCTCACTTTTTACATAAAAATGCCGGGAGGGGTCCCTGGGCTTGAAAAACCCATCGAAGGAGATAACGGGCCATGGGATTATTACGTGAATTTTGGAGCGTATCAGACCCAGGATTGCAAAATCCAACCGGGCTATCCCGAAAGGCTATATTGCAGCATCTTCCTTCCGGCGGAATATGCCAACAGCTCACAGGTTTTGGAATTGTACGTAAGTGGATGCAACGTACCTGTTTACCAGGACCTTAATGAAGATGTTCCTTCCATGATCGGGAGCCTGCCTTCATCTGGAGGTGCTTCCTGTTCGCTGTCATGCCCCGCCTCTTGCGAACCCAACCCGTCTTGCACGGTTTGCCAGGGTATTGGAGGCGGTTCCTGCAAGCCATGATTCACTTCTGCCCTGAAACAAGCACAGCGAATCGACATGCGTGCTACAAGGCTTCATATCGTGGGCAGGAAAAATAAAAAAGAACCGCTGAAAATCAGCGGTTCTTTTTTCAGCACAGTGCTTATAAGCTTCCGAAATATTTCTTCCAGAAGTAAAGAACCGCCATCGTAAGAACGATTGGACCGAGGAAGGTCGCAAATCCATTGATAAAGCCTGAGATAAATCCTCCAACTGCCGGCACGCCACCAAGCGGAGCCGCACCAGCAACAGCCAATACAATTAAATAGCGCAGACCGAAATTCATAAAATCCTTGGTGTCAAAATAGAAAATTGCAACGAGGACGCCAATCAGCGCTAAAACCCATGCAAGATAGGGATCCGCTACTGTGAACTTTAGCGCAGATGTGAGGCAGGAAATTAAAACACCTCCCACATACAGCCACTTCCATAAGTCTGTATTATTGGAAGATGAAGTTGCAGCTGGCGTGGACACAGCAGCTGCCTTTGCGGGGGCCTTTGATTGAGCTTTCTTTGTAGCCATTTTTTCTCTCCTTGGGTAAACATAAGAATAGGAATAAAAATCAAACCGTCACCCCTTTAAACACTCCGAAAGCATGGGAGATATGCTAGGAAAAAGGCTCAAGCGCTCTCGTGAAATTAATAACAAAACTGGCGCTGCAGGCAGCGCCAGTTGACGTGAATCATTTTCGGACTATAAACCTTCCAACTTGCTCCGATCAGCAATACTTTACAGCAGGCTCAACCTTGCCTGATCAAAAACCACAAAATACTTTTGTGATCATTTTAGTATTCGTCCCGTCCACTTCGTAAGCAGCCACCCCCGAACCTTCCCAGCGTTCGATCCCCACCAAAATTTCAAGCGATCCATCTCCATTTAGATCGGCAACAAAAAGCGAGCCATACGTTAATGGAAACTGATTCTCAACCGGCTGGTAATAGTAGTCACCAATAACAGGAATTGTCACCGCAGAATTTCCAGCCACTTTGCGCATCAGGACCAGTGAATAATCTCCCGGCTCGACGTTGTGACCGGTTGATTCGACAAAATGGGATGCGCTGATCAACACTTCTTCAGTCCCATCCCCTTCCACATCCACGCGCAAAATTTGATCGATCTTCACCACGGGCTCCAGGAAATTTTGCTCGATCAACCAGTTTCTGACCACTTCAATGTATGTGTCATGATCCGTTGACAGCTCCTGCGCAATACGCGGCATCACATTCCAATCTCCAGTCACAGCCACAGACCGACCGCCAAATGGATAGGAATCCGTTTTGACCCAATACCCGCTGCAAAATCGATCATATTCCGGTGCACTTCCTTTGGCGGAACCCGCTGTCCCAAGCGCACCAAAGGTTTGATACATTTCTCCATCTGCTAAATGAGACGCGGCTGTTTCCGGACTCAACCATTCACCGTTCTCCACTCCACCGAGCAAAAGGAATGAGCCCGGATACATCCTGGCAAGGATGGCCGAAAAGGGACGATCTGTAGCCTGCGTTGTTGGAGGAGGAGCGACAGGCAGTGAGGTTTGCGCAGTGGAAGAAGGGGTGACAGGCGATGAAGTCGGCGATGCAGTCGCAGGGATTTCCAGTGTTGAAGTAGCCAACTGGGAAGACACAGGGACTTCTGCTGTTGGAGTGATCAGTGGGGCAGACACACTGCCGCATGATGTCATTAATAAAACCAGGAGACTTGTCAACCTATTCTTTTTCATATCTCACTTCTCCTGTTTGGCTGTTCTAAAACCCTTCGAGTTTGCTGAGATCCGCAATCCCGCTGGATAGACCCGCGATCTTTTGCAATAGGCCCAGTCTATTCTCTTTAACTTTTTGATCCTCTGCCATCACCAGCACTTTATCGAAGAAAGCCGTGATGGATGGGATCAACGCGGTAACCATGTTCAAGAATTCATCCACCGAAGCAGGCTGTGACTTCGCCTGCTTTTGAACGGCGGCAAAGAGATCCTTCTCTTCCTTATCTGCAAATAATTTCTCGTTGACTTTGAAAACTGACTTTTGATCGCGGGTGATGCGAACACAACGCGCGAAACCATCCAACGTCGTGGACCAATCTTCGCGTCCGACCCAAGCGGACAATTGCTTCACCGCACGGGCAGAAGCTGCCGGGTTAGCGGACTGCTCCGCAAGCACGGCCTCGACGACATCATGTTTGAAGCCGCTATCTTTCAAAACAACGTTCAAACGGCCAGCGATAAACTCCAATATTTGTTTTTGCACTTCGTCTTTGACTTCAATCGGCTGAGTCTTGGCGGATTTCTTCACGGCTTCGGCCAGATCGAAATCGACATCATGTTCAATGAGTGGTTGAACCACGCCAATCGCGGCACGGCGCAGCCCAAACGGATCTTTTGCGCCAGTGGGAGCGAGGCCAGCACCAAACAATCCAACCAACGAATCGAGCCTGTCAGCCAAGGCGATCACAAGGCCTTCTTTGGATTGTGGAACGGTTTGATATTGTTCACCGATTGCCGCTGCTACATTCTTTTGTTCGCCGCTTCGTAACGCGTATTCACCGCCGATAATGCCTTGCAAGGAAGTCATCTCGGTGACCATCTGTGTGACCAGGTCGGCTTTCATCAAATGGGCAGCGCGGCGGGCAAAGATGGCTTCGTCTTTTTCCAACTTCAATATCGGGATCAACTCGTTGACCGATTTCTCGATGCGCTCGGATTTATCCAACATCGAGCCGAGTTTGGTGTGGAAAGTTAAAGTAGAGAGTTTGGGACGATATTCTTCGAGTTTGAGTTTGACATCTTCGCGCACGAAGAAGTTTGCATCGGCAAAGCGCGCACCGAGGACATGTTCATTTCCTTCGCGGACCGTGTCCACGCCGATGTCATCGCCGTTTCTAATCGCAATAAATTTTGCCAGTAGGGGCGACGGGTCTGACGAGACGTTTGATTGCGAAGAACCCTTGCCCGACACATTTCCCGATTTCGATTGTAGGGTCGCCCCTACGCGTTGGACAGGAAAATATCTTTGATGTTTCTTCATCACCGAGATCAACACATCTCTTGGCAAGGAAAGGAATTCTTCGTTGAAACCACCCATGACGGCGGTGGGCATTTCGATGAGATTTACCACTTCGTTCAGCAGACCTTCTTCGATGATGGCTTCGCCACCAACCAATGAAGCCGCTTCATTGACTTGTTCCACAATGGAAGACTTGCGCTCTTCCTTGTCAAGGATGATGCCTGCCTCGCGGATCACATCGAAATATTTATCGGCTGAAGGAATGGAGATGTCGGGGGAGCCGTACGGACGTAAGCCACGGGAGATGTTTCCGCTTACCACACCAGCATATTCAAACGGGATGACCATGTCACCGAGCAGGGCCACGTACCATCGTATCGGGCGTGAGAAGGCCATGCCGGATTCATTCCAACGCATGGACTTTTCAAACTTGATGCTTTCCACAAGTTTCGGCAAGGCTTCGGCCAATACTTCGGGGGTGGGGCGACCTTTTTGTTTGACGACTGCGGCGACGTATTTTCCACCGTCAATCTCACGGGCTTCGAGCGTGGCAGGATCGAGATTGTTCTTCTTGGCGAAACCTAAACCAGCCTGGGTGGGCTTGCCGTCTTTATCGAAGGCTTTATCCGCGGGCGGACCTTTGACCAGGTCTTCACGGTCTGGTTGACGCGGGGAGAGAGAGTCAATAGAAAGCACGATCCTGCGCGGGGTCGTGAAGATGCGCACCTGCTTGTGTTCCAGATGAAGCTCGTCGAACAGAGTCGACACACGCGAAGATAATGCCGCATGTGCGACATCCACATCGTCTGCAGGAAGTTCTTCGACACCAATTTCAAGCAAGAACGTTGAAGGTCGAAGGTCGAAGGTCGAAGGAAGGCTTTGACCTTCGACCTTCGACTTTTGACTCTCTTTCAAGAGCGGATACTCCAACTCCTTGCGTTGAACCTCATACCCTTCCGCGACTTTGCGGGCCAGTTCGCGGATGCGGCGGAAGAAGCCCTGACGTTCGGCCACGCTGATCGCGCCGCGCGCATCGAGGATGTTGAAGGTGTGCGAAGACTTGAGCACGTAATCGTGCGCGGGCACGAGCAGACCCTGTTCGAGACAGGCATCGGCTTCGGCGGAATACAGATCGTACATCTGACGCGCGCGCGCAACGTCGGCGACCTCGTAATAATATTTCGAATGTTCAAATTCTTCGCGGCGGAAGATCTCGCCATAGGTCACGCCTGCACCGTAATCTTCGTTCCAAATTCCCTTGGCGTTGTTGAGCGCGATCAGGATGCGTTCGAGTCCATACGTGATCTCGACCGAAACGGGATTAAGCGCCACGCCGCCCATCTGCTGGAAGTAGGTGAACTGCGTGATCTCCTGCCCATCGAGCCAAACTTCCCAGCCCAAGCCCCAAGCGGAGATGGCGGGCTGTTCCCAGTTATCTTCCACGAAGCGGATATCATGCTGGCGCGGATCGATGCCGAGCGCTTGCAGCGATTCAAGATACAACTCCTGCGGGTTGCCCGGATCGGGCTTGAGGATCACCTGAAACTGGGTATGCTTTTGCAAGCGGTTAGGATTCTCGCCATAGCGCCCGTCATCGGGCCGCACAGACGGCTCGACGTACGCCACGTTCCACGGCTCGGGTCCGAGCACGCGCAGGAAGGTGGCCGGGTTCATCGTCCCTGCGCCCACCTGGGTGTAATAAGGCTGCGTGATCAGACATCCGCGCGAGGCCCAGAAGTCTTGAAGTTTGAGGATGATTTCTTGAAAGGAGGAGGGTTTCGTCATTTACTATTTCCGATTTGGGATTTACGATTTTAGATTGCCGTGGGGATTATAACTGATGGAATGACGACATCGTACCCAATAGGGCATGGATGATTTTGCGCTTCACACGACGGGAGAGTTGATTCTGTTTCAAAGGAGAGTTTTCTCCCAGTGGTTGTTTCCCGTTATCTATTGAAGGCAGAACGTGGGATGAGATGCCGGGGAATATGGTCAGGGCGTAAATGGAATGATGTAGTAGGGGTCGGTCCCTCTACGAGGACGATGCGCGACCGACCCCTACGGATGAATAATATTTGGATTTTCTTCATCATCTGGCCAACGTGACGGATTGGATTCGATGTAACGGGAAATCCTGTCCATTTCGGGTTCGTTGCGGATGATATGCTCGTAATAATTGCGCTGCCATACAACCTGGCCTTCTGTGCCTCGCAACAAATTGATCTGTTTTGTGGAAACCGTCTTGAATGCGCCGATCAATCCGCCCAATGGTTTATGTTTGATGGGCGGCGTAGGGGCGGATCGCGATCCGCCCCTACCATCATCACGAATCACCAAAATCCCATGGAAATGATTCGGCATAACGATCCATACGCCCAATTCCACATATTCATATTGTGTTTCCAACCATTGCCATTTTTCGGAAACAGTTTTTCCAAAATCGTTCAACACCATTTTCCCATTCACAATATCCCCAAACAACATCTCACGCTGCCATGCAACAATGGTCACAAAATATGCGCCTGCCTGTGAAAAGTCATATCCTTTCAGGCGTATCGAACGGCGATGATGGATTTTGGGATCGAACTTCATATGGCGATTATATTTCTAAAATGAATATGGTCTGGTTGTAATTATCCGCCGCCAGATCGACACGTTTGCCTTCGGAAACTACAAGATTAGTACAGGACCAGTACAGGATTAGTACAGGATTATTCTTGCGAATGCGGACCAACCGCGGAATCAAAAAGGCCGGTCCGCTGCGGGACTGGCCTTTTTGCAACATGCAAGTCAACGGAAAACCACGAAATCCCTTTATGGTACATCCCTCGCACAACGAAAACCGGTATATCCCGAGTTGTCCCCGGTAAAACTTGCAAAGCGAAACCAGGTGGCAAGCACATAACGATCTGGTTGATACCAGGAACCGCCGCGCAGCACGCGATCACTATCGCGATAGAAACTGTGGTCACCTTGATTGCCCGGATACACAGTCAACGGATCAGAAGTCCACTCGAAAACACTGCCCGCCATATCGTACATGCCGTATGGACTTTTCCCTTTTTCGTAGGACCCGACATTGCCGAGAGAATCTCCACTGGCATCCGGCTCAAGCTTGACGTAAGACGCGTCAAACTCCTCACCCCACGGATAAGTCCGCCCGTCTGTGCCGCGCGCGGCTTTCTCCCACTCGGCCTCACTCGGCAGGCGTGCACCGCGCCACGTTTCACAATAAACCCCGGCCCGATCCCAGTCGATGGCGCTCATCGGGTAATTGGGATCCAGATAGAATGAATCCACATTGGGAACGTTCTCCACTTCACCGCACACCCCGGCCGTTACACACTCCTTGTACCGCGCACGGGTGACTTCGTAAACATCCATATAGAAATCCGGCAGGGTCACGGTGTGGGCCGGCCTTGCCTCGCCAGCTTTATCTTCATCACTGCCCATTGTGAAATCCCCTGCGGGTATGAGGCGCATGGAAATGCCTTTATCGTCCACGATCTCAACTGGCGCGGACGGTCCACAGGAGAACAGCCCAAACATCATCAAGGCGAAAAACAAAGCCCTTACATATCTCACCATACATCGTTTCCCTTCATGGCATTGAATATCTCATGATCTTCCTATATGACAACCCATTCTGCTAGGGTAAAGCCGTTTGAGCACATCGGAAGCCAATGAACTCCCTGAACTCATCCGCAGCATATCCGTCACGCACGGAGGTACGCAGGTATTCTTCATTATTATTCCACGCCCCGCCGCGAATCACACGAACCATGCCATCCTCAGGCCCAAGCGGATTTTCATAAGGTGAGTTCTGGTAATACGTTTCAGAATACCAATCCGCGACCCACTCCCAGACATTGCCTGCCATATCGTACATGCCATATGGACTCAGGCCGGCTTCATAACTGCCCACATTCACTGTATCGTCCACACAGCCCAGGTAACCGGCCTCGTTACAGCTGATTCCACTGCCCCACGGACGGACACGCTCATCCGTGCCGCGCGCTGCCTTTTCCCATTGCGCCTCCGTGGGAAGGCTCCCGCCGCGCCATTCACAATAGGCACCGGCCTGGTTCCAGTCCACGTTCAACACAGGGAAATCCCTGAACTTCGAACTCTCATAATAATCGGGTTGTGTCTTGGAGCCGGCCGCCTGCGGCGGAGTGCAGCCATCCGCCTCCACACAGGCCTGATACATGGCATTGGTCACTTCATACACATCCATCTGAAAAGCATCCAAATACACTTTGTGGGAGGGCCGCTCATTGCCATCCGCAGTTTCGCTGCCCATGATGAACTCACCCGCCGGCACAAGATGCATGGTTTCACCTTTATCCTCCGCTGTTCCAACAGACGCGGCCGGTCCGCAGGATATCAATCCAAACATCATCAACGTAAAAAACAAGGTTCTTACAGATTTCATCATGATTCCAATTCTCATTTTATTTGAAAAGGTCGCCGTTACAGTTATTGTCGATCCCATCTTGCGGATCTTCCAATGCGGCAGGGTTAACTTTCGGGTCCTTGTCATTGCAGTCCACGCTGGAGGGGTATCCATCACCATCATAATCAGGGTCAAGGACAACAACCGCTGTTTCAGTGGGGATGAAGGTTGGGGTCGCTGGAACAATCGTCGGCGTGGGAAGAGGCGGGGCTTGCTTCACCGGGAGCTGGTCAATGTTCCCCTGAGGAATTCCCGCCACGACGGAGATCCAACATTCCTCCCCGGCAACTTTGGCATACCACCATGAGCTTTGTTCGTTCCGCCCCACGATCTGCACTTTCTCTCCAGCCAAAACAGATGTTACCACCGGGTAACCCACATCGGGTCCCTGCCGGCAATTGGCAGGCACTTCAACGGTCAGGATCACTTGAGATGAATCTGTAGTTGGTACGGTTGTTAAAGTAGGAGTGGGCGTTGGCGCAGTGGCTTCGACTGCCTCTGTCGAAGCCGTCACGTTCAGTTCATAGGCACCGCGATCACAACCTGTTCCCTGCGGCCTGGCCACACTGCGTTGATCGATACCCGGGCATTCAGCAGAGTTTGCAGAATCCAAAGCAGGGCTGCCTGCATTGAGTATATGAGTCATCGTCGGTCCGCCATTCGATGCCAGCGGGCCGATCTGCGAAGCCAGGCTGTTGAGATCGCCCGGGCTTGAAAAGGCGCAGGTCGCATCGCTTGAAATGTTATATCCGTTGGAGGCGGGCAATGTACCGCCACCCGAACAATTTTGCCAATTGCCTTCCAAAATGGAATTGCCGATGTGCGAGTTCGCCGGCGGGCCAACGATCCCATATCGTCCATTATTCACAAGAGTGCTGAAGAAAACCTCGACGACGCCCGATACACTCTCCACCCCATCACCTTCATTGCCGCTGATCGTCACATTTTGCAGCCTGAGCTGACCCGCATTTGATACGCCATCACCTGTGGAACTCACACCATGTGTATCGTTGTTGATGATCGCACTCTCGGAGACAAGGGCTGCACTCGCGCCAAAATCATTATGCAGGCCGCCGCCATACCCCAGCCCGCCGGCATAATTTCCCTGAATGGTCGAATACGTCATGGTGAAGTATCGCCCGCGATTGAGAATGCCACCCCCGCTGCTGGCAGTATTCCCTTCGATGATGCTCTGGGTAATTTGCATCAACAGGCCGTCGTTGAAGATCCCGCCGCCCCAACCGGAAGGAGCAGTGGAATTGTTGCGTACGATGCTGTAAAGCATATAGGTGGTTCCATCATTGCGCAGGCCGCCGCCGCTGCCATCCGCATCTCCACCGCTTTCGACATCCTCGCTGACTCGTGAAGTGGAATGTCCGTTTTGAAGGATCAATCCAAAGAGAACCGCGGTTCTTCCGGAATGGACCTGCATCACGCGGTCAATTCCCCCGCCATCGATCACAGGCGCACCCACTCCAATAATGGTTGTGCCATCCGTGATATCCAGATCGCCGCGGCCGTTCACATCTTCGTTCCGCCCGGCAAGTGACAGGGTATAGGTCCCAGCCGGGATGCGGATATTCTGAACGCCGCTGCATAAATTGGATGCAGTGACCGCCTGCCGCAACGAGCAGCTTTCGACTGTGCAAGCGCCGCCCGCAGGATCATCCACGCGGGTGACGACATATTCGGACCGTGTACAGATGGGCAGTGTACAGCCCGCTGTTAGAGTGCTGAGCAGAAAAACGATTACGAAAAACCACACCGCCATTCTTGAATGAACGCGCATATTCCCTCCGGCATATCTGTTTGATTTTGCCCATGATAACGAACCAATGGAACAAGGTCAAACCCTCCAAAGGTCATGCGCTCTTACACAGCACTCTTAACAGTTTCCGACAACCTCCATCCTCAAACAGATCAATGCAGCGTGCCAATATTGGGTGCGAAAGCCTTTAATCCGGCCGCAATCTTTCATACAATTCACAATCCATCTATTTATCATCATCGCCGTTGCAGTTGCTGTCCACCTTATCGTCCGGAGTCTCCACTGCGCCGGGGTGAATGGCCGCATTCTTGTCATTGCAGTCCGAGTTGACGCCATACCCGTCCTGATCGAAATCAATTTCAGTGACAGCAGTTGGCTGTTCCTGCTGCTGTTGAGGCACCTCTGTTTTGGTTGGAACCGGCGTGGGCGGGGCGGGAATCACAGGCAGCGAGTTCAGGTCTCCTGTCGGGGTCCCTGCAATGTTTGAAATGAAGCATTGATCGTTATCCACTTTGCTGTACCACCAGGTACCGTCCGCGCTCTTTCCGAGGACCTCGATCTGTTCACCCGCCAATGCAGAATTCACCACCGGATAAGCCACACCCGGTCCCTGCCGACAATTGGCCGGCACTTGAATGGTAAGAATAAAACCGATCAACTCGGGCGGTTCGAATTCCGGCGGCGCAGTTGCAACAGGCAGTTCCGGCAATGAAATTATTTCGGTCATTTCAATTGCTCCACGATCACATCCAGTTCCCACTGGACGTCCCACGCCGCGCTGGTCTGTACCGCCGCAACTGGACGGATCCGCTGAATCGAGCGCCGGGCTGGCAGGACCCAGTTCATGGAACGGAGGTGTCACACCATCATATGCAGTGAGTGGCTGGAGCAAAGGGTCAACTCCCACGAGATCACCTGACCCGGTAAAATTACAACTGGCTTCAGGGTCGATATCTGGCGATGCATACTCAATATTGAATCCCCCTGAGATGAAAGATCCCCTGCAAGTGTCCCATTCAGGTTCTCCGCTCACGATGGAATTCCTGATCACCACCGGATCGCCACTGCTGCTTTGGATTTGGTATGGCAGGTTGTTGGTGATCGTACTGTAGGAGATTTCAAGATGGCCACCGGCATGATAAATTCCATACGCATCGTTCCCGCTGATGGTGACATTGTCGAGCGTCATCTCACCAAAATTCGCCACCCCGCCCGCACCCTCTTCGGTGTAGTTGGAGATGATGGCACTGTAAGAAATACGGGCGGTTCCTCCGGTCATGTTCACAAATCCTCCGGCACCACTGGTGCCAACCGGACTACCCGTGTTATCCCGTATCAATAAGTTTGTAGCGGTCAGGTTGCCTTTGTTGCGGATTCCTCCGCCGCTTCCTTCAAAACCCACGGGAATCAACCCGTTTTGAATGACGATCCCGCTCATATCCACCGTGGTTCCAGCCTGTATATCGAAGACACGGTCAGAGGCATATCCATCGATCACCGGCATACCGCTCCCGATAATACGTACTCCGTCGATGATGTCGAGGTCGCCGGTGGCATTGGCATCCTCATTCCTTCCTGTCACCGTAAGTGCATAGGTTCCCTCCGGAATACGGATCACCTGTTCACCGCTGCACACATTGGATGCAAAAACAGCCTGGCGCAACGTGCAATTTGTCGCCGAACATAATCCACCGGCAACATCGTCATTGCGGGTAACAACATATTCCGGCCGGGTGCAAAGTGTTAATGTGCAGCTCGAGCCAAACAAAGACAGAAAGACCAGGACCGAAAGAATATTAATATACGAGAATCGTTTCATATCTTCCTCCATGAACAATAAACCAATCAAAGCCATTAAACATAGTACAAGAATATAAAAAAATATGTCCCAATCAAATAACCCATTGGTCATGCATGCGGCCCAAAGTAAAACAGACCTCATTTTTCTATCATGAAGCCGGCTCAATCAGTTTTTTTCAGGGAGAGGATCAATCTTTTATACCCATCCTTTTCGAATAAATCCACGCGGTGCAGGTGAATTAGCGAATCGGGCATTTCACATTTTTCCAGACGGACGGGGATGATGAAGATATCATCGACGGATAACATCCCAGTCTTTTTAAGCGCGATCTTCAATTCCTCATGGCGAAATCCGTGCTTCTCATTGAACGCGTTGGAAAGGCAAACAAGCACCACATCACTCTTAAGGATCGCCCTGTGAATTTCATGTTCCCAATTCTGCCCGGGTAACAAAGACTCTCTATCCAGCCACGGTTCCATGTGGTCCCTTTTCAAACGCTTGTAGAGGGCATGCACTGCATCCCGGTCTGCATGGGAATGGCAGAGAAAAACTTTAAGTGGATGGATTTTCAGAAGCTTCTTCATGTCACCACAATAACTGGTATCCTAAAAACAAAAAACCCCTTTTGGGAGGAGGCTCTTAAGAGACCTCTCAAAAGGGGAAGCAGATATGGGGGCAGGAGCAGGGATCGGGGTCAGCGATGCGGGTCTTTCCTTCTTTCGAATTCACTAAAATCCCACCCGGCAAAATACACGCGCAAATCCGCCTTGTTTTGAAGTCTCAATTTGCTTAATACTTTTTCAAGATAACTTTTTACTGTTCCCACTGAAAGTCCCAACCGCGCGGCAATTTGGGGGTTGGTATATCGAAGACAGGTGAGCGCAGTTACATCCTGTTCACGCGAGGAAAGACTCTCCCAGCGTTTGGAGCGTTCATCCACATTCGAATCATGAGTTGGACTCACAGTCTTGATCGTTGATGGAAGATGAGCAGGATCTTCCACGTCATAGGAATATTTTCTCTTCCCATACTGCGAGTCCGTCAATAATTGTTTGAGGATTTTCAAGATGGACATTTGGAGAAAAGTGTAATAGAACATACGTTCTAAGTCAAGAGAGCGAAACATAATTCAACGATACTGCAACCATCCAACTTACATTGCGACTATAATTCGCAGCGATTCAACACTATACATCAGGGATAACCATGCTTCTCATTGTCAGCGACCTTCACCTTGGGGATGGAACCACCGCCAACTCCATTCCAGCCAGCGCCTTCGAACTTTTTGCAGGACGTCTCCAGGAGACCATCCAATTCGCCTCATGGCGTGTGAACGGAAAGTACCTCCCCATTGAAGAAGTTGACATCGTATTGATGGGCGATATTCTCGACCCGCTTCATTCCACGCTCTGGCTGGATACCATGCCCGGCGATCCCGGGTACATCCGCCCATGGTCTGATCCGTTCAATCCATTTTATGCAGACAAACTACTCAAGGTTACACGCGCGATCCTGGAGAAGAACAAATCTTCACTGGAAATATTGCGCAACTGCGCCAACGGGGAGATCATTCAAATCGCCCCGGGCACAAAACGCGGACTGCCCGACCAGCGAACAAAGAACCGCATTCCCGTCAAAGTCCGCATTCACTACATGATCGGAAATCATGACTGGTATTACCATTTGAAAGGCGAGGCCTTCGACCAGATCCGCCAGGAGATCATCACCACGATGGGGTTGTACAACTCATCTTCCCCATTTCCATACACCCTGGAGGAAGACCCGATGCTCAAAGACCTGTTCGCACAGCACAAGGTGTACGGTCTGCATGGCGATTACTACGACAAATTTAATTTCGACATCGAAAAAGGCCGCGACCACGGCACCATCGGCGATGCCTTTACCATGGATGTCTGCAACCGTTTCCCAGTCGAAGTCGAGAAGCGATATCAGAACGAGCTCCCCGCCGGGCTGGTCAACAGCCTGCGCAAGATGACCAATATCCGCCCCGCCCTTGCCATACCACTGTGGATCAGCGGGCAGATTCGCAGTCACGTCACTTCCCCCAAACTCGAACATGCCATCAAGGAAGTATGGGACGATATTGCCGAGGAATTTTTGCAGCTGGATTACGTCCGCGAGGCGGATAAGGCATTCAAGTTCGATGTGGTCGACGCCATGCAGATGATGATCAAAGTTTCCAGCCATGCCTCGTTTTCCACAATCGATGATGTTGTCCGCTGGGTGCACGACAAAATGTGGGGCGGCGAACATTCCTTTGCCGAACATGCCCTGCAAGAACCAGCCTTTCTTGACGGCAGCGCACAATACATTGTGTATGGTCACACCCATCACCATGAGATCGTCCCGCTCGACATGCTGCAAAGCAGGGAGAGCCAGCTGTATTTCAACTCCGGCACCTGGCATTCGTATTACGACCTCGCCGTTCGCAACCTCAAGGAACAAAAATTCGTTCCATATCAATCGATCACCTATCTAACCTTTTACCGCGAAAACGAACATGACGGCCGTCGGTTTGAATCCTGGTCCGGGGCATACGCCTAGAATCAAATTACATTTTGTGATTAAATCCCGCAATGGACAAGGACATTCTCATCCTCGGCGGCGGCCCCAGTGGACTCTCCACCGCCTTACATCTGATAAAGTTAGCACCGCATCTTTCCAGCCGCATCCTGATTCTCGAAAAGGAACATTATCCGCGCCTCAAGCTGTGCGCCGGCGGACTCGTGATCGACGCCGAAAGAATTCTCGAAGGCATGGGCCTGGATGTGCGTGAAGTTCCGCATGTGGATGCAAGCGCAGCGCACTTCGATTTCGCGGGGCGCGGACTCAATATCCGCATACCAAAAAGACATGCCATTCGCGTGATCCGCCGAAATGAATTCGATGCCTGGCTGGCTCAAAAAGTGACAGGAATGGGAATTGAGATCCAACAGGGCGTCACGGTAAAAAACATACTTCCCGACGAAGATGGCGTTACTGTTCTCACTGATCAAGGTGAATTTCACGCACAGGTCGTCGTTGGTGCCGACGGTTCAAACGGAGTTGCGCGCCGCTGTGTTTTCCCCAACGAACCGGTTCATACGGCGCGCGTTCTTGAAATTATCACGCCGGCAATTGAAGAATCAGCGCACAAGATCGATCATGCTTATTTTGATTTTTTCCCCGTGCCGCATAACATCGCCGGGTATGTATGGGATTTCCCCACCATCGTCGATGGTCAATACATGCGCTGTTGGGGAATCTACGATACGAATGTATTGGCAGATCAGGCACGCCCGGCATTGAAGCAACCGCTTGCCGACGAGATGAAACGCCATGGCTTCGATTTGAATGATTATGAGATCAAGGGACATCCCATCCGCTGGTACAATCCACGGAATAAAGCATCGATATCGCGTGTGATCTTGGTGGGCGATGCCGTTGGCGCAGACCCGATCTTCGGCGAAGGCATCAGCATTGCGCTGGGATACGGGGTCGTTGCCGCACAGGAAATCGCTGAATCCTTTCGGCGGAACGAATTTTCATTTCGCGGATACAAGCGCCGGCTGGTGCGAAGCGCGCTGGGGCAAACCCTGTTCGCCCGCTGGCTCATCACCTATATTATTTATCCCATGAAATGGAAATGGTTCCAGGTATTAACCTGGTGGATATGCAAACCCATCGTGCTTTTTGTGGCGTGGGTCTTCGTTTTGAATTGGAGCAAAAGACTTAAATGATCGCCGGTCTCGATGGGTTGCGTGCTGTTGCGTTTTTGATCGTGTTCTTTTTTCATACCCGCAACCTGCCGTTTGGCTGGCTGGGCGTGCAATTATTCTTCGTACTTTCGGGCTTTCTCATCACCGACATTTTATTGCGCATGAAGGAAAAGCTGCCGCGCCGCGAATTTTTTATAAAATTTTACGGGCGGCGTTTTTTACGCATCTTTCCTCTGTATTATTTTTATTTACTCCTGATCGCGGTCTTTATTTTTATTTTCCCCGCACTGAAATTAAATTTATTGAATGCCGAGATCGGCAAAGGCTATTTAAACCAAGTCTGGGTGGCCGCGCTTTATGTCTATGATTTTTTCCACGCCAGCGTATTCTTTGAACGCAGCCGCTTCTTCACTCATCTGTGGTCTTTATCAGTGGAGGAGCAATTTTATTTGCTCTGGCCGCTGCTGATCTTTCTCACGCCGCGCGATAAATTCAAACAATTATGTTTTACCGCCATCGGTCTTGGCTTTATCTTTCGCCTCATTATTACGCTCGTTTATCGAACACAGGCGCTTCCTTTTTTATCCAACGATCCGCAGCAAGCTGTAAATGTTTTGCCTTTCTCGCATCTTGATGCATTTGCTTTCGGCGCATACATCTCGCGCTTTGAAATCCCCCGCCCACGCTTGCAATTACTCGTCCTTTCCATTGCCATTCCAGCAATCGGTCTGCTCACTGACTATGCAAGCAAGGGAACCATCACCTTCGCATTCGGCTATGACCTGCCCATGACCGGCTATTACAAGGAAGTATGGGCTTACACATTATTGAATTATCTTTTCGCCGTGTTGATCTATTGCGTGGCGCGCACGAATTTATTTACACAGATACTGGACAGCGCCCCACTGCGTTATCTGGGAAAAATTTCGTACGGCTTGTATGTTTATCATTACGGGATGATCGCACTTGTCGCAGCCATTTTCAAAAAATACGGTCTTGGATACTCCATGCGATCGCCGCAAATGTTCCTCGCAGCAATGAGCGCTACGCTGTTGATCGCAACTGTAAGTTTTTATCTGCTCGAAAAACCGATCATTGATCTAAAGGATAAGCTCTTCCGCGTTTCAGCCTGAAAAAAAACGTGATGACTTTTGGTCATCACGTTTTTTGAGATCAATAGCGAACGCGCTTAATAAACCCCGGTGTATTCAATTCCCGTTCAAGCAGATAAGTAAAGTATCCCTGCATGAGCACCTCCGCCTCTTTCTGGACCTCAAGACTGGGCCGTGCCCGGGAAGCATCTCTGTAGCTCGAACGTTGGAAATGCCGTAAATATTTTAGCGTCTCGATGGAAATTTTCATCAGGTTGGGCAGCCCCTGTCCACAACGCGGACAGATCACGCCACCCGATGTAAATGAAAAGAACTGATCTTCAGGCAATATCTCGCGTCCGCAGTTGGCACACTCAAACAAATGCGGACGGAACCCCACCGCATCCAGCAACCTCATTTCATAATAACGGATCACCAGCCAGGATTCATCTTCCTTTTCCAATCGGTCCAAAGTCTCGGTCAGCAATCGGAAAATATTTGGGTTTCCACCTTCTTCCTCATAAGAGAATCGAAGCAGCAACTCAACAATATAGGCCGCATAACTGGTCTTCTCAAGATTGTCGTGCAAAGAGAGGAATGCGTTTACAGTTTCCACCTGTGTCACGATCAACAGGTCGCGTCCCCTGGCAAGCTGTACTGTGATCTGGGTGAACGGCTGCAAATGACCCGCCTTCCGCGAAGTCATCTTGCGCACGCCTTTCGCCACTGCACGCACCATCCCCTGCTCGCGTGTATACAGCGTCAGGATGCGATCCGCTTCCCCCCAATCTCCATGACGAAGCACCACCGCAGATGCGCGAAATGAACGAAAGTCGGTCATTATTGCAAATGCTTTGGCGTAAATGCCTCAGGCAGCAATTCAGATACGGTCATTACTTTTTGCAGCTTTCCATCCCCATCCGCAATTAATACCAGCGTATCCAGACCGAATTCAGCCATCACCTGCCTGCATCCACCGCACGGTGAACCGCCGTTGTTCGTGACTACTGCGATGACTTCAAATTCCGTCTCACCTTCTGAAACCGCCTTGAACATTGCGACCCGTTCCGCGCACATGGTATGAGGATAGGCGGCATTCTCAATATTTACGCCCGTATACAATCGTCCGCTCTTCGTACGCAACGCGGCTCCCACCGGATAATTCGAGTACGGCACATACGCGCGGCGACGCGCTTCATTTGCGAGGTCGATCAGAGCCTGTTGTTCTTCTTTTTTCATCATTGTTATATCACCTGATCAAGGATTTTACTTCTTTATCTTTCGCTCCAGCTTTTTGATCGCACGTGCCGGCATCCCTACAACAAGGGTGTCCTCGGCAACATTCTTCGTAACAATTGCGCCGGCACCGGTCCGCGCACCACTGCCGATCTTAAGCGGCGCCACAAGCATGGTATCAGAGCCGATGAATACATCCTCGCCAATTTCGGTGGGGTGCTTCTTTTCACCATCATAGTTACAGGTAATGGTCCCGGCCCCGATATTGGTATTCGACCCGATCTGCGCATTGCCGATGTAGGAAAAGTGTCCCATTTTCACACCATCCGCCAGATGGGAATCTTTCACTTCACCAAAGTTTCCCATGTGAACATGATTGCCCAAATGTGCGCCTTTTCGCAGCCGCGCAAACGGACCCATATCCACATCATTCTCCAGCACTGCCCCTTCCAACACGGAGGCCAGCACTTTGCACCCGTTTCCAATTTTTGTATCGCGCACGATAGAATTTGGGCCAATCACATTACCTTCACCAATCTCTGTCTTTCCGTGCAAATAAGTATTGGGCATGAGCATTGTATCCCGTCCGATCTTCACATCGGATTCAATATACACCGAGTCGGGATCGATCATGGTCACGCCGTTAAGCATATGGTCACGATTGATTCGCCGTTTCATGGCGATCTCCACCTCGGCAAGATGGATGCGGGTGTTCACGCCAATCGTCTCTTCGGCATCTTCCATGATCACTGCCTGCACAGGCAGTCCTTCCTTCGACGCAAGCTCAATGGCGTCCGTCAAATAGTATTCGCCTTTTTTAGGATTCTTCGGAATGCGTTTCAACGCGTCCCATAACCACTTCGCATCAAAACAATATGCACCCACGTTCAACTCTTTAACCTGCAACTGTTCGGGTGTGGCAACATACTCTTCCACGATGGCATCCACAGTACCATCCTTTTTACGAATGATACGCCCAAAGCCTCGCGGGTCATCCGTCACAACAGTCAACATGGAAACCGGTCCCTTGTTATCCTGCTGTGTTTCGACCAGTTTCTTCAAGGTTTCCCCGCGCAACAAAGGCATATCACCGTAACATACAACAACAAGATCAGTCTTTCCCTTAAGCGCGGATTCAGCCTGCATCACGGCATGACCGGTGCCAAGCTGAGGCTCCTGCAAAACGGTATGCGCGGAGTCTCCGAGATATTTGATTACCGCCTCGGCACCGTGACCAACCACAACAACAGGTTTCTCCGTTGTAGATTCCTGAATAGCGCTCAAAGCGTGCCAAATCATCGGCTTTCCCGTCACTGAATGCAAAACTTTCGGAAGATCCGATTTCATTCTTGTCCCCTGACCCGCAGCAAGCAGAATGGCAGTTACCTTCATTTATCACCTCAAGTAAACAGAAAAGACAGGTTTGTGCGATGTTCGGGCACAAAGTCTGTCTTTTTGAGAGTTAGCCGCGCATCAGCACGGATTTGAATTAACTGGGGCACCTGGACTCGAACCAAGATCCACAGCTCCAAAGGCTGGTGTGCTGCCGTTGCACCATGCCCCAATAATTGAGCGGGGCAAATTGTATCACAATTTTTATTTCTCACCTTCGTCGGGCAGCAGGCCCATTTCACGAGCCTGCTCAAGGGATATCACCTTGGGATTGGCGGGTTTCTTCCCATGCTGCTCCGCCGCTTGACTCCAAAAATCGTCAACATTGGAAGGTACAGGCTTGGTCTTGGAAGCCTCTGTGAGAAGTGCTTCCATTTCCGGAGCAGGTTTTGCAGCCGCCAGTCGGTCCGTTTGTTTTTTCACCGGTTGACCTACCTCACCTTCACGCGGCGGCAATGGAACAGTTTTTGGGGAAATCGAACGCAGTTCCCCTGTTGCGCCGATGGAACGCAATGTCTTTTCCACTTCCTGACGCAAAGAAAGGACGCCCGTTACAGTATTGAGGATACTATCGTCCGAAGCAAGCCCATCTCCCGCCACAAGCAGGGAATACATTGAATTAACCGTAATGAAAACAAGATCAGAATCCCCATTGCGAAACACATGATAAGAATCCAAATTCTCTTGATGATTATTGCGCGCCACCTTCAAACTGGCTTGATGGATGGCTGTGAGAGCGGAAACAATGGAGACTTCAAGGCTGCTATCCACCATGCTGCCAGCGCGGGCTTGTACACGTCCTCGTTCGCTGATGAGAAAAACCGCCTGGGCGCTAAAATCCTGCCGAAAGTTGGCGAGCAGATCGGAAAGTCGGACATGACGTGCCTCCGCTTTCGTATCCGATTTTTCGTCTATTTTCTCGGGCGGGAAGATGGTTTGGACCAGGCCCAATCCCCGTTCAACAGCATCCAAAAAATCAGCTAACGGGATGGGTTTATCAAATATAGCCAGCGCCCCCGCTCCGATCATCTGCTCGCGAATCTTTCTTTCCGACATGCCGGAGATAAGAATTACTTTCACTTCGGGGTTGCGGGCGCGCACCTTGTGCATAAGCTCCACACCATTCATGCCCGGCAAAAGATAATCCGTGATCAGCAAATCGATTTTGTGCCGCGATGATTCGAGCATGGCCTCTTCACCGGAAGGCGCCTCGAAAATCTTCAATTCCGATTTCTTAAGTGTGTCAAGCGTGTTTCGCAAGAGCTTGAGAATATCGCGGTTATCATCGACGAGCAGTATATTGCGATCCATCATTGCAACCTATTTAACCATCCAACAAGCCACGTGATGGCCCGACAAAACTTCACGAAATTCGGGTTCCTGTTCGGAACAGATCTTATCTGCGATCGGACAGCGCGGATGGAATCGGCAGCCCTTGGGCGGGTTCAGCGGGCTGGGCACATCGCCTTTCAGGATCGTGCGATTACGCTTTGCCTTGGGATTGGGGGAGGGAATGGCAGACATCAACGCCTGTGTATAAGGGTGCAACGGATTCTTGAACAACTCATCGCGATCCGTTAACTCCACCATCTTGCCGAGATACATCACCGCCACACGGTCTGAAATATGCTCCACCACACTGAGGTTATGAGCAATGAATAAATAAGTAAGGCCAAATTCCTTTTGCAAGTCTTTCAGAATATTCAGCACTTGCGACTGAATGGAAACGTCAAGAGCCGAAACCGGTTCATCACAAACGATGAAGTTGGGACGCAGCGCCAACGCACGCGCGATACCGATGCGCTGCCGTTGTCCGCCGGAGAATTCATGCGGGTAACGACGGGCATGATAATCCTCCAGGCCCACCTTTTTAAGAGTATCGATCATCAGGTCGAAGCGTTCTTTGCGCGTACCGATGTTGTGGATATGCAGCCCCTCCATGACCGATTCCCCGATAGGCACACGCGGATCAAGCGATGCGTATGGGTCCTGGAAAATAATCTGCATGTGACGACGTACATCCTTTAATTCTTTGCCATGCATTGGAAGGATATCCCTGCCCTCATACTGGATCGACCCGGAGGTTGGCTCCACCAATCGAAGCATGGAACGTCCGATGGTGGTCTTTCCGCAACCCGATTCACCCACCATACCCAGGGTTTCACCTTTTCGAACCGCAAAGGAAACATCGTCCACAGCCTTTACATGATTCACCACACGTTGAAGAAGCCCGGCGCGTACTGGGAAATATTTAACCAGATTTTTAACTTCAACAATATTCTGGTTTTGGGTTGTCTCTTTTAATTCACTCATGGAAGAACAGCTCCGGGAGAAATTTGATAATACTTAAACGTGCAAGGGTGCCTTGTGGCCGTCGTCATCCTGATACAGCCAACAACGTACCAGATGGCCTTCAAGAGTTTCCATCAAATCAGGTTTTTTCTCGGTACAGATCTTCAACCCAAATTTCTCTCGCGCCGCACAACGCGGCGCAAAACGACAACCCGGAGGCAGGTTTACGAGGTTTGGCACGGAACCGGGAATGACATCCAATCTTTCCTTGATCTCGCCAAGGATCGGAATGGAACCGATCAATCCCTGTGTATATGGGTGCAACGGTTTCTCAAAGAGACCATTCACCTCGGATTGTTCAACCACTTCCCCTGCATACATCACCGCCACACGTTCAGCCATTTCCGCAACCACACCCAGATCATGCGTGATGAGAATGACGGAAGTACCCATTTGCTCACGCATCTCACGGATCAAATCCAAAATCTGGGCCTGAATGGTCACATCCAGGGCTGTTGTGGGTTCGTCGGCGATCAGTAATTCAGGAACACAGGCGAGCGCCATTGCGATCATCACACGCTGCGCCATGCCGCCTGACAATTCATGCGGATACGCCGCCGCACGGCGTTCAGCATCTGGAATCCCCACCATCTTCAATAATTCCACCGCCCGCTTTTTGCCGGCTTCCTTGCCAAAATCCTTGTGAATATTTAACACTTCCGCAATTTGATCTTCCACTTGAAAGACCGGGTTCAGGGCTGTCTGCGGTTGTTGAAAGATCATCGAGATCTTGTTGCCGCGGATCTTCGTCATTTCCTCTTCTGAAAGATTCAGAAGATTTTGCCCACCCATCAAAATTTCACCTTCCGCCACTTTGCCGGGAGGCGCGATCAAGCGCATGATCGAAAGAGAGGTGACACTTTTCCCACAACCAGACTCCCCCACAATTCCAAGCACTTCGCCCGGATAAACCTCGAAGTTCACGCCATCCACCGCACGAACCACGCCATCTTCCGTATAAAAATAGGTTTTTAGATTTTTCACTTCAAGCAAAGGCTTTTGATCGGTTTTTGGCATCGCCAGCTCCCGTAAATGGAATAGAAGGGATTATAGCAAAGATTACTTGGCAGGGATAGCGTACGATGGCGCGCCATATAAGGCACTCAACCCGCCCAACACCTGACCAAATGGATACTGAACGTTCTGGAATGTGTCGTACGTAAGCTCAGAATAAAGGGAAATAAACGGGAGTTCCTCGGTCAAAATCGACTGAATCTCGAACACATGACTCTGCGCCGCTTCAAGATCAGACTCAACCATCAGCGCTTCGCACTTAAACTGAAGGCTGCTTCCGTCATTCTCAAACTGTCCACCCGCCCCAAACCAGTCACAGAGATAGCCTGGATATTCGCTCAACTGCCAGCCAAAAATCGCCATGTCATATTTTTTACTCGAATACACTGCATAGTGCAGGCTGGCAAGATCCGTTGATTGTATTTCCAGCGGGATTCCCAAATGCAAAGCTTGTTGTTCAATATAGGTTGCGATTTCTGCTCTGTTCGCATCCACATCGGCTGGCAGGGAAAGCAGGGTAATTCTGGGAAATTCCGTGCCATCAGGCAGCTTTAAATTTGAACCAGCCTGCGATGCATTTGGCTCCTGCCCCCAACGATAACCAGCACTCTTAAGAAACCCGGTTGCTTTTTCAATTCTCTGTTCCTTGGTCAAACCATCACACAGGAAGGCAGCCTGCGCACTTTTCCATGCATCAGTTGTAACAAACCCTCCCGGAAATAGGCCAACCTCATTTGGATCCATTACACATGCCAGTGCCTTGCGAAAATTGATTTCCGCAAGCAACTGACTGCCAGGATTAAAGACAAGAAAACGTTTGCTGTTATTTGGGCTGGAGACAGCCGCCGGTTGTTGCTGTACCCCGCTCAAATTCAAAACCACATCCACTTCATCTTTTGGAAAGGCGGAATAGGCAGATTCTTCATCAGAATAAGTTTTGTAAACCGCCCTATCGAAGTGCGGTTGGAGAAAAGGGAACGCTGGATTGGCTTCGTTGATCCACACACCGTTTTTCTCACCCGCAGGAATCCACGTGCCCAAAGTTGGTTCATTGGCATCATCGACCGCAAACAAAGCCTGGTGTGCCAATTCGATCTCAACCGCACGTTCATTTAATAATTTATTCAGCGTGTTCTTTGCGTAATTTAATTCCTCCTGCTTTTTAGCCAGATCACCGGATAACGATTTGTTTTCCTGTCCCTTCGCCAGCAAGGCGTTGACCTGCGCGGACAAGTCATCCACGCGAGCCTGAACGCTGGCAAGATAATCCATTGAATAGGTTATATCTGACGCCAGCTGTTCATTTGGCAGCAGAGCAGAAGCTTGAGAAATGCGCGATTCCCAGAAGGCTTTTTGCAAGATCGGACCCTGTAAGGCACCATATTGCCATACTTTCACATTTGGTTTTTGCTTGAAATAAAATTTAAGAGTCTGTGGATCAACGGCTTCTGCACGGTTAAGATATTCAATTGAATAGTAGGATGCCCAATCATATCCAAGCTCATACTTTAATGAAGTGTTGACCGTAAAAGCCACATCCTCAGCGGTAAAGGGAGTCTCGTCGGTCCACTTTAAATCTGCGCGGAGTTTGATTATGGCCGAATATCCGTCACCATCCTGCATAACCGCGGAAGGCATTCCTTCAGCAGCCTGAGGTTGAAAATTAAATTCAGGTGGAACCAGTTGATACAAACGTGGCCAGTATTCGGAACGAAGCGCATAATTTGCATAGCTTGCGCCGCTCGCATCGAACAATTGCCATGCATTCACATCCGTTGGTTCGCCGATCAGCGCAAAACGAATCTCAGGCGCATGAGCGGGAGCGGCCGTCGTGGAGGGAGTGCTGGTTGGAACGGGAGCAGGCTGAGGTGCGCATGAAGCGAGAGTAAATCCCAGAAGAAGTATCGAAACAATTCGTCTCATCAATCCTGGCAACCTTCTCCGCTGTCGATGGCTTCAATGTTCCAAAGAGGGTTGGCAGTTGGGTCGAGATCGAAATGGCAAATGCCTGTGCGCGCCGCCGCCACACGCAACCGATAATACAAAGGAATGGCGGGAAGCTCAGTGGAGAAGAGCACTTCGGTCTGGCGATAATTATCAGTATATGCCTGTTCCCCCGGCAGGGATAATTGCGCCGCACGGCAATAGGCATCGTATTCAGGATTTTGATAACCCGTTACGTTCGTTCCGATCCATGCATTGGAAGCGGAAGGAATTTCATCGGTGGTGAACCAACCACAGGGAGGTTCGATGCCGTTCACGCCCATTGCATATTCTATGAGGTCGAAGCGGCGGCCAAACAGCAATCCACTGGGACCGGACGCATACAGATCGTTCTGATCGAAGTAATGGGCTTCAACACCAATACCGCACTGGGCAAGCGACTGCGCAAGAATATCGGTAACCTGTCTGCGTTGTGTAGCGCCGGTGGTGTAATAGGTTAGTTGAAGAGGTGTGCCGGCAGCAACATTCTTCACAGTGACCGCCTGACGCGGGGTTTCAGGTTTTCCATCTGTATCCCGCCAGCCGGCTTGTTCCAGCAAAGAGATGCCAACCGATGGATCAAACGGGATTGGGTCGATGGCCGGGTCGTATAAGGGGTGGTCCACAGGGAGATAGGTATTCGGCACTGTGGTGAGACCGAACAACACATTATTCACAACCGATTGGCGATCCAAACAGTATGCAATGCCCTGACGGGTGTGAGTATCCCCAAAAATATTCTGCCTGTCTTTTTGATACAGCGTGTCGTAACCATCATCATAGGATGCCGGCGTCAAACCAAGGCCCAACCACTCGATGTTCATACCTTGCGCGAAAAATGCCTGCGCTTCCTCACTGGCTTGCATTTCTTTCAGAAGTCCAGCCTGTCCATCCAGTCGAATCGTTGGGTCGAGAATATCACAGCGTCCTGCTGCCATTTCACTGATGGCCGTGTTGGGGTCGGAAATGAAACGGTAGGTCAATAGATCGAATTTTGGGTAACCTTCGGATGCGCGGAAGTAATATGGATTCTTTGCCAGCGTGATGTGATCACCCGCCGCCCATTCCTGCACGGAATAAGGTCCCCAACCTACCGGGGAACGCGAGGAAACATCCACAGTGACCAATTGATTCACGGGAAACTGATTCCATAAATGTTTCGGCGCAGGCTGCCAGAAATTGGTGAAGTACGCCGGGTCGATGAAACCGGGCTGCCCCCACCATTGGACAGTACTTGCATCGGCAGCTTCATACGTTTGCGTGCGGTCGATCAAATAGGTATTTGCGATGGCGCTCGGATCTGAAGCGATGTTGTATGCAAACACAGAATCATCAGCAGTGAGTGGCGTGCCATCCGCCCAGGTGACATCGGGGCGGATACGGAACGTTACGATCATTTGGTCCATTTCAAGCGGTGTGGTTCCATCCCACGTGATGACGCAATCATCGGCGCGGCAGGAGGATGGGCGGACTTTGGTCCCCTGTGCGAGCAGGACGACGGCACCCGCCGCATCCACGACCTGCGCCCCGGCCTGCACCGGCGTGCTGACAATTTGGGCATCGCCGTTTTCAATCGACGGCAACTGCGAGAGGATCACCGGCTGATATTCATAGCCGACCATGTCAATTGGACCATCATAAATGGAAGCAAGCACACTGCGCGCAGCGGCATTGGGTCCGCCAAAAGGGTAGAGCGTGTTTGGTTCGGCACCCAAACATACGGTCAGGTTTTGAGGCGCGGGTGTGGGAGAGGGTAATGGAATGGGGGTCTCGGGTGGAATCGTTGGAGTTTCCACTTGAGCGGAGGGAAGTCCGCAGGAGGAGACAATCATGGAAAACAAAAAGAACATTGCCATTAATTTTTTAAGTGTGGTCATATGAAATCCTCTGGAATAGCACATTCCCCAATTATACAAGCAAGGCGTCTGTACGACGCCTTGCTAATTTTCAATATGAGATGTCCGAAAAATTCTTTGAAAGATCAGAAGCAATATCAACACAATACCGAATGCAATCAATGGCAGATAAGAAGCTGAGGCGGAAACAGTTGTGGGTGGGGGTGTAGGCGTTACCGGAGGCGGACCGACCGGTATCCCGGCTGCATTGTCCATGGTGATTTCCTGTTACGCAGACCAAAGGTTATTTTGACGCAAAAGAAATGCTGTAATTTGTAAAGTCTGTTCTTCCGTTAAACTCCCGGGTTTCCAATAAGGCATGGCAGCAAAAATGTAGGCGCGAAGAACCGCCGCATTGGGAAACTTTTGCAAGGCATTGGCGCCTACAACAGCAGGAATGGTTTGCGGAAGAGTAAACCCATTTTGATAGGGTCGGTTGCCATGACAGCCAGAGTCCCAGCAATTTCGATCTTCGGGCGGATAGGCGTTACGAAATTCGCTGGTGAGTCCCTGGCCCAGATCTCCATGACAGGGCATGCAGGAAAGCCAATATGCCTGCGCTCCCTTATCTGCCTGCGACGGCAATGCCGGCAAAGTGGGTTCAGCCAGACGATCCAAGGTGGGAGTTACAAAAGCAGTGACTTCTGTCTGTTTGATGGATGTAGCTGCGCCTGTATCGAAGAATAGCCCTGCAAGAAGCAGGGCTATTCCAACACTTACCATGAGAAATTGAATTGAACGTCTTGTTTGCACTGAAATTTAGGTCTTGCCGCGCATACGTGGATCAAGCACATCGCGCAACGCATCGCCCACAAGGTTCCAACCCATCACGAAAAGCACCAGGGTAAGGCCCGGCCAGACGACGATATACCAATACGTATTAAGGCTGGTGATCCAGTTACGAGCAAAGGAAAGCACCTGTCCCCAGTCTGCATATCCAACTTCCGTACCGATGCCGAGGAAGGATAAAGCTGCAAACGAAAGAACCACGTCGCCCACAGCCAATGAGGCAAGAACCAGGGTTGGGAAAACAGCGTTCGGAATGATGTGGCGGAAGAGAATACGGTTATCTTTGACGCCGATCACGCGCGCAGCCAGCACATAATCGCGCTCTTTAACGGAAAGGATATCCCCACGAATAATACGCGCGTACCCCATCCAGCCAAAGGCGATCAACGCCGACATGGTTGGCACCAGGCTCTTTCCAATTCTGGGGGTCAGAACTGCGGCAAGAATCAACGCGGCCAAAATACCGGGAAGAATGAGCAGGATGTCCACGATACGCATGATGATGTTATCCACGATCCCGCCGTAATAAGCGGAAATCGAACCGACGATCACACCAAAAAGCAGGGTGGTAATGGTAACCACAAGGCCGGTCTTGAAGGCTGTGCGCGTACCCCAGATAATCCCATAAAAAATATCATACTGACCTTCAGAGGTCCCCATGATATGGGTCATTTTTTCACTCTTTACGAAGATCTTCCACCAAAACGGCAGCGGCATGACGTTCTTTTTCCATTCGGTACCGGGCGGTTTTGGATCGGAACTAAAACCGTCACGTGGAATTTTATACGGGTCGTTGGGCGTGACAGGGGGGGCAATTAACGGGGCCGCCAATGCAACAATCACAAAAAAACCGATCAACGCAAAGCCGACGATGGATGCCGGAGTCTTTAGCAGTCCCGAAACAATCCGGTAGTTTTCAGGTCCGAGCCAGCGTTCGAACCAGCCGATCTTATGAGTTGGCAGCGCATCTTGAAGCAGGGAGTTATCCCCGGTGGGAACAGATTGAGCCATTAATATATCTCCTTATGAAAGACGCACACGGGGATCCACAACCGCATACAGAATGTCAACTGCCAGATTTGAAACGATAAGGATCAACCCATTAAACAGAGCAAACCCAAGCATGGTAACCACATCCAATTGCGTGGCCGCACGTGCCGCCGCAGAACCGATGCCAGGGAAATTAAAGACGGTTTCAGTAATTACCACGCCGCCAAGCAAACTCACCACACTAAAGCCTGCCAGCGTTACCACCGGGATCATGGCATTGGGTTGGGCATGTTTATAAATCACATCATGCTCAGATAAACCTTTCGCCCGTGCGGTCGTCACATATTCCATGCGCAATGTTTCAAGCATGGAGGAACGCGTTACGCGCAGGAATGTGGCCCAGCTAATATAAGATAACGTCAAAATCGGCAGGAGCATATGCTTAAGCGCATCCCAAAACACATCAAACCGCCCATTGAGAAGCGCATCAATTGTAATCAAGGTGGTGTAGTGGCGAAATGCATCAGAATTAACCACCTGCATATATTCATCTGCAAGGCGCCCTGGTGGAAGCCAGTGCAGGGTGGCATAAAATATCAGAATAAACAACAAACCGAACACGAATGTTGGGAACGATGTCCCAACAATACTAAACACACGGGCGGCCTGATCGATAAAACCATTTTGATGAACGGCGGCCTGCACACCCAGCCAGATGCCAACCAAAATTACGGGCCCAACCGCCCAGAGTGTCAAATCCAACGTATTGGGGAAGCGGTTCGCGATCAATTCAGCAACGGGTATAGAGGAAGTGCGGGAATAGCCAAGGTCACCGTAGAGAATGCCGCCATGGCGTACACCGACCGTATCAACAGTTCCGACCAGCCAGCGCCAGTATTGCACGTAAAGAGGCTGGTCCAAGCCGTAGAGCTTGATGATCCCGTCAACAGCTTTCTCGTTTTTGGGGAAATCCTTTACATATAATGCTGAACGTTCAATGGGTGAAAGTAACTGCAACATGGCAAAAATTAACACGGTAACGCCAAAAAGCAGGACCGGCACAAGCAACAAACGGCGAATGATAAATGTGACCATTTTGTACCTCAACTTAGCTTGGTTAATTTTTTCATTTGGAGTGTATTAAAGCAGGCTTTAATGCACTCAGGATGAAAAAATCAGGGTGTTGATGGGGCCCGGAATTCCGGGCCCCATCAACTTACAAATACTTACTATCGAATTACTTCTTGGAAATGGTGTAGTAGTACACACCAGGGAAGATCGGGTTGGTGATGAAGCCTTCAACCCAGCGCTGAGTGAAGCCGTGGCTGGTACCGAGAACGATCGGGGTACCAACAGCAAGATCGTAATAAAGCTGGTTGGCTTCCTTGTAGATCTCGGCACGCTTGGCAGGATCCAATTCGGCGACACCGCGATCAAGAATAGCCTTGAACTGGGCCTTCACATCGTCCGGCAAGGACTGGCGACCACCATAGGTACCGGTGGTGTAGGGCTGGTACCAGTTGTGTGGATCGTGAATATCTTCCTGCCAACCGCCGGTCATGATCGGGAGAAGTTTAGCGCGCTGAGAGCGCAGGTAGGTCGGCCAGGGCAAGCCAAGGGTCTCGACCGAGAAGAGCTCGTTAACAGTAGCCAAGCTGCCTGCCAAGATTTCAGCAGTGGTCTGGCGGGTGGGATTGCCCTGATTGTAGGCCATCTGGACGCGGAAACCGGTGGTCCAAACGTCGCCTTCAGGATCTTCACCAGCAGCAATACCGTCCTTGTCGACATCAGCCAGCTTGAACTCTTCGGCGGATTTCTCAAGATCAAAGGTGTAGTGCGGGGTATCGTTGAAGAAGCCAGGCATGCCGGGCAGGGTCAACTGGAAGGATTGAACAGCTTCGCCGTTGTAGACATCGCTGATGAAGGTGTCCCAATCGAAGGCATAGGCAAAGCCCTTGCGAATGTGTTCATCAGAGAAGAAGTCGGCGGGAATACCATTGCCATCCAATGTGCCTGAACCAATGTAGGGGTTGCCACCGTCTTCGGGGTTGGCAATGTTCCAGTTGGGCAGGATCACATCCATGATGATGGCAGGGCGACCGATGCGTAAGCGCAACGGCATGGAGTCATCAACAACTTCACATGCCTTGTAGGTGTTGGCCTCAAGATCGAATTCACATCTTTCACCGACCAGCTCATCCATTTGAGAGCGGTTGGCGACAGGTACTGTTGCGATATCGGCATCGCCGGCTTGCATCATGGCGAAGCGGGTACCCCATTCAGGAACGGCCTTGAAGATAACGCGTTCGAGCTTGGCAGGTTCGCGCCAATAGCTATCATTGCGAACCATGACCAATTCTTCACCAGCGGTGAAGTGATCGAGCTTGAAGGGGCCGGTACCATTGATGATTGTGGAGAATGGATCATCAGCGGATTGCATGGCATAGAAATTCTGCCAGGTATCGCAGCTGCCATCCCAACCACCGTTTTCAACAACCCATTGTTCGTCCATAACAGCACCCCAGGTTTGGGCGATTGTGGCGAGGAAGGGTCCCCAGGGCTGGGCAAGGGTGAAGGTTACTGTGCCGGCGGCATCGTCAGCTACAACAGCTGCTTTAACCTGTTCACATGCGGCAACGAGGGCGGCAGGATCTGCAGCAGACAGAGCTTCACGATCATCATAGAGGCTGCCTTCCGGGTCAACAAGAAGGGAAACATCATCGGTACCAACACCGAAGAAGGCTTCATAGTAGAGCCATTGCGGGGAGGAAGTTCCACCCTGCAACAGACCGCGCTGGAAGGAATAAGCGACATCGGAGGGGGTCATATCGCCGCCTTCGTGGAACTTAACGCCGGAACGAATCTTGAAAGTCCAGACGGTACCATCCGCGGAGGTTTCCCAAGATTCTGCAAGCATCGGAACGAACTTATCGGTGGCTTCCCCATCGTAGAATACGAGGGTTTCCATTACGTTTTGGATCACTTCGCCGCTGGCGGTATCGTAAGCAAGGGCGGGATCAAAGGTATCAATACCAATTTCAGCATCGGCGGCAACAAAGGTTGTCGGGTCGCTGGAGGCCGCTGCACCGCCGTCGGTGGAAGGGGCCTGGGTTGCATCGCCACCGGTGGAGGCGGGTGCCTGAGTACCGGTACCGCCACAGGCCGCAAGGACCATGCTGGCGATGACAAGAAGACTCAATAAAGCAAAAAATTTACGCATCTTTCTTCTCCTCAAGAATTTGGAAGGTTTGAACAACGAACGTACTTGGGTCAGATAAATATCTTTTTAGTTCTTATATGCTTGCGGGGAACCACCTCCTTTATACGATCTATCTTGACTCACACCATATGGCAGGCCACAAAATGGCCTGGATTAACCTCTCGAAATTCCGGGCGGGATTCTGCACATATCTTATCCGCGATCGGACAACGGGTACGGAATCGACAACCGGACGGAGGAGTTACTGGAGAAGGCACATCGCCTTCCAGCAAAACCCGTTTTCTTTTTTCATCTGCAACAGGGTCTGGAATTGGGACCGCTGAAAGCAGGGCTTGTGTATAAGGATGCAGGGGTTCACGATAGAGCGCCTCACGGTCCGCCAACTCCATGATCACACCCAGATACATGACGGCAACCCGTTTGCTAATGTGGCGAACCATGGAAAGATCGTGCGCGATGAATAAATATGTAAGATTGAATTGCTCTTGAAGATCTTCCAGCAAATTTACAACCTGCGCCTGAATGGACACGTCCAATGCTGAAATAGGCTCATCGCAAACGATAAAGCTTGGCTGCAGAGACAATGCCCGCGCAATGCCGATGCGTTGCCGCTGTCCGCCGGAGAATTCATGGGGATATCTGGAGGCAAACGCTGGATTTAGATTCACAAGATCAAGCAGATGTTCAACACGATCCTGAATTTCCTTGCCGGTTGCCACACTATGCACAACCATCGGTTCAGCAATAATCTCGGCAACGGTCATGCGGGGATTTAAACTTGCATAGGGGTCCTGAAAGATCATCTGCACTTTGCGGCGGGTCTTTCGCATCTCCTCATTGCTCAACGCAACCAGGTCAACGCCATCAAAATGCACACTGCCGGCAGTGGGCTTATATAACTGCAGAATGGTTCTGCCTGTGGTGGATTTACCACAACCAGACTCTCCCACCAACCCCAGCGTCTCACCCCGCATCACATCAAAAGAAACACCGTCCACTGCATGAACCGCCCCCACCTGACGCCTTAACACGCCGCGATAAATGGGGAAATGCATTTTTAGATCTTCGACCCTTAATAAAACATCGTTATTCTGTGAAGTCATTAGCGGGCTCTCCCAGTCTTGGTATCAACCCAACATGCAACCCGATGTTCATTTGAAACCGGAGTCAGCAATGGATTTTCCTTCCAACATCTTTCCATGGCCCACTTACAGCGAGGAGCAAACGGACATGAATGCGGCGTCTGATATAACACCGGGGGATGTCCATCGATCGAATACAAACGCCCATCCTGCTTGCCGTCGATGCGCGGTAAACTTCCCAACAGGCCGATCGTATAGGGATGGGAAGGATTGGCAAAGAGGTCCTTCACAGTGGCTTCTTCAACAATAAAACCACCGTACATGACAAGCACGCGCTGTGCAATGCCGGCCACCACACCGAGATCGTGTGTGATCCACACGATGGCCATGCCAAGTTCGTCGCGTAAACGCTTGACCAGATCCATGATCTGGGCCTGAATGGTCACATCAAGCGCCGTGGTAGGTTCATCTGCGATCAAAACCTGCGGGCTGCAAGAAAGGGCCATCGCGATCATCACGCGCTGACGCATACCGCCCGAATATTGATGAGGATAATCATTTAAACGATCTTTTGGGTTTGGAATACCGACCATCGCCAGAAGTTCTGCTGCGCGTTCGCGGGCCTGATTCTTGGTCATGCCGATATGAAGCATTAAGGGTTCTTCGAGTTGACGGCCAATCGTCAAAACAGGATTCAAGGATGTCATTGGATCCTGGAACACCATGCTGATCTGCGCACCGCGCACATGGCGAATTTCTTCATTGGACATTTTCAAGAGATCCTGGCCGAAAAAAAACGCTTCCCCCGCGACGACCTTTCCTGGAGGCGAAGGGATCAAGCCCAGCACCGACAGCATCGTGACACTTTTCCCGCATCCGCTTTCCCCCACCACCCCCAACGTTTCGCCTTCCTTTAATCCGAATGACACACCATTTACAGCATGAACAATTCCATCCGGGGTTTTGAATTGAGTTTCAAGCCCTTTGATATCTAATAGGTAATCAGGCATCCGCAAGGTCCTTCTCTAACATTGGGATAAGTTTATAGCCATAGTATAAATTAATAGGTATAAACCTGAAAGCAGGTGAAATTATACCTAATTCTTTAGGAGCGTCAATCAAACGTCTCAGGAATAGAGCCAAATAGTCAAAACAAGGTTGAAAATACCCCAAAACAGGTGATTAAACACCCTACTAAAGAACTGTTTTAAATCCTCACTGGGGAAAAACCCGCTCCACCCTCCCCGCCCCAGCCTGCTCCACTTCGAAACAGTGCCTCTTCCTTATTGATTCGCCCGCGTCATTGACACCCCCCCCTTCATCACATAGAATCAAAAAGCATCTTAATTCATTATTTCACTCAGGAGAACACCATGTTAAAAGAATTTAGAGCCTTCGTCATGCGCGGAAACGTGCTCGATCTCGCAGTGGGCGTGATCATCGGCGGCGCATTTGGAAAGATCGTCAGCTCCCTGGTCACAGACATTCTCACACCGATCATCGGCCTGGTCGTTGGCGGAGTTGATTTCAGCGGGCTGGTATTTACCTTTGGCAAGGCTACTGTCACCTACGGTGTTTTCATCAACAACGTCATCGATTTTCTGGTGATCGCCTTCGTTATCTTTATGATCGTCAAGGCTGCCAACGCGGCGAAAAAGCCGGAACCGGCAGCAGAACCCACTGTCAAGGAATGCCCCCATTGCTTCAGCACCATCTCGATTAAAGCAACCCGCTGCCCAAACTGCACTTCCGAGATCAAGTAACCTTTCGTTCAAGCGGAGGGTTGGCCTCCGCTTGAACATTAAAGCCCCTTATGGATTTTCTCGATAAACTTAACCCACAACAAAGAAGTGCAGTCACAGCGCCGGATGGACCTATTTTGGTCATCGCAGGCCCGGGATCCGGAAAGACGCGGGTCTTGACTCAGCGAATCGCCTATTTGATCGCGAACGAAGGAGTCCGCCCGTGGCAGATCCTCGCCGTCACCTTCACCAACAAGGCCGCGAAGGAGATGGCGGAGCGTGTCAACACGATGTTGAATGCGCAGGCCACCGAAGGCATCATGCTTGGTACCTTCCATTCGATTTGCGCGCGCATCCTCAGGCGCGAATCGGACCATCTTCCCGTTCAAAACAATTTTGTCATCTTCGATTCCGACGATCAGGAAAGAATCGTCAAAGCACTGATCCGCGAATTTAATTTAAACGAAAAGTTATACCGCCCCGCCAGCATTCACGCCTCCATCTCACGCGCGAAGAATGAACTGGTCGGCGCGGAAGATTACCCGATCAACACCTATCGCGACGAAGTCATCAAGCGTGTCTATGTCGATTATCAAAAACGGCTCATCTCCATGAACGCCGTGGACTTCGACGACATCCTCGTGTACACCGCGCGCCTGCTGGAGGATGTCCCTTCTGTGCGCGACAAATACGCCGAGCGTTTTCGCCATGTGTTGGTCGATGAATTTCAAGACACGAACATTGCGCAATATGCGCTGGTAAAACAACTGGCTTCGCATCATAAAAATATTTTTTGTGTGGGCGATCCCGATCAATCCATCTATGCCTGGCGCGGCGCGGACTATCGCAACATTCACCGTTTCGAGCAGGATTTCCCCACCGCGCAGACCATCCTGCTTGAGCAAAATTATCGCTCGCATCAAAACATTCTCGACGCCGCCACGGGGGTCATCGACCGCGCACGCAACCGCAAGAAGAAACGCCTGTTCAGTGACCGCGGCGTGGGCGAGCGCATTTTCTTTTATGAAGCACGCGATGATTACGGCGAAGCATCTTTTGTTGTGGACACCATCGCACAACTTGTGGCAGCGGGACAGTTCGAGCCGCGCGATTGTGCAGTGATGTATCGCACCAACGCCATGTCCCGTTTAATTGAAGAAGCATTCCTGCAAGCGAGGCTTCCCTATAAATTGGTCGGAGCGCAACGCTTCTATGGACGCCGCGAAGTCAAGGACATGATCGCATTCATGCGCCTTGTGCATAATCCTGCCGATGAAGCCAGCCTCGACCGCATCATCAACGTCCCGCCGCGCGGCATCGGCGAAAAAACTTTAACAACTTTACACATGATCGCCCGGCAGGATAACATCACGCCAAGCGAAGTATTGCTTGACCTCGCACGCGGCGCCGATTCAAAATATTACAAATCCTTTACAGGTCGCGCCGCACTGCCGCTTGCGGATTTCGGCGGCATGTTAGCCAACTGGCGCGCGCTCGCCGCCACGCGCACCATCCCCGAACTCTTCGACCGCATTGCAAGTGACATCAATTACAAAGATTATGTGAAAGAAGATGAGTCTGAAGAAAGCAACGACCGCTGGGAAAACGTGATCGAGTTGCACCGCCTCGCCGATGAATATTCCACGCGCACGATGGATGAGTTTCTCGAAAACATCGCGCTCATCGCCGATCAGGATACGATCACCGATGCAAATGCACCCACACTGCTCACGCTGCACGCAGCAAAAGGTCTTGAGTATGGCGCGGTCTTCATCGTTGGCCTCGACGACGGCATCATTCCACACAGCCGCTCCTTCGATGAGCCTGAACAAATGGAAGAGGAGCGCCGCCTCTTTTATGTAGGCATCACGCGCGCAAAAGATAAATTATATTTACTGCGCGCCATTCAACGCGGCGGGCGCGGCATGGCCGAAGAAACCTATCCTTCCAGATTCATGGATGACATTCCCGAATCATTATTAGTCGGCAAAACCAGAACAGGACGCCCGATCAGCGGCGGGCCACTGGAAACGAAATGGTCGCAGCACTCTTCGCCGAAAGCTGCCCCTGTTGCGACAAACAAATACAAAGCCGGGATCCGGATCAAACACCCGATGTGGGGTGACGGCATCATCCTCGACAGCAAGATGCAGGATGGCGATGAGATCGTGGACGTGGTCTTTGAAAGCGTTGGCATCAAACGTCTCGCTGCAAGCCTGGCGAATTTGACGATTATCTAGCCCTCCGCTCAAAGCGCCGTCCTCGGCGCAAATATATAACCAACCGTGACCTTCTCTTCTTTTCATGATCCAACTCATTTATATTTTGTTACCGCTTCCGTAGTGAAATGGGAACATTTATTTAGTGTGCAAGAATACGCCAAAATTGTTTTAGATTCACTTTCATGGTTACAACAAGAAAAGCGGGTTTTGTTGTTTGCATTTGTATTAATGCCTTCACATCTTCATACGATCCTGAAACCAGAAAAAGATACAATTGGAGAAGTACTACAACAATTCGGGTCCTTTACAGCTCATAAGATTCTAAAAAAGCTACGAGAAGATAATAAAAAAGAACTTCTCGATATTTTCCATAAAAATAAGCGCGACTTAGGACATGAGCACAGTATTTGGCAGGATATTCAGGCAAAGAATATTTATTCTGAAGATTTTCTATGGCAGAAAATGGAATATATTCACCAAAATCCCGTAGCAAAGGAATGGAAATTAGCAGAAAACAGGGGTGATTATATTTACTCAAGCGCTGCGTATTATGACTATGGAAAGAAATCTATAATCGAATTTACCGATATAAATGAATGGCTTATATTACCCTCTTCCGCCGGGGACGGCGGAAGGAGCATGAAATAGAAGGAGAACCTCATGCAATACACCAACCTCGGAAAAACTGGATTAAAAGTTTCGCGCCTGTGCTTGGGCATGATGACCTACGGCTCGAAGAAATGGCGCGAATGGGTGTTGGAGGAAAAGGAAGCCAGGCCTTTCGTCCAACGCGCACTGGATGCGGGCATTAACTTCTTCGACACGGCTGATGTGTATTCCCTCGGCGAGAGCGAAGTGATTACCGGCAACTTATTAAAAGGGGTCAAACGGGAAAACGTCGTTGTCGCTACAAAAGTCTTCAACCCGATGAGCGATGAGGTCAACGACCGCGGACTCTCCCGCAAACACATCATGGACTCAATCGACAACTCCCTCAAACGCCTGAAGATGGATTACGTTGATCTCTACCAAATCCATCGCTGGGACTACAACACACCCATCGAAGAAACCATGGAAGCATTAAATGATGTTGTTCGTGCAGGCAAAGCAAGATACATTGGGGCTTCCTCGATGTTTGCGTGGCAATTCATGAAGGCGCTGCATGTTTCAGAAATGAACGGCTGGGCAAAATTCGTCTCAATGCAAAATCACTACAACCTTGTTTATCGCGAGGAGGAGCGCGAGATGATTCCGCTGTGCCAGGATCAGGGCATCGGATTAATTCCGTGGAGCCCGATGGCGCGCGGATTTTTCGCGGGCAATCGCAAACGCGGCGGGGGCGGCGAAACGACACGCGCGCAAAGCGACCCATTCGCAAACGACTTGTATTTTCGGGAGGAAGATTTCGTCGTTGCAGAGAAAGCGGCGGAAGTGGCAAAGATTCACAACGTCACGGCTTCACAGATCGCGCTGGCCTGGGTGTTGAGTAAACCCGGTATTGCCGCACCCATCATCGGGTCCAGCAAGATCGAGCATTTGGATCAGGCGATTGCCGCATTGGAGATCAAACTATCAGAGGAGGAAGTCAAGCAGCTCGAGTCGGCCTATCAACCGCATCCCGTGTTGGGACATTCATAATGTACATCCGTCTGCTTTACTTTGCGTATCGGATCTATTGCTTTCTCTTTCGGCCCGTTAGAATGGGTGTGAGAGTCATGATGATACGGGACAACAAGGTAACGCTCGTGCGCCAGACCTACATGCCGGGCTGGTTCATGCCCGGCGGCGGACTCAAACGCGGCGAAACATTGGAGCAGGCTGCACGACGCGAAGCCTTTGAAGAAACAGGGGCGGAACTAGGGGAGATGACGTTGATGGGCGCATACACAAACTTCAAGGATTGGAAAACGGATCACAACCTCGTGTTTGCCTGTCATGATTTCAAGATCACCGGCAAACCCGATAAAGAGATCGCCGAAATGGGGATGTTCCCGCTGGACAACTTGCCGCAAGGGACATGGCCCGGGCACGTACGAAGACTGAAGGAATACGAAGCTGGAATATCCAACCCACAATTTGGAGAATGGTGAGATGCATATAAAACTGCTTTGGGAAATCTTTGTACTCTTCACACGGGTGGCCTTGTTTTCCTGGGGCGGCGGACCGGCTTCGCTGGCATTGATGCAGCGTGAAGTGGTGGCGGCAGGCTGGGCCACCACCGAGGAATTTGCAGATGCGGTTGCGGTGGGCAACGCATTGCCCGGGCCCATTGCGCCGCAGGTCTCCGCGTATGTGGGATATAAAATGTCCGGGATTTGGGGGGCGGTTTCCGCCGCGGCAGGGACGGTCGTGCCGACAACATTATTGATGCTGGTGATGGTGGCTTATTTTTTCAGCATCAAAGACAGCCCGAATGTGGCGGCCATGTTGAAAGCTGTGCGGCCTGTTGTTGTGGGGCTGCTTTTGTGGACCGCCTATACCATGGCGTATTCTGTGTTCAGCGTCAGCAAGATCGGCTGGGGAAACGGCCTCGTCCAAAACTGGGACAAGGTCATTATCGCGATCATCGCTTTTGCACTCCTTACCCTCACCGAGATCAACCCGGTCTGGCTGGTGATCGCGGGGGCGATCCTCGGGTTTATTGTGTATCGTTAACCTTTTCCGTTTGGTAAAATACATTTGAAATCTTTTACTGGAGGAACCTCTTGGCTGAAACACTCAAGATCGTCATTCCGATGGCCGGCTGGGGGACGCGTATGCGTCCGCACACGTGGAACAAGCCAAAGCCCCTCGTCAGTGTGGCTGGGAAGACTTCGCTTGAACACGTCATGGATATGTTCAAGACCCTGCCCGAGCCGGACAACGTGGAGTACATCTTCATCGTTGGGCCGTATCTTGGTGAATTACAAGTCCCCGAATTCATAAAAGAAAATTACCCGGACCTCAAGGCACATGTTGTGGTGCAGCGTGAGATGAAGGGACAATCACACGCATTGGCACTTGCGCGGGAATTTTTACGCGGACCGATGATGGTGTGTTTCTCGGATACTTTAATGGAAACGGATTTCTCCTTCCTCGACAAAGAGGAAGCGGATGGCGTGGCCTGGGTGATGCCGGTCCCGGACCCGCGCCGTTTTGGTGTGGCGGAATTGAACAGCGAAGGCTGGGTGAAGCGTTTCATCGAAAAACCGCAAAGCATGGACAACAACCTCGTGGTGGTGGGTTGTTATTATTTCAAAAGTGCGGAGAAACTTCTCACCGCCATCGACGAGCAAATGGACCGCGGCATCATGCTCAAAGGCGAATATTTTTTGACCGACACCATCAGCGTGATGATCGAGGATGGGGCAAAGGTCCGCACGCAGCAAATTGACACCTGGCTGGACACCGGCACCATCGAAGCGACGCTGGATACAAATAAGATCCTGTTGGAGAAGATCAAGTCAAACGTTTTGACGTTCAAACGTTCAAACGTTGAGATCGTTGACCCCGTCTTCATCCACCCCACAGCTGAGATCAGCAACGCAAAAATCGGGCCGTACGCTTCGATCGGCGCGAATTGCAAGATCACGAACTCCCAAATTGCGGAAAGCATTCTCGAAGCGGGTTGTGAGATCACGGATGCGGCGCTGAGTCGCTCGTTGATCGGCAGGCAGGCTTCGGTGAAGGGCAGAAGCGATGGTCACGTCGCAGTGTTGAATATCGGGGATAACAGTTCCATCGTGATGTGATCATGGAAACCGTGGAATGTCGTTCCGACACGGAATATGCAGAGAGGCCGCTTTCGTTATTATGGCGCGGGTCGCGGCACGAAATTGCGGAGATCATCTCGCGCTGGCGCGGACCCGGTGAAAAAGGCTTTCGCGTGAAAACGACCGAGGGCATGGCTTTTGAATTAACCTATCAGGAAGTTTCAGACGACTGGCACGTCCAACCCATTTAGTTTTATGCTCTTTCGGGGGCTCTCGTGCCACGAAGTGGTAAAGCCCCCGAAAGAGCGAGGCAACCTATTTAAAGGAGACTCAATGCAGGAAATCAGTAAAGTGGATCGATTGGCAAAGCGCGTATCGGGCTTGAAGCCCAGCGGGATTCGCAAGTTCTTTGATATTGCGGCGACGATGAAGGATGTGATCTCGTTGGGAATCGGTGAACCGGATTTCACCACGCCCAAGCCGATCCTCGATGCAGGCATTCGCTCGCTGCAAAACGGCGAGACGCATTACACATCGAATCACGGCAAGATCGAACTGCGCCAGGGAATTGCAGACCACATTCAAAAATTATATGGCGTGAAGTACGACGCCGGCAGCGAAGTGATCGCAACGGTCGGTGTTTCGGAAGCGTTATACCTCACCTTCACAGCCATTCTCGAACAGGGCGATGAAGTCATCATTCCCACGCCTTGTTTTGTTTCCTATCAAGCGGAAGTGATCCTCGCAGGCGGCGTGCCGATTGAAATCCCGTCGCGCGCCGAGAATCAGTTCATGGTGGACCCGAACGATATTCGCAAGGCCATCACACCGCGCACCAAGGTTATTTTTATCGGCTATCCCTCCAACCCGACGGGCGCAGTGGCCACCCGTGAAGTAATGCTTGAAATTGCAAAGATCGCGGAAGAACACGACCTGCTGGTGGTCTCCGACGAGATCTATGACCGCCTTGTATATAACTTCTCTCACATTTGTTTTCCATCATTGGGCGATAGCATTCGCAATCGCACCATTTTGCTCGGCGGTTTCTCAAAAGATTATGCGATGACCGGCTGGCGCATCGGTTATGCCTGCGGACCGGAGGACATCATCAAGGGTCTTGTGCGCATTCATCAATACACGATCATGTCCGCACCCACCACCGCGCAGGACGCCGCCATCGAAGCCTTGAAAGTGGGCGAGCCGTACGTGCAGGAGATGGTGACCGAATATGACCGCCGCCGCAAATTATTGGTGGCTGGATTAAACCGCCTCGGCCTCTCGACCTTTGAGCCGCGCGGCGCATTTTACGCATTTCCCAACATCCAGGCCAGCGGCATGGACGATGAAACCTTCTGCCAGAAGTTATTGGAAGAGGAGCATGTGGCCGTGGTGCCCGGCAGTTCCTTCGGACCCGGCGGCGCAGGCTTTGCCCGCGCCTGTTACGCCACGGAATACAGCAAGATCGAAGAAGCCCTGCGGCGCATGGAAAAGTTCATGTCGAGGCATGGGTAGAGAGTAGGGAATAAAAAGGCTTCGAAGTGTGGACTTCGAAGCCTTTTTATTCTCATCCTTCGCAGGGGCGGGGTGACCCCGCCCCTGCGATATCGAATCGTTAATTTTTGAAGCCTGTTTGAAGCCTGGTGTGGGGTAAAGTGAGGGTATGAAAATCCTGGATTGCCTATTGAATAAACAATTGGAAGTGTGTAGAATATTCACAACTCATTTAGCACAGCGAGGGTAGATATGAGATTCCAAGCCATCATTAAATACATTTCGAAATTTCTGGAACCGACACGGGTATTCATCGCCTTGATGCTGGCGGTGGGCATGTGGCTGTTCCCGTTCATCTCGTTCAAGGAAAAAACGATCACACCCATCGAACATGGCGAGATTATCAGTGCCTTGCCGTTCACCGCAGGTGCAATTGGCGAGTGTTCGAATGTGCGCTGTGATCCGGGTTATTGCTGCCAGTTCGGGTATTGTGTCATTAAGAATAAGGCTGACTGTGGTCAGGATGATCCGCCTCCACCTTCCCCGCCAACGATCTCCGCAAATTTGAATTGTTCGAATTGGGGAGACAACGGCTGGTGCAAGGGATCG
>JAEURJ010000005.1 GCA_016789305.1 Anaerolineales bacterium | reverse complement strand
GGAAATGGTCATGCCCGGAGACAATGTGAACCTGACCGTGCAGTTGATCGTGCCTGTGGCACTTGAGCAGGGTTCCAAGTTCGCCATTCGTGAAGGCGGTCTCACCGTCGGCGCGGGTGTCGTTACCAAGATCATTGAATAGGTGAGATGATGGCAAAACAAAAGATTCGCATCCGCCTTAAAGCATACGACCATCGCGTTTTGGATCAATCCGCCAAGCGCATCGTTGAAACCGCCGAACGAACTGGCGCCCATGTTGTTGGTCCCGTACCCTTGCCAAGCAAGCTTGAACGCTTTACAATACGTCGCTCTGCATTCATTGACAAGGACTCACACGAGCACTTTGAAATCCGCACGCACAATCGTTTGATCGATGTTTTGGATCCAGATTCAAAGACGATTGACATGTTGATGCGTTTGAACCTGCCTGCAGGTGTGGATATCGAGATCAAGATCTAAATAAAGCTAGTGAATACCCGTAACAAGTTTACGGATTATTTGAGACAGCGCAAGAGCGGGTCTGTGTGTAGAACAAAAATACACGCTTCGCACCAGACCCTCTGACTGCACTGCACGGAGATGATGCGGCCTAAGCCCAGGCTGGCAGTCTCGTCAATATCTTCTAAAGGAGAATATATAGTATGTTGAAAGGGCTTATTGGAAAGAAGATTGGCATGACCCAGATCTTCGATGAAAAAGGTGTCGCCTATACGGTAACACTCATCGAAGCTGGGCCATGTTACGTTACCCAGGTACGTATGCCGGAGAAGGAAGGTTATTCTGCGGTTCAACTGGGCTTTGGCGAAGTGCACCCCAAGCGCATTACGGGCGGGGAGCTGGGACACTTGAAGGCCAATGAGATTCCCCCGATGCGCTTCTTGCGTGAGTTTCGTGCCAAGGATCATGGATTAAAGATCGGCGACAAGATCACCGTTGCCGATGCTTTTGCGATTGGTGAACGTGTCGATGTGATTGGTGTAAGCAAAGGTAAGGGCTTCGCCGGTGCGGTAAAACGCCATCACTTCCACGGCATGAACGCAACTCATGGTACATCTGATCGCAATCGTGCTCCAGGCTCGCGCGGTTCTGGTACAACACCAGGGCGTGTGCTTAAGGGTGCACGTGGCGCCGGTCACATGGGCGTGGATCGTGTCACCACCCAAAACATCAAGGTTGTGCTGGTGGACGCGGAACGCAATTTGATCGCAATTAATGGTGCGGTCCCCGGTGCAAAGGGCAGTCTCGTCATGATCAAGGAAGCGCGCAAGCAATAAGCGCACAGGAAACGGGAGCCAGATTAGCCATGAAAGTAGATGTTTTAGATGTAAAGGGCAAGAAACTTCGTGAAGTTGAATTACCCGCGAATGTTTTCGAAGCCCCTGTGAATGTTGATTTGATGCACCAGGCTTATGTTCGCCAGATGGCGAATGCACGCCTCGGTACGCATGAGACCAAGGTTCGCTCGGAGGTTTCCGGTGGCGGTCGAAAGCCATGGAAACAAAAAGGAACAGGCCGAGCCCGCCAAGGGTCCACGCGAGCGGCGCAATGGGTAGGCGGTGGACGCATCCACACACCCCATCCTCGTGATTACGGATTGCGCATGCCCCAAAAAATGCGTCAGGCTGCCCTTCGCTCTGCTTTATCCGCGAAGGCTGCTGAAGCCGGTATCGTGGTCGTTGACGAATTTGATTTCAAGGAGCCCAAGACTCGCGTAATGGCGGAAGCTTTGGGAAATCTGGTCGGTGAACAGACTGCACTGGTTCTAATGCCAGCGAATGATAACAATTACAACACAGTTTCGCGCTGCACCGTCAATATCGAAAGCGCAAAAGTGTTGTTGGCCAGTTACTTGAACGTGCGTGACATCCTGAGTTTCGATAAGGTTGTTTTGCCCGTGAAAACCATTGAAGCGCTTGTGGCGCATCTCGGATAGGAGAGAGACATGACTGAAACCTTTAATGTCCTCATCTGCCCTTTGGTGACTGAAAAGTCCAGCTACCAATCGAGCAAGCTGAATCAGTATGCTTTTGTTGTCGCAGAAGAAGCGACTCGCACGATGGTAAAAGAAGCGTTGGAACTTGCTTTTGATGTCACCGTAGCGCGTGTGAATATTATCAATGCGCCTGCCAAACGTGGTCGTCGCGCCCGCTCCCGTCGGTTGCTGGTGCGCCGCCCTTCGTTCAAGAAGGCCATTGTGACCCTTGCCGAGGGAAGCAAACCCCTCGAGATCTTTGAAGGGGTGCAATAATGGCAGTAAAAAAATACAAACCAATTACCCCCGGTATGCGCGGTATGACCGGTTATACCTTTGAAGAGATTACCAAAAGCACTCCGGAACGCTCTTTGCTGGCAACCAAGAAAAACCGTGGCGGCCGTAACGCCCAAGGTCGTGTCACAGTTCGCCATCGTGGTGGTGGTGCACGCCGCGCAGTTCGCGTTGTCGATTTCAAGCGTGAAAAGCTTGGCATTCCTGCTCGTGTGGCTGCGATTGAATATGATCCAAACCGCACCGCTCGATTGGCCCTTCTTTTCTATGTGGATGGCGAGAAACGTTACATCCTCGCTCCTTTGGACCTGAAAGTTGGTGACACACTCGTGTCCGGTCCCACCGCTGAGATCCGCCCCGGAAATTCCCTGCCGATCAGCAACATTCCCGTCGGTACTTTGATCCATAATATTGAGGTCAAAGAAGGAAAGGGCGGACAACTTGTCCGCTCCGCTGGTGGCGCCGCTCAATTGCTTGCCAAGGAAGGTGATTTTGCCCAAGTCCGCATGCCATCCGGTGAAGTTCGCTTAATCCATCAGGTTTGTTATGCAACGATTGGTCAGGTTGGTAATCTTGATCATAGCAATATCAAGCTTGGTAAAGCGGGTCGTAAACGTCACAAAGGCATTCGCCCAACCGTTCGCGGTTCTGCGATGTCCCCCCGTGACCATCCACATGGTGGTGGTGAAGGTCGTCAACCGATCGGTCTTGCAGGTCCTAAGTCTCCTTGGGGTAAGCCAACCCTGGGTTACAAGACCCGCCGTAACAAGAAGTCCGACCAGTACATCGTACGCCGTCGTAGTAAGACGAGCCGCTAAGAGTAAGCGAGGTACTTAAGATATGTCACGTTCATTAAAAAAGGGCCCTTTCATTGAGCCGAAACTGCTCAAGCGTATTGAGGCAATGAATCAAAAGAATGAAAAGAAAGTCATCCGTACTTGGAGTCGCGCATCTGTGATCTTCCCTCAAATGGTTGGGCACACGATTGCCGTCCATGATGGCCGCCGACACGTACCGATCTATATTACCGAAAATATGGTCGGCCATCGTCTGGGTGAGTTCGCACCGACACGCACTTTCCGTGGTCACCAGACCTCTGAAAAGGCCTCGGCGTAAGGAGTATGAGAGATGACTGATATTCAAGCAAGAGTCCGCTTTCTTTCTCACTCCGCTCAAAAAGTCCGCTCGGTCATTGATTTGGTCCGCGGAAAAAACGCAAATGAAGCGCTTGAAATGCTGCGCTTTGTAAACAAAGGTGCCGCAATGCCGGTTTATAAACTGGTGGCTTCGGCAGTCGCAAATGCCGAGGAAAATTTCGGTGTCAGCCGCGACGACCTCTATATTGCCAAGATCACTGCTGATGAAGCACCTACTCGCAAGTGGCGTCGCTTCGGTGCCCGTGGCCGTTTCAAGCCCGTGTTGCGCCGTAACTCACATGTGACCGTCATTTTACGCGAGCGCGGAGCTTAAGGAGAATTTATGGGTCGTAAAGTACATCCTATTGGTTTTCGTCTGGGTATTAATCAGCCGTGGGGCGGGCGCTGGTTTGCTGAAGGCAGCACCTATCGTCAGCAGCTTCACCAGGATTTTGCCATCCGCACTTTGTTGCTTGGCAAAATATCCAAGGGCGGCGCTGCGGCGAATGAAAAAGTTCGTGAGCTTCGCAAGGAAATTCCCGATGCGGTTAAAGACGGCAAGGCAGGTATTTCCCGCATTGACGTGGAACGCACCCCCGGAAAAATCCGGGTTGCAATTCACACCGCCAAACCCGGCATTTTGATTGGCCGCAAGGGTGAAGGTGTGAAGAAAATCCGCCAGGCTCTTGAGTCTTTGGTTGGTAAAAAGATCGAGTTGGACATCAAGGAGATTTCTTCTCCTGATACCGACGCGATGTTGGTCGCCAAGAATATTGCTGACCAGCTCGAACGCCGTATTGCATATCGCCGCGCCATGAAGCGCGCGATCCAGCAGGCGATCAAACAGGGCGCACAAGGAATCAAGATCCTTGTTGGTGGTCGCCTTGGCGGTGCTGAAATGTCCCGTGATGTTTGGCTGCGTGAAGGTCGTGTTCCATTGCAGACCCTGCGTGCCAACCTCGATTTTGCCGCTGCAGAAGCCCTGACCACATATGGACAGATCGGTATCAAGGTCTGGATCTACAAGGGCGAGGCAGTACCGGAAGTTGAAGAAAAAGCCGAAGCGACGGAAGGCGTGTACGTCAGCGAGTAATCGCTGCGTCGCTGTGAGATGAGGTATACGATATGTTGATGCCGAAACGTGTTAAATGGCGCAAGCAGATGCGCGGTCGCATGAAGGGTAAAGCTCTCCGCGGTGCGGAAGTTTCCTTCGGTGAATTCGGTCTGCAGGCGTTGGAGCCGGGCTGGGTGACCGCCCGTCAAATCGAAGCGGCCCGCCGCTCGATCGTTCGTGAAATGAAGCGCCGTGGCAAGATCTGGATCCGTATTTTCCCTGCCAAGCCCTTCACACACAAGCCACCAGAAACCCGCATGGGTTCCGGTAAGGGTAATGTGGAATATTATGTGGCGGTTGTAAAGCCTGGTCGCGTGATGTTTGAAGTGGGCGGCTTGCCCGCTGACATTGCCGTGGCAGCCTTGAAGAGTGCACAATATAAATTCTCCATCAAGACCAAAGTTGTGACTCGCCATGCAGGAGAAGAATAAGTCATGAAGGCTATGAAGATTGAAGATGTCCGCAAATTGGCGGTGGAAGAAATTCCCACTAAGATAGCGGATGCCCGTGAAGAGATGATGAAGCTGCGCTTCCAACAAGTGACCGGTCAGTTAACTGACACAAGCCGCTTGAAGGTTCTACGCAGTGACATTGCCCGCATGGAAACCGTCCTGCGCGAGGCCAAACGTGCGGCAGTGGAAGGTGCATAATGAATAATCGTCGTCGAATGATTGGTGTGGTCACCAGCAATAAAATGACCAAAACCGTCGTTGTGGAGATCACTCGAAAGTACCGCCATCCTCTTTATAAGAAGGTGGTGTTCTCCAGCACGCGCGTGAAGGCCCATGATGAAATTGGCTGCGAGATCGGTGATCAGGTTCAGATCGTTGAAACCAAGCCGATGTCTCGTGACAAGCGCTGGGCAGTTGAGACTGTGGTGAAGCGTGAAACCCGTACCGCTGATCAGGGCGTGGGAGAATAAGTAATGATTCAACATGAGTCTAGATTAAAAGTTGCCGATAATACCGGCGCTCGTGAGCTGCTTGTCATTCATGTGTTGGGCGGCTCCAGGCGTAAATATGGTTCGATCGGTAATGTGGTGGTTGCGACCGTGAAATCCGCAGCCCCGCAAGGATCCGTAAAGAAAAGCGAAGTTGTAAAAGCCGTTATTGTGCGTTGCACCAAGGAATGGCGCCGTGAAGACGGTTCTTACATCCGCTTTGACGATAACGCCGCGGTAATCTTGGATGCCGATGGCGAAAACCCGAGGGGCACACGTATTTTTGGACCTGTGGCGCGCGAATTGCGCGATATGGGTTACATGAAGATCGTGTCGCTAGCCCCGGAAGTACTGTAGGAGCTAATTATGAAAGTTAAGATCCGAAAAGGCGATACAGTCGAATTGATTAGCGGCAAGCGCGATGAAATTGGCAAGCGCGGTGAAGTGATCAACGTTTTGATCGACAAGCGTCGTGTTGTTGTGCAGGGTGTCAACATCCGCACAAAACACCAGAAGCAGACACAAAATCAATCAGGCAGGAACATTAAAAATTCCGGCCGTATTCAATTCGAGGCGCCGATTGATATTTCCAATGTCATGCTTGTTTGTCCCAAATGCGGTGAAGTGACCCGGGTTGCAATTCAGCGTGACGAAAACGGCGTGCAGCGTGTTTGCAAACACTGCGAAGCTGTAATCGGTTAAGGCTGTGGAGCGAATAAGATGAACAGAATGCAAGAACGTTATACAAAAGAAGTGGCTCCGGCCTTGTTTAAATCATTCGGCTTCAAAAATGTGATGCAGATCCCGCGCATTGAAAAAGTTGTTTTGAACATCGGCCTCGGCGAGGCCATGGATAACCCCAAGGCACTCGAAGCTGCCACAGCTGACCTGGCGAACATCACCGGTCAAAAGCCTGTGCAGACCAAGGCCAAGAAAGCCATTGCGAACTTCAAACTTCGCGAAGGCCGTCTGATCGGTGCAAAGGTAACTTTGCGCGGCGACCGCATGTGGGCCTTCATTGATCGGTTGTTGAATATTGCACTCCCGCGTGTACGTGACTTCCGCGGCGTTTCCGCAAATGCATTTGACGGCCGTGGAAATTACACCTTGGGTCTCAAGGATCAACTCGTTTTTCCTGAGATCGAATATGACAAAATTGATAAATTGCGCGGCATGGAGATCACGATTGTGACGACTGCCAAGGACGATAATCAGGCCCGCGCTTTATTGCAATTGCTCGGCATGCCGTTTAGCAACAAGAAGGATGCATAACTATGGCAAAGAAATGTATGCAGTATCGTGAATTAAGACGCCGCTATGCTGTGCAGGTGCGGAATCGTTGTCAGCGATGTGGTCGCCCGCGCGGTTATATTCGCCGTTTTGGTTTGTGCCGCATTTGCTTCCGTGAACTGGCGTTGACGGGCAAAATCCCCGGTGTCGTGAAGTCGTCGTGGTAGGCCGGAGGTAGATTATGTCTATTAATGACCCAATTGCTGATATGTTGACCCGCATTCGAAATGCCGTGCTGGCAGGTCATGCACAGGTTGGAATGCCCAACTCAAAGATTAAAGTAGAGATCGCCAAAATCCTCAAGGACGAAGGCTTTCTCGAAGGTTTCGAAGTGGTGGACGGTGAGACTGAAGTGCAGAAAGTACTGCGCGTGAAGCTCAAGTATGTTGGTGAACGCCGCCAGCGCCGTGCAGTTCTTTCCGGTCTCGAGCGTGTTAGTACGCCCGGCCGCCGAATTTACACCAAGAAGACGGACATCCCCTGGGTGCTTTCCGGTATTGGTGTTGCCATTCTTTCCACCCCCAAGGGTGTGATGACCGGTGCACGCGCCCGACAGTTGGGTGTGGGTGGCGAGATCATTTGTAAAGTTTGGTAGGAGGATACAGTGTCTCGTATTGGTCGTTTACCCGTTGAAATTCCTGGTGGCGTGCAAGTGGATGTGAATGGTTCAATTGTCCGCATCAAAGGCCCCAAGGGTGAATTACAGCGTGCGTTTTCCAGCTTGATCGGAATTAAATTGGAAAACAATCATCTGGAAATTACCCGTAAGTCTGAAGAGGCTGCTGAACGCGCTTTGCATGGCACCACTCGTGCTGTGTTGGCAAACATGATCCATGGCGTAAGCAAAGGTCACCAGACTGTATTGGAAATTGAAGGTGTTGGATACCGTGCTGAACTTGAAGGCAAAACACTCGCCCTGTTTGTCGGTTATTCACACCCTGTCAAGATGGAACCCCCAGCCGGGATTTCATTTGAAGTTGATACCAAGACTCGCCAGATCAAAGTGGTGGGTTTCGATAAAGAATTGGTTGGTCAGGTTGCTTCGAATATTCGCAGTGTACGACCACCTGAGCCTTATCATGGCAAAGGCATTCGTTACCAGGGCGAACGGATTCGCCGCAAGGCTGGTAAAGCCGGGAAAGGAAAATAAGCGATGGCAAAAAATAATCGTTCCCTCGCTCGTCAACGCCGTCATGTGCGTGTTCGCAAGCAGGTTTTTGGCACCACTGAGCGCCCGCGCTTGAATGTCTTCAAGAGCCTCTCTGGCATTTATGCACAGGTGATCGATGATATTGACGGCAACACCCTCGTTTCCGCATCCACGATTGACAAGGACCTGCGCGAAAAGATGAAGGGTTTGAAGAAGACCGAACAGGCCAAGGCGATCGGCCAGGCAGTTGCTGAGCGCGCCAAGTCCAAGGGTATTTCCTCAGTTGTATTTGATCGCGGTGGCTTCCGTTACGTCGGGCGTGTCAAGGCTTTGGCCGATGGCGCGCGCGAGGGCGGCCTGCAATTCTAAAGTGTTGTAAACACGGAGAAAGATATGGCAGAAAAAGAATTTACTGGACAACAGTTTGAAACGCAGGACGCTTATGAAGAGCGCGTGATCGAAATTGCACGCGTTGCCAAAGTGGTCAAAGGCGGACGTCGTTTCCGTTTTCGCGTAACCGTTGTGGTTGGAGACAAGAAGGGCACCATCGGTATGGGTGTGGGCAAGGCCAACGCAGTACCTGATGCAATGCGCAAAGCGTCCGAGCGGGCTCGCAAGGATTTACGCATGGTCAACCTTTCTGGAACCACCATTCCTCACGAATCGTTGGGCAAAACTGCTGGTGCAAAAGTGTACCTCAAGCCTGCATCCCCTGGTACCGGCGTTATCGCGGCAGGCGGTGTGCGTGCCGTACTCGAAGTGGCCGGCGTTCGTGACATCCTCACCAAATCCATGGGCAGCGCGAATGTGTTGAACGTGGTGATGGCAACTTTCGATGCGTTGGATGGACTTCGCTCTCCTGTCTTGGAAGCGGCCCGACGTGGCAAACGCCCCGAAGAATTGCTCCCATTCTGGGAACGGAGGAAGCAACATGCCTAAGAAAGAAACCACCGGTAAGACCCTGCGCGTGACCTTGGTCCGCAGTGCCATCGGATATTCCAAAGATCAAAAAAGGACTGTCCTTGCACTGGGGTTACACCGATTACATCAAACCGTTGAGCATAAGGACAACCCCGCCTTACGCGGGATGTTGAACAAGATCATCCATTTGCTCAAGATCGAAGAGTAGGTCGAATATGAAACTTCACGATCTCAAACCCAATGAGGGTTCCAAAAAAGACCGCAAACGCGTTGGACGCGGCATCTCGGCAGGCAAAGGTAAGACGGCCGGCCGTGGTATTAAGGGTGCGGGTTCCCGCTCCGGCGAAGGTGGTCACCTGTATCGTCAGGGCGGCAACCTTCCTTTCTTCCGACGTTTGCCGTTCATGCGTGGTGAAGGATTCACCCCGCCACATCAGGTCACTTTCAATGAAGTGAACCTCGATCAATTATCAGACATTTTCAAGGCGAATGAAGTAGTCAACCCTGAATCTCTTGAAAAAGCCCGCCTTCTTCGCGATCCCCGCAATCCGGTCGTTTTACTTGGCCGTGGTGAGATGAAGGTTGCTCTCAAGATCAATGTGCATCGTGTCAGCGCGGGTGCCAAGGCCAAGATCGAAAAGGCCGGTGGCTCTGTCGAGTTGATCGCCTAGCTCCTGGCGAGGAAAATTTCATGAAGAATTTCTTTTCCACCTTTGCACGTGTTTGGAAATCGGAAGACATCCGCCGAAAGTTGATCGTTACTTTGGTGATCCTGGCCATTTACCGCCTTGCGGCGCATGTCCCGGCTCCAGGCGTAGATCAGGCTATTTTGAAAGCATTTCGTTCATCCTCCGGTGGCAGCGGCACGTTTCTTGATTTCTTGAACCTGCTTTCTGGTGGTACGGTCTCAAACTTCTCCCTGCTCTCAATGGGTGTGTATCCGTATATTACGGCGCAGATCATTTTGCAGTTGTTAATTCCGATCATCCCTTCGTTGCAGCGCAGAATGGAAGAAGACCCGCGTGAAGCCCGCCGTTGGCAGGAAAAGTGGACCTATTATCTGGCCGTCCCCATGGCCGCACTTTCAGCCATTGGTCAGATCGGCTTGTTTAATAATCTTTCCATCCAGGCGGTTGGACAGCCGATTTTGGCGTTTGGGTTTACTTCCGAACTTGCCTTGAAATCGGCCACTGTCTTGATCGCCATGACTGCGGGAACCATGTTTGCCATTTGGCTGGGTGAACTGATTTCAGAATATGGTATTCGTGGCCAGGGTCTTTCACTGGTAATTTTCGCAGGCATTGTGTCGCAATTGCCGAACAATCTTATCGCTTTATTTTCCGATAAGAGCACCGCAGTCTTCATGTTCATCTTTACGATTATCATCATCGTTCTGACTGTGATTGCTATTGTCTACGTGCAGCAGGGACGTCGTAATGTTCCAGTGATGTATCCCGGCCGCCGCATGGGCAATCGAATGTCGATGCCTGTGAAGGGCACCCTGCCGTTGATGGTGAACCTCTCGGGCATGATCCCATTGATCTTTGCAAGTGCCATTTTGCAATTCCCGGCTGTGGTTTCAGGCTTTCTGACCCAGTGGTTTCCGGATAGCGAAGGCCTTCGAAATTTCGCCACCACCATGACGAATTTCTTTGGCGGTACCGGAACACAAAATTGGGGTTATTGGACCCTTTACTTCTTCATGGTCGTTATCTTTACCTTCTTCTATACTTCTGTTTTGTTCGATCAACAGAATTATGGCGATAATCTTAAGAAGGCAGGCGCTTCCATTCCCGGTGTTCACACCGGCGCCCCCACACAGAAATATTTGAGCACGGTTCAACGCCGCATTACATTGCCCGGTGCTTTATTCCTTGGCATTGTGGCAGCCATGCCTTTCCTGCTCAATTTACTTCTTGGCGTATTCAACATGCAAACCAACTCCCAGGCTGGCCTGTTCCTTGTTTCTTCCTCGGGCTTGCTCATTGTGGTGGGTGTGGTGCGCGATACATTTATGAACATTGATGCTGAGCTCAAACTACATGGTTATCAGGAATCTTTGCTAGTCCGCTAGGATCAGAAGAGATTCATGTCAACTTTTATTGTTTTGCTCGGTCCCCCAGGTGCCGGTAAAGGCACCCAAGCCGAAATTTTGGCTGAAAAAACAAAACTTGCGCACGTCTCCTCTGGAGACCTTTTTCGTGAGAACATTAAAAATCAAACAGAACTCGGAAGGATCGCCAAGTCCTTTATGGATAAGGGCGAACTTGTCCCGGACGACGTAACCATCAAAATGATCAAAGACCGCCTCGTTCGTCCGGACTGTGAAACTGGTGCCATTCTCGACGGATTTCCCCGTACTCCGGCACAGGCAGATGCATTTGAAGTAATACTGACGGAATTGAAGGGCCGTGTGGATCTTGTTCCGTACATCACGGCCTCCGAGGAAGTCCTCGTTGCACGTACTGGCGGACGATGGACATGTCGTGCCCATGGGCACATCTATAATCAAACATACAATCCTCCAAAACAAAGCGGAGTGTGTGATTTTGACGGCTCGGAGTTATATCAGCGCGATGATGACAAGGAAGAAATGGTACGTCATCGCATTCGGGTCTATTTGAAACAAACCATGCCGCTTGTGGAATATTATCGCAAGGCTGGCAGGATCATAGAGATAGATGGCATGCAGGCAAAAGAAAAGGTAACAGCGATTGTGCTTGATGCATTGAAAAATAGTGGATCGCGCAGAGATTTTTCTGCTGAAATGTAGGTAGGAATGAGTTTGGAACGCCAGATCAATATAAAGACGCCCGCACAAATCAAGATCATGCGCGAAGCGGGCCACATCAATGCGACAGTTCTGGCGAAAGTACGTGAACTTTTACAACCAAGTATGACGACGGCGGACCTCAACGCGGCTGCTGAGGAAGTGCTGAAGTCATATGGATGTGTATCGCCCTTCAAAGGCTACGGTCATCCGCCGTTTCCGACATCGATCACAGTTTCGATCAATGACGAAATGGTGCACGGCATTCCTCACCCGAAACGAAAGTTGAAGGAAGGGGATATCGTTTCGATCGACTGTGGCACGATCCATGGTGGGTTCGTTGCAGACTCGGCATTCACCGCCGGGGTCGGGAGGATTTCTTCTGAAGCAGCGCATTTGTTGGAAGTCACCGAAGGCGCATTGTACGCGGGCATTGAAAAGATGCGAAGCGGCAATCGCACAGGCGACGTTTCGGCAGCGATACAGAATTATGTCGAAAGCCGTGGCTTGCAAGTCACCCGGGAATATACCGGGCACGGCGTCGGGCAGAAGATGCACGAAGGACCGCAGGTACCAAACATCGGTATCGCAGGAAGCGGTTTGAAACTTCGCCCGGGGTTAACCATCGCGCTCGAACCGATGGTGCTCGTTGGAACGTACGAAACCCGCGTTCTGCCAGACAAATGGACGGTTGTTTCTGCTGATGGATCTTTGACGGCTCATTTTGAACATACGGTGGCCGTCACCGAAGGAGACCCCCTCATCCTGACTGTTCTACAGCCTCAGCAGGCGACCGTATAAAATCGTAGACGAATTGCAAGAGTGCATGTATAATCAGACGTTTGGCTTTGAGAGAAATAAAGCAAGGAGATTGATTTCATGAAAGTTTCGCCATCCATTCGCAAGCGTTGTGCCAAGTGTCGAATTGTTCGACGCAAAGGCCGCATTTTCATTATTTGCGAAAATCCAAAACATAAACAGAGACAAGGGTAATGACCTATGGCAAGAATTGAAGGCGTTGACCTGCCCCGTAACAAACGGGTTGAAGTTGGCTTAACCTATCTTTTTGGTGTCGGCCTAACTCGTTCTCAGGAGATTTTGGCTGATACCAAGATCAATCCTGATACGCGTATTAAAGACTTGAGCGAAGCGGAAGTTGCCGCGATTCGCGAATATATTTCCAAACACTACAAGGTCGAGGGCGACCTGCGCCGCGAAGTTCAAATGAACATCAAGCGCTTGATCGAAATCGGCTCTTTCCGTGGACTGCGCCACCGCCGCAATTTGCCGGTACGTGGTCAGCGCACCAAGACAAATGCCCGCACCCGCAAGGGCGGCAAGAAGACCGTTGCTGGTCGCGGCCGCAAAAAGGGCGCGAAGAAGTAATTCTGTCCGAAAGGTATAGATAAAAAATGGCTCAGAGTGTTCGTTCTACTCGCCGCGCCACTGGCGCGAAAAAAGGGAAGCGCACCCTGTCTAGCGGACAGGTGCATATCTTCGCTTCCTTCAATAATACAATCGTAACTGTTACTGATACCGAAGGCAACACTGTTGCCTGGGGTTCCGCTGGCTCGGCCGGCTTCAAAGGGTCTCGTAAGAGTACTCCCTTTGCGGCCCGCCTGGCCGCTGAACAGGCCGTCAAAGCCGCCCAGCAGTTGGGTATTCAGGAAGTTGACCTTTTTGTAAAAGGTCCTGGCCCTGGTCGTGAGAACGCGATCCGCGCTGTGCAATCCATGGGGTTGCGTGTCCGCTCCATTGCGGATATCACCCCCGTGCCGCATAACGGTTGTCGTCCTCCCAAGAAGCGACGCGTGTAATAGGTAGAGGTAGTTATATATGGCAAAAACATTAAGCCCCGTATGTAAGCTTTGCCGCCGCGAAGGCGAAAAGCTTTTTCTAAAAGGTGAACGCTGTTACACACCCAAGTGCTCTTTTGAGAAGCGCAGCTTTGCTCCTGGTCAGCATGGTCGAACTGCTGGTCGTGGCGGCGGCAAGGGAATGGGAACAGGCCGCGCCTCCGACTTTGCACGTCAGTTGCGTGCAAAACAAAAGGCTCGCCGTATCTATGGTGTATTGGAACGCCAGTTCCGCCGCTATTACGATACAGCGAAATCTGGTACCAGTCTTACTGGTTTGACATTGCTTCAGATTCTCGAGTCCCGACTTGACAATGTTGTCTATCGCCTCGGTTTCGCATCGAGCCGCTCACAAGCTCGTTTATTGGTAACGCATGGTCACTTTACAGTGAATGGCCGCCGCTCAGATGTCCCTTCGATGATCCTTTATGCAGGTGATCAGGTGCAGGTTCGTGATGGGTCCAACAAGCTGACCTACTTTAAGGAACTTGGCGACATTGCCGAGAAGCGCAATGCTCCTTCATGGCTCAGCCGTGATGTAAAGCAGATGAGCGGTGCTGTAGCCCGCATGCCTGAACGTGCCGAAATTGACGGAAGCCTCGACGAACAGTTGATCGTCGAATATTATTCCAGACGCTAATTCTCCAGATACGCATCGGGTCAGGACCGAACGCCTGATCCTGACCCAGGTGCATTTTTGAAAGGGAGTGTGAACCTTGACCGGTATCATTACGAACATGGTTATGCCGAAGATCGAACGCGAAGCAGAAGCTCGCAACTACGGCAAATTCACAATCAGCCCGCTGGAGCGAGGCTATGGTGTGACGCTGGGCAATGCCCTGCGCCGCGTCCTGCTTTCCTCTCTTGAGGGCTCGGCAATTACATCGGTCCGCGTTGCGGATGTGCTGCATGAATTCAGCGACATCCCCGGCGTGCGCGAAGATGTAATTCAAGTTACATTGCAGATCAAACAGATCCGCATCAAGATGGACGGCGTGGACAGCGCCCGCATGCATCTTGAAGTGCGTGGTGAAGGCGAAGTGACTGCTGCGGATATTGTCGCACCAGCCGAGATCGAGATCGTCAATCCGGATCTATATCTGTTCACCGTGGATGGAGCCAAGACCAAGCTCGACATCGAATTCATGGTGGAACGCGGCCGCGGATATTCCCCGGCCAACGAACGCGCAGGGCACATGCCCATTGGCGAATTGCCGGTGGATGCGATCTTCAGCCCTGTAAAACGTGTCAATTGGGAAGTTGCTTCAGCCCGCGTGGGTCAGAGCACGGCCTATGACAAACTAATTTTGGAAATCTGGACAGACGGTACCATTTCCCCGGAACGTGCCCTCAGCTCCTCCGCCCGCACTCTGATCGATCACCTGCGCTATGTGGCTGGGATCAATGAAGAAATGCTCGCAGTGGCTGTGGAACGCGAAGTCTCTGGAAGCCGTTTGAGCAGTGAACTGGCCGAAACGCCAGTGGAAGCCCTCGACCTTTCCGTGCGTGTCTTCAACTCATTGAAGCGCACTGGCATCACCACAGTGGGTGACGTTCTCGACCTCCTTGAAAAGGGTGAGACCGCGGTCATGTCCATTCGCAATTTTGGCGAGAAGTCTCTCGATGAGCTTCGCGACAAGATGCGCGAAAAAGGCTTCATGAAAGATAATTCAGCGGAGAGTTAGAGATGCGACATCAGGTAGCAGGATACAAACTTGGACGCACCAAAAGCGCGCGTATCGCGTTGAGGCGCAACCTTATCAAACAATTGTTTACGCACGAGCGTATTCAGACCACCAAGGCAAAGGCCGCAGCCATTCGCGGTGAAGCCGAGAAGCTGATCACACTCGCACGTAACAGTGCAAATGGTTCGGATATTGACAAGCTCAATGCCCGTCGTCTGGCCATTTCAAAGATGGGTGACAATCAATTGATCAAACGCTTGTTTGACGATATTGCCCCCCGCTTCGCAACCCGCCCTGGCGGTTACACCCGTGTACTAAAACTTGGACCACGCCTCGGCGATTCCGCTGAAATGGTTGTCCTTGAGTTGGTTGAAGAATAAGAAGAAATATCTAGCAATCGGCTAAAGGCTAATCGCTGAAAGCTGACCGCTAATATGGCACGTTACCAAGTGATCCTGGCCTACGACGGCACTGGTTTTCAGGGAAGTCAGCGGCAGGTAAATATCCGCACCGTACAAGGTGAGCTCGAGAAATCCCTGCGAAAGTATGGATGGTCCGGGAAGTCAGTTTTAATGGCTGGCCGAACAGACACTGGAGTTCACGCCACGGGACAGGTGGCTGCGTTTGAGATGGATTGGCCGTATACAGAGGACAAACTCCTCCGTGCGCTCAATGCAGACCTTCCGCCTGATATTGCGATACGAAACCTGAAGACGGCTCCTGAAGATTTCCACCCGCGCTTCGATGCGATTGCGCGGAAATATAGTTACAGGCTCTTTTGCGAATCGATCCGTAATCCGTTACGTGAAAAGTTGGCGTGGAGAGTTTGGCCTGTATTTGAAGAAAGTGTCCTTCAGCAAACAGCAGATCTTTTTCTCGGCACACATGATTTTGCCGCCTTCGGTTCACGGACGACCCCCAAGGGGACGACCGTCCGAACGGTGACAAAGACCGAGTGGAGGAAAATGCCGGATGGTGAGTGGCAGTTCGAGATCCAGGCGGATGCGTTTTTGTTCCGCATGGTTCGCAGAATGGTTTTCGTGCAGGTGGCCGTTGCGCAGGGAAGATGTTCGGCAAGGGATGTCCAGATCGCTTTATCAAAGCAGAAGGCACTTCTTTCCGGGCTGGCTCCCGCACATGGCCTGACCCTAACAGAAGTAACGTATGGATCACATTGAAATAATTAAGAAACGGAGACACGAAAGTGCAGCAAAAGACGTACTATCCGAAAGCCGCTGAAATACAGCGCGATTGGGTTATGGTGGATGCCGAAGGACAAAACCTTGGCCGTTTGGCCACGCGCATTGCGCATGTTTTGCTTGGCAAACACAAACCGACATTTACACCTGGCGTGGAAATGGGAGATTTTGTAATTGTGGTGAATGCAGCCAAGGTAACCGTTACCGGTACCAAGACCAGCAGCAAGCTCACCTCAAAAGTTTACAATCATCACTCAGGTTATCCTGGTGGTTTGAAAACAATTTCCCTGCGCGACCAATTGGATCGATACCCCGACCGCGCTTTGCGCGATGCAGTGTGGGGCATGTTGCCGCACAACCGCATGGGTCGTGCCGTGCTCAAGCGTTTGAAGATCTATGCAACGCCTGATCATCCGCATGCAGTCCAGAACCCACAAGTTTTGAAATAAGAGGTAAGTGATTATGGCTCAATATTATGAAGGCATCGGCCGTCGCAAGGAAAGTACCGCCCGCGTTCGCTTAACCAGCGGCAGCGGAAAATTCATCGTCAACGAGAAGGAAGGCGCAGTCTACTTTCCCCGCCTCGGCGATCTCGATGATATTCTGCGCCCGTTCGGTGCAACCGGTCAGGAAGCTTCCAAATATGATGTAAGCGTTTTGGTCAGCGGCGGCGGAACCACCGGCCAGACCGAAGCCGTGCGTTTGGGTGTTGCCCGTGCGCTCGTCTTGATCAATGGCGATTACACTTCCTTGCTTCGCAAAAAGGGCTTGCTTACCCGCGACGCCCGCGTCAAGGAACGTAAGAAACCAGGTCTCAAGAAGGCCCGCAAGGCTCCTACCTACACCAAGCGTTAATTTTATAGAATTCGAACCGAATTCGTAATTGGTAATTCGTAATTTACGGATTACCAATTACGTTTTTAATGGAGATTTTTATGGACTTCAATTTAATCTCTTCAACATTTGAAATATTGCGCATCACCCCGCCCTCGAAGCTGACCCTGCTCGATGCACATGAATTTACCTCCCGGCATTATCCACCCACACCGCCCGATATGGATACGTTGATCCTTGGGATTGATTCCGCTGAACTTGCCTTGCAGGTGAAGAATGTTTTGTTGGGTGTGTATCCAGGGCAGCACGAGGTGCTCGTCGTGGGTTCAGGAAAGAAGAAAGAAGAAAGATTGATGGATTTGGATGTGGTCGATTTTTCAGCCAATACCTGTCTTTATCTTCCTTCGCTGGGGGAGGGGACTTCCTTCGAATCCTTTGCCGAGATCGTGGCTCATTTGCGTGCACCCAATGGCTGCCCCTGGGACCGCGAGCAGACCCATCTAACCCTGCGGACGCATTTGCTCGAAGAAGCCTATGAAACGCTTGCTGCGATGGACACCAACGATACAGAATCCATGCGCGAGGAATTTGGCGATCTGTTTTTGCAGATCCTGTTAAACTCCCAAATTGCCAGTGAAGCCAATGAATTTGCGATAACTAATGTTATCAAAAGCATAAATGACAAGCTGATTCGACGTCATCCACATGTGTTTGGCGACGTCCAGGTGGATGGCGTGGACGGTGTTCTGCAGAATTGGGAAAAATTAAAGGAAAAAGAAAGAGGCGGGAAGAAAGCAGAGAAGGGAATTTTAGACGGCGTCCCGGCTGCGCTGCCTGCATTGATACAGGCACAGGAATATCAGGATCGGGCGGCCCGCGTGGGTTTTGACTGGCCGCAGATCGATGGGGTGCTTGATAAGATCAAAGAAGAAATAGAAGAAATCAAAGGCGCGGAAGCAGATTTTGAGCTGGCTTCCGAGATCGGCGACTTGTTCTTTGTGCTGGTCAACTTTGCGCGTTGGAAACATGTGGATGCAGAAGCAGTCCTGCGTGGCACGAACGCAAAATTCAAGAAACGCTTTGCTTTTGTGGAACAGGGTGCCAAAAAACAGGGGCGGAATCTTTCCGATATGAAATTGGAAGAGATGGACCTCCTGTGGGACGAAGCAAAAAAGGCAGGTATTTAAAGTGTTGATTCACGGCGCACATTGCCGTTAACCAAATATCCAAAATTTCGGAGGTAAATCAAATGAATGAACGGCACAACAAACGCCGCATGGTGGCATTGTTGATCCTGGTGACCCTGGTCCTTTCCGCTTGTGGAAGTGCGGCCAATGGTACGACGGAACAATATGTGACTTCCACCGGCTTTGAATGCCCAGCGCCCAGCCCGCGCATGGAAATTACAAGCAAAACACTTAATCTTTTCACCTGGACCGAATATGTTCCACAGGACATCATCGACTGCTTTGGGCTAGTCTATGGTGTGAATGTGAACGTGAGCATGTTCTCGTCCAATGAGGAGTTACAGGCAAAGTTAACCGCAGGGGAAGGGTCGAATGTCTATGATCTTGTCCACCCCAGCGATTACATGGTGGAAGTTTTGATCCGCACCGGCATGTTACAAAAACTGGACAAATCAAAATTGCCCAATCTCGCAAATTTGGATGAAAGCCTGTTCAGTACCTTTGGCGACAGCACCGATTACATCGTACCGTATCAAATGGGAACAGATGCCATCGTGTACAACAGTGAGACCGTGGAAACACCCCCGACATCCTGGGCCGATCTATGGAATCCGGAATATGAAAACAGAATCGTGGCTGTGGATGACCCACGCGTGATGATCGGTGCAGCCCTTCTCACTTTGGGGTACGACGTCAACTCGACGGATGAAGCGCAATTGGATGAAGCAAAACAGAAGCTGTTGGAATTAAAGCCGAACATCCGTGTCTTTGACAGCGACAGTCCCAAGACCCCGCTCCTTGCTGGAGATGTGGATCTGGGTGTGGTCTGGAATGGGGAGGCCTTCCTTGCCTATCGCGAGAACCCTGCCATGACCTATGTTTTCCCTGAAGAAGGGACGATTAACTTTTATGATGGCCTCGGCCTACCCGGTGATGCGCCGCATCCAGACCTTGCTTACGCTTGGCTCAATTACATGATGCAGGGCGATGTCTTTTGGTTGACTCTGCAGGATTATCCGTATACCATTCCCAACCAGGCCGCCTTGGATTTTGCAAAGGAAAATCATCCTGAAATCTATCAAGCCTATGTTGAATCTCCGATCACCAACACCCCCGCGGATATTTTTGCCAAGGGATTTGACGTGAAGGACATCGGTGAGTTTATTGTTAAATATGACGAGGTTTGGACGGAAATTAAATAATAAAAAGAGACGCCTTATGGAAGAGGCGTCTCTTTTTATTTCATACAATTTTCTTGTATTGCCGGTGCTAATAGATCAGCAAAGACTTTTTCACCTTCACGATTTAGATGCAGCGGGGAGTTTGCAAAGAGGCTGGAGGGGAAATCATTCCAAAAATCAAAATATGCCCAGTTGTATTGATCAGCTGCCTCCTTCATATATTCCCTATATTGATCGTACGCCCAGCGTGGATAATATGAGTTATATCGTAAATCACTATTGGGGACATTCTCTGTGATGAGAATGGGCTCGTTGACAATGATTACAGGAACGTCATCTGCAATTTGATGAAAGATATTCACAAGATTTATGTTGATCTCTTTTTGCGGCAGGTTTGGCGGGGACATATCCACGTAGTCCAGGTTGTCGGTCAAGTCGGTATTTGTGGAATTGATTTCCTGCTGTATCTGGTCTGTGCCTGTTGCAAGTTGAATCAAGCTATAAGATTGGTATCGCAACGTTCGGGAGAGTCTGAAGTTAATATCGACCCAATTCTCATATGGAGAATTGGGTGGTTGCGTTTGATTAATAAAATGATACCGGGAGTTCAGGGATGCCAAAAGACTCGACTCTGTGCCGAGCAGTGGATGTTCCTCCACCATACGGGTGGTCAGGGTGTACATCGTGACGCCCCAAATGACCAGGTCTGGTTGATATTCCATTGACTTGTCCAGTACCATCATATCTTTTATGGCTGAAGGGAGCGGATAACCAAGGTTATATGCAATGATCTGTTTGTTGTTGCAGGTCAGGCCAAGCGCGTTGATCTGGCTGGCGATTGTGTAGTTGACGGGTAATGGATCGCCCCATATGGAGGAATCGCCAAGAATAATCACCCGATATTCATCCTGTTTTTTTGGCAGAGAGATAATGTGAGAGGCAAACACCGTGTCGAGAATGCCAACATCAAGCGCCTTGTCTTCGGCTTTAGGGGAGGTGATAAACGGGAATCGCTCTCTTATCAGAGGTTCTGATTGGTATATATTAATAGCTGCGGGATTGAAATTGGAAAGAACGAGAAACAGCTGAAATAAAAAATACAGAACAAGTCCTTTAATTACAACATTCCAGGGATTAACTTTGGCTCTCATTATTTACTGATTACAGCTAAATCTAGCAAGCGCTTCTTCGAACAACGGATTGGCCGTGCTTGCGTCTGGGGCGTAGATTTTCCAGGCAAAGACGCGGTCACTGCATGTCCAGGCGGCGGCTCCACCGAAGGGCAGCAGTGGGGTGGCGGTGGATGCAATCGATGTATAAATGACATTCATGCCGCGAACGAGCTTGATATCTTTGTTTCCCTGGGGGAGGTCTGCAGCATCGTCAAGCATCAGGTCCAAAAGGAATTGCGGGTCCCCAGTTCCAGGGGCGGTTTGCCACATGACTTGAATAAATAAGCTGCTGTTGATGTTGAAGGCGGTAACCATACCCTGGTTGTATGTGCTCGGCGTGGTTGGGTTTTGCTGTGCGCTTAAGTCAAAGAAGGACATATCGATGGGATGGCCGATGCAAAATTGATACTCACAAAACAGGCCGGCGAGGTTAAATGCCGTGGGGGTTGGATACGGTGTGGGCAGGGGGGCTTGCGTGGGAACCGGCATTGCTGCGATCGTGGCGGCAACAGATTGCTGGATGATTAGTTTGGGATCAGGGGTTGGAACTTTGGGGGAACAGGCTGTCAAAGAAAACAGAAGCAGGTTGAAGGTTAAGATAAGAAACGTTTGTTTTTTCATTCCAAAATTATAACGGAAAAGCCCCGTCGAAATCCGACGGGGCTTTGTTTATGATTAATGGCCGCTGCCTGCGCTGGGTGTGCCATCGTAGATCGCGGGATTTGGGTCGCCTTCGACCATCAAGTATCCGGCCAACCCGCGTTGCAGACGTGCAAGGGCATGATCCACAAGGATGTAGTTTCCGGGAACTTCAAGGCTAAACTCGACCATCGTTGCACCGCCGGGCGGGACCATGGTGGTCTGCACATCGGTAAGTGGCGCGGCGGTAAGCGAAGCTTGGTCGTACACCCGGTCGAAGATTTCGCCGATCACATGGAAGGAAGATGTAAAGTTGGGTCCACCCACGCCGAAGAAGATGCGAACGGTATCGCCTACATTTGCCATCAAGGGTTTTTGTGCGGTGAGTGCGCCGACGGCGCCGTTGAAGACGAAATAATCCGGATCTTCATTGAGCAATTTTGTGGTATCGGCCATTTGATGACCCTGCTCGCCAAATGCTCCGCTGGTGTAAAGCTCGCCCTGCATCACATAGAATTCCTTGTCAACGGGAGGCAGGCCGCCTTCAGGCTCGACGAGAATCAGGCCGTACATGCCATTGGAGATATGTTGGGCCACCATAGGTGTTGCGCAATGATAGACAAAGAGGCCGACATTGAGGGCCTGTGCGGTGAAGACAGTTTCCTGCCCGGCTTGAGTTTGGGTCATTACTGCGCCGCCGCCGGGTCCGGTAACTGCATGGAAATCGACAGAATGATTCATGGTGCTGGAGGTGTTGTTCTTCATGTGGACTTCGATGGTGTCGCCAACGCGTACCCGGAAGAATGGTCCGGGGACGGCACCGTTGAAAGTCCAATACGTGTAGGTGGTGCCATCTGCAAGTTGACCTTCCACTTCAACAGCTTCGAGGTTGATCACAACCGTAGTGGGTTCGCGAACCTCCAGGGGTCCGGGAAGGTCGGTCGGGTCACGGACGATATCTGCGCCGCCAGTGACAGGTGCCAATGTAGCGTCGGCTGTCGCGGAAGTTCCAAAGGCTCCTTCAGGAAGGCCGCTGAGATATGAAACGATTGCGTTAATTTCATCTTCGTTCAAGGTCTCGGATAATTTTGCGGGCATCACACCGGCCACACATGGACCTGTTGGGCAGTTTTGCACAACAAATGTGTCGGGTTTTAGGATCGATTCTCTGACGTAATCCTGCACATTGTGTGCTGAGCCGGTGTATGTACTGCTGCTCACGGCTTTTTCCGCTTCATCTTTAATATTTGAAAGATCGGGTGCAATCACACCGGCAGCATTTGGAATACCGGGGATGGTATGGCAGGTTCCGCATGTGCCCTTTTCAAATGCAGCGGACACTTCTGCCTCTGTATAAGTTTTTGGGGCTGCGGGTTCGGATTTTCCACAGGCGGCGACGAAAAGGCCGATCATTACAGTGACAAACAGAAATTTAAAAAATATTTTCATTCTATGCTCCTCATTGTTTGTTTTGAACCATGTATTTGGCAAGTTCTTTTAAAAATTTTTCTTCATCAAGCTCGTAGGTTTTGATCACATCGTGCAGTGTGCAAAAGTGGGCGAGGCGGCAGCCTACACAACTGGTATGCTGGCTGATGAAAAAACTGACGGTGGACGGTGTGGACTTCAAGAGATCCGACACAGTCACATCCAAGACTTCCAAATCCTTGTTCATTATGGACATAGAATATCGTCTTTCCCCCAATCTGTCTTTGCGCTGGCGCAAATAACTATTTTTCCAAATTTTCGGCTATTCTAACCAGGTCGTGGGGTTTTAAGATCGTTATGCGTTCCCTGCCGGTTTCAATATAGCCCTGACGTTCCCATTCGCTGAGCAGACGGCTGATTGTGTACAGTGTGGTCCCAGTCATCTCCGCGACATCCTGCCTGGAAAAGGATAATTCAATACCCGCCTCTTTGCTGGACTTTAGACCTGATTGCCCGGCCAGTCGAATCAGCGCGTTGGCCACTCTCTGCTCAACCCGTTCCGTGGCCAATTCGCGATATCGCGCCTGCATTTCCTGAATATAGGTGGTCATAAGGGTCATCAAGTCAAAGGAAATTCGCGGGTTTTTTTCGACCAATGCCCGCAGGAACCCACTTTCGATCGCAAGGGCAGAACTCTCTTCCAGCGCCTGTGCAGTGGCAGGGTAGGTGGCTTCCTGACGCACCGCACCCAGGGCCCCAAACATTTGCCAGGGATGAATGATTCGCAGACTAACCTGCTGTCCCTGCGGACTGGCTTGCAATAATTTTGCCCGTCCTCTGACAAGAACATACAGGTAGTTCGCGGAGTCGCCTTGAAAGAAAAAGAAGCCGTTTTCCTCCACCATGCGAACGATGCTATTTTTCAATATAAGCTGCAACTCTTCGTCCGTGGCACGCTGAAAGACGATTACCTGCTTCAGGTCGGATGAGGAAATATTCATAAGGTGATTTTACACCGAAGAAGATGACATTTATCAGCTTGACAGAGATATATCGGATGGTTTATATTATGCCCACCCCAACCCCCCTGGGGGGGGTAAGAGCAGACGAAAACGCTTTATCTGGAAGACAGAGGTACCCATGGAAAATGACAGCACAATTCGAAGATTGAAGACGGTCGAGGGCCACCTGCGCGGCGTGATTCGTATGGTGGAGGAAGATGCCTATTGTATTGACGTCATCCGCCAGATCCAGGCGATAGAGGCGGCTTTGAACAAGGTCAGCTCGAGAATCCTGGAAGATCATCTCAATTCCTGTGTGATCACTGCCATTCAAGGCAATGACAAGAAGGAACGTGAGCGGGTTTTAAAGGAAATCACCGAAGTATTTGAAATGTCTACAAAAGTTTGATAGTTGTTTGTTTGGTGGTTGAGTAGTTCCGAACGAAGTGAGGAACGTATCGAAACCACTTGTTAATAAAAAAATATAAATTACCCAAGGAGAAATAAACCATGACTACAGTTACTTATACCGTCCCCGCGATTTCCTGCGGACATTGCACTCACACGATTGAAACTGAAGTGGGCGAGTTGAAAGGCGTTCAATCCGTGAAGGCCGATGAAGCCACAAAGAAAGTGGAAATCACTTTTGATGCACCTGCCAATGAGCAAGTGATCAAGTCACTTCTCGCTGAGATCAACTATCCAGCCGAAGGGCTGATCACGTTATAAATAATGAGGCCTGACAGGTTTTGAAAAACCTGTCGGGCCCTTGGTAAGGAAATAACATGAACGATACCAGACAGTTAACATTACCGATCACCGGCATGACCTGTGCCAACTGTGTCGCCACAGTGGAGCGCAACTTAAAGAAACTGGATGGCGTGCAAAGCGCGGTGGTTAATCTTTCCTCCGAGCGCGCCACCGTGGATTTTGATACATCCAAGCTTGGCCTTGGCGACGTGATTGCCCGCGTCAACCGCGCGGGATATGGCGTTGCCACCGGCGAAGCAGATTTGGTTATCAAACGGTTGTCTGATGACAATGACGCCCGCCGTTTGGAGAAGGCGCTTGCCAAACTGGAAGGTGTGTTGGAAGCACAGGTGACCTTCACAACTGAAAAAGCGCGCGTGAAATATGTTCCCACCATCATTACACAGGCGGAATTGCGCCGTGCCGTCTCCTCTGCTGGATTTGAAGCAGTCGAACTCGGTGGCCACGCCGAGGATGCTGAAGCCGCGGCGCGTGAACATGAGATCAACGAACAACGCCGCCTGCTGACCATTGGCTTGATCTTTACCGTCCCGCTTTTCCTGCTCTCGATGGGCAAGGATTTTGGCTTGCTGCCTTCCTTTTTTTATACAGGCAATGCGATGGAAGGGATGCTGGAAGCCCAGCCTTGGTTCGGCTGGTTGATGCTTGCCCTGGCCCTGCCTGTTCAATTTTATGTGGGCTGGCAATATTATGTCGGTGCGTTCAAGGCGATTCGCAATAAATCCGCGAACATGGATGTGCTCATTGTGATGGGTTCTTCTGCGGCATTTTTCTATTCGTTGCCGATCACTTTCGGCTTGCTGATGGGACACGTTTACTACGAAACGGCCGCAGTCATCATCACATTGATCAAGCTTGGAAAATTCCTCGAAGCGCGTGCCAAGGGACGTACATCCGAGGCGATCAAGAAATTAATGGGCCTGCGCGCCAAGACCGCCCGTGTCATTCGCGACGGGGTGGAGGCTGAAGTCTCGATCGATGATGTGCGCGTCGGTGACATTGTTCTGGTCAAGCCCGGCGAAAAGATCCCTGTGGATGGTGTGGTCGTCGAAGGCCGCAGTGCCATTGACGAATCCATGCTGACGGGCGAATCGTTGCCAGTTGAAAAGAAGCCCGGTGACGCGGTCATCGGCGCGACATTGAACAAATTGGGCATGTTGAAATTCGAAGCAACCAAGGTTGGAAAAGAAACCGCGCTGGCGCAGATCGTCAAACTCGTTGAAGATGCACAGGGAAGCAAGGCGCCCATTCAAAAAATGGCGGACCAGGTTTCGGCTGTGTTTGTGCCGATTGTGATCGGCATTGCGTTGACGACGTTTGCTGGCTGGTATTTCTTCGGTCCATCGTTGCCGATCAATTCCGATATCGATAATTTCACACGGGCCTTGATTTACATGGTCGCTGTGTTGGTGATCGCCTGTCCGTGTGCGATGGGATTGGCCACGCCGACTGCCATTATGGTCGGCACCGGCAAAGGTGCGGAAGTTGGAATCCTCTTCCGCAACAGCGAAGCGTTGGAACGTGCAGGAAGAGTGAGTGTGGTTGTTCTCGATAAAACGGGGACAATTACAAAAGGTCAACCTGCTGTGACGGACATTGTTGTGACTGACAAATGGAAAGCGGATGAATTACTGCGCCTCGCTGCTTCGGTTGAAAAGGGGAGTGAGCATCCGTTGGGTGAATCCATTTGGGCAGAAGCTACGACTCGCGGGTTGAAGTTGGTGGAACCTGCCGGGTTTAAAGCAGAAGCCGGGCATGGCGTGCAGGCCGAGGTCGACGGAAGAAGCGTCATCGTCGGGAATGTGAGAATGTTCGAGGCACGTGGAATCCAATTGAAGGGTCTCGAGTCCGAAGTGTCACGTTTGCAATCCGAGGCAAAGACTGCAATGCTGGTCGCGATTGATAACGAAGCCGCTGGCATTATTGCCGTGGCGGATACGATCAAGGATAGTTCGAAGGATGCGATTGCAGACCTGCACAAAATGGGATTGAAAGTTGCGATGATCACCGGCGACAACCAAAAAACTGCGGACGCGATTGCGAAGCAGGTTGGCGTTGATCAAGTATTAGCCGAAGTTTTACCAGAAGGAAAATCAAGTGAAGTTAAACGTTTACAAGTTGGAATGTTGGAACGTTCAAACCTGAAAACGTTCAAACCTGAAAACGTGGTGGCCATGGTCGGTGATGGTGTCAACGATGCGCCGGCGCTTGCCCAGGCGGATGTTGGCCTCGCGATTGGCACGGGAACAGATGTGGCGATGGCTGCTGCTCCTGTCACTTTGATGAGCGGTGATTTGCGCGGTGTTGCGCGTGCGATCCATCTTTCGCGCAGAACCCTTTCGACAATCAAACAGAATCTGTTTTGGGCATTCATCTACAATGTAATCTTGATCCCTGCTGCCGCGCTTGGATATTTGAACCCGATGCTTGCAGCCGGCGCAATGGCATTCAGCAGTGTCTTTGTGGTGACGAATAGTCTGCGGCTGCGAAGTGTCAAAATATAAATTGGCTCGATGAATTTTATGCTCAGAGGATGAGGCTTGAAAAAGCCTGTTGAAGAAAAGGATAACTTTAATATGAAAAAGATCGCTTATTTAATTTTTGCAGTACTTCTCCTCACACTGGCTGCCTGCGCTCCCAAAGCTCCGGAAATGCCCAAGGCTGAACTGCCTGCTGGCAGGGCATACGCCGAAGGCAAGGAAATTTATTTCGTCCATACCGAAGCTTCGGATGCCGGTGTTGCCGAAAAACTGACGGGCATGATGAAATCGCCGGTCATTCTCGTACCTTCCTTGGCAAATGTGCCTGACGAATCATTGGCCAATGTGTATGTATTTACCAATGGCATTGAAGGTTCCGGCCCTTTTGGCTTCCAGCCCGATGTTTTTGACAAGCCCGCCGGCACAGATGGTTATACTCCGCTGCGCCGTTTGAACGTGATCACATGGGTGGACCCTTCGAAAGTCCGTGAGTTGAAATCCGCTGCCGAGGTGTTGGATGCGGAAAAGGCCGGTGAGCTCACCATTGAACAGCCGGGTGTTGTGATCAACATGCCTTTCGTAGTTTGGGATGGCGGCAAGCGCTAGATTACTTTGAAAATTGAGACACGAAGTTTTATTCTTCGTGTCTCAATTGATTTTATTATTTGAGGCCAGATGAAAAAACAACAAAACAAATCGCTTGACCCTGTTGTCGTTATCACAATTGGCGTTGTCTTTATTGCCATTGCAATTTCAATGGTTCTGTTTCAATCCGGCACCGAGGGCTTTTTGAATGACTCGGGCACGATGGGGCAATTGATGGTGGCGTTCATTACCGGCATCACCACCGGCGGGTTGAGCTGCCTTGCGGTGCAGGGCGGGTTGCTCGCAAGTTCGCTCGCTCATCAGATCGAGCAGGATTATGCAGGGCAAATTTCAGGTGGCAAAAAGTCAAAGCAGGGACCTGTCGCGCGGACCAGCAGTGCCTTCCCGATCTTTCTTTTTCTTGTTGCGAAACTCGTTGTCTACACTTTATTGGGAGCGTTCCTCGGCTGGCTTGGCTCGTACTTTGCCATCAGCCCGATGTCGCGCGCGATCTTAATGATCTTGATCGGCCTCTTCATGATCGGCAACGGCTTGCGCATGTTCAACGTCCACCCGATCTTTCGGTACTTCTCCATTGAACCGCCGAAATTCATCACACGCTATATCCGCAGAACCGCCAAGGGCACGGATACTTTTACTCCGCTCTTCCTCGGCGCGCTGACCATCTTCATTCCATGCGGCGTGACTCAGGCAATGATGGCGACCGCGCTTGGCACCGGCAGTTTGATGATGGGCGCGGCGTTGATGTTTGCATTCACGCTTGGGACCAGCCCCGTATTTTTCATCGTCGCTTATTTGACCACGGAGCTCGGCGCGCGGCTTGAAAAATTCTTCATGCGATTTGTGGCCGTTGTGGTGTTGATCCTGGGACTCGTCACCGTCAACAGCGGACTCAACTTGATCGGCTCGCCCCTCTCGCTTCAAAACATGATCCTTCGACTAACCGCTCAGGACGACGCTCGCGGCCTGCTTCCGTCCGAAAGCAGTTCAGCAGCTGAGACTCCCGCTTCCCAACCTGTAGCAGTGGACGGTGAAATTATCTTGAATGTGAAAAATGACGGTTATTTCCCGACCACCCTCAAGGCCCCCGCAGACAGGTCGCTTATTTTGAATCTGGTCACGAATAAAACGTATTCCTGCGCACGCGACTTTGTCATCCCCTCGTTGAACGTGTATCAATTACTGCCTGATACCGGCACAGTTCAAGTGGACCTGCCGCCGCAAAAATCAGGTACGAAAATGAACTTTACCTGTTCAATGGGGATGTATACCGGCGTGATCCTGTTTGAATAAATTATCAGGTGACAGTCACTTTCGAAAGTGACTGTCACCTTTGAGGCAACTATGATCAAAAAAACCTTCAAAGTCCCCGATATGACCTGTTCCAACTGCGCGATGAAACTTGAATCTCTCGAAGACAGCCTCGACGGCGTGAAAGAGATCAATGCCAGTTATCACCGGCTGGAAATGGTCATCGAGTTTGATGAGTCGAAACTCACCGATGAACAGATTGTGGCGGCGGTAAAGAAAAAGGGATATACAGCAATTATTGCGTAAGTTTTGAAAAGGCGGCTCATCAGCCGCCTTTTTCTTTGATGTATCCCTTGCCGGGAAAGGCGTATAATTTATGCTTGGAATATGTATGGTATCGTCGGCTCTTAGTGGGAACACAGTCTTGCGACAAGTAGAGGAATTAAATTATGAAATTTCTTTCCACTTTTAGTTTAGAAAAAAGGCTGCCGAGGCTCGCAATCTTACAAATACTGCTGTTAGTTGTAGTGGGTTGCAGATTTGGTCATCGTGAATATTCGTTGGAAGATCAATACGCCATAGCTGAAAGCCGCGTCGAAAAGATGCGGTATCAGTTGAGTTTCACCTTCAAAATGGAGAAAAGCTCGATATATTTCGGCGAACCAATACCCGTTACTCTTCGTCTTTCGAACGACACAGATAATCCTGTGGTTGTAAGAGTTCCTCGACAATCCGATATGTTGGACGATTGGGCCCCAAAATCAGTATTGATATATTCTATTGTCCCAGTGGATTCGATCCTTCAGTTACGAACTCCACTTCTGCTGCTCGATACCCCTTATATTTTGGGAGCCCCGTTACTACCTGTCGACTTTCAAAACCTTGATTCGCATAATGTAAAAGAGGTCAATCTTGAGATTCCAAATTTGGTCTATTTAAAGCAAGGTGATAAGTGGATAGAGTCGAAGCTTCCATCTGGAAAGTATTGGGTTGGAATTATCTATGAGAATACAGATATAGGATATCAAATTGATGGTAGGGATCAAATCTATTATGCTGATATTTCAGCTTGGGTTGGCAAATTAGAGGCTGAACCAGTGCTGCTTACAATATTGCCTTAGGAACGATGTCAGAATTACAGTAGGTAATAGAAGGTGGGAGACAAGGCAATACCTTTTGCAAGGCCCGCGTGGCCGTCACCTTTGTTCGGCGTGGAAATTAGTCCTATGCCGATTGAGATGTAAAAGAGGCAATTACTCAGCCATCTCTTTCCTTTGGTGTATACTCCCGGCATGGCAAAACATTACACACTTAAAGAAGCGAACGAAACTCTTGAGATCGTCCGCCCCATCCTAAAAGAGATGATGGATATCGGAGACAAGATCCGTGCGCGGCAGCCGGAGCTTTGGTCAATGGTGCAGAAATCCGCCGGGAATGGGGGCAACCCGGAGTTGAGCAGGCTGCTTGTGGAATTCGATCATCTCGATGCGCTGCTTCATCAGATTCAGGATATGGGCATCGAAGTCAAAGACCTGACCATCGGGCTGATCGACTTCGTCGCGTTGAAGGATGGCAGGGAAATCTATCTGTGTTGGAAATATGACGAGGGCAAAATCCAGTTTTGGCACGAGATTGAAGCGGGGTTTCAAGGTCGCCAGTGGATCGATTGGGAATAAATCTGTTGTCAACTATCCCAAATTGTTCTATACTAACGGCCATCCTGGTTTAATGGTCGAGGGCAAATGAGCGTATCCAAAATTGGTCGTTACGATATCGAAAGAGAACTTGCGCAGGGCGGGATGGGGCTGATCTTTCTTGCAAAGGACCCGTATATTCAGCGTCAGGTGGTTGTAAAAGTTTTGATGTACAGCCGCACGATGGACGATGTGTATCGCGAGTTTTTTCAACAGGAAGCCGAGTTGATCGCCGCGCTGGAACATCCCTGCATTGTGCCTGTGTATGATTTTGGCTGGCATGGCGAGCAGCCATACATTGTGATGCGTTACATGGCGGGTGGGAGCCTCGAAGATCACGTTGCGAAAGGGGAATTGAAGCTGACTGAAATTTCGCACATCTTCAAGCGCGTGGCCGATGCGCTGGACGCCGCTCATGCAAAGAAGATCGTGCATCGGGATGTGAAACTCTCGAACATTTTGTTCGACTCAACGGGCGAGGCCTTCCTTTCCGATTTCGGCATTGCCAAATCCAAGACCATTTCGGATGACGAAGGGGATTGGCTGGTGGGCACGCCGGCATACATGAGCCCCGAGCAGGTCAAGGGCGATCTTGTGGATGGGCGTTCCGATGTGTATGCGCTGGGGGTTGTATTGTATCGGTTGTTGACCGGCCAGCTGCCTTTCGCTTCAGACTCGACAACGGCTTTGATCAATGCTCATGTGGAGTTGCCCATTCCAGACATGCGGCAAATCAAGGAAAACCTCCCCTCGGTCTGGCAGGAGGTGGTTGGGAAGTCGATGGCGAAGGACCCCAATGACCGCTATCCCACCGCCGGTGATTTTGCCCGCGATGTAGCCGAAGTGGTTTCCGGCAAGTGGTATTTGAGAAAGCTGTAAGGACTTAAGTGTCGCGCTCATCAAAGACCTTGTTGCTGGAGCAATGAGGTCTTTTTCTTGTTTTGCAAAAGGAGAAAAATGAAGAATAAAGGGATTTTGTACGGAATTGGCGCCTACGTGCTTTGGGGCTTTTTTCCCATTTATTGGAAATTCCTGCACCCGGTTCCTGCCTTGCAGGTCATTGGTCACCGCATTGGATGGTCTTTTGTAATTTTGATCGCTTATGTGCTTGTCACAAAACAATGGGACGAGTTTCGAGCGGTGGCATTTAATTCCAAAACGCTGCTCATTTATGGAGTGGCGGCCATTCTGCTTTCCATTAACTGGCTGGTCTATGTTTGGGGTGTGAATGCCGGCTTTATTGTGGAAACCAGCCTGGGATACTTTATCAATCCGCTTCTCAGCGTCCTGATGGGCGTGATCTTCTTGCGTGAACGATTGCGTCCCGCGCAGTGGATTCCCGTCGCTCTCGCTGCTGCCGGTGTTGTTTACCTGACCGCCGTCTATGGACGCCTGCCGTGGATCGCCCTGTCGCTCGCATTTTCCTTTGGGTTGTACGGCCTGATGAAGAAACTCGCGCCGCTGGGGTCTTTGTACGGCCTCACGTTGGAGACGGGCATTCTCTTTCCGCTTGCCGTGATCTTCCTTGCGTTTGTCCAGGTGGCCGGCGATGGAGCCTTTCTGCACGACGGCGTTGTTGTAGACCTGTTTTTGGTGGGTGCCGGCATCGTTACCACCATTCCACTGTTGATGTTCGCTTCGGCTGCTAAACAGATCCCGCTGTCGATGGTGGGCATCCTTCAATATATTGCCCCCACACTTCAATTCTTGATCGGCGTTTTTCTTTACAAGGAACCGTTTGATCATTCCCATTTGATCGGTTTTGGCATCGTTTGGGCGGCGCTGGTCATTTTTTGGGTTGAGAACTATATTGCCAACCGAACGCCTGTCGAACCCATCCCGGAACTTGGGGAAGGATGATCGACCTGAATATGATAAATTCCATGAAGATTTGCGTTAATTTGGATGACAATCGTCTTGTATGGAATAAGAGTAGCTTGGTTATAATTATGAAAATTTTCAAGGAGTGTTGATATGAATTTTGCGATGTGGAAAAAGGCTTTAAACGTCATCCCGGAAGTTTCAAAGGCTGAATGGGACGATTTGGATGTCATTTCCAAATGGTTGATCTCAACCCGTGCAGCGGTTCTTGTGATGACCTTTATTTCCGCCGCTCTGGCCGGGCTTTTCGCCTGGCGTGATGGGTCTTTTAACTTTGCCTCGTGGTTTGCACTCGTTTTCGGCCTCATCATGGCTCATGCCAGCAACAACATCTTCAATGATTTTACCGACTATGTCCGCGGCGTGGACAAGGACAATTATTATCGCAATATCTACGGCGCCCAACCGATTGCCAGCGGGTTGATGACCCAGCGCCAGCACCTTACCTATTTTGCGGTGACCGGGCTGCTTGCATTGGCGGCAGGCCTGTATCTGGTCTTCAAGAATTCCAGCGACCCCGTGATCTGGGTTCTGCTTGGTTTGGGTATGTTCTTTGTATTGTTCTATACATGGCCTTTGAAATATATCGCCATGGGTGAAATTGCGGTCCTTCTCGTTTGGGGGCCCTTGATGATCGGCGGCGGATATTATGTCCTTGCCCATCAATGGAACTGGCAGGTTGTCATTGCCTGTCTGCCGTATGCCCTGGGTGTGACCACGGTGATCTTTGGAAAGCATATCGACAAACTTGAGAAGGATGTAATCAAAAAGATCTATACCCTGCCGGTGGTGATCGGTGAAAAGGCTTCCCGCTATGCCGTGCTTGGGATGATGATCCTTCCATATTTCCTCACAGTGTATCTGATTGCCACCCGGTTCTTCACCCCGATCATGGCGGTCGTTTTCCTTGCCGTGCCAAGCTTTTTGAAAATTTACCCCATCTTCCTGAAACCCAAGCCTCAAACTGCTCCCGAAGGGCAACCCGGCTGGCCGTTGTATTTTGTCGGGTATGCCTTCTATAACAACCGCACATTTGGCATGTTGTTCATGATCGGCCTGCTTCTGGATATTCTCCTGCGGGTTCTTCCACTAACTCAGAATTTCTGGCGCTAACTTTCTTTTGATAATAAATGGGTGGGCGGGTGAAAAGGCAGGACTTGTTCCTGCCTTTTTTATTTAAGTCAATCCAGACGAATTGTGTCTGATTTCACAAGGAGGTAGTATAATCCCGCCTTGGAGTGAGTTCTTATTGGGTAAATTCCGCCCATATTTTTACCAACTTAAAGGAGTACCTATGAATATCAACTTTGCTATGTGGCGCAAGGCTTCCTGGCAGCTCATCAAGATGGACGATAAAAGAGAGTGGGATGCGTTGGATGTCGTTTCCAAATGGTTGATCGCCACCCGTTCTGCCGTAACGCTCGTAACTGTTTATTCCTGCGTGATCGCGGGAATCCTCGCCGCCCGTGACGGGCATTTTTCCTGGTTGCCTTTCCTGATCATTACTTTGGGTCTGTTCATTGCGCACGGCACCAACAATATTCTCAATGATTACACTGATTACACCCGCGGCGTGGACAAGGATAATTATTTCCGCAGCCAGTATGGTGTGCATCCGCTGGTTCAGAAATTTTGGGATACATCCACTTCCATTCGCTGGTTCATTGTCAGCGGCGTGCTGGCCACGCTCTCGGGTGTATATGCTCTTTTCTATACCCATTTCTCCATGACCACCATTTACCTTTTTGCATTTGGTGCCGTGGTGTTGCTCGCCTATACCTATCCCTTCAAATATTGGGGTCTCGGTGAATTTGCGATCTTTCTGATCTGGGGGCCGATCATGATTGCCGGTGTCTATTTTGTCCTCACGCAAACATGGAGCTGGAATGTGGTCCTTGCCGGTATTCCATTTGGATTAAGCGTCGCCAGCATCAATGTCGCCAAACACATTGACAAGCATGATGACGATAAGATTAAAGGCGTTGGTACTTTTCCGGTCCGTGTGGGCGAAACCATTGCGCGCCGTGTGGACCAGATCGCCATTGTGTTGATTTATCTCGTGATTGCATATTTGGTGTTCGTGCCGCGCTATTTCACCCCCGTGATGCTCATCGTTTTCCTTGCTTATAAAGAAGCGCTTATGGCAATTGCTGTCATGAATAAGCCCAAGCCTGCACAAGCGCCCGAAGGCTGGCCTGCCTGGCCTGTGTGGTTTTCCGGCTTCGCATTTCAGCACAACCGCAAGTTTGGCGGTTACCTCATCCTCGGCCTCATCGCAGATGCTTTACTTCGCGCGTTCTTTCCGCAATTCTGGCCTGGCTTGTTCTAGTGTTGCTTTTTCAGGGGCCTGGCCCCTGAAAGGCTTAAATCAGTAATTTCGATCCATGCGGGTTCGGGGTTTGCCAAAACTCCGAACCCGATTTTTCCTTCGGGGGTAAATGCCGCATATTGATTATCGATCCAGATGATCAACCCCAGCGGCGGCTTCGGACTTACCGGCGACTCAAACACCTGAATATCATCCACATAAAATAATACGCGCTTCGGACTCCACTCGAATCTGTATCCATGCCATTGAGTCACGTCCACGCTGAGAGCGGATGAATCCTCGTCGATGACCTTCCTTAATAGACTTCTTGCAGTCTTGCGTGAGAAGGGAAGTGTCAACCCTGCAGAAATTAAGCGGGGATGAAATTTTGGCGAACGAAACGATTGTGCAAGAAATCCCTTCGACGGCTTGTCGTCTGTGAAGGATAGATAATTTTGTGCCGAAGCCGAGAAAAACCAAACAGCATTGGGCAACGCTGGCAATCGAAATGGATTTCCTCCGAATCCCAAAGACATTCCAAATGGATCGTTCCATAACCCAAAACCCCACGTACCGGGGATGGAAATGCTTGAGGCACGGGCACGCAGGCTCAAAGTCAGGGAATGATGCGGAAACTTCCTGCGTGGAAGTCCAAAATAGTCGTCGAGTTGTGCGTCGCGATAGCCTTGTGAATCTCCCTTTTGTATTTCCAATCGCCAGCCATTTTCAATGGATCGGACATTCGCATTTCGCGTCGCGCTGGATTTCATTCCTGGCTTTTCCTGTTCACCAGCCACACACCGAAAATAATGACCGCTCCGCCAATCAGTGAAATGATGGTGATCCGTTCGTGGATGATAAAGGATGCCAGTAATGCGGTGACCAAAGGCTCGATGTTAAAGAAAGCACCAAGCTGCGATGCGGGCAGTGCTTGGAGCGCGTCGTAGAACGCAATATAAGCCAGGCCTGAACCAAATATGCCCAAAATCAGAATCGCACCCCAGCCTGATGAAGTGAGGTCTTTGATCTCGGTTAATCCCGGGCCAAAGCCGAATATCCAGATGTTGGTAAACAACCACCCGATCAGCATCACAAAAAACATCATGCGTGCCGCAGGGTGGCGCGCCAATTCCCGGCGTGAGAGGATCGTATACACAGCCCAGTTAAGCGCACTGATGAAAATAAGTACGTCGCCAAATGTGCCTTCTTCACCGCTGATCAACGCGGATAGATCACCTTTACTTACAACCAGCAAAACTCCCAGGGCAGCAAGCACAATGCCGCTGACTTGAATCCAATTCAGCTTTTCCTTTAACGCCAGCCAGCCCAGAATGGCAATGAAGACGGGGGTGGTGGCAACGATCCATGCAGTGGTGGTCGCCTTGGCTGTCTGCAATCCCGTGGCTTGCAGCCATTGATGAAAGGTGACACCCAGAAAACCGAGCAATGCAAAATATAACCACTCATCTTTTTCCGGCAAGGCAAATTGCTTGCGCGCAAAAACTGCCGCGCCAAGAACCACCAAACCCATTGCAAAGCGCAGCCAGACGATGGTGGCGGGGGAGACCTCTTGCAACGCAACCTTGGTTGCGATAAATGTACCGCCCCAGATCACGACTGCGAAAACTGCTTCAAGAATTGGAATCAACTTGGTTTTTGTCATTTTGTTCCTTTGTGGATTAATGACGGGAATTATAAAGCGTCCGTGAATTTTGTGACGAACCTGCCGTTGCTCTCAATAGAGAGATTTCGTTCGAAAACATCCATCGGGTATAATATCTGCTTCGGAGGCACTACTTCATGGAAATAACCTGGTACGGACATTCCTGTTTTCGTCTGACGGAGCGCAACTATGCCACCGTGGTGACGGATCCATTTGATCACAAAGCAGTCGGATATGATGCGTTAAAACTAAAAGCAGAGATCGTGACAGTCAGTCATGATGCGCCCGGTCACAGCAACGTGGATGCGGTCAAAGGTACGACTCACGTGTTGACCGGTGCGGGCGAATTTGAAATTGGCGGTGTGTTCATTACAGCTGTTCAAACTGCCGGCGCTGGTAAAAAGGGCAAGGATAAGATCCGCAATACGCTGTATGTTTTTGATTATGAAGGTCTTACTGTAGCCCATATGGGAGATATGCAGGACACGCCCACTCAAAGCGAGGTGGAAGCACTGGGAACGATCAATGTGCTTCTGGTCCCGGTGGGAGGCGGAAGCAGCCTCAATGCTGCAAAAGCCGCGGAGATCGTCAGCATGTTGGAGCCAAACCTGGTGATTCCCATGCATTATTCAACGCCCGATGCAAAGGTAAATTTGGATTCCTTAAATAAATTTCTGAAGGAAATGGGGTTGAGTAAACTGGAGGCACAACCTTCCTTGAAAATCACGCGTTCAGGCCTGCCGGACGAGACCAAGGTTGTCGTTCTGGAATATCAAAAAGGATAACATGCCAGTCAAAGTTATCATGACATGGGATATCGCCGCGGAACGCGACCAGGAATATTTTGAGTTCGTCATCAGTGAATTCGTGCCCGGCGTGCAACGACTTGGTTTACAGCCGTCCGAGGCATGGGCTACGATCTATGGTTCCTATCCGCAAATTCAGGTTGGCCTGCTTGCAACCGATGTCGAACAGGCGCATCGCATTCTTGCTTCGTCTGATTGGGCGCTTCTGCAGGATCGCCTGTTTGGGTACGTAAAAAATTATTCCTACAAAGTGGTGGCGGTTCGTGGCGGCTTCCAGTTCTAACCAATCCTCAAAATCTTTTTCTCAATACTGGCCGTGGTTTTTCTTTACCGCGGCCTTTGAGTCTCTCGTTGCGATGATCGCACTTCTTTTGGTGCCATCCGAGAGCGGTCTTTCCCTGCAGCGCCTTGCCTTGCTTGGCGTTCTTTTCGTGTTATGTGCCGGTGGAGGTTTTTTGGGATATCGTGCCCGCCGTGATTCAACCCAATTTGACTTCCTTGCAAGCAGTCGGTACATCCTCGCGGCGACGCTTCTTTTCTTAATCTCCAGCCTGACTCTGTTCCTGATGCGTTACCTCAACCCGGAGAAACTCCTGCCGTACTATGAGCGGGTGAGTCCGTTGCTCTGGGTGTTGCTGATAATCTCTCTGCAAACCGTTATCTTTTTTAATCTGGTCAAAAGCGGGTTTCATCTCGAGAATCTTTTCCAACAAAAATTAATTTACCGATCTGCTTTCGCAGTTTTCTTTTTCCTGTTCCTTGTTTTTCTTTTTGTAGCGATCACAAAAATTGGGATCAAACCAGATACAGCCTACTGGGGAGAGCCGGGCGTTGCCATTCAAGGCTGGCAGTTTGCGCTCTCGATTCTTTCAGGCATCCTGATTTCAGTTTATTTTGCAAAGTCACCGCGCATTCTTAATATTTTTATCCCTTTGGGACTTTACATTCTCGCCTGTGCTCTGTGGCTGGGCGTTCCAAATGACGTTCTCTCCAGCAGCTTTTATGCGCCTATTGACCCGCCTGCCAATATTCCGTTCCCGTATTCCGATGCAGGCTTTTATGATTACCTGTCCCAGAGCCTGCTCATCGGCACAAAATACTTGAATGGCATCCCACCCCGCCCTTTCTATGTATTGTTTCTGGCCGTCCTGCATTATTTCTTTGGACAAAATTACGCATCCATCATCGCCGTGCAAACTTTGGTGTTGGCGTTCTTTCCTGTCAGCTTATATTTTCTCGCAAAAAGAATTCATTCCCCGGCCGCCGGTGTGACTGTGGCACTTTTTGCCATTTTCCGCGAACTGACCGGCCTTTGGATCTCTTCGAATACCCGCGTGGTAAATTCCAAGATGTTCACCACGGATTTCCCCACTGCAATGGGTATTGCCTTTATCTGCCTGATATTCCTGTGGTGGCTGGAAAAGCGTGATATTAAATCCACCCTGATCGCGGGCGGGAGCTTTGGGTTGCTCTTATTATTTCGTACCCAATCCCTGTTTATTCTGCCAGTTGTTTTTCTGCTTGCCTGGTTTGTATATCAACGCAAAACCAGGACGTGGACTTTAGCAGGTGTAATTTTTGCTGTTGCCATGCTGATTACGATTATTCCGTGGTTGACGCATAATCATGCACTCACAGGAAAATTCACCTTTGATGATCCCAGCCAGATGGCAATTGTCTACAGTCAGTATTCATTTAACGATACGTTTAATTTGCAGGAATTTGACATACATTCCAAAAGCCTCGGCGCTCGCATGTTGGAATTTACATTGCAAAACCCGATCTACGTCGCCACTTTTATCTCCACACACTTCTTAAACACGGAAATTGGTGGGTTGTTATCCCTTCCTTTGATCGAGGATTTCGAGAGCCTGATCGCGCCGATCAATTTATATTGGGTGGGTTGGGACGGTACTCTTGAATGGTACAACGCCGCGCTTCTGATCTTTTATCTCGCGATCATTTCGATGGGACTTGCAGCTTCGTGGAAACGTATGAGCTGGCTTGGGCTGTTGCCCCTTGCCGTCAATTTAGGATACGCTCTCGCCAATGGCATTTCGCGTTTTTCCAGTTGGCGCTATAACCTCCCTGTCGACTGGGTGATTTATTTTTATTTCGGGCTTGGAATATTGGAACTGTTTTCTCTTGTCACTTCCTTATTTGATGGCAAGACAAAACATACAGATCACCCTGTTGTTTCCTCTGAAAATAAGGGATTTTCGCTGCATGATTTCCGCCCACAATATCTTTTCATCCTTGCCATCTTTGCATTTGTCGGTGGGCTTCCCTGGATGGCGCAAGGTTTGGCACAGCCACGTTATACTTCCTCGCAGAATGAATTGATCGCAACGTTGGAAGCAAGAGGATATGATGCCAGCGAGATCGGATCTTTTGCATCCCAACCGGATGCCGTGCTTACAGAAGGCCGGTTGCTTTATCCACGCATGTATCAGCGGAATGAAGGCATGGCCTCTGCAAACCCCTGGCCTGCCTATGCCTTTCGTGATTTTCCGCGGATGGGGTTTGTTGTCATGAACAATATCTCCATGAACGCGATCTTCATTACCCGCGAACTGCAAAACTTTCAACAAGGTGCGGACGTGATCATGCTCGGCTGTCAGCGGGACGGATATGTGGAGGCGCGCCTTCTTGTTTTCAATAAGGATGTTTTTCAAGCCGCTCCGCTGACCGACCTTTGCAAGTGACCATGCCGCGCCTCTCCTCCCGACTTCTGGACTGGTACAAAAAAAATAAACGCTCCATGCCCTGGCGGGACCACCCGGACCCGTATGCAGTGTGGGTCTCGGAGATCATGCTTCAGCAGACACGTGTGGAAACGGTCATTGCTTATTTTGAAAAGTGGATGAAGCTTTTTCCTGATATTCCCGCCCTGGCAAAAGCCGATGAGCAGGCTGTATTAAATGCCTGGGAAGGACTCGGCTATTACAGCCGTGCTCGCAATATTCACAAAGCTGCCAAAATCGTTGCTGAAAAATTCAATGGGGAATTACCGCGAAATCTGGAGGATTTGCGCAGCCTGCCGGGCATTGGACGATATACGGTAGGTGCAATTGCCTCGATTGCGTTCAAAATGGACGAGCCCACTCTGGACGGGAATCTGCGCCGCGTGTTTTCACGAGTGTATGATATATCTGAATTTGCAGATTCTCCAGCCGGCGAAAAAATATTATGGGGTCTGGCCGCCGAAAACCTGCCGAAAGGACAGGCCGGCGATTACAACCAGGCGCTCATGGATATTGGCGCGACGATCTGTCAGCCGAAAAAACCACGCTGTTTGCTTTGCCCGTTGATGGAAATTTGTAAGGCACGTGAAAATGGTACGCAGGAATTAAGGCCGGTGCTGAAGGCAAAAAAGGCGGCTCCGCAATACGTCCATGCGGCGGCGGTGATCGTGGAACGTGGACGGGTGTTGTTGAGTCAGCGCCCGGCCGATGGGTTGCTGGGAGGGATGTGGGAATTCCCGAATGCGAGAGTCGAAACAGACCCTGCCAAAGAGTTGACGAAGGCTCTTAACGCCGCATACAGGCTCAAGGTCAAAAGAAAAGAGGCGCTGGGAGTTGTTCAGCACGCGTACACTCATTTCAAAGTGACTGTCCATGCGTTTCGCTGTGAGTCTGTTTCCATTCCAAAAGATAAAAAATTAAAATGGGTGAAGCTCGTTGAGTTGGATGATTTCCCGATGGGGAAGGTGGATCGGCAGATCGCAAATAAAATGTAGGGGCGCGATATATCGCGCCCCTACATTTTATTAGGCCTTGCTCAATGTGACGAAGACCATCGGTCTTCGTTTTGTTTCCTGGTGAAGATAACTCTTGACCGAATTGACGATGTCTTTTTCGTCGTCCAATTTCCCATCGTGGATGACGTCCATGACACGTTTTTTCACTTCGGGGATTAAGTCTTCCGCCTCTTCCGGGGAGATAAATCCGCGGGTGATGATCTCGGGGTTATGACGTACACGGCCTGTCAATTTGTCCACACTGATATCGATGATCATGATGCCATTGCGGGAAAGTTGACTGCGTTCGCGCATCACGTCGTGATCGATATCGCCGATGGATTCGCCGGTGACGAAAACATAATCGCCGGGGATGCGTTCACCGAGCAATACCTTATTGCCGACGAGTTCAACGACCTGTCCATTTTCAACGACAATGGTATTCTGCTGCTCGACGCCGACCTGGACCGCAAGTTCCGCATGGCGCATCAACTGGCGAAGCTCGCCGTGGATGGGCATGAAGTGCTTGGGTTTCACTAAATTGATTAGCAGCTTTTGTTCCTCCTGCGCAGCGTGACCGGAGACATGGATCGGCGCGATGCCGTCATGGATCACTTTTGCGCCGCGGCGCAGCAGGCGATTGATCGTCTTGCTGATGCTTTCCTCGTTGCCGGGGATCGGATGGGAGGAGAGCACGATGGTATCGCCGGATTTGAGATCAAATTGGCGATTGGTTCCAGCGGATAGACGTCCTACGATGGAGGAGGGTTCGCCCTGCGAGCCGGTACACATGATGACCACTTTGTGATCCTGCATGTTCAATGCCTGGTCGATCGGCACGATCAAGTCATCGGGAATGTCCAGATATTTCATCTTGCGCGCGATCTTTACGTTATCCACCATGCTGGGACCGGCAATGGCCATTTTGCGGCCCACTTTTGCGGCGGCATCCGCCACTTGTTGAACACGGGAGATCAGGGAAGCAAAGGTGGCAATGATGATGCGGCCCTTTGCATCACTGAAGACCTTGTCGAACGCGGGGCCGATGACGGCCTCGGAAGGAGTCCAGCCTGGGCGTTCGGCATTGGTCGAGTCGGAGAGCAGCAGGTCCACGCCGCGGGTGGAATACTCGGAGAGCTTGGCGAAGTCCGTGGGCCAGCCATCGACAGGCGTATGATCGAATTTGAAGTCGCTCATGTGAACCACAAGCCCTGCGGCGGTGGTGATCGCCAAACCAACACAATCCGGAATGGAGTGGCTGACGTGAAAATATTCGATGCTGAACGGGCCGACCTTGGTCGAGCCGCCGGCCTGAATGGTCTTGATCTGGGCCTTGTGCTGAACGTTGTTCCGTGCCAGTTTGCCTTCGATCAGGCCGCGGGTTAGGGGGGTGGCGTAGATCGGTGCGGAAATATCCTCCACAAAGTGTTGGATCGCGCCGATGTGATCTTCATGCCCGTGGGTGATGAAGAGTCCCAGCACACGGTTGGCCCGCTTTTTGAGATACTCATAATCGGGGATGATGTAATCGACACCGAGCATGTCGTTCTTGGGGAACATAATGCCAGCGTCAACAACGATGATGTCGCCTCCGAACTCGTAGGCCATCATGTTCTTTCCCACCTCGCCGAGCCCCCCGAGTGGGATAATTCTTAATTTGTTTTTCTTGCTCATATGTTTTTTATTTACCTCTTGTAATAATGTAATTTAAATTAAACCGCTGTGCGGTTGAAAGTCATGGTTGATGGTGGTTTTCAGTCAGGTGTTCCGCAGTCTTTTCCCACAAACAAAAAGACCTTCGCTGACTTGCTCGCGAAGGATCGGTACTTGTAAAACACGATTGTTCCCAAACAAACTGCCAGCCGTCCGGCAGAAATAAGTCAACTTAACTCCCAGCAGTATAGCAGGGCAGGAGGGATTTGTCAAAGGGTCCGAGCTGCGGGTCATTTGCTTTTCGAGCGCTGCCGCCGTTTGTCCATCAAAATGTTGAAATGCAGCTGCTTTTCATGGATGATCTTTTTGATGCGAAACTTGTCTTTTTCCTCGTAGGTGCCGGCCAGCCTTTCTTTAAGAGCGGCGATCTCCTGGAGCAGGTCTGCTTCCGGCGGTAGCATGTTCGCATTTTGCAGGATCGAATATGCCATGCGCATATCTTCGGGTGTTTCAAAATATGCCGAAAGGTCGATGGGCTTGCCCGCCCCTTTCAAATGATCGAACTCGCCGCGCTCCTGGGCTTCCCGAATGATCTCTTCAACGATTTTTCCAAGATCCATAGTGCGCCCATTATATACTTAATTTCACAATGAAAATTGACATTCAATCCCGTCTCATGTAAACTCTCTCAATGGACATTGATTTCGATCTATACCGCCACGAAATTCGCACCTCGTCCGACCCGCTCGTCCGGCTTTCCGCCATTGATGTTTCGCCCGAGCGGCCACTGCACACCATTGTCTTCGTGCACGGCTTCGGCGGCAAGGCCGAGCAGTGGCACTATCAAATGCAAAAATTCGCGATGGATAACCGCGTCATTGCATTGGATTTGCGCGGGCATGGACTCTCTGACAAGCCGTTTGCAGGCTACGACATGCCGCGCATCCAACTGGACCTGGAAACTGCCCTGACGCAATTGAAGGTGTCCACGCCGTTTATTTTGGTGGGCCATTCCTTTGGCGGGGCAATCGTCACAGACTATGCGATTAGTCATCCGGAAAATGTTGAAAAATTAATTCTCATCGCCACTGCCGGCGAGTTCAAACTCAAGCCTCTCTTTAAATTCGCACTCAACCTTCCCACGTCCATCCTGCGCATTGTCGGGCTCTTCACCCGCAAATGGCTGCACGCGCCGCCGCATGCGTTGCGTGAATTTTATCTGCGCAACCTGTCCATTTGGCGCGGCTGGGACAGTTTCTCGAAATTGAAAATGCCCACCATGGTCATCCGCGGACATCGCGACCTGGTCTTCGACCGTCCACTGTTCGAGAAGGTGGCGGGATCCATCCCGGATGGGGAAGATGTCGATATCGGCGTATCAGGCCATATGGTCATGTTGGAGCGGCGCGAGGCAGTGGACCGTGCCATCGCGCGTTTCCTCAAAGGCGAGACCCAAAAATCCTGGCGGGATTCATCCTTCGTCGCTCCCAAATCCACCCGCGATAAATTAAAGAGTGAACGCGCCTGGTTGAATCATTATGAAGATGGCGTGCCCTACACCGTGGATGTGCCGCGCATCCCGGCTCATCATTTGCTGCGCTCCTCGGTGAGGCGATTCCCGAATCATCCAGCGATCCATTTCGAAGGCGCGAAGCTGACTTATCGAAAAGTGAATCACGAAGCCAACCGGCTGGCGAATGCATTGCTTGCACAGGGGCTCGGCAAAGGCTCACGTGTGATATTGCTCCTGCCAAACGTTCCGCAAATGGTGGTGGCTTTTTATGGCGTATTGAAGGCAGGCGCGACCGTTGTCTTGATCCCGCCGATGATCGAGCCCGATGAATTGGTGCGTCAGATCAAGGAAGTGGATGCAGGCCTGCTCGTCACTCTTTCCACGTGGGCCGGCCTGGCCAAACGGATCCAGGAGGAAGCGGGTGTGCCGCATGTGGTGCTGACCGACCCGGCGGATTATCTTGCGCCTCCAAAATACCTAATTTCCCGCTGGCGCAACCGCGGCCTGGATTTGAAAAATAGCCTGCATTGGAATCGCTGGCTCTCCGCACAAAGCGATAAATCCCCGATTTCAGAGGTTCAGCCTGATGACCTTGCCGTGATCCAATTCACAGGCGGGACCACTTCGCAATCCAAAGGCGTCATGCTTTCACATCGTAATCTTGTGGCGAATGCATTGCAGACACGCCATTGGCTGCCGCAGGCGGAAGAAGGAAGGGAAAGATTTTTATGTGTGGTGCCGTTCTTCCATAGTTATGGCATGACCGCTGCCTTGAATGTGCCCGTCTCATTGGGTGCGGCCTTGATCTTGAAACCGCAATTCCAAATTTTGGATGTGTTGAAGACCATCAGGAAATACAAGCCCACCATCTTCCCCGGTTCGCCGAGCATGTACGTGGCGATCAACAACTTCCGCGGTGTCAGGAAATATGGAATTAACTCCATCAAAGCCTGCATCAGCGGCTCGGCACCGTTGCCGGTCGAAGTGCAGGAATCGTTTGAGAAATTGACAAAAGGCAGGCTGGTCGAAGGCTACGGGTTGACCGAAGCCGCGCCGATCACCCACGCCAACCCGTTGGGAAAGAATCGCAAGGTGGGCAGCATTGGCGTGCCGCTGCCATCCACACAGGCTGCTGTAGTGGATTTAAAAAATGGCCGCAAGGAAGTGGAACCCGGGCAGATCGGTGAACTCGCCGTGCGCGGTCCGCAGGTGATGCTGGGATATTGGAAGAATGAAGAAGCCACGAATCAAGTACTGACTGGTGATGGCTGGCTGCTTACTGGCGACGTGGCTCAAATGGACAAGGATGGATACTTTCGCATTGTCGCGCGCAAGGCCGATATGTGGTATCCCGAAAAGGAAGGCAGGCAGCCGGCCTTCCCGCGCGATGTGGAGGAAGTGATCTATGAAATTCCACAGGTGAAGGAAGTGGCTGTGGTGGGGGTGGCGGGACATCCATTTGCATTTGTGATTGCCGGCAGGGAGAAACCCACCGCTGAATCGGTCATCGCGTATTGTAAAAGAAGATTACCCCCCGAGCTTGTACCGCGCTTTGTGATCTTTATGGATGACTTCCCCAGGACTTTCATTGGAAAAGTTTTAAGAAGAGAGCTGGCAAAACGATATGGAAATCGGATCTCTGGTGAGTAAATTCGGCAAAGAAGCTACTTCTTTTCATGCATGAATTCCTGCCAGAAAAGCAGAACCTCTTTCTCCTGTTCTGCCAATCCCAACCATCGAACCGCATCGTAAAAATTATGGAAAATATCCAGGTCCATTGGTAAATTGTCCCCCAATACTTTCAATGTCTTAGGTATCAACCCCATGCTTGAGTTGCTCTTTGATAAAAGCGCGACGCGATCCCGCGGATGGCCTTCCTCCTTGTTGCCCGCCATAATGGCTATGGCTTCGTGCAGGTTTTCAGATTCAAAGTAAAATTCCGCATTGGAAAGGTCCATGAGTATTTTCATGCCATGATGGCGGCGGGTGTCGTTGAGATAGATCGAATGATATAGATCGAAATATTCCCTGGCGGAACATTCCCCTTCAAATAGATACAAAAGGAAATCCAGGCCGCGGTGAATATCGTAACGAATGGGCATTTACTTCTCCTGAAGGTTAAGATTACGGCCTGCCGTTAAGAATTCATGGCGAAACCTGCGATTTTCAGAGTATAACATTTTGAATGACCGAATTGAAAGAAATGGAAATGGATTTGAGAACCAACGAGATCAATTATGAAAGCGTGATGATTGCCGATCGTCAAAAGGTGAATTTTGTTCAATCTGGCAAAGGGACTCCCGTCATTCTTGTGCATGGGCTGGCTGCCTCGCTTCACGATTGGGACGACCTGCTGCCCGAACTTTCCGCTTCGGGGTACGCAGGATATGCCTTGGATATATTAGGTCACGGCGAAAGCTACAAGCCCGATGCACGCGCGGACTATACAGTGGAAAATGTATTCGACCATTTTTCTGCCTGGGTCGATTCGCTTTCGATCACCGAGCCGATGACGCTGGTGGGGCATTCGCTGGGCGGCGCGCTCTCGATAATGTATGCGCTGCGTCATCCCGAGCGCGTGAAGGCGCTGGTGCTGGTAAACCCGTTTTACGATATCAAGCAATTATCTCCCGTGATCCAGTCCTCGCTGCTGCGGCAGGTGTTGGGTACCGGCTTTATTGAATTGACCCCATACTGGCTGTTCCGTTTTTTTGTGGATGTGACCAGCTTCAACTATTACATCGGTCATCGCGAATCGCATTCGCTGCCGGAGCATATTCGCTACCAGACTGCACTGGATTACACCCGCGCCTCTTCCGGGATTTACAACATCGTGCATACGCTTCCGGACCTGCTGCCGGGCCTGTCTCAGATCAAACAGCCGACCCTGCTCCTATGGGGCGGGCGGGACCAGACGCTGGCGCCTGCTTCTTTTCCGCAGCTCGCGGGCCTTCTTCCAAACTTGATCGGTACGCATGTCCAGCCCTTGTGCGGGCATGTCCCACATCAATGCCACCCGGCGACTCTTAATCCGCATGTGATGGAATTCCTAAAGAACGTGTAGGTATGCCAAGTGCCGGTTCTTTGGGTGTCAAGCGTGACCTACCTGATCGTCCTCGCGTATAACATCCTCCAGAACAATTTTCGCCAGATCTTAATAGCCTGCTGCCGTTCACTCTTTGTGACAGGATGCGGGCTGTACGTTTCTTTCAGATAAAGCGATGTCAATTGATCCAGCTCCCCAGCTGCGGGGCGCAGGAAGCGGCGGTTGAGTCCCAGTTTGATCTTCAATTTCTCTGCGAATAATGACGGTGTCTCGTTCGATGGTGCATCCTGGTGGATCCGGTATCCATGATGATAGACCCATTTGTAGATGGAAGCAATCGATGCATAGGAGAAATACAGGCCTTGCTTTCGCAGGGTCCACCAACATGCAATGATGAAGATCAAAAGGATTTCGATTAACGGGAGGAATGGATTCTTCTCCACAAAGTAGCCCTGCTTTTTATGGGAAATTCCCTCCCTGTTTTTGATGGGCGCTGTCGGGGGGAGCGCGGCCGAACCCGCTGAATCAAGCGGACGTTCGATGGCAGGCTGGCTGGCGGTGGGTTCGAATTCCACCCAGCCGATGGTGGGGAAGTACACCTCGACCCAACTATGCGCGTTCCCTTCCCGGACGATGTATTCTTCAGTAGTGCGGTCGTAATCGCCGCTTGAATAGCCAATCACCATGCGAGCCGGCAGGCCTGCGGCGCGCGCCAGTACCACCATGGAAGAAGCGTAGTAGTCGCAGTAGCCTGTTTTTAATTCAAAGAGAAAATAATCGGCGATCTCTTTGTCGGGTGGGAAGGCGGGGACATCGAGCGTGTATGGATAGGTGCGCAAATAGGCTTCGATGGCTTTGGCTTTGTCGTAGGCGTTTTGCTGCGACGTAGTTAACTCGGCGGCGAGGTTCAGAACGCGTTTTGAAACTGTATCGGGCAGGGCTAAATATTTTTCCGTGATTTCCTGAGGATAGGTCAGCGGCGCTTCGCGGAGTTGGGTTTCATTTAATTGCGGGACCAGTGAATCGGCGGAATACTGCTGAGCCTCGGCCAGCGAACCGAGCATGTCCATGTGCAGCAGTGGGTCCTTTTTTGTTGGCTTCACACGCCACGTGGATTCGAATGGCTGGCTGACTCGCACGAGCGCGCCGGTCCAATATAAATGGCCGTCGTCCGGAGATGCCTTCCTGATGGTTTGATGGATGACGGTATAGCCTTCGCCGTTGAATTCGAACAAGGTTTCATCGGCCAAATAGGAATCGCTTGTGACCGTCGAGGTGCTCCAACCGTGGCCGTTGTACTGGTCATAGGTCAGCCAGCGCCAATAGTGCTGCGGCACAGACGGGACGCCTTCTTCGTCGAAATCCAAAAACGGACGCTCGCCGGTGTCGGCGGTGAACACCACTGCCAGCAAGTCTTGCGGCGGTGAGTCGATCAGATGCTGGCGCGGCAGGCCGGAGGAGGCAACGGTATAACTCTGTGCGATCTCTCTTTCCAGCCCCAGGGTTTCGTTGACGTTTTGCTGTGCAGCGATCCTGCGCGCCGCCTCGCTGACCGAGAATACCGGCGTCCAGCCTGCGGCCATTGTCAATAGAAAGGAAAGGACGAACAGCGTGGCATACGTTTCGCGGCGGACCTTTTCCTCCGCTTCGCTTTTCCTTGCGGGGATGCTCCAGGTTTGATGAATGCCCAGCAAAAAGATAAAAGCAAACGCGGCGATCTGTAACGTGAACGTGGGCTTTTGGGTGTAGTTCAATAACAAACCGTGCAGTGCAAGCGAGGGACCCAAGGCCGTGAGGATCAGATTGCGGCGGCTGCTCCACCAGCCGGCCCAGGCGCAAAAGACCAACAAGGGAATATCCCATAATAGTTCACGCAGGATCAGGCTGGGCTCTTCATCGGTGGACAGCAGCCCGCGGATGAAGGTCTCAATGCGATTCAGCGATTCATCCAGTTGAATTTGGAAGAACAATGTATGGAAAGGCTGCTTGTTCACCCAGGTCATGAGAAAGTCAAATTCCAGCCGGGGAATCTGGAACACAGTTTGCCAGAAGACTTCACGCAGGCGGGTGGCTTCGAAGAGAATGACGAATGCACCCAGCCAGAAGATCACGATCGATGCGCGCCGCGCGGAGGTGCGACCGAACCCAAGCAGATAAGCGCTGACCGTGGCGAATGCGGCGACCGGGAAAAAAGCCGCATCCTCCACGCCGGCGACGCCTGTCTTGATCCCCGAAACCAGCGCAGCAGCTGCGACCAAAAGCAGACCCAACGAAAGCAGCGAGCGCAGACTGAAGAATCGATTCATGACGCCTTCACCGGGATGAACTGGCCAGTGGACGTGGCACGCCACGCCCACTGATCGGAGGGAGTGGCGTCCATTTTGGGAGCTTCGATCAACCCGCGCGGAATAATGTGATGACGGATGTTGCGATTTGCAAGGACGGAGGACAGCGCATCGGTTGACGTGCCGCCGAAGCTGGAGGTATCCATGATGAGCACGGTGGGGATAACGCCGCGTTTTATCAACGTAGGCAGTGACTTGACCCAGTCCGCCTGGGTGGAAGCGGTGATGATCAACAGGCTGTGATGTTTGCCAAGCGAAGCCTGCATCTTATCGAAGAACGCGGAGAGCGTGAGCCGGCCCGGCTTTGCGACAGCCAGGGTTTGCAGGATCTCCCATTTTTGTCCTTCGCCTTTTTGCGGACGGAGCCAGGCGAGTTCTTCGCCGTTGCTGATCATGCCCACCGATTTGCGCGAGCGCAGGCCGAGATCGGCGAGCGATGCGGCCAGCCCCACACTTTGTTCTTCGATGGAATCCCAACCCGAACCGAACATGTTCTTTTGATCGAGATCGAGCAGGACCCACCAATTTCCTTCGGGCGCGCTTTCCAACAAGCGGACGAAGGTCTTGTTCATGCGCGCGGTGGTGGGCCAGTGGATCAGGCGTGTGCTGTCGCCTTCTGCAAACTCGCGGACGGTGGAGGCGTGCATGGTTTGCTGCGGCGCATTTCTTCGCGGCTGACCTTCGCCCAGCAATCCCGATGGCACGATGCTGAGATCGGGCAGGGCCGATACCTGGGGCAGGACCAGGATCGAGGTCCGTTGGGAGGCGGGGAGGGTGGCTTCGAAAATTCCGAACGGGTCGCCGGTCTTGATGATCGCATCGCCCAAGGAAAACATGCCGCGTTGTGTGCACATCGCATGGACCGTCCACTGGTCGATGGCGCCGGCGCTGATGCTTGTGGTTTTGCTCGCGTTGAAATCCGGCATCGTGGACTGATCGATGAGTTCGATATACGGTGCCGGGAACAAGGATGTGTTTGATAACGAAAGACGTTCTTCGATATGTCCCCCGACCTGCAGTAATCGTAAACGGGTCTCGCGGCGCAATTGCAAATCCCTGCCCAATGAACGCGACCAGTAAAACGAAACGAGAAAGATGCCGCCGATGGCGACGAGCAGGATCGTCGAGACGCGCGAAGGTTCGGCGATCTGCAGTCCCAGAAGGAATGCGATCAGCACGCCAACGAACGGCTGACGAACGCGGAGTTTCATCTGATGATTATAGCGTGTTGGAATTAAGAAGACATCCCCTTGCGGAATGGGTTTATTGCATGATGTCGTTGCGAGCCGCCGTGATTGGGCGGCGAAGCAACCTCCCATTAACAAGCAAAAACCAATTTGCGGGAGATTGCTCATCTGCACTGCATCCGCACTGTGGCGCAAGTGTCGTCGGAAAAAGCATCCTCGCCGTTTGAGGCTCGTCGCAACGACATGCGATAAATCGATTCCCTTAAATTTCATTTCATGCAATATTTTAAGATTCGCGCATGGTAATCGCCCCTTGTCAAATAAGCAGGGACGGTGCTAAAATGCCAAACACTTTGACCATATATACGGGGATGCAGCGCTCGAACGCCCATATATGGCTCTAACATATGTTCTAAAAATGGAGCGATTTCCTGGATGCGTTGTCCTTATTGCAAGCATCATGACTCGAAAGTTCTCGATACTTCCCACGACAGCCACGGGGGGATTCGACGCCGGCGCGAATGTTTGAAATGCCGCCAGCGATTTAGCAGTTATGAAAGACCCATATTAGCCACACCGCTCATCGTCAAACAGGACGGCGGACGGGAAGAGTTCGACCGCGAGAAACTGGCGCGGGGAATTCGCATCTCTTGCGCCAAGAGACCCGTCTCCGCGGCGGACATCGAGCGCATGATCGGTGCCGTGGAATCCAAGCTGCAGAAACTCGGCAAGGCGGAAGTGACCTCCCGCATTGTCGGCGACCTTGTGATGGAGACCTTGAAGGAGGTGGACCAGATCGCCTACGTCCGCTATGCGATTGTGTATTTGGGATTGGATGACTTGAAATCCATCCGCACCGAGATCGACCAATTACTCGAAGACTAGGGAAATACAGGCAGAGCACCCGCAAAGGGGGGAGTGTCTTTGCCTTTTTGTTTCGAAATTAATGGTGTCATTCTGAGCGTTAGCGAAGAATCTCTTACATGACGAGAGAGATCCTTCGCCGCACACCGTCCTGCGTTCTGTGCAGGGAGAGCAAGAGCGCGGCTCAGGATGACATACGACCACAAGAATAATTTTTATAGGAGAGTACAAAGATGGTTGCAAAATCTGCTGAACCCAAAGTAAAGAACGGACTGCTGCCCACCCCGCCGATCGCGAAGGGAATGCCCAAGGCTGCGTTGACCGATAACGCGCGCCAGGTGCTGCAAAAACGCTACGTGCGCCGCGGTGACGATGGCAAGCCCGCCGAGAACGTCGAAGAGATGTTCTGGCGCGTGGCCTACCATGTGGCAAAGGTCGAAGAAGAATGGAACGGTGATGTCGCCAAACGCACCGTCGAATATTATCACCTGCTTTCCAGCAAGAAGTTTTTCCCGAACTCTCCCACCTTTACCGGTGCGGGAACCCCGCTGGGACAGCTCGCCGCGTGTTTTGTGCTCCCGATCACCGATGACATGGGACGTCACAGCGCGGGCATCTTCCAAACCCTGCGTGACGCAGCCTTGATCCAGCAGACAGGCGGCGGCAACGGCTTTTCCTTTTCACGGCTGCGCCCCAAGGGTGCATTGGTACAAACTTCCGCAGGGCAGGCAACCGGCCCCGTGGGATTCTTAAGAGTGTATGACCATGCCTTCGGTGAGATCGCACAGGGCGGCACCCGCCGCGGCGCGAACATGGCCGTGTTACGCGTGGACCACCCGGATGTGGAAGATTTCATCACCTGCAAGATCAACGAGAACCAGATCACCAACTTCAACATTTCCGTCGGCATCACCGATGCGTTCATGCAGGCCGTCAAGGACGATACGGATTGGGCGCTGCGCTTCCCCGATATCGCCGAGATGAAGCAGAAGGGATTCAGCGGCACGCTCGAACAAGCCGAAGCCGCAGGCATCACGGTCCACACGTATAAGACCGTCAAGGCACGGGACCTGTTCAACAAGATCGTCAAGCAGGCGCACCACAACGGCGAGCCTGGCATGTTGTTCCTGGATGCCGCCAACCGTGGAAACCCCGTTCCTCATTTGTATCCGCTCGAAGCCACAAACCCGTGCGGCGAGCAATGGTTGGGACCGTATGAAAACTGCTGTCTCGGTTCGGTCAACTTGAACGAGCACTGCGGACCCGATGGCACCGTCGATTGGGAAACGCTTCGCCAGTCTGTCGTGACTGCCACGCGCTTCCTCGATGACGTGGTCGAAGCGAATGCGTATGTGCCCGCTGTCCCGCAGTTGACAGAAGCCGCGCACAAGGCGCGCCGCATCGGCCTGGGCATCATGGGCCTTGCCGACCTGATGTATCACGCGGGCGTGCGTTACGGTTCGAAGGAAGGTCAGGAATTCGGCGCGCAGGTGATGGAGTTCGTGCGCTATCATGCGATGAAGACCAGTGTGGAACTTGCCGAAGAGCGCGGACCTTTCCCCGCCATCGAAGGTTCCATTTACGACATGGACGATATGAAGTGGACCGCGCCCAAGGCGCTGGCTCCCTATAAGAATAACTGGAACAGGCCCGAGGTTAAGTGGGATGCGATCACCAGCGGCATCAAGCAGCACGGCATCCGCAACGCCGCGCAGACCACCGTCGCGCCGACCGGCACCATCGCCACCGTCGCAGGTTGTGAAGGCTATGGCTGTGAACCCGTCTTCGCGTTGGCCTACATCCGCCACGTCAACGACAACGGCAAGGATCTGAAACTCACCTACGCCAGCCCGCGCTTCGATGAAGCCCTCAAGAAGCTCGGCCTCGGCGAAGAGAAACGCCAGGAGATCGTCGAGCAGGTGATGAACGAAGGCACCTGCCAGAACATCACCGAACTTCCACAGGCCGTGCGCGATACCTTCGTGGTCTCCGCCGATATCACTGCCGAAGAGCACGTCTACATGCAGGGCGCGCTGCAGGCCTTCGTGGATAACTCGCTTTCGAAGACCGTCAACTTCCACGAGAACGCCACCGAGGCAGACGTGGCCGAAGCCTACATGACCGCCTGGGAATTGGGCTGCAAGGGAATCACCGTCTATGTGACCGGCTCCCGCGATATCGTCGTCCTCGAAACCAAAGCCACTGCGGATAAGAAAGCGCCTCAGGCCGAACCCGCGCCTGCGCCTGCTCAAACGGCATCTCCCTCCATCTGGCACGAAACCAAGAAGCCGCGACCGAAAACCCTGCACGGCAAGACCTTCACCACCGAAACGCCCGTGGGCAAGGCCTTCATCACGATCAACGAAAACGGCGGGACCCAGCCCTTCGAGGCCTTCGTCAACACCGCCAAGGCGGGCTCCGAGATCGCCGCGGTCTCCGAGGCCATCGGACGCTTGATCTCCTATATCCTGCGCCTTGCCTCGCCGGTGGCGCCCACCGATAGAATGCGCGAGGTCGTCGTGCAGTTGATCGGCATCGGCGGCGGACGTTCGCTCGGCTTTGGCCCCAACCGTGTGCGCTCCCTGCCAGACGGCATCGGTCAGGTGCTCGACCAGTACCTGCGCGAGAAAGACGGCACGGTGACCATCGAAGAGGTCAAGAGCGGCGGAAGTCACATCCCGCACGAAGCCGCAGGCGCCAAAATGAAGATCGGTGACATCTGCCCCGAGTGTGGGGAAGCGGCCGTGGTCAACGAAGAAGGCTGCCGCAAGTGCTACGCCTGTGGGTTTAGTGAGTGCTAGTGAAGTGAGTATAATTACAAGGAGACAGTTGGTTTGATTGATGACCACTGCCTCCTTGTAAGTTTGTAGCTTAATATTTTGCGTAAAAGTTCTAATAAGGCTTTGGGAGAATTTTATGTCATCATTAGAAAATGAAATTAAAGAAAAAGATGCGAATAAGTTAGTTGATGCAGCGAAAAAATTGTTCAAGAGCCTTGTTCAGCCAGGGCAATATGTTGGTGAAGTTTATTCGATTAGTTATGAAACAGCTTTAGTCCAGATTCATGATCATCATAGAAAGAAAGTGGGTGGAATTCCGAGCTTAAGTTTTCTTATTGCAACACGTGTAACAGACCCAGAGGAAAAAATTGACTACTCTCTAGAAGATAGTTCAATTATTTTGCTTAGAGTTATGGATGCCTCTCAACTTCCCGGTGATGTAGAAGCAGAAAGAATTCGCACTCAAAGTGCACAACGTGTGAGTGGGGAAATTAGCCAGCATTGGGATAGCCCCGAAACTATGGATGCTCAAACGAATAATCTTTTATCGTTTGCAGGTATAAAGTGTCGAGTAATTGGAACGTTCTTTTTAGAGAATAATAATAGTGGAGATTTGTCCTTGAAGTTTGGTAGTGACTTGTCAAATTATTATCCAAATAAAGGTCTGAAAGTATTTAAGCCAAATCAAGAGGCTCTGCAACAAATAGTCAATTATCAGGACCCTGAGCGTAAATTAGACTTAAGAAATCAGTCTCGGGTCTCTATTGGTGAGATAAGATATGCATCGACAAATCGTGCATTTCAAGGTGTGTCAAACGTTACCGTTAGTATAAGCCCTGCAGATCTTCTTGAACAAAAGACTGCGTTGTTCGGCATGACCAGAACTGGAAAGTCAAATACAACCAAAATTATTGCCAAGTCAGTTTTTGATTTACGGTTTGATGAAAAGGCACTGCGTATCGGCCAGGTGATTTTTGATCCCAATGGTGAATATGCCAATGAAAACACGCAAGATAGTGCAAATAAAAGTTCTATCAACAAGACTGCCCTCAAAAATGTTTGGCGATCGAATAAACAAAAAGGCGTCAAAGAGGACGTTGTAACTTATGGAGTACTTTCTCATCCAGATGACCCAGACCGAAAATTAATGTTGATAAATTTTTATGACGAGACAATGTTGCAAATTGGCAAAGAGATGATTAATATCGCTATGGGAGATATAAGTGGGGCGCAATACATAACGAATTTTTGTTTGGTCGAGTTTAATGAGCCTGATAAGAAATATTTTGATGACAAAGAATATCAAAGCGAAATTACTAAATACAAAAGACGTGTATTGGTCTATCGAACGCTATTGAAAAAAGCTGGCTTTGCATTGCCAGCAGGCATGAAGCCTGTTATTGACAAGCTATTTAACAAAGATTTGATTGCAGCGATGCAAGGCTTTCAACCTACTAGTAAAGAAAAAGATTTTGAGCAGGCGATAAAATCTGGCGGGGATATTTTATCAACCACACCTAATTGGGACGCTCTTGCTGCGGCGTTTGAAGGACTTTATTATTTTCTTAAGACGGACACTTACACTGCCTTTAATACTGCTTATATAAGAAAATCAAGTACGGGGCAGGGATGGGCAGATCCTGACCTTCGCCGTTTACTGGAGATGTTTGCTTATCCTAAAGCTACCAACTTAATGGGAGTGGTTGCAACCCAGCATACTTCAAACGTTTCAACGGATTATGCTGACGATATTTACAAGGATTTAATGGCCGGGAGATTGGTTATCGTCGATCAATCAAGTGGGGAGCCTAAAATAAATGAGTCTGTTGCAGAACGTGTTATGTGGAAAATCTTCCGAGAAAATCAAAAAATGTTTAGAGCTGGCAAGCTGCCTCAAGATATTTTGATTTATATTGAAGAGGCTCACAATTTACTACCTTCCGATAAAGAGACAGATTTAACAGATATCTGGGTCAGGACTGCAAAAGAAGGCGCAAAATATAAGTTAGGAATGATCTATGTTACGCAAGAAGTAAGCAGTATACAGAAGAATATTCTGAAAAACACTTCTAATTGGTTTATTGGGCATCTGAACAATACAGATGAAACAAGGGAACTTAAAAAGTTTTATGACTTTGCGGATTTTGAATCCTCGATTATCCGTGCGCAAGATAAAGGGTTTTTAAGGGTGAAAACGTTAAGTAATTTATTCGTAATTCCTGTTCAAGTAAAAAAATTCGAATTACCAACACAATAGAGAGCTTTATATGCCACATGATGGTGAATTTGCAGAATATCGATCTATCAGACGACTTACTGAAAATGAACGAGTACAAGGCTTGTTGCGCCGTGCAAAGCAAAGAGACATAAGCCAAGATGAACTCGCGCTATCAGTATTGAAACTTTCTGACATTACAACCAAGAGTTGGGAGCCTGAACTAGTGCTGGCAATCGACGGTAGTCATCAACCTGTGCAAGTTGAAAAAGGCTTTCCTGGCTCTGAAATTGGATATGTAACAGTTTCTGCTGTTTTGATGGACATTGCCAAAATTCGCGAACTTGATACGCAAAGACCTGTAGACCCGAAAGCCTTTCGAGAGACTGAAAATGCTACGTCAGTAGATAGAGCTTTCCCTGGGTGTAACATTGTTATTGATGATGAACAATCTCCAGTTGCTTCATTAAGAAAGGCTTTATTTGAAACTTTTCAAGAAACTAGGCTTTTTTCAGATGCAGAGACACTATTAGATACTTATCAAGCTCTCTTGAAATATAAAAAGTCAGAAGCTGTAAGGCAAAAATGCCCTTTTAAAGATAATTGCCTTTCTCCTCAGGGAAACTATAAGTTTGGTGAATTTACTTACAAGTGTGAATGTGTAAAACAAGGGACCTTGTATTCTACCGATGCATTGCGTATTCATGAAGGTATGGTGTCTGATAGCGCAAACGGTGCGATGTTTGCAGAAATTATGCAAACTATTGAGCGTGTTTCAATTATTCACATACTAAGGTGGTTCGAACAAAATAACCTGCTCTATTTGTTAAAAGATGTTGGGCTCGTGATAGATGGACCTCTTGCGCTCTTTGGCAATCCTGCTGGATTACTAATACCGGTCAAGGAGGAGTTGAGACGAATTAATGAAAAAGCTAAAGAGTATACAGATGGTGCCGATATTTTGCTTGTTGGAGTTGAGAAAACAGGCTTTTTTGTGAATCACTTTGAACGTATAGATCAAAATAAAAACGGCACATTTGGTATGTTTTTACCCCAAACCTTTGCTTTGATATCTGACGAATATATCAAGAAGAATATCGTATTTTCAGATAGCAAGAAAAAATATGGCGATGATACATACTTTGGTAGAAAATTGTTTTATAAAACAAAATCGGGTGCTAGAGTGGTAGCCTCCTTACCAATGTTGGATATTTCCCATGAAGATGCCAGTCGTGCAGAGCCTGATCAATATCCACGTTTGGCAGATGCTTTGACACTCTTTGATCAACTAGCCTCGTCGCGTTTCCCGAATGCAATATCTCCATTAATTTCTGCACATGCTGAAGCTGCAATTCCTTTAAATCTTGGATCGCGAGTCCTTGAAGATATGGCAAAAAGATTGATAAAAGAGAGAAATCGATAGCATGAAAGTTTATAAACCTAGCCTTAATACTTCAGTTGGGCGTTGGGCGGCTATAGGTCCATATTACGCAATGTTCCCTCTGGAATTTGCTTTTCAAGTAATTGAAAAGTATTCTAAGCCTGGACAATTAGTTATCGATCCATTTGCTGGTCGTGCCTCAAGTATTTATGCTGCTGCAACACAAGGGCGCCATGGCTTAGGTGTTGAAATAAACCCCTTAGGATGGGTTTATGCACAAACTAAGTTAAAGCCAGCTCCATTAAAATCTGTGGAGAGCAGGCTTTATTCTATATTGCGAGCAAGTGAGTCTGCGAAATATAAGAAACAAGCCGATAAATTACCAGAATTTTATAACTGGTGTTTTTCAAAAAAGGTCTTAACTTTTCTTTTAGCAGCTAGAAATAATCTAGATTGGAAGAAAAATCAAACAGACCGCACTCTTATGTCGTTTATTCTCATTTATTTACATGGGAAATTAGGCCAATCACTTTCAAATCAGACGCGCCAGGCAAAAGCTATGTCTCAAGATTATTCAGTGCGTTGGTGGAAAAAAAGAAAACTCAAGGCTCCCGATGTTGACATCAAAGATTTTATGTTGAAAAGAATTCGCTGGCGATATGCAAAAGGGCTCCCTACGATCACATCCAGCAACGTAAGAATTGGAGATAGCACAAGACTTTTGAAATCTCAGGTCGACAATTTTACTGAAAGAACAGGTAAGCGTTGTTCGCTGTTTTTTACATCCCCGCCTTATTATGGGCTTACGCATTATCATAAAGATCAGTGGTTAAGGCTGTGGGTGTTAGGGGGTGAGGAAAAACCTGCGTGGATTAGTGGTAAGCATACTGGTAGATTTGATTCGAAAGTTGAATACAAAGAATTGCTAGAAAATATATTTAGCAACGCTGCACAGATGATGGACGAAACGGGAGTGGTGTATGTTCGTACAGATTCTAGAGAATTTACCAAAAGTACCACTTTGGAAATCCTAAGGAAACATTTTCCTGATTGGAAAGAAAAAATTGTAGTGGCTCCTGTTGTAACAAAAACTCAAACCACCATTTTGGGAAATAGAAGCAGTAAAACTGGTGAAATTGATATTATTCTTACAAAAAGCTAAAAATGAAAAAACTAGTCGATTCCGTTGATGCAACACCTTCGAAGCGATTGTATCGGTCTATAATCGCTGATTATGATTTGGATAAAGGGATCTGCGAACTTATTGATAATGCTTTGGATATTTGGATAAAAAATAATAAAGTCAGTAAATTAAGGATTGATATATCACTTGACGCAACGCAGCAGACCATTACCGTAAAAGATAATGCGGGTGGCGTAAATAAAGAAGATTTGAGTAATGTAGTTGGGCCCGGGCATTCAAGTAATTCCGAGAAAGACGTAACAATAGGGATATTTGGAGTCGGGACAAAGAGAGCTGTAGTTGCATTAGCTCAAGATATTAAGATAAAGACGCGGAGACAAACGGGGAGTTCGCATCAAGTTGAATTTGATGATGAGTGGTTTATGAATAGTGATGATTGGCGACTTCCAGTTTATGAGATTTCGGAAATTGATCCAAGCTCAACGATTATTGAGTTAACAAGACTCCGCATAAACATCGATGATTTGAAAATCAATAGTTTAAGGCAACATCTTGGTGGGACTTACAGTAGATTTCTAAAACACAATAACTTGAAAATTATACTTAATGGCAATGAGATTGCTCCAGTCAGTTTTGAGAAATGGGCCTATCCTCCAGCCTTTGAGCCGAGAAATTATTCTGGCACTGTATTGACGAGTACTGGTGATGAAGTGTTTGTCGAGGCCATCGCAGGATTAACGACAGAATCTAATCCATCTGGCGGTGAATGGGGAGTATATGTATATTGTAATGATAGGCTGATTGTTTCTGGTTTGAAATCTTTTGATGTAGGCTTTGCTTCTGGCCTAGCAGGAAAGCCCCACCCTGATATATCTTTAATGCGCGTTTTGCTGTTTATTAGTGGGTCAGCTAAACTTATGCCCTGGAATAGTAGTAAATCTGATGTAAATTCTTCGCACGAAGTATTTATTGCAATACAAAGCTGGTTGGTTAATGTAGTTAGTGATTATGCGTCATTATCAAGACGATTTAATAAGATGGAAGGTGGATGGCCAGAGAACGTATTTAAATATGATTCTGGGAAAATAAAATACGAGAAGATTTCTGATTTCAAAACTGCGAACACGTCATATTTGCCTCCGTTACCAGAATTTAAACCTAGGTATTCTCAAAAAGTAAAAAATGCTAACAAAGATATAGTCAGGGACAAACCTTGGACAAGAGGGTTGTACGAAAGTATTATTGCGGTTGATTTAATATATAAGCAAAATTTAGAACAGAAAAATAGAATCTGCCTGGTTCTTCTCGATAGTACATTGGAAATCGGCTTTAAGGAATACCTTGTTTACGAATCTGGTATAGCTTATAGCGATGAGAGGTTGCAGGCAATATTTAAAGATAGAACTCAGGTTCATCAACAAGTAAAACAAAATGCATTTAAGAAAATTTCTGCTACGGATTGGCAGAGTATAGAATATTATTATAAAATTCGATGTGATTTGATTCACAGGAGATCAACTGCAACAATACCGGATATTGATATTGATAATTACAAAAAAGTAGTCATTAAGGTTTTACAGAGATTGTTTGGTCTAAATTTAAAGTCTGAGTAGGCACTTTGTGTTTTATGCGCCGAAACTGCTCGCTCGGCGAAGTCCTATTGACCTCTCCCTGATGATCTTGGCTTCGCGTCGAGACGATTTGCCACTCTCCGGCGCGGAGAGGGTATTTTGTAGGACGGGATATGAGGAGTCCGCGTGGGTGTGATGAAACCCCCTCGTGGCTATTCGATGGGACTGTGATTGCACCTCTTGTTTATTTTCGTCCAAGAGGAATCGTTCAAATTTAGAACTCTTTGTGTCGTCCAGAAAGTACATATCTTAGAGAAATAGAAGGAGTAGACATGTTCGATCTAGATGAAATAATCAAATATTTTGAGGATTCAAATGCCGATATGATTCGTGAGAACATTGGATTGTTCGATGCTGAAGTGAGTGAAAGAACATTGTGTGGAGCTTTATCTCAGCATTTGCTCCTTAATATTAGTAAAACTCCTTTCAAAGAATATTATGTGGATGTCGAATATAACCGTAATGAGGGCGAAATTAAGACGATAGTAGATGATGATTTGATAGTTATTCCAATAAATTGTGATTTGATCGTACATAGTCGTGCCAAAATAATTGAAAAGGATAATTTGATTGCGTTGGAAATGAAAAAAAGCATTCGCCCTCCGAAAGAGAAAGCTGAAAATAGAAAAAGATTGAAGATCCTCACAAGGGAAGATTACAAAAATATGCAGGTCCTGGATGGCAAAACATTACCAGAGCATGTTTGTGGCTATAGTTTAGGAATTTACTATGAAGTGGACTTTCAGAAACGAAAGATTTATCTTGAATACTACGAACTTGGAGAAAAGATTAACGAGAAAGTAATAGGGTTTTAGTAATATTAGCTGGGGGAAGGCTCTCGCTCGGCGAAGGTCTTTGTCCTCGCCGAGTTCGTTTTTAGCTTTCGCAAGCCCGCAAAGTGGGCGAATCCAGCATTTTTCCCGTAAAAAACATCGAAATCCGCCCGAAAAAACATCGAAACCTTTTCCCAAAAACTTCGAAATGTTTTTGGAAAAACTTCGAAATGTTTTCCCGAAAACATCGAAATGTTTTTTAAAAGACTTCGAGAAGTCTTTTAAAGCACCCTTTATCTTCGCATAGTCAGGGGGTAATTGCCCGGTCCCTAAAACAAGCGCTGCGGTTCGGGCGGGTCCACCACTTCATTTACGGCGCGTTCCAGCAGGCGGCGGTATTCCCTGGTATCGATGGGCACGCCCTGTTCACCCCCTTCCCAGGCTCTGGATCAATTTGAATATTCAGGTCGTATTTGGAGGAGGACAAACTCAGAATTGGACCCAAAATTAGATTTTCCAGTTGACAGTACATTCTCCTTCCCCCAAATATGGGTTTTATTTGGGGGAAGGCTGGGATGGGAGCCGAACTTGCCTTTTCATTTCCCTTGCTCGGCGAAGGTCTTTGACCTCGCCGAGTTCGTTTTAGCTTTCGTAAGCGTGGTTGTGGGGGAGGGCCAAGTGACAGTCACCTTCGAGGTGACTGTCACTTTTGGTTACAGCAAGTCCACGGGATGGGTAACCATGATTTTTCCATTGGTCATGAAATTTGCGGGTAGCATCGCTCATTTTTGAAGATTTCCGCCAACAGAAGGGTCTTACTCTCCTCTTACTCTGGTCTTACTCTCCTGTTACTTTATTAATTTCTCAAAAAGTGCCACTCGCTCGCCGGGTTCGTTATGTGTGGGAAGGCTGGGAGGGGGCAGGAACACAAATCCCGCCCGGAACGCTACTAAGTCAATAGCACTTGTACATACCAACTTTACAAACCATGGTGCAGGAAAAGGAACCGTTCAATGAAAACAGGAAATCGTTCGATACAAATTAGCAGTATCCTTATTGTTCTCTTCTTATTAAGCGCGTGCGCCCCTGCGGCCGCGTCCGCACCCGATGCGGCCGGAGCCGCCAACGTGCCCGGAGAAGAACCGACCAACACACCGCTCCCAGACCTCCCGCCGTTGGAAACCGCTGTGCCGCTGGGGTCCAGCTTCGGCGGTGACTACCAGCCTGTCTCTGCCGAGGTTTGTGAGATCCTTGACGAAGCAGCGTCTCGCTCTCTGGGGCTGGCGTACACAATGGAAGAGGGTATGCCATTCATAGATTATGTCACCGGTGAAACAGGCTGGAGCTGTACATTGATTTCCGAAACCAATGGCACTTTTATCTCAGACCCGAATGACGCGCTCGCCAAACTGGTGGCTGGTTTCGTGGGCTGGGAGGAACAGATCGCTTATGCAGCCGGCGGTCCCACGGGGGCGGCCACCGCCATGACCCGCGATTCAGGCCTGATGCTCATCAGCGTGAATTGGGAACCCTCCGCCGATATCAGTTGCCCGGCCGATCAGCCGATCTCAGAGTGTCCGATGGCACCTGAAAAGAAACTCTACACGGTCAAGATCGAAGCCGCACAGAAGTAAAGTCAAATACTCTCGCTCGGCGAAGGTCTTTGACCTCGCCGAGTTCGTGTAAACCAAGAGGCAGTCACCTTTCCCTACAGGGCGCGAGGTGACTGTCTCTTTAGGGTTGCTGCCTTCCGGATAATGACTCTTCTTAAGATATAGTTAGCATGTTCTTCAAAATATCCTAAAACTGGGAAATGACATGGCTATTCTTTTTGGAATACTGCTGGCAGGCTTTGGATTATTTATGCTTTGGCGCTCTTTGCAGTTAAGAAGGAAAGGGCTGTTTACCATTGGAACTGTAACAAGGGTGGAATGGAGGCGCAGAGTTCCTGTTGTAACCGTTCGTTTCATGACTACAAGGAATAAGACCATTATTTTCAGTCCCGGCGGCTGGACATCTCTCAATACTTCTCCTTTTTATCAGGTTGGTAATCCAGTTCCTGTATTATACGATCCCAATAATCCACACGATGCTGTGATTTACACTTTCGATTTTATGTGGATTTTGCCTCTTGCTCTTGTCGGCATTGGTTGTTTCTTCATATATCAAGGATTCGTACATTGATGCTCATATGTTTGTAGTTTAGAGTTCCAAATGGAGGACCCACAGAGTCAGAGGCAGGGATGCGTCGCTTGAGTCCGTCAAAGCGTAAGGAATTGCGAAGGAACACAGGGATATTTTTCCGCAGTGTATAATCGCCGGACCTACAAAGCGTTTCCTTTTGCATTCTTAATCCACAGGAAAACTTTCATACCCGCTACATTCCCATCCCCATTTCCCGCCCATCAGGGGCTGGTCTATCCATTGGTGCGGCGTTGGCCCGCATCCTACGATGTGATCGCTTTGTCGGCAGGCGCTGCGATGCCCGATTTTGTCGATATTGTTTTCGGCTTCCTCCTGAACGGATATTTCCGTCACTGGTTTGCGCATTCCCTTGTTTTTATCCCCTTTAATATTCTGGGTGGCTTGCTGCTCACCTGGCTTATCAAAGTGTCTATTTCGAAATTGTTCAAAAAAGAAAATTCAGTTGATCAAAACAACACGGGGAATGGGAAATCCAGGCTTAACATATGGACATTTTCAGTAACCGTTGGAGTCCTTTCCCACCTGGGTTTTGACCTCATATCTCATGATGTGAATTTATTATTGTATCCCTGGGTTGAGGATGTTCGCTGGCTTCCGGATTGGTGGTATGCGTCATGGTATGTCATTCAACCTCCCTTAAGCATGGGACCGCCATATTCTATTGGATTTCACTCGTTGGTATGGTTGATCTTGTCCACCCTTGGGACGTTTTTATTTTATCAATTTGTTTTTGAAAAAATAAAGCATGTTTGGAAAAGATAATGTTCCTGTTCGGCTACGGCATCTCTGGGGAAGGGAATCCTGTTTACAGTTTATCCACTTGACGATACACTATCCCATCAAAAGTAAGGTGGTAAAAAATATACCTCGCATTAGCTCTCTGTGGGTAAGCATAATAATTTAAGTCCTTCTACGATCAAGTCATATTTTCAAGTGTATTTGGCGGGCTTACCTTGCCAACATTCCATGCCGGAGCTGCCGATGACGTCCGAACCTTTATCCCGTATGCAAAAGATCATATCGAGACCCAAAGTAACTCATCCCAACGCCGGCTTGCGCCGTCGTGAAGCGATCGTTGGTCTGCTGTTTCTGTCCCCGTGGATCATTGGGTTCATCGTCCTTAAGTTCCTGCCCATTTTGTATACACTTGGCTATTCGTTCACCGACTTCAATCTATTGAATCCGGGCGGGGCGAGCTTCGTCGGCCTGGATAATTACTTCCACTTTTTGACGGATCTCGATGCCTGGTCCGGTCTGGTCGGGTCGGTATGGTATTTCATTACCACGGTGCCGCTGGAACTGTTGGTGGCTTTGGGCCTGGCAACCCTGCTTTCAAATCAACGCGTGCTTGGGAAAGCGCTTTGGCGTTTGGTGATCTTTATTCCCAGCATCATCCCGGCGGCGGCCATATATTACATCTGGCTGGGGTTTGCCAACTCAGACTCCGGCTGGCTGGGCCGTCTGATCCTCACTCCGCTGGGATTGCCGCCGCTGGTGGACGGGAACGGCCTCACAATGATCATGGCACTGTGGAGCATCGGTCCGGGCTTTCTGATCATGTACGGTGCCATGCTCAAGATTCCCCACGATCTGTATGAGGCAGCCCGCATCGATGGAGCCGGTCCGTTGCTGCGTTTCCTCAACATCACACTGCCAATGATCTCTCCGGCGATCTTCTTCAGCCTGGTGATCAACCTGACCAGTGCCTTCGGTGGTTCGATGCTGCTCGACCGCGGATATGTATTCTCGCAGAATCTATCCATCTCTCCCATGGAGGGATACATTCACCTGATCATGTTCACCTATAAGGAAATGGGCTATGCATCGGCGCTCGCCTGGGTGATGTTTGGTGTGACGATGACGATCACGATCCTCCTGTTCCGATCCGCGCGGCGCTGGGTGTATTTCCCCGAAGAGGGCAGCCATGAAACTCTTTAAGCGCAGGCGGAACGTGGGCGAGTCCGTGTTGACTTTGAAGATGTGGCGCTTTACCGGGGCAGCCATCCTGAACCTGATCATCCTCATGTTATTGACCGTCTACGTATTGCCGCTTCTGTATATGGGCGTCACCTCCCTAAAGGAGCCGGACCAGGTCTCCGCCGGGTTGAATGCTCCGTTGTACCCGGCCGCCGTTGTGCAGGTCCGTTATCAAGGCGGGGAGTATCCGCTCATGGAGGTGCCCACGAAAGACGGAATTCAGCAATGGGCCATGATCGAAACACATCGCACCTACTCTGAATTTATCGACCCGCAGGATCCTGATCAGGGGTTGATCCGTTGGGATGGGTATTGGGGCTCCCTGAAAAATGTATACACGTTTCAACTTACGTTCGATTCTTTTAATTCCTGGAAAGAAGCCGATGTCCCGCTGGGGATGTTGAACACGCTGATCGTGATCGTGATCACCGAGGTCGGGGTGCTGGCCACCTCGATTGCAGTGGCCTACGGTTTCTCGCGTTTCCGTATTCCGGGCGGTAAATGGTTGTTCTTTCTGTTGATCGCCACGATCCTGATCCCGGACAGTATCACGCTGATCCCAACCTATCGAACGTATTACAACCTCCTTCATATCTGGCTGCCACGCCAATCCTTTTTGCAATCCTCTTTTCCCATTCCCTGGAATTGGCTCCCGTTGATCGCGCCGCATTTCTTCAGCAGCGCCATCTTTGTCTTCCTGCTGCGCCAAAACTTCTTAAGCATTCCGCGTGACCTGGACGAGGCTGCCATGCTGGATGGTGCCGGTCCCCTGCGCATCTTGATCCAGATCATTCTGCCGCAAAGCATCCCGGTCGTTGCGACCGTGGCCATGCTGCACTTCTTTTACATATGGAATGAGTTTCGTATTTCCGGCATGTATCTGGGAGCGAACACAAATTTTTGGCTGCTCGCAGCCCGCGTCCAAAATGGGCAGCCGATGCTGGGGGTCAACCCTGAGCCGTCCATTCAATCCGGCGCACTGATCCTGATGATCGTGCCTATCCTTGTTTTACTGGCTTTCCAGCGCTTCTTTATGCAGGACATGGCAGTGACCGGCTTGGAGAAATAACCCATGAATAAAACGATCGTGCGTAACATTGTTTTGATCTGGCTGGCCTGGGTGCTGGTCGTGATCGGGTTTCCGCTGTTGGCTGAGGCGCGCTTCCAGCCGCAGTGGCCGGATCAGTTGATCTGGTTCCCGGCGATGGGAGACCCTACTGACCCCCAAGAGGTGATTAATTATCGTCAGGTCGGCCACCCCTACATGAATGAACCGTTCATGAACAACCAGGTGTCATGGGATTCGGAAAATTACATCGGGATATCAATTGGTGGATATGATGATCCCTGCATCACAGTCGCTTATAAATCCGTTTATTTACTTGGTGGCACGATCGTGCCCTGCATGGACAAAGTCAATCGGGGAAATGAGGAGCCGATCCGACTCAGTTATGCCTTCTTCCCGTTTTATCCGATATTGATGCGTTTGTTGTCCATTCCCCTTAGTTTGTTGGGACTCAACCCGATCGCCACAGCCACCTTGGCGGGGGTGATCATCTCTGCATTGGGTCTTCTGGGTGCCATGCTGTCACTTTATGATTTGACCTATGAGAAATTGGGCGAAGACGGTGCCATGCGTGCCGTCTTCTATCTATTGATCTTCCCGACCAGCTTCTTCTTTGTGCAGGTCTACTCGGAAGGACTTTTCGTGGGGTTGGCGTTTGGCTGCCTGGCCATGCTGAAGCGTAGGCATCTCGTGCTTGCCGCCTTGCTGGCTGGGGCTGCTACGATGACGCGCGCGGTGGGGATCATGCTGGTCATCCCGATGATACTTACCTGGATCCGTACAAACGAATGGTATGAGCTGGATATGGAGTGGGACCAGTTGTATTTCAAGCGGCTGCCCTGGCGTCCGATCTGGCATGCGCTGCTGGCCTTCACGCCGCTGATCGTTTATTTGATCTGGAAGTTTTCGTATTATGGTGCCATGTTCGATTATGTTCAGACCCTTTACTTTGCACGAGCTCCATTGGATCTCGCCAAAGGTTTTTCATCCTGGGTGATCACGCTTCACGGTGTGATCGTTGGGCATGCCCCCGGCAGACCAGACATCCTTCCGCCGGGGGGATTCGCGGCTCATTACTCCATCGAGCTTGCTTGCTCGGCACTCGGTTTTATCACCATTTTACGCGGCCTGAAGACCGATCCCGAAGTGGCCTGGTTCAGTCTTGCGGCGTTTCTGATCGCGTGGGTCTCGGGACCTCCGGGCATCCATCGTTATATGCTGGCCGCGCCGGCGTTATTCATTACGTTGGCCCGCTGGGGGAAACACCCGGTCTTTGACCGCGTTTGGACCATCATCAGTTTGTTGTTGATGGGTTTTCTGGCGATGCTGTATGCGTTCAATTTCTGGGTGGCCTGACGAGTTGCCATTGCTCCTGTAGCGGCGCCATGCCTGCCTGATGATGTGAGTCGAATCAAGTAGAATCAAAAAATGAACAACGATCCCGTACAGTTCAGTGAACGCGAAAAAGACGTAATCGAACTCCTTCTGCAAGGCAAAAGTAACAAACAAATTGCCCTGGCACTGGGCATTTCCGCGAGCACGGTGGAATATCACCTGAAGAATGTATATAAAAAGCTTCATGTGGGTTCCAGAACCGAAGCGGTTATACGATTGGGGAAATCCATAGGTGGCAGCGCCGCGAGCGAATTGGGGAAATCCACAGTTGAACTGAAGGCTGAACGCGCCGACAATGGCGTTCAATCTAGTTCAACACGGAGGATTTCCATGAATAAAACGGTTGCGATGATCAGCGGCGGCATATTGACGGTTGCAGTCGTCACGGCACTGGTGTTTGTTAACAGGCAGGCTCAGAATGCAGAGCCCGCGTCAACGGCAATTGCCAGCCTTGCACCCACAGTAGCGCAGGTCGAACTTTCCACTTCCATCCCAACCCCCGCGCCACCATTTGAAGATATTCAATATATTGTGACGGCCGATGACACCTGCGAAGTGATCGCCCTCAATTTCAATATCCCTGTGGAAGCCATTCTGGAAAGGAATAATTTATCCCCGTCCTGCAAACTGGAAGTCGGTCAGGTGCTGTTATTGCCTCTGAGCACATCTCCGGTTCAATTATATGAAATATCCAACAACCCGCCGGAAGACTTTCTTGGGGAATGGGTGGCGCCTGATCTGAACACAGCCAATCTGGCGCGGGTGTCCATTCAGATGCAGGGTGAGGAAACTTATATTAATATGTTTGGGAATTGCCAGCCCACGGAATGTAATTTCAGGGAATATTCACCCGCAACGACGGTGGATTACAACTACGATTCCAGGTCCGGGATCCTGCATGTAACCTGGATCTTTGATTTTGTCGCAATGACGCAGGAATTAACGATCACTTCCGACGGGCAATTGAAGGTCGTCACACAGAACAACTATCTTGATGATTCCGGGCGGGCGGATTTTGGAATGGAAGAATATTTTACAAGACAGTAGCGGGGTCAAAATTCAAGGATAAAACTCACTTCCGCGGGACCCGCTAAAGTTATACAGTAGATGGCAAAGGAGAGAATCCGATGCCGAAGAAAATACTGGTTACCTATGCCAGCCGCCTCGACGCCACGACGGGTGTTGCGCAGGCAATTGGCAAAACCTTCGCTGAAAGCGGCGCGCAGGTGGATGTGCTGCCCATGAAGGAAGTCAAAGAGTTGGAATCCTATCAGGCAGTGGTGGCAGGCAGTGCGGTCCGTGCGGCGGCCTGGCTGCCGGAAGCCTTGGAATTCATTCAGACCAATCAAAAAACACTGGCGAAGAAACCCTTTGCCGCCTTCCTGGTATGCATGACGCTTGCCATGCCCAATGGAGAAGCCTATCGCAGTCATGTCTCCTCGTGGCTGGACCCTGTCCGCAAGTTGGTGCGGCCCGTGGAGGAAGGTCTCTTTGCAGGTACATTGGACATCAGCCGCGTCGAATCTTTTGCGGAAAGAGTCAAGTTCCGCTTGAGCGTGCTTTTCGGCGTGTGGAAGGAAGGCGATCACCGCGACTGGAATGCCATCCATGCCTGGGCGCAGAAGGTATATCCGCTGTTGGGCGGTTGATCTCGGCAAACAAAAAATAAGTCCACTGCAATCATCTCGATGCAGTGGACTTATTTTTTACTTCGCTGTTGTTTGTAGTTTCGGGCGAACTTGATGCTTTCGTAAATCAGGATACTATAAAAAAGGCTGTCCAGTAGGAAGCGTGAAAATTTGAAATTGTCCTCCAGACCAATGGAATATTGTACTGAAACACCAGGGTTATCCAGAACGTACTGCAATGGAAACCCTGCCCCCAACACATCGCCCATCATTTGGCCGTCAATGCAGGAATTTGGTTGTTCTTCGCAGCCGGCATTTCCATAGGAAGCCGTTTCAGGTCCCATTTTTTGATATGCAAGAGACGCGAGTGTGATTGCGATCCCGATGAACAATGAAATGAAATACGGGATGATTTTTAAGTCGGCAGGCATACGGCCCTCAATTGGAAGGAAGATGGAATCTCAGAAAACGCTGTGCCATGATTATAAATTGACTTTATTGATAGGGGCAAACTCGTGGGAAGATCGCAGGAGTCTCGTTGATTTTCCGTAGGGGAATCAAAACGATGTGCGGTGTATGATGACAAATATCTGTGCGATCACAGGTATAAAACAGATGAACCATATCCAATTCGTAAAAATGAAAGGAAGCCCATGAGAAAGAATGTATTAGGATTGCTCCTTGTGATCATTATCGAGATGGCACTCGTCAGTTGCACAACCCCGTCGGCTGCTTTGTTCGACGAGGAGTTCGATTCTCTCGACACGCAGGTCTGGTCCGCCACGCCCAGCCTGACTCCATTCCCAGGGTTCGAAGGGTCCAACACTCTCGGAGAAGTCAAAGTGGAAAGTGGGATGCTGAAGCTGAGCCGATATGCGCCCGAACTGGCCGGTGAAAACCCGGCATCCTTTATTCAAACCAGGGGGGTGGTAGATTTGCCTTCCATCTACACTGCCACCATGCGTTTTAAAAACGAATTTGCGGGGCTTGGACTTGGCAAGTTGCATGTCGCAGTTTTTAAAAGCAAGGTTTGGGTGGGATACGACGGGATCGACAGTCCGCTGGAGGACAGCTTTGAATACCAATCCAATAGCGATGGCTATTTCATTTTGTCACTGCACGTGACAGACGGCGGTTACACTGTCACCATCAAAGAAGATGCCTTCAATTCCACTGAAGAAACTTTCTCAAGGAGCCTCGACCTGTCGAAACTTGCGGGTGATTCCATCGTAACAGTCACAGGTGGGAGTAATATCGCTTCAATTCCATACTCGGAAATTGATTACATCCGAATTAGTCCGTGACGGCGCGCTAATTTTGATCCGTTCACCCAGGCAAAGGTGGATGTTGGAAGATTCGTAGGATGTGGTTCATCTTCGGGAGGGGTCTGGCACGGGTATTGGACTCAACGGATCGGGCCGCCCTCGTAATCTGTTTTCCGTTTACGAAAGGTGTTTTATGCGAAAACCAAAATATATTGGACTATCATCAGTTAACCTGGCCATCCTCCTCGGCGCAGTTGTGAAATTTGCACTGCATATGTATGTGGCACCGGGATATGGTTTCTTTGGGGATGAATTCTATACCATTGCCTTAAGCAGGCATCTTGCGTTCGGGTACGTGGACCTGCCGCCGCTGGTCCCATTGTTGGTGGCGCTCAGCCGGGCCGTGTTGGGAGAATCACTGTTTGCGATGCATATCGTCCCTGCACTAGCCGGTTCCGCTACATTGGTCTTTGTGTGTTTGATCGTAAAAGAGTTTGGCGGCAGGGAATTTGCGGTCCTGTTGAGCGCACTGTGGTTTATTTTTGTTCCCCTCTGGCTTAGTCTTGATTCAATTTTTTGCTACGACAGCATTGACCAGCTGGTTCTCGCGGGCTTCCTGTATACGCTTGTGCGATTTCTGCGGAGCGGAGAAAAGAGACTCTGGATCCTGTTGGGATTGATTGCCGGTCTGGCCTGTATGACGAAGATGACCATGATTTTTATGGGACCGGGATTTTTGACAGCTCTCCTGGTTTCAAAATACAGGAAGGATTTATTGACATTCTGGCCCTGGTTGGGTGCGGTACTTTGTCTGACCGTCGTCTCGCCGTATCTGGTTTGGCAGATCGCCAATCATTGGCCGACCCTCGAATATTGGAATAATTATGGCACCGTTCGGGTGTATGAAGCTTCCATTTCGCAGTATCTCACGAACGTTCTTATTTATATGAATCTGTTTATTCTGCCGTTATGGATCGCCGGGTTGTATCGCATCTTCCGGCGGTTGAATGGGGTGGAGTACCGTTTCCTGGGAGTGCTATTCCTGGCCACGATGATGGTCGAGTTTGCTTTGCATGCGTCGGTCCGCTTGCTTGGCGCGCTTTTCATGCCGCTCATTGCCGCCGGCGCAGTTTTTGTGGAAGAGATGCTCACTGGAATACGCTGGGGAAATGGTTTGAAAACCGCTATCGCACTTTATCTGTTGACCACGGGCATTTATGTACTCCCATCGAGCCTGCCCATCCTGCCGTTGGAATATTTCCCGACTTTTTACGGTGAAACCGGTAGTTTTTTGTATCAATCCGTCAAGGAGTTTAATGGTGCTCCTTCGTATTACCCGCTGCTTCTCTCCGGCAGGATGGGCTGGGAGGAACTTGTCGAGAATGTTGCCGGGGTATATAACGATCTGCCTGCACAAGACCGCGCCGTGGCTGGAGTCTATGCAGGTCTTTGGATGGATGCAGGTGCAATCGACTTTCTGGGTCCCCGATACGGCCTTCCCCATGCGGTCAGCGGCTCGTTGACATATTATCTTTGGGGGCCGGGGTATTCCTGGGATGTGATGATCATCGTCACCACCAAAACAAATCCCATGGCTGTCTTTTTTGATGAATGTGAACTGCGATCAACTGCCCAGCGGGGATTTGATGCACCGGGTGGACCCGTTGCCATCTTTGTGTGCAGAAAGCCAAAGATTTCCGCCGATAAAATATGGAGCAGCGTCAAGTCTTATCGTTGACGCTGGGACGCGGCGGCCAAGGTTAAATGAGTAATTAATCCAATACTTCGAGGGAAATTTCAACCAGCGTGGAAGACGACTCGTTGAATACATGCAGAAGGTTATTGACCACAAACGTGTTGTGGGCCAGGGCCAGTTTGTCTGGGGAAATGAAATTTGGGCCGATCACCACCTCGTCGCCGATGCTCGGCGGGTTGGCTTCGGTCTCAAACTCGGCAATCTCTTCATCCTCGATCATAAAACGAAATCTGTAGCGCATTTGGGTTGTCCTTTGTTGTTTGATGATGATCGTATGGCCAACTCAATATAACATAAGTTCTTGACGCGGGCCGGCCGCGCGGATAAAATCAAAGCAAGATCCCAAAAAGAAAGGAGGCACGGAAATTATGACGATCATCAATTCATTCACAAATTCCCTTTTGAGCGCGCCTCCCGCAGGTGGGTGTTAAGCACGATTTGACCGGTTTGTTTTGACCCCCGGGCCGCAGGCGTATCTCAGCCTGCGGCTTTTAATTTATTGATCATCGCAGGACGCGACCCCGCGGGTTGATCTGCCGCGGGATGACAGGACATGGAGAATAAAAATGGACAGAAAGTTTTACATTGGCAACAGGCAAAGATTGGCTGCTCAACTATCGGGCAATGATGTCATGTTGTTTTTCAGCGGTGAAGGCAGGCGAAAAACCGCAGATGAGGATTTCCCGTTTTTTACCAACCGCAACTTTTTGTATCTGACTGGCATTAAGCAGGAACGGTCTGCGCTGTTGATCCAAAAGAAGGACGATCTCGTCAGTGAGCGCTTATTTGTGACCCTTCCCGATCTTGAGCGCGAGGTTTGGACAGGCAGGCGCTTTACCGAAGCGGAGATCCATGAAATGAGTGGGGTGGAGAAAGTTGAAGACATCGACAACTTGAACGGAGCCTTGAACGAGCTGCTCTCGTTTCGAAATGTCACCACCCTTTGGCTTTGTTTTGACGCGCTGGCGTCGGAGCGGTCATTTGATATCGAGCGGGAATTTGCGAAACACATTCAGAGCCGGCATCCGCATCTCGTGATCAGGAACAGTTATCCGCTTGTGACAGCGATGCGGAAGGTCAAGTCCTCTGAAGAGATCGATGCCATTCGCAATGCAATGCAGATCACCGAGGCGGGCATTCGTCGGTTGATGCATGTGGCGAAACCCGGCATGATGGAATATCAACTGGAAGCGGAGTTCAATTATGAGCTTGCCGCACACGGTCAGCGGCGCACCGCGTTTCCTTCCATTATCGCGGGCGGGGAGCGTATCTTCTATCTGCATTATACAAATCCCACTTCTGTTGTGGCGGACGGTGAGTTGATCCTCTCCGATGTGGGAGCCGCCTACGATGAGTATTGTACGGATATCTCCCGCGTGTTTCCAGCAAACGGTCGTTTCAGCGAGAGGCAGGCACAGCTATACCGGGTTGCTTACGCGGTGAACCGCGCCGTCATGGAGCAGGTACGTCCGGGTGTCGCTTTTCCCGTATTGGGCAATACCTGTCGGGAGGCATCCTTCGAAGGACTTAAGGCGCTGGGTCTTCTGGATGATATTGCCGACATTCGCAGATATGTCTGGCATGGCGTTACACACCATGTGGGGTTGGATACCCACGATGTGGGCGGGTATGAAGAGCCGATGAAGGAAAACATGGTGTTCGTAGTGGATGCGGGGATTTACGTCCGCGAGTGGGGCATCGGTCTGCGCATCGAGGATAACGTGCTTGTGACAAAGGATGGATACGAAAATCTGTCCGCGGCGATTCCGTCCACGCTCGAAGAGATCGAGGAATTAATGGCAGGGAGGAATAAATGAATGTGTCGAATCCGAAAAGTGACTTTGTGCACGCAAATGGGATCCGCTTCCACTACCTTGATTGGGGCGGACACGGCCCGACCTTGATTTTCCTCGCTGGGATGGGGTGCTCTGCCTACATCTATAATAAATTTGCCCCGCGCTTTACCCATAAATTCCATGTCCTCGGTTTCACTCGCCGCGGACATGGCGAATCGGACTATCCTGAAACTGGATATGACGCAGATACGCTGGTGGAAGATATCCGTCAATTCATGGATGCATTGCATATCCAAAAAGCTATTTTTGTCGGTCACTCGCTTGCCGGGGTGGAACTGACGCACTTTGCCGCGACACACCCAACGCGTGTGGAAAAGTTGATATATTTGGAAGCGCTGGATGATCGAAGAGGGGAGCCGGACATCATGAAGCAGGACCCGATCGGGAAGGTGGAAATAAGAAGAGAGGAACATGCCCCGCCACGCACACTCGAGGAATATATTGCCATTGTGAAAAGGGATGTCCCCGAGTTTGCGAAAATCTGGAGTGAGCTATGGGATGAGGAGGTATCCCATGGCGTGACCGTGAACGAAGAAGGTATCGTGGTCGATAAAATGTCCGCTTCCATTGAAAAGATGCTCGTTGAGAATCTGGTCAAAGATTATGCTCCCAAAAAGGTCAAGGCCCAAATACCAACTCTGAGTTTTTATGGGTTGAGAAGACGTGCACTGACGAACGACTATACGGAGGAACAAAAAGCCTCCTATGATCAGTTCTGCCGCGACGTAAAAGACCCCTTTTTCTGGTCCATCATTTCCGAATTTCAAAACAGATTTCCCCATGCGAAAACAGTGGTCATCCCTGACGGACATCATTACTGCTTCATCGCCCAGGAGGAACTGGTCTTTACTGAAATGCAGAGCTTTTTGCAGGAATAATTAAGCCGTATGAGAAGGCACGGTTAGGCAGAGTAAAATAGGAAATATGTCGATCCATCCAGGCGATCTCTATTGGGTACAGTTGGAAGGACGGGATGTTGTTCATCCGCATCTGGTGATTCAAGAAAACGTGGACAACCACGGTCGTACTGCGACCGTGGTTGTCGCTGCCTTGACCACCAATAGGAAGCGGATCGACCTTCCCGGGAACGTTTTACTGGAAGAAGGCGAGGCGAATTTGCCCAAACAAAGCATTGTTGCTGTTTCACAGGTGTCCACGGTAGAGGTGGGGCAGGTGGGCGAATATATCGGAACGCTATCCAAAGAACGCTTGGATCAGGTCCTGGCAGGGATGCACTTTGTCCAACGAATGAGCGCACATGCTACCTTTCGGAGAAACTCATGAAAAAACATTACCCCTGGCTGTGGTTCGATGCCGATAACACGTTGTTTGACTACAACAAGGCCGAAACCACTGCCCTGATGAAATCCCTTCAATTGTTCGGCCTGCCTTTCGATGGAACCTCTACGGACGCATACCGGAAGATCAATCAGGATCTTTGGGAGGCATTGGAGCGGCAGGAGATCAAGCCTGAAGTATTGAGGGTTCGAAGGTTTGAATTATTCCTCGAATCCATTGGAAGTACCGGGCCCGCGGAGAAACTCAGCGATACATATATCAAGCAGTTGGGCCTGTGCTTTGACTTGATCGATGGCGCTTTTGAAGTATTGAATGCATTCCATGGCAAGAGCAGGATTTTCATCGTCACCAATGGTTTGACTGGTGTACAGCGCAGCCGTTTGGAGCTTTCACCGGTCAAGCAGTTCATCAATGAGATCGTCATTTCCGAAGAGATCGGCGCGGCGAAACCTCATGCAGCCTTCTTTGACGTTGCCTTTGCGCGCGCAGGGAATCCGTCAAAGAGTGAGATACTGATGATTGGAGACAGCCTCACTTCGGATATGCGAGGCGGTGTGGATTATGGCATCGATACCTGCTGGTTCAATCCCAGTGGCGAGTCGAAGCCTGACGATCTGCCCGTTACCTATGAAATTCGAAAATTGCGCGATCTGTTCGAAATTATCGAGCGATAGAAAAGGAAGAGCATTATGTCCATTATCGATCTTGTTGCCCCGTCCATGCAAGCCATTGCTTATGTAATGCTGCTGATCGTTTTTGTCACCTACTACGTCAGGGCCTATCAACAGCCTGAACTGCGCCGCTTCTGGCTGTTGTTTGCCGTTGCCTGGACCATGAATCTCATCGGGAATATCGCATGGATTATTTACTATGCCGAGACTCAAAGTGCATTGAATCGAATTTCATTGATCGACGTGTTTTATGTGACCCCTTACATCCTCATTGGATTTGCTTTATGGAACTACTCCAAGCCATTGGAGCGGCGTACCTGGCTTTGGGTGGCGCTTGCGATCTTCCTTGCCCTGGGCGTGGTGGTCTCCGTCTACTTTGGTTATGTCGTCACCCAGAATAAAGGGAGTTTGTTCAACTTCATTATCTATGCGGCCTATCCGATCCTTGATGCCGGCCTGATTACACTCGCGTGGATTCGATACAGCGCATCGCGCGAAACTCGCTGGGCGAAGATTGCCCTGCTTCTGGCGTGCGGCGTCACAAGTTATGGGCTGGCCAATAGCATTGAGTTGACCGGATATGTAACGACCCCGATCCTCGGCGGTTTCCTCCAGAATTTTTTCTGGATTCTCAGGCATGTTTTTATGCTTCTGGCCGCACTTAGTGTTCACAAGCCTTCGGATGTTTTTGGTGAGTAGAATTTTTCATTCCTTCAAAACCCTCAGCTCATTTAAGTATTTCCGCTGTGGTTGGTGTCGTGTGAAATTCTTTTTATTGCTGACCATCATATCTTTATGATTCCGTTTTTAAAACGACCTTCCCACATTCTTTTGATCGTTACTGCGTTGTTTTCGCTAAATTTCACCATGGCCGGCGAGAGCTATTGGGAACGTCAGCTTCGCCTGTATGGCATGATGAACCTGCCTGTGAAAGCAGCCTTGCAATCGAAATACACGTCCTGCGGACCAGCCGTGATCGCGATGGCTTATCAATATGCCTATCCTGAAGCGAAAGTCGCAGAGTTGGATGTGATCGGATATGCTGTAGGGGAGGGATATTACACCGAAAGAGAATCCCCGTTTACGAGTCCGGAAGATATGCAGAAGATCGCCGAACATTACGCGGATACTGTCTTGACAGGTACGGTAAAGAAGGAAGATGAGGCATTGTCTTTCCTGACGCAAACATTAACGAGCGGCGATCCACTCATCATTGATGTTCTCTCCCGCCTCGATGATCCCGCGTCCGGCGCACATTTCGTGGTGGTCACCGGCATTTCAATCGATGCGAATCCCAACAAGACAAAGATCCTCTTTAACGATCCACTGACGGGTACGAATCGGTGGGGTTATTGGTTGGGCGGGGAAGGGGTGTGGAATGCCTGGAAGAATAACGGAGACCCCGGCGGCTCCGGTTGGTGGATGATCATCTCCTCGGAATAAAAATCTTTCCTGGTTTCCACCACATTTTCGGTATGTCATGTACATTCCAAAAGCTGAATGTCCAAATAATTTAGTATGCAGGTTGAATTGAAAATAATAGGCCCGCCTCCCGGGAGCATTAAACCCAGAGGCGGGCCATAAAATGAGGAGATCGCTTTACTCGCTCGATCTACACTAACCCGGTATGTACAGCTTGGGTGAATTTGTTGCTGCACATTTTGACGTACGGCATGGATCCACTTTTAACACTTCGACCACCGGATATTCCCAAACCTTGGCGAGAATGAATTGCATGCCGAGTTCCTGTGCCACGGAAAGTCGATGGTGTCCATCCTCCACAAAATACTCGCTGCCGATCTTGTGAACCAAAATAGGCGGCCAGCCTTCTTCCAGAAACAGGTGAATATCGATCCAGCGGTCACGGGCATTCTCCTTGAGAGGACGAAACTTGTAATCAAAATCGTCATGCCGATTTACAGAGCCAACGATCTTTTCGATGGGGATGTCTTGAATGGGGAGCAGTTTCCTGTTCGGATTTTTGCGTTCCATTCCGCGGGGAAATGTTTGCAGGAGGGTGTCTCTCCCTATGAGTTTGCCAAGGAATAATTCACGTTGGGCGCTTGCCCGCAGTGAATGGAATTTATAAGCCAGATGACTCCGAATATTGGTGACAGCTGTAAATGGATACATGTTCATGATATTTCTCCTTTGTCTATAAAATTCTCTATGGGTCGGGCGCGAGCTCTTGTAGTGCAATCGGTTGCATTTCTTTGCAAAAAAAAAGAGGGTGAACCTTAAGCTGATTTCCTGATAATCAAGTCCACAGGTATCGATACATTGGTTGCGACTTTTGTCTGTAAAAACTGGATCAGGTTTTGTGCAAGCATCTTTCCGGCAAGAGGGACATTCTGGCGGATCGTCGTTAACGGCGGGTTGCTGTTGGCTGCCACGGAAAGATCGTCATACCCAACTACTGCAATTTCTTTTGGTACTTCTTTTCCGTGCTCGCGAATGATGTCCATGGCTGCAATAGCCATCAAGTCGCTGTTAATAAAGACCGCATCCAGGTCTGGTACTTGCTCCATCAGCTTCGCCATGGCTTTTGCACCCGAGGTGTTGGAGAAGTCGCCATAGATGATACGATCAGTATTAATTTCCATACCTGCTTCCTGCAGGGCTGCCTTATAGCCGGTGAGCCGCTGTTGCACTTCCACTTCATCCTCTGGGCCGCCAATAAAGCCAATTTTTCTTCTTCCAGAGTCAATTAAGTGCTTTGTGGCAAGTTTTCCTCCGTTGACATTATCACCAGATACCGAACAATACTTCTGTCCGCTGTGAGGCATGCCCCAGGTAATGAAAGGGGCACCCAATTCAAGGAGTGCTTTGACGTGACTCTGTTTGCGGGTGGAGGTCATCAGGATAAAGCCATCCACACGTCCGCCATCCAGATATTTTCGGGCCCATTTTGTGTCATTTGGGTCCACGTGAATGACGAGTAAATCGTACCCCAGGGCTGCCAGTCCGCTGGAAATCCCGCCCATGATCTCCAGTCCAAACAGGTCTGCCACAGAGAAATCCTGATGATAGGCATGGGTGACATAGGCGATGATATTGCTTTGCTTCAAACTCAACTGACGGGCAGAGACGTTGATCTCGAAATTGTGCTGGCGGGCAATCGAACGGATCTGTTCCTTGGTTTCCTCACCGATCAGCGGACTGTTGTTCAGCGCGCGTGAAACGGTGGATTTGGAAACCCCGGCCAGTTTGGCAATATCGGCAATCGTTCGTACAGACTTCGTGTTCATTTATGCAACCGATTGCATTTTACAGCACACAAAACTGCTTGTCAAGGGTTTTGATGACATTTTGTAGAAATGAAATCCAAGGTCATGCTTTTGCGCGTCCAGACCAAAATTCCAGGCGGTTTCCCTCCGGGTCGTGCAGGTATGTGGCTTTTGAGCCCCAGACTTCCTTGATGGCGGTTGGTTCAAATCCACTGTTCAGTAATTCAGAATGCAATGCTTCCACGTTCTCCACCTGCAGGCTGATGGTTATTCCTTTGCCTTCTCCGCTTTTCACAGAAGTGCGAGCTTCATCCGCAACACTCAACCGCGCTGACTCGTTAAGTTTGAACTCCATGAACCAATCGGTGGAAGAGAGGACTCGTAACTTCAATCCGTCACGGTAGAAGTCAATGGTTTCCCTCCATTTTTTGCAATATAAAATTGTATTTGCTGCCTTGATCTTCATCTCTTATCCTTTGTAAAAAGGCCATTCATTGAATTAAAATGGCTTGAAATATTCCGTATATTATATGACCTATTCTTTTATAGTAAGATATCTTCTGAATATAAAATTTGATGGAGTAACACATGGCAAAATTGATCCCTGCTGCTGAACGTATCGTTCGCGCCCGAAAACTGATTCAACAGGCTCATGATCTTCCCGTCCCGGAGGGAATGGGGAGGAAGGATTTTTCTTATATCGCAAATGTAAAGGATTTGCTGCGTCAGGCAAAGGACATGGTCAAGTTTATTTCAATGACTCCCACCGCAACCATGGAAATGAAAGCCGATGTAAAAAGGATCTATGAAGAGATGGAAGAAGCCGAGCGCAAAATTTTGTATGAGTCCTAAAAGACCTTTTATGCATATGGGTATTGCCCGTGGACCGCACCGAACGGAAAACATTTGAAAAAGACAGTGTCCGCATGATTCAAACCTTCCTAATAATAGGCGCCAAAAAAGACGGGAAAGTTGTAAAATAGATGCAGAGGATGATCAGAGTTCGGAAATCATATTTTCAAGAGAGGTGCTTTCATGAAACATCAGGAACTCGAAGAGCTGCTTAAAAAACTCCACGCCGAGGTGGATAGTATTGATAGTGTGGATGAAGAAAATTTGAAATTGCTGCGTGATCTGGAAAAAGATATCGACGAGTTGCTAGATCGTTCCGACACAAGCTCGATCGTGGAACGTTTGCGTGATGCCATTAAACAGTTTGAAGTCTCTTACCCGAGGCTTACTTCCATGCTTTCGGAAATATCCAATATTTTGAGCAATGCCGGGATTTGACCTTGATAAAATAGCGGGCGTTTTTTGTGTTCTTTATTTTTGTGGATGCGTGGGTATAATTAACCTAATTCTTTCATGGGAGTGGTGTGATGGATAAAAAACCTTCTTTCTTGTGGGCGCTGGTCATCGGGGCAGTTATGCCTGTTTTACAGTTGCTGCTTTTTGCTCTGCGATTTAACAGCATTAATTCCGATTCGTCACCAATGGATTATGTGGCCTTTTTTGCAGGCGGTCTGTTGATCGGCCTGGCACTGATATATTTCCTTCGCCGTGCAGAGACAAAAGGCGCATATCGTGCGACCATTATAGGCTTTGCGATTGGCCTCCCGTTTTCCCTGCTCGGCATGATGCTGGGAGGTTTGATCGGGCCGCTTGGTTCCATTTTCCTTGGCATCTCCCCCGGTATTTTTGCAACCCTTGTTGGGCATTACCTCGGACGATCATTTTCAAAAGGCAATTAATTGCAAAAACTAAAAAGACGAAGTGAATTTTCACTTCGTCTTTTTAGTTAATCCTGGTTTTAGGGATTTGCTGTTGCCGATGGTGTTTGGATGGTGCCCATCGTAATATTAACTGTCAGTGTATCGCCAAAGAACGCTCCGCTGGAATCGGCCATGCGCCATGAGCTTTGCACGAGACCATTCGCCCCAGCCGGAGCCACCAATTGGACCGAAAGTTCACGCTTCGCCCCAACGGGAATTGGGTCGCTGAGCACAAGCGTTTTCCCCCGCATTGAGTCACCCCCGACATGGCTGAAGGTAAATCCTGGCGCCCAGGCACAGGATCCGTTATTTTGTACCTGCCATGTTTTGGTGAACACTTCATTGTCCTGCAAAAAAGTGCCATCAGGAATGGTGACATCTTTGATGAAAAGCAGGTTGTAACAAGTACTTTGCGGGGCTGATGTTTCGCCGCTGGAGGTTTCAATTGGGGCAGGGGTGAGCGTCAATGTGAAAATTGCCGTGGGAGTAGCGACCAAAGTTTCGGTTAAGGAAGAGGCGAAGGTGGAAACCGCCTCCGTGCGTATCGCATTCACATCCAGATCGGTGGATGTAGGCTCGACATTTTTCGCGCAGGAGATCAAAACGAGCGCTGTAATCAGGATGACAAAGAAATATTTTCGCCTTTTCATATTGCAAAGTATACAACAAAGGGGTTGAATTTACCCAGTCGTTTCGTGTACAATTGTTCTAAATATTGGAACCAATCTTAGAAAAGGATTCAAATGAACGCAATTGAGATCAGCAATCTAAATCGTGTATATCGTGCGCAGATCGGTGTTTTCAATCGATCCATCAAGGAAGTGGTGGCGGTGGATGATATTTCCTTCGACGTGCAGGCGGGCGAGTTGTTTGGGCTGCTCGGCCCGAACGGAGCCGGGAAAACAACCACTGTAAAAATGTTAACCACGTTGCTGATCCCTTCGCAGGGTTCCGCGCGGGTTGCGGGTTTTGACGTGGTAAAACAAGCCAACGAGGTACGCAGGCGGATCGGGTTCATTTTTGGTGGAGAACGTGGTTTGTACTGGCGACTCTCCGGTGACGATAACCTGCGGTATTTTGCGAGTTTATATGGTGTGGATCCGGCCGTTTCGAAAAAGCGGATCCCATATTTAATGGAGCTGGTCGGCTTGCAGGGACGCGGCAATGAAAGGGTGGGCGGTTACTCACGCGGTATGAAGCAGCGTTTGCATGTTGCTCGCACCCTGCTGCATGACCCTGATATTTTGTTTTTGGATGAACCAACCATTGGTCTCGATCCTGTGGGTGCGCGTGAATTTCGTAATGTAATTTTGAATTTACAATCTCAAAAGAAGACTATTTTATTGACCACCCATTACATGTTTGAAGCGGATGCGCTTTCAGATCGGATCGCCATTATCAATAAAGGAAGGGTGATCGCTTTGGATACACCAAGCGGATTGAAAGGCCATGTGAGCGATCTTTCAGTGGTGGAGTTGGAAACTTTTGGCACGCCGGAATCGGTCCTTGAGAAATTACGGTCCCTGCCTTTTGTGGATGCGTTGTCCGTTGAGGATCGTGAGCAAAAACAAATGTTGTTGGTACAAACCAAGCGTGGCGCTGAAGCTGTGCCGGATGTAATGGCTGCTTTGGACGGTCAGCGTATCGGCAGGGTAATTGTCCGTGAGCCGACCCTGGAGGACGCTTATGTGCGTCTGGTTGGGGGGCAGGCATGAATTACGGAAACATTTTTAAATATTGGCGTACAGTATTAGTAGTGGCCGAAATGTCCATCCGCACGCAGTTCAGTGACGGATTCGTTCTGTTTGCCATCGTATTTCAGCCCATGATCATCGCCATCCTTGCCCTGTTCATGCTGCGCGAAAAAGGCAGTGACTATGCCGTCTTCGTGGTGGTGGGGAGCGGTTTAACCGGTTTGTGGAGCAGTCTGCTTTTTGTCTCCGGCAATAGCATCAATGTGGAAAGATGGACGGGAACCCTTGAATCTCTGGTCGGAATGCCAACTCCCTTTGATGTGATCGTGTTTGGAAAAAATCTGGCCAACGTGTTTCAGTCCCTGCTTTCGATGATCGTGTCCTATGCGCTCGCCGCTTATCTTTTTGGATATCCGCTTTCGCTCACGCAACCTATATTATTCTTTCTAACCCTGCTTCTGAGCATGTTCGCCTTTATTTGTTTTGGCCTGACCATTGCTCCCTTGTTCGTCATGTATCGTAGTGTGCAACAATGGCAAAATGCAATGGAATTCCCCGTGTATATCATGTGTGGCTTTCTATTTCCAATCGCCTTGCTTCCAAATTGGACCACTCCATTGAGCTATTTGCTTCCGCCATATTGGGCAGCACTTGCACTGCATGGCACCTCCACTGCCATGATGCCTTTCGACCAGCTTCTGTTTTCGTGGTCAATGATGATCCTGTTCAGCATTGTGGATTTGATCATCGCCAGCCAGCTATTTAAGATCATGTTGTATAAAGCACGTGTCGACGCGACTTTGGACGTGGATTAAAACATGAACACGATAAATAAGAACCTTTATCTTTTTTGGCAGGGGACCATGCTTTCCTACCGGGCGCTATTTGCCTGGCTGAGACCCGTGACCTACATGGCCTCCAAGATCCTCATGCCGCTTGCGCAAATGTTTTTCTTCGTCTTTCTCGGCTCATACGCCTCGAACGGAAAAAATGTTGATTTTTATGTGATCGGAAATGCCATCCAAATCACCTCTGTCAGCGGTATTTTCGGAGTCACAATGAGTGTGGGTGGAGATCGCGATGCAGGTACACTGCCTTATTTGTTTGGCACGCCATCCAATCGGTTTATTATTTTCTTCGGCCGCGCCTTCATGCATATCATCGACGGTGCCATTGGCGTGGTGATCGCCCTGACCTGGGGCGTTCTGCTCATGGGTCTTGACCTTTCCCATACCAACCTCTCCGCCCTTGGTCTTACCATTTTGGTCACCACTTTTAGCACATGTGGTCTGGGCTTGCTGATGGGATGCTTAAGCCTGCTCACCGCCAACGTAATGTTCGTGAATAACTTTGTTTATTTTTCGCTGCTTATCTTTTCAGGTGCCAATGTGGAAGTAACCGCCCTGCCTGCATGGATGCAATTCGTCTCGAATATTCTTCCGCTCACACGCGGAATTGCCGCTTCCCGCGCGCTGGCAGCTGGTGCCAGCTTCAGCGACATTTCCCCACTCCTGGTCAGTGAAATGGGAATCGGTTTGATATATGGGTTGTTGGGATATTTCCTCTTCTCCTGGTTTGAGACGCAGGCGAAGCAAAAGGGAACATTGGAGACAGTATAGCGAAAATAAAAAAAGCCACTCATTTGCGAGTGGCTTTTTTATTAATATAGGAAAAATCCTAGTCTGCTGCGAGCCAATCAAGAGCTTCGCTTTCATTTGAGAAATATACCAATGGTTGTCCTGTGATTCTGGACAGCAGGTCGCCAAAGGTGCGTTTAATGCCGGTGACTCCAAGAACTGCGGTCTTTTTTACATATGGTTTGGTGCTCTTTGAAGCCTGATTGAGCACACTCATCAAGTCTCCAGAGATTTCGGTATTGGTGAAATCTGAAAGGATTAACACAGAATTTTCAGGCTGGTTCAGGACAATTTCCTGCACACCGGCCAGTTCGCTTTTGACCGCCTGAGTATTGAAGAATAAATTTGCAAAATCCTGTTTCAGGATCTTTTTGTTGTTGTGCTCAATCCATCTGGATTTCATGGGGACCTGCCTTCTTGATCATTCTATTTCTTTTTATTTTCAAAATATAATGCCAACCCGGTGGCTGCTGCACCGGTTAATTCCCATGCGCCGACAGCGAAGAATCGCGTAGGTGCAATTCCGTTGATTACAACGGTGCTGAACACAAGAAAGGTCAACACGCGGAATGGAACGGTCCAGCGGTAAAACACCTTGATATCACTCAGCGCGGCGAGGATGTAGTATATGCCGATGTTAAAGGAGGCCATGGAGGAGGCCGTCATAAAGACAATCGTATAATCGCTTGCGCTGCGTTGGGCGCGCTCCAGCACGTCAAAGCCGAGGAGGGAGAGCAGAAATTCCGGGCGAATCAGGCCGATCAGTCCGAGAAGAAGCGCAAGTAATCCAAAGATAAACATGGTCCAGCCCGAAGCGTCACGAATTTTCATTTGCAATGATTCTCCTTTTTTATCATTATACCCTTTGGCATGATAAAATAAAAAATATCATGGCAAAGCATCTGATTTTGGTGGCAGGCAACATCGGCGCGGGGAAAACATCGCTGACCGAGCGTATCGGCGCACGACTCGGCTGGTGGACCGGCTACGAATCGGTGGCAGATAACCCCTATCTCTCCGATTTTTATACCGATATGCACGCCTGGTCCTTTCATCTACAGATTTTTTTCCTTGGCCACCGTGCCGATCAATATCTGGAGGCCTCCCGCGATTCACGCTCCTCCATTTTGGATCGGAGCATTTACGAAGATGCTCACATCTTTGCGCGTGCCCTGCATCACATGGGCAATCTGGCAGAGCGTGATTATCTTGCATATCGCCATTTATATGAGTTGGTCGTCAATGGTTTGCCGCGACCCGATCTGTTGATCTATCTCAAAGCGCCTGTACCGGTATTAATGGACCGCATTCGCCGCCGCGCCCGCAATATGGAAACCGGCATCTCCGCCGATTATCTAGCCCTGCTCGATTCCTTTTACGATGAATGGCTCGGCGCCTTTGACTTGTGCCCTGTGTTGACCATCCACACCAATGACCTTGATTTTGTTCATCAAACCAATCACCTGGATACCGTGATGCAGCGAATTCAAGATAAATTGAGCGGTAAAGAAACCGTGGACCTTACGAAATAATCGCCTTATGTCTGTCAATTTGCTTTCGAAAATCCCTTTGTTTTCCAGCCTCCCACCCGAGGAGCTTGATGGTCTCTTGACGTTGCTTGATACCCAAAAAATGAAAGATCACGAAGTTTTATTTAATGAAGGCGAGCCGGGTGAAAATTTTTACGTTGTCTTGCAGGGTGAACTTGAAGTTTTGAAGATCGAAAGCGGTGTGGATGAACTTGTCCTAAACGTGTTGCAGGAAGGGGAATACCTTGGGGAGATGGGCTTGCTCATGCCCGGCGGACATCGCACTGCGACGGTTCGAGCCCGCGGTGAAGTGACCCTGCTTTCGATGAGCCGTGCGCAATTTTTGGAAATGAATCGCAAATATCCTGAAGTTTCCAATTGGATGGTGAAGGTGTTGAGTCAACGACTCGATGCAACCAACATTGCCACGTTTCGCGATCTGAAGGAAAAAAACAGACAGTTACAAACTGCATACGACGAACTGAAGGCCGCGCAGGCGCAGATCATCGAAAAAGAACGTCTCGAAAAAGAACTGCAAGTTGCTGCTGAAATCCAATTAAGTATTCTCCCCGACGAATTGCCCAAGCCCAATGGAATTAATTTTGGTGCATGTATGCTGCCGGCCCGTCAGGTGGGCGGCGATTTTTACGATGTCTTTCCGATCACCGAAAAACACATTGGCGTGTTGATCGGCGATGTCGCCGATAAGGGTGTGCCATCCGCTTTATTTATGGCGCGCACCCATGCGCTGATCATGGCAGAGGCGGATATGGATCTTCCGCCCGGCGAAGTGATGGTGCTGGTCAACAAACATATTACACGCCTGCAAAAATCATCCCAGTTTGTCACCGTACTTTATGGCATTCTCGATCTGGAAACCAATGAATTTGCTTACGCGCGTGCCGGTCACGAACCTCCCTTGGTTGTTCATGCAGACGGCTCCGTGGAACGCATCGCACATAGTGCAGGCATGGCCATTGGTTTGTGGGAAAACGTTACACTCGATGAGCGTACTGTGCAGCTTGTTCCCGGCGACACCTTGTTGATGTATACCGACGGGATGACCGATTGCCGCGACCCACGTGGTGAGTCGTTTGGTATGGAAAGAATAAAGAATCTCCTAAGTTCGTTTGTGAAAAGCAACGGGCAGGAAATTTGCGATCAATTGCTCCAAAATTTGTTGAATTATCAAAATGGTTCCAAGCAGGACGATGACGTCACCCTGGTCGCGATACAAATAAAATAAGACCTCCCGTTCGGGAGGTCTTATTTTATTTAAGCGCTTGTTCCAAATCCGCGATCAGATCATCTACATTTTCGATTCCCACAGACAACCTCACCAGTCCGGGATCGACTTCCAGCTTCGAACCTTGTGTGGACAGATGGGTCATTGCAGCGGGGACTTCAATTAATGATTCAACGCCGCCCAATGATTCAGCCAGCGTAAATATCTTTGTGGATTCGGCGACTCGGACAGCGGCATCTTTGCCCTCTTTCATGATGAACGAGATCATGCCACCGCCATTTTTCATTTGCCGCTTCGCGATCTGGACCTGCGGATGGCTCTCGTGGAACGGATAGATCAGCCTTTTGACAGTTTTCTGCTTCTCAAGGAATGCCACGATTTTTTCTGCATTTTCGGCGTGACGGTCCATGCGGATGGGCAGGGTCTTGATCCCGCGCAGCACGAGGAACGAATCCATTGGACCCTGAACACCGCCGATGGCGTTTTGTAAATATGCCAGTTGTTGACCAAGTTCTTTGTCTTTCCCGATGATCGCTCCACCCACCACGTCGGAATGACCGCCGAGATATTTTGTCATTGAGTGGACGACCAGATCCGCTCCCAATTCAAGCGGACGTTGAAGGTAGGGGGTCGCAAAGGTATTATCCACGACCAATAAGGGTTTGTTCGGATGCTGTTTCACCATCTCGGCAACGGCGCGAATATCGGAGACCGCAAGCAGCGGGTTGGTGGGAGTCTCCAGCCACACGATGCGCGTGGACGGGGTCAATGCCTCGGCGAGATTCTCTGGATCGGTGGTGTCGGCAAATGTAAAGTCGAGGCCGAAGCGGCGCAGCACTTTGTCAAAGAGACGGAAGGTTCCGCCGTACACATCGTTGCCGGCAACGACATGATCGCCGCTCCCAAGCATTCGCAAAACAGTATCCGTCGCAGCCATGCCGGAAGCGAACGCCAGGCCCCAATGGCCGCCTTCGAGTTCGGCAAGACAATCCTGCAACGTTTTTCGGGTTGGATTCAACGTGCGTGAATATTCATATCCCTGGCGCGGTTTTCCAATTCCATCCTGCTTGTAAGTGGAAGTGAGGTAGACGGGCGTCATCACAGCGCCGTTGTTGGGATCGGGTTCCTGTCCTGCGTGGATGGCGAGGGTTTCAAATTTCATGGATGCTCCTTGACGATTATGCTACTTCGCGGCCAAGCCGCGAAGTAGCTATTATATTACCCTTCAATTTGTTCTTTTGTATATTGGATGAAGTCAAGGGTTTCATCAAGGAGAATTTCCTTGTCTTCATGGTTTGAGACCGCAACCGCCTTGTCGATCAATTGATTCCAGCGGTCGTCCAGTTTGGCCCGTGCCCACTGAATTGCCTTGGGTTTTGAAATGATCGTGCCATGTTCCAATGCGTGCATCACGCGGCACATGGTAATGACTGCGAAGGCGCGGTCCCCGTCGGTTTTATTTTGCAGCCAGCCAGGATTTTCGAGCATGGGAAACCACCATTCATTCAGCGTCCCCATGACCGCTTTTCGAATATCATCAGGAGTGACAAAATTGATCAGCGTTTTTGGGCTCGGACCGTCGAGTATCACACCGTACTCACGAACGACGTGACGCTGAATGATCCAATCGCTGCCAAGTTCGGCGACGTAGAATTTTCCTTCATTGACAGTTGGGCACGGCGAGCCGTTGGGGTCGTGTTTACGGATGAGTTCCTTATGTACGTATGCACCTTCCAGTTTGCCGGCTCGTTTCAGGCTGCCGGCCCAGGTTTCCTTGTGCATGGCCTCGAGTTCGGAAATTGATTTCTGGGGGAGAGTCTCTGTTGTGACAATTAGAAAATCGATATCGCTGGTTTCGGGGTTGAAGTCTCCGCTGGAGAGCGAGCCATAGAGATACATGCCGAGGAATTTGTCTTTTAGGATTTTCCTTGCATTTTCCAAAAGGGTACTTAAGACTAGATTTACATCATGATATGGTGTGTAATTTTGAGTGGACATGATTTTCCTATTTTAGAATCTTGCCGTCTTTGACAGTCCAGACATCGGAGGCGAATCTTTCGATGAAACTGCGGTCATGGACCACGGCAAGAATGGTTCCTTGAAAATTCCCGAGTGCCTCTTCAAATCGTTCACGCGAGGGGATATCGAGATGGTTGATGGGTTCATCCAATATTAGGAAGGTGCATCCCTGTGCGACCAAAGTTGCGAGTTGCAAGCGCGCACGCTCGCCATAGGAATATTCGCGGGAAGGACGAAGGGCGATATCTCCTTTGAAGAGGAAATAGTGCAGGAAATTGCGCGTGTCGGTTTCGTTCATCGCAGAAATACTTTGAATGGTTTGCACTGCGCTTAAAGCAGGGTTGAGCAATTCCTGTTCCTGTGCCATGTACCCAAGTTTGGTTGCACCACCCAGGCGGAATATCCCGGAAAGGGGAGGCAATTTCCCAACGATGGTTCGAATGAAAGAGGTCTTCCCCGCGCCGTTGGGACCGGTCAGTACGATGCGTTGACCGGCTCGAATGAACAAATTGATATTTTCGAGCAACGGATTCTCTGGCGTGTAGCCAATAGAGAGTGATTCGGTGACCAGAACGTTTTTTGATTGATGCTCCGGCGACGCGAAATCCAGTTTCATCTTCCAATTGCCGCGAGGTTTGTCGATTTTCTCTTGTGTGAGAATATGTTCGATGCGTGATTCGATGTGTTTGGCACGCCCTGCCACATTTTTAGTGGCGCGGTTGCCGAAGAAACCTTTGGCAAATTTATCTCCGCTGTCTGCCTTGCCGCCCTTTTTCATGATGGTGAGTCCACGAACATGACTGGCCGCGCGGTGGAGTTGTGCGAGTTCATCCTGCTGATCTTGATATTCCTGGACTTGTTTTTCATGTTCGTTCAGTTTTTGCAGGAGATAGTCGCTGTAGTTGCCTGGGTAGGAACGAAGGTTGTGTGTGCTCGAATCCAATTCAAAGATTGAAGTGACTGTGTTGTCGAGAAACGCACGGTCGTGAGAGACAACCAGCACCGCGCCTCGAAAATGATTGAGCCAGCCTTCGAGCCATTCGAGCATTTCGATATCCAAATGATTGGTGGGCTCGTCCAAAAGTAATAGATGTGGATCCTGCAACAACACGCGTGCCAGCATGAGGCGGGTCTTTTGTCCGCCGCTGAGATGGGCGATGGGTGTGTCAAGGGGAATATCTCCAAAGCCGAGGGAGATGAGGATGGTTTCATCTTGCGTGCTGGAGAGTTGAGCAAGGGCATCATCGTAGCGCTGTTGAAGGATGGGATCGTTTGGGGATTGAGTCAATGCGAGGGCGAGTGACTCGATCTCAGCTGCGGGATCTGCCATCGAAGCAGGATCAGGCGCGAGCGCGGAACGAAGCGTCTGCTCGGGGGAGAATTCCATTCCTTGGGCGAGATATCCAACCCGTAGATTGGTGCGCGTCGAAGAGACATTCCCAGAATCGGGAATTTCAAGGCCTGCAAGAATTTTCATTAGGGTGGTTTTACCTGCGCCGTTGGGGCCGATGAGACCGATGCGTTCGCCTGCGCTAATATTGAAATTGATGTTTTGTAAGACCGGCTGAATGCCGTAACTTTTATTGAGGTTATGGATACTAAGCATAATGGACCTGTATTGTCTCGGTAGGGGCGACACGCCAGGATTTTCATGGAGTCTGACGGGGATTGAAGGGTTGCCCTACATGGATAATTAAAACGAAAACCGAGGGCAAGCCTCGGCTGAAATTAAATAGTTACAGCGGGTTAGTGCCCTAAAGTACTTGGTTGGTTTACAGGCTGTCTGTCATTCGCAGGGTATCCTTTTCTTCGTAACGGGATTTTATCACGATGGGGTAAACTTGTGAACAGCTTGCACGTCTATCTCACGAGGTAATCATGACAAAAACTTTATTGACTGTTCTTGCACATCCCGATGATGAATCGTTTGGTCTCGGCGGTACGATCGCTTTATATTCTCAAAAAGGATACGACACCTATTATGTTTGCGCCACTCGCGGCGAGGCCGGCACAGTGGATGACGAGCATTTGAAGGGCTTTAAAGATACTGCCGAAATGCGTACTGATGAATTAATGCGTGCCGCAAAGGAACTTGGATTAAAGGAAGTGTTCTTTCTTGGTTATCGCGACTCGGGTATGCTTGGCTCGGATGACAACAAGAATCCTGCGGCACAGATCAATCACTCAATTGACGAGGTGGCCGGCAAGGTTGTGAAATACATCCGCGAGCTGAAGCCGGAAGTGGTTTTGACTTTCGATCCCATCGGCGGATATAAACATCCTGACCATATCCATATTCACAAGGCGACGGTGCTAGCCTTCGAAAAAGCGGACGACGCCTCTTTCCACCCGGAGGCTGGTGAGCCTTTCAAGCCGCAAGCCTTGTACTTTCAGGTTTTTCCAAAGGGCCTGCTTAAGGCGGCTGTGCGGTTGATGCCGCTGTTTGGGAAGGACCCGACCAAGTTTGGCCGCAACGGGGATATCAATATCAAGGAATTGGCTGAGGTTACATTCCCGATCCATGTGCGGCTGGACACCCGTTCGGTTTCTGAGATGAAAACGCGGGCGAGTGCCTGCCATGCCTCGCAGGGCGGGATGCAGATGCGCCGTGGGCTGATGGGGTTCGTTACCCGTCTTTTTGGCGAGCGCGAAGATTATATGCAGGCGTACCCGCCAGTCCCTGCGAATGCAAAGAAACGGTACGACCTGTTTGAGGGGATTTAGTCAGCGAGCCTTGACGAAACCCCTGCCCGCGAATAAAATCCTAGCCGTTGTTCCTGCGCCTCCGCATGGGGGCGCATTTTCTACGAAACGCCTAAAATGATCGAAGAACCCAATCTCCCCGAAGTTGTTGAGCAATCACAAGTTGCCAATCTTTCACAAGTGGACGTTCAAACTGTGAAAGCGGAATTGGTGCGGATGCATCAAAGTTCGGCGCAGGAAATTCAATCGGAAGATGTGGAACTCAATTTGAGCGCCGCACTGACCGTGAATGGCAATCGCGTTTCCACAAAAGATTCCGCGATGGTGACCGTTCGGTCGGTAGAGGTCAACACACAGACTACTGCGATTGGCGCGGCCCGGGCGGAGAAAATGTCCCTGCATGGCGCGGCAGGCGCGGTCGTGGCGGGAAGCGTCGAGTTGAACAATTCGTATGTGGGTCTGGTCGCCGGGCGCGAAGTTCGCGGTGAGAAGATCGAATCGGTCATCCTGCTCTCACCCAAAGTGGAAGGGAATGTGACGACGGTGATCGATACCCGTGGCGCATTGATCGCAGGCATGGTTGGCGGGTTATTCGCTGGGATCATGCTGCTGCTGGGCCGGATGTTATTCGGCCGAAAATAATCTTGAATGTTTAAAGCGGCATGGCCGCTTTGCAGAAAATCATTTCATAGGACGAAGGTAACCGCGCTGACAGCGTGATGGTGAGAGGCGTCCGAGGAGTAAAGATGGATAAAGTTGTACTGAAGGCAGAAAAACGTGATGTGATCGGCAAGCAGGTCGGTGCTTTGCGCCGCGCGGGGAAATTGCCCGCCGTGATCTATGGTCGCCACGTGGAGCCGGTTGCTATTTTGTTGGATGCTCATAAAACGACGCTGGTATTGAATAAATTGTCCTCCTCCAGTTTGGTGACGATCGATCTGGATGGCAAGGAATACCCTGCACTCGTTCGCGAAAAACAACGCAATTACATCAAGGATGTGCTCACTCACATCGATTTCCTCGCAGTGGATCTTACTGAGAAGATCCGCGCACGCGCCCGCATTCATCTCATCGGCGTTTCCGCTGCTGTGAAGGATTACAACGCCGTGCTCGTTCGCGGTATTGAAACACTGGAAGTGGAATGTTTGCCCGCTGATCTCCCCGAGAATATCGATGTGGATATCTCTGCTTTGAAGCTGGTTGGCGATGGCATTCATGTGAGCGACCTGGTCCTCCCTGAGAATGTCCGTGTGATCACCGATGAAGGCGAAATGATCGCCGTGGCTACCGCTCCCAAGGTGGATGCAGTTGAGGCTCCCGCCGCTGGCGCTGTTGCCGCGACTGACGCTGCCGCCGCATCTCCTGAGATCGCCGTGGAACGTGGTAAGAAGGAAGAAGAAAAGAAGTAGGATTTTCCTGCTAAATAAAAAAGGACCGCCATCTCTCGATGGCGGTCCTTTTTAGGATATATACCCTTTTGGTGGGGGCCATAGTTTTTCATCTCTATGCCATTCCGAGTTTTCCGGATGAAGCAAAACCATGGCCCAGTAATAAGGCGGCTCGTGAAACAGCAAATTAATGGCCATTTCGGATTTATCCTCAAACATCTTTGCGAAGTCCATTAATTCAATCGCCTCCGCCTCTTGCAGATTTCCAAAGGTAATTAAACAATTAATAATTTCAGCTCGAAAAATCTCTAATTCGGATTTCGTAATTTTCATTTCAAAACTTCAATCGTCTTCAAAAAATTGACCGTCATCCTGGCGGTGGCTCCCCAGAGCAATTCGCCATCGTAGGGGTGATAGGCGATCAGCGACCGTTCCGATTCGCGCAGGGAAAATTCCCAGTAATTGTTTCGATTGGCAAGCCATAACAATGGAATGGTAAATACGCGGGCCACTTCCACCCCGGCGACTTTGAAGGCATACGGCCAGGGGATGATCCCAACCACCGGGGTGACGCGATAACTGCTGATCGTGATCATGCGATTCAATCTTCCGAGCGTGGTCACATCTTCCGGTTTCATGCCGATCTCTTCGTCCGCTTCGCGCAGGGCGGTTTGTTCGGGTGTGGTTTCGCCTTCGTCGCTCGCACCGCCGGGGAAGGAGACCTGTCCCTTGTGCGATTCGACCCGGTCCGTGCGGCGGGTGTAGAGGATGTGCCATTCATTATTGTAGAACATGAGGGGGAGAAGGACTGCGGCGCTGCGCAGTTTCATGCCGGGTTTGACCGCCATCTCCGCATAATCTTCCGAGTTCACGGAGTTTTGTTCAGCGACCCGTAATTTTTCGGCGATATATTCCTGAGTGATATTCATAGATAAAATCGAGACCTTCGGTCGCAACGAACGCTCCCTCAGGGAATCATAACGAGGTTATTCGCCTCGCACCGGACTTCCGCAATATTCACATTCGGCGGTGACTTCATCCAGCCATTCCACGTCCGTGGGTTTCAGGGCCGCTCCACATGATGGACAATGCGTAGGCAGAATGGGTTTCTTTTTTTCAACTTCAACCAGTGCGGATACGACTTCTGCCGGTAAATTATTTTTGATAACTTCGCTGATCTCGGCTGCTTCAGCGGTTAAACCGCGTGCTATTAATTCGTCCACTGCTTGTTGACCCAATATATGCAGACGATGGTAACGCTGCTGAGTCGCAAGCATGGTCAGCCCGCTACGCAAATGGGCGATTCCCTTTTTGGTTTGGCCGCCGAAGATCGCGGCTTGACCCGCCTGCAAAAATAAAAATGGAGCGCGTTCAGGAAACTTATCTTCAGCACGTTTGGCAAGCATTTCAAATGCTTCCTGTGCTTCGGCGTAATTTCCGTTTTCCATCAATTGATGCGCACGGCGCAACATCGGCGGCACTTCCGGCATCCCGGCGCGACGAAATCCGCCCCGTAAAGGTCTACGACGAAACATCGGTTGCTTCCTCTTCCGCTTTCGGAGTTGATTTAATTTCCTGCATCGAGCCAACACCGGCTTCGTTGGCAAGTTCCAAACCGCGCGGGTCGTTGCTGGGTTCGATCTTTCTGGCAAAGATCAGGAAGCCGGTGTGCGCCACCATGCGGTCCACGGGGCGCAGGCGGGTGGGTTCGGGTTTGTAGAAACGCAAAATGATTTCACACACTTCCACGAAAGCATATTTATTTTGTCGTAACGCGTACAAGGTTTTTTCCACTTGATTGAACGTGGGCACCAGTGTGGAAAAGAATCCGCCGGGTTTCAATGCGTTGCGCACCTGTTCGAGATAATCGTATGGATTTTGCACATCGAGGAAGAAGGCGTCTGCGTCCGTTTCGTCAAAACCCAATTGGATGTCGCGCAGCTTGAAGTTCACGCGTGAAGCGAGTCCGACGCGTTCGAGATTTTTTTGGGCAAGATTTTGCATATCGGGCCGCTGCTCGTACGACGTCACGCGTCCTTCCGCGCCGACGGCTGTTGCCATCGCGATGGTCATGGAGCCTGAGCCTGTGCCGGCTTCCATCACATGCTGGCCCGGAGCGACGCCCATCGCCATGAGAATGAAACCGATATCCTTTGGGTACAGGATCTGCGTGTTGCGCGGGAGATCGATGAGAATATCCGCAACCGAGGGCTGAAGAAGAAAAAACGGCGCGCCCATGTGACTGAACACTTGCGTGCCCCAGGATTTGCCGATGAGTTCGTCGTGATACAGGACGCCGCGATGGGTTTGAAAATTGCCGCCTGTTTTGAGTGTAAAAATAAAGTTCTTGTGATTGAGGCCGACCAATTGTGCGAGGTCGCCATCCCGTGCAACGGAGGAATAAGTCATGCAGGTATTTTACTCTTTATCTTCCACAGGCAGCGAAACTGGAACCGGCGTTGCTTTTGCCAGGGTGTGAATTTTTCGATTGGATGCGATCAGGACCGTGAAGATGCCAATTCCCAAAACGCCAAGCCCGCAAAGCGAAGCGGGGAGGAAGGCAGCCATCCATTCCGGCCGTCCCAAAGCTTCGCCGTTGGCAGATAGCCCCGCAGCAATGGCACATGCATTCCAAATCCCGTGGATCGCAACCACGCTGAAATAAGTTGCGAACAAGCGTCCGATCCGTTTTTCCTGAAATGCGCCGACGATGGCATGACCCATTAAACCGGTTAATACAATATGCAGCAGGCTGGTTCCGGCTCGCACACCCACCACCACCGGCCATGATTCCGATCCATCGGCGCTGGCATTTAAACTTTCAATGACGGCAAAGGCACCGCCGCTTAACATTCCCAACACGAAACCCTGGGAAGGTTTTGCGATGCTGCGTGCAAAGAGCCAGACAGCCAATGGCTTGAGCATTTCCTCAATCAGCGGAACGATCAAAGCGATGTACCCGAAGATGGCAGCGATCACGCGCGGATCGGATAAATAGGGAGCGACCATCTCAAGCGCGGCATCCTGATCCGTTTGGCGGTTTAACTGCTGAAAAAAGAATTGATACTCCTGTAATTTGCCGGGTTGAAACGAAAGAAAAACAGCAACCACGAGCAGGGCAAAGATCAAAATAAAAAGCTCAAGCGCGATCATGAGCGCAGGGCTGATGGTCAACCCAAGGCCGATTGTGCCCCATGTGCGCCAGCGTGGACCGATTCCGATCCCATTGGAACCCAGTCCCACATACAGAAAAATGGGCGGCAGGATCACAAACAATGTGGCCAGCGGGAGGAAGAACCAGGAGAGATATTTATTTGCAGCATATGTGATCACCCCACCGAATGAGATGGATACAAGTACGATCAAGGGAATAACCAGCAACTGCCAGCTCGCAAATGGAAAATTGCCCGGCCGTTCCGCCGATTCGTTCCCGCTGGTTTTTTGGAAGACGAACCATGCGCAAATCAGCAATAAAATAAACTCGCTCCCCGCCGAGAAGGCGACGATCATATTATCCGCGGCAGTGCCTGAATCATCAAAAAGCTGTACAACCGATAGAAGACTCATCACAAAGGAAATGCCCAAAAAGAAGACAATTCCAATGGCAAGAACGATCAGGATCAGAATGGATGGCCAGTGTGTTTTTTGGTCTCGCGTTATTTTGATTTCCATTATTTTTCTTCGATTTCCACGTTCAAGATTTTATCCCCCGTGGGAGCGAGAGGATTTTCGGCTTCGTTGCGCGGAGTCAATTGTTCCGCTACATCGAGTCCGCTGATCACTTTTCCGAAAATAGTATAGCTGCCATTGAGATGCGCTGCCGGTGCAAAGGTAATGAAGAACTGGCTTCCATTTGTATCCGGCCCGGAGTTTGCCATGGCGACCATGCCAGGCGAATCAAAAAGCAGGTCGCTTAATTCTGTTTTGAAAAAATAGCCGGGGTTTCCACGGCCGGTTCCGCTGGGGTCACCGCTTTGCGCCACAAAACCGGGAATCACACGATGGAAAGAAACGTTGTCGAACCAGCCCTGTTTCGCAAGAAAAATAAATGAGTTGACAGCGAGCGGTGCCTTGTCCGCGTATAACTGCATCACAATATCACCCTTTTCGGTATGGATCGTGGCAATGTAATTTTTGGCCGCATCCACCGTAAAAGGCGGGCATTGCGAAAATTGTTTTTGCCCAAGTGCGATCAGCCCAACGGCATCATTCAGGCTTTGGGCATCCAATAGATAGGAGGGCTGCAGCGAACCATTGATGAGGATCAGTGGAATCGCCGGAAGGGATAACTTGTTAACCGCCTCCATTGTCGACGTCATTCTGGTCGTTGTTTCAGGGGCATGGATCGCCTCTGTGAGTTGACCCGCGTCCATGCCGGCGGCGGGAGCTTCCTTTGTAACCCAGCCATAAAATTCATTTGGGTCAAGGGCTGCCCAGTCTTTGTGCTTTGTGAAAAGCAGATTGTACATGGCCCAGAATTTTCCCTGCTTGTCGGCGGCCATCGCGGCGATGAAGGCTTTATCGGCTTTATCCACATCGCCGGTCAAGGCAATGGGACGAAAAACGAAACGCAAGTCATCATGATTCTCCAGTAGCCAGCCGATGGTGTATGCCTGGTCCAAACAGCCGGGGGACTGGAAGTCACAGTATTCGATGAGGGTGACAGGCGCATCTGCCGGGCCGATGGAAAAATCCGCATTGGTGGCGGCTGGAATGAGTGAGTTTTGATCTGGCACAGGTGTGGGCACAGTGGAGACCGTCGCACATGAAATGGCGGAGGTGGGAGTATCCACAACGACGATGGGATCGGCGACAAAAGGCGCGGTGGGAGTGCTGTTTTGAGAGGAGCAGGCGCTTAAGAGAAACAGGCTTGCACTGAATAATATCAACAGGAAGTGAGTGGGTTTCATCGAAGGTGAGTCTTTTCTTTTATCGAGAGCTATTTTTGGATCGCTTCTTGCAGTTGTTCGAATTCATACATCCATGAGATGGTATTGAGAAAGTCTGTCAGCGAATCGCTTTGGGCGCGCAGTTCACGAACAGCCGGGCCGACCGGGTCCTCGCCGGCAGCGCCGCCCGGCGAATCGGCGTAGGCACCATAAAATGCAAAATAAGCCTGGTTGATCTTTCGAAGCAGATAACCGTGCTTCAGAAAAATCTGCCGGCGTGATTCCATGTAGGCTTCGGCTTCATCTATTTTTCCTTCGGCGAGAAGTGCGTCTGCGCCGGTGCGGGTAATGTACATTTCAGCGCGAAAGTCAAAGGGCGGGCGGAGAAAATCTCCGGGTTCGGGGTGGTCGAACGGCGCAGAGATCAGGCCGGGGATTATGGGCGAAGCGTTTGCCAGTTCCGGGTAAAACTTTTTCAGGACGAGCGCTCCGATCTCGTCGCCTGCGATGGAAGCGGTGGTCTCGTTCATCGTTCGCAATGTCGGGTCGGCTGTGTATAAAAAGCCGAGCGGACGCAACGTGAGGTAGTTGTGTGTCCATTCATGCGAGATGGTGTTGAGAAGCCAGGGAAGGTCGGTGGTGCGCATCACCATCGTGGGATAGACGCCCACTCCGCCGATCTGCACAACGAGCGATGATGTGTCGAGATCTTTGTCGATCTGCGCTTCCAGTGCGGCTTGTTGATCGACGGTGATGTTGGGATCCAAAGAGATGTTGGCGATCTGCTCGATCTTGTCGCGTTTGGAGACGATCAGCGCATCCGGCAACGGGGTGGAATGGAACAGCAGACTGGGGATCGGCTGCCCCAAGGTGGTGAGGCCGATCTCTTCCAAAACTTCACTGACTTGTTCCTGCAATACTGCTTCCGCAAAAGGAGCGAGGTCCATTTGCCGTTTATATTCCCTGTCAAGATTTGCGAGTAAATCTGCGGAAGCTGATTCCTTGTCCATTATGGCCGGGTCTGCGTAGATTTCCTGCAAGGTGCTTTCTTTTGCGACAATACTTTGTGTTGTACGTAAGTATTCCGTGACAATTAATTTTTGGGTCTCTCGATCCAGAATGTGCGGGGCGCCAATGGATGAAGTCTTTAATTTTAGAAGTGCCGCATCCACGGTCCAGGTAATGTAGTTGAACTCGATGTCGCGGGTGTAGGTGCGGACTCTTTCTATATCGTCTGTCAGCGAAGGGTTGCTGTATGCAAGGATTGCCGAGAAGATGAAAAAGATCAACAGAAATTCCAGCGCACGCGCGGTCCTTTGGAGCATGAACAGGATTATAACAAAAGCAGGAGAGTCCCATAAATTATGATGACAGTTATCGTATTTCTTCATTAAACCTTTATTAGAGCGTGTGGTGATTGTAAGGTGATTACACACTATCTGAATTAAAATGGTTTGTGGCCCGAAAAGGCCTTTCAACGTCATAAAAACCTCCACAAAAATTCCACATTTGTTGGGTACACTGCAAGGGCTGTGCGTCACTGTGTGACCGCGCGGCGATCATTTCACGGAGAATATCGTTATGAAAAAATTTTTTGCAAGGTTTTCACGCAGAACCTGGATCATCATTGGCGTGGTGGGAGTGATCCTGTTGATCGCCATTATTGCTTTAAGTGGCCGTGGTGAGGCGCCCGCCTTATTTCAAACGGAAGCAGCTGCATCTGGAGATTTGGCTGCCACAGTCGGTGCGACGGGAACAGTCCGCGCAAAGCAAAGTGCTGTTTTGGTTTGGACGACAACCGGCACGGTGGGCTCTGTGAATGTGGATGTGGGAAACCGCGTCTCTCGCGGGGATGTGTTGGCCAGCCTCGATAAGCAGTCACTCAACCAAAGCGTGATCCTCGCAGAAGCCGACCTGGCTTCCGCGGAAAAGGCATTGGATGACCTGTTGAATTCCGATACGGCGCGTGCGCAGGCGGCTCGTAATTTGGATGCCGCTGAAGCTGCCTACGAAAAAGCCTATAACTATCGCAAAGGATTGAATGGCCGCATTACCATTACCGAGGCATATCTTGATAACGGTGTACCGAAGGTCCGCTATACCAAGGGCTATGCGGATAAGGAAACGATCTCCGATGCAGACGAGAAACTTGCCCTTGCCGAAGCGCAGTTGAATGATGCGAAGCGTGCCTACGAACGCGTAAAAGATGGCGTCGATGCGGCTGATGTCGCGGCCGCCGAGGCGCGCGTCAATGCGGCAAAGGCCACATTGGCACAAGCGTTGATCATTGCGCCGTTTGATGGAACCGTGACTCAAGCCTCTCCTTCTGTGGGCGATCAGGTCAACACCGGTACAACCGCTTTTCGTCTCGATGACCTTTCTCATTTATTGGTCGATGTGCAGGTTTCCGAAGTCGATATCAATACCGTCAAGATCGGGCAGGCGGCTACTTTAACGTTCGATGCCATTTTGGATAAGGAATATGAAGGCAAGGTCGTTGAAGTGGGGCAGGCCGGCGACACTGTACAAGGCGTGGTTAACTTTACTGTCACCGTTGAATTAACCAATGCCGATGAAGATGTGAAACCCGGCATGACGGCCGCTGTCAACATTGTGGTGGATGAAGTCAAGAATGCCATCTTGATCCCCAACCGTGCCGTCCGTTTGGTGGCGGGAGAGCGGGTGGTATATCTGCTGGTCGATGGTCAGCCTGTTGAAGTTAAAGTCCGACTCGGTTCTTCCTCCGACACATACAGCGTGCTTGCAAGTGGTGAGGTCAAGGAAGGCGATTTGATCATCTTGAATCCTCCTTCCGCCAATGGCGGACCGTTTGGAGGCTAGCATGGCAGACTGGGTGATCGAAGCCCGCGAGATTAAGAAAACCTATCGCATGGGCGAGTTCGATGTGGAAGCCTTGAAGGGTGTTTCGTTTACTGTGGATCGCGGCGAAGTGGTTTCCATTATGGGACCCTCAGGTTCGGGAAAATCCACAATGATGAACACACTCGGCTGCCTCGACAGGCCCACCAGCGGTGAGTATATATTGGATGGCGAATCGGTCGCCCAGATGAACGATGACCAACTAGCCAGCGTTCGAAATCGCAAGGTCGGCTTTGTATTTCAAAGTTTTAATTTACTCTCACGTCTCACAGCGATCGGAAATGTGGAGTTGCCATTACGCTATGCCGGCATGGTCGAAGGTCGCCGCGAGCGCGCCATTGCTTCGCTTGAAGCGGTTGGGCTGAAAGACCGCATGAAACACAGACCTTACGAACTTTCCGGCGGACAGCAGCAGCGTGTTGCTGTGGCACGTGCGTTGGTCAATGATCCGGCCATTATTATGGCCGATGAGCCGACAGGTAACCTGGATTCCAAGGTCGGTAAAGAGATCATGAGCCTGCTGTTGAATCTCAATAAGGAACGCGGCACCACATTGATCATTGTCACACACGATCCCACGATTGCAGAACAAACCCAGCGGGTGATTACGTTGCGTGATGGCTTGTTGGAGTCCGACGGGTACGAAAAACAAGGGAAGACAAAGAAATGAAATTTTCACAAGCTCTTCTTGAAGCCATCGAAAGCTTGAATGGCAATAAAATGCGTTCCGGCCTGACCGTGCTTGGCATTGTCATTGGCGTGGCGGCGGTGATCGCCATGCTTGCTGTGGGTAACGGCGCGCAGGCATCCATTACCGGTTCCATTTCAAGCATCGGTACGAATTTATTGTTTGTGTTCAGCGGCGCGCCGGATCAAGGCGGCCCTGGTGGTCCAGGCGGGGGGGGAAGAAGCGGAAACAACGTCCGCCCTCTGACTCTGGCAGATGCCGAGGCAATCACCGACCGTTTTGCCGCTCCTTCCGTTGACTTGGTAGCCCCTGTTCTGCAGGGAAATGGGACAGTGACCTTTGCCGGTGAAAACTCCACAACCACGATCACAGGCGTTACCCCCGCTTATTATTCGGTACGAAACCTTGAACTTTCAGAAGGTGAATTTGTAAATGAAGAACACATGCTGGGGCGCATGTCTGTTGTGGTGCTCGGGCCTGAAACGGCGGATAACCTCTTTGGCCGCCATGATGGTGTGACGGGTGAAAGTATTCGCATTGAAGGCCAGCCATTCCGCGTGATCGGTGTGCTGGTCGCCAAGGGTGGCGGCGCATTTGGCAGTGAAGATAATGGAGTCTACATCCCATTTTCAACCGCACAGGCGCGTCTCATCAAACGTGAAGCGCGCGACCAGGTGGATATCATTTTTGCACAAGCTACAACTGCCGAATCCGTACCTCTTGCAGTGGAGGAAATTTCGACCATTATTCGTCAACGCCATCGCACGGATATCGGCGCGGATGATTTTACGGTCTTCACCCAGCAGGATTTCCTTTCCACATTCGCAACCATCACCGGCGTGCTTACCATTTTCCTCGGCGGTATCGCAGGTATCTCGCTTCTGGTTGGCGGCATCGGCATCATGAATATTATGTTGGTGTCTGTGTCCGAGCGCACGCGTGAGATCGGTCTGCGCAAGGCATTGGGCGCCCGCAAGCGGGATATCCTCATGCAATTCCTGACCGAGTCCTCTTTATTAAGTTTGATCGGCGGCATTATCGGAATCATTTTCGGGTGGTTGATCGCCTTCGTGGTAGGGCAGGTTGCGGTGGCATCTGGAACCGACTTCACGCCGATCGTTGGCAGCGATGCGATCATCCTATCGACAAGTTTTTCGGCAGCCATTGGTTTGTTCTTCGGGATCTACCCGGCGAGCCGCGCTGCTAATCTTGAACCCGTGGAGGCACTGCGGCACGAATAATGGTCAAGTATCGAAATATTTTCCAGTTCTTTTTGCTTGCAGCGTTGACTCAATCCTGTGCGCAGTTTCAAATCAATACGCCTGCGCTTCCCACCCCGCGGACAATTGAAACTGTTTCCCCGGAAGAATTCAACCCGACTGTCACTGCAACAGTCATTTCCAGTGCGACCCCAACATTGGAAATGGCACCGACCACGTCTTTGCCAAAGGTGACCATCACTGCCGTCAAAGGCAATCTCAACATTCGTCGCGGACCTGATCTGGCTTATAACCCGATCGCTGTTTTGTATGAAGGCACTCGTGCGAAGGTGATCGCACACGATGTGTTGACCAAGTGGGCGCAGATCGAAATCCCCAATTCTGATAAAACAGGTTGGGTTTCGCTGATGACCAATTACTCCAGTGTGGAAGGGGACTTGGATGCCTTGCCCGGTTTCACCACCACCGATTGGCCGGTCATCGCATATTTGCGAAATTGCACACATCATCAAATGTTAGTCATGCCGGTTGAGATTACTTTGCCCTCTTCATATGGCGCCCCTGAAAACGAGATCTGGCTCAACCCCGGTCATTACGTGGTCTACGACCTTGATATGCCGGACCTGCCCGAAGTAAAAAACTTTGATATTCGCGAAGGTCAGACCATCGAACTCGTGGATGATGGAACCGGCGAACATCGGCTTTGTCCCAAATAAATGCTCCTTGCGAAGGATTACAAATCCACTTCATTTGCGATAAAATCAACGCATGAACACATATAAAATTCTTATCACAGACGGCCTGGATGAAAGCGGACAGGCCGTTTTACGTGCCTCCAACCAGGTGGATGACCGCACTGGTGTTTCCGCAGAGGACTTGCTCAAGGTCATCCCCGAATATGATGCGCTCATCGTTCGTGGCCGTACAAAAGTAAATGCTGCTGTTTTCGAAGCAGCTTCCAAGCTGAAGGTTGTTGGCCGCGCCGGGGTGGGCGTGGATAATATTGACCTCGAAGCCGCCAAGAAGAAAGGCGTGGCGGTCGTCAATGCTCCTCTTTCCACCACACTGGCCGTTGCCGAATTGACTTTTGGTCTGATGCTTGCGCTTGCCCGTGAAATTCCGCGTGCAGATGCCGCCTTGAAACAGGGTCAATGGATCAAGAAGGAACTCGAAGGCATCGAGCTGAACGGAAAAACCCTCGGCGTGATCGGCTTTGGCCGTATCGGTGCGGAGGTGGGCAAACGTGCTGCCGCCTTTGGTATGACCGTCCTGGCTTACGATCCGCTTCTCGAAGCAGACGAGATCAAACGCCGTGGTGCAGAGCCAACAGCGTTGGATGATTTGTATGCTTCCTCTGATTTCATTTCCCTGCATTTGCCGTTGAGCGTGCAGACCCGCGACATGGTGGGTGCCAAGGCCTTTGCACAAATGAAGGATGGTATTCGTATCGTCAGCGCGGCACGCGGCGGCATTATTGATGAGATGGAACTGGTCAAGGCGTTGGACAGCGGCAAGGTTGCAGGTGCAGCGCTCGATGTCTTCGCTGAAGAACCGACCAAATCACCAGCAGCCCTGCATCCAAAATTGATCGGCACGCCGCATGTTGGGGCACAAACTGCCGAAGCGCAATCCCGCGCAGGGGACGATATCGCGTCCGAAGTATTAAATGCCTTGCAGGGTAAGCCTCTTCGCTGGAAAGTTGCATAAACACCCGAGGAATTATGTCTGAAAAATTAAATCAACTCAAGGAAATCCTTGGTGAAGTTTCCGATCTTGGTCACGCCGCCAGCGTGCTGGGTTGGGATCAAAATGTGAACATGCCGCCGTTGGGTGGTGAAGCGCGTGGACAACAACTCGCCACCTTGGGAAAGATCGCGCAGGAAAAATTCATTTCCGACCAGGTCGGGAAATTGCTCGACGACCTGAAAAATGAATTTGCGCCAGGGTCCGATGAAGCCGACCTGATTCGAGTGACCTCACGGAATTACGAAAAGGCCAAACGCGTTCCCTCCGAGTTTATTGCCGAGCAAGCCATTGTGACCACCAAGGCGTTTGAAGCCTGGGTGGAGGCGCGCGGTAAATCGGATTTTTCGATCTTCCGCCCGCATCTTGAAAAAGTCGTTGACCTTGTTCATAAATATATTTCATTCTTCCCTGCAGGGAATCATCCTTACGATACTTTGCTGGATGATTACGAACCCGGCATGAAGACCTCCGAAGTACAGGAGATCTTCAGCGGCCTGCGCGTGAAACAAGTTGATCTGATCAAAAAGATCCGCGCTGCCAAACAGGTAAAGGATGATTTCCTTCACAAGAAATACAACGAGAAAAAGGTCTGGGATTTTGGCGAAGCCATCATTACCAAGTTTGGCTATGACTGGAATCGCGGCAGGCAGGACAAAGCTCCACACCCATTCGAAACGACGTTCAGCATCAATGATGTGCGTATCACGAATCGATTCGAGCCCGGCAGCCCGCTCTCCACGTTGTTTAGCGCCATGCATGAATCAGGTCACGCCATGTACGAGCAGGGGATCAATCCTGCCTACGAACGCACCCCGTTGGAAGGCGGTACTTCACTGGCTGTACATGAATCGCAATCGCGCTTGTGGGAAAATCTCGTCGGCCGTTCACTTCCTTTCTGGGAACATTTCTTCCCCGAGATCAAGAAGGCTTTCCCTGCGCAGTTGGATGGCGTGAGCGTCAAATCATTTTATAAAGCCATCAACAAGGTGGAACCTTCCCTCATTCGTGTCAATGCGGATGAAGCCACGTACAATCTGCACATCATGTTGCGCCTCGAACTCGAGATCGGCATGGTCGATGGCACGATGAAAGTGAAGGACCTTCCTGAAATTTGGAATACCAAGATGAAGGAATATCTCGGCATTACACCTCCCAATGATGCAATGGGTGTCTTGCAGGATATTCATTGGTCTGGCGGTTCCATTGGATATTTTTCCACGTATGCGTTGGGCAATCTTGTCTCCGCGCAATTATGGGAAAAGATCAACAAGGACATCAAAGACCTCGACGAGCAGATTCGCAGAGGCAAGTTCGATGCGCTGCTTGCCTGGCTGCATGAAAAGATCCATGTCTACGGCCACAAATACGACCCGCAGGATATCGTTCAAAAAGTGACCGGCTCGAAGATCGACTCGGCCGCCTACGTCCGCTATTTGACGAAGAAATACACTGATATTTACGGGCTATAATTCGGATCGACCCAACGAGACGCCCCTGCTCGCACGGGCGTCTCTTCTTTTATGATATGAAAATAAAAACACTTCTTCTCGCTTCTCTTCTCGGACTGTTATCTGCCTGCTCACAAGGGGCAGATGCCCAGCCCACGCTTTTCCCGCCCGATTACATTCCCACAGTGGTTGCGATGACCGGCCAGGCCATCTTCGCCACATCCGCGGCGCAAACGGCAGCAGTCATTCCCACGGATACACCACTGCCAACCGAAACACCGATCCCATCGACGGCACTGCCAACGGCGACGCCCACCTTTGCCCCGGGCTTCACTGAATTCGCGCAGATTCGATTTATTTCTCCTGGACCCATGTCCAGTGTGATTTCACCGGTCAAGCTGCAAGTGATGCTGGTCTCCGGCCGAAGCGAGATCGTGAAAGTGGATTTGATCGGAGAGAACGGCCTGCTCCTCCAGCGCGGAATTGAACGGGTCAATCGCAACCTCAGTGGAAATTATCGCAGCTTCGAAATGGCGTTTGAGATTCGCGCCGTCTCCGAACGCGGATATATTCGCATCAGTTCCAAAGATGATCATGGCCGCATTGAAAACTTGAACACAATGCCAGTGTTGTTGTATTCCATCGGCGATGCCCAGATCAACCCGGTGGGGAACATGATCTACGAGCGAATTTCATTGGACGGCCTTGAAGATGGCGATGAAGTTTCCGGTGGGGTGGTCAATCTCAAAGGTATGATCTGGCCTGTCACTGACGAGCCTGTATTTGTCGAGATGCTTTCAGAGAGCGGCGTGCCGGTCAGCGCGCGCGTGCTTGAATTCAACGGCACGGATACCCAGCCTTTCGAGACCACGCTTCCTTACAAAATCAAAGAGCCGACCCGCGTACGCCTGACCTTTCGCCAGGATAGTCCCAGCCTCGGGACGAGCGACCCCGACCTGAAAAAGCTGATTTATGTGTATACAATCGAGCTGCTGTTGAATCCGTAATTGCTTGCCAAAATAAACCACGATGGTATAATTCGCAGGCTTTCCAGACCAAAAGAATGGATGCTATCGGGGTGTGGCTCAGACCGGTAGAGCGCACGGTTCGGGTCCGTGAGGTCGAGAGTTCAAATCTCTCCACCCCGACAGGAAAATATGCAAGAAAGACTCCCAACCCGAGGGAGTCTTTTATTTAAGTCGCTTGTTCCCCCTGTTAAGGGATGCGACAAATCTCTCCATTCTGCATATTTTGTTTCCCTAACCACCCCACTGATTTTGTCTGACAAATCATTAATCTTTGAAGCCTGATATGAAGCCTGGTGTGGGGTAAAGTGAGTGTATGAGAATCCTGGATTGCCTATTGAATAAACAAATGGAAATGTGTAGAATATTCCTAACTCATTTAACAAAGCGAGGGTAAACATGAGACTCCAATCCATTATCAAATACATTTCAAAATTTCTGGAACCGACGCGGGTGTTCATTGCCTTGATGCTGGCGGTGGGCATGTGGCTGTTCCCGTTCATCTCGTTCAAGGAAAAAACGGTCACACCCATCGAACACGGCGTGATCATCAGTGCAGTGCCGTTTACCGCAGGCGCAATTGGCGAATGTTCGAATGTGCGCTGTGACCCGGGCTATTGCTGCCAGTTCGGGTATTGTGTCATTAAGAATAAGGCTGACTGTGGTCAGGATGATCCGCCTCCACCTTCCCCGCCAACGATCTCCGCAAATTTGAATTGTTCGAATTGGGGAGACAACGGCTGGTGCAAGGGATCG
>JAEURJ010000020.1 GCA_016789305.1 Anaerolineales bacterium | reverse complement strand
GGCCATCGCCAGCGCGGAATATTGTTCGGTCAATATCAGGAATTCACGAGCGGGGATCGCCCACACATCCACGTCTTCGAGCGCCACCACCGTACCAGGATAGGTTGTGCCGCTAAACACAGCGATGTCCCCAAAAATTTCTCCCGATTCGAGGAACAACATCGCCTGCTCGCGCCCGTCACGGGACATGCGTGTGGCTTTGATCCAGCCGCGTTCCAGCAGGTAGAACACCTCGGCAGGTTCGCCTTCAATGTAGATAACCTGTCCCGCCGCGAAGTGATGCAATACAGCCAACGCGGCGATTCGTTTCTGAACCTCGGGGGGAAGTCCGTCAAAATGGCGGATTCGGGCGAGGAGCGTTTTCAGTCGCGTTAAATGTTGGGGAACGGGAGGCAGGTTCGTGGTCATGAAAGAGGCGGGTGTTCTCCTTTATTTTACTTTAGCAATCACTTTCAGTTCCAGCGATCCATCCCGCGCGCAGGTGTTGAGACATTCCATACAGCGTACACATTCGGGGTGATCGAGATTGTGAGGTACGTCTTCTATGCCCATCGAACATTCGATATCACAGCGTCCACAGTTATTGCAGTGGTTATTGTCACTGACGATACGCACAGGCGAAATTTTGTTGAAGATGGCAAGCGTCGCGCCGAGCGGACAGAGATACTTGCACCAGAAGCGTTCAACCAAAATTGAGCCAGCCAGAAAGATGCCGAGAGTCAGCCACAATAATGAAGTCATCTTGAGGCTGAACACAGCGCGCACGGGACAGAACTCGCGCAGGGGCGGGAATGCCGCGTACAAACTGGCGATCAGGATGATTCCAAGAACGAGATATTTTGTGTAACGAAGCGGACGATCCACAATGGCGGGCAGGCGCAGGGGCAAAATGGTTTTGCTCTGTTTGCCGCGGATGTGACGCCTCTCGCCGAAAAGCTTCCGCGTCCACTCTGCGACAAAATCCTGGATCGCGCCCAGTCCGCACAGCCAGCCGCAGAACGCGCGTCCTGCCACGAGAGCAACTCCCAGCGTGGCGATCAAGACTGAGAAGTTGAGCAGATTCGTGGACTTGAGCAGGTGTCCCGTGAAAAGATAGGGCAGAAGCGTTTCGATCCCGCCAAAGGCGCAGAATGAGTCGAATGATCCGCCGCGCGAGGCTTCGCCCGGCATGATGTGGCGCAGACCAAGAACGAATGTGCCGATCACCGCCAGCCATTGAATGGTACGCCGGCTTTTGGCAAGTGAAAAGGGTTTTTTGCGGGCGGCGGTGGTCATGCCAGAGTCTCCAGAGTTATGAAGGCGAGTCGAATCAGCGAGCTATTTCCGCGGCCTTCACCTCCGCGTTCAGGTCCGAAGCCGAGCAGGATGCCAAGCAGAAGGAAGATCACGTAGGTGGCGATGATGATGGCGGGGTAATAGCGAGGATTGATTTTCATGGAGTGAGTTTCCTCCCCTCTGAAACGGAGGGGGATGTAAAGGAGAATGCGCCGAACTACTCCACGGCGATCAACGCGTGCTTGAATTTCGGCATGAGCAGAACAATGAACATTCCGAGCATCACCGGCATGCCGTAGGTGTAATCCAGGGCGGTCGAGTCGGTCATGGTGAGACGGATGATCTGCATCGGAACGTCAATTGCCACGAGGGATGTCACCGAGACGAGTGCCAGCCACCAGCCTGAGAACTTGCGCTCCGCAATTTTGTAAATGGCGATGAAGAGCAGGACAACGCAGATCCATTGGATGGGTTGCGACCAGGCAAGCACCCAAGTTCCCAATCCGTTGTACATCGGTTTTTCGGGACGGGTCATCAGCGTGCGCAGGTTGCCGATGCCGACGATGAATGCGTGTGTGGTCAGCATTCCCGCGAAGGTCAGCGCTAGGAATTGTCCCCATTTCACCCACTTGTCCACATTGCGGAGCAGGATCAGGGACCAGAAGAAGATCAGCCCCACGATCGAAACTGCCATCGGGATGGGGAAGCCGTCCACGAAGGAGACGTAGGGCATGAACATGAACATCCCGCCTGCGGAGGGGAAGGCCGAGGCGAGTAACGCGACCGGGAACGTCCACTCCTCTCCTCGGTAGATAGGACGCGCCAGCAAGATCAGGGCGATCCCACCGATGAAGATCAGTCCGCGATAGAGAGGAAATGCATAGGAAAACAACAGAATGCCGCTGGCATAGGCGGGCTTCTGCGCCGAAACGATCTGCAGTTCGGTCACCACGCGTTCCAGCGAAGTTTGGATCAGAAACGGCGCAACTATGATCATGAACAAACCGACGATCACTGCCAGCACGGCGAGAATAGAGCGTTTGAATTGAGAGGTTTCTTTCATGGCATTCTCCAAGTGAATAGACTTTGTATATAAAAATTATCACAAGACAAAGGAAAAATCTTTGCCTTAACGCAAATCCGGAGTCAGCTCGTCTGGCTCCGGATCGCAAAGGAGAATGCAATCAGAAATGTTGTGTCGGTTAAACCGCTTTTGGTTTCAAGACAGGTTGGGGCTGGAGAGGCGTTTCCTCGACGGACACTTCGAGCAGTCGTTTCTTGAAGACCGGTATGACCAGCATGACAACGATGCTCAGCCCCATCAATGCGCCGTAGAGGTAGTCGTTCGTGGCATGACGAACGTAGTGAGTGGCGCTGCTGGCAACCAGGGTCACCAGACCACCGATCAAACCAGCATACCAGCCTGAAATTTTCTTCTCACCCAATAGATAGATGGCGGCAATACAGAGTGCCATCCCAACCCATAGAGCCAGCCAGCCAAAGTATGTGATGGCGATCCCCTCGACAAACAATGGACGGGCGGGGTGTCCAAACAGGATGCGGTAGGCGGCGTGCCCATTAGCAAAGTTTTCTGCTGCAGTCACGCCCAGCATCAGGAAGACGAGGAATTCTACGACTTTTTGGGTCGCATCAACTTTTTCGGCGAGGAGAATCGCGAAGTATGGGATCAAGCCAACCGTCATG
>JAEURJ010000018.1 GCA_016789305.1 Anaerolineales bacterium | reverse complement strand
AGTGGGGGAACCAGCCAATTGTACGACACGAGCCGGGCCTTTGCCAGCTACATCCCAGTTGTCTGCGTCAATGGCTGCCATCACGCCCAGGGCTTGCTGACGTCCAACTTCCACGTTATCAAAGGACAGGTAGGCGGCGATTTTGGAGGTCTTGATCAGGCGGTCGTAGGCGATCACTTTCACGCCAGCGTCTGCAGCTTTGTCCACTGAAGTAACAATGGCATCTCCATCTTCTGCAACAACGATGAGGCCTTTGACACCCTGGCTGACCATGTTGTCGATCTGGTCATTCTGGAGTTTGACATCATGATTGGCTTCTGCAGAGATGACTTCATAGCCTTTTTCTTCCAACAGACTGCGCATCAGGACTTCTTCGTTCTTCCAGCGTTCGGTCGCAAAGTCTGAGAAGGAAAGACCGATTTTTGTCTTTCCACCGATGCTGGCAGCATTCCCACAGGCTGCCAACGCCATGGATGCGATGACTATTATGGAAAAAATGGCGATCAAAATACGTTTAGCTTTCATACTTTCTCTCCTTGTTTTATTGCATAAATGATTGAACTCGATGAACTTGAAATTGTTAATGTTATCTTTATGATCAACCTCCTTGTGAGATAAATATTTCTCCTATTCTCCACAGCCAGCCGACTCTAAGAGTCGGCTGGCTGTTGAATTCTTATCGCGCACCGAGCAGGATTTCGATCGTCAACTGATCGAGTTTTTCGTACTTTAATCCACGCCCGGCGATTACGGCACGGTCAAATACCTGGCCTTTAAGTGCTTTCGCTTTCTCTGCAGAATATTTACCAAAATATTGATCCATGGAGCCGTCATCCGCATTGATCTCGGCCACGATCGACTGAATTTCCTTGTCTGCATTCCATTTCGCAGCTTTTTCCTTCAGAATTAGGTAGGTACGCATACAACCACGTGCAAAATCCTTCACACCTTCGTAGTCTTCAGTGCGATACGCATGGGCGTCAAAGTGGCGGCTTGAGTCATATTTGTTATCTTCAAGCATCTTTACCAGGAAGAAGGCACTTTTGAGATTCACGGCTCCAAAGCGGAAGTCCTGGTCGTAGCGACCGAAGGCCTGGTCGTTCAAGTCAATGTGGAAAAGCTTGCCTGATTCCAGTGCCTGTGCCACGCCATGAACAAAATTGAGTCCCGCCATGTGTTCGTGCGCTACTTCAGGATTCACGCCCACCATTTCAGGGTGGTCCAGTGTGTTGATAAACGCCAACATATGGCCGGTGGTGGAATTGTAGATGTCACCACGCGGTTCATTCGGTTTGGCTTCGAGTGCAAATTTCAGATCATATTTCCTGTCCTTCACATATTCGCACAGGAAGTTCATTGCCTCGCGGGATCGTTTGATGGCGGTGATGGGGTTCTTGGTGGCGTCAGTCTCCGTGCCTTCGCGCCCGCCCCAGAAGACGTATATTTTTGCCCCGAGTTCAACACCAAGATCAATGGCATTCATCGTTTTCTGCAAAGCGTACGCACGGACTTTGGAATCATTTGAAGTAAATGCGCCATCTTTGAAGATGGGTTCTTTGAAGAGGTCAGTGGTTGCCATGGGAACAACAATGCCCGTGTCGGCAAGCGCCTTCTTGAATTCTTTCAAAATGCCGTCGCGTTCAGCGGCTGTGGCATCAATTGGGATGAGATCGTTGTCGTGGAAGTTAACTCCGTAGGCGCCGACTTCTCCGAGCAGGCGAACCAGTTCTGCAGGTGATTTTGCTTCTCTTACGGAACGTCCAAATGGATCCTGCCCGGTATTGCCCACGGTCCATAGACCGAAGGTGAATTTGTTCTCAGGTTTTGGGTTGTAGTCTGACATGTAGGGGAGCTCCTAGTGTGGAAATTATGAAAAAATGTTATAACCAGCTTGACATGATCAATAAACTCTTTATAATCTTAGTTAGTTGGTACAACAAACTAACTTATTTTCACCTGAATCACTACTTATTGTCAAGGGTCAACTAATGCGAAAACAAAACACCTATCAAACAGGAGATCAAGCGTTGGTGCGGCAAATCAATTTGTCGTTAATCATGCATACTTTGCGGACAGATTCACCTATTTCGCGTGCCCGCCTTTCTCAGAAGACAAATCTCAACAAAACCACAGTTTCCGATTTAATTAATGAATTGAACGAACGGGGCTTTGTCCGTGAGATGGGAATGCAGACTTCCGGTACGGGGCGCCCCGCCACACTTTTGACCCTTAATCCTGCGGCAGGTTATATTGTGAGTTGTGAAATTGGTGTGGGGTTTATAGAAGTACTGGTTACGGATTTTGGACCTCAGACGATTTGGCAAATTAAACAACCAATCAAGTCTGAAACTGCGCAAGATGAAATCATAAGTCAGGTAATGACACTTTTGCATGAAGCCGTTGATCGCGGAAAGTCCGCGGCAGATAAACTTTTTGGGATTGCTGTCGGTGTTCCCGGCATGGTGGATCATTCGTCAGGGACAATTTTATTTGCGCCGAATTTAAAATGGCGAAATGTTCCGCTGCTTAAATTATTGGAGAACGAATCTTTTGGCGCACCCATTTTTGTAGACAACGAAGCCAACATGGCGGCATTGGGCGAACACTACTTTGGGGCGGCTCAAGGATATAAGGAGATCCTTTATTTGAGCGGGAACGTTGGTTTGGGTGGCGGTTTTTTGAGTAATGGACAATTGCGTCGCGGTGCCAGTGGGATGGCGGCTGAATATGGGCATATGACCGTGGATACGCATGGCGAACTCTGTAATTGTGGAAATTATGGTTGTTGGGAAACGAAAGTCAGCCAGAACAGTCTTTATAAAAAAGTTATCAATAAAGTCGAAGCGGGTGAGTCAAGCATTTTGGTTGAGAAAACGCAGGGGCAGTGGGAGCGCCTCTCGGTGGAGATGATCGTCGAAGCGGCCCAGGCAGGGGATAAAGTGGCAATCCGTTCCCTTGAAGAGATCGGGTATTCATTGGGAATTGGAATCGCATCTCTGCTGAATGCGCTTAATCCGGAGATCGTAGTATTGGGTGGTATTTTGAGTATTGCTTCTGAATTTCTTTTTCCTGTTGTGAACGAAGAGATCCAGAAGCGTGCCCTGTTGTGGAATCGCGAATCGGTCAAGATTGTGCGTGCTGCACATGGGTCGGACGCCTCTGTTAAGGGGGGGACTGCAACCGTTTATCAATATATCCTGTCTCAGGCCACGCCGCCTTTGCATTTATTGGTGGGTAGTTGAATTAAAAACATGAAGCGCCCTCATTGCTACTTTGAGCAATGAGGGCGCTTTGGTTTGCGCATAAATCTTTACTTTACTTCAAATGTTGCAGAAACTGGTTGAGGAGCTCCCAAATCCTGTCCGCGCTTGCCGGGGGAGCATCCACCGACTTGCAACCTGAACTCACCAGGCTCCAAGGTGAGCTTGCCATCGTCGTTGAAGAAAGACATCATTTCTGGAGTGACAGTAAATTTCAACGTCTTGCTTTCACCTGCTTTGAGTACGACCCTTTCGAAGCCAATCAGATGATGAAGCGGGACAATGCTTGAGGCTTGGAGATCACTCAGGTAAAACTGGACAACCTCGGCTGAGTCTGAAGCGCCGCTGTTGCGGAGAGTCAGGCTTATGTTGAGAGAATCTCCAAGCGGCAGATTCTTTTTATCGAGTTGTAAATTCGAATATTCAAACCGGCTGTAGCTCAAACCAAAGCCAAAGGGATAAAGCGGTTCCTGAGTCATGTAGCGATAAGTACGGCCGTTCATGCTGTAATCATCGAAAGCGGGAAGTTGATCGAGCGATTTGGGGAAGGTGAGTGGAAGTTTGCCGGCGGGGGAGACGTCGCCAAAGAGAACATCGGCCACGGCTCTTCCGCCTTCCATGCCTGGATACCAGACAAAGAGAATTGCATCCACCATATCTTCCACTTCACCCAATGCAATGGGGCTGCCACCCGTAAGCACCAACACGATCTTCACACCATGAATGGAAAGCTCTTTGATGTAATCAATTTGACTCTGCGGAAGTGAGATGCTTTCGCGATCGCCATTTTGTGGGGAAAGAAGTGACTCGCCTTCCTCGCCTTCAAGGAAGGAACTGATGCCTGCACAGACGATCGCAAAGTCTGCAGATTGTGCTGTTTGCGGCGCCCAGGTATGTTTGATTTCACGAGAATGTTTCAACATTGCGCCGGATGTATATTCCATACCCATGCCTTCCGGGACGCGTCCGGTCAGGCCTTCGAGCAGAGTGATCATCTGATTGTTGAAGCCATAATAATTGCCCAGCAGTACTTCCATGCTCGCGGCGGTGGGACCTGTGACGAAGATCTTCTTTGTGGAAGGTTTGATGGGGAGGATGTTATCTTTGTTCTTGAGCAGAACGACGGATTCGGTTGCCGTACGATATGCAAGTTGACGATGTTTATCGCAGGCGACGATGTCCATTGGAATGGAAGCGAACGGTACTTTTTCGTCGGGGTCGAACATGCCAAGTTTGAATCGTGTGCCCAACGTACGTTCAAGAGCGCGATCAACCAACTCTTCGGTTGTATCACCGCGTTCGATGGCAGTTGGAATTTCATTGAAGACGTGATCGCATCCGAGGTCGCAGCCATATTTCAATGCCAGTGCAGCAGAGTCTGCCGCATCTTCCGTGACCTTGTGGTGGAGATGAAAATCCGATAGTGCCATACAATCTGACACAACGTGCCCATCAAATCCCCACTCACCCCGCAGAATATCATCCAGCAAAAGTTTACTTGCACAGCAGACTTCATCCAGTGTGCGATTGTAGGCACCCATCACTGATTCAACCTTTGCATCGGTGACCAATTTCTTGAAGGCGGGCAGATACGTGTCATATAACTCGCGTTTGGTCACGATGGCATTGAACGTGTGACGGTCTTTTTCCGGACCCGAGTGGACGGCATAATGTTTGGCGCAGGCGGCTGCCTTGAGATATTTGGGGTCATTTCCTTGTAATCCCTTGACATATTCAGAGGCCATTTCACCGGTCAAGAATGGATCTTCGCCCCATGTCTCCTGTCCGCGTCCCCAACGTGGATCGCGGAAGATATTCACATTGGGCGACCAGAAGGTTAAGCCTTGATATTGGGCCGTGTATCCATTTCGTTTTAAGGCTGCATGATATTTTGCGCGTCCTTCATCACTGATCGCAGTCGCTACTTTGAAGATCAATTCCTTATCCCAGGTTGCAGCCATGCCAATTGCTTGTGGGAAGACAGTGGCGCGTCCACTACGGGCGATGCCGTGAAGTGCCTCATTCCAATAGTTATAAGCAGGGATTTTTAAACGCGGCACGCCAAGTGCCGGATGGTTCATTAACCCTACTTTTTCCTCCAAAGTTAGAAGTTTGACCAAATCCTTTGCGCGTTCCGCGAAGGATAATGATGTGTCAAGATACGCAGGTTTTTCCGATGTGCCTGTCACACTCATGAAATACTCCTTTGAAGTAAGTTCGGCATCTTGCTCACGCAAGAAAAATATCACCCCACCTTTTCCTTTGCCCTCCACTTCGCATTAAAAGTGGAGGGCATGAGGGAAAAATGACCATGAAAAAAAATCTCATGGTAATTCGATCAAGCCTTTTTACAGGCCATCACTTCAATTAATAAAACAATCAATATCCGATCAATTTCGTGCCATGTGGAGAGGTATTAATCCTTCACTGCTCCCAAAGAGATGCCACTGACTATGTAACGGGAAAAAATCGCATAAAGAATTATGATCGGCACAACTGTCATTGCAAGACCCAAATAGATCGCACCATACTCGGTTCGATACACGTCTCCGCGCATCGTTTGCACCAGCATGGGCAGGGTATATTTTTCGATGGATGTGATCATGATAAAGGGAGTGAAAAAATTATTCCAGGAGCCTACAAAGGCAAATATGCCCATGGTGATGGCCCCCGGCACTGCCAGCGGCAGCATGATGGTATGAAAAATACCTAATTCACTGGCGCCGTCGATGCGGCCCGCATCGATCAAGTCCTGGATCACTATGGCTTCAAGATATTGCTTGCCAAAGAAAACCGCGCTGGCACTTGCAATAAGAGGGAGGATCAAGGACAGATAATTATCGACCAATCCCAGTTTGGACATATATTGATAGAAGCCGATAATGGAGAGCTGCAAGGGGATCATGACCAATATGATAATAAAGTTGGAGAAATACTTTTTGCCCGGGAATTCGTAAACAACGATCCCGTATGCTGTCAACAACGCGAAGTAAACGGTGACAATTGTTGAAATGACGGCAAGAAAAAGGCTGTTCGCAAAACCTCGCGGCAGGTCCAATCCTCTGCCGAGTAATATATTGTAGTTTTCGATTGCATGCGTGCTTGGCAGCAGGCTGATGCCCTGTTGAATTTCGGTTGTGGAGCGGGTTCCATTGACGATCAAAAGCCAGATCGGAACTACGACAAGGATTAATAGAATGGTCAGCAGAACGTAGACAAAAAAGCGCTGTACAAATGTGCCAGAGTTATGGGTGTTCATGAGTTAGGCCTCTCAGTATTCTTCTTGAATAACGACTTTCTTGTTGTTTTTTTTGTATCATCGGCATCTCTATCACCCAGAAAATAAAAGATACCCAGGGCGCAAACGGTGGTCATGATGAATATCAACACCCCAACCGAAGAGGCCGCCCCAATATGGCCTTTACTACTGTTGAACTTCATATACATCAGGATATTGTTCGTCTGGATTGAACTTTGTGGAGAGCCTCTGCCGTCTGTCAATAGGAATGGAATATCGAACATCTGCATACCGCCCACCAGCGATGTGACGAAGATAAAGATCAAAATAGGCTTCAAAAGCGGCAAAGTGACGCGGGTAAACATTTGCCAGGCAGTGGCGCCATCCACCATGGCTGCTTCATATAGCGGAATGGGAATTGAAGTCATACCTGCCATTAAGATGATCATGGTTTGCCCAAACCACGTCCACCACTGGATAAAAACCACCAGTTCCCGTGCCACTGTGGTCGACTCCATAAAACGCACAGCCTCGGGCAGGAATCCGGCCCTAACCATGAGTTGATTTACAGGTCCGTAGAAGGCGAATAATGAAGCAAACAAGGCAGCCACCGCAGCCGGCGTTAGAAGGTTTGGCAGGTAGAATATTGCCCGCCATATTCCAACTCCCCTGATCTTCAGCCGTGCATTGGTGAACAAAACCGCCAATAGCATTGCAATACCGATCTGGGGAATGAAATTTAGGATCCAGAGCGTCCAGGTGTTTCTTACGGCACGCATAAAAACATCATCGGCAAATAAGCGACGAAAATTATCCAGCCCAATAAATTCACTGTTCTTTGACATCAGGGTGGCATTTGTGAAGCTGAGCCCTATTGTGTTAAGAACGGGATATAGGCCAAAAACGAGAAAGCCGATAACGAACGGCGCAATAAAAAAATATGGGGTGGAGTTTCTTTTGAGCCTGGTAAGATTCATGAGGCCTCTACTTATATGACAGAATTAAGTTCCATCGAGTTTTTGAAATAAGTTTGAAAACAAGGGTGGGTCAATGTGTTTTGCACACTGACCCACCCATTTTTCTATGACAGTACTACTTTACAGGAGGTTCGGGAATGATCAGATCGGGGAATTCATTCGCGACTGCATCCAACCAGGCCTGCCACATTTCAGCTTCTGTTGAAGTTCCACTGAGATAGGCAGCCAGCGGGTCATTGAGAGCGCGCTGAATGGCATCATCAGAACCGGTTAGCAACGCACCGTTGACGCTCGGGGCAGCGGCTGCGAAGGCTCCGTAGGAATTCTCGCCGCCAAGGAAATCAGCAAGTGTGGAGTTGTCGAAGCTGCTTGTGATCTTCTCAACAACAACCTGGCTGGAAACAAAGTCGCCTGCGGCTTGTTGCTGATCGTCGGGGGTTGAAGGATCAATGGCTTTTAGGTATTCATTGGTATAAACACCGGTGGCCCAATTGGTCAGATTCTCTTCATCGAGGGCAACGAATTTGACGAATTCTTTCGCCAGTTCACTGTTCGGGCTGCCTTCCATTGCGCCGACCCAGGTGCCACCCCATTGATAGGACATTGGTCCATTAACCATGGCCCAGTCACCGCCGGTGCCGGTGGTGCTATCAGCAGGCGTGGAATTGGGGCTCAAAACATAGGGCAGACCCCAAGTGGGCAGGAAGTAGCTGAAGACTTTCTTGGGGGTGCCATTGGCATCCTTCAAGGTGTCGTTCATTCCAGCAAACCAACCTTCAGACCATTGGGTTGCGCCGGATTCATAACCTTCATCGCGCATCATTTTTGCGAAATGAACATATTCAACAATCTTGGGGTCGATGACCAAAGTATCATCAACAATCCAAGGCTGAGAGCGGTTGGCCAGGAAGGGGGTGAATAACTCGGCTCCCGTTCCGACTGTATAGTAATCGCCTGTACCACATGCTTTGATCTTGGCGGCAGTTTCAACAAACTTGTCGAGATCTGCAACCATCGCCTGTACTTCGGCAAGATCGTCAGTGCCAAGGCATTCTTTTGCAATGCTGCGGCGATAGAAGAAAGCGCCTGGGGTGGCCTGGTAGGAGAAAGCTCTCGCTACGCCATCATTTGTTCCAACTTCAACAACGGCAGGATAGGTCTTGAGTTCTTCGGTCAGGGGAAGCAATTCGTTCAGGTCGGCAAGAAGATCGGACTCGACCCATTCTTTCACAAAAGCAGCTTCCAAAGCAACCACATCGGGGGAATCGGCGGTGCCAGCAGCAGCCTTGACTTTGGTCTGATATTCACCATTGGTCATAGGGATCATGGTGTAATTGACGGTTACGCCGGGGTGTTTGCCTTGAAATGCAATCGCCATGGTGCGAATTTCATTGGTGAATGACCATACATTCAAGGTGCCAGTCAATTCGGCAGCGGGTGCTTCAGTTGCGGCAACTTCGGTCGCTGCAACTTCAGTTGCAGCAGCGGGTGCTTCGGTGGCTGCGGGAGTACCGCAGGCAGCCAATACAAAAGAAGCGATGAGCACAAGGCTCAAAAGTGCATAAACTTTACGTAACATATTCTTCTCCTTATAGATTCAAATAAATTGATTGCTGTTCTATGGTCGCAAACGGGGAGGTGTTATTGGCGTATAATTTAGATATGTTGGCTCTCCTTTCTTCGAGAGGGATCCCACATGTTAAAGCAGGGCTGGTGTGACTTGACCGTTTAGCCAGCCCTGTCTATTGGGGCAGAGGTAGAGTTTCGGACGAGTAGTTCAGTTGGTAGTTCGATTCGTCCACTTTCCTTTTCAGGGGTCTTCAAAATTCCAAGTAACATTTGGGTGGCAACGCGGCCCATTTGTTCAAGTGGTTGTTGGACAGTAGTTAGTGTGGGGAAAACCATTGCAGATTGAGGAATATTGTCAAAACCGATCACAGAAATATCGTTTGGCACACGCAATCCGCGATTTCGAACTGCATCCATCACCCCCATTGCCATCACATCATTGGAAGCGAAAATAGCAGTCGGCGGATTTGGCAGGTCTAACAGGGCGGATGCTCCTGTATATCCGTCAGTTTGAAGAAAATCCCCTTCGTAAATAAGTTCAGCGTCCTCGGTGATGTGATGCGTGCGGAGCGCAGAGCGATATCCTTGCAGGCGGTCTTCTGCGCATCCCAAATCCATTGAGCCGGTGATAAATCCGATTCGTTGATGACCCATCTTAATCAAGTATTCCGTTGCGTTATAAGCGCCCTGCCAATTGGTTGCCCCAACTGCGGGACAATCCGTGCCTGTTCCCTGATGGTCGATCAAAACAAATGGGAAGTTGTGTTCCATTAATGTACCAATGTAGTCTACTGGGCTGCGCGGCAAGACCAGTAAGAGGCCGTCAACCATGCCTTGGGCAAGGCTGGCTACATAACTGGCCTCTTTGCTTACCATTCGATGGGTGGTGTATAGAACCAGATCTACACCGCTTAGATTAAGTTCAGAGTCAATCCCACGGATGATTTCACCAATATAGCCAGTTCCCAGATCTCGAACGATCACGCCGATCGTGTTGGTTTTCCCGCCTGCCAGACTGCGCGCCTGCCGATTTGCAACATACCCCAGTTCTTTTGTTACTGCCAAAACCCGTTCACGAGTTTCGGTTGCCACGTGAATATCGTTGTTGATCACACGGGAAACAGTTCCAAGGGAAACGCCGGCCTTTTCGGCCACATCCACAATGGTGACTTTGGACGTGGTGGCTTGTTTGGAAGCGCTTACACCTTTTTTTGACATTAACAAGGGTTCCTGACTCTCTAAAAACAGAATTTTGCTGTTTTTTGTAGTATTATTGCGCTAAAATTGGAAGCGTTTCCAAATTATTGTAGCAAATCTACTACCTTAAGTCAAGAGCCTTCCCCAAATGGGTGCCTTTCCTGGAGAAATAAAATGACAACAAAAATTAGGACTTATCAAAATTTAATTAATGGTGAATGGAAAGTTAATCAGACAACGGAATTTTTTGAAAATCGCAGCCCAGCTAATCATGGAGAGGTTGTGGGTTTGTTTCCAAAAGCGTCTATACAAGATACTCAAGAAGCAATTGAATCAGCTTACGCGGCGCTTCCCGGATGGTCGAATATGCCGGCGCCAGGTCGTGGAGCAATTCTAGAAAAAGCCAGCCAAATCATACATGGTCGCCTTGAAGAGATTGCCACTACTTTAACTCGTGAGGAAGGCAAAACGTTGGCTGAAGCCAGAGGGGAAGTTGCACGGGCACGCGATATCTTTCGATATTATGCAGGCGAAGGCTGGCGGTCGGGTGGCGAGGCACTCCCGAGTAGTATGAATGGCGAGTTGCTTTATACCCGCCGTGAAGCATTAGGTGTGATCAGTATAATCACACCCTGGAATTTTCCAATTGCAATCCCGGCCTGGAAGATTGCGCCGGCCTTGATATATGGAAACACTGTAATTTTCAAGCCAGCTGAAGATTCTCCGCTGACAGCACTCATGCTCGTGGAAGCATTGATGGAAGCCGGCCTGCCGAAGGGAGTCATAAACTATTTAACAGGAGATGGTGCAATCATTGGCACCGAAATGGTAGGCAGCTCAAAAGTCAATGGCATTAGTTTCACGGGTTCACATGCAGTTGGTGCACAGATTTATCAACATGCCATCAAAAACATGACTCGTGTGCAGTTGGAAATGGGTGGCAAGAACGCATTGGTTGTTTTAAAGGATGCGGACTTAAATCTGGCAGTCGATTTGACGGTCAAAGGCGGATTTGGGTTAACAGGGCAGGCGTGTACCGCGACAAGTCGTGTCATTGTGGAAGAAGATATTGCAGAGGCATATATTGCGGCGCTGGTAAAAGCAACGCGTAATTTGATCGTCGGGAATGGAATTGAATCGAACGTACAAATGGGGCCAGTGGTTAATTTGGATCAATTAAGAGTTGATCAGGAATATATGACAATTGGAAAATCGGAGGGCGCAAAATTATTAATAGGTGGGGAGGTAGATGACGCGTCTGGTTATTATGCACAGCCGACCATATTTGATCACGTTCAGCCAACGATGCGAATTGCGCAGGAGGAAATTTTTGGTCCGGTGATCAGCATCATTCGGGCAAAAAATATTGATGATGCAATCGAAAAAACAAACGCGATCTCTTTTGGCTTATCTGCCGGCGTGGTCACCAACAACTTGAAACATGCATTTGCGTTCGCCAACAATGTGGAAGCCGGTGTGGTGAAAATCAATGAGCCCACCACGGGGCTTGCGCTCAACGCTCCGTTTGGTGGTTTTAAACAATCCAGCGCGAACACATTTAAGGAAATGGGGCAGGCTGCGATTGATTTCTACACCCGCACAAAGACAATATATGTAGGGCATGGATCGTGACCGATGAGTCTTTATGATGTAAAAACCCACGCTTCCGGCCCTGCGGGACGCCTGCCACTCGAACCTGATTTTTTGACCAGCGCTCCAAGCGGAAACATCTTTGGGTGGACCCAGGATGCCGCAATGGGCTGGAGTCCTTCAGACCTTGGTAAAGATGAATACTTAATCCTCAGTACACAAGGCGGGATTCGTGCTGAAGATGGCTCACCGATTGCATTGGGATATCACACAGGCCATTGGGAAGTTGGTTTATTAGCCCAAGCCGCCGCAGAAGAATTTAAGAAGGGCAAAGCAATTCCGTTTGCAGGTTTTGTGAGTGACCCCTGTGATGGAAGAACACAGGGAACGACCGGCATGATGGATAGCCTGGCGTATCGAAATGATGCCGCCGTTGTGCTGCGAAGATTGATTCGTTCCTTGCCCACGCGGCAGGGAGTGCTTGGAATTGCCACTTGCGATAAAGGCCTGCCTGCCATGATGATCGCACTTGCTGCCCAACGATCTTTGCCATGCGTGATCGTGCCCGGTGGTGTGACTTTATTGCCTGAATCCGGGGAGGATGCCGGTAAAGTCCAATCTCTTGGGGCCCGGTTTTCTCATGGATTGATCACCCTTGAAGCCGCCTCTGAATTGGGCTGTCGTGCCTGTGCATCGCCCGGGGGCGGGTGTCAATTTCTCGGGACGGCGGCAACCAGTCAGGTAGTGGCGGAAGCGTTGGGTCTTGCAGTGACACATTCAGCGTTGGCACCGTCTGGTCAATCCATTTGGCTGGATATGGCTCGGCGTTCTGCCAGGACGTTAATGGAAATGAATCTCCAAAAGAAAACAACCGGCGATGTTTTGACCGATGATTCAATTCATAACGCGATGGTTGTTCATGCGGCATTTGGCGGCAGCACAAACTTATTGCTTCACATTCCTGCGATTGCGCATGCAGCAAAGTTGACTCGTCCGACCGTTGAAGATTGGATTCGAGTCAACAGGGAAACGCCGCGGCTTGTGGACGCCATGCCGAATGGACCGATCGGATTTGGAACAGTACAGGTCTTTCTGGCTGGTGGAGTTCCCGAGGTCATGCTGCATTTGCGCAGACTCGGTTTGTTGAAGTTGAATGCTCAAACTGTAAATGGCTCCACTCTGGATGATGTCTTAAATGAATGGCAGCATAGCGAGCGGCGTCGGAAGGTTCGTGAACGTCTTGAAGAATTGGATGGCATTCTTCCTGATGAAGTGATTATGAATCCGGCGGTTGCACGAAAGCGCGGGTTAACAGGCACGGTCGCTTTCTTGACAGGGAATCTCGCTCCGCAAGGATCCATCATCAAAAGCACGTCCATTGATCCGGGTGTTGTGGATGCCGATGGAGTATATCGAAAGATCGGACCCGCTCGTGTCTTTACAAAAGAAAGGGATGCGATTGCGGCGGTGAAGGGATTAAGTGAAAATCCAATTTGTGCCGGGGATGTGATTGTGTTGATGGGTTGCGGGCCAATGGGTACGGGAATGGAAGAGACCTACCAGCTTACTTCCGCCTTACGGTACCTGCCCGAAGGAAAAACAATTGCATTGATCACCGATGCCCGATTTAGCGGCGTAAGCACGGGAGCATGTATTGGTCATGTGGGGCCGGAGGCTTTGGCGGGTGGACCGCTCGGGCGCGTGCAGGATGGCGACATGATTCAGATTATCGTCGATCGATTGAATTTATCCGGGACGATTGATTTGATCGGTGAAAATGGCCGCCGATTTGACGCGGAAGTAGGGAAACAAGTTTTGGATACCCGTCCGCTTCATTCTTCCTTGCAGAGGAATTCTGATCTTCCAGAGGATACCCGTCTGTGGGCTGCGCTTCAAAATCTCAGTGGCGGCACATGGGGTGGATGTGTCTATGATGTTGACAAAATTCTTGAACGTTTAGGAGAGAATTATGTTGCTGACAAAGCATAAATCAAATGGGCAAATTCGCTGGGCGGTGGATCATTTCTTTTTGCCGCCCAGCTTTAATCTGAGCACGCTGCTAGAGATGAGTCGGGAGACAATGCTTGAGGTGCTGGCTCAACTCTCGGACGGTGAATCAGCGTTCGGCGAGGAAGAGGCGCCGATCGATCCCCATCAGGAAGTGTGGGCGGCGGGAGTCACTTACCTGAGAAGTCGCGATGCACGAAAAGCTGAATCCACAGTGGCGGATATGTACCAAACAGTGTATGAGGCGGAACGTCCGGAAATATTCTCCAAGTCGTTGGGATGGCGTGTATCAGGCAGTGGCGGAGTAATTCGCATTCGTAAAGATAGCAAATGGAACGTGCCTGAACCGGAGCTGGTGTTGGTGATCAATCGATATAACGAGATCGTTGGGTATTGCGCCGGGAACGATGTTTCTTCGCGTGATATTGAAGGAGAAAATCCGTTGTATTTGCCGCAGGCAAAAATCTATAATGGATCCTGTGCGCTGGGGCATGGCATCTTGTTGTGTGACCCTGATGCGATCAAGGATATCCCGATACGATTGGAAATTCAACGTGCAAATCAGATGATTTTCAGCGGCGATGCAAACACATCCATGATGAAACGAAGCTTTCCCGAACTTGCTGAATTTCTCACGCGTGAATTGGATTTTCCACACGGAGTCTTTTTAATGACCGGCACATGCCTCGTGCCGGATGAATTTTCCTTGCAAGCAGGCGATAAGGTTCGCATTCAGGTGGGCGAGTTGACCATCGAAAACGAAGTTCAATCCTAAACCTTGCATTGTATGGCTGAGATGTATATTAAGTTGCATTTTTGTTGCATGGACTGTTGAGATGTTGTGCTTTTCCCCGTGATCGAACTGGATTATAGTTGGGCCACTATATTCATAACACGGGAGGGATTCCATGACAGAATCCAAGATCGCTGACCTGCTCTCCAAGATGAACCTTGAAGAAAAGATCGGTCAATTAAATCAGTATTTTTCATTCGGCAATTTTGATGCGGAGATCATTCGCAAGGGGAAAGCTGGTTCGGTGATCAATGCTGCCGGCGCGTTGACCGGCACCGGTGAAAGCAAATCGTCCGACGCTGAAACTTGTAACAATATTCAAAAACTTGCGCTCGACACACCGCATGGAATTCCTCAACTCTTTGGACGCGACGTTATTCATGGGTATCGCACCATCTTTCCGATTCCACTTGCACAATCGGCTTCATTCAATCCAGAACTAGCGGAACAAGCTGCATCAATCGCCGCGCTTGAAGCCACAGCTACCGGCATCAAATGGACCTTTGCCCCGATGCTCGACATCGCCCGCGACGCGCGTTGGGGACGCATCGCTGAAGGAAATGGCGAAGATCCATTTCTCGGTGCGCAAATGGCAGCGGCAGTGATCAAAGGATTTCAAGGTGATGATTATTCCGCGCCGGATAAACTCGTTGCATGTGCAAAACATTATGTCGGTTATGGCACCGCGGAAGGCGGGCGGGATTATGATGCCGGCGAAGTTTCCGAGCCAACCCTGCGTGATATTTATTTGCCGCCGTTTGAAGCTGCAGTCAAGAGCGGCGTTGGCACGCTCATGTCTGCATTCCTTGATTTGAATGGCATTCCCGCGAGCGGCAATCGCCGGCTTCTTACCGATGTATTGCGCGGTGAATGGGGCTTCGACGGTTTTGTTGTTTCCGATTGGGATTCCGTTGTTGAGTTAATTCAACATGGCGTTGCTGAAGATCGAGCAGAAGCTGCCGCGATTGCATTACACGCGGGTGTGGATATGGAGATGGTCAGCGGCTCCTACATTGAGACATTAGCCGCCAGCCTGCAAAGCGGAAAAGTTACGCAGGAGGATATTGACGAAGCAGTCCGTCGTATCTTGCGGATCAAGCTCCGCGCCGGGCTGTTTGACAAACCCTTCACAGATCCGGATCGTGCCACCCGTGACCTGCTCAGACCCAACTCGCGGACTCTTGCCCGACAGTTTGCCCGCGAGACCATGGTCTTGTTGAAAAACGAAGATGATCTTCTCCCGCTTGATTCGAACTTCAAGCGAATCGCAGTTGTTGGCCCATTGATCCATGCACGCAGCGAACTCTTTGGCTCATGGTCTCCGGATGGTCGTGCCGCAGATGTAACTCCGCTGGGCGATGCACTTAAACAGATCGCACCTGCCGGCGTTGAATTGGTCTTTGCTGATCACGCCGATAAAGCCACACACATCGCCCAATCGACAGATGCGATTGTATTGGTGGTGGGTGAGTATCCCTATCGTTCCGGTGAAAACTCCAATGTCAGTGACTTATCCCTGCCGCCCGGCCAGGCTGAGTTGGTGGAAACTGTCGCGGGATTGGGCAAGCCGGTGGTGTTGGTTGTGATCGCAGGACGTCCGCTGGCAATTACGAAACAAGCGGCGCAGGTTCAATCTGTGTTGTATGCATGGCAGCCTGGCATTGAAGGTGGCGCGGCACTCGGTGAAATTCTATTTGGTTTGGAGGCCCCATCCGCCCGTCTGCCGGTCACGTTCCCGCGCGCCACAGGACAGGTTCCGATCTATTACAACCAAAAAAACTCCGGCCGCCCGATCCGTGCAGACGGACCTTTCAAATCCCGCTATGTGGATATTCCCAATGCACCGTTATATCCGTTTGGTTATGGCCTGACCTACACAACCTTTGAATATGCCAATTTGAAATTAAGCAGTGAAACGATGCGCGGCAAACTCGAGATCAGTGCAGATGTTACCAATTCCGGCAAACGTGCCGGGAATGAACTGGTTCAACTCTATGTGCGCGACCTCGTCGGCTCCTTGACCCGTCCGGTGCGTGAATTGAAAGGCTTTGAACGTGTTGTATTGAAGCCGGGCGAAACCCGCCGCGTGAGCTTCACTCTCACCGAAGAAGCTCTTGCCTTCACCCGCGCGGATGGTACAAAAGGAATCGAGCCCGGCAAATTCAATATCTGGATTGCTCCGAATAGCCAGTCCGGGCTGCAAGGTGATTTTAAGTTGTGATTAGATCTCACCACGATTAACATAAAAACATCCGCAGGTTTAATAACCCGCGGATGTTTTTATGCCATACCTGTTCAATCAAGATTAAATGTCAGCGCAACGATGGAAAGAGGGGGCATCTCAAAGTTTGCTATTCCTTCACGGATCGTCACGGCTTTGAATGGTTGATTTGTAATTTGACCTGGCTGCTCAAATGTGTTTTGTGTCTGCGAGGAATCTCCGGTGAGCAGTTCCGCGGATTTTAGGCTCGAAATTTTACCGCCGCCATAATTGATTTCAACTGGCGCGGATTGATTCAGGCTGCGATTGACAGTGAAGATATGTAATTCACCATCTCCTAGGATGGCGCTCGCATCGATGTTATTAACATAGCCATAACTTGGGCTGGTGTAGCCCGGTCCATTCACGATGGGGAGCAGGGCCATTCCATCGCGGCGTGGGGCATACATCAGAAAGGGATAATAAATTGTTTGCAAAAGCATTTCGTCCCCGCGGGTCAGAATCGGGGCAATGACGTTGACGATTTGAGCGATATTGGCAATTTTCACAACATCTGCATGGCGAATAAAGCTGTTGAGGAAGCCGGCAATGACAAGTGCATCTTCAAGATTGTATTCTTCTTCAATCAAATGAGGTGCAAAAGTTCCGCGTCCGTCCATATGTTCGGCCCGCCGTGCACGATACCAGACATTCCATTCATCGAAGCATAAATAGTGACGTTTCTTACTTTGGTTGCGTGCCTGCACGTAGCGACATACCGCATCCATTTCTTCGATTTGTTTGTCAATTGAGTTGGTAACTGCCAGGAAATCCAGGCTGTCTCCATTTGGATTGCCAACATAACGATGGAGGCTGATGTAATCAGCAAGATCACCTATGTATTCCAGTACAACACGATCCCATTCCATATAGGTGGGCAGATCTATCCCGGAAGAACCACATACAACCAATTCAAGGCCGGGATCGGTATCCTTCATGAGTTTGGCAGTTTGTTGAGCGCGAATCGCATATTGGTTCGCGGGAACATGACCCAATTGCCAGGGACCATCCATTTCGTTTCCGAGACACCATAATTTGAGGTCATAGGGCTCACTTGAACCATTTGCGGCACGAAGATTCGAATACAAACTGCCAGTCTGACTGTTGCAATATTCCACCCAGTTGCGCGCTTCTTCGGGAGTACCGGTTCCAAGATTGACTGTCATCATGGGAGTCCAGTTCATTTTGCGGGCGAGGTGCACAAATTCATCTGTACCGACCTGATTGGATTCGAGGCTCTGCCAGGCCAGGTCACGCATTACCGGTCGCTTCTCACGCGGACCGATTCCATCGATCCAATGATATCCAGATGCAAAATTCCCGCCGGGGTAACGCATGGCTGTATATTTCATATTTTGCAATGCGTTGAGTACGTCAGTGCGGAATCCATTTTTGTCAGCATGGGCGCTTTTCGGGTCGTACACACCTTCGTAAACAGCGCGGCCCATGTGTTCAAGAAAACCGCCAAATATACGCGGGTCTACAGTACCGGTGGTGTATTGAGAATGTAGTTGAATAATTGTTTTTTTCATGTTTTGATAGATGAATTTGATTATGGTTGTACATTTGTTATTCTAGCATGATTAAATGAAGGTGTGCCATGTCTTGCCAACACGTTGTGCAAAACTGCAAATGATGCAATTGTCCAAGCAAATATTATAAATAGAGAAGCGGGCACGTCACGTGATGGTGGAGATTGAGAGGTCGAATCAGGCTGAGGCGTTGTTGGATGCGGGCGATATCAAAAACTTTGGCAGGCTGATGAATGAATGTCATGCAAGTCTGCGTGATCTGTACGAAGTCTCATGCCTTGAATTGAATGCAATGGTGGACATTGCACAATCCATTGAAGGTTGTTACGGCGCGCGCCTTACGGGTGCGGGTTTGGGGGGGGTGCTCGGTGAATCTGGTGGCAAACGAAAACGTCGAAGAGTTCGTGCAGAAACTGGCGAAGAGTTATGAAGATCAAACCGAACTTCGCCCGGAGATCTATGTGACTCATGCGTCCCTTGGCGCCGGATTGCTTGAGCATGTGACTTCCCCATCGAGACCTTTTCAGAAAAATATTGTTCGGTAACGTAAATTACACGTGACCCACGATGCGATGGGGCACATACGGTTCCTCCAGATATGAAACATCTTCCTGTGTTAGTTTAACGGATAGTGCGCCGAGGGCATCTTCCAAGTGCGAGATCTTTGTTGCGCCAACGATGGGTGCTGTCACCGGCTCTTTTTGCAATAACCAGGAGAGCGCGATGTGCGAGCGTGGAACTCCATGCTTTTCCGCAATTTCCGCAACCCGCTCCACCACAGGTCGATCGTTTTCAGCGGCTGTATCATATTTACTTTTTTGGATCTGGTCTGTTTCAGAGCGTAGTGTCTTTTCCGATGACCAATCACGCGTCAATCTTCCCGAAGCCAGCGGGCTATAAGGAATCACTCCGATCTTCTGGTCGCGGCAAAGCGGCAGCATCTCCCGTTCTTCTTCACGATACATGAGATTTAAGTGATCCTGCATCGAGACAAAGCGAGTCCAGCCATGCTTCTCGGCGACATGCAGTGCCTTCTGAAACTGCCAGGCCCACATCGCAGAAGCTCCGATATAGCGAGCTTTTCCAGCGCGAACTACATCGTTCAGGGCCTCCATCGTTTCCTCGATGGGTGTCTCGTAATCCCAGCGATGAATTTGATAGAGGTCTACATAATCCGTTTCAAGTCGCTTTAGACTGTTGTCGATCTCAGTTAAGATTGCCTTGCGTGATAGGCCGCCGCCATTTGGGTCCTCTCGCATTTTGCCGTGTATTTTGGTGGCAACGATGACTTCATCGCGCTTTGCAAAATCCTTTAAAGCGCGCCCGAGAATTTCTTCACTCACGCCAATCGAGTAGACGTTGGCGGTATCGAAGAAGTTGATCCCCATTTCGAGGGCTTTCTTGATGACGGGGCGGCTGTTTTCTTCATTGAGCACCCATTTATGAGTCCAACGTTCCGCATCGCCGAATCCCATGCAGCCGAGGCAGATACGTGAGACCTTCATGCCGGTTGAACCTAAACGCGTGTATTCCATGGTTTTCTCCTGTTCGTCCTGCCAAACTCTTCGTTTGTCCGTACAGTTATAGGGAAGTCCCTTTTTTCTAAAACGCGATGATCGCCTTGATGGCTTTGCGTTCATTCATGGCGCGGTAGCCATCAGGAACCTTGGTAATGTCACCCGCAAAGTCAAACACTTTGCCAGGCTGAATCTTTCCTTCGAGCACATCGGGCAGAAGTTCATCGAAGTAGGCGCGTGCGGGAGCGGGTCCACCGGAGATGGTGACATTGCGGAAAAAGGTCGGCATCGCGACGGGCATGGCTTCATCCTGCGGAACACCCACGCGCCCGACCGCTCCGCCTGCGCGGGCAATGCTGAGTGCGGTGCGAGTCGATTCTTCGTAGCCGACACATTCCAGCACAGAATGAGCGCCGAGTCCATTCGTGAGAGCAAGCACGCGTTCAATGGCAGCATCTCCGCGCTCTCTGACAATATCTGTTGCGCCGAATTCTTTGGCAAGCGAGATTCGATCCGCATGACGATCCAAAAAGATGATCTGCTCCGCGCCGAGTCTTTTCGCGGCGATGACTCCACACAATCCCACCGCGCCGCCCCCGACCACAGCCGCGATCTTGCCGCGACTCACTTTGGCGGTCACTGCGGCATGATGGCCGGTCGCCATGACATCGGTCAGGGTGAGAAGCGAGGGCATCAGTGCATGGTCCCTGTTGACTGGAAGTGGATATAACGTCCCATCTGCTTGCGGGACGCGCACCGCTTCTCCCTGCCCGCCGTCAAGTTCCGTGCCGCCCCACCATCCGCCATGCAGACAGGAGGTGTGCAGACCTTGCTGGCAAAACTCACAGGTCCCATCTGACCATGCAAACGGCGCAGCGACCAGATCACCGACTTTTATTTTGTGAACATCCTTGCCCACAGCCTCGACAATGCCGATAAATTCATGTCCCATGCGGCGACCTGTTTCGCTGGCGGGCATTCCTTTATAGGGCCACAAATCACTGCCGCAAATGGCGGCACGAGTGACAACGACCAGCGCATCGGTTGATTCTTTGATTCGAGCATCGGGGACATTTTCCACGCGGACATCACCCGCGCCATAGATAACGGTTGCTTTCATTTATTTTTCTCCTAAAGTCCCGCCATAGACGGGATGATCTCTTTTGCAAAGGTGTTGAGTGATGTGATGGAATACACATCCGGCATATTGAAGATTACATGGGTAAAGCCCATCCCGGAAAGTTCCTTGATACGGCCGATGGTACTGCCTACCGTATCCTTCGCGGAAAGATTTGCGGTGCAGAGGCAGGTTTTCTCGATCGAGTCATAATCACGACCCAAAGAATCGCAGTGCCGCTTGATGTCATCAAGCGCCTTTTGCATATTTTTTGTGCCGTTCCAATCTCCAATATTACAGGCATCGGCGTATTGGGCAACCATGCGCAGAGTTTTATTCGGACCTGTCCCGCCGATCATGATGCGGGGATGCGGGTTGGAAAGCGGACGCGGATTATTGGTGATGGCTGGAGCAGAGAAATGTTTTCCAGCAAAGGATGTCTCGTCGCTGCTCCAGAGCGCCTTTGCCAATTTCAACTGATCTTCCAATTGCTCGAAACGCTCAGAGGTCGAAGGGTAGGGAATTCCATTCCCTTTCGCTTCCTCCTCATACCATGCCGCGCCAATGCCAAAATAAGCGCGGCCGCCGGAGAGAATATCAAGCGTGTTGACCATTTTCATCAGCACAGCGGGGTGGCGATAGATCACTCCGGTCACCAACACACCGAGTTGGACTTTCTCTGTCAATCCTGCAAAATATCCGAGCGTGGTGTAGGCTTCGAGCATGGGATCGGTATAAGCTTCGCCGAACAAGCCTTTGATCTGATAATAATGATCCATTACCCACAGGCTGTAAAAACCTGCTTCCTCTGCCGTTTTGACGATTTTTTTCAACTTGGGGCGGATATCCGCTGTGCCGCCCGGGGCCTTGAAGGATGGGATTTGTAAGCCAATGTTCATATTCATTTCCTCTTATTCAGGTGATCAAAAATTTCTATTTGAATGATTTCTTCTCTTTTTTCAAAACAGCGTTCTCATACCCTGCAATTTTGTAATCCAATAGGTCCAGCGTTTTTTGCATTTCTTTAATCCTGGCAGCAAGCAGTTTACGTTGTTCCTTGAGGATCTCTTTTCTGGCATGGATGGTCTGATCCCCCTGTTGGACCAGACCGATGTATTCGATCAGTACTTCAATGGGAAGCCCCGCGCTCCTCATGCATTTAATGAATTCGATCCGCTGTATATCGATGGCAGCGTACTCTCGGATGCCACTCTTGTTTCGATTTACAGGGGGAATCAGTCCAATCCGTTCATAGTATCGAAGCGTATCCGTGGAAATCTCATATTGTTCACTTACTTCCATGATTTTCATAATTCACCTCGAATGAGAGTCTAACACCTGGAGTTGACTCCAGGTCAAGGGTTTGGAACGATGAATATAAAGAGAAAATGCTTGTGGAAAGTATGGAAGTTGTTTGTAACGATGGAAGATACCGCGCCAAAATGCGAATCCATGTTTCCCCAAACTTATGGCGGTGCTGGATAAAAAGATATTTCAAATAACAATTCCTGTAAATGAAATTTTACTGGTGAAGATTATTCATTCCCACTTGGTGTGAAACACCCCTTCCCTATCCACGCGGCGGTAGGTGTGTGCACCGAAGAAGTCACGCTGGGCTTGAATTAAATTTGCGGGCAGTCGTTCCGACCGATACGCATCGAAATACGCCAGCGAAGCAGACGTTGCCATCATGGGGATTCCCAGATCAATGGCGGTTTTTACCACTTCACGCCATGCAGATTGACTGTCCAATATGATTTTCCGAAACACATCATTCACCAGCAGGTTGGGCAATTCAGGTTCGGTGTCAAATGCTGATGCAATGTCATCCAGCAGCGAAGCGCGGATGATACACCCTGCCCGCCAGATGCGCGCGATATCGGCATAATTAAATCCGAAATCATATTCTTTTGAAGCGGATCTCAACAAACTAAATCCCTGCGCGTAGGATGTGATCTTGCTGGCATACAAAGCCTTCTCTGCCAGATTGATCAACTGCTCCTTGTTTCCAGAAAACTTTGGAACATCCCCGCCAAGCAACTGACTTGCTTTTATTCGCTCCGATTTCAAACTGGACATCAATCTCATTTCCACTGCTGCATAAATCGTCGGGACCAACGCCCCAACTTCCAGCGAATTTTGACTCGTCCATCTTCCTGTTCCCTTTTGTGCCGCCTCATCCAGAATCAAATCCACAAGCGATTCGCCGGTGTCCGCATCCTGCCAATATAAGATCTTCGAGGTGATCTCGATCAAATACGATTGCAAGTCATATTCGTTCCACTCGCCGAAAATCTCGGCCAACTCCCCATTTGAAATCCCCGCGCCGCGATGAAGCAAATCATAGATCTCTGCGATCAATTGCATGTCGCCATATTCAATTCCGTTATGCACCATCTTGACGTAATGCCCCGCGCCGCCTTTGCCCATCCATGCCGCACATGAAACTCCATCCTCTGCTTTGGCTGAGATGGATTCCAGCATCGGCTTCACCTGTTCCCATGCTGACTCCACTCCGCCAGGCATAAGGCTCGGCCCTTGTAATGCGCCTCTTTCCCCGCCTGAAACGCCCATGCCGACGAAATGGATTCCCTCCTCTGATAAATGCTTGATGCGCCGTTCGGTATCCATGAAAAAGGAGTTTCCCCCGTCGATAATAATGTCGTCTTTTTCAAGATGTGATCTGACGGATGCAATGGCTTTATCGACGGCTTTGCCCGCAGGAACCATTATCAGAATACAACGCGGCTTGTCCAAAGCGTGGACAAGTTCTGCCAGGGAATCGAAGATTTCTATTTTTTTATCCTTGAAGTGGGATTTGTCAAATTTCAGGTTCAAATCAAAACCCGCAACCGAATATTCATTGCGCTCAAAATTTAGTGCCAAACTTCGCCCCATCACACCCAAACCAAGAATTCCAATATTCAACTTACTTCTCCATGTGTTTCAATATTTCATGCACATTGTCATCCAGTGACATTGATATATCAATTGTAAGCGCGTTTGTCGGTTCTTCCAACGCATCGAATTGACTCTTCAGCATGTGAGGCCTCATGTAGAAGATGAAATTAATTCGTTCAGCGAATTCAACCATGGGGAACGATCTGAATCGTCCGGCGGAATGCCGCCCGCCATTTTGGCGACGTTCGCAGGCGGGTGAAAATCATCTGCATCGTAAAAATCCCATCCCGGTTTTTCTGCAAGTACTTTGCTTATGCTGGACTTGCCGCATCCGGAAACACCCACCACAATAAAGAAGCGAGTTTTCATGTATCCTGTTTTTTTAATTGATAGACGGCCATTCATGAATTGTACAAGTGATGATACAAAATGTAATAGGTCGTGCCCATCGCCACAAGTGGATTGATGCTGGTCGGAAAGCCAAGGCGTACACAATTAGACATTGTTTCCCTTTTTAGTGAGACGCCAGGCGATGATCATCAGGTCCTGATTACGAAAGACTTTTTTGAAAGATGATCCCAGCTTGTGAGTTACATCTGTCTTGGAATTTAAGAAGCTTGGTAGTAGTTCTCAAAAAGGGTCGGGTGCTAGAATAGGTCGGTTTTGGTTTAATACCCATATCAATTGTCTCAACAATATAACCATAAGAGTGATAAGTAAACATGAAGTCAAATCAAATTGTTATTCGGCTGGCGATCCTGATTGTTCCGCTTGCGCTTCTTGCCGCCGGAGCGGGTGTCTTCTGGCAGGGAACAGGGACTGCTTATCCTTTCGATACCCTGCGCGGCGAAACAGTTTTAATTCGCGGGCATGGACTGTATCGATATGACACGATCAACTCGGCTTCACAGGAGCTGGGTCAGGATGTCGTCACGCTGATCATTGGTATTCCCTTGCTCGTTACCGGAATCATTCTGACTCGTAAAGGAATCTTGCGCGGACAATTATTGCTTGCTGGTGCGCTGGGATATTTCCTCTACACCTACGCGGCAATGTCCTTCCTGACGGCATTCAATCCACTTTTTCTTGTTTATGTTGCCCTGTTCTCGCTTGGTTTGTTTGGCTTCATACTTATGATGAGTAGCCTTGATGTGGATGAGATAACAAGCCATATTTTGGATGGATTCCCGCGCCGCAGCATTGCTTCCTACTTCATTATTGTTGCGGTCTTTCTCACCCTGGCCTGGCTCGGATTAGTTGCCTTTCCCTCGCTGACGTGGTCCCCGCCTGCCGGGTTGGAATCCGCGATCACGATGGTCATTCAGGCATTGGACCTTGGCATCATCGTGCCAACAAGCTTGATTACCGCCACTTTGCTATTGAAAAGACAACCGTGGGGGTATGCTCTTGCTGCGGTGATATTGCTCAAGATTTTAACCATGGGTACGGCATTGATTGCGATGATTATCAGCCAAAAACTCGCCGGGGTCGCTGTTGATCCGCTTATCTCGGTGATCTTCATCATCATCAGCATGACGGGAATTATTCTTGGCATTGTGACCCTGAAAAATATTCGAGATTGATTTACAGATGAAGGCGTCTTTGGATCAACTTCTCTTTCGACTGATCGAACTTCAACAAAAACCTGCACCGTTCACACCCGGCGAAGTTCTATTCTGGGATGACCCACACATTTCAGCTCAGATGTTGGAGGTGCATCTTAATCCAGAAATTGATGCTGCCAGCCGTCGACCTGAGGTGATTGAACTTTCTGTGAAATGGCTGATCGAGACCCTTGGGTTGAAAACTGGAGACACTGTGCTGGACTTGGGATGTGGGCCGGGTTTGTATGCATCGCGCCTCGCCCGGGCCGGGCTGCAAATTACCGGTGTGGACTATTCCCGCCGGTCGATCGATTACGCCGTCCAATACGCAAATGAAAATAGTTTAAGCACTATTTATCGTTACGAAAATTATCTCGAACTGCAGGATGAAAATCAATATGATGCAGCTTTGTTGATCTATGGTGATTTCTGTCCTCTCAACCCGAAACAACGCAGTACGCTTTTGCGCAATGTACATCGTGCCCTTAAGCCGGAGGGAAAGTTTGTGCTGGATGTGTCCACTCGTGAATGCCGAAGAAAACATGGCCTCAAAAAGAACTGGCATGTTTTAAACAGCGGGTTCTGGAAGCCGGTTCCACACTTGTTATTGGAGGAGGGCTTTGATTATCCTGAACAATCCATATGGCTTGATCAATTCGTGACCATTGAAGCCGATGGGAAGATATCAGTGTATCGAAATTGGTTTCAGGATTACACACCTGAAACCATCACAGATGAACTCGTCCAAAATGGTTTCGCTATCGATGGTCTTTGGGGAGACCTGACTGGCGGGCCCTATACTTCGAAAAGTGAATGGATTGGGCTTGTCACGCACAAAAATAAAACCGGGTAGATGGTACGAAAAATCAAACCTTGTATTGGAGAAAGATCCATGCTTCGTAAAACCTTGATCTATTGCGGTGTCGTGGCCCCTATTCTGTATGTGATTACCGCCATTACCGGTGCGGCGCTGCGCAGCGATTACAGCCATATTGTTAATGCGATTAGTGAATTGATCTCGAATGGTGCGCCTAACAAGGCCATTCTCGACGTGATCTTTAATATCTATAATGCATTACTGCTGGCATTTGCCGTTGGCGGGTATTTCGTTTTGAAGAACGCTTCCCGCCTTTGTCGAATTGCGATGGGTATTTTCATTGCCATTCAAATTTTATCCTTCTCGTGGGGGTTCTTTCCAATGGATCCAATGGGTACCACGGCAACCCTTGCCGGTACCATGCACAATATCCTCGGCGGGATCGTGGCTCTCGCGACCATTCTCATGCCGCTGTTAATGGGCTTTGGATTGCGGCGAATGGATGGTTTTCAAAATTACCCCGTTTACTCATTCATCACATCTGCTATCATCTTTGCGTCCGGGTTGACCGGGGTCATTCTCGCCGGACAGGGTATTCAATTGTTTGGCCTGTTCGAGCGGATTACGATTGGTTCTTATGAGGTATGGATATTCGTCACAGCTTTGAAACTTCTTACAACAAACTTGTTTGATTTGCACCGTGCTTGATGGAAAAGGAAATACAAGGATGAAAAACTTAAAGAGAAATGCGCTTGTTTTGATGGTAACTTTCCTGATTGGAAGCATGGCTGCCTGTAACCCGGTCACAGCCACACCGACCGCAATTCCTACAGTTGTTTCCACTGTCTCACCGATTGATGAGCAACACGTACTGACAATTGGTGGCATGGAACGGACCTATTTTTTACATATCCCGTCCGGTTTGAATGATCATGAATCTGTGCCCCTGGTATTCGTCTTCCACGGTTTTCAGGAAAATGGTGCCTTTGCCAGAAACTATACAGGCATGGATAAGATCGCCGATGCCAATCGTTTCATCGTTGTCTACCCTGACGGGAGCGGTTCCTCCGGGTCGCTTTCGTGGAATGCCAGCGGCTGTTGTGGATACGCCCTTCAGAACAATGTTGATGAACCGGCATTTGTGCGTGCGATCATTGCGGATGTGGAAACGATTGTAAAAGTTGATTCGAGGCGCACCTACGCAGCCGGCTTCTCCAATGGCGCCTTGCTTTCGTATCGCCTTGCCTGCGAAATGTCCGATACGTTTGCGGCAATAGCTCCAACAGGAGGCGTTTTGATGTACTCTCCCTGTCAGCCGCAGCAGCCGGTTTCCATCATGCATGTACATGGAATAAATGACCGGGTCGTTCCAATTGAAGGCGGCGGTTCAGGGATTCAATTCCCGCCAGTTGAAGAAAGCCTTGCTGCCTGGGCGGGATTGGATGGATGCAGTGGGGAAGAGTCGGTGGAAAAAGACGGAGTTTTGGCTCACACCACGTACGGGGAGTGTAAGCCGGGTGTATCAGTGGAACTGTATGTGGTGGATGGTACTGGTCATGGCTGGCCTTCCCAATATATTGCGCCGATTTCGCAGATGATCTGGGATTTCTTCTCCACCCACCCAAAGCCCTGATCAAAACGATCTGATTATCGATCCAACTCGACCGGGGAGGAAATGTTTAATGAACAAGATTTCCCTCCAATGTGATGAACTATGTCGGAAAATATCGAGTCCGTTTTGTGCATCAAGAATAAAGAAACAAAATTTAAACCTCTGCGTAAATATACGCGATGAACAACTTAAACCTTGAACTTGCCCCTTCCATTACCAAAACTGCCAGCAAACAAACCTATTACACGATCCGCTTGCTGGCAGATCGCGAACGGGTTGCAGATGCTTACCGTGCTTATGCTTATTTCCGTTGGTTGGATGATGCTCTCGACACGGAATCAGGCTTGAGCTCGGAACGAGGCGTTTTTATCCAAAGGCAGATGTCGCTTATGGAGAGTTGTTATCGTGGGGAGTTCGTTCAAGATGTAACCATCGAAGAACAAATGTTGATCGAATTGATCCAAAGCGACACGGAAAAGAACAGTGGCTTGCAGTCTTATTTACGGAACATGATGGCGGTGATGGCTTTTGATGCTGTACGTCGCGGCAGACTGATTTCCCAATCTGAATTAAATGAATATAGCCGTCTGCTTGCAAATGCGGTTACAGAGGCCATGCATCATTTCATTGGCCATTGCTGTTACTCACCGCAGAATGAGGCTCGTTATCTGGCAGTAACCGCAGCGCACATTACACATATGCTGCGTGATACGTTTGATGACATCCAGGCTGGGTACTTTAACATCCCGCGCGAAGTTCTTGATGCGAATCGTATTGCACCCCAGGATGTGGGAAGTGACGGGTATCGCGCATGGGTGCAAAATAGAGTGCAATTGGCGCGGACTTATTTCAAGCTGGGGCGGGAATATTTAAGTGAAGTTGAAAACCCGCGCTGCAGGCTGGCAGGCCTTGCATATACGGCACGCTTTGAATGCGTCCTTGATCTGATCGAACAGGATGGCTATGTGTTGCGCGCGGCTTATCCAGAGCGTAAGGGATTGGGCGCAATTATTCGGGCAGGCGGCTCCATTTTTCCCTCCCTCTTCATTCATCACGAACCTTCTGCTGTGCTCGGACCGACGCCGGTTCGCCAGCGTTCATTGAGATAATTATGAAAACAAAAACTGTAGTGGTGATCGGTGCAGGCATCGGTGGGATTGTCGCAGCCACTCATCTTGCAAGGCATGGAATTAAAGTAACTGTCGTTGAGAAAAACCCCCATGCAGGCGGGCGTTGTGATCGTATGAGCCGTGATGGACATCATTTTGATACGGGGCCCACATTGCTGGTCATGCCGCTTCTATATGAAGCAGAGTTCAATGCCTTGGGAGCCTCCATGCATGAAAGGCTTGATCTTCAACGTGTTGACCCGACGTATCATCTCGTATTCGATGATGGCAGGCAGCTTGCACTCACATCGGATATGAAATGCATGCAGGAACAGCTTGAAGCGTTTGAAATGGGAAGTTTTCAAGGCCTCCTGCGATACATGGATGAAGGACATCGCCACTATCATCTTGGTATCGAGAAATTGGTGAATCGGGATTTTCGTAAAGCTACTGAATTTTTTGCGTTGAAAAATGTTCCACTGATCGGCCAGCTGAAACCGCTCGTGAATCATTATGGCAATATGTCGAACTATTTCGACGACCCGCGATTGAAGGCGGCTTTTACATTTCAGGATGTATATATGGGGTTGAGTCCGTTCGAAGCGCCTGCCACTTTTTCGATGATGCCTTACACTGAATTGGCGCATGGTGTGTATTATCCGCGCGGCGGCATGTATCGTATTGTGGAAGTGCTCATGGATCTTGCGCGCGAGGCGGGTGTGGAATTCATCTTTGATTCCACTGTCGAAAAAATTGATGTGAACTCAACACGCACCCGCGGCATCCTTGTGAATGGCAGGAAAATCGAAGCTGATGCAGTTCTTGCAAATGCCGATCTGCCTTATGTGTATAAGAATTTATTGCCTGATCAAGATCTCGCCGAGCCGTTATCTCGCAAACGCTTTTCGTGTTCCGTCATCAGTTTCTTTTGGGGAATGGATAAGACGTACGAAACTCTTGCTCCTCATACGCTTTTTCTTGCGGAAGACTACCGCGAAAATTTTGATCGCATCATTCGGGACCTGGGCCTGCCAGAGAATCCCTGTCTTTATATCCACGCCCCGGCACGGCTTGACCCAGCCATGGCCCCGCATGGTCAGGATACTTTGATTGCCATTGTGCCTGTCGGTCATATGAGCGGGAATGGAGAACAGGATTGGGCAAAACTGAGAGATGAGGCACGACAGCAAGTCTTTCGACGATTATCGACTCTGGGAATTAATGACCTCGAATCTCACATTAAGTTTGAGACTACGTTCACGCCGCTCTCATGGCGCAAGCGCTATAACTTGATGAAAGGTTCCACGCATGGATTGTGTCACAACTTGATGCAACTGGGATATTTCCGACCGAGCAATCGTCATCCGCGCTATCGAAACCTGTATTTTACGGGCGCGAGTACACATCCCGGCACTGGTATGCCTACCGCAATGGTCTCTGGTCGCTTGTCGGCACAACGGATCCTGGATGATTTTTGAGTTCGAAATCGACGGACACAGTTAGTCGTTGAACCACCTGTTCCATCCCGTTGACTTCTGCAAAGCGGACGGTTTGATATCACCCAATTTTTGTCCATGCATTTGACAGGCGTGGATGTAAGCCGCGTTTCCGTTTTTGACGAGAATTGTTTGCGTTTCAGCGAGTTGACCAAGCCTGCGGCAATAGTCGTAGTGGAAATTTTTGCGAAGCGAGAAATCCAGTTCGATGGCAAGGTCGTTCGGCAGGTCGGTGACCTGAGGCAGGTCCAGATATAAAGTGTAATGGAAGGTGCCCACATCATCGGGGGCGAGCATGTAAAAGGTGGGATGGAGGCTGTGTTTCTCAAAAATTTTTTTCAACACATCCGCAACAAATTTTTCATTGAGCTTTTCACCGAAGTAGTCGGAAACTTTATCGGACTTGCCGATGAATTTTACACAGGGGATTTGGTTGTAAAAATCGGTCACTTCGATGATGTCATGGAGTTGATAGCGGTACAGTCCGCCGCCTGTGGTGACAATGACAGAGTATGTCAATCCCCTTTCCAATTTATGAGCTGGCAAGAGGTCGCCGCTTTCAGTCCGAAACTCAAAGTAGTGAGATGTAACTGCTAGGGCCCCATTCGCTTGATCAATCAGCGGAAAGGAAACAAACGCTTCGGTTGCGAGCAGTCCTTTGGGTTGGATGATTACGTTTGGGAATTTTCCTTGCAGATCACGTGCGTAGGGTTCGGAAGCGCCGTCTGCCCAACAGCTAATGAGGCTGAGATGCTTCCAAATGGCGGTGTAGTCAGTGGGCAGGATGTGAGAGAGATATATTGCGCGTTGCGTGTTGCGTGATATTTTATTTAGTAGGGCCTTGTGGATTTTTTCGTCGATTGGCGAAGGAGGAGTGATCGTTCCGTTTGCGATGTCCTTCAACAAGAAATCCCACCAACCGTTTAAAGGCGCAAGCAGAAGGGTCAGGAAGGTGGGATTCCAGACAGAGATCAAACGCAAATCAGTGCAGTGCAGGAGAAATAACAAAGTAACATAGCGAAACGCATCGATATCGTGAATGTGCTTAACAAGGTTGGGGACCGCCAATGCGGATTCGATTAACACACCCAAAGGCCCGAGATAGGCACTGTCTTCTTCAAAGCCAATGGGGATGCCTGCGGATGTATGGCGCAGCCCATTTGTCAGGGGTGAGATGCTCCAGTAGGCCGGACCCGTGATCAGCGCGGGATGATGCGTGTACAGGTCCTGAATCCAGGCTGAAAGGCCGCGTCCAAATTCAGATTTAAGAGTCCGGGTATAGGGAATCATCTTCGAAGGCGCGGTTGATCCGCTTGAAAGTTCGAAGAGTTGAACCGGCTCGCGCGTCAGAACATTTGGCTCACCGCTTGCGATGCGTTCGATGAAAGGGATATAGTCATCGTAGGTAGTGAGGGGCAGGGACTGGTACGTGGCAAGTGATAATATTGGATTTGCATAACGCCTGAGATAGGCGGTATCTTTGTTTTTGTTAAGATAGGTTTGAAGGAGATTGGATTGGGTTTCAGCAACGCGATGAGATGCGCGATGAAAATTTTGTGCGGATCTATGCGAGGCGGCAAGCCAGAGTCGATTTGCAAGCCCGGCTTTCATCGTGCCATACGCCGTCCTGCGGGGGTAAAGTTATCCGGATGAATGCGTGTGATGCAGACGAGCTCATCACCCTGATCGTGATGAGGATTTTTTTCGAGATAGAAGGCAATGTCTTCGTCTCTGAGACGCTCGTCCGTGACTTCCGCTACGCCTTTCCGCAATGGGGTGGCGCTTTCTCGAAAGCGAACCACACCGCTTTCGAGATGATACTCATCCCCGAAACGTTCGCTGGCCAGGTGATCCATTAATTCTTTCATTTCGGGCGGGGTGGAATGCTGATGGCAGGGATAGAATTCCTTATAGAAGACGGTTAGAAAGCGGTAGGTTTTGTATCCTGACGAGATCAACAACCAGTACACCGGCTGTTGCATGTTCGCGGATTTTTCCAATACCGTGTGGATCCAACTTTTTGGCAGTTCGGGTGTGCCCCAATAGGCCGGACGAATGATCGTGTCGCCTGAGTACACCACACTGATCTTTTTTTCTTTGAACATGGTTTCATACAAGGCGAGGGTGGAGAACCCCTGTATCTCGCCTGATATGGAATCGTAAAGCTGGATGACCCAGTTTTTGTCGTTCAGGTCCCGCTTAAAATTCTCGATGGTGGCACCTTCGAAGTTTTCATTGAACACAGAGAACATCGATTCAATATCAAGCGCGGTTAAGTCCGTGGTGGCGACGGTTCGGCAGGTAAGAGTGGGGGACATATCAATCGGGAACCTCAAAGACGGATGCCTTGCTTCTTGAGGGTTTCCTTTCGGAATATGGGATTGTAGGTTACATACACGCCAAAGCGATACAGGTTGCGCATGTTTGTTTTAAGGTCGGTCACGCGCTGCAAAATGGAGCCAATGCTGTTGAACGTGCGGCGCACATAATAAGCCATTTCGGTTAATTTGTCAGCGCTCATCAGGGCAGGTCGAAATGCGGCGTGGTTGTAGCGATAATCGGGATGCAGCCACCATTTTCCATCATACAGCAGGCGGTCTTCCGCTTGTAATTTCTTATACAGTGGTGTTTCAGGGTATGGTAACAGTGTGTTGAAGGCGGCAAAAGTAAATTTGTTTTTTAATGCAAACTCCAGGGTCCGCTCGATTGAATCCGGCGTGTCATGGTCATGACCCAGGGTGAACGCGGCCCAGGTTTGCAGGCCGTAGTCGCGGAGGATTTCAAGCTGTGGCTGATATGCTTCGTATCCGGTCGTCAGGTTTTGAGCTTTTTTCATGGAAATTAAGTTGCTCCGATCCAGAGACTCGAAGCCGATCACGTTGCCCACGCAGCCGCTTTTTTCCATCAACGTGATCAACTCGCGGTCTTTGGTCATGTCAATGCTGGCCTGTGATACCCAGTGGATCTTCAATGGGATCAATTCGCGAAAGAGCGCCTTGGCTGCTTCCACATTGGAAATAAGATTATCATCGACGAAGAATAAGAGTTTGCGATCCTGGCTTTCAATCTCGCGAACCACCTGTTTTACGTCACGGTAGTAATCTCCGTGATTGAAATAAGAGGTGACCGCGCAAAACGAACAGACAAAACGGCAGCCGCGTCCGAATTGCAGCAGTGAAATCGGCAGGTATTTCTTGCCTTTATACAGGTCCCGCCGTGTGAGTGTATCGGGTTGGGGAATGCAGGGTTCGCCGCGATAGACCGGCTTAAGCCTGTCATGGCGTACATCTTCGAGAACCTCAACCCACAATTTTTCGGCATCGCTGATAAAGATAGAATCTGCATGTTCGGCAGCTTCCTGTGGGAGTAATGTAACATGCATGCCGCCCAGGATGACCGGCACACCGCGTTTGCGATACTCTGCGCTGATCTCATATGCGCGCTGCGCCGCGTAGATTTGCACGGTGATGGCGACGAGATCCGTTTCTTCATCGTAGGGAATGGGTTCCAGTCGATCATCATAGAGTGCCACTTCCACATCCGGCGGAGTGAAACCTGCCAGCGCCCCCAGAGAGAGAGGTTCCATACAGGCCTCGTCCAAATATTTGCCAATTGCTGGATAGATCAGAGTTATTTTCATGCAACCCTCGCAAAATTAAAGTTGGGAACTTGTAAAGATAGATCGGCAACATCGAGCGGCATTCCATTTCCTAGGGATTCGCCTTGCTTGTTCATGATCTCCTTGATGGATGCCAGATTGATGGCCATATAACCGAACATGTTGTAGAGTGAACCGGAATTCGCTCCCGAGGATACCAGCCGTTTGAAGATCGAGCTGTAAGCGCCAAAGTCGCGCCGCATTTTGAAGCAGCCCTCTGCCAGTTGTTCCGGGGTCATTTTTTTCGGGCGGAAGATGGTCTGGCCATAACGATAATCATCATCCAGCCACCAGCGCGGATAGATCAAGCGTTCCTCTTTTTTCAAGCGCTCGAACAACGAAGTGGCAGGGGTGGGGATCAGCGGGTTGAATTGCGCCAGTGCCAGTTTGGATTCCATGGCAAAATCAAACGTTCGTGCAAAAGAGTCGGTTGTGTCGTTGTCATACCCCAGCACGAAGGAACCGAAGACCATGATGTTGCGTTCATAAAAACGTGCCAGTGTGTTTGCATACCCGCCGTATTTTAAATTCCATTTCTTGCGCATCATCACCAGGTTGGTTTCATCGAGTGATTCGAAACCGATCAGGCAGCCTATACATCCACTTTTTGCCATCAGGTCCAGCAAGTGCGGGTTTTGAGCAATATCCAAACTCACCTGACACGACCAGTGGATGTTATAAGGAATTAACGCTTCGAACAATTTCTCCGCATAATCAAGATCGTTGAACAGATTATCGTCTGCAAAGAAGACATACTTTCCGCGCAGTTCCTCCATCTCTGCCAGCACATCTTCGAGGCAGCGGCGCGGCATGGCTTTGCCGTAAAAGGCGTGGATCGAACAAAAATCGCATGCATATTTGCACCCGCGTCCCACCTGCACCAGATGAAGCGGCCTGTATTGCTTGCCCTCAAAAATCCTTCGATCGGGCACCACGCCTTCGGTTTCCAAATTCGGCGGAGATTGATATACACGCTGTAATTTTCCCGCACGCGCATCCTCCACAATTTTCGTCCACACTGTTTCGGCATCGCCAATGGCAATCGCATCCGCAAATTGCAGGGCTTCCTCGGGCAACAAGGTGGGATGGTATCCGCCCATCACCACGGGAATTCCGCGCGCTCGATAATGGGCTGCGAGTTGATACGCATATTTGGCGGTGAATGTTTCCACTGTCAACGCCACCAGATCTGTCGGCTCATCGAGCGGCACGGGTTCAACCCGCGCATCATGCAGTACAACTTCGACATCGGGCGGTGTCAGTTTCGCTAGGATGCCAAATGCCAGCGGTTCGAGCGCATCGGCCGCGCGGCGGGCGGTGATATGGGGGCGGATAAAGGTGATTTTCATTGGATAAAGTTCCTCGCTTCTTTCTTAACCGGTAATTGGTTCAGCCAACTCAAGCCTTTCCCTTACTTCAAGCGGTTTCAACCACTCATGATAGAACGAGCATCCACTACAGGCCTCGATCTCCTCGTACCTTCCCTGCACCATCAACTCACGGACTTCCTTCATGCGCGGTGAATTATAGATCTCACGTATGGTCTGTGTGCGCACGTTGCCGATCACTTCACGATCCGCCCAGTCGTTCAAACACATCGTCACATCTCCGTTTTCCAATATATGCATCGAGCTGAAAACATATGGACATGCCGGGTAGATGCGGCTGCCTGCCATGTGCTTCAACCGCTCGATCATATCTCCATGTTGAATGACCTTCATTTCGTAGCCGCGCAACGCTCCGGCGCGATTGTTCACATTGAAATTGAAAAGATTGTAAAGTTTCCAACGCTTGCGAAATACGCTTAACTCTTTGCGATTTCCCTGCTCCTTGATGAATCGCAGATAGACATTCATCTTCGCAAGATTTTCACGCGAAAGTGCTTCGAGATTTCCCATCACCTGCTTCCACGAAAGCCCCACCATTACTTTGTTGTACGTCTCTTCGTTCGCTGCGCTGATGCTGACGGTGATCATATCCAACCCGGCATCCATCAGTCGTTTGGCGCGGACAGGAGTCAACGCACTGCCGTTGGTCACCAGTTCCACGATCTGATGCGGCTGGGCCTTTGACCTGAACTCGCGAATCCGCTCCTCCATTTTGACATCCAATAGCGGCTCATTCTTGGACATGGGGACGAAATCCAGCAATCCAGGCTCGCGAACGCATTCATCCACGATCTTGGAATATAGATCGTCATCCATGACGCGCTTGTCCTGTAAATGAACGGTGTAGGGGTAGGGACAAAAATCACATGCCGCATTACAACGATTGATGGTCTGCACCTGGATCACCAGCGGGAAAAGATCGCCTCTGGTCTTCATCCATTTGCGGATGTTGGGAATGGTGAGTCGAAAGGTGTGCGCCCAATACCCTGTCCACCCGCTGATGCGGCGGACGCGCGGGTTGGCATACCCGGTGCGGGATACAAGAAACGGCAGAGGCAGCTTTTCAAGATTCATCCAAAGGTTTGTCAAAACTTCGGCGATGAATCCGATCAGCGGCGAAAGGAGAAACTCAATCAGCCGCATGGACACCTGCCATGTTCGGCGGAGAGTCAACTTGAAGAGTTGAGTCAAATAAGGTCGCAGTAGGAAGCGAATTCCAATAACGCATCCAGCCCATGAAGCCTTCATCCACTTCAGGAAGCAGAATCCCGAACTTGAATTGCAGGTCGCTGACCACCTTTATGTCGTGATGCAAAAAGGCAAGCGTCAGGCGGTGTGTGATCTCCATGATCAACGGGCGAATGATGGTTGGGATTTTTTCTGCGCGTTTTTTTGTGATGGCATTGAGGACGAAGATACGCGAGGATGTTTCGGTGACCGGCAGTGTGGCGAACATGATGTACGTGGAGGTGCGATCACTGGTGGCAACGATGATATTGCCGCCATAACAGTCGGCGAGCAATTCCACCTCGTGGACGCCGATGGCGCGAAGCAGGCGGTCGTTATAACCGTCGCCGCCCACGCTGGCACGAAAACTCACTCCGTAATGATTCGGAGAGTTGACGAAGACTTTGGGCGTGCCCACCAACGGGCGATGATGAACGGTGGAAAAGTGCTGGGCATCGTATGAATTGGATGCCAATACCTGGTATGGTGTATCAAAGTCCATGACTGTGATACGGCTGGTCTGCGAATAAGCTTCTGCTGGAAAATCAGGCAGGGATGCATTCGGCTGACCGCCCAAATATCCGAAGATGATGCCGTTTTTCTCTTCCACATATAAAGCGATCTGCTGCGCGCGATCAGGTATCTCGGATGCTGACGGGATATGTTCACATTTGCCGTTCGTGTTGAACTCCCAGCCGTGCATGGGACATTGCAGCCGCTCCCCAGAAACTTTTCCGCGTGACAAATCCGCGCCCATGTGGATACAGGTGGAACTCATCACACCGACACGACCTCGTTTGGAACGATAGAGCACCAGCGGAACTCCGAATGCAGTTTGACGCAAGATACCACCGCGGTTCAGCGAGGTTGACAGTGCAAGCGGATACCATGCTTTTGGAAAGGATGATTTTTTCTCGTTCATGATGTTTCCTTTACACGTCGCAATGGAAGCCATTCATGCATGAAGGAGCAATCGCGGCAGGCTTCGATCTCTTCGAAGCGTCCCTGATCCATCAGCTCGCGAATTTCGTTCATGGCTTTGGAATTGTAGATCTCGCGGAGGCTCTGCTCGCGCACGTTGCCGAGGATGTTTCGGTTATGCCAGTCGTTCGCGCACAAAGGGACATCTCCATTCGAGAGCACATGCATGATGCCAAAGGCATGCGGACAGGAACCTTTGAACAACACCCTTCCCATGCTTTTTCGAATCTTTTTAAAGAAAAAACTCTTGTAGGGCTGGAGCAGGTTGTAATTTTCAAGTGAGCCGGAGCGGTTGTTCACTTCGTAGTCGGCAACGTTCAAGCCTTTTCGATTCCAATACTTTTTGAAGGCGGGAAATTCATCTTCATTGCCGGTCTGGCGCACATAGCGTAAAAAGATGTTGACTCTGGCCTTCAATGGCGATAGCGCAATGGCTTCAAGATTTCGAATGACCTGTTTCCACGATAAGCCCTGGATCAATTTGTTGTATGTCGTTTCGGTAAAGGCGCTCAGACTGAAGGTGATCGTATCCACGCCGCTTTCGACGAGTTTTTGAAAACGGGCCGGAGTGAGGGCGCTGCCATTGGTGACGATCTCAACCACTTGATGAGGCTTTGCCATCCGTTTGAATTCGGCGATGCGCTCTTCCATTTTCACGTCCAGCAGGGGTTCATTCTGTGCCATGGGCACAAGTTCGATAAAGTCATTTTCGTTCGCGCATTCGGTGATGATCCTGGTATACAGTGCATCATCCATGCTTAAGCGCGATTCCAAATGAACTGTGTAAGGGTATGGACACATCTGGCAGGAGGCATTGCAGCGATTGATGGTCTGTACCTGCAGGACCACCGGGAAAAGCTCAGCGCGACGGGTTCGCCACGCATCGAGATTTGGATTGGTCATCCAGGGTCCGCGCAGCAGGTAGGTGAGGCTGGTGATGTTACGGACGTTGGGATTCTCCCAGCCGGTTTTCGAGCGGAAGAATGGAAAGAGTCGGAAGATAACCCAATTGACAACAATCAAAGCAAGATCAAGAAGCACGTCAAGGAGGCTGTTCATAGAACCGCGATCTCAAGTGCGGATGGTCGTGTGTCAATTTGCATGATTTCGTCGAAGCCATCCTCCCAGGCGGCGAGATAAATATCGCTTTCGTAAATAATGGGGCGATAGGCTTTGACAATGGAATGGAAGGGATTCTTCTCGGCCAGACCCAGCATAAAATAATCGTAATTCCGACGGACAGTTTCGTTATAAAGCGCACGCAGCAAGGCGGAGAAGACCTGCGGATCGTCATCATCCACGGCAAGGAAGCAGGCGAAGCATTGGTTGAGGCGTGTACCGGGTTCTGGAAGCGGTGCCCAAAACCCAAGCGGGGCCAATAAATTAATGAGTGTACGAAAACGTGCCATGTCCCCGCTGTATCCGCGAACGATGGATTGTTTGTATGCCTGTTGATCCCATAACGCCAGGCAGCCGCGGACGCAGGATCCGTTGAGGGCGAGGAAAAAATCTGAAATGGCAAGTCCCGCTGTCAGCGGAGAAAGAAGCGTGTTTTCGGTCCAGTGCGGGGCAAATTGGTGTTGAACCCCGTTGCGTTGCAGACAATCGATAATGGCTGGAATTAAATCCGAAGTGCCGCGGGTGATTTTTATTTTCGATTCTTTTTTAAGACGGGCAGGATGAACGGCATACGTGAACATGCGTGTGTGCGGGTGAAGACGCGGATAAAAAGGAAGCTTCGAATCGAGCAAACGACGGGCAGGGTTGTTATCGGCCACGATGCTCATTAAATAAAATTTTGTCCTGCCATCCTTGTGTTGCTCACGTTGGCCTTCAAAGCCTTTGCCAAGGAAACGCGCGAGGGCTAGCCCTTGTTGATATTTCATGTCCACGCGCAAGCCGCTGAAGTAGCCGACATCCTTGATTTTGCCATTGACATATAAAGGTCGAACGGATCGGTCACCAATGCCGACGAGCCGGCCATTTTGTGAATCGCGCACCACGAGGGTTTCGTGAAATGGACCTTCGATGGCGGAAGCATGAAAGTAATCCGGCTCACGTTCAAAGGAAAGAGAGATCGAGCCCGCAAAAGGATTCTCACGCAGCAGCCGGCGCAGTTCGGGATCGTCGGCATGTGTGGCGAGTTCATAGTGATGATTGGGCATTTTTCTACCAACCAATGATCTCGGTATAACCGATGGGCTTGTCCTCGAGTTTGAAACTTAGTTTGATGAACTCGCGCAGAAAGCCGAGGTATGAATCCGAGGAGAGGGCGTAGGGAAGCTCCTTCCAGGATATCTCGTATACGCGTTTGAGATGGTAACTGGGTATTTCAGGGAAAAGATGATGTTCGAAGTGATAGTTTTGGTTGATGAAGCAGAACGAGACCAGCGGGTTGGCATGGATCGAACGGCTGGTAAGCAATGGGTCGCCGGCCTGGGTGAGCGCATGTTGGGCAAGTCCCCACAAACCAACAAGAAACCCGGTCACGGAAGTTGGAATGAGCCAGACGAGCAATAAAACGGAAAAAGGAATTCGGGTGAAGATAAAAGCATATATGCAAAGCATCGCCATCCATTCCAGGATGAGCCGCATACGCTGGCGCGGTGTGGAATGGCGATATCCCAAAATGGGAATTAGAAAAACATAGATAAGCGGCGCGATGAAGACACGTCCATAATACAAGAGCCACAGCCCGAGCTTTGTTTTTGCGTAGAAGCGGTATTCATCTGGATCCTGCTCTTCGCCCACATAGCGATGATGACGCAGATGCAATACAACAGCCCCCGTAAGCGACATGAAGAGCGGCAGACAAAATAGGAAGGATACAAAATCGTTTAGAAATTTATTTTTGAAAAGAATGTTATGCATGCCCTCGTGGACTTCCAAAAAGAAAACGAAGAAGGAGAGTCCGCACAAAAAGATACCGATGGCTTGTAAGGGGATGCGTATGAAAAATTGGGAGAGGTTGAGCGCAAACAGAGTCAATGCTGCGCCGCCCAGCCAGACAAAAAGAAAAGTGATGATCTCCATTAAACGGAGGGGTATATCCTGTTTGCGCAGGGAGGCGAATTCGCTTTTATGTTCGCTCATCACTTTGCGTTTGAGTGGGAGGTATTCAGGAGGGAGTGTGGCGGGAGGCAAAGACATACAATTAATATCCTTGGGCTGTGCAAATGGAATGAGCTTTAATTTACCCGATTGGCAAAATTCATTTCAACGTAGCGCTCGATGGGAGAGGTTCGCCTCTTTCGCGGACCTTGAGCAGGGTGCCGCCAAAAGATTCATCCCCCAGCGGATAATAATCACGCTGGCGAACTTCGCGGCGGAACATGGCGTTGATTCCATAAAACTGCGACCACATTAATAAATTGGAGCGGTTGACCGAATCGAAGCTGCGATTCCAAATGTTGCTCCAGTTGTAGAATTCGGCGCGCGCCTCCACGCATCCGCGCTGCAACTGCTCCGGGGTCATCCGTGCAGGCTGAAAGGGAATCATGTTGTACGAGTAACGGTCATCGAGCCACCACTTCTCAAAAAGCAGCCTGCCCTCCTGTTCCAGGCGTTTGTATAAGGGGGTGCCGGGGAAAGGCGTGAGATGATTGAATGCTGCGATATAGAACTTGTGATGTAAAGCGAAATCAACAGTCTGTTTGAAGCTGGCTTCGGTATCTTCGTCATAGCCGAAGACAAAGGTGATGTAAAGACGGATATTATGCTTGCGCAAGTTTGCCAGCGCTTTTTCGTACCCGCCCTGCATGGTGTTAAAACCCTTGTTCATTTTCTTAAGATTATCTGGGTTAAGTGACTCGAATCCGACCAACATCCCCTGACATCCACTCTCCTTGATGAGATGTAAAAACTCTTCATCGTGTGCGGCGTTAATGCTTGCTTGACTGACCCATTTGATCTTGAGCTTCTTGAGTTCCCTGAAGAACTCCTTGGCTTGATCCATGTTGGAGGTAATGTTATCGTCCACAAAAAAGATCAATGGTTTATCACGAAGCGCTTCAAGTTCGGTATAAATATCTCCGGCAGGACGGCGGGTCTGCGTGTGGTTGAACACAGTTTGCACCGCACAGAAATCGCACACAAAGTGGCAGCCGCGTCCCGCTTCGACGAGACCGATGGGCAGATAGTTCTTGCCTTTGTAAATCGAGCGGTCCGGGCGCATGTTTGCCAGGGAAGGGCGGGACTCGGCACGATAATACGCCTTAAGTGTCTTGCGTTCTGCGTCCTGTAAAACTTGTTCCCAAAGCGTTTCCGCTTCTCCAATGACCACTGCATCGGCATATTGAGAAACTTCCTCGGGGCAAAGCGTGGCATGAAAGCCGCCCATTACAACCGGTATATTGCGCTTGCGATATTCACTTGCAATTTGATAGGCCCGTTTGGCTGTATAGGTTTCCACACTGATGGCCACCAGATCTGTGGGCTCATCGAATGGAATTTGTTCCATGCGGTCATCATAGAACTTAACTTCCACATCACGAGGGGTCAACCCGGCAATGGCGGCGGGGGGCAGGGGTTCCATCTGCCAAAGGCGGATATAAGGCTGATTTTTACGCCGCCCGATGCAGGGATGGATCAGCGTGACCCTCACGATGCCACCGCTTGATCCATCTTGATCAGATCCTTCTGAGGTTCCAGTTGTCCGAGTATCCAATCGCAGTTATAGAAATCATGAAGATGGTTTGAGTAAAAGCGATAGCCCATGTTGGCGATCCACCAAACGGGCGTTTGGATGCGGGACTTTAGATAGCGGGTTGCCATGGCACTGTAGGAATAGGTGTATTTCCACGCTTTTTCGTGACCTTCATACAATTGGGCTGGCGTCATTAATTTTGGTTGAAAAACAACATGTTGGGCGTCGTACAATTCCCAGTTTTTGGTGAGGATGCGTTCCTCAAGCTCGAGCCTTTTATATAATCCGGTATTTGGAAACGGCGTCACGATCGCATAACGCGGCAGATCGATGCCCGCATCCACGGCAAATTTTGCAGTTTGCATGAAGATCTCGGGTGTATCGCTGTCCAGGCCGAATGTGAAGCAGGCCATCAAGGTGATGCCATATTTATGTAATAACGTGGTGAGTTCTTTATATTGAGCGGGGGAGTTGAATCCCTTCAGGGACCGTTTGAGGTTTTCCGGCGTGATCGATTCGAATCCCATCAACAGACCTGTGCAGCCGCTGCGTGCGGCCAATTCCAACAGCTGGATGTCCTTGCCGAGAAGTGTTGTGGATAACCCAAACCAATTTACTTTCAATGGAATCAGCGCTTCAAACAGACGGGCGGCATAATCCTTGTCTGCGATCAGATTTAGATCTATGAAGATGATCTTCCGCGCCCAATGTTGTTTGATATCTGCAACCACTTCTTCCACTGGCTTGAGAAAAGGTTTCAACCCCCAGGCGGTTGGGACCACACAAAAATCGCAGCTGTGGACACAGGCTCGTGTTGCTTCAAAGACATGCGTTGTGAGATAGTGCTGCTTTTTCATCATCTCGCGCTTTGCGAAGGGACGGTTGGCGAGGCTTAAATTCGGAGCCTGGTCATAGCGCGGCTTCATTTGTCCTGTGGCGAAGTCGCGTAATAATTGAGGCCAGGTGTCTTCGGCATAACCAACTACGACCGAATCGGCATGAGGTTGCGCATCTTCCGGAATTAATGTGATGTGGGGGCCGCCCAGGACAACCGGTATGCCGCGCCCTCGAAAATGATCTGCCAGAGCATACGCGCGCATGGAGGAGCCCGTGATCACCGTCATTCCGATGAGATCGGTTTCAATATTCAAGTCCACATCTTCAATGCCCTCATCAATAATCTCGATGGTTGCGTTGAGCTCAGGCGGAACGTATGCAGCAAGCGTGGTTAATGTAAGCGGTGCGTAGCGTAAATTCTTTTTAAAAATCCCCCCGCGATGACGATAAAGCGGACCCTTAGGTGAAATTAGTGTGATCTTCATGGAACATTTCCTCCAAAGACGATATGACTAACCGCAATATTATTTGCATAAATTGTATCATTTTTATTTAATATACTCACTTGTGATTTTACATAGTTTTTTGGAAATTAACTGCCAAAAACCTCCAAGATAATAAAAAAACCGGAGTTAACTAAAAAATATGGTCAAGCAGCGAGTGGAGATTCGTTTTTATCACTTGCACAGATGTAATTGGACACCCCTCAACAGCATTTTTGGTTTGTCCGAAATTATCCTGATCGATATCCAAATGCCCACATTGGATGGCCTCAAAGCGACTCGTCGCCTGCGAAAAAATCCACGCTTCGTTCCCACGCCGATCATTGCGCTTACAGCCCTGGCCATGTCCGGCGACCGGGAGCGTTGTTTGGAGGCTGGCGCAACCGAATACCTGAGCAAACCCGTTAGTTTGAAAAACTTATTAGAAACGATCGAAAATTTGCTACAACATGCTTGAATTCAATTTTCATAATACATTGTCGATTGAATCTATCGTGAAATCACCAGGCTAGCCAACCATCCAAACAGATAGAGACCAGTGCCAAATACAGTATGATTCATTAAACTGCGAAGCCTTGCCTGTGTTGGCTTCGCAGTTTTTGATGCAGCGACTCCCAATCCAAAAGCCGGTTGCATGATGAAGAGCGGCATCAAGACCGTGACTACCCCGAAGATGATTGCGGGGATCAATGCAGGATGCTGAAGCCAGTTATCACCTACGATTGCAACAAAGATGCTGGCAAATATCACGCCGATTGTGTAATGAGCAATCCATCCGACCGTGCATTCTGCGTTCTTCTCTGGAGCAGACGCAATATTTGAATGTTTGAAGATTCCTTCCGGCATGTATAGAATCCAACGCCCTATCAGGCAGAAATTGGACGGAGTCACTTTGAAGGCATATTTGAGGAACAATGCCCAAAGATCAAAAGTGAGAGTTGCGCCAAGCCCAAGGATGATTGCGCTAACGGAGGAGAGAGCCAGATTATTCATGAGTTACCTGCTTGTTGATCTTGTACGTCTGAGACGTCTTTTGGATTATGTCCCATAGCATTCACTGAAAGTAATGGCATTCCCAAATCTCGTATCTTCTTCAGGATTCCATGCATTGCGGATTGATCGACCACAGGTCCACTCAGGAGGGTATTACCATCCTCTTCCAATGTAATGGTCAGCCCTTTAAACCAATTCATCCACTGCTGCCCCAGATGCCCTTTGATCCTGAATTGATAGACCGTCCGTTGATCCGAATCGGGATTTGATTTTTGTTCATCTGTCATTATTTTGCCTCCACGGAAATGACGACGTTACCCTTTTTGTGTCCTGCGTCGACATAGCGGTGTGCTTCGACCATATCTTCCAATGGATAGCATCGGTCAATGACCACTTTGATCTCTCCAGCCTCGACCAGATCTTTGATGGTGAGCAGATTTTCCATGCCTTCTTTCGTGCTTAGCTTGGCCATCGACACATAGCTTCCGTTCGGTGCGAGGACTTTCGAATATTTCGATTTTGGGAATTTTGCAAGCGTATCGAAGATGATGTCGTAACGCTCTTCTATTGTTGAGAAATCATCTTTTGTGTAATCAATGACATGATCAGCACCCAGCGATTTCACCATCTCCAGGTTCGCTGTGCTGCAAACTCCGGTCACTTCTGCGCCGAAATATTTTGCAAGCTGGATCGCATATGTGCCGACACTTCCAGATGCGCCGTAGATGAGGACTTTTTGTCCGCGCTGGATGTTTCCTTTGCGGAGCAGGCGCAAGGCAGTGGTCGCGCCGATGGGAAGGGCGGCAGCTTCTGCATACGTCACGTTGTTCGGCTTGATCGCCATCATCGCCTTTTCGGGCAGGCATTTATATTCGGCATAGCCGCCAAAATTTTCGGTGAGGGTTGAAGCGAAGACTTGGTCGCCGACCTTGAAGCGGGTCACATTTTTGCCGATTGCTTCCACTACGCCCGCAAGTTCAGAGCCGAAGATCGGTTGTCTGGGTTTTGTGATGCCCAGCGCGAGGCGGGCAGGGATCCATACTGCGGCAGGGACGGTGAAACTTCGCATTCGAAAATCTGCGGCGGTGACGGTGGTGGCGTGGACTTTGATCAAAACCTCGTTGTCTTTCGGTGTTGGTTTCTCGATTTCTTTGAGTTGAAGAACTTCGGGTCCACCGTATTGGGTTGCTACAATTGCTTTCATTTTAGACTCCTTGTTTTTGAAATTATTAAGTGAACTTGATGTCAATATCTAAATATATACTGTGCGGGTTGGGCGGGTTGAATCTTTGCGGATACTCCATTCGGCCACGACGAGGTTGATCACCCAGGCCGTGCCCATCAACAATGCATTCTCAAATTCGTTTACCGTACCAAGGATCAAGGCTCCGGCCATCCCAGTCAGCACTTGTGTGGCGGCGCCCATTCCAATAGCGTAGGCACGTGTCATCCAGGCTTGGTGCTGAGCGACGTCCCGGCGGCGGATCGAGATGAATCCAAGGATGATGGACAGGATCATGCCCGATCCAAAAAAGAGGCGCAATCCGTAAAGTAGGTCGCTGGCTCCTTCTGAGCGCGGATAAAAGAGAGTCATCCAGAGTCCAGAAAATCCAACCAGCAGACCGAATGGAAGCAGGAGTCGCCCAACCCAGCGGTGCCATTTGATCCCGCGCTGCCAGAGACGGCTGACGAACTGGAATGCTCCAAGCAAGGCATAGATCGCGGAGCTGATAATATGGATGACCACAGGCGAGGGTGAAGCAAAGAAGCGTGCATTTGCCGGGGTGATTTCCGCGCCGTTGATCAACTGCATCAAGCGGATGATGCCGAATGTAATTGGAATCACACTGAGCAGGATCAGCCCGGCGGGCACCCACCACGGGGTGCGGATTTTTCTTGCGGGTACTTTCATTTGACCGTTAGTTTGAATAATCGCTTTCATTTTTAAACTCCTTGAAAAGATTTGTTTGTTCTCAAGCTGCCTTGCTCGGTTCTTGTGAAACGATTCTCTGATTAAGCAGAGATTTGGATGATTTCGCTTGTCGTTCGGAAAAGAGTGCGTATCCCAGCCAGACCATGGCGGCTCCTATCGGTATCGATGTCAACTGGACGAACTGATAGGGAAGCAGAGTAAACATGGTGCCCGCCAACGGACCTGATACCGCAAACAGGGCAGCCGCCCAGCGCGGCAGGATGCGAGCGCGGAACATAGCCATGCCGAATAGCAGGGAGCCAAGTACATACAGGATCGATGCGAGGGAATAGATTGTTGTGAGGCTGCCAAGATTCGTTGGTTCTCCAACCCCGTTTGCCAACTGCAATACGCTTTCAACAAACGTTGGCGCTATGGTCGTCAACAACGGCAGGATTGTGGGTTCGATGAATGTAATGCACATCTGAACTACGTAATAGATGGTTAGCAGAAGATAGCCAACCAAACCCTGCCAACCGGTTTCTTCCACTTGTCTGGCGTAGAGCCCTGTAATACCGAGCAGACCAAAGATCGAGATGGAGGTCTTGAAGGAAGTGATGATGATGAATGTACTGGTATTGATAGATGGATGGGTCGGCTCAATTGCCGTGAAAATAATCCCTGCCACCATGGCGGATAAGCCTGCCCAACGGATGAGTTTCGGGGTGGTCACTTTCATTTTGTCTCCTTTTTTGAACCAGTAAGATAAGTGTCTGAGATTGACACCCGGCGTCGCCGCCTGTTTGAGTTCGATTGATGACAATATACAAATCAATGTGGGGAGATGTCTTCCCCACATGTGGGGATTTCGGATGGGGATTTATGGAGGACGGGAACGATCGATTAGCTGGCAATTAAGTACACAATGGACAAGCAATCCTACGGCGCTTGTCCATTGTGAAATGTCTCTCGCTAGTTTACTTGGCTTCGGTTTGGCTAAGTTGCGAAATTACCTTGCCTGGCACAACTTCTGATGCCTTCTCGCGGCGTTCGGAAAAGAGCGCGGTTCCCAGCCATGTCATCGCCAACCCGATTGGTATCATCGCGATCTTCGCCTGGTATTCGTGCGGAAACATTCCGCCGATGGGGATCAACACGGCTGCGAGTGTGAGCAAACCGCCTGCCCAGCGCGGCAGGACGTGGGCGCGCAACGTAGCGACACCAAACAGTAGAGGTCCCAGGATAAACATAGGTCCCGATATATTCCACAGCATTGGCAGGACTCCAAGGTCAACTGTGCTGGGAACCCCGGTAAACATCCCAAGAAGGCTTTCAACAAATGCAGGTGACTCAGCTGCCAGATGAGGCAGGATAAAGGCTTCGACGAATGAAAAGCCTGTTATGAGCACAAACCAGATGCTAAGCAGGATGAAACCGGTCAGACCCATCCAACCGGACTTTTCCACTTGCCGGGCATACAACCCTGCCATACCGAACAGTCCAAAAAAGCCCAGGGCAGTCGCAACAATGTGGACGTTTACCCAAATGGTGGTGGTAACCGATGAAGGGACATTCTCTGGGTGGAACATCCCAATAATGATGAAACACAGCCCTGCCAGCATGGCAGAAACACCTGCCAGCATGGCAGAAACACCTGCCAGCCGCATGAGAACGGATGCACTCATAATTGCTTTGCTCTCTTTGATCGAATTATTTCCTTTGGCGTTCATTTGTTTTCTCCTTTTGAATTCATAAAATAGGTTTCATATTTTGGATGTCTACTTCTTCCACGGATCGCCAGGCGACTTCACAAACTGATCGAAGACATAACCCCAGGGCATCACAAGTGGAACCAACACAATCCCCACGAGGTTGTTGATCAATACCTCTTGAGCGTCCGGAGCTAACAGCCCGGCAGACCATTGGGGGAGCGCGAACGCCAGAACCCAGACAGCCTTCCACAAAAACTCGAAGAACAGCAGTGGCAGCATCTTGAGTGGGCGATGAATTCCCACCCCTGCCAGGAGCGCCAGCCCAGCGAGCACACTGAGCACAACGCTGCCCATGGTCGACAAGTCTGCTGGCGGATTGAAAATCGCAGGCAATTTATAGATTGACAGCCCAATAGCCATGAACGCATACATCGCTCGCAACATGTAGAGCCTTAATATCGAAACTTCAGACTTGGTATTCATATATCTGTCTCCTTTTTGAACCGATAAGATAAGTGTCTGAGATTGACACCCGGCGTAGCCGCCTGTTGGGTTCGATTGAAGACAATATACAAATCAACGTGGGGAGATGTCTTCCCCACATGTGGGGATTTCGCGTGGGGAGAATCAAAAACCCCGCCAGAGAAATTTGGCGGGGCGTTATGGAATCAGTCGTGTGCGCTAGGCTTTTATTAGTCCCAGCTCAATTGCCCGGTTCACAGCCGCCCGGCGGCTGCTCACATTGAGTTTGCTGTAAATACTTTTGGTATGAGTCCGCACCGTGCTCAAAGCGATGACAAGTTCCTGAGCGATCTCGGGACCCGATAACTCGGTCTTGAAGAGGCGCAGGATATCCAACTCACGCTGACTGAGCGCTTCGATCAGGGACTTTGAATCTGGTGCGGCGGAAAGATGCGTTTCTACATCCAAGCTTTTTCGCTCCGCCTCAAACACCGATAATAACCTGGCGGTATAATCCGGCATGATCTTGTGCGCGGAAGCTTCGCGAAGCAATCTTTCCATATCGGCACCTTCATCCAGGAACATTCGCACATAGCCTTCCGGTTCAGCTAACTTCAAGACGCGTTCCAACGCTGACAAAGCCGCAGATATATCCTCTTGCATTTGGTAAGCCAGCGCCTGCAAGATCAGGATTTCGATTACGCTTCCCATCCTGCCGCCATCTTCTGTTGATTTCAAAAGATGTTTCAAAAAGTTTATTACATCATGTAGCAAACTATCTGAATGTTCGTTTTGAAATTGAAATAACAGAATCCTGGCAAATGTTATTTGCTCGAACTCCCGCAAATAGCTGGGTTCTTCTTCAATAGATAACTTCCGTTCACGCGCCCAATCAATGGCTTTTTTCAATTCACCTTGCTTGATCCATACGCGCGCCTTCAACGCTTGAACAGGACGGGGATTCGGGGAGAAATCACTAAAGTACAGCGGTTCTGCCTCATCGAGCAGGTCGAGCGCATCATCCCATTCGCCCCGGGCTTCCCGTATGTGCGCCATCACAACTCGCCAGCGATATGGGTTTTTCAGCAGCCAATTGAGTTCACCAAGTTCTTTGCTTTTCAATAGGTGCTGTTCGGCGGTGATCAAATCATTATGCTCATGGCAGAGTTCGCTTATTCCCACATGCATGTCCGCCGCGCCACGCACGATAGGCGCACCCTGCTTTGTCGCAAGCTGCAATCCGCGTTCGTAGATATGCATTGCCTCGCGTAAACGACCCTGCGTGATCCGTATATCCGCCAGAGTCACGGAGCCGCCGATCACATCCGGAATGAATCCAACTTTCTGCAAATGCGCCATTCCCTTGGAAAACATCTCATATGCGGTCTTGAGATCGCCGCTCGTCCAGGATGCAAGCCCTAACAGCGACAATGCAGCTCCACGGGGAAAATCGTTATCCTCGCGGGCGAGTTCAAGCACTTTGCGTGCATGTTCGATAGTACTGGCTACATCACCTTGAGCCAAAGCAATGGCGGCATGGTACATGTGAACCGCACTGGGTAGACGCTGAAATTCCTCTTCATCCACATAAACAGGTTGCCGCCGAATTTCTTCAGGAGTTGCCAGCCATTGTTCGATATCCTGCAATCGTGATACCACGCCCTCAAACTGACCATTCTGTAATAATGTGCCGGCATAATTAACATTTAGCACAGGGTGGTCCTGAAACAGTTCGTCAGGAAGTGCTTTAAGCCAACCCAGCAATATGGATTCCTGTCTACTCTGGCGCATAAAAGGTATGTTTTTTTCGATCAGCCTGGCTGCGCGTTCAAAGTCCCTGGCAGATAATGAATGACGGATCGCATCCGCTGTCAGGTTGTTTTTCTCAAACCACTCACTTGCACGAATATGCAGGACAGAAACTTGTTCAGATTGTTCTGCAATCAAATGCATCAGAAGTACATCAGCAAAAAGATGGTGATAGCGATACCACTCACGCTTATCATCTAATGGAATGAGGAACAGATTTTCCCGTTGCAATTGTTCCAATTTCGATTTGCTTCCTGCTTGCATGGTGACAGCATCACAGAGCGAACCGTTCAAACGCTCAAGAATAGATGTTTGCAACAAAAAGTTTCGAACCGATTCGGGTTGACGCCGCAACACCTCTTCGACCAGATAATCCACAATGTAGCGATGATCTCCAGCAAACGCCTGAATGAAGCCGGAAACATCCTGTTGCCCCCTCATCGAAAGCGCAGCGAGTTGCAGACCGGCGACCCAGCCTTCGGTACGAGACTCTAGTGCCGCGACATCTTCCACTTTGAGATCAAGGTTCATGACCTGATTGAGAAATTCCGCAGCTTCCGATGAGGTAAAGCGCAAGTCTGCTGCGCGGATTTCGGTCAATTGATTTCGCGCACGCATGCGAGGGATGGGCAATGACGGGTCCTCACGGGATGTGATGACCAAATGCATCTGAGGCGGAAGGTGCTCCACTAAAAAAGTGAGGGTTTCGTCAATTGGTTTGGAGTCAACCAGATGGTAGTCATCAAGGATCAGGGCGAAATCTTCCGGGATTGCCGTGATCTCATTAAGTAATGTGGTTTGAATTGTTTCAATCGACGGCAATTGTTGTGATTGAAGCGCATCCAATATGCCTGCCCCCAAACCTGGCGAAATTGTCTGCAATGCACTGATGAGATAGATCAGAAAACGCACAGAGTCGTTATCATTTTCATCCAGCGATAACCATGCAGCCGGGCGCTTGCAACTCTCAATCCATTCACTGACCAATGTGCTTTTACCGAAACCAGCCGGGGCAGAGACCAGAGTGAGTTTGTGACCTACGGAGAATCCCTCGTTTAGCAGATTAATCAAGCGGGAACGATTCACAGCTTTAAGGGGAAACGGTGGGACGTGGAGTTTTGTAGATAAAACTGGAATCGCCATGAATGGATTATATAGCATTACCCGGGTAATAAGTAAAACTTTTGACTCATGCACAGCACAGTATTGCCGCCCGCATCAAACTCTGACCTTCAGCCTGCAACTGACAAAATTGCCTTATCTCCCCGATGGCATATCTGTTTTATAACTCTCTTAATCTTCGTTCAAGGAACTCCCGCTCAGATCTCTGCTGACTTAATTGCAATGCCTTTTCATAGGAGGCACGCGCTTCCTCGATTTTTCCCAACCTTCGAGATAAATCTGCGTGTGCTGAATGTGCAAAGTGATACTCCAGCAGATCGCCGCGTGCAAAAATTTCTTCGATGATGGTCAAACCGGCTTCGGGACCGTCACGCATGGCAACTGCCACGGCGCGATTTAATTCAATCACAGGCGAGGGTTCCGCCTGGATCAAAATGTCATAGAACGCAACGATCTGATTCCAATCGGTTTCATCCGCACGTGCAGCTCGTGCATGGACCGCAGCGATCGCAGCTTGAATGGTGTAGGGACCGAAACGACGGGAGGCCAGCGCTTGTTGAATTAACCTCAAGCCTTCGGTGATTTGTGCACGATCCCACAGCGTACGATCCTGTTCATTGAGCAGGATCAGCTCCCCCGTCGGGGAGGTCCGCGCGGCGCGCCGCGATTCCTGTAAGAGCATCAAGGCCAGCAATCCAACCGCTTCGGGTTCGGGTAATAATTCAACCAAAAGCCTTCCAAGTCGGATTGCTTCAGCGGAAAGATCGTGACGGGTCAACGAATCTCCGAAGGATGCGGAATAGCCTTCATTAAAAACAAGATAGATCACATGCAAAACAGAATCAAGGCGATCAGGAAGTTCTGTATGCGATGGGACTTCATAGGGAATATGTGCATCGCGGATCTTGGACTTGGCGCGCACGATTCGCTGCGCGATGGTCGGCGGGGGCGTGAGAAAGGCATGCGCGATCTCTTCGGTGGTGAAACCGCAAACCGTACGAAGCGTTAACGCGATCTGTGCATCTGGAGATAATGCAGGGTGGCAACAAGTGAAGATCAAGCGCAGGCGTTCATCTTCGATATCTTCATCATCCTCTGCAAATGGATTTTCCGTGGTGGGACCCAATTCATTTGCGATCTGGGCAAGCGAGGAATCAAAGCGCGCCCGCCGTCGAATGTTATCGATGGCTTTGAAGCGCCCCACGGAGACCAGCCACGTACGCGGATTTTTTGGCAGGCCTTCGTGCGCCCATTGCTCCAATGCTGTCGTAAAGGCTTCATGCAGAGCTTCTTCTGCAAGATCGAAATCCCCCAACAAACGAATTAACGTAGCGAGGACGCGGCGTGATTCAAGGCGATAGATTTCATCAACCTTCTCCCGTACATTTTTGCGCGCGTCCTCGCTCATACTCAAATTAGGCGGTCAGGAACGCGAGTTCCGTCTCCCATTTGGTCATATCGGGCTCGATCTGCGGATCGGAGTAATACCATTCCACGCGCCCGCCCCAGCGTTCGCCGTTCATCTTCCATTGAATGTTATTTTTATTCGCCCAATCCAACAGCTTTGCGGTGGCCTCTTCCAGTTCATCGGGGTGACCGGTATGCAGCATCAACGCATAGGTTCCCGCAGGGAGTACATCCGCAATGATCTCGCCTTCCCCTTTGACCGGTGAAGCGACAGGCACTGCCACATCGATCTCCAGTTTTTTATCCATCTCCACAACGTTATAGCGCCAGAATACCGCACCCGCGGGTTGGATCCCTTTTTGTGCCAGCCAGGCAAAGACATCGTCGCTCAAGGGAGGCAGGGTGGGGCCAATTTCGGCCATGGTGACAAACTTGCGGATGGCTACGTAATGTTGTTCAGGTCGTTCCACTAATTTTGGTTCAGTGATCTTGATCATGTTTTCTCCTTGTGATTTTAATCGACGATGGCGCCGCAGGTCAGGTTTGCGACCGTGGCGGTCATGGCACTGGCACCGTCCGATGCCATAAAGGTCGCAACGTTGGCGATCTCCGCCATCCAGGGCATGCGTTTGAGCATGGATCCCTGCGCCGCATAAGTATGAAATTCATCGAAGGTCATATTCGCATTTTTTGCGTGAATGCTTAAGGCTTCATGTACGCCGGGCGCATCCGGCGAACCGGCCGAGCGCAGACAGATCACGCGCACGCCATCCTGCCCCACTTCCACGGCGGCCTGCCGGCACATGGATTCGATCGTGGCACAGGCAACGCCGAACCCGCCGGAGTAAGTGGATGGGATGCGTGCGACGTTGGCAGTCAGCGCCAGGATCACGCCGGATTTTTGTGCGGTCATATGACGGGCGGCAGCGGTCATCGTCAGGAACTGCGTGCGCAGCGCGATGGTGGGGGCGATCAGGAACTCATCCAGTGTCATATCCACCAGCAGCTTGCCCTGATCATCGCCAAGAGAGATCAAGTTGAAGGAGACGTCCAGACTGCCGGCCTTTTTGACCACGTCCGCCGCATGCTTTTCCACGGATGCCTGATCGAGCGCATCGACTTCCGCGGCCTGAGCGGATCCACCCAGATCGGCAATTTCCTTCGCTGTATCTTTTACTTTTGCCAGTGTGCGGCCCGCGAGGAAAAGATTGGCACCTTCGCGTGCAAAGGCCAGGGCCACCGTTCGGCCCACAGCGCCGCCTGCGCCGTAGATGATCGCATTCTTGTTCTTCAGCATCATAGGGACCTACTTCTTCGTCAGTTCCCAGATGGGACGGACTTCAATGCCGCCGAAACGGGCCAGCGGAATTTTTGCGGCGACCTGGATGGCATCGTTCAAGTCGCGGGCTTCGATCAGGATGAATCCGCCCAGTTGTTCCTTGGTCTCAGTAAATGGACCATCGGTCGTGGATATCTTCCCACTGCGCATACGCACGGTAACAGCAGACTTTACAGACTCAAGTGCCTCGGCGGCGATGAAATGACCGCTGCGCTGAAGTTCTTCGTCATAAGCCAGCGACTCGTTATCAAAGGCGATCTTTTCGGTCTCTGACATGTTGTCAAGTACCTTTCCATCAAAATAAACCAGACATAGATATTTCATTATGTACTCCTGTAAGTAGATTTGAGTTTGCTTTCACGGAATAGTCGTTTGGCAAAGCCCAAAATCGACAAAAATATCTACGAGCTTTTAAACTCGCACACGCGGCGAACATGGATGAATCCCATACGGGCCGAGGGAATCCCCGCCGCGATTTGGATTGCCTCCTCCATATCCATTGCCTCGATCATCACGAATCCCCCAAGGACTTCCTTGGTCTCCGCGAAGGGACCATCTGTAATGGAAGTCTTCCCATTTCGTACACGCACGGTCGTGGCGGTCTCCACAGGCTGTAACGCCTGGGCGTACAGCCAATGTCCGCTCTGACGCAGGGTTTCGTCGTAATCGAGGTGCTCATTGACCAGCTCCTGTGCCTCCTGCTCGGTCTGCGGCCCCAGACCATTATCTGGCTCCTCATGTACAAGACATAAAAATTTCATCATAGACTCCTTTTATTGAATAGTCGTTTGAGAGGGTCTGAAATCGACAAAACACCCGTTCGAAAACCGAACTGGTGTGAAGGATAATGGAAAATAATGCAGTTAAGTGAAAACCAACCGGTATTTTTCTGCTTTTGCAACCCTACCATTCCCCACTTTATCTTTCATCCCTGACCGAATGATTTTAAGTTATCAACCTGTTTTTTTATTACCCCGGCATGATCTTTGGACGACTGCGAAGCGTGCAATGCCTCCGCCAAATGCGCGGACTGGATCTCTTCACTCCCTGCCAAGTCCGCAATCGTGCGGGATAACTTCAAGATGCGATGATAGGCACGTGCCGACAAATTGAGTTGACTCATTGCCGACCGCATCAAGCTCTGACCTTCAGCCTGTAACTGGCAAAACCGCCTGACCTCGCCGACGCGCATATCCGCATTGCAGACGATATCTTTTGACTCCCCATTTGAAAATCGTTTATTTTGTATATCTCTTGCAGATTGCACTCGCTGACGAATTGACTCGGATGTTTCGCCCAAACGATTCCCGCTGAGCTTTTTATAATCGACACGCGGAACTTCGATGTGAATATCAATGCGGTCGAGCAGGGGACCGGAGATGCGTTTTTGGTATTTGGTCACCATGGCTGGCGCGCAGGTGCAGGTTTTTTTTGTGAATCCCCATAGTATCCGCAAGGGCAGGGATACACTCAATTGGACATATTTCTCATGGATGTTTGATTGCAAAAGGCTGAAAATTAAATCATCCCAGCTAAATTTTGATAATGCAATGCAGGTATCATTCATTCACAACAAATGAGGATAAACGACTTTCTTTTCAATATCTGCTAAGAATCAGATCATTGGTAAATATTGCGAGGCGCTAAATATTTTACCGGGCCAAACTTGATGTTCGACTTATTCTGCTGATTGGGATGATTTCATTCTTTTTCTCAAACCAGCCTTTGAAATCATTGATGATTTTAGGTACTTAAAGTTTTCTCATAAGCATCCAGCCAGCTTTGCAATGCTTTGACCTGTCCGAGGCGGTATTGATACATGGTCCAACTATACGACGCTTGCTCACTGACAGCTAATTTTTCATTAAATCTATCTATCCAACTCTGGCAAACAATACGTTGCAGTTCGATCAATCTTCGCGCAGTATCTTTATTTTCTCGCGCCGCAAAATACAACTTGGCAAAGAAATCCTGCCTAACAAGGCGAGGCGCCGTAACCGGATCAGCCAGCCAGGCAAAGAATATCCTTCGTCCAGATTCAGTGAGTTCAAAGATTCGTCGGGGTGGGTGGGGGTCTTGATTTTTGATCGTACTGATAACAAAGCCATCGGTTTCCAGCTTGTTCAAGAGGGCATAAAGCTGGCTTTGTTTTAAACGCCATATCAGCCCCAACCCGGATAGGTCGGAAATTATCTGGTGAAGCTGATAGCCGTGCTGGGGGCCTTGAAGTAGAAAACCGAGCAAGGCTAACTCAATTCCTGGAGGGCGACGCACCATCGAGCACATGGCAATACCTATTCTCCATATTCAATTAATGAGTATACAAGGAATAACGTCATGTTGACGTCATGATTTGGTGTGACGTTTGTAATAAAACAATTGCAACAATGTGAATCGCATGCTACGATTTTTTTATAGGATGCACGCCAGTAATGGTGTGTATGAGTGCATTTCACGATCTATTCATTCAAACTTCATAACCCAAACCAGAAAGGAAATTGGAGGCACTATGCTAAGAAAACCGCTCGTTATTAATGGGGTCAGCAAGTCGTTGATCGTTGACCAGGAAACCAGTCTGGCCGATGTTTTGCGCAAGCAGTTGCTTTTGACTGGCACAAAGGTTTCATGTAACGATGGCCATTGCGGAGCCTGCTCGGTTATCGTGGATGGCAAGCTCACCCTGGCTTGTGTCACAAAGATGAGTCGCATTCCAGATGGGGCTTCCATTACCACTGTTGAGGGTATCGGCACGCCAGAGAAGATGCACCCAATTCAGGTGGCGTTTGCGGTGTATGGCGCAGCACAATGCGGTTTTTGTACTCCAGGCATGGTTGTCTCCGCCAAAGCACTTTTGGATGGAAATCCCAACCCTACCCGTGAAGATGTCCGCTCCTGGCTGACCAAGCATCATAATGCCTGCCGCTGCACTGGTTACAAGCCAATTGTCGATGGCATTATGGAAGCTGCTAAAGTTATGCGCGGTGAGATGAAGCTCAAAGATTTGGAATATAAACTTCCCGCAGATGGAAAAATCTGGGGTGGAAAATATCCTCGTCCGACCGCGGTTGGAAAAGTTACCGGTACTCTCGATTTTGGTCAGGACCTCGGCTTAAAGATGCCGAAGAACACGCTCCAAATGGCATTGGTACAGGCCAAGGTCTCTCACGCCAATATCCTGTCGATTGACACCTCTGAAGCCGAAAGAATGCCCGGCGTGTTCAAAGTAATTACCCATAAGGATGTCAAAGGAAAGAATCGCATTACCGGCTTGATCACTTTCCCCACCAATAAAGGTGATGGATGGGATCGTCCAATTCTTTGTGACACCAAAGTCTTCCAATATGGTGATGCCATTGCGATCGTCTGCGCTGACACGATCGAGCAGGCCAAAGCCGCTGCCGAAAAAGTCAAAGTTGAATTGGAAGAACTTCCCGCTTATATGAGCGCCCCGGCTGCCATGGCAGATGATGCCATCGAAATTCACCCGGGTACGCCCAATATTTACTTCGAACAGAAAGTGGTCAAGGGTCCTGAAACCAAACCCATCATGGATTCAGCTCCGTATGTAGTCAGCGACAGCTTCTATCTACAACGACAGCCCCATTTGACCATTGAGTCAGACATGGGCTTTGCCTACTTTGATGAAGAAGAACGCCTGACCATCCACTCCAAATCAATCGGCTTATATTTGCATCACGCAATGATCGCACCAGGACTTGGCATCGACCCTGCGAAATTGAGGCTTGTTCAGAATCCTGCCGGTGGCACGTTCGGCTATAAATTCAGCCCCACCATGGAAGCCCTGCTTGGCGTTGCCTGTATGGCCACCGAACGCCCGGTCTATCTGGAATATGATTATCAACAATATATGCAGTACACGGGCAAGCGCTCGCCGTTCTTCCTGGATATCAAGATGGCGGCCGATAAAGATGGCAAGATCCTGGCGATGGAACATGATTACGTCGTTGACCATGGTCCATATTCAGAATTCGGCGATCTATTGACTCTGCGCGGTGCACAATACATTGGAGCTGGTTACAACATCCCCAGCATTCGTGGGCGCGGACGCACAGTTGCCACCAACCATGTTTGGGGTTCAGCTTTCCGAGCGTATGGTTCGCCTCAATCCTTCCTCGCCTCTGAAAGCTTGGTGGATGAATTGGCTGAAAAGATCGGCATGGATCCGTTGGAATTCCGTTACATCAATGCATACCGCCCCGGCTCAACCACCCCGACAGGGCAGGATCCCGAAGTCTATTCGCTGCCTGAAATGCTGGAAAAACTACGCCCGATCTATAAGGAAGCCAAGAAGAAGGCCGCCAAAGAATCGACTCCTGAGAACAAGAAAGGTGTCGGTATCACGATTGGTATTTACGGCTGCGGACTCGATGGGGTTGATGGTTCGGAAGCAGATGTGGAACTGACCAAAGAAGGCGTGACCATTTACAACACCTGGCAGGATCATGGTCAGGGAGCAGATATGGGCACACTTGGTACAGCCCACGAGGGTCTGCGTGTCTTGGGAATCAAACCTGATCAAATCAAACTCGTGATGAACGATACGGCCATGGCTCCCAACAGCGGACCTTCAGGTGGCAGCCGCAGTCAGGTGATGACCGGTAATGCCATTAAGAATGGCTGTGAACAACTTGTTGCTGCCATGACAAAACCAAATGGCAAATTCCGAACTTACGATGAGATGGTTAAGGAGAATCTGCCGCTCAGATATCACGGCAAGTGGGCTGCATCCATGAACTCCAACTGCGATGCGAACGGTCAGGGTAATCCATTTGCGATCTATATGTATGGCGCATTCCTGGCTGAAGTAAACGTCAATACCAAGACCGGCAAGACAACCGTTGAAGGCTTCACCGTAATGGCCGATATTGGCAAGATCAACAACAAGCTCGTTGTTGATGGCCAGATCTACGGCGGTGTTGCCCAGGGTATTGGTTTGGCGCTCTCCGAAGATTTTGAAGATATTGAGAAGCACAGCACCATGCTCGGCGCTGGCATCCCGTTTGCAAAGGATATTCCCGATAAATTCGATATCCACTATTTTGAGAATGCCCGCAATAATGGTCCGTTCGGAGCTGCTGGTGTTGGCGAACTCCCGTTGACTTCTCCGCACGTTGCCGTTGTCAACGCGATTTACAATGCGACTGGCGTACGCATTCGCCAACTGCCCGCCCGACCTGAAAAGGTATTGGCTGGGCTGAAGGAAATGCAGCCTGCATAAATATTCCAAAAATGGGAGTGCTCGCCTGCGGGCACTCCCGCTTTTTCCGTCAAATTAATGAACTGCGAAGAGCGCAAAGAATGCCAGGATTTATAAGTTCTTCTTTGCGGCCTTCGCGCTCTTTGCGGTAGACACCGGACCTTTATTCATGGATCAAAAACAACTACGTGAACAGGAAAATCGATGTATCCAGGAGCAGGCTCCCGCGTGTGCGGCAATATGTCCAGCGCATGTTGATGTGCGCGGAATTGCGGCAGAAATTGCCAAAGGGGATGTTGTTGCTGCGCTAAAGTTGTATCGCAAAGCAGTCCCATTCCCAGGAATTATCAGCCGCATTTGTGATCAGCCATGCAAAGCTGTTTGTCTTCGCAAAGATCTTGGCGGTTCCATTGAAATCGCTGCGCTTGAACGCGCGTGCTTGGAATTTGGAAGTTCAAGCGAAGAAACTGTCAAACAGTTGCCTCGCAAATCGAAAACAGTAGCAGTTATCGGTGGGGGAATAAGCGGACTCACCGTCGCACATGATCTGGCGCGCAAAGGCTGGGGCGTCGTCATCTTTGAAGCGGGCGATAGACTCGGCGGTGGGTTGTGGAAGTCTCCGCCAGATTTGCTTCCGCGCGATGTGCTCATCAACGATTTGAAAATCATCGAAGAGTTGGAAATCGAAGTGCGGCTCAACATGTCTGTGGGTGGTTCTGGCGCGAATGGACATGGCACATTTTTGGGGAAACTCAGTCAGGAGTTCGATGCCATCTTTTTGGGTGTTGGACCTCATTCGAGTGAAATCCCCGATTTGCAGATGAACGATAATGGACAAATTGCAATTGACCCACTGACGTTTCAGACTAGCAACGAAAAAGTTTTTGCGGGCGGTGATGTGCTGCGTGTTTCAACGCTATACCCCAACCGCGAACTCAAACACTCCGCGATTCTTTCCATCTCCGATGGACGCCGCGCCGCAGTATCGATTGACCGCTTCCTGCAAAAAGTTTCGCTCACCGCTTCACGCGTGAACGAAGGTTCGTACGAAACCAAACTTTACACCAACACATCCACAACCACTTCGCAAGCGCCGCTCATCGAAACGGACTTGTCCACGCGCTACAACATCGAAGTAGCAGAGACCGAAGCGGCGCGCTGCATTCAATGCGAATGTCTCGAATGCGTGAAGGTCTGCCCGTACCTCGACCACTACAAGGGCTATCCCAAAAAATATATCCGCGAGACCTACAACAACCTCGCCATCGTAATGGGCACGCGCCACTCCAATCAATTCATCAACACCTGCGCCTTGTGCGGACTGTGTGCCGAGGTCTGCCCCACTGATGTGAACATGGGCGAGGTCTGTCACGAAGCGCGTGTGACGATGGTTGACCAAAAGCGGATGCCGCCATCGGCGCACGATTTTGCGCTGCGGGATATGGCATTCAGCAACGGAGAAAAGTTCGCGCTCGCTCATTCCGCGCCTGGGCTTGATTCGGCTTCCTATGTCTTTTTCCCCGGCTGTCAGTTGAGCGGTTCCACGCCTGAGTATGTTGAAAAATCCTACGCCTTTCTGCGCGAGAATTTTGACAACAACGTCGGCTTGATGCTGCGTTGCTGCGGCGCACCCGCTGACTGGGCTGCCCGCAAGGATCTATTTGCGCAATCTCAAAATGAGTTCTACGCTGAGTACGAAAAACTTGGCAAACCGAAAGTGATCCTCTCCTGCTCAAGTTGCTATCAGATGTTCCAGAAACATTATCCCGATGTGGAAATCGTTTCCTTTTGGGATGTGATGAATGAGCATGGAAAATTCAAGAAACGTGAATTTCCCGCACCGATCACCATTCACGACCCATGCTCCACACGCCGCGAGAGTCATATCCACGATTCGATACGGGAAATCATCACCAAGATGGGCGGAGAGATTCAAGAACTGCCACTCAGTCGCGAAAAAACGGAATGCTGTTCCTTTGGCGGTGTGATGTGGCTGGCGAATCGACCCGTCGCCGAAAAGATGGTGCAACAGCGTATCAACGAAAGCCCGCTGGATTATGTCACCTACTGCGCGATGTGCCGTGACTTCTTCGCCCGCAAAGGCAAGCGGACGTTACACATCTTTGATTACATTTTTGGCGAAGAAAAATCAGATTTGGCAGCGGCTCCAGCAGTGGGATTCTCCCAACGTCACGAGAACCGCGCGAGATTGAAAGAAAAACTACTTAGAGATTTATGGAGTGAAACCATGCCCGACTCAGGAGCATTCGAATCCATCCGCTTGGTATTGCCAGAGGATGTGCAAAAGCAGGTAGAAGACCGTTTGATTTTGGTGGAAGACATGCAAAAAGTAATCGAATACGCCGAGCGGACTGGCAAACGCATGTTGAATAATTCCACGAAACACTATCTGGCATATTTCAAACCGAACAGCGTGACCTATTGGGTCGAGTACACCAAGAATGATGATGGTTCCTTCCTCATTTACAAGGCGTACAGTCACCGCATGGAAGTAGGTATCGGAGCGCCGAAATGAGCGAATACTTCGACCCTGCGAAATACGAAGGTTGGGTGTGTGCCGATTGCAACATCCCTCTGCAACTGAGCAAAGTGGACGTTTCCTATCTCGGCAACTCCTTTCCTGTGGACTTGCTGAAATGCCCCAACTGCGGACTTGTCCTCATTCCCGAAGAACTCGCGCTTGGCAAAATGGCTGAAGTTGAAAAGGCTTTAGAGGATAAATAGCGTGCAGATTCCACTGTACGAACATCCTGTTTGGCAAAATGTCCCTGAGCAGGTAATGCGCCCTGGCGGCTTGACCATTACGGAGCAGGCGCTTGCACATTGCGATTTGCAATCTGGTATGCGCGTGCTGGATGTGGGCTGTGGCGCGGGGGCGACTTTGCGTCACGTCATTGCGGTATACGGATTGATGGGCTTTGGCGTGGATGTCTCAGCGGAGTTGATTGCTCGGGCACGGCAGACCAACTCACAGGTTGAGTGGATGCGCGCGCGGAGCGAGAGTCTGCCATTTGCCAGCGAAAGCATGGATGTCATCCTCTCGGAATGTACTCTGTGCATTTTTGAAATAGATACCGCATTAAGTGAATGTGTGCGAACGTTGAATTACGGCGGCTATTTTGTCGTCAGTGATTTGTATGCACGCAACGAGAACGGTGCCGAGGCTTTGCGCCAACTGCCGCGCGGGACGTGCATTGGCACGGCAATGCCCAAAACACAAATTGTAGAAAAACTGGAACGCGCTGGGCTGCAAATTTCTGTCTGGCAAGACTGCTCGGAGAAGTTGAAAGAGTTTTCGATTTGCACGCTGACAACCGCCGCGCAGGTTGACCCATTTGATTTGCATATCGCGGCGGCGAAGGCGAAGTTGGGCTATTATTTTTTGGTAGCGAGAAAAAATAACCACAGATAAACACAGATGAATAGGATGGATGATTTTTATCAAAATCAGTGTTTATCTGTTTTCATCTGTGGTTGAAAGGATTTTATTATGGACGATAACAACGAACTGGTTATTCTTCGTAAGCAGGGATTTTATTGCAGTCAAATTTTGATGTTGCAAGGCATGGATATGATGGGCAAAAGCAATCCCGATTTAATCCGCGCCATGCATGGACTGGCTGGCGGATTGGGTTTTTCTGGCGAGTTGTGCGGCGCGTTGACAGGCGGCGCTTCACTGTTGGGACTCTACGCAGGCAAAGGCACACCCGAACAACCCGAAGACCCACGCTTGGATTTCATGATTCAAGATTTGGTCAAATGGTTCAAAACGGAATACACAGAACAATTTGGTGGAATCAGGTGCGAAGAAATTCTCGCTGACAACAGTCAAAACCAATCTATTCGCTGTCCCATTTTGGTAAATGGCGTTTTGCAAAAGGTAAAAGAACTATTGGTTGAAAATGGCTACGATCTTTCTGGATTGGAAAATGAGTAGGGGCGACCCGCCTGGATATTCCAACGTATCTTATCAACCTTGAAGGGTCGCCCCTACTGGAAAATTTATGAATACAATTCTTTCTCACACCGAAAGTGTTTGTCCCGAGTGCCTTGCGCGAATCCCTGCCGCGCGGGTGATGTACGACGGCGGGGATGTCTATCTCGAAAAAGACTGCCCCGACCACGGGCATTTCAAAACCATCATCTGGCGCGGATTGCCCGCGTTCACTTCATGGGTCAAACCAAAAATCCCCACCTATCCAAAAAATCCATTTACCGAAGTCAAGCGCGGATGTCCGTATGATTGCGGTTTGTGTGCCGAGCATAAACAGCAATCTTGCTGCGTGCTGCTCGAAGTGACTCAACGCTGTGACCTGCATTGCCCCGTCTGTTTTGCGGATGCGGCGAATAATCCACCGCCTGATTTAACCCATGAAGAAATCAACGCATGGTATGAACGTCTGCTTCTGGCAGGCGGACCGTTCAACATTCAACTTTCGGGCGGTGAGCCTTGCGTGCGAAATGACCTGCCTGAAATCATCAAAATCGGACGCTCGCATGGTTTTAACTTTTTTCAATTGAATACCAATGGCTTGCGTATTGCGCGGGATTTTGAATATTTGTCCGCGCTCAAAGAGGCAGGACTTTCAACGGTCTTTCTGCAATTCGACGGCACACATGATGAGATTTTCAAAACCATCCGCGGACGTGAACTGCTCGAAAAGAAAATGGCGGTCATTGAGAACTGCGGCAAGTTGAACATTGGTGTGGTGCTGGTGCCAACGCTCGTGCCTAATGTCAACACGGACAACATCGGCGACATCCTTCGTCTCGCGCTGGCGAATATGCCCACGGTGCGCGGCGTGCATTTTCAACCTGTCAGTTATTTCGGGCGCTACCCCGAAACGCCCACCGACGACATGCGCATTACCATCCCCGAAGTCATTCAATCCATCGAATCGCAAACAGGCGGATTGATTCAATCGGGCACGCTTTGTCCGCCTGGCGGTGAGAACGCGCTGTGTTCCTTCCACGGGAATTATGTTTTGATGGCGGATGGTGCGCTCAAGCCGCTCACCCGCCACAAGGAAGATTCCTGCTGTTGTCAGCCCATCCCCGCCGCGGAAGGCGCTTCACGCTCCCGAGAATTTGTCGCTGCCCATTGGTCATCGCCTGCGCCTTTAGCGGAACTGCCCGTCATCGGCGCTCCGAGTTTCGGCGAGTGGGATGTCTTTCTCGAGCGCAAGCGCACACATACTTTTTGCGTCTCTGGCATGGCATTTCAAGACGCGTGGACTCTCGACCTCGACCGCCTGCGCGAGTGCTACATCCACACCGCCAGCCCTGATGGAAGATTGGTTCCGTTCTGCGCGTATAACTTGACGGATAAGTATGGCAGGTCGTTGTATCGGAATACGATGTTGCAGGTTGAAGGTCAAAAGTTGCAGGTTGGGGATTAACTGAAATGCAACTGACTCCACTTGACCCTTGGATAAAGCAAAAGACAAACGGCATTGACTTGCAAACATGGCAACTTGCAAAGTTGAATGAGACATTGGCATTGGTGCGAAGTCGGAGTTCGTTTTATAAAAAACTTTTTGCGGGAATGCCCGAATCCATTTCAAGTTTGGATGAGTTGAGTCAATTCCCGTTCACGACGCCAGAGGATATTCGCCAGAATCCGCTGGGATTTGTGTGCGTGTCACAGGATGAAATTCAACGGGTGGTGACGCTTCAAACTTCGGGGACAACTGGTTCGCCAAAACGAATATTTTTCACCGCTGACGACCAGCAGCTGACGATTGATTTCTTCGGAGTGGGCATGTCCACGCTGGTGGAGGCGGGTGAACGCGTGCTGATTTTCCTACCTGGGGAAACACCTGGCAGCGTGGGCGATTTACTGCGAATGGGCTTGGAACGCAAAGGCGCTCACCCGATTCCGTATGGGATGGTCAAAGACCCGTTCCACGCATTGGATGTGATGGAAAAAGAGCAGGCAGATTGCCTCGTCGGGTCGCCGACTCAGATATTGAGTCTGGCACGCCGATGGAATCCTCAGCACAAAGCGCCACGCACGATTTTGCTTTCCACAGATTATGTCCCTGCGGCGATTTTGGATGTGTTGGAAAATACTTGGGGATGTAAAGTGTTCAATCACTACGGCGCAACAGAGATGGGACTCGGTGGCGGCGTGGAATGTGAGGCGCACCGCGGATTTCATCTGCGTGAAGCGGATATGTTTTTTGAAATCGTCAACCCCGAAACAGGCGAACCCGTCCCTGACGGAGAATATGGCGAAGTTGTTTTCAGTACATTGACTCGGCGCGGAATGCCGCTCCTCCGCTATCGCATGGGAGATAGAAGCAGGTTCATTGTTGGGGAATGTCCGTGTGGTACAAAACTCAAAACGTTGGAAAAAGTTCGGGGGAGATTCAGCGGGTTTGTTTCGGTTGGCGATGAAATTTTGAAACTGCCTGATTTCGACGAGGCGCTGTTTTCCCTGTCAGGGTTGTTGAATTTTTCGGTAACGGTATCAGGCTCGGCGGGGGAAGAAGCGTTGCTCATTGAGGCGCAAATGCTCACAGACGAAGATTCCACTCGTGAGGTGGAAAAGGCTCTCGAGTCGGTTTCATCCATAAAAAAAATTGTGCGTTGTCATCACAATCCAAATGAAGTTGGAAGTTTGCTCAAACGAATCATCATGGACAAGCGAGGTCAAAATGCGTGAAGTGTTTAATGAAATTGAAGCGTGGCGCAAGCAAGGCAAGTCGGTGGCGATTGCGACGAATGTGAAGAAGGACGGCTCGTCGCTGCGTCCGCTCGGCGCGAAGATGGCGATGACATCTTCACAAGAGATTGCTGGCTCGGTGACGGGCGGGTGCATTGAGGGCGTGGTGTATGAAGAGGCGCAGGCGGTGATGAAAAGCGGCGCGTCGAAGTTGATGCACTTTGGGCTGGTGCATGAAGACATGCCGTGGGAAATTGGGTTGACGTGCGGCTCGTCGCTGGAAGTATTTGTTGAAACGATGGACAGCGAAGCATGGCGCGAGATTTATCCCGCGCTGAAAACTTGCATTGAGAAGAATGAACTCGCGGTGGTTGCAACTGTGATTGCAGGCTCGGGCTTGGGGAAGAAATTGATGATGTGGTCAGATGGGCGCACGCTCGGGAGTTTGGGCAGCGCGGCGTTGGATGAACAGGCGCGGGCGTGGCTGAAAAAACAAATGGATGTACAGGAATCAGGCTGGACATCTTTTTCTGTGGCGGCTCATCACGTGGAACATGTGGATGTGTTTGTCGATGTCTTTGCGCCTGTCTCGCGCATGGTGGTGATTGGCGCGGTGCATATCGCCATTCCGCTGGTGACGCTGGCAAAGACGCTTGGCTATCACACGATTGTGATTGACCCGCGTGAAGCGTTTGCGACGCGTGAGAGATTCCCACACGTGGATGAATTGCTCGTCGAATGGACTTCGGATGCGCTGGAAAAACTTCACCCAGATGAAGGGACGTACATCGCAGTGTTGAGCCACGATGAGAAGTTGGATAATCCCGCGCTGGCGGTGGCATTGAAAAGCCCTGCGCGATATGTCGGTGTGTTAGGGACGAGGAAGAAGATTCCCAATCGCTTTGCGGCGCTGCGTGAATTGGGCGTGACGGACGAGCAGTTAAGTCACTTGCGTGCGCCAATCGGTATGAACATGGGGGCGGTATCACCCGAAGAGATTGCGCTGTCGATTCTGGCGGAGATGGTGAGTGTGAAGCACGGGATACAAAAAACTCAAGAAAAGCACTTAACTGTATTGGTTTGATTTAGTTACCCCATCATGATCTTTGGACGATACTGTAATGCCTCCGCTAAATGTGCGGATTGGATTTCTTCACTGCCAGCCAGATCAGCAATCGTGCGGGATAACTTCAAAATGCGGTGATAGGCTCTCGCCGAGAGATTGAGCTGACTCATCGCCGCTCGCATCAAACTCTGACCTTCGGGCTGGAGCGCACAAAATTGCCTGACCTCGCCGACGCGCATATCCGCATTGCAGACGATGTCTTTTGCGTCTCCAATTGAGAAGCGTTTATTTTGTATATCTCTAGCAGATTGCACTCGTTGACGAATAGACTCGGATGTTTCGCCCAAACGATTCCCGCTGAGTTTTTCGTAATCGACGCGCGGCACTTCGATGTGAATGTCAATTCTGTCAAGCAGTGGACCGGAGATTCGTTTTTGATATTTGGTCACCATGGCTGGCGCACAGGTGCATGGTTTTTGTGAATCACCGTAATATCCACAAGGGCAGGGATTCATGGCAGCAAGCAATTGAAAATTTGCGGAAAAAGTTAATGATCCTTTGGCGCGGCTGATGGTGACGATCTTATCTTCCATGGGCTGGCGCATCACTTCGAGGACGCGGGTTCCGAATTCAGGAAATTCATCGAGGAAGAGCACGCCGCGATGCGCGAGTGAGATTTCACCCGGCTTGGGAATGTTTCCACCGCCCACGAGGCCTGCATGTGAGATGGTGTGATGCGGTGCGCGGAAGGGACGATGTCTTAATAAAGGCGTGCCTGCGGGAAGTTGATCTGCAACGGAATAGATGCGGGTCACATCCAGCGATTCTTCGATACTCATTTCTGGCAGGATGCTTGGCAGAGCGCGGGCGAGTAATGTCTTTCCTGCGCCAGGCGAGCCGACCATCAAAACATTATGTCCGCCGGCCGCAGCAACTTCGAGGGCACGCTTTACGTGTTCCTGTCCTTTGATTTCGGAAAAATCTGTGGGGATGAATAATGGTTCGAGAATATTGTCAGTGGGTTGATACTGCTGAATGAGACGCCGACCCGATAAATGGTCGTAAAGATCCGCAAGCGATTTGACCGGGTAAATTTCAAGGTCGGGAATTAAAGCCGCTTCAGGCGCATCCACTTCAGGGACGAACATCCGCTTGTATCCATTGGCACGAGCTGTTGCAGCCATTGGAAGAATGCCGCGGGTGTGACGAACACTTCCATCCAATGAAAGCTCTCCGACGACAAGTGTTTGATCGACCACATCATGTGAAAGATAATCGGCAAGGATGATGACGCCGAGTGCGATGGGGAGGTCGTACGCGGGTCCTTCCTTGCGGACAATTGCCGGTGCAAGATTGACAACGATGCGGTGACGGGGAAAATGCAAACCCGCGTTCTTGACTGCGGTTTGCACACGTTCGCGGCTCTCCTGTACGGCGGCATCTGGCAAGCCAACAATTGTGACGCCGGGTAAGCCGTTGGTGTAATCTACTTCCACTTCAATAATTACACCTTCAAGTCCCACTACGGCACAGGAATATACACGGGATAACATGCAGGGATTTTATCAGACTTAAAATAAAAACAGCGCGGATATATGTCCGCGCTGTTTTTGATGTTGCTCTTAGTCCAGAAGGTTTCCGGGGATGTTGCCGCCGTTGGCAGCAATGCGCCTGAGCACTTCCTTGTGAAGCCATACATTCATCTTGGAATAATCGCCGCCAATGAGATCGGCAGGGCAGCCAAGTTCCTTGGCGAGTTCAATGCGGGCATCCTTGCTGGAGTCAATGCCGAGCACTTTGAGCATATCCACGATGGAGACTTTCCAATCGAGGCCGGAACCTGCAGCCATTTTTTCAAGCTTGGCAACCACATCCACTTCGGGAATAGCCCTCGCGTTGGCAGCTCCGGCGGGTGCGCCTGTCGGATGGAATTTTTCTGTCGGGTGGAAAGTTGGATCTGCCTTCTTTGCGGCGGCTGCAGGAGCAGAGGCAGGTTTTTCCTCCTCTTTATCCTTTTTGAGACCGAGTTTTTCGAGAATGTTGCTAAAGAAACCCATGATGTTAAATCCTTTCAGTGATTCAAATGAAGATGGATACGGCACATTGATCGAAAAGATTTTCAATCAATGCGTTTATTATAACCTGTTGTCCCTCCCGAAACATTAAGAATACGTTGTGCAGGAAGGAAGTGACATCTTCAATTCCTTCTTCATGCAATATAATCCGCACATGGAAAATAAAAATAAACCTTTCTGGACCCGAGACTCGTCGATTTTATTGGGCGGATTTTTTGTCACCATCTTTTTGATCGTCTATATCTGGTGGCCGCTGGCTGAAGAGGTGCTGTCGTATATCGATTGGAACGGTCCGTGGTGGTTGTACATGGATTGGCTGCTGTTTGGCGTGTTTTTTTTCATGTCGATTACGATCGTGGCGCGCGCAAATTTAAAGACCGATGTGTTGATCGTATTCGTTGGCATTTGCGGCGGGCTGGCAATTGAGTCGTGGGGCACGCAAACGAATCTCTGGCATTATTACACCGCTGAACGTCCGCCTTTGTGGATCATCCCCGCCTGGCCGATTGCTTCTTTATCCATTGACCGTATTACTAGACTTATTAATTGGATGATTGACCAAATTAGTCAACGGTATAAATTAACTGTTCACTTTTCACTGATCGCGGTTCTCTACTGGATCACTTTCGCTTCTTTCTTAATCCTGATGCTGGTCTTTGTTTCCCCAACATTCGACAAATCCTATACATGGCTCGCGTTGATCCTGTGCATTTTATTAATTGCCACTCCAACCGATCATCGCTTTGCGTTTATTACTTTTGCGGCCGGTACTGGGCTTGGCTACTTCCTTGAGTTGTGGGGGACCACCCGCGAATGCTGGATCTATTACACGTTTCAGAAGCCGCCGTTTTTTGCAGTGCTGGCGCATGGCATGGCGGCTGTCGCATTCTGGCGGGCCGGGCTGATGATCAAAATGATCGGAGTGCGAATCGGCCTTTGGAAGCCTGTGCAGGCCTAATCGTCCGTTTCCTAGAATCATCTTGACAAACGGGGGAATTGTCGTAAAATGTGACCTGCTGGTCATATGACCAGCAGGTCACATGACTAGGAGGTCACATTTGGCCAAACAAACATTTTTTAATCTACCCGAAGAAAAACGTAATCTCATCGCCAATGCGGCCATCGATGAATTTGCGGAATATGGCTTTGAAGCCTCCTCGATCAACCGTATCGTGGCAAACAGCGGGATTTCGAAGGGCAGTTTCTATCAATACTTTGAAGACAAAATGGATGTGTTCAAATATTTGATGGATGTGATCGCAAAGGAAAAGAGTGAGTATTTCCTGGGGAAGCATCCACCGAGCGACCATCTCGATACCTTTGAATATTTTCGTTGGATGATCAAAGCAGGCATGGAGTTTAACTCTGCGTACCCACGCCTTGTGCAGGCAATCAGTCGCGTACTGCTTGTGGAAGGTCTATATTACGGAAAAGACTTTGCTGAATATCATAAGATGTCGACGGATGGGATCACCATGATGATCAAGCAGGCGGTGAAAAATGGCGAACTCGATCCCAGTGTGGATATTGACCTGGCCGTCATCATTATGGAGACATGGACGAACGCAATCTCCACCTATATCCTGAATGAGGGTATGAAGCAAAAGGATATTATGAAATGGATGCGCTCGGCAAAGACGCAGGAAAAGATAGATAAATTTCTGTATGTGATGGAATATGGCTTGCGTAAAACAGAATCACAATTTAGCACGAATAGTTAGAAAGGAAGGTAACATGCAACTTTATTTAAAACTGGCATGGAGAAATATCTGGCGGCATCGTCGCCGCACGGTCATCATTGCTCTGGCAATGGGGCTATCGCTTGGCATGATGATGTTCTACGATGGCTTGATGGATGGATTTAATGATGCCATTGCCGGGAATGCAGTGCGTGTGTTGGGTGGGAATGTTCAGGTCCATGCTGCGGGCTATCGTGAAAAAGTGGATAGCAATCCGCTTCTTCCCCTGGCCGATGACGCCGTCATTGTTCAAGCAGCATTAGCCCAGCCGGATGTGACTGCGGCTGCACGTCGTATTCAAACCGGTGGGCTGGTCAGCAATCGCGAAGGCGCATATTCGCTCAACATTATTGGAATTGAACCGGAAGCAGAAGCTCCCGTCAGTCTGATCGCAGAGCATATTGTGGATGGCCGCTATTTGGAAACTGCCGATGAAGATTCCATTCTCATCGGCAAGGGATTGGCAGATGTGCTGGCTTTGAAAGTGGGCGATCGCATCACGATGGTTGGCAGCGATGTCCATAAACAGAATCGTCAGCGCACGATGACAGTCATCGGTATTTACGATATCGGTATCCCAAGCATGGAAAAGGGGACCCTGTACATTTCATTGGCCGAAGCGCAAACCCTGTTTGGTCTACCTGGCCAATCCACGGAAGTGCAGATCACCCTGAAAAAGGTGGGCACAGAATCAAAGGTGGTCGATGCGTTGAGCGCTGTTTTGCCAGGATATGAAGTTGAGTCATGGTCCAATAACTATCCCGAGCTTGGGAATGCCGTTGGACGAAAGAATATCGTGATGGACATTTTCAGTTTCATCATTGTGGTAATTGCCGGCATCGGCATTTTGAACCTGCTCATGATGGCGATCTACGAACGGACTCGTGAAATTGGTCTGCTCGGCGCCATGGGACTCAAACCGCGTGAAGTGGCCGCCATCTTTATCATGGAAGGCATGTTGATCGGTTTCGTAGGCGTGATTGCCGGTGTCGTGATGGGTTTGGGAATCAACCTCAGCCTGATGCGGGTGGGCATGGACTACAGTCAGTTTGCAGGCGTAACCGATTATATGGCCTTGATCAGCGGAAAAGTTTATCCAACGCTGGGAGTCAGCAAGCTGGTTATGCGTGTGACGGTCATGCTCGTTGTTGCCGCATTAGCGGCACTTATCCCAGCCATCTTCGCATCACGACGCGAACCGTCTGAGGCATTGCATCACGTATAAATGATATATCACTCTGAACGGAGCGACACATGCACCGCAGTGCGGTGAGAGTCTCGTAAGTAGTATGGAGATTTTTCGTCGCTGATTACAGCTCCTCAGAATGACATAAGAGAGAATATCAATATGGCACAAGCATTCAAATTAGCATTTAGAAACCTGGGGCGCAACAAATCCCGTTCCCTGCTTTCTGCTTTGGCAGTGGGTATCGGTATGGCGTTGCTGCTTCTAATGGTCTCAGTCCTGGAGGGGGAGATGAGCGGTGCATTACAAAACACCATTCGTCTGCAAAGCGGACATTTACAGATCCGCCCGGCATCCTATGATGAAAATAAAGTCAGCTTGAAATGGGAGGATATGATCGCGAATCCTAATGAAGTGGCTGAGCAAATCAAATCTTTGTCACAGGTAACCATCGCAACACCGCGATTGATCGCC
>JAEURJ010000015.1 GCA_016789305.1 Anaerolineales bacterium | reverse complement strand
GCTATGAAGCCACGCGCGCTTTGTTTGAACAGGCTTTCAAATATGAACAGACTGTGATCTCACAAGAATTGAAATAACCTTTGGATAGTCCTGAACAAAGCCTACTTGTCGCTAATTATGAAAGGAAGTGAGATATGACGAGAGTTGCAATCAACGGGCTGGGCCGCATTGGCCGGGCTGCATTAAAAATCATTCTGGATACACCCCAGTTGGAGTTGGTGGCTGTCAATGATATCGTTCCTGCCGAAAATATTGCTTACCTGCTCAAGTACGATACAGTGTATGGTAGGTATGAAAAGCCAGTGGAAAGCGATGGCGAAAACCTGATCATCGATGGTACGGCCATCCGTTACTTTCATGAGAAAGACCCGGCTCGCCTGCGCTGGTCCAACCTGGGCGTGGATATCGTGCTGGAGTGTACAGGTGTGTTTACAAAAAGGGAGGATCTTGAAAAACACATACAAGCAGGAGCCCAGTATGTCATCCTCTCCGCCCCGACGAAGAGCGAGGATGTGGTCACTGTAGTTCATGGGGTTAATACAGTCGACGGGAATACAAATATCATTGCCTGTGCAAGCTGCACTACCAACTGCATCACCCCGGTGGTCGAGATCATCGGCCGCAGGATCGGCATCCAAAAAGCCATCATGACCACCGTCCACGCGTACACAGCTTCTCAAGCAATCGTAGATGGCCCAAATAAGCGATTCGAGAGAGGTCGTGCAGGCGCTGCAAACTTCGTGCCCACGTCCACTGGCGCTGCCATAGCCACTGCCAAAGCCCTTCCACAATATGAAGGTCTGTTCGATGGCATTGCTGTGCGCGGCCCGGTTGCCGTTGGTTCCCTAGCCGATATTGTCTTAGTGGCCGAGAGGAAGACATCCGTCGATGAAATCAATCAGATCTTTGTTGAAGAAGCCGCCAGCGACCGTTATCGAGAGATTGTGGGTGTAACACAAGATCCAATTGTCTCCTCGGATATTATCAAAGATCCGCGCGCTTCGATCATCGATTTAGGGATGACCCGCGTCGTCGATGGCGATCTGGTAAAGATATTAAGCTGGTATGACAATGAATGGGGTTTTACCAACCAAATGGTGAGGCAAGTTGTGGAAATTGCGCAGGCAATTAAAGAGGTGTAAGGTGAATCCTTCGTGTGCAAGAAATGCATTTTAGCGAGGAAGCTGCTCATTCAGTGGGTTTGCCGACTCAGCAACATCAGCCCTTTATTAAACGTTATCGGAAATAACTTATAAGTACCGTCCCGAAGGTTTGTTGCGAGTTTTTTGAGGACTGCTTGATAACCCTTTGACGAGCTCAAGACATCGCCTTCGGGACGTTTTTTCTAAATACCGATAACGTCTATTATCAATCAAGGGTTTTCCCGCTCGCGACAAAATCACTATCAAGAAATTGGCTGAACAGTTACAGATCCGCCATCAAAGCGCAGTCGGTCTGGCTGACAGGTTAATGGCGCAAGGATTCCTCATACGCGAACAATCACTCACTGACCGTCGGCAGGTTTATGTAACGCTTTCATCGAGAGGACTGGCCATTCTCGAACAACTATCTGCTGTCCATAAAGAAGAACTGCGCCGCATGTTGCCCAAGCTTCGGCAACTCGTTGAGCAACTGTCTGCTGATGAGATTCCCGCCCCGATTCCATTAACGAAGAAGACCTGATGTGACATCAGGTCTTCTTCGTTAATTAGGCGTGAGCGGCATGTTTGGCTGCGTGCGCCGCGGCTTCCATTGCTTCGAACATCTCTTGTGCAGATTCAGGTGTGAGACGTTGGTCAAGGATGGGCAGGTAGACTTCCTCCTCCTTGGCAAAGTGGACTTTGACGAGTCCATACAAGCCATAGAGCACGCGCCGCAAGGACTTGATCTGCACTGTCGTCAACACCTCGCTTGTCAATCCATTGCGCAAAGACGCGAGTTCGCTGATGTAAATGCCGACTTCCACATGGTCACGGCTCATTGTCTTCGTGGCATCGGGGCTGCCAAGCACTTTTTGCACGACAGGATAGAGGGCGGCTTCTTCGGCTTCTGCATGTGGCTTGAGGTGATTAGCAAGGAAGTCGTACACTTCCTCCACGCCGCGGCGGATCTCAGCAATCGGTGCGTCACCGATCAGTTCCGCAACCTGGCGGATTTGGTCAAGGTGCGGGAACAATTCTTTGTGCTCATCGCGTAAGGGTTGGGTCAGGGTATTCATGGTTTATCTCCTTTTTGAGTTTGAACCTTACTCTTCTAGTGTACGCCTCCTCTGCTAAAATTTACATGATGCAGATCAATTAACTGCACCCTTTTTGACCAGCTCTTCCAACCGCTGCGTGTCCATGATCGTCACCCACTTGCGTCCTGATTTGACCAATCCATCCTCGGCAAAGCGACTCATGACGCGGCTGACTGTCTCCGTTGTGGAACCTGTCATGGCTGCCAGATCCTGCCGCGAAAATGGCAACTGAATTAGTACGCCCCGTCCGCGTGCTTCACCCAGTTTCCCCGCTAAACGCAGCAGCGCGGACGCGATGCGTTGTTCGACAGTATAGGCGCTCAACTGCTTGACAACCTCCTGCGATTCCGTCAATCTTTTGCTGACTGCTTCGAGCACCTTACGAGTTACATCAGGATAATCTGAAAGGATATTTTCAAAATCTGCGGAGGATATTTGAAGGATGCAACAATCGGTCTGGGCAACGGCGGTTTCTGTGTAGACGCGCCCGCCAAAAGTCGAGAGAGAGCCGAAGTAATCTTCGCCGTGCAAAATGTCCAGCAATACGTCGTGTCCCGAGGCGGTATTCCGCACCAGTTTTACTTTTCCCATTGCCACGAGATATAAGTGACCAGCCTCATCCCCCTCGAAATAAATCCGCTCATCGGTGGAAACATCACGATCATGAAATAAAGCATTGATCTTTGAAATCGCCTCGGCGGGCAAATGTTTGAAGAACGGCAAACGACCGATGATCTTCAAGCGGTACTCCAACGAGCAGACTTCGGGGTCCACCCAATCAAGACGCAGGGGAGATTTTGGACGAGGCATAATGTTTTCCTTTCCTCAAATCTAGAGATGAGTCGTGCATCGAACTTATGTATTAAACCTTCGCCCGCCCCATCCAAAACTCAAGTCTGTTTCCTTCAGGGTCATGGATATATATTGCCTTCGAGCCACCCACCTCCTTGATCGGCATTGAGAGGAAATAACGAGTAACCTCAATCCATCTCTATAAAAGGAAACTATCTCCTCCCATTTTTCGCAATATAAAATCGTAATTGCGAGGGTTAAGTAAAAAGCCATAGTTGTAGGAACATGCCCAGAATTCCTGACGCGACTACGGAAATCATAATCAATCCAACTTGTTTGACCAAAAACGAATCTTTGACTCGGGCAACCAGCGGTAAATTCACGATCACACTCGTAGCAGAAGCAATCACTGCACTGACAGCGGCAGTATTGGCTGGAATGGTGCCGTTTGTTTGCAACGTGGCAACTGCTGCTACTGCACTGGAACTGGAGAACAACCCTCCAAAGAAACTTGTGAAGTACACACCCAACTGTCCCAATGTATCCTGAGCTATAACGCCGGCAACTTGTAACATCAAAAAAATAAAACCATATCGCAGCGCAACTGATAAAGAAAACGGAGATTGGAGATGCAAAATAGGTGGCGTTTGATCTTCGTCATATTTCTGTTTGCGCCGCAGGACCAGGATGAAAATTCCACACGTTAAGAACATAAAACTTAGTGGAATAACAGCTCGAAAAAATGTCGATAGTGAAAGAAGGGCAAGTAAAACGCTGTTTCGAACGATCATCGCTGCCGTAGCCAGAACGATGCCGCGGCGTGCAATATCATTCATTTGCCCCCCTGTTTCCTTGGCGCGGATACTGAGCTCGCTGACTGCAACGCTGCTATTCACCAGACCGGCCAGGAGGCTGGTCAACTCAATGCCGCGTGCGCCGTATATCTTCCACAAAATATAGTTTACAAATCCGATCCCGGCAATCAGTATGACAGTTACTAAAGCGTCGCGTGGAATAATGATATTCCACGGATCAATACTTCCGGTTGGCAGGGCTGGATAGATTACAAATGCCAGGATTCCCAACAGGATTGCAGAGCGAAGTTCCGTTTCACCAAGATTTATGCTAAAACCTGAAAGACCTTGTTTCCAGGCAAGCAATGCAACAGTGACGATCCCCACGGCAACAGGGGTAAAGACATGACCCAAACCACATAGAATGCCTATGATACCGGCCAACAAAAGTGCAATGGATGTGGTCAGTTCAGTATCTGATTTTGTACGAATGGTTTGGATGTTTAAGAGAACGACCAATACGCCCAGCAACAAAATTGCCAGTAAAGCATAGTTTTCGCCCAAGAGACCACCAAGGCATCCTAACAAGGTTGCCAATGCAAACGTTCGAACACCAGATTCCTTGCCGCGCCGTTCACGCTCCAGTCCGATAAAAAGGCCGATTAATACGGAGAGGACGAGTCGTTCGAAGACAGTGGTATAGGGCCATTCTGAATAAGGCATAATGTGCTCAGTCTCTTCCAATATGGTTATAAATTATCACGCTATCAATTTCAAAGCGCAATAACACGACTTGCGCGGTTGCCGATAACGTTTTAATGGCAACCCACAATCTCAATCTGGTTTGTATCAATCCTGAATAAATAATAATCTAACAAGTACATCTTGGAGATTATCTATTCCGGTTGAAGGTGAAATGATTTAGAGTAAATTACAATTATATCCCTCATTAAAGATCAAACTTTACGTTCAACCTTTGCCCGCCCCATCCAAAACTCAAGTCTGTTTCCTTCAGGATCGTGGATGTACATCGCTTTTGACCCCCATACTTCCTTGATTGGCGTTGGAGTGATTCCCACTTCTATCAATTCGATCCGCGTTTGGTCTATATCAGCTACCTGAAGGCTGATCGTGATTCCTTTTCCTTTGTTACTATCAATGGATGTTCGGGCTTCGTTGGCAACGCTCAGTCGAGACATTTCATTGAGTTTAAATTCCACAAACCAATCATTGGATGAAATGACGAGCAGCTTCAATCCATCTCTGTAAAAGGCAACCGTTTCCTGCCATTTTTCGCAGTATAAAATTGTATTCGCGGCTTTGATTTTCATAAAAATTTTCCGTGTTCAGTTCAAGGATATACATTGTCTTCAATAAGGCTATCGACAATTCAAGGGTGATTATCACATAAATTTTTACACTTATGCTTTCCAGTATGTTTAGTAAATCGTGCAACAGCGGTAGAATGAAGTCATGAAATCATTTCCCAATCGCTTCCCTTTGCCATTTCTATTGCTTGCCATTCTCGCATTACTCGCTGCGCTCTGGGCTGGATTGATGCGGCTTGGCTGGCAGCTACCCGCGTTGACTCCCTCGCTTGCGTTGGCGCATGGTCCGTTGATGATCTCTGGATTTTTGGGGACTCTGATCACGCTTGAGCGCGCCGTGGCGATAAAACAAAAATGGATGTACCTGCCTCCGCTTCTTGCGGGACTGGGATGGCTGGTCACTGTTCTGATTCGGACTCTGCCGCTCGGACCTTTTTTACTCACGCTTGCCAGTTTGGGCGGAGTCGCCATCCTGATCGAAATGACGCGCCGCGAGTTTGCACTCCACACCGTCACCATGTTGATCGGTATGTTAACGTGGTTTATAGGCAACCTGCTCTGGCTGCTGGGCTGGCAAATCTTTCAAGTGGTTTTCTTTTGGCAGGCATTTCTGATTCTCACTATCGTAGGCGAACGGCTGGAACTTAGTCGAGTATTGCGTCCATCACGAATTCAGCAATATTTATTTGGGGCGATCATCGTTGTATTCCTTGCGGGCATCATCGTTTCCATTTTTAATTCGCAGATCGGCGCGCGCTTGAATGGCACGGCTTTTCTTTGTTTGGCGCTTTGGTCGGTGCGAAACGATCTTGCCTGGCGAAATCTCAAACATAAACTTCCGCTGACGCGTTACATCGCGTGGTGCCTGGCACTGGGTCTAACGTGGCTCGGCGTCGGCGGCGTACTAAACCTCATTTTTGGCGCGCAGGTCGCGGGTCCAAGATATGATGCGGCTTTGCATGTCGTCTTCATTGGCTTTGTCATTTCGATGATCTTCGGTCACGCACCGATCATCTTCCCTGCCATCCTCGGCGTGCCGATTAATTTCCAACCTGCATTTTATATCCAACTGATTTTGCTGCATTTATCACTGGCATTGCGTGTGATCGCCGATTATGCCAACTGGTATACCATACGTATGTGGAGTGGACTGTTGAATGAGGTTGCGATCCTGCTATTCATCGGTATGACGGTCTATTCTGTTCGCAAGAGTATCTCAGGAAAATAACCATGCCATTACTCACCCGCACGTTCATCAAAACCGCCATGGTCTGTCTTGCGTTCGCACTTGTGCTTGGCATTCTGTTGGCATCAGGTGTGACGAACGGGTTGTTTCCCGTGTATATTCATTTACTGGTTTTCGGCTGGTTGACGCAATTAATCTTTGGCGTGGTCTTTTGGATGTTTCCAAAATATTCGGTTGAAAAACCGCGCGGCAGTGAAGCGCTTGGCTGGTGGACGTATGCACTGCTCAATATTGGCTTGCTTCTTCGCGCGATCGCTGAACCGATCCAGTCGACTCGACCCAATCCACTTGGCGGATGGATGCTGATACTTTCTGCCAGCCTTCAATTCCTTTCAGGGATGTTGTTCGTTATCAACAGTTGGGGACGTGTCAAGGAAAAGTAATGCCGCGATTAAGTGTCTGGTTCATACGTGCTTCATTGCTCTATCTTTTGTTGGGATTTTTATTTGG
>JAEURJ010000006.1 GCA_016789305.1 Anaerolineales bacterium | reverse complement strand
GAGTACAATGTCAGTCCGCACTTTGAAGCGCGGCTGGCACACGTGCATGGAAACTTGTTTACCCTGCTTAATATCGTCTTTGGCTTTTTGCTGGTGAAACTGCCAATAAAAGAGAGCCATGCAAAATGGGTCTCGTGGCTGGCGCTGGCTGGCTTGCTCATGCCTCTTGGTATTCTAGGAGAGGTTTATCTGGGCTTGCCGTTTTACACTGTGCTGGTTGGTGGACTCTCCATATTCCTTGCGACAGTCTGGCTGGGTGTGGCTATTGTGCAAATGAAAATCAGTTCGTAAGTCTGTGAAGAAAAAACGGTCTGAACGTTGATTGTTTAGACTACACCCTATAGACAAGACACAAAAAAAGCCCCCACTGGGCAGATCCAATTGCGGTTGTGAGACGTGAAAAGCAAAATATCTATCTCAAGGCGAATGTTATAATTTAGCAATCTCATGTTCCAACGTCTTCAAGTTCAGCTTACCATTCTGTTCGCGGCGTTCGTTTTGCTCGTGCTCATTTCTGTCGGCGTCACGTATTGGGGATTACAGACGCAGGGACAGGACGCGCTGGTCATTAACCTAGCGGGGCGTCAGCGTATGTTGATCCAGCAGATGACGCGGCTGTCGTTTCAACTGGAAAGTGGAGACGAATCTGCCTCAGCCGCCTTGAAGGAATCCAAACAAATCTTTAGCCAGACGTTATCTGCCTTGCGGAATGGGGGAAGTGCTCCCTACCTGACAGACAGCGTGGTCAACCTGCCGATCACGCGTGACCCACAGTTGCTCGCCGCATTGGATGAGGTGGAAATCACTTGGAATCAATACCGCTCCACATTGGAGGCGATGACTGCCTCAGACGATTCGGAATCACTGCAAGCCACGCTCGAAGGACAATCCGATGACCTGGTTCAAAAAGCCGATGTGGTGGTGCGTCTATATGAAGCGACTTCAACCGCCAAGGTGAATCGCTTGCGTATAATTCAAGTTGTATTTTTAGTTGTTGCAATGCTGTTGCTGGCAGTAGGCGCATGGATGACGCGCCGCTCTCTGCTCAAGCCGTTGGACGATTTGGGTTTGGCGGCAAAAAGACTCGGGGAGAATCAGCTAGATGCGCCGATACAGGTTGAAGGTCCAGAAGAGATGCGGGCGTTGTCGCAAGCGCTTGAAGAGATGCGTTCCCGTCTCCACACTGCGCGCGGGGAACTCATCCAATGGAATACCACATTGGAACAACGCGTCGCCCAGCGCACAAAGGAGTTGGAAACGCTCAACGAAGTCAGCCGTGAAATATCTTCGCGGCTTGATATTCAACAAGTGTTAAACTCGGTTACTGAAAAGGCGCGCACGTTGCTGGGCGGCGAGGTGGCGTCGTTATGTCTCGTGGATGAAAGCCAGCATTGGCTGAAGCTTCAAACGTTGAGCGGTCCGAAGCATGCGGTTGTTGGCAACACGATGCGTGCCAATAATCAGTTTGCCAATGCTGTGTTGGAGAGTGATGGCGCGATGATTTGCGGAGTAGATACATGCCGTGGCGGTTGCCGCATGTTATCGGATGAATATCGCACCAGTCATCTGGCGGCGCCGCTTCGCATCGGAGATCGCGTGATCGGCGCGTTGTGTGTGGGAAGCCCTGCACAAAATCAATTCGTCTCCGAGTCGGCAGATATGCTGACAAAACTGGCAAATGTCGCCGTGATTGCATTGGAAAATGCCCGTTTGTTCGCGCAAGCCGAGCGTGTTGCTACACTGGAGGAACGTCGGCGCGTTGCGGCAGAGATGCATGATGGCTTGGGGCAGACTCTCAGCTATCTCGGCTTGATGACCGATCAGGTGGTGGAATTTCTTTCCGATGGAGAGGAAGGCGCGGCGCTGGCGCGTCTGCGCAAAACACGAGAGACGATCAGCAAAGCCACGAGCGATGTGCGCCGCGCAATCAACAGCTTGATGGATGAGACACCTGCCAATAAGGATTTATACACACGCCTGCGCGATATACTAGATGAAGTCGCCTCACAACATAACTTGGAATCGGTCTGGCGTTCTGATACCGACTCTGCGCCTGATTGCTCTCCTCAGACTGCCGAGCAGATTTACAATATCACGCGTGAGGCGTTGACCAATGCGGCGCGACATGCAAATGCGAAGAAGGTTAGTGTGCAAGTGGGGCGAATCAATGAAAATTATTTTGTGACTGTCGAAGATGATGGAAACGGATTCGATGCATCTCAACCCGCGCCAGGCGGACATTTTGGTTTGCAGATCATGCAAGCGCGCGCCAAACATATTGGCGGCGAAATCGAAGTTCAGTCCGCGCCCAGAAACGGGACGCACATCACATTGACATGGGCAGTGGAAAAGGAAAAGCAAATAGGATGAAACAAGTTCGTGTGTTACTGGCTGATGACCACGCCCTCTTCCGTGAAGGGTTGGCAGGCATTATCAACAACCAATCTGATATGCAGGTGGTCGGCGAAGCTAACGATGGTTTGGAAGCCTTTGTCAAAGCGCAGGAACTGAAGCCCGATCTGATCTTGATGGATGTGCAAATGCCAGGCATGGATGGGCTGGAGGCGACGCGGCAAATTAAACAGGTTCTACCTGAAACGATCATTGTCATGTTGACCGTCCGCGGGGATGATGAAATGCTCTTCGAAGCGCTTAAGAATGGCGCTCAAGGTTATCTGTTGAAGGATATTCAATCACAATATATGCTGGAGATGTTGCGCGGCGCATTACGCGGAGAAGCCGCCTTATCGCCAAATCTCGCGGGGCGTGTCCTCTCGGAATTTCGGCGGTTGAGTAAAGGCGGCGTATCGGAGAAAGAAGATGACAGCGGGTTGACCGAGCGGGAACAACAGGTATTGCTAGAGGCATCCAAAGGCGCAACAGACAAAGAGATCGCCGCCGCATTGAACATCAGCTTAAACACAGTCAAGACACATATCCGCAATATCCTGTCCAAGTTCCATGTCCGCACGAGGCGCGAGGCAACCAGGGCGGCGCAAGCCAAAGGCATTCTGTAATTTAGAAGAACTAATTCTTTTTGAAAAAGGGTGATTCCCAAATCACTCTTTTTTCATTCCAAAGGCGGGATGGGGGATGATGGGATTACACCGTGAATCCAAGTATCCTTGCAACATACTTTGTTCGATTTTTCACATACCGCCATGTCAAAACATCGTGTTCTGTTGATCAGTTCCCAACATCTCTTCGGCGAAAGCATGGAGATGATTCTGCGCGCCGAAAAGGATATCGAACTGGTTGGTCCATGGAATTTGGGTGAACAGGATATTTGTCGGCGAGTGCTTGAAGTAAAACCATCCGTGGTTGTGATTGCTGATGAAGACTCGCAAAGCGAGATAGCGGCTGAGTTGAGCAAGTCCATAATCGAACAAAATTCGGAGCTTTCTGTGATTCGTGCCGGGTTGAGTGAAAACGTATTTCGGATCGTTTCAACGCACACACTGCCCGCCCGGGGCGACAACCTTCTTGAAACCATTCGTACCTGCATAACCCCGACACAGGAATCTGCCGGGTTTGATCGCCCACAAAAATAAACAGGAGTTTGCAAAAGCCATGTTGAATAAAAGCGACAAAAATAAAAAACATTTCCCTCTCTTGTTGATGATGTTGCTATTGTCTTTGTTGATGGGATGCGGTTCGGCGCATGAAATACAAACAGCCGAGCCTGTCTCTGCAGAGATGATTGCCAATGCGAACGTTGAAAACGGGCGGAAATTATTTATGGGCTATGCCCACTTTCAACATGAAGGACCTCCCTGCATGGGCTGCCATAGCGTAGGTGAAAATGGGCTTCTTGGCGGTGGGGCAATGGGTCCAGACCTCACCAATGTCTCCACCCGTCGCAGTGATGCCGAAATTTTGGGCATTATGTCGAACATGGGGACGGATAACTCACCGGTCATGCAACCGATCTACGCAACTGATCCCCTGACGGTGGAGGAACAAGCAGACCTGCTCGCTTTCATGAAATCATCCGTTGGGCAACCCGAAGCGGACAAGGAACTGTTGGTGTTCGGCATCAGCATCATCGGTACTTTCGCCGCCGCCATCATACTTGGGTTTATCTATCGCAACCGTTTACGGAGCGTGCGCAGGGCATTGGTAAATAAAGCAGAAAAGGAGTTGTTATGAACTGGATTGAAGAGATTTCGAACCCGCAAGCCCGCCAGTGGGAAGAGTTCTATCGCAATCGCTGGCAACACGATAAAGTGGTACGAAGCACGCACGGCGTTAACTGCACAGGCAGTTGTTCGTGGATGATCTATGTCAAAGACGGCATTGTCACCTGGGAACTGCAGGCGTTGGATTATCCCACTCTACAACCAGGCCTGCCGCCTTATGAGCCGCGCGGTTGCCAACGAGGCATTTCCTTTTCCTGGTATCAGTACAGCCCGATCCGAGTTAAGTATCCTTATATGCGCGGCGTGTTGATGGATTTGTGGCGTAAAGCCAAAGAGGAGCACAAAGACCCTGTCGAAGCGTGGACAGCCGTCATTGAGAATGAAGCGGGGCGTAAGGCTTTTCATCAGGCACGCGGCAAGGGTGGGTTCCGTCGCACAAGTTGGGAAGAAGTGACTGAGATCATCGCCGCGTCTACGATGTATACGATCAAGAAATATGGACCCGACCGCATTATCGGATTCTCGCCCATCCCTGCGATGTCCATGTTGAGTTATGCGGGCGGAAGCCGCTTCATGCAAATGTTGGGCGCCGTGAGCATGAGTTTCTACGATTGGTATAGCGACCTGCCACCAGCCAGCCCCGAAGTGTGGGGCGAGCAAACGGATGTGGCAGAAAGCGCCGACTGGTTCAACTCGAAGTTCATCGCTTCGGTCGGTTCGAACATGAGCATGACACGCACACCCGATGTGCATTTCGCCGCCGAAGCGCGTCACAACGGGACGAAGTTGGTTGTGTTCGCGCCCGACTTCAATCAGGTTGCCAAGTATGCCGATTGGTGGGTTCCCGTCAACGCAGGGCAGGATGGCGCGTTCTGGATGGCGGTCAATCACGTCATCATGAACGAATTCCATTTTCAGAACCCCACACCTTACTTTTTAGATTATCTGCGCCAATACTCCGATGCACCTTTCCTCGTGGAACTCAATGAAACGGATGGAAAGTATGTGCCAGGCAGAATGATTCGCGCTGGACATGTGGAACGCACGCGTGATGTGGAAAACGGCGAATGGAAATTTTTGGTGTGGGATGAACTCAGCAATGAGCCGCGTATGCCGCAGGGCAGTCTCGGTTTCCGCTGGCAGAAGCAGAAAGGTCAATGGAACCTCGAGCCGAAAGACGGTCTGGATGGAAGCGAGATTCGCTCACAGCTCACGTTCTTCGGCGAATCCAGCGATCAACTTTCTGTGTCGTTTGCTGAGTTTGGCGAGGGCAAATCTTTCCAGCGCAACATTCCTGTTCGATATATTGAAACCGTTAATGGCAAGGTCGCTGTTGCAACCATCTATGATCTGTTGATGGCGCAATACGGTGTGGGGCGCGGACTTGAGGGTGATTATCCTGCTGATTATGACGATGAAAATAATTCGTACACGCCTGCCTGGCAGGAACGCTACACAGGCATTGACCGACAGACGGTGATTCAATTTGCACGAGAGTGGGCGACGACCGCCGTCAAGACCGATGGCAAGTGCATGGTCATCATTGGCGCGGGCGTCAATCACTGGTATCACAACAATTTAATTTATCGCGCCTGCATCGGCACGTTGATGTTGACGGGTTGTGTGGGACGCAATGGCGGCGGGTTGAATCATTATGTGGGTCAGGAAAAACTGGCTCCGATGGCGCCGTGGGCTTCGATTGCCTTTGCTTTGGATTGGCAGAAACCGCCGCGCCAAATGAATTCGCCTTCCTTCCATTATGTGAACAGCGATCAGTGGCGATACGAGCGCACCTATACGGAACCTCAACCTGTTTCCCGTCCTGACAGTGAACACAACCGAGACATGACTCAGGAACACACGCTCGACGCGAATATCCGCGCGGTGCGGATGGGATGGTTGCCGTCGTATCCGCAGTTCAATGTCAGCTCGCTGGAAATTGTCAGAAAAGCGGAGCAGGCTGGGGCGAAGTCGGATGCGGAAATTCGTCAATGGGTGGTGGATGAATTGAAGTCGGGCGAATTGAAGTTTGCGGTGCAGGATCCCGATGCTCCCGAAAATTGGCCTCGTCTGTGGTTCATCTGGCGCGGCAATGCGTTGAACGCCAGCGCGAAGGGACAGGAATATTTCTTCAAGCATTATCTGGGCACGCATCATCAGATCATTTCGGATGAAGTGGATAAGAGCCATTTCAAAGAAGTGACGTATCGAGATGAAGCGCCCGAAGGCAAGTTTGACCTAGTGGTGGACATCAACTTCCGTATGGATACTTCGGCGCTGTATTCGGATATCGTTTTGCCGACAGCGAGTTGGTACGAGAAAGATGACTTGAATAGTACCGACATGCACTCGTTCATTCATCCGCTTACCGCCGCTGTGCCGCCTTCATGGGAATCAAAAAGCGATTGGGACATTTTCAAAATATTGGCTGAAAAATTCAGCGAACTGGCACCGACACATTTCCCCGAACCCGTGCGTGATTTGGTTGCGATGCCGCTTCAACACGACACGCCTGCCGAGATGGCGCAGGCACACATCCGTGATTGGGCACGCGGCGAGTGCGAAGCCATCCCTGGCGTGACCATGCCGAACTTCGTTGTGACCGAGCGTGATTACGTCAACCTGGGCAAGCGTTTCGTTTCGCTTGGACCCAAAGTGCAAAAGGAAGGACTTGCCGTCCACGGCATTCACATGGAAGTGGGCGACTTGTATCAGCAATTGCTGGATAGCAATCCGACTGTCAAATGGAATGGTCAGACGTATCCTTCGTTGAAAGTTGCGCGTGATGCGGCGAACATCATTCTGCATCTCGCTCCCGAAACGAATGGGGAAGTGGCGTATCGTGCCTTCCAGGCGGAAGAAGAACGCATGGGACTCAAATTGACTGATCTCGCGGAACCAACTCGCGCCTCACGCGTGACCTTCAATGATTTGACTCAACAACCGAAACGTCTACTCAACAGTCCCATCTGGACGGGCATCATGACGGACGGACGTCCCTACTCCGCTTACACCCTCAATGTGGAACGTCTTGTCCCGTGGCGTACGTTGACTGGACGTCAACATTTCTATCTCGACCACGAAGGTTATCTGGCGTATGGCGAACATTTGCCCACGTACAAGCCGCGCCCTGATCCATTGGCGTTTGGTGATTTGGACAAGAGTCACAGCGAAGGCAAGACCATCCAGTTGAATTACCTGACACCTCATGCCAAGTGGCACATCCATTCCAATTACTTCGATAACGACCGCATGTTGACTCTCTCACGCGGACTCGAACCACTCTGGCTCAGTGAAAAGGATGCAAAAGCAATCGGCGTAGTGGATAACGACTGGGTCGAAGCCTACAACGATCACGGCGTCACGGTGACGCGTGCTATCGTCAGCGCGCGCATCCCATCGGGTATCTGCATTCTCTATCATGCGCCTGAACGAACAATCAGTGTGCCCAAATCACCGATGCGCGGCAACAAACGCGCAGGCGGGCACAACAGTCCCACGCGTGTTCATCTCAAGCCATCGTTGATGGTCGGCGGTTACGGACAGTTCACCTACGCATTCAACTACTGGGGTCCGACAGGCGTCAACCGCGACACGTTCATCCTGGTCCGCAAACTGCCAGGTGAGCCGCAGTTCTAAAAACCTTAACCACGAAGGGCACGAAGTGTCACAAAGCAAAACCAAAAGCTTTTACTTCGTGTACCTTCGTGATCCTTTGTAATGAGAAAAAGGACATAACACTATGAAAATCAGATCACAAGTTTCAATGGTATTCCATCTCGATAAATGCATTGGCTGTCACACATGCAGTATCGCCTGCAAGAACATCTGGACCGACCGTCAGGGCGCGGAGTATATGTGGTGGAACAACGTGGAGACAAAGCCAGGTGTCGGTTTCCCCACGCAATGGGAAGATCAGGAAAAATATCACGGCGGCTGGGAACTTGAGGATAAGCCGAAAAATCCCGAGTTGAAACTAAAACTCCAAAACCGTTTGCAGACCCTGGGCAATCTGTTTTCCAATCCCGCCATGCCCACGATGGATGATTACTACGAACCGTGGACATACAACTACAACGACCTGTTCAATTCTCCACTCGGCGATGACCAGCCGACGGCGCGTCCCATCTCGCGTATTGATGGCAAACCGATTGATATTGAATCAGGTCCCAACTGGGATGATGACCTCGGCGGCTCCAACATTTACGCGGTCAACGACCCGTTGCTCGCTACCATGAGCGCGGAGGAAAAACAGCGTCTCTTTTCCATCGAACAGCTCTTCTACTTTTACATGCCGCGCATTTGCAATCACTGTTTGAACGCGGCTTGTGGAGCGGCATGTCCATCGGGCGCCATCTATAAGCGCGCCGAAGACGGCGTGGTGCTCATCAATCAGGATAAGTGCCGCGGCTGGCGCATGTGCGTTTCGGCTTGCCCATATAAAAAGACCTACTACAACTGGTCCACTGGCAAATCCGAAAAATGTATTCTCTGCTACCCGCGCCTCGAAACGGGACAAGCCCCCGCCTGCTTCCACTCCTGCGTCGGGCGCATCCGTTACTTGGGTGTCTTGCTGTATGACGCGGACCAGATTACCGATGCTCTTAAAGTGCCTGACGAACAACTCGTTGAGCGTCAGCGGGAGATGATACTCGATCCTAACGACCCGAAAGTTGTTGCCGCCGCAAAAGAAAGCGGCATACCCGACGGTGTGATCACCGCCGCTCAAAACTCACCCGTGTATCGCTACGTCAAAGAATGGGAACTGGCTTTGCCCCTGCATCCCGAATACCGCACGCTTCCCATGTTGTTCTACGTGCCTCCGCTTTTGCCTGTGCTTAATGCAACCCAGTCGAGCGGCACGCAACGCGTGGAAACCGACCTGTTCAGTTCGCTGGAAAATGCCCGCGTGCCTGTCCGCTACATGTCGCGTACCTTGGCGGCAGGGAATGACGAACTGGTCATCAAGTCCTACCAGAAGATGATCGCTGTCCGTCTCTACAAACGTGCTGAAACCGTCGGCGATGTGACGAACGAACAAGCCTCCGCCGCGCTCGCCAAAGCAGGCATGACCGCTGAGGAAGCCGAAGCGATCTATCGCCTGACATCCCTGCCCACCTATCAGGAACGGTTTGTCATTCCGCCCTACAGCCGCGAAGGCGACATTGAAGAGACTCACGATCCGCAACAGCGCAAGGCAGAGACTGGCTTTGGCAAACGTCAGGGTCCGCAACGAGGTTTATAAGCCATGTCCAAAGATTCAATCTCCTTGTTATTTGACTCGTTCGCCGCGCTGTTGGAATATCCCGCCTCCGAAATGACAGAGCAGGCAGGACGATTGCTCGAACAATTGACGCCGCTTCTCCCCGAATCCGCAGAGGCGTTGGAAAAATTCGTTCGCAGGCTCGACGAACTGTCCCTGGAAAAGATGCGGGAACTGTACACCGTCACATTCGATATGCAACCCGTTTGCTATCCATATCTTGGGTATCAACTGTTTGGCGAAAGCTACAAACGCGGAGCTTTCATGGCGCAATTGAACGAAGCCTATCATGCCATTGGCTACTCCGCCGTGCAGGAACTGCCAGACCACCTGGCAATTGTCCTGCGTTTCATCGGATTGGATGCAACCAACCGACAGGGCGAGTTCTGCCAGGCGTTGATCAACGATGGCGTACTGCCCGCTCTGGAAAAAATGCTCAAGGTGTTCGGCCCAGACTCCGAGAACCCTTACTTTGGGCTTCTCTCGGCGCTTCAACGGTTTCTTGTCCACATCCCTGAAAAGGAGTTGAGTCATGCTTGATAATCTTCTCTTTGTTGTGTTTCCGTATGTAGCGGTTGCTTTGGCAGTGGGGGGAACCATTTACCGCTATCTCACCAACCAGTTTTCATTCACCAGCCTGTCATCGCAATTCCTGGAAAGTGACATCCAGTTCTGGGGCTCAACCCTCTGGCATTATGGCATCATTCCAACCCTGCTCATCCATTTGGGAGGGTTTGTAGCCCCAAAATTAATGTTTGCCCTGCACAGCACGCCTGAAACCCTTTACTTTGCGGAACTGACTGGAAAGATTCTGGGTATTATGGCATTGGTGGGCGCTGGTGCAATGTTCTATCGTCGGGTTGTTTCTAGCAAAGTACGCATGGTAACCACCCCTGCAGATTGGATCGTTCTTTTTCTTTTGATTGTTCAAGTGGTTTTAGGATTATGGATGGCGTTTGGCTACCGCTGGGGTGCAACATGGTTTATTCATACCGTTACTCCCTGGGTGGTGTCATTGGTAACATTCCAGCCCGCGCCGCAGTACGTAGCCTCTTTGCCTTTGATACCCAAGCTGCATTTTCTAAACGCCACACTGCTGATTGCAGTCTTCCCCTTTGGCCGGCTGGTGCATATGGTCAGCTTTCCCATCAGCTATCTCTGGCGGCGCTTCCAACTCGTCATTTGGACGCGGCGAAAAGTCGTCTAGGAGCGCCACATGTGGAATAAAGCGAACAGCCTGATGCAAAACGGAGTCCGCGACCTGTTCCCCGCCTATTTTGCGCTGGTTATGGCAACAGGAATTGTCTCCATCGCCTGTCACATTTTGAAGATGGATTTTCTCGCCTTCCCGCTGTTTTACCTAAACCAGTTCTTCTACGTTGTACTCTGGCTGTTCACGCTGGCGCGGTTGATTCGTCACTTCCCGCGCGTCCTCGCCGACCTCTCGAACCACGGCACAGGCGCGGGCTTCTTCACTCTCGTCGCAGGGACGAACGTTCTCGGCAGTCAATTTGTAATCCTGAACTCCGACGGGCAGACCGCCTCCATTCTGTGGTTTCTCGGTTTGGCGCTCTGGCTCGTCTTAATTTACGCCTTCTTTGCGATAATGACCCTCAAAGAGGAAAAACCGCCTCTCGAAAAAGGTGTCAATGGCGCGTGGCTGGTGGCGGTCGTTTCGACGCAATCGTTGGCAGTGTTGGGCGCGCTCATCGCATCCCGCTTCGGCGCGTGGAAGGACGCCTTCCTCTTTGTAGTGCTTTGCTTTTACCTGCTTGGCTGTATGTTCTACATCCTGATCATTTCGCTCATCTTTTATCGTTTCATGTTCTTCAAGGTTGACCCGCAGGAACTCACCCCGCCTTATTGGATCAACATGGGTGCGGTCGCCATCACCACCCTCGCAGGCGCGAACATCCTCCTCAAAGGCGACTCCGCCTTTCTTGCCGACCTGATTCCCTTCATCAAAGGCTTCACCCTCTTCTTCTGGGCAACGGGGACATGGTGGATTCCGCTCCTGCTCATCTTCGGCGCATGGCGTCACCTCTACAAACGCTTCCCGCTAACGTATCATCCCGCTTACTGGGGCTTGGTCTTCCCCTTTGGCATGTACACAGTCGCGACATTTCGATTGGCAGAAGTTTTGAAACTGGAGTTTCTTTTGCTGATCCCGCAATACTTCATTTACCTGGCGTTACTCGCCTGGACGATCACCTTCTTTGGATTGATTTCCCACTTACTCACGACGTTCCGAAAAGCGCTGGTGTGAGAACCGTCTAATCGAAAGACACAAACACAAATGAATTCCGCTTCACTTTTGACCACCTCCACTCTGGATGACCTGCTGACCCTCAGCGCGACTCATCATCACAAAATTTGTCCCCGACAAGTACTCGGCGTTCGTATCGGACTTTTGGCTGGACTCCTGCTCGACCTGCCTTTGCCTCAACCCGACAAACGCCTCATCGCCATCTCCGAAACGGACGGCTGTTTCGTGGATGGAGTCTCTGCCGTAACAGGTTGCTACGTCGGCAGGCGCACCCTGCGCATCGAAGATTATGGCAAGACCGCTGTCACATTTATAGATACACTCACCGAGCAAGCCTTCCGCATCGCGCCACACAGCAATATCCGAGAACTGGCTTGGGATTACACCCCGTCCGCGCGCAACAAATGGGAAGCACAGCTCATCGGTTATAAACACATCCCTGATGAATTATTGTTTTGTTGGCAACGAGTAGAATTGACAATCCCTGTGAAACAGATCATCGGTCAGGCGGGGAAACGCGCCTCTTGTGAGATCTGTGGCGAGGAGATCATCAATCAGCGAGAAGTGATCCGTGAAGGAACGGTCATGTGCAAGCCTTGCGCTGGATATTCATATTTTCGTTTGTAAACTTCCTCCCAATAGACACACATAACCGTGAATAAGGGCATCTCTGTTTGCTCCAGCGCAAAGAAGGGGTTACGATCTCTTGGTAGGATTGATTTGTAAAGATGCAATTTTCCGTTCATTCACTTTATGAATGAACGGAAAATCACCATCAAATCAAAAACCAATTGAAACAGGAGCATTAGAATGAGCGATTTACAATCTAACACAACACCCAGGGCGACTGTTGACGTGCGCACACTTGCGCCCATGTATCGTCATCAACGCATTTTCGAAACATTTGAATCGTTGTTGCCAGGCGAGAACTTCCTACTCGTCAACGATCACGACCCCAAACCTTTGTATTATCAATTCCAGGCAGAACGTGCGGATCAGTTCACGTGGGATTATGCGGATAAGGGTCCAGAAGTGTGGAGCGTTGTTATTGGGAAAACCAGGTAGTTGAGGAATCAACCTGATTGCTTCAAAATCGGATATGAGTTGCCTTCACCCGTTGGGCAACTCATATCCGTGAACGCGAGACAGATCATGGCGGCTTTGATGAATATGCGCGTGAGCAATGGCGTGGTTATATTCCTTTCCGCGCCTGAAAGTACATCAGCGCCAGAATGGCAACCCAGATGACCAATCGAAACATCATGGCGGCGAGACTTTGGTATGCAACTGCATTGCGAAAGGCGGTGAAGAGAATAAACAACACAACCGCATGGATGCTAAAGGTTGCAATAGATGTGATCATTGCGTAACGGTGATTTATCCAAATCAAAACGGCGGGGATGAGAGCGAGAATGCCCATTACGAAATTGTATACGGGAAGCCATGTGAGGACGGAGTAACCGGGGTTCCAACCCTGCATGGCTTTTCCGCCCGCGACGATGGACATGATTCCAACGAGGAAGGCGAGAATGGACGCGATTTGATTCAGTGACATGTTCACTGGGTTATTCCTTTAAGTCTCAATGGACTTTTTATTTGTCGTTGCCTGATGCAGAATATCGAGAAATTCTGCAAGTGGCACACGATGGATGCGCGCCGCCCATTCGACTGTGACTGCTTTTGCGGCAAGCATTCTCAGGGAATAGCGCCCCACACGCTTGATGCCAAATACTTCCATCACATCGGCGATGTCGCCGTATTCTTCAAGAATGGCGGATACACGCGTATCTTTTGTGATTTCCATGATTACGATGCTTCGATCTTTTGCAAACCCGTCCGCGCGATTTCAACGAGTTCTTTTAATGGATGGATCAAGGCGATGGCGAACAACGCGAATCCGATTCCATACAATACGCCTCTGGCTGGGACGATGAAGATGCTTACCCACACAAACAGACTCCCCACTGTGGCAGATGCGAGACTCAACCAACTTCCGCCAAGTTGTGGATTCTCCTCCTTGAGGAAGAATCGGCGGGCAATGTATGGGATGAGGGCAATGCCAAATTGCAGTACCCAGCCATAAATTAAAGCTTGAGGCGCTGTTTGTTCAATCGGCGCGCCTTCAACGATTCCGAGCATGATAAACGGAGCCATCCCGATCGGGGCGATAATCCACATATATGAAGAGACCAAATGCCATGCGCCTGCGCTGTTCAACTTGCCGCTTTGTTTGAAGGCTTTGATCAGCAAGACCACCATCCAGATCGTTGAACTCAAATGTAAGACCAAACCTGAAACGGTGGGAGGTAGACTGCCCCCAAGCCACGGTCCCAGTACAAGACCGAATGCTCCGAGAGTCATGCCCCAATAAATAAGTGAAACATTTTTTGTTGAACTGAGCAGACGCCCCGTGATCATCGGAACGAAGTCCACGAGCAGACCTGCAAAGATAAGTGACATGAAGCCCCACGAGTTGGCGTGGATGTGCGCTTCGAGCGGAACTTTGATGTAGAGCGCTTCGCTCCAATTGAGCCAGAGACCCGTGCCGATGATGATGCCCACGAGCAGATAGAACACACCCGTGATGTAAAACTTGCGGCTGGCGGGAGCGTCACCGCCACGCACGTTCCAGAGTTGGAGGAGCAGAAGCGTTGCGGCAATGAAGATAAGCGTGCCGCCCGCGAAGATCATCGGTTGGTACACGCCCGCGAAGCCAGCCACGAGAGAAACGAAGCCGACGTTAAGAGTCAGCCAGATGTCCCAACGCATGGCGGGCTTTGGTTTTTTGGAGAGCGAAGCGATGAGCAGGGGAAGCAAGCCGAAGATCACCTGTGAGAGAATTCCCAGCGTGATGAAATGCACGCGTACCCAGCGCAAGGCGGGGAAGGCGCTCAACAGATTCATGCTGATGAGCGACGCATCCGCCGCGATGAACAACGCGACGAGTGTAAATAACAATGTTGTGATGAGATATGGGATTGGCATTTTATTCTCCTTTTGTGATTATGGTATAAGCCCTGAAGCGCCCAGCCGATCGTGAATACCTGTAAACGCATCTGCCTGTGCAGGTGTGATAATGTTCTCTTTGACCAGCGCGGCAAGGATTGCTGTTTCGCGCTCGGTGGCGTTATTGCCTTCTTTCAAGATTTCAGGATGTTCTGTTCGGTATTGTTCCACTGCATCGTGAACGAGTTTGAAGATGTCTGCTTCTTCTTGCGTGACAACTCCCTGATCCACGGCCTGCGCGAGCATCTCAGCTTGGTGCGCGGCTTGCACGGCGGGATCATACGCTTCTCCGCCTATACCGATGGCTGGATTCACCGTCCCAGCACCGAGCGCGCGCATGTAGTTGATCATATCCCAGCGCGCTTGTTCATCAAGAATTTTCCAGGCAGGCATGGATGTGGCGAAAGGCGTGCCGCCCTCGCTGACACGCCAGAACAGATAATCATCCGCCATCGTCTGGCTGGTGTGCGCCACTGCCGCGGGAGCAGGGACGAGCGCGGCACCCGCAGGTCCATCGCCCATGCCGCCATCACCGTGACAACTGGCGCAGTTCGTTGTGTAAAGCGTCGCGCCGCGTTCAAGCGATTCTTCATCGGCAGGGATTGGATTCTTCAAGCCCGCATATTCCGCAGGGATTTCAGCATGGTGACGCGTCATCATGCCGTCGTTATTCATGCCCATGCCTGGGTTTGTTTCATTACCCTGCGCGCCGCAAGCGGTGAGAAGCAGAGTCAGAACTGCGACCAATAAAGTTTGTTTCATCGATGGGTTATCCTTTTCCGTACCACATGCGCGACAGTAAATTATCCTTAAGCGCAAGTTGATGGTAGAACGCCGCACCAACATGCAGAAGGATGAGCAGGAACAGCGCGGGCGCGATGAAGCCGTGTAACATGCGCGCGGCAAAGTCAAAGAAGTCTACGGGCAAGGGCGTGCCCGATCCGAAGAAAACGATGGAAGGAAGTCCTGCTTGCAGGGAAAGCGACATGCCGCTGATCGCCATCAAAAAGACCAGCAGGTACAACGCATAATGAACCGCCTTGCCGATCCAATCAAAGGCTGCATTGCCAGCGGAAACATGTTCAGGTTTGAGTAATTTCACTTTCACTACGAAGCGAACCACGATGACGAGCAAAGTGAGAATCCCCACGCCCATATGCAATGCCAATGGCGTAAGTTTCTCCGCATCGTTGGGTTGTCCGTTCATGGATTTGCCGATCACGAACGCGCCGAACACAAGGATAACCACCAGCCAATGCAATGTGACTTGCAAGGGGTGATAACGTTTGGGCGAATCTTGGGTCATGTTATTTCTCCCCTTTCGAACCGAGAAACACCACGCGGGTTTTGGCATTCATGCCGCGTTTCGCGCCGCTCGGTACAACAATCGTTACACCAGGCTTAATGGCGAAGGCTTCATCGTCAACGGTCATCAGTCCCTCGCCTTCGAGAAAATGATACATCGCCGCCTCGCCAGGATGCACGGGTATTTGTCCGCCCGCCTCCAGCCCCACGACCAGCGCCTTGAACTGCGGCGTGTCGATCAGGAATTGCGGTTTCGGACCCTCTGTCGAAAAAACGGCTTTTGATTTTGTGTCTGTGAAATAGATGTCGGGCATATGGACTCCTTTTTGATATGCCTGACTTTATCCTTTTCCCCCGCTTCCTGTCCCGACTTTTGTCGGGTTTCCGAGCCCAGTCTTTATACGACCCGTATCATCATCCGCTCCGCCAAACCTGCATCATGGACAAATCGACGACGGAAAAATCTCCGTTACAATCAGTTATGCTTCTTTAAGTAGACATATACTGAAAATACTTCTCATCAACACAATAATGGATAAGTTATGAATCGTAAACCACATGGGTATATTACGACCTCCCGCGGTTCAGAATTGGCTGTACTCAATGAGCTAATTTCGACGACCCATACATGGACCGATGCACAGGCGGTCTTATCCGCGGCATTGGAACAAGCCGCAAAGCTAGCCGCGGCTGATGGGGCCGAATGCCATCTAGTTAATCCGTCTGGG
>JAEURJ010000019.1 GCA_016789305.1 Anaerolineales bacterium | reverse complement strand
AACAACGCTAATCCCAAGTCCCCCGAAGAGCACCATCGAGTCTTTCTATTGAAAAAGCAACTGGTGGATGAACTTGTCGCTGAAGCAGTGATCGATGGCAAGCGGGATATTCAGGTGGAGTTTCGAGCCAAAATTATGGATATGGCGGTGAGTCAACAACTGATAGATTTCCCGAATGATGGAGAAATTATAGTTCGCCTGTAAATAACAGTCTCTAAAAGATAACGCCTTGATAATCCCATAAATGGTAATGGATTATCAAGGCGTTTTGGTATTAAATACGCACTTCCCGGTCACCTAGATCGGGAAGTGCGGCATGATTTTTTATAGGAACAGGATGTGGTATGTATTAAATGTGGTTCAATGTGGGGCGAAACTTATACCCGTATACCAGATATGTACCCCGCCGGGCAGATTCGCTTGCGGTTGTGAGGTAGAAACTGGAGGCAATGACGATATGGATCAACCGCCAAAAGAATATTGGAATAAATAGCATGGGCTTATGCAAATTCAAGAAAATTTGGCGGGGCATAAAGGAGGCGTTTACGCATAGGCTCAGGCGATTGGGTTTCGCAAAGCAAGCGTAAGCGTTTCATCTTCTCTGCAGATTGAAGTAAATAGAAAGGTTCTTGTAATGCATCAATCTCTTTTGTCCATGCAGGAGGTTCTTGTTTTTGACGGGACGCCAAAAGTTCCGCCAGCGATGCAGACAAAGCAAGCAGACGTAAATCGTTTGTTTTCGGTCGCAAAATCAGGCTCCAATTAACGTTAGCGCGGGCAATATCCTGTACTAAACTACGAAGCCGCAGACTATCTCTTTGAAGCGCTGCTTCAGCAAGTTGTTCAATCAGTTCCATGCAGAGTTTCCCATAAATCTAGAAAGGCGTATTGTGCAGTTAATTCATCTCCCGGGACCAGATACGGTTCAAGGCTTGCCCATATTTCATCCTTGCCGCGTCCCGATTTAATTTCCTGTAAAAGACGGCGGGCATCGGAGATATCAAGATCATCGCGCCATGCACAAAGTTTCATCGCAAGCAATTGCCCAAGTGATGGGGAGAATGCGTCTATTCCTGGTGCGCTAAATAAAAGCGACCCTTCACTGATGCCCACCATATAGCCCTTAGCCCCATCGTTTAGCCAATCTTCGGGCCAATCGTTTTCAGCAGCGATTTTTTTTACCAGATTTCTGACAAGTTTTACTTCTGCAGGGGACAGAATCACAGCATCTACATCACGTGTGGATTGTCGGGCGTCATATCCCAATACCATTGCCGCGCCACCTACAAGCGCAAGCCGCACATGTAAACCCTGACTCTGCGCCAGTTCACCAAGCCGCCGTAAGCCATCTTGAATTTCTTCGCGCGAGAATGTTGCCATATAAATATTTTACCCCTAAAAAGAGAGCAGTTCCTATCTGTTTGAAATACGCCCGTAATCTAATTGACCAAAACAGGTCAGTAAAAGTAATCGACTTTACCAATCCTATCTGGAACGCACAAAATCGCCATACCTCCCCGATGCGCATGTCTGCATTGCAGAGAACATCGGTAATTGGAGATTGGTAAATCGTGATTGTTGAATGTTGCGCGCGGCTTGCACGCGTTTGCGAATGGACTCACTCGATTCGCCTAATCTATCTCCGCTGAGTTTTTCATAATCCACGCGTGGGACTTCGATGTGAATATCAATGCGGCCGAGCAGCGGACCGGAAATGCGCTTTTGATATTTCGTCACCACAGCAGGGGCACAGGTGCAGGCTATTTGCGAATCGCCATAATAGCCGCAAGGGCAGGGGTGTACGCAATAGAACATATTTTTTAATCGGCGAACCCTGTTGACCCCATCACATTTGCAATAATAGTTGGAATGGATAATCTCCTCTCAAGCGAATTAATGACATGTCGAGCCATCCGGTTATGGAAGAATAGGGACCGGTTGCTGGATTCCTTTTCCATAAATACTAATTGTTCCCCTGCCTCTGCTGATTTTCCTGATGCTGCCAATAGAATTGCTTCTACGAGATGACTCTCAATAACTGCCAATCCAGAGTTAAGGGTGCCTTCTGTCGCGTTAAAAATAATTTTCGCTTTTTCCAATTCACCTGACCCAAGGTAAGCCAGGGTAAGATGGTTCCGAAGATAAGTCTTCAATTGGGGATCATTGGAAGTGGCGGGGAGGGCCAAAGCTTCTTCGAAACGTTCTCTTGCCTTGGTAAATTCCCCAAGGGCAAGCCAAACCGTTCCAGCCGTATCGAGGTAGGATGCTCGCCAGCGCATCTCACCGGTCTCTTCAGTTTGTTTCAACAATCTTTCGATAATGGATATGGCGTCTTGTGCTTTTCCTTTTGCAAGTAGAACCTGCGCACGTTGGTTGTCGGTCGTGGCTTCACCTTGTATATCGCCGATCAATAATTTGAGTTGTTTGGCACGGTCAAGCATTTCCATTGCTTCGGCAGTCCGTGCTTGCAGGTAATAGATCGCTCCAAGAGCATTCAGTATTTTTCCCAAAGTAAATATGTCACCAATTGCCTGTACTGCATCCAAAATTCCCTCATAACTTTGGCGCGCTTCATCGATCTCGCCTTGGTCGAAGAACAATGCACCGATATTTCCTTTGATCCGAAATGCAGTTCGTAGATTCCCGCCGAGCAACGCGGCTTCTTCCGCATTTCGCCAATGGAAGAGGGCAGCTGGGATATTCCGTTGAATGTTCGCGATAATACCAAGCGTGTTATATGCCATTGTACGAACCCCGGCAACAAGACGGATTTCGCGATGAATGAGCGGCTCCGCCAGTTCCAACGCCTGATTTGCCAATTCAGCAGATTCTTCAAACCGGGATTGCATCAACCTCACTGTGCAGCGAACTGCTTGGGTTTCAGCCATCAGGCCCGGGTTTGAAGGGGAGGCGGGAAATTTTTCCACTTCGTCGCAAAGTTGGTCTGCTTCCGGCACCTTTCCCCTCTGCAACAAAAAACGAGCCAATTTCAATAATATGGAAACCTGAACTTCTGATGCGCTGTTTGACTGAATTGCCAGGACGAGAGCCTGACGTAAATCTGCTTCGGCATTTCCAGCGCGCCGCCCGCTCATAAGTAATTGCCCCCGAATGGAAAGTAATTGGGCTTCCTGCTCTGCCGAAAGGAGGTGTGAATTTCTGATGCGGTTCAACATGGATGAAATCAAATCTGCCGCCGCTTCTCCCTGTCCACTTGAATCCAGTTTTAAGAGATTTTCCTGAAGATGGAGAATGGTTTCTTCAACCTGTTCTGTTTGCGTCAGGTGATATAACGCTTCGACAACGTTTTGAGTCGTGGCTTTTAGATGATTTGCTGCTAGGAGATGATATTGGTAAAAGAAACCTTTCCGCGTTTGAAGGACGGCATTAAGATGTTCTTGTAGAAGAGGATGTAAATATGCGCTGGAGAGGTTATCCAGAAAATGCCGCTTGACTAGGTTGGAGATTGAATTATTCAGGTCGTCAACAACACCCTGTGAATGAAGACGGTTTGCAAGATCGGCATTGAATAAATTAACTGGCTCTCGAAAAATGGAGATCAAATAGAGAAGATTTTTGTCAGAATCCGACAAACCTTCCATTGCGTTTTCCATAAGGAAGGTTGAGATTTCCCTTTGGGAGGATAATAACTTTATGAACTTTTTCACCTGAGAAGGGTTTTGTAGAATTTTGGCGCCTGCCAGCCTCAATAACATTGGGTTGCCCTGTGTGAGAGCGTGCAGGTTTTGCGTAACATCAATTGGGAGCAATAAACCCATTGATGTTAATAATGAGGCGGTCTCTTCTTTTTCCATGCCTGAAAGCAGTAGAAACTCTGTATGGCTGATTTCGAGTTTTTCGCGTGACACGAGCAGAAATCTACACTGGCTCTTGATTACCAAATCTTCGAGGAGGGAAAGGTCTCTCAAATGCTGGATTTCGTCCACGCAGACGAAGGGGTTTATGGAATGAATTTTTTCAGCAATGGAGGAGACGCCCGCTTCAAGCGAGATGTTGGTTGCTTGTGTAAAAAGGGCTGCTTCCTCCTCTCCTTGGGAAACTAGGAATAAAGAGATCTGCCGTAGCAACGTTTCCAAAGGGGATGGGTCGCTTTGGCTGACTGTATGCCAAAAAACAGGTTGTGTCCCATACATTGTTCGGATAAAGGAAGCAGCAAGCGCGCTCTTGCCAACGCCGGGAAACCCATATAAAAGGACGACACTCTGTTTATCGAAAACGGCTTTTAGCGATGCCATTGCCGTGGTGCGAAAGACCTCGCTTCCTGCAAAAACCGGAAGCTTTTCAAGAACGCCAATGTCTTCTGAAATAACCTTGTCTGAAGTTTGTTTCGCATGAGCTAGTTGAGCCAATTCCACTAGGCGATTTGCCAACTTAGGATGATTTTCAAGCCCAAGTGCTGGGATGAATTGCGCCTGGATTATGGAAATTTCCGGCAGGCGGTGATTATGTTCAAGTCGGGAAATTTGTGCTTCACCATATCCGACCGCCAAGCCCAAGTCTCGTTGACCCAGCCCTGCGCGGCGACGGAGGAATTTTAGGTATGAACCAAAATCATGGAAATCCGCCGCAAATTGGTCATTTTTTGTCTGATTTGGTTTCATAGATAAATTATACAACTTCTCCAAAAATGGCAAGTAATGTCATGTTTTTTTGCATCGCCTTTGTTATGCTGTACAAAATGCGAATGCGGCGTTTGGTTCGTCGGCTGTCTCGAAAAAGGGGTGGCAAAGGTTGGCAGGTTGTGTGGATCGAGGCACCTGTTGAACCAGTCACCCAAGTCATGCTGCATGTGTATCCAAACGAGGAGAATGAAATGAAGAAAAGATCTTCACGCCGGGGATGTTTGATTGGTGGTGGATTGGCTCTCCTGCTGATACTGCTTCTTGGTGGTGGAATATGGATGTTTGGAACTCAATCTTTAACGTTCGATGGGGCGGCGTTATCTTCTGTGGTGGTGACGATCACTACTCCTGTGAACGGGGATGAGGCAAACGTCGGTGATTTTGTTTCGGTGACGGCAGAGGCAGTTGCTACAGAGGCGGTTCAGGAAATGGAATTGTTCCTCGATGGGCAATCTCTTGGCAAGGTGACAGATCCCTCCAACGCCTCCTGGACGTGGCAAGCCTGGCCCCTTGGTATTCATTCTTTCTACGTACAAGCCACGGATGTCAAAGGGCAGGTCGGGTATTCGCAGGTGGTTATTATCAACGTTCTGGCAGGGGATGGTACATTGGATGTTTTTGCGAATCCGGGACAGACCCTAGAACAAATAGGAGCAGGCTATGGCGTCCCATCAGATCAAATGGCGGGTGCTAATCCGCTTGTGCCTCCTTCCCAGCCTTTGCCAGAAGGGAATCCGTTGAAGGTACCGATCCAGAATCCCGAACCGCCGACCGTACCCGGTGGAAATTTCGTATCAGTAAAATGGAAGATCAAGATCAACCAGCCGGTGGAAAAATCCTATTGCTATGTTTCGACGGGCAACGGCATATGGAATAAGATTCCCAAAGGACCGTTCACATATTTATATGGGCAGGAAAATTTTTACACCCAGTTGATTCCCAACAACGGGCAATCGATTGTACAAATGCAATGCTGGGGTTGGGTTGGCGGGACTCTCAAATACCTAGGGCAGGGGCAAGGCCAGATCAATCCATCCAAGACCCAGGGTGAGGTCATCATCGATGGTGGAGGGTTCGTTTTCACAGGATTCTTTAAGATACCCGATATTACTCCTGTAAAAACAACGGGCGGAAATAATAATACTGTTCCTCCACCCTTTGCACTGAGAGAAGCGGAAAATCCCTCGGAATGTGCCAGCCATGGTGACCCGATTGCTGTGCCGCTCCTCTGTAATGGGATCATGAACGCAAGTGTTAAGAAAAATCTTGTTCTGATCTGGGAATGGAAACCTGGTTATTGTGTCTTTGGCATTTGCAAATATGGCGTGAACGAGATCAAGGGGTATGGTGTTTACGAGATTAACCCGGTGACTCAAACTCGCACTTTAATCGCGGATGTCAAATCATCAGCGATGAGGGTCGCATTCCCCTCTTTGCCATGGGGTAGTAAATGCTACGGCGTGGAAGCGTATGTGGATTATCCCGGATCGTACGTTTCTGCAATGGATACATATTGCCCGGGGACCCAGCCTCTGGTGAAATTTATCTCGATCACTGATGTGACTCAGTGGGTTACCAGCAAAGATGCTGTCGAAACAGCCGGGTGCAATTTGGGATTTCAACAGGAGAACCTTCCAGGAAGTGCCCCCTTGATCCCGAAGAACTGGGGAAATCAACCCGGGGAAGTGCATATAGGCTCGTATGATTTTGACTCTTCAGGAGGTCCGTTTGCCGGTTCATCCTGTGAATTGCAAGGGTATTATGACGCAGGCGTGAAGTTCAACCTCGGAGCACTTCCCAAAGGAGCGGTCATCAAGGAGGCGTACCTGCGATTTTTTGTTGCAAAACAATCTTGGTTCGACGGACTCTTTTCAGGAACGCCCCCCGGCGGAACCTGTATCTCTGCTGTTCGTACCGCAAAGGCGGATTGGAGCGGGCTGGTGGATAATGATCACTGGACTGAAAAGAGGATTGTGGAATTTGCCAATAATAGCGGACCAAGTGCGTCAGCCAAATTGAATCCCTTCCCTCAGGCGAACGTGACTGCCATTGTGAAGAGCTGGCAGGCGAACCCAGCCAGTAACCTAGGCTTCATCATCTTTCCGGTCAACTCGCCGAAGCCTCAGGAAGACGCCCAATCTGTTTACTGCGAATCCTCTCTTGGAAGTTTCAAACTCGATATTTACTACTTTGCCCCTCCATAGGGCGAGGAGCTACGCATGAATGTGAAAAAGAATTTCCTCTTTCTGCTCGTTCTCTTGTTTTGGATTTCAGGTTGCACTCCTTCGTCGGGAGATACAAACTCTTTGGGACCTGATTCGCCCCAAGTCTGGTTCGATGAGCCGGAGCCCGGAACGATCTATTATCCACCCAACCCATGTGTGATGGTGGCGCATGGTGCCTCTCCAAATGGAATTGCCGTCTTTGAATTGCTCATTAACGGGCAAGCATCCTCGGTTCCCAGCCCTGATACAGCTGCTTCACTTGTTACGTTGAACCGCGACTGTGCTGTGACCGAGCCCGGCACATATGCCCTTCAATTGCGGGCTCAGGATAACAATGGAAATTGGAGTGGGTACGCCGAAACCTATATAGTCATTCCAGGCGCAGGTGAGGAAGTAGTTCCGCCTCAACTCGTGGATCCGATCCTGACTCTGACCCCCAACCCGACTCTTACGCCCGTGCCTTCTGTGTCTGATGAACTTTCCGTAACTGAAGTTTCCACCTGGGTGGTGTATGTGGGTGAATCTTCATGTGGACCGATGGAGACGGTTGTGACTGCTCACGCCGTTGCTTCAAAGGGAATCGCTGCTGTGGTTTTGTTCTATAACTTCAACGGGGGCGGGTTTCAAAGCGTTGGCATGAACCCGCTTGGCAATGACCTGTATCGTGGCACGATCAGTATGCCCTCCACGTTTGGAAATTCAACCCCATTTGATTCTGCCATCATTGGATACCAGGTGGTTGTCCAGCAAAGTGACGGGGATACGTCCCTGCGTACGCCGGTCAACCCTGATATTGAAGCGAAAGCCTGCGGGTCAGGCAGTTCGGGCGGACAGCCTGCGGTTGATGCTTGTAACGCCTTTACCAGCCAGCGTACATGTGTAGCCAACAACTGCAACTGGTGGCAAGTCAACGACACTACGTTTATTTGCCAAAGTAAACCATGACCATGCGAATCATTGAAAAACTTGCAGTCCCGGTATTTCTTTTTGCTGGAGGAATGACATATTTTGCGGACGAATTCAATATGTCATTCCTCCAGCCTGTGGCATTCTTCATCTTTGGGTTGTTTGCCGCAGTTTTGGGAGCAGAGACTTTGATGCACGGCAGGATTCAATTGTTAGACCGGCATTACAGCCGACGAGAATATTATTCGGGTCTCTCTGCCAGATTGTTGGGATTGATCATCCTCCTTTTTGGCGCGGGAATTTTATTCCATACCATCGTTGAATGGATGATTCCCGGTCTGGCAAATGCGTTTCTCGAAGGTCTTGTTGATACAAATCGCGGACGAGGCGTATTGTGCCTCGTTTTCGGTTTCTTCATTCTTTTATTTGGTTTGATTCGGCTTATTTCCGGCAGTGCTCACAGCCCCGAATTGCGTTCTGGCTGGGTTGACCTTGGTTTTCGGCTACGAGGATTGTTTGAAGGGGTGATCGGAATTCTATTGAGTGCAGTTGGAGTCTGGCTGATATTAATGCCATAAAGAACCAAAGGAGCGAAGAATGAATCTAAAATTGAATCAAAGGTTGGTTTTTCCCACTCTTATGTTGTTTGCGGCGCTTCTGGCTTGCAGCATTCCCGGCTCAGCTCCGGCTGAACCAACAGTGATTACATTGCCACCCACCCCAAACTTACCCATCGTCGCCAGCCCCATACTTCAATATACACCAGCAGAATCCACTATAACCTTGAAATTACCCGCTTCTGCCTGTTGGATGGATTCAAATGTGACAGTCTCTGCAGGACAGGTGGTCAGCATTAGGGCAACTGGAACGATCAATACTTGGGGTGGAAATGACATCAGTTTTAACAACCCAAATGGACAGGTAGAAAATATCTGCGTTGACCCAAAATGTCCACTTCTAAATGTCGGATATGGGACGCTGGTTGGAAGGGTTGAAGACTCTCAACCTTTCCAAGTGGGAGAGACAACGAAGTTCACAGCTCCTAATAGTGGACGATTGTTTTTCACTGTTAACGATTGGGAATGTACCGACAATAGCGGCGAGTTCGACTTGGTCGTCACTATAAAGTAGAACATCTGGAAATAATTAAGGAGAAGATATGAAACACAAAACATATACCCCGTTATTGATTATGCTAGTTGCTGCACTTGCATGTAGTGTTCCTGGTTCCACTCCGGCGCAGCCTACAGTCAATGCCCTGCCGCCCACACCTAATCTGCCGTTTTCAGCTAGCCCTGCTCCCCAAGACTCAACGTCTGGGAATCAGCCAGAGACAACCTTCTCGAATTCCGTCCGTGAAGAGTTTGACGGAAAAATTTCACCCGGACTCGGCTGGACCTGGCTTCGTCAGGATGACTCCGCCTGGACTTTGACAACAACCCCGGGCTGGCTGCGGATCAATATATCAACCGAAGGATATTTAAATGGATTGCCGAGTAATGTCTTGATCACAAACGCGCCACAGGGTGATTTTGATATTCGCACATCGGTAAAATTTTCACCATCGCAGAATTTTGAGTTTGCTGGCTTGGTCGTATTGTTCGATGAGAAATCCGTCTTGCAAGCCGGGCGCGCCTATTGCGATCTTGGTAACTGTCCAGGCAGCGGCTTTTACTTCGACAACTTGCAGAACGGCTCCGCCGTGGGGGATAATTTTGGAATAGCAGGACCTAGCAATATAAGTCAGATTCGCATTGTGCGACAAGGAAATAATTACACTGCTTACTATCAAACGGACAGTATTAATTGGAATGTGATCGGTGGCCATACCGTGGTTCAGCAACCCGTCTCCATCGGACTTCTCGCTGCCCAGGCGCCTTCTGCCGGGGCATTTGCCGAGTTTGACTACATCGAGATTAACCAACCATGATGATAAGCATTAGTGAGTGCGCTTTTTCCCATACAGCCAGGTAATAGACTTCATCAATTTGACGGTCTCATTCTGTTCTTTTGCATTTTATAAAAGGATGCGCTTCATAAATGGAGATTTCTACTTGTCAGATTAGAACAAGAAGTTGGTAAATTATAAGCAGCGGAGAGAATTTTCTCCGCTGCCTGCGTTGCCGCCTATATGACGCTTACGCGTATTCTATACATATATCCATAAATGGTCATCTCATCACATTATGTTGTGCATCAGTTTTGGACGATACTGCAAAGCCTCGGCTAAATGCGGGGATTGAATCTCCTTGCTCCCTGCTAAATCTGCGATGGTGCGGGATAGCTTGAGGATGCGGTGATAGGCGCGCGCCGACAAATTGAATTGACTCATGCACAGCACGATGTCGCCGCCCGCATCAACCTCTGACCTTCGTCTCGAAATATATAAAGCACTCGGATCTCCCCGAAAAACGCAAAGAATTGTGGCACGATGGTGTATCGGAATGTTTATTATTACATAAAAACACCTGTGCTGGCTACTTTGCTCATCCGCCCGGAATTGAGCGGTAAAAGAAGGTTATCATGCTATTTTACCCTCATAATTTTCTGGGAGGAGCAAAATGGGCAAAATCCTTCGTTGGCTACAAGAGCGCGTCAAACTCTGGACAAAACCGGCTACATCAGTCCTAATCATCGGTGCCCTTTTAGATCTGACACGCAGCCATGCTGATCTGGTTGTAGAAAATGCATTGCTTCGCCAGCAATTGATTGTGTTGAATCGACAGATCAAACGACCACAGCTAACCAACCTTGATCGTTTTCGCTTGGTTGTACTTTCCCATTTTACGAAGTTCTGGAAACAAGCCCTACACATCGTTCAGCCCGATACTCTTTTGCGCTGGCATCGGGAATTGTTTGGGGTGTATTGGCGGAAGAAATCGCAGGGCAAGCCAAAGATTTCTGCCGAAACGATCGCGCTGATCGAGAAGATGGCAGAAGAGAATCAGTTATGGGGAGCAGAGCGGATTCGTGGTGAATTGTTGAAACTGGGGATAGAAGTGAGTAAACGAACCGTCCAAAGATACATGCCGAAAGATAGGAAGGAACATTCAACGAGCCGCAACTGGGCGACATTCTTGAAGAATCAAGCCGGAAAAAATCTGGGCATGCGATTTTACGGTAGTAAATGACTGGTTGTTCCGGCAGTGGTATGTATTTGTGGTGATGGAACTGAAAACGCGGCGGATAGTGCATACAGCAGTGACAAAATATCCAACTGATGAATGGACGGCACAGCAGCTACGGGAAGCGACGCCATGGGGAACAGGACCGAAGTATCTGATTCGCGATCGTGATGGTAAATATAGAAGGCACTTTTCGGCAGTAGCCGGAAGTATCAAAGAAGTGGAGACGCCGTTTCGAACGCCCCAGGCGAATGGGGTCTGTGAAAGGTTCATGGGCAGTCTGCGACGAGAATGCCTGGATCATATCCTGATCCATGAGGATAGGCATTTAGAGCGAATAACCAAGGAATACATAGCATACTTCAATCAGGAACGACCGCATCAAGGGATTGAACAGCGGATCCCCGATCAGTATGAATTGCCAAGATCAAAGCCAACCAGCGGACGCATCACCTCGAAGGCAATCCTTGGGGGATTGCACCACAGCTATTCGCGTACAACATATCTGAACTAACCGATATCCAGTTATCCTTTGCATTAAAACTTTAACGAACAAGGGTGCATAGCGCCTATCGATCATCAAGTTGCGAAGCCGTATCGTGTTTGGCTGCTTGTGAATAGCGCATTTCACTAAAAGAAATCTTGCAGGTCATCCTGGTGAATGGAAAAGGTTCGAGGGCTGGCAAGGATTGGCAAAATTTCTGTTTAAATTTCAAAAAGAACTGACAGATGAGTTAAGTAGCCAGCACAGGGGGATTTCATGCCGCTGAGGGACTGCTTTCGAATCAATCTCCAAGTGAATTGCATGACCCCAGTGACAAGGAAGGAAAGGAATACAAGCAGGATCAAGGATGGGATATTGACATCGGGTAAAGCCCAAAGGACTGCCATCCACAGTTTGGCATCTCCGGCGCCCATCCAGCCGCTTGCCCAGGCGGAAAGCAAAAGGAAACATGCCAGCCACAAATCCATATTCCCGGGGAAATGGGCGATCATGCCCGCAAGGATCAATGGATAGGTGGACCAGTTCGGGATACGACGAGTACGCAGGTCATACAGGCTTACAGCCAGAAGATAAAAAAGCAGCCAGGTCATTGGCTGCTTATGATATAGGGATCAATGGAGGGGTATAGAGAAAGTGTCGTTATAAAACAGACTATTTTTACGTGTCGAACAACTTAATTTTCCCCATTTTCCTTCGGCTCTGTTGGCTTTCCAACTGGCAAAGAAACTCGAAAAGCCAGTTGAAGAATTATTTTTCCGAGAAGGAGATGAAAAATGAACAACTAATCTGTAACTGGAGATGAGCGCACTGGCGCAGTCGAAAATATAAGTTATCGCATTGCATACCTTTAGAACATATCAGGACCTGGGGCAACAATCAGTCCCACGAAATGCCAATGAACAAAGCAAATTTTGTTGGTTCAATCATCTATTCCTCTGTACAAGGCACTAATTTATAAATGAATACTAACCGTCTAGCGGTTTGCGTACTGGCACGTGGGCGGGTGCATCGACAAGCTCAGTACAGGCTGGACAATGCTGGCTCTTCACTGTTCATTAAATTTTGTTTCTGATTTAAATCTGCACACAGATACTGTGTATTATGGAATTGAGGTTGGTGTAGCTGTGCAGAGTAGCGGTGGAGTTGGGGTCGGCGCGAGAAAAGATAGGGTGTTATTGTCTTCCTGGCGCTCGACTACTTGGTTAGTTGCATCGGCAAACCCCTCATACCGCCCACTCGGTGTGGTGCCCATAAAAAATAAACTAATGAATTGGCCAGCCGCCAGACCGTTGTCCACCTGTAGTCTCGCGCCATTCATGTCAACCACAAAGGCCCCTGCGCTAGCCAAACCGATGTTTTCAACCAACACTACGATCCCATAAGTTGAATAAGCCTCAACACAATTAGCATGTCTTCCTTCCATTTCAAGATACATGCCTTTGATAATCAGGTCAGGCAGTGAGGTGAGCACTAATGTGGATGCGACAACAGTGTGGGTGGGGGTTACTATCTCTGTGGCTATCATTGTTACGGAAGGAATAGGAGCCATTGTTGGCGAAGTGGTAAGAGTATCTGTGCCAACTTCAATTTGTAATGGCAGGCAGGAAGCAACAGGGGTTGCTGTAGCCCCAGAATAGGTGGCGCTGTTATTGCTTTCGTTGCTCTCAACAATGATATTTTGTGGGTCTGCGATGACTGTATAGGCTCCGCCCGTTGCCTTCGCAACGAAAGGCATAGATATGCTTTGCAGTGGGTCTAAAGTCCCAATGTGGACTTCTTGCCCTGTGTTGGTTTCGGCAAGTATCACATCTAGTGCGGAGGCGTTGCCTTGATTGACAACCGTTACGTTGAATCCGTAATAGGGAAGACACTTTCCGTTGGAATCAACCATGCTTACATATGCAGAAGTTATCAGCAAATCAGGGAGCGATGATACGTCTGTGGGCACAATTTCTGACCTCTGAACAGGCGAATTGACAAGAATAAGCACAACAATCAATGCAATCGCCAATATACCACCGCCGATAATCGCGAACAATTTATTCACAGAAATCCTCCACGTTGGAATAGGTTGGACGCTATTGTCGACGTTTTTACCATTCATTTCAACTGTGGATTTCCCTAATTCACTCGTGACATTGTCACCTACGGATTTCCCCAATCGCAAAACGGCTTCTGTTCTGGAATTTACTTGAAGTTTTTTGTAAATATTCTTCAAATGATATTCAACGGTACTTGCCGAAATACCGAGCGCCAGAGCAATTTGTTTATTGCTTTTGCCCTGCATGAGCAGTTCCGTTACTTCTTTTTCACGCTCACTAAACTGGTTGTTATTACTCACTTTTTGATTTTACTTGAAATATGGATTGTGCAAAGCCGCCCAACGAGATTGTCGAAAAACCCTGGTTCTAAAAATGTTCAAAAAACGTTCCACATTGGCTGAAAAATAACCGAAATATTGGGAATATGTTGTTCGAAACACCAGAAACCAGATTCTTTTCAGCGTTTCTGTCCCACTTTTCAAAAATAATTTTTGAAAGGAGACTTATTCGACAGTTTCAACGGTTTGCGTTATTGGAATGTACTGGCGGTGGAGCGGGACGAGATAAAACTCCAAGAGCAGGATTCTGTTCGGGTGTAGAAAAAGCCCGAAAATGTCGCAGAATCCTGCCAATCCACTAGTACGCTTTGTTGGGCAGTTTTTATCATTTATCCTTGAATATCGTTTTCGAAAATTCATGCGCTTGAGCAGTTTAATGAGCTAAGGACGTTTGAAGATATTTGGATCAATATTTGGATTGACAGTTAATTGTTTTACCATCGTTGTCTGGATGGTGTCGTTTGTTGTTAAGTTAATTGTTTTCTCATAAAAAGGTTTTAGGAGATTATTAACTTTTCTAAAATCAGAATATTGGGTTTCAATAACTGTTTCTGTTGGGTCAATATCTGGGTGTAACGCTCTATTCTCCCGACTTAATTCAATAAGCCAGTTTGCAGGATTCACATATCGCGAAATGCTATGGTTATCAGAATAAGTTATTCTAATAACCAAGTAATCGATGTCGCCAATGATTTCTTTATCCATTAATTCCAAATGATATCCACGCAGACTAAGTTCATGCAATCCAAAAAGATGATTTTCAATTCCATGCAATAGCGCTCTTGTCCCGTCGGATGAGGTCGGTGTGCTTACCTTTGCATCTTGGGGTAATTGCCATCCTTCTGAGTTATTCAGCCCTTCAGAAAAGACACGAACGTTGTTGCTAAAAATATCGACCCTCATTTGACCGCTTCGTTCAGCGATATAAATGCCGTCAACTTCAAATGTCGGCTCGACAAGATGAAATTCTGTCTGTAAACTTCGCAATTCATTAAAAATTCTTAACCCGCCAATTGCGTTTATGTGATTTTCAATTATGTTTTCCAATTTCATTGTTATTCCTTACTAACTACCTAACGGTTTGTTGGGCAACCTTTACGCTGACCAAAACGATGGCAGAAAAAAGACACCACCGCTAACACGCCACATTTTTATGCACAACTTGACCTTTGGCAATCACCAAACACACTTACCAAATTTATAAAAACTCTTGACCGAAGAAATTGCCAATCTTTTTATCCTATTCACTATTTGAGCCGAAGTGTTGTACTTGGGAAACACCAGTTGTCAGTTATGAAATTTTACGACGTTTTGTATACATGTAGATTAACCCTGCCCCAAGAAAGCATATAGGGAGAATAATCAATCCTGCCTCTGGACCAAATGCTCCGCCAGTCCACAAATCGGGACCTGATACAGTGATGCGGAATAGCCCTGGACGGTCAAAGCCTGAGACGGGGAAGCCGAAGACCGCATTCTGAAAAAAGTTCCAGCCAGTGTGAATACCAATGGGTAGCCAGAGTTGGCTCGTGCGGAGATATCCATAAGCAAAAAACAAGCCAATGAAGAAGATACCTCCCACTGCCATCCAACTGCTGTTGGGATTGGATAGATGCTCAATGCCAAAATAGAGTGAGGTTATTAGAAGCGCCCCTAGGAGGTTGAGCCCACTTATAAGTGTTTGTAGAATATACCCGCGATATACCAATTCTTCATTCCAACCCACAAATATGAGCACAACCAAATAACGCAAGGTATAAGTAATGACCGTGGATGGCGAATCAATCTGCCAGGCAAATGATTCAAATTTGAGCCATCCAAGGGAATATTCGATCAGATAGATCAAGAACATTAATAAAAAAGCAATTGCAATACCCACGATAATATCGAAGCCTGCCTGTTTATTGAAATTCAAGCCAAGGCTGGCAAAAGAACGTTTATCCGCAAAGCGGCGGGCGAGGTAAATAGCACCAGTGACTACGGCAAAGTCGATTAGTGAGCCGCTGATAGCTTTGGTTGGTCCCGTCATTGAGAGTGAAGTGCGAATCCAATCCACAACTTGGAAGAACAAGCCTGTCAAGAAAACTGCAATCAATAAGCGCCAGCCTGCGCGCAGGCGGGATTGATCCTCGGTAAGAAGGATGCGGGATAAGAAAGCGCCGGGTTGCATCAACATGATACTTTTTCCTTTTTCTACGGTGTAATTTCGCCTTCATGAGTGGCGAGATAAATTTGGGTGGTTTGGTTGATATCCCCTTCCACAAACAAATACAACACATCATCTTTTATAACTGCATTGGTGAACCAAAATTGCCGCGCGCCTTTGATATCACTTGGCTGGAAGATCGGGTTGCCAGCATAGCGTTCCCAGTGGATGCCATCTTGACTGGTGGCAAGCCCAAGTTTCATATTTGATCCGTTTCTGTCGCTCGTGCCGCGATAGATCATCACCCAGCCATCCGTTGTTTGAAAGACACGCGGCTGATGTACCCAGGCGGCATCCCATGCGCCTTTCTCGCCAGATTGAAAGACCGGGTCGCTATCAGCAAACGGTTTATCAGTTGTCGCTGGATCGTTGTATTTCGTCCATGTGACACCATCGATTGAGGTTGCCATGCCGATCATTTGGGTACCCGAAGCACCGACGCCGCTGTAATACATGACATAACCATTGTCTGTTTTCAAAACATGCGGCGCAAGCACCTGCTTCTCATCCCACTCACCATCTGCGCCCGGTTTGAGAATAGGTTCAAGATCAGGTATCCACTCTGTTAATGCGGGACCTGCCACACACTGAGTGATCCGTCCGATCACGCTGGAGGATGGATAAGAACTAGAATCCCAGGTATAAAAAAACAATGCCCAACAGCCATCCTCCCAAATTACACTGGAGGCGTACATGGCGATCTTGGCATAAGGGACATCATTGGTTTCGAAAACAGGGTCATCACCCTGCTTCGTCCAAGTGAAACCATCGGGTGAGGTGACATATCCAACCTGCGATGCTCCGGGAAATTCACGAAATCCATTACGAAACATGTGGAACATGCCGTCGTAATAAATGACGGCGCCCGGGTCCGTGAAGCGGTCATCCCATGTTCCCGGCTGACCTTTGGAAACAATAGGCTCGTCACCATATACTGTAAAGAATGGAACGGGCGTAGCCGTGATTTGCGGCGTGAAAGTTGCGAGCGCAGTGGGGGTGACAGGTATCTCTGTGGGGACAGTCGTTGGAACTGGTGTGGCTGGCGCGGCGCAGGCGGAAAGTAACAGCAGCACATAAATAGGAAATAATATTCTTCGCATTCTATTGTTCCTTCGACATATTGGTTTCAAGCCATTCTGCCAGCACAGAATAAAACAGCACACGCGGCGAATAGGGAATCTCATTAAACAAGCCATGCGGAGACTCATTCAAATTGTGATCCCCATTCAGGAAAATTTCGTAGGAGAAATTATTTTTCCCGGAGTCAATCAAGACTTGCAAGTTCTCCGCGCTAAATGTGACCGGCACACTTTTATCCACGCTGCCCCACAGCCATAAGCCAGGCTGATTGAGTTCGGCGATAATTGGAATGGGATCAAAGCCACCAGGTTTCAAATCACGTAGTTGTTGCGTGATTTTTGCATCCTCGTAATTGGTGGCAGTGTCACCGTCATTGGTGTAGGAACTGAACACGTCTTCCTGAAATGTCGATTCAACCGGACCTGAAAGAATAACTATATGTGAGATTGTCTTCGATTGCGATGCGGCAAGGGGGATGACCCAGCCCGCCTGACTGAAACCGATCAACCCGATGCGTTTCGCATCAATCTCTGGACGGGCAGCCAGATACTCGACACCGGCAATCGCATCATTGGCGTGGCGTTGCAGATTGGCTGGGCTCGCCGCCTCTTGATAGAGGCCTTCCGAATCACCCACCCCGCGCTTGTCGTAATTCAGGATGGCGAAGCCGCGGCTAATCATATAATGCGCCATGACTTTTGCGCCGAAGTTATCGCGTGTGCCTTGTTCAGAACCATGTAACCCCATAAAGGCAGGGACGGGTACATCCGAATTCGGTAATGACAAACGCCCAGCCAACTTTGTGCCATCCTGGCTGGTAAATTCAACATGCTCTTCGATGGTGTAATCAACCCATTTTGCAAATTCAACTGGCGCATCCCCTTGCAGATTTTCCCACCAGTTCAATCCACTGACCTTGCCTTGCGCATCACGCACAAACTCGACTCGTCCATCAAATGGAGCGCCGACATCTCTCAGCACACCCACAAGAAAACCTGCATCACTCGTTGGGTATAGACTTCGTAATGCGCCGCTGTCAAAATCGGTCAGCATGAGCGTTGGGCTGAAGAATGTCAAGCCGCCTGAGGTGAATTCAGGGCTGACGATGACGCTCAATGTCCGTCCTGACTCAAAGCGATACAAGCCTTCATATTTTCCTAATAGAGCGGCATCTACAGAAACAATCGGCGTAAACGTGACCGAACTTTTCTGACCATCCCAAGTTAATTCACCTGATAAATTATTGTCCGAGAATGTGCCAGCAAATTCAATCTGCATAAATGGGTCGTTGGATTTGCCTGAAGCTGAGAAATCCACCGCTTCTCCATCTTGGGTCACAACCATTGACCAGGTCTTTGTCATAGGCTCAATGCTCAAATTTGCATCTTCGAAGTTGATAGAAAGAGATGCAGTTGAGCCGTCTGGTTTTGTCGCCGCGCCGAGCCATGTACCTGTCAACGGCTCGGGAGGAATTGAAGTTGAAGTTGACGACAAAGATGTCGGCGAGGCGGGAGCGGGAGTCGCTGTCGGGGAGGCACAAGCTGATAGAACACATAGCAGGAGAAGGGATGAAATGATGCGCATGTCTGTCAATATAATCCAGCGAATCCGAAAAATCCCCATCCAATTGGGGGGACTATAGAAAACCCCTCCGGAGAGGGGTCAAATGAGATTTAGTTTTTTTGCTTGTGCGGCGGCTTGTGTACGATTATGCACCTCCAACTTGCGGAAAATTTGCTTGGCATACCAGCGCACTGTGCTTACTGCCAGCACGAGCTTGACTGCGATCTCAGGGTTGGTATGACCCTGCGCAATCAATTGCAAAATGTTGAGCTCCTGCCGACTCAATGGTTCAAGCAATTGCGAGTGTATATGTGGGGTTGAAATGTATGCAAGAATCTTTTGCGCAAAACCTCGCGCAGAATGTTTGAGTGGCACACGGCGCAAATACGGAATCAATGACTGACCTTCATCGAGAAACGGACGGATGCAATTCTCAGGCGCCGCAATCTCCAATGCCTGCAATAAAGATGGCATGACAAGGTCAGGGTGATTCTCGGTATGATGTAACAGCGCCTGCATCAATCGGATTTTGAGAATGGTGCTTTCTCGTCGTTGCTGTTCCGAATCGTGTAACCGCCATACAAGGAGACGCTCCGCTCGTTTCTGTTTAGGCAACTCGTCAGATGCAATCAAAATCTGACAATAGGGGAAAAATGATTCGTCGCTCAATATCAAACTGGATTTGGATGATTCGAGCGACTCCCAGTCTGATGACTTCGCCCAGCGAACTGCCGCTTCGTTTTCACCAGCCGAAAACTGCAACTGTGCCCGAACTCCTCTTACCATTTCGACAGATTCCAATGCGTGATGCTTTAGCGCGATTTGCTCAGCCTCAGTAAGAGTTTGCAGGGCATGTGGATATTGCCCCTCGGCATTTTGAATCCAAGCAAGCGTTATATATCCACGGACAGTGGGACTCGGATATGCATTTATGTCTGCTTGTTCGATTGCCGGAGTGACATACTGCCTGGCTTGGGCAAGTTGATTCCAAAAATAGTTAACACGACCCAGACGCAGTTGCGGCAAAAAGGCAAGTCGTTCCATCCCTTCAGCTTGCGCCAATCGCAGAGTTTCTTCGTTCAAATCATGCGCTCGCTGAAGTTGTCCGCGCATCATTGCCAGAGCTGATTCATTCAATAATAGCGTAAACGTGATGAATGGATTGCTCGCGCGATATGAACTCTTCCTCGTCGAATGCAGGAGATCTTCAGCCTGGTCGAAGTTCCCAGCCTCCAAAACTGCAGAAGAGTGTAATGCAGAGACGATGGTCTGCAGGTGCAAATCATCCTCAGGAACGAGACGCAAAGCTTGTTCCGCCAAATCCACTGCCGAAACAAAATCCTTGTTTTGGCGCGCCAGCATTGAACGAATTGCCAGCACTTGAAGGTAAGCATTTTGCAAGCCCACGGGAACGGGTCCATTCTCTTTTAGAGTAGTCTCCTGGATGAGTGGTGTGATCAATGCTTCTAAACGGTTTGTCCAGCGCCCGGCAGGGTTTAAGTCTCCGCGCACAGCATATGACCAACCGTACCACAGGCACAAACTCCAATCATTCCACACTTTATCCTTGGGAAGTTGATTCAAATATTTGATAATCGTGGAGATCTCGCCACGTTGCATCCATTGCTGGGATTGTGGGGCAATCAGGCAGGCAGCATATTCATAATCTTTGGCGGCGAGGGCGTGCTCAATGGCTGAAAGAATATCAGCATGTTCCGCAAACCAGTGACTGGCACGTTGATGCAATTCCCTAACCACGTCCTCAGAATATTCAGCCAGCAGGCGTTTACGCAAGAATTCAGCAAAGAGGTGATGATAACGAAACCACTCACGGGCATCGTCCAATGCAAGGATAAAGAGATTATCAGCCTCCAGCGCTTCCAACAGGGTTTGGCTATTGTTGCCTCCAGTGATGGCATCGCAAAGCGTGGCACTCAAACGGTCAATCAGGGACGTTTGCAAGAGAAATTCCTTGCGCTCTTGTGGCAGTTGTTCAACCACCTCAGATATCAAATAACCGGCGATGTCGCGGTGACTTCCAGCAATTGACCAAGCGCCCGATTCGTTTTGATGATTCTGAATGGATAAAGCTGCCAATTGCAAGCCAGCCACCCACCCTTCCGTCCGTGCTCCGAGAAGATGAATATTTTGCTGCGAAAGTTCAAGCTTCATCACACGTTGTAGAAATTCAGCCGTCTCATCCAGCGTAAATTGCAGGTCAGTTGTATGAAGTTCTGTTAGCTGATTACGCACACGCCAACGCGCCAGTGAAAGCGGCGGATCTTTCCGCGTGGTGATTAGCACTCGCAGGGGCTGAACCTGTTCAATGATCGTCTCTACAAATTCATGAACAGCGCGGGATTCCATGCAGTGATAATCCTCCAACACAAGGATGATAGGCTCGGCAAAGTCTGATAGATCACGGATCAAACTTGAAATTATTGTGTCCGTTGGGAATATTTCAGTACTGAAACTTTCAAGAGTCCGTTGGGCAGTCCACCCAATCGCAGAGTCGATTTTTTGCAATGCCGCCAGAAGATAAGCGACAAAGCGCGGCAGGGAATCATCTTCGACATCCAGAGATAGCCAGGCGTAACGCTGATTGATGGTCCGCAGCCAACTGATCACAAGAGTCGTCTTACCATAGCCCGCAGGGGCGGAGACCAAGATCAATGCCGATGGGCGTTCCAGCCCATCATCCAGAATCTTCATTACATGCGAACGCACGACCACGTCAATGCGGGCGCGAGGGATATTGATTTTTGTGGGAATAATGGCTGGATTCGTCACGTGAACTAACTATATCAGAGGGCAACGCCTGTGACGAGTGGGTTTATTTCCGGGGAGAGTGTGGTCCCACAGCGCAAAAAAGCCCTACACCTACTGTGACTGTTGAAGAACAAGCTTCCGGCGGTTACATGCGACTAGGTACTTCAGAAGAAATAACAGACTGGTGGGTCGTTATCAAGAGTACGGAGTCTGATGCACAGTACGATGACTACTTTGAGCGGCAGGATTTGGGGCAGATAATCTATTTAGTCATCGACTCAATGAACCTGGAGGTAAAGCCCCAGATCGAAGCGCTGCGCAACAGTGGAAAGATCAGCCATCTTTATGGCACTAACGTCCCTGACTATAACGGCTCGCAAATCCAAGTGGATCGCATCGAGGTTGAAGGGTAACGATACATCACTAATTCTCGGCAGGATTTAAGTTCGTATTGTATACACAGAATATGCCCTCGATGTTCTTCAGTTAAAATAGGAAAAAATGCGCCGGCTACTTACTTCATCCACTTGGATATCCTTACATTAATCACATATTTTTTAGAAAAAAAATTTAACTCACCTGCCCTATCATGATCTTCGGACGGTACTGCAGCGTCTCTGCTAGATGCGGGGACTGAACCTCTTCACTTCCCGCCAAATCTGCGATGGTGCGGGATAGCTTTAGGATGCGGTGGTAGGCGCGCGCCGATAAATTGAGTTGGCTCATTGCTGCCCGCATCAAGCTTTGACCTTCGGGCTGGAGCACACAAAATTGCCTGACCTCCTCGATGCGCATATCTGCGTTGCAGACAATATCGGTGGAATTGACGAAGCGCTGATTTTGAATGTCTCTGGCAGTTTGCACGCGTTTGCGGATGGTTTCGGATGTTTCGCCTAGCCTGTTTCCACTGAGTTTTTCATAATCCACTCTGGGAACCTCGATGTGGATGTCAATGCGGTCGAGCAATGGACCGGAAATGCGCTTTTGATATTTTGTCACCACAGCAGGCGCACAGGTGCAGGCTTTTTGCGAGTCGCCATAATACCCGCAAGGGCAGGGGTGTATACAATAAGCACGTTGTGCCCCAAAAAACCATCACATTTCACCTTGAATTTAGCCAAGAAATTATCGAAAATGCCCGATATGAAATGCAAACTCTATACAGCATGGATAATCTCGAATTTGCAAAACTGGCACTTGGGTGGATTGATAAAATAGCAGACAATTAAGGATAGAGGAACTAAATAGTCTTTCGTTTTATTGATACTTGCTAATTCGGAGCAAATGTTGCGTCTCCGCCAAACGGGTTTTGTCTGCAGCACTCAAAACTTCGACAGAAGCCGAACGATTAGGAATGGTCAGGTTCCCGGAGGCTGAAAATGCCAACAAAACGACGCAGGTCCCCATCAGAGAAACAATGGCGAGGGTGATGAATTTTCGAATTCGTTTCATGATCACAACACCTTGAAATGAGAAAGATGCAATGAAAAACTAAAAGCCTGCCAGGAAGCGGGCGACATCCTGGATCCAATGAAATGCGATGGCAGATTCGAGTCCACGCCTGTAGGAGAGCAGGAGTGGGGGCAGTCCCCAGATTAGCGCCAGCACAGCTCCCATTCCCAGCGCGGTCAATGGCGATTGGATAAACAGGTCATCGAAATGGGAATAATTATGTACCAGCATCGATAGGCAGCCTGTCTGCCAAATTGCCTGATTTGGCAGTGAGTTTCGTAGTATCAGCCACAATAATCCCCAGAGGGCAAAGCGATAAATGACTTCCTCAACTACGCCCGGCTGAAGAGCATCTACCAGGGCGGCGAGGGGACTCTGCCAGTTAATAGGTTGTCCCTGCGTAAACTGCAATGTGAATGCATTCACCACAGCCAACGGCAGACCAACCGCCAACCCCACCAAGATACCTCGACTCATATCCCGCCAGTTGCCATTGGCGGTATGAAATTGCACCGGACCACCTTGCCGCATGATCGCCAGCCCACCCAGCGTTGCGAAGAATGTGAATATGCCGCGCACCCATGCCTGCCCAAATTTGCTAGGTACGACCCCAAAGAAGGGATAAGACGAATAGAGAGTAGTGAACAACATGCCTGTACCGATTACCATACCCATTACTAACGCAAGTATCCAATCCTGTCGCCGCAAGTTGCGATACCCTCTCTGCAGAACCAAGGTTGAGCCTGCCACCGTAATAGTATCGAACAGGTGAAAAGTATGCGGTAGAGTGAAGCGAACTGCCAACAGCATGCGACCTAGGAATATCAACAGGATCGCCCCGATAAGTAGAACAGGAATGATATATCTTTTGTTCACGTTTACATCTCCAGGCAGGCATCAGCTCTGCTTGCCAGAAAAAATTCTCACGCACTTCCTGGCGCGATTGCCAGCCGCGTTTGTCCCAGTTCTCACCGCTCAAATCATCACCTGCGTATAAGATTTGCCCCAACAGAGCTTTTCTGAATTGCGTCACCGCCATCAAGCTCGCCGCCTCCATCTCGACGGTCAGGTAACCCTCAGCGCGGAGGATATGTTTCTACAAGCACTTGATTAATCATCACATCCATAAACTGATGCACGTTGCCACCGTCGAGTCCATGCCCGCCTTCCAGCCAGATCAATTGTTTGCGCGGAGCCTCAAGGATGTTGAAGTATTCCTCAACCAATGATGACATGGCGTTCACATCGTCACGCCCGGCAAAGATGTAAACCGGCACATCCAATTTGGAGGCCTGAGTCTTGAAATCGAGATGTTCCAATTGTGGATAGACAACCGCGAACGAATCCACAATACCGCGCGTGTGGTTGATCTTGTCTATGAAGCCGTATTCTGGAGCGACAAATGGAATGATGGGCACGATCACTGTGTAATGCGGGGAATTCATGTAGTCGTTGAGGACATCCAGATAAGTAACATACTTGCCCAGCATGTCGTCGCCTTTGTAGGGCGGAGGTCCATTGCGGCGTAATGTTTCCAGCATTTTGGTGTCGCCTTTTTCTGACAGATAATCGAGTGCAAGTTCGTAGCCCATCACATCATTTTGGGTGGTGTTGACCATCTGCCCGTTGCCGATGTAGGCGTAGTACAGATCGGGATATTCTTGTATCAGCCAGATGCCGAGGATGCTTGTCCATGAGACGCCGTAGATGTAAATTTTTTCCTGATGAAAGCGTTCGCGCAGATATAACGTGAGTTCGTGAGCATCGTCCACAAAACGCTGCGTGGTCAGTTCGGAGATCGGCATCGAATTATAGGACTTGCCCGTGCCGGGTTCATCCCAACTGACAACAACGAAATCCTTCTCCAACGAAGTGAAAAGGCTTCGGGTGGCGAATCCGCCACCGCCTGGTCCACCCATGCCGAGATGCAGCAGGATCGGCTTGGTCGCATCCTGCCCGCGGATCGAAATCCACTGCTCGGTCCCATTCAAGTTGATCTTCTCCAGCGTGGCAATCGAGCCTGGGATTGGATTCCCGTTTTCATCGGTGATGGGCGGTGTGGCGGCAAAGATTTGTGAAGTGATGACCGCGACGATGCTAACGAGGAGGATGCACGCCAGTCCCATCGAAATTCCTTTTAGTGATGGCTCCAGTCGGAACAACAGGAGAACGATCAAGGCGATGTCGGCGACGAAGAGCAAAACCCATGCCCAGGTTGGGGCGGAGGTGGTCAATGGCGACAGGATCACTGGCAGACTCAAGACGAGAGCGAGGACAAAAGCTAATATCCGTGCAGATGTGCGTGCAAAATTTGTTTTATTTCGAGTACTCATGTTCTTCTCCAATTTTTAGCTGTTGTTCTTTTCGTCAGTTAGCGGTTTCCAGTTTCCCTTCCACAACAGGAACGCGCCGAGAAGTGTGGTCACCGCCATTTCCCAAATGCTCACCAGCGGACCAAACCCGATCGTCTTCTCGATGGCGTCCCGTACTTCGTCATAGGCGGAGTGATAGACACTGGAAACTGCCAGGCTTTTTGTCGCCGTCCAAACGTAGGCGAAGATGACGGCATTCATCATGGAGGGGATGAGCGTGATCAGCGTAATCAAAGAGATGGACTCGCCGACGCTTGCTCCAATCCCTTGGCGGATGCCGATGGTAAATATCACTGGGAGATGCCACGCCCACCAGATGAAAGCGTGGACGAGGACTGCTTTTCGCGTGGAATATCTTTTGACGAGATGCCGAAGCATGTAACCACGCCAGCCGAATTCCTCGCCAAAGCCTGGGATGAGGGTCAGCAGAAAGCTGGTGACAAAACTTATCAAGATGGTTCCTGCTGAAATTCCAGCGGGGAAAATATGTAACCCGAATAGGTTTTCGATCAGAGCTGGAACAGCAAAGATGAACAGTGCCAGACCAAAAGTCCAAAGATACTGAGACGGCTTTCCCCAGCGCCAGCCCGCATTTTTGAAGCCGTCACGAAAGACATAACGCCCCGTGATGAATGTGCCGACAGTCACCATCACCATTGAAATCAAATTGAGGTAGCCTAGTTCCAGCGTCGCATCAGAAATTGCAAAAATAATCTGAAAGGGCCAGGACATGGCAAAGACGATCAGCAGGTAAATCGAGAGAGAGAAAGGTCGCTGTGTTTCGATTTTTTGTGTTTCTTGTATTGTTGTTTGCATTAGATAAAACTCCTGTGTGAAAAATTAGCTTTTTGGGATTCTGAGCCACATCTTGTCTTTTATAACCATGACCACTGCCACAATCAGGCAAAGCACCATCAACATCAGGGATGGAGTCGGCAGAAGGGAAGGAGTCCGATTGAAACTGGCGTGCAGGAACATGGTCAGGAAAAGATTTCCGCCCGAACGGTTGTAGAACCAGGCGAGGAAAATCGCCAGCGGAATGCGATAGATGCCGCCAGACACCATCCCCATCACCAGGTCGGCGTCATACACTCCATTCAGGAAGAGTGGCAGATGCCACAGCGACCAGAAGACCGAAACGATCAAAGCCGCGACCAGTGGACTGAATCTCTTTTGTAGTTCAGGCTGCATGAATCCGCGCCAACCGATTTCTTCGTTGCCGCCTTGTATCAGCAGGGTCACGCAGAAGGTCAAAATGTAGAGCGGCAGGATTTCCAGCGCGGGCTGTTCCCAGAGACCAGGATATTCGGCGTTCATCCCAAAGAGGGCGGACAATCCCCATGAAGCCAGAATCATGACGGGGTAAAACAACACCGCGAAGAATGTCCACAGCGGTGGTAGCCGACGAGGAAGGATCGAACCCATACCTGTGCGAACTTCCGAGTTATCCGAAACCGCGCTGGAAAAGACCCAACCACCTACGAGACTGGCAATCACAGCAATCATGACAATCGGCGTTGTGAGTGTCAAATCCTCCGCGAGGATGTCAAAGTTGGGAATGTTCCCAGCCAAATAACGCAGGGTCAGTACGCCAAATATCAAAGCAGAAATGAGAAGCATGGTCAGGATGCGTTTGAGTGACATTTGCGGCTTTGGTCTGCTTCGCAGACCGAGGGTCAGGATTCCGCCGACGGCTGGACCATAGCCGCCGATCAACACAATGGTGGTCACGAGCAGAGTCTGTCCGCGAAAGGGCATGGCGGCGAACCAGAACAACCATGTCCATGCAAAGGTGATGAGCAGGAAGGTAATAACAGGATGTTTTTGCGCGAACAGTTTCATGGGGTTTTCCTTTGAACAGAGATGAGTTCCAAACCTAGATCGCGGATGCGGTTGAGGATGCCGTGCAAGGCAGACTGATCCATCTCTCCGCTGATGAGGGTTTCGCCTTCGGGGAGCGGGTTGACATCCAAGCCTTCGAACCAACGTTCGTCGAGATGACCTTCGATGCGGATTTGATAGATGACAGATTTTGTACTGGGATTCATAAAGTATCCTTGGTATTCTGTTTGGCAGCCAGTGCACCATTTCAATGCAGAGTAGCACTGACTATCAAATAACGATTACTCATCCAACTTTTCGGACTTGCAGGGTTTCCATTACCACTCCCATCAACAAACCAATTCCCATTCCTACGGTGAGGTTTTGCATTGCCATTCCAATACCAGCGCCAAGCGCCAATCCAATGCCAATCCACATCCCGCGATGAGGTTTAGGTTGTGCAGTTTGAGAATTATTTGAAGGATTCTTCGTTTCTGTAAATTCGGCAGCAATAAACCAGCCGATAAAAACGCCGCCCAGCGCACCAATCGCCACACCCAAAAGTGGGTTCTCAAGCGGAGCTGCGAAAAAGATGCCAAATGTGCCGCCGAGGAACAGTCCGAGCAAGATGAATAAACCGAATTTTTTGTTCATGATTTTTCCTTGTGAACGTGTTTTGATTCCTGTCGTAGTTTATGCTTGAAGGCAGGGTTTGTCCCCTATCCGTAGGTAGGTTTTAGGGTAGGTCAAGTGGATAGGTTAAAAAAAGAGCCGCTTTCACGGCTCAGATTTGATTTCAGTGTTAGATGCCCAATTCTCTTGCGCGGGCGATGGCTTGCGGACGGTTTCCTGCGCCCAGTTTTCGCAGGATGTTGTGGACGTGCCACTTTGCCGTGCCGATGGTGATGACCAATTCATCGGCGATTTCCTGGTTGGATTTTCCCGCCACAATACGTTTCAGCACGCGGATTTCCTGTTCGCTGAGGGGATCGGGCAACTGTTCGATGGGCGCGGAGCGGGAACCGCTTTCGGGTTGATTCTGTCCGAGGAGCATGTCCACAAATTCGGGCGCGGATGAACGCGCTTTTGGCAGCAGGTCAAGGAGCGGCTTGCCTTCATCCAAAAAGATACGGACAAATCCTTCAGGTGCGGCAAGTCGCAGGGCTTTGCCGATCCATTCCAGAGCGGATTGGGAATCCTTTTTAGCATGATGGAATAACCCCAACAGGAGCATGGTTTCGATGCAGGTCTGCATCCGCCCAGCAGACTCCGCCTTTTCCAGAAGCGGCTTCAGAATGGCTGGGATTTCCTCCAGCTTGCCAGTCGCCAGCAAAACGCGCGCGCGGGTCAGGTCTTGAAACTCATGTGGCGATTCGTGGCGGATAGCGCGGTACTCCTGCTCCCATTGCGTTACAGACTGAGGCTGTTTCATATAAAGCCCGATGCGGGCATGAATAGCCGCCGCGAGGAGCTCCATACGAGGAATGCCAAACTTCCGAATCAGGGATGCGATTTCCTGAGTGGCGGCGATGGCATTGGCGACGTCGCCCTGATAGGTGCGCAAACGGGCAAGGAAAGCCAGTCCTAAAACGAGGTCATCCACCAAACCGCCCTGACGCGATAAAGCAATCCCATCCTGCAAGTATCGTTTGGCAGATGGAATTTCATTCCGTTCCAACGCAATCCCACCAAGAAGCGACCATGCCAGCCCAAGCGGAGCGATACGTGCGCCTTCCGCAAGTTGAATGGCTTGTTGGCAGGACTGCTCCGCCAGATGCAGATGTCCCTGCTTGATCTGAATCTGCGCCGCCGCGCCGAGGGCATTGACGGTGAGGAAAAGCACGCCAGCGGACTGGGCTTCGTCGCTTGATTGCAAATAGGTTTGTGCGGCGATATCTGTTTGCTCCGCAATTTCATAGGCCACCCCAAGACTGAAAAAAGCGCGTGCATGAGCCAGATGATTTTCGCGGGGAATGCGGGCTTGGGCAAAGGAGATTTGCTCGATGGCTTGTTGACAGTCACCCTGCACGGCGGCAATGGAGCCACGATACAACGCCGCCAGCGCAAGCATTTGCTCACGTTCGGGCGTGGCAGGCAGTGACTTCAGGGTTTGTTCGGTCTCGGCGATGCGTTGCTCCGAAAGGTCGAGCCGTCCCGAGAGATAAAGGATGCGGGATGAATTCAAACTTAATCGCGGACGACTTTGAAAAACTTGGGACGGAAGAGCATCCAGCCAGGATGATAACAAAGTGACGTTGCCCCCCGACCAGGTGGAATGTCTCTCCAACGCCCGCTCGATGACATCGGCGGCAAAATCGGTATCTGTACTGGCGAGGGCGTATTTCACCGCTTCATGGATCAGCCCATTTTCCTCATGCCAAAGTGCGGACTTTTTGTACAAATCCGCTGCCTCAGATTTGCTCAACTCGGTTCGCAAATAATCAGCAAAGAGATGATGATAGCGATACCAATCTCGTTCGTGGTCCAATGGGATAATGAAGAGATTGGAGTGTTCAAGGCGGGTGAGGACTGTTTGACTATCACTGCGTTCGGTCAACGCATTGCACAGCGAAGCATTCAACCGCTCCAAAACTGAGGTCTGAGCGAGAAAACGACGTATCTCTTCTCCCTGTTGGCGAAGGACTTCCTCAGCCAGATAATCCAGCACATAGCGATGACTGCCGCGAAAGGTCTCGATGAATTTCTGCGGATCGGGCAGACTTTGCAATGCCAGCCCTGCCAATTGGAGTCCGACCGCCCAGCCTTCGGTGCGTTTTTCGAGATCGTTCACCGCTTGTGGAGTCAAATCCAGTTTCATAGACTGGTTGAAAAACTGACCCGCCTCTTGTGGGGTAAATCGAAGATCGTGTGCGCGGATCTCAGTCATCTGTCCGCGAGCACGCATCCGCGCCAACGGGAAGGGCGGGTCTTCTCGGGTGGTGATTGCAAGGTGGACTTGTGCGGGCTGATGGTCGAGAAAATATTCCAATGCTTCGTGTATTTTCGGATTGCTGATAAGGTGGTAATCGTCCAGTACCAGCAGGATCGAATCTTCCGATGAGGACAGGTCGTTAATCAGCCCATCCAAAAATGAATTGAGGGGTGGGAGTTGCGGCATGTCTAGCAGGCTTTGAACATTTGCCCCAAGTGATTGATCCATGCGGCGGAGTGACGCAACCCAATAGCTGAGGAAACGCGACAGGTCGTTATCGCTTTCATCCAAAGACAACCATGCGATGCGCGAATTGTCTGAGATTGTCCCCAGCCATTCCGCGATGAGGGTAGTCTTCCCATAACCAGCAGGCGCGGAGACCAGAGACAACTTGTGGCGCTCGATGAGTCCGCTTTGCAATCTTTCCAACAAGCGCGGACGAGTCACACCGCCTTCGCGCCAGGACGAGACGTGGAATTTCGTTTCGAGGAAGCGAGTTTGCATGGTGTCCCCATTATATACAACTCCATTGTTTCACATCGCCTGTAAAGCAACTCCTCTTTTTGCCCTCGTCAATTTCAATCGCCATCAAGACATAACGGCTTCCTTGGATTTGGGTACTCTGCCTGCTCCCATTATCGTGGTCTAAATTGCGTTGCTTACATAGAGACACCCATCATTTGCAGAGTGTTTTGAATCGGTTCTTGCCACCTAGTGATGTCTACGGAATTTTTCTCCATATACAATCATTTCCCACTATATTTTTCATCCTAAGCCTGAAGATTTAGGCTCACAACTTGGTTTTATCACCCTATCAAGATCCTTGGATGATATTGCAGCACCTCCGCCAGATGTGTGGACTGAATCTCATCACTCCTTCCATATCTGCGTTGGTGCGTGACAACTTGAGGATACGATGATAGGCTCTTGCCGACAAGTTGAGTTGAATCTGCGCCGCCCGCATCAGACTCTGACCTTCGGGTTGGAGTTGGAAAAATTGTCTGACTTCGCTGATGCGCATGTCTGCGTTGTAGATGATATCAGTGGAATTGGCAAAGCGTTGATTTTGTATATCTCTGGCGGTTTGCACGCGCTCGCGGATGGACTCGCTGGTTTCACCGAGTTTATTTCCGCTGAGTTTTTCGTAGTCAACTCTGGGGACTTCGATGTGGATGTCGATGCGGTCAAGTAATGGACCGGAAATGCGTTTTTGGTATTTGGTAACGACAGCCGGGGCACAGGTGCAGGGTTTGACAGCGTCTCCTGCGTACCCACCTGGGCAGGGATACTCACAATCCGACACATTTTTCGTGTAAAACAAGGGATGGAAGGGTTGTTTTAAGGGTCAGTATGGGTCAGGGACAATCATGTCCGGTTAGGTGAAATGGTTAAGATAAACACCATAGTAATTGGTGTTGACAGGCGTGTTATTACCTCAAGGTGTTTTTCCTTTGAACAAGGCGCGCAATCCAAGGTCCGATTGTCGCGTGTGCATTCACCAAAACCGAAAGATGTTTTGCTTTGGAAATACTGCCTGCTTCAGAAGCGGCTCGAACCGATACTGCCAAATCGGCAAATGCCAACACCTCGCTCGGAAATATCAGCTCATCATCCGTGCCAATCCATAGACCAAATGCACGATCAAGGTTGGTAAATTGCTGGTGAGGTGCATAAGGTGTAATTGCGTTTGCCATATTGACAGTGTAAGAGGAAACCAAGCCTTTATCGGAAGCCAACAATTCAGTTGGATAGTTAAACCGAACAGCACGGGAATGACCGCCCAATAGGCCGCCGCTCATGGCATTGATAATGAAGGGTAAAGTATTTACCGTCGCGAAGGATGTGACGAGGGTGGGGCGTGCAGTTTTAGCACGAAACCCGAACTCTGGTGAAAGGAAAATGTAGTTGTCAACAGATTCATGGTTTGGCTGGCTGGCATAGTTGAGGATCAGTCCTGCGCCTGATGAATGTCCTCCGAGGAAGAGTGGTAATTGAGGAAATTCAGCGTGAATGTGTTTTATGAAAGTGGTTATATCTTTCCAAACTTGCCCGGGATTGGGAGTATCGCCACCAGGTCCTTCTGAAGCACCATGACCACGAATATCGGGCATATAGACTGCTATATCAAATTCGTTTTGTAGTCCGTTACCAAGAAATTGATAGCCTGCTCCGCTATGTGCTCCGCCGCCATGATAGAACAATACCACTGCGCGAGGTGTTATAGGAGTATAGCGTCGATAAGACAGGGTAACGCCATCGCTGGCTGTGAGTGTCTCGGGGTTGGGTAATTCAACAGTGTTTGCTGATTGCAGTTCATCGAATGAAAAAGATGCTTCAGGCATAAGGATCTCCAATGAATTTATTACCTATGTAGAATTTTGACAATACGGTTGTAAACAGCGTCCGATACCATCACCTTGGTTCCGCCCTGTGTATCGAATAACGGAACCAGCGGGGTTCCCCCCGTTGTATTCACAAACTGAACGATGACCGTATCAATGTCCTCGTGATAGCGTGCAATACTCTGGTAGCCTGGTAACCAGCCGGTATGTCCATACTCGTAAATAGATGAGTAAATAGCCTGCTCATCGTTATTCAGCAATGAGCCATCATTCAATGCTCTCAGAAATATTCCGACATCCTGTGCAGTCGCGACCATCGATCCACCGGGAATGACAAAATCAAGCTCCATCAGATCGTCGTCATATCCATACCAGAACCCGCTGACCACATCTTTATCTTCCACTTGACTGAGCAAACTGTACGTATTCGTTAACCCAAGAGGAGCCAATATTTCTTCATCGATATATTGATGGTGACTGTATCCCAACACTTTGTCCAGGATGCGGCCAATCAACAGATAATTCGTATTGGAATAACTGGTACGTGCATCAGGCTCAAAATCTGCGGGTTTATCTAAAACCAGTTCCAGGGCTCTGTCGATGTCTGTCTGCGGAGTGAACCAGTCGAACTCGTCCTGGTCCGTGAAATTTGGAATGCCGCTGCGGTGCTGCACCATCATTCTCAGAGTAATCTGATCTGCATATTCAATTCTGCCTGCAAGTTCAGGCAAATAATCGGCGAGGGTTTCATCCAGTGACAAACTCCCGTTATTGACCAATTTGGCGACGGCGGTGGCGATATATAGTTTGCTGATACTGCCAATTTTGAACAAGGCCTGCGGATCAGCTGGCATTTGCGTCACTTTATTTTTCCAACCAGCAGAATAAAATGCTGGTGGTTGGTCTGCTTCATCCACATACACAATAATTCCATCCAATCCATAACCAATTGCGTCATCGACTTGTTCCTGGACAGTATCAGGTAATGGTGCTATCGAAGCCCATATTCCGTCCCAGGGCGGGAATATCACGATACAGATTATTCCCACGATAGGCATGATTATTCTAAGTATTTGAACGATACGTTTACTTTTTTGCATTTGTAATTTCCTTTCCTAACCGCCTAACGGTTGTTTCACCAGCCTGCGGCATAACTTCTAAAGTGTTGTAAACCAAAAGGTGATTCATGTTCCAATAAATTGGACATTCAGTTTTGTAATTGTCTGTCCCGTCCGGCGAAAGCCAGCACAACCAGCACAAGTGCTGCGCCCAGGTAAGCCAGTGGATAGCCTTGTGTACTGGCACCCATGAAGTCGAGTGCGGCGATTTTGTTCATCGGGCCTAAATACCACATCGTGACGTACAGTACTTCGAACAGTTTGTTGCCCCGGCTCCAGACACCCAATGCCAATGCAAATGACGGGATGAAAAGAGCAGCGGAAATCCAGATAAGCAATCCAGCGCTGTCGCCGGCACTGATCAAGCGCAGTGCAACACCACCGCCCGCCAGCAGGGTGACTAGAAAGCCGGCCAGCCAACTGGCGGGTAACTGTCTCCACAGCGGCGCGGCGGACGAGAAAACCATCTGCTGGGCATTGTGCCGAATCGCACGGTTGCCCAGACTAGACCAGATCAGCACCGGCCAGAGCCACGTAAAGGGCAACAGGTAAGTGCGCGAGGTCTCGACCGGGTTGGCGAGACCTGCAATAAATAACCCGCCTGCCACGGCATACCACCACCAGGGCTGTCCCTTGATGAGCAGTTTCAATTCGGAAACCAGAACACGTACAAATCCGAATTGTCCCGTGGATGCTTTTAGCGGGGTCAATTGAACGGCAGAGTCCGCTTTTGTAATGGGAGCAGGTTCGGGCTTCGTTTTCGAGGCGTTTTTCTTCATCGGTTTTGTAGCTGGCTTGTGGCGCGAGGCGTCGAAGCGGTCGAAGAAAACAGAGGCGATCAAGGTCAGTGCGATGGCGATGCCAAAGAGCGCCAAACGCATAAGCAGGATGTCAGACGTCCAATGTACGCCGGTCCATTGAAATATGGAACCAGCAGTGGCGGGGTCGCCAAGTGCGAAGCCGCCGTTATATTCAGGGAAGGCTGCCTTGGCGGCGGCACCCATGCTTTGCTGGAACAATCCCAACCCCAAGGGCTCCAGCGCGGGGTTGATGGCGCTCAATTTGTCAATGAATGGAAAGAGCATAAAGAACAGAAAGAAATAGAGTACATTGCCGAAGCCACCGCTCAGGAAACCGATGCTTTCAAAGAGTACCGCAATTGCCGCAACAAGCGCCATGACGGGCATGGTGACGAACAGGAAGGGCGCCAGCAGAGCCAACAGGTCGAGATGGGTGTTCTCTCCGGCCAGGAATTGAATGCCGATGCTCGCAATAGCCAGCACAAGGATCATGGCCATCAGCACGGAAAAGTTGCTGGCCCATTTGCCGAAAGTATAAAGGAGTCGCGTGAGCGGTGTGGCCGCCATGATCTGCCCCACGCCCGTTTCGCGGTCTCGTGCTATCGAGCCTTTGACCAGATAAAACCCGAACCAACCCAGAAAGAAGGAACCGATCAGCGCCATCATGCTGCCGACCCAGGCGGAATTGAACTCCCCACGGTAGATGTCGAGCCGCAGCGCGATGTTGCCAACCGCAACCTGAAAGCCAAGAAAGGCGCCCAGCCCTAGCATGATCAGGAAACTGTAACGGCGCACGCGTTCTAAAAAGTCGGCACGTGCCAGGTGATAAACGATGCGAACGGCGTTCATGTGTGATGCTCCCGCCCGATAAAGTACAGGTAGGCGTCTTCGAGATTGGGAGTCACGTTCTGGGCTTGGACCTCGGGCCTGCTTTCGCTGATGACACGCACCTCCACCCCGTCGCTACGGCGGATGGTACCGCTGACGATATGTTGTTGTTTCAAGGCGGGCAGTTCAGCGCTGGGAACGCTCCATTCCCAGACCATACCGTCCAGTTCCTTGAGCAGGTCTTCAGGTGCAGCTTCGCGCAAGAGACTTCCTTTGTTGACCAGCGCGATGCGCGTGGCGGTGGCTTCCACATCCGAGACAATGTGCGTGGACAAGATCACGATTCTTTCTCCCGATAGGTCTGAGAGCAGATTCCTAAACCTGACTCGCTCTTCGGGATCCAACCCGACAGTGGGTTCGTCCACGATCAGCAATTGCGGATCATTGAGCAAGGCCTGTGCAATGCCAACGCGCTGTTTCATTCCACCCGAATAACCACCCAGAGGTCGTCTGGCCACTTCAACCAGATTGACCAATTGCAGCAACTCATCAATGCGGCGGCGTGCCGAACTGGCATCCAGACCTTTAATGGCAGCCATGTATTCCAGAAACTCGACTGCATTCAGGTTGGGGTAGATACCAAAATCCTGGGGCAGATAGCCCAGCACCGCGCGTAACGTATCCGGTGACTTGGCAATGTCTGTGCCATCCCAAGTGATCGTGCCTGCACTAGGTTTGGTAATGGTTGCCAGCATACGCATGAAAGTGGATTTACCTGCGCCATTAGGACCCAACAGACCGAGCACGCCGGGCAGCACTTCCAGGCTGAAATCCTTCAAGCCCCAGAAGTCGCGCCGGTATTGCTTTCCAAGTTGTGAGATTTTAAGTTTCAAAGAAGACCTCTTTCGATAATTTGTTACTATCCAGTGTGCCCAAGAAAATCGTGGGCAATCATTTTAGATAAGAGAATGTCGGTGATGTTCTCAGAACGCTTTGTTGGGCGTTCACTTATTGGGTAAGACTCTCTGGCTGAAAATGACAATGTTGCTAGTTATTCATTTCCAGCTTTTTGTCAAATCCTTTAATGCCTTTCCACAAAAGCCAGAAGATGAGCAACACTTCCCCAATAAATGTAAAGCCGGCGATTGTTACATTGTAGTTGGGTACAAGAAACTTCCCAAAGCTATCGACCATGTAGCCAATACCCGCAATGACCAATAAAACTCCCAGCCATTTGGGGATGTAACCAGACTTGAATGCCAGGTACCCGACAACCAGCAAATGCAAACCGAAAATTACCAGTCCGATATCCCATCCAGATTGAAATGTGTTCAAAGATAACATTCCCTGAGCATACAAATGATCTAGTTCAATTGCTTTCAAGGTGTCAACGCCATTGAGAAGCTGCAAAACATTAAGCAGATTGGTCAAGGCGACTGCAAAAATTACAGCATACACTACCCTAAACCACCCAGCAAGCAAAGAGAGTCTCTTGTTTGCGGGCTTGAGTAAAGTATAGAGCCCCCAAGCCACAACTACATCGAGAATTGCCACGAACAGGAAGATGAATATCCCTGTGCGGAATAGCGCGGCAGAAGCCATAATATTTTCAACTGTGGCTTTTGCGTCTCCGGGCATGACAAGCTTTTGCATAACACCAAACTGGGCAATGGGTGCCAGGATCGCCATGATCAATAATCCCAAGCCGGCGACAATTGCTGCCGTACGTAGTGATACATTGGTGAATTGAGAGGTATTTTTGTTTGTGTTCATTTTATTCTCCACTAACTTTCAGCGTGACGCCAATTCCATGCAAGCCACACGATCATGACAGTTGCCGCAATTTCAAGAATGCTGCAAAACACGTAATACATGGCTGGCGTTCCGGCAAACAGGGACGCGGCTTGAACCAGTGTCATTATTGCGCCGGCAATGATGTTTGCCCAACGATTGACTCTATACTTCAACACTCGGGACAGGAGAACCATAATGATTGGAATCTCCACTAATATTGCGGCTCCCAGCAAGAATCCTTGATTAAATTCCATGCCATTGACTTTTCCGGTCAAATATTGCCTGAGTAATTCGGAATCCATTAACGAAATAATGTCGCAATACAGATAGTTGAGCGCTGCAAATATCCATATTGTTGAAAGTAGTACCTTCCGATCCATTGTGGTGGCTTTCTGATTTATATCCATTCTTTTCTCCTTTTTTTGTCACTCAAGGTGATATTGAAATAGCAAATCTTTTTTCCAGGCAGCTTGTCTCAACTTACTGCTTCAAATCCGGCGCATCTTCCTGTTCTTGGTTGGACATAACTTGATTGACCGATAGCAACGGAATTCCTAAATCCCTAACTTTTCTTAGCAATCCATGCAACGCGGCCTGATCGACTACCGGACCGGTCAGGATGGTGTCTCCGTTATCTTCCAGCGTGATGGTCAAGCCATCAAACCATTCGGTCCATTGACCGCCCAGGAGACCTTCAAGTCTTATTTGGTAGACTCTTGGCGTAGCTGGATCTGTTTTGAAATTGCGTTTGTCAGATATCATCCTGCTCCCAATGTAACAGCTAGACGGTATTACTGTCATGCGTCGAAAGAGTTATCCAGGGATTATTTGCAGGTATCTGGGGGAATGAAACAGCGGACCGCTATGTGCTGGTCTGCTTTTCTCAGTGGAATAAATTAGGGATACCGAAAAAAATCGTTCCAGCCTTTAGCTTTATTTATCGATATGTTTCAATAAATTCAAATACTGCACTTTGCAGTATTTCTATGTCTCCGTTCTCGGCTCCGTGACGCGATTGCTCCAGGATCAGCAATGTTTTGTCTGCCTCGTCTGTATCAATTTCGTTGTATATGAATTCTCCTACCCCAACCGGCGCCATCAAATCTTTTCTTCCATAAACCAGCAATGTTGGAATATCAATCCTGTGAACAACCTCTGCCATGCTCGTATCGGATGTAATGAATGACATGAATTCTTCTGCCTGGTTGGTACGCCTGTTATTGGGATAGACAGGAAGTCCATTAAAAGGGGAAAAGATTGATGCTTTTACTGAAGCTACTATGCGATCAGAGAGTGAAATAGGGCTTCCCATCACACTAAACACATAATGCCCATGCTCTGCAAAGTCTGATGCAGTTGTCAGGGTGGGACGCTCTTCGTAAAATGTTTTTACTTCCTGCCAATGCTCTACATCCGTATTGTTGTTTATTTGTTGTTGAGCATATTCTAGAATTTGTGGTTTTGCAATTTCATAGGGCATGGCCATATCGTGATTTCCTTTGTATATGATGTAACCATCAATTTTGCCCTGATTTTCGCGCCAATCATCCGCAGCGGTCAGATAATTCATGGCAACTGTATGTCCCCAACTTTGACCGATAATGAATATTTTTTGAACATCATATCGATTTTCCAATTCATCAATGACGACGGCTAAATCTTGTCCAAAATCATCCGGTCTACTGTCATTAGGGTCTGCACTCCCTTTAGACATGCAAGCATGCCTTTGATCCCAATACACCATTGCATACTTATCTTCCAGAACTTTGAATGGGGATTCATGATCCATACGGCCGTTTCCCGGATTGACATCGACAATTGATTCTAAAGTGCCACAGCTGCCCGGGCCGCCATGGTTGAATATCACAAATACGTTGGACTCAATATTGCCCCGAACCCAAACAGGCATTGTGGCATTCTCTCTTTCAACCCAGAAATAATCCTGTGGCCATACAGTAACAGCGATGGATAAATAGGCAAAGGCTATTAAAAGGATTAGAAGAGAAAGAATTTTGATAAAGAGCGGAATTCTTCTTATTTTTTCACGCAAGTTATTAAACATAGTACGAACACCTATTGCGATACCCGCCCGAATCGTTTTTTTCATTATTTGGATTTGAAGTCATCATACTGCTCCTTCTTAATCAAATGCACCTACTGCTATTTCACTGCTCTTCACAATAGTCAGTGCCGTGCTTTTCTATAATAGACCTCTTGCATAAGTGTGCCATAATAGGCGCATGAATTATGAAACCATCAAACAACTAAAAGATAGCGACTTCAAACGACTAACGGGTGTCCAGCGCGAAACCTTCGAGCAGATGCTGGCAGTCATAGAGAAAGGGTT
>JAEURJ010000014.1 GCA_016789305.1 Anaerolineales bacterium | reverse complement strand
GTGGGTGCGACGTTAGCCGATTGGCAGAAGAAAAGAGAAGAAGAGGCGCGCCGCAAAGCGGAGGCACAGGAAGAGAAGCGTGCCAATACCGAGAAGCGTTGGGGTCAGAAGAAGGCGGAGGATGCGGTCCGCCAGAGGTGGGCGGTTGAAAAAGCCGCAGAGGAAATGGCGCAATCACGAACTGCAGATTCGTTGCGGTGGGCTGGGCTAGCAAGCGTTGCTCAGGCACAACAGGCGCAAGATAAAGCAGCCTTCGATCACCGCATGGGAGAACATACAGGTGAGCAAGATAAAGTCGATGCTTGGAAGGGGCAGCAGGCAGATGCGGCGAGATGGGCTGGTCTCGCGGCGATGGAGAAGAATAAGGAGAAAGCGAATTCGGGTGGGGGGAAACCACTTGCCATACCAGTAAGTAATGATGAGCCAAAGTGGTGGGAAAAAATTACAAATGCAGCTGTTGATGCTTGGCAGTCCACAAAAACAATTGTTTCGGATGCTTTCATAGCCACTGGGAACGGTATTAGTGCCATATATAAAGCAGGAAGGCAACAAACAACCGACTTCTTGAATGTAACTAAAAATCAGGCGCTCGGATTTTGGAATGATACAAAAACAACATTTAGTGATTTGGGCGAGACTATAAAAAAGAGTAGTGCGGATAGTTCTAAATCCCTTATTGCCACCTTTGGTGAAATACCAAACTATGTTACGACTGGTTTAAATAACTTCTTCTCCTACCAATATGATTATCACGGACCTGTTCACCCGCCAACTGTTACACCCGCATCCCAATTGTTGATGCCACTTCCCGGTATATCACCCACTTCTCCGAAGGACTATATCCTGAAAAATTATCAAATAACTCAGTATCCTCCGCAATGGCCATCACGAAATGAATGCGTAACGACAGCGACGATTCAGGATATGAATATGATGCAAGATATTCTTTCGTCAAAGTTTGGGGTCCCACAACTTCACCATATGGATTTACCAACGTTTACAAATGCATTGGATGGGCAACCACTCTGGGCGCTTCGCCCTCCCGCGAATGTTCCTATAATCGGTGGGATGTTGCCGCCTCAATCAGCCACTGCTGTTCTTGAAGGCCATTCTATGTGGCTGCGAGAGACCTACGGATATGGATATACAGTGAAGCTTACTTCGTATAATACTGTGGATGATTTGATTGAGAATCTTCAGAATGGATATCCAACCTCACTTCATATATCACAATCTGTTGATCTTCATACAGATTGGAGGGCAATTATCGGGGGGGCTCCTCATACCGTGACTTTGGCGGGGTATGATTCTAATACGGATCATTGGTTGATTCTTGATCCAGCTAACTCCAGTAGCTATACAGAGTGGTCTACCCCAGAACTCATGGATAAGTGGGGTAGACAATTTCTGTTTTATCCGCCTCGCTTTGCAATGACTACACTAATTCCCGATTCCATGGATGCATCTCCATGATAACCTTTACAACCTGATGTTGTGTTGGAATATTCAACCTGCCATTAACGATGGTGAACTCGTGCAATGATCAAGATGATAGATCTGGCCATCACTAAATAAAATAGATTAAAGCAAACATAAATAAAGGTGAAGTATGAAAGACCATAGTTCTAGTATGAATCGAAAGCCTATCTGGTTACTCATCGTTGTTAGTGTTGGATTTGCCCTTTTTGGAATGGTCTGTTCCAAGGCATGGAACATATTTCCGACAGAAACTCGCGCTCCCTACTCTTTTCCTAACACTGACCTTGTATTTTCGTCAAACAAAGGCATTGGTTTTGTAAATGCAGACGGAACTAACCTGAACTACTTTCCTTTGACTGCAAAATTACCATATGGCATGGAAAACGCAGCTTGGCGCCCAGTTATAACTGGGGATAATCGGACTTTGATTGTAAAAATGAGTGACCGATTTATGTTTGTATTTGAACCGCATATATTGGTAGTTTGGAATACCGGAGAACTGCCTGTACCTTGCCTGCAATGGCAAAATCAGCAAATGGCTTACTTAACTACGGATCAAAAACAGATTTTTATTGCAACAAAAAATGGACTTGCACTTTATGATTTGAATACTTGTGGTAAAGATACTGCTCCGTCGACTATTTATGAAAGCATATCAGGTATTCCTTCTCCTAATCTTCAATATACAGTTCGTACAAATCGACCAAGCGTAATCGGAGATGACGACCGCTTTATTGTAGTCCGCAAGCTAGATGGTGATCAAGAGCAAACAATTGGCGTGGGAGATTACCCCGTATGGTCACGAGATAGTCAGCAATTAGCATATATAGGAAGAGATGGAATTTATGTTTATAACGTTTTGGAAGATTCTAAGCCTCGTCTTGTCGTTCATTATAAAAACCCTTATCCCTATCACGAATCTAATGCCTTGTATGAAGGCGGTGACTCTGCAAGAGTACCACCTGAGATCTCATGGTCTTCAGATGGTGTATGGTTAGCATATCATAAATGGCAAGGCACAAGCTCTAGCTCAGGGAACGATCCTGCGTACAATACGATTTATAAATTGAATATCAAAACTGGTGAGGAAATTAAAGTTGTTGATGGAGGAATGTACCCTAACTGGCGATGGCCGGCAGAGTGACCAGAAAAAACAATCATATTCAGGAGGCATGCCGCTTCTACTACTAGAACTCAAACATTCGGTGGCATTCCAATAACCAGCGACGGAGAATTTATCTCGACAACCACAACGGTTTCAGGCATCACGATCCCGACGACGAACATTCCGATCGATCCGAATATCCTGTGGGGTGCGGCTGCGACCGCAATGGTGGGTGCGACTCTGGCCGATTGGCAGAAGAAAAGAGAAGAAGAGGCGCGCCGCAAAGCAGAGGCACAGGAAGAGAAGCGCGCCAATACCGAGAAGCGCAAAGCACAGAAGAAAGCGGAGGATGCGGTCGGGGAGAGGTGGGAGACGCAGGAAAAAACAGTTGCTGCTGGAGGGAAGGCTTTATATGCTCCACAAAAGGTCGAGCCGCCCATGCCCAAAGGATTATCTCCCGAAACACAGGCTGCCTATTTGCATGGTGGTGGAGCAGCATCCAGTTGGATTAATAAGAATGCAAACACCTTGCAGGCACAGTATGCCGCGGATTTAGCGAAACAAAAGGCACAAGAACAGGAACGATTGAATGCAATTGCCGCTGCCAGATGGACGGGTGCCGCAACAATTGCACAGGCGCAACAAGCTGCACAAGAACAAGCCGCATTCGATCATCGCATGGACGAACATACAGGTGAGCAGGATAAAGTCGATGCTTGGAAGGTTCAACAAGCAGATTTAGCAAAAAAGAAAGCCTTGGAAGACTTCCGCGCAGAAGAACGGGCGTCCTCAACTTTGGCAGTGACCAAAAAGGAAAAGCCATCATGGTTTGAGGCCTTTGGAAGCAATTTTGTTTCTACTTCAACAAATCTTAGAGATAATAGCTCTAGGCTAGTTGGTGTAATACCTGATGCTTGGAGAGGGTTTCTCTTATCACCATTGGAAGTAAGAAAACAAATAGAAGGTTCTAACCTTGTGGTAAGCGCGAATCAAAAAGCACTTAATCTCGTAAGTTCTGTAACAAGTTGGATTGAAAAGAAAGCTCCCTGGACTGGAATTAAGTCAATCCCCTCAAACAAACTTGGATACTACGAATCACTTGCTACAGAACAGGGTCTTGACATCAATCCAACAGGTAATCTAAATCCTAAAACCTGGGTGGATAAACTGCTAGACATTGCCTTAGATAGAAAAAGTAAAACCTTGTTGGAAGAAACAACAGAAGGAATAGTAGAGACTACAACAAAAGTTACCCTTCGTGACACACTAAAAGCAATTTCACCTAGTCCTGGCGATGCTGCGATTGAAGGACTCTTTAATTTCTACGATTACAAATGGGGGGATAAAAGGAATGAAAGTAATAAAATCCAAAAATGGACAATATCATCCATTGTGGATTTTGTCGGAACAGTCGTATCCGGTGGTGCAGCAACATTAACTGTAGCAGGTATAGTTGCACTGGCAGGCTATATCTATGGTGCTCCTATCACTGTGCCGCTCACAGTTCTTGTCATTGCAGGCGTGATTGCTGGAGCAGTGTTTGATGTAATATTGGAAGCGACGGGAGTTAAAGAAATCATCAAGTACAAACTAAATGAATATTATGACAATAAACATCTTCTTGCATTTTCGATTGCACAACCTCCAATGCCAGCGCCATCCCCATCATTTAGTTCTATAACTGAGGTACCAACCACGCCTACAATTCCTCCTGCTACCATGACTCCTACAGCACCTCCCACAAACAAAACATCAAGCCCAAACCCTACTATACAAACTATCCAAACACCAAGTCCGACCATACAAATCACCCAAACACCGGAACCATAACTCATGAAAAAGATGAAAAAAGAAGAATGGTTAAAGTACTTTGCAGCCGCTTTCTTAGGACTTCCTTTGTTGTTAGGAGTATTTATTGCAATTGCAGGTATTACTCCCATAGGCCCTAAAAAAATATCTTACAACTTCACTTCAATGTATATTGCACTCGCTTTAAGCATCGTCCTTTGGCTATCCGGAATTACTCATCGTTTCTCGAAGAAAGATACTTGGTGGTCGTGGCTGTCTTATTATCTCGGCTATATAACTATTATCCCCATAATGGGTGGAGTCGCTTCACTTAACTTTATCTACGCAAGTTTTCCCACTTGGCAATGGATTGTGCCCTTCGCAATAATGTATCCAATTGCCGCTATACTGCCTTTCACAAACGAAAAACTTTCAGAGGTATTGCATACCGAAATTTTTACACCTCGATCATGTTTAGGCAAACTCATTCAATTATTTATACTCGCTATCGCACCAATAGCAGGTATATTTGGCGCGATCTTTTCAGGCGCCATGGAAAGAAGCGGAAGTGTAATAGGATATTCAATAATGGGCTTGATTTTTCACTTTTTCCTGGTATGGGGGACCGTATCTATGGCGCAACAGGCATGGGAACGCCGCCCTTGGAAAAAATAGAGAGAAACAATTTGAGCACTCAATATTTGGATTACTTGATTTGGCTTTGGAGTGGTTAGGTTGGAAAGAACCGATCAAGGTTTGGGCTAACCAACAATGGGACAAAGCTGAGCCGACAGTGGAGAATTGGTGGAACGCGGCCTTTAATAGCTCGTCCCCAACCCCCGCTCAACCTCCAATTCCTGCGCCTCCAGCCCCTACTGCAACATCAGCACCTCAGGATTCGCTATCAACGCCAACACCTTCAGAAACGCCCACTACCACACCAGGCCCATAAGCAAAAACAAGGTTGAATATGAAGAGAGATATACGTAACTACATGAAGGACTTGGGGAATTTAATAATATTAACGTTTTTATTTGGGCTATTTTCCATTCTTGCTGGAATTACTCCAGCCGGTCCAAAGAGGGCGTTCTTCAACTATGTCACATTTTATATTGCTATAAGTTTGAGTATACTATTATTGATTTCGGCTATTATTGTAAGGGTAAACTCATATCTAAATACATCTAAAAATGGATGGTTAGCAAAGTATATAGTGAGCGTTACCTATATTCCAGCAATGATAGGTGTTACTTCATTGAACTTAGTCTATGCTAGCCTGTCGGATTGGAAATGGATTATCCCTTTAGCATTAATGTACCCTGTCGCGGCACTTCTGCCTTTTATTAGTGAAAGACTTTCGGGCTCACTACATGAAGAAGCGTATGCTCCAAAATCGCGTCTTGGACAGGGGATTATCTTTTTCCTTCTAGCGCTCGGTCCTGTGGCCGGAGTCTTCGGAGTCTTTCTTTCAAGTCTCTCAGAACGCTCCGGAAATGGCGTAATCGGGTATTCAGTTTTCGGACTACTACTTCATTTTCTATTTATATGGGGAGAAGTCACAATGGCACATCAAGTGTGGAAAGAACGCCCGTGGAAAAATGGATAACATGGAAAAAATAAGTTTCTGGCAACTGTGGTTCGCAGGGATTGTTGGCGCGATAATTGGCAATATTATCTGGCGTTGGTGGAAAACCCGTAGTGGAAAATAACCAGTGACGGAAAAGCATGCATTAATGAACTGGTCCATGCTGTCTGAAAATCTCGACACACTTTTTGTAAATCCACTAAAACTAAGCGGGTCGCTCCAACCAAAAATAAAATGTCTCGGAAACCCCAAAACATCATTTATTTGATTATCGCAACCACGGTAGTAGTGCTTGTATTTAATCCCCAAATCCAAATGCATAACCAGGAAGTTGCGGCGACTAAAGTTTTGGATTTGGAAATCGTTGACTTTGGATGGGCAACCTACTCTTAATTGTAAGTTGTGCACGTGCTCCAATACAAGAGTTACCTTCTGACAAGTGCGAGAAGTTCGGAGAAACAGTTTCCAATGAATTCATTCAAACCTACAACAACACGGGCTGTAAGCTTCAAACCGTTTCGCCGGAGGGTAGATATCTGGCTTATGTCACTCTTTCCCGGCAAAGTGACGGGAAAGGCGCCTATGATACAGATACAGTGGAAGTCATTAACATGGAAGAGATTGATTCCGAAAAAGAAATACATACATCCATTCGAAGGGATTACATCGAAAAGCTGGAATGGAGTCCGTATGGCGAGAGCTTGATGGTATGGGAATCTGTTTGGGAGGGTCATTGGGCATTATTTGTTTACGACCTGCAAACTGGGGGAGAATTGGCAAAAATGAGAACAGATGACCTTAATATGAAGTGGAATAAACAAAATACCGCTTTTTATGTGACACATACAGGCAGGTATGGCAGGGATGTATGTGTTAGTGTATTGGCAGGCTTTGACTTTCAAACAAAAAAGGCTTTTCCCAATTTTCTTGATGAGTTTCAGGTAAGTGAAATTGAAGTCGACCTATTTGGTATGCCTTATTCCATCAGCAATACCGTAACAATCACTCCTTTTGGTTGGAACCCGGGCGGAACAGAATTACACCTTGCCGCAACACCTTTGACTTGGTTGGGCGATGAAAAATACCAATATGAGTTACAGCCCAGGCAGGTTGGCATCATTCAATTATCCGAGTCTGGACCCATCTATATCTCATTGGCTGCTGACCCAAGCCTCGATTATTCTTTTGAAGAGAATGTGGATTTAAAGATAAACTTAGAGCCGTATAAAGGCGGGCATTGTCCCTGAGGCCTTCGCTGAGCAGGGAGGGCAAATCTCTCCATTCCGACAAGAATGTTCGCACCGCCTTATTTGAAAGGGGTGATTTTTTTAATAAACAAAGACTCCCGACAAAGGGAGTCTTTGTTTAACTTCTTTCGAATTTAACAAATTCTCGGCAGCATTTCCCCGGCAAGCATATCGACCACACGAGTCGTCCCTAGATTTGTTTTCAAAAGCACTCTGCTCTTTGGTTCCGCAGTGACCTCGCCGATGATAACCGCACCTTCGCCGTAGCGAGTCTTGCGCATGGCGGCGAGTACTTTTTCTACATCTTCACGCGGGACCATCGTCACAAGCTTGCCTTCGTTGGCAACGTACAGCGGGTCGAATCCAAGCATCTCGCAGGCCGCAGCAACTTCGGGGTGGATAGGAAGCGTCTTTTCGTCCAGTAAAATGCCCACGTTGGATTGAGTCGCAATTTCGTTGAGCGTGGTTGCAAGTCCGCCGCGGGTGGGATCACGCAGCACATGGATGTTTGGGCTGGCATCGAGCATGGCCGCGATCAAATGATTGAGCGGGGCGACATCGCTTTGCAGGCTGGATTGAAAGCCAAGCTCGCCGCGCGCCGCGAGGACTGCGATGCCATGATCGCCGATCGTGCCGGACAGGATGACTGCATCGCCCGCTTTGGCATTCGCCCCGCTGACGTTGACATCCGCACGAACAACACCGATACCGGCAGTAGTAATGTACAAGCCATCGGCTTTTCCTTTTTGCACAACCTTTGTATCGCCTGCCACAATGTGCACGCCTGCTTCTTCCGCGGCTTCCTTCATTGAAACAATCACACGTTGCAGGGATTCCATCTGCAAACCCTCTTCAAGGATGAAGCCCGCCGTGAGATACAACGGCTTCGCGCCGAGCATCGCCACATCATTGACCGTGCCGCACACGGCTAACTTGCCAATGTCACCGCCGGGAAAAAATAACGGAAAGACCACATGCGAATCCGTGCTGATTGAAAGCTGTTGTCGCAAACCCGCATCGACCAAAGCTGCATCATCCCCTGCCTGAAGTGCGGGATTTTGAAATGCAGGTAAAAACGCCTTTTGAATCAATTGATGACTCATTCGTCCGCCCGCACCGTGCCCCATCACGATTTGTTCGTTGTGATGAAGTGGCGGCGCGCAAACTGCACCTTCGATGTTGATCGTTTCGTCAGTCATAATTCACCTCTCGGACTCCGAAGCCCCGCTTCGGGCCTTTCGACAAGCAGAGCTTGTCGACTCCAATTCTAATTCAACGGATTCCGAAGCTCTGCTTCGGGTATTTCAGCAAGCAGGGCTTGCTGACTCCAGTTCCTTTAATAATTATCTTCTATTTCTGCATCGTCTTTGCAAGATAAAACCGTCTGTCGAAAATCTCGCTGTGTATTTTCAATAAAATACCTGTAGCTTGAAAATGGATATTCTTCTGGCTTTTCAACGAGCCCATGTTTTACCGGGTTCATCATGACATAGTTCATCCGCGCATAATATGATTTTTCAGTTCGGATACAAGTATCCCAATAATTGTGCCAGACTTTTCTTCCTGGCTGTGCATCCTTCGCATTGACGAATTTTGCACTGATGGAATGCACGCCTTGAATAAGAGATTTTAGCGAAAGCGCATCTTCTGGGCTGCGGGCAATAAAATGATAATGATTCGACATCACAGCCCAAGCTTCCAATGACCAATTTAGAATTTTGGAACGCTCGATCAATGTTTCGCAAAAATGACCAAGTTTGGCGTCAGAGTCAAGCAATGGCTTTTTGTCAATTACGGAGCCCGTCACGATATAAATTGCATTGGATACAAACCAGTGTGGAGGAGTATGTAAATGTGGTTTGTAAATATCGGTCATTTTCTGCTCGTTGTGGACTCCGCAAGTTCTACTTGCGGAAATAACCCGAAGCAGAGCTTCGGAGTCCACCATTAATTTTCTTTCTCCAGCATTCTTCCATACCGATAATATGCCGCACATGCGCCTTCCGAGGAAACCATCGTTGCGCCCAGCGGATTTTCCTGTGTGCATTGCTTTCCAAACGCAGGGCAATCGTGAGGTTTCTTCAAGCCTTGTAAGATTTGCCCTGCAATACAAAGCGGAGATTCGTCCGCTTGAATGGCGTCCACATTGAAGCGCTTCTCCGCATTGAATTCATCGAACTCAGGCCGCAATCCCCAACCGCTCATGGGGATCATGCCAATGCCGCGCCATTTGCGGTCAACTTCCATGAAGACTTTGTTGATCGCATCTCGCGCAGGTTTGAGTCCTTCCAATGTTACGGCACGCTGGTATGCGTTGGCTACTTCCACTTTTCCAGCTTCCAGCAATTGGACCGTGGTCAAAATTCCCTGCACGATGTCGAGCGGTTCAAAGCCTGTAATCACCATCGGAATTTTAAACTCCTCCACCAGCGGCGGATATTCCCAGTAGCCCATCACAGCGTTGACATGGCCTGCGAGTAAAAATCCTTGCACGCGATTTTGCGGTGAGCTTAAGATAGCTTTGATTGCAGGCGGCACGCGGACATGTGAAACCAGGATCGAAAAATTCTTCAAGCCGAGTCGCTGTGCCTGCAATACACTCATCACATTGGGTGGGGCGGTGGTTTCGAATCCAATTGCAAAAAATACAACTTGTTTGTCTGGGTTTTCCTGTGCAAGTGCCACTGCATCCAATGGTGAATACACCACGCGCACATCGCCACCTTGTGCTTTTACTGAAAACAAATCCCGCTGTGAACCTGGCACGCGTAACATGTCGCCATACGAGCAGAAGATTACATTCGGTTGAGCGGCAATATTTAAAGCCTTGTCGATCAACTCCAGTGGTGTCACACACACCGGGCAGCCCGGTCCATGCACCAATTCGATTTCACGCGGTAGCAATTGATCGATGCCATGACGGACGATGGCATGAGTCTGTCCGCCGCAAATTTCCATCAAGACCCACGGCCGTTTCACCGTTTTGCGGATCTCTTCAATAACATTCTTTACCAATTCGGCATCGCGATACTCGGTGACGTATTTCATGTCTTCCCCAATTCTTCATCCAACGTGCCGATCTGCCGGAGTAAATCCAATGTTTCCAATGCTTCTGATTCGCTCAATACGCTGATCGCAAACCCAACGTGGATCACGCAATATTCTCCCAACTCTGCTTCGGGAACATAATCAAGACAGGCTTCGCGGAAAATTCCACCGAAGTCCACCTTTGCCATTTTCAATCCATTCTTTTCGTATACTTCAACAATTTTTCCTGGAACACCTAAACACATATTATCCTCGCATTCGTGCCGCTGCAATCGCGGCCTGTCCTAGTGAAAGCCCGCCATCGTTTGTTGGAACTTCCCGATGTATGTATACTTTGAAACCATCGTTTTCCAATAGTGACAAACTTCGTCGTAATAGTGTGATATTCTGCCAAACTCCGCCAGACAAAACTACGGATTTGATTCCCGTTTCAACGTTAATTTTCTTAATCGTCTCACGAACAGACTCTGCCATCCCGTTATGGAAACGTGCCGAGATTTTTTGGATCGGGATTCCCGCCATCACATCCTTGACCAACGCTTCGACAGCGTTTCGAGTCTTAACTTCTGCTTGCTCCAATCCAAAAGAATAGATTCCCACTTCAGCAGAATCTGCCAATGCCTCGAATTCAATCGCGGCCTGCCCTTCATAGTTAACCTTTTGACGAACTCCCGCTAAAGCCGCCGCCGCATCGAACAACCGTCCCATACTGGAGGTGAGTGGCGTGTTGATCTTCTTTTCCAATTGCACTCGCAAGGTGACTTGATCTTCTGCGCAAAATTCAACAACTGATGCCAATCGTTCGTCCCATTCCAATCCCAAACTCCACAACAAAGCCAGTGCGGTTCGTGCCGGCTTCTTGATCGCTGCATCTCCGCCGGGCAAAGGGAAATATTCCAAATGAGCAGCACGTTGATAATTTTTATAATCCGCTACTAAAAATTCACCACCCCAAATGGCACCATCTTCGCCGTAGCCGGTTCCGTCAAATGAAACGCCTATGACGGGTTCAACCAGTCCATGCTCGGCCATGCAAGCGGCGATGTGTGCATGATGATGCTGTACCGCAAAGGTGGGGATGTTTTCTCTTTCTGCTCTTTCCAATGCATAACGAGTAGCTAAATAGTTGGGATGCATGTCATGCGCAATGGCCTCGGGCTTCACGCGGAATAATTTTTCAAAATGCTCCACACCTTGTTCAAAGGATTTCAGCGTTTCGTAGTTTTCCATATCCCCAATGTGGTGGCTGAGAAATGCATAATTTTTATTCGTGATGCAAAACGTATTCTTGAGTTCGGAACCTGTTGCTAGAATCTGAGGAACATCAAAAGGCAACTTTACAGGGAAAGGAGAATACCCTCGCGAACGGCGAATGGGATAGATGTTAGCAGGTCTGAACGTTAAAACGTTGGAACTTTGGAACGCGCGAACGACAGAGTCGTCGCAACGAATGTGAATATCGCGATTGTGCATCAAAAAGGCATCGGCAAGTTTTGATAACCTTTCTCGGGCTTCGTTATTATCTGTTGCGATGGGTTCTTCGCTGAGATTTCCGCTGGTCATGACAAGAGCAGAGAATAGAGAATGGTTTTTCGAAAACAGTAAATGATGAAGTGGTGTGTAGGGAAGCATGACTCCAAGCCAGTCTTGCTTGGGCGATACTTCTTCCACGATGGATGATTCGGGTTTCTTTTTTAGCAAAACAATCGGATGGGCTGGCGATGTGAGCAATTCTTTTTCATCTTCACTGACTTCACAATGCTGTTGAACAGTTTCAATATCAGGCATCATCAACGCGAAAGGTTTGTCCACGCGTAGTTTGCGGGCACGGAGCTCGCTCACAGCTTTGGCATTTGTCGCATCGCAGGCAAGGTGAAACCCACCAAGTCCTTTGATGGCGAGAATGTTTCCATTCGATAGCAACTCACGTACTTCACGGATTGCTTCTTCGCCAATTTTCTTTCTTCTTTCATCTTTCGTTTCCAACCAAACGGATGGTCCACAAGCGGGACACGCTACCGGCTGTGCGTGGAAACGTCGATTCGTTGGGTCGGTGTATTCGCGTTCGCAATCAGGACACATCGCGAAGGGTGCCATCGTAGTCTTTGGACGGTCGTACGGAATATCTTGAATGATCGTGAAACGTGGTCCACAGTTGGTGCAGTTGATGAACGGATACAAATACCGTCTGTCTTTGGGGTCAAAGAGTTCACGCAGACAATCGTCGCAAATGGCGACGTCAGGGGAGATGGGTTGAAATGCGCCATCCACTGATTCAGAGTGGTGAATGTCGAAGGATGTGAATCCGTTGGCAGGGCGGTGAGAGGCGGCCAGTTCGTCGATGCGGGAGAGTGGTGGAGCTTCGTCGCGTAATGCTTTGACGAAGGCATCCAGCATATCCTGTTCGCCATCCACTTCAATGTCCACCCCGGCGGACGTATTTTTCACCCAACCTTTTAGATTTAATTTTGTGGCGAGGTTATATACAAATGGGCGGAAGCCAACTCCCTGAACGATGCCAGTGATGTGGACCGATACTCCGCGCATGTTATTTTGTCGAGTTTTGTAAGAGCCAGTTGATCCATGCGTCCATGCCTTCGCCGGTGCGGCAGGAGAGTGGGAAAGTGATGACGCCGGGGTTGAGCGATTCCACGCCGCGTTGGAAGAAATCCATGCGGAAGGAAACGTAGGGCAGCAGGTCGATCTTATTGATGATGAGCGCATCGACTCCGCGATACATGCCGGGATATTTATAGGGCTTGTCATCGCCTTCGGGAATGGATGCGATCAGCACAGATTTATGTGTGCCGAGTTTGAACTCTGCGGGGCAAACGAGGTTGCCGACATTTTCCACAAGAAGCAAATCATATTGATTAAGTTGAAGCTGGTCGAGTGCGCCACGCAACATGACTGCATCGAGATGACAGTTGCCGCCTGTATTAATTTGTATGGAAGAGAGCGCGCCTGCTGCTGCGGCACGGTCTGAGTCAAGAGATGTGGCGATATCACCATCGATGGCGGCGATGCGAAGTTTATCTTTTAATCGTGGGAGTGTTTGCTCGATGAGCGAAGTCTTGCCCGCGCCGGGCGAGGCCATTAAATTGATTGAGAACACGCCGGCGCTTTCAAGGCGTGTATGATTTTCCTGCGCGAGATGGTCATTCGCGTTGAGAATATTTTCTACGACTGGGATTCGTTGTGTCATGGCTACCTCTAATTATTCAACGTCAATTGTTTCCAAAAAGAATTCTTCACCGCTAAGTATTTTTGCGCCCGCGTTTCCGCATTTCGGGCAGATCAGTTCTTCGTTCGTTGGGTGGTATTTTTCCGAGCAGATTACGCATTGCAGTTCAGCAGGGACTCGTCGAAAGTGCAGCTGCGCTTTTTGTGCGATCGTGTCTTTTGCGATGATCTCCCAATAGAATTGGATCGAGTCGTCCACCATGCTGGAGAGTTCGCCCATGACGATGTGCAGGTCCGTGATTTGTTTTGCGTTCGCCTGCTCTGCGTGATCGATGGCAATCTTCAGGATGGATTGGGTGACTGCGAGTTCATGCATGAACGAGTTTGTTTTCCTTTTTTAACCAGCCAACGGCACGTTCCACGGCCTCGTTGACCAGTGAGGATGTGAATGAAGAAAGTTCAACTTCGAAGCCGAACTGATATCCGCGTACCGAGATCAAAATAGAATCTGGTATTTTTCCGTAAAGAGATTCGCACATGGACAATAACATCTCGGCGGTGAGATGGTGGGTGAATGGTGAAGTTTGGTATTCGGGGGAAATATGAACCATCTGCACGTTTTCAGGTATTTTACCCGTATGTGCGTCGACAAAGCAAACGCGGTCGTAGCTGCAAACTTCCTCCGCCATTTCGGGAGTCAACTGCAAGTTGAAAGAGAAATCAATCTCGGGTGAGGAAGGAAGCGGGTCTTCCCACGCAGGGGAAGTTTCCAATCCCAGTTGATTCGCGATTCCCGAAAGCACATGCCAAGCGACTCCATCGTCCTGCCGATCTGGGTTTCCGTATCCGATAAAAAGTGTTTTCATGTTTCACCTTTCGGAATCCAGAAGTTCTACTTCTGGATTATGCGGAAGTAGAACTTCCGCAGTCCGTTAATCTCGTGAAATGGTTTGCGTAACTTCGCCGCCTGAATTAAGGACTTCGATTTGAATGGGCATCTGGCCGACGGCATGTGTGGAACAGGACAAGCACGGATCATGCGCGCGGACGGCTGCTTCGACGCGATTGAGCATGCCTTCTCTGACTTCACCGCCAACGATGTAGGTCTTGGCAACACTGTCTACTGCCTCGGTCATTGCCCAATTGTTGTGGCCGGTAGCGACGATCAAATTTACTGAAGTGAGTTTGCCTGTATCGTCGGCTTTGTAGTGATGGATCAATGTGCCGCGCGGCGCTTCGAGAATGCCGATGCCCTCGCCTTTGTAATCCTTTTTGGTGTTAAGAATATCGGTGCCGAGAATGTCGGGATCGTCGAGCAGTTCACGCACCCGTTCGATGCAGAAGATCACTTCGATCATGCGGGCATAGTGGAAGTAGAGAGTCTGTTCCACGGGCTTGCCGCCGCTGAGCGCTTTGAAGAGTTTGTGTTCCGCGCCTGCAACGGGTGTGCTGATGCTGTCCGCGGCATTCATGCGTCCCAGCGGACCGACGCGATAGACGCCTTCGGGGAAGCTCATCTTTTTGTAATAGGGGAATTTGAGATACGACCAGTTTTCAACGTGTTCGGAAATCACATCCAGGTAATTGCTTCCCGGGAATTTTTCAAGTTGTTTGCCTTGATTGTCGACCAATCGAATATCCCCATCATATAAGTTGAGGCTGTTATCGGGGTTGACGATGCTCATGTAGCCGCTCTTCAACACGGCAAACTTGTTGATATCCTCCATGTTGCGCTGCGCCCAATCCTTCATGATGCTCACGCCCATTTTTGCGGTTTCGAGATTTGCATCGATGCCGGCAAGGATTTTTTCGCGTTCGTCCGCTTGCAGCGCCTTGTTGACACCGCCTGCTACTGCAAAGTTTGGATGAATGCGGCGTCCGCCCAATGTGCGGATGATTTCCTGTCCGAAGCGGCGCAGGCCAACGGCTTTCAATGCAATTTCCGGCGCGGTGTGAGCGAGCCCGATCACATTGCGAACGGCTGGATCTGCATCAAAGCCAAGCAGCAAGTCAGGGCCAGAGAGTTCGAAGAAGTGCATGCCATTGCTTTGAATGACCTGTCCCATGTGCATGAGTTCGCGGAGCAAACTTGCAGTTCGCGGTGCGGGACTTCCTTGCAATGCATCGGCGGCCTTGGCGGCAGCGAGGTGATGGCTGACGGGACAAATCCCGCAGATGCGCGGTGTGATCATCGGCATTTCGAAATACGGACGGCCTTCGCAGAATTTTTCAAATCCGCGGAATTCGTTGATGTGTAAATAAGCATGTTCGACAGAGCCGTCATCCTTCATGTGGATGGTGACCTTGGCGTGTCCTTCAATACGGGTAACGGGTTCGATGGTAATTTTCTGTGTCATGTCTACTCCTAATGCCAGTGCAGATTTTCGTCTTTCATGTCGGGCATGCGGCCTTCAGCGAGTTCTTTCAATACGTAATAAATCACATCGGGGTCTGGTGGGCAGCCGGGGACGTGCAAGTCAACTTTTACGACTTCATGCAAAGCGCGGACGTTGCTCATCGTGGCAAGTTCGGGGTCGCTGGGAATTTTGCTGTTCGCTTCATTGCTTTCGATGTCTACATAGGCGCGTTGCAATGCTTCTTGTGTTCCACACATATTGCGTAAGGCAGGCACGCCGCCGAATACGGCGCAATCACCAAAGGCAACTAAAATCTTGCAGCGAGAACGCATGCGATGGGCAACTTCTTCATTCGATGAGTTGTTCACTCCGCCTTCAAGAATGCCGACATCCACGCCGCTTTCATCGGGTTCCTTTAAGTCGGTAATCGGTGTGGCGCGGATGTCGGCCAGTTCGGCGATTTCCAATAAACGTTCGTCGATATCGAGCAGGGACATATGGCAACCCGAGCAGCCAGCCATCCAGTCTGATGAGATCTTTGGTTTTGTCATTTTGGCTCCTCTTATAAATCCAATTCAACAACACTGGTGCGTTTGGTCAGTGCAGCATGCCAATCATCGTTCACGGTCACCCCCAAGGCGCGCGCGACTTCATTCAGTACATTCAGGTTTGAGTGGACGCCCTCGGGCGCGGTCAATGCGGCGTAGGCCAGTTGCAGATGTCCATCGAGGTTTAAGCTGTGGCCTGTTTCTTCCGCCCAAATATCAACGGGCAGGACCAGGTCAGCACGTTCTGTTAATTCTGATTCATAACTGGCCTGCACGATGAGATATGGGATCTTCTCCAGTTTGGCGATCAGACGTTTTGTGACGTAATCGTCGCCCATGGCGATGTAGGCCGCCTTGTGATTCTTCACTTCGAAGACATCCTCCAGCCCAAGCAGGGATGCGGCCAAACTGTTCGCTTCCCCCTTGACCGAAAACAGGCCTTTGCGCTCGGAGTCGCTCGCACCGATAACATTTGCGACACGTACCATCGCATCCATCACGGCGCTATCGCCGGACATGCTGATGCCTTTTCCGAACACAATGACGGGTGCAACAGACTCGGCCAACATGCGAGCTGTGTCTTTCACGTCCTCTTCAGCGAGACCGCAGACTTTGAGTGCGGCTGCGAGGGTCGATTTTCCCTTCTTTGCGCCGGTTCGAGCGAGACCTTCCTTGATGACCGAAGCTTCGATGGCATTGAAAACTGCTTCATCGGTTCCAGCTTTTGGCTTGAGGTTGATATTCGCTTGATCGTCCATGCCGTTTTCGTTCGGGTCGATGACGATGAGACGCGTGCCTTTTGGAATATTGCGTTTGATGTAGAAGCCAGCAACTTCATGTGTGTTGGCCAGATCAACGCCGACGAGCAGGACGCAATCGGCGGTGCGTAACGTGTCGAGTTTGCCTTCGATGGGGGAGCCGTTCTTATCAACATAGGTTGCTTGTAAAGCTGTTGGCCGACCTTCTTCTACTGAAGTGACCATGTCGCTGCCGAGGCCTTCTTTGAACAGCGATTTGAAAGTGGATAGTGCTTCCACGGATAAACGAGTGGATGCCAGTGCAGCGACTTTGCCTTTAAGCGGCTTGATGTTTGTCGTGAGGGTGGCGAGAGCATCTTCCCAGGTGGTGGCGACTAATTGTTTGCCGACCCGCTTCATGGGCGAAGTGATGCGTGCTTGCTTCTGTTCAACGGGGAAGAATCGTCCGTATTTGCATAATGTCCCGGCGTTGGCGGCTTCATAATCACCCGTGATTTTTACGATGCGATTGTCGCGGGTGTGGATTTGAATTCCGCAGCCGAGCGAGCAGCCACGGCAAATAGAGCGGGTGGTGGTTAAGTTTTTATCGTGACCAAGATACGCGCTTTGGCGGTCAATGAGTGCTCCAGTCGGGCAGACCTGCACACAGGAACCGCAGGAGATGCACGAACTTTGACCGAGAGGAACATTCGTATCGGCAACGACGATGGTGGCTGATCCGCGTTCCTCGACGTTTAGTGTGAAATTTCCAGACATCTCAGCGCACGCGCGAATACAGCGGCGGCATAGAATGCAGCGATTGTTATCAAGGATGAAGAACGGGTGACTGGTATCGACAGGGAAGTTGGTCCATTGCGGCTGTATGGGCCAGTGCGTCATGTGTTCATCGTAGGCTGCGTTTTGCAGTTCACAATCTCCGCCGCTGACCTGACAGAACGGGCAGAAGTGATTGCGTTCGCTAAAGAGCAGCGAGAGGATGACGTTGCGCGATGTTTTGAGCGCGGGGGTTTCAGTCTCGATGACCATGCCGTTGGATGCAGGTAATGTGCACGCTGCAATTGGCACTCGCATCCCTTTGACTTCCACCATGCACAAGCGGCAGCCGCCGTACGGTGTGAGATTGGGATGATCGCACAGGGTTGGGATTTTGATGTCGTTCTGGCGTGCGGCGTTCAAGACCGTGGTGCCGTCTTCGACTTCGATGGTTTTACCGTTGATGGTTAAGTTGATCATGGTACCTCTAGGATAAGACTTCGACTGCGTTGAAGTTACAAACCTGTGCACAAATACCGCAGCGGATACAGGTCTTTGTATCGATGATGTGAAGTTGACGTCGTTCGCCGGTGATGGCTTCCACAGGACAGTTGCGTGCGCAAACCATACAACCTGTGCAGGCCGGCGATGTAATTTCAAAACGAATCAGCGAGCGGCAGACCTTTGCGGGACACTTCTTGTCCACGACATGGGCAATGTATTCTTCGCGGAAATGCTTGAGTGTGCTGATCACAGGGTTGGGTGCGCCTTGTCCAAGGCCGCACAATGAATTTCTGGCGACTTCATGGCATAGTATTTCAAGGCGGTCAATATCTTCCAGCGTACCTTTGCCATCGCAAATTTTTTCGAGGATGTCGAGAATGCGGCGGGTGCCGACGCGGCAGGGAGTGCATTTTCCGCAGGATTCTTCCTGTGTAAATTCCATGAAGAAGCGGGCAATGTCCACCATACAGGTCTCGTCGTCCATGATGATCAGGCCGCCGGAGCCCATCATCGAGCCGGCTGCGGTCAAGGCTTCATAATCAAGCGGCAGGTCAAGGTGTTCTTCAACCAGACAACCGCCCATGGGACCACCCGTTTGAATCGCCTTGAATTTCTTGTTGTCCTTGATTCCGCCGCCCACATCGAAGATCACCTCGCGCAGGCTGAGGCCGAACGGAACTTCAATGAGACCGGTATTGACCACGTCACCGGCGATGGCAAAGGTCTTGGTGCCCTTGCTTTTCTCGGTACCCATTGATGAATACCAGTCCGCGCCTTTCAACAGAATTTGCGGGGTCACGGCATAGGTTTCGACATTATTGTTATTGGTTGGTTTGCCCCAAACGCCTTTGACGGCAGGGAAGGGTGGGCGTGGACGAGGTTCGCCACGTTTGCCTTCGATGGATGCAATGAGCGCGGTCTCTTCCCCGCAGACGAATGCTCCTGCTCCCATGCGGACTTCCAAATCGAAGGAGAAGTCTGTGCCGAAGATATTATTGCCAAGGAAGCCAAACTCACGTGCCTGTTCGATGGCGATATTGAGATTGGCCACTGCGATTGGATATTCTGCGCGGCAGTAGACATATCCCATGCTGGCGCCGATGGCATATGCAGCGATGATCATGCCTTCGACCACGGAATGCGGATCGCTTTCGAGTACGCGGCGATTCATGAATGCGCCTGGGTCGCCTTCATCGGCGTTGCAGGTTAAATATTTTGGAAAGTCAGGGACTTGCCGGCAGAGCTGCCATTTTTTAGCAGCGGGGAAACCTGCGCCACCGCGTCCGCGCAGCCCGGAGCGCATCATTTCATCAATGACTTGTTCGGGGGTCATGCTGGTCAATGCATTTGCCAAAGCCTGGTAGCCATCTTCAGCAATGTATTCTTCGATGTTGTGCGGGTCGATCTTGCCGCAGTTGCGCAAGACGATGCGGACTTCTTTGGACTTGGGCGCGCCGAGTTCATCGTCAGTGACGACTGTTTCCTTGGCGCGGAACTTCTCGACCACACGACCTTTGAGGAAGTGTTCCTCAACGAGGAAGGGGATGTCATCCACTGTCAGGTTGGCATAATGCACATTTTCGGGATACACAACCAGGTCGGGCCCGAAGCGGGTTGGGTCCCCGAGACGGGAAGTTTCCAACACCTGGATTTCGTCGATCAACCCTGATGAAACCAGTTCATCGTTGAGTGTGTCCACGATTTGGTGCGCGCCCATTTCAAGGCATTGTGGGTCTACTGATACTAAAACATGCGAACGGAAAAATTTCATAAGGCCTCTGGGCTATGAAGGGATAACATTGGCTTGCACAATTGTGCCGCCAATGACATGTTCTTCCATGATTTGACGCGCGGCAAAGGGAGTCACCTTGCCGTATGTGACTGGTTTGGCATCGTCGATGATGACTTGTACGACGGGTTCCACCGAGTCCATGCCGAAGTTGCCAGTCTGGCGCACGACGATATCGGTGAGGTTCTTCTCTTCGATCATGGTCAGGAATTCCTTAAGTGTGTCGCGGGCACCTGCGGCAATGCCTGGTGTGCCCATGCCTACAACGATCTGCACATGAGCAGACGGAGTTTTGATGTCGCGTTTCTTGAGAGCTTCTTCGCGAATTTTTTTCAGTTCTTCCAATGATTTTACGGCTGGCATTCGTGCCTCCTGTTGTTTTTGTGCTTACTTGCGCGCTTCGGCGAATCCTTCTTCGAGGGAATGACGAAGGTAAGTGATCACATCGGGATGGGTGAGTGGAACTCCGTCAAGGGTTTCTTTGATTGGGCCATCATCAAATTCAAATACTCGTTCACTTCCATGAAATGGCGGGTTGTAGAAGTAGGTAAAGATCCAGTGAATATCGGGGTGGGCAACGGTCAATGTGAGAAATGTGGTTGTCAGGTTTCCAAGTGGTAAACGGTCGATGTGTGAATGTTGAAAGGCCGCTTCCACTTTGGTTCCAATGCCCGGGGTTGATGTGATATTCATTTTGCCATTGCAGGTTTCTGCCTGTTCCTTGAGCAACGGAATTCCCAATCCAACTTTGCGGGTGGTGCGGCTGGTATAAAAAGGATCGCCTAATTGTTTTACGGCATCCTCATTCATGCCGAGGCCGTCGTCTTCCACACTGATGGTCAATTTATCCTTGCGAAAATCCTCTGCCACGCTTACATGGACCGTGTGTGCTTCTGCACTTACGCTGTTTTCAGCCAGGTCAAGGAGATGCAAGGCGATTTCTTTCATTCCAAAATTCCTGTGATTATCCTTCCAACAACTTCTTGATCAATTGAGGGAATTTATTCGGTTTTATATGGCCGACGACTTCTTCATCGACGGTGACAACGGGGGCCTGCGAACATGCGCCGACACAACGGCAGACTTCCATGGTGAGCTGTCCATCCGGGGTGGTCTTGCCGATCTCGCTTCCCGTTAATTGCTTGGCTTTTTCCATGAGTTGGGGAATCCCGCCGACGTAACAGGCAGTTCCCATACAAAACTTGAGTGTATGTTTGCCGCGTGCTTCGCTCGTGAAGAACGAGTAGAAAGTCACCACGCCGTGAACGGCGCTGACTGGCACGCGCATTTTCTTTGCCACATAGGTTTGCATGGATTTGGAAACATAGCCGACCTGTTTTTGGGTCTCGTTCAATATGACCATCAACGCACCCTGGCGGTTGCGATTGGCAGCGATGATCGCATCCAGAACAGCGCGTTTGGTTTCACACAGGTCGTCGGTTGCAGTGGGGGTGAGGACTTCAGTCATTTGGATTGCTCCGTCTCGTGATTAATTTCACAATATAGTACATATTTTCACAATCAAAATATAGTTTACCTCTTTGGTTCGTCATGGTCAATAAACGAATGTCACAGGGATGTGTGACAGTTGTCTTTACATTTGTTTGAAGAATTAATGAGTTTAGACGATGCGCATTTTGCGCCCGTCGAGCCCCCGGATGGCTTTGCGAATCTCAGCGATAGTTGACGCTTCCATCGTAAATTCCATGGCCCCCAAAAATCCATCGCGATAGTGTACATCTCCGTTTTGCAGCAGGGGAAAGCCTTTGATTTGCGGAAATTGTTTTTGCACACTTTGCGGTGTGGCATGTCTTGAAATTTCCAATGCTTCAAAACTGGGAGACGCGAACCCCAACGTGGCCAGCAATCCATAGGCATGCCGCTCGACATGCGCCGGGATAACCAGGCCACCCAGGGCGTTGACTCCCTGCACGGCTTCTTCGAGACTCAAATCCACATTGGCAATTAACATTCGAGGTTCACTGCGGATGAAATTCCCCGTTGCATCAACGACATACTGCTCCCCGATCTTTTCCTCATTGTTTGGAATATTCTCGAAATGGGAATCGACGCTTCGTTGCCAAGCTTCGGCCTGCTCCAGGTCGTCGAACAGGCACAACACGTGGACCTCTTCCTGCGTTTGCAATTCCATGCCTGCCAAAACAGAAAGTTCAGTTCCTCTTACGGCCTCCATCACTGCACCGATATTTGCCGTGGAGTTATGATCTGTGATCGCGATCAGGTTGATATTCTTTCGCAGCGCCTCCTCCACGATAACAGGTGGAATCATTTCCACGCCTGCACATGGCGAGAGGACAGTGTGTACGTGTAGTTCGGCTCGATAGGTAAACATACTATTCAGATTTAGGAAGATCTGCTTCCGCGTTCAACAAGCAGAGCTTGTTGATTCCAAAACTATCTCATTGAATGCCAAGTTCCCAAAGTTTTCCCACTACTTCATAACTCGGCTCCGATGTGCCCAGCAGGATCACATTTTGCTCATTGGCTTTTGCAATTACGTCTGGTTCAGGTTTTGCGTTTTCAGTAATGATGACGGCAGAGACTTCACGCAATGCGGCAACGGCCACCACATTCATATGCGCTTGTATGGTCACCCAGATATTTTCTGGTTGCGCCCCCGCCATGACACAGCTCAACAAGTCAGACGTGTAGCCATTATGGGGATCAACCAAAGTGAAATCTTTTGGTGTTGTAAAAACCGTCAGGTTGAGTTTGGTGATGATCTCTTGCAGGTTCATAAAAACTCCGTTGGTCAGATGCCTGGTGCTTCGTTGGAATTTGATGCGTCCTTAAATTTTTCCTCAGGGCGGAGATGGATTTCCATAAATAACTTGGTCCCTTTGCCTGCGGCGGAGACGAGCTCCATTTTATCCACGCAGCGTTGAATGTTCACCAACCCCATGCCTGCGCCAAAGCCCATGCTGCGGGCCAACGGCGATGCTGTGGACCATCCGGGCTGCAACGCCTGGTGGACATCTGCGATGCCGGGGCCGTCGTCTGTAGTTTGCATAAGGATGCGATGCGGTTCGATCTGTACGCGCAGGACGCCGCCGTTTGTGCTGTGGATGATGAGATTGATTTCCGCTTCGTACACTGCAATACCACACTGGCGTGCCAATTGTGGTGTGGCTCCCAGCCGTAATAATGCCCGTTTGATGTGGCTGGATGCCTGACCGCCGTTGGTGTAATCACCGGGCTTGATCAAATAGCGCATGATCAAACTGGTGCGGTCTGAGGTGATATCTTCAAAGAGGTGGCTGGCGCGATAGCGGCGTACTTCCTCCTCCTGATAATCTTTGCGAATGGCGACCAGCACGCCGCGCGTGATGTCGCCTTTGGTGATCATACCGACAAGCTTTTCGTTTTCATCCAGAACAGGCAGGCGGCCAATATTGGTGCGCATGAACACTTCAATCGCCTTGACCACGGGTTCGTAGGATTTGATCGTACGAACCTGTGTTGACATGTACTTTTGAATTGTGGATGACAGGTCGCTAGCGACCAGGGCCTTCATCAGATCTTCCTGGCTGATGATGCCAATCAGTTTTTCGTTTTCAATGACAGGCGCGCCAGAGATGCGATTCTTTCTAAGCAAATCGAACACATCGCGCATTGTCTGCCTGGGGGTGAGACTTCTGATCTCGCGAGACATGACGTCTGCAATTTTCAGGTCGTATGAAAGTTCTTCCACACGCGTGATATCGTGTGCATCCTGATCGGTGATCGTGCGGCCTCTGCGGCCCTGGCTTTCCTGTAGTGTGTTACTCATGAGATCCATTCATATTTGATTCGAAACTTCGCAAGCCGGCCCGGTATAACTTTCCGCACAGATCCAGCATGCCTTTTTCGCTGGAGATCAGCGGAATGTCTTCCTGTGTTGCCATTTCGATCATATCGGGGGTGGGTTGTTTTCCGCGTAAAAAGATAATGGCGCTTACATCCGCCATTTGGGCTGTTCGGATGACTTGTGGATTACATAACCCTGTTAGTAAAACGGCATTCGGTTTTACGGATGCCAGCACGTCGCTCATAAGGTCTGCGCCGCATCCGCCTAAAATTTCACGGTCTGTTGGTACGCTTGGATTTAATACCTTGCCTTTTGCATGTTCGATGATTTCATTCAAGTTCATATACACCTGCTTCATTTTGATTATCATCCATTCAACTTGAGGCGGATAGTCGTTTTATCATTTCTTTTCAGGTGACATTTGTCCCCTATTTGGAGAAAATATCATCTTGTTATTCATTTTTATTTAAGCTGTACAATAGCCCAATGAACCCAACTGACATCATTCTCTCCCGATTTGAACAGGTTTCCTCCATCCCGCGCGGGACAAAGCATGAAGAAAAAATTCGCAGCTGGTTGATCGCCTGGGCGGAAGAACTCGGTTTCAGGTCCAGTGTAGATGCGGTGGGAAATCTGGTCATGTATATCCCGGCGAGCAGCGGCATGGAAACATCCCCGGTCCTTATTTTGCAGGGTCACATGGATATGGTCTGGCAGAAGACTCCCGATTGTACGCATGATTTTCTGCGCGATCCAATTCGGTTGATCCGCGATGGGGATTGGATCAAGGCGGACCGGACCACGCTCGGCGCCGATAATGGAATTGCCATCGCCTTGATGATGGCTTTGGTCGAAGATGAGACGGTAAAGCATCCTCCTCTTGTATTGGTTTTGACCGTGGAGGAGGAATTCGGCCTTGCCGGCGCGGATTATCTGGATGCCAATTTATTGACCGGAAAAACTTTGATCAACTTAGATTCCGAGGGGGAGGGTGTTTTTACGGTTGGGTGTGCCGGCGGGGGCAGCGTAATTATGGATTTTCCGGTTCAGTTGGAAAATATCTCTGCGGCAGAAAAATCTTTTCGCTTGAATGTAAGCGGATTGCTTGGCGGACATTCCGGGGAAGACATCGCCAAACATCGCGCGAATGCCAACAAACTGCTAGTGCGTGCTTTGGATGAACTCCAAAAAGAGCTGCCCATTCGGCTGGTCTCTTTCAAAGGCGGGACGGCGCGAAATGCAATTCCGCGCGATGCAGAAGCCGTGCTTGTCTGCTCGCAAGAGCAGGCTGACCTTGTCCGTAAGATTACGCCTGCATTCGAGTCCGTTTTGCGGGCTGAGTTTGCACAAACAGAAAGCGGGTTGATACTTGTGTTGACTGAAGCAGACGCTCAGCAGGGCGCAATGAGCATTATGGATTCGAGGAGATTTATAAAACTTTTGATTTCGCTGCCAAACGGTGTTTCTGATTTTTCTGCCGAGGTCGAAGGGTTTGTGGAAACCTCGAATAATATCGGAATCATCGAAATGGCTGAAACTGGAATTCGTGTGGTGAGTAATCATCGCAGTTCTGTCAGATCAAGAATGGAAGAGATCGCACGCAGAGTGGAAGCGGTTGCCGAGCTTGCAAATGTGAAGCATGAGCGCACCAAGATGTTCCCGCCCTGGCAGGCCAATACGGATTCGGTGGTGTTGAAAAAATGCGAGGAAGTTTACAAACAGTGTTTTGGAGTGGTTCCGAAAGTTGAGCTTTCGCACGGCGGGCTTGAATGCGGTATCATCAGTGATCGCTGCGGCGGGTTGGATACGATCTCGCTTGGCCCGACGATCGAGAATCCGCATTCGCCGGATGAACGTTTATATGTCCCGTCCCTTCAGAAAACGTGGAAATTTCTGGTGGCCCTGTTACGGGTGCTTTAATTTTTACGTTGTTTGGTTCAATGAATTATTTTGGGTGAACACAAGAATTAACCAGGCGGCAAACGCGCCGACCATCGCGATGATGTAGAGCGGATACGCGCCCGCGCGGTCGAAGATCATTCCGGTGATGGGGGAGGCTACCAGTGAGATCGTGCTGCCCAATGTCACAAAGTAAAGGGAAAGTACGGTGGCGCTTTGCCCTGCCGGGGCGCGTTCTGACGCGTATGCAATGGATGAGATCGCGTAAAAACTATAATATACGCTGCTCGCAAGCCGCATAAATAATATACTGATCAACGATGGGGAAATGACGATGATGCTCATTACCAAAGACTCGATCAATAAGGCAAGGGTGAGCAATTTGCCCGCTCCGTATTTGCGCATGAGTTTATCGGCCCATAGCATGATGGGAATTTCAATGATCGCGGGGTAGGTGTAAGCCAGTCCAATGATCCGTTCGCTGGCGCCGAGTTGCTGCATGTACAATGCTTCGAACTGTTGCCTGCCATTGCTGGTCAGCCAGAAAATTGCGAACGCAATCGCCAGCCCGATCAACGCGCGATCGTGCAAGAGTCCCTGAATAACATCCATCAAAGGTGGGCGTGGCTCATCTATTTTTTGTGTCTGACTCTTCGGCGTTGTGATCCAAACCAGCATCAAGGCACACAGGCCGTACGAAATGGCGTATCCAATAAAGACTGAAACCAGCCCAGTGCGTTCGACGATCCAGCCGCCGAGGAACGCCGTGATGGCCCAACCGAGCGAGCCCCACAACCGAATCGAGCCATATCCCTCTTTTTGATGATTGGCGACGTTCAAGGCTTGCGCATCTGAGAGCGGATAAATTGGCGCGCCGATCATGGCTTCGAATGCAATGATCACTGCGATCCACAAAAAAACACTTTGCTGACTCAAGATAAGAAAAAGAACAGCCGAACCCATTAGACAGATTTGAAGCACCCGCCGAGGATTGGAAACGTTGTCGCTGATCCTCCCGATCAATGGGGCGCTGACCAGGCCAATGATGCTGGCAACGGTTCCCAATAATCCCATTTGTGTTCCACTTAATCCTTGTTGTTTGTAGAACAAACTGATGAATGGGTAAATGAACCCGCCGGCGCCAAGCCAGAATAGATAATACAGCCGAATAAAAACAAGGTTGCGATTCATGTAATTCTGGAAGATTTCAACTCATTACTTCCCTGGAAGTTTGCACTATATTTTCGCGTACTGCATAGCCATCAAAATTTGCCTGTTCCATGCCGAGGATCACCGCGCCCACCACGGGTGGACCTTCAAGACGAAAAAGCTTTGCCTTGGGGCAATGTTGAAGAACGATCTCTTGCATTGGATCCATGATGATCCTGCCCGCTTCAAACACACTGCCCGATTGAATGATCTCGACTTCGTCATTTTCCATCTCGATCTGGCGCGCCACAGCGACTGCAATCCAGCCCAGTTCTTCACCCGCCCACCGCACAACTTCGCGCGCTGCGGCGTCTCCGCCTTTTGCTGCTTCGATGATCTTCACTGCCATAAATGGAAACAGATGGTATCGTTCGCTCGATATTCCTTCCATCAGATCCACTTCGTCTTTTGCGTCCACGGCTTCCAGCAGAATTTTTGTCAGTACGGTGGAAGGCCCGCGTTTGATCCACGCATAGTTGACCATTTGCAGCGCTTTATATACGATCTCAATGGCGCCGCCGTATTCACCAAATGCAATGCCATTGCCGACGATCCGTCCCTCTTTGCCGTGCTTATTTCGTCCACGGGCATTATTCGAGGACCCTGCGGTGACATTCACACCAATGCCGCGTGTGGCACCCGCCAGCAAACCATTCATGCCATCGTTAACAACTTCCACCGGACAGGATAGCCCCAATGCGGCAATTGCCTTCAAATGTGGATCACGGTCCGATGGAAAATCGTATCCTGCCACGCCGAAGCCTGCTCCAGCGATATGAGCAATCTCCACGCCAGACATTGCGCGCGCCTGCTCGAAGGATTCTTTCATCACTTTTTCAGTGCCATCATAGCCTGCGCTTTGATGATTGCCTCCCCATGCTTTTCCAAAGCCCACGCAGCGCCCGGTCTCATCGACGATCAACGCATGGGTCTTCGATGAACCCACGTCAATTCCCAAAAAATACTTCATGCGCTCCTCATTGCGTCGCGGATCTGACGATATCCGATCAGCTTAATATCTTCGCTTTGAATAAACTTCTTAAGCTCGTCGCTCATAAATGCATTGTAATTTGCAACACGCGCCTCCCAGTCGGGGGCAATGGCGCGCAGCTCAGGCGTGTTAATGGATGGATGCAGTATAAAATGCGTAATCCCGGCGGGCAGTTCACCTAATAATTTCTTTGCCACCTCGATATGATCTTTGCCATGCTCAAGTGGCATCGCGGTGATTCCTTCCAACATCGGAATTCCCATGCTTTCCAACTGTTGCATAACCGTTGTATATGTCGCAGCTTCCTCGTTGCTCATCATATTGTGCATCCCTTGCGCATCCATGCGCGGTAACATGTTGGGCAATTGTCTGCTGCCAGCCGCCAGAATATAAGATTGAATAAAAAGCGGATTCATGATCGTGCCCATATGAGAATCGACATGGGTGACATCGATTCCCGCGGCCAGCGCTTTTTCGATTTGCGCATTGACTTCCGCAGCGACGGACTCCGGTTTGGCGTTTTCGTACACCGCAGGATGCCATTGATGGAAGTAACCATCCGCATCCATCAGCCCTGACGCCTGATCCCGCGTCGAGACAGGTCCCCACCGATAGTTTTCCCACTCCGCGTTGAGCGTCGCATGGACTCCCATATCAATGTCTGGATTTTCACGGCACATCTGCGCAGTCGCCGGGAACCACGGACAGGGAACCATTACAGCACCGGATGTGATCGTCCCAAACGCCCACAGATCCTTGAACGCCTGTACAGATGCATGGCACATGCCGATGTCGTCGGTGTGAATGATGACAAGGCGATCTGTGGCTGAATGACCAAGCTTTTTTGCAATTGGATTCATTTTATCCTCTCATTTTGCTTTGCAATGATTTCATCTTCCCATTTCCTACTCCGTCAAAGATGCCGATATTATCATTTGCCATCTTCAAAAAAATGCAGCGTGTGTCCGGTGAAGTCGAGAAAACGTTTCAACTCGGCCTTTTCAAGTACGAGTGTTGCCGTGTTGACCAAGGGATGGCAAAGAAACCTTTCACCCAGCCAGATATCGGAATCCATCCATAATTCAACTTGATGTTCTACGTCATTTGCCAGTCCCATCATGGTTACGGAGCCACGTGTGAGACCCAATAAGCGCAGTAGGTTTTCTTCGGAGCTAAACCGCAGATGCGCAACGCCCAATTGAGTGGAGAGATTCTCAAGATTGACTGTTTTCTCGCAGGAAGTTACCACCAAAAAGAAACGACGTCCTTTTTTGTCGCAGAGAAAGAGATTTTTCGTGCTTACCGCCATAATACCGGCATGATGGAGATCCGCTTCTTCGCAGGTAAATACTGCAGGGTGTTCCGTCTGTTGATAAAGAAAGCCGTTCGTATTCAGGTATTTCAGAAATTCCTGCTGAGTTGTGATCATGTTGAGTGAGGCTGATTCATTGCAAGGGCAATGCAGCCCAGCACGCCTGCCTGCCCTCCAAGCGCTGGTGGAACGATATAGTCGTCCATGTGATCAATGATGCGGTCGTGACTGATGTATCCATTAAGAAGTTCCTGTACTTTTTTTCTAACCAGAGGGAACATGAAACCTTTTTGCATCACGCCGCCGCCAATGATGATTCGTTGTGGAGCGAGGGAGAGGATGAAATTGGTCAATGCATGTGCGATGTAACCAGCCTCCACGTCCCAGTAGGGGTTGTCATCTGTCAGGGTTTCTGCACGTTGGCCGAAGCGTGCTTGAATTGCTGGGCCTGCGGCAAGCCCTTCGAAACAATCTCCATGGTAGGGACATGCTCCTTGAAATGGATCCAGTTTCAGGTCATGCGGGATGCGGATGTGGCCCATCTCCAGGCTGGTGAGTGCGCGAAGTGGTTGTCCATCCACGATATATCCACCGCCGATTCCTGTTCCAATGGTGAGGTAGAGTGAGTGACTGTCATTTTTGCTGGCACCCCATCGTGCTTCTCCCAACCCTGCAACCACAACATCCATATCCACGGCAATGGGCGTGTGAATCTTTTCGCGTAACATGCCAAGGATATTTGTGTTGCCCCATCCTGGTTTTGGGGTGGTTGTGATGTATCCAAATGTAGGGGAAGCCGGGTCAACATCGAATGGACCAAACGAACCGAGCCCGATCCCATACAGTTGATCTGCGAATGGCGTGAAGAATTCGATCACCTGCCCAATCGTTTCTTTGGGCGTGGTGGTCGCGAAACGCGCCTCTTTGACAATAGTTTGCGGACCGTCCCCGATCGCACAATTGAATTTTGTCCCGCCGCCTTCAATGCCGCCATATAATTTTTCTGCCATATTTTATTTGTCCACTCTGTGGTTTTTGGTTTTTCCATTTATCATTTGATAGAGTCGATTATATGAGAGAAACAAGTCGTGTCAAGATAAGCCTGTTGGGCGAAGTGAAACACTTTGGGAAACGCCATTCAATAATGAGGTAAAATCCTGCCGTCTAGGTAAGAGCCATCCCTTATCAGTAATCTATTCATTAATAATCTATATGGAGAAAAAAATGACAACAGTGCGTAATGATTTTTTCAAAATCGGAGAAAATTTTGCAACCATTCTCGGTGACGATGTAATGGTTGGACAGGCCGCTCCCGAATTTACTTCTGTAGTGCCTGGCTGGGCTACGGTAAACCCACTTCAAGAATCAAAAGGAAAGGTGATCATCCTTTCTGCGGTGCCATCGCTGGACACCGATGTCTGTGACCGCGAAACCCGACGGTTCAATGAAGAAGCTGCCAAGCTGGGTGACGATATTGTGATTTACACGATCAGCACGGACTTTCCGATGGCGCAGAAACGCTGGTGTGGCGCTTCCGGTGTGGATAAAGTGAAGGTGGTTTCCGATGTGGTGGATACTGACTTTGGCCTGAAATATGGCCTCGTCATCAAGGAACGCCGCTACCTTCGCCGCTCGGTTTTTATCGTTGGCCGGGATGGAAAATTGGTCTATGTAAATTATCTGCCAGTTCTCGGTGAAGAGCCAAATTATGATGAAGTGATCAACGCCGCCAAAGCCGCGCTGAAATAAGGTTTGCGATAAAAAATCCCGTCAATTTGACGGGATTTTTTTGTTTAATTTATGCACTTGATTTCAGTGCTTTGCAATTTCCAGCAGGAATCAATTGATAAGCTCCCATATTGGCTGGAACCACGGCTGTCTGGAATTTTTCCAACTGCACTTGTTCGCCCTCGTTTTTTAAAATGGCGTTTCCTTCAATTACAGTGATCGCGTGAAAACTTTCGCCTTTTGTGTCAAGATTGATCGTGTGTGATGCAGCGGATAACAACTCTAGTGTGAAGTATTCACATTCCACGAGTTTGTGTGTTGTGCCGTCGCCATATGCTGGCGGGGGGATGATCGGCGCGGTGAAATCAGTGCGGGTGGATTGAATGGATTTTTCAATGTGCAGCTTGCGTGTTTCAGTTTGCGGACGTCCCCAATCGTATACGCGATAGGTCCAATCTGAAGTCTGCTGCACCTCGTAGACGAGCAGGCCGGGGCCAAGAGCATGAAGCGTGCCCGCCGGCATGAAGATCGTATCGCCTTGTGAGACTGACGCATATTGCACGTGGTCGATGATGGAGCTATTGCGAATTGAATCAGCGAGTACATCCGCAGAGATGTTTGGTTTCAAGCCAGCGATCAATTTTGCGCCGGTCTGGGATTCCAGTATATGCCAAGCTTCGGTCTTCCCGAATTGGCCGGGGCCTTCCATTTGAACAGCCAATTCATCGTTTGGGTGGACTTGCAGTGATAACCATTGTGCACAATCCAACAATTTGATCAACAAAGGGAAGCGATTACCCGTTCGTTCAATTGACTTTGTTCCCAGCAATGCCGCACCATTTTGAGCAGCAACTTCACCTAGCGTTTTCCCTGCCAGCGGGCCAGATTCGATGATGTCATTTTCCCATACCACCCAGGCTTCAGCAGTGGGGTTGTGCCCGGGCCGCAGGCGGTCTCCACCCCAAACGTAATCACGATATGCAGGTTCAAGTTTTAGGAAAGAATTAAGAGTCATTCGATACCTTTCAGGCGGTGATTATACAGGAAAGTATTTTCGGCCTTCTTCATTTTGATGGCTAATGACTTTTCTTGAAATTGACCCTTGAAATTTTGGAAAAAGATGCTATGATTGTTTGTGACTGATTTGTGAGCGATTATGAGCGAATTCACCCCAACCCCTGAACGACAAAAACAGATCCTTTCCCTGCTGGTGAAGCAGGGACGATTAAGTGTCACCGAGATCGTGGAACAATTCTCGATCAGCGAAGCCACTGCGCGACGCGATCTGGAATCGCTTGCCTCACAAGGCAAGGCCCAACGTGTACATGGCGGTGTGATTGCAGTGGAAGAAGCTCCGCCCGAATTGCCCATCCTCCAACGGGAAGGCGAGCAGGTGGATGAAAAATCCCACATCGGACGGGCGGCAGCGGAATTAATTATTGATGGCGAAACGATTTTCCTTGGTTCGGGAACAACAGTGCTTGAAACGGCGAAACATTTGCGGGAGCGGAAAAATCTAACTGTGATTACCAACTCCCTGCCTGTGCTCAATGCGCTGGCAGGGATCAAGGATATTTCGGTTGTCTCGCTGGGAGGGCAGTTGCGCGAGAGCGAGCTTTCCTTTATCGGCCATATCACCGAACAGGCGCTTGCAGAGGTCCGTGTGGACAAGGTCATCATAGGCACGCGCGGCCTCAGCCTTGAACATGGCCTGACGAATGATTACCTGCAAGAGACTCTGACGGACCGTGCCATTTTGAAGATCGGGCGCGAAGTGATCGTTGTCGCGGATCATACAAAAGTAAATCGCGTGTCCACTGCATTGCTTGCTCCGTTGAATAGCATGAATACATTGATAACAGACTCAAAGGCGGATAAAAAATTCATTCAATCGTTGAAGAAGCAAGACATCAAAGTTGTGATCGCGTAGTGGAGAGCCATGCTGCTTGAAGATTTTCGACCCCGATCCAAACTGGTGACAAAGACGACTCTGGTGAACAAGCCGAAGTTTCCGATCATTGATGCCCACAATCATCTTGCCGAACCGTTTGGTGGCGGCTGGGACAACAAACCGCTCCCTGAATTGCTTGATCTACTCGATGAAGCCGGGGTGACTCATTATGTGGATTTGGATGGCGGTTGGGGGGAGGACCTTCTCAATAAGCATCTTGATCATTTCAAAGGCCCTGCCCCCGAGAAATTTAAAATCTTCGGCGGTGTGGACTGGTCTCAATGGAAGGAAAAAGGAAACGGTTTCCCTGAATGGGCCGCGAAACGATTGCGCATTCAAAAAGAACGCGGCGCCGAGGGGCTGAAGATTTGGAAGCCGTTGGGATTGCACGTGCAGGATGACGCTGGTAAATTGGTCAGCGTGGATGATGAACGGTTGATCCCAATTTGGGAGACCGCGGGCGAGCTTGGTTTGCCGGTTCTAATTCACGTGGCAGATCCTGTCGCTTTTTTTGACCCCATCGATGAAACGAATGAAAGATGGGAGGAGATCGGTGCACATCCTGATTGGGCGTTTACCAGTCCGCCGTTTCCTTCGTTCATGAAGATCATGGATGATTTTAAATCGTTAGTCACCCGTCATCGCGCCACCACGTTTATTGGGGCGCACGTTGGCTGTTATGGCGAAAATCTTGGCTGGGTCGGGCAAATGCTGGATGCCTGCCCAAATTATTACATCGATATTTCCGCGCGTTTGGGCGAACTTGGAAGACAGCCCTACACGGCGCGGAAATTTTTTATTCAATACCAGGATCGTATTTTATTTGGCTCGGATATGAGTCCGGATCTGGACGCCTATCGTTTGTATTATCGCTTCCTCGAAACAGACGATGAATATTTCAATTACAACACCAGCGAAGTTCCGGGTCAGGGACGTTGGTATGTGCATGGCATGTACTTGCCCGACGATGTGTTGAAGAAAATCTATCGCGAAAACGCAATGAAAGTTTTGAAAATTAAATGAACATTGAAACCTATCATACCTACAAGGAAATCAAATCACAGACTCAGGCATGGGCACAGGCGCTGGAAGTAGTGACCGCTTCGAACTTGCCGAAAGCTGGGGACTACGGCCAGGTCATTTTCACAGGCTGCGGCTCGACCTACTACCAGTCGCTATCCGCGGCGGCCTTATACCAGGAGTTGACTGGTCGCTCCGCGCGCGCCGTGCCTGGTGGTGAGTTACTGTTGAATTCGCAAACGATTTTGACCGATCAAAAGACATTGCTGGTTGCAATCAGCCGTTCCGGGACGACAACGGAAACTGTGAAAGCGGTTGAAAGATTCAAAAAAGAAAAGCGTGGAGAGATTGTGGTCATCAGCAATTACGATGAGATTCTTTCGCGCATGGCGGACGTGAACATCGTCATCGGCAAGGGACAGGAAGAATCCGTGGCGCAGACTCGTTCCTTTGCATCGATGTTCGTGGCGGTTTCTGCATTATGCGCGCGCATGGCCGGCAGGGATGATCTGCTAACTTCGATGACTGATCTTCCCAAAGTTGGCGACCGCTTGATGGAGAAATATGAAGCATACGCAAAAGAAATTGGCGAGAATTTGGGTTTTGATCGGTTTTATTTTCTCGGCTCCGGCATCCGTTACGGACTTGCCTGTGAAGTGAATCTCAAAATGAAAGAGATGACGTTGACCCACAGTGAACCGTTCCACTTTATGGAATTTCGTCATGGGCCGGTGAGCATGGTCAATCAAAATGCGGTTGTGGTGGGGATGCTCTCGGATGCGAATCGAATCCACGAGGCGAAGGTATTGTCAGAGATGGAAATGCTAGGGGGAACAGTGGCAAGCTTCGGCGAGGCTGAAGCGGATGTGTGCTTTGAGTCGAATATCCCTGAAAGTGTACGTGGCGTTTTGTATTTGCCTATCCTGCAATTGATGGCTTTTTACCGCTCGATCAAAAAAGGTTTGAACCCCGATCGGCCTGCGAATTTGACGGCGGTCGTGAAATTAGATTTTTAATCAAAAGGAGAGAAGCATGAAAAAACTGTTTTTTGTTCTTGTGATGGCGAGCCTGTTGATTGCCGCTTGTAGTGGAGGGTCAACCTCTGCTACGCAGGCACCCGCCGGCGGAGAGAAGATCGAGATCCGTGTGTGGGGACATCAGGCTCCCGCATTCAATGAAGCCAATCAAAAAATGTTCGATGACTTCATGGCGGCGAATCCAAATGTGACCATCAAATATGAGACATTTCCCTGGGATGTGTTCATTCAAACCATTCAGACTTCGCTTCCTGCGGGCAATACCGCAGATGTGATCCTCATTCCTGGCGGTTATACATGCCGTTATGCTTCAGGCGGACAGTTGCTTGAGGTACCTGCGGATGTGATGACATTGGACGCTGCAAAGGGAATTTTCTATGATGCTCCTCTCGGTGGACAGACCTGCGATGGGAAGATGTACGGTTTCCCTGCTGAATACAACATCGAATACGGCGGTGCCTATGTGAACCCCGCTTTGTTCGAAGCCGCCGGGGTAGCCTATCCACCCACGTGGGAAAACTGGGATGCAGTCGTTGCCGATGCAAAAAAGATGACCACGCTCGGTTCGGATGGCGTGATGACGGTTGCCGGCCTGCACTATACCAACAGCGATCAGTTGTTTACCTATTTCCTCGCCGGTATTTTGGAACAAGGTAGTGAATATTTTGCAGAGGATGGCAGACATTTCAATTTCAATTCGCCTGAAGCGATTGCCACGATCCAGAAGCTGATGGATATGGCGCAGAAGGACGGTGTGGTCGACCCGATCATCTTCAACGCCGAAAGTGAATGGGTTGGCGATTCGTTCGCGCAGGGACACAATGCCATTGGCGTGCTCGGTTCCTGGTATGCAGGAGATGCAAAGATCGGCTACCCGGACCTGACATTTGATTATGTTTCGCTTCCCCCGATGATGGGTTCGGAACATAAGTTCGTGTCCGTGGGTGGCTGGGGATATGTGGTTGGCAAGAGTACCCAGCATCCTGATCTTGCCTGGAAACTTGTATCCTTCCTCGGTGCGGATCAGGCAAATGTGTTGTTCTTCAATTCCAAATCTGCTACCATCCCGGCCATGAAATCAGTGGCGACCGATGCTAAATATGTTGAAGCAGTTCCATTTGCTGCGGCCGTCCTTCCGATCTTGGATGCGGGCGGATATCAAGGCAATCTGACCGACCCCGATCAGCTGGCTTATGAGATCGTCTATCCGACCATCCTTGATGCAATACAAGGCAACCTGACTGCGGAAGAAGCAGCGAATAGCATCAACGAAGCCGCCAACGCCATGGTGGATGCGGCGCAATAAAAAATAATAAATTCTGTGTGGCAGGGGTGGGATTACCCCACCCCTGCCATTCATCCTTTATCAACAAGGAACACCCATGGAAATCTCATCCCTCTTCAAAAAAGAAGTCGTCAGCGAGAGCGGCAAACTCACGGCGAAGCAGCGCCGTTTTGCCTATACCAGCCTTGCGCCCATCCTTTTGTACATGGGGTTGTTCACGCTGTTCCCGATCCTTTGGGCGGTGGTGATGAGTTTCTTCAGCTATACCCCGATCCGCCAGGGAAGCTGGTTCCTTGGCCTCGGCGGACAAAATCCATTTGTGGGGATCGATAATTACATTGAATTATTTACCGGTACCGGAAAACCTGCGGAAGTATTCCGCCTTGCCGTCAAAAACACTTTTCTATTTACAGCGCTTGTCCTCCCATTAAACCTGGTCATCACTCTGCCACTGGCGGTCCTGCTGGAAAGCATCGGTGAGCGATTCAAAACTTTATTTCGCGCGATCTATTTTCTCCCAACGATTTCATCCTCTGTTGCGCTCGTGATCATTTGGTCGTACATGTACGCGCCAGGTTGGGGATTGTTGAGTATGATGTTCAAAGCCATTGGGCTTGTTCCGCCGAAATCATGGTTGCAGGATCCGAACACAGTTTACTTTGGCGTTCCATTGGCGATGTTGTGCGTGGTCGTGGCGCACGTCTGGCAGGACTTTGGATACAACCTCGTCATTTTTGTCGCGGCCTTGCAATCCATTCCAAAGACGCTGCGCGAAGCAGCCCGCGTGGATGGGGCCAGCATCTGGCAGGAATTCTGGCTGATCGTCGTCCCGCTTCTTCGCCGGACCGTGTTGCTGACCAGCGTGCTGACGGTGATTTCCTCGCTTCAAGTGTTTGTCATCTTCCAACTTCTCACCCGTGGCGGACCGAAGAATCAAACCCAAACCATGCTGCTCAGTATTTATGAAAACGCTTTTAAATTTGCGAATAATCTTGGCTTATCCGCAGCCATGTCCATGATCCTGTTCATCATTATTTTGATCCTGACCGTCACCCAATTCCGCATCTTGCGCACCGAGTGGGAGTATTAAAATGGCTGCTTCGTTACGCAAGAAAAACTCCATCGGTTTTGTGCTTGGAAAATCAGGTGCATATGCTGTTTTGATCCTTGGGCTTGTCGCCACACTACTGCCGTTTTTTTACATCATGGTCTCGTCATTGAAGACCACGGCCGAACTGCGCAAAACCCCTCCGGATTTCTTTCCTGAGAAACCAACCCTTGAGCACTACACCACCATCCTGACGGATGAAGATATTCCCATTGTGCAAAACCTGGGGAACAGTATTTTTGTTTCACTGATGCGTGTCATCATCACGCTCTTTACAAGTTCCTTTGCGGGCTACATTTTTGCCAAATATCATTTCAAGGGCAAGAATCTTGCCTTCGGTGTCATTCTCATTCAGATCATGATTCCATTTCAAGTGGTTATGATCCCGAATTACCTCCTCGTCGTCAAACTCGGCTTGATCGACTCACTTTGGGCGTTGATCATCCCTGCATTCGTCGATGCCTACGGTATTTTCATGATGAAGCAATTCATCGAAGCCATGCCCGGTGAACTCATGGATGCTGCCCGAATGGATGGGGCGTCTGAATTCGGTATTTACTCGAAGATCATTCTTCCACAAATGGGACCGCCGCTCGCCTCGCTCGGTATCTTCACCTTCATGGCAACCTGGAACGATTATCTCTGGCCGCTGATCGTGCTGACCTCACCGGAGAAGCGCACCATTCCGCTTTTGGTCGTCTGGTTCCAAACCCAGCATGTCTCCAATCAGGGCCTCGTCCTCGCCGCATCCATCCTGACTCTGCTGCCCATCTTCTTCGTCTATATTTTCCTTCAGCGCTGGATCGTGGATCAGGCGACCTCCTCTGCATTCAAATAATATGCGACGCTTCATCTCTTTCATTTTTCTTCTTTCATTTATGACATCTTGCGCTGCGCCTCAAACCGGACCTGAGCCTGCTCCTGTGACCCATACCTACGTCTACTCTGATGCATCCATCCTCAATCCTGAGCGAGGATTCTTCACCCCGTACGAGCTTCCGGGTACAGCAGGATTCAGCCCCGTGCGCGCGACGGGCAATACGCTGGTCCATCTCAACATTCGACTCGACGATTGGCGCGAATCAGATATCCCGCAGGATGTGCTCGACGGCTTGCAGGTCAATTTTGACGACATCCGCGATGCGGGTGTGAAGGCCATCATCCGCTTTGCCTACAATCAAGGACCGTATCCAGACTCAGAACCTGATGCATCCAAATCCCGAATCCTGCATCACATCGAACAGCTGACCCCATTTTTGCGGGCGAATACCGATGTCATCGCCTGGGTGGAAGCTGGTTTCATCGGCGCGTGGGGAGAGTGGCACACTTCCACAAATGGGCTGGATAATATTCAAGACAAACAGGAAATTCTCAACGCTCTGCTCGCAGCCATTCCAGAGCGCTTTGTGCAGGTGCGTTATCCCGCCAATATTATTGAGATGTATCCAAGTCCTGAAGATGCTGTCTCTGCGCGGGTGGCACATCACAACGATTGCTTTCTTTCAAGCAACACGGATGTCGGAACCTATGACCGTGACGGCACGATCACCATCGAACGCGATCAAAAATATCTGGCGGAGTTGACACGCTTCACCCCGATGAGCGGTGAAAGCTGTGCGCCCAATCCACCGCGCTCGGAATGTACAAGCGCCATTCAGGAGATGGAGTTATTGCATTTCTCCGCCATCAACGAGGCCTATCACAAGGGAATCCTGCGCAGTTGGGAAGATGGCGGCTGCATGGAAGAAATTAACAATCGCATGGGCTACCGCCTGTCTCTGACCTCCGCAGATTTTAATGAACAAGTGCGGCCTGGCGGAATTTTGAATCTTACGGTCAATTTGGAGAACTCAGGCTTTGCTTCCATTGTCAACCAGCGCGATTTGTATGTGATTCTTGTTGGAGAAGATATAACTGCTTCATACAAAGCCAACCTTGAAATCGATCCGCGACTTTGGGAGCCGGGAAAGGCAACCTTTACGGCAAAATTGCATATTCCTTCGAACGCTGCAGATGGTAATTACGCCCTGGCACTTTGGCTTCCTGATGAAGCTGAATCCCTGCAAAATAATCCCGAATATACGATTCAATTCGCCAATGAAAATGTCTGGGATGAGGCGACAGGATTCAACGTGTTGGGAAATGTCCTCGTAACCGAATCAGCTGGCGGCGCGTCGGAGCGCGGAAAAGATTTCATCGTTCTCTCCGCAGAATCCAGTACATCCAAATGACAAACCTTCGAATCCGCTTTATTCCTCACAAGGAAGTTTCGCCCGATCTTCAAATTGAAATCGATACATTGGACAAACTTGCTTTCGCAGATGACGATATTGACAATGATCCTGAATTCTCCAGCATTCGATGGGCAATACCTGATTGGATGGCGCTTGGCTATCGAAATGAAGAACTGGTCACGCAGTTATCCATGCCAAAACGTGAAATCATGGTTGGCTCTGAAAAAGTTTGGGTGGCTGGGATTGGCGGCATGGCGACACATCCGAACCATCATCACAAAGGATATGGCTCGGCGTTGCTCAAAGAGACAGAAACGTTTATGCGGGATACACTTCAGGTTTCGTTCGGTCTGCTTATTTGTGCGGACGAGACTCAACGGTTTTACGAGCTCTCCCATTGGCAGCGTATTGCCGGCCTGCTTTTTTATCATCAGGATGACCAACGAAGGGCATTGCATACAAGCGTAATGATCTTGCAGTTACAAAATCAAACATGGCCCGCGGGTGAAGTTGATCTGTGCGGGTCGCCATGGTAATAACAAAAATCTTCAGGAGCTAACATGACCAAAATCACTTTCATCGGCGCAGGCAGCCTCGGCTTTACCGGCGAACTCGTGCGCGACATCCTCACTTTCCCACTTTTGGAGGATGCCACTATTTCTTTGATGGATATTCATCCCGGACGACTCGAATGGGCCAAGAAGGGCGTCGAAAAACTGATCAAGGCTGGCAATCGTCCGGCCAAAGTGGAAGCGACACTTGACCGCGCCGAAGCGCTCAAAGGTGCAGATGTAGTTCTCACTACGATCCTTGCTGGGTCCACCGATGTTTGGCGGCATGACATCGAGATTCCCAAAAAATACGGCATTGATATTAACGTCGGCGACACACGCGGACCCAGCGGCATCTTCCGCTTTCTGCGCACGATCAACCCCATGATGGACATTGTCCGCGACATGGAAAAATATTGCCCGAACGCTGTGTTGTTGAATTACACAAACCCGATGGCGATGTTGTGCGCTGCCATTCAACGCCAGACCTTTATAACAGTCACCGGCTTATGTCACTCGGTGCAGGGGACTGCCATGATGCTCGCCGAATGGATCGGCGCGCCGTTCAATGAAATTGATTATGTCTGTGCGGGCATCAATCATCAGGCTTGGTATCTTGAATACAAATGGAATGGCAAAGATGCATATCCGTTGATTCACAAAGCCATCACCGAGCGACCAGAAATTTACAACCATGAACAAGTTCGCAACGAGATGTATCTTGCGCTTGGAAAATTCGTCACCGAATCCAGCGGACATAACTCCGAATACAATCCCTGGTTTCGCAAACGCCCCGATCTGATCGAAAAATATTGCAAGGACGGCACAGGCTGGAATCCCGGTGAATATGCTTATATTCTCAAAGAGTATCAGCATAACGAAGCCACCTGGCAGGAACAAGTCAAAGAAAGACTCGCCCAGCCACTCACGCCCGAAGATTTACAACGCGAGCATGAATATGCGGCTTATATCATCAATGCCCTCAAAGGCGGCGAGATGTTCAAATTCAATGGTAACGTTCGCAACACGAATCTCATCACCAATTTGCCACAAGGTGCGTGCGTCGAGGTTCCAGTCGTTGTCGATAAAGCCGGCTTTCATCCCATTCACGTCGGTGCACTGCCTGCCGAATGCGCCCTGCTTACCAGCCTTTCCAGCGGCATCGAGGAAATGGCGATCACGGGCTCCATCGAAGGTGATCCCACCATGATCTATCGCGCCATCGCGCATGACCCGTTGACCTCGGCTGTGCTGTCTCTTGCTGAGATTCGTCAAATGACGAATGAGCTCTTCGCGCAGCACAAAGATTATCTACCTCAATTCAAACATCATGTTGTTTAAGAAGACTCTGTCTCTCTTTCTTCTTTCATCTTTCCTTTTGGGATGTAAATCCGCTTCCGACTCAACCGAAACTGTTTCTGTTTCAACGAAAGAATCCAACCTCATGCCAACTTCCGACTCCCAGCCCAAAAGATGGTGGCAGCCCTCCGCCGGCCTCACCTGGCAATGGCAGATCGGCGACCTCGACATCGATACCTCCATTGAAGCCGAAGTCTACGATATCGATTTATATGTTGACCAATCCATTATCGATGAACTGCATTCCAAAGGCCGCAAGGTCATTTGCTATATCAGTGTCGGTTCGTATGAAGATTGGCGTCCGGACAAAGACCAATTTCCGCCGGAAGTATTGGGCAACGATTACGACGGCTGGCCCGGTGAAAAGTGGCTCGATATCCGCGCAATCGACAAACTCGCGCCGATCATGCGTGCCCGTCTGGATTTGTGCAAATCCAAGGGCTTTGATGCCTTGGAGCCAGACAACATGGAAATCTATACCAACGATACGGGTTTTCCGCTTACCTATGAAGATCAGTTGAAATTCGCCCTCTGGCTGGCAGACGAGGCTCACCAACGCGGACTAGCTATCGGCCAGAAGAACGCATCGGATCAAGTCGCGGATCTGGTGAACATTTACGATTTTGCCATCACTGAAGATTATTTCTATTACGATGAGGCAGAATCCATGCTGCCGTATATCAAGGCAGGCAAGCCCGTTTTTGCTGCCGAATATACCGACCTGCCTGGAGATTTTGCCGCATTCTGTGAAAAATCAAAGCAGCTTAACTTCAGCACCATCCTCAAAAAGCGCGGACTCGATTCCTGGGTCCAATTTTGTAAATAAAGGGTTCTCATGCAGAAAATATCCATCGGTAAGTTGCGGGGGTTGCAGCAAATCTCATCCCAACGCGGCACATTTACCGCGCTGGCACTCGACCATCGTCAAAACCTACGTAAGGCGAATCCCGCCCTTGCCAGTGATGAAAATCTATCCCGCTTCAAGCTGGATGTCACATCCGTACTTGCTTCCCGGTCAACGGCAGTGTTGCTTGATCCTGAAGTCTCTGCCGCGCAGGCTGTCGCACAACAAGCTATTCCCAACAATATCGGGCTGGTTGTGGCAGTCGAATCCACAGGGTATGCAGGCGATGCGACTGCGCGGCAGGCGCAACTCATCCCAGGCTGGAGCGTGGAGAAGGCCAAGCGCATGGGTGCTAGTGCCATTAAATTACTTGTCTATTACCATCCCGATTCGCCAACCGCGCATGAAATTGAATCTTTCACGAAAAATATTGCCGAAGAATGTGCAAAACATGATCTGGTACTCATGCTCGAACCATTATCGTATTCTCTGGATGAAAGTAAAAAACTTTCATCGGAAGAAAAAAGATACGTCGTGGTGGAAAGCGCAAAACGATTAACACCTTTGGGCGCGGATATTCTCAAAGCGGAGTTCCCACTTGACGTGACCGAATCAGACCAGCGGTTATGGAAGGAAGCGTGTGAAGAAATTTCCGCAGCAACCCAAGTCCCGTGGATTCTGCTTTCCGCTGCTGTCGACTTCGAAATCTTTCTTCAACAAGTTGTTGTGGCCTGCAACGCCGGCGCCAGCGGAATTGCAGTGGGCCGCGCGGTTTGGAAGGAAGCAGTGATGATGGACGGCGCTGAACGAATCGAATTTTTGCGCACGACAGCACGCCAAAGAATCTCGCGCCTCACATCGCTGTGTCATGCGCTTGCCAAACCGTACGCTGATTTTTATACCGCTGATGCGCCATTCGGTTGGCATAAGAATTACTGATGTTTGATATTCTGGTTGCCGGCGAAATCAATCCCGACCTGATTCTTTCAGGGAATGTGATTCCTGAATTTGGCCAGGCTGAAAAGCTTGTGGATAATGCGACCCTTGCTGTTGGGTCATCGTCTGCGATATTTGCCTGCGGTGCGGCCCGGCTCGGGTTGAAGGTTGTCTTTATTGGCGTGTGCGGCGATGACGTGTTTGGCCGCTTCATGCTCGATGAAATGACCAAACGAAATGTGGACGTCAGCAATGTGATTGTTCGGGCGGATGGACAAACCGGCTTCAGTGTGATTTTGAATCGCGGCACGGATCGCGCGATTCTGACCCACCCCGGCTTGATTGCTGCACTACATGAATCGGACATCCCTGATTCATTGTTGAGCAAGGCAAGACATTTTCATAGTGCGTCGTATTTTTTGCAAACAGCGCTTCAACCGGGTTTATCGAAATTGTTTTCCCGCGCCCATTCCATGGGATTGACAACCTCGCTCGACACCAACTGGGATCCATCCAATGAGTGGCATGGCTTCGACGAACTCCTTCCCTTGGTGGATGTTTTTCTACCCAATGAGAATGAAGCCAAAGCGATCGCCCGTACGGAGAATGTCAATTCGGCTTTGGTGAAACTTGCATCAAAATCACACATGGTCGCCATCAAGCGTGGCGCCGAAGGTGCATCTGCACGACTGCAAAATACTTCCGTTTCTGTTCCATCCATTCCTGTTAAACTTGTCGATACTGTTGGGGCAGGGGATACCTTTGACGCGGGCTTTCTATTTGGATATCTTAACAACTGGGAAATGAAAAAATCACTGCGCCTGGCGGCTGTTTGTGGCGCGTTATCCACACAGTCCGCCGGGGGAACGAATGGACAACCAACAATAGATGAAGCGATGGAATTTATATCTGAATAAAAATCACTATCCATGAGGTGGAATATAATAGAATAGAAGTCTGTAGTTTATTGTTTCATGGAGAGAAGATAAGGTGCCGCATCATTGGTATGTTTTGCGCAGCAAGCCCAACAAAGAAACGCTCCTTTGGGAGCAGCTTAATATTCGCAGGGTGGAAACTTTCTATCCACAAATCCGCGTGCATCCTGTAAATCCACGAGCCCGCAAAGTTAAGGCGTATTTCCCGGGATATGTTTTTATTCATATTGATTTGGACCAGACGGAGCGTTCTGCTTTGCAGTGGATGCCCGGCGCAATCGGCTTTGTTTCTTTCGGCGAAGCTCCGTCCATCGTTCCTGATTCCCTGATAAACATCATCAAAAAGCAGGTGGACCAGATCAACGCTGCCGGTGGTGAATTGCTGGATGAGTTGAAGCATGGTGACCTGGTTAATATTCGAAGCGGCCCGTTTGCAGAGTATGAAGCCATTTTTGATGCCCGATTGCCGGGCAGCGAACGGGTTCGCGTGCTGTTGAAATTCCTCCAGGGAAGATCAGTTAAGATGGAAATCCCTGTTCGTTTGCTTGAGCCCAAGAAAAAACAAAAATAAGAATTTGTAGCTAAATTTCAATTTTTCATGGATGTATGTATGAGATAATCATTACACAGATCTTTTTCGCATAGCAAAACATACTTCTTTAGCCATAAAAGTGCTTATGGATATTTGTACGGGGTTGACTTAATTAAATTATCAATCTCCCTCCGAGATACTCATTTATGTCGGAAGGGCGGATGCTTGGAAAAAACTTCTTATGCTTTCTAAACCCCATCTTCCTTTCACGGAACAAGACGAAAGCTGGGACCTGATCATCGAACCCCAGCGCAGCTGGCTGGATCTGCGCCTGGGCGAAGTTTGGCGGTATAAGGATCTCATCCTGCTTTTTGTGCAGCGTGACTTTGTCTCTTTGTATAAGCAGACGGTGCTGGGTCCGCTGTGGTATTTGATCCAGCCGCTTCTAACCACGATCATCTTTACTTTTATTTTCGGAAATATCGCCAGCCTGCCCACGGATGGACTGCCGAAATTTTTATTCTATATGTCCGGCACGGTGGTTTGGTCCTACTTTGCGGACTGCCTGAATAAGACCTCGCAGACGTTTGTTAATAATGCGAATCTGTTTGGCAAGGTGTATTTTCCACGCCTGGCAGTTCCCTTATCGATCTTAATCTCGAACATGATCACCTTTGCGATCCAATTTGGCATGTTCCTGATCTTTGAACTGTATTTTATAGCACAGGGCACGGAGATTCATCCGAATTGGCCATGGATCCTGTTTTCCCCTGTTTTGATTCTCATGATGGCGGGGCTTGGCCTGGGCTTTGGCATTATCATCTCTTCATTGACAACAAAATATCGCGACCTGCGCTTCCTTGTGACATTTGGCGTGCAGTTGTTGATGTATGCAGCGCCGGTGATCTACCCCGTTTCATCTGTCCCGGCGAAATTTCAATGGATCATCCTTGCAAACCCGATGACCTCCATTATCGAGGCCTTTCGTTATGCGTTTCTCGGCGTGGGGACAGTGTATATGGGTCAACTTTTATACAGCTTTACCTTTATGCTGCTTGTGATGTTCGCAGGCATGATGATTTTCAACCGTGTCGAACAGATATTTATGGATACCGTATGACGACTGTGATCTCTGTTGAGAATTTAAGCAAATCCTACCGGCTGGGACAGATCGGCAGCGGCACGTTTGCACATGATCTTAATGTTTGGTGGGCGAAAGTGCGTGGGAGACCGAATCCTTTACAGCGCATTGGCGCAGCGGATCATCATCGATATGATGATGGGGAATTTTGGGCGCTAAAGGACCTTACCTTTAAAGTAAATCAAGGCGAAGTCCTGGGCATCATCGGACGAAATGGGGCAGGGAAAAGCACACTGCTTAAAATATTATCCAGAGTAACGGCACCCACTTCCGGCAAGGTGAAAGTGAAAGGAAGAATTGCCAGTTTGTTGGAAGTGGGCACTGGCTTCCACCCGGATCTGACCGGGCGCGAGAATACCTATCTCAACGGCGCGATTCTTGGCATGAATCGTAAAGAGGTCGACCGAAAATTTGATGAAATCGTATATTTTTCCGAAGTAGAGAAATTTATTGATACACCTGTCAAACGATATTCGAGTGGCATGTATGTACGTTTGGGCTTTGCTGTCGCTGCGCATTTGGAACCAGAGATTTTGGTTGTGGATGAAGTACTTGCAGTTGGAGATGTGGAGTTTCAGAAAAAATGTTTGGGCAAGATGGGTGATGTGGCGAAAGAAGGACGAACTGTGCTGTTTGTCAGTCATAATATGGGGGCAATTGCTTCACTTTGCAGCAAAGGAATATGGCTAGAGGGCGGACGAATTAAAATCTATAGCAAGATTCAAGAAACAATCAGTTCTTATCTGGATATTGCTGACACGAGAAATGCCGTAAATAATCCTGTTGATGTAAGTGATGTCACTCGAAAAAGAGGAAGTGGCGAGATAAGAGTAACTAAAGTAGGTTTATTAAATATAAACGAAAAATGGGAACAGCACTTTAGTATGGAAGACGATTTCCTTATTCGAATTGAAATTGAAAATTTTCTAAATATTATGCGTGAAGTGAATTGCTGGTTCTCAATAGCAACGCCGGATGGAACTGTCTTGGGAACAGGAATTCAATATGACAACTCAAAAAGAGGAGTCTCTGTGAAAGGGTTGAGCACAGTCATATTAGACGTTACCTGCAAAGAAATTCCTTTTGTACCAGGAGTTTATTTTCTGAATGTGGGAGTGTTGGGTAAACAAAAGGAAATTTTGGACTGGTGCGAAATGGTGCTTTCGTTTGAAATAACAGATTTATTAAAAAATGGCAGTTATTTTGATAATCGAGTTGGAAAGATGATATTACGGAGTACATGGCATGTGGTTGATAAAAAGATATAAAAAATATTTATTTAATATTAAATTAATTTTGCGAGTCTTTAAAAGCTTCTTTATAAGAAGTGATTATAAGAGATGGGAAAATGTTCACCTTGAAGATTTCAAGTGGAATGGAAGAAATCAGTTAATTGCCAACCTTATTTCTGAAGGTTCAAGTGTTATTGATATAGGTGCAGGAACACAATCAATAAAAAGGTATTTAATAAACTGCGAATATCAGCCGTGTGACCTGGTAAGAAGAACAGAAGATACTATTTATTGCGACTTTAATTTGGGGGTTTATCCAAAAGTTAATAAAATTTACGATTATGTTGTGTGTAGTGGGGTACTTGAATACATTAGAAATCCAGAAGATTTTATTTCTTACGTTGGATCAGTGGGAAATATTGCAATTCTAACTTACGCTCCCTTGGAAGGTGACGCGTCTATTGTGAGTCGCTTAGAAAACGGATGGGTGAATCATTTCTCTAAATTGCAAATCGAAGAATTATTCTCCGATCTTAACTATTGCTTCGAGATTGCAGGTTGTTGGAAGAAGCAAATCATCTATTGTATTGAAAAGAGACTTTAATGTGACAGTTTATCATGTGTTTGCAAACAGAATTAACCTAGGAGATTATTATTCAGCACTAGGGATAAAGAAATTAATTTGGCAAATTCCTATGAGGAGTTTATATTGGACGCACGGCGAATTTGAAAAAACAAAATACATATTGGAAAAAATTAAACCTCACGATAAGATAGTTGTAGGAGGAGGAGGTTTGTTTAAGGATTTTTTTTCTCCACTTTGGGAAACAATCCTTAATTATGTTCGTCGTGATAATCAGCTTTTTATTTGGGGAGTGGGCGAGTGCGACGTAAAAGACAAGCACACAACTTTGTCTGAATCTCAATTAGTTAGAATAGCAGAGACTGCTACTATGATCTATACTCGCGACCAAACATCAAAACAAAAACTACAAGGATTTAATGCTAGAGTTGAGATAACGGGTTGTCCTAGTGTAACTATAGTTAGTCAGTGGATTAGAAAGAGTCCAAGATATCTTCTTCATGTAATACACCCGGAACTTCTTGGTGCGAGTCTAGGTTTATGGAGGCAAGCTGCTTCGAGATTGGCTTCCGATTTAGGATTGGATGTCGTCGAGTTGTCGCATATTGTGCCAAAAAGTGGAATCCGACGGCTTAACTATTTACATAAAACAAAAAACTATTATCAAAATGCAGGATTAGTCTTATCTTCTAGGCTTCATGGTGTGATTTTTTCCAATGCCATGGGAATACCAGTGATTCCTGTGTCAGGAGATAAAAAAATCGAATCCTACTGGCGAGATACTCTTGGAAAGAAACTCTTGCTAAATATATCAGATTCGAATTTCCTTAATAAAAAATTGGCGAATAAGGCACTTAACGATGTGTCAACTGCAACTATAGTGGATTATATGGAGAAAAATAGGCAAGCCGCGAAGAACATTCTTTTCATGATGAGATCTTGAAAAACCATCATGCTAGATGTGAATAATTCCTCAAGTCTTTATATTTTAGTCATTTATCTATGAAGCGTTTGCATATCGTCCACATAATTGGAACACTAAGTTCAGGTGGTGTACAGACAAATTTGTTTAATATTATCAAAACCGATCCGCTAAATTCCTTTGAGCATAGTGTTATTTGCGTAATCAGTGATACGGGCAATATGAGGCAAAAAATTGAAGGAAATGCAAGGTCAATTGAGTGTTGTCCATTAAGGTGGCCGCCTGGAAATTTTACCCCTTCTTATCAAATAGATCAGTTTTTGAGAGATAATTTTTATTTTACATTTCCATGGCGGTTATCTTCATTATTAAAAAAAATCAACGCAGATCTGGTACATACTCATGTTACCCTCAAAGTTGGGCTCCAAGCGTCGGCTGTTTTGGACTATGCAAACCTTCCATGGATATGGACATTGCATGGCTTATATCGTTCTGTGGGAGGTGATGTGTCCGAATGGGCAAAAACGGTCCGGTTGGTAAACAAAAAAAATGCTGCTGTTACTGGTGTATCTAAATCTGCTCTAAATGAATTGACTTCTTACGAGTACCTACCACCGGAAAAACAGAAAATTATTTACAATGGGGTTGACCTAAAGAGTTTTTCCAATGGGGAATTGAAAAATCGCAATTTACGGGAAGTCTTAGGAATTTCAAAGACCTCTCTTGTGTTTGGCACTGCCGGAAGACTCGTGCAATTAAAACGTCATGATTTGCTTATCCAAGCTGCGGCTATAGTATTGCAAAATGGGTTAGACGCCCATTTTGTAATTGCGGGCGATGGTCCTTTGTACGACCAATTAGTTGTTCTAACAAAGAAATTGGGCATAAGCGAAAGACTACATTTGTTAGGGCACCAAAAAAATATAATCGATGTGTATTCAATGTTAGATGTTTTTGTTTTACCATCGGATTCTGAAAGTTTTGGACTTTCATTAATTGAGGCTTGCGCGGCTGGCTTGCCATGCATTGCAACAGCTGTAGGCGGCATACCTGAAATATTAGGAGATGAAAATGGTCTATTAATTTCTTCTGGTTCACTAGAAGAGTTGGTTAATGCCATACAGCGTATGGCGAGTATTGAAATTCGCAATATCTATATGAAAAGATCAAAAATCATTGCCCGAAAATTCTCGCATCTAGAAACAGCTAGACAATATGCACAATTATATCGACAATTGATTGCTGCAAATGCTCAACATGAGAAACGTCATGGGTGTTAAGAGAAATTGCTTGACCAACATAAATAATTGTTATTATTTTGAAGTAAGCACTGCCTTAGTAATACCGGAATCCTGCCTGGTTTAAGGAGTAAGGTTTATGGCTGGCATAAATCACGAACTCATTTCAGATTTAAACGCGAAAGTATTTCTGTCAAGACACTTTTCGATTTTTCGTCATTATCAAAATTTATTTCTTGATAAGTATGGTAAGGAGTTTACAGGCGAGTTGATCGAGATCGGTGGCAAGAGGTCCTATGCACATCAACGCTTCTTTCCGAACATCTCGGCATTTCGCTGCACGAATATCTCCGAAGATGCCGATGACATTCTGGATGTGACTCAAATGAACCTCGCAGATGGTTCAGTGGATGGCTTTTTATGCATTTCCGTCCTGGAACATGTCTTTGATTTCAAAAAAGCGATCCGTGAAATGGAAAGGACGTTGAAGATCGGTGGAAAATTACTTTTGGTGGTCCCTTTCGCCTATCCCTATCATGATGAGGTGGATTATTGGCGTTTTTCGCAGGATGCCTATACCGAGTTGTTAAACGATGGCTTTGAAATACAATCTTTTATCCATCTTGGTGGATTGCTCTCCACCCTTGTCGATAATCTCAACCGCCCAAGAGGGAAACTCACCGCCCGATATACGGCCCATAAACTCCTTGGCATGCTGATCCTGATCTTCCTTGGTAGGTTTGATCGGCTGGATGGTTTTCCGCTCGGCTATGGCATCTATGCGGTAAGGTGCAAAGATCATTGATGATTTCAAACTTCTCATCCCGTGTTCTTCAAAGGCTGCGTCATTGGGCCAATTGGCGGTGCAAAGAGCCGGTAGTCGTCTTTGAAAGCGACGATTGGGGCCTGGAGAGAAAAGCCTGTGCAGAGCTGCTTCAACCCTATGGCGAGCCTTCAGAATGGGCCTATGAACAGACGGAGTCAGAGGATGATCTTGAGAAACTATACAACCTCCTTGAGAATCATAAAGATGAAGATGGACGACATCCTTGTTTTACAGCCAATTTTGTGACAGCCAACCCGGATTTTGAAAAGATTCGACAGGGAGGCTTCACGGAATATTACGATATATCGATCAACGATCAGGATAAAAAACTGAGATCAAAATGGCTGGAAGGTATGGAGCGAATGGTCTTCCACCCGCAATTTCACGCCCGTTCCCATTTTTGGACAGCGGCCTGGCTGCGCGATCTTCGCGAGAATGTACCGGGTGCACGTCATCTGTTTTATCGAACCTGTTGCGGAGGTTTGTCTCTCCTGAAACAGGAGGAATGGCGATATCATTCTGAATACATCTTCTGGAAGACCGCGGAACAAATGCAGGAAAGGCAGCTTCATGACTGGCTGGAGAGAGGCCTGGCTTTTTTTCAGGATTGTTTTGGCTACCCCTCACTTTCCACCATCGCACCGAACTATGTCTTTACCCCCGTCACTGTACAGGCATGGTCCGATCACGGAATAAAGTTCATTCAAGGTGCAGGGTATCGAATCGTGAGAGGCAGGAATGGTGAAAAACGTGTCATCTCCCATGTTTTGGGAGAACGGTTGCCAGGGAATTTACTGTCCATGGTTCGAAATGTTAAATTTGACCCACGTCCTCAAAGAAGACAGCATGGATTTCGAAATACCTTTACATGGATTAAAAAACTTTTGCCTCACCATATCCCGATCATGATTGATACACATCGGATTAACTACGTGGGCGCATGGAAAGAGAAGGCATTCGAAGAGCTGAACTCCCTGTTGCATGCATTGAAACCCTATCACCCCCGCTTCCTGACGACGACCGAGCTGGGTCAGGCGATCCTGAATCATGGGACATACACGGAGATACAGTCAGGTAAAACACGACAATTAACCCCGATCGATACGCCTTTTCAAAAGACACTGCGCGGCTATTTCCAAATCCTGGAGAGATCCCATGCCAACATTGGCCCAAGCAAATTACGTTAAAGAACGAAATACTTTCATCAGGGAACCCATTTTGATCGTGGGCGCAAAGATGTATGACTATGATCGCTGCGATTTCAGGGCAGATCTGAAAGCCGGGGGATATCATGACATCACCGGCATTGACTTGCTTGCAGGCGAAGAGGTCGATCATCAAGTGGATCTGTGCAACAAGGATGCCGATTTTTTTAAACAGTTTGAGAATAAATTCAATACGATCATCTGCATGTCGGTCCTGATGTGCGTGCCCAATCCATTTATCGCAGCGGAAAACCTGACCAAAGTTGCGGCTCCCGGAGCCAGTCTGCTCCTCTCCGAGCCGTTTATCCACAAGCATACGAACATGCCCAAAGATCACTGGCGCTTTACGGCCAATGCCTTGCAGCAGATCTTTTCCTCCTTTTCGTTTCTTGAGGATCATTTCAAAATGGTGATCACCCGCAGCGACGAGGAGAGGAAGTATGATCCAAACAGCACGATGATCCGCGTATCTACGAAACACCTGGAAGAAACGGTCTTCGGATATTTCCTGCGGAGAGTCACCCGCAAGTTCCTTGCAAATGGAATATTTCATGTCTCATTATTCCCGGAAATTGCAGTCTACGCGTTGGGGATAAAAAAATAAGGTGCCTATGCCAGTCAAAGTAACGATGATCAGCCCGGACGATGGCAGCTTGCTTAAAGAACAGGATGGATATTGGGTCTCTGAAGCTGGCATTCGATATCCTGTGATGAACGGCATTCCGGATCTGCGCCCTCAAAAAGGCGTCAAGGGGCATATTGAATATGAATTACAGAATCATGCATCCTTTCGTAATTATGTGTATCAAAGGTCGCTTGTTCCAATGTTCCCTGAGAATCTACGGATCCAGGATGACCTAAAGGAATCCAATATAAGCGGATTCGTGCCGCCAGCGCATGAGAATGCCTTTTGTCTGGATCACGGCTGCGGCGGCGGGTCGATGCGTTCCTTTCTTGAGTCCTATGGATATGAGTATGTGGGCATTGATAATGAAAGTGGAGTCACCACAGATCAGGGGGGAGGCGAGCGGTTTGGCGGCGGCGCCACCCATGTCGGTGACTTGCATCGTCTGCCTTTCCCGGATAATACCTTTCAATTTTCTGTTTCCTATTCTGTGTTCGAACATTTACAACAACCCATCGTGGCTGCAAAGGAATTGTTTCGTGTCATGGAGCCCGGCGGAATTTGTTTTGCAGCCGTTGCTTCGATCATTCCATTTCATATGGATTCCTTCTATCATCACACGCACTTCGGGGTATTGAACACGTTTGCTTCAGCAGGCTTTGAAGTGAAGCAAATCGTACCAGCGGATTGGAATGCCTACGTGGCCATCTCCGCAATGGATGGATTGCCAGGCCCAAAATGGATCCGGAACCTGGCAGCCAATACGATCTTTGGATTACATCGCTTTTTATGGCATTTCCGTACGATCTCCAAGAGACGGGATCCCCAGTTGGAGGAAACCAGAAGAAGATTGTTAATGCCGGGGATTGTCAAAGCCATTCTCGTAAAACCTGGATAACTTCAGGATTTTCACCTTGGCCATTCCCATTCTTTTTACCATTCCAAACTTCATCACAGCAGGCTCCGGCAGAGCGATGCTTAATATCGTGGAACGCCTGGATCGAAATCGTTTTTCCCCTGCGATTTGTGTTTCTCAACGCGGCGGAAAACTTGATCAGGAAGTGGGCAGGCTCGGCATCCTGCTGATCGAAGCGGACTTTACGGTTCCCCCCAAACCGTATGCTACGCTTTTGTTCCGTATACAAAATGCGGCGAAAGTATTTCGTCCATATCGTTTTAAACTCTGGCATTCCTTTCACTACAGCGATGATTACACAGAGACGCTCATTGCACGAGCATCAGGTGCCAAAGCTTGGATGTATACCAAAAAGAACATGGGCTGGGGAAGCCGTGCCTGGAAGCTGCGTTCCCTGTTTGCGAGTGCGATCGCCGCACAGAACAGCGACATGTTGACTGTATTTTTCCCTCATTCTTTATACAAACGAAAGGCAGTCCTGCTCCCTCCAGGGGTGGATACAAAAGTTTTTCATCCGCATGTGATACCTGTTCTCAATGTGCGATCTGGTTTGGGCATGGATAAAGCTGAAATCATCATTACCTGTGTGGCGGAACTGGTGCCTGTAAAGGGACACTCCTATCTTTTGCAGGCGATGGCCGAGATCCCCAATGCGCATTTGTTCTTGGCAGGCAGACCGTCAGATGAAGCGTACACTCATGAGTTACATCGACAAGCCGAGGCTCTTGGAATTTCAGATCGAGTTCACTTTCTCGGAAAAGTGGATGACATCCCGGCCTTGCTGGCGGAAAGCGATATCTTTGTCCTGCCGACGATTAACAAGGGAGAGGGATGCCCGGTTGCTTTGCTTGAAGCCATGGCCTGCGGGAAGGCATGTGTAGCCACAGATGTTCCGGGTTCGCGTGATGTAATACAAGATCAAGAGAACGGCTTGTTTGCATCCCCGCAAGATCATGCGAGCCTCTCTGGTAAATTACAAAGATTGATACATAATCCAGCTTTACGAATTCAACTTGGGCAGGCGGCACATCGATCCATTGTGGATCACCATACGATTGATCATGAAGTGGGAAAATACCAAACCCTCTACCGGAAGATGTTGAAAATATAAATGGCGCAATTTACTGGTGATTTGCTGATTTTATTTGAAACTTCAGAAATGACTCCCCCGAGTCGTTTTGCTGATTCATCATGGAAGTTAAAGGATCGATTTCACGATTCGCAGATATTGGAATGCAAACCTTCGCAGGAATGGAAAGGCTTTCCTATTCAGGAAAAGGAAACAGATGAGTGGCGAATCCATACGTTGGGGGAAATTCGCGATTTGCCGGTGGATGGCTTTCCAAAAAACATTTCCTCCCTGCATGGACAATTTCTTATCCTTGCATATGAAAAAAAAGAACGCCAGTGGCACATATGGACAGATCGCTTCGGCACGCTTCACCTGTATTATTGCCGCGGTGCATTGGGTACCTTCTCTCCGGCGGTGGGGAGCTTTTCCAGTCGCAAATTAAATTGGAATGCCTTGGCTGGCTTCTTTGGCTTTGGTTTCTTTCCCGGAGATCATACTCATTATGAAGGTGTTTCCATCGCGCAGCCTGCATCCCATTATATTTTTGATGAGCATGGCAATCTGACAAAACAGGAAAAATATTGGCACTGGCAGCATGTGCCCGATCTGAATCGTTCTTACGATGATACGCTGGCCGAATTTGCCTCCATTTTCAATGAAGTGGTGACTGAATCAATCGGCGAACGAACCGCGATCCCGCTTTCCGGCGGATTGGATTCGCGTTCATCGGTTGTTCCCCTTGCATCCGATTCGAAAAATAAAGCCTGGTCTTATTCCTATGGCTATTCAGATGATTCAGTTGAAACCCGTATTGCCAGTCAAATTGCGGCTGCACGTCAATTGCCTTTTGAATCCTTCACCATTGGGCCTTATCTCTTTAAAAATCTTGACAGGATCCTTGCCTGGACGGAAGGTTTTGTGGATCTCACGCAGCCGCGTCAGGCAGCGGTACGCGATCCGATCGCAGATCATGCCGATGGGTTGATCGCAGCGTTATGGGGGGATGTCTGGCTTGATGACATCGGCCTGATCAATCGTTCTGTCACGAACGAGCAAGTCACTTCCCATACCTTGGATCTGATGAAGAAAAACGGACGCTTCTGGCTGCTCCGAAACCTGGTTCAGCCACGATGGGCAGGCGGCGACCCTGAATCAGTGCTGGACGATTACGTGCGAAACGGGATGCGACCGCTTGAACACATCCCTGACCCGGACTTTCGCGTCAAGGCCTTCAAGACGGAGAATTGGTCCTTTCGCTGGAGTCTGGCACCGATCCGCATTTTCCAATCTGCCGCGTCCCCACGCCTGATCTTTTATGATCAGCGCATCACAGACTTCTTTCAGACCGTTCCATCTGATTTCCTGGCGGGCCGTCAATTTCAAATTGACTATCTGAAACGTTTCGCGCCGGATCTTGCCCGCATCGCCTGGCAGGTTTATGATGCGAACCTTTATCAGTATCAGTGGTTTAATACTTTGTTATTACCAAAACGTATTCTCAAAAAGCTGGGACGTATGCTGCACAGTAAACAAGTTTTCGAGCGAAACTGGGAAGTGCAATTTCTGTCAGAGCAGGGAAGATCAGGGCTGGAGAGGTGGTTACTGAAACCGAGTCTGCATCTCCATGAATTTCTATCCCCCGTGCAGATCAAGACATTGCTTGAAGATTTTTATCGATCGCCGAGTGCTTCTCAAGGATATAGTGTTTCAATGTTGTTGACTTTTTCCGCCTGGTTGGAAAAATATGGCTAAGCCGCTGCATATATTGGCGGCCGGTCTGATCTGGCCGCCGGAAACCTTTATCGAACGTTTGCTGCGTGGTTTGTTGGCGAGAGGATTTCAGATCACAGTGGCCAGCATCAAGCGGCCCGCTGCGGATTGGTTTAACATGCCTGGCTTTCACTGGCTGCCGGTTTATAGCTGGGAAGGTCATTTTGTGGTCCGCATATTTCGGCTGGGTTGGTGGGTTTTGAAGGCCTGGTTGGGATCCAGAGGGGATATGCAAAAGATCGCGGTTCAGATCAATGCAATACCAAACCATACACAACGTACACGCCTCTGGTATCGTCTTTTGCCATTTTTAGGAAAGGGATGGGATGTGATCTATTTTCCATGGAATTCTGCAGCCATTGATCATCTTCCACTTTTTGATCTCGGCATGCCGGTGGTGATCAGCTGCCGCGGTTCACAGATCAACATTGGACCGCATGATCCAGAAAGGGTGGATCTGGCCGATGGCCTGAGGCAGACTTTCGCGCGTGCGACCGCAGTGCATTGTGTGTCACAAAACATTTTGCAGGAGGCAATGAAGTTCGGTCTGGATCCACAAAAGACTCACCTTATTCACCCGGCGGTGGATATAAATTTTTTTCAGCCTCGCATGGAATCACGACCTTCCCGTTCAACCTTCCATGTGTTGACGACCGGTTCCCTGATCTGGCGCAAAGGATTGGACTATGCGTTGATTGCCATTCGAAAACTGGCTGACCAGGGTATTCCCGTTCGATTCGAGATCATTGGCTCCGGCCCGGATGAATCACAAATTCACTTTACGATCCATGACCTTGGCTTGCAGGAGCATGTGCATTTGTCCGGAAAACTTTCGCAGGAACAGATAAAGGAAAAGTTGCAGCGGATAGATGTCTTTCTGCTTTCCAGTTTGAGCGAGGGAATTTCAAATGCAGTTCTGGAGGCGATGTCTTGTGGTATTCCCGTTGTCACCACGGATTGCGGGGGGGTGCGGGAAGCGGTCACGGATGGCGTGGAAGGGTTTGTGGTCCCTCTGCGTGATCCTGCTGCGATCGCATCTGCATTGCAATCTTTGTGGCAAAGCCCAAGCTTGTGCGAACAGATGGGTAGGGCCGGAGGAAAAAAAATTGAAAGGAACTTCAATCTCGATGGGCAGATCCAGCAATGGGTTGATCTTTATCAAGAGCTGCAGAAGACTGGAGGTTTGCAATGAGACGAACAAGGGAAGCATTGCAACAGTTGAATTATCTCGTCCATGAGATCGGTCTGATCGTCAATGGCAGACCCTGGCGCTGGCTGACTTGCTGGTTTGGCGGCAGTGCGGGGATCATTCTGTCTTATCGCATGGACCGTTTTTTTTATTTGTTGCTGGGGGATTCATGGGCGCTGATAAGAATTTTTTTCCTCCCCTGTTTTTTGATCCTGCGCCTGATCAGTGCGCCCCATGAGATTCACTATCGTGCCAAAATTGATCAGGGATTGAAGATATTGCATGGCTCGCTGGGCATTGTTGTTTCCGGCAACGCGGTGATTGGAAGTCATTTGACTTTGACCGGTGGAAATTGTATTGGCGAAAGAAGCAGGGGAGAGCTGTATATCGGGAACAATGTGACGTTGGGCGCCAATGCAGTCATCCTTGGGCCGGTACATATTGGAGACAACGTCCAGATTGGAGCGGGGGCGGTGGTGCTCCAGGATGCGTCGGATAATTCCGTATTGGTGGGTGTCCCCGCACATCCACTTTCAACCATATGAAAATCCACTTTAACCCAAAATTTTACCGCAGGGAGAAACGTCCTTTTTTGGCTGATATTTTGCGTCCATACATCAACACACGATCACTGGAAGAGAACGTCGAAATCTATGGGTCGCAGGTCACCCAATATGAAATTGTTTCCAGCCCGCAGGACGCGGACCTGCACGTATTGACCATGACATGGGATTATTATTTCCAGAGCGGCCAATTGAGGGAAGCCGAAGTGTTTATCGAGCAGGCCATGTCCATGAACAAGCCTGTTGCGGTCTGGCAGAACAGCGACTTTGGCATTCGATTTCCGCAATATAAGAATATATTTTTATTTCAAACCAGCGGATATCGCTCCACACGAAGCCCGCGACAATTTTCAAAACCTGTATTTATCGGTGATCCGCTGCAGGAATTGAATATGTCTGGAATTGCATTGCGCAAAAAAAGCCCCCAGCCTGTGGTCGGCTTTTGCGGGCAGGCAGACCATACATTTGAACATGCATTGAGCAGCTGGATCCGTTTCGGATTTTTTAATATGAAAAGTGCCTTGGGGTTGAATCCTTATGAATTTCTTCCCCTGAGACCACTTTCCACAGGACTTCGTTGGGGGGCACTTCATCGATTGGAAAAAAAGCCTAGTATTCAAACAAACTTTGTGAAACGCAAAAAATATAAAGCAGGAGCACGTACTCGAGAGGAAGTAAACACTTCACGCAGGGAATACTGGGACAATATGCTTGAGAGTGATTATATTGTCTGTGTGCGGGGGACAGGCAATTTCTCGGCCCGTTTCTACGAAACGCTTGCCATGGGGCGCATCCCCATTTTTGTGGATACAGATTGCATGCTCCCCTGGGAGAAAGATATTGACTGGCAGGGCTTGTGTGTTTGGGTGGATGCAAATGAGCTGGGGCAGCTTCCTCAAAAAGTCCTTGATTTTCATGCGCATTTGTCTGCGGATGACTTTGTTGAACATCAAAAGCGCTGCCGTGAAACATGGGAGGAAAGGCTCTCATTTTCCGGTTTCTTTAAACACTTTTCTGAATACTTTTCAACGGGTTCATCATGGGAATGTTGAAACAAAAACCTCCGCGGGTGGTTCTGTATTTGAGCAGCTTTCCCAGGCTGTCAGAGACATTCATCGTCAATAAATTCCTTGGCTTGTTAAAGAAGGGATGGGATGTTCATGTGGTTTGTTCTGAGAGCGATCCGTGTGAATGGAATCATTTTCCAGAGCTGGCCCAGTATCCCAATATAAGAGACCATGTCCATGTACGCTGGCTGCATCGACCGCGCTGGCTGGCAGCTTTGTTAATACCGCTTGCGCTATTGCGCTGTTTGTTTTATCAGTTCAGGGCGACAATTCATTACCTGATACACGGTTGGAGACTTTTTGGTTTTGATATATTTCGACGCCTCTACCTGGACGCGGAGCTGATTCTGTTACGACCTGCATTGATCCACTTTGAGTTTGGCGCGCTGGCCGTGGACCAGATGCATTTGAAGGAACTGCTCGGCAGCAGGATTCTGGTCAGTTTTCGTGGGTATGATTTGAATTTTACGGAATTAAACGATCCCCGCTATTATGAAACGATATGGCAGCAGGCAGATGAACTGCATTTGCTCAGCGAGCATTTATGGCAGCAGGCAAAGGAAAGAGGCTGTCCACCTGACAAGCCTTATACATTGATCCCTCCATCTGTTGATGTTTCCTATTTTAAAAGGAATGAGGACCAGTCCACTTCGCAGGATGTAATCCGCATTTTAAGTGTCGGCCGTTTGGAATGGAAAAAAGGCTATGAATACGCCTTGCAGGCTGTCAAGATGTTGATCGATCGTGGCATCGCTTGTGAATATCGTCTGGTAGGGGACGGGAATCATCGTGAGGCACTGTATTTTGCGCGGCACCAACTGTCCCTTGAGGATGCGGCGTTTTTTCTAGGGGCGCAGCCGCCTCATGAAATCAGGACACAAATGAGTTGGGCGGATATCTTTTTGCATCCTTCGCTGTCGGAGGGATTTTGCAACGTGGTCATCGAAGCACAATCCATGGAACTTCCGGTGGTGGCGAGTGATGCAGGTGGTTTAAAAGAGAATGTGGAATCATCGGTCACAGGTTTCATCGTGCGACGCCGTGACCCACAGGCACTGGCGGAGAAACTGGAGATGCTTGCTCTGGATCCTTCCTTGCGGAAAAAAATGGGAACAGCCGGAAGGAAACGGGCTCTCCAGTTTTTTTGGATTGAAGACCAAATTCGCAAGTTTGAAGAACTTTATTCCAGGCTTTTGGGGACTCAATGAAACGAATTGCCCTGATCTTATTGAATGGTTCGACCATGCCCGATTGGGATCTGGGGCCGGTATGGTTTGCTGTAAACAAGCCGGTACCGCTCGTGGAACTTGTCAAAGCAAGGCTTGCAGAAATTCAACCGGATGCCTGGTTGTTTTGGGATGCAATATTGGGCGTGCCAGATTCGAAAAAGATTGAAGCCATTCTCGATCAACCGGATGATCTATGGCATGCCGGTTTACTTTTGGGTACAGGAGGTCAGCCGGGTGTGTTGGATTTTGTTAAGCCGAATTGGATGTTTAATCGTGATCCGGGACAAACCGCGGCTTCCTGGCGGGTTTCACTACGGGCCTGTCTGGTGCGGGATGATGTGTTGCGGCAGATGGGCTTTATTCAAGCGGAGTATGAAACATTGGATGGGGCCGGTCTGGAATGGGGGCTTCGCTGTATGCAGCGGGGTGTATTTTGCCGTTACGAACGTGATCTTGTCGAGTCAAATAGCGGATTCGCACATGAAATGATTCTTTCCCCAGGCGATGAACTTCGCATCATTCAACAGCGCTTTGGCCCCCGCTGGTATTTATGGACATTCATGCGTGCGTTATTAAGCGGATATTGGAATATTTCCCAGTCCTGGAAGGCAATAAAATCCTTACAGCATGTACCGTCACAACCTAATCAACTTATCGATTATCACCGTGAACAAAGAAAGGATGATAGTCCAGTTGAGGAAAAAATCAGTGTGGTGATTCCCATGTTGAACCGTTATTCTTATTTGAGAACTGTCTTGAATCAGCTTCGTCAGCAATCCATGCCGGCGTTGGAGATCATCGTGATCGATCAAACGCAGCACCAGCATCGTCAGGCTGATTTTTATGCTGAATTTAAAGATTTACCGTTACAGGTTATTTTTCAAGATCATGCAGGGCAATGTTCATCTCGAAATGCAGGCCTGATGGTCAGCAAAGGGAAGTATATTTTGTTTATTGACGATGATGACGAAATTCAGCCAGACCTTATTGAACGACATCTTCATTATTTGAAGCGGCACCTTTCTGATGCCTCCTGTGGGGTCGCGGATGAGGTGGGCAGCAGCCTGCCGGAGGCGTTTACATTTCAACGCGTTGCGGATGTCTTTCCCACTAATAACTCACTTTTACATCGTAGTGCCTTGGAAAGATCCGGTTTGTTTGATCTGGCCTTTGAACACGGAGAGCGTGCAGATGCTGATCTGGGGATGCGCTTATACTTAAGTGGAGCACGCTTGATCCTTAATCCGCAGATTTCCGTCCTGCATCATCATGCCGTGCAGGGCGGCTTGCGAGTTCACAAGGCACGTGTGATAACGTATTCGAGCAGCCGCCGGAACCTGTTTCAACGCAGTTTGCCAAGCGCAACCGAGATTTTATTAAGCAAGCGCTATTTTTCAGCACGTCAAACGCACGAGTTTTATTGGATGAGTATCTTCGCTGGATTTAGCCTTCATCATCCATCGGTTTGGCTGCGTTTGTTGAAGGTCGTTATAGGGATTTTGTTATTGCCGGATACGCTTCTTAAATTAAGACGCAATATAAAACGTGCGGATGAGTTAATTCTGGCCCATCCGAATATCCCTCGTTTTGCCGCAGAGATAAAGGAATAAATTTTATGCGACCTGTTTCCTCGATCCGTCAGCTACGATATCTTCCAAAATCACGTTTTGCACTCACAGATGAGCAGCAGGAAGTTAAAGCTTTTTTCTCCCGTTTTTTTCTTGCGGCGATTTTTCATGTTGTCTTGGCTTTACTTCTCTATCGATTTCGCCCCGCTTTACCTACCGTGTATGTCATCCTTGTTTTTCTGGTTGGGCTCTCCACGCTTCGCGATAAGACTCCCATTCGTCTTGTGTATATATGCACCTATATTGCCAGTGCTGAATTGCTCTGGCGTATGACAAAGGCGGACGTTTTTTGGGAAACGGGTAAATATTTGCTTGTACTTTTGATGGTGTTGGGTGCCGTCCGCTGGCAGACACGTTTACAAGGCATAGGAATACTATATTTTTCATTATTGGTTCCCGGGGTGGTGATTACGTTAAGCATTCTGAGCTTTGATGTTGCACAGGAACAAATAAGCTTCAACCTGTCCGGGCCGCTGGCCTTGGCAATCGCAGTGGCTTTTCTGGGAGGTGTTCAGTTGAATCAGCAACAGGCTGGAAAAATGCTATTAATTGGTTTGTTGCCTGTTATAAGTATTTCAACTCTTGTCTGGCGATCCACCTTGACTGCAGAGAGAATTGCTTTTATTACTGAAAGTAACTTCATTACCAGTGGAGGGTATGGACCGAATCAAATCTCCGCTATACTCAGTTTGGGAGCGCTGTTCAGCATGTTGTATTTGTTTATTGCTCTTCCGTTGGGGATACGTTGGTGGATCATTATGGGAATCAGCAGCATACTATTGTTGCAATCTGTTTTAACCTTCTCGCGAGGTGGATTGCTTGATTTGATATTTGCCATACCAGCAGCCATGTTCTTTTTCACTCAAAATGGAGGGCGTGAAATGCGGCGTCTTTTGGTATTAACAGTGATTTTAGCTATCCTGGCAGGATGGGCCATCCCAAATTTGAATCAGTATACGGGTGGCGCTTTGCAGGCACGGTATGAGGAGTTGGATACAACCGGGCGCGTCCAGCTGATCCAGGCAGATTTACAGGATTGGCAAGAAAATCCAATATTTGGAGTAGGGGTCAGCTTAAGTTCCGTGAATCGAGGTTTGATTTTGGGAGGAGGCTACATAGATGTGGCTGCCCATACTGAATACAGTCGTTTATTGGCAGAACATGGGATGTTTGGCGTTGCAGCTATTCTGCTCCTTGTGGTTATTGTTTTAAGGGGATTACGTCGTGCTAAGACGGGGTTGGCCAAGGGAATGCTTGCCGGCTTGATGGTTTGGTCGCTTGTAGAAATGACGCATTCTGCAATGCGTATTTCCGCGGTTGCTTATATTTTTGCCCTGCCTATTGTCGTCTTAAGCATGGATGGTGATAATTGAAACGGCTTCTCTTATTATCCAGTGAATTTCCCCCTGGCCCAGGAGGAATTGGCACACATGCTCATCAACTTGCATTGTATTTGACCCAGCTTGGCTGGGAAGTGCAAACACTAACTCTACAGGACTATATGACTTCGGAAGAAGTTGTGCTATTTAATGCGACCCAGAAATTTAAGATAATCACACTCCCGCGTACCAGGAATCGTTTGCGGGATCTTTTGAGGCGTTGGACCTGTCTGTTTGAAACGATCAAGAATTGGAAACCGAGCCTTCTTGTCGTCACAGGAGATCGACAAGTATGGCTGGCTGCAATTATGCAATTTTTTATAAAGCTTGCACGCCCTCCCCATACAGTGAACTGGTGCGCAATTTGGCACGGCGTGATTCCTGCATTTTTCCCTGTAAGGCAATTCGGAGTTTGGGCTTTTAATCAGGCAGATATGATAATTTCTGTCAGTCAATACAGCCAGGAACAACTTTTAAAAATGGGGGTAAGGCCAAAGAGGCAGATGGTGATTGAAAATGGCGCAGATCATCATCAATATTATCCTGATCCTGATGGTGGCACGAAGTTTTTGAAAAACTTAAACCTGGAGGCTTCAAATATTTTATTAACTGTGGGTCATGTAAGCGAACGCAAGGGACAGGACCTCGTGATTCGCGCCCTGCCGGAAATTATAAAGAATATATCGAACGTTCATTACTTGATGGTCGGGCTCCCGACCATACAAGGTCAACTTGAAAAACTGGCACTGGAACTTGGTGTCAGCGCACATGTGCATTTTATGGGCCGTCTCGATATACAGATGCTCAATGCAGCTTATAACGCCTGTGATATTTTTGTATTAACCAGCCGTCATGGGAACAATGGCGAATTTGAAGGATATGGAATTGTCGTTGTGGAAAGCGCGTTATGTGCAAAACCTGCTGTGGTCGCAGGCAATTCAGGCCTTGCTGAAGCGGTCGTGAATGGACAAACGGGCTTTGTCATTCCAGAAAATGATCCGCATGCGGCTGCACAGGCGATACGGAAATTATTAATGGACCCTGCACAAAAGAAACAAATGGGCGAACATGCACGCCAGCGGGCTCTTAAAGAGCAGACCTGGTCCATCTGTATGAGCCGCTACGATCAGGCTCTTCGTCAATTGGAAACGACTGCATGAATTTATTGGTGATTTCGCATACACCACACTACCGAATGGGCACTCAAGTTGTAGGCTGGGGACCCACGGTAAAAGAGATCGATCAGCTTGCCAGGCTGTTTGACGAAATTCGTCATATCGCAGTTCTCTATCAGGATGATGCTCCCTTAAGCAGCATGGCATACTCGGCTAATAATATTGTTTTTGTGCCGGTCCAGCCTTCCGGTGGAGAAACATTTAAGGACAAACTGGGTATATTCCGTGCCTATGTGAATTATTGGAAAATAATCCGTCAGGAAATTAATAGGTTAGGCAATGAAGACATTCTTCATGTTCGCTGCCCTACCAATATCAGTTTGCTGGCACTTATCATGTTGATTTTTACCCAAAAAGCTTCCTTTCGCTGGATAAAATACGCAGGGAACTGGCAGCCCATTGGAAAGGACCCATTTTCCTATTCATTGCAACGCTGGATGTTGAGACTAAACCTTCCCCGAAGTATGGTGACCGTCAATGGGAAATGGTCGGGCCAGCCAAGACATGTCCTTTCATTTCATAATCCATCCCTGTCTGAAAGTTCTCACCGCAAAATAGTGGAAAGAAGACTTGCAGAACCTTATCGATTATTGTTTGCTGGGAATATAAATGAAGGGAAGGGTGCCGCTCGAGCCGTTGAGGTTGTACTGCAATTATTGGGATCTGGATTGCCCGTTGAAATGGATGTTTTCGGCGATGGCGAATTGCGGATACAACTGGAGGAACTGGTTGAACGATCAAAACAGAATGATCATTTCCGCTTCCATGGATGGCGAACGCATGAAGAACTTTTACCTTTTTATGGGGATATGCATTTTGTTTTGCTGCCTTCACGCACCGAAGGCTGGCCCAAAGTCCTAAGCGAAGCCATGGCGTATGGGGTCGTGCCACTGGCAGGAGCAGTCTCAGCCATTCCTCAAGTTTTGGAGGAGTGCAAAACAGGCACGGTTTTGGATCCGCTTGATGTACAGGGATTTGTAGACGCAGTTCGGAGTTACATTAATGATCCGGAACGCTGGGCTGTTGAAAGCTGGGCTGCGCAGGAAGCTGCACAAAAATTTACATATGAAGCGTATTTGGAAAAGTTAACAGCCATGATTTCTGAAAAATGGCAGATTGAACTTTGATGAAATCAGCGCCTCGCATCTTGTTTGTCGGCCCAATGTTGGGAGTACACCCCGGTTGGGTGCCAAACCCGGCGGAAATCCTTGCACCAAATTTTTCCAAGGAAGGATATGTTTGTCTTTTAACCTCCCGTGTTTTGAATCGTTATGCGCGCCTTGTGGATATGATGTACACTCTTGTTTGTGAACGCGCGAAATATGACATTGTCAGTCTTCAGGTATATGCAGGTGCAAGTTTTATTGTCGACGATATTGCCTCACGAATGGCAGTCCTTCTCGGAAAAAAGATTGTCATGGTCTTGCATGGAGGCGACCTGCCCGTCTTTATGAAGCGATTTCCTCGCTGGTCATATTGGGTTTTTAAGCGTGCAAATATGATTGTTACTCCTTCCGCTTATTTGCAGGGGGCCTTGTCTCAGTATGGTTTTGAATCGCAGGTCATCCCCAATATGCTGAATATGAAAAAATATACTTTTCGTCTGCGCAATCATGTTCAACCGCGGCTGTTCTGGATGCGTACTTTTTATGAATACTGCCACCCTGAATTTGCAGTGCAAGTCCTGGAGCAATTATCCATATGTTATCCAAATGCCGTGTTGACGATGGCGGGTCAGGACGCAGGCATGCTTGAGCCCACCCGGGAATTGGTTAACAAGAAAGGGTTGCAAGACAAGGTCCGTTTCGCAGGTTTTCTTAATGATGAAGGAAAGCAGCTTCATTTCGGGTCACATGATATTTACTTAAATACCAATCGTATTGATAACATGCCCATTGCTGTGGTTGAGGCCGCCGCATTTGGACTTCCCGTCGTTGCCATGTCCGTTGGTGGAATTCCTTATCTCTTGAAAGATGGACAAACTGGATTGTTGACGAAATTTGGGGATATCAACGCAATGGTGGATGCGGTTTGTCGCCTGCTTGAACAGCCGCAGTTGGCAGCCCATATTTCTGCGCGAGGACGGGAAATGGCGGAACGGTCCGCTTGGGAAAATGTCTTTCCAGTATGGGACAAAATATACAGACAGGTGCTGGGAGAAAGCTAATGTGCGGGATCTGTGGAATTGTTTATCGCGAAAAAGATCAACAAGTTGATGAAAAGTTGCTCATCCAAATGCGTGATCGGTTAATCCATCGCGGACCGGATGACGCAGGTACGTATATCAATCAAAATGTGGGGTTGGGGTCGCGCCGTTTGTCGATTCTGGATCTGAGTGCGAATGGACATATGCCTATGTCCACTCCTGATCAATATTTCTGGATCGTTCATAACGGCGAGATCTATAACTTCCAGGAACTGCGCTCCACGCTGGAAGCACAGGGCGTTCAGTTCCGCTCAAACTGCGACACTGAGGTCTTGCTTCATTTATATCAACGCCATGGTCCGAAGATGTTGGACCTATGCAATGGGATGTTTGCATTCGCCATTTGGGATAATACCCAAAAATCATTATTTTTGGCCCGGGATAGAATGGGCATCAAGCCATTGTATTATGTCCTGAACGCAAATGGACTTTATTTTGCATCTGAAGAAAAGGCATTGTTTGCAGCCGGGATTGCACGTGAATTCAATGAAAGTAGTGCCGCGGAGTTATTGTTCTTCCGTTGCATTGCAGGTGAAAAGACGCCTTATCAAGGGGTGCAGCGTCTTTTGCCGGGAAACTTTATGATCTATCAGGATGGAAAAACGACAATACATCGTTGGTATGATCTTTCTGAAAAAATTGACTCTAATGGGCAGATTGCCGACAAGATGCAAGCACAGGAGGAATTCAAGGAATTGTTCGATTCCTCAATTCGATTACGGCGGATTAGCGATGTCCCAGTAGGTACCTTATTAAGCGGCGGGTTGGATTCCAGCAGCATGACTGCGGCTATGGCCCGGCAGGCGGGAGCCGGTATATCCACATTTACTGTAAGGTTTAAGGATGAGGCCTATGATGAAGGGGAATACGCCCGGGAGTTAACGAAACAATGGGATCTTGATTATCATGAATTATATTTACCTGAGCCTAATCTTCCGGAGATGCTGCGCCAATCCACCTACTATCTGGATGAACCGCTTATGCATGGCCACGATCCGCATTTGTTGGCCATCTCGCGCATGGCAAAGCAAAAGGTGACGGTTCTGCTCTCCGGCGAAGGGGCCGATGAGATCCTGTCCGGATATGTGCGTTATTTATTTTTTCGATCCCCGCAATGGATCGTCAACAAGTTGAGCGCTGCCTCCAGATATTTTTCAAAGGACGGCATTTTTCCGGGACGAATACAAAAAGCAGTCCAATTGCTCAATCTACGGTCTGATATTGATCGCATTGTGTACAGCTCTGCGGAGTTAATGCCGCATCAATTTAACGGGAAAATTATTCCAGACCTGGAGTATCGTTATCAGATTGCTGAAGAGGCGCAAAAGGCATATTCAGATCCAGTACGGCAGGTGATGTATTATGACCAGCATACATATTTGCAATCCTTAAATGACCGCAATGATCGCATGACCATGGGTGCTTCGGTGGAATGCCGCGAGCCGTTTCAGGATTATCGATTGTTGGAGTGGGCTGCAAACCTGCCAACGAAGTTGTTATATGAATCAGGAGTGGGGAAAGCAGTCTTGCGCAACTCCATGAATCAAACCCTTCCCAAAAGTATTTTGAAACATAAAAAATGGGGCTTTGGCGTTCCATGGCATACCTATCTGCGTGAAAACCCAGTTTTTTATGAAAAGATCCAGGCGCTTTCGAAAGGCAAATTAAAAACACGTTTGATCCATAATGATACGATCGAATCCGGGGCTCAATCATTTTTGGAAGGCATTGATCACTTTCTACCCCTCATACGGCAGTATGTTTTTTTTGATATCTGGCAGGATGTTTGTTTGTCATGAGTGCCTCGGATGCATTTTATGCAAGACTTCCCGTTTGGGCACAACATACCGCCCTGACGGTTTACGGCGTCTATTGGCATTATCTTCGTTTTGGCCCTGGCTTCAAACATTATGTTCAGGAATACAAAGAATCTGAAGTGTTTTCGAAGAAACAATGGCAGGATTTGCAAACTGTACAGTTGCGTCGCCTGCTTGAGGATTGTATTAAGTATGTACCCTATTATCGTGAAAATTGGACTGAAGATCAGAAACGCGCCGCCCTTAACGGAAACTTGCGTGCCCTTCCCTTGTTGGAGAAATCGCCGCTGAGACATTCCCCGCGGAGCTTCCTGCGCGAAGACCTCCATCCGTTTCATCCACAGATCTTTTTTACCAGTGGGTCCACAGGCACTCCTATTTCCAGTTATTACACAATTCCTGAATTGCGCCGGTCCATTGCGTTACGGGAAGTGCGTTCCGTAGGCTGGGCAGATGTTTCCTTTTCCATGCCGCGGGCTACATTTTCCGGGCGATTGGTCGAACCTGATCCGCAGAGCCAGGGACCCTTTTATCGCTATAATGCCTGGGAAAAACAGGTGTATTTCTCCGCATTTCACTTGCGCCCGGATACTGCTCATCAATATGTAGAGGCCCTAAAGCGTCACAAGATCGAATGGGCCACTGGCTATGCTGTGTCCTATTATCTGTTGGCGAGGTTTATACTTGAAAAAAATATCCCTCCACCAGAATTAAAAGCCATTATTACAACCAGTGAAAAATTAACGTCCAATATGCGCAGTGTCATGGAGCAGGCCTATCGCTGCAGGATCTATGAGGAATATAGCACCGTTGAAAATGCCATCTTTGCCAGCGAATGTGAACATGGGCGTTTACACATCAGCCCGGATGTGGCCGTCGTGGAGATCCTGCGCCCCGATGGTTCATCCTGTGAAGCGGACGAACCAGGTGAAGTAGTGGTCACTACGCTTTCCCGCACCTATCAACCATTGATTCGTTTTCGGCTTGGCGACGTCGCTGCATGGGATTCTCAACCCTGCCCGTGTGGAAGGGAGATGCCCGTTATAAAAGAAGTCCTTGGAAGAGTGGAGGATGTGATCGTTGGTCCGGATGGCAGGCAAATGGTTCGGTTTCACGGGGTTTTTGTAAATCAACCTCATATCCTGGAAGGCCAAATCATCCAGGAATCTTTAATTTTTATTCGTGTAAAGGTGGTCCCGATAAAAGGCTTTGACGAACAGGATGTTCGCGATATTGTTCATCGTGTTCAACAGCGTTTGAGTGAAACAGTAAAAGTGGAAGTGGAAACAGTGTCCGAGATCCCCAGAACAAAGGCGGGGAAATTTCAGGCGGTTATTTCCAACATAAAGAATAAAATTGAATAATTGATTCAAATGAAAAATCTCCTTGTTACTTTAATATTGCCAATCCGCAATGAGTCTGCTTATATTGAAGATTCTTTGGCTGCCATCCTGAAACAGGATTATCCTTCCGATTGTATGGAAATTCTGGTTGTGGATGGAATGTCCACCGATGATACACACAGTCTTATCCGTGACTTTTCTGAACGAAATCCTTCACTGCAAATTCGTATTCTGGATAATCCTGGAAAAATCGTTCCAACGGGAATGAATATTGCTTTACGGGAAGTCAAAGGTGAAATTGTTATTCGCGTTGACGGGCATTGCCTGATTGCACAGGATTATGTAAGCAATTGCGTCGACCATTTAAAAAAGGATGGGGTCGATGGGGTGGGTGGGCCGATGGAATCGATTGGCGAAACGAAAGTTGCGAAGGCGATCGCCATTGGCATGAGCTCACCGTTTGGCGTGGGCAACTCTGCCTTTCGTACAACTTCCGGAAAGAGTATGTTGGTGGATACAATCCCTTTTCCTGCCTATACATGGGAAGTTATTAAACGTGCAGGGCTTTATGACGAAGAGTTGGTGCGCAATCAGGATGATGAATACAATTATCGCATCCGCGAGCTGGGCGGGAAAATACTCCTGGCGAATGATGTGCGTTCCACCTACTTTAGCCGTTCCTCCCTGAAGGGGCTCTGGCGGCAGTATTTTCAATATGGCTATTGGAAGGTCCGTGTGCTGCAAAAGCATCCCCGTCAGATGAGTTTGCGCCAGTTTATACCGCCGGTTTTTGTGTTGGCTTTGTTTGTTTCAGTTTTGCTTGTATTCTCGTCAGCTTTTCGCTTTTCTTCGATGATTGTGCCATTATTATATTTAACGGCGAACTTTGCTGCATCCATCTGGACATCATCAAAATGGAAATTCCAATATCTGGGCTGGCTTCCATTTATTTTCTTAATTTTGCATTTGAGTTATGGATTGGGTTTCCTGGCAGGCCTTTTTAAGTTTTGGAATCGCTGGAATGATAAAGTTGGGAAAGTGTCGGGGTGGCAAAATGCAGCCATCGGATGAGATTGAACGCTTAAAGGATGAATACAAAGATCGAGAGCTTCGCATTGCTGACAGCGATGTCTATTCCCTGTTTAATCAGGCATATCTTTTTACCATTCAGCAGCGTCAACGAGCTCTTACAAAGGTGCTGAAGAAACATAAGCTTGTCAATCTTCAGGACCTTTCCTTACTTGAAATGGGCTGTGGTGGCGGCGGCGTTTTGGCGGAATATCTGCACCTTGGTACCCTGCCTGAAAACCTCTTTGGAATAGATGTTATTTTTGATCGTCTTCGCCATGCACATCATATTCTTCCGTGTTCTGGAATTGCCAATGCCGATGGACAATCCCTTCCGTTCCCCTCCCAATCCTTTGATCTGGTGGTGCAATCGACAGCACTTTCCTCCATCTTGGATCATGGTATCCGCCGTACGATGAGCATGGAAATGCTGCGCGTGCTCAAACCCACAGGGGTCATGATTTCCTATGATTTCTGGCTAAACCCTGGAAATCCACACACCTTTGGTATTCGCCCTGTCGAAATCAGGCGGTTGTTTCCAAACTGTGAATACGATTTTCACAGGATCACGCTGGCTCCGCCTTTGGCTCGTCGTTTGATCCCCCTTTCCTGGGAATTGGCAATGCTGCTTGAAAGATTACTCGTTTTTAATACGCATTACATGGTGTTGATCGCTCCCAAAAGAGAAAGCAGTTTGCAATTTTAATACCACCATTATGTGCTAACCTTAAATGATGATGGAACCGATTACACGACCCCGCTCTTTCCCATCCTTATCCTACGGTACTGTTCCGAATATGGGCCAATTGTCACTGGGCCGCATATTAAAACGTATATTCGATATTTTATTCTCCCTTGCCAGTATCGTTATGCTGCTGCCGTTGTTTGTCATTATTGGGGTCCTCATTAAGTATGAATCGCCTGGCAGGGTATTTTATAGCGGCTGGAGAATGGGGAAAGGCGGGAAACCATTCCGCATTTGGAAGTTTAGAACCATGTATGAAGCCCCGGAAAGCTATGCCGGACCGGCGATTACGGGGGCCAGCGACAAACGCATTACACCGTTTGGCCATTGGCTGCGGGATACAAAAGTAAATGAATTGCCGCAATTTTGGAATGTGTTGATGGGGGAAATGAGTTTTGTGGGTCCGCGCCCTGAAGATGTGGACATAGCAGATAAATGGCCCGATGATGCGAAAGTGGAAATCCTTTCCGTCCGCCCTGGAATTACCAGCCCGGCAAGCATTGTGTACCATGACGAGGAGCGGTTGCTCAAAGGCACTGATTTCATGACGACATATTATCAGCAGATCCTGCCGGATAAAATGCGCCTTGACCGTATTTATGTACGCCATCATACCTTTTTAAGTGACCTTGATATCATCTTTTGGACCCTGGCTATATTATTACCAAGGATTGCCTCAACACGTATTCCGGAGGGCAACCTGTTTGGTGGGCCAATCTCACGCTTCGTTCGGTTTAATTTGTCGTGGCTGGTCATTGATTTTATAGTTGCCTTATTGGGTATTGCCCTTGTGGGCGTTATTTGGAGAAGTGCTGGTCCTTTGGAGCTGGGTTTGGGGAGAGCCATTGCTTTGGCAGTTGCTCTTGCTGCCTCGTTTGGATTTGTAAACACCTTAATGGGTTTGAATCGGGTGGTCTGGTCACGCGCGGTGCCGGAGGATATGTTTGGTATAGTATTTTCCACTGGTGTTGTTACGATAATTATCTCAGTCTTGCAAGTTGTGGCTCAAAGATTTAACTTATTGCCCCCATTGCCATCTCAATTAATCTTTACTATGGGTTTAGTAGTGCTTATCGGTGTGGTGACGACGCGATATAGGTGGCGTCTACTTACTGGTTTGGCAAGCTTTTGGCTTTCACGTCGCAACTCGTTTTCAGTAGGAGAAAGAGTGCTTATATTAGGTACTGGGGACGAGTCTCAATTTGCCACCTGGTTGCTTCGGCGCGATTTGTTTTTGCATGCTTTTACGATTATTGGAATTGTGGACGATAATCCATATAAGCAAGGAATGAGATTTGACGGAGCTTGGGTAATTGGTACTTCTGCAGATTTGTCCACCTTGGTGGAGCAACATGATGTTGGATTGATTATGTTTGCTGTCTCTGGTTTGAATTCTGAGGAGTATGCGCGTGTTATGAAATCTTGTGCCAATCTAAATGTGCGCATCTTGCTAATCTCGGATATGTTGCGCGCTCTACATTTCTGGCTGACAAACTCAGATAGGGTTGAAGATAAGATCAAATTTGTTATTGAATAATAGATAGGGACTCAATGTGGTGAAAATTCTGATTTTGCAGGAGAATTTATCATGAATTGGCGTGTACCTTTAGCAGATCTTAATTTTGATGCGGAGGAAGAGCTGGCTGTATTTGAGGTCCTGCGAAGTCGTTGGTTGAGTATGGGGGAGGTCACTAAAAATTTTGAGAGGGAATTTTCGGATTTCATGGGGGTCAAACACTCGATTGCAGTCACCAATGCAACCGCAGCACTTCATTTGGCCGGTGTGGTAATTGGATTGGGCGTGGGGGATGAAGTGATCTTGCCTTCTTTAACTTTTGTCGCCACTGCGAATGCCGTTCGATATACTGGGGCAACTCCGGTCTTTGCGGATATCGAAAGTTTTGATCGGTTGAATATCTCCCCAGCCAGCATAGAGTCTCTCGTCAATGACAAGACACGCGCCATTATGGTAATGCATTACGCAGGGTTTGCTTGTGATATGCCTGCGATTAACGAAATCGCCCATCGTCACAATCTTGTCGTTTTGGAAGACTCGGCTCATGCCATTGGATCTATACTGAATGGACGCAAGCTGGGGACATTTGGACGGATCGGTTGTTTTAGTTTTTTCTCCAATAAAAACATGACCACGGGAGAGGGAGGGATGCTCGTAACCGATGACGATGAATTGGCTGAGCGGCTAAGAATTTTACGTTCGCACGGGATGACTTCGTTAAGTTGGGACCGTCACAAGGGTCATGCCTCGACGTATGATGTAATTGATCTTGGTTTTAACTATCGAATCGACGAAATTCGCTCTGCCCTTGGACGTGTTCAATTGAAGAAGCTGCCGGCGGCCAATGAACGACGACAGGAGTTAACAACTTTATATCGTGAGTTACTGTTTGAATTAGTTCCTGAAATCCAAATGCCGTTTTCTGAATCCCGCGAAGTCTCCTGTTATCATATTCTTCCTGTCTTGTTGCCGGAAAATACAAATCGTTCGACATTCATGGAGAATATGAAAGCTCAGGGTGTGCAAACCAGTATGCATTACCCTGCTGTACATCATTTCCATATATATGAGAATGAATGGAAAAACCGCGGCAATGACTTGCCGGTTACCGAGGCTGTTTCGGCACGTCAAGTAACATTGCCTTTGTATTCAACGATGAAAGAGGAGCAGGTCGAATGGGTGGTGAAGGCGGTAAAGCAGGCCCTGGTGTAGTCTGCGTCATTTTCTGCCCGCCCCCGCTATTATTTTATGGCGGGGTCAGAAAACTTTGTAACTCCAGAGAGTTGTTTGCCAGAAAAGAAAAGGGAATATCGAAAATCGTGACCGAGGCGTACTCCACCTGCATTTTGACCAGGCCAATGTATGGGGCAAACCATTGATACGATCTTCCTTCTGCCATGCCTGTGACTGCGGTTCCATTTATTTTCGCTGAGACTTCACCTTGTTCCGTGCAAACAACTTTGAGTGCGCGAAATGTACCGGCGGCGACAGTGATGGTTTCGAAGGCGGCTTCTCCAGATGCAAGGGTTTGGCAGGTGAGGGTGATTGGGGAGTTGTTAAAAGTCACTGTAAGTTGAGAATTATTGCGGCTGATAGTGGTGCTGCCTGAAACTTGATATTGGCTTGACCATGCCAGCGCCCAATTGTTTTGCAGGAAAGCTGCTTCGTTCGGTGCAAGAACTCCGGATATGTAGTTTGCCGTTATACTGCTGTCCAGGGTGTTGCCAAAAAGGATGTCCATACTCAAGGCCGGAAAACTGCGAATCACATCTCCATCGCACTGCACCTGTGTCTGTTTGTTCGAACCAATCGATTGACTGCTTGCTGAAATTGCGCCCTGTGAATTACTTACCGAAAGTACGTTCATCGTGAGAATATCCGAACGATCAAATGCGTTTGCCTGATAGCGCCATTGCTGCCCCGGCACTACTGGATATAAAACATTTCTACAGGTTTGTGCCAATGGAGGGACAAGTGTGTGAGTTGAGGTAGGAATGCGCGTTGGGGTGGGTGTGTAGGTAAATACCGTGACTGAAAGAGCGGTTCGGGTGGGGGAGGGAACTATTGGATTGTTATTGCTTGGCCGCGGGGTCGAAGAGGCAAAAATTGCACTCAAAAAGGATAAAGGCGACGTGGATTGCGTGGGGGTGATCGGCGTGGTTGTGCTTGTAACGAAATTTGTTGCCAAAACATTGGTTGGAGATGGCGTACTTGTGGAAAGGGCGTAATCGTAAGTTGGCATCGTGGGTAAAGTTGCAAGCGCCGCCGAACTATTTCTTTTAACAAATAGTATCCCTGCACCAATGATCAGAATTGTGGATAATGCCACAAAAATAATACCAACAACGAGAATACGACGCTTCATGGCTATATTCTAACATCCCGGAAGTGAGAATGTATTGACAAATCAGTGCAAATATTGTGAAAAACAGCCTGAATTTCAAGGCTGTTTTTTTGGTCTTGTACTGCTTAAAAGCAATGTTGCTAAATAATTGTAACTATAATGCAAAATATGCCCTCCAGATTCAAGTGCTGTAAACTTGGATCGTGGTTAATAAGCTGTAAAAAGGATTACTTATGGAAATAAAAGATTACATAACCATGCTTCGCCGCTGGGCGTGGCTGCTGGGAATAGGCTTGGTGTTGGGTGCGTTAAGTGGTTTTCTTGTCAGTATTTTTCAGACGCCCATATACCAGGCTTCCACGCGCATTTTAGTCCTGCGTGCTTCCCAGGCAGAGAAGAATACGGATACATACCTTAGCGATCAGCAGTTGGTACAAACTTATATTCAATTATTAACTACGCGACCCGTCCTTGAGGGAGCATCTAATTTGCTTGGATTTAAAGTAAATGCATCGCAGATTTCTGTTCAGCAGATTCGTGATGTTCAAGCCATTCAATTAACCGTGCAAGATGCTGATCCGCAGCGTGCGGCAGATATTGCCAATATTATGGTGCAGGTCTTGATCGACCAAAATGAGATTATTCAAACAGGCCGTTATACACAAACAGAGCAAAGCATTCAGGCGCAAATTACGCAGGTTGAAAATCAAATAACTCAAATGAGTGCCGAAATTGAAAATGTTTCAACTGAAACTGTTCAACAGCAGTTGAAACAGGTGGAAGCGCAGATTGCGACGATGCAGGCGGAAGTAACCCAATTGGAAAATGATATTCGACAACTTACACCTCCTACGACAACTGAGCAGCAAAACCTGCTCTCAGAGAAAGAAGCGCGTTTGAATCAGATTCAGCCTGTGTTGCTTCTGTCCCAGCAGATATATGCCGATTTGCTGGTTCTGGGAAAGCCATCCTCGGCGGAGGATAATGGCACGACTAGGTTGTCCCAATTACAAACCACGTTAAAGTTGTATCAAGAGATTTACATTAACTTATTAAATAACCTGGAGGCCATTCGTCTGGCGCGCTTGCAAAACACCCCCAATGTTGTGTCTATCGAAGCTGCCATAGTGCCCGCAAGGCCAATCCGCCCTAATCCGGTAACGAATATTGGTTTAAGTGCCCTCGTCGGCCTGATGCTTGCCGGAGGTATTGCATTTCTTATTGAATATGTGGATGATACGATACGCACGCCGGAAGATATTGAACGTATCTTGAAGCTTCCCGTGATTGGGTATATTGGAGATATCAGCATCACCCATGGTGAATCTGTCGATGTTCACGTGTTGAAATACCCACGTTCTCCCATTTCAGAGGCGTTTCGGTCGCTGCGTACGAATTTGGAATTTACAAATGTGGATCATGCTCTGAAAAAGATACTTGTTACCAGTACTGGTCCGGGTGAAGGCAAAACCATGATTGCCGTTAACTTGGCAGCTATCATGGCACAAGGCGGGAAGCGTGTCCTACTTTTGGATGCCGACATGAGGCGTCCGCGTGTTCACAAGATCTTTGGCATATCCAATCGTGTTGGATTAAGCACGTTGTTTCGCGGTACTATGTCGGTTCGATCGGCGATGCGCACAGTTGAAGACATGGAAAATGTTTTTGTGATTACAAGTGGAAGCCTCCCGCCAAATCCGGCTGAACTGCTTGCCACTGCTAAAATGGATAGTATCTTGCGTGAGGCCGGTGAGCATGTGGATGTAATCATTGTGGACAGCCCTCCATCCCTGGTGGCGGATTTTCAAGTTCTTGCTACAAAGTTGGATGGAGTGTTGATGGTTGTGCAACCTGGACATACACGGGCGGATGCCGCATTTGCCATGCTGGAACGCTTGGGACGAGTGGAGGGCAGTATGCTTGGAGTTGTTCTTAATAAAATTCCAAGAGACAGCCATTATTATGGAGGCTACTACCACAATTACTATTCAAATAAACATGGCGATTATTACTATCAACAGGAGGAGGACGTTCAGCTGCAATTGGAGACGGATCGTCAGGTGTTGAAACTTTTGCCCCAGGCTGAATCCTCCATGCCCCCGGTTCAAGCCCATCCTCAACCTGTGTCTCGACCTCAACAGGTAAAACACTTCAGTTCTGAGCAGGCTTCGAAACCCAATCCTTCGAGTAATGTTTTCGAATCTGACGAGGAGATAAAAGTGTATATTCCTCCCAAAAAGGAGATACCAGCAGCGGTGAATATTGTCACTGAACCACGAAAGAGAAATGATGGGCCGCGTGTGACTGAAGAGCCCAGTTATATTATCCAGCAGCATCAGTTGGAATACTGGTATTACGATGAGAATGACGAGAATGAGGATTAGCGGTTTATGTTCGTCGTCGATCTTGCTGTGGATCTAGAGTAAATAAAATGTATTCTGTTTTATTTGTCTGCACCGGAAATCAGTTTCGTTCTCCTATCGCCGCGGAGGTGTTCCGCGAGCAGTTGACTCGCAATGGATTGATCGAAAACTGGAATGTTGGGAGCGCAGGAACATGGGCCACCTCAGGCCGCCAGGTAATTCCCGAGGCGGTGAGATTGGCGCGTTCATGTGGAGTTAGCATCGATGGACATAGAACCCGAATGATTAGCACAGAAATACTTGAAGAAGCTGATCTGATCATGGTGATGGAACAGGGTCATAAAGAGTCTCTCCAGGTTGAATTCCCATTTGCCCGTAAAAAAGTGCATTTATTATCGCAGGTGCTGGATGGACTCGTTTACGATATCCCTGATCCTGCTAATGCCAGGGAGGAAGCAAAAAGTATTATTTTTGATCTTGTGACTTCGATGCGAAGTGGATACAAAAATATCTGCCAGATTGCTGAAAAGATTTAATTTATATTTCCCTTGTATAAAAGCAGGGAGCCTCGCATTTTGCGAGGCTCCCTGCTTTTATATTCGAAGGTTTTATGGTTAATACCTTCCAAGAGGCGGTCCCGACGGGATTCGAACCCGCGATCTCGGCCTTGACAGGGCCGCATGTTAGGCCGCTACACCACGGGACCAACTAACAAGCGGGCGAGAGTTTACCATGAGGATATAACCATGTCAATACGCGCCGCCGGTATATAAGGATGGGGCGGTGGGTGTTTTTCCTGAGGGGTCATGAATATAGACCCAGTCTCCTTCCGCTGCCCAATTGAATATCCAGTGCGCATCGCCTACTGATAAGTTTACACACCCATGGGATTGTGGATAACCGAATCGTGTCCGCCAGTAGGCTCCATGCAGGGCGCGGGCGCCGTCAAAGTACATAGTCCAGGGAACGTTATCGAGGTAATAGAAATCCGTGGGGTCGTTATTCCGCATGGTTTCAGTTTCTTTTTTCTGATATATCTGGAAAGTGCCGGGACGTGTCCAGTAGGGTTCCAGACCACTTGCGATGACAGTGGCGAAAACTAACTTCCCATTTTCGTACACTGCAAGGGTTTGCTCGGCAAGATCGACATCGATCCAGCGATTTGCGCTTATGCCTTCGGGGGATGTGGTGTTCGGTATGACGCGTGCCACCTTGCGGCCTTCCAGCCATTGATCGGGGCCGATCAAATACCATTCTTCGTTATCAACAACCTGCGCTGAGTAGATGTTGACTGTTTGGAATGGATAGATTTGCTGATTGGTCTTCGGGGAATTGTAACCAGGCGCGCTAAGAACAGGAATTTGTTCAAATGCCCAGCCAAAAGAATTCCTCGGTGTTGATTTGAATTCCAGGCCTTGGAAGTTGGAAATTTCACCAACGCGGGCCCCTTTTCCGGGAATCCACCCGCCGTCTTGAGTAAGGTAATAGATGCCATTTTGGTCTACACGGTCAACATACGATACGTAAACAAAGCCGGGCAGGTATTGTTGTGTGCCAGGACCTGTTCCTCCTGGAGCGCTGTAAATGGGCACATAATCTTTGTCGAGGTGGAAATATGAATAAGGAAGCTGGGTCAGGCTTAGGTCGGGTTTGGAGGCGGGGAGGGGTCTGGGAGGAATGGACATACCGAGGCGTGCCATGTCGGTCAAATAGGTTGAAGGCCCAATCGCCAGGCAATCCAACGGTTCCGAGAGATAAATCCCCGGCTCGCAAACGATGCTGCCACTTTCCGACTCGGCTGACGGAGTCCCATCCTGTGCGAATGCGATATTTGTTGATGTTAAAAGCAGGAGAAAGGCCCACGACGCCATGATTATTTTTTTCATGGGACAGGATTATAGCATGTGCGGCTTACCGTTTTGCAAACCAGAATATGCTAAACTTGACACATTTCTTGCCATGTTCTAAAATAGTCTTCATTCTTAATATATGAAATTAAAACGCCCTTTAGCGGGACGTTAATTCTTTGGAGGGTTGTTTTGACCAAAAATCGTTCGCAACAAATGGTAGATCGCTTGCGCGAATTGCAGGCTTCATCACCTGATATTGAAGCGTCTGCAGTGGTGAGTGTCGACGGACTTAGCATAGCTTCCGCCCTTCCACAAGGCGTGGAAGAGGATCGCGTTTCAGCCATGTCTGCTGCGATGCTTTCGCTGGGTGAAAGGATTTCCTCAGAATTAGGGCGCGGGTCCCTTGAGCAGGTTTATATTAAAGGGCTTAAGGGATATGTTGTGTTGATGTCCGTTGGACAGGATGCTGTGCTTACAGCCCTTGCTCGTGAACAGGCCAAGCTTGGCCTCATCTTCCTTGATATGCGTCGCGCCGCCGAAGACCTGGCGAAGCTGATTTAGCGGAGTTTCTATGGCCCCACTTCAAAAAGCTGGTTTGTATTATCCGAACAAATTTGGTTTGATCACCATTAAGTCCCTTGAAGAAGTAATGGGTAAAAATGGTTTGAATGCCATTTTGAATCTTGCTGGTTTGAATCATTATGTTGAAAATTATCCTATCGACAACCTCGATAAGGGTTTTGATTTTGCGGAACTTTCAGCAATCGGTTCCGCCCTCGAAGAGATGTATGGCCCGCGGGGTGGTCGTGGTTTGGCCCTGCGTGCAGGACGCGCGACATTCTCGGATGCCTTGCGGAACTTTGGTGCCTTGGCCGGTGCTGCGGATCTGGCGTTTGTTGTCCTTCCGCTTCAGTCCAAGCTGAGAATTGGTCTGCCAGCTTTCGCAAAGATATTCACTCAATTAAGTGACCAGCAAACTACCGTCGAAGAAAAAGATACCGAATGGATATGGACCATTCATAAATGCCCCTGCTGCTGGGGCCGTACCGGTGCAGATAAACCTGTGTGTTTTGTGGCAGCCGGCCTTTTGCAGGAATCGCTCAAATGGGTTTCGGGCGGCAACGAATTCCGGGTGAACGAATCCAAGTGTGTTGCAATCGGCGACAGTGTTTGCGAATTCATTGTACAAAAAGAACCCATTTCGTAAGTAAGACGCGAAAGCCTTCTTCATGCCTGACGCCAAGTCCAAAATACTCATCGTCGAAGACGACCTTGACGTAGCTGAAATGCTGAACGCGTATTTTCGCGTTCAGGGATATGAAGTGTTTACTGTGAACTGGGGGGAAGATGGTGTTCGTTCCTCCCTGACTGTACAGCCAGACCTCATGATTTTGGATATTCGCCTCCCGGACATTGACGGCTACGAAGTTGCGCGTCGTGTGCGCGGCGACCGAAGGACCGCTGAAATCCCGATCATTTTTTTAACTGAAAAACGCGATCGTTCCGACCGTTTACAGGGTCTTGAGCTTGGTGCGGATGATTACATTACCAAGCCGTTTGACGTGCAGGAATTGCGTTTGCGCGTCCGCAATGCTTTGAAGCGCGTCAGCCAGGGGTCTCTTACAAACCCGGTAACGGGTCTGCCGGAAGGCGCTCTGGTGGATGAAAAATTATCCGAGTCACTAGGCAAGGACGGGCTTGCCATTCTTTTTGTGGCAATTGATAATATGGATATATTTCGCGAATCCTATGGCTTTGTGGCTTCTGACGATGTTCTCCGTGCGATCAGTTTGATGGTGATCAATACCATGCGCGAGGTAAGTCGGCCGGAGGATTTTCTGGGTCATTTGAGCAGTACGGATTTTATTCTGGTCATTCCTTCTTCCAATCTGTCTGCGCTAAGTGAAAAATTGCGTTCACGCCTCGACCAATCAATGGAATATTTTTATCCCATCAAAGACCGCGAACAGGCTTCGACTCGAAAAGATAGCTTGAATGCAAAATTATCTGAACTTGTATTATCCGCAGGACAATACTCTGATGTTGTCCAGGTTAAAACGGAGCTCCTGCGTCTGAAAAAATAGGTGAATCCTTTGCGAATTACAGTAGTTACACCCACATATAATGAAGCGGAGAACCTGCCCAAACTGGTCTCCGCTTTATTTGCGCTTCCACTTGAAATATCAATATTGGTGGTGGACGATAATAGTCCAGACGGTACCGGTCATATTGCAGATGAGCTTGCCTTGAAATTTCCCGATCGGGTGGAGGTGATGCACCGCCCCGGTAAAATGGGTCTTCGCTCAGCCTACTTGAATGGATTTCAAAAATTGTTGTCGAGTGGCACGACAGATGCGATTGTTCAAATGGATGCGGATTTTTCCCATGACCCCATTGCATTGGTGGAAATGGTGAAGAAGCTTGAAACCTGCGATATGGTTTTGGGATCCCGTTATGTAAAAGGGGGATCAGTGGATAAGGATTGGCCGCAGTGGAGAAGAATCCTTTCTGCTTTTGGGAATTCCTATGCCCGTGCGATCCTTGGGTTGCCCTTTCATGATGTAACAACAGGCTATCGTCTTTGGAAGCGTGAAACTTTGCTTCAAATCCCATTTGAAAAAATCCAGTCAAGCGGCTATGTGTTTTTGGTTGAAATGGCATATTTGACCCATTGCCTTGAATTCAAGATCGGAGAATCTCCAATCTATTTTGCAGATCGGCGTTTTGGCAAGTCGAAAATGTCTTTTAAGATCCAAATGGAGGCGGCCCTGCGGATTTGGCAGGTATGGTGGGAATATCGTGGTTTGCGAAAGGCAGGGAAATCTGCACGGGTTTAGCCCTCTACCCAAATCGTTTTTCGTCTGTTACAATCATTTTCTGTAAGCCGACCCTTTTTGTTCAATACAAGAAATACCTCGGCCCCTTTTGGCTGGGGTATTTCTATGTAAGGTACCCACTCTATCGGTATAGTGCTCGAATGGGTATAATTTTTTAGCAGGTGAAACCATGGAAATTGTAAGAGAAGACTTAAGAAATATCGCCATTATCGCGCACGTTGATCATGGCAAGACTACGTTAGTCGATGGCCTTTTGAGACAGGCTCATACCTTCCGCGACAACCAGCACGTTGAAGAGCGTGTGATGGATTCCAACGACCTTGAGCGTGAACGAGGTATCACCATTCTGGCCAAGAACACAGCCATTATGATGCTTGACCCGAAAACAAACAAAATGGTGAAAATCAACATCGTCGACACCCCTGGGCACGCCGACTTCGGCGGCGAAGTGGAGCGCATCATGAACATGGTGGACGGTGTGTTGTTGTTGGTTGACGCCGCAGAAGGACCAATGCCGCAGACTCGCTTCGTTCTTAAGAAAGCCCTTGAGCGCGGTCACAAAGCTGTGGTGGTGATCAATAAGGTGGATCGCAAAGATGCAGAGCCGTCGCGTGTTCTGAATCAGACGTTTGACTTATTTATCGAATTAGGTGCCACTGATGAGCAGGCTGATTTCCCGGTTGTCTACGCCCAGGGAATTGCCGGCAAGGCTGGTTTGACTCCGGAGCTTGGTCCGGATTTGACTCCTTTGTTCGATGTTATCTTACATCAAATTCCCGCCCCGAAAGTGGATCCGGAAGCACCGCTTCAACTTTTGGTGACTACCCTGGGTTATGACGATTATCGCGGGGTGACAGCTGTTGGGCGTATTTTCGCGGGGACCATCAAAGCAGGACAAAAATTGGCCCGTATGAAAGTGGATGGAACCATCCTTCCGGAGACAGCGCGCTATCTTTATACATTCAAAGGGTTGAACAAGGTTGAAGTTCCCGAAATTGCAGCGGGCGACATTGTCTCATTAGCTGGACTTGAAGGAATTGCCATTGGCGAAACTTTGGCTGATCCTGCCAACCCGGTTGCTTTGCCAACCATCCGTGTGGAAGAGCCTACAGTTCGCATGACATTTGGTGTGAATACTTCGCCTTTCACCGGCAAGGAAGGTAAATGGAGCACCTCGCGTAAACTTCGTGAGCGCTTAACGGAAGAACTTCGTACCAATGTATCTTTGCGTGTGGAAGATACTGATTCTGCGGAAAACTTTTTAGTCTCTGGCCGCGGCGAATTGCATCTTGGTATTCTGATCGAGACCATGCGTCGTGAAGGATATGAATTCCAGGTATCCCGCCCTGAAGTGATCTATCACAAAGCGGAAGATGGTGCTTTGCTTGAACCTTATGAAGAAGTCCACGTGGAGACTAGTGCAGCCACAGTGGGTGTGGTCGTGGAAATGCTGGGAAGTAGACGCGGCAAAATGATGGATATGCAGGATTCAGGTCAAGGAACGACGCGGCTTGTTTATATCGTCCCTACTCGCGGCCTGCTTGGTTTCCGTTATCAATTCCTGACCTCGACTCGTGGCGAAGGCGTCATGCATACCATTTTTCACGGATATGATGAAATGGCTGGTCCCATGGCTGTACGTTCGCGTGGCTCCATTGTGGCATGGGAAGCGGGCACAACAACTGCCTATGCCTTGAAGGCTGCTGAAGAACGCGGTCAGTTATTTGTTGGCCCTGGCGTTGAGGTATACGAAGGCATGGTCGTGGGTGAATACTCACGCGATACAGATTTGGCGGTCAACGTGTGCAAGAAGAAGCACTTGACCAACATGCGCGCCTCCGGCGCCGATATGGAAATCCGCCTCACCCCACCCCGAAGCATGTCCCTCGACGAGGCGATTGAATACCTGTCTGATGACGAACTTCTTGAAGTAACACCCGAGAATTTCCGCATTCGCAAGCGCATCCTTTCCACGGATGATCGTGGAAAACAGTCGAAGAAAATTAAAGAGCAGATCGAAGCTTGATCCTTTTGAGAATAAAAAACATTCCGTGACTCACCAGTCACGGAATGTTTTTTATTATTGTCAAATCGGAGATCAGCAATACAACGCGATTGTTTTACTGCTTGCCGTGCCAATCGTGTTGAACGCTTCCACACTGTATCCAACACTTTGGCCGCTTAAGAGGGTGATGGTCTCGGTGTATTGCGTCGTATTCTCCGGCAATTCCGCAATCACACCGCTATTACGGAGTACCCGGTATCCGGTTTCGTCGTCGCCCTTATCAGACCACTTAATCGTGACATCGGCCTGACCTGTTTGGTAGTTACAGAAAATATCCCATTTTTGCAGGCTGACCCCTTCCGGAGCTTTTCCTGTTGGTGTGGCTGGCGCTGTAACAGTAGGAACGACCTGCACGCTCCCAACCGGTGTGGAAAATTCTGCGCTGACCCAGCAAACCCCTGCACTGGTGGAGACGATCCAATAATTTGGCACGAACACGCCAATTATTTTGACCTGTTCACCGGGTGTGATCTGGGTGATGCGTTCGTAATTTGTTCCCGGGCCGCTGCGGCAATTGGTCACATCGCCCACCGAAATCATGGGTTCAGAAAAGGTGGGTGTTATCGTTATGGATGAGGATATCTGTGCGGTTGCGCTTGCCAATGGTGCAGAATTGAGCGCGGCTTCCACGGTCAATGCGGCGGAGGTGGAAATTGCCGGGTCTGACGATGTATTGCCGGCCGGTATATTGCAAGCAGACAGGAAGATCCCTGCTGCGATAAAAATACTGATGACCTTCTTCATGATTTCTCTCCCAATTTGTGTTTTGGACGTTCCAACTCGATAATATCGGTCACACGACTATATGCGCCTCCTGCCAGGCGACCGATGGGCCTGAGAGCCATTAAATTGATTTTATCCTCCCCAAGCAGGACACTGTCTTCTGCGTGAATGTGCAGCACTGTGCCGATCACGATGGATCCTCCGCCGGGCGCGTCGTTGATATCGATGATCTCGCGCACCTTGCACTCGAAATGAATCGGACTCTCGGCAACTCTCGGCGGACGAACCCTTTGAGACGGTTGCTGTGTTATCCCGGCGAAATCAAATTCATTGAATCCCGGCAGCGCTTCCACCGAAGAGGCATTCATTGCCTGCAGCAATTCCTCAGTGACAATGTTCACTACAAATTCATTTGTTGCTCGAACGTTGTTTAAGGTGTCTTTTTTGTTTCCATCAATTCCGCGAACCAGGGGACAAAACAGTACTGTTGGCGGGTTGGAGCATACGACATTGAAGAAGGAAAATGGAGCCAGATTGGGGCGACCACCCAAGTCAACGGTCGAGATCCAGCCGATCGGTCGGGGAAGAATCGCCCCGGTCAAAATTTTGTAGACGGATTGATGAGTTAAAGTCTCCGGGTTGATTTCCATTAAAGTTTTTATTCTCCATCGCCTTCCAGCCATGTTTCCATGTACGGCTTTTCCATTTCGAGGGATTGCTTCGTGAGCTGCAATGGATGGAAGGTGTCGACCATTACAGCAAGCTCCTGAGTTTCAGTTTTGCCAATGCTGGCTTCGGTCATGCCGGGCTGCGGTCCGTGTGCCAGACCAAAGGGGTGCAGGCTGATGTCGCTGCGGTCAATGCCTTTGCGGCTCATAAAATTTCCTTCAGCATAATAGATGACTTCGTCAGACTGAATGTTTGAATGATTGTATGGTGCCGGAATCCCATCTGGATGATAGTCGAACAGACGGGGGACGAAGGAACAAACCACGAAATTGTGACCGTCAAATGTCTGGTGAACGGGCGGTGGTTGGTGAATGCGGCCGGTGATGGGTTCAAAATCTTCGATGTTGAATATCCACGGATGAAGGTAGCCGTCCCAGCCGACGACATCGTGGGGATGATAATCGAGTATATGGCGGGAGATACGGTCACGCACCTTTACGCGGACCTCGAACTCTCCCCGCTCGGTATGCGTTTCCAACTCCTGTGGGACTCGGATGTCACGCTCGCAGTAGGGGGCGTTTTCGAGCATTTGGCCGTAGTTGTTGCGGTAACGTTTGGGTGGTTCGATCTGACTTGGATTTTCGATGGTAAAGAATTTACACTCTTCGTTCAGCTTCATTTGCCATGTGGTGCCAAACGGGATGACGATGTAATCACCTTTGCGAAATGGCAGATTGCCGAATTGCGTTTTCAATGTGCCGCTTCCATCATGGACCCACCAGGTTTCATACGCCTGTGAGTTCCGATAGAAATAGTCCATGCTGTTTTTGGAACGGGAAACTCCGAGAATGACATCGTTGTTGCCAAGGAGTGGGATCCGTGCGGTGACAGGATCAGGACCGAGCGGAGTTTGATGCGTTTGAAATGCGCGGTGACGGATCGGGCCAAAATCCACAAATTCTGGTTTGGCCGGACCCAGGTCTTCCATCTTTTGAATGCGCGGCGGCAGGAAATGGTGATACAGAATGGATTGGATGGAGGAAAATCCTTCAAGGCCCATGAGTTCTTCGCGATACAGTTTGCCATTCTTCTTTTTAAATTGGGTATGGCGCTTGTGCGGGATTTCTCCGAGCTTGTGATAGAAGGGCATGGTTTCTCCTTATTTTTGTATAATGACAATGGATAAAACTAATGCGTCGAGCGTGGTGAGTGGGGGATTGAACTGATTGGGGTCGGCTGTATTCAAGCGATCATTTAATTGATTTTTATAACTGGTGGCTTCATCGTCAGAGTTGAACGCCTGACCTGTGACGAGATCTGAAATAAATGGTGCATCGACATTGGTAATGAAACTAATCATGTATTGTCCATCCTGAGACAACCCTTGATAAAGATAGGTCATTGATGTTCCGGACAGGGCGGATGCGTCGAACTTTCTTAAGATGAGAAAGCGATAGCCGTTGCCGCTTTGAAAAGGGAGCAAAGTGGCTTGCGCGTCAATCAGACTGCCAGCGCCTGCCAGGTGCGGAAAGTCTGCACGCTGATCGAGTTGTCCTGCAAGTACGGCGTTTAATTTTGTTACATCGTCTGGAGCTATGGCGTTCACTTCTGATGTGAGAAAAATACGAATGCCAGTGCTGGATATATTTGCAGTGTCGCCATTGTATCCAGTGAAAACAATGCTGGCATGTTGCGGGTATGCAATTTCGTACGGTGCATTCGGTACATAAACCGGCATGAATTGATCGGTCACACCTTGTGTGTAGCCAGCAGGGTAATTAAACCCAACAGAAATTCCAAATGGATCAAAATTGAAGATGTGTTCTGCGGTGGGTTGTGGAGCTGTTACCGCTGCTTCTGTGGCAGCCGGGATATTTGTTGTCCCTGCTGTGGGAGGAGGCACCGCCATATTACAGCCTGCAAGAAATAAGGTGGATAGGCTGGCGAAGACAACTGTGTTGCGCAATTTCATTAATTCTCCAATGATTTATTGGCCGATCACGATGTAGGTGTTTGGGCCCTTTTGTTTTGATTGTTTTAAGGCGCTCTGAGCAGATTCAAGAAATGATTCGCGGGAAAGGGATTCTCCGCCAGGGTGCGAGACTCCACCGATGTTGATGGAAAAGGCGATTGACTGGCCTTCCTTTGTGGTGAAGCTGTTTTTGAAGACAGAGATCAGCCTTTCACAAATGGCATTGAGCCCATTCGTACTTGTTGCGGGCATCAGGATTTTGAACTCGTTTCCTTTGGTGGACGGAATGTCCGCAGATCTCATGTGTGAATTGATGGCGGTTGCGAATACTTGTGAAGCAAAACGCAGGGCCTTGTCATTACCGCTGGGGATAAATTCAATGTGCACCAGGGAAATATGCGCGGGATACCTTTTTGATCTTGTGACTTCGTAATCCAGCAGTACCTGAAATACTTCGTCATCGTATACTTCTTCGAGGTTTGATTTTTGATCTCTCATGATATCTCCTATGGATTGTAGAGCACGACGCTTTCCTGCTCGTTGGGATCATTGCGGGCAACAACTGCGATCACTTCTTCGGTCTCGCTGAGGTTGATGGGTTGATGCGGTAGATTTGGCGGGATATAAATAAAATCACCGGCTTCGTTGATGCTGGATTGTTCGAGTTTGTCGCCATATTTTGTCTCGGCACGGCCCTTGACGATATAAATTGTCGTCTCGTATCCGTTATGATAATGAGCCACGGCTCTTCCGCCGGGTGGAATGACCACCAGATGCATGCAAAGATGTTGTGTCCCTGCACTTTGTGCGGAGATGCCTTCAAAATTTGGCAATTGCTGTTTCGAGACAAATGCTCCTTTGGGACGAACTGTGATGATTTTGTCTGAAGTCATAAATCCTCTACGGACTGCTGACGGTTATTGATTGAACCAGGGCATCGAGCAAAGTGAGGGATGGTTGGAACGTAGCCGCTTCGGCTGCATTTAACTTCTCTGTAATCCCTTGGTAATAAACGGTCAGCCCATCGGTATCTGTAATGTCGCTCGGATATAAAATCCCGTCTGCGGACGTATTATCTGCGGTGGTTTGTAGCGGCAAAATGACAGGAAACAGAATGGCAACCATGTATTTTCCGTCGCTGGTCAGACCTTCATAATGATAAAAACTGTTATCTCTGATAATGGGTCCGGGGAACTGACCATACTGTGAAATCATGCGCACGCCGGTCCCGCCGTTGAATTCAATTAATTTTGCTTGTGCGGCATATTGTTGCGCCGCCGCTCCATTGAATGGGATGGTGGGAAGGTTGTCATTTGTAAGCGGTACGGAGGGGTTTGCCAAAACATCTTGCAGGCGTGTAATGCTGCTTTCGGCCCACGAATTGGCTGCGGCATATTCCTTGGCAGGATAAAGGTGAATTGTTGGTTTGAATATCTTGATCGATAGAGGATATTCGTTTAACGTGATCTCGATATGTTCGGGTGCGACGCCCCACGGTCCGCTGTTGGTATCATCCATAAGTGGGATGATTTCCGAGGTTACGGTTTCTGCCAGGCCATCCGGGATAATAAAGCTGATATTTTGAAAAGAAATAGCGATTCCCTGTGATTGTTCCACAGCCGGTTCCACGCTGATTTGAGTTGGTGCGGCGGATCCCCCGGGTAAATTACAAGCTGACAGGATAAAAACTGCGAGCCAGGCAAATAGAAAAAATTTTTTCATGCTGTTTAAAATCCTGTCACTTGTAAAGATTCCATCATGGCATCGAGATGGTCCAGGTACGGGGTAAATGAAAACGAGTCGGTGGCGTTGATCTTTTGGCCGACGGTGCCGAGATATCCACTAAAATCGTCCATGTTGAAAGGAATGCCATCTGCAGGCAATGACGTGTTTGGATTGTCGTCTGCTGCAAGGAAGGGGGCATTGATGGGCAAAATAGCTTGAACGTAATATTGGCCGTCGTCTGTCGTTCCCTGATAATAGTAAAACAGATCCCTGTTGTTTACCGGAAGGAAGTTTGTGAACACCTGTGTAAGATAGCGGACCCCATGACCATTCTTGAAGTTAACCGCATGGACCTGAGTGCTGAATTCGCTGTTTAAACTTTCAGGCAGCGGCTGACCGTCAATGTATTGTTGGGTCTGCAGGGTGTTAATCACCCCGGCGGTTTTTTCGCTGTATTGCGCATACTCTGCTGAACGAAAGATCAGGATGTGCGGTTGATACTGGGTTCCATTCAACGCATAAAGGTTCAAGGTGAATTTTATGTGCTGTGGCATATCTCCATTGGACGGATTGATGTATGGATACTCCACATCAGTGGTCATCGCCGAAGTTGCATCGTTCGCGATCCCATTGGGGATCAGAAATGAAGCCTCAGCCGTGTTTATCGTGGTTCCATCCGGCGTCAATTGTCCGCCATCTTGTGTTGCTGATGCGTCGGGTGCGCTTGCTGTTATGGCCGCCATTGTGGCGGCAACCACGGTTTCTATCCCGGGTTGTTCAGCCGGTCCAGGTGTTGACGGGTTTAATCCACATGCAAGCATTGCCAAAAATAAAACGACCACCCCGAATAACTTTTTTCTCATTCTTGCTTCCCTCCGATAATATTTTTTAGTGTTCCGATTTTTTCAATTTCCAATTCAACCACATCGCCTGCATTCAACCATGGCCCTTGTGTCCTGGTGAGTTCGAGCAGGCAGCCTGTTCCCACTGTTCCAGAGCCGATCACATCGCCGGGGTGCAGTTCGGCATGATCAGATGCTCTGGCGAGGATCTCGCCGAACGACCAATAGATATCTTTGAAATTCCCTTTGGATATTTCAACGCCGTTGACTCTCGCTACCATCTTGAGATCGAACACGCCCGGTCTTCTGACTGCACGATCGACAAGCGCTTCGCCCGTCGCGATGACTGGTCCCAAAGACGAGGCGAAGTCCTTCCCCTTGGCTGGACCCAAACCAACCTTCATTTCAGCGCGTTGCACATCCCGTGCTGACCAATCGTTGAATATCGTATAGCCAAAGATGTGCGATTGGGCATTCTCGGGTTTAATGTTAATGCCTGCTTTGCCGATCACTGCAGCGATTTCCAACTCGAAATCCAATGCATCGGTGTAATGCGGATAGGGGATTTCATCCTCCGGGCCAAAGATGCTGTTGGGATTTGTAAAATAAAAGACCGGGAATTGATACCACTCTTCCGGTACTTCCCGTCCACGGTTTTGATTGGCGGTTTTTACATGCTGTTCGAACGCGTAGGCATCACGCAGTGTGGTTGGTTGAATCGGCGCAAGGAAGCGGACTTCACTTTCTGCAAAGGATGCTTCGGAAGCCTGTCGTGCCGCTTCCTCCGCGCCGGCTTCAACGACTTCGTGCATGTCTTGAAATGGCAAAGGGTGGACTCTGCCATTTTTAACGAGAGCAGGCACAGGTCCCGCACGAGGCGTTTCAATTGTCGCGAAGATCATAAATTGCCGCGTCGTTCTTGTTCCACTTCCAGCGATTCGAACAGGGCCTTGAAATTTCCCTTGCCAAACCCCTGGGCACCGTGACGTTGAATGACTTCGACGAACATGGTGGGGCGGTCCTGAATGGGTTTGCTGAAAATTTGAAGCAGGTAGCCTTCGTCGTCCTTATCAACGAGGATGCCAAGTTCCTGAATTGCCTTGTAATCTTCCTTGATCTTGCCAATGCGGTCGGGCAGCATTTCGTAATACGTATCGGGAACGCGTAAAAATTCCACGCCGTTCCTGCGGAGTTTTTCAATGGTGGTGAGGATATCGCCGGTGATGATGGCAATGTGCTGTGCACCGGGGGAGAGATAGTAATCGAGATATTCCTCGATCTGACTTTTGCGTTTGCCTTCGGCGGGCTCGTTGATCGGGAATTTTACACGTCCGTTCCCGTTTTGCATCACCTTGGACATCAACGCGGAATATTCGGTGGAGATGTCTTTATCATCAAAGTGCATCAGTTGGCGGAAGCCCATCACCTGATGATAAAAATTGACCCAGTGATTCATCTTGCCAAGCTGCACATTGCCCACAATGTGATCGATGGCGGCAAGCCCGGTGGAGTCAGCTTCGTATTTTAAAGGTTTGTACGTGGGAGCGAAAGCACCTTTGTAATCGGCACGATCCACAAAGACGTGCAGTGTTTCACCATAGGTATAAATGGCGGAGGTGCGGTAAATACCGAAATCATCCTTCTCTTCGCGCGGCGCCCAGGCAGATTTTCCGCCACGGGAGGTGGTCGCCTGCCATGCTTTTTCCACATCGTCCACTTCCAAAGCGATGACTTTAATGCCATCCCCATGCACCATATGATGGGATGCAAGCGGACTGCTCGGGGAATAAGGCGCAGAGACGACAAAACGCGCCTGTCCTGATTCAAGAACATAGGAAGCAAAATCGCGGTTGCCAGTCTCAAGCCCGGAATAGGCGACCGGTTTGAAGCCAAAGCCTTTCCACCACCAATACATGGCGTGTTTGGCATTGCCCACGTAAAAGTGGACATGGTCAACAGACTTGATTTGCAGGAAATCAGCCTCCTCGGTCATCGGACGGGAATCGGTATTCAATTTGGTCATCCTTCCTCCTTTGGTTGGGTTGCCATGATTTTACGATAAAGGATATTTGTTCGCAACAAAGAAATAGTCCCAAAGAAAGATTCTTTGGGACTATTTCTCATGCGGTTTGCGGGGACCTTTGTTGCAGGTCCTTGATTAAGAACGGGAGATAAAGCACGAAGAAAATGGCAAATCCGATCGCTTCGAGTTCAATAATATACCAGGGCCAGGGTGCGAGCATGTCCAACAAGGTGGGGAAGTTTGGTTTTCCCGCAACGAAGAGATAGTTGCTGCCAATTGCCAGATTAATGAAAAATACGGGAATCATATAGATGTTGGTCCAGATAAAAACACGTTTGAACGACTGCAAGGTGGGGCGGAATCCCTCCACCACGGTCATGTAGATGGCAATGTTGATCAACAGTCCATGTGCAATAAAGGTTTGCAGAATGCGAAAGTGGGGGAAGTTATATGCAGCCGCATCCGCCGGGGTAAGCACAGCTTGCATGGCACCACCGAATCCCATGAAGTAGACGAATTCATAAATTGAGTAATTTCTTGTGATCAGCATGTAGGAAGACAGCCAAATGAGAACGGCACACATATGAAGCGGAAGCATCGTTTGGATATTCCAAATTCCCCAATACGCTGACCAAACATGCAGGGACAATTCGTTCACTACGATTGCAATGGCAAACGCCCAGCGGACGGTCCTTTTTTCTTTTTCACCCCACACCTTGCGAAAATATAGAAAGGAAAAACAAAACAGTGCAATAATGACAAGTGCTGTCAAATGTGTCGTGCCGAAGAGCACAAAAGGCGGCCCATCATATACGAGGGCAAAATATTTTTCCATGTTATATCACTCCTTGTTTTTTTGAGCTTCTTCCCTTGCCATTTTTACCATTAAATCCCATTTTCTTTCCATGTAAATAACTTATGGTTTGGGGTGTGCTGCAAAAAATTCCCAAATCAATTCCGAAGCGGAGATGATGTCGGTTGGCTGATCGGAACCCGGCCAGCCTGAGCCGCCACCGGGCCATGCATGGCCGCCGCCGATGATCGTGTACAGTTCCACTGCGGAGGTGTTGTCGCATCCCGTCCATGTGTCGTGTTGGATGGTGTCTTCCAGGTCAGTCAGTGGTCGAGACTCGCACTCGTTGAATGAAACCCAAAATTCGACGGAATCTTTCACAGACACGAAATCCACGTCCACCAGTGACTCTGAGCCGAAGCCTCCTTCATACGGAAGGTTTTGATCTGCCGTTCCATGAAAATCGATCACTGAGACACTTTCTGAAGGATTGCATGGTGGGAAATTTAATGTTCCCGCAACCGGCGCGATGGCCGCAAACAGATCGGACGCTTCGCAAGCCAGCCGATAGGACATAATTCCGCCGTTGGACATTCCCGTAGCATAAATCCGTTTTGGGTCAATACTTGCGGTCGTTTCGATCTCTGCGATGACTGACCGGATGAACCCAACATCGTCCACGTCGTTTTTCTGGGCGTATCCACAACAGGTACCTCCGTTCCAGGTAAGTAACTTGTCGTCGCTTAAACGCCCTGTTCCGTTTGGAAAGACGGCAATAAAACCATTCTGATCGGCGACTTTATTAAATCCGCTCATGCGAATGGCACTTTCTGCGTTGCCTGTTCCACCATGAAGGACAAACACAAGCGGGGCAGGTTGATCCTGCCTGACGGAAGCGGGGATATACAGAATGTAACTTCGTTCAAGTCCGCCGTGATTTAAAATTCGAGTCTCAGTGATTGATGTGAGATCCTGTTTGTTTGCTTTACAGGCGATGACGCCGAACAATAAAATTATCAGGCCTGCCATCCATTTTTTATTTGCCATTTAGGCTCTTGTCAATAAAGCTCTGCCAGATGGGAAAGTCTTCAGGGTTCCATATTTTGTTCATCTCTACAAACGCCTTGTCCTTTTCCCAGCCAAGCCGCAGGATTCTATATAGAGTGACAAATCCCGTGGCCCGATAGTTTGCCTGGCAATGAACCAGAACCTTTGATTTTTTGTGCTCGTCCATGAGATCGAAAAATTGCTGAAGATCTTCAGCCGTGGGGGCGCTCCATTCGACTGGGATATTGTAGTATTTTATCTTCAGTGCTTCGATGAGCTCCTTTTCGTTTGGAATGGCGCCTTCTGATTTGGAAGTCGCCAGGTTGATCACCACTTGCACACCATTCTCCGCCAGCAATGGGAGTTGTTCAGGGGTGGGCATACCGCTTGAAAACAGAGTGTCAGTTAGTTGAAGAAAATTGTAAATATCTTTCATCAGATTTCCTGTTTGCGGGTGGAAACAAAAAGAAAAACTGCGCCGAAAAAGAAGAAAGCCGGTCCCGCACAACATACCCAGACTATCATATCGTTTAGAGCATTTCCCCGATTTGAACCCACGCGTGAATCGCCCGGGTTGGAGGGGTTGTAATACACTTTGATGGTTTCACCTTCCTTGGGTGGGACATCTGCAAATGTCCCTTTGTCTGACTCCTTGCCTTGATATGTCATCCCATCCACGGAATATTCATAGTCAAAATAGGAACGGTCATTCTTGCTGTCGAGCGCCCCTGTATAGGATGCATAGGTTACGACTCCGTCTGTTTCCGGCCAGTTGTAGCTCTCAATGGATTGCCAGGCAAATAAGGCAAAAACCAGCGTAATTAATGCAGAACCTGCCATCATTGCAATTCCAATGATCTTTCCGCGCTTGTTCATGAGTCTTTGGTTGGCGCGAAGTTTTTCAGGGTCAAGTTGTCCGATCATTATTTTCTCTCCTCGTTTGGTTTTACTTTCACTATTTTTCCGTTTGTCATTTTTTGCAGGTCTTCGGTCTTCAACTCAAAGATGGCATTCGGTGTGCCGGCTGCCGCCCAGACCATGGAATATTGAAGGAAATCTTCATCCAGATAGGTTTCCATTTTTTCGATATGACCGATTGGTGGAATCCCGCCAATCGCGAATCCGGTCACTGCGCGGACAAAATCGGCATCTGCCCGCCCGATGGATTCCCCGGCGTATTGGCTGATCAACTTCTCGTCCACGCGGTTGGCTCCGCTGGTTAATACAAGAATGGGTTTATTGGTCGTTTTTCCACGAAAGATCAGGGATTTTACGATCTGTCCCAAGTCACAGCCGGCGCGGTCGGCAGCTTCCTGAGCTGTGCGCGTGGACTCGGCGTGTTCGACAACAGAGTAGCGGTATCCAAGTGAATTTAATAGATCCTGTATTTTCTGTGCAGAGGGAGAAAGAGGTGTATTCATCTCTTAATTATAGCGTTACAATTAATATATGCCTACTCAAGAGGAAATTTATAAAACCGAAGGGGATAAGTACGAGGCGTTGATCGAACGCGAAGATTATCAGGGAAATATCCTGAAGACGCTGCGTGAGATTACGCCTTTGGAAAATCGCGTCATTTATGATCTCGGTGCAGGAACCGGGCGGCTGGCCTGTATGTTGGCTCCGCATGTGAGGCACGTCCGCGCGTTTGATGTGGCGGAGGAGATGCTGAGGGTGTGCCGCGAGAAACTCATCACCAGCGGATTGTCCAACTGGCAGGTGGATGTGGCGGATCATCGTCAGTTACCGGTGGAGGATCAATCGGCGGATCTTGTGGTTTCCGGCTGGAGTTTAAGTTACCTTGCAGTGTGGAACCCGGAAACCTGGAAAGATGAGTTGGAAAAATGGCTGGGCGAAATGAAACGCATCTTAAGACCGAACAGCTTCATCGTTCTGTATGAATCGCTGGGCACGGGCAATGAGTCACCGATCAAGCTGGAGCATCTCGAAAAGTTTTATCCCTGGCTGGATGAAGTTGGGTTTCAAAATAAATGGATTCGCACCGATTATAAATTTGCATCCCTGGATGAGGCTGAATTTCTGTCGCGCTTTTTCTTCGGTGACGAACTAGGCGATCAGGTGAGGAAAAATAAATGGGAAATTTTGCCAGAATGTGCTGGGGTTTGGTGGAAACAGATATAGATAAAAAAATGACCCGCAAACGCGGGTCATTTTTTTATCTAGCCTTGTTTTTTGAAACCGTTCTTGATCGCCATGATCAAGCCGATGAGGATCAGCAAAATGCTGCCGCCTGCGAACAGCCATTTTATATGGGAGAACAGGATCAATACCCAGGCGAGTACAACAGGCTGAGACGGGTACACTGCAAGCAGACTCACGATGGTGATATTTTCCAACAGATCGAACAACCATGCGCCAGCTGGTAACACATTAAATTTGCGGATCGGGTTGGCGGGCGAAAACCCTCTTTCAAATAACCAGGATATCAGGAGCCCAAAGAAGAACAAATATACGATGGGATAAATAATATCCACTGATAGTTCCACGTTGCGATAAAAGATGCGGTCATACCTGCCGATCATCTCGAATATTTTGGATGGAGCGGAGAACATCATCAAGTCCAGCGGCTGGACCCCGCCCTTGCCATCCTGCATCATGCCCTGGATCAGCGGAAGCAGGAAGCCGTTGAAGAAGACATCCAACACAAGAAGAACCAGAACCAGCCAGCCTGTTGTCCATTTGTAAAAACGATCTGAAATATTGTTAAGCATAGATCCTCCGGTAAATTTGTAGTTGAAACACGAGTTTTGGTGTTGAGGTGCATTTTACTTAATAACTGCATCTCCGCCAATCAACGCATCCTCCACGCGCGATTTGTGTTGGGCGTGCATCGGCATGGTTTCCATCTCCTGAGTTGAATAATATCCAAAGTCTGTGGTTTCATTGCTCAAACCCAATGTGCCTGAAAGGAACTCCACTTCGAAGTTCAACACGACAAAAAATGCCTTATTCCCATCTGGATAGATTACCAATTGATCGGGATTGCTGTATACGCCCAATAAGCGCTTCACGCGGACCCTCAAGCCTGTTTCCTCCCAAACTTCCCTCTCACACGCCTCGGCAGCGCTCTCTCCGGCTTCCATGGCGCCACCGGGAAGGCACCAACGGCCGTTATCCGTACGCTGGGTCAGCAGGACCTTCTCGCGCTTTTCGTCAAACAGGATGGCCGAACATCCCATTCGTAACTGGCCTTCCTTTCCCAGCCGCGGGCCGTATAGTACTTCTGTAGGCATGGCTTTTCTCCTGTTTTGCAATTAATATTCAACAAAGTATAATCGCTGAATATAAATTTGCGCCCTCTTGAAAGGAGAGAACATGAAACACAAAAACATGATTTCGATTTCGCTGATCGCCGTGACCCTCAGCATGCTGGCCTGTTCTTCCGTATCCAGCTTGATCGCTACGCCCACGCCGCTGCCCACATTTACGCCGATCCCAACCAATACACCCGTTCCAAGCGCGAGTGTTTTCGAGGAAACTGAATTTACCCGCGCCAGCTGCTTTGGCGGCGATAGCAGTGATGAGGATGTCGAGCGCTTTTCTGAAGGTGGACAGTTTCACATGACGGTGAAGACGCCCAACCTGCTTGCTTGGACGATCTGCGACGCCGATCCCATTCAGGGTGATTACATTTTGGAGGCGGATGTTACCACGGTGGACGGCCCTGATAACAATGCAGCCGGATTGATCTTTAATTACAACGATAACACAAAGGAATTCTATAACTTTGCGATCGGTGCTGATGGCTATTATGTCATGACAAAAGATGGCCTGAATTACACAGAACCCACTTTTTTGGTTGAGTGGAATACCTCCAGCGCGATCCAGACAGGCAAGAGTACCAATCACATCAAACTGGAAGTAATTGGGAGTACTTTCAAATACTATGTCAACGATACTTTGGTGGGCGAGGTCAGCGACTCGAGCTTAACGAACGGACAAGTTGGTTTTCTTGTGGGCACATTTGATGATGCGAACGTGCATATTTCCTTCGATAATGTAAAAATCAGCAAGCCGTAGTTGCCGACTCTTTAAATAAAAAATCGGGCGCATCATGCGCCCGATTTTTTATTTAACAAAATTTCCACTCCGCAAGTCTGCGATGGCCTGCTGGATCTCCTCCACCGTATTCATCACGAATGGACCGTATGGAACGATAGGTTCCTTGAATGGTGCTCCTGCGATGAGCATAAAACGGACTCCCGCGTCGCTCTTAACCTCAAGCTGGTCACCGTCATCGTTGAAGACGACCATGCCGACAGATTCCACGGCTTCGCCGGAGAATTCACCAACACCTTCGAAGACGTATGCCAGAGTGGTATGTCCGCGCGGAATCGGGTGGGTAAATGTCGAGCCGGGAGTCAGCTTTACGTCCATGTAAAGAGGCGAGGCAGCAATCTCTGTCACCGGCCCATTGACCCCGTTCACTTCACCGGCCACGAGTCGAATCGTGACCCCGTCTTTTTCAACGACAGGTATCGTGGATGCATTCACTTCCTGATATCTCGGCTGACTCATTTTTTGCGCAGCGGGCAGGTTGACCCAAAGTTGGAAGCCGTAAATATTTCCACTGGTGCTGCGACGCGGCATTTCTTCGTGCAGGATGCCGCGGCCGGAGGTCATCCACTGTACATCGCCGGGGCCGATCTCGCCGGAATTCCCGAGACTGTCGCGGTGACTTGTGACGCCGTCCAGCATGTAAGTGACGGTTTCAATGCCACGATGCGGGTGCATGGGGAATCCGCGCAGCGGACCTTCGAGTGGATTGTTGAATGCGAAATGATCAAAGAGCAGGAACGGGTCCTGTTCGTTGCTGGCGCGTGGTGAGATGGAACGGCGGAGCAGAACACCCGCGCCTTCCATGACCAATTGCGGTTCGATGATTTGAGATATGGTTCTGTTTTTCATGTGGGTTAGATGATTTCTGGGCAGAACCTATTACATTTGAATCTTGTCAATATTTTTCGGATGCTTGTCCTGGGAAATTAAATTTCTCCCGCCGACCCATGCGCCAACGGCAGTGCCTGCAATGGATGCCAGGAAACAGATAAGAAATGCGGTCTCGAATTTGCTGGCGGTTAGGACATCCATGATGGGAGTGTGTGTGGTGTTTGCGGCTATTCGTACGGCGTCTGGAATGAGCGCGCCTGCGATTCCGCCAATCAAAGCACCCAGACCCATTCCGGTATATGCGCCTGTGCTGACCCCGCCGGTCGTGCCTCCAACGCGCGCTGTGAGCCAGCCGGTCGCAATTCCAATGATTGTGCCAAGAATGGCCCCCGCAACCAATCCATAGAGGACTCCGCTCCATGAAGTGGTAATGGCGCCTGCGCTGGCTCCGAGCAGAGTACCCGCCAGAACGCCGATAAACCCACCGAGCAGGATGCTTTTTTGATACAGGTTTGAGTTATTCATTTATGCCCTTTTGTCGTTGATTAATGGGAAAGATCTTGTACGCGTGTGAGGATTTTTTGTGTTGCAGGTTCTTCCGTCCACTGAGGTTGATAGGTGTAGTAGTTGATGTCCACCGGTAACAATTGCAGGCTTTCCAGTTGCGATCCTTTGAATGTGGCCTGAACCACGAGACCTTCCCTGCGAAAGTTTTGTCCCTGATCGAAGACGAAATTTCCCAATGCGTAGAAAACTGTGCCATTGGCGAAGGTCTCCATTGGTTGAATAATATGCGGGTGATTTCCGATGATCAGCGTGGCACCGGCGTTAATGAATTCCTCGGCCCATTGTCTCTGGATATCATCCGGCTGCATTGAATATTCAGTGCCCCATTGCGGGAGAACGATCACTACATCTGCGATGGATCTGGCTGCGACGATATCTCCCTTGACCTGTTCAACATATTGAGATGATACAGGTGCGACCCCGGGGGCGGTTTCCGTCGCCCATACCCTTTCGTTGATCTGGTCGATTCCGAGGAAAGCAAAACGGATACCCTGATTTTCGATCACTACCGGGGTGCGGGCCTCGCTTAGGTTTCGTCCGCCGCCTACAGGTTGAATTCCAGCCTGGGTAAGTGTATCGACCGTATCAAGGAAGGATGAATTGTCACAAAGAAAACCTTCATTGCCGCAATCTTTTACATGATTGGTAGCAACTGTGATCACGTCAAACCCGGCGAATTGCAATCCTTCCACCATGTTTTCCGGCCCGATCAAATTCATGCTATCCGGGCAATCCTGCGGGGGCGATTCATCTGAAATGCTGCCATCCAGGCTGCCTACCGTAATATCCGCAGAGCGCAGCTTTTCAGCGACATATTGGAATGGATAACTATAGTCCCCGGCACGGATGGATACTTTTGCGACACAGCGGCCCAGATTGATATCCCCGGTAAATAACAGAGTGGTGTGATTTTCAACTTTAGGTTGGATTTCAGGCGTAATCTCTACAGGAGGTGAGATGGTTTCAATTGCTTCAGTTTTTACCGATTGGAGGGTGATATGTTGTTCGACTGAATATAAATCAACGATTACCGAGAAAAATACCAGTGCGATGGCAGGCTTGATGAACTTTTTGATTGGCATGATGTGGGCAACTTCATATGCAAATCAGCCATAATGTACTCAAACTGATTTGATTTTTATATTATAACCGTGTTACCGGCAGGGTGAAATAAAACGAAGTGCCTTTTCTGAATTCGCTCTTGAACCAGATCTTGCCGCCCTGCAGTTCGATCAAGTTCTTTGTGATACTGAGTCCAAGGCCCGTTCCCGGGGCCTCACGCACTTTTTCATCCGAGGAGCGGAAGAAGGTGCTGAAAAGTTTTTTCTGGTCTTCTTCATTCATTCCCAAGCCATCGTCTTTTACTGTGATCTGGATCATATCGTCGATGTGTTGAGCTTCCACCTCGATCTTTCCATTTTCAGGAGTGTATTTATTGGCGTTGCTCACCAGATTGGTCAATATCTGCGCAAGGCGGTTTCTGTCGCACCAGGCCTTGGGAAGTTCGTTGGAAACATTGACCGCGAGGTGTTGTTTCTTTTGCTCGACCTGGGTCTTGGTCAGCGTAATCACTTCGTCGATCACGTCCCAGACTGGCACAGCTCTGGGCTCGAGCCGCAGGTTTCCGCTTTCAATGCGTGAGATATCTGCGAGATCCGAAACCAGCGTTGCCATGCGATTGACATTATTCCGGATGGTTGTCAGAAAATTGACCTGATTTTCGTTCATCTGGCCCGTTGCTCCGGAGAGCATCAAATCACTATAGCCTTTGATCGAGGTCATTGGAAGCTTAAGTTCGTGGGAAACAATGGATACAAATTCCGATTTGGATTTGTTGGCACGCACCGCTTCGTCCCGCGCTTCAGCCAGTTCCTGCGTCCTTTGTTTGACTCTCTCCTCCAGGCTGGTATACAGTTCATTCAGGTGATTCGACATGGTGTTGAAGTTTTCGCTCAACAGCGTGATCTCATCCTTGAATATCAAATATGCAGTGTTTACTTTCTGGTTGAAGTTTCCCTGGCTGATATTCGAGGTCGCATCCGTCAACTGCACCAGCGGACGAGTAAAGGCGAGGAAGGCAGCGATCCAAAACCATAACGCGGTGATCGCGAACACGCCGGTCACTGTGAAAAGAACGATTTGAATGCTTCTGCTCAAACTGAAAAGATCTTCAACAGGTTGTGCCACCAGCACATATCCTTGTTGATTTCCCAAAATGTTAAGCGGGTGACCCAGCAAACGATATTGCATCCCGTTGCTGAAATTGACGTTTTCCGCGGGTAATTCGGCGCTCGTTAACCAGCCTTCATTGATCAATTTTTCGTATCCACTGGCAGTGTCAATTGTCGAGACGATCGTGAGGTTATCTTTGACGATCGCGATATCCGTATCGATGATCTGGCTGATGTTTTCGATATAAGCCTGATCCATATAAAAGACGGTCAATACCACATCAGCTAATTCGTTGGTTTGCGGGTTGTAGACTGGAGCTGCGCCCAGTATCTGTGAGCTTTGCGAAGAAATGGCCACATCGCTTGACGGAGTCTTGTTTTGCAGGGCTGTGATGATCAAATCTTCGCGGATTCGAAGCGCATCTTCACTGACTTGCAGCCGGCGGGTAACGGCCGGGCCGCCGTAATAAATTGGCTGATCGCCCCTCACGAAATTCGCAGAGTACAGGGATATCTCCTGAAGCGCCAGGTCTTTTCTGGTTTTTTCGAGTACATCTCCGGATGAATTATTCAAAAAGACATTTTCCACTTCTGATTGACTGGCAAGCAAGGTTGCGTTGTTCTGTGCGAGGACTTCGGAATTTTCGATCAATGCACCAACCGAGTCAGCGATCTTGCCAAGCCTTCGATCTGCTTCCTGCTCGATGCGGCGGTTGATGATCAGGTTCGATAAGGGAGACAGCAAAAATACCAGCACCAGGATTGTGGCGGCAAGCGGAAAAACCAACTTTGCCTGAATGTTTAGATATTTTTCCTTGATGAGTCGTTGAAAAGGATTCATATATTATGCAACCTTGCGTCGATACCAGACAAATCCACCTATTCCAATGACAAGCAACAGGATCAGGCCGGCCGCGCTAACTAAAACTTTGTTTCCTAGAATTCCCTTGCTGTTTTCAGAAGCCAGAGCTTCCGGGGCCATCAAAACAAAATCAGGATTTAGCGATGCCGATGGGATCTCGTTATGCACCGCAGGCAGTTCGTTTTTTAAATAATAAACAATGGCATTAGCGTCTTCGTCCGTAAGAGCTGCATAGGCATACCACGGCATGAGAATTAACCTGCGTCCATCCCTGCCCGTGCCGCTGAGTAGTGCGCGTTTCACTTCTTCATCTGACCAATCGCCAATGCCGGTTTCTTTATCAGGAGTGATATTGCCGCCGTAGACGATCCCCCATGGACCTTCATAGGGCTGTTTGCCCGCAAGATATTTATCCATTAATGGACCGCCTGTGGCTGGGTCAATTGGGGTGTGGCAATCCGTACAGCCGGTCACATGGTTCACAAGGTATTCACCGCGAGCAGCAATGTCGGATGGGTCCGGTGCTGTGATTCCGCCCTGGTAAGGTAAAGTGGGCATGCCTTCCGTGTTGACTGTCTTTTCCGTGACCGTGTTTTTGATGGCATTCACCGATTTAATAAATGCAATCACAGCTTCCACATCGGAATCGGCCATGCTGTTGTAGACGTGATATGGCATCACGGGGAAAAGGGTCTTGCCTTTGCTGTCCACGCCGGTGGTGATTGCGAGTCTGATCTGTTCATCGGTCCAGTTGCCGAGTCCGGTGGATGGATCCGGGGTGATGTTGCGAGTGTAGACCACGCCTTCGGGGCCGAGATCAAAGACGCGCCCGCCAGCAAGGAATTTTGAAATATCCAAGGCGTCGTTGCCGTCGAAGGCAATGGTTTTGATTTGGTCAATTGTCAGCGTTTGGGGATTTTGATATTCCGGTTTGTCCGGCGTGTGGCAGGAGGTGCAGCCCGCAATGGTCGCGATGTACCGTCCCTGAGCGATGATGTCACCCTGTGCGTGCGTATCTGCGTTTGCGGATCGAGTCGATGTGGCGAGGCCGGTCAGGGCCAGACCGATTGCAATCATAAAGGCAAAATAGTTTCGCATGGGTGCCATCCTTATAATTGGATAATATTCCTCCTATTATAAGAGGCACTTTGCAAATTGGAGTATTCAAATTTGATAACAAAAACCCGCTCGCACGGAGCAGGCTTTTCGAGGCGGAATCAAGCCGGGGCTAGGGTTGAAGCGCCAGCAGCTTCCTTTTGGTCATGCCATTGAGCAGGAAGAGGCCAACGGTGCTGGTGAGGCCGATCAGCAGACCCCCGATCCAGATGGCTCGCGGGAAGAATGCGTCGTTCAAATAGCCGCCAATGAGCGGCGAAAGGGTGCGGGCAAGACCCCAGCCGAACCAATAAATGCTCATGTATCGGCCTCGTAGATGTGCGGGGGCCACATCGGCTACATATTTGCTGGCGGTGGGCACAATGGTGAGTTCGCCAAACGTGATGATGATCATGCTCAATAGGAATCCGCTGAAACCATTCATCAGGGCTACACTGCCCACACCCAACGCATAGATCAACATGCCCACGCCGGTGACGGGAAGTGTTTTGTATTTGCGCGTGATCTGTGTCACTGAATATTGGATGAACACACACATCAACGCGTTGGCGGTTGGGATCCAGCCGTACATGGCTTCAGATACATTGAAATTAGTTTTTGCATACACGGGCATGAGAATCCACAACATGGTGGGGGCGATGAGCCCCATGCCCATCAGCAGAACAAACGCCAAATAACCTCTATCGCGAAATACGTTGATGTATCCATCCTGACCAAACCCCGCTTCCGGACTCACCTTTGCCTGCTCCTTCAAAGAATGAACTTTATCCTTGCTGTGAGTTTTATCGAGCGTTTCGTGCGCAAGGAAAAGCATCAGCAGGCTGTAGGAAATGAATCCGATGGAAGCGCCGTAGAATGCGAGATTGTACGATGTGGAGGCGAGAAAGCCGCCCACGGCTGGACCGATCGCGAACGCCGCATTATTTGCGATGCGGTTGATGGCGTATGCATCTGTGCGCTGCTCCGAAGGAATCATATCTGCCAGCATCGCGTCTGCGCCGACCTGATAGAGCGGATTCGATAAGCCGATGAAAATCATCAACAAAACAAATTGCGGATAGGTCTCGGCGCGCATTAAGAAGAAATAGGCGATCCCGGTCATGGTGAGGCTTAAAACCATGACTACTTTGCGGCCGATTTTGTCTGCCAAAGTGCCAGCGAGAAATGAGGCAAACAGCCCTGTGCCGGCATTGATCGAAATTAAAGTAGCAACCGTACTGAGAGGAAGGTTGAGTTTTCCGCTGGCATAGATCAACAGGAACGGCCAGATCATACTGCCGCCCGCGGTGCTGATGACAACCCCGGCGATCATCAACCAATATTGTGATGGATATTGGTTGTACAGTGTTTTAATTTTGTAGATCACCGAATTACCTGAAGGTAAAGGCTTCTGTCTGGAAATACAATTTGAAATTTAGCGACTCAGCCACATGCTGTGAACTGACATTGAGGACATCGTGTCGATATTGCGGGATGATGTGCCTTTCATTTGCCCAGTTGCAGATCGCTCCAACCACTGCTTTGCCGAGTCCCTTCTTGCGGAAGTCCGGATGGGTAAGTACGCCGATATCGAGAAACCCCGTGCGTTCGTATCCGCTCGCAGCGGCGACAAGCCGTCCGTTATGGAAACAGCCAAAGGCGATCTGATGCGTCACTTCCACGTAGCCTTCCTCCACCTCTTCCGGGGTGTTGGCATCGTGCAGCGTGGACATGACCTCCGCATCCTCCGCTGTTAGTTTCCGCAGACTGAACGGTTCGGGTGGGAGATAAGGCGGCAGGTCGGCTGCGTTCAGGTAATATGTTTTTCCGTGGCTGTGCGTTTGAATGGAGTCTTTACTCCACACATCCTGAATATGGATGCCGGAAATGGATGTCCCTTCCGGGAGACTTTTCACCAGATTATTGAGCCCTTGAAAATAAAACGGATCGATCTGCGCAAACGTGTGTTTGCCAATATATTCAAGGACGATAACCTTCTTGTCCTCGTATTTGCTTTCAGGGACGATCGTTGTTCCGCTTTGATATGCCGTTTCGGTAGTCCGGCCGAAGGAGTTGGTCCATTTGTGATAAATGGTTTGTTCGAATGTTTTTGTAGTCATGGGAAGGCAAGTCTAACATAAAAGATTGACGAGCTTTTCCAGTTGTCTGGAGGGATTTTCTAAACAAGCTTCTCAACGGTATCCCCGATTTTGATCGTGCCCAGTCGGCGCGGGACCATCTGAATTCCAAATGGCGCTCCGCCTGCCGGAGTCTTTCGATAGGCGGCGAGAGTTCGCAGAGGTTCCTGTTTTTTATGCTTGAGCTGGGTCTCAGGGTTAATCGTGGTCAGCACACAGCGCGGACATTGCTGTGCGAGTTCGAATTCACATTCGCCAATACGGATGCTCTGCCAGGTATCTTCTTCAAAGGCTTCACATCCGCTCAGCACAATGTTGGGACGGAAGTGTTTCATCGTAACCGGTTCTTTCAATCGTGAATTTAGATCGGCAAGCGAAGCTTCAGACGCCAGCAGGACCGGGTAATCGTCCGCATAACTGACTGCATCTCCTGAACGGCCGATGTAGCCCGAGGCCATATCTTTCGGAAATTCCCTGATACAGCCTTCGCCCATGAATATCAAAAAGCAATCCAGATTCAATTGCTCTGAAAACCAATCGTCCACTGCTTTCGTATAACGAACACCAGGGTGTGCTTCATCTGCCCATAATTTGACGCGAGTGACTTCCTTGTTTTCTGGGATCAGAGGAAGTCGCACAGATGATTTTGGAGAATTGATCAGAACCGCCTCCTCCGTGATTTGGGTGGAGAGCGCCAGCAACTGCGGGCATTCTCGCGCTGTGAGGATTTTATTGGTGGCGGTGACCACGACTGCCCTGCGTCTGTCTTGCACGAGTCCAATTTTTTGAACTTCGCTCTGAAAAAGCGAAATGCCGGCGGTGGATTTGATCGGGTAGATATTGATTTCTGAAACGAGGATTGACATCAGTTGTTTTCCGTTCTTACATTGACCATTCTTCCGCTTTCATATCCACTTCGTCAGACCAGCGGTACTGCAATTGAACGATCTCATCTTGAATATCCTTTGGAAGTGGTTGAGGATTTTTTGCGGCAGCTAGAAACGCATCGAGATTTTCTTGACGGCTGGTGGAACCGACCGTAGCCCGGACCTGGGAAAAGCCGTGGGCAAAATGCACACAGAACTCGGTCCAGCTTGCGATGCGTGATCGTTCAAAGATGGGGGCAATTTCCACGGCACGCTGCTGCAGGTATTCCTTCCATGCTGCGCCGGGGACATCGCGCAGCAAATGGACATTTCCGCCGGAGACGGTGCGCATGGCAATGATCGCTTCCCTTCGTTCCTGAAGCAGGTCCCATAATTCGTTGGACGCAAATCGTTGCAAGGGATTGAGGTAGAAAATGAAGCCGTCCACAAGACCTTTTGTGTAGCCTGCCTTGATCGCCTTAAGTGCAATATTCGAAGTCCACGGGAAGACTTCGAGAACAAAGCGCTTAACCAGTCCTTCTTTTTTAAAGCGTGAAAATGTTTCCAACGATTCGCCGCCGCTGGCAAAGTCATCAGCAAGATCACCGCTCAGGCATAACTGGCCGAGTTCGATCCCATCGATTCCCAGCGGACCGGTGTTTTGATGAATTACATCGCGGACTTCGTTAAGATTGTTCCAGCCTATTTTGACGATAAGCTTGGGTGCCTTTTTGCGGTCTTGATCGAAAGCGGTCCGCAAGACGTATAACGCATCGCCATAGGTGTGGCTGGTGTGAAACCAAATTCCTGCATGCATTGCGGAGCGTGCGATCTTCACCCTTTCATCAAAGGCAAGGGAATTATCGCCCAGGCGTGTCGTGCCGTAAATGTATAGCGAAAGATCTTTTAGGAAGGCGGACTTCTCTGCAGGCTTGGACATGGATGATTCCTTTTCGAAAAAGCGGGATGGATAATGACCGTGCGGATCACTTCAAGTGATAACTCCCGCACGGCTTAAGAGTTTCTTATTTAGTGGTTTGGATTTCTCAAAAAGGGTGTTGTATTATCTGGCCGTCAAATGGATCCCGGCGATCATACAGCGCACGGAACCGCCTGCGAGTTCAATCGTTGGGATGTGCAGGGGCAAAAGTTTCGCGCTCTTTTCAATGATCTTGATCTGATCTTTCTTTAAAGCCGAGGCTGCTCTTTCTGAAATAGCAAGTACGCGGTTGTTCGTGCCTGTCATCTCCAGTGCATTCCCGGCAAATTCATTGACCTGCTCGCGACTCAAATCGATGACTGTGCGTCCGCTGTTGGTGAGGCGGTCTTTGATCTCCTGCCTGCGATGTGGATCGGAGATCATGTCCAAACAGATTAACGCATATTCCGTGGCAATGCTCATGATCACATTGGTGTGATAGATGGCCTGGCCATTATTGTCGGATGTATCAAAAGCCATCGGCTCATAGCCGAACGTGGTGCAGAATCTTTCCAGAATGACCGGGTCTGCGCGATTGGACCTGCCTACATAAGCCAGCCGTTCGAGGTGATCGAAGACCATTGCGCCTGTACCTTCGAGAAAAAGCTTGTCATATTCCAGTCCGGAATAATCCACGACTTCCTGCACGCGATAATCGCTCTTTAGCATTTCGATCACATCCTGGCGGCGTTCACGCCTGCGGCTGGGAGAGTACATCGGGAAGAGGGCTACGCGTCCGCCGTGATGTGTGGAGAACCAGTTGTTTGGGAAAACCGAATCAGGCGTCTCATGATCGCCGAAATCGTCAAAGACATGGGTCTTCACGCCTTCAGCAGTTAACTTTTCCACAGCCCGGTCAAATTCATCGCGCGCCCGTGCGGCGATCACCTCCGGTTCAAGATCTGTCGGCACGAATTGAAAGGCATTATCCGCCGCCGTTTCGGGATTCGACATAAACCGATGCGGGCGGATCATCACTCCCGCCGTTGGTGATTGCACGTGCTGATAATTCATAAACACTCCATAATTGATTTAAATATTGAATTTGCGATTGTAACAAAAAACGGACGAAGTTAACTTCGTCCGTTTTGATTCTTTTATTATTACTTTATCTTCGGTCGCCGCCACCGCGGGAGCCGCCGCGATCTCCGCCGCCGCTGCGTCCACGGTCGCCGCCGCGTCCGCCCCGGTCTCCACCGCGCGAGCCGCCGTTGCGATCTCCGCCACGTCCACCGCCGCCGCTGCGCCCGCCCTTATCTTTTTCGCGGGCTTCTTCCGCAGACCAGCCTTCGAGCACGGCCTGACGTGACAAACGGATCTTGCCGGCCGGGTCGATGTCCGTGACCATCACGGTCAATTCATCGCCGAGTCTGCAAACATCTTCCACAGTGTTAACACGTTCGCTGGCGAGCTGGGAAATATGCACGAGGCCGTCGATGCCGGGCATGATGTTGACGAATGCACCAAAGGCTTCGATGCGAACCACTTTGCCGGTGTAAATGTTTCCAACCACTGCGCTTTCACCAAGTCCGGCAATGCGTTCCTGCGCGATCTTGGCGCCTTCGGCACTCGTCGAAGCGATATATACGGTACCATCTTCTTCGATGTCGATCTTCACGCCGGTCTCTTCCTGCAAGGCGCGGATGTTCTTGCCGCCGGGTCCGATCAAGGCTCCGATCTTGTCGATCGGGATCTTTACGGTGATGATACGAGGAGCATGCGGTTTCAATTCCGGGCGCGGCTCAGCCAACGCTGCCAGCATTTTTTCCATAATGGACATGCGTGCAGTTCGTGCCTGTTCCAGCGCTTCCTTCATCATCTTCGCGCTCAAGCCCGAGATCTTGATATCCATTTGCAAAGCGGTGATGCCCGCGGAAGTTCCTGCTACCTTGAAATCCATGTCGCCGAGGTGGTCTTCGGTTCCCTGAATGTCGGTGAGAATTTGATAGCGGCCGGTCGAGTCTGTGATCAGTCCCATGGCGACGCCGGAGACAGGTGCCTTGATCGGCACACCGGCATCCATCAATGCAAGAGTTGATCCGCAGACGGAGCCCATGGATGTGGAGCCATTGGATGACAAGGCTTCGGACACGACACGGATGGCGTACGGGAAGGATTCTTCTGCCGGGATGACAGGTTCCAGCGCGCGTTCGGCCAACGCACCATGCCCGACCTCGCGCCTGCTCTGTCCACGAAGAGGCTTGACCTCACCGGTGGAGAAAGGCGGGAAGTTGTAGTGATGCATGTAGCGTTTGGTCTTGACGGGGGAAAGGTTATCCAACTCCTGCGCTTCTCCCAAAGTGGCGAGTGTGGCAAAGGAAAGGATTTGAGTCTCACCGCGGGTGAAGAGACCGGTTCCATGCGCGCGGGGGGAGACGCCAACGTCACACCAAATGGGACGGATCTGAGTGGGAGTGCGTCCATCGGGGCGTTTGCCCATGCTCAAAATTCGTTCGCGGACGACGTCCATTTCAGCCTGATTAAATGCTTCTTTAAAAGTGGCAGTTGAAAGGTAGGATGAAGCGTCTGCGCCTTCCGGGACGGTGCAAAGCTCGGCTTGTGCTTCTTCCTTGATCTTGTCCATGCCGGCATAAAATTCCACTTTGGAAAGCGGCTTGTCGAGCAATTCATTCATCTGGCCGCTGACACGGTCAAAGACTTTCTTCATCGATTCGGCATCGGGGATGTACAACTTGACTTCACGTTTCGGTTTTCCAATTTCAGCCGCGATCTTAAGCTGCAGATCGATCAGCGGTTGAATGGATTGGTGACCCAAATCCAAAGCCTGTGCCATGATATCTTCGGGGATTTCGTTTGCGCCGCATTCCACCATGAGGATGGCGTCTTTGGTGCCGGCCAATCTCAGGTCGAGATCAGACGTTTCGATCTCCGCGAAAGTTGGGTTGACGACAAACTCTCCATTCACGCGGCCGATGCGCACTGCGCCAACGGGACCACCCCAGGGAATATCCGAGATCATGATCGCGGTGGATGCGGCGTTGATCGCAAGAATGTCCAACGGGTTGATGCCATCAGACGAGAAGGAGTACATGATGACCTGCACCTCGTTGCGCATTCCATCTTGAAAGAGCGGGCGAAGCGGTCGGTCGGTCAAACGCGCCGTGAGAATGGACTCGGTGGAGGCGCGGCCTTCGCGTCGGAAGAACGAACCGGGGATCTTTCCGCCTGCGTAGAGTCTTTCTTCATATTCCACGCTCAACGGGAAGAAATCGATGCCGTCGCGCACGCCGCCCATGGTGGCGGAGGCGAAGACGATCGCTTCATCAATGCCGATGGTGAGTGCGCCACCAGCCTGGCCGGCCAAACGGCCGGTTTCAATGGTGACCGTTTTGTTGCCGACAACGGTCGAGTACTTTTTACCTTCGAAATTCATATTTGTCTCCTATGATTTGGAGTGCGGGAGGTAACTCCCGTCCTGGCAACAGCTTGCTGTTGCACTCCAGAAAATTCCCGCCTGGGTCAGGGACTGAAGAGTGGGAACAACCATGTTGTTCGCGCTATTCAATTCCTGACTGCGGGTGCCGTTTTACAAGGCAGGGACACAGCGCCGCTGTGTCCCTGCAGGTGAACTATTTTATTACTTGCGGCGTAACTGCAAACGATCGGTGATGCTGATGTAGCTCTGGTAATTGCTTTGGCGCAAGTACGCGAGCAAACGTCGGCGGGAACCTACGAGTTTGAGCAAACCACGACGACAGGATTGATCCTGCTTGTTGTTTCGCAAATGCTCGGTGAGTTGAGTAATGCGATTGGTCAGGATGGCGATTTGCACTTCAGGCGAACCGGTGTCCTTCTCGTGGCGATGAAAATCTTCGATCGCCTTCGTCTTGACTTCCTTCTGTAAAGGCATGACGTATGCTTCCTTTCTGTATAGAATTGCAGGTCTCCATGTCCACAGCTTGCACCGTAGAGCAGGACCAGTCACGGGCGGGGATTATACCAGAAAAAGCCTTTTAGCCAACGGTTGTCCGATTCCGCCCCGCCTCTTTGCTTTGATACATCAGTTTGTCCGCCCGCTCCAACAGGCTGTTGAGAGTGTCTGTGCCAGTGGCCACCGTGGCTCCGATGGAAATGGTGGTATGTAGTTCCTTTTCGCCCTCGTTAATCCCACCGCTTTCCACCAACCGCCTGAGTTTTTCTGCAATTTTCATTAGCCCGTCGAGATTACTGTCCAAAACCAGAACAATAAACTCTTCGCCGCCCCAACGCCCGCATGAATCGGAGGTGCGTAGATTCTGCCGCAGAGTGTTTGCCACAAAGCGCAGGACCTTGTCGCCAGTCAGATGGCCATAAGTGTCGTTGAAGTCTTTGAACTTGTCGATATCTATGAAAAGAATACCCATCGGTATGCCGGAAAGCTGGGATTCTTCGAGTGCATTTCGGATCTTCAATTCGATATGGGCACGATTGCCGATCCCGGTTCCCGAGTCCAGTAGTACAGTCTGATCAGTTTTCTTGTTTTGCTGATGGATCGAGATCAAGACCTTGTTGTCGTTCATGATCTCGAAAACCCCGGTGATTTTCCCCTTCTCGTTGCGGATCACGATAATTCGAACGAGCAGTTTGAGGAAATACCCCTCCTTGTGTTTGAACGTGATCAATCCTTCCCGCTCCACTCCATCTGTGAGTGTTTTGGAGATCATGCTGATGTTGTCGAATGATTTGGCGGTTGAATCCTGTGAAGAACCGGCAAAAACTATTTTGAAATCCTGATTGGTGATTGAATCGGCCGTATACCCCGTGATGCGTTCGGCGCCTTTATTCCATAAAACGATGTGCCCGTTGAGGTCGATCTGGAGCAATCCATCGAATATGGATCTTGCCAGTGTTTCAAGTGAAGTAGCTTGTTTTTCGCCCATGGTTATATGGTATCACGATTTAATTTTCGCCAGTTTGCAACGACCTTCGATTCCGGCGAGGCAAACTATCAATTTTGAAAATGTACCTTTCAGATTCGCTTCACTCCGGACCTGATAACTGCCTGCATTTTCCCGTCAGCATTATCTACACTTCGATTTGAATCGCACTTCCGCTTTCGTAGCGCCGAAGCCCTGCGCGGAAAACAAATATCGCCAGCCCCAGAAATCCGCTGGCACCGATCAGCAACTGACTGAGCGATTGCCAGGTGAACCCGCGGATAAATTCCGCGGGGATGGCTCCCATCAACGCAGCGGGGATGATGGTGAACAAAATGATCTTGGCATAATTATCGAACAAGGTGATGGGATAAATGCCGAAAGTCAACATGGCATTGAGGACGAGATTGCTGAAGTTGCTCATTGTTCCAAACCAGAACGCAAGACTCTGCGTCAGGATGAGAAAGGCCGCGAAGACAGTGGCAGCCAGCAGCATGGCAAGAACGTAGCGGGCAAGTCCGTCCCAGGTAAGATATCCGGAGAGGGCGTAACTCACGAACCCATAGGCAAAATCTCCCATCCCGCTCGCGATCATGCGACTCGAAACAGCATGGAGCAAAACTGGCTTGGGCATGGAAAGATAATAATCCAGTCTCCCCTTGGAGATAATATCACTGAGCATGAAGGCATTGCCGAACAGCAGGCTTACCAGGCCGAACGCGCTCGCCAGGATTCCGAAGGTAACATACATGTCGTTCACACCCCAGCCGCGCACATCCTTAAAACGGTCAAAGAAAATGATCCAGATGGCAAAATACAAAAAGTTATTTGCCATCATGCCGATCATTTGAGTCAAAAAGGAAATGCGATATTCCATCGCGGACTGCAGATTAGCCTTCCAAATGGCAAGGAGGAATTTGAGGTTGTTCATTTCATCCTCCATTCACAGTCAATTGCGTTATTCCACGACGGTAGACCACGGCGAGAATGAGACTCAAAACCAAAATCCAGATCAATTGCAGGCTCATCACATTGATGAATAATTCCAGACTGGGTGTAACAAACAAACGTGCAGGGCCATAGATCGCACTTGCAAACGGCATGGCTTTGGCAATGACTTGCAGCCACTGGGGATAAAAATCCAATGGGATCAACATTCCGCCAAAAATGAAGGCCAGTTTTTGGTATACCCATGTGAATGCCGAAACATCCTCGACGACGAATGCAGAGAGACCGATCATTGCGTTGATGCAGAAATGTAAAACCCAGGCGCCCAATACGGCGGGAATCGCAATAATAAACCCCTCAGGATGATTCGGCGCGCCGACCAGCAGCCAAATCGTTAACCCGCCAAACATTGCGTTTAAAACGGCGCGAAAAATACTTTCGCCCATGGCGGTGCTGAATTGATACCAGAGAAAATCATACGGCTTGTTGAGGATGTAAGCAATCGAACCATCTTTCACGCTCTCAGACATCGTGCGTGCTATGGGCGGGCGCCCCAGTTCAATGGTCTCTGCCAGCATGAGATACCAAAGCGTATCGCGCAGAGTCAACCCGCTGATTACGTCCGCCCCGGCAGCGCTATAGGTGACCTTCCACAGCTGATAGAAGATCCACATGAAGGGGATGATCATCAAACTGCGCCCAACCAGCTCGCCCGGATATGCCAGTGAGTTGATCAGTGTAATTTGAAAGATGGACCAATATTTTGAAAAAGTTTTCATGATGACTTTTTGCTCTATTTGGAGTCAAACTCCAAGCAGAGCGGATTATCAAAACTGCTTCAATTCCTGTAGGGTGCTTGTGATTTCAGAAAGCAAAAAATCACGGCTGGCAACTTTTCCTTTTTCGAGAATGCGCAGATGCAGGCTGCGCAAAAAATTCCTTGAATTGAAATAGGCGTTGTGAATGGATTGATTCGCGAAGGAGCCCTTCCAGGGACGCTTTTTTCCTTCTGAAAAAATAAATGACTTTAACCATTGTTTATAAAAGAATTCGTCCAGCAGTTTTCTTTGCACCGCTCCCAGTACGGCTTGCACGAGACGGTCGTCCTCACCGTAGGGGTAGACCCAGTCGATGGGTTCGGTAAGTTTTTCTACAATGGCATGGAGAATCTGTTCCAACTCTGAGCGGGCAAGGAATCGATTACTGGATAGAACATACAACAGGTCTGCGGTGTGGGCGAGGGCGTGCGCCCAGCCTTTTTCAGGGACATAGCCGCGTGGGTCATGTTCATCTTTCAAATAAGCCAGGCCTTTTGCGAGAATGCTTTGGACATCATCCTTTTCGAGAAACGGGTCCTGATTGTCATGGTGAATGATCTCGGCCAAAAATAAGATCGAGAAGGAGCGCAGGAATACGCTGTCGCCATCGCGTTCGCCGAGCCCGCTTTGCAGGTTGATAACGAGGCGGGGAATATAAGGGCGGATCTGCTCCAGCGTGTATTTATCTTTGTCAAGCCAGTTGGCGAAGGTCTCGTAGGCAACTGCGTCGCGCAGTTCAGGGTCCAGGTCACCAATGTAAGAGAATAGTTCCTCGGTCAGTTCATGGACCGAATGCCCTTCGGGAATCTCGTAATTGTTGTCGCGAATGTCAAACCAAAATTGTTTGTCCATTTATTTTCCTTTATTGTCTTCTTCTTTTGCCTGCTCGTAAATTTTGGCGATCACTTCTTCCAACGGCGGATCGGAGATGGTGATATCCACGATATCGCCTGCGGCTGAAATGTGCGCCAAAACAGAATCGACGGAAGTAATTGCCGCATCGAACTTTAACTTTACGCCGTAGTGCCCAACTTTGAGGATCTCAACGCCTTTGATTGAGAAGTCCTTTGCGATCTCTTCCGCATAGCGGACTTCCACCATTTTGGTGGTGAGATATTTTCGTTTTAGGTTTGAGACTTTGTCTTCATACACGATCTGCCCGTGGTTGACAATGATGACGCGTTTGCACAGAGCCTCCAAATCGCCTGCATCATGGGAAGTCAACAGCACACCCACGCCTTCCTCTTGATTCATTCTGCGAATCGAATCACGAATGTGTTGTTTGGCGACCACGTCGAGGCCAATGGACGGCTCATCGAGCAGGATCAGTTTCGGGCGGTGAAGAAGTGAGGCGGCTACTTCACATCGCATCCGCTGGCCGAGTGACAACTTCCGAACGGGTATTTCTAGTAAATCCTGCATCTCAAAGGCTTCCGAAAGAAATGCAATTCGTTTTTTTGTTTCGCGATCATCGAGTTCGTAAATTTTTCCAAACAAGGTGAAGGTGTCGATGGCGGGCAGGTGATACCAAAGCTGCGGACGCTGGCCAAAGACCGTGCCAATCTGGAATGCAAGTTTTTCACGATCCTTCCAGGGCGTAAAGCCAAGCACACTCGTTTCGCCGCCGCTGGGATGCAAAATACCGGTCAGCATTTTGATCGTGGTGGATTTACCCGCGCCGTTCGGCCCGATAAATCCAAGTAATTCTCCCGCTTCCATTTGGAACGATAGATTGTTGACCGCTTCGACAGAGCTGTATTCCGGCTTGAAGAGCGAGCGCACAGAACCACTTAGCCCTTCTGCCTTGCGTTTGCTTTGGAACGTCTTTTGCAGCTTTTGTACTTTGATGGAGGTCATGTTGTTGTAAAATGGAGAAGTGGAATAAAATTAATTCATAGTATTATAGCGTGAAAGAGGTTGTGAATGAGAAGGTATTTGATGGTGTTGATATTGGCAGCGGTTTTATTATCATCCTGCGCAAGCATGGGGGATATTCTGTTTCCTCCGACTAGCACCCTCGGACCCAGTGCCACGCCCACGATCACGGTTCCGCCTTCGGCCACTGCAACGATCACAAATACTCCCGTTCCTACTGCTACGATTACCATTGTTCATATCCCTACCGTGGACCCAAACCAACCAACTTCCACGTTTGCTCCCATTCCTGTCATCATCGAAGGTGGAATTACAGCGACGCCCCTGCCTGTAAATTTGACTCCCACCGTATTTAAACCGGGTCAGGGTTTCCTTTCGGTAAGTATTTCTGACAACAAGATATTTTGGGGTTCCTGCAAACACAACAAGACCACCATCACTGCGGTTGTGGAAGATGACGAGGAGGCATTTAGTGTTGTGATCTTCACCTATGTGCGGGCCGCGAACAAGGATGACTCCACACCCTGGACCACGGGAAATGTGATGCACGATCATGGGGATGGCACCTATACTTATGTAATGCGTGGCAGCGATGTGGAAGGTCACAACCATTACAAGAATTCATGGATCGTTTTTCAGCTGGTGGTCACCAATGTTGAGGGGCAGGAAATTGGCCGCACCCGCATTTACGATAATTCCATTGCCCTATCCCCCTGCCAGTAAAATTATAAAAGGATCGAATGTTCCAGATGAAAAAGATAATTGTATTTCTCGTCATTGCCATGTTGATTACATCCTGTTCGATGACCGTTGAGGAATTATTCCTCATCCCAACGATCACTCCTTCGCCCACGCAGATACCCACCAATACGCCGACGGAACTGCCAAGCTTCACGCCGACGATCCCGACCGCCACTTATACCGACACTCCAACACTGATCGGGTTGAGAACAGCAACTGCCACGCCGGAGGAATCTGAAACACCAACAGCCTTTACACCTCTTTATATGATCACACCTGACACGATGACCCCCAGTGTTGTGATGACGGGTTTTGTTGCTGTATTTTCCAATGCCACGGAATTTTACAAAAAAGGCTGTGAACCCGGCACAGTAAAGATCACGGCACAGGTGGCCGATGCAGCGGCTGTCCGATTTGTGGTGTTATTTGTTCGATTTAAAAGCAAACAGACTGGCACCACCAGCAAGTGGACCAGCATTGGAATGGGTACTCTTGGTGCGGGCACCTACACTCATGACTTGCTGCCTGATGAGATCAAAGCCGTGGAGATTTTCAAAAATGCCTGGGTGGAATACCAGGTGGTTGCAACAGATGGCGATGCAAAGGAATTGGGGCATACCGCAGTTTTCTCGGAAAAATTGACTCTGTTGGAATGTGTGCCAACGCCAACTGGAACGATCGAGCCGACGGCCACTGTCCTCAAGCCGTAAATGGATTTTCCTCCTGACCTGATCAGCTCCCTGCAAAAAGCGGACCGCATCGCTGTCTTGACCGGAGCGGGTGCCTCCCAGGAGAGCGGACTCCGCACGTTTAGAGATTCGCAGGATGGCTTGTGGGCAAAGTACAAGCCAACAGACCTCGCTTCACCAGAGGCATTTGCTCGTGACCCTAAACTGGTTTGGGATTGGTATGCGTGGCGGCGTGAAGCCATCAAGGGAGTCCGCCCCAATCGCGGACATTACGCCCTCGTTGAAATGGAATCCAAGGTCGCAGATTTCACGCTCATCACCCAAAACGTGGACGGCTTGCATCGCTTTGCGGGCAGCAAAAAAATCCATGAGCTGCATGGAAATATCAATCGTGTGCGTTGCTCACAGTGCGGGATGTTTACCGAAGAATGGGGCGATGATACAGAATCCGTGCCGACTTGCGGAAAGTGCGGCGGCTTGCTTCGGCCTGATGTCGTATGGTTTGGCGAATCCCTGCCGCGTGGGGAGTTGGAAGCGGCAGTTTTGGCGGCGAGAAATTGTCAGGTATTCTTTTCGATAGGCACCTCAGGAGTCGTGCAGCCTGCTGCTTCTCTTGCATTTGCCGCGCATAACAAAGGCGCCCTGGTCGTGGAAATCAACGCTGAGTCAACCCCGCTCACGCCCAAAGCGGATTATTTCTTTCAAGGCAAGTCAGGGGAGATATTGCCGGAATTGGTCAATGCGGTTTGGAGGAACAAAGATTGATTAAAAATAAGCAACTGCCTTGAGTATTCAAGGTAGTTGCTGCACGCTTTGTTAGCCCGTTTTTTGTTTGGAAACCTAACCGCCGAAAATGTTGCGCCATAAACTGAACGCGCCAACCCACACAGCAAACAGTCCCATTATAAAACCTACAATTGAAAATATTCGGTCGTTCCAAAGTGAATACCTTCTTGAAATAAAATTATTCTCCGACTTAATTCGATTTCGCCAACGTATCCACTTTCTGTACTCAATTTCATCCTTTGTCCAAGCGTTTTTGCCAATGTCCATAGCATTAACTGTGAAGAAAATTCCAAATGCCATGAAGAACAATGAAACAGGTATAGTTTGTTTTACCCAACCGCCTTTTTCTTCTGTTGTACAATCTTCTAATCCCCAACTGACACTAAAAGCATAAGTCCAACCATAATTTGCTTGTTGACCTGCGTATTGAAGTTGAGCCGAGTACTCACCCTTACAATAATAGGCGGATTTTCCACCTAAATCTCTACCCCAATCTGTAATTCCACTTGCGCCAAATGATTGCCATCCATGTTGTTTTAATTGCTCGTCATAGTGCATAAAAATATCGGCGGGCTTGGCGTCAGTTAAATATGTAGCGTCTACAAGAGCATTACTTGTTTTTCGTGATGAGCTGTAACGAACAAGACTTGAACTAGGCAGAGATTCGACTGACTTAAATTCAATCTCCAATTCGCTTTGCGCCACTTTTGCTTTAGGCGATTGAACAATAAAGTCATACCCAAAAAACACAGCAAAAATTACAAGAAGTATTAATCCAGAAATCGTCCGCCAATTAAGAAGCGGCAGAAATTCTTCAGTTTTAGGCTCGTAGCGATGGTGGTTTGTATTTGACATGATTCCCTATTGCTTTGCAAGGAACGGGCTAACTAGCATTTAGACAGATACTTCCAACTAACGGCTTATGAGTAGTTAACGATTAACGTCGTGGTGCCCTAATTTGAATCGCCTGGGCACCACCGTGCCCGTTCTCTTCATATACTCGCGATACTCATCCCTAAATGTATCGAGCATCATTTTCTCCTCCGCGCGGACACGCACGAAATAAAACACGATGAACAGCAGAAGATTGGCAAGCCCTGCGATCCAGTTTTGTAACAGCAAAGGTTGGGCAATGACCCAGATCCACTGTGAGGCGTACATGGGATGACGAATATATTCGAAGATGCCATTCGTGATCAGTTTGTGCTCTTTGCGAATTTCAAGCGAAGGGGACCAGTTCAAACCCAAATCCGCATGGGCACGCCAAAAGACCAGCAAGGCGCAGACCATCAAGACCACACCCAACCAGCCTGCCCAAACGGGCAGTGAATAATTTGCAAAATCGAGCCACTTGGTTGTTGAATACGCCAATGGAATGAAAAACATGGTCAGGAATAACAATCCAAGCAGAGTCTTTTCCTGCGTGCTGACTCGTTGTTCAGATTTCGCTTCCTTGCGCTGTAATTTGCTGATCGGCGCACGAATGACCATTTCTGCGATGATGGCGAGCCAATAAACAATTTTGAAAATCGCCATACTTACTCCTTCTTTTCAATGACGACAGTGGCTTCGGTGATCAACGCGGCAATCGCTCCGATGGCGGCGAGCTGCGGCGCGATCAACACGCCGGCCACACCAAACGTCATTGGGAATTCCATCAGGGTCTTGCCATCCTTATCCTTGATGATGATCCTGCGGATATTTCCTTCGTGGATCAATTCCTTGATCCGGGCGAGCAATTTCTCGCCTTCCACTTTAAATTCTTCCGTACGAAAATTTTCTGGCATGTTGGCCTCCACGTTCTCTTACGTTCGAAAGTCCAAACAGGTTGCTATTCTCGCTCTGTCGAGGGCTCAGTCCCCGATAAAGCAGGAAGTTATATCAGTCCGAAATCCTTGAAGACTCCGCTCATGGCCTCGCGGCAATCCTGCATGGCTTTGTCGCGCCACTTTTGTTCACTCGGATAAAACAACTCGCCGTATTCCTTTGCGACCGATTTTTTCAACGCTTCAGTTTTTGCACCATATTGATGCACGCGATTTTCCAAAATGGTGATGCGCATGCTGCGAATTTGCGCAAGCAGTGACTCGCCGAACGTGCCGAACTCAAGACAGGTGGAGAACACTTTCTTCTCCGGGAATTTTTCATCGCGCAGTTGATAGAGATATTCGGTGATGTCGCCCGTGACGGTATAAAATTCGGAAGGGGTTGCGGCCACGATCAGTGGATACTGAAACCGCCGCTTCAATTCCTCCGCCGAGGCCTGCTCCCGTGTCGAGTTCACGAAACTCATCTGGTAGCGCGGACCGTATCCCGTATGCATGTCCAAATGAATGACCTGGTTGTATTCGGTTAACGCCTTGTCGAAGAGTCCGCGGACGACGGAAGTGCTTTCTTCGGTTTGCTGCCCGCCAAACTGCACGCCGCGCGGATGGCGATATTGTCCGCTCAACATGCCCTGACGAATGCGCAAAATACCGAGATGAACGATGCTGAGGATCAACCTGCCAATGAACGCGAGGTCGCTTGCAAACATGTTGCCCAACGGTCTTGGCGGATTCAGCAGCGGAATCAACGGCTCGTAATCCTGATTGGTTTCAGGATCGAACTTTTCGTTCATCACGAAGTTGCGATTCAAATCCACATTGTTTTCGTTGTAACGCCGGCGATTCTTCATGCCCAAAGGATTGATGCTGTGGATAAGCAGCAAGCCCGTGTTTTCAGCATTGAGCTTCGGCGCAAATTCATCCATGAAAATCTTGAGCATCACCGAACCCACATAGCCTTCGATGCCGTGAAGTGCTGTGGAAATGATGATGAGATTTTCCTTTTTCTGCGGCTGTGCCCAAGCGTAGTCAATGCTCACGCTTGAGTCGGCGGCCAGCAGGCGGGACGTCAGCGTGGTATCCGGCCATTTGGTGCGGATCAGCTCCACGTCACGTGTGAAGCGTGCGCGGGAGGCTTCGTAAGAGTCGGGGAAGAAGAGTTCCATTAGAAAGGTCCAAAGTTGATCGCGACGGCGATTCCCAAGAAGGCAACCGTTGCAAGTAGAACCCACAGCCAAAGTTTTGCCGTCCAGTGAATCCATTTGGGGTAGCTGACAACGGTCAGGCCGAGGCAAATGAGCAGGACGGGGTTGGTGGGATAAGCGAGGTTGGAAAAGCCGTCGCCGAAGATGTAGGCGAGCACTGCGGTCTGACGTGTGACGCCGATCAAGTCTGCGAGCGGCATGACGATGGGGATCATCAGAAAGGCTTTCGCGGAACCCGATGCGATGAAGAATTCAATGCCCAATGCAAGTCCGTACACGACCAATGCGGCGGGAAATGGGCCGAGATTTTTGAAGGGCTCCGCAGCTTCATGCAAGATCGTGTCTGTGATTCCACCGCTGTCGATGATGAAACGAATGCTGGCCGCCATCAGGATTAACGGGATCGATGGCGCGAGGCCGATGATGCCTTCCTTGAGTCCCTGCCAGACGGCTTTTGATCCCGCGCCAGACATGAAGCCCGCGCCGAGTCCGCCGATGAGGAAGAGAATGCCAACGATGGGCAGCGCGTAATCTGAAATTGCAGGGACGAAAGGTCCTGTGAGCATCGTAGCGAAAATGAATAGTACGAAGATTCCAAAGAAAGTGATGGCGCGTTTCTGTTTGGGATCATCTTCGAGTAGAGCAGTATCCATGCTCTTGTACTTTTCACGTTCGGCAGTGTCTTCGCCGTGAACCAGCGACGCTTTCGGATCTTTGTCGATTTTGCGGGCGTAGGAAACGAGAAATGCTGTGAAGATGAAGTAAATCACGGCAAAGATGATGATGCGCAGCCATGCCCCTGAAAACAATGGCAGACCTGCAAGCTGCTGCGAGACTCCCAATGTATATGGGTTGGAGATCGCGGCGGAGAATCCCATATTGGTGGCGAGAATGGACATGCCCAACCCGACGAGCGCGTCCCAGCCAAGTGAATAAGACAGCGCGATCATCACCGGTACAAGCAGTACGACTTCTTCGAATGTACCAAGCGTGGCACCGAGGAACATGAATGCCAAACAAACCATGTATAACAAAAGATATTTGCGGTCGCGAAATCTGCGGACCACGCCGCCAATGAAGGCGCGGATCGTGCCCGTCTTTTCCAGCACAGCAAATGCGCCGCCTGCAAAAAATAGGACAACGATGATGACAATGACAGTCAATCCGCTTTCACTGCCGAGCACTTCAATGGGTGCCGTGAACCAGCGCCAGATCGGGTAATCAGGTTTGTCCACTAGTTGGAATGAATTGGGATCAATGGATTGACGTCCATCCACTTCGATGTGAGTGTATCTGCCGGCTGGGATGATGATGGTCAGAGCGCCCGCCACCATCATCAATACGAACAAAATTACGATGGACTGAACAAAGGCTCGTACGCCGATCTGTGCACCTGCTTTTTGTTCCATGAGTTGGCTCCTTGAGGTGTTGAGTTAACTGTCAGGATGTACAAGTATTTATTACGGGGTTGCCGGCTTGCAGAAAGAAGGTTGTTCGTAGATCACGCTGCAATTGGCGATCAGGTCCTCAAATTGAACAAGCACATTCACTTCGCCCAGAGATGAATCGTAGCTTCCGATGGTCGTTGATCGTTCAGCAGTGACCTGATCTTTGATGCCTCGCAAGGCCCCGGCATGATTTGCGCGGGAGAGCGCCGGGTCAACGTCCACACCTTTGTTGTCAACCACAAACTGAATGGAGCGATCCATCGAGGCAATCGCGGAGCGCAACGGTTGATTGTTCAGGCTATCTGCAACAAAACCGCCCAGACCGATGATGAACATCCCAAGCAGGAAAGGGGCGATCTTTCCAAAAACACTGGTTGAAAAGGCGGCAGGTTCGACGAGCGGAATTTGCAGCACGCCGGTGATCAACACGAAAATCGAAATCCACATAAAGGCAACCGCAAATCGCGGGCTTAGTTGATCGAATGCGTCGTAGCGGATCAATCCCTGCCATTCAGGCTTGAACCATGCGGAAACAATCGGGTTGATCTGCAGCGGCAAAATGATCAAAAGCCATGAAAAAAAAGCAGCCACTCCGATCCATGCGGGCACCGTAAAATACCAGCGTTCAAAACGGGCGGTGATCCAGCCGGCAAGGCCTGCCGCCAAGCTGCAAAGGATCAGCCCAATGATCAGCTTGGTCCACGGAAGAAACATGTGTGTTTGGCTCAGGGCAAAACCATCCGCAGCCCATGTTGAAATGGCGAAAGTCAACCCAACGACCACACCGTATGACCTGCCGAAGACATGTTTTAATCGAATAACATCAGGGCGTGCATTAAAGTCATTGTTGTTAAAGAGGGATTTTATTTCGGGTTCGTTTATTCTCATGTTTTATTCAAACCACTTTTCATCGAGAGCGGGCCATTCGTCGCTTTGATCGGCGCGCTCGGCCCAATTTTCCTTGCCGCTCCACTCCTCGATCTGGATCGCATAAATGGAAGTGGCAGTTAATTCTTTCGCTGTGATCTCACGATATTCTTTTCCCGCGGTCATCGCAGGGAAGTATTTTCCGATCAGACCATATAACAATTTCCTGGCTTCGTCCGGGTCGGTGACGAGGCGTGCCGTGCCAAAGACCACCACACTGCGGAATTGAAGAGAGAACTCGATTGCCACGTTGGAGGGGAGCATCTTTCCCAACTCGCTCGCTTCCAGGCTGACCTTTGGATTGCTCTCGATATTCGAGCGAACTCTGCCAACAATATGGGAATGAAACACGATCTGATGATTTTCCTCGTCGTACCAGAAGGTGGTTGGATTAATGAAGGACTGCCCATCCACCGAAGTGGCAATATGCCCGATTTGTACATCCTTCAGAAAGGCGCGGATCCAGGCATCGTCCTTGGTGAGGTGCGGTCTGCGCTGATATGCGGTGGGGGATTGATTTTCGTAACTACGCGGCATGATCAATTTTCCTTGTGGTTGTGCAGCAGGAACATTTTATAAACATAAAGTTGAGCCGCAAAGCCAATGACGGTGCTGCCGATGGCAAAAGCCCAATGGAAGGAAATGTACTTGTCTCCGATGCCGACCAGGAGAAAGTAAATTGCCGCGCCGAGCATCAGCCCGCTAAGGACGGCAACTTCGATGGTCTGTTGATATGAAATGCTATTGGGTTTGTACAGCGGAGGCATGGTTTTAGCCCGCCAACGGAAAGCGCCGGCAAGGTCTTTGTCTCTGCTGATCGCGTATTCCTTGATCTGATTCAGGGCGGTCATCGATTCGTACCAGGCCGAGCGCAGGCGCGCCAATTGAATCACGGTCAGTGTTCCAAGCAGGGTAAGCACGAAGAACAGCCCGCTGAACAGGAAGCTAAGTGTTGCAAAATTTGACGTAGTATCGAATATCTGCGTGCTGAACATGGCGGCCACGAGCGAGCCGACTGCAACCAGATAAAACGATGCCACCCGTGCACGGTCTTCATTGGCCTGGCTGGCGGAATTGGCGATGTATTCGTATTCTGCTATCAGAATATCGTTGCTTGTATCGGATGATTTTTTTGTGGGCATTTCCCCATTATAACTTGGTACTGATGGACAATGAACGATGGGTATCCAATCATAAATTGCGCCCATCGTTCATTGTCTAAAGGGTCATAATTTAATGGCCCATTCGCCCTGGCGCATCACGGGTTCCCGCGTGCCGTCCTTGTGAATGCCATCGATATCCATTTTGGGAGAGCCGATCATGAAATCGACATGGTTGAGGCTGACGTTGCCGCCAGCGGAGACAAATTCCTCGTCGTTCAACTCCTCTCCACCCGTAAGCGTGAAGCGGTAGGCGCGTCCAATGGCGATGTGACAGGAGGCGTTCTCGTCAAATAATGTGTTGTAGAAAAGATGTCCGCGTTGGGCAATGGGGGAGCTTGCTGGTACGAGCGCCACTTCACCGAGACGATGCGAACCTTCATCGGTATCGACCAGTTTTTGCAGGGCGGCTTCGCCCTTTTTTGCTGTGACTTTTGTGATGCGCCCGTTTTCGAACGTCACTTGAAAATCTTCGATCAGCGTGCCGCCATAACTTAATGGAAAGGTGGATGTGACCACGCCGTCTGCGCGATTGCGATCCGGTAAAGTAAAAACTTCTTCCGTGGGCATATTGGCGGTGAAGGCCACACCGTTCTGCGCCATCGATTGTGCGCTGATCCAGCGGTGACCATAAGGAAGGCCAAGTGTGAAATCTGTTCCATCGGCTTTGTAATGCAGGGCAGTGAATTGCTTTGATTGCATATATTTGGCGCGTTCTTTCATGCTGTCGATATGTTTTTTCCATGCGGCCACTGGGTCGGGCTGGTCGATGCGGGAGGTTTCAAAGATCGCCTTCCACAATTTTTCCTGCGCTTTTTCCGGGGCCAGATCGGGGAAAACCTTTTGCGCCCATGCTTCACCGGCGGCAGCCACCACGCACCAGTTGATCGCATTCGTTGTGACTTTTTCAGTCACCTTGCTGGCAACATTCAAGTGTTTGGTTTGCATCTTGCCGACGATCTCGGGGTCAAGGCCGCCCATCAGATCGGGATTCGCGCCGGAGATCGAAAGCAGCGCATCGCCATTGTTGATCATATTCATGATCGCATCAATCGTGTGCGTGGGGTATTCATCGAACGAATCTTTGGGGGCATATTGTGCGCGCAGACGCAGCATTTCCTCGTCCCCCCAAAGCACTTCCACATATTTTGCGCCCACGCCGTAGGCGGCTTTTGATACTTCCCGTACGAGGGGGGCAAATTGAAGCGGCACACCGCGTGTCGCCATCAGCGTGATGATCAAGCGTTGTCCCGCCCGTAAATTTAAACCGACTTTCACGATCGCTTCCGCGTACTTTTGCAGCATTTCCTGATGAGTTTGACTCGCCATGTCGCCTCGATTTTTAGGATATTTTTCTAGTATAGCACGGACGTTAAATTTGTGATATTTTGTACGCTTCGTACCCCGCCTGAAGCTGATTCTATGCCTAGGCATTTTTCAAATCCGGGGCGTAACTGCGTGACCATCCGCTGTTTTTCGGGTATATACTCGTAGACGAATTTACGGAGGCTTGCATGGTCACAATTGAAAAAGTGGACACGGGAAATAAAAAGCAAGTAAAGCGTTTTGTGGAGTTCCCATATCGAATATATGCCGATTGCCCCCAATGGGTTCCTCCTTTGGATATTGATGCATACAACCAGCTGAATAGAAAGAAACACCCCTTTCACGAACATTCGGATGTTGATTTTTTCCTTGCCATTCGTGACGGCCGCATTGTCGGGCGGATCGCAGCCATCGAGAATAAGCCATTCAATCTATATCACAAGAGAAAAACGGCGAATTTCTATCTCTTCGAATGCGAAAATGACCTGGAGGCTGCGACTGCGTTATTCAACACAGCGTTTGAATGGGCAAAATCCCGCGGGTTGGATATATTGATCGGCCCCAAGGGATTTGGTCCGCTGGATGGATATGGTCTTCAAGTCCGCGGGCAGGAACATCGTCAGACGATGACCATGTTGAACTACAACCATACTTATTATCAACAGCTTCTGGAAGCGCAGGGATTTGAGAAGGAAGTGGATTTTGTCTCATGTTATTTGCCTGCGGATCATTTCAAGATTCCCGAGCGTGTCGAAAAGATCGCCGAACGCGTGATGCAGCGGGGCGATCTGCAAGTAAAGCGTTTCAAGAATAAAAAAGAACTGGTCTCCTGGGCGGACCGAATCGGACAGGCTTACAACAAAGCCTTCATTAATAACTGGGAATATTACCCATTCACAAAACGTGAGATCGACTTTGTTGTTGAAAACATTATGACCGTGGCCGACCATCGCCTGATCAAGATCATTACGCATGGGGAGGAAGTGGTTGGATTTTTGTTCGCATTCCATGATGTTTCCGCGGCGATGCAGCGTGCAAAAGGAAAGCTTTTCCCATTTGGGTTGCCGGACTTATTGCTTGAAATGCGCCGCACGCAAACCGTCTCTGTGAATGGAATGGGAATCCTGCCGGAATTCCAGGGCCACGGCGGGAACGCCTTGTTGTATTATGCGATGGGTAAAACTCTCCTGGAATTTCGACAATTCGTCCACGTGGAGATGACTCAGGTGGCGGAGACCACCGAACAAATGCGTGCCGACCTGAAGAATTTGAATGGGGTGGAATATAAAAATAATCGCGTCTATAGAAAGCATTTGTAAATTGAATTAAACAAAACGGGCAGAGTAAAAACTCTGCCCGTTTTGTTTTAGATCTCAAATTTTATTGCTTCACTGTTCTTTTGCCCTTCGCCCTCTTCGAGTTTACTCAATGGCAGGATCACATGAAATTGACTGCCGGGGAAGTTGATTTCATCATACCCCGGGCTTTCCACATAAATCCTTCCACCGTGAGCCTCGACAATGCCTTTTGAGAGGGCGAGTCCCAGCCCTGCGCCGCTGCCTTTGAAGCGCGTCTTGCTGGTCGAATGTTTCCCCAGTTCATTGGATTGATAGAATTTGCTGAAAATCAACTCGCGGAAGTTGGGGTCCACGCCAATGCCGGTATCGCTGAAGATGATCTCCACTCCGCCGTTGGGCAGGTCCATGATCGACGGGATGGAATGTCCGCTGATCGTGATCTTGCCTTCATTCGGTGTGTATTTGACTGCATTGCGAATTAGATGGTGAAATAATTTGACAAGCAGGTTGGGGTCCACTTTGACTTGCGGAAGGGTGGGCAGGTCAATCATGAGGGATTGTTTTCGTTCCTTGATCGCACTGGATTGTTCCAGACTGACTTCTTTAATTAACCGGCCAAGGTCAACCGGCTGAAGGTGCGGCTTCAAGGATCGTGCATCGATCTGGGCGATGTCAAACATCGAATCCATGACCTCGTGCAGCCGGAGTGTCCCTTCGTGAATCCCTTTCATCACCAACTTGATATTTTCATCAAGATTGGAATCTTCCAAAAGCATTTCTGTATAGCCTTTGATCACGGTTAGTGGAGTGCGCAGCTCATGCGAGGCGATGCTGATGAAATCGGATTTCGCCTGGTCGATTCTCTCCAGGTCATGGTTGTTCTTTTCCAATTGGCGGCGTGCAGAACGCAACTCATTGTTCAAGCGCATCAGGTTATCGACAAGGCGGGCGTTTTCCAATGCCACTGCGGTTTGATTGGCATGAGCGCTCAAAGTCACGAGGTCTTCGCGGGTATAGCGGTTTCCGCTCATTTTCCCACCAAAAGCCAGCAAGCCGATCCATTGTCTTTTGGCAAAGATGGGAATGTACACTTCCGTTTGAAGCTGATTGAACCAATCGCGCTCCAGGCTGGGGGAATTTCGAAAGGTGGGGAGCAGGTCCAGGTCATATTGAAGAAGCGGCTTTTGTTCCCGCAGAAAATACGAAGCGATCGGTCCGCCCTCGTCAAGTTGTGCGGCGGTCATGGGTCGCTCTTCGGGGCTTTGTGCCAGACTGATCCTGTAAATTTTTCGTCCATCTTCTTCGCGGTCGGAGTCCACCAAAAACAAAAAACCGCGCTCGATTTGCATCGCTTCAAGGATGATGCCCACGGCAATGTCGGCGAGTTTTTCCATGTCCAGAATGTTGCTGATGTTCTCGCTGTATTTGTGGATCGTGCGGCTGGCATCATATTGATCTGCTTTCAGCCATGAATTAACGGCGCGATTGATGAGGTTGAATAAGGGCGAAAAAAGCAGGGCAAGGATCAATGAGATGAATGCGCCTGCCGGCAACGGATTGAAATTTTGTGTATCGCGGAAGACCGCTTGAATGAGTAGGAAGCCTGCGGAATATAACCCAACAATTACGACTGCGATCAATCCATATGCCAGTGTGCGGCGCAAAAACAAGCGTAAGTCAGGAAGGTCGTGAGTAACGACCACGACTCCCATGAAAATCGCGCCAAACAACCGCAGCGGATTACCGGGAATGGGATGATTGGAAAATAATAAAAAGTCGTTGGCGAAAACAAGAAAGAACGCCGGCCACCAATAGCTTAAACGATTTCGAAAAAGCTGCTGGCGTGCCTGTCTGTTTGCGTTTGAGATGATGAGGATCAGGCTGATCGCAAAGATCAGCCACCCCAGGATCGCCCAGGCCGGGCCGAGACGTGAACGTTGCAATGAAATATCCGCATTGATCCAGAGCACTTCGGGAAGATTCAATGCATTCGTCAAAATGAGTGCAAGGCTGAAAACCCAGAATGCCCAGAAGCCTACCCACCCCCACCAGTTTTCCTGCTTTAAAAAAGATTTTACGGTCAGCATCATCACGAAGATCAAAGTTAATGCCCCGTAGTTTTGAAGTTCCTGCAAGCCTTGTACGGCCCCCTGGCTGTTATTCCAAAATGCTTCTGTCAAATTCAGTACCAATGCCAGCAGTGCATAACTTACCACCAGCCACGCGGGCAGACTTTGCCCTTCCTCCCGCCGTTGAATTGCAAAGAAGATCAGCGGCAAATACATCACTGCAAGCAATAGCAAGATGACAAAATTTATCAGAAAAAAATTCATAACAGAGCCCAAATTTTACTCGAAAAAAAACAATAATCGGTTATCATTGTTGTATGCTAACCACCCGAATCTCCCGAAATAAATACAATTTTTCTTCGGACTTTTATCGCCGGGATGGACATATCGTTTTAGGGGATTTGGCATCCGCCCGTACATTTGCGACTCAAATTTCCGCGATTCGTTCCACGCCCGTGCCTGCCACTGATCTATATGCCATGTCCCTGCTGGATGAGGCCTACCACCTGATCCTCAAACACTATTACAGCCGTCATTCCGGCGTGATGGGACGTGCAATGGGCGTGTTGCAATCGAGTCTGGGTTCCAATTACGAATCCACTCTTGTCAAATTCACTGAAGAATTTCCCCCGATCGCCGTCTTTCGTGGAGAACAAACAGCGGGTATTTATCTTGCCACACAAGTTCCACAATTTGGAGATTTAAGCCGCGGCGTACGTGCGGCTGCCATCGAAGAAATTTTATTGATCCATAATTCCAACAACAACCCGGCCTTGCACGACTATCGAGATTTGTTCGATGATACGGTGATGGAAACCTCGTCCTACAAGGAATTGATCCATCAACTGCTTAATTTCTTCAAGACCCAGCCTTCCTTTGGCGGCGGCCGAAATGCAAACCCTGAAGAGACGCTCAATGATCTGCTCACGGCTCCCATCAAAGCCCATCCCGATTCCATCGAAGGGCAACTTCGGTTCATCATCGAAAAATGGGGACATATACTTGGCGAGTCTTTCTCCACGCGCATCCTGCGTGGCTTGGATTTCATCAAGGAAGAGATCATTCGGCAGCATTACGTACACTTTGAAGGCAAACCCGAAGCGCATGTACCGACTTTCGGTGGAAATGATTACGCTGATTTCGAACACTTCAGCCCCGATAAAGAGTGGATGCCTCGCCTTGTGCTGATGGCAAAAAATTCCTACGTCTGGCTCGATCAGCTTTCCAAGAAGTATCAATATGAGATCCGCACTCTCGACAAAATCCCCAACGAAGAATTGGATCTGCTTGCCGCGCGAGGTTTTACCGGTTTGTGGTTGATCGGTCTGTGGGAACGGAGTCGCGCGTCGCAACGAATTAAGCAGCGCATGGGACAGCAGGATGCGGTTGCATCTGCGTATTCTCTTTTTTCCTACGATATCGCCTCTGACCTTGGTGGGTGGGACGCGCTTAACAATCTGCGTTCCCGTGCATGGGAACGTGGCATTCGTCTCTCCGCAGACATGGTGCCCAATCACATGGGCATTGACTCCACCTGGGTGATCGAACATCCTGATTGGTTCCTGTCAACTTCGCAGCCTCCATACCCTTCCTACTCATTCAAATCCGACAATCTTTCCGATGACCTTCGCGTTGGTATCTATCTCGAAGATCATTACTACGATAAAACCGATGCCTCTGTTGTCTTCCAGCGCCGTGACCATCAAACAGGTGATTTGCGGTATATCTATCATGGCAACGATGGCACTTCCTTCCCATGGAACGATACCGCCCAGCTTGATTACACCAAAGCACAGGTGCGCGAAGCGGTGATTCAAACCATTCTGCATGTGGCGCGAAATTTCCCCGTGATCCGCTTTGATGCCGCAATGACGCTCGCCAAGAAACATGTGCAGCGTTTGTGGTTCCCGGAGCCCGGTGCCGGCGGTGCGATACCCTCCCGTTCGCAATATGGCATGACCAAGGCTGAGTTCGATGCGGCTCTTCCCACCGAATTTTGGCGTGAAGTGGTGGATCGTGTTGCGGCGGAAGTTCCTGATACGCTCCTTCTTGCAGAAGCTTTCTGGTTAATGGAGGGCTATTTCGTCCGCACACTGGGGATGCATCGCGTGTACAACTCCGCGTTCATGCACATGCTGCGCGATGAGGATAATGCCAAATACCGGCTTGCGATCAAGAACACACTGGAGTTTGATCCACAGATTCTCAAGCGTTATGTCAATTTCATGAACAACCCCGATGAGAAGACAGCGGTCGAACAATTTGGCAGCGGCGATAAATACTTTGGTATTTGCACGGTACTTTCCACGCTGCCCGGCCTGCCCATGTTCGGCCATGGACAGATCGAAGGTTATTCCGAAAAATATGGGATGGAGTTCCGCCGCCCGAAAATGGATGAACGTCCGGACGATGGTCTCATCCGCGGGCATGACTGGCGTATCTTCCCGCTTCTTCACCGCCGTTATCTGTTTGCCGATGTCGAGCAGTTCACACTCTTTGACTACGTCACACCGGAAGGCTCAGTTAACGAGGAAGTCTTTGCCTATTCAAATCGTTCCGGCGACGAACGCGGGTTGGTGATCTATCACAACAAGTTCGCAGAGACTCGCGGTTGGGTAAAGAACTCGGTCAGTGTTCAGCATAAATCTCTTGCTGATGCACTCGGTTTGACGGATTCGGGTTTCGTCATCTTCAAGGACTATGTATCCCATCAGGAATATATCCGCTCATGCCGTGAATTGCGTGAGAAGGGTCTATACGTGGAGCTTGCGGCCTACGAGTGCCGCGCTTTTATGGATTTCCGCTTCGTAGACGGCAACCAATGGCAGGCTGTGTACGATTCGCTCAATGGTGGGAGTGTCTCGTCCATGCAAAGGAAATGGGATGAGATGTTTGCGGGCATGGGTGTAGTGGAAGAAAAAGTAATTATAAAAAAGAAGCCCGCTGCAAAAAAGAAGGTCCCTGCCAAAAAGAATGCGACCACAAAAAAGGTCATTGGCAAAAAGCCTGCCGCCAAAAAAGTTGCAGCGAAGAAGAAAGCGGAACCCAAGAAGAAGGCAGCGGTTGTGAAAAAGCCTGCGGAGAAAAAGAAATCTGCGACGACCACGAAACGCAGTTCAACTTCCAGGAAGGCTGGTACAGTCAAAAAGCCTGCCGCAAAGAAACCGGCGGTAAAAAAGACGAAAGGCAAATAATAACTCCCATGCTCCACGCCAATATAGTCGTGGAGCATTTTATTAAACACTATGAAAATAAAACTCTATTTTATTGCATTCCTTTCCTTTCTTGCGCTGGATTCTCTCTGGCTTGGGTTGGTTGCGCCCAAATTTTATCGCTCCCAAATTGGGTTTCTTATGGCAGAGAGCCCCAATTTTGTTACGGCCGGAGTTTTTTATTTGCTCTACATTGTTGGAATGGTGGTGTTTGTTGTGGAACCGGGTGTTAAGAGTTATTCGGTTTGGCAGGCTGTATTGCGTGGTGCCTTCTTTGGGCTGATCACTTACGGCACATATGACCTCACCAACCTTGCCACGCTTGCCAGATGGCCTCTTTTGATTACAGTCGTGGATATGCTTTGGGGTGCAGCCCTGTGTTCTTTGGTGACGCTGGTCAGCGTTTGGGCAGGGAAACGGTTAAAGAGTACCTGAAAGGGTACCCGGTTATAAACATGATTCATGGTAAAACTGGTTAGCTTTACGAATGGTTTTGCTTGACACCTTTAATTCATGAATGAATCCATTTTAAATAACCCCTATAATGCCTCCCCATTTTATGATGAAATGTTTTCGTCGCCCGGAGAGCCCCGCCTGCATTACCGTGTTTTGCATCAATATCTGCAGAACATGACTGCGACGATGTTTGAAGAGCGCCGCCGTGTCAGTGACACGGCTTTTTTGTATCAGGGGATTACATTTACCGTGTATGGAGAAGAGCAGGGGATTGAGCGGATCTTCCCATTTGATCTTATCCCGCGCATCATTCCGTTTGCCGAATGGCAGTACATTGAAAGAGGTCTGACCCAACGGGTGACCGCACTCAATCTCTTCCTGCACGATATTTATCACGATCAACGTATTCTGCGTGAGAAACGGATCCCCTCGGAGTTGGTTTTCAGTTCCCGCCACTTTCGCCCTGAAATGATGGGTATGAATATTCCAAAAGATAGATATATTCATGTGGTCGGCACGGATATTGTGCGAAGTGACGATGGAAATTATTATGTTCTTGAAGACAACATGCGTTCCCCTTCCGGGGTGAGCTACATGCTCGAGAATCGTCAGGTAATGAAGCGTACCTTCGCCGATCTATTCTCGCGCTACAACGTTTCCCCGGTGGAACATTATCCTCAGGAACTTCTGGCCGCGCTTCGTGCCGTCGTTCCGCATGATTACTCGGATGCAACTGTGGTTTTGCTGACACCCGGGATCCATAATTCCGCATATTTTGAACATACTTTTCTTGCACGCCAAATGGGGATTGAAATTGTCGAAGGGCGTGACCTGGTCGCTCATCAAAACAAAATTTACATGCGCACCACTGATGGGTTGAAACTTGTCGATGTGATCTACCGGCGTGTCGACGATGATTTCCTTGATCCGCTGGTGTTTCGAAAGGATAGTGTGCTTGGGCTGGCCGGGTTGCTCAATGCTTATCGCGCCGGGAATGTGACCATTGCCAATTCCATCGGCACGGGCGTGGCGGATGATAAGGCTGTTTACGCATTCGTTCCCGAGATGATCCGTTTTTATTTGGGCGAAGACCCCATCATTAATAACATCCCGACCTATTTGGGCTGGCGTGAAGATGAACTGGAATACATCCTAAAAAATATTGACAAGTTGGTGGTGAAGGCGGTCAACGAAAGCGGGGGATACGGGATGTTGGTTGGGCCGCATGCAAGCAAAGAGGAGCGGGAGAACTTCCGCGAGCGCGTGGCTGCCAACCCAAGAAATTACATTGCCCAGCCTACTTTGGCTTTGAGTCGTCACCCGACTTTTCTTGAAGATCAACTGCATGGCTGCCATATTGATTTGCGTCCCTATGTTTTGTACGGAGATAAAGTGGTGGTTGTTCCCGGCGGGTTGACCCGTGTGGCGCTTCGCAAAGGTTCGTTGGTGGTCAACTCATCACAGGGCGGCGGCAGCAAAGATACATGGGTTTTGAGGGACTAACGATGCTGTCACGAGTGGCTGAATCCCTGTTTTGGATGGCGAGATATGTTGAACGCGCGGAAGACCTGACCCGACTTTTGGCGGTGAATTTTATTTCCCAGCTCGACTCGCATTCTGGAGATGCGCAACAGAGCTGGCAATCTCTTATTGGAATTGCCGGTCATGACAAGCTTTTTCATGACACCTATGATAAGGCCAATGTTCGATCTGTAACGGAATTTATGCTTTGGGGAGCAGAGAACCCGAATAGTGTAATTGCGTGTATTACAAATGCCCGGGAGAATGCCCGTAGCACTCGTGAGCAGATCAGCAGCGAGATGTGGGAATGCATTAATCGCATGTATTTTCTGATGCGAAATACTTCGCACTCTGAGGTTCTGACAAACCCAACGGAGTTTTTTCATCAGGTGCGGGACCGAACCCATGCGTTTCAGGGAATTACATCGGCGACCATGACTCACAGCGAGCCGTATCAATTCATTCAACTTGGTTTGCATCTGGAGCGTGCCGATAAAACAGCGCGGATTATCGGTGTGAATTACCTTCCTCTTGTGCAGTTAGCGGGTGGCTCCGCAGAATCCTCCCTGGGTCTGATCACACTCCTTCGATTTTGCAGTGCCTTTGAGCCGTATCGGCGCACTGTGGCCGGGCAGATTAGTCCCGAGAGTGTGGCGGAATACCTTTTACTGAATCGTGAATTTCCACGGGCGGTTTTGTTTTGTCTCAACGCCTGCCTCAACCGTTTGGCTCGCATCGGGGATGGCGCTTCAAACACCACCAGATCTGATTCGCCACGCAGGGTGTTGGGGCGCCTGGAAGCGGATTTGGAATACCTTGATATTCACGATGTTTTGGGGGAAAATATGGAGCCGTTTTTATCCAATTTTCTAGTCCGCTTGAATCATGTGGGCGAAGAGATTGCACGAACGTACTTCAACACCAACATCATCCTTCCCGATGAAAGGCCGCGACAACAACAGCAACAGCAGCAATAGGGCTTCGCCGATGTACTCGTCTTTATGCTTATATGCGTTTGAAAATAGAACATACCACGGCCTTTACCTACGATCAGCCCATTAGTGAGGCATACACTGAAATGAGACTTCGTCCCTTGGATGTGGACGGCCAGCATTGCCTTGCTTTTCAATTGACAAATGAACCCCACGCACCGGTCCTAGGCTATAAAGATCATTTTGGCAATGATGTCCGTCATTTTGACGTGATCCAGCCTCATCAAAAGTTACAGGTAACCGCTGTCAGCGAAGTGCTTACTGCCGATTCATATGCGGCGGATTCGCTTGATATCCTGCCTGTGGAGGAATTCAATTATCTTTCTCCCACAGCATATGCTCCACATACAGAAGAATTAACAAAGTTTTCCAAGGTGCATGGGATGGCTGGTACACCATTTGACAGGGCGATTGCGTTGATGAACGCCATCTATTCGAGGATTTCGTACGAAAAAGGTGCAACCGATGTAAAGACCACGGCAGACAAGGCATTGCTGTTAGGGCGCGGGGTCTGTCAGGATTTTTCACATATCATGCTTTCTCTTTGCAGGATTCAGAAGTTGCCCGCACGTTATGTCAGTGGGTATTTGTATAACAATGGATATACTACCGCTTCACATGCCTGGGTCGATGTTTTTATACCGGAACGTGGTTGGATTTCGCTTGATCCAACACACAATTGCGAACAAACATCCCAATATGTGCGGGTGGGAGTGGGTCGGGATTACGCGGACGTGCCTCCCACGCGCGGCGTCTTTAAAGGGAATGCCACAGAGAGGATGGATATTCAAGTAACTGTGACCGAGTCGTAGGTCCAGACCAGATGCGCGTAAGCATTAAGCTTACGATTCCCATACGATTCCACAACAACATGTCGTTTGTCATTGACTCGCACTTTGAAAAGGAATATACTGACCTCATCAGATTCGAGGGTACGCCCATGAGATTATTTTATAGCAAGGCTCTGGTTTGTTCATGAAGACACGCGGATAATACTGCGTGTCTTTTTGTTTAACTTCCTCATATCAAAAGGAGATCTATGCCATGGATTACGGAATGATCGGAAAATTGGAAAAAGCAAAGAGATATGCCGAGGATCGTCACCACTTCAAGTTCAATCAGTTTGACCTGACATTTCACGGGGATAACAACGAACACCATGTGACTTATGATAATGGTGTGTTTGGATGTGATTGCGAATTCTTTCTGACCCATAAGCGCTGCAGCCATACCATGGCACTTGAGATCCTCCTCAAGGATATGATCGCCGAGACAGTGGAAGCCTGAAAATAAAATTGAATATATAAAATGCCTTCCAACCTGGAAGGCATTTTTGTTTATCCTGAGGATATTCTCATTAAATCTTAAAGATTTTGGTGTACAATTTTCCTTATGAAATCCAAATTTTCCCGACGTGACTTTTTAAAACTGAGCGGACTCACTCTGGGCGGGCTTGCTTTTTCACCTTTTCTACCCGGTCTGACCGATTTTGACGATAGCTTTGTAGTGCGCATCGCGACAGCCCAAATGCCGGTACGAAAATCCCCTACGGATGATAGCCGCATTGAACTGACCTGGTATCGTGATGACCTTGTACATGTTTACGAGGAAGTGACTGCCGAAGAACCCAAACATAACCCTGTTTGGTATCGTGTGTGGGGTGGATATTTGCATCGAGGCAGGCTGCATCGTGTCAAAACGATTTTCCAGGCTCCGCAAGATATCTCTGAAGAAGGCAGCAAGCGCCTTGCAGAGGTGACTGTACCTTACACAACCCCATATCGTTTCTCAAAAGCCCGTGGTTGGGAACCATTAACCCCGCCTCTTTATTATGGTTCAGTGCATTGGGTGGTTGCCACCGAAGAAGGCCCTGAAATGACAGATTACAATGGCCCGTGGTACAAGATTTTTGATGAACTTGATTCGAATGTGGCTTATTTTGTGCCAGCCATTCATTTGAAGATTTATTCAAATGATATCTTTGACCCGATTTCCCCGGAGATCGCTCTCGAAGATAAAATGATCGAAGTCAACCTTACTACTCAACGTTTGATCGCCTATGAATACGGCAAAAGTGTTTTTGAAACGAACATCGCTTCCGGGATTCGCGGCGGCGGGTTGAGCGGCGACAAGGGAATTTCAACCACCACTCCCAATGGCACTTTCAAAGTGCTCTGGAAACAGCCAGCCAAACATATGGGAAACAGCTACTTCAGTATCGGACAACAAGGGAATCTCCTGGCAGATGTGGACAATTACGTTCTTCCCGGTGTTCCGTGGTCCACTTTCTTTACACCGGTTGGTCATGCCTTTCACGGTACCTATTGGCATGAAAACTTTGGCACAAATATGAGCCACGGCTGTATCAACATGCGCAGCGAAGAAGCAAATTGGATATTCCGCTGGGTACAGCCGCCGCATTCGGTCGATGCGGTTTCGAATGACCGCGGTCAGGGCACTGCCGTTGAAATCCATTATTAATTTTTTTTGGATTATCGACTCTTTTACATTCTCAACTCGAATAGAATAGCCGCCTCTCATGCCTCTGCTCAACTGGACAGGAAAGCATCCTGTCGCGCCCAAGCCTGCCACACTTTCGATTGACTCCATTCTCTACCCAAACGGACGTGGCTATCCAAAATCCCGTGCAGATGGACGTTTAATTCTAGGGGATAACCTTTCTGTCATGGCTGCACTCTTGCCGGAGTATGAAGGCAGGATCAACCTCATTTACGTCGACCCGCCATTTTTTACGAATCGAAGGTTTGCTGCCCGCATCGGCCGTGGTGAGGATTCGCGAAAACCCTCCAAATGGAAACTGGCGGAAGGCTATCACGACGACTGGCTGGATCTCGATTCCTATTTGCAATTTCTCTATGAGCGCCTGCAATTAATGCATCGTCTGCTTGCTCCTAACGGAACGATCTACCTTCACCTTGATTGGCATGCCGATGCATATGCGCGCCTGCTGTTGGACGAGATTTTTGGTGCAGAGAATTTCATCAATGAGATCATTTGGACGTATCATGGCCCATCTCCGATCAAAACAGCCTTTAATCGCAAACACGATACCATCCTTACTTTTGCAAAAGGCAGGGATTACACCTTTAATGCGGATGCTGTTCGCGAGCCATACAGTCCCAATACGGTAACGACTTTTAATTCTTCCAAAAAAGCAGGGTTTGGTAAAGTGCCCGATCTGGAACGCGGCAAGGTTCCAGAAGATTGGTGGTATTTCCCGGTAGTTGCCCGCTTGCACAACGAGCGCACCGGGTATCCCACCCAAAAGCCGGAGGCTTTGCTCGAACGGATTATTCTTGCCTCCTCGAATAAAGGCGATATTGTTGCAGATTTCTTCAGTGGCTCTGGCACTACTGCCTACGTTGCCGCAAAAAACGGACGAAAATTCCTTGCCGTCGATGAAACCTTTCGTGCCTTGCACACCACTCGCAGCCGCTTGACCGGCACAAAATCTGTAGTTTCCTTTGAAAGCAATTCGGAGATTGGATATTCTGTCCCAACCAAAGCAAGTGGCATTAAGGTAAAAGTTCAAAAAGACTCTATTCGGTTGGATACTGCGCTGGATGTTGATTTCTGGGAGATCGACCCTGATTGGGATGGTAAAGTGTTCAAGAGCGCTGTGCAGGCTCAACGTCACGTACGAAGCGGGGAAATGTCCCTTGAATTAAAAACAAAAATCGGAGGCAAGCTCTGCATCCGATTGGTGACAGTTCAGGGAAAGAAATATCAATTAGATATCTAGGCGGTACCCGACACCGCGAATGGTCTTGAGGAACTTTGGATTTTCCGGGTCAAGCTCAATGGCGCGGCGCAGCCAGGAAATATGCACATCCAGCGTGCGTGTGTCGCCGGTGTAATTCGTTTCCCATGCCTTTTTAAAGAGCGATTCGCGTTCAATCACTTCTCCGTGTTTATCCATCAATAAATTCAGGATGGTCACAAGGCGGGGGGTAAGCTTGGTGTTTTTTCCAAGGCAGCGCACGCGGCGTTTTTCAAGGTCAAGGCGAATGGGTCCCACATGAACGACGTTCTTGCCATCACCGGGCAGTAAAGGTTTGATGCGATTGACAAGTTTTTGTGCGGTGAACGGCAGGTACAAAACGGCATCTGCTGCGTCTTTATCCACTTCCACATCATTCTCGAGAATTAAAATAATGGGGAGCTTCGAATCTTTTTCGCGAATCGATTGGCAAATCCGCAAGCCTGTGCTGCGAAGCGATGCGGCGTTGATCACAACAAGGCTTGGGCTTACGCTTTTCATTTGCGCGACGGCATGACTGCCGTTTTGGGCTATATGCACATCAAATCCCTTCTTTTGCAAGTCAGCTGCAAAGGAAGGGACTTCTGCGTGTCGGCCTTCAATGACCAGGAGTGTGGTGGTCTTCATGTGTGAAAAATAATATCCAGATATTGCTTGCCCAACTGCTTTTAAGCTTGTTAAGGTTGGCGTATTATACACCAAATCATGAAAAGATTTTTCAACCAATGGTACTGGTTCCATTAACTCATCATTGCAGTTTGTTTGCATCTGTGATGAATACCCATTGCCCTTTCACTTGACTTTTATATGATGTGTATGGTAATATCGGCGGGCTTTACTAATCGATGCGGGGTGGAGCAGTGGCAGCTCGTCGGGCTCATAACCCGAAGGTCGCAGGTTCAAGTCCTGCCCCCGCTACTGATAAAAAGATCACAAGAGATTGTGGTCTTTTTTGTTTAATTCGACATCCTTCCTTTACCACTCACAATCTGGTGTGGTGCTGATGCCCGCGTGTTTTCCCACTCTCTTATACATGGTTACATTTGTAAAAGGTTCCCCCAAAATGCCATCATGAATGGCCCATGAACGTTTGCGGATCTTCATGGCCGCATCAGGCTGGCGAAATTCATTGGAGCCATCCAATTGTGCGCGCAGATCGCCGCCGGGTTGAAAACCCGCATGAATACTTTCCATGAGCCGCTTTCCCATTTGATAGGCAAACCCATAGCGTTCAAAGATCACTGCATTGTGATAATACAAGGGTTCGACAAAATACATATCATGACCCAGTTCCATGACAAAACCTTCGAATGCTTCAACTGCCTGGCCCAGCAAACGCAACCCGCGTCTCACCTGACCCGGAGCCAGCCCGGCCGCGAGCGACATTTTCTCCGCTTCGAGATTTCTCTGCAACGTTCCGAATTTTGTAGGCGATCCGTTCGGCATTTTATCCACGTCGAAGCGTGGAGACTCAGGATCATTCAAGATATATAGAAGGACGTGGATCTGACCATTCATTGTGTCGGTTAGATGAGCGTATAGAATGGGGTCGGGGAAGTCTGCCTTGTGAAAAAGGCGCATTTCCACATCGGTGGAGCCGTTGGCAAACCGGAATTGCAAAAGGTTATACCCGGATGCCGAGGTGAGTGGCGGGAGATTATATTTTTCCAATAACTGGGTGGGGATATAGCGTGAATAGATGGCTCGTTTTTCAGACTCGGATAACAGATTAATTCCACCAATGGTAGAAGGAGGCATGATCTTATTTCTTTCTTCTTTCCTGATTTTATGAAAGATAGGGAAAGAATCTATCTAATTCGTGCGGCGCGTTCGCTGCTTCGTGCTTCATCCCGTTTTGCGATGGTGGCGCGCTTATCGTAGGCTTTTTTACCTTTTGCCAGGGCAATCTCAATCTTGGCGCGGCCATCTTTCAGGTACATGCGGAGAGGCACCACGGTCATTCCTTTGATGCGCACGTTATTCCAAAGTTCCGCAATCTGCTTCTTGTGTAAAAGCAGTTTTCGTTTTCTTTTCGGGTCATGATTGAAGCGGCTGGCTTGTTCGTAGGGCGCGATATGTGACTCGATCAACCAGGCTTCTTTTCCATCCTGAATATCCACATACGCCTCCTGGATGCTTACCTGACCGGCACGGATGGACTTGATCTCGGTCCCTTGCAAGGCAAGGCCAGCTTCGAATTTCTCCATGATAAAGTATTCGAAATTGGCCTTGCGATTGTTGGCTACGATCTTAATATCTTCTGTCATGATTTTATTTTAACACAGCAATGGTTAACCCCATTTGAGGATGGCAAGGCCTGCCAAAGCGCGCATCACGCCGAAGACGACCAATGCGGTGGTTAATCCCATTAAATCCCCAATTGCAGGGCCAATGAAGGAGCTCAGCAGAATGGCTGAGTTGAGCGCCATCGTATACCATGCAAGGTGGGAGGGGCGGTCGTTTGGCGGGATCTTTTCGAGCATGTAATTGGCATACGCGCCACCGGCAAAAGCCCATGTGACGCCCCCGAGGATGGATATTAAATAGAAATGCCAGACCTGATGGGATAGGGCTAATGTCAGCGGGTAGGTGGCCATGCCGACCACGCCCCAGCCTGTGACTCGTTTATGTCCCAGCCAGCGGACAGCCTTGCTGAGCTGCATCGAGCCGATAAATACAGTCAGGTAATAAAGCGCTGTTCCAATTCCAATGTGGTTGTCGTTGAGATGCAGAATGTTGACGTTATATAAAGCATATAACGGGTTGGTGATGTAGTGGGCGAAATGAAAAGCGAGAAGAAGAATGAGCACTCGACGGAATGGGGTTTGCAAAACGTCGAGGCGCATGGTGGCCAGGATGCCGCGGGGAGAGCTTGCTTTTTGGTCTGAATCAGGCATCGATGAAGGTGGAAGCGGGAGTGTTTCATCTGTCAATGGCCTGACGAAGTAAAGATGAAGACTGCTCATGGCTGCGCCAAAGAATCCGATCCCGAATATGATTTGATATCCCGATATGAAGGAAAGGTTTTCGAGTAGGAATCCGCTGAGCAACGAGCTTGCCATGTAGGTAAAGGCAAACACCACGTTACGAATTCCTGCCACATGCGCACGATAATTTAAAGGGACAGACTCTGCGAACAAGGCATTGAAGCCCACGCCCAATGGCGTAAGCGGGATGGCCATGAAGAAGGTGATTGCGATCAGGGCCCAAATCTGTAACTGCGGATTTGAGATCAGTGGGAGTGGAATCCAAAGAGCGTAACCTAGACGATAGAAAATGGAAGACCAGAACACTGCGCGATTGGTATTTCGTTTTTCGATCCAACTTGCGGCGGGGATGGCGATCAGTAAATTCACCACGGCAGAAGCTGCGGCGAGAAAGCCAATTTGCAATCCCGTTGCTCCAAGGCGTGCGGCATATACGTTGAGAAAATTAACAGCGGACCCGCTTAAAATGCCGAACCAGCCGATATCGAAATATAAGTGAATGAAGTTGGAGTGATATTTTTTCGGGATGTCTGTTTGACGAAAAAGTCGATTGATCATTTAAATTGATTATATACGATTTGCTTTTTCAACTTAAATGAATTGCGCGAGGCAAAGGCCTCGCGCATTATTTTATGCCTCCCAGGAACTCAGCCGTTCGCCGAGTTTTGTGATGCGCTCCCGCATTAGGACGGCGATAATGCCGAAGACAAGCATGATGATGCCGGTGCAGCCAATTAATACGACTGTATTCAATCCCTTGAACGCGCTGTAAAGAACGGTGATCACACCGAGGATAATGATGATGATCGGTGTAAAGGTCAGGCTCCGCGAACGGATGACAACTCCATATACTAATACAACAAGGAACTGGAAGAATAGCACGATGAAATATCCGAGTTGCTGTGTGCTTAACATTTGAATGTAGGTTGTGCCGAGTAGCACCAGCTGTGAGACCATACCAGTGAGGAACGCACCTGTCTTGCTGCCGGCACGCACCAGCAAATAATGCTGGAACAACCCAAGGAGCCCCGCGCCAACCGTGAAGAACTGCACTTCGTTTTGATTCAATTCAATGAGGGTGATGAAATATGCCAGCAAATAAAGCAGGTTTGCAGGGAATGCCAGCCAGACATTTTTCTTGCTGAACGCCTCGATTGCCCATAAAGTGGCGGCAATCGCGACGGGAATTGCCGCATCCAACCCGCCGAGAACGGGTGCGGCAACCGAAACGAAGGTGGCTAATCCCAAGCCGCTGACGAGCAGGGTCATGTCCCAGCCTTTCGCGCGTTCCTGTTTGCGGGCGATCAGGCTCAAAATGTAGTATGCTACCGCCACAAAAATGACCGGGTGAATCCATTTGACTGCGTCAAATGTGCGGAAGAGGAATGTGACGAAGAGTGGCAGGGTGAATGTAAAAGTGTATGCCAATGTCGGTTGGCGATAGAGCAGGCTGATGGTCAGGAAAAGAAGTGTGTACACAGCGAATCCAATTGTTCCAGTGGTTGGATTCGCGTCAAAGAAAAGATATCCGTAATTGACGATGGCGAAGATCCCGCCGATTGCACGCACGGGCCATTTCAGCAGCCGTGGATTTGCGAATGTGAGATGTGCAAGCAGGTCGGTAAGAAGCCAAACGAGGCTGTAGGCGAGGAGATGGTAGGAAACCTGCTCGACCTTGAAGTCCTGCAAAATAAGAAATGCACTGATGTTGAAAAAGTAGGGGAGGCCGATCTCAAACAAGCCATTACGCCGAATATACATTTCAGCGGCAAAGAGCAGGCCGATGATGATCGTATACCATCCCCCGGTTTCCTTTTGGGTAAATAATGCCGTCATGGAAATGATTGTGCCAATTCCGAGCGCGCTATTGCGCAGCATGAACGACCAATCTCCCTTCGAGCGGATCGCCAAACCGACCAAAAAATAAATAACGGTTAATCCGGTGATCACAGGAAGCCATGAGGCGCTGTTGAAAACTTTAAGGATGAAGAATGCCGCGAGTGGTATATAAGCCGCGGCGATGTATCCGTAATATGCTTTTCGCTGGATCCATGTGTAGAGGATGAAAAATGCTGCCAAAATGACAAAACCTGTTGCTGCAGTGCGGGCGGCTGTATCGCTCAAGATCAGGCTGGCCAATACGGCCAGGAGCATGCCCAGGACCCTGGCAGGCCATTCGGCGATGCGATCTGATCGATAGGTTCGGGCAAAGATCATGTCAAGGCTGAGAATAACGATGTCCAATGCGAGCAGGATGAATGAAGTCTCATCGACTTTGAAATCTTTTAATATCATGAAACTGGCGATGCCAAGAAAGAAGTGCACGCCGATTTCAAACAGACTTTCCCTGCGTGTGTACATTTCCACCACGAAGAGCATGGCGAGCGGGATGATGAACCAGCCTGCCATTGGTTTCATGGTTCCGAGTGCAGTTAGCGAAACGATCGTGCCAAGAGAAAGTCCACTGATTTCGAGCATGGTGCGCCATAAGGTGTGGACTTCGTTCTTTCTGAGGAAAAATCCGCCAAAGAAATATAGAATGCACAGGACACTTAAGATGGGAATCGAAAGATCGAGATGAAAATGGTTTAATCCATAAACGATGCTGATGGCAAGTGCTGTAGTTGCGGCGTAGCCGATCCAGGCTTGGTTGTAGCGAAGTGAATACGCAGCAAAGAAAACGGCGTAGACGAAAAGTACAAGTGCAATATTGATCAGCGGCTTCTCTTGGGACGGAGCATAGACTATGAAATTCCAAATGGTAAAGACGATACCGAATATCCGCGGAGGCAATCTCCAGTGCAGATTCAGTTTGAAGTCATTCTTTAGGATCAAGTCTGGGAGAAGGAAGAGGATACTCAGGATAAGCAATTGATATCCAAAGAAGATATTAATCTTTTCAATGGAGGGGAGGATAAAGAATGCAAAATAAGCAATGATGAAATTGAGCAATGCAAAGGCCCAAAGCCATCCTCGCGTGCGAATGATCTGCAGAATGGCGTATGCGATCGAAATTCCGAGCGCACAAAACATGCCTAACATTTTGCTTTCTACGAATCCCGTGGAAACCGTGATGATCGCGCTGGGAATCGAAATCAATAAAAACGGCAAAGCGTAGCTGCGAATCTTTTCAACTGTCAGCTCGCTGACGGCGGCAAGTAAAACGGTCCATATCAAAAAGAGGATGGCGTTCGTCGTTGTATTTAAGTCAAAGGCTGCACTCAGGAACCATGGAATTGGCAGAAGTGTCGCTGCGGCCAGCCACGGGAATAAAATAAACGGGGAAATTGAATTTGAGACCACAAAGAACGCAAAAGCAAATGACCATGTAAAGATGGATGCCAGATTCCACAGGATGGGAGAGGAAGTGTCAAAAAAGTGGATGAAGAAGATGGATATCGAAGCGGCGAGGACGATCACCTGAATCAATTGGGCTGTGATGAAAAGTGGAAGGGCAAAGTTCGCATCCTTCCACTTTTTTAGCGCCCATACACCTGCCAGACCGATCAAGGCAATCAGCCCGGCCATGATTGCGTAAAACTCAGGGGCGGAATTAAAAGTATCTCCAATACGTAGAAACGCCAGCAAGCCGGAAAGAAATGCTGTAACGCTGAATAGGCGTGACTCGTACAGCCAGGTTCCTACCATCCAGACTGCGGCCATGAAAAGCGAAATAAAGACCCAGTATCCTGCGCTGGTGGTATCGGAAAAGTGAAGCAAACCTTCAATAACACCGGCGGTAATGGGTAATAAAAAGGAGAAAACAATAAACAAAGTAAAACTCGGTTGCGGCAGTCTTTTGCGGATTCCCAGGGACAGTCCGCCGAAGATCAGGGTGCTGATGATCAAAATGGGGAGGCGGGCACCTTCGCTTAGCACGCCCAGAATGACTGCGGAGGCGATCACGAAGAACGCGCCGAGATATAACGCAATCTTGATACTGGTTTCACTCAGCAAGGTTTGCATCAAAGTTGGACGCGGGCCTTCCGGTTCTTTGGGTATTGATGGAGATGGCGCCGTAACTACTGGTGTTGGGATTTTTGCGGCTGTCACCTTGGTTTGAGCGACCGCTGATTGAGCGGGAACAGCCTGCGGCCTGGGTTGAGGCGTGAAGTCAAAATTGTAGCGGAGACGGATGACATCCGCATTTTGTTTTTGCAACAAGCCGTGTTTTTCCCAGTCCGTGACCTCCTTCAAAAGGATATTGCGGCTTCCCCGGTCAATCTTGTTGAGCGTGCGCTGGACATTACGATGAATGGAAAGGTCCAGCGTGGCGATCGCCCCGGCACGAATTTCCTCTTCCTGATCGTGAATTGCCAATTTCTCCAGTTGAACACGGATCGCTTCACTGCTGTAATTTATCGTTTGTAACGCGGCGATGGCTTGCAGACGAGTTTTGATGTCGCCACTTTTCAGCCCATCTAAAATCTCCTGAAGGATGGCCCCCGGCGAATTGGAATTTATTTGAAGCGGTGTCACGTTTGAAGTTGTCTTTTTATTTTTTAATTTATCGAGCACTTCCTGTGAATCTCTGCGGATGTCAGGATTTTCATCCTCACTTGCAAGGGCTTCAAGTTCATGCAGAATGGCATCATTGGCTTTTTGAATACCATTCAATGTCATGATTGCCTGGAAGACCGCAACGTCATCTTCGCTTTGCAGACCTTCAAGAATCTGAGTCAAAACGTTTTCCTGATTTTCTTCTGTCATGACGACCTCTATTGTTGATGCTGTATTTTCAGATTCCGGTATGTCCAATTCCACCTGTTTTAAGCCTGAATTTGAGTTGACCACCCATAAAACAATTAAGATGGGAATAGTCCAGCAGGCAAGTGCTCCACCGGCTTCGGTTAATAAATCGAAGAGAATGGCCCCAAGCGGTATGGCTGTTCGAATCCCTGCGTAGATCAGCGCCTGCCTGCCATGCTTGTGGACGATGCTGCTTTTATCGCTACTGACGTATTGCAGCAGGATCAAATGCCAAAGAGCGGAAATCAATACTCCGCAGACTGCGTTGATCATGGTAACAGTGTTATAGCTGCATTGGAAAAGGTTACTGCAGAAGAACTTGGCCGGGCTGAAACTTATCACCATATAGAAGGTGAAGACAGTTAAGAGTGGGGACGCCCGTAACCAGAGGTATGGGCCGCGCGCCAGTTGTTTTTCCTTGAATCTATCCATTTTGTACTCTCCACTTTAAAGTGAGATGATCGATATTCCTCTTGATTGTCCCGCAAAACTCCGGAGAATAACTGCCAAAAGCCTTCATAATTTAATATTGGTATTTTACCTGCAATGGACATCAAGTCCGCAAGAAAAATCAGGTCAGGCAATTGCCTGACCTGACGAGGTTATTTTATGACAACTCCGCTGCGCGGCGGGATGGTCACCTGATTTCCGGAGATTTTGGGTTTCCCCAATAGAACGCGCGGCTTGCTTCCGAGCGGGAGTTCGACGGTATGTTCCTCGGTGGAAACGTTAAATGCAATGAACGTATCTTCATCCTTGTGTGTGCGCGCATAGGCCATCACAGAACCGTCGGCGAACAACCTCCTGTATGATCCTTTGCGAAGTGCTGCGTGATCTGTGCGGATTTTGATGCAGGCTTTGGCAAAGTCGAGCAGGTCTTTATCCCATTTGCTTTTTTGCCAGGGGAAGGATTTGCGGCATTCCGGGTCGTGGCCGCCGTCCACGCCAATTTCATCGCCGTAGTAAATGCAGGGTGCACCGGGGATGGTAAAGAGAAAGAGCCAGGCGAGTTTAAGTGCGTCCTTGTCCCCGTTGGCGCATGAGAGGAAGCGTGGCATATCGTGGCTGTCCAATAAATTCAACTGGGCATAGGTTATATCGGTTGGGTACAAATTTAGAATGCGGTCGACCTCGTTGGCAAAGTCGTGAGCGTGCATGGGACGGACTCCTTTGAGTCCGCCGGCTTGCTGGATCGTGTGCATATTCAAATGATCCGCCGCGAAGAAACTTAGCGAGGCCGATGTCACTAAATAGTTCATCACTGCATCGAATTGGTCGCCTTGAAGCCAGCGCTGCGCTTCATGCCAGATCTCGCCGACAATGTAGGCGTCCGGGTTGATCGCCCGTACGCGGCGGCGAAATTCACGCCAGAATTCGTCGTCATCAATTTCGCCGGGCACATCCAGGCGCCAGCCATCGATGCCAAGTTTGATCCAGTATTCGGCAACGTCAAAAAGAAATTCACGAACTGACGGGGTGTTTGTGTTAAATTTCGGCAGCGCAGGCAAATTCCACCAGCCGCGATAGCCGATGGCCGTCAGGCTGTCTTCATGTTGCAGGGCTTTGTTTTCCTGGGCAGAAGGAAAAGCTCCCCAGTGTTTATGTCCATTTAATCGTTCTTCGTCGAAAAAGAACCAATCGCGGTAAGGAGAAGCAGCGCCTGTTTCAAGAACGTGATTAAATTGCCAGAAACCGCGACTGGCGTGATTAAAAACGCCATCCAACACGATGCGGATATCGCGTTTATGCGCTTCTTTCAACAACTTCTTAAGCGCTTCATTTCCACCGAGCAACGGGTCCACGTTGTAATAATCATAGGTGTGGTAGCGGTGATTGGAAGCGGAAGCAAAGATCGGATTAAGATAGATCGCGTTGATCCCCAATTCCTGAAGATAATCCAATTTCTCGATCACGCCGTACAGATCGCCGCCCTTGAATCCATGATGGGTGGGGGCAGAGTCCCATTCCTCAAACGGTAATTTTCCAGCTGGGTTGCGGTCACTCTTTGCGAAGCGGTCTGGGAATATCTGGTAAAAGATCGCGTCCTTTACCCATTTCGGTGTACTCATAAAATTGTTGCCTCTTTATTTTGGAATGAATTGAATTATATATGACCGCACTCTTATTTTTGGAAAGAGGCAGTCGCCTTTTGGACGACTGCCTCTTTATTTATTCTTTAATGCGATTAGATGTTATCGAATAGCTTTCTCTGTTGCAGCATCAAAGATATGGAACTTGCCCATATCGAAGACCACTTGGGGGGAATTGCCAACGCGCAGTTTGGAGCGGGGGTCTACGCGAGCGACGAATGTGTTCTTTCCGCTAACAAGATATAGCAGGGTTTCGTTACCCATTAACTCGGTAACGTCAACCTTTGCGGCAACGCCTTGCCCTGAAATGTTCTGGGGGGCGTATTCGGGATCGTGGATGTTCTCTGGGCGAATGCCGAAGATGACATCTTTTCCGACATAGTCTTTATAGGTTGCATTGAGCTTGGAGGGGATTTGCACCTGGAAATCACCGGTATCTACATTGATCTTGTCGCCGCTCTTGACCAGTTTGGCGGGGAAGAAGTTCATGGAGGGGGAACCGATGAAACCAGCTACGAACAAGTTGTTTGGTTGATCGTACAGGTTTTGCGGAGTGTCCAACTGCTGCAAGTCACCTTTGTTGATCACGGCGATGCGGGTCGCCATGGTCATGGCCTCGGTTTGATCGTGAGTCACATAAATGAAGGTGGTCTTAAGGCGTTGGTGAAGTTTGCTGATCTCGGCGCGCATATTCACGCGAAGTTTGGCATCCAGGTTCGAGAGAGGCTCGTCGAAGAGGAACACCTTTGGTTCACGCACGATTGCGCGTCCCACCGCCACGCGCTGTCGTTGACCGCCGGAAAGCTGGCGGGGTTTGCGATCAAGCAGATCGGTGATGCCGAGAACTTCGGCAGCTTCAGTTACACGGCGTTTGATATCTTCCTTCGGGGTCTTGCGAAGCTTGAGACCAAAAGCCATGTTGTCATACACCGAAAGGTGCGGATACAAAGCATAGGATTGGAATACCATGGCAATATCGCGATCTTTCGGGGCGACATCGTTCACCACGCGATCACCAATGATGATCTCACCATCGGTAATTTCTTCCAATCCAGCCAGCAAACGCAGTGCGGTTGTCTTTCCGCAGCCAGACGGGCCAACCAATACAAGGAATTCCTTGTCCTGAACCTCGATGTTCAGGTTCTTGATGATCGTGAGATCACCAAACTTCTTGTTGATGTTCTTGAACGTTACACTTGCCATGATAATCCTCCAGTCGATAGAATATAGTGACTTAATTATATCCACAAGCGAGATTTTGTATATGTTTTTTCAAGGCGATTTAGTTGCGAAGCTCAACAAAATGGGCTTAAATTGCCATATTTCTGCCTGTTTGTGCTGATTTTAATAGTGCAACAATCACTGCGACATTTGCCCGCGAGTCCTCCAGTGAAACTCGAGGAGGATTGTCTTTTAAAATGGCATCGCACATGTCATCGACTTCACCCATATAAAGTTCGCCGCCTTTTACTTTGAGAATCGTTGCATCGTTGCCCTGATTGAGCTGTAACGAATTGTTCTTTCCGGGCTTGAACGGATTGGGCACGATCAATGTTCCTTCCGTTCCAACAATTTCCATATAAGAACGAAATGGGAATTTGAAACTCGAATCAAACTGCATGTGGACTCCGTTGGCAAATCTTATTTGACCGGTAAATGTTTCATCGCCTCCTCCGGGACCTGTAACCTGCCAGCCAAATACTTCAACAGGCTCGGCACCGACGAGCATTCGTGCATAGGAAATTGGATAGCATCCCACATCCCAAATGCTCCCGCCGCCCAATTCCAGCATCCAGCGGATATCCCCCTCACGTTCCAGCTTAAAAGAAAAAGCGCCTTTGATAAGCTGGAGTGATCCCAACTGTCCGCTGTCTATAATTTCTTTCACTTTAAGTGTTTGTGCATGATGGCGATACATAAAAGCTTCAGCAGCAACTTTGCCGGTTTCTTTTACTGCCGCCGCAACCGCATCGACCTCGTCCACCGTTAACGCAAAGGGTTTTTCACATAAAACGTGCTTGCCCGCACGCAATGCTTTGATGGTCCATTCAGCATGTAAATGATTGGGCAGCGAGTTGTAGATCACATCGATCCCGGGATCATTGATCAGTGCCTCGTAGCTGCCGTGTGCGCGTGGAATTTTCCACTCGCTGGCGTATGCATCAGCGGTGGATTGGCTCCTCGAAGCAACGGCCAGCAACCGGGTCCGTTTTGAGGCGTTGAGGGGTTTGATCAAAGCGCGGTTGATCTTTGCGGTCGATAACAATCCCCAGTTAAGATTTCGCTCCATTTTGCATCCCTTTCATTAAAAAGAATAGTGATATCAGGAATAAAGTTGTGATGACGAGATTCACCCCAAAACCCGCCTGTAATCCAAACGCAGTACCGGTCCATCCGATCAACCAGGGGCCGATTACGCCGCCGACTCCGGCGAATGTAAATAGTGTGCCAAGAATAGTGTTGGCATTTTGGGTGGCTTCGTCTGAGACCGCTGCTGTAATTGTTGGGAAGACAATCGAAAAGAAGAAACCTGTAAGTGGAAGAAAAATAACCAGGCTTGTGAATGTCCCGACGGCAAGGCAGATCACAGAGCCCAGTGCCGCAAACAAAATGGACCGAACATATCCAAGCCGCTGCACAAAGAATCCGCCGATCAATCGTCCGATCATTAACAGAGCAAAGAATAAAGATAGATATTGGTTGCTGGTAATAATGGGCGTCTCCCTGATTTCCTGCAAATAGGTGACCAGCCAGGATGCAACTCCAATTTCTGCGGCCACATACAGCCCAATTGCCAGGTAAAAAAGAGGGAGGTTCCCCTTAAAGGCAAACTTGGGTATGTTCCTAAAATCGATTTGTGTTTTTTCTTCGGATTTTGGAAATCGTAAAACAAGTGCGATCCCCAAAAACACGGCGATGAGAACCAGGTCCCAGCGATATACCACGTGCCATGAAATGCTTAACGTGAAAAGCCAGCCTGCAAAAAGCGGTGCGATGAGAGAGCCAAGTCCATGCAGCACTGCCATCAGGTTGAGGAAGAGTCCTTTTCGCTCTTTGTGTATTTCAACGATAATGGCATTTGGACCCAACTCAAATGCCCCCAATCCCAACCCAATGATGAAAAGGGAAAGGGAAAGCAGGACAGTGTTTTGAAAAGTACTATAACCGCTGACTCCAATGGCAAGACAAATTCCGGCAAAAACGAGTACGCTTTTTAATCCGAACTTGTCGGCGATGATCCCGGTGATCATGGTGGCAATCAGGAAGCCAAAATATTCACCGAAGAAGATATTGCCACCTGTTCCATAGTTGATCTTCAATTCTGTCAACATTGCAGGCAGGGTTGGGCCTTTTAGATTGTCGGTAAAGCCGAATAAAAAGAAGGCTAAAAAGCAGATGGAAGTGATGAGGACGCTTTTGTATTGGTTTGTTTTTTGCATGAGTCTCCTTTAGGTAACAAAAGACACGGAAGACTTTCCGTGTCTTTTGAGCCTTATTATAGTTGAAGAAGGATTAACCTTTGCCGCGTGTTTTTACGTCGAAAATCACCGCTGCCGCCAGGACTGCGCCTCTGGCGATATATTGATAGGAGATGCCGATCCCCATCAGGTTCATCCCGCTCGTTAAGGACAACATCACCAGGGCGCCGATGATCGAGCCGGCCACCTTGCCGATACCGCCCGCAGGTGATACGCCGCCGATAAAAGCAGCCGCGATCGCATCCAGCTCCCAAAGACCTCCAGCTGTTGTTGTTGCGGACTGCAAACGGGAAGCGAATAAAATGCCGGATAAACCTGCCAACATACCCATTGAACCGAATACAATGTAAGTTATTCTCTTTACGTTGATGCCGCTTAACTCAGCTGCCTCCGGGTTTCCACCGACGGCATAAATGTGCCTGCCGAGTACGGTTTGCGTGGTGATGAAGTGATAGATGATGGTCACCACCAGTACAACCACTGCAGTCCAGGAGAGTCCCTGATATCCGGCGAGCAGCCAGGTGATGCCACCGATCAAAGCTGACATGAATACCAGTTTAATAATGAACATTTCCGTTGGAAGGACTTCGAAGTTGTAAGCTTGTTTTTTCTTTCGGCTGTTTATTTCGCTGAAAACAAGAAAAATAATCGCCAGCACCCCGAAGATGAGAGTTAATTTGTGTATTCCAGGCAATATTGTGAGGCCCGGAATGTCGGGAATAAAACCGTTCCCGATCGCATTGAAAGTGGGGTCGGAGATTACGATCGTACCAGTGCTTTCGGTCACAACGAGGATGGCTCCTCTATAGATCAACCATCCGGCCAGAGTCGCAACGAAGGCTGGGATCTTCATCTGTGCAACAAGAAAGGCGATAATTGTTCCGGCTAAAATTCCGAGGGCCAGGGTAAGCGGGACCGCCAGATATGCGGGTAGATTCCATTGCGACATAGCAATGGCGGCTACAGCGCCAAGAAAACCGCCAAGGAAACCCACGGACAGATCTATATGGCGAATTACAATCACAAGCGTCATGCCGACAGCCAAAACGGCAATATAGCCGGTCTGATTTACCAGATTGACTATGTTTCTTGATGAAATGAAAGTGCCCTTGGTCGTGACTGTGAATATTGCCATGATCACAAAAAGAGCAATATACATGCCATACTCACGAATGTTTTGCTGTAGAACTTTTCTTGCGGTATTAAAAAAATTCATCTCGTCTCTCCTTAATTAGTTGCCAGGCGCATGATTTTTTCCTGAGTCGCTTCTGCAGTTGCCATCTCCCCGGCGATCTTTCCGGAAGCTACAATGTAGACCCTGTCGCTCATCCCCAAAATCTCAGATAATTCAGATGAGATCATGATGATGCTCATGCCCTGTTTTACAAGGTCTGTCATGATGGTGTAAATTTCATACTTTGCGCCGACATCGATACCGCGCGTGGGTTCGTCAAGGATCAGAATTTCCGGGCTGACAAACAACCATTTTCCAAGAGCGACTTTCTGTTGATTTCCGCCGCTGAGGTTGGAAACTAATTGTTCCACACTGGGCGTCTTGATATTAAGGCTGGATTTGTATTCATTGGCAACTTTGACTTCTGCATTGTTGTTGACCACGCCTCGGTCAGCAATCTGACGCAGGTTTGCCAGCGAAATGTTTTGTTTTACATCCTGAATTAAGATCAGCCCATCGCCTTTTCGATCTTCCGTAACATAGGCAACGCCGGCGTTAATGGCGTCTCTTGGATGCGCGAAATGTTGTTTTTTGCCTTTTACATATAAATCCCCGCTCAATTGATATTCATCAGGATTTCCAAAAATGCTCAGCGCCAATTCTGTGCGGCCCGAACCGATCAGGCCGGCCAAACCGACGATCTCGCCTTTTTTTAAGTTGAAATTTATATCTTTGAGGATGGTTCTTCCGAGCGACGGGTTGGTCGCACTCCAATTTTTAACTTCCAGTACGATTTCCTGGGAAACAGTTTTTTCACGCTTCGGGTAGATATTATTGATCTCCCGACCAACCATGTGTTTGATAAGCATGTTTTCAGAAATTTCATCTGCGCGTAATGTACAGATTGTTTCTCCATCGCGCAGGACGGTAACCGTATCAGCGATCTTTATGACTTCCTTTAGTTTGTGGGAAATCATAATGCACGTCACGCCTTGTTCTTTGAGGTCTCGTAATAATTTCAGCAAGTTTTCGCTGTCAGTTTCATTTAAAGAGGAGGTTGGTTCGTCCAAAATCAATAATTTAACATTTTTGCTTAACGCCTTCGCAATTTCAACCAGTTGCTGCTTTCCCACCCCCAGCTCCCGCACTTTGAGTGCAGGGTTGATGTCAAGTTTTACTTTCTTCAGCATTTCCCCCGCTTTTTTAACGGTCTCGTTCCAGTCAACTAAAAAACCATTCCTAACTTCATTTCCCAGAAAAATATTTTCATATACGGTCATTTCAGGAACAAGAGCCAATTCCTGATAGATGATGGCGATTCCCGCCTTTTCGCTGTCGCTGATCCCGAAAAAATTTTGCACTTGCCCGTTAAATAGGATGTCCCCGGTATAGTTTCCATGAGAATAAACACCACTGAGGATTTTCATTAAGGTGGACTTGCCAGCACCGTTTTCACCAACAAGGCAATGAATTTCACCTTGGGCAACTTGAAAGCTCACATTGCTCAGGGCTTTAACCCCTGGAAATTCCTTGGTGATGTTCTTCATTTCTAGTATGGGAGCATTCATTGAGGTATACCTTTGATACAGAAGAGTGTGGGGAATTTTTCCCGATTATACAGGAATAGTGATGGATAATGTGGCCCACCACTATTCCTGTATTTCATATCTCGTACTTAATCTTTATTATTATTTCAAGCCGGTGAAATCGCCAGCGGAGTAATAACCGGAGTCGATTAAAGCAGACTTGACGTTGTCCTGGTCAACAGTGATAACGACGGTGGGATTGGCGGGAACGTCAATCTTGCCGTTGTTGTAGCTGTTGGTGGAGGCGGGAACCTTGCCGTCAAGGAAGGAAATTGCGGCGGTGATTGCATCATCAACCAAGGTGCGAACATCCTTGAATACGGTCATGGACTGCTTGCCGTCGATAATGTATTGGACAGAGGCCTTTTCAGCATCCTGGCCGGTGACAGCGTAGCTGCTTACATCGGCATCAGCACCGAAGGCATCAGCGATCGCGCGGGCGGTTCCATCATTCGGGGCGAGGATGAAGACATCACCCTTGTCCGCAGCGGCTGCGTTGGTGAGGTTGGCTTCTGCAAGACCCTTGGCGGTGTTGAAATCCCAGTTGGTTGTGATTTGGCCAATGATCTTGGCTTCTTCATCGCGGGTCAAAGTGGCCTTGTCTTGAAGAGCAACAGCTTCGCTGGAGTTCTTGATGACGAATGTGCCGTCAGCGATCTTGGGCTGAAGAACATTCCAGGCACCTTCGAAGAAGAGGAAAGCGTTGTTGTCGGAAGCGGCACCAGCATACAGATACAAAGGATTGCCGGTACCAGTTGCATTGTCAACCAAATATTGAGCCTGAGCAGCACCCACGGAAATGCTATCGAAGGTGACGTAGAAGTCAACGGCGTCCGTGTCGCGGATCAAGCGGTCATAGGAAATGACGACAATTCCAGCGGCTTTGGCTTCTTCAACAGCGGCACCAGCGGCGGCACCGTCTTGAGGACAAATGATGAGGACTTTCACGCCCGAGGTGATCAAAGACTCGACATTGGCTTTTTCCTTTGCGGAATCGCCCTGGCTGAAGAGGATCTGAACGTCGTAGCCGGCAGCTGTCAGCGCGTCTTTGAAGCGGGTTTCATCCTGCACCCAGCGGGGTTCGTCTTTGGTGGGGAGCACGATACCAACGGCCAATTTTGCGCCGGTCGGCATGGTGAAGTCGCTCTCCGCATAATAGCCGGAGTCGATCAAAGCAGATTGAACGTTGCTCTTGTCAACAGTGATAACTTCGGAAGGATTGGCAGGAACGTCAATCTTGCCGTTGTTGTAGCTGTTGGTGGATTCGGGGGTCTTGTCTTCGAGGAAGGTCACGGCAGCAGTGATCGCGTCGTTCACGAGGGTGCGAACATCCTTGAATACGGTCATGGACTGCTTGCCATCGAGAATATATTGGACAGAGGCCTTTTCAGCATCCTGGCCGGTGACAGCGTAGCTGCTTACATCGGCATCTGCACTGAAGGCGTCGGCGATCGCGCGGGCGGTTCCATCGTTCGGGGCGAGGATGAAGACATCACCCTTGTCCGCAGCGGTTGCGGAAGTCAGGTTGGCTTCAGCGAGACCCTTGGCGGTGTTGAAGTCCCAGTTGGTGGTAACTTGACCGATGATCTTGGACTGTTCGTCGCGGGTCAAAGTGGCCTTGTCTTGAAGAGCAACAGCTTCGCTGGAGTTCTTGATGACGAATGTGCCGTCAGCGATCTTGGGTTGAAGGACATTCCAGGCGCCTTCAAAGAAGAGGAAAGCATTATTGTCGGAAGCGGCACCGGCATACAAATAAAGCGGGTTGCCTGAGCCTGTGGCGTGATCGACCAGGTATTGAGCCTGGGCTGCGCCAACGGATACACTGTCGAAGGTGACATAGAAGTCAACGGCATCCGTGTCGCGGATCAAGCGGTCATAGGAAATAACTTTCACTCCGGCAGCCCTGGCTGCTTCAACAGCGGCACCAGCGGCGGCACCGTCTTGTGGGCAAATGATGAGGACTTTAATCCCTTGTGAGATCAAAGACTCGACATTGGCTTTTTCCTTTGCGGAATCGCCCTGGCTGAAGAGGATCTGAACGTCGTAGCCGGCAGCTTTCAGCGCATCCTGGAAGCGGGTTTCATCCTGCACCCAGCGGGGTTCGTCTTTGGTGGGGAGTACGATACCCACTGCAATCTTGCCGGTGGAGGAATCGCCACTTGTAGCGGGGCCACAGGCACTGAGTACCATCATGACTGAGATCATTACAGCCATTAAGGTATACAAAAACTTTTTAGACATGTTTCTTCTCCTTGTTAATTTTTAATTTCGATTGTCGAACGGATATTGGGTCGGGTTCGCGGCTTTCCTTACCACCTCCTTTCAATGCAATTGAATTAAAAAAATCGAAGCATATCCATTTGGTTAAAATGGAATGCTTCGCTGGCAACGAACTGATACGCAGAATTTCCATGGGGTGTTCCATGAAGAATTGATAAGAAAACTCACTTTCGATAAAATGCGAAAATTGAAGTTAATATCTTATTGCGATTACATCGGTCTATGTTTTTTATTCGATTAATTGAAAAAAGTATATTTTGTTTCACATCGAAAGTAAATCGCCACACCCCCCGGTTGGATGTGAGGAACCCCCCTATTTTTCTGGGGGGTTCCCCCTAAAACCGTGCCCTGCACTCACCTCTTAAAAAGGCCAATATTGCCGTTTAGGACGAAATTAACGGATGTGGACTGGGAATTTCCACCTGCAGAATTGTGCCGTTTCCTTGAGACGATTCGATATTCATCGAACCGCGCAGCAGGGCTACCCGTTCGCTGATCCCCACCAGCCCAAAGTGTTTATTCACCGAAAGAGAAGCCAGGTCAGTGGGTTTCGACAGCCCCTTGCCGTCATCTTCCAACCGCACCAACAAGTTCGTGTTGGACGTACGTTGCAGGGAAAGGCGTACGTGTTTGGCGGCCGCATGTTTGCGAACATTGTTCAGCCCTTCTTGAACGATGCGAAAAACAGAAAGCTCGATCATTTCAGGTAAACGCCCCAAAGCAGGATCGATTTCCAGTTGAAGATGAATATCGCTGCGTTCGGCCCATTCACTTGCCAATGAATCAATGGCAGCGGAAAGCCCGTGATGATCGAGGGTGGGCGGCCGCAGATCACTGCACATCTGACGAAGTTCACCGACCAGGTTTCGAATCCCCTGCCGAATTGACCCAACATCCTGCCGCAGACCGGAAGAGCCTGCAAACTCCTCCACTTCTTCCAGACGATAGATCAACCCCAGCATATCTTGAATGATCTGATCGTGTAATTCACGAGCCAGCACTTTGCGTTCATCTTCCCGCTCGGTGATCAACCGTCTCTGGGTGGCCTGCAGTGCTGCATTTAACTGATCAAGGGCAACAAGTTGGTTGCTTAATCTTTCAACCAGCTGACGATTGAGCGATCCCTGCGCATCAAGACTTTCCTGCAGAGATGCCTGCGCACGTCGTAGATCCTCTGTTTGTTGTTGCGCGGTGTGATAACTTTCCAACGCCCAGATCAAAGGCGATACTTGTTCCTGACCAGCCGACCCTACGATCAATTCGACAATTTCACGCGGCGTGGATTCTGCTGTGCGACGATCTGCGATCAATCTTCCTTCATATAAGACAATGATACGATCCGTGATCGTGAATAGATGTTTAAGATCGTCGCTGCTGATGATGATGGAGGTGCCTTGTGCGGCAAGTTGTTGGATCTTGTCCAGCAGGATCTCCTGGCGTTGAAAACTTAAGATCGGGATAATGTTATCAAGCAGCAGCAGCTTGCAGGGCCGGTATAACGTCCGTAAGAGTAGAACTACCTGGCGTTGTTCGTCGGATAAATTACTGATTTTTTCGTGGGCCAGATCAGCCGGCAAATCAAATTCACCCAATAGCTTCTGGGCCACATCGATCATTCCATTCCAATCGATCACTCCAAGAAAGGGGAATTTTTTTATCTCGCGGCCCAATAGAATGTTTTGTGTAACGTCGAATTCCTCCACCAGACCGGACGTACGGCGTGTAACATTGACGCCGGCATCTCGATAGGAAAAAATATGGCTCGAGAAATCAAAGCGGTTGATCAGATTGGAAGTTTGATAGACCGTTTCGATCCCGATTTTTTGCGCTTCAATTCGATTTGAAAAATGCAGTTTCGTACCGTTCAAATTAATGGTCCCGGATGAAGGCGGAATTGCTCCACTCAGCATATGCAGCAAGGTTGATTTTCCGGCTCCCTGTCTTCCCACAAGGCCGATCACTTCCCCTTTTGCCAACGAAAAGGTAACCTCCTTTAGAGCGGGCAGGCGGTCAAAGTTCTTGGACAGGTTTTCCACACGCAGGAGAGGGGTAGTCATAAAGTTATTTTAACCTGCTTTTGTTGAATAGCCATCCATATTCCCGGCGGCAAAAGATGGCTACTGGTCAGTTCGTTTCACTTACGGCATAATAGCCTTATGTTACCCATACGTGCTTTGCTGGCTGATGATCATACTGTAGTACGGGCGGGACTGAGAAATGCCCTTGAGGTAGTGCCAAATCTTCAAATTGTGGGGGAAGTTGGGAATGGACATGAATTAATGGATGCGCTGGCGCGCTTCCATATCGACCTGTTGGTGATGGATGCAAGTATGCCCGATTTCGAGCCCATTTCCACAGTTCAGCAGATCAAGGTTGAATATCCCCATATCAAAATTTTGATCGTCAGCGCCCATGATGACGAGTCGTATGTTGTAGGCTTGTTAAAAGCGGGCGTAAATGGTTATCACATGAAAGACCAGCCTTTGGCCGACCTGCAATTGGCAACCCAGCGGATTTTAAACGGGGATCGCTGGATCTCCGGTATTTTGATCGACCGTCTGATCAATCGACGGGTGACGCCTTCGCTTCCCACCGCGCCCTGGCTGACTCGCCGACAACGGGAATTGCTTCGGCTGATAGCTCAGGGAACTGATAATCGAACCATCGCGTTGACCCTGGATTTGAGCGTCAAAACGGTTGAGAATCATCTGACGGCTTTGTATCGCGTCTTGGGCGTGGATAGCAGACTCAAGGCTTCAAACTATATTTCCCGCCACCCGGAGCTGCTCGCCTCCAGCGGGCAGGAAATGATCGAGTTGACTCCCAAAGAAGTGGAACACGAACTGATCATTTTGATCGTCGATGATAATGCGCGCTATCGCCAACAGCTTGGCAGATTGATCGGGAAGATATATTCCTCGGCTGTTTTATATGAAGCCGAAAACATTACAGAAGCCCTGGCTCTTGGAAAGCAGGCCCAGCCTCAACTTGCGTTCATCGATGTCGCGTTGGAAGACGAGGATGGGATTCAGTGTGCACGCAGGTTGCGCACAATATGCCCGTTAACACGCATTGTGGTGATCAGCGCCTATCCCGACCGGGAGTTTAGAAAACAGGCCCTGTCCGCAGGTGTCATTGCCTTTTTGGATAAAAAGGACCTGGATACGGCATCCATGAAGCAGGTTATTGAAGACGCGCTTCGCTAGTCCGTTGATTACTTTTTGAGAAGTTGAGACGGAAAAGAAAGAACGTCATCGGCAACGATCGCGATCGCACCGATCAAACTGGCATCGGGACCGAATGGGGAAATTAGTACTTCAGCTTGCTGGTCGATTTCCGTCAGAGAATGTCGTGCGATTGTGTCCTTGATTGTTGGGAGCAGATAATCCCCCGCAATACTCAATGGCCCACCCAGAATAATCTTTTCGGGGTTGAAAATATTGATCAGGCCGGCAAATCCTTGCCCCATGGCATGACCCGCCTCTATAAAGGATTCGCGCGCCTCCATATCGCCTGCATCTGCAGCTTGTTTGATCAGTGGGATGGTTAATGGCGATTTCTGTTCCGCCATCAATTTCGGAACAATGCTGCTTCGTTTTACTTCAAGGCGTGCCTGTACCCGCTGAATGATCGAATATTGATTGGCATACGTTTCCCAGCATCCGCGATTGCCGCAATGACAAATGGTTTGGGATGGCTCAGCCGTGATGGGGGAGTGACCAATTTCACCTGCGTAGCCATTCTTCCCGCGGTACAGTTCACCATTGAGGAATAATCCACCGCCAATTCCAACCCCGGCAAACACAAAAAGAAAATCACGGCATTGGCGTGCCGTTCCAAACAGGTGCTCGGAAATTGCGGCAGCATTTGCATCGTTCTCGATAAAAACTTTTAATTTGGTTTGTTCGGAAAATAGCTTCCGAAATGGCACATTTCTCCAATGCAGGTTGGGGGCAAAGATCAATACCCCCTCTTTTAAGTCCACAGTTCCCGGCGTTGCAAGACCAATCCCAAAAATGCGGGGACCTTTCTTCTTTGCCACAGTCATGGCTTCTTTCACGATCTGCAGAGTCTGGTTGATCATTTTCTTCTGGTCTTCGGATGGATCCGCATCCTCTTTTCTTCGCCAGATGATGTTGCCAAGAAAATCCGTGACTGCCACCGAAACAAAATCAACGCCAAGCTCGACCCCGATAATGCTGCCTGCATTGCAATTGATCTCAAGCAGGGTGGCTGGCCGGCCTGCCCCGGTTGAATTCATGCCCGTTTCGCAAACCAAATTACGCTCGATCAGGTCATCGACAAGGCTGGATACGGTTGATTTGTTCAATCCTGTCAGTACCGCCAGTTGGGCGCGTGAAATCGGTGACTGGGTGTGAATTTGACGAAGAACAAACGATAGATTTGTTTCTCGTACAAAAGCCTGGTCTGCGGTGTTTTTATTGTTCATGGTTAATAAGTTGCAGCGGAAAACTAATTATAGCGGTTCCAAAAAGAATGTCAACCAGGAGCGTACTAGAACAAAAAAGGAGCAGAGAGATTCTCTCTGCTCCTAAATTTCCATCTGATTATTTGGTCTTTAAGGTGTCCCAGCCGGCGTATTTGGCTTCGCTTCCCAATTCTGCTTCGATGCGAATCAATTGGTTGTACTTGGCTACTCTATCGGAGCGGGCGGGTGCACCTGTCTTGATCTGCCCGGTGTTGAGAGCCACTGCGAGGTCCGCAATGGTCGCGTCTTCAGTTTCGCCGGAGCGATGAGAGGTGACAGCGGTCCAGCCGGCCCGTTGACAAAGGTCCACAGCTTCAATGGTTTCGCTGAGCGAACCGATCTGATTCACTTTGACCAACAAGGCATTTGCAGCATCCTCCTTGATCGCCTTGCGAACGCGCTCGGGGTTGGTCACCAACAGGTCGTCTCCCACGATTTGCAGGGAGCTTCCAAGTTGCTTCTTCATTAATTTCCAAGATTCCCAATCATCCTGTGCAAGACCATCTTCGATGGATACGATGGGGTAATCCTTGACCCACTTGGTCCAGAACTCCACCATTTGTTCGCCGGTGAGTTGCTTGCCTTCCTTGCGGAGATTGTATTTCTTGGTCTTTTCATCATACAGCTCGGAAGCGGCGGGGTCGAGTGCAAGAGCCACTTCTTTGCCACGACCCGCTTTAAAGCCGGCTTTTTCAATGGCTGCAAGAATGACTTCGAGTGCTTCCTCGTTTGTCTTGAGGGCAGGCGCGTATCCGCCTTCATCACCGACGAGGGTGCTGTAGCCCTTATCCTTTAAAACAGATTTGAGCGCATGGTAAATTTCAGCACCCCAGCGCACACCTTCAGTAAAGGTGGGTGCGCCAAACGGCATCACCATGAATTCCTGCATATCGGTGGATTGCCAGGCAGTGTGAGCGCCGCCGTTTAGAATGTTCATCATTGGGACGGGAAGTACATGAGCGTACACGCCTCCCAAATAGCGATACAGCGGCATGCCAAAGGAATTGGCTGCTGCCTTTGCAACGGCAAGGCTCACACCGAGAATCGCATTTGCGCCAAGCTTGGACTTGTTGGCAGTTCCGTCCATTTCAAGCATTTCAGTGTCAATGCCTTTTTGATCGGAGGCATCCCAGCCAAAGAGTGCATCGGCGATCACACCGTTGACGTTTGCTACTGCCTGTGAAACGCCTTTTCCAAGATAGCGCTTCTTATCGCCATCGCGCATTTCAAGTGCTTCATGCTCGCCAGTGGATGCGCCGGAGGGAACTCCTGCACGTCCCCATGAACCGTCCATCAAGACCACTTCAACTTCTACAGTTGGGTTGCCGCGCGAATCGAGAATTTCCAGCGCGGAAATGCTTTCAATTGTTGTATCCATTTTTTACTCCTGGGGTTTTTATCTAAAACCGGTTTTCACTGGTTTTGAATTGTATTTTTAAGCGTTTGAGCCATGCTGACCCGCTGCTTGCTCCAAGTATAATCCCAAATAATAGGGAGATGAACTCTTGACTGAAATCCCATCTTTTGATCCCCGTGATAAAACGAGGTTCGTGTTCCACGCCACACCGTTCCGAAAGATTGTTTTATTTGCAATTCGGACAATCTTTGGATTGATTATGAAATTGCGCGTGGAAGGGTTGGAGAATATCCCGTTGGATGGTGCTGTGGTGCTGGCGGCCAATCATGTGACAAATTTCGATGTGCTGCCGATGCAATTCAGCCTTCCACGCCCGATCTTCTTCATGGGAAAATCCAGTTTGTTCAAGATCCCTTTGCTGGAAATCGCGTATCGGGAACTCGGTGCATTTCCAGTGAACCGTGGAGAGAAGGATGAATGGGCGATTCGCCATGCTGCCAAAGTCCTTGCTCACGGACAAACCCTTGGCATGTTTCCTGAAGGAAAACGTTCCAAGGGAAAAGGACTCGGTGTTGCAAAAACAGGGACCGCCCGCCTCGCTCTCGACGCAAACTGTCCCATTGTTCCAATGGCAGTCATCGGCACCGACAAATTTTTCAGGCGCTTTCCCTTTCGCACGGTTGTGACCATTCGTTTATTGCCGCCAATTCTTCCCAAGCCCGGCGAAACTGCTCTGAGCCTGATGGACCGGGTTATGTTCACACTTGCAGCCAGCCTGCCTGAAGAGATGCGCGGCGTTTACGCGGAAATTCCAAAAGGCTTTGGCGGATAATTTTGGTTTCATCGATACCCTGTATAATACTGTCATCTTAATTGGGAGCAGGCATTTCATACCACAAAGTGATGTCGAATCATTTTGTGATTGACTTCAATGCAATATCATTCATGAATACAACACGGAAATTAATTCCATTTTTATGTCACGCCAAACAGGATCAGAACATGGTTCGTGAATTTGGCAATCGCTTGAAAATTGAAAGTTGGATCGACCCCTGGTTTGACGAGGAAGATTTGTTGCCCGGGCAAATGTGGGAGGAAAGCGTGATTCGGGCCGTCAGTCAATCCGACGCTGTGATCGTGTTCCTTTCAAAGGGAGCCGTTGTACACGAAGGTTTTTTCCAAAAAGAATTAAACCTGGCATTGGATACAGCGAAGGAAAAGCCCGAAGGAACGATATTCATCATCCCCATTCGTCTCGATGAATGTGAAGTGCCGCTGCGCCTTCAACCATATCAATATGTTGATTATTTTGGGGATGAAGCTAAAAGGAAAAACATGTATGACAACTTAATTGCTTCACTGCAAATCCGCGCGAGGAGTTTGGGAATTCTTAAATAGAAAAACATCGAGGTCATTTTGACCTCGATGTTTTATTTTTACTTTTTCGCCTTTTCTTTTGCAGCTTTCATCAACCCAACGAACAATGGATGCGGCTTCATGGGACGCGACAAAAACTCCGGGTGGAATTGACTGGCAACCATATAGGGATGTTCGGCCAACTCCACGATTTCAACGAGTTTTCCATCGGGCGAAACACCCGAGAAGACCATGCCGTGTTTGGAGAAATCTTCGCGATAGGCATTGTTAAACTCAAAGCGGTGACGATGCCGTTCGTCCACGCGGGCGGTGCCATAGGCATGGGCGGCTTTCGTTCCTTTTTGAAGCAGGCACGGGTAGAGTCCGAGGCGCATGGTTCCACCCATGTCGGTGATGGATCGCTGGTCGATCATCAAATCGATGACTGGATGTTCCGTGCTGCGGTCAAATTCAGAGGAGTTGGCATCTTCAAGGTCCAGCACATGGCGGGCGAAATCAATGCACATTACCTGCATACCAAGACACAAACCGAGATAAGGGATTTTATTTTCGCGGGCATATCGTGCTGCAAGCACCTTGCCTTCGATGCCGCGTGACCCAAACCCGCCGGGTACAAGAATGGCATCCGTCTTTTTGATGATGTCCCAGCTTTTATCCTTGTCTTTTTCAAGATCAACGGAGTGTATCCAACTGATCTCCACTTCCACACCATTGGCGAGCGCCGCATGTTTGAGCGCTTCCCGTACCGACATGTAGGCATCCTGTAATTCCACATATTTCCCAACGAGTGCCACTTTGACCGTGGGCTTCGCCTTTTTGACATCTTCCACTAGTTTTTTCCATGGACGCATGTTTGGCTTGCGTTTGGATTTCAATCCAAGTTTATTGACGACCAAATCGCCAACGCCAAGCTTTTCCAACAGCAACGGAACCTCGTACAACACACCTGCCGTTGCCATCGGAATTACGGAATCCTTTTCCACATCGCAGAAGAGCGCGATCTTTTCACACAGACCTTTATCCACTGGTTCATCGGCGCGCGCGATGATGATATTTGGGGAGATACCGATGGATCGCAAAGCCGCCACCGAATGTTGTGTGGGTTTGGTTTTCATTTCACCTGTTGCGCCGATGGTGGGTAACCAGGTGACGTGAACGAATAGACAATTTTCGCGGCCCACTTCGTTGCGTAACTGGCGCAGCGCTTCCAAAAACGGTTGCGACTCGATATCGCCAACCGTCCCGCCCACTTCCAAAATGACGATATCGGCTTTTGTTTCTTTTGAAACCAATCCAATTCGTCGTTTGATCTCATTGGTGATGTGCGGAATCACCTGAATCGTCCCGCCCAAATAATCGCCGCGTCGTTCATTGGCGATGATCTCTGCATACACCTGCCCGGTCGTGAAATTGCTGGAGCGTGTCAGGCGGTTGTCAATGAATCTTTCGTAGTGACCCAGGTCCAGGTCCGTTTCTGCGCCGTCATCCAGCACGTACACTTCGCCATGCTGGTATGGACTCATCGTGCCCGGATCCACATTAATGTACGGGTCCAGTTTTTGCACGGCAACTTTGAATCCGCGTTCCTTTAATAGCAAGCCAAGTGCTGCGGCAGTCACGCCCTTGCCAACAGATGAAACAACGCCGCCGGTGAAGAATAAATATTTGGTAGTCATGGGTCTCCTTGTTATTTTTTACCCAACAAATGGGCGGGGAAATGGTCGATTAATACAAAGAGAATGGGAGGGCGTCTAAGCCCTCCCATTCGGGATTGTGATTGATGTGGGGTGGAGTATTTTTGGTGCTTCATCCAACCAGCTTTGTGAGATCTTCGGCCGCGCGGCGCATTTCCAAAAATATCATGCCGAGCTTTGCATCCTGGCGTGCCATGGCGGTTAAAACGGCTTCATCGCCAATGGAGGTCAACACAATGGCACCCTTGTCGCCTTTGATATAAACCTGTTCCAGCCCGCCGCGCCCGAGTTCGCCTGAGATGCGTTCGCCCAATGAAAGCATGGCGGCAGACATGGCCGAAACACGATCCTCTTCCACACCCTGTTGTAGTGCAGATGCCATAATAAGGCCGTCTACTGAAACGACGGCTGATGCTTCGATATCGGGTGCGGAAGCCTGCATATTACGAAGGCGTTCCACCATTTGGTCAGAACGGGATTTTGCCATGACGCGCTCTCCTGAATTAAAAGCGGTAACTACCGCCTATGTTTACAACGCACAGAGTTTACCAGAAAAAGAAAGTTTCGAGTATTGTACCCGCATTTCATTTTCGAAAAGGAAGCAAGATTTGACCCGCTTTCTTCTTCATGTTAAACTTACCGATTGCCATGCTCGAAGTTTTTCTTCTTTTAACCCTGCTGTTCCAAAACCCCGGTGTGACGTTAACCTCGCCACAGTCCGGGGATGTTTTGCGTGGACAGGTGGAGATCTTTGGTCAAATGGACGTGCCGAATTTTTCGTCCGCTGAACTGGCTTTTTCGTTTGTCGCTTCAGACTCCGCCGATACCTGGTTCACCATCCAAACATTCCCTCAGCCCAAAACGGATTCGCTCCTTGCGGTGTGGGATACCACCTCCGTCACTGACGGCGATTACACGCTTCATTTACGCGTTTATTTTCAGGATGGCAGCTCGCAGGATGCCGCCATCACAGACTTGAAGATCCGCAACGATGTTGTTCTCCCCACCGAAACACCCATGGAGGCTTTTTCAGTTTCCACGCCGCTCATTGCCCAGCCCCAGGCTGTGACTCCGCTTGTATTACCTACACAGACCCTGACCTTTGCCCAACCCACGCCACTTCCGCAAAACCCCGCTTCTCTCGATAAAGACTCGGTTTATTCCACCTTTGGCAGGGGAGCGCTGATCGCGTTGGTGGCCTTTGTGTTGATTTCAATATTCCTTCGGCTGAGAAAAAATACCTGATCACGGAATTCGAATCATGACATCTGAATCATCTTACCTCCTCATCGGTCTCGGCAACCCCGGCCGTGAATATGTCAATACCCGCCATAACATTGGCTTCATGCTCATTGACCGTCTGACCATTCGACTGGATGCACGCGGCATGAAGATGCAATCGAACGCGATTGTGATCACCTCGCGCTACGAAGAACAAAAGGTCATCCTCGCCAAACCGCAGACGTATATGAATCTCTCAGGTCAGTCTGTGCAGGGACTCGCACATTTCTATAAAATTCCACTTGAAAATCTTCTTGTTGCCCATGACGACCTGGATATTCCTTTTGGAACCATTCGCATTCGCCCCACCGGCGGCCCCGGCGGACAGCGCGGCATGGCGTCCACGATCGAAAAGCTTGGCACAAAAGATTTTCCCCGCCTGCGCCTCGGCATTGGGCGTCCCCCCGGCCGCATGGATCCGAAGGATTACGTTCTTCAAGATTTCTCAAAGGATGATCTCAAACTTCTCCCCGAAGTATTAGAACGCGCCGCAGATGCAGCGCTTGAATTTGTGGTGAATGGCTTGAATTCGGCAATGAATAAATTCAACGGTGGTATTGAATAATAGAGGCGTAATGAAAGAGAAAATTTCATCGGATTTCACTTTTTTGCGCCGATTCTCTTGGGTTGGCTTTCTAATATTACTTTTAATCATTCTGTTTTTCTCGGATTTAAAAGGTTATGGAAAAGCAAGTTATGTTTTTGCTTTTTCTTTAGGAGTGCTTTTGTTTTTTGATATGTATTTTAGATTGATGGATGTTGAAATAGATGAACACTTTATGTATGTGACTTATGGAGAGATGAACATTCAAATTCCATTCACAATGATAAAAAATGTTAGAGAATTACATTTTCTCTTACAAAAACCAATAATTGTTGTTGAATTAAAGGCTGAAACTAAAATTGGGTTAGTTATAAAATTTGTTCCTCGTGCCCTTTGGGGCAGAGTAGCACTACAGCATCCAATTGTCGGTCAATTAAAAAAATTGGCAAAGTTAAACCACGATTTGTAAATTGTCATGCAATCTTTACTTGAAAGTATTCATTCGCTCCCTGATTATCAGCAATTGCTGACAGAACTTAACGCAGGTAAAACCCTTTCAGGGCTTGGGCTTCCACGTTCTGCGCGGCTGCCTGTTCTTGCCGCTTTGCATGCGAATTTCAATCGTCCCATCCTGTTGGTCACGGATCGCGCTGACCATGCCTTGTCTCTTTTTGACGAGCTGGGATTCTGGTTAAAGTCCTCGCGTTTCCTGTTTGCAGAGCCCAATCCGTTATTCTATGAAGAAGCCGCCTGGGGGGTCTCGACGCGCCGTTCCCGCTTGCAGACCTTGACCGCACTTGCGGCATATCATCTTCCATTTGCGCAGACCCCGCAGACGCCGCCTGTCATCATTGCGTCTGTGCGTTCGTTGATGACTCGCACCTTGCCGCGCAGGGATTATCTCAAAGCGTGTAAAAAACTGTCAGTAAACCAGAGTATCCAGCCCGATGGATTGATCCGCGAATGGGCACGAGTCGGATATCAACGTGTGAACACAGTCCTTGAGCCGGGTCAGTTCTCGCATCGCGGCGGACTTCTCGATATTTGGCCGCCCACGGAATTAAATCCTGTGCGCCTTGATTTCTTTGGCGATGAGATCGAAACCATTCGGCAATTTGACCCCGCCACGCAGCGCACTGTCGAGAAACTTGAAAATATTCTCATCACACCTGCACGTGAATTTTTGCAGCCGGAAGGGGATATCTCTGAAAATCTCAGCGAGTTTCATATTCCGTTGCTGCATTCCCAGCCTGCATCCCTGCTGGATTATCTTCCACAAAAATCCTTGATCTTGATGGATGACATCAGCCTTGTGGAAACGATGGCAAATGAAATTGAAGAGCAGGCCGTGAAGTTCAGGCGTGAGAGCGTTGAAGAAGGCACGCTTGCCGCTGCTTTTCCAGTTCCATATTTGCCGTGGTCCGAGTTGAGCGATGCGATGCACGATATGACGAGTCTCGAATTAGGTCATTCAACCGAGATCGTCGAAAGCGAATCGAATGTTGACCTTGCTTCGCACTTCGGTCACGACGAACGATTTGGCGGCAGGCTCAAACCCTTTGTGGATTACCTTTCTGTCGTACTTGAAAAAGATGAGCGGGTTGTGATCGTTTCACGTCAGACTCCGCGGTTGCGTGAGTTATGGGCCGAGCATTATCCAAACTCCGAGCCTGAGAATCTTGAATTTATCGAAGCCTCACTTTCAGAAGGTTTTACGTTAAAGGCTGATTTGCAATCGGTTCACCTCATCACAGATTCCGAGATCTTCGGTTGGGAACGTCCACAGCCGCGCATTCGTCAAAGACAAGTTGCCGAGACGCCTGAATCGATTTATGCCGATCTGCAGGTGGGGGACTTTGTCGTCCACGTGGATCACGGTATTGGACGATTCAACGGTCTCATCCAGCGACAACTGGACGGCCACGAACGGGAGTATCTCACCGTTGAATATGATCGCGGCGACATTTTGTATGTTCCGGTTCATCAAGCGGACCGATTAACACGTTACGTTGGCGCAGAGGGCGGTTCACCAACTCTCGACAATCTCGGCGGCCAAGCCTGGCAGGAGACAAAGGCGAAGGTCAAGGAGGCGGTGCAGCAGGTTGCCGAAGACTTGCTGGATCTGTACGCGCGACGTCAAGTGGTGGAGGGATATTCCTTTTCCGCCGATACCGCGTGGCAAAAAGAATTGGAAGACAGCTTTCCGTATGTGGAGACCGAAGATCAGAAGCGCGCCATCATCGATATTAAACGCGATATGGAACGCGCCCGCCCGATGGATCGTTTGTTGTGTGGGGATGTAGGGTATGGAAAGACGGAAGTGGCCTTGCGTGCAGCATTCAAAGCCGTGATGGATGGAAAACAGGCGGCGGTTCTCGTGCCGACCACGGTGTTAGCGCAACAGCATTTTGAGACTTTTTCACAAAGGTTGGCTGCATTTCCCGTAAAAGTGGAAATGCTTTCGCGCTTCCGAACACACCGCGAGCAGACTGAAATTTTATACAAGCTGGCAGTCGGCGAAGTGGATATTGTCATTGGCACACATCGTCTGGTTTCAGCGGATGTTGTTTTTAAAAACCTGGGTCTGGTCGTGATCGACGAAGAGCAGCGTTTCGGTGTGACTCACAAGGAGCATCTCAAAAAACTCCGCACCGAAGTGGATGTATTAACCCTGACCGCGACGCCGATTCCCCGCACGTTATACATGGCGTTGACCGGGGTGCGCGATATTTCCAATTTGAATACACCGCCTGAAGAGCGCCTGCCAATCGTTACGCATGTTGGGCCGTACTCTCCCCGTTTGGTGCGTCAGGCGATTTTGCGCGAATTAGAACGCGGCGGACAAATTTTCTTTGTCCATAACCGAGTCAACACGATTGAGGCCATGAAAGCTCATCTGAACAAATTGGTTCCCGAAGCGCGTGTAGATATTGGGCATGGTCAAATGCACGAGACTCAACTTGCCAGTGTGATGCATCGCTTTACGATGGGCGAGATCGACATTTTACTTTCCACCACCATTATTGAATCAGGCCTGGATATTCCCAATGCGAATACGTTGATCGTGGACCGTGCTGATACGTTTGGTCTTGCCCAGCTCTATCAACTTCGCGGACGTGTCGGTCGCGGCGCGATGCGTGCATATGCATATTTCTTCCGCCATAACAAGATGTCGCCTACACAGGAAGGTCAGCAAAGGCTTGAAGTAATTGCTGAAAATACCCAGCTTGGTGCAGGGTATTCCATTGCGATGCGCGACCTCGAAATCCGCGGCGCAGGTGAATTGCTCGGCACCCGTCAGCATGGATATATTCAATCGGTCGGTTTTCATCTTTACACAAGAATGCTGGCCGATTCAGTCCGGCGGATGCGCAAGGTTGCAGGTGAATATTTAAAAATGGATATATCTCACATGGACAATGTCTTTGGAGCGTTCAGCTTGCCCATTTCCATGCCGGTGAATGTGGACCTGCCACTTGCGGTTGGCATTCCCAGTGATTACATTTCCGATCAGGATCTGCGCTTGCGTTTGTATCGCCGTATTGCCGACCTGCGTGATGAAACGGAACTCGATGCCCTCGGCTCTGAGTTTCGAGACCGCTTCGGTCAACTGCCGGAGATGACCCAGAATCTTTTGTATCAGATCCGCGTGAAATTGCGTGCCGAGGATGCAGGCTTATCGGCTGTAAGTTGGGAATCAGGGCAGATTCTGCTCAAGTACGCCGGGCCAGCTGACGGGTCTGAAGCGAAGCGTTTGCCTGATCTGCCGAATGGCGTCCGTGGTGGAAAATCATCGTATTGGGTGACGCTTGCCAAAGATGAAGTCTGGACTGCAAAACTTTTGGATGTGTTGCGACAATTGGGTGATGGGAAATAGCCGGTTTCACTTGTATAATGCGGGGCAGAGGAGATTGTTTATGAAGAAAAAATTCACGTTTGTGTTATTGATTTTGCTCTTTGCACTGGCTGCCTGTGTTCCTTCGCAACAACAAGTTGTGGAGATCCTTTCCGCTGTTGAACAAACTGCCGCCGCACAGGTGACCCTTGTGGCTCCGACCGCGGATGTTGACACAATTGTCCAGGCTACGTTTCAAGCACTTACCGCGCAAGCCGCTCTTACGCCTCAACCTGCTGGTAATACTGGTGGTATTTCAGGAAATCTCTCCTATCCATCTGAGGGTATTCCGCCTCAACTTGTGGTGGCGTTCAATGTAGATACCGGTTTTTATTATTGGGTATTGACCGAACAAAATCAAACTACATATCAAATTGACAACCTGCCAGTTGGCGCATATAACGTAATTTCCTATCTTTTGCCCGGTGGTTCCCTGGTGGGTACATATGATCAATTTTATTTGTGCGGTCTCCAACAGGGATGTAACGATTACACAATGGTGGATGTTGTCGTGCAGGCAGGACAAGTGACGCCCAATATCAACCCCGGAAATTGGTATGGTGATGCAAAGAACTATCCCGAGATTCCGTCGATTGCAGGTGGGCAGCAAACGCCGGTATTCATTACCCCCATTCCACAGGTTTCTTCCGGTAGTATTGCCGGGCAATTGAGTTATCCGTCAAGTTTTATTCCTGCACAAACTGTGGTCGCCTTTTCGACAGACAGCCAGGCCTATTATTATATAATGACCGCAGACGGGCAGGGTTCGTATCAAATTGATAATTTGCCGCCTGGAAATTACAATGTCGTTTCGTATCTTGGTGACGGTTCCATGTCTGCCGGGTATTCACAAGCAGTGCCGTGCGGCCTTTCAGTGGAATGTACTGACCACAGCCTGGTTTCTGTAAGTGTGACTGGTGGACAAATAGCCAGTGGAATTAATCCGCAGGACTGGTACGCACCGCAGGGAAGTTTCCCCGCTTATCCGCTTCCTTAACACGCCGACGGTTGTTCCTGTTTCAAAATGACACACTTCCCCGCGATATATCGCGGGGAAGTGTGTCATTGATAGCTTTCACATTTCAGATTTTCTTTTAATTTGTTGATTGTATTATCCCGTTCTTCTGATTTTGGGGTGCCTGTTGAAAGCCGCTCCAACATGGAGCATAAACTTGGTTCAAGTGATGCGGTGATCTTGTCGGCGGATTTTGTCAGGTAGGAAACCTGCTCCCAATTCCCCTCGTGACCAAAAGCCTCTATAAATGGAATATATTCATAGCCGTTGTTTGCGTGGAGTTTTGCGAGATTTGCTTCATCCCAAAGCTTCAATATATCTTTCCAACGGCTGTACTGCCTGGCAAGGTCTGCCTTTTGGAAGTAGTAACACCAGGTTTTAGTGTTTTGACCGCCATAAATTTGTTCAGGCAGGGACGTTTCTAGGCCGCTATTTTCCTGTATGAGGTTGATGTTTGAACCCGGACTCAGCCGCCGTATATCCTCGTTAACAAGACGAAGGTCGTGATCCAGCGGTTGCAAAACCCAGAGGCATCGATTTAATTCAGGGTTAAATGATACTAATATCATGTCCTTACTATTACCCTCAAAATGCATACTTAGCTTATCCGCTTGTAGTTGGGTACCTTGCAGTAATTCAGTGACGTCTGGATTGGTGTAATAAAAAGGAAAATACCAATAGGGGACCGTATTATGAATGTCTTTGGATTGATATGATGCAGCTGCGGAAAAGGAGATAGCGTAATCTCCCATAAAGCCGATTATTTCCTCGTCGGTCAATATTGCGGTGCCGGATTTTAGAGTGGGGGCACGCCAAATCAATTGTTGAGAAAAAGCCTGCTGCTTTTCCCATGAATGCTCAAATAATTTTGCGTTGTTAAGCTGAAAGTTGATGGCCAGGGCGATCAGACAGGAAAAGAAAACCACCTTTTTTCTCTCCGCAATCAAATAATCAATGACTAGAAATATGAATATGGAGGCGCCAAATGTTGTGGCAATGCCAAATCGGGATGCTGAAACAATGTTGTTGCTTTCAGCAATGGATCGTCCAAGCAGCCAAATAGGAAGCCCTCCAACGAGCAACGATGAAATTGCGAGGATGAGTGAACTCTGCTTCCAATTGTTGTTGGTATGCTCAACAGTTTGCCTGAGATGAGATAGGTAGAAATACACCAAAACAAAGCCTATGAATGCAAGCCCAAGCCGAAAAAATGCAAATGGGGAGAGAAAGCTCAAGACCTCTGCTGTGACTGCTTTTTGCCAGCCGATGGTCAGGACTGAAAGTGCATCCCTTAGTGATGTATTAATTAAAAGAAAAATGGTTTTTATTGGATCGATGAATATTTGTTGAAGGACCACCGGCGAGTTTCGAAATATTCCAACTGGGTTTTTGTATAAGACAATGCGCCAATAAGTGAAAAATCCCAAAACAAGTGCATAAGGCAGCCAATTTAGAAATACCCGCCCTGCCTTTTGAGACAAGCTGGTTTCCCATTGACTTGTCAGATTCCATAAAATCACCACACGAACAAATTCGAGCCCTGAAAAATATTCCCCGGTAAATAAATGGACCATCTCAAGCAGTAATGCTGCGATTGTTAAAAAGATTGCCTTGTATCTTTTGGAGTTATATGCGTGGACCATCAATAGAAACGAAAGAATTAGGGATAAAAATCCAAACCAAATATGGGTATAGGCAATGGGTGCCGGGGTCATCAAAAAAAAAGGATACAATAAAAAAATCAATGCGATTTGGAGTGCTTCTTTATTGCGATCTGTCCAAATGGCTCTAAATAACGCCCAGGCGCAAACGGCTATTCCAAGGCGTAATAAAAGTGACATTAAATGCCATAAAGCAGGTTTAAATCCCAAGGTATAGAAGCCAAACATATAAAGCCATGCAGCGTAAGGGCGGCTGTCGTAGGCTAACATTTCCTGTAAACTGGGAATGCCTTTGTTGAATGCGTAAAAGACGTAGGGCCAGTCGTCCATGTAAAAGCCAAGCTTGGGGATCATTACTCCAAAGCCAAGAAGGGAGGCTGCAAGAAGCGCTACATAACCGCTATTTTCTGACAATGATACTTTTTGTAAAATAAGTCGGATCTTTTTCATATTATTTCTGATTATACAGGCACTTAATATTTGAATCGGATTTTGGATTTCACTTTTGCTGGCCTTTCGTGCATCTATATAGTAAAATAGAACACGTGTTCCCTAAACTTCAAAGAGAAAATAAGTCATGGATTTCAAACTAAAAGCTCCCTTTATCCCAATGGGTGACCAACCCGAAGCCATCCGCGGTCTGGTGGATGGCGTACGCAATGGCATGAAGAATCAAGTTTTGCTTGGTGCCACGGGTACCGGCAAGACGTTTACCATTGCATCGGTTATTCAGGAATTGCAAAAGCCTGCACTGATTATGGCTCACAACAAGACCCTGGCCGCGCAATTGTATGCTGAGTTCAAAGAGTTTTTTCCTGAGAATGCGGTCTCCTATTTTGTTTCCTATTACGATTATTACCAACCCGAAGCGTATGTCCCACGGCATGACCTGTTCATTGAAAAAGAAACAGAGATTAATGAAGAGATTGAGCGGATGCGTCTTGCGGCGACGACCGCACTTGTTTCCCGTCGTGATGTCATTATTGTAGCTTCGGTTTCCTGCATCTACGGTTTGGGAAATCCTGAGGAATTTAATAAAGGATCCGTCAACCTCAAGGTGGGTGAGTTGTATCGTCGAAATGCGTTGCTCAGGCGATTGATCGAATCGCAATATCAACGGAATGACATGGAATTACGCTCCGGCACCTTCCGTGTGCGCGGCGATACGCTGGAGATTATCCCCGCTTACGAGGAAAAGCGTGGCTATCGCATCGCCTTTTTTGGAGATGAAATCGAGCGGATCATGCAATTTAGCCCGGTGACCGGCGAAATCTTTGACGAACCAAAAGAAATCTCGATCTTCCCGGCGAAGCAATATTTAACGGATGCCGAAAAGACAAAAGAGGCGATTTCCGATATTGAAATGGAGCTGCAGGAAAGGCTCGCCCAATATCGCGAGGCGGGCAGAATTCTGGAAGCGCAACGCCTTGAACAACGGACCCGTTATGACCTGGAAATGTTGAAGGAAGTGGGGTACTGCTCTGGTATTGAAAATTATTCCCGTCACTTTGATCGTCGTGCAGCCGGTACTCATCCATGGACCATGATCGACTTTTTGCCCAGTGATTATTTACTGGTTATCGATGAAAGCCACATGTCGGTTCCACAGATTCGCGGTATGTATAACGGTGACCGCGCCCGCAAGGAAACGCTTGTGGAATACGGATTCCGGTTGCCAAGTGCCATGGATAATCGCCCGCTCAAATTTGATGAATTCGAAGAAGTGATGGGCAACACCATTTATACGTCGGCCACACCGGGGCCTTATGAATTAAAAAAGGCGGAACAAATTGTGGAACAGATTATCCGCCCAACAGGACTTGTTGATCCGCAGGTGGAGGTGCGCCCAACCAAAGGCCAGGTGGATGATCTGGTCGGGGAGATCGGGCAAAGGGTAGAACGACACGAGCGTGTTTTAGTCACGACTTTGACAAAGAGAATGTCAGAAGATTTGACGAAGTATTTGCACGAGCTGGGGATCAAAGTCCAGTATTTACATTCAGAAGTGGAGACACTTGAACGAATTGGGATCCTGCGTGATTTACGTTTGGGAACTTTTGATGTTCTGGTGGGTATCAACCTGTTGCGCGAAGGTCTTGACCTGCCCGAAGTTTCCCTTGTTGCCATTTTAGATGCGGATAAGGAGGGTTTTCTGCGTTCAGATACCGCACTCCTGCAAACGATCGGCCGTGCGGCGCGCAATTCCAATGGACGTGTCATCATGTATGCTGACAAAATGACCGACTCGATGACTCGTGCCATTGAGGAGACCAATCGCCGTCGCGCGAAACAGGTGAAATATAACGAAGAGAATGGAATTGTGCCGATCAGCATTACCAAGGCGATCCATGATTTAACCGAGGAGTTGACTGCAAAAGCAGTTGGTGAAGGGAAAGGCGAGTATAAAGTTAATGGCAACCTGCCTCGTAACGAATTGATGCAAGTGGTTCATGAAATGGAAAAACAAATGAAAGAGGCTGCCAAGAATCTTGAATTTGAGAAGGCGGCTGCCTTGCGCGATGAGCTATATGAATTAAAGAGTCTGCTTGCAGACGATGAGAAGTTGAAACCTTGGGAAAGAATTAAATTGCTCAGCGGTGAAGAGGCTTAACCTTGGACATCAATAGCGAGCCGGATCCGGAAGAACGGTTGCATAGGTTTTATGCGGTTGCTTCAGCCGCGTTAGGCGTATTAAGTTTGTGCAGCGCGATCGTTCCTGCCCTCGGTTGTGTGATGGGAGGATTTGGGATTGTGGCCGGCGTGTACGGTAGAAGATCGGACAGAAAAACCACGGCTGCCGTTGGAATGTCACTGTCGGTCATTGGGGTGATGACTGCAATCATCTACTCTTTTTTGGTGTATTTTGCTGAATATTAAATATGGATTGAATGATAAAGAAGAGCCGCCACTTTTAAAGTGGCGGCTCTTCTTTATCTGTTTACATGTTCATGCTGGTGTTCTTTTATTTCACAAAACAGGATGTTTTCATGGCATCCTTCGCATTCCAGTTGTAAAGTTGCGTGGTGAATATTGTATTTGTGTGCAAGAACCTCGTTGATCGAGTTTTGGATTGGGGTTCCTTCGCTGATTGAAATATCGTCTGTGACAATGTGGGCGGATAGGGCGCGCAGGCTTTCGTTGATGCTCCAGACGTGCAGATCGTGAACACCTTGAACTCCTTCCACTTTGGTAATGTCATTCACCATTATGTCGATGTCAATACTTTCAGGGGTGCTTTCCAGCAGGATGTGAATTGCCTGACGTAGAATCCCCCAGGCATTCCAGAGGATGAGTGCGCCGATCAAAACACTGACAAGAGGGTCCAGCCAGTTCCAATTGGTAAAGGCAATAATGACACCTGCGATCACCGCACCAAGCGTGGACAAGACATCTCCCATTAAATGTAGAAATGCACTGCGTAGATTTAGGTCGTGTTCGCTGCCACTTTTGACAAGCCAGGCCGTGCCAGCGTTGATCAGAAAGGCAATGACGCCAACACCAACCAGAATGGGCGCATTGACTTCAGGCGGGGCAATAAAACGATGGTACGCCTCATAGAAGATCCCCAGTGAGATAAGGACCAGAGTGGCCGAATTTGCCAACGCAACCAGGATTCCCGCCCGGTGGTAACCGAATGTCTTGCCTGCGTTGGCAGGCTGGGTGGCGAGACGAAGCGCGTACCAGCTGAGTCCCAATGCGATCACATCGGTGAAATTATGGGCGGCGTCGGTCAGTAAAGCGAGGCTGTTTCCAAAAATTCCAGCAATGACTTCGATGACCACAAATATAGCGGTCAATCCCAGGGAAAGGGCAAGGCGCTTTGTAGTTTGACTGGCAATCTCACCGAAATGGGAGTGGGTGTGGGAATGATTTGACATTATTTGCCCTTTTGATGCAACAATCTTGCCGAATTGCCGAGGATTCCCAAATCAGGGATGGATTGCAGGGCGGCGGCGAGCATGGGTGGAAGAAAACCGAATGCTGCCAGTGCAAGACCGATTATATTGTATGCGGCAGTGAAACCAAGATTGCCTTTTACAACGCGCATGGTGCGTTGTGCGGTTGCGATGACCTGCGGGACCAACATCCAATCCTCATGCATGAGGGTGATGTGAGCGGCTTCAACGGCGATATCCGTACCAGTTTTCATCGCGATGCCAATATTTGCTTGTGCGAGCGCGGGCGCATCGTTGACACCATCGCCGACCATGACAACGATGTGCCCCTGAGATTGATATTCTTTGACGATGCGAATTTTATCTTCGGGCAAAAGGTTTGCGCGGAACGATATGCACAATGAATTGCCAACTGAAGATGCAACTTGTTCGTTGTCACCAGTTAGCAGCTCGATCTTTTTGATGCCGAGCCGTTTCGCTTCCTGTAATGCGTCTGGAACTTCGCTTCGCAAAGTATCTGATGCGGCGATCAGGCCTGCGAGCTTTCCATCTTTTGAAACGAATAAAACTGTTTTGCCTTGTGCTTCCAAAGTCTGTGCCGGCGTTGGCGGGGCAAACCCTTTCAACAGGGATTGCTTTCCGACTGTGATTGTTGCACCGTTCACATTTGCACGCACGCCCATGCCTGCAAGCGATTCGAAATTCGTTGCTTCCTGCAATTGCAATCCGCGTTCGTGCGCGGAGCGGCGCAATGCGTCAGCGAGGGGATGCTCGGAGTAACAGTCAGCAGATGCGGCGGCGGAAAGAAGCGAGGCTTCGTCGATGCCGTTCAATGAAATGATATCCGTCACGATCGGCTTTCCCAGCGTCAACGTCCCAGTTTTATCTATCAATAAAACATCAGCGCGTGCAAGCGTTTCCAAATATTTTCCGCCTTTGATCAGCACGCCGTGCTTTGCATTTGCGCCAATGGTTGCGAGCATGGCGATGGGTGTGGCGAGCGCGATGGTGCATGAACAAGCTACGAGCAAAACTGCTGCGGTGGCAAGCGGGTTGCGGCTGAATAAAAATGTGAGCGCGGCAATGCTCATCACAATGGGCAAATAATATGCGCTGAATTTATCTGCAAACTGTTGCACATTGGCGCGGTGCAGTTCGGCTTCTTCCACCATTTTGATGACGCGCCCGAAAGCAGACTCTGCCCCAACGGCCTGCGTGCGGACTTTGAGAGTTCCCTGCTTAAGCAGCGTTGCCGCGAACACACGCGACCCGACGCCTGCTTCCACGGGCATTGACTCTCCTGTCACTGACGCTTGATTCACTGCCCCGTGCCCCGAGATGACTTCACCATCAACAGGAATTTTTTCGCCAGGCCGAATAACGACAATGTGTTCATTTTTTACTTCAGAAATGGGGAAATCTTTTTCTTCACCGTCCATCTCCACTCGCGCAGTTTGTGGTGCAAGTGCAGCGAGGTCTTTGACTGCGCGGCGCGCGCCTTCGGTGGTGAGTCTTTCGGTGTAGTTACCAATGTGCATGAAGAAAACGACGACCATGGCGGTTGTCCACTCGCCGACGAATAATGCGGCGAACGCGCCAATTGACATGAGCGTATGTGAGATAACTTGTCTTTTCAGCGCCGCGCGGATGACGTTGAAGAATATCGGCGAGCCACCGATCAACACCAACCCCACGCCAATAGGGAAGGGGACGATCTGAGTTAAACCATCCAGCAGCCCAAGCCATTCGCCTGCAACAACCAGCAGAATGATCGCGCCAAAGGCCAGACCCAATGCAGTGAGCATGCGGCGCGAGAAATCGCCAAGCACAGCCGTCTGGCTTTTGTTTTCTCCGTTTTGCTGCGGCACCGAATAACCCGCGCCTGTCACTGCTTTGCGAATATCGTTCATTTTTACAAGCAATGGGTCAAGTTGAATGATGGCTTTTTCAGAGGAGAGGAACACGTCCACTTTTTGCACGCCGCTTAAATTTGAAATGGCGTGCTGGACATGTTGTGTGCATTCCGTACAGTCCATGCCTGCGATGGGGACTTCAATGGTTTGGATATTGTCCATTTTATTTACCCGTGTTGAATGTGATCAAGCCCCAGAGAAAACAGGCGTGCCACATGATCATCATCGAGACTATAGAAGACCTGTCTGCCTGATTTTCGCGTGCGAACCAAATGCATTTGTCTTAATCCGCGCAATTGATGCGAAACGGCGGACTCGGTCATTTTAAGGCCTTCTGCCAGAGCGCCGACGCTCATCTCTCCTTCAATGAGCAGGGAAATGATGCGAATGCGGCTGGCGTCACTGAGGGCGCTAAAGAGTTCGGCGAGTTGGATGGCTTTGAGTTCTGTTAGTTTCATAATTGAATATATGAGCAAGTGTTCATATGTTAGCCCCAAAATTAAACCCTGTCAAGATAAAATTTTGAGAGGGTTTAATTTGTTGTATTTTAGTTATGCCCAGCCCATCAGTCTGGCGAAACTGGCGGTGAGAAACGTCACGACGAAGGCTGTACCCAATGTCATTACCACGCTCAATGTCGCCCATTTATAACTCTTTGTTTCTTTATAAATCGTCATGATGGTTGTTGCGCATGGATTATGCAGCAAGGCAAACAGCATCAAGTTTACCGCTGTCAGCATGGTCCAGCCGTTGCCGTTGACCAGTAGATCAAAGATCTCATTGTTCGAGGTTGGGCCATTGATCATCATACCGGCGCCCATATAAACCATCATCATGGTTGGGACCACGATTTCGTTTGCAGGGATGGCGATGATATAAGCGAGGAGGATCACACCATCAAGGCCGAGCAGTAACCCAAATGGATTGAGCCAGTCAGCGGTGGCGCGGGCGAGGTTTGAGTCTCCGATAGAGACGTTTGCCATGATCCAAATGATCGCACCGGCCGGGGCGGCAGTTTGCATGGCGCGCCATAAAACGAAGATGGTGCGGTCAATGATCGAAGTGTATAAAATTCGGCTGACGTTTGGGCGGCGGTAGGGGGGCAGCTCCAATGTGAATGCGGATGCTTCTCCTTTTAGGAGCGTTTTTGATAATATCCATGAAGCGAGAAATGTAAAAAAGACACCGATCAATACCACGCCGACAACTGTTCCAGCAGCGATGAAGGAGGTCAATGCCGGGGGGAAGGCCGCTGCCACGAAAACAGTGGCAAGCATAATTAAAGTCGGGAAGCGCCCGTTGCATGGGACGAAATTGTTGGTCAGGATGGCAATCAATCGTTCACGGGGCGAGTCGATCACGCGAGTCGCGATCACGCCTGCGGCATTGCATCCGAAACCCATCGCCATGGTCAAGGATTGCTTGCCGTGTGCGCCGGATTTCTTGAACAACCAATCGAGGTTGAAAGCCACCCGCGGCAAATAGCCAAGGTCTTCCATGAAGGTGAAGGCGGGAAAAAATATCATCATTGGCGGGAGCATCACACTAACAACCCAGGCCAGGCCGAGATACACGCCATCCCAAATGAAACCTGTGATCCACCACGGCATGCCGATCTGATTGAATAATGCGCGGCCATAATCGCCAATGCCAAATAAGACAACGGCGATCCAGCCTGAGACCACATTTGCGCCGGAGACCGTGAGCCAGATGATGACAGTTAACAACAAAAGCATGATTGGTAAACCGGTCCAGGGAGATGTGACAAGGCGGTCTATTTTTTGGTCAAGGTCATAGCGTTTTTCCGCCGCTGTTTTGACGGCGCGTTTTGCAATATGCTCCGCTTCGGTATAGAGTGACTTAACGATCTCATCACGGAAGCCTGAGGATAGGCTGTTGCGCAAGGCCTCCGCCTTGGCAAGAATGTCTTTTGATTGTAGTTCTGCGCTCATGTTATTGCCTTCCTTCCACTGACATTTTTTTACTGAACTGTATATCCACGCGTTGTTGACGTGAAACGATATCGGCAAGTTCGCCGCTTGTGAGCGCATTTTGCACGCGGGCGTCCCCGTCAAGCAGGCGGATCGCGAGCCAGCGTGCATTTGGAATGCCGGGTGCCACTTGCTCGATCATGGGCACAAGTTCATTGACCGCTTTTTGAAACTCAGGAGTGCCATTGATTCGCAGCGGCTTGATCTCTATGGTTCCTTCAATTACATCGGCCACCGCACCAAGCAGGGTATGAATGCCATCTCCCGTTCGTGCAGTGATCGGGATGGCAGGAATGCCAAGGTCACGGCTTAAAGAGCGCGCATCCACTTCCAGGCCTTTGCGTTTTGCCTCATCCATCAAGTTGACTGCCACCACAACATGCTCGGTAATTTCCATAACCTGCATCACGAGATTAAGATTTCTTTCCAATGAAGTTGCGTCGGTAACTACAATTGTGCAGCTTGGCTGGCCGAATAAAATAAAATCGCGCGCCACTTCTTCATCCTGCGAAGCGGAAAGCAGTGAATAGGTGCCGGGCAGGTCCACCAGCTTGTAACGAATCTTGTTAAATTCAAATCCGCCTTCTGCGCGGGTGACGGTTTTTCCGGGCCAGTTGCCGGTGTGTTGCTTCAATCCCGTGAGCGCATTGAATAAAGTGGACTTGCCGGTGTTTGGATTTCCCGCGAGCGCGATCACGCGGTCAAAATCTCCAACTTTGATTCCCATTTGCTCCAGTTGTGTAAAAGCCGGGCAGGTTTCGCAATGCTCTGTTGGTAATACAGTTTTTGTGTTTGTCATGACTTCCTCGTTTTCCAATGGTTAACGTTAAATGGATTTCACCCAAATTTGAGCGGCTTGATCTTTTCGCAGCGCGATCAACGTACCGCGGATTCGATAGGCGCGCGGGTCGCCGAAAAAATTTTGTAGTTCAGGGTAGATCACGGTTCCCGGGGTTAGCCCAAGATCTAAAAATCTTCTGCGCGTAAATCCTTGCACTGCATCGTCAAGCATTACGATCTCGCCGCGCTGGTCATGGGCAAGCTCAACCAATGGAATCGCTTCGCGCTTCAACATTTCACTTTCCGGCAGGGCAGCGACATGCACATTGGCGGCCACAGCCGGGGCAAGTTTATATTCGGTTTCTCCATCGCTTAATAAATATCGGTTTTGAGTTTTTTCAAGAATGCGAATGACTTGTCCCAGACGAAGGCCTGCCGCCAGGATTTGTTCATACGCGAGGGCAGGCTCATCTTCAAGATGAACGATTCGTACCGGACGATCAGTCTGCCACGCAGTAATCGGCATTCCCTCGACTTTGGGCAAAGTCCCCTCACGGGTGGGGATGGGGTCTCCATGTGGGTCACGAGTTGGGTGACCGAGTGCAGCATCCAGATCATTAAGTTCCAGTTCGGTTAAAGAATGCTCACGCCGCTGCGCCTCGTTGTGGACTTGTTCCAAAGGCATGCGGGCTTCATCGGCAAGGAAACGTTCCCATAGCCTGTGCGCGCGAATGACATGCAAAGCCCAGCGTTCGCCTTTGGATGTCAGATGAAGTTCGTTCCCACGCGTTTCAAGCAGTTCCTGTGTCTCCATGTTCTCGATCAATTGCGTGGCTTTTCCAAGAGGAATGTCCAATGTTCCGGCAATTGACACAGGCGAGGCGTGGCGGCCCTGCTGTTCACGATCCAGCAAATGCTTGAGTGCATCTTCAACCTGCTCCCGATCTTTTGCGGTGCGGTAGGTCTTGTAAACTGCGATCAAGCCAACCCTCGGCAGAAAGGTTGCAATGATTAATACTGCAATAACAACGGACCAATATGTAAAATTCATGGTTATCGAGCTCCTATTTTGGGTAAAAATCGCCCCGTGTCTTTCATATATTCACGATATTCATCCCCGAATTTTTCAATGAGATTTGCTTCTTCTTTCGGTGTACGGATCGCCATGAGAATGAATGTGAAAATACCCAGCGCAGCGATAAACCAGTTATCAGCCATCATGCCAAAGGAAATGAACAAGGATGAACCAACAGTATAAAGTGGGTGTCGCACCCAGCGATACGGCCCTTTTGTGCTGAGTGTGTGTTGCTGACGTGTGGCGCTTGTTGGGGAGATGCCGCTGCCAATACTGCTAAATAACCAGTAAATTCCCAACACGCAAAGTATTCCCATGCCAACCCCAAGCGAGCGCACCCATTCCGTCAGCCCGATCTTCGACCAGGCCATCCATGCAGGGTTGATCAAATATACAAACGGACTCAGCCAAAGGATCAGACCGCCAATTTTGATCATGTTCATCATTATGGAACCGTCCACTTTGCGGGAGATGGTTTCGCCTGTATCTTTATCTGCCTTGATGCGATAATAAGATGAAATGCCCATCCCAGTTAATAGGATGATTGCGGCTAATATGCGGAAAATATTTTCGTTCATAGTAATTACCTTTTACCTTTCATTCTTTCAATTATTTCTAAATATTTGTCATGCGGTTCGGCTGTCAAGCCGTTGATTCCATGCTTTGGAAAATACACGCCATGTAAATACATTTGCCCAATTGTCATGAGCGCAATCACGCCCCAAAATGCGAACCTGCCGAATAGAATTCCGATGGCTGCAAGCACGCCCACAACAATAAGAAGTTTTCCCAGCCTCTTTTGCACAGGTACATGTTTTTCAAAATTGTTGAAAACAAGGAAATAAGCAATGCTCGCAATGGTAAAGACAGTGAGTATCTCGATCGAGCTGATCGGCGATAAAGCTGGGAATATAACGGGTTGTTCGAACATTCTATTTATCCACAAACACCTGGCTTGTTACGGCTGTTCCCAATACAACATTTGACTTTTGACCTTCGACCTTAATCGTCAGGTTGCCGTCAAACTCGGAATAATTTTTGACTATGATTTTCACTTCGGGCACAACACCAATTTCGCGCAAATGGCGGAGCAATGCGGGGTCGTCATCTGATACTCTTCGGATGGTGGCAGTTTCATCGGTCCGTAATGAAGCGAGCGGGCATGATTCGTCGGCAGGCATGACCAGGTCAGCGCTGGGAATTAATTCTCCATGCGGGTCGCGGGTGGGATGTCCCAATGCTTCGGCCATGCGTGCTTCGAAATCCTCCGAGATCACATGTTCAAGCTTGTCCGCTTCATTGTGAACTTCATCCCATGCGTAGCCCAAGGTGTTGACCAAAAAGGACTCGAGCAGACGATGATGACGAATGACCTCGAGAGCAACTTTCTCGCCGGATTTGGTCAGCGTGACGCCCTGATGTTTTTTGTACACCACGAGGGGAGGAGTTGCGGAAGCAAGTTTTTGTAACATGCCGGTCACCGATGCAGGTGCGATATTCAATCGCGTTGCGATATCGTTGGTGCTGGCTGCACCGCCATTTTCATTGAGTTCGTAGATGTGTTTCAGGTAATCCTGAATGGATTGGGTAATGGTTTCTGGCATCTTTATTGAACACTCCATAGGGTCATTGTTGTGAAGAGGAAGAAGGCGAAGTATGCAATATTGAAACCTGCGCCTTCCGTTATATCTTTGATGAAGCCGGGTAAAATTCTTTTAAGAAACAGCCATAAAATCGTTAATGTGACCGGGTTGACAGCAATCATCCAGGTGGGGAAGTGAGTGCCTCCAGACCCGACGATGATCGAAAACAAAATGGAAGCGATGACAATCAATATCAGTAAAGGCGCGTAGGTAATGATCATTACTTTGCGGTGACGGCTGATCATCTCTGTAATCACTTGCTGCGATTCCTCGCTGACCGAATTCAACGCTTTGACATATTCACCCATGTAGAAAAATGATCCATGCACGAATGTGCCGATGACGGAAGCAATTCCAAATAAAATGATGATGATCATTCTGAGTATCATATTTCCGCCGGCAAGCCCTTGATATACCTGCCAAAATCCGGCCAATATCAAAGGTGTGGCAAATACACCGATCAAAGCGCCCCACATCATTCTTTCTGCTGAAAAATTGACCATTTTTTCGGCATCGGAAAGCAGCTTTTGAAATGGCTTCAACTTGGGATATTTTTCAATGTCGGTTTTTCCGGCCAATAAGAGCACATCGCCAATTGCATAAACGAACGCTCCAAGCAGGCCTAAAAGCCCGGTAATTTGAATAGTATTCATAATTGCTAAACCTTTATTTAGTCTTTCCTAAAAATATTTTAGCCTAGCCTAAATTTTTTGTCAAGTGGCCATTGTGCTCCTCCTTTTGTGTTTGCGTATAGTCAATTTGCAGAAAAGACTTTATAATTGCAATCATTGCACGTTAAAGTTCAAAAAATTTTCTTGAAAAGACCGAGGCTTGTCATGTCACTCCATTCCGAGATCAATGAACAACCAGCACGAATTAAGTCCCTGCTTCAATCACAAAGAAAGACCGTGGAAAAGATCGCGGCTGCGATCAATCAGCGAGATATTCAATATGTGTTCCTTGCCGCCCGTGGGACTTCAGACAACGCCGGCCGTTATGCCAATTATTTGCTTGGTTCATTAAATGGCCTGCCATTGGCACTTGCCACTCCATCTCTATTTACTTATTACAAACGACCGCCGAAATTGAAGAATGCACTTGTCATCGGTGTTTCGCAATCAGGCAAGTCGCCGGATATCGTAAGTGTGTTGGACGAGGGAAAAAAACAGGGATGCCTAACCCTTGCGATCACTAACGAGCCGTCTTCACCGCTTGCGGAAGCCTCTGATTTCGTGATCGATATTCAAGCAGGCGCGGAAAAGGCGGTTGCCGCGACAAAAACGTACACCACGGAATTGATGTCCATTGCCATGCTTTCGGCTGCCTTGAGTGGTAGGCGCGTTCTATGGGATGATCTGGCAAAATTACCGACTTGGATGGGGCAGGTGTTAAAACAGGATAAATTCATTCAACAAGCCGTGCAGCGCTATCGATACATCGATCAGACGATTGTGCTGGGACGTGGATATAACTATTCCACTGCTTTTGAATGGGCATTGAAACTGAAGGAATTGACCTATATTATTGCCGAGCCCTATTCCTCCGCCGATTTTGCACACGGTCCTATTGCAATGGTTGAGCCTGGGTACCCCGTCCTGGCAGTGGCACCCAAGGGAAAGGTCTTCGATACCATGTTGGAGATGCTCAAGCGTTTGCGCTCGGATATCTCCGCAGAGCTTGTGGTGATATCCAATGACAAGAGAGCGCTTTCTCTTGCACAAACTCCCATCACGATTCCCAGCGAGGTACCGGAATGGCTGACTCCTTTGGTTAACATCTTGCCGGCGCAATTATTTGCCTATCATCTTACAGTTGCCAAAGGCTATAACACGGAGCAGCCGCGCAGCATCCGTAAGGTGACGGAAACGAAGTGATCCAAAAGAGCAGTGAGGAACTGCTCTTTTGTTTTCCCAAAGTATTGTATGAATGCTGCTTCTATATGATAATCAATAAAAAAATTGCGAGGTGACACATGCGCGTGTGCGTTCTTTCGGACGAATATATTACAGGATTTGATCCATCCCCGTACTTAAAGGATTTCGACTGGGAGTTGTTCACCATGACTGCACCCGTAGAGGAAAAACTGCGCACTCTGGCCGAGATGCACAAGTATGATGTTTACCTGAATGTGTGCGAGGGGTATGAATTCGAAGACGACGAGGACGATGAAATCGGCTATCAAAGTGTGGAGGTCGTACAGGCATTGGAGAAACTTGGCCTGCCTTTTACCGGTGCGGACTCCAATTGCTTTGATCCCACCCGCGAAGAGATGCAAGCCGTGGCGGATGCCAATGGAATTGGTTTTGCCAAGGGATATCAAGTCAAAAACATGGAGGAAGCTGAAAAATTAGTTAAGAATTTACGCTTTCCGATCATGGTGAAGCATCCAAAAAGTTATGGCAGTACCGGCATGACGAAAGATTCGCGCGCCGATACGCTGGAACAGGTATTGACTCAGGTAAATCGGATCTGTTCTGAATTCGGCGCTGCCCGTATGGAAGAGTTTATTGTGGGAAAGGAATTCAACGTGCTGGTTGTGGAGAATGCGGATAATTTAAATGACCCGATTGCGTATCCGCCAGCCGAGTTGGTTTTCCCTCCCAATGAGGAATTCTGGCATGTGGATGTCAAGTGGAATTATGATGTTGTCTTTGATTTTAATCAGGTTACTGACCCTGAATTAGTTGCGAGATTGCATGAAATCGCAAAACGAATGTTCCTGGCAATGGGAGTTTCAGGATATGGCCGTTGCGATATTCGCATGAACGACAAGGGAGAGTTGTACATTCTGGAGATCAACCCCAATGGCGGAATCATGTTCAAGCCCGAAGAGTATGGTCCGGCGGATTACATGATCTTGTACGATAAAGATGGATACAAGGGATTCTTTGACAGGATTTTCAAGGCCGCGCTTATGAGGCAGAAAATGCGGGCTCAAAAATAAGTTTTCAATTAAATCAAAAGCGGAGTCGAATTCGACTCCGCTTTTGATTCTCGTTTAATTTTGAGCGAACGTATCGATCAACAGTTTGAAATTCCCACCGACTGGATAAAGGATCGGGCAGGTGGCACCGCGTTTGATGTATTCGTTCACTTTGGCTTTTGCTTCTTCCGGCGTGCCGGAGGCGGTGATTTTATCCACCAGTGCATCGGGCACGAGGTGTTTGGCCTTGTTGATTTGTTCCTTCGTGGCCGGCCAGCCCAAAATGGATTGGATTTCGTTAATCACATCCTGCGAAACGCCGGAAGCTTTGGCGATGTGTGGTTGCTGTGCCAGATATTGGCATAATAATTCTTTTGTGTATTCAAAGGCCTTATCATGGTCCGGGTCCACGGAACATACGATCAATTGCGGACGGTCAATATCATCCAGCTTGCGCCCTGCTTTCTTTGCGCCTTTTTCAAGGAGTTCGAGTGCTTTGTCGTTGTACTCTGGAGGAACGCAATAATTCATCACACAGCCATCTGAGATTTCACCTGTCATTTCCATCATCAGGTCGCCGGTGGCGCCGATCATAATGGGGATGTTGCGCGGTTCACGGCGGCCGTGAACGACATCCAATTCAATGCCATCGACATGATGGAACTCGCCATGAAAAGTGACTCGTTCCATGTTCAACAGGCGGCGCATGACTTCCACAGTTTCGCGCATGGCGAGCAGCGGCTTTTTGCGGTCAATGCCAACGTTCTTGGCCAGCGGGTCCCACCAGGCGCCAATGCCGCAGATAATGCGATTCGGAGCAAGGTCATCCAACGTTAAGAAAGTGGCGGCAAGTAATCCAATGTTGCGAGTCCAGTTGTTGATCACGCCGGATCCAACTTTAATTTTGTTCGTCACGGCAGCGTATCCCGCCATCGGGACAATCGCATCGCGCACCAGTCGGGATTCCGCCTGCCATACGGCTTCAAATCCTTTTTCTTCCGCATACTTTGCGTACTGCAGGCCATCTCGAAGATCGTGAGAGTCTTGCAAATAAAGAGCGACGCGTTGTTTGGTCATGACATTCTCCTGTTGGGCGTGAGATAACAAAAATTTTGCCACAGGTTTCGCAAACTTCATAGGGTTTGCTTGGCCTGTGGCGATCGCATGTCTATACTTTTGCTGCTTCCATTTTTCGCACCATTTCCAGATCTTCAGGTAGATCAAGGTCAAGCGCGAGCGATGGCAATTCCACGATCTCGAGTTTTGCGCCAACTTGCCTTGCACGTTCGCAATGACGTTGGAACGACCCTTCACCAAAATCATATTCGATCAAACCGGCGGGGAACATCAACAAGGCATTCGTACCTTTATTGTGCCGGTCCGGGGCAATCACAACCACGGGCGGTTTCACAGCACGGTCGATCAATGCAAGTACATCATCCGTTGTAAGCAGTGGAAGATCGGCGGGCAAAACCAAAACACCCTGCGTGGAGTGAACTTGTGCGACCACCGTAGCCCGCGTAAGCGCCGTATTTAAATGCGGCTGACCATCCTCCTGCACTGTCTTTGCGCCGAAGTTGCGGGCAATCGTTAATGCATGCGGGTCGCGGCTCACCACCAATACATGATCCAACTCTTTGATCTGCGATAAAGTTTTAAGAGTTTTCTCAAGAAGGTTCTGATTTAGTTGTGTTCGTTCTTCTTCCGTTAGAATTCCGGCCAGGCGGGATTTCCCCCGCTTCAAGGGTTTAACAGGCACTATTGCCCAAAGTGACATTGTTTATAAACTCCCGATAAAGTGTAGCACATCATTCGCCAAACGAGCGCGATCTGTAAGGTGATTCATAAGTGTATCTGTAACGAATGGTTTAATATGTAAACGATTAACTGATTCTTGCAGTTCCGAATCCACTTGGTCTAACACATAGCCGGTTAACAAGTGTCGATAGTGTTCGGCAACTGCCAAGGCGGAGGGTTCGATGCCCAACTCCTCATACATTTTTGCAGCTGGCCCCTTTACTGTTTTGCCGCCAATGATGGGAGAAATCGCGATTACCGGCTTGCTGATCTTCTTGATGACTTTCAAAATGGGGTCGATACTCACCCAGGGATTGGACGGGCAAATGACGACTGCATCCGCCTTATCAATCGCATCGATCGCACCGACAACTGGTCTTGCGGAATCGATTCCGTCAAACCGAAAGCCTTTGACCTTTGGCTCACAGCGCCTGTGAACAAAATATTCTTGAAAGGCGAGTTCGCCTTCGTCTGTATTCACCATCGTTCTTACAGGCGTATCGGACATGGGCAGGATCATGTGATGGATTCCCCAGGCTTTGCAGAAGTCTTTTGTGATCCGCGAAAGAGGTTGACCTTCTTTTAGCCTGCGTGTGCGTTCAAGATGTGTGGCAATATCCTGGTCTCCGAGGCGAAACCAGTTTGGGCCGCCAAGTTTTTCCAAGTTGGAGATCGTGTTCCATGTTTCATTTGCGCGTCCCCAGCCTGTTTCGAAGTTGGCGAGGCCTGCGAGTGTGTAACAGACCGTGTCCAAATCTGGAGAGATGGATAATCCTAAATGTTCGAAATCATCACCGGTGTTGACGATGATGGTTAATTCTTTGGAGGATAAATGTTCGGCGAGGCCGTGCGCCATTTTCGCGCCGCCAACGCCGCCTGCAAGTGCGACTATTTTCATGTTGTGGTTATAAAGTTTTTACAACTTCCTCTAAAGGCTTTCTTATTCGTACTTCTGGAATTTCCAGCGGATATCCGATCAGGAACATGGCTTGCGGCTCCCAGTTTTTCGAGATGTCCAGTGCAGTTTGTACGGTTTCCTGGGCAAACATGGGGCTGCATACCCAAACTCCGCCCAGTCCTTCTGCATGAGCGGCCAGCAGAAGCTGCATGCCGGCGTTCGCGGCGGATTGGGTTGCGATGATATATTCTGCGTTGCGACGACGCGGGTCTGGATAATTGTCCATTTCGCCCATTTCGACACAGAGGATCACAACGACCGGGGCGGATGTAATTCTTTCACGGGATTTTAGAACGCGGCGCTCGATTTCTTCCTGAAGCAGATTGTCTTTCTCGAGATCACTTCGGAATTCACTTGCCATTTTTTCAGCAAGGTTTTGTTTGGCCGCTGGCTCTGTCAGCACAACAAAGCGCCAGGGCTGGCGGTGATGAGCAGACGGGGCGAATGTGGAAGTTTGGAGGATTTCCCTTAAAACAGAATCAGGCACCGGATCCGTTTTGAAGCGGCGGATCGAGCGTCGAGTCCGTAGAAAGGTGCGGAGATCAGTGGGGGTCAATGCGGATTGGTTTGATCTTGAAGATGATCCGTTTTTGACCTTCGCGGTATTGCCAGGGCTTTCCATCGTATTTTTCGGAGAGTCTGCTAATATGTTCATCTGCACCCTTTGTGGTGTGTTCGGCAATTTCACCGCGAATTTGAATATAGCGATAAGGAGTCTTTGGGTCCTGGATCACAAACGCCACTTTGGGACGGGCTTTCATGTTTTTATCCTTGGTACGGCCTTCGTTCGTGTTGATCAAAATGTATTCATCATCTGCGTTGAACCAGACAGGCGTCACTTGCGGAGAGCCGTCTGGCATGGTGGTGGCCAGGAAAAGAAATGCCCTGGTTTCATCTTTGAGCAGGTCATGATATTCGGCTGGAATGTTTTTCATATTCACCTCGATGATTAAGATACCAAAGGAATATTGGAATTGTATTAGCGAAACATATCCTGGTCTTTTGGGCGTATCAATTCCTTGAGTGATCCTTCCGATAATTTATAGGGGAAGCCGCGTACATGCACGGCGGGAGTGCCTTCTGCTGCCTGTCCCATCATCAACGAGGCGGCAGCAGCAAGTTCATCTGCCACGCCTACAACTGTGATCTTGAGTGTGTAACCGAACAAATCCTTCCAGCCACGTTCGTCGATCAGTGCGGGGATTCCGCTGAGGCCGATGCAAAGCCCAACGGTTCCGTTGCGCCAGGCGCGGCCATGTGAGTCGATGATCATGACGCCAATGGTTTTGCCGGTTTTTTGGAAAACAGCCGCGCGCAATTGTCTGGCAGACCGATCCGGGTCTTCAGGGAGAAGCAGGACGTATTCCTCATTCTCGTTTCCATCCCCGGCAACATTGGAATGATCGATGCCGGCGTTCGCACAAATGAATCCAAGTTTATGCTCGACAATGATCGCACCAACACGCGTTCGAACAACCTCATTGCTTTCCTGAAGGATCAATTCAACCACGCGCGGATCTTTTTCCGTTTTTGTACCGAGTTCGATGGCTTTTTGCGAAGGGGTGATCGTCGCGAGATTGACCAGTCGTCCTTCGGCCTTGCTGACGACTTTTTGTGCGAGGATGATAATGTCATTCTCCATAAGTTCAATGTCAGCTTCGTGAATCGAATTAAGAATAATATCCGCCAGGAGGTCACCTTGGCGGATGAGTGGAATATTTTTGAGTGAGGAGATTGAGAGAGTCATACGTTCTACGTTAACGTTCGACCGTCAGGACGAATTTCACGTACTAACGATGAGCGCCGGTAATTTTTATCCCTGCATGTGTGGAGCCATATTTTTTGTTAATGCCAATGAGAACGCTGGTAAGTCCTTCAACAACGACTGAGTTCTCGATGGGACCCGCATCCCAGCCGGTCAGCCCGGCGGCTTCGACAAGTTTCACTACTTCGGCACGGGCTTCCTTGGACGTGCCTGTAACAAGTACATCGCATTCCACGTCTGCGTTATCCAATAGATGTTCGTACGAAATATTTTGAAATGCGGCGCAAACCTGCACATCGCTGCCTACTATTTGCACAGCTTCCTGTGCGGCGGAGCCGGCAGCGGGCATTTGTACTGTGGCAACCTTGGGCGGCACCAGGGGGACGGTTACATCCACAAGGATCTTTCCCTTGAGCTCGGTTTTCAAGGCCTCCAATGTCTCTTTGTGAGCGGAATAAGGAACCGTCAGCACGGTGATATCGGATTTTTTGGCAGCTTCCAAATTGGACATTCCACTGACGCTTGCTTCCCCTTCCAACAAGCCGAGTACTTCCTTTGCGGCGATTTCAGCCTTCGCCGCATCGCGTGAGCCGATGTGGACGTTGTAGCCGGCTTTTGCCCAGCGGTAAGCGAGTCCTTTGCCTTCTTTTCCCGTGCCGCCAAGGACGGCAATGCTCAACAAGAGTTGTGTGTCTGTCATGATCTCTCCAATTACAAAACTTTCTCGACTTCTTCCTGATATTTTTTCCAAATGCGCGGCGCGATCTCCATTGCGCGTGCTGCGATCTCTTCTTCATCCAGTGTGAGAAGTTTGCGATCCTTCATCAGGATTTTACCGGCAACCATGGTGGTGGTCACCATGCTTTGCTGGAAACCAAAAATGATATGCCAGGGCAGGTTGCCATCGGTCAACGGGGTGAAGGGGCGATAATCCACAAAGATCAAGTCGGCAGCGGCACCGGGGGCAATTTGACCGAGGGAGGCAGATGGGAAGAACATATTTGCCAGTGCAGCATTGTTGTAAATCGCCATTTGTTGCACATCGTATCCACCCATACGGCGAGGATCACGATTTTCGATCTTGTGCATGAGATAAGCTGCCTTCCACTCATCCCACATGGAATTGGTAAAGCCGTCGTTTCCCAAACATACTTTGATTCCCAGGCGCATCATCGATTCGACCTGCGCCACGCCAACGGCGTTATTCATATTGGAGCGCGGCTGATGAGAAAGCCACGTGCCCGTTTCCTTGAGAATTTCCATTTCACGAACATCGAAATGTACGCCGTGCGCTGCAATCGTGTTAGGTCCAAGGATTCCATGTTTTTGCAGACGGTCGATCACGCGCATATCACTTTTGGCGAGGCTGTCGTATTCATCGGATTCGTGTTCAGCGGTGTGGATGTGGAAGCCTGTCCCTTCCGGCGCAGCAGCACGGCAAGCCTGTAAGGTGATGCCGGAAAGCGTCAGGCTGGCGTGCAGGCCGAAGGTCCCGGCGAGGCGTGGATGAGGATTAGCCGCCAATCTTTTTAAAAAGCGGACGTTTTCATTAATCCCTGAATTGGCTTTTTCAAGCCCGTCTCGATCTGTGACTTCGTAGCAGAGCACGCCGCGCAGACCGCTTTTGTCAACTGCATCGGCGATTTGATCCAGCGAACCGTCTATGGCATTGGGGGACGCGTGATGATCGATCAAGGTGGTTGTGCCGTGTTTGATCGCGTCCACGAGACAAACCAAAGCGGAATAGCGAACCGCCTCCGTATCCAATGAACGATCGAGCGGCCACCACAACTTTTTCAGAATCTCAGGGAAATCTTTTGGGGCAGGCCCGGGAATAGCCATGCCGCGTGCAAAGGCCCCATAAAAATGGGTGTGCGAGCAAATGCCACCCGGCATCACGTACTGACCATTGGCGTCCGTTGCCTTTGCTTTCGGATATTTCGCGCTCAGGGAACGGGTTGTGCCAACCTCCTTAATATGATCGCCTTCAATGTAGATCGCATGATTCTCAAGAACGCGGTTGGGCGATTCCCATGTAATGATGTTTGCGTTTGTAATGAGCATGGTTAGCTTAATCCAAGTTGGGTTGGGTCTGGAAGTTTTACGCCGGACATGCCGATCTCCCAAAGCGTATTGAATGCAGCTTCGCGTAATTCGGGATCATCCTTGTACATGGCGTGATACAGTTGAGTTACAACACCTTCAGAAGGAACATATTTCAGGTAGGGCAATGCGGCAAGGCGGGTCTCCGGGTCGTCAGTTTTTAATGCGAGCAGGAGAATATCTGTTGCGGGGGTGCCTGGGGAAATGCCAACACCATTTTTCCCGGCAAATTCAACGAGCCAGGGCGAATCGGACGGGGACTTGAGCTTGCGCGGCGCGCGCGATGCGATGTTGGTTTTCGCATCCAGCACTTCGGTGGCGGCATTGCGAACCACCCATTGATCGTCTTCGATCTGAATTTTTTCCAACGCTTCGCGTGCCCATGGATCTTCCAGACGCCCAAGGCCATATGCAATGGCACGCCGTAGAAGAATATCTTTATGTGAAATACCTTCTCTTAATACGGCATGACCTTCGACAGGATCACTGGCGAGAGCTTCTGCAGCGGCCCGGCGGACATCTTCATCACCGCTGAGCAGGGTTTGAGCCACAGATTCCAATGCATCATTGGAACCAATCGCTACCAGAGCCATACAGGCCGCACGCCGCACGGCGAGGCTTGGCGCGCCTTGTGCTTGTTCAAGAACCTGAACAGCTTTTCCATCTTTGATCGCACCCAGGCCTAAAACAGCCAATTGAACCAATTCGAATGAAGTGGTGGTTGCAAATTGCCTGAAAAGAACTGCTGCATTGGGGTCATTGCTGTAAACGAATGCGGCCATGGCTTGTCCACGCACGCCGAGCGGAATCCCTTCGGTTTGCAGAATGGCGGCAAGGGTGCCGAAGAGTTTTCCGCGCCAGGGTGCATTTTTAGGCGCATCCCGCAGGAAGCGGGCTGCTGCCATCAATGGGCGATGCATCGGCAGGCGGGAAAATTCCATGAGAGATTGCACAAGTTTACTGGCATCTCCAAAGGCGGCGAAGTAACGCATGGCGAGATACTTCCCAACCCAATCCGGTTGATTCAAAATGGGTTCCTGTGCATTGTAGGTGGTCATGGCCCGGCCAGCCAGATAGCCTGCGAAAACCGGGTGAATAAATCTCATGCGATTGTTGGTATAGCTGACCAATAACCCACTGGTTGTCATTTTGCTTAACAGACCGTAGGTGGGTGTTGCAACGACTTTTTCGTTTTTCTTCCCCTTGGCCGGTTTTACATTTGCTGCGGCCTCCGCTGTTTCTTCACCTTCAATCTTTTCTTCCGCGGGTTCAAAGGATTTAACCCAATCTCGTGCCTTGCGTGGGTCGAAGACCGGTTGCGCACTTAGGGTCGCCTGCATGGCGAGCGTTTCTAGTGCGGCCAATGGTGTGTTTTGAGGGGCAATACGGCGAATGTGAGTGGCAATTGCTTCCAATACATGGGGACCAAGGCTGTCCCCAGCGTAGGCGCCCCACGTTTTGAGAGTCATCTCAAGGGGGGTTAAATTTAGATTGTCAGCACCCAGCCAGACGTTAAGCAGAAGCGGATCGACCTGTTCGGGTCCCGTTTGTGCCCAGGCTTCCAGGCTGACCGTTCTGCTCCATAGATCACCCCATTGTTGAATAAATCGTTCGCTTTGTCGCGATGACCATGTGATGAGCGATAGCGGTGCAAAACCAAGTGCGATCAAGCCATCAAGATATTCAGGTGTGCCTGTGGTGACAATTCTGTTTTTGGGAAAGACCTTGATCAGGGTCTTGAAATATTCGCTGACCACTTGCTGCTCGGCAGGGGTGATCTCATCATAGCCGTCGACCAGCAAAAGTGTGTTGCCGGCCTTGAATGCACTTTGAATAAATGCAGGCAAACGACCCAGATCCAGCATGGATGCGTTTTCAGAGAAAGTATCCACAATGGGTCGCAGCGCGTCTTTTTCATCGCTGATCGGAAGTTTAAGATTTGCCACATGAAGAAGGAAGGGAATGGTTTCTTGCAATGCTCCCATCTCTTCACTTCGATTTGCAAGCAGGGAGGCAATATGTGCCAATGCGACCGTCTTGCCAACGCCAGGTTGGCCGATGATCACTATGTTGGAATTTCCCGCAAGTGCCTGTGGCAGCGTCAGAGATTGAGTGCCGAAGGCTGCCCCAATCTCCGGCCAGGTGGGGAGATATGGAACTGTTTGCGAGATCACATCTTCAAATGCGGGCGGGGTGCCGGGTTCAACCACCGGCTGAGGGGCAAGGACCAACGGAGTTTGCAGGATTTCATCCAGCGCAAAAAGCGGCGCGGCAAGATGCATTCCCTGCGCGTGTCGCAATGTGTTGCGACGATGATTCTCTTCCACCGTATTTTTTTTACGGGATTGAGATACTTCCTGCTGTTCCTTCATTCCCGAGCGCAGTTCATTCCACAACGGACGCGCGCGCGTGACCAGCCACCAAAAAACGGAGGCGGAAATAAAGCCTGCAAAAAATGAAAAGGGGTCAAATCCGAAAAGGAACATGGCTCAACTCGCGTATAAAATTCTTCCGCAGGATGGACAGTACGATAATTGTCTTGGAGACTTGGCGTTCTGCTGCAGTGAACTGGTGAGGGTTGCGCCGCAGGAAGAACACGAGTTGTCCTCGAACTCGGTCACAGCCACGCCGCGTTTTTGTTTGCGAAGATCGTTATAGATGGTCATATAACTGCCTTCCACCGGGTTGACTGAAGCCTCCCGTTCCTCGCTTAATCTTTCAAGGTCTTTGAATAATTTGGATTGTTCATCCAATAACTTCTTATGTTCGCCGCTCAATCGCGATTGAATGGATTCGAGCCCGCTTCGCGCTTCGCCCAAAACTGCTTCGGCCTTTTCAGCCTTGACCATCGCTTCAAGTTCCCTCTCTTCGAGGGTAGCGAGATGTTTTTTTAGTGAAGCGACTTCCCTTTGCAAGTCCTGCAACTCCTTGGGGTTGTGGACACTGCCGCCATATAAGCTGGCTTCGGTTTGTTCGATCTTTATTTTTTGCGCTTCCGCTTCGGCTTCGGCGGTTTTTAGATCATGCCTCGCGACGTGAAGGTCAGCCTGTGATGCTTCCACAAATGCCAGTGCTTTTTTTAATTCAACATCGTTCTCAAGTGTTCTGCGAATTTGATCCAATTGTTGGCGAGCGCGATCGATCTGGCTGTCCACTTGTTGCAGACGGAAAAGTCCTAGGGATGCACTCATGGCTTGAATTATACCCGCCCCTCTCTCAAATTGCGTTTTTTTATGGAATCGCAATTTGACAGAGGGGGTACTTTATACGCAGTGAGAAAAAAAGACCCTGTTTCATGAAACAGGGTCTGCTGATTACTGAACTGCGGTGTTGAAATAGTTGTAAACCGCTTTGGCAAGGTCCGCGATCAACGGGTTCGTGGTATCCCACAGGTTGTTGATGGGATGATAGGTGTACACTGTGATCACAAAATTTCCGCCGGAGGTGTAGACGATGCCTGCGTCGCTGATATCATGCACGGTCCCGTCCGAAGCGGGGACGTATCCATGTTTGTGGGGAACAAGAGTTCCGTCCGGAACGCCGCCCTGGATCAATGCACCAAGTTTGTCCTGCGCCATGAAATCAATGAGCAACTGACAGGTGCTCGATGTGATCTTATCTGGGAAGGCGGCCACCAGCGCTCCGCCGCCGTTTTGCGCACACTGATAAATATCCGTGAGCAGTGCGCCCATTTCGGAAGGCGTTGTTTGAGAATACGGGTCGGGATCGGTGAACACGTCGGTTCGTGAATTGCCCGGTGTGATCGGTTGAACGGAAAGCGGCGGCGCACCTAAATAGAAGAAGCCGTTGATAAAGGTGCTTTGCAGGCCAATGGTCTTCATATTTTCGCTAACAATGAGCGGGCCAATGTTTGGATCGATGCCGCCGAGAACAATGTCGGTTGCCGAGTTATCTGATTTTCCAAGCACGCGCGAAATGGTTTCGGCGGTCCCTGAATCAAGATTGCTGCCGCGATTGATCAAGTAGGAAGCAACGATGGGCACCTTGATCGTGCTGGATGCCGTAAAGGCAATGTCCGGTTCCACCGGGATCTCCTGTTTATTTTCCATGGAGAAATGGATTTCCTGACCGGTTTGCAGATCGACCATGTAGAAGCCGATCAATCCGTCAAAGCCTGAAACAGTGACAATTTGTTTTAGCAGAATTTCAAGATTTTCGATGGTGGGCCTTGCGGCTGTGGTTCGGCTGAAGGTCAATGCGATCGAACGATTGGTGGGAGACCGTAAAGCATCGGTGATCAACTGAACGGCGCGGTCGAGGTCAAGCGTCTGTCCGGGGGTGCCGGGCAGGAATGAGGTCCCTCCCGGAACCGGCTGTGCAGGTGTAGGCGGCTCATCGTAACGAGCGGCAATTTCAGTTTGTAAATATTCCCGCAGGCGATCTTCTGAAATCGAAGAACTGAGCGGAATTTCCGTCCCTTGGGTGTTGCGATTCCAAAGATAATCCCAAAAACCGCCCCAAAAGGAACCGCCTGTGCGGCTGAGATCGGCGGCGGCGAGCATGGTTTCCACATCGGCTTGAAAGCCAACCAGCCCGGGCTCGATCTGAATAATGCCTTCACCGTACTTCACTTCGATGGGCGAGGTGTACACTTCGAGTAAACGCTGCGATGCTTCGGCGGGAGTCAGCCCGCCAACGGGCACGCCGGCAACCATCATGCCGGCAGGATAATTATTTCTTTGACGACTGTAGCCAATGAGAGAGAAAATCGCAACCACCACGGCCACAACCAAAAACAGAATGGATACACCCCGAAGGATGGTGTTTGTATTACGGTTTCTCACTAGTCCTCCAGACAATGATGAAAATCACATAAAAAGTATAACATACCAAAACAGAGGGCCTGTGCTAGAATACGGTCGTTGACAAGGCCAGCATGGCTGGTTATCTCATTTCGGAAGGATCGCAATGCTTCGATCTTTTTTGATTTATCTTTCCAAGGCGGCCTGGGCACAAAAGTTGGTGACCGGCTGGAGTTTTGCCTGGCGAACGGCCTCCCGTTTTGTGGCAGGCACCCGGTTAAGCGACGCGATCCGCGTCGTTCATGAGTTAAATGCCAGGGGGATCAATGTGACGCTTGATCATCTCGGCGAACATACGAATACTCCTGATGAAGCGCAGCAGGCGACTGATGACATCTTCGCGACTCTCGACGCGCTGGGAACTGATCCCGCTGCGAGAGGCAATGTCTCCATCAAGCTGACTCAGATCGGCCTCGGCCTCGACGAAAGCCTGTGTGCGGAGAATCTCGAAAGGATCCTATCCCGTGCAAAACAAAGCAATACTTTTGTGCGCCTTGATATTGAAGATACCCCCTATACCGATAAGACCATCAATCTATATTATGCGATGCTTGAAAAGGGATACACCAACGTAGGCATGGCGGTGCAATCCTATCTCTATCGTGCAGAGGCGGATACGCGCCGTCTTTTACAAGACAAGACGCGGATCCGTGTAGTCAAAGGTGCATACAAGGAACCTCCGGACAAAGCCTTTCCCCAAAAATCAGATGTGGATGCGAATTATGACCTGCTGACCAAGATCCTCATTGATGCGTCGCTGGAAAGCGGATCGAAATTATCGGATGACGGACGCGTACCGCCAATCCCTGCAATCGCCTCGCACGATGAAAAACGCATCGCATTTGCGAAACAATATGCGGATAAAGTGGGTCTCCCGAAAAATGGACTCGAATTCCAAATGCTCTATGGGATTCGCCGTGATTTGCAGGAGAAATTGGCGAAGGAAGGATATCCAGTGCGTGTTTATGTTCCGTTTGGGACACACTGGTATCCATACTTTATGAGACGCCTCGCAGAGCGGCCGGCAAATATCTGGTTCTTCATTACGAATTTCTTCAAAGGATAGCATCCTGGTTCAATAAAAAACAGCCTCTTGCTCGGGGCTGTTTTTTATTTTTATAAACAGACTTCATGCATTAAATATGATCGTCTCGATCAAGCGTAATGTCATCCCATGAAGCGGGATCGTTTAGGGATTCCAGGTGTGTAAATACCGTAATGGAGGGCAGTACCTGTCGAATATCGGCTTCGATGCGTTCCAATAGTTCATGCCCGCGTTGGACGGTCCATTTGCCGGGGACAAGCACATGTACGGAGACAAATCTGCGTGAGCCGGATTGACGCGTGCGGAGCGCATGATATTGCACATCCTTTTGGATATGGTTATCCAGCACTTTCTGTACCATGGCTACTTCATTAAGGGGAAGGGCGGTATCCATCAACCCTAAAACAGATTTGCGGACAATATGAACGCCGGACCAGATAATATTCGCGGCCACGATAAGCGCCACGATCGGGTCCAGGCGTTCCCAGCCGGTTAAGACAACTGCGCCCACTCCAATTGTCACACCGACCGATGTCCAGACGTCGGTCATCAAATGCTGTGAATTGGCTTCCAGGGTGATGGAGTTATCACGTTTGCTTGCGGCCAGCAGAATTCGCGCGACGATCAAGTTGATTAACGAAGCGGCAATTGAAACCGCAATACCCAACCCGATCTGTTCCAGTGGTTGAGGGTGGATCAGCCTTTGAATGGCGGTGAAGCCAATGCTGGCCGCAGCGAGGAGAATCAATGTGCCTTCGACACCACTGGAGAAATACTCCGCTTTGCTGTGACCGTATAAATGATCTTCGTCAGCGGGGCGGGCGGCAACGGTCAGCATGGCCAAAGCCATGATCGCACCGGCAAGGTTTACAAAGGATTCAAGCGCATCTGAAAGCAGACCAACCGAGCCGGTCAACCAATAGGCAGCCGCCTTCATCAGAATCGTGAGCACTGCCGCGGCAATGGAAAGCCAGGCAAAACGGGTGAGCGAAGCGCGATTGATTACGGGAGTGGACATAATTTATGTATTTTATGTTTTCCTTGGGCACAGTGGAAGTGACTTTTGGTATGTTTCTCTTTGAAGATATACGTTGCAGCGTTAATCCACAATAAAGAGTTTCACCCCTGATTCGGTGGAGGAGCGGTGCGGGTTTGCGTCATCCGCCACCTGATAACTCGTGCCGGCCTTCAGGTGGAATTTCCTTCCATCGCTGAGTTCCGTGACCATTTCACCTTCCATTACCAGCAGTACATGTCCGCGGTTGCACCAGTGATCGGCCATGTACCCGGCTGAATATTCGACCATGCGAACACGAATGTTGCCCATTTCAAACGTGCGCCAATAGGCGACGCCCGTTGTTCCAATGTGTTCCGTTTGAGGAACCGTACTCCAGTCTATGGTGTTGAATGGAACGTCCTGGATGTTCATACTGTGTAACCTTTTGGTGAATTACCTGGACTGCATGACAATGTAGGCGATAAGTCCAATGATGGTGAGAAGAATACCGGCAATTCCCAATGCCCCGGGGATGGTGCCATTTAAAAGTACGATCTCGCCGATGAGTGAAAAGACCACTTCCATGGATTGAGTCGCATCGACGGCTGCTATCTCGTATGGTTGTTTGCAGAGATGCCTTGCGTACAGAAAAAGGGTGGTGGCGATCACGCCGGAGAGCAGGGCAACCAATGCAGTGCTGAGCAGCTGTCCCGAAGAGGGAGGCGGGGGTTGAGTCCCAAGCAGGAGAATGATCCAGAACGGAATCGAGCCGAGGGTGAGCAGCAGGACTCGTGCAAGGCCATTTTCCAAGATGGGATTTTGAATATGCGGAAGTTTTTTGTTTTCACCGAGCCGCGCTTCCCACACCATTTGATTTCCTATCGGGTAGGCGAAGGCGGCGACCAATACGGGAAGAGCACCGAGCAAAACGGTTGGAAGATCTGTGGTGATGGCGTGTTCGATGTTGACGAGAATAATACCCATGAAGATTAGCAGGGTCAGGAAAATTCCCTTGGCTGGAACTTTCCTGCCAAAGAAGATCAACACGATGGGTGTGGCGAGGATGGTGGTTTGCCAGGTGGTGGCAATGATCCAGCCTGTGGCGTACGTGGCGCTAAAGGTGATGAAAGAATAAAATATGCCGAAGCCGATGCCGCCCGCGAGAATCCAAAAAAGCCAGTGTTGAATAAAGACTTCCTTTACCTGTGTCAGCGCTTTTTTGCCTTGTGTGATCAGAAGAAGCAGGATCAGAAAAACAAGCATGTATCCGAAGCGCAGGCTGGAGGTCCACGCCCAGTGGCCGCCTGCGAGACTCATGGCTCGATTGAGGATGAAGGTGCTGCTAAAGAATAAGGAAGAGAGAACGCCGAGAGTGATCAGTTGTGACATGGATGTCTGAACCTTTTATAAATGATTAAATTTTTTACCAGGCATGCGATTGACCGGCTTTTTTCCAGGCAAAGAACCTCCATCCACTGTGTGATGGTTATAAACTGGTTTGGAAATTATAAGTGAGGTGTGATGAAATTGGTGGACAAAAGAAGTTTGCTGGTTTGATCTTGTGTATAGGCTAAATCCATCTGCTTGTTGTATACTTGTTTTACATTTACAGCGGAGGAATTGATAAATGCAAACATTCTGCTTTGGGAAGAAAATAAACATGAAAAAACGCGTTTTTGTCTGGGCTAATGTGCTGATCATTTGTATCTTGAATGCTTGCGCTGCTCCTGTGGTTGTGGAGAATAACGAAGATACGGCAACTTCACAGGATATATGGAAGGGGGATTCACTTTTGCCAAATGACACCCCTTTGGAGTACTCGAATCCGAAAAATGTTTACACCAGTGAGGCGTTGGATAAGGTTGTCGCCCTGGATGGCGATACGCGTTGGAACTTTGAACTTGATGTTCGTTCTTTGAAAAACGATGTTCAGGATACAAGCACTGGGATAGTGCTTAGCAGTTCCATGAATAATGGAAAAAAGCCAGTCCTGTTTTTTGTTTATCAGTCGGGTGGCTGGAATTTGGGGTACGCACCGGACTCGACTTCTGATTACACCTTTACCGAATTCTTTGATCAATTGAACGGCTCACATCAAACCTTTCAGCTTGCGATTTTGAATCAAGGGAAGATACTGCAAATCACCAGCCTGGATGGATTTGAGTATTCACATGAGTTCTCGGTACCACTCTTTTTGCCGGACGCTGTTTTGAAGACGGAAATTCAAGTTGGACCTCAAGCTGCGCTTACAGTCAGTAAACTGGACATTGAGAAGAAATACACAGAAACCTTCGCGGAAAATGAACTTGCAGCACTCGAGACATCCACCGCCATTCCGTTAACTGTCACAGCAACGGTTCCAGTGCCTACGTCTACTTCGGTTGTTGTTACATTCCCAATCAGTGGCAGTCAGGCGCTTCCTGCCGATTTCGAATCGCAACCCATTACATTCGAAGGTACAGAGTTCCTCAAAGAGATTGTTCGCATTGAAAAAAGCGACCTGATTATTTTCGATCTTAAATATTGGGGTAGTCTATGGCTGGCAGAAACCAATCAAGGAGTTAAGCTGTATTCGGAAAAGTGGGAACTCCTTGCCGATCTGGGGCAGAGTCAGAGGCGATGTTCAATACGAAAAAATGTGAATTACAACCAGCCATCCAATATTTATATTGGATCGGGTGGAATCGCTGTCGTTGGGTTGGATGGGGTGCATATCTATACGTTGGATGGCAGGACGGAAAAATCTTTTGTTCCATTAGATAAGAAATATGTAGTTACGATGAGCAGCCTCAGCCTTTGTGAGTCGTCCGTGTTTTATGCTTCTGTCTCTCCCGATATGAATTGGATTTCTGTGATCAAATTGACAGACTCTTATTCAACAATCGAAGTTTTTTCCGGTACTACCGGAAAGTATGTTTCTGCGGTGGCGGGAGAGGTGGTCAAAATTTTTTCCCCCGATGGGCAATATCTGCTAACTGATAATGGAGATAACAGGGTTGTTCTTTACCGCACCAAAGACTGGTCACAGTTGATGTTGATCCGTCTGGATGAATATTCGTTCGATTATGGTTTCTCGCCATCAAGCCAATATTTGTTCTACTTTAGGGCAAGTAATGCTGCTGTGGTATTCCGCATGCCGGACGTTAATAAGACTCTGGTCATCAAGAATGCGAAGTCTATTTGGTTCAATAATTCCACAGAAGAAGTCGGTGCACAGCTTGGAAATGATAAAGCGACTATCCATGTGTTTGATTTTGAAACCGGTCAGGAAGTGCGCACAGAAAAGTTTTCTATGGATCAATGGCAGCCAGCGGTTATGGAAACCGAGAAGCATTCGTTTCCTGCCGGTAAATTTTCGGACCGTGAAAACTATGGAATTCAATGTGCTTTTAAGAGTAACAGCAGTTATTCCTGTTCGATTGGCGGCAGGAAATGTGAGTTTGACTTGACGGGTGCAGAGGTTTGTACGGATTCAGCCAATCAACCGGGTGTTGATTATGGTCGTGGTTCAGGACATGTAGTTTCAAATGACCAAATCTACAGCTTAGATAGCTCGAACGATGGCGGTGTGCTCCTTTTCAATAAGAAAACTGGCGAACAAATTAGGAAGGAACAGGTGGATAGTGGAAAGGGAGCGTTGGGTGTTGCGTTTTCAAATGATAGTCGTTATGCTGCGTATGTTGTAACAAAGGCGGTTTACGAAGACGGCGCCTGGCTTTTAGTCGGAAATCTTGTGATCTATGACCTTGTCGAGAAGAAAGATGTCCAGAAGATCAAGCTAGATCTGTATCAGGGCAATGTGAGTGTATTGGCCTTTTCTCCGAAAGCAGATTTAATGGCGGTGGGTACATTTGGCGGAAAGGTGGCTTTTTATGATGTCAGCACCGGAAAGCTGCTCTATGAATTCTTTCCACATGCCGGCATGATTGGTGACTTAAGATTTTCTCCAGATGGTAAATGGCTGCTGACTGCCGGTGGAATGGATGAAATGGTAAAGCTATGGGCAGTTCCGGTCCGATAATAATTTTCTTGCGTTATATTGAAAATTCTTCTGGAAACAAGATCGACCAGCTTTGTTCATCGCCGGCCAACAGCCCCAATCCGCTTCTGGACGGTCTTGGGCAGGGTCTTGCTTCGAAGGCTTTTGCCAACTCTGATGCAGCGGGAGAAAAATATGCAATGGCCTCGCAGTGCAGCCTCCCCTCGGATTCGAGGCGCTTGAACACGGCCGCCGCCGGAGAAAGGTCCGTCATTGCAAGAAACCGTTTGCGTATCTCCTCGGCTGGTTCATCTGCCATCATGCCGTCGCCAAGAGAGAGTGTGTGCCATATATCGGTCATGTGGAGATTATAAGGGAGGATAAGTAATTCATGCCAAGAATAAAAATTAAAGCAGTATGTATATGTTACCGTCAATTTCGAAGCTGCAACCTTTATCGGTTGCGGGGATTGGATCACCCAGAGCCAAATCGCTTTTTCATTTAATTTCCTATATGTCGGTCACTCTTCGCTGGGACTGCATGTGATCGTGCCTGTCTCTGCGTGACTCAAAACTTCATCAGACTTCAAGGTTAATGTTAGGAAATTGCTGTCTGGAAAATAAATTCCGGTAGCGAGGTATCTATTCCCTTTGAAAGTGAGTTCGTGCGTATCGGCGTTGTACTCCCATGTGCCTTCGTACGCATTGAAATTCAAGGTGCCATCCGGGTTGAGGAGGAGATTACCGGCCTGGGCACCCATACCATTTTCAGTCCCATAGCAAATAAAGTTTCCTCCAGGCGGTGGTGATGGCAGCAGGCTGGTCAATATGCTGCAAGTCAGGAGTGGATAGCTCAGCAGGAATCCTAGTAAAGTTTTGAGCAGGCGCATCCTACCTCCAAAAATGATTCGAGTGACCCTTCCCAACGATTTGCGGCTCTCCCGTGCGATCTTCTTTTGAACACGTTGTTTGAAGTATTTTAATTGTGTTTATGAGTGAAAAGCATGCTATTGTACAAACTGCCAGAGTAATCTGCCGCTTTTGACATCCCAGACTCCAAGTATGCTGAAGTTTGCTGATACAGCAACGCGCGTTCCATCCGGCGAAAAAGCAATGGATGACGGAATAATAAAATCAGTATTCGATGGGGGAGTACCTTTAGCCGGCAATTCTACGTCCAGATTTATGACTTTCCCCGTATTTGCATCCCGGAGAGTGAACATTTTTTCAAAATCGCCGTACGCGATGATTTTTCCATCCGGCGAATACGTGATGGCTCGTGAGGCGGTCTTATACTGTGTGGCTTTCCACCTTTTAATCATTTGGCCGCTGAGGATATCCCATAATTCGATCGTGTTTATACCGCCCACTCCTTCATCTTTTGAAGTTGCTATGGTTTTACTGTCTGGGGAGATGGCAAATGCCTCCACGGAATCTTCATCTACGGGTCCTACAGGTGTCATTTCAAAGTTCTTGGTTTCCCACAAATATGGGCCGGAGGTGCTGCCCCAGGTAAAGGCAGCAAGAAAACTCCCGTCCGGGGAAAATTCTATACCGTGGGGCGAACTCTGATCTAGTAACAAATTGGCGGATGATTTCGACACATCCAGGATTTTTACCAGTTCCCTGCTGTTTGCGTCCCAGATATGTATCGTGCTGGGATCTGATCCGGCTGCGAACCACTTCCCATCGGGGGAGAATGCAACCGAATATATGATCACAAGAGATTCCATGTTTCCCTGGATAATGTGTTCCGGCTTGAAAACATGTATTTTTTTGCCCGTGGCAACGTCCCAAAATACAGCGGTTTCATCGACGGACCCGCTGGCAAGTATGCTTCCGTCTGGAGAAAAAGCAACATCGCTCACACTGCGACTGTGTCCGCTCAAGGTGAAAATTAGTTCTCCGGTGTCCGCGTTCCATACCCTGACCTTGGAATCGCTCGATCCAGCTGCCACATATTCCCCGTCCGGTGAGAACACGACACTTTCAAACTCTTCGGGTTGTGAAGAGCAGGCGCTTGCGGCAAACAAAATAAAAAATAGAATCAGAATTGAATGGCTGTTCCTTACTTTCATTCTTTCTCCTTTAATAATGTCCCGGGGCCTTGCAAGGTGCAATTGCGATCAGGAGGGTTGTTTTATTTTTCTTCATTTTCTTTTACCGGATTTGAATGGAAAGCGCCTCTGAGCCACCATCCCAGCAGGGAGGATATGCCTGTGATCAGGGCAACAGGGGAGAAAACAGCGGCGGGAAATTGGAGGCCGGCATTGTATTCATTGACACCAACCATCAAATAAATAGCGCCGATCAGGCCGGCAAGAAGATGGAGGCAGGCGCTGACGATGGTCAGGGCTGGGTTGCGCGGACCGAGGCGGCACAGATACAACAGGCCCAGCACCATGGCCCCTGGGATGACCGCAACCAACCCAAGGGCCAGCCCGAATCCGCCCGGGGAAACCCATGCGCCTCCCGATGTATTTCCCATTCCACCCAGAAAAATGAGCAAGCCGCCAATACATAATGATCCGCCAAGAAGCGCAGCGGGGATGCTTCCGATATTCAAGATAAGTTTTCCGATGGCTTCTTTTGACATGTTGTTAGTTTGTATCATGTGGACTCCTTTTATTTGGTATTTCTGTGTGAAATGCACGATCTTGACCCGTCAGGCGAGCAGCCACACCGTGAAGACAAGAAATAAAAGCAGCGGAATTCCCGTGACGGCAATGCCGATAAGGGAAAGCAATTTGTGCTGTTTTGGTAGAAACAGCGCCAGGCATCCAAGCAGAAAACCGAGGATCGTCAATGGCAACCCCAAATACGCATCGAGAAGCATTACGGGAGACGTAACGAGCGTGCATGAGCCGACCAAGCCCAAAAAGATCGAAGCAAGCGGCATGGCCGTCTTCAGCGCAGGGATTTCAACGGGAAGTAATGTATGTTCTATCATGCTGTTTTACACTCCACTCAGCCCTTGAATGGCTGCCCAGATAAGAACGCCGAAAGAGATCAATAGACCGAGCAACGACAAACAGGATAAATTCCCTGCGGTGAGACCCAGGATCAATCCACTTACAGCCAGGGCCCTCCTTTGATGGTTTTGAAATAGATCGATGCCGCCAAGAATCATCCCTGTCATTCCCGAGACCATTCCCGCCAGAAGATGAAAATTGATGGCGAGGGTGTAAAAGGGATCCTGGTCCCTGAGGAGGGCAAGAAACTCACCGAAGCTGATCAGTAGAATAAGAAAAGCGAATAGCCCGCTCATGAAAGATGCGACCCCGAAGACTGAATTGCTGGCTTGCGGTTCAGGGATGCTTGATGATTTATGTATCAATGGTGATTCTCCTCCGCGTCAATTGGTTTCATAAAAGATAACATGGAACCATTGGGTTTACTGCCAAATACCGCCAACTTTTCGGTTTGACTTCACTGGAAAAATGGGGCAAGTGCGCTGAGAGGAGGGCCCTCTTCTCTCAGCGCGGACACTGAGTCCTATAAAGGTGAAACGGTTTGTGGATTGTTGGCTGCGTTGTGATCTTTTGAGAAAGACCGTTTCCCCGACGGGAAGCCAAAATGGATGGCGTGCTCCCCAATGAAGTTCCTGATTATTCTACAATTTTTGAGGGGTGCGAGTCAAGTGGGTGGTGATTTTTTACAGGCACTCTCAGGCGGCTATTCCATGCTTTGCATCCAAAGCTTTGTATCCTCCGCCTGCACCGCCCGCTCCGCCTCGTGGAGAAGCATATTCAAACTTCGTCTGCGCCTGAAGGGTGCATTGGGCGGCAAATAGGTTTGCGGCAGCGGTGTCGGCTGGCTGTTCAACGATACATTAAAGCATGGTCTTGATTCCTGAATGAGCTGGCGCTCGGCGGCATTCAGATCGTTGCAAATCCCGTCAAACTGTGCGAACTGCGAACTCAATAATTCAACGGTGAAGTTCATGGAGGTGGGCCAGTTGCACCACACGAAACGGCCCATGATCGAATGCCCCTTGAAGCCGCTTAAGAGGTGCTCCCATACCCGTGCAAATGCCAGATGCGATTGGCCGATGTAGAACGCCACTGCATCATCGCGGAACAGATACAGGTCCATGTTCTTCCAGTTCGCCGGGCACTGCTGGATGAGCAGAAAACGCTTGAGAGAGATGACGACCTTTGGATTGTTCATGGAAAGACTCTGATGATTGTTCGAAACCTTTTGTTTGGCAGGTACTGATTACTGGAGGCTGGTGTAAATTGAGTAACCACATAGAACAATGAACGAAAAAATATAGGCCGTAAAAACCATCAATATCTTCGCTGCAAAATACGGATTGTTAAAAATGTCAAGAGAAATGTTCCGCGTCATCAGTTTCTTTTTTGCAACGATTTCCCTTAATAAAATCTCATCGTTGTATGTCAGGGCTCGCTTTGGTATTAGAACTTGGGACATATTCCTGTTTAGATTGATAAGAAAGAATGATCTTTTGGTTTCCAGACATTGATGTAAGCTTTCCCAATCGACCGTTATGTTTGTCGATTCCCTCTTGAGCACCACTTGACTGTTGCTTATTTCATATTCTATTGGGGAAAATGAAGCTTCTTTTTTTCTGGCTTCATGGACCACTCGGATGGGATTGATTACAAATGCAATAAAAAGGGTGATAATAAAGAGGAAAAATAATACGAGGAAGAAGTACGATGCCCAATCTGCCTTGATGCTTGCGAGATCCTCGACTTCACATATTATCCTTATTGAGAACAATAATAGGGGAATATTAAGCGCACTAAATATTTGCCAGAGTTTAAAAGCATGCGCCCTGGCGAGATCTTTGTAATCCTCTTCGGTGGGTGCGTATTGTAGAATGATGTTCATCATAATTTTGTAAAAGGTGGTTTTGCAAATTGACTTTATGGGTAAATATCCTTGTGGGATAATATCCTTTGAAATAATTATAACCTTCCAACCTTGAAACAGAACAGGAACCCCTGATTGACAACTTCTCCCTCTCTCGCCCTCGTCACCGGCGGCGCCCATCGTCTTGGTAAAGCCTTTGCCTTATCCCTTGCGCGCATGGGATATTCCATCGCGCTGCATTATCGCGGCTCGGCGAACGAGGCAGATCGAACCGTCAAGGAGATTCGCGCGTTGGGGGTCGAGTGTCTCCCGATCCGCGCGGACCTGACTGTGGCCGAAAAAGTGGATTTCCTTTTCTCCATCGTGGATGAATTCCATGCGCCGTTGAAGGTGCTGGTCAACTCGGCGGCGGTGATGCCCGTCGGCAAGCCGCAGGAGATGGACGTCCACGATTGGGATGCCGCGCTCGACCTCAATTTGCGCGCACCGTTTTTACTTTCGCAGGAAGCCGCAAAGCGAATGACCGAGGGCGGCTTGATCGTCAACATCACCGACATCGGCGCACAAAAAGCATGGAGTCGCTATCCGTCGTATACGGTCAGCAAGGCCGGGCTGGAGTCACTGACCAAAATGCTGGCGCGTGCGCTCGCACCGACCATTCGCGTCAATGCCATTGCCCCAGGCTTGGTCCTGCCTTCGGACGTGGTCACGCCCGAACAGTGGGAGAAGCTCGTTGCACGGCTTCCACTCAAACGCGCCGCCACGCTGGACGAAGTCACCTCTGCGCTGGAGTTTCTGATCAGGAATGAATACATCACCGGTCAAACCATCGTTGTTGATGGTGGGTATTCGTTGATTTGATAAGTCCTCGCTGGTTGAGTAGGATTGGTGCTTTTCCAATCCGTACCGAAACCAGAGATAACAAAAACGCACTACATTGAATTCAAACAGGTGGTTTCGATACGCATTTCGAAGAACGCGAAATGCTACTCAACCACCGGGTATACTTAACGCAATGTCTTTCAAAAAATCCCTTCTCCCTGATCTGCTCATCTCGCTGCTCTTGATTTCCGCCACGCTGTATTACGCCGCGCGCCATGTCGATTTCAGCATCCCGCCGTTCGAAGATGCCGCCATGCTCATGCGCTATTCGCAGAATCTTGCGAACGGTCACGGCATTGTCTGGAACATCGGCGAGCATCCCGTGGATGGCGCCACCGATTTTCTGTTCATGGCCACTGCCGCATTATTGATCAAACTCGGTCTCACGGTGGGACAGGCTGTGCGCGGCATCGGCTTTACGTCGCATCTTCTCACGGTGCTCATGATCTATTGGACGAATCGCCGCATCCATCATGGAAATATTTATCTTTCCTTATTCAGCGGACTCTATCTCGCCGTCGGCACGGGACTTTCCTATGTGGCTGCCTACTTCGGGACGCCGTACTTTGCCCTCGCCGCCGCTTCCACCTGGACCCTTGGCCTGCTGCTGACCAAACAGGAGAGTCCACGCTTTTGGTTGGTCCTCGCCTTCGCCCTGAGCGGGTTGGTCACCGGCTTGATTCGCCCCGAAGGAGTCATCCTCGCCTCATTGATTCTGTTGATGGTCGTCATCATGCGCGGACTGAAGAATTCGGTCACGATCATTCTCACTTTTGGAATCATTTTCCTCATCTTTGGCGGTGCGTACTTCGCCTGGCGTTGGAATTATTTCGGCTATCCACTGCCCAATCCCTTCTATAAAAAGGGAGATGGCGGCCTGCATTGGGACTCGTATTATGCGTCCCTGTGGAATACGCTGCGACTGTGCCTGCCGCTTGCCATCCTGGCCTTGCTGGGTTTCCGCTCGCGCGACACGATCAAACAGACGATCGCTTATCTCATTCCCATCCTCGGCTTTGCCGCCGCCTTCGTGTTGATCTCCGATGAGATGAACTTCGGCGCGCGCTTTCAATATGCGCTCGTGCCGATTGCGCTCATGGCGTGGATTCCGCTGTTGGGTCGATTCACCTTCTCGTGGCTGGATCAATTGTCGGTTAGGGAGAGAAGCGTGTACATCGTCGCGTTGACTGCCATCGCGGCGAGTCTGCTTTATTATTCCTGGTTCCAGAATTGTTCGCTCACTTCCTTTCAAAGAAGCTGTGACCAGCCCTACGAACGCGATGGCCGCTACGATATGGCCAAGCTGCTGGCGAATTATCGCGGCAAAGGCTATGTGATCGCCACGACTGAGGCGGGTTTGCTTCCCTATTATTCGGGTTGGACCGCGATCGATACCTGGGGTTTGAACGATCAGTTCATCGCGCACAATGGAAAGATCACCGTGGAATATTTGGACAAATATAAACCGCATGTGATCATGTTCCATGATTATTACTCGCCGCTCGTGCCGCCCAAGTTGACCGAACGCAACCTGGCGCAGCGCTGGTTCAGCATGACGATCCTGATGAAGACTTATGCGGAAGAGAATGGATATGTGCTCGCGGCGGTCTTTGGCGACAGCCCGTACGACACACATTATTATTACGTGCGCTCCGATTTCGAAGACAGCGAAAGATTGATCGAACAGATCTCGGAGATGAAGGATTATTACTGGCCGATCACCGGCAAACGTTCGATCAATTACGCCGGCTTTCCCGAACCATAATTAGTCTGGGCGAGGTCTCCTCGCCCAGACCTGTAATTTATAAATAGGAGAAACCCAATGACCGAATCCGCCGCACTCGCTGAGAAACTAAAAACGGAAGGGGAGAAGTTCGTCGATTTTTTCTCCCACTTGATCGAAAAGGACTGGAACACGGAAGTCTACACGGAAGGCGAGCTGTGGACCCTGCGCAACGTGCTCGCTCACTTCGTCACCTCCGAGCGCGGACTGGTGAAACTGTTCGAGACCATCCGTCAGGGCGGCCCCGGCGCGACGGATGATTTCTCCATCGACCGCTACAATGCCAGCCAGCAGGTCAAGACGAAGGATCTATCACCTGTCGAATTGCTTGAGCAATATAAGGAAGTCCGCGCTAATTCAGTCGCATGGGTCGCTGGCTTGAAAGACGAGGAATTGGAGATCAGAGGGAAGCATCCATTTCTAGGCGAGACGGCCATTCGTGAGATGGTCAAGATGTTGTATATTCATAATCAAACCCACTATCGAGATGTCAAGAAAGTAATGAAATAGGTTAACCGCGAAGAACGCAAAGGCCGCGAAGTTTTTTAAAGGGTTTCTTTGCGCTCTTCGCGGTCTTGGCGGTAAAAATCTTTGCTTATCCCTGGTGAAACCATGAATCTCCCTCCTTTCAAACTCGAACGCTACTTTGCCAAATACGAATTCAACACCGAATTCCTGCTCTGCTCATCGGACTGTGAAGCCATGTCCATCGCGGACCTGCTTGCGCTCGAACCCGGTGCGGCGGAGAAATTCCAAAATGTCTGGCTGGGGTACACCGAATCGCAGGGAAGTCCGACGCTGAGAAATGAGATCGCAAAGATGTACACGGATATTCAACCCGAGCATATCCTCGTGCATTCCGGGGCGGGCGAGGCGATCTATCTCTTTATGCATGCGCTGTTGAAGGAAACTGATCATGTCATTGTCCATGCGCCGAGTTATCAATCGCTGAGCGAAGTGGCCAAGGGGATCGGATGTCAGGTCAGCCCGTGGATCGCGCGCGAGGAAAACGGCTGGGCCTTGGACATGAACGAACTGCGTCACCTGCTGCGCCCGTCCACGAAGGCGATCATCGTCAACACGCCGCATAACCCGACGGGATATTTAATGTCCCGCGCGGACTTTGATGAACTGAATCAAATCGCCAAGGAAAATAAGCTGCTTTTATTTTGTGATGAGGTCTACCGCGAATCAGAATTCGACATCGCAGACAGACTCCCTGCCGCCTGTGACATGGGCGATCATGCAGTCTCACTCGGCGTGACCTCGAAGACGTATGGCCTCGCCGGCCTGCGCATCGGTTGGGTCGCCACAAAGAACAAAAAAGTGTACTATCAAATGGCAGCGCTCAAGGATTACACAACGATCTGTAATTCCGCGCCCAGCGAATTTCTTGCGGAAGTTGCCATGCGCCATCGTCAAAAATTAGTTGACCGCAACCTCGGCATCATCAAATCCAATCTCGCCCTCGTGGACGATCTCTTCGCGCGGCATTCGTCGCTGTTTTCATGGGTCCGCCCCAAAGCCGGCTCGATGGGCTTCCCCAGATTATTGAAAGGTGATGTGGAAGAATTTTGCGATAACCTCGTGAAGAAGGCCGGCGTCCTGCTCCTGCCCGGCACGATGTACGATGACTCAAGAAATCATTTCCGTTTGGGTCTAGGCAGGAAGAATCTTCCGCAGGCGGTGGAGCGGTTGGAAAACCATATATGAACTGGATGAAGTTCCCTGTTGTCATGGAGCTTGGAAAAGTGTTTTCTAATTCCTGTCGATTAATCGTTAAAAGTCCCAACGCATTAATTCACTCATTTGTTTATACTATCTTTTTAGAGGCTGTAAGCACAATTGACAATGACACAAATTTAAGCACTACTCTCGGATGTTTTAGGCTTGTTTTAATTGCGGTTTTATTTTATTGGTCTTACGTTTTATCCAACTACTTTATATTCCACGTTTATAAAATGACGGGAATGGCTGATGGCAATTTGGATGTTTTTCGCGAATCACGAGACTATTTTTGGGATACCGTGCTTCAATCCTTGCTGGGGATATTTATTACAGGCTTAATTTTGATCCTTTTCCTTGGATTTGGATTTATTACATTTGGCGCTTACGGAGTAATAAATTTTATACCTTTTATGCTTGGGTTGTACTTAATTGCATTGTTATCTTTTGGGGCAGCTGCTCTAGGAAAAAGAATAATGCTTGATAAAAAAGCGGGGATTATAAAAGGCACTGTTGATGGGATAAAAGTGCTAGGATTACATTGGACTTGGTATTTCTGTTTTTATTTAGCATTTACCTTTGCTTCAATTTTGGTGTTTTGGGCTAAGGGCATCTTGGGGTTATGGTTGACTGGAGTTGATATCTTCTCAATACCAGTTTTTCCAATTTATTCCTTTCTCGAAACTTATTCATTGATGTCGTCATATTTAGGCATGAGGATAATCTTCGGGTTAATTGATACTGTTACGCTGCCCTTTTTTAGTTTTCTCACTACTTTTGCTTATATCAGTCGAAGGAAATATGAGATTTAATCAAATCTTTCGCCTCTCCCGTCCTCTCCAACTCCTCCTCGCCGCGTTGACCTATCTGGTCGGCGCGAGTATCCCTGCCTATCTGGGGAGGCAATTCAACCAGACCTCGTTTTGGCTTGGGCTGGCCGCGGTTCTCTTCGCACAACTCACCATGAACCTGCTGGCCGAAGCATTCCGTCCGCACAACGAACCGCTCATCGAAGATGAAACTCCGAAACAAAAGGAAGCACTGCGAAATAATTTGCTTTATGTTTCGTATGCTTCGCTTGCCGTCAGCGTCGCCATGATCTTTATGCTATTTATCAACGACCGCCTCGTCACGCTATCTTTCTTCTTTCTTCTTCTATCCCTCATCCTCGTCATCCTCTACGCCGTCCCTCCGTTTCGCCTGCTCGATCACGGCTTCGGTGAACTCGCCCTTGCCGCAAACATTGCCTACGTCATTCCATCCATCGCTTTTCTTTTGCAGATGAATGAAACCCATCGACTGCTGGTGATCATCACCGTTCCGCTCACATCCCTTGCGTTGGTTTATTTTCTCATCCTCAACTTCCCAAGCTTTTCAAGCGACCTGAAATATCAACGCGCCACGTTGCTGCGCCGCCTCACCTGGGAAGTGGCTGTGCCGTTGCATCACAGCCTGATCATCTTCGCCTATGCATTCTTCGCCGCCGCGCCGCTCTTCGGCTTTTCCACTTCGCTCACTTCGCGCGCATTTCTCACCCTGCCCTTCGCGCTCTTTCAGATTTACCAACTCACTTCCATTGCACGGGGCAACCCGCCCAACTGGCGGATGCTCACCTTCACGGCTTTTTCTGTTTTCACATTGACTGTCTACTTTTTGACAGTTACATTTTGGATCGAATAAGACGAAAGACTCATGCCTGAATTTCTGACTCTCCTTCCACCGGACGAAGCGCGTGAAAAACTGCTCGCGCATCTCCCCCCGCCGACGATTGATCCTGAATCAATGGATGTTTCTTCCGCCCTTGGCCGCATCATCGCTGCCGACGTCTTCGCGCCGCACCCGCTGCCCGATTTCCAGCGCACCACCGTGGATGGCTATGCAGTCCACGCGAAGGATACGTTCGGTGCAACTGATTCACTTCCCGCATATCTCAACCTCATCGGTGAAGTTCCCATGGGCGACTCGCCTTCATTTGAATTGAACGACGGTCAATGCGCCCTGATCCACACCGGCGGAATGCTACCCAAAGGTGCCGATGCTGTTGTGATGATCGAATATACACAGAGCATCGTAGGGGCGGGGTTCTCTCGCCCAGGGCGGGGAGACCCCGCCCCTACGCAAACCGAAATTGAAATCTTCAAATCCGTTGCCGATGGTGAAAACGTCATTCGCATCGGCGAAGACGTGGCAAAGAATCAACTTGTCATTCCAAAAGGTACAGTCATTCGCCCCGCAGACATTGGTGGACTCATGGCCTTGGGATTTACTTTCGTCGAAGTCGCTCGCAAACCCCGTGTGGGATTAATTTCAACGGGGGATGAAGTCATCGACCCAAGCCAGGCTCCACGTCCCGGCCAGGTGCGCGACATCAACTCGTACACCCTTGGCGCGCTCGTCGAAAAAAGCGGCGGCGTAGCAATCCGCTATGGGATTTTTGGAGACAACTTCCAGATTTTGAAAGAAGCAGCGGCGAAAGCGTTATCCGAATGTGACGCGGTTATCATCACCGCCGGTTCGTCCGCATCCACAAGAGATATGACCGCCGATGTCATCCGTCAATTGGGCGAACCCGGCGTGCTCGTGCATGGAATCAATACGCGTCCCGGCAAGCCCACAATTTTAGGTGTGTGCAACGATAAGGCGATCATCGGTCTGCCGGGTAATCCCGTCAGTGCTTTGGTGAATGGATATTTATTCGTCGTACCGGTCATTGAAAAGTTATTGGGCGCACTGCCAAAACCAAAATCAACTGTGCAGGCAAAGCTCGCAGTAAACCTTCCATCGCAAGCCGGTCGCGAAGATTGGTGGCCGGTGAAACTCATAACCAGCAGTCATCGCTCGACGCGAAGTTTTGAGGCGGAGCCGATCTTTGGTAAAAGCAACCTGATCTTCACCCTGGCTGCTGCGGATGGATTGTTGAAGATCCATGCGGACGCCACCGGTTTGAGCGCCGGTGAGCTGGTGGAAGTTTTCCTGATCTAAAACAACCCTTACATCTTTGCAATGCTGTAATTGCGGGGCTGACTTTATAATTCGTCCTGCAGTTTTCAGGACCCTTATGACTTTCGAATACACCCCATATATTTTGCCCCTCATTGCCGCCGAGCTGGTAATAGTGAGCGTTGCCTTCTATTCATGGAGGCATCGTTCCACCAACGGTGCGCTTGCGCTTTCCCTGATGTCGATCTCCATTTTTATTTGGGTATTTGGCAACATCTTCGAGATCACCGGCGTGGAGTTGGAGACTAAATACTTTTGGGGCGTGTTCAAATATATCGGCGTGGCTTTCACTCCGTATGGCTGGCTGATATTTTCGATCACCTACAGCGACCGGGCAAAGATCCTGACCCGCCGCTTTTTGATCCTGACCGCGGTTATTCCAACCATCACGGTACTACTCGCATTAACCACAAAGTGGAACAGGCTGATCTGGAGTGAATATCATCTGGATCAGCAGGGCGATTATTTTTCAATCGGCGTGTCGTATGGATTTTGGTTTTGGGTGCATTTTGCGTATTCATACCTTCTGCTGCTCTCCGGCGCAGTCCTGCTCATTCGCGTTCTTTGGCGCAGACAGGGAATGTATCGCTGGCAAGTGGTTGCCATGTTGATCGCCGTCCTCGCCCCGTGGATCGGCAATATCCTGTACTTTACAGGCAACACTCCATTCCCGTTTTTGGATTTCACTCCATTTACATTCACGATCACTGTGACCGCCGTTGCGTGGGCGATCTTTGGCTTTCGCCTGGTTGATATTACCCCGATCGCGCGCGACCATGTGGTTGATTCCATGCGTGAAGGCATGATCGTGCTGGATGAGCGTGGGTATATATTGGATATCAACAGCGCGGCAGCGCGCATGATCGATGTCCCGATTGCGAGTGTAATTGGAAAGACCGCGGAAGTTGTTTTTCGTCCCTGGTCGCACGTGGTCGAGCGTTTCCGTGATGTCATGGAAGCGAAGGATCAAATTACTGTGCGGGAAGGTGAAGAGGAACGTTCCTATGAGGTGCGTCTTTCCCCGCTGAAGAGTGCAGAGGGGCAGTTCATGGGGCGCGTCATCATGCTGCGTGCCATGGACGAAGAAGCCCTGCAGCAGGAGCGTGACCTGCTGGAACGACGTGTGCAGCAGGAGCTTGCTGAACGCCTGCATACACAGGTATTGCTGCGGGAAAGTGAGGAACGTTTTCGCCAGATCGTGGAAAACGCGAACGATTTTATTTATCGCACGGATGTGAATGGGAATTTCACCTATGTCAACCCGTCTACATTGAAGATCATGGGTTTTGCCAGCGAACAGGAATTGTTGGGCAGGCATTATCTTGAGTTGGCCGCGCCAGAATACCGTCATAAGTTAAAACGAGTCTACGAACATCAATTTCTTAGGAAAACAAAGAGCACATATTATGAATTCCCTGCGGTCACCGCGGATCAGGAGATCGTGTGGCTGGGTCAAAACGTCCAGCTTATCCTGGACGATGGACAGGCGGTGGGGTTTCAGGCGGTGGGTCGTGATATTACTGAGCTTAAACAAGCGCAGGAGGCGCTGGCTCTTTCACGCGATCAAGCGTTGGGTGCCAGCCGCTTCAAGAGTCAATTGCTTTCGCGGGTCAGCCATGAATTGCGTACTCCCCTGGGTGGGATATTAGGGTATGCGGAGCTGCTTCAATATAATGCGTTCGGCTCCCTGACTGAAAAACAGCACAGCATCGTTGATAACATCATTGAAAGCACAAATTACCTCACGGTGATTGTGAATGATCTGTTGGATGAATCTCAAATCGAATCCAGGTCCCTCAGTCTGCACAACGAATATTTCAACCCTGCCGAACTGCTTGAAAAGATCAGGAATACCATGTCCATGCTTGCAAATAAAAAGGGACTGGCCTTCCATACTGAAATCGCGCCCGACCTGCCCGCTGAACTTTATGGTGATATGAACCGCCTGCAGCAGATCCTCATCAATCTTGTGGGGAATTCCATAAAATTTACAAAGACGGGTGAGGTCCGAATTAACCTCAAGCGTCCCGCCCCAGCTCTTTGGTCTATGGAAGTGCGCGATACAGGTGTGGGCATTCCTGTGAGCGATCAGCAAAATATCTTTGAGCCGTTTCGTCAGGTGAGTAATTCGATCACCCGTGAGAATCGCGGCTCGGGGCTGGGGCTTGCCATCACCAAGCAGCTTGTTGAATTAATGGGCGGGAAGATTAAGGTTGAAAGCAGTGCCGAAGCAGGCAGTTTGTTCACGATCACCCTGCCGATCACCAATGCTCCTGGTGAATAATTCGGCACAAGTATTTATCATTCTAATTGAAGGAAGTTTCCCGCCTGTTCAAAGCAGGCGGGACCAATAATGGAAACCATGACGAAACCTCTTGCTCTAGTGGTTGAGGACGATCCCCATCTCAGCCAGATATTTATGATCACAATCAGTGAAATGTTCGAAACCGAAGCTGTCGCGAATGGTACACAGGCAATTGCACGGCTTTCGGAAACTGCACCTTCTCTGGTAATTTTGGATATCAATCTGCCCGGTGCATCGGGAATGGAAGTCCTTCACTTCATCCGTACGGATGCGCGTTTTGCATCGACGCGGGTCATCCTTGCCACGGCAGATTCCCGCAAGGCAGACGAACTTGAAGATAAAGCTGACATCGTCCTCTTGAAGCCAATTAGTATTACACAATTGCGCGAATTCGCCTCGCGTTTGGTTGTTTGAATTAATGGATTGATTTAATTAATGACCTTGCAGCGAATTCTTTTGATCGAAGACGATCCTGCCATCGGACAAAGTTTGGTGGACGGATTCCGCTCGCATGGCTTTGAGCCGAATTTGTGCAATACCGGCAATGGCGGGCTTGAGTTTGCAAAGAAAAATTCCCCACATTTGATCGTTCTGGATATCCGTTTGCCGGACGGCTCAGGCTTTGATTTTTGCAGGCAAATGCGTCAACAGGGAATTAAACAACCGATCATCATGCTCACGGCCCAACACGATGAGATGGACAAGATTCTCGGTCTCGAAATGGGTGCGGATGATTATGTCACCAAGCCGTTTAGTTTGCGCGAGTTGATCTCGCGGGCACGCGCGCAATTGCGCAGAGCCTATGGGGATTACGCATCAGCGGATTCTGATTCGGTGCTGGTCCATGATCTGACGCTGGAACAGGCGACAGGTCAGGTAAGACGCGGAGATCAGATCATTAATCTCACGCCCATTGAATTTCGACTGTTGACTTATCTGGCGCGTCATCACGGGCAGGCGTTGTCACGTGCGCAGATCGTGGAGGCAGTTTGGGGATACGCGCCGGATCTGGAAAGCGAAAAATCGGTCAATGTGCATATTCGCCGTTTGCGTGAAAAGATCGAGTTGAAGCCGGAAGAGCCTGCGATCATCCTGACCGTGCCAGGTATTGGCTATCGTTTGATTGCATAGTTTGCTTCTTGGGCCGTCCACGGCGCAAGGGTTGCTAATACAATGCGCTGCCGAGTACGGCTGCTTGAGCTCTAGTCCGAAGAATGGAGTAGGTTACGAAATCTTAATCACATCACAATCTGGTTGAAACCTCCAGGAAATACACTTACAGACAAGGCAAACCCTTGTCTGTATTTTATTGTGTCATGCTGAACGTAGTGAAGCATCTCTACTGCCTTGTGCGAGACTCTTCGTTCGCGAAAAGCATGCTCTCTCAGAGTGACACATTTGGAGCTTCTTTGTGGATAAACGTGCCCTGATCATTTTTATAGTTGTAGGTCTGTTAATTGTTTCCGCCGCGGGATATTTCGGATTTCAAACCACGCAGGAACCGCAAGCAGCGGTGGAAGCACCCCAAACCGTTACGGCGGAGATTTGTGACGTGGAGCAAACCGTCACTGCGCCGGGCAGCCTGGTGAATGTGGACCTCGCCAACGTAAACATGCCGACAACGGGGAAACTTTCCAGTGTTGGGGTGCGGGTGGGCGATGCGGTGCTCAAGGGCCAAACCCTTGCAGAGTTGGATGATGTTGCCAAATCGCAGGCGCAGCTCGCATTTGTCGAGGCTCAGGAGGAATTGAGCACAGCCGAAAGGAATCGTGTGGCGATGGATTATCCGCGCGCCACGGAAGCCTTTATCAAGGAATACAAACAAAAGATCAAATACCAAAAACAAAAGATCGGTCTGTTATCGGATAAGTACAATAATGCCGTCGGCTCAGAGGCTAAGGCTTCCGCGCTGATGGAATTATCGAATGCACAAACAGAATTAAGCACAATGAATACCAATTTAAATTGGTATCTGGGGCATCCGAGTGATGACGATATCGCCAACTCCGATTCTACATTGGCGGTCGCGAAGGCAAAATATAACGCGGCAAAGGCAGTGCTGGATAGTCTGGCGATCATTGCTCCTTTTGACGGAGTGATTTTGGAGGCGAATGCCGAATTGGGCGTGACGATCAACGCGGAAAAAACCTTGTTCAAGATAGGTAATCCCAAGGCATTGGAAGTGGAAGCGAATATTACGGAAGAGGATTTCCCGGTGGTGTCTGTGGGGCAGGAAGTGGATTTGTTCTTCGATGCGCGCTCTGACATGACCATCACAGGCAGGCTGGATCGCATCATTCCTATTCGCATCGAAGGCGACAGTCCGCGCTATCACATTTACATCACATTGGATAACGTTCCCGATGGCCTTGCGGACGGCATGACCGCGGATGCATCCATCACGATCACCAAACGTGAAAATGTCATTTGTCTGCCGCGCTCCATTGTGCGTGCCTCCGGTGTGGACAACGTGACTCTCAAGATCTGGAACGGCACAGCAGAAGAGTCTCGTGAAGTAACGGTGGGCTTGCGTGGCGATTCGGATGTGGAGATCATTTCCGGGTTGCAGGTGGGCGATCAGGTGGTCATTCAATGAGTGTCATTCAAACCGTGGGTTTGATCCGTGAATATCAAATGGGAAATGCCACGTTGAAGGCATTGCGCGGCGTGGACATCACGGTTCATCAAGGGGACTTCATTGCCTTGATGGGCGCATCCGGCAGCGGCAAATCCACATTATTGAGTCTGATCGGCTTGTTGGATCGTGCCACCTCTGGAAAATATTATTTGGAGGATGTCGAAGTCTCTTCTTTGACTCGTGATGAATTGGCTGCCATTCGCGGACGTCGAATCGGATTTGTCTTTCAAAACTTCAATCTCCTGCCGCGTTTCTCTGCCTGGGAGAATGTCGCGCTGCCGCTCGCGTATCGCAAGGGGGAGTTTGGCCCGGAGGAACAATACAAACGCGCGATGAATTCACTTTCCCGCGTCGGGCTGGACCGTCGAGCCGGTCACCAGCCGATGGAGTTATCCGGCGGCGAGCGGCAACGCGTCGCCATCGCCCGTGCATTGGTCACCAGCCCAGCCGTGATCCTCGCCGATGAACCCACCGGCAATCTCGACAGCACCACGGGTAATGAGATCATGAATTTATTAAATGAATTACATGCCGAAGGCAAAACCATCGTGATGGTGACGCATGATCCATCCATTGCCCGGCATGCGAGCCGCATCTGCGTCATGCGCGATGGCATTCTGACGGAAGGGGAGTCGGCCCATGTCGCTGCGTGATCTGCTTCGTACCTCCTGGCGTGGTGCTTCCGCCAATAAATTGCGCGCGATCCTCACCATGTTGGGCATCATCATCGGCGTGGCATCCGTGATCGCGATGCTGGCATTGGGGAATGGCGCTCGTGCCGCGGTGGAGGCACGCTTTCGGTCGCTGGGCGCAAACCAGGTCCAGATCAGCGAGGCGATGTCCTTCAATGATGGGCAGATCGAGCAGGCCGGCGAGATCCTCAGTTACGAAGATGGATTGCTGATGTCCGAAGGTGCAGACATGGTCGATCACGTCGATATGTCCATCGGTGCCTCCGGCAAGGCGCGTTTTGGACGTGCGACCCTGGATATTCAAATCAGCGGCGTCACCGCGAACGCGCCGGAGAACCTTGCCACGGCTGGGCAGGTGCAGCCCGTCGGCTGGTCGGAAGGTGTGGCATTTACGATGAATGACCTGTTGGCCGATGGACGTTTTTTTACGCCTGCGGAAGTTTTGGAAAAGGCGCCCGTCTGCGTGATCGGTTGGCAAACTGCGATTGACCTGTTCGGCGGCGATGGTCCCATCGGGCAAATGATCCGCGTCAACCGCAGTCGCTGTGAGGTGATCGGTTTGATCACCGAGCTCGAAAGTGTGGATGAGTCTGAACGATATCGCTCTGACCCAAACTCGATCCTCTTCATGCCGATCAGCACAGTCATTGACTTGTTTTATGAAGAGGAGCCCTCCGTTCAAATTACCGCCTATGTCACGGATGAAAGCCGCATGGACGAAGCGAAGTCACAGATCAAGGAATATCTGCGTGAGCGTCACAAGATCGAGCCCGATTCAGAAGGCGAGTACATCGATGATTTCAACCTGACGACGCGCAAGGATATTTTGGGGGCGCAACAGGAAGCAGCGAATACATTTTCTCTTTTGCTGGCCGCCATGGCAACTGTCTCATTGATCGTTGGCGGTATTGGCATCATGAATGTCATGCTTGTCAGTGTCACCGAGCGGACCCGTGAAGTGGGCGTGCGCATGGCCGTCGGTGCGAGGTCATTGGACATCATCCTGCAGTTTTTATTGGAGGCGATCCTGATCAGCGTAGGCGGTGGCCTCGTGGGTGTGGTGATGGGAATTTTGTCCATTCCGCTGGCGGCCTCATTGAATCAAGGCATGGCGTTATTGGAACCGGCCAGCATTCCGCTGGCATTGGCGGTCTCGATCGTTGTCGGCGTTTTATTTGGGATTTATCCCGCTCTGCGCGCAGCACGGCTCGACCCGATCGAAGCACTTCGGTATGAATAGGTAACCCCGTAAGGGCGACCCGTCAGGGTCGATCCAGGTCTTAATTAATCCTGGCGGGTCGCCCCTGCGAATTTATAAAAATAAAAACAGGAGATCTAAAACATGGAATCACAAACACAGGAACCAATCGAAGAAACACCCGCCGCTGGCGCGAAAAAATCAAACCGGCCTTATTTTATTGCCGCCGGCTTGATCGTTCTTTTGGGCGTTACGGCATTTATCGCCATGCGTTACTTCACACAACAGGATGCATTTGGCGGCGGTCCCATGCGATTCGGAGAGAGTGGACCGCAGCTATCCATCTCCGGCGGGCCGGGCGGTGCCGGTGGACAAACTTTTGAATTGGATATTACCCCGGCAGAAGAGTTGCCCAAGACCGAGCCTGAAGCCAGAGGGCTGTTTGTTGAAAGAAAGGACAACAGCATTTTTATCGGCACCGGCGATGTGACCGTGATGGTCTCTGCTGGTGGGGGCGATGCTGAGCCAGCCATCGATGCAGATTACAGCGGTGATAAAGTTGAAGTCGTTATTTCAAATGATACAGTGATCTATCGTGATGCGACCGAACTTGACCCCGAAAACCCTGGGGCAACGGTGCAGCAGGTCGTCGAACCGAGCACCATTGACGATATCACGCCGCAAAGCTCCATCACGGTGTGGGGCCGCAAGGCCGGCGACCGCATCATCGCGGATATCATCGTAGTTCACTCTCCATTCGTATTTCGCAAGGCGGCACCTTAAATGGAAATAGGAGAATCCCCATCTCCACGTAAACCGGTTTCCCCATATTTGATTGCGAGTGGGGTGATCGTTGTTTTGGCTCTAGTGGCATTTGTGGCTGTCAGGTATATGAACGCAGGGGGGCGTAGTTCCAATGGGGATAATGGGCTCGGCGGCAACTTGATCCAGTCTGAAGAGCTGCCGGAAACAGAGCCGCAAACCATGGGTGTCCTTGTGGAGCGAGACGATAATATGATTATTGTCTCGCCGGCAGACAGCATTCGCATCATGGCGCCGGGCTCGAATCAGGCAGGCGAGCCGAAGATGGAAGCGGACTATGTGGGTGACAAGGTGGAGGTTGTCATATCCAATGAGACCATGATCTATCAGGATGTAACGCCCATGAATATGGAAAACGCGGACAAGGATGTTCAGCAGGTCTTGGAACTGAGTACAATTGATGTGATCTCCCCTGAAAGTGTGATCACGGTTTGGGGCAGAAAGAATGGAGATCGCATCGTTGCAGATGTGGTCCTGTTCCTTTCGCCCTTTCAATAAGGAGCGTCCTGGTGATGAAATTCAATTCGATCCGTTTGCGGCTGGCATTCAGTTATGCGGCCATTGCACTGCTTGCCACAGTCTCTCTTGGGCTTGTGCTTTATACCGTCCTGCGTGAATATTACGACAATCAGGAGGCACGCTATTTACAGGAGAGCGCCATGCGGGTTGGAATTGTCGCCTCGGAATTGATGGAGAAGAATGTTCCGGTTCCCTTAATTCAGGATCAAGCCACAAGCTGGTCCTTTTTTCTTCAGGCACGCGTACGTATCGAGGATGCTTCCGGCAGGGTGATCGCAGATTCAGGTGTACCCAACAATCAGCAGTTGATCCTTTACACCAGTGGCACGCCATCGCGTGTCTCTGTACCATTTTCAGAGACAGTGCCCATGGTTCCCCCCGGGTCATTTAGTATTCACATCGTTCAGAAGCAATCTGTTCCTGTGGGCGAAGGGGAGCAGGTGAAGGATTTTGTGGTCTTTGGCCGTGAAGCCGCCGGTGTGACCGTTGCCATGCCTGCCGATGATTCCATGTATGGATTGTTTCGCGCCGGCGACGCAGGTGTGCTCGTGAGGCGATCTTCTCAGGCCGTTGCCCAGCGAATCATCAATGAACGAGGTGTTGTGCTGGGTGCGCTCATTCTTTCCGATGGCCCGGCGTATGGTGATGAGATCCTGCACAATGTAATGAATGGCCTGGTTGTGGCTGGCGTGATCGCTGTGTTGCTGGCAGCATTCGCGGGCTGGTTTTTTAGCAATCGCATTACATCTCCCGTGGTGGCGTTGACGCAGATTACTTCGCGAATGGCTGCGGGAGATCTTACTGCCCGTGCAAATGTACGCGGCAATGATGAAATGGGAATGTTGGGGCTTTCATTTAATGAAATGGCTTCCCGCGTGGAAGAGGTAGTTGGCACATTGCGTTCCTTTGCCGCAGACGCTGCCCACGAATTGCATACGCCATTGACCGCCTTGCAGACCAATTTGGAGCTGGCGCGTGAAGAGAAGAACGCTTCGAATCGGACTCTGTACCTGTCCCGCGCTCAGGAGCAGAGTCAGCGCCTGGAAACGCTCGTCAGCAGTTTGCTGGATCTCTCGCGGATCGAATCGGCCGAAGTCAAGTCACGGTTTGAGCAGGTTGATATCTCAAAAATCATCCATGAAGTCGCGGAGCAATTTGCTTCCCGTGCCGAACAATCCAATCGGATTTTTCGCATGGAAATGGTCGAAGGAGAATTGGAAACCTTTGGCGATGCCATGCAATTGCGCCAGGTATTCGTCAATTTATTCGAGAATGCGATCAAATTTACACAGCCCAATGATGTAATTTCAATATCCGCAGCCTGGGTGGAGGGAAAAATAAAAATAAAAATTTCAGATACGGGGATTGGTATTCCCACGGAAGACCTGCCCAATATGTTCAGGCGGTTTCATCGCGGAAGGAACGTCTCTGAATTGAGCGGTAACGGACTTGGCCTCGCGATTGTTAAAGCGATCATACAGAGACATGGCGGAGATGTGCAGGTTGCCAGCGAAGGTGTAGGTAGGGGGAGTGAGTTCGTTGTTACGTTGTCCGCTCGTTTATAATTCGATGCATGGAATGGACAAAAGATAAATTTATTATTTCAGACGATGCTTCACGCCTCGACCTGGATGTGGTCTGTGATTTTCTCTCCCGTTCTTATTGGGCCGATAAGCGTCCGCGCCGCGTGATCGAAAAATCCATTCTACATTCGCTGAATTTTGGTGTGTATGATGCGGAAAGGCAGATCGGATTTTCACGAGTTGTTACTGATTTTGCAGTGTTCGCCTATCTTTGCGATGTCTTCATTCATGAAGGCTATCGCGGAAATTCCCTCGGCAAGTGGATGATGGAATGCATCATGTCCCATCCCGATTTGCAAGGTCTTCGCCGTTGGTGCCTCGTCACCCGTGATGCACACGGTCTATATAGCCAATTTGGATTTTCCGAATTGGATGGTCCATCCCGCTGGATGGAAAAATTCGACAGCACGGCATAGCGGTTCCTGAGAGAATTGGGGGATGGTTGCAGCACTACCTTGAAATACATAGTTCAATTAAAATCTGCCAGCTTGATTTTTACGCCTCGTAATTCATTCCTCACTTCCCCAAAGGTCCCTTCATGCTTCTTGAACTCTTTCAGAAACCCGTAGGCTTCTTCCTGATCGTCATGGCGATTATTTTAATCACGCCCTTACTTTCCGAACGGCTGAAACTGCCCGGCATCATCGGGATCATCATCGGCGGCATGTTGATCGGCCCGCATGGATTTGGCCTGCTGGAAGACAACGACCGCATTCAATTTCTATCCACCATTGGCCTTGTGTATCTCATGTTCAGCGCCGGCCTGGAAGTGGATATCAACCAATTCATGAAAGTGCGTTCGCGCGCGCTGGTATTCGGTCTGATCACTTTTACTTTCCCCCAGCTCATGGGCATGGGGCTTGGCTACATCCTCGGCCTTGACTGGCTCGGCATGATCCTGCTTGGCTCGGCATTTGCATCTCACACGTTGATCGCATTCCCTATCCTTACCAAATTTGGCGTCACGCGCAATGAAGCAATTGCGGTCACCACGGGTGCAACCGTACTCACGGATATTGGCGCGTTCATCGTGCTTGCAGTTGTGCTGGGTGCAAAATCAGGCGGCGGGGTTACGCTTGGTTATTTTGTTCAGCTGCTTGTATTGCTTGTCCTTTTTACAGCTGTCATCATTTTCGGGTTGCCGCGTCTTGGCAAGATCGTTTTTCAAAAACTGACAAGCCGCGCTGTTGAGTTTCAATTCGTTATAGTTGCTCTCTTTGTTGCGGCTTTCACCGCCGAGTTGATCGGTGTTCATGAAGTGGTCGGTGCATTTCTTGCCGGGCTGGCTGTCAACTCGATGCTGCCGCGTCACAGCCCGGTCGCTGGCCATGTTCTTTTCATCGGCGAATCGTTTTTCATTCCCGTTTTTCTTCTTTATAGCGGCCTCATCACCGACCCGCTCACATTCCTCAAAAATCCGCAAACGATTGTCATCGCCATTGGCGTAACCATTGTTGCCTATGTTTCCAAATTCATCGCAGCATGGGTCACTGCAAAGATTTATAAATACACCAAATCGGAATTTTGGACAGTCTACGGTCTCTCTCATGCGCAGGCTGCGGTGACCATCCCAACGTTGGTTATCGGTTTGGAAACTGGACTTTTCGACTCCAACCTGTTCAATGCAGCCATCTTGATGATTCTCCTCACCTCGATCACATCGCCATTAATCGTCCAGCGCTTCGCATCTGACCTGCAAACTGCCTCGGAAGATGAGGAACAAACTCCACTCTTCGGCAGGGTCCTTGTGCCGGTTGCAGATTCCAAACAATCTGAAGGACTGGTCTCCCTGGCCAGCCTGCTTGCCCGTACATCCAAAGGAAAAGTGCTCGCCGTTAGTGTTGCGCGTGATTCCGGTCCGGACCGGGAAAGCAGTTTCCACTTGCATAAAGAAATGCTGGGACGGGTTCAGGAAGCCATGCACGACCCTGAGGCCGAGATCGAACTGATCCCGCGCATGGCGCTGACTCATGCACATGGAATTTTGCATACGGCTCACGAAGAAAATGCGTCGCTGATCGTCATGGGTTGGCGCGGAAAACGGACGTTCCGTGAGAATATGCTTGGCTCCGTTTTGGATGAAGTCATTTGGGGTTCGGATACGCCTGTGCTGGTGGGTAAATTATCGCTGCCGTTGAATAGTATGCAGCGTGTGATCTTTATTGTGCCTTCCAAGTCTGTCCCGCCAATTGCCTTGCGCCGCATGTTGGAGGCAAATCTCACATTTGCCAAGGCATTGAATGTCCCTCTTTTAATTCGCGCAGATTCAGAATATCTGCAAACCCTGGAGGCATTGCTGGTGGCCTGTAAAGTGGATCAGCCCGCTTCGTTGGAAGTCCTTAAGGATCAGCTCAAACCCGAAAAGCTGGCGCATGAGGCGGTGAGCGACTTCATTGTTTTGCCGGGCTTCGGCTCGCGCAAGCGTGTCGTGGATACGTTGGGGAATATCCCCGAGCAGATCGCCAAATCCTTTGAAGGCAATCTCGCGATTTTGCATTTTGATAAATGATTTACTTCCTGCTCTATCGGGGGCTCAGCCCTCGATAGAGCATTTGATTTTACAATTCAAATTGTTTTCCAACCCCTTGCGCAATCGCTTTTCCATACACCAAATTTGCCGCAACTAAATCTTCCATGGCGTGTCCCATGGATTTATAGATCGTCGCTTCTGTTTCGGACCTGCGGCCTGCTTTTGCTTTCAATAAAACTTCACCTAATTCCGTGCCTGATTCTGGACTCAATCCCTGCAATTCTGAGCAGCCAACGGGCGGGTCGCTGAAAGCGACTTTTGATTCCACGAAGAGATGACTGCTTTCAACGAGGCCGCGCGGCAACTCTCCGCCCGGCGGACGGTAGCCAACAGACGAAATATGCACACCTTCTCTTAGCCATTCTGTTTTTATAACTGGTTCAAGCGATGATGTACACAAGCAAACTATGTCAGCTTGGAAAACTGCTTCTTGAATAGAATCAACTGCAAAGGCGTTCGAAGCGCGGGCGGCTACTGCCTGGGCTTTGGAAAGATCCTTCGAAGCGAGAAAAACTTTTTCGATTCCACTCAGAGTCCCGATCATCTTTAAATGAGCGTCCCCTAAAACACCTGCGCCGATGATGGCGATGGTTTTGCTATCTTTTCGCGCAAGGTGTTGGATGGAAAGGATTGCGCCCGCGGCGGTGCGCATGGCGGTGATGTATTCACCGTCCATGAAGGCAACAGGCGAACCCGTTTCAGAATCGAAGAGGGTGATGGTGGCTTGATGCGCGGGAATGTTTTCGTGAAAGACAGTCACAAGCTTTACCGACATCAATTGATTCGGCATGTACGCAGGCATCCCAACCAAAACGCCTTTGGGTGCGATGGCTTGATTGCGCGGCGGCACGTTGAGTTGACCTGCGCTTAAGGCTTTGAACCCTTCCTCCAGTGCGGCGATAAGTTCGTTTGGGTTCAGTAAATTTTCGATCTCTTTGCGGGTAAGAATAAGCATGTACCAACTCTTTTGTGATGCTTCCTGTTTTCAACTAACTGCTTTCTTGACCAGCGCTGTGATTTTTGCCTCTTCGGCGGCTGTTAACTTAAGTAGCGCGAAAGCGGCTGCCCACATGTTGCCTTCGTCGAGTTTCGCATCGGGTTGAAAGCCGAGCGTTGCATACCGCACGTTGAATTTGCCAGCGGCCTGGAAGAAACAAATGACCTTGCCGTCTGCGTCGGCATAGGCGGGCATTCCGTACCATGTTTTTGGCATGAGGTTGGGCGCGGCCGCTGTGACTAATTCGTGAATCCGCTTTCCCATGGAACGATCCGGTTCTTTCATTGCGCTGATCGCTGCCAGAATGGCTTTTTCACCTTCCGCCCTGTCCTTGCCTGCACGCGCTTCCGCCTTCAGCTCCTGGGCGCGGGCCTTCATCGCGGCTTTTTCGTCGTCTGTGAACCCCTTGGAATTTGCGTCGGTTTTTGATGTTGCCTTTTTTGTACTCATGAAAATCTCCTTTTTGAATGATAAAGATATCTCTTGCGTGGAAAGCAATTTAGTTATATAATAAAGATACTTCATAATAAAGATAATGTCAAGGATGATTTTATGCCAAACTCTACAAAAGCAGAATTGAAAAAACGAGCCTTGATCGCGGTCGCGGAATATGGTGCTCATTTAACGATGTTTCGAAATGCGATGAGTGAATGGGCGGGACTCAACATCACCGATATGGAATGTCTCCGGCTTCTATTTCAAAAAGGGATTGCCACGCCCTCCGAACTTGCAAGGTTTACGGGTCTCACCTCCGGCGCAACGACCGCCATGCTGGACAGGCTGGAGAAGGCTGGATTAATTGAACGCCGACCCAATCCCGATGACCGCCGTGGGACTCTGATCGCGCCCACGAAATCCAGCAATGAAAAAGTCGCCGCCTGGTTCCAGGCGGCGAGAAAGGCACAGGATGAATTGATCTCAAGCTACTCGGAAGGGGAACTGGAGATCATTTCTGATGTCTTTGAACGGTTTGTTAAATTATGGGATGGGGAACGGGAGAAGCTGCAAAGAGAGTAATAGAGATGGGCGTGGACAATGTGTTTGAGAGCCGGAAAAGCCCGAAGCCAGAAAAATCCCTGTAAATCGCGCAGACTCCCCAGCGTCCAGTGTATGCGGTGTTGGGCTGCAGTTGCGCCAAGTGGGGGAATGAAAATCAACTAGATTCATATAATGAAACGGGAATTTCTGGAGGATTCAACCTTGCCAGATGCGCTAAACACGCGGATTTTACCTCTTTCTCAAATCTGGTTTCTGAAACTTTTATAAAAAAACCTTGCAATGCGGGAATAAGTTTGTCAGTGGTTTCTCTTATAAACCACTCCTGTTCACTTTTCAATTTCGGCATTGGTTTAGTTGTAAGATGAACCAATTGCCCACCAATATCATTCGCTTGATTTTTCAAGAATTCGCTTTGAAGGGGAATAAAGATATAGGGCATATCATGAAAATAATCTAAGGCAATTATATCGGTTGGATAATGTGAATCTGCGTTGCAAATAAAGTTGATGAGAATGCGCGAATGAACTAAATGCGCTTCGATCATTGCGTTGCGAATAGTAGCCCATCCATCTGGTTTATCTTTATTGGATTGAAGCCAAAGAAGAGTCTCAACATACATTCGCACATGATATACAAGATACCTTGAGGCAAATTGAAGTTTTTCGTCGTCGTGAACTACGTTTCGACTTGGCATAATAATCGTTTAACCTTTTGGGGAACTTGCTTTAGCAGCCCAGCGGTTTGCATCTTGCCCCCGTTCTTTGGAGATACTTGCTGGTGGGCGGGTGTGGACAATGCTCATTATAGTGGGAAACGCTGTGGCCAGAAAAATGCTTGAAAATGCCGACGAATCCCACCAGTCAAGTGCACGCTTTGTTGGGCAGATTTCTTGGATAGTTATACCTGCTTTTGATTTTCTCGACTCATTGGCGTAAACCCTTAAGCCAATTTTCTGTATCTTGCTTTTTGCAAAACCTATGAACTTTCACATTATCCAATTCAGCCAGCCATGATGGATAACTTTCCTTTTTCATCGAATAAGTCTTAGCAGTGTGCCTTATACCTGAAATCGCCCTTTGAAAAGTCATTCTATTGCCCGACCAAGTGGATTGGCGAGTTAATAGCCATGTGAAATTGCGAGTTGCTACTTGCTTAAGGATAATGGCTAATGAATAATCAAGCCAAACAATGCAATCAGCTTGTTTCCATACTAATTCACGTTCGGCCTCAAAATTCCCATCTAGTATCCATTGCTTTTGAGAAACTACATTTTTGACTTGCTCAAACACCTTTTCAGAAGGAACAAGTTTCCAGCCTGATTCCCAATAAAAATGATCTGATGGAAAGAATTGTATATCCAAAAGTTCTGATAATCGTTTTGCAAGAGTTGACTTGCCCGAACCAGACGTGCCAATAACCAAGATTTTTTTCACCTGAGTATGACCACCTTGTTATCTGCCCAACTATTGTTTATGCGGACCGAATCCGTATAAACAGATTATTCGCCGATTCATATATACCTCATTATAAATACTTTTTAAACATGTAGGGCGCATCTGGCTGGGGAAAATTAAGCCAACGAAACTTTCAAACCTTTCAACCTTTAGCCCTCTCACCAAATATCCCCAACCGTAAACCCGTTCGAAAATGGGTCGCTTGGATCCAAAACAAATTGATTGATGCCGGTGATCCATGCCGTGCCGCCGATGGTGGGGACGACGGCTTTGTATTTCCCAACTTGTGTTTCTTCGATCAATCGTCCAGTAAATAAGGTCCCCAGGATTCCTTCGTGATAAAAATCCTGGTTCAAGCCTAGTTCGCCTTTTGCATACATCACCGCCATCTTTGCGCACGTGCCTGTGCCGCAAGGCGAGCGGTCGATCACGCCGGTCCATGTGGATGGTTTGTTCCAATCTAATTTTCCCGTGGAGACGGTCACCGCATTTTTGCGATGTGCTTTCGGGTTCGTTGCTGGCGCGGAGAGTTGTCCGATGGTGGGACCGATGATTTCGGGGTTATCAGGATGCGCCACAGGATATTGCTCCGCGGTGGCGGTCTTGACCATCTCCGTGATTCGGGTGATGTCCCTGCCTTCGTCGGGAGTCAGGCTCAGGTTAAATTGCGAAGCGTCTGCAATCGCGTAGAACATTCCACCCCAGGCGACATCCACATTCACAGTGCCAAGCGTGGGCACTTCCACTTTCAGATCCAAATGAACGGCAAAGGCAGGGACATTTTTAAACGTGACCTGTGTGACCTTTCCATCTTTACATTCCGCGCGGATTCCGACCAGCCCGGCAGGCGCTTCCAATACGAACTCGGTAACTGGTTCGGTCATCTTGAGCATTCCCGTCTCTAAAAGAGTTGTCGCCACACAGATCGTATTCGTCCCAGACATCGGCGGATATTCGGTCTGCTCCATGATGATGAAACCCGCATCCGCTTTGGGATGGGTGGGAGGCAGAATGATGTTGGCGCACAGGGCGGGATATCCGCGCGGCTCACGCAACATACGCAGACGAACGTCATCGTGATTCTTTTCAAAATATTTCATCTTCTCGAACATCGTTTTACCGGGTACATCCAAAATTCCGCCCGTGATGACGCGGCCCGGTTCGCCGCAGGCATGCAAGTCCACTGCTGTGATTAGGTTGGTGAGATTCATAGATTCTCCTAAGTAGGGGCGAGATGACCTCGCCCCTGCATTTTCTATTTTACCTGTTCAGGAAACTTAACATTTTTTCGGAATACCCAATTTGCCAAAATACCTTGACAGACATAGTACTTTGCCGTATATTACACCCATAGGAGACATTTTATGACAGATAACAAGATCTCAGCAGACCTCCTCAGAGGCCACACCGATACGATCATCTTGAAATTGCTGATCAGTGGCGACAAGTATGGATATGAAATTACAAAGTTGATCCATACCAATTCTTCAGGGGAATACGAACTGAAGGAAGCGACCATGTATTCCAGCCTGAAGCGTCTGGAAGGGGACGGCTGTATTACTTCCTATTGGGGAGATGAAACCCAGGGGGGCAGAAGGAAGTACTACCAGATCACCAAAAAGGGAAAACAACTGTATTCTGAAAACAAAAGCAATTGGGAGTATGCAAAGCGCATACTCGATAATTTATTATAGGAGATGTAATGTTATGAACGAGAAAATAAACCAATATTTGAACGGCGTTTTTGCACCTTACGATGGAGTGAAAAGCGTCACTGAACTAAAGGCAGACCTGCTCGCTGATTTGCAGGAACGATTCCGCGAACTTAAAGCCGATGGCAAGGACGATGAAACGGCCTTTCAAATAACCATTGACAGCATTGGCGACATCGAACAAACGGTGCAGGAAGTTGCCAATCTTTCCCACTCGCTGGAGCGACAGGTGCTGACCAACTTCAGCGCGAGCAACCTGCCAGAGAGTGACTTTGCGGGTGTTACAGTCCACAAAGGAAAATATGATGCGAGCGCATTGCGCGGCTCCAATTTTGCGGGTGCTGATTTGACCGGCAGCTCGTTTTATGCAAGTGATGTGCGTGAAGCAAATTTCGACGGAACGAATCTTACAGACTGCACCTTGTCCACCAGTGACCTTACGGATACGAGCTTCAATAAGTCAATCCTTGTGCGCACGAACTTCAGCATGTCGGGATTGGACAACGCAAAGTTTATAGATGTAAAACTGACTGACGTCAAGTTTAACCAGACTGACCTTAGAAAAACAACATTTGAAAACTGCACCTTTGTTGGTGTGGACTTTAATCAATGCGATCTGCGTGAGATGCGCCTGGATGGACAGGTCTTTATCGGTGTCAAGTTTGATGAGGCCGCGTTGAATGGATCATCGTTTAAAGGCGCGACCCTCAAAAATGTGTCCTTTCTTGCGGCCTGGACCTGGCATTCCTGGTCTAAAAAATATTACCGTGCCATCAAAACGATCTGCTTTGACGATGCGAAAATGGATAAGCTGACCTATGCCACCCTCAAAGGGTTGGATGCGGATTTGTCAAAGGTTACTGTTATCTAAGGAGAAGAAGAATATGTTAAACAATTCAATTCAAGTGCAAGGTCTGCAAAAATCCTACAAGAACCTTCCTGTTCTGCAGGGCGTGGATTTTGATGTGAAAAAGGGCAGTGTGTTCGCCCTGCTCGGTTCCAACGGCGCGGGGAAGACAACGATTGTCAAGATCCTCACCACGCTGCTCAAGCAGGATGGCGGAACTGCAACCGTAAACGGATTTGATGTTGCGGTAAAGCCAGACGATGTGCGGAGGTCGATCAGCTTGACCGGTCAATTCGCAGCCGTAGACGAGATCCTGACCGGGCGGGAAAATTTGATCATGATCGCCAGGTTGAGGCACCTCAAGGATCCGAATCATGTTGCAGATGAGTTATTGAATCGCTTCAGTTTGACCGAAGCGGCTGATCGGGCAGTTGCAACTTATTCCGGCGGAATGCGCCGCAGGCTCGACATCGCCATGAGCCTGGTCGGAAAACCGCAGGTCATTTTTCTGGACGAGCCAACGACCGGGCTGGACCCCGAGGGACGCATCGAAGTTTGGAAGATCGTCAAGGAGCTTGCGAATAACGGTACGACAGTGTTCCTAACGACCCAGTATTTGGAGGAAGCCGAGCAACTTGCTGACCAGATTGCCATTCTGCATGAAGGGAAAATAATCGCGAATGGTACGCTCGCGGATTTGAAAAAGATGTTCCCGCCTGCAAAGGTGGAGTATGTGGAAAAACAGCCGACCCTGGAAGAGATTTTCCTCGCGATCATCGGCAAGAAGGAGATGAAATAATGGAAACGTCAAATAATCACTATTTCAGCGATATGGGTATTATGCTTGGACGTTCCATGCGCCATATCCTGCGAAGCATGGACACCATCATGACAGTCACCATCACGCCGATCGCAATGATGCTGTTGTTTGTTTATGTGTTTGGGGGTGCGATCCAGACCGGTACGGATAACTATGTAAATTATCTGCTTCCCGGTATCCTGTTGATGGCGATTTCAAGCGGCATTGCGTATACGTCTTACCGCCTGTTTTTGGATATGCAAAGAGGCATCTTTGAAAGATTCCACTCCATGCCGATCGCGCGTTCGGCCCCGTTGTGGGGGCATGTGCTGACCTCGTTGGTATCCAATGCGATTTCGACCCTGGTCATTATTCTTGTAGCGCTTGTGATGGGCTTTCGCTCGTCAGCGGGAATCCTATCCTGGCTTGCCGTGGCCGCCATCCTTGTGCTGTTCACTCTGGCCCTGACCTGGGTTGCGGTGATCGCCGGCTTGAGCGCAACCTCCATTGACGGGGCGACAGCATTTTCCTACCCGCTCATTTTCCTGCCCTTTATCAGTTCCGCCTTTGTGCCAACCGAGTCGATGCCGCCGGTAGTTCGCGCCTTTGCCGAAAACCAGCCGGTGACTTCGATTGTGAATGCCATTCGGGCATTGCTATCAAGCCAACCCGTCGGTAACGACATCTGGATTGCGCTTGCGTGGTGCGTTGGGATTATGCTCGTGGCATATGTTTTTGCGATGCGGGCGTATAAAAATCGGGCGTAAAAAGGCAGATCATTAAAAGACTTCGGAGGTCTTCAAGACCTCCGAAGTCTTTTAACTATTCAGCTTTTTATACACACCCTTCATCTGTTTGTAAATGGATTTGAATACGTCAAATCGTTCATCGTATAAAGCACGGTGACTTTGATTGGGCGAATATATTTTCTTGATCTCCACCAACTTCGGCACATCTTGAAATTTGATCTCGCCGATGCCCACTGCGCCGATCCATGCTGCGCCGCGCGCGTTGGCATAGACAGGCTCCGCCACTTGTTTGATCTCCAGGTTCATCACATCCGCAAAGATCTGGCACCATACATCCGATTGCGCGCCGCCGCCGACGATGTTGATTGAGTCTACTTTTTTGCCGAGGAATTTTTCGACAGGAGACATCAACCATTTGGTGTTGAGTGCAATGCCTTCCAGGAATGCGCGAATGATGTCTTCGCGTGTATTGTTCAAGGATAAATTGTACAAACCCGCTCGCACCGTTTTGTCGTCCACCGGCGCACGCTCGCCCCAGATCCACGGGGTGTAGATGACTCCATTTGCTCCTGCGGGCACGCGAGCCGTGATTTGATCAAGCACTTTGAAAATGTCGGGCACATCTGCTTCTTGCAGCAATTCATCTTTGTGATAAATGATGTTGTCACGCAGAAAGGTTAAATTTCCGCCAGCCGTGGCTTGCAATGCAGTTAATAAATACTTATCGGGAACCGCGCATGGAATCGATGCGAGGCTGGAGCCGATGTCCGTTTTCTTGAATGGCACATGTGCTGTGATCCATGAGGAGGTGCCGATGTATAAATGCGGATGGAAATCCTCCACAGCGCCGGAGCCGATGGCGGCGGCGGTATTGTCAATGGAACCGGCAACTACTTTTACATCACTGGAAAGCCCAAGAGCACTTGCGACATCTGTCTTCAAATTGCCGATGACAGAGGAGCAAGCGACTACATCCGGCAGCTTTGCGCGGTCAATGCCAAGCATGGAAATTAGTCCATCGTTGTATTTAAGTTGGTTCGGATTGCGATTGTCCGTTACCCAGGAAGTTACAATCGAATCGAATGAAGCCACGAACTCACCCGTGAGTCGCAAATTCAAATAATCCAACACGTTCAAAAACTTATGAGTCTTCGCGTACAGCTCAGGTTTTGTATCGCGGATGAAAAGCATGTGCCCAGCGGGGTCTTTGCCTGCGAAGTTGGGCATCCCGCCTGTTAAATTCACAAAGCGCAGCACTTTAAACAAGTCCGCACCGTCGATGTTGATCAATCCGTTGAGTTGCTTCTTCAAGTGACTTGCGCCGCGCATGTCCATCCACAGGATGCAATTGCCGAGTGCGTTTCCATCTTTATCGACAGCGATGGTCCCTTCGCCTTGCGTGGAACAACAAACAGCGCGGATCAGACCCGCCGAAGATTGATTCTTCGTGATCAGTCTTTTCGAAGCAGATAAAAATGCACTCCACCACTCATCGGGCGATTGCTCCACGCCATTATCAGGCGTGAGGATCAATTGAATGGGCTCGGTCTCCCAGCCCAAAACTTTCCCGCTGACGGTGATCAGCGCAACTTTCATTCCAGACGTGCCAAGGTCCACTGCAAGGATGATCGGTTCGGTCATTTAATAATTTCCTCTTAAATTGATGTAGGGGCGACCCGCCCAGATTAATTATGACGATTGATGATCGTGAAGGGTCGCCCCTACAAAATCGATGTCCAACTTTTTATCTCACGAATATGGTCGGGAGTTGTGCGGCAGCATCCGCCGATGATCGTCGCGCCATTTTCATGCCACTTTTTTGATTGCAACCCGAATTCCTCGCTGGAGGTTTCTCCGTGCCATGTGTTTGTGTCGGGATTATAAACTTCGCCGGAGTTTGGATATACAATAATCGGTTTGTTTGTATTCTTCTTGATCTCACGAATCAAAGATGGAATATGAAGCGGGGAAGTGCAGTTGATTCCAATTGCTGCCACTTGCGGAGAGGAATCCAACAACTTGGCACAATCCGCGATTTTTTCACCGTGACAAATATGTTCGCCGTCCTTCGCGCTGAAGGTGAACCATGCATAGGTATTTGGAAATTCACCCAGCAATTTGATCAATGCTTGGGCTTCGATCAAGCATGGGATAGTCTCGCAGGCCAGCAGGTCCGCGCCGGAGGCGATGAGCGCTTCCACACGCGGGCGATGAAAGTCGATCAATTCCCCTTCGGTCAAGTTATAGTCACCGCGATATTCAGAACCGTCTGCAAGAAACGCGCCATACGGTCCTACCGAAGCGGCGATGAGCGGACGAGTTCTGTTTACACGATTGCTTTCAATGGACCAAAATTCACCGCGCGCTTCCTGCGCAATTTTCACTGATTTTTGCATGAGCGCAAGCGATTCGTCTTTGTTCAAACCACGGCGTGCAAAACCTTCGATCGTAGCTTGATAGCTGGCCGTGATGGCAAAGTCTGCACCCGCATTGAAATAATCGAGATGCACCTGATGAATTAATTCAGGCTGCTCCATCAAGATTCTTGCCGACCAAAGATCGTCATTTAAATTACAGCCGCGATTTTCAAGTTCGGTTGCCAGCGCGCCATCCAAAATGGCGATGGGTTGTTTTTGCAAAATGGTTTCGATAGGGTTCATTTGGTTTCCATATGTAGGGGCGACCCGCCCAGATTCATTATGACCTTTGTTGACCTTGAAGGGTCGCCCTTACGGTTGCCACGGTAATTTCTCCAGGTCCACATTGCCGCCGCTTAAAATCACGCCGACTTTCAAACCGCTTAGGTCAATTTTCTTTTCCCAAAGCACACCAACCGCCACGGCTGCCGATGGTTCGATGATGATCTTTGCGCGTTCCCAAATAAATTTCATTGCCTCAGTAATTCCAGTTTCGCTTACCGTGACAATTTGTTCCACTCTATCTTGAATAATGGGAAAGTTGATTTGCCCAAGTGAAGAAAGCAATCCATCCGCCATCGACTTTGGATTTGTCGATGGAATGATCTTCCCGGCTTTGACAGAACGAAATGCATCATCGGCCATCTCAGGCTCGCCGGCAATGACTCGGATTCCCTTTTTGGTTTCCGTCGCTGCGATGGATGTGCCGCTCAATAATCCGCCGCCTCCAACGGGTGCGATGATGACATCCAGATCAGGAACATCTTCCAATAATTCCAACACTGCCGTGCCTTGACCGGCGATCACGCGTTCATCATTATATGGATGAACAACGTTCGCGCCCGTATCGAGCCTGACTCTGTCCAATGTGCTTTCTCTGGCTTCGAGAGTCGGCTCGCAAAATGTGATTTGACCGCCATATCCGGCAACAGCATTTTTCTTCACCAATGGCGCATTACTTGGCATCACAATGTATGCCGGAATGCCACGCATCTTTGCCGCCAGCGCCAATGCCTGTGCGTGATTTCCAGATGAATGGGTACAGACTCCGTGCGCTGCTTCTTCATCACTTAATGAATACACCGCGTTGCACGCGCCGCGAAATTTAAACGCGCCAACCTTTTGCAGGTTCTCGCATTTGAGAAACACCTGCACGCCTACTTGTCGATTTAAGCTTTCGTTGGTCAACACAGGTGTGTGATGGATGTATGGCTTGATTCGTTCTGCGGCCTGCTGAATATCACGAAATGAAACGGACACGGGACACCATTATTTTTTCTTGGCCTTCGAAGTCTTTTTACCTTGCTTGATTGTACTTTTCTTTTTTATTGGCTTTGCCGTTTCTTGTGGAACTGTAACAAGATTTGGGTCTTTCATTTGCGACACAAAAACGCCGCTGAGAACGAGCAACCCGAGGGCGAGTAAGAGTGCGGGCGTGAAGGAACCGTCTGCGGTTTTCATCGCTTCCATGATATAGACGAAGACCACGGCTCCCTGACCGAACAGTTGGATCAGGCCATTGGATGTTCCCTCAGGTGTAGGGTTGGTTACTTCGGCGGCATATTGCATGGCGATGGGCATCGCGCTTGTGAGGAAAAAACCTAAAGCGAAGGCAGAAGCAAATAGTAGTGTGGCAGTTGTCGCATAGGTGAGACCGATCAACCCTGGGATCGCACCGAAGAATGCAATGAACAAATAAAGCTGACGTTTGTGTTGTTTATCCGATAACGCCGGCATGACCACGGCACCGATCACACCGCCGACGATCATCAACGCGCCGAGCGTGCCGGCATCGGTGGGAGTGAATCCGCGCGGGCGAATGATGTTCTCGATCCAGGTGGTGATGCCGTTGAAGATGCCCAGTCCAATGAAAGACACCAGCAAGGTAAACCAAAACGGCCTGACCGTGAACGAGTGTTTGAGTCCATCCAGCATCAACGCGCGGACTTCCTGTCCGGGAGGGCAGGGCGGAGTGGGAGGAGTCTCGCGGGCAAAGATTAGGAAGAGAACTGCTGAGAATGCGGCGACGCTTCCATAAATTAATTGAATGGTGGGAATAGGCATGGTTTCCAAAAGAATTGGAGTGAGCACCATGCCAAGCGCTGTGCCAATCAAGTTCCCGAGTGTGACGATGCCGACTGCGGTGGCGCGTTCTTCCATCGCAAACCAATTGGCAGGGACCTTGGTCCATGCGTTTAAGAGAAATGGCTGCGAAGCCGCAAGGCCAAAGGTGCTCCACAAAACAAGCGTGTAATTTGTGCCGGCGAGTCCGCGTAGGACGCCGAAGATGCCCATCAAAATCACACCGATACCGACCGCGATGCGGAAGCCGTAGGTGTCGATCACCCAGGAAACGGGAATGGACAACGGGATAAAAGCGATCATGAACGACATGGCCAACAGGCCGATCTGCAGATCGGTCACGCCGTAGAATTTCGCGGCTGGACCTGTAATGGGCGCGTACGAGATCCACAGGGTTTGGATGGTGAGGTTGATAAACATGAAGACCCCCAGCACCACCCAGCGATACGGATAAAGTTTGAATTGTGTTGTCATGATTGCTCCTAAGTTTATTTTCGTCCTGAGCGGAGCCGCATGGTTTTGCGGCGAAGCCGAAGGCCTTTATAGTATTCTTCAAATAAACAGCGCTTCGACTTCGTTCGCCAAGTGCGCTCACTCCGCTCAGCGCGGATTAATACCCTTTTTCAAAATCCACTTGAAATTTCAGCGGCTTGCCTTGATTGAATAACTTATAGTTCTCGATAAATAGTTTCGCAATATCTTCCGGCAGGCTGGGCGCGGACGTGTGAAAAGTCATCAGCAAATTGGGCGTCGTCCAGAAGGGATGGTCTTGCGGAAGGGGTTCTTTTTCAAAGACGTCCAGCACAGCGCCGGCGATCTTGTTTTGGGTCAATGCGTTCAGCAAAGCGGATTCGTCCACTGCGGAACCACGGCCAACGCTGATAAAAAGGGCGTGAGTTGGCAGGGCGTTGAGCACATCGGCGTTGACGATCTTGCGGGTTTCTTTTGTGTTGGGCAAAATGGAAACGAGATAATCCAACCCGTTTGCGAATTTTAAAAGGTCGTTCCCGTGAAAATAGTGATCGACATCTGCGGACATTTCACTCTTTTGTGTGTATCCACGGACGGTCATATTGAAAAACTTTGCGGTTTTTGCAACTTCCGCGCCAATGGACCCAACCCCAAGTAGGCCGATGGTCTTTCCATATAATACGCCGGTATTTTCATCGTTCCAACGTTTGGCTTGCTGGTCTGCAAATCTCTGAAAGATCTGTCGTTCGTGTGCCAGCAGATAACCAAAGATGTATTCAGACATCAATCTGCCGAATACATCGCGGGCATTGGTCAGAACATAATCCCGGCGCAGAGAGGAATCCATCAGGAGTTCGACTCCTGCCGAAGTGGACTGCACCCAGCTCAGGGCGGGGAGAGAAGCGAGTATGTTTTTCATCAAGTGCGGGTTGCCAAGCAGGATGTCCGTATCCGGGCCCGGAGTCGACTCGATGGTTAGATCAGGTAAATTTTCTTTTTCGATCACAGCGCGGTATTGCTCTGCAAGGTCGGAAAGGATGGCAAGTCTATGCATCATGCGATTTAACCACAGTCTCCCGGAAAATACGAACTTTTTGTCATGCTCTTTTGACGGATGCTGTAATAAAATAAGGTATGGTGAGCCTGATATGAAAAAAATACTTTTGATCGAAGACGTCGACGATACGGTGGAACTGGTGCGCAAGATTCTGACTGCGCGCGGATATGAATTTGTCCATGCGGGAGATGCCGAAACGGGCTTGCAGCTCGCTTTGGAAAATCTGCCCGATCTGATCCTTCTTGACCTGGGCCTGCCCGATTACGATGGGCAGACATTGGCGGGTTGGATCCACAACGAGAGGGAGTTGCTTGCAACTCCGTTGGTCGCGTTCACTGCCTGGCCCGAGGAAACCGCAAAGGATATGGTGAGGAGTTATGGTTTCAACGGATACATCAGCAAACCGATCATCAATGTGAATGAATTTTCAGAGCGTGTGTCCTCTTTTCTAAAATGAAATCCTCTTTTGCTGTGGATATCAAACTATTGCAGGCGAGTCAATTCTCGATCGATGAATTGACCGCGATCTACAACCAAACCCGTGTGGATTACATGGTGCCAATGCCGATGAACGCGGCGCGACTCACTGAATATATTTCGGTGTACGATGTCGACCTCGATCATTCGCTTGTTGCCATGCAGGGAGATGAAATGCGCGGCGTGGCAATGTTGGGTGTGCGCGAAGGCCGTGCATGGATCACAAGGTTGGGAGTCATTCCCACGACCCGTCGTACGGGAGTGGGTGAGGCGCTTACTGTTGGTTTGCTGGAACAAGCCAGGAAATTGAATATTAATTTTGACATGCTCGAAGTCATCAAGAACAACACGCCTGCACACACTCTCTTTCTCAAACTTGGATTTTATGAAATTGGCGAATTGCTTGTGCTGCGTCGTTCGCCCGTTCCGCCGCCCGATCCTGTCGTTGCATCGGCTGAACGATTGGATCGCGCCGAGTCGCTCATTCTTGTGGGTCGTGACCGCGGTACGCAGCCGTGGACCAATCAATCTGAATCTTTGTTCAACGCGCAGGAAATTTCCGGGTTATATCTCACACTTGCCGATGGAAGCCGCGGCTGGCTGGTTTATCAACGTCAGAAATTCACATTGACGCGCTTCATTTACAAGACGGAAACTGGCGACCCGGTCCAAATGGCCTATGCCTTCCTTTCACATTTACATCAACAATATCCACGCCTCGATACGCAGTTGGAAAATATCCAGGTGAACGATCCGCATTTGCCTGCGTTCTATCAAATGGGCTATGTTGAGTCGTTTCGCCGCATCGAAATGTGGCGCGGAACTCCACCGGCGAGTCTTACGCGTTAGCAGGGGCGATCCTCCTCGTGAAAGTAAATAAACTCGATCATCATAGCAGGCCGCGGATTTCTCTAATTCACGCGAATTTTTTAAAAAATTCGCGTGAATTCGTGTAATTCGTGGCAAGAGTTTTTGAACTGCGTAAATCCAATTAATAGCATTCCTTTAATACGGCTTCAAATCGAACCAAAGCATCCTCGATGACCTCGTCCGTATCGGCCATCGAGGTGTACATGCGTGAACCTGCAAGGGTAATTAATCCGTTCGCCATATAAGCCGCGCCGAATTCTTCCATTGCATGTTTGCGCGGCTTTAATTCCTTCAATAAACGAATCGGATTTTTGAAATCCAGCAGCATCGTGCCAGTGGTTTCCAGGTGAACAATGGAACCCTGGTTGTACGCCACGAATGGCAGGGAATATTTGTCGATAATGACTTGCAAGCCTTTGGTAAGTCTATCGCCGGCCTTGCCTGCGATCACTGCCGCATTTGTCTTTTCCATTTCCACCAGCGCGTAATATCCCGCCACACACGAGATCGGATTTGCCGAGAGCGTTCCACCCACATACGCGCGTTCGCCTGCGCCGCCGATGCCTGCTGCAAACGTCGAGATCACATCGCGCCGCCCGCCGACTCCGCCTGCCATTGGATAGCCGCCCGTGATACATTTTCCAAACACAGTGAGATCAGGTTTCACTCCAAAATAACCCTGTGCGCCGCCGAGCCCCAAACGAAAACCGGTAACCACTTCATCAAAAATGAGCAGCGCACCAAATTCATCGCACAACTCGCGGACTTTTTGATTGAAATCCTTCGGGACTGGACGCGTTCCACTTTCGGGACCGACCGGCTCGACGATGACCGCCGCTGTGCCGCCCCGAAACCTGTTCAGCCATAACTGACGCTTCAACGCCCCTAAAGCATTCGGATAGAACTCGCGCGTGCCGGCGCTGGCTCCGCGTGGAATTCCTTTCGCTTCCAATCTGCCTGTGCCTGGGATGTGGAGTCCGTAGACCATCGGGTCGCTCCAACCGTGATACGCGCCGCCGACCTTAATGATGTATTTTTTCTTTGTGAATGTGCGTGCCGCGCGGATCGCCGCCATGACTCCTTCGGTCCCTGAGCCCAACATGCGGAACATTTCAATCGATGGCATATGCTTTTGGACCAACTCTGCAAGCTTGAGTTCATACTCGTGGAACAAGCCGGTCACAGGTCCGCACGATTGCAGCATCTCGATAACTTTTTCGCGCACAGGCGCGTAATTACTGCCGAGGATGGTGGGTCCGCCGGCTTGCAGGAAGTCGATGTATTTATTTCCATCGGCATCCCAGAGATGTGCGCCTTCTGCTTTTTCAATAGCTATGGGGAAGGGATAATTAAAGGCGAGGTTGTGCTGTACGCCGCCGGGGATGATCTTCTTTGCTTCGTCGGTCAATTCCTTTGACCGTTTGCATTTATTCTCGAAGTACTCGAGATATTCCTTCATCTTCTCCCGGTTGACCGTGCGAATAGGCTGGCTGACGAGGTTATTCAATTTGGCGTAGACTTCGTCCACGTTGGGGTATTCGGAGATGGCGTATTGTTGAGACATTTTAATTTCCATGATGTAGGGGCGACCCGTCAGGATCAACTGTGACGAATGTTGTACATGACGGGTCGCCCCTACGATTAATTTATTTCTGCAAATTTCTTTTCATCGGAGCGGAGCTTGGCAAAGGCGATCTCGCGGATGGGGAGGGGGATCTTTGAGACTTTTTTCTCGGTCATGATGGCGAGCAGATAAGTCAACGCGCATTTTTCGAGCAGTGCCATGTTGTGAATGGCCTGCTCCATCGTCACGCCGAAGACGAGCACGCCGTGATTTTGTAAAATGAAGGCGTTGTTGTTATTCCCGACCTTTGATTTGACAGCGTTCTTGAGAAAGCCGGTCCCTGATGGGGCGTAGGGGATGATGTCCACGCTGCGGCCCAAAAAGCGGACCTGCTCATCGAAAAGAGCAGGGATGGGCATCTTGATCAAAGCGAGCGCACTTGCATAGGGTTGGTGCGTGTGGATGATGCAATGGACATCCGCGCGGGTTTGATAGACAGCCGAATGCATACTGCTTTCAATCGACGGCTTCATTGTCCCTTCGACCGGCTTGACCTCATAATCCAGAATGCAAATATCATCTGCCTGCATCTTGGCGTAGTCGTAATTCGATGGGGTGATGGCAAATGCGTCACGACTCTTGATGCGTGTAGAGATATTGCCTTCGGTGGCCTTGAGATAGCCGCGTTCGAGGAGAGTGTGGCAGGTGTTGACCACTTCCTCTTTGTAGGTTTGATATTCAGACATGGGTGATCCTTTGCTTGAACTTGACAATGACGCTATTATCTTCTACAATCTTTACACTGTCAAGATTGAGAGACAAAATGCCCAAAAAGAAAACCTATCATCACGGTGATTTGAAGAATGCGCTGATCAAAGCAGGGGTTGCAATCCTAGCGAAGGATGGCGTGAGCGGACTTTCCCTGCGCAAAGTGGCGTTGAAGGCGGGGGTGAGTCACTCCGCGCCGTATTCGCATTTCGCAGACAAGCAGGCGTTGATCGCGGCAATTTCGACAGAAGGATTTCGTCAGTTGTATGAAAGGATCAATTCTTCTGCGGAAAAATACAAGGATCGGCCGACCAAGCAGCTGGTTGAAGTCGCCTGGGCGTACGTTCAATTTGCGATGGATGACCCCGACCGCTTCAAGGTGATGTTTTCGGATGTGCTGGAAAAGGAAAAAGAGTATCCTGAATTTGTGGCCGAGTCGCAGAGGAATTTTCAGCTGGTGAAAAGGATCGTCGAGGCGAATCAGGCGTCGGGGCAGTTGCGAAGCGGGCCGACGGAGTTGGTCGCGCTTTCGGCGTGGGGAATTGTCCACGGGTTCGTGATGTTATTGCTCGAAGGTCAAATATCGCATACGATCCTGGAACAAACCAGTTTGCGCGAATTATTGGAATTTCAAATTGAATCTTTAAGAAAATAATTACCCCGAAATAACAATTCCTTAATCCAATTGTCCGGATGGAAAATATACTCTCCCCAAGGTGATGAAAAGGAGAGTGTCAATATGTTTGACCAAATTTATTTGGAAGAAGCAGTCATGAAACAGAATCCTGAACCCCGAGATCGTCTTTTGTCTTTTTCAGGCGCGAAAAACTTTCGCGACCTGGGCGGATATCAAGCCAAGGACGGCAGAACCGTTCGCTGGAATGTGTTGTATCGCTCGGATGCCTTGCATAAATTGAATGCAGTCGATCTCAAGAATCTCTCCGCATTGAGCCTCAGCCGCGTGATCGATTTTCGTTCGGAGCAGGAGATACAACGGGAGCCGGACCGGCTGCCTGCGGAATTGGTTAACCGCCACGTGGCGATTCCGATCCTGGATAGCAGCACCAGGGCCACCCAGGAATCACGCGAGGAATTTGTCAGGAATTTGAAAAACATCGATGCGAATCAATCCATGATCCAGACGAATATCGAGCTTGCTACTAAATTTACGCCGCAATTCAAACAGTTTATCGGGGAAGTATTTTCTGCGAACGGAAAGCCTGTTCTCTTCCATTGCGCGGCCGGCAAGGACCGCACCGGCTTTGCCGCTGCCATTTTGCTGCGAATGCTCGGCGTGCCGCATGATCTTGTGCTACAGGATTACATGCTCACCAATCAATATTTTCTGAAGGCTTATACCGGAAGATTGATGATATTGCGTTTGTTGAAAGGCCGGCTGTTTGTGGCTGTGATCAAGGAATTCATGCAGGCGCGCACAGATTATCTTGGCGCCGCCTTTGAGACGATTACTCGTCAATACGGTTCGTTCGACGATTATGTATATAAAGCGCTGGACCTGACGAAGCACGACACCGAACGTTTGCGCGCTTTATATCTGGAATAGAAAAATCCTACGCCAAATTCAAATGAGTGTGGGCTTTGGTGATCTCGTCGTGCAGGCGGATCACGTCGCTGCCCAGTGATGTGCCGCCAATCTGTTCGATGAATTTGCACACGCTGTAGTTTTGGCTCTCGCGTTCGTAAGTGCTGATCCATTGATCCAAAGCCGCATCTGCTTCGCGCGGAAACTTGACTCTGTACCCGCGCATCTTCATCCGCCCGGGCTTGGGCGTCAGCCGCGCACGAAAGCAGCCCTGCTTCTGGCACAGCAAAGTGTACAGCTTATCGCAATTGAATTCGTCCATGAGTTTGATCGTGCTGGAATCGCGCGGATCGAAATCCCTGCCGGTGACGATGACTCGTGCGCCCTGCGCGGTCTCGTATAAACGGAATCCCAGCCCTTGATATTTTGAACTCGAAGCCAGCTTGCGAACCATGTCAAAGATCTTCGCTTTATTCTGTGCCGGGTCTTTCTTCTTGAACATATCGCCAATGGAAGCCTTGGGCTTGTCGATGTCGAGGATCAGCAGCGTTTCCACATTCAGGACACTAGCACCATAGCGATTTCTGGTGATGACCGCATCCTCGTGAATGGTTTGCAGAATTTCCTCGCGGACTTCCACCTCGTAATCTTCGAAGACCGTTTTATCTCCCTGTATCTTCCGCTCGATCTTCTTCATCTTCTCGACGGCTTTTTGAGCGGCATCCTCGACGGAAATGTTTGACCCGCCATAACAGTGGATTTCCTGCGTCAGCCCATCGATCTGGATCGTGCGTTTTTCAAGAGTCCAGTATTTGTAGATTTTCATTTCAGTGCCTCCTGAAGTTTAATAATTATGAGCGCCGGTTCAATTGTTGCTTGTAAATAAGTTTACAACTTTCAATGTGTGAGTCAAGTAACCATAAGTAATGTCAATCGAAAATTCCTTCTTGGGTAAATAAATCGAGTAATTCCCTGGGTGAATTGACAATATAGTCGGCCTTCGAGCGGATTAACATCTCCACGCTTTGATGACCCCAACTGACGCCGATGCTTTTTGCGGATGCCTCCCTCGCCGCGTTGATGTCGCTGGCTGCATCGCCGATCATGAACACCGCTTCACCCGCCGCTGTGAATTGATCCCGCGCATGGGAAATTTTCTCCGCCTTGGTCCCCGGCTGATCGACGCCATAGATCGCGCGGAAGCAATCCGCGAGCGCGTGTTCTTTGAGAAAAGCATTTACGTTTTGCGACGAATTGGTGGTGACGATGCCGAGGATATGTCGGGTGGATAACTCTCTGATCACCTGTGCCAGCCCCGGGAAAATGTGAGGCGGGGTTTTCTTGTTCGCCACTTTCTCCAAAGACCTGCGCACAAATTCCTCGACCAACGGCTCAGGCACTTCCACACGTCGTCCAAGATTGGCAAAGGACATCGCTTCCAGGGTGCTGATATCCTCCCTGACCACGTGATGTTGTACGCCAAGTTCATTACAGATTTCCTGGCTAAATTTCAACAGATCGTCCAGGGTGTCCGCGAGGACACCATCATAATCGAAGAGGATCAGGGCCATCATTCGCCTTGATAATTAATGCCATCGTCGCGCTTGGGGAGAAAGACAATGATGAGAATTACTACGACGATATAGATAAGATAGCTGACGAGTGGAAACGAATTGGCAAGCAGAATAGCACCAAGATAGAACCCGTTGACGAAGATGTAATTTGGCGTGTGACTGCGCATGTACTGTTTGCTGAATTCGGCTACCGCCAGATGCGGATGGTAATATACATAGACCAGCATGGCATATCCCACCGCGTTGCAGGCGATCAAGGTCGCGCCGTAGAAAATGATCGGCCCGCCTTGAAAGGGATAGCGGCCGACCAATGAAGTGGGGAAGGGAATGAAACTGACAAACAGCAAAAGTAAAATGTTCAGCCACAAAAAGCCGCGGTCTGTTTTCTTGATCGCGTGCATCGAATTGTGGTGGATGACCCAATACAACCCGATGATGATGAAGCTCATCACGTAAGCCAGAATGCGCGGTAATACGGAAATCAAAGTCGTTGTGAACTGGCTGTAGGGCACTTCGGGGAAACGGATGTCGAGAATTAATAAGGTGATGACGATGGCGAAGACGCCGTCGCTGAAGGCTTCGAGGCGGGATTTTTCCATTGGCTTCTTAGTTCCTGATCTTTCCGAGAAAATCCTTGACGATCTTTACATATTTTTCGAATTGATCGTGACGGATACTGTGACCTGCCGCAGGAATGTTATTCACTTGTAGTTGTGGGATCAATGTGTGAAGCGCCGCTGCACTTTGTTCGTTGACCAGTGCGCCGTATGCGTTATCTCCAGTGATCAGCAGTGAGGGACATGTAGTCTGTTTGATCAGCGTCTTCCAGTTAATGTCCTTATCCGGGCGGACCCTGAAAACTTCGGTCACATTCAAGCTGAAGCGATGTTTTGAATCGGCCCAACGTTCGATCTCGTCCATCGGCCAATGCGGCATGGCAGCGTGTTGTTCGGAGATCATGTCGGCGCGCGTCTTTCGTTTGAGTCCCTCCATCCATGCGATCGATCCTTTCAGGCGTTCGGTCTGCTCCGCAGATTGTTTGATCTTCATCCACCACGGCGGCGGGTCTTCCAACAGGATGGAGCCTGGCACTTCGGGATATAACCCTGCAAAGGCCAATGCAGTCGCCGCGCCCATCGAGTGGCCGAGAATGTTCGGGTGTTGCAAATTTAGTTTGGCGATGAATCCAGCCAGATCCTTGGCTTGATGCGCTGCGTTGTATCCGCGCTTCGGCGCATCGGAGTGACCATGTCCACGCGCGTCGAGCATGATCACATCGTAGTCCGCTTCCAATGATTGGGCGAGGCGCGTCCAGCATAGACCGTCATCGGTGACGCCGTGCAGGAGGATCAACGGCGGCTGGTGCCCGTTGCCTGTGCGGGTGTAATGCAGCTTTAGTTTATTGATATGAATATAATCAGAGTTCCATTGATTCATTATTATGCCTCTTTTATCAGGTTGGGCGCCGTTTAGTATGCGCCCGAGCAATGCCATTTGTCTTTGGGTGTGTATGTGCAGGTATTCATGCCGGGGCCGATGTAGTGAAATGCGAGCGAATAACTTTCCCCTGTCTTTGAATAAGAAATCGGTTCATCGTTGACTTCGGCTGGGACACTGGCGATGAAATCAGGGACAAGCTCCGCAAGTGATTCAGGGTATGTGCCTTTGTCGGCTTGAAACTGTTCCAGCGCGGCGATGATTGGGTCGCAGGCGGTGTACCCCTTCTCTGCTTTTTCACCCACGCCGGGCGGCTCCGGTGTTGCTATGAGACCGCAGGCGAGAATGGGGATTGCGATTAGAAGGAGTGGAAGTTTTTTGAGTGTTTTTGGTTTGGGTGGATGATTTGATGTGGACAATGAATGCTCCTGCATTTAGGGTTGTAATTTATCTTCTCACCTATGTCGCGTCGCCCTGAGCGATAGCGACACACGGTACAGGTAGAATGACACCGTGTTTTGGCCCTAGTATTATATACTCTCACATTTTCTTCTTTCCTCTTTCTTCTCAAACCCTTATAATTACACACGTTCCAACCTGTAAACATTCAAACTTTTCGACTATCAAACTACGAGACGACATGACCACTCCACTAATAGAATGCATCCCCAACTTCTCCGACGCGCGCCGACCGGAAGTCATCGACCAGATCGTCGCCGCCATCCAATCGGTCCCCGAAGTGAAACTCCTCGACCGCTCGTCTGATCTTGACCACAACCGCACCGTGCTCACCTTTGCAGGCAGTCCTGCCGGGGTGGAGGAGGCCGCCTTCCGCGCGATCAAGACCGCCGCCGAATTGATCGATCTCGATTCACACACAGGCGCGCATCCACGCCTCGGCGCGGCGGATGTGATTCCCTTCGTTCCGCTCAGCGGTGCGAACATGGAAGATTGCATCGCGATTGCCCAAAGGTTGGGTCAACGCGTGGGCGGCGAGCTGGGCATCCCCGTCTATTTGTATGAGGCGGCGGCTGCTCGTCCAGAACGAACCAATTTGGAAAACGTCCGCCGAGGTCAATACGAAGGCTTGAAGGCGGAGATCGAATCGAATCCAGATCGCAAGCCCGATTTCGGTCCCAGCAAACTTCCGAAGGCGGGCGCGTCGATCATCGGCGCGCGTGCTCCGCTGGTGGCATTCAATGTGTATCTCACCACCGATGATGTCGATATCGCCAAGAAGATCGCCAAGGCTGTGCGGCAATCATCGGGCGGCCTGCGGTATGTCAAAGGGCTTGGCTTGCTTGTCGATGGACGTGCACAAGTTTCGATGAACCTCACCAACTTCCGCGAAACGCCGATCGCGCGTGTCGTCGAATTCATTCGACGCGAAGCGCAGCGGTATGGCGTGGGCATTCATCACAGCGAACTCGTTGGATTAATTCCGCAGGAAGCGCTGGTGGATGCGGCGGTCTGGTACACACAACTGGATCAATTTGATAAAGAGCAGATTTTGGAGTCTCGGTTGTTTTCATCTCCCGCTTCGGACTCGCCGGTGCCTGCATCGTCCCCGAAGGGCGTTTCCTTCATCGAAGAATTAGCCGCCCCGACGCCCACTCCCGGCGGCGGCTCGGCAGGCGCATACGCCGGCGCGATGGGCGCGGCTCTGGTTGCGATGGTCGCAGGTCTCACCATCGGCAAGAAGAAATATGCCGAGGTCGAGGCCGAGATGCAAGCCATTCGCGTGATGGCTGAAAGCCTGCGCAAGGAATTGACCCAGGCCGTGGATGACGATGCCTCCGCCTTCGAAGTATTGATGGCGACGTTCAAAATGCCGAAGGATACCGAAGAGCAAAAGTCCGCGCGTAATGCGGCGATTGCTCAATCCACGATGAATGCGGCACACATTCCGCTGCACGTTGCGGAAGGTGCCGTCAAGGTAATGGAGCTCGCCATCAAATGCGCGAAGGATGCCAATGTCAACGCCATCAGCGACTCGATGTCTGGTTTCGCCATGGCTCGCGCCTCGCTCACCGCCGCAGGCTGCAATGTACGCATCAATTTGAATACACTGGAAGACAAGTCCGCTGGTGATAAGATGCTCAAGGAACTCGCCGACTTGGAGAAACAAGCAGATAAACTCGAAAAAGAAATCCGCAAAGTCATGAAAGACCGCGGCGGGATATAAAGATTATTTATGTGTCACTCTGAGCGATAGCGAAGAGTCTCTGAGATTATCTTTGAGATCCTTCGTTGTCGCTCAGGATGACACACTTATCTTATTTTATTAGGAGAAGAGTAATGGGACTTAAACCTGATCACTGGATCCGCAAGATGGCACTGGAACAAAAGATGATCGAACCGTTCGAAGACAAGCAGGTTCGCAACGGCGTGATTTCCTACGGCGTGTCATCTTATGGATACGATGTGCGTGTGGCGAATGAATTCAAGATCTTCACGAATGTCTTTTCTGCCACGGTGGACCCGAAGAACTTCGATACCAAGTCGATGGTGGATTTCACCGGCGATGTGTGCATTGTCCCGCCGAATTCATTTGCACTGGCGCGAACCGTTGAATACTTCCGCATTCCGCGCAAAGTGCTGACGGTTTGTCTCGGCAAATCCACCTACGCACGCTGCGGCATCATTGTCAACGTCACACCGTTCGAACCGGAGTGGGAAGGGTTCGTTACCTTGGAGATCTCCAACACAACACCGCTCCCCGCAAAGATCTACGCAAATGAGGGCCTCGCACAAGTCCTCTTCTTTGAAGCGGATGAAGAATGCGAAACTTCCTATGCCGATAAAAAAGGGAAGTATCAGAAACAACAATCCATCGTGTTGCCGAAGTTGTAAATAAAAATGCCTGACGGGTATGGAAACCCGTCAGGCATTTTTCAAAGAAGGAGTTTGTCTTGAAGTTCAAGCTTGCTCTATCGGAAGAAACCCTCGTTCATTTGATCGCAGCCCTGACGGCCGTGATGGGCATCGTCAATGTCCTTTCGGCAGTCACGCCTTCCATGAAAGGCCGCCTACAAATTCTGGAAACAGTCCTGCCGTTTGGCGTCAGCACCGGCGGACATTTAACCTCCGCGCTTGCGGGCTTTGCGCTGTTGATGCTCTCGGTAAGTTTATGGCGCCGCAAACAACTGGCCTGGATGCTGACGCTAACCGTCCTTGCGATTTCAATTATTGTTCATTTGCTTAAAGGGTTGGATTATGAGGAAGCGCTTTTGGCATTCCTGTTGCTAAGTTTGTTGATCTACACACGTCCGCAATTTCATGCACTGTCCGATAGGCCCTCGGTTCGTCAGGGACTTCAAGTTGCCCTGGCCTCATTGGCTTTTACCCTCGTCTATGGCCTGATCGGTTTCTATCTTCTCGATCGTCATTACAGTGTCAACTTTGGGTTTTGGGACGCACTGCGTCAGACCGTGTTGATGTTTGTTGAATCTTACAGTCCGAGTCTGAAGCCGGTCACTGGGTTTGGACGCTACTTTGCCGATTCTATTTATACGGTGGGGGCAGTGACGATGGGTTACACCCTGCTCATGCTGCTTCGCCCCGTACTTGCCCGGCGTGTTGCGACTGAAGCAGAGCGTGTTCACGCCTGGGAGATCGTCCGTGCTTATGGAAGAACGTCGCAGGCCCGCATTGCACTTTTCGATGATAAGTTGTTCTTCTTTAGCGAAGGCGGGTCGGTCATTTCCTATGTGGTGGAGAATCGTGTCGCCCTGGTGCTTGGAGATCCGATTGGACCCGCAGCTGATGTTGTCGCATCGGTGGAAACCTTTAAGAAATTTTGCTCCTCCAACGATTGGGTCCCTGTTTTTTATCAGGTACAGCCAGATTATCTTGGCCAATATCAAGCGGCAAAATTCGATTGCATCACAATTGGGCATGAAGCCATTGTGGACCTGGAAAAATTCACCCTGGATGGCAGCGAGAATAAAACCCTGCGAAACAGCTACAACAAAATGGTAAAGATGGAATATCGATACGATGTGCTTCAGCCGCCTTATTCAGCCAGAATGCTGCGTGAACTTAATTCCATCAGCGAGGAATGGCTGACGACTCGCGGTCTGTCTGAAATGCGTTTCTCCCTTGGCTGGTTTGACGAGGCCTATTTGAATACCTGTCCCATCCTGCTGGTTAGGGATAAGGAAGGTTTTATCGAGGCCTTTGCCAATTTGATGACTGAGTTTCAGGCAAACGAAGTGGCGGTTGATCTGATGCGTTACCGCCATATCACCGAATCAGGGTTGATGGATTTTCTATTCGTATCCCTCTTTCAATGGGCGCGGGAGCAGGGATTTGCCGCATTCAACCTTGGATTAAGTGCCTTCTCGGGTGTGGGAGAAAAGACGAATGACCCGGCGGTTGAACGCACGCTTCATTACATTTATCGCAACGTGAACCGTTTTTATAACTTTCGCGGCTTGCATTCCTTCAAGGAAAAATTCCACCCCATTTGGTCGCCGCGCTTCATGGTTTATCCGGGTCCTGTCAATCTGCCGGTTGCAAGCGCCGCTTTATTACGAGCCAATTTGGGCGGCTCGCTATTTTCAATGAATCACCGGGGATGATCAACCTCTTGATTTTGTAATGGCATAACTAAATAAATACATATAAATTTAATTGGATACTGGCACAGTTTGAGTTTGTTTTTACATCCCCAGCCATTGACCGGCCATCTTTGCCAGCCCGGCTGCCGCACCCTGGCGTGCTGTACATTGGGGAAGTGATTCCAAAAATAATCGTCCGTATTGTTTGGTCAGCACACGGCGATCCAAAATGGCGACGATGCCGCGATCCGATGCGGTGCGGATCAGGCGGCCAAATCCCTGACGGAATTTTAGAATGGATTCGGGCAGGTAATATTCGTTGAATGAATCTTCGTACAATTCAGAACGTGCAGAGATGATCGGGTCGGACGGTACATCGAAGGGCAGTTTGGTGATGACGACCACCGAAAGCGAATCGCCGGGGACATCCACACCTTCCCAGAAGGAACGGGTGCCAAGCAGTACGGCGCGATCCGTTGACTTGAATGATTCCAGCAATGCGTTGGGGGAAGCGCCTTCACCTTGTTCAAAGACAAAGATATCTTCCCTTGCCAGCGGACCGGTGATGGTCTGTGCGGTTTTCTTCAAGGCTGCATACGACGTAAACAGCACGAGCATACGTCCGCCCGTGGCTTTGGCGGTGGCGATGATGGTTTTATCAAGTGCTTGTTGATAGCCGTTGATATTTGGTTCTGGAATATCGTTCGCCACATAAAGCAGGGTGCTGGATTCGTAATCGAATGGTGATCCGAGCGATACTGTATCCACTTCTTCGGCGGCGAGTGTGTTGCGAATGTATTGGAATTCGCCGTGCGTGGTCATCGTTGCGGAGGCCATGATAACGCTGGCCTTTTCCATCCAAAGGTGTTTTTGCACCAGTGGACCCACGCGCAAAGGAGCGGCATTTAACGACAAGCGTTCGCCACGTGGATTAACTTCCACCCAGTAGATCAATTCATTTGACGGTTTATGCATCAACCCGGAGGATGCCGCTTCCGCGTCGGTCATTCTACGCATCAGGCTGCTCAAGTTTCCCATGATATCTTCCACGTTATCATGGCCTTGTGAAAGAAGCTCCCCCAAACCTTTATACAGCTCTTCAAGGGTTTTGATTAGCAATGCCCACGTTTCGCCAACCTGCCCCCATGTCATTTCGACCTCGTCCCAGCCGGGAGCGGTCCGCGTGGCAGGGAGGATGCGCATCTGCCATGAATAATTACTTTGGGGTTGTCCTTCGCGTTGAAGCGCGATAAATTCACCGAGCGTAATGAAAAATTGTTTTGCCAGTTGTTCCATGCGAAAAGCTTGGTCTGTGGCGCGTTTGATTTGTTGCTGTAGCAGGCCAAAGTCTGAGGGACGAAGCGAAGGATGTAATTCTGTGAGAACACGGCCGAGGATTCCCGCCGAGGTTCCACCCAATTCCTTCATCATGCGTTCAAGATCGTTTTGAGTCATGCGAAAGGACAGTGCGCCTGTGATCGCAGATTCCATGTGATGCGCTTCATCCACAATGACATAATCGTATTCAGGAAGTACTTTGCTTCCCGAAGCAACATCGGAAAGAAGAAGTGCGTGGTTGACGATGAGCAGATGGGAATTTAATGCGGCCTGTTTTGCGCGTTGAAACGGGCACGCGCCTCCCATTCGACCCATGCAGGTTTCCGTGGTGCAGGCATCATCCTCAGCCGACAAACGCATCCATGCTTCGCGTTCGATGGGGCCGGTGAGGTTAAGTTCGTTTCGGTCGCCGCTGGAATTGTCGAGCATCCACACCAAAATTTTTGCAAGCACGCGCATTTCATTCGCGTCTTTAGGCCCGTTCTTGCGCATGAAGTCAAGACGGCGCGGGCATAAATAGTTGCTTCGGCCCTTCATCACGGCTGTGCGAAGTTCGCCCAAGCCAAGTGCGGCCTTCAAGTTTGGTAAATCTTTTTTGATCAACTGATCCTGCAGGTTGATCGTGTTCGTGGAAACAACGACACGTGTGTTGTTCTGCGTGGAAAAATATGCAGCGGGCACAAGGTAGGCGAAGGATTTACCAACGCCGGTTCCCGCTTCGACCATGAGATGGTTGCCGTTCGAAAGGGCATTTGTTACCCGTTTGAGCATTTCCACCTGCTCGGGGCGGTGCTCGTAGGATTCGAAATATTTGGAGAATGGGCCGCCGTATTCCAATACCGCGGCGATTTCTTCCGGGTCGAGTGGAGTTGGATCTTCGGTCTTTTGAATCGAGGAGGACGATTCTTTTTTCGCTGATTCAAACATCGGTTCGGAGAAGGAGGCGGTTTTAACTTTCTTCGCCTGAACTCCGCCCTTTTTTACTTTTGCCTGCAAGGCTTGTTGAAAGACCCAGCCTGCATCCCAATTTACGAAGTCGCTGAGCTGCACGATCTCGTTCAATGTATCCATTGGGAGTTCACATGCCATGTCGAACAATCGGACATATGCAGCTTGTGTGACGCGGGCATCATCCAAAGCACGGTGGGTGGCGGGGAGTGGGATATTCAATTGCTGGCCAAGCGATCCAAGATTATATCGGCTTGCTGTTGGCATCAACACCGAGGCAAGCTCATAGGTGTCCAATGTTTGTTGGAATTCGAATAACCCCGCTTTGCGCAGGAAGCCAATATCAAATTTGACATTGTGACCCAGGATGGGTGCATCGCCGATAAAGTTGATGAGGTCGCTGGAAATATCGCGTACACGCGGAGCCTGACGTACCATGGCGTCGTCGATGCCAGTCAGTCCGGTAATGAAATCAGGAATATGCCTGCCAGGGTTGATCAGTGTGCTGAATTCGTCTTCCACGCGGCGCCCGTTGAATTTAACAGCGGCAATTTCAATAATGGCCTCGCGATTTTCGTCGAGGCCAGTGGTTTCGATATCAAGGGAAACGATCGTTGTCATATTAGAACAAGTGTACCATAATTAATAGAACAGGATTGAGGCCCTGTTCTATGAGGAGGGGTTGATTTATTCAGCTGAAAATAGTGCGGTGATTTTTTTAAGTTGTTCCTGGGAGACCCCTCGTTCCTTTGTTTTCTGCCGAAGAAATTCCTTCAATTGCTTCAACTTCATCGCCGGGACCGGTGAGTCGCTGGCTTCCAGCTCCAGATCGTCGCTTGTAAAAACAAGCACCGCCTTAACCTCGGGGATTTCCTGATCGGCCATGTTCTTTTCAAGGAACTTTTGAACGGAGTAAATTTCTGAACTGGCTTCTGCGTCGGGTCTGCCGATTCCTTCCTGTCCAAAAATCTTCATATAACTTTGAACGAAGCCCCCGCCGCTTAATTTCCAGCGTTTGCCGTTATATTCAACTTTCCCGCGTTGATGATGTGGAAGGAGCACCCAAACTCCCGCAGGTCCAACTAAAAGGTGAGACGTCGGCGAAACATAATGATACATAGTGAAGTCACTGTGTAAACCCTTTAGGCCAGCGTCAATTTTTTCGTCAGGTCGCGGAGACCTTCCCCAGCGATTTCCCATGTACATGCCGATCTGAGTCAGAATATACCCAATTACTAAACAAACAATTGAATAAGCAAACCACTCCGGTTTCGAAAATGAAATGTACATGCCGCCGCCCAATATAACCAGGGCACTCAGGCTGATGTAGTTTCCGATCTTGCTATTTCTGGCGATCAACTTCTCGTTCTTGATAATTTTCATGGCTAGTTTTTTAAACTTTCTTCGATGGCGGATTTCATTGCGTCCAGCACTTTTACATCCACAGCATGTTTTGCCACGCGAATGGCACTCTTGATCGCCAGTGTATCCGAGCGGCCATGGCCGATAAATACCAATCCGTTGATTCCCAGCAAGGGAGCTGCACCTTGCTCGCTGGGGTCCAGGAGTTGTTTAATCTGGCGCAGGGCAGGTCGGACCAGTATCCCGCCAATCTTGGTAAGGATGCTTCCGTTTTTTATGATTTCGCGGATCTTGTCCGTGATCAATTTGGCAACCGCTTCTGATGATTTCAACATCACATTGCCGGTGAATCCGTCTGTCACAGCAACGTCCACTTTGCCGCCGATCACTTCCTTGCCTTCCACATTTCCAAAATAATTTAATTTGGATGTCTTGAATAACTTGGTTGCGCCTTTTACAAGCTCATTGCCTTTGCCTTCTTCTTCGCCGTTCGAGACCAAGCCAACTTTTGGGTTTTTCACACCGCGGACCTTCTCCGCATAAATGCTTCCTAAAATCCCAAATTGATACAAGTTTTCCGGTTTGCAATCCGGGTTGGCGCCAATATCCAACACAACACAGGTGCCTGTAGCCGTGGGAAAGATCGGAGCAAGCGCCGGTCGATCCACGCCACGGATGCGGCCCAATCGAAAGAGTGCAGTTACCATTCCTGCGCCGGTATTCCCGGCAGTGACGAAAGCATCCGCTTCGCCATTTTTGACCAGATCGATCCCAACTGCCATGGAATTTTTTGCATCCTTGCTGCGGGCTTTCAAAACCAGGTTTTCGCCTTTGTCTTCCATGGTCAGCATTTCCGGGGCATTGACAATGCTTATTTTCAAACCTTCCGTATTTTGTTTGGCCAATACGGGTTTGATGATATTTTCATCGCCCACCAGAATGATTTCAGCGCCATATTCGCGCGCCGCCCACACGGCTCCCTCCACATCCGGTGTTGGAAACGCATCACTTCCCATTGCATCTACTACGATTCGGGCCATGTAAAAACTCCTGTGTTGAATGTGCTTGACAAGAAAAGCAAGCCGATTATAATACGCCCTGTTCTAGCGCTGGTGCTGGAATTGGCAGACAGGCACGCTTGAGGTGCGTGTGTCGTAAGACGTGGAGGTTCAAGTCCTCTCCAGCGCACTCTAACTCCCGCAAGGGGGTTTTTGTTTTAACCCAAAGGCAGAGTGAACCAAAATGTTGTTCCGGTTTCATTGCCCTGAGATTCGACCCAGATTTTTCCGCCATGAAATTCGATAATACGCCTGACAAGCGCGAGTCCAATACCCGTACCGTCTGTGTTTGCTTCCAATTTATTGAATAAGCCAAAGATTCTTTCATGATGAGCGGGCTCGATCCCAATTCCATTGTCATGAACAAAAAAGACCGGTTGCCCTTCAGCCAGTTTTGTGCCAATCTCGATTTTTGGATTCGTTTGCGTGCCCATGAATTTGGAAGCATTGTCGACCAGATTTTGCAGGACCTCTACGATTCGGGCACGGTCGACATTTACCCTCGGCATCCCCGCCTCCACCTGGACCTCGATCCTGTTTGCCCGCAACCGGCCCTGGGTCAGGCTGAGGGTTTCATCCACAATCTCACCGAACGGCACGGTCACCGGCTCGTTGATGATGCGTCCAATGCGGGAAAGCTCCAGCAATTCGTTTAATAATCGTTCCATCTTAGCGACTGCGTCCATGATACGGTCTACACTTCGATGGATTTTTTCTTTATTCCCCGTATTCATATCACGCTTTAAGAGTCCCGCAAAACCACCGATCGTGATCAGCGGCGCTTTGAGATCGTGCGAGACCGTGTAGGTAAACCTTTCCAGCTCATCGTTTTTATTGCGAAGGTCATTGAGGGCTTCCTCCAACTTGGTAATTTCATACAGTGTATAAAGCAGGCAATCGTCTTCGCCTATTTTGATCGAGGAAACGGAAAGCAGTACCACGCCCACCTGCCCGGACTTTTTCCTGAGTTGGGCCTTGAACTCCCGTAAATATCCCTGACTTGAAATGATTCCCAGATATTGCTGATACTCATCCCCGTTTGACCATAATTGTAACTCGCTGGCCGTGCGATGCAAGGTTTCGTCATATGTGTAGCCGGTTAGGTTTAAAAATGCTTCGTTCGAATCGATAATGACCCGATCGGATACCCTTCCGATCACCATGGGGACGAATGTTTCATGAAAGGCCGTCTGAAATTTGTCTTCTGATGCGCGCAATTCTTCGTGAGCGGTCTGGTTTTTTATGGTGGAGCCAAGGAGCCCTGCGGAAATTTGCATCGCATCCACCTCTGCTTGCGACCATGGCATTTCATTGAAAGAGTCGTCAAAGCCGATCACTCCCCACCATTTTTCACCGACGAAGACTGGCACATCAAGCAAGGTTTTGATTTCCTTTCTACTGGGTGTGTTTGCCCATTCCGGCGCGAAGGCTTGGGTGGTGTTGTAAAAGGGTTTTCCTGCACTCATCAAGTTGTACCAATCCTTCATATACTCTTCAAGCAGGGGCACATTCTGATAGTCCGGGTTTTTGATCTCGGAATTCTGACCTTCAGCGGTCCATTCGAATTTTTGACTTGTCACAAATTTCCCGGTTTCATCGAGGTGATTCTCAAATAAGTAGGCATGGCTTGCATTGGCGGCCTTGCCTAATAAAGCGAGCATTTCATTAATGTTGCTCCGCCAATCTTGTGAATCCAGCAGCAACTGGGCAGACTTCGCTGTTGCCGCCAGGATATTCTCCTTTTGCCGCAGTTTATTTTCCGATTCATTTCGAATGGTAATTTCCTGGCTTAAGTTATCGAGTGCGCGAGTGAGTAGTTCGGAGGATAGCCATTGAAGGATGGATATCCCACTTAAGGATACTGCGACAATCAGCCCAACACTTGCTAATTTTTCAGGATCATATTCTCCGCCAACCCAGCTTACGGAAAGGAAAGCCAGCTCGCTTAGCAATACAGTAAGCCATTGTGCCTTAAAGTTGAATAGGATGGCTGTTAGTATTACTGCGAGAGCGTATTGCAAAACTCCCACGATGCCAAGGCCTGGCTGGAGCGTGACGTATGTGCCTACGGCAATGAACATTGCCGGCAGGAGATACCTCGCAATTTTCCAATGTCCAACGCTGACAATGAACCAACCCAGAAAAAGGAGTGCGCTCATCGTCAACATGAGGATCACGGGCCACCACATTGGCTGACCGATCATGAAGTTGACAATTGTGGATAGTATGGTGGTAAGGAATAATCCATACCCTGTAAGCGAAAAGACAGCGCGTGTTATATATTCCTGCCGCGCTCCCTCGTGCCGCATGTCTTTTGATGTTTTAAGTATGAAATTCATTCGTGGTGACTTAATTTTTCGCACATGGATTGTCAAAATCTCCGTTCAGTGAACGGAGATTTTATCTTATTTGCTCGTTTTTAGAGGATCAGGCTGCAACAGGTGACGGCGCCTTCGGCCTTGGCCAGCTCATCGACTTGAACCGGGATGATCTTGCATCCATGATCGACAAGTTTTTTGGCGGTTCTGGGAAATGATGTCGGGTAGATGATCTGCCAGTTGACTGGCAGGCAGTTCGCGGCGAAGGGTTCTGAAGCGTCCACCTCGATCCAGTGAAATTGCCTGAAGTGCGAAGTGTCCACCCAGTTAGGATTGATCAATACGGTTTGGTCATCCACTTTGGTGAGAGCTGTTTTTAGATGTAAGCAATCATGCATTTCCACGCCGATTACCGTGTATCCATATTCCTTGAGCAGGTCTTGAATTTGATCAACCGCCTGTTGATTACTGCGCGATGACCTGCCGATATAGATATTTTTTCCAAGGATGAGAACATCGCCGCCGTCCACGGTTGCCGGTTCTTTGACGTGAAGCAGTGGTCTGTGCGGTGACAATACCGTGGCAATGGTTTCCGTTTCCGCCTTGCGTGAGTCGGCACCGGGACGGGTGATTACTGCAACTTCAGGGAGAATAAAAGCGGCATCCTCCACGAAAACGGAATCAGGTAAATCCGCCTCCTCGGTTAATTCGATCACCTGACATCCCAATGACGAAAGTGCCTTCACATAATCCGCGTGTTGCGCACGAGCCACATCAAGATCGATGGGAGTGCGCTCGATATGGGTGATCTCACATTCATTAAAGCGCGGACTGATCTTTCTGGTGACCGCGATGGTCACTGTTGCTCTCCACTGCGATAGCGGTCGATCAATGCCTTGGTGCGCGGATCTTTGGGATTGCTAAAGAGGTCGGTTGGCCGGGCATCTTCGATCAATTCACCTTCGGCCATTACGATCACACGGTCTGCCACCTCGCGCGCAAAACCCATTTCGTGTGTGACCACGATCATGGTCATACCTTCCTTCGCAACCCGTTTCATGACGTTGAGAACCTCGCCAATCAGTTCGGGGTCAAGGGCGGAAGTGGGTTCGTCGAAGAGCATTACTCTCGGCTCCATGGTCAGGGCGCGGGCGATAGCGACGCGTTGTTTTTGTCCGCCAGAGAGGCGGTTTGGATATTCATCCCTTTTGAATAACATGCCAACGTTATCCAGATGTTCCTCGCCAAGCTTAATGGCTTTTTCCCTGTCCATGCCTTTAACGGTGATCGGGCCTTCTATGACATTTTCAAGAACACTCATGTGTGGAAATAAATTGAATTCTTGAAAAACCATACCTGTCTTCAGGCGCACATCATGAACCAGCTGACGATTCTCCCGACCTCTTTCGCCGCCATGTACGACGATACCGTCCACTTCGATCGTGCCTTTCGAGGGTTGCTCAAGAAAATTAATACAGCGCAGCAATGTGCTTTTCCCAGAACCACTGCGGCCGATCAAGCAGACCACCTGGCGTTCGGGAACTTCCAAACTGATATTTTTCAAGACATGAAGTCGTCCGAAATATTTCTCGAGATTGGAGATTTTGACGATGGATGTCATGTTATCGATCTCCCTTGGCGAGGCGTGTCTCAAGGCGACTTTGCAGGTAGCTGAGGATCATGGTCATTCCCCAATAAAATATGGCCGCCATGATCAGCGCTTCGAGATTATGAAATTGTGCACGTCCCACTTTTGTGGAACGCCACATTAACTCATGAACGAAGCCGGTGGCAGAGACAAGAGCAGAGTCTTTTGTCATGGCGATAAATTCATTGCCAACCGGGGGGATTGCAAAGCGAAGCGCCTGCGGCAGGACCACTCTGCGCATGGTTTGGCTTGGAGTCATACCTAATGCGATCGCAGCTTCGCGCTGACCTTTACCAACGGAGCTTAGTCCGGCGCGAAAAATTTCAGACATGTAGGCACCATAGTTCAATCCAAGAGCCAGCACGCCCGCGATCAACCCGGGCAAAATGATGCCTAATTGTGGAAGGGCTAGAAAGAAAAAGAATATCTGTAAATAAAGAGGTGTTCCACGAATAAGCGAAACATAAAAAGTGCTGAGTGCATAAATGGGCGGGAATGTGGAGAGGCGTCCCAGCGCCGCCAGCAGCGCGAGGATCATTGCCAATGCAATCGACATGAGCGAGATGCGGATGGTTTCCCCAAGTCCGCCGGCGATAAATGAAAGATTATTGGCAATAAATCCGGTGTCGACTTTGATTCCACGAAATGTGACCGAACCGATGGTCAGGGATTGACCGCTGAAAGCCAGGATCAGAATCAATAGCAATATGAACCATGAAAGGCCCACGTTGGCGCGGAAATGGCGTTCCTTGCGCATCTGAACTTCATACAACAATTCAGCTTGTGATTTTTGTACTTGTTCCTTGCCAGAAAAAATACCCATTGCAAATTCCCTTCCGAATATCGGAAAATAAAGGGAAGCGGCAATTTGCCGCTTCCCTTTTTCGTACGGGTTCTTTTACTTAGGAGCTTGGGTGATATCCATTCCGAACCACTTATTGGAGAGTTCGGAGAGTCTGCCATCGGAGTGCATGGCCTTGAAGAGTTCATCCACTGCGGCACGGAGGGAGGCGGTATCGAGGGTGGAGGACTTGTCGAAGGCTGCGGCGAGATCTTCAGAGTAGACAGCGCCTTCCAATTTCACCACGGGCATGCCGGCTGCAATGTTTGCATCCACAACGGTGGCGGAAGTAACGTAGCCCACGAAGTCAGTGCGGCCCGATGCGATGGATTGTGCGCATTCCTGGTCAGTATCCAACGGAACAACAGTCACGCCTGCGGGCACACTTGCGTAGATGGAAGAATCGGGAAGGCCGAGAGCTTCCTTGTCATTATTCAGCCATGACTCATAGGTGGTGGAAACGCCAGCACATAAAGCCTGTCCGGCGAGTTGGTCGAGGGAGGTGATGCCGGAGTCTGCGCCCACTGCCACAACTGCGGGGGTGTAATAGTAAGGCACGCTGAAATCCAAAATTGCCTGGCGGGCGGTTGTGATGGTCATGGAACCAACGCTCACATCCCATTTGTCAGCCCAGTTACCAGCTGTGATCAAATCCCAGCCTGGAGTGGCGAAACAGGTTTCGACGCCGAGAGAGTCGCCGACAGCAATGGCAACATCCACATCGAAGCCCTGCATCTCGGCAGTGGTCAATGCATCAGCGGGACATTTTGTGTCGGCAGCGCGCTTGCCTTCGGTGTTAAGGAAAGACTGGGGTTCGTAATTGGGGTCGGTGGAAACAAGAATGTATCCGCGTTCCTTGATGGCGCCGAGAAGGTCGGAGGCGCTTGATCCACCGCCTCCGCAAGCGGCGAGGGCGAGGGATGCCACAACGAGCAGGCTGGCGAGTGTCAAAAGTTTCTTCATTATCTCCTCCAAGAGATATAAAAATAATGTGGCAATTCATAATTGCCACGGGATGATTTCATCCCGCGCTTTAAGCATAGACTATTTTTTATAATTGTGCAAGGATATTTTGGGTCATAATCCGAAATAGGACGATGGTCTCCAAATTTCACACGAGCGGGTTCCCATCTTTCCAGGACATGATCAGTGGGAGCGGAAAACGGTTTTTCTATTCAACTGGCTTGGAAAATGGATTTCGAAACGTGAACGCTTCCGGCCCCGCCCCGGCCTGCCGCAACAACTCAAGCTTTTTCAACGCCTCATCAATCGTTGGTTGGTGTCCGGCGGGAATCCACCATAGCACCATGAACGCCTCCTTCATACGCTCGAACCATTCCTTGCGACGGCGCATGATATCGGTATGAGCCGACCTGTATACATACTCGTTCAATGATTTAATATCCCGCCAGACTGACATGTTTACAATGGTATTTTCGTCCAATGGACGAAATGAAGTGGCGTTGTTGTCATCCGATTTTAAACGCCAGATGTAGCCATCTGAAGTTTCGGCCAGCGCATTGATGCGATCCAGATTGGCGACAAAATCTGCAAAGGCGGGGGAGTCCAGCGGTTCTTTGAGAGTGGCGATGTTCAATTGGGCGAGATGATATTCGGTCATGTTTTCCTTTATATAGAGATAAAACCTTCAAGATAAGTAACAGCTTTTCCTGAGATCAATACGCGCTCTCCCGCATTTTGACAAAATAATTTTCCGCCCCGCTGTGAGATTTGCAGAGCCGTTAAATTTTCTTTGCCGAGCCGCTTTGCCCAAAATGGGATCAGCGAACAATGGGCGGAGCCTGTAACAGGATCTTCGAAGATACTTGCTTGCGGTGTGAAGAAGCGGGAGACGAAATCCACCTCTTTGCCGGGCGCAGTGACAATGATTCCGCCGGGGTCAATGTTGATCTGGTTGAGCAGGCTCACGTTAGGTTCGATGCGTCGTATTGTTTCTTCATCCTCATAGACAAACACATAATCCCTTGCTTTTAGAATTTCCATCGGCTTTACTTTTATCCCATCCAAAATAAGTTGCGGTGCTTCGGCGGGTTGGGGCATGCGGGAGGGAAAATCCAGCGTGAGCAGGTCATTGTTTTGAGTGACAATAAGCTCACCACTGTTGGACTGAAATTTAATCGCGGGGTTTTTATAGCCAAGGTGGCTGATCAAAACATGGGCACTTGCCAGTGTTGCATGACCGCATAAATCCATTTCGAATTCCGGCGTGAACCAGCGAATGTGAAAACCATCGTCCAATGGAATAAAGAAAGCCGTTTCGGCCACGGAATTTTCCATGGCAATCTTTTGCATGGTTTCAGTGGAAAGCCAGCTTTCAAGCGGACAAACCGCAGCCGGGTTGCCGCCAAAGATTGTGTCAGTAAATGCATCGATTTGATAAAGGGGAAGTTTCATTTTTCTTTCCACAGGGACTTGTATTTTTTTTGATATTTTAAATCCTTTTCAGCTTCGATCAATTCCAGCGCCCTGACCTTGATGCGTTCATCCTTTGTTGCATCGTACACATTTCTCAGATTTTGAAGAATATCATAGCGGATCAAGGTGCAGTTCTTTTCCGCAGCACATTCCTTGAATCGGCCCGTCAAACCCTCGACGAATCGTTGCTGCTGTTTTTTTCCTGCAACGCCGACTTTCCATAAAGCTTGCATGCAATGCCTCGCTGTGACGAATTTTTCATCTTTTGTTATTGCAATCAGCCTGTTGAAGTCTTTGAGGATTCGTTCCTTGGGATCGCTTTTGGCGAGGGCGCACAGAATTTGTGCTGCAATCGCACGATTGTGGTTGTCCTGGTGATTCAGGTTCTTTACAATATCATCCCATACTTCGTATGCCCAATCGACGGGCTTGTCTGTTACTTTGAGAATGTAAAAGAAGGCTTGATTTTGCAGCTCGCGATCTTCGGTCCACAGGTTGGACAGATTTGTCTGAATGGCCTTATCCATTAATAACTCCTAAAATTGTCATGGCAACTTCTTTGTCTTTTATTATACGTAATCCTGCCCTGAAAATAATAAAACCTGCCAGCGAAGATTGGGTTTTCGAAGGCAGGTTTTATTTTGCGATTTGGCTTGCAGCGGCTGATTTTACCCGCCGGTGACCTGATAGATCTGGATAAGATTTCCACAGGTGTCATCAAGAATGGCGACGGTAGTCGACCCCATGTTGGTCGGTTCCATCGTGAACTCCACGCCCAATTTTTTGATGCGCGCATATTCAGCCTGGATGTCGTCCACTTCAAATGCAGTAATGGGTATTCCGTCCTTTACCAGGGCTTCCTTGAGCGCCTTCATGGCTGGGTAGCTGGCATTTGGCTCCAAAAGCAATTCTGTTCCATTGGGTTCCTGAGGAGAGACAACCGTGAGCCAGCGGGCGCCTTCACCCAATGGAATATCCCTCTTTTTTTCAAAGCCCATCTTTTCAGTGTAAAACTTGAGGGCCTTGTCGTAATCGTCGATCGGGACACTTGCAAGCTTGATTTTCATTTGAGTTCAACCTTTTCTTAAAATTTCAGTGGCCCGCCAGCAGTTCAGCGCTCGGAACTCGCTGGGGCTGAAGCCATACTGTTGTCTGAATGCCTTCCCGAAGGCAGCGTGTGTATCGTAACCGGCGGCCAGCGCCACCTCAGTGATGTCCACTGCGCCCATGCGTAATTTCCGGGCTGCTCGTTCCAATCGCACGCGGCGAACAAAATCGGAGATATTCTCGCCTGTGTGTGTGGTGAAGATACGATGAAAATGCGGCACGGAAAATCCGGCGACCCCCGCCAGTACATCGCGGTGAAGCGGTTCGTTGAGATGTTCACGAATATATTTCATGACTGTATCAAGGCATTCGCCATATTCCCGTGTTTTTTGCATTTCAGTTTCCATTTCCGAAGTATAAAGTGCCAGAACGCATGTTCGCTATTCCAAATGTATCATTTTTAGGGATTTTTGTCAGATTTTACTGCAGCCTCAATAGTGCCGCCCGGTAGAAAATTAGAAATTAGATATTGCAGGCTTTGTTTTCGGTCTTCACCGCCCGCGCCTGTGAAAAGTAATTCCTCGCTGTAAATTGCAATGTCTTCGATGATCCTTTCATATCGATAATAAGCATGGGCGGTTTGATTGATCTGTATTTGGCCATATCCCTGATAGAACAAAATCTCTTCCTCTTGTGAAGAATGCCCTCCGAAGCCCTGCGCTCCGCCGGGAAACATTAAATCCCTTTCCTTCGGAGCAAGTATGGGGTTGTCCCAATCGACGATGTATAGCTTGTTTTGATTGTCGATGAGAATATTGCCGGCGTGAAGGTCGGAATGGCAGACTGTAAATTCCGGCGATTCAGTTTGCACGGCAAGAGCGAGGTGCCCGGTGCGCCTGATCATCGCTGTGATTTCGTCCCGTTTTGTTTTCAGGAATGCAGCGGTTTCGATTGCAATTGAATCTGTAAAAGCCTCATGATAAATTCGCTGCAAGGATGTTTTGAGGCTTTCCCGACATTGAGCAGAATAAGTTTCGCGGCGAATTTGATCTCTAATCCTTGCTGGGATATCGGCAGTGTGAATCTTTTTGAGGGCCGCGCCAAATTCAAACCAATGATGGTCATCGAGGGCAATATCAAAGCCATTGCGGCCCTCGATGAAAGGATACAGAATCAACTTGTAGTTTTCAACGTTTGTCCATGCACTGTTTGCCTTGTTGTTGAGCGGGGAAATAATGTTGGAAATCCCCTGGCCGCTGAGAAATTTCGGCAGGGTGACCGCAGTCTCATCGAAATCCCCTTTTCGTAATTTTACAAAGTACTCCATTCCATCGCGGCTGACGGCGCGATAGGCAGCTGTGTTCGAATCGGCTCCAATAGGCAGGAAATCAATTTCCGCAATCGATAGCCCAAATTTGCCTGTCAGGCAGTCAATAATTTTTTCGTCTTGAATGTCAGGTTTTTCGAGCATGTATCGGGATTCCTGGATCAAATATATTTTTCCATGAAAATATCCTGCGACATTAGTATAAGCCATCCGAAATCCAACTCAACAAAACCCATCCCTGTTCAGTCCCGTTCATTTGTGGTTAATTAACCCCATGATACTTGTCACTGTCGATCAAATGCGTGCAATTGAAAAGGAAGCCGATGCAAACGGCCTGACCTATGCCGAGATGATGCAGAATGCCGGGACTGGACTTGCGGAACTTGTCCATGAGATTGGAAAGGAAAATGACTGGCGCAGGGTTGCAGGCATTGTCGGTTCGGGAAATAACGGCGGCGATGCTCTCGTGGCCTTGACCTGGCTGGCGCGGGCGGGTTGGTTAACCCATGCATACTTGGTCAAGCGCGAGCCTGCGGAGGATGCGTTAATTGCGAGTTACCTTTCGGCTGGAGGAGAGATATTCGAGTCGGTACGCGATTTGAGTTTTGAAACTTTGCGGAAAAATATTAACGAGTCGGATGTCCTTTTGGATGGACTGCTTGGGACGGGGATCAAACTTCCGCTTAAGAAAGAGGCGGCACAAGTCCTCCAAAGTGCATTCGATATTTTGTCCCAGATGGAACTTCCGCCATTCGTTGTTGCGGTGGATTGCCCCTCCGGGGTGGATTGCGACACCGGGGCGGCAGCCGATGAAACCATCCCGGCCGACCTCACGATTACGATGGCGGCTGTGAAGCGGGGTCTATTGAAGCTTCCTGCGTTCGAATTGATCGGTGAATTGGAAATGGTGGAAATTGGTTTGCCCCATGATTTGAAATCAATAACGGAAATAAAAACTGAAGTTGCGGATGCAGATATGGTCTCTGTGCTATTGCCGGAGCGAACGCCCGCTTCACACAAAGGGACGTTTGGTACGGCTTTCGTTGTGGCGGGTTCGACCTCTTACACCGGCGCGGCTTTGCTGGCAGGCACGGCGGCGTATCGAATTGGTACTGGCCTCGTAACAATGGCTGTGCCTGAACCCTTGCATGGGGCACTTGCCGGTCATTTGCCTGAAGCAACATGGGCTTTGCTCCCGCACGAAAATGGATTTATTTCTGAATCAGCCGGTGAAGTATTGTTGCCAAGCCTGGACCGTGCCACGGCATTTTTGATCGGTCCCGGCTTGGGCGACCATCTCTGCACGCGCAGGTTTGTCGAAGATATTCTTCCGTCCATCCAACTTCCTCTCGTGATTGATGCAGATGGTCTGCGGCACTTATCTCATATCAAAGATTGGTATAAGAAAATATTTCCGTCTGCTGTGTTGACCCCGCATCCTGGTGAAATGTCCATACTGACCGGTTTATCAAAAGATGAAATTCAAGATCATCGCGAGGAGATTGCAATTCGCTTTGCAAAAGAATGGGGACATGTTGTCGTTTTGAAGGGTGCATTTACCATCATCGCTTCTCCCGACGGCCAGAGCACGGTGATTCCAGTTGCAACGCCTGCGCTTGCTCGTGCCGGCACCGGTGATGTGTTGGCTGGTTTGATCGTCGGCCTGCGTGCTCAGGGCTTGGATGCGTACGATGCCTCCATTGCGGGAGCATACATTCATGCGCAGGCTGGATTGCTGGCGGCAGATACGCTCGGTACGACTGCTTCTGTTTTGGCGGGTGATGTGTTGAATGCAATTCCAGAAGTGATTTCAGAATTGGAATGAACATTGCAGTTATTAACAAAAAGATGCCTTCCCATGGGAAGGCATCTTTTTGTTTCTTTCTAAATCCTAGCTATTCATGAACGCTTCAAGATTGTCCTTGCTGATGCGGAACGCCTTGCCAACTTTCTTGGCTTTCAAACTTCCGTCTTTGATGGCTTCGAGGATGTCATCTTCGCCGACTTTCATGAATTGAGCCGCTTCAGCGGGGGTCATGATGTCGGGCATCTTCGCGCCGGCAGCTGCGCCGCCTGCACCGGTATTTTGCATTCCGCCTTGCAGGGCCTGTCCCATCAAATTTCCGATGCCCATGCCGGCACCGATTCCAGCGGTCAGACCTGCTCCGCCGCTCTGATTATTGGCTGCATCACGCATGGAGTCTGCTGCCTGCAATTGGGTATAGGTTGCCATGTCGAGCATGCCCATATCGCGTAATTCCTGAGCTGACTTGTCTGATGGCTTGAGGTTGCCAACATAGAAAGTTTTAAGTGTTAAACCGATGGCTTCAAAATCCTCCTTCGATTTCGCACGAACGGCCGCTCCGATCTCTTCTGTGAGACCGATCATTTCCGGGACGGAATTCTTTGCGCCGGTTTCACCGAGCACATCCTGTAACTTGGAAAGCAGCATAGTGCGCAAGCGTTCTTCGATATCCGATGTTCGGTATGCGCCTTGTGCGCCGACGATCTGGGTCACAAACTGCTGTGGATCCTTCACCTGGAAGGAGTAGGTTCCAAAGCCTTGCAACAGAGCTACGCCCAACCCCATACCCGGGTTGCGGACAATTATCGGCTGCGGGGTGCCCCATTTCTTGTTGGCGAATTCCTTGCGGGAAACGAAATACACTTCAGCGGGGAAGGGGGTGCGGTCGTTGAATGCCTTGCCGATCCAATCGATCAACATCGGAATGTTGGCGGTCGCGATTGTATGGCGGCCCGGCTTGAATACATCCAGCGCGTTGCCGTCGCGGAAGAAGACCGCGCTTTGGCTTTCACGCACGATCACCTGTGAACCAATTCGATAATCGCCGATGCCTTCTTCCGGGAAGCGGTGGACGATCTCGTCACTCATTTCATTTGGGTATTCAACAACGTCAAAAATTCTGGCCATGGTTCTCTCCTTTTAGAGTCCTTTTTTCATGAATTTTCAAATTATAGTCTAACCGACAGGCGGGTACAAGAACCCTTTTGTCTCATTTTTATACGAATTAAAACCATAAAGGTCTCATGGACTTAATTGCCCATCGGCTTGCCGGTGCCTTTGTCCTTCACCATCAACACTTCCGCCATGATGCTCACGGCGATTTCTTCAGGCGTTTCAGCCTGCAATTCCAGCCCAATGGGCGAATGGGCCTTGTTCAACAGTTCTTCAGAGAGGCCTTTTTCCTTCAATGCTTTGACGGTAGTAGCCCATCTTCTTTTTGACCCGATGACGCCAATGTATGCCGCCTGTGACTCGATCAGACTCGGCAAACCGACCGCATCCACACTGGACCCACGGCTGGTGACAACCAAATAAGTATGTTCCGTCACTTTGAGTTTTTCTGCCAATTTCCCCATCTCGATTGGATAATACTCATCCGCTCCCGGCGTGGATTCGGGATTGCAAAATTCAACGCGGTCATCGCAAACGGCCACACGGAATCCCAACCACTTCGCCAGGTGGACAACCGCCTTGCCCACATGTCCCGCGCCGATCACCACCAAAGTTGGGGTCGGGAGAATCGGTTCCACAAATACCTCCACTTGTCCGCCGCACACGCCGGGGTCGCCGCGTGATGGGTCCGCCATTGAATACTCCAGCGTTTGCGCTTTGCCGTCTTTTATCGATTGCAGAGCCGCCTTGATGACTCGATTCTCCAATTCACCGCCACCGACCGTCCCAATGAATTTTCCATCGGGGTAAACCAGCATCTTACTTCCCACATGCCGCGGTGTGGACCCTTCGCTCTTTGTCACAGTACAAAGTGCGGCAGGTTCATTATTTTTTTCTAGCTCGGAAAGAGACTGATATATGGAAGTACTCATGATGTTTCAAGGTTCAAACGTTCGAACGAGTTAGCGTTCCAGCAACCCCAATACCGCTGGTAATAATTGTTTTTTTCTTGAAACCACGCCCACGGCATCGCGCGTGCCATCTGCAAGCGGGGGATAGGGAAGGTCCTCCAAAATCGTGGGTGCACCGGTGGAGATCAAAAGGCGGCTGGTGCCACGAACCACATCGGTGACGAGCAGCATGGCGAAGTCAAGCCCGCGTTTGTCGCGCAGGTCGTTCAACGCATTTTGTAGAGGTTCGAGGTGTTCGGTGAGTTGCAGGATATCAGTCACTTCGGCTTGGGCCACTGCAAATTTGAATCCGCCACCTTCGAACGGCTTAATATCTGTGCTGACGATCTCTTCCGGCTTGCGGTTGGAGAGACCTGCACCGGCATTCAAAACAGCTTTGCCATAGGAAGTGATTGTCTCACCTTTAAGTGAACTTCCACCCACAAACGCCCAGCGGGACAGGCGGTCCGCTGCGGCATGGTCACGCGGCGTGGTGGTGGGAGATGTCAGGACGAGCGTATCAGATACTAGCCCGGCAAGAAGCGTCCCTGCCAGTGCGGGGGGCATGGAGAGTCCGGCTTCGGCGGTCAGCTCCGTTACCAGTGTGGAGGTTGATCCAACCGTATCAACTGTGAAACGAATCGGTTGATGGGTATATGGATTGCCCAATCGATGATGATCGAGGATCTCAAGCAGTTCTGCCTCTTCGAGCGCTGCAATTGCCTGACGTGGTTCATTGTGATCGACCAAAATGATTTTTAACCGCGGCGGATTGAGCACCTCGCGTTGGTTGGCAATGCCCATATATACGCCATGTTCGTCCACAACCCAGTAATCATTGAATTCGTCGCGCAGGATTCGATTGAGCGAATCGCGAATGTGGGCATTGGCGGCATACTTTGGGACGGTTGTATCGGCGGCATCCTTGCATTGGGCGGTCATCATCTCACGCACGGTTGTATCGCCGGGGCGGGGTCCGAGAGTTTCGGAGAAATATTTAAAGAGACTCATACCGTTGATGAGGCCGTACGGCTTTCCGTCATCTCCAACTACCGGGGCAAGGCCGCCGGTTTTGCTGGCAAGGGTCCATGCTGCGCCAAGTTGGGATTCGGGACGAAGCGTATCCAGCCGTTTCATCACGGATTCAAATCGTGGCGATGCGTCTGTTAAGAGGGTGGGGACATCCAACCCCAGTGTTTTTAATACCCAGGAAGTTTGTGCATTTAAAGCGCCGGCGCGCGCTGCTATTGTTTTTGCACCATCCCGTTCGCGCAGCAACCAGGCATAGCCCATTGCAGATGCGATTGAGTCGGTGTCTGGATTGATATGGCCTACTACATAGATTTGGTCGGACATCGTTTAACCTGGTTGCTCCATGACTATAAAATTTCGTTGATTATATCTCGCCTTTTTCGACCATATCCAAAAAGATGTTCACCATGTGCGGGTCAAAATGTTTGCCCGATTGTTCGATAAAGTAGGCGATCATTTTTTCCTGCGACCAGGGCTTGTTGTATGATCGTTCGACACTGAGCGCATCCCACACGTCGGCGATGGCAAAGATGCGTGCGGCGACTGGAATCTCCCCGCCTTTCAGACCGCGCGGATAACCGCTACCGTCCCATTTTTCGTGATGACAATATGGAATATCAATCGCCCTTTCCAAAAAGGAAATGGGCTTAAGAAGTTTGTATGCTGTTTCCGGGTGCCTCATTACGATGTCCCGTTCTTCCTTTGTGAGCTTATCCGGCTTGTGCAGAATGTCATCGGGAATGCCCATTTTTCCTATGTCGTGCAGGATCGCTCCACGACGAATATGTTCGATCATATCGTCTGGAAAATCAAGTTTGAGGGCTATCTTCAATGTCGTATCGGTGACGCGTCTGGTGTGGCCCTCTGTCTCTTTATCTCGTAACTCCAGTGCTCGCGCCCAGCCTTCAAGCGTGGTGTCGTAAGCCTCTGCGAGTTCATGGGTGCGGGATGCAACACGGTCCTCCAACTGGGTGTTCAATTTGCGAAGCTCATTTTCCAACTGTTTCATTGCCGTGATGTCGTGGGAAATATAAATGCGGCCGGTCATTTCCTTGCGGGCATTGTAAATCGGCCATACGGTCAATTCGTAATGAATGTTCATTCCACCGAATTCAAAGGACGCTTCAGTGCGTGCGTAGGAGGATTGGGTGTATTGTTTGATGGGAATCGGGAAGTTTTCAAAAACCAATTTCGCCGGTTTTCCAATTACATCCAGGGCTTTTTTGTCGAGCAGGGCCAGCATGGCGGAGTTGATATCCACGATATTGCTTTTATTGTCGAGAATTACCACCGGCTCCACCAGCGCTTCAAAAACGTTGTCGCGGCCAATGGGGGTCACTTCAAAAACTCGGAATCTAAACAACGCCCAGACAATGATCAGATTGCTGATGACTGTTGAGAATGGAATTGAGTCTCTTTGCGGGGTAATGTAAATATTGAGCAGGGTAAATATTGTGCCGAGGATGGGAATGGACAACCCCACGATCATTAATATCACCTGTGCGCGATACAAACCATGCGGATGAATAATCCTCTGGGAGAGGACATATATACTCCACAAGGCAATCGCGTACCCGTAAACGGCATATCCATAAACGGCAGGCTGGAAGTCATAGAACAACTCTGCGAATGGATGTCTTTCGATGAGACGCGGCTGCCAATAGATCCAATGGAAAGTTGGATCTGTAAAGAGCAGCATTGCAAATATACATGGAACGATGAAGGAAAGCCCAAGCCACAAGCGCGGTTTTTTAAGGTTGTGTTCCGCAAATTGCACGGCAAAAATCGGCAGGACGATCATCACCATGCCCCAGGCGAGCCATTGTGCCGAATCCCAGAAAATTTTGGTGGAAAGGTCCGCGCTGATCAATTCACAAATAAAGCCAAGGATCAGTAACGATTGACCCAGTGCGTACCAAATGAATGCAGTCGCACCCTGGGCGTGGCGTTTACCCCACAGAAAAGCCAATATGCTTACCGAAAAAGCGAATGAAACTAGATATGGAACAAGGTAAAAGATTTGTTCACTGTTCATGGCTGCAGGCTTGTAGGTCCCGGTTTTTTGTCACGCAGAGATTATATCTCGCCTTTACTGATAAGCTCAATGAACTTGTCCACGATATTCGGATCGAAGTGTTTTCCGGATTCGTTTCGCAGGTATTCGATGACCCTCTCTCTATCCCATGCTTCGCGATATGGACGGTCCGATGATAGGGCATCCCATACATCGACGATAGCGAAGATCCTCGCTGTTAACGGAATTTCCTCACCCTTCAATCCTTGCGGATAGCCAGAACCATCCCACTTTTCATGGTGGCTGTAGGGGATTTCAATTGCATTTTTTAGATGTGGAATATCTTTTAGCAATTCGTACGCAATCTGTGGATGTTTTTCAACGATCTTTCGCTCTTCGGCTGTTAATGAACCATTTTTTCTGAGTATTTCATCCGGTATCGACATTTTACCAATATCATGCAAAATGGTTCCGCGGCGAATGTCCACAAGCTGTTTTTCCTTGATTCCCATTGCCTGCGCCACCTGGAGCGTTAGCTTGGTAACACGCCGTGAATGGCCCTCGGTTTCCTTGTCCTTTAACTCCAACGCCTTGGCCCAGCCTTCAATGGTGGTATCGTATGCAATGACCAGATCCTGCTCGGCTTGCTTTAACTCGCTGATATCTTGAATCGAAACCAATACTCTCCCCCAATTTTTTTCATGACCCGGTGCAATGGTTCCGTTGATGATCAAATGAAGCGGTTTATTGTCCTGTGCTAGTCGGGAGATGGCAACTTTGTAGCGATTGCCGCCGCTTATCAATGGACGCAGTTCATTGATAAATGTTCTTTGCTCATCCGAATTCAATAGTTGACCAAGTTTCACTTGAAGGTACTTCTTATTTTCATAGCCATACCAGGCTACAGCTGCCTGATTGACATCCACAATTTGTATTAAATCGGCATATGTGCTGACTTCATTTGGGTGCTTATTGAAATAATCTTCAAAATCTTCCACTCCATTTTCTTTTAACTGGTCGAGGTGCACTTTGAGCGCTGAAAAATCCTCTTCCAAAAGGGGGATGGGCGAATTTTCAAATAACACACGATAACGTATTTCACTTTCCTGAAGCATTTCCTCGGTCTTTTTGTGCCCGGTAATATCAACAAAAGACGAGATCCACAGGTCCCTCACCGGGCGCATCATGATTTCAGTAATGTGTTTTCGACCATTCTTGTCGACGACCTCATACTCACGAAGAGGAGTGGCTGTATTGCTTTCCGTTGCATGGAGCACATCGTTTGCCCATTGCTGGAGAACCTTTTCCCGATAAGCTGGATCAGGATAGGCAAGTGTCATCCATTTTGACACCAAAGGCATATCCTTTAATTCATAGCCGTAGTTTTCGGTGAAATTTTTATTGACGATCAGTACGCGGTCATGAGCATCCGCAATGCTGATGGGGATGGGGAGGAATTCAATCGAATCGCGGAATTGTGCCTCTGATTTTTTTAGGTTTGATAATGCCTCTTCCAATTCCCTTGTTCGTTCATGTACGCGCGCTCGTAACGACCAATTGAACACCACAAGAATCGAGATGGCTATAAATGTGATGGCAATTCCAAATTTGAGATATGAAATAATACGGTCGAGGTTTTGAGGGTATTGTTTCCCAAACCAACGATTGTCAATGACCTGGTATTCCTGTGCGCTAATGTCAGAAAACCCCTGATTGACCAGATCCAGTAGCGCCGTATTGCCTTTTGCGACTGCGCGGTGGAATTGGCCGCCATATAGAGGTTCTGAATATTTGAAACGATCAAGAACATCGTATTTGTACAGGAAATAAAGTGCAGGTGGTCCGTCGATCACAAAAATGGCTTCTTTTCTTTGTGAAGCGGCTTGTACGATTTCCTCGTAACTGTCGTAGTAGTTCAGTTTGTTTACACCATGGCGCAACAGGTAATCTGCATTGGCATCTCCTGTTTTTACTGCCACGCGAAATCCATGCAGATCCTCCGTACTGGCAAATCCGGAGACATTCTCCGGGAAAAATATGCGCACGTCAATGTCTGCGTACGGTTCCGTAAAATCATAAATCTCATCGCGTTCCTTGGTGTAAAAGAGAGTGTCGATCACATCGAACTCTCCGTTCCTCATCCCTTGGAGTGCCTGATCCCAGGCAAGCCCGGTGATTTCAACTTTTATATTTGTGTGTTTCTCCCAGGCTTTCCATTGATCCACCGTGATTCCCTGCATGTTCCCGTTCTTGTCCAGAAATGCATAAGGTGGGTAGTTGTTATCCATCACCACGCGAATACTTTTGATGTTGTTTGGGCTGGATGGAATTTCTGGTTTGGAGCAGGATGTCAGGGCAAATACAAGTAAAGATAGATAAAAGGCCGCCCATCTTAACTTTGAGAAATGTGGTTTGATTTTTACAATTTCAGCCGACGATGCGATTATTCTCACAATACTCAATCCTGTTGATTCCGGCCATGAATACTACCTGCTGTTATTGTACCAATTTAGCGGACATGATTCATGAGAGTTGTCTTGCAATTAAAAGACGCGACCTTTTTGAGATCGCGTCTTTTCTTAACTGTCAGCCTGCTTCAGTTTACTGACGGTTTATCGCCCGCCAGACTCTTTCCGGCGTGGTTGGGTTTTCATCCACATTGACGCCAATCGCATCCAAAATGGCATTGCCAACTGCGGGGGCGACTCCGTCCATGGGAATCTCTGCCACCGCTTTCACTCCGAACGGGTGGGACGGTTCGAACGTCTCGACGAATATGGTTTCCAACTCGGGCATTTCATCCGCGCGGAAGATGTGATAGCGGTCAAAGTCACGTTCGATGGCATTGCCCTTATCGTCGTAGCGCATCTCTTCGCAGACGGCATATCCGAGCGCTTGAGTCATCCCGCCTTCGATTTGACCAGAAGCGGTGAGCGGATTGATGATCACGCCTGAGTCCACGGCCATGACGAGTCTATCCACGGTGACTTGACCTGTTTCTGTATCCACGGTTACTTCGGCGAATTGTGCTGCAAAGGGCGGCGGTGATACGGGAGAAACGTAACTTGCCACGCCCATAATCTGTTCCTGGTTATTTTTGTGAAGAGTATCCAATGCGATCTCAGCGTGGCTGACCGATTTTCCGTTTGGCCCATGAGCATGTCTGTCGCGCAGGGTGATGGTGTTGTGATCTTCGACTCCAAGCAAAGTTGCGGCGCGGATTTTGATTCTTTCTGCCGCAATTTTCGCCGCATTCGTTGCTGCTGTGCCGGAAATATATGTTGTTGAAGATGCATACGCGCCTTTATCAAAGGGTGTGAAATCCGTGTCTGACGAATAACAGATGACATCTTCCACTGGCACGCCCAACACTTCGGCTGCCATTTGGGCGAGGACGGTGTCAGAGCCAGTGCCGAGATCGGTAGCGCCAACCAAAAGGTTGAAGGAACCGTCGTCATTCATCTTGATGGATGCGCCGCCCATATCGAGATACGGAATCGCAGTCCCTTGCATGACCATCGCGACGCCGATGCCTTTTTTCTTGTGTGGTGCATCTTTGATTTCCTTCCAGGCATCGTTATTGAATTTGTCATCCCAATTAATCGCTGCGCGGCCTTGAGCAACACATTGTTCCAAGCCGACCGTGTGGATAATTTCAGGGCGTGGTTCACGGCCTTCGTTCCATGCAGTGGAGAAGGGATGATATTCACCTGGGTGAATGGCATTCTTCAAGCGGAAGTCGATTGGATCTAATCCCATCGCGCGCGCAATCTTTTCCATCTGACGGTCAAGCGGCCAGTAGCCTTGCGGCACACCATATCCACGGAATGCACCGGCGGGCGGGGTATTGGTGTAAACCACATCCGCATAGAAACGAATATTCGGCGCTTTGCGATATTCGCTGTCACCGACATATAACGCCATGGCTTTGTGACCGGTGTTTCCAGTGACGGTCAATGCATGGCATCCGTACGCGCCTGTGTCAGAAAGAGCATACATCGAGTTAGCAGTGATGGTGCCATCTTTCTTCACGCCAGTTTTCATCCGCACATGCATGGGATGGCGCGAACGCGCGGCGATGAATTCTTCCTCACGAGTGTATTCGTAAATGACAGGGCGTTTGGTAGCAATGGTGAGATGTGCCGCAACATCTTCCATCAATACTTCCTGCTTGCCGCCAAAACCGCCGCCGATGCGCGGCTTGATCACGCGGATTCTTTTGACGGGCAATCCCAACACAGGAGCAAGCATTCTTCTCACATGAAATGGTACCTGTGTGGAGGTGCGAATGACTAAACGATCATCTTCATCCCAATAGGTGACGGCGATATGCGGTTCGATGTGTGCTTGTTGAACTTTTGGCACTTCGTATTCTGCTTCGAAAATTTCATCCGCTTCTTGAAATCCTTTTTCCACGTCGCCGATGTCAATGCGAATTTCAGCAGCGAGATTTTTTTCAGGATTTGAGTCTGCGAAATTTACATATTCAGGCTCATCGTGGATTTTGACCGCATCCGATTTCATCGCTTCACGCGAATCCAAAATGGCGGGCAAAACTTCATATTCAACTTCAATCAACGATAATGCCTTTTCTGCAACCTCTTCGGTTTCCGCCGCGACGAAGGCAACACGATCTCCAACGAATCTAACTTTATGATCCAACGAGAACGCATCCAGTGGCCCGGGAATTGGGTCGGATTGTCCCGCCGTGGAATACACGACTCGCGGAAGATCCTGCCAGGTTAATACAGCTGCAACGCCTTCAAGTGCTTTGGCTTTGCTGGTATCTATCTTTTTGATTTTTGCATGAGCATGTGGAGAATGTAAAACCTTCGCGTGCAGCAGTCCGCGTTTTTCAAAGTCACCTGTGAATGCAGGTTTGCCTTGCACGAGTTTGATCGCATCCACTTTGATCTCGGGCTTGCCGACCGTTTGCCATGTTCTGCTTTCGGGAGAGAGAACTACTTTGGGCCGAACCAGCACACCCGTAGATGAAGAGGCGGGCGCGTCCCCTTGAGGAGCATCCGGCTTGGGCGTTCCAAAATCCCAATTGATGGAAGTGATGTCAATCGGTTCGTCACCGCGCAATTCCGCTGCGGCTTTCATCACGGCTTGGACAGGTTTGAGATAACCGGTGCAGCGACAAAGGACGCCAGAGATCGCCTCGCGGACTTCCGCCTCGGATGGGTTCGGATTTTTCTCAAGCAGACTCTTGGCTGCGAGAATTTGCGCGGGTGTGCAATATCCACATTGAATGGCACCCGACTCAACAAAAGCCTTTTGCAGTGGATGTAAGCCATCGGTTTTCTTCCAACCCTGTTCAGGATGTTCGCCCAGGGCCTCGATGGTGGCGATGCTGTGACCTTCCGCTTGCGCCGCAAGAATTGAACCTGCGTTGATAGGTTTGCCATCGATCAAAACTGTATCCGCGCCGGAAAGCCCGCCTTCGTCACCAAACTTGACTCCGTGAAAGCCAAGTCCGCGCAAAGCGGCGAGCAAGGTGGTGGATGGGGCTGTGTCTATCGCATGTTCGATGCCGTTTATTTTTAGAGTGATATTCATTTTTTTCTCCAGTCCTCTCCCCAACGGGGAGAGGGAAGGGTGAGGGGGGATTTACGAATTTGCCTTATTCATTTCTTCAATTCTCTTTTGGACAACTCTTATGATTTCACTTGTAACTTCATTAATGCTATATCGAACATCGTCGTTTGTAAATCGAATTACTTTATATCCAAGTTCTTCCAAATATTCTGTTCTTGCCTGGTCGTATTCGATTTGCCCTTTTACAAGATGTGATGCACCGTCTATCTCGATGAGCAGTTTTGCTTCCGCGCAGTAAAAATCGATGATGAAAAAGTCAATTGGATGCTGTCGTCTGAATTTGTATTGTAAATTCCTGTTTCGCAAATATCGCCATAAGGTTGCTTCCGCAGGTGTCTGCGGTTGGCGCAGTTCCCTTGCAAACTGACGAATGGTTGGGTGAATGCGATGACGTTTTTCCATTTCGTGGTTTGGACCCTCACCCTGAAAGTGGTGTGATGATTTCCATTAATCGTGAAATGTAAATTACCCTTCGACTTCGATACTTTTAATTATTTCAATAAACTCCGGCTCAATTTCTGTAAAGTTTTCAGGTGTGGATTCAAGAACAAATCGAATACCAAACTTCAGATTAACAATGTTTATAAGATAGCCCATGCTTGTGCCTTGCTGGGTATGAGTTAAGGTTTTCCATCCGATACCGTTGATTTTGGGCATCAATCCTTCAATGGAAGCCAATGGATCCAAAATTTCAAAGGTCATTCCTGAGTTTTCGATTGAAGCTCTTACATACTCATCGTACGATTCTAATGTGGCGACTTCCGGCAAGGTCTCAGTGATGATTGAGATTGTAGGGTAATACGCCTGTTCATCGGCTAATAAAATAGGCTCAGCTCTTGTGAAGGATACTAATTCAATGTTAGTCTGCGATTTATAGTCGCTGGGTCGCATCACCCACTTTGAGGCGGGTAAAGTAAATGACAAACCGGGAGTCGTAAGTTGAACCTTGTTTTCAGATATGGTAAAAGGTTCCGGGCCTTTTCCATTCATCAATGAGCAACCTAAAATGACACAGGTCGAGATAAGCGATGCGATTGTTTTGTGGATCTTGGTCATATTTATTATCCTAGTATTTCTAGAAATCCATTTCGTGGCTCGGACCCTCACCCTGCCATCTCCCTTTAGGGAGAGGAATCTACAAAACCTTCGTCAATTTCAATCCAGCCTTCGCGCCTTCGATGGCAGCCTGCGAACCGACTACAACTACCGCATTTGATTTTGCAACATTCTCCAGCACTTCACCGAAAGCAATAAAATCTTCGCCGTTAGTGGAAAGCACCTGGTCGCGATATTTCTGTCGCATGGCATCGGTGCGCCCAGTGATGTAGCGCATCATCGAAGTATATCCCTTCGCGTCGGGCAATTGATACGAGTCCAGGTCACCGATGGCGGCGATGATGGCTTTCTTAAGTTCATTATCTGAAAGACGCGAGGCATCCAGTTTTTTGAGGAAGTCGGCGGCTTTGTCGTAATTTTCAATTGTCGCATTGATGTTCGGGTCGCGATAAGAAAGGAAAGTGAATACACCCGTTGCATCATCGAATTGCGCGAAGGCGCCGTATGCGCCGCCCTGCACGCGGATCTTTTCCCACAGATGAGTCATGCGCAAATAACCTACAATGACATCGGCGGAACCATCTTTTTCGTACCCATACTCATAAAGGTTTGCACCTTTGCCCACGTAATTAACCTGCGCAGGAATCGCGAGTCCTTCTTTTTCGATCTTCTTTTCGATCACAAAATTTTTGATCTGTGTATCTTTGACGGGCAGTGCAAAAACAAAATTCTCCAGGTGCGGTCTGAAGGTTTTCCAATGATCCGCATCCAATGTAACATTCACCAGTGCAGATTTGCTGCTGATCAACGCATCGCGCATGTCTTCGAGTTTCTTCAAAACCTTCGGCCACTTTTTATCGATGTCATTGGCGAGTTCACGCAATGCAAAAAGATAAGCAATGCCGCCCGTTTGGTCGTTGATCCAACCTGTGCCGCCGAACTGAGCACGCAGACGGGTGTTTGCAAAGCGATGACCTGCAGGAGCGAGTCCAGATTCCAAGCCTGCTTTTTCTTCGAGCACCATTTGCTTGAGTCGGTCACGGTTGTCGAATTTTGTCGTGAGCAGCACATCGCGGATGATATTCAACATTTCAGTGGATTTTCCAACCGTGGACTTGCCGCGAATCATCAAGTATGCGCGGCTCTCTCTTGACCCTTGTACTGTCGCTGTGACCGATGAGCCGTGGATTCCGCCGGTGCTTTTTCCGATCCGCTGCGAGAGTTTGACGTAATCTTCGGTCTCGGTGCCCAATTCAAATAAGGCGCGCGCGAAGATTTCGGTCAATGGCAGATATTCCTGTGGCATGGCGCGCAAGTCAAAGCCGAGATCAAGGTAGACGATGCCGTTCGTGAAGAGGTCGTGGTACAAAACTTTCGTATCTTGAATCTGTATCTCTTCAATAGGGATGGTCCGTGCTTGTTTGTCGAGGTCTTTCAAGTCCAACACGGGAAGAGTTTCAAGAGCTTCCGCTGAGTCGGGAGTCTCCTGTGCGAGCTTGAGTTGCTTTGCATTTTTTATCAACTCGCGGACCTTGTCTGCGCTCATCGATTCGCGCGCGGACTTTAATCGGGTGGCTTCCTCTTCTTCGAGTCGCTTGCCCAACTCTGGGTCAGGTTTGAAGCGGATGACTGTCTTGTGATTATTGTCCAGTAAATAAATCTGGATCATTTTTTCGAAATAACGATTGTCGGCTGATAATTTCGTTTTGATCTCGGTCAACGGCGCTTCAAAGGTCAGCATGTTGAACGGATCACCGTCGTGCAGCCACGTGGTGAGCGAACGCAGCATCACCGCGATGCCGCGCGGAAATCCACCGGTGTTGTTTTCGCGCAGTTGAAATTCAAGCGTGTTGATGGCAGCAGCGATTGTTTCAGGATCAATTCCATCACGGACAAGATTTTGCAGCGTTTCAACGATCAAGGATTCGATCTTCTTTGCATGGCGTGCGCGCGTGCCTTTGAGACCCGTGGAGAAGATCATCTCGCGCAGATCACTTTCAAGGCCGAGGCCCGCAAGGTCTTCGCCCAGCCCAGAGTCAAGCAATGCTTTTTTGAGCGGCGAAGCGGGCGTGCCGATCAATGCATCTTCCAAAATGTGGAAGCTGAAATTCAATACTGGGTCGGATGTGTCCGGCAATTTCCAGTTGACTGTGAGGTAATGCTTCTTTTCAATATCTGCATCCGCACCTGCATCATATGAATATTCGATTTTTTTGGCGCGTGTGAATGGCTTTGCAAGCGGTATGGAGGATTTGACTTTCTTCCTTTTGTATGGCTTGAGATAATATTCCATTAGCTTCAAGCGTTTTTCTGAATCATCGTTGCCGTAAAAGAAGATGAACGAATTGGAGGGATGATAATAATTTTCCCAGAAGGCTCTAAAGTTTTCATAGGTGAGATCGGGAATGTTTGCCGGGTCGCCGCCTGAATCTACGCCGTAGATATGTTTGGGGAACAACGATTGTTGAATGACTCGCGCCAGTAAATTTTCGGGCGAGGAATATGCGCCCTTCATTTCGTTGAAGACCACACCCTTGTAGGTGAGTGGTTCTTTGACGTCGGCAATTTCGTAATGCCAGCCTTCCTGCATCAACGTCTGCTCGGTGATGCGTGGATGCAACACTGCGTCCATGTACACATCGATCAGGTTGTAAAAATCTTTTTCGTTCTGGCTGGCAACTGGATAACAGGTCTTGTCAGGATAGGTAAACGCGTTGACAAAAGTCGCCAATGAACCTTTGAGTAATTCCACAAACGGTTCTTTGACGGGATATTTCTCCGAGCCGCCTAAAACAGAATGCTCCAAAATGTGTGCAACGCCTGTCGAGTCCTTTGGCGTGGTGCGGAAGTTGATGCTGAATACCTTGTTCTCGTCATCATTGATGATCGAAAGCAATCGCGCGCCCGTGCGTTTGTGCTCGTACAGTTTTGCGTCACAATTCAATTCGTGAATGTGTTGTTCTTTGATGAGGGTAAATGCTTTGGACATGCTGTCTCCTATAGTTTGCAAGTTGAAACGTTTGAGCGTTCTACCGTTTCAACCGTATTCTTTCTCGTAATTCATCGATCACTCTTAACTTGCCATTCTCTTTATACATCCACGCGTCCCAGCCGTTGGCGGGGGAGTTGCTCAGTTCTTTTGCCACAGAATGAATCGAGCCGGTGATCTTTCCGCATTTGATATGTCCATTGGATAAGACGACGGCTTCGCGTTTTCCTTTCGCGAAGTATAACTTCTGACCGACGGTTAATAGCCCGCTCTCGAGCAGCGCCCCGAACGGGACTCGAACCTGATTGCGCCGCTCGGACGTTGTCACCGCCTCGGCAGGTGGCAGTTCGATTGCGTTAATCCGCTTCTGCGCGACTTTGACGTATTTTTTGTCGCGTTCGATGCCGATGAAATTACGTCCCAGCTTTTTTGCAACTGCACCAGTTGTGCCGCTCCCGAAAAACGGATCGAGCACCACGTCGCCTGGATTCGTGCTCGAAAGTAAAACTCGATAGAGCAGTCCCTCTGGTTTTTGAGTTGGATGAGCCTTCGTCCCGTTGGATTTGATGCGTTCCTTTCCCGTCGCCAATGGGATGACCCAGTCACTGCGCATTTGCAAATCGTCGTTCAAGGCTTTCATCGCCTTGTGATTGAAAGTATATTTCACACCTTTTTTCTTTTGTGCCCAGATCATGGTCTCGTGTGCGTTGGTGAAGCGCACGCCGCGAAAGTTCGGCATGGGATTTGTTTTCAGCCAGATCACGTCGTTGAGAATCCAAAATCCCAGATCCTGCATGATCGCGCCGACGCGAAAAATATTGTGATACGAACCGATGACCCAGATCGTCCCGGAATCCTTGAGCACTCTTCGCGTTGCGGATAGCCACCCGCGTGTAAAAGTATCGTAGGTTTCGAAGCTCGAAAACTTGTCCCACTTGTTGTTGACCGCATCCACTTTGGATTGATCGGGGCGATACAAATCATTTTGCAATTGTAAATTATAGGGCGGGTCGGCAAACACCAAGTCCACCGAAGATTCGGGGAGGGTGTGCAGAATCTCGATACTGTTGCCGTTCAGAATCTGGTTGAGAGGAAGAGCGTCCACTGAAGAAATTATACCCTCCCAAGACTCCCAGTGACATCCCGTGAATTTATCGGCTACAATTCGCGCTCAATAACTCTTTCTACCAAAGGATTTTATCTACATGGCATTGATCAGTTTACAGGAAGTCAGCCTCGGCTTTGGCGGTCCGCTGCTTCTTGAGGATGTGAATTTACAGATCGAACCCGGCGAGTGGGTGGGTTTGCTGGGACGAAACGGAATGGGCAAATCGACTCTGCTGAAATTGGTCAGTGGCGAGATTCTTCCACATAGCGGAAACATCGCACGGCAGCAAAATACCCGCGTGGCATATCTTCCGCAGGAAGTGCCGCAGGGATTAAGTGGCCGCGTCATCGATATCGTCGAAAGCGGCTTGGAAGAAGTAAATATCAATAAGCTGGATGATGAACATCGCTGGCAGCGTCAACATCAAGTGGAAAAGATCATCTCGCGCATGGCATTGGACGCCGACGCATCATTTGATGTTTTATCTGCTGGAATGAAACGCCGCGTCTTTCTCGCCCGGGGCTTGGTCCGCGAACCTGATCTTTTGCTGCTCGATGAGCCTACCAATCATTTGGATATCGCCGCCATCGACTGGCTCGAGGATTTTCTCAAACGCTGGGGCGGCACGTTATTGTTCGTGACGCATGACCGCGTGTTTTTGCAGAGATTAACCACCCGCATCGTCGAGTTGGATCGCGGTCATCTTTACGATTGGGATTGCGATTATTCAACCTTTGTTCAGCGTAAGGAAGCCATGCTATCTGCAGAACAAACGGAAAACGCACTCTTCGATAAAAAACTTGCGCAGGAAGAGCAATGGATTCGCAAAGGCATCGAAGCGCGGCGGACGCGCAATGAAGGCCGCGTCCGAGCTTTGAAACGCTTGCGTGAAATGCGTGCAGAACGCCGTGAGCTTTCCGGCAAAGTACGAATGCAGATCCAAACGGAGAATAAATCCGGGCGATTGGTGATCGAAGCGGAGCATGTTAATTATTCTGTGGGTGGCAAACAGATTATCCGTGATTTTTCCACGACCATTCAACGCGGCGATAAGATCGGCATCATCGGTCCGAATGGCTCGGGTAAAACTACATTGCTGCGAATCTTGATGGAGCAATTAAAGCCAGATTCTGGAGAATTGCGCCACGGCACAAATGTCGAGATGTCATATTTCGATCAACTGCGCGCGCAGTTGGATGAAAACAAATCCATTTTGGATAACGTCGGTCAGGGCCGCGATACTATCACGATCAACGGTCGCGCGCGCAACCTGATGGGCTATTTGGAAGATTTTCTGTTTACACGTGAGCGGGTGAGGGCGCCGATCAGCGCGCTTTCGGGCGGCGAACGCAATCGTCTTTTGTTGGCGCGTCTGTTTGCCCAGCCTGCCAATCTTTTAATTCTCGATGAGCCTACCAACGATCTCGATATCGAAACGCTTGAAGTGCTTGAAGACCTTTTGCTTGATTACGAAGGCACGTTGCTGCTGGTCAGTCACGACCGCGCGTTTCTAAATAATCTTGTCACCAGCACGTTGATTTTGACGGGCGACGGGGAAGTAAAAGAATATGTCGGCGGATATGACGACTGGCAGAAGCAAATCGAATCAAGCCCCGCTTCACCGGGAAAATCGTCGAAGCCTGTTACAACACCTCAAGCAGAATCAAAAGCTGATGCAAAGCCTGCCAAACGTAAATTAAGTTACAACGAAAAACGGGAATTGGAAGAACTGCCGAAGCGAATTGAAATGCTCGAAGCAGAGCAGAGTCAACTAACCGTAAAGATGGAAGCGCCTGCTTTTTATCAGCAGGAAAGTGAGAAGATCACGCAGGCTGTCAATCGGTTGGACGAGATTCATCACGAGTTGTCGCAAGCCTATCAACGCTGGGGTGAACTAGAATCTTAAGTAGTTAGTTTTTGCACAACTTCTAGTAGTTGCGGATATAACTCAGTGCTTACTGAGATTCCCTTTTTGGTGGGTTTGAATTCGGGATCATCGCCCCAAACTGCATAGGTTCGAATATAGATGAGCGGCCTTTCTTTGAAGATGCTCATGCCGATCCAAACTTCCTGTTTGGAATTCTTCTTGATCTTCGCGACCACGCCCTCAGTTTTGAGTGCATCTTTCAACGCTTGTACGCCTTGCACTAATTCGTTTGTAAGTTCTGCTGCGAGACTCACACCCGAAGGAGTGGGGACCAATTCTTCATCTTCCAACCCCGCCGCATAGGTGCGGACAAATACAAGCTGCTTTCCCTGAAATTCACTTCTGCCCACGCAGATCATTTCGCGGTTGTTCTTCGGGAATTGAGCAATGATCGTGCCTTTAATTTCTTCTTCCATAATTTTCTTCCTTGATTAATTCAATCGGTTTTATGACCCAACGAGCGATTCAATTGTACTTCCGCTTCGTGCGGCGTGATGGAAAGGATAAAACTCCACTCGCCGACCAATGCTTTTTGTGTGCGCCTCATCAGGGCGTTATCGTGTTCACTCCATGAGCGGGCGTGACGATAGGCAGTGAGGTCGCGAAGGACCCGGCACAGAGATTCAGCGCTGCCATCCTTTACCATTTCTGATAATTGTGTGTTGCGCTGACGGTAGTCATCGGGTAGTTTTTCGGCGGGTGTGGACAGAATGGACAGTGATTTTTTAAATCCCGCTGGAGAGGTTGGAAAACGCAGACGGCTTTTGAGGTTTTCATCAGCAGGGACCCAGATGGTGAGATCGGAAACCTGGACCATGTAATATACAGTAACTTTGTCGAAGAAGGTGCGTTCTTCGATGTCCATGATCTTGCCGAGACCGTAGGTGCAGTGTACAACTGTGTCGCCTTTTTTGAAATCCATATGTGCCTCCGTGGTTGTTAAGGAAAAAAGAAAAACGCCCTCCCTGCAAAAGGGCTGGCGTTGGGACCCGTCGTTTTGATCTAAATACGATTATATCATTGATGTGCACTATTCATTGCCTGGTGCTTCAGTTTGTACGTCCACATGCAAAGACTCTGCTATTTTCATTAAGGTGTCTCTCCATGTGTCCAATTCACCTACTGCCATTTTCGCGAGCAGTAGACCGCGTTGGTTTTGACCCATATCCACAGCGACGATAAATATCTGGCCGCCTTCTTCCACCTCTATTCCTTCCTTGTAAGCTGCGGGACGTTGATTCAATTCAAGCAAGATGGTCTCTTTGAATTCAATGACTCCCACATGAGTGGATTCGTAGTACTCAACCATTTCTTGCGGCGGCATGTTGATATTGGTGGTCAGGCTTCCCAGAATTTGGTCCGGTTTCATTTCTTTAGGAGCATTGCCCAGGATTTTGGACTCGGATGCAAAGGCAATCCTTCCGATCCCCTCTTCCAGCACCCAGTTTGTTGGATAATCGAATGAAAAAGGCAGGAAGCCGGCTTCCAGCGGAATATCTTCATATGTATACGAAGACCACTCGTCCTTTGGTCCGCAGGCGGTAAGCAAGAATAGGGTTGAGAAAAGAATGAGAAGGTGTCGAATTTTTTTCATGAGTAACCTTTTTGAATTTTGTAATTAACAGCGAGTTGCAGACGATTGATGCATGGAAATGGTCCCTGGAATCAAAATTATAAAAGAACCGCTTCGATACAGAAGCGGTTCTTTTATTTTAGCAGACTAAATCTTTTCCAGACACCTTCTTGCCAGCGTGGCTGCAACGTCCATTCTATATTCTGCAGAAGCCCATTCGTCATTGGCTTCGTGATAAGCGTTGCTCGCGGCGGTTTCGAGGCCGTCTGCTTCGGTGCCATCCATTGCCAGCATGGGACTCTTGCCGTAGCCGCCGAGAGTTAATCTGGTGCGCCCTGAATTCCATTGAGCAAGGGCGGCGGCGATGATGGGTTTGTCTGCGGGGGTGCGGGAGACAAACTCGAAGGCGGTCTTGATGTTTACGGGAATGGAGATTGATGTGATCAACCCTTGTGGACGAGTGAGCAGAAATTCGCTTAGGCCGAGAATGGATGATGCGCCATTGTTGAAGGTGATCTTCGCGTCCATTGCCAGCAGCATCGTCGCAAAGGTGGACCGACCGTCACTGGCGACGAGAGTCCCGGCGACGGTGGCGGAATTGCGGATGTTGATCGGCGCTTCGAGTTTGATGGCGATTTTCAAGGCTTCGGGACAATTATCGTTTTCAAGAAGCGATTGGAGCGTGGCTGTTGCGCCAACTTCTAGGTCGTTGCCTTTTAGAGAGATCGAATCAAGGGCAAGGCGTTGGAGATCCACGACGGAAACCGGACCAGTCGTCGGCTGGGAGAGAAGCGTGCCTCCTCCGAGTGGGACCATGTTTGGTTGGGCAAGAAGCGTAAGCGCTTCGTCCAATGTTTGTGGGCGATGATACGTCGTGATCATGAAGTTATCTCCATTGATTTTTTAGCCGTGATTCTTTTGGAATTCCTTCATGTAATCGGTGAGGGCCTGTATGCTTTCGATGGTGAGCGCGTTGTAAATGGAGGCGCGAATACCGCCAACGGAGCGGTGACCTTTCAGGCCGATCAGTTTCTTTTTGGCGCCTTCCTTGGCAAACGCTTCTTCGAGCTCTTCGGTGGGCAGGCGGAAGGGGACGTTCATGAGCGAGCGTGCGCCAGGCTGGGCATGCCCGCGATAAAAACCGCCGCTCTCATCGATGGTCTTATACAGGAGGTTGGCCTTTTGCTGGTTGAGTTTTTGAACTTCTGCAAGGCCGCCGAGTTTCTTGGCCCACTGGAAGACGAGCCCAACCATGTAAATGCCAAAGCATGGAGGGGTGTTATGCAATGACTTGCTTTCTGCGAGAGTTTTGTAATCGAGCATGACCGGCAGGTTGGAGGGTGTGCGTTCGAGCAAATCGTCGCGGACGATGACGACTGTTACACCGGATGGACCTGCATTCTTTTGTACGCCAGCGAACAAAACGCCGTATTTGGAAACATCCAGCGGGCGGCTGATGAAATCGGAGGAAGTATCGCAAACCAGCGGAACGCCGGAAGGCGCAACGGGTTCGGTTGGAAATTCCACGCCATGGATCGTTTCATTGGCGCAATAGTAAAGATAAGCGGCTTTTGGGTCGAGATCGTATGCGGCGGGGATGCTGTTGAATCCTTCCTTTTCCGTGCTGGCAGCAATGCGCGAGGTTCCAAGTTTTTGACTTTCCTTGAGAGCGGTCTTGCTCCATGACCCGGTGACGATGTAATCGGCAGAGCCGGCTGACCGCAGGTTCATGGGAAGCATGGCAAATTGCAGGGTGGCACCGCCTTGCAGGAACATCACCTTATAGTTGGATGGGATGTTGAGCAGATCGCGCAAGTCGGTTTCGGCTGTTGCGATGACCGCTTCAAATTCCTTGGAACGATGGCTGATCTCCATCACAGACATTCCCGTTCCTTTGAAGTCCAGCATTTCTGCCTGGGCTTGTTGTAATACTTCGAGCGGCAGCACGGCAGGGCCGGCGTTGAAATTGTGTGCACGATGCAGTTCGGACATGATTGGGCTCCTGAAATGATTTTTCCTGAATAACCGGAGTTTTATTTCCGGTGAAAGGTCTTTTGTGATTATATCTTTTCTTTTCTGCAATGGAGAGTGAAAGTGATGAATGTCATGAAAAGTTATGGCGCCGGTAGCGTGACCTTGAAACGCATGGCGATCAGGCGCAAAATGAAAACAGTGGATGCTCCCAGTATTGACGCGGCCAGTGAATTAATGCCGATCCAGATGCAGATCACAAATACCCAGGTTCCAATGAAGGAGCAGGTTGCGTACAACTCCGTATTTTGGCGAAATACTTTTGGAATGCGGTTACACATGAGGTCGCGTAACACGCCCCCGAAAACACCGGTAATCACTCCCATTAAGACGATCACAATGGCTGATGCGTCGATCTGCATCGCGTACGTTGCGCCGAGGATGCTAAAGATCGCGAGTCCGATGGCATCTGGTACGTTCAATAATGGCTTTGGAATTCGATCGATCCAGTAGAAGGAGATCAGCGCGGCAAAAAAGGTGATCACCGAGAGAAACGGATCCACGACCCAGAAGATGGGTGTGCGCCCAAGCAGAAGATCGCGCATCGTCCCGCCGCCGAACGCTGTGACGAACGCGATCGTCATCGCCCTCACGATATCCATCTCATGCTTGCGCGCCTCCAGCGCGCCTGAGACGGCTGAAGCGGTGACGGCGATGTAGGTGAGGATCAACAGAATGTTTTCCATAATGCTGCTTTTAAATAAAAAATGAGGTGCCGTCTTGTGAACCAGCACCTCATTTTACTTTACCCAGGCGTGTGCCCTTCCTGCACGTCAGGAGAGAGGAACTCCTGCTTTAAGGCCTGAACAATAAATTCAAACTCCGAGCCTTCACTGTAATGACCGCTAAATCTCCATACGGGTTGCAGATAAGGCGGCTCAGTTTCCGCGTCCGGGCTCGGGTAATAACGCATGTCCGGCGTGAAGTACACCAACTCCACTTTTTCAATGCTCAATGTCGGTGGATTTAACGGCGAAGGGATCGATTCATCAACAACGTAGGGTTGATCGGCCGTGATCTCGAGTTCCACAGGCTCACCGGTCACCGGGTTGGCAGCGATGGTTCTGCTGAAAATACACACGGTGGGCAGGCCGCCGCGGGTGAGGTCAGGCACAGACAATGCCTCGATCAAAACCTCCTGGCCCAATTCGTCCGTGCTTGAAATCGAATCGGGGCTGGCCATGTCAAAGCAATTGGGCCCCAGCTCCACGTACGATTCACCGTTGTCCGATGTGAAGACCAGCGTGGTCATTCCTTCAATTTCTGCGATGCTGTCCGTGCCCTTCAGGATCTGGAATTGCAAATCAGGGAATGGGATTTCAAATCGGTCCACGTGAGCGACCAGATTTCCATTTTCATCGAAGCGGTTCACTGCGCCCCAGATCTCAACCGGGCGATTGTGATAATTTTGCAGTTCCTCCAAGCCTTCACCTTCCAATAATAAATATGGGTAATTGGGATCATCGCTGGCAAACCAGTACTGCACCTGTTGACTTCCATCCGCCTGGTTTGTGATGGCGACTCCGATTATGCCGCGTTGTTTTTCAAAGGAATGCGCTTCCAAAGCAGGCGGCTGCGGGGTTGGGATCAGGGTCGGCGGCGGCATGGGCGTACCCGAAAGGTTGAGTTTGTAAAAGCCGGAACTCCCGCCGCCTCCACCGCCGCCGCTGGTGGCACGATTATCGATGCTCTTCCAGTCGAAGATGCCATCGTGTGTGACGCCGGTCGTGAAGATGTTTTCAGCCGGCAGCGGCAGGTCGGCAGGCAGATCCTCGATCTTTAATTTATTTCCCTCTGCGGAAATGAAAAAGGTTTGATTCCCTTCCTGCAGAATGGTGCCCACATACCCTTCTTCATACCCTGTATATTCGCTCCAGGATTCAAGTTCAAAGGTGCGAACCCCGTTCGATTCACGGAACTGCCCGCGGGCTTCCACAAATGTATTGGGCATATTTTCAGGGATGTCTTGCACATTACCCGTTACCGTATATCCATCCAGCGTGATCAGCGGAGCGCCCCCAGTGATGGATCTTCCCGTGGATTGAAGAAACGCATAGTAGGTGAGGGTCTGATCCAGCGGCCGGATGTGCCTCCATGATGATGTTTCTTTGATGGCTGAGTGCATTCCTGAAAGAACGCCATATGAGTTGCCCGTGTTGGTAAATAATTTGTTCAACGCCTCTTGCGCGCTGATGATCTCGGCAGTTGCCACTTCGCCATACTTCAATAGGCTGGACCGTACTCTGACAATTCCGTTTTCATTGAACTCGAATACGAATCCATTTACAGTGAAGTGTTCGTGGTGAATGCTGAATCCATCCGGGGTAAGCGGCATGACGAAATAACCGCCGAAGTAGGCGGAACGCTCCAGCTTATAATTCATGTCAAAACCGTGTGCCTGCATGAATTCAGCAATCAAGGTTTCGGCATTCGGGTTTTCTTTTGTGTCGAATGCATACATCGATTCAGCGTAATTCGGGTAGTACGTGAAATAGCGATCCGAACGGACGCGCAGCTGCTGATTCCCGTCCACCAGTAGATAATCTGTTGTGTCTGGGATTTCACCTTGCACTTCGTAGATCTCGCCTTGCATCTCAAATCGTTGCGCCAGAACCTGCACATCCTGTACGCTGGCAGGAACTTCCTCCTGCACAAGATAGACCTTCATTTCAGGAGCTGTTTCCGGCAGTGTTGTATTCAAATATACCGATTGCCCGTTCCATTGATGGACTTCACCTGTTGGTGTTGAGATGGTGGGAATCGGCGTACTTTCCCCTGAAAAGGGTGCCGGTTGTGGAGTCGATTCATTGGCACCAGGAACGGTCTTCGGCGCGATCTGACTGGCGATCCAATTGAACACGAAGGCCAGGGCAATCAGCGCAAGTCCCCAGCCAATGGGAGCTGCGATTTTTTTAAGAGTGAACATATTCAAACTCGCTTTCGGTGTATGAGCCTGTTTGAGTTGTTTTTCCAAATTTTCTGTGAAAGCAGAATTGGGTTCGATCTGCCCGGCGCTTTCTTCCAGCAATGCTTTGATGAGGTCTTCTTCTGAATGGTCGAATGGGTTCATTCTTCCACCTCCAATCTGAGGGAGGTTCGCTCGCGCAGGTCTTGCAGTCCGCGTGAGATGAGCATCTTTATCGAGGCTTCACTTTTGCGCATCACGCGCGCCGCTTCTGCATTGGAAAGTCCGCCGAAAAAGGTCAAGGTGAGGGCGTCTGCGCGGTCGGTGCTGAGTTGTTTCAATGCGCGGGTGATGGATTCAAGTTTGAGGCGCTGATTTGCCAATTGATCGGCAGCCAACTGTGAGTTTGGGATTTGAAGCGCCTCATCCAGCTGGACCTGCGGCTTGAGATTGCGAAAGAACATAGCCTTCTTGTTGGCTGCGATTCCAAAAATCCATGCTGCAAAGGAGCCAGTGCCACGAAAAGAGTGGATGCTCTCAAGCGCTGCCATGAATGTTTGCGAGGTCAGGTCTTCGGCATCTTTGACATTTCCCGTATGGGCCATGTGATATCGATAGATGGGAGTAACATGGCGTTGATATAACTCTGCAAACGCATCCGAATCTGTGCGAGACATGTCTGCAAGCTGTATATCATCCACGGGCGGACGCTTTGATTGTATATTCATGAGGGAACTCATAAACCTCCTGTGCTGTGTACACATTAATAAGTTGCAGGAGGCTTGGAATGGTAACAGGCAAAACGGGTAATTTATTCCCTTTGTGAAACCCGTATTTTTTGCACCGCAGGCAATAAAATGCCGACAATGAGTAATAAAATAAATGCGCCAATACCAATCCCGGGCATCCATGCAGATGCACCTAGGAGTGGGACCGGTGTTGCTGTTGGGGTGGCGCTGGGTGTGTTTGTTGGTGGAAGTGCAGTATGGGTGAATGTCGAAGTGGGTGTTGATGAAGGTGTTGAGGTGGATGTCGGTGTAAGCGAAGGTGTGAAAGTCAAGGTTGGAGGAATGGCGGTGGGTTTGGGCGTGTCCTTGATTTCCTGTTCAGCGGTTGGGCAGGGGATCACGCCACCCGCTGCATCCACACAATCATCCTGTGCTCTGACGTTGAATTGCGGAGATAAAAATAAAATAAACAGGCCGATACCGAATAAAATAAAAACCGCATTCAGTTTCATTGCACTTCCTTATTCCGGGTAAACACGCCAACCCAACTTGGGCAATTCGGTTTTATCAAATTGCTGTTCGGGTACATCGATGTGCATGGCCGTGCCTTCGGCCAGCAGTTCGTCGGTTTCTGCATCGTAAATCCCGGCCCACGCCTCCGCAATCTTGCCTTTGCTCTTGCCGGCTTTGCCGATGATCTTTAATAACTTTCCAATTGGAACATTTTTCCGATATTTCACTTCAAGTTTGCCGGTAAACATAAAGCGCGGGTTTTCCAAATCACTTCCCATGTGAGCGCGCCCGCTGATTTCATCGATGATCGCCGCCACCATGCCGCCGTGCAGCACACCGGGATATCCCTGAAAATGATCGGGCGCCGTGTATTGCGACTCAACCACACCGGGTTCAGTTTCATAAATGTGTAAATGCAGTCCGATGGGATTTTCCATTCCACAGATCAGGCAGTGACGTGAGTTCGGTTGTTTAATTTTAGCCATGAGCAGGATTATACTCTGGACATGTCCCAGCCAAAAATTTTTATATCCCGCCTCATTCCCAGCCTGGGTTTGACCCTGCTCAACGAACATTTTCAACCCGATACATGGTCCAATGAAATGCCTCCAACTCGCGAGAAGCTTTTTGAGAAAACAAAAGGCATTGAAGGATTGTTGTGTACGCTCACTGAAAAAGTGGACGCAGACTTGATGGATTCGATCGGTCCGCAGCTGAAGGTCATCAGCAGCATGTCTGTGGGCGTGGATCATATCGATGTTTCCGCCGCCACGCAGCGTGGAATTCCAGTGGGAAATACACCCGGCGTTTTAACCGATGCCACAGCCGACCAGGCCTTTGCTTTGTTATTAGCCGCTGCCCGCCGCATCCCCGAAGCGGAGCGTTTTGTTCGCGCAGGCAAATGGGTGACGTGGAGTCCAAGCCTGCTGCTCGGCGCCGACCTTGCCGGTGCAACGCTGGGTATTGTTGGATTTGGAAGAATCGGTCAGGCTGTTGCCAAACGTGCTCAGGGATTTGATATGCGCGTGTTGTATCACAGCCCAAATGCGAAGCCAGCGTATGGCGCAACTTCCGTTGATCTCGATACACTTTTGAAGGAGTCCGATTTCGTTTCCATTCATGTGCCGTTGACTGAGCGAACCAAGCAGCTGGTGAACGCTGACTTTTTGTCCAAAATGAAACCAAATGCCATTTTGGTCAATACTGCCCGGGGCGGCGTGCTCGATCAATCGGCTTTGTATGAAGCGTTGAGATCCAATCGAATCCAGGCCGCTGCACTCGACGTCACAGACCCTGAACCTTTGCCAATGGAAAGTCCGCTACTCAGTTTGGAGAATTGCATCATCGTGCCGCATTTGGGAAGCGCCAGCAAAAAGACTCGTGATATGATGTCGCTTCTTGCCGCAAAAAATCTGGTGGCAGGCTTGAGGGGTGAGAGGTTGCCGCATTGTGTCAACCCGCAGGTTTATGGTTAATCATAAAAAGGAGAATGAATGCTTGAACGTTTGAGACGTGCGTATGATCAGTTTCCGCGCACATTTTGGGTGGTGGCTGGCACACATTTTATCGATGTGATCGGCAACACCTTGTTGATGCCCTTCTTTGCGTTATATGTGACTCAGAAATTCAATGTCGGTATGACGCAGGCTGGAATCATCCTTGCGACCAATTCAGTGGCTGGCATGATCGGCAGCACCATTGGCGGCGCACTGGCGGATCGGTTCGGTCGACGAGGAATTATCCTGTTCGGACTCGTTGTCAGCGCGTTGAGCGGACTCACTCTTGGCTTCGTCAACAAGTTTTATATGTTCTACGGCCTTTCCGTCTTTGTGGGGTTGATGGGCAGTGCGGCACATCCTGCGCATCAGGCCATGATCGCCGATTTGCTGCCTGCGGAAAAACGCGCCGAAGGTTTCGGCATGATGCGCGTCATCTCCAACTTCGCCTGGATCATCGGCCCGACTATTGGCGGGTTCCTTGCTGCCTATAATTTTCTCTATCTATTTTTGAGCGATGCGTTGATCAGTACGGTCACAGCCTTGCTCGTTTTCCGTTTGCTGCCGGAAACAAAACCGCAGCCAAAAGAAAAAACCGAGCATGAATCTTTGTGGGAAACATTGAGCGGCTATCGCCATGCGCTGGCGGATTTTCCCTTCCTTGCTTTTATCCTTGCGTCGATCTTGATGATTCTGTGCTATCAGCAAATGTACAGCTCGTTATCCGTTTATCTGCGGGATGTGCATCATGTTGATCCGCAAATTTATGGGTTGATCATGTCTTCGAGTGCGATTACTGTCGTACTCTTTCAATTTTCTGTTACACGTATCATCAAGAAACATCCTCCGTTCCTGATGATGGCCGCCGCAACGTTCTTCTATATGATCGGCTTTACGATGTATGGATTTGTTGCCACAGTCCCGCTATTTATTGCTGCCATGGTGGTGATCACCATCGGAGAAATGATCGGGATGCCGACCAGCAACGTACTTGCCGCTTCTTTTGCTCCCGAAGAGATGCGTGCCCGTTACATGGCAGTTTTCGGGCTGACGTGGACGGTCCCTTCGATGATCGGGCCGTGGGCGGCTGGCTTGGTGATGGATAACTACGATCCAAACTATGTTTGGTATATCGGGGGCGTGTTGTGCGTTGTCGCGATCATGGCTTTTTACTTCTTGCATGTGCGGTTGGGGACAAGGGAACAATTTCAACAGGCAGACGATATACAGGCTGTCGCAGCAGACTAAAAACGATACCGGGCTTAAGTAAGTCCGGTATCGTTTTTAATTTTTCCTTTTATATTCCAACTTCCATAACGTACGCCATGAAATACCATCATCAGAGCGTTCCCAGTTCCAGAGAAATGCTTCCGTGGTGATGTCGTACCAAACCATACGCTGTTTGACCGGTTTGCCTTCCACGATGCCATTGCGGGATAGGATCATTTTCCCATCTGCAAAATCGCCGACAAAATCAAGATAAGAACCGGTGTTATCGACCCAGGTTTGGTGCCAGCGGTCGTCCTCTTTGCTGAAAATGGAAACACTCATGCCAATCAATCCATCACCTTCGAAATTTTCCTGAATCACCGCGCCATCCAGGATCCTTTCGATACGGTTTGTGCCATGTTTGTCCTCCCAGAACACATCCCAGTCGCCGAGCCAAAAATCGAATTCATGGTTTATGGATTCATTCGTCATATTGTTCCTCCAAAACAGATTTTTTTGAGTTTATGGTTTTTGCCGATTGCGGACAACCTTCCGTGGAAGTGTTTTTCCCGATCAGAAGAGGCGTTGCCAACACGATCCCCGTCTGGATATAATCTGTGGAAAATATATGCTACCTTTATTGTGAGGAATTTATGCGCGTTTGTATTCTTAGCGACGAGATGATCGATGAATATAACCCTTCCAGATATTTTCACGCCCATGAATGGGATTTCTTTACCGTCGACCCGCCTGTTGAGGATTTGATCAGGAAAATTTCATCAGAAAAACAATATGATGTGTATTTAAATATGTCCGACGGCTCGGATGAAGACGATGCGGGCCTTGTGCTTGTGAAAACACTTCAGGCGCTTAATCTTCCCTTCACCGGTGCAGATTCGAAATTTTACAACCCCACTCGTGAACAGATGCAGGCGGCCGCTGAGAAAAACAGATTGAATTTTGCGCGCGGTTTTCATTGCCGCTTTGAAAGTGATCTTGAACAGGCAAAAAATCTGCGTTTCCCGTTGATCGTAAAACACCCCAATAGTTACGGGAGTATTGGGTTAACTTCTGAATCACGTGTGGATACGTTTGAAAAACTTCAGGAACAATTTCAACGTAATTTCAAAGAATTTGGTGCGGCGCGTGTGGAGGAATTTATCGAAGGGCGCGAGGTTTCCTGCCTGGTTGTGGATAATCCTGATGATCTCTCAAAGCCCTACGCGTATTTGCCCGCAGAAGTGAAATTTCCAGCCGGTGAATCATTTATGCATGTTGAGGTCAAATGGTTGAACTGGGATACGTTTATCGTGCCGCTCGAAGGAACGGATCTAATTCAACAGGTGCAGGAAACGAGCATAAAAATGTATCAAGCAATGGATGGGGTAGGATATGCACGCCTGGACATTCGTATACGGCCTGACGGGGAATTGGTGATCCTGGAAATCAACCCGAATTGCGGTATTTTGTATTATGGCCCCGATGATCGCTCCTCGACTGATCTTCCGATCTCCTGGGACAAAGATGGACATGATGGGTTTCTCGATCGTATTTTCCGCTCAGCAATATTACGAAACAAACTGAGAAATTCATAAAACAAAAGCCGCAGGATTTTCCTGCGGCTTTTGTCATCCGATATTAACTCTATCACCCTGGCTTTTCGGCGCGGAAATGACGAGAAAATGCACATCTTCTGATGAGTTGTTTTCAAAGCGATGGTTTACAAGAGGTGGAATTTCGATCCCATCGCTTTTTTGTAGATTTACAATTCGATCTTCAAAGGCCATACAAGCTTCGCCTTCAAGAATATAAAAGAACTGCCTTGCATGATTGTGATGATGCATTGTCTCCGCTTCTCCGGCAGGGACGCGCTCTTGGATTACGCTTACATCATCGCGCTTCAACAAATGCCAGCCGTCACACTTTTCACCCCATATATAGTGTTCCGCGTTGGAGATGGAAACAGCAGTCATCTTTTTCTTGGCCGCAGCCAGCGTCCGCCCAGTACGAGCGATATCAAAATAAAGGCAATTGCAGCATAAGAGAATATTGTGTTGTCGCTGCCAAGTCCGATCAGCAGCGAAACCATGCCAAGGATCAGAAAAATGGTGGAAGCTTGTTTTTTATTCATGGATCAATTTCTCCTCCTTACTTCTTCAAAGTCATCAAAACTTCCGTCGAACAAACCAGAAGGTTTGTTGTTTAAAGTCATTTCAAAAAAATCGATCAGATATGAATTTACGATTTCTGTCACCTTTTTTCCATTTAGTGGTCCCTTTAATCCCAATTGTGGTGCGATGGGTGAAAGTAAAGGCAGGTCGCTGAAGTCATAATGTTTTGTGCCGGTAATGTAGATGACGCCCAAATCTTTTGAATTATTTGGCTGAAATTGATCGAACAGTTGATTGTTGATGCTGTCCGTGTCGTCGAACCAATATTGGCTGAACATAAAAAAGGATGGCTGTGAAACGCCGTTCGCGATCACTTCTGCTGAAACGGGACGCATAAATGGATCCATGCCAAATACGGCTTTGCAGCGTAAGTCTGTGCCGCAGAATTGAATGGCTGCACCGCCGCCCGTGGAATGCCCGTAGACTCCGATGCGCGTAAAATCCAGATGTGGGCCAAAGAAACCGCCCGCTTCGCTTTCTGGACTGTTGAGCTGGTCCAGCACAAAGGACATATCTCCGGCCCATTGATTTACCAGCTTGCGCGCGATGACCTCGTAATTGGGGTCGTCGTCTTCAGCGGGCAAAGCGTTGGGGTTGTTCGGCGCGACGGTTCCATCTGGAAATACGGTGGTGATGGCACCATAAGTATGTTGAACTCCTACGACGACATATCCGTGACTTGCCAATTCAAGTGCCTGCCCGCTATTTTGCGCATTGAATCCTTTCCAGCCATGCGAGAACAAAATGATCGGAAATGGTTTGTCTGATGCTGCAGGTTGCGCGTTTTGATAGGCGGGGATATCGACCAGGGCAAGATGGTCCAGAAAATATGACGGCATCTTGATAAAGTTTGCGATCGCTGGCGCAAAGATTTGCGCATTGGTCATCCACGGCGCTTTGACATCCGTTGATTTGACCTCCGCCGGATACCAAACCTGGATCATGAACTTGCGTGATTCGTCCTTGCCGGAATATAACTCCTTGCGCGAGGAGTCGGTCATTTCATAAATGGCTGTGCCGATGGCGTAGGGTCCGCTGGGTTTGGGGATCTTTGGAACAGGCAAAAGGATGGGCAATGCCGTTGAAAGCAGGAGCAGGAGAACGGTCAGATAAGATGCGAAAGCCGGCCAATCGTTTGCGCTCCTGATTTTTGCCAAGCTGATCATCGTCAATAGGATCGCCAGTACATACAGCGGGATCATCTGCCAGCGATATCCTTCGATCCCAAAATGGGCAGCCATGGCGATCAAGCTCACAACGGGCAGGAGTCGAATCGAACGAGGCCTTGGATGGGGCCACAATAAATACAGGGAAAGCAGAAGTACAATCGCGATTTCGAAAAGACGCATGGAAGTTTATGTTGTTTGCGGGGTGAGTTCTTTTTGTGTCAATTTCACTTTGCCATCCCTGTAGGCCTGGGCAATGGTTGCATACATGATCAGTGCGATATAAATTGTGGTGGCCGGTAAAAATACGATCAGGAGACAGGCAAAGATCAATGTGATGTACAGGAATTGGGCGGCGAAGGTCAACACAATGGCCGTCAGATAGTAAATCCCAAAGGCTGCAATGAAGCCGCTGAGATTGGCGCGAAAGATCGGCCACCATTCGCGAAAACGAAAACCCGCGGAGAAATCATCCTTTTCCACGACGGACATTTCTGCGACGGGGATGATCACGGCAAGTGGAATTGAAACAGGTATCAAGATACAAATGCTGCCAAACATCAGGACCATGAAGATGGGTAGAAGGCTCTCAATCTCTGAACTGCTGGATGTGCTCATGATGATCGGAAAGGCAAATGCCGCAATGATGAGCGGGGTCATCAAAACAAGAATGGGCAGCGAAAAGATCATGCGGATCCCGAGCAGCTTTAAGCCGTCTTTGGCCATGCCGCCCCAATCATCCCATGCGACCATGCGCGGCGATTCGTTGTTCAATATTTGTTTTGCAATCCGCACGGCATAACCGAACAGAACGAGGTAGGGAAGGACGGGAATTACAAAGGCTGCCAGGGAAACCAGGCAGCCGATCAGAAAATGCTTGCGTGCCTCCTGATCTTTTATGGGAAACATAAAAATTTCTTTTAGATCAAAGCCGAAAAACATAATGCAAACTCCCTGTTTGTTTTATTGTGAACAGAAGGGCCGAAGAGCAACGCCCCCTGCTTTTTATATTGCCACGCCCAATACAGCCACGAAATGAGCCGCGGCAGCGAGCAGGACGAAAATATGCCAAACTTCATGGAAACCAAATACGCCGGGCTTGAAGTTAAAGATTTTGGTGGCGTAGACAATGGCACCCAATGTATAAATTACTCCGCCGACGATCATCCAGGTGAAGACCCAGGCTGGAAGCGCGGTGAGCATTTGGCCGGCGGCTGCCACGCTCATCCAGCCCATCAACACGTAAATGCCGGCATTGACCCAGCGCGGCGCGCCGATATAAAAGATTTTTACGACGATGCCAATGAGGGCCAGCGACCAGACAATGCTTAACATGCCCCATTTCCAAAAGCCGCTGAACGCGTTCACACAGAACGGGGTATAGGTGCCGGCGATCAAAAGAAAGATCGCGGAGTGGTCGATCTTGCGGAAAATCTCGAGTGCTTTATCTTTCACACGCACCATGTGATAAGTGGCGCTGGCTGAGAACATTGCGATCAGGCTGATGCCGTAGATGGTCAGTGAAATAATTTTGGCGGGCGTACTCCAGCCAACGATCAACAGGGCGATCAGCCCAATTAGGGCAAGGATCGCTCCCGCCCAATGAGTAAGGCTGTTTACCGGTTCGCGCAATTTTTTGAACATTTTTATTGGTTCCTTTTACTTAAATCAATAACGATTGGTTTATGTGATTTTCCAAATGACGAAAATAGATATGACAGAAGAAGTATGAAAGCGCCAATACCCAGCCCGCAAATGGTGTTTGCGTATTCAAGAAAAAACGCCAGTTTTATTTTTGCGATTTGCGGATATGCTTCCAAATAACGAACTTGATATTCGCTGTATTGTTCATAAGGCCGGCCACTTAAGAAGGGGTCGAAATCGAGAAGCATCGGGAATGTCATTGGATAAAACGTGACCTGTTCGCCGGATTGGGTTGTGAAATCCACTCTGCTTGTCCAGCAGGTTTTACCGGCAGAGCAGTTGCCCGACGCGGCATTGGAGAGCTTTCCGACCGCTTCTTTGCCGATGACATCCAATGTTATTGCTCCGATGAAAAATGCACAGGCAAGTATCATCACAATCATGCCGAACAGGATCATTGCACGGTCTCGAAATTGGGCGGGTGGTTTATTTGTGTCTGGTTGCGTGTTTTCCATGGGGTTCATCCATTAATTATTTATTTGCAATCACCATTAATAATCGCCCCGATTTTACTTCAATAATTTTGATTTCGGTTTGGAAGCCCATGTTTTTGAAAGGCTGTTCCATTTTCGTTTTGATGATTTCATCCAGGCTGGCTTGATTCTCGCCCGTGACTTTATACAGCCATTGGAGAAATCCACTCTTTGGCCACGCAGCGGGCAGAACGACAAGCCTGCCTCCGTTTCGAAGGACTCTTTTCGCCTCTGAAAGCGTGTGCTGGTTGAAAATGTATTCCGTGGGAAAGGTTGAGATGATGCAGTCGAACGATTCGTTTTGATAGGGGAGCGATTGCGCGAGTCCGCGGCAGAGTTTTTGGGTTGGGCCGATACTCTGTTTGGCGATCTTTCCCATTTGTGCTGATTCGTCGATCGCGAACAGAGTCAGGTTTCGGCCGAGGAGGAAGCGCTGCAAATGACCGGGACCATGTCCCAGCTCAAGGATGTGAGTCCCGTTGATAAATGGCAGGATGCTTCGTCCCCAGTTTTTCCATTGACCAAACGATACGACCGCAGCGACCAGGTCGTAGGTGAAGGCAAAGGGATGATAAAGCAGGTGAAAGAAGACCTGCATGAATTTACGCATGAATATGAAAAATAAAAGGGTTTGACTATTTCGTCAAACCCTTTTGCATTCGTTTGCTGCTATCCGGCTGCGGGCGTTTCGCCGCTGCTCTTGGGCTTGCGGACAGCTTCGAGAGCGCCTTTGCCTCGTTCGCGAACTTCGTTGGCCAATTCGGTCGCACGCTGGCGGGCCTCTTTGGTCAACTCTTCAGCGCGCTGACGGGCTTCCGCGGCGACAGCCTCTGCGCGGGCGAGGACTTCTTCGGCAGAGTGTGACGCCTGGTCGCGCAGTTCAATGGATTTATCCTTGATCAGGGCGCGGGTTTCTTCGCCGGATTGCGGGGCGAATAACAATGCAACAACGGCACCGGTCAGGCCGCCAACTACGAAACCTACGAGAAATGCACCAAATTCATCACGGTCAGACATGGGAATACTCCTTTTAATTTACTAGGGAATGATCTTTACTTGGGCTTGATACCCATTAATTCTAACATACGACGCAGGCCGGCCAGATAACCATTAAGCTTGATGACCGGTTCAACCACGTTTTCACCGAGGAACTCGGCAGTTCCACGTAATGCATTGACCGTTTCGGTGGTGGCTTGCAGGATGGGCTTCACTTCGTTTTGCAACAGGTTGATCAGGCTGGCGAGTTGCACGATCAGAACGATCATCGCCACGCCGATTACCAGTGACTCGAGCGCGACGACGATAATGAATACATCGCGAATGCGGCCAACTTGTTCCGCAGATGTGCTTGGAACCATCAACGCTACTATTACCGCTATTAACCCGATTACTACAAATACAATTATGCCAATAATCGTGGCGATGATTGTTTTTTGCTTACGCTCTGCCTCGCGCATTGCCGCTAATTCTTCCGGGGTTGGGGGCGGAGGGGGAGTCTGTGTTTGTTGAGGGGGGAGTGAAGGTGTTGCCATGCTTTGATTATAGCATTTTATTCAGCAACAAAGCCACTTTGAAATATTCAAAGTGGCTTTGTTCTCTTTCGGCTTTTAGTAGTTGTTTACCAAAGCCGTATGACCTGCCCCACGTAAATCTTGTTGATATCTGGAATTTGCGGGTTCAACGCGATCAACGAGTCCAAGGTCGTGCCGAAGCGGGCGGCGATCTTCTTCATCGTGTCGCCAGTTTGGACCGTGTAATACGAGGCGCTGACTGGCAGGTTAATGACCTGGCCGACATAGATCTTGTTCGCATCCGTGATCTGCGGGTTGACTGCCAGAATGTCACTCACCGTGGAATTGATGCGGGCAGCGATCTTGCGAAGCGTGTCACCGCTTTGAATTGTGTATGTTCCAGAAGACGCCGGGGGTGGAGGAACCGGGACTGCCACTCCGCTGGGAACGGTCAACCATTGACCTTCATAGATCAAGTTGTAATTTGTTAGGCCGTTCAAAGAGCCAAGTGTGTCCATGCTGGTGCCGAAGCGGGTAGCCAATGCTTTGAGCGTATCGCCTTTGGAAACTACATAGGTGGAGTAGCCGTTGCCGTTATCCCAAAAAGCACCAGGCATCACCAAGCTTTGACCCGCGTAAATATATTGTCCAAGACCCGGGTTGGCCAACTTTAAAGCTGCCACACTGGTCCCGCAGGCTTTGGCGATTGAGCCAAGCGTTTCTCCGCTTTGTACTGTATAGCTGGTCCCGCAGGAATAGGCAGCGGCACTGCCTGTAACGCCCAATGAAGTAATCACAATGGCGGTGAACAGGATAATTTGTAGAAATTTTTTAGTAAACATCATTCACCTCTTTATTTAATAATTCGACATTTTCCAGACGCCAAATTCCCAAAAAAGTTCCTACATCCCTTGACTCTTCAAAAATCGCGGAGTAAACTATGCCTACCTACCGTTCGGTAGGGAAGGAGATAGATGACCAGAGACGATATTCTCGATGCCGCCGCGCAGGTGTTTCGCCAGAAGGGGTTTCATGGCGCATCCATGTCCGCGATTGCAGATGCAGTGAATTTGCAAAAAGCCAGCCTGTATCACCATGTTGCATCCAAGCAGGAGATTCTGCTAGCGCTTCTGGACCGTGCCCTGGAGATGTTGACCGAACATATCGCTTCCATTGGCGCCCAGAATATTCCCGCAGACCAAAAACTCAGGCAAATGATCCGCGCTTATTTATCTGCACTGGCCGATAACGGCGATCTCACCGCTGTTCTTTTGTTTGAACATCGATCCCTTGATAAAAAAAGCCATGCCCGTCATGTCCCTCAACGCGACAAGTTTGAAGGATTATGGCGGGATGTTCTTAATGAGGGTGTACGTACAAAAGTATTTGATTGCGCCGATACCGGCATGGCAGTGCGTACATTGATGGGTGGCATGAACTGGACGCTGACTTGGTATCGCCCCGAAGGAAATAAATCCATCGAACAAATCGCGGATGGCTATGCCGATTTGTTGTTTCATGGATTGTTGAAGTAGCTTCGAAAAAGGAGAGAAGAGAAAATGTATTCGTTCGAACCTAATGAAGAACAACAGATGTTGGTGGACGCAGTGGGGAAGTATGCGGCAAACGATCTTCGTCCCGCAGCGCACGATGCCGAGGAAGGCCGCGAGTTTCCGAAGAAGCTCGTCAGCAAGGGTTGGGAGCTTGGCTTGCTGCAAGCCTCTGTTCCTGAATCCTATGGCGGCTTCGGCGACCGTTCGGCGGTTACGGGAGCGTTGGCTGTCGAAGAGATGGCTTTTGGCGATCTCGCAGGTGCATTGTCTGTGATGGCTCCATCTCTCTTTGCCACGCCGATTTTGATCGGTGGCAGCGAAGAACAAAAGCAGCAATATCTTCCCAAGATCGTCTGCGGTGAATGGGCTCCTTATACTGCCGCACTCATGGAAATGAGTTTTGATTTTGACGCCCATTCTCTTAAAACCACAGCCAAAGCCGATGGGGAACAATATGTTCTCAACGGCGAAAAGATTTTTGTCCCCTTTGCCAAAGATGCCGAAGCCATGGTCGTTTATGCAAATTTCAATGGTGTGACGCAAGGCTTTATTGTCGCCAAGGGAAGTACGGGATTAGTTGTTTCTGAAGAACGTGAAAAACTAATGGGACTTAATGCCCTGCCCATGTATCGAGTTAAGTTGGAAAATGTCACCGCCAGCCGATTGGGTGGCGCATCAGGCCACGACTTTGAATTGATTCTGGCTGCGATGCGCATTGCCTCCGCTGCGGCAGCAGTTGGAGTTGCGAAATCCTCTTTTGAGTATGCAAAGAACTACGCAAAAGAACGTGATGCATTCGGTGTGAAGATCGCCCAAAAACAAGCAGTTGCATTCATGCTCGCCGAAATGCGGACCGAGATCGAAGCCATGCGCTTGTTGACATGGGAAGCCGCTTGGAAGCTGGACAACCAAAAAGAGGATTTCTGTATCGATGCCTATCTTGCTTTCACCGGCTCCGCAGATATGGCCATGATGGTCACGGACCGCGGCGTGCAGATTTATGGCGGACATGGATACATCCGTGAAAACCCAGTTGAATTGCTCATGCGCAACGGGCGTGGATTTCCGATGCTGCTTGGCTTGGCCATTGTATAAAGGATTTATAAAATGACTATTGAATTTGAAGCTCCCAAACCTATTGTGCAACAACAAGTCATGTTGAAGACCGTCGCGGAAAATATGATGCGTTCTGTGTCACGCGAGTTTGATGAAAACGAACATTCCATTCCATGGGATTACGTGGAATTTATGCATACAGCCATGAAGGCGGCAGGTGGCGGTGGTGGGTTGACTGTCACAGAAGAAAAACCAAAAGAAGGCGCTGAGAAACGCCCGCCGATTGGATATCAAAAGCTGGCGACGCAAATTGAAATGCTCTCTTGGGGCGATGTAGGCATGTATCTCATCACACCCGGCGGAGGGCTTGGTGCGGCAGCAGTTGCAGCGGCTGGTTCACCCGAGCAGAAGGCGAAGTTCCTTGAAAGATTCAATGGCGACAAACCAACCTATGCCGCGATGTGTATGACCGAACCCGGCGCAGGTTCTGACACATCTTCAATTCGAACACGCGCCGTGTTGGATGAAGCTACGAAAGAGTGGATCATCAACGGTGAGAAGATTTTCGTTACAGGTGGTGACAAATCTTTTACTGAATACGAAAAGCTTGGCAAAGGATTTATCGTGGTGTGGGCAAGTATTGATCCATCTGCGGGTCGTTCGGGGATGCGCGCCTTTGTCATTGAAAGCGGTACGCCCGGCGTAAAGATCAATAAGCTTGAACACAAGATGGGCATCCGTGTCAGCGATACAGCGGCGATTTCACTGGTTGATGTGCGTGTGCCGTTTGAGAATGTGCTTGGCAAGCCGACCGTTGAAAAGACCAACACAGGTTTCAAGGGCGCGATGGCTACTTTCGATGCGACTCGGCCGCTCGTGGCGGCATCAGGCATCGGTGTGGCAAGAGCCGCGCTTGAATTCCTCAAAGAGAAATTGGAAGAGAATGGAGTCAAAATCCGCTATGGGTTGCCACGCCAGAAATTAACCAACATCGAGCGCGAAGTCATTGATATGGAAATCATGGTCAAGTCTGCGTGGCTGATGGTATTGAAGGCGGTGTGGATGGCGGATAATAAAAAACCGAATGCGCTTGAGTCTTCGATGTGCAAGGTCAAGGCTGGCGATGTGACCACGAAAGTGACGCAGAAGGCCGTTGAGATTTTGGGACCGCTTGGGTATAGCCGTGAATTGCTGCTCGAAAAATGGTTCCGCGATGCGAAGATCACAGATATTTATGAAGGTACCGGCCAGATCAATCGCCTTGTTGTGGCGCGTCAGATTTTGGGTTACACGGGCGCGGAATTGAGATAATCATTGTAGGGACACAGCGTCGCTGTGTCCCTACAGGAGATGAATATATGAAATACAACATTCATAAAGCGGTAGTGGTCGGCTCGGGGACAATGGGTGCGGCGATTGCGGCGCATCTTACCAACGTCGGCGTGCCTGTGACTTTGCTTGATATTGTCGCAAAAGACTCGCCTGATAAAAATAAAATTGTCAAGGAAGGCTGGGATCGCTGTATCAAAGCCAAGCCAGCTAACTTGATGGCTGATGAATTAAAGACTCTTGTCACGCTTGGAAATCTTGAAGATGATTTCAGCGCCGTTGCCGAAGCCGATTGGATTTGTGAAGCCATCGTTGAAAACCTCAAGATTAAACAGGATTTGATGGCGCGCATTGATGAAGTCCGCAAGCCGAACGCGATTGTTTCAACAAATACATCGGGCATTCCTGTTCACGCGATTGCTGAAAATCGCTCGAAGGAATTTAAGAAACATTTTCTCGGCACACATTTCTTTAATCCGCCGCGCTATTTGAAATTACTGGAAGTCATTCAAACTTCGGATACATCAAAAGATGTCGTCGAGTTCATGTCACACTTCGGCGAATATCGTTTGGGCAAGGGTATTGTGTTATGCAAGGATACGCCCAACTTCATCGGGAATCGCGTTGCATTTGGAACGGGCGCCTTCGCGATGGATTTCATCCTTAACAATGATTATTCCGTGGATGAAGTAGACGCTCTGACCGGACCTTTGATGGGTCGGCCCAAAACGGGAACGTTCAGGCTGATAGATTTGGTCGGCGTGGATGTGTGGGATCACGTGGGCAAGAATCTTGCGCCCTTGATTCCGCACGACAAGCTCGGGCAGAAATATCTCGCCGCTGAAAAGCCGCGCAAGTTAATGGATACTTTGCTTGAAAGAAAATGGCTGGGCAATAAAACGAAAGTTGGTTTCTATAAAGAAGTGCGCGATGCCGAAGGCAAAAAGCAATTCTATTCGTTAGATTTGAATACGCTGGAGCACGTCCCTGCGAGCAAGCCGCGCTTTGACTCTGTCAAGGCGGCGAAAGATGTCGAAGGATTGGGCGACAGGCTCAAGGTCATGTTGGAGGCGGACGACAAGGCGGCTAAACTGGTCAAGGCATTGACCTATCAAAGTTTCCAATATGTTTCATCGATTATTCCTGAAGTATCTGATACCCCCAAGCCGATTGACGATGCCACTCGTTGGGGTTTTTCACATGAAGCGGGTCCGTTCGAGATTTGGGATATGCTCGGCGTGAAAGAAACTGTGAAACACATGAAGGCCGAAGGATACCCCGCTGCGAAGTGGGTGGATGAGATGTTGAAGGCCGGTGTGGAAACCTTTTATCAATACAAGGGCGATAACAAGATCGGCGTGTACGATGTTTCAAAGAAAAAATATGTGAAGTTAAAACAACCAGAAGGCTTTGTGTTCTTGAAGGATTTCCGCGGTACGAAAAAGGAAGTGAGCAAGAATGCAGGCGCATCGTTGTTTGATATTGGTGATGGTGTTGGGCTGGTTGAATTTCATACGAAGATGAATGCGTTGGATGATGATATTTCCGCCATCGTCACCGAAGCCATGGATCGACTCGAAACTGATTTTGATGGCCTTGTGGTTGGCAGTGAGGCTGAACATTTTAGCGCAGGCGCTAATTTATTTATGGTGGTAGTTGCTGCACAACAAGGGATGTGGGATCAGCTTGATGAGGCGATTCGACGTTTGCAAAACATGAACATGCGCATGCGTTATTCACCGAAGCCAATTGTGGTGACACCTGCTGGATATACACTGGGTGGCGGATGTGAGATTACCATGCATGCTTCTCGCGTGGTTGCCGCCGCCGAATCATATATTGGGTTGGTGGAGTTGGGCGCAGGAGTCATTCCCGCGGGCGCTGGTACAAAAGAATATATGCGCCGCATCATTAACCCTGCTGTGAAAGTTGAAAGCGCAGAACCTTTTCCGTTTATTCAAAAAGCGTTTTTACAGATCGGGCAGGCTAAAGTTGCCACTTCCGCAGAAGAAGCACGCGGAATGGGAATCTTAAATCCGCAGGACCGTGTGATTGCCAACCGCGATCATTTGTTGACCGAAGCGAAGCGTGAAACTTTGCATTTGATCGCATCAGGATATAGACCACCAACGCCTGAATTAATCTATGCAGCTGGGCGTGATATGTTCGGTGCAATGAAGGTCGGCGCGTGGGCATTCAAGGAAGGTCACTACATCACGGAATATGATGCGCATATCGCCACCAAATTGGCACACATTATCGCAGGCGGTGACTTGACCAAGCCGACTTGGGTCAGCGAGCAATATATTCTGGATTTGGAGAGGGAAGCATTCATATCGTTATGCGGCGAGGAAAAGACGCAAGCGAGAATGTGGTCGATCTTGCAAACTGGGAAGCCGTTGAGAAACTAACGTTGAAACGTTTGAACGTTCAAACGTCAAGACGAAGGAGATAAACTATGAGAGAAGCAGTTATCGTTAGCGCAGTGAGAACGCCAGTTGGAAAAGCCAAACGCGGCGGCATGGCAACGGTCCGCCCTGACGAAATGGGTGCGGCAGTGATTAAAGAATTGTTGAATCGCACGCCCAATCTCGATCCATCCCAAATTGAAGATGTGGTCTTTGGCTGTGCCTTCCCTGAAGGAGAGCAAGGCATGAACGTGGCGCGCACGATTTCGATTCGTGCAGGGTTGCCGGATACTGTGCCCGCTGAAACCATCAATCGATATTGTTCGTCCGGCGTGCAGTCCATTGCGCATGTGGCGAATGCAATTCAAGCGGGACAAATCGAAATCGGCATCGGCGCGGGCGTTGAGTCGATGTCGATGGTGCCGATGATGGGATATAAGTTTTCACCCAATCCGCAATTTGCGATGGAACTTCCGCAGTATTACACCAACATGGGTTTGACTGCTGAAAATGTTTCGCTTAAGTATGGCATCACCCGCGAACAACAAGATGAGTTCGCGTTGAAGAGTAATCAAAAAGCAGCCAATGCTGTTGACTCTGGCCGTTTCGATCCTGAGTTGATTCCATTGAATGTTGATGTTGTAGATTATGTAGATGGTAAATCGGTGAAGCGCTCGTTCACTGTGAAGCGGGATGAAGGTCCGCGCGGCGATTCGACATTAGACGGTCTCGCCAAGCTCAAGCCTGCTTTCAAAGAAGGTGGTTTTGTCACCGCTGGAAATTCTTCCCAAATGTCTGACGGCGCATCGGCAGTGATGGTCATGTCGGCAGAGAAAGCTGCGGAGCTGGGATTAAGTCCGTTGGCTCGATTCGTTTCATTCGCGGTAGGAGGCGTTCCACCGGAGTTGATGGGCATTGGCCCAATTGCTGCCATCCCCAAGGCGTTGAAAGTCGCAGGATTGTCTTTGAACGACATTGACCTGATAGAATTGAACGAAGCCTTTGCAGCTCAGTCTTTGGCTGTGATGCAAACCCTTGAAATTGACCCAGATAAAGTCAATGTCAACGGTGGCGCGATTGCGCTTGGACACCCGCTTGGTTGTACTGGTTCCAAGCTCACTACGCAATTGATCTATGAAATGGGCCGCCGCAAATCGAAATATGGAATGGTGACCATGTGCATCGGTGGTGGAATGGGTGCCGCCGCGATTTTTGAAAATTTGCAAAATTAAACATGGAGGGGCGAGATCTCCTCGCCCTGCTAAAAGAAAATAAAAAATTTGGGTGGGAGAACCCCGCCCTTACAAAAAAAGGAGAAATACCCAATGCCACTTACAGTAGCAGACCTCATGTCCAAAATGCCAGGAGCATTTATCCCAGAGAAGGCCGCAGGGTTGGATGCCACCATTCAGTTTAAGTTCACAGGTGCAGAACCTGGTGAATGGTACGCCACGATCAAGGATGGAAAAGTGGAAGTTGCACAAGGCGTCCACGCTTCCCCCAAAATGACCCTCACTGCCGACTCTGCCGATTATGTCAAAATCTTTACAGGCGAACTCGACGGAATGCAGGCGTTCATGGGAGGTAAATTGAAACTCGCAGGCGATTTAAACCTTGCCATGAAACTCACGCAGATGTTCAAGATTAAATAAATATCAGAAAAAGCGCGGAAGTCGAAAAGACTTCCGCGCTTTTTGGTAAAATCCATCCAATCTTTTTTCAGGAGTAATAAAGTGGATTTAATTTCACATTTTGATTGGGTTACAAACATTGAAGGGTGGATTGCACTCTTCACTCTTGTGGCGTTGGAATTGGTGCTGGGTGTGGATAATGTGATCTTTATTTCCATACTTGCGGGCAAGCTCCCGCACGAAGATCAGCAGCGTGCCCGAACCACGGGTATCATGCTTGCGGTAATAACACGCCTTTTGTTGTTACTTTCGCTTTCGTGGGTTATCAGTCTTGAGGAAGCCCTTTTTACCCTGCCATACTTCAAAATCGGTATTTCGGGCCGTGACTTAATCCTATTGGGCGGTGGTCTCTTCCTTTTGTGGAAAAGCACGCACGAAATTCATGACAAGCTGGAAGGAAAGGAAGGCCAGGCGTCGGCAAAAGTTGCCGCAAATTTTGCCAGCGTGATCATTCAGATCATGTTGTTGGACATTGTCTTTTCATTGGATTCTGTCATTACCGCTGTAGGCATGGTTGATGAACTTGCCATTATGATGATCGCGGTGGTTGTGGCGGCGGGCGTGATGGTGTTCACTGCCGGTCCCATCGGCGAATTTGTGGAACAACACCCCACGATCAAGATACTGGCATTAAGCTTCCTGTTGTTGATTGGCTTCACTCTCATTGTTGAAGGTCTGCATCAGCATATTCCGAAGGGATATGTGTATTTCGCGATGGGCTTCTCGGTCTTTGTGGAGATGATCAATCTGCGAGTACGGGATAGCCATGTTAAGCCTGTTAACTTGCGTGACCCGTACAAGGAGCCAAAAAGTGAGCTGAAACCGGTACCTGTAGCAGTGAAATCCACTTCGGTAAGGAAAACGAAGACAAAAGCAAAAGCCAGGAAAAAATAATTGAAACCAAAAGCGCTGACCAGATTTCCGGTCAGCGCTTTTTTATACTCGATGGACCCCGCGAATACTTGGAGATGTGATCAGTGCTTTTGTTGCGATCCCGCGTTCCTCGAAACGGAACATGATCTCGGTTTTCGCCTGCTCCGCTTTTTCCGAGGGAACAAAGCAAATAATGGATGGCCCCGCACCGGAGAGCGCCGCCGCTCCAAATTGTTTTGCCGTCTTGTAGGCAGCCATGCCGCCCGAAATATGTTTCAACCGATATGTTTGATGCAGGCGGTCATCCATTACATTTTGTAAAAGCTCAAGATCGCTGTTTCGTAATGCATCCACTACCAGCACGGCGCGGCCGATGTTGTAGACTGCATCCGTCCGTGAGATGGATTTGGGCAATACGGCGCGCGCCGTTTTGGTCAACCATTCAACGTTTGGTTTTACAATCACAATCGACCACTCGGGAATTTCATAGCGGCGGGTAATGATTTCGTCATCTGATGTCACAGATACTACAAGTCCGCCTAATAGTGCCGGCGCAACATTATCAGGATGCCCTTCCATGTCTGTGGCCAGGATCAATAATTCATCTTCGTTGAGTGGCTTGTTCAGTAATTCATTTGCCCCATACAATCCGGCGATGATCGCTGCGGCGCTTGAGCCAAGTCCGCTGCTCATTAGAATTTCGTTTTCCGCTTGAATATTGAAACCCTTGAGTTCCTTTCCGCAAATCTCATGGACGTAGGTGAAGGCCTTGGTCAGGAGATTTTTAGTACCTTTGTTTAATTTTTCAGCGCCTTCGCCTTTTGCGTGATAGGTGATTTTATTTGCAGGTTCAAAGGAAATTTCATTCCAAATATTCAAAGCAAGGCCCAGACAGTCAAAGCCTGGACCCAAATTGGCGGATGTGGCGGGGACTCGGATTTTTATCATGGGGGACATTATACCTGCGGCGGCAAATTATGTTCCTTTCTCCAATTTGTGACTGGGATAGGTATAATCGCCTCGTTTCGATTAAACTCAACGCATCGCATTCTTAATCTCGGAGTTGATATGACCTACCAGGGCCTGATCCATCGCTACGGGCAGTATCTCGATTTGCCCGCCCACACCAAAACCATTTCCCTGCTTGAAGGAAATACGCCATTGATTCCCATGCCGCGTTTAAGTGCGGAACTGGGCTGTGAATTGTTCATCAAGTTTGAAGGCCTGAACCCAACCGGCTCGTTCAAAGATCGCGGCATGACCGCCGCCATCAGCGAAGCTGTTGGCCGTGGCGCACAGACTGTGATTTGCGCATCCACAGGAAACACGGCAGCATCTGCTGCGGCGTATGCCGCTCGAGCGGGATTACGCTCCATCGTGTTGATTCCCGAAGGCAAAGTGGCGGCAGGCAAATTAGCTGGCGCAATTGCCTACGGAGCAGAAGTGATTCAAATCCAGGGTTCTTTTGACGATGCACTTTCGCTTGTTGTGGAGATTACACAAAAGACGCCGATTGCATTGGTCAATTCCATTAATCCATTCCGCATCGAAGGCCAGAAGACCGGTGCGTTTGAAATTTGTGATGACATGGGTTCCGCGCCGGATTGGTTGTGTTTGCCGGTTGGCAATGCAGGAAATATCACATCGTATTGGGCCGGTTTTAAACAATATCAAAAAGGATTGCCGCAAATACTCGGCGTGCAGGCCGCAGGGGCCGCTCCGCTTGTGTTGGGCCACCCTGTTGAAAAGCCTGAAACAATTGCTACTGCCATCCGCATTGGCAAACCTGCGCGTGGGGAAGAGGCTTTGGAAGCCGCACACGAATCCAATGGACGCATCATCGCTGTTTCCGATGAACAAATATTGTCCACGCAGAAGATTTTGGCAGCCGAAGGGGTTTGGGTCGAGCCGGCGTCTGCTGCGGGGCTGGCCGGCTTGTTGGCAGAATCAGCTGTCGGGAAGTTTGAAGCGAAAGGCAAAAGAGTCGTGGTGGTATGTACGGGACATGGCATGAAAGATCCGTCGATCATTACTGAATCTTTTAAGTCCCCCAAAATAATCCCGGCAAGTTATGATGCGTTGGTGGATCTTGTCGGCGTGTAGTACAGACGTACCCTGCGGTAGGCTACAAGTGTATTTATAATATCCATATTCTACTTTTAGGAGGCACCATGTTTTTTAATGAATGGAATATTCTCGTTGTCGACGATGAGCCGGATGTGCTGGCGGTAACCAAGCTGGCGTTGCGCGATGTGACCGTATATGGTTTGCCGGTAAAAATTCATACAGCCAGCAGCAAGGCGGAAGCGATAGAACTGTTGAAAGGTCCGCTCACTCTTCAAGGCTCAACGGAACCGATTGTTGCCGTGGCGCTTGTGGATGTGGTCATGGAAAGCGATCATGCCGGTCTTGAATTGTGCGAATATATTCGTAATGAAGCTGCCGGGCATTCCGTACAATTGTTCATTCGTACCGGCCAGCCCGGTATTGCCCCCGAACGCAGAGTGATCGATGATTACGATATTTCCGGCTATTTCACCAAAGTGGAATTGAGCGAGCAAAAATTATACACACTTGTAAAGAGCGGCATCCGTCAATGGTTTACCAGCTGGTATGCATTGATGACGGAAATGTCCAACACCAATTTGATCACGCATTCCGGCTCGCGCCAGGAATTGCTTGAATCGATAGGCTGGTTTGGTGAACCGGGTCCGCAGGAAGGTGAAGGCGTGACAGGATTTATGTTCGACAAGACTCTTCCTGTGAGCGACTATCCCGATCAGATCAAGCCATTGCATGACCGCCTGAATTCCATTGAACCTGTGATCCGAACCCCCGAAGGGCATAAACTTGCGGTGGACGAGATAGGCAATATTTTGGTCAAAACCGTTAAGACCAAAACGACCGCCGATTACTACTATGTAGCTGAATCTACAATGGTCATGCCGCGGCTGCTTTTGGAGTTGACCTTCAATAGCGGGTTGGTTTTCTCCACATTATGGAAAAAGATCACCGATGCAGAAAAGAAGGCGGAGGCTGGGAAGCCAGCCAAAAAGGCTGCCAAGCCGCAGGCAAAGAAAAAAGCCAAGCCTGCTTTAAAGAAAAAGGCTCCTAAATTGGCTGTGAAATCGAAAAAGAAAGCCGCAAAGCCTGTTAAGAAGGTTGCAAAAAAGACGTTGAAGAAGAAAAAATAATACAATTCACATGATGAAAACGATTTTATGCACGGAGGAAGCAAAAATGGTCCTTTTTGTGACCTCCGTGCAATTTGTGGCGGTATTCAATGTTTGAAACTTTGTCCCTGGTCAGAAAGAAATCGCCGGTTAACCCCGAAGTGTTGCGTAAATTTTCGTTTTTCGCATCCTTGTCCATGGATCAATTAAAGGAGATTGCGGAAACAGCCCCGCAGTTTTCTGTAAAAGCGAATCATGTGGTTTTTCGTCAAGGTGAACATTCTGAAACAATGTACCTGATTCTGAAGGGGGCGGTGAAAGTTGAGCGGGAAGATCTGCAAAAAGAAATTATTAGCGTGGGCGGGTTTACCGAGTATGAAGTGTTTGGTGAACTTGCCATGCTCAGCAAGGAACCCCGTCAGGCCACCGTGACAGCAACACAGGATTCAGAGTTCCTCGCCATCGATCGCGCAATGATGCTCGACATCATCAAAAAATCAGACCCCGAAGAGATCATCGAATTTTTTTCCGTCTTAAGTGACCAAATGCGCGCGGCGAATGATCGTGACTTTAAGGAGACACTTTCCAAGCGGACCCTAGCTGCCCAAATGGAAGTGGAAAAACAACGCGCTCTGACTCAGATGGTGGCTGGGGTGGCTCACGAGATCAATACTCCACTCGGAATCATTAATACGGCTGTCAGCATCATGGCACGTGAATTGGCCGCTCCTCTCGAGATCACCACACAGCGCGCGGCGGATATTGCCGAGTCGTTGGAATTGATCCGCCGCAATGTGGAACGGGCCCATGCCCTGGTGCAGGATTTCAAGAAGGTTTCAGTCAGTCAACTGGTGGCGGAGAAAGAGAAGCTGAATATTTCGGACGTCCTTGCTGAAACCATCAGCTTGATGACCGTAAGCTTGAAAAGAAACAACGTTTCCATCAATGTGATCGATAAGCTCAAGGCGGATGAGAAGAGTTGGATAGGCTATCGCGGTTTCTTCTCCCAGATCATGATCAATTTTCTGTCCAATGCCGAAAGATATGCCTATCCCAATAATGTGGGCGGGCAGGTGACGGTGACGCTTGAGGTTGAGGATGAAGACCACTTTCGTTTGACCATCAGCGATAGCGGAAAGGGAATATCAAAGGAAAACGCCTCCCGGATTTTTGAGCCATTCTTTACGACAGGCCGGGCCATTGGCGGGACAGGGCTTGGTCTTTCGATTGTCCATAATTTAATCGTCAATGCCTTGAAGGGCGAGATCAAAATGAAATCCGAGGAAGGCAAAGGCACGGAATTTATCGTAAAATTCCCACGGGTGGTGGCGGATTGATTTTATACAATCGTACTGTAAATGATTTTGTACCAAATTTTAAATTTTGTGCCTATTTTATCCCCCCGCTTGCCGTCTATTTGAAGAAGGGCAAAATCGATAATGATTTCTGGATCAATGTCGTTTTGACGCTTTTGGGCGGCCTCTCCCCGGTCTGCTGCACGGCTTGTACGTAGTTTTGAAATAAATAACTCACCAAAAACAAGGCCCCGCAATTTCTTGCGGGGCCTTGTTCATTTAGCGAAAACGAGCCAAAATTACGCGAACAATCTCCTACTTGACATTCCCTTTTATTGTCTTGATAATAGGGCAATCACAACCATTCCCTAAATAAAGTTGAAAGTGCCCAAAATAAATTCATGAGCAATTTTCCCCTTGTTGTAGATAATTTATCGTTTCGCTATCGGACTCGCCCGGAACTCGCGATTGAAAATATTTCGTTCGAGCTCAAACAAGGCGAGTTGCTTTTAATTGCCGGATCGAGTGGCTGCGGGAAAACCACCCTGGCAAGATGTATTAATGGATTGATTCCCCGCAGCTATCGTGGAGAACGAAGCGGCAGTGTTTTGCTGCATGGCAAGGAAGTTGCCGAAATGCAGATTCCTGAAATGGCACAGATCGTGGGTACTCTTTTGCAGGATCCTGAACGCCAGATCGTGGCGAGTAACGTGTATAACGAGATCGCTTTTGGGCCGGAGAATCTTGGTTTGCCGCGCGATGAAATCGTCGAACGGGTCGAGCTGGCGATGAAGCGGTTGAAGATCGAATATTTGCGCGACCGGGAGACATTCAATCTCTCCGGCGGAGAAAAGCAGAAGGTGGCGCTGGCAGGACTGCTTTCAATGAACCCATCGATCCTGTTACTGGATGAGCCGCTTGCCTCCCTCGACCCGGCTTCGGCACATGAAGCTTTGGAGGTCTTCCGCAGTTTGGCTGATGAGGGGAAAACAGTTATTTTGGTGGAACATCGTGTGGAAGATGCCATCGAAACCCATCCGGATCGTCTGCTTTACATGGAAGGTGGGCGTATAAAATATCTGGGCACGATTGAAAACCTGCCTTCGGAAATTGATCATACACAGGTTAAATTGCCTGCGCAATGGGTGGTGAAAAGAGTCAAGGAACAGAAAAAGCCTGTTGAAACGCCGCATCAACACAAGGTTGATGAAGGAGGCGAGCCCCTCGTCGTTTTTGAAGATGTCAGCTTTCGATACAGTGAAGAAAGCCCATTGATCCTGCAGAATGTGAATTTAAAGATCAATCGCGGTGATCTGATCGCAGTGCTTGGTCCCAACGGCGCAGGAAAATCCACGTTGGTAAAACATGCAATTGGGTTATTGAAACCAACTTCGGGCCGCGTATTTATTCAAGGGGAAGATACTCGGAAAATGAGCGTTGCGCAAATTGCAAAAGTGCTAGGCTATGTTTTTCAAAGCCCAACACACATGCTGTATGCTCAGACCGTACGTGAGGAATTGGAGTTTGGGCCGAAGAACCTTGGTTTTGAAATCGAACCCATGAATAAGTCTGTTGCCGAAAGCCTTTCCACGGTAAACCTGAACGGGTTCGAAGAATATCCTCCATTGGGATTGTCCTTTGGTCAACAGAAACGAACCACCATCGCCGCAGTGCTGGCGATGCAATCAAAGATCATGATCATGGATGAACCAACTGCGGGACAGGATTTTGCGAATTACACGCGCTTCATGGATGCGTTGTGCAGTGCCTCGATTGATTCGCAATCGATCCTCTCGGCAAATTTTGCCTCGACCTTGTTTATTACACACGATCTGGATCTGGCAGTGACGTATGCCAATCGTGTATTGCTTTTTGGCGACAAGCATATTGTTGCTGATGGAAAGCCGGAAGATGTTCTGAAAGATACCGACCTTCTGTTAAAGTATCGTGTACGCCCCACTTCGCTTCTGCGCTTGAACCTGGACCTGCTTGCAAGAACAAAAAGGTTTTTACCAGCCGAATCATTGGCTGCTTTTTCTTTTTGATGTTCCCTGCAACCCGGGAACGGGAGCAGGGTTTATCTATATAGGGTCAGCCCGTATTCAAAATCATTGATCTAAAGGAGAAGAAATCATGAACGATAAAAGCACTTGGGAATTTGGAACACGCCAGGTCGTCTACGGCGCCATCGGTGCGGCTCTCTACGGCGTATTATCGCTGGCCACCAATTATTTCCCCCTTCCTGCTGCCGGGAACGTAACCTTCCGGCCAGCCGTGGCTGTGTTGATCTTTTTCGGCGCCGCTTATGGACCCTGGGTCGGTTTGTTGGCTGGTTTCATCGGCAACACTCTGGGTGATGCTGCCATGGGCTGGGGCTTTTACTGGAATTGGAGCCTTGGCAATGGTTTGATGGGATTGGTTGCCGGGCTGGTTATGCCGTTGATCAAGGATTTCAAAGCCCGTGGTGATATTCTCAAAGCCATTGGTTATGGCGTTGCTGGTGTTGCGGTTGGTATGTTGTTCGCTTCAGTCACTGAAAAATTCATCGGTGGTTTGGACTGGAACACCGCCCTTGTCGGCTACTTTACCCCGGCTTTCATTGGCAATACAGTTGTTGTGGCGATTCTTTTGCCCGTGTTGATGATCGCCTTCGCAGCCGTCGCTTCCCGCAGAGGCCGTTAACTCATATGTTGGTCACCTGGAAGTACCGCATTCGAGATACATTCATTCAAAGATTGGATCCACGCACGCGGTTGATCTACATGTTGTGCATTATTTTTGCAATTACATTGCCCGACATCTGGGATTACCGAATCATTCTTCCTCTATTCCTCATTTCGCTGACCCTGTATTTTCTTGCCCGGATCGAATGGAAGGATGTCAAACGTGCATGGTTGTTCATAGGCGTATTCGTGTTCTTTATCGTGGGCCTGAATGGAGTATTGTCGGGGCGCGGCGGTCCTGACTCGGTGACCAACATTCCTTCCCCTGTTTTATTCATCCTCCCATTGAAAATCCCATTCACGGAAATTGGCTGGGATATTCCGTTGACCATTGCAAAACTCTGGTTTTCAATGGTACAGATCACCAGAATGCTGACCATGGCTATTTTGGCATTCCCCATCCCTTATACGATGGATCCGAATATTTATGGAACAGCATTCAAGCGAATGGGTTCCTCTGATAAGATTTCCTTCACCATGGATCTGGCGTTTCGCTTTTTGCCGACACTGGCGCGAGATTTTTCGATCACAATGGACGCCCAGCGCGCTCGTGGTTATGAAATGGACAAATTACGAGGCGGCATTGCTGCACGTCTTCGCAGGCTGGCACCCTTGATTATTCCAGTGGTTATGCAATCCACTGTAACTGGTGAAGAAGTTATCGATGCGATGGATTTACGTGCCTTTGGTACAACTCCCCGCACATGGTTGAAGGAATTGCACTACCAGCCTCGGGATTACATGATGCTCGCGTTTGGTGTAAGTATTTTGATTGGCTGTTGTGTCTTAAAGTGGGGCCTTGGAATTGGCGAGTTCTTTGTTCCGGATTTCTTTACCATTCTATTTGTAAAATAGAAAACAAAATCGCCGCGATCAGTGGCGATTTTGTTTTTAATTCCGTTTATATGTTTCCCCGGCGGTGACCCTGAAATCCAAATGGTTTTGTTCAGGAGCGAAAACGCAGGTGGCGAAATCTGTAAAGGCACAGGGCGGGCAATAGGCTTTGTTGAAGTCGATGAAGATCTTTCCATCGTCTTCCACGTCTGCGATCAGGTAGCGGCCGGTGGGATAGGTTTCGTCCTTGCTGGTGGGGTCCCAAAAGCGGATAAAAAGCGTACCATCGTCTTCCTTGTTAATGTCCAATTGATAATGATTCTTGTTGAACTCGAAACTCAAATAACCTTCGACGGGGAATTCAGATTTTTCGCCCGAAATATCCGGGAAGTAAGCCTTCTTGGGGCGGTCATATGGGATGTAGGTGGCTGGGACGCGAAAACTTTCATCGATGTCGTACCAGGTACGGGCGGGGAACGAGCGCCTTAATTCACGCTGGTTATCCCACATGCGCACGCCAATTTTATTCCCGCGTTGAATCACGACGAAGCGTATATCCTGCAGAGTAACAAAACTGGGTTCGTCGGAAATATCCGGTTGCAAAATGGCAAAGTCAGTTGGCTTATCGTTCACATTGACTTTGATGTCAGGCAGTGTGCGCAGGCTCACCGATTTTCCGTTGTATTCGAGGTAGCCGATGTTTGCCGGTATGCGCTCGGGCAATTGGATTTCACATTTTGGATCGGAACCAATTTGATTTTTCCCAAGCTTTAACCAGGACAGACCTGCCAGGGAAAGCCATCCATTTTCTTTTCGGATGGTTGCATCCCTTTCCTTGCGCCATTCGGTGATTACCTGTCGATATGTTTTTTGTGCCATGTTTCGGATTATACCAATAAAAAAAGAGAGCCATTCACAGGAATGGCTCTCTTTTACGATATGTATGTTTTATACGACAACGTTTGGAACAGCGGTCAGGTAGGTAATAATCCCAACAATGAAAGTGATCAAACCAAAGAGTGAGAACATCATGCGCATGGTGCCTTCGGCAGGTAGGAGGGAGCCCCAGGCGGAGAGGGCGAGGCCAAGCGCCATGATGAGCATGACGAGTTGAAGTTGATCCCCGCGTTCATCAAATTGAGAACCGAGGTCAAAGTTGACATCCGAGTCCTCAAAGAATGCATCAGAGTCTGCGTACATGTCTGTGTAATATTGGTCATCCCAAACCGTATTCGGGTCGCGTTCGATGGCAGCCTGAAGTTGTTCGGAGAAATTGCCCTGATAATAATCGGCGATCTCGGGGCGTTCATCGACATTCAAATACCAGTTGTCAAAATAGTTGTAATCCTGGGTAATGTCCTGATTGGTGCGCAGGTATTCGGCATTTCCGTCATTCAGGCTTTGCATACCAAGGATTTCATATTTGTTCTGTTCTGAATCGGCCATCGCGCCCTGATAGCTGGCAACCGCGGTAAATACACTCAATAGTGCGATCAATGTGCCTAAAAAGACATCATTGCTTAGAAAACCAAAAAATTTCTTCATATTCTTCTCTCCTAAATATATTATTTTCAGTCATATCGACTGTGTGCCCGCGATTATATAACATGTTGAGATATTTCAACTTTGCAGTTTTGTTGTAATTCAAAAAGTCTCCGAAATTTTTCAACCTCGGAGACTTGAAATCGCTTCGGACTTAACTGTTGGTTGTTACTCTTCCAATGTGCTGATATCACCCTCGGGCAGGCCTTGTGCGCGCGCTTTCAACACACGGCGCATGATCTTGCCGGAACGCGTCTTGGGAAGTTTATCCAGGAACTTGACATCTTCCGGGCGGGCGATGGGTCCCATGTGGGTTGCCACATGCTGGCGTAATTCCTCAGCCAATTCCGGAGAAGGGGCAAAGCCGGTGCGCAATAATACGAAGGTGTGAATTGCCTGCCCTTTAACTTCGTGCGGCAAGCCAATGGCAGCGGCTTCGGCCACAGCCGGGTGGCTGACCAAAGCCGACTCAACTTCCGCAGTGCCCAAACGATGGCCGGAGACTTTGATGACATCATCCACGCGGCCGATGATCCAGTAATAGCCGTCCTTGTCGCGCTTGGCCGAGTCGCCGGTGGTGTAACGGCCCGGGTATTTATTCCAGTAGCTGTTTATATATCTTTCATCATCGCCATAGATGGTACGCAGCATGGAAGGCCACGGTCGCAGCAAAGTGAGATAGCCTTCGGTATCGTCTGCCACGGGATTGCCCTGCTCATCCACGATCTCGGCCACTTGACCGAAGAAAGGCCGGGTGCCGGAACCGGGCTTGAGAGGCACGACAGGTGTCGGCGCGATCATGAACGCGCCTGTTTCAGTCTGCCACCAGGTATCCATGATGGGACATTTTTCCTTGCCGATCACGCGGTGATACCACTTCCATGCTTCGGGGTTGATCGGCTCACCGACGCTTCCGAGCAGGCGCAGGGAGGAAAGATCGTGTTTGTTAGGCCAGGCTTCGCCGAAGCGCATGAGTCCGCGAATGGCAGTGGGAGCCGTGTAAAAGACGGTAATGCCAAACCGTTCGACTACCTGCCACCAGCGATTCGGGTAGGGGAAGGTTGGGCCGCCTTCGAATAACATGGAAGTTGCACCGGCGATCATGGGTCCATACACAATATAGGAATGTCCCGTGATCCAACCGGGGTCGGCGGTACACCACCAACGATCCATGTCGTTGATATCAAAAACGTATTTCAATGTAGAATACGTTCCCACCATGTACCCGCCGTGAGTATGCAAAATGGCTTTCGGTTTGCCTGTTGAGCCGGAGGTGTAAAGAATAAAGAGCGGATCTTCCGAATCAAGCACTTCCGTGGCGCATTTGCCGTTGGCGATGGGCAGTGCACACATATCGTGATACCAGTGATCGCGGCCCGCTTCCATGCTGACGGCCTGACCGGTTCGTTTAACGACGATAATATTTTCCACGGAAGGGCAGCGCTTGACTGCTTCATCGACGATGTTCTTCAGTTCAACGATCTTCCCGTTTTGATACGAGCCGTCGCAGGTGATGACAAGTTTCGATTCGCTGTCATCGATGCGACCCTGCAACGAGTCAACTGAGAAACCCCCGAACACCACCGAGTGGATCGCCCCGATCTTGGCGCACGCCAGCATGGCGAAAACGATCTCAGGCACGCGGCCCATATAAATGGTGACACGTTCACCCTTTTGCACGCCCATGGCTTTGATAATGTTTGCCATGCGCGAAACTTCGCGGTTCAACGCAAAATAGGAGAAGGTGCGCTCAGACTTGCCGTCTTCTGATTCCCAGATAAGTGCAAGCTGATTCTTGCGATGTGTTTTTAAGTGCCTGTCGACTGCGTTGTGTACGATGTTTGTCTTGGCACCGATAAACCATTTGAAAAAAGGTTTTTTTGAGTCGTCCAAAACCTTGTCCCACTTTTTGTACCATTCCAACTCCGAGGCTTCATCTGCCCAGAAGCCTTCCAGATCCTTGCCTGCTTTTTCCGCAAGCGCCTCCCAATCTTTCAGGCGCGCCTGCTCGATCACTTGTTCTGACGGGTAGTAAACTTCGCCTTCCATTTCTTTCGGCTTGCTGGTCTTTGCCATAACAGTCTCTCCTCTGTCTGAAAATGATTGCGCAATTTTAATCCCGTTTTGGTCAAACTGCCTACTCAACCCAGTCCAATATTTTGTGCCACGCACCTGCAAACGGCAGGAACCACGGCGAGCCTGTATACAATCCAAAAGGCGCACTCGGGAAATCAAACCTGGCAAAAGGGTGTTCTTTGATGTTTCCCGTCAGCATCGCTTCCGCCACGGTCTTCCCCAAATAGGTTGCCATTGCCACGCCATGCCCGGCATATCCAAGTGAATAATAAATTCCATCTGTTTCGCCAACATGCGTCATTTGGTCGAAGGCGAAATCAAGCGTGCCGCCCCATACATATTCGACTTTTGTATTTTTCAACTGTGGATACACTTGGATCATTTCGTGTTTCAAAATTTCCGCGCTGTTTTTGATCGTGTTCACTGTTTCTGGAAAGAACGCCGCCCGGCCGCCGAAGATCATGCGGTTATCCCACAGGCGAAAATAATTTAGATAATGTTTGAAATCAAAGATCATCCGATTCTTTGGGCTGAGTTCATTCACCAGCTCATTAGATAATCTTTCCGTGGCAATGATGAACGAGCCGATCGGGATGATCTTTCTTTGCAGCTTTCGTGTGACATTTCCTGTATAACCGGAGGTTGCCACCAAAACGGATTCTGCTTCCACTGAACCTCGTTCTGTTTTGAGGAGAAAGCGCTTCTCCCTCCGCTCCAGCTTGTTGACCCGCGCTCGCGCGCAGAGCACCGCCCCGGCCTTTTCAGCCGCCCGCGCGAGACCCGTCACATATTGTGCCGGATTGAGGCCGCCGCTGACTTCATCCACCATACCGCCATGATAAACATCTGACCCGATCTCGCTTCTCAAATCCTGTGGCGAAACGAGGTGAACCTTGTGGTTGAATTCCCTGGCCATGAATTCAACTTCTTCTTTAAGAGCATCGTAATGTTTGGGTTTGTTTGCCGTGAGCAGGTGACCATAGCGGGCGAATTCGCAATCAATATTTTCTTCCTCGACGATCTGCTCGACAGTGCTGACTGAATCCAATGAACATTGGAATAATTCTCTTGCGAGATCCCGCCCGTATTTTTTGAGGATGGCCGCCATGCCAACCTTGAGACCGGTCAGGGTCATACCGCCGTTGCGGGAGCTGGCTCCCCAGCCAATCGTCTCCGCTTCAAGCACGACAACTTTTGCGCCACGTTTTGCGAGAGTCCGTGCGGCGCTCAGGCCAGTGTATCCGCCGCCGATGATTGCCACATCCACCTTTTCAGGAATGGGCGTCAGGTTTGAATCATCAGGCATTTGGATCGTGGTGTGCCAATAGATTTGTTGCTGCATGGATTTCTCCTTTGGACTTGTGTGTCTGTTGCGCCAGCTTGGTTACAGAAAATCCGTCAGCAGGCTGGCGGATTTCAGAATTTACTCCAAGATTTCATTCCAATCGATCTCTTCGAAAGCTTTGTGCAGGCGGTGACCGTCGTCCACGACGATGTGTTGCATATTGGTGAATAATTTGTCGGCGATCGCGCGGACGGGCTCCATCGGCACCACATCGTCCAACATCCCGTGGATAATGACGGTTGGAACAGAGACAGGTTCAAGGTCCAGATAAGATGCGAATTGTTCGCGCAGGAGAGCCGGGGCCAACAGGATCAACTTCTTAACTTGAGTGGGGTGTTTGCAGGTGAAGACAGTTCCCATTAATCCGCCAAAAGAGGAGCCGATGATGATCCAATTTTTCTTGCGGCCGAGAATCGGCTGGAGTTGTTTCATGCGCTCTTCGAATGAGCCGGTGAAATCAGGCGTGATCATGCCCGGAAAGAGTTCGGCAAATTGACGCGCCTTGCCGCTTTGGCTGGTGCTTTCCAGACCGTGAAGGTAAATGATTTTTGAATTGTCCATCAACTTTTCCTTGACCGCTTTTTTCTTTTTCGTGTTTGCGACCGGGATATCTTCCACAAAATCTTCCACTTCCTCGGCAGGTTTCGCGCGCGTGATCAACTGCGGACGGAGAAGTTCACGTAATTCGTTTTGCAGCGGCGGCGGAAAATTCCGGGAGATGCGCCGCAGAGTGATGACGGTCATCGGATTTTCAGAGGTGTTGAGGATGTGCTTGAGCAGGAAAATGGTTTCATTTGCCGAGGCGCGATATAGCGCAACGATCAGGTCGGTAAGATCATTTTGCAGCGTGGATGGCGCTTCTTCGAGGATGGGTTCGACGAGGTCAAGGATGGGAGGGAGATTGTTGTAGCTGGTGTCTGCGATCATGGGCAGCAGGGCTTGAATGCCGTTTGACCATGTGCGTGGGCGTTCAGGATGCAGGTATTCGCGAACAAGAGTGAGGAATTGAGTCGGTGTTTCCTTGCGCATGCGTGTGAGACTGGTTGAAAGTAACGCAGAGCGGACGTCCGAGTCGCGGACTTGTTGGGTCCATGCTGTTAAGCGGGGGAGGAGACGTTCTTCCTGTGGAGGGATTCGCCCGAGAAGGAAAGCAGCGAGCAAGCGCGTTTCGAGCGCGCCTTCATCCCAAAGCATATCCGCGAGTTCCAGCGCAAAATGCGGATTCTCTTCCGCAGTGGTTTTTATTTCATTTTCGATTTGAGTGAGAACGGCGGGGGGTGTGCGATATGTTTTGAGATTGGAGCCCGGGGCAACATTCTCTTTGGTTCGTAATGTGTAGTTGACGTAAAAATCCAAAATCTCGCGCAAATGCTTCATGAACTCGTTCGGCAGAAAGAAAAAATCTGCCAGGCGAGTTGCTTGTTTGCGGAGGCGGGCGAGGTCAATGGCGGGCATGAGTTAGGTAGGGGCGCAGCGCCGCTGCGCCCCTACAATCAATTAATACGCTCTTGCGAAATACACTTTACGCTTGGAAGGCTTGCCGCAGATAATGCAAGTCCCTTCTTTATCTGGTTGATGGAAAGGAATGTTGCGTGTGGTTGCCTTGGCTTCTTCCTTCACTTTGGTTTCACACTCGCGCGATTCGCACCAATAGGAGAAAGCCCAGCCATCCTGGACGACTTTCTTTAATTCTTCATAATCTTTTGGATCATGAATATTGGCATCGCGGTATTCGGTGGCACGCTTGAGGAGTGACGCCTGAATCTCGGTCAGCAGGCCTTTCACAGCGGAGTCCAGGCCGGCTTGTGGAACGAAGGTTTTGCCTTCCTTGCCAGGTTTGTCACGGCGGGCGAGGGCGACCGATCCTTTTTCCACATCCTTGGGGCCGATCTCAATGCGGACAGGAACACCGCGCATTTCCCAATCATTGAATTTGAATCCAGAACTAACGTTGTCGCGGTCATCCATTTTGAGGCGGACACCTGCGCTTTTGAGTTCCATGAAGATGCGGTCCGCCACTTCCATGACTTTGACTCTTTCGGCATCGTTCTTGTAAATGGGAACGATGACTGCCTGAACCGGGGCGAGGCGGGGAGGAAGCACAAGTCCTTGATCGTCGCCATGCACCATGATCATTGCGCCGATGATGCGGGATGAGATGGCCCATGAAGTAGTTTCAGCATATTGCAGTGCATTCTCTTTGTTGAGGAACTGGATCTCGAATGCCTTTGCAAAGTTGGTGCTGAAATAATGAGACGTTCCGGATTGCAAAGCGCGCTTGTCCCACATCATCGCTTCAATGGATGTGGTGGTGTGTGCGCCTGCGAATCGTTCGGTATCACTCTTCGTGCCCTTGATGACGGGAATGGCGGCTTCTTCCAAACAGAAGCGTTCGTAAATATCAAGTATGCGATGCATTTCCTCTTTGGCTTCTTCAGCGGTGGAGTGTGCTGTGTGGCCTTCGTGCCAGTAGAATTCAGCGGTGCGAAGGAATAGCTTGGTGCGCAATTCCCAGCGCAGTACTGAACCCCATTGCACGATCAATATGGGGAGGTCGCGCCAGGATTTAACCCACTTCGAATACATGTGACCGATGATCGTTTCGGACGTGGGTCGGACCGCTAATTTTTCCTCAAGTTCCACGCCGCCGCCATGTGTGACCACGGCCAACTCAGGAGCGAAGCCTTCCACATGATCTTTTTCCTTCTCAAAGAAAGACATGGGAATCAGGGTGGGGAACGCTGCATTGACGTGTCCCGTTTCCTTGAACTCCCTATCCAGCCAGGAAGTGATATTTTCCCATAAAGCCCAGCCGTAGGGTTTTACGACCATGCATCCGCGCACGGGCGCGTAATCGGCAAGATCTGATTTAAGTACAAGCTGGTTGTACCATTCTGAAAAATCTTCCGCGCGTGTTGTTAGTTTTTCGTCTGCCATTTTTCCTCTTTTATATTTTCGTCCTGAGCGAAGGGTCAAGCGCTCTTCGAGACCCGTAGTCGAAGGACATCATTAATTGCGCTTCGACTGCGTTACTCTCCGCTCAGCGCGAAGTATTTTCCAACATTATTACCGCAGTTTTTACATCTTCCGCAAAGTATAACAACTCTCGTTGATGTAGGGGCATATAACTTTCAAATTGAGTGAAAAACTGATCGAATGTGGACTGCCAACCATTTCCGATCAGTGTCAGCGGCCTCGGAGGCAGTGATTGCACGATCATCAGGTTCCACATCAAAGAGACCTCAGTCAGCGTGCCTGCTCCGCCTGGAAGGGCAATCGCCGCATCGCAGCCTTCGATCAATCCTTGTAATCTTTCGAGGAGTGATCTCTTTCGTCTTTCCTCTTTGACCCATTGATTTGGCTTGGATTTGCGCCACTCTTCAATATCAATACAAGTCACGCCGATCACGTGCCCGCCGGCTTCACATGCGCCACGCGAGACCGCTTCCATTGTGCCCATGTATCCGCCCGTTAAAACCGCGTGGCCGTTTTGCGCAAGAAGTTCACCGAGCAGACGAGCTTCCTCGTATTCGGGAGTCCCTTCTTTTGGTTGTGCACCGCCAAAAACTGTTACATTCATTCTTCAACATCCCATTGTCTGGTTTTATTGATTTCGATTTTCTTCAACACAGCCTGTTCAAGGTCGATGCCTGAAACAGAAGCCAGTTGTAAAAGATACAATGTCACATCCGCGAGTTCGTTTGCAAACTCGTTCTTGTCCTTTGGTTCTTCACGGAATTGAAAATGCTCCAAAATCTCCGCTGCTTCCAAAGAAAGTGAGATCGCCAAATTGCGCGGCGTCTGTGGGCGTTTACTATCCTTCTCGTACCAGCCCTTCGACCGCACCAGCTCGTGCATCATCGCAGTTAATTCTTCGATGGATAACTTTCCTGCCATCTATGTTTATCTCCGTTCATCTCTGGTGCCAAACAAAAACGGCTCACCAAGTCTGGGAGCCGTTGTGGGCGCAATAAAGCGAACCTAGCCAGACCTGGTAGATCTACACAATCGCGGGGACGGGTTCGGGTTTAAATACATTTCGGCAATTATACACATTTATTATAAATTGAGAAGCAGCCTGCCCTGTGGTCTGAATGCTTGCGTGAGGTAAAATTGTTACGGATTCTCATGCCCCCATTCCTTCAATTCGTCATCCGCAGGCTGTTTTACTCGCTGCTGTCATTGATTGTCATTACCATGGTGTTGTACGCCGGAATCATGCTTACGCCGCCTGAGGCGCGGGCCCGCCTGTATTTGTCCCCAGGGAAAGGGGGCGATCGGGCTTCAGAACAATACATTCAAAGCATTATCGATTCGAACCATCTTGATGAACCGTTCCTGATCCAGTACATGTTTTGGGTGAAATCCTTGTTGTCGGGTTCTTGGGGTTACAGCCCTACGCTGCATTCCGAGGTGTTGCCATCCCTGCTGCACCGCACTCCCGCCACTCTGGAACTTGCGATTTGCTCACTGCTTCTTTTGATTCCACTTGGCCTAGCCGGCGGCTTGTTGTCCGGCTGGCGGCCTAATGGCGTATTTGACGGGATCTTCCGCGCCCTGGCTTTTCTTGGCACTTCCGTGCCGGCCTTCATCCTTGCAATGGTCCTGCTCTCCATTTTTTACATCAAGTTGGGCTGGTTTCCACCGGGTCGACTGGATGTTACAACGGAATTGGATATGACGCGCTCGGGTTTTGTGGAATACACCGGCGCACTGTTGCTTGACAGCCTGCTTAACCGAAGATTGGATATTTTTTTGATTGGGTTGCGCCATTTGGCAATGCCGGTCTTTACCTTGGGAATCTATCACTGGGCCACCCTTGGGCGTATTACCCGTTCCACTGTTCTTAATGAACGGGGCAGGGATTACATTACTTCGGCACGGGCACGAGGGGTGCGTGAAACGCGATTGATCTGGCGGCATGCCTTGCGTGCAGTTTTGGCGCCTGCCCTGACCACGATTGTACTGTCTGCGGCCAGTATTGCCACCGGCGTGTTTGTGATCGAGATCATTTACAACCTGGCCGGCATCTCACAAGTAATTGTGATTGCCATGCATAGTTCCCCCGATGCCCCTGCCGCACTCGGCTTTGCTGTGTACAGCGTGGTCATGGTCCTGGGTCTGATGATGATTCTCGATGTGATTCAGGCGCTCGTGGATCCGCGCGTGCGCGATGAGGTTCTGAAAGCATGAAGCCCGTGCATTATTTTTTTTCCCGCTGGCAGAACTGGCTGGGACTTGTCATCGTATTGATCTTTACTGTGGTTTCCCTTGCCGCCCCACTCTTGTCCCCGCCCAACAAAACAACTCAAGGCGCCTTCAAGAAGGTGGGTCGTTCCTCTGATCTGCGGCCGCATCCGCCCAGTGCAGAAGCGCCTTTGGGTACGCTCCCCGGACAACTGGATGTTTATCATGCTTTGATTTGGGGGACACGTGAGGCCATGATTTTTGGCATGTTCGTGGCGCTCGGTGCTTTTGTTTTTGGGGTGTTTTTTGGAACGATTTCCGGATATGTTGGTGGAATTGTAAACAGCTTAATGATGCGCATCGCGGATGCTTTTTTGACGTTTCCCGCATTGGCAGGTGTGGTTTTCCTTCAACAGCTCGTTGCTGTGACCATCGAGTCGCTTGGTGGCACATTCTGGTTCAACTCTGATTATCATGGAAGAGTGGTGGACTTTCAATTCACACCGCCGCCTTTTGCCGTCTTTTTATTGAAGGTCGATCCGATTCTGATCAGTTTGATCCTTTTTTCCTGGATGCCGGTGGCCCGACTTGTCAATACACTGGTTGTGACATTGAAGAACGCCGACTTTATTCAAGCGACACGCGCATTAGGGGGCAGTTCTCCCTGGATCATTTGGAGGCATCTCATTCCCAATGCGATCTCCCCGGCAATTGTGCTTGCCGCGCGCGATGTAGGCAGTTCTGTTATTTTACAGGCAACGATCACATTCATTGGCCTGGGCGGCAGCTCTGCGTGGGGGTTGTTGCTTTCTCTTGGTCGTAATTGGGTCATAGGTCCAGGCGGAAGCTTATTCACCACCTGGTGGGTGTTCGTCCCGGCCACACTCGCCATTACCTTGTTCGGCATTGGTTGGAATCTTCTCGGGGATGGGCTTAGCGACATGTTGGATCCGCGGAGGATGAAGTGACAACGGGTTCGCGCTTCATTACCGACTTCGGCCTGATTTTGCCTGAGCGGCTGGACCTGCTCAAGCAGATCGCCTCTGTTGCCGCTTCGCAAAGCCTTCCACTTTTCGTGGTCGGTGGTTTCGTGCGGGACTTACTTCTTCATCATTCCGTTAATGATTTCGATCTTGTTGTAGAAGGGGATGCGATTCATTTTGGCAATGCCCTTGTCAGGAAATATGGCGGCAAATTAACTCCACACCAAAAATTTCACACTGCCATCTGGCACTTGCCCAATACTTCTGAAACCCTTGATCTTATCACTGCCCGTAAAGAAACTTATCTGGCCCCCGGCGCTCTGCCCACTGTAACTCCGGCAACAATGGAAGACGACCTTCGCCGCCGGGACTTTACAGTCAATGCAATGGCCATCCGTATCGATGGTGGGCACTTTGGTGAATTGCTTGACCCCTTGAACGGGCGGGCTGATCTTGAAAACAAGATAATCCGCGTGTTACACCCGAAATCGTTTGTCGAGGATCCGACACGTATCTTCCGCGCGATTCGCTATGAAGGGCGGTATTCATTCACTCTTGAGCCTGCAACCTTGAGTTTGATCAATTCAGAATCCATTTCTGTGATCATGCGGTTGAGTGGCGAACGTATCCGCCATGAGCTCGATCTGGTCTTCGAAGAAGAGAATTCTTCACAAATGCTTTTGCGCGCAGGGAAATTGGGCCTGTTCAATGCCATCCATCCGAAACTACCTATGTTCAATCCAGACTATTTCGTTTTCCTCGAAATAGATCCGATCCTGGATATTCCAATGAGTCGGATGGAAATCGGTTATATGCTCTGGTTCATGGATTTGATGGAAGATGATATTTTGTCGATCGCGCGTCGGTTGGATTTCTCTTCTGATATGACCCATTCAGTCTGGGCAGTATCTCAGCTAAAGAAAAGCCTTCCTTTCCTGGTGAATTCAAGGCCAAGTGTATGGAGCCTGGCACTCGAGAACTTGCCTTTGCTTTCCATTTATGTAGTTTATCTGGTCTCACGCGAAAGCGCGCTTTTGGATTATCTGTCCATTTGGCGGCATGTCAAACCGCACACAACAGGCGATGATTTGAAAGCACGCGGGCTCACCCCGGGTCCGCGTTTTGGAGAAATTCTGTCCCAACTTCGCGCTGCATGGCTGGACGGGGATCTGGAATCTGCTCAACAGGAGCAGGACATGCTTGAAAGACTGATAAAATTGAATTGAGTTGCAACTTCATTTAAGGAGGCGTGAAATCCATGTTTGGAATTCAATACATCAAGGTCAATCCAACTTATTATGTGATTCATTTTGCGGGTGGACGTAAAAGACGGGCGGGCAGAGGATTATCCTTTTTCTATTACAAACCATCTTCCTCCATCGTTGTAATCCCGGTGGGAAGTGCGGATGTCCCATTTATATTCAACGAATTGAGTCAGGATTATCAACCTCTCACTGTGCAAGGCGAACTTACGTACCGCATTTTTGACCCGGAACTTGTTGCATCGCTGCTTAATTACACAGTTGATTCCCTGCCCACTCGGTATACTTCGGAAGACCCGCAGAAGCTGGCTCAACGTTTGATCAATTTACTTCAAGTGATGGTACGTGCTGAGGTTCAGAAATTACCTCTTCGGGATGTGATCAAATCTTCAGAAGCAGTTGCCTCTTTGGTTTTCGAGAAAATGAAGACAAGCGATTCGCTAAAATCCCTTGGGGTGGAAGTAATGGCGCTCGCCATTCAGGCCATTCGTCCTGTGCCCGAAGTGGCGCGTGCTCTTGAATCTGAAGCACGAGAGGCAATGATGAGGACCGCTGACCAGGCAATTTATGATCGGCGAAATGCTTCTGTGGAACAAGAGCGTCGCATCAAGGAAAATGAGTTGAATACCGAGATCGCGGTTGAAGAAAAGAAACGACAAATCCGTGAGACAAAGGTAGATGCGGATCTTGTCGTGGAGAAAAAGCAGCAGGAAGTCCGTGAAACTCAGTTGAGCGGTCAGATCGCGCTGGAAACGGATCGTAAAAATCTGGTTGCTGCCCACACTGAAAATGCACGGACCGAGGCGGATGCCCAGGCATATGCCATGCAGGCTTCATTGAAGGTACTTCAGAATTTGGAGCCGGCCGTGCTTCAGTTGCTTGCTGTTCGGTCCGCTGACCCTAAACTGATGGTTAGTATGGCATTCAAAGAACTCGCTCAGAACGCCGCCAGGATCGGTAATTTAAATATCTCGCCGGACCTTTTACAACTTTTGATGCAGGACGGAGATTCGTCGAACCAGGCACCACATGTGGCAAAAGGGCATGAGGGCTAGTCTTGGAATTTGAGAAAATAGTATTGGTGACGCGGAAGACGCGTCTTGAAGGCTTGGTTGAGAGATTTAATACTATTGGTCAGGCCAGGTTTTATCTTGAGCATGGAGGCGGGGATTTTGATCTCTATCAACGCGAGCATAATACCTATTATGCGGCAGTATCTATTCTGCGTTCGGAATTGCAACAGTTAATAAAACTACAGGAGATTGAAAGGAGCCTCCTTCCTAATTTTTTGTTTTCTGAAACAGATATTGTGGCAGCCATTGGTATTGATGGCCTTGTGGCAAATACGGCCAAATACCTTAATGGGCAGCCTTTAGTCGCGGTGAATCCAGACCCTGCTTATATTGATGGCATTCTTTTGCCTTTCAACGTTCCCTCTGCCGTTTCGACAGTGAGAAGTATGCTGAAAGGTAATTTTCGATCCAGAAAGATCAGCATGGCGGAGGCGCACTTAAATGATGGTCAATCTCTGTTGGCTTTCAACGATCTTTTTATTGGGGTGAGATCGCATGTCTCGGCTCGTTATTTAATTGAGGTGCGGGGAACACAAGAGCGTCAATCTTCCAGCGGCATTATTGTTTCAACAGGAGTAGGTTCCACTGGCTGGCTGAGCAGTATGTTTAATATGGCAAATGGAATTTTGCATGGAACGCAACAGGGAAGCCATGAAAAGACTCTGCCACCTTCTCGTTTTAATTGGGAAGACGAAAAATTAGTTTACGTAGTTCGCGAACCCTTTATTAGTAAGACTTCATCTGCCAATACCGTATTTGGATATGTGACTCCGCAGGCATCCCTGAAAATCTACTCGGAAATGCCTGAAGGCGGTGTGATTTTTAGCGACGGCGTGGAATCCGATTTTTTGACTTTTAATTCTGGCGCAGTGGCAACAATATCTCTTGCCAAGAAGAAAACCAATTTGGTCACTGGCTGAATCCATGAACCTCGAACCTTACCTCGAATTTGCGACTTCCCTGGCATATCGTGCCGGCAAAATTACTTTAAAGTATTTCAACGCAGGAGTTCAAACCGAATTAAAGGCAAACAATGATCCAGTTACTGTTGCAGATAAGGAAGCGGAAGAATTTATTCGCGGAGAGATCGAACGCGCCTACCCCGGCCATGCCATCGTGGGGGAGGAGTATGGCGAGAGTGCAAAAGGACACTCCTTCCGTTGGATCATTGATCCCATTGATGGCACGATTTCGTTTATTCGAGGTGTGCCTCTGTACGGTGTGTTGGTCGGGTTGGAAATTGATGGCGTGGTGAAAGTGGGCGCGGCATACTTCCCGCCATTGGATGAAATGCTTACCGCTTCGGACGGCGCTGGTTGCTGGTGGAATGGACGACGGGCACGGGTTTCCACTGTAAGTAAATTGTCAGAGGCCTGCGTGGTCAGCTCGGATTTTCAACATCTCACTGCGAAGATGCCGGATGTTGTAAAGCGTTTTGCCAGTCAAAAAGCTCTGATGCGGACCTGGGCAGACGCCTACGGATACTTGCTTGTAGCCACCGGGCGTGCCGAGGTGGCGTTGGACCCGCGGTTGGACGTGTATGATTGCGGGCCATACCCGGTCATCATGAAAGAGGCCGGGGGATTCTTCGGTTCGTGGAGCGGCGAAGAAGGTCACACCCATGGAGAGGGAATTGCCTGTAACGCCGTGCTCAAGCCGGAGGTTTTGAAATTGATGCGCGGGTTTTAGTCTGCACGATTTCTGTACGGCAGGTCAATCCTCATATATAATTAAAAAATCATGACTGATTCTGTTATAGATACCACGCGCTTGCCATACCGTTTGAAAGAGCCATTCCTCACCACAACGGAGCTGGCTCTTTTTCATACGTTGACGGAAATGATGGGCGGGCGATACATCATCTGCCCCAAGGTGGCCCTGAACGATATTTTTTATATCGTGCGTCCCAATGAGAACGTGCATTTCTTCAATAAATTTTTTCGCAAGCATGTTGATTTTTTGTTGTGCGAGCAAAAAAATCTGCTGCCGGTGTTTGGTGTGGATATCGTCCGTGCGGTTTCCAAGACCGATACACGCGAAACGGATAAATTCATGGATGAACTATTCACCAATGCCGGCCTGCCGCTCGTGCATGTGCCTGCGGGTGAAAAATATGATGTCTCGGAAATCGTGAATCTATTTCAATTGGCCGTGATGAAGATCGGTGGGACGGGAGCTTTGCGTGTTCAACGCAATACGGATTCCGTCCCGCACTGCCCGATATGCGGCAAGATGATGGTCCTGCGAATTCATCGTGATGGCCCACGCTCCGGGAAAAAATATTACGGCTGCATGGACAGTCCCAAATGTGCCGGTATCGTTTCGATCGAGTAAAAACTCCGCTCAACTTGAGCGGAGTTTTTCTTTAGAAGTGTCTCGCGAGTTCCGATGCGTACGTCTTTCCCACCGTTGATTTGTTTTCACGCAGCCAATCTTTGAGGCTGGTTTTACAGCGCGGCGCTTCCTTTGAAACAAGCAGATTCGCCATCAATCCATCCACTTCTTCAGGGGTGAGCATCACATCATTGACAAAGAGGCTCATGAATTGGGCGGCCAATAATGCAAGCCGGGGCGGGAAGGAAATAAGAGGTTTTTGTGAATTGGTGTTTTGGCCAATTTCCTCCACCATTTCCTTGAAAGTGAATTCATCCGGACCCACTGCGTCCCAAATATAATTTTCCTTGCTATAAACGGCCTCGACGGCTAGTTTTGCGAGATCGTCCACATAAACCGGGGAGAGTTTATAGGAGCCATCACCGGGCAATCCGAATAACGGCAGCCTTCTCAAGAGCCAGGCAATATTGTTGATGAGGATGTCTTCCTTGCCAAACAAAACTGTTGGACGGAGAATGGCATAACTCATGCCAGAGTCGATGACGGCTTTTTCATTCGCGGCTTTTCCCCAGAAATAGGGAAGATGTGAATCTGCCGAAGGGTTGGTGATGCTGATGTGTACGATCCGCTTCACACCCGCTTTTGCGGCGGCACGTACCAATATTTTTGTGTTTTCCACAGCACGAGGCTGGGTGTTGTGACCTTTGTCAAATCGAATCCAATAGGTGTTGACCAGCACGTCGATTCCACTCAAATTCTTTTCCAATTCCTCTTCGTTATTAAAGTTGAGTGGAAACGCCTTGACCTTGCCTTCAAAAGGATCGGGTCGATTTGGATGATTGGTGAGGGTGATGACCTCTTCGCCGCGGGCGAGCAGGCGGCTGGTAATATATTTTCCCGAGTACGAGAATGCACCTGTAACTGCAATTTTCATGATGGACTCCTTATTTCAAAATGGACAGGATCTTTTGAACATTTGTGAATCCCAGTTTTTCCAGTTTGACGACGGCATTTGTCAGGCTGTCGATTGCATCGAAGAATTCCTGCAGGGCCTGCACGCGTTCATGGACGAACTGAATTTCCGTTTCCTCTCCGGATACCGAGCCTGCCTCCAGTTTCTGCAGTGTTTGACGCACCGAAAGCAGCGCGCGATCGAACTCACTGTTTTGGCGTTCCTTTAGGATCGAGCGGATCGATTTATAGAAATCAGATTCGGCTTCGTAATAATCCTTGCGGTCGCCAAGTTTGGAGGAGCGGTGGACCAATCCCATGCGGGCCAGGGTGCGTATCTCGGTGCTGACTGCGCCCTTGGTGAGGTTGGTTTGTGCAACCACTTCATCCAAAGAGAGTGGAGTGGGGGAGAGATACAGCACGGCGAAAATCGCGCCCATGCCTTTTGGAAAGCCCCAAAAGCGGCTGATCTGGCTGAGTCCTTCTGTAAAATCCTGTTTGAGTTGGGTTAATTTGGTGGGCATATGTCACCTTTAGAACGTTTAGTAATTACTAAACGTAATATATAACAAATCGAATGACTTGTCAAGATATAAAAGAGACGGAATTCCGTCTCTTTTATATCCTCTGTCTAGGGAGCAAGTGTTGGTGTAAATGTAGGCGTTATCGGGTGTGGCGTTATCGGTGGAGGAGTGGGTGTATAAAACTTCTGAAAAAGTTCAATGCCGCTTGAGTTGGCGGAGCCGTTTAGGTATTCATTTATCGTTACCCGAATCACGATCCGTTCCGTGTCACTTTTGATGAATGAGAACTCAACAAAGCCCTTATTTCCCTGAATTTCCTCATCCGGCAGGCTTGTGACAAAATCCATCACCTGCTTGATCCAAGCACCTAATTTTTCTTCATCGGTCAAATCATTCGTTGGCAGGCGAACATAAAAATCCGTTTCCATTGCACCGAATGTGGAGTGTCCATCCGCGTATACACAATCCTCGCCGAAAAGCCGGGCATTTGCACTTGCTGCGGGGTCCATTCCCGCAATTGCTTCATTCAGTTTTGCGGTTAACTCTGCGTCATCATGATAAGCCCACATATATCCGCAGGCCTCATATGTCGGAGTAAAAGTGATGGTGGGTGTTTGTGCAAGAGGCTCAACTTGCGGGCTCTGGGATGTTGGCGCGGAAACAGTTTGCAGGGCGAATATCCCGGCTGTTGCCGAAAGGACCAATGCAATTGCCCAGTTTCTTTTTTTATTCATGATTGCCGTTCAATGGGCTTGATCAGCCCTCGCCTCCGCCATCATCACTGCCGCCATTATCGGATTCTCCGCCGCCATCTGGTGGCGGGGTGGCCTCACCATTTCCGGATTGAAATTCCGGGTCAAACTCTTGCATGTTTCCATCAAAATCCTCGGGCAGGTCGGGAAAGTCTCCGGGGTCGGGCAGTTCAGACATGAACAAATCCATTTCAGGGTTTTCATTGAGCCAGGCTTCCACTTCATCCCGATCCATTGGGAAAGGATCCACCACCTCACCGCCTTCATCGATAAAGGATTCCTGTCCTTCCGGTAAATCAATTTCCTCCCCGCCTTCTGCTTGCAGGGAACAATCTCCTTCCATGCAGGTTGCGCTGATGCGGTTCGTTTCAGGGTTAAATTCCACGCTTAGTAAACTTCCGCGCACAGAAGCCACACCTGAGGGTGTCTCCACATTCAACGAGCCGCCCTTGAGCAGGACGAAGACTTTGCCGAACAAAAGTTGAATGGTGGTCTTTGGTTCATTGCTTTCTTCAGTGAGTTTGGGAAAACTAAATGAAGAGTTTGGACCCACACGGACGATGGTGCCTTCGGGCATTAAATCGATGCGAGCACGGCCATCCTCGCCGGTTTCGACGCTTCCACCTTCCAGAATGGACATTCCCTTTTCGGCAGGGATTGCCTCGTCTGCGGATGTTTTGCGAATGGATACGGTGTTTTCGATCTCCGATAAAACCGCTTCACGCGCAGGGGAGTTTGATCCAGAGGCGGCAGGCGGTTCGGTGGTTGATGAATTGGATGTCTCAGTTGCGGTGGTTGCTGTTGTGCAGGCACCCAGCACAAAGGTCAAGATGAGAAGCGCGGAATTTAGTCGTTTCATGAATCCTCTTTTATTTTAATAAATCGGCGGCAGCGGCGGCCATGAGTGCCGTACCTTTGATCAACGCCTGCTCGTCGAAATCGAATTTCGGGTGATGGTGGTTGTAATCCAAGTGTTTCTCGTGGTTTGCGGAACCGATAAAGAAATAGCAGCCCTCCACTTTTTCCTGCATGAACCCCATATCTTCGGCGCCCATCGTCAGGAAGTTTTGAGAATCGATTTCCGCACCTGGAAACAGATTTCGCGCAGTGTTGAGAACGCTCGATGTGACACTATCATTGTTGATGACCGCCGGTGTGACCCGTTTGATCTCAACCTCGACCTGGCATCCCATGGCCTCTCCCACACCTTTCGCGGTTTGTTCGAAACGCTCAAGAACAAGCTTGCGGACATCCAGATCAAAGGTGCGGATGGTGCCCAAAAGATTTGCGGTCTGCGGAATGACATTGAATGTGTTGCCGGCATTGATCGCGGTGACGCTGATCACAGCCGCCTGCAGTGGGGGGACATTGCGTGATGGGATGGCTTGCAGCGCGGTGATGATATGGGCGGCGGCAACGACAGGATCGATCGTGGTGTCCGGTGCTGCGCCATGACCACCCTTGCCGGTGAGTTTGATATTGAATAATTCCGCGCCAGCCATCACGGGTCCTTGCGCAACATTGATCCAACCCAGAGGTTTATCGTTCCACAAATGCAGAGACAGTGTCTTCTCGACCTTGGGACCTTCCAGCACGCCATCGCGGATCATCATCAGGTTGCCGCCCATTTCCGCGCCATTAAAGCCTTCCTCGGAAGGTTGAAAACAAAACTTGATCGAACCTGCCAGATCATTTTTGTGTTGGTTCAGGATTTTTGCAACAGTCAGACCGATGGCCGTATGGCCGTCATGCCCGCAGGCATGCATGACGCCGGGATTTTCAGAGGTATATTCTGCGCCCGTATCTTCGGTAATGGGAAGCGCGTCCATGTCAAAACGGAGCAGAATGGTTGGGCCGGGTTTGCTCCCTTCGAGATAGCCAACCACACCTGTCTTGCCTATGCCCTTGGTCACTTCCAAGCCGAGCGCTTCAAGTTCCCTGGCTACAATTCCGCTGGTGCGGACTTCCTGATATCCAAGCTCCGGGTGCATGTGAAAGTCGCGGCGCAGAGCCTGCGTGTAGGGGAAAAGCTCCTCAGCCTGTTTTAGAAAGTCAGTCATGTTTTTTTCCTTTGTTATTTTCCATATGCAAAAATGGTTTTCCCATTTGAAAATACTAATAGGTCATTTGTTGCAATCATGCTTTGATGTTCAGCAGCAAAGGCTGAAGGCAAACGAATCTGCAAAATTCCAGTTTCATTACCTGTATCAAGATCAAAAGAGTGGATTTTTCCACTAAATAATTCCATTACAAACAAAGTATTATCAATAACCGCGGGACTCTCTGGAAATTCCATGGGTTTTATCCAGTTAATTGTTCCACTGTCCTTTTGTAATACATAAATATAGCTTCGATTGAGAATGATAAGGAAATCTTTATAAAGCAATAATTTGGAAGAAAATGTTACAGCGTCTACTAATGACGATTTCCAAATCATGGATTTTGTGTCCAAACGGAAGGCATTTGCTCCGCTGTCATCTGATTGAAACATTATCCCGTTTTCGTAGAGCCCTTCAGCTTCATAGTATGTTTGCCAAAGTTCCCTGCCAGTTGCGATTTCCACTGCATGAATTCCATCGCTTACGATGTATGCCGTCTCATTTTCGTTGTCAATATATGCATGGACCAAGCCTTTTGTTACAGGCATTGACCAGAGAAAATCCCCTGTTTTTGCATTATAAGCACTCAAATCTGCTATTTGATTAAATAGTATATATTTATCTGAAACGTCAACAACAGCTCCATCTGACAAGAGTAGTTTCTCCTGCCAAATAATCTCTCCATTGTTTTGATTCAGCGCGTAAAGACTTTTATTGTCACTAATGTAAACCCTGCCATATTCAGACATGGCAGGGTGAGAGTTGGCTTGATTGACAAGATAGGTTTTCCAAAGAAATCCCCCAGTTCTTGCATTAATGGCATTTAGTGAATAGGGCGAAAGCGCAAAAATAATCCCGTTGCCAGATACAGATAATTCCAAGACCTTATCACTCATGACAGTGGACCATTTTTTTTGTAGAGAGAATCCTTTGCTGTTTATTTTAACTGGCGGAAAATGATTGGAAATTATTGAGTAGAGAAGCACTAATAATATCCATATCCCAACAACTTTTGTCCAGAAGAATTTTTTATCCATTTTTTTTCTGTAGATGGACTTTGATTTATCCGTACTTCACGACTCTAAATTTTTCTTCGTACCGCGGATTTTCCTCGGTGCTGTCTTCTGTGCGGCGGGATTTGAAGCGCTCGATCAATTTCCCGGCATCCTGTACCTGGGTTGCGTGTTCAAGGATGGCCTTCATTTTGATGTCCCAGGTCTCGGTGACATCGATCGTTGTGTTGGGCTGGTTGGTCAACGAACACCACACTTCTTTTGGCATGTGAGGTTGGAAGCCTTCCTCGATCAACTCGGGGAAGTAGGCGATGTTATCGGCAGCCGGGAAAACTGCATCCAGTACCACCTGTCCGCAGGCACGGTGGTCGGGATGATTGATCCCGTACAGTGCAAATAAATTTTGCGGATCACAGGTGACGAGGATATTTGGCTTGTGCCTGCGAATTTCACGGACAACCTCGCGGCGGAGATTCAAGTCCGGGATGAGGTACCCATCCGGCAAGTCCATGAAAAGAGGCGGTTTGGCACCGATCACTTTGGCTGCGTTGGCCTGTTCCACATGTCGAATCCCGCATAACTTTTCAGGAGTCATTTCTGGATGTGTCGTGGGGTTGAAGCCTTTGTCTCCGCAAGTCAAAAGCAGGTACGTGATCTCATGCCCGGCGCGCGCCCATTTTGCAAGCGTGGCGCCACAAAAAAATTCCGGGTCATCGGGGTGAGCCAGAATTACCAGAATTTTTTGCGGGGTTTCCCAATGATCAATTGTTTCGGTCATTCTTTTTTAGGGGGCTGCTTTTTCCGCAGGTGCATCCGCCGCCTTCGTGACGGTCGCAGGGGGCAGCAGCTTTTCTTTTCAGGGTTTCGAGTTCATCCCACGGCTCGATCTCTTCGCGGGTGAACGTGAAATGCTGGGGACGGTCTGTGCCGCTTTCGATGAGCACGACAACTTTCTCGCTCATCGGAATGACGTCAATGACCTTGCCTTCCCCCTTGGGTGTGACCACGCGTTTGTTGCGCTTGGGAAGTTCCTTGCGCGCGGCAACATATTGTTCGTATTCGTAGATCAGGCAGCAGCGCAGGCGTCCGCACATGCCGGTGATCTCATTCGGCGTAAGGGAGATGCCTTGTTCTTTTGCCATCTTGATCGAGATCGGGGAGAAGTCGGTGAGGAACTTGGAGCAGCAGCGGGTTTCAATTCCGCAGGCGCCCATGCCGCCAAGAAATTTTGCCACATCACGCGGACCGATCTGCCGCATTTCGATGTGTGTGTTCGGATACAGTTCGTGCATATCCTTCTTAAGAGACTTGAGGTCCACCTTGTCTTCGCTCTCCGTGCTGAACAGGAATGCGAGGCGTGAGCCGTCATAATTGTATTCAGCCGTGACGATCTTCACATCCCGCAGGCCGATCTCGGAGGCGCGCGCGCGACAGTTGATCATGGCTTCGGTTTGTTTGGATTGCCAGGACTGCTGAAGCAGCAAGTCGCGCGGATTGGCGCGCCTCTCCACCGACCTCCAGCCGCCTTCCGGTTTCTCGGGCATTTCCTGCACGAGCTGGACCACCTCGCCCAAGTGCTTGCCGCGCGAGGTATCCACGATGACATGTTCGCCAACGACCACATCCGGTACGGAAGATGTGTCGAAATGATAGACTTTTCCAACTTTGGTAAATCGAACACCGATAAGGTTAGTTTGCATGGGCGCAATTATACCGTAGGAGGACATTGCGAGCAGGAGTCCCCTAAAAATCAAACAACTGCCTTGACATTCAAGACAGCCTGTCCTGATGCTCTCTCAGGGTTGCTGCAGGCTTTGTTGGCTGGCTTTGTGCAAGACTCTGGGCCTTTTCACCAGAGACTAATTTGAAACTTTCGTTGCCGTCCAGTCAAATTTCTCTGTTCCTTGACAACTACCACTAGTTACCACATATTCTATAGTGCCTGATGCTTTTTGGGGGGACAAGAATGTGGCTGTAATAGTGTAAGCAATGCCGTCTGTTTTCGATGTATCTTGTGCCAATGTAAAGATAGCGTTTTTGATGGGGTTGGCAGGTGGAAAATTTCCTAGTGCTTCTGCCGTAGGATCCATGCCTTGCGTCGAAGTTTCTATCGTGGTTTCAAAAGTTCTGCTGCAATTTAAACCATCCCATTTTGCTTGAAATTTCATTTTAGCGATTCCATTACGTGCAACTGTGAAGGCAACTTCCAAATCCTGAGAAGTCGCCCCTTTCCAGTCTCCATCATAATTTACATCACTCGATGGTGATTCGAGTGTCTCATTTGCCCCTGATACTTGCGAAGATGAAACATTGCTGGCAGTCCAAGTCCATTTATACCCTGCTTGATTCCAGCCATTACCTGTCATCAGATTATCGCTGATAACCCCTTCACCTTCCGCATACTTATTGTTCATTTCAAAATACACTAATTTACCATCTTGTTTCCATGAGCCGTCCGTAAAAGTTCCAGTTTCCACTGTAAATTTTAGAACCCCATTAGGCAAGAATTCGTACACAAAACGCTTTCCACCTGAATCTACTCCACTCCACATGGTTCCTTCAAGATTCTGTACATTGGTTGAAGAGATTACTGCTGGAGTTGGAGTGAAGTTAGAAATGCTCTGGCACGCCAAAATAGATACAAGACTAACTACTATGAAGAATACAACGAATTTCTTGTGAGATGACATTTGACCTTACCGAATGTAACTATGGAATTAGATTTTGAATACGTTGTCAGCCAACGGTTTGCGTCTTGTCCCCGTTCTTTGGGGATACCTGCTTGGGAGCAGTATAAACTCGAAGCGAGGAATATGCCTGAAAATGCCGCAGAATCCCACACGTCAGGGAACGCTTGTTAGGAGTTTTTATACCGACTCTTGAAATCGTTAAGCAATATAACAAGTTCGTTTGCCGATTTGCCAAAAGTATTTGGTAGTGCACCTTCAAAACCAGTGAGCGATGTAGAAGTGCGGCGTAAACTTTCGGCACCTTTGTATTGCTCACTAAAGTTGAACGCGACTATTTGCTTTGTGCTGATTCGTGTAACTGCAAATGATTCTACATCTGCCCAACTATAGGAATGTTTACGAAAAATGGAACAGACTGTAAACCCTGTGGGGTTTAGGCGGAGATAACTGCTGTTTGGAAGTAAGGATATGACGAAGACGATAGCGCATAAGCCAAAGAAGATTAGCGGAAACCAACCAATTATTTCCCCGACTGAAACTTGCCAGATACTAACCGCAACAAAACATAGACTTCCAAATAAATTGCCTATCGTTTTCAATCGACTAGGAAAAAGAATAAATTCGTTTTCGTTGTTCATATACCTGCACCTATTATCATTTTCTTATCAGATACGCTTTAACTTCTCAAAGAATCAAGAATATTTTTGAATTAATTCATGGTTACAAGGAAACGCCGAACGGCTTGCGTCTTGTCCCCGCTCTTTTGGAATACCTGCGTCTGGGCGGACGAGGACTTTGCTTGGGAGCAGTATAAACTTGAAGCCAGAAAATGCACGCTTTGTTGGGCAGTTTCGGGTTACGCAAGACCCCGTGCTAAAAAAAAGTATAACCATTATCTTCGTATTCGTCAGAATTTACAAGTCGCAAACTCAAATATACATTTACCAACAGCATTAGTCCGACAATTGAATAGGGGCTATAAATAAGTCCTGCAATAATCCCATTCACATTTCCAAGTAATAAAGGCAGAACCCCAGTTAAAAAATATAAAATACCTGCACAAGCCATCAAAACAAGATAAATTGGATTTCGTGTCCTGAATTTACGATTCAACAATAAATGAATCATGATTCCTTGCATACGGGCTTGTTCAGCATTTCTTTCCAATGGGTCATACCCGCTTCGCCCTTGTCTGTTGCGATAACCTGGATAGCCCATCAGAAGAAATGATTTTTCGTTCATGTACAGCCACTGCGGTAAAGGTTCGTCACTTTCTGGAATTTTTCCTGTGTCAGTTTCGATAATTTCCTGCTCTTCTATGGGACTCAAGTTTGAAAATAGATGATATTGCTCCTCTTCCCAGGCAACTCTTGCATTGGCTAGATTTTCACGGGCGGCATAAAAACGAGGATTAAGTTTTATCGCTCTGACGTAGGAATCAATGGCAAGTTCCAATTGATTTGCTATTTGTAAAATCAATCCCATATAGTTATGAGCTATTGCAATACTTGGCATATTGGGCTTCACCGTTTCACATTCTGACAATGCTTTTGCAATTTCACCATCATTTGCGTATTCAAGCGCTTGGTCAAGCTGCGCTTTGGCAGTTGAATTTTCAAACTCTTCTTCCAAACCCAACTCGACACTTAATAAATTTTCCCAAGCCTCTTTATATTCTGGGTCAAGTTCGATGGCTTTTTGATAATTAGTTATGGCATTTTCGAGTTGCTCCATCTCGTCGTAGATTTCCCCACGATAGTTATATGCAATCGCAAGATCGGGATTCAATTCAATTGCAAGTTCGCATTCGCTTAATGCCTTATCTAACTCATTCTTTTCTAAATGACTTTCAACTCTGTCTAAAATTTGAGAAATTTGAATTTCGATGGATTGAGGCGGCAAACAACCCAATCGTTCCATCAAGATTTCTTTGATAATTTCAAAAACCAATTCATCCCATTCGTCTATTTCTCCATTTTGCCAAACATCAAGTAATTCTTCAGTTTCCTGGGAATTTAGATTTTTTCGGATTTGTTCTTGGCGATTATCGCTCATGCAAAGCAACCCTCACTATTTTTGTTGTTTGAGAAAAAAGCCTGCCGAACGGTTTGCGTCTTGTCCCCGCTCTTTGGGGATACCTGCGTGTGGGCGGGCGTGGATTCTGCTTGGGAGCAGTATAAACTCGAAGTGAGGAAAATGCTTGAAAATGGCGACGAATCCAACCTGTCAGGTGCGCACTTTGTTCGGCGGTGTGCATTTCAAATTTACACCGCTTATGAAAAAAACTGATCTAATATCAGTGCAAAAAATGTTGAATATTGAGATAAGGTTGCGCCTCCCAATAAGCCAATACCTAATGCTAACCATGCTTGCGAGGAAAGAGCATATATCCAAAGAGTAGTTGGAAGAAATGCTATAAATATTGCTAAGAAAAATATGACTCTGGTCTGTCGGAACATTGCTAAAAGAATGGAACCAATTATAGGACATAAAATAAGCCCAAGCATAGTGAGATTTGCTTCAACGCTTGAGTCAAATTCAACTATTTCATGAGCACCTTTTACTACTTCTTCGTGGGAACGAGAGCGTTCAAATCTGAATAAAAACCAAACTATTAATGTCAGTGAGTAGAACCCCACAATAGCCGTGAGTAGCAAGTTGCCTTGTGGCGCTGTTGTCTGAGTTTCATTTGGTATGGCAAATAATCCAAGTGAATAAACAAATGCGCCAATTGCTAACGTGTCTGCAACTAGACCAATAATTCCTGTTGCAAGAGAAAATTTATCTAATGCACTAAATTTCTTTTCTTGCTTCATATACCCTTCTTATTTTCCTGAAATGCTTGGGCGGTTGTACGGCAAAATTCCTTTACAGCACCTTGTAGATTGCATTATAAACTTTTTTGTTTTTGATCATTGCCCTTATCCAGATCAATCGTCGCAAAGAAACCATCGTTTGTGTCCAGCCCATCCCAGGTCCATGCTGGCCGCCCGTTTGTGGTCCCATTTTACTGCGTGTCGCCGACAAAAACAGCCCTGAATTAAAATTCAGGGCTGTTTTGGGGATCTTATTTTTATTCCACGATATTGATCGGCAGGGCGTTGTTCGTTCCCATCGCCGCCACACTGACTTTTGCCGCGATGCGTTGTGAAATCTCAACCAGTGCCTTCGCAACTGCTGAATCCGGATGCGACGCAACGATCGGTTTGCCGCTGTCACCGCCGATGCGTACGTTCGGGTCAATGGGAACGCCGCCAAGGAAGGCCGTTTCCGTGGCTTTTGCTAATTCTTCGCCGCCGCCGGAGCCGAACAAGTCCATGTGAGAGCCATCGGGCATTTCGAGATAGGACATGTTTTCGACGACTCCCAAAATGGGAACTTCCAACGTCTTGAACATGTTGAGTCCACGGCTGGCATCTTCCAATGAAACCAACTGTGGCAGCGTAACGACAACCGCTCCACTGAGTGGCAGAGCCTGCGCGAGCGAGAGGGAAGCGTCGCCTGTGCCGGGGGGAAGGTCAACGATCAGATAATCCAATTCGCCCCATTCCACATCGCCCAGAAATTGACGAATGGCCGAGTTGAGCATCGGCCCGCGCCAGATCAACGGCTGGCCGGGTTTGACCAGCAGACCCATCGAGATCATCTTCAATCCATACGCTTCTGCTGGAACAAGTTTCTGTCCGTTGGGCGGAGGGAGTTTTTCCACGCCAAGCATGGTGGGTGTATTGGGACCATAGATATCCGCATCCAGCAAACCGACGCGTGCTCCTGCCATCGCAAGCGCCACTGCCACGTTGACGGAAACCGTCGACTTGCCAACGCCGCCTTTGCCGGAACCGATCGCAATTGCGTTACGGATCGGCATGTTGACCAGTCCGCGCATACGGCCATCGTTGGGCACATCCGAGTCCATTTTGACCTTGACCGTTTTCACGCCTTCAACGGTCAACACCGCTTCTTTTGCTTCCCGTTCGATCTTTGCGCGGAACGGGCAGGCCGGTGTGGTCAGCATGATCGCGAAGGAAACTTTATCGCCTTCTATCTCAAGGTTGTGGATCATGTTTAGGGTCACGAGATCCTGACCGAGATCGGGTTCCTGTACTTTTCCAAGCGCTGCCAGGACCAATTCTTTTGTTATGTTTGCCATTTTCAAAAACCTTTAAACACAAAGTACACGAAGGGCGCACATGTGCCCTTCGTATTTAATTAAGCTGCGGGTGCAGCGGCTGCTGCGGCATCGGCTTTGGCAGCCTTGGCTGCTTCTTTCACGCGACGCGCTTCATCTTCCTGTGCGGCATTCAACGGGCGGATGCTTGCATAATAGGAAGCGGGTTTGAGTAATTTCTCAAGGTTGTATACATTGCGTTCATAGGACGCAATGTCGAAATCGTGGTCCATCTTGATCGCATCGAACGGACAGTATTCCGCGCAGAATCCGCAGTTCATGCATATGTCCATGTCGATGTAGAAATCCGTCGGCACGGGAACGGGGCGGTTGGTGACCGGGTCATTGGTGCGCACGATCCAAATACACTGCGGCGGACAGACCTTTGCGCAGATACCGCAGGAAGTACAACGCACTTCCTTTTCACCGTTTGCAACTTCATCGTACACCAGGAACGGCACATAGCGCATTTCTTCGGGAACGAGCAATTGTTCTTCCGGGTATTGAACTGTAAAAATGCCTTTTGCATCTTTGCTGGAGCGATGGGCAATACCTTCCGCGGAGTTGTAGCGTTTTTTTCCTTGCAGCCACCACGAAATATCATCCGTGTACGTTGCCCAGAACCGGTCCCAGGTTACTTTGAGTGATTTTAGAATGCCTTTTCCATACATAGGTAGGTTCTCCTGTTTTAGCGGTCGAGCTCGCCCATCACGATGTCGAGCATCGCGAGCAAAGCAACGAAATCCTGGATCTTGGAACCGCGGCAGATGTGCTCGATGGCGGTCATGTTGACAAAGGAAGCGGGGCGCACGTGATAGCGATAAGGATTGGGCTTGCCGTTGGATACGATGTAGAAAGCCAGTTCGCCTTTGGGTGACTCAATGCGACCATACGCTTCACCTGCCGGGACCCGAACCTGGTACGCCGGTTTCTGCGAGTTGATCGGTCCCTGAGGCATTCCTTTGAGAGCCTGCTCCACGATGCGCAATGACTGGCGAATCTCGTCAAAACGGATCAGGTAGTTATCCAGCAGATCGCCGTTGTAGCGGACAGCCACATCGAAATCGAAGCGGTCATAAATGGAGTAAGGGTCTGCGCGGCGTAAGTCGTACGGGATGCCTGCGGCGCGCAGCACGGGACCAGTGACGGAATACTTGATCGCATCTTCCGCGTTGATCACATGGATGCCCTTCAAACGTCCCATCAAGACTTCGTTGTCGTTGAGGAAGCGTTCCATTTCATCGGTCTTGGCAGGAATGCGTTCCACCACAAGGTCTTTGATCTTTTGCAGCACATCATCGGGAATATCGCGCACCACACCGCCAAAGCGGAAGTAGTTACACATCATGCGCGCGCCGGAAACGGCCTCGAAGATATCGAGGATCAATTCGCGTTCTTCGAAGGCATACAAGGAAGGCGTGTACATGGTTCCGAGATCGTTCATCAACATGCCAATGAAGATCAAGTGATTTTGAATACGGCTGAGCTCTGCCATGATCACACGGATATATTCAGCGCGTTCGGCCACGGGGATTTTCATGAGCTTTTCAACGGTTGTGCAATACCCGAAGTTGTTGCTCATCGAGTTGAAGTAATCGAGGCGGTCGGTGTAGGGGATGATCTGCAGATAAGTGTTGCGTTCACCGATCTTGTCGTGATTGCGATGCAGATAACCCATCACCGGCTTAAGGCCCATGATGGTCTCGCCCTCGAGGGTCACAGCCACACGAAGCACGCCATGCGTGGAGGGATGATGCGGTCCCATATTGACCACGATCTGGTCGGTCTTTAGTCCGCCTTCGCCTTTCAAGGTATGATTTTCGAGGGAAGCATACAAGTCTTTCTCGTTTTCAGGTTCATACTTCTCAGGGTCGAAATTTTCGGGGAAGCTCAAATTATCGCGGAATGGATTCTTGAATTCCGCATACGTATGTTGTCCATCGGGCCAGCGGCTTTTGAAGGGTTTTACTTCTTCTTCAAAGAATGCTTCCTTCCAGTCTTTGCGCAGGGGATGACCTTCAAAACCTTCCCACATCAAGATACGGCGCAAATCGGGATGACCGCTGAACTTGATGCCCATCAAATCCCAGGCTTCGCGTTCCTGATATTCGGCACCCAGCCAAATGCCGGTGACGGAAGGGACTTCCACGGGGTCTGCACGTTCCACCTGTACTCTGAAAATCAAGCCGGGACCGCCGGTGGTTTTATAGGCGTGGTACACCACTTCCATTTTGTTTTCGGCGAGATAGTCCACGCCGGTGACGGCGGTGAGCAGGTCATATCCAAACTCATCGCGAATGGCAGTTGCCACTTCGAGGAGATTTTCTTTTTTGACGATGAAACCGGCAAAGCCGGGGCGTGTGTCAGCGGTGACGCTTTCCGGGAAACGGGCAGCCAGGTCAACGGTCTGGGTTGAAGCGGGAGCGGTCATGATGCACTCTCCTTCGTCGCAGCGGCCTTCTTATATTCTTCATTGCGGCGCACATCGATCAGGTCAGGCCCGAGAATGGGCATGGGCACGTAGTTGGAGTCTGCTTTGTTCTTGTCGTACCAGCGGACAGTCTTGATGGATTGTTTGTCGATCTTTTCCTGAAGTTTGATCAACCCTGCGATCAGCGCCTGCGGAGTGGGAGGACAACCGGGGATATACACATCGACAGGTAAAAACTTATCGATGCCAGCCACCACGTTGTATCCTTCCTTGAAAGGTCCTCCGCTGGATGCGCACGCACCCATGGCCACAACATATTTCGGCTCAGGCATTTGGTTGTACAAGCGCACGATGGACGGCAGCATTTTCTTGGTGACCGTGCCGGAGACCAGCATCATATCGGCCTGGCGCGGGGTGGGGCGCATGACCTCCATGCCGAAGCGGGCCATGTCGTAGCGTGCAGTCTGCGCGGCGATCATTTCGATGGCGCAGCAGGCCAGGCCGAACATCAACGGCCAAACGGAGGAACGTCGTCCCCAGTTGTAGAGGCGGTCAAGTGTGGTGATGGCCACAACATTTTGAATATCTTCGGGAATGTTGTAGTTCGGTAAACTTAGTTTTTCATTTTCCATGAATGTTCTCCTCGAACCAATCTTGATAAATTGCACGCAGGATGTCGTCGTTCGCGAGCGCGGGATCATCCTCAAATTCCGAAAGTTCCAAAGTCCACTTGTAAATTTGCCCAAGCGAAACTTCTTCGATATTTACATCTTTATGCTGGCGCCGAAGTTCCATGGCGATCGCGTACGTCGCTTCCCAATTCATTGGTGATTTTCGAGATGCACTTCGCGGAAGTAAAAAAACAGGGGCAGGGCAAAAGACAAGCCGATCAAGGTGGCGGGAAGGAACAGCCACCAATTTTTCATTTTGATCCGCGCGCCTTCAAAAAACATGAACGTCCATGCAGCCAGAACCGAAGCCAACAGATCAAGATTGAAGGCCGCGCTCATATCCGTTTTGAATAATTGAGCGATGGCAGGCAAGGCTTCTGAAATGCCATTTGTATTAATGAATTTGAATATAAAATAATAAGGGAGAATTATTCCTATAATAGTAAGGAATAGATAGACCGATTTTTTCACGCGGGTGCTTTTCGTCACAAGCGTGAATTATAGCAGGGTGAGCCGGGAAGTCAATTGAATTATGCAAAAATATATTTGCAAAAATAAAGAAGTGAGTATAATCACTTTGGCTGGATGACAAGCCCGCCTCAAACTTAACCGAGATCTGATTCTGCTTCGAAAGGCAATCTCCACCTGATGGCAACTGCCCGTCAAAAAATACTGGCCCACCTCAAAAAGACGCGTTCGGCATCCTCGCGGGAGATCGCGCGTGCCCTGAAAATGTCCGCTCCCAATGTGCGGCATCATCTATCCGTGCTGTGCTTGGATGGACGAGTGGAGTTCGTCGCGGTCAACAACCGCGAGGGACGGGGCCGGCCTGAGAAGCTATATTCGCTTTCGCAGGTGGCGTTGGGAGATAATTTGTCCGCGTTGGCAAACGCCCTTTTGGATGTGGCAGGCTCAAGGTTAAAAATGGATGCGGTGGCTGGTCAAATCCTGGATTCGGATCAGTTTGCGAATCTTCCCATCACAAAAAGACTCGCACTTTTGGTTGAAAAATTAAATGAGATGCATTATCAGGCACGCTGGGAAGCCACGGCTGAAGGTCCGCGCGTAATTTTTGGAAGATGCGCATATGCCAAAGTGATCAACGGACATGCGGAATTATGCAAAATGGATTTGTCCATGCTGGAAAATGCACTGGCACGTCCTGTAAGTGCGACTGAAAAAAATGAGGCGGCCGGCAGGGGAACCTGCCCGTTTTTATTCCACGTTGGTTGACGTTAAATATATAAGTTTTTATTCCGGTGAAAATTCGATCTGTCCGAGATCGATATTGGCGGCTTTGAGAAAGTTGGCCGCATTTTCATCGGTTCGATAGGCCACGTTGTAGACAATTCGCGTGATGCCCGCATTGATCAATACTTTTGTACAGTTGATGCACGGCAGGTGTGTGACATAACAAGTGGCACCTTTTGTGGAGATGCCGTGAAGGGCAGCCTGGATAATGGCATTGGTCTCCGCGTGAATGGTGCGTACGCAATGTCCGTCGACCATGAGATGGCCGGTCTCATCGCAATGCTCCTGCCCGGCCGGTGAGCCATTAAAGCCCGTCGTAAGGATGCGTTTCTCCAGCACCAATACACAGCCCACGAAGGCACGGTCACACGTGCTGCGTTCTGATACGGCGTAGGCGATCTTCATAAAATAGGAATCCCAATCTGGGCGCATGGCATGGCTCCTGTGTTTTTTCCTATTTTACCCTTCAAAAATCACGAGTTTGCGGTATTCTTAACTGGAGCATCTTTACGGCTGGCCCGGGGTTATACCCCGTAGATTTAAGTAATTGTGTTTCAGAGTTAAAGGAGAGAAAAATGTCTGAAGAAAAGAAAGCCCTGTCATTTTACGATCGCCCCGGCGTGGAAAAGGAAATCATCCCTGTTGGCGGCGGAATTCCAATCGGCATCGAAAGCGTATTCAGTACCGAGTTGGGAATTGGCGGTGCTTATGGTTCGTGGGGTGAAAGCTACAACAATTCTTCCATGCCTTCCTTTGTGGAGGAAAGAATAGGCGAGCCGATCCAGGCTGATGATATTCTCAATCTATCCGAGCTTGGCTTTGACTATCGCCAGCATATTCCGATCTTGGATGCCGAAGAACACCTGGCGCTGGAGTTGGAAGTGGGAAGCCGCTTGTTAAAAAAGGCGTTGCAGGTTTGCGGTTGGGAAGCCTCCGAAGTGGATGGTCTTTTGATCGGTATGAGCGGCCCCGTGGCGGATGATTACGTGGACAAGATCGCACGGCTGGTCGGTATTCCGGAACATGCGTTGAAAGTCAGCGTACACAAGGCTTGCGACGGTTCCATGGCCGCCCTGCATTTGGCGCTCAATCCCAGCCTTTCCAGGCCCGGCCAGATCAATATTGCTGACCACTTAAAGGGCAAGAAAGTCCTTGTGGGCGGTATCGAAGGGTTGAGCCGTTTTACCAGCGGAGTCAGTGACAAGAATGCCCTGCAGTTATTTGGTAATGGCATGGGCGTGATCGGCGTGGTGCCTGGAGAGAATATGAAGTTTCTCGTGGGCAAAAGCGTTGAAAATTATGACGAAGATGGCTTGCTCGCTGTTCGCATGTATTATCCATACGAACGGCCGGATGCATCAGAAGAGACGCTCGTTGATGTGATCCAGGAAGACCCCGAACATATCCGCATTGCCGGGTTGATGCATGAGCCCGATAACGGTGAATCAATTGAGATGGCAGGCTTGATGGGCATGGTCAAGTTATTCGTTCGCACCGGCGTACAGGTTGTGACCGATGTGTACACCGAATATCAGGCACTCATGGAAAAGCTTGGACGAAATGGCCAGGCCATCACCATGGGAATTGTGCATCATGCCAATTTCAAGATCAACGCTTTGAAGGCCAAACATCTTTCCAAGGTTGGAATTGAATTCCCCATGCCGTGGCTGTTGAACGATTTTGGTAATGTCAGTGCCGCTTCGAATATCATTGCCTTTTTACGCAAACTGCCGGAAATCCATCTTGGCGACCATATTATGTTCGACGGATTTGGCGCAGGGACGTATTATGATGTGATGGCAGTTTCGATGGGTAAGTAATCAATTTACCGGAATCAAAGAGACCCAGTTGATTATCAACTGGGTCTCTTTTTATTTATTCAACCGTGACTGATTTTGCCAGGTTTCTTGGCTGATCCACGTCCAGGCCGCGGGTGGCGGCGATGTGATAAGCCAGCATCTGCAAGGGGAAGACGGTGATGATGGGCGAGAGCATCCACGGTGTTTTGGGAATCCACATCACATGATCTGCCATGCCTGCCACCAGTTCATCGCCTTCAGTGGCGACAGCAATGACCATGCCTCCGCGCGCCTTTGCCTGCTGGATCTGCGAGATCATCTTCTCGTGCCACGGGTCCTGCGGAGCAAGGCACAGCACAGGCATTTCCTCGTCGATCAGGGCGATGGGTCCATGCTTCATTTCGCCGGCGGGATATCCCTCGGCGTGGATGTACGAAATCTCTTTCAGTTTCAATGCACCTTCGTAGGCGATGGGCATGTTGATGCCGCGGCCAAGATACAGGCAACCCTTGATGTCTTTTAGTTCGTGGGCAATTTTCTCAACTTCGGGTTCCCTGTCGAGCACGCGCCCGGCCAGGTCGGGGATGAGGCGTAAATCCGCCACCAATTCCCTGCGATTCGTTTCATCCAAGGTTCCGCGCATGTCCGCCAGCAAAATTGCCAGCATGTATTGATCCACAAGCGGGGCAGTGAAAGCCTTGGTGGAGGCCACACCAATTTCAGGACCGGTCTGCATCGAGATACTTCCGTCTGAAACGCGCATGGCCTGCGAACCCACCGCATTGACAATGCTCCAAATGATCGCACCTTTGCGGCGGCCCTCTTCCATGGCGGCAAGCGTATCGGCTGTTTCTCCGGATTGTGAGATGGCCAGAACCACTGTATTTTCATCCACTATGGGATCGCTGTAACGGAACTCGGATGCGATGACCACTTCCACCGGGATGCGCGCGATCTTTTCGATCAAATATTTTCCGACCATGCCCGCATAAGCCGCCGTGCCGCATGCAGTGATGTAGATTCGCTGAATGCGTTTTGCCAGTTCGGGAGTCAATTTCAATTCAGGCAGGCGGATGCGCCCTTCCTGAAAATCAACACGACCCGCGAGCGTATCGGTCAGCGCGCGCACCTGCTCGTGAATTTCCTTTTGCATAAAGTGACGATATTCGCCTTTTTCGGCGGAAACAGCATCATACGAGATCGTATGGATTTCAGGCTTTACCTCCCCGCCGTCAATGGTTTCGATTCGCACGCTGTCTTTTGTCACCACAGCCATCTGGCGCGATTCCAAAAAAATCACCTTGCGTGTGTGATCCAAAATGGCGGGGATGTCAGAAGCGATAAAATTCTCACCTTCACCCAGGCCGATCACCACGCCGCCCGCATTGCCGATCCTTGCAGTGACGATCTTATCGGGCTCATCAGCAGAGATCAACACCACCACATTGGCCCCATCGATCTGATTGAACGTGCGCCGCGCAGCTTCTTCGAGCGAAAGTCCGCCGGCCATATGATGTTCAGCAAGGTGCACGATGGTTTCCGTGTCGGTGTCCGAGTTAAAGGTCACGCCTTCGCTGGTGAGTTCCTCCCTGAGTTCCAGGAAGTTTTCCACGATGCCATTGTGAACCACGACCACGCGCCCCGAATTTCCAAGATGCGGGTGCGCATTCTTTACCGATGGCGCTCCGTGGGTTGCCCAGCGCGTGTGACCAATGCCCGGCGCGCCTTTGAGCGGGGATTTGCTTACCAGGTCGACCAATTGCGACAACTTGCCCGCATCACGCCTGACCTCGATCTGATTGCCATTCACAACAGCTACCCCGGCTGAATCATAGCCGCGGTATTCGAGCCTTTTCAGGCCGCCAAGAATAATAGGCGTCGCGTCACGCGCGCCAACATATCCGACGATTCCACACATAATAGGGATCCTCCGAGTTTAAAAATGATTTGTCGTTGCGAGGAGGATATGCTTTCCGACGAAGCAATCTCGATATTAATGATTGAGATTGCTCACCTGCACTGCAACAAACGCAGTGCGGCGCAAATGTCGAGCAGATAAACACTGCTCCCGCAATGACATATTTTTGTTTTGCCATTCCCTGCTTTTTGTCCATGCGATCGCTCGCAGGCATTGGCAGCAGGGCCGTCTTTGGAGGGAAAGAATGACGGGTGTGGCATACCCGAAGGGCTTCCGCTGATCTTTCGATTTTCACCTGCCGATCTTACTTGCAGGCTTGGCCTCATCTCGCGATGAAGAACCCTCATCCTCGTCAACTTGGCAGTACGCCAAGTCCATGCGCTGTCTTTCCCGGGTAAATTCTGTTGCTGCCTCCTTTCTGTTTTTTGCATTATACCGTAAAACAAACACCCGCCTCATGGCGGGTGTTTGTTTTTTTGTTTTTACCTAGCAGTCAGAACAAGTGAATGTTGGTGTCTGTGTCGGTGTCCTTGTCGGTGTCTTTGTCGGCGACGGACTGGGCGACGGCGACGGGGTGAATGTTTTCGTCGGTGTGTTGGACGGTGTCCAAGTCGCGGTCGGCGTGCTGGAAGGTGTCCAAGTTGGCGTCTTTGTAGGTGTATTGGACGGCGTGAAGGTCGGTGTGTTGGACGGTGTGAATGTCGGTGTCCTCGAAGGCGTCCAGGTTGGAGTGTTCGAAGGCGTGAAGGTCGCCGTGCTGGCAGGTGTCGGTGTCCTTGTTGGTGTATTTGACGGTGTGAATGTCTTTGTAGCCGTATTGGACGGTGTGTAGGTCTGCGTAGGCGTCCTTGTCGAGGTACTGGACGGCGTAAAGGTTTTGGTCGCTGTGTTAGACGGTGTAAAAGTGGTAGTTGGAGACGGAGTAAAGGTCCTTGTAGGTGTGTTGGATGGCGTAAAGGTTTGCGATGGAGTAAAAGTCCTCGTCGGTGTATTCGACGGCGTGAAGGTTCGAGTTGGGGTGCGGGTCTGTGTTGGAGTCCTGGTTGAGGTACTGGATGGCGTATAGGTTCTCGTCGAAGTACTGGATGGCGTATAGGTAGTCGTATTGGTCGAAGTACTGGATGGCGTAAAGGTATTTGTAGCAGTACTAGAGGGTGTGAAAGTTTTTGTTGGAGTTCTCGTGGATGTACTGGACGGAGTGTACGTCTGTGTTCTTGTATTGGTCGGCGAAGGTGTAAAGCTAGTAGTGCCGGTAGGGGTCTTTGTAAAGGTTGGGGTCGCCGTATTGGTGGAAGTGTATGTGGCTGTGGAAGTACTCGTAGGAGTCCAGGTGGCTGTGTCTGTCGCTGTTGCGCTGGGTGTATCGGTTGGCGTAGGCGTGTCTGTATCTGTGGGGGTCGAAGTAGGTGTGAAGGTACAAGTTCCAGCAAATCCGCAGTCACTTCCGCTTGAGGTGGGGTAGGGGTTGGTGGGTGCCTGAACGATCGAAGCGATCTTGAATGTTTCGTTATATCCTGCACGGTAGGAGGCAATATGGACGCTGTCCGTATTGATGCTGAAGATGGGCGCAACCATAAACCGGAAGTTATAATCGGTGGCAACAAATACCTGGTCGCCGGGATCGCCGGCATTATCGCCGCCGGTGCAGCTGGCGTAAATATTGGAACCCATTTTGGGGCGGGTAAAATTACTTGTAGAAGCGTTGGGATCGTCGGCACATACGGTTACTTTTAGATATTCATCGTCAGCTTCGGTATAGGTGGTGTCGTTATAGAACAAACCAACGATCACATTCTTTGTTTCGTGAATAATGGATGGCAGGCGTGCATCCTTGATCTCATCTTGTGAACTCGGGTTGGAGACACACGGAAGGTCCACAGTACAAGTGGTGGTGTCATAACTGCCGGCTGTCGCATAGCGAATCCCGAAGCGCGTGGAATTTTCAATGATGAGCCAGGCGTAGAACAGCCGCCCAAATTCAAAGATCCCGATGATCAACACCAGGAGAAGTGGCAGCACCAGGGCAAATTCCACCATTGCCTGCGCCCTTTTGGGCGGGGACGAATTTTGGTTTTTACTGAATAAAGATGATTTCATAGGACATTCTCCATACACATACTAATACTACTGTGAAATTTTTGTGGCGATATTGTTCGCAATTTTCTTGAAAATATCGGAAAGAGCCGCACTGTTCGGTGCGAAGAAATACTGTCCGTGGTTGATCAGCGGGTTTGCTACTGGCGTTTCGCAATCGCTAACGCCTTCGCCGGCACATTCCGCAATGTACCTGAGAAGCGATATACCGGCTGCTGTTGGCTGGCTGGCATCGGTGAATTTCATGGTTGTCACCTGATCGCCGAGGCCAATGGTGAAGATTGTAACACCAGTACCAGTGATCGTAGTAGCAAGATTATCAGCCATATCTCTGGCGTAGTCATCCGCGTCATAGGGATATACTTGAGCTTCCGGCCCTGTAAATGGATTTGTGTAATCAACAAGGGAGACGGATGAAGAGTGACGAACAGTTGGGAACATATCGCGACATTGGCCTTGCGATTTTCCGCTTGGTAACGCCACACTTGAACTGGTTGGGCTGGAGTAAGCGTAACCACGAGGGCCGCCCGCTTCTTCCGGTTGATAGAATGTGTTTCGGGGGCAGAAGCCATTCGGATAGCTGCCATTGGCGTCAGTAGAATTTGCCGGCCCGCCGAGCAAGGCGACCACTACCCAAAACGAATCCAGCCTCTGTTTGGCTGGGTCCCCGCTGCCCGTTAAAGCGTTCTGTGCCAAAACCATTGTCCCACCCACGTTGCTGGACGGGCAGGAGGAAGGATCGGCGAGGCCGGACCCATCCGTCGCATAAGCTTGAAACATCCAGCAAGGCAGTCCCAGAAAACTTCCAGATCCATCGTAAAACAGACAAGCTCCTGGTTGCGGGTTTGTATTTTCATCACTTGCACAGGTCCGTGGTTCGAACACCTTAATATCAGAAATGGCGTTAACTACATCGGCTTTTACGGATGTTAATGGGAGTAACTCGACCGGAGATCGAGATCCGCCGGCAGTTTGGCTGGTCATTGTAACCACTGCAACCCGATCATAAGGGAAATACAATGTTTCTAGAAAATCGAGTGCCACAGCTTTGATCTGATTCATTGGCTGGCAACTCTGAGGGTCATTGGCAGTAGGGTCGTTGTGAGTGTTGCACACCGAAGGGTCATCATCCGAATCTGGTACTTGTCGTGCAGCGCTGTCCGCCTCGTAACCAGTCTCATAGGCCATGGAAGCGGATGTATCGATGATCATGACCAGATCAATGGTTGCGGCCTCTCCAACGGAGGTGGCAGTAATGGTGGTACTGTCGATCCCGATCACATTCAAAAAGCCAAACCTAACATCTGCCGATGCAGTCACCTCGACCAATTTACGGTTGTCTATTTCATCTCCCCCGATCGGGTTACATAGGGCAGGCCTTTGCGGATCACTTACATCGCAAGAGTGAACCGTGACGCTGGTAACTCCAGGGGTGTCGTTTAGTTGTAGAAAGTTGTAAGCTGCATTTTCGAGCGCTTCAGTGTTTAACACATTGCCTTGCAGGCGGTATTGTTGTGCGGCTGCAACAGATGCGGCGTCCACGCCGCGTTTGAGTTTGCCGTAATTAATTAATAACATGCCGGTGTCAGTCACCAGGCCCACCATGGCAACCAGGCCCACAATGGCAAAGGCAACGATGATGATCGCCTGGCCGCGCTCGTATTTCCTTAAATTCTTCTTCATAATAATTTCTTCTCCGTTAGACAGATGGCATCTAAGGCCTGACTGATACCAATGGCATGATCGTGGATGCATATATCATAATGTGATTATCCGGCGCGAACATATTGATGAACATCGTGGATATTCCGAGAACACCCTCGTAACTATAATTAATTTCAACAATCAAGATTCCTGAATCAACTGGCACGGCCCCGTTGGCGGTCATGTATGCTTCGATTTCCGCATCTTCGTATTTCGTAGTGAATCCATTTCCGTATTTGCTGTAGAAAATTCCCGGGCTGGAGTGGCGTGTTATGGTTTGAATCACATCCGGGTCGGCAGTTTCATCTACTTCGACGCTTATTGCGGAAACCAGAATGTCGTCCATTGTTGGATCCAAAGGAATTTGACGTGCCGCTGTGTCGGCTGGCTCGAGACTCAAAACTACAGCGTCCGCAACGCCTGAAAAGAATAATGGATTTGAATCACCTGCGGCTGTCAGCGGGTTTGAGTTGCTATATTGTCGGGCGGCATATCGAGTTGCATCAAGAAGTGAAAGGTATGTGTTTAACATGAACCCAAATTCAACCAGGCCAAGAAACAAAGAAAGAAGGATTGGAAGTGTAACAGCAACCTCAACCATGCTTTGAGCTTTGGCATTAAGCCTAAATCGATGCGAATACTTCTTTTCCGCAAATAATTTCAGCCTGAATTTTTTAATCAATTCTTTCATAGTCAACTTTCTCGCCTTTTTAAATACTGAAACCGATTAATATAATATCTTGATGGTACGCTTCAATAATCCCCTTACAATTATATAACAAGTTGTCCAAACTTGTGTCAGTGCAAGTATTCTGTAATGCTAACAAAAATGCAAGAAGTTTCGTGTTTGTTAGGCCAAAATACCCAGCAAGTTGTTCCTAATCGCTTAACAGAATTTCAGGCACCTTAAACGTGTCAAAATTCTGGTCATCTCGGTAGATTATTTGAATGTTATCCTGTCCATCAACTTCTACATAGTATCCAATAATTTGACTGTGAAACCCTTCACGTGATCCCGGACCATTCAAATGTAGATCAGCGCCCGGGGCGAGAATAGTGCCTTGGTATGATGAATCTTCACTACCATTAAGAGTTAGCCTATTTCTGTTTTGTTGGGGCATATAAAGGAGCAGGCCGGCCAATGGACCGCTTTTGGGGGCGGAAAGTTGAATTAGAGCGCTTCCTGCAAATCGGAGGCTGCCATTTTTTATGACAAGCACTACACCGTCGCCAATGAGACTCCTCTCTTCAACCAATACATCTCCCCCAATGCAATAGACTCCGGATTCGAGATAAGTCACTCCTTCCGGTGGAAAATCTTCATCCCAATTTCCGGACGAAAGTGTCGCATCTGTCAGCACACCATTTATGTCAAGTGTCCCGCCTGAGACCTCGGCAATTTTATCTCCGCAGCCGACTTGGGGCATTTGAAATGGCGGCGGGTATCCAATGGGAATAGCACCTGTTTGTGGCGGGTAAGGGGTAAGCAATTGCGGCTTTTGTATTGAAGCGCCACCGACGATTGAAAAAGGGCTGTCGTCTATAATTCGGACACTCCCGCTGCCTTGCTCAATAAAAGCACAATTTGGGTTGTCAGAATTAACAAATACCCCGCCACCTTTCAGTGATATTGTTGCTTCTCCATGAATCCAAAAGGATCGTTGTTTTCCTTCCTCGCATTTACTTGTAGGGGCAAGGCTTACAAGGGCATATCCATCAAACATCTGTCCAAATTCGGCTGGTTTTGTTTGCGAGACAGCTTGGGATGATACGGTGATCTGAGATATGCCGATAATCCCGCCAAAGAATGTGTTGATTCGTGATGTAACGATGACTTGTATATATTCGGGGTTGTTCTTGTTTGGACCGCTCACAGGAGGAGTGTTCAGCTCGACAATGTTCGTCTCGCCGTTGTTGTCGTATCCATACGAAAGCGCACTTGCCAGGGCGTATCCACGCCAATCCTGTTGTTCCACCCTGGCTAACGCACCGGAAAGCGCAGCAGCATCCGCGGCGCTTTGAACTCTGCTTTTTTCAATATATGCCCTGCCGCCATCGATGGCGAGCGCGGCGGCTCCGATCAGCCCGACGATTGAAAGTGCAATGAGGATTACTGCCTGCCCCTTTTCTGAAATCATGGACTTATTCTTAATTTTTGTTTTCATCTACACACCGGTTGTATGATCACGTTTGTTGCGGTCGCGTCAAGTGAAATTGTGTTTGAGCCTACAATGATTTCTGCGAGAGGGATAATTAGTGTGTAGTCGTATGTTACATTTACCGTAATACTATTGACCTTTCCATCTGTGATACCTTGACAGTTATCTCCAGATGTCTTAATTGTGACTTTTACAAGATCTTTGTTGCTTAGCTCAACGGGTGAAAATGTAAGCGCTTCCGAATCGATTGGTGAAATATATCGAGCGCGATTTTCTATTTCCAGGTTGTTGTCTGGATTAATAGCACCATAAAGGGCACCTTCCTGAGCGGCATCTCTTATGACTAGATACGAATAGGTTGCCATGCCAAAATCCAGGGTGCCCAGCATTAATAACAGCACAACAGGAAGACTAATAGCCAATTCAACCAGACTTTGGGCTTGTTCAGTGTTTCTTCTTCTTTTGATTTTTCTTTTAAATTCCATAGAAGCCATGGCCATATTATTTGTCGGAATCGATCAAATAACCATCGCAGCCCGGTGTGAGAAGAGAAATGATGATTCTTTCCGTGCCGTCCTGGACATCGTAGCTTTGATCAAATCCGAACCGGATCGTGGAAGCGCCAAGAGGTATATATGGACGGTAATCACGGATGTATTGAGATGGCGCAAGAATATTACCCTGCCAATTCTGACCGCTTAATGAAATTGAAGTTAAGCTTAGAGTTTGGGTATTCCCTTGATGGCCTTTATCGTGATTCCATTCAATGTAAACTTGCGAAACCGCAATCGGATATCCAGTGTTGTTGTAAATATCCAATTCCATAAAGTTTCCATTGTATCGAAGAGAGTAATTGCCAATTCCTGTCGTTCCTCCGCAGGCAATTCGAGTAGGAGTGATCGTAGGCGTGTGGGTAGGAAGGGGCGTATTTGAAGGAGGAAGAGTTAAGGTGTTTGTTGGAGCATTTGTCAAATCATATGCATATTTGGTCAAATCAATAGGTACTCGTGTTGAAGTGAATGCGGCTGTGAATGTGGGCGTGATGGTAGGGGTGTTCTTTAAAGGTGCGCTGGATGGTGTGCTGGTTTCTATAGAAAAACTCATTGGAACCGAGGAACCCATGATTGGAATTGAAACGATGAAAGTACGGGCATTGGATGAGACCACATCTAAAGGGTCGATGGGGACAATCGGGATTATTGGCTCGTATGAAGCCGAAACTTGAACGATAATCCGGTCGCCATTCCGAACATTTACACCTTCAGTCGGGCAACTATTAGTTCCAGGGTTGGGATCTATTCCAGAAATCGGGATTTGTGTACCATCTGAATTTACACCGCGATCATAGGTAATGTTGATCTCGTCAAAGTCTGTAATGTATGCAGATTGTCCGGCGACTTCACGTATTCCTTCGCAGTCAAGATAGTGGGGGATTCCTTCGGCGTTTTCACCTGCGCCAGATCCGTATCGGGCAGCCGCACGTGAAGCGTTTGATACAGAGGAGAATACATAGGCAACTCTTGCAAGCTCAATCACACCATACAATAAAAGGAGTAAAAAGGGCAGCGCAATGGCGAATTCCACCATTGCCTGTGCATTTTGTTTGTTTCTTCTTAGGCTACCAGATTTAATCAACTTTATCCTTATCCTGATAGTAGGCTTGAGACGAAGTCAGGGAAAAATACAATCACAAACGTACTTGTAATAAAATACGGTCCGTAAGGGATGAACATCATCAATGCGTTTTTACTGTATTGTCCGGAAATAACCAGCCAAAGAAGCAGGCAAATACTTATTACGCCGCCAAGCAATATCCCGGCCAACAGCCCAAACCAAATTAATGGCCATCCAACAATAAACCCCAGAATTGTAACAAGAATTACGTCTCCGGCCCCAAGTGCTTCTTCATCGTCAGTTTCCTGGCCTGAGGCGACTAGGCGCTTTGCTCGAAATCTGGCAAATAACACCCCAATAAAGTAAAGGAAAAGCATAATAATTAATCCGCCCAGGCCGCCCAGTAAAGTAGGTGTAATGCCGCGTTTGATAAGGCCGGCAACCAGCCCAATCACTATCCCTGCAACACTTGTTGGATGCAGGATTAAGCGATGCTCTAGGTCAATGACAAATATAAGACTGAAATAAGTTATTAATATCAGACCGATTGTATAACCGATTTTCTCAGGCGGGTAAAACCATATGTATAAGCTAGATGAAGCAATAAATATCAAAACAACCAACGCGCGAATACCCCGTCTATGCCCATTGCTACAAGGTCGCAAGAGTAGGTAATCCTTTAAGTTGAGCCTTGCCTCGCAATCAAGACACACGGGCTTGCTGAACGAACGCGTAAGTGGTAATACATCCGCCATATAGTTTACAGCCATTCCTGTGACGATGGCTGCAAAAAGAGGTATGATTAATGATAAGGTCATGAAAATTATTATAATTCCATTGTTGTTTTGCGTGGAAAATTGATTGTCTTCTTCTGAATCTGTAGCGAACAAGGAGTGCTAAATTACATGCAGGAATTTGTGATTGAAGGTGGAATCCCCTTGCAGGGAACTGTTACTCCATCGGGAAACAAAAATGCAGCGTTGCCACTATTGGCAGCATGTTTATTGACCGAGGAACCTGTAATTCTACATAACATACCCCAGATCCGTGATGTTCTCGCCATGAGGAAATTAATCGAAAATCTTGGTGCATATGTTGAGGATTTGGATTCGAATTCCTGGAGAATTACTACAAAGAAGCTTACCGTTTCACATTTAGACCCTGAGTTATGTCGGCGCATTCGGGCGTCTATCCTAATTGCTGGGCCTGTTGTCGCGCGTGAAGGCAGTTTACGGCTACCTCCTCCGGGCGGGGATGTGATTGGTCGTCGTCGTTTGGATACCCATATTCTCGCCTTGCGCGGCCTCGGTGCCACAGTTACCTATGAGCGCTATTTTGATATATCCGCAAAAGAATTGCGGGGAGCGGATATTCTGCTAGACGAAGCAAGTGTTACGGCTACAGAGAATGCCGTTATGGCGGCAGTATTGGCTAAGGGCGAGACTATATTAAGAAACGCGGCGTCTGAGCCTCATGTTCAAGAACTATGTCAATTTCTTAATTTGCTAGGGGCAAGAATTGACGGGATTGGCTCGAATACGCTGCGTATAATCGGCGTCCAAAAATTATCCGGCGGGGAATTTACAATTGGTCCTGATTTACTGGAAGTAGTAAGCTATATTGGCGCAGCTGTGGTTACCAGGGGAGAAATTCGCATACAGAATGCTGGTGTTCGTTATCTTGAAATGGTGGGCCAGGTATTTCATAGGCTTGGAGTACGCTGGCAGGTGGAAGGTAACGATATTCTTGTCCCATCTGATCAACAGTTAAGCATTGTGGCAGATTTGGATGGTGCAGTACCCGAAATAAAAACGAATATCTGGCCTGCTTTTCCAACAGACTTGACCAGCATTGCTATTACTGTCGCTACACAAGCTTCAGGAACTGTGTTATTTCATGATTGGATGTTCTCTGGACGCATGTATTTTACGGATAAACTTGTGGGTATGGGGGCAAGAATTATTTTATGCGACCCCTACCGCTGCTTGGTTCAAGGTCCCATGCAGCTTTATGGTGAAAAACTCGAAAGCCCGGATATTCGAGCGGGGATGGCTTTGTTGTTGGCGTCCCTCGCGGCGAAGGGGCAATCTAAAATTAGGAATATTGTTCAAATTGAACGTGGATATGAGAAGGTGGACGAAAAATTACGGGCTCTTGGTGCGAATATTAACCGCGCGAACGAATAGGTATATAACAAAAGCGGAGGAATTTATTCCTCCGCTTTTGTTATTCTGAAAAATAGAAATTGATTTATTGGGCAACGACTACTTCATTCTTGATTTTTACAGATATTAAGTCGTCATATCCTTGGTTGATAACAAATGACCCGGAGGCTGTGCCGCTCGTTCCGTTTTTGTGCGTGATCCAAGCATACCCATAATATGAACCAACTGGTACTGTTGTCGAAATTTGTCCGCCCTTTTGCAGGGTATACGAAAGAGCTCCGCACTGCCCAAAATCATTTGGAGTCCATAAATTCAGTGAAAAATTGACTGAACCATCGGTTTCGTTTTCAATGCGGATTCGCTTAAGAGGTCCAGCTTCAGCCACATTCAATGGCTTAAGACAACTATTTGGATCAGATGCGACTGCCTGAGTAGGAGTGGGAGGTGCTAGCAATTGTTCAAGTGTCGGTGAGGCGGGTAAAGTAAAGGTAGGAAGGGGTGTGGGGCTGGGTGTTTCAGTAGGGGGGATAGGTGTGTTGGTAGGAATGGCGGCTTGGGTTTGAGCAACCATGGTGAACGCAGCGGCCACGGCAGTGTTGTTGACATCCACGGGGGCGAGCGTAGGGGTTCCTTGCGGGCCGCAGGCTGATAATAAAAGCATACTTCCCAGCAGAATAATTGAAATACGTTTGAACATTTTGATCTCCATTTTTTATGTTAATTTACCTTTGCTTTATTTCAACCCGGTCTTTATAAATTGTGATCCTCAAATCGCTGCCATTACCTAGGGTGAAGGATCCAACGATTTTGTTACCGCCCACCCAGGCTACATATTTATATTTACCAACGGGCGCTTGAATGGCAAACAAATTTCCAACAGGATATTCCAGTATTGTCGTGTAGCCATCCTTGGTCGTTGCCTGCAATGAAATATAAGCTTCAGCTTTTGATTTGTTTACTAGTTCTATTCCACTGTACGGCAGGTTAGGTGGAAGGGTACCATAAAACCGCGGGTGCAGGGTTTGTGTTGCGCTCGCAATGCCATTAGGCGTAAATGTAAACGAGGGAGTTATAGTGAAACTGGTTGAAATAAATGTAGTTGACGTATTGGTTACGGTTGCTGTATCTAACGTTCCAGTTGGTGTAGAAGTTCCGGCAACAACCTCGGATTGAGTTGTGGATGTTTCTGTAGGGGAGGGAGTTGTTGTTTCTACTGCAACTACTGCGGTGTTGGTGGGGGCAGTTGTAATTGTTGGCAAAGCTTCAAGTGTCTGCTGAACAAAAACAGCTGCGGTTGCATCCAGATCTGCAGAAGCTGCGGGGACGTTAGTCGCTGGAGCGGGCAGGCATGAGCTAACAAACATACCCAGTGCGAAAGTCAGAAGCGCAATTTTTTTCATAACCCGGCTCCTAAGTTCCGATCTAACTTTGGCCGATCACTTCCATGAACTGACCAACTACATCCCGTAGCATACGCTCGGGCAGGGCGCCTGTCTGGCGATGAACAACTTTACCGCCCGAAACAAATAACAAAGTAGGGATGCCTTGTACGCCAAACTTATTCATCCATTCAGGGTTTTCGTCGGTATTAATTTTTGCAACGATCAGTTTGCCTTCCTGTTCCTTGGCAAGTTTTTCAAGTGTGGGGGCGATCATCTTGCATGGGTTGCACCAGGGTGCCCAGAAATCCACAATAACAGGCAGTTCAGATTGCATGACGACTTTTTCAAAAGCATCATCAGTAATGTGAAGTGGTTCGGATGTCATGTATACTTAATTTCCTTTCAATTCTTTCACTATATAACATTGTTTTATGAGCGAAAAGAGTATAACATAAAAAATCTGCATGATATAATCGCCGCTCATGAATAATTTATTTTCAAAGTGGCGCGATGGACTCTCTCGTACAAGCAAAGCTGCTTTTGGTCAGATTGCCGCATTGCTTGGTACTTCTGAGATCACAAGCGAGACTTGGGATGATCTGGAGACTCTGCTCATTCAAGCGGATTTGGGACTCGAAACAACTTCATCCGTTTTGGATTCACTAAAACGCATCGCGCGGACCGACGGCCTGACTCGTGCCAATGAGCTTTCCTCTGCGCTGAAACAGGATTTGCGTTCCCGTCTGGCAGTGCCGCCTTCATTAAATTTTGATCGAAAGCCAACGATCATTCTCGTAGTCGGTGTGAATGGCTCAGGTAAAACGACGACCATAGCAAAATTATCCTCCCGCTATCATGCGGAAGGGAAAAAGATCCTGCTTGGCGCTGCGGATACGTTCCGCGCCGCAGCGGTGGATCAGCTTCAAGTTTGGGGTGACAGGCTGGGGGTGGAGGTGATCGCAGGTGCCCCTGAGTCGGACCCTGGTGCAGTGGCGTTCAATGCCGTTCAGGCAGGTGTTGCTCGCGGTGTGGACCTCATCCTGATCGATACAGCGGGACGTTTACATACGCGTTTCAACTTAATGGAAGAATTGAAAAAAGTCCATCGCGTAGTTGGGAAAGCTTATGAAGGTGCGCCGCATGAAGTTTGGTTGGTGTTGGATGCGACCATTGGGCAGAACGCCCTGCAACAAGCTCGTTCTTTTAAAGAAGCTGTGAACGTAACCGGTGTCATTCTATCCAAACTGGATTCGTCCGCACGAGGTGGCATGGCCTTTGCGATTCAGCGCGAACTTGGTCTTCCGATCTTATTTGCTGGCCTGGGTGAAAAACCCGAAGATTTAACGCCTTTCGACCCTGATGCTTTCGTGGATGGAATTTTGTCGTCATAACTTTAACCTATTATTTCTTTTGGAGATTTCAATGCAGGATTTACTTTCAAGATTACAAAAGGCCAATGAACTAACCCAGCAACTCCTGGAGCGTCTTTGACCTCGCCAACAAGGAATTGCGGCTAGGGGAACTTGAAGCAGAAATAGAAAGCCCGGACTTTTGGAATGACTCCACCAGTGCGCAAAAGACGATGAAAACATTGTCGGCTCTGCGCGATGAGGTGGAATTTTGGCGTAAACACCAGACTCATTTAAATGACTTAATTGACCTTGCTCGTTTGGATGACGAATCTTTGCGTGGCGACCTGGAAACTGAGGTCGCCACGCTGGAAGCCGACCTGGAGAGAAAGGGTTTTGCAGCCATGCTTTCCGGTCCCTATGACCATGATGACGCCATTTTGGCCATTCATGCAGGTGCGGGTGGCACGGACTCTCAGGATTGGGCAGGTATGTTGGAACGCATGTATCTTCGTTGGGCTGAACATCAGGGATTCACAACTGAAATTCTGGACATGACCCCCGGTGAAGAAGCGGGAATTAAGAGTGTAACCATTGCTGTAGGCGGAAAATATGCCTTTGGCTATTTGCGGTCTGAAAAGGGAGTCCATCGTCTCGTGCGCCTTTCTCCATTTGATGCGGCTCACCGGCGGCACACTTCTTTCACATTGATCGAGGTTTTGCCACAGGTCAGTATGGAGGAAGCGAATATCGACATCAACCCATCCGAAATCAAAATGGATGTGTTTCGCTCGTCCGGTGCCGGCGGACAGAACGTCCAGAAGAATGCAACGGCTGTTCGTTTGACCCATTTACCAACTGGAATAGTGGTCACCTGTCAGAACGAACGCTCGCAATCACAAAACCGCGAGTTCGCCATGAAAATTTTGCGGGCACGTTTGCTGGAACTTCGACAGGCAGAACGAGAAGAAGAGCGTGCTATTCTCCGTGGTGAATATACCAAGGCGGAATGGGGGAGCCAGATCCGTTCCTATGTGCTGCATCCGTATCAGATGGTCAAGGACCATCGCACTGATTTTGAATCGGGGAATACGCAGGCTGTCCTGGATGGTGACTTGAACAGCTTCATGGAAGCTTATCTGAAGAGTTCGTCCAACAAGGAATAACGGGATGATCAAAAAGATTCTGTCATTGATATTTTCACGTGAAAATCTGCTGGCTGTTTTACTCTGCCTCATTCTCATCGCATTGACCATTGCCGCAGCAGATACCTCGCCGAGCTGGATCTATCAGGGTTTCTAAATGACCATTGTCCAGCTTGGTATTTTTGCACTGGTTGCAATACTCATCGGTCAATTAAAAAAAAGCCGTGAACTGGCAATTCTGGCCGCCAGTGTTTTTGTCCTTTTTTGGCTTCAGCCATCGCAGCAATTTGTGAGCCTGGTGTTTTGGATTCCAGCCGCTACTATCGGGTTGACGATCTTTACATGGTTGTTGGTTTCGACTCCCGAATCCCGTGTGTGGGAAGTAAACTGGCCTTCAATTCTTGTGATTGCGGTCGTTGTCCTGCTGATCGACCTTAACCAGTTTTTCGGCCTTGAAACAATCTATATGACCACCACCCCGCGCTTATGGATGATCGGCACGGGATTTATTGTTTATATTTCTTTTTTGATGGCTGCGACCCGTTTGGCAGATAAGTTGAAATTCCTGTTGACAGCAGTTTTCATCGGAATTATTTTCCTGCTTGTCTATCTAAAAACTCCTTTCCTGATTTCCAAATCCTTTGAGTTAATCTACGCCCTGCGCGGACAGGAATCTCCCGCGGAAGCGCACTACATATTTTCCTGGCTTGGCTTTTCTTACATTACTTTTCGTTTGATGCACACCGTCCGCGATTTTCAAACTGGCAGGCTGCCCGCTTTGAATCTGGGCGAATATGTAAATTACGTGATCTTCTTTCCGTCGTTTACTGCGGGTCCAATTGACCGAGCGGAGCGGTTCGTGCAGGAACTGAGAACACCCATTGCTTTAGCCGATCAGGATTGGCTGGAAGCAGGGAAGCGGTTTTTCCTCGGCATGTTCAAGAAATTCGTCATCGCTGATTCGCTTGCGCTGATCGCGATCAATGAGATGCTGGTCAATCAAGTCCATTCTGCTGCATGGATGTGGTTTTTTCTTTACATGTATTCCCTGCGGATTTATTTTGATTTCAGCGGCTATACCGATGTGGCGATTGGCCTTGCCCGTGTAATGGGAGTTCGACTTCCCGAAAATTTCGCATCGCCTTATTTCAAACCAAACCTGACGTTGTTTTGGAATTCCTGGCATATGACTTTGACTCAATGGTTTCGTGCCTATCTCTTTAATCCGATGACACGCTGGATGCGCACAAAAAACATTTCGATCCCGTTGATCATTTTTGCCACGCAGATTTGCACGATGTCCTTGATCGGCTTGTGGCATGGGGTTTCGTGGAATTTTCTGTTGTGGGGAATTTGGCATGGGGTGGGACTTTTCATCCAAAACCGTTGGAGTGAATTCGTTCGCGTGAGGACGACATCCCCGCTTCCCCCGCGCCGGCAACTGCTTCTGAATGCAGGCGGCATTTTCCTCACCTTTAATTTTGTTTCACTTGGCTGGTTGTTCTTTACTTTGCCATCGCCTCAGATCGCATTGCTGGCCATGTCAAAACTATTTGGGATCGGTTTGTGAACGAAGTTCGTCCCGGAGCTGTTTTAATAAAGGGCCTGGTTTTGTTTGCACTTGCAAATGTTGCATTTGCATATTTCAATCCACCTGTTGGGAAGTTGTCGATTTACAACTGGTTGATCCCTGGCCGCGAACGTGTCCCTTATGAGCGCGAAGTCGAATATTACGATATTTCACACACAGTTCCAATCTATGAGGATATGGACGCGATGTATCGATCCACGATTCTTTCGCGGCCCAAAGGGGAAAATGAATTTCGGATTTTCCTGATTGGCGACTCTTCGGCGTGGGGATTTCAACTTCGCCCAGAAGAAACATTGGTTGGCCAACTCAACACATTAAATCTAAAAACCTGCGACGGAAAACAAATCGTTGTTTATAATGCTGCTTTCCCCTTGCCGTATGTGATGAAAGACCTGCTCATCATGGACAAGGTTCGCGAGTATGACCCGGATATGTTTCTGTGGACGATCACATTGGATGGCTTTCGCAACCGAACGATCTTCACCGATTATTTCCTTGACCCGTATTCGACCAGGGTTCGAGAACTTGTGGGTGAATACCAACTTGCCAATTTGGATATTGACAAGCTTGCCGCGCAAACTTTTTGGGATCGCACAATGATCGGGCAACGAAGCCGTTTGAAAAAGATGTTCCTCCTGCAGCTGCATGGACTCGGCTGGAGCGCGACAAATCTAGATTATTATTATCAAGGCTATTTACCGCTTTCGCAGGATCAATCTGAAGATGAATTGTTTTTTGGCTCTTCGGAAGGCGGGCTTGGATTGGACAACTCATTGTTCGATGTGCTTGAGGCTGGTTATCGACTAGCCGGCAATCTCCCGGTATTGGCGGTCAATGAACCTATTTTTATCGCCTCCGGTGAAAACAGTGATATTCGCTATAATGAGTTTTATCCACGCTGGGCATACGACGAATATCAGGCCTACCTTGAAAATTGGATGAGTGCCAACCATCATGAATATATCGATGCATGGGACTTCCTCCCGTCATCTGAATTTACAGATACTCCGTTTCATCGATCGCCTGCGGGTGAGACAGCCTTTGCTGAATATCTTGCTCCACAAATTCTAAATTTATCCTGTACAAAATGAGGAAATAAAATGTCTGTTGAAATCACTTCCACGCTCGCCAAGCATATTGCTGAAAAAATCATCAAACAACCCAGCCGGGTGATCACTCCCGATGAACCGATCATTTCCAGCGGGCTCATCGATTCGTTCAGCCTGATGGATCTTGCGCTTTATGTGGAGGATACATTTGGTGTCCGTATCGACGATACAGAATTAAACGCGACCTCTTTTGATTCCCTTGACCAGCTTGCAAGCTTGATTCAATCCCGTAAGGCATAATGTCGACATTTTCCGGGCGATTACTTTCGCTTTATCAACAAGCGCCTGAACGGGTGGCGATCACCTTGCAAAAGGCTGGACAGCCTGATGCACTGATGACTATTTCACGGCTTTTGTGCGGCGCACAAGGTTTTGCTAATGTGCTTTCACAAAATGAAATTAAGCCCGGCGAAGTAGTTGTTCTAATTTTGCAGCATGGCGAGGAATTGATCTACTCCTATTTCGGCGCGGTGATTCATGGTGCCATTCCGTCGATCATGCCATTCCTCACTGAGAAGCTTTCACCGGAGCGATATCGCGCCGATCTTTCGGCGTTGGTTTCCATAACCAAACCCGCTGCCATCATTACCTATGCTGAATTTGAAGCGGAGGTGAAGTCTGCATTGCAAGATGGAAGTTCCGTCCGCAAGGTGATCGTGGCTGAATCAGTTTCCCCTCGCGAAGTGGACGCTTCGACCTGGCCCGGGCTTGCCCGTCAACCTGACGAAGTAGCCCTGCTTCAACATTCCTCCGGGACAACTGGTTTGCAGAAAGGTGTTGCGCTTTCTCATCAAGCTGTTTTCAATCAATTGGATGTTTACGGCCAGACGTTGGGATTGAATGATAACGACGTGATTGTTTCCTGGCTTCCTCTGTATCACGATATGGGATTGATCGCAGGCTTTCTGCTACCCATTCTTTATGGGGTTCATCTTGTGTTGATGTCACCATTTGACTGGGTGCGCGCGCCGTATCGTTTGATGCAGTCCGTCTCGCAATTCAAGGGGACGTTGTCCTGGCTGCCCAATTTTGCTTACAATTTTTGTGCTCAGAAAATTAGAGATCGCCACCTGGAAGGCGTGGACTTGTCTTCTTGGCGGGGGATTATTAATTGTTCAGAACCAGTTCGTTATGAAAGCCATGAAGCGTTTTATGAAAAATTCAAATCGTTTGGGCTGCGGGAAAATGTTCTCCATGCTTCATATGCCATGGCGGAAAATGTCTTCGCTGTGACTCAGTCCTCGCTGGCTGGCAGGCCGCGGGTGGAACGAATCGAGCGGGAAGCGTTTATGTCGGAACGAATTGTTCGTGAGTCAACTGCTGAAAATGCGATGACAGTCATGTCGTCCGGCAAGCCGCTTCCCAATGTTCAAGTGAAAATTGTTGATGAGAAAGGGAGCAGTTTACCGGAGCGTGTAATTGGTGAGATTATCTTGAAAAGTGATTGCATGTTGAATGGTTATTACAACCGGCCTGATGTTACAGAAAAGGCTTTTCAAGATGGCTGGTATATCACGGGCGATTTCGGCTTTCTTTCATCTGGTGAACTGTTCGTCTCTGGCCGCAAGAAGGATATGATCATCATCGGCGGCAAAAATGTGTACCCGCAGGATCTTGAGCTATTGACTTATGAAGTCGATGGAGTTCATGCGGGTCGTTCGGTTGCGTTTGGCATCTTTGACGATGAACAAGGCACCGAGGAAGTTGTGATCATTGCTGAAACAGATTCGGAAGATGTAGCTGAGCAACAAAAAATTGCAGACGCCATTCGGCAGTTTGTAACGAAGAACTCGGCGATTGCGCTGCGGCATGTGAAGGTGGTGGGACCAAATTGGGTGGTGAAAACTTCCAGTGGGAAGACCGCGAGATCGGCAAACAAGGAAAAGTTTTTACAGGAATTAAAAAGTGACAGTCACCTTTAAGGTGACTGTCACTTTGCTTTCATGAATTATCCGCCAGTGGGGAGGCGTTTGTTCAGAGTGTTCTGAAGCAGGTTTTCCTGTTCCTCGGAAGCTTCCTTGTAGGATTTGCGGCGAACCTTGCCGGTGTTCTTTGATTTTTCAAGGGCCACCTGCCATGCAATTTGCATTGCAGTGTATTCAGGTTCCTTGGTGATGTCGGTTTCGGGTTCGTAGGTATCGACTTCCTTCTTGTTTCTACCTTTGCCTTTGCTCTTGCGTTCTTCGCGTTCGGCCTTTTCTTCGTCGATCACTTCGGCTTGAAGAGCCTTCATGCTCAAGCGGATCTGGCGTTTGCGGCGGTCCACTTCCAGAACTTTTGCTTCGATCTCTTCGCCTTCTTTGAGAACTTCGGCGGCTGTTTTGACATAGCCGTGGGTGAGTTCGCTCACGTGAATCAGACCTGGGCGTTCTGCGCCGAAGTCAACAAATGCTCCGTAGGTTTCAAGTCGAACGACTTTGCCTTTGACGATCATTTCAGGTTGGATTTCTTTCCACTCAAACATGAGCGGTTCAATCATGGTAAGCTCGATGCGGTCTTTCTTTACGCGTCGTACCCAAACATCGACTGTCTGGCCTTCCTTTACAACATCTTCCACTTTGTTGACTGCAGTTTCTTGAAGTTGTGAGATGTGGATGACACCTGGTACTGATTGACCGATGTCCACAAGTGCCCCCGCGAGAGTGGTCTTTAAAATTTTGCCGCTAAGTTTGGTTTTGGGTTCAAGCGCAACGGCTGGCGCGCTGTCGGGTGTTGTCATAGTATGCTCCTGCTTTTTGAAATAATGCCGAAGGCGGATTATACCTGCCGCAATTCAAATCGTCAACGTGAAAATAAGAACAAATCAAAAGTGATAACTTGGCCTTGTGATTTATATTTTTCATGTGTATAATCTGCGCATTCAAAAGTGTTGATGGGAACGAGTAGATCCGTCGAAACGGTCAGCGAGTCCGAGGTCAGGTGTGAGGCGGATACGCGTAGGCGATTGAAAATCATCCCGAAGCTGAAATCTGAAATTAGTTAATTGCTAAGAGTAGGAAATCCGAAGTTGTTCTTCGTTATCAAAACAGGATGATATTTGTCATCCAAAGAGTGTCTCAAAAATTTTGAGAAACCAGAGTGGTACCGCGGGAATTTCTCTCGTCTCTGCATAGAGATGAGAGTTTTATTTTAAGTCCAAAACCAATGAACTAGGAAACTAGGAGATTACTTATGTTTAAATCAGTGAACGCCAAACTCGACGCACCATCGATGGAAGATAACGTCCTCAAGATGTGGAAAAAGCAGGACATCTTCAAGAAAACCATCGAGCAGCGTCAAGGCAAGCCGGAATATGTTTTTTATGAAGGCCCTCCCACGGCAAATGGAAAGCCGGGCGTACATCATGTGCTGGCGCGCGCTTTCAAGGACATGTTCCCGCGTTATAAAATCATGCGCGGATTTCACGTCTCGCGCCGCGGCGGGTGGGATACGCACGGCCTGCCGGTTGAGATTGAAGTGGAGAAACAGCTTGGCTTTAACAGCAAACATCAAATCGAAGAATACGGCGTTGATAAATTCAATGAGCTGTGTAGAAAATCTGTTTTCACCTACATTCAAGATTGGGCGAAACTCACAGACCGCATCGCTTTTTGGGTCGATCTTGATACCGCCTATGTGACCTATGAAAATGAATACATCGAGTCGGTTTGGTGGATTCTTAAAAACTTTTGGGAAAAGGATTTGCTGTTCAAGGGCTACAAGATCGTGCCGTATTGCCCGCGATGTGGCACGCCTCTTTCCGACCATGAAGTTGCCCTTGGTTACGACGATGCGGTCGACCCGTCAGTTTTTGTGCGCTTTCCGCTGGTCGATAAGCCGGACACTTCCTTGCTGGTGTGGACCACGACTCCATGGACGTTGCCTTCGAACGTGGCGGTCGCTGCACATCCCGATGTGGATTATGTAACTGTCGAACGCGATAACAATGGCACAAAAGAAAAATTGATCCTTGCCAAGAATTTGGTCGAGATAGTTTTCAAGGATGAAGAAGTAAAAGTAGTGGACACCTTCAAAGGTAAGAAGTTGAAGGATTTGAAATACAAACCTCTCTTCACCTTTATCCCCGCAGATAAGCCCGCATATTATGTGATCCTTGCCGATTATGTAACTGTGGAAGATGGCTCTGGTTTGGTCCATACTGCGCCTGCTTTTGGTCCAGAGGATATGGAATCTGGGAAGAAGTTTAACTTGCCGGTTATGCTCACCGTCCAATCGGATGGCACCTTTATCCCTGAAATCACTCCGTGGCGTGGAATCTTCGTCAAGGACGCCGACCCGCTCATCATCCAGGACCTTGAAGCGCGCGGACTTTTATTCCGCGCTGGAACGATCACGCATACTTATCCATTTTGTTGGCGCTGCAAGACTCCGCTTTTGTATTATGCGCGTGAATCCTGGTACATCCGCACGAGCGCAAAGAAGGATCGCCTGGTCAATTTGAATAATACGATCAATTGGGTGCCTGACCACATCAAGAGCGGGCGCTTTGGCAATTGGCTGGAAAACAATATCGACTGGTCATTGAGCCGCGAACGCTATTGGGGTACGCCGCTTCCTGTTTGGGAATGTGAAAATGCCGATTGCAAGCATCGCGAATGTGTTGGCTCTGTCAAGGAGCTTTCTGAAAAAGTTGGCAAGGATTTAACTGAACTCGATTTGCATCGCCCGCACGTGGACAATGTCCATTGGAAGTGTGCGGACTGTGGCGGCAAGATGACGCGCGTGAAGGATTTGATCGATGTGTGGTTTGACTCTGGTTCCATGCCATATGCACAATGGCATTATCCTTTTGAGAATCAGGATAAGTTCAAACAGCAATTTCCAGCAGATTACATCTGCGAAGCTGTCGATCAAACTCGTGGATGGTTTTATTCGCTTCATGCAATCAGTACTTTACTCAATGATGACGTTGCTTTCAAAAATGTGATTTGCCTCGGGCACATCCAGGATGGCGAGGGGCGCAAGATGTCCAAGTCGTTAGGGAACATCGTTCAACCTTGGGATGTGCTGAACGTCCACGGTGCGGATGCGCTGCGCTGGTATCTCTACACCGCTACACCACCCGGACAGGAACGCCGCTTCTCTTCCGATTTGGTCGGGGACGTGATCCGCAGCTTTACGCTTACGCTGTGGAATGTGTATTCATTCTTTGTGACCTATGCCAACCTCGACAAGCCGCAAGCGTTGACCGTCACTGCACCGACAAATGATTTGGATCGCTGGCTGCTCTCCGAATTGAACGTTCTCGTTCGCGATGTGACCAACGCCTACGAAACCTATGATGTCACGAATGCAACCCGTCCCGTGGAAAAATTTGTCGAGACGCTTTCCACCTGGTATGTGCGCCGTTCCCGCCGCCGCTTCTGGAAGAATGACTCGGATTTGGACAAGCAGGCAGCATATTCGACCTTGTATACGGCTTTGGTCACGATCTCCAAATTGATCGCACCTGCCATGCCTTTCCTCGCAGAAGAGCTATACCAAAACCTCGTCCGCTCAGTGGATGAGACCGCGCCTGAATCTGTCCATTTGGCTGAATGGCCGAAGGTGATGGATGAGTTCATCGATGAGTCCCTCAACCGGGATATGAGCTTAATCATGCGGCTGGTTTCGCTGGGTCACTCTGCTCGTCAAAAGGCGAATCGCAAAGTCCGCCAGCCGTTGGCCGAGGCGGCGTTCTCGGTGACCAATCCTGCTGAGCGCAAGGCTTTGATGAACAATGTGGATGTGATCTCGGATGAGTTGAATGTGAAGCAAGTCCGCTTGTTGGATGCTTCCACAGAGGCGTTGACACACACGGTCAAGCCGCTGCCCAAGCAGCTTGGACAGAAGTACGGAAATAAATACCCTGCACTTCAAAAAGCGATCCTTGCCATGAATGCGGAGGACGTTGCAAAGACGCTGCATTCGGGCAGTCCGTTGAAGGTGACTGTGGATGGTGAAAATTATGACATCCTTTCGGATGAGGTTGAAGTCAAAGCGATGGCGAAGGAAGGTTTCGCTGTTGCGGAAGAAGGCTCTTACGTTGCTGCTCTCGTGACCGATCTGACTCCTGAATTGATTGCCGAAGGCATGGCACGTGAATTTGTCCGCCGCGTGCAGGATTTGCGCAAGTCTGCCGACCTGGATGTGGCCGATCGTGTGGAATTGTTCGTCGAAGCAAGCGCAGGCTTGAGGTCCGCGATTGAGGCGCATGAGTCTTACATCAAGGCTGAAACGCTGACGACAAAATTATCCTTTGCGACTCCGCCCGCGAATACATCAGTTGTCGAAGATGAGTTTGAAGGTGAAAAAGTAAAAGTTGGCTTGAATAAAGCTTAACGAAACTGACGACTCGGGAAAGTCGTCAGTTTTTTATTTCCCTGTATAATTTAGTTACACTTACGCAGTGTCGTTCTGAGCGATAGCGAAGAACCTCGTACTTCAGAAGTAGAGACCCTTCGCTATCGCTCAGGGAATCACGGCAGAGTGGGTAAGGTGAGTAATTTAATTAACTTTTTGGAAACTCATGTTTCTATAAAATTACATCCAAAGGATTAGACCATAATGACTTCCATGACAACAGAGAGTAAACCAAATATTTTTCGCGTGATCGCCGCGTGGGGGGTTCATCTTTTTACAGCAACAGGAGCAGTGTGGGCATTGCTGGCCATCCTCGCCGTCTTCGAAAAGGACTGGAAGATGATGATCGTGTGGATGATCGTTGGCATGTTGGTGGATGGGTTCGACGGCATGTTGGCTCGATTGGCAGATGTAAAAAAATATGCCGACGGAATTGACGGCGCGCTGCTCGATAACATATTGGATTACATCAGTTATGTTTTACTTCCCGCTGTGTTCCTGGTCAAGGCCGATGTCTTGCCTGAAAGCGTTCGTTTGTTTGGCGCGTGTTCCATTTTATTAACCTCGGCGTATCAATTTACTCAAACAGATGCGAAGACCGACGACCACCACTTCAAAGGATTTCCATCCTATTGGAATATTGCAGCCTTGTATATGTTGTTGTTGAACCTTCCGCAATGGGTGAATTTCGGTTTTCTGATGCTTTTCAATATCCTGGTGTTCGTTCCGATCAAATATATTTATCCGAGCCGCAACAATTACTTGCGAAAGCTGACGCTGACGCTTACTTATCTTTATGGCGCCATCGGCATTTGGGGAATTCTGCAATATCCAAATCATCCAAAGTGGGTGATTTGGGCGACGCTTATTTATGCTGTCTACTATATCGTGTTGAGTTTGATCCCCAAAAAGTCCAATGCACATTGAAATTGTCACAAAAGCGGATGAAGAACTCTTTGAAGCATTTCAACGTCTCATTCCACAACTGACGAATAACAACCCGCCTCCTTCTCTGGACGATTTATCTGCTGTCGTCCGAGATGCTGCGTCCACGCTGATGATTGCCCGTGATGATCAAGGTTTTATCGTGGGTGCGTTGACTCTTGCAGTTTATCGTGTGCCTTCCGGAGTCCGAGCCATGATCGAAGATGTCATCGTGGATGGGTCCGCCCGCGGGCAGGGGATTGGAGAGGCTTTGGTGAAACGAGCCATCGAGTTGGCAAAAGAAAAAAAGGTTGGCACGATCGCTCTCACTTCCAGTCCCTTTCGTGAGGCGGCGAATAAATTATATGTGCGGACGGGGTTTACAAAACGCGAGACCAATGCATATCAACTCAAATTGAAATAAAAGATCCCGCAAACTCTGCGGGACTTTTTGTCATTCCGTGTATTTGATGTAATTCTGCGTGGCCTTGCTTATATCGCTGTATTCACCGCGATATTCTTCGGGCAGCATTTTGGCGATCTCGTACATCATCTCGTCCACGATCTGCTGGCGGATTTCGCTGGTGACCCGTTCACCGTTAAGCTCGATCTTGAAAGGTTTACCAACGCGAAGATGAAAGTCTGTGCGCTTCAGGCGTTTTAGATTCTTGAGATATACCTCGCCGCCCCAATGTGCAATGGGAATAATCGGCGCGTCAGCTTTCAATGCCACGATGACCGTTCCCGGCATCGCGCGGATGAGTTTGCCTGTTTTGTTGCGCGTCCCTTCCGGGGCAATGCCGAGAATTTTCCCTGCCTTGAGCGCGTTGAGCGCATCCTTGAGCGCTTTCATGTCCGCTTCGCCGCGATGGACGGGGATGATTCCCCAAACACCAAAAATCCAACGCAGGAACCAATTATTCCAGGCTTCCACTTTTGCCCAGCCGGTCACTGGGCGTGGATACAAGTGCGCAAAGATCAACGGCACTTCGATCTGGCCGGTGTGATTGGCAATTGCGATCAGCGGACCCTGCGCGGGGAAGTTCTTTAAGTCGCCGTGGATGCGGCAGGTGATACGTGTGTACACACGTACGATGAAATTCGTCAGCCAATACATATTTTCTTCTCAGGCGTAGATAATTTCCAACTCGGATGGAAGCAATTCCAAAGTTAAGTGTGAACCGTTCAGGCAGATGAATTCACCATCTGCATGGGCGGGAAATGTCAAATCCATTGATTTAATCGAAACTGTTTTCGCGCGCTTCATTTGGATTTCCGGGAGAGCGGCCTGAGTCCCTTTAAGAAAATGTGGGATCATTTGCATGATGCGCCCCTTGGATGCGGTTTCGGCGATGCACAGATCAAAGAAGCCATCGTCGGGTTTGCTATCCGGCGTCATTTGAAAACCGCCGCCCATGCGTTTTCCATTCATAACAGAGATCATTAGCGAGGTTTGCTTGATCGTTTCCTTGTTGTCCAAAATGATCTCAACATGCGCCGGGTTGTAATACAAAAACACTGTCTTGATCACACCGATGAGATATGCCATCAGACCGCGTGTCCAGCGGACCTTGATGGCCTCGTTGCCAACTGCCGCGTCAAACCCCACGCCAATTCCATTGCCAAAATAGCGGCCCTCGGGATAATCCCCGCCTTTGACCAAACCCAGATCGATTTTTTTTCGTTTGTTTTCTTTCAGGGCTTTCAGCCCATCATTTAAATTTGTTGGAATGCCGGTGCCGCCCGCGAAATCATTTCCAGTGCCGATTCCAAGTACAGTGAAGGCAGGTTGCTTGTTTCCGTTTTTGCGTGCGCGCATCATTCCATTGATGGCCTCGTTGACTGTCCCATCGCCGCTGGCACACACGATCACATCATAACCATCCTGTACGGCTTTTTCCGCAAGTTCCGCGGCATGCCACATGCGTTCTGTTCGCACAAGCGTAAAATCCAACCCATATTCTCTCAGGTTGGATTCAATGTGTGGAATGGATTTTTCCCCAAGACCCCGCCCTGAAGTTGGATTAACAATAACAAAATATTTCACAATGCGCTCCCAATTTGAAATTGGAGCGAGTGTAACATACTTCAAGATGTTATGAATATACCCCCTGTCTGGACAAAAATCATGTTCTCATGCGCGGGGTGCGGCGGTATTTGATCTCATGATTTGAGTAGGCGTGCCCCAGGGCGTCGATCAATTCATCCATGGCGTAGGCCTTTTCATTGTCCAATACCATTTTGAGCTTGCTGAGGTGATCTTGTAATTCCGCCATTCGCACTTTGAATTCATCGAACTTTTCAGGGTTGACCTCGTCAAGGAGTTGATTGCTGGCCGTATGTGCCTCTTCCAGCGCGTGCATGGTGTCAAGGATGTTTTCGGCGATCAACGTCAGTTCAGACATTTCAGCCTCCATTTCCATATTCACAATAGCACGCTACGACTTGAATTTCAAGTAGTCTTCCGGTGTATCGATATCTTCCAGAATGCTGGGTGTGTCCACTTCCACATAGTTGACTTTGCGGGCATGTTTTTTCAAAAAATCACGCGGGGTCTGTGGTGACTTCATGGCAAGTAGTTCATCCCAAAGCGAGCGGGCAATGAGCCAAGGATGACCGCGATGCATTTCGTAGCTGGGCACCACGATATTGGATTTGCTCGCGAGAAACGTATCGCACACTCTTCGCACGCTTCTTTCCTTGACCTGGGGTTGGTCACCCAAACAAATGAGCGCGGCGCTCGCCTCACGCATTTTCGCCTTCAAGCCCACTTGAATGGAGCTTAGCATCTCGCCTTTTTCATACTCTTCATTGAAAACAGTTTGGACGGACTTCCCGATCAGCATCTCAATTTGCTGTCTTGAACCGCCTGTGACAACGAGGATATCTGCAACTCCCGCGGCTTGCACTGTGGAGATCACGGTTTGCAGAACTGTGCTTTTGCCCCAGGGCATGAGCATCTTGGGCTGTCCCATGCGTTTGGATTCGCCAGCGGCGAGAATGATCGCCGTAATCATATTGTGCCTCTAAAGTGTTTCATCTTCAACCAATCTTTGATAATCCTCAGGTTTGTCCACATCAAGCAACAAACTGTCATCGTGCCATGGAAGGTATTCTACTTTGTATTTGGAGAAGATGACCCGCCCGCCAACATCTCCTTTCAGTTCAAGCAAGTCCGGGAAAGTCACTTTGTCAAACAACACCGGGTTGGCACGACGTTCTTCCAATACAAGCGGCGCAATGATCGGCGATAGCTCACGCGAGTGAGCCTCAATTAACGCGCGGATCACTTCAGCCTGGATCTGTGGCTGGTCTGCCAGTAAAAAGATGCAGGCCCCATTTTTTTCTGTCAATTCGCGCAAACCGGCTTGGATTGAAGTACTTTGGCCCTGCACATAATTTACATTTTGAACCACCTTGACCGGCAAGTCCGTTAGGCAGGATTCTATTTCAGAGTGGTAAGCGCCGGTAACGACGACGACAGGCCAAAGGCCGGATTGAAGCGCTGTTTCCGCAATATGTCTCACAAAAGGTTTTCCATGCCAATCCAGCAATTGTTTTGGCGAGCCATAACGGGTGGATTGTCCCGCCGCGAGGATCACGCCTGCGGTGTGTTCGAGGGTTTGGAAAACCCCATTTTTTAGCGAACCTACGGTGACTGAATCAAAATCATTTAGCAATGCCCGCGCCATGTTTCCACCGAGAGCTTGCAGTGTAGGGGAGTCTGCTTGATTAAGAAATGCAATGTGACGCATGGAAGTTGTAATATTTTTCAAACCTCCTTGGGGGTGCCGAAGCATGGCAACCATGGACTCAGAAGTTACTATGTGACCAACAGGAAGGTTGCTTAATTGGGAGTAAATTTCTGCACGATGTACGTTCTCATCGATAAGTGTTTTTCCAATCGCGCTCATGCCTGCAATGTAAATTACCGAGTCCGAAAACTCAGGGATTGGCGGTTCATGTTCTGCCGGTGCTTTTAACGAATGTCCACGTGCGCCATCTGCTTCAATAAGAAGGGGGATATTTTGATCTTTTGATTTTTCGCGTAGCCATTTCAAGGCAATTGGCGTCAGAGGCTGCGTTCTATCTTTGTTGATTTCACCTGTAATAAGGATAACGCCATCTAAACCGGCAGTATCCATTTCCAATGACATAATATCTTTGAATATTACATGATGATCTACATGCGTAGTTTGCCAGGCTCCAAGGTGCGTGGATGCAGAGACGAAAACCTTTTTATTTTTAACGGCTAAAAATTCCCGCGCCAATTGAAAGAGGGCGGTGGTTTTTCCCCCGGCTCCAACAATGCTAATGATGGGCGCGGAAGTCGGACTGGCATCAAGGCGAAGAGCGTGAAGTAGGTTCATACTTGCGTTAAGTATATCCTGCTACTTTTGAAAAACGGTGGCGTATATTGATTTGTGAAAAGATAAAAAGGAGAATTCTTATGAACGTACAAAAACAAGCTTTAAGGCGGTCAGGCCGAAATCGTGTAGTGGCAGGCGTATGTGGTGGATTGGCTGAATTTTATGGGATCAGTTCTTTCTGGTTTCGCCTTGCGTTTCTCATTGCATTGATTCCCGGTGGTGTACCTGGGCTATTGGTTTATCTGATTATGGTGTTTATCATTCCTTCGGAATAACTGATTCGTATTTAAACAAAAGGCGGACTCGTTTGCGAGTCCGCCTTTTGTTTAAATTTCGGAACCTTCTCCAAATTCGGCCATTGGGTATTGAGTGAGAATTGCTTCGAGTACGCCACCCCCAACGGAAAGTGCTTTGTCTGAAACCAAATTACAGAGATTGATATCGTCGCGAGCGTCAACGTCTCCGATTTTCATGCCTTCCGTAACTTCGATGCCCGGGCGAATGAGTCCGCGCAGGATGCCTGCAAATTGACTTTTGACCTCGGATTTTTGATCTCCCGATTGGATAGTGGCGATCAATTGTCCTTCTTCCACATGGTCGCCAATGTTTGCGTGCGCAGTAATTGTGCCAGCGGTTGATGCGCGAAGTACACGGCGTGGGTCACCTTCGGGTTGGCCGCTATCCGGTTGGGGAGATCCCTGCCAATAGACTCTGCCGAGGGTGTGGCTGCGGCGGGTTTCTATCACAGCGTGGCAATTTTCTCCTGCGACGAATCCAGGCCCGAGACCGATATGAAGCGGAACTTCAACAGCGAGAATTTCCGGTGTCTGCTTGATGAGTCGAGCATCCACAACAAAAGTGGAACGGGGACTTGTCATAAATTGATTGCGAAGAATGTTTGCGCTTGGGTCGATCAGCAAAGGAATTTCCCCCGCCTCCAATGTGACCTGGAATTGGTCGGCCGAGACGATGCGCGCAGTCACACCTTCAACAGTTTGTGAACCTTCGTAGACTGCTTCTGAAAATGCAACGGTGCGACGCACTGCCAACGGTTTTTCCAACTCGAGGATGGCAATTTGAAAACCGACGCGGTGCAAACGCAGAGCTACTCCGCTTGCAAGGTCACCGCCGCCACGAATGATGATAAGAGGATTCATGTGTTTTCCTATGATGTTTGATGCGCCTGTTTATGAAAGAGAAGACCAAATGCATACAAGGTGATGTAGATAAATATGAAAAACGCCGAGAACACGCCGATGAAAACGATGGATTGCATACTCGGATTTAAAGCATATTGTATCAAGTTCCCAACAAGTTCGAGTGGATGAAATAGCAGGTCCCATGAATTCCATCGCAGGAAGCGGCCCAGATAAATACCCAATCCGCTCAATGTGGAAACTGCAATGACGAAAACCCAGCCGGCCCAACGCCCTATAATACGGCGCACAATGTCGTGCATCATGAAGAGGGAAAAGACTCCGAGCAGGATCCCCGTCCATGCAAACCAGTTGATGAGAAGCATGTCGAACCAGACTGGAACCCCGCTGTGCGGGCGGCTAAGATGCTGCAAATCTGTCAATATATATGGTGCATTGGGAAAAAATAACAGCCAAAGAAAAGCGGCAAATGGCGCTGTAAGCAGAACGTGCCTGCGTTTCTTGGCAAATGAAACAGCATAGGCCATGCCAAGAGGAATCCATGCAAGAAACAGATTCCAGATCAAAAATGCATACTCGGTTGTGTCGCTCAATGTGATACGGATTCGAAACAATATGAGGCAGAATAGTGTAGCTCCGCTCAGCAAACCAAAAACGGTAAGCCTAAACTTAAAAGGTAGTAATATGGCGTATAAATTTTTTATCATCAGTGCCTCCAATTTTTCGGTGATTGTAGGCAGTTCGTGCTTTCAAAGGCTTGCAAATACTCCCAAACTTGAGATTTAATGTCCGGCATTGGAAGGCTGGGTGACGGATTGACTATCGAGGATAACCTGCGATTTGGCGGATTGTTCCGTGAGCATATGGCTGAACGAATAGAGAAGTAGAAAGATAAGAAGGAAGAAAAAAGTATAAAGAACGGTAAATGCGAGCAAGCGCATACTGGGGTCGATGACCAGGCCGAGAATGTCCATAGTTGTCTCTGCCGGGCTTTGCAGAATATCCCATGAATTTAAGCGTACAAATCTTCCAATGTACATGCCAAAACTGCTGGCAGTTGAAATCGCGAAGACAAAGACCCAACCTGCTATGCGGCCGAAGATCCGCAGAACAACATCCTGCATGAGGTACAGAGAAACCACACCCAACATGGTGCCGGTCCATGAGCACCAACCGACAATGATCACATCGTACCAAAGCGGGGCCCCCGCAGTTCCGCGTGCGAGGTCCTGCAAATCCGTCAACATGTAGGGAGCATTTGGAAAAAAGATCAACCAGAGGAATGCGGTGACCGGTATTGAAATATACAGCCAGGTGCGTTTCCAGGAGATCGCATGGGTGAAATAAGCAAGGATGAACGGAATCCATGCAAGAAATAAATTCCAGATCAGGCCGGTGTGGCGGGTGGTGTCGCTGTATGCAATTCGCGCCAGAACAAGCAAGGTACAGGCAAGACAGGCGGTGTTTAACAAAACAAAGACAGCAATGCTGTGCCTATTGGCGAGTGTGATTTGTTTTATTTTTTCGAACATTCATTTCCGATCTTTATCGTTCGCGCAGGAAAAGGATCATGTCAACGTCACCGGGGGAACGCCCCATATTTGTCAGCATGGCCGCGGCCTCACTGCGATGCTGTGTGCCGTGATTGACCACATGAGTCATCGCATGCCAGAGTACATTCTCCCTTGCCTGGCCGTCCAAGGTTGTGTATTGAAACGCCTCGTTCAAATCATCGTCGGTTTGGGCATGAACGAATTTCATCAATAGTTTTTCTTCCTCCAGCCAGCGGGAGTGCAGGGCTGCGAATGTGGGAAAGGCATCCGGCTTCAAATGTCCTGAAGGTGCATCGCCCTCCCAGCGCTTGCGCCAGATCCATTCGGCGGACAGTGCATGGGTGAGTGTGCTGCGCAGTCCTCCGTGCGGGTATGATGCCGGAGCAAGGAACTGTTCCAACGTCACGGCAGAGGCGGCATTTAAAATCCGCGCGTTGGCCCATTGGTTGTATTGGAAGAGCAGTTGGACGTCCTGTTTGTTCATGATCGATTCCTTTCTAAAAATTCTAACAGAATTGGATGTACCTCTTCGGGTTTCTCATAATGAGGGATGTGTCCGCAATTCTCGATAACGCGAAATTGTATGTGAGGAATCGCTTTGACGATATCCTCGCTATGCTCAAAGGGAACAGTGGCGTCCTGCCTGCCCCAAATCAGTAAAGTGGGTTTTCTCATTTTTCCAACCTGCTCATATACATCTATAAAAGATTCCAGCATTTTGTTTCGGACTGTGGAAAGGATGGCGCGTTTAAATCCATCGTATTGCATCTGGATTTTGTATCTTTCCTGAAATGGCTTGACCAATTCCGGAGTGAACAGATCGGATGCTATATTTTTGACCATACTTCCGCTTCCAAACAGACCGAGGAGCAGCTCGCCCAAAATGGGCAGGGTCCCCACTTTGAGCAGGTTCGAAAAGCGGATTTGCCTTGCGCCTGCAGGGTCAATCAAAATGTGTGACGAGACATACTCTGGATATTTTTCAATGAAGGATGCTGTGATAGGCCCGCCTAAAGAAAGGCCCAGCAAAATTACTTTTTTTAATTGCAGTGCGTCCAGCAGGTTTTTGAGCTGGCGGACAAATAGATGAATATCGTAATTTAATTGGGGACGATCAGAGAGTCCGCGCCCGAAGAGATCGTATCGAAGCACGCGAAAGCCGGAGTTGTATAAAAATTCGAAGGTTGTATCAAATATGAAATAGGGGACGGAAAATCCGTGGACCAGGACAATAGGAGTAGCATCTTCGTTCCCGCCCAGTTCATAATGTGTGACGCCATCGTGAAGCGCAATAAACGAACCACTCGCACCTTTACGAGCGAATTCGTTTAATTCCCTGGTTTCATCGATGTATGGGAACGGCATAATTTGTGCGGAGACATGGCGTTGTCATATCTCCGCGAAATTTATTGTATTTTCCCCAATGCCCGCAGAACACGCTCAGGGGTAAATGGAAATTCGCTGATCCATGCGCCAGTGGCATCATGGATCGCGGCTGCAATGGCCGCTGCAACGGGCAGGTATGGCAACTCACCAACACCGCGTGCGCCCCAGGGGCCGTTTGGATCCGGCACTTCCACCAAAACGGATTCCACTTTTTCGGGAATGTCCAAAATAGTAGGGATTAAGTACGTGCTTAATTGATCGGTCAGCACGCGACCATCCTTGGTTTTGTATTCTTCGAGCACGGCGTAGCCATGCGCTTGAACAATGGCACCTTCGATTTGCCCAATGACCAATTCGGGATTGATCGCTTTTCCAACATCATCCGCAGAAATAATTCGAACTACTTTTACGTGACCCGTTTCTGTATCCACTTCCACTTCCACTGCTTGTGCCACGTAGGCATATTGGAAATTAGGCATCGAATAACCGGTTTCCTTGTCAAAAGGCGTGGTGCGCGGGGCAAGGTATTTAAACTCTGCGATTGCCGGGCGTTCCTCGGAGTTCCATTTTGCCAAAGCGGCTTCGGCAGCCCCTTTGATGGAGTTGCCAGCCATATAGGTCAGGCGTGAAGCGGAGGCGGAGCCGGGATTTCCCTGTGTGGCGGAATCCGATGTTCGGAGCTCGATCTTGTCAGATGAAATTCCAAGCACATGAGCTGCCATTTGCACCATGATGGTATGCGTGCCCTGACCAACTTCTGCGCCTGCGTGGTGGACCACTGCGCGTTCCATGATTCCATTCCCGTATATTTCAACCTTTGCCCAGCAATTTTCCTGGTAACCGAAAGAGAAACCAACATTCTTAAATCCGGCTGCGAATCCATGCCCGCGAACGAGATGGGAAGTTTCCTTTTTCTTCCTTGATCTCTTCCAGGAAAATTTATCGCGTGCCGCTTCGATACACTGCACCACACTGACCGGGTTTGGGGCCGGTGTACCAACGCCCATTGTGTCGCCATCGCGCAATGCGTTTTTCAGACGAAATTCCACCGGATCCATTCCTAGTTTTTCAGCGAGTTTATTGACCTGTGACTCGGCCATGAACAGCGCCTGCGGTGCGCCAAACCCACGAAAGGCTGCGCCCGGAACATTGTTGGTGTACACACCATATACATCCGCTTTTACATTTGGAATGAAGTAGGGGCCGGTAGAAGTAATGGCTGCATTGCCAAGCACCTTGTTTGTGGTGTACATATATGCGCCGGCATCGCCAATTAATTCGTGCTCGGCGGCAATTATTTTTCCATCTTTCGTCGCACCCCATTTTGCCTTTATGGTTACTGCATGGCGTTTCCCATGGCCGATCATTGATTCGCGTCGCGACCAGATGATCTTGACAGGCCGCTGCAATTTCCATGTCGCCAATGCGAGTACTACTTGAACTGAAAGATCTTCACGTCCGCCAAAGGCACCGCCGATGGCAGGATAGATAATTCGGATCATTTCATCGGGCAGACCCAAGGCGTGTGCGATGGTCTCGCGGTCTGCATGAGTCCATTGCCCGCCGGATTCCACGGTAATCCGGCCATCCTTATCGATATAAGAAAGCCCTGCTTCCGGTTGAAGAAATGCATGTTCCTGAACAGGGGTGTGATACTCGCCTTCAATGATCACATCGGCTTTTGCAAATCCATCATCCACATCCCCCTTGCGGATCTTGTAATGGACGCAGATATTCGTGTCTCCCCGGTCTGGATGAAGAACCGGTGCATCGTCTTTCATCGCCGTGAGCGGGTCAGCCAGAATCGGCAAGTCTTCGTATTCAACTTCGATCAACTTAACGGCCGCTTCGGCTTGTGCTTCGGTTTGTGCCACAACGGCAGCGATCTGGTCTCCAACAAAGCGGACAATATCCGTGTATGGCTTGCTTGCGCCGGGACCACATAGAACCGGCTGATCCGGGATCTGCAATCCATACTCATTGACCGGTACATCTTTGGCTGTATAAACGGCGGCCACCCCCGCAGCAGCCTGAGCCTTGGAAATCTTAATATCTTTGACGCGGGCGTGTGGGCGCTCCGCGAAAAGGATCTTCATGTGCAGCATGCCTGTCATGGCGAGATCGCCGGAGTAATGCGTTTCACCAGTTACCTTGCCGCGTGAATCCACGCGGAGCAGGGATTGGCCGACAGTTGTTTTAGGCATAGTCACCTTGATGGTTTAACGTGATTTTTTCATCCCCTTTATTTTCAGAGGGGGCACATCGGTTGGACCATAGCGTGCAGGTCCCATGATTTGGTAGACGAATGAGTATATAACGGAGATGATACCGCCAAGCACCAGCATAATTACCAATGACGCTACCACGTAGGCGTAAAAATGCTGAATTCCACGAAAAGGTGCCGTTGCTGCCCAGATAAAATCGCTAGCACGGAGAAAATCTGGAAGAGTGGGATACCCTAGTAGTTGATAAGGGAGTCTCCATTGATTTTCGACACCGTAATTGATCGTTTCAACGCCAATTGCGATCGACAAAATGGGGATGAGAATGAACATTAAGCATCCAATTCCGCGCCAGATGGGATGTGGTGCCCGGTCACGGATGATTTCTTTCTTTTTTACTGAAGAATATTTACCCATTTAATAAAGTCCTTTACTGTTTTGTTTTACCTGCATTTACTTTGCCTGCATCTTGAAGGGCTTCCACGATCTTGTAATATCCTGTACAACGGCATAGATTGCCGGTAATTGCCTGTTCGATCTCCCCTTTGTTCGGATTGGATTTCTCTTCCAGCAATTTCGCGCCAGACATAAGAAAGCCGGGAGTGCAGTAGCCGCATTGGACGGCGCCGTGTTCGATGAATGCTTCCTGCACTGGGTGAAGTTCCTCGCCGGTAGCCAGGCCTTCCACGGTGGTGATTTCTGCATTATGCGCGCGGGGAGCAGGCACAAGACAAGACATGACAGCCTTGCCATCCATGAAGACTGTACAGGCACCGCATTCACCTTCTGCGCAGCCTTCTTTAGTACCGGTCAACATGCCTTCCTCCCGAAGGAGTCTTAACAAGGTTTTGTTATGACCGCTTTTGAAGGTATATTTCCTTCCGTTGATTGTTGTTTCGATCGGCGAGGCGGGAAATTCACTGATCGCTTTTTGGTCATTTTCTACGATATCTTTGCCAACCAGAAGTATTGGCTTCTTCGGCATGGAGTCTTTTTCAGTTCCTTCGTGCAAAGCTTTCAAGGCGCGCGAAGTAATGACCTTGACCATTTCCCTGCGATAGGATGCGGATCCGCGCACATCGTCAATCGGGCGGGCGGCTTGCATAGTCAGGTCAGCGGCTTGGGCGATATTCTTTGCTGTGAGTTTTTTCTTTGCGAGGAATTTTTCCGCTTCCACTGCATGGATGATGGTGGGGGCAACTGCTCCCAATGTGATGGATGCTGATTGGACGGTATCCGCTTTCAGGTCCAGAATGACCGCGACATTGACCAGAGAAATGGCCTGTGCGCGGCGTAATGCCAGTTTGATGAAAGTCCCGCGCTGAGTCTTCGTCATCGCAGGGAAGGAAATATCAACGAGCATTTCATCGGTTTGCATCACGTTTTTGCGGACGCCTGTGTAAAAATCATCTAATGAAATTTTTCTTTCACCGCGAGCAGACGCAAGCGTTACGCTTGCGCCTAATGCCATCAACGGGGTGATCGTGTCATTGGCAGGTGAGGCTGTGATGAGGTTTCCAGCAATGGTGCCGCGATTGCGAATTTGAGGAGCGCCGACTTCCCATGCAGCGTGCGCCAGTGGATAGGCATGGTCGCGAATGAGTTTGGAAGCCGCGCAATCGTTGTGTGTGACAAGCGGACCCAGATGAATGACGTTATCTTCGTCAATTGTGATCGTATTGAGATTGGGGATGCGCGTTACATCGATAAGGATTTCGATGCTTTTGCGGACGCCGCGTTCAAGTTCGAGGATGAGATCGGTTGCGCCGGCGACAACGCGGGCACGTTCCTGCTTTTCGGCAAGAATTTTTGTGACATCCCCAATGGAAGTTGCGTTGATATATTCGTGCCACATAATGATTCTGTAGGGACACGGCGTCGCCGTGTCCCTACTATAAATTATCCGCCGGTTACAACTTCAGAGCGGCGATCGAATGTTTCCACGGCCAAACGTGCAAGGCTGGTGAGGTTACGAATGGATGCGGGCAATGCTGTCTCGTCGCTGAGACTGGCTTCAAGATTATCCACGCCGCTTTTTACCTGGTCGCCAAGTTCGAAGAACGCAAGGTCGAATTGATAAATGGCTTCGAGTTCCTTTTCGTTGATCTTCACGGCATCGAACAGGCCTGAATATCCGCGAGCGGCAGTGCTGATCTTGTCGATGAATGTGCGCAATTGAAGTGCAGCCTTTTCAAGATCGTCCACATACTTGATCATGCCGTTGCTCACCAACTCCACCTGTAAATTGGACACGCGGCCCCATTGTTCCTCGAAGCGGCGTGCTACGGTTTCTCGCAATACTTTATCTGCATCGCGACGGTTCTGGCGTTCCACGTATCCGCTGAACCCTGGAATGTATGACAATAGTTTCTTGAACGGGTCAACCTGGCTTGTTACTTTTTGAAAGAAATCGCTCATTGGAGCCTCCTGCCAAGATATACGTGCAATTTGTTGATTGGTCTCTTGATTTTATTCACTATTATATCGTTTATTTCCAGTTATAATCAACCCATCATAAATCTCAGGAGTAGTACGATGTCGAACGAATTGAAAGAATTGCTTGCCCTGGTTGACAATAGCCTGTCTGTGGACGGGACAACTGTAAAGGTTTTGGACGCTAAAAAATTCCGCGCCAATATTGGTAAACTTGTTGAACGATCTGCTCTCGCCTCTGACTCATCCGTGGGCTGGTCCCGTTATCTGATCCGTTGCGCCGCCTTGGAATTGGGCGTGTTCCCGGCCTCCATCCACGAGTTATACATGGCTCGCGGACGCGGCGATGTGCCGATGACTTTTACAACCCCCGCGTTCAACCTGCGCGCTCTGTCTCATCATGCCGCGCGCGCCATGTTCCGCGCGGCAAATAAGATCAACGGTGGCGCCTTCATTTTTGAAATTGCCCGCTCCGAAATGAGCTACACCGCCCAGCGCCCCGCCGAATATGTGACCAATATCATCGCCGCCGCTGTAGCGGAAGGGTATGTAGGTCCCGTGTTCATTCAAGGTGACCACTTCCAGGTTTCGGCCAAGAAATACCAAGCCAACCCTGAAGCCGAGTTACAAGCTGTGCGCGATCTCTCCGTCGAGGCAATTGCTGCTGGTTTCTATAACATTGACGTGGATACTTCCACGCTCGTTGACATTCATCTTCCCACCGTGGAAGAACAACAGGCCTTGAACAGCAAGCTCTCTGCTGAGCTTTCCACATTTATCCGAAGCATTGAACCCGAAGGTGTGACTATTTCCATCGGCGGTGAGATCGGTGAAGTGGGCACCACGAACTCAAATGAATTTGAATTACGCGCCTATATGAACGCGTACAACGAGCATATGAAGAAACTTGCCCCCGGCAAAGCTGGTTTGAGCAAGATCAGTGTGTTGACCGGTACTTCGCACGGCGGCACCGTCCTTGCAGACGGCTCGCTGGCACCGGTGACTATTGCTTTTGATGTACTGCGCGATCTCAGCCGGGTAGCTCGCAAAGAATATGGCATGGGCGGAACCGTCCAGCACGGTGCTTCCACTGTTGCCGAAGAGAATTTCAACAAGTTCGTTCAGAATGAAGCCATCGAAGTTCACCTTGCCACGAACTTCACGACCATGTTCTTTGACAATGTTCCCGATGACTTCAAGAAGGAAATGTATGCCTGGTTGGATGTCAACGCTGCGGCAGACCGCAAGCCGGGCATGACCGATGAGCAGTTCTATTACAAGACCCGCAAGAATGCAGTTGGCCCCTTCAAGGCAAAATCCTATGCGTTGCCTCAGGCAGCCCAGACCAAGTTGATCAGCGCCTGGGAGGCACAATTTGACAAGTTGTTCAACTTGCTTGGTGTCAAAGACACCAAGAACTACACTGATAAATATATCAAGGTGGTAAAGGTTCCTGCCAAACTCGAAGATTTTGTGAAGCAGGATGCTGCCGCCGAAGACGTGAGCGACCTTGCTGACTAACCAACCCTTTCTCCCGCATTTGATCAAATGCGGGAGAAATTTTATTTATGCCACACTCAGATCAAAAAATTACCAAAGAAAGATATATGCTCATCCCCCGCACGGCGATCTTTGTCCGTCGCGGGGATGAGTATTTGTTAATTAAAGGTGCGTCCACCAAGAGATTGTGGGCGGGAAAGTACAACGGACTTGGCGGCCATGTGGAACGTGGAGAGGATGTGCTTTCTTCAGCAAAGCGCGAGCTGCTCGAAGAGGCTGGAGTCACAGCCGACCTGTGGTTGTGCGGCACGGTGATTGTCGATGCCGGGGAAACTGGAATCTGTTTGTTTGTATTTTGCGGAGAGAATGTTCAAGGGGAGATCAAGGCTTCTGAAGAAGGAACAGTGGAATGGATCCGAAAAGAAGCGGTTCTTCATCTTCCAACCGTGGAGGATTTGCCGGTCCTGTTGGATCGCATTCATGGTATGAAGCACGGAAGTTCACCGTTTTCTGCAAGGTCATATTATGAAAATGAGAAATTGTACGTCATCTTCGAAGAATAAAAAAATCCCGCATTAATGCGGGATTTTTTTATTCTTATTGCAGGCCCCATTTGGGGAGTGTGATCGTAAACTTGCTGCCCTTGCCATATTCGCTTTCCACGTCGAGAGAACCTTTATGTTGATGGATGACCTGGCGCGTGATGGATAGGCCGATGCCAATACCGCCGTATAACTCGTCCCCGCTTTTTTCAAGATGGAAGAAGCGGTCGAAAATTCGCGGGCGAATTTCAGGGTCTATGCCGATGCCATGATCTTCCACGGAAAGAAGAACTTTGTCTTTTTGTTCGGCGAGGCGAATTTCAACTTCGCCGCCCGATTGACTGAATTTTATAGCGTTATCCACAAGTGCGGTCACGGCACGTTCCAATGAATTTGGATCCCCCTGCGCCATTGGGATATTTTGAAAGCCCTTGAGTTTCAGCTTTACTCTTTTTGAATTGGCCCTGTCTGCATACTTTTTTATGACCCGTTCTGCGACCTCAGGCATATTGACGGGTTGAAAATCGGGAAGCACAAGATCGATTTCCTGAAGAAATAAAATATCGTTGGTGAGCGTGGTGATTTGATCCACATTGCGGGTGATTGTTTCGATCGCCGCATTGAGCTGGTCACCGCTGAGCATTCCTTTTTGCAGCGCGTGTAAATATCCGCTGGCTACCATGAGTGGGGTGCGTAATTCGTGTGTGACCGTGCTTAAAAATTCCCTGCGTGCCAGATCCTGCTCGGCCAGTTTTTGATAGGCATCGGCGATTTCAGAAGCGCGTAAACGCAGGTCTTCAATTGCCAGTTGATCGTTCGAGCGCAGTCGATTGCTGATCTCACCGACCATCGCCATCGACACACTCGGGCTGTGTTTCAGAACCTGGTTGAAACCTTCCTTGTTCAATTCAAGCACAACGACATTGGTGAGTGCGGCAACGGTGGCGGCGCGCGGTGCATTATGGATCAACGCCATCTCGCCAAAGAAATCACCGGCCGTTAAAGTTTTTAAAAGCCGTTTTTCCGTATTGTTTATTAACTTGGTGACCTCGAAATCTCCTTCGAGGATCATGTAAAACGTGGACTCAACCGCATCCTCTTTGCAAATCACCGCGCCAGGAGCATAGGATTTGATGCTGCTGTTCATGATGATCTCCTGCACTTCATCCGGTTTAATGCCGGGAAAAGCACGCGGAATGATCTTTGCGGGAGTACGCATGTTGGTCATGCAGGAATTTTATCACGCAGTTTTGATTGGCCTTTCACCCATTTGGCCTATTCTTTTTGATGTTCTTTCCGACCCTTTATAATGATGAGATCACTTTTCACGGAGAAGACCATGCTAAAGAAATTGTTTTGGATGACGATCCTCGCTTCTTTCCTAACCTCGGCCTGCCAGCTCCCTCAAATATTTCCCGCGCCTGTCCCTCCTTCTCCCACTCCATTGCCGCCAGCAACTTCGACCCCGACCCCAAGCTTTACCGAAACTCCGCTGCCCACGATCACGCCGCAGCCTCTCGTTCCGAACTTTTCGCATATTGTTCTCATTATTTTTGAGAACAAGGAATATGGGAGTGTCGTCAACAATCATGTGATGCCTTATTTCAACTTGCTGGCGAATTCATTCACCCTGCTAAATCAGCATTATGCGACCACTCATCCCAGCCTGCCCAACTATATTTCTTTGATCGGTGGGGACACTTTTGGGATTACTGACGATTGCGAATTTTCAGATTGCTATATTGATGCGCCCAGTCTGCCGGATTTGATCGAAGCCAGCGGACGGACGTGGAAAACGTATCAGGACGATATGCCGGAGCCGTGTTTTACCGGCGACACGATACGATATGTTCGAAAACACAATCCCTTTATTTTCTTTGACCCCATTCGCACAGATACGGAACGCTGCCAGCAAACCATCGTGCCGCTGACATATCTGGATGATGATATTGCTGCGAATGCCATTCCGAATTTTGTCTTTATTACTCCGGATATCTGTTACTCCGCACATGATTGCGCGCTTGACCTCGCCGATGGCTGGCTGAAAGATCAAATTGAAAAGCTCTATCCGCCCTTGGATGCGACTGGCGAACCTTATCTCATCATTGTCACCTGGGATGAAGGGCAGGGCGATCATTCCTGTTGCGGGCTCCCTGAACTCGCCGGTGGGCGCATCGCCACACTCCTGATCTCGCCGCAAGTGAAATCCAATTTTTTGGATGCTACTCCGTACTCGCATTATTCCATTTTGAAGACGATCTCGGCGGCGTGGGGCCTGCCATATCTTGGTCATACCGCTGATGCCGAGACGAATCTTATTGTTGAACCGTGGAAGTAAAAAGCTCAAGTTGGGGCTTAGCCCCAACTTGAGCGAGTTTGAAAGTGTTTCTGTTATTTCTTTGGAAACCATGGGACGAACGCATTCGTCCGTTTCATATATTCTTGATAGCCTGGTTTATTCTTCATTGTCCTTTCAAGCAAAGCCACACCCGAAACGCGCACCAGCAAAAAGGTCATGATCAGCGGTGAGAAGATCGTCCACCAGCCGCCGGAAGCGAGCGCGATCAAATAGAATCCACACCATTGTGCTGCATCGCCAAAATAATTGGGGTGGCGGGTATATTTCCAAACGCCGGTCGTCATCAATTTTCCCTTGTTTGTGGGGTTTGCAATGAACCGTGCAAGCTGCCAATCTCCCACAGCTTCGAAAAAGAATCCGTATGCCCAAACCAGTCCACCGAGTAGGGCAAGAGGCGAGAGCGGAGGGATCCCATCGGTCACGATGATGGAAATGATCGGCGCGGATACGATCCACATGATAATTCCCTGCAGCAGAAATACCTTGAAAAATGAAACCCACCACCAGCGCGGACCGTTTTCCTGACGCCATTTTGCGTAACGGAAATCTTCCGGCTTTCCCCAATTACGGATGCCGATGTGCAGGGCGAGTCTCAAACCCCAAACGGTGACGAGGATCGTCATCAACAATTTGGCTGGCGAGATAAAAGGTGAGAGCAGGTAATTTACCCATGCCACCAGCACAAAACCGAGGCCCCAGAAGATATCCACGATGCTGGCGTTCTTGATTAATAAACTCAATAACCAAAGCGCAATCATCATGCAAAAGATGACAAGGCCAGAAAGTAAAAACATGGTAACGAGTGAACTCATGAAGAACCGCCTTTTATAAAATGAGACACTTGAAAAGCGTCAAGTGCGATCATAAAATATCAACAACGTACTTCCATATTTTCTTTGCTCGCCCTCGACAAGATTGTTCAGCGTGATTTCCTGATATTCCGTTGGGTCGATTTGCACGATCACCGTGCCGTCTTCCGTCAGCCAGTCCATGTGATCGTCGGCGAGTTTCAGTGCGTTCGACCACATCTCCTTGTATTGCGGCGGCGCGATATAAATGTATTCAAATTTTTTATCGGCGATGCCGGCGAGCATCGAAAACGCATCTCCACGCCTCACTTCGCTTTGTGTGTCGAATTTGCAGTGGCTGACGTTTGCCTTGATCGTGTCGATCGGTGCGCGATTCAAATCGGAGAAGCGTACAAACTTTGCGCCGCGGCTGATGGCTTCGATGCCGATCGCGCCGGTGCCTGCAAACAGATCCCACCAGCTTGAGTCGATCACGTCATCCATGAGAATGTTGAACAATGCCTCTTTGACGCGGTCCATGACCGGGCGCGTAGTATCACCCGGTACAGACATCAACTTGCGGCCTTTTGCGGATCCTGCGATGACTCTTAAACTCATTCGACACTCTTTCTTGCGGTCATCAAATTTCCATGGGATGCGATGACAGGAACGACACAGCCCGTACCCATGATGAAGCGTTGACCTTTTGTCTGCGCGATGGCATCTGCCGCTTCTTCCTTAACTTTAGCCTGATCCTCGTAGACGAGAGTATCCTGCCTCAGGCCGCCGCACATCACACCTTTGAAGAGATCCTGCGCTTCGGCTAATGTGGGATACGTTTCACGGTCGTGCCAGTTGACGATCTGAAAATTCAACAAACGCAGCAATGAAAAGTAAACATCTTTTCCGTGTAAGTGCAGCATGTTGCACCACAAATCGTTGGTTGGCTCCAGGACATGTTGGTCGTTTGCGATGCCGAATTTTTTATATTCATCGAGAGATAGCAAGCTGGCTTGTGCGTGTTGGATGGCGTAGAAGATTCCGTCGATGCCGATCTCCATTGCAGCTTCGATAAATTTCCGAGTAGTCTTCGCGATGGTGTCCAGTCCCTTCATCACGGCTTCCGGATGTTGACGAATGTGTGCGATCAATGTTTCGTTGCCTGCCAGGTTTTTCGCCTGTGCCAATGGACTGAACACAGTTTGCAGCAGAGGAGTGTCTGGACTGAGATTCTGCCGGATGAGACGGAGGCAGGTCAACTGTGCGGAAAGATGCGGGGACGTTTTTGGATCAAGAACGGTTAAGGATTCCCAATCCTGCGGGTTATGAATGACGCGCTTGGTATATTCGCGGCTGCCCTCAGTAAGACCTGTCCATTTATCCTCCACACCCCAATCACGGACAGCGAACGAGGAAGCGGGTGTGACTTTGACAAGATCAAAATCATAAATTTGTTGGAAGTTAAGTGTGGCAGCAGCAAGCGTTTCAGGGTTTTGGTCGTCAACGGGAAAATGTCGCCAGAGGGCGATGGGAGTACGATCTGGCTGCTTGCCTTGTAGTGTGGTTTGAATTCTTTCACGATGCGTGGTCATAGGATTTTCTCGATTCGATGTCGGATGAATTTACCTTCGCGGAAAGTCGTCTTGATGACGAAGCCATTGGACTGGCACATTTTGATACTGGCTTCGTTCCATGTTTCGATGCTGCCGACGATGCGTTTGTAACCTGCCTTGCGCGCCTCTTCAAAAAGCCCCTGCTGAAGTGTGCGGCCCACTTTTTGACCACGATAATTTTCGTCGATGGTTAAGTAGAGGCTTTCGATGGCATCGGCTTCATCTTCCATTTGGCTTTTGATCGTGAAGCTGGAGACGACGAGTTGAATGAACGCGGATGGATGCGTGAAAATGACTTTGATGATTTCTTTGATAAACCAGACTTTGTCGTCAGTGAGTTGTGATGTAAGGGATGAAGGTTCTGGAGAAGCGATGTTGTAACCAATAAGTTTTCCATTTTGGTCGTCTTTCGCGATCACACCAACAACGCGATTGTCTTTGAGGACGATCTCGAAGTATCGCAGCACAAAAGGATAACCAAGCTGTGTGAGCAGGCCGTGGTCGCCGAGATGAAGTGTGGCGATTTCGGGAAGTTGGTCTGTTTTTAGTTCTTTGAGAGGATAAATCGTATAGCTCATGGATCTCCAACTTTAATTATGCAAGGCCACGGATGATGTAAGGCCCGATAAATTTGACAACAAATGCGGGTAATCGCTTCCAGATCGCGATAACCGCCTGGAATTTTGGATTTTTTTGATTGATGGAAGGAAGGTGTTCGCCCGGGGCAAGCCAATACCAATAGGCGAGCGGTTGTTTTCTTGGTGACCATTTCATTTTGAAGACTTCATTTCCGGAACCGATCAAGCTGCGACCAAGGTCAAAGGTTTTAAGGCCCTTTGCAATGCCGCGCTCGATCACAGACCAATAGAAGAATTCACCGGCATACAACGAACGCGTGTCCCGCAGGATGTTGGCGTGCAAATTGGAGACGGTATTGCCTTGATAAATAAAGACGCCGGCCCCGGCAATTTTTCCATGTGGATCATATAACACGGCAAATTCCAAATTATTCCCCAAAAGCTCTGCCATCGTTTTTAGATAGTTCTTGCTGTGATACGGCGACCCTAACTCATGCATACTTTTGGATAACCCGGCATAGGCATCGTCCAAAAGATCGAGATGACCAAAGCGGGTACTCAATCCCTTTTTTAGAGATTTACGAACGTGATTGCGATGATCGGACGAAAAAGTTTTTAATAAGTCGTCTGAGTTTGCAGGTAAATCAATGAGATAGGTGCAATATAACGGATGCGAGACCCAGCCTTCGGGAGGGGTTGAAGCGTCATCAATTGCGCGGATGACTGCATAGGTGACGCCGAGTCCGCTGGCGAGGTGGCTTCCTTCTTTTAGGAGTCCATCCCGCGCTTGAATATCTTTATACGCAAATCCGCCGTAACTTCCATACGGTGAAGTGGTGAGATAGTGACCAAAGACTGGGTGCTTGATTTCAACCAGATTTAGTGCGGCTAGTACTTCACCGTTTTCTGAAGCAGTTAGGCGATGAACTTCATAGCCATACATCGTGCTGGCAAGTTTCGACCAGTTTTCCAAACCGGCAAATCCCAGCTTCTTTTCGAGCGCGGGGAAATTCAGTACGTCAACTTTTTGAATGTTCATGAATATTCTCGTTCACAAAATCGAGCACAGGGGAGATGGGGAAGGATCGGATCAGGTCGTCCATGAAAGATGATTTGCTTAAAGTGAAAGGGTAAAGAAGTGGATGCGCAGCGATATCCTTTGCCAGACGCTTCGGCCAATTCTCCGGTCGGATAATTTCATAGGGATGAAGAAAAATGATCGGGCTCAATCCTTTTTTTAATTCGCGTTCGATGATCTTGAACACCGCCCGCGGAAATAATCCGCTCATCATGCTGGAGGCATACGGAAATTCACCGCCTATCAATAATTCCATGCTCATGTGACGCGATGCGAGCAAGGTGTCGGGGTGTCCAAACAATGGATAGGTGCTGACTGGAAATTCCCAAATATTATTCTTTTGTATTTTCGTTCCCGTTGGCGCGTAGAGCGAAGAACTATATGTAAAATCATTTTGTTCCAACAACGGATATAGATCTTCGATGGTTCGGATCATTGGCGCACGATAGCCGCGCACGTTGAATTTCCTTCGCCATCCCGCCGATCTTTCCAGATCGTGCTTGATATCTTCCACCGTGGTTAACGGCCGGTGTACCTGACAATGAAAACCCACTTCGTGACCCGCGTCAAAAATTTTTTGCGGCAAATCGGGATACCATTCCACCAATTCGCCAACCATGTAAAAGGTCGCTTTCGAATCTTTTAGCTTTTCAAGAATCGGGTCAATTGCATCGCGTGCAAAGCTTTTATCCAATGCGTGACGTTTGTCGGATTCCAAATTGTCGTAACGGCGGGAAAGTGCGTACCATGATTCGTAATCGATGGTCAGCAATAAACGAGGCGAGGGAGTCATAGAATGAGATTATACATGTAGCGTAAGTTTTTATTGATTGCAACCGAACGATTCCTGGGCTTGAACCGCCGATTCGATTCCCTGCGCTTTCAACTGATTCCACACGACACACACGCCTCTTTTCATACGGGAGTCCTGACTCAGCAATTCGAGAGATTTTTCGTTCGCTGATTCAACTTCCCCTGTGCGCGCAAGTGAGTCGATGTAGATGAGCCATTCATTTAAATCCTCTGGCTTGTAGCCAATTGCCATGGCTTCATTCAGAAGATTGACTGTCTTTTCATACTCCTTGAGCTGGTGAGCCAGTTCCGCTTTTGTAAAGTAGGCGCACCAATTGACCGGATCCTTTTCATCCAGGAAAAATGGTGAAGCCGGAGTTTCGGGATCGGGGGTGATCAGCGATGGGTTTGATAATGAAATAGCCTGTGTCAACTCATCCGGCTGTTTGGAATAAATATCCACGTCTCCGCGAGACGGGTCAAGTACGCGTACGCAGCCATTGACCGGCATGTAGATCACCACAGCTTGTGAAGTGGACCCGTTGAAAATAGCCGTTCGGTAGTTGAATTTTATAGGCGAATCAGGAGCCAGCGAGGGCAGGGTTGAGCCGCCGATCCTTTTTTCAGTAAATATCAAAGCGTAAGGCAAATTCGGCGGCGTGAAATTTGGAGCATACATCCAGTTGATGGGACCGGTGTAGGAAAGGTCAGGTTCGTATTCTGTGGGTAGTTGATAGGTGAGCAGCGTTGTGTTTGGTTTCAACGCCGGGATGCGCGAGGTGAGTTGCCAGTAAAACTCTTTTTGTTTTTCCCAGTCACGGCGAAAGACGTTGGCTGTATAGAACTGCTGACCGATACCCAGCGCGACGAGCAGGATGTAAATTGTTGAGCGGATTTTGTCGTTGCGAATGGATAGTTCAATGGCGCCGATTGCAAAAAAAATACATCCGATCATCATTGAAACCATAAAGCGGTCATAGCCGGTTTGTAATCTCAAGGGAAGTTCGGCGGCAAGGGAGGGAATACGTCCCAGTAGAATGCTGATAAATCCAGTGATGATCAGGAAGATGGAGAAGGTTTTGTTTTCACTCTCACCTTGAAGAAACGGCCCGACGCGAGTGAGGATCACGAAGGAAACCACGATCAATGCAATGGTGAGCAGCGAAGTGGGCGCTGTGATCGTTTTAGCAAGCAGGGTGAAAATTTGCACCCAAATGTAGAAACAAGCCTTCCAGATCGTATCCAGGATTTCAAGAAGTATTCCTGTGTAGTTGGTGGCCTCGACAGCAGTGACTTCATAGGAATTATATGGTCCGAATTTGTAGTAATACACCAGCCAAAGGGCATTTGAAATCCATACAAGTAAATATGCCCACCAAGCCCTTATGGTGGAGAAAAACCTGCTGATAAGAGTTCCTTCAAAATAAAAGAAGAACAGCAGCAGAAAGCGCAGGCTTTCGAGTGGGAAGAAATATTCGGTGGGGTAAATGCCGCAGATCTGTAGCAGGATTGCGATAATCGTGTATGGAAGCGGCTTTTCTGCTCTGAGTGCCTTGAATGTAAAGCCAAAGGACAGGATGTAGAAAATAAACGGAATTAATTCCTGATTGATATGAGTCAATGCCACCCAATGCTGGCTGTATCCCGGGAAGACGATGAAGAGCAGCGTGGCAATAAAGTTTAAGCGTTTTTTTTCTGGCCATAATTTTCCAAGGCTCCACCACAAAGAGAGACCCATAACAAAACGGATCACAACAGCGAAGACCTGCCAGTAAATCGGATATGGCGGAATCAAACTGGTTGTGACGTAAAAGATTGGACCCAGAAATGGACGAAATGGCATAAAGGCTGGGATGAATTCAGCCGGGCCGAGGAATTTTGCAATCCATGCAAATGGCCAATCATCCCAATAGAAGCCGGTGAATGGGACAAGCAGGCCATAGGCGATGAGGGTAAGCAGGCCAAAGATAAGGACTGATGTTTTTGAAGTGCGGCGAGGATGGTTCATTTTTGTGAAATTCCAGCAGCTTGCTGCTGGACTCCATGGCTAGGGAATTTGTTTGATGACACAGAAGGTGGCATCATTACGCCCAACTTCGAGGTATGTTGACGCATCCTTCATCGTTTGGATATCTTCATTTGTGCGTGAGTTGATGAGGAGGAAGTCTCCAGGTTTGGCGGTTTTTAAATCTGTGCGGTAGTCCAGCACAGTAATGTCTGTGCGTGTGTAATAGGAAGCGATATATGGCTCGCGCTTGACAAAGAGCCTGGCGTTTTGCGGAGCAACTGTGTTGAAATCTTCAACAGCCTCCTTGTAACAGGTTAGCCAGTAATCGGTTTCGTACTCGCGAAAGGCGGATTTTGTACCGCCAATTAAGCTGTTGTAATAGGCGTATTGATAAGGATGGAGTGTAATGTTGTTGTAAATGGCCGGCGCCAGAATTAATAATGCCACGGCATATTTGAGCCAATGAAGATTAATTCGTTTGATGATCTCGTTAATGCCAAATCCCGCAAAAATAAAAACAGGCGGAAGCATGAAGAGATAATGCCGATACGCATCTGAATTGGGTGGATTGGCAATGACGAGCAATGTGATGACGATTCCGAACCAAGCCAGGATTATGCCCAGCTTGGCATGGTCAACTTTTTGCTTGAAGCTTTTATAGAGTGCAGTGACAGCGCCAATTGCAAAAAGAATCCAGGTGGGTTCGGTCAACGTGGCGACGAGCAGGGTTGGAAAATATCTTCGCGGCAGGTCGTACGCGGGAAGCGCCTTGCCCATGAATAGAATCTTTAAATTTGCAGACGTCTCGGACATGGCTTGAAGTGTAAATAAAAATCGTTCCACAGGGTTGGGCCAGAGGAAGGGCCAGAGCGCGATCATTGTGATGATCGCAGTCGTACCGTATGGAATAAAGGCCCAGATGGTTTTCCAATTCTTTTTGGTGATGAAATACAAGAAAAGTAATAAGACAATATACGGTGCGATAAAGCGAATCGAGGTGGTGATGCCAAGAAAGATACCCGGCAGGATGGTTTGGACCCCTTTTGGATTTTCGCCCCAACTATCGATCATGCGGAGGCCGAGGAATACGCTGATAAGAAAAAATACGGCGAATGGCATGTCTTTGGGATTGATGAAGGCGTGATTCCACAGAACTGGCTGGGTGGCGAAGAATGCCGTTGAAAGCGCGGCAGGCCACGGGTCCAGCCAGAGGCGTGTGAGGAAGTAGAAAAATGTCAGGCCGATGAGGTAGGTTAGGAAGTTGGTCAAATGCCAGGCAGAAGCCATATCCAAACCAGCAGTTTCAAGCAGGCTTTCAACAAGGCCGCCGATTAGAAGATAAGCAGGGCCGCGAGTGACATGGTCGCTGGCGGAAGTGCCGTAGGATTTTTCGAGATCAAATGTGCCATCGATGCGGGCGGAAATAGAATAGGCGTATTGCGAGGCTTTGCCGTAATCGTAGTACAGCGGCTCATCCCATGAAAGGCCGTAATCTTTGAAAGTAAAAAGACCGAAGATGAGAAATGTGATTAAAAGTAAATAGAGGGGAAGTTCACGAAACTTGTTTTGCATGGACTATTTCTGTGAAAGGCGATACGACTGACGAGCCCTGGCCTGTTCCATTCGTTCCTTTTGCTCCGGTGTTTCGGCGATCAACTCTGGAACAGATTGCGGCTTGCCGTTGTCATCGAGCGCAACGTACACAAGATAGGCAGTGTTGGTAGTGGTGCGTTCGCCGGTAATGGGATTTTCTGCGATCACTTTCACTTCGGTTTCCATCGAGCTGCGACCAGTGAAGGAAACCTCTGCGTTCAAAATGACTAGATCGCCGATGCGGATCGGATTGCGAAAGGTCATCGAGTCGATGGCGACAGTGACGACCTTGCATTGCGAGTGGCGCATGCAAGCCAGCGCGCCGGCTTCGTCGACGAGCTTCATGATCCAGCCGCCGTGGACGTTGCCATGGTTATTGGCGTGTTCGGGCTGCATCAATTGGGCGAGTTGGATGCGGGAGGCACTAATGGGTTTTGCTTGAGTCATGGGCGCAATTATAGCTGGTTAAACAAATCAGCCGCCTGATTTTTCAGAGCGGCTGTGATTTAGTTAATCCATGTCCTGTCGTTGCTCACCGGAGTCGATGGTGTGGAGTCTTTCGGGTTCGTCCAGAAGTACATCGACCAGTGAAACAGAGAGGTCTCCCATCATTGGCGGCAACGGAACTGTCGCAGGTGGGTACACTTTTTGTGGTGGTGGAGGCGGTTTGAGGCGCGGTTTGAGCGTGCTTGTAGCCCGCTTGCGTATGATGCGTGGATCATTCGTCAACATGCCTGCGTAATATCCCATGACGGAATACACTTCCTTTTTGGGGGTGACAAAACCGATCCAATCACCGGTACGATTGTAGAGATATGGGTAAAGCAGAAATGCTTCCGCATCACCGCGGGTGGTGTAAATTGGAATTAATGTAGTTGGTGGATTGCTCATGCTTGAACCTCTTTGTGACTGTCGATGTCATTATACGTCCAGTAGCGGTTCACAAAGAAGTTCCACAACATTACAATTCCGACAGCTAAGGCAAGTGTAAGGTTCTTCGCATAGAACTCAGCGGTTGTGGGAGATGCGTGGAACATATTCTCAAAAAATTCCAGCATGGGCGGCTCAACGTAATGAAGAATGGGGATGCGTATTGCCAGGCCTGCAAGATTCACTACAAAAAACATGCCGAGCTGATTGACCAACGGGCGCGAGCGCGATTCCGGGTAGGTCCAAAAGCGATTCAAGATGAAGTTGCTGATCACCGCACAAACAATGGAAATTGTCCCAGCATAGACCAGCGGCATGTCCAATAAGTGCGAGAGCAGGTTCATTACGCCAAAATCAATTGCAGCACCCAGGGTGCCAACGAGGGCGAATTTTATAAAACGGTTTCTTTCTTTTTTTACTTTTTCGTTCATGCCAACCCTAGTTTGCTTTTGAAAAATGGAATGGTTCTGCGGATGCCTTCCTCCAGATCGACGGCAGGTTCCCAGTTGAGGATTTGTTTGGCACGTTCGATATTTGGCTGACGGCGTTGCGGGTCACGCGAACTTCGCGCATCCACGTAGGTAATTCCGGCTTTATTGCCGGTGATTCGGTTGATGGCTTCTGCGAATTGCAGGATCGTCATTTCAACGGGGTTGCCAATGTTCACCGGAAGATGTTCTTTTGAGTACAGCAGTTTGATAATACCATTCACAAGGTCATCCACATAGCAGAAAGAGCGAGTCTGCCCTCCATCGCCGTAAACAGTTAATGGCTGACCAAGCAAAGCCTGCTTTAATAAGTTCGGCAGGGCGCGGCCGTCTTCCAGATCCATGCGAGGACCGTATGTGTTGAAGATGCGCACGATGCTGGTGTTGACATTGTGAAAACGGTGGTAAGCCATGGTCAATGACTCGGCAAAACGTTTTGCTTCATCATAGACGGCGCGCGTTCCGACCGGATCCACATTGCCGGCATAATCTTCAGTTTGCGGATGCACAAGCGGGTCGCCGTAAATTTCACTTGTGGAAGCAAGCAGGAATTTTGCATTGTGCGCGCGGGCGATGCCAAGGCAGTTGTGCGTGCCAAGTGCGCCGGCCTTCATGGTTTGGATGGGGAGGTTAAAGTAGCCCGATTTCGATTGAGGGTTTGGGCTGGCTGGCGAAGCAAAGTGCATAATTGCATCCACTTTGCCCGGTACAAAAATGTAATTGGAAACATCCCGTTTGAAGAAGATAAATTTATCGTTCCCTGCCAGATGGGCGATGTTGTCCGGGTTACCGGTCACAAAGTTGTCCATGCCGATGACTTCATGTCCATCGGCCAGCAGCTTGTCGCTGAGATGAGAGCCCAAAAAGCCGGCCGCACCCGTAATTAGAATTCGCATAATTCCTCTTTGTTTTTTTAGGTAAAGGCGTTTGGTCCACCTTCCCGGATTTTTACTTCCAATCAAGCCGGCTGATCAGCCCATCCCCGGTAACTTGATACGCTGTGCCATTTCCGCTATCGACCAGCCAGAGATTCCCCTGGTAGGTAACTGCAATAAAATTACCGCTTTGTCCCTCCAATGCAGCAGGTGCCCATGAAGGAGTCTGGGGTTCTACGCCGCCGGAGTCTGATGGTGGAAATAATGCGTGCGCATCCGAACCATCGCGGTCCATGACCATTAAACGATAGCGGCTGGTCTCGCTTTGTTCGACGAAGATCGCCTGCAAATATGCCACTTGATATTTTTTTTCACGCCCATCCGATTGAACCGGAGAAGCGGATGGATAAGCAAACATGCCGGAGGACGCCACGATGGAGACGTTCGCATCACTGCCGAACGATAAAGCTGAGAGGTCAAAAAATGGCGACTCTTCCCCGGTAATGGGTGCCGGCGCGGCAGCATGAGAGACATAGTATAAAGCTTTGCCATCGCTGCCCCAATTCAATGGAGGTATCCAGGCCCAGTCGCTGTGCGTGTTCAACGGCGTGATGTCGATCAGGGGTTTGAGATAACCGCCATCCTGATCCACGAGGCCAATTTGGTCGGGCCTTGCATAAGCGAGTCTGCCATCCGCTGAAAACGCAAATGACATGCCCCACCAGCCGTACACGCCGCCGCTGTTTGCTTCCAATAATTTTCGCGGACTTCCACCCGTGATGCTGACTCGATATAAATCATTATTTGCCTGCCAGCCGGGTGCCGCGCTGCGCGGTTCGACCGTCGAATAGGCCACGGAGTTTGTCCCGGGAATCCATCCTGCGAAATGAACTACATTATATGCCTGCAGCCAGAATGGTTTTGGCTCGATGTTTTTAGTTCGTACCGCCCAAAGAGTATTGATCTCTTCGTCCAATGGTTTGCTGGATTTGCGGGTGAAGATCAAATATTCACCGTTGGGTGAAAGGGTGAATATTCGTCCATCCAAATCGCCGGTGCTGACGATGAGCCTGCGGTTGGCAGTGGAGCCTTCCATGATCCAGGCATTTCCGCCTGCAAGATAAACCAGTGAACCGGGGATGTTCAAAGGTGTGAAGGAAGCCTGTGCCCCGACCATGACGATCTCCGGCAGGGCTTCTGTCAACACCAGGGTTTTGACGGAATTTTTGCTGACTTCCACTTCATTTTCAATAATCCTGCGATAAGTCACTTCCTGTAACCCGTTGACGCCGGCCTGCACAAGCCGAGTTTCGCCTTCTGGCAAAGTTTCATTACGCACGATCTGTCTTTCAAAAGGGACGACTACTTGCTGCGTTTCGAAGACTTCCTTTACGCGAGTGAGATTGATTACATCTCCATCGTTTAGCACGGTATAGAAAGGGGGCTCTGAGCGATCGAGATTGCCCGGTGCAATGCCAACGCTTTCCAATGCCTGAGTCACCGTACTGCCGGATGTGATTTGCACTTCACTGGATTTTCCATCCGCGTTGATGGTGACAGTGATATCTTCGCCCACTTGAGGGGATCGGCAGGAAACAATCAGCGTAGTGACTGCCAAAAGCATGGCGAGCAGGTGCGGGCGTGTGTGAAGCGTGAAGCGGGTTTGGGTCATGATGTCGCGGTATAATCCAGCCGCTATTTGATTCGTCCGGTGATCGTCATCACACCATCTGCGATCGAAAGAGTTTCGATGCGAAGGCCGGTGGCAACAGGACCAAACGAACCGGTGAAGGCTTCGTCGATGACGGTGCTGATGGCGTTGTTGATTCCTTCGGGTGCATCCACCGGGCCGAAATCTGCGGAAGCGATGGTGATGGATGGCTGACCCGTAGTTGGATCGATGCCGACATTCATGGTGATCAACATGTTTGCGGTGAAATAGCCTTGATTGACTTTTGCGTACATTTGCATTTGACCATTGCGCAGCAGGATCTGTGGTTCGGTAAACGGCGGGTCCACCTGCCCTTGAATTTTCAACGCAAGGTAGGAAGTGAGTTGTTTTTCAGTGATCTGAAAAGTGACCACGCCGGTTTGGGCCCCATCAAGAAACGATTGGGCGATCTGTGTCTGCATGGTTGATACTTCATCTGCGGATGCCGGTACCAATTCGGCCGGATACTCCGGCCCACCTATGAAAATGGAGCAGGCGAGTGTGCTGAGCAGCAGCGAAACGATAAAAATTGTAAGAAAGTTTCTTTTTGGTTTCATGATCGAACCCATCAGTTGATAAAAATATTAAGCGGAGCAATTATAGCATGAGCGAATCACAAAATAATCCCACACCGGGAGCGGCATCTGAATTGACCCTCGCAGCACGGGTTGAAGCGATGCTGTTCGTGTCGGCGGAGCCGGTCCCGTTGGCGCAATTGGCGCAGGCGCTGGATGTGAGCAACAGTGTGGTTGAAAAGGGCCTAAAAGAATTGGAAGAATCGCTGGCAGGCCGCGGATTGCGGCTGCAGAGAAATGCCGGTCGCATCCAAATGACCACGGCACCCGAACTTGCCACAGACGTGGAAAAATTCCTTGGCCTTGAAGCTGTGACTCATTTAAGTCGCGCGGCTTTGGAAACCCTGGCGATCATTGCATATCAACAGCCATGTACCCGTCCGCATGTGGATTCGGTCCGCGGGGTGAACAGCGACGGAATGATGAAGAGTCTGTTGAGCAAAGGGCTGATCCAGGAAGCTGGACGTGCAGATGGCCCCGGCCGGCCGATTTTGTATTCAACTTCCCCTGAATTTTTACAGCACTTTGGGCTGAGTTCGATTGCAGAGCTGCCGCCTTTGGTTTTGCAAACCGAGGTGGATAGTGAGCACAACGAGTTGTTGAAGGGATAATGTGATGCAGGAAAGACTTCAGAAATTACTTGCCCAGGCGGGATACGGTTCGCGCCGTGCCTGTGAAGAATTTATTATTGCAGGCCGTGTGCGAGTCAATGGGGAAGTAGCGACACTCGGTCAGAAGGCTGACCTGCTTTTTGACAAGGTGACCCTGGATGGCAATGCTTTGCCCAAGGTCGAGTCGATGACGTATATTGCGTTGTACAAACCGCGCAATGTGATCTCTGCTTCGGAAGACCAGGAAAGACAGACAGTCCGTGATCTGATCCCAGTGGAGGGTCATTTGTATCCTGTGGGCCGATTGGATTACGACTCCGAAGGTTTGATCCTGATGACGAATGATGGTGATCTGACCAACAAGTTGACTCATCCCAAGTTCGGCCATGAAAAAGAATATCGCGTTTTACTGGCACGCAAGCCGGAGGAGAAGCAACTCGCCACCTGGCGGCGCGGCATTATTCTTGAAGATGGATATCATACCCAGCCTTGTGATGTGGTGTTTGTTTCCAATTCCGGAAAAGGTGCCTGGGTGCGTGTGGTGATGGGTGAAGGGCGGAAACGTCAAATCCGCGAGACGGGGCGGCTGTTAGGCTTGCCGGTTGTTAAGATCATCCGTATGCGGATTGGAAGTTTGCGTCTGGGAAGCTTGAAGCCCCGCATGTGGCGTTATTTGACCGAAAGCGAAGTTGCTGAATTGAAGGGTGAGAAGAAGGCAGAAGCTGGTGCTTCCTCTGCGAAGGCTTCCAATACCCTGGGAAAAACATGGACCAAACGTGCCGGTCCGCGAAATGCAAAGGACAAGAAGCCATGGCCGAAAGATGAAGCCTTGAAGAAACCGGCAGATCGAAAGTCATGGACGAAGAAAGATGGCGAACGGAATCAAACAGCTAAAAAACCCTGGGTGAAAAACGATGGGGATAAAAAGCCTTTCGAGCGAAAGCCATGGTCCAAGAAAGACGAAGGACAAAAATCTACAGATCGGAAGGCCTGGCCGAGGAAAGATGGCGAGAAAAAACCTTTTCGAAAGCCGGTGGAACGAAGACCGAACAAGAAGTAAAAGGAATTTAATCAAAAAAACAGCCATGTTCATGGCTGTTTTTTTGATTCTGATCGATGTGTTAGCTTTCGCGAATATCCCAGAATTTCAAGACTACATTTGTCAGTGCTTTCTTGACGGCTTCTTTCTTTAATCCAGCTACTTTGAAGGTAACGGTTTTTGTGCTGGGGTCTACGCCGGTGAATTGACCAAAGGAGATGAAGTTTCCGCCAGCAGCTGCTATTGCCTTGGTGATCTTCGCGAGCTGGCCGGGTTTTTCGTCGATGGCTGCTGTGACACGGATTGCCTTTTGACGGGCGCCCATCAATTCAAGGAAGGTTTTGAAAAGGTCGGTTTCGGTAATAATCCCAACGAGTTTGCCTGAACGCATCACGGGCATACCGCCGATCTTGTTATCTGCCATGATGCGGGCAGCTTCCTCGATGGGGGTGGTGACATCCACGGTTTTAACTTTCTTGGTCATCACCTGTTTGACGGTTACCTTGCTCAACAAATAATTCATTTCCCATACACTGAGGGACGTGACAGGGGAGGGCGATGCATTAAGTAGATCGCCTTCAGATACGATCCCGACGAGTTTTCCTTTTTCAATCACGGGAGCGCGTCGAATTTTCTCTTTTTTGAACAATGCCAACGCGTCGTGGATGGTTATATCAGAAGGAATTGTAATTCCGGGGGAAGTCATTCGATCGCCAACAAACATTTTTGCCTCCAAGCTTTAAGAAACTATATTAGTGAAAATTATTACAAACACATTATACGGGTAAATCCCAAAAAGGAAGTCACTAATTTGGAGTGAAAAAGGTCACTTTACGAAAATGTTTGTACCTTGAGTTGAAAACAAAACTGCCACAGGTTCAACTGTGGCAGTGAGTGCGATCTCGGTTATTTTCCGAATTCCTTGATCAAACGCATCATGTGCCTCGCATGTTTCATGTACAGGTCAAGGCGAATATTTTCGTTGGGGGCGTGGGCCTTTGTGTCAGGGTGGCCGTGTCCCATCGTCGCAACGGGCAAGCCGAGGTCATGCACGAACGGGTAGTTGGGTCCCGAGCCGCCGATCATGGGAACGAGTTCCATGGGCGATTCGTAGATTTCAGTCGCAGTATCCACGATGAGTTTAATAAATGGATCGCCTGGATCTGTGCGCGCAGCAGGTTCGCCTCCAAGGAAATCGATTTTCACATCGCCGAATCCTTCGGTGTCCAAATGAGCGCGAAGTTTTTTCAGAATATCCTGTGGTTTTTGATTCGGCACCAGGCGAAAATCAACTTTTGCTGAAGCGAATGCAGGCTGCACGGTTTTCGACCCTGGTCCTTGATATCCACTGGTGAGTCCGCAGATAGTGCAGGTAGGTGTAAATACTTCCTCGATCTTTAACTCCAGCCCGCCTTTAATTCCCTTGATAAAATTTTTGACGCCAAAACGGGTCTTGTATTCGTTTTCAAGATCGGGAAGATTGCCCATCAACTCGCGGTCGCGGTCCGATGGGGGAATTACGTCATCATAAAATCCGGGGATGAGGATCCGCTCATCGACGCCTTTGAGGCTGTTCAGTGCCCAAGTGAGTCGCCACGCCGCGTTGGGCAGGATGCTGCCACCCAGCCCGGAATGGACATCGGTTCCAAGTGACTCGACGGATAATTCCACATAACAAATACCGCGCAAACCGAGATATTGCATCGGTACGTCACGATGATCCACGCCGCCAAATTCCCAAATACAAGCGTCCGCCTTGAGTCGATCCAAATTCTTTGAAATAAAGTCATGCAAATGAACGCTGGCCGTTTCCTCTTCGCCTTCAATAATGAATTTAATATTGCAGGGGAGATCACCTTCATTTGCGAGGATGGCATCGATGGCATACAGTCGCGCGGTGAGGTGACTCTTGTCATCGCTTACACCGCGTCCGTACATTTTTCCGTTGCGGATCTCCGGTTCGAATGGCGGACTTTCCCATAATTCCAAAGGTTCGGGCGGCTGGACGTCATAATGATTATAGATCAGAAGAGTCTTGTCACTTTTGCCTTTTCGTTCTGCGAAAACAACAGGTGCGCCATCGGTTGCCATGATTTCTGCTTTGAAGCCGCGTTTTTCGAGCATGACTTTTACCAACGCCGCACATTCTTTCAGTCCAATATTTTGTGCGCTGATGCTGGGCTGCGAGACATATTTTTTCAGCTCCTCCAGGTTTTGTTCGAGGTTATCCTGAAGATACGCATCCAATTTCCTGTAATCGCTCATGATCGCTCCTGCTTTTTTGTAATAAAAAACTAAAAGAATTTCAACAGCCAGTCAATCGAATAAGCCCCTGCATACGCAAACAGCGCCATCTTGATCGTTTGTCCCACCCAGCAGGCGAGTAAAAATTGCCAAAGCGGAACTTTGGCAATCCCTGCGGCGATTCCGGCCAGGTCAAAAAATGGATTTGGAAAGGCGGATAGAACCAAGATGACCCATGCGCCATGTTTTTGGACCCATGGATGGATTCGATTATAGATCTTTGTATTTTCCACCACTGCCTGTCCGCCATACCCTGCGAGATAACCGGTCAACTCACCAATGGCACCCCCAGCCCCGGCGGCAAACGCAACACCCAGGGGGTTGAAGACACTTCCCATTGCGAAAACCACTGCCACACCCGGGGCAGGCAGAATAACAGTTGCATTTGCCAGCAGCATGATCAGGAATATACCGGGATATCCGTATGCGGAAAATTCCCGCACATGATCGCGAATACTGTAAATGAAAACCGTGATGCCGATCACAATGAGCACGGCGACAACCCGAAGAATGGTGACGCCCGTCCCCGCCGGCTTCAAAGAAGAGGAGTTGGAAGATGTTCCTTCCAACTCCTCAGTTTTCGAGTTGCTAACTTTCTTCGATGGTGACACTGATGATCTTTACAGCCGGTGCTTTCAAATTGTTTGGGTCCCGCGGTGGAATGGACATGAGTACATCCAGGCCTTCCACAACCTGACCAAAGACCGTATGTCTTCCGTTCAAATGCGGGGTGGGGCCATGTGTGATGAAAAATTGCGAGCCATTTGTGGCAGGCCCGGCATTCGCCATGGACAAAATTCCTTGCTTGTCATGTTTCAAGCTGGGTACGAACTCATCTTCGAATTGGTATCCCGGGCCGCCACGGCCGGTGCCGGTTGGGTCGCCGCCCTGCACCATGAAGTCTGCGATCACGCGATGAAAGATAACTTCGTCATAATAGCCTTCGCGGGCCAAAAAGACAAAATTGTTGACAGTCTTTGGGGTTTTATCTGCGAACAATTCGATCACCATGGTGCCTTTGTCGGTTTCCATGTGCGCCTTGTAGCTTTTTGTTGGGTCGATCTGCATTGCGGGCGGGGTGCTCCATTGTTTTGCCATTTGTTTCTCCTTTTGCTTACTTTAATAATGATTCGATTCTTGCAACGACCATATCCAGTGCAGCTCTATTGTAGCCGCCTTCCGGGATGATCACATCCGCATATCGTTTGGATGGTTCTACAAACTCAAGATGCATCGGGCGCACCGTGGTTTGGTATTGCTGAATTACAGACTCTGTGGAGCGGCCGCGCTCGGTGATATCGCGGTGCAACCGGCGGATGAAGCGCAGATCGGAGTCGGTATCGACGAATATTTTCACGTCAAATATTTTTCGCAGTTCCGGATCGACAAAGATCAAAATGCCTTCCACCAAAATAACACCGCGCGGCGAGACCGTGAATGTTTCCCCAGTACGGCTGTCGGTGGAGAAATCGTAGATCGGGACTTCAACAGGCAGCCGATTGCGAAGTGAAGCGATGTGTTGGATCATCAATTCGGTTTCGAGAGCATTGGGGTGATCAAAATTAACATCTTGATGTTGAAGTCCGGCCAGATCCCTGTAATATGAATCCTGCTGAAGATATGCAATTCGATCGGGGCCGACTCGATTAAGAATTTCCTGTGCGACGGTTGTTTTTCCAGACCCCGAACCGCCTGCGATGCCAATGACGAGTGGGATGCTTTGAGTCATAATTCGATTATAGCCCATCCTCCGAGAAGGCAAACAGGCTTCGAATCGATTCGAAGCCTGTTTGTTGAATTGTGAATATATTTCAGGATTTAATATTTATTAAACGTCAAAGCTGTAAGCGAGACCGACAGTACCGGGTCCGGCGTGTGTTCCAACCACGGGGCTTACTTCCGCAAAGATCGTCTCGACTGCTTTTACCTGCTGTGCAGTCCGGTCGAGCAAGGCTTTTGCTTCCTCTCCAGCATTTGCATGCAAGGTGGCGAGGCAGATGTTTGGTTTGCCGGTGACTTGTTCAGCGATCAATTCAAGCACACGATCATGCGCTTTGGATTTTGTACGGATTCGTTCCACACCTTCCACCTTACCCTCCTTGAGTGCAAGGATTGGTTTCAGGTTAAGCGCAGAGCCGATAAATCTTTGAGCACCACCGATCCTTCCCCCGCGATGTAAAAACTCCAATGTATCGACTGCGAAGAATAATCCAGAATTTTGTTTTGCTTTTTCAGCAATCGCAACAGTGTCTTTCGAATTTGCTCCGTTTTCTGCAGCGCGTGCGGCGGCGAGCGCGATCAATCCAAGACTCATCGAGGTGGCATAACTGTCTACGAGAGTCACTTTTTCACCGGCAGTCCCCATCTGCTCCTTCCCTTGTGCGGCGGATTGAAGTGTTCCGGATAATTTGGAGGAAACAAATATGCCAACCACCTCATATCCCTTGTCTACAAGACCTTGAAAGGTGGATTGCATGACATTGGGCGAGACCTGGGAAGTGGAAGGCATGGTCTTGGAGTTCTTCAGGCGGGTATAAAATTCAGAGGGTTGAATATCCACGCCGTCCTGAAGGGTTTCTTCATCCCAGATAAGTACTTGCGGAGTTACGGTAATATTATGCTTTTTAACCAAATCGGAAGGCAGGAAAGACGTGCTGTCGGTAACAATTGCAATTTTGGACATGAATTTTCTCCTGAATGAAATTGAATAAAACTGGCGCAATTCTACCCTAGTGGAGGTTGCGTGTATGGAAAATCGGTTTTCGGCCCTCATGGTATAATCTCGTCCCGTACTGAAAATGATGCATAGAATTCTATTAGGAGCCTATTTTGGCCTTCAACCCTATTAACTGGCTGTTAGGCCTTTTCTCTCTCGATATCGCCATAGACTTGGGCACCGCGAATACGCTGGTACATGTTCGCGGTAAGGGGATTGTTATTAATGAACCGTCCTGGGTAACCGTTGATAAGAAACTTCGTCAACCGCTTGCCATTGGGCTGGAAGCCAAGGAAATGGTCGGACGCACCCCAAGCAATGTGATTGTCGTGCGGCCTATTCGCGACGGCGTGATCTCAGAGTTTGATGTCACCCAGGTGATGCTTGAATATTTCATCGGTAAAGTCCATGAACAGAGCATGGTTCCGCTTCCGCGTCCGCGTGTGATCGTTGGCCTTCCCACAGGTGTGACGGAAGTTGAAAAGCGTGCAGTTTACGATGCTGTCATGGCGTCCGGAGCTCGTCAGGCCATGTTGATCGAAGAACCGATCGCGGCCGCGCTGGGGGCTGGTCTGCCCATCGGAGAGATTCGCGGCTCGATGGTTGTTGACATAGGTGGCGGCACGACCGAAGTGGCGGTTATGTCCATGAGCGGTGTGGTTGCATCCCGATCCCTGCGGGTGGCTGGCGATGAGATGGATCAGGATATCGTTCAATATCTTCGCAATAAATACAACCTGTTGATCGGTGAAGGCATTGCCGAACAGGTAAAATGGCAAATTGGTTCCGCGTACCCGTTGCAGCCGGAAAAGACGATGGAAGTGCGTGGCCGCAACCTTGTCACGGGTTTGCCTGAAACCGTTGAAATTTCCTCCATCGAAATTCGCGAAGCCCTTTCCACCTCTGTGCAGGTGATCTTGGATACTGTCCGCGATGCGCTGGATGAGATCCCTCCCGAAATCGTTGCAGACTTAATGGACATTGGTATCTGTCTTGCCGGTGGCGGTGCCTTGTTACAGGGTCTTGCTGAAAGATTGACCGACGAATTGAAGCTTCGCGTATGGGTTGCAGAAGATCCATTGACCTGTGTTGCGCGCGGCGCGGCGATCATCTTTGAAGACCTGGATGTTCTGGGGCGTTATCTCGTGGGCTTGGAGCGTGGAAGCACGCGCCATATTCCCGGATAAATTTTCCCTTTCCGACAAGCGTTCACTTGCCGGCTTATTAGATTATGAATTCCCGTTCTTTACAAACAACGATTATTTTTCTGGTGGTAGGTGGGATATTAATACTGGCCCTCGGTGGCTTTTTTGGGCCGGCCTCCAGGCGGCTTGATTCTGGTTTGGTTGAACTTCAAACATGGTTTTCCTCGCGCTTTCTAGGCGTGCAGGATTTTATTACCGCGCCTAGAGATATTATTTCTTTGCGCACCCGAAATGCTCAACTGGAAACCACAGTATCTCAATTACAAACGCAAGTGATTGAGTTGCAGCAAAGGGTGAATGAAACTGAGATTCTTGCTGCGTTGGTTGATTTTTCACGCACGAATCCTGAAAGTACATACAAAGCAGCGGCGGTGATCGGGCGCGACCCGAGTCCGTTTTTGCATTACATTATTATTAACCGTGGGTCGAACGATGATATTCGTCGCGGTATGCCGGTGGTGACAAATCAAGGCCTGGTGGGGCGTATTGATGCGGTCATTGCAGACGCCGCACGCGTTGAGTTGATCACTGATCCGGGCTCATCAGTGAATGTTTATTTGCAGAACGCAGATACCAATGCAGTCCTGTTGGGCTCTGTCACCGGTGATGTTTCCCTCGATATGATTTCTCAAAACGTTTCTGTTGAACCGGGGGATCTCATCCTCACTTCCGGGTTGGGGGGAGGATATCCGCCCGATCTGATCATTGGACAGGTGGTCACGCTTCGCTCTCTGGAATTTGAGCTGTTTCAACAGGCGACAGTGCAGCCTGCCGTTGACTTTTCCCGTCTTGAAATCGTCCTAGTGATCACAAACTTCCGCCCGGTGGATATTACTCCGCTGGAGCCATAGTTTTTTCCTCATAATTAAATATGCGCAATCTGATAGCATTCCCCCTGCTCGCATTGGCGATTATTCTTCAGTCATCTGTTGTCAGCCAGATCAAATTGATTTCCGGCTATGCAGATTTGATGTTGATCATTCTCGCGGCCTGGGCGTTGCAGGAACGTGTCGAGTCCGCGTGGCACTGGGCAGTGTTGGCCTGTGTTTTTACAGGCTTTGTTTCAAGCCTGCCGTGGATGGTCCTTGTGCTGGGTTATTTTGTGGTTGTTTATCTGGCTCAATCGCTTCAACGGCGGGTTTGGCAGGCACCACTATTAGCCATGTTTAGCGTAACCTTCGCTGGGACAATTCTGATGCATTTGATTTCATTTATTGTTCTACGATTGTCAGGCACCCCTTTTGCGTTCGGTGATGTGGTTGGCTTGATCACTTTGCCAAGTCTTCTGCTTAATATGCTTTTCGCGATTCCGGTTTATACTTTTATGCGCGACCTTGCACGTTGGGTTTATCCATACGAGGAGTAGGAATGAGTTCTGGTTCAGTTTCACGTCCCGCCCGATTTGAGGCCTGGCGTCTTAATGCAGTTTATGCGGTGATCTTTCTTGGGTTAACCGGTTTGCTATTTCGTTTGTTGACCTTACAAGTCCTTCAAGGGGAAAACTGGAAAATCAGTGCAGTTGATAACTACACATTTGAGGTCAGCGTGCCGGCTGCACGCGGAATTATTTATGACCGCAACGGTTACATCCTTGCCAGAAACCTGGCTTCCTATAATATTGTAATTACTCCTGCGAACTTGCCGGATGACGAGTCTGATATTCAACGGATCTACCGGGAAGTATCCGATTTGATCGATGTGCCTGTGGGCGGACCAGTTACTGACGAATCGCTCGAAGAGGCCAAACTTTTTTCTGCATGTATCCCCGGGCCTGGTATTGCTCAAATGGTGGCGTTGCAGGATACGCTTGCGCCATACACCCCTGTAAAAATTAAGTGCAACGTCACGGAAGAAATTGCCCGGACCGTTCAGGAAAAATCTGCTGACTGGATGGGTGTCGAAGTGGAAGTGGAGCCGATCCGCGATTATCCCACCGGTTCGCTCACTGCCAATTTGGTCGGATTTCTCGGACCGATCCCAGCCTCTCAAGAAGAAGAATATAGGGCCCTGGGTTTTATTCCCAACCGCGACAAGATCGGTTACGCCGGTGTTGAATCGTCCATGCAGGATATTCTTGCGGGCAAGAATGGATCGCGCATCGTGAAGATCGACGTCGCGGGACAGGAACTTGGCAATCTTCAACCGCCAAGAGCGCCGGAGGCCGGACACAACATCTATCTGACCATTGATACGCGTTTGCAGATGGTTGCAGAAGCGTCCTTGAAGGAAGAGATTGAGTTTTGGAATACTTATTTCGGGAAGATCCGCATTTCCAGTGGTGTGGTCATTGCGATGAATCCGAAGACCGGTGAAATCCTCGCGATGGTTTCCTATCCGAGTTATGAAAACAACCGCTTTGCGCGCATCATCCCATCTTATTATCTTCAACAATTAAGTCAGGATCCCACCAAGCCTTTGTTGAACAATGCCATTGGAGCTGAATTCCCCCCTGGTTCCGTGTTTAAACTTTCCACGGCGACGGGTGCCTTCAATGAAGGGATTGTGGATTTATCGACCATCATAGATGCTCCGGGAAAGTTGGAGTTGTGCGAAAAATTTAATCCCAATGATCCGTGCACCGGTACGAACACACGCCCCTTTGTGGACCATATTTATGAGAAAAAGCCTGAAGGCTTTGGTCCGATCAGCTTTTTGCAATGTATTGCCTATTCCAGTAACGTTTGTTTTTACAAATTAGGCGGCGGATATTTCGATCAAATTGCCCAGGGAGGGTTGGGAATTGAACGACTGAAGCAGTATGCCGAAGCCTTGGGGTACAACAAAAGATCAAATATTGAGTTGTACGGTGAACAAGATGGCCTGATCCCTTCGCCAGATTGGAAGCGCATCAACACCGGCGAGAACTGGTCTACTGGCGATACGTATATTGCCAGCGTAGGACAAGGGTATGTGCTTGCCACGCCGTTACAAATTCTTATGTCTGGCGCAACCATCGCAAACAACGGAAAGTTGATGCAGCCTACCGTCATTCATCAGGTGACTGACGGGGAAGGTAATGTCGTGCCAATGTGGTTCAATCCTAATGACTACATTAAGTTCGATGTGACAGAGTTTCCTACCGATGGCAGTTATCAGATTTCACCTTTTACCCCCAACCTGAAATGGGATGTGACTGTGACGCCGATCATCAAAGGATATTCGTGTGATGGCGGATACTGCGATTTGACAGACGAAACCAAGATCATCCAGCCTGAATCGATCGCCGCAGTTCGTAGCGGTACACGCATGGCTGTCACGGAAACTCCGTTCGGGACATTGTATAAAATATTCAACAATTTTCCCATTGCCGTAGCCGGAAAAACGGGCACTGCTGAATACTGCGATGATGTTGCCCGCGCGGCTGAGCGTTGTAACTTTGGCGCATGGCCCACACATTCATGGACATTATCCTATGCGCCGTACGATGACCCCGAGATCATTGTGGTGGCATTTGCCTATAACGGCGGTGAGGGTGCCAGTGTCGCTGCACCAATCGTCCAGAGGGTGATCGAGGCGTATTTCGAGTTGAAGGCTATTGACATTGCACAGGGGCGAACTCCCATCGGTCAGTAATCCGTTTCCTGAAAATAATTCCTGCCCAAGACATCAGGTATAATTCGAAAATATTCTAGAGTGGATGGCTTGATGGAACAAATCACTTCTCTTGTGCAGATCAAAGGCATACGTGATGGCTTGCTCGCAACCTTTGCGGATGCGCCGTGGGAGGAACAACGCTTGGCGCTCCTTGCCCAGATCGATGAACGTCCCGCGTTTTTTCAAGGTGCGCGCCTTGCAATGGATGTGGGGGTACAGACACTGAAAGTTAACGATCTCGTCGATTTGCGCGATTTTCTTTCGGAGCGCAACATTTCCCTTTGGGCGGTGATCAGCGAATCGGGAACCACGGAACAAACCGCCCAATTGTTGGGTCTTGCCACACGCATTTCAAAGCCGCGCCCCGAAGAGCGTAAACAAACACCCGAGATTTCGGATGATACGGCGCTCTTCGTCAACAAAACACTTCGTTCGGGGACGCGTGTTGAATTTCCGGGTAACGTGGTGGTGCTTGGTGATGTCAATGCCGGCGCGGAAGTGATCGCTGAGGGTAGTGTGATCATTTGGGGAAGGGTTCGCGGCATGATCCATGCAGGCTGCAAGGGTGATAATTCAGCCGTGATCTGTGCCCTCGATCTTTCCGCGACACAGTTAAGAATTGCAAATGAAGTTTCCGCGGTATTGAAACCGCCGAAGGATCCGCGGCCTGAAATTGCCAGCATCAACAAAGAAGGACACCTGCAGGCCGAATTATGGCAGACAGGCTAACCCCAATTTAGGAATTGTTTATGACCTCTCAAGTGTTAACCGTTACATCTGGAAAAGGCGGCGTTGGAAAAACCACCGCCGTAGCAAACCTTGCCAACGCCCTTGCAATGGATGGAAAGCGGGTGGTTTGTATCGATGGCGACATCGGCCTGCGCAATCTTGATGTGGTCATGGGTCTTGAGAATCGCATTGTGTACGATATCGTGGATGTGATCGAAGGACGCTGTAAACTAAAGCAGGCCATGATCCGAGACAAGCATTATCCTGAATTGTATTTGATCCCCGCAGCACAAACCCGTGACAAGAATGCAGTTTCCCCGTCGGACATGGTGCGCATCTGCAACGACCTGAGAGCTGATTCTGATTTCGTGATCATTGATTCCCCTGCGGGAATCGAGCGTGGTTTCAGAAACTCCATTGCCCCGGCCGATCGCGTGTTGGTGGTAACCAATCCGGAAGTGAGCGCAGTTCGGGATGCAGACCGCGTGGTGGGCATTCTCGAAGCCGAGGAAAAGGGCAATCCCTCTTTGATCATCAACCGTTTGAATCCCGCGCTTGTAAAAAACAACGACATGCTTTCCGCCGAAGATGTGCTCGATCTGTTGGGAATACAATTGATCGGCATCGTGCCGGAAGATGAATCAGTGATCATCGGTTCCAATCGCGGCGCACCCGTTGTCACCGATGCAAAGAGCCGCGCCGGACAAGCCTTCCGCAATATCGCCAAACGAATACAAGGGCAGGATGTCCCTTTCATGGACCTCGATCAACAAAGCGGCCTGTGGAAATCCATCCAGCGCATCACCGGGAGGAAGTAACGGATGAGCTTCTTCACACGTAAACGAAGTGCTGATAGCGCAAAGGAACGCCTGCAATTGGTCCTGATCCATGATCGCACCGACCTGACCCCTGAAGAAATGGAAGCCTTGAAAGACGATTTGGTAAAAACCATTGCACGGCATATTGAGATCGACCCGGATGCGATCCAGATCGGCCTTGAACGCGACGGCCGCGAACAAAGACTCGTTGCAGATATTCCACTCACGGGAGCCAGCAGCCGCCGCCGCGCAGGATAATCTTTTATGCTGCGTTCGCTCTCCTGGAGAAGTTTTGATTTTCTGTTATTGGGGGCGGTGGTTTTGGCATCCGCTTTTGGCGTTGCCATGATCCGCTCCGCCATTGCAGGAAACGAAGAACTGCTTTTATACCCCACACGTCAAACCTATTTCGTATTGGTCGGGCTGGTTGTTATTTTTCTTTTGGCCGGCATTGACTATCGGTACTGGCTCTCGATCCATTGGCCCATCTATATCGTGATGATGGGTTTTCTCATTTCCCTTTCCGGCCTGGGCCAGGCGGCGTTCGGTGCCCAGCGCTGGTTCCAAGTAGGCGTGCTCTTTCTTCAACCCACGGAATTTGCGAAGATCGTCATTATTTTGATCCTGGCCCGTTATTTTGAGAAAAGTCAATTTGAACCCCGTGACCTGAAATGGCTCGCCAAAAGCCTCGCGTGGACCTGGGGACTTTTGATCTGGATTCTGCTGCAACCCAACTTAAGCAACGTGATCGTCACCATGGTGATCTGGTTTTTCATGGTGTGGATGAATGGCATCGAATTGAAGACCTTGTTTTGGATGGGTGTTACCGCGGTGATTGGCGGGACAATCGCCTTCCCCTTTTTGGAGGACTACCAAAAACAGCGTGTGATCAACTTTTTGTTTCCCGATGAGAACGCCAGTTATGGTGCCATCTATAATGTACAGCAGGCGTTGATCGCCATCGGCTCTGGCGGATTGTTTGGCGAAGGGTATGGACATGGCACACAAGTGCAGTTGCGCTTCATGAAGGTGCGCCATACGGATTTTATTTTCTCAGCGATCTCACAGGAATTCGGCATGGTGGGCGCGGTGTTGGTGATTGTCACGATCGGGTTCATTGTGTGGCGGTGCATTCGTACTGCGCAAAAAGCGCGTGACGTTTCAGGTTCGATGATCGCGTTGGGAGTGGCGACATTGTTGTTTTTTCAAGGAGCCGCCAACCTTGCCATGAACATGAATCTCATCCCAGTCTCCGGGCTGCCCCTGCCGTTCTTTAGTTATGGCGGTTCGGGATTGATGTCGCTGATGGTATGCGTGGGGTTGGTGGAAAGCGTGGCCATGCGTCACAAGAGCATGGAATTCTAGCGCCACCCCTTATCTCTCCTCTATTTGGTTTCCTTCATGAAAAGAATCATATCAATTGCATTTATCCTCTTTCAACTCGCCGCAGTAGCCTATTATGGCTACCTGCGGATCCAGAATGCCTCCCATGTAAAAGAACCTCGCAGCTTCGGGGATACGGGTGATTACTTTCGCGATGCGGGTCTGCCTGTTTTTTCAAAGGAATTCTGGACGGATGCCCGCCCGCCGGTCACTGCCTTGTTTTGGAAGGCGGTTGATTCTGATCCGAAAAGAATCTTTGATGTTCAATTGTATTTCTCCATCTTGTCCTGGGCCGTGCTGGCGTATTTTGCAGCGCTGGTTGTCAAGTCCAATTTGTTGAAGCCTCTATTTTTCGTTGTCGTGCTGGCTTTTAGCTTAAGCCGCGATGTTTTTATGTGGGATCCTTTCCTTGGCAGCGAGTCGATTGCGCTTTCCTTTACTGCTTTATTCCTTGCTGCGGCGATCTGGCTGCTCCTCGAATGGAAGACATACAAAGCGATCCTGTTGATCTTCATATCACTGGTGATGGTCCTGACCCGTGACACCTATGCCTATTTATTGTTGATGGTTGCCCTCATCAATATTCCTGTGTTTTGGTTCAGCAAACATCGAACCAATGCGATTGCAATCAGCTTTGCATTCCTTGTTATTTTTGCGTTGAGTTCCCAATTGGCCACGCTGGGGCTGCGTCCCTATCGTGCCGTGTTGATGAACACTGCGCTTCGCATTTATCCTTCAGACGAATATACCGAATACTTCCGCCAACATGGGATGCCGGTCGATGACCGCCTTGTGGAGATGTCCCGTAATATCGAACCAGGCAAGAAGTTTGCTGTCAATATCGCACTGACCTACGACGAGGATCAGGAGGATTATCGTCAATGGGCGTTGGAATCCGGGGACTCCGCCTATGTTCGTTTCTTGTGGTTCTTCAAGGCGGATACGTTTCAAAAGGTCTTTACTGAAACTGCCGGGCAAAGTTTCTTCCCCGACGTGTTTTATTACACTGCCACCGGATATCGCCCCATTATCAAGGACGCGCGTATTGCTGAATTTTTATATCCCACCCGGTTTGGACTTTTCTTTTTCTTCGCAGCCAATATGATCGCAGCGTTTCTTTCGGCAATTGCATGGCGCGAAGGAAAGCAGCTTTGGTATGTGCCGCTTTTGATGATCCTGCTTTCGTATCCGCAGGCGGTGCTGGTGTGGTCGGCGGATGTCAATGACATCGCGCGTCACTCGATCTCACATAATGTATTATTGCGGCTTGGTTTGTGGATGTTGATATTTTTTGTTTTGGATTTTCTGCTGACGAATATTTCCACCCGTTTCCCATTCTTCAAGCGGACGGAGTTATCTGCCCAATAGCATCCGCTTCTTTTCTTAACGTCGGCTTGATTCTGTTTACTCAGTCAGAGGCTTATTCCCTGACTGAGTTTTTTTATTTCTCAAATGTCGCAATTAAAATCCCAACACTGATCAACGCACCACCTGCCAGGAACAGCGGGGTAATCGTCTCAGCGAGGAAAAACCAACCGAGAAGCGTACCAACTACCGGCTGGGCAAAGAACGTCAACGAAGCCACAGCGGCGGGGACTTCTGCGAAGGCGTAATTCCACAGGAACATGGCGATGGCCGTTGAGATGATCCCTAAAAAGAGCAAGCCGCCGATAATCCCGGGGGTGATCGCTCCAATGCCTTGCGTGTTGATTTCCCAAATGCCGAATGCCAAACTGGATGGCAGGCCGCCAAGAAGCATCACCGCACTGGACATGAGCAAATCGCCCGATTGACTCACTTTGCGCACGAGCACAGAATACAATGCCCAGGTGAGTGCTGCCGAGAGCAGACTCATGTTGCCCCAAAATAAAGTAGGGGAGAGTTCTGCATTGCGCGGGTCGATCACGGCCAGCACGCCGAGTGTGGACACGATCAACGCGATGACCCGGCGCGGCGTGGTTTTTTCACCGAGTAAAAATGGGGCGAATAGCAAAACGAACGCGGGCGTGGCCGAGGTGACCAGTGAGCCGTTGGATGCCGTGGAAAGCTTGGTGCCTACGAATTGAAAGCCCAGCGAAATACCATAGCCCACGAAACCAACCCACAAACTTTTCCAGAATTGTTCTTTGGTGAATACCGCTTTGTTCTTGCGAAAATAAATGACCAACCCAAGCGTCGCCGCGCCCATGAGCAGACGGATACTCAATAAAGCGAAAGGCGGAATCACTTCCAGGACCACCTTGCTGACCACGTACATCCCGCCCCAGGTCGAGGCGGCTCCCAGCCCTGCGAGTAACCCTGCGAAGCTGTGTTTTTGATTGCTGCTGTGCAATGTATTGTGCATAATGTCCGCGATTATATCGAAGTTGATTAATTTATTTTGATTTCATACGTTGTAATTGCCTGAACGCTTGTGCCTTTGGCATCTTTGAATTCATACACGTTGCAGAATTCAAGGACCATTCCGTTCTTCAATCTCTTTTTCCCGTTGACCGCCCCAGCCTTGCCGTGTGTCATGACATGCAGGACGATTAATTCCTCCACGTCGGCAGCTTGCTCCACGGCTTGAAGGAGTATGTCCTTTCCCTCGATTGTCTTTTCGCCAACCACCGCCCAGCGGACGTTATCCGTGACGCTCTTTTGAATGAATTTCAAGTCTGCCTTGGTGAAGGCGATGGTCAATGCCTGGACGAAGATGTTCTTCGGTGAATTGCCACAATCTTCACTGGTGATGATTTTTGTCATGAGGTTTACTCCTAATTTATCCCAACAAATCCCATTTGTTTCCATATAGATCGGAAAATACTACAACCATACCGTACGGTTCAGTTCGCGGTTCTTCGTGAAAGTGCACACCTTTTGATTTCATCTCGTGATAATCATTCCAAAAGTTATCAGTGCGGAGAAAGAAGAATACGCGGCCGCCCGTTTGGTCGCCGATGTGAGCTTCCTGTTCGGGGGAATCTGCTTTGGCAAGGAGGAGACGAGCGCCGGTTGAGCCGGGTGGAGAAACAACTACCCAGCGTTTTGAATCTGAAAGCGGTGTGTCTTCGATCAGGTCGAAGTTTAGCTTTTGCGTATAAAACTCGATGGCTTCATCATAGTCCCTGACCACGAGGGTGATGTTTGCGATGGATTGTATCATCCGATGATCTCCAAAAATAGCTATCAACCGTGAAGCATGCCAAGGTCGCCAGAAAGCCCTTGAGCCTATGCGTACTTCGCGCTCCTGGCGGTTAGTCAAAAACAGAGCTTCTGCGATTCTTCTTGACCTCACCACGCTTTTTCTTTCCTTCCAGCCGTTTCTCTTTGGAGGCTTTGGTTGGTTTTGTTTTGTGCCGTGCCTTCGGCTTGATGCTGGCCTTTTCGATCAACTCGTACAATCTGGCAAATGCATCTTCGCGGTTTTGTTCCTGTGTGCGATATTTCTTCGCTTCGATGATCAGCACTCCGTCAGCGGTAACACGTTTTCCAGCAAGCCGAATCAGCCGTCCCTTGAGATCTGAAGCGAGGGATGGAGAGTTGGCGATGTCAAAGCGCAGTTGTACCGCCGTCGCAACCTTGTTGACGTTCTGTCCGCCGGGGCCGGAGGAGCGAATGTATTCGAGTGAGATTTCGTTGTCTAGATTCTTCATTCCCCAAAATTATAACGTAGGGGCACGATATATCGTGCCCCTACAATTTATTCTTTAATAACCCGTGGCGCGAACAACCACATGATTCCTAAAATTAACCCGCCTGCAAAGAATGGAACCGGTCCACCGAACCATTGGAAGAGTGCTCCGTAAAACAATGGGGCGATGGCGTTGGCTGCGCTGTACATCGCGGAAGATGCTCCCAACATGCCGCCAACCTCACTTTTGTTGGATGCTTTTGTGATCAAGCTGTTCACTGCTGGTTGGATAACACTGCCGCCCAATGCAGCTGGGACGCTGGCGATCAAAAGCCAAACGATGCCGGACCAACCTTTTGCGGTTTCACTGGGTAGATTGATGTTGATGCTTTGGATTGACACGCGGAATTCACCATGACCCGCGAGGCTGTCCATCACTTTTGCTTCGCTATACCACGGGACTGGAGAAGCCGGGGTGAGTGCGGTTCCGATCAAGCCAACCGCGAGAGCGCCCAGGCCCATCAACACGAGCCAGCGATCTCCTTTGAGCTTGGACCATCTGCCGATCAAACCTACTTGTATAACGATGATGAGAATCCCTGCCACCGAAAATAAAAACGAGGTATCGCGCGCGTCCATGCCGAGACGGGTGAGCGTGAACAAGGAAAAGAGTTGTTCGTATCCACCGAATGCGATTTGATAAAAGAACATCACGATCAGCAGGAAGCCGATGGCAGGGCGACTAAACGCATCGCGTAACGCGCCCATGGAGAACGGCCGCCGCTTGCGCGATGCTTCTGGATTTTCAACTTCCTTATACGTTTCTTTGAACCAAAATACAGTTAATAAGATCGATGTAAATGAAAATCCTGCGGCGGTGAAGGCGACAGCCTGATAATTTTGTCCCGTGGCAGCCAGCACGATGAATGCAAGAATAGGCCCGAGCACAAAGCCAACGCCAAATGCCGCGCCGATGAGACCAAGTCCCTGCGTGCGCGTTTTCTCAGTAGTGCTATCTGCGATGGCAGCTTGCGCCGTGGAGATGTTCGCACCGGAGAGGCCGTCAATGATGCGCGAGATGAATAATAGGACGAGCGAGTTTGCAAACCCAAGCAGGATGAAGCCCGCGAACGTACCGATCTGACTCGCGATCAAAACTGGTTTCCGTCCGAAGCGGTCGGATAATCTTCCGAGGATCGGTGCTCCTAAAAACTGCATCATTGGGTAGGTGGCTTGCAAAATCCCAATGACCAATGGCGATGAACCAAAACGGGCCGCGTACAAAGGCAATAATGGAATAATGATGGAGAGTCCCATCAGGTCAACGAGCACAATGACCAGAACGGGAAGGATACGTTTGAAGTCGAGTTTTTCAGTGGGGTCAGTTTCAGAGGTCATAAGCTGCTTTCAATTTAAACCCTCCCCCAATTGTGATTTTCAATTGAGGGAGGGTAGCGTGGGAGTCTAGAACATCAAGGCGTTGACCTTGTCAATCGCCGAGCGGTCCGGTCTAAGGTCCGCTTCGGTGAGGCGGTTGAGAGGAGTGTCCACAAGATCGTACATGGTGGTCAGTGTCGGCTTGGTTTCATTGATATAAAGGAGGCCGGTCACGAGCCAGTTGTTCTCACGAGCTTCTTCCATCACCCGCATGGCTTCGTAGCGATTGGCGGGATCGTAGCTTTTTTCGAGATTTTTCAGGATCACGGTCGAGCCGTCGTGCATGGAAACTTCCCGAATTTCACCTTCTTCCATTTCGCGCTCAAGCATGATCTCACTGCGCGGTGCGATGTAGGAAATTTCATGCAAGGGTTGTTCGTGATCCTTGCCCCACGCATAGGAATGGAAGGCATTGGCTTGGTCGTTGAAGGTCACACACGGGCTGATGATATCCAGCACGGCAATCCCCTCGTGGGCAATGGCGGCTTTGAGCAGTTCCTTCACCTGCTTTGGATTACCTGCAAAGGAACGGGCCACAAATGTCGCGTTGGAAATGAGCGCTTCCATGCAGATGTCCACCGGCATGTAGGGATTCTCGCCCTGTTTCTTGAGTTGTAGACCTCTTTCTGCTGTGGCAGAGAACTGACCCTTGGTCAAACCGTACACGCCGTTGTTTTCCACGATATACACCATGTTGACATTGCGGCGCATGACGTGCTTGAATTGCCCCATGCCGATGCTGGCGGAGTCGCCGTCACCGGAAACGCCGATGCCTTTCATCTTTGCGTTTGCAAATAAGGCGCCTGTCGCGATCGAAGGCATACGCCCATGCAGGCTGTTGAATCCGAACGTGCGGTTCAAAAAGTAAGTGGGTGATTTGGATGAACAACCGATGCCGCTGAACTTCATTACATCTTCGGGAACGGTGTTCATTTCATACAGCGCGGCGATGATCTGGTTGGAGATCGAGTTGTGTCCGCAGCCCTGGCAGAGTGTGCTGGGCGCGCCGCGATAATCATTTTTGGTGAGACCGGCGAGATTTACATTTGCAGTTGCGCCAGCCATGGGGAGAGCTTCAGTCATTTTGTATGCTCCTTTTGATTAAGATACCGATAACTACTTCCGCTTCGACTTGACGGCGGATTTGGATTTTGCAGCGACCTTCTTGACCGGCTTCTTTGTCGCTTCTTTCTTGGACTTTGAAACTGGTTTGGCCTTCGCAACAGTTTTCTTCCCTGTGATTTTTTTCTGAGCCGCATCCTTTTCATAATTCGCAAGGATTCCCTCGCGGACCCATTTGGCAGAAGCGGGTAATCCATCGTGATGTGCCACGGATTTGAACCTCATCGCATGCTGCGGATATTCTGTGATCAGGATCTGTTGCATTTGTGCATCGCGGTTCATCTCCACAACGAAGATCTGATCGTACTTTTCGATGAACTTTGTCACTTCTTCCGTAAATGGAATGGCGCGAATACGCAGGAAGTCTGCTTTGATGCCATGTTCCTTCTCGATCTGATATTGCGCTTCCAGAATTGCATTCTCCGTCGAACCGAAGGCAATGATGCCGACCGTTGCGCCTTTCACGGAATGTAATATTGGCTTCGGCATGAATTTCTGCGCGTTGTAATGTTTGGATTTCAAGCGTTCCATGTTCTTAATGTACATGGTTGAATCTTCCGTGTATTTGGCGTATTCATCATGGCCGGTGCCGCGGGTGAAATATGCACTCATCGGATGCTTGTTGCCGGGGATGGTTCGATAGGGAATGCCATCGCCATCCTTGTCGAGATAACGTCCCCAATTGCCTTTGATCTCTTCGAGATCATTTTCCCAAAGCACTTTTCCGCGATCCATCGGAGTTTCAGGATATTGGAAAGGCTTGCTCATCCATTGATTCATACCCATATCGAGGTCGCTCAAAACGAAAACGGGGGTTTGAATGCGTTCAGCGAGGTCAAGAGATTGCCAGCCGAAATCAAAACATTCTGAAATATCACCGGGCAACAGGATGACGGAGTGCGAGTCACCATGTCCGATGTGATAGGTAAAGGTCAAATCGCCCTGCGAGGTGCGGGTGGGTAAACCGGTGCTGGGGCCGATGCGCTGCACATCCCAAACCACAACGGGAATTTCAGCGTAATACGCCAAACCTGCAAATTCTGTCATCAAGGAAAGACCAGGTCCGGAGGTCGAGGTCATGGCTCGCAGGCCGGCCCAGCCTGCACCCACAGTCATGCCGAGTGCGGCAAGTTCATCTTCCGCCTGCACGATGGCATAGGTTTTCTTTCCATCTTCGCGTTTGCGAAGAACGGGTAAATAATCGATCACGCTTTCAGCAAGGGAAGACGCTGGAGTGATCGGATACCAGGCTGCAAATTGCACACCACCAAAGATGGAGCCAATGGCAGCGGCGGTGTTGCCATCCGCCATGATCAGCCCATCGGTCTTATTCATCGGTTCAAGATAAAAAGGATCTTTCTTTTCGAGGCTGGTCTTTGCATATTCCGCGCCGGCCTTGACCGCGTTGAAGTTCATGTCGATGGGCTTTTGTTTTCCCTTGAAATGGAAGGTAAGCGCAGCAAGTATTTTTTCCAGGTCCATGTTGATCATTTGAGCAAGTACACCCACGTAAACCATGTTGCCTACAAGATCACGAAAATCGCTTGGCACATTCGGGTCATTGCGCACAATGGCTTTGATCGGCATCGGATAGATCGCCACGTCCACGCGCGTGATGGGTTGCTTGATATCGTCGGAGTAGAAGAATGCTCCACCCGGCGTAACAGATGCCAGGTCTTTCGCGAACGAATCAGGATTAATGGCGATCACGATATCATTTGTGTCCTGCCGTGCAATGAATCCATCCTTGTTTGCGCGAATGGTATACCAGGTCGGCAATCCCTGGATATTGGAAGGGAACAGGTTCTTGCCGGATACCGGAATGCCCATCTTGAAGATTGATCGCAGGATGGTATTGTTGGCGGTTGAACTGCCGGAGCCGTTCTTGGTGCCAACTGTAATTGAAAAATCATTCACTATCTTGTTCATGAAGCTCCTCATATGCTGATGACGTTGTGATCCATTTCACAACATCATGAATTTAATTACGGACGATGATACAAAAGGTCTGTATGTTTCACCAACGCCTCATACCCGACCTCAAACTTGCCATTGCAAATCGACTCAACCATCACCTGATGATATCTCCACACTTCCTGTAGATATTCATAGCCTCCTGTGAACACATTCAAGCCAACGCCCTCGTATGCTTCCCAGTAGGCTTCCAATACGCCTATAACAAATGGGTTATCAACGCGTTTGAAAATGGAAAGGTGTAATTTGCGATGTTCTTCGTGCGGAACTTGTATGGGTGTGCCGCGCAGCTTTTCCCAGGCGCGCGTGATAAGCGTTTGTAAATCCTGCTTGTCTTCTTCGGTTAATTGTGCAGTTGCTTCATACCAGTACGCTGCTTCCAAATGATTCCGCATTTCTGCAAACTTACGGAAATGATCATCGTTCAATGCCAGCGCGTATCCCAAACTTTGACGGATCGCCGGGGTAAACGAATATTCAAGCCGTCTCATTCCCGTTCGCGGACGGACTTCCACAAAGCCAAGCGCGCGAGCAACTTCAAGTTGTTCGCGCAAGGATGCGAGGCTGATATCCAGCTCACGGCTCAATTCGTTTAAAGAGGGGAGTTTGTTTTCTGCCTCTGGATGGGAGGCAAGATAACGGAAGAATTCGGAAATGTTCGGGGTGGATCGTTCGCGGAGCATAAGTAGGATTAATCCGATTAATAGTATTTTATCACCCAAATGGGTAATGGTCAAGTTGTTTGAAAAACTTGCACCTACATTAAACAAAAACAACGGACGATTAATCGTCCGTTGTTTTTGTTGTTCTTGATTAATTATTTTGAGCGCCTTGATTGACCCAATCGGCAATGATTTGAATTTGTTGATCCGTTAATCCAAGTCCGCGCTTGGGCATTTCGCCTTCGGCGACTTGTTGAACGAGGTAGCTTTCATTGGCATTTCCTGGAACGACCACCGCGCCGTTGAAAGAGCCAGCGATCACACCTTCGTAGGTAGTTAAATCAAGTCCTTCTTTTACTTCTTCAATGCCGTGACATTTATTGCAGCTTGCTTCGAAAATTGGAGCAACATCATTTGCAAAGCTGATGCCCGTGCTTGTCACTGCTGCCTGGGTGGGTGCCTCTGTCGCTGGTACTGAAGGAATTTCAGTGGCAGGGGCCTGAGTCTCTGTGGGCAAGGGGAGGGCTTGGGTGGCAATAGCAGCAGGCTCGGTTGTGGCTTGAGGCGTTTGTGCTCCACAGGCTGAAACAATCAGTGTGAGCAAAATGGTTGTGATCAAAAGCTTTGAATTCATTTTTATCCTTTTCTATTTTCAATCTCGGCATAATTTAGCAGATAACTAGGTAAAAATGATGTGGAAAATGTGTGATTTCTTACATATTCGGGATTGTGAAAAATATTGAAATCAAAGAGGAAGGTAAGGTATAATCACCGCGACGCATTTTATTGCGTACTATAACTTCAAGGCTGAGCATGGCAGGCGCATTTACACTTCCCAAAGAATACTGGTCTAAAATCCAGATTACCCCTCAAGAAATTGAACATTTGCAAACCTATTTGTTTGAACGCGAGACTCCTTTAACCACTCGTGATCTGGCCCTTGCTCTTGTCGATTTTCGTATTAAGAGCGAACGTGCCGCGTCCGATACCAAGCGTGACGCGGGCAGCAAAACATTTTTTCCAAAAGAGAGATATCAAGCGGGAGATGGATTGGTTTTTTCAGCTCTCGATTGGATGCAAGGAAAAGTTATCGCAGTTCGCGAAGGTCTTAATCCATCCGTCAGCGCGTTTGATGTGTTAACCGTTTCTTTGGAGGATGGTTCGGAGCGAATGTTCGCAGCAAACCTTGCAGATCATTCCCTTAATAGCGGTCCTGTCGAACCTCCACAGGTCGATGAACTTAACCCGGAATTGATCGTTCGTGAATTTGGCGATGTACTTGACAGGAAATTGGAAGCAGCTTTTTCGAGCGATAATAGTCTGGTCAAGATCGCGGCAAGTTGGTTTCCGCGTGCATTGTTGATCGATCTCAATCAGGGACAGTTGAATCTCGCCGAGGCGGTTTTGGATATGGCTGGTGGTGAACCGCTGACCACTGAAGCCTTGATGAAGGATTTGGAAATGCCCTCGGGTGACAATCCGCGCTTGACGGAATTTTCCCTAAACTATGCTTTGCAGAATGATGACCGTTTTGATGAGGTCGGCCCGGCGGGGCAAGTACTGTGGTGTTTGCGACGTCTCGAACCCGATTACGTTCGTGAAGTGCCGCCTTCATTGCGATACGAAAAGATCGTGCATGATCGTGCCAACCTCGATGATGCGATGAAGGCCCTTGAGGCGCAGTTGGATGATGAGTTGACGCAGGCAGAGGATGCTGACGCTGCAACAACCGAGATCTCCTCGATCACAATTACTTTGATCTATCCACATCTGCGTGCAGGGACTTTGCCCATGTCTCATCGGGCGAGGAAGTTGTTTCCGACTGCGTACGAATCTGCACGTGTGCGTTTTACGCTTGTGGATGGAAAGACAAAACAACGCATCCCAGCGTGGGTGGTGCGCGAACACGGATATGTTTTCGGTTTGCGTGAGTGGTATAAAACTCATCAATTGATTCCCGGTTCGCTTGTTCTTCTTCGCCGGGGTGAAAAGCCTGGTGAGGTGATCGTTGAAGTCAAGGCCCAACGCTCTTCCAAGGATTGGGTTCGCACCGTAATGGTGGGAACCGATGGTGGATTTGTTTTTGCCATGTTAAAACAACCCATCACCGCCGAGTTTAATGACCGAATGACCGTGCAGGTGACTGATTTCAAGGCACTAGACCCTCTATGGGAAAAGAAACGTTCTTTTGAAGACCTCGTTGTTTTGGTAATGCGCGAGTTGAGCAAGTCCAACCCGCAGGGGCATGTTCATGCACAGGAATTGTATGCAGGTGTAAATTTGATGCGCCGTGTGCCTCCCGCTCCATTGTTCGCTTTGTTGGCAACCAGCCCCATCTTTAAGCACGTTGGCGATCTGCATTTCCGCCTTGATGAGGAGAATTAAATGAGTTTATTAAAGCCAACTGCCAAAACGCCGTTTCACATCGATTTCGAATGGTGGAAACAAACGGAAAAAGACTGGCATGTTTTTCTTCGCTCACTTTTGTGTGAGGAACACCAAGCCGTCTTTGCCAATGTCGAAGAGGGCGGCGAGATCGATTGGATCGATCCGGTCACCGCGGAAGTGAAACGTGTTGACGGCCTTCAACACACATTAATGAGCCATTGTGCCCTGGAGCCTGAATTTGCCAATGCCCACACCGCCGTGGTGGAGGCCATCTTCCGCCTCTTCATTGCTAATGGAAATATTCCCATGACGGCGGAAGACCTGGCCAAAAAGTTGAGCCGACCTGCTGATACAATATTGCGAACCATTGCCGGTCCGCGTGTGTATCGCGGATTGCGGCCCGTCGAAGCGAAGACCGAAAAGACGGAAGAATAAATCCCAATGCCCTCGTAGCTCAATGGACAGAGCACCTGCCTTCTAAGCAGTAGGTTGTGGGTTCGATCCCCGCCGAGGGCGCTCTAAAATAAGCGCATAGGAAGGAGTCAAACTATGCCACCAATTGTCCGCAAATCAGGACCGGCTCTTGTTGAGTATCGCCGCGAGATTCTTCATGCGGTGAGTTGGCAGGTTCGCTCCAATGTATGGAGCCCTCCCACAGACGAATACGAGACGGAAGATGCCTATGTAGTGCGTGTGGAAATAGCGGGGATGCAGGAAGATGATTTCGAAGTAGTGCTTGAAAACAATACCCTGCTTATTTCCGGCTCGCGCTCAGACCTTCCCGAACGACGTGCTTATCATCAAATGGAAATCCGATCTGGTAAGTTTGCAACCGCCGTGGAAATTCCCGGTGTAATTGATGCCGAACATTCAACGGCTCAATACAAAGATGGTTTCCTAATTGTCAAATTACCCAAAATAAAACCCAGCCAGATCAAGGTCGAAGAATAGAATGCCAGCCTCCCGTTGGAATACCAACATGAATGATTTTCAATCCTTTGGAAAAACCGATGATGACATGTTAAACATCCTCATGGAATCGGTCTTTTCGCGTTTTGGAAAAAAAGATGGTGACGCCTCGTCCTCGCCGGAAGATGGCAGCAAAAACGAAGCGCAGAAATACCCTGACGTATTGCCCATCCTGCCTTTGCGCGGTGTTGTCGTGTATCCAAACACTGCCGTCCCGTTGACAGTGGGTCAGTCCCGCTCGATCAAACTTGTAGACGATGTGGTGGGTGGGGACAAGCTCGTGGGCCTCGTCGCTGCATTGGATCCGGAAAAAGAAACGCCCGGCCCGGACGAGCTGTATCGGATCGGTACCATCGCCACTGTTCATCGCTTGTTGCGAGCTCCGGATGGTACAGTCCGTTTGTTGGTGCAGGGCATGGAACGTTTCAAGCTGGGCGAATTTGTTACCGAAGAACCGTATCTAAAAGCACATATCGAATTATTGCCCGAAACTGTCGAAGAAAGCTTGGAGACAGATGCGCTTGCGCGCAATGCGCGCGATCAATTTCAACTGATCACGCAGATGATTCCCTCCTTCCCGGAAGAATTGGCAGGTTCGATCACATCAATCGAAGAGCCTTTGCAAACAGCGTATACCATTGCCAACTTTCAACGCATGGATTTGAAAGATTCACAGAACATTCTGGAATTGGATTCTACGACGGATAAACTCAAAAAGTTGATCGGCCTCCTCGTTCGCGAAGCCGAAGTTTTACAGCTTGGACAAAAGATCCAAAATGAGGCGCGCGGCGAGATCGAAAAAGTCCAACGTGATTATTTTCTACGCGAGCAAATGAAAGCCATCCAACGGGAACTCGGCGAGAACGACGAGCAAACCGTGGAAGTGGATGATTTCCGCAAGAAGATCGAAGAGGCGAAAATGCCGGAAGAGGCATATAAGCAGGCCAAACGTGAGTTGGACCGCTTGTCTCGTCTGCCTTCCTCTTCGGCGGAATACGGTGTGATTCGCACGTATCTTGATTGGCTGGTCACTCTTCCGTGGTCAAGATCAACGGAAGATAATTTGGATATCGCCCATGCCCGCGAGGTTTTGAATAAAGATCATCATGGTCTGGAGGATGTCAAAGACCGCATCCTTGAATTCCTTGCCATCCGAAAATTACGCATTGATCGCAAGGATGATAAAAAAGAAGAAGTCGTGGATGCCATTCGCAAGGAGCGCGAAGGTGTCATTTTGTGTTTTGTGGGACCTCCCGGCGTGGGCAAGACCTCGCTGGGTCAATCCATTGCACATGCGATGGGGCGTAAGTTCATCCGCGCTTCATTGGGCGGAATTCGTGATGAAGCCGAGATCCGCGGACACCGCCGTACGTACATTGGTGCCATGCCCGGCCGCATTTTGCAATCGCTTCGCCGCGTAGATTCAAAGAATCCCGTTTTCATGCTCGATGAAGTGGATAAATTGACAAATGATTTTCACGGCGACCCCGCTTCGGCACTGTTGGAAGTACTCGACCCGGAACAAAATACCGAATTTCGAGATAATTATCTCGAAGTCTCCTACGATCTTTCACAAGTGTTCTTTGTGACCACGGCCAATACTTTGGAAACGATCCCCGGCCCGTTGCGTGATCGCATGGAGATTATCTTCCTTTCCGGCTATACGGAAAATGAAAAGCTTGCCATTGCACGCGGATATTTGATTCCAAGGCAGATTCGTGAAAACAGTCTGCGTGATGGAGAGATCGTCTTTCAAGATGATGCCTTGCAGAAGATCATCCGTGAGTACACGCGGGAAGCCGGGGTGCGTAATTTGGAGAGAAAGATCGGCGCTGTTTGCCGAAAGGCGGGAACCAAGATCGCGGAAGGCAAACAGGAAAAATTCGAGATTACGCCTGACTTGGTTGAGGAATATCTCGATCATCCGATCTTCCTCGGCTCCGAGGAATTAAACAAACGTATTTCCATTCCGGGTGTGGTGCCCGGCCTTGCATGGACCTCCTATGGCGGGGATATTTTATTCATTGAAGCCACCTCCATGCCCGGCGGACGCGGTTTCCAGGTAACAGGCTCCATCGGAAATGTGATGCAGGAATCCGCCCGTGCCGCGCTTTCATATGTCCGCTCGCGAACGGAAGAATTAAAATTGAATCCTGAATTCTTTAATAAGTTCGATATTCACATGCATATTCCGGCTGGGGCACAACCCAAGGATGGTCCTTCCGCAGGCGTGACAATGGCTACTGCTCTCGTGTCACTGATCTCCGGTCGCAAGGTCAAGCCTCAGGTGGGGATGACCGGTGAAATATCCCTGCGTGGTCAGGTTTTGCCGATTGGCGGCGTCAAAGAAAAAGTATTGGCCGCTCATCGAAATGGGTTGACCACGATCATCCTCCCAAAAAGAAATGAACAGGATGTGGAGGATGTGCCGGATGAAGTGCGGAGTGTGATGAAATTCGTATTTGCCGAATCTGTCGATGAGGTTATCAACAGCGCGCTGGAAAAACCCAAAAAGATGGAAGTGAAAAAAACGATTAAAGGTAAAAAGGCAGTAAAAAAATCCAAGCAGATAAAGGCGAAAAAGAATGCCAAAAGTAATGATCGCAGAAGATGACGCCACCATGGTCTCTTTGTTGAAGACACTCCTGAAGATGGAGGGCTTTGAAACAGTTGTATTGAGCATCGATGCAAATGTGCCGGAAGCGGTTCGTATTGAACGTCCGGATGTAATTTTGTTGGATGTGCACCTTTCCCGTCAGAGCGGCCTTGAGATCCTGGACGATATTCGCGGCTCAAATGACATCAAACATGTACGCGTAGTGATGTCCTCGGGCGCGAATGTCAAAGAAGAGTGCATGAATCACGGAGCAAATGGATTTCTTTTAAAACCTTACATGCCCGATGATCTCATTTCCCTGTTGAAGCGAAATATTATTTCCAACTAATGAGTTTCGAGTTCCGTATCCGTGAGTTTCAGCATCCCGATGATTATTCAGGTGCTTTGAGCGTGTGGGAAAGCATGGAAACGGGAATACACGTCGGCCGATCTGATTCGCCTGAAGAGATCAAGAAAAAACTAAATCGCGATCCCGATCTATTTTTGGTCGCAGAGTCAAATGGGGAAATCGTTGGCACAGTCATTGGTGGGTATGATGGCCGACGGGGCATGATCTATCATCTTGCGGTCCGTGCGGAATTTCGCAAACACGGGCTTGCCACCCAACTCATGGAAGAAATCGAAAAACGATTGCAGGCAAAGGGATGTGTCAAATGTTATTTGATCGCCTTTGCCGACAATACAAATGCGATCCATTTTTACAAAGGACGCGGCTGGCGTCATATGGAAGAGGACATCATCTTCGGCAAGGAATTCCCATGATCATTCGATTTGGACTCCTGACTCTGTCTGACCGCTCTTCCCGTGGTGATCGTGAAGATTCTTCCGGCCCGGCTCTTGCACGCCTCATTCAAGACGAAGGCTGGTCGGTCGCCAAACAGCAGATTCTCCCTGATGAAGAATCTGCCATTCGCGCAGTGTTAACCGAATGGTCCGATGGAGGCGGGTTGGATATCATCCTCACGACTGGGGGAACAGGGTTTTCCCTTCGGGATGTCACGCCGGAAGCGACAAAGGCAGTCATCCAACGCGAAGCACCCGGTTTAACCGAGGTTATGCGTGCGGAGAGTCTCAAAAAAACACCTCATGCCATGTTGTCTCGCGCCATCGCAGGCATCCGCGGGCGGACGCTGATCATCAACTTGCCGGGCAGCCCAAAAGGTGCCGTTGAAAATTTGCAGACCATTCTTCCTGTGCTTTCACACGCAGTCCAGCTTCTACAAGACGACCCGGCATCAGAGTCCTCCCACTAATCAATACTCATTGGTATAATCCGCCCGCCTGATATTCGGCGCAACAAAATTCACATAACCAAGGAAAGTGCAAGCATGATCGATGTAAATGAACTTCGCAAAGGTGTTACCTTCGAACTCGACGGAAATTTATACAAAGTAGTGGATTACAGCCATAACAAGACCGGCCGCGGCAATGCCAACATTAAAGTAAAAGCCCGTAATTTGCTTACTGGCGCGAATGTGGAGCGAACCTTTAGTTCCGGTCAATCCGTTCAGGATGTAAGCCTTGACTTTGCCAATGTTCAATATCTCTATAAAGATGGCGACAATTACATTTTTATGGACAATGAAACCTTTGAACAACCAGCCATTGGCGAAGACGCCCTTGGTGAGAGCGCCCAATATTTGAAGGAAGGCATGGAAGTAAAACTGACCTTCTACAAAGAGAAGGCGATTGATGTGGAACTGCCCACCTCTGTGGATCTGAAAGTGGTGGAGGCCGAAATGGCGATTCGCGGTGACACTGCCACCGGCGTCACCAAAAAGGTGACCACTGAGACGGGCATTACAGTTCAATGCCCCAACTTTGTAAATGTGGGCGACACGATCCGTGTGGACACCCGTACAGGCGAGTACGTTACCCGCGTATAAACGAAAATTCATGGGATGAATGACGAAAGTTATTCATCCCTTTTTGCATCTATACCTCATGAAAACACCCGCTGGCAAGGAATGCGTCCATTTTTATGGAGATTATTATCGCGGCCGAAATGTGGAAGAGTGCCGTTTATTGAAACCTCGGGGCGAGCAGTGGACTCGTGATCTGTGTGCCACATGCCCTGTGCCCTCGATCACTCTTGCCAATTCGTGTCAGCACATGAAATTGATGGCAAAAGTGGGACGGCCTCTTGCGGCAATTTTTCAACGGCGCGTACAGGTCTCTGCATATTGTGAAAAAACAAGGCGCGATGTGGCTGAGCCGCAAATTGGTTGTGGCGAATGCCATGACCTGCCCTTTAAGTTTGTTATTAAAGAATAATGCTCTCTGCTATTTATAGAAAATCATAACCTCCCGTCGGGGGGAGTTGAAACGCGTAAACCCTATGACCATGACCCTTTTGCTCGACCTGGACGACACCCTGCTCAATACCAATCTTGAGAAATTTATCCCTGCCTACTTTCAGGCATTGGCAAAGGATCTGGCGCCGCATATTGCGCCTGAATTGATGTTTCGTGCCCTGCTTTCCGGCACGGCCCTGATGAATGAAAGTGAGGATTTTTCCCAAACACTTGAAGAGGTCTTTGCGAATGATTTTTACCCTCAACTTAATGTTCCGATGGGTGAGTTGAACGATGCGATTGAAAATTTCTATGACAATATTTTTCCAACCCTGTCCGGGTTGACCACGCAGAATCCCAAAGCCAGGCCTTTTGTCGATTGGGCTTTTTCCAAAGGATACCGGATCGCGATTGCTACAGATCCGCTTCTGCCGCGCAAGGCAACGTATCATCGTTTACGATGGGCAGGTTTTGACCCGCAGCAGTTTGAGCTGGTCACTACATATGAACATTTTCATTTTTCGAAGACTCATTCGTCGTATTATGCAGAAGTGTTGGGTCGCCTGGGTTGGCCGGATGGACCTGCATTGATGGTGGGAAATGACATGGAGCGGGATATCGTTCCTGCGAAAAGGCTTGGGCTGGCTACATTTCACATTGATGAGGCACCCGCTTCAAAGTCTGGACCTGAAGCGGATTTTCATGGCGATTTGCAGGATCTGCGCTCGCTACTTGAGTCGACGGATCCATCCAAATTCGAGCCATCCTATAAATCACTGGATTCAATCCTCAGCATTTTATCTTCCACGCCGGCTGTGCTGCGGGGGCTGTCGCGAAAGGTTGATTCATCATTGTGGTCTCTTCCTTCTGATTCTGGTGAATGGACATTCACTGAATTAATTTGCCATCTGCGTGATACAGAACGGGAAATTCATCAAATACAGATCAAGTTGCTGAAGGAAAATAGCGAACCATTTATTCCGAGGCCGGATACTGGAATTTGGGCAAACCAGCGGAACTATCTGCAGGAAGACGGCGAAGCTGCTTTGCGGGAATATATCACTGCACGCAGGGAAACTTTGAATTTGATCAAGAGCTTTGACCCGGCAGATTGGTCGCGCAAGGCACGCCACGCGATCTTTGGCCCCACGGCCTTTTTGGAAGTGATCGGTTTCATTGCCGACCATGACCGTTTGCACGTGCAGCAAGCCTGGAGAATATTACAGCCAGGCAAGTAACCCTGCGTGTCTTCATGACGGATTGGGTGTTGTTAAGTAGAGTTGGGACAAGATGTACTCTTGTCCCAACTCTTTAAAAGAAACAAGGAGACTGTTCATGAAACGAAGAGTAGTAGTGACTGGGTTGGGCTGTGTGAGCCCGGTTGGAAACACTGTAAAGGAGACCTGGGATGCCTTGTTGGAAGGCAAGTCCGGTGTCGCTCCGATTACATTGTTTGATGCCAGCACCCATAAAACAAAATTTGCAGCAGAAGTTAAAGGTTTTGACCCCGCCACTTTATTTGGCGCGCGCGATGCACGCAAGATGGACCGCTTTGTTCAACTCGCCACTGCGGCGGCGATCGAAGCTCTGGGTCAGTCCGACCTGGTCATCGACGATGGAAATCGCGATCGCGTTGGCATTTTGATCGGAACTGGTATTGGCGGCGTGATCACCATGTTCGAGCAGCATGATGTTTATAAGGAACGCGGTGCAGATCGTATCAGTCCGTTCTTAATCCCCATGATGATCTCTGATAGTGCGGCTGGAAATTTGGCCATCCGCTTTGGTGCGCGCGGACCAAATATGTCGCTTGCCACTGCGTGTGCTTCCGGCACCAACGCTCTTGGCGAAGCTGCCGAGATGATTCGCCGCGGCGCGGCTGATGTCATGATCGCAGGTGCTTCCGAGGCTGCAATCGCCGGTTTGACCATGGCCGGAATGAACAGCATGACCGCTCTTTCCACACGCAATGACAGCCCGACAACGGCCTCACGTCCATTTGATAAGGATCGCGACGGCTTTGTGATGGGGGAAGGGGCGGGCGTTCTTATTTTGGAATCCTATGAATATGCAAGTGCACGCGGTGCCCAGATCCTTGCTGAATTTTCGGGTTATGGCACCACGGATGATGCTCATCATATTTCCGCGCCGGCTGAAAATGGCGCCGGTGCGGCAAATTCCATGAAGGCGGCGTTGGATAATGCCGGGCTCAAAACCACCGATATTTCCTACATCAATGCACATGGAACTTCGACTCCATTGAATGATAAAAGTGAAACCGCCGCCATTAAGACCGTGTTTGGCGAGCAGGCTTACAAAATCCCAGTATCCTCCACAAAATCGATGACCGGGCATTTACTCGGTGCGTCCGGTGCAGTGGAGGCGGTTATCAGCATCCTGGCGATCCGGGATAATATTTTGCCTCCCACAATCAACTACACCACACCAGACCCGGTTTGCGATCTCGATTATGTTCCAAATAAAGCACGTAAAGCCCGGCCGGATCATGTCATGTCCAATTCATTTGGGTTTGGCGGCCACAATGCAACTTTGATCGTCAGCCGTTGGAAAGAATAGCAAAGGAGATCAAATGCCATACGCGCATATTACAGGCTGGGGCATTAGTGTCCCGGAACCTGTTTTGACCAATGATGATATCGCCAAAATGGTCGATACGAACGATGAATGGATCCGTGAGCGTACCGGTATTCGGGAACGCCATATCGCACGCGAGGATCAATTTCCGTCGACGCTTGGTGTGGAGGCTTGCATCAAGGCATTGCAGGTGGCAAACCTTGCTCCCACTGAAATTGACTTGATTATTTGCACGAGTTCATCTCCGGAGTATATCTGGCCTGCCACTGCTTCATTAATTCAGGATCAAATTGGCGCTACAAAAGCCGGCGCTTTTGACATTCAGGCAGCTTGTACAGGATTTATCTTTGCCACCAACATGGCTGCGCAGGCCATCCGTAGCGGGTCGATCAAGAATGCTCTTGTAGTGGGAACAGAAACTCTTTCACGCTTTGTCAATTGGAAGGATAGGGGTACTTGCATCCTTTTTGGAGACGGCGCAGGCGCCTTTGTTTTACAGGCAAGCGATAAGCCGGGCGGGATTCTGTCTGCCGTAATGCACTCGGACGGTTCGGGGGCAGATTCGTTGATTCTTCCTGCTGGTGCTGCGCGTTATCCCGCCACCGAAGCCACAGTCCATGAAGGCAAGCATTTTGTGCAAATGGATGGCAAGGCTGTTTTTCGGTTTGCCACACGTGTGATGGGACAAGCCACAAGAGAAGCCCTGGAGTTGGCTGGTCTGTCCACTGCTGATGTGGATCGGATCATTCCTCACCAGGCCAACTTCCGTATTATTGAAACGGCTGCCAAGTATTTAAAAATGCCCATGGATAAATTTGTTGTCAATGTGGATCGGTATGGAAATACTTCCACCGCTTCCATTCCGATTGCAACAGTCGAGGCGCTTCAGAAAGGGTTGGTAAAAAACGGCGACAAGGTTGTGCTGGTTGGTTTTGGCGCCGGCCTATCGTGGGGTGCCCTGGTCGCTGAGTGGACGGGGCCGATCCCATCCAAGAAACACGTTTACCCGGAACAGTATCGTTTGTTTGCCCGCCTGCGCTCGTTTATACGACGCGCACTCAGATATATCGAAGGTCTGTTTTCACGCAGGGAACTCTAACCACTTTTTAAGTGAGTTGTGATACCATCGGATTGAAAATAAAAAAAGGAGCGTGAACTATGGGACTGCCTCGTGGCGCAGAGTGGATCATCATTCTGGTTATCGTAATTCTTGTCTTTGGCCCCGGCCGAATTGGAAAACTTGCAGGGGAATTGGGGAAAAGCATTAAATCCTTCCGCGAAGGTTTGGGAGGCAAGGAAGAGGAAGTGGAAAAGCCTGAAAGCGAAGATAAAAAATAACGGATCAAAGAAGCCCTCCAGAATTCTGGAGGGCTTCTTTTTAGTAATCCAATTCCCTCACCCCTTTGTCCTTTAATATCATCAAAACGAATTTCTCATGATTCTTGGGGGACCCGATCGTTTTCCATGAGCTGATAATGGATTTTTCGGTCTTGGTTTGATGATGTTCGAAAACACGCAGCGAACATTCTTCAACCGTTCTTTGTACTTTTTCAACAGCTTTAAAATCATTTCCACCCAAAACGATTCGATAGGTGCGGGCTTCGCGGGTTGTATCGATGCGGGCTTCAAATCTTGGGAAAACAAGCAGAACCAACAGTGTGACCAGGGTTGCTGCCAGCGTAAAATAGATCTGGCCCGCGCCAATCCCCATCCCCAGCGCAGCGGAAAGCCAGATGGTGGCTGCGGTGGTCAGCCCGGCAATGCGACCGCCATCGCGCACAATGGCACCCGCGCCCAGAAAACCAATGCCGGTCACGATGTTCGCAGCGATGCGTGTTTGCGTAAACCCGGCATCCATGCTTAGAGAAAAAATTGTGAACAATGCAGAGCCAAGTGTGATCAGGATGATCGTGCGAAAGCCAGCTGCCTTGTCGAGGTATTCGCGTTCGGCGCCAATCACACCTCCAACAAAAACCGCGACGCCGATCTTGATCAGGTTTTCAATGAAGAATTGATCCATGCCTTAATTCCTTTCAATGGTTTAATTGTTCGATCAATAGTGAGATTTCAGTTGCGGGCTGTTTACAGACAAATCCCTCGCACACATAGGCCGTTGATTTATTACTAATTAGGTTTTTGTCCTTGAGCAGGGCGGGGGCATTTTCTTTTATGGGATGGGATGAAGCGGCGATCACCAAGCCCGGCCTGTATTCCGCCCGAATCGACTTGATCATACTCTCAAATATTTTCTCCTTCGCATCGCCCAAAACGGCAGCCTGCTTCATGGACCCCTGTGCATTCTCCGCCGCTGACAGCCATCTGGCAAAGCCAAGCGGATATCGCAAAACAAAATCGGTGATCAGTGTCAGGGATTTTTCAGCAATGTCCTGATATTTTCCTTCATCGGTGAATGCGGCAAGTTTGATCAATGCTTCGCAGGCCAATGAATTGCCGCAGGGTGTGGCATTGTCCTGAATATCCTTCGGACGGATGAGCAAGATCTCGCCATCATTGGGCGTATCAAAAAACCCGCCTTCCGGATCGCTGAATCTTTCGATCATTTCATCTGCCAATTCTTTTGCGGCGAGGAACCATTTGTTGTCAAAGTCGGTTTGATACATCTCGAGCAGCCCGAGGATCAGGGCCGAATAATCTTCGAGAAATACTTCATTGGATGTTTTGCCGTTTCGCCAAGTACGGTGCAATTTTCCGCCTGGTCGAAGCGCGGAAAGCAAGAACTCAGCATTACGTGTAGCCAACGTGAGGTAATCTTTGTTCTCAAGCACACGTGCCGATTCAGCAACCGCAGCCAGCATCAACCCATTCCATGCGGTGAGTACTTTATCGTCCGTGACGGGGCGGATGCGCGAGCCGCGGACGGATAAAAGCCTGGAATGAGATTCCGCCAGTTTTGCGGGAACAGCTTCCAGATTAAGTTTGAAGCGGGCGGCAAGGGAGGCGTCATCCAACGCGCGCTGGAGAACGGTCTTGTTCTCCCAATTTCCTTTGGCTGTGATTCCGTATGCCGCTTCAAAAAATTCCGAATCATCTTTCAATACATCGCGGATCTCTTCGAGAGTCCAAACATAGAACCTGCCTTCTTCGCCTTCCGAATCTGCATCGAGTGAAGAATAAAAGCCGCCTTGTTCGTGAGTCATTTCGCGTGCGATGAAATCAAGCGTTTCTTCGACAATGCGTTTGTACGCCGGTTCCTTGGTGACCTGCCAGGCATGCAAATATGCGCGGACGAGAAGCGCGTTGTCGTATAGCATTTTTTCAAAGTGGGGGACTCGCCATTGACTGTCTGTGCTGTAGCGTGAAAAGCCGCCGCCGACCACATCGTACATGCCGCCGCGAGACATGGCTTGCAGGCAGTGATGAATGAGCTTGAGATATTCCTCGCTCTTATTTGCAACGGAATGATGAAGCAGAAAGTCAACTGCCATAGCCTGTGGAAATTTGGGCGCGTCGCCCCAGCCGCCATATCCCCAATCGTAGGAGGACTTTATGGTATTGGCGATCGCCTCCAAGTGTTCCTTCAAGGTTGAATCGCTTGCCTGATTTTTCGCCTGGTGCCGGAGATGACTGCTGACCTGTTCGCCAACTTTTACAATTTCATCGCGGTCGTTTTGCCAGGCATTGGCAAGACCGGTCAATACATCCTTGAAGGCGGGCATGTTGTAACGACGCACAGGGGGAAAGTAGGTGCCGGTATAAAATGGCTTGAGGTCCGGCGAGAGAAATACTGACATGGGCCAGCCGCCTGAGCCGGTCATGGAGATGGTGGCTTGCATGTAAATGCCGTCGATATCTGGGCGTTCTTCGCGATCCACTTTGATATTGATAAAGTGTTCGTTCATAAAGGAAGCGGTTTCTTCATCTTCAAAGGATTCATGGGCCATCACATGGCACCAGTGACATGCGGCGTAACCGATGCTGAGGAAGATCGGCTTATTTTCCGTTTTGGCTTTGTTGAGGGCTTCCTCACCCCATGGGTACCAATCCACGGGATTATGGGCGTGTTGCAGTAAATAAGGGGAGTTTTCTGAGGCAAGGTGATTAGGCATAAGGCAACTCTATCACTAAAATGAAAATTATCTTCTGGAGGATTATAGCCTATGCAGTTAAAAGGCCGGTAAAAATGCTGATATAAGATTGGTTCCGCGCGTTTTAGTGTATGGGTGCTTGTCAAATCTTATAGTTTCGAAAAGTGTTTAAGATGAATGTGATTGATAAAACTATTTACTGTACTTGCTCTAAAACCTTGGATAATATTTCATCTATTGGCTTTGAGATATCTATCGTCAGGGCGTTCACAGGCTCTTCGAGTGCGTCAAACTGACTTTTAAGCATGTGCGGTTTCATGTAATGGCCGGCTCTTGTCTCCATGCGCGACCAGATCAAGTCATAACTGCCTTTGAGATAAACGATCTGCACGCCGTTATTGCCGTCCATGAGTTGCTGGCGATATCTTTCTTTCAAGGCAGAGCAAGCCAGCACGCCGGGTTTATCCGCTTTCAGCGAAGACGAAATGAGTTCGTGCAACGAAGCAAGCCATGGGGCGCGGTCTGAATCGTCGAGCGGGATCCCGTTTGCCATTTTAGCCACGTTCGCAGGCGGATGAAAGTCATCGGCGTCGTAAAAGTCCCATTCCAAAGATCGAGCGAGGGCTTTGCCCACGCTCGATTTGCCGCACCCTGAAACACCCATCACAATAAAAAATTTCGTCTTCATGTTTTCAAACGATACAAGATCTCACCCGCTTTGGGCACATATAAAATGCCCTCATCCTCGCGGTCTTTCCATTCCTCTACATTGATTTTTGCAGGATCAAGATAACCCAAGTTCAGATGAGCACAATCCTCAGCGGATATTTTACTCGCAAGTGTCACACGTACATTTGGCTTTTCGATTCCACGCTTTGCGTCCATCACGCCCGAACCGCGCAGATGCGTGCTATGTGCCAGCACGCCGAGCGGAATATTCCTGAATCGCTCCCAATCATTTAGGAAATATGGCAGGGTGTGATATCCGATTTCATAAATATATTTTCCATGCACATGGCTGACCACATCCAGATGCGGCGCATAAATGACAACTTCACCACCTACTGCAACAGCAGCTTCGAGCTTGTACATGGCTTTCGCGCCCGTCCACAACTCATCATACATGGATGGCGCACAGGATAAGACTCGCTGAAAAGGTTTCTCGCACCATTGAATATGACGTTGTGCGGATAGCTCTGCCGCTTCATTCCAAGCCGATAGCTGATCGCCAACGAATACCCCGCTCAATTCGTGACCTTCTACCGTCAACGCGATCAAAGTAACGGGTGTTTTCAAACGCGAAGCCGCCGCGTGGATCATCGCACGGACTGGTGTATCTTTGATGCCAATTGTGCCGACAACTCCTGCCAGCGCGCCAAGCCAATGCGTTGCATTGATCATGTCTGCGCCGGAGATGCCGGGGAAGAGATATTTCGCTCCGCCTGAAAACCCGACCACCTCATGTGGAAATGTTGGACCAAGGATAATAATCTGGTCGTATTCAAGAGCTGCTTTGTTGATGCGGATGTTGATCTTATCCGGCAGGGAAGAATGCCAGTTAACCCCGGCAATTTGCTTGATCTCATCCTGTTCGATCGTTCCAAGGGATGTCAGCACTTCCGGGGTATCCCAATTGTGATTTAACAAGCCGACGTGTCTGAATTTTGTGATGCGTTCCTTGATGGTGATCCCGACCAGTTTGTTCAGGCTTTCCTCACTCAGAGGTGGGTGAGTGCCGAGGGCAACCATAAAATCAAGCTGTTTTGCTTCATGCAAAACTTCCACCAGTGAACGAAACAGAAATGGCAGCGGCAGGGAACGGGTGTGATCTGGAATTAAGACCAGCAGCCTTTGACCACGGAATTTGCCCTCCAAACCTTGATAGAGGGTTTCTGTGATTTGTTCATGGGAGAGCAATTTCCCTGCAGGGGCAATTGCTTTGATGATGGCCATGCTAGACGCCACTGAATGCGGAGAAGCCGCCGTCGATGGGAATGACGGTGCCGGTGACGAATGCTGCAGCAGGTGAGATCAACCACATCGTCGCACCGAGCAGGTCTTCGGGAGTCCCGAAGCGGTTCATTGGGGTGTGAGTCAAAATCGATTGGCCGCGCGGAGTCAATTCGCCGGTGTCTTTATCCGTAAGCAGGAATCGATTCTGTTCCGTCAGAAAGAATCCAGGTGCAATCGCATTGACACGAATCCGCGGCGAATAATTTTGTGCCATGTGAACGGCCAGCCATTGAGTAAAACTGTTGACTGCTGACTTTGCGGCGGAGTACGCGGGGATGCGCGTGAGTGGACGCAATGCGCTCATCGAAGAAATATTGAGGATCACCCCTTCGCCGCGTTCCGCCATGCCGCGTCCAAAAACTTGAGATGGAAGAATTGTGCCAAGCAAATTTAAATCGCCCACGTGGTGAAGCGCATCGAGAGGCAGATCGAAAAAGGATAGATCGGCCGACGTGGTTGCGGAGGGATGATTGCCGCCTGCTGCGTTGATCAATATATCCACATGACCGAACTGGGAGTGAACGGTTTCGTTTGCCTGTTGCAGTGTTTCAGTTGACAACACATCGCCATGCACATAAACAACGCGTCCATTGCCTGTTATTTGTGAGTTGATTTCCTTAATTGCCCTGGCAGCTTGTTCCTGATTGCGACTCAGCACTACAACATTTGCATTGCACCCAGCCAGTGTGCGGACAATTTCGATTGCAAGCACCCCTGTCCCGCCTGTAACCAGAACGGTGTTGTTGGAAAAATCATACAGTGATTTTAGCTCTTCAAGATTCATATTTATTTCAACAAACTTAAATGTTTATTAAAGTGTGCTTTCAATCCATCAAAATAAGAGGCTTCATGCTTTATCAGTGCTGATTTCAATTCTACGCCAAATTTTCCGATGGCAGATCCGAATGTGACATGCAAGACTTCACGTGCGTGAAAATCATTCAATAAAGAAGGCAGGTCGTTTGTGTTTGGCAATTTTTGTAATTCTGCCGATACATGATAGGTACGCTTGTCCACTTCGTAACACTCACGGCCAAGTGCGTAGATTTTCAGGAACAGATCCGTCTCATGTTTTGCCAGCACACGCAGCGCTTCGAGATAACTCGTCCCTGCTGTTTTTACATGAATCCTGTCACCCCAATGTTTTGCAACCAGTGGGTAGACACTAAATTTATCTGAACCAGAGTGCAAACTTAATTTGTATGTTCCAAAGTGGCGTGTCACAGCGGCATGTTTGCCCAGCTCTTCATCGAGGGCGGTTAAATCACCGATGTAATCGACGCCTTTTTCGAAGCGGCCAATGAAACGCGGCGCCAGTGATGTAAATTTCACTCCCAAACGGGTCAGTTCGCTGGCGATAAAAAAATGTTCAAGCGGGGTGGTGGGGGAATCGGTTTCGTCCACGGAGACTTCGAAATCGAATTTATCCTTGATCTGCGACAGGTGGTTGAACATGGCCACTGCATGTTGGATCGCGCCGCCGTACTTGACCAACGCGCGATGCAGAGACTCCGTTTCGAATCTTCCCCAGGGTTGTTCGCCATTCTGATCCAAATACAAGTTGGAGAGGTGATCCCAATTAATAAATGATGCGGCTTTTCGTTTTAATACATCCAGCGGATCGGAATCTGCCGCATTATCCACATGTTCGCCGGGGTCTATCGTAAAAAATGTGTACCCTGCGGTAACAAATGGATCAATATCTTCAATAGTTTTTAGGTGATCGGCGTCCGCGCCCCAGGGCGCATCCCACTTTGCAGCTTCGACCGCACGTTTGGCATCATCCATCACTTGTTGGGGAGTGCGTCCCGTGCGGGTATTTTCACGGACCGATTGCTGCGCAAAGATCGGCGCGAACTTTGTTCCGCGCAGTGCGGCAATGTGCCCGGGCGTTGCCAGGCCGAGCCTGTCGCCAAAGCCGAAAGAAGGAGTTAGGGAGAGTGTTGTAAGCATGTTATTTTCCAGTCTTCAAACATACGATTGCACTGAGTGATTAAACAAACTTCGTTGCCATCGCAACGAAGTTTGTTGCTTTCCATGATGGGTTGATCATGGTGGAGGTTGAAGTAATTCAAGAGTGATGCCGTCTGGGTCCATAAAATAAATGGTATAGCCGCCCTTGTTCACTCCGGCTTCGATGGCAATGGGTTTATCCGCCTTGAACTTTACTCCCAACTCTGTGAGCCGTTTGAATTCGGCATGAATATCATCGACCATGAAGGCCCAATGACCTACGCCGGTACGGTTGGTGTCGAGTGGAATATCCTCTCCGCGGGGGTGGATATATTCGACCAGCTCAATATGATGACGTGAAATTGGGATCGTTTCACCAGGCACACGCAGTTGGGCTACTTTAAGATGCGCATCCTTGTATCCCACAAGCTTGTCGGTGTATTCATTTTTCTGGACCTGGGCACGTACAAATTCCAGGCCCAATACTTCGGTGTACCATTTCACCGACGCATCAATATCGCTCACTGTAAATGAGACATGCCAAAAACCCTGGATCATGCCAGAACCTCTCGTACTTGTTTTTCCATGAGAAGCAGTGTGTCTTTGGGTGTATGTTTGCCTGTCATGGCTTCCTGCACGCCTAACCACAAGATGTCTTCGATCAATGGGTATTTCGCAAATTTTGGTGGAACCATTGCATATTGCGTAACGGTCTCTTCCAACACGGCCATCCGTTTGGCATCGCGGCCGGATTGGGTTGACTTTATCTTTTCAAAAATACTTTGACGTACCGGAGTATGCCCGCCCACGCTGGCTTCATGCCATTGAACTTCCGTGCTGGTGAGATATTTTGCCAATGCCAATCCGCCTTCCGGATCTCGTGCTGCCTTCGGGATGGCGAAGGAATGTCCGCCGGCGTAGGATTTTCGTATCCCTGCCGGCCCTGCTGGATATGCAGCGACATCGAATTGGTCGAAGACCGCACAGGTATCCCGTTTTTGATACAAGCCATAGAAGCCGGGAAAGTCGCCGACCATTAACACGTCACCCTGACGGAATCGATCGGAAATTTCATCGTAATACCAATTCTGAATCAAGTCCGGCGGGGTGACACGTTCAACTGTGTGCATTCGATAGAGAAAATTCAATGCCCATTCACCGGCTTCGCTATTGAAGATCGGGTTGAGCTCTGCATCGAACAAGTCGCCGCCGGCCATGCCTAATAATTCATAAAAGGTGCCAAATAAGCCGGAAGTTCTGCCGGGGAATGCGAAGCCGTAAAAGCCATCGCGTTTGTGTTTGATCATTTGGTCAGCGGCTTCATCCCAGGTTTGCGGAGCGCTGATCAAGTCTGCACGATAAAAAAGTATACGGGCGTCAAAGTTCCTGGGAAGCTGCATCAGCTTCTCGTGAGTCTGATCCGCGCCATTTGTAAAGCGGCATAACTCCATCACACGCGGCACAAAGTCAGTTAATTCATCCACATCCACGAGGTCATCCAATGGCTGTAAATGCTCTGCCTGTGATGGGCAATATTTTGTGTGGGTGGAGATTAGATCGTATTGGCCGTTTTCAGTGCCGAGATCCTTCGCCATGCGTTCATTTAATTCAACGTGCGGAAGGCGCACATCCACATGCAGGCGATACCCTGTTTGCTTTTCAAAAGCGGGGAGCAATTCCAATAGGCCGTCGTATTGCGGTCCGCTAATTAATGCGAGGTGTAATTCTTTCATTAGAACATCGCCTCCACTGCATTCACAATATCGGCGGGCTGCGGCAGGACTGCATCTTCAAGAGATTCTGCCACGGGGATCGGGACGTGCTTCGCTCCTAACCGGCGCGGAGGCATAATCAATGTATCTGGAGCTTGTTCATACACCCGTGCAATGATCTCAGCGCCCAGTCCGCAATTGCTGTGAGCTTCATGCACAACAAGTAAACGGCCTGTTCCTTTAACAGACTCAAGGATCGTATTCATATCAAGTGGTTCAATCGTTCGCAAGTCAATGACCTCGGCTTCGATGCCTTTTTGTGCAAGAGTCTTTGCCGCTTCCAATGCGAATAATAATGTCCGTGAATACGAAACGATTGTGATGTCGCGCCCGTCACGTTTGATCTCTGCCTTGCCAATCGGAATGGAATAATCCCCTTCAGGTACGTCACCTTTGATGTTGTAAAGAAGTTTGTGTTCAATAAAAATAACCGGATTGCCCGCGCGGATACTGCTCTTTAGCAAGCCTTTTGCATCCGCAGGCGTGGAAGGTGCAACGATGATCAACCCCGGTATTTGTGCAAGCCAGGTTTCAAATGATTGCGAATGTTGCGCGCCATTGCCGCGTCCGCCGCCTTGCTGCGCACGCACCACCATCGGAATGGATACTGTCCCGCCGGACATATATCTTAGTTTGGCGGCTTGATTTACGATTTGATCCGCGGCAACCAATGCGAAATCCATGAATAATAATTCGACGACGGGCCGCAACCCGACCATGGCTGCGCCGATTCCAACGCCGACAAAACTTGATTCGCTGATCGGCGTATCGCGCACGCGATCAGCGCCGAACTCATCGATCAGATCTTTGGTCACGCGAAAGATGCCGCCATGATGGCCGATATCTTCGCCCATCAAGAAGACACGGGAATCAACTTTCATTTCTTCCCGGAGTGCTTCGTTCAAAGCTTGAGCATACGTTATGTTTGACATGGATCATTCACCTAAATAAATACATCTGTAAATGCATCGGCTGGCTGCGGGGCGGAACTGGATTCTGCAAATTGAAGCGCAGCAGCAATGATCGCTTCGGCTTCACCATCCAGACGAGATAGATCAGCATCTGTGCATCCAAGTTCGATCAGTCGTTTTCCGCAGCGAACAATGGGTTCGTTTTCTTTGGCTTTCGCCACTTCTTCTTTTGTGCGATAGATTTCCGGGTCGCCCATCATGTGCCCCCAGAGACGATAGGTCATCGCCTCGATATAAGTCGGGCCGCCTCCTGCGCGTGCTCGGGCTGCTGCCTGTTCGACGGCGTTGTACACCGCCTCGATATCGTTCCCATCTACTTGCATCGCTTCAAACCCAAAGCCTGCGGCACGTTTGTAAGTTTCAACTACCGAAGTGGTTTCGTGTGAGGGCGACATCTCTGAATATAAATTGTTTTCACACACCAAAATCAATGGGAGTTTCCAGATCACTGCAAGGTTCAGGCTTTCAAGGAATACGCCCTGATTGACTGCTCCTTCTCCAAAATAAGCAATTGCAACATTATCCTTCTTCTGCAACTGTGAAGCGAGGGCAGCTCCAGCAGCGTGGGGGACGCCCCCTGCAACAATTGCGTTTGCGCCAAGCAGTCCAACGGAAGGATCGGTAAAATGCATCGAGCCACCTTTGCCTTTGGAACAGCCGGTTTCTTTGCCCAACATCTCGGCCATTGCAGCCTGCAGATTGAGGCCTTTGGCAATTGCCTGTCCATGACCACGATAGGTACATGTCAGATAATCATCTTTTCGCAATGCCCAACAGCCGCCCACTGCTGTCGCTTCCTGACCAACACACGGGTGGAATGAGCCGCGAATTTTTCCCTGCTGATATAAACTGCGAATGGTCTCTTCGAATTTTCGAATGATAAGCATTTGCCGATAGGCGTCTTGTAATCGCTCGGGTGTCAAAGGCATGGGTTAATTTCCTTGATCGAATAAAATTTCTATGCAGTAATTTCTGACGGGCTTACACTTCGAGCTTCGCTCATTGAACGATAGGCAGCATCGACAACTCGTAACGTGCCAAGGTTGTCTTCCGCAGAGGTAATGGGGGAGCCATTGGTTTGAAGCGCCTCCATCAATGAAGCCATTGGCCCATAAAAGGCATCGGGAATCCATTTGCCGGGCAGCGTGGCTGAAAAATTTTGCTTGGGGTGATTTCGACTTGTAAATGCAAGTGTGTCACTGCGGCCATCGGGATAATCATAGTTCGTGCCGATCGTTCCTTCGATCACACCGTCATCGCCAAGGATGCGGAAATTCGAGTAGAGAGCTGGCGACCAATCAAAATGACAGATCGCAACTAAAATCTGCATTCCATTTGGATAATCCCAGGTTGTGATCGTTTTAGTCTCGCCCTTTGCTTTTTGCGCAGGATGTTTGCTGTGGCGGCTGGTGACAAGCGCCGGTTCGCCAAAAAGAAAACGAAGCGAATCAAGATAATGAATGGAATGAAACAATACTTCGAGGCGCGGTTGAGCGGCGATCCAAGGCCACATATCCCAAGGCGTGTGAATGCTCACTTGTACCTGAACATCGAGAATATTACCCAGCCAACCCTCTTTCATTAGGGCACGCGTCGCTTGAATGATCGAACTCCAGCGAAACTGCTGATGGACCGCCATCTTTATTCCAGCCTGTTGAGCCAGGGTTGTCATCCGGGCAGCTTTGGCATATGCAATGGAAAATGGTTTTTGACAAAGCAGGGGTTTACCGGCAGCGATCACCTTGCTGACGACATTCCACTGTTCTTCCGGTACCACGGCAACATCTACAATCTCAACTGCGGGGTCAGACAATACTTCGTCGAGCGACTTGTATAATTTTTTCAGGCCATGAGTTTGTACTGTCTTTTCCGCGGCCTCATGATTGATGTCGTATCCGCCGATGAGATTAAACCCGTTCGCTTTGTAAGAGGGGATATGTCCATAATTTACGATTCCACCGCAGCCGACGAATGCGATGCCGTAATCTGTTTTTGGTGGCAGTTTTCGTTCGAGCGCGGATTGAACAAATTGTGGAATTGTTTCAGTCGTCATATGCGGAATTAACCCTTAACTGCGCCGATCAGCAAACCGCGGGTAATGTATCTTTCCAGAATGATCGCGATCACGATCACGGGTACGATCATGATCAGGATCAGGACAGACATATTCCACCATTGCGGTCCGCGGGTGGCATTTTGCGCGGCAATTGTCAGCGGTAGAGTCTGTATCTTCGCACTGGAGAGGAATAAGGCCAGCAAATATTCATTCCAGGTGAAGACTAGGACAAATAAAAAGGTGGCAACCAAACCCGGTACCGCCAGCGGCAGCACAATGGACCAGAAGATGCGATAGCGCGAAGCGCCATCAATCGATGCGCACTCTTCCAATTCAATGGGGATGTTGGTTATATAATCGCGCATCAACCAAATCACGATAGGCAGGTTGCTTGTAACATAGGTAATGATCAGCGCCGTATAGGTATCCAGCAAGTGCAGGCGTTGAAAGATAATGTAAATTGGAATAACGACTGCTATTGGCGGGAGCATACGCTGGGAGATCATCCAAAAGGCGATGTCATTATTCCCCAATGCTCGTTTGAAGCGGCGGCCAATGGTTTGTAAAAGGATAATAAAAACGGCGGCTGAAATGGCAAGGGAGATTTGCCACATCACGCCGAAGGAGGTCATCAGGATGCTTAATATGGTACAGCCGATAAAAGTGAAGATTGCGCCAACCCGGGGACGATATTCAAAACGAACGAGGGCATAGGCTGCCGTGGCACCGAAGATCAAAGCAAGCAAAGCGCTTGCGGGTGCCACAATGATCGTGTTGGTGAAATTCCGAAGCGTATCTTTGCTGAGGTCCCCCACTAAAATATATTTCCATGCATCAAGCGAAGGTTTAAAGTCCACGAATGGAATATAGAAAGGACCTTCGTTGACCTGGCTTGAAATCTTAAAGGAGGTTGTCACCAGCCAATAGAGCGGAAACAAAATCAGAAATGCCCAGATTCCCAGCACCAAATAAGATAAGATCGCACCGACGGGTGAGGGCGTATTGATCGTTTTACTTTGAAACCAACGCTTCATCATTTCTGCTCCAAATTAATAAATTACGTGCTAGAGTGCTTCCACGGTGCGGTGACGGATCAAATTAACAAAGATCATGCTGAAAAATGTTACGAGGAAGAGAAGCATGTAGGCCACAGCTGCCGAAGACCCGAGATCCAAAGCACGCCAATTAATATAGGCATGATATGTGAGTGACTGGGTTGCTGTTCCGGGACCGCCATTGGTCATGACGTTGGGCAGGTCAACGATCTTAAAGGCTTCGATCAGGCGGATCAAGATCAGCGTCATGCTTACGGGCAAAATTGCCGGCCAGGTAATATGCTGGAATATTTGCCAGGAATTTGCCCCGTCCACAGTAGCCGCCTCAACGGGTTCGACAGACTGACTCTCCAAAGCTGCAACCAGAACGATGAACATGAAAGGCGTCCACTGCCAGATATCCCCGATCAAAATGGCGGTTCGCGCGCCCCAGGCATTGTTTACCCAGGAAAAATCGGTCAAGCCGAGGCCCTGCCAGATCGGTGTGAAGGGTCCCTTGCTTGTATCAGTGAGCATTCGGAACATGTAAGCGACGCCCACCGGTGTGATCATCATGGGGAGCAAAAATATCACTCGGAAGAAACGCCGGCCCGGCAGGTTTTGTACGGTCAGCATGGCCAGGCCCAAGCCCAAAATATATTGGAAAAATATTCCAACAAAGACATAGACGAGCGTAGTGCTTGCAGTCCCCAATCGGCCGCCATTCCATAAGGTGTGTATCAGCATCCAGGTTAACATCCCCAGCCCAAGGGTAAGTAAGATGCGTCCAATTAATCCGCCAATGGAAACGTTGGAGCTTAAAAAATATCGAGCCAGAAAAATTGCCAAAGCGATAATGACCAAGCCAAACACGATCCAGGTGAGCGATGTGCTGGGTGCGAAGTCCCCCAGAAAATGTGTTCCTTCAGAACCTGTAAATAACTTTTTATAATTTCTCAACCCAACAAAGGTGAACTTGAAACCGCCTGGGGCAATATCAAATTTTGCAAGAGACAGGTACAGCGATGCAATTAATGGAAAAATGGACAGAAATAACAAGGCCAGAACTGTGGGCAAAATAAAAATCGATCCGGCGAGGCGATCTGCTGCACTCGAAATAATTGTATGAAGGCGGAACGGTTGAGGTTCTTCGTTTTCAGTGTCCATGAGTATCCATCCAATAAAGGGCTCAAGGCCCAACCCAAATGGATTGGGCCTTGAGAATTTAATTCAACTATGCAACGTTTTACTTTTGTCCAAGGGTTCCCTTATAGAAGGTCAGCTGTTCGTCGCGGCCAGCATCTTCAGTAATGGTTTCCCAGGAGTCGTATAACTGTTGCGCGGCTTCGTCAGTGGTGAGGTTTCCTGCAATGTATTCAGCAAGAATACGGTCAAGTTCCACTTGAATATATTCATGATTCTTCGGAATACGCAGATCAGCTGCCATGTTGGGGCTGTCAAAGCTCTCTTTGATACCGTTAAGATATTGCTCTGCGGCTACCTGGCTAAAACCTGCATCAATCCAGGGCTGTAGGTTTTCAAACTGCGAAATGCGGAAGGGGTTGTAGCCGGTAGAGCCAACAACTACGTCTGCGTTGGACTGAGCGGGTTGAGCCATGTAGGAGAAGAAGGCATATGCAGCATCCTTCTGTTTTTGATCCACGGCTGCGTTGACTGCGCCGGCCCATCCACCAAAGGAGGCGAACGGAGCGTGGTTCACGCCATCCACTGCGTAAGGACAGGTGGTGGCATCACATGCAACGAGCTTGCCAGTCGCCCAATCCAGAACTTCGGTTGAACCAGGATTCGAGATTGCGCCAGTCTTGTCGATGACCTTTGAGTTTGCAGGGTCAATTGCAAGAGGGCCAATATCACCCCAGTCCATGGTCAGCGCACAGCGTCCCTGGAGGAACAGACCACGGGAATCACCAACGCCTTGGTTGGTTTCGTCGGGCGGGCCATACAGACCAGTTTCCTTGTAAACTTCCAAAGCACGCTTGAAGGCGTCGTTGTTTACAAGAGGTGTCATATCGGTGGTATTGAAGAAAGGTCCCTGACTGGTTCCCTGGCTTTGAATGTAAGGTGCGGCAATGGACCAGATCCACCAATAAGCTTGTTGGCCCGGTGCTTTCGAAATACAAGAGCCATAGTCTCCTTCGCCATCACCGTTAAGATCTTTACCGTTAAGCGCTTTTGCGACTGCCAGATAGTCATCCCAGGTTTTGGGTGGTTCAAGGCCGGCTTCTTCCAATGAATCGATGCGATAGTAGACCATATGCATATCGCCATCCAGCGGAATGCTATATACTTTGCCGTCGTAGGAATTGAAGTCGCGGAAGAATGGCGCAACATCATCCCATTCCAGGGCCGCATCTGCTTCAACATACGGGGTCAAGTCTTCGATCAAGCCAGCAGGGGCGAAGTCCACGACCCAGCTTGGAGCGAAGAGGTAACCGTCATATGCATTCGTGCCGGATACTGCATCGGTTAAAACCTTTTGATATAACTCACTGTTGGGTACCGTGATGATATTAACGGTTGCGCCGGTAAGCTCCGTGAAGTCCGGGCCGCGTCGTTGAAGCGGCTCTGCAACTTGGGGTCCCACAAACGTGAGGATGTCGATGGTGACTCCATCGTACATTTTGCCGGTGGATGCTTCAGTTGCCGGGGCAGTGGTTGCCTCCGGTGCATCTGTCGCGTCGGCGGGTGCGGTGGTAGCCGGTGCTGCAGTTCCGCAGGATGCGATGAGTACACTGGAGACGATCATTAAACTTAATAGTTTTAAAAGCATGTTGTTGCTTTTCATGAAATTTTCTCTCCTTCTTACCTAATAAATGAATTGATCTTTTGCCTTCGAAATCGTTTACAATTGGGTAAAGCGGTACATACCATCAAGTCAATAGGCTACTTCCTTTCTATTTGTTTGTAGAGCAGAAATGATCACCTGCGTGCAGCGGGTTCTATCTGTGACGAGGATCTGGTATATCTGACTTGTAAAGTTGCTCGCCACCAGGTTATCTTTTGGTAACTCGGCTTACAGTAACGGTATGTACCTCTTTTTATGAAAGTGGGGGGGTAAAAAAGGTCAACAACTCCAGCGGAGTATTACCTTCATTTCGTAAAGCATGTTCTAACCCGATCGGGATGGCGATGATCTGCCCATCCCTGAGATGCACATCTGTTTGATCCAAAGTTAAGATGGCTTCTCCTGTAATGATCCAAACGGTCTCCAGTTGTTGCGCGTGCCGGTGACGGCCAATCACCCCGGAGGGTGGAACTTGCACCACATTGACACTGGCCAATGGGTTATCTTCTGAAGTCAACAGGCCCTTCATGTAGATACCCGGGAATCTGGCATGTTCCTGCCATTCTCCTGCCATCAGATCGGCAACACGAGGTGTAACCATTAATTCATTTCCATCCCGCCATCCACATTGAGCGACTGCCCGGTGATGTAAGCGGCATCCGGCGAACATAGGAATGAAATGGCTCCTGCAACATCTTCGGTTGTTTCAAGGCGGCCCAGCGGAATTTTGGCAACCATTCGGGCCAGTGATTCTTGCGGTGTAATTCCAAGAGAACTTGCCCGGACTTCATGAATTCCAACGGTCATGGGTGTATCAACCACGCCCGGGCAAACTGCGTTGACGGTAACTCCCTGAGATGCAAAGGCAAGCGCTGCAGATTGTGTGAGGCTGATGACTGCGCACTTTGCGGCAGCATAATGTGCCTGGTCAGAACGACCGGAACGGCCTGATATGGAGGAAAGATTCACGATCCGCCCCCCAGCTTTCATTTGTTTTGCCGCGAATTGCGTTGCGAAAAAAACGGTCTTGAGATTAAGTGTCAAAATTGCATCCCACTCGGCTTCGCCAATTTCAAGGAATGGGGTGATAAGAACGCGGCCGGCATTGTTAACAAGCACGGTCAATTCACCCAGTTCAGCAGCGCGGTTTATTGCATTTTGGATTTCATCCACCCTGGTTAGATCTGCTTTCAAAGCCAGCGCCTGTACGCCCAGGGCTTCGATTTCTTTCTTAACTTGATTCAACGCATCTGCATTGATATCTATGATCGCGATTGAAAAACCATCTCGAGCCAGTCGAAGGGAAATAGCCCTGCCAATTCCCTGGGCCGCGCCAGTTACAACTGCAACCTTCGATGGGGAGGAGTCTTTTTTCATGAATTTGGATCCTTGTGTGATTTCGAAATATCTTCAAGAACTTTGCGTGAGAAGGCAAGGTGTTTGGCCATGGCCTGACGGGCTGCCTCAACGTCGCCGCTTTCAACTGCCGCCACAATTGATTCGTGTTGATCAAGAACAACGTTGACGGGACGTGGAAAATCCTCCCAGGTCAAAATGATCTGATCGCGTAATTGATTGATCAAGGGAGCCAGCAATACTTTGAACAGCTCGTTTTGCGTGGCTTCTGCAAGGGTCACGTGCAAACGGAAATCCAATTCAGCCATGTGCTTGGATGAATTACTGCCAACCCGCATTTCATCGCAAATTTGACGCAGCTGTTTTCGCTGCTCAGCAGTAATACGGCTGGCTGCCAAAGCGACCATTTCCACTTCCAGGACCTGCCGCACCTCGTTGAGGCGAATTTCAAAGTCAGCATGATTGGAAAGCTGCATATAAGTTTCCAAAGACTGTGACACCATATTAAAGTCAACCAGCCGGACTGAAACCCCGCTGCCAGTGGCAGACTCAAGCACACCGCGTGCCTCCAGGGCTTTAACCGCCTCGCGAACGACCGTGCGGCTGACGCCAAATGCTTCAGATAGTTTGCTTTCAGAGGGCAGGCGGTACCCAGGTTTCCATTCCCCGGATGAAATAAGGTCTAACACTTTGTCAACCACACGCTCATAGAGGCGCTGTTCACGCTCAAGAGGTTCAATTGTGGAGCTATTGATAGGGAGTTCTTCAGACATGCTCGTTCCTTGTTTTGTATGATGGAATTCTGTAATATGGTATACTGTACTACTTTAAAATCTATTTGTCAATAGGAGTATTTCGGCCAATTTAATCGTAAAGGCGCTTTTTAGGAGAAAAACATGAAAAACTACTCAAATCCGGTAAATTCCCATGAAATTCCCCTGCACTCCAATGAAATATTTCTCCTTGCCAGCGGCGACCTGCGTTTGTCGGCCAACCAAACTTGCTGGCCCGCCCAACTGGAAATGGAGGAGCAAATCGCCAGGGCGTTTGCCGCCGAAGGTTGGGCGGTTAAACGCGCGCATCCCTATGACAAAACGCTTCAACACGGCTTTATTTGGAATCAACGCATGGGCATGGATGTCTTCAAATCGATTCCGCCGCAGGCTCCCTTGATCGTCGTCGTGGCGGTTTGGCAATATAGCTATCACGTTCTTGCCGGGCTGCGTGATCATCGCGGACCGATTCTCACGATCGCCAATTGGAGCGGACAGTGGCCGGGCCTGGTTGGAATGCTCAACCTCAACGGCTCCCTCACCAAGATGGGCGTTAAATACAGCACGATCTGGAGCGAGGATTTCAAGGATGCATTCTTTCTTAACGGGATTCGACAATGGCTGCGAGAGGGGACGATCTCCCACGATGCGCGTCATGTTCGGGACCTTGACCTGACTCAGCTTCCAAAAGAAGAATCTCAGCTGGGAATTGCTCTCGCCCGGCAACTAAAGCATGACAAGGCCATTCTTGGAATCTTTGATGAAGGTTGTATGGGTATGTACAATGCCATCATTGACGATGAATTGTTGAATCCCTGTGGCGTTTACAAAGAACGATTCAGTCAATCGGCATTGCTGGCGGAGATGCAACTTGTTTCAGACGAGGAAGCGCGGGCGGCGCGTATCTGGCTTGATAAAAAGGGGATGCGATTTGCAATTGGAACTGACGACGCAACCGAGTTGACTGACGCGCAGATCCACGAACAACTGAAAATGTATATCGCAGCAGTACGCATTGCAGATGCATTTGGCTGCGATGCCATCGGGATTCAATACCAGCAGGGTTTGAAGGATATGACGCCCGCTTCCGATCTTGTGGAAGGAATCTTGAACAATGTTGAACGTCCACCTGTATATCATAAAGAAACCGGCCAGGAGCTTTTCGCCGGAAAAGCGCTGCCGCATTTCAACGAAGTGGATGAAGGCGCCGGCCTGGATGCGCTTGTCACAAACCGCGTGTGGACAGCCATGGGTATGGACCCAGCCACCACGTTACACGACATCCGTTGGGGACGGCATTATAAAGATGATCACCTGGACGAGTTTGTCTGGGTGTTTGAGATTTCCGGCGCCGTACCCCCATCGCACTTTGCCAGGGGCTATGCCGACGCGGTCAGCGAACGTCAACCCGCCATGTATTTCCCGAAAGGCGGCGGGACAATTAAGGGTGAGAGCAAGCCTGGCGAAATTGTATGGAGCCGTGTATATGTTCAGAATGGGGCATTGCATGCGGACATGGGCCGCGGCTCCGCTGTAACACTTCCGCCGGAAGAAATGCAATTCCGCTGGAAGTCCACCACACCGCAATGGCCGATTATGAATGCCGTTTTGCATGGTGTGAGCCGCAACCAGTTAATGGCGCGCCACAAAGCCAATCATATTCAGGTGGTTTATGCTCCATCTGCTGAGTTGGCAGATGGAGCTCTGTCAGCAAAAGCGGCAATGTTGGCTGAAATGGGCATTTCTGTGCATCTTTGCGGTAATGTGGCATTAGGTTAAAAATATCTTCCCCCTATCAACTTAAATCAGCATTGGAAATATTCTTAATTTCGGATTGTTGCTGTCATGACAGCAACAATCCGAAATTATTATTACAGATTGACAACCTTACCTAAAATAGAACTTCGTAACCCTTGATATTGATCATTGAAAATTATTTTTGAGGCACGGCTCAAATCCATTTCGTCTGTACACTGAACACTATACGGATAAACTGGCACCTGTGCTCCAAATTTGGCGTAGACTGGCATCCGCTCCAGCGGCATCTTGATGTTCTTAAGCCAGCAGCTGCCTTCCAGCACCTCCCCGGTCCAAAAGTCGATCCATTTTCCTGCTGGCAGGTAGACATCCCTGATGCCATCATCATTCATGATTGGTGCAACCAAAAAATCGCTGCCAAAGTAGTATTGATCATCAATGTGCCAGCACATGGGATCATCTTCGTGATGGAAAATCAGTGCTTGTAGCATGGGCAAACCGGATTTAATGATCTGTTGTCCCTGCTCCGCCAGGTAGGGGACAAGCGCATACCGCAAGTTCCACCATTCCCTTACGTGATCAGCGATTGCAGGATACTCATACGGTTCACGGGGAGAAGCGCCATGATACCGAATATGGGAGGAGAACACCCCAAATTGAGTCCAGCGCATGTACAGTTCATTGGAAGGCCAGCTATTCATGAAATTGGGCAAACCATGAAAACCGGCAATGTCATGCCCCCAAAACGCGTATCCTGATAAGCCCAAATGCAAGCCGCCTCGTAGCGAACCCGCCATCCCGTCCCAGGTGGAAGCGGAATCTCCTCCCCAATGCACCGGATAACGATGATTTCCAATCCAACCGGCTCTGGCCCATATCAAACCCTCTCCAGTAACCTTTTTTGTTACGTCAAAGGCAGCCTTTTGATATAACAGCGAGTATAGATTGTGCAATCGTCCTGCATCCATTCCTTGATAATCTGCTTCAAGGTCGATGTTCTCGCCAAAATCAGTTTTGATCGCAGCCACTCCCATTCTTAGTAACTTTTCCAGCAGCCCCTGATACCATTCTATTGCATCGGGATTTGTGAAATCAATTGTCGCTGCATCTCCAATCCCTCCAAAGTTGGAAGAGCTTTTCGCACCATTTTTACTGGCAATAAACCTTTCCTTCAAGGCGGATGCGTATAAATCAGCCTGCACACTTACTGATGGAAGTTGCCATAACGTGATACGAAAACCATTTAACCGCATTTCCCTTAAATACTTCTGCGGGTTGGGGAAGGTCCTTGGGCTGAACTCCCACTCACAAATCCAATCCTTATCAAACCATCCGGTATCTACATGGATGACATCAGACGGAAACGACGCCTTCCTCAATTTTGCAGCGACCTGGTGTGTTTCTTCGGCTGTAAAATATGTCATTCTCCCCATCCAGACACCGTAGGACCACAATGGAACAGTATGCGGGAAGCCGGTCAACAAGCGATAGTTATACACAATTCGCTCAATTTTTTTTCCGCCAATCACAAATAGATCGATCAAACCATCTTCAATCATCCCCTGGTTGGCCCGTGTGGAAATATCAGCCAGGGAGAGTCGTGTATGTGCGGAAGTCAGCATCAAGAGACCGTATGGGCGGTTGGAGATATAAAAAGGTACATTTTTATAACAACGCCGATTGTTGACTCCCAGGGCATCGGCATTTTCCATAACCAATGTCCGCCCGGAAAGGTTCATCGGCGCAAAACGTTCTCCCGTGCCGACAATTTTTTCATTGGCATCAGCATGAAAGGCAAATGTCGCACGATGGGGTTGTTGATCCCGTTCAATATAAGCGAGCGGAAAAGATTCGTGCTGGCTTGGCTTAAACATATCGTATGACTCAAGCGGTACAGAAGTCTGGCCGTCCGGGTATATTGTTGCATTTAACGCTTCCGGCGGACCTGGAATGAGATCGCTCCAATGTTTGATGGCCGGGGGTTGATTGTTGATCTTCATGCGTATCTTTCCCGCGGAGTCGATGATCTTCCGGCCCTCAGAATCTTTCTCCACGGATAAAGGGTATTGCTTCAATCCTTCATTTATATCCAACATGACGTTGTCTTTGACGGCGGGTAATTCATTGCCATTAAAGTTTATTGTCAATCGAATAATGTCTTCGCCGTAGGCGCTTACCCACAAGGTGTGTCGTTTGGACGGGATGCTCCCATCCGCTGCAATTCCCTCTTCATTAAATGCCTGGGCAAAAAAATCCAATTCAATTCCAACATTTCCATTCATTGCATTGACAGTCTGCGCAGCGCCGGCAGACCATAAAATGTCCTGCGTAGCTTCCGCTGTATCAAAATCAAGCAGATCAGCCAGTAAATTATTTTGTGACTTCATGAATATCTCCGATACCTATCCTTTAACAGCCCCGGTGGTCATGCCGGAGATGATATAACGTTGTCCAAGCAGATAAACGATAACAACCGGTAAAACGGTTAGAACAATATCAGCCGAAACCAAATTCCACTTGCTTTCAAACATGCCAAAGAAATTATATACAGCCAGGGTCATGGGCCACTTTGCCGAGCTTTGCAGGAAATACAAGGGCAGGACGAATTCGCTCCAGAAATCCAAAAAGCTTAGGATGGCCGTTGTCACCCACGCAGGAGTAAGCAGGGGAAAGATAATGGTGAAAAAGAGCTGAAGAGGGCCGCATCCATCGATAATGGCCGCTTCATCGATTTCCCTGGGTATCGATTCAATGAAGGCATAAATGAGAAAAACGCCAAAAGGGATTTTCGTGGCAGCATACAGGATCATGATTCCCCAGACTGTATTAATCAGATGTGTTGCCTGCATCACCTTCGTTAATGTGACGTAGTTTATGGGCATGGCAATTCCCATGGTGATGAAGAAATACAGAAAGCGGTTGCGGGGAGATCGATTGCGTGACAGGGCAAATGCCGCCGTGGTGGCGAAAATCACAACAAGAATGGTCGCCCCGCTGGCATAGAGCATGCTGTTTGCAAAAGCAATACCCAGTTTTCCCTGTTCGATCACAGTGCGGTAATTTTCCAACAGAATTTGGTTGGGGAGTTCCGCGCCCATGGCCTTGGATTCGACTTCACTTTTTAAGGAATTCACAAAAAGCAAATAGACCGGCACGAACATTGCAGCGCTGATGAGAATGGCCAGTAGGTTGGCAGGTATGCTTTTTAATTTTTGTATTTTCAACGTGACGATCTCCTAAATCAGGGCTCTACTTAATGCAGCGTTGACGCCTAGGCTTCCAATTCATTTGAATGCATCATTTTGATCAGCCAATATCCACAAATGGACATGATCACGAATAACAGCGTGGAAAGTGCGGTGCTGACACCATAACGCCCCTTTGAAAACTCCTTGAAAACAAGCGTATAGACCGTTTCCGTGGCGTACCCCGGTCCACCATTGGTTAATACCCAGACGACATCAAAGACTTTCAGCCCGTACAGGAGATTTAGTACAGTGGTTACTGTTAAAGTAGGCATTAATAACGGGAGTGTGATATTCCACAATTCGTCCCACTGATTTGCGCCATCGATTTGAGCCGCCTCATAATATTCGACAGGAATTACCAGAATGCCGGCGATCAAGATCACCATGATGAAACCTACCCCCTTCCATGTATCCACCAGTGCAACCGAGTAAAGGGCGAGATCAGGGTTTGTCAGCCATTTCTGTGCCATAAAATCCAGGCCCATGCCTCTGAGGAATTCATTCAGCACACCGCTTGAGGGATGCAAAATGGATTTGAAGACGATGCCGACGACGATCATTGGGATGATAGATGGTAAATAGATGATCGCACGGTGAAAATTGAAGAACCGTTTTAATCCCTTGGTCAAAAGCAGCGCAAGGATCAGCGCAAACAGGGTCTTTAATCCAATCGTAACCACGGTGAAAATGACCGTATTGATGATGCTGTTCCAATAGTTTTTTTTGGAAAAGATCAGCGCAAAGTTTTGGAAGCCGATGAAATTTATTTCCGATGAGTAACGGTTCCAGTCTGTAAAGGACAGGAAGAAACCCAGCAGGCCGGGGAGCACCATGAACAGGGAATACAAAAGAACTGCCCCGGCGGAAAAATAGAATGGATAAATCTTGTTTTTCATCTTTAGCTTTCCATCATCAGGAATGTAGTAACGCGTGCCGGTTGTGGGTCTGTGCATGCAATGGCTTCACAGACCCACAACGTTTAGTCAACGATGTTTGTTGCTACTTCCAGGCTTCATCTCCGGCGGAGATTGCCATATCCGCTCTGCGTTGATCGGTTTCCGCCAATACATCTTCGGGAGTCACTGCACCGGTAAACATCGCAGTCAAAGTCTGGCCCACATCCATCCATTGGGGATTGACATAATTTACTGCGGTCTGATACACGGTTCCCTGTTCTTTATAAGTATCAATGAAGCCCTGCTGGTCAGCTGTCAACTCGGCATTCACACCCTCAAAATTGAGCATGGTGAATTGGGCCTCGTTATCCAGCATAAATTGCAGGTTTTCGGGCCGGGTCAGGAATTCGAAGTATGCCTTGGCTGCTTCGATGTTCTTTGATCCTGAGTAGATGAACTTGCTTGGTGCAGCCGGGTTAACATTCCAAATCTGGTTGTCGGCAAGGGGAATGACGAAGAAGCCAAAGTTATCCTCGGCCACATCCGGATAGGCTTTATTAATCTGGCTTGGCAGGCCAAAACGATTTACCGTCATGGCGTATTTTCCTTCGGCCATGACTGCCTCGGTGTTCGCAAATTCATTCGAGAGAGCATCCTCCCCAAAATAGCCCTTGTCGTACATTTCCTTGAGTTCGGTCAGGGCGGTCGTCATGGTGGGGTTGCCGGCAAAGGTGGCTTTATTTGCATTCAATGCATCTGCCAGGCCGGGCGTTGCGGCTTCATACACGGGGCCCATTTCGAGGAACCAGAGGACATGATGCCAGCCATCGGCAAAGGGTTCGTAAACAGGATTGATTCCCGCGTCCTGCAGGGTCTGGCAGGCTGCGGCGAATTCAGCGTAGGTTGTCGGAACGCTCAGGCCGTTATCAGCGAACATTTGCTTGTTGTACACAACCACCCAGGAGCCGCCGATCGTATCCCAAATGGTCAAGCCATAAGTGACCCCGTCCAGGCTGATCTGCTCGACAGAAAGGGGGTTCATTCGCGAGACCCATTCCTCATCGGTCAAAGGGACCGCATTCTTTTTAACGTCCAATTGAAGCTGGATGTCGGTTTTGCCGCTCTGTCCGCCGAAGATGTCAATTCCTTCGCCGCCGGCTTCAAGTTTGGTTTCGAGGACGTTGAAATATTGATCGGATGGAATGATCTGGAAATCAACGTGAACGCCGGTTTCCGTCTCGAATTTTTTCGCGAGTTCGATCTCTGAATCCAAAACCCAGTTTTGGCTGGCGATATACGTCAGCGTCGTGCCGGGTGCAAACCCAGTCTCTTCCGTGGCTGCCGGTTCTTCCGTATCCGCCGGCGCAGGGACTTCGGTTGCTGTTGTGGTTGCTGGAGTACTGCAGGCTGTGACCAGCATGCCGAGGATCATCATCAAACCCAATAACTTGAGAAGCATATTTTTGCTGTTCATGAAGTCTCTCCTTGTTTCTAGTTAAATCAATAGGGTCTTTGTTGTTGAAATCGTTTATACTTAAGCGTCAAACGTACTAGCCTGGCTAGTATGCAGACACAATTGGGAAGTGCTTCTTTCTCTGCAAGGGCGAGGAGCACTTCTCTTTTTTTCAATCTTTACCAAATACATCACCTCCTTTGAGGCATCGTTATGGACGTTCGTTCATTCATCCTTCTATGCCGTTTTTCTGACATATCCCGTACTGGAATGGATCACCAGTTTGGGTCCTACAAGCACCTGCTTGCTGGTCTTTGTATTTTTTTCCAATGCATTGATCATGATGGTGGCTGCATCATAGCCCATGGATGAGGCGGGGAAATGCAGGGTCGTCAGGGAGGGGGATGTCATTTGGGCCCCCTGCTCATCTGCCAGCCCGATCACTGAAATATCATCCGGGATGTTCAACCCCAACGACTTGATCGCTGAATAGATCCCAGCAACGGCAGTGTCGAAGACAGTGACGATTGCGGTTATTTCCGGGTGCTTTTTCAGCAGGTTCAACGTGGCAAACTTTACATTTTCAAACCCGCTCTCGGCCTTGCAGTAAAGCTTGGGAATTTTGTATTGGGCGCATACTTTTTCGTATCCCTCCGCAGCCCGTACGCTGGGTCCGTAATGATTTCGCTGTGGGGCGGAGGCCACCGAAATAAAACCAATGTTTCGATGGCCCAGCTCTATCAAATGACCCACGGCCACGGTCGCTGCGGATTCGAAATCAAAATCGACAAAGTTGACCCCGTTGTTATCTTCGCAGCGACCGATCATCACGAACGGCAAATTATTCCGGCGAAGTAATTTCACGCGCCAGTCGTCCATTTGGATTTCCATCAGGATCACGCCGTCGCTTTGTTTTGTGCGGTAAAAATCCAACAGGCTGTTTTCGTCCAGCGATTGGGTTGCCAGGTGAAGGGAATAATTGTGTTCCTCGCAAGCCGTGGTTGCACCCGTGATGAAATGCAGGGAGACCTGATTGGAGACCGCCAGCATCATATAGGGATAATGCAGGGTGATCACCCTTGTTTTCCCCGAGGTGATCCGCTTCCATTGGGTGTTGCGTGCATACCCAAGTTTGTTCATCACCTTGATGGCCTTCTGGCGCGTCTCTTCCGAGACATCCGGCTTGTCGTTGAGGATCCGCGATATCGTGGCTACTGAAACATTTGCCAATCGTGCAACATCGCGGATCGTGGCATTTTTCTTGGTGGGCATTCAATCGGCTTCCAATTCTATGTTTTGAAGGTGGTTTTGTGTAACAACTACCGTAACTAGTTACAGTAAATCATAGAGGGTCTTTTTTGTCAATATATGGCGGGATGCTCGGCGGGGACGAGCTGCTTCTTTTTGCTTTCCAAACCCATGCTAGAATCTCAGGCAATCATGGATATTGATCATGCCTCTCCAATGGACGTGAGCCAGCCTCATCGCGTCTCAGTCCGAAGCCTGGTGGAATTTGTCTTGCAGGCAGGGGACCTGACCCCGGGCGGGTTTCAAAGGCGTGATCGCGCCCAGTTGGGGACACAAGGCCATCAGCGAGTGCAGCGCTCCCGCCCCGAGGGTTATGAAACCGAAGTGGAGATTATCTGTCAGGTCGAAGGCGCCGACCCGCCTCTGGAAGTGCGGGGACGGATCGATGGCATATATGCCGGCAAAGTGCCGGTGATCATTGAAGAGATCAAGACAACCACGCTGAGCCTGGAACTTGTAGGTGAGGAGCACAACCGGCTGCACTGGGCACAGGCCCAATGCTATGCTTATATGCTTGCCCGTCAACAACAGCTGGGCGAAATCAGCGTTCACCTGACCTATTATCAATTGGACACCAAGGAGGAAAAAACCTTCGAGCGCCATTTCACATGGACCGAACTGGAGACCTTTTTCACCGGCCTGGTGACTCCCTATCTGGCCTGGTTTCGAAAGGTCCATGCATGGCAAGCCCGGCGTGACCGTTCCATTGCTCAACTCGAATTTCCATATGGCGAGTATCGCCCGGGCCAGCGGGATATGGCAGTCGCGGTGTACAGGACCATCCGTGCAAATGACCGCTCCTATATCCAATCGCCCACGGGGGTGGGGAAGACGATCGCGAGCCTGTTCCCGTCAGTCAAGGCTTTGGGTCTTGGTCTGGCGGAGAAGATCTTTTACCTCACGGCCAAAACCTCGGGGAGATTGGTGGCAGAAAAAGCACTGGAGGATATGCGCCAGTCCGGCCTGTATGTTCGAAGCGTCACCCTGACCGCCAGGGAAAAGATATGTTTTTGTCCGCCCGTCAACTGTGACCCGCAGGTGTGTATCTTTGCGCGCGGTTATTTCGACAAAGTGAAACTGGCGCTGGAGGAGCTCGACCCGCATCAGGCGTTTACCCGCCCGGTGATCGAGGAGATCGCCCGAAAATATGAGATCTGCCCGTTTGAGTTTTCGCTGGACCTTGCGTTGTGGGTGGATTGCATTATCTGCGATTACAACTATGTCTTCGATCCGCGCGTGTATCTCCATCGCTTTTTTGACTTCAACAGCGAGCCGTATATTTTCCTTGTCGACGAAGCGCACAACCTGCCGGACCAGGCCCGTGCCATGTATTCGGCTGAATTGGATAAAGGGACCGTGCTGCAGCTCCAGCGCAGGCTGAAACCGCATCTGCCGGCGTTGGCCAAGAAGCTGGGTGAGATCAATAAGATCCTGCTGGAGAAGCGCAAAGCCTGCCAGGCGGAAGACAAGCCTGCATTGATCGAGCGCGAACTCCCTCAGCCGTTGATCAAAGCCATTCGAGAGTTCAGCCGCAAGGCGGAGGACTGGCTGGTCTTAAATCACGCAGCTGAGTTCCGTCAGGAGTTATTGGAATTCTATTTCCTGTGCGGCAACTACCTGCGCACCGCCGAATATTTTGATACCTTCTATGTCTCTTATTTCGAGAGAAAGGGACAGGCGGACCTGAAGGCAAAATTATTCTGCATTGACCCCGCTCCCATGCTGGCAGTCCCGCTCGAGCGCAGCCAATCGACGGTCTTCTTCTCGGCAACGCTGTTGCCCATGGATTACTTTATGAAACTCCTGACCGGCCCCGCGGACCATCCCCGGCGTATCTTCCAATCGCCTTTCCCGCAGGAAAACGTCTGCCTGTTGATCCATGACAGGATCTCCACCAAATATGCGCAGCGGGCTGAATCCTACGCTGCGATTGCCGAGGCAATTGAAACCATCCTCGCCGCCCGCGTGGGAAATTATCTGGTGTATTTTCCATCCTATGTGTATTTGAATGCGGTGGTTGAACAGCTTAAAGAAAGACTGACGGAAAGGGGGCTTCTCATTCAGGAACCGGGCATGAAGGAGGAGGCGCGCGATGCCTTCCTCGCCCGGTTTTCGTCCTCCAATGAAGAAACACTGCTGGGACTCGCGGTGATGGGGGGTGTCTTTGGCGAGGGGATCGACCTCGTTGGGGAACGGTTGATCGGCGTGGTGATCGTCGGCGTGGGCATCCCCCAGTTGGGACTGGAAAGGGATCTGATCAAAGAGTACTTCGATCGTGACATGGGCAGCGGGTTTGCCTATGCCTACCAATACCCCGGGTTCAACCGCGTGCTGCAGGCCACCGGCCGGGTCATTCGCACGGAAACGGACCGGGGCGTCATTGTATTGATCGACGACCGCTTTACCAATGCCCGCTACCGCCATTTGTTCCCCGCACACTGGCGCGGTTATCAGGTGGTGCAAAACACGCGCGAGATCAGGGATAAACTAACGGACTTCTGGGACCGGAAGTGATTTGTCGCGGTTAGGAAACAGTTTCTCCCTGCAGGACGCAAACACTGCGCTTTACTTCACCCTTTTGAATCCAGCCTGTTTTTTCTTCACATCCACCTCGCGGACCTGCCATCCTGCCTTCGTCCACGCCCGTGTGTTGCGGTGATTGCCCTCCGTGGCGTGATTCCACCAGCGGTCATCTTCATACGCGGACTCGGGAAGCTTGCTCTTCAAGATCGTTTCGATCTGCCCAAACGTCAAGTGGACCTCGCTTTGCGTGGACGGTAACTCGCGTAAATATTCTTCGAGGGGGGTGTATTTGCTCGGCATGGTTTATTCCCTGTTACTGCCTTTCAGTGACTCTCTTTTCTGTAATATACCAATCCCCATTGACTCGATCCATATGGTAACGGACCGTGAAATAGCCGTCGTCGTCATCGTTCTTCGACCCGTTGCAGTATAGGTCCATGTCCCAGTTCTTTCGGACATCCACCACAGCGGAGCTTGACCCGATGGCTTCGAAATAGGTGATCTCAGGCGCATCCAGTTCGTAAATCTCCCAATAGCAGTTATTGGAGGTCAACCATTGGACAGCCTCCTCCTGTTCATACAACGCCTCGCCGCTGAGCACGGACGAAAGATCGCTGGTGTCCCAATAGCGATCTGCGTTGTAATGCGCCCGATCCCAGCGCTCCACAAGGGACTGGACATCCAGTTCCAGCTCGTCATAGCCGGGGACACTGCCCGTCGGTTCGACAGCCACCAGCACATTGCGCCCATCGGACTTGAGATCGCGCACCCGCTGATCGTCGTTGAAGGTGACGTGGAAAGGCTGGCCGATATCGTATTGCTCGCGCCATATTTCGCCAGAATCATCCTCCCATAGGATGAAGAGTGAAGGGGTATTCGTTTCCTGCCGGGATTCATACAGCACCTTCTCGAAGCCTGCGGTCCAGCCGACGCCCACAGGGCCGATCTGTTTCAGGGTTTGCGAGACGCTGCCGCTTAGGACCACATCCCCGTTGGTGTCGATGGTGACCGCCACTTCCACTTCCCCAACGTTGGGGATTTCGATCTGGGCTTGCGGACCGATCTCGAAGGTGGGCGGCGGCGTATTACAGCCCGATACGTTCAGCAAAAAAACGGATAACAGCATGGCGCGTACAAATTTCATGATCATTCTCCCTGGTATGTATTGAATTTCCCAGCCCGACCCCTCCCAGCCTCCTGCGCTTTTAGGCCGATTCTTTCAACGCGCGTTCGAGAAGTCGCTGACTTTTAATTCCATTGCCCACTTGCGTAAATAGCTGATCACTTTTAATGTAACTTCAATCGGTTCATTTTGCATGTTCCGTCTCCCCATATTCTCCGTACACTTTATTCGCCAGTTCCACCCCGAGTAACAAATCTGCCAGCCTGCGGTGCAGTTCGGCTTTGCCGGCTTGCGGAAATCGGGAACGCAGACCCATCAATGCCAATGCGCGTGCAGAGGCATTCAACTGCGCCACCATTTGCATCTTGCGGGTGGGACTCGCCTGCCGCCATAATTCGATTTGCATGGCTTCCATTTTCGGGTGGGTATCAGAGGATAAGGCGCTCATATGGCTTGTATAGCATTCTCCAGCGGACACTTGACTAACCAACTCCACCACATGCCCATCGACACAGAACTCTCCCAAAGCGTTGACCTTCCCCATGGGTCGCTTTACCACGCTAACGCGTGGCAGTTGGCTGCTTGGGCATCGCGGAAATAATCGCGCGTAATGCCTTGTTGACTTCTTTCGTTGACGTGAAAACTTTTGCAACATCGGGGTCAAGTACCACAACCAATGGACCCTCTTTCATGCGACTTGCAAAGCGGTTGGGCTTGGCTTTTTTATAGTCAAGTTTGTATTCAGCGGACATTTCTGCTATTTTACGGGGTTTGCTTGCGGGCGTTTTTTTCATAGTCTTTGATCTCATTTTTGGTTGCACGGCGGGCGCTGAAAATTCGGATGGTTTCCTGAACTCTTTCGATAAAACAAATCAGAACAATTCTATTGAGCGCGGAAGTGCCAATGATAATCTCACGATGTTCTGCCTGGGAATGTTCTGTGTCGTCGAAGATAAGAGCCAATGTATCTTTGAATACCGTTACTGCCTCTTCAAAACTGACACCATGTTTTTTGAGATTACTCTCGGCTTTTTGCGGATCCCATTCAAACTTCATATGGTAGTTAGCTCCGTTCAACTTTAATTATAAATCTAAAACTGTCAGGTCAAAGCCGAAAGCCTAAACCCAACCCCTCCTACGCTTCGCAGTCCCCTAAAGGGGCCACATGCCCAGAAGCGGAGCGAATGGGTAGGAATTTATTTCACCACCTATCCTAACTTGACCACATGCCGTTCGCGCACAAAACTCCCGCCGCCTGGTTCGCCCCAAAATTCCGTTCGGGCACATATCACCTTATGCCCTTCAATTGTCGAAATTTCTCGATAAACTCCAGCTTCTGTTCAAGTCGCGTCATCAGGATTGGGCGTTCGTCATTGGTGTGAATTTCCAGAGAGAGTTGTTTGATTTTAATATCCCTGACATCTTCCAGCCTGATATCGATTGAGCGGAATGACCAGGCAAAACTGGATTGTCCATATCCGATGATGCGTTTATTTGTAAGTATGAGCTCATCTTTAAATAAATGGATCAAGTCTAAAATGCCGACTGCGATCAGCATAAGCGCAGGAACAAAAATACAACTTGATATGCATGCAGGGACAAGAAGTTGAACCAGCGCGGGGTCCACGGAAGTGGGGCGGGGGAAGTCTGCCAGCATGGTTGAAAAATAATTGATATAGAAATACCCCATGAGGGGTAGTAAAAAGACGTCGCGCGAGATTGCTTTGTAAATATCCACGAATTTTCGACCACGATTGATCTTGAAAACAATCGTTTCTCCATATTCAAACTCATTTTTGATAACGCCCATACCTTCCTCCTTGAAATACTTTTATATCAGTTGACCATCTGCCCATCGAAACAGAAAACTCCCATAGCCAATCCTCCTCCAAATGTGACCTTCATTTGGGGCTGTTTCGCCTGCTGTGCTTGCTTGCCCCTTGTGACCTTCAAGGGGTCGGCACTTGGGGGACGCGTACCCGCGAAGTACTCGTAGAGTAAGCGCACTTTGCGAGTGGTAGATGTCCAGCGGACGGAGGGGGTGCATTTACTTCTGCGATTGCGCCAAATTACCCAAAAGGGAACCAAACATTACCATCATCAGACAAGCGTACGCACTCCCCATAATAATAGAGATAATCAAATTTGCTACAAAGAAGTGACCCCATATCGCGAAGGCTCTCTTCCAAAAGCTGGGACTGACCACATTGCTTCGCGGCAAAGCCCGTGCAATGGACTTGCTGATCACATTCCCATCGACAGCTGCTTGCGGAGATGAGACCGCCTGCAATTGGCGGTTCTCATTTTCCAGTGTATTGACCCGCGCCTCTAAAACCGCCAGATATTCGACTAGGTCGTTCATGTTCTTGAATTGTAGTGCCATGTTTCCTCCTGATAAATTTATAGGTTTCTAATCTTTTCTTGGAAACTGATATTTGATTGTTAAGCTTGCACCCATGCCGCTTGGTGGTTCAGATAGAACTTCATCGCCGCTGGTCATATTTTTTCGCATGACATTACAGCAAATTGACATCCGATGATCACCTGGGTAATCGCCAACCAATCTGTGCAAGTCACCTGATTTTATGATTATCGCAGTTAAGCGTTTTTCTTCTGCGAAGGAGAATATGGTGTCCAATTGCAATTGAAAATCTTCAGTTGATGGCATAGCAACGCTCCTTTCCCGTAACCCGTTATCTTGTTGGACGTTCCTTCTTCCTGTCCCAATGTTTTACTGAAAGAACCTTTCCCAAATAAAGCTTGATTTGTTTATCTTTCTTACTACGAACTACTTTGATTACACGTATTATAGCTTCTGGTATGGGTGGATTATATCCATTGCGGAGATGCAGATTGAACGGTGGTTTTCCTGCGTTTTCCAAGCGGGTTTCCCAATATGTGCCCATATCGCGGTATTCGATATCTTTACGACGTGGTTGGGCCAAGATCTCTGCGAAGAATTGCCGTTTGATGTTCATCACAAGAGTTCTGGTTTTGTAGAAAGTTTTCATGTAAACAGCCTTTCTGTCATCATAGCTCTCCTTAGAACACCGCTTCCGGTGGTCGCGGCACGGACAGCAAAAAATTGACAATCAAATATTTGCATATCGAATTGGATTCTGACCAGCCTTTCCAACTGAGAAGTCGATATATTCCTCTCGAATATCCTTCGCAATACTTCCTGAAAACTCCCATCTGCCGCTGTTCGTGAAACCTGATGAATCCCGAGTTTTGTAGTTAAGAGTTCCTGCGGGGTGCCATTGCCTAATGCGATACACTTCAAGGACAATACCTTGATAGACCGCCATGGCAAATTCGACCTTGTTTCTGCTGGTTTCGCCTACTTTCCAAATTCCACGAGTTGTTTCATAAAGTTCTTCGGGGGACATATCGCTTCGATAAAGCTTGTTTATCGTTATTAGGATTGCTTTATGTTGTACTTTGACCTTCTTGGCAGTCAGCATTGAAATGACTCTTTGGGAAGTAATTCGGCCAAAACTGCCTTCGTGGTGACCTGACATGCGATTCGTTAGCCCGGCTCTTCCGATGAGATCGATGGAAGCGGCTTCCACTAAATGAGCTTCTAGATCTGAAAGACCATAACGTAAAATTTCGATTCGAGGTTCTTTTCCACTACGTCGGATTTCGGCAATTTTTGCTACCTTCTCTATTTCAGATCGGTCCTTAAGGTGTGCAAAAAGCCGATTCCCCGTGCCTTTTCCAACATAGAATGGTTTGCCATTACGGGGGTCAATATAAACATATACGTATGATTTCAGTATTTTAGCTACTTCAGAAGTGACTTCATATTTGATGTCGGCCATGGAATTCTCCTGTCTAAAAAGCTTCTATTTTGATGAATATTTACTCAATTCGACCCGATAATTTATTGGAATCCCGTAATGATGATATTCGAGTGCTACGTCGCCAACCCCTTGAGCCGACATACCCTCGAAGTATTCTGAAAGGGCTGGGGTTACTTGACCACCACATTCTTTGCCAGCGTCTTGACCCGCTCTCCGTTGACCTGGACCACAGTGATCGTCACGTGACCCGTCTTGCTCGTCTTCACATCTCGTACCGTGCCAGACTTGCCCGCATGCACGCCGCTGACCACCTTGCATTGTGCCCCTTCCACTACTTGACCTTGCGCTGCTTCTTTCATGGCTGTCTCCTCTTCTCTTGTTTCTTCCATACTTTCCTGGTTTGACTTCTCAACCTGCCAAGTTTTTTATAGCTTTTTTGTTTATTCAAGCGATTGGCATTGGGGTCGTGTTTAAACAGGTGACGCAAGAGTCCTTCAAGTTCTTCAATTTCCTCTTCATGCAGGTTATCCCACACTTCATAGGCAGAGTAATGTGTCCACAAGTCTTGTTTTGAGCGTGCGTGTTTTTCAAGCCTGCCGCGAATGCCTGACCTTTCCCCGCGTGCCATGCCGATATATACCAATTCATAGGTCTTCTCTTCTTTGCTGTATTGATATAAGGCATAAATCCCTCTGGTTTTGCGAGGGACTCGGGAAATGTTTTCTTTGGGTTCGTACGCAAGGAAGTTTTTGATAAAGCGTAATTCACTGTGGGGCATGGTTTGCTATATCCTTACTTCTTCTATAATGGCTCTTCACCATCGACTATATTTTTCTCGGTCTTCCGCAGTCCCCTAAAGGGGACACATGCCCAGAAACGGAGCGAATGGGTAGGCTTTCTTGCACTGACCATCCAACCGCAGCCACAAATTTCAATGTACATAAAAACCCCTGCTGGGGAATGTGTACTTGAGAAGTACACGAAAGGCCTCATCAATAAAAACATCCTCCTGAAAGCCTACTCAGGAGGAACAATTTTGGATAACTCTTTGATCAAGGGTGGTATTTTGTTTTGAACTGTATCCCAAACTTGATTTATATCCACCACATCATATTCATGAATCACAAGATTTCTCATGCTGGTCATTTCACGCCACGGGATTTGTGGATGCATATCACGCGTCTCTTGGGATACGCGTCGTGCCGCTTCGCCAATGATCTCAATTCGTCGAACAACCGCATCCTGGCATTGCATGTCTGCACAAAACTGGTCCCACGTTTTGCCCAGGACGTAATCCAGCGCGATCTTTGCGGACTCTATGATATCCACGAGATACGTATCATCGCGTGACATGGATCACCTCGGCGGATTCCAATATATTTTTCCGCCTGAGATAGTTGCGGCTGGATTCAACACCGCGCTTGCTGACCAGGTCCACTTCACGACCAAAGATGGATTTTAATTCGTCTTGCATATGAACCATGTCAAACAAGGTGACATGTGCCTGGGGAGCAAAAGAAACGAGCACATCCACATCGCTGTCGGGACGAAAATCGGCGCGTAACGCGGAACCAAATACAGCAAACTCTGAAATGTTCCAGCGTTTGCAAAACTCTGCGATTTTCGCTTTGGAGACGTTGATCTTCATCCTGCTCATGGATTAATTATAACGCACGTACTGAACGACGAAAAAAGTTCACGATGTCCATCCTAAGTGGACCATATGCCGTTCGGACACAAAACTCCCACAGCCTGGTTCTCCCCCAAATTCCGTGCTCGCTTGCCCCTTGTGACCTTCAAGGGGTCGGCATTTGGGGGACGCGTACCTCGAGCGCACTTTGCGAGTGGTAGATGTCCAGCGGACAGAGGGGGCCCTTCACCCCTTGAGCCGACGTACCCGCGAAGTATTCTGAAAGGGGTGGGTTACTTCACCACTACATTCTTTGCCAGCGTCTTGACCCGCTCCCCGTTGACCTGGACCACGGTGATCGTCACGTGACCTGTCTTGCTCGTCTTCACATCCCGCACCGTGCCAGACTTGCCCGCATGCACACCGCTGACCACCTTGCATTGTGCCCCTTCCACCACTTGACCTTGCGCTGCTTCTTTCATGCCTGTCTCCTCTTCTCTTATTTCTTCCATACTTTCTTGGTCTTTCCTGCTTTATTCTCAAACCTTCACCCAGCGGACAGTTAACTCGCCAACCCCATCACATGCCGTTCGAAGCTGGAATCTCCCGAAGCATATCCTCCCTAAAACCTGATAGGCGGGGCGCAAACAAGATCGGAGCCGAAAGGCTCCGATCTAAGTTACTTCTTGCTTTTCTTTTTCTGAAATTGCTCAACTTGCTTGTATAGGGATTTGACGGTTTCTTTTCCCAGCAATTGTTCTCGAATTGCAAGGTAATCACCCTCGCCGACCTGCCAGGAGGCCCAAAAACGCGTTGCCTTTGCAGGGCTCATGTGTTTGATCAACACTTGGGCTGCTTCTTGAATTACTTGTCTTTCACTTTCAACATGAATGGTCATGGTTGCACTCCGATTACTTTTTGAACAAAATCAAGCGGGTTCATGGACGAAATGGCAATATATTTTTGTTTCTTTAATAGACGGTCATCGCAAGTCAGGAAATAGTCGGCGCCAGCAGACTCGGCAGAGGCCACGTGCAAAGAGTCGATTGCTTTCAAGCCATGCCTTTCTAGTACTTCTGCGCGTTCACGAATTGAATTGTTTGCATGTTGATAAAGCTTCGCCTGTTCCAAACAGCGTAGCACCCACTCCTGGCGAAGTGGAAATGGGTTTCGGCTGTTTTCGAACTCCAACATGGTTGAATTTACAAGTATTGCTTCGCCCGCTTCAACGAATTGCAAAACCAGCGCCAACGCGAGAGTTTCAAGCCATATGCGTGGTTGGGTTTGATCGTCAAAGGGACGATTATAAACACTTGTATCAAGATAGATTTTCACTTCCCTATTTTACCCCAAGTATATTTCACGCTTGTGAAGTGACTCTCTTCGCTCCGTTGATACTTGCCTGGTCGTGCAGATTCCAATTTCACCCTCACGCACTTTGATGTCCAAGAACGAGGACGCTTTCTTTCACTATCTATCGTAAGTGGACCACATGCCGTTCGGACACAAGACTCCCGCAGCCTGGTTCTCCCCCAATTCCGACAGCACTATTGTCGTAATTGGGGACGCGTACCTCGAGCGCACTTTGCGAGTGGTAGATGTCCAGCGGACAGAGGGGGCCCTTCACCCCCTGAGCCGACGTACCCGCGAAGTATTCTGAAAGGGCTGGGATTACTTCACCACCACATTCTTTGCCAGCGTCTTGACCCGCTCCCCGTTGACCTGGACCACGGTGATCGTCACGTGACCCGTCTTGCTCGTCTTCACATCCCGCACCGTGCCAGACTTGCCCGCATGCACCCCGCTGACCACCTTGCATTGTGCCCCATCCACCACTTGACCTTGCGCTGCTTCTTTCATGCCTGTCTCCTCTTCTCTTATTTCTTCCATACTTTCCTGGTCTTTTCCTGCTTTTTTCTCAAACCATCACCCAGTGGACACTCGACTCGCCAGCCCACCATCTGCCCATCAAAACAGGAATCTCCCATAGCCAATCCTCCTCCAAATGTGACCTTCATTTGGGGGAGGTGTCCAGCGGACGGAGGGGGTGCATTTACTTCTGCGATTGCGCCAAATTACCCAAAAGGGAACCAAACATTACCATCATCAGACAAGCGTACGCACTCCCCATAATAATAGTGATAATCAAATTTGCTACAAAGAAGTGACCCCATATCGCGAAGGCTCTTTTCCAAAAGCTGGGGCTGACCACATTGCTTCGCGGCAAGGCCCGCGCAATGGACTTGCTGATCACATTCCCATCGACAGTTGCTTGCGGAGGTGAGACCGCCTGCAATTGTCTGTTCTCATTTTCCAGTGTGTTGACTCGCGCCTCTAAAACCGCCAGATATTCGACAAGGTCGTTCATGTTCTTGAATTGTAGTGCCATGTTTCCTCCTAAAAATGTTTGTTATTGTCTTACAAATCGAACCCACTTCTCACTGAACTTGACTGTATCAACCTTCCAGCCAGCATCCAGCCAGGCGTTAGCTTCCACATGGCTTCCTTCTTTTTGGTTTGCCCACCATGCTTGATATTTATAGGCGGAAGGCGGTAATTTGTCGTTCAATATTCTTTCAATTTGCTCAAAGGGCATGATGACTTCTCGTTGGCTTGCAGGCAAGTCGCGCAGATAATATTCGAGCGGGGTATATTTGCCTGTCATAACTTATTACCCTTCACCAGATGTTAATTCTTTGAAACCCTCTCTTGTCACGTTGGCAATCAATTTTCTGCGCTTCTCTAAAAATGATTGATATTCCATTTTTTCCCACCCCTTTGGTATAGCGTGCCAGTAGAGCATTTGATCTAATTCGTTTGCTGAGAAACGCGATGCATATTTTGGATAATAGGAATCAGGGGCCTCATCACTGATGGCAATATTGTCGTTCCACTCTACAAGTGCAAAATTTGCAATTTGGTTGGTGTCGCGAATTTCCGTGATACCACCTTTGTTGAGATAAGCTTTTGGGAATAAATGATGGCGTTCGACCGCGGACTTCTTTGCTTTCGCGGTTGGGTCAAGCAAGTCCGAAACAAGCATCTTGGAAAAGAGAACCCGGCTCCGTAGGAGGTTCAATGCTGCATAATACGCAAATAATGATGGACTGCGTGGCGACGATGTGGCTAAGTCGTTTGGTAAGGTGATGGCCCAAAAATCATCCGTGAGAGTATCGGTGATAATTCGATTTAGAAATCCGACAAACTCATTTGCCGTCTTGGTTTCGCGCAATCGATTTAAGTCTTGTTCCATTGTTGATTCAAAACTTCCTGAATATCGACTTGTGATGGCTGTCATGAAAAACCATCGGGCAATGGTGTCTCGAAGAATAAATGGCTCAACTTTAAAATCGTACTTGCCAATTAAGTAAAACACATAGGAGTAGAGCAGGCTGTTTACGGAAATAATCATTGACTGGCCTGTATAGCCAGCACGGCGAAGGCATTTTAAGAACTCATGCCAGTTCTGCAAGTCAAGGACTCTTTCCTGGGCAGCTTGTAATATCTTAAACTGCTTTTCTCGGCGGTCATTCGAAAATTCTCCAGTATCTAGGTCTTTCCCGCGCAAAATGTTGTATACAAATTGCAGACGGGCGCGACTAAACCCAACTCCGACACTTACGCGTAAGAGTTGATCTGGATCAGGTTGGATAAAATGATTGAAAGGTGATGGGCCCGAAGTTGGAGGTATTCTTGAGTCGCGGCAGAAGTATTCAAGATCGGATCGCCCTTTATCCCAGAATACAGACATAAGTGTCAAAATAAAATCAGCTTGTTTTAAAGGCGTTCCTTTGCTGTTTACGCGGACAAAGATTTCTGCAACTTGCTCCTCTGTAGCAGAGCCTGAAACTTCCAAGGCTGTAAAAGGATAGTTTTGAATATTATCAAGGTTATTGATTGCTTTTCGGATTTGTTTTTGTTCTTCTGCACTGACTTCCCGTGCTGCTCTTAATTTGGCGAGATGGGTTTCCGCTAATTCGAATATATCGGTTTCATCAGACCAAATTACTGATATGTCAGGAATGTATTCCGGGTCACGAACAGTAGCGGCATCAGCAACTTCAAACTTCTGCAAAGTAGGGTTGAATGCAACTTGTATTTGTTCTTTCTTGTAGTCTTCCCGTAATACAGGAACGCCATTAATTACTGCATACAATGAGGTTAAACGTTGTTGACCATCAACAATTAATAAGCGGGAAGCTTTTTGTTTGTTTTCCGTTCCAATTTGGCGATGGCCATCTCCTGCGCCATTTGCCCAAAACAATAAATAGCCAACAGGAAAGCCTTTGTACATAGAGTCAAACAGGTCACGTACTTTTGAATTTGGCCAGACAAAGGGACGCTGAATATCAGGCAAGCCAATTTCCCCCATTTCAATATCTTGGAGCAATTTTGAAAGTGTATAACTAACTTCCTTGAATAAAGTAATGCTCATGATGGCTTCTCCCTTGAAAGAATTTTAAGTTGTTATTTATATTCCGCTTGATTTTCAAACACAGATTGATACTCATCTGGTTTTAGTACCGTATCATATAAACCTATATCTTCGCCTTCGTGTTTGTTGATTCCTGTATAAACCAGACTGGCGTCTTCGTATCGTTTGAATTTATAGACAGCGTCATTCATCAAGGCGCTGTTGAACACATTGAGACTGACCAGCAATTCAAAATCTTTGACTTCCAAGCCCGTAACACGTTTGAATAAGCCAGGTTCGAGTTTGGTGATGATGTCACGCAGGGTTCTTTCGCGATAGTCGGTGAGATACATGAAGATGGGTACACGGGTTGCGAATTTGATTAACTTCTCTTGTATCTGTTTGCGCAGGCTCTTATATTCTTTTTCGGCTTCGGTCAATTCCTGCTTTTTCTTTTCAGAAAGTTCCTTATCGTTGGCGTCTTTCTTGGCTTTCTTGACTGCTTCGGATTTGTTGATGATGGTTTCGATTTCCTGATTCAACGAGCGGAAGCCTTCAATGTTCATCAAGGCTTGCATGGCTTTGTCATTTGCCATGAGATTCTTCAAGGTGTCGTTATCCACATTGACCAGTAACGCGCTTTCCCATCTTCGCGCTAATAGCGTGGCGGTTGTGCCGCTCATTGCCATGTCTAAAATGCCTGCGGCGTCGATTTGCTTCATGGAGCTGCCATCGTAGGCAAGCACAGGTAGAAAAGAAATAAACTCTGCAACTTTGGTTTCGGGGTTATTTTCGTTGACATTCAAACGACAGCCATAATCAGCGATTTGGCGTAAGGCTCTATCAGGTGCAAAGTCGAAGATGTAACATTCTTCCTTGATGATTTGTTCTTCGTTGGGATGTTCACCATCGGGATTTTTGATCGTCCACGGCGATTGAACACGAAAGGCGGCTTGGAAGTAGGTTTCAGGGCTGGACGAATTTCTCAGCATGAAGATACCCGTCCACGGTTTGACGGTGACGCCTGTGGTCAATTTGCCGCAAGAAAGCGTGATGGACTTTGTTTTGAGTGGGTCATCCATTGCTTCTTGCACAGGATAAAGCGCATTGACGCCGATTCCTGCCGCAGGCCCAGCCGCGACCTTCACTTTATAATCGTGATAAAACTTGTTTTGCTTTTGCGCCAGCAAATTATTCATTGCGTGACATGACGCCACGCTTGGCAAAAACCAGAAGGTATGTGAAAGCACATTCAGCAAACGGACATCTGAAAAAGGCATAGGCGGTTTGGATGCGCCGAGTTTTAGATTATCAATCGTGGTGGCTTGAAACGCGCCGCGAATTAAATCCAGCCATTTTTGCACTTCATCTTCGTACTTGAAGCGTGCCATTACATCCGCGCCTTCTGCCCTGAAAAATTCGTTCAGGTCGAATTCGTTATATTCACCCTGCATGGCAATCTCGCGAATGGCGTCAGGCAGTTGATAGGTGAGCAGAACCATGCGCGGAAGCATGGCGTAGGGATTGTCTTTCTTTTTCCAGTTTTGCTTGGCGCGTTGTTCGTCTGAATACGTCCAGTTGAAGATTTGTTCTTCGATGAACTCACCCGAAGCGATGGCGCGGAAGGGTGTGCCAGAAAGATATAAATACGCATTGGTGGTGATGGGCATGATGGCTTCGTCAAAATTCTCGATGCCTTCGCCTTCGCCAAACTCGATCTCTTTTTTGTCTTCGGCTTCAAACAGGTCTTTGGCGTTCTCGCGCCATGCGCCGTAGTGATATTCGTCGAGAATGACGCAATCCCAATGGGTTTCGTGAACCCATTCATTTTTGGTTTTGATGCCGCCCGTGCTTTTGTTCTTGCCGAGATAATCTTGAAATGAACCAAAGCAGACAAAGGGACTTTTTTTATTGATTTCTTCGTAAGACTTTCCATTAGGGGAGATAAATTCCCAGCCTTTGAAATCCACATGCCCTTTCAAATCTTCTTCCCACGCGTTTTGCACGGCGGGCTTGAAGGTGAGCACCAAGACCTTTTTCCAGCCCATTTTCTTCGCCAGTTGATAGGAGGCAAAGGTCTTGCCAAAGCGCATTTTGGCATTCCACAAGAAGTGTGGAGTTTTGCCCTTGTTGCCTTTGTCCTTTTTGAAATCGACAAAATAGGCAGCGGTCTTTTCTACGGCTTCGGCTTGTTCGGGGCGCATGACGAAATCAAGCGTGCGATGCTCTTCGTTGAGTTCGCCTGTTTTGACTGCGAGATACGCCGCCTGCACTTCTTTGACCGAACATGCGAACCATTCGCCTTTGGTATTTTTGACGCCGATACTACGCAAATAACGGTGGACTTCGTGGTCGTCGAAGACTGTGCCGTCGTTCTTCATGGCGGATTCTTCAAAGACAATTTTATAAGGCGCTGCCCCGGGTCTTAACGTGGGATATTGCGCCGCGACTCGTTCTTGCGCGTTCTTGGCGGTGTACCCAACCTTGAGCAGACCCTTAAGCTGTGGGTTTGTGTCTTCATAAGCGTAGATGGTCGGCGTTGCCTCTGGGCGCACTGGGAAGAATTCTTTATTCATCCTCGGTTTCTCCCATTGGGCGAATCATAGACTCAATAAATTCTATTTCTTCTTTTGTAAGTTTATATCTTTTATACAAGAGCTCATCTGTCCATGTTTGACTCATGTCCAACAATGGTACATAATCAAATCTGTCACTTGGGTTATCTTGTGTTATTTTTCTTAGAAAAACCATAAACCTAAAAAATCTAGTTTTCATATAATCAAGAAGATTCTTGGCTTCACTTCGTTTCTTGAACGGTCCGAGTACCAGATATGTTTCTGTGCAGCAACTAGGAGTATCAGCGAGAAATGGCAGGTTAATTATTTGATGTGGATATGTATACCCACCATTATATGCTTTAGATAAAAGCACTTTATGAGCATCAATCCAGTCAACATTAAAAGTCACTTTCTCCCTTTTAATCCAGCCAATATTCTTTTGCCCATAAATCTTTATACTTCCCGCAGTTTCTTTAGAAGAAATGCCTTCAAAATTAGTAGGAAACCCAAAAGGCTTTCTGGGTGAAACAATTGAAGAAACGGTATCTTCTTTTAGCTTTTGTACTTTCTCTAAAATCGGAATTGATTCGTTGAATCGAATAAACACGTCGTGTTTGCCGATATCTCTTTTCATCGGAGTTAGCTTTTTTCCAGCTACAACAGAAGTTACTTCGCAGTCTCCACTGTAGTGCTCATCCCACAAAAAATAACAAACACCTCCTTTTATCTCTACGCCAGGAAAGCAATCTGCTGCGTCTTGGAAATCAACCAATGAAACAATTCGTCGATCTTGGAGCATAGATCTTCTGAAATCATTCAATCCTTTGCCACCAGCAAACCAACGCGATGGAATAATCATCGTAAGGAATTTTGGTTTGAGTTTTTTTGCTTGTTCAACAAAGAAATGATAAATAGGAGATGCGCTTGTCCCGTATCCTCCGTCACTCAACTGATAGGGCGGATTTCCAACAATGACATCGAATTTCATGTTAAATAACTCCTCTGGAGTATAAGTATGAATAAATTGATATGCGTGCGTTTCTAATTCAAAATCACGTGCATATTCTGATTCGCTTGCACCGCAAAACGCACAACGCCCCTTTTCCCATAGATGAGCTACCCAATCAAATAGAATATTACCTTCTGGCGTGTCGAAACCTTCGCAAATTGAGTATTTGCCGTTTGCCTTCTTCGAGCAATACAAACTGCGCCGCGTCAGCAGGGCGGTCATATCGGTAATGGCAATGCCAAAGATTTGCTTGGTAAAGATGTGGTCAATGCGTTTTTGCTGGTTGGGGATTTCGTCTTTCAAACCGTCCATCAGGCGTTTGGCAATCTCGCGCAGGAATACTCCGCTCTTGGCTGCGGGGTCAAGAAAGGTGGTGTTTTTATCGCGCCAGATTTCGGCTGGTAACAAGTCCAGCATTTGGTTGGCAATGTTGGGTGGCGTAAAGACTTCGTCATTGCTCAGGTTGGCAAGGCAGGTCAATACATCGGGGTTGTAGTTAGGAAGCATTTTCTTCTTCTCCTACCCTTAGAAAATGAATTGCTGGATAGCTGTGAGTTTCCGTCGGAAGAAAGACTTTTTCTCCCAAATCAGACACATGTTCATTCGTTGAAAATAAATCAGGTTGATTGAGCTTATTTGATTCATTCGGCAATAACTCGGCAAAGACAAAATCACGCCGTTTGATCTGGCTGTTATTGAAAGGGAAAGACCATTCTGAAAAGATGATTTGGTGCGGGGTTGCGCCGACGGTTTTCAAATCCAGTGCATCGCCATGAATAATGTTTTTTGCAAGGACAAAACGAATTGCGCGGCGTACTTCGTTTTTTGTTTTCTTGTTGAAGAGCGTGGTGTAACTCTTGTCTACAATGTCGAATAAGCGTTTTCGGCATTCGATAATGTTGTCTTCCAAAATATCAATGCCGTAAACGGAAGAAACTGCAAGCACAAGGTTTCGCTCGAATTCCAATTGGCTTTTGCGGTATTTCTTCTCTACCACTTGTAGTTTTCGTTCTAAAATCTCTGTTAGAAAATTCCCCGTTCCACAGGCAGGCTCAAGAAACCGCGAGTCGATTCTCTCAGTTTCCTGCTTCACCAAATCCAGCATGGCATTCACCTCTCGTTGACTGGTGAATACTTCGCCATGCTGGGCAATACGTTGTTTGGAATTTGTTTGTTGTTCCATAATTTACAAGAACCATCTTTGGGTGTTTGTTGAGCTTATTATAGTCAAGCAGCAGAAGTTATATCAATTGAATTCTATCGTCTTTAGCAAGCGGTATTCCCCGCTTAATGTCCCCAAGTATACCCGACCCAACGGCCTGATTTCGCGCGAAAATCGGCAAAAAGGCCCCCTTTTCCCGCTTCTTATAGCCATGCCAGTTTCATACTATGAGATGAGTCGTTTCATACTATAGGACGACTCGTTTCATCCTATAAAGTGACTCGTTCCATACTATGGGACGATTCGTTTCATACTATGAAACGGAGTGGTTCATAGTATGAAACCGAAACCGCGCGGGATGTCTGACATCTTTCGCCTGATTTGTTAATTTTTGAAGCCTGTTTTGAAGCCACCCCTGTTATATAGTATGAAGGTGCCCGGCTTCGGGAAAAATTTTGATAAGTCATGGAGGTAAAAATGGCTTCAAGAATTCAGGCAATCAATACATTTCGTCCGCGTGTCGATCAGGGCAATACCGTCCAAAAGGGCGAGTACACCCGCGTCCTCGCAAGGAACTCCACCGCCAATGAAGGCACAGTGGATTCGATCCTCAAGGAAACGCGCGACCTGATCATTCAATACTGCCGCGAAGGACGCGCGATCAAGATCGAAGGCATTGGCGTATTCACGCCCACCGTCGGTCTGGATGGAACCTTCGATGTCAGTGTCCGCCCCGATAACGCCCTCGCCGAAGGATTGAACACCGCAAAGACATTCACGGGCTCGATCATCAACAGCGAAAATATCGGCAAGACCGCCGATGAACTGGTTGCGTTATGGAACACCGCGCATCCAGAAGACCCGGTCACCGAGCCGTAGCCCATTGAGAATACGTCATAAACAAATCTGGATGCGTACCTGCATCCAGATTTGTTGTGCCGAATATGATGGGGAATGGGGATTATCAACCCTTATTTTTTTAATGCGGCCACCACCTCGGAGACCTTGATTAGATGAATAAATTTCCCTTTGCGGTCGAGTTCGTGTAGTTCCCGTGGATATTCCTTCCAATGCAGGTCGTTAAAGATGGCAACGGCAAAGAGCGAGACCTTTGCGTCTATGCGCCTGAACTGAGCGATTGCCTTGGAGAAAGATTCGCCATAGTTGACGTTCGTATCGATCAACATCACCCTGGCTTTGCGCTTGATCTGGTGCTCCATTTCGAACTCGAGCGAGGTGAGGTTGTTGGTGCGGGGGTAGGTGATGGCGGGAAGGCCGGTTTTCTTCATTACGATCGGGATGAGGGGCTGGCCGGAATTAGGGATGGGGCAGAAATAATCCATACTGCCGGCGTACTTTTGCACCGCGCTTCCGAAGAGGTTGAATAATCGCAGCGAAACACGGTTGTTGAAATAGGAGGCCCAATGGTTCCAGCTTGCATCCATCATGTTGCCGTCATGCTTGATGCACAACTCTCCAAGTTCCCTGAGAAATTTCACAGAATGTTTGGTCATTGATATCCCTCGTAATATGAAATGAAATCACATGGTGCAGCGACACGGAAATAACTTGCATGTACTTGTTGCGTGCGGTTTTATTGGCGAGAGTGACAGCCTTTGATAAAGCAAGACCATCTGTTGCCGCGCTGAAAGTACCGATCCAACCTACAGGATGTGTGCCTTTCGGCGGCGGGGTGAATCTTTCGTGTTTTCAGACGGGGCAGGGGCAAGAATATAATCTTCGTTGATTAAGTGTTTGTCCTTGCCGGTCGCGATCTGTGCCAGGGTTGCGAAATCAAGGCAACATTTGTACTGGGTGCGCAGGTCGCCTTTGGTCAGCGCCTTTACATAGATGGAGATAAGGTGCTGAATCCTGTTCATTTTAATTTTGTAATCGAGAAGAATATATTCATCGTGACTGGCAATGGCGTAGTTGTATAAAATATTGAAAGAGCGGCGATACGTGCTTAAATAGACCAGTAACAGATAGAGGTAGGGGTCCTGGTGGGAAATTGCGAGCGGAGCCCATTTATCCAGGATCTGGTCCAGGGTTTTGCCGTGTACGTTGCGTGCATCGCCACTAACGAGATCGCGCGCATCGTCCTTGAATTCATGGTAGAGTTTGAGGCGTTTTGCGTCCGGGGTGCGCTGGTGTGTGCTGGTGGCCTCGCCCGTTTCAGTAATGAACACCAAATTTGCAACGGCGGCATGGCAGTTACGAATATCCTTGCGCAGGACACCGTTTCGGTAATGGGTAAACCAATAATTCATGCGGCGAACCGTCTCGGCGTTAACAGGCTTCTTGCTGCGTTCATTGGCAAAATACACTGAAAAATTTCCGGCAATCTTAGACCACATAAAACCGGAATATCGTTGGATCATCAATTGCCCGTCTTCCAGATCCCGGGCGATTTCACCAAGCATGGTTGAGGCGGCACGCCGCGACCGTAGATTAAGCGCAGCGCCTGTCTCCACAGATTGCGCCAGATTGCCGCTTAGGAGGGAAATGTGTGCAAGGGCCGCTTCCCATTGCGGGTCCATTTCAAGACGGTCCATGACGCGCCTGCCAAACGGCTTGTATTTGGCGCCGGTTGAGAAGGATTTCCAGCGAAAGGGATTGAATGCCGCCAACCATAGCCAAACGGCGATAACCAACACGTACAATCCAATGATCACATCAGGTTGTTTTAATACCATCATGCCTCTACCTGTCAAACTCCGCTTCCACCTGACGGCCTTCGCTTTGTCGTTTGAGTTCCCCGGAAAGGATCCAAAAAAAGACTGTGCCCCCCAATATGACAAGTAACATGGTGGAGGAGACCTGCATGTGGTCAAGCGAACCTGGGAAGTAATAATCCAATACGGGGAAAATAACCAAACAGATCAACATATTAAGAATGTGCGATAACAACCTGATAATAAAACGATCTTCTTCCGAATAGAGTGATTTGTGCAGAACGAACACCAGAACGGTCATCGTGAACAAAAGAACGATAGTAACGAAGGGCTGGGAAATTGATTTTAATAACTCGCTGATCCAAAAGCCGAGGAATGCGCCAAAGAATACGTTCTCTATTTCAAGATTCATTTTGTTTTCCCTCCAAGGTCCTTGATGTCCGAACCGGAAAGTACATATATGAATACAGTGTTCTCGTTGGTTGCGTCGATTGCAGGCTGCGGCTTGGGATTCATATTGATCAGCGAGATGATGCCGGCAATGGTCCCCTCGTGTTTGGCGATGAGTGCGCCGACATTGACCAGGCTGCGACCGCCGACCAAAATATCCTTCACCAGCAGGATCTTGTGCGCCCTAAAGAAAGCATCATCGTTAAGGCTGAGAGGGGCCACATAATACCGGCCGAACTCGGTTTCGACAAAGATGATAAGTTTTTTGTTCTTTTCGATTGCCAGTCCCGTGGCAAGCGGCGTTGTTCCAAATGAGCCCACGTTGGATGTAATTGCTGCAACAGCGTCATATTGCACACCGGATTCCCGAGCTGCCTTGCTGATGATCTCAATGGTGCGAACAAGGTATCGCGGTGTGGCCCAAAGCTGGTCGAGGTCGAATTCCCGCTCCATGTCATTTCCATTGGGACCGTTGGTGGGGATTTCCACCCAAGATGTTGCTTCTGCAATTAAGGCAAGTAATTTTTTTCTTAAGAGCGGTGAACCCTGTGTTAGTTTCAAAGTTTTATTCTCCCAATCCATTGAACATGTATGAAAATCATCTCCCATTAAAACCACTGCTGCATTATACCCGCTGGTTTAATCGGCATGGCCCCGTCAAAGTTGTTGAAAGGGCAGGGAAGATGTATGTTTTTATTAGCATACAACGGTTTAATCAACAAATCAAGTCCTTATTATTGCAATTTACTTATCCCTCGTCCCCAAAACTACGGCATATGCCGCCCCACCCCGCCCCTGCAATAAAACGCCCTCGCCCTTCTTCGCGAACTCGGCGTGCTTCGCGGTTACCATCTCTCCCCTTTGCAACTGAACACGAACACTTTTCCCCGCCCGAATGGATATAATGAAACCGCACACACGAGCCAAAGACGAGGTGACCCCATGTTCCGTCAGTTTCTCAGGCAGCTGGATCGAACCGAAAACGAACACCAAAACCAGCGCGCACTCCACCTCGCGTTCCTTTCCATCACGCTCTTCATCTACCTCGTCACCTCGCCGCGCGAAGTACTGGGGGACCCCCTCTTCTTCGGATTCCTCATCCTGCTCTTCATCCTCTTCTATTACACGTGGCGCGGACGCCTCATGCCGGTGCGCCTCGTCCTGCCCGCGGCCGGGTTTCTGATCACCACGCGTTTCGTGGTCATCGGCGGCGTGTATGACGAAGCCGTGGGCGGGTACTATTTCCTGCTGGCGGTTGCCGGCCTGATGTTGGGTCAGCGTGCCCTGTTGTTCTATGGGGTCACCAGTGCGCTCGCCGTGCTGGTCATCGGCATCGCCCAAGTCAACGGCCTGATCGACACCCACTTCGCGGTCAATCCCACCCTCCTCAGTGTGCTCACCACCGCCCTGTTTTTGCTTGCCACCACCTTCGCGCTCAATTATCTGGTCGTGCGGCTGAACCGTGCCCTGCATCAGGCACGCCGCGACGAAGCCGAACTCGAAAGGCGTGTGGAGGAGCGCACCTCCGAATTGGATTTTGCAAATCAACAGCTTGCCGAACAACTCGACCGCATCAACAGCCTGCAGGCCCGCCTGCGCGAAGAAGCCATCCGCGACCCGCTCACCGGTCTCTTCAACCGCCGCTACCTTGACGAAATGCTGCCCATCGAACTCGCCCGTTCCCAGCGTGCCCGCCTTCCGCTCACCGTCCTCATGCTCGATCTTGACCATTTCAAACGGGTCAACGATACGCACGGTCATCCCGTGGGCGATCTCGTCCTGCAAGCCGTGGCCGATGCCCTCAAGAAGAACGTCCGCGCCGGCGATATCGTCTGCCGCTACGGCGGCGAAGAGTTTTTGCTCGTCCTGCCCGGCATGCGCAACGGCGACGCGCGCAACCGCGCCGAAGTCCTGCGCGAATTGATCCACGAGCAAACCATCCACGGGACGGAAGGTCCGTTCCAAGTCACAGCCTCCATCGGCGCCTCTGTCTACCCCGAGCATGCCCTCACCGCCGACGAGCTCATCTCCCTTGCCGATCAAGCCCTCTACCGCGCCAAACAAAACGGCCGCGACCTCGTCGAATTCGTCGTGTAAGGGCGGGGAGGATTCGACGGACTGCGGAAGTTCTACTTCCGCCCCCGCTCCATCGGGGGCTACCCTCTATGATTTGCTCTATCGGGGGCTAAGCCCCCGATAGAGCGTACCCCTCATAAACCCCTGTCCCTCACAAACCTCACTTGACATACACACTTCCGGTCTGCGCCTCGGCAGAGACGGTGAACGTGCCATTGGTCAACGGGTCCACATACGTAACACTGATCGTGATCACATTCCCGACCACCCCCGCATTGACATCCGGCGGACGTGCCTTGCGGCTCGCCCCGCACTGCATGGACTCACCGGGCTGTAAGACCGCCGCTTGCAGGTACTGCGTGCAATAGATGCTGGATATATCGGATAGGTCCTTGAGGGTAAACGGTCCCGTCAGGGTCACATTGCCTGTGTTGGTGATGAGATAGCTGAACTTGATATTCGCGCCCGCGAAGCTGAATGTGGGAGGGATGGTCTTGGCCTCCAGGGTCAGCGCAGGCATCGGCTGGGTCGGTGACGTGGCTGTTTCCACGAACATGGGCATCGGCGCGGGGGTCAACGTGGCTGGTACCTGCGTCGCGGCAGGCAGTGGGGTCGCTGCGCTCAATTTCTCAAAGTGTAGATAAGCGAAGTTGTCCGCTTCGCCCCATCCCTGCTCACAATCCCACATCCCTATTTTCGTATCTTTCAGCACATATCCGGGCGGGGGCAGCACGCTGATCGGTTTTTGTTCGTTAAGATACAGGCAGGTCTCCACACTTTCCTGATTCACAACGAAGGTTGCCGTACCCTGTGTATCACTGCTCTGGACGCCAAATCCGTCATACGCCATTTGCACACCGGGCAGCATTTCATCGCCTTCATCCGGGGTACCGCTCTGGTTGATATCGACAAATGCCTGTATGACCATGGAACCTTGTTTGTCCGCGCTGCACCTTAACTGACTCATTGTCAGCATTGCCAGCACGATCAGCAATCCGCTTCGTATCTTCATCGTCATCATTCTCCTGGCCCCGATTGTATTCGCAATCCACAAACGCGTCCTCCCCCAAATCCGACATGCTCTCTGCCGTACGCGTGCCCGAGCGTACTTTGCGTATGGGTATTTGGGGCTGTTTCGCCTGCCGTGCTTGCCTGCCCGTTGTGCTCTTCAAGGGGTCGGCAGGACGTGTACCTCGAGCGTACTTAGCGAGTGGCAGGTGCCGCGCGAGGGGCGGAGGGGGTCGAGACCTGACCTTTTGGGGAAACCCATCCTCCGCTATACTCACGACTGATGGAGCAAATTCATTCCACATGACGTCGGAGGAAACCATGTTCAACTTGCGAAAACATCCACGCCTCGCCCTGCTCTTCACCGCCCTGCTTGTCATCTTCTGCCGTGCAAATGAAAGACCCGCCCTGAATATTGGCCCGAACTGCATATCCTACTTTAAGATCCTGGAAGACGGCGAATGGATCAGCGAAGAGCAATACACCTGCAGGGTCCGCTGCCCGGATGGATCCATCGTGATGGGCGAAGGCAAATACGGAGATAATCTTGCAAAGATCGAGAACAATGCCTTGGCGAAATGCACGGCCGCCACGGCCACACCCACCGCCACCGCCGAACCCGCGCTGGCGACCTCCACGCCCACGGCTACTGCTGCACCGGCCCAACTGCTCACGAGCGAAGTCATTGCATGCAATCTGATCGAAGGCTACATCAACTTCAAACTCGCCTCGACGGCTTCCAATCCGCAGATTACCTTGAACGGATATCCAGTGAAGTGCGAGGTGCCTGCTTCCAATCCAGATATCATCAGCTGCATCGTGCCGCCGGGTCAAAACTTCCCCATGCAAGTGGAAGTGCAAGTGGACGGTCACCGCACCGACAGCTTCTCCTTTGACGGCAGTGGGTGCATCCAATTCGCCCCCACCAAGGCAGAGGAACCCAAAGACCCGGATACCGGCCTGCCCATCTGCAGCGGCGTCCCGCCCTACCCAGAAGGTTGCACCCCTCCGTAGTTATTTCCTCCCCCAAATCCGACACGCTCTCTGTCGTACGCGTGCCCGAGCGTACTTTGCGAATGGGTATTTGGGGGAGGTGTCCGAAGGACGGAGGGGGCCGCATTGCGCCGTAGGGGCGAGACGATACCACGTTGTGGCACAAGGCCTCGCCCCTACAACAACCACATCCACCCCTCGTAGGTCGAGTGGAGCATGTGCTCTCCTTGCTCGTATCGCGAAGTCCTCGAAGAGGGAGACCTGCTCTTTTTCGCGACCTTCGCGATTTCGGTTATATACTGTATGGGGGATAGCCAATCTATTCGATGTGAGTAAAATGGGTGGAAATTACTTTTATTCCAAAGGAGAATCTAAATGAAGAAATATAGTATTTTGCTTGCCGTCGCCGCCCTGGTCTTTTCCTCGCTGGCCTGCAAGACCGTCATGGGAGGCGGGGATGGCGGATACGAAAGCCCCACCGATTCCACAGGAGTTGCCACCGCACCTCCCGTGGGCACCGACGGCGGAAACATCACGGTCGGCGGCGAGTCACCCTTCCCCGTGACTGCGGATGCCATCAACGTGATCAGCACGCCTGAAACCGTGACCTACCAAACCAAGCTCAGCAGCGACGATGTGATCAAGTTCTATCAGGATGAGTTCGGCAAGGCTGGCTATAGCGAAGATACCAGCATGTCGGTGAATTTCAACGGCGCCTTCACCATGGGCTTTGACGGACATGAATCCGGCAGGAAGATCGTCATCGGCGGCGCTCCGCTCGGCGATGGAACCACTTCAGTGACCGTTGCACTACAATAGAAAGTGATCGAATAAACACGACTCACCCCGAAATCGATCTTTCGTGGGTGAGTTTGTTTTTAAACCCCAAAGGGGACGCTGAAAAGCGCAGACAACGCTGATCTTGCTTTGTCAGCGAAAATCAGCGTTCATCTGCGTCCAGATTAAATTGGGGGTTGATTATGTTGATAGCTCAACCCGCACCCATTTGCGCACGGAGTTGACCAGGTATGTTTCCTCGCAGGCGCTTAATTCATGTTTGTGGATCACCCTTTCCTGAACCTGCCCGCTTTCGATCAGGTACGCCCGAAAGACCCCGGCCAGCAGCCCGCAGGAAGTTGGCGGGGTAAAGAACTCTCCCTTTATTTTGACGACCAGGTTGCCAATGGTGAATTCGGTCAACTCGTCTTTTTCGTTGTAAAGCAGGATGTCGTCAAATCCTTCAATTGCGGGGTATATATCCCGCTTCGTGGTCTTGTGAAAATAAAATGCGTCGGATGAGTGGATCGCGACATCCGCCATTTTCACTTTGAATATTTTTTCCTCCCCGCTGAAAACCCTGGCTTCATATGTAAATTCACCGGCCCGGTTTAATAGGACCCGCACGCGCTGCGGGGTTTTGAATGGCTTCGCGGCCTTCTTCAATAGATCGACCAGCTCGTTCCTTTGAAATGGGAAGTCAAAATACTCCGCCGAATCCGCCATGCGCGCCAAATGTTTGTCGAGGAGGAAGTATCCTTCTTCTGAAGTCCATAGCAGGGTTTCGAGCAGCGGGAATTCATGCGCGGGTTCCGTCATGATGCGCGATTTCAGCAGCGCCTCGCTGTATTCGTCTGCATTGACCGAGTCCCAAACCACGCCGCCGCCGACGCCATATTCCGCGGATCGGGTTTGCTCATCGATCACGGCGGTTCGGATTGCCACATTGAATTGCGCCTGTCTGCCCGGCGCGATATACCCGATACTGCCCGTATAGATCTTTCGCGGGGTCGTTTCCAATTCTGAAATAATTTCCATCGTGCTGACCTTTGGCGCGCCCGTGATCGAAGCGCAGGGGAAGAGTGCGGAGAATATGTCCGTCACCGAGGCTTCCGTCTCTGCCTCTACGGCGGAGGTCATTTGAAAAAGAGTGGGGTATTTTTCGATCTTGAACAGCTGCGGCACGGTGACGCTTCCAATTTTTGCGATGCGCCCGAGGTCGTTGCGGATCATGTCCACGATCATCACGTTCTCCGCGCGGTTCTTGACTGAATCCTTTAACCAATCCGCTTGCTGCCGGTCTTCAATATTCGTCCGCCCGCGCTTGACCGTCCCTTTCATGGGGTGGCTGGAGATCGTTGTGCCGTTCAATTGAAAGAATAACTCGGGCGATGCCGAGCAGATCGAATAGCGTCCTGTATTTACAAAGGCTGCATATTTGTTTTGGCTTTTCGCAAGGTGCAAAAAGAGATCCCACGCATGGAACGCGGCGTTCGCTTGCAGGCGCATCGTGTAATTGACCTGATACGTCCTGCCTTTTGCGATGTATTCTTTTATTTTTTCAATGGACGTGTTATAACCTTCCCGTTCAACGCTTGGCTGCCAGTTGGGCGGATCGAGCTTTTGACCTGGAAACGACACCTCGACCTTCTTCGGCTCCGGGTAAACGCCAAACCAAAGCAGCGGGAAATCACCCGAATCCAAAACGCGCAGGGCCTTGTCAAATGCGGGCGCGGCTTCATAGCTTAGGAAGCCCGCTGCGTATCCGTTCTGCGAGTTGACCAGCGCCTCCACTTCGCGCAGCAGGTCGGGCACTTCGTGGACGCGCTTGGTCGTGAACACTCTCTGCGGCTTCGAAAAATGCAGCCAGTGATTTTCATGCCTCAATAAAACTTCATTGGTTTCGATCAACACTACCTCTATGAAAAAAATCCTTTCTATTTTACCCCGCTGGATTCCCGCACTCCTGATCATGGGTGTTATTTTCTTGTTTTCCTCCCGTTCAAGTGCCGACCTGCCGAATTTTCTCAGCTGGGATTATGCCGTGAAAAAGATGAGCCACGCCGTCGGATACGGCCTGCTTGCCATTGCCTTTCATTTTGCATTTCACTTTTCTCCAAAATACCGCCCGGCTGCATGGCTTTTGGCAATTCTATATTCGGCCACGGATGAATTTCATCAATCTTTCGTCCCCGGTCGTCATCCGTCTCTTACGGATATCCTGGTGTTCGATAATATCGGTGCGCTCGCTGCCTTATGGGTACATTCAATTTTTGGGAGAAGGAATGAAAAAGAAACTGACGCGACGTGATTTCTTAAAGGCCGCCTCCATTGGGACGGCTTCTGCAATTGCATTATCCTGTGGAATGATCGAAGATCCGCTTCCATCTTTGACCGAGGAGCCTGCTGCTGTGTCAACAAACATTCCCCACTCTGATTCAGGTCCGCACGAAGCGGATGTGCTCGTGCTTGGCGCGGGCATTGCCGGCCTCGCCGCCGCCCGCACTCTGGCAGATAAAGGCTTGCGTGTAATCATCCTAGAAGCGCGGGATCGCATCGGCGGCCGCATGTGGACCGATCATTCCCTCGGCCTGCCGCTTGACCTCGGCGCTTCATGGATCCACGGGGTGAAAGGCAACCCCATCGCCGAACTTGCAAAGCAATTCGGTGTCAAAACAACGCCCACGGATTATGAAAACTTCTCCACGTTCGCTGCCGATGGGCGGGAATTATCCGCCGGCGAAGAATCGGAGATCGAAGACCTGTTCGATTCCATTTATGCGGAAGTCGAAGCGATGCAGGAAGATACGGATGCTGACATGTCGCTGCAAGAGGCCTTTGATGAAGTGATCGCGCGTCGAAATCTTTCTGCGGAGGAATTGCACAGGTTGAACTTCCATATTCAAGGAGAGACTTCACTGGAATATGGTGCAGATCCTGATGATCTGTCGCTTTGGAATTGGGATCAGGACGAAGAACTTGGCGGCGCTGAAGTTGTCTTTCCCGATGGATACAACCAGATCACAGATGGGCTGGCGCAAGGGTTGGATATTCGCCTCGGGGTGAAAGTGGACTCTGTCCGCTACGGGGGCGATGGTGTGGACGTGGAAACTTCGTCAGGTACATTTGGTGGCGATAAAGTTGTTGTCACATTTCCGCTTGGGGTGTTGAAGCAGGCAGCGATTGAGTTCGATCCGCCGCTTCCTGATTCAAAACAAAATGCAATCGATCGCCTTGCGATGGGCGTGCTCAACAAAGTTTACCTAAAATTTCCAGAAGTATTCTGGGATGAAACGATCGAAGGCTTTGGCTATATCGGGGAGAAGCCTGGCGAGTGGAACGATTGGCTGAGTTTTGTGCCGTATATCGGCGAGCCTGTGTTGATGGCTTTTCATGGCGGCGCAAAAGGATTTGCGATCGAGGAACTTTCTGATGATGAGATCGTTGATGGGGCGATGGATACTCTGCGCGTGATCTACGGGGATGAAATTCCAGAGCCTGTCGGGTTTGTGATCACCCGTTGGGGGAAGGACCCATTGGCTTTGGGATCGTACTCGCACATTCCACCCTTCGCCAGCGGCGATGACCTGGATGCTCTATTTGCGCCCGTGGACGATGTGCTGTATTTCGCCGGCGAGGCGACGCATCGTGAATTTCCCGGCACGGTGCATGGTGCGTATATGTCCGGTGTTGCTGCGGCGGAGGAGATGTTGTAGGTCACGTTTGTAACGCGACGAATTCTGGTAATAAAGAGGTCACGCTTTTGGCGTGACCTCTTCTTTCTACTCAAACTCGATATCGATCTCTTCGTCGTCTTTCCAATCGCCCATTTTCTCGAATTCGATCTCGCCGAACAATTCGTTTTGCACGGCGGAGATGTGATAGCGTTTGATCAACTCCAACATGGCGAGGAAAGTCACCACGATCTCGACGCGCGTGGCTTTGTCGGTAATCAGTCCGCTGAAGGTCATCTTCTGAATGTGCTTCATGGTTTTGGTGATGAAGTCGATTTTTTCGCGGATGGTCACGCGCGGTGCGGCGATGATAATGGCAAGCGGCTTTTTGTCCTTGCCTTTCGAAAAGGCGGAGACTGCTGCATCGAGCAGGCCTTCCAGCGTCAGGTTGGAGAGATCGAGTTTTGCTTCCACTTTTGGGGGCGGTGCAACGCGCAGGTACGTCCGCCAATTTTTTTCCTGCAGCTCCACCATCCAGCCTGCAACTTCCTTGTAGCGTTTGTACAGGATCAATTGCTCGATCAACGAAGCACCGGGATCTTCCTCACCGGGTTCCCGTTCGGGCGGGCGCGGCAGCAAGGCCTCCGATTTGATCTGTACCAGCTTTGCGGCGATCACCAGAAATGCGGAAATTTCATCAGGCTTCATTTGCTCAAGCCCGTGCAAATACGATAAATACTGATCCGTAACGGAAGCCAGAGAGATCGAAGTGATGTTCAACTCGGCGCGTTCGATCAGGCTCAACAAAAGGTCCAGCGGCCCCTCATAGTCGGGGATCTGCACCTTGTATCCGCTCATTTGATTACCCAGGAAGCCGTCCATAGCGGACGGATTATACCAGTGTATAATCCAGGCGAATTCCCCATCTCCATTCAATTTTATGAAGAGTTTCCACTTTTATGATGCTGTCGGCACTTAATATCCGCAAAGTTTTCATTTCTTTGCTGTTTGCTGCCCTGCTGGTGATTGCAGTTTATGCGGCTTCCTTTTTGCCCACGGCAGATTGGTTTGATACGTTCGACCCGGCCGCCAGAGGCGTGTTCTCGGGTCAATCTCCCTACGATCATATTTCTTTTGCAAACCCTCCCTGGGCTGTGATCCCGTTGTTGCCCATTGTCCTGCTGCCGCCTTTTTATGCTCATGGTTTGATGTTTGTGGTTTGTTTTCTTTTGTTGGGATTGATCGCTTATCGTCTCAACGCAAGCCCGATAACAATTGTCGTGTTCTTTCTTTCCCCCACCACGATCGGCATGTTGCTCGGCAACAATATTGACCCGATCGTTGTTTCAGGAATGCTGCTCCCCCCCATGCTGGGTTTGTTATTTTTGGTTATGAAGCCGCAAATTGGCTTTGGTGTTGTCCTTTACTATTTTATTTCCCTATGGAAAGACCATGGGGCCTGGAAAGTTGTTCGTGAATTGGGTCCCCTTTGCATCGCCTGGATTTTGTCCATGCTGTTGTTCCCCGCATGGATCGATCGTATGTTGTTTCACGGGCCGCAATTTGCATGGAACAGCAGCTCGTTTCCTTATCTTATCCCCCTGGGTCTCTTTTTTCTCTGGCTTGCTTTTCGCCATCGAAATCCATTTTTTGCCCTGGCTTCCTCTCTCTTCTTTGCCCCATATCACACTTTTTATTCATATGTAGGTCTCCAAATTGGCTTGATGCACCCGGATGTTGAAAAATATGTGCGCCGTGATGTTCTTCAATTGTTTTTAACGATTCTCTTCTGGGTGGTTAAATATATCTTTAAGCTCTAGTCTGTCAGATGTCTAAAAACCCGCTTGTTATGCCAGTGTATAATCCTGTCATGCCTAAATTAACTCACTTGGATGACCATGGACGTGCCAGCATGGTGGATGTCGGTCACAAGCCGGACACCGAACGGATCGCGATTGCGCGTGGCGAGGTCCAAATGAAGAAAGAGACGTTCGAATTGATCCGTGCCGGCCAGATCAAAAAAGGGGATGTGTTGACCGTGGCACAGATCGCGGGCATCACCGCCTCCAAACGGACCTCGGACCTGATTCCGTTATGTCATCCTTTACCTCTCTCCAGGATCGATGTGGACCTTGTTCTGGATGAGTCTCTGCCGGGCGTGGTCATCACTGCCACTGCCAAAACGACTGGCAAGACTGGCGTGGAAATGGAAGCCTTGACCGCAGTTTCCGTCGCCGCGTTGACTGTTTATGACATGGCCAAAGCCGCCGAGAAGACCATGCGCATTCAAAACATCCGTTTGATCGAAAAACATGGCGGCCAATCCGGCGATGTGGTGAATGAGTGATCATGGAATATTCCCCCATTAATTTACAGGAAAAACTCTCGAAATTCTCCGAGCACTGGTCGCCGAAGATCATTGCGCAGTTGAATGACTACCATTTGAAATTGGCGAAGGTTAAGGGTGAGTTCGTCTGGCATGATCACCCCGAGACTGACGAAGTCTTTCTTGTGGTTAAAGGTCATCTGGATATTCTCTTTCGCGATGGCAAGGTCTCCTTGAATGAAGGTGAGATGTTCGTTGTCCCCAAAGGCATGGAACATAAGCCTGTGGCGGAGGAGGAATGCCTAATTCTGCTGATCGAACCTGCGGGTACGGTCAATACCGGCGATGCTGAAAGCAAACTCACTGCGGCAAATGACGTTTGGATCTAGAAATGAATCACATAAAATTACTGTTTTTTGCCACGATCCGTGACCGTGCCGGGACGAAATCCCTTGAATTGGACATTCCCATGGATATGACAATTAAAGGATTGAAGGAGAAACTCTCGAAAGATTACCCCAATCTTAAAGAGTCCATGAAATCTGTTTTAATGACGATTAACCGCGAATATGCGTTTGACGAGGCGGTTGTCCCGGCGAATGCCGAGATCGGCATGTTCCCTCCGGTGTCTGGTGGATGATGAGCGCTTCTGAATTCCCCACCATTTACTCGATCACCGAATCAGAGATTGATTTGAATGACCTGCTTGCAAAGATCACGCTGACAGGTACGGGTGCGGCCGCCATTTTCACCGGCATGGTGCGAGGTGTTACCACGCGCGGTGATGCGCATGAGACGGAATATCTTGAATATGAATCTTATGTCCCAATGGCGGAAGCGAAAATGAAACAGGTCGCGGACGAGATCCGCGAGCGTTGGCCGGCCATCGAAGGGATTGCAGTGGTGCAGCGGATCGGAAGGTTGTACCCCAAAACACCAACCGTATTGATCGCCTGTACAGCTGCGCATCGCGACACCGGGGTTTTTGATGCCGCGCGCTATGGCATTGACCGCTTGAAGGAAATTGTCCCAGTCTGGAAGAAGGAAGTCGGCCCCAGCGGTGAGGAATGGGTGGAGGGGGATTACATCCCCAAGCCCGGAGAATAGCGGATGTTATTGAACTCGAAGAGATTGTTGATACGGAATTTCAAAGACTCGGATCTCGAGTCTTTTTTAGCGTACCGAAATAATGCTGAAGTGGCCCAATTTCAAGGATGGGAAGTTCCCTATTCCCGCGAACAGGCGCTTCGTTTCTTTGACCAAATAAAAGGGATCGAATCTCCCAAGGCGGGCCATTGGCTGCAGCTTGCGGTGGAGTTGAAGCGAACAGGCGAAATGATCGGCGATCTTGGCCTGCGGGTTATTGAGCAGGATGCACGTCAGGCAGTGATCGGGTTTACGATCGCACCTGCACACTGGCGAAATGGTTATGCAACGGAAGCCATCACCTGCCTGCTTGAATTTCTCTTCGATGATCTTGATCTGCATCGTGTCTCAGCGGATTGCGATGTGGAAAATACAGGTTCATGGCGTACGCTGGAAAAGGCTGGCTTTCGCCGTGAAGCTCATTTCTTGGAGAGCTTTCCGATGGGCGGGAAGTATGGCAGTGAATTTTATTATGGGATGTTGCAACGAGAGTGGCGGGCGCGAAACAGCTAGGGCGTGGAAGATATCCCTGCTGTTGAAGCAGGCATCGGTTTAAGAGAGATGCGCATTTTCGCGTGACGGATGGACGTCTTTGGGGTTTTATTAGCGCGTCAGTTTACTGATTGTTTATCAACCATTTAATTTTTGGAGGAAGAATGCAGGATCGTATCGTCATTACAGGCATGGGAACGGTTAATCCGCTGGGGTTGTCTGTTGCTGAATCGTGGAAAAATGTGATCGCTGGAAACAGCGGTGTACGGCCCATCACTCTGTTTGATTCAACCCTCTTGCATGTGCATATTGCGGCCGAAGTGCATGGTTTTGCCGCCGAAAATTTTATGGATGCCAAGGAAGCCCGCCGTCGTGACCGATTTGAACAATATGCGATTGCTGCCAGCCGTGAAGCGCTTGCCAGCTCCGGCCTGGTTGTCACTGAAAATAATGCCGGGCGCATCGGCGTAATTATTTCCTCCGCAATCGGCGGGCTGCAATCTTTGCAGGATGCGGTGGTGACCAACCATACCGAAGGACCGAGACGTGTCAGTCCATTCATGATCCCGATGTTGATGTCGAACGGTGGTGCCGGCATGGCCGCCATTGAATTTGGCCTGAAAGGGCCTTCCTTCTCTGTGGCGTCTGCCTGTGCTTCCGGTTCGGATGGAATTGGCACCGCTTTGATGATGTTGCGGACCGGCATGATCGATGTCGCTTTGGCGGGCGCCGCAGAGGCTACGATCACATCCACGGGCGTGGCGGCATTTGACCGTGTTGGCGCGATGTCCCGCAGAACGGATGCGGTGCCTCAGCCCTTTGACAAAAACCGTGACGGACTTGTCATGGGCGAGGGCGGTGCCGTGTTGGTCCTGGAGCGCGAAACCGATGCGAAGGCACGCGGCGCAACGATCTTGGCCGAGTTGGCCGGATATGGTTCCACGGCCGATGCACACCATGTGACAGCTCCTCACGAACATGGTGCGGGCGGGGCAGCCGCCATCTTGATGGCGTTGAATTCTGCAAAAGCAAATCTCGATGAAGTTGGCTATATCAACGCCCATGGGACCGGCACGACTTTGAACGATCAATCCGAAACCCGCGCGATCAAAGCGGCCTTTGGCGATCTGGCTTATAAAGTCCCTGTTTCTTCCACCAAATCGATGACCGGGCACATGATGGGCGCGACCGGTGCCTTGGAAATCATTTTCTGCGTGAATGCCATCCGTGACGGGATTTTACCGCCAACGATCAATTACGAGACTCCCGACCCCGAGTGTGACCTGGACTACATCCCAAACAAGGCGCGGGAGGCGAAAATCTCGCTTGCCATAAGCAACGCCTTCGGGTTTGGCGGTCACAACGCAGTTCTGGCGGTACGAAAATACTCGTAAAACGGCCTTGTATTATCAGAAAATGCGTGCTATACTCCGCAGTCGCGTTTTGGAAAACCATTCACAGGAATTAAGGAAGAACGAAAATGACTGACTTTATCAAGGCCGTAGAGGCCAAAGCCAACGACAAGATCCCTCAATTAAACTCTGGCGACACCGTCAGCGTGCACGTGAAGATCAAGGAAGGTGACCGCGAACGTATTCAGGAGTTCAAGGGCATCGTCATTCGTCTTCGCAAGGGTGGCAACGACTCATCTGTGACAGTTCGCCGCATGGCAAGCAACGGCGTGGGTGTGGAACGAACATTCCTGCTTCGATCCCCGCGTCTCGACAAGATCGTGGTGGAACGCCACGGTAAAGTCCGCCGCGCGCAGTTGTACTTCATGCGTGACCGCACAGGCAAGAGCGCTCGCCTCAAGCAAAAGTTCGATTAGTAGGGTTCTGAAAGACCCTAAAGGTCTCGATGACCTTTAGGGTCTTTTTTTATTTTAGGAGTCGCCATGTCAAAACCCTTGATCGGCATCACCACGCGCAATGGAAAAGACGCGGATCATCATCCCATTACAACTGTTCAACATTCCTATATTCGGGCGATTGTTCAGGCGGGCGGCCTGCCGTTGCCCATTCCTTCGCTTTTGAATGAAGAGGATTTCCTCGACATGTATTCCCGTCTCGACGGCATTCTTTTTACTGGCGGTGGGGACGTCTCTTTGGATTATTTCGACGGTTCGGACCACCCGAGAATTGGTGAAGTCGACAAGATGCGGGATCTCACAGAGATCACCCTGCTCCGTACAGCCGTGGAAGATGGCAAACCCATGTTGGGGATTTGCCGCGGTGCACAGGTAATGAACGTGGCCTTGGGCGGGACTCTTTATACACACATTCACGATCAAGTGGAAAATGCATTGGATCATGACTACCCCGGCAACCTGCGGACAGTCCTTGTCCACCCGGTGAATGTGGATGAATCTGCCAAAGCTGCAGGGATATTCGGGGAGACACTTTTGCATGTCAACAGCCTGCATCACCAGGGACTCAAGGACATCGCACCCCGTTTGAGAGTGGTAGGTACTGCTCCTGACGGATTGCCGGAAGTGATCGAGATGGAAGACCATCCTTATGCAGTTGCTGTACAATGGCACCCCGAATGGTTGACCGATCAGCCCTCGATGCGAAGGTTGTTCAAGTCTTTTGTGGATGCTTCGAGCAAATAAACTATAATTTTGGATTATGTCTTCAACCCACCCCATCGGTATATTTGACTCCGGCGTAGGCGGCCTCTCCGTCCTGCGTGTGTTGCGGGAGCAGATGCCAGCTGAACATGTCGTTTACTTCGGTGATCAGGGTCATGTCCCATACGGTGCGCGCCCCATGGCGGAGATCCAGAAATTCTCCGAAGGTATCACGCAGTTTTTACTGGAACAAAATGCAAAGATAATTGTGGTGGCATGTAATACTGCATCTGCCGCTGCCTTGAAATATCTGCGCGAAAAGTTTTCAGATATTTCATTCGTTGGAATGGAACCTGCCGTCAAACCCGCGGCGGAAATCACTCGAACGGGCAAAGTGGGTGTTCTGGCCACACCTGCGACTTTTCAGGGAGCCTTGTATGCCTCTGTGGTGGAGCGCTTTGGCGCGGGCGTGGAATTGTTTCAGAATACCTGCACGGGCCTTGTCTCAGAGATCGAAAAAGGGGAATTGGATTCGCAGCCCACGCGCAGGATCTTGGAAGATGCCCTGCTTCCGATGCTGGAAAAAAACATCGATACAGTCGTCCTGGGCTGCACGCATTACCCCTTTGTGATTCCATTAATTCAAGAGATTGTCGGCGAAAAAGTCCGCGTGATTGACCCGGCGCCGGCCATCGTGCGTCAAATTGGCCGTTTATTGGAAATGGGCGCGGGGCGAAATACTTCATCTTTAAAAGGGGAAGTTCAAATCTACTCTTCAGGGGATGTAACGAAAGTTCAGGCGGTTTTGCCGATTCTGCTCCGCGAACACTTGAAGGTACACCCTGTCAACTGGGTGGGCAACAGAAATATTGTTTTAGTCTGATTGCACTTTCCAGATTCCATCCTTTTCATAGTTCAATTCAAAGCGTACTTGTGGATTTTTCTTGTCAGAGAAATCCACGTTTACAACGCCGTAATTGATTTTGCTGATCGAAAAGTGTCTTTTTTGGTTTTGTAAAAATGAACTTTGTGCCGGGTGATCAAGGAATGTGGTGAAATTGGCAGGCTTTTGTTCAAATGGGGAGGAACAGAATTGTTTAATGGGAAGCTTTTCGCCGCCGGTGTTGATCACCTCTGCCGAAAGTGCGTGTGCGGAATGCAGATCTCCGACGAGAAAGTAAATCCCTTTGATCTCATGATCTGAAATAAACTTGAGCAGTCTTTCGCGTTCCTGTTTGAATCCTCCCCAGCGGTCATTGGTTGGGTCGCCGACGATGTCGGTGAGGATCGAAATGGAGGAGACAATAAATTTTACAGAATGCGAGACCTTTACCTTCAACAGCCATTCCTCCAATTTCTTCCATTGTTTTTCACCCAGCAATTGACGTTGAGTCTTATTGAGAACTCTTTGTGTTCGTGTGTCCATTACAAAGAAAGCAGCGGCCCCATATTCGAATTCGTAGGCGAGTGGACCGTTCGGAGAAAGAGCGGCTGGCGCATGAATAGCCTGATGCTCCCAATTTGCCTTCAACCCTGTCAGTACGCGAGTCGTGGACAGGTATTGCTCCTCTTTGGGGCGGACCTGAAGCTTTCTAAGCAAACGTGAAATCCAGGCGATGTCTGGTTTTTGCAGTGTGATATCCGTCCAATGCCAGTCGTTATCAATTTCATGATCGTCAAGCATCATAAATGCGGGCGTTTGTGCAAGCAGGTCGCGATGATGCAAATTGCCCCATGTAGTTTCATAGACCTTGCGATACTCTGAAGCGTTTACTGGCACTCGCCCCAGACCGTTGAATTCCAAATCATCTGCGTAGATTTGGTCACCGAGCATGAGGAGGAAGCTTAGATCCTTTTGCTGTTCGCGCATATGTTTGAACGCAAGTCCGGGTTGATTTCGCATGGGCAGGAAGCAGGAACCAAAAGCAAAGCGAAATGACTTTGCTTTGCCGGGTTCTGGAAATGTGCGAAAGGGCCGATATGCCGCTTTGGGCGGAGGCAGGCTCGGGGTAAGCGTGAGCGCAAAGAAATATTTTTTGTCTGATTTAAGTTTCTTAATGGGAACAATTCCTGCAAAGCCGTTTACCGCCTTGAGCTGCGTTTTTCCAGCCAACCTGGCATCACTTCCATTTGATTTTGTGCCAAGCCATGCATGAAGAGTCGCCGCCTTGTCTGCACGCGCCCAAAGATTAACCTGTTCGTGTGATAACCCGCCGATGATCGGTCCCAGGATCATGTTTGCCATGCCGCACCTCCATGCGCTAGCTTTTTGTGATGCTCAAAAGAGAAACGATTCCAAAGATTGTGATGATCATGCCTGAAGCGCGATTGACCCAAGACATAAGATTCAAGCTGACGCGATCGCGCATCAGACCTACCCCGAAGCTGAGTGCCAGCCACCAGGCGGCTGACCCTGCGAATACACCTGCCACTAAAACCAACGGTGTTCCCGATGCGGTATTTGGCATGGCCCCGGCAAAGATTGCGATAAAAGAAAGAATGGTCATCGGATTCGTGAGGGTCAGGAAGAGAGTGGAAATATAAGCTCCGAATAACCCGTTCCGATTCGCTTGCGCCGCTTCTTCCGCAGGCTTGGATAAAAACGTTTTGATTCCGAGATACAACAGAAAGAGTCCACCCAGCAGTTGCAGCCAAACGCGCTGACCAATTAATACATCCATGATCACACTCAGGCCGAACGCCGCAATCGCTCCATAGATCATGTCGGCCGTGGCAGCACCAAGGCCTGAGAGTAAGCCGGTCAATCTGCCGTCGGATAACGTGCGGCGAATGCACAAAACGCCGATAGGTCCAACGGGTGCTGCTATCGAAACACCAATTATAAATCCGCGAAGAATGAGATAAAGATTTTCCATCATGATTTTATTTTATCAAAAAAGGGCACTGCAATTCGCAGTGCCCTCCGAGAGTTGATTTCCTTTTGGAAATTATGCCGTAATTTCCTTGCGTTTGAACCAAGTTTCCCATTCGCGATTTTCCCACACCACAAGGATCTGGGCTGCATTGAAAATGGAAGAGTAGGTTCCGCTGAAAATACCGACCAGCAGGATGATCACGAAGTGGCGAATGCTGTCACCGCCGAAGAGAACAAGAGCGGTGAGTGTGAACATGACCGTGAGTTGTGTGTTCAAAGATCGGTCCAACGATTGAATGATCGAATGGTTGACCATCGTTTCGTAATCCACACGACGGAGCACGTGTGAATTCTCGCGAACACGGTCGAACACCACGATGGTGTCATGCACGGAAAAGCCGATGACAGTCAACAAGGCGGTTAGGAAGAGGGCGTCTGCCTCCCAGCCAAGGAAGTAACCTAACATGGCTTCCACACCCACGACGACCAGCACATCATGCAACATGGCTAAAATGGCTGCTGTCCCGTAGCGATATGCATGTTCCACACTGCGGAAGGCATACCAGATATAAATGAGGATGGCGGCGGCGGCGGCCAGAACCGCCCAACCTGCGGACTTGGTCACTTCGGCACCCACAGAAGCACTGACGGAAGTGAAATTCAAGACGGTAACCTTGGAGCCAAAGCGGGATTCCATTTCAGCGACCAACAGGCCTTTTGTTTCATCGCTCATTGTTTTGGAGCGAATGGCATAGGAGTCTGTTCCCAAAGGCTGAACGATGGGGTCTTCAATTGATTCTGCCTCAGTCGAGAAATCCTTGTAGAGAGTTGTGATTTCAGTTGATGCGGGCAGTGCACCTTCGAATTGCACTTCAAGCAGGGATCCGCCGCGGAAGTCGATTCCAAGGGGCAGGGGACCTTCCTTGGTCTTTACCCAGTTCATTCCCATAAAGACAAAGCCCGGGATAATAACCAGAAGCGAGATCAGGAAATACCAATAGCGATTTTTTGTAATATTCATATTGCGATCCTAAAGACCAAACCAGCTGGGATGTTCGGCATTTTTGACACCATCCAAAACTGTGTGCAGGAAGGTGCGTGTGACGATAATGGCGGTAAACAAACTGACACCTACGCCAAGGGCGAGTGTGACCGAAAACCCTTTTACCATGCTTGCTCCAAACGTGTTGCCAAAAGCATACAAGATCACGCAGGTGATGAGTGTGGATGTGTTTGAGTCGCGAATGGAAGGCCAGGCTCTCTCCCAGGCGATATCAATCGCCTGACGCAGATTTCTGCCGGAACGAAGCTCCTCTTTCAGACGCTCAAAGATCAGCACATTTGCATCCACAGCCATGCCTACGCTAAGAATGAACCCGGCGATGCCCGGCAAAGTGAGAACCACACCGATCATCTTAAAGATCATCAATGAGAAGATGGCATAGCAGATCAGAGCCAGGTCGGCGATGATGCCGGGCAGGCGGTAGTAAACTGCCATGAAAAAGACCACAACGCTTAAGCCAATCAGACCGGCGAGAACGCTCTTGCGAACACTTTCTTCGCCCAGGGTCGCGCCCACGGTGCGGCTTTCAACAACTTTGATTGGAATGGGGAGGGAGCCTGAGCGCAATTGCACGGCCAGAGTCTGTGCTTCATCCTGCGTGAAAGAGCCGGAAATGCTGCCCTGACCGCCGGTAATGGGTTCGTTGATGATCGGCGCGGAAACGACCACTTTGTCAAGGACAATCCCAAGATACTGCCCACTATGGGTGCTTGTATATTCCGCGAAGATGTCGCTGGCGTCCGATTCAAGTACAAAGGAAATTGCATATTGCCCCGCCAACTGGCCGGGAGCAACCGCGGCACTTTTCAACCCGGCGCCGGTCATCACAGTGTGATAAACAGTGGGTTGAGTTCCATCAGCAGCAGGAGTCGGAGTAACAGTTGTGTCTGTTAACCCAAAATCAGTTTGGATCGTTGTGCCGGCGGGAACCGGGGTGGTGCCCATGTCTACAAATTCCAGCAAAGCGGTTCGTTTCAGAGAAGCAACAACCTCTTCCGGGTTTGTCACGCCGGGAAATTCCGCCACGATACGACGATCTCCGGCAATCTGCATGGTGACTTCGCTTACGCCGAGTGCATTTGCGCGATTTTCCAGGATTGTCTTGGCATTTTCCAGTTCAGCGGCATCCACCGCCACTTCGGACGGAATATCTGCCTCAAGCAGGGCCTGCAGGCCTCCACGAAGGTCAAGTCCCAAATTAATAGGCACATCCCGTTCAAAGAGCATTTTGTCACCGAAGGGAATCTCAACCTTATCTACCAGGTCTACCCAAAGGGAGAACGCCAGCAGAATAATGATCAACACCAACCAATTATTCTTATTACGCATGTATCTATACTCCATCCACGAAAATGCCAGCCTGAGGCTGGCGTGTTTTTCATTATACTCCCGAAAAATAGGCGTGGGTAGACTTGAAAACCGCTTCATTCTTAACCGACGCCTGAATCAGTTTTTCAGGTGGGGAGACTTCCCTCGAGATGTGGCAGCTTCAAGATCAGCACTTGAAGCGGACGGCTTATTGACCGTTGTCCTGAAGGAGTCGATTCAATTGCTCCGGTCCCCCCAGCACTACGATCACATCCCCGCTATGCAATGGACTTTTGTCGGTTGGGTGCATGTCAGATTTGTGGTCGTACCGGAGGAGAACAATGCTGAGATGATAATTATCTTCCACGTAGCCCACGGTCTTTTTGGCAAAATGGGAATTCGGCAGGATCGTCAGGCGGGCGAGACTGAGAAGTTGACCTTCCACCGAAATCGGGTTGGTTACATCCACCCCGGCAGCGGCCGCTGCAAATACAGGAGCGGCCATTTCCGTGGCGCTTAATGCGGTGAAGCCAAATTGTTCCTGCAAGGCGTGGGCAAAATCATCGTCAAAGATCCTGAGCACAACCTGAATTTGTGGATTCATGCTGCGCGCTTTCAGGGCGATCTGTAAATTCATGGCATCGTTTTGGCTTGCCATGATGATCGTGCGTGCCTTTTGAATATTCGCCGCTTCCAACGTGGCTGGGCGGGTTGCATCATCATGGATCACCGGGATGCCCAATTCGCGCGCCTCACTGACGGTATCTGCATTTGCATTGAATTCGATGATCGCGAGATTTTCGCCCATTTCGTGAAGCTTCATCGCAACACGATAGCCGAGATGTCCCAGCCCGACGAGGATAATATGTTTGTTTAATGTGGAGGCAACTGCCATTTCCCATTCCTTGTTACGCGATTTTCGATTGAAGAGCAGGCTTCCGAAATCGGCAAGCCCCTGCGCCAAAAGAATAACGCCGATGACCGGCATTAAAAAATGAAAGATTTGTAAAACAATATGCGATGGAAAATCTCTATTGGAGGGTTGAAGAAACGCCGAAGTAAGGATGATGTAGATGGCTTCCGCGCGGCTGTTCAATGGTTCGCCAAGTAATGTCGAGAGACCGTCATACAACAGTCCGCCGCCTACAACGACAAAAGAAAACCAAAACAATGGCGTTCGAAATTCTCGTAAGAGAATTTGTGTATCACGCCAAGACGCCTGTACATGACGCCAGCGATGTTTTAAGGAGATGCTTCTGGAATAAGTGTGTTGGTAAGCCATGTTGGGCAGCCCTTAAAGAGCGTATATTTTTATTTTACTATGGATGCCAGGGAAAGCAAAAATGGTAAAACTAAATATTGCTTTTGTCAGATTTTTTTGCTACACTCTATTCAGGTTGAAAGCAATGCCTTGCTAAAGCAGTAACCGGAAATTCTAAGCTTTCTGAAGAGTAGAGCAACCGGATGATCTCTGGGTAAGCCAAAGCATCCGGATCACAAATCATCATATTAAGGGAGATTTTCAATGAAAGATAGCCGTAAGTTTGAAATAATGATTTGCTTGTTAATATGTGCGTTGTTTATGCTTGCCTGCGTCGGAGGTGGTCTGGTAACAAGCGCAACGGACACTCCTGCACCATCCTCCACACCTCTTGCTACTAACACTGCAACGTCCCGCCCAACTTCGACCCCCAGGCCGACAAAAACGCCGTTTCCAACATCTGCTCCTGTGGGGGTCTCGATTGACGCCGGCGATTACTCCTACACAGTCGTGAAAGCAGTAAGTTTACAGAGATTCTATCCAGGTGGAAAATTCCTATTCACGGCAAACCCGGGATATATGATTGTTGACATGGGGGTGCGTATTCAAAATGAAAACCCCGGTACGGCGGTTTCCATCCCTTGGGAGGAAATTTACATCACTGAGGCAAATGGAGACTCGTGGTATGTCTATTATGGAACAGCCAAGGCAGTGGAAGCCGGCAAAGAAATGGACCCATTTACCTTGGGAATTTCCGATGTCGAATTGGATGTAACCCAGAAAATCGATTTTACCGGAGACGCATATCTCCGGCTTATTTTCCTGGTGACCGATAACGACAATCAGCCCGTCCCGCTTATTTTTGGGATCGGGTATGCGCCCGATGCGGCATTTATTGTTGAACAGCCCAAATAGGCAATTTCCCTGTCAGGCCGTCCTTGACGCTCCTGCCTCCTGCCGATATAATCCGACCGCTAAAGTTCGTAACCACTCAGACGGGCACATGCCCGTCTGATGTATGTAAAAGGAGAAAGTTCCATGACCCCACATCCCAAGCGCAAGCACTCCAAGGGGCGCCGTGATCGCCGCCGTTCCCAGGATGCCTTGGTAGCTCGAAACATCGTTTCCTGCTCCAATTGCGGTTCCATGCGCCTGCCGCACACTGTTTGCTCGAACTGCGGTTTCTACGATGGCCGTGAAATTATTCAGGTCAAGAAGGAAAAGAAAGCCAGCGAGTAAAGCTCAACGGGTCGTGACAATCACGACCCGTTTGTGTTTTAATCGGTAAATTCTGGAGGTATTCATGAAACTTGAATTAAAGAGCACGGCATTCGTTTTTCCCGGACAAGGCTCGCAAACCGTTGGGATGGGCAAGGATCTTGCCGATCAATTCCCTGTTGTAAAACAGATTTTTGAAGAAGCAGACTCCATTCTTGGTTTTTCACTTTCCAAGTTAATGATGGAAGGCCCGCTGGATGAACTTAATGAGACGGTCAATACGCAGCCGGCTCTCTTCATCCACTCACTGGCCGCCTACCGTGCCTTCACGCATCTTTACCCTGACCTGAAACCTGCTGCCATGGCCGGGCATTCGCTTGGCGAATTGTCTGCTCTGGCTGCCGCTGGAGCGTTATCCTTTGAAGATGGCTTGCGACTTGTCCGCAAGCGCGGCGAATTGATGAAACGAGCCGGCGAACTTGCCCCCGGCGGAATGGCTGCCATTCTTGGCGTGGACATTCCTACGCTCGAAAAAGTCTGTGTCGAAGCCAGCGCTGAAAATGAATTGGTTCAAGTTGCCAACGATAATTGTCCCGGGCAGGTGGTGATTTCGGGAGCCAAACCCGCCGTGGAACGCGCCATGGCAGGCGCGAAGGCGGCAGGCGCAAAACGGGCTTTGCCTTTGGCTGTTTCCATCGCTGCGCATTCCCCATTAATGGACTCCATTCAAAGCGAATGGAATGATGCCGTGCTTCAAGCTTCGTTTACTGGATTCCAAATCCCCGTTGTGGGAAACGTCCATGCTAAGCCATTGATGGACGAAGCTGCTGCTCGAAATGACATCATGGCGCAAATGCAATCGCGGGTGCGTTGGACAGAATCTGTCAAATTTATGGCCTCTCAAGGAATTACGACGTTTGTAGAAGTCGGAACAGGTTCCGTTCTTGGCGGCTTAATCAAGCGGATTTCAGACAGTGCTACCTCCTACACACTTGGCACACCGCAAGACTTTGCTTCTTTGACAGAGTAATAAACAAGACAAAGCATGAGACGATTTGCCGGGGTTCTGTTTACAGCTTCCTTTTTCCTCGCCTCATGTGAGCCGGTGGATTATGTCGCAACGCCCTATTCACAGCCTGTTACTCAAATTCCGTTTTACATTACAGATACACCGGCTCCCTTTATTATTCCGATTACGGAAACTCAAATCATCATTCAGCCTGTGACTGAAACGCCGGTGGTTCTTGATCCATCGGTGATCACAAATACCCCGGAAGTTGTTCAACCAGCAAAGTGGTGGGATGTATATTTCACTGACCCATTGGCGATCAATAACCCGGATGCAATTGCTGGTTCGGTCGAAGAGAAACTGATTCAACTGATCGACAGTGCCAAAATCAGCATCCATATCGCATCTTTTGAGTTCAGCCTTACTCCTGTGGCGCAGGCACTGATCGAAGCTAAAAATCGCGGCGTGGATGTCAAATGGATGGCGGATGACAAGAACGGATTGGAATATGACGATCAGCCCGGGCGTGGACAATTCTCCATGCTGGCGGCGGCAGGCATTGAGCTTAAGGATGATGCAGGCCGGACTGCGTTAATGCATAACAAATTCTGGATATTCGACCAGCAAATCGTTTGGACCGGGTCGACCAATGTCACCGTCAACGGGATTTTTAAGCAAAATAACAATGTCCTCGTGATCCGTTCCACGGAAGTTGCTTATATTTATGAGCGCGAATTTCAGGAATTGTGGAGCGGCCAATTTGGTCCGCGTGCGCCTTCCACGGTGAACAATCAATGGGCAATTCTTGATGGTACCCCCGTTCAAGTGTTGTTTTCTGCAGAAGATAAAGCGGTAGGCAATTTGATCGCCCTTGTCAATGACGCCAAATCAAGCATTCGTTTCCTTGCATTCAGTTTCACTGATTATCCGCTTGCGCAAGCCATGATCGACCGTGCAAAAGCGGGTGTGGACCTGAAAGGAATTTACGAAACATTTGGCAGCAATAGCGCGGGTTCGGAATTAAGAACATTTTGGTGTGCTGGTCTGCCTGTTCGCCAGGATGGCAACAGCAGTTTTCTGCATCATAAGATCATTATCATTGACAATACGATCGTGGCGACTGGTTCTTTAAATTATTCATCCAGTGCGGATGATGAAAACGAGGAAAATATTGTGATCGTGGATAATTCCGAGATCGCAGCGCAATATTTGCAGGAGTTTGACAGATTGTGGAGCCAGGCGCATGATGTCCTCCCCAACTCTTTTACTTGCAATTGAGGTTTATTTTCCTGTTACATTTGTCGTAGCTTAAATATTATTTTCGTACGGGGCGCAATTCTTTAATCACCATATAATTATTATTTAAATACCTTTTATCGAAATATGACCCATTTTCCTGCGATTGATCATCGCAGGTCTGGTTAATTTCTTTATTTGGATTCAAAAGAGATCTTGTCTGTTTGTAATCAAAATTCAGGAGATGGCATTATGAAGACCCTGGTCACTGTCAATACACCTGCAGAATCAATAGCACGCGTACGCAAGGCGGACTACAGCCTGTCAGACCAGGGCATTAAGAATTTGCATCTTGCCTATTGGAATCTTACAACGGAAGCTCTGACGGAAGAGGCGATTTTTCGAAACGAGGGTTCTCTTGTTTCTGGTGGACCGCTTGTAGCCAATACCGGCAAACATACGGCTCGCAGCGCGAATGATAAATTTGTTGTCCGCGAAACAGATTCTGAGGGAAATGTCTGGTGGGGGGTATACAACCGTCCAACATCTCCGGAAAACTTTAAAGTCCTGTATCACCGTATGTTGGCATTCTTGCAGGGACATGATGTGTTTGTTCAGGATGTGTACGCGGGGGCCGACGAGGCATTTCGTATGCCCGTTCGCATTGTCACCGAGTTGGCGTGGCACAGTCATTTTGTGCGAAATATGTTCATTCTTCCACAATCACTGGAGGAATATAAAAGTTTTGTGCCAGAATTTACAATTATCGATATGCCCTCCTTCAAGGCTACGCCAGAGATGGATGGCACGAGCAGTGAGACCTTTATTTGTTTGTCGTTTGAAAAGAAATTGATCATCATTGGAAACACCGCCTATGCCGGTGAGATCAAAAAATCGGTTTTCACGGTATTGAATTACCTCCTGCCATTGTCTGGAGTTCTACCCATGCATTGTTCCGCTAATGTGAATCCTGAGAACTCGGATGATGTTGCCCTTTTCTTTGGATTAAGCGGGACCGGCAAGACTACTCTTTCAGCCGATTCCACGCGCCGCCTTATTGGCGATGATGAGCATGGGTGGAGTGATAACGGCATTTTCAACTTTGAAGGCGGCTGTTATGCAAAGGTCATTGGCCTTTCAGAGACCGCCGAACCCGAAATTTACGCCACGACCCAGCGGTTTGGCACCATTCTGGAAAATGTAGTATTTGATCCGGCCACGCGCCTGGTGGATCTGAACGACGGATCACTGACCGAAAACACCCGCGCTTCCTACCCCTTGGAATTTATCGCCAATGCTGTCCCGGAGAAAAAAGCCGGTCATCCCAAGAATATCATCCTGCTCACGTGTGATGCGAGTGGAGTCATGCCTCCCATTTCGCGGCTGACCCCCAACCAGGCGTTGTATCAATTCATTTCCGGGTATACGTCCAAAGTCGGCGGTACTGAAGTGGGCCTTGGAAAAGAACCAGACCCTACTTTCAGCGCATGTTTTGGTGGACCCTTTATGGTGCATCACCCTTACAGATATGCTGAATTGCTTAAGCAAAAAATCGAGAAATATGGCGTCACTTGCTGGCTGGTCAACACAGGCTGGGTGGGCGGAGCGTTTGGCGTGGGTAAACGAATTTCGATCAAATACACGCGTTCCCTGCTCAATGCAGCCTTGAGCGGAAAACTTGCAAATGTACAATATAAAAAGGATCCTGTTTTCGGATTTGAAATTCCCGAAGCCTGCCCGGGGGTGCCTGTTGAAGTTTTGGATCCGGCCACTTCATGGAATGACAAAGCGGAATATGACAAGCGTTATAAAGACCTTGCATTACGCTTCAAGAAAAACTTCGAAAAATTTGCAGAGCATACGCCACAGGAAGTGATCGACGCCGGCCCAAAGGTGTGACCGTTGTAATTTCTTTTGATATAAAAGGTCCTGACTTGAAAAGTCAGGACCTTTTGCTTCTATTCGTAAATCGGAGTTGGGACTTTTGCCCCGAACTTCTGTTGTTTTGTTTTGTTCAACGCTTTTTCGAATGCTTTTTGTTCCGCGCGTTGTGCATCGATTCTGCGCTGAACATGCGGTGAAAAATAACCAGCGTACCGTTTCTGTAGTTCCGGTCTCTGCCAGTCGTTCCCGCCTACTCTGCCGCGGCATGTGGAGGCACCGCACAGACAATTGAATTCATCGTAGGGCATGGTATCACACATGGCATAGTCAAAACAAACTTCCTCGCCGATTTGGATGTCTCGCATTGCAACGAGCCCAATCTGGCCCGAAAGACCTGCATTCGGATTGCACGAGTGATTGACATAATCTCCCTCACCAATGGGGCTCGGTACCAGGAAATGACGATCTTCAACCTGGAGGCATAACATGCGCTCACGATCGGGTAGGTGGATAAAGGTCTCCCATTCATATACAACGCCGCCGAAAACAGCGATCAACTCTCCCTTTTTAATGGGTTCAAGGGCGAAAATGCTGTTTCCGCTTTCATCGGCTTTCAGGCGGCCTTCCAACTTAGAAGACAGATAGGAACTTGGTTGCTTGGACATTCATATAACTTCCTTTTCTATGGATTAAAGATGAACAGCGCCTCCCCCGGTGGACGAGCCGGGAAAAACGCCATTGATGAAGCAATCATACATGAATTATTTTGCATGTAAAGGTTTTTTACTGAACAGGTTTTTATTAAAAACTTAACGATTCGTTATGAAATATCCCTGCGCAAGTTATAAAAATTACATTTTACGAATTGAATTACATAATCATCATCCGTGTTTTGACAAAATGTCCGCTTCGTGCATGGCTGATGATTGGTCGTTTCAAATTTACATTTGTTTGGCTATGAAACTTTACTGAATCCACTGCGGCCCCCAGTCTGGCTCTGGATTATTCGTGAGTTGAATTTGATTTGTGCCATCCGAGCGCATGATGTAGAGATCGGCCTGCTCATTGTTTCGCAGCGAATTGAAGACAATGTATTTTCCGTCCGGGGAATAAGCGGCACCTGCGTTGTTTCCGCTATCGGTTAGTTGAGTGAATGCCGATGTGCTCACATCCAATTTGAATATGTTCTTATCGTTGTACGGACCAGCATAAATGAGCAGGCTTTTGCTGTCCGGTGACCAGTCGATGCTGCCGCCGATGCCCAGCAATCCCTGAGAAATGTGAGCGTGATTTTTACCGCTGGTGTCCATTGTAAAAATTTCATATTCCTGTGGCACACCGACAGACATGGCATAAGCGATTTTCTCTCCATCCGGGGACCAGGAAACGGCGACAATTGTATTGGTGCCGGTGTACACCAAATGCGGATTCAAACCATCCGCGTTTACCATCCAAATGGAAGTAGGGTCTTCCCCGACTCGATTGGCAAAGACGATCTGTCTGCCATCAGGAGAGTAATCCGGTGAAATGACATTTCCAACGTCCTGTGTCAATTGAATAAGCTGTTTTTCGCCAAATTGCAGCAAATATAAGTCAAAGGAGCCGTTGCGGTTCGAGGAAAATAACAGCGAGCCGCCATCCGGGGTGAAGACAGGATAGTAATTGCTGGCTTCCATATCCGTCAGCTGGGCGAGACCGGTGCCATCGCGATTGATCATGCAAAGCTGGTTATACTCTCCACGGGTACAGGTGAAGGCAATGCGACCGCCGTGAACGTCAGTAGGCCTTGGCTGAGGGGTCGCTGAAGGTGGAGGTGTGTAATCTGCAGCATACGGTGTAAATTGAACAGGAGTTGGAATTGTCACCGGGGCGGGTTTTACGAACCAGAAGAGTGAGATAAAGCCCGCACTCAAGACCAACAAGAAAATGGGGACGAAGCCGAGGCGTGACGATTTCTTTGGTTTAGGCTCATCCAGGCTCGCTAGACGGTCATGTAATGGTGGAAGATCCTGCGAAATCAAATTGGGTTTGGGAGTGGGGAGAAAACGCCAGTCGCTAAGAATTGCCCATGTCGTTGGAGCAGCCTTCGGCGTGATGCGAAGCGGGACCTGGTCCTCGGCGACTTGCGCCGCAAGGGTCAGTGATGTCAGAAGTTCGGTTGTGGTTTTGAGTCGATCCCCCGGCTTTTTCCTCAGCGCCCAAAGAGTCATGCGTGAAAAATGATCTGGGATGTTTGGGTTGATCGTGATCGGTGCAGGTGGAGTATGCTCGAGTTGTGCTTTTCGAATGGCCTCGTTGGTTTTTGGCGCTGCCTTGCCGTTGATCCATGCGCCGGTTGTGAGTTGATACAAAAGAATCGTGAGGGAGTAAATATCTGCGGCGGGTGTGAGTGTTTGACCTGTGATTTGTTCGGGTGCAAGATAAAGATGCGAATGCTTGTGAATACTTTTGAAATTTTTTTCGCCGTTCTTCCGACAGCCGGCAAGGCCGCTTAAAAATATCTCGCCTTGTTTGTTGATGTGGATGAATTCAGGGAGGAGATGGAGGTGCAGGAAATTTTGCTTGTGCAAGGCTTCAAGCGCATTGCAAATCGCTTTGGTGTAAACCAATGCCTCGTGAACCGAGACTGGACTTTTCTCAAGAACATCCATGAGGGTTGGTCCATCGATCCAATCTTCAAGAAGAAAAGCGTGTTGTGGGGTTTGAATGACGCCATCGAATGTCACGATTCCCGGGAATGACATACTGCGAAGTTTGACAGCTCGCGATTCCAATTCTTTAACTGTTTCGCCGTTGTCTGCAATGGCTTTGGGTAGTTGGGTCAGGGCGAGGAGTTTGTTGCTGCGCACATCGGTTGCGCGGTACAAGTCGCCGTATGGAGTGGTGGCGATAAATTCGTCGATGTGGTATTGATTCAGCAGCGTTTGGCCGATAAGCGAAGAGGGCATGATTTGATTCTACCGCTTCTCAGGAGTTTGACGGAAGATGGATGCGTGTTACTTTAGATATGCATCAAAGAATTCGATGGTTCTTGACATGGCTGTCGAAAAATTGGCTGCGATGTTGTGATTATCTCCCTCATAGGTGTACAGATCGGCGATCTGGCCCGCTGTTCTTGCTTGCTCTGCAAGACGAATCGAAAATTCCAACGGAACATCTTCATCGTTCGTTCCATGATGAAGTTGAAGCGGCCCTGAGAGGTCGGTCAAATAAGATGTTGCGGAGACCGAATCCCAAAAAGCCGGATTGTCTGCCGGCGTTCCATATTGTTCCAGCCACTGAGTGCGCCAGCCTACTCCACGCGAGCTTGGGGATGGGGTGAATGAACCAGTACGCCTCCAGTTGTACAACATCTCCGGGTACGAAGCGACCACGCCGGCCCAGATCACGCCAACTTTTACATCTTTTGAAATCACCATGGATCGCAATGTAAGATACCCGCCCATGGAATGCCCCCACATGCCGATCTTATCGGGATGTACCTCTGGGAGCTTTTTTATCGATGCCACCGCATTCAATACATCAATTTGATAACCGGGACTGCCATACGCACCGGTGGCTTCTCCTTCGGAGGCATCATGTCCCCGATAGTCGATGCGAAAGACGATGTAACCCGCCTTCGCAATTTCATCCACATAAGCGATGTATCTTTCCGTGGTTCGATATACATCGGGCGGAATATAGCCGTGATTGAATACGATGGCGGGAAATCCGCCTTCAGGTGGTTCGCCATCTGGAATGGTGAGAAGAGCGTAAATCTTTAACCCCTCTGAAAGATAATAGGAGTAGTAACGGCGATAGTTGGAACCGCGGGTCAACTCCTTGACAATGGTAATGTCGCTGCCGGGGTAGACTCCATTGCGTAATGCAATGATACTCATTGGATTTGGAATGGGCGTGGCGGTTGGAACAAGCGTAAGAGTCGGCGTGCTGCTGTGGGAAGGGAGTGCAGTAAATGTGTTCTCCGTTGTTTTTGCCGGAGGTGGTGCCGTAAAAAATGGCGGCGTTTCAGCTTGTGAACCACAGGCCGAAACGGAAAATATAAGGACCAAGAATACCAATAAATGTTTCTTCATCGTTTTTCCTTTTTATTCAGAAAACAAAAAGAGGCAGTTTATTACTGCCTCTTAGTATCTTCTCATCTTGCTTACTGTTTCCCTGCGGCTTCGGCCTCCCGCAGCTTTTCAGTTGCGCGGAAATATTTCAAATACCGCATGGAATTGGCATCTTTGCCCAATAATAAGTCTGTTGCGCGAATGGCTCCGCCCAGTTTGATCGGATCGGTGATGGAGCATGTCGCTCCGGCCAACATGGCAAGGGTCAGAAATGAAGCGTTGACGGAGTGCCTGTCTGGCAGGCCAAAGGAAACATTACTGGCTCCCAGGCTCATATTCACGCCATATTCTTTCTTGATCAATTCAATGGTCTTGATCGTAATGGTTGCTGCCATGCTGTTATGACCCACCGTCATGACCAGTGGATCAATGATGATATCTTCAATGGGAATTCCCAATTTTGTTGCCCGTTCGATGATTTTTCCAGCCGCGGCAAGCCGTCCTTCCGGCGTGGGTGGAATGCCTTCATCGGCAATCGTTAACCCGATGACTGCAGCGCCTCTCGCTTTAACAATCGGCAGGACACTCGCCAGTTGCTTTTCCTCTCCATTGACAGAGTTCACCAATGGTTTGCCCGGAGCGACGCTCAATCCCGCTTCGAGAATCTTTGGTTCGTTCGAGTCAATGCACAGCGGTACATCCACAACAGACCTGACCGCTTCCACCACCATGGGGATGATCTCTGCTTCGTCGATCTGGGGGTGACCGACATTCACGTCCAGTACATCGGCACCCCACGTAACCTGGCGAATGGCAAGCTGCTTCACGTAGTCCATGTTCTTTTCAACAAGTGCCTGCCCAAGCTTCTTGATTCCCGTGGGGTTGATCTTTTCTCCGATCATCACAAACGGTTTGTCAATTCCGATGACAACTTCTTTTTTATCCGATTTCAAGATCGTATCCATCTGCCCTCCAAAGGTATTTTTTACGATTTCAAGAATCTGAGTGCGGTTTCAGCTAAAACAGCGGTTCCCACTGGCAGGGCGCGTTCGTCCAAATCAAACTTGGGATGATGAAGCTCGTAAACTTCACGGCCTTCGATCTTTGTGCCGAGTGTATACATGGCGCCCGGAGCGTTCTTGAGGAATTCGGGAAAATCCTCGGCGCCCAGCGATTTGTGCATCTCATGAACATTGCCCTCGCCAAGCAAATCCCTGCCCACGTTTCGAATGACTTCTGAAACATGCTTGTCGTTGATCAATGGCATGCCGCCAAATACAATATTTAATTCATAATCTCCCCCCAATGCTTTGACGATTTCGAAGGCACGCTTCAATTCTTCGCGGATTTGTTTTTGTACTTCCAGCGAAGTAAAGCGAATGGTGCCCTTCATGGTGACTCGGTCGGGAATTACATTTTCAGCGAAGCCGCCGTTGATCACACCAATGCTAATCGCGGAAGGTTCGAATGGGTCCAGCCTGCGGGAAACAATGCTATTGATCGCGATGATAACATGGGCTAGCAACACATAGGGATCGACGGTGGTATGCGGATATGCGCCGTGCCCACCCTTGCCGATGATCGTGGCAGACCAGGTTTCCACTCCGCCGCCACTCGGGCCTTCGGACATGGCAATCGTGCCAACAGGGCTGGTGGGGTCCACGTGTTGAGCGATCACATAATCCACACCGTCCACAGCGCCTTCAGCAAACATTCGTTGTGCGCCGCTTTTTCCTTCATCATCCGCTGTTTCTTCGCAAGGCTGGAACAGGAAACGTACCCGCCCATTTAATTTTTCCTGCGCGAGAATTCTTGCCGCACCCAATGCCATCGCGGTGTGCGAGTCGTGTCCGCAGGCGTGCATCTTGCCTTCATTTTTCGAAACATAGTCGGTTTCATTTTGTTCGAAGATGGGAAGCGCATCCATATCAGCACGGATGGCGACAACTTTCCCTCCATCGCCGATCTCTGCGACAACGCCGGTCTTTCCAACCCCGCGCTTGACTCTGTATCCCATCTTTTCCAATTCATCCGCGACAATTCCCGCAGTGCGGAAGACGTCGAAACCTGTTTCCGGGTGCATGTGGAAATCACGCCGCCACTCGATCAGTTCTTCTGAAATTGCATGTGCTTGTTTGAGCATATCATTCTCCTTCAAAATTACTTCTTCTTGATAGTTTCTTTTTCAGCTGCCGCGAGAATTCGATCCAATTCCTTTTCCTGCTGATTTTCCAGCGGCGGCACTTGATGTTCATGCAGAATTTTCTCTGCTGCATCGATGGCGTAATCCGCCATTTGCTTGCGCTCCAGCTTTTCGTCCCAGGTTTCCCAGGAGTTGCGCTCCGCGAGTTTGGTCAAGGCAAGTTCACCGGCACGGATATGTTTAAGTGTGTGCTTTTGGCCGAGGTAATTCCTTGTGCCGTTCATGACGTTGCCAATGATCTCAATGGCAAGGTGTTCGGTATCCGCTGATAGTCCAGTGCGCAAGCGCATAACACTTGCTGCAAGTTCATTATCCAAAACCATCTGGGCATGGGAACCCATCACACCTGCTTCCATTTCACCGATGCCGGAGAGTTCGTCGGCTCCTGCAAGGGCTGGGATGGATGCGTTCAATCCGCGCTCGAAGGCATTTTGAGCATCAATGGTGTGTGCGTTCGTTGAAAACCCATACACATTGACACTGAATCCGTAATAATGTCCGAGTTGAACCGTGGCGGCGGACGATAAACCCAATTCCACGCCGCCCCAAATTAATCCAGTGCGCGGTTCAAGCATCCCAAGCCTTCCACAATAGATGACTCCACATCCGGGATTAATAAGTTGCGCAAGCACCAACGGGGCAAGAGTCTCGGCGCTTTGTTGCACGATACTGCCTGTCATGGTCATCGGGGAAGTGGCACCGCCCGTGGGAGCAGGCAGGTTTGATTGGATCACGCCTGCTTCCGCCATTGCCATGATCGCCGCCGCAGAGGCATCGTGCATGGTCAGCGGACTGACCGGAGAAAGAGATAAAGTTAATTCACTTGCCGATGTGCCGACTACGTTAGCCATTTCAACGGCATATTTCACTTCGTGGGCAAATTGAATGCCGGGTCCCTGTACAGGTTTTGTGGTGTGAGGCAAGGTGTGACGATACATATGTAACGACATCATTTCGTTTGAAACGTTAGGCGGGGTGAAAAACGGCGTGACAGTGTGGCAGTTATCCAATGCATCAAGCACGCGAATCGCATCGACCGCGTCCTGGTTGGTGGCCGGCCTGCGTGTGTTTGTTTTTGCATCGAAAATATCTCGCGCGCCGCCAAGATTGTGAAAATATAAATTCCCTGAGCCAAAACTGTTCACAGTTCCATTGCGGCCTTTGATGACCGGGCGTTTATTTGCCTTGGCGACACTTTCCATGACGAGATTGGCGGGGAAGCAGACGCGATTCTCCTTGAGAGTGCAGCCAGCATCCATCAATACATCGAGGCTGGGTTTATGAGTCCAGATCAACCCAATTTCACCCATCACATGAAGGGTGGCTTCATGCATGGCCTTTATTTCCTCGTTAGATAGAAACTTTAATTTCTCCACAAAATCTCCCTTTATTTTTCCAATACCTTTGCCAGAAATTCCATGCGCTTTGTTTCTGCGTCGATGGCGTTCTCGATGTTCAAGAAGGAATGACCCTCATCCTCATATAGCAATAGTTCAACTTCCTTGCCCAATTGCACCATTTTATCTTTTGCTTCAATGGAATCAGATGCCGGGCAGCGCGGATCGTTCCCGCCGCAGATCATTTGTACAGGTGCGTTGATTTTATCCAAAAAGAAGTAGGGAGAGCGCGCGATCCATAATTCCTTGTTGTCGTCTGGGTCGCCCATGTTCTCGATATTCCAATGTTGCAAATCCTCGCGCGAATCATGATGTGATTTGATCCAATTCAAAAAGGGAACGACCGCGGAGCCGACAGCCCATAGATCAGGATATGTTGTCATGCAGCTCATCGTAAGAAAGCCGCCGTGGCTTCTGCCTGTCACACCGATTTTATTTTTATCGGCATGTTTGTTCTCAATTAAATATTTCACCCCTGCCGCACAATCATCTGTGTCCACACCGCCCATGTCATAGCGACTGGCGTTTTGCCACTTCTTTCCGTAACCAGTGGAGCCGCGATAATTGGGCGCAAGGACGCTCCAGCCGCGCGAGACCATGTAGCTGATATCCGGATTCCATAAAAATTGATATAGCCAATTGGGTCCGCCGTGAATATCGATCACCGCACACTCACTATCTTTCGCGCGATATAACAGCGCAGGAACCTGCGTCCCATCTTTGCCTTCATACCAAATTTCTTCGGGTTGAATAAAATCTGCATCACGCAATTCGTCGGGCAACGAATTTGTCAGTTGTTGAACAGAATGATTTTCAAGATTTATCTTCCAAAGATCACTGGGTCGTTTTGCGTCTTCGTAAACGATTATCACGCCATCGGGTGTGAATTGTGGAAAGTAATGGACTCCCGGCCCGGCTTGGATCTGTTGGATATCAGCGCTTCCTTCTTTAAACTGAAAGCTGGTGACTGCGCCTTCAGAATGTACCCACCCGATTCGATTCCCATCCCGTGACCAGGCGGGCATCGTATCGTCCCCTGCAGATCGATTGACCCAGGAAATTTCCTTGGTTTCGATGTTGAACAATCCAATATCGTGCCACTCATCCAGCTCGGCAGAAAATGCAAGGAATTTTGAATCAGGTGACCAGGTTGGATGTTGTGCGTTCAATGCCTTGTTATCGATTCTTAATTGAATGGTTGTGACCTTGGGACCTTTGCGCGTTCGCCCAACCGGGACAATATGAATACTTCTATCACTTGCCGTTGATTCGGATTCAACGGCGATCCATTGCCCATCAGGCGACCAGACAGCATCCCAACAGGGATGAAAAATATTTCTGAGCAGCATAGCCGGCTCGCCATTAATCGGAAGCAGATATAAAGCGAACTGACCTTTGGAATCAGAAAGCACTGCCAGGACCTCACCATCGGGTGACCAGCTTAAATTTGGCTGATGCGCGTAGGCAGCATGAGGTGTCAAGTCTGTCGTGATGTTGGTTTTTAGATCATGGATGACGATGTGATAGGACTCACTGCCGTCCACATCCAAGGCAAAAGCGAGTTTTGTGCCATCAGGAGAATGCTTGGGGGAGAACTGTGCCCCTTGAATTTGGGAAATAGGCTTCGGTGAGTCTGAAGCGGAAAGATTCATCTCCCATAATTCCCATTTTCCGGATTTATTCCATGAAAAAACAATTCGCTCAGTATCAGGCGAAATATCGAATCGCAAGCCACTATCCACGTGCGGTACGCGCAGAAGTTGGGCAAGATTTAGCATGGGCTAGGCGGGCTGAAAATCTTCCAGAAAAGGCAGTTCGTGAGCACCTGCTTTTTTGGAGAGTTCCAAAATGTAATTGTGAAGTCTGATCTCTTTTTCTGTATCAAGTTCTGGACGTTTATAGGAAGCGAGCAGTTCTTTCACACGCAGCTTGGCGCGGCCGAAAGCATCCAGGCTGCCTGCAGCTTTCCATGCGCGAGTCGAGTCGCGATCGATGACACTGCTGGGTAAATGTTGTTCTTCACGAAAGAGCTGCATGGTGATCTTCTGTTTTAAAAAGTCGCCGCCTTTGAAGTTGATCTTATCATCATAAAATCCTGTTGCCAATGTATCGGTGTGGAGTTTCACGCCGCCGATCATGCGTTTTGCCATGGCAATGCCTTCCGCATCCATGACAAGCTTTTCGGCGCTGTGGCAGGCGAGGAAATCCAACATGCCCGAGCCGGAGATCATGTTGATTCCGCTTAGAGCGCCGACCATCGCGCTGATACCGCTTTCAAGGCCGGCTTGCGCATCGACAAGTTTTGAATCTGTCGCACCGAGATAGGTATGGGTGGGCATGCCGAGCGTTTTTGCAACTTGCGCGTAGGAACAATCCAGCATGGCAGTTTCCACTGCACCCATCGGAGTTGCGCCTTTGCGCATATCGAAGATCGCTGCGGCACCACCCCAAACAATGGGGGAACCCGCGTGGGCGAGTTGATGGATGACGATGCCAGCGAAACACTCGGCGGTGTGCTGCGTGACCGTACCGAGCATCGTGACTGGCGCAGCTGCCCCGGAAAGTGGCACGGACACGATTTCCGCAGGCACTCCGGCGCGAGCGAGTGCGATCAAATTTCCTGCACCGAAGTTTGACCAGATCAAGGGAGGTGCTGGGCAGACGTCAAAAATGGCGCGCGGTTTTTCGCGAGCAGCTTCCTTGCTGCCTGCGAAAATGGCAAGCATATCGATCATTTCCTGCACGGTCTTGTTGGTGAAAGCACCGGTTACGATCGGTTTCTTTGAATGAAGAAGAACAAGATATAGGCGATAGGAGTCTTGAATTTCCTTCGGCACATCGTGACAAATCACCGCAGTGGATTGCGCGTCATATTGCGGGAGTTGTTCCGCCACTTTGAGTAAACGAATCAGGTGTTCGGTTTCCGTGGTGTCATGTTCAAGTGTTTCCGGGTTGAGAATGGTAATTCCGGATGAACCCGGGTCGAAGTGGACAGAATCACCGCCATAATGAACGGCAGGATTGCCATCGTAATCATAAAGATGGAATTCACGGGGTACGGTTTCCAGTGCCTTGTGCACAAGGGAAGCAGGGATTTGTGCCACGTGAGTCTCCGTGTCAATGACCGCACCGGCAGCGGCAAGTAATTCCCGCGCCTCCGTGTTTTGGACCTTGATTCCGGGTTTCATCAGTAATTGGTAGGCTTCGTCAAGGATACGGGCGATAATCTCATCGCTTAGGAGTGTGAGTTTGGGTTGCATAAAACACCTCTATTGCTTCATAAAGTTTCAAATTTGATCCGAGAAATTGGCAATGCTCATTTAATTAAAAAACGTTGAACATTAAACGCCCAACGTTTGATCCATACCCTTGAGAAATATTACTGGTCGGCCTTGCCGACTAATTCCTTGGCGACTTTCACGGCACCGACAGCGTCTTCGGAGTACCCATCGGCCTTGATTTTTTGGAACCAGTCACGTGTAATGGGAGCACCGCCGACCATCACTTTGATGCGTGGACGGAGGCCTTCCTTGTCCAACTCTTCGATCACTTCACGCTGGCGGACCATCGTGGTGGTGAGCAAGGCGCTCATGCCAATAATATGAGCATCGATCTCCAGCGCTTTGCCAATGATCTTGTCAGCGGGTTGGTCCACGCCCAGGTCGGTCACTTCAAAGCCGGATGCACTCAACATGGTGCCCACCAAAGTCTTGCCGATCTCATGGATGTCACCCTCCACGGTTGCGAGGACCACCCGTCCCATAATTTCACGGGCTTCACCAAGTTTAAGCAATTCGGGTTCTAGAACAGCGACAGCCGCTTTCATCGCTTCACCAGCCATCACCAATTCGGGTAAAAATGCCTCGCCGGCGCCAAATTGATCACCGATGTAATTTACACCAACGACAAAGCCATTGGTGATCGTTTCCAGAGGATGCATGTTCAGTTCGATGGATTTTTTGGCGAGCTCTATGGATAGATCCGAATCGCCGTCGATAATGCTTTGCGCCATTTGTTTATAAAGTTCTTCCGACATGTACTGCCTCCTGAATTATTTTGATTTCGTGATAAAAACTGAAACTTGCTCTTCTTTTTCTCGTAATATATCCGCGGGGATATTTCTATAATCTTTCAGCCATTTACCCGATTCCATCACATGCTCAATGGATTTTTGTACGGCTTTATCTGCATCCCCTTTTTTTAATGCGCTTACAATCGCGATGTGTTCTTTATGAGTATCCGCCATGCTGTCTGTGACCATTTCTGGTTTGCGAAACAATGCCTCGTACAACAGCCAATCGGGGAATGCATTGGATACGACTGCATACAATTTGATCAACAATGTGTTTCCAGAAGCTTCTGCTATGGAGGAATGAAATTCACGACTCAGTTGACGCGCAATAGGGATTTCATTTAACGAGACGTGACTCTTCATCTCTTCGAGCATCTTTTCGAGACCCGCAACCTGCTCGGGCGTTATGTTATTTGCAGCCTCCCTGGCAATCACCGCTTCGAGGATGAGACGCAGTCCGTACGCATCACCGATGTCCTTATCGGACATTTCACGCACTTGCACGCCGCGGTAGGGGACCCGTTCAGCCAGACCCGCGGCGACGAGCAGGTCCAACGCCTCTCGAACCGGGGTCATACTTACTCCCATTTGACTGGCAATGTCTTCCTGCCGTAACCAATCGCCGGGGCCGTACTTTCCAGCGATGATCTGGCGGTGGAGTGCATCGAAGATCTCCTCTTTTAGAGGTTTGTGGGTGAGTTCTTTTTCAGCTAAAATCGTCATGATTATATATTATATATAATCATGACGATTTTAGGAAGTGTTTTATAAGAGGGGGAAAGAGGTGCTTAAAGTGCCCAGGATAGCATCAGCCCGAAAATCGCCACTATCAGACCAATGTGTAAGAATAGGTTCGTTGTGGCCAAAAAAGTCCCAGGAACAATAAATTGTATCAACAAATTGAGGAAGATCAAGGATAGTCCAATAATGGGGAGCAATCCTTTACGATGGGCGAAATATTCGGACATCTGATCGAGCAGCTTTGACATTATGCTTCCTCCGCGTATGCTTCATCTTCGAGCTTGTGGATCTCTTCCTTGCTATTTTTGTTGAGCCAGGGCGCAAATTGCGCGAGCAATCTGCCGGGTATGCGCCCTTGTATTTTTACACCACCGCGATGGTGTTCGACCACATCCACCTGACCCAATTCATGAAACAGTGAAATCAATGCTCCCTGTTGATAGGGCAACCGTACGCTGATGGGTGTGTAGGATTCGTATAACTCTTCGCGGATTAAATGCAACAAATCTGGAATTCCAGTTCCCTGAATGGCGGAGATGGCAATCGATTTTGGAAAATCTTTTAACGTCTCACGCGCCATTTCCGGGCGTTGAAGTTGATCGGCCTTATTGAGCGCAGTGATCATTGGAATGTGATCCGCATCAATTTCCTTGAGAGTTTCCTGTACGGCTTGATATTGATTCAAGGCATTTGGATGTGAGATGTCCACGACATGCAAAAGCAGGTCAGCCTGGGAGATCTCTTCAAGTGTGGCGTGAAAGGCTGCAACCAGTGCAGTCGGCAGTTTTTGAATAAATCCTACTGTATCTGTTACCAAAGCAAGGTCGTTTCCGGGTAGTTCCACACGCCTTGTGGTGGGATCCAATGTGGCGAATAATTGATTTGCCACATAAACCTCAGCCTTGGCGATTCGATTAATAAGCGTCGACTTCCCAGCATTCGTGTATCCAACAAGGGCTACTGTTGGAATTCGAGAGCGTTTGCGTTGAGCCCGGTAACGCATTCGATGCGCTTCCACTTTCTCTAATTCCTTTTTGATGTGGGAGATCAGCTTGCGAATGGCGCGTTTGTCGACTTCGAGCTGAGTTTCACCAGGGCCACGCAAGCCAACGCCGCCCGCTGAACCTGCTGCGCCACCGCCACCGCCGGCCTGTCGTTCAAGATGGGTCCATGCCCGGGTGAGACGTGGAAGGTTGTATTCGTATTGCGCAAGTTCCACTTGCAACATGCCTTCACTTGTGTGGGCATGTTGTGCGAAGATATCAAGAATTAAGGCGGTGCGGTCCAGGACGCGGATGTTGGGCGCAAGTGCCTTCTCGAGTTCACGTTGATGACGCGGAGAAAGCTCATCATCGAATATGACAACTTCAGAAAGTGTTTCTTCTGCAAGGGCTTTGAGTTCCTGAACTTTGCCGGGGCCGATGTACGTTTCCACATTTGGGCGCTGCAGTTTCTGGCTGAGCTCGCCAACTACATCCACGCCGGCGGTATCTGCCAGCAAGGCAAGTTCGGCGAGTGAGTCTTCAAGCGAAAGATTCTGTTTTTGCCCGTGAATTTCCGCCCCTACGAGAAATGCGCGCTCACGTGGTCTGGTGGTTGATTGGGGTATTTTCTTGGACACTGATCTCTGTTTCTTTCATTAATTGTTCCGATTCGCGAAAAATTCGTGCCATGTTCGCATCGGTGGGTTCGCTTTTTGTGGGCAGCAGAATATGAAATGTGGTACCAGGTAATTTTACTTCGTCATGGCCTTCTGATTCGACCCAAATTGTTCCGCCGTGGGCTTCGATAATCCCGCGGGTGATGGGAAGACCCAGCCCTGGACCGCCGCCCTTAAATTTCGTTTTGCCGCTTGAGTGCAGATCGGTGCGGCCGAGTTGGCCGAATTTCTCAAAGATCACGGCTTGTTTCTCGCGGGAGATGCCAATCCCTGTATCCGCGATGGTTATCTCAATGAAACCCGGCAGCAGACGTCCGTTAATTGTGATCGTTCCTTCATCCGGCGTGTATTTGATGGCATTGAAAACAAGATTGTTTAAAGCCTGATACAGCCTCCCGGTGTCCCCGTAAATTAATAGATCACTGCCTTCAAATTCATGGACGATCAGATTTTGCCTGCGTTCGGCGATCGATTTCTTTATTTCATTTTTCAGAAGAGTCAGCAGGTGTGAAATCAATACCGGTTGGAAATTGAGCGTCAACAGGTTGTTGTCTATTAAAGACACATCGATCATATCATCAATAATGTGCCGCAGACGCTCGATGCCGGTGTTGACACCTTTTAGCAGGCCGTCCATCTGTGGATTGCCGGGCGTTTGCTCGAAGATATCGGCCATCATCGAAGTGTACCCTTCGATCAATGTCAGCGGGGTCTTCAATTCATGTGCGGCGACTGAGATGAAACTTGATTTGCTATGATCCAATTCCCGAAGTTTTTCCTGCACCTTGTTCAGGTCATTGGAAATGTGGGCGACGCGTGTTTCCATTTCATAGCGCACGACCACGCTAAGGCTATTTGTGAGGATCGGCGTGATGGCGGCGAGGACTTCAAAGGCTTCCTCCTTGCTGAGATTTTCGCGGGTCACTTCGATGGTGAGTGCGATCATTCTGTTCATCAGGAATGATACAAAATAATCGCCTTCTTCGAGATTGGTTTCCGTTGGCGAGTGACCCCAATCGTACAAAATGGGGTCAAGCCAGGCAGTGTCTCCGGTGGCCACGGTTTGTTCAAGCATGTTGTAAAAGCGTTCCAGCTGCTCTGCAAATCCCGAGCGCACACCCTCGCCGCGTGCCAGCTCGCGGGAGATGCGTTCAATCCATGGATCGTGTATTTTTTGCAGCGCTTCCTGTAGGACCATTAAGTTAAGTGTAAATCCTATCCGGTTTTTTTACCATCCTGCAATCTTATTTTTGGTTGATGATCCATTGTCGCAGCGTTTCGCCCACGGCATCCAGGCTTTCGGCTGAGACCTTGTCTGGTGTGTCGTCTGTTGTATGCCAATATGCATAGTCGAAATCGATGAGGTCAACGGCAGGAACACCGGTTTCAAGAAAAGGAGTATGGTCGTCGAGCATGCTGAATTTTTCAGTTGGGATGAAAACATCGCCATATCCAAGACGGGCCGCCGTATCCCAGATTTCCTGTCTGATGATTTGATTGGAGTTTTTTTCGAAATAAATATTCAAGTCGGCATCGCCGATCATATCCACGATCACCACGGCGCGCGGAGTTGTTTTTATTTCTTCCGCAAAGGCGCGCGACCCAAGAATCCAATCCCAGCCTTCGATGCGGCCCTGATCTTCCGTATCAAAAAAGACCAACCAGGTGGGTACGGTGTCTTTTGGCAGTGAGCGAGCCAGTTCCAGTAATACCGCGACGCCCGATGCTCCGTCGTTTGCGCCCGGCACAGGTTCTGTTTGTTTGGCGGGATCTGGATCATGGTCGGCAAAGAAGCGTGTATCGTAGTGAGCGCCGAGGATAATTTGAGGTTCTTCATCATTTCTCTTTGCAATGAGATTGTAGATGGGATGGCCCAGCCGGTTTGACTCATGGACTTCCACGATCCAGCCGGCGGATTCCAACTCCGCGCGCATCCATTCGCGGACTTTGGCATGTCCCTCGGACCCGGGCGTTCGTGGCCCGAAATCAACCTGCGTCTGCACGTCTGCATAAGCGTGGTCACTGTTGAAGGAAACAGGGACAGGCGCTTCGGTCACGATGGAGGCGGTGCTTGTCGCGGTTGCCTGTGCTTCGCTATTAAGAAATGAGGTGGCGTAGTATCCGATCACCGCAAGAAATAATGCTGCGATCATGAGCAGGTATGTAAAAACAGTTTTTCTAGTCATTTTCTTCCAAATAGGTTTCGAGCGTTGCTGCGGCGCGCTCAGCATATGCTGCGCCTTTCTCGCGCTTGCCAATTCTTTTGGTCAAATACAAGCTGGGAAGGATTCCGAAGTTTGCCTTCATCGGCTGGAAATCTTTGAGACTGGCATTCGTAATGTAATGACAAAGTGCACCGAGCATGGACTCACGAGGCAATGTGAGCGGTGCTTTGTTTTGCAGCAGGCGGGTCATGTTGATACCGGCGAGCAGCCCGGTGGCGATGTTGCCCATGTACCCTTCCACGCCGGTGATCTGGCCCGCAAAGAAAAGATCGTCACGGGTGATGTGCTGAAGCGTGGGGCGCAGGAGTTTTGGCGATGCAATAAATGTGTTGCGATGCATCTGGCCGTATCGTTCAAACTCCGCTTTTTCAAGCCCGGGGATCATGCGCAAGACTCTTTTTTGCTCGGGGAATTTCAAATTAGTTTGAAAACCAACAAGGTTATATAAACTTCCAGCGATATTATCCTGACGAAGTTGTACAACTGCATACGGCCAACGACCTGTTCTCGGGTCAGTAAGGCCGATGGGACGCATCGGGCCAAAGGCCAAAGAGTCGACGCCACGGCTGGCGATGATCTCGACTGGCAGGCAGCCTTCAAAGAAATGCCCAGCCTTCACGCCTTCCTTAATGGATTCTTCGAACGAACGTAATTCAATTTTCTCGGCAGTTTGAAGCGCCTCAACAAATTGATAATATTCCTGTTTGTTCAGCGGACAATTGATGTAATCGCCTTCATCCAGATCGCCTTTATCATGGCGGGAAGCGCGGAAGGCGATGTCCATGTTGATCGAATCAGCGTGGACGATGGGGGCGATGGCATCGAAGAAAAAAAGGTGTTCCTCGCCGCTTAATGTTGCAATGGATTTCGTCAGACTATCCGAGGTAAGCGGTCCGCTGGCGATGATGGTGGGAGTTTCAGGAATCTCTTTGACCTCTTCGCGAATTACCCGAATATTGGGATGGGCATGAATTTTTTCGGTGACAAGCTTTGCGAATTTCTCACGATCCACTGCAAGCGCCGCACCTGCCGGGAGAGCGGCCTCTTCTGCGCAATCCAACAGCATGGAATTGAGCTTGCGCAATTCGTTTTTCAACACACCGGAGGCGCGATCCGGCAGATTGGACCCAAGCGAATTGGAACAGACCAACTCCGCCAGGTCGCCGGAAAGATGCGCACCGGTAGGGTTGGTCGGACGCATTTCATATAAACGAACGTTGATCCCTTTTTGAGCGGCCTGCCAGGCGGCTTCACTGCCGGCCAGCCCGCCGCCGATCACAATTATCTCTGTCATAATGGGAAGTATTTTACCTTAGTGCCCAGACCTACTGTGCTGTATAATTTATTGAAATTAACATGCAAACCGAAACCAGCATAGATACCCAACTCAAGGATGCGGTTCAACTTTCCGATGCAATTTGGGCGGTTATTGCCGAACGCGTCGGCGGAGCATGGATTTTACGAACGGGATATCATCTGAACAAGGCGGCACAAAGCCGGTTGATCGAACATCTGGCCCGCTCTTCCGTGGATGCATGGTTGTGCGGCGCCTTAAGCGGGGGCAATGTGCGCTCGAGCAGTTTGCCGGAAGATGTAAATCTGGATACGGAACGATTTTATGCGTTTCCATTAAGTGGAACATCGCGTGTGATTCTTGCGGGTGCAGATGAATTATCGGCAGACGGCCAACGGCTGTTGAAATTGACTGCCTCCTTGTTATCGGGACGTTCCATTGCCGAGCCGCAACCGTTTCTTCCGGACCTGCAATCTGGTTTGGCCTTCGATCTGCCTTTGGCCATCGAAAAAGTGTTGGGTGCATTCGTGCAGGCCGTGGAATGCCAGGGTGCATGGATCGCCATCCGACGTGGCGAATCGCTGGATATCACCGCTGAATGGAACGATCCAAAAGCCAAGGGGATATCGCTGCTGATCGAGTCGAACCCAATTCTCAGGCGGGTGAACCGTTCGCTGTCTCATGTGATCATCACGCGCGGCCAGCCGAACTGGGATAATCTTCCCTACGGCATGTTGAAGTCTGGTACAAATTTTTGGATCTGCATCCCATTGATCATCGGTCAACGCTTGATCGGTGTGGTGGTTTTATGGCGTCCCAAGGAATTAACCGCCGGGGAAGTGGGGCAGATCAATGAATTGGCGGCCCGTGTATCGCCTTCCATCGAAGTGGTGGTCACATTTTCTGAAATGGCTTCACATCTTCGCCGCCTCGGTTTGTTGAACGATTTTGTCCTCACAGTTTCTTCCGCTCAAAACCTGGATCAAATCGCAAGGCGCATGTTTGCCTTGCTTTCCCGCGCGTTCAATACGGAATTGATCGCGTTGTTCCTGCGTTCGAGCGACGGGCGCGTGCTCCGCGATTATCGCATGTTCGAAGGTAAATTGAACGTCATCAGCATTTCACTCGAAGGGCATTTCATCCAGCCCTTTTTGAGGGAGAGCCGTTTGCGAAGGGTCAGTGATTCGATCAAGGATGAATTCACGCTGCTTCATAAAACTGCCCGCTCAGGTCTCATCGTCCCGTTGCGTTATCGTGGATCGTCCATTGGCTTATTGATCATCGAAAGCACGAAGACGGAGGCGTTCAGCCAATATGATGAACATCTGATGGTCGTGATCACGAGTCACCTGGCTGGGTTGATCGAATACACCCGGCTTCGTGAAGAGGCGGAGGGTCGTGCGCGCGGGTTGAGCTTGATCCACGAAGTCGTGCAGCAAGTGATCGGCTCCACCAACAAGCGTGAGGTGGCCCAAATCACAGCCGACCTGTTGGCTGAATACTTCAAATACGAACTGGCCACCATCCTGTTGATCGACGATGAACAAAAATTTTCAATTCAAGGCATTGGCGGTACGCATTCGGAACAAGTGAAGCGTGCACTTGGCGGCAGCGAATTTATTCAAAAGGATGGGATCAGCGGACATGTTTCCCGGCAGGGACAAAGCATGTTGGTCAATGACACTTCACAGGAAAAGTTATATCGTGCCATTAAGGGCTGGGAGGCTGGCTCTGAAATTTGCGTGGCCTTGAAAGAAGGCGAGAGCATCCTTGGAATTATCGATGTGGAAAGCCGTGGTCAAAATGCATTTACGCACAATGATCTGATCGCGATGGAATCCCTTGCGGGTATTCTAGCCTCAGTGGTTTCCTCGGCCAACCAATATCAAAAACTGCAGGACATCGTTCGTCAACTGCGGACTACTGAGATCGAGTTGAACGCGCGCATGGAGGCGCAGCGCTCTGCAGAGAATCGACTAATTCAAGCCGCAAAGCTTGCCGCCGTCGGTGAAATGGCGGCGGGCATTGCGCACGAATTGAACAACCCGTTGACTACAGTTACGGGGTTTTCAGAATTGGTCCTAGAGGAAATGCCTTCCGAATCCCTTCACCGTGAGGAGTTGGAGATGGTCTTGCGTGAAGCGCGCCGGGCAAGCGATGTGGTTCGTCGTCTGTTGGATTTTTCACGTTCCGGAGAACGCGTCCGTGTCAGCGCTGACCTGAACGAAGTTGTCAAGGATGTGGTTGCCTTGACCCGTCACCTCATCCATACCAATGACGTGCATTTGCATGTCCTGCTGGAAGATTCCCTTCCCTGGGTTTCCATTGATCATAACCAAATGAAGCAAGTTCTATTGAATCTAATCCACAATGCCTTGCAGGCCATGCCCGGCGGAGGAGAGTTAAACATCGTCACTGCTTCTGCAAAACGCGAAGGCAGGGATTGGGTCAGCATGTCGGTTAAAGACAGCGGCATCGGGATCACACTTGCGGATCAAAATAGGATTTTCGAGCCGTTCTTTACTACCAAGGGAGATCACGGCGGAACCGGCTTGGGGTTGTCTGTTACCTATGGAATTGTCACGGATCATGGCGGTACAATCGAAGTCACCAGTGAAAAGGATAGCGGCTCGATGTTTGCTGTATATTTGCCGCTCTGAAATGATATGGAATCACCGTTTGTTTTTGTCGTAGATGATGAACCCGGCATTGCGTTGTTATGTAATCGCTTGTTAACCCGCGCAGGCTACCGCGTCTTAACCGAGACGAATCCCCGCAGGGCGATTGAATATTTTAAAGAAAGCCAGGTTGACCTTTTGCTTGTGGACATTCGAATGCCTGAGGTCGACGGTTTCGAGGTGATTCAAAACCTCAAGCGGTTGCAGCCTGATGCCGCTGTCTTGATCATGACCGGCCACGGCACCGTGGAAACCGCCATCCGCGCCTTGCGGCAGGGTGTGGACGGGCTTTTGTTAAAACCTTTTGGACAGGGAAGTGAATTGATCGAAGCGGTCAAGCAGGCTTTTGTTGATAGTCAGCAAAAGCAGGATGCCGCCCGCATTCAAACACTCCGCCCGCTGTTCTCCGTGACCGAGGCACTACTTTCGGAAACCCGCCGTGAGCCACTTTTGGATTTGATTCTCAACACACTGCTGGGTCACTTGCATTGCTCCAATACGGCTTGCTATCAATTCAACCCGCAAACAAAGCAATACGATATTCTCGTATCGAATGGAAAATTCCCTGACGCCGCTTCACAATTGCTCTCCAGCGTTCAGGCTTCCTCCTCACCTTTGCTGATTCATCGAAACGGGCCGGGGGATGCATCCTTCAGAGCGCTTCTTTCTGACCTTACGCTTGATTCGGCGATCCTTGTACCGATCCTTCGCCCAAACCTGCAGATGATGTTGTTCGCTGCAAGAGAAATCAATGAGCCTGCCTTCCGTGAATCCGATGTGGAAATGTTCCAAATTCTTGCCCGTCAGGTTGCGATTGCGCTTGAGAATTCGCGCTTATATGCGGAACAATTGGAGTACGTCCGCAAGGTGGAGGAATCGCAAAAGGCATTGCTTCAAGCCGAGAAGATGGCTGCCGCCGGACGTTTGAGCGCTTCCATTGCCCATGAAGTAAATAACCCACTACAGGCCGTACAAAACTGCCTGCACCTCGCCACACGCGAGGATCTTCCCGAGGAAAAACGCAAGGAATATCTCAGCCTGGCCCGCACAGAATTGGAAAGACTCATGCTGACCACGCGCCGTATGCTTGATTTTTACAGACCCAACACAAATGCACTCGAGAAGATCGACATCAAAGACATGCTCGAGTATGTGATCAATTTGATGAACAAACAATTTTCCGAGGCCAATCTTAAAGTGGAGATCGATGTGCCGGAAAAACTGCCCTCCGTGATGGCGGTCGGGAGTCAGATCCAGCAGGTGTTTATCAACCTGTCTCTCAATGCGGCAGATGCGATGAATGAAGGCGGGGTATTGAAAATAAAAGTACGACCCACTTCACGGGGGGTGGAGTTGTTGTTCAGTGATAACGGCCCGGGGATCCCAAAAGAGAAACAGCAAAATATTTTTGAGCCGTTCTTCAGTACAAAAGATGGCGGCACCGGCCTTGGGCTTACTGTGAGTTACAATATAATTACTGCACATGGCGGCACGCTGGAGTATGTACCCGATCGAGGCCCCGGCGCGTGTTTCCGTATTATCCTACCTGGAGGTGAACAATGATGAAATCCAATATTCTGGTAGTCGACGATGAGCCCGTAGCAAGACAATCCCTCACGGATATTCTCAAGCTCGAGGGATATCTGGTCAATTCAGCGCCAAACGGCCAGGCCGCAGTTGAATATATCCGCACCCATCCGGTGGATTTGATGATCGTGGACTTGCGTATGCCCGGCATGGATGGTTTGGAAGTGGTGCAGGTTGTAAATCAAGTTTCCCCTGAAACCGAAGTGATCCTGCTTACGGCTTTTGGTTCCACTGAAAGCGCGGTACAGGCATTGCGTCTTCGAATTCATGACTATTTATTGAAGCCGGCTTCTCCTGCACAAATCATTGCAAGCGTAAAAAAAGGACTCACACGGCGCCTGTCCAGGGCCAAAACCAATTCTGTAACAACTGATACAGATGAACCGATTGAAGTATTCACCTTGAAAGACGGCACTTCTGTGGATCTTTCCAGAAGGCAAATCAAACACAAGAGCAAAGTGGAACACCTTACCCCGGCTGAAGGGCGTCTCCTTCGAATTCTGATGGAAAATGAAGGAAAGGTGTACTCTCATCGTGAATTGGTTCTATTGGTTCAGGGATATGATACTTCCCAGCGTGAGGCACCTGAGATATTACGTCCACTTGTCAGCCGTTTGCGTCACAAGCTTGAGCAATTTCCTTCGCTTTCAGAGCGGGTGGTGAGTGTAAGAGGTACTGGCTATCTTTATGAATCAGACAAGAAATAAAAAGAGACCGTCCTACTGGACGGTCTCTTTTTATTCATAAGGACCAAAAATATCCTTGGGGAGATCAGGTGCACGAATCCATGACAGCCAGCCTGTTTTTCCGCTGTGTGGAGGCGGCGGAGAATTCTCATACATGACCAGAATCAGGCTGACGCCGAGTCCGACCGCGCCCAGCCATTGAAGCAGACTTAAATTCTCGCCAAGTAAAATGCTGCTAAACAGGATGGCGATCAATAATTCTGCGAGTCCCAATAAAGCGGTTTGCATTCCGCCGATCTTTTTCACACCAAGAAATAATGCAATTCGTGAAAAAATTGTCACCGAGGTAAGACCAACAATCGGCCAGGGAGAGATATAGGTGGCTGGCCAGGAACGATCAAAGATCAAATAGGCCGGAATGACGATCGAACTCATGGATAGCAAAGTATATAACGCCACTGTTGGAGCGGGGACTTCGTACAATACTCTTTGGTTGATCGGCAGATGCATCGCGTACAGGATTGCGGCGCCCAGCATTAACAATACGCCAATCGGGTCCACAAATCGCCCGGAGGTGTTTGTGAGCAGCAAGGTTGCAACCGTGGCAAGACCAATACGAAAGAACGTAAGCCTGCTTGGAGGTTGATGATCCAGAACAAGCCAGAGCGCTACAAAAAAAGGATACAGTGAATAGAGCAACTGGCCCACGCTTGCATCAAGTCTTGAAAGCGCCATGTAATACAGAAGGGACCCAAAGCCGTTGATCGCACCTGCAAGAAAACAACCCACCAAGCCGATGGGGAAGATGTATAGATACTTTCGATAGAAAATTGCGATCACGACCAGCAGGATCAGCGCAGCAAACCCGGTTCGCAAGGCTACCACCGTAAATGGGGAAAGCCCGCTGTTGATGGCCATCTTCCCGAACACGGGAGCAAAGCCCAGAAAAAATGCAGAGCTAAAAGCAGCAAGCACGCCTGCTGTTTGTTTTTTTGGCAATGAAGCCAGTCTTAACCGTATTTTATCGGTGATTGACACAAGGTTACTTAATCAGTGCTTTTACTTCTTCAAGGAATTCATCGTTGAGGAAATCGCCCTTTTGCATCAGGGTTTGAATTTGCCCGCCCAAACGATTCTTTTCATCCGGAGTTAATTCCTTTGCCGTGGCGACGATGACTGGAATGGAAGCTGTTTCAGGTTTTGACCGCAATGATTCCAATACTGAAAACCCATCGAGTTCCGGCATCATCAGATCAAGAATGATCAGGTCGGGTAATTCGCGCTGGATCATTTCAAGTCCTTCCCGTCCATTGGTGGCTTCAATAATTGTGAAATTGCCTTGCGATTGTAAAATGCGACGGATGAGTCTGCGTGCTTCGGGCGTATCCTCCACGATGGCGATTTTTGGGAAGCGTTCCGGCGCCACCTGTGTCAAAGCAGATAACAGCCCTTCCTGGGGTGTCTCCTCCTTCGATGGGATCTTTACATCGTGAGACCAGTTGTCGCCCAATACAAAGGACTCGGCTGGCAGCGTGTGTCCGGTGCAATTAACAACAACGGTGTCGGAGGGTTTGATCACACCCGCGCGGATCAATTTAAATAAACCTGCGAACGCAACTGCGGCTGCAGGCTCTGCGGAAATACCCTCCATTTTCGCAAGCACATGCATGGCGCGAAATGCATCTTCGTCACTTACATTTTCAAAGGCACCTTTGGTTTCATTTACACGGTCACGCAAGATTTCATAGGAACGACCGGGATCGCCGGTGGCAAGTGTCTCGATGCGAGTCTTTGGTGAGACAACAGGTTCGGCTTTTTCGAGACCTTTTTTCCAGCTATCCACCATCGGCGAGCAGCCTTCCGCTTGAATGGGGGCAAATGCAGGGATACTGTCCACCCAGCCCATTTGCTTCATCTCGCGAAATCCCTTGTAGACGCCGATCGGTCCCATCCCGCCGCTGACTGCCTGCACGTACCAATCCGGGGTGCGCCACTTCGAGTTTTCCTCCGGTCCCTGGATCGCAGTCAATTGTTCCGCGATCTCGAAGGCAATGGTCTTCATTGCTTCAATGGATGTGATGGTGCGTGCCCCCATATCCTGATATAGTCCGCGCTGGCGCGCAAACTCAGAAGCCACTTGTTTGCATTGATCATAGGAACCGGTGATCTTGATCACCTGACTTCCATATAATGCAATTTCACGCATTTTTACACCGGGTACCAAGCTGGTAACAAAAGCCCAAAGTTTGACCCCGGCCCGTGACGCGTAGGCGGAATATGAAATGGCGACATTTCCTGTGGAGGCTGCCACCATTTCGGTAATTCCAGCTTCCTTGAGAGCCGCAATGGTGACTGCGGCCTGTCTGTCTTTGAAGGAAGAGGTTGGACCCTGCCTCTCATCCTTGATGAAAATGTTGGGACAACCAAGCATCATTCCCAAATTGACGGCCCGAATCAATGGGGAACCGCCTTCGCCAAGCGAAAGACTTACATTCGGATTCCTCACGGGCAGCAACTCGCGGTATCGCCATAGATCAAATGGGCGCGAGGTGAGCTGCTGTCTCATATTTTTGCCGATCAATTCATAATCGTATTCAGCTTCTCTCCATTGGCTGCCGCATTTTGGACAATTGGTTGATGTTGGATAATATGGCGTGTTATGGCCGCAATCCAGGCATTTAATGATAAAGGTCACTTTAGTGAAAGCTCCAGTTTCTTATTTCGGCCCCACACGTTCGAGGGCGCGTTGAATTGTTGTAAGCAGTTCTTTTTCGTTGAAGGAGCCCTTGGACAGTAACCGCTGTCCGAATTTGTTAAGTTCTTCCTTTTGTTCTGCTGTCAAATCCATACCGCTGATGACAATCACCGGGATATCGCGAAGCGTCTCGTTGGCGCGCATATTTTCCAAAATTTTGAAACCGTCCATGTCCGGCATGAATAGATCCATGATCACCGCGTGGGGGGGATTCCCGGAGGATATGATCGTCCATCCGCTGGGTCCACCTTCTGCGAGCGTGGCTTTATATCGCCCGTCATCAGTCAGGATTTTTGCGATCAAACGCAGGTCGTTTGGATCATCGTCAATCACCAGCACATCGCGAATGGAGCCGTCTGCGTTGAGTCGATCCAGTGAGTTGACGAGGTCATCTTCCAAAATGGGTTTGACAAGGTAATCCGACGCGCCGAGGCTGTACCCTTTTTCAAGGTCTTCGATAATGCTGCAAACGATCACCGGCGTATTTCTGGTTTCCGCATCACCCTTGATCTGATCAAGGACTTGCCAGCCATCAATCCCCGGCATCATGATGTCCAGTGTGATGGCAAACGGCTTGAGTTGTTTTATTCGCTCCACAGCGCGCGATGGATCGGTTAATGCGACCACCTGATATCCCTGTGGTTGCAGGTAACGTTCATACAAACCGATCACCTGCGGGTCATCGTCAATTGCAAGAATGATACGGCTGCCTGGAGCGGCGATATCGATCTCGCGTTCTTTTCTATAAATCGGCAGGGTAAAGGAGAAGGTACTTCCATGCCCCACCTCGCTTTCAACCCAGATTCGGCCGCCGTGCATGCTGATAAGGTGCTGACAAATGGAAAGGCCGAGACCTGTTCCGCCTGTTTTGCGGGTGGGCGAATCATCCACTTGTGAGAATGCCTGGAACAGCTTGGCTTGATCTTCCTTTGAAATGCCTGTGCCGGAGTCGGTGACATTCACTTGAAGTTCAAGCCGTCCTGTTGGTCCAGGTCTGACGCCGACGTTGATTGTGATGTCGCCTTCGTCGGTAAATTTAGCGGCATTTGACAAGAGATTGATCATAACCTGGCGGACACGTATCGCATCAGCGCGAACCGTCGGCAGGTCCGGCTCAATGATGCGTTTCAGTTCGATCGGTTTATCCTTGACCAATCCTGACATGGTCGAAATGACGCTGTTGGTCACATCTGCCATATTGACTTCGTCGAAAGCCAGTTCCATTTTACCGGCTTCGATCTTGGCCAGGTCGAGGATATCGTTGATCAGGCTGAGTAGATGCTGCCCGGAGTTATAAATGGCGGAAAGGTCCTGTTGTTGTAACTCGGTCACCGGTCCATCAATTCCCTTAAGGATCACGCGGGAAAAACCAATGATGGAGTTGAGTGGTGTGCGCAGCTCATGACTCATGTTGGCGAGGAATTGACTCTTAACACGGTCGATTTCGCGCATTTCCTTCACCGCTTCCTGTGAAAGCTCAAAGGAACGGGCGTTATCGATGGCGATGGCAATTTGGTCAGCCAATGTTTGAAGTACGGAAATCTCATCTTCCGTGAAGGCATCGACAATCTTTGATTGAATATCCACTGCCCCAATGGTTCGGTTGCCGATTCTCAAAGGAATGGCGGCTTCGGATTTGGTCTCAGGAAGCAATGGATTGAACTTATAGATCGGGTCCTTCAGAACATCATTTACGACAACAGCCTGACCGTTTGTTGTAACTTTCCCAACAATCGATTCGTTGTTCACGATTACCATGTGGCGATTCTTTTTCATCTCTTCACCCGCGATGCCTGTGGCTTCGCGAAGCGCCGCATTGAAACCGGTTTCTTCTACAATGAAGATGGCTACATGATACAGGCTGAACCGTTCGCTGATCAACTTTACGGTTCGTGTGAAAATGGAGTTCAGATCGAGCGTGGATGTGACAAGCTTGCCGATCTCAGCGGAAACTGCGAGGTATTCATTTCTTCGGCGGATGGCCTCTTCTGATTTTTTTCTTTCTGTAATATCACGCGCAACCCAGAAGACATTATCCTGATCAAGTTTGGTGAGATTGGCAAGGAACCAGTAAACCTCTCCAGCAACGGGCAACTCGTATTCAAGCTGAACTGCTTCATTCTTTTCGAGAGTTTCCTGAATCGCACTCAGAAAGCGGTCCGCTGTTTCTTTTGGGGATACCACATCCCGCATTAATTGCCCGAGCAGTTCGTCGGGCGGGCGAACCAAAAGCGCAGGGTTAGTGGGCGCAATACGGACGTATCTGCCATCCTTATCGACCACGAACACCACATCTTCCATCGAGGAAAACAGTGCACGCAAATCCGCCTCAGACTTTGTGAGAGCGCTTTGATCTTTTGCACGTTCAAGTGCACTGATGGCGATCTGACCAAAAAGGCGCAGGGTCGTAACATCCTCTTCGCGCCAGATCCTGATTCTTTCAACAGAGTCGAGATTGATAAAGCCCACGGTTTGATTTTGCAAAACGACCGGCACACTCATGGTCGACTGAACCTTCTTGCGGTGGTATTCGTTTCTGTCAACATGAGCTTCTTCGGGAAGTTCCGCAACATTCGATACCACAAATGGTTCCATTCTGTTCATGAATTTCATCATGTATGGAAGGGAACTTCGCGGCACATTATGGAAATCTTCAATATAGGATTCGACTCCCTCATCATGCCACTCATGGGTGTTTTCCATGGTGATTCCATCTTCGTTGAAAATGAAGATGGAGGAACGGTCGATATTTAGGAATTTTCCAATACGTCCAAGACTGTGATTAATTTCGTTGTTGATCTTGGTCGGATCATTTACATTAAGGAAGGCTGTTGCAATGTCATTGATCAGGTTTTCCGCTTCTGCGCGGGCCTTGGTTGTTTCAAGAGCTTCCTGTGTTTCCTGAAACAGGCGGGCGTTTTCAAGTGCCAGAGCCAGTTGATCTGTGACCTGCCTGACGAGAAGCTGTTCATCGGTTGTCCATTCTCGTTGTGTGTCGTCTTCAACTTTTAGTGTTGCCCAGTCCTGGTTTCCGGTCTGGAAGTTGATTGCGAAGCCTGATGTGTTGGCGCTTGTAGTTTCCTGAACAAGAACTGTTTCAGGCAAAGGCGGAAGCATGGATGTTTGGCGTTTGGCAGGCCGCGGTGCAGTCTCGACCTTCGTCGCAGGTTGAGTTGGTATCGATGTTGTTGCTGCGACAGGTTCGGGTGAAGGAGTTGGGGAAGATGTAGGTGTAGGTGGCGCAGCGGGTATGGATATAGGTTCAGGTGCAGTGGCAGGTGTAGAAATTTCCTTTGATGCCGGCTTGGAAGGTTCCGGCGTGGAGACTGCATTTTGGATTGGCTGAACAGGCTCCGGCGCGGAAAGAGGCGGCGCCTCCTTCCGCACCCTGGCCTTGCTTTTTGTTCCTGATGCAGTTTCTTCAGGTGTTAAATTGTCAAAGAGCTTATCAAGCCGCTTGTCTATTTTCTGTTTCTTTGGCATATTCCATTAACTCCTGGGCAAGGATGCGGTACTGGGTGGAACCGCGTGCACCGGATTTGTATTTTGTGATGGGCATTCCTGCAATCGGGCTTTCACGCAACTTTGTATCGATTTCGATGACTGTGTTGAAAACACCTTCACCAAATGTCGATCTCAATTGATCGTGAATGTTGCGGTGTGTTCGATTGCGGCGATCGAGCATGGTAACGAGGATGCGGTAGGCAAGCTCGGGATTGTTGTCTTCGCGAATTTTGCGGATCATGGTCATCATATTTCGAAGCGCGTATGCTGAAAAATATTCAGGTTGCGTGGGGATCATCAATAAAGTTGCAGCCGTAAGTGCGTTCCTGGTGATGGCCCCAAGTGCGGGCGGGCAATCCAGAAGAATGTAATCATAAGGTGTTTGACCTGCGTTGGCAATTGCATTCTTGAGAATCATCGTGTAATTGGTTCTGACTGGCAGAAATTGTTCCGAGGTCTCAATGCGTGAGTTGGAAGGGATGAGATCCAGGTTTTCAACATCCGTTTTGCGGCGGGCACTTAACAGGGGGGCGCCTTCGAGGATGACGTTTGCCGATGTGATCTCAGCTTCGCCGGGTTCGAAACCCAGTGCAAGAGTTAAGTTTGCCTGAGCGTCGAGATCGATCAATAGCACACTCTTATTCATCTCGGCGAGAGAGGCGCCGAGGGAAAGTGTTGAAGTTGTTTTTGCAACACCACCTTTTTCATTTGAGACGGCAATAATTGTAGTCATGTGATACCTCTTATTTTTTGGTGCGATTATTATCTGTCGGGCGACGGATTGTTCTTTTTGGTCAGGATTTCCACTTTGGATGCACCAAGGACCTGTTTTAGTTCTTCCATGGCGGTCCTTATCATTTCCTGTGGGTTGTTGGAGCCACGGATCTTGGTTGTAATATCTGCAACAAGGCGTTCGCGTGTGGCACGCGTGGATGTTTCTTCGAACAACCTTGCATTGTCAAGGGCGAGGCCGAGACGTTCCGCGACCGCTTCGATAATGTTCATATCCTCGTCAGACCAATCTTGCTCTTCGGAAGCAGGTTTTACATTCAAAACGCCGATGATCTGATCGCGTACTCGAATGGGAACTTCAAGTGTTCTCCCATGTCCATTATTTGATGATACCAGGACCGGCATGTTGGCGTTCGTAAGCACCTGGCCGCCAGTCGTAGTTTGACGGTATCCGATCACGCCGGCTTCAGTTTTCTTCTGCCATGCTTCAGCCAGATATTCACTGAATACCGCCTGGGTCTCTTCAATGGATGCCTGCGCGGCCTCCAATAGGCGCGCGTTGTCGATTGCAATGGCGACTTGATCCGCCAACAAGCTGATGATGGATACATCGCTATCTGTAAATGCATTGGGTATCCTGCTTTGCACATCCAGCGCCCCAATGATCGTTCCACGTGTGGTTAATGGAAGCGCCATTTCAGAGCGTGTTTCTGGCAGGCTGGGGTTGTTGAAAAATACTGCATCTGCACCAGTGTCAAGCGCGATACGGGGAGATCCGGTGGAGGTAACATAACCTACGATACCGGTCTGACCTACCTTCAAACTGTGTTTGCGCGCCAGCATTTCCTGTCCGCCGGCACTGTTGGCGGCGCGAAGAACGGCATATTTTCCGTTTTCATCCAAAAGGAATATGCCTACATGGTAAAAACCGAAGCGGTCGCTCACGATGTTCGTGATCAGCGAAAGCAAACGCTCCTGATCTTTTTCGGTGGCGATTGTACGTGAGATTTCAGCGATGGTCTGCAGACTTTGTGCACGTTTTTCACTTTGCAGATTTGCCAGTGACAGGTCTGCAGTTCTTCGCTCCACGCGGCTTTCCAATGTTTCGATGGACTGCTGGATTTCATCGGTCATCAGATTGATCGAATCGGCAAGAAGACCGATCTCATCTTTCGTTCGGATGGTGGCACGTTTTGAGTAATCTCCTCCGGAAATGCTTTGGGCAACTTCGGTGAGCTCAGTAAGAGGATTTGTGAAAAAATTTGCAGCAAAGAAAGCTAATAACGCTGCGATTGCTATCATAATCATACTTGTAATTATTGTAGTCTGGGTTTGCCCTTGAATCAAAGTTGTAATTGTGTTGGTAGGTTCTGAAGTAAGCACGATCCAGTCTGTATTGATTACGCGTGTTGCAGCAGTTTCTGTCGATTCGTTATTACTGGCGGGCGAGGGGAGAACAAACGAAGTTCTGTTTTCCATGTCGGTTAGGGCAGCTACCGTCTCCGGTTGGGAAAGAAAGCGGCTGTCATCGCGTTCACCACCAATTAATCCTTGTTCCATCAATGAAAGCATATTGTGATCGTCACGATACAGATAGGTTTTGAAGTTCAAATCTACGCGGACGGAATGTGCCAGAACGAAGAAATTCGTTCCGTCCATTACGTAACTATACTGTGTGGTTCGTCCAGGTTCCCGATTCCCGCGAATGATCTGGTCCATCACTGATTGAATCACATTGGCGCTATATATCCTTACATACATACCGACCATTTCGTTGGATTTGGAAAGTATTGGCACAGCAAAAAAGATCACATAATCGCCGCCTCCGGGGAGAGTGGCAAGCCCGGATGCGTATATCTTCTTATTCGCCTTTACATATTGAAAGAACGCTTGTTTGGAATAATCATTCCCGAGAGTGGTTGAATTGGTGTCGAGGATGCTTTTACCTTCCATGTCGACAATGGCAAAGGATCGGATGTAGGTAGGTGTGTTTTTTCTGAACGATTTGAGTTTTTCTTCCGCGAGTTGCTCTTGTTCTGATCCGCTCCGCAGTGTGGGGGGGAGATTAATATAATTGATGAAATCTGACGAACGCGCCTGGGTTTGCATCACTCCGAACTGGCTGCTGGCGAATTCCTCGAAATTCGCATTGGCAGATAAGGCGGTTCCTAGGATCTCCTGTTTGATTTGTTCTTCCAGAATTGTACGCGTCGATATGTAAGTTAGTGTGCCGAGGATAATGATTGGCAAAGCAGTAAGAGAAATGAACCCGACGATCAGCTTGGCACGCAGCGTGAGGCGCGGAAATTGTACCAACAGTATGACCAGAAAAATGGCACCAAAGACAAAGGAAATTATGTTCGCGATTTCCGGGTTCGTGGTGGGGGGAATTCCTTCAAGATATTGGTCTAATAAAATGGTGACGGCTGCATTGATGAATGCGGTTGTCACCACCCATGTCACCCATTTTCTTGGCAGGGTATAGGTGGCAATGCTGGTCACCACAATGATATTGATAATTCCGCTTGAAATCGCAAGACCCTTTGCGATGAAAACCCGGGATATCGTCAGAAATATAAGCGAACCAAGCAAAATAAGAATGCCTGGCACACTCCTTCCCTGCAAGCTAAACCTTGCGCTAATAATTGATGCAATAAGGCACGTGGCCAGTGTAATCAGGCTCAATGAGTCGCTGGTAAACGATTTGTTTACCACGAACGTGATCAGGATGACCAGTGCGAACAGAATGATGGATCCGACGCTGAATCTGTAGGCGTAGTTTATCCTTTGATCGGATCTGCTTGTTGTGAATGAAGTAGGTTCTGACATTTTATTGATTCCTGTCGGTACCCAATTTGATCAAGACTTCTGCGCCATCCAAAAGCTGGTTGAGTTCCTTGGCAGTCGTTTTTAGGATATTCTCCGTGCGGACGGAAGTGGTGATCTTTGCCGCAATGTCGGAGATGACTTGTTCACGTTCTGCACGGCGATTTGTCTCTTCAAACAAACGCGCATTTTCCGCGGATAAGGCGACGCGTTCGGCAACCGCCTTGATGAGATCCATTTGGTCTGTATTGACCTTTTCACTATTTGGAATTTGCACAACCAATGTTCCGATATTTTCGCCACGCAGGGATATGGGAACAGACACTTCACGTTTCAAAGGATTCGTTGCTGATGCATATGAATCGTTGTTGTCCAATGGAATCGCGCCTGTGATCGTATATTTATACCCGGTGAGTCTCTTTTTGCGGGCGACGCGTCCCCAGGTATTTTTTTGATATTGTTTTTGAATCGCTTCCGCATCTGAAAGAAGCCTGCTGGTCTGATCGAAAAGACGAGCGTTTTGAATCGCCAGGCTTACCTGATCTGCCAGGGATTGAAGCACTTCGATATCTTCCTGCGTAAAGGCGTTTTGTTCCACGCTTTGAATATCCAACGCCCCGATCACCTCTGTCCCTGATTTAAGCGGCAGGGCCATTTCGGAATGGGTTAGCGGCAGATCGGGATTATCGAAGTGGACGACATCCATGCCTACATCCAATGCAATGCGTGGATTTCCGCTTGCGGCAACATAGCCTACGATACCTTGTTCGCCGATCTTCAATTGATGCCCCCGGGCAAGCATTTTTTGGCCGCCTTCGCTGTTTGCGGCGCTTAAGATGGCATATTGGTTGATCGAATCGTTCAGGAAAATGCCAACATGATAGTAGTTGAATTGCTGGCTAATCAATTCCGTGATTTGTGGAAGGATCTCATGTAGATTTTTGCCAGTACTGATCGCCTTCGATACACGAACGATTCCTTCGAATTGACGTGAACGTCGATTCGCCTGTTGTTGCTGTCTTTCGACCTCCAGGGTGCGTTCTGCAACTCTTTGTTCAAGCGTCTCCGTCAGATCTGTAAGCTCACGATTGCTTGCTTGAAGGTTTTGCTCACTTCTGCGTACCTGATCCAAGGTGACCTGGAGCCTTGAAATTGAGAGCCTGAATATATGGCCAATTAACAAATAGCTCGCAATGATGACAATGGTGTTTGTGGTCGGCGTACCTGTGCCCTGTGCCCTGATGATTCCAGTTGTATTGAGATAGATCATCACGATCTGCTGGACTGAGAGATATGTGGCGACGATAAGGGACGCACGATCTCCAAGTAAAAGCCCCGCCATGATAATGGCACTCACCGACAATAACAAAATGGGTCGCGGCTCGCCTGCCGTAATGTAATTAAAATAAGTAAATATCAATGCCAGTGTCGTGACCAGGAATATGCTGGCTGTTCTGGTTCTTCCAGTTTGATTCAACACCATCAAGATCGCCAGGACGACGATCAATCCAATCCCTGCGGGCAGGATAAATCGACTTGCATCTGGATTTATAAAAGAAATGACGCCGGCTAGCGGAAAAAGACCGGAGATTGCGATGATAATTTGATGGAGCAATTTCGCAATTTTCGTTTTTTCTTCGTCTTCGGGAAAGATGGGTGGAGAAAAAAGTTTTCGAAGCATGGTTATCCTCCACTCCTTTCATCACGATCCAGGCGGATCAACACTTCGGAGCCTGGCATGGCACGCCCAAGTTCCTCCACGGCTGTTTGTAGCACGTTTTGCAAATTAATGGATGCGCCGATCTTGGAGGTGACTTCACTTATGGTTTGTTCCTTGATGGCCTGTTTTTGTGACTCCTGGATAAGGCGGGCATTTTCAAGCGCCAATGACAGGCGGTCGGAAACTGCTTCTGCCAGGTTTACCTCGTCCCTGGTCCAGGAGCGGTTTTTGGTTGGAGCTTGCACTCTAAGAGTTCCGATAATCTGTCCTCGTAGTTTAACAGGGACCACAATGTAAGACTCACTGTCATCTTGTTTCGGCTGCGTAATCAGTATATCGCCTTTGTTGATAGCTTCACGAATTTCATCTGTTTCAACGGGCTTCAAGAGCTTTGAACCGCCGCTGATGGTTTGCCGATAACCCAGCGAACTCTCTTCGCGGCTGAAGGCGGCCCATCCTTGTTGAAGATTTTGACGATATAAGGCCTGATATTCATTTAAAGTTTGTTGGTTTTGTTCGAACAAACGGGCGTTCTCGATGGCAATGGCAATTTGATCCGCCAGGATGCCGAGTGTCTTGGCGTCTTCCTCCGTGAAGGCACCGGGCTTGTCACTTTGCACATCTAGTACCCCTAGCACCTGTCCGCGAGTTGAAAGAGGTAAGCCCATTTCAGAACGCGTGCCTGGAAGGTCGGGATTGTTGAAGTAAACAGCATCCAGACCAACATCAAGAGCGATGCGAGGTGTGCCATTTTGGGCCACATATCCCACGATGCCTGTTGTCCCTACTTCCAGCGTATGTCCACGGGCTAACATTCTTTTTCCACCCTCACTGCTTGCGGCTCGTAAAATTGCATATTGTCTGGTTTCATCAAGCAGGAAAATACCTGTATGATAAAAGTTGAATCTTTCACTCACAAGGCGGGCAACCAGCGGGAGCAGGGATTCGAATTTCTGCTCACTCGAGATCAACCTGGAAATTTCACCGACCGCCTGTAATTCATTGGCGCGTTTCTCACTTTGCTGACGAGAGATCTCAAGATCGGCCGTACGCTCCGCGACACGAACCTCAAGTGTGCTTAGTGTTTCACTTAGGTCATCGGTCATTTTGTTGAAGGATTGCGAGAGCGCGCCAACTTCGTCTTCGGTTTCGATCTTTGCCCGAACCGCAGTATCGCCAGCCGAAATTTTTTCAGCCACTTTTGTCAATGAGACCAGCGGAGCGGCGATGACTTGTGAAGCTGCAAATGCGAGGGAGATCGCGAGAACCGCAATTGCCAGCGAGATCAGCACTGTATTGCGTGTCTGTGTTCGAATTGTCAGAACGTCAATGTTTTGCGATTCGCTTACCAGTACCACCCATGGTTGTGTTGTTAAAGCCCTTCCCGTATTTGTGGTTGGGGAATTCTGCCATGCGGAGTAGGAGTCGAAAAACGGCATGTCTTCAATATTATTGATGCCATCAACGGTCGCCTGTTCCGTGTCGAGAAGTAATTGCGAAGCGCTGCTATTTGGTAATCGTCCTTCTGCTTGCAGTGCCGCAATCTCAAGCTCGGTTAGATTTGCGAGAGAAGACAGTAAGGTGGCTCTATTGCCGGTATCAGCGAGGCGCAGATAGGTGGATCTATCGACCAGTGAAATGCTGATCGATGGGTCCTCCGGTGCAATATCGTTTGCTATGTGTTGAAGAATGGAAGCGTGATATTCCACGCGCAGAACTCCGGCCGTGTTGCCATTCACGCCCTTTATCGGTGCACTGAAATAGATGCTGTCTTCGCCTTCTTCAACGAAGGTAATATTCGAAACGTAAGGTCGATTGGTTTCGAGTGGTGCAAGAAAATAAGATGCCTGACTTTCATCCCTGCCGATATCTTCGGGGGAAGTATCCAGCACTTTCCTGCCATTTTTATCGATGATGGCAAAGGATTCAATGAAAACAGGGTCCTTCCGCTTTAATGTTAGCAAGGTTTGAATTGCTTTTGATTCCTCAGTGCTGTTCTTGCGTGAGAATTCGGACAGGGATAAATAATCGATGAGCGCAGTTTGTTTTGCATCTGTTCCGATCTGGGTCAATTGCTCTTCGAAGAAATCATCATATTGTCTGGCGGCAAGAACGCTAATATTGGAAAGCTGATCGCGGGTTTCGGCTGTAAAGGTGGTTCGTGCATTGTAATTATTGTAGATGCCCAAAATAAGAAGAGGCAGGATGGTGACAATCGCGAACGAAATGATCAACTTTGCGCGAAGAGGGAAGGTGTTGAATCTTCGCGCGCTCACAACCAGAAATATCGTGGAAAGGATTGTTGCTGTAAAATTCGTGTAAAAGGCGTTGGATTCGAGGCCGAAATCTGGAATAAATTGATCCAGCAGGATTACGCCAACTCCCGTGAGGACAGATAACGAGATGCCGCGATTGATAAGATATTCAGGGAAGGTGTTGGTGGTAAGGCTGATGCCGATCAGCGTGACCAGAATCCCGACGCTGACACCCTGACCTTTACCCACGACAGGCGAACCCAGGGCGATGATCAAAACCGTGCCAAGCAGCAGACTGGCAGCAGTGTTGGTTCTGTTATTCCAGGCAAGCAGTGCAGAGATGAGACCGATGATCACGACTGGGATCGTAAGGAAAAATCCGCCATAATTTGGGGTGGGGGAGCTAAAAGTTTCCGGCGCAAAGATGACTGTCACAGCGAGGAAGAGAAAACTTGTAATCAAACCAACCGCAATAGTGCGGTTGCGCCTGAGAATTTCCTTATCTTCCTGTATGTCCAGTTGAAGCGTTATTTTTTCGCTCATTTTATTTTTCTCTTTTAGCTGCTAAATGATAACTACGGGTCACAAAATGCTCTTATTGAAACAGAAAAGACGAATCGATAAATTGATTTATGTCCGGCTGATTTCTAAGGACGCCAAGGGCCAACAGAAAATCAGCATTTGTATTGAAGGCCGTTGTCAGGTTGATCATGTTTTCCGGAGTCTGGTCAGACAATAAAACAATATTCTCCTGAAGGGTATAAATCTGGGAATCAACGGTTATCTCATCGATGGATAAGCCGGTCTTGGTGGCGATGATCTGATTGGCTTTTTGCGGGTCGGCAATGCGAAAGTCAACCGCCTCAAACCAGGCTTTCAGAAATGCCCGTACATCTTCGGGCCGTTTTTCCAAAGAGTCAGAATTGAAAACGATCAGGTTTGGAACAATCGTTTTTGTCCCGCCCAGTTCGAATAGAGTGTTTCCGCCTTTGGCGCGAATTTTCGAAGCATACGGTTCCCAAACAATACCAGCATCAATTGTGGTACCGAGATTTTCTGAAATGGTTTCAACTGGCACATCCACAAGCGTCACATCGCTGATGGATAAGCCGTTCTGTTGCAGAGCTTCACGCAGGATTAACTCGGCTGATGTGCCAATTTCCAGCCCGATCACTTTTCCCTTAAGGTCCGAAATGTTTTTTGTCGCAGCCTCGCCGATAAGATAGTAGAGACCACCATCATCATACATGGCAACTGCTTTTAACGCCGATTTGTCATTTGTGTTAATCGCGCTATCGAGGGAGAGTAAACCGCCGTCGATAATCCTTGCTGCAAGGTCTGAGTATGAATCAGCATACGATTCGTAAAAAACAGGTTCCACTGTAACACCATACTTCTCAAAAAGACCCAACTCCTGAGCGACAAGGATCGAGTAATCCCCCCACCAAAGTGTATATTCCACGCGAAGCGGCTCTTGTTGGCCGTCCGATGTTGACTGACCCGCTGTGCAGGCAGTCAGCAAATTGGCAATCGCCAAAAGCCCAAGAAGCTTGAAGAAGAGTCCCTTTGAAAGATTCATCATTTCGTTTTTTTTTATTCCGACATTCCCAGTTTTAGTGCAGCGGGTTCGATTTGCACTAAAACATCCGAGCCTCCAAGTGCCTTACTTAATTCCTGTGCGGCGGTTTGAAGGATGGTATCAAAACGGGAGGACGAGCTGATCTTGGAAGTAATGTCTGTGGTAATCCTTTCGATATCAGCCCTTTGCTGGGTGGTGCGCAACAGAGTGGCCGTTTCAATCGCCAGTGAAAGACGTTCCGCCACCGCTTCGGCAATGTCAATATCGTCTTCAGACCATTTGTTATTGCTGTTATTTTTCAAACTCATCACGCCGATCACCTGCCCGCGCATGCGGATGGGGACCGCCAGTTTTCCAGTGACGTCGCCGGCTACGGTCGTGATACCTTTTGCAAACGAATCCTGTATGTATTCCTCTTGTTCTGATTTTTCAAGCGGCTTTACTTTTGCCTCGCTCCATTGCAGGCCCGCACCGAGGGATTGGGGACGGAATACCTTCCAGGCATCCTGCACTGATTCGCTGTAGGCGCTTTGGGCTTCTGCTAGGGACTTGCGGGCATCTTCAATGGTACGGGTATTCTGAATCGCGATCGAAACTTGATTTGCAAGTGTTTCAAGCGCCGCAACGTCGTCGGTGGTGAATGCGTTTTCCTGTTCGCTTTGCACATCCAGGGCGCCGATGATCTGACCGCCGATCTGAAGGGGAAGGGCGATTTCGGAGCGAGTGTTTGGGAGGTCGGGGTTGTCGAAGAAAACCGCATCAGTTCCCACGTCAAGCGCGATGCGGGATGTACCTGTTGCCGCAACGTATCCTACGATTCCTATCTGGCCGACCTGCAATTTATGATTTCTTGCAAGCATCTTTTGTCCGCCGGCGCTATTGGCAGCACGAAGAACAGCAAAATCACGGGTTTCATCCAAAAGGAAAATGCCTGTGTGATAGTGACCGAATTGTTCACTGATCACCTGGGTGATTCTGGCGATGAGTGTTTCAAAATCCTGAATGTTCGATATGATGTTTGAAACTTGGGCCACCGCTTGAAACTGACGGGCGCGCCGCTCGTTGATTCGATTGGCCCTTTCCAGCTCGGAGGTCCTTTGGGCCACGCGATTTTCCAGGTTGCCCTGTAATTCAGAAAGCGCGCGATTCTCGGCCACATAATTCTGCTCACTCCGGCGGGCTTTTGCAATATTGTCATTCAACCGATTCATCAAGAGTTGAATGATGCCGGCGCAGCTGATTAACAATACGGGAATGATGATCGCATCATCAAGACCCGCGGGAACATATAAGATCGTTCTGTTCAGGTCGAAATACGCGATAACAATTGTAGTGATAACGGCAAGCGGTGTGATGACTGCGAAAGCACGCCTTCCCAAGAGAATCGCTGAGATTACCAGAACGATGGGGAGCCCCACCAAACTTGTGCTTTTAAGACCATTTGTAGTAAGCGAGACAATTCCAATGGCGGCGAGCAGGGCGGCTGGAACGATTATTTTGGCAAGGAGAATCCTGCCGCGAGTAACGTAGAACAATGAGATCAATACTAACCCGAATGTGATTGACAGAACAACCAAGGCACGCGGATTTCTCGAACCTTCCCCTATGATCCCGGTAACCAGCGGGATCAAGAGGCCAACGGCTATCAAAACGAATATAACAATATTCCGGGTTAATAGAATGAAAGACGGATCCCTGTCCTGTTCATCCCTGATAAAGTCAAACATGCGTGAGATCATTTATGGTCTCCTGAGCCCGGCGCTCTGCTCGGAATCTTCCTCGCTAAATTGAATGGAAATATCCGTATTTGGCATGGTAGTGCCCAGCTCTTTGATGGCGGTCTCGAGGATATTCTCGATATTTACCAAACCGCTGATCTTTGAAGATATTTCACCGATCGTACGTTCCTTCGAGGCGCGCTTCTGGGCATCCTGGAGAAGACGTGCGTTTTCAATTGCGAGAGTGGTACGGTCTGCGGCGGCTTGTAACAGAGCGATTTCGTCCTCTGTCCATACTCGCTGCGGATCGATCGAATTCAATTTTATACTGCCAATTTTTGCGCCACGCAACATCAATGGAATTGCAAGATTGTGAGCGGTTTCTGCGCCGTTCTTTGAGAGATTTTTCGTGTTTACACCATCAAATACCACTCCGTTAATCTCTCTTTGATTTGTAAATTGCCGCCAGTTTTGTTTGCTCAATTCCATGGATGCATTTTCTGCGCGGTTCAACGCCTCGCGTGTCTGCTGGTAGGAACGGGCATTTTGAATGGCGATGCTTACCTGCCTTGCAAGAGTGGACATGATGTTTATGTCTTCATTGCCAAAGGCATTTTTTTCCTGGCTTTGAACATCAAGCACGCCGATCACTTCGTTGCCTACGATCAAAGGCAGGGCGATTTCCGACCGGGTGCGCGAAAGGTCTGGGTTTGTGGAATAGACCGAGTCGATATCGGTGTCAAGAGCAAGGCGGGGTTGTCCGCTTTTGCTGGCATAACCGACAATGCTGTTCTCGTTGATGGGGAGACGGTGATTTCGTGCAAGCATTCTTTTTCCGCCTTCGCTGTTGCTGGCGGTTAATACGGCAAACTCCTTGCGCACATCGAGAAGGAAAATCCCAACGTGGTAGAAGTCGAATTGCTGGCTGATCACTTCTGCAATGCGAGGGAGAAGCTCTTCATTCGATTCGGTTGTGCTGATAATTTGCGCAATACGAGCAATGGACTCGAATTGTGTGGCGCGACGTTCATTGTTTTTGTTGGCGCGTTCCAAATCTGTAGTGCGGTCCGCAATGCGCTGTTCCAGTCCCAGCAACGTGGAATTTAATCGCTCGGTCATGGTGTTGAATGCGGCGGCGAGTCTGCCTGTTTCATCCTCTGTACCAACGGTTGCCCGTGCCGAAAGATCTCCCTTTGAGATCGCATCCACCGTTTTTGTAAGCCGCACAAGCGGTGATGTGATCAACTGGCCGATCCATAAGCTGATCAACAGAGCCCCGATAAAGAGAAAGGCTAAAATGATCACACTGCTGCGGATAATACCTTCCACACGCTGGGTGGTTTCCGAAGTTGCTTTCACGATCTCACCTGTAAATTCAGATTCAGGTGCGACCACCGCAAGACGGTAGTTTGGTGTCTTCAAAGGAGCAAATGCAATAAAGCTGGCTTCGTTATTGACCTGGATTTCAGCCAAATTAGTTTCACCATTGACGATTCGCGATGTGGCTTCCTGAAGATCGAAAGATCCCTTGACTAAAACACTCAGGCGTGGGAAATCATTTGCGCCGAGTTCTTCAGGTTGAATCTCGTATAACTTGTAGCCCTGTTCGGGCATGGAAAGAATGTGCCCGGTGCTATCCACCAGAAACGCATATCCAGTTTCCCCGGGTTTTATATTTGCTATTCGTTCCGAGATCTTGGCAAGTTGAATATCGGTGGCCATCACACCCTGGAAACTGCTGTTTTTATACACCGGGATGGAAAGTGTAACGATCAGTCCCTGGCCAGCGGGGTCCAAATATGCATCTGTCCACCTTGGTTCTCTAGCGGGATCATTTTGCGGATCGGCAATCGTGTAGAAAAATTCTTTTCTTGGATCGAAGTCAGGCGGGACATTCTGGGCAAGATTTATATTTGGATAGTAAGTGGTGGCGCCTGCTGTGTTTATGTAATACAGGGAGGCGACCTCGGGATGCGCACTGAGAAAGCTTGGTGCATAGAAATCGAGATAGGCAGTAGTGTTTAAGTCGGCGAGCAGAGCTTCGTCAATGACGATCGTGGAGGGGATGAAAACCGACGAAACGTCGGTCGTTGAATTTCCATATTGACCACCGGAGAGCTGGAAAACCCTTGTGCTTGCGTTCCAGTAAGGACCTTCAATGAACAGCGCCTTATCCTTTTCAAGATCAACGCGAACATTGGCAACCACTTCGAGATCATTAAGAATACCGTCAAAGAAGTTGTTTGCGATCTCAGCCTCATTGGCAACAGTTGCGATAATTTCCTGGTTTATTCTTGCGCGGCTTTCCTTCTCATATTGGTTGGTTAGCAGATTAATAAGCTGGCTGGCCTGGGTGACGCCAAAGAAGGTTAAGGTGGCTATAATGATCCCGCCGGTTGCCAGAATGCCAAGAGCGATCTTTACGCGAAGCGTATATTTGTTGAATTGGCCTATCGTGACAACGATAAAGAATAAAAGAAGGCCAATGCTTACATAGGGCGTTAAGGCTTGTAACTGCTGTGGAACGACGAATCTCTGATAGCGAATTGCATTGTCAAGGAAGAAAACTGCAAGCCCGGTGAGAACGCCTCCGACAAAGCCGGGAAGCGCAAACCGCGAAGGCATCGCAAGGCTGGTGATGGCAACAAGAAAAATGATCACCGAGAGCGCGCTGATCACGCCCAGCCCCTGTACCAGGAGTGGAATCGAAATAAATGTCAGCGTTACATTGATGCTGATGACGGTCATTGCCTGAATATGCTTTCCATTCCTTATTAGGAAAGTCATGAGAAAAGCAATGAAGCTGACGATCACAAGAATGCCCGCGATCACCTCGATCTGCCAGCTTTTGGCAATCATGCCATAATACAGGAAAATGCCAATGGATGGAATCCCAGCAATAATAAATGCGTATGCTATGTAGAGGGCATTTCGCTCCTCTGAGGAAGAGGGCTTGAATGTGTTGACCTTGCTCTCCGGAGGTAGAGGCTGGAGTTCTTCTTTGCGATTATTCATTCTCGCCTCCAATCTCAACGGAAATCTGGGTGCCGCTGATTTGGGCTCCCAACTCGCGGACAGCAGTTTGCAGGATCGCTTCGATCTCAGTCCCTGAGCCGATCCTTGCAGACATTTCGCTGATGGTTTGTTCCCGCGCCGCACGACGTTGTGACTCTTCCAGCAGGCGGGCATTTTCCATTGCCAACGCAGCACGTTCAAGGATGGCTGAAATAACATCCAATTCATCCTGAGTGAACTGACGATTGTTCTTATTTTCAATACTCAAGGAGCCGATTTTTGCTCCGCGTAATCGGAGCGGGATGTTAATGTGACTTGGCGGTGTTTGAGCATTTTTTAATTCGCCGGGTTCTACTCCATTAATATCGATCGGTTCTGTCAGCATATTGGTTTGCAGACCCTTGCGCTGAACGCCCACGAGGTTTGATGAACGGGTATATTTCTCCCAGCCCACTCTTAGATTCTGGCGATAAATAATATCTCCTTCAACCAGTGTTTTTTGCGTTTCTTCATAAAGCAAGGCATTGGTGATCGCAACAGCTACCTGGTCGGCCAGAGCAGAAAGGGTGTCAATATCTTCCTGTGAGAATGCGTTGGGAACCGTGCTTTGCACATCCAACACGCCGATGATCTCGCCGCCGGATTTCAATAGCGGGAGAGCCATTTCGGAGCGGGTGTTTGGGAGGTCGGGGTTGTTGAAGTAAACAGAATCAGACCCGGTGTCGAGAGCGATGCGTGGTTTTCCAGATCGGGATACATATCCCACGATCCCGGTCTGACCCACCAGTAGTTTGTGGTTTCGATATAACATTTTTTGTCCGCCTTCACTGTTGGCGGCTCTTAAGATCGCATACTCCTTGTTTGCATCGAGAAGGAATATGCCGGTATGATAAAAGTTGAATTGTTGACTGATGGATTGCACGATTTGCGGGAGCAGCTCCAGCAAATTTTGGGTTTGATTGATGATGCGCGAAATTTCCGAGATGCTTGCAAACTGCTTTGCACGTCGTTCAATTTTCTCGTTGGCGATTGTGATTTCAGCTGTACGATCTTCCACGCGTTTTTCCAGTGTGGAGAGATTTTCCCGAAGGCGATAGGTCATTGTATTGAATGCCTCGGCCAACGTGCCGATCTCGTCCTGCGTGGTGACGGTTGCCTGCGTTGTCAGGTAACCGTCGATAATTCGGTTTGCAGCAAGTGTGAGTCGAAGGATTGGCAAACCGATGATTTGCGAGATAACCACGCTGACTATGATGGCGAAAAACAGCAGGCCGATGAAGATCAATGCACCCAGGCGGACGGTGCCTTGCACCTGTGCTTGAACATCACTGTTGGTTGAGATGATGGCTTGCTGCATTTCCGCTGTGGGCACTACAAGCGCAAGGATGTATCCGGTAGACTTGATCTGTGTATAAGCAATATAAGTTTCAACGCCGTTGACATTGATCGTATTTAGTCCTGAGGCTCCTGCTGCCATTCGTTGAGTGATGGATTTGATGTCGTTATTCCCATTGCCCAGCACGGTCTGTTTAAAGTATTCTTCAGGCACCAGTGTTTCAGGGTTGATGCCATACATGGCGTACCCTGCATCCGGCATGTAGATAACATGGCCGTCGACGTCAATGATCATGGCATACCCGGAGCTTCCGACCTTGATCAGGGCTGCCTGCTCTGCCACCTTTGATAGTTGAATATCTGCAGCAATAATGCCGTTGAATTCATTGCCGAAATATACTGGTGATGCGACCGTAACGACCAGGCCGCCTCCGGTGGCGTCTACATATGGGATTGCCCATTTTGTACGGCGTTCCTGATTAAACGAAGGGTTTGTGATTTGGTAGTAGGGTCGGCTGGTTGCATCGAAATCCGGAGGCAGAACTGCCGCGAGATTGATGTTTGGGTAATATCTGGTGACGCCTTTGGGTGTGATGTTATAGATCGAAAGGATTTCAGGCCTTTTCTCTAAAATTTTTGGCGCCATGAAATCCAAATAGGCGGATGTGTTGATCTCGCCGATCAGCCCTTCCGTGATCTCCGTGTTGATCGGAATAAAAACCGATGATGGATCGGTCGTGGGATTTCCATACTGACCTGTACTCAGCTGCGCGATTTGCAGGTTTCCGTCCCAGTAATTTCCGAGATTTAACTTGTTTCGTTCCCTTTCAAGCGAAACGCGGTATGCTGCAAGATTTTCCACTTCGATTTCAATATTTTTGAAGAACTGATCTATTGTGGCGGCCTCTGAATTAACTGTGTTCGTTAATTGTTCTTCGGCAAGCAGTTTTACACTGATCTCAAGGCGTTCGGACAAAAAGTTGATCAGCAGCGTGGAGCGGTTAAGGGCAAAAATGGCAAGGATGGCAAGGGCAATGCCGCCTGTTGCCAAAATGCCCAATGTGATTTTTGTACGGATATCGAGCGCAGAATATTCACGTGTGATGTAGGCTAGGAACGTCAAAAATGCGATGACGCTGAATACCCAACGCACGTCAATGGATTGACCGGGTGGGCGGGTGGCTGGGGCAAACAAGTCAATCAAAACAGATGCCGAAGCGACGATCAGGCCGGCAATCAGAATGCGTCCAATATTTTTCCTGGGCAAAGTAGCCAGGCTGATAATGCCGATCAGCGCGATTGCGCCTAGAGCACTCGGCAATCCCAGGCCGCTTTCTGTTAGGGGAGAGGCAATGGTTTGAGCAGATATCACCAGAATCAGCAAATAGCTGCCAGTAACATGTCTGCCAGTCCTTGCGGCCCAGACCACAAGCAGGCTTGTGATAAAAATTGGAAGTATTAATCTAGCCTGTTGATAGTCACCGCCAAAAACCACATATAACGACAAACCGCCAAATATCAACGCAAAAAACACTCCAATGAGAGTTGTGTTTCGCGCCTGCACTTGCGCTTCGTTTGCAGTAGTTTTGGTCTTGTCCAGATTCACAATGGCTCCAATAATATTTTCAAAGCGTTACTTGGCGGAAGCTGATTCATTATCCGCTTTTATTTGCAAAATAACTTCAGAATCGCCGATCACTCGTTCCAGTTCTTCCGCTGTAATCCCAAGGATATTTTCAACACTGAGAGCGGTACTGATCCTTGCTGTTGCCTGGGATATGGCTTGTTCTTTTGATGCAAGCCTTTGGCTCTCTTCCAGCAATCTTGCATTTTCCAATGTAATGGCTGCACGGTTGGCCGCGGCTTCGGCAATGGAAATTTCCTCGGCGGTCCACTGGGTGTTTGGATCTTCACGTTCCAACCCAATGACACCAATGACCTGCCCGGTTAACAAAAGGGGAATCAATAATGTGTTTTTGACGGAAATGCCGGTATCAGAGTGGACATCTTCAGGATTTAGAATGATCGGTTTTCCATCCTCCAGTTGGTGCATTAGTGTTCCAGGAAGATTTGGCGGTATGGGCTGAATCCTAAAGCCATCGTATTCAAAGGATAGTTTTTGTTGTGAAATCGTATTGTCCCAATTTTTCTTGGTTTGGGTGCGGTTGATAATGCTTAATTCATTAATGGTGCCTTCCACTTGCTGGGCCAACTGGGCATTGTCAATTGCAGAAGAGAGCTGGTCGGCCAAAATCTGAAAGATCTGAACTTCTCGTTGCGTAAAGGCCTTTTCATTGTTCGAATGTATGCTGAGCACGCCAATGGTCAGGCTTTTGCCTCGCAAAGGGAGGCCGATCTCCGAATGGGTTTCAGGAAGCAGAGGATTTTTTGAGACGGGTGGATTGATCGCCGAGAACGTTGCGACCTGCGCCTGACCCGTCTGAGCGACACTGCCTACAACGCCAGCTCCTCCAATTTTGATCTTGTAGTTTTGTTCAAGCAGGGCTTGAGAAGATGGACCGTTTGCCGAGCGAAGGACTGCGTATTCGTTTCGTTCATCCACCAGGAATATTCCGGTGTGATAGAAGCCAAATCTTTCGCGAATCAGAGAGGTAGCCACATTAAGCATGGTATTTAAATCGCGAATGATCGAAATATCGCGTCCGACCTCTGCAATGGTTTCAAGCTCGGAAGATCTTCTTTCCAGTTCAGACGCACGCAATTGCAGTGTTTGACGGTTGGTTTCCAATTCGCTGGCCAATGAATTAAAGGCAAGGGCCACCTGCCCCGCCTCATCACTGCTGACGGACGGGATTCGAGTGCTCATATCACCTTCTCGTAATTTTTGTGTTGCTCCAAGCAATTCCAGAAGTGGCATACTAATGGTGCGCATTACTCTCAAACCGATCAAGAATGCGACCAGGATGCTAAGCGCTGCCAGCATAATAGCCGCACTTAATCTAATGGTGAGGGTTTCAATCCTTTCGCGGATGCCATTTTCAAGCGCTCTGGATGCGGATGCATAAAGCACATCGGTTGAGTCTCGCACCCCGTTGTAATTCGCCTTCAAAACGACGGGGCTTAACAAGGAAATATTGTCCGCTTGTGTCAGATATGTGTTGTTGAGGTTGATAAATGATTGTGTCGCAGCCAGATAATTTTGCAAAGGGATTGACAGTATTCCGATCATTTCGCCATTTGCATTGTTTTCGATGGAGGTTTGCAGGTTTTTATCAAGCTGTGTCACATTTGATTGAAGTTGGCTGATCAATGCACCTAGTTCAAATTGTCTTTCAACGGAAAGTTCGTTTGTTTGTGATGCCTCATTGGCAATTTGCCAAATCCTAAATGTAAGTGCCTGGTTTTCCGGCAACTTCAACAACACGGTATCCATCACATAGTAAGTATCAAGGTCCGGGTCGAGAATTAGATACGATTTATCGCCCGTTTGCTTGACGAGTGCATCGATACTATTTCCCAGTGTGATGAAACCAGCTTCGATATCTGCTAGGCTTCGATCCTGAATGGCGGTTCGCAGAGTTGCCCATTTGTTGGCGATCTCGAGGATGTCCACATCCATTCCAAGAGCCGGCGCATATTGGCTGGTGGCTGCTTCAAGTGCGGTGATATCAGCTTCAACTTTAATCAAGGCTTCGCCGACGGTTGTACTTGTTCCCGAGCCATTTTGAAGTTCTATATTGGCAAGGCGCAGGGATTCAAGATCTGTTGTAAGCTGCCATAAGAACTGCAGGTAGGCAGCGCCTTGCGCTTCTTTTCGACCGTAGTTTTCGATGCGGGTATTTTGTTCAAGGACCAGAGGCAGGAATGCAAGCAATGACAACGCAAAAATCAACGCAATAACCGTGAATTTTTGGGGATAGGTAAGGTTTGACCAAATTGCCAGCCCAAAGGTTCTGCGCCTTGGGATTTGGTTGGAGTGGGTGATGTTACTCATGGTCGTCACCTAGTGGGCTGGAGCCATTGACCGATGGGGTTTCCAATTGGATAAAAGCTCTGGATGCGCCCAGGGTCCGTCCTAATTCCTGGATGGTTGTATGCAGGATGTTTTCAAGCTTATTCGATTCGCCGATGCGGGATGTAACCAGGGAAATCACTCTTTCTCGTTCGGCGCTTCTTTCAGTTTCTTCGAACAATCTCGCGTTTTCCAATGCAAGAGCGGCTCGTTCTGATATGGCCTGTGCAAGCGCCACCTCATCTTCGGACCACTTGCGATTCGCCTGGGATGCTTCGATGTGGATCACACCGATGATGGTATCCCTGATGCGGACTGGAACGGCAAGGGCGGGTTGACTCTTATTCGCAGACTTATCCTGTACGATCGTCTGGCCGGAGGCGAGTGAACGTTTAATCAATGGGTTTTCTTCATCCGGCACAACGGCAATACTTCCGTCGGGCAGATAGGAATATCCTTTTGATCGTTCTCCACGATTCCAAATTGTGCTTTGATTGAAATATCCTGCTCCCAGGCCGGAACTGTTAGAGATCAATGAATTTTGGATGATCATGGATATTTGATTTGCCAATGTTCCAAGGATGACCGCATCTTCATTATCGAACGCGGAAGATTGTGTGCTTTGGATATCCAAAACACCGATGATTTTTGTGCCGACCTTTAGGGGAAGCGCCATTTCAGAACGAGTTTCAGGCAGGTCGGGGTTGTTGAAGAATACCGCGTCTGCACCCGTGTCCAGCGCAATACGTGGGCGTCCGCTTTGCGAAACGTAACCGACGATACCGGCGCCGCCAACTTTTAGTTGATGCTGGCGTGCGAGCATTTTCTGGCCGCCTTCACTGTTCGCTGCCCTGAGCACGGCAAATTCATTATTTTGATCGAGGATGAAAATGCCAGTGTGGTAGTAGCCTGTTTTCTCACTGATAAGGCTGACAGTTTCATTCAAAAGTTCCTTGAAATCCTTTTCGACATCAGCGCTGATGGCCTGAGATATTTCGGAGGCTGCCTGCAAGCGTGCGGCACGTCGTTCGATCTGGATGCCGGCTTTTTGCAGGTCGGCAGTTCTATCTTCAACTCTTTTTTCCAGATTCGATTTGATATCTGTCAGTTCGGTATTTGCTTCTCTCAATTCCTGCAAACTCGACCGATCCAGCCTGGCGCGAAACAAGTTGACGCTGTAAAGGATCAACCCGATCGAGAATGTGATCCCTGCGGTTCGGGGAATGCTATCGAATGAGTTGACTGGCACGTGTGAATAAAAGGGCGTTAGTGCCGCAGCGAGGGTCGATATAATGGCTAAAATTAAGAATCCATTGCTTGAGAGCAGGGCGCTGGCAAGGATCAAGGAGATATGCACACTTGTTCCAATTGCCGTATCGATGCTATCTGTGGTGCCGTAAAAAATTCTGACATACGCAATCGATGTAATGAAATAGGAAAGTATGTATGTGCCGACCTTGGGGAAACGGGTTCTGCTGAAGATATAACATACCAGAGCGACGAACCACAAAACAATAAAAACTCCAAGTGAACCCGGCCCTGAAAGCAACCCCAAAGTTGCAAAAAACATTTGCCCTAATGAGAGAATAGCCAGCAGTTGAGCACGGCGGCCTTCATCTGCATTTGTGATTGAAGGGTGAGGTTGGACAGCCTTGCGGAGGAAGGAGATGATCGCATTCATTATTTATGCAGTCTCCCTGTTCGCGCTTCCATCGGGACCTGATTCCTGATTCTGTCCGTTGAGTTGGTCCAAAATCTGGAAGGATACGGTGGCATTGCCAAACGTCTGCCCAAGCTCCTGCACAGTTTCGCGCAAAATGGCATCCACACGAGATGCCGAGCTGATGCGGGCGGAGATATCGGAAACCAATGTTTCGCGCACAGCTCGCTGCTGTGATTCGCGATAAAGGCGGGCGCTTTCAAGCGCTCCACTCAATTGATCCGAAAGAGTGACCGCAAGGGTGGTCTCTTCCTGGGTCCAGGCGTCGGAAATATCTGATTTCTTTAACCGAATCCCGCCGATCACCTGACCTCTGACTTTAATTGGAACGGTGATCGTCAGGCCATCATTGGCTGTAACAACTTTTCCGGTTTCAAAGGATTTTGTTAGATTTGGTTCAAGTGATTCGGAGTGGGTTGGCGAGGTCCCTGCCGGCGTGGAGATATACCCGATGCGCGGTTGAGTGTTGATAACTTTCTTCCATGCTTCGCGGCTGATATCGCCATATACATCTCGCGAGGCTTGAAGCGCTTTCTCTGTCTCAGCAAACAGATTGGCGTTTTGAATTGCGATGGCGATTTGGTCCGCCAGAATTTGCAATGTCGCTACGTCTTCTTGAGAGAATGCGCTGGGTTCGGTGCTTTGCACGTCAAGTACGCCGAGAATCTGGCCGCTGACGACGAGGGGAAGCGCCATTTCGGAGCGGGTGTTTGGAAGGTCGGGATTGTCAAAGTAAACAGCATCCTGTCCAACGTCAAGGGCGATGCGTGCATCCAGGTTTTGGGCCGAATAGCCAACAATGCTTTTTTCATTTACTCTTAATTTGTGGTTCTTTTCCAGCATACGCCTTCCACCTTCGCTGTTGGAGGCGCTTAATACGGCATACTCTTTTCGATCATCCAGCAAAAAGATGCCGACGTGATAATACTTAAAACGATCATTGATCAGGTTCGTCGTTTGTTGTAAGAGCTCGGAAAGATTGCGCACCGATGCGGCGGCTTTGCCTACATCTGCGGCGGCCTTTAACTGGGTGGCCCTGGTCTCGAGTTCGTGAGTCCTGTCGATCACATTCTGTTCAAGTTCGGCTACCATTCCCTGAATATCAGTAGAGAGATCCATCAGGCTCCGGGCAACCACACCATGTTCGCCTTTGAATTTTGAAACATCCAACGTGGCGAGAAAATTCTTTTTTCCAAGCTGCCTGGCAAATTCAGCAAGTTGATAAGAGGGGGACATTTGGTAGAGAAGGAATGCGCCTGCGGCAAGCGTCAGGATCAACAATCCAACGGCAACCCGGGTGAGCAGGTTGTTCGTGAGGTTCTCCACCGGGCTTTGTAATGTATCCACGCTGACAATGGTGACGGCGAGTGGATCTGTGATGTTCCTTCGATAGGAGGCAATGATCACCCCTTTTTCGTTATCTATTGTTTCGAGACTTTCCCGTGCCAAAAGTAATTTTGTCGTGCTGAAACCAAGGTCGTCGTTTGCGAAACTCCCGACTTTGTTTGGGTCTGTATGAGCAATATATTTTCCATTACCGCCGATCAAAAAGAAGACCGTATTGTCGGTAATATTGGCGATCGCGACGGTTGTATTTTGCTCGTCTCCGGGAGCCGCCGCCAGGCGTGCAGAATAAACACGAACCTGACTGGCGATAATTTCCAGTTGGCGATCCAGGAATGTTTGCCTGACCTGTTGCTGCATGAATAGATACACAATCACCAGCGGTACAAGCGAAAACAAAACCAGCCAAAGCATCAGCCGCCAGGCAAGAGGGCTTCTTGATCGAGTCACTGTATGCCTCTATTAATGGAATAACTCATATCGATTCTCATTTTAATCGCAGGGTGCTTGTGTTTTTCCGTACCGGTCTTGGTTCGGCCTGAGGCAGGCCGACGCTGATCTCCGCTTCTTTCAGGTCAAATACTTTTCTTAATTCCATGGAGGCGGTGCGAATTACAGCATCGACATCCAGTGTTTCGCGGACGCGTGAAGAGATATTCGCGATCAATTGATCGCGTTGGGCGTTCTTTTGGGCTTCATCTACAAGGCGGCTGTTCTCAAGGGCAAGCGAAATTTGCTCACCTATTTTCTCGACCATGCCCTTTTCCCGGTCAGACCAAACTGCTGAAAATCCTTTTCTACGAAGTTGAATGCTCCCGATCTTTTGACCCTGTAATACCAGTGGTACCAGCAGTGTGCTGGAGCCCCTCTCTTCTTTTTTAACCTGTGAGAATATGGGCCTTACACCGGCTGGCGCATATTGGTAGGCAGGCGAGCGACGGGCTGTATGTTTGGTCCAGGTTTCAAGGGCTTCGGCGGAGTTGTAAAACCTTAATTGCTCCACAAGGGTTTGAGTTTCGTCGATGAGTCGAACGTTGTCTATTGAAATGGCGATCAGATCTGCCAGTGTTTGCGCAATTTCAATATCTTGAGTGTTCAAGGCGTGAACCTGGTCTGAATGCATATCCAGGACTCCGATGACATTCCCACGAACAGATAACGGAATGGAGACCCTCGATCGGGTGATCGGAAAATTTGGATCCTTAATAAAGACAGTACCGCCAATATCAGAGGCGGAATATGGCCTTCTTTGTTCGATCGCCACGTTGATGGGGTTTCTTATATCCACTTCCACGCGATGTCCCAAACCGATCAATTCCGTGCCAATGGCGGATGATGCGGCCTGGAGGAACGCCACTTTCTTGCCGCTATCCAGCAGATAAATACCCACATGGTAATACCCGAATTGTTCCGCGGTTGCGGTGACAGCTGCATCCAACAAGTCTGGAATGTTTTGGATCTCTGCAATATTCCGTGCGATATTGGTCGAAGCCTGAAGTTGGACGGTTTTATTTTCCAGTTCTTCTGTGCGTTCGCGGACTTTGTTTTCCAGTTGGGCGCGCTCCTCAGCGAGCGTTTTTAAGGAATCCTGTGATTGTTGGATTACACGGGCAAACGCCCGTTTGAGTTGATCAATGGCGGCAATTGCGACGATACTGCCAATCATAAAATCTGCTATAAAGGTTCCCCAATCGCCGATCGTGATTGCTGGGGCAAGCGAAGAAGTTGGAGTGAACACACCAATGGAGTGGAGGATGGTGAAAATGATGAGTGTTAAAAGACTGATTGCAAATGAGACAAAGTTGACATACGAATCAAATAACAGAGAGGAGAGAACAACAAATGCCAAAAGGAAGAGGCTGGCATCCGTCCATGTGCCCAGGGTGATAATTCCGTTGACGCCTACGGCGTAACTAACGAAAAGCAATGTGGAGGCACGCAGGTTGTAGGGAGTGGGCAAAAATGTCACCCCTAAAAGGATTGCAAGAAGGATTGGGAAGATGATTCGATCCCGGATCTGGGATGACTGAAGAAACGAATACAAAGTCAGGCCAATGCCCAGGAAGGAGGCAATTCTTAGAATTGTCAGGATGAACCCTTCGCGCCATGCATTGTAATTAAATGCCGCAGATGAAGAATCCTGTTGTTCTTTAACTGCCGGGGTGAGGGCGTTTTTATTGATCATTGTCACTCGTACTTAGCTCGATTTCAACTTCTGCCGCTTCCAGAGCGCGCCCCAATTCACGAGCTGCTGTTTGTAGAATATTGTCTGTGTTGCTGGACGACCAGACCTTCGCAATGATCTCGTTGGTAATTCTTTCCTGTGCCGCAATGGTCTGACTTTCTTCCACCAGACGGGCGTTTTCGAGAGCAAGTGCAGCTTGCGCGGCGATGGTTTCGATGAGATTTTTTTGTTCCGGTGTCCACTCGTCAGTGGATGCCATTGAAATCTGCCCTATGATTTGATCCCGCAGGGCGAGCGCCACTTGAATCCCTTTATCTGCATCCTCATCGTCGCCCAATTCGTATTCCAATGATTTCTCTTCGGTTAGATTTGACCATGCGCCCAGAAGGTATTGCCTTTGGGTGGCTCTCATTTCCAGCAAGTTTTGTTGACCTTCACCGAACAAGCGTGAGTTTTCAAGAGCGATCGCCACCTGGTTGGCCATGTTTTGATATGTATCCACATCGTCCGGTGTGAAGGCTGATTCTTTTGTAGAATGCAATTCCAAGGCACCCAAAACTTTATCACCGACGATCAGGGGAGCAACGAGTTGGGAGCGGGTGTATGGGAGGAGAGGATTGTCAAATCGGACCGGCTCAGTTCCAGTGTCCAGAGCGAGGCGCACTTGACGTTTTTGGATTGCGGCGGCGATGGCAGTCTTTCCCCTTACATCGACCCTGTGTTTGTTTTCACGCAAAACCTTGCCGGCGTCTCCTGTGGCTTCCTTGAGCTCCGCCCATTGACCAGAGGAATCCAATAAATAAATTGCTGTGTAGTAGCTTTCAAGCTCATCTCCGATCATAAAAGCGGCGCGTGCAAGTAGTTCGTCGGGGTCCAGGATGGATGTAACCGCCTGACCGATCTCGTTTACTTTCTTTAATTGACGTGTCCTGCTCTTTACGCGATTATCGAGATTATTTCTTTCATTTGTAAGAGCACTGAGCGTGGAATCGATCTGCTTTTGCGCTTCTATGGTTTCGCCTTCGAGTCTTTGGAAGCCGAGGATGATGATGACGGCGAACATGATCAGGGCTGCGCCCGCGCTGATCCAATCGAACAAGTCCGCTTTTGTGGCGGTTGGATTGATGGGGATAACGGCTCCGCTGAGCATCAGCCAGCCAAAAAAGATAAAAGCTAAAATATTGGCGGCGGTGGCGGTTATGCCCGCTCGCGGAGAAAACATCATCGTTGCAAAGATGATCGTTCCCAGGAAGAAGAATAATCCGTCGCCGAGAATGCCGTGGGTGAGGAGTTCGCTCAGCCCCAGAACGTAGATGACGAGCACGAAGCCCCACATCTTCACCCAATATGGGAAATTAACGATGGTGATGATGCCGATGACAACGTACGTGGTGATAAAAACAACAGCGATAAAACTTGCCTTGGCAGAAAGCACCGCAGGTATTAAAAGAAGCAAGCCAAAAACCAGCGCGCCGATCAGAAGCGGCGTGACGAATTTTTGACGCCAGTTCTCGTAGAGGAAACGGGTGCTTTCCTCGGCATGCGCTGTAACATTTGTGGCTGGAAGCTGGCTCATGCTATTTGCTTTCCTTGTTTCCATTATCTTCGGTGGAAATCTTGATCTTTGTTTGCCTTGAGCCGGTGATGCGTGTCAATTCACTTGCGGTGGTGGCAAGGATGGATTGAATATCGGTGGATCGGCGGATCTTGCTGGTCACTTCATATACAATGCGTTCACGTTCCACTTGCTGGCGGATTTGTTCGAGCAGGCGGGCATTTGCAATAATGGCCGCAAGGCTGCCGCCGAGCGTTCCAAGCATTTCCTCGTCGTTCTCGGTGTACGCGTCCACCTGTTCACTTTCGACATTGAGAACGCCAAGCAGTTCGTTGCGATAGATCAGTGGAATGGCCAGCTCGGATCTTGTGTTCGAACTTACTTGAATATAGCGAGGGTCTTCGGTGACATCCCTGATGCGAAGCGGTCTTCGGTTTGATGCTGCCCAGCCGGTGATGCCGGTTCCGATGGGAACATTTACTCGGGTAATGTCTTCCGCATAGCCCATCGAGGCTTTTACTTCCAGGTGTTTCTTGTCTCGATCAGCCAGCAGAATGGTCACGCGGTCGCCGCCGAGCGTTACCTGCAGACCGGTCACCGCGCTTTCAAGGGCCTCTTCAAGCGTTGTGCCTGAGGCCGCAGTGGTGGTGATGTGATGAAGCAAACGGTGCTGCGATAGATGTTCCTGTGTTTCTGCGAATAGCTCAGTATTGACCACGGCGATCGCCATCTGGTCCGAGAGGATTTGCAGACTGCGCAGATTGTCTTCCGTAAATGCGTATGCCCTGGTGCTTTGCACATCGAGGACGCCCAAAATTCTTTCGCCTACTTTCAACGGGAAGGCTGCTTCTGCCCGAGTGTCGGGGAGCAGCGGGTTGGCATAGAAAGTCGCATCTTTTGCAGTGTCGTTGACAACGAGCTGCTCACCACGGCCGGAGACGAATCCGACAATGGATTTGGATCCCACCCCGATCTTGTAGCCTGTGCGCTTTAACTGTGCTCCGGCTTCTCCGGTGGCTTCGCGGATGATCGCAAATTCACCGGGAATATCCTGCAGGAAAACTGCGGCATGATAGAAGTCAAACCGCTCATGGATCAAGTTAACTGCCTTGATCAGAAGCTCGTCAAGATTGAGGGAACCGCTGATGTCGCGTGCGATCTCTGCCGCTGTCTCTAGTTGGAGCGCGCGTTTGTTGCTTTCATCCAAAAGGCGCACATTGTTGATTACGCCTGCGACCTGGCTGGCAAGTGTGGTAAAGAAAACATAGTCGTCGTTGGTGAAGGCCAATTCGTTTTCGGTATCTTGCAGAATCAATGCGCCAATCGGATTGTTCTGTACCATCATCGGTGCGCCCATCCAGGATTTTGCAGTACTTCCCTGTATTTTTGCGCCCAATTCGGCAGCTACTTTTTCCGTATCTTCCAACAGTAATAGCGGCTGGCGAGTTCGTAGTAATATGGAAGTTAATCCTTCGCCAAGCGGGAAAGAGTCGATCGATACGAACTGATCGTTTTCATAGCTAAAGGGAATGCTGATGGTGTTGTTCCTCGCATCATACAAGGCAACCATAAAGCTGAAATTCCCAATGACTTGTTTGATCTTGTCGTGCAGCGCATTGAAGAATGTGGGCAGGTCGGAGGAAGTTGAGATCGCTTCACTGACCGAGGCCAGAGATTCCACTTCCTTTAAGTGTTTTTCGGTTTCGCGTTCCGCATCCGTTTTTTCCAGGGTGATGGAAACCAGATCTGCAAAATTTGTGTATGGTTGAATGAATGCGTTGTTGACCTTTTCTTCTTCAGTTCCAATGACCAGGATGGCGAATAACACATCTCCCTTTGTGATCGGGATGAGGGCAATGGAGGCGAGTTCAAACGGATCAATAAAGATGCGGATCGATGGCGGCAGTTCTGTGAGGTTCGAAGTCACCACTGGGCCGCCTGCGAGCATCTCCTGAATTTCACCTGGAATCACATTGGCCGAAACGGGAATTTTATAAAGAACCGACTCACCCTTTCCATTCGAAGCGCTGACGGAGCGTATTTTGTTGGGCGATAATGCGAGAATCATCGTTGTGTGAGGTGATTCGGCCAATACCTCGGTGCTGATCTGAAGGATCTCGGATTCGTTATTTGCCTTGGCAACCAGGCGACTGGAACGATACAACCTGGAGAGTTCGTTGAAGTTAACCTGGGACGCTTCAGTTAATCCTGTGTTTTGGATGGCAGTCGCAACTTGATTTGCCAGTGTCTGCAACATCATCACTGTTTCTGCGCTGAAAGCGTCGGGGTTTGTGCTTTGAATATCAAGAACGCCCAGCACAAGCCCGCCAATGGAGATTGGGACTGTTGCTTCAGAGCGTGTCTCGGGGAATAATTCATTCTTTACGCGAATTTGCTCATCCTGATTTTCTGAAGCAATTCGCGCGGCATTGTTCGCGCTTACCCAGCCGATGATCGATTCCGATCCGATCTCGATCTGGACCTTTTTATCTTTTAATCCCTCGGTTGCAGCGCCGTAGCCGGCTTTGAACTCCATGTTTTTTCCGCTTGAATCAGCTAGAAAAATACTTGCCTGGTAAAAGCCGAATTGTTTCACCAGCAGCTCGACGGTTTGATTTAGGATGTCGCTTAATTTTGTAAGGGATGTGATGTTTTGAGCAACTTCCGCAGCGGTGCGGATTTGGCGGGCCCGTTCATCTGCGGTGTATTCAAGCGACTGATAGACACGGCTTAACTCATCCGCCATGTGATTGTACGATTTTGCAAGCAATCCGACTTCATCATCACTTTTAACATCTGCACGGCTATTCCAATTCCCTGCGGCAAACTGCTGGGTGATCTCTGCCAACCCGCGAAGAGGCCGTGTGATCCTGTTGATACCGACGAAAATTACAATGCCGGTGGCAAGCAGGATAATTAATAGAAGCCCAACCATGAAAGGGGCCAGGCTGTTTAAACCACCATATACCGAATTGGCATCCACTTCCAATGCAACGCCGGTGTGCATGGCGGGAAACCATTGGATTTGTGTCAGTGTCTTTTTTCCGTCAGCGCGAGTGACTTCAAAAGCGCTTGGGTTTGAATCGTTCTTTTCCTTCAGCTCATCGAGATTTGGAACCAGGACATTCTGTTGGGATTTGGAGATCGATTCGAACGGCAAAAACTGATTATTTTCCGCATCGATGGAGACAAACTCTCCGCGTGGGAGAATGAAGTATGCATTGGCAAGAGGGGAGAGGGCTTCGATGGGTTGAAGCAATTCCTGCATCTGCTCTGATGTTGTAACACCGACCAAATACCCCAATGAGGAACCTCTGGATGTTGTATATTCCAGAATGGTGACTAAAGAGAGATTGTTTTCAAATAAAGGAGAAAGGGTGAAGGAAAGGAAGGATGGATTTTCCTGGGTAACGCCATCCAGGACCGAAATATCGTCAATTGTCAAACCCTGCCATTTTTCATTGCTCGAAACTTTTATGTTTCCATCAAGGTCCATCAAAATAAATTGATCGAACGCAATCGTGTTTTGTTCCTCGTTAAGACTCTTGAATTCCTCTGCGACACTTGCGCGAATTTCCTTGAACTCATCACTTTTTGGGTTCGCGTGCAGGGCAAGTTCCATCAGGATCGCAAAATCGCTGCTATCCATCAGATGTCGCAGTCGTTCTTCCTTATTGCTAACTCCCTTTTGAACCACGCCAAGCTGGGTGACCAGCAGACTCTCGGTCTGATCTACCGCCTGTTGGCGTAACAAATTGTGGGCGCGAGAATAAGCGACCCCGGCCATTAATGAGAGGGGTATGATAATAAAGATTAAGAGGTTTCTAACGAGCGTGCTTGCCAGACTGCCCTTAAGTCTTTTTTGCATTGAGTCACGTATGGGCGTCGCTTGATTTTCTTTCATATGTTGGCATGTCCAGTTTAACTAAATTCCCAAACCGGCTCTCCATTTAAGATGCGGCGGATTTGATCGGGAAAACGGTCCGGGTCGAGAGGTTTCCCCAGAAAACCATCGAACCCTGAATCACGGGCTTTCTTCATCTGTTCCATGCTGGCCTCGGCAGTGACGGCAATAATGGGAACCGCTTTAAATCTTTCCGAAGCTCGGATCTTTTTCAACGCACCATAACCATCCTCGTAGGGAAGGCGGATGTCCATCAGAATTAGATCGAGACGGGGGAGGGTGTCCGCGTATTCAACAACTTCGTAGCCGGAGGTTTTCCACTCGCAGTGAATTCCGAGATATCCGAGCATGCGGGCGATCAACACAAAATTGGACACATTATCTTCAACGACAAGAACTGCGGCGTCCTTGGGAATATTCGGTTTACGAATGGGTTGGGTGTCGGATATCGCTTGATCCTGATCAGGCATTTGCACTCCTTGTTAAAAATCGCTCGATCTGCTGAGCCAGAATATCGATGTCTATGGGTTTTTGAATATACCCATCACATCCGGCTTCCAGCGATTTTTCACGATCGCCGCGCATTACATTGGCAGTAACGGCAACTATTGGGATTTTTTTGAATTCTTGAATTCCCTTGATTTTTGCGGTCAACGTATACCCGTCCATGTCAGGCATGTTGATATCCATCAAGATCAAGTCTATTGCTTCGGTTTCGAGCTTGCTTATTGCTTGTGCGGCATTGATTGCTTCAACGACAGCATAGCCTTCTGAATTTAACACCCTGCGAATCAGGCTTCTGTTGTCCGGATTATCTTCAACGTAAAGGATGGTTCCCTTGATATCTTCTAACATGAGGCTGCCTCCGAAGTGAATTTTACATTGTGGGGCGCAAATCTGACATAACAGCAACCTTACAGAAGGTGATTCAAAAAAGTCGAGGTGAACCAATCTCCTCGGCTTAATTTGAGCGGGTGAAGGGATTCGAACCCTCGATATCTTGCTTGGGAAGCAAGCGTTCTACCACTGAACTACACCCGCTTGGTCGAACGATTCGAATTATACGCTACGGGAATGAAGCCTGCAAGGTAAGATGAAAAAATCGCCTCATTTTTGACCACTATTGCTTTCGCTTAAGCAGCATGTTTGCAAGCTCGAGCAGCGCCTCCCCGGCTTCCCCCTGCGGGTTTGCCCCCTCGAGAAAGCCGAGTGCCTTTTCCGTTTCCTGTTGAGACATCTCCACTGCATAGGTTTTTGCGCCTTCGCTTTCCAAAAGCACTGCAACTTCCTTTACCTCTTCCGCCCTGATGGGACCCTGTTTCCATCTTTTGGCAAACGCTCCGTTCTTCTCAAGTGCAAATAACACTGGAAGCGAGTTTTTTCCTTCGACCAGGTCGCTTGCAGCAGATTTTCCTGTTACAGCCTCGTCACCCCAAATCCCCAACACATCATCCTGTACTTGGAATGCCAAGCCCAATCGATATCCAAACGAACGATAATTTTCCTGTCCGGCTTCATCCGCGCCACCAACCAGAGCTCCAATATGCGTGCAGGCTGACAGTAATGCAGAAGTTTTACCCCCGATCATGGGCCAGTAATCTTCGATCTTCAAATCGGAATGTTGCTCGTACGACATGTCCATAAATTGGCCGCGAGTCAACTCAAGGCAGGTGTCATTCAAAATGGCAGTGGCGCGTACCACGGTCGAAGCAGGAAGCGCTTTTCCCAAATCCAGGATCGATTGATTTGCAATCACGAACAGGGCGTCACCGACATTGATCGCCATGGGAACACCCCACTTTGTCCACACGGTGGGGCGGCCGCGGCGTTTATCCGAATTGTCCTGTACATCATCATGAACAAGGCTGAAGTTGTGAACGAGTTCCACTGCGGCGGCAGCGGGCAGTGCTAATCGCCAATCTGCCCCACAAGATGCCGCAGCCAGCAGTACCATCAAGGGGCGGATACGTTTACCGGCCGCTTCCGGCCCGGCGCCTTCTCCTGTCCATCCCATATGATATGTGAGCATTTCGTGAAATGGATGCGAGTTGTTTTGCTTGAGCCGGTCAACCTGGGATTGCAGTTCCTTTTCGATTTCAGGCAGCATGGTTTCGATGAATTGTTTAAGCGGCATGATTTCCTCGTATTACAAAAGATTGCGTGCGGTTAATTCTGTTTTTAGTTGGGCTGGAGAGGTGAAGTGAACGGTGTCGAATCCCAGTTTTTGTGCGGTGAGTATGTTGGGTTCGGAGTCGTCGATGAATAAACATTCCTGGGCAGTCCTGCCAAATTTCTTCAAGCTGTATTCAAAAATTTCCTCGCCCGGTTTGATCAGACTCACATCGCCAGAGAGCACATAATCATCGAGCAGTTCAAACACTTGATATCGTTTTCTGGCAATCGGGAAGGTTTCGGCAGACCAGTTGCTCAAGCCATAAATGGAATAGCCTTTTCTTTTTAATGCTTTAAGTAATTCCGCGCTTTCGTCGATCTGCCCAACGATCGATCTTTCCCAATTTTGATGATAGGCATGGATCAATTTGGCATGTTGTGGAAATTCTTTTGAAAGGAGCGCCGTCGCTTCGGCGAAGGAACGGCCTTTATCTTGTTGTGCATTCCATTCCATGAAATTAATTTCGGTCAGGAAGTTTTCCATTGCCTCGGGCTGCTCTGGAAAGTACTCTTGATACAGATTTCGCGGATTCCAGTCCACAAGTACGCCGCCGAAATCGAAGATGATCGCTCTTATGTTTTGTGATGTCATGGTTATCTCTTAATTGATATATCGCCAAACTTCATACCCGGCGAACCCGGTGGAGCCGAGCAGTTGTTCCTTGCGTTTTGTCCATTGTACAAAGATCCCCGCCGTCGGGTCGTTGGGATCGTACAGCAGAACTTCATTGATGATAAATCCCTGGTCCGTATTGTAATTGGTAACTGAATAAGCGCGGCCTGCGGAATCTACACGCGTGACGACCAGCATGTGCTCAAAGTTTCCCTCCTCCCCTGAATAGATATACAGGAAATCACCCGGCATTAATGGCTGTGCAGACCAATTAACTTGGTTGAGCTTTATTTTATAGCGCGTGTTGATGTAGTGCTCGTTTGGAAACGTCCGCTCCAATAAATTGCGGTCGATCCCATTGTCAGGATTGATCAGGAAGTAATCATGCGGAACGTTGTCTGGTGGAATGATGCCGGCTTTTTGCAAAATCGCGATGGCCAGTGGTCCGCATGTGGTGCTGGGATCTGAAAAACGCAGGTTGTTGATCTCCACGGACATCTTTTTGCTTTCGGCGTACGTTGGGGCGAGGAAGGTTAGTGCGGAGTTGTATAAATTGAGTTGTTGTTCGCGTGTCAGCGGACCAACAATGGAAAGTTCGCCGCTTGCGGCCAGTAAATCCGCTGCGGATAAAGTGGGAGTGAGAACTGGAATGGGCGTATCTGTCGCCAGGGGAATCAATGTATTGGTGGATGTAAATTCCAGCGTGTTAATTGATGTTGATATCTCATTGGAACTTGCGGTTGGAGTTGAACTATTGATCGATAATGTTGCAGGTAAAAAAGCTGCTTGTGAAGTCGAGGATTGCGGGGTCAGCACCCGACTCCGAAAGCCTGGTATAAAGAAAGCTGTGCCAAGAAAAAGACCCATGATGGATATGCCGATCCCAAGACCGATTCCGAGATACTTAATATCTTTTGAATGCATTCTTTTATGAACCCGTGCCTGTGTAGCTGTTCACACCCTTTGTCCAGATCCAATATGTGATGGCGAACAGGCCCACGCCGATCATGGGCGAGAAGTACACCAGTGACGATACGTCCTGTGGGCGCAGGAACAATTGCGAAGGATAGAACGCCACGAAGCCGATCGGAATCACGTAAGTGAATGTAAAACGAAAAGCGCCGTCGAAAATGCTCATGGGGTAGGGGGAGAACTCGCGCAATTTCCAGGCTAGACCGAGAACAGGGTATGAATTAACCACCCAGAAGGCGGCGCAAGATGCCGCCACGATGATTGAGATCTGTACGAGAGCCGCGCTGAATAATGCGATGAACAACAGGGAGATTCTCCATAAGGACCAGTCAATGTGTAATTGTATCGAAGCATAGATCAGCAATGCGATTCCTGTGACCAGTTGTGTGAGCCCTTTCAGGTCGAATATTTCCGACATGTAATAGAACATCATATTCAGCGGGCGAAAATAATATTTGAGAAAGGTCCCTTGTTGTACGTGATAGCGCAGCTGCCAGGCGTGGTCGAAGAGGATCTGCATCGGCGAGATCGCGATCATATAAAAAGCGTAGATAAAAACCATTTCCATCAGCGACCAGCCCGCGAGATTGGGTACTGTATCGAAAATCACCCAGAAGATGCCCAGCGTGGCGAGACTCGAAAAAAACATCCCAACCGAGCTGATGATGAAGTCGGAACGATATTGCATACGCCCTTTGATGTATTGGGCTTCGATCATGAAATACAAGCGAATGTATTCGCGAAGGCTGCGCACGTTAACCTCCCGCCACGCGGACAGTCTTAATGGCTTGGATATAAAAAAGTCGTGTAGCCATAAAGAGTAACACCGCCCACACCAACTGAATGAATATCATTTGAAGAAATACATCTACGCTTTGATCTGGTTGGGTGATCATCGTTAGTGGTGTGTGATAGATGGCTTGAAAGGGGAGCCAATGCAATATATTTTGCAGGGCTGTGGGAAAGAACTGGAGCGGGATCAATCCGCCGGAAAGCAAGGTAACGATGATGTCTTTGGTGGTGCTGAGTCCCCAAACGGATTCTGAATAGAAGCAGACGAGACCGACAAAGTAATCGAGGAAGAAGCTGATGAAGAATGCGATCAGCAAGCTGATGGGGAAGAGCAATAAGCCAATTCCAATAATGAATTTGACCTTGAATACAAATAGCAGAAGGAGAATCGTGGGGATACTCACGATCGTAATGTTCATCAACAGGGAGCCAAAACTGGTGGCGAGAAAATACGTGCCGATATCCACTGGTTTCACCAGATACATGGCAATGGATCCATCACGGATCTCGGAATTCATGAACCAATCTGTATAGGTTTTGAGCAGAATAAAGATCGCGCTTCCCAAACCAACATATAAAAAGGTTTGGTCAAAGGTCAAGCCGCGCAGGGTTTCGGAATTCTTGAAAATACTTTTCCACAGATAGTAGGCCACGCCCAGGTAAATGACATTGCCTGCAATGGTAAAGAGGAATCCCAACCGGTAGATCATGCCGATCATGTAGGTGCCGCGGACGATGGCGAGATACTTTCTCATTTCAAGGCCCCATCGTAGACTTTGCGCACCACGTTCTCCATGGAGATTTCCACGATGCGCACGTCGGATACAGTAAACGTGGTCATAATGAAATTCAATACGTCGGCGAGCGGCGTGCGCGCCTGATCGATGGTGACGTCGGTCCAGAATTCCTCCGTGGCTGCAATGGCGATGCCATGTTCCGGGCCAAATTTTTGAGTGAATGCATCCTGGAGTGTCTGTAATGTTGAGTCGTTATACCCATCGATTTGCAGTTTGAGGGTTCGGTACGCGCCAAACAGGGAGTTGACCTTTTTGATGTCACCGTCGTACAGCACGGAGCCTTTGTCGATGATGATGATCCGTTGGCACAGTGCTTCGACGTCGCCAAGGTCGTGCGTGGTGAGAATGATCGTGGTATTGCGAACCTGGTTGAGTTCCTTGATAACCGAACGCATCTTGGCCTTGACGGAAATGTCGAGGCCAATGGTCGGCTCGTCGAGAAACACAACCTGTGGGTTATGAAGGAAGGAAGCGGTGATATCGCACAACATGCGTTGACCCAGTGAGAGAGTCCGCACTTGCTGGGTGTACAGCTTTTTCAAATCAACAAGGTCGTTGAATAACCCCATATGCTCGTCGAACGTCTTTTGATCGACCTTGTAGATCTCCTTCAATATTTTAAATGACTCGATCACAGGCAGGTCCCACCACAACTGTGTGCGTTGACCGAACACTACCCCCATGATCTGCGCCTGCCGAATGCGGTTTGCGTACGGAGTGATCCCGTTGACTTCAATGGTGCCGCCGCTGGGTTTGAGAATGCCCGTCATCATTTTAATGGTGGTGGACTTTCCTGCCCCATTGGGCCCGATATACCCGACGATCTCGCCTGCATCGATATCGAACGAGATGCCATCGACCGCTTTAACAGTACGATAATCGCCGGAGAAAAGATCGCGAAATGCACCGCCGAGACCCTCACGGCGGTTGAGGATGCTGAAATGTTTGCTGAGGTTTTCGATGTGTATGAGACTCATGATTTTTCCCAAGAAATAAAAGAGAAATAAAAGTGACTGACGATTGTAGAATGAGTGTTCTATATCGTCAAGGTCCATTCAACTCTAATTGGGTGGATTAAGTTATTGAGGAGGAAAGATATCCAGCAGCGTAAAGTCAACCCAGAATAATCCCTGCGTGTTGGGAATATCGTTCAAAATGGCTTGCCCTATTTCAGCGGGAGGATCTTGTAATTCGTGCCACCATTTTTTATCAGCGGGATATCCGTATTGATAACCAACAGGTGCGGGTGCGAATGTTTCTCCCCACGCTGTGAAATCATCCATCAATTGATCGAAGGATTCGAATTGCTGGCTGTCGTTGATAAATACGATGCCATCGCGATAGGTGGGAGGCATCCATGCAGCATCCCAGTGCTTGAGGAAGAGACGATAATTTGGGTTTATCTTTCGAATGGATGTGACCCAGCGCTTCGCATCCTCATCGGTAACTGGTTGCCCTTCCGGGCCGTTCGTTGACTTATACCACTCCACATCCAAGCCAAAACCGACCACGCTTGGATGATCTTTGTATTTGTTGAGCACGATCTTGATCAACTCGTCCACACTGGCATTGCCGGGTTCGACTTGCAGCCAGACTTCGAATCCTTTTTCATCGAAGAGATCGAAGATGGCGTCGTTCATATCCGCATACCCGCAGCGAATGTTGGGATCATCCGTCTTGCATTCGAAGTTGAGATATGTACCTTCGCCGTCCAGGATCCCCACGATCCATAGAGCCGAAGGAGTTGCATTCGTAAACTTTGCGGCCACCTGTTCGCCTGCGTACGGCCAATATTCCGGTCCCGGATTGTAAGCGGGTCCGTATGATGAATAGCGGAAGCCGGCCTGTAAGGTAGTTTTGTTTGGAACTTCGGTTGCAGTTGCCATTTCACGAGTGAATTCTATTGTATTCGATGCACAGCCTGCCAATAGCAGCGATAAAAGAATTTGAATATGCAGATGTTTTTTCATTGAACGGCCTCGATAAACCCAAAGTGACGCAGGCCGTCAAATACGCCGCGTGCCGCCGGATGTGAACTGTGATAATGCCAGGGTTGGCGCGCAATGGCTTTCAGCTCTTCAAGCGCGTTGACCGGAATGATCCCTTTGAATCCCATCTCGAACATTTGGCGGTCGTTGCCTGAATCTCCGGCGATGACCACTTGTTCGTGAGACAGCCCGAGTTGTTTTTGTAGAAAGCGCACGGCATTGCCTTTGCCCAATACACCTGGCATCACATCGATGAACTCGCTGTAACTGGCTTGAATGTAGATTTGATCGAAGTGGGAGAGCCGTTCATGAAACCCATGCAGGGATTTCTGGCGGGCATCCCAATGAAAGCCGGCTTGAAAACGCGGCTGGCCTTTCTCGAATTCCTGGGGATGAATGCCATCGCCAGTGCCAAGCCGATAGATTTCTTCCAAATCCCAAGTGGATGAGACTTGCGAGGCATACGCCTGACCGATTTCGTTTGAGGGATCTTCCATATCGAGGATTTCGGTTCCCACTTCACCGCAAATGAAACGCGGACGCGGCAATCGCCCTTCTTCGATCAACTCAAGCACGGAGGAGCGATAACGCCCTGTGATGTAGGCTAATGTAAACTGCCCGGCTTGCTTGTCGATAAATTCGTGAAGCAACGCCTCACCGGCTTCATCGCCGAGCAAGGTGCCGTCGATATCGGCGGCTAACAGAAAATGGGTGAGTTGGGACGTGGGCGGGTTTTTCATGGCACGTTGTCTCGACCGTCATTCTAATTTATTTCCATCTTTTGCGCCTTTTTCTGCAAAACAGGATCACGACATCGCAACCCCTTTCATTTCCCCTTGGCAACTGATGTATTGTGAAAACTGTAATTAGTGGTAGATTCTGATCTGAAGTCAGTAAAATCATCCAACCCAAAAAGGAATGAAAGCATATGAAAAGACGGGAATTTTTTCAAGCCATTGTTTTGATCTTTGCGATCCTGTTGTTGAATGGGTGTGCACCTGCTGTCGAGTTACCGCCTGGGCCTACTCCGGCACCGTCGCTCTCGGTTGCTCAACCGGGGTACATCACCGGCGTCGTACATTTGAGCGCTCCGCCCACACCGCACATGGTCATCTATGCAGTGGACCCAACCAGCGGGTTATGGGCCTTCACTGAAACCCAGGCGACCGATGGGGAGGCTTCGTTCACTCTGACCGTGCCGCCCGGGTCTTATCAGGTTTTTGCATTTGCAGCGGACTCGGGCGCGTACACCGGCTATACCTTGGATGGGACCACTCTGGCATTTGTCATCGTGGCTGAGAACCAGACGATATCGAACATTGTTGTAAGCCCGCCGGGTCAGTGGGCCTGTGGCTCGATGTTCGGTGTGCCGGCTTCGCCGGATGGGCGCTTCACAGCGTTCAGCGTTGCAACAGATTGCCCCGCAGCATCCGAGGAGGCGTTGATGAATCAAAAGCCGACGACGATCCTTGATGGCGGGCGCATCCAGTTCCAGCCGTACACGGAATCGTGGTTTACGTCCGGTCAACTTTCCGTGAATCAGGCGATTCGCTTTGTGCTGTCTGCCGGGAAGGGACAGCGAATGAATGTCAACTTGAATACGGAGCCTTTGTCTGTTTCGATGCCATATGTGTCTTTATACATCGTCGGCGCAGACGGGACCGTGCTGACTCAAGGTCCAAATTTGGTCTGGAGTGGTATCTTGAATGCCAGGCAGGATTACTTCATTGAGGTGCAGTCGCTCTCGCAGCAACCAATCGGCTATACCGTGGAAGTGAACATTCCCGCCGGAGTCAGCGCGGTTGCCCCTTCCAATTTGCCTTATGTTCCCGTCTCGGTAGAAGTCTGCGGGATTTTGCAGGATATTGCGGCCAATGCCATTGCGCTGGCTTTTTCGATGGAGCCCAGCGGAAACTTTATGGACTCGATCACCGGGGAAAGCGGCAAGGGGTGTATCCTGACCGCGATGGCAACCGGTATGAAATTTTCCAATCCCGCTTCTGTCCGCGCGACTTTGGTTGAAGCCTTTCTGGGATGGACTGAACAAACAAACTATCAGGCGGATGGACCGATGGGTTCTACAACGGCTATGACCCGTGACATGGGCCTGCTCTTGATCACCGTGGATTGGATCCCTTCGCCGGATGCAAACTGCCCATCCGACCAGCCGATTTCAGCGTGCAACCTTGCACCGGAGCAGAAACTGTATACGGTCCAGATTTCTGCAGCGCAAAAATAATCATGATGTGTCTCTAAGATAATCGTAAAGACTCTTCGCCGCAAAAAGCAAGATCGCGGCTCACGCGTGCCTGTTGCACGGTACAGGCAGAGTGACAGTATAAGAACCGCACAGCATTTGCTGTGCGGTTTATTTCTCATCCTAAAAACTTCTTCGTATTTCGATGAAGTGTGTTTCGCTGGTTCCGTTGATCGTGAAGATCAACCGGCCGGGACCCTTTCCTTCTTCCTCTGAGATTTTGAACCTCCATGAGCACAGCCCACTTTCGTCTGCGATGGTGTCCATTTCATGTGTTGTCCCCATCGGCGGGATGTAGGTGAGTCTGCATGATGTCCCTGCGGACGTTTCAGCGGAAATGTGTAGATAGTTATTCCAAAGCGCCTTTTCTGGAATGTGCAAGATAAATGGAGGAAGGGGAGTTTCCGTGGGAGGGATTGGAGTGTATTGAACAGATTTTAACGATCCCAATATGGCTGCCCATGCAATAAGAGCGATAAGACCTAGAGTAAGTGAAGCGAACAATGCTCTTTTTGAATTTCTGAGAAAATTTACCAAGTTATTGCCTTTGCAATTTACCTTGTTGTAATTCGTTGAGCATTCCCACCCCTGACGCAAACATCGTGACTTCGATCTGGCGTTTGGTGAGCTTCATCATGTCCACGGCTTTTTCGGTGGAGACTGCGGCGGCTTTCAAGAAGTTGCCCGCCATGCCGCCCAGGGTAGCACCGAGGGCGATGCACTTGGCGATATCCAGCCCGTCTTTGATTCCGCCGCTGGCGAAAATAAGCGTGCCGGGGACGGCTCGCTTAGCGTTTAGTATGGATTCTGCAGTTGGGATTCCCCAGCCGACAAATGTCGCTGCGAGTTGGCGGGTGAATTCATCGGGCGCGCGGTGCATCTCCACTTGTGACCAGCTTGTGCCGCCTGCACCGGCAACATCGATGGCTTTCACACCGCAATCGGCAAGCATCTTTGCCGTGCGTTCTGAAATTCCCCAGCCCACTTCTTTTGCAATGACGGGCACTTCCAATTTCTTGCACACTTCTTCGATCTTCTTTGTGATGCCGATCCAATTTATATCGCCCGCATCCTGCACGGCTTCCTGTAATGGATTCAAATGCAGATACAACGCGTCCGCTTGGATCATGTCCACGGCGCGGCGGCATTGATCCACGCCATAGCCATAGTTAAATTGCACAGCGCCGATGTTGCCAAACAACAAAATATCAGGCGCCACTTTGCGTACCTGAAACGTCCGCGCTTGTTCGGGGTGTTCGATGGCGGCGCGCTGTGAACCGACTCCCATCGCGATACCGCATTCCTGTGCGGCTTCGGCGAGGCGCAGGTTGATCGCCTCTGCTTCGGAAGTTCCGCCGGTCATCGAGCTGACGAGGGTGGGGGATGTCAATCGTTTGCCGAACAGGCTGAGGCTTGTGTCGATGCGGTTCAAGTCCAGTTCAGGCAGGGCTTCATGGGTGAAGTGGTATTTTTCCAGTCCGCTGGTCAGTGCCGAGCGCACGTCCTGTTCCAAATTGATCTTGATGTGGTCTGCTTTTCTTTGGTCGATCGGCGCAACTTTTGTCATGAGGGAGTGTTCCTGTGTTTGATAATCAAAGCTGGCTTGACACGGTTTTACTACCGATTACAATAAAGCCAGTCAAAAATTTAGATGGAGGCTGTCATGTCTGACACATATACTGAACTCAAAGGAATTGTAAAGGATTTACTCGGTGCGGATGAGGCGAAAATCACGCCGGAAGCCCGCTTCCGTGAGGACCTCGAAGCTGATTCACTCGACCTCGTTGAGTTGATCATGGCGTTCGAAGACAAGTTCGGCGCGGAGATCTCTGACGAAGCTGCTCAGAAGATCACCACGGTCGGTGAAGCGGTTGCTTACATCGACGCCAACAAGAAATAATTAATAACAGGATTATAACCGTAGAGCCGCTTCAAATGAGGCGGCTCTACGTGTTTAACTTGTAGGGGCACAGCGACGCTGCGCCCCTACGAAATGCTCGTGCGGGGGCCAAGCCCCCGCACGAGCATTTCGTTATTTATTGTAAAAGGGTTGGAATTTCTTCCGGGTGTTTGGCAACTTTCACGCCTGCCGCTTCCAAGGCCTTGACCTTGTCCGCCGCGGTGCCTGCGCCGCCTTCGATGATCGCGCCGGCATGGCCCATGCGTTTTCCGGGAGGAGCAGTTTGACCGGCGATGAATGCCGCGACGGGTTTTGTCATCTTGGATGAAATATATTCAGCGGCGCGTTCCTCTTCATTGCCGCCGATCTCACCGATCATGATGACCTTCTCGGTCTTTGGATCATGCTCAAACATTTCAAGCACGTCGGTAAAGTTAGTGCCGTTAACCGGGTCACCGCCGATGCCCACACAAGTGGATGCTCCCATCTTGAGGTTCTTCATCGCATACAACACTTCATAGGTCAATGTGCCGGAGCGGGAGACTACACCGATATTGCCGGGAATGGCGATGTTGCCGGGGATGATGCCGACCTTGGCTTCACCGGGGGTGAGCAGACCGGGGCAGTTCGGTCCGATGAGACGGACTTTCTTTTGATCGAGATAATTGCGCACGCGCATCATGTCCTGCACGGCCACGCCTTCGGTAATACAAATGATCAAAGGAATGCCTGCGTCAGCGGCTTCAAGCATCGCGTCCGGTGCGAAGCGGGCTGGGACAAAAATGATGCTGGCGTTTGCATCGGTGGCTTCCTTCGCCATCTTGACCGAGTCAAAGACGGGGAGCTTGCCATCCAGAACCCATTCTCCGCCTTTACCGGGCGTCACACCCCCGACCACATTGGTCCCGTAAGCGACCATTTGGGTCGTGTGAAATAGCCCTTCATTGCCAGTCACGCCCTGAACGATCAGGCGTGTATTCTTATCGACTAATACACTCATGTCTATTTCCCTTTCTTCGCGGCTTCAACAGATTTCTTCGCCGCGTCGGCGAGGGTTTCTGCGGTGATCATCTTTGCATTCTCGAGCAATTTACGGCCCTCTTCTGCGTTGGTCCCAACAAGCCGGACCACCATCGGAACTTTCGGTTTGACTTCGTCCATCGCAACTAAAATGCCGCGGGCCACTTCATCACAGCGGGTGATGCCGCCGAAGATATTGAAGAGGACTGCTTTCACGTTCGGATCGGTCAGGATGATGCGCATGGCGGCTGCCACTTTTTCGGAACTCGCACCGCCTCCGACATCTAAAAAGTTGGCTGGTTCACCGCCGAAGAGTTTGATCACGTCCATGCTGGTCATTGCCAAACCCGCTCCGTTGACCATGCAGCCGATGTTGCCATCCAGCTTGATGAAGGAGAGTCCGTACTTGCGGGCTTCAATTTCTGAAGGGGCATCTTCATCTGTGTCGCGCATTTCGTTCAACTCGGGCTGACGGAAGAGTGCGTTGTCGTCGATCATCATCTTGCCGTCGAGCGCCACCAATTTTTTGTCCTTGGTGATCACCAGAGGGTTGATCTCGGCAAGAGAGGCGTCTGTGTTTTTGTAGACTTCGTACAATCCCATGGCGATCTTGGTAAAGTCACGCCAGTATTCGCGGGGGAGGTCGATGGCTGCGGCAACATCACGTGCGATGTATTCACGCATCCCAAGCAGCGGGTCAATATGAACCTTGATGATCTTTTCGGGAGTCTTGGCCGCCACTTCTTCAATGTCAATGCCGCCTGCGGCGGAAGCGATGATCACCGGCTTCTTTGCGGCGCGGTCATCTGTGATCGCAAAATAGATTTCCTGGTCAATGGCGGAAGCTTCATCGATCAGCACCTTGCGAACCGGCAGTCCCTTGATCTCCATTCCCAGAATTTGCGTTGCAAGTTGCTCAGCCTCGGCAGAATCCTTGGCGAGTTTCACGCCGCCGGCCTTGCCTCGTCCACCCACGAGCACCTGCGATTTAACTACAACGCGGCCACCGAGCTCATCTGCAATTTGTTTTGCTTCCTGAGCGGTAGCCGCCACCCGGCCCTTGGGGATCGGGATTCCATATTTTGCAAAAATCGTTTTTGATTGATATTCGTGAAGTTTCATTCTTTTCCCTTGAAGGATTTTTGGTTAAAAAGCATCGGCATTATACCACCATCAAAAACAAGAGCAGGGAGTTGATCCCTGCTCTTGAATGAAGCTCTTACGGAAGTGTAAATCTTATGATTCGATTGAAGTATCCATCCGTCACCCAAATGTGATTTTCCGGGTCAACGGCGATGCCGGATGCCAAACCGAACTGTGTTTCCGTGTCACCGTATTCACCCCACACGCGGATTAACGTTCCGTTCGGGTCGAATTCCATCACACGATAGCCTTCCGGGTCGGTAATGAAAACATGCAGGTCGTTATTAACCGCGATGAATGGCTTGTTGTCGAGCGATTGTCCAAACCAGCCGTACACGTCCCATTGCTTGTTGGGAACGAAGCTCAGTACGCCATCGGTCTCCAGCGGCGTAAATGTTTGGACGCGTTGATTCCAGGTATCCACAACATAGACGGTTCCATTTCTGTCGACCGTTACCCCAACGGGTTCATCGAACTTGCCGGGATCATAGCCTCCGCCGCCAAATTGAGTGATGAAATTACCATCCGCATCGAACACAACGATACGCTTGTTCCCTGTGTCTGCGACATAGACCCGCCCTTCGGCATCCACCGCCAAACCGCGCGGACCGTAGAATGAATCCGGCGCTTCACCCTGGCCGAAGAATCCCCACGTCTTGACGAATGCTCCCGTCGAGGTAAATTTCTCAACACGGTGATTCCAAACGTCAGTTACATAAACATACCCATCCGGGCTGACAGCCACACCCCACGGCTCATTGAAGTTACCGTTGCTGTTTCCCGGTGTGCTGGCCACATCCACAAACGATCCCCACGTTTGCAATACATTACCTTCAGCATCCATATGCAGGATGCGGTTGTTGCGTGAGTCGGCAACATAGAATGTACCATCGCCTGCAAATGCCAGGGAGCGTGGAGCATTCAACGGAATGGGATTCGTTCTCAAGACATCGGCCTGGAAGTCTGATGCAAGCGTTACGAACTTGCCTTCAGTTGGGTCGACCTGCGTTTCGGTCATTGTACTGGTGACGCCATAATTCCATATTTGCGAGGCGACATCAGACTTGATATACATGCGCATTTTGTTGGATGGTTCCCAGGTCGCAACGGTTAAGTCTGTACGGCCTTTTGCCTGGGCATATAAAGTGTAATCGCGGTTCAGCCAGATCTGAATGATGCCGGCTCGAACAGCAGGGTCGGTAAAGCCTTCACAGAAATTGGAGTAATCCTTTGATTTTCTTAATTTCAGGAAGCTCATCACGCCGCTGCACTTGTAATCTTCCGGGAATGGTTGATTGGGGTCGCGATCCGTAACCAGGCTGAAGTAATCCTGCATCGGCCACCACATGCGGATGTAATCCACGCGGTAATAGCCGGGACCGATGGCAGGCTCGATCTTATCGAAGTTCTTTTGGTCGACGATGATGATCGTTGATTCACGAAGCGAACGAGTGGGCTGATCGAACGCCCGTTGATTGGTGAAGTCACGCAGATACCAAACAAAAGGCCAGGAAACGCCCGTGTCGGGTGCGCTTGCGTCATAGGCAAGAGAGATTCCCATGCCCCCGGTTGTGCGCTCCGAAATTTCCTTTGCTTGACTGATGATCTCCTTGATGCCGGTTGCACCGTGCGCGTAGACAAGAAATTCTGTTGCCTGATCGTATGTAATATAAGAAGCGCGGAAGGCAGTTCGTCCTGTGAGGATCGCGAGGAATGCAAAGAAAGTTAACAGCACCACACGGTTGACCATCATAAACGTCCAATCACGCAGGATGTAAATCACGGCACCGCTGCTTAGGATCGCAACGATCGCAGGCAGAATAAATGCACTTGTCGCCTGTAACTGCGCAAGGTCCTTCCCCTGGAATGGGGGATTGGGTCCAAAGTAGGAAATCAAAGCGCTGGTTACACTGGTTATCAAGACTGCAATAATGCCGAGCATGAGTGGGGCCTGCTTTTCCTTAAGGCTTTCCCAATCTGTTTTCTCGACAACCTGTCCGAGCGCCCAGCCGGTGATCATGATCAGCGGGAGTGTGATGTGAAGAGTCAGCCAGGGCATGCGTTCGCCGGCAAACGTAAAGGCTATGGTACTCATAATGCTCCAATACAAAAGTAAAGTGTATGTATTGAAGAAGTTGGCCTGTTCAGGCGTTTCTTCGATCAAAGTGAGTACTTCATTTTCGTCATCCTGAGATGTCACCCTGGATGCCTTGAAAAGCCTTGGAATTCCAATAAAGAGGGCGAGGAAGAAACCGATGGCCGGCAGGAACTCGTACACCGGAATTTGAATCAGAACATAGTAATACCACGGCTGGCTTCCACGATTTACGTCCTGCTGGACGATCCAATAGCCTAGCGAACCGATGGTGCCTGTAAAGAAACCGGCGCTGTTTGTAAAGACCGTTGTGTATAGGATGGTGTAGGGAATCCAGAAGATCGCAGAGGTCTTCCAGAATTTTTCACGATCCCAGATCAATCCGATGATGATCGCAATCGTGAACATCAAGAGCAGGAAACCGCCGATAATAAAGATGGCGCGCGTGTCTGTGCTCAGTGCCTGGATTTCTTCAAAGGTGGTCGGGATAACCAAACCATATCTTTTTTCCACAAGATTGATCGGGAATGGCGCAAGCAATGGAAGCACGATGGTGCCGGCTACCATTAAGAGATCAAATGAACGTTCGGAGCGAAGCTTTTCCCATGTATATCCGCGGATCATGAAAAATGCAGCTGCAGCCAGTGAGATCAGAGTCGCCCCAGCCAGGATGGCGATTGGGGTCACTGGACTCGCTTGCGTGGCGGTAAGAGGCGCTGTTGTGTTGTTCAGCGGATCGCTGGGGACAACAGTTTCCGTTCCACTCGCGTTTACTGCTTCACGGGTGTAAATTCCATAGCCTGCGGCAAAACCGCCGAGTAGAACGGCAAGTGCAAGCGAAATGACGAACGCACGATAATCCGCGAGATTATCTCTCCATGGATGGCGGGTGACCTTGGCAAAGAAATAAATAGCCAGGTAGATCAATAGTTCCGCTACATAAATGTAGGAGGTTTCTTTGGAAGTGAAGTGCAGGGCAAGAGCCGCCGCCAATAAGTAAAGATATTTTTTTCCACCCAATTCAAGATGCCGCAGAACCGCATATAGCATGACGATGCCGGAAAAACCGACGAACGATTCGTTGCGAACGTACCGCCCATAGTACAACATGTAGGGCGAAATCACCAGCAGCAACCCGGTGATCAACGCACCCCATTTTCCAAGGTAGTGACGCCAAAACCACACCATTGCAACGATTGCTATGCTAAATAGCGCGGTCGGGATGCGGGATGTGAAATCTGTTGCGCCAAACAAAAAGTAAGTGAGGGCAACAATATGAAATTGGAAGGGGCCGTGCATCATGGGGGAATGCTGATAGCCTTGACCACGATACAGCAGCCATGAAAAATAAGTGTGCAAACTTTCATCGTGACTCATGACGCGCGGTTCAAGCTTATAAAATCTGGTTGCGATCGCGAGCAGAATGACCACTGCAAAGATCACAATTTCATTTGTGATCGCAGGGAATGCAGGGTGGATGGGTCGTTCGAGCCAGTTTTGTTTTTGTTCCATTGGTTCACCATTCATGTTTAAAGTAGGCTGACTATACTTTAATTAATATGTTCTGACAAGAAATGATATTCGCATGAGTTTAATATGAAGTGAGAAGTTGGTTACGGAAGGATTACGAAAAGAGTTGTAGTGTTAAACTTCGCGTAGCCAATATGAACGTCCCTATTTTAGTTTTTATTTTCTTTAATTACTAAGTGGACAAAACACTACCAGCCAATTGGCCGCACCCTGCCTGGATATCAATCCCCCTACGCATGCGGATCGTGCATGGGATCCCCGCCTGCTCCAGCGTTTCTTTGAAGATTTGCGCACGCTGACGGTCGGTCGCTTCGCCGTGATAGCCGGCAGTGGGGTTGAGGGGAATTGCATTCACATGACACATCAATCCGCGTAATCTGGCAGCCAGTTTTTTTGCTACTTCAGGTGTGTCATTCACCCCATGGATCAAAGCCCATTCAAAAGTCACACGGCGGCTGGTTTGGGCGACATAATATTCGCAGGCGTCCAACACTTCTTCGATCTTATAGCGTTTGTTGATCGGCATCATTTCCACACGAGATGCATCATCCGCAGCATGAAGCGATACAGCAAGGTTGACTTGTCTCTTCTCGTCAGCAAAACGACGTATCGCAGGGACCAGTCCAACGGTCGAGATGGTGAAGCGGCGGGCGCCGAAATTATATCCATCCGCATCGTTCAGCCGGTCAATGGCTGCCATTGTATTATCATAATTATGAAATGGTTCGCCCATACCCATCAGTACAATGTTGGTAACTGTTAAATCTTCTTCCTTCAATAATCGCGCATAGTACATGACCTGCGCAACGATCTCGCCGCTGGTGAGATGGCGTTTGAATCCCATTTGACCGGTGGCGCAAAAAACACAGCCCATCGCACAACCGGCTTGGGTGGAAATACAAAGTGTGCGTCGTCCTTTCGTAGAATTCGAGTCTGGGTCATACCGCATGAGCACTGCTTCGATCAGATGACCATCAGGAAGTTTGAAAAGTGTTTTGCGTGTTTGACCGTCACTCGAATCCTGGACAACGGATGGGTTAAAGCCGGCAAAATCCAAGTTGTTGAGTTTCTCACGCAGGGGTTTGGACAGCGAGGTAAATTGTTCCGGGGAATGATAGAAATGCTGATACAGACCCTGCCATATCTGTTTGGCGCGATATGCTGGTTCATTCCATTCTTTAAGCAGGTTTGTGAGTGCGGAAAAATCAAGATCGTAAATTAGCATAGTTTGATTTTACACTACGACCGCTTGAAATCCATGTGTGGGAACTTGAATGTTGTATTTTGCGTCTGATTGAGAAAAATCGTGTCGAATCATGAGAGAAAAATTAGAAATAGTAGATGAAGAGTAGGGTTTTCATAGGTGAAACGATTCGGTGTCCGCCTTTCTTCACACTATAATTCAGGCAATGTACAAAGGAGAATTAAATGAATTCGAACAATATTTTTTCACGGTCAACTATTTTATGGGCACTGGTTGCCCTGTTTATTGTTGCCGGAATATTTACCCTTGTTTATGCCTTCCAAAGCGGCAATGATGCGGCATCTGAAGTGGAGGTAATTTACACCTACGCTGCGGAGACTCTGGCTGCACAGCAACAGACTCTTCAGGCAGGCGTGCCATCGGCAACGCAAACGCTTTTGGTCCTTGCGTCACCAACGATAACTGCCACTCCGTTGGCAAGCCCAACCTTGGGCGGTTTGCCGGGCTTTTCCACGGCGACATCGGGCGCCGCAAGCGCCTGCGACAACTCGGTTTATATTAAAGATGTCACCATTCCTGATGGAACAATGATTGCGCCGGGACAGGCTTTTACAAAGACATGGCAGGTCTCCAATACGGGCACATGTACATGGAGTGCAACCTATCAGATCATTCTGATCTCGGGCGATGCAATAAGTGGAAAGGCAACAGCAATTGGGAAAGTTGTCGGCCCGGGGCAGTCGCTTGATGTTTCAGTCGCCCTGACAGCTCCCACGACAACCGGCGCTCTTAAAGGAACCTGGAGATTACAGAACGATAAATCACAACCGTTTGGCACCTTGTTGACCGTTGAAATTAAAGTGGGCGCAATCACAGGAACTCCGGGGACTGCAACGGTTACTAGTACGAATTCGAGTGGTTCTGGTGCTACCCTCACTCCAACCGTTACTTTAACTACAGCCCCTGCGAACACTGCTACGCCAACAAATACGAATGTTCCAACACCTACAAATACACCTGAAACTCCAGTATCCCCTTAATTACATAACCTCGGAATAAAAGGAAGGCTTGCAGCTGCAAGCCTTCCTTTTATTTACAGATCTTATCGCCATGGATTGCCGGAGCCGGTAATCCAAATGCCTCGTACACTGGGAAGCCGTCCCATTCGGCCTGGAAGGGAAGCTCCAACGCATAGGCGATGGTTGGGCCGGTATCCATAATGCTGACCGGGTTGGTAAGCTGACCAGCTTTTACGCCGGGACCATACGCAACCCATGGAATTAGCAAGTCTTCTATCACGGTGCCCACATGGCCGCGATCATGGCCGCCGTGGTCGGAGGTGACAATGATCAGCGTACTGTCGCGAATCCCATACTGATCAAGTGCAGGTAGAAGCAGTCCGAGCGCTGCGTCACCATCACGTAAGGCTTTGAGATAAGCATCGGACATCCATCCATATTTATGTCCGCGGTTATCAGGGCTGCCGAAATGTATGAACATGAGATCAAAACCTGCGGCAATTTCTTCGATGGCTGAATTCATGATAACTTTTTCAGTCCCGTAAACGATCCTGAACACATCTGTCGTCTCCGGCTCGGCAAGCTGACGCATTTTTTCCTTGTTGACGATCATTACTGTTTTCAACCCGGCTGCATGGGCTTCGTCAAAAATATCCACACCTTTTGAATATCCCTTATAGTATGTCGTGACATCCCAATCCACCCCGTGTTTGCTCTGACATAACCCGGAAAACAGAGAGGCATGCCCCGGCAATGTAACTGCATAGTTAATAGTTCGGGCTGTCGTGGTGTATGCCCCATCTCTCATCATGGACATTAGATTTGGCATGGGTGCCGCTGCCACCGCATCTCCGCGCATACCGTCATACGTGATAATTATTACGTGTTTGATCTTTCCGGCAGGCGAAACCTCTGTTGGAATAAGAGTATTAACTGGTGTTTCTGTAGGTGCCAATATAGGTGTGATCGTTTCCGTGGGAAGTAGCGTGGCAGTAGGTGTATCTGTTGGAAATAAGGTCGCCACATTATTGATCGGGAATTGGTCATCTCCCCATAGATTGGGAACAGCACCACAACCTTGCATGAGTATTGCAAGTATGAGGAATATAAACCATGCTTTTTGAGTGCATTGTTTTAATCCACGAGTCCGGCGGATTAAAACAATGTTTCCTGTTTTTTTCATCTTATTGGGCTTTCTTCGTACAATCTACTTAACCAATGCTGCGAGATCATCTGCAATAAGATCAATTCCCGGTTTCCATTGATCGGCTTGCGCCTTTGTGGAGACCCCACTTAGCACCAATGCTGTTGGGCATCCCACGGATTGCCCCGCAGCAATATCTGTTTCCAGCCGGTCTCCAACTACAAGCGTCTCAGCTTTGGACGTGCCGAGCTTCTCAAGGGAGAGTTCCATTAAATATGGAAAGGGCTTGCCTGCCACGATCGGTTCCACACTTGTAGCCGTGATGATGACAGAAAGCCAGGCACCGGCCCCGGGGATTTCTCCTCGTGGGGTGGGGAAGGTCTTGTCTGTGTTGGTGGCGTAAAACGGAATCCCCGCCCGAACCAGCAGCGTCGCTTCCGCCACTTTCTGAAAGTTAACATCCCGGTCAATGCCCATCACGAAGACTTGTGCCTGTGGGGCATTTTCCACGCTGAGAACTTCAAACCCATCATTTTCCAATGCGACACGAATGCCATTCTCGCCGATCACAAAGATCTTTGCGCCTTTCGGGAATTTTTTGGAAAGCATGAAGGCAACTCCCATCGCGGAGGTAACCACTTGCTCCTTGTCAATTTCCACGCCAAGGTCGGCCAGTCTTTTTTGATACTCTTCTGGAGTTTTGGTCCCGTTGTTGGTGGCAAAGACAAATTTCAATCCGCGCTCGCGGATTCTTTTGAATATGGCTGGCAGGTCGCCAATCGGCGCATCTGATTTCCAGATGACTCCGTCCATGTCGAGGATGAGGGCTTTTATATTTGAGGGGATCATTTATGTTTATTTTTCCAAATTTCTTCAAAATGTGTTTTGTCCTTCTAAAACCAAACGTTGCCTATTATAAAGTAAGACCTCGAAGAGTTTCTCTTCGAGGTCTTGTGTTTTCAAACTTGTATCAGATTATTTCAAGATCTTCTCAGGCATTTCGATGACCTGATCGACAAGGCCATAATCCACAGCCTGCTGCGCATCGAGATAATAATCGCGGTCAAGGTCGCGTTCGATCACTTCAAGCGGCTGGCCGGTGTGTTTCGCCATCACGCCATTCAGAAGGGATTTCAAGCGCAGGATTTGCTTGGCCTGAATTTCGATATCCGTGGCCTGACCTTGTGCGCCGCCAAGAGGTTGGTGCATGTGGACGGTGGCATGTGGCAGGGCGTAGCGTCTGCCCTTCGTGCCGGCAGTCAGCAATACGGTCCCGAAAGAAGCGGTAACGCCGACGGCAACCGTGCTGATCGGGTTGGAAATGATCTGCATCGTGTCGTAGATCGCAAGTCCCGCATAGATCACGCCGCCGGGCGAGTTGATGTACATGCGAATTTCCTTTTCAGGATCTTCGTGGTTGAGGAACAACAACTGGGCAACGATCACGTTCGCCACCTGGTCGTCAATGGGGGTGCCGAGGAAAATAATGCGCTCTTTGAGAAGAAGCGAGTAGATGTCATAAGCGCGCTCGCCGCGGCCAGTATTTTCAACGACCATGGGTACTACATTTTTAAAGTCAGGGATCATGTGTGTCTCCTTTTTGATTGGGCAATGATACACAAAATGTATTGGATTTTTATTAAAGTTTTAAGGGAAAAGCGTCGCACCTGCTCGAAGGTATTAACCTGTCTGTTGGGTGCGACGCTCGTTTCATTCTTTGGGAAATCTGCCAGCCTGGAAAGGGCAGCGGCCTACTCTGCGGCTTTTTCCTCACCAGCTTCGGCGGGAGCGGATTCTTCCTTCGCCGCTTCAACAGGTTTGTAATTACCCGTGGCAATGGATTTGATCATGTCGAGCGCCTTGCGGGTCATGACACGATTGGCGGCATCCATGGCGATGGCCTCGCTCAACTGCTTCTGGCCTTTGCGCCCTCCTTTGAGTTTTCCAAAGTCCACGCCCTGCATGGCAAGGTTGTTGACTGCGTTGTTGTATTCAGCGTCCAACATCTCATTATCGAGCTGGATATTTTCCTTGCGCACGATCTCGTCGAGGATCAGGCCGCGCTCAAGGCGTTTCTTGGCAACGGGGTTGACTTCCTCTTCGATGAACTTTTCACGCGTCGTCTCGCGAACCTTGAAATACGTCCCCAGGTCCATGCCTTGCTGGGAAAGGCGATTGGCGAGATCGGAAAGTACGTGCTCGCCTTCATGCTCGATCGTGTGATCGTTGTATTTAATCGTCGCGCCTTCCTTGATCTTCTCGATCAAGTCGACGAAGTATTTGTCATCATATTCGTTCTGGGAGCGTGTCTCAACATCCTTCTTGACCGCTTCCTTGAGCGCTTCCACGGTATCCCCTGCGCCGACCTGCTTGGCAAATGCTTCATCAATATCAGGAAGGATCACACCGCGAACGGTTTTCACAGTCGCTTCGATTTCAACTTTCTTGTCCTGTAATTCTGTCACTTCCCAATCCTTCGGGAATTTGTGCTTGATGGTTTTGACATCACCAGCCTTTAATCCAACGAGTTCCTTCGCAAAGCCGTTATAGGGCCATTCGGTGTCACGGCCTTCCTTGCGAACGAAGGTGGCAAAGCCGGTGCGATTCAATTCTGTGGTTTCCGATTTGACATCGATCAGAACATAATCGCCTTCTTCGATGGCGCGGTCCACGTTTTCGGTGGAGGCGTACATCTGGCGTAAATCTTCCATCGCAGCTTCGATGGCTTTTTCATCCACGCCCTTCCATTCATAGTCCATGCGAATGGATTTGTAATCGCCGAGGTCAATTTCCGGGGCGAGTGGAACGCGAAAGGTAAATTTGGGAGGCGTGAGGCTGTCCACAGCTTCGAGCGAGCCTGGGCCGCCAGGGTTCACATCTGCTTCTTTTAAGATGTTGGAATATTCCAGATCGATGATCAGGTCGATGGCCTGCTCGGTGATCGCGCCATCGCCAAAGGTGCGAACAACCACATCATAAGGGGCCTTGCCCGGGCGAAAACCGGGGATTTTGCTTCGCGAGGAGAGTTTGGTGGCTGCGCGTTTCTTGTATTGATCCATTTTCTCCTGATCGTATTCGACGATCAGTTTGACGGAGTGATCTTCCTGAAGTTGTTTTTCGATGTTCAAATTTACCTCTTTTTGTTTTCAAACCCTGAAGGGTTATTTATTTTCAACTTGCAAGGGCGACCAGTCCAGTGGAACTGTTTCCGAGTAAAGTATGAAGGGTCGCCCTTACCAAATGGTGGGGATGGTGGGAGTCGAACCCACACGCCTTGCGGCACATGATCCTAAGTCATGCCTGTCTGCCAATTCCAACACATCCCCGTGTTGTGCTTATTTTGAAAAGCGCCGCGAAATTATACTTTGATTTTGGGTTTTATGGCATTTTGGGTGATTTTTTCTGAATGCCAGATGCTGGGCACGGAATCGCTTCTCACCGTTTTTGAAAACACGCCGGGACATATCTTTCAACGGCTAAAGATTATAATTAAGGAGATCAATAAATCTTGCGAGGTGAGTGGAGATGGGAAAATTCATTATAAATAATATATGGCTGATTGTCATCTCTGGTGGAATGGTCCTGTTGGCGGTTTTTCAGATAAACACAAGCTACCGGATCGCACAATTGGAACGTAAAGCAGAGGAGTTAGCTCATGCTACTCTGGAATCCATGTCTGTGCAGCCTGCTGGCGGTCAACAGGAACAAATCCAGACCGAAGCAGCTACTCCGATTCCTCCTACACCCCTGGATACTTCCGCTGAAGTGACGGCCCAGCCTGAGGTTTATCTTATATTGAATTACAGAGAGTACTTTTGGGCCCGGTCGGATGGAACTCTCGAGAGCGTACCTATTACACAGGTCGAAATTGAAGGAAACAAGGCCGTTGTCGAATACGATTACTATCAAGGCGTATTAGCCGGCGAAATAACCGGAACCACTTTTCGTGGCACCTGGGTTCAGAGCAACAACAAGAGTGGAGAGTTTGAATTAACATTTACACCAGATTTTTCCAGTGCTTCTGGCTGGTGGAACGATGTAAAAGATCCTGAAACTCATCATGAGTTTGGGATTCGATAATTTATTAAAACAAAATACAAGCGAGGAAATATACTACTTGTGCGTCTTAAAACATAAGTGTTGACGTTTCCCGATTGCTGGGTATAATCGCGCTCTTGTGAGTTGAAATTCGAAATTGGAGAAATATTCTTGAGCCGCGTGATCAACCCAGATTCAGTAGGAAAAGAACGAACCCGTTTGACAAAAGGTATTGTGTTGTGCATTCGTGAACTAGCCAAACAGGCGAAGGTCACTTCTGAGACGAAAGACCAGGCAGCTTTTATCGCGCTGGCATTGCAATCCATTTCCGAGGGGATCGATGTTTCGGTGGCAGCGTGGGAGAAGCGAGACTATTGGGTCAAGGCTGATAAATTCCGCATGGAGTGGATGTGGGCCGGCCAACTGGCTGCTAAAATGAAGGAAGCTGTATTGACCGATGATTGGGCGTCCATTGCCATGCTGATGCCGCAGATCGCACAGAAGTTCAACAAGGTCGAAGTTTCGGATAATCACAGGCTCGGCACGCCGTGGACTGGAGCGTATGCACTTTTGGCGTTACATCGGAAATTATAGAAACAATAGAATCAAAGAGACCGAGCGGATCCGCTCGGTCTCTTTATTATTTAGGCCTCGCTCAATTTTTTCAGGTGGCCTTTTGTATTCTTCAGCAAATCGGTGATCGTCTCGCGGATGTGTGAGTTGAGATAATGGGTTTCCAGCGTGGAAAGCGGCAGGAAGCGCGCGCCTGCAACCACGTGAATGCAGTTGGCAGATCCGCACAAACAAATAAAGGGGGCAGCCATTTCCCATTCAGTGGATGGGTAGAAGAAGGAAAGCTCTTCGCCCTTTTCAATATCGCGGCGCGCGATCATTACCATTTTGTCGGTTTCAAGAATTACGTTGGGGTCGCAGGAATGATTGAGTGCGGCAAGTTTGCCAACATGGGTGTGTTTGTCTTTTGAGATCTGCACCGTGAAGCGATTGGGTTTATCCGTGATGTTCTCGCTGGGCATTTCGCAGATCACGTCCCCTTTTTTGTATGCCTGTTTGGTGGTCAATGTTCTAAATTTATTTTCTGTTTTAATCGCAAGTGTTTCCATTGTTGTTGTAGCCATTTAATTTTTATCTCCTTTGTAAAACAATAATTTGTTTATTTAATTTATTTCCAAATTTATATCAAGTGATTATTTTTTTATTCAACTAATTGCTTGTTACTATGTAGTATAGCAATAATAAATTTAAATACAAGAGATAACGAGGCGATATTTAATATTTTAAGGTTGGGATTATATATAAAAATCGTTATCAAAATTAATTTTGATAACGATTTTTATATATCGGATGATTTATTTTTACAACAAAGGCAGTTGAGTTGCAGGTTTATAGCCGTCAAGCAAAAGATAAGGTGCTGCGCGTTCTGCAATGACACCAAGTTTCTTGAGTGACGACAAATCCCGTAGTTTGTTTATTCTTCTTGCATTAATGATCGCCTCCGCGCCTTTCAGACCAATGCCTGGTATTTTGATCAAATGCAACTTGTCTGCATTGTTGATCTCAATCGGGTTTTCGATCAGGTTCATTTGTGCCCAGGCTTGTTTGGGGTCCGCGTGAAGTGGAAGATTGCTTTCGTGGGTGAACGGCAGGTCTTCCAGGTCAAAACCATAATCACGCAATAAAAATGAGGCTTGATATAACCGATGTTCCCGCATGGGGTCAACAGCGGTCTTATTTTCCAGAGGCGTGTCACGGATCGGATGAAAGGCGGGGAAATAAGCGCGTTTGAGTCTGACGTTTTTCATTAGCCAGGAAGTTGTGGTCAGTAATTCAAGATCGCTTTCATCGGAGCCGCCGGCGACAAACTGTGTGACTGTTGACGGCCAGTGTCCATTCCAGAATTTGTAGGCCGGCACGGTTTTGCGAATCTCCTCGACCCATTTCAGCGGTTGGAGCAGTTCTTCTAAAAATATTTTGTGGGGAGCAAGCCTAGCCAACCGTTCTGTATTGGGAGCTTCAAGATTCACAGAAACACGATCTGCCAGTTGCATGGCGCGATAAACCTGATCTTTCTCTGCGCCCGGCATGATCTTTAGATGAAGATATCCGCGATAGTTGTATTTCTTGCGCATGATCTCTGCTGTAGCGAGAAGCTTATCCTGTGTTCGAATTCCGCCTCCTGCTATGCCCGAGCTGAGAAATACACCCTCGGCCATTTTTGCATCTGTGAGTTTGGAGAACAGGCCGGCGAATTCATCGGGCTTGAAGGTGGCGCGGCGAAAATCACGACCTGCGCGGAATGGACAATAGAAGCAGTCTCTCTCACAAGCAGAAGACAGGAGCGTCTTCAATAATATGATCTTCTGTCCGTTTGGGAGTTGGGCGGGATGTGTAAACGCATGATCCTTCTCCTTCGGACTGAAGCAGGCCGGCGGTGGGGAAGAGAGGCGCATTGTCTCGCGATGCGATGAAGCATTGACGAGCGGTTCTCCATCCGCTTCGAAAGTGGTCTGTTCACTTAAATTCTTGAGCTTTTGAACATCATCCATTGCCCTATTATAGAATATTTGTTCTATTCAATCAAGTGACGTTTTGTGCAATAATATGATGGAAAATGTCGGTTTTCCGAACCTAAGTAAGGAAGCCGGTGTTTTTTATATATAACAAGTTTGAAAAAACCTCTCATCGACCGGGAGGGAGGAGGATGTGGAAAACCCATATCGAAATTGCACGCCAGCGCTTTTGTTACTGATCGTTTCCGAATAAAAAACCCAAAGGAGATCGTATCGTATGAGCAAAGACAATGTGCAAGAGAAAGATAAGAAAGTACTTCACAGCCTGGGGTACGCCCAGGAACTCTCCCGCCGAATGAGCGGGTTCTCCAATTTTGCAATTTCATTTTCAATTATTTGTATCCTGGCTGGCGGTATCTCCGCCTTTCCCGCCGCATTCAATGCCCTTGGGTCCGGCGGCGCCTTTTTAATCTGGCTGGTGGGTGGTGTTCTTGCTTTGAGTGTCGCTTTTGGAATGGGGCAAATCGCCTCCTCCTTCCCGACAGCTGGCGGCCTCTATCACTGGAGTTCACACCTCGGTGGGAAATTCTGGGGTTGGATGACTGCGTGGTTTAACCTCATTGGTTTGATCTGCGTCGTCTCCTCCGTGGACGTTCTGCTCTACACCGTATTCTTTAAGGATTTGCTACTGGGCACAGTCCTTGGCGTGGATGTTTCCACTTTCGGCACAATGCACCAATTGGTCTTTTTGGTCGTAGTCCTTGGCTCCCAGGCGATCTTGAATCATTACTACATTAACATCACAACCAAGCTCACCGACTGGAGTGGTTATGTCATCCTTGGGCTGACCGTGATCTTGATCGTTACCTTGTTTGCCTTCAGCCCTGTTGCATTGGATTTCTCCCGCCTCTGGACCTTCCAAAATGTGACCGGTGATGCGGGCGGCGGCGTGGTTCCGTTCCGCACGGAAAGTATTGCTTTTGCTTTCCTGCTTGGCCTTTCTTATGTTTGTTACACCATTACAGGCTTTGATGCATCTGCCCACACTTCAGAAGAAACACAAGACGCTCAGGTAAATGTGCCAAAGGGCATGTGGACCGCTGTGTTTTGGTCCTGGGTTTTCGGCCTCATTGCGGTAGCCGCCTATGTGTTGACGATGCCAAGCCTCGAAGAGGCCCATGCAGCGGGCTGGGGTTCATTCTTTTATATGTGGGGGGCATCTAATATGCCCGGTTGGTTGAGCATTTTCCTTGCTGTTGGCATGGTTCTTGTCAACTATGTTTGTGCGTTGGCCGGTCTTACCTCCACATCCCGCATGATGTATGCCTTTGCCCGTGACGGCGGTTTGCCTGCATCTGCCGCTCTTTCCCAGGTCAGCACTGTGTACCGTACTCCGGGGACCGCGGTTTGGGTATCTGCGATTCTTGCTTTTGCAAGTACTCTTTATGCGCCTGCCTATCTCATCTTAGCGGTTGCGTGCGCGGTATTCCTTTATCTGTCCATGGTCATGCCGATTGCAGCCGGACTGATGGCGGAAGGCACCGCAAAATGGAAGGAAAAGGGTCCGTTCAACCTTGGCGGTCTCTCCAAACCGAACGCTGTTCTTGCCATCATCTTTGGCATCATATTGGCGATCAGCGGTTTCTTCCCGCCCAATGAGAAAGTCTTCTACTTTACGATTGTCTTTGTTGTTGCGCTGCTTGGACTTTGGTCGAAGAAAACTGCCCCCATCGGCATTGGCGTGGCTGTTGTAGGTTTGTTATTGAGCTTCATCCCCGTTTCCGAGGAAAATGTTATGCACTTCCTTGTTCCGGACGCGATGACCTCCTACATCGCCATCGGCGTTGCAGTTGTAACCGCAGTCATTACCTTCGTTTCCGGCGGTGAAGATAACCGCTTCGAAGGTGTTCCTGAAGGCGATAAGATCAAAGAGAACCAGAAGAAGATCGCCGAGATCGAAGCCAGATACAAGGATTAATATCGACATTTTGATTGTTCCGGTATATAAAAGTGGCATCCTCTCCGGGTGCCACTTTTATTAATTCAAATGTAATCGTCAGCGAGGAATTCCTTTCACAAATCAAGGAGGCATGATGAAATACCTGCTCGGAATTGACCAGGGTACAACCCAAACCACTGCCGTCATTGTCAATCAAGATGGTGAAATGATCGAAAAGAATTCGGCACAATTGCCTGCGCGCTTTCCACAAGCCGGCTGGGTGGAGCAGGAACCGTCTGATATTGTGCGAACCGTAAAAGAGGCATGTGCGCCGCTGCTCGATAAATATGAAATTTCCGCTGTAGGATTAGATAATCAAGGCGAGACATTTATTGTTTGGGATAAAGATACCGGCGAAGCCGTGACTCCTGCCATCGTCTGGCAGGACACGAGAGGCGAATCTGTCTGTAAAGCGCTCGCCTCACACGTGGACCCGGAGCAGCTGCGCCAAAAGACAGGACTCCTGCTCGACAGTTATTTTTCCGCGCCAAAGCTCAAGTGGGTCTTTGAAAATAACCCGGAGATTCGCAGGAAAGCACATGAAGGTAAATTGAAATTTGGCACCACTGAAACCTGGGTGATCTGGTCGCTGACCAAAGGGAAATTGCACATCACAGACCCTTCCACGGCATCACGCACTTTGTTATTCGACATGAACAAATTTGAATGGGACGAAGAATTACTCAAGTTGTTCGACGTGCCGCGAAGCATGTTGCCTGAAGTAAAACCTTCTGCCGGATACATCGGTGATGTTGATTTTGGAAATGGGAAGCCACTCTCATTGCATGCTTTGCTTGTTGACCAGCAGGCTGCATTGTTTGGGCAGGCTTGTTTCAATGCTGGAGAAATGAAATGCTCATTCGGCACTGGCAGCTTTCTTTTGATGAATATCGGGGACAAACCTCAGCTCTCAAATAATGGCTTGCTCACCACGGTGGGCTGGAATTTCAATGGACACACCGCCTATGCCTTCGATGGCGGCATATTTGTAACGGGCTCCGCAGTCCAATGGCTGCGGGATAATCTAAAAGTCATTCCTGATTCCGCGTCGAGCAATGATGCAGCGAATCGCTCAACTGATTCTGGTGTGGTCATTGTCCCAGCCTTGCAAGGGTTGGCGGCTCCACACTGGCGCACGGATGTACGCGGCGCCATGTTCGGACTCAATCGCAGCACCACATCGGATGATATTGTCCGCGCCACATTGGATGGGATCGCCTGCCGTGTGTATGAGGTCGTCACTGCCATGTCGCAGGATGCTGGCAAAGTTCCCCCGCATTTGAAAGTGGATGGCGGTCCTGCGGGAAATCCATATTTAATGCAGATGATTGCCGACCTGCTGAATCTGGAAGTGCGAGTCTCTGCATCGGTGGAGGCCACAGCTATTGGGATTGCGAATCTGGCTGGGGTCTCTGCGCTGGGAATTACGTTTGAACAGCTTGCAAAGAACTGGAAGTCTGAAAAAGTGTATTTACCTAAAATGAAGGAAGAAGAAAGAATAAAGAAACTGGAGCAGTGGGGTAGAGCGGTAGCTGCTGTAAAAACGTTTCACAATTAGTTACTTTCTCGCTGAGCGGAGTGAGACCATGTTTTTGGTCGAACGAAGTCGAAGCGGGGAGGGATTCAGAATAACATTACTTGTCCTTCGGCTGCGGAATTCCAGGAACCTTCGGTCCTCCGCTCAGGGCGAAATAGAGAAACTATGACAAAAATATATGATGTTGCAGTGATCGGGGCAGGGGCTGTAGGAAGCGCGATGGCGCGCGAGCTTTCACGTTATCAGCTTGATGTTGCATTGATCGAGTCAAATTCAGATGTTGGGATGGGAACTTCGAAGGCAAGCACTGCCATCTGGCACACAGGCTATGATGCGAAGCCAGGTTCATTGGAAGCGAAACTCCTAAAGCGCAGTTATGCACTAATGGAAAAATATTTACCTGAAGCGAATATTGCCCATGAATTATTAGGCGGATTATTAATTGCATGGAATCAGGAACAGTTTGATAAATTGCCCGATCTATTAAAGCAAGCTCATGACAATGGAGGGTTTGAAGTCAAAATTATTTCGGCAGACGAGATTTATCAACTTGAGCCTCATATTAGCAAAGGTGCACTGGGCGGATTGTTTGTCCCGGGTGAGGGAATCCTTTGTACATTTTCCGTGCCACTTGCATTTGCATATCAGGCGGTGCTGAATGATGTAGATTTAATTTTGAATCATCCTGTCAAAGAAGTCAGACAGGATGGTGATACATGGATCCTGGATGACAAAATTCACGCAAGATACATTGTCAACGCGGCGGGATTATTTTCAGATGAGATTAATGCCATTTTTGGAAAAAGCAGTTTCAAGGTTACGCCGAGGCGCGGACAGTTAATCATCTACGATAAATTGGCGAGGCCGTTGGTTAATCACGTCCTGCTGCCAGTGCCGACATCCAAGACAAAAGGTGTCTTGATCAGCCCGACTGTCTACGGAAATATTTTGCTTGGGCCGACCGCGGAAGATTTGCCAGATAAAACTGCCACGCAAACGACGGCGGATGGATTGGAAATGTTGATTGGCAAAGGACGCGAAATTCTGCCGCAGTTATTGGATGAAGAAGTAACGGCAACGTATTCGGGTCTGCGTGCTGCGACGGAACACAGTGATTATCAAATCGAAATGGATGCGGCGCTTCGCTATTTGTGCTTGGGTGGGATTCGGTCAACGGGCATTTCTGCGGCGATGGGTATTGCCGAATATGGTGTTGACCTGCTTCGTGATGCCGGTTTGAATTTGAAACCAAAAGATGAATTCAAAACTGTAAAACTGCCGACCATCGGTCAGGCTGATATTCGTCCGCACCAAAACGTAGAGATGATCGCGCGCAACGCATCATACGCGGAGATCGTTTGTCATTGTGAAAGAGTCTCGCGTGGAGAGTTGATCGACGCAATGAACGCAATCATTCCTGCGAATTCATTGGATGCGCTGCGAAGAAGGACGCGAGCTTCGCAGGGGAGATGCCAGGGATTCAATTGTCATGCTGCATTGATAAAAACTCTGGAGTCTGACAGCTTGCTGTCAACAGTGAAAGTTGATGATAAAAAACGGAAGCAAGCTTCCGCGCTCCAGAGTAAAGATGTGTTAATCGTTGGCGCTGGCCCAGCAGGACTTTCCGCTGCGATCGAACTAAAGAAACAGGGAATAAAAAAAATTCTCGTTGTTGACCGTGAACCGGAAGCGGGCGGAATGCCACGTATGTGTCATCACACTGGTTTTGGCCGTGAAGATCTTTGGCGCATGTGGTCCGGGCCGAAGTACGCGAAGTATTATCGCGATCTGGCGGAGAAATGGGATGTGGAGGTTCAAACATCCACAACGATATTGGGATGGAATGGTTCATCGAAATTAAACTTTACATCGCCCAGTGGACTTGGTGAGATCGAAGCGCAGGCCATCTTGCTCGCCACAGGTGTTCGTGAACGTCCACGCTCAGCGCGAATGGTTCCGGGCACACGTCCACAGGGAATTTATACAACGGGCTCTTTGCAGAGATTCGTGTATCAGGAAAAACTCCCTGTTGGTAAACGCGCAGTGATTATTGGTGCTGAGTTGGTGAGCTTATCTGCGTTGATGACTTTGATGCACGCAGGTGTAAAGTGTGAAATGATGATCACCGAGCAGGCACACCATCAAATTGAGTTTGCTTATATCGTCATGAAGTGGGCCGTGGCGGACATTTTGACTCGTACCCCAATTGTCAAAAATTCGAAAATTTCTGAGATTTTTGGCAAAAAGCGAGTCGAAGGGATTGAGTTTTTTGGGAAAAATGGTCAAAAACGATATGTGGAGTGTGACACCGTCATCTTTACGGGAAATTGGATTCCCGAGCATGAACTTGCCAGAATGGGCGGTCTGGAAATTAGCCCGGTCACTCTTGGCCCGAAAATTGACGCAGAGTTTCGATCTTCTGCTGAGGGAGTGTTCGTTGCAGGAAATCTATTGCGCGGCGTGGAAACAGCAGATCATTGTGCGATCGAAGGGATGAGGGCTGCCAGAGCAATCAAAAAATATATGACTTACGCAAAACCCTAGGAGCAAGCCGCGAATTTACCCATTCGGGCACAATGTCGATAATTCACACGAATTGTTTAAAAAAATTCGTGATAATTCGCGTAATTCGTGGCAAAAGAATTTGAACTACATAAGTCCCGAGTATCTAAAATAATTAAGAACTTCCTTCGTTCTTGCTCACCAATGCAGTAATATCTGTTTTCTTGATAAAGTATTCGAGAACATAATAAGCATACACGACCATGCCCGCATTCCATGTAAGAGGGGACTCGGAGTGATACCAAAAACTGGACAGTGGCTTTCCATCCGGGCCATAGACTTCATGCACCTGCTGATCGCGGACAATGATATCTGCAATACGTGACAAGATGCCGTGTGCTTCATCGGTACGTCCGGCTCGTGCGAGCGCGATCACATGCCATGCGCCGATCCAAAGCCAGGCAGCATCGGTATGATAATTTGCAACACCTGCAAGACGATTTTCAAGTGCAATCAAATGACGGGGGAAAGGTGGATAAGCAACTTTGGTAGGGACCGGGCCGGCCATGCCTGTAACAATCAATGCATCCACGATTGTGTTCGCCTGTTCGACAGTTGCCAGTCCCCAAGCAATTGCCAGTAAATTTCCGCTACTGGTGAGTTGATCAAATGAATCGCTTGCAGCAAAGTATCCCAGGCTGGGACGCCATAGATGATCCTGAATTGCCTTTCCAACCTGCTGTGCTTTTTGAGCATAAAGGGCAGTTTGATCTTGTAATTCAAAATGAGTTGCCGCTTCAGACATTTCCTGAAGGGCCTTCCAATAAATTACATTTGTATAAAGCGCATATCCGCTGAGAGCAATGCTATCCGCCCAATCTGCGAAGGCGCCTTGTGTAAGAAGGCCGTCACCACTTTCCAATGCCGTCTCTTCCGTCCATTCAATGGCTTTGGCCAGTGAATCCCAATGCGTTCGTAGAAATTCATGATCGTCTGCGCGAAAACTGTAGTGAATGGCTGCAATCACCATCAGGCACTGACCGTCCAATGAAAGTGTGCCATGCCCGCTGATGTATTTTGGGCGCATGGGAATCTCGGTGGATTGCTCCCGGCCAAGAAGGGAATGCATAAAGCGGGTGACCATATCGAAGGAATGTAATTTGATCGGGAGCTGCCCTTCGGGGGTTTGATGATCGAGGAATGCTTCAAGGGTTTCTTTTACAACTTTGAATTCGTTTAGAGACATCAATCCATAAGCGGCGAAGCTAAAATCACGTGCCCAGCTTTCACGGAAGTTGCGATAGCCGGCGTGCATGATGTCCCTTGTTTTGCGATTTCCAAAGCGGCGGCCTTCGATCCCGGAACGGAGGTTATCTGCTGCAATGAACAACGCACGCGCTTCCACTGTATCAAAATCTTCGGCTTTGGATAGTACGGCACGAGATGTGAGTTTGGGCTGTTTAAGGATGGCGTGTAAAAATTGATATGCTGTCAGGGAGGAGATGCCGATCATGACCCCAACGACAACGCCTTCGATGAAACTTGAAATACTCATACATGTGATTATATCGCCATCAAGTACATGAGTGTATAATTCCGTCATGCTTGAACGAGTTCGTTCCATTGGAATGATCGCCAGATGGAAGCCTGTGCATCTTGGTCAGGCGGCTGTGCTTCATGCGCTGTGCGACCTCGGCGAACATGCCTCCATCGGCATTGGCTCATCCAATCGATACAATGCGCGAAACCCCTTTACTATTGATGAAACCGAAACCATGTTAAAACTCACACTGGATGGGCGTGAGAATTTTTCGATTCTACCTGTACCAGATCTGGATGACGGTCCGCGTTGGAGATTGATGGTGTTGGATCTGTTTGGGGAACTGGATCTCTTTGTGACGGATAATCCGTACGTGGCTTCGCTACTAAAAAATGATTATCGCATCGTTCGTCCCGTGGAGCTGATTCCGTCCGAGCAGCAGGTTCGTGTGGACGGGAGCATGGTTCGGGCGATGATGGCGAAGGGCGAGGGCTGGCAGGCCTGGGTGGAGGAAAGATGCGTGAATTACATCCAGAAAAATAAATTGGATGAAAGATTTCGTCGTGAGTTCGGCCTGGAAACTTTGGCAATGCAAACCATTATTCAATAGGAGACGATATGTATTCATGGAGTGATGACACAAGCGATTGGCGCGGCTCGGCAAGTTATGCATACAGCCCGGCGGCATCTGGTGTAAGGCGGGAGGCGGCGGCGAGAGCGGCGGCTTCCGGCCCGCGAACATATCAAGGCAAGAGCGGACCCAACGAAAAGATCATCGACCCGAAAAAATCGATCAGCACGCAATCCAAGAATCCCGTGATCGTCGCAGTGGATGTGACGGGTTCAATGGCTTCGTGGCCGTTCGAGATATTTGACCGCCTGCCGCTGTTGTTCAACACACTCGCGCAATATCGCCCCGACGTTGAAATTTGTTTTGCGGCTATCGGCGATGCCGGCGTGGACCGCTGGCCGCTGCAGGTGACATCTTTTGCAAGCGGATATGACTTGGAGCAATTGCTTGGCTCGTTGTATGGAGAGGGTGGGGGAGGTGACGCGCCTGAGTCATATGGAATGTTTGCGCATTGGGTGAATACGCATGTTGAAATTCCAAATGCTGAAGAAACGCCATTTCTAATAGTGTTTGGCGACATCAATATGCATCCGAAGATCCAGCGGGCACAGGTCAAGAATTATCTTGGAAATGATCCCAAAGGTGATCTTGATTCCATCAAGGAATGGCAGCAGGTGACACAAAAATGGAACACTTGGTTCCTGCGCCGGCCTGGCGGCAAACGCGGCGATTCAATTGACGACCAATGGGGCAAGGCGATTGGCGGACAAAAAATATTCCATATTGAAGACGAACAGCGCGCCGTGGATTATGCGATGGGCTTGATCGCGCGTTCGTGGGGATATTTCGATGACTTCCAAAATAATATGCGTGCCCGTCAGGATGAATCCAAAGTGAAGCAGGTCAGCAAGCCGATTGAGATGATCTGTCCGCGTTGTGGTGCGCCTGTTCCTGTGAATGCGGACGGCATGTTCAAATGCGGATTCTGCGGCACGACGTTGAAGCTGTAATTTGAAAATCAACGCAATCGTCACCGTTCCGCCCTATGCTTCCTTTCTGGATGAAGTGGCTGCTCATCCCATCGTGAGCGGATTCCGTTTGAATACGGTCATGCCGCTCAAGGATGGTCCGCGGGAGGCGTTGGAACGGTTGACCAAATTCAATCAGCCGTTATGGATCGATTTAAAAGGCAGACAACTGCGCGTGGCCGGCGCGGCTATTCCTCCGTTCACAGAACTGAGATTGAGCCATCGCATCAAGGTAAATACTCCGGTGGATGCTTACTTTTCAGACGGAAATGAACGCGCACGCATCGTTGCCGTGGACGGAGACCGAATTATTCTGGAGGATGGTCCGCGTCGGCTGGTGGGGCCGGGCGAATCGGTCAACATCATGCATCCGTCCCTTGAAATCGAAGGGACCCTGACAGAAACAGACAAGGCTTATCTTTCAGCGATGAAGGAAATGGGCTTGACCAAGGTGATGCTTTCGTATGTCGAATCCGCTGCGGATGTGGAGGAAGTAAAAAGCCTGCTGCCCAATGCGGAGGTGCTGCTTAAGATCGAAACCCAGCGCGGACTTGAATTTGCAAAGAAGAACAAATCCACGCGTGGGCATCTAGTCGCGGCGCGGGGTGATCTGTATGTGGAGGTCCTTCGCCCGCACAAGATCGTGGATGCAGTCAAGACGGTCGTTCAAGCGGACCCCAAGGCCATTGTCGCCAGCCGTATCTTTGACTCGTTGGGTTGGACGCCGGTGCCGGTCAGTGCCGATATCGGTGATGTGGCCTTCCTGATGGAAATCGGTTATCGAACTTTTATGTTGGGGGACACAGTCTGCTTGAAAAGGGACTCGATCATCGAGGCTCTCAATTTGTTGGAGCAAATGGGGGCAGGATGAAGCTGGCGCTGGCACCGGTCAACACAACCGTGGGGGATTTGGCGGGAAATATCAAACGTATTTTGGACGCTGCACATAAAGCCAAAGATGCGGATTTGATCGTCTTCCCGGAGATGGTTGTACCCGGTTATCCTCCTCGCGACATTTTATACGACTCTTCTTTTGTAGAAGCCACAGAACTTGCCACGCAGGACCTTGCCAGCCAAGCCATTGGATTGCCTCCGATGCTGGTTGGTTCCTTCGTCCGTTCTGGGAAAAAGATGTTGAATCATCCTGCATTGCATAATGTGGCCTACTTGATGCAAAACGGAAAGATGCAATTGGTTCAGGTCAAGCAATTACTGCCGGTGTACGATGTATTTTACGAGCCGCGTTGGTTTATCCCCGGGACAAAGACTCTTCCGCCGATTGAGATCGCTGGAAAGAAGGTCGGCATCTTGATCTGTGAAGATATGTGGGATGAGCAATATTCCGTCCACCCCGGCGCGGACTTGAAAGCAATGGGAGCCGACCTGCTGGTTTGCATGTCCGCTTCACCATATCGCAAAGGGGGAGGGGAGGATCGAATTCAACAGGCAAAGCGGCAGGGATTGCAAATCGCCTTCACAAACCTCCTCGGCGGAAATGATGAGTTGATCTTCGATGGCGGTGGATTTATGTTGAATGGGGCAGGGGAGCTTGTGGCAAAGGCTGAAAGATTCAAAGAAGATGTAATGATTCTGGACACGGATAAAAACACTCCGATTCATTCCAAGCACAATACGGAAGCGGAAGTGTTTGAAGCACTGGTTTTGGGCGTGCGGGACTTCTTCCATAAAAATCGTCAACGACAAATTGTGATCGGACTTTCAGGCGGCATCGACTCTTCTCTCGCTGCCATGATGGCAAAGGAAGCAGTCGGTTCTGAAAATATCACAGGCATTGCCATCCCATCCCGTTTTACCGACCCACGTTCAACCGAGGCTGCGCGGGAATTGGCAGACAAGCTTGGGATTAAGTTCGAAGTGATCGAGTTGGAGAGTCTGCATCTCGCGGCAGAGCAGGCTCTCGGTCCGCAAAGAAGCGCAGACAAGGGCGGAGAAAACATCCAGGCACGGCTGCGGATGATGATCCTGATGAGTGTAGTCAATCAAATGGGCGGGATGTTGTTGAACACCAGCAACAAGACCGAGCTGTCGCTTGGGTATTCGACGTTGTATGGCGATATGGCTGGCGCGTTGAGCCCGCTCGGTGATTTGACGAAGCCAGAAGTGTATGCGCTGGCCCGCAGGGTGGAACTCATTCCATCGTTTGTCATGGAACGAGCGCCTTCCGCTGAATTGCGCGAGGGCCAGGTGGACCCGTTTGATTACGAAACGCTTTCGCCGCAGATCGAGGCGCTGGTAGGTGCGGATCAGGCGGATGCAGCCATGCGCGCGGCGGAACATAAACGCTGGCAAATGGGTGTGGTTTTGAAGGTCAATAACCGTTCGTTTGGTTCAGGACGGATGATGCCGATCACGAGGAAATAGGAAGCGGCATGTGGGGCGGGGGAGATGGCGAGAAAAGATGAAAAATACCAAACAACCATTTTAACAAACAAGCCAGTTACTGCACGCTTTGTTAGCCACCGTTTTTTGATAGACCGTTTTCTTCTATCAATGCACGAAACTTTGCCGTAAACTCGACTTCGGACTTAATTCCATCGACGATGTGAACATAAGTTTTGCTGGTCGTCTCGCCATTATGCGACCTATGTTCTCCTGAAGAATATGTGTTATTTTTTTGTAAATGAAAATACGGCATACCTTCCGTAACGCGTGGTCGTGGAATTGATTTTAGAGACAAGACAATATAGTGTGTATCTTCCAGTGAAAGTTTTGACGCCGAACGGTCAGTAATATATAAACTTGGACGATCATAGCAAATGTAATTAAAAAGCCGCTTTGATGCTGATGATGTTGCGATTATAGAAATTGCCTGCTGTCGTGTCCTATTAAATTTCACGAGTTGTGTTTCTAGAGTTGGCGTGCTAATTCCGTTGAAAGGCACTGGCTTGGATGTCTTATACATAGAAAAAGATTGTTTGCGTAATAACTTAACTCCAATTTCTTGCAAAAGCATTATGCGCTTAAGCATTGCCGTGCTATCGAACTTATCTCTTTCAGTCTGGAGATTTAAGTCAATCTGATTTTTTCGCTCTAATGGACGCAATATATGTTGCGCCCGTGTAAGGAGTTTGTTTGAAAATGTCTGATTCGGTTCCCGCCAAGAAATGATATTCTTCATTTGTATATCAAAATGAACGCGAAAATTTCCATAGAGGTCGTCACCACGCGCTGAAAAATGGTCGCCTTTTACTGTGTAAATAACAGGCATGGATTTACCAGTTGCATAACCCGCCTCATAATACACAGATGGTCGCGCATATGTTAAATCTGCAATTACAAAATCGGAGGAATCTATTAATTCAAATATTTTATTGTGGATTTCTTCATTGTGTTCAACACGGTCAACCCGCAACGGTGTAACTGACAACTTCCTTAAAGTAGGAACAATACAACTATCATATATGGCGTCAACGTCTTCGTGACCAAATGCTGATGCAATGAAACATTTCATTTTTTCCTGCCTGTAAATGCTTGTTGTAGGTTGTAGACGGCTAACTTTTTTTTTTCAGTTGCCATTTTACCGCCTAATATGTTGTTGTGGACTGGCAAAGAGTGGTATTTGCTTTCAAATCTCCATTCGACTAATAAAGTCAATCCTTACGTGGCAGGGCAGGGGAGGTCGTGGCAAAGGGTGAAGGCGGAAAGATGAAGGATAAAAATAGACCCGCCACTCCATGTCTGTGTAGATTAATTGGCATAAAAATCAGAATTAAAGGGTTGTGTAGGATACTGTGGGGGAGGTTTTTTGTAGGGACGCACGAGTATTGAGCCGATCCCCCGAGTAAAAACCCAGAAATTTGACCATTATTGAGCGGAGAATTGCACGAGTATTGAGCTAAAGCACCTTTTTTAGCAAGAGTATTGAGCTAAAACCGCCTTTCGTGAAGAGCCTCACGGGCACCTAAAGCAGCATTA
>JAEURJ010000021.1 GCA_016789305.1 Anaerolineales bacterium | reverse complement strand
CAGCCGGAAAGCAAAACGCCCCGATGGAATCCCACCAGGGCGTTTGCAGAGGCTATAATACGAATAGCCCGCCTACCGCTCTCGTCGGTGGGTTGGGTCAGGGCGTGTATCGTGTTCCAGCACTTTACGCGCCCGTTATTCAGTACAAATACATTTTACTAGTAAAATGTATTTAAGGCAAGACAAACAACGGATCAGGCAAAGAGGGTTTATTTTTTGATTACTTTTGGACCGTGCCGCTTATCGTCGGCCTTTTCGGCAGCCTTGAGATAGGACAGCAATGACTTTTTGCTGATTGCCCACACAGAACCAAATTTGTGAGCCGTCAACTTCCCCGCTCGGACAATAATACGCAAATACTCGGCATGATAACCGCTTAGCTTGGATGCCTGCTCGATTGTCAACCATTCATCGTCTGTCATATTTGCGCTCCGAACGGGGATTATACCTTTCAAACCATACTGATAGCGCCCATTTATGAATTATTTTTTCAGGAAGAACCTTTCTTCCGGCGATACTTCCTGCGCCGAGCCGGCCGGACCTCACGATCTGGTGCATGCCCATCCGGTGATTCCTGGATCAGCGCTCCCCCATTTGCCTGTCTGCGCAATCGCACCTCCCTGCCATACTCAGCGATAGCCTTGAACATCTTTCTCAACGCGATGCGGTTCGCTTCCATTGGATCAGTTGTTGAATCCGTACTTACAGTTGTCATTTTCTTTCACCTTTGATTTGAAGTACCTCCTTTTTACATGGCGAGAGTCAAGTATGAGTTCAGTATGTTTGATAATTTGATTATGAAAATTCCAAACCATTGCCAAAAACAAAAAGTGAATTTCGATCGGAGCGCAAATTTTATATAAATAAAATCCTATTTATCGAATTTCAAAAATGTAAGTAACCATTATCTTCTTGATAATTTTTTCTCAGGTAGAATACACGACCCATGAAACTTTTGACTCTGATCAGAGCCAAAAAATACGGCTCACCCAAAAAGATGATTTTGCTCGCCCTGCTCATGATTGCCCTGGTGGGATTGTTTTTGCAGATCACATGGTCCTATCACAGTCTTGAAAGCGGACTGGGTGCAGCGGTGGCACAAATTGCCGTCATGTATCATGTTGCCCTATTGATGGTATTGGTCGTGACTGGAATTGGCTTGGGACATTGGATCGATCAAATGATCCGCTTAAAGAGATCCATCTTCCATGATCCACAAAAAGGAAGCTGGACCGAGGCGTTCATGAATCTGTGGGGCTATGAATTGAAGGAGAAAGATGCGAACCAAACCATCACCCCTGAACCACAGATGATCGAGCCCTTCGACCTCTTCAAGATGCCCACCCGCCGTGGTCGCAAACCCACCTTTCCCCTGGAGCGCTGGATCCCCATCGCCATGAAATGGGAAAACCGCGACCCGATCCGCGATGCCTTCACCCTGGGTGAATTGATCGCCGAGCACCTGGGCACCAATTCAGACGGCTCCCCGATTGTCTCCGAACAAACCTACTACAGCGTCTGGCGGCAACGCGCCATCGATGAAATTCGGAGGCGCGTAAATTCCCGACCTAAATGATTGAATCTCAACTGGAATAAGACCCGCCAAAAGCGACCAAAGGTGGAAAATAATAAATCCCGTCAAACCAAAGCACGCCCATCATCCATACCTACTCCACCAACACGGTAAACATTCCCCCGGTTTCCACCCAGCCTGAAGAGGGTGCAGCCGAATGGAAGACTTCCACAAACTCGGTTTGTGGCTTAAATCCGCTTACACATTGGCGATCAAAATCATAATAGATGGACTCGAACAACAAATGCAGGATCTGTTTCTTTTCGTCGTCGCTGGCTTCCTCCAGATAGTCATCAAGCATTTCCAGAGATACATCCAAATCCAACGATTCGACATCATCGGGTAGTGCAAGAAGGTTCTTTTCAGATATCAACCTGCTGCGCCGGCGCTCATAGCTGGCTTCACTATAGCCGCCATCCGCATAGGCCCGGGCGACCCGCCGTAATTCATCATCAATTTCGAGCTTGCGTATTTTAACCTGGCGAACAATATCCATACCCTGTACCAATCGTCGGATTTCGACCTGCCATTCTTTTGGCACGTGTACGTTTTTCAGAAGATCAAAGACCTGCAGGTCCAGATACTCCATGCGAACCCGTCCATTGGAATGGATGCAGTCCCGTCCACGATACCGTGAGGTCTCCTGATAGTACCCATAATGGCGCGTCGATTGAATGCGCAAGGGTTGTCGACAATGGCCGCAACAGACAATTCCCCGCAACAGGTTGGCATGCACAACTTTATTGATCCCCATATGGGAACGAGGCCGGTGCGCATGCCTGGCACGGATCGCCTTGACGCCATCAAACAATTCCCTGCTGATAATGGCCGGGTGGCGACCCGGCCATAACTGATCTCGATACGCAACCATCCCGTAATAGAATTCGTTTTGCAGAAAATCCGTGATGGTATCCTTTGTCCATCTGTTTCCTTTGCGCGTCAGGCTTCCACTTTGGTTTAGAAAATCTGCAATCATCTGATCCGTATACTTCCCGGTGGCGTAGAGTTCATAGGCATTTTGTACCAGACGGGCTTCCTCCTCCACAATCTCGATCTGCTTCTGGTTTTTGACATATCCAAAGGGGACCGGCCCATTTTGAATCCCATGTCGGGCCATCGCCATTTTGCTTTTCACCACTTCGGCGGAGAGATTTTCAAGATACCACTGGGCAAAGAGCGCCATCATTCGGAATACGAGGCGGCCCTGCGCGGTCGTAAAATCGAAATCCTCTGTGACGGAGGCAATCAAAACGTCGCAGGCATTCAAGTCGCGAAAATAACGAAGGGTATTCTCGATATTTCTGGAAAACCGATCCAGTTTATGGAAAAGGATGGCTTTGAAATGTCCCATGCGCGCATCCGCGATCATCCTGGAAAAGGCGGGCCGTTGATCATCCTTGCCTGAAAACCCTGGATCGGAGTAATACCCCACAATTTCCCATTTCCGTTGTGCGGCAAAGGACGCGCAGGCATTCACCTGAGACTCCAGGGAGTAACCGTGAATTTGATCCTCGCTTGAAACCCGCGAATAGATAACAACCGGGGTGCCTGGCGGCAACTGATCCGGATTTCCCCCTTTATCGACATCCATCAAACGCTTCCGGTGAAGACTGCGTTTCCGCCGCGAACTATAATCCACAGTGTCATTTTCTTTGGAGGAGAGGCTGGTCATGGCAGACTCCTGATATGGAAGGTGGACGTTCGAATTATCGGTGTTTTTTAGGATTGGGGTGCTTCTTTTTGGCTGCAAGCCTGGCAGCAATAACGGCAAGAATTTTTATCAAGACCTTGGTTGTAACCACAGGTTCCTCCTTTGTCCGATAACAACAGTTCTCATCCCTGGAAATCCAGCACCCCCTCAATCGAGTTTCCATATCAACGATTGCATCCAAGTAGGTTTTTGCTTTAAATATCATATCTGAATTTCCGTAGAATTCCCATAAATCAAACTGGGTAATTCCTTGACTCCCGCCTGATAAAAGAACCGTCGCTGTACGGTTCTTTATTTTTTTCACACGAGGTGAACATGGCGAAAGTCATCATCCATTTGCGGGATTACGAATTGACTGCGCTGAACGATCTGGCGCAGCGCGAATACCGCGCTCCCAAGGCTCAGGCAGCCTTGATCATTCGCAGGGAACTGCAAAAACTGGGCATGATCCCGGTTGAAACACCCATTCCAACCCAACCTGACATCCACCCTGTGGATGAAACAATTCAATCAGAAATGAAAGGAGGGTAAATCATGTTTGCAGGAATTCTTTCCGGTGTAGCCACCTGCCTTGGCCCGATCGCAGTGGGGCTGATCATCTTTCTGCTGGTGATCGCATTTTTCCGCTAACCATATTCCATTCAAGGAAACCCATCTTATGTCAACCAAAGTCATTTGTATTGCCAATCAAAAGGGCGGCGT
>JAEURJ010000013.1 GCA_016789305.1 Anaerolineales bacterium | reverse complement strand
GGGTCAGCAAGAAGCACTCCCTTTACGCCCACCAGAGAAACAATAATAAAGAAAGGAGGTTCAACTGCAAATGCTTTCAGAGCATTCAGCGATTGCAGGCAAGCTTCTGCTATCTCCCGTTCAGCATTCAAGCTGGCTATTACTGATGCACCTTCAAATCGTTGGCCTGCTAAATCGCTTGTAACGTATTCCACCTGCCCCGTTCGAAATATTTGAAAGTATTGAAGAGCTGTGTCCATTCCGCCCGTAGAGAATGTAATGAAACCATCTATATTATATCTTCTATTGGTGGTGTTCCTAAAATATTGATGGAAGTTTGTTGCGACCTCCCCTATATCTAGCTTTTCACGGGTCGAGAATGCAGACAGTGGAATGATATGGACAACGATCTTTACTGAATCTGACATTTGCAATGGAATGTCAGCAGCTGCAATTTTGGCTATTCGCGACAAACGAAAATCCCTGATGCGGTCACCAGTAGATTCTGAAAGAATAAAAGCTTGACGCAAATCTTGAACATCTAATGGATACTTTCCGTTTGAACTCCTCCCATAAAAGCGCGAAGCTCCCTTGTGTGACACCATGTGAGGTGAAGACCAACTGGTGGGTACATAAATTACAATGGCTTTGTTCCCATTATCGAGCTGGACGGGCTGTAATCTTACTCCTGAAATGCGAGGAGTAATACCAGTGCGAATAACACCTTCAAGTGTTAGGATTTCGGCATCAATATTCGAAATCGCTAAGCCAGGCAAGTCAATCGGTACTCCCTGGTCTTCCTTTACACCATAAATAATATGCCCACCCGCTGTATTTGCAAATGATGAAATATCGGCGAGAAACTCTTTCTTTGCACTATCTGTTAATAGAGTAATGGATTCTTTGTATTCCATTGTCTTGGATTCGGTGACCTGGTTGGTAATTAGTTCACGCAGGTCGGTCTCTGTAAGGGTGTCAATAGGTTTGTTTAGTGGCATGAATTATCCTGTAGGAGAAGAATTGAATTCCTAGTTCAAGTACATTCCGATAATTGCTACAGTTTAGAAATTATCAATTTCACTAGTGATTTTTTTGTATATTTCAACGGCAAGCCAGATTGCAGAAGGCAAAATCAAAAGAATGCCCCCAATTGTCACTGCGTCATTTAATGAATATTGGGCAACTCTCGAAATTATTGTCATCAGTACGCCAAAAGGTAACAACGCTAAAGCTATCTTTTTAAACATTTATTATATTTCCTCATAATTAATTTCTGCAAGTAGTAACTGCAATCGCTAGTATTGCAGGATATCGATAACGCCTGGCATTTTCGGATTCTTCAATACGTTTTCGATTCTCTTTTCAGTAGGCTGGCCAACTGCATCAAAAAATAGATCCTCAAATATGGCTTGTAGATATTCAAGCAGGCCAATGCGCGGAGAAATCTGTTCTCCTCGGTGAATGATTCTGCCTCGCAATCCGAAAATGCGTCCAATTTGAAAACGAGACTCTGCATTCTCTTGAGTGAGGCCATAAACTCTTGCCAATACTAAAATAATCGGTTTGATATTTGTTGTATCAGGCATCGCAATAGTCTCGATAGCGATCCACAATTTCACAAATGCATCTACACCATCCTCAAATATTGCGGCTTGATACCAGCGCAATGCGAGGCTAATTCGGTTTCCTTCTGGCTCAGGTTTGATAGCAATCGCGCTGTCTACCAAAGTCATAAAATCAAGCCTCTTTTTGCTAATATCTGGCACCGGAAGTACGAATGGGTTTTGCAGAACACTTCCAATAACACGTCTCTCAATTGTACCGTCCTGCTTAATTCCAAGCACATATTCATAATCAAAAACGTAGTCAAAAGCCATATTTCGGCCATTTACCGCTGTCAACAATCCAATGACTTCACTGATTCTAGCGTGTGTTGTCTTTTCATCTCCCGGTTCTCCGCCTTTGTCGAATGGTAGAAGGAGCATTAGGTATGCACCAACCGGAGATTGTGTTTCCCCGATCCCGCCACTGAAAGTCAAGGTGCCATCATCATTCACCATTGGAGTTGCTGCTTTAGAATTCAAATAGCTGACACTTCCGTAGGCGAGAAACACGCGGACCCCATGAAGATCAAAGTGTATCGGACCATTCGGTAAGTCGTACATCGAGAGCCGATACATTCGGTAACCTGAAATCCAGACACTGTTTTCACCAACCGAGCTGAACCAGTCCTGAGGAACTAGATTGTGAATATTGAATGATATAACTTGTTGCATGGTTGCTCCCTGCTGATGATTAGATGACTTATCCTATATACCAGGATAATCATTTTCCTTTAATAATTTTTCCAGATGGCGCCATTCGCTCGCCATTTTTGTTTCGGCCTCTTGCAATCGAATATTACCTAATCCAAATTCTTGTCTATAGAAATTAATAAGATCCTGCAATCGCATTAGTTCCAGACCTGGATCGTCCATGTCGATCATCTCAGCCTGAACAATTGCACTAGGGTTATTAATATGAATCCTGTCACTATGAGCAATGGCCTTATCGCGCCATATCTTGATATTATCAACCAATGGCTGCATGCTTAGAAGTTGCTGTTTATGTGTTTGCGAAAAACTTTGCAGTTCTTCTCGGTATGACACTGCCGAATGTGCTGATTCTCTGCTGACTAATTCCAAGAGATAGAGGATGCTAATTTCGTTCTTTGTGTTTGACATCAATTTGGAAAACCCCAAAATAGCCGATTCTATGCAGGCTCCATATACAGATGATAAAAAGTATCGACTTGGAGCATATTCAGGCGCATCAATTACTGCGTCAAGGTGTTTGGCAACCAAGAAAGCTGACCATGTCCTATATAGCAAGTCCGTAATATGCTCTAATAGATTCGAAATTCTATTGTTTTGATTCTTAGGGTTCATTAATTCTCATTTGTATAGGTTGCAGCAATTCAGACTTGGTTCCATCAATAGCCACCCATCTCCTAGTGCTCATCTAACTTAAATATGCAGTAATATTTGGATTCTATCCTTATTTTCCTAGGAAGGATAGCTGGGAAGCCCGGATTCATTATTAATGGGTAAGCAATTTAAGTCGCCAGTTCCGCCAAGAAATGATATGATCGTGGGGATAGAAAACTTGTTCACGATTTCTGGTTATTCGCTAATATAGTGTAGGGTCTTAAACTAATGTCGATAGAAAATGACCTGGTAAGCTACTCAAGGGCTGGAGATGCGTTTCATTATCGTTGGGCCGCGCGTCGTTGCTTGCAGCTCGTTTATCCCAAATCTACATTACAACATGTCGTGATTGAAGGGTCAAAAGAGTCCAAATTGGCTGGGGAATATGCAATAGATGTTTCAGAATATTCGAAATTAGCAGATTCTGATCTGCAGGAAATTGCATATTATCAGCTTAAACATACAACAAAACGTACAGACCAACCATTTAATTTAAGCGACCTCAGAGATACAATTATAGACTTTGCCAAAAGATATGTTGAACAGTCGAAGACAGCAGGTAGTGTTTCGCCTAAATCCGTCATTCGGTTCTGTATTGTCACCAACAGGCCTATCTCTCAAACGTTTAAGGATGGTGTTACTGCGCTAGCATTAGGCCAGAAAGGAAATGCTGGCTTTCTAAAGACTATCAAAAAATATACCAAGTTAAATCAGAAAGATCTCACCGCTTTTTGCGCATCTCTTACTCTTGCTGATGGAGAGGGTAATTATGATGCGCAACGAGATCAACTTCGTGCTGAGTTAGCACAACTTCTGGCTGGAACTGTTGATGATCCTAAAATAAACAACATAATTGCCCTTGTACAGGAAAAGGTGCTGGCTGCAAATCGAATCGTTAACCGTGAGGAAGTACTGTTTCGCCTCGGTGCGACCTCGGAGCGTCAATTATTTCCCGCGCCTCCTGAATTTGAAAAACTTGATTCAGTGATCCCGAGGAAGCAGCATGAAACATTGCGGGATCAAATAATCGATGCTACGGATAACATAATCATTCATGCGGCTGGCGGCGTGGGCAAATCGGTGTTTGCTCGTCAGATAAAAGAATCGTTGCTCCCAGGGTCATTTGGTATTGTATATGACTGTTTTGGCGGTGGACGCTACAGAAATCGAAGTGAACCAAGACATCGTCACCGAGATGCACTAATCCAAATTGCCAATGAATTAGCATCACAACAGCTATGTAGCCCTTTTATCGCGCCATCTACCGCACTCGAGAATGAAATCTTAGTGGGATTTCTGACAAGGATAAAAACTGCAGCAGACTTGTTGAAACAGGCAAATCCAGGCGCAGTTTTAGTAATCGTGATTGACGCTGCAGATAATGCGGAAATGGCCGCGCAAGAAATAAGCGAAGCGTGTTTTGTGCATGAATTGTTGCGTGAACCAATGCCGGAGGGATGTAGGCTGGTAGCGCTCTGCCGAACCGAAAGAGTTGACCTGTTAGATCCATCAGCGAGTGTGTTGAAGATTGAATTAGAGGCTTTTTCACAGGAAGAAACCCTTGCTCACCTGAGAAGTAAATATTCAGAAGCAAGCGAGGCTGAAGGCTTGGAGTTTCATCGCTTAACGAATAATGGAAACCCGCGAGTCCAAGCCAATGCATTGGGCTTGAAACGTGCAACTATTGCTCAAACCTTGGATGATTTAGGACCATTTGGTACGACTATTGAAAAACAGATCGCAACTCAATTAGATTCTGCCGTTTCCTCTGTTAAAGACAAATTGCCTAGAGAATACCAAAAACACATTGATGCGATTTGTATGGGCCTGGCTACGCTACCGCCATTTGTGCCTCTTAAAGTGCTGGCGAAAGCAGCTGGTGTTGATGAAGCACATGTGAAGAGCTTTCTGGCCGATTTAGGGAGACCTATATGGTTATCTGATACTTCAGTCCAGTTTAGAGATGAGCCTACTGAAACCTGGTTTAGAACTACTTACTCCGCCACGGAAGCACAAATAGCATCTTATATAAAGATTCTTGAACCCTGGGCCTCCGAATCATCATATGTTGCACAGACTTTACCAATACTATTTCTAAATGCCGGTAAATATGACGAGCTGGTGAATTTAGCTCTCTCCGATGATCTGCTTCCAAAAGAAAACCGCATAGATGAGCGCAACGTGCGTGTGTATCGACTGCAGTTTGCTTTCAAAGCGGCATTGAAGCTTAAGCATTATGCCGATGCGATCAAGTTGGCGCTTCGTGCTGGGGAAGAGGTCGCTGGTGATAAACGACAACTGAAGATTCTTCGGAAAAATGTTGATCTAATTGCGCCATTACAGGATGAACAAAAAGTTCAAGAACTTGCCTATAAAGGTTTGTTGCGGGGCAGATGGGATGGTTCTGAAAATGTTTATTCTGCTGCACTTTTGTCTTCAGTCGTTGACTTTCAAGGAGAAGCCCGAGGTTACTTACGGGCAGCATTTAATTGGTTGGATTTGTATATTAAGTCTCGAGATAAAACCCAAAAGGCGCATTCCGAAGACAAGTTGAAAGATGAGCAAATTGTTGAGCTTGTATTTGCAGGGTTCAATATAGAAAATCTCGAACGCGTAGCGAACTTTATTTTGAGCTGGACCCCGGCAGAAGTAATCTATCGTGTTTCAAGAACTTTTTTTCGCAGGCTGATTGACTCCAAAAAATTTGAGCCTATTATGGCAATTTCGCTACTCGATCATCCCAAAAAGAGCCTGGGCTATCAGTACTTAATGATGGCGATAGCCCAGGAATTATTAACTGTTGGGCAGTTTCCACCTGCAAAAGCTACTGCAAAATGTCTAAATCTACTGGTCTCAAAAAGCACACAAATTCCCGTGCCAATAATTGAGTATAAAGATACCACCCGAGAAGGGCTGATATCTTTGTTGGAAGCATGCGCAGCCAATAAGAATTCAAAAGTTAAGATATTAAAAGCCCTAAAAAAATATTTTCCCCTCCGGGGTTCACTGAGTGTCAGCCGAGATTTCCCGGATGGAGAACGCGGCGTTTATTTGCGATCGGTAGCGCTCAGATGCATATTAGAGAATAATCCCGCTCCAAAATCGGATGATCTCCTTCCAACTGAATATCTCCCAAAGAAAGTGAAAACCGCCAAGAGCAAAAGAGCGATGTCAGCATCTAATCATCAAGAAATCACGGAATTTAAAGAGACGGTGGAAACCCTTTTGCCGTGGCATATGGTTCGAAGTGTTCTTATGGTGAATGGTACAGTAGACCTCTTTACCTCATTAACTGAGGCAAAAGAAATGTCGAAAACTGCACGTGGGCAAAGATATCGTGAGCGTGATCCATTGTTGTATGATATCTCTGGCATCTGTTTTGATATTTTGACGCTTTTCCGGCCAGAGAATCCAGACCAATTGGAGCAATACTACACTGAATATGTGAAAGATAACCAACTAGTTAAGATCCAACATTCCGTTGAAGCGGTTCGAAGTGCTATGCGTTGGGAGCATCTTTCGCCCCTTCGACGACGACTTGAAGTTTCTGCGCGAGAGCTTGTCGACTCGAACAACAGTGATGGCCCGGAAGAACAAGCCGAATGGTATATCGACCTGGCTCGCGCAGTCCTTGCGGCCAGTCGTGAAGATGCAGCGGCCTATTTCAACAAAGCCATTGAGGTTGTTTCAAAGTTTGGCGATGAGCTTGTCCAACGATGGGAAGCAATGGTGGACTTGGCTTGGCGCAGTGCGCATCAAGGCGCCACTTCACCTGAAATTGCTTATCGATTTATGCGAATTGCAGAGTTGGTAGGCGACAACGTTGATAGAGAGAAACATTGGAATCGTAATGCAGCCATCAGGGCTTCCGTAAGACTATCGCCGACTTCAGCATTGACAACCCTAGGCCGATGGCGAGATCGAGAGATTGGATGGCTTGATCGACAAATTGTGGCTTTAGCAGAAGAATTGGTCGACGCAAATATTATTTCTCCGCAAGTCGGATGGTCGCTCTCTGCATATTACGAAGAATATGGCTTGGAAGATTTTGCATATCTTTGCATGGAAAAGGATGACTCTTTAGAAAGGCGTCAAAAAATCCTGGATACAACAGTTCGAGACTTGCGTCTGAACGAAACATCTGAATGGGATTGGGAAAAGCTACAAAAAGCAGCCGGTCAATATGGCCTCAACGAAGCTGAACTCAATGTTGCTCATGCTTTTGCAGATGATACCACTGAAAAAAAATCCAAGGCTTCGTATGCTCCAGGCAATTTGAAACAAGTAGAGACACCTATCGAGTGGGCTGGGGTTTTTGATGGACTCGATTTGGTTACTGCCGATGGATTGCATCAAGCAATACAACGATTTGAAGCTGAGCCGCCTGGAACCAGGAATCGTTATTCATTTTGGGAGGAAGTTTATAACAGAATTGATGAGAGCGCTGCCAACAGCTTTTTAAAAATGCTGGTCAACGCTGAGCTTGTTTATAGGTATGATATTCAGACAGCACTTGCTTCCATTCCCAACGATTGGAAGCAGAAAATTAGTATACAACAAGACTGGAATAAGATCATTGAGCAAGTTGGAAAGCGATATGCCCTTGATTTCACGAGTCAGTGGGGTTTAGAGTATTTTATGGAGAAGATTGGTGCTCGTGAAGAGGTAATGCCATCTCTTCGTAAAGGAATTTTAGAGGGTTTGGCTAACAACTTTGGACTGGTAGATGCTGGGACATTCTTTGGATTTGGGCAACTAGCCTCACCTCTCATTTCACCAACGGAAGCTATTGAACTTCTAGATTTTGGATTGACTCGGTTTGAAATGCACCTACCTCCAGATTATGCCGATGGTAGCTGGAGCGCCTGGTTGGAGCCACCCAAGGAAATAACTATGGCATTCTCGGGGTTTATTTGGTCAAATCTTGGGTCTCCACATGCTGACATTCGCTGGAGAGCAGTACATTCTGTTCGGCGCCTTGCGCAAATGGGTTGTGAAGCTGAAATTGATAGCCTAATTAAATGGATGGAAAAAGGTACTGTGGATGCCTTTGGAAGCCATAACTTTCCATTTTATTATTTACATGCACAACTATATCTTCTTATTGCTTTAACTCGTGTATCTCTCGATACTCCGGAGGTAATCAAGAAACACGCGGAAGCGTTCTTAAAAATGGGAGTACCTGATTCTATACCGCATCTTTTGATTCAATTCTATGCGAGTCAAATTGCCATTAACCTGGAAAAGGCATTTCCTGAAACATATGCGGCTGAAGCATTATTAAAACTTAAGCAGGTAGGAGTCAGCCAACTTCCTGTGGAGCATATAGAGTATTTTAGCAAAGACAAAACGAGCTTTTGGCATGCTAAGGGTGAGGTTGACACCACGCTCAAACATTATCATGGCTGGGATTTTGATAGCTATTGGTTTGATCCCCTCGGCAAGCTCTTTGGCATCAACGAGCATCAGGTGGCTGAACTTGCTACACAGGTCATTATTAATGAGTGGAACATAAAAAATGATGGTAGTTACGATGGTGATCCAAGGGTAAGGTTGTGGAATTCATCCCGAGATCAGCAATTAACGTCGCACGACCATGGCTCTTATCCGCAAGTAGATAGGTTTAGTTTTTACCTGTCTTATCATTCAATGTTTGTAGTTGCCGCAAGATTGCTTGAGAAGATGCCGATTTTAATCAGACGGCATTCGACGGATGTTGAAGATCCTATTGAGGACCCTTTGAATGAATGGCTAGATCGCCATTTACTAACCCGCAGAGATGGGCGGTGGCTTGCAGATAGACGTGATCCCGTTCCCTTTTTGCTTCCAGAATGGGCACACAAATCTGTAACTGATAACTGGCGAGAGGAAATTTCTGACGCTGAATTTCTCAAGGTGCTTGTTGAAGAGCGCGATGGCCAGAGATGGTTGAATGTAGCTGGAAATTGGGATGAAAATCACGCGGACTGTTTGGAAAGCCTGTACATTTCAAGTGCTCTGATATCTCCAGAAACGTCTCAATCTCTCTTGGATGCAGTGAGTACTCTTTCTGACCCACAAGATTTCCACTTGCCCGAACATCAAGAAAATGATGAGGATATTGACCTTCCACCTTTTAAGCTTCAAGGATGGATTGAGCAAGGATATTCACAAAGTGGACTTGATTCATTTGACCCGCATGGAGGTGGGATACGCTTTCCTCCATATAAAGTTGTAAACAAAATAACAGAGGCGTTAGGGTTGATCGCAGATGACGAATATCGAAATTGGATTGTACGGGATACGAGCAAGCTGTCATTAAAGTCAGATATTTGGAGGACCAAGCAGCCACGACGAGGTGAGGAGTCAGCTAGATATGGAGATCGACTCTCTGCTTCGACAGCGATATTAAAACAACTTTGCTTGGCAACGAACTGCGAATTAGTATTTAGAATACAGATTCGGCGGAATTTTAGTTATCGATCATCCAGGAGAAAAGAAGATGACGGATACAAACCACCCCACATTAAAGTCTATATCCTCTCACCCGATGGAAGCCTCAGAGACGCAAAAACGCGCTATCAGATTGGCTAAAATCCTGATCAAAGAGTTGGGTGAGCAATCGGAGGGAGATACACTTTCTCGATGGATGGCGCACTATATTGCAGAGCAAATCACGCTGGCAAAACGTGAAAACGGTGCCGCCAAGGCACAAACGGAACAACATGTTTTTGCTGCCATCATAAAATTATGGCAGCATAGATCATTTTTGCCACGTGGTGCACGGCCGTTTGCGGATTTCGATTCTATCTTTAAGACTCTGGAACAGTTAGACCCGGAGACTTCCAGCCCATTTTATTTTGCTGATTTTGAGCCGGAAGAAAGAAATTCTAAGAATTCACCTCAAATTGAAGATTGGCTAAAGCGAATCCGTGATATCGATATGGGTGCTAGGATTAGTTTGGAATACGCTTTACACCAAGCAGCCTTATATGCTGCTGATGAAAAAACACAAGAGTGGTTGGAAAACGCTCTCGGACCATTTGATAGAGGTGATATCCCTATCATCATTAAAGTAGTATATGAAAAAAGTGCCGAGGATCCTTCTGAGTTGGAAGTAAAGGTAAGACGAGAAAAACTGGAGGGGAGAATTAAGCAACTCGATCAAGCGCTTGCGATTGGGAATGTTATTCGTGATGCGCTGGTGGCTGAGTTACAGGCTTTAGCTGATTTACCTCATTCTGCTATTGGTGATGAAAGTGATCCTGACTGAACGAACCGTAATTTTTTTAAAAAGATTAATCATGAAAACGTGTACGTGGCACGCAATCCGCCTCCCTTTTTATGCTAGTGGAATAAAAGGGAGGCGGATCGTACCATACGTTGAGGTGGTGCGATATAATCTTGTGTAGGAGGTGAGCACATGAAACAAACCATAACTTATTTGCCAGTTGTTGTAGCAGTCTTGACTATACTTCTAAATGTGGCTATCAATAACTATTGGGGCACAAATACCAATTATGTTTGGTGGCTTACAGTAATAATCCTTGTTCTCGAAATTGGATATCTGCAATATAAATTAATAAGAAAAGATGAAACAACCCCGAACATTGTTCTGAAAGATTTTGGATTTGAACAAAAAATTTGGCCTATTGGATTTTATACCGTCTGTGCCTATATTGTTGTGGCCAATGAACCAAAAAACAAGAATGGCAAAATTTCAAATTCCGAGCGGCTGTTGGCAACTATAGAATGGTTTGACGTGGACAAGCAATTTATAGAGAGCAATCCAGGGCGGTGGTTGTTTTCATCAACAGATTATGACCGAGATGTCAAAGATCAAACAGTGGACCTGCCCGCAAATGGACAAAAACGACGTTTGCATTTTACATATAGCGATGCCCAGAAGTCGGTGCTGGAATCACTTTGGCGCGAAGAAGATGGATCCAAGAATACAAAAATTCGTGGCAATGACAGCGGATACTACGTTTCAATTTCCTTGAGAGACAATCAATCCTCTTCAACCAATCTGCATTTTAAGATTACTCCTCAAAGTAAGGAAGCTTGGCCCAACAAAGGTTTACGGCTGCAGCAGCTGGATTCTCAATTTGGAAAACCGGTCAAAGTGGTTGAATATGACTTTAAGGACTTGCAAAAGTTTATTACGGAAAATCCGATAGACTATGGAATGTAACATGGTGAGGAGGCTGGAGCACTTGCAGTCGGTATTCTGGCAGTTAAGTGAACAGAGGGGTCCATGGGTGTAGGCATGCCGCCTCAGCTTGTTGATTTGATAACAGCGCAAGATTTGCAGGATTCATGGAACTGGCTTGTGGACTACATTGATATTCGGCCCACTGTTCCAGGAATATCGTGTTATTTTGACAACAAGTCCTGGCGTGATGATCCGCTTTTACCTGAATTTGAAGAAGAATTTCCCAGAATGTGCTTAATGTTGGGACAGCTATATATAGGAAGTCAGTTCGGTGAATCCCGAAATTTAATTGAAATGGTTCATGGTAGAGCTGCGCAAACTGTGCATTTGGCGGCTGGAAATCTCGATCATGATGTAGAGGCTGTCTTGCTAAGTGTTCCGCGGTTTCGTAATCATCTCTCTGAACATTTATCATTCTGGATGAGATTGGCTGTAGAAAAAAAACAAAGAGGGGCAGGTTATCAACCGCCTCAAATTGAATTTTCTCATTCCAGACCAAATATACAACCAGAAGATAAGGGGCCAGATGGATTGTATATTGAGGTCGCGCCTCAGTATCGGCTGGAAATCCAGTCTGTGAAAAATTCAATTGGAAACCCAAAGGCTCTCATCGCGAGTGCAGGTTTCAGGAAAAATGCTACACCAACGCGCAAAAAGCTGTTGGATGATTTGTGGCTACTGCGACATAAGCATGATGGTCTTCTGCGCTTGGAGGTCTTATTAGACCAAACATTGGATATCCTTGATGTGGACACCACGAAACAGTTGAGGCTTGGCCTAATCGCTGGCAGTTCTTGTAATGCCGTAGTTGTTGCTAACACGCAATTCGCCAACGAGAATTTGTTTGCGGGATATGAACATATCACTCCAGAAATAGAACAGCGAGTAGCTACGTTTCTTGGTGCAATCAATTGGCGTAGTTTGGCCGCTGAAACCCATAACTGTGTTAAACAAATTCTTCGCCGCGGGGGATTTCTTTAGATGAATTCAGAACAAACACAAGCTTATCTCAATAGAGCACGTCAGGCTGCTGATATTCCGCCGGTAGCAGTATCTATATTAGATAAATCTATCGCATGCTATCTTGACATATTTGCATTATCTGTGAATGCGCGCAGTGAACCCGCCCCCGATCTTTTAGGTCTTTCAGCAAGTCTGTTGTTACTGAGTAACGCTGCAAATGAACTGGATGAAGGACTAACGAGGGATTCCGTTGACTACCTGGTTGCCATGGGATTTGAACAGTCCGGCGAGTTATTATCAAGAGCCTATGGTGAATTATCTAACCCTCAAGAAACTCCTATCAACAATGATCATTGGTATAGATTGACTCTCGCATTATTGCACTATCTTGCGGGCGGCTTTCGAGTGCAGGGCTACAGTGTCGTGCAAAAGCTGAAAACAATTTCTGATCATACGGAAAATGAACTTCGAGAATCTTACAGGCAAGCATACAGTGCTTTGCGCAGATTATATTCTGCACGCACGGTCAATTTGCCGGTGGATGAATGGGAAATGTTGTTGTTTTCACAACAGGTCCCAACCAGAAAACCAGAAACCCGTATACATTTACTTGCCCGTAGAATTCAGCAGCGACGACAAGCGACCCTTGTCGAATTAGGGGAAGGACAGGAAACCGAATGGTTGAGGCGTCGTGAAATCGGTGGGAACGAGGCAGTTACTTTCTGGCGAAATTACCTTGCTCGGCTGGACGATAGAGGTGTAACAAGCTTTACTGAAGAACAGCGCGGGCAAGAACAAGGATTTGAGACTTGGCTGCACTTAAGCCGAGACTTGCTGGTGAGTCTTCCAACAGGTTCGGGCAAAACCATGATCGGAGAATTGAAGACAGCTCTTACCTTGGCAGTAAATAAACAGGTGGTTTGGATATTACCTACCCGGTCACTTGTCAGGCAAACTCGCCATTATTTAGCGAGTAGCTTTCGCAATCTTGGAGTGACCGTTGAGGAATTGCCTACTACCGAGGATTTTCAGCCGCTTTTTGCGGACCAGATGGCTGGAGGAAAATATATTGCGGTAACTACTCCGGAAAAATTGGCCGCACTAATTCGCACGAGGCCTGAGTCGGTTGCCAATATCGGTCTAGTCGTTCTGGATGAAGCACAAAATCTGTTTGATATTCATCGGGGCGCTACTTTCGAATACGTAATTCAATCCTTAAAAAACAATGCGGCAAATAGTAGTTTTGTTTTTATGAGCGCAATGGCCGACTCAATTGATCGACTGCGTTTATTTATGGATCGATTGCGTGGGGATGGAGTAATTCGTGATGAGAAGATATCGGATAATCGACCAACTAGACGCATCAATGGAGTTCTTACTACCGACGAACACAATAAACCCGTTATTTTATGTTATCCACCTGGCCCGCAGATTGTAGATGATCAAACGCTACGACCTTTGTCAATACATTTCGACAAAATTCGCCCAACAATTAACAATACTCCTTTAGTTGTTTCTTTGAAAATATTAAAGCAGCTAACCGAATCGAAACTTAAAACAGCGTTATTTGTTGAGCAAAAACGGTCTACCACTAATCAAGCGCGCGCCGTTGCAAAAGTTACAAGTACCATTTCTAATTTGCCCGCAGAAGATGTGGATCGAATAACAACCGAATTGGGCAGGGAATCAGTTGTCATCGAATTTGGTGCAAAAGGCGTATCTCCCCACCATGCAGGACTCTCACCAGTCGAACAGCACATAATTGAAAAGTGGATAAAAGAGGGTCATGTTCGAACGGTGATCGCGACTCCCACCTTGGCCCAAGGCGTAAATCTTCCATTCGATATTTCGATCATAAGTTTTTTACGCAGATATGATCAGCAGACCAATACTCGTCAAGATTTATCTCAAGCCGAGATTCTGAATATGCTGGGCCGTGCTGGCCGTGCTGGGTATGTTTCAGATGGAATATGTTTAATAGCCACACAAAGAGAAATAGAAACGCCTGTAAGCGTACTTGATAGGCATCGACGATACTATTTTTCAAGGCAGGAAGTCACCACCAACTTTTTGGGTTTATCAAGACTAATGATAAGAGGTTACAACTCAAATGTAGGAGAGCCTGACTGGTTGAATGAGATGGGTAATATGGGTTTCTCGGAAGCTAAGGATCTCATATCTTTTTCGGTACGCGCTGCCCTTTCTGACCTTGCCTTAAGGGAATCACTAACTAATCGATTGTTGGAATTCCCGTCAATTCAGGATCTCAGGGAATACTTCGGTGCCGGGTTTGATGTCCTTAATCTTCTAGCTCAAACATTGGAACCGCTGGTTGAAAATGTACGAGCGGAGTGTGGAGATGACGTTGGATTATTAGATGCGCTGATGCGTACAGGGATGCCGATTCAGATATTAAGAAGATATTTTGATGTTCTCCGTGGCGAGAACGATTGGCAAAGGCTGGAAAGTTCAGAGAGAATGATCTGGGCTGACCAGGTCGTTTTCGATACGCTTGCAGAATGTTCTGATCGGGCTTGGTATCAGGGAGTATTTGACGAAGGACGCATGGACATGCAAGCGTTGAGAAATACGATCGTTCAGTGGCGGTCCGGCGCTCAAATCCGGGAGATCGAGCAGGATTGGCAATATCGCCCACGTGCTGCCGCAAATCAAATCGCTATTGGAGAATTTCTGAACCACAAAATTGCATTGTTAGCTCAATTTTGGGGTGCACTGTCTGTATGTGAAGAAATTGTTTCTCCATTGCCCGCTGAAAGATTCCTGGAAAATATCCAACTCTATGTTCGGGAGGGCGTAAGCTCAATCGCTCAGTTTGTTTGGCTGAAAAGGACTGGCGGTATTGATCGAGTGTTGGCGCATTCCCTATCGCAAGAAACACCAGCCGATATGGACAGAGCGCAACTGCGGTTGTTTGTTGACCGCCAATTAAATGCCTGGCGAGCAAATCCCGCAACAATTCCGCAAGAAATTAGCAATGAGAAGATAGGAGCTCTAACTAGCATTCTCCGAGAGTGACCAGTTTTCCTAGACGATCAAAAACGTGGCAACTTATGAAGCTATCGTGATTTTGTGCTTTAATTTTTCTTTGACATTTTGGAACCGAGGTTCCTGGGTCACATAATCGAAAATCACCCAATGATCCAAATCCAAATAGGAAATCTGTTCTGAATCTGCAGCCCGTTCCAGCATATCCATCGCCAGGGCCAGCTTGCCTCTCAAGATATAGACTGCCATTGGTACTGAATGGAAGAAAGGTCCTGCCTTGGACAACTTTCCAAGGCCTGGTACAGATTCCGCTGGTGTTAGGCGAATTCTTGAGAGAAGCTTTTCCATTTCATCCTTCAGATTCAGTTTTTCCAAAGAGATCGAAGAGTTAATCAAAAGTGTATTTTTGTTATTCTGAGAGTTGAAAGAAATATTGGCAAGGATCTGCTCACAAAGTTTTACACAGAACTCGTAACGTTCTGCCCGGATCAACTGCATCGCAGTTCCTGATAACAATTTTCCCATTTCCTTTTCGTCGTAGATATTGAGTCTTTCCCCAACACTGACGCAGATGACCAATCCCCATAAATGTAGATATTCCAACGCGTACTTCATATAATTCTGGCTAATTCTGAGTCGATCCCCAATTTCAACTTTTTTATTAAACTGAATATATGTTTCATCGGCACGACCACTACGATGAGCAAAAACGTTACGCCTTTCAGAGATCTCCTTAAGTTCGTCTCTCACAAAATCCGGACGCAAAGGATGTTTCCTCACCAAATAATCCAGCTTGTTGAACATTGACAAGAATTTTGAATTTTTCTTTACCAGATCTGTGATCTGTTCATCGAGTTCTTCGTAAGAGAGGTCTTCGCTCAGCTTTTCGTCATATTTGGATTCTAAAAAGTGAGCTCTGAGTAAATGTGTTATTAAAAACTCAAACTGACTGGTTGCAGATAACAAGAGTCCTTGCCGTGACAGCTCACTTTTGAAAGGCTCTTCACGTTGCGTTTTCAGATACATCCGGAAGAAATTATTTGCCTTTTCCGGATGCAGTCTCGCAAAATCCTTCAAGTTTTCTTGAATCTCCTTGATGGCCACTTCGCGGTCATTTTCCAGTTTTAGTATATCCTGTGGATCAATATTAATGGCTTCCCAAACTTTGCGATAGTTGAGCGTCTCGTCTTCCACATCTATCTTAATCATCCGTTCCAGGATTAACTGGACCTCCTCCGGATCATAATCTTCGAACAATGAATAAACATCCTCGTAGTATTCCTGCATGATCTTTCATTCATCTTGGCCTAAAGAATCCTGGATAGCCACATGCAGTTTCCACAGTCCCTGCATACTGGTGTCAAATGATTTATAGATCGAGGATAAACGAGGCTTATTTCTCATCTCAATATCATTATATTACACTGCCAATCCAGACCTGCGAAATGGACGTGTTCGTTGAGAGCTTTATTTGAGGACGAACCTCTGGCGACTAAATGTATCCCATTTTCCTTTTGCAAAATTCCAATGTCAGTTCTTTGGTAAGCCATAATTTGAAAAAGTAATGATCGGCGTTCTTTCGAGTGGTACCTAGGAGTTTTCCGAGTGTTTTAACCGTGGGATCACTTGTTGATACCACTTGGACGAGATTTATTCTACGTTGCAATGGATTCTTTATATCCAACGCTGCTAATATATAATCAATCGAAATTTTATATGTGCTACCATAAATGAATTGCATTACTGTAATTATGGTTGGGTAACTTAGTGATTTGATCCTCTTCTCTTGTTCCCTGGACAACTTAGTTCGTTGGGCGAGGAGTTGAATAAGCCGCATGTATGGATCATTATCCGTTAATTGGTCGAGAACCGTTTTCTCGAGATACCCATTCGGTTTGCTTAATAATATAAAAGCCTTGTTAAATATTTCCAATTTTTTAGCGCCATATTTCTTCTCTTTAGTTAATTCATAAAATCTGATGAGCGAAGGCCCATAATCAACATCCAAGGTATCTTGGGATGGGCTATTGCTGTCTGGAGGCCTGAGCCATAATCTGGGTCCAAAAATTTCATCCAGATTCACAAGATCGTCGGCGTAAGAACTGGGGTCTCTGCCTGTAAAAATTGGGATGATTCCGCTGCAATCAAATGGCGCCCCCGATTTTCTCAAGCTCATAAAGAAAGGCTTGATGGCAAAGATCGTATCCAACATCCTTTTATTGGCTACCTCATATGGAATCAGCCAATGGGTTGAAATTTCAACAATCGTCTGTACCTGTGGGTACCAAAATTCTGGCAAGTCAATAAGAATCCATCCATATTTGGACCGCAATTGGCGCAACATGACAGGTAAAAGTCGTAACGCAATATCTGTGGACCCTCTACTGAATGGTGATTCTAAATGATAGGGGCTATCGACGAAAGTAAGAATATCGAGATGCTCATGGCATTGCTCGGCAATGGGTACCAAGGAAACTGGTTTGTCATTTTCCGCGACCGCAACAATTTGATTTAGTATCGCTAACAGAGCCGTCGCAAGCTCCTCGTGCCTTGTTTCAGAAAGCTTGAGCAACGATGCTGTTTCGGGTGGGTAAACTCTGATCCACAACCCTATTTTCTCTTCATCCTCGTCCTCTAAATTAGGCACTTTTGTAGCATGGTCTCTTGTAAATGGACCGAGTTTGTCCAACCAGGGGATGAGATCATCACATCGATGCAGTGGAGCGATAGAGATCACCGTAGCGCCATCCTGCTTAGGCTCTTTGATATGGAAACCTTGAAGTGGCATTCTGAGAGTTAGTCGATCATGCAAATCGCTTGATCCTGGCTCCAACTTTTTTCGACGCAATTAAGGGCAAAGTCCTTTCTAATATTGAGATTTTTTGTCGTAAAATTTTTTCTGCAATTCGATCGGAATTTAGACGTTTGCAACAAGTGAGCGATCGACTCACCCTGCAGAATAGGAGAAATATTTGAACGGTTAAAAAGCTGAAGAAATTCAACTTAAAAAAAGACTCACCCAACAGAGTTGCTTTAGAGGGCGCTCAGTCGGGCGAGGTGTTACTGACGATTTAATTCTAGCAAAAATCGGCAGCTATGTCAATGCTGCCATTTTCCGGAAATAGATTGCTCATAAAACCTTGCCCGCGGGCAAGGTTTTATGTTTCTATATGAAAGGAACAACTATGAAAGGAAAAAATGCCAGTCAAATTCACTCGCAAGAGCTGGACGAGTTCAACGGGCTACTACCCCAGTGAAAAAAATGGGCGCCCCATAAATTATTCTTCCACAATTGAAAGGGATTTCTTCTACCTTCTAGACTATTACCCATGGATACTAGGTTATGAAGAACAACCCTTCACCATTCAAGCCCTTCTGGATCAAAAGAAATTCCACTCTTATACACCAGACTGCCTCGCAAGACATGCTACTCGTGGACTCCAGATTTATGAGTGCAAGTCAAGCAAAGCCCTCGAAAGTGCGGACACCCAGAAACAGGTCAGGATGGGCGCCCAATACGCAACAGAGAATCAGGCCGAGTTTCACCTGATCACCGAGCTGGATATTCGACAGGGATTTGAACTGCAAGATATCAAACTGATGTGGAGATATCGGAATTGGCAAGTTACGCCATCAGAGATCAATTTTGCGAAAAACATGATTTCTACCAAGCCAAATCTGACGATCAATGAACTTTTAGCCGTAGGCAAGGATCGCCCAAGTCCATTAATTCTCCCTCAAGTCCTGGCCATGTTGTATCGCAAGCATATCCATGTCGATCTATCACTTCCACTAGGTCACGAGAGCATCCTCGTCCTAGATTTTGTAAAAAGGAGCATATTCCCATGGCACGCATGAAATTTATCGATGGCGCCCGCTTTAAGTGGGCGGATCAAGTATTTTGGGTTAAGAAAACCCTCCTGGATCAGAAACTGTTGTTAGAGAATGAAACCAACGGTGGGGAGGTGCAGGCGGAGATTGATACGTTGCAGACTGCCTTGTATAACGGTGAACTTTGCTTTGAAATTCCTGATGGTCTCGCTCATACGGATGAAAAATCGAAATTCGCCACCGAGTTTACCATTGCAGATTTTGAGTCTTTGCCACCGAAGCACCAGGAGGAGGCATTTCGGCGATATCAATTGATACTTCCGCTTTTGAAAATGCCGCGCGAGGAGCGCACGCGTCAGGCGATCGTCCGATATCTCAATTCCCTGCCTGTAGACGCTGTATCCAATGGCAAGCGCCAAAAGCTCGGCATGGCGAAGAGTCGTGCCAGCCTCGAGCGCTGGCTCAATGACTTTGAGAATGGTAACTACGACGTCCGTGCGTTCGTACCCTATCGCCAACCTACGAAGCTGACAGGTGTGAGACTGCTGGATCCCGAAGTTGAGAAGATCATTTCAGATGTGTTGGAAGATTGCTCTAAACACCGGGAAAAGCGCAAGTATACGGATGTATATTTTGACGTTGTATTCAAAATATCGGAAGATAATAAGACTCGACCCGAGCTTCAAAAGCTAAAACAACCCAGCAAGGATACTGTCTATCGGCGTATCAAAAGCTTTGGAAGCGATAAGGTCTTGCGCAGGCGTGCAGGTCGTCACGAGCAAAATGCACTGCGACCCACCTTCACTGGATTGAAGGCAACCAGGATTCTGGAAATCGTTGAGCTTGATAACGTGACGCCTACGATTTTGCTTTTCGACGACAAGTTAAACCTGCCTCTTGGTGTCCCTACCCTTCAGCTTGGTGAAGATTGGTGCAGCCGCTACTTCTTTGGAATGGATCTATCATTTGAAGCGCCTTCGTATAAGTCCACAATGCGGTGTCTGCTGCATGGGATTATGAAAAAGGCCATGGTCCAGCAGCTCTACGGCACAAAGAATCCATGTGTCTCCTATGGACTGCCTGAGATGCTCGTGACGGATAACGGCTCGGAATATAACAATCGTCACCTCAATAATGCATGTGCTGAGTTGGGTATCACGATCGAACGAAATCCCGTGAAAATGCCGGGGATGAAGGGTGGCGTCGAGCGCCTCTATCGCACGGCCAAATCCCAGCTCATAGATGCCCAGCCTGGCTCCGACTTCACAGACTTGATGGAAAAGGCCGATTACAACCCCAAAGAGTACGCTGTATTAACGCTCAGCGATTTCATGTCGATGCTATACATTTACTTGCTGGACATTTATGCAGTGAACTACCATCGCGGTGTCAAGGGCATTCCGCTCAATATTTGGAATGACAATATCAGAAGGGGATTTGTACCGGCAGCACCCTCCAGCCTGCAGGCGCTTCAGATCAGCCTGTTTCAAACTGAGCGTCGCAGGCTGAATCATTATGGAATTGAGTTTGAGAACTTGCGCTATCAGAGCGAGGAGACCTCGCGCATCTTGCCACTAGTCCGTTACGACCAACTCAATTCCGTAAAAATCAAGGTGAACCCTTCAGACATGGATTACATCTATGTTTTGGATCCCACAGACAATCGCACCTGGTTGAAATACTATTCCATGTCACCAAACTATACAAATAATCTGTCGCTCTGGTCGCATCGCTTCATAAACAAGGTGGTCTATCGCGAGAAGGGTCATGTGGAGATCGAGGCGCTGGCGGAGGCCAAGAACCGCATCAAGAAGATTGTTCAACGCAGAAAGGTGCTAAACAAGTTGTCCGCTCGCAATCGCAGGAAGATCATGGTGGCAGATGGCATGGATAACCCCGATGTCAGCATTGTGCAAAACGATGAGCTGATTTCCGCGCTCGGCGAAACCAGGACGAACCCCAAATTGCCAGCTCCTCAAGAGAAGCTGGACTACGATGCCCTGCCTGATGAAGATATTTCAGACCAGGACGTCTTAGGTGGCGATTACAACTTACCTTCATAACGGAGAATGCAACCATGACAACCAAACTCACACGTGATCAGATATTAGCCCTCTCGAAGGCGGAGAAGATCAGTTTGATCTACAAGATCCGAATCCAGTATGAACGCGGCGAGGAGATATTGATTGAACTTGATCGATGTCTCAATAGTTGTATCGCCGGTAATCCTCAGCCAACCGGACTGATGTTGGTTGGGCCTACTGGAGCAGGGAAATCAACTCTGCTGGATCAATTTGTCGCGCAGCATCCAAGACAGCCCGGGGAAAAATGCGACATCGTTCCCGTATTACGAGTTCCCATCGAAAAGCCAGCGAATGTGGGGAATTTTATGACTTCCATGCTCAAGGCTTATGGCGATCCGCTAGCAGCTACTGGCTCGCTTGCACGTAAGTCCTCGAGGATTACTACATATGTCAGGGAATCCAAAACGCGCATGCTGATGTTGGATGATATTCACGACATGTTGGAGCCAGGTCAAATTAAAGTGACTGCCATGACCAGTGATTGGATCAAGACGTTTATCAAAGAGAGTAAGATCTCTTGTGTGCTCTCGGGGATTAAGGGCAGATCTGAAGTGTTGCTCGAATCCAACGAGCAGCTTGGCAGGCTTTTCCCGGATCCGGAGGAAGTGTACGCTTTTCAGTTCGACACTGATAACCCCGAAACGATCAAGACTTTCAGGAAATTTATTTACTCGGTGGAAGTGTTATTACCGTTTCCAGAAAAATCGGGTCTGTCGGAACTGCGCACGGCACACAAGATCCATATTGCCACGGGCGGCTTAATTGGCTATATCATGGAGTTAATCCGTTACGCAGCCATAGAGGCAGTCAATCGTGGGGTTGATCGAGTGGATGAGGAGCTGTTACATCTCGCTTTTCGGAAAAGATTGGCTTCCGAGCGACGTGGGATAAAAAATCCCTTCACAAATGACTAATTAGGATTCCTGCGATGAGTTATGTGGTGCTTCGAGAAAAGCCGTTGCCTGGAGAATCTATACATTCACTTTTGATCCGCCTGGCAGAGCTAAATGATTACACGTTTTACAGCTTTTACCGCTACCTGGGGACTATGTCTTCTGCGTACCGGTATGACAGCTTATATTTTGATTTGCAGTTTCTTCATCACGTCACAGGGTTGAACCTGAAGATTCTTGCTTACTGTAGTTGTGAAAAGTGGATTCCCTTGTCTGGCATAGAGGGAATGGAACTGTTGCCTTTCTCCAAGGCGCAGTATTGTCCCGAATGCTTAAACGTAAAGCATCCGTATCATGAGCTTGTCTGGATGGTATCCAGAGTAACGACATGTACAAAGCATCAGCGTACTCTTGAAAGGTCATGCCCAGGTTGCACCAGATCATTGAGCATTAAGGATATTGTTGAAGCAAAATGTCATTTATGTGGTCACAGCCTAATGGGTAACATCCAGGATGGGGAAGCGATTACCAAAGAGGGCTTGCAGGATCAATTGATCCTGCAAGCCCTACTGACCGGAGATATTAAGATTCCCTGGAAGTTGCGCAAATACTTTAATAAGGAAGCATATTCACGAATTATTTTGATGTTTCAGTCTGTTATGCGAGCTGATCTAGTAGAAACGGATCTACCCCGAACAATTTCCACGCTGAAAGATTTGCCCCATGAGTTTTTATTTTTTTTGAAGACAGCATTCGAGAATAATTTTCTGGATAGGAATCTATGTAGCCATCTATACAGGATTTGGTTTGGTCGAAGAACTTTCCTTGGTGAAGACAGTATCGCAGTTGTGACGGGCTTGTCACGATATTTCGTTGATTATGTACTTGGGATTGGTTTGTTCTGTAATGGAGATATCTTTATCTGCACGAAACAATCCTTTATTTCTACTTTCAAGAATTGGCATCGACAAATCAGTGCTAAAGAAATTGCCAGGGTCCTTGAGATTCCTGTTCCAAATGCGAAAACGTTGGCAGCCGCTTGCCTTATGGTGGCTGAAGATCTAAGGAGTGTAAATCCTCGCTTGGTTGAATCCAGGCATATCAATTGGCAATTAATATTTTTTGTTCTTCAATTTTTTTCGTTAAATTTCGTAAATCGTTATTTGCTTGACGAGAATTCGGTTCGAATAATTTTCCCACCGAGTTTCACGCTTCCTTCTCAATCAGGCGACTATCACAGGCTTCACCTAATAATTGGTTTGTTAAATCAAGATTTAGTGGAAAGTATGAAGGGCACAAAGGATGTCAAAATCGAGGCGGTGTTTGAACATCTGGTTAGTTATATCCGAAATAGACATCGGAAATATTATGAAAAACAAGACAAGGATCTAGCCAAAGTAGTTGCAATTTTCAATGGCAGGGAACTGAATGAGTAAGTTTGGATATCCAGGGAATACCGATCCTCCCAGTTTTATTCATCCGGCACATACTCCAGGATGTCTTTGACTTGGACATTGAATAGTTTGCATATAGAATTCAGTACCTCATAGGAAACGGAATCCCCATTACCCGTGTACAGTCGATGGGCTGTTGTATATGCAATATCTGCTTTTCGCATAAGATCCGAAACATTCATGTCATGTTTCTCCATAAGTTCGGATACTTTAATCTTGATCATGCTGGCTGCTCCCAGGGTAAGGTGGTTATGGTAGGGAGTCGCTTGACAAATAAAAGACAGGCTTATATACTGCTATAGCGTCAAGCATTAATGCTCGACGCTATAGATGCCGTGGTCAAAAGCGGCTCTACTTTAGTGGTCAGGCATTGAATTATGGTGGCGAACCGGGATCAATGCCTGACTTATGTTACTTTGCAGCCATTGGTGTGTCAATGGCGTTATAACTGACGCTAGATCAGGATAACTATGGAACAAGACTTGAACATTCAACTCTTTCAAAAACTGGAACTTGCTCGCTACCACTACCGGGGGATTGGATATTGGAGTGGGCACGTATTGCATCACATCTTAGGCTATGTGGATTGGCGCAGCTTTATAACTATTGTCGAGAAGGCAAAGGTATTATGCGAAGGTGCGGGCTTTCCGGTACGCGATCATTTTTCTTATGGCAGCGGAGAATTGACTCCAGGCAAAGGTGGGACACGAGAAGTGGATGAGGTGGGATTAACGCGATATGCCTCTTATTTGATCACACAAAACACGATCTCAAGCAACAAGACGATTGCTTTTGCTCAGGTATATTTCTCCATGCAGTCTCGCAAGTTGGAAGCAATTGAACAGCGCCTTTTGGATCTGGAGAGACTATCGTTGTTATCCAAATCAGAGAATGAGCTGTCAAATATTATCTACGAGCGCGGTACCGATGACGAATACATTGAGCTTATCCGTATTATGGGCGATGAAGAATTATTCGGTAGCTATTCTCCAAGGGAAATGGAAGAGATCCTAGGATTGCCGAAAGATGTATATCTGGCAGACTTCGTGAGTAATTTGCCAATTATGGTGACCGATCTGGCTATCGAGATAACCCTGCATAATATTAGGCAGAAGGAATTGGTAGGGGAGCCCCAGATTTCCATGGAATACCTTGAGAATAGTCGGGCGTTGCATAATATGTTGCTCAAGCGTGGTATTCAGCCTGAGGCATTGCCCGTTGCGGAAGATATAAAGAGAATTGGGGAGGACCTCGAACATTTTAGGAGAATGCACATGAAGGCATAAGCGAAGGCGGCTGACTTCCTTAATCTTAATCATTCAGAGAATTAATTTATTAGCTCTGTCATTCCTTTTAATCATGAATGATTTGAAAGCAGTAATTACTTCTTGCTCAATTTGAGAATAACTAGCAGCGGCTTCCTGTTCCTGTAATATCGAAAACAGCAGGTCGATATCATATTCGCTCTCTAAGCGCTCAAATTCAAAGCTGTGAATAGTATATGTTGGGATATTAAATGTTGCATTGTTTAGCAAAATTTTCGGGAGCACACTCGTGTCTCGAGGCAATTGTTCATAAACATAATTTGTAACGACATCCTTTTCTCCCAATATTTGATCTGAGCGCCATGGGCTTAGAATACGATAGTAGGAGGTGGGATATGTTGCAAATATATTTTGCTTGGATTTTAATACTTCTTCATGCAATCTCTTAATCATTATTGATTTCACCGCTTCCTTTTCCTCTTTAGGGAGCTGAATCATGTAGTCATTTGAGAGCAATCTTGAAGTTATTTCAGAGGCAAAGGCCAGTGACTCAGTAGATATGACAATGTTTCTAACAGCATCCAATATTTGCACATCATTTTCATGACGTTCTACACATTTCATGACATTTTTGGCCGCAACTGAGCCGCTCGAATTCCATGAATTCAATAGTTCCCATTTTAGAATCCCTGCTCGGTATAATAAATGGGTTTGGCTGGCGAGAATCATTGACCGGGTACGCAAGGTACGTAAAACAAAGTGTCTGCTGCCAGGATGAGGGGGGCATCCTAACAACAGACAACAGCATTATACACAATGGATTGATCTGAGACTAGCGATCATCGGACTATAAAGGATCCCCATGGCAAAATTCCCGCCCAATGAAATTATTTCGCTTTTAGATGTAAATCTCAAATTCAATCTCGCTGAAAGTACTGCAACAAACCTTACTTTCGGGAAAATTGTAGATGATGCATTTCTTGCAAAACTTAAAGAGCTTGAATTGGGCTATGGGACCTCACGAGGATATGAGCCTCTACGAAATGAGATTGCGCGTCGAACAGGGATTTTGGCCGACAACGTGCTGATCACTAATGGTGCTGCAGGCAGCATCTTCCTCACAGCGTTCTCGTTGTGCAGTTTGGGCGATGAAGTTGTTACTGTCACTCCGAATTTCCCGCCAACCATGGATATTATCTCAGCCCTCGGGGCAACCAAACAGGTACTTCCACTTTCTTTCGATGAAGGATATAGACTCAGTGTGGAAAGACTAGCCTCAGTACTGTCTGACCAGACCAGGCTTGTCGTATTCGTCACGCCGCACAATCCTTCAGGCACATCAACACCACGAAAGAATCTCGAAGCCGCCATCAATTTGATCGAGGAGAAATGCCCGAAAGCCTACATTTTGATCGACGAAACCTATCGGGAAGCGACCTATGGCGATAATCAAGCGGCCGTTTCCATGGCCGGATTTTCTCCACGTGTGCTCACCACGACATCTTTATCGAAATGCCATGGAGCGCCTGGCATTCGATTGGGTTGGCTGACCTGCAATGATGCTGAATTGCTTGAGCAATTGGCGTTGGCAAAAATGAACACGGTCATCTCCTGCTCCGTCATGGACGAATTGGTTGGGCTTCATATTCTGAAAAATAGTCAGGGCATACTTGATAAACGAAAAGCACTGCTTCAAAAAGGGGTGACAATTGTTGAGGGCTGGGTCCAGAAAAACGCAGAGTTTATTGAATGGATACGTCCCAGTGCTGGTGCGCTCTGCTGTGTTCGGCTGAAGCTAGATATGTTCAGCGATGCAGCAGTGGACGCCTTTTATACCCAGGCCGGCAATCATCAAGTCCAGCTTGCATCTGGCGAATGGTTTGGCGAGCAGAAAAGAGTCTTTCGGTTAGGATTTGGCTTTCTACCCATCCCATTACTGGAAGAGGCACTCTCGCTTTTAGAAGGCATACTGCGAAAGACGAAAGCCGCCTAATGGTATGAAGTAAAATATCTTTTTCGAGTAACGCATAAAAAACAAGGTGGAATAATGAAAATTTCAATACCGATCATGATTATTATCAGCCTGGTGATTTCAAGCTGCCAGAACTTAGCCACAATAACCCCTACCAATATCCCCGCCGCACAAAGTCAAAATGACAAATTAGTTGGGTTTCTCAAAACAGATGGACGGGCTCTTGTTTATGCTGAGAGCGGGGAGCCATTCCGGATTAAAGCCATAAATTTTACACATGATCCCAGTGCTGAAGAATACGTTGATGCACATTCCATGGGATTTAACACTGTCCGTCTTACACTCGAACTGGATCCCAAGGGTGTTGAGTTTGACTATCCGTGGCTGGATACACAGATCAGTTACGCACGAGACGCAGGCGTTTATTTGATTCCAACTGTTAAAGTCAACCAATCCAGATTTTGGTCAAACAAATCAAACGCGGAATTAGAGGAATTCGTTGTTGATTTCTGGAGTGAATTTGCGGAAAAATATGCAAATGAAAGCATAATTGCTGCATATGATTTATTTAATACACCATCTCCATTGGAACTTAATCAATGGCAAGAACTGGCAGAAGAGATTACCAGTGCAATTCGAAAGGTTGACAGTAAACACCCATTGGTTGTCCAGGCTGCTTTGGCGCCTGATCGAACATTTATCTATCTGGATGATACGAACTATGTTTTGGGGTTTGATTTCTTCAAGCCTCTCGAATTAAGCGGTAATAGTGCCCAATATCCCAACAACAAGCTGTTCAAGCCTGGGTGGGATAAATTCCGCTTGACAGGATTTATCAGCAATCCGAAGCTTGCAGCTGGCACTACCGATTGGACTGAAACTTCCACATCCTTGAATCTTATTGCGGATCGTGAGGCAGTGATTGGCATCCCGGGTATTGCTTGTAACAATCTGCTGGGGTCCGCCTGGTTCAGTAATTTCGTTATTCGGGAGATCGATGAAACTGGACAATCCTCAAGAGAAATTCAGGAAATTGATCTATCCCAATCCAGTTTCTGGGCACCATGGACTGGGGATAATAGTGCCATGATCGAGAAGGTGGATGGGGGTCCAGAGGGGGAATCTGGACAGTCGATCCTCTTTGCCCCAAATCAGGAGGGTAAGCCGGCGAGTGGCACCAATGCAGATCTCAACTTTGCATTTGAGGCTGTTCCTGGTCGCAGCTATACCGTTAGTGGCTGGATGCGTGGAGAGGACGTAAATGCCGATGCGGACTGTAAATTTAATATTGAGTTTTATTCCTATACAGGTAAAGACTCGTTAATTGTTTGGGATAGAGATCATTTGCGCAGAGAGTTTGAACGACTGACAGATTATGGCAAATACCATAACTTGCCCATGATGGTAGTTGATTTTGGTGTTACCCGTAATGCCTTGGGAAATGGTGGAGAAGTCTGGGGGCAAGACATGTTTGAATTATTGGACGAGTCATATTTAAGTTATGCCTGGAAGTCGTATCGAGATGCGGTCTGGGGTCTCTATGATGTAAATACCAGCGAATCTCCGAATTCCACCCTGGTACAGTTGTTTCAACGAAACTCGCCAGAGCTGGCACTTCCTCCGACACAGGAAACTCAACCTAATGTGATTGCACCCATTCAAGATGGATTTGTGCATGCCAGGGGGCAAGATCTTGTGGTTGGAGAATCGGAGGCAGCATTTCACCTGAAAGGCATAAATTTCAATAACAACCTTTACACGGACAAGTTTCCCTACGCACCCTATCATGGAAAGCGAGATTCTTTTGCTGTCCGGAACATGGGATTCAATGTGATCCGTTTTAACTTAACTTATCAATGGTTTACGGAAAATCCCGAGGTAGGGTGGCCCTGGTTGGATCAGCAAATCGCCTGGGCCAAGGATGCGGGCGTGTATTTAATTATTAATATGCATTATGTCCCTGGACAGGGGATTGGGACTATCTCCTATGATCCAGTCAACCAGCAACAAACTGCTGATTTGTGGCGTACACTTGCCGATCGTTACAAGGATGAGCATATTATTGCAGGTTATGATCTATTGAACGAGCCGGCTGACGTGGAATCTGCTGTATATCAAGCCTACATGCAAAAAGTGGTGAACGCCATTCGTGAGGTTGATTCCAACCATCTTATTATCGTAGAGGCGATAAACGAATACACTCCACGTTTTGTTACTGTAAATGACAACAATGTGATGTATGACTTCCATTTTTATCATCCGATTGATCTCACCCATGAAAACGTAAGTGGATCATTGGATACGAAAACGTATCCTGACGAGGATTTTCTGGAGATACAGTGGGAGAATAGTTTGAAATATTTGGTTAGCTCACGTACGATCTCCATCCCTGCAGGTTCCTCTGATTGGATTGAATATCAAAGTCCACTAGTAGATCCTGGTAAACAGGATGGTAACGAGATTTTTGGAGATCCGCTGATCTATTGCAACAGTAATGAGGGTACAGCGTATTTTGGTGACTTTCAGCTTTTGGCAGTAGAGGGCTCATCGGCCCCTAGGGTTTTGAGGAATATGTCAATCACCGCAAATCTGCCAGTTTACAAAGCCGTTGATAGTGGCTCGGTAGTTTTCGGCTTATCTCCGCAGAATTATAAAGGGGGAGAGGATGGTCGTTCTCTCACCATACGGAAAACGACGGATCGGGCCTGGATTGGTTTTCCTCAACATAGAATTGAAGTTCAGCCTAATACCCAATATGCGATTAGAGGATGGATGAAAGGTGAGGGTATTTCATCGGGAACTGACTGTTATTTTGTGATTGAGTTTTTCCAGCTCGATCCTATAGACAAATTGCTTCGGCACGATCGTGACTTTTTAGCAGAACGCCTGGCTGCTGGAATTGATTTTCGAGAGCAAAATGATGTTCCCATTAATGTGGGTGAATTCGGCGTCTATCACACCGCTTTCCTCAATCCGGATGCTGGCGGTGCACGTTGGGTGGCAGATATGCTGGATCTGCTGATGGAGAACAACATAAATTTCGCGTATTGGGACTATGATGGCTCTTGGGGATTGTATCCCGATCTGGTTCATTATCCTGATGCGGCAGATATTAATATCCCCTTACTAAATGTTTTTCTGGATAAGCTTGCACCATAAAAGAGGTCAATTCGCCTGCAACCAATTGATTTACGGTTACTGCGGTGTCGTCGCCTCTTGCGCCCGCGTTCGGGGGCGTGGCATCTGGAGTGATGGCGCAGCTGGACTGGTCACCGCCATTCTCGCTGGCTAGGGGAGGGGAGCATCCATATAACCTGCCTTTGGCATCGATCTGCGCCCTAGCACGGCTGTTCATACTAGAAGATCTTAGCTGGGGCACGCACGTGGCGGCTCAGCCAGCAACCTGTTGTAGGGGAGGGGGGCAAATTCGTCCCAGCTAGTGGGTTGCGTGGCCATGGAAGGCTCCGGGGGCCAAAATTACCTTGGAGAGGCCGTATGGTGGGGATTCCGATACTGGCACTGGGAAATGTAGGGAAGGGAAGGGTAGCCTGTTGGCTCAATAACCGTCAGACACGGCTCAATACTCATGCGGCATTGCTCAATACTCGTGCGTCCCTACATTTTTTTCGGCGAAATTCGCTTTTTTCTCTTTTGTTTTCGATAAGTATTATTATAAAAAACATTGACAAATCTCAGGAAGTTCGTATAATGGCTCTCATGGCAAAGAAAACGGAAGAAACTGTACTGACGATCTCACATGTCATTGCGAAGTATTTGGACGTGGTGAAGCTCACGCGCAGCGAACACACCATGCGTGCGTATAAGAATTCGCTGAATGTTTTCGCAGAAGTGCTTGTGGAGAAATGGCTGGATCCCTCCACTACTCCGATCGAAAAATTGACAGAAGATGTGGTCTCGCCATACGCCATCTATCTCAAGAGTTATGCGCCCGCCACAGAGCATCTGTATTTGCAGGCCGTCAAGGGTTTCTACGAATACGTGGACTCAGAGCGCTTTGTGGAGATCAATCTATCGCGTGTGCGCACGTTGATCCGTCAGCGCTCGCGGCGACCTGGCATTCGCCTGCCGCAGTTCCCTTCCGATGATATCGAACGTTTACTGGAGCACGTCAGCGTTGTTGAAAACATCCTTTTGCCAGCCGAGGATGAAGATGTCACCACCGCTCGGTTACGCGCAATGCGAGATCGTGCCTTTTTGCTCATGCTGGCAGATACCGGTTTGCGTGTTCATGAAGCCTGTAAACTTCGTCGCGGCGATGTGGATTGGAATGAACATCGCGCGGTGGTGATCGGCAAGGGCGATAAACAAGCCGTGGTGCGTTTTACGTCACGTTCCATCACAGCGATCAAGGATTATCTTTCGCTTCGCGCTGAAACCGACGGCGGATCGGGAAAACAATTGGCTGCCCTGCCCCTCTTCGCCCGCCACGACAAAGGCGCCGGCAAAAAGACCAAGTCCATGACGCCGACAACAGGCCGAAACATTGTCAAAGAACGCGTTCGTCAAATTTTAGGAAAAGAATCCGTTGGCAAGATCACGCCCCACTCGTTTCGTCATTACTTTGTGACCACGGTTCTGCGCGGTTCAGGTAATCTCAAACTTGCACAGGAACTCGCACGTCATGCAAATATCCAGGTCACACAACGCTACGCCCATTTATCGGATGATGAATTGGATAAAGGCTATTACGATATTTTTGAGAAGAAATCAAAATAAATTATCTGGCGATAAGTTCGCTTCTTTCCATAACGTACGCCTGATACGCCTTCGAAAGAATTTTTGACCACTTCCCCACACTCCCCTGCCCTATTGGCTTTCCATCAATTGAAATGATCGGCACCACGCCTCGTGAGCTTGATGTGAGAAATCCTTCGTCGAATCTTTCATTGAGTTTTGGCGAACGATATTCGATGGACATCCCCTGCCCTCTTGCGATGCGCAGCACTGCCTTGCGTGTGACTCCTAATAAAATGCCCCGTTGCGCAGTGACGACGGTCTTTCCCTTGATCGCATAAAAATTGGACGTCATACCTTCCAAGATCTTTCCATCCTTTGTCAGCAGAATTTCAAACACATCCTTGCTTAATAATTTCCTCTGCTCTGCACTGGATGAAATAAAACCTGTATCTTTAATGCGAGGATCCTGTCTGGCAGTTTCAGTGGAGATTACTTTTACGCCTTTGGTATAAACTGTTTCAGGCAGAGGTTCGAAGGATTGAATCCCAATATATAACTCACCTTTATCCTTGGTCAGAATCAATCGCACACGAGACTCATGCGGAAGGTTTTCCTTGACCAGAATTGCAATTTGCCTGCGCAATTCTGCTTCATTTACAGGTGGATGCAATCCCAGTTCGTTTGACGGCCCATACAATCTTTCCAAGTGAGATTTCAACCCAAGCACCCTGGTCCCCTGAGCGAGCGTACTGAAGGTGGTGTAAAAGCCTTGTGGAAGCTGGGCAGTCATCCCGTCGAGAGAAGCGGCTTGAATATCGAGTGAAATGTTTTTGTTTTGTGCGATTTGAAACGTCTTGATTTGCATGGTTTTATTATAAGCTTTCACATATAATTCGATGTGATGAGCGCCGAAAAACCCAGCTATCAGCAAGCCTCACAGCTCACCGCCGAAGACCTGCGGACTGTGGCAAAATCGATCTCTGCCCAGCAGTTATCACGCCTGTCGTTGCCGGAGTTGGAAGCTGTGGTGGATTTAATTTCAAAGGTGGTGCCGGCTGGCAATGTGCCCGGCATGATCCTCAGCGGACTTGCCCGCCTGCCAGGCCGGCGCATCCCTGTGCAAAAGATGCAGCAGGATGTGAATGCGCTCTTCAGCGGGGTCGAGCAGATTCTTGATAAAGCTGTATATCGAACATTCTTTGCAGGCCCGGCTGCAATTATTTCAGGATATCAAAATTTATTGAAACTCGCGGGCAAAGACCCGGACTCAGCATTCCCCGAAGGCGTGTGGCAATTTTATGCGGGCTATGCATTGCGCGAAGACACGGCAAGACATGCCAACGAAACTCACGGCTTTGATACTGTCCTAAGCCAGAACAACATCCACTTGAACTCCGTTGACCGTCTCACGGCGTGGGTCATGGCTTCGATCATGTGTCTGCATCAGTACAATGCCTTGTTGGAAAACGAATGGCGCGAGCGGGTCGCGCTGGCGTTGCTTCAGGAAACGCTTGGCGAATCGACGAAGGCACAAAGATATTCACGGCTGTTTCGGGAGTGGGAAAACAAGCGGCCATATCGCCGCGATGACGATGCGGCTAATTATGATTACCCAGCATATCGAAAACTGAAATTTGACCAGTTCGTCAACAAATCCCTGTTGACCTTACCCGCTGCCACGTATGAACTGTGGAATGGAAAACTCAAGGCCGGGACCCTGCAAGACCTGCCCGCTTATCAAAAGCAAATGACGATCCTTGCGTATTTGGAGCCGGGGTTATATGGCGAGACGCGCGTTCCATTCGATATTAAAGACGCGCAGGTCGGCATTATTCATCGCGACAGCTATTATCTTTTGCCGGTCTGTGAACAAGGCTCCAGCCGTCCATTGGATGTGGTGACCGTGCGGGCACAGATTGCGGCTTTGCTGGAGTCCCCCTTCCCCACGCCTTCGCAGATTTCTTCGCTGACTCATATCAAACGATCCGCATTGCCGGGTTTGCGCAATAAATTGAATCCCACACTGGTCAGCGACCTCGATAACCTGCGATATGCGCCGATCATCCTCTCTGCTGACCAACGCACGCGTTCCCTGCCGCTCTCGGAATTACGGCAAGCCGAGCGTGGCATCGGTTCCCATGCACTGACCATTTTTGACACGGGTGAAACTTTCGTTTTCGATCAATCTCATATTTTCTTCGACGGTGCCTGGGGTACTGCGCTCTCTGAGATCTTGACGAATGAAGCGCTCTCGTGGGCGCATTATTTGAGCCTGCTCCCCTCCCCTGCTCCGTCGACATCACGGATTTATACCTCGCTGATCTTGCAGCTCCAACCTGCGGACATGGACCTCGTTCAACAAGCGCCGCACATTCCGCCGGAAGCTGGTGCCGAGACCGACAAGGTAAAACTCAAACCATGCCTTGACTTGCGTAAACAGTTCAAACAGCGCAATGATTTGATCCAATTGACGATCAACGACCTGTTGGTGTTGTATCGCGCGATCCATGCCACGAAATATCGCCCTTCAAAGAAGTTGCTTGAAGAGATTTCAACGCTGGGTCAAAGCAAACCCGACGTAGCCGCATCGTTGAAAACGCTTGTAGAAGAGACCAGCCGAACGAATCCATCCATTTTGATCCCGATGGATGCCAGCCAGAAGACACCGCGCGAACGGGTGTATCCGCTTAACCTGGAAGTGCCTGTCCACGAGTTGAATTTGATCGGTTTGCATGCGCAGACGGTCCAATTGTTGGATGCGTACGAGAAATCCGAGGAAGACCGCGCGGCGATGTTCACGGCTTTTAACCAATATCAAAAACTGTACCTCGCTTCATTAGCCGGATTTGGGGCGTATCTTTCGAAAGCCAAGGAAGTCGCCATTCAAGGAGAAAGCGCCAGTGTGGGTGCGATCAAGTTATTGGCACATCTGCCCACGCCGCTTCAACGACTGCTGGATAAAATCCCGGAGAAATTTGAATTACTGAACCATTTGATCAAGGGCCGCGAAGTATTCTCCAATGTAGGGGCCGTGGTATCCACCAGCACATTGACCCGCTTCATTACAGCAAAAGATGACAATACCCAAAAGCAATTGGCATGGGGAGTGCTGACCGACGCAAAAGGAAAAATGCAGATTTCCCTGCGCGATTTCCGCCCGCACGTGGCCGGCTTGCTCTCCATTGGCCGCAGGGACCTGGCGAACCTGATCACGCAGGATTACCTCGATGCCTATGCCGAGGATTTCAATACCTTCATAAAAGACCTGTCTCGTATTACACTTGCCAGCCGTGAAACCCTTCCGACCTCCAATACCAGAAAGCGGACTTCGAAACCTGCATGAATGATCCCTTGATCGGTCAGCAGCTGGCAAATTTTCGCGTGGATGACGTGCTGGGGCACGGCGGCATGGCCACCGTGTATATCGGTATGGACGTGAAGTTAAAGCGTCCTGTGGCGATCAAGGTGCTGGACCGTAAATATCACAGTGATCCCGCCTATGCTCAACGCTTCGTCAATGAGGCGCGCATGATGGCGCAGTGGCGTCACGAGAACATTGTCCAGATCTATTATGCGGACGAAGAACAGAAGATTTCCTATTATGTGATGGAGCATGTCGATGGGCAGGACCTGTCCTCCATCATGGACCTGTACATTCAGCAAAAAGAGTTGATGCCCATTGCTGATGTACTTCGCATTGGCAAGGCCGTTGCTGGTGCATTGGACTATGCCCATCGCCAGGGTGTGATCCATCGCGATGTGAAGCCTTCGAATATTCTCATCTCCAAAAGCGGGCGCGTGTTATTGGGCGATTTTGGCATGGCGCTGGAAATACGCGACGGCTCGATGGGAAGTATTTTCGGGACGCCTCACTATATTTCGCCCGAGCAGGCCAAACGTTCGGCTGATGCGGTTCCCCAATCCGATCTATATTCATTGGGTGTCATCCTCTACGAATTGCTCGTCGGCGCGGTGCCGTTCAACGATCCATCGCCGGCAAGCACGGCACTACAGCACATCTCGCAGGCCCCTCCCCCGCCACGCAGCATTAATCCATTGATCAGCCCTGCTGTGGAGGCCGTGTTGTTGAAGGCTTTGGAGAAAAATCCAAATCAACGATATTCATCCGGTGCAAAGCTGATTGACGCACTGGAAGATGCAATCAAATCAACAGGCTCTTCGCCGAAAACTCCGCTGCCGCCGCTGCCCGTGGGCGTGCCCACTGTGAGGCGCAGTGAAAAAAGCATCGCGCAAATGGCCCAGCATGCATCATCCCCGAAAGGGGAAAGCCCGCGACGCGATAAAGGCAATACGATCCACAAGAATATTTCGCCGCTGCCTGCCACGGTCCACGCAAGCCATCAACCGCGTAAAAGGAAAAGCTGGCTTGGGGGTATTTTGATTCTTCTTTTGTTGGGGATCGGTGCATGGTTCGCAGTTCAGAATGGTTTCTTGTTCGCAACAGTTCCACCCACCTCGACAGTCACCTCCTCGCCTCTTTCAACGCTTACGTCTGTTCCTCCATCGCAGACATCGATTCCGCCCTCGGCCATTGCAACCGATACTTTTGAACCAACCGTTGGCTTCACGAACACATCAACATTTGAGCCGACCTTCACTGCAACATTTACGTTCGTCCCGTCGACAGAAACGGCAGCGCCCGCGGAAACGAATACGCAGGTATCCAACACGTCCACTCCTGTTTCAATCGTGGCTGTTCCGACCGTCAAATACCCCAATGGATTCCGCTTCAGTTTCTTCTGGAACGACACCAGCTTCCATATGTTGAATAATGTGGGCGAACCACGCAGCTTTGCCGCCTTCTCTTTTGAGCGCCTAGACGCCAATGGTCTACCCACAGACACCTTCAAAGGTTATCGTTGGGAAAATGGGAAGTTCACCTATCTGCCCATGGGAGTGTGCGCCAGCATCAAAATTTACGGTGATGAAGATCCTCCATACATTGATCCCATCGAGTGCAAACATGCCTACGCCAGCATCGTCCAGCCGCGCAAGGAACAGGACCGTGCCATGTTCTTCTGGAATCCCAAGAACGACGGCTCGGCACAATTCCGTGTGTTGTTTGCCGGCGAAGAGGTCGGCCGGTGCGAGATCAGCGACGGAACGTGTGAAGTTTACATTCCGTAAATCTATTTGGAATTTGCATACTCTCATATCTTGACACTTCCCGAATTCACGGGGTAAACTATCGTCTGTCGTGAGATTAATCTCATAAGACACATTTCTACGAAAGGAGCGCACTCGAATGTCCATCACGTTGATCTTCAAAACACCCGATGCCGTTGGCAAATTTGTACCTTCTTGGAGTGCGCCTCGAGACCGTCGTTAGGTCTTTTCCAGTTCCTTGTTTTTATGGGCTGTGACGCACTCGTCACAGCCTTTTTGTTTAAGTTTTTACGGAGAATGAAAGAAATGTCGAACACCACACCCCAATCCCCCACCTTTGACTTTCGCAATGCGCTGAATGAGAACCGCCTCGTCGGCCTCTGGCGCATGATGACAGACTTCCGCGTCTCCTACATCGCGGCGACGCTTTCTCTGGCTGTTTCCGCCCTGGCAAAGACCTCCGTCTATTTACTGCTGCGTTTCTTTGCAGACGATGTGCTTGCCAAGGGCACCCGCTTCGGGACCGCCACGCAGACTTTCCTCTGGATCGGCCTTGGATTTATCCTGCTGGCCTTTGTGGAAGGTGGATTCGCGTTTCTTTCGGGACGACTGGCTGCCTACACCGCCGAAGGCATTACCCGCCGCCTGAGAGACTTCCTCTTCGATCATATTCAGCGGTTGAGCTTCTCGTACCACAGCCAAACCCCCACCGGCGATCTGATCGAACGCGTCACCTCCGATGTGGATGCCCTGCGCCGTTTCTTCTCCGAACAAGCCATCGGCGTGGGACGTATCGTGCTTTTATTTTTCATCAACTGGGCTGCGATCCTGTACCTAAACGTCAAGCTTGGCTTGATGTCCGTGGTTGTGATCCCGTTCATGTTGTGGGTCTCGATGTGGTTCTTTAAAAAGGTCACCAAGGCCTACGAGGAATATCAGGCACAGGAAGCGGTTCTCTCCACCACCCTGCAGGAAAACCTGACCGGCGTACGCGTGGTCAAGGCTTTTGCACGGCAGGATTACGAAAAGAATAAGTTCGAGAAGGATAACTGGCTCAAGTTCCTCAAAGGCAAGATCCTCCTTCTCATGCACTCGCTGTTCTGGCCGCTCTCGGATATTGTGCTCGGCGCCCAGATGCTCTTCGGATATATCTTCGGTGCTTTTATGGCCATCAACGGCGAGATCACGCTTGGCGATTACATCGCCTATGTGGGTTTGGTCGTCTGGTTGATCTTCCCGATCCGCAACCTGGGACGCACCATCGTGCAGACTTCAACCGGCATGGTTTCGTATGCGCGTTTAATGGACATCGTCAAGCAGGTGCGGGAACCGCTCACAGATGGGCGCGTCCAGCCCGAGGGTCCAGTGCGAGGCGAGATCGAATTTCAGGATGTCTCGTTCATGTATTCCGATGGCAAGCACGACGTCATCAAGAACATTTCATTTCATATCAAGCCCGGGCAGTCGATCGCATTGCTTGGGTCCACGGGTTCAGGGAAGACCTCAATGGTCAACCTGCTCCCCCGCTTCCATGATTACACCGGCGGACACATCCTGATCGATGGCGTGGAATTGACCGATTATCCGCGCAAATATCTGCGTGAGCAGATCGGCATCGTACAGCAGGAGCCATTTCTGTTCAGCCGCTCGATTCGTGAAAACATTTTATACGGTGTGGGTAGAAGCGTGACGAAGGAAGAGATCGAAGCTGCCGCACGAGCCGCCGCCATCCATGATGTGATTCTCAGTTTCCCCGATGGATATAACACGATCGTCGGTGAAAAAGGAGTGACCCTCTCCGGCGGACAGAAACAGCGTGTGACCATTGCCCGTACGATCCTCAAGAATCCACGCATATTGATTTTGGACGACTCCACCTCCGCCATTGACACGGAAACAGAAGCCGAAATTCGTGCCGCACTGAATGGTCTTATGGAGAATCGCACCACCTTCATCATTGCGCATCGCATCCAATCCGTGATGAAAGCCGACCTGATCCTCGTGCTCGACAAGGGCGAGATGATCCAGAAGGGCGATCACGAAAGCCTGCTCAAGCAGTTTGGCGGTATGTATCGCAAGATCTATGATATCCAAACCCGCATCGACGAAGAGTTGGAAGTGGAGATCGCAAGAGCGAATTAGGAAGTAGGGACACAGCGCCGCTGTGTCCCTATAGGAGAAAAGAACATGGCTGAAGAAATTATCGAACTCGAAGAAGAAGAATATACATCGCAGCTGACCGCTCCGGTGCTTAAACGCATCATGCAGTTGCTCAAACCGCATTGGAAATGGGTCGTTGGTTTCCTGATCACCATCGGGTTGACCTCCTCCCTCGATGCTTATTTCACCTACCTCAACAAGCAAATGGTGGACCAGGGCATTGCTCTTGGTAACAAGGAAGTGCTCCTTCGGCTTGCCACCATTTACGGCTCATTTATCCTCTTGCAATCCGCCATGATCTTTACGTTTATCTATCTGGCCGGCGTGCTGGGCGAACGCGTGCAATATGACTTGCGCAAACTTCTTTTCAATCATTTGCAGGACCTGTCGCTTTCCTATTATGCGCAAAATGCCGTAGGTCGATTGATCGCGCGCGTCACCTCTGATACCGGCCGCGTCTCGGATCTTGTCACCTGGGGCATCGTGGATAGCACCTGGGCGATCATGAACATTGTTACATCACTGACATTCATGACGATCATCAACTGGAAACTGGCGATCATCGTCTCGATCATCCTGCCGGTCATGATCTTTGTAGCCACGAAATTCCAGAAGTATATTTTGGTGGAGTTTCGTCAGAGCCGCCGTGCCAACAGCAAGATCACCGGCGCCTATAATGAAAACATTCAAGGCGTGCGTGTGGTCAAGGCTCTTGGACGGGAAGACGAGAACCTTGTTGAATTCCAGGAGCTCACCACGAAGATGTACCGCGCATCCTATCGCGCGGCATGGCTTTCGGCGTTGTTCCTGCCCACCGTGCAGATCATCGCGGCCATCGCGCTTGGCGCCATCGTTTGGTATGGCGGCGTGCAAATTCAAATCGGCTTGATCACCATTGGCGGCATTCAGGCGTTCGTCTCCTATCTCACCTTCATGATGTGGCCGGTGCAGGATTTGGCGCGCGTCTACGCAGAAATGCAGCATTCCATCGCATCTGCTGAACGCATCTTCAAACTGGTGGACACTCCGCCGGATATTCACAACAAGCCAGATGCCATTCCTGCACAAACGTTGATGGGCAAAATCGAATTCGATCATGTGGATTTTTACTACGAGGATCGCAAGCCCGTGTTGACTGACTTTACGCTGACGGTGAATCCCGGCGAAATGATCGCTCTTGTCGGACCGACCGGTGGCGGCAAATCAACCATCGTGAATCTACTCTGCCGCTTTTATCAGCCTCAAAAAGGCACGATCAGCATCAACGGACGAGACTACACCGACTACACACTGGAATCGATCCATTCAAAGATCGGTATCGTCCTGCAAACCCCTCACCTCTTCTCCGGTACCGTCCGTGAGAACATTCGCTACGGGAATCTATCCGCCACGGATGAACAAGTGGAAGAAGCTGCAAAAGTCGCCGGGGCGCATGATTTCATCGTCACCTTGGAAAAAGGCTATGAACAGAACGTCGGCGAAAGCGGCAACCAACTCTCGGTCGGACAGAAGCAGCTCATTAGTTTGGCGAGAGCCGTGCTTGCAAGGCTGGAGCTATTCATCATGGACGAAGCAACCTCCAGTGTAGATACGCTTACGGAGTCGCTCATCCAAAAAGGCATGGAAGCCTTGATGAAGGGACGAACTTCCTTTGTCATTGCCCATCGTCTTTCCACCATCCGCCGAGCGAATCGTATTTTGGTCATCGAAGACGGCAAGATTGCCGAGCAAGGCACGCATGCCGAACTCCTGCGCCAGCGTGGACATTATTACCGCCTGTACACACAACAATTCCGCCATCAACTCGAAGTGCAATATGGTGTCTCCAATGAGTTGACAGGCGATGATCGCTCCACGGTCACAGCTGATTCGATCATGATGCGGCGCGAGAAGCCGAACGAAGAATCGGTTGCAGCGGATTAAACGTAAAACAACGGAGGCAGGCAATTTATGCCTGCCTCCGTTTACCGGAGAATGTTATGAATAAAACTGATTTACTGTTGCTGTACGACAAGGAATTGCGCGAAGAGATCGAATATCCCGAGGCCAGGAAAGAAGTTACTTCGGATGTGGTGCGTTTCGTCCGCCAGGCACCCGCAATGAATTTTGTCTCGCTGACATACGCCAAAGACTCTGACATTGACCGCGTGATCGAAAACGAAGTGGCGTATTTTTCTCCCATGAATCAACCTTTCACGTGGAAGGTCTTTGACCACGATCCCCTCCCCTCTTTGGAAACGAAATTAAAGTCTCATCGCTTTGTGAAGGATGAAGACCGCGGAGATGCGATGGTGCTGGATCTGGCGGATGCATCTGAACTATTGTCTGCGCAAAGCACGACCGATGTTCGTCGCATTGAAGATGCCGCCGGACTCAAGGATATTATTTATGTGTTGGATAAAGTTTGGGGCGGCCATAATACATGGGTCAATGACCGCTTTGACGGCCATTTGAAGGTTCCCGGTTATTTAAGTATTTACGTCGCCTATATAAAAGAGGAGCCAGCCTCGATTGGCTGGACATATTTCCCAAACGGGCACTTTGCCACCTTGTTCGCAGGTTCCACGTTGGCGGAACATCGCAAATTGGGCTTGTATACAGGTATTCTTTCTGCAAGATTGAAGGAAATTCAGCAACGTGGGTATCCATATGCCGTGGTGGAGGCCGGCGAGATGAGTCGCCCGATCGTGGAAAAACACGGCTTTCAGCATTTAACGACTACCTGGGATTATGTATTGCGAAACGAGAAGCCCGCAGGGTAATTGGGGAGGACTGGGCTTATAATCGCCCAATGGCTGACAAATCCCCATATTATGGAATTGCCTCTTTGATGTTTGCAAGTATTTCGATGATTTTTCTTGGGATCTATTTCGCAGTTTCCCAGTTAAGGATTTCCCCGCAATTGTTCGATCAGTGGAATCATACTTCGCTGTCGATTTCATGCACGTTTGCTCCCATCACAGTCCTCGCGGCCGCGCTTGGGTGGCAGGGATCCGGCATGTCCAAGTTGTTATCCTCCTTTTCGGTTTTGATGGTGGCCGCCCCGTTTTTGATCCTGCTGATTCAATTCATGTACTATTGGATCCCAAAGTAGATCTTCGAATAGCAAATAAAAAGACATCAAACCCATTTGATGTCTTTTTATTTTGATCTTGCCTGTCTGTAAATACATCCACAAGTTGCAAAGGGCGTATAATCAATTGATGAGAACAAAGCCCCTTGAAGCCAGGAAGACTTACTTTGGTATTACTGCCCTGATGGTTTCGATCATTTCAGTATTATTTTTGGCTGCATATTTTGGTGTGAGTCAGCTGAATATTTCCCCGTCTGATTTTAATTTCTGGAATATTGTGACCGCCTTCATTTCCTGTGTCTTTGCTCCGATTGCATTTGTCCTTGCTTATTTTGCGTGGAGAAGCGCCAGGGATTCCCGTCGGCTTGCCGGCATTGCTGTTGCCATTACTGGCATTCCCTTTCTGATCTTATTTACGCAATTCATTGCATCCTTCCTTCCCTAGCTTTTTTCTGAAAATAGCTTCACACAATTTCTACCTGCATGTTTGGCCTCATACATTGCATGGTCCGCATGATCGATCATCTGATCGAGATTCATGCAGTCTTTGGAATATAACGCGACCCCAATGCTGGTCGTGACCCGTACCGCCTCGCCATGTGACTTTGAGTTTGGCTGCCGTTTCATGGAGTTTCTCAAATCTTTGAGATCGATCTGCTCCGCCATTTTCCGCAGTCGATTCGCCACCTGAATGGCGGTCTCTTGATTTGTTGACGGCAGTACGATCACGAATTCCTCGCCGCCATATCGACAAAGAATATCTGTATTGCGCAAACTGGCCTGCAGCTGATGTGTTATTTTGCGCAATACCTCATCTCCAACTCGATGTCCAAATTCATCATTGATCCGTTTGAAGTTGTCGATATCCAGCACCATCATCGATAACGGGAGTTTCTCCTGCTCCGCCCGGGTGAATTCCTGTTCCGCCAGTTCATAGAATTTTCGACGGGTTAATAAACCGGTTAATGGATCCGTATCCGCCATCCGCTGAACGGTGGCAAACAGGCGTGCATTTTCAATGGAAATTGCCGCATGAGCGGCAAGCAGCTCAAGCAGATCCTGATCTTCCTTTGTGTATGCATCCTGTTGGTAGGATTGTGCGGATATCATCCCCGTCACCTTTCCATGCAGGATCATCGGCACTGCCAGGACCGATTGCGTTTGATCGACTGTGGTGGTGTAAAACTCGAAATTGATATTGATTTGATCTATTTCTTCAAGGTTATTCAATAGAATCGATTTTCCCGTGTGGGCGATCCTGCCAGCCATGCCGTGATCTGCAACATATTTTTCGGTCATTACCCGCTGGTGTGGATACTCAATGGCATAGAGCGGAAGGATCTCATTCTTTTCGGCATCATACCCATCGATGACAAAATCATCACAGGGCATTACGGTTTCAACCGCAGAATGGATCGCGCGATAAAGACGTTCCATGTCGAAGCTGGCACTCACCACATGCGCAGCCTGGTACAGCGCCTTTAATCGTTCCACCATTTGCGAAAGAGCTTCTTGTGCCCATATTCTCTCGAGCGCACCGGCGCATTGATTCGACAAAGCCTTTAGGGTTTCGAGGGATTTTTCAGTATATGCGTTGACTTTGTAACTTTGAATTGACAACAACCCGATAACTCGTTTTCCGCTTTTTACCGGAACAAACATTTGCGATAACGTTCTTTGTGCACGATCACCAAAGGACTGGGAAGGTTCCAGTACAACAGGCGTTTCGTGCAATGACAGGAATCCGTCATTTTCAATTGCTTTTAGCATGTTTTCGGAAGGTCGGCTGGGTGGGTTATCTAGTATCTTCTTTCTTTCCCCGCTGATCGTATCGATGGTCAACAATGATCTGGGTTTTCCGCCCTGCTCCGGGTCATACAAAATCAAATATGCAGCCTCCCATCCGATAAGAGCTTTCGCTGCATCAAGGATGATCTGTGCAGCCTCGACAGCGTTTGTGGTGGCACTTAGGTCCTTGCCCAGGTGTGAAAAAACGCGTTCGATCTGATCCAGAGGGTGTTCTTTCATGTTGTTGGAATATCGTCCATTTTAATCGTTCACATATTCAATGGTAAGTCCATTCAACCGGGCAAATTCCTGGGCGATGATGTCGTTGGAGAACGAAAAGCCAACCGTGTCCGTTCCCATTGCCATTTCCAATCCGAGGCCGCCGTCTACAGCAGAGCGCGGCAGGTCGGCAACAGTTTGGTCGAAGCTGCCCCATACTTTTCGCACGCCCAAATTACCAACAAGGAACGCAAATGCCAAAGCGAGCGCCGGGCCTAAAACGCAGATCTGAAAAGTCTCCTGTAGATCCAGCGCAAAAGAGATCATCAATTGTGCCGCACAGGAAAATGCCAGACATACAAAAAAGATTGCGCCCAGCCAGGTCCTGTATTTTTTGTTGGATTGTGAATGTTCCTGACAATAAGGCACCTGAAAAGTAGCGCTCTGCCTGATGCGATTGTAACGCCCTCCCGAAGAATGCGATGCAGTGATCGGCACGATAAATTCCTGTGGCTTTCCGCAATATACACATTTTCCAGGAAAACTCACATTGAACTTTCCGTCGACCATTGGAATTTTAATGAGATCTGTCATAACCGCTGTCTCACTGCTTCATAGGTAATGAGCGCTGTTGCAATGGAAACATTTAGCGAGTTGACCTTGCCAAGCATGGGGATTTTAACTTTCACATCTGCATTCTGCATCCAGAAATCGGTCAGGCCGGTATCCTCGGTACCCACCGCAATGGCGACAGGCTCCTTCATGTTGACGTCGGTGTACATTTCCTCAGCGGATGGCGTGGCTGCAAGTACGCGCATCTTGTTGGACCTGAGCCATGCCAGCGCATTTGACGATTCAACCTCGACGGTCCGGACGCTAAAAACCGCTCCCCTGCTGGCGCGGATAACGTTGGGATTCCACAGGTCCACACGCGGGTCACAGACGAGAAGAGCATCGACATGGGCGGCATCTGCTGTGCGGAGGATGGCACCAAGATTGCCGGGCTTCTCTACCGACTCAGTAACGATCACAAGTGGTGATGCCGATAATTTAATTTCTTCAAGGGAACGTTTGGGAATTGGAAAGATCCCCAGCCAGCCATCCGGGTTGTCGCGATAGGAGATCTTCTCGAAGACGGCACGGGTGACGGTGGTGATCTCAACGTTGGAAATGTCGATAGATCGGCTGGCAAGCTCGGGCGCGGTGAGAAGCGATTCAGGTTTGAGGCCGGAGCTTAGAGCGAGAGTCAACTCATCGCAGCCTTCCACAAGCATAAATCCATCGCGAAGACGCTGTCTTTTATCCTCGCGGAGTTTGACGATGTATTTGATTTTGGGGTTTTGTAAACTGGTGATATCCACTTAATTATTTTACCAGCAGGATGCACGCTGCCTGCTGGGTTTTTGAAATCTGCATCAGGGCCGGGTCACTGGCTTTGCACGCGGGGATGGCCACCGGGCAGCGCGGGTGAAACCGACAACCCGTGGGCAAATTGATGGGATTGGGAGTTTCACCCTGCAAAATGATTCGCTCATGACGAAGGCGGGGATTGGGAACAGGAATCACGGAGAGCAATGCCTTCGTGTACGGATGCTGCGGCTTCTCCAGCACATCAAGCATGGTGCCGATTTCCACGATGCGGCCAAGATACATGACGGCGACTCGATCGGCAAAGAAACCAACGGATCCGAGATCGTGCGTGATAAAAATGACAGCGATCTGACGGGTGATGCGCAGTTCGGCAAGCAGGTTGATGATTTCTGCACGGATGGATACATCCAGCATGGAGACGGGCTCGTCGGCAAGGATGATTTCCGGTTCAAGTACAAGTGCACTTGCGATGACCACACGCTGGCGTTGCCCGCCGGAGAGCTCGTGTGGATGTCGCTTCAGGTAAACTTCCGCAGGTTTCAAGCCGGCATCTTCCATCGCCTTCTTGACCTTTTCATCAACGATGTTTTTGCTGACATCCAATTTGTGTACGTAAAGCGGTTCAGCTACGATCTCTTCAATGGTTTGCGTGGGGTTTAAAGATTCGTATGGGTCTTGAAATACCATTTGAATCTTGCGGCGCAACCCCTTGCGCTGGGTATCAGTGAGGTGCGTAATATCCCGGCCTTCAAAGGTGATGCGGCCTTCCGTGGGGTCTTCCAATCCCATCAGCAGCAGCGAAAGCGTGGATTTTCCGCATCCGCTTTCGCCGACCAGCGCAATCACTTCACTTTTGCGCAAATCCAAATTCACCCCATCCACTGCATGGACCTGCGGCACGTTGCGCGAGAACAGGCTGGGTCGGCCCGCTTCAAAGTATTTTTTCAATCCTCTAACTTCAAGAATATTCTCTTGGCTCATTTGGAGGCCTCAACAAGGTGGCAACTGACAATATGGGTATCGCCAGCCAATTCATGCAAGGCAGGCTGCTCGGTACGACAACGATCAAAAGCCGCGGGGCAGCGCGGGGCAAACCGGCAGCCTGATGGCAGCGCATCCAATCGAGGCGGATAACCGGGAATGGATGAAAGTTTCTTCTTGGGTTTGGTCAGATCGGGAAACGCCTTGAGCAATTCCTGTGTATAGGGATGGCGGGGCATGTTATAGATGGTATCCACTTCCGCATATTCAGCGGTGACACCGCCATACATCACCAATACCTTGTCGCACATTTCAGCAACCACTCCCAGATCATGCGTGACAAAAACGATCGCAAGGCCAAGCTTTTTTCGAAGCTCGTCCAGCAGTTCCAGGATCTGTGCCTGGATCATGACGTCCAATGCGGTGGTGGGTTCATCAGCGATCACAACTTCCGGATTGCAAGCCAGTGCCATGGCGATCATCGCGCGCTGACGCATCCCACCCGAGTATTGATGCGGATATTGATCTTTGTGCTCTGCGGCAATTCCAACCAGCTCAAGCAAATCAGTAACACGTCCGGGGATGTTCTTTGAGTCGAAATCCGGCAGGTGTTGAATGATCGCTTCTGCGATTTGATCGCCCACTGTACGCACAGGGTTAAGGGCGTTCATTGCCCCTTGGAACACGATCGAAACTCCACGCCAGCGGACTTTATTGAGTTCTGTTTCACTTAATGCCGTAAGTTCCTGGTCTTTGAAATAAACCTGCCCGTTGACGATCTGTCCGGCAGAGGGAAGCAACCGCAGAAGTCCAAGCATGAGCGTGGTCTTTCCACATCCGCTCTCCCCCACCAGCCCGATCAACTCGCCTTTCTTCAACGTGAAACTGATATTCTCCACAGCACGCGCAGGTGCATGACCGTCATTTACATAATTGATGGATAGATTTTTGACTTCAAGCAAAGTCTCTTCATCAGAACGCTTCGCCGCTTCGCTCTTAACCGGCGGCCTGCTCGGCATCAAATGATGAGTATCCAATCTGGGGTTTAATACCTGCTCAAGACCCTGACCAAGCAAAGTCAATCCGAGGACCACCCAAACGATTCCAAACCCGGGGACCACCAACGCCCACCATGCTCCAGTGGACATGGCTCCACGTCCAAAGGCATAATTGAGCATTTGTCCCCAGGAAAGGGCGGTAGGGTCACCCAATCCTAAAAATGAGAGTGTGCTTTCCGCCAACACTGCGGAAGAGACAACTAGCACTGCCTGCACCACTAAAATTGGGAGTACCAGGGGAAGTATATGATGTCGAATAATGTGCCCTTTGCCGGCACCAATGGCGCGTGCACGCAAAACGAATTTGCGTGATTTCACAGCAAGGGTTTGCGAACGAACAACACGGGCAGTTGTCGTCCAATATAGCGCGCCAATCACAATAATGATATTGATGATCGATGGTTTGGTGAGGGCGATCAACACCATCATAAGGGGCAGATCGGGAATCACAAGCATGATGTCGGTAAAACGCATGAGCACTTCTTCAGTACGCCCGCCGTAAAACCCTGCGATAATACCAAACACACCACCAATCGCCAGCGAAATAAAAGCGGCGAAGAAACCAATTGTAAGTGAGACGCGTGCGCCAAAAATAAAGTTGGTCAGCACATCCTGGCCGGCATCGTCTGTGCCCAGCCAATGAGTAGAACTGGGCGGATTATAAATATCGCTCGTAGTCACATCAAATGTGGAGCTTGGATCGTATGGGGAAAGAACAGGTGCAAAGATTGCCACCAAAATGGCGCTGACGAGCATCATCAAGCCAACCAGCCCCATATAATTCTTTCGAAACACACCCCAGAAATCCTGGAAACGCGTTGTTGCCTGTGTGGGTTTTACAATTTGCGCTTCCATATTACTCCGTCTTTACGCGTGGATCGAGGTAGGAATAGGCCAGATCCGCCAGCAAGTTTGAGAGGATCACGGCTACTGCAATCAAGAGAAAAGCGCCCTGCAAGACAGGGAAATCCCTGCGATTCAATGCTTCAACAGTGGTCATACCCAAACCGGGCCAGGAGAACACGGTCTCGATCTGGATCACTCCACCCACTGTAAAGCCGAGGTTAATGGCAATAATGGTTACAAGTGGCAGCATCGCATTCGTAATGGCATGGTCTTTCAGGATCTGAAATACACTGAGTCCCTTTGCCTTGGCTGTGAGAATATAATCCTCTGAAAGCACATCCAAAAGGCTGGAGCGCATGATCAACATATATTCGCCCATATAAACGATGGTATAGGTCAATGTGGGAAGCAGCATGTGTTTCGCAATATCACCCCATTGACTTAACAATGGATAGGAAGACATTCCCGGTGTGGACATCCCGGCAATGGGCATCCCATGATTGCTCCCCCAAAATAAAAGGATCACACCGAGCCAAAAGGTTGGCAGGCTCCAAGCCACCAGACTGATGGTCAGCGAGCCGTAGTCTATGGCAGTACGGGCTTTCCAGGCTGAAAACATCCCGAACAAAACGCCAAAGATGATCGCAAGGATTTGTCCTGCGCCGATCAAAAGGATGGTATTCCCCAATCTCTCAGAGAGAATCTCGGTCACCGGGCGATTGGTGTGAAAACTGATCATCATATCGCCCTGCAGAAGATTCCCCATATAAATAAAGAATTGAGTGTCCAGCGGATTAACGGTGCAGCTGCCAAGCTTGATCGGGTTGAGCGATTCAAAACAATTGACGATCGGCTTGTCCAACCCGTAGCGAACACGAATTGCTTCGATATTTTCTTTTGTTAAACGGGGGTCGCGTACGCCGGCCCGGGCAGGGTCGCCCGGAAGGATTCGAAAAAGAAAAAAATTGAGGATAATGACAAAAATGATGGTAAAGAGCGCCCAACTAATTTTGTTTAATAAATATCGCCAGCGTTTCAAGATGCTTCCTTTTATTTCCTCCACCTTCCTTATGGAAGGTGGAGGAAATATATAAAAAGATTTTTTTACTTGACGGGTTCGATCAAAACCATGGAAGTTACATCGCCAAGCTCTATTTTTGCAAAATCCGTCAACCAGCCTGTAAATCGATCGGTGCGATATGCCTGAATGGTCTGCTCATAATACGGAATGATATAGACCACATCATTGAATGCGATTTCCTGCATTTTCCAGATGATTTCTTTGCGGGTTTCAAGGTCAAGCTCCACGGCCTGTTGAGCGAAAAGTTCATCAAATTCGGGGTTGGAATAGCCGGTTTCGTTGTATCCGCTTGGGATTTCTCCTGTGGATTGAACGCCCAACAAAAGGCTTGGGTCAGGGTCTGAGGCCCATCCCCAAAGAATGATATCAAAATCAAAAACTGGGCAACACTGAGCGGTTAACGCATCCGGATCAGTTGCCTGTAATTCCGTCTTTACACCGACCTCCGCCCACATTTCAGAAAGTAACTCTGCCAGACGTGGTGCATCGATACTGTCGCTCGGCCAATTCATACGGAAGATAAGCGGCTTCGAACCGTCAGGCATTTCACGTACACCATCGCCATCTGTATCGGCATATCCGGCATCGTCAAGAATTTGGTTCGCCTTTGCAACGTCAAATTCGTAATCCTTGATTGTGTTGTTGTACCATAGGCCAACTCCATCAGGGATAAGAGTCAGGCCCGGGGTACCATATCCAAGCAACACAACATCGATCAGTTTCTGTTTATTGGTTGCATGGGCGAGAGCGAGACGTACATTGCGGTCCTGCAATGCGGGATGACCAGTGCACAAACCGCCTGCGTCTTTGGGGCAGTTTTCAGGTGTGATCTGATTGAAAATAATGTCAGAAACCCCGGGAGCAAATGGAGCGCCATTCACAACAGCCACATTCGCTTCGCCTTTCAAGGTTTCCACTGCGGTGGCTGGCATTTCCATGATCATATCAACCTGGCCGCTTTTGATCGCCTGCACCAATACATCCTGGCTTTCGAATGTCTGGAAGATGACCTCATCTATTTTTGGAGGGGTTGCAAAATGATCCTTGTTGGCCGCCAAATGAACGAATTCGTTTTGCTTGTATTCAACCATCTTGAAGGGACCCGAGCCGATCATTTCAAAGTTCTCGAATTCAGCCGCGGCCGAGCCTTCAGCGTACTGCTTCCAAATATGTTCGGGAAGAATGTACATGAAGACCAGTTGACTCTCAAGATTCGGAATCGCTTCAGACAAGGTTAACACAATGGTGCTGTCGTCCGGCGCCTCGGTGCTTTCAATGTAAGTGGTGTAGGCGTTGATGTAGGGAAAGTCGTCATGTGTTTTGTAGAGATCATAGGAAAACTTGATGTCCTTGGCTGTCAAGGGTTGTCCGTCGTGGAACTTTATCCCATCGCGGATCTTGTAGGTGTATACCAGGCCATCATCTGAATGCTCCACACTCTCAGCAACACCCAGTGAAAAGGTACCATCCAGATTTAGTTTATACATCGCATCGTAAACCAAACCAAAGATGGTAAATGCTTCGGTGAGGATCGCAGTTCCCGGATTCACGGTATCCGGGCTGCCTGCCCAGCCAACACGGGCAACCACAGGCTGCCCCCCTGCCAGGTTGCCACATGCGGAAAGGATCAATGCCGCAAGCACAAAAACATAAAAGATTTTTTGTTTCATACATTCTCCTCGACTCATTTTATTATTTATTCCCACAAACAATATGCGCCATGACAGATTCATCTGCCATGGCGCAGTTGTTTTTCGCTAGAAGACAACGAAACGGCGTTTTAAGCGCATCAGGGGAATATCCACTAGGCTGGAATTTTACTGTAATTCCAGATTTCGGGAAAGTAGAGATATTGGTAAAATCCCCTGCAGGAAGGAACTTATCATGGAGAACCCGATCAAGCTTACCGAAAAATACGAACGAAACGGCTGGCCTGCATTAAAACGAACTGACCTCAAGCCACCGCCTGGATTAAACCTTTCGCTTCTTACTTCCCTTGAGCGGATCCGGTCCCACAGGCTTTCTTCCCAGGGTGAGATCGCCTACATTAAAGACGGTGAAACTCTTTCCGATGTGTTTACCATGTCTTCCAATGGAGGCTGGCCATCGCGTGTGACCACGGAACGTCCCTTGGTCGCGTACTGGGATGATGAAATTCCTGAGTGGTCACCCAATGGGGAGTGGCTGGCATTTTGCTTTAATGGTCATGTGCATATTGTCCCGCGTACGGGTGGAATCCCAAAAAAGATCACAGACTTTGCTGTATCCGCAAGTGCTCCACGTTGGATGCCCGACTCGAATGGTCTGATCGTTTCAATTGAGCGGGATGACACCGATCAGCTTCTTCTCACCGATCGGGATGGTTCCTGGCCTCGGGCGTTAACCACCGATACGGTTGGCGACCACTGGGATCCAAGGCCATCTCCGGATTCCAAGTTTGTCGCTTTCAACCTCCGCCGCTTCGATGATCTCAACCGCCTCGATATTGTTCTGCTTGAAATTGCATCTGGGAAGCAGGTCACATTATATGGAAAACCGTCTGTTCGAGCGATGTCGCCGAAATGGTCACCCGATGGGAAATGGATTTCATTCATTGCACAGGAGGGCCAAAGAGAAGAACTATACCTCATCAAGCCAGACGGCGAGGGATTGCATCAGCTTGCAAAAGATGGCAATGATATTTTTCAATATGAGTGGTCGCCAAACGGGAAACAGATCGTTGCAGTGATAAACAGAGGTGGTTCGTTTGAGCTGGTGCTGATCGAGACTGAATCAGGCTTGGTGTCCAAATTACGAAGCGAGGTTGGGATTCATTCGAATCCCAACTGGTCAAGCGATGGATCCTTTCTTACCTATGAATTCGAGAGTCCAGTGCTTTTCCCGGATCTATATCGCATGGATTTGCACAATAAAAAGATAACACAGCTCACCTTTTCGAATCCTCCTGCACTCCAAAAAAATAAATTCATTGTTCCGGAACAAATCACTTATAAAAGTTATGACGGTCTGGAAATACCTGCATTTCTATATCGCCCTCAAAGATCCAATGGCGCAGCCATCTTATACCCGCATGGCGGGCCCAAGGATCAATACGGCTTTGCGTGGGATGAATTGGCGCAATACTTTACGGCAAAAGGATATATCTATCTCGCGCCAAATTATCGCGGTTCCACTGGATATGGAAAAGATTTTGAGCGTGCCAACTATAATGATTGGGGAGTCGGCGACACTCAGGATTGTTTATATGGTGCGAAATATTTGCGCAACTTAAAGGATGTCAAGCCGGATCGTATCGGCATTTCAGGTGGCAGTTATGGTGGTTATATGACCATCAATGCGCTTTCACGGGATCCCGAATATCTGTTTGCGTGTGGAGTTGCAAAGTATGGCGACTCGAATCTGGTAAGTTCGTGGGCCCAGTGTGAAAAGCGATTGCGCTTATACACAGAAATATTTTTGGGCCATCCTTCTGCCAATCTCAATATTTATTTGAAAGGCTCCCCCATCACAGAGGCAAGGAACATTCAAAAACCTGTACTGATCTTACACGGCTTGTTGGACACAGTGGTTCCACCTGAAGCCAGTGAAGAATGGGTGGAGGCGCTTCGCAGTGAGGGGAAGACCTTTGAATATAAAACCTATGATGATGAGCCGCATGGGTTTTTACGCCGTGAAAACCTTTTGGATGTGTATGAGCGTATGGAGCGTTTTCTTGATTGGTATTTACTTCCTTCTTAATAGGTTTTTATAGAGATAATAAAATGAGTGAGACTATATTGACTACACGCAGTAATACTTTTTTCAACTATGGGGACCTCTCTTGGGATGTTGTTGCTGAGCTCCCAAGAGATACTCCTTTGGTATTGCCGCTCGGGTCGGGATATAACCTGGACCTGCTTGCTGATCAATTGAGTAATCCACCCCGAATCGGCCTTCTGCCAGCTTTCCCATTTGGCTGGCGAGGCAGTGGGCTTGAAGTCCCGGACCATGTCTTCATGCAATACATCGTCAACTTGTTGGATAGTTTACGTGATGATGGATTCTCGCGTGTGTACTGCCTGGCACCACAGGGATTCGATCCGCAGTCATTTTTTATTGGCGGACATTCCTCTTCCATCTTGCGATTGGCGAATCCATCTCAAAATGCCCCAGCTTTTCAGCTTCCACAAGACAGTGAGCGTAACAAGGTCATTCTGATTCCAATTGGACACACCGAGCAGCATGGCTATCACCTCCCCCTCTCCGTGGATACAATCATTATAGAAGCCATAGCTAAGGGCACTGTCACTCTTATGCCTACGCGAAGCTGGCCAATGCCTGCTATGCCTTATGGTGTGAGCACACACCGGTCATCCTTTGCAGCGACACTCAATGCCGGCGGACGTGCTTTTGAAGATTTCTGGCTTGCAGTGATCGATGTTTTGGTTTCTCGTGGCTTTGATCGCTTCTATCTTATGAGTGGCCATGGCGGGAACTCGTCGTTTTTAGTTAATATTGTCAAATACGCGGGCGAACGTCATCGCAGAATATTTTGCGCAACCGCTTATTTACATACTTCGGGGAAAATTGGAGCGGAAGCATTGAACAAATACCGCACTTCAAAAATCGGGGGAATGGGACACGCGGGCGAGCTTGAAACTTCCTACCTCTTGCATCTTCGCCCTGATCTTTGTCAAATGGAACGTGTCGTTGACGAAACAGACTTTGTCGCGACACCAGATTACTATATGGATTGGATCGAGGGCGGCGCGTTAATCGCCAACCCGCCCTGGGATGACGATACCAAGACCGGTGCGTATGGCGCGGGCAGCCACGCAACTGCAGAAAAGGGCAGGTTGTGGCTTGAAGCAGCGATCAACGAAAAAGCCGATCACGTGGAACAGATCCACGAGCAGCATGAGCGCCGGGAAAAGAGAAGAAATGAAGGATATGGATTGTGGGGAAAAAATCCGTCGCGAAATTAATGGTTTATTCAACTAAAAACGTAATCTGCATTCGACAAAAAGTGGTCTGCCCCACTTTAAGCTTCCATATTGTGTTATAGGTGCCGGGTGCTTTCGGAGCGGTTAGCAATACTTTAAGATTAATCGAACCGCCAGTCACTACAGATAAAGGCAAATCCTGGAGCTGCCGCTGCTCAGTACGGTAGCCGCTTTCATAAAGAAAATCGATCCCATTGTTTGACCAGGTTTTAGTTCCCGTGTTCATCACCCTCCACGTAATGTAAAAATCCGTTCCCGGTTTCTGCGAAACATTGCGAGGTGGCGTGCTGCCTGTGACCAGACAGGTCCATGGACGACCGGTTAGCCGCTCATCGGGAGTAGCGGTCCCATACAACTGAACATTTCCAATGGAAGAAACCGAGGTTTCGGTTGGCATGAGAGTGTCCGTCATGAGGATATAAATAAAAGTAGGAGTTGGGGAGAATGTGACAGAGGGAATCCGAGTTACCGTGGAAGTGGCTGTTATTGTCGGCAGGGCAGACGCGGTTTGAACTTGAGCAGCTCCGGCTGTCAAGGCAACAAGCGTCCCGATATCCGAAGGAGAGAGAGACGGCTGGGATGGAACCGGGGTAGTTGCCACACCCGGAAGTAGACAGGATATTAAGAAAAGAAGAACACCCAAACCCATTGAATTTTTTTGGAATTTTCCTGTCCTCATTTTTTCACCGTGAAAGAAACCTTCATGTGGCAAAACATCGTCTGCCCAACCTTTAACGACCAAATAACGTTATAGGTATCCTCTTTATTTGGCGTAACGATCAGAACTTTCAAAGTGACTTGTCCTCCACGGAGCACTGTTTTGGATAGATCCTGAATCGGGCCGCCGTCATGTCGAAAACCACCGTCATAGACAAAATCCACGCCATTTCTGGTCCAGGCCTTCGTACCGGTATTTACAACCCTCCAAGACACATAAAAATTAGAACCAGGTTTAACCGTGGAATCTCGAGGAGGGCTTTTACCAATAATAGTACAAGACCAGGCCTCGTCGGTGTATTTAATGTCCACGCCACCGGTGTCCGAAGAGTCTTCAGGAACCAGGAAAAGTTCGCTGGGCGTTTCCACAGCTGCATCCACGGGAGCTTCCACAAATATCCCGAAGGGAAATGTAGCCGTTGGGGTCGCCGATGGAATCGAGGAAGTTGGAGTGATCGTCAATGTAACTGTGGGTGTAACAGATGGCAAATTCGTGGCAGTTTGGGTCTGTGCTGCAGCAGCTGTACCGGCGATCATATCCTCAATGGATGTAGTTGATCCATTATTCGTCGAGGGTAACAAAGCGCATGCAGTAATCGAGAGGAACAAAAAGGCCAGGGCACCCTTCGTTAAAACACTTATTCCAATCAACTTTTCTCCAATTCGCAATTCGATTTGACCCATCATGATTTGCCAAGCTTCGATATAAACTCTTCCCCTTTTGCGAGCAATTCGTCATGGTCTTCCGGAGCCGGCATATCCTTCATGTATTCAATTGCATACTCGCTAAGCACCTTCTGCACATGCGGCTGGCCGGCCTGCTGCCATTTTTCCATGCTCCAGCGCTGGAAGATGGGATTAACATAATATCCTGTTTTGTATTTTTTAAGTGTGGTGGGGGCAGAGACAAAGCTTTTACCCGGGCCCACCTTTTCGATTTCACTCAAGCCGATCGAAGCAGAGTCAAGCTGAAATCCGGAAGAGAGGCGCAGCGTCTGGTCGATGATCTCGTTGCAGTAGATAAAGGTTAACGGCGAAATGGCCTTCGACCCAAGCGTATCCCCGACGAATGGGGCCAGACCGCCTTTCGTGAAAGAGAATGTCAGTGTATTCATCCAGTAGGTTTCGGCGGCAAGCAGATCCATGCCCCAGCCGGTGCCGCTTCCGGATGTGCCGCAGTGTGGAATACCGTAAAACGCCATCATTTCCGAACAGGCGATGTTCACTAAAATACTTTGCGGATCGTAAAAATTCATCAGGGTCTTCATGTCGAAATAAACCGGCAGCATCCCAAGCAACATGGGAGCGCCTTCTTTATATAGCTGACCAATCACCAACCCAGCGAGCAATTCAGCCAGCAAAACTGCAATGGTCCCTGCCGGAGTAATCGGTGTCGTTGCGCCGGACATGCTGTAGTTTGAAATAATTACCGGCAAACCGCGCTCGATGGCGACTTTCATCTTATCCACAGTACCTTCGTTCATCACAAGAGGCGACACGGGATTGAAATATGGAATGATGAATGGCTTTTCGCCAAGATCACCGTGCAACAATTCAAACATTTCCATGACATCGTTGAATTTGTGCTCATCAGAACACAAGAGAACCATCGGTTTTGTGCCATTCACAAAATGCTCCAGGCTGCCATACACATCTGTCAAATGCTCAGGCACATCACGGACAATACCCACCGTTGAAACCATGTCGTAATTCGGAAGTTTATTTCCCAGCCTGACCATGTCGCGCATATGCTTGCGCTCAAACAACACCGGCGTATCGTTATGCGGCTCCTGATAATATAAAGCTGTGACGCCGATCCCAAAACGCGTTCGATCTTCAGTGCCGCCAATCGTAAAGCGCAGATTCCCCCGACGGTCATACATCTGAATTTGGCGTGGCGCAACTTTGATCGCCCATTCGACCAATTCGCGCGGAAAACGCACGGTTCGCTCATTGACCATCGAACTGCCCACGCGATTCTTCAACATCTCCAGCGCGGATGGAGAGTCAACACGAACACCGATCGTCTCAAGGAGAGTCAAGGTTTGATCGTGCACCTCGCGGATTTGTTCTTCTGTCAACATGGTTAATTTTGGACGGACGTTATTCATAGCAGAATTTTATCATTGCTCTAAAACAAAGAGGCCGTCACTTCAAAGATGACGGCCTCTTTGTTTATTCAAGGTCTTGCGGCTCGAACGATGGAAATCCTCTTGAATTCCATAGATCATCCGCGATCTTTGCAGGATCAAGTTTCATTCCCTGCTTGATGAAGTAATCGCAGACCCGTATCACGTCCCGCGAGAATATTTTGAAAGCATTTCGATTGATCTTCGGCGAGACCACTTGTGGAAAATCGATCAGGGTAATATCGCCATTCCAGTACAAAATATTATAGGCGGAAAGATCTCCGTGAATACGATCGTGGGAGAGCAAAATATCCAGATTACGCATCACCCGTTCAAATAAAGTGACAGCTTCCGATTTTTCCAGATCCACTTCACTCAACGCGGGTGCAGACATGGCTTCGTCACCGATGAATTCCATCAAAATGGCATTATTGGCCATTGTATATGGCACGGGCACATCCGCCCCAGCTTCATGAAGCATTTGCAAAGATGTGAATTCATAAGCGATCCAGGATTGATGCAGCAGTTCGCGGCCATATTCAGTTTTCTTATGCATGGCGCGCAGTTGACGTTTATCGGTCACCTGATGACCTCTTTCGTCGAGATCGGCGCGATCAGCTCGGTACATGGCATCGTTGCGCAAATTCCGCAGCATTTGAGGGCGATACACCTTGACCGCCACCCACTCAGCGGACGGGATTTCCGGGCCAGCCTTGCACAGGTAGACCGAGGCCTCCTTGCCGCCTTTAACTTTTCGCAGCACGTCAGAAACCCACTCCTGCTCGGCAAACTCCACAAGCGAGTCGAGCAGCCATGCCTCTTCGAAACGGGCAGCCTTGTAGGTAAACTGGAACTCACGCGAAATTTCCTGCGCGCGGATGAACAGCTTCGCTTCCATTTCACGCTTCTGCGATTCGCGTCTTTGAGATACACGCTTCTGCGCATGACTCGATGCTTCATCTGCAGAGTCGTCGAGTTCTTCAAAAAACTCAGATAATTGATTCATTGTATCGAACACCTTTTTGTAAACAGAACAATCGGTTGGCTGCTGCCCCGAGCATTAAAAGAAAAACCGCAGGGCGTTTGCGCCTGCGGTTTGATATGCAAATAGCAAAAAGGGCTATGCAGAACAAACACATCCAGGAGGCGCAGTGAATACAAGTTGGGTGGATTTCAAGATGGATGTCATTTTTTCGTGCCTCCTTTCAATGATGAATTTTGAATAGCTTTTGTGATTTTATTTCATACCTGCTCATGCGTCAAGCGATTGGATCACTTTCTTTTTGCCCGGAAGAAGACAGTCAGATACAAGGCAATACCGAAGTTGAAAAAACTTGCGCCTCGAATATCAGGTACGGACCCAATCGCGGCATTGGCCGGCCAGATCAACGCCAGCCAATCGGCAAGCTGCGGCACAAACATTTTGTCGTACAAAATGATGACCACCGCGCCGATGATCGCGCCGGTCACATTCCCTGCCCCGCCAAGGATCACCATCGTCAGGATCATCGTGGAGACATGGAAGGCCATGAGATCTGGTTCGACAAATGACAACGTGCTGGCATACAGCACACCTGCGATGCCTGCCAAAGCGGAACTCAAGATCAACGCATTCGCGCGCGCTCGTCCCACGTCCACGCCTAATGACAATGCAGCCGTTTCATCCTCACTCATCGCGATCCATGAACGGCCGGTGCGCGCGGTGATCAATTGGTGGCTTGCCCATGCGGCCAGAGTCGCAATGACAAGGACTAGATAGTATTTTTCGGATTGCCCGATCAGGTTCACAGTTAAGAAATGAGGCGCAGGAATTCCGCCACGCCCACCCATCCCATCCAAAATCACGATCACCTGGCGGATCAATAATCCAAAGGCAAGAGTCGCAACAGCAAAAAAATCACTTCGCAATCGTCGCGCCAAACCACCTTTAATCCAGCCAAGGAACACACCCGCACAAATGCCAAACAACAAGACAAACGTGAAATCATATTTACCGGTAAAAGCAGCAGTGAGATACGCAGCAAAACCAAAGCTCGCGGCAAAGCCTAGATCGAGCAGGCCGGCCACGCCGAGCGCCAAATTCAACCCAAGCGAAAGAATGATAAAGATGCATGCGATGCGCAGGATGATCTGACCGCTCGTCATGCCCAGCGGAAGCAACGCAAGCAAAATCAGCGGGATGAAAAACCAACGCCTCACCACGGACCCCTGAACGGGGGCAGTCAAAATAACAGAATCACGCACTGTCGCAGATTCGGATGATGATTCACTTGCGGAAAATCCCGTGGGTTTCCATGCAAAGAGAAGGACAAGCAATGCCAACAGCAAGGCGGGAGTCCATTGTGCGGCGAGATAGTAATCGCTCAACGAAGAAAACACACCGATCAACAATCCGCTGGACAAAGCGCCGAATGGATTGCCAATGCCGCCAAGCAATGCAGCCATGAACGCGAAGAGTCCGCTTTGTGCGCCGTGAGAACCAAAAGGTCTTCCATAATATATGGCGAAGATAAAGCCAGCAGCACCCGCAAACGCGCCGCCCAATGCAAAGGCACGACGAATGGTTTGGTTGACATTGACTCCGAGTATCTGTGCCATTTGCGAGTTTTGCGATACAGCACGAATGGCTTTGCCTGTCTTCGTGCTTTGGATATACCAATTGGCCAAAGCCACTAGCAAGACAGCCATCAGCACGACGAAGACATCACTAAAGCGAATGATGATGTTGAACGGCAAACCGAGTGATTTAATTAAATTAATCTCAGGCAGGAACGAGGGAATGCCGTCGGTTGGGACTTCAGGCAGACCTGGCACACTGCGATGCTCACCGGGAATCCATGAACCTTGAAACGTGCGCCAAACGAGCGCACCTTGAAATAAAATGAAAGAAATGCCAAGTGTTGCAATGAGCGGAGCTAAAGTGGAATGTCCGCGGAAGGGAGCGAAGCCGAACTTTTCCACGCCCATGCTTAGGATTGCACCCAATGTAATGGCAGCAAGGAATACAGGTAATAACGAGCCGATGATCTGCAACGGCGGCCAGTTCTGTTGTATACCAACGAGATTGACAATCGAAGTGACAAGTGCCGTGGTCAGAGCAAAGACATCGCCGTGTGCAAGATTCAACGTGCGGACCGTTCCATAGATCAACGTCACGCCGATGGCATTCAGTGCAAGCACTGCACCGTTGGAAAGGCCAAAGATCAAAATTTGTAAAAAGGTTTCGAAGGCATTCGGTGCATTGGGATTACCCTGTGCTGTTTGAGCAGCCTGCCTTTCATGCTTCTCTGCTTTCCAATCGACCACATAATCGCCATTACAGCGCGGCTGACGATCATGCCAGTGGACAGTCATTTGACCTGAAGAAGTTGACATGCTATCAAAATCAGCGGAAATCACGAGATTTTCGCCCAAAGTCTCAAAAAATTGATCATCAACGATCAACTTTTGAGACTTTTTATCAATTTGTCCATATTCGATGGCGGTGCAGGGAATTCCATCCGTACCAACGAAGGTGTACAGAATGCCGGATAACTTTCCTTCTGCAATGGAGAATTTTATGGAAAAAGACTTGCCATCCGTTGTCTCCCCTTCCCCACTCCACTCTCCATCAAAGGGAGAAGCTGCAACAGCGTCAGGTGTTGGTGTTGTTGCAGCAACACTTGACTCGCGCATGCTGCAAGATGTCAGAAATAAAAATGTTATCAAGAGTACTGTTAAAGGGATATATGCTTTTTTCAAATTTGGTTTCCGATCCAGTGATAAAAGTTTTGCTATCGAACGTATTTATCAAAGAACTGCGCGGAGCGTTCCATAAAGTGGAACCAGGCATCGTATTTAAAGGAATGTTCCTCCCCTTCGACGCCGATGAGATAGGCTTCCTTATCCGCATTCTGGAAGGCCTGATACAACTCCTTTGACCATTCGGGCGGCGTGCCAGACATCACCTTGCCGTCCTCTGTGCCGTAATTGATCTGCACCGGCGCCGTGACATATTTCAAATAATAGATCGGCGAAACGGACTTCAAGATCATCGGGTCTTCGGATCCCTTGAAATAAGCATCAATCAAATCCTGTGGCAGGTCAAGCGGAATGACATCGGACGAGTTGCAGCCGACGGTCGCTTCGCCCTCAAGAATGTCACCAAGACAGCCTGTTCCCCAGCGCCCGATGATGTCTTCAAAATCACCGCTAACGGTTGAGTACAACACTGCGGCTTTGACGCGTTCATCAACTGCAAGAACTTTCAAGGTGATGCCGCCGCCCATACTGTGTCCCCACATGCCGATGCGTTCGGGATCGGCGAGTTTATAGGTGGAGACCGCGTTCATTAAATTGATCACATCGATGACCTGACCGGAATAGAACAGACTCTCTCCTGCTTCCGCTTCTCCCCAGCTGCGATAATCGGAAGAGACGGTGAGATAGCCGCGGCGATTGAGAAATTCTGCGGCGCGGTCTGTGCCATCACCAGAATAGTAGACATAACGAGAGAAGAAACCGTGATTCATCACAATGACGGGATATGGCGGCGTACCGGTCTTCGGCACCTGCAATATCCCAGTGATGGTCAATCCGTCGCTGGGATATGTGATCGGGTAACGGATGAAGTCATCGGTCTCCAGTAATACTTCACCAAGGAGCAATGTTCCGCTTTTGAAATCATGAGACCGCAAGCCATCGATGGTGAACGGTTGCAACGCTTGATTCATCGTCATTGTGGCTGTAGGCGAAGGCGTAATGCTGGGAGTCGCCGTGGCTGGGATAATGGTGATATTTGGCGGAGGGAGTGTGGCCGTGGGCGCGGAAGATACAGAGCTGCAGGCGGTCAATGCCAACGATAAAAGAAGAATAAATTTTCTCATGCGTAATCCTGAGCGATGTCCAACATGCCTTCGTAGGATAGGTTCTCTGCCTGACTCAATACTTCTTCCGTTACCTCTTCAGCGAGATAGGCTTCCCCACATGCGGGACATACCTGTGCAGGGACAAGGTTGATCACAGCCTTGAACTCGTCGCGTTCAAAATTGATCGAGACAAGTCCATCCATGAGCTGCGCCTTGCGGCATACGAGGCAGATCATCGGCGGCTCCGCGAATCTTTTTTCCATTTATCTGCGGAGGGAAGATACACGGTAATGATGGTGGTCTGCAAATCGCTTTCTGAAGTCACTACATGAAAAGCACGTTTGCCTTGCTGGCCAAAAAGCAGTCTGCTGGGCTCGGGCATTTCGGAGGAATAATCCTCGATGACATCGGCAGTTTCCAACGCCTTGCGGACCCTGCCCACGGAGATCTCGCGTTCGAACATTCTTTGCACCGCATGGGCGCGAAATAGAAGGGAAGACATTCGATGATTATATCCTGTAGGGGCACAGCGTCGCTGTGCCCCTACAGGATGATAAAATAACCCGCCATGAAAATTTCTCCAACGGAATATTTTGGAAATCTATCTTTGCTGCTCGATCTCGAGGCCGAGGCGGAAAAACAGGAGGCGTTACGCGAGCGCACGAAGCTTTCTCCGAAAGAAGCGGAAGCGACGGGCAACAGCATCATTAATCTCGTCATTCGCGAAGAAGGGTACGGACTTGGTGGGCGTTTTCTTTTGGGATTAGGCAAACGCAATGAGACTCTTCACTTACCTTGGACAAGACTCGGCGTGGGAAGTCCAGTCATTCTTTCTGAAGAAGGCGCATCTTCATCGAATTCAGAAAGCGGATGGCGGGGAATCGTCAGCGCAATTCGCAGGGATGCGATTCAAATCGCGTTGAATCAATTCGTTGAGACAGAGTCCGATCGGCCCACGTTTCGGTTGGACCGTTCTCCAGATGAGATATCGCGCTTTCGACAGAAGCAGGCGATGGAGTCGGCACGAAGCGCGGTCTCGTCACGGCTAGAAATCCTTCGCGATGTATTGATCGGCAACGTCGGGGCCGTCTTCGAAAAAGTCGAGCCGATTCACCTCTTCAATAAAAATTTAAATCCATCGCAGATCGAAGCGGTGCAGTTTGCTTTGAGCGCGGAGGATGTGGCGATCATCCACGGGCCGCCGGGAACGGGCAAGACCACGACATTGGTTGAATTAATCCGTCAGATCACGCGCAGGGGCGAAACTGTTTTGGCAGTTGCATCCAGCAATTTGGCCGTCGATAATTTATTGGAACGCTTGATCGATGCGAATGAAAATGCGATTCGACTCGGGCATCCTGCGCGCGTGACACCCGCCTTGCGCGAACACACGCTTGACCTGCTTGTTGAAAATCATCCCGATGTGAAGATCGCAGACAAACTCACGCGCGATGCGTATGCGCTGCGCGATCAAGCGGTCAAATGGACGCGCGCGAAACCCGAACGCGGCGCGAAGCAATCGATGCGCGAGGAAGCAAAGGATATGCTGCGCGAGGCGCGTCAGATCGAAGATCAAATTACTGAAATGATCCTCGGCAAGGCGCGCGTGGTGTGCGCCACCGTGACGGGGCTGGATCGTGAACGGTTCGGCGAAAAAACATTCGATTGGTGCATCATGGATGAAGCCAGCCAAACGACCGAACCTGCCGCATGGATTCCGCTGCAATTCGCAAAGCGCATCGTCTTCGCAGGCGATCATCAACAACTGCCGCCCACCGTGCTTTCGCCCGAAGCAATTCGCGGCGGCTTCAACATCAGTTTGATGGAACGTTTATTAGCTCTCCACGGCGTCCCCGCCGTGGACGGCGGGTGGAGCAGGATGCTCAACGTGCAATATCGAATGCACCAGGACATCATGTCTTTTTCTTCTGAATTTTTTTACGATGGAAATCTACAAGCGGACGAAGCGGTTCGCACCGCGCTGTTATCTGACCTGCCTCAAGTAACATCATCGCCGCTGACATCGACTCCCATCACCTTCATCGACACCGCAGGCGCCAGCTACGACGAAGAACTCGAACCCGACGGCGAGAGTCGCATGAATCCGCTCGAAGCGGAGTTGGTGATCAAAAAAGTGAATATTTTGCTCGAATCTGGCTTACACGCTTCGCAAATTGCCGTGATTTCCCCGTATTCTGCCCAAGTTAAGCTATTGCGGGAAAAACTAAAGCTGGAGGTCGAGATCGACAGCGTTGACGGATTCCAAGGCCGCGAGAAGGAAGCCGTCATCGTCAGCCTGGTGCGCTCAAACCGTGAAGGCGAAGTGGGCTTCCTCGCCGACACACGCCGCATGAACGTGGCCCTCACCCGCGCACGCCGCAAGTTAATTGTGATCGGCGATAGTGCCACGATCACGAATCATCAGTTCTATGAAAAGATGGTCAAGTATTTTGAGTCGGTTGGGGCGTATCATTCGGTGTGGGAAGCAGACTAAGAGTTATAATTAATTCATGAGCAGTTACACAACTCCAACTGGAACCGAACTCACAAACGCTTTATATGCATTGGGTGTAAAGTTTATTCTAGGTGGGACAAAGGACAAAGCATCATTACACAAAGACCCTATCCATATGATCATTGCTCTCGCTGAAAGTAATGAATCGCGTTTACGTCTGTCCCTGATCCCATTATTTTTGGAGCATCCTGAATTTTCATCCCATGCAAAAGATGCGGCAGATGAAGTAAGTTCAGAAGCCAGGCTCACACTCCAGTGTTATTACAGCGCGGCTGTTTGGCTGCAACAAAAACATCAAGCAAAACTTGAAAGCCTGATTGGGCGAAAAGTTCAGTTGCCTGATTATTTTTCCAGCGAACTTGGCTTACAACGGACCGATGACCCTGAAACAAACTTATATTTGCTGGCAAAACGTCATCAGGAGTTAAGCGGCAGCCAGGTCAACTGGTTGGGGACCTATAAACATGCAGCACATGTGTTAATCAAGGGCCTGGAATTATAGATCATGGACAATGCAGAGATTCATTCCATTCTGCACACCTTGGGCGAGCACATCTCAACTTCAACCCGCCTTTACCTGATCGGCGGCAGTGCGCTCGCGTTATTGGGAAGTCAGCGATTGACCATCGACATTGATTTCATTGGGGATGACATTTCGCCAAGCGAAGCTCACAAGTCCATTCTCCAAACAGCAAAAGAATTAAAAATATTTCTGGAACCTGTCGCACTCGAAAAGTTTATTCCGCTGCCCCATGGTAGCGACAAACGAAACATTCGAATTGGACAATTTGGCAAGCTTGAGATATTTGTCGCCGACCCGCATAGTATCGCTTTAAGTAAACTAGATCGTGGATTCGATACGGATCTAGATGATATTGTCTTCCTTATTCAACACAAATACATTGAGATCGGTCAACTCAAACAAATTACAGAGATCGCTTTATCCCGTGCCCGTGAGTTCGATATCAATTCAGATGAAATGCTAGCACATTTGAAAGTGGTAGAAGAACGCCTGGGATAATTCCGTTTGGGTGGGTCATTCTGTGTGGGACGAAAACACTTCTCCCTGAGCGGAGCCGCGCACGTTGCCGCGCAGACGAAGGGCGGGTTTACAAATCACCTGCGCTTCGTCTGCGGGACAAAGGAGCATTGTCCCTCCGCTCTGCGCGAGGGGGTGTTTATTCTCCGTTATAAGCTTTTTCAAGCTCGCTGATATTCAGTTTACCTTCCATACGAAGCATGGCAGCGCCAACCCGATCCGCTTTGGCGGTGTCTGGGTCACGCATCATGATGTCCAGGCTTTCCGGGGTGATCTGCCACGTTACACCAAATTTATCTTTGAGCCATCCGCAGGAAAGTATTTCACCGCCTTCGGACAGCGCGTCCCATAGCTTATCAATTTCCGTCTGGGTCTTGCAATTCACCAAAATGGAAATTGCTTCGCTGAAAGTATAAAACGGACCACCATTGAGCGCAGTAAAGTTTTGGCCATTCAGTTCAAAGTCTATGGTTGACAAATCTCCGGGTTTCTTTCCGGCTGCTTCTGCCACCGACTCTGTGAGATACGATGTGTTTGTTATTTTTGCATTTTCAAACAGAGATACATATAAATCCACCGCTTCTTTCGCCTGATCGTTGAACCAAAGAAAAGTTACTATTTTTTGCATTCGAGCCTCCACGTTTAAATTGATTTCCAGGATAACGATAACAAAGCTGGCATTCTTCGCTCATTTGTGATGCGAATCTAACAGAACACCTGTTCTATGTCAAGGATTTTACTAGACTTCGTGCATAAGTATTTGATGGAGCGCGGAAGTTCTACTTCCGCATCGCAAAAGCAGAGCTTTTGCACTCCATTAGCCTAAATTGTTGACTTTCGCATGAGGTCTATTGATCAATTTAGCTTTTGCAGGATGGCTTTTACGACGTCAGGAGTAAAATCTTGATGCATTCGTTGTCAAGGCACTGGAGGACCTGATGAAATCATTCATAAAATCCGACCTGTTCATTTTGATCCTGCTGGCTTCGGCCAAATTGATCCTGCACCTGCTGACCAATCATCAATACGGCTTTCATCGCGACGAACTCGCCACACTGCACGACGCGCGCAATCTGGCATGGGGATTTATCGCCTACCCACCGCTGACTCCCTTCCTCGGCAGTCTCGAATTACAACTCTTCGGCACATCGCTTGTCGGCTTTCGCTTTTTCTCTGCGCTCTCGCAATCCATCGTCATGATCGTTGCGGGCCTCATGGCCAAAGAACTTGGCGGCTCGCGCAGGGCGCAGATCTTCGCGGCACTCGGCGCAGGCATCGGCATGTTGACCATGATCCAGGGCGCGCTCTTTCAATATGTGGCATTCGATTTCTTATGGGTCGTTCTACTGGCCTATTTCACCTTGCGCCTGTTGAAATCGGATGACCCACGCTGGTGGCTGGCGATGGGAGCCGTCATCGGTCTCGGAATGATGACGCGCTACACAATGGGCGTTCACGTCGTCGGGTTGATCCTCGCTGTTGTATTGACACCCGCGCGTAAATATCTCAAATCTCCGTGGCTGTGGGCCGGAGCTTTGCTTGCATTGCTGATCTTCCTGCCGAACCTGATTTGGCAAATTCAGAACGATTTCATCTCACTGGAATTTCAAAGCGCCATTCATGAACGCGATGTGCGCATCGGCCGCGCCGAAGGTTATCTCACGGATCAGCTTGTCATGGCAAACCCGTTCATGATCCCCGTTTGGATCGCAGGGCTGCTCTCTTACTTTCGCCATGAGACCTATCGCACGCTGGCTTTCATGTACATCCTACCCGTCGTTATTTTCCTCCTCATGCAGGGACGCGGATATTATCCTGCGCCCGCATACGTGATGTTGATCGCCGCGGGCATGGTGGGCGTGGACAAGCGAATCGCAGCAGCGGACCCAAAGACCGCGCGTCGCAGTCTGACCCAAACCTGGGCTTTCCTTTCATTGGGCTTTCTCCTCGCTGCGGCATTGATGTTGCCTCTCGCGCCCGTCAACTCTGCGGTCTGGAAGGTCGCATATGAGGTGCATGACAATTTCGCTGAACAGCTGGGCTGGCGTGAAATGAATCAACAGATCGCGGACGTGTATCACGCCCTGCCCGCGGACGAACAGGCCCGCGCAGGAATTCTGGCGGGCAATTACGGAGAAGCCGGCGCGCTCGATCTCTATGGAAACGAGTATGACCTGCCCAATGTGATCAGCCCCGTGGACTCCTTCTGGATGGGAGGCGCACCGCAGGAAAATATCGATGTGCTGATCGTGGTCGGGTATTCCAGAGAAGACGCGGCGCAATATTTCAAATCATGCGAACTGGCCGGCCAAGTCAGCAATGACTATGGCGTCGAAAACGAGGAGGCCGAATTAAAGGATATCCTCCTTTGCAAAGGCTTGCGGCATCCCTGGCCCGAGTTGTGGATTTCGATGCAGAGATTTATGTAACAAGGCGAGGTACCACGATCACGAAATAACCGTTTTACGAGAAGATGCTCAAGTATTTTAAGTTCGTTGGGGCGTATCACTCGGCGTGGGGGTTGCGGGGCCTAGTGAAAGAAGTATTTGGTCGCGAGCCTTAGGGGTCAACACTAGGATTAATTCATTTGCATGTTGGCGTGCAGAACGCCCTGCTTCATTGCCACGTTCATCACCGGTTCCACCCAAAGTGCTAAACTTACTTGTAACCAGTTGTTCTCGAATCTGAAAATACTTGGATGCGATTTCTCGAACTAATTTTCCCGATAAGCCATTCGAACAAACATGATCAGGAAAGGTAACTATTGCCGTTGCGCTATGCAAAGCGATGCTTTTAAATAAATCCTCTAATGCCTTTGCAGACTCTGAACTCACACTATATTTTGAACGTGGACGAAGTTCACTTGCAGGATAACGACCTACCCCTGTGACTTCGCCACAACTTCCTTTAGCAATAGTCTCCAAAACATGATAGAAGCGACTATAGTGAACTCCAGAATATGGCGGGTCTAAGAAAACTAAATCACCTGATCTAAGCTTTTTTACAGCTTTGTTCGCATCGGCTACTTCTGCTTTACCGACTTTATTGGCCGACTGAGTAGCTAACAACTCAAAGGCGGTTTTTGTTTTTTCAACAACATCTAGATCCCAGGCTTCTTTTATGAAGCGTTTTGCGGTCCGAGTGGGCTGAAATGGTTGTGCCGTATGACCAGGAGCTGCTGCACATCGACTTGCTGCCTGAATAAGTGCAGCTAGCGCAACTTTTTTCGATGAGAGCTCCTTTGGCAACGTCGCTCGAAGGGCATCAATCCACACAGCTTGTCGAGGACTAAAATAGTGACCACCATATGCTTTTGTAATCGGCAAATCAGTTTGTTTATCACACCATATGCGAAGATCATGTATTAATTTTTGAGTTAGAAACTCGGCCTTTGGAATACGATGAGATCTATATTGTGTTGTAGCACGTTGGAGCCACCTTTTCCAAATTGGCAGCCAGTCCAGCTTAGCGTTGCGAGAAATGATCGCCGCAGTCAAAATTACACTGTATTCTTGAAGATCAAAAGCTAAAACTGGAATTTCGAATTTTTGGGCAACAAAAATTGCAACTGAGCCGGAACCAGCAAATAAATCTACAAAACGCGTAGCTCCTGAAATCTCTTGCAACAACACCTTACCAAGGCCATTTTGTAGCATGGTGCGTTTAGAACCCATATACTTCATGGCATCAATGCCCAAATCCCAGCTAATTCAAAGCCACCGAAATCAGCTAGAGCACTAGACTGATTTGTGCGCCAGTCACGCAAGGAAGCTGTCGTCATAGAATTACCACCGCGCCACTGAGCCGAATCACTAATTGCTTGTGCAATATCAGCCCATAAGTCTTGCGGGTCGTTTGGTATGGAGCCAGTATTCCACAATCCACGATCGTCGCCATGTCTAGCCCACCAAAAGCGGACATCATTTGACGTATATCCAGCATTTGAAAGTAATCGCCGTGCAGCTGAAGAGGCAACAAATAACAGAAGCGCGGCCCGAGAAATGATGCGCAAATGACAAGTTGGATCATCAACTGGAGCCCAATGCTCAGCAAGCCGAATTGGACTTGGATCGTTAGTTTGCTGCAAAAAAGTAGCCCAACTAGACGAATCAAGAGTAGTTAATCCCAAATTTTGAATATCTTCAGCAGACGGAAGTCCACCAGCCTGATTCCGAAATGCATTTCTCAATAAGAAATTCTCAAGATTTGGAAAACGTCGCGTTGTGCTTGGCTCAAAAAGTTGCCAAAGTTCTTCTGCAAAACTCGTTTGCTGATGAACATCAAGTTTTGGAGGCCTACGAAACTCTGAAGGCCGATAGCTTGCTAAATTACGGCAATCATGATCATCCTCTGCAACTGCAAGGTCCACTCCCCATGATCGAAGCCATTGTTGAGCTACTGCACGAACTGGAGTCGCCGTACCTGTTATTGACAACCAATCAGATAATTTGATCGAGCTAGGTCTTATCAAATCATCTAATAAGTCTGTTGCTCGTTGAAGAGTTGTCCAATGATTAATAATTGGCCAGATGTCAGCATGTGTGCCTTTACCCGCCAAAGGCCTGGTAATGTTATGGCTGTCTACTACGGGATGTTTATTTCGTAAGACACCTATCCCTTCACTCGCAAGAAGCCCCATACCAGCTCTTAACTCAGCATAGTAACCTAAGTGAGTAGCAACATAGGCGTCACCTCGAAGCATAGCATCAACAGCCCTTCCTAGGTAAGACCATCCATCACTAATGTGGGTTGGTGCTGACGCCCCAATGTATGCAACTAAATCATTATGGTTGACAGTCGAAGTAGTTCCAGGATCAATATCATCTTCGTAGCGAGATGTACATAGGTATCGATAAGTATTGGATTTATGTATCCATTTTTCAGAACGATACCGAGTCGGAAGTGAAGCGAAATATCCCTCAATCTTTTCTCGCGATGCCTTGCGAAGGGCGTCTTTTTTAGGTCGAGTCAGTTTTAATGGCTTCATTTATATCCTAATGCCTTCATCACAAATCCAGCTGCCTCACTAACCTTCCCTTTATTACTCAAGAGGTGCTGAAGCAACTGCAAACGCAATTCTTTGTATCCACTACTCCCACGAAAAATCGCCTGTCTTAATCGTTCCTCATTAGTCAAATTGGGAGTCGACGAGACTCTCCAATCATAACTAGCAAGTCCGTCAGCAATGCTCTCAATAAATTTTGCCGCATCTGTCTTACTGAACGATTTAATTGCAGAAGTTATTGCTACCTCATCCGTTGCTGGAATGTTTTTGTTTCGAAGATCTGCATTTAGACCTTCCCAATGCCATTCTTGCAAATGCAACTCCTGACTTTTCGCAAAACACAGGTCGTTAAAAACAAAAAGTAAACCACGAATCCCCTGATCCGTACTAATCAATGAATATTGACCGTAAAAAGCCGGGTCACCTCCTTCGAGAAATTCCCCATCATCAACGGCACGTAGATGTGTTGCCCACTTGACGTGAGATTTTTCCAAGCTCTTCCTGAATGCATTACCAGCAAATATGAGGACAGCTGCCTGCATGGGACGATTCCAAGGCAATAGTGGAGTGTTAGCTGATGGGGGTGCGCCAAAAAGACCGCCTATTTTGGTACTAGTTCCTTCCCACTGCTTTACAAAGCTAGCCATAAGAGAGCGAATCCATGCTGCTTGACTAACAGTGGGACCTTTATATTCACGTTGAGCCTGTTTCTCACCAAGCATATTTATACGCTGGTACCATGGGCTATCTGGGTTAGACCAAAGAGTTTCCACCAATTCTTGACAACGTGTTTCACGATAAATTGAATGTCCTGCAAATTTTTCTAGCCATGACTGCCGACGAAGTAATGGATAAAGATCAAAAGCAAGAGAACGGTTAATCCGTTTCGGCGTAATATTTACTGACCAGAAAAGATATGCTTGCCAGCCATGATCCAATCCAAAGAACGCAACTACAGGAAGTTCAAAATCATCACCTGGGTCATAGCCATCAAATGCCCAGAGGCGATGTTGTCCATCAATTACCTCAAAAGGAAATACTTTTTCAGGTTCCCAATCTGAACCAGTGAAGCTTTTTGGAAGTTGAAAAGAGGCAATTTGGCCATGTTCCTCGATGCGCACTAAGTCAGACTCAGGAATCTTAACGCCATTGCGGACCGTTCCAGGAGTAAGAATATTAATAATAATAGCGGTTGGAAGCCAGCCGGGTTTAAGAAGATCCTCAGCATCAAGAGATTTTCGTCGCGCCTCACTCATCTCTGCCCACGGGAAACCATATTGCACAAATTCTCGAATCATATGGGATCTTTCTTCTTCATGACCACGCTGAACGTTTGGGTCTTTCTGACGTGGCTTCCCTCCTTTAGTTGAACGTTGATATACGCCAGTCAGCGCTTTTAAATGGCCAGCTTTTATCGAACAAAGGTAATAATATTCGGGGGGTTTTGATTGCTGAATTTTGGGATCAAATCGAACTTTATCCCATGACTTCAACCATTGATGTACTTTAAGCGCATCTATTTTCATAGTCATTCCCTTTTTCACCTTAGGATAAAAAAATTATTAGCGCATAGAAGAAATATTTAATTATAGTTTAACACACTCTAACAGTGCTTCCCTATTATCGATAAGCTACCCGTGTGTCCAAACGTGTTATGACTTGTCGGCTTACAGGTTATTACCCGTTGCCTCGCAGGTTATGACTCGTTAGCTCACAAGTAGTAACCTGTTTGAGAACCGATGAGCAGGCGTGGGGTAGAGAGAAGCGAGTGACTACGCGCAAAATAAAACTCGGAAGCCCCCAAGCTTCCGAGTTTTTCCATATCTATGCTTTTTCGAAGGTGATCGCATCCAGCACCTGCTGGAATTCCTTGCCGGGGGTGAACTTCACCAATATGTTCTTGATCTGGCTGGCCCTCACCTCCTCCGCAGTTTCCGCGCCCTCGGTCTCGGTGCGCAGCCAGAAGGAGCCAAACTCGCCCAACTGCACGATGTTGCCCTTGGCGAGTTCCTGCGCGATGATCGTCAGGAAATTCTCCACCACGGCGGCCGTGTCCCCGATGCTGACGGTGGACATCTCCGCCGCGCGTTTGGCCACATCCCGCTGGCTGATCTTGCCCGAAGCCACGATCGAAGGATAGAACTTCTTGGGCGTCTCCGGCGAACCCGGCTTGCCGCGTTCCACAACATTGAATTGAACAGACATGATATACCTCCAGTCTAAAAAATGTTTTGGCGGGGGCCGTCGTGTGTTCTGCGGTGGGAACATCCCCCTTACGACAATAAAAATTATAGTAATTTGGAATATCCATTCAACTACCCGTTTGGGTGAGATTTGTTTCTCCGCTGACGGTCGGGGGCCAATAATGTTCTTGTCAAAAATTCAAATGTGTGTAAAAATTTATCCGATCCGCACAGGGTGCCCCCCTCACCCTGTACGGATCATTTTACAAGTAGCAACGCATCGTTCTTTTGTCTTATTGGTAAAAAAGGAGAAGAGGTGCCATGATATATTCAGTGAATCACGATTCGAAGGACGGAATGATTCTGGCCGAAGTTCACGGGGAGATCGACTTCAAACTACTGAAAGATTGCGCCAAAACAGTGATGGGGATTGCACAGCAAATCCATTGCCCCTTCGTGCTCACCGACATGCGCAAAGCCCAAATAAATACATCTGCCATCGAAATAAGTATCTTCCTGAAGGAACTGAGTGGGATCGTCAGCGGGCACGGCTTCACGATTCACACGTTAAAGCGGGCGTTTGTCACAAAACCCGCTGACCAAAAATTCGATTTCTACGAGAACGTCTGCCATAATTACGGTCACAACGCAAAGAGATTTTACGATGTGCTGGCAGCCAGAAATTGGCTGCTCACGAGAAACAGCGCGGAATAATATCGTCCCCTGGCAGAAAAAACACGAGGATGGACTGAAGTTAACGCAATGATGGCCGACCAAGGTCAGCCATCATTGCGTTTGGCACGGATCCAATTTTTATAACGGCACAGTAAAAAAGAACGAACTTCCCCGCCCTGCTTCGCTCTCAAACCAGGTCTCGCCGTCGTGCAAATCCACGATATGCTCGGCGATCTTCAATCCCAACCCAAAGCCAAGGCGCGGATCTTCCTTGTCCTCGAGGATGGTCTCGAACGGCTCGAAGACCAGTTCCTGATCCGCTTCGGCGATGCCGATGCCTGTATCCTCCACTTCGAATACGATCTTATCCGGTTCACGAGTCACACGCACGGTGATCGTGCCTTTGTCCGTGAATTTGATCGCGTTGTGCAGGTAATTCAACAAGACCTGCGAGAGTCGCATTGGGTCCGCTTCGATGGTCGGCAGGTTCTCGGGGATCTCCTCTTCCACAACAATCCCGCCTTTGCTTTCCGCCAATTGATCGGCGATGGTCAGCACGCTGTCCAACATGGCATAGATATCCACGTCTTCGAGGGTCAATTCCATCGTATCCGTCACCGTATGGGCATAATCCAGAAAATCATTCACCTGTCCCGCCAGCGGAGCCAGCGCCGCCTGTATGTGTTCAATTGGAGAATCCTTGATGTCGATGTAATCCTCCAGCTCCTCGATCTTATACAAGGCATTGACCTTGGCCTGCACGTCGGCAAGCCCCTTGCGTATGAAAAGTGCGGATCTATATAAATAGCCATTGGTCTTGTTATTTTCGGTCATTCTGTTGCTCTCCAGTTTTTAGAATTCGACGTTTCGATTCCACTGTGGTCCCTGCAAACTTCTCAAAAGCGTCTGCCACCTGGCCCATCCATACGCTTTCTTCCATAAGGTCACGATCCCGGCAACAAGTGAAACAAGAAGGATCCCGCCTTGAATCATCGCCCATGCCTGGCCCACAGTGAAAAGATAATAGACATAGTCCACTCCACCCAGGAAGAAAATGAGGCTCGCAGAGACGATCGTATCGATCTGGGAGTCATAACCCTCTCCCCACATGACAAAAACGAGAAAGTCCGCAAACGATTCGCCGGTCATGACATTATAGATAAAAAAGAGCAGGGTGGATATTCCCACTACAAGTAAGGGAAATACGCTGGTCTGCTGTGTAAAACGAGCTGCCCATTCCAGAACGCAGCGCAACAATGAAATAGAAAGAAATATCATCGTGACCGTGGGAGTCCATAAAAGAATGACAAGGATGAGATTCGTCGAAGTGACGATACCGCCCACAAAATAAGACAGGAGATAATCTGCAGCGCCGGCCAACTGACCCAAAATCGAAAAGGCAATGATCACCCCCAGATACAGGGAATATCTTTTTAGGCGGTTCGGTGCTTCTCCACGAGCCTGCATCGCATACAAACGCTGCAGGCGTTCGCGCACTTCGGGCACATCCATGTATTGCAAACTGGCTTCAAAACATTTAATCGCGGCGGCAGAATTGCCTTCCTGGATTTTTTTCTCGCCGAGCCTTCTTAGTAACTCAGAATTTGCCTCAGCAGGTTGTATACCGCCGCCCATTAGTTGAAACAGTCGAAAAGGAGCGAACACAAGCCCAAACGGAAAGCCCAGCCACCCAATGATGGAGGTGATCAGCGCTGCCTGAAGCCAATATCCAATGCGATGACGACTACACCACAAACCCGAAAACTGGCGTTGAAAGGTCATGAACACCACACTTACCACAAAGGGATAAGCGGCAAGGCGCAATGTCTCATCCTGTCGTCCGCAGGACTGACAGGTTGGCAATTCCATACCATTTGACTGTACATCCGGATTCAACATGAATTACCTCCCACAAAGGATTTTTTGTTTGCACAAGAATAAATGCCATTTTACCTTCGATGACGGTGGCTCCAGCGGGTACTTATTCCTGAAATCCCGTCTTATATAATTCGTAATATCGGCCCTTCAACTCGATCAGTTCGGGGTGCGTTCCCTGCTCCACGATCCTGCCGCTGTCGATGACCACAATTTTATCCGCATTCGTGATCGTGGACAATCTGTGCGCGATGACAAATGATGTACGGCCTTTGAGCAGCCGTGTCAGCGCCTTTTGGATGATGCCCTCGGTTTGTGTGTCCACTGAAGAGGTTGCTTCATCCAAAATTAAAATCCGCGGGTTTGCCAACAGCGCACGTGCGAACGAGATCAACTGCCGCTGTCCCACACTGATGGTCGCGCCGCCTTCTTCTACAGAAGTGTCATATCCATTCTTCATGTTCACAATGAATTCATGTGCGCCCACGGCCTGCGCTGCGGCGGTCACTTCTTCTTCGGTCGCATCCAGGCGGCCAAACAAAATATTTTCCTTCACACTTCCATTGAACAGGAACGGGTCCTGCAGCACCATGCCCATCTGTCGGCGAAGCGATTGCTGAGTCACCGAGCGCAGGTCAACTCCGTCGACGAGCACGCAGCCGTCGGTTGGGTCATGGAAGCGCGTGAGTAATTTGACGATGGTCGTCTTGCCCGCTCCCGTCTCGCCAACCAACGCGACTGTCTCGCCCGCTTTCACATCCAGATCGATCTGGTTAAGGACTAACGTGGGATCATCAGAATAATGGAATGAGACATTCTCGAATCGTACCCCGCCGATAATTGGTTGTAATTCAACAGCATCTTCCGCATCCCGAACATCCACCGGCGTCTTGAGCAATTCCAGAATTCGCTCACCACCCGCCATCGTTGATTGCAATGTATCGAAGCGCCGGCTGAGATCGCGGATCGGCTCGAAGAAACGGTCGATGTATAACACGAACGCGATCAACACGCCCGCCGTGATCGACTCGCCCAACACCGCAGTCCCGCCGATATACACAACCAGCGCCGTTGCCAGTGCACCAAGGATATCCACAACAGGCGTGTATATCGAAGCCACCCATGCGGCATCCAAACTGGTTTCGAGAAAATATTTATTGATATAACCGCTGAAATGATCATAGTTATGCCGCTGACGCGAAAACGCCTGCACCACCCGCACCCCGTTGACGTTTTCAGCAAGCACGGAGTTGGCCCACGAAACCGCAGCGCGCACGCGGCGATAATTCTTGCGCGCAATATTGCGGAACGCGATCGTCGCCAGCACCATGATCGGCAGGACGGCAAACGTAATCAACGATAGCTTGACATTCAAAGCCACCATCGCAATGATCGTACCGATGATGCCCAACAGGTTGCGCACAATGGCCAACACGGCCCAGGTGATGAACTCACGCAGTGTGCCCACGTCGTTGATCACACGTGTGATGACTCGCCCCACGCTGTAGCGGTTGTAGAAACTCAGCGAAAGCTTTTGCAAATGCGCGAACATTGCAGTGCGCACATCATACAACACATGCTGCCCCACCCGCGACATGATCCGTACGCGCCAATAGTTGAAACCAAGCTGCACCACCGAGACCACGAGATACGCAAGCATGATGTTACGCAAGGCAATCGGATTCTTTGCCGTGATGCCATTGTCAATTGCAAGCTTCACAAAGTACGGTCCGGACACGGCAGAAGCTGTGACGATGATCATCAGCAGCAGGGCAAATGCCATCTGTCCGTAATACGGCCTGACAAATCCCCAAAGGCCGCGGGCAACTTTGGGGTCGTATCCTTTGTCCGAAGCTTCTTCGGATTGGATGATAAAGGGAGGAGGAACGATTCTTGTTGTCATTAATATTTTCTTTCGCGCTGAGCGGAGAAGTTGAGTGCTTTTCGAAACTTCGCAGACGAAGCGCAGGGTTTCAAATTAGCATGTGTTTTCCAATTAATAGCGCTTCGTCTTCGGGACAAAAGATCGTTGTCCCTCCGCTCTGCGCGAAGACTATCCTCGTCCTGAGCGGAGCCGCGCTTCTTGCGGCGCAGTCGAAGGACGGTTCTTACTACGTTTGTACTTTCCTGCAACCTTGCGCTTCGTCTTCGTTCGACCAAAGATCATGGTCTCACTCCGCTCTGCGCGAAGACTTCTTTTTATTTTGTTCTCTTCGTTTTCGCTCCGCCTTCACAATTTCATGAATCTGACCAAAGTCACCGCGAATTAAAGCTTCTTTCTTTGCACGGTTCCAGCCTTTAACTTGTTTCTCGAAGGCCAGCGCTTCTGAATATCTTGGAACTTCATCAGAGCACCAAACAAGTTTTACAGGACGGCGGCTAAATGTGTAGGAGTCTGCATAAACACCTTCCTGATGTTGCCACAATCTGGCCTCCACATTTGCTGCGCTACCTGTGTAATAGGAACCGTCTGCACATAAAAGAATATAGACTCGATACGGCATATTTCCTCTCAACTTTTCTTCGCCCTGAGCGGAGCCGCGCTCTTTGCGGCGTAGTCGAAGGACGGTTTTCACTAAACTTGTACTTTCCAGTCACTTACGCTTCGTCTGCGTTCGACCATAGAACGGTCTCACTCCGCTCAGCGCGAAGGCTAACCCGTATTGGACTTCCTCACCATGATCGTATTCTCATGACCTTCCTTCTCAGGCATAATTCTTTCCACACTTTCCATCTCTTCCGCCAGCGCATCATTTTGCGTCAACTGCAGGTCGTGAATTTCCTTATACAACCCGCCGCGCTTGAGTAATTCATCATGCGTGCCGCGTTCGACAATCTGACCCTTATCCATCACGAGGATCAGGTCCGCACGGCGCACGGTGCTCAGGCGATGTGCGATCACAAAAGTCGTGCGGCCTTCCATCAAGGTATCCAACGCGGCTTGGATCAATTTTTCCGTTTGCGTATCCACACTGGAAAGCGAATCATCCAGGATCAAAATTCTCGGGTTCATCAACAACGCGCGTGCAATCGCCACTCGCTGACGCTGCCCACCGGAGAGAGTCACGCCGCGCTCACCGACAATCGTTTCATAACCGTGTGTAAAACCTGTAATGAATTCATGCGCCTGTGCGGCGACTGCCGCGGCAAACACTTCCTCATCCGTGGCATCAGGCCGCCCATAGGCAATGTTCGCCTTGATCGTATCCGAGAACAATAAAGCAGTTTGCAGAACGATTCCGATCTGCCTGCGAAGTGATGTCAGCTCCACATCGCGCACGCCATGACCATCCACCAACACGGCACCGTCAGTCACATCATAAAAACGCGGGATCAGATTTACCAGCGATGTCTTGCCTGAACCCGTTGGTCCAATCAATGCAACGATACGATTTGGCTCCACCTTCAGGTCCAATGCCGAAAGCGACTCAGTCTTCTCATCCTGATATTTCAGCGAAACATTTCTGAATTCCACTTCGCCTTTCAATGTGGATAAAATCAACGCTTCTTTCCTGGACTGGATGGCTGGTTCTGTGTCGAGGACTTCAAACACCCTTTGAGCGCCCGCCGCCGCCTCACCGCCCGCATTGACGAGACCCGTCAACGCCTGCGCAGGTTCTGCCATCATCAGGATGTAGGCATTGAACGCAACAACCGTTCCGATGGTCATGATCCCACTCATCACCATGTGCCCCCCGAAATACAAAATAAGGATGGTGCCCAACGTAGTCAGCCAGTTGGAAGTTGGCATGATCTTCGCCCACTCGTCAATGACCCGAATCCATTTCGTGAAGACATCCTTATTCGCCACGTCAAAGCGATTGATCTCATACTGTTCGCGCGCAAACGCACGGACCACTTGCACACCGGTGACATTCTCCTGCAATCGGTTGGACACCTCTCCCACCGCTGCATCCACTGCAAAGAAAAGTTTTCCAATTTTGGTGCCAAAGCTGGCGGTCATCAAGATCAGTGGGATCATGGGCAGCAAGGCGATCAACGCCAGCTTAACGTTCACCGAGAGCATCACAAACAAAATACCGATCGTCAACAGAAAGAAGCGGACGATCTCGGCAATGGACGAACCTGCAAATTTTTCAATGGAACGAACGTCTTCGATACAGCGCGAGATCAATTGTCCCGACTGCGCATGATCGTGATAGGTAAACGGCAAATATTGAATATGATCGTACATGCGGTTGCGCAGGTCATAGCCCACACGCGCAGCGATCCACTCGGATAGATAACGATTGCCCAAGCCAAGGACTGACGAACCAATTCCAAGCGCGAGGAGAAAAAGCGCGGAACGGACCAGATAAGCAGTATTTCCCACTTGCAGTCCATCGTCGATCACGGTTTGTATAATGCGGGGAACCAGCAAGTTCAATCCGGTCAGGGTCAGCAGCATCGTCAATGTCGCGATCACCTGCCATGTGTAAGGCTTCAAAAATTTGGCAGCACGAATTAAATTTTTCATAGCGGGGAATTAAGGATACCACAAGAGAATGCCCGCAAAGAAAAAAGCTGGCATCTGTGCGGATGCCAGCTTTTGATCAATTTGCCGTTGGGATTGGTTGATATATTTTCAAAACACGGAAGAGATATCGAACCGAAAACGACAGGAGGAAAATGACAAAAAAGTCCACTACGAAAACACTGCGCGGAAAGTTAATATACCAACCTGCTTTGTATCCTGCGAATATGATGGATGCAACCACCAAGCTGCCGCCGCCAACCGCAATTGCCAGCCGACGGATCATCTGCAAAGGTGGAAGGTAAAGGCTGTTTGGATTGAAAGTGTTCGCTAAATATGAAATGATCGTCCTAAAGAAAAATGCCGACCAAAACACCAAAATGCCCATTTGGCGGTAGGACAGGTATTCACGTCCGTCGCCAAACCGAAAGCGGAAGGAAATGAAGATTGAAGCGGTGATAATCGCCAGGTCCAATAGAAGAAGCGGAAGGCTGATCTGATTCAGGATCTTCTTCATCCAATTGCGAATCGGCGGGTCGATGTAATAATTGGCGATCAAGCCAACAGAGATCATCAAAGGAAGATATGTGACATCCTTTATATAACCGGGATTGCTCAAGCCGGACGACTCCAAGGCACGTTCATACAACCAGATCACCGGCACATGCAGGATGTACAAGGCAAAGGAGGTTTCGCCAAGCGTCACCAACCAGCGATGGCTTAAAATCTTTGAAAGCCTTGTTGTATCGAGAGCAAGTGTGGAAATAAACAGAACAAAAAAGGGAGCCAATAGACCGGACATGGGCTGCAGGTTATGCGGCATCTGGGGAAATACGGAACTCAAAATGGTATACCCGGCAACAAGACCCAGGCTGAAGATTAAAATGGAAAAATTAACTTTCTGATCGATCTTTTGATGCTGCGCTTCCTGAATAAACCAAGCACCACCCGCAACACCCAAAAAAAACGAACTCAGGTGAAAGATCGGGTTGTAGACAATGGTCAGCTCTTTCTGCGGGAAATATCCAATCCAAAGAATGAAGTTAACTGTTTGGGTAATTATCCAAAAAATCACGGAGACCCAAAGGATTCTTTTAACCGGCTGGCGATAGGCCCACAAGACAAAAAAGGGGAAGACGGCATAGAAAAAGAATTCAACCGTCATCGACCAGGATGCGTAATTAAATGACTGCGAATACTGCGGAAACCACGCCTGAAGGACAAAGATATTGGCCAATATCTTTTGCGGCTTGATATGCGGCAGGGCCTCAAGATAATAATAGCAGACAAGAATAAAGGAAATAATATATAGCGGATAAATACGAACAACTCGCGCCATCCAGTATTTAACAAGCTCAAACTTCTCTCCCGGACGATAATAGACGAGTGCCATCACAAAGCCCGACAATACATAAAGGTAACTCACGCCAGTCGGTGCAGAACCGAGGATTGGCGAGAGTGGAAATTTATTGATGTAACCTAAATAAATCCCACCCGCCCCATGATAAATAAGCACAAGCAGCAAAGCCCAAAAGCGGGTGAAAGTCAGTTGATCGTATCGTTTCATATATTATTCCTTGAAGAAGACCCCGCCTATTCTACTAGAAAAGTGGACTGGTTTGAGACCAGTCCACTTGATTTCGTTATACATCTACCGCAAGACAGGTGAGGGTCTGCTCCACACCGGGGATTGGCTGGATTTCAGAGGCGGTGATCGCGCCCAGTTTGGCAACATCGGCAGTTTCCACAACTGCCACAGCATCGTACGGACCGAATGTCATATTGGCCTCCACTACATTCGGAAGTTTTCTCAAGCTGTGAACAACATTTTTGACTTCACCGGAACGTATCTTGATAAGAACATATGCCTTCATCATGATCTCCTTTTTACTGACCCTGCTTGTGCAGGAAGCTAACTCAATACGGCATTTGTCAAAACAATACCGCCAATGATATCTTCATATGGTAACAGGAATTGGATTTTTTATTTGGATTTCTTCCGCCCGAACCAGGCGCCCAGGCCGGCTGCTAAAAAGGCCGCGATCACAATGCCTCCCACAATGGTCGTGCCGCTCTGTCGCGAAGCCGGCGGAGTTGGGACCGGGGTGGCCGTAAAGGTAGGGGATGGAGTCACTGGTTTTGTAGCAGTGGACGTTGGAATTCCAAGCGTCACCGTGATGCTTGGTTCGGGAGTGGGCGTGTCAATCTCAATTTTGCTGATCAATAATTTCTGACCGACAAAAATATCGTCTGTGACAAGTCTATTTAGCTTTTTCAATTCATTGATCGTTGTGTCGTAAGCGAGCGCAATGCTCCACAGTGCCTCGTTTTCCTGAACAATGTGATACACCGTTCCATCTTCAAGGGCTGTGCTGGTTGCCACAGGCTGGGAAGTGGATGCTGTTGGAGTTGCAGAAGCGAACGGATCGCCCACATTCCCAGTGGACGCTGGCGAAACAATCGCTACATCGCTGGATAAGCCGACGTCCAAGGTGTAATAGACAACGCCATTGGCGATGGCAGCACCCACGCCAATATCTTTCAAGTCGGCGGAGATCATCACATTCAAATGCGTGGGGTCATTCTTCCAGATCTCAACCACCCCGGATGCGGAAAGGTCAGCACCCGATTGAATATTCTCAGCAAAGAATCCTCCACTGGAAAGGTCACCCGCCACCAAATATCCTGCGGCAATGGCACGTTGATACGGACGCGAGCCATCAGCACCGTAATGCGTCACAACGCCGGCCCTGGCCTGATATTCCGCGTGGGCTTGCGCGATCGTCATCAAAACCGGGTTTACTTTATATGGAGGCAACCCCTCTTCGGCACGCAGGGCATTCACCTCGTCAATTACATCTGTGGCTGCAGAATTGGTAGAAATTTGCCCACCGTGAGCCAAAACCCCCTTGGGCAGGAGCAGGCCAAAGGTCAGAAAAAGAAGCGGAAGCAGGGTCAAAAGTCGTTTCATGCGAAAAATTATACCTTCCCAGGGAGATGGAGTCGGGTGTAAAATTATATATAATATATAATCTGAAGGAGACCGAATGTCCGTCTTCACGCCTGGCCGCCGCTACCAAGCACCGTTCATGCCCTTCAAAAAAATATCGTTCAGAAAACGCGCGCTCGCAAAGATCGAGCTTGCGATCAAGGGGCCGCTGTTTGGCTGTCGAATGTGCGGCAACTGCCTGCTGGCGGAAACCGCGCTGATCTGCCCGATGGAATGCCCAAAAGGGCTGCGAAACGGGCCGTGCGGCGGGTCGACTCCCGAAAAATGTTATGTCGACGAGTCGCGGCCATGCATTTGGTACAAAATTTATGAACGCTCCTTCAAACTGGGCCGCGAGGCATTGTTACTAGAAGTTCTTCCGCCAATGGATTGGGACAAGGCCGGCGAAGATGCCTGGGGCGACATTTTTATCCAGGCAAAGAACATCGGGGTGAAAACGATCATTTCGGGTCTGACTGCGCCCGAGCCTGGTTCAGCTTCCAAAACAATTGACTCCATCTTTCGGCCGGTGCGTCAGCCCGATTGGTGGCAGGGTGATTCAAAGTATCATGCGCCAAAATACACGGAGCCGGTTTCTGAACTTGAACGCAGGCTCAAAGAAGGCGAGTTCGTAGTTACTGCAGAAATCGCCCCTCCCCTTTCGGTAAATACCGACAAACTCCAACATAATATTGAGACCATCAAGAAATATGTAACGGCCATGAATTTTACAGATAATGCATCTGCTGTGCCGCGCATGTCGTCCGTTGCGTGCAGCAGGATCGCTGTCGAGTTGGGTGCGGAGCCGGTAATGCAGATCAGCGCCAGGGACAAAACCCGCGTTGGATTGCAATCGGAGGTGATCGGCGCTTCCGCTTTGGGTGTTCGCAATCTGCTGTGCCTCACCGGGGATAGCATGGTGATGTCGCCGGGATCCAAGGGCCGCATGGACATTGTGGATATCGATTCAATCCAGATGCTGTGGATTTTGCGTCGTATGCGCGATGAACGAAAATATCTTGACGGACGCGATATCAAGACGCCGCCGCAATATTTCCTCGGCGCGGCAGCTTCTCCATTTGCTTCCAATATGAAATTTCAGGCGCTGCGCGAACAAAAGAAAGTCAATGCGGGCGCGCAGTTCTTCCAGACTAACGTAGTTTTCGATGCAGATAGTTTGGATAATTGGCTGGACGAAATCTCAAAGCGGGATATTTTGAACAAGGTCCATATCCTGATCGGTATCTCGCCTTTGAAGAGTTTCAAAATGGCAAAATACATGAACGACAAAATCCCGGGCGTTTTCGTTCCAAGCAATGTAATGAAGCGGATTGAATTGGCCGAGCAAAAAGGCAATGCCGAGGAAGAGGGTGTGCAGATCACCTTGGAATTAATAGAAAAGATTAAATCCAAACAGGGTGTAAGCGGTGTTCATATCATGGCAGTTGGGTGGGAAGAAATTGTGCCCAGAATTGTGGAAGAGGCCGGGATTGTAAAAGAAATAATGGCTGTCAAGTAAAAGGAATTATTTCTTCAACAACTGCACTTCATCCGCTTTCAGATCCCGCCATTGGCCGACTTGTAAATCGCCGAGTTTTACCTCACCAATCGCCGCACGAAATATCCGCAATGTAAATAATCCAACAGCTGCTGTCATATGGCGGATCTGCCGTTTCTTGCCTTCGCGCAGTTTAACTTCGAGCCATGAAGTTGGTCCGTGCGGAGTAACGGGCTTGGGTCGTGGCGACAGGTTTGGGTCAGGAATGAGGCGGAATTTGGCCGGCTTGGTGAAATGGTCCTTGAGTTGAACGCCCGCCGAGAGCTTGTCCAGTTTTTCCGAAGCAGGATCTCCCTCGACCAAAACATAATATGTTTTTTCAATGTGATGTTTTGGGTCGGTCAACCGCTTGATCAAAGCCCCGTCATCTGTCAGCAGGAGCAGGCCTTCACTATCGCGGTCGAGCCGGCCTGCCGCATACACATCCGGCACATCGATAAATTGTTTAAGCGTGGCATGGCCGGTGTCTTCATCTGTAAATTGCGAAAGCACATCATAAGGCTTGTTAAAAATAATGTAGCGCATGATGGGTATAATCATACCTTATGAGTGAATTGATATTTGAGATCCGTGTTTGCAATCACTGTGGCTTGCGCTACCCCATTACCCGGGGACATTCCTTCGGTGTGCGTTGCCCGCATTGTTTGGGTGAGACAACTTCCGTTATCGAGAAAAGTGTTGACACGGAAGCATCCCATGACGAAGGAAATACGCAGGAAGATCATCTCGTTGTGCTGGTGGATAACGTCCGCTCGGCTTGGAATGTGGGTTCGATCCTGCGTTCTGCGGACGGGTTTGGGTTTAGCCATGCCTACTTATGCGGCATCACGCCCACGCCGGAGCAGGAAGCTGTGCAAAAGACTTCCCTGGGTGCAGAGGATTTTGTCACCTGGTCACATCATAAGGATGCGACAAAATTGGTGAAAGGATTAAGGCTGGAGGGTTGGAAGATTGTCGGCTTGGAGGAGGACAAGCGGGCCATTTCCTTGTCCAAATTTTCAATTACCAGTCCACACGAGCCAACAGTTTTAGTGATAGGAAATGAAGTGACAGGCGTGGACCCTGGCTTGTTGAAACTGTGCGACGAAATTCTATATATTCCAATGCACGGGCAAAAAAGATCATTCAATGTGGCGGTCGCATTTGGCGTGGCGGCGTACGCATTGCGAACAAAACAATTGTAGATATTTTATTCGCTTTGTGTCAACCGCAGGAATGTTTCAAACTCACATTCAGCGCATGTTTGCGCACGCGGAATTCCATGCGGGCAAAGTTTTTCCCGGGAGACGGGTTCACGATACGACGGGCGTGTCTTGCGATTCGTGCCACGCCCGCGCTTGGGAAGAAGTTCCTCTCCTTCGACGGGATCAGGCAGCGGCTCGTTGGTCAGCTCGTGCACCCAAACGCTGTTCTCCTTCAGCATCAACGCCAGCTTGGCTGCCACAGGCAGGGAATTTAATTCCTGCGCATCGATGAATTCGACAATTAGTTTATATGGCGGCTTCTCGACTTTAAAGGCCTTTTGTACCTGACCCAGATAATATTTCGCACTTTCCTTTGAAAGTTCGAATTGTTCGGCAATTTTTTCGATCGGCTTAACCGTTTCCATTGATTCCTGGCTTTCCTTCAACTACAACTCTTTTTCCTGCAATATATTCGTTTGAACAGTATGGTAATACATTCCATCTTCCAATTGAAAACCCATGCGCCTCAAATATGATTCGTGACGCGGATTGCCCGGAGCGGAACAGAGGCGCTTGATCCCTCTTTGCTGAAAAAACAATGTGCTTTCTTCAAAGAGGAATTTACCTGCACGGAAATCCCGATAACCGGGGATGACAAAGTCCAGAAACACATCCGCATCTTCACCCAGCGGACGGACGATCAACAAACCGGCGGGTACCATGTTCCTCAGCACGAACAAAACAAGCTGATCCGGCTGGGGTTTGAATAAATAGCTTGGAAAGAAGTTCCGAATTTCCTTGTGGTAGAAATCAATGAAATTCTTCAAATAACGGCTGTCGTACTTAACCTCCATCAATTTGAAGTAATCCCTTTGGTTCCACATTTGGACAAGAAAATACACGTTGACTCCCACGATCAACGAGTTCAGCAAAACGATCGGCACAGCACGGATCAAAAATCCGTACACTGCAAAGATCAATGCTCCGATCAGGTTGATCACACGCAGACGAAACACGGACTGCATCATCAGCGAAATGGCGACCAAAACAGATCCCAAATAGCCGATCAGCTCATAAAAAGTGGATAACTGCATTGAGGCTGTTCTTATTAAATAATACACCCCACAGAGTCGAGAAGGCGCCGGCAAAAGATCGGGCAGATCTGCTCAACTCCGCGGGGTGAAATGATTATTTATTCTTCTTTTCCTGTTTTAACTTTTTCTTCTCCTTGAGGGTATGCTTGGGTTTCTTCTTCTGTTCTTTATTGCCTTTATCCTTACTGCCTTTGTCACCCATGGGATATCTCCTTTTCTAAAACAGGGTTCGCCATCGTGCGGCGTGGAAAATATCTTTTCCGCTTTCTATTGTAGCAGATTACACAGGCATTGCAATCGTCAAGGTACTGCCATGCCAAATTAAGGAATGCAAAACTAAGGCTGAAGGGAAGACGGCAGCTGCCGTAGAAATTGTTCAAGATCGCGTGGAGCAATAAACAATTTTTCCATTCGCTTTGTAAATCCGTTCGGGTTTTTTGGCAAAAGAAGTAAACCATCCGCAGCTTGTGTGCGCGCAAAACAATCCCATCCCCGGTCTTTTTGGAATCCGCATTTCTCGACATGGTCGATTTCATCGTATTTCACGAATATCCGAAAATCCAGGTGGCCCGGAGCAAAGTAAACGCCCAGCCCGCTGTCTGTGAGGACATAAGTGGTTGGCGCTCCAAAAAACAACGAATTCCGATAAAGCAGTAAAAATCCAGTGATAATCACAAAGACCTGCCAGGCGGTCAACCCGATCTGACTGTTCAGATAAAAAGCGATTGCGCCGGCCCCAGCCGACATTATTGGAATATTTCGCGCAGCCAGCCCCAAAAGAATGGATGGTCGATCCACATGGAACTTTCCACCCGCAGAGGCATGTTCTTCCTTTAACAAGGAAAGCCATGCAGCGTGGTGCCATTGGACCATGAACAGGCCTGCCACAACCACCAGGAAAAAGATCCAGGACAAATTAGGCGGCCATGTCCAAAATGCAATAAAAACAATCCATGCATAAGGAAATTGTTTTAAATACAACCGCGGAATGCCAAGAACAAATCGGTCAAGAAATAGTTTCATAGGGCGAATTTTCTCCATGAGCATTCATTATCAAAGCATCTCTTACCAACTCCAATGGATGCTTTGCATCAACACCGCTGCCGTGCTTGATCTGGATCCTACATGCTGACCCGGTGGACACAACACATTCTGCGCTTCGCACCTTGGGCAACACCCCCAACTCCCCCACCTGCATCGAAAGCTCGTAGTGCTCGGCGTCGTAACCAAACGTCCCGGCCATGCCACAACAGCCCGCATCGATTAAGTCAACATCAAAGCCGGCCCACTTCAACATCTCTACAGTTGCAGAGGTCCCCGACGGCAAGCCATCATCAGCAAGCCCTTCCGCTCGTTGATGGCAGTGTGGATGGAAAGTTATTTTTCGTTTATCTTCTCCAGGTGGATTCACCTTTCCTAAAGTGCCTACACGCAAAATAAATTCGTCAACCAGCCAAACATTATTGGCAAGTGCCTCGATCTCTGCACGTCGATCAGGAAGCAACGCGACATATTCATGCTTGAGACAATACACTTCGGGAGGTTCGCATCCCACCACGCTGACAACTGCTCCGCCGCCCTGTGTTTTGATTTCATCCAAAACTTTTGCCGCATGGGAACGCGCCTGATCGATAAACCCCTTCGATAAAAACGATGCACCGGCTCCAACAGTCGTCAGGACTTTTACATCGAAACCCGCATGATCCAAAATGTCAAATGCAGCTTGCGCGACCTGTGGCTCTAAGTATCTCGAAAATACATCGGACAAAAATAAAACGGTCTTTCTTCCCGTGTTTACTTGCTTCCGCGGCCTGGCCTTTATGCTTGAAAAAACAGGAAACGGGCGTTTGTTCGTAATTCCCATTACCCATGCGATCAACCTGCTTGACCAATCCATCTTCATCAACATATTCGTCAACGGCGCAACAGGCGACAGTAATTGAGAAACCACATGAAAATACCCAAACAAATAATCGTGCAGCGGCCGACGATGCGATTTGTAATACTGATTCATAAATTCGTATTTCAGTTTCGGCATATCCACGCCGCTGGGGCATTCCGATGTACAACCCTTGCAGGCCAAACAAAGGTCAAGCGCCTGGTAAGTTGCAGATTCCATTTCCGCATATCGAACCTTTGAGTATTCCAGGTTCGACGACATCAATGTCCTAAGTAAATTCGCGCGGCCGCGGGTCGAATTCCCTTCTTCCCTCGTCGCCTGAAACGATGGACACATCACGCCAGTATCCTTGCGACACACGCCCTGTCCGTTGCACATCTCGACCGCACCTGCGAGTCCATGCTCGTGTTCAAAGTGCAACGCCGGTATCCAGGGCTTGGAATGATATCTTTCGCCGTACCTTAAATGAGTATCCATTGGCGGCGCATTGAACATTTTTTTAGGATTCAAAAGATTATCGGGGTCAGCCGCGCGCTTGATTGCACGCATGGCTTCAGTCAACTCTTTGCCGTATGTTCGCTCAACAAATTCACCCGAAACAATGCCGTCCCCGTGTTCGCTGCTCATCGAACCGCCGAGCCGCGTTACCAGCACAAAGACTTGCTCGGCGATACTGCGCATGGCCCGCACACCTTTCCCGCTTTGTAAGTTCAAGATCGGGCGAATGTGCAAGCATCCGCCGGAGGCATGAGCGTAAATTCCACCTTCGGTTTTATGTGCGGAAAGAATCCTTTCGATCTCGCGCACAAATTCACCCAACTGTTCAACAGGAACGGCACAATCTTCGATGAATGCAACAGGCCGCGCAGATCGTGGACGTGAATCTAAAATACCCAACCCCATCTTGCGGATGTTCCATATGCGCGCCTGATCTTCCTTCGCCTCGGCAATCGTCAGGACATCTCCGAGGCGACGAACCGATTCTTTCAATGTCGACGGTTGGTCGCCACTAAATTCAATGACCAACACCGCGGCAGGATCCCCCACCATCCACCCCAATTGACGCGCATATGCGGGCACATCGCGCGCCAATTGAATGATCATACGCGGAATCAATTCGATGGCACTGGGATTGTATTCCAACAGGCGCGGCACATCATCGCACGCCTCAGCAATGCTTTGATAGGATAGCACGCCCAAAATCGTATGTGCAGGCTTCGGAACAAGATTAACTTTCAGTTTGCGAATGACCGCCAAAGTTCCTTCACTGCCGGCAAGTAAAGAATGAAGGCTGAGCTGCGAAGGATGAATTGCCGGATAATCGCCCAGCCATTGGGGCGGTTTTGAAGGAGAAAAAGGTAATAGATAATTCAAACGATACCCCGCAGAATTACGCCAGGACTTTGGGTAATTCTGCTTTATCAATTCGCCGTATTTCTCCCGAATCTCAAAGACTGCCTTTACAAAAGTCGTTTGGTTTTCAATCTTTGACACATCGATATTTTCCCAAGTCTGCAACGATCCGTCTGCCATGATCACATCCGCAGAAAGCAAATGATCTGCGCTCATGCCGTACAGGATTGAATGGGCACCGGTCGCATTATTTCCGATCACACCGCCCATCGTGGCACGTTCCGCAGAAGCAGGGTCGGGACCAAACACCAAACCGTGCCTGGCTGCTGCGCGATTCAATGTGGATAAAATTACGCCCGGTTCAACCAATGCTGAATGAGATTCAGAGTCAATCTCCAAAATGGAATCAAGATAACGGGAGCAGTCCAATATCAATGCTTCGCCGATGGCCTGCCCGCCCAATGAAGAACCTGATCCGCGCGGAAGAATTGGGATCTTGTACTTTGCGGCTAATTCCACTGCGGATTGCAAGTCGTCCTGCGTTTTGGGAATCGCAACACCCAGCGGCTCGATCTGGTACATCGATGCATCCGTGGAATATAAAGCCCGCGAAGCGGAATCAACCCGAAGGTCGCCTGTGAAGCGCTTTTTTAATTCATGTAAAAAGTCAGGGGAAAGGGACATTCGCCAATTCTAATACCAACCGAATTCTTCGACCGCATCCACCATGGCAAGAATGTTCTCAGGCGGAACATCAGACATGATGGTATGCACGGAAGACAACATGTAGCCGCCGTCTTTTCCGAGCACCTCAATGATACGTTTCACTTCAGCGCGCACCTCTTCCGGCGTACCGAATGGCAAAACACGATGTGTGTCGATTGCACCGCAAAAAATAATATCCTTACCGAACTGTTTTTTGAGTTCACCCAGATTCGACATCTTGCCCGCGGAGGTTTGGACAGGGTTAAGAATATCGACTCCCATTTCAATGAAATCCGGAATCAGGGGAAAGACATCACCATCCGTGTGAAAAAACACCTTGGCCTTGGTATGTGATTTTATGAACGATATGTAATCTGCATGAATGGGTTTGATGATTTCGCGATACATCTTCGGTGAAATGAGCAAACTGTTCTGCATCCCAAGGTCATCGCCGATCTTGATCATATCGATATGGTCGCCACACTCACGGAGGAAATGTCCCATCAGCGTCTTGCACTGTTCGGCGATCCTGGCAACCAGGGCACGCGCAAACTCAGGGTATCTGCCTATGTTGAGCATAAACTTGTCCATGCGCTGCATGGCATAGGCGCGCTCCAGCGGAAAAGCCAGCCAGGGCGTGGCAAGGATTCCATACTTATTTTCACTGGCAAGCCTTTGTGCCTCGGCTTTGACATGCGACACGCGCGTTGGATCGTTCATATCCGGCCAGGGATAGGACTCGATATCGTCGATGGAATGTGATTCTGCCAATGGATGAATTGCAGGGAACCACATACCCGGATCCCCTTGAACAGAACCAACACCCCACGAGTTGTAGTAAGGAGTCCCAGGCTCACGCTTTTCGTTCATCTCGCGGATATGCGCCGGTTCACGGTCATGGACTCCGCGCACATCGCTGCGGAGTCTTTCCAGAATGGATTCGTTCATGGCCGCGGTGCCAAGTTCCGGCCAATCGTACAGGTATTTTTCTTCGGCCTTGACGCAGAGTAAATCGGCAAGTCTTTTATACGCAGGCATACTGATGCCAGTCGCATTGCTGGCGCCCAAAATTATCGGGACACGATCCGGGGTTTCGTGATCAAGAACTGCTTGAATTCGTTCGCGGGGAGTAAGGGACATGGGAATATATAAAACAGTGACACGGCGCTGACCGTGTCACTGTTTGTCGATTTACTTCGCCTTGCCTTGATTAGCCACAGCCGCCGCTTTCTTTGCGGCTTCTTCGGGATCACCCAGATAATAATTTTTGATCGGCTTGAGATCCTTGTCCAATTCATAAACCAAAGGCAGGCCGGTGGGAATATTCAATTCGGTAATATCCGCTTCGGAGATATTATCCAAATACTTCACCAGCGCGCGGATGGAATTCCCATGCGCAACAACGAGAACGCGTTTACCAGCTTTGATCTCGGATGCAAGTGTCGAATGCCAGTAGGGCAAAACGCGATCCAGCGTGATCTTAAGCGACTCGGTGGCGGGCAGCTGTTCGGGAGTCAACGAGGCGTAACGGCGATCAAACTTGGGATGGCGCTCATCAGTCAATTCCAGGGCTGGAGGCGGGACATCGTAGGAACGCCGCCAAATTTTTACCTGCTCTTCACCAAACTTTTCAGCGGTTTCCGACTTATTCAAACCTTGCAGAGAACCATAATGACGTTCGTTCAATTGCCACGCACGGATGACCGGCAGCCAATCGCGGTCCATTTCCTTTTGAATCACGCCAAGTGTTTGGATCGCACGTTTCAAAACGGAGGTGTAGGCAATATCAAAATCATAGCCACCCTCTTTCAACAACTTCCCGGCCTCAGCAGCCTCGGCGCGGCCGAGGTCCGTGAGTTCAACATCAGTCCAACCAGTGAAACGGTTTTCGAGATTCCATGCGCTTTGTCCATGACGGACGAGAACCAACTTATACATTTGTGCTCCTAAGATTCAGATCAAATTCGATCTGGTATATTTTTTCAAATTATAGCCCAAGTCCCCTGCTCATAGTAAAATCGACCCATGTCCACCGAAGATATCACTCCCGTTCGCAAGCAATATCTGGATGTAAAAAAACAACATCCGGATGCAATTGTTCTTTTCCGCCTTGGCGATTTTTACGAAACTTTCGATGAAGACGCCGAGATCGCCGCGCGCGAACTCGACATTGTATTGACCTCACGTCCTGTCGGCGGCGGTGTGCGCGTACCGCTTGCGGGCATTCCATATCATGCTGTGGAAAATTATCTCTCACGCCTGATCGCGAAAGGATATCACGTCGCCATTTGCGAACAAATCGGTGAGGTGCCGGCAAAAGGCCTGGTGGAAAGAAAGGTGGTCCGCGTTGTGACCCCAGGCACAGTGACCGAACCCGGTTTACTGCCCGGCGACGCAAACAACTACCTCGCCTCGATCATTCTTAACGAAGGGTCTGCTTCTGTTTCTTATACGGATGTCACCACCGGCGAATTCGCCGTCACCGAACTTCCGCTGGAAGCGCTGCGTGCCGAATTAACCCGCCTGCATCCTGCTGAAATTCTTTATCCAGATAGCCAAACACTACCCGATGGAATTACAGGCCATTTAACCGCATTGCCTGCATGGAAATTTGAACCCGGCAAATGCGCAGAAACATTGCTCACACAATTCAAGTCCGCCACCCTGGATGGCTTTGGGCTGAGGCAAAACAGCTTATCGGTCAGGGCCGCCGGTTCCATTGTCCAATATTTAAAAGAAACCCAACCGGATGCGTTGAGTTTATTGACTTCGCTGCGTTCATACAGCCTGAATGAATTCATGACTCTCGACGCGTCCACACGCCGCAATTTGGAGCTGGACGAAACTCTGCGCGGCGAACGCAAAGGTTCGCTGCTGGGAACGCTCGATACCACGATCACCCCAATGGGCAAACGGTTGATTCATCAATGGGTCAGCCAGCCTTTGTTGAGTGTGGAAAAAATCAAACAACGACAGGATGGCGTGGAATACTTCTTCAAAAACGGCATGGTGCGCGCGGAGTTACGCGAAGCGCTCAAACCCATCACCGATCTTGAACGCTTGATCAATCGCGTCATTGCCGGACAGGCGCAACCACGCGACCTGATCGCGATGAGAAATACATTGCTGGAATTGCCCAAGGTGAAAGAAGTGACCAGCCGCGTTGCAGCCCAGAAGTGGTCAACGTGTGATAAAGAGCATACCCTGCTTCAAAACGCCATCGACGATGACCCGCCCGCCACGCTTCAAAACACCGGTGTGATTCGCCCCGGCTATTCGCAGGAATTGGATTCCGTGATCGACGCTTCCAAACACGCCCGAGATTGGATCGCCAATCTGGAAGGAATCGAACGCGAGAAGACCGGCATCAAGACTCTGAAAGTGGGTTACAACAAAGTATTCGGGTATTACATTGAAATTTCACGCGGCGCAGCAGACAAGGCTCCGGAAAGCTATATCCGCAAACAAACACTTGTCAATGCGGAACGCTTCATCACACCGGAAATGAAGGAATATGAAACACTGGTTTTGAATGCCGAGGAAAGAATCAAGGAAATCGAAACACGCCTATTCCGCGAGCTTTGCACGGAATTAGCAAAGGCGGCAAACAAAATCCTGTCCACAGCTAGAGCGCTTGCGGAATTGGATGTGTTGTCTGCTTTGGGCGAGGTGGCTGCTCTCGCAGGTTATAGCAGGCCCGAGGTCCACGAAGGAAGCGAATTGGAAATCAACGATGGCAGACATCCGGTCGTTGAGCAATTACTGAAGAACGAGAGGTACATCCCCAATGATGTCATCTTTGAAAAAGGCGAAGTGGTACGAGTGATCACCGGCCCAAACATGGCAGGTAAATCCACTTATCTGCGGCAGGCTGCTTTGATCGTCCTTATGGCGCAAATGGGATCATTTGTGCCCGCCGCTTCTGCAAAAATCGGCCTCATTGACCGCATCTTCACCCGCATCGGAGCCCAGGATGAGATCCACGCCGGGCAATCCACGTTCATGGTGGAGATGGTGGAAGCGGCGAATATTTTGCACCACGCCACATCAAGGTCTTTATTGATTTTAGATGAGATCGGGCGCGGCACATCCACTTACGACGGCCTTTCTATCGCCTGGGGAATTATCGAATATATTCACAACCATCCGCAACTGCGGGCAAAAACTCTGTTTGCCACACATTACCATGAGCTCACACAACTTGCGGATTTGTTGCCCGGCGTGCGCAACTACAATGTAGCCGTAAGCGAAGCAGATAACACGGTTGTTTTTCTACACAAGATCATCGCCGGCGGAGCCGACCGTTCATACGGAATTCATGTTGCGCAGCTGGCCGGACTACCTTCTCCTGTGATCCAGCGGGCCAACGAGATCATGGCAGAGCTTGAAAAAACATCCGGGCGCGCCGTGAAGATCAACCCGCAGTCTGCGCAACAAGTGGCTTTATTCCCCGAGACCAATCCTCTGCTGGATGAGATCAAATCCCTTGATGTGAATTCACTCCCCCCCATCGAAGCGTTGAATAAATTATTTGAATGGCAAAAGAGGTTTACAAAATAAAAAAGAGGCCTGTCCAAAAGACAGGCCTCTTTTTTATTTATCATGCTATTTCTTCTTGCTTGCAGTCTTCTTCTTTGCAACCTTGGGAGCATCCATCACGGCAGTCATGGAAGGAGCGGGTGCCTTGGAACGATCAACCGCCCAGGCAAGCACACCGATCAAAGCAGCGGCGACAATCCAGACAACGATCTGGGTAAGTCCACCAACACCTTGATACTGCACGATGATCGGAGCGATGATCACAGCAACGAGATTAACCACCTTGATCATTGGGTTGAGAGCTGGACCAGCAGTATCCTTGAATGGATCACCGACGGTGTCGCCTACAACACCAGCCTTGTGACGCTCGGAGCCTTTTCCAAGGTTGTTCTTCGCATCCTTGGGTTCATCTTCGATCAATTTCTTGGCATTATCCCACGCGCCGCCTGAGTTGTTCAGGAAGACTGCCAGTAATTGGCCGGAGACAATGATGCCGGCAAGGAAACCACCAAGGGCTTCCACACCGAGAAGCAGACCTACTACAATCGGAGTCACAATGCCCAGGAGAGCAAGCGAGACAAGTTCTTTTTGAGCAGCGGAAGTGGAAATTTCAACGGCCTGCTTGTAATCCGGCTTTACTTTACCAGCGAGCACACCTAATTTGAACTGGCGGCGGACTTCCAAAACGATCAAGGAAGCTGCACGGCTCACTGCTTGAATAGCGAAAGAAGAGAACAACCAGGGCAGAGCACCACCGATCAACATACCGACAAAAATCTGGGGGATGTCAACACGAATACCAATGGATTGGATCTGGCTGGCAATATCAATTCCCTGACTTGCCTGTGCGCGAGACACATCGACAAGGAAGGAACCGAATAAGGATACCGCCGCGATCACTGCGGAGCCAATCGCCACGCCCTTGGTAATGGCCTTGGTTGTATTACCGACTGCATCCAAGTCGGCCATGATTTGCTGTGCATCTTTGGTGGCTTTATCTGTCTTGCCAGACCAGGCCATTTCGCCGATGCCGTTGGCATTATCAGAGATGGGACCAAAGGAGTCCATGGCCACGTTGTTGCCGGTGAGGGTCAACATGCCGATGCCCGTCATTGCAACGCCATACAAAATAAAAGTAGCGCGTTCCACACCGCTTACGCCAGGGATCGTGCCGAAAATACCGATGGAGGCAACAATGGTCAAGGCAATTACAACCACTGACCATACAGAAGATTCGAAACCGAGTGAAATACCATTAAGAATAAGAGTGGCAGGGCCAGTGTCCGCTGCCTTTTTGACGTCGTTCACCGGAGACGCATGGGTGCCGGTGAAGTATTCGGTCAGGCGGTCGATCACAATGGCTAGCAAAACACCAACGGCAACCGCAGCCGGCAAACGCCACCAACCACCCCATTGATTCATCGCAGCGGTGTTCAAATACAGGAAACCAGCCAGGGCAAATAAAGCAACGGAGATAATCGCAGAGGTAATGAAGCCGCTGAAAATCGCCTTCATTGCATCTTCGCTCTTGCCTGTTTCACCGGCCTTCACAAAGTATGTGCCGACGATGGATGAAAGCACACCAATACCGCGAACCATCAACGGGAAGATGATCCACTCAAGGCGTCCGGTCACATGCCAGAGGGAGAGACCCAGGATCAAGCCAGAAACGATCGTGACTTCGTAGGATTCGAAAATGTCAGCGGCCATACCTGCGCAGTCACCGACATTATCGCCGACGAGATCCGCGATCACGGCGGGATTTCTCGGGTCATCCTCAGGGATGCCTGCTTCCACTTTACCGACCAAGTCGGCACCGACATCAGCAGCTTTGGTGAAAATACCGCCGCCCACGCGCATGAACAAAGCGAGGAGCGTACCGCCGAAACCGAAGCCTAAAAGGGCGTCCGGGGCAGCGATGCCCAAGATAATGAAGATGATGGTACCGCCAAGCAAACCGAGGCCATCGGTGAGCATACCGGTGATCGTGCCGGCGCGGTAGGCAATGCGAAGCGCTTCGCCAAAGGATCTCTTCGAGGCAGCTGCCACGCGGACGTTGCCTTCAATCGCCATGCGCATACCAATTTGACCCACAGCAAGCGAGAAGCCAGCACCCATGACAAATGCCAAGGCACGTGCAATTCCTATGATGAGACGAACCTGGTCGGGAGTTTGATCAGCGAAGCGCTCGAGGGCTTCAGGGGATGGGGGAACGATATAGACAGAGAGGAAAAGAGCGACTGTAAGGATACCGATCAAAGGAACGATGGAGCGAATTTGTTTGCCTAAATAAGCATTCGCGCCATCCTTGATGGCTCCCCACACTTCCTGCATTTTTTCCGTACCTTTATCTTCACGCAGGATTTGGGAACGCAAGAAAATCGCATACAAAAGACCGAGAATGGCGACGCCAAACACGGCCCAGATCGCGATTGTCTCTACTTGGGAAAGTCCCATGACAGACATATGAAATATCCTCCTCAGGATAAATTAGATTAGGCCTACGCCTTAGTGACAAGATTTTACAGTTGGCAATAGATTGTGTCAAGAAATATGAGTATGGATTAATCTTTTATATTGTCATAAGTTGACAATGACCCCCAAACCTGATAATATTTGGACAAATTACAAGTATCCATTAAATATGTAGGAGAAAAAACATGCTCCAGGAAATTGAAACTCAATTATTCACACTTACCCCAGCGGCAAGTCAGGCTGTCAAAGATATTCTCGCCCAGCGTAATCTTGATGGGTTCGCCCTCCGCGTCTATGTTGCCGGCGGCGGTTGCTGCGGCGTCAACTTCGGCATGGCTCTCGATAACAACTTCCGCGATGTCGATACCACCTTTGAAGCCAACGGCGTAAAAGTCGTTGTTGACGAAGTCTCCATCGATTACTTGCGCGATGCCACCGTTGATTTTGTGAATGATCCGCAACACGGCGCTGGATTTGCAGTCAGCAGCCCGAACGCCAAGGCATCGTCCGGTGGATGTTCCTGCGGCAGCCATGGTCACGAAAGTTCAGAAGCTTCTTGCGCTTGTGGCGGCGGTGGCGCCTGCGGCTGTAACAACTAAATTTTAGAAATAAAAATAGCCGGGAAAATTCCCGGCTATTTTTATTTAATGAATTATCTGCCACGCAGGAACGAGATCAAAACCCCCAACCCGCCGATAAACCCCAAGCCGAAAATCAACAAACCGACTGGCAGACCAGATGCCTCTGTCTGTTCTTCAAAAGATGGAAGAACCAAAGGCGCGGGAACCGTAAATGTAACCAAACGTGTCGGTGTGACAGGGATAATAAATGCAGCCACAAGGGTCGGGTTGATCGTCGGCGTGGAGGCAGGCGTCGGCGTGGAGGGAGCCGCTAAAATTGGCAGGCTCCCGGATTTAACGATCTTCACAAACGGTCCGTACACCCATGCGACCGAGTCTGTCACGCCCGGGTAATATATTTGCAGCCAATTCTGGTCTTCCGAATATCCCAATGCCGGCACTTCCTGACCGGCAATTAAAACTCCGATGGCAGGATAAAAATAGGTACTTGGACCGGAATATACGCTGACATAAGGAATGGACAAATCCACCGCTACAACCGCCCCGGAAGCTGTTCCTGTAACCGTTGGAATCGAACCCGTTGGCTGCTGTGCCTGGACTGAGGAATGCGTTGGGGAAACCAAAGTGAGGGCGCATAAAAACAGCGCCATAAAAAGACCGATCCATATTACCTTGTGTCTTTTGTACATAGATCAGGAGAATGAACGACGGGGTAATAACAGGGATAGAACAAAACCGATTAACCCAAAGCCGCCTAGGGTTAAGATCACCAATGCCATTGGGACGGGATCCGACTCGGTTTTGACAGGAGCTTCAGTGAAGGCAAGAGTGTTCAGCGGAGCGGGTGCTGTAAATGTCGCCAGACGGGTATTTGTAGGCAGGATCGAAAACTGCGCAGCCAAAGTCGGGTCAACAGTGGAGGTGGCGGGAGGAACCGGGGTTGGCGGTGGCTCGGCAATTTGCAATGTACCAGGGGAAAGCACCACAAGCGGAGAGTATACCCATCCCTTGTTATTTGGCGCACCTTGAAATTCAATTTGAATCCAATCCCCACCCGGCGACCTGCCCAACGCTGGAGCTGTATCACCGGGGCGCAGCTGTCCAATCACCGGATAGATGGATGCACTTGGGCCCGTACGTATATTGGCAAAGGGTTCATCGCCTAAAACCGTGATGAATATGCCCGATACGGCAGGCGTGGACGATGCCTCAGGTTCCTGAGCCAGCACATTGGTCAGACAAGAGGCGAACAAGGACCAAACAAGCAAAAGGAAAATGGGGAAAGTTGCGAGAAGTTGAAACTTGATTCGATGCATTACGTAAATCTCTAAGTAGATTTCCAAAGAGGATTATAATCTAAATCATGGAACGAAAATTCTTTCACGGTAATATCAAACCAGTTGACATCGCACAGGCGCTTCTTGCCGAGTTTAATCAGGGGAATTTACGCGCACAGATCCTTGGCCAAAGCGACAAGATGGCAGTTCAGGTGAACACAAATCCAGGTGCAAGTTCCGGCGGACAAACTGCATTGACCATCACCGTTCAGTCTCATCAGGATGGGATCATGGTGGAGGTCGGGCAGCAAGCCTGGCTGGGGGTCGTGGCGAGTCTTGGTGTAAGCGCGCTTTCCGCCATTCGAAATCCCCTCAGCCTGCTGGGACGGCTTGACGATATCGCGCAAGATATCGAAAACCTGCAACTGACTGAAAAAGTTTGGACGATCGTTTCCAGAACTGTAAAATCCCTTGGTGCATCTGCAGAATTATCAGATAAACTGAAGCGATTGGTTTGCGAATACTGCCACGCAGCAAACCCTGTTGGTGAGGCTTCCTGTATCGCTTGTGGCGCACCGCTTGGAATGGCTCAACCCGGCACATGCCGTCAATGCGGGTTTGTGGTCAAAAAAGGGGACAAAACCTGTCCAAACTGTAACTCAGCACTATAAGTACAATTGCCTACTTGCAGAAAAGCCTTTTGCCTTCTATAATAATGCGCTGACGGCAAAAGAATGAACTTACAGGAAATTGAAGCAAGATTGCAGGCCTTGATAGAGATCGATTTGCCGGGAATTATTCCAGGCGTTAAGGTGGACGATGTTATCGTCCAAAAATTGGCAGGTGCAATCCAGCTGAACACGATCACCCTGGAAGACGGATCGATATTTGCCCCCAATATCTACACACTTCAACTTAACCCAGAGGCTTTACCTGCCTGGCAGGATAAAAAGCTGCTGACGGTGCTATTAAATTCGATCACCTCAGTTGCTCATGAAATCGGACTAAAGTTCACGACCACCCCATCCATCACTTTATCTTCAGATGTAAATCTATCCTTAAATGATGCGCAAGTGATTGCATCGCATCGGGCGGAACCCATGGCAGATACAAACGCAACTCCTCAAAATCCAGAACCAGCTGACGATCATGGAAGCATTCCCGAGAATGCCTTTTTGATCGTTGAAGGCGTGAAGGTTTTTCCTTTGGCCGCACCGGTGATCAACATCGGGCGCAGGCTTGATAATCAACTTATTATCGACGACCCAAGGGTTTCACGAAATCACGCCCAGCTTCGATCCATCAAGGGCCGTTTTGTAGTGTTCGATCTAAACTCAACAGGTGGAACTTTTGTCAACGGCCAACGCACAAGCCAAAGTGTGCTCTATCCGGGCGATGTGATCTCATTGGCCGGCGTTTCCCTGATCTTCGGACAGGACAACCCGCCTCCACGCCCTGACCTGAAAGATACCGCCCCACTCCAAAAAGCCACGTCAGACCGACCGACCGCCACTCTTAACAAAGAAACCCGCTCGACGGCGAAATTCCTCAAAAAAGAATGAGCGGTTCCATCGTTTTAGTGTTGCGCATTGCCATGGCAATCGCCCTTTACTCTTTTTTAGGGTGGGCGCTTTACCTCTTATGGCGCGACATCAACAAACAAGGAAACGCCATTGCAAACAGGCGTGTTCCAAACATCGGGATTACCATCCAACCTGCCAGCGGGGCCCAAGCGGAAAGGCATTTCTCGCAACCGGAGATCATTATGGGGCGTGACCCTGGCTGTGATATTCCGATCAAAGGCGATGACACGATCTCGACACGGCACGCCCAGTTAAGCTACCATCACGGTCAATGGTGGGTACAGGATCTGGCCTCCACAAACGGGACCTTTCTTAATCAGACCATGATCAACATGCCGACCGTCATCACATCAGGGGATGAGATAAAGTGCGGCAACGCCAAACTGCTTGTCAATATTTCAGTGGACGTTTTTGTTTCACCGACCATCAAGCTCGAAAAAGACAATCAATAAATACCATCCCAAAAAAACTTAAAATCAGAATTGATGTAAGATTACTTGCATGACAGACAATATGCAAACCCGTCTATTACGCTGGGCGGCACTATTCCTTCTAATATATTCCACAATTCTCACTCTTTCACCTGCTGTTCGTGAAAGAACATGGGATGTGGATTACAAATTCCAGCATTGGCTTGGTTATCTTGCCTGGCTGGCCTGTACTTACATAATCCACAAGGCGAGTGCAAGGTATCTGCAGGATCGTGATCCCTTTTTATTTCCCGCCGCCGCTTTTCTTACCGGATGGGGCCTCTTAACGATTTGGCGGTTGGACGAAAATTTCGGCTTCAAACAGGGCATTTGGCTTGTAATCAGCACACTCATCATCCTGTTATTGATACGCCTGCATAGATATCTGCCAATCATTCGCCGTTATAAATATATCCTTCTTGCAAGCGGGCTCGTCCTGACGGCGCTCACCGTTGTGTTTGGTACAAACCCACAGGGAATAGGACCGCGTTTATGGCTGGGGTGTTGCGGTGTTTATTTTCAACCATCCGAACCGTTGAAATTATTGCTGGTAATTTACCTTGCAGCCTATCTTGCAGATCGTCCCATCATTCGATTGAATTCACTTCCACTTCTTGTGCCCACCATCCTGCTGACTGGCCTGGCGCTCTTACTGTTATTCGTTCAGCGTGATCTCGGAACAGCTTCCATCTTCATCCTCATTTACACAACTATTCTGTTCATTTCAACTGAAAAAAAACGGGTTCTATTCGCTTCCGGGCTTGCACTCCTTGCGGCGTTACTGGTCGGATATTTTTTCATTGGTGTGATCAATGTGCGCATCAACGCATGGCTTAACCCCTGGGCGGACCCTTCCGGGAATTCCTATCAAATTGTCCAATCCATTTTGGCCGTGGCAAGCGGCGGCTTCATTGGACGCGGCCCCGGCATGGGGAATCCCACACTGGTGCCAGTCGCTATCTCGGATTTTATCTTCGCAGCAATTGCAGAAGAAACCGGTCTGATCGGGACCCTGGGCCTGCTCGCCACTATTTGGGTGATTCTTTCCCGCGGCATGATGACTGCATTGAAGGCCCCAGATCGATTTCGAAGGTTTCTCGCAGCTGGAATTGTGTCCTATCTTGGGATACAAAGCCTGCTGATCATTGGCGGAAATATCCGGGTAATGCCGCTAACAGGGGTCACCCTGCCATTTGTCTCCTATGGAGGTTCATCGCTTTTAACATCTTTTGTCGCGATCACCATCTTGCTCATTATCAGCGTTCCAGAGGATAACGAACCAGCGGCACTCTCCAATTACAAACCCTATTCGACACTAACAGGGATGCTTGCCCTGGGGCTGTTTGCCTGTGCGTTTTCGGCAGGATGGTGGGCTCTCTATCGCGGACCGGATTTGCTGAGCCGAACAGACAATGCACGGCGCGCCATCGCAGATCGATATGTTCCACGCGGCAACTTACTGGACAGGAACAACAAGCCTTTCGTTGTAACCGAAGGAGAGAGCGGTTCGTACGAGCGAGTCTATTTGTATCCGGAGCTCGCCCCCATTCTTGGGTATACCCACCCTATTTTTGGACAAGCCGGACTGGAAGCCACCTTGGATGACTACCTGCGAGGAATCAAAGGTAATCCGTCCAGCCTAATTTGGTGGGACCATTTATTGTACGGAACCCCCCCGCCAGGCCTGGATGTGCGATTAAGTATCGACTTTGGATTGCAAACAAAAGCCGACCAGCTTCTTGGCGGGCATACGGGCGCTCTGATCTTGATGAACGCCGAGACCGGCGAAATTCTGGCGATGGCTTCACACCCAACCTACGACCCGAATAAATTGGATGAAGAGGGTGATGCCCTTTCATCTAATGAGGCTGCCCCATTGCTAAATCGCGCCACACAGGGACTGTACCCGATCGGCACTAGTCTTCTACCCTTGATCCGTGCCCAATATAAAGAAGAAACTCTGTCAGATAATCAATTGAAGAAGCTTTATTCATCGCTGATGTTGTATCGCGCGCCTCAACTCAATATTCCGATCTCGCAGGCGGACCTAAACACATCTCCCAAAGATTTGCGAATCAGCCCTTTGCAAGCGTTGCTGGCCGCTTCCACTTTGAGCAATCATGGCATCATTCCAGCGCCGCGAATATCGATGGCAGTGGATACACCAGAGCAGGGATGGGTGGTGCTTCCAGCGGAAGGTCAACCAAATGAAGTGCTGCAAGCCAGGGCGGCGGATGAGGCGGCAGTTGCCTTCATCGTGCAGGACAAGCCCTATTGGAGTCATACCGGGCAGGCAAGCGCCAATGAGCTGATCATCACCTGGTTAATCGCCGGAACTGTGCAAGATTGGGGCGGCACACCTCTGGTTCTTGTCGTTACATTGGAAGAAGACAATACGTTTCTGGCCGAATCAATACGCGATCAATTGTTGGGTTCGATCACGAAATAGTCATTCAGTTAAATAAAAACGCCGTGCAAAAGCACGGCGTTTTTGATTCTAAAAATTTTTAGATACCCTGATCGCTATCCTTCGCGGAGTAGCCAGGGCCGCCCTTGAAGAAATCGTAATTGGGTTTGATATCAGGAGTGAGGTCCACAACTTCACCGGCGGCGAGCTGCTTGGTGGTTTCAAGGCTGATTGCCTTGCCGTGATGATTGGTTCCTTCGAAATGACCGGTCAGGCCGACCTTGCTAATATATTCACCACCCTTGGCTGTGTAGGCCGCAGGGACTTCATCTTCAGGATAAATGGCGGCAAATGGGCATTCAGGAACGCATGCGCCGCAATCAATACAGGTATCGGGATCGATGTAGATCCACGGCCATTCGCCAACAGGTTGGCCTGGAACCATACATTCCACTGGGCAAACTTCGATACAACCGCGATCGCGAACGCATAAACTGGTAATAATGTGTGTCATGGGAAAACACTCCTTTGTGAAATATGAGCGATGTTAATATTTATATTATATCTTCGTTTATTTTTGTGACAAGGGTGATTAAAAAAATAACCCGCAGCCTGTGCTGCGGGTTATTTTTTTTACTTGGCCGAGAACTTTGCCGCAACCGCATCCCAGTTGATCACATTCCAAAAGGCGGTGATGTAATCGGGCCTGCGGTTTTGATAATTGAGGTAATAGGCATGTTCCCAGACATCGATTCCGAGGATCGGGGTGAGGCCGTCGGAAAGCGGGCTGTCCTGATTGGCACTGGAAACCACAGCGAGACCACTGCCCTTTTTGACGAGCCAGGCCCAGCCGGAGCCGAAGCGGGTTGTGGCAGCGGTGGTGAACTCCGCCTTGAAATTGTCAAATGAAGTAAAGGAGGCATCGATTGCCTTGGCAAGGTCGCCCTTTGGCGCGCCGCCGGCGTTAGGTCCCATGATCTCCCAGAACAGGTTGTGATTGTAGGTGCCGCCGCCGTGATTGCGAACCACACCACGTACGCCTTCTGGCACGGCATTCAAATCCCCGAGCAGGGCTTCGAGGGATTTTCCCGCGAGTTCGGGGGTTTTTTCCACGGCACCGTTGAGGTTCGTGACATAGGTATTGTGGTGCTTGGTATGATGGATTTCCATCGTGCGCGCGTCGATATGAGGTTCAAGCGCGTCATATGCATAAGCCAGTTTCGGTAATTCAAAAGCCATTGGAGTCTCCTTGAGGTGGTTAATATTTTAGAAATAACTTAATAAAATTGTATTCCCCCGCGGGGGCAATGTCAAGACAAAAATCAAAACTCTGACAATACGTTTACATTTGCCAAAGAGTCAGGCGGCCAACCTGAAGGACAAAATTGCGGAGTTCTGGAATATACTTGCCAAAATGGGAAATACTGACCGAACACGCATCGTTCTTCCAGCGGCGATCTTCATCGCCATCCTCGCAATCTCCACCGCTAGTATTTTCATTCGCTTTGCACTGGCAAACGGCGTGCCCTCCATCGTGATCGCTGCACTGCGTTTGACTTTTGCAACATCGCTGCTTGCACCCTATGCGTTGACAAAATATCGCGACGAAATCAAGCGCTTCACACGGACCGAGATCCTGTTCGGCGGACTATCGGGTTTTTTTCTCGCTGTCCATTTTGCCACGTGGATCTCCTCGTTGGAATTCACCAACGTGGCAAGCTCGGCGGTATTCGTAAGCACTGGCCCGCTTTGGGTGGCGCTTTTATCCCCCATTTTCTTGAATGAGAGACTTTCAAAGTTGGCATTGCTAGGGTTGGGAATATCCATCGCAGGTGGAGTCATCGTCGGCTTGGCGGATGCGTGCGTTTGGGATGGCGGTCTCTCCTGCCCGGAGATGCAGAACTTTTTACAAGGCCGCGCCATGTGGGGAAATTTCCTCGCACTGGCCGGCGCATGGGCGGTGACGGGCTACCTGATGATCGGCAGGAAAATTCGCGGGGGAATGTCGCTGGTGCCATATATCTTTTTGGTGTACGGCATGGCCGCGATCGTTCTAATCATTTTCATGCTGGCTTCCGGAAATTCTCCATTTGGATATCAACCTAAAACATATGGGTGGATATTTTTGCTTGCGGCGGTTCCACAGTTGATCGGGCATTCCACATTCAACTGGGCGTTGAAGCACATGCCAGCCACATTCGTCTCTATTAATATATTGGGCGAACCCGTCGGATCGGCCATCCTTGCTTTTTTTATCGTACAGGAATCTCCGCCATTCTTAACCTATTGTGGGGGCTTGCTGATCCTGATCGGAATTTATCTCGCAAGTCAAAACATACAGAAGGGACATCCATGAAACGCTCCATCACCCAATTCCTCATCTTGCTTGGCGCGGTCACTCTGGCATGCGCCACCTTGACCAGTGCACCTACAGCCATACCTGCCACGGCCACAACACTGCCGCCTTCCCCCACCGCCGCACACCTTACCGAAGCGGAAATCATCAAAGGCATTCAAAAATCACTTAATATTTATGCAAATGCATATGCAGAAAATGATATAGAACTGCTCGCCACCGTAATCGACCCGGACAATAAACCCTTCAATCGATTCATCAAGACCCGCTTTCGCACCGAGCAGGAGGGGTACGACGGAAACAGGACCGAGGACACCTACCTTGTCGATTACATTATCCAACGGGAGTACAACCTCGTGCAGGCACACATCATCTATGACGAAGTTGCCGCAGTGGATTGGGTCTTCCGTGACCTGCAGGACGGTACCTGGGTCTTGACTGAACCCACTGTCGAACAGACCGGTCAAGTAATGGTGAGAAATACCGAGTACTTTACGTTCAGGACGTATCCCTGGGCCGACGAAGTGAATGCACAAGTGGAGAGCTTGATGCAAAACGCGCGCGACCGCGTGAAAGCAAAACTCGGCAAAGCGCCCGATGAAAGGATTGAAGTGGAGATCATCCCCACCTACGGTCTGTACCCACACGACGACCCCAACGTGGTGGCGTATTATCGCTTCAATGGAGCGCTTAACGGTGTGGGAGACCGCATGGTGATCTATGCACCCAACTCCTATCTCTTCGGCTGGTATTACAATGAATTCGGTTGGGAGATTGATCTAGAAAATGTGCTGACGCACGAGTACACTCACATGGCTCACCAGCGCTCCTTCGGCAACGAAGGCAGCATGGCTGATTGGATCGTGGAAGGACTGGCCGAATACGTGGATGGCATTGACCGCGCTTATGATTTGGTGGATGCTTTCGAAAACGATGAAATGATTCCGCTTGTGGACGAAACGGGTTCCAAACAGGATCTCGCAAATATTTACTCACTCGATACAGGCGTTTCGCTCGCCTACGCAGAGGCGGAAGCCGTGGTGGCTTACATTGTAAATGTAAGAGGCGGCCTCGACGGTTTTTGGAGGCTGGCAAAGGCTTATAACGATTCAAACGGCAACCTGGATACGGCTTTGAGAAACACCTATAACATCTCGCAAAAAGAATTCGAGGCAGGCTGGAAGGATTGGCTGAAAACAGTCTATTTGCCGGCCTATACTAAATAAGGACAGCGACCCATGAAACTTCCATCACATCTTTATCTCGACCAACATAACATTCCATACGAGGCGCAAAGTTTTTCACCCGAAACAGAAAAAGGCGCTGCCAACGTGGCCAAAGTGCTGGGGTTTGCAGAACGACAGGCAGTGAAGACCCTCATCTTTCAAGTGGACAGCGGCGAACGTGTGCTGGTGATGCTGGGCGGCGATCAGAATGCCATCTCTGGAAATTTAAAAAAGGCCATCGGCTCACGTAACATTCAAATGGCCGCGCCGGAAGTGGTAAAGGAAACGACGGGATATATTATCGGGTCGATCCCAGCCTTTGGCTGGCAGCTAGCCAATTTCAGGTCCTTCCTCGAAGCCAGCCTGCTCAATGAACCCATCCTCGGCACAGGAGCCGGTCAATGGGGCGAGGAGATCATGATCACGCCTGAAAATTTGGTGCGTGCCAGCCACGCCATCGTGGTAAATTTGACAGACAGGGAAAAACCCGTTCAAGAAGAATCAACCGACTAATTTAATTGGCCGAAAGGAGAATCTCATGAGCGACCAAAGAAAAGACAGCCGCAAGAAACTGATGGCATTTACACCTGTATACGATTTTATCTCCCATGCCCTGCTTGGTTATGTGGGCAACATCAATCTCTCGGGTGTGATGGTGGTGGGCGAACACGCAGTGGAGATAGGCAGGGATCTAACCCTTCATATCGAATTGCCGGAAAGCCTGCTCGATAAACCCAATCAAAACCTGTTAATGCCAGCACGTGTAGCATGGTGCAAGGAAGAGGCAGCCGTTAAAAGCTTCACCGTCGGCTGCGAATTCACAAATGTTACTGCCGAGCAGCAGGAAACCATCGAGGCAATTTTGGAGCGATATCATTTCAAATACGAGTAATTGGAAATTACCTGATGGTGAAAAAGATAAACCCGAATCAGTTGTCCATATCTCCCTGGATACAGAACTTGGGTTAATATTGCTGGAGCTCCATCCTGGCCGTGCCCTGTTGACTGTAGCCAACTTTTTGCGTTATGTAGACGAAGATCGATTTACCGACGTTCGTTTCTACCGAGTGGTCCGAATGGACAATCAACCCAACAACGAATTCAAGATCGAGGTGATTCAAGGTGGGCTGAAAGAGGATGAACATTCCCTGGGTTTGCCATCGATCCCACATGAGGACACCACCCAGAGCGGCATCCTGCATTTGGACGGAGCCATCTCGATGGCACGGAACGAACCGGGGTCCGCTTCGTCAGAATTTTTTATCTGCATCGGTGACCAACCTGAGTTGGATTACGGTGGCCGCCGCAATCCGGATGGGCATGGCTTTGCCGCGTTTGGTCGTGCGATCAAGGGCATGGATGTAGTGCGAAAAATCCAATCCCAGCCTGCACAAGGACAGTATTTGACAAAGGATGTGATCATTAAGTCCATTAAGAGGGTAACCAGCACACCAGGGATATAAAAAGCCATTCGTCAGTGCTGTCCAGTTCAATTCAGAAGCAGCTGTCCAATTCAGCCAGTTATATTTATGATATGGAAATATGAAAAAGTCAATCCAACAAGTCGTTCTATTCTTATCAATGCTGGTCACATCTGTGTGTGCGCCTGTCCCAAACAACGAGGCAAAAACAGGCATAGCCGAACTTGATAACATCATAGAAACCGCCTTATATGGAAGCAGGGACGATTTAACAGCACTTATCGACTTTACGGAAACAATATGTACTCATGTAGAGGGCCTTGGCGGCCCGCCCAAATGTCTATCGGGCGAATCCGAGGGGGCCACCGTGGATGTACTACCGTTTCTCGGACCCGAAGGTTCGTTTATTAGAAAGACAGACATTGAGGGCTGGGAAGGGTTGAAATTATCAAAACTTTATTCGGTGTATCAAAATTCAGAGACAGTGTATTCAGATCAGAATTACCCGGCTGGCGAGTATGCGATCGTATTTATCGGAAGCGATGATTTGGGTGCCGTAACTTTGCAAATCAGATCAGGAAAGATCATTCGCATTGATTATGGAATTGGAATTCCCCCTGTTATTTTGGACAGTAATGTAAAAAAATTCCTCCTCAAACCACCCCCGTAAAACATGGCAGGCAAAAGAAGAGGCTGATTTGCATCAGCCTCTTCTTTTTATCTATTAGTTAACCAGTTCAAATCTCTCAACCCCGCAGCCAGATCTTCGCGGAAATCCTGGTCTGTCATCCGCCACTCCCAGTTACCGCCGAGCTTGCTCGGGAAGTTCATGCGCGCTTCACCCCCAAGCCCGAGCACATCCTGCAACGGCGTAATCGCAAACACTGCAACAGACTTCCACACAGCGCGGATCAGATCCCATGCAAAATCGTGACCATCCACACCGAGATAACGATGGGCAAATTCGAGCTCATGCTGTGGCGCGTTTGCATACCATCCAAAAGCTGTATCGTTATCATGCGTACCGGTATATGCCACACAATTGGGAACATAATTATGGGGCAGGAACAGATTATCCGGTCCGGAAAAGCCAAATTGCAAAACTTTCATGCCGGGTAATTCAAACGCATTGAGCAGTTCAATCACATCGGGCGTCACCAATCCCAAATCCTCCGCAATGACAGGCAAGCCAGTGCCATGTGTGATCAGACCATCTCCCAAATATTTATCCACCACGCGGAACAAATCCTTGCCAGGGCCCGTCACCCACCGTCCATTCTCGGCTGTCGTATGGCTGGCAGGGATTTCATAATAGCCAGCGAATCCACGGAAGTGGTCGAAGCGCAGGATATCCATCAACTGTAACGAGGCACGCACACGGGTAAGCCACCAGGCATAATTCTCCTTTTTATGCGCTTCCCAATCGTAGAGTGGGTTACCCCATAATTGTCCGGTCGCTGAAAATCCATCCGGTGGAACACCCGCCACCACAGTTGGATTACCATCCTTATCCAGAAAGAACAATTCGGGGTGAGACCACACATCCGCAGAATCGTAGGCAACAAAGATCGGAATATCCCCGATGATCTGAATGCCGCGTTCCCTGGCGTATGCACGGATCTTGTTCCACTGGCGAAAAAATAAAAATTGATAAAATGAATAACGCTGGATACTTTCACTCAATTCCTTCCTTGCCTTGGAGAGTGCGGCCTTTTTTCTGGAACGCTGCGCCTCAGGCCACCCGTTCCATGATCCGCCACCATTGGCTTCTTTCAACGCCATGAAGAGGGCAAAGTCATCGAGCCAGGAGGAGTTTTCAGCACAGAAATAATCAAAAGCTTCACGCAAATGCTCGGGATTGGACTGAAAACTGGAAAATGCCTTTTGCAAAAGATCAAGCTTCTTTGGAATGAACAAGCCAAAGTCCACGCGGGAGGCGGGAAGGTCTTTCATCTCATCCAAATCAGATTGAGTCAACAAACCATCCGCAAGTAATTCATCAGGACTCAATAAATATGGATTCCCTGCAAATGCGGAAAAACACTGATACGGGGAATCACCATATCCTGTAGGGCCGAGCGGAAGCACCTGCCAAAGCTTGCATCCCGTGGAAGCAAGCCAATCAACAAAACGAAATGCCTGCGGACCGAGATCGCCGATACCGTACGGGCCGGGCAGGCTGGAAGGATGAAGGAGAATACCGGAGGAGCGTTTGAATGCCATGGTTACCAGAAGTTTTTATTTTTTGATAAGGGATTGATACAAGGCAAGATATTGCTTTGCGGAATTCTGCCAGGAAAAATCCTGTGCCATTCCGGCAAGCTGCATCTTTTTCCATTTCTCTTTATCGCCATACACTATGATCGCCGATTTGACAGATGCCATTAAAGACATATGATGAGGCTTTTCGAAAACAAAACCTGTTTCACCGTTCCTGACTGTATCATTCAATCCACCTGCGGCGCGCACCACCGGCACGCAACCATAGCGCATGGCGATCATTTGCGAAAGTCCACAGGGTTCGTAACGCGAGGGCATGAGCAACATATCAGACCCAGCATATATTTGGCGGGCCAAACCCGCATCGTAACGAGTTTCCACTTTGATTTTTTCAGGAAAAGCCTTGTGTATATTCATTGCAGCTTCTTCAAGTTTTGGGTCACCTGTTCCAAGAATAATCGCCTGAAAATTCAGGTTCTTCATACTTTTCAAGGCGGTCAAGGCCAGGTCCACGCCCTTTTGAATGTCCATGCGGGAAACCATTGCCAATAGTGGAATATCCGGGTCCCTTGGGAGACCAAGCCGTTCCTGTAACAAGCCTTTATTTACCGGGCGCTTTTCCAGTGAATCGGAATCGAAATTTACGCCCAATGCAGAATCTTCCAGAGGATTGAAAGAGGCTACATCGATGCCATTCAGGATTCCACTCAATGTCTCGCGGCGAATTTTCAGGAACTCATCGAGTCCGCAGCCATATTCTTGCTCAAGAATTTCATTTCCATAAGTTGGGGAAACTGCCACAATCGCATCTGACGCCCACAATCCCAACGGCAAAGGCATCACACGTGCCCAATCAGGAAGGTCGGTCTGGGCAAGCTTCACCCCATAACTTTCAAGAATTGCACTGATATCCGGACCCATAAAAGGAAGGTTGTGCAGCGTGATCATCCCGGCCACGTGACGGGCGCCTTCCTCCCAACGTTTGGTAAGCGAAACATAAATACTCGCGGCGGTATGCCAATCGTTAGCATGAATGACGTCCGGCAGCCAGTTGATATGTTTGGGTAATTCATTTGCAGCCAGGGAAAAGAAAGTGTATTTTTCGGCATCAAGTTTTGAATCAAGGGAGTAGACAGAACCATTGGCACGAATTGGATCGCCATTGATCAAGTAAACTGGCATTCCATCCAAAACGGTTTCGAATGCTTCCACCTGAATCTCGGTCTGCCCTCGCGGGATCGAGAACATACCCAACGGCTTGATGCCGTCCGCTTTTACTGCCGGGTGATATGGCAAAACAAGGCGCACATCCAATTTCAAATCATCCGTGGAGATCGCACGCAGTGCACGGGGGAGAGAACCTGCCACATCACCAAGACCACCCACCTTGATAAAAGGGTCGGCTTCGGCCGCAAGAAATAGCACATTAATCGTTTGAGACATAAGATTATTTTACAACCATTCGGGAGTTATTCAATCACCACCCCGTCCAGGTTCTCCTCTGATTCGGGATATTTCATTTTCAAGTCTTTCAACGTATTCACCAGCACAGTCGAAATAACCAGGTCACGATACCACTTTCGATTCGCCGGGACAATATACCAGGGCGCGTATTCAGTGCTGGTCTTGTTAAATACATCTTCGTAGGCTTCCTGATACTGATCCCACAACTTGCGTTCCTCCAAATCTCCCAAACGGAATTTCCAATGCTTGGATGGGTCATCAAGGCGGGCCTGCAATCTTTCCTTTTGCTCATCCTTATCGATATGCAGGAAAAATTTCAAGATTGTCGTGCCGTTTTCAGCCAGCAGTTTCTCGAACTCATTGATCTGGTCGTATCGTTTCTTCCAAACAGATTTTGGGACGTATTCATGAACCCGCACAACAAGCACGTCTTCATAATGACTTCGATTGAAGATCACCAGATCGCCGTCACCAGGAACCACCTTATGTACACGCCATAAGAAATCATGCGCCATCTCTTCCGGTGTGGGAACTTTGAAACTGGCAACTTTCACACCCTGCGGATTCACGCCTTCGAACACACGTCGAATCGCCCCATCCTTGCCGCCGGTGTCCATGGCCTGCAAGACGACCAATACGCGATGCTTTTGCTCCGCATATAAAACTTCCTGCAATGCCTGCAGTTCCAAATTCAATTCCTGTAAAACTTTTAAGCCCTTTTCCTTACCACCCTCAAAGGCTCTGGTGTCATTTGGGTTTCTTTCTGCAAGCACGATTTTCTTGCCAGGCTCAACCAAATAGCGCTTCATGAAACCTCCGATAATTTTAGAAAAACCTCCGAGCCTAAACTCGGAGGTTTGTTTGTGGGAGCCTGAAGGGTTTCGAACCCTCAACATCTACAGCCACAGTGTAGCGCTCTGCCGTTGAGCTACAGGCTCCATATTTCGAGCGCCAAGATTTTACCACAATTCAACGTAAATTCAACACTGCCAGCGTCTCGCCGTCAATTATCTCGCCGGGTTCCTCAAACCCCAAGCTCGCATACAACTTTCGGGCCACCTCGTTCTCGGGTTCGTAACTAATACCGACATTTTTGATGTGCTCATCTGTGCGAAAACTATCCAATACCTGTTTCATGATCTCTCGTCCATGGCCTTTGCCCTGATATTTTTCATCGACCATTAAGCGCATAATGAAAGCTTGAAAGCGGGAGTGACCAAAATTGAAGGAATACATCACAAACCCAATCGGTTCCCCATTCACGTATGCGCCAAAAGGGTAAAAATTCCAATGACCTTCTTCCTCGTATCCAAACTGCGACTCCGCAATGGAATATAAATTGGAAGCGACAAAGCGACTCTGCCCATCTCGCAGCTTCAAGTCGATCAAAGCCCGCCAATTTTCAGCAGTCACAGGACGAAGTTCAATTGTCATTATTACCTCAATAATCTACGAATTTCATCCGCAACCGCTTCACGCTTAACTATGACCTGTTCGCCAGTCGTCAGGCTTTTTACCGCCACCTGACCATTTGCCGCTTCATCAGGCCCAATGGTAAGCGCGATCTTGATCTTCATCTTATCTGCAAACTTGAATTGTTTTTGCAATTTCGCGGGCTCAGGGAAAACCATCGTATTCAATCCTGCGCTTCGCAATTCTGACGCCAACTCAAATGATTTCATCCACATGGATTCATCGAAAACGGTCACCAAAACCGAGGCGGGTGTGGGGACAAACTCCGGCACGAGACCAGATTCCTGCAGAATAATACCTGCCACAACATCCCCCATCGCAAAGCCAACGCCAGAAAGCGGTTGTCCGCCGACATCTGCAAGCAAATTATCGTATCGCCCTCCGCCAAAAATGGCGCGCTTCACCGAACCGCTCGTATCAAAAGACTCAAAAACTGTGCCAGTGTAGTATAGAAGCCCGCGCATGATGTTCGGGTCAAACTTGACATACTCTTTTACGCCCAAAGCTTCAAGTGCAGCGAAAAGGCGCACCAATTCCTCACTTTTTTTCCACAAATCGAAATTCGCGAGAATATCCTTCAATCCATCCAATTGTCTTTGATCCAAGCCAAGCTCCAATGCGTAGGCATCCCATTTGGCGGGTTCCATTTTGGTACGGCGATCCACAAGGTTGGAAATATCCAATCTTTTTTCTGGAAGAATGCCAAGGGCATCGAATTCGGAGTCCATCAGGCGGCGGTTATTTACATAGATGACGGCCCGCTCCGGGTTAAGCCTGACCGAGCGCAGGAATGTCGCACCAACAGCAATTAACTCCGCATCCGCCTCCGGTGAATTGACACCCAGCATATCAATATTCCATTGAAAGAACTCGCGGGTACGGCCCCTTTGCGGCTGCTCATATCGCCAAAATGGACCGAACGACCACCAACGCACCGGAAAATTTAACTCGCCTTGTTTCGCAGCGATCATACGCGCCAGGCTGGGCGTCAGTTCTGGGCGCAGCGTGACAAAATCGCCGCCGCGGTCTTCGAAAGTGAAGGATTGTTTCTTGACCAACTCCTCCCCTGATTTTGCTGCATACAGGTCAATGGTCTCAATGAATGGCGCATCCCACTCTTGATATCCAAACATTTGGGATGCTGCGCGCACTTTCTCATAAATGAAATTACGAAGAGCCATCTCTTCGGGATAAAACTCGCGTGTACCTTTTACGGCTGGAATGCTTTTCTTCATGTTGAATCTCCGTTGAATTGTCTCGCATTTTAGCATATTTACCGAATGTAATCGATATGACATGAGGCCGTTGGAAATGGGATGTTACGCACTATGCTTGTTTGTGAAAAATGGTACAATAAAGGCGGCGAATTTCATCCTCCGTAGATCAAGGAGTCCGACATGGAAACCAAGACAGAGGTACTTCAGGAATTGCAGAAAATTCCGTGGTTCAAGGAAATCAAGCCGGAACTTTTGCAAAAGATCGTGGCTATCGCTCATTTACGACCAATCAAATTGGGGGAAATTTTGTTTCGGGAAGGTGACAAAGAGGATTTTCTTTATATTGTCATCGAAGGCCGAATCGCCCTGGATATATTCATCCCCCATCGTGGAAAGTTGCGCATTTATACGGTCGAACCGTGGGACTTGTTCGGCTGGTCCAGCGTCACTCCTGCCATCCACCAAAGGACCGCCGGGGCTACTGCGGTTCTGGACGGGTTGGTTGTCGCAATCGATTCATCGAAATTAAGACAGGCGTGCGAGGAAGACCACGAACTTGGCTATCTTGTCATGCGACGGTTGATGAACATCGTTGCCGGCCGCCTCCTCGTCACACGTTTGCAATTAATCGATATGTTCGCATCACCGGAGGAAACAAATGCCAACTGAACGTATTCCAGAAATTGGAAGCACCGTCACAATACAAAAACCAGCTTTCAATTCGATCCTGTCCCGTTTAAAGGAGGATGGATATCTCCCAATCGGCCCGCGCCTCAAAGATGAAGCGCTTGTTTACGCACCCATCGATAAGATCGAGGATCTCCCACAGGGTGTCAGCACCGTTCAAAAACCCGGTTACTACCGGCTGACACGCGGCAAACACATGCGCTACTTTGATATCATCCCAGGGGCTCATTCATGGAAACAATTCCTGTTTCCATCCCGTGCTGAATTATTCAAACTGCAAAAAAACGGCAGGGAATGGGAGAGGCTCCCAGAAAAAGAAGAACCGGTCAACTATGCTTTCATCGGAGTACGTGCGTGTGAGTTGGCCGCCATTCAAATCCAGGACAATATCTTTATGCGGTCAGATTTTACCGACCCCATCTATCAGGCTCACCGCAAGCGGGTCTTCATCGTTTCAGTCAATTGCACTCACCCATCCGAGACCTGTTTCTGCACTTCGATGGGAACCGGCCCACGCGTCAAAGACTCCTACGACCTTGACCTTACAGAATTGGATGACGTCTTCGTATTAACCATTGGCTCGGAACTCGGAAAGAGACTGATGACCGGCATTCCCTTTGAAGATGCCAGCGGATATATTCGCACGAACGTGGAACACAAACTGGAACATGCCGAGCAGCAGATGAGACGGAAACTGGACACCACAGACCTTCCAGAGCTGATCCTGAATCATCTCGACCATCCATACTGGAATGAGATCGGGAAGCGCTGCCTGAGTTGCGCAAATTGCACACAAGTATGCCCGACGTGTTTTTGTTGGGACACTGTCGATGAAATCAGCCTCGACGGCCAAACCACCGGCCGTGCAAGAGTCTGGGACTCATGCTTCAACCCCGGCTATTCCTACCAGGCAGGCGGGAACACACGCCCGACAATTTATTCAAGATATCGTCAGTGGATGTCACATAAACTTGGAACATGGAAACAGCAATACGGAACATTGGGCTGCGTAGGCTGTGGCCGCTGCATTACCTGGTGCCCGGCAGAAATTGACATTACAGAAGAAGTTGCAGCATTGCGCAATGAGGTGGAACGATGATCGACTCACCTGAAAAAATTCTTGTACCACAATCTGAATTGTTGCTAAGCCCGCATTGGGCGGAAGTAATGGATATCACACCTGAAGCAGAAGGGATTTCGACCTACTGGCTGCGATTTACTGATCCAGTCGAACAGGAAACATTCCGTTTCGAACCCGGACAATTCAACATGGTCTACCTGCCGGGCTTTGGTGAATCTGCAATTTCCATCAGCTCGGATCCAAATGACCATGAAAAGCTGGGACACACGATTCGATTCGTCGGAAATGTCACACGGGCGGTCAGTCGACTCAAAGTTGGCGATATCGTTGGCTTACGCGGACCCTTCGGAACCTACTGGCCGATGAGGGAAATGGAAGGCAAGGATGTGTTCATTTCCTGCGGGGGCATTGGCTTGCCCCCACTTCGCCCGGCGATCTATCACATCATTCGCAACCGAGAAAAATATGGAAAGGTCACCTTGCTCTACGGTTCGCGAACGTCCAGCGATCTGATGTTTCCAAAGGAATACGAATCCTGGAGAAACGCCAACATCGACGTGGAAGTGACAGTGGATCGCGGCGACGCAAATTGGAATGGACGTGTCGGCGTTGTGCCAATGTGGTTCTATCAATTCCGCATCGACCCCAGAAAAACCGCCGTCCTCACCTGTGGACCGGAGATCATGATCCGCTTCGTCATTTATGAAGCGATGGCTCGCCGCGTACCCGTGGAGAGCATTTATGTCTCGCTGGAAAGAAACATGAAATGCGGGCAGGGTTCCTGCGGACATTGCCAGATGGGTCCATACTTTATCTGCAAAGACGGCCCGGTCTTTCGTTTCGATGAGTTGCAGTCATTCTTCAACGTGGAGGAGTTCTAATGAGTCACTCAAGGCCCACCCTCGCGGTATACAAATTTTCATCCTGTGATGGATGTCAGCTTTCCATCTTAAATTTGGAAGATGAGTTACTGGCTCTTGCAGAGGCAGTGGACATTGCATACTTCCTTGAAGCCACACGGGCAGTCAAGGAGGGACCATACGACCTTGCCATTGTCGAAGGATCCATTACAACACAGCATGAGATCGAGCGCATCAAGGAAATCCGCCAGAGTGCAAAAAAACTGATCGCACTTGGAACTTGCGCGACCAGTGGCGGCATTCAAGCCCTGCGAAACTTTGCAGATGCAGATCGCTATGCAGATGTCGTGTACGAACATCCTGAATATCTGCATTATCTGAAAACTGCCACGCCCGTTGCCGAACACGTACATGTCGATCTTGAGCTGTGGGGATGCCCGGTCAACAAAGCGCAAGTGCTGGATGTAATTTCATCCTTGTTGAATAATCGCCAGCCCAATTTACCACCGTATTCTGTATGTTTGGAATGCAAGCGCCGTAACACCGTTTGCGTGCTGGTTGATCAAGCCATTCCATGTTTGGGTCCGGTAACACAGGCTGGATGCAATGCAATTTGCCCAAGCATGGGACGTGGATGTTATGGATGTTTCGGCCCGGCTCGCGAAGTTAATACGAATTCATTAACGACCATCCTGAAAAAAATGGAACGTCAACCCGGCGAGACGGCCCGTTTATTCCGTGGAATCAGCGGTTACTCGCCCATTTTCCAGGACGCCGCAGATGCGATTCTAGAAGGCAACAAGGTGGCAAAATGAAAACGATAGAAGTACCCGCACTGGCACGAGTGGAAGGAGAGGGTGGGCTTTACATTGAATTACAAAATGGAAAAGCTGTTGAGATCCGCCTGGACATCTATGAGCCGCCGCGTTTCTTCGAAGGTTTCCTGAAGGACCGCTTCCTTCAGGAAGTACCAGATATCACGGCCCGCATTTGCGGTATTTGCCCGGTGGCATATCAGATGAGTTCTGCTTTCGCGCTGGAAAATGCATTGGGAATCAAGATCAGTCCGCAGGTCCGCGCGATGCGGCGATTGATGTATTGCGGTGAGTACATCGAGAGTCATGCGCTTCACATTTACCTTTTGCAGGCTCCTGATCTATTGGGCAAGGAATCCGCCTTGGAGTTGGCCGCCGTCGCCCCGGATGTAGTTAAGAATGCCTTGAGGCTTAAGAAGATCGGCAATGAGTTATTGAAAGCGATCGGCGGACGTTCAGTTCATCCCGTCAGCGTTTGCGTCGGTGGTTTTTATCAATGGCCCGATGCGAAAAAAATTAATGCCTTACTTCCAGAATTGGAATGGGGATTACAGGCCGCACTGGATTGCGTCAAATGGTCGGTTACGCTTCCCTACCCTGACCTGGAAATTGATTACGAATTCGTGGCACTTCATCACCCTGACGAATATGCCATCATCGAGGGTGATATCTTGTCTTCCAACGGACGAAAGTTATCCATCGCAGAATACGAAAATGGATATATCGAAAAGCATGTCGAACATTCCAACGCGTTGCACGGATATACGGTTGATGGAAGCACCTACATGGTCGGCCCGCTTGCACGCTTAAACCTAAATCACGAACAACTTCTGCCGATCGCGCGCAAAGCAATGAAAGACGCCGGGATCAAACTTCCAATAACCAATCCGTATAAATCCCTGATCGCGCGGGCTGTGGAATTGGTACAGGCATACGAAGAGGCAATTTTATTGGTCAAGAGTTACAAACCGGAAGGGCGTTCGTTCGTTGAACTAAAGCTTAAAGCTGGTGAGGGCACTGGAGCAACCGAGGCGCCGCGAGGCCTTTTATATCATCGATACAGGATCGACGATAACGGACTGATCCAGTTTGCCAAGATCACCCCGCCCACTGCACAAAACCTTCCGCGCATCGAAGCGGACCTGTTTGCACTTGCACCGAAGATCCTCGCAATGCCCGTAGCAGAAGCAACGCTCACTGCAGAACATTTGGTACGTTCCTATGATCCGTGCATTTCCTGCGCGACACACTTTCTAAAACTGGAAGTAACCGGAAAATGACAAAGATTGCCGTCATCGGAATCGGGCAAAGTATGCGCGGTGATGATGCAGCGGGTATCGAGGCCGTTCGTCAATGGAGTGAAAAATACCCTGAAACGGCAGTCAGGCCGGAAATCCAGATTGAAGCGGATGAACTTCCAGGGTTGGGTTTGCTGGACACACTTCACGAAGTAGATGCTGCCGTCCTGGTTGATGCAGTTCAAAGCGCAGCCAAACCGGGGACAATCCATCGCCTTGATGAAGGCGAACTTGCAGCATTTATTTCCGATTCAAAATCCGCACATGGTTGGGGTGTTGCCGAAACAATTCGAATGGGCCGCCAGTTGGACGAGGTCAATTCTGCAATTCGAATTATCGGGATCGAGATTGAGCAGGTGGAGATCGGGGCGGGATTAAGCAAGTCGGTTCGAGATGCAATGCCCGCGATCTGTGAAATTATTGAAGAAGAGTTGAGCATTCTCCTTCGATAAAAAAGATGGCCGGAATACTCCGGCCATCTTTTTTGCATTTCAAAATTCAGTCAATGAATTTTGAAATAATTTTGGTATAATCTTTCATTATCAATCAAGGAGAGATACATGAAAATTGATTATCAAGAACCTAGCAAAGACCTGTTGATGAGAATCGACATTCACGAAAAATATGGCTCGGCGAATATTGACGTCTGGACAAACGATCTGCTCAAACCGCAGGCAGGTATGAAAATTTTGGATGTGGGCTGCGGCGCGGGCAAATTAAGTTTCTTGTTTAATGAATACACAAAAGGCGGCGCGCAGATCACAGGCGGCGACTTCTCGAACGAACTGCTTGACAAGGCTCGTGAAAAGAATAAAAAAGTTGGCGCAAATATTGATTTTCAATTTCTGGATTTCAATCAGAAATTTAATTTCCCGGATAACACCTTTGACCTGTGCACCAGCGCATTCGCCATCTATTACGCCTCCGATCTGGACTTTACCTTTGGTGAAGCACATCGGGTGTTGAACAAGGGCGGGCGACTCTTCGTCTCGGGACCATTGCCGGAGAACAAGCAAATGTTCTACGACATCATCAAAGAAGCGACCAATGCAACCATCCCGCCCATGCCGGGTTCTTCCCGTTTCAAAGGCGATATTTTCAATACCATCGACAAAATTTTCGCAAAGACGGAATTGCACAAGTTCGAAAATCATCTCACCTTCCCTGAGGTTTCTCCGTTTATTGATTACGTCCGTGCCTCGCTAGGCGAAGACCGAAAATTATGGACATCCATGTTCAACGGCAAGGATGAATACGAGGCTCTGATTGGAAAAATCGAAACCGTGGCAAAGAAATGGATTGAGCGTGACGGCAAATTGGTCATGACCAAGGTAGTGGGCGGAATTCTGGCCACGAAATAGATATGAATTTTTTCGGCAAACGCGTCCTGTTTCTTGGCGCACATCCAGATGATATTGAGATCGGATGCGGTGCTCTCGTACATAACATCGTCAAAAAGACGGAAATCCTGTGCGTCACGCTTTCCGATAATCAAAAGAATCCCGATCTTAAAAAAGTGAAGGGCGAACATTTTCGCTCCATGGAAGTGTTGGGTGTGCCTGAAGAACAAATTCTAATGGGACCATTTTCCACCCGTGTGTTCCCCGACTCGCGGCAGGATATTCTCGAATACTTCCTCAAACTCCGCAAAGACTTCCAGCCTGATTTAATCTTCACGCACTCGAAGCAGGATGTTCATCAGGATCACAACACAATGACCGAGGAAGCCCTGCGCGCCTTTCGCGGCATTACCGTGCTCGGATTTGATGTAGTTCGCTCTTCTTACGGATTCTTCCCGCATTTTCTCGTGGAGGTTACAGAAGAGGACGTGAATAAAAAGATCGAGGCTCTTTCGCAATACGAAACCTATAAAGACCGCTACTATTTCAACAGCGACTTGACCCGCTCGATCATGATACGTCACGGCGCGCTGGCGGAATGCCCGTTCGCCGAAGGATTCGATATATTGAGGATCGTAGGAAAGTTTGAAAATTAAATAATAAAAAATCTGCGATCAGATCGCAGATTTTTTATTATTTCGGTATACCTACAAAAATATTCCCGTCTTTTACCCGGATGGGGTAAGCAGGGATATCAATCACTGCAGGCATTTGCATGGCTTTTCCATTGCGCACATCAAACTCCGCACCATGGCGAGGACAAACCACATTACTCCCTTCGAGCAATCCATCGCCCAGCGGACCATCATCATGCGTACAAACATCGCCAATGGCAAATAATTGACCTGCGATATTGAAAATGACTATGGGCTTATCCCCCAGATCAACAAACAAACGCTCACCGTTGGGAAGTTCGGATGCCGGGGCGATCTCAACAAAATCGAGCTTTGATTCTTCCAAAGTTGTGTAATTAAACATAATTTTTTTATTTCTATTCCACCAACGAATCGCTTGCTTCCCCCAACCCATACACACCCGCCTTTAACACCTTAAGAGAAAGCAATGCGCATTTCAAGCGCACAGGGCCAAGCTCAATTCCCAACAATTCAAGAAGGTCATCCTTGTTCAGTTTTTTGATTTCTTCCAAGGGTTTGCCTATTACAGATTCTATCAACAAGTCAGCAGAAGCCTGCGAGATCGCACAGCCATGCCCGTCGAAACGGGCGTCCGTTACAACACCACCAGCATCTACACGCAAGTCAATTTGAATGTGGTCGCCGCACAAGGGGTTGTTATCTGCAAAGGAAATATCATGCGGATCCAGCTTGCCGCGATAGCCGGGATTTTTATAATGTTCAATGATCACTTCACGATAGAGATCGTCCATATCAACCAAACATCTCTTTTACTTTATATAATCCATTCACCAGCAGGTCCACTTCCTCTTTTGTTGAATACAAATAAAAGGAAGCACGGCTGGTCGCGGGGATGCTAAATTTTTCATGCAAGGGCTGGGCGCAATGATGACCCGCCCTAACAGCAATTCCATCCCGGTCCAAGATCTGCGCCACATCATGCGGATGCACACCTTCCAATGTAAAAGCAGCCACTCCACCTTTTTTATCTGCAGAAGGGCCAAACAATTTCACACCCGGGATTTCTTCCAGCCTTTCCAAGGCATAACTGGTTATTTCGTGTTCATGCGCGGCAATATCATCCATGCCGATTTTCGTGAGGTAATCCACTGCCACGCCAAAACCAACTGCCTCTGCAATAGCTGGGGTCCCTGCTTCAAATTTATGTGGCAATGTATTCGGACGAAAGGAGCGTAGTTTCACTTCCTTGATCATGTCACCGCCACCCATGAATGGGGGCATGGCTTCAAGCAAGGCCGATTTTCCATGTAATGCGCCAATTCCCGTTGGACCGCACATTTTGTGTGCAGAGAATGCGTAGAAATCGGCGTCCAGCGCCTGCACATCCACCTTTAAATGCGGAACAGATTGGGCACCGTCCACCAACATGATCGCACCAACCTCGTGGCCCAGTCGAATGATCTCACCGGCGGGATTGATCGTTCCCAAAACGTTGGACATGTGTGTGAACGAGACCAGCTTCGGGGTCCGCTTGAGAAGCGCTTTATACACTTCAAGATCCAACAAGCCGTCGTCAGTCACAGGAATAAAATCCAATTCAATTCCGCGCTCGGCCTGAAGCATGTGCCAGGGCACGAGATTGGAATGATGTTCCATTTCTGTAAGGATGACGAGGTCGCCTTGTTTTAGATTTGCGCGCGCCCAACTGTAGGCAACAAGGTTGATCGACTCGGTTGTGTTTCGTGTGTAAATGATCTCACGCGGCGAGGAGGCATTGATGAATTTCGCGATCTTCTCGCGGGCGCCTTCGTACATCGCAGTGGCTTCTTCTGCAAGCGTATGGACCCCGCGATGAATATTTGCATTTGACCGTCGATAATAATCGTTCATCGCCTCGATCACCTGCAAGGGCTTTTGAGACGTGGCCGTCGAATCCAAATAGGTCAACCGCACGCCTGATTGGGTTTCACGCTCGAGAATTGGAAAGTCTTTTCGTATTTCTTTTATATTGAGGGACATGGGCATGTAAAAAGCAAGGCAGATAAACGAATTCCCGCTTATCTGCCGTCACCATTAATAATCTGGAATAAACTCTTTTTTGACGGCAACTTTCTTGCCGGGCATTGGCCGAATATGTTCGGACGTCAACGGATACCAAAGGATGCGATCCGGGACCATCCAACCATCGGTGAGAAAGACATTCGAGCGGAATTGCACCGCAACCATCTTGTTATCAACCTGAACAACAATACCCTTCACCCATCCGCGAATACGCTCCTTGCTTTTTTCGTGATCGCAAAACACCTCAACGTTATCACCCACTTCAAAGGCATGTTCCATACCGGGTGCTTTCATGTAAGCAAATTGGTGTACACGTGGCGAACGGGGCATGACGGGCCGACGTTCTACATAGGTGTTGACCACACGCTTTACCAATGGAGTGATGGAATTCGAGCCTGGAGCTCTTCTTGAGCCGCCACTTGTTGATACGGAAGTACTGGAGGATAATTTTATTGATACTGGCTTCGCTGATTTAACTGGTTTACCAGCCTTTGCCTTGGCAACCGTTCTGGATTTTGCTGCAATTTTTGTTTTCACCGCCACCTTTGCTTTCGCCTTCACTTTGGATTTTGACTTCGCTTTTGATTTAACTGCCATGACTCACATCCTGACTTGGAAAATAGAGACGCCCTCCGCCTCTTTCATAACGACATTTGGATCAGACACCACCAATATTTTCCACGCTGACATTTTTCCGCATCGATAACGACGCAGCTTACATTAAATACTATAAATACTATGCAGACAATTTATCCTGAATCGCCTGTTGAAATCTCTCGCGCACGCCTTCAAAGGGGATGCGCTGCATGATCGGATCGAAGAAACCTTCCACGACCAGTTGTTCGGCCTCTCGCTGTGGAATGCCGCGCGACTTTAAATAGAAGAGAGGTTCCTGCTCTAACTTACCTACTGTTGCCCCGTGCGTACAACGCACATCATCCGCGAGGATTTCGAGGCCGGGGATCGAATCCGCTCTAGCCTGATCATCCAAAACAAGATTGCGGTTGGCCTGATAACCGTCCGTTTTCTGCGCCCCGGGCGCCACATAGATCATGCCCTGCCATACGGAGCGACTCTTGCCCTTGAGTGCACCTTTGAAAAGCAAATCGCTGGTGGTATGCGGGGCAAGATGATTCTGCTGTGTGTCATGATCAAGATGTTGGGCGCCGTCGGTAAAATAGAAACCGGACATACGACCAACAGAACCTTCACCAGCCAGATCAAGGTCGGAGAAATTTTTGGTGAGGCGGGAACCCACCGCGCCAAAAATCCAGTCGAGGTTACCGCCGCGTTCTACACGGGCGCGCTCGTGCGAGAAATTCCACACGTGACGCCCCCAGGATTGCAATTCGACAAATCGCAGATTTGCATCCTTGCCAACGTAAATCTCAACCACACCTGCATGCATGGCATGCCCCACTTCATCAGGAGAAGCCGCTTCATGCACATAAGTAACGGAAGCGCCATCTTCCACATATACGATCAAATGAGAGAAGTGAGCGAGATCTGTGCCGGGTCCCCATAAAACTGAATGCAGAGGATCTTCCACTTGGACATTCTTCGGCACATAAAGCAACACACCATTTTGTGCCAATGCAGAAGCCAGGGCGGCAAATTTACCATCGTCAGGCTTGACGATCTTTCCGATCAACTTCGCGAGCTGTTCGGCATGATTCTTTTCAGCCGTACGGAAGTCCGTAAAAACCACACCTTTCTTCGCAAGGGCCTCATCTAAATGGATTTGGGACCCGCCGGGGAGTAGTGTGATCTGTCCGCCATGCTGGCCGCCAGTAAGCGGCTTGAGCAATTGCTCGGGCACAACTGGCAAATCCTCAAATGCTCCGTCTTTCGGAAGTTTGAAATCTGCCGCAGGAAGCAAGCGCAGATCGGTGCGACGCCAAGCCTCATCCGTATTTACGGGGAGGGAAAACTTCTGGAAGGCGTCCCAAGCCGAGGCGCGGAAAGAAGCGGTATCTTTACCTGAGGCGGGGATATCTGACTGCGTAAATGTAAAATCCTTGGCAGCCGTTTCACGTCGAGTTCGGCTGACAGATACTTTTGGTTTCTCTTGCATATTAGCCAATCGATCCTTCCATTTGAAGTTGGATCAAGCGGTTCATTTCAACTGCATATTCCATCGGTAATTCCTTGACGAGCGGTTCAATAAACCCGGAAACCACCATGGTGGTAGCTTCCTCTTCACTGAGGCCGCGGGACATTAAGTAAAATAGTTGCTCCTCGCCGACCTTGCTGACTGAGGCTTCGTGGCCAATGGTCACATCATCTTCATCAATTTCAATGGTGGGGTAGGTATCAGAGCGGGATTTGGGGTCAAGCAGAAGCGCATCGCAGACCACATTGGATTTGACACCTTTCGAGCCCTTATACACCTTGACCATACCACGATAGGAAGCGCGGCCACCACCCTTGCTAATGGACTTGGAGACGATCTTGCTGGTGGTGTTGGGTGCGAAATGCATCATCTTCGAACCGGCATCCTGGGTCTGGCTGGGTCCGGCGAAAGCCATGGAAAGCATTTCGCCATGAGCGCCAGGTTCCATCAAATAACAAGATGGATATTTCATGGTAAGTTTGGAACCAAGGTTCGCATCCACCCATTCGTGGGAGGCGTTTGCAAAGACCTTGGCACGCTGGGTCACGAGATTGAATACGTTGGTCGACCAATTTTGGATGGTCGAGTAACGCGAGCGTGCGCCCTTCTTAACGACAATCTCGATCACGCCACTATGAAAAGAGTTGGTGGTGTACTGCGGTGCGGTACAACCTTCAACATAATGCACGGATGCGCCTTCGTCCACAATGATCAGGGTGCGTTCAAACTGGCCGACATTGGCGGTGTTCAACCGGAAGTAAGCCTGCAAGGGCAGGTCCACTTTCACACCTTTTGGCACATAGACGAAAGATCCGCCGGACCAAACCGCAGAGTTCAATGCAGCAAATTTATTATCCTCGATGGGCACAACCGTACCAAAATATTCCTTGAAAAGGTCGGGGTATTGCTTGAGACCATCTTCAATCGAAAGGAAAATTACACCTTGTTTTTCAAGATGTTCCAAAATGGAATGATAGACCATTTCGGATTCGTATTGCGCGCCTACGCCAGCCAGAAATTTCTGCTCGGCCTCGGGAATGCCTAATTTATCGAAGGTGTTCTTGATATCATCAGGAACGTTATCCCAGGATTTTTCACTTTTCTCGGTCGGCTTGACGTAGTAATAAATTTCGTCAAAGTTGATCTCTTCGAGTGTTGGCCCCCAATTAGGCATGGGTCGGTTGATGTAGTGCTCATACGCTTTAAGGCGAAATTCCAACATCCAGGCCGGCTCATTCTTCATTCGGGAAATGTTTTCAACGACCTCGCGGGTTAATCCACGCTCGGATTTGAACACGTAATTGTCATCACGATCATGAAAGCCATATTTATAATCGCCAATCTCTTCAAGGAGTTTGGTGTCATCAGGTTTTGTTTCTTCAGCCATGTTAATTCTCCGGGTAATTCTTTACCACTAAGGTTTGACCATTAACTCTCTTCAGCAACCACATCGTACTTTTCGCGAACCCAATCGTAGCCTTGATCTTCAAGGTGAAGGGCAAGGTCGGGACCGCCACTTTCAACGATGCGCCCATCGAGCATGATGTGAACAAAGCTGGGCTTGATGTAGTTCAAAAGGCGTTGATAATGTGTGATGACGAGCACCCCAAGCTCGGGACCGGAAAGAGCGTTGACACCTTCCGCAACGATACGCAGCGCATCGATATCCAGTCCGGAATCGGTTTCATCCAAAATGGCGATCTCAGGCTTGAGGGTAGCCATCTGCAAAATCTCGGCACGTTTCTTTTCGCCACCGGAAAAACCGTCATTCAAGTAACGGCCCGCAAACGCATGGTCCATTTTCAAAGTGTCCATCTTATCCTTGAGCATCTTACGGAACTCAGGAATGGGCATACCCTTATCTTCGGGATTGTCCGCGCGGCGACGAGCATTAATGGCGGTACGCAGGAAATTTGCAACTGTCACGCCAGGGATGGCCACTGGGTACTGAAATGCGAGGAAAACCCCGGCGCGAGAACGCTCGTCAGGTTCCAAATCCAACATGTTTTTGCCTTTAAAGAGAATTTCGCCTTCGGTAACTGTGTAATTGGGGTGCCCCATCAAAGTGTAAGCCAGTGTGGACTTGCCGGTGCCGTTCGGCCCCATAATAGCATGTATTTCGCCCTGATTGATCGTGAGCGTAAGCCCTTTGAGAATTTCCTTATCTTCAATTTTCACGTGCAGATTCTTGATTTCGAGTTGCGACATAACGAGAGGTGCTCCTGGGTTTTAAGCCATTGCTGGCGTTTTTAACGAAGTCCTGGCATTATAGCAGGGTCAGCAGGATATGTCAATATTTATGATATTTTTCTAGTATATTCAGACAAACCTATCTTAATAGGTGAAAACTGGTGATTTTAACGTATTGAACTGTGCCATCTCTCACATATCCGCGGGACGCTCTCCTCCGCCTACGTATCAAATTCATGCCATCACCGCAAAAAACAACACGATAAATCTATAATATTTACCATGCCATTAACACTCATCAGGCCGTCAACCCGAAACATACTTTTTATCCTAATTTTGGCAGGTTTATTTTCATTACCCCAGAAGCCGGTCGTGCGGGCTCAAAACACATCGACCGTCTTCGCTGTAATTGGGGACTATGGGATGGCCGGTCAGCCGGTGGCGGACGTGGCTGCTCTAGTCAAAAGCTGGAATCCGGATTTCATTGTTACAACCGGTGACAATAATCAAATCGGGGGAAAAAACGAAATGGATGCCAATATTGGGCAGTACTACCACGAATACTTATACAACTATACAGGAACATATGGCGAAGGCTCCCCTACTAGGAGATTTTACCCATCCCTGGGTAATCACGATTGGTCCGGTGAAGGCGTGGAAGCCTACCTGGCATACTTTCGGCTTCGTGATTTTCAGAGATACTATGAATTTACACAAGGCCCCGTTCACTTCTTTATGTTGGATAGTGACCGAAGCGAGTCAGATGGGGTTACTGCGAATTCACAACAAGCAACCTGGTTAAAAAAGGGACTTGCCGCGTCCACCTCCCCGTTCAATGTGGTGATATTTCATCATCCTCCCTATACTTCAGGATGGCACAAATCCAGCGAATGGATGCGCTGGCCCTTTAAAGAATGGGGGGCCGATGTAGTTCTTTCCGGACACAATCATCAATATGAACGTTTGCTGGTGGACGGCCTGCCTTATTTCGTTAATGGGCTTGGCGGAGCGGATATTTATCGCTTTGAAACGACACTGCCTGAAAGTCAGATCCGATTCAACTCGGATTACGGTGCTATGCGAGTTGAATCCACTGACACAACCATGAAATTCCAAATGTTCACCCGTGCAGGAGTTCTTGTCGATCAATACATTTTGGGACAGACGATTCCTACAGTGACATCGATCACGCGAGTCAACCCCAGCCCTACAAATGCAAGCCTGGTGGATTATGCAATAACTTTTTCAGAAGCGGTAACTGGGGTGGACACATCTGATTTCGCGCTCGTCACCAACAGCAATAACGCCTTCATTACCGGCATTAATGGAATTGGCGCGAACTACACAGTTACGGTGAGTACCGGGATTTCAGACGGCACATTTCAGCTGAAATTAAACGATGACGATACTATTGTTGGAGGCACGCTCAACCCACTGGGCGGCACAGGAATTGGAAATGGGGATTTCCAGAGTAACGATAATTATTCGGTCGACAAGACGCCGCCTGCTGTTCTTGCAATAACAAAAGTTAATCCAAACCCAACAAACGCACTCAGCGTGGATTACGCTGTCAGTTTCTCAGAACCAGTAAATGGCGTGGATGGAAGCGATTTCGTCCTGTTTTCCAGCAGCCCAGGCGGAGCTTTTATCAGCAATATAGTCGGGTCAGGGAGCAATTACACAGTCTCAGTAAACACCGGAAGTGGAGACACCACCCTGCGATTGGACATGGTCGACAACGACACCATAGTAGATACAGTTGGAAACACACCGAACAGTGGCTTTACCAGCGGTGAAATCTACGACGTGGACAAAAGTACACCAACAGTCACATCTATCATTCGCGCTGGGGCTGCTTTAACAAATTCACCCAGCGTGGATTTTATTGTGACATTTTCCGAATCAGTCTCCGGATTGGATGGCACGGATTTTGCGCTTAACACCGCCAACATCAGTGGAGCATTCATTAGTAATATCGTAAACTCCAATCCATTTTATGTTGTCACAGTCAACACTGGAATCGGGAATGGATCCATTCGACTGGATGTAGTTGATGACGATAGCATCACCAATAGCCTGGGGACAAGCCTCGGCAATACAGGTACAGGCAATGGCAGTTTTTCAAATGGAGAAACGTACACAATAGACAAAACCGCTCCGATAGTCACTTCCATTCAACGAGCTAGTGCAAATCCTTCCAGTGCACCGAACGTGGATTTCATCGTTACCTTTTCTGAACAAGTCAACGGCGTGGATGCGGCCGACTTTATTGCTTCAACCACTAATGTCAGCAATGCCTTCATCAGCAACATAGTCAACGCCAATCCGTTTTATGTCGTGACCTTAAATACTGGAAGCGGCACAGGGTCATTGCGCCTTGACCTTACAGACAATGACAGCATCACCGACAATGCGGGAAATGCAGTGGGGACCTCCGGCGAAGGAAATGGGAATTTCATCGCAGGAGAATCTTTTACCGTAACCAAAGAAAGCGCTAATTTTCCGGCTCCCACTCTTTTGGAACCCCGCCGAAGTCTCGTGACGAATTCACCATCTCCATCGTTCTCATGGACACTGGTAAGAAACGCACGGGCCTATGAGATCACAATCGCGCTGGATGAAAATTTCTCCCAGGTGATACTGAATCAAGCAACCAGCAAACCGACATTTACTGCCCAGACTCTCCCGGATGGAATCTTCTTCTGGAAGGTCCGCGCATACAATCCGGACATGTTGCCTGGGAAATATAGCGCAACTCAGGTGTTTACAATTGATAAGACGCCTCCGACTCAGCCCATACCTGCCAGCCCGGCCAATAACTCATCCTCTCCCAAGCGACCCTGGCTGCAATGGAACGCAAGCATTGACGCGGTCCAATTTCAAGTTGAAGTGGACAACAACGCCACTTTCCTGAGCCCCGAATTCAAAACCACCTCAAACAAGTTATATGTCCGTGCTGAAGGACTCTTGAAGGGAGTCTATTTCTGGAGAATCAAGGCAAAGGACTCTGCGGGAAATTGGGGCGAGTGGTCCACGACTTTTTCCTTTAATATTCAATAAGCGCAATTCGATTTTCGCCGTCAATATTTATGATATTTATCTAGTATATTGACACATAAACACGACTTGGTTATACTCCCGGGCATGAAATCAACGCGAGACAAGATTTTACAAACCCTGTTGAAAAAGCCACGCTCTACTATCAATGATCTTGCAGAGGCTGTTGGGATTAACCCCATTTCCGTGCGCCATCACCTGACCAACCTTCAAATGGAAGGATTAGTTGAAGGTCAGGAGGAAAGGCATGGGGTCGGCAGGCCGCGCTTGGTTTATCTCCTCACAGACGAAGGCATGGAACATTTTCCCACGCGATACATGCGTTTGACTACACGACTGCTTTCTCAGATGAAGGAAACCATGCCCGGACCGGTGATCACCAACCTTTTCAATCAGGTCGCCGAGGATCTGGCCAGTCAATACGCCAATGACATCAAGGGGCTGAGCATGGAAGAACGCCTTGACTTCGTCCAGGATATTCTGGCGCAGGAAGGGTTTACCGTGGAATGGGAAAAGAAAGATGGACAGTACCATATCCATGAAACTTCATGCCCATACTATCAAATCGGGGTGGCGCATCCCGAGGTTTGCGCCGTGGACCAAACGCTGATTTCAAAAATGCTTGCATTACCTGCAAACAAAGTACAGTGCATTTTAAGCGGCAACGCACAGTGTACGTATGTCGTACAACCTGTGGCGGTAAAAACCAAATAAATTTTTATAAACAAACAGAGGAAAAAATGAGCGACTCCGAAATCAAAGAAATCCAGTGGACCATCCACACTACCAACCCTGATATTGTGCAGAAAGCGCGGGCGAGCCTGTCCGAAGTGATCGATCCTGAAATTGGGATGAACATCATTCAGCTGGGTTTGATTCGCGATGTCGAAATAGAAAACGGCATTGGCCGAATTAAAATGATCCTCACTACTCCATTCTGTCCGTATGGGCCGGCCATGATCGAGATGACCAAGGCCAAAGCCACCGAAGGGCTCAATATGCCTGTTACCATTGAAATGGGCATGGATGTGTGGGATTTTTCCATGATGGAAGATCCATCCGCCCTCGATTGGGGTATGTACGCTTGATCGAATTCATAAAAAGCGCCGCTTGAAGCGGCGCTTTTTATTCTAAGTGTTATCCCTTTTTCCAATGCATGGCATGAGGGTGTTCCCCTTCAGCAAAGCCTGAAATAATAATCAGGGCTGTCGCCACAGTATGGCCTAAATTCTTCCACTTATGTTCCAGTTTTGATGCAAACAAAAGGCTATCTCCTGCCTCCAGATGAAAAACTTCCTTCTCTACATAGTAATCGAGTTTGCCGCGCAGGCAAAACACAAATTCATGACCGGAATGTGAAATCCCGTGCGGACCGCTCGAAGCGCCGCTTTCCAGTGTAAGCATGAACGGTTCGACTCGACCTGAAAACTGCTCTCCACCCAGGGCTTCAAACACGCCGCGAGTGAACGACATTCGTGTTCTCTCGTCAGACTTCAAAAAAACAACCTGCTTCTTTTCGCTTTCTTCACCAAAGAAGGCGGTAATAGAAACCCCCAAAGCATCTGCCAATTTATAGAGTGTACTCACCGAAGGTGACGTTTTGCTGCGCTCGATCATCGAAAGCGCATTCGCGGACAAACCACTTTTGGTGGCCAATGTGCGCATGGAAATACCCCTCGCCTCGCGAAGTTCCTTCAATCGTGATGCCACATCGATGGATATTGCTTCCCGTTGAAATGTCTCCATAAAAGTTCCTCTGCTTTCCCTTTGTAATTCTCGTTAATTGGGTCGGATTATACATGCATTTTATGTGACATTAAACATAACTTAATATGACACACCGCACTATTGTACAAACTGTCACAAATGTATGATGGGGATATAAATATTCGTTTATACGCATATAAGCAGGTACTCATGGTCTCACCTACCCTACAACAGGAAATCACTCAATTAGAAGCAAATTTTTGTGCAGCACTTTCAGACCCAAGCCGACTGCTCATTCTTTACGCGCTCAATGAAGGTCCACGGAATGTGACTGAGCTGGCAAATGAACTGGGACTGAATCAACCCACAACTTCGCGCCATCTCAAAGTCCTGCGCGAGCGCGGATTGGTCACAACAGTCCGCACCGGCACTGTGATCACCTACCACCTGTCTGACGCACGATTGATCCAGGCGTTGGACATCATGCGCAGCATTATGCGTGAACGGCTCGCGTATCAAGCCAATTTAATGGAAGAAACAGCTTAGGTTCATCATCCCAAAACGGGATTCACTTTCTCTCTCTGGAGGAACGATGCAAAGACGACGACTCTTTTTGATTGCAATCGCTGCGGGCATCATGTTGGTGCTGGCAGCCAGTTTTTGGTTAATGACCGCGACCCCGGCAAAAGCACAATGCGGTTCCCAGGCTTCGTCCTGCAAGAACTGCCATGAAGTGCAGGCCGAGATGCCGGTAAACGCTGACGGGACCGGTTGGCATCAATCACACGCGTTCGGTGATTTTTGCTATATCTGTCACGCCGGCAATAATCAGGCGACGGATAAAGCAGAAGCACATACCGGCATGGTGGCCCCGCTGGCTGATGTGGAAGCATCCTGCGCGCAATGTCACCCGGCGGACTTAACCGACCGCGCACAAGTTTACGCAACCACGCTTGGGGTCGAATTTGGCAGCGGCGGAAATGCCACTGTCGCCGAAACCAGCTCAACGGTCGTAACAGAAGCGCCTGCTGTCGTTGAGTCACAAGCTGCCGAAACAACTTCACTGGGCACAACTGAAATCGATGTGGATGATCCAAACTATGTCGATTATGCACAACGGTATGACCAGATCGTGCTTGGCATTCAACCCACAAATTGGGGCAACGTCATCCTGATCGCGATGATCCTCATGCTGCTTTTGGGCGGCGGTGCATATGTTCTCAATCGGGAAAAGCTGGTGAGTGTTTCATTCGGCGATACAAAAAAAGCAGGCGAGGAATATTCAACTGAAATCGTCGACATGCTGCCCGCCATTTCCAAACTTAAACCGCAATCGCGCAAATCATTGAAAAATATTTTGGATAATCCAAAAAAGACTGAAAAAGTACTTGGCTTGATCGACGAAGTTATTTCAGAGGAAAAGGAGTAGAACATGAATTACATTTTGAACTACATCCGCAAAGACACCTGGTCTCCTTATGTGGCTGGGACCTTGCTCGGCATCGTTGGCATTCTGGCCGTGTGGGCAAGCAACAGCTTGCTCGGCGCTTCAGGCTCGTTCGAGAATATCGCTGGGATGATCGGCAAAACGGTAGCACCGAAACTTTTTGACAATATGTATTTCAATTTCATCATGCCGCCCGGCATCACCTACGGCGTGATCCTGCTGATCGGATTGTTCTTCGGTGGAATGATCGGCGCAGCCACCAGCGGAACTTTGCAATGGGGCAAAAAGGGTTCCGCCAACAGCGACGAACAATGGAAACGCATCTTCGGCACATCCACATGGAAGCGTTGGACATTGGCATTCTTCGGCGCGATCCTGCTTGAATATGCGGCGGGTATCGCTGGCGGCTGCACCAGCGGACTGGCAATTTCCGGCGGTATGCTACTTGCCCCCTCCGCATTCATCTTCATCGCCGGCATGTTCGCTTCCGGCATTGTGACCGCACTCATCATTTACGGCAGGAGATATTAAGATGTCCACTTATTTGATCGCTTTGGTTTTAGGTACATTCTTTGGCTTTGCCCTTAACAAGGCCGGCCTGACAAAATATCACAAGATCGTCAACGTCTTCCGCTTTACCGACATGGCAGTATTGCAATTCATGATGACCGCTTTGGTTGTCGCCATGACCGGGTTGTACATCCTGCGCGGGCTCGGACTCGTGGTCTTCCCCGCTGTTCCCGCAACTTACATTGTCGGCAATCTTGTCGGTGGTTTGCTCTTCGGCGTAGGTATGGCTTTGAGCGGATATTGCCCGGGCACTTGTGCCGCTGGTGCAGGCGAAGGCAAGGTGGATTACATCGTGCCAGGCCTGCTCGGCTTTTTGGTTGGCGCAGTCATCTACGGGCTGACCTATCAACAAGTGTTCCCATCCATCTCCGCCATCGCAAATTATGGAAATGTGGTCATTCCAGATTTATGGAATATCAACCCATATCTCACGGTTTTGTTATTCGGCTTGATGTCTCTATTCCTTTTCTACATGATCGACCGTGCCGGTTGGCAAAGAGCTGAGAAAGAGTAGTTCGCGCATATCAATTTACTGGAGAACAATATGACAAAAACTTTGTCGCGACGCGACTTTCTAAAACTTGGAGGAGCAACCTCGGCAGCTCTGGCGGTCGGGAGTCTTCTCCCGCCCAAAGTCGCTCAAGCCGCGCGGGAAGCTGGGCACTTGAATGCGGACGGCGACGGCTTCATCTCAAGCATGTGCGAGATGTGCGTGTGGCGCTGTGGCCTGATTGCAAAAATCGTGGATGGCCGCGTCGTCAAACTGGATGGCAATCCCGATCATCCTCATTCACGCGGAAATTTATGTCCGCGTGGGCAATCTGGATTGATGAACACGTACGATCCCGACCGTGTGCTGACTCCGTTAATTCGGGTTGGAAAACGCGGCGAAGGAAAATTCCGCAAGGCAACATGGGAAGAAGCCTTGGACCTCGTTGCCAGCAAGATGACGGAGATCAAAAATAAATATGGCGCAGAAGCGATGGTTTTTTCATCCACGCATAACTTGAGCCAGCCGCTGTTCGAGAATCTGTTGTACGCATTCGGTTCCCCAAATTATGGCACACAGCGCTCGTTGTGCTTCAATGCCATGATCGTCGCCAACTTGATGACCTACGGCATGGAAGAACCCGCCCGCATTTACGATGACAAACTCAAATATATTTTGCTGACCGGGCGGAACCTGCTCGAAGCGATTTCCACTTCTGAGACTCATGACTTGGTGATGGCGATTGACCGCGGTGCGAAGGTCGTCTATCTTGACCCTCGCTACACAAAAACCGCATCAAAAGCGACCGAATGGCTGCCCATCAAACCCGGAAATGATCTAGCCTTTCATTTGGCTTTGCTCAATGTGATCATCGGCGAAAAACTATATAACCGCACTTTCGTCGAAAAGAATACGATCGGTTTTGATGAACTGAAAAAGGAAGTCAGCAAATACACACCCGACTGGGCGTCTCCACTGACCGGCATTCCCGCTGAAACGATTACGCGCATTGCGCATGAATTTGCCGATGCTACCCCACATGCGCTGGCACACAACGGCTGGCGCACCTCCAACTTTGTCAATTCGTTCCATACCCAACGCGCCATCACGATCTTGAATGCAATCATGGGCAACTGGGGAACCACGATCACGACCGGAGCCGGTGAAGAGAGTGGAGCCTTGGGCGCTCCGTCGCAACCTCCCTATCCTCGGATTTCCGCATTGCGCCTGGACGGTGTACCATGGAAATATCCCGTCGTACCCTTCAAGATTGGTGTATTTCAGGAAATGCGGGACAACATTGTCAGCGGCGATCCGTACGAAGCACATGGTTGGTTCATCTCACGCCAGAATCCGGTCATGTCCCTGCCTGATCGCGGAAAGACTTTGAAGGCTTTTGAAAAATTAGATTTCATTGTCACGGTGGATATCAGCCTGAACGATACAGCCTGGTTCTCGGATGTGGTACTACCCGAAGCATCCTACCTCGAACGATACGACCCGCTTGTTCCCATCGGCGATAAAGTTTTCCTGCGCCAGCCCGTAATCGAACCGCAAGGGGAAGCAAAATCCGCGCTGTGGATTTACAAACAACTGGGCGAAAGACTCGGCCTTGGCGATTTCTTCCAATATGCCGATGAAGATGATTATCTGCGCCAGCAATTGGAGCCCACTGGAATCAGCCTGGAGGAAATCAAATCAAAAGGTTGGGTTGAATTGAAGGAAACATCCCATGCTGGAGAATCCTCAGAGTTAACCTGGAACACCCCCAGCGGAAAAATTGAGCTTTATTCCGACACACTAGCAAAAGTCGGATTCCCCGGCGTGCCCACATGGGAAGAACCTCCTCAACCTGCCGAAGGCCAATTCTATTTATTGACCGGTAAAGTTGCACAATCCACACAGTTTGGCACACAGAACAACCAGCTGCTTCACAAATATTCAGACGACCCACGTTTGTGGATCAATGCAAAAACTGCTGCAAATCTCGGTCTCGCTGACGATGACTGGGTGGAAGTCACCAGCTCCGTTGGGATGATCCATACCCGCCTTCAAGTGACGCAGGCGATTCGTCCCGATTGCCTTTACATGACTCCGGGCTATGGTCACCTCTCCAAAGGGCTGACAACCGCTTTTGGTGTCGGCGCGGCAGATTCGGCAGTTCATGTCACATTCACAGATCCGATCAGCGGCGGCCAGGCATTGAGTCAAACATTCGTCACGATCAAAAAGGCTTAGAGGTGTACTCATGACTGAAATCAAACATCACGCCTATCTCTTCGACGCCACACGCTGTATTGACTGTCGCGCTTGCATGGTCGCGTGCAGTGTCGAAAACAATATCGAAATGGATAAGACCCGCATCTGGGTGTCTGGCGTTGGCATCAAGGGTGAGTATCCTGATTTACAACGTGGAACAATGGTCTATCACTGTATGCACTGCAATCACCCTGATTGCATGTCGGCATGCCCCGTCGGCGCATATACAAAAGCGGAAGATGGTCCAGTGACCTACGATCCTGATCTGTGCATCGGCTGTCGCTATTGCATGAACGCCTGTCCATTCGGCGTGCCACATTTTGACTATGACAAAGGCATCATCGATGGCGCTTTCATCGACAAATGCACCTTCTGTCCGCAGCGCATTTACAACGGACAGGAACCCGCATGTGTACAAACCTGTCCCACTGATGCACTGGAATACGGTGACCGTGATGAACTATTGAAGAAGGCTCATGCACGCATCGCCTCACGCCCCGATCACTACATTGATCATGTCTATGGAGAAAACGAAAACGGCGGTACTTCCTATCTCATCATCTCGCACATTCCATTTAGCGAGCTGGGATTACCCAACCTGCCCGAGACCCCTGTCAACGAGGTCAGTGAAAAGGTGATGGAAATGACCATTCCGTTTGCTTTAGGCTGGGGCGCGGTATTGAGCGGTGTTGCAGCTGGCGTCAATTTGTACAACAAGAAAAAAGAAAAAGCTGAATCAACAGCCAAGGTGGAGGAAGTCAAATGAAGCTCAATCTCACCATTCAACCCCGCTTCCGCTTGAACTTTAGTCCGTTGGTTTGGATTCTGCTGACTCTGATGGGTATTGCCTTCGTTGTCGCCATGATCCGTTATATCTATGGCATCGGTGCGATCAGCGACTTAAGCTATTCCTATCCCTGGGGCTTCTGGATCAGCTTCGACTTGTTCACAGGTGTGGTCATCAGCAGCGGCGGATTCCTCATGGCTGGTACAGTCTACATTCTGGGCATCAAGGAATTTCAACCATTGCTGCGCCCGTCTGTGCTGACTGCATTTTTAGGATACATCATGGTTACTATCGCACTTCTCGTTGACCTCGGTCACCCGGAACGCATCTGGTACATGATGATCCACTGGAATGGCACATCGGTTTTATTGGAGATCGGCATCTGTGTGATGTCCTACTTAACCGTACTGGCCATCGAGTTTGCGCCCGTGGTTTTGGAACGCTTTCCCGCATTGCACAAGATCGCTCATCTCATTCATAAATTTATCATGCCGTTCGTGATTCTTGGCGTGGTGCTTTCCACACTGCATCAATCATCACTGGGTTCGCTCCTGCTTATCCAACCCGCCAAACTGCATCCTCTCTGGTGGACGCCCATTCTGCCGATTATGTTTTTCAACTCCGCCATCTCCGTTGGGCTCGCAATGATCATTCTCGAATCATCGCTCAGCTCGCGCTACTTCCAGCGCGGATTGGAAACTCATCTGCTCGAAAAATTGGCAAAGGCCATCCCTGTAGTGCTTGGCATTTACCTGATTCTCAAATTCGGCGAGCTTGCCTACGCAGGTGATCTTGGCTATCTCTTCACCAGTGGCGGCTTTAGCATTTTATTTTGGGCAGAGATTCTTATTGGAATTGTTACGCCGTTGATCTGGTTCTCGATTAAGAAGAATCGACAAAGTGCAAACGGCTTGCTCACTGGCGCGATCATCCTTCTCGTCGGCATGATCTTGAATCGCTTCAATGTCAGTTGGTTTGGCGTCGTGCATCCCGACCCCATGTTCTACATGCCGACCTTCATGAGCAATGTCAAATACATTCCAACCCTACCCGAAGTCTCAATTTCTCTTGGGATTTTCGCCGCAGGAATTCTCGCCTTCGGACTCGCCGCAAAATATTTCCCCGTATTTGACGAAGAACACGCACACGCAACAGGCGATTAAAAAAACGCTTCAGTCCGGACCTTGTGCCTGACTCTGTTTCAATAAACATCTCCTACACGACAAGCCTCCCGCCTTCGATTTGTCGGGAGGCTTGTCTGATAAAATCCAAATCATGCGCCCTTCCTTCTTTCATCACTTGCACCCACCCACCATCCCCGCCGCACAATCGCGCTGGCGGTATACGTTGGGCGCAGGCGGCACCGCGATCTTCCTTGCATTGATCCTGACAATCACCGGCGCATTGGAAATGTTCTATTACATCCCCACACCCGATCAAGCCGCGATCTCGATTCAAACCATCACATACTTTGTTCCATTCGGAGCGTTACTTCGCAACCTGCATTTTTGGGCGGCGCAGCTCTTTATCATTGTCAGCGCCGTGCATCTTGTACGAGTTGTTTTCACCGGCGCGTATATCCCCCCGCGTCGATTCAATTATCTGCTTGGACTGGCGCTCTTTGTCATTTCCATCTTATTAAATTTCACAGGCTACATCCTGCGTTGGGACCAGGGGATTCAATGGGCCTTGGTCGTTGGCACAAATTTGATCAAAACCATTCCATTCATCGGCGATTCGCTATATCAAGCATTGATCGGCGGGACTCAGCCGGGCTCCGCAACATTGATCCGTTTCTACGCCTGGCATATTTTCGGATTAATGCTCCCCGCCGCATTCCTGGTTGGATGGCACGCCTTTCGCGTCCGCCGCGAAGGAGGCATTGCCCTTCCACCTCCCACTCTGCGCACAGACTCCGAACGAATAACGCGCAATGAACTGGTTCGCCGAGAGATTCTCGCCATGCTATTTACAGGTTCTGCTCTGCTCGTGCTTTCAATTTTCACACCTGCTCCCATCGCCCCGCCCATCATTGAAATGTCCCCGCTTAGTGGAGAAGTACGCGCACCATGGTTCTTCCTGTGGGTACAGCAAATGCTCAAATGGGGCGACCCTTTCTTTTGGGGCGTACTTATTCCTGTCATTATTCTTATTATCCTTATTCTCATTCCCTATATTTTTCCCAGACCTGCCGAAAGTGAGCTGGGACGTTGGTTCCCAAAATCCAGTGGCCTGGCACAAGTCACGCTCGCTATTATCGCAGTAGCTATTATTGTATTGACTCTGCTTGCGCTTATTCCTATTAAATAAAAATGTATCGTCGCCTGCTTTTTATTGGTTCCGCACTCTTACTGGTTGTCATCCTCTTCGCATGGCAGCAGAGTTCACGCGCGCCAAAACCAATTTCACTTACGCCAACATTATCAGGCCAGCCCGAATATTGCCTGACCTGCCATGCGGATCTGCCCGAGATCAGCAAGTCGCATCCACTGCAAACTTTTGGCTGTGTAAGCTGTCATGGCGGAGAGAGACTCGCCCTCAATGCCGATCTAGCACACAGCAATATGCGCGGTGGCGCAAACCCGTCCGATCTATCCGTGGTGGAAATGTCCTGTGGCGGAACTTCATGTCACTCCGGCAGCGAAGCGGAGAATCGTGATCACATTCAGCGTGTGATGACCAGTGTCCAATCCACATATGCAGGCGCGATCGCAAATATCCGCTTTACGTTTGGTGCACAGCCTGATTTGAATGCATATTTTGGAATCAATGCGATCAAAGATGAACAAACTCATACTGGCATCACAGCGTTATCAGCTTTTGAGCCTGCCACAGAAACCAATTCAATGATCCAAAAGTTTGGTGAAAATTGTCTCACCTGCCACATCAACGCAGCGCCGCGTGAAGAGGAAGCGTATGCGCGCCAAACAGGATGCGCGGCCTGTCATGCCACGGAACAGCACAAGTTAACGACTGCGATTCCGTACACACAATGCAATGCCTGTCACAATCGCGGCAATTACGATCTCCGCTCAATGACTTTCGTGGAGCGCGCAGATCAACCTGCAACGCGCATTCAAGATTATTACCAACCCATCGCGCAATTCACGCGATGTGAATATACATTGGACTGCGTCGACTGCCACACGCGCAATGAAGTGATGGGCGATGGCGATATCCATGCCAATCAAAAAGATATTCAATATGTGCAATGCCAAACCTGCCATGGCACCATTAATCAACTGCCGCAAACAAAGACCATCACCGGCCCAAATGATATTGCGCTCAAAATGGAATTCCTCAATCCTGTTTCGAATTTAAAAGTAGGCGATACGATTCTCGTCACTGAAAAAGGCGAACCTCTTTGGAATACGCGCGTACTACCCAATGGAACGTATGAATTGATCGGCAAAGCGACCAATCTACGTTTTAATTTTCGCCCGGTCATGGGAACGGCCTGCGAACAAAAACCAGATCAGCAAGGCTCGCAATATTGCCACACCTGCCACGCCGTGGAGCGCTGATGCCTGAATTGTCCCGCCGCGATTTTCTAAAACTCACCACCAACACACTGCTCACAGCCAGCGGACTACTTGGATTTGGTGCATTGTTCCGTTTCCTTGGATATCAAACCGAGCCGCTGCCACAAACTGAATTCGACCTCGGCCCGGCATCCAACTACCCAATCGACTCACGCACGCTTCTTTCCAAAATCCCAGCCTTGCTCCTGCATACTGACGAAGGATTCTCCGCCTTGAGCTTGGTCTGCACACATCTGGGCTGCACCGTCGAACCAAAAGAAAGCGGATTTACCTGTCCATGTCATGGTTCAAAATATGATGCCGAAGGTTCTGTATTAAACGGTCCTGCACAAAAAAAATTAAATGCACTTCGAGTGGAAGTCACCACTGACGGAAACTTGATCCTGCATACTGATTAATTTCAAAGGAGTTCAACATGTCTCCCAAATTATATGACCTGCTTCAACAATCATCTGCAAGACACAGTCACCTTTGTCCGCGCCAGGTATTGGGTGTACGGATGGGGCTGGCCGGTCTCGCAGCTTTGGGATTGGAATCACCCATCAACAGACAAACTGCGCTGATCATCATTGAGACGGACGGCTGCTTTGCCGATGGGATCAAAGTCTCCACGGGTGCAGCGATTGGGCATCGCACTTTGCGAGTCAATGACTATGGCAAAGCCGCAGCCACCTTTGTGGACGTAAAAACTGAACGCGCCATCCGAGTCGCGCCGCTCCTGGATATTCGTCAACGAGCAAGCACGTTCATGCCCGACGAAGAACGGCATTATTTTGCCCAACTCGAAGGCTATCAGATCATGCCTGATGAAGAAATGTTCCATTTTCAGGAAGTCATTCTGCAACCATCCCTTGAAGTTTTACTGAGCAAGCCCAACATGCGCGTCAACTGTGAGTACTGTGGCGAAGAGATCATGAATGAGCGCGAGGTGGTGGTTAATGGAAATACCCTATGTCTTGCCTGTGCAAATCAGGGGTACTATCTACTCAAGTCGGCATCTGTTGAAATGTGCGAGTTGGTTTCAGGCCATTAGTCTAAAACAAAAGGCCGCGCGAGTCAGCGCGCGCGGCCTTTTGTTTTAATGAGATTGGGATAATTCAGCACGTTCCTTTGCAGAGAGAATTGGCTCCACACTGGGCCTCAATTCCCATTGTCGCAAACCATTGCGGAAGAAGAACATCAGCAAGGCGCCCGTTACCAGGAACATTGAATTTACCATGATCACAGTCTGTGTACCAAATAGCTCCGCCATATACCCAATGAATAAAGAGGAAAGGGGTTGTAACCCAAATGTCAACATGGTGAACAGGCTGATGATGCGGGCACGCATATTGCCCGGTGCCATCATTTGCATGACACCCAAACCAGTAGTCAACACCAATGGCGCACCCAGGCTGACGAAGAATATGGCAGCCATCGATAGCGGCAGCCAGGTGGAGCGCGAAAGCAGGAAGTAGAAACTCCCCATCCACATCGCCGCCCCGCTGACAATGGTACCGATCCGTTTCGCGGCCTGTGACAATGGAAGCAACAACAACGTGGAGATCAGTGCTCCTGCGCCGGATGCTCCAAACAATAAGCCATAGGTTTGTGAGTCACCATGCAACACCTGATCTGCCACAGAGGGGAGAATGTTCATGATGGAAAGACCAAAGAAGGTCACGAGGGAAGCGAAGATCAATAGATCGATCATGCGAGGCTGGGAGCGGATGAAATCCAGCGTTTCGCGGAATTGACCGCGCGCAGTTCCACCGGCGTGCGGTGCCTGCTGGGAGCGGACAAGAAAGATACTTAGGAGTACAACAAAAAAACTAAATCCGTTGATCCAAAATGCCGCAGCATTTCCAACGGATTTTAGAAGAATCCCGGCAATCGCAGGCCCCAACATACGCGCAACCTGCAAAGCCATGATGTTAAGGGTCACCGCCTGTCTTACCTGCCCCATGCCGGAAAGATCGCCGATGAAAGCCTGTTGAGCGGGAAAATCAAGCGCACCAACAATACCCAAAGTGAGGCTGGCAAGATAGATATGCCAGATTTGAATCAGCCCGGTTTGGATCAATATGGCAAGCGCGAAAGCCAGGAACATGGCAACCGCTTGCGTGGCGAGCAAAATAAAACGGCGATTGAAGCGGTCTGCAATAGCTCCAGCCCAGGGAGCGAGAATAAAAAGCGGCAGGCTGTTTAACATAACCACGATGCCCAAGGAGGACTCAGACCTGGTCAATTCCCAGACCACCCAGCTTTGAGCAGCCGACTGCATCCAGGTTCCAAGCAGGGATATCGCCTGCCCGCCAAGATAAATACGAAGGTTGCGATTTTTTAGCGGTGCAAAACTGCCTGTATAGGTTTGAATTAAGGAGGGACGTTCAATGGGTTGCGACAAAATCGGATTCCTTGCAGATTTAAATTAAATTGCACTATAGCGGATGAAGATTGAGTGCAATTTCTTACGCAATCATGATTTTGCAAGGACTTTTTTTCATTCCCGGGTAAAATCTAGGGAACAAATTTCTGGAGACAAAATATGAAAATGCACGTGCCGCAAATGATTTTTCTTTTTCTAATTCCACCTATTATAGTCACAGCCTGTGGACCGCAAGCAACACCGCCGCCTACTGTGGATGTGATCAGCACGATCGCCGTACAACTTGCATCTCAAATGCAAACGCAGACTGCGGCTGCTTACTCCCCGACTCCACTTCCTGTTACAAACACTCCCATTCCAACCGCAACAGAAACAATTATTCCAACTCCGGCGGCAACCAGTATTCCAGAAGTAATAGGAAAATCCCCTTGCTACACGGGACCAGGAGATGCCTACACATTAACAAGCTACATCTCCAACACGAAAAAGGTTGAAATTCTCGGCATGGGAAGCATCCCCGGGTGGTATGTGATCAAAAATCCGTACTTCAGATCGCCCTGCTGGATAAGCGCTGAGTTTCTAAAATTAGACCCGGCCAGTGACTTTTCAAACCTGCCAGTCATCACTCCCTAGAATAATATGAAAAACAGAAATTCCCTCTTTATAGTATGCATCATCGCATCACTTATACTGTTCGCTTGCAGCACAATCGAGGAAGCCATGAGCGATGATGACAATAACGTTTTACCTGCAAATGACCCTGCCACGCGTGCCGTTGATGAACTCTTCAACAGCTTCATCACGGATGAAACACCAGGAGCCATTGTGATCGTACTACGAGACAGCGAAATCCAATACGAATCCGCATATGGACTGGCTAATCTTGAAGAGAATGTTCTATTGAGTGCAGATCACATGATGCATATCGCATCCATGGGAAAACAAATGACCGGTCTGGCCGTCATGATGCTTTCCGAGGACGGCTTGCTGAAGTATGACGATCCGGTCGGCAGGCACATTCCCGAGTTGGAACATTTCGGCGAGGACTTTACCATTCGGACTCTCTTAAATCATACCTCCGGGTTAGCCGATTACGATGATGGAATTACAGATGCTTTGTTCGAGCTTTCAGACGAACCCACAAATGACGATCTTGTCACTGTTCTCAGTCAAATGGACGGCCCAACCAACGAGCCCGGCACGGAATTTCTGTACAGCAATCCCGGATACGATTTACTCGCCGTCGTGATCGAGCGTGCAAGTGGAATGACCTATCCCGAATTCATGCAGTCGCACATCTTTGATAAACTGGGCATGACCCACACGTTTTCACTGCCTAACCCGCAGCGGCGAAATGGCCCAATGGTGGCGATCAGTTACACGCTTGAGGATGAAGCGCCCGTCGCTTATCCATTTGACTCTCTTGATAATCTTGTTGGGTCGGGTTCCATTTATACGACCGTTGGGGATATGGCATTATACGATGAAGCCCTGTATGGAGATGAATTGGTTGCACAGTCCACGCTTCAAGATGCCTTTCAGCCTGCACAGCTAAAGAATGGCAGCAGTGAACCTTACGGCTTCGGCTGGGAATTGGAAGAGTGGAATGGCGAGTCCTATATTGCCCATTCCGGTGCATGGCTTGGGTTTCAATCCGATTACGTGCGTTTTCCCGAAAGACATTTCTCTGTCATTGTCATGCTCAATCGAGATTATGACATTCCCGACTCAGACGAACGAATTGCATTACAGGTCGCAGAGTTCTATCTGAAGTAGAATGGACGGCTCATGAAGCTGCATACTTATACACTGCGATATGATTTCGGTGCCGCCCCCAACCCCTTTTGGGGAATTTGTACGCTCGCAATTGCCAGGCCGGCCCTGCGCCTCGCCGCCGAAGTGGACGATTGGATCGTTGGCCTCGGTGCGCCACGCACGGCGCTTGGCGATCTTTCGGCTCATATTGTTTATGCCATGAAAGTCACAAACAAGATGACTCTGAAAGAGTACGATCAATTCTGCAAGACCTTCCTCCCCAGGAAAATGCCGGACTGGCGCAACAAAGACTATCGTATGCGCATGGGCGACTGTATCTATAATTTCGCCACTCCAGACCCAAAAATTCGCACCTCCGTACACACAGAAGACAACAAACCGAAAGACCTTGACGGAAAGTATGCGTTGCTCTCAAAACAATTCTATTATTTCGGCGATTTACCGGAAGTGCTGCCCGATAACCTAAAACCTATCATGTACGGTGGTACCGCTCATCAAACGGACGAAAATGATGCTTACCTGGAAGCTTTTGTCAATTGGATCGAATCGCTGGATTATCCGCCGAACAAACCCATTGGCGAGCCCCAGCACAAAGGCGATATCATTCGCGATAAAAACCTGCAGACTAACATCGCCTCTCGCGACCTAAAAGAAGATGAATAGTTCCAACAAAAAAGGCGACGCCAATTGGCGTCGCCTTTTTTGTATCTACAATTGAATTACTTGGTAATCGTGACCGACTCGATTGCATCGCCCGTGAAGGTGGGAGCAGTATCCGGGTCACGTTTGGTGATCGAATTGACCACGTCCATTCCCTTAACGACCTGGCCGAAAATCGTATACCCGCCATTCAGGAATTCAGCCGGCCCAAAAGTAATGAAGAACTGACTGCCATTGGTATCACGCCCGGCATTTGCCATAGCCACCACACCCTCTTTATCAAAAACCAAGTCGCTGTCTTCATTGACAAATTCATAGCCGGGACCGCCGCCACCTGTCCCATCCGGGTCGCCGCCTTGCGCCATAAAACCATCCAGTACACGATGGAATGTAACACCATTGAAGAAACCTTTACAGGAAAGGAACACAAAACTATTTACCGTGATGGGAGCCTTGTCCGTATACAGTTCGACGACGAACTCGCCGCCTTTCGCCATCTTGAAGGTGGCAAAATAATGCGTCGACTCATCCACTAATTGGGCGGGTGTGGCACTATATTGTGGGGCAGCAGGAATCGAATCAAAAATCTGACAAGCCTCGCCTGTTCCCACGGCGGTATTTGCTGTATCCGTGGCAGACGGCTTCAACCCTGGAATGTATTGACATGCAAACGTCGCCAGCACAATTGCCACCACAGCGGCTGCAATATACTGAATCGTCCTCTCAGATTTCAGAGTCGTATTATCTTGTACTTTTTTCTTAGCCATTCCAATTTCTCCTTGAAATAATATTCACCTATTTTACTTGATGGCTGACATTTCACACCACCGTCCCATGCCATATGGCCTTGCGGAGCGCATCTTTTTCCCTTATGCTTGCCAAACCATGCAAACTTATTTCAAGAAGCAGATCGCCATTCCGCAAGACCACGGTTCCTGGGTGTTCATTCTCAGTCCACTATTGATCGGCATGTTCGCGGGAAACACCTTCAGCATTGGCACATTTTTTATTTTTATTGCAGCGATGTCTGCATTCATGATTCGCCAGCCGATGACCATTTTCGTGAAAGCGATCTCAGGACGACGCCCAAGGACGGATCTTGTCCCCGCCCAGTTTTGGCTGCTGATCTACGGCAGTATCGCCGCCCTCGCTTTGACCGGACTAATTCTTCAAGGCTTCAGCTTTATCCTCTATCTAGCCTTTCCTGGAATTCCCGTTTTTGCCTGGCATTTGTGGCTGGTCAGCAAACGCGCTGAACGGAAACAGCCATGCATTGAGATCATCGCAACCGGCGTATTATCCCTCGCTGCTCCAGCCGCCTACTGGATCGGAATTCACGGCTATGATTCGGCTGGTTGGTGGCTATGGTTCTTCACATGGATGCAGTCTGCCGCGAGCATTGTTTATGCGTATCTCAGGCTTGAGCAGCGGGAGCAGGCCGAGGTTAAGTCTCGAAGCGAGCAGCGGAAGATGGGACATCGCGCCCTGTTGTACACTTCATTTAATTTTGCGATGTCGTTGATATTGGGATTAATAGGTTTAACTCCAATTCTAATTTTCATCCCCTTCACAATACAGTGGCTGGAAACGCTTTGGGGAATCGATCATCCAGCCATCGGCTGGAAACCGGTGCACATCGGTATCCGTCAACTCATCGTCAGCATAGTATGGACAATCCTTTTCATACTATTTTGGAGAACACCATGAAATACGAATTACTCGTCGAATTAAACAGCCGAATGGAAGCGGAATTGTTAAAAAGCTATCTGGAAGCCCAGGAGGTTTCTGTGGAATTATTTCAAGAATCCATCGGCCAGAATATTTATCCCGTTACGATCTCGGGAATGGGAACGGTCCAGGTGTTTGTGCCGAAAGAAGATATTATTGAAGCACAGGAAGTATTGAAGGCATTTCTGGAAAAGGAGTGAGCATGTCAGGAACGGTTATTCTGGTCACAAACAACGGCATGAGGAAAGCGGATGAAAAGTTACAAATCATGCTTGCGGGGAAATATTTGGAGCTTCTTGCGCAACACAGCCAGCTTCCAAACGCCATCTGCTTTTACACCGAAGGTGTGAAATTGGTTTGTGAAGGCTCGCCGGTAATCGATCAGCTTCATGAGTTAGAATCAAAGGGGATACGACTGATCGTGTGCTCGACCTGCCTGAATTACTACGGGCTGACAGATAAAGTACAAATCGGCATCGTTGGCGGAATGCCTGATATTATTGAAGCGCAAATGAATGCGGATAAAGTAATTACAATATAAAAGGTGAAACATGGATTTTGATTTAACAGAAGAACATAAGGCATGGAAAAAAGCCGTCCACGATTTTGTGGCAAAGGAAGTGAAACCAAAAGCACGTGAAGTGGACGAAACTGAATCATTTAACTGGGAGGCCGTCCGCAAAGGCGGTCCTGTGGGTCTGCTGGGACTCAGTATTCCAGAAGCCTACGGTGGCTCGAACGTGGATATGATCTCCACAGCCATCGCATTGGAAGAACTTGGTTGGGGCTGCGGCTCTACCGCATTGGCATTCACCGCACATAATGGTCTCGGTACTGCACCGATCACCATTTACGGAAGTGAAGAATTGAAGAAAAAATGGCTTCCCCTGGTGGCCAGCGGAAAAAACAAGTTGGGCGCATTGGCTCTTACAGAACCGGGTGCCGGGTCCGACATTCAAGGCGGTGTGATCACGCGCGCCGAGAAACAAGGTGATGAATGGGTGATCAACGGCGCGAAGATGTGGTGCACGAATGCGGGGATTGCTGAATACATCATCACCCTCGTACGCACAGATCCCAAGGGTGGGTCAAAATCCTTGAGCATGATCCTCGTCCCCACCGATTCAAAAGGACTGCATATCGGCCCCGCGGAAAAGAAAATGGGATTGCGCGGTTCGCCTGCCCACGGAATCAGCTATGACAATGTCCGCGTGCCTCTGGGAAATCTCGTGGGAGCTGAAGGTCGCGGTTTGCAACAGACTCTTGCCACATTGGATGCAGGCCGTATCAGCATCGGCGGCATTTCGGTGGGGCTGGCTCAAGCCGCCTTCGAAGCGGCTGTGGATTATGCCCGTGAGCGCAAGGCCTTCGGACAATCCATTTCAGAGTTTCAGGCGATCCAGTTCAAACTTTCCAACATGGCTACGGAAATTGAATTAGCTCGTACGTTGTTACACAAGGCAGCATGGATCAAAGACCAGGGCCGCCCGTTTAATAAAGAAGCTGCGATGGCAAAGCTATATGCCACAGAAATGGCTGAACGCGTTTGTTATGAAGCGATTCAAATTCACGGAGGCAATGGATATAGCCGCGAATACAACGTGGAAAGAATGTACCGCGATGCACGGTTGATGACTATCGGTGAAGGAACGAGTGAAATTCAGAGGCTGGTCATTGCAAGGCATGTACTCGCAAGTGAATAAAATAAAAAAACTCGCGGAGCAAACTCCGCGAGTTTTTTTATTTCTGCACAACTATCCAAGCCGTTCCATCTTCTGTCTTGATTCTCGTTTTATCGAGCTGAAAAAATTTTGCAATATCCTCTGGCGCAAGAAAGTGACTGCGCATCAGCAACAGCTTTTCAGCAAGTGCAATTAACTTCACGCCAAAAGTGCGGATATCTGGTTCTTCAATTACCAGTATGCCATCAGGTTTGAGGACTCGGAACATTTCACGAGCAGATTCTGCATGATCGATCACGTGATGAAGAGCATCGACCATGATGACGCGTTCAAAGGAATTATCAGCGAAGGGTAATGATTCAGAACCGCCGCACACAGGTTTGAGCGCCGGGCGAGGCGTTTCTCTTAACATCCCAAAGGAAACATCAGCCACAACGATTTCATCGACGAGATCACGAATTGCAAGCGAGACTCTTCCAGTACCGCCACCCACATCCAATAGCCTCCCTTTGACAGGAAGCACGGCAACTTCCTGCATCATATCCGTTTTTGAATAGGATACACGGGCATAAATGGGGGCGATCGCAGAGAAATGATCGAAGGCTGGCATTTAAACCGTAATCAAGTCTTTGATGTTTTCAAATGTGGCTGGGCCAATTCCGGAAACATTCTGAATATCCTCGATCACAGAAAATGGACCATTGGCATCACGGTAATCGATGATCTTTTGTGCAGTGGTCGGACCGATCCCAGGCAAAGTATCCAATTCTTCGAGGCTGGCCGTGTTTATATTGATCAACTCAGCGCTGGTGGTATCTGCCGTATCGCCCTGGGATGTCTCATTCGTACCGGGCAGGTCAACCGAAGTGGAAGTATCGGGAGACTGACCATCACCATATGGAACATCCAATTGCTGGCCATCTTCAAGCAATGCCGCAAGGTTCATTGCATTGGCGTTGGCTGAAGCAAGCAATCCGCCGGCAGCGTCAATCGCATCCTGCACACGTGCGCCTTTCGAAAATTCATATAGCCCTGGCCGCGGCACCGCACCGATCACATGCACAGCAATTGGGGCTTCCGTGGGCGCAGGCTCAAGAACAATCGGCTCGCCCGACGGTGCACGGGAAACGAACACCAATGTTCCTGCCAGAACAAAACCAGCCATCACCCCAAGCAAAACATACAACGCATTCTTCATGAATTGAATTTTACTCCAACTTCATGACAAGCAATTCTTCCTCACTTTTGCGAAAGACCTCCGCAACGGCAAATAATTTTTTAATGCGCCGAAAATATTTCGGCATTTGGTCTTCTGCAATCGAACGAAATCCAAACTTTTCATACATCGGGCCGTTATGGGCAATGCACATCAAATATAAAGGGCGCGGAGCTTTCTCCAATAAATCTTCGATGATCGTACGAGCGAGTCCCTGTCCGCGATACTCGGGCAATGTTGCAATCGAAGCCAACTCGATGACATCTTCGCCGTGAGGCTTTAACTGTCCGCAGGCAATGACTTTCGCTTCTTCGTTCACAGCGACAACAAAGCGCTTCCAATCCAATCCCGAAGGGTTGATCCCAACTAAATTAATTAGATCCTTTATTTGAGTCGACTCTGATTCCAGTGCAGGACGAATTTCAAAATTATTCACTAAATCCTCCCTGCTGCAACGAGGATAATAAATGTGGCGATAAACCAGTGGATCAGGAATGGCCATACAAAAGATTTTGTCCGCCATGCCACCCAACCAAATGCAAACCCGCCGAAAATGGTGGATAAAGTTTCGATCTCAGGTTTGCCGATATGAGCGAGCGCGAATGGAACCGCTTGAAGCCACAAAGCTTCCGGTCCAAATTTCCTGGAGTATGCAAAAAGAATCCAGCCGCGAAAGAAAAATTCCCAGCCGATCAAATCGAGGAAAGTTGTCCACGGCAAGCCTGGGAGAAAGCGTTCATAGTACGCCTTCATGGATGCATCGCCATGACCCAGATAATAGATCACAGGGGCCATGAATAAAATGCCAAGGGCGGTATATGCAAGGCCTAGTTTCCAATCCCCAAAAGAAAACCCGTATTCGCGGGGGTTTTCGCGAAAGAAAATCACGATGATCAAAAGTGGAATCGCCAGGTACAAGAAAACCCGATCCCAGTATTTATACGCGGTCAGTTTATGGTAATGGTCCACCATCAACAACAACGTGCTGACAATGGTGACAGCGACGATCTTCCAGTCAAAACTCAGTTTTTCGCCAAGCAAGTATTTCATGAATTCTCTCTAGTAAGGAAAGTAAGTTTTATTCCCATTCGGGCCAAGTAACGCACTGATTTTATCCGCATCGCGAGCCAATTCAAATCCCCAATTGGTTAAGAGCAGGAACACAACTAAAGTCGCAACAAGTACCGCAAGTTTTCCATAATTCGATTCGCGCCAGCAGACGGCGAGGCTTTGAAATCCATTGACCCAAAAATATGCGGCGAGAATTGCCATATAAGGGATCAAGGCAAGGTGGAAACGATCTTCGGCCAGAATGAAAACATGCGGCAACAAATAGGTAAAAAACAACAAGCCCTCAAGAGCGATTCTCGAATCACATTTCAACAGGGAAGCGCCAAGTGCAGATGAAATTGAAATAAATACAAAAGGGAGGAGTAAAAACGCGGAAATAATAAGCAAGACAGGCTTTGGAATAAAGCCCAAAATGTTATTGGAATAAAAATATACCAACACACGTTTTTCCAAGCCAAAGAAAAAGCCAAGGCGATTAACAGCCAGAGGGATAAATCGTTCTGGTGCATCTTTGATGAATTGAATCGCGGTTTGTGTCCCAACCTTGTCGCGCTCCGCGTCGTCCATGATGGAAAGCAGATCGAGGGAGGGACCAAAAACAAAGGAGCCATTTCCTTCAGGGTGATAACCGAGATACAAGTTGTATCCCATCGAGGTTTCGACTCCGGTCAATTTGTGATGCAAAAGTGAATTTCGCACGACCCAAGGGAGAAGCACAATGATAAATGCCAGACCGGTCAGCAACGCCTTCTTTCGATGAAGATAAATCAAATAAAGAATGGAAATCACGGCAAAAGGCAAAATTACCGACCGCGTGAGCGTGGTCAGAGCAAGAAAGAGACCAGCGAGTAGAAAATGGATTGTGGCGGGATTGTCAATGGATTTGAGAAGAAAGAAAAATGAAGAAAGAAGAAGAACAAAAAAGAGGTTTTCCGTACCAAGGCCAAGCGGATATACCAGCAGCATGGGATAACAAGCCACAATCCACGCAGCAATTCGCCCAACCACCTCCTCTTTCTTCTTTCCTCTTTCCTGATCCATCTCAAAGGAAAGAGGAAAGAGTGAAAGACGTTTTGTCACCCAATAAGTCAACGGTGCAAGCGGAGCGCCGAGAAAAATTATTTGAGCCAACCGCGCTGCAAAGAAACGGGAAAAATCCAGCCCATTGAAAAAATAAACGAGCGCCAAAAATGCAGGATACAACGGGGCACGAAAGGAGGTATACAAGCCGTATTCCGGGTCGTATCCTTTCGCAGTGGTCATGTCAAACTTCACATATGGCGCCAGCATCTTAAGGTCATCTTGTGCATACCAGCGGAAACCATGCCCGGACGAGATACTGCGCGCCAGCATGTCATATTGGAACATATCGTCGAGTCCAATACCCAGGCTGCGTGTCAATAATACAGGCACAAGCCTCAGAATCAATGCAATCAAATAAATTCGAACGGGAAATGAAATTTTCATTTACGGATTTTTTCGATCCGTCTGGCAAGATATGTTGAAAAATATCCGTCGTATTTTTTCCACAACTGCGGAAGTTTCCAATCATTTCCAGTCACTTTGCCACGACAACCAGGTGAGCCGCAGAAGCATTCGAATTCATCGTACGGGCCGCCGTCAGACATGGCGTAATCAAAACACAATTCCTCACCGTCTTGCACATCGCGCATGGTCATCAAACCGATCTGGCCCGAAAATCCCAAATTAGGTTCGCATGAATGATTGAAACAGTCGTTGGGTTCCGGGTCTTCCGCAGTCAAAATGAACAAGTCTTCATCGATCTGCAAAACGCGTTGTGTAAAACGCGGCATGGAAGGATCCAACTCATCCCGTCGAACAATCGTGCCGCCCCACAAGGAGATCAGCTCCCCTTTTGGAATGAAACGTTTGGCAAACACACCACAGCCGCCTTCCGCATGTTCACGCGCTTCGCATTTTGGATTCAAATATGAAAGAGTCATTCCACCTCAACGGGAGTTTTTATTGCATGAAACAGATCAAAGAAAAACAGAAAGACACCTTGCAGGATGATACCCCAACCGGTCCCCTGCCAGAACAAACCTTCCCACATGAATACGATTATGCCGCCGATCACATACAGGATATCCAACCCGACATTGACCCAAAGCACCTTGCGGATGAAAAGCGCTTCTTTCTTCGGGCCGGCTGTGGATTTGCGTCGAGCAGCAGATCTTGCGCCGACGAACGCGATGGCTGCATCCACGGCCCCCCATACGACAGCTTGAATCCCAAAGCCTTGACCAAATTCATTCGTGGCGAACCAAAGATAAAGTCCAGAAAGAAGCGAAAGAACACCCCAGGCGAGCAGACGAGTGGTTAAGTCCGATTCAAATTTCCAAACAGGATGTTCCATTTTCCAGTTTTTGCCAGAAAAATCACTTATTGCCTTCTGTATCGTGCGAACTCGCTACGATTCTTTGTGCGATCAAAATTGGAATCGCCGTGATCAATACAACCAGCATCGCGGTTACATTGGTAATGGGGCGATTGCGCGGCTTTAACATCTGACTAAAAATCCAAATAGGCAAAGTCTGTTGATTGCCTGCCGTAAACGTCGTAACGATCACTTCATCGAACGATAAGGAAAAGGCGAGAATCGCACCTGCCAGCAAAGCTGAAGCCATGTTCGGAAGGATGATGTGAAGAAAAGTTTGAAATGAATTCGCGCCAAGATCCATCGAAGCTTCCACCATGGTACCGCCCGTGCGGCGGAAGCGGGCCAGCACATTGTTATACACAACGACCACGCAAAAAGTAGCATGGCCAATGACAATCGTCCAAAAGGAAAATGGGATCGTCATTAACCCGATGGCGGAACGCATGGCAATGCCGGTCACGATACCGGGCAGTGCCAAAGGCAGAACCAGCATAAACGAAATTGCTTCCTTGCCGAAAAATTCATAACGATACACAGCAGCAGCGGCAAGCGTTCCAAGGATCAAAGCGGTGATCGTTGCCAGCGCGGCAACTTTCAGCGTCAGAAATAAGGCGTCCTGCATGGCAGGAGTTGCGATTGCCTGCGGAATCCATTTGAGGGTCAGCCCGGGAGGCGGAAAGGAATAGGCCGATTCTTCCGTGGTGAAGGAATAAAGAAAAATCAACCACATGGGGATGTGCAGGAAAAGCAACGCCGCAATCGCGCTGATCTTTAAAATCCAGGACGCGCGTTCGCCGGGTTGAGCGGGTGATTTAGAGGGCATCGAAAGCTCCCAATTTTTTGGCGATCAGGAGATACACGATCATGATCACGATCGGCCCCATTGTGAATGCAGCGGCAAGAGGAATATTTCCGGAAGTTCCCTGGTAAGTCAACACGGCTTTGCCAATGTAATAACTCGAGGTTCCATACAATTGCGGGACAATGAAATCCCCCAGGGTAAGTGAAAAGGTAAAAATGGAACCGGCAATCACACCGGGAAAGGCAAGCGGCAAAATGACCGTACGAAAAGTTTCAGAAGGTCTTGCGCCGAGATCGCTGGAAGCTTCGATCAATGATTTTGGAACACGCTCCAAGGCGGTTTGAATCGGAATGATCATATACGGAAGCCAGATGTAAACAAAGACAATGAAAATACCCGTCGGAGAAATGGAAAGAGAGGTGCCGCCCACGCCCGGCAATTTTAAATATGCATCTAACAGACCGTTCAAATGCACGAGATTGGCGAACCAGGTGATGATGCCCTCCTTTGCAAGAATTAACTTCCAGGAATACACACGCACCACATAACTGGACCATAAGGGGATGGTCACTGCAAGATAAAGGAAAGTCTTGAAACGACCCGAGGTAAAGCGTGCCATGTAATACGAAAGTGGGAATGCGATCAAAATGCAGGCAAAGGTCACCAACACAGCCATCAAGGTAGTGCGGCCAAAAATTTGCAGGTTGGTGGGGTCCAGTAATTTCAGGTAAGTCTTCAGCGTAAATTCCCGCACCACCTTACCGGTGAAGCCATCCAAATAAAAGAAACTGTTCAGCAGCATGGTCATCAAGGAGCCGATATACACCACCAAAAACCATAACAGCGGCGGGATCAACATCAGCGCGAGAACCAGCCTGGGACGGAGGTAGAAGAAAGTTGAGATTCGATTCAGCATCTTTAACCTTCCACGTGGCGGACGTGTTCCTTCTTCCAGATCAAACGCACTTTTTGACTTTTCGCCTTCATCACATCCATCGAAGTGGTGTTTAAATTTTGTTCCACCACAACCAGATCGCCACCACCTTCCAATTCAATCAGATAACGGGTGAACAAGCCAATGTAGACCACGTCACGGACGACGCCGTCTGCAGAGACCATATCCGCATCAATTTTGTCACTCATGGAACCGAGGCGGATCTTTTCAGGACGGATCGAAAAACGCGTATCGCTTCCTGTAATTCGTTTTGCAACCTCGCCCGAAACGAGATTCGACGTCCCGACAAAGCTGGCGACAAAAGTAGTCGCAGGGTGCTCGTACACTTCGGCGGGCGTGCCGACCTGTTCGATCTTTCCCAGATTGAATACAGCAATGCGGTCGCTCATCGTCAGGGCCTCTTCCTGATCGTGAGTGACGAAGATAAATGTAATTCCAACCCGCTGTTGGATCGACTTCAATTCCACTTGCATCTGCTGGCGCAGTTTCAAGTCCAATGCGCCTAACGGCTCATCGAGGAGTAACACTTTGGGATGATTGATCAAGGCCCGGGCAAGTGCGACGCGCTGCCGTTGTCCGCCGGAGAGCTGTGCAGGTTTGCGATCCGCAAAGCCGGGCAGACGCACCAGGTCGAGCATTTCGTCCGCTTTTTTTTGCCGTTCCGCTTTGGATACTTTTTTGATCATCAAACCATACGCGACATTTTCACCAACGGTCATGTGGGGAAAGAGGGCATAATCCTGAAACACAGTGTTGACATCGCGCTCGTAAGGTGGCAGGTTCGATACATCCTGACCGTAGAGGAGGATACTGCCGCTGGTCGGACGGTCAAAGCCGGCGATCATACGCAAGCTGGTGGTCTTACCAGAACCCGATGGGCCAAGCAGGGAGAAAAATTCACCATCGCGAATATCCAATGATATACCGTCCACTGCCTTGACCGTACCCGCAATATCATTGTGCCGAACAGAAAAGACACGACTCACATTCTTGAATAAGATCGCTGATTCTTTCATCTCGTACCCTCGATTGATATTTTTTGAAAAATTCATGACCAAATAAATGACGCAGATCAACCAGCAATATCCGTTTCATTTATTCGCTCAAGAATCAAAGACAGAACCGTAAATAAAGTTCCAGCCGCGTCATCATGATGACGCGGCTGGATTCTAACGCAAATTTCTTTTACTGGCCGACGATCTTGGTGAATTCTTCGGTCCAGCGGTCGTAGGTCACACAATTCGACTCGCCATTTCCACAATCGGCAATGGGTGTCTTCCAGAAATAGATCTGGTCGAAGGTATCGAAGCCGTTGGCGGCACAACCTTCGGTGCCGAGCAATTCGCTGGCACCATCACAAGCGGCCGGCACGGAAGGAGCAGAGCCGAACCAGGAGGCAACGTCACCTTGAACCTTGGGGTCAATGGAGTGCTCAAGCCACAAATAAGCACAGGTGGGATGAGGAGCATTGGCTGCCATCATGGTGGTATCAGCCCAGCCGGTGGCTCCTTCAGCAGGAACAACGCTCGCAATCGGAGCGCCATCAGCCTGGAGGAGGTTTACCTGTAACGGCCAGGAAGAAGAAGCGACAAAACCTTCGGTCTTGAAGTCTTCCACCTGAAGCAGATAATCGCCCCAATACTTGGAAGCAATCGCGCGTTGAGCGGTTAACAATTCAACTGCGGCGGCAAATTGTTCTTCGTTCAATTCATAGGGATCTGTAATGCCCAATTCAGGTTTGGTCGCCATCAAATAAAGAGCGGCGTCTGCAATATAGATCGGGCCGGAATAAGCCTGAACACGACCTGTATTGGATTGTCCATCGGGAAGAGTTTGTTCTTCAAAGACTACATTCCAAGAGGTGGGAGCTTCCGGGAAAACCTCGGTATTGTACATCAACACATTGGGACCCCATTGATAGGAAACGCCATAGTGCTTGCCGTCCACAGTGTGCCAGGCAGCATTCTGGAGGCGCTCATCGACCGTGTTGTAGGAAGGAATCTTTGACAAGTCAAGTTCCTGTACCGAACCGCCATAGACCAGGCGCAGACTCGCATCACCAGAGGCGGTCACCAAGTCATATCCGCCGGCGTTGATCAAGGAAACCATTTCGTCGGAAGTGGCTGCATCCTTGACAGTGACCATACAACCGGTCTCAGCTTCGAAAGCTGTGACCCAATCATAAGCGGCATCGTTTGCACCGCGCTCAATATAGCCAGGCCAGGCGACGATGGCAACTTCACCTTCGCCAGACATCGCAGCGGCAGGCGCTTCAGTTGCCGCAGCAGGGGCTTCTGTTGCGGCGGCAGGAGCCTCGGTTGCAGCGGGTGCTTCAGTGGCTGCGGGGCCACAGGCTGAAAGCACGAGACTGGCAAACACCAATACAGCCAACACTTTAAATACAAACTTATTCATTCTCACTCCTTTGAGGTATATAAGTTTTCGAGAGCGGAAATTTACACCAGGTGCAAAATCTGCTCTCGGACGGTATTTTCCCTACAGGCGAAATCGGGGAAAATGTAGCAAAATTATATAGATTAGGGGAAGGAGTCGTCAATTATTAATTTCCGAATATGACATCACAAGTTCCCCACAAATTTCACCTTGTATAGGCATCATGGAAAGCATCTATTCGAAAGCCTAGCGGTATAATTTGTGAAAGTTTAAAAAAACTGGAGTGTCGTTTATGACTGAATTGCCAATTTACCCTCTCAACAACGAGCACAAAATGATCCGGGATGCTGCACGCGATTTCGCTCAAAAAGAGATCGCCCCTATTGCGGCTGAGTTCGATGAGAGCGGCGAATTTCCACATGCAACCATCAAAAAAATGGGTGAACTTGGATTCATGGGCATTGAGGTTCCCGAACAATACGGCGGTTCCGGCATGGATGCACTCTCTTACATGCTGGCGCTTGAAGAAATCTGCAAAGTGGACGCCTCTCACGGCGTCATCATGTCGGTCAATAATTCGCTTTATTGCCACGGCATTCTAAAATTCGGAACGGAAGAACAAAAGCATAAATTCGTCACGCCCATCGCTTCAGGAAAAGCCATCGGCGGGTACTCGCTCACAGAGCCCCAAAGCGGGTCAGACGCAGGCGCAATAAAAAGCCGGGCTACACGCGATGGTGATTTCTATGTTTTGAACGGCCGCAAATCATGGGTCACCAGCGGACCTGTTGCAAATTATTTTGTCGTCTTTATGATGACCGATCCGGAAAAAAAACAAAAAGGCGTGACAGCTTTTCTAGTGGATGGAAACACGCCCGGATTGACTCGCGGAAAAAAGGAGCCCAAACTCGGGATCCGCGCTTCAGCTACCAGTGAGCTGATCTTCGAAAACTGCAGAGTCCCAGCTGAAAACAGACTCGGCAACGAAGGCGAAGGTTTCAAGATCGCCATGACCGTTCTGGATGCGGGCCGCATTGGGATCGCCACCCAAGCGCTCGGAATTGCAGAGGCTGCCTACGAAGCAGCGAGGCAGTATGCGGGTCAGCGTGAAGCGTTTGGCCAACCCATCGGTGCATTTCAGGGCACCGGGTTCAAAATCGCGGACATGAAAACCCGCATTGAAGCATCACGCTTGCTTATCTACAATGCCGCTATTGCGAAAGACAAATCCAAAGGAACTGGCGGGCGGTATTCACTGGAAGCATCGATGGCAAAATTATTTTCTTCTGAAACAGCCATGTACGTCACCCACCAGGCTGTGCAAATCCACGGCGGCATGGGATATAGCAAGGAGCTGCCAGTTGAAAGATATTTTCGTGATGCGAAAATTACCGAGATTTACGAAGGCACCAGCGAAATTCAAAGATTGGTCATTTCTCGGAGCGAGCTTGGCCTGAAATAATGAAGGCCGTCCTCTTTCATCAGCACGGCGGACCGGAAGTTCTCCGATATACAGACTATCCAACTCCCACGCCTCAAAAAGGCGAAGTTTTGATTCGGTTACGAGCAGCAGCTCTCAATCGAATGGATGTTTTCGTTCGAAATGGCTGGCCCGGGCTAAGGCTGGAACTTCCTCATATCAATGGAGCGGACGGCGCTGGCGAAGTAGCTGCCCTCGGTGAAGGTGTGGCGGGGTTTGAAATTGGTGACCATGTATCGATCAATGCAAACCTGGGCTGCGGTCATTGCGATTTCTGCCTGGGCGGTAGAGATAATTTATGCCGGAGCTGGCATCTGCTTGGCGAAACAATCCGCGGAACGTACGCAGAATACATCTCACTTCCAACCAGGCAGCTCTATAAACTTCCGAAAGATTTTGATTTTCACGCGGCGGCAGGAGCAGCGCTGGTATATCAAACTGCATGGCATTCGATGACCAAACGCGGGAAGGTGAATGCCGGAGAAACGGTTGCAATCATCGGCGCGGGTGGAGGCGTGAATTCTGCATCCATTCAAGTGGCAAAATTCCTAGGAGCACGCGTGATTGTGGTGGGATCAAGTTCAAAGAAATTACAGCAAGCAGAAGCCATCGGGGCAGATGTACTGGTCGATAGATCCAAGGATGAAGACTGGTCCAAGGCGGTTTTTATCGCAACAGACAAACAGGGAGCAGATGTGGTAGTGGATAACGTCGGCACAACATTTCCGCTCAGTTTGCGTGCGCTCAAAAAAGGCGGAAGGCTGCTAACTGTGGGAAACAGCGGCGCACCGCGTTTTGAAATTGACAACCGCTATATTTTCTCAAAACATCTTTCCATTATCGGTTCCACAATGAGTACGCTTGCGGATTTCTTTGAAGTTATGGATCTGGTGACTACTGGTAAACTTAAACCCATTCTGGATATGCGGTTTCCACTAGGGGAAGCCGCCGCCGCCCAGCACCGCCTCGAACAAGGCGAAAATTTCGGAAAGATCACTCTTGACATTGAATAGGAACTTGAGCCGTACGGCTTATACAAACTAAATGACTTTTTTCAAACGATTGCATATTTTTGAGATCAGCTTGATCGTAGTTGTACTTTCCATGCATTTGTATGCAGCACTCTCGGATGCATACAACCTGCCGAATTCGTGGTTCACCCGGGACGATGCCTATTATTATTTCAAAGTTGCTCAAAACATCACGGAGGGGAAAGGCAGCACCTTTGACGGAATCAATCCAAGCAATGGATATCACCCGTTATGGATGATGATTTGCATCCCCGTATTTTTCTTCGCAAGATACGATCTTATCCTGCCGCTGCGCATTTTGATCATGTTAATAGCGGGAATCCATGTTGCCACCTCCATTATGATTTACCGGTACCTAAAGGAAAATCTTTCCGAGGCTGTTGCCATGATGGCCTCGATGTTTTGGGTGTTCAACGCCTACATTCATTACACCGCCTATGAATACGGCCTGGAAACACCCATCGCCGCCTTCTCGATCGTTCTTTTCATTTACAAGCTCTCTCAATTTGAAAAGAAATGTAGAAAGGAGTCTGTCCCAGTTGCTGAGCTCATACGGCTGGCGCTGATTGGCATATTGGTCATATTCAGCAGGCTGGATCTGGTTTTTCTGGTGATGATCGCCGGCATATGGATTGTTTTCAGAAATACCGCCCTGCGATTTTTTGCCCCACTGGACATGGTGATCATTTTCCTTTCCCTGGTCAGTTCTGTTGCATTGAAAGGTGACATTCAAACATACAACAATCAGTATGCAGCAACCGCCATTCAAATGACGGCGGTTGCTTTGGCTGTTAAAATAGGCGCACTTTATTTCTTTGGTGCCTACCAAAACCCAAATACAGGCAGTCCGTTCAAAACAATTCAAAAAGCTCTGCTTGCAATTCTTACCGGATCAGTCATCACAACGGGAATTTACGTAATTGCCTCACAGCTTGACCTCATTGGAAGTCTTCCCAGATCGGCGTTCATTCTTGACCTCGTTCTCAGTGGATTCTTTATCGTTGCCCTCCGCCTTGCAGCATTCTGGTTCGGAAGCAAAAAAACAGAGGTGGAACCCAGCCCTATTTCAACTTTGAAATTAAATTTCAAAACATGGGGAACCGAAGCGGCAATTTTCTATGGAATTACTGGCGGGGCATTATTCCTTTATATGCTGGTAAATAAGCTGATGTTCGGTACAGGCAGCCCGGTAAGCGGACAAATCAAACGCTGGTGGGGATCACTTGGCTCAACAGTATATGATCAGCCTGCCGAAAACTGGAAAAACTTTCTTGGAATAGGCTACAAGGGAGCCTACGACACCTGGCAGCCAACCTCCAATTTTTTTGACTGGCTTGCAAGGCGCGCCCGCCCCTTCTATCCTGGGGCGGATATGCAGGATGAACGCTATTACATAGTGATGGCAATATCTGCTGTGATCGTTCTCGTTTTTCTCTTTGCAAACGCCCAAAACGTGAAAAACAAGATAACCAACATGGCACTCATGCCATTAATCGCAGGGTGTGGAATCCACATTCTTGCGTATACAGCCACATCGTACGGGGGAGCAAAGGAATGGTACTGGATCAGTCAAATGGTCCTGGTCGTGTTGTTCGAAAGTCTACTATTACAGCTTCTCCTGAAACCCCTGCTAAAATTTAAGCCGTTTAAAATTGCATCACAAATTGCTGTCCTAGCAACAGGTATGTTTCTTGCAAGCCGGCAATTGGATTATTTCACCAGTGTTATGCGATATAACTATTTCCCAGCAGACCGGCCTTATATGGAAGTACTGCCTTATCTCGAAGAAAACACCCCGCCCGGTGCAATCATCGGAATGACGGGTGGAGGTAATGTTGGCTATTTTATTCACGACCGCTCCATTGTGAACATAGATGGGCTGATAAACAGCTATGATTATTTTCAAGCTTTGAAGGCAGGCAAGGCACCAGAGTATCTGCACAGGCATGATATGCAGATTATCTTCGCCAGTTCAAGTCTTCTTCAATTTCCTCCTTATTACGGGCAGTTCGATCCATACCTGGAAGCATACAGTGTTTATGGAGGCAAAAGCCTGATGTATCTGCTTGAGGAACCAAAATACTAACTTTTGGCGAAATGCGCTTCAGGCTATCTTTGAGCTTGATCTTGATCCGATTAATAATTTTCACCCTTTGATATGTTCAACAAATTCCCGTTCCGTGTAACCCTTCTTCTCTGTATGGTGTTATTGTTTACAGCTTGGAACATTCTGCGCGCGTGGACGGCGCTGGCCTGGCAAAGTACATTGCGTGAGTTTTCAGCTCACCCACCAGCTTGGGTGATCGCAATTAGTGGAATAGTCTGGGCATTCGTGGGGATACTACTTGTTTGGAGCACTTGGCAGGAAAAAGCCTGGGCTAAAAGCCTGCTATTCGGGGTTACAGCAGGCTACACGATTTGGTATTGGAGCGAACGTTTGGTCTGGCAAATGCCGCGACCAAATTGGCCTTTTGCTGTTATATTAAATCTAGTTCTGGTTGTTTTTATCATTTTCACAACAAAATCACCAACGAGAGAGGCGTATGAGCGATAATCCGAACATCAACAAGTTGAATCAACTTAAAGCACAAACACGGCTTGGCGGCGGTCAAGACCGCATTGACGTACAACACAAAAAAGGTCGTTTAACTGCCCGCGAACGCCTTGACCTTTTACTGGATAAGGGCTCTTTCCGCGAGATCGATCCTTTTGTTGTTCATCGCACCAGTGACTTTGGATTGCATGAGCAAAAGATCATGAGCGATTCAGTCGTAACGGGCTGGGGAACTGTGGACGGCAGGCTTGTCTATGTTTATTCACAGGATTTCACCGTCTTTGGTGGAAGCCTGGGCGAAGTGCACGCGGAAAAAATATGCAAAGTAATGGACCTCGCCATGAAAAATGGCGCACCCATGATCGGCTTGAACGACTCCGGTGGTGCCCGCATTCAAGAAGGCGTGGTCGCGCTCGCTGGCTACGCTGATATTTTTTTGAAAAACACATTGGCTTCCGGTGTAATTCCGCAAATTTCGGCAATCATGGGACCCTGCGCCGGTGGAGCTGTGTACTCGCCCGCGCTGACAGATTTTATTTTCATGACCCGTAACACTTCCTACATGTTCGTAACCGGACCGGATGTTGTAAAAGCAGTCACCCATGAAGAAGTAACACAAGAGGAATTGGGCGGCGCAAGTGTCCATTCCGAAAAATCAGGCGTGTGTCACGTTGCCGCAGACAGCGAGGCTGATACCTTATTCCTGATACGCAAGTTGATCGGGTATCTTCCACAAAACAATATGGAAGACGCTCCTTTTATCACAACAGACGATCCATTGCGCATGGACGAAGCGCTTAACAACATCGTTCCTGATGATGCAAACAAACCTTATGACATCAAGGAAGTCATCCGCCCCATTGTGGATGATGGCAATTTCTTTGAAATTCACGAAAACTACGCTCAAAACATTGTTGTTGGCTTTGCCCGCCTTGGAGGACATTCCGTCGGCATCGTTGCAAATCAACCCGCTGTTCTTGCGGGTGTGTTGGATATTGACGCCAGTGAAAAAGCCGCGCGGTTCGTGCGGTTTTGCGATGCCTTCAATATTCCAATCATCACCTTCGAAGATGTACCCGGCTTTTTACCCGGCACCTTCCAGGAACATCATGGGATTATTCGCTCGGGCGCAAAACTTCTATATGCTTATTGTGAAGCAACCGTACCCAAGCTGTTAGTGATTACACGAAAGGCGTATGGCGGTGCTTACTGCGTGATGTCTTCCAAGCATATTCGCAGCGATGTCAACTTCGCCTGGCCAACCGCTGAAATTGCAGTGATGGGACCCGATGGCGCAGTCAATATTATTTTCCGCAAGGAATTGGAAAAGGCGAAAGATCCTGTCAAACGAAAAGCAGAACTGGTTGCTGAATACAAGGAAAAATTTGCCAATCCTTACGTGGCTGCCTCTCGTGGATACATCGACGATGTCATTGAGCCCAAGGAAACCCGTCCCCGACTGATCAACGCGCTTGAAATGCTCAGCAACAAACGTGATGGAAATCCGGCTAAGAAGCACGGGAACATCCCGTTGTAACAGGGACAGGAGCCAATATGTTCAACAAAGTCCTAATTGCCAATCGTGGCGAAATTGCCGTTCGAATCATTCGCGCCTGTAGAGAGCTCGGCCTCGAAACAGTTGCTGTTTTTTCAGAAGCAGACCGAAATGCATTGCACGTCCGCTATGCAGATGAAGCTTACTTGCTCGGACCAGCGCCTTCGCGCGAATCCTATTTACGCGCGGATAAGATTTTGGATATCGCAAGAAAATCGGGCGCAAACGCCATCCATCCCGGATACGGCTTTCTTGCCGAGCGTGAAGATTTTGCTTCGAAATGTGCAGAACTGGGAATCACTTTTATCGGACCAAAGCCATCCTCCATTGCGGCCATGGGCGATAAAGCAGAAGCACGCGCCACTGTAATTAAAGCAGGAGTTCCTGTTGTGCCGGGGACAGAAGACGTTGGCAACATGACCAACGATGACCTGCTTCGGATTGCGCCATCCATTGGATTCCCGCTTCTTATCAAGGCGACAGCTGGTGGTGGCGGAAAAGGCATGAGAGAAGTCCGAAGCCTGGAGGAAATGCCGACCCTGCTTGCATCCGCAAGACGCGAGGCGGAATCTGCATTTGGCGATGGCAATGTCTATTTGGAAAAACTGGTCGAGGGTGCGCGTCATATCGAATTCCAGATCATGGCTGATTCCTTTGGCAATGTTATTCACCTCGGCGAGCGCGAGTGCTCCATTCAACGCCGTCATCAAAAACTTTTGGAGGAAGCTCCTTCCCCATTCCTGGACGATGAGCTGCGCCAAAAGATGGGTGATGTCGCCGTACGCGCCGCCAAATCCGTGGATTATGTAAACGCGGGCACCATTGAATTTTTAGTAGACAAAGACCGCAACTTCTTCTTCCTTGAGATGAACACCCGTCTGCAGGTGGAACACCCTGTTACAGAGATGGTCACCGGCATTGATATCGTGGCGGAACAACTGCGCGTTGCACGCGGCAGGCAACTATCCTATACACAGGAACAGGTCCAATTCAAGGGACATGCCATCGAATGCCGTGTGAACGCCGAAGATCCATTCAATAACTTTGTACCATCCACCGGGCGAATTACTCACAGCTTAATTCCGACAGGTCCGGGTGTTCGCGTGGACACCGGCGTGTATCCCGGCTTTGAGATCACGCCCTTCTATGATCCGATGATCGCCAAATTAATTGTTTGGGGCGAGACCCGCGCGCAGGCTATCCTGCGTATGCGTCGCGCGTTGGAAGAGTATCGTATCGTAGGCGTTCGAACGAATATCCCGTTTCATCAAACCTTGATGGACTCCCATCGTTTCATGGGCGGTCAATTTGACACCCGCTTTGTGGAAGAAAGATTTTCCATGGATGATGCGATCGAGCCAAGCGAAGCCAACTCCGAGATCGCGGCAATCCTGGCAACATTGGTTTCTCATAACGAGACCGAGCGCTCCGCACAAAAAGTGCGCCGCAATGAAAGAGATGCCAGCAACTGGAAATGGGTCGGTCGTTGGGAAAGAATGCATCGATAACATGAGCCACTTACATTGAGGTTGAAATGAAATATATAACAACGGTAAATGAAAAAGAATATTCAATCGAAGTGGTGGACGATCATCATGTGCGGATCGGCGACCGCCTCATTCATGTAAACTTCGAACCGGTCAGCGGCCAGCCTGTCTTTTCTCTGATCATGGATGGGAAATCCTACGAATCGTTTGTTTATGCAGGTGAGGAAGACTGGCAAGTCCTTTTACGCGGCCGGCTTTTCCAGGTCACGGTGGAGGATGAAAGAGAAAAACGTCTGCGGGTTGCGGCAGGAGGCGGAGCCTCGGAGGGCGGCGAATATTTGATGAAAGCCCCAATGCCCGGATTGGTCGTGGCAATCTCCGTCGAGGAAGGCCAGGATGTCGAAAAGGGACAGGTATTGGTCATTCTCGAATCCATGAAGATGCAGAATGAACTAAAAGCGCCGCGTGCGGGAAAAATCGGGCGAATTCGCGTCAAGGCAGGCGAGAGCGTCGAACAAAAACAAACCCTGCTGAGCATTCACTAAAAAATACAGCCACGTTGACGTGGCTGTATTTTTATTAAAAGGAGAACCATGAACGGACAGGAAACGGAAATCAAATTCTATGTTGGCAATCTTCCAGGAATAGAGGCAAGGCTTGTTGAATTAGGGGCGCACCTAATTCAAGCACGGGTACATGAAACCAACCTGCGCTTTGACACTCCAGGCCGGACTCTTCGACAGGAAGGCAAGGTATTGCGCCTGCGAATGGACACAACGCCTAAAATGACGTTCAAGGGATCCGGCGTTGCAATCAACGGGATAGTCAGCAGAAAAGAAATTGAATTTGAAATTAGTGATTTTGCAGCAGGCAAGGAACTCATCGAGTCATTGGGCTATGAGGTACTGGTTTTTTACGAAAAATACCGAACAACTTATGAATTAAATGATGTATTTATCATGCTTGATGAATTACCATTCGGCGATTTTGTTGAGATTGAAGGGGAGGAAATTACGGAAATTAACAGAGTCGCTGATGCGCTAAAGCTGGATTCAAAAAAAGCTATTGAAGCAAGTTACCATGCATTATTTGAACAAGTAGCCAAAAAGAAGAAGATAAGCACCCATTCCCTCAGTTTCGAAACCTTCAAAAATTGGAAACCAAACGATGAAGAACTTTCGGTATCTAAAGCTGATCGTGAGGAATGAAAATAGGTAATATCATCCCATGGGCATAACCAGTGGAAGGATCAGCAAAAGAACGAACACAAGAATGATCGTCAGGGGAATGCCAACCCGCGCATAATCGCGAAAAGTATATCCACCCGCTCCCATTACCATAACGTTCACTGCGTGTCCCAAAGGGGATATAAAAGCCATTGACGAGGCGATCGCAACCGCCATGGCAACACTTCTCGGATCCATATTTACTTTTTGCGCAATCACAATGGCAATTGGGGCAATTACTGTAATGGCCGCCGCCCCGTTGATGACCTGGGTCAACAAAACGGTCAGGATCACCAATCCAGTTAATATCCCAATATGACCGGCATTCCCCATGAAAGAAATCACCATTTCAGCAAGGAAAGCAGCCGCACCCGTCTTTTCCATAGCCACACCAACAGGAAGCATCCCTGCAACCAGGAATATACTACGCCATTCGATTGCGCGATATGCCTGATCCATGCTTAACGCGCCTATCAAAACCATGCAAACCGCCCCACTCAACATGATCTCGCCAATAATCGACGGAAAGAGGACCGCCAAAAGCAGAGTGATCGACATGATTAGAAATGTCAGCCAGCCTTTTAGTGTCATATTGCCAGCAGGCGCTGACTCTGCCAGAAGAATCAAACCCGGCTCAGTTTGCAATAATCCCAGACTCTTTGAAGTACCCTGAAGAAGCAAGCCATCGCCAAATTCCAAAGGTTGAGACTCCAACCGAGTACGGATAGAACGACCATGCCGCCAGATCGCCAGTACTTTTGCGCCAAACTTATGCTCAAAGCGGATATCGCGTAGCGTTTGACCGGCCAGATGAGATCGTGGCGCGACCGCAGTTTCAATCAAGGTCATATCTGGTATTGAAAGGTACTCGCGCTCCCATTCCCCGGACGGAAGACTCTCCAATAATTGGTATAGATGCTCCGGCACGCTATCTTCCGGCCTTGCCATCATCAACAAAATATCATTTCCCATTAAAACAGTTCTGGCTTCAATGGGAATGGCTTGTTTGCCCCTATGAATGGCGATCACATTCAAATGGTAATTTTCGCGAAGATTACTTTCCTCCAATGTTTTACCATTCAACAAACCGCCAACGCGAACCCGCCCTCGGAGAAGACGATCTCCCAATTGATAACTCCCCAACAACTCCTCTCCATTGCCGTTGTCTTTTTCAACGCGTTCGGCCGGAGATTTTTCCGGCAGGGATTTTCGCCCCCACAAAACCATAAAAACAATTCCGATTAATGCAAGCGGAATTCCAATCGGTGCAAAATCAAGCAAGCCAAAACCGGGCAAATCAACATTCCGCAGCAAACCACTGACAATAATATTAGTCGTAGTCAGCAATGTTGCCATCCCGCCAAGAATTGTCCCAAATGCCAACGGCATCAATAGTTTCGACGCAGAGACTTTTGAACGGCGGGATATCCCGGACACAGATGGGAATAACAGGGACGCAGCAGCGATATTATTCATAACCAAGGATAGCAATGCACCGGCAGACATCACCCCGAATACAAACCGCCGCTCACCCCGCCCAAATAACCGCACAATGGACAGTCCGATTCTTTCTGTGATCCCGGAACGCCGCAAGCCTTCGGCGAGAATAAAGGCGGACAACATGACAATCACTGCGGTACGGCTAAACCCTGAAAACACCTCCTGCGAGGTTAATATATTGGTCATCCCGAGAGAGAGCATCATAAGCAAGGCAATCACATCAGGGCGCAGTTTGCTCCACATAAGCAATACAATCGCCAAACCCAGCAAAATAAAGGTAATGTTAATTTGTGTCATTGAATCCATTTATAAGCGTGATTTCAAAGTTTTGAAAGGGTGGAAAACATTTCTTATTAAGCAAAGAGACCCCTTTCAGGGTCTCTTTGAACCTATTATTTACAACCCCTTATTCAAATGATAGTACAGGTCATTCCAGCGCAGTTCTTTTTTGAATTCCTCAACTTTGGTGTTTTCGTCAATGAGCAGGAATTCAATGCCTGCCATCTCGGCAAAATCACGGAGATGTTCAGGCGTAACCGAGTAGCTGAAACCGGTGTGATGCGCACCGCCCGCAAAGATCCAGGTTGCTGCGGCGACTTTGAGATTCGGGCGCGGCAACCAAAGAGCCCGAGCCACTGGAAGTTTTGGAAGCGGCGCATCGGTTGGGACTACATCCACGACATTCGCAACAAGGCGATAACGTCCACCCATATCCATTATGGAGGCACAAACGCCCACGCCAGTTCGTGCATCAAATACCAATCGGACAGGATCAGCCTTCCCCCCGATCCCGAGCGGATGGATTTCCAGTTTGGGCTTGTTTACTGCAATCGATTCGCAAATCTCCAACATGTGAGCGCCCAGCACCTTGTCACCTGTCTTGCTGAAGTGATAGGTGTAATCCTCCATAAAACTTACGCCACCTTCCTGCCCGGCGTTCATCACCTTCATCGAGCGGACAAGTGCGGAGGTTTTCCAATCGCCTTCCCCGCCAAAGCCATAACCATCCCGCATAAGACGCTGCACTGCCAGCCCAGGCAGCTGCGCCATTCCATGCAGATCTTCAAACGTATCGGTGAATGCCTTGAAGTTGCCTGCGGTCAGGAAATTGCGCAAACCGATTTCAATACGCGCACCATCCCGCAGGGATTGATTCTTTGCACCACCAGGCTTGAGTTCAGCGACGACATCATATTCATCCATGTAGGTTTGAACAAGCTTGTCCACTTCGCCATCACTGACTTCGTTGACCAGTTTAACCAGGTCTCCAATACCGTAACCATAAACATCGTATCCAAGTCGAATTTGCGCGGAAACCTTGTTTCCTTCCGTAACAGCAACGTCACGCATGTTATCGCCAAAGCGGGCGACCTTCATATCCTGCGCATCCGCCCATGCACAAGCAGCGCGCACCCAAATGCCGATCTCTTTTTGAGTCTCGTCGTCGCCCCAGTACCCGACAACCACCTTGCGATCGAGGCGCATACGACTTCCAATGAAACCAAATTCGCGATCCCCATGTGCGGATTGGTTGAGATTCATGAAGTCCATATCGATCGTCGACCAGGGAATTTCACGTCCATATTGGGTGTGCAAATGCAGGAACGGTTTATTGAGCAAGCTCAGGCCTGCAATCCACATTTTGGCGGGTGAGAATGTGTGCATCCATGTGACCAAGCCCACACAGTTCTTCGCCGAGTTCGCTTCGAGGCAAAGGCTGCGGATCGCATCAGGCGTGGTCAAGACGGGTTTGAATACCACCTTTACGGGAATATGCGCCGAAGCCCCCAATGCTGCCGCGATCTCCTTCGAATGCTGGGCAACTTCCTCCAGAGTCTTGGGGCCATACAGATGCTGGCTCCCCGTCACAAACCAGACTTCATATTGCTTTAGATCAATCATGATTACTCTCCTTGTTACGACTTTTTTGTCTGCCCATAATAGGCATTTGCGCCGTGCTTTCTCAAATAGTGTTTATCCAATAATTCCTGCTGCATGGATTGAATTCCTGGCTCAAGCATCACTGTGTGGAAGTTCATGAATGCGACTTCCTCCAACACCACGGCGTTGTGGACGGCGTCCATTGGATCAGTTCCCCATGCAAATGGACCATGACTATAGACAAGAACCGCAGGGATGGCATACGGGTCTTTCTCCTGGAAAGTCTCACTGATCACTACCCCCGTTTCCTTTTCGTATTCACCTTCGATCTCCGCCTTTGTCATTTTTCGGGTGCATGGAATCTCACCATAGAAATAATCGCCTTGTGTAGTGCCAAGCGCAATGATGCCGCGACCCGCTTGTGCAAAAGTTGTCGCCCACCGGCTATGAGTATGTACAACACCAGCAATGTTGGGAAACGCCTTATAAAGCTCGATATGGGTCGGTGTATCTGAGGAAGGTTTTAAACTCCCTTCGACAGTCTTTCCTGTTCCCAACTCCACGACCACCATGTCTTCCGCCTTCATCACCTCATAGGCAACGCCGGAAGGTTTTATCACAACCAGGCCCTGCTCCCTGTCAATGCCTGATACGTTTCCCCAGGTAAAGGTGACAAGTCCATGCTTGGGAAGCAATAGGTTTGCCTGAAAAACCTGTTCTTTCAATTTCTCCAACATCCGTTTTACCTCAACCCATCCACGGCCGCTCGTTCGATGCCAAGTCCGTTTTTATAGCGCCCCATAAACGCTGCAAAGCCATCCACGTCATTTGGATCGGGAGCGATGGTCACTCCGTTTTCCCCCGCAAAGACCTTGCTGGTGAGATAGTCTTCCAGTGGTCGATTTTCCGCCTTGTGAAGCATATAAGAGGCGAGCAATGCAATTCCCCATGCACCGCCTTCGCCTGCAGTCTCCATCACCGAAACCGGGACGTTCATCGCTGCAGCCATGAATTTTTGGCCGACCTCCTTTGTCTTGAAGAAACCACCGTGGCCGAGAAGCTGGTCAAGTTTTACTTTTTCCTGCTCAAAAAGAATGTCCATGCCGATCTTTAGCGCCCCAAGCGATGAGAATAAATGCGTCCGTATGAAGTTCGCAAGCGTGAAGCGGCTTTCTGGTTTACGTACGAACAGCGGACGTCCTTCCTCCAGGTGCGTAATGTGTTCACCAGAAACATAATTGAAAACCAGCAATCCGCCGCCATCGGCATCACCTGTGAATGCTTTTTTATACAGCATCTCATACAACCTGGACTCGCTCACCTCAACTCCAAGGACATTTGTGAATTCCTGAAACAAGTCCACCCATGCATTGAGATCAGATGTGCAGTTATTACTGTGAACCATGGCGACAGGCTTGCCTGTGGGCGTGGTCACCATATCAATTTCGGGATACAACTTTGACAGCGCCTTTTCCAGAACGATCATGGCAAAAACGGATGTTCCAGCAGAGACATTACCGGTTCGTTCCGCCACGCTGTTTGTTGCTACCATCCCCGTACCTGCATCCCCCTCCGGCGGACAAAGTGGAATACCAGCTTGCAACGCACCAGTCGGGTCAAGTAACTTTGCGCCTTCTTCAGTAAGTACTCCTGCAGAATCACCGGCTACAAGCACCTTGGGAAGAATCTCCTGAAGTCTCCAGGAGATGTTTTCAGATTTAAGCAGCTCGTTGAACTTCTCGATCATGGTCGAGTCATAATCATTGATTTTGCTGTCAATCGGGAACATACCCGATGCTTCGCCGACACCAAGCACTTTTTGCCCTGTTAACTTCCAATGCACATACCCTGCCAATGTGGTTTGATGGCTGATGTCTTTTACATGAGGCTCCTTATTCAAGATGGCCTGATATAGATGGGCAATGCTCCAGCGTTGAGGAATATTAAATTGGAATAATTCGGTCAACTGCTCTGATGCCTGCCCCGTGATGGTGTTGCGCCATGTACGAAACGGGACAAGTAAATTTCCTTTCTTGTCAAACACCACATAACCGTGCATCATGGCGCTGAAACCAATGGCACCGACCGTTTTGAGCGGAGTATTATATTTCTGGGAAACCTCTTTCGCGAGGTTTCGGTAACTTTCCTGAAGGCCTTTCCAAACATCCTCAAAACTGTAGGTCCAAACGCTGTTTTCGTACCGGTTCTCCCATTCATGGCTTCCCGACGCGATCGGCAAGTGATCCTCACCGATCAAGACCGCCTTAATGCGTGTCGACCCAAGTTCGATGCCGAGAACGGTCCGTCCGCTTTCAATTATTTTTTGGATATCTGCCATGTCACACCTCAAGTTGAATTTCAAATCTTCACATCACTTCCGCAATGGAAAGGATTATCGCCACTACGCAGCACGAAAGCACATTTCTACCAATAAATAATACATTCGATCGATATGTAAATCCACGAATTCTTTTTGGGGAAAGTTAAATTTTTCATGACTCATAAAATATTAAAGCAGGTGATATTCGGCCCGAGGGTATTATTTTATGAAAAGAGTTAATTCGTACTGGTTATCTTTCCAAAATGGCAGGGCGTTTAATAACCAGATCGCCTGCCTTTACTTCAATGCTGGGCCAGCCGTCCATTTCTGTAATGATCTCGTTGGAATGCCCGCCAACCAAAATCGTATCCTCGGATTTAGACCCGGTGATGGAGGGATTCCACGCAAATGCCTGTCCTGCAAAGATCCGTTCTATGGAAGCCGGAGTCGCGGTAAATTCGCGCGGTGCGTATCCTGCCGAGCCGCCTTGATGATGAAGTTGCCACTCATTGGGAAATCCCGTGGCTGCATACACCTCCTGTGCTTTGCGAAATACATCTCCGTGTGTGGCTCCCGGGCGGGTTGCAGCGATCATTTCCGCATCGATACGGGCCACGGCTTGACTCTTTTTACGAATTTCATCCGGCAGCTTGCCAAAATAAACCAACCGGGTGATTGAGCAAATCAAGCCGCCCATTCGTCCACAAAGAATCACCATGGCGTATTTATCAAGTTTTTTGGAGGCGGGCAACGGATGACGGTAGGAGAAAATCCTCTCGTCGGTTGCGATCAAGATCACTGTGGCTTGTACACCTTTGCTTTCAATTGTCTGGGAAAGGTGGCTGCCTATTTCAAATTCAGTCATTCCCGGGCGCACAGCATCAATCGTCTGCTGCATGGCCTGGGCGCATAAAGAACCAAGCACGCGATAGCGGGCACCTTCTTCGGGCGTTAATTGAGAGCGCAATCTGGCAATTTCAGTGGACATGTCAACTGTATTGGGAAGATTGATATCCGTGCCGAGCCTCATCCCCTCGGTCAATTTTGAGAACAAAATGTTTTGTTCATACCAGGGCGCAACCTGATAGTTCCAGTGTTGATCATCAAGCTTCTCCTCCCCGGCTATTCGAGGCGCTTCAATATTATTGGTGAGGATATAACGATCGGTTTTGGTGATCAACAGGGAAGCAATACCCATCGTGGTAGCGCGGTCAATAAACGATAAACCGCCACATGTCACCCATGCGAAATTTCCCGATGTTTGTAGAAGCAGCGCATCCAGTTTGTGGCTGCTCAAAAAATCCTGAATGCGTGATTGCTTTTGTTCGAATTCACTTTGCATCGTTACCTGATTTCTTTAGGAGAAATTACCCCGGGTACCAAATCTTACGCGGATCATTCGGCGCTCGCTGATAGTCAAAGGCAGAGTCGATCATTTTCTGCAAATCATACTCAGGTCGCCAGCCTAATAAAAACTTTGCCTTGGCATTGTCCAGCCATGTTGAATGATATTGAGTCTTAATTTCCACTGAAGGAAGTTTGCGAGTCGAGGCAAGATACCGACCCACCTCACCATAATCCACAGGCTCATCCATGCAGATATTGAATGTTTGCTGACGGGCATTGGGATGATCAAGCGATGTCAAAATCGCATTGACCAAATCTTGCACGTGGACAAAGTTCCGCTTCACCGGCACCCCGGCAGGGTCAAGCATCACCGGGATGACACCTGTCTGGATGTAGGCATCTGCCTGTTGTTCACCGACCAGCTCCCGCCAGCGCGGACCGCCGAACACATCCTCGCCGAATGACAGTTGATATTTGAAATCATCCTTTTCCATGATCCACGGCGCGCGCAAGCAACATCCATTGAAATCATATTGGATGTAATATTGCTCCAGCATGGCTTCTTCCAAAACTTTGGAAAGGGCATAGCAGCCGGCATAGGCAGAATGTTTTTGCGATTCAATGACTGGGACGGGATGGGGATAAACAAAATGTCCAACTGCAGCATCACCGCCAATCAATATGAATTGTTTGAAAGTTGGGCTGACGCGACAGGCTTCCAGCAGCCAAAACAACCCCTTAACCGCCACATCCATGATCTGTTCAGGAGTTTCCTTACAGGTAGCAAGATGAATCACGTGGGTAACGCCATCCAGCGCCTTCTCGACCGTATCGCGGTGTTCAATGGAGCCGCGCACAATCTCAATACGGACATTCGCCTCCGGTTCACGATTGTGGCACAGGGCTCGAATGACAAACGAATCATATTTTTTTTCAGCCAGTAAATGCTTGATTAATGTTTGGCCCACCTTGCCTGTTGCACCCGTAACCAGAACACGCTTCATCTCAGACATGATTGATCAGCAGCTTGTCCATTTGCCATTCGCCTTGCTGGACTCGATCGCACCAAACACAAATTTCAATCCCATCAAACCATCAAAGGAATTGGGAAAATGTAACGCCAATGGATCTGCCTGGTTTCCGGATCTTCTGGCCGCAATCGCCTCTGCAGCATCGGAATAAATATTTGCAAAACCTTCATGAAAACCTTCCGGGTGTCCTGCAACAATCCTTGAAGAGCGTTTCGCAAACGGAAGTGTTCCCGGCCCGTTTGGCGTTCGATTTTGAGAAGGCGCACCCAAAGGCTTGAAGGTTAGGGCTTGAGGAAATTCCTGCATCCACTCCACCGTTCCTTTGGTGCCGCTCACACGGATACGCAAACAATTCTCAACGCCTGCCGCCGCCTGCGTCACCCAATAACTTCCACGCGCACCATTTGTAAAGCGAAGCAGAGCGCCTCCATAATCATGAACTGCACGGCCGGGAACGATATTCCCGATCTCCGCGGCAACTTCGGAAACTTCGAGGCCTGTTACAAAACGAACAAGGTTATGTGCATGCGAACCGATATCGCCCATCACCAAAGATGGACCACCACGAACGGGATCGAAACGCCACGACGCAGACGGATCAGGCTTACTTTCATCTGCTTTGCCGCCTTGAACATACTCCACCTGAATCAGACGAATCGTGCCAAGCTGCCCATCCAGGATCATTGCCTTCGCCTGGCGAACCATTGGATAGCCTGTGTAATTATGCGTTAGGCAAAATACGAGACCCGAATCCAGCACCATTTTATGCAGCGCTTCGGCTTCTTGCAGGGTATTGGTCATTGGCTTATCGCAAATGACGTCAAATCCTTTTTCCAACGCAGACATGGCATATTCGAAGTGGCTATCGTTGGGGGTCATGATCGCGACAACATCAATTCCACCTTTGCGCGCTGTTTCCGCAACAAGCATTTCTTCAACACTTGTATAAATGCGGTCAGCGGGCAGGCCAATCTCGGCACCGTCTTTTTTCGATTTTTCAGGATTCGAGGAAAGCACACCTGCCACAATCTCAAAGCGATCATCAAGTCGCGCAGCCTGTCGATGCATCGCACCGATAAAAGAACCCGACCCGCCACCGATCACTGCAAGGCGAAGCCTGCGTCCCAACATGGAAATGACTGGATTTAATGTCACTTTGATTCTCGTTTCAAATAATTCCGAATGGCATCCACAACCAGTTGATGGTCATCTTCCTGGGCCAGCCCGGAAACTGTAATTGTACCGATAATGCCCGAGCCCTTAATAATGACCGGGAAGCAACCACCATGCGGGGCGTATTCAGATTCAGAAACCAAATATGCCTCTTCTATCTTTTTACCCTTGCTCTTTAGAAGCTGCCCAATATAAAAGGAACTATGCCCAAATCGATAGACCAGCCGTACTTTTCTCTTCACCCATTCGTCATTATCAGCAGATGTACCGGGTCTGCTTGCATGAAACAGTTGGTGCGTTCCCTGGGTAATATCAACGGTAATCGACAGGTTGGCAGACCTGGCCTTTTCAATCAAGTCACTGCCGATCTGCCAGGCAACATCCGCGTTGAACTTCGTAAACTGAAGTTCCTCTTCTTCCAGCAGGAGCCTATTTAGTTTTTCATCCATATCGACTCCCAAAGTGGCATTGGTCGAAAATCTAATTACGAATTAAGGATTCTTGTTCTTGCTATAAATATCAAAGAATACGGCAAGCAAAAGAACCATGCCTTTAATAACCTGCTGCCATTCAACGCCAATGCCAAGGATGGACATGCCATTGTTCATCACGCCAATCACAAAGGCACCAACAACAGCTCCGATCACTGTGCCGATCCCGCCACTGGCGGATGCACCGCCAATATATACAGCGGCGATCACATCCAATTCCATGCCCGCACCTGCCTTGGGTGTGGCAGAGTTCAGACGGGCAGCAAAGACCAAACCACCCAACCCGGCAAGGATGCCCATATTTACAAATGAGTAAAACAGCAGTCGCGCTGTATTGACACCGGACAATTTGGCAGCCTTCTCATTTCCACCCATTGCATAAATACGTCTGCCGATCACCATTCTTTCTGTAACGTAAGTGTAAAAAACGATCAATATAAAAAGAATGACAAGAATATTCGGCAATCCCTTATACGAAGCCATCAGATAGCAAAATCCCATGATGACTGCAGTGATGGCTATACTTTTGATGATGAAAAAGGAAAATGGAGTTACTTCAAAATTATATTTGCGCTGATTGTTACGCGCCTGAAGATCGAGGTAAACCAAGAGGATCGAAAGCAGCACCCCAATGACAAGCGTTGTGATGTGCAGTGTTTCGCCATGGAAATAATCAGGGATAAAGCCCGAACTCAGTTTTTGAAATGTTTCAGGGAAAGGGCCAACCGATTCCCCTTTCGTCACAGCCAGATTCAAACCTTTAAAGATCAACATGCCAGCCAAAGTAACGATGAAGGCAGGTATCTTTACATAAGCCACCCAATATCCCTGAAAGGCGCCTACTAGAGCACCCGCCAGCAGCGAAACTACAAATGCCAACCCCACGCTTTGGTGGTAGCGAACCATAATGACGGCAGCCACTGCGCCAATAAACCCTGCAACAGAGCCAACCGAAAGATCGATCCACCCTGCGATGATCACCAGCAACATGCCGAGGGCCATGATAATGATATAGCTGTTTTGCAAAACAAGGTTGGTGATGTTAACCGGCTTCATCAAAGTCCCATCAGTGGCGAACTGAAAGTACACCATAATGACAATGAGCGCGATCAACATGCCATATTCACGTACATTTTCTTTAAAAAGATTGGACAAGGTTTTCATTATTCAACTACCTCTTGTTGCGTCATAATATATTTCATGATCTTTTCCTGGGAAGCCTCGCTGGACATCATTTCACCAACAATTCGTCCCTCACTCATCACATAAATACGGTCACAAACTCCCAATATCTCTGGTAATTCTGAAGAGATCAAAATGATCCCTTTCCCTTCACTTGCCAGTTGATTCACTATCGTATAGATTTCATATTTAGCACCCACATCAATGCCGCGGGTGGGTTCGTCCAAAATCAATATCTCGGGGTTGGCAAACAACCATTTACTCAATACAACCTTCTGCTGGTTACCACCTGAAAGATTCACTGTCTTCTGCAAAACACTGGAGCTTTTAATATTTAGCTTGTTTCTGTAGTCGCTAGTCACAGTCAGCTCTTTTGGCCGGTTGATCATTACACCGTCCGTAATTGCTTCCAAATTGGCTATAGTAATGTTGGCCTTGATATCTTCAATCAGAATAAGTCCATATGCCTTGCGATCTTCCGTAGCATAGGCAATTCCATTCTTAATGGCCTTATCTATGGAACTGATATCAATTTCCTTGCCATGCTTAAATGCCTTACCGCTGATATTTCGGCCATACGCTCTGCCAAAAATACTCATAACCAATTCTGTTCGCCCCGAACCCATCAGGCCGGCAATTCCAACAACCTCGCCTTTGCGCACGTTGATATTAATATCCGTACTGACTTTACGATTTTCATGAAGCGGGTGATATACATTCCAATCACGTACCTCAAAAATAACTTCACCGATCTTTGATTCTCGCGGGGGGAAACGATGTGTCAAGTCGCGCCCCACCATGCCTCGGATAATACGATCTTCGGTGATACGATCTTTATGGCAATCCAGGGTCTCAATGGTCGCACCATCACGAAGAATGGTGATCGAATCGGCCACCTTGGATATCTCGTTCAGCTTGTGTGAAATCAAGATCGAAGTAATGCCCTGTTCCTTGAGTTGAATCAGAAGCTTTAAGAGTGCCTCACTATCCGCGTCATTTAAACTGGCGGTGGGCTCATCAAGGATCAAGAGCCGCACCTTCTTCGCCAGGGCCTTTGCAATTTCAACCAGCTGCTGCTTCCCAACTCCCATGTTTGTGATCAAGGTGTTTGGGGATTCATGCAAACCAACTTTTTTGAGCAATTCCTGCGTGTTTGAAATGGTTTCAAACCAGCTAATTACGCCATTCTTTTGGCGCTCATTTCCAAGGAAAATATTCTCTGCAATCGATAAAAATGGAATTAAAGCAAGTTCCTGATGAATAATAACAATTCCAACTTCCTCACTATGCGTGATGTCCTTGAAACTACATTCCTTCCCCTCAAAATAAATCTCACCAGAGTACGAGCCGTGAGGATAAACACCGCTCAAAACCTTCATGAGTGTTGATTTCCCGGCGCCATTCTCCCCCACCAAAGCATGGATCTCCCCGCGTTCAACGCGAAGGCTTACATTATCAAGCGCCTTAACGCCGGGAAAGGTCTTCGTAATGTTGCGCATTTCCAAAATGACATCAGACATGGTCTTCTCGTCCTTGAACTTAATGGTGATGAAATGAATAATATAAGCTTTTTGGCAATTCTAATTCAAATTAACAGTTTTTTCTATAAATCGATGATTTCAGCTGGGAGTCGAGATCGATAAAAAGTGCATGAGGGCAGGAATTGCCCTCATGCACCGGGTACAACTACTTATTGCAGATCTGCTTCCTTGATATAGCCACTATCAATCAAGATTTCCTTGTAATTGGTAATGTCTACACTGAACGGAGTGAGCAGGTAGGAGGGAACAATCTTGACGCCGTTATCGTAGGTCTTGGTGTCGTTGATTTCAACGGTTTCACCCTTCAAGGCCTGATCCACCATCTTGGCGGTTTGGGCAGCCAGTAAGCGGGTGTCTTTGAATACGGTGTAGGTCTGTTCGCCGGCGATCATGGCTTTGACAGATGCAATTTCTGCATCCTGACCGGTAATTACTGGCCAGGGCTGGTCAGCTGTACCATATCCAACGCCGCGCAGGGAGGAGATGATACCGCGGCTCAAACCATCATACGGAGCCAGGACTGCATCAACGCGCTTGTCGGTATAGTAGGCGCTTAATAAGTTATCCATACGAGCCTGGGCAACTGCACCATCCCAGCGAAGGGTAGAGACCTTGTCCATGCCGGTTTGACCGCTCTGAACAACGAGCTTGCCACTGTCGATATAGGGCTGAAGCACAGACATGGCGCCATCATAGAAGTAGAAAGCGTTGGTGTCATCGGGGGAGCCGCCGAACAGCTCAACGTTGAAAGGACCGGCAGCATTCTTGAGGTCAAGACCGGTTTCGATCTGGGTACCCTGAATTACGCCTACGCCAAAGTTATCGAATGTCGCATAGTAGTCAACATTCTCAGTTTTGGAGAGCAAGCGGTCATAGGCAATCACCAACACGCCGGCGTCATGGGCTTTCTGAAGCACGTCGGTCAGAGTGGTTCCGTCAATGGCTGCAATCACGAGAACGTTTGCACCCTTGGTCACCATGTTTTCGATCTGAGACAGTTGGGTCGGGATGTCATCATCAGCGAACTGAAGGTCGGTCTCGTAGCCCAAGTCTTCGAAGGACTTGACCATGCTTTCGCCGTCGGAAATCCAGCGGGAAGAGGTTTTGGTGGGCATGGAAATGCCGACCAATTTGGTGCCTTCTGCAGCGGGAGCGGAAGTGGCAGCGGGTGCCTCGGTGGCAGCAGCAGGTGCATCGGTCGCGGCCGGGGCTGCAGCACCGCCGCAGGCGGTGAGGGCCATGGAAGCGATGATCAAAACGCTAAACAAAGCGAGCAAATTCTTTTTCATTCTTTCTTCTCTCCTTAGTAGAGTAAATATGTTTCTCCTTACGGAGGTATCAATGCGTTATCAATGACACACCAGGTGTGCTGCGATTGTAAAACGCAAGCCAATCGCATCGCTTCGACCATTTTAGGTACTGCCTATATTCAACCACCTCCTTTGTTCTTGATAATTTCAAGGCGCGCCGTACTGCGCCGTACAACCAATGTAGGTTCAAGCAAAATGGATCGAGGCTGAACAGGTTCGAGGTCGTTTCGAACCGCTTCGATCACCTTGATCATTTCCTCCACGGCAACCTTTGCGACGCGATATTGATCCTGTTGAACAGTTGTCAGGGAAGGCCAAAAAAAGGCAGATTCCGGAATGTTGTCAAAGCCAACAACGCCAACATCCTCCGGCACTCTCAGGCCCTTTTGATTAAGAGCATGTAAAACACTCAACGCCATTTGATCGTTGGCCACAAAAACCGAATCCATTTCTGGGTATTGATTCATTAATTTCTCAACCGCTACAGCGCCGCTCGCAGAAGACCAATTCCCTGCCACCCAATGTTTGTCATGAATTTCATGGCCAGCCTCTGTCAATACATCTTTCCAAGCCTTCATACGTTGACGCGCTTCCCACCATTCCAGCGGGCCGGCAATATGACCAATATTTTTATAGCCCTGATCCAAGAGATGAGAGACGGCCAAACGGCCGCCCAAGTAATTATTTACAGAAACCATCGTGACGTCTTCCCGTGGTTCCATTGTGAGATAAACAAGTGGTACTTCCAAATTAGTGAACGAGTTATTCATCCACTTTCGATTTTCCCCCACTTCAGACACCGCCCAAATAATCCCATCCACATGGCGCGAAAGAAACGCTTGAAATATCGGTTCAATGTCGTCTGTGTCAAATCGGGGTAATTCTTTCAAAAGCAGGGCGTATCCCGCTTCTTCGGCCGCCGAGGCGATTCCACTCAGGGCACTGGAAGGCCCGATGTATTTAAGCCCCGCGATCACGACCCCTAATGTATAACTACGCTGACTAATTAAACTACGCGCCAAGGCGCTTGGTCTATACCCCACTTTTTCAATGACTTCTTTGACCCGTTTACGGGTTTCGGGAGAGACATCCGGGCGTTCGTTAATAACACGGGAGACCGTCTGAGTAGAGACGCCTGCAACAGATGCTACATCCTTGATATTGGCACGGACGGTCTTTTGACGCACGGGAATTATCCTTTGCTAGTCATTATTTCCGTTATCGTTCCTGTTATCGATAACAGGAACGATAACATTTTAGCAACATCCTCGGGCAGAGTCAAGGCCCAAATTACCCGTTTGGGGTATTTTTTACAGACAAGGAAACTCCAAATACGGAGTTTTTATCGGACAAAGGCCAACAAAGATTCCCGCCCTCACCCATTTGGGTGCCGCAGTAAGCGATTGTTAATAAAGAGAAAAACAAAACTCCCTCAATATGAGGGAGTTTTCTGCTGGGGACAATGGATTCGAACCACTACTAATTGCTCCAGAGGCAATTGTCCTGCCATTAGACGAGTCCCCAATGTTTTTCCAGCGGGCGGTATTTTATCATGCCCACTGGGATGAAGCAAGGCTATTTACGCGCAGCGCGTCGGGTATTGTCCTCAATATCCATAAAAATCAAGAGGATTTTCCCAATCGCCTGAATACCAATGAAATACCACAGGCCCGGCAAGGAAGGTTGCAAAAACCACAGGATTTGCTGGGCAACATCAGTGAAGCCGCCGATATAAATAGTGCCGCGCACCATTTGAAGAATGAATACGGTAATCGAAAGCAGCACCTGGGCAACATAATAAGCAAGTGTGATCCACGCAAAAATATTTGCAAGGTTTGCAACTCGCAGGATCGAATCGCGCTCAAAATAAGTACCCGGGAAATTGGTTTTGGATTCGTTTGATTCAGCCATAGGTTCCTCCGCTTTAATTATAAATCACTCTGCCGTTTGTTATAATTGTGGATGCTAACACAAACAGGATCAGGGTGGGGAATTCGTCTCTACAGCGAAACAACAAGCAGTTAAGCGTGAGACGGGTTTCACCTCCCTGAAATTCATCTTGAAGGCAAATTAGTCATGAGTCCCGAAGAAACATCAAAACCAACAGACTTTCTCCGTGAAATCGTCGCGGAAGATTTAAAAAGCGGACGCTTCAAATCCGTACGCACACGCCTGCCGCCCGAACCTAACGGATATTTACACATTGGGCACGTCAAGGCGTTCATGATCGATTATCTAGTTGCGAAAGAGAACAACGGCGAGTTGATCTTGCGTTTTGACGACACCAACCCAGCCAAGGAAGAAACTGAGTTTGTGGAAGCCATCGAAGAGGATGCGCGCTGGCTGGGCATTGAATGGGTCAAGGTGACTTTCGCCTCAGATTATTTTGATGAACTCTATGAATGGGCCAAAAAGCTGGTATTGGCAGGCAAAGCGTATGTAGACGATCAGACTCCCGAGGAAGTGACAGCTAACCGGGGGACGTTGACCGAGCCTGGCAAAAACTCTCCCTATCGCGACCGCGACATGGAAGAAAACATGGACCTGCTCGAACGAATGAAGAATGGTGAGTTCCCCGCAGGTTCTCGCATCTTACGCGCGAAGATCGATATGGCTCATCCCAACATCAATATGCGTGACCCAGCTATGTACCGCATCATCAACGAACCCCATCATCGCACGGGTGATAAATGGAAAATTTATCCGATGTACGATTGGTCGCACGGACAAAACGACTCGATGGAAGGGATCACTCATTCCTTGTGCTCGCTGGAATATGAAAATCATCGCCCTCTATATGAATGGTTCCTGGATCAATTAGGTGTTTTCAAACCACGCCAGATCGAATTCGCTCGTTTGAATATGACCTACACGATGACGAGCAAGCGCAAGCTGCGCAGACTTGTGGAAGATAAGATCGTGAAAGGCTGGGACGATCCACGTATGCCCACATTGCGCGCAATGCGCCGGCGCGGATACACAGCAAAAGCCATTACCGACTTTATTGATCGTGTTGGAGTTGCCAAAAATTACAGCGTCAGCGATGTAGCTTTGCTTGAGTCTTGCGTGCGCAATGATTTGAATAAGAATTCATTGCGCCGTATGGCCGTCATTAAGCCGCTCAAAGTGGTGATCGATAATTACCCTGAGGGTCAAACCGAGGAAATGGACGCAGTCAACAACCCGGAAGACTCGAACGCAGGTACGCGCAAAGTTCCTTTCTCAAAAGTCATTTACATTGAGCAGGATGATTTTCAAGAAGTTCCGCAACCGAAATATTACCGTCTTTTTCCCGGTAATGAAGTACGCCTGCGCTACGCCTACTTCATTAAATGTACGCATGTGGTCAAAGATGACAAGGGCGAAATCATTGAAGTCCATGCGACATACGATCCGTCCACCCGCGGCGGTGATTCACCTGACGGACGCAAGGTCAAATCCACGATCCACTGGGTCTCTGCCGAACACGCCAAACAAGCCGAAATCCGCATGTATGACCGTCTCTTCACAAGGGAAAACCCTGAAGAAGGTGATGAGGGATTCCTTGCCTGCCTTAACCCAAAATCACTGGAAGTGTTGACCGGCTATGTGGAACCGCATCTCGATTCACCCGAAGTTGGTTCCCGTTTCCAATTCGAACGCCTCGGCTACTTCTGCGTGGATAAAGATTCCACGCCATACAAACCAGTTTTCAATTTGACTGTTAATCTCAAAGATACATGGGCAAAGGTTGAGAAAAAAGGAAAATAAATTTAGCAGTTTTTTCAAATGAAATTCTAACTTGCTCTCTTTTTGAAAGTGCTATAATCCTTTTAGTTCAAGGAGTAAAAAATGACCGAACATAAATGGAAATCGATGAAGGAAAAACTTCCCCCCGAAGCGTTGGAGCATATGAAGGCCGCGCGTGAGGAAATGAAGAAAAGTATGGAAACCATTCTCCCGCCCGGCTTTATGGAACACCGTCGTACCGCCCGCAAGGAGATGTTGATGGCCTTCCGCAGCATGATCGATGCCGCGCTCGAAGATACCGAAGAAAAAAGCAAATCCGCGTAAAAGCAAAAACTCGTCCCGTGTGGGGCGAGTTTTTTATATTGGACCTCTTACAAAAGTGAAGTCAATGCACTGCAAAAGCTCTGCTTTTGCAGTGCGGAAGTTCTACTTCCGCATTGCGTCGAATTTTACTGCCACGGACGCCGACTGCGTCTTGCAAGAAAGAGCGTGTAAAAAAGTGCGAGTCCTGAGCCTCCAAATAGAACTTGTCCCAGCTTGAGATGCGCATCGTACAGCAAAGCTCCCGAAACCAATAGTGCAAGAAAGATAATTCCACCAGTTAGCCTATTCAACGAACGTTCCAGATAACTGATCTGAATATTGACCATCGGCATTTGCACATTCAACTCGCCTCGTTCGATCCTGCCCAGGACTCGTTCTGTTCTGCCAGGGATTGCAAGCAATGTTTTAAAGAGGTCGCCTGCTTCATCGAAGAACACATCCCATTGCGAGCCGCCATCCCCTTCGGCCAGTTTCTTCGCATACGGCACAATGCCTTCCCATAAATTAAACTCGGCATGTAATCCAGTGCATATTCCTGAAAGGATTCCAATCGTTCGGCCAACCAGCAAAAGATTTTCAGGTAATTGAAACGGCATGTTCAACATCAACTCGCGGAATTGCAACCCGAATTTCATCATCTCTTCGTGATTGATATTACGTAATTCGTTCATGTTCATTCCCCAAAAACGGTCAAACAATTGCGCTCCTGCTTCTTCCAACAATTTCAAATTTGCGTTCGGCAGCAACACGCCAAGAGTTTGATATGCCTTCACCAAACGTGCTGAATCCTGCAAGCCCACAGAGATCACAGCGTCCCGCAAGCCTTCCATCAAACGCTCGGGCATACGCCCCACCATGCCAAAATCCACAAAGGTTAATCGCCAATCGGTGGAACCGTCTTTCCTTTTTTCAGGTAAAGGGGTTACAAAAATATTTCCGGGATGCGGATCGGCGTGAAAAAAACTGTCTTCGAAAATCTGCTTAAGATAGGTCTTGAATAAAACCTGTGCCACATCCGCGCGGCGAATTCCCGCGGCTTCGATCGATTCATAATCCGTGATCTTGATCGCAGTGACATCTTCCAACGTTAACACTCGGCGACGGGTATGTTTCCACACGACACGCGGGACGTATACACTTCGATCGCCTTTGAAATTGGCAGCAAAAACTTCAGCATTTTTCCCCTCTGACAGATAATCCAATTCCTCACGAAGGGTTGACGCAAATTCTTCAATAATGGCAGGGACGTTGGCGCGGTCACTGACTGGACGATAATGCTTCAGCCAACCACCCACCACACGCAAGGCAGACATATCCACATCCACGATCTCTTCAATATGCGGACGTAATATCTTTACGACCACATTTCTATATCCAAGAGACTCCGCCTCCTGTGCATTTAATTCCGCACGATGGACCTGTCCCAACGAAGCAGCGGCTAATGGAGATTCTTCAAAGGTGAGGAAAATGCTGTTTAATTTGTCACCAAGCTCCAGCTCGGCTTGGAGGCGGATCGTTTCAAAATCCACGGGCGGCACTTCATCCTGCAATCCAGACAGTTCATCGGTGATCTCCGCAGGCAAAACATCCAAACGCGCGGAAAGAAACTGCCCCACCTTGATCATCACACCGCCGAGACGAATCGCCAATGCACGAAAGCGAATCGCAATTCCACGCAGACGTTGCGGCCTAGAATTCCGCGCAAGAAATCCCAACCCAATGCGACTCAGAAAAATATCCCAAAATATGATGCTCAACGTAACGCGAGCAAAGAAAGTCACGATCCGCCAATAACGAATGCGCAATAAACTTTTATGCATTTAACCTCCGCAAGATACATACCATTGTATCTCTGAATTAACCTCACCACTCGGCATTTTCGCGAAACAAAAGTATGTTAAACTTGATTCGACATTAACAAAAACAGACAGGGATTAGCAAAAAAAATGAAATTTTCACACTTCGGAATGGCAAGCCTTACCATCGTCATGAGTATCACAGCATGTTCACCTGCTGCTACACCAACACCAATAGACATAGCTGGAACTGCCGCACAAATGGCAATTGTGATGCAAACTCAAACTGCAGGCGCATACACTGCCACGCCCATACCGCCAACCGTCACACTAACATTACCTCCCACAGAGACGCCAACCCCTGTACCACCCACTGAAGAAGGAATACGCCAGCCGCCGGTCGTTATTACTTTTGTTCCATGTTATACAGGACCAAACGAATCTTATATCTTCATTAGCAATATTGATCCAAGCATTAGAAAATCCGGCAAACAAGTCGTTGAAATTTTAGGCACCGGAAGCGAACCAGGTTGGGTTGTTATCAGAAATCCATATTTCAACAATCCTTGTTGGGTCAGGGTGGAAAATATGGAGATCGGCTCTCATATTATTTTGTCCGACTATCCAGTCATGACGCCCGGCCCTCAACCATAAATGCCTGAAACACAAATCAACAACCCATTACACGGCATCACCCTCGAAACGATCCTGACGAGATTGGTTGAGAAATACGGCTGGGAGGAATTGGGAAAAAGGATTCCCATTCAGTGTTTTATCAATGACCCAAGCATCAAATCAAGTTTAAAGTTTCTTCGAAGAACGCCGTGGGCGAGAAAAAAAATTGAGGAACTTTATTTGAAAGCAAAATTTTCTTGACAATTGCACCAAACCTGTTGTAAACTGAACCAGTAATTAATTCCATGGAAAGGACGCACTTCAAATGAATTTGTCTCACACCCTAAAATTCAACCGAATAATTCCCCATCCTCGAAGTGCGCCTATAGACCGTTAACGGTCCAGGTTCTGTGTCTTTTCAGCCACGGTGCACTCAAGCACCGTGGCTTTTTTATTTTCCTCATGTCATTGGAACAACATCATGAACTTATCATTCAAATCCTACTGGAATTTACTCTCTGACCATATCCGCCCGCAAAAGGGACGGTTCATCCTGCTTGCTATTTTGCTCTTCGGCAGCATCGGCCTGCGCATCATGGCACCTCAGATCATGCGTGAATTCATTGACGAAGCGCTGGCGGGAAAGCCATTGCAATTGCTAACCAACACCGCAATTGCGTTCATTGGCATTGCGTTGATTCAACAAATTGCAGCGGTGGCCGTCAAATATCTCGGCGAAAACGTCGCATGGACTGCCACCAACGCCCTCCGCTCTGAATTGGCCTGGCATGCACTTAATCTCGACATGCGCTTCCATAACGATCACACGCCCGGCGAACTCATCGAACGTATTGACGGCGATGTGACTGAATTGGCAACTTTCTTTTCGCAGTTCGCCTTGAATTTAATCGCAAATGGTTTGTTGCTCATCGGCATTTTGGCGGCACTCTTCATCGAAGATTGGCGTGCTGGGCTTGCGTTCTCGATCTATTCAGTCGTGACCATTGTTGTGCTTGGAAAATTGAAAGACATCGCAGTCCCGCACCAAAAAGCAAAACGGGAAGCGGAGGCCCAGCTCTATGGTTTCATCGAAGAACAACTGGCCGGCACCGAGGATATTCGTTCCAGCGGTGCCGTGGATTTTTCCATCCGCGAGTTGTTTCGCCATCAAAGCGTGATTCTCACTCATGACCGCAAGTCACATTTCAAACGCTGGATCATTGAGAACGCGATGGGTTTTGCGTTGACCGCAGGCAACCTGCTTGCCATCACCAGCGGATACTGGTTGTTCTCCGCCGGCATCATCACAGTCGGCACGGTTTATCTTTTCGTGCATTACATCAACTTGCTGGAAGAACCGTTCTGGGCGATGACACATGAGATCGAAAGTTTTCAGACCATCGGCGCATGTGTGGAACGCCTGACTGAATTTCGTAATTTTAAACGCGAAGTTTTGGATGGCGATGGCGCGGAGATTTCATCTCATCCGCTCGCATTGGCCTTTGAAGATGTGACCTTTTCATACAATGGGAACGACCATGTTCTTGACCGCCTCTCTTTTGACCTGAAGCCTGGTTCCGTTCTTGGGCTGCTTGGCCGCACGGGAAGCGGCAAAACCACCATCGGGCGATTGATCTTTCGCCTCTACGATGTGAAATCTGGAAACATCAAAATCAATGGAACGAATTTACGCGAGGCACAGCTTGAATCTCTGCGAAAAAATATTTCCATCGTTACACAGGATGTGCAACTGTTTCGCGCGAGCATCCGCGAGAACTTGACTTTCTTCGACAGATCAATCTCAGATGAAAAGATCATCGCCACTCTCGAAGAATTGGAACTCGGTGACTGGCTGCAGAGTCTGCCCAAAGGCTTGGATACTGAACTCGAAACAGGAGCCCGCTCCCTATCCGCAGGCGAGGCGCAATTACTTGCCTTCACACGAGTCTTCTTGCGAAATCCCAGTCTGGTGATTCTCGACGAGGCGTCATCCCGTCTTGACCCTGCCACTGAACAAAAGCTGGAGCGCGCCATCGACAAGTTACTCAAGAACCGAACCGCGATCATCATTGCACACAGGCTTGACACCGTTCATCGCGCAGACGAAATCTTGATCCTCGATCAGGGCAAAGTCAGCGAATATGGCAATCGCAAACAACTGGCAGCGGATACAGCCTCGCGTTTTTATCAACTGTTGCAAACGGGTTTGGAAGAAGTACTCGCATAAGCGGACTATTGACCACCGACTATGGACAATTGACATGGTTAAGAATTTATCGTCCGTCGTCCATTATCTGCGGTCATGAAACACAAGGAAATTATTATGACTGAAACAACCTTAAATCAAAAAGTTCCTGCGCTTCCTACATGGCGCGTAATCCTGGAAATGCTCGCCTTTCGACCGTGGCTGTGGTTCGTGGATTTAATTGCCGTCGCGCTCATCCGCTTCTGTTGGCAGGTCGCGCCCGCTCTCATCATCAAGGCCTTCTTCGATATGATCACCGGCGAAGCGCAATTAACTTTCGGCATTTGTGCCATCGTGGCATTTTCAGTCGCAACATGGATCGGGCGCGTCGTCGCCAGCTACGGATTTTATTATGCGGATGTACCCATCTTTGCAGACATGTCCACGTTGTTACGCAAAAATCTTCTGCGCTATATTTTGCGGAGACCCGGTGCGGCACAACTCCCTGATTCTCCCGGCGAAGCAGTAAGTCGTTTCAAAAATGATGTGAATGAAATTCCGCTCTTTGTCATTTTGATCAACGACATCATGGTCGGCATCATCATTATTATCGTTGCCATTGTTTTGATGACTCAGATCAACCCATCCGTTACAGTGATGGCATTGATTCCTCTTGTGATCGTTGGCATTGTGGCAAATATCGCCACCAGCCGCATCGAACTCTATCGCCGCACATCACGCCAGGCTTCTGGCAAAGTCACCGGCTTTATCGGCGAATTCTTTGGAGCCGTGCAAGCCATCAAAGTAGCCACCGCTGAAAAAGGTGTCATCCAGCATTTTCACAAGCTCAATGATGAACGGCAGAAATTAACTGTCCGCGAAAAACTTTTTGACGAAGTGCTCAGCTCGATTTATCGCAACACATCCACATTGGGCACCGGTGTGATTCTTGTGCTCGTCGGTCAATCGATGCGCACAGGACATTTCACACTCGGCGATTTTTCGCTCTTCGTTTACCTGCTTCAAAGCATGGGCGATCTTACAACTTTTGCGGGTATGCTCGCCGCGCGCTACAAACAACTGGATGTTTCCGTTCAACGCATGTATCACCTCATGGAAAACGCACCCGTGAACGCACTTGTTGAACATTCCAAAGTCGATCTGGATGGACCACTGCCGGAAGTAACCTACGTGACAAAAACCGCATCAGACTCACTCTCCAGCCTGTCCGCTGACCATCTGGCATTTCACTACCCCGGTTCCACCAACGGCATCGACGACATCTCGCTGAAAATCAAGCGCAACACGTTGACAGTCATCACTGGCAGAATAGGTTCCGGCAAGACAACATTATTACGCGCGCTGCTGGGATTGCTCCCGCTCGAATCAGGTGAAATAAAGTGGAACGATCAATTACTTACTTCGCCTGGAGATTTTCTCATACCGCCACGCTGTGCATACACGGCGCAAGTTCCGCGTTTGTTCAGCAACACCCTGCGGAATAATATTTTGCTCGGCATGAATAAAAGCGATGAAGAAATCTACAGCGCCACAAAACTGGCCGTCATGGACCGTGACCTTGAAATCCTGGAGGACAATCTTGAAACCATGGTCGGCTCCCGCGGAGTCAAGCTCTCGGGCGGGCAGGCCCAGCGGACCGCCGCGGCACGCATGTTCATCCGCGAGCCAGAACTCGTCGTCTTCGATGATCTCTCCAGCGCACTGGATGTCGAAACCGAAAGTCAACTTTGGGAAAGAATATTCTCAAATAACAAAATGACCTGCCTTGTCGTTTCCCATCGTCGCCCTCTCTTACGACGCGCCGATCACATCATCGTCCTCAAAGAGGGACGAGTTGAATCTGAAGGCACGCTTGATCAACTTCTTGAAACCAGTCAGGAAATGCGTGAACTGTGGAAGTTGGAAGAATAATTATTTCCGCGATGAGCGGAGAGCAGTGATCTTCTGCTCGTAGACGAAACGCAAGCATCTCGACTACGGCTTTCTAGAACAGGAAAGCCTTCGCTCGACGCGAATAAATAATGAAAAGGAAAAGCATCATGCCCCAATCTACCTCAACCGAACTCATCCGCGCCGCGCGCGAGCGTTTCAACCTCGCCATTGCAGAGAAAAACTCCAAAGGTATTCGGCCTCTGCTTGCGCCCACCTATCATTTGGTCACAGGGCGAAGCGATCAATTTCACGGAGCAGATGAGGAAGAAATACGTTGGGCAACACTTTTCCAAAACGATCCAACCGCAGTTTATCGACGAACCCCACGGGAGATCACCACCAACGAAGACTGGGGCATCGCCGAAGAACTCGGCAATTGGCAGGGCAGTTATACAATTAAGAATATATTGATTCACGCATCAGGTGTCTATGCCGCAAAATGGCAGCGCACTCAAAACGGTAAATGGGTTTTGCAAACCGAAGTCTTCACCACACTCACTTGCGAAGGTCCCTGCGACCCGCCTGATTCGATCTAACATGAACTATGGCGATTGAAAACAAACCATCGCCAAAGGAATTTAAAATGGACATCATTACAGGAAAGATCCTGAAATTAAACAACTGGCAGGATGGAAAAGTCATCGGGCTTGCGAAGGATGCAGGCAACAAATTAATGGAAAACGGAATGGACCGCGACGCGGCTCTTACTCAACTGGATGCTGTTCGGCAAAACCCCGGCAGTTTCCTCGCTGACACATTGCTTGCAGATCTCGCACGCGAGTGCATTCGCCTTACACAAAAAGACGAACCATCGGCAGATACATTGCTCGAAAATCCGATCCCCTTTCCCATCTGGGGACGTGAGAATATCGACGATGGCGCTGTCGCTCAAATGAACAACGCCATGCGCCTGCCCGTCACCGTGACTGGCGCGCTCATGCCCGATGCACACGTCGGCTATGGACTTCCCATCGGCGGAGTGCTTGCCACCGAAAATGTGGTTATCCCCTACGCAGTTGGCGTGGACATTGCCTGCCGTATGAGACTTTCCATTTACGAAGTCTCACCGATTTTGCTTGGACAAAAGAAAGGCATGTTCGAAGATTCACTATGGAATCAAACTGCCTTCGGGATGGGTGCAAAGTGGACTGGTGCAAAAAAGGCGCAGCATGAAGTTTTGGACGACAATGCATGGCTGGCAACACGTCAACTCAAAACACTTAAAGATACCGCCATGAACCAACTTGGTACCAGTGGCACGGGCAATCACTTTGTCGAATGGGGATCGTTTCGATTACATGAAACGCAGTTTGGCCTTCAGCCGGGCAACTACCTCGCGCTCCTTTCACACAGCGGATCACGCGGAGTCGGTGCAAAGATCGCAGACCGCTTCAGCAAACTCGCCATGGAAAAACACCCAGACCTCGATAAGAGCGTCAAACATCTTGCATGGCTCTCACTCGATTCAGAAGAGGGCCAGGAATACTGGCTTTCGATGGAACTCGCAGGGAAGTTCGCTTCTGCAAATCATTACATCATTCATCAACGTGTGGCGGCTGCAATGGGCTTGAAAGAAGTGGCAGTGGTTGAAAATCATCATAACTTTGCGTGGAAGGAAACTCTGTCGGATGGCCGCGAGGTCATTGTCCATCGCAAGGGAGCAACTCCCGCAGGCCATAATGTTTTAGGCGTTATCCCGGGTTCGATGGGAGATGCAGGCTACGTCGTCCGCGGCAAAGGCGTGGCAAACTCTCTTTCTTCAGCCTCGCATGGCGCAGGTCGGAGAATGAGCCGCACCGTCGCAATTAATTCGATCAGCCGCTCGGCACGGGATGAATATCTCAAAGAGCGCGGAGTCACCCTCCTCGGCGGCGGCATCGACGAGTCGCCGCAAGCCTACAAACAAATTGATGAAGTCATCGCCGCACAAAGCGAACTCGTGGAAGTGATCGGAAAATTCACACCGAAGATCGTCCGCATGGCAGATGAACCGGGTGATATTTAAGCGAAAGGTCATGGAAAAGTAATACTCTTCCATGACCTTTCCGCTATAATCCTTCTATTCAAGGAGTTATTATGCAGCCCAAAGACATGCCCCATTTTCAAGACTTATTGCTTCAATACTCACAAGAAACCGACGTGGATGAGCGCAAGCGTTTGGAAAATACACTTTGGGAAGAGTACGGCACTGAAAACACAGTCCTTGTTTTGGATATGTCAGGCTTCTCGTTACTGACCAGAAAATATGGGATCGTCCATTACCTGTCGATGGTACGCCGTATGCAATTGACCGTTGAACCCATCGTCAAAAGTTACGAAGGCAGGATCATAAAATTTGAGGCGGATAATTGTTTCGCCGTTTTACCCGATCCGCTCACAGCAGTACGCGCGGCGATCAGTATGCAGCTTGCCTTCAACGCCACCAACCTGCTGACAGCCGAGGAACTGGATATTCACATCTCCGTTGGAATTGATTATGGAAAGATCCTGATCATCAGCAACCATGATTGCTTTGGCGATGCGGTGAATCGTGCGTGCAAAATGGGAGAGGATATTGGGAATGCCGGGGACATACTCATCACAAAAGAAGCAATGGAGCTTATTCCAAAGAACGCGGAAATCAAAGGTACCCTCATTGAATTAAGTATTGCCGGAACATCAATGCCCGCCTACTCCATCGAATACCGGCCGGATGAAAATCCCCCGCTTCCCGACAATAACTAATCAAAAAGGCACACCATCGTGTGCCTTTTTGATTACATCTTTTCCAATATCGCTACTGCATTTTTTATTCTTTGCAAACATTTTTCGCGGCCGATAACTTCCATGCTTTCAAATAACGGCGGGCTGACCTTTTGCCCCGTAGTGGCTACACGTAAGATGCCAAACACCTGATTGGCATTCAACCCAGACTCTTCCACATAAGCACGCATCGGAGGCTCGGCTGTTGCATGGTCAATGCCCGAGAGGCCGGAGAGAATCTCGTAGGATTTTTTTGCGATCTCGGCAGATTGCTTTGCGTCCAAACCTTTTGCGATCAAATCTTCCGCAGCTGGATTAACGTCTTCCATAAAGAAGAAAGAACCAAATGCAAGGCAATCATCCAAGGTGGTGAGGCGTTCGCGGATCAGTGGGATGATCTTGAGCAACGTATCATTGTCCACTTCCAAAGCCTGTCGGGTGAAGTAAGGCTTGAGGCGAGCTGCCAGGTCTTCGGTCGTCAGGAGGCGAATATGAGTCGCGTTGAAGTGGTCCAAACGTTGGAAGTTAATCGCAGCCGGCGAGGGAGTCAATGAGTCAACTGAAAAACGGTCAACCATTTGATCCGTTGTCATTACATCATCTTCCGCCACGCCCCACCCCATCAAGGCCATCCAATTGATCACACCTTCCGGAATAAAACCGAGCCCGTCCAAATCTTTGATATAGAAGGAATGGTCGTCTTTTATCGCATCAGCAGAGTCGCGTTTGCTCAATTTACCCTTGCCGCTTGGTTTCAGGAACACAGACAGGTGAACCCAGGTCGGCTCCTCCCAGCCAAAGGCACGCACGATATTCACGTGTAACGGAAAGGTGCCCAGCCATTCGGAGCCACGCACTACGTGTGTGATCTGCATTTCATGATCATCGACCATGGCAGCGAGATGATATGTTGGTAACCCATCTGTTTTCAAGATGACTTGATCGTTTAGTTGTTTATTTTCGGTGACAATATCGCCGCGCAAATGATCGTGTGCAACGGTCGCGCCATCATGTGGCATCTTAAAGCGAATCGTGTAAGACTCACCGGCCGCAATTCGTTTTGCGGCTTCGTCGTGCGAAAGGATGCGACAGGTCCCATCGTAATGCGGGTTTTCCTTACGTTTCATCTGGTCCTGACGAACTTTGTCCAAACGCTCCGTGGTGCAGAAACAAGGATAGGCATGACCAGAATCAACCAACAGCCTGGCATGATGCGCATAAATCTCACGGCGTTCGGTCTGGCGATATGGGCCGAATTTTCCGCCAATATCCGGCCCTTCGTCATAATTAAGACCGAGCCAGCGCAGCCCATCGATGATCTCCTGTTCGGCGCCGGGGGCCGTACGCTTCATATCCGTATCTTCTATGCGAAGAATAAATTGCCCGCCAGTTTTTCTGGCGAGCAAATAAGCATACAATGCGGTACGTGCGCCGCCAAGATGTAAATGCCCGGTGGGAGAGGGAGCAAATCGAGTACGTGCTGGTATCATCGCGAATCTTTCTCCAAATGCAAAATCTGCATCTATTATTTCTGAACTTACTTTTTTCGAACGTTGTTTTCAGCGAGATTGCGTGCGAGGTTAACTGTCGATTCACTGCCTACTGTATGCAGCAATGCCATATTCGGCGCACGCATGGCGCCCACGGGATAACCGCAAACCAGAACCACTTGCTGACCAGGTTGCATGGTTCCCGATGCCAGCAATGCGGCATCCACACCGGAAAGCATTTCCTCAAGCGTATTGGCATAGCGGGCAAGGTGCGGTTTCACCCCCCAAAGGAAGGCAAGCTGATTATATGTTTCGCTTTCGGGTGTGAAAGCGAGAATTTGTTTTTCAGGACGTGCCTTCGACATTAACCAAGCGGAACGACCCTGCATGGTAAAGACAGCCACAGCGGATACGTCCGGGTCATGTGCCATCTCATTAGTCGCGCGCGCCATCGATGCCGCATCGCTCTGGCCGAGGCCTGCTCGGCCATCCTGATGGCTACCCCACTGAAGAAAGTGCGATTCAGCTTCAACTACAATACGAGACATCATCGCGACCGCCTCACTTGGATAATCACCCGAGGCAGTTTCAGCGGAAAGCATGACCGCGTCCGTACCATCAAAGATCGCATTGGCAACATCGGAGGCTTCTGCACGGGTTGGGATCGGATTCTGAATCATCGACTCCAGCATTTGCGTGGCAGTGATCACCAACTTCGCACGTGCATTTGCTGAATGGATAATGTGTTTTTGCAACGGAGGCACACGTTCGGGTGGAAGTTCCACACCAAGATCACCGCGAGCGACCATTACCCCGTCGACTACATCCAGGATGTCTTCGAGTTCTGTCATCGCTTCGGGCTTTTCAAGTTTTGCGATCAAAAACGGCAATTGCTTGCCTTTCGCAAAATCAACCATCGCCTCGCGTACAGTCCTGACATCATCTGCACTGCGAACAAAGGAAATCGCAACCGCGTCCACGCCCTGCGACATGCCGAATTCCAGATCGGCTTTATCTTTTTCAGTAAACCCGGCAATGCGGAGTTTCACTCCGGGAAGATTAATTCCTTTATGGGAAGACAGAGTGCCACCCACTAACACTTTGGCTTCCACTACGCGCCCAACCGCAGATGTAACTTGAAGAGCAAGCCGTCCATCGTCGAGTAAGAGTTTGTCGCCTATCTGGACCGAATCAAAAAGTTCACGGAAATCCACAGGGAGCAATTGTTTTGATGTCTTTGGCAACTCATCCTGCGTCGCGTACATGCAAATCTGCTCGCCAACCTCCAACTGAAGGGGAACAGCCAATTTACCTAAACGGATCTTGGGGCCTTGCAAGTCCTGCAAAATCCCCACCGGCACGTTTAGATTCTTTGAAACCTTGCGAATGGTGGCAACGCGCTTCTCGTGCTGTTCATGCGTCCCATGGGAGAAATTAAGGCGGGCAACGTTCATTCCGGCTTTAATAAGTGATTCCAACATTGCCTCTGAATCTGAGGCGGGTCCTATTGTGGCGACGATCTTGGCTCTTCGCATGGTGGTACTATTCCTTCTTGTTTATAAAATAAGCACATAGTGCAATAATGGCTATGTGACGAGTCATAAAGCCTCCCACTTCAAACAACTGGCTTCATTTCAAAAACGCCCTGATGATAGGTACAAATTGAATTGGTGTCAAGGTGGAAGGTATTAAGGGATTAACAACTAAAGAGCCGTGGAGTTGCGCCTGAACTCCACGGCTCCGGCTTCAAACTTCTATAGATAGTGTAACTCTTTTGCCTGTTTCGTCAAATCTTCGCGGAATTGAGGATGCGCCACACCAATCAAAGCCTGCGCCCGCTGACGGATCGTCTTTCCGTACAGATCTGCAATCCCCTGCTCGGTGACTACAAACCGCATATGGCTTCTTGTCGTCACCACGCCTGCGCCAGCTTTCAACATGGGCGTGATCTTGCTGACAGCAGTTCCATCCCGCATTACATCTGTGCTGGGCAGGGCAATAATGGGAACTCCACCTTTTGATCGGGAAGCCCCGTAAATGAAATCCAATTGTCCCCCTACTCCGCTGTATAGCTTTGGACCAATACTATCCGCGCAAACCTGTCCTGTGAGATCCACTTCAATTGCCGAATTGACAGCCACCATTCGTTCGTTCTGCGCGATCACAAACGGATCATTCACGTATTCGGTGGGATGCATCTCGATCATCGGGTTATCATTCGTCCAGTCATACAATTTCTTCGTACCGAGAATAAAACCTGCTACGATCTTGCCGGGATGCAGCGTTTTTCGTGCGTTTGTCAACACTCCGACATTGACCAGGTCGATCACGCCATCAGAAAATAATTCCGTGTGGATGCCGAGATCTTTTTTATCACGCAGGAATTTCAAAACCGCATCCGGAATGGAACCAATTCCCAGCTGCATGGTTGCGCCATCGGGAATTAACGAAGCCACATGTCCTGCAATTTTCTCGACGACATCCGATCCGCCTTCCGCAGCCATGACATGTTCTGGGATCGGATAGTTAACCGGAACGATGTGCGTCAACCGGCTGACGTGGATGAATGAATCCCCCAACGTGCGCGGCATCTGTTCATTTACTTCTGCAATAATGACCTTTGCCGATTCAGCGGCAGATTTGGTGAGTCCCACTTCCACACCCAGACTGCAAAAACCATGCTCATCTGGGGTCGAAACATGGATGATCGCCACATCCAATGGAAGAACGCCTTTTTTAAATAACAATGGAAATTCGGAAAGCAACACAGGCGTAAAGTCCGCACGACCTTCCTGTACGGCCTTACGGATATTTGCACTGATGAAAAACGAATTTACCCGAAGGTGTCCCTCCATGATGGGGTCAACATAATCAGCTGATCCAACCGTCAAGGCCTGACAAACTTCGACATCCTTAATTTCTGGAGCATACTCCACCAAGGCGGCAAGCAATTGTTGTGGAACGGAAACATTGCCCGTGAGAAATACACGATTGCCGGATTTGATGGCTCGTACAGCCTCCTGCGCAGTGGTGACACGTGATTGATAAACGCTGGTTGCAACGGTCATTCTATTTCTCCTGCGCGCTCAAACGGACCAGATTAAGTAACTTGCCATTGTGAGTGTTGATCGCAGATTCAATGGAAGGACATTCCTTCATCACCACCTCAACTCCTTTATTGACCACTTCCAGAATATAAGGCATTGCCGCATTCAAAAACACATGGCTGGCTGTGCGCCCGACCACACCCGGGATATTCGGAACACAATAATGGACCACACCTTCTTCCACAAACGTGGGAAATTCATGGGTCGTGGGGCGCGACGTTTCCACACAGCCGCCCTCGTCGATGCTTACATCAATGATGACAGAGCGTGGCTTCATCGCATGAACCATCTCACGGGTGATCACGATCGGTGCACGCTGTCCACTTACCAGCACGGCACCAATAACCACATCCGCATAAGCAGTGGCACGCTCAATATTTCGTTTGGTTGAGATCATCGTCACCACACCCGGGAAACGCTCGGCGATTGATTCCAGTGCCGCGATATTTTTATCGATCACAGTCACATGCGCGCCGGCCCCAACCAACGACCTCGCGGCCGAGGCGCCAACCACACCACCGCCAATGATCACCACTTCCGCAGGAGGCACGCCGGGCAGGCCGCTTAATAATATTCCCTTGCCGCCCCAATTGTTTTGCAGCAATCGTGCAGCGATCTGCGGGATCATGGCTCCACACATCAAGCTGAACGGACGAAGCACGGCAAGAGCACCATTGGCATCAGCAATCTGTTCATATGCCAATGCGGTGATCTTCTTTTTAAGTAACAGGTCGATCTGATCTTGTGAACTGGATGCAAGGTGCAACAAACCAGCAAGGATCGAACCATCCTTCAACCACTCCATTTCCTGATTGAGCGGGCGTGCGATCTTCAACACAAGATCGGCCCTGCCAAAGACTTCCTCCGCTGAAAATGCGATGCGCGCGCCGGCTTTTTCATACTCCTGATCACGGAACCCGGAACCAAGCCCCGCTTCATGCTGAACGAAGACCTGATGCCCGTTCTGCGACAGTATCTCAGCCCCGGCAGGCGACAAACCCACACGATATTCGAACGGCCTGCTTTCTTTTGGAATTCCAATATACATGGCATACCTCCAGTATAAAAACCCTAAAGGTCGTTGAAACCTTTAGGGTTCGAAATCTACATCATATTCAAGACTTCACGAATGGACGGAATGGCCCAATCAATGGTCTCTTTATCGATCACCAACGGCGGCGCAAATCGGATGACATTATCGTGAGTTTCTTTTGCAAGAATGCCTTTCTTTTGCAAAGCCTCACAAAAACGACGAGCACCTTTCGCTTCAGGTTTAAGTTCCACGCCGATCAACAACCCCTTGCCGCGAACTTCCTTCACATGCGGGCTGGGAATTTCGCTTAACTGTTCCATAAAATATTCACCCAGCTGCGCAGACCGTTCAGCCAGTTTCTCATCGCGGATCACTTTCAGGGAAGCACGCGCCACTGCAGCCGCCAGTGGATTTCCTCCAAAAGTCGATCCATGCTCACCCGGTTTGAATAACCCAAGAATCGCCGCATCCGCCAACACAGCTGACACAGGATAGAAACCACCTGCCAAGGCCTTACCCACGATCACAACATCGGGGCGGACATCTTCATGATAAGCAGCAAACAGCTTCCCCGTGCGCGCGAGACCCGTTTGAATTTCATCCGCCACCAAAAGCACATTATTCTTCTTGCAAATCTCGGAAACTTTCTTCAAATATCCAGCGGGTGGAATGATCACCCCTGCCTCTCCCTGGATCGGCTCCAACAAAACAGCAGCCGTATTTGGATTGATCGATTTTTCAATCGCATTCGCGTCGCCATATGTGACCGTGACAAATCCCGGTGTGAATGGGCCGAAATCGTCACGATAGGATGGCTCCGTGGAAAATGAAATGATGGTCACGGTCCGCCCATGGAAGTTCCCGCCAGCTACAATGATTTCCGCTTGATGACGCGGCACCTTCTTCACCACATACGCCCACTTGCGGACAAGTTTGACCGCAGTCTCAACGGCCTCTGCCCCTGAGTTCATCGGCAGGGACATTTCGTAGCCGGTCATTTCAGATAATTCTTTATACAGAAGGGGAAGCTGATCATTGCGGAAAGCACGCGAAGTAAGCGTAACTTTCTTTGCCTGATCCAGCAGGGCTTTCAAAATTTCAGGATGAACATGTCCCTGATTGACAGCCGAATACGCGCTCAAACAATCCAGATATTTTTTTCCTTCGACATCGTACACCCACACGCCCTCAGCCCGCTCGATCACCACATCCAGTGGATGATAGTTGTGGGCGCCGTATTGTTCTTCCATCTTGATAAAGTCTTGAGTGTTCACGATTCACCTCTAATTAAAGTTTGAACTGCTAAATTCTTCAGGCCACATCGAACACGCGGGCCAATATCGCTTTCTGTGCGTGCAGGCGATTATGCGCCTGCGGAAAGATCACGGAATGCTTCCCGTCAGCCACATCATCGGTCAACTCCTGATTGCGATGCGCAGGCAAACAGTGCATCACGATCACATCCTTATCCGCCTCGCCGACCAGTTTGGCATTGACCTGATACGGAGGAAATACCTTTTCACGCCTGGCAGTTTCCTCTTCCTGGCCCATGCTTGTCCAGGTATCGGTATAAATCACGTGAGCACCTTTTACAGCTTCATGCGGATCGCGCAGGAATGTTAATTTACTTTTTGTCTTCTTCGAGATCTTTTGGGCAGTCTCGACAGCTTTCGGATTGAGATCATATCCCTCGGGGCTGGCAATGCTAAAGTTCCAGCCAAGAAGCGCGGAAACATGCATCAACGAAACAGCCACGTTATTCCCATCACCCACATAACTTACGTTCAGACCTTTGGATTTCTTTCCAAATTTTTCCTGAATGGTCAACGCATCGGCCATGCCCTGGCAGGGATGATTGTAATCGCTGAGTCCGTTGATCACGGGCACATTCGCCCACTTCGCCAACTCCAACACATGATCATGCTCGAAGACCCGGGCCATCAACCCCTGCACGTATCCAGACAAAACACGAGCCACGTCTGCGATCGATTCGCGTTTTCCCAAGCCGATCTCGCTGGGAGAAAGATACAACGCATCGCCGCTGCAGTGGCGCATGGCCATATCGAATGATATACGTGTACGCAAACTTGGTTTTTGAAAAATCATCCCCAGCACCTTCCCCTTGAAGATCGGTTTATTCCCCTTTTTGAAATACTGTTTTTTTAATTTCGCCGCCACATCGAGCAGGTCTTGAATTTCATCGGAAGAAAAATCGGAAATCGCAAGGAAATCTTTCATGGGCACTCCTTGAGTCAAAGTATATCTTCATTGTCAATTTCTGCCACGTCTTGAGCATCACGGCTTCGGTGTGACATTTGTCGAGTTGTCTGCACGAAATTTTTTCCAGTATCGGATCAATCCATCCGCACTCATGCCAAGCGGGTTGGCCAATGCATACGCCTGAATCGCTTCCTCGCTTAACCCCTGCTCGCGGCCTTGATCCTCCATCCACAAGGAGAATTTTTCACGCAGCTCCTCCACAGATGGATCACTTAACATGATCTGTTCCAGCCATTTTTCCGAAGCATCGAGAATGGAACCCAATTGACCCAATTGCCAATCTGCATCTTCAAAAATCCCATAATGCGTCGGCGCAATGCGCGAAGGCTTTAATTGACGAAGCCGCGAAAGACTCTCACGCCATCGGCCAAAGTGCAGCTCCGGCGGCGGCATTGGCGCGCGCATGTAGGGAAAGCCCGGGATTCGCACCCCGCCGACATCACCGCTAAAACAAATATCTTCGAATACATAGGAATAATGATGTTCTGCGTGGCCCGGCGTGTTGATCGCGATAAATTTCAAACTGCCGATGGAAATCTCTTCCGCATCCTGCGGGACTTTGAGCTGACTCTGTTCAACGGGCAGGAACTCACCCCAAAGAGCCTCCATCCGATCTCCGTAAATGCGTGTGGCACTGGCGATCAGCTTTTCAGGATTCAATAGATGCGGTGCGCCATTGGGATGGACATAAATTTCCGCGCCCTGCCTTGAAAGCCAGCCCGCTGCACCGGCATGATCCAAATGAATATGGGTCAAAAGCACATGGGTCACGTCACGGGGGGACAAACCTTCCTTTGCCAGACCAGCTTCCAGTGCGGAAAGAGTCGAGCCCGGTCCGCTTTCGATCAGCACAACGGAATCCAATCCTTTAATTAAATAAGACGCAATGGCCTGCGTCTTATTCTGAAAATTTAAATCGATTGTGACAATACGGGTCTTTGCCATCGGCGCACATCCTGAGGGGTTACATCAGAAACAAAATCGGAAATGGTTTGGGAAAGGTCGGCATCGCAAGTGACCACACAAACTGGCACGCGCCTTTCACGCAATGACAATAGCATTTTATCAGCACCGTCCCTGCCGCCAAAGGAGGCACCATCCAGCAAAATAACGATGGGACGCAGGTATCTTTTGTGCAGGTCATCCACTGCAATCAAGAGGTCCTGCGTTGTGTTTGGAGTCACCAAAATCACACTGGAGCCTTGCGGAAGCTGGGACGCCTGCATCGAAACGAGCGCAGCCAAAGACAGGTCGCCATTGGGCTCGACGAATGCCAGGGTCTCCAATATTTTCGACTCCTGCCGTTCGCTTCGTTCGGCGGAGTGGATCGTGTACGCCTGCCCCGCACTGACAAATCCAACCGCACGGCGTTGAGAGAGGAAATAATGGGAAAGCGATGCAGCGATACTGATCGCATATTCAAAGGTCGAGGGAGGTAAGTTGAATTTCGGTTTTCGGCCAAACAACATTGATTCCACCGGCACATCTATCTGTTCATGAATTTTCTCTGAATGAACTTCCTTCTGCGCATCCAAAAACAACCAGACTTCAGCCTGCGGATCCTGTTCGAATTCTTTTACGATCAGTTGATTACGGCGAATGCTCGTCGGCCAGTGGATCCGCTTCATGGCGTCGCCATGCATATACTCCCTCACACCCGCGGCATGAGGAGTGATATCCGATGATTTCCGTCGGATCACCTGCCCGCCCGGCAATAGACCCGGTGGAAACAAAAAGGATTTCACTTCAAACAGCATGGGCAATATCAACAACGTTTGTGAAGCGGCAATCTCTTTTGCGTAATGAAAGAAACCAAACGGGTCACCCACTGAAATCCGTGTGGGGCCTAATGGAAACGCGCCACGGCGAGTCAGCCAGGTGCGTGCAAGATAATGTCGTTTTTGTTTCCCCATGAATAAGGTTAGGATGCGCGAACCGGAGGCAAATGGCAGCTTCGATTCATTGACGACTTCGATCCAGGGCGCCATCAAACGGCTTTGATTGACAACATCGTAGCTTTCTTCAAAAATATCCCCCACGTTGGCGCGCTGCACACGCGAACTGCGCTGAAGTTGAAGGGAGCGCCCCACCCAGAACGTCCACACAAAACTGCCCACCAACAAAAGTATCCCCAAATATAAAAAACGCAAATAGATTGCCGCACCATTGACAACGATGCCTGCAATCCCGACTAAAATCAAAGCGGCGATAAGAATTCGCCCGGACTTCATATTATTTTTTCCGCTGTGCATCCACTACAAAATCCCCACCGGGAACAGGCGTGGCTTGCACCACTTCCTGCACGATGCGTTCGGAGCTTAAATCCCGCAACCGAGCTGCGGGACTCACAATAATTCGATGCGCCAATACCGCACTTGCCAAGGCCTGCACATCATCCGGCAGCACATGGTCGCGTCCCTGCATGGCCGCGCGTGCCTGACTTGCCCTCGCAAGTCCCAGGGACCCACGCGGGCTGGCACCCAAATACACATCCGAACTTTGACGTGTGCGGGTCGTTAATTCCACGATATAGCGCTTGACTGCTGCCGAAACAAAGATCTGTTTAACAGCTTCTGCCGCCTCCAGGATTTCCTTGGTTTTCATGACCGCCTTCAAACCAGCCAGCGGATGCTGTACTTGTTGCTCTTCCAAAACTCGGATTTCATCAGCCATGGAAGGATACCCAAGCCTCACCCGCAAAAGGAAACGATCCAATTGAGCTTCGGGAAGCGGAAAAGTCCCTTCATATTCAATTGGGTTCTGCGTGGCAAGCACCATGAAAGGCTGCGGTAATTGGTGAGTGATCCCGTCCACAGTTACCTGGCGCTCTTCCATTGCTTCCAACAAGGCAGCTTGCGTCTTTGGGGTTGCCCGGTTGATCTCATCGGCCAAAATAATCTGACCAATAATCGGTCCCGGACGAAATTCAAATTCATTCTTTTGCTGGTTGTAAATGGAAACACCCGTGACATCGCTCGGAAGCATATCCGGTGTGAATTGGATTCGACTGAATGTACAGTCCAATGACCGGGCCAGACTCCGCGCTAATATCGTCTTCCCCACACCGGGAACATCTTCGATCAGCACATGGCCCTGGCATAACAACCCAATCACGATCAAATCGATCGCGCTGCGTTTCCCGACGATCACTTTTTCCAGATTTCCTGCAACCTTCTCGCTAAACATCTGTATATTTGACATGTGCGCATCCTTCATTGAGAGTGTTTTGATTTTAAGTGCGTTTGACGGGATAAACAAGTCCCCGGCCCCATTCTCCAGAGTGCTCACATCCCCTTCCACGGAAGGTTGGCAAACGAGCATTCCGTCGGTTTTTAGGGAAAATCCAACCCATCCTTGACGAAACGGCAGGAATATAATAACCTATATGGACGCCTCAGTAGCTCAATGGATAGAGCGCCTGACTTCGGATCAGTAGGTTCCGGGTTCGACTCCTGGCTGAGGCGCCTAACAATAGTGTTCGCCAGATTCAATCCAAATCTGGTCATAAAGAGGGTCCTCTTAAACGGGGACCCTCTTTATAATGAAATCGATCTCCTACAATTCCATCATGAGGGAACATCGATGAAGACCAATTCCACAGCCTCCGGCAAGCAGGATTTTCACATCACCGTTGGCATCCAGCCCACCAACGACCTGAATTTGGACAAGGAAATACAAATGCTCAAGGCGGCGATTCTCTATGCCGATAAAGTCAAGCTATACAGCTTGAAAATTCCATCGATTTTAGCCATTTCTCGATTTGAAAAATTCCCGCTGAATTCACGTTTGGATTTTTTTGAAAGAATACTTCCCTATCTATCGTCGTCGGATAAGGCCCAAAAATTATCATCCTCATTGGGTGACTACAGAAAAATTCTGGGGAAGAAAAATCCAAATGATCATGAGCTGCAATTCAAAGGTGAATTCGAGAAGGTTCTCCAACGAAGTTGGGATGGCATTGCGGATACGACCAGCAAATTTGTCAAAGCTTCCCAAATAGACCAGATCAACTCCGCCATCAAGGCGGGGATCCTTGAGGTCCACGAATCCAATCCATCGGTCGAGGATGATGCGGCTCTTAATCTCCTATTCGAAAATGCACTGACTGCATCCGCAAAGAAATCAAAAGAGGGACCTTCAAAGAAAAGCCAGGATAACGCACGGATACAGGAATTCGTGGAAGATATCAGCGATTCCGTCTCAAACGCCTCCACCTACCCGCTGCTTGATTCTGAAACCGGGAATTTATTCAACACCTGTGCTGGTTCGAAGGCCATGCAGATCGCGGGCTTTGAGATGGAGCGCGGAAAGCAGACGGAACTTGCAAGATATCTCCTGGAACGCCTGCCTCTGTTCGAAGAAGCATCTGTAGATGAAATATTGGATATCCGCAAGGAATTGGACAAACCGCTGACGCGTTTTCGAAGCGCGATCATAGACTTTTCAGATCAGATCAAATCGGCTCCTTGGAATCAAAGCTTTCCCTTCGAGGCCGAAAAAATCTATTTGCGGGACGTGAAGCCAGCCATGTTGGAAATCGAAGAGGCGCTGCAATCGAACAAACTTCTGGCCAGCATGTTCAAAAGATTTAAAGAGAAATCCATGGTGGAGCTGCCGAAGGGCTCGTTGATCTCCATGGGTATCGCCCAACTCTCCTCCCTGTCAAAAGAACTGGCGGCCAGCCTGGGCATAGGCATAGCCTCGGCCTCCATCTTTTATGATGCTTACGAAGAATGGTTAAAGAAAAAACAGGCGGCGGAACAAAACAAGTTGTACTTCTATTATGGGGTTCAGGAAAAATTAAAGAAGCAATCCCGGATGTAGCCCGTCCAACAAAAAGAGCTTGGAGAAAAGATCTCCGAGCTCTTTTAATGGCCAACTTCGGACAAACCATGTAAAATAGAACAAATGTACATTCATCTGACGGCGCATTCCACTTATTCACTACAGGAAGGTCTCGCCCACCCTGTTGAACTGGTCCAAACTGCACAGAGTCACAAAATGACGTCCCTTGGGCTTACGGATCACAACATGCTAACGGGCTCCATCGAATTTTTCAAAGCATGCAAGCAGGCAGACATTCAGCCCATTCTTGGCTTGGAGATCGACCTTCAAGAGGGTCCGCTGAGACTGTTGTCAACCAGCACAACGGGCTGGTCCAATCTTTGTCGATTGAGCAGTGCCCTTGCATTGCAAAAAACCCCAGAAACTCCCTGCTCACTGGAATTGCTTTCCCAATATTCCGAAGATTTGATCGCACTCACTACAAGCCCAAATCAGATCATGGATATTTTTCGGGGAAATCTGTATGTCACTTTACAAGATCCATTCACCGCCGTCGATCTTTCCAAACTTGCAAAACATTTTGATCTGCCCACGGTAGCTACTCATCCCATTTATTATCTCAAACCAGAGCAAGCCACATTGCAACGCACATTGGCTGCAATTCGAGTCAATCAAACTGTAGACCATCTCCCGTCTCATTTGACTGCGCCAAGGAATGCCTATTTCCCCAGCTCAACCGAAATGGAGAGCCGCTTCGTTGACTTCCCACATGCCCTTTCTGCCACAATGGAAATTGCGGAACGCTGCAAGTTTGATCTGCCTCTCGGTATTTCCCATATGCCAAAGATTCCACTCCCAGAGGGAGTTACTGCCACAGAGCACTTGCGGCAAAAGGCACTGGATGGTGCAAAACAAATTTATGGAGAGATCACCCCTGTCATTCAGGAGCGGCTCGGTCATGAATTGGATGTGATCGCAAAGATGGGCTTCGAACCCATCTTCCTGATCGTTGAAGATGTTCTGGATTTTGCAAGAGAAACGGGCGTGCCCTCCTCCTCACGCGGCTCTGCAGCTTCATCACTTGTTGCTCATTGCCTCGGCATCACCAACCCAGATCCGATGCGTTTGAATTTATACTTCGAACGATTCCTAAATCCTGCACGCGTTACTCCCCCTGATATCGATACTGATTTATGCTCCCGAAGAAGGGACACTGTCATCCAACATGTATTTGACACATACAGTTTGGATCGAGTCGCAATGGTCGGGACAATTAACCGCTTCAGACCCCGCTCCGCGCTCAGCGATGTTGCCAAAGCGCATGGCCTCCCTCCGATGGAGGTCCGTGAGATGGCAAAACAACTTCCACATTCGTTTTGGGCCCGTATTGAAGAATCTCAAGAAGGCGAAGATCCACCATCACCCTTTACAGAATTACGCGCAGCCTATCCATCCGCAAAACATCAAACCATCTTTAACGAAGCAGAAGCCTTTCTGACGCTGCCTCGTCATATTTCAGTTCACCCCGGTGGAGTCATCGTAGCGCCGGATACCCTTACCGACCTAGTACCTGTCATGCGCTCGGGCAGCAAGGGGATCATCATTACTCAATTGGACCTTGATTCTGTCGAAGCACTTGGATTGGTCAAGATCGACCTTCTTGGCATACGCGGATTAACTGTGATCGGCGATGTCGCGGAATTCATTCAGGCGAATCAATCAGATAAGTTCGCCAATCCGCTTGCAGTACTGGAAAGCACACCATCGGACGACTATGCCACCTCCCAGCGAGTTGAGCATGGCGAAACAATAGGATGCTTTCAAATCGAGAGTCCGGGGATGCGCTCGACCTTAAGAGAAATCCGCGCACGGAATGAAGATGACATTATGGCGGCACTTGCCTTGTATCGCCCCGGTCCGCTCAGCGGCGGGTTGAAGGATGCATTTGTAAGACGATTCAAAGGCGAGGAGAAAGTGAAACACATCCATCCTGCCTTATCCACTTTATTGGAAGATACATTTGGCGTCATCCTCTATCAAGAGCAAGTACTGCGCATCGCTCATGAGTTATCAGGCTTCAGCCTGGCAGAAGCGGATTTGCTTCGTCGCGCCATGAGTCACTTTGACCCCGGCAAAAAGATGCAGGAATTACAACACAAATTTGTCAATCAGGCTAAAGAAACAAATAACGTCCCGCTTGAAATAGGCGAAAGAATCTGGGAAATGATGGCAGCCTTTGCTGGATACGGCTTCCCAAAGGCACATGCTGCTTCATATGCCCAGGTGGCATGGCGTTCGGCATGGTGCAAGTCACACTTCCCGGCGGAATTTATGGCTGCGGTTCTTGCCAATTGGGGCGGGTACTATAGTCAGCGCGTCTATCTCAGCGAGGCCCGCCGCATGGGACTGGTCGTCCGCCCGCCTCATGTAAATTATTCGTCTCACAACTTTTCTGTAAAAAAACTGGCAGATTTGGATCAGCAGGTATTGTTCATGGGGTTGGGCCAAGTCAAGGAATTAACCCAAAGAACGATTGAACGCATTATGCGCTATTCACCTTTTATCTCCCTGGATGATTTTCTAGCCCGCGTTGACCCACGCCTACAAGAAGCCGAAAATCTTGCGAAAATTGGGGCGATGGAAGGATTGGGAAAGATTCCTTCCATCCTTCAAAGGTTGAAAAGCGGAGTTTGGCAGAAGAATCAAATGAACCTGTTTGAATGGATAGACACTGCTGATAAGGATTGGTCGGTGGAGCAAAAAGTAAATTCGCAAATTGAGATTCTGGGCGCAAGCCTGGAGGCGCATCCTCTGGAACTGATCGCAGAAAAGATCGCAAATTCAGGCGTCATCTCCACCGTCGAAGCAGTTGGCAAGATCGGACAAAAAGTTACGGTGGCAGGTATAAGACAGACTTCACATCGCATCCGTACAGCGAAAGGCGATTCAATGTTGTTTCTTACGCTTGAAGATCAGCAAGGTGTGTTGGACTCCATTTTATTCCCAGAAGTGTATCGCCGGGCCAGATCATTATTGGATGCAGGGCATCCGTTTTTAATAGGCGGAACGATGGAGATGGACACATCCCGCGGAGAAGCATTTTTGAGGGCCGAGACAATAAGAGCGATATAACTAAGAATAGCCGCCAGAGCCTGGATAAAATGTCACCTCGGCGGGAGACAAATCATTTTTTGGAGATTCCTTTGAACGACTTGTACACCCTGAACCCGTCACAGATCACCATGTACACCACAGAGTATTGTGCCGATTGTCTTCGCGCAAAGTCTTTTTTCGAGTCAAATAAAATTGAATATCAAAAAGTAGGTCTGGAAGGAAACGAAAAAGCCACTGAGTTCGTACTGCGCATCAATAATGGAAATAGAAGCGTGCCCACCATAGTCTTTCCCGATGGGACGATTCTGGTGGAACCCAGTTGGGAGGAATTACGAGAAAAAACGATAAAACGATAATCGAATGTTTTATCATCAACAAATAAAGCTCTCAAGATGGTCAAGCAGACCAATATTCCGTGCGTAACAGCAAAAAAGAGATGGATGTTTTGAGCGGGTATAATAAATATATGAAGAAGAGTCTGCTTTCAAGTGTCACCCTATGTTTTTTGGCTTCCTGCGGCACATTTGACATTGCTCCGCAACCTCTCCCAGGCGGGACATCCATTCCATCGCAAACACCGGTTGTAATAACGGCAACTCCGATCATTTTAATCCCCACAAACGCATCCACGACACCTGCTATATTCACAGTGACCTCCACTCAGATCGCAAGCAGCGAAACACCCACAAATACTGCAACTCCAATTCCATTTACAAATACTCCAACCCAATCGGTTCAAGTGGACATTCTTGGCTGCAACACGAGCATTGATGTTGTGCATGGAATGGGCGAAGTAACCAATGCGTATGTGACCGTGAAGAATACAGGAACGATCGATCTACCGAATACCTGCTCGCTGCTTCGCGCCATTGACGAGGACCGGGAGCATCCGGACAAAAAGGCTTGCGTTCCAAACCTGCCGGCACAAAATCAAGTTACATTCAAACTAACGGTCGACTCGGGATACAAACAAGACACGGTTATTCAGGTCGATACTTCGTCAAACGATATTCTCATTCTTCGCATTGACAGACAATCCTGTGAAGACATTGGATTATTTGGTGGTGCTCCCACAGACGTGGGCGTGATCAAGCCGCTTCAATAAAAAAAGAGAAGGCTGGCAATTGCCAGCCTTCTCTTTTTATTTACTCATCCTTGTTAAATCTGTCCCGCATTCCGCGCACTTTTGACTGAAGATCCTGGAAGAAATCACTATCCACGATCTCACTGACCTGTTTTTCCAGTTTGCCTCGATCCACCATGATCTCCAATTGTTGCACTCGTGCCCGCAGGGTTTTCTCACGCTCGGCAACCTTGTCAACCATTACTTTGAAAACGTTGGTAAGGGTGTCGATCTCATCACGCATTTTGCGCTGCGCATCCTCTACTTCTTTCCACTCATGGGAGTAATCACCTTCACCGATCTCCTTTGCCACACCGGCAAGACCGATGATCGGGCGGGTCAAAAAGCCGGAAAGCCAGTACACAAGGAAGAAGATAATGACAAACGTAATTATGAAAGCGTAGGTACCGCTCCTAAGAATTTCAGCGCTGACTTCCTGCACATAACTTGCAGTGATGTCCACTCCGATTGCGCCAATGGTCTTTCCGCTATCATCCACGATGGGAGCATAGGTGGTGATCCAGGTACCAAAGCTATCGGTATAGGGAGTCCAAGAATCGACACGTCCGGACAACCCGTCATAAATTCGAGTACTGGTAGACGTATAACGTTGGCAAAAACGGAAGCCGCCACGCTCTTTCCGAAAGTATCCCGTACTACCAATGGCAATTACTTCACCATCATCGGGTCCTTTGATATAGGTGTAAAGACGGGTGGTTTCCTTTGTAGGATCGCCATATGCGTCCTCTTTCAACTCTGTCTGTTGAACCGCATGCAACCAATTTTCATGAGCAATGTATAAAGGATTATCCTCGGGATAATAACCGTTCTCTTCTTTTGGAGTATCTGCCGTTGGCTTCTTGGGCGGGCACATCGGGTTGTTCGTGCTCTCTTCTTCATAAAGTTTCACAAATCCATCTTTATCCATGCCAACCAGGGCTCCGTGCAAGGTCTGGACCAGATCATCAGTAATCGTTTGAAACACGCGATCTCTTGTATAGTTATAAAACCATACATAACTGCCAATAAAAACGGGGATAAAAATAAGGGTAAAGCCAAGCCAAATCTTCAAGCGAAGACTGAAGAATCTGTTTTTATTATTCAACTCATTGGTCTGCATAAGTTAATCCTTTATTTTTTAAACAGAAATCGTATCCACAACTTCAAGCACCGCCGGGTGATCCTCGGGCAGGCCGTAGTGATCCACCAAAAAAGCCTTTACAAAATCAGCGATCATTTCACGAGTATAACTTTGAATTTCGATTTCGGGGTTTGGTAAAAAACCCATGTGCATCGGCGAAAACCGGGTGATCGCCAACTCTTCCAAGCGGCTCCGACCTGCAACCTCGGGTGGAAAAATTGGTTCTGCGTATTTTAACGGCAATTGGATCAACCCGTTACGAATATAGTGTTCCATGAGGTGATCAGGCTCCACTTCATTTACCATTCCCAAAGCGGGCGAGTCACCGCGCACTTTTGCGTCCTTTATGACCTGTGCCAGGCATTCATAAATAATGAAAACAGCCAGCCTTTTATCAAAAACTCGAACATTCCGAAACTTTGGATCCACAGCCAGGGAGTGTGCCAGCCCGCAGTGACGGCCGCGAATATATCGAAAGGTGCGAATTCCCGCAGGCTCGCCATCCACCTCAACCAGCCAATAATGGACCACATGTCCTTCTCGATGCTCATTCCCAAATTGGGCGCGGCGCCTCATTCTGGGGACGTAGTGCTGGTATTGCGGAAAAAGCTTTTGATAAAGCCCAAGCATTTTCTCAATGCGCAATTCATCCCCGGAGCCAAGCAGATCATAGACTTCAACTTTTTCTTCCTGTTTCACCAAAAGTGCGGTCATTTACTTGTCATCCCCACCGAAATCAAGTTTATCCAAAACGCTTGCGCCGCGCGTGCGGCGTTTAAGTTGCCAACTCAACATGCTTTGTTCATATGTAGCACGCACTTTGAATGCAGCGTACATGGCCACAAGGGCAATTGCAACGCCAAACCCAATGTAATACAAGCTATATTGATCTCGTGAAATACCCCAACGGAGTCCGAGGGAAATAATTGCAAATGTGATCAAGCTTCCAATGATCGTGCCGGCGGAAGGAAGGTAACTGTCGATGAACATGCTGACGCGTCCGCGCTTTTCGTTGGGGACCATCGCTTGAAAAGATTTTCGCGCCGAAAGATCCACTGTATCATACGAGACGCGGGATAGACCCTGGGAAACCGCACTGCTCATATACCCCGGAACAAAGAAGTTCAAAATAGTCGTGAGCACCATGATAGCAGGCTGGATCAAAAAACTTCGCTTTAAAGTAAGCCGTTCGATCAGCTTCGACGATATGCCCTGTGCAAAAATGGACAAAATCGCAATGATCAAATTGTACTGCGCATAAAAAGATTGGAAACCTTTTCCAAGGTCCAGCTTGGCATCAGAAAGAGTGTCGAAGAGTAAAACAGTCATTACAATACCTGCTGCCAACATCCCCAATGCAAGGTAGGCGAAAGCGGGCACCGTCTTAATGAATTCCCATCCTTCAGAGAAGGATTCCTTCATTGAAACCTGTGTACTTGCCGTGATTGCGATCTTCACCTTTCGCAACCTGATCTGTGATAGAACAAACGCAATAAAAAATATTGAGGCGTTAAGAACTAATAGTTTGACAGGACCAAACTCCAGTTTGGCGTCAAGAGCCGCGACCCCCAATCCCACAATCGTACCTACAAATGCAAACGTAGCAATTACCGGCATGACGCGCCTGCCCGTCCCAGGATCGTAAATATCATTGACGAGGATCCAGAAAACCACGGGGAAAAATCGCCATTGCTGATCGTTAAGAAGGTAGATCAAAGTGTAGCTTACCGAAAGCGGGATAACCTTGGAAATAAATGTAAGGGGCAGCACAGCGTAAAGCCCGGCGAACACAAGCAACACACCAGCCAGTAGTTTAACGCGGTCAAACCTGTCTACGATTAAGGACTGAAGCCCGGTAGCTAGAATTAGCAACACCATATCCACGGCCCAAACCAGCAAAATATAATGATCCTTCACCTGCCCTAAAAAGCCGCTGACCGAAACCACCTTGGTAATTCCCATGGCGGCATAGTTCGCAAATAAAACGAAGCCGAGAGTCAGCACCAAGCCCGACTCTCCGCTTCGAATTGGAAACCACTGATTAAAACGTTCTCTCATTTATACAGAATCCTACGATTGGATTGGGTAACAACGGCGAGTATACCCGATTCCTTTACGGTTTTTAGGTGACAATCTTGCAAGCTAAAACGAGGGCTTCCTTATCCTCTTACTTAGTTGCTCACCCGGGCCTTTATGGGCTTTCTCCGTTATAATGAAAGCATGACAGATCAACAAATAAAATCTTTGGGAAGAAACAGAATAGCCATGCTGATTGACGGGGACAATGCACAGGCTGGTTTACTGGCCCAAATGCTTGTGGAAGCCGGCAGGCATGGACAGGTAACCCTGCGTCGGATCTACGGCGATTGGACGACAGCCAACATGAATTCATGGAAAGACACGCTAAATTTCCATGCATTTCAGCCAATTCAACAATTTCGCTATACGATCGGCAAAAACGCCACCGATAGCGCAATGATCATTGACGCGATGGACGTTTTGCACTCCGGCGTGGTGGATGGGTTCTGCCTCGTCTCCAGCGACAGCGACTATACCCGCCTCGCCACACGAATTCGGGAAACGGGCATTTTTGTCATGGGAATTGGCGAGAAGAAGACGCCAAAACCATTTGTTAATGCATGCGATGTTTTTGTGTATACAGAAAATCTAATCGCTGAAAAGAAAAATGCCCAGCAAAAAAAATCGAATGTTGAAAAGACGAAGAAGAACAAGGATGGCAAGGAGGAGCTTGACCCAATGCCGATCCTGACCCAGGCTTTTGAAATGGCTGTACAGGAAGACGGATGGGCAAGGTTGGACGGAATGGGAAACGCCCTCTATCAACTCGACCCCGGATTTGATCCCCGCACATACGGCCATAAGCAGCTTTCGCGCATGATCACAAAACTAAAAGACCGCTTTGAAACGCGAACTCAGGAAAACAACGGCTTTACTCTTTTTTATGTAAAGATCAAGGAATAGAAAAAGTGCCCTCCAATGGAGGGCACTTTTTCTATTTAATTACAGGTCCACAGCCAAAAATCAAACACCAATCAATATCCGTGGGAATCCAGAATATTGTGATCCCTGGTTTGGATGGGTCATCAGGCTGCTGCGCAATTTGAACTGAAACATTGCATCCCAGCGGCTCCAATCCGGTCGCTTTGAAGCCGGTGGGCACGCGACAGGAATTATCAAATGCAGCAATTTCCTTTATGGGGTAATAGTCACTCTCTTTATCAGGAGACCCGGCATTGGCTTCTGTATAGAAATCATTGTAATAAAACTTTGCCGGATCAACGGGGTCTTTAGAGGCAAACACACTCCACATAAAGGTATGATAATTACGCAGCAAGGATTTCTTGAAACCGAATTTCACAGTCGCCCTGGTCTTGATCACAGCTTGTGCCCAAGCCAGATCTGGATCGTCACCGTAACCAGAGTCGAAGATCAAAGTCTCGAAGCCATTTCCTGTATATCCGATGTCCGGCAGGGATTGCGCACCACCCACATCCCCATTTCCGTCCAAATACACCTTGACGCCCTCGGTGCTCCATTGAGAAGTTGGATCTTCAACCAACATCAGAATCTCTGCACGACCATCAACATCCAGATCAAACTCAACACCATACGTGCCGTGGGCACCGCCGGTTACCGGATCGGGACCGATCATTGAGACATCAACATAATACCAATCCGAATCGCTTGTCATTTCAAAGTCGAAAATATCGATATAAGGCAGGTAGGTCATATCCTCAACTGTAAAAGGCCGTTCAAAGCGATTTGCATCAAAAACATCTCCAAATCTCACACTTTTAGATTCGTAGGTTGCAGATTCTTCGTTATCATGAGCTGTGGATTCATGGTATGAACCGGAAACCGGGGAAACAAGATGCACAACAGGGGCGGGCGTGGAGGTAGGGAGAGGAGTATCCGTACTTACCACCGGGGCAGCCGAAGCAGCCTCTTGCACTTGCACAGGCGCTTGTGTCGGCGCACCGGAAGGCATATTACATGCAACCGATGCAAGTGTCAAAACCAATAGGCCGTGAAAAAATCGTGTTTTTTGATGTTTCATGAAAACAACTCCTTTGAAAACGAGGATAATCCCATTTTAATCAACTTGTATTAAATGGTTATCCACTATTCTTCCTAGTGACTTTGACACCTGTTAGCAGCTCTTTATAAACATCAATAATCTGGATGGCAATCTTTTCCCAGGCGTAATCCAATGCATAGGTGGACGCACGCCGTCCCATCATTTCGCGAAGAGGCGCATCACTTAATAACACAGACAACCTCTCACACAGAGCCTGAGGATCGCTATCCGGAATGGTAAAACCCGTCTCGCCATTTTGAACCAGGTAACCCAACCCGCCAACTTCTGATGCGATCACCGGGGTCCCGCAAGCCATTGCCTCCAATGCCACCATGCCAAATGATTCATAGAGGGACGGCATTACAACTGCTTCTGCGGCTGAGTAATAATATGGCAATGTATCCTGTCCCCGCTTACCGAGGAAAACCACCGTATGACCAATGGCAAGCTCATCGCATAACCTTTGCAAACGAGTCATTTCGGCCGTCATATCCCCTGCATTTGCATTCGGCTCTCCGCCAATAATGGCAAGGTGTACGGGTTTATTCAGTCCTTCCACGTCCAGACAGCTCATGGCGGTGATTAAAGTATCAACACCTTTCAGCGGTTCGATCCTGCCGACAAACAAGACCATGCGATCATCTGACTTCAGGCCGATAAATTCCTTGGCCTCATCGGCGGGAATTGGATAAAAATGAGAGGTATCCACACCAGGTGGAATCGTGATAAGTTTTCGATCATCCGCATGGTAGAGGAAGCGTAACTGAGTGAGCTCTGCCAAAGTGGCGACAATGATCCGGTTCGCACGACGAAGAACCTGCCTCTCCCCATTGAGTCGGTCCTCGCCTGCACGTTCATCCTCCGACCGCGCCACCCGATTCTTCATCTCCCCCAATGTGTGATACATATGGACGATCGGCACGCCCCCCCATTCGTCACTTAATTGTTCCGCTGCCAACCCAGACATCCAATAATGACTGTGAATCACATCGTACTGGATTCCTTTTTCGGCTGCAAATTGCTTTACACCCTCAACAAATTCGGGGATATATTTAGCGATCTCTTGTTTGCCCGCTGGGTGTTCCGGTCCGGCCTGTACATGTACCACCCGATTTCCATAACCGAGATCGTGCAAAACATGAGGAACATGCTCATCCTGCGAGCGTGTAAAAACGTCCACATGGATGCCTAAACGACCAAGTTCCTGTGTCAGATCACGCACATATACGTTCATTCCGCCAGTATCCTTGCCACCAAGGGTGGCAAGAGGACAAGTGTGATAGGAGAGCATTGCGATTCGAAGCATTGTTTGTTGTTCCCGAAAAGAATAGATGCGTACATCATTATAAATCTTCCCTGCCTTGCGATAATGGTTGGAATAATTTATAATCCCGCCGCGATAAACATCAAGCCACCGTAGCTCAGTTGGTAGAGCAGCGCCCTCGTAATGCGCAGGTCGTGGGTTCGTGTCCCACCGGTGGCTCTCATACACAAAACCCGACCTGTCGGGTTTTGTTGCTTAAAGGAGAACCATGAATAAGAATATCCGCAACATCATCATCGTGGCACTTTTTACCGCGGGCGGCGGCTGGCTTGGCATTTGGCTTAATACGATCACTGGAAACACAATGCCACCCATGCAAAGCTTGGGCGCACTTGTTTGGTTAACAACGCCTGCCTTGTCTGGCATATTGCTTCGCGCATTTGGAGGAGATGGCTGGAAGGATGCCGGCTTCGGGCTGAATCTCATCCCAGGCTGGAAGTGGTATCTGGTGGCGATCCTGGTTTATCCGCTCGCCGCACTTTTGACTTTTGGCCTGGCTGCCCTTCTCAAAGTAATCACCGCTGACGGATTTGCCACACAGGGAATCAATGCCTATCTTTCTGCAACAGGTACGATTCTTATCGGCTCCCTGATGAAAAATATCTTCGAGGAATTTGCCTGGCGTGGATACCTCACCCCCAGACTCGATGCCGCGAAGATTCACCCCATTTTAAATCACATGATCGTCGGTGTTTTGTGGTGGTCATGGCATTTACCTTACTATTATTACTTCCTTGATCGTGCCGTTTTGGAAAGCGCCATTACCACCAGCATTCCTGTTTTTCTTCTCATCGGATTTTTTGTGATGCTGCCCACAGCCGTTTTATTCGGCGAACTTCGGTTGATCAGCAAGTCCGTGTGGCCGGTTTTTGTCTTGCATGAAGTCGTCAACGGCATGAGCATGCCGTTGATCGCAAATGGCTTTATTAAAGTAACCGGCCCCCTGGGATTTATTTTCTCTCCCACAAATGAAGGCATCATTACTTCCATATTACTGGGAGTAGCAGGCTGGATGCTTTACCAACATCGAACTAAAAGTATAGTGGATAATTAAAGATAAAAGCCGTGAGTTTTGAACTCACGGCTTTTATCTTATTCAATTCCATCAAAAATATGGTCGAGTACTTCCTCGCTCACGTCAAATACGGAGCCGTTTTCTGGAAGAGGTTCTTCCATCATCCACTTCGGCAGGCGGTCATCTTCCTTCGTAAAACCGGCACGTTTGTTGAATTCGCGCTCCAGCTTGATGGTCTCCCTGCCAAGTGCCTGCAAGATATTATCAGGAACATTATTCCACCCATAACGCGCTTTCAGTAAACGCTTGACAACACCATCCGGTGTTGCTGCGTAACCGAAGCCCGCAAAAATACAGGCACCAATGGTATCATAGCCGGCCATATTCAATTGCGCATTGAGGGATGCATCTTTTTGTGCATTCGGGTCAAGGTGATTAACCTGGGCACGGATCGTCAATCCGCACGTATGATCCGCACCCTGAGGCGTGGTGGCATAAGTCAAGCCGGTCCCTTTAATGGATCTTGGTTCATAAGCAGACATAGCCTGACCTTTAACTGCGGGCACACGCTCAATGTTGTACCTCTTCCCAACAGTGACTGCGCCATCGCCAAGAGTTCTGCCCAGATCTGTACCAGCTCGAATTTCATCAATCAATTTCTGCGCATCTTCTTCGCTTCCCCAACGCATTAAACCAGCCTCAGCTGCAACGCCAAGGGACCCGCCAATCTCTATGGTATCCAAACCGAGGTCATTCACATGCCAATTCATCCGCCCGATGGCATCCAGTGAATCGATGTCGATATTAGTACCCATCAAACCAATGGTCTCATATTCAAGAGGAGAGACGATGATCTTTCCATCATCACCGCCAAAGACATTCGAACACTTGATCGTGCATCCTGCCATGCAGGCATGAGACGGGTCGGATGGTTTTCCCCGGGCAAGGGTAAACTCCCTCAGAGTCTCACCGCTGATATTATCCACCTTGTCAAAAGTGCCGCGTGAAAAATTATGGGCCGGGATGGCAGCAAAACTTTGTGTCATCTGCGCCATTGCCGCAGTGCCGTAATCTCGATATGTAATCGATTGTGGATGATCCATCACGGTCTTGGTGTAATCCTTCGAGGCGATCTTGAATGCTTCAGGGTCTGCGAGTAAGGGTTTCTGTCCGCCAGTGCGATCGAACACAATGGCTTTCAATCCTTTCGTTGCCATGACCGCACCTAACCCGCCGCGCGCTGCAATACGGGAAGGGATTCTGTCTTTATCGAGATTCTGAATACCTGCAGATTTCATGCGCATCTCGCCGCCGGGGCCTATCATCGAGACGGCAACTTTATCACCATATTTCTCAATCAGTTTTGGTGCAGTAGCATACACACCCAACCCAACCAAGTCATCCGCCCGTTCCCATTTTGCGCCATTCAAGGACAAGTACAAAACCCAAAAGCCATCCTCCCTTGGCATATCTTCGATGATTAAGGAATGGATGCCCATAAAGGCCATGTGATACCCGGTCCGCCCGCCTGCATTCGCTTCTTTAATACCGCCGGTAAGCGGGGATTTTCCTCCAATGGAAATACGATCTGTGGAGGAAAGGATATGTCCCACCAATAAACCGGGCGCAAAGATCAACTTATTGCCATAGCCAAGCGGATCGCACTTCGCATCCACTTCATCAACCATGACACGAGCGATCAATCCGCGCCCACCCAGGCGCTGCCATGTTTCAGGAACAGGCTCGCGCTTGAGTGTTTGCTCGCGAACATTGATGCGCCAGACTTGTGATTTATATTCAGTCATTATCCTTTTACTCCATTGACTGTGAGTATAGCCAAATTCATCCTCAACAACTTACCAATGCCGGCAATCTGCGGCTACCATCCATAAATTATCCCAAGAGGGATTGTACTGCTTCCTTAAACACCTTCGTATGATAATCCACATCAGCTGAAGTGGTTTCCGGCGAAATTAGGGCCATATTGTGGAAAGGCGTCATCAAGATCCCCCGATTTAAGGCAAAAAGATGCATATATCGATCGAGCTCGGGGTCGACGGCCGCATGGGCTTCCCCGCCATTTTTGGGCGGGTTGGGACGGAACCAATACTCGGAACGATTGCCCAATTGCTTGACGATCCACGGTAATTCGAATTCCTGGATCACACCTTCGACACCCGCAGTGAATTGTTCCTGAAGTTTTGTAGCCTTTGAATAGAAGTCTTCTGTCAGGACGCTTTGTAAAGTAGCCTTCATCGCCGCAATCGACAATGCGTTACCGGCCAAAGTCCCGCCAATTCCACCGACATCTGCATCTTCCAAGGAAAGTTTTTCTGCAAAAGCTTTGGAGACTTCCTCGGTGAAACCATATACAGCGGCGGGAACTCCACCAGCGAGGGGCTTGCCGAGGGTTAAGAAATCAGGCTCAAGTCCGAATGAAGCGGTATATCCGCCGGGGCCGGTACAAATCGTGTGAGTCTCATCGATAATGAGCAGAGTCCCGTATTTACGTGTGATCTCGCGCAAGGCTTCATGATAACCAGGCTTTGGATGAATGATGCCGATATTGGTCATTACCGGCTCGGCAAGGACAACCGCCACATCTCGCGCAGAAAGCGCGGTTTCGAGTGCGCCGATATCATTGAATTCGATCACCTTTGTGGTTTCGCGTGGATCGATCTGCGGACCCAGGTTGTTGGGACGCGACATGGGCGTCCCCTCTTCATCCAGCGTGACAAATGTTTCATCCACGGAACCGTGATAACAATAATTGAACACCAAAACTTTTTGACGGCCGGTGATCAAGCGCGCCATGCGCAACGCAAAACGATTCGCGTCCGTGGCAGTGAGTGCAAATTGCCAATATGGAAGTTTGAAGCGCCGCTGTAATTCCTCACCCACCCAAATGACATCTTCATAAGGAAGCATCAGTGTGATGCCTTTTGGGATCTGTTCGATGATGGCTTTGACCGTAGCCTCTGGCGCATGGCCCGTCATGGCCCCGGTGTCGCCCAGACAAAAATCAATGTAGTCGTTTCCATCCACGTCGGTGAAGTGCGCACCTCTGGCTTCTTTGACGAAAACAGGGAAAGATCCCGCCCAGCGGATCATCCAAAGCATCGGCACACCGCCGTGCAGGGACTTTCGCGCACGCTGGTACAGTTCAAAGGATTTCGGATGGTTCTTATGAAAGAATTCCTCCTCCATTTTCAGGAGTGTTTCCAGTCTGGTTCTATTCAAGGTCGATGTCATTTTAGGTTCACTTCCCGTTTCGGTTTATTAAAAATGTGGTTGCCAAAAAGCCCGATTGACTGTATATTGATGACAGGAGCGGAACATAGGGCGTAAAGTATCTGCAGATATCCTTTAACGACCCAAGAGTTTTATTTCACCATTCATTGGAGGAAATTCACAATGGAAGAAACAGCCATTGGCACTTTGCTTGACTCGTACGACCAGTACAATCGTCTTAAAGTTTCTGTATATTATACAGTTTGCTTCGGAGTGCTTCCTTCCTCGCTCAGAATTGCCCTGCCGCTGGAAAAGACAAAGGAAAATATTGAAACCATCCTCAGCAGCCTGGACCTTGAACGCCATGCATTCGTTGTCGTACTGAAGAACTGGTCCACGGAAGACTTTCAGGATTCAGAACAGGTCGAAGACTATGTTTTTGAACATGTATTCAAAAGCATATCGGGTCGGATGATCGTGCACTTTACCGCGCGCGATGACCTGCTGACCATCGACTTCTTCTACAACGTCAATGACGCCGATTCCGAAAAATGGATCCTGGAGACCAATCATTTTCTGCGTTCCAAATTCGGGTCTCCGAAAAAGCCAAAATTCAAGGTACTGGTCCATCATGAAGGTGTATTCGCCACCGAGGACGTTCACACCGGTGATTTTACATCCGTGGACATCAAGGAATTGTACAACGACGATTTTACAGAGATCGACACGATCATCAGCGCCTCCATGGCCAAATCGGAATCGGGAATCGTGCTGCTGCACGGAGAACCCGGAACCGGCAAAACCACCTACATCAAGCATTTAATCTGCAAATTCAAGGACAAGGAATTCATCTTCATCCAGAACGATTTCGTAAAGGACTTGCTCAAGCCTTCGTTTATTTCATTCCTGCTGCAAAACAAAAACTCCGTGTTGATCATCGAAGATGCGGAAAAAGTGGTGGTCTCGCGCGATAATGTCTCCGAAGATTCCATTGTATCGACCATCCTGCAACTCACAGACGGCCTGTTCAGTGATTTCCTCAACATCAAAATTCTATGCACGTTCAACACCGATATCGACCGCATCGACAAGGCCCTGCTACGAAAGGGACGCATGATCGCCAAATACAACTTCACACCTTTATCGGCAGAAAAGACCGCGCAGCTCGCTAAAAAGCTGGGACATGACTCTGTACGAGGCAGCCTCACGCTTGCCGATATCTTTGAATACGACAAACGTGAATTCAAGAATGCGGTCAAAAAGGCGGTTGGGTTCAACTAGTTATTTGATACTCTCCTTCAGTGCTTCACCAAAAATCTTCAAGCCGGTATTGATCTGTTCCGTGGTGACGTTCAAGGGCGGGATCCAGCGCAGGATGTTGTCGTACGTTCCGCAGGAAAGCAGCAACATACCTTTCTCTTCGGAAGCATGAATAACATCTTTAACCAACTGCTTGGCTTTGGCCTGACTGCCATCCACAATAAATTCAGTTCCAACCATCAGGCCTTTGCCGCGCACATCGCCGATCTGCGGGTATTCCTCCTGTAATTTGCGCAAACCCGTCATCAACTGAATTCCTTTTTCTGCGGCATTCTCAAGCATCTTTTCGTCTCGCATCGCGCGGATGGTTGCCACACCTGCCGCACAGGCAACGGCGTTCCCCCCATAAGTTCCGCCGATCGAACCCACATCCAGCTTCTTCATAATATCCGTGCGGGTAAAAACAGCCGAGAGCGGCATCCCCGAAGCGATGCCTTTTGCAGCAGTGATAATATCCGGAACAACTCCAAAGTGCTCGAGAGCAAACCATTTGCCGGTGCGTCCAAAGCCTGATTGCACTTCGTCAAAGATCAGCATGATGCCGTGCTTATCGCAAATCTCGCGCAAGCCTTTCATGAATGAAGCAGGCGGGACAACATAGCCGCCCTCCCCCAGCACAGATTCGATTAAGATCGCAGCCGTATCTTTCGGTGCAGTTTGAGAAGCGAGCAAGTATTCCAACTTTTCCAACGCATATTGACTGGCTTGTTCCTCACTCATTTTCATATTAAAGGCATACGGGAACGGCGATACATAAATCCCAGATGGCAACGGGCCAAAACCTGTGCGATACCCGGTCTTGGAAGTGGTCAATGCCATCGTGGCATGAGTCCGACCGTGGAAGGAACCGTTGAAAACAATGATGTTCTGCCTGCCAGTGGCGGCCTTGGCGATCTTGACCGCGTTCTCCAATGCCTCGGCACCGGAGTTGGCAAAGTAAAAGCTATCGATGGAAGACGGGACGATCCTGCGGATCTCCTCGATCAATTGCAGCATCGGCTTGTGAATGACGATGTTAGCCTGGGCGTGCAGGAACAGGCCGGCCTGTTCGCGGATCGCTTCGACCACTTTGGGATGACAGTGACCCGTGTTGGTGACACCGATACCACTGGTGAAATCCAGCAGTTTCCTGCCATCATCCGTATAAATGTAAGAACCTTCGGCACGGTCGGCAACAAAATTGAAGATGCGCGACCATGCAGGGGTCACATGAGGGAAGTTGTCTTGATAGAGTTGATTGGCCATGTTCTTTTCCTGATCTGTTCTGAGGATGTGAAATGAAGATAAAACGACTTTCGTGCCTTGTTGTTAGCGCTTATAATCGGCGTGCTTCTGAATTATCATAATAATTCCGTTCGCCCAAGGAGTTCGCATGAGCAGTGAAACACTAAAATTTATCAACCCGGCAACAGGCGTTCAGTTTGGCGAGGTAAAGATCGCAACGCCGGATGAGGTCAAGGCCGCTGTACAAGAGATGAGAAAAGCCTTTCCCAAATGGAGCGGTAAATCCATCAAAGAACGAGCCCACATCCTGCACAAATTCCAACAGGTATTGATCGAAGAGCGCGACAATATCTCCAACGTTCTCAATCAGGATTGCGGCAAGAGTCGTCAGGATGGATTGCTTGAACTCTTCGTCGCCGTGGACATGCTCGTTCAGTACCGCTGGAATGCAGAGAAATGGCTGAAGCGAAAACGCGTCCATTCCGGCCTGTACTTGTTCAAGCGATGCTATGTGGAGAATCGCCCTCACGGAGTGGTCGGGATCATTTCTCCGTGGAACTACCCGTTGACCCTGTCCCTGCCGCCAATGATCGCCGCTTTACTTGCAGGCAACACCGTGGTGTTGAAACCATCCGAAGTCACCGCAGCCACGGGTGTACTGATCGAAGGACTGTTCAAGAAAGTTCCCGAGCTTGCATCGTTTGTCCGCGTCGTTCACGGCGATGGACGCACAGGCGCAGCGCTGGTGGATAGCAAACCGGATTATATCTTTATGACCGGCTCGACCGCCACCGGCAAGAAGATCATGCAAGCCGCCGCAGAGACGTTGACGCCAGTCGCGCTGGAATTGGGCGGCAAGGATGCGATGATCGTCCTCGAAGATGCCAATCTTGAAGCCGCTGCCCGTTGGGGAGCGTGGGGTGCCTTCTTCAATACCGGCCAAACCTGCATGTCAGTGGAACGCGTGTACGTGATCGAATCAAAATACGATGAATTCGTGCGTCTCGCCGTGCGACAGGCGCAAGAGCTAAAGAGCGGCTATTCCACCGAACCGAACAGTCCCTACTTCATGGGCCCCATTACAGACCCGCGCCAGGTGAAGATCATCGACGATCATTTGCAGGATGCACTGGACAAGGGTGCACGCGTGCTGGCCGGCGGAAAGAACGAAGGCTTGTTCTATGATCCGATCGTGATCGTGGATGTGAATCACAACATGAAGCTCATGCGCGACGAAACCTTTGGTCCGATCATGCCTATTGTAAAGGTGCGGGATGAAGAGGAAGCGATCCGCTTGACGAACGATAATGCCTATGGCCTGGGCGCATCCGTGTGGAGTATGGACATCAAACATGCCAAGCGTGTCGCAGACCGTATTGAAGCAGGTTCGATCATCATCAACGACAGTATCGCGCAATTCGGTGTGCCCATGCTTCCGTTCGGCGGCACCAAAGACTCAGGCTTCGGCCGTACGCATGGCAAGGAAGGGTTGATGCAGTTCACCCGCCCTTACAGTTTTGCCATCGGCGGCGCACCTATTAAAATGGATGTCGCTACCGTGCTGCGTGAGATGGGTCACTACAATCTTGCCACTGCCATCATGGGTGTGCTATACGGCACAACCCTGCGCCAAAAATGGGAGACCTTCTCGCAATTCTTCTTTAGAAAGAACAAGGTCACAAGTTCTTCTTCGACTGTCAATTCGGAGCCAGTGACGATCAATAAATAATGGCTACTCCTTTGCTCTGTTTGGGGCTAAGCCCCCAACAGAGCAGGCCAATGCAAACCAAGAAGGTAGTGCGAAAAGCACTACCTTCTTTTATTTCGTTACGCAGCCCAGGCGAGATCAAGTGCTTCGAGGGTCTCGCGGGTGGGAGCGCCATCCGCGTTAAGACCTGCCAGCTTGTAGTAATGATCGATGGCTGTATCAACTTCCTGGTGAGTCAGAGCGAAACCTGCTGTAGGCCCGGTCCCCTGCAAGGCCTTGTAGAATTTCTTTGGCAGGCGGTCATCCTTGCGACCCAATCCCTCACGGGCATTGAAAGCGCGGAAGAGACTCAAGCGACGGCGGCCCACGGTCATCAACTCTTCAAGAGTTAAGTCCCAACCGGTGACGGCATTCATCATGTTGACTGTATCCCTGCCATCGTAAAGAGTCCACGTTGGGCCGTAGACGAACTGACAGAGCTCGGCAGAATCCAACATCGAGTAGAAGACTTCGGTCTCGTAGGCGAAGCGGACTTTTTCCTCCGTGAGCGAATAGGCCGGTTGGGGCGAACCAAGTCCAATTTGTTTGAGGCGGTCGAGGTTGAAATCGCCGACACCTTCTTCGTAATATGGATCGTGCTCGCTAGATTGATGATCTGCGCCAAAGGGATTGATCGCATAGATGACCGCGAGCGAGCGTTTGGCCTGCGGCATGTGTGCGGGAGCCTCGGCACCTTTGACGGTGGTGAGGAATTCATCCGAACCCTTGCCCCATTTCGCGGCGGCACGTTCGGAGCCCATGCCAAGAGTTTTACCAAACTCACCTTCACCTTTGACCATCATGTTCAAAGCTTTGAGCATTGCATCGACATTGCCGAACTTGAGATCGAGACCCGCCGTTTGTTCTTTTGTAATGACGCCTTTTTCGTAGCACTCCATTGCGAATGAAATGGTCGCGCCAGCCGCAATGGAATCAACAGCATATTCGTTACAGATCTGATTCGCAAGGGAGATCGCGGCAAGATCATCGATGCCACAATACGAGCCGAAGGTGCCGAGTGTTTCATATTCAGGGCCGCCATAGCGCGGGTCAACTTTATGCGGGCCTTCCTTGACCTCGACAACACGCTTGCATTTGACCACGCAGGCATAACACGTATCACGTTCCTTCAAAATGGTCTCAGTCATCTTCTCGCCGCTGATCGGCTCACAGTTTTCAAACTGACCTTCGTTGTAGTTGCGGCCTGGCAGCGTGCCGATTGTGTTATTGAAGAGCACGATCACTGCCGTGCCATGCTTTGCAAGACCGTCCATATCCCCGTTCTCGGGGATGGCTTTGGGACCAATGCGATTCAACGCAGTTAACGCTTTGGGATCGGCGACGTTCACTTTCTTTTTTCCGCGCACAACGACTGCTTTCAAATTCTTGGAGGCCATGACGAGTCCCATACCCGTACGTCCATTATGACGGTTAGACATGGAACATAATGAAGAGAACAACACACCATTCTCCGCGCCAATGCCGTGCTGCAGGATTTCGGCCTTCGGGTCCACCTCAGCGTGGATAATGTCATCGACTTCACCGGTCAACCTGCCCATTAAGTGCGAAGCGTCGCGCAGCTCAGGCTTTCCCTCGATGATCGCAAGGTAAGTCGGCTTGGAAGCCTTTCCTTTAATCACAATCCCGTCAAAGCCTGCAAACTTCAATTCTGCGGGGAAGAAACCGCCGCTTTGCGAATCACCAATGCCGCCGCTGATCGGCGATTTGGCATTGGCGTTCAAACGACTTTGACCGGAGATGGCCGCGCCAGTGGTGACACCGGTAAAGAGAGTGAGCACATTCTCGGGGCCAAGCGGGTTGGCACCCTTGGGCATGTCACGCAGGATGTAGTACATCCCCATCGCACTGCCGCCCAGATACTTGCGATAGAAGGCTTCGTTCGGCTCCTCGACCGTGAGCGAACCATTCGTCAAATCCACATGCAGGATCTTTCCGTTGTAACCGTTGGGCATGAGTTCCTCCGAAAGTTGAATGATCAGACCCTAAAGATTTTAAGAACCGTCAGAGTCCCTTGTTGTGATGGGATTATAACAAGCGCGCTGAAGTTAACACAACAAAGGATTTCCGAAAGTGACAGGGTGTTTCACTCGATTAAGTTTTTCCTACACAGAGAGCAGCGTCTCCTTCCCATTCGACGGCGGATGCGGTTTCAAAAGCAGGTCTTGTCTCCAGGCTTTTTTGGCAGTATCCTCAGCAAGGAAAGGAACCACATCATGATCCCCATTCTATCCTTTGGACGAACCGGACATCAAAGCACACGAACCATCTTTGGGGCGGCGGCCTTTTGGGAAACACCGCAAAAAGACGTGGATGCGACGATGGAACTTGTTTTACAAAATGGAATCAATCATGTCGACACAGCGGCAAGTTACGGACAATCCGAGCGGCTGCTGGGAGATTGGATCCGCCGCAATGGCAGACCGTTCTTCCTCGCGACAAAAACGGAGGAACGCACGAAACAGGCTGCATACGATTCCATCCGCCGCTCCCTGGAACGGCTGCACGTGGACCAGGTGGATATGATTCAGTTACACGCCTTGCATGAAGAGGATGAATGGCAGACCGCCTTCGGTGCGGGCGGTGTGATCGAAGCAGTGACCCAGGCGCGGGCGGAGGGATTGACGCGCTTCATCGGCGTGACCGGACACGGCGTGCCTGTCCCTGAATTCCATTTGCGTTCGTTGGAACAATTCGATTTCGATGCGGTGTTGCTCCCCTACAATCACGTGATGATGCAGAACCCGCGCTATGCAAAGGGCTTTAACAAGTTAAGCGAAGTATGCAGGCAAAAGAATGTGGCAATGCAAACGATCAAGGGCATTACCCATTCCCCGTGGAACAACATGGAGCAGACGCGAACCACCTGGTATCGTCCGCTGGAGGAACAGGCGGATATTGATCTGGCAGTGCATTGGATATTGGGAAATGAGCAAGTCTTCCTGAATACCGCAGGAGATATCAATATCCTGCCGCGCACATTGGATGCTGCCCATCGATTCGAGAAGCGCCCCACCGAAGAACAGATGAATACATTGACTGAGCGACTTAAGATGGAGCCGCTGTTCGTTTAATATGCCATCCAACAGATCATAAACATAAAAAGGAGCGAGGTCTGCATAGACTTCGCTCCTTTTTATGTAGAAGTTTACTCGCTGTTGTCATCCGCTGTGGAACAGCCGGGGTCGCCAGAGCCGAACGGGTTGTAATCGAAGAGACCATCTCCATCATTATCCACACCGTCAGAACACGCAGCGGTGGGGCTGGCCGGGTCACCAAGATATTTCGTGGGGGAAGGTGCAACTTCGGGAGGTTCAGGATCGGTGAGTGTGGGAACATCGCCACAGTCCCCGGTGATGCGACTATATTTTTCAGACTTGGTGATTTAGCCAATTACACCGGGAGAGACTTCCACTGCCCAGAACTGACCATCCTGACTTTGGCCGACGATGGGATCTCACTCCATAGTTTATTAACCTGCCAATGCATGTCGTTGCGAGGGCATACTTTTCCCGACGCAATCTCCATGCCACGTTGGAGATTGCGTCGCCGCGAACACCAAAGCCTCACTCTCCGTTTGAGGCTCGTCGCAACAACATGCTACTTAACAACTCAACGTGGTGGCACCGACATGGTTGCTGACAGTGGACTCGCCGGCGTAGTTGAAGGCAGTGACGGAATAGGTGTGGGTCTGACCGCAGAGTTGGAAGGCGTCATTGCCCATGGGGCCGGTGAGCTCCATGGGAGAGCTGGAGGGAAGTGTGGCATAAAGCACATCATCAACATAGACATGATAGCCGGTCTCGCTGGTGGCGTTGTCGGTCCAGGTGTAACTCACGACTTCCTTCGTCGTACCGGTGACACTGAAATTGCTCGGGCCGCAGGGGACGCTCTCTGCCTGGATCGCATTGCTGGGCGTTGACTCGCCGGCGCCGTTGAAGGCGACCACGGTGTAGGTACCGACTGTATTGCAGAGGACACCCGTGAGGTCGAAGTTGGTGCCGCCCGAACCTTTGTTGCGATCGCGGGTGCCAACAGGTTGGGAAACTCCCTGCTGATAGATGCGAAAGCCGGTTTCATTATGCCCGTTGGAAACGCCCCAATTAAAGCTGATCGTATTGCTCTGACCGGTTCCAATCAGGTTGGAAGGCTGACATGGGATTGTGGCGGATTCATTGGTGTTACTTTTCTCCGACTCCCCCTGATCGTTATATGCACGGATATAGAACTTTCCGCTAAACGCACAGGAAAGGTTCGACCAGGTGTAGGTCATGCCTCCCGTGGAAGGATGCGCATCCACGGAAACGACCGGGGCATTGACTCCCTCCTGATAAATGCGGAAGCCGTTCTCGTCCGTGGATTTATCCGTCCAGTTGAAGGTAATGGTGGTGCCGGAGCCTTTGGCGTCAAAGTCTTTCGGCTTGGAAGGCGTGCTCGGGCCGGCAGGCTGGGGCGGTTGTGTGTTGACCGGGGCTGCCGTGCTCACCACAAGTGGCGTGTTGACGGCCGTTCCAAGTGTTGTAGTTGGGAAGTAGGTGCCGAGCGGGTCCGGCGTTTCACTGGCAACGGATTCCAGCGCAAGCGCCTGCGCAGTGATGGTGGCGACGAGATCATCCGGACTGGGACCCGCACTGGGCATGGTGCAGGCGAGCATGGCAAGGATCAGCATATAGGAGGCAAGGGTCGGATAAAGTTTGTTTCTCATAAAGTTCTCCATAACAATAAGGTTGGGCACGACAACACGAAATATTATTGCATACCGATATTTGAAAAGCAAGGCGACATACGGGTGATACAGGTTCAGGCGGGATGGGGGAGGGCGAAACCAAAATGTGACGATTGTCGTCCACATTGGTGACAATAAAACTTGAGTGGTTGACAGGGTGTTGGGTATCATCATAGAGAAGGTAGTGCAAGGTCAGGAACACGGACATCATGTCACTTTGTGGTACGTAGCTGTCCGACTCCAGAATGTCTCGCGGAGGTTTATCAATGCAGATTGTGCCAAGTGAATTTTTGGATATTGACCGCAAGGACAGGGCCAACCGTCCGTTCCTTGATCTGGACCTGCGCCCCGCACCGGCGCGCACCTGTGACTTCGAAGCCGTTGTCATTCCGTTCGATGCGGAACGGGCAAAGATGGAGGCGGCGCGCTGTATCCACTGCCCTGACCCGGCACCGTGCATGGTGGCGTGCCCACCGCATAACGATATTCCTTCTGCGATGTGGTTGATCGAGCAGGGGCGTTTCAATGAAGCCGCAGAGATCTACCATCTGACAAGTTCATTGCCCGAAGTATGCGGACGCGTATGTCCGCATGAAGTGTTGTGCCAGGGGTCGTGCGTCTTGAATAAGCATCATCAACCGGTATTGACCGGTGAATTGGAAGCATTTGCCGTGGACTATCAGCGGGAGAATACCGGCTACGAGATCCCAACCGCCCCGTCGAATGGGAAGCGGGTTGCGGTCATTGGTGCGGGGCCGGCAGGGTTGGGCTGCGCTGAGCAGTTGATCCGCATGGGATATGAAGTCACTGTATTTGAATCCAAACCGGGACCCGGCGGATTGCTGGTGTACGGCATCCCAAATTTCAAATTACCAAAAGATGTTTGGAGCGAAAAGTGGGAGGAGTACGAACGCGCAGGCGTGACGTTCGTACCCAACACCCATATCGGAAAAGATCGCAGTATCGACAGCCTGTTTGGCGAGGGCTTCGAGGCGGTGTTCATCGGCGTAGGGTCTGAAGTGGATGCGAAGATGGAAGACGCGCCCGGCACGGATCTGCCCGGCGTGTTTGAAGCGACAGACTTTTTGATCCGCGGAAATGTAGCGCGCGAACTGCTGCCCGAAGATATGAAGAAGCCGCTGCAGTTGGGCAGCCGCGTGGTGGTGATCGGCGGCGGAGATACGGCATCCGATTGTCTGCGCACGGCACTACGACTCGGCGCGAAGGATGTGACTTGTCTTTATAGACGCACCGAACATGAGATGCCTGGTGGCAAGAAGGATCGCAAGATGGCGCGAGAGGAAGGGGCGAAGTACCGTTTCCTGACCCAGCCGGTAAAGTTCATCGCCGGTGCAGACGGGAAACTCGCCGCTGTGGAATGCATTGAAATGAAACTCGGTGAACCCGATGCGAAAGGCCGGCGCAAGCCCGTGCCCGTGGAAGGCTCGAACTTCAGCGTGGCCTGCGATACCGCGATTCTTGCGCTTGGGTATTGGCCAGACCCGATCCTCGGAGAGACCACACCCAATCTGGAAGTGCACAATTACGGATTGATCAAGGCGGACAAAAGATCGGGAAGCACGTCGCGGCCCGGTGTATTCTCCGGTGGAGATTGTGTGACGGGACCCGACCTGGTGGTAACGGCCATGGTGGCGGGACGAAATGCCGCGAAGACAATCGATGAATACCTAAGGAATCAATAAGATATGCAGCGGTGATCCCGATATACAATCACCGTCATTCCTGTTGTGAGGGCAGGTTGGAATGGACATGGCAAGTGCCGTGTCCATTCCTCTTTTAATCCCTGCTCCCAAACCCATGGGCGCAGATTAAAAGAGGATGAGTAAATCGGGATTTTTGAAGCCTGTTTTGAAGCCTGGTGGCTGATATAGTTTTATTCCAACAACACTCATTCATCACACAAAGGAGAATCCCATGGCTAAAGTAAAGAACAATTTATTCGTTCGGGGGTTAAGCGATTCACAAGGGACACAGTTAATGGTACGGCAGACGCGGTCGGGACGCGCAATCGTGAGCGCTTCTCCAACGTTCGATGAGAACCGCATCTTTTCGGAGGCACAGCTGGAGAAGTTCCAGGCAATGTCGATGAATGGAAGAGAGTCGCGCACCGATCTGCTGGCGATGGCAGACTTCGTCCATGCGCCGGAGATTAGCGAGCTGGATATCGAAAACTGGAGCGGCGCACCGGGTCAGATCATCCGCATCAAGGCAGTGGAACATGTGCGGGTGGAACGGGTGAATGTGGTTATCACCCACAGCACAGGCACAGCGCTGGAACAGGGCGCGGCAACACGCGCCGAAGGCAATTGGTGGACGTACACCACAACATGTACGGCGCCTGATCAGGCGCGGGTGGTTGTGACCGCGCGTGATCTGCCTTGGGATATCGCGGAATTTCATGTAGAGAGTTAGGCCCCCTTTTGTATTTTGCTCCATCGGGGGCTGAGCACACGACAAAGCAGAGGTGTTCTGGTAGGGGCGGGATTACCCGCCCCTACATGTTATTTATGGAGGAGGGCAATCTCCCACGCCACAGGATGTGGGGACGCCGCCTTCGCCGCCTTGAGCGGGACCGGTTTGGGTGATGCAGCCCCCGCCGTCGTAGGTGAAGTCATCGGTGGAGGCGTCGCCGATGGTGGCATGGATTTGAGCAGGGAAAATGACGCCGGGCGGAAGTGCACATGATAGCAAAGAGTTGTTATTTCCAGCGAGTGTGCAATTTACCTGTGTTTCATTGATCGTCAGGTAAACATCACTGCCTTTAAAGGAGGGATCGTCATCAACGAGTTTGAAATTGATGAAGCCGTCTTTGAGGTTGCAGGCGCTGACTTCACCACTGAGCAACGGAGTTGAGGCGGCGACAGGTGCCGCGAAGGGCGTGGCAGTTGCGGTGGCGGCCGGAGGCGGGGTTGCGGTCGGTCTGGCTTCCCCGACAGGGGAACAACCCAACCGCTCCCAAAACTGTTCATCGCTTACCTTTGCCGAAGATTCATTATGTAAATAGATCTTTGAATTCGTGACAGATTGACCGGTATAAGGGCAGGTCAGGTTCGAGCCATCTTCATTCTTGCAGGTGAAGGTACCGTCGTAGTTAGAGGTGTCGGTATCGTAGGTGCCCGTGAATTTGCAGGCATGTCCTGCGAGTTTCACGTCCCGATTGGTCATGCTGCATTGACAGACGACAGTGAGAATGGCGGTGAGTATGAGGACAAGGTACGGGCGTTTTTTCATGCGGGCTCCTGTGCATTCCATGGCAGAATGAAATACGACTGATTTTATCTCATTCGCTATACCATTATGGTTGCAAGGAGGGAGGGAAAGGGGTCTTGACCTTTCCCCAGCTCTCTCGTAAAGGGGAGGGAACTAGTTCCGATCGGCGGGATTTCCAACTTTTGGGTGATTGTATGGCGCGCGACACGGTGCATACTGATAAAAACCCAATACCCAAATAGGAGGAACTTATGAAACATTCGATTTCCACCATTCTTTTGATGCTCGTTCTTGCAAGCCTGCCGCTATCCGCCTGTGGATCGCAGACCGCTGCTCCATCGGTCTCCACTCCTTCGGGGGCATTCGGCATGCCCATCGACGAAAATCTTGACGATGTCACGGTGAATGTCGACGGCAGCGAGGACTGCAAACCGGGCAGCGTGCGGATGATCGACCAGCATGTAATCGCGGATAGTTCGTATGCCTTGGAGGAGGTGGCAGAGAACCCCATCGGGGTGGAGCGTGTCCACGCGTCGCTCAACATGGGCGTGTTTACACTCAAATTGCGCCCACTTGCAGGTCCAGAGTGCGTCGATGGCGGGCCGGCCAGCGGCACGATTACCGTGGATTTTGTGGCCGAATATCGCGCGGATGTGGACCGCTCCCTAGATCCTGTGTGTGTTTTCCGTTCGCGGGTGGATTTTTCCCAGTTCAACATTCGCAGCTCTCCACAGCCCGTGGACAATTACGTCCTTGAAAAGGCGAAGGGTAAAATTTTGGCGATGCTGGACGCGAGGGTTGCGGCGCAGTTGAACCAACTCTTCTTTGGCACGGAACGCGATCCGAATGCAGATGTGCGCTGCGATTGGTCTGAGCTGCCGGGGTAGGTTCTCCGGGCTCCTTCCCACCTATGATCGCACTCCCCTCAGGTATTCACCTCAGGGGAGTTTTTTAGCCGATACGCGGGGAACGTGATTGCCGAGGGCAACAGGCAGCTGATATATCAATCTGCTCCGCTAACGTATTTCGTCGGCGGATGGGTCACCCACCAGCCAGGCTTTGGCGGAATCCAGGTCACTGAAGCGTTTGGGCAGGCGTTTGATGACCATGTTGAATGAGTCAAGCAGGATGCGGCGCGCGTTATTCGGCTCAATGATGAGCGCGCTCTTGCGAAAATAAGGAGCGGCAAAAGGCGCATTGCGCATCAACACCATCAGGGCATTGTTGCTGAGGTTGGTGTTGCGCAGGTCGGCCAGGGCCAGAACCGAGTTCCTGGGTTCCGCCTTGAGCAGGCTCGTCAGTGTTTGCAAGTTTGTGTTGAGGGCGGCGTGATCATTCGCCAGGTCAGCGACATCGATGTGGAGGATCTTCTCCCCTTTGTGTTCAATCCATTGTATGGGCATGGGGGTATTATACTTGACTGTATCGGGTCCGTCATTTCCATACCATAAAGGTAATCTGATGATAGAGAGGATTTTATGAAACAAAAATCTTTGCGCGCCCTGTCCGCCGGGTTCATGGTGATGATCTCCCTCGCCTGTTTTACGATCACAGGCCCGGCGGCTGCACCTACGCCCACCTCCGATTATATCTTTACCCCTTCGACCGTAGTGTTGAAGATCGAGCCCGCGTCCCTGCCGGACGGGGAGGTTGGCGCGGCATACGAAGCGGAAATCCGCGTGAGCGATGCCGTTACTCCCGTGAACAGTATGTCTGTTTCCGATGGCACGCTCCCGCCCGGGCTGGAGCTTGAGTTTCCCCTCGAAGACCCTGGCGACGACCGAAACCGCGCAATGATCCGCGGTATCCCTGAAGAAGCGGGGACCTACACGTTCACGGTGTCTGTCAGTTGCTTCGCGACGATGGTCAGCGGGCAGACGGGGCAACGGGAATATGTGATCGTGGTCAAGTGATCTCTCCGCCTTTGAAGATGAAGATTAAATAAAATAACGCGATGAAAAGACCTGACAGGTCTTGGAAACCTGTAAGGTCTGAACGGAGAAGAAAAAATGAAACGGAAAACTTTGACTTCCATTCTGAGCATATGCCTGATCCTTTCGGCGTGCAATCTGCCCAACACGCAGGGACCGAGTTCAAGCGCCCTGTCCACATCTGCTGCGCAAACGGTGCAGGCGGCCTTATCGCCACAGGCAACACAGGCGCTCGCCACATCCACGGTTGGGGTCACTGCCACTCCCACACCCTGTGAAGACTCGGGGAAATATACGGCCTGGCTGCGCGATGATGTAGTGTACGATGTGAACGAGGTCAATAAGTTGATCGCACCCGGCAAGGTGTTCACCATGGTCTGGACGCTTCAGAATACGGGCAAATGCACATGGACCAGCGGCTATCAGATGCATTTCGATTCGGGGGAGCCGATCACACAGGCGGAGAGTTTCCCGATCATGCCCGCAGGCACATTGATCCCGCCCGGTGGGACAGTCAACGTGCGCATCCCCATGTCCGCACCGGACAAGGCGGGAACCTATGAAACCGTATTTCGTCTAGAGAGTGACAGCGGTGAAGGTGTGATATTTCTGGGGGTCACCACCAAGGTCGGCACGGCCTCACAAGCGTTGGCTGCTCCCGGCGACCTGCGCTATACCTACGATTGCACGAGCGGCTCGGTGAACATTAGCTTGAACTGGATCGATAAAGCGATCGACGAGGACGGGTATCGCATCTATCGCGACGGGACGAAACTCACGGACGTGGCAGCAGGGTCCACAACTTATAATGATATTGCCCCGACGAGCGGCAAATACGACTACACAGTGGCGGCCTTTAATGCCAGCGGAGAGGCACCCACAAGAGTGAGAGTCAATACCGAGAATTGTCAGTAGCTGCTCCCCATTCGAAGGGATCGGACTCAGGAAAGGTAGAACGATGAAAAGAAAAATCAATAAGGCAGGTTTGCTTCTTCTTGTGGTGATGTTGGTCTCCTGCGGGCCGGCTCTGCTTCCGCAAACCGCGACAGCAACGACGACGGTGGAAGACAGCCTGTTCATGACAGCGCAAATGGGTTCGACGCTTTCCGCGCTGCTCACCCTCACCGCAGAATCATGCGCCTCCTGCTCCGCCGACGATTTGTTCCTCACCTCGCAAATGGCCACCGCCTTTGCATCCACGCCCAGCAATACCCCGCCTCCCGGAGCCACCATCGTCCCTGCAGTGGGAGACCTAGGCTGGGGTTCCGTGAACGGGAAGATCATCGACGGACTCACGTTCCTGCCGATCAAAGGAGCCACGGTCCGCTGTGAGCACTCTTCGTATTCATCGCAATATCGCTGCCAGGGAGTCACCACCACGGATGAGAACGGAATGTATGTCTTCGTCCCCATCTTTCTTCACGATACGGATCGGATCCGATTGATCGTGGAAGCGACAGGCTATGAAACCCTGCACTTCGAAGAGTCCCACCTCACGCAACCCGATGTTCATATCGATCTCGGTTTGTTCCCCACCATCAGCACACCGCCACCCAGCCCCACGTTAACTTCGACACCGGGCACGTCCCCATCACCGATCATCATGTGCACACCGCCCGCCTGTTCCAACGGAGTCCTTGCCTGTGGTCTCGAAGCCGGTTGCCCCGGCGGCTGCGGGACTGTGTGCCTATTCCCACCGCCAACTCCGTAACCTGCTTGTATGAAACCAAAATATAAAAAAGAACGCTCCCATACCCCAGCCTGGCTGGACTCTTTGATCACCGTACTCGAAATCATCGGAATGATCGGCACATTCCTGGCCGGCCTGTATTCGCTTGTCAGTTGGGTAATGGAGTAAAGAGATCTATTCCCCCATTGGGGCCAGTAAAGACACGATCCATGTTTGACGCGCAACCAAGAGAAGGAACCCAGGTATCACAGCCCATCATCAGTGAAGGAAACCTTCGCCATGCTAAAAAGAAACCTAATCCTATTCCTGCTCATCGCCCCCATGGTCACTGTCATGTGCGATGCCACATATCTGTTCCCTATGATGCCGCCACCACCAGACACCAGCGTATACAGCCTGCCTTCCGGCCTGAACTGCCTGACCTCCGGGCCAGTACCAGAGGGCGAGGTCACGAACCAATATACCAGCTGCTTCCTGAAATGTTCATCAGGCGCAGAGCGGACCTATGTGCAACAATCGGAATTCGGCTGGGACGCCGAGTCACTACAAGCCAAGTATTGCCAGGCGGAAGCCGTCACGCCCACCGCCACGAACACACCCGCATCTTCTGTTGAAACATCCGAACCGGTGAAACAGGCCGACCCCATGCTTACAGAGGAGGTCACCATGTGCGATCCAGAAAATCAGTTGATTAGCCTGCGCATTGCAGAGGGGGTTCACGTCACACAGTTCCATTCACTGGAGACAACCATCGGCAGTCAGGCTGTGACCTGCGGGGTGAATCCATCCAATGCTTCCCTCTTTACCTGCGACTTGCCCATGCCTCTTCTCTTCCCTGCGCAAATTACAGTCATTGGGGATGGGTCCACGTTGAATGATTTTCTCTTCGACGGCTCAAGCTGTATTTCAGACACCAACAACCCGCCAAATAATGCAAGCTCGGAAGATACGCCAGTCTCACTCGATTGCATCGCGCATCCAAGCGACCCCGGGTGTTAACGACACATCCGCCTATTTTTGCAGCAGCCACCCGAGCGCCCGTTCCTCATCGATAAAAACCCGCACCACGTGAGAGCGGTTGACTGCCACATTTTCAAAGAACTTATATTTGTCATAATCATGGTCCGGCACCAAAACCGCGCGGCGAAAATGATAAAAGGGCATGTTCAATTCCCTCGAAAGTACAGATTGAATGGAAGGGATCGTAAAAATATCGATCATGGAAAGGTTGAGCTTTAACTGGCGAAAATCGCTTAGGATACGATAGCAATTATGTTCCTTTACCAATGGTAAGCCAAAAACGATCGCTTCTTTCAAGTCCTTCAGCTTCGCATCACCTGCACCAGCCAGCACGATATATCCTGCTTCATTATAGGTAATGGTATATGGCATATGCTATTGTGTTCCTTGCCAGGGTAATGTTAACTGCAGGCCCCGCCGGATACAAACACCACGAATTGGGTTACTCCTCAAACGGCAGCCTTTCCAACAGCAGGGCATCCACTTCGTCCACACGCAAAGGCGGGTAAAAGAAGAAACCCTGTCCGTATTTACAGCCAGTATTCCTGATCACATCCAATTGCTCACGAGTTTCGATCCCCTCGGCAACCAGATTGAAATTGAGGTCCTGTGCGAGGCGTGCAATGGTCCGCACGATGGCGGCAACATCCTCCACCTCCACAAGTTTGCTCACGAAGGAACGGTCTATCTTGATGGAATCGATGGGATATTGATTGATATATCCAAGCGATGAATATCCGGTCCCAAAGTCATCGAGACTGACCCCAACGCCGATCTTACGTAGTTCCATGAACATATCGCGTGCCAGCTCGGGGTCTTGAATAAAAATGGTCTCGACGATTTCAAGCGTCAAGGAAGCGGGGGGCAACGCAGCAGTCCGCAGGCTTTCGTTGACCCAGCGCAACAGTTCAGGCTGACGCAACGAAATGGGCGAAAGATTAACGCAAACGATCAGTGATTTGGTTTTGGGAAAATGCGCCTGCCAGTTGCTCAATTGAATGCAAGCCTGTTCCAGGGTCCAGCGTGTGATGTGATCGATAAAACCGTTCGATTCTGCAATGGGAATAAACTCGGAGGGATTCATCAATCCCCGTGTTGGGTGCTGCCAGCGAATTAAGGCTTCGAGCCCCAGCATCTCGCCGGTCTCCAGCGAAACGACCGGCTGATAATGCAAAACGAACTCATTTTGCAGCAATGCCCGCCTGAGGTCCGTATCCAATTCCTGACGATTGATCATGTTTAGGTGCAGGTCCGGTTGAAACAAAACAAAACGAGCCTTGCCCTTTGTTTTGGCTTCATACATCGCCACATCTGCATCACGGATCACTTCAATGGCCGTCTCATACCCCTCATTGGCGGTCACCACCCCAATGCTCACCGAGATATAGATCGGGTTCCTGCCTAGAAGAAAAGAATCCTTCATCGAGATGAGAATCCGCTCGGCGATCATGCTGACAAAATCAACACTCTCAAACCCCTGAATCAAGATCACAAACTCATCACCGCCCAAGCGAGCCACTGTATCTTCTGCGCGCAGCAAGGATACCAGTCGCTGCCCGATCTGTACCAGCAATTGATCGCCTGCAGGATGACCCAGGCTGTCGTTGACGACTTTAAAGCTGTCGAAATCCAGAAAGAGGATGGCATACCTATCATCCATGCGGCGGCGATACCGTTGAATGGAATGATTCAAACGATCCAACAGCAGGGACCGATTGGGGAGACCGGTCAGCGCGTCGTGCAAACCGAAATGGGTCAATTTTTCCTCACGCTCTCGCAGCATGATCTCGATTCGTTTGCGTTCCTCCATTTCATGCCGCAATTGCGTGTTCGCCTGCAAAAGGTCCACAGTGCGGTCTTCAACGGATCGTTCCAGGGTATTGTTCATTGCCTGAAGCTTGCCCGCCAGCCGACGGTTATCCATTGTGGAAAGCATTTGACGTGCGGCGATCAACACGATGATCACCCCCATCCAGATCGAGACATATAAAGGAGGAAACGCCTGCCGTGAACCGGCGCCAAAATCAAGCAGGAGATAGGCAAAGAACAGCCATACAAACGGGGTTACCAATTTCATGATCACGAGGCTGGATGTCAGTGTGGCAATTGGCATGGTTTTTTGCCCGGTGATGATCTGCTGGGCAATCGCCGCCTGATACAAGCCACTCATCATGAGCAGCAAGGGGCCAATCGAAAAAAGAATGTTTATAAACGCACTGGATGTATAGACTAGATTTGTGGTCTGCCAGGCAAAGATGGTATCTATAATTACATTTACAGTATGGCCGGCCAGCAATAAATACATCGGCCGCAGCCAAATTGGCGGGCGCGGCAGGAAGATCATCAGAGTAAGGGAGATGATCAACAGGAGATCACCCAACGGGTAGGCTGCATTTATCAGGATCGCGAACCAGGATTGAGCGGGGTCCTGAAGCGCCGGGCCGATCAGAAAGTTGCCAAAGATTCCCCCAGCCGATAACATAATAATAAAAACGTCCAGCCAGATCCAGCCCGCATCCACGACATCAGAAGGATCCCTGCTGTAAAAGCGCGGATATTGCAATATGCCGATGAAAAAAAATACATAAGTGGAGAGATAGAAAATATCTGCGATGGAAGGATAGGGGACCTCATAACCCTTAAGTTCATATACCATCCAAATAAAATCCCCCAGCATCCATACCCCCATTGCCAGCGCAAACAACAGCCATGCATTCCCCAACTTGCGGTCGGAGCGATAGGACCACACCGCACCATATGCCATCGCCAACGTTGCAGCCATGCTGCTGATCAAAGCGGAAATATTATTGATCACTGCCCGGCTGGATTCGTCATGCACGAAAAGATATGCACCTGTCTGGACCACCATGAGCAGGCTGGCAAAAAGAAAACCACCGATATAAAATTTTCGCGTGGTTGAGGGCTTCCATAAAAAAGCTGTAATACGTTTCAAAGTAATCATTGAATTCGGAAAATATTATACTTTCGGGAATGTCGTTCGACATTGCAATCTCCTTAGAAGGTACCTTCAAGTTTGCAAAGCCTAAAAAGGAATTAAAGGGTCGCCTCTTCGGGGTTTACAAGGCCAGAAATTTCGATTAACCTCTCCAAAAGAGGGTTACCATTATCTCAAGGAAGCACTATGAAACCCATCCCCTTCCTCATCCCCAAAAATCACATCCTGGAGGATATTATCAGCCTTGGAAACATGCTGGCCTGCCATTCCGAAACCGCTGAAGAGTATATCTTTGACTTTCAAGGCAAAGGGCTGGACACTCCTTTCGGGATGATCTATATTGCCCACGCCATTCGCGAGTTCATTAAATCTCATCCAAATTCCAAATGCACACCCATCCGCTACCAGGATCGCGGATACGCCGCACACATGGGTTATTTCCAAGCCTGCGGATTCGAGATCGGCAACCCGCCTGGCGAAGCGCATGGCAGTGAAACCTACCTGCCTATCACGGTACTGCAAACCAGGGAACTTCGTGAACAGGCAAAACTGGAATCTCAACACGTTGGGGATATCATCGAGTCGCGCTCATCCCAGCTTGCCTGCCTGCTCACGCAACAACAGGATGGTCCACTGGTGGAGCTGCTCACCTATGCCTTGCGCGAGATGATCCGCAATGTGATCGAGCACAGCGGGTCTGAAACCTTTGTGTACTGCGCACAATATCATCCGCGTACCAAACAAGCGGAGATCGCCATTCTCGATACCGGCATGGGCATTTGGGCATCCCTCGAAAAGAATCCCTACCTAAAGATCAAAAGTCACCGTGAAGCCTTGAACCTTGCGCTCATGCCTGGTGTTTCCGGCAAGATGCACAAAGATGTCAAAAAGGATCCATACGATGCATGGCAGAACTCGGGATATGGGCTGTATGCAGTCAGCAGGCTGTGCGGTCACGGAGGAAAGTTTTCCTTGATCAGTGGAGATACCGGGCTTTCGCTCAAACCCGAATCGAAAAGTTATCACGAAGCCAGCCTCCAGGGAACTGCACTGCGCATTATCCTTTCCTCAAAAGAGATCCCAAACCTGCAAGTGACACTCTCCAGAGTGATCAAGGAAGGCAGCCGACTGGCGAAGGAATTACAAATGGGGAACACGGAGGCCAACGTTGCCTCCCAAATGCTGTCCAGCGAATTCAGGAAAGAATAGCCACCTTCCACCTTTGCGGGGCGCAAAAGAAACTGTATACTGTGTCCATTACACGTGATTTATATGATCAGGGAAGAGAAAAGGAAATACAGGACATGAGTAAAAAAATAATGACCATTACGGTACTTGAATTGATCGCCAAACTGGGCGAATTGCCGCTGGATGCACCCGTAATCCTTGCCTCTGACGACAAAGGGAATGCATTCCACGCTCTCGACAAGGTGGAATTCGCTGAAAGCGGGAGGGTCGTGCTCTGGCCCGCCCCGAAACACACGGATGACAACGGAAGTTAGCTAAACCATAAACCTGCGGCTTCATCTCAAAAAAAATTACAAAATCATTTCGGCATGGAAGCCCGGCCGCACCGCGAACTTCCCCATGGGGTTGCAACGATTCAGAATTTACATCCAATCGTTCAATTGGATATCAAAAGGAGGATCGCCATGTCTGCCAAAAGAATTGCCCAACTGCTCATCGTTCCCGTTCTGCTTCTTGCTTCCTTCACCCTGCCCGGCACTGCACAAGCCTATACCTGCAGCAGCTATATCACCGTTCAGTGGGGGGATACGCTCGGTGGCATCGCCACATTATGCGGCACCACCATCGCCGCCATTCAGTCGGCCAATCCCGGGCTTGGATCATGGGTCTATGCCGGTCAGGTTCTATATATCCCCAGCGGCAGTACTTCCACTTATTATCCGCCTGCACCTGTTGCCAGCAGCGGAACCTATATTGTCCAATGGGGCGACACACTTGCCAAGATCGCCGCATGGCATGGTGTGACCGTTAATGATCTCTTGGCCGCCAACCCCGCCATTTACAACGCCAGCACCATTTATGCCGGGCAATATATCAACATCCCTGCCGCACCTGTGTACTACACGGTGCAAAGCGGGCAGACCCTTGCCAATATTGCCGCACTTTATGGCACCACGGTTTATTGTCTGCAACTGCTCAACCCACAGATCTACAATGTGAACTGGATCTACGCAGGGCAGGTCATCCGCGTTCAATAATCCGCGCTTCTTTCCCAGCCGAAAACTGGCAGCCAACGAAACGCTGGCTGCCAGTTTTGATTCCTGGTTAATGTTGGTTACTTTTGAACCGGTGTGTTCACAGGGAGTTGCAGGACAAAAACACTTCCAGGAAAATTGACTTCATCATGTCCACTGCTTTCCACCCAGACCCTGCCGTCATGCGCCCGCGCAACACCACGTACGATCGCCAACCCAAGGCCGGGGCCACCGCCTTTGAAGTTGGTCTTTCCCGAAGAGTGGATGGACACATCCCCGACCTGGTAAAACTTCTCAAACACCAATTCATGGTGCTCAGCATCGAGACCGATGCCCTTATCTTCAAAACGAATCTCCACGCCGGGGAAATTATTTTTCATCGCGATTGTGCGAACTTCCACGCGAATCTTCCCGCCATCCGGTGTGTATTTAATGGCATTGACCATCAACTGATATAGCGCCTTTTGGATCAGGGTCGGGTCTGCATAAATAATGGAAACATCTGCAGACAGATCGACGTCGATGCGAATATTTCTTTGAGAAACTTCATTTGCGAAAGAACGAACCAGTTCGTTCAGGACCATCTTCAAAGGAATCGGAGCGGCGGATATTTTTATCCCCTCCCCGTCAATGCGCGTCACATCCAGCATCATGTTGACCACTTCATGCATTCTGTCCGCGCCTTTGAGTATGCCTTGCATGACCTCGCCCAACGCATCATTAGCCTTCAATTCAGGAAATGAATTCAATACGTTGAGATAGCCCTTCAGCACCGTCAATGGAGTGCGCAGCTCGTGAGCCGCCACCTGAATGAATTCCAGCTTGTTTCGATCCAACTGACGCAGCACCTTGTTGGTCTTTTGAAGATCACCGATGGTCATCTGATCGTTCTCGCGCATTCGGTCCAGCGTGGTTCGAATAATATCGATCGCCATGCGCGGACTACGCGTGAGCATGGATTCGAAATCCTTCTTCTCCATTACCAGCGCGGTCAATTCCGTGGAGGTCTTCACAGTGGCGGAGCGTGGTGCCTTTTGGATCATGGACATCTCGCCGACCAGATCCCCACGCCCTACGATGCGCAGCACGCGTTCCCCCTCCTGCTCGCTGATATTCTTGGTGATCACCGCATTGCCGTCGGCAATAATATAAAATAAATCCTCATACGCGCCTTCATGACAGAGGATGTGCTGGGCAGGATAGGTGGATATATTGGTGACAGCCGCCATATCCAACAATTCATCCTCCTCCAAGCCTTTGAAGGCAAGGCGGAGAAGGGCAACTTTATCGAAGATATGATCCGAGCTCATTATTCAATAGTATACCCAGAGGGAAATATGGTTTGGCTTGCACCTTCCTTGCAAGCTGATTCCTCTCATTACTCTACATGATTAGGTTTTACCCCGCACATTCCGAAGAAACTCGAATTCACCGACTCCCCATCAGCCAATCCATGGCTTCCTCTCCGTCGATAAAAACTTTCACTTTCTGTCCCCGATTGCAAGAGACCTTCTCAAAGAACTTGAATGATTCATATCTCTCTGGGGCAACGATCAATGCCCGCTTCAACTTCCACACCGGGATATCGTGTTTCTGTGCGGCAGCAAAAAACTGGGCAGGGATCTCATAGATCGCCGTTGTGGAAAATTGTGATTCGACATCCCTAAAATCCCCAAGATAATAATAACAATTGTATTTCTTTGCCATGAAAACCGCATAAAAGATCATCGGCATCATATCCGCAGGCAATAGGTCTCCTTCGTACACAAATTCGATATAGCCGGCTTCATTGTATACAGCAGTATAGGGCATGATATGCATCTCGTGGCAAGAGGTTAATTAATGAATAATCCAATCCTATAGCAAACCACCACAGACTTCAAGCCTACAATTTCTGGTCAATTTTAATAGGTATCAAATATGCCCACTTTTATCGATAAACCCCATAAAATGAGAATTGCCACTCAGCAGTGAATACCGTATGCTTGATACAAACATCATTTGAGGATACAGCCATGACAGAAGCCGTCGAACAATTTCGTGCCACACCGGTTGCCCTGAATATAAGGGAACTTCCGGTCAATACCGCCAAAATTATCGGTCACCTCACACGCGGTGAAGTCATTCAGAAATTAGCCGAATCATCCGACGGATATTGGATCAAACACAAAACTCATGGCGTGGAAGGCTGGTCGTCGAAGAAATTTTTAGAAAAGCTCGTGGAGGTTCCGCCAACAGGTGGTGCCCTTCCCTGGATGGCGATCGCCGAGAAGGAAAAAGGCGTCATCGAAATACCGGGTAAGGAGAATAGTCCGCGGGTTGTGGAATATCTAAAGACAGTCACCAATATTGGTCCCACCTGGACCTCGGTGGATGAAACCCCATGGTGCTCTGCATTCGTTAACTGGTGTGTGGAAAAAGCCGGGTATGCAGGCACAAAGTCCGCGCTTTCCACATCATGGCTTAAGTGGGGCAAGGCCACCACAAAACCAGTGAAGGGATGCCTTGCAGTTTTTCAACGCGAGGGCGGCGGTGGACATGTCGGTTTTTTTATTGAAGAAGTTCCCACATACACGGAAATCTACGTAAAGGTATTGGGCGGCAATCAGGAACATGCCGACACCCAGATCGGCGAAGTCAACGAAAAGCATTATCGGAAATCAAAGCTGTTGGGCTATCGCATTCCATCCAATTACGTTCCCAGCTCAACATAAATAAAGAGACCGAAGTGATGTCACTTCGGTCTCTTTATTTTTACATTTCTCTCATCCCGTATGGGAAGCCATAATCGGCCATCTTTTCCATAAACACGGTCGGCTCAAATGCTTCAGGGCCAAGTACCCCAGCACCGGTCCATTGTCCGTGTTCCAACAAATCCATCGCAATGACCGCAGAGAATGCAGTCTGCGCCACCACGGCCTGACATCCCCATGCCTGCATACACTGCTCATTATCCGCAACTTGATAGAGATAGACCGCGCGCTTCTTTCCATCCTTTGTGCCTGTTACATATGTCCCCGCACAGGTCTTACCCTTCATCTTTTCACCCAAATGTGCAGGGTCGGGAAGGCAGGCAGCCACTACATCGCGCGGCGCAACCTGCACACCTTTTACACTGATCTTTTCTTTATTATCCAACCCAAGCTTGTGTAGAGTCTTGAGCACATCAATGAATTCATCCCCCAATCCATATTTGAACGTGGCGCGCTTTGTTTTCACCCAACGCGGCACAAGCAGCACTTCCTCATGCTCCACATTGACCACTTCCACAGGACCGATCTCGGGGAAGTCAAACACTTCGGGTTCGGAGAATGGCGCGGTGGTAAACCAACCCCTGTCCTCCTGATAGATCACGGGTGGATTAAGACATTCTTCAATTGTGGTCCAGATGGAAAAGTTTGGGGCAAACTCATATCCATCAATGGTGATGTTCGCGCCATCACGAATGCCAACCTCGTCAATTTCATCAAAGAGATGATCTGCCGCATAACGCGCAAAGACATCTGCCATGCCGGGTTCCACACCGAAGCCGACGAGTGCAAGCAGGTTTTTCTTTTCCCAATCGGCGGCTTTCTCGAATTGATAGTCACCCAGCTTAACACCGGTCTTGTTGAACGGGTCATTCGGGTGCGGTTTCGAAAGGGTCATAGCCATATCCATATACTTTGTGCCGACATGATAGGCCGCATCGAAGATCTGCTCATTGTAGATCGGGTCCACGGCATTCATGATCAGATCGACGTTATATTTTTTCGCCAGAGCTTCGATGCTTTCCTGCTTGCTTGCATCGACAAACTCCACTGGAAATTTCTGAAGGTCGCCAAGCTTCTTTTGCACCTCCTCCGCGCGTTTTACGTTGTATTCTGCAAGCACCATCAATTCCACCCACTTACGCGGTTTTGCCATGGCTGCGATCGCCTCCCCAACTCCACCCACTCCAATCAGCAATACTTTCATGAGAATCCATTCTCCATTTTGTTTTATAACCCGTCACTGCGGGTTAGATTTACGAAAAAATACACCCGCAGCAAAAAAGGCTGCGGGTGGAGTCCCTTAATAACGGTGGTTTGTATTCGTTTGACTGCCCGGATTAATGGCGATCATCAGAGACATTAAATACGCCTTCACAAACGTATCCCCCATTTTTTGGATACTACGAACGAACGCTTTCATGTTACCTTTCGGGTTGGCTCCGCCATCCTCATGCTTGGGACGCGGACAAAGTTTTTGGAAGCTCCATCAGGCCTCGGCGGCATGTGAAGCGAATTCCCATTTAGAAATAAATCTCTTTGGCGATCTTCAAGTAGATGAACGATTCGGTCTCGCGGACCCCATCCACCTTGGCAAGTTTCTCGGTCATGAAGTTAAGCAGGTCTTCGTGGTCCTTGCAAAACACTTCGACCATGATGTCGTACCCGCCGCTGACAAACACCACATAAACAACTTCATCGAACTTGGTGAGATACTCGGCAACCTGCAGCATCTTGCGGCCATCGGTGCGAATACCGATTAACGCCATGGTTCGCTTCCCCATCATCAGCGGATTGGTTGCAGCTACGACCTTGAGATATCCCAAATCCACGAGGCGATTGTAGCGCTGGCGGATCATACCGGGTGAAACCTTCAATTGTTCCGCAATTTGTGCAAATGCCGCGCGGCCATCTTTGCGCAACGCCTCAATGATATGTACATCGATGGCATCTAATTTATCAGGAATGTCATTGACGATTTCGTTTACCATAAGCAAATTCTATGATGATTATGCATAATTGTCAATGGTTTTATGACGAATATTCATAAAGCATAGGTAAATTCAGACGATTTTGTAAAGCACGATCTTGGATATCCCCTGGCCAAAGTGACTACACGCAAAATAGGTTCCCCGACAAGGAGTATACCCTGCCGGGGAACCTATTAGTAAAACCTAGTTACCGCCTTTAACTTCGGTCCAGAGTTGGTCGTAGAGCGGCAGGGCATCCCCCACATCATCGATGCGATGGCCGTTCTTAATGGCTTCGGCCGGCGTATTGGTGACAGGAGACTTGATGTAAGCGTTGTAGATTTCGGCCTGATTGGTTTTGGCGTAATCCAATGCTGCCTGATTGGGGTTGGTGTATGGGAAATCGCGCAACATCAGCCAGAAAACATCCCCTTGCATGGTGTAGTTCAGCCAGGCGTAGGCGGCATCTGCATGCGGAGCATCCTTCGGCATGGCATAGTTATCCTGCCAAATGATCGCACCTTCCGTTGGGTATATATATTGAATGGAGGGATTTTCCTGCTGGGCAAGGAAGGCTTCGCCGGTCCAGGTCATACCGAGGTCTACATCGCCAGCAATCAGGGCGGTTTTCGGACTGTCACTATCGAACAACTTAATACCCGGAACGAGTTCCTTTAGTTTGGCTTTGGCCTCATCCAATTGAGCCGGATCTTTTGTGTTGACGTCATATCCCAGGGTTAACAAAGTCAGGCCGATCACAGCACGTGAATCGTCAAGGAATACCATGCGGCCCGCATACTCGGGTTTCCACAGATCAGCCCAGGATGTCGGTGCAGTGGTAACAGCATCCGCATTGTAGACGATGGCATCTGTACCTGCCTGATACGGGATCGTGTATTTATTACCCGGATCAAAGCTGAAATCCAGATAATTGGCATCAAAGTTCGCCAGGGAAGGAAGCTTGGCATGATCCAATTCCTGAAGCAGGCCCTGACGGATCATCAAGCTGACAATGTAATCGGTGGGTTGAACGAGATCATATGCTGTGCCGCCGGCGGAGAGCTTGGCATACATCTCCTCATTGGCGGAATATTCATCGCGATTGACGGTGATTCCGTAAACCAATTCGAAGCATTCCTGCATTTCGGTGGGAATATATTCCGTCCACACGAAAAGGTTGAGTTCCGTGGATGTGATTTCAGCAGGATATTGAGCTGCCGGACATTCAAATCCGCTTGCTGTTACCTTGGGGCCGTCTTCAGCCTCAGGAGCAGACCCACTGCTGGAACATGCAACCAGGACCATACTTGCGATCACAAGCAGCGCCAGCACCTTAAATTGATTTGACTTGCTCATATCTTCCTCCTTTAGAAAGAAAAGTATTCGACGACACAGCCGGCAAAATTTGCTGTGTAATACCCAAACTAGGAATGCTGCTTTGACTCGCGCCCTTGAACGATCTGCAACAGCAAGACTGCAGCCAGAACGACCAAAATCCAAACCGTGGACAGTGCATTCACCTGAGGCGTGATGATGCGTCGCAGCAATCCATAGACATAGATTGGCAGCGTGGTGGAGCCAGGTCCGTTTGTAAAGAACGTGATCACAAAATCATCAAGCGATAGTGTAAAAGCCAGCAGCGCGCCCGAAAGTACGCCGGGCAGAATCATGGGTAGAGTGACGCGCCGGAACGTGATCCACTCGTTCGCGCCCAGATCCATCGCGGCCTCTTCATAAGATTTATCAAATCCCTGCAAACGAGCCTGCACGACGAGTGTGACGAACGGAACCATAAAGGCGATATGACTCACGATGACCGTGCCCAGTCCCATCGTCCAGCGCGAGTCTCCGCTTAGTGAAAAGGCGTTGTTCATCCAGCCAAACACCTGACTGAACAATGTCAAAATACCAATACCCATCACGATCTCGGGAATCACGATCGGGATATAGAGCGAAAGCTGTGAAAACGGCTTCAACTTGAAATCATAACGCTGCAAGGCGAGCGCTGCCATGGTGCCAATGATCGTGGCAATGGTCGTTGCGGTGAAGGCAATCGTCAAGGTATTCTTTGCCGCCTCGATCACTTCACGGTTTTTTGCCAGATCGCAATACCAGTGAAATGGTCCGCACGGACTTGATTTTACGAGGCTGCCTTCCGTGACGACACGTTCACTAAAAGAAGGAATAAAACCTTCAAACTTTACATTTGCACGCGATGCATTAAACGAATATACGACCAGTGCGATGATCGGCGCATACAAAAAGAAGTAAACAAAAAAAGCCGTGACAAGCACCAGGGGGGAACGGCGATGGGGATTCATGCAACCACAATCTCCTCTCCGAAGCCAAATTTGCGGGTATAAAAGTACGTCACAATGAGCGTCATCACCATCAGGATCAACGAAGCCGCCGAGCCGAAGGTCGGGTCACGCGCGTCAAGAAACTGCCGTTGGATCAGATTCCCCACCAGGATCACCTGGCGTCCGCCAAGGATATCTGAAACGATAAAGGTTCCCATGACAGGAATAAACACAAGGATGGTACCAGCCACCACTCCCGGCATGGACAATGGAAGTGTAACCCGCGTGAATGTCTTTACCGCATTCGCACCCAGATCGGCGGCGGCTTCATATAAGCTATTATCGATCTTCTCCAACGAAGTATAGATCGGCAGGATCATGAATGGCAAAAATTCGTAGACCATGCCCACCAATACCGCGCCCGGCGTATACAACATATCCAAAGGCTGGAAGGGGATGTGAAGAAAGCGTGCAATGGCGCCCAGCGCAATATTGATCACGCCTTCCTGCCGCAGCAGGATCATCCATGCATACACGCGGATCACAAAGTTTGTCCAAAGCGGGATCAAAACCAAAAACAGATATGAGTTGCGCTGCTTCGGTTGGGCACGCGCAATAAAATAAGCCAGCGGATACGCCAGCAAGATCACAAGAACCGTTGTATTGAATGCCAGACTCAAGGAACGACCAAGGATCGAAACGTAAAGCGGGTCAAAGCACGAAGCCTGTCCATTTGCACAATCCGTGCTGTAACCGATCAAACGAATGTAATTATCGAGCGAAAAAGCGTAGATCACATTCCCGTCCGGGCTGCGCTTTCCGACACTGACAACCGCCGTAAGGATCAACGGAATGATCAGCAGACCCATCATCCAAATGATCGTGGGCAGGGCCAGTAATGTACCTTGTGCCGATTTGTTTTCGCGCAATCGTTTTAACATGGCTAATCCTTTTTCAAGACCAGGGTATTTTCAGGCATCAACAAAAGGGAAACATCCTGACCAACTGTATAAAACGATTTCGGATCAAGTCGGGAAATACGATTCTGTTCCAAGACTTTCAATTTCACCCCATGCACTTCCGTGTAAATATGGGTGTCGGCGCCGATGTAAACCGTATTGGTCACCTTACCGCGGAACATGTTCATCTTCAACGCACCCTTTTCCACAAGACGCACCTTCTCCGGGCGGATCGAAACCACAACCTCCTCCCCTTTTGCAAGGCCTTCGGAGATGGGCATGCCGGTCACTTCCGCATTCAAGCCGGGGATGAAAACCGACGCTTCCTTCCTTGTCAGTGACTTGATCTTGCCTTCGAGAAAATTCGACTCTCCGATAAAGTCGGCCACGAATTTATTTGCAGGGCGCTCATATACTTCCACCGGTGTACCCATTTGCTGCACTTTCCCCTTGCTCATCACAGCGATGCGATCGGACATGGTCAAGGCTTCTTCCTGATCATGGGTAACATAAATGAAGGTAATCCCCAGTTGCTGCTGCAGAGCCTTCAACTCAAGCTGCATCTCCTTGCGGAGCTTTAAATCCAACGCACCGAGCGGCTCATCGAGCAGAAGAACATCCGGTGTTTTGACCAGTGCCCGGGCAAGTGCGACGCGCTGCTGCTGTCCGCCGGAAAGCTGTTTGGGCTTGCGGCGATCCATCCCGGTAAGCTGAACCATATCCAACGCGCGTCCCACGCGTTTCTTGATCTCATCTTCCTTTGCGTTTTCCATTTCCAGGCCAAAAGCGACATTTTGATAAATGGTTAGGTGCTGAAACAGAGCATAGCTTTGAAAAACAGTATTGACCTTGCGTTGAAACGGCGGGGTGTGACCCATTGCCTTGCCTTCAATATAAACCTCTCCTTCGGTGGGCCATTCAAACCCGGCGATCATGCGCAGGGAAGTCGTCTTACCACACCCGGAAGACCCAAGCATAGAAAAGAATTCGCCGTTCCTGATCTTCATCGTGACATGATCCACGGCGGCCATTTCATTTCCTTCCGGCGTAATGAAACGTTTTACAACATCGCGCATCTCAACTGCAAATTCACTGGTCATCTATCTTCTCCTCTGAGATAAGCTGTTCAAAACTACTACATCGTCCTGCTGATTTCCTTCAACGCTTCACCAAGACGATCGATCAAGGTGTCCATCTGCGCATTTGTAATGATCAGAGGCGGTTCAATGCGAATAGTCTGCGCACTGGTCAATGTACCGGCCACCAATACATTTCTTTTGAATAATCCCGAAGCCACTTTATAACCGATCTCAGGCGACTTGAAATGCATTCCGATTAAGAGGCCTTTACCTGTTATTTTCTCATAAATTTGCGGATATTGCGCCGCGAATTTACTTAATTCACCCATAAGGTGCATACCTTTTTCTGCAGCCTGCTCCCAGAGCCTTTCGCGCAGGGTGACGTGAATTGCCGCGATTGCCGCCGAACAAGCCAGCGCATTGCCGCCTGTGGTTGTGGTGTGCATAAAGGGATTTGGATACATCATCGGCTGATAAATTTCCTCTGTTGTAACCACAGCGCTGATCGGCATCACGCCACCGCCAAGTGATTTCGCAACCGTCAGGATGTCTGGTGTAACATCCCAATGTTCGACACCCCATAATTTACCGGTGCGTCCAAGACCCGTTTGCACTTCATCCGCGATCAACAAGACACCATGCTTTTTGGTAGCGGCACGAATGCGCGGCCAGAAATCATCCGGCGGAACGATCGCCCCAGACTCACCCTGGATCGGCTCGAACATCACAGCAGCAACACCAATGCCCACTTTTTCACAAATTTCAAGCTGCTTCTCAACCGCATCCGCATCGCCAAATGGGACATGATACACCTGCCCGGCATACATCGCTCCCATCGGTGCGCGGAAATCTGCCTTGCCCATTAACGAAAGCGATCCCATTGTTTTTCCGTGAAAAGCTCTCACACCCACGATAAATGCGGTTTTTCCGGTATAAAGTTTAGCGATTTTCATCGCGGCTTCATTGGCCTCGGTCCCACTGGCGCCAAACCAACTGTATTTCAAATCACCCGGTGTAATACTTGCCAGCAGCTTTGCCAGCACGCCTCGCAATGGATCAAGCAATTCCTGTGATGGCATCGGTGAGCGTTCCAGTTGCGACTTTACTGCCGCAATTACATCAGGATGGCTCAACCCAAGATCCATCATGCCATAACCACCCAGGAAATCCAAATACTCACGACCCAAAACATCCTTGATCACTGCACCTTCACCGGTCCATTCCACGGAGGCCCAATCGCCGGACTCGGTTACAGATTTGCGATATTCCAGCCAGTTGCGGTTGTAATGCTCTGCAAAATTATTTTTTGATTCATCAATGATCTTATGGGCTTCCGACTGTTTCGGAAACTCGTTACTCTTTATCAACCCAAGCCAATGAGATGAATAATCCAATGCGTCTTCGTAATCTACAGCCATGATTTATCCTTATGTAAAGGGCGAGGCGACCTCGCCCCTACGTCAACTTAAAATTTTCTCGTCCACTCTTTGGGCCAGCGTTCGACCACGATCTTCTTTTGGGTGAAGAACTCGACGGCATCCATGCCTTGACCGTGCATATCACCAAAGAAACTATCTTTCCAGCCACTGAATGGGAAGAACGCCATGGGCGCGGCAACTCCGATATTGATTCCAATATTTCCTGCATCTGCTTCATAACGGAATCGACGCGCCGCATTTCCACTGGATGTAAACAGACTCGCCTGATTGCCATACTGTCCACTGTTAACCAATTGGATGGCATCATCGACAGAATTCACATGCATGAGACTTAATACCGGCCCGAAGATTTCCGTCCTCGCGATCTCGCTTCCGGGCTGGACCTCGGACAGGATCGTCGGTCTGACGAAGGATCCACGCTCGTAGCCTTTCACCACCGTCCCGCGCCCATCGACGGGAACACCAGCACCTTCCTTGGCGCCCAAGCCGATCAACTGCTCAACACGTTGTTTGCTTGCTGAATTAATGACCGGCCCCATTTGAATTCCAGAGTCCATGCCGTAACCGACAGTACGTGTCGAAGCAGCATCGCAGATCAATTCGGTGAAATTATTTTTTGCTTCGGCAACTGTCACAACGAGGGAAACTGCCAGGCAGCGCTGACCAGCACACCCGAAGGCTGAATCGGCGACGATCTTCGTCGCCATTTCCATATCCGCATCGGGCAAAATGATGACAGGATTTTTCGCACCGCCTTGCGCTTGCACCCGTTTGCCATTGGCCGCCGCGGTGGCATAAATGTATTTTGCGACATTGGTCGAACCCACAAAGGTGATCGCGCGGACAGTTGGATGCTCAAGCAAAGCATCAACAGTATCCTTCGCCCCGTTGACCATGTTGACCACGCCCTTTGGAAAATCAACCTGCTCAATCAGCTTAAATATGAACTGCATGGTCATCGGCACTTTTTCGGAGGGTTTGACGATGTAAGTATTCCCGGCCGCAAGCGCGTACGGCAAATACCAGAATGGAATCATGCCGGGAAAATTGAACGGCGCAATGGTGGCGCACACACCCACCGGCTGGCGGATCATGATCTCGTCAATGCCGGGCGCAATGTCTTCCACAAATTCACCCTTGCTCATGTGCGGCATACCACACGCCACTTCGATGTTTTCGTATGCGCGAACCATCTCGGCTTTGGCTTCTTCAAAAGTCTTGCCTGCTTCATTGGTAATCAACTTAGCGATTTCGTCGCCGTTCTCGCGCATCAGATTCCGAAGCTTGAACAAATACTGCACGCGGTCATTGACCGGCGCTCGACGCCACGAAATATAAGCCTCGCTGGCTGCCTTCGCAGCAGCATCCACATCCGCCTTGGTGCCAAGCGGGGTCTTCGCGATGACTTCCCCGGTTGCCGGGTTAATCACATCGAAATAATCTTTTACGGCTGGCTTGATCCATTCGCCGTTTATATAATTGAGGATTTCCATAGAGTCTCCAAAGATCGTAAGAAGGTTAACAAGTTGAAAAGTTTGAACGTTCTAACCTGCAAACTTGCTAACCGATTTTCTTATCTGCGACTTCCAGCGCCTTTTCAACAATTGCAAGGCCTTCGTCAATTTGTTCCTGTGTAATGCAAAGCGGCGGTACGACAAAGACCATGCTGCCCATATTGTTCGCCATGATGAAAGTGAACAAACCATTTTCGCGCAGGGCTTTCCCCACTTCCGCCATCACGGAAGCCGCAAAGATTTCTTTTGTTTCGCGATTCGCCACCAGCTCGATCGTGGAGAACAAGCCAATGTAACGTACGTCTCCCACAGATGCATGTCGCGACTTGATGTCTTCCAAACATTCACCAAGGTACTTGCCCATCAATGCGGCATTTTCGATCAGCTTATCGTCTTCATACACTTCAATCGTGGCAAGTGCAGCAGCGCAAGCCAACGCATGGCCGTTATACGTCAGGCCGGCATATAAATACTTGTCGTCAAAATATTCAGCGATCTTATCCGAGACAATGACTGCACCAAGAGGAACATATCCGCTTGTGATACCTTTCGCGGTGGTGATGATGTCGGGAGTCACGTCCCAATTATCGACAGCAAACCATTGACCGGTGCGGCCCCATCCGCTCATCACTTCATCCGAGATCAACAAAATGCCGTATTTATCGCAGATTTCACGCACACGCGGCCAGTAATCATCTGGCGGGACGATCAAACCATTCGAGCCGACCACACCTTCCATGATGATCGCCGCGATCTTATCGGGACCTTCATACTTGATGACCTCTTCAAGGTGCGAGATGCATTCCCGTTTGCAGGATTCCTTCTTCTGTCCAAATGGACAGCGATAGCAGAACGGGTCGAGAAAATGAACGCCACCCGGCATGGCCGGTTCGACCGCGTTGCGGCGGTAATCGCCGGTCAACGCGATGGAGCCGTGTGTCGCGCCATGATAGGAGCGATAGCGCGCAAGGATCTTGTGACGCCCTGTGTAGAATCGCGCGATCTTGATGGCATTCTCATTCGCTTCCGCCCCACCGAGGGAGAAGAAGGTTTTCTTCAAGTTGCCGGGGGTTACCTCTGCAAGTTTCTTTCCAAGCTGCGCGCGGACATCAGTTGTATTTCCCGGATGTACGAAACAAAGCTTGGCAGCCTGATCCTGAATAGCTTTGACCACCTTCGGATGCTGATGACCGATATTCGTATTCATCAGCTGGGATGAAAAATCAAGATATCGTTTTCCATCCATGTCCCAAAAATAAACACCTTCCGCCTTTTCGACGGGAATCGGATTGATCTGTCCCTGCACAGACCAGGAAAAAAATGTGTACTCTTTGCTCAGGTCAACGACTTCTTTGGAAGTTAATTTTTTTGTCATGATGATGTCCTTTTAAACGTCGAAGGTCAAAGGTCGAAAGTCGTTTTGACCTTCGACGTTCGACCTTTGACGATTTATCTTTTTATTTCCTTCGCAGCTTCTGCATAGACGTTCAATGTCTCGTCGATATCTGCATCGGAATGTTCGTAGCACAGGAACCACGGTTCACGCGCATCACGGTCGGGCATGACGCCGCGGGCAATGGCTTTGTCGGCAAGCTTGATATACAACTCGTGATCGCTTTGTGACCAGTCACGCTGACAGGTGACGGAGTCGGTATTCAACGAGAAGGAGAACATGGCAGGATAGCCGGTAAATACGGAAGGAATATCATTCTCATCGAAGATTTCTTTTAATCCTTCCATCAGGCGCTGACCGCGTTTTTCGATGGTCTTCAAAATCGGCTTGGATTTCAATAGACTCAACGTGGCATACGCTCCAGCAATGCCGGGTTTGTTGTTGGTGTAGGTCCCGCCCTGCGCCACGCCGTGACCAATAATGGACATGATCTCTCGTTTGCCGCCGAATGCTGCCACAGGGTAACCGTTGCCGAGGGCTTTGGCATACGTGACCAGGTCTGGTTGAAGGCGGTAGTATTCCTGTGCCCCGCCGTTCGCGATGCGAAATCCAGTTTTGACTTCATCCAAAATGAAAACGCAACCGTACTTTTCCGTCTCAGTACGGATGAGTTGCAAAAATCCATCTTGCGGATTGATTGCCGCGCAATTGCCCTGACATGGTTCGGATATCACTGCGGCAATTTGATCGCCATATGATTTCATCACGCGCTCGAAACCTTCAAAGTCATTGAACGGCAGGGTGATGATAAATTCCCGCATTCCTTTGGGGATACCCGATGATGCAGGGACCGCGATAGGACTGCGACGATTGCCATAAGCCTCAACAGGCGCATACGTGGACCACAACGTATGATCATGAAAGCCGTGATAATTGCCTTCGAACTTTAAAATCAAATCGCGCCCTGTGAAGGCGCGCGCAACTCGAATCGCATGCATGGTGGCTTCGGTGCCCGAACAGGCCATGCGCACCATTTCGATGGCTGGAGACATTTCGACGATCATCTCTGCGACGGCAACTTCAAGTTCACCTGTCATCGCGAAGAGAATGCCCTTTTGAATTTCTTCGATTACTTTTTGATCGACTTCATCGTAGGCGTGCCCTAAAATAATCGGCCCGAAGGCCATGCGATAGTCGATATATTTTTTTCCATCCACATCCCATAAATAACCGCCCTTGGCTTTTTGGACATAAGGGGTAATACCATCTCCCCAGAAACGAAAATTGGAGTTCACACCCAACGGCATGACTTTCTGTGCACGCTGCTGTAACGATTGCGTCTTCGAACCAAACATACACTCTCCTTGTAAGGATTATTTGGATGCTGCTACTGATTCGTTCTCTGACAGTTCACTTGCAATTCGCTCAGGCACTCTCCACTGGTAAACATCTTTGAGAATGATCGGTACGATCGAAGTGGTGGTCTTGCGAACTCCCGGCACTTTGCGTACCACTTCCGTGACAAAATAATAGATCTCGGAAGTATCCTTTGCCACGATCTGAATACTGATGTCATTCTGCCCGATGCCGCAGGCTACGTACGTCACATTTTCGAAAGAGGCCATCTTGCGGGCCACGTCCAACACAGTATCGGCTTCGACCTCCAGCCAGACATCGGCTTTGATGTTGAAACCAAGCGCCTCGGGCTTGACCACCGCACTGATCTGAATGACGCCCTCTTCGATCATCCGATCCACACGATAACGCACAGCACGCTCGGAGATGTCACTCATACGGCGGGACATCTCTGAAGCGGACATACGCCCGTCTTCCAGGAGCAAATTGACGATTTTTATGTCTGTTTTGTCGAATTCATACATGGTTTTATACGCTTTTCTTCCGAATGGGACGCCGAAACTATACCTTACGGCTATTTGCACGTCAAGGGCGTGAGCGTACAGGAAACGGACAAACATGACTCACCCTGAAATTAATCTTTCGTGGGTGAGTTTGTTTTTAAACCCAAAAAGGGACGCTGAAAAACGCAGAAAACGCTGATTTTGCTTTTTGTCAGCGAAAATCAGCGTTCATCTGCGTCCAGATTAAATTGGGGGGTAATTATGTTTCGCATCCGTTATTGATTTCCAGTAAAATGGCCTCATTCTTTAGAGTACAAGGCGTCAATGAAAAAACTTCAACTTTCCGAAATCCAAAATTCGCAGATCGTCTCCGCAAAAGAATTACAGATCGAGTTGCCTTCGCAGCCTGTGCGCTATTACCGTCACGGCTGGCAATCGTGGTCGCTTGCGGCATGGACCGACCTCTCCCCGCTTCCAATTCAAAAGCCCGCCATTTTTCATCCGCTGCAAATCGATGCAGTACATGCGCGCAAGACCGATCCCAACGGCGCATGGTTGGGCGCAGTGGAATTGGAGGATGGAAAGATTCTCTTGCTCGGCGCATTGGCAACAGACGCGCATGTGTCGCTCGTTGGCAATCAATTATCGGCGCAGAGTGAGGCGGATGAAGTCGAGTGGTTCATTGCCATTGGCGAGGAAAATATCGTCTTCAAAAAATATGCCGATGAGTTGGGAAATCGTTTTGGGATATTACAAAAAGAAATTGCGCCGCGCGTATGGTGCTCGTGGTACAGCCTGTACACCGTGATCGATGAGGAAGTTCTTTACAAGACGTTCGACGAGTTAGGCGATATGCCTTTCGATGTTTTGCAAGTGGATGACGGCTGGCAAATCACGATTGGCGATTGGGATGTGAATGGAAAATTTCCGTCGGGCATGAATGCATTGGCGGAGAAAATAAAGTCAACGGGCAGGCGTGCAGGATTGTGGCTGGCGCCGTTGATCGCCGTCCAATCTTCGAAATTATTCAAAGAACATGCGGATTGGTTTTTGCGAAATGAAAAGGGACGACTCGTCTCTGCGGGATTCAACTGGGGCGAGCAGTTGTACGCGCTCGACACCACGCATCCGGACGTAATCTCGTGGCTGGTTGCGCTCATGAAGCAGGTCCGCGCCTGGGGCTTTGACTATCTCAAGCTGGACTTCTTATATGCGGGCGCATTGCAAGGCAAACGCTACAACGACATGCCGCGCGAAGCCGCGTATCGCGAGTCGCTGAAATTGATGCGTGAAGCGATGGGCGCGGACGCATTCTTCCTGACCTGCGGCACGCCGATCATCCCCGCGCTGGGAGTCTGCGACGCGATCCGCGTGGGGCCGGATGTCTCGCACGCATGGGAAAGTTATCGCGATGCCAATTTGCTGTACAACCTTTCCACCCCCGGCACGAAGAATGCCATCCGCACGGTGGTTCATCGTTTGTGGTTGAAACCTTTAATTCACATCGACCCCGACGTGGCGTATTTTGAATCAAAGGAAAATACACTCACGCCCGAACAGAAGACCTTGCTGCAAGACCTCGCGCTCGTTTGTGAATTCAAAGCCACCTCCGACCTGCCGCAGTGGATGACGAAAGACGAGCTTGCTCAAATGCGTTCATTCCTTGAATCGAATCCGAAGGTTACTCAAGCGGACCGCTATCACTTCCAGCTCGATGACCGCATGGTGGACTTCACCCCCGCAGCCTCGCTGCCCGAAATCCCCACGGGACTCACCTGGCTGTGGGCTAACTTCCTCAGTTGGCTGGGAGATTTCCCATTCGTGTTGAGAATTTTCAAAGCAGTGGACGATAAAGCCTTGAAGAAGAGACGAGCGAGTTTGTAATTTCCCAACCATGATTCCCTGAGCGATAGCGAAGGGTCTCTACCCCAAAAGGACGAGACTCTTCGGTCGCGAAGAGCGCCCCCTCACGTGTGCCCGCGGCTCAGTGCAGGCAGAGTGACATTGCATTTTTGAAGAGGCAAAATGATAATTCCAGACACCATTAAGAACTTAATCGCCACCGCCCCACTCGCCCATTTGACCACACTGAATCCCGACGGCAGCCCGCAGGTGACCGTGGTGTGGGTCGGCATTCAAGACGATGAATTTGTCGTGGGACACATGAGCAACTTTCAAAAGATCAAGAACATAAAAAAAGACCCGCGCGTGGTCTTATCGATGCTTGGGCATGGAAAGAACGATTTCGGTTTGCAGGAATATCTGGTTGTGTATGGAAACGCCTACGTGACCGAAGGCGGCGGCGCGGACCTGCTCCAGCGGCTGGCTCATGGGTATTTGGGCACTGATGTTATATTCCCGCCTGAACCGTTTCGAAGCAGACCCGGCTACGTCACTCACATCACGCCATCACGATTCACCGGCACTGGCGACTGGAAATAAAATATACAGTAAGTAGGCATGTTTTGTTAGCCCGCATTTATTGAAGTTTAATGCGCTTTTTGTTGATCCAATAGATTGACAGCATCACCATTGCTCCGGCTAAAATTATCAAGAGTATAACAAGCCAGAAACCCAGTATGCTAAAGCGTGATGGGTTATAGAACCAGTAGATCAGAAAAGCACCATTCAGAATTTGTGTGATCACTACAGCTGGCAAGAACGACTTTTTAAGAGCCAGTTCTTCTACCACCGCCTTGTTTTCAAATAGATTTCTGTTAATTATGCCTTCCTGGATAAATTCCGAAAACAAAGCATGCAATTCTGCCGCATTATCCATGGCAGCAAAACTGACATCTCCTTTTCGAGTTTTGACCTTTGAAAATCCAAAATCTATTACGTCTGAATATGCGATTTTTTTGGACGGCCAAACATACTTTTCCACGATGAAATAAGAGTCAGTAAATATGACGCGGCGAATATAAGACTCCGAGAAGTTTACAACAGAAAGAATCAAGAACGAAAAAGCCAAAATAGTTGTTAAATCAACCCCAAATTTTATAAAGGAAAGAAGGCTAACAACTATCAAAAGCAGGCAGAGTCCAAGTACATCAAAGCTGCCACTAGGGGAATATTTTGGCTTAAAAATTGTTTCCGACATAATTGTCGTTGATCCTTTCAGCTAGAAAGTATAGACTAACGATTTGCGACTCGCCCTATGCACTCTTCACAGGGTATTGCGCGCAAGTTAGAGTGGACTCTGCCCGGGAGCAGGAAAACTCGATTTGCACCTATACCGCTTAAAAGCAGGCCAGGTTGTTATGTCACCCACTCCACTCCGCTACGACTTGACAGGTTAATAACTGGAAATGAATCAAATCATTTATAGCGGAATTACTTTTTTCCTCGAGTGATCTAACTAAAACAGCACAACAGTCATCATGAGCAACTACGATAAACTTCGCTCAACTCTAATTCCCAATCTCTCCTTAAGTATATAGAATGACTAAAGCCAAATGGTTCACCAAGATTTTCAAGAATAGCAAAATCTTCGAAGCAGAGCAAGTAATAATCTTCAAAAACACCCTGCAGCATTGATTTCTCAATATCCTTTCTCCAAGGAAGTATTTCTTCTTCAAAAGTTTTCGGACCGAAAATGGCGATATCTAAAACATCTGGCAGAGGATTATTGCCATTCGGATTTCCACTGTAGTTATAATAAAAACCGGCAAAAGTAAAGTTAGATTGACGAATATCGAGGGTTATGGAAAATAATGTGTCGTTTTGATAAGTGCCAAGATACCGACTATTTCCGTCTTCATACTCAAAATACTCAAAAGAGTATCCCTCCATTTCTAATTTACCAACAACCACATCTAAAGAATCTTCTGATAGCTCCAAACGAGAATAAAGAGTTGGTATAGGCATTAACGTTGGAGACGGAGTAGTGGTAGCTTTGACTACTGTAGCTGTCGGCCACGCTGTTAAAGTTTCAGAAACAGAGGAATCAACCGATGAACATCCTGAATTAAATGCAATCACTAATAAGAAAATTTTCTTCCACATATTTTTTTTCATGTATAAACTTGCTTCATTTTCCTAAAAATCTTATCCAAACACTTCATCTGTCTTCGCCGCCATGATGAAATCATTTTTATGCAGTCCCTTGATCTTATGCGACCACCACTGCACGGTCACCCTACCCCACTCGGTGATGATCAACGGGTGATGGTCTTCCTCTTCCGCGATCACGCCGATCTTGTTTGTGAAAGCAATCGCCTCCACGAAGTTCTTGAGCTTGAAGACGCGCTCGATCCGTTTGACACCGTCCACTTCCTTGATCTGCCACTCCGCCACCTGCGGATGCAGGTCCGCGATCTCGGCGTCGGTCAAGGTCGGCTCCCCGCCACGGCAGGCGACACATTTGAAGGAAGAGAGATTGGTCATTTGATTTTTACTCCTAAAATTTCTTCGGCATCTCTTAGATAATCTTCCACGGATTCTGGTGCGGGTAATTTACGGGTGTTTTCGGGGTTGTCACAGTCCACTTGCCAGTTGAATGGATTGTAATGGATATACCTGGCGATCAAGTCCAATTCCCGCTCATCTCGGATGACATGCTCGTAATAATTTCTCTGCCAAATAACAGAACCACGCGAATTTTGCGATTTATTAATGGCATAGGTCACGGCTGATTTGTATGCACGGACGATGGTTGGAATCGAACCAACAACGGGTTTTCCAAATTTTTCCGTTGGGGCACGGCGGCGCCGTGCCCCAACAGGTTCTACCAACCAAATAATCCCATGCGCGTGATTCGGCATCACCACAAATTCATCTTCATGCAATTCCACCTGCGGACGCAACTCAGCGGTTCTAAACCATTCCGCACGTGCAATTTCGCCCAAGGCATTCAATCTCATTTCCCCATCAACCACTTCACCAAAAATATGTTCGCGCTGATACGAACAAATCGTGATGAAATACGCGCCCGCAGCCGTGTAATCGTATCCCTGCAAACGAATGGAACGACGATGATGAAGCTGCGGGTCGTATTTCATAATTCAACTCCGTAGGGACACGGCGCTGCCGTGTCCAATTTGGCACAGCAACGCTGTGCCCCTACAACAAATTACTCAAATCTTCCGGCTTATCTAACTTAATTCGTATCGCCTTGCGTCCCGCGGCGAGGAGTGCTTCGTAATCGCCCAGCGCCTGCGCACGGATGAGCGTGCCGAAGGTCAGGCCTTCCGTGGGGATTTCCATATCCTTCGCGGCATCGTAGACCACCTGAATGAACAATCCCTTATTCGGTCCGCCCTTGTGGAACTGTCCTGTCGAATGCTGGAAGCGCGGACCAAATCCAGCGGTCACGGCGCATTTTGTTTTCTCGCGAATCGCCACGCGCAAGGTTTGAATGGCCGCCACTGTTTCTTTATTGCGCGGCACATAGGCATTGATGGTCACGAAATTTCCATCTTTCGCGTCCGCTAAAAATTTCTTCAAAGCAGCCTTCGCCTTCTTCCCATCCACCAGATCCACTTCGGCGAGCTTGCCCGTCGATTGAAAATCCTTGATCTTGGCAATCGTGCGCAGCTTGCTATCCTGCACATCGGGCTGGTCGAAGGTGTTGATGCCCAGGATGTGACATGCAATCGAGATCGCCATCTCCCAGCGATAAAATTCCGCGCCCGCATCGTATGGGCTGGTGATCGGGAATTCGATCACGGGGAATCCTGCGGCCTTCAATTCCGCCATGCCCGCTTCGAGCTCGCCGTTGCTCTTCAAATAAACGAACAGCCGGTCCTTGCCATACACATCGGGTTTGCCCAAAGGCTCCAATGCCACGGGAAGGATTCCTTTCTGATTCTTGCCACTGGATTCGGCGATCACCTGCTCAATCCAGTTTGCCAACGCGGAAACAGGCGCATCCGCCAAAATCGTGACTTTGTCTCTGCCTGCGAGAGCAGACTCGGCCAGTAGAGCGCCCAGTGCAAAGCCAGGGTTGCGCGCGGAGGAAACATCCGCAGTGGACTGCTTCTTCATGCGTTCGGCATTGCCGAGCAGTTGATCGAAGTCCATGCCGAGCAATGCGGCAGGCACTAAACCGAAATCGGTCAATGCGGCAAAGCGTCCGCCCACATTGGAATCGGGATTGAATATCTTTCTAAAGCCGCGATCTTTGGCAAGCTTCTCAAGCGAAGTCCCTGCATCGGTGATGGCGACGAAGCGGGAACCATTTCCCTTGCTCAACTCCCATAGGTAATCAAAGGAGGCCAACAATTCAGCAGTTCCGCCGGACTTGCTGGCGATGATATATAAAGTTTTGTCGGGAGGATATTGTTCAACCGCAGTTGCAACTTGAATCGGGTCAGTCGAATCAATGATCGCGAGGCTTAACTTCGCTTCGATGTTCGCGCCTGCAAGCAAGGAGCTAAAGACTTCGGGGGTCAACGACGAACCGCCCATGCCGATGACGAGTACACGGTCAATGCCTTCGTTGTGAATCTCTTTTGCAAAAGATTGATAACCGGCGAGTCGCTTGCGGGCATCTTCGATGGAGTCCAGCCAGCCGAGGCGGATCTTGATCTCAGCCTGGCCTGCTTCGTCGGTTGCCCAAAGCGTTGGGTCATGTGCCCACACGCGGGATGGGACAGAGTCCGCATCCAGCTTGGCGATGCGCTTCGCAACAGAATCAGCCAACGGCGCGATTGAAGCGACGGCGTTCTTGCGTCGATCATCCACCACATCCAACAGAGTCTTGAACGCATCCGCAAAAGACTTGACTCCTTCATCTTCCAATTCCTGAGTCACATCGCCCATCGAGATCCCCGCAGACTTAAGGTCAGCAAGTTGGGTCTGCGCTTCTTCAAGTCCGCGCGTGATGGTCAGCGCCGCATTGCCGTGATCGCGGAAGGCATCCAGCGTGGCGGGCGGAACGGTGTTAACGGTATCGGGGCCGATCAGCGTATCGATATAGATCGTGTCAGAGTACTTCGGATTCTTCGTACCCGTCGAAGCCCACAACGGACGCTGCACACGTGCGCTGAAACGAGCCTTGAGAGTCGCGAAGCGCGCCGAAGTAAAGATTTCTTCGAAGGCATGATAGGCAAGCTTTGCATTTGCGATCGCGGCCTTGCCAAGCAACGCAGAATCAGCAGGCAGGCGCGGATCAATTTTTGTATCCACACGCGAAACAAAGAACGATGCAACGGAGGCGATATTTTGAACGGGAAGATTCTTGGCAACACGATCTTCCAGGCCGGAGAGATACGCATCCATCACCTCTGCATAACGCTCGAGTGAAAAGATCAACGTAACATTGACGTTGATACCAGCAGCAATACTTGCGCGAATGGCAGGGATGCCTTCTTTTGTGGCAGGAATCTTCACCATCAGATTAGGGCGGTTCACGCGCGTCCACAATTCCTGCGCTTGTTTGGTGGTGCCTGCCGTATCCTTCGCCAGATACGGGCTGACTTCGAGACTCACATAACCGTCCCCGCCTTTGGTTTCATCGTACAACGGGCGGAAGAGATCGCAGGCTTCCTGAATATCTTCGATGGCAAGCTGCCAGAAGATATTCTCTGCATCCCAGCCGGCCCAGGCCAGCGGAATCAATGCTGCATCATAATCGTTCGTCTTTGCAATCGCATTCTGAAAAATGGTCGGGTTCGAGGTCACGCCGCGAATATCACCGCGCTCGATCATGGCCTTGAGTTCGCCGTTGACGAGCAGTTTTCGTTGAATGTTGTCGTACCAGAGAGACTGGCCGAGGGAGGTAAGTTTTTGTATTGGGGTCATCTTTTATCCTTATTGATTATTAATTCGAGCTAATTTATTGAAATAAATTTCAAATTTTTCCAAAATAATGGGTGGCCAAGAATATATCCCTATCACAGCAAAAATCCCGGCCAGCAAACCGAATACCCAAAACCAAGTTTCACTAATTGCTAACGCCAAAAGAGAAGAGACAATAAAAAAAGAAATTCCTTGAGAAAGTGCGAGGAATAGCTTTATCGGACGTTTCTTCTTCGCTGCCAGATACCCAAACCCCCAAAAGAATCCTATCGGAATAACACTGAAAAGGACAACTAAAAGAAAAGCTTGGAAAATACCTTCAACGAGTAGTGTCATCCTGAAAAATCGTAGTCCCCATTCTCCATTTTAAGGATTTTATTGACTCGCTTTGCAAATCTCTCTCCACCTTTTTCAGTACCAAGATATTTTGCATTCAAAAACGCAGGAACGAGTACCTTCACCAACTCTGGCCCAATTACGCGTCCGCCTAAACACAAAACATTCATGGCATCATGCTCCACGCCCTGCGCCGCGGAATATGTGTCATGACAGATCGAAGCGTAAATGCCTTTCATTTTATTCGCCGCAATGGATGCGCCAATACCGGAACCGCAAATTAAAATCCCACGTTCGGTTTCACCACCTTGAATCTTCTCGCCAACTTTTTTTACAAAATCGGGAAAATCCACAGCATCGGGTCCAAAAGTCCCCACATCGATCACTTCATGGCCTGCGGCCTTCACTGCTTCGAGGACAACATCCTTCAATGGAAATCCCCCATGGTCACAACCTACTGCTATCTTCATTCTTTCTCCAAATTATTGTAGGGGCGAGGTATACCACTTCGTGGCACAAGACCTCGCCCCTACTTTCATTAAAGTTCTTTTGCTTTTGCCACTACATTCTCAACAGTAAAGCCAAGCTTTTCAAAGATGGTCTTCGCCGGGGCGGATGCTCCGTAGCGTTCAATGCTGATGACAGACTTCGCGTATCGTTCCCAGCCGATGCCTGCCGCTGCTTCGACAGCGAGTCTCTTTTGAATATTCTTCGGCAGCACAGACTCGCGATAGGCCTCATCCTGCTTCTCGAACAATTCCCAGCTTGGGAAGGAAACCACGCGTACGCCTTTGCCTTCGTCCGCAAGTTTTTGTGCAGCTTCCAGGATCAAACCCACTTCAGAACCAGAAGCCATCAAAATAATTTGAGGCTCACCGAAATCCTTCAGCACGTAAGCACCTTTTTCAACCGGTGGATTTGCTTCCAATGTCGCCAAGTTTTGGCGGGTGAACACAAGCACGGTCGGGCCGTTGCGGCGTTCCACTGCAACTTTCCACGCGGCAGCAGTTTCATTCGCATCCGCCGGGCGGATCGTCACCAAGTTGGGGATAATCCGCAACGAAGCCAAATGTTCAACGGGCTGATGAGTGGGTCCATCCTCACCAAGACCAATACTGTCATGCGTAAAAATGAAAATCGATGGATAATGCGATAACGCAGCCAAACGAATGGCCGGACGCATGTAATCTGCAAAGACAAGGAAAGTCGCACCATAAGGAATGACGCCGCCAAAGACAGACATGCCATTCAAGATCGAACCCATCGCATGTTCGCGCACGCCAAAGTGGAAATTGCGTCCTTCGTAGGATTCTTTTTGGAAGGCAGGGCTTCCGTCAATTTTTGTATTATTGGAAGGAGCCAGGTCCGCGGAGCCACCGATCAATTCGGGCAGCTTGGGCGCAATCGCATTGATCGTTTTGCCGGATGCCACACGAGATCCCATGCCCTTTGGATCAACTGGGAAAGTCGGCAACGTAGATTGCCAATCCTTGGGTAGCTTTCCATCGAGACGGCGCTGCAATTCCGCGCCTAATCCGGGGTGCAGGCGCTTGTATGCATCGAAGCGCATCTTCCAATCCGCTTCGAGCTCGCGGCCTTTTTCGACGGCCTTGCGATAAAACTCACGCACATCGTCTGGGATGTAGAACCGCGGTTCCTTCGGCCAGCCCAGGTTATCCTTTGCGGCGTTGAGTTCTTCATCGCCGAGAGGTTCGCCGTGTGCCTTTTGAGTTCCTTGTCGAGTAGGCGCGCCGTATCCAATAATAGTGCGGCACATGATGATGGAAGGACGCGGTTCGGCTTTTGCTTGTTGAATAGCTTTATCAATCGCTTCCACATCGTTTCCATCTTCCACTCTCAACACGTGCCAGCCATAGGCTTTGAAGCGCATGGCACGATCTTCAGTGAAAGCCAGATCAGTCGATCCGTCAATGGAGATGTGATTGTCATCATAGATATAGATCAATCGTCCCAAAGACAAATGCCCAGCAAGTGAAGCTGCTTCGGAGGCAACACCTTCCATCAAGTCACCGTCTGTGACGATGGCATAAATGAATGGGTCAATGATCTCGTGGCCGCGCTGATTGAAGGTCGCAGCCATATGCGAAGCCGCAATGGCCATGCCAACTCCATTGGCAAAGCCCTGTCCCAGTGGGCCAGTGGTCACTTCCACACCGGGAGTCAAGCCATATTCCGGATGACCCGGCGTGCGGCTGCCCCACTGACGAAAGTTTTGCAACTCCTCCAGCGGCAGGTCATACCCTGTCAGATGGAGCAAAGAATAAAGGAGCATCGAACCATGCCCACCCGAAAGGATGAAGCGGTCACGTCCCGCCCAATTGGGATTGCGCGGATTATGTCTCAGGTGCCGGGTCCAAATGGTGTATGCGATCGCGGCGGTTCCCATCGGCAGGCCGGGGTGGCCGGAGTTTGCTTTTTGCACACCATCAGCAGAAAGAAAACGAAGAGTATTAATTGCTTGAGTTTGAAGATTCTGGATTGTCATAATATGTTATTTTACCATCCGCTTAATAATTTTCTTTCAATTCCTTTTCAGGCAAAACGATCTGCCCTTCTTTTTCATCACCAATGAAAGAGATCTGCTCCGGCTTTCGAAATGCAAGCCACGCGGTGTATGCGGCAACCAGGGCATCAAGATGTTCCGGCAGGTACAACAACTCCACCGGCCAAATCCCCTTCATCATTTTGTGACGCGTGATCTCCTCAAAGAAATCCATCGAATCGCGCACGCGCACTCCGCGTTCATAAAGCAGGAGCTGTCTTTGCAGCCTTCCCTCTATGGAGGGCTTGGGCTGCGGCGCAACATCAGCCAACATGCAATAACAGGCATGGGGGTGTGTCTCCAGAACCTGATGATCCGAATCTGATTTTGGATATCTTGAGAACCCCATCTTTTCCAACTTTCGATATAAGCTGAAACCAAGCTGCATCCACGAAGGGCAGGATGTCATATTCGATGGGGTACCCGAAACCGTGATCCCATGACTGCGCAACTCATATTCGCACATGCGCATTTGTGCGCCGCGAATTTGATGCTGCCCGGTCATTTCCTTCTTAAGTTTCTTTTCCACCAGCCCGCGGTTCAAGTTGGAAGGCGCATTGATCGCAACCACCGTGGAAGGCTGCCCCTCCACATATGAAACAACATCCTCCACCTCACCATCTGCCAATGAAAGGACCCGCAAATCCTTGTCCAATACCGCATAGGTGAAGGATTTTTTACCGGAGGTGGGATCAATTCCAAGAAAAACAGGCTCAGTTAATGGCATGGTAAGATATACTCTGTTGAGTCCGACAATAATACTGTCCCATTTTACCTTCTTCCTTCATAAAAACAATGAACTTTACTCAAAGAATTATCCTGTATATCCTGTTGCTAGTGGCCGGTCTTTCGTGGACGGTATTATCTGCTGGCTCAACCCCTAACTCTGCGCCTGCGGGCCAATCTGCCCCGCAGGCAGGGTTCACCGCGCCCAATTTTACACTTCAAACTCCAACTGGGGAAAGTTACACGCTCTCAGAGTTAAAGGGAAAGGCTGTTCTGGTAAATCTTTGGGCCACCTGGTGCCCGCCATGTCGTGCCGAAATGCCCGCCATTCAAAAAATATACGACGAATACAAGGATCAAGGGTTCGTCGTGTTGGCAGTGGATATGACCGCACAGGATAATCCAGCAGATGTCCTCCCCTTTGCAGAAAAATTCAGTTTGAACTTTCCCATTCTGCTCGATGAAACCGGGGATGTTGGCAGGGATTATCAATTAAGGTCGCTTCCATCTTCATTTTTTATCGACCGCGAAGGCGTCATTTCTGAAGTGGTCATCGGCGGCCCGATGTCCGAAGCATTGCTGCGGACCCGAGTTGAGCAAATTCTAAAATAAACCATGTTTACTATTTTTCGCAACCTTTTCTCACCTCCACGTCACATGATCCTGCTGGTGCTTGCCGCCTGGATCGGCTTGAATTTCGCCGAAAAACGTGCCGAACGTCACGGGATCAGCAAGGAAAATATCAACAACCTTATTTTTTACGGACTGATCGCCTTTATCTTCGGCGGAAGAATATCTTTTGTGCTGCAAAACATTTCCGCCTTTGCAAAAAGCCCAATCAATATCCTCTCCATTAATCCCGATCTTTTCGATATGCTCGGCGCTCTTGCCGCCGCGGCAATTACCGTATTGGTCTTCGTTCAAAGAAACCAGATCTCAATCTGGTCGGTGCTGGATGCGCTAACTCCATTCTTCGCCATTCTGGGAATAGGATTGGGATTAAGTCACCTTGCTGCAGGCACTGCATTTGGACTCCCAACCGATCTGCCTTGGGCAGTTGAATTGTGGAATGCGAATCGGCACCCAACTCAAATCTACGAGACACTCGCTTCCGCCTTAATCTTCGGCTTGCTCTGGTACAAAAGACATGATCCACACCCTGGCATACATTTCCTCGCTTACCTTGCACTCGTCACCGGCATGCAGGTATTTCTCATGGGCTTCCGAGCCGATCAAACTTTGATACTAAACGGGATCAAGCAAGGACAAATCATCTCACTCGCAGCCCTGCTTGCAAGTTTTATCCTGATCGAAATAAGACTTTACCAAATAACGAAAAAATAAAAATAACGACCCGGATTACCCGGGTCGTTATTTTTATTTACGCAAATGCTATTCCACTTCAGGCTCGATCAAACCATAACTACCGTTGCGCCTGCGATACAACACATTCACCTTGTTGGTCAGTGCGTTGTGAAAGACAAAGAAATTATCATGTCCGAGATTTCTCATCTGAACCACAGCTTCATCCTCCGTCATCGGGTTGAGGATGAATTTCTTACGGCGCGCCACCAGTGGCGACAACTCACCAGTCTCATCGTCAATAACTTCTTCGGCGACTTCGGCAGCAGAACGGCCATCACCGCGCCCTACGGAATGTTTGCCTTTATATCTTTCGATCTGGCGCTGCAAATTATCCAAAGCCGCATCGAAAGCAGCCAACGCTTCATCTCCGCGAACTTCCGAACGAAGGGTAAATCCCTTTCCACGAACGGTGATTTGGGCAGCGTTTCGATCGTTCGCATCGCGAGCAGCCTTGTGGTGCGAAAGCTCCACACGCGCCTCCTCAATGGAAGAAAGGTAATGATCCAAATTACCCGCCTTCTTGTTCACATATTCTTCGATCTTTTCGGTCAAACGAATGTTACGTGTTTGAACTTCAACTTTGTTGGACATAAGATTCTCCTTGAAAAGATGTTGAATCACCATCACAAACTCTCATGCATGCTTCAGGCCATGATGAGGCAACGCACGAGCGACTGCAAAAGCATAAACTTCCTTTGCCCCAGACAAGAACAAAGCATCAGCACTGGAAGATAAAGTCGATCCTGTAGTAGACACATCGTCCATCACCAGAACAGCCTTCCCTCTCACCTTTTCATCTGCCGTAAACGCACCATGGACATTTTCTTTGCGCTCATCTCGGGACAATCCAACCTGAGAACGCGTTTCTTTTCTTCGAGTTAATCCATGCGGAAGGTAATCGATACCCAAAGCGGCGGCCAGCGGAAACGCAACAGCTCCCACCTGGTTATAGCCGCGTTCTTTCTGCCGTTCTCTCCCAAGAGGAATCGGGATAATCACATCCACCGGCCAGTTTAATTGATCCACAAATACGGACATTTGGGCCGCCAATGGCTCTCCTAGAGAGATATTGCGTCGATATTTCAACTTATGTAAAGCATGTCTGATCGGATCGTCAAAAACAGCCCATGCCCTTAATGTGCGAAAACGCGGCCTTTCAGCAAGACAAGCGTTACAAACGCCTGTCACTGCCTGTGGAAGGCCGCATACATCACAAACCACACCGCTTATTATATTAACTTTACTCTGGCACTCGTTGCACCAACGTGCCCCCAATTTGTCACACCCACCACAAACAGGGGGGAACAGAAGGTCAAGTACACCCCAAAATGTTCGATAAAGCTGGTATTTCAGTTTATTCTGAGACAAGTTCCGCCTTTAGCAATATTTGTCATACAAAAGCAGAAAAAATTTACAGGGGCCTTAATTTAACTCTTTGCAAGTCCAATATTATCCACCACCAACTCCACCGCCAAACGCCTGAGCTATTTGGAAGCCAGCAGGGGCGAGCATGATAATCATAATGGAAGGGAACGTTAAGAATGCCATGGGAATAATCATCTTTACAGGGGCCTGATGCGCCAATTCCTCGGCACGTTGACGTCTCTTTACTCGCATTTGATCAGACTGAATTCGCAATACTTTTGAAAGACTTACACCCAAAATTTGACTCTGAATAACAGCAGCAACAAAACTTGTCAACTCCGGCAATCCCAAGCGAGACTCCATATCACGAAGTGCTTCACGCTGGGGTTTTCCAAGCTGAACTTCTCGAATACAACGTGTAAACATTAAAGACAATTCGTTCTCCCATTTATCTCCCACCTTCGCCATAGCTGCATCAAAACCCAAACCTGCCTCAACGCAAATCGTCAACAAATCAAGAGCATCCGGCATGGCCTTTCGAACTTCATTTTGGCGACTAGAAATACGGCTTTGCAACCATAAACCGGGGAAATTAAAACCTAAAACTGCGAACACAATAGTTAACAAAAAAGTTCGACCGATAGGCCAAGGTTCTGCGCCAAGCCGGGAAAACAATAATAACAGACCGCCAAATAATGCTGCAACAACAAATCTCGTCGATAAAAACGTAGCCGCATCAAGCTTCCCGGGGTTTCCAGCAAGCTCAAGTTTTCGAGTGGTCTCCACGAGCAAATTCTGAGGTGTAAATCGCGTGGAAATGTCACCTATTCGTTTAATAATTGGGATAAGAACACGTTCGGCGAAAGGTTGTTGCAGCTCAATGGCCTCCAAGCTAACAACCTCACCTCTTTGGCTTGCCTCCGCAAGACGTTCCATTAATGGATCGGACTCATCTTGTTGGCTATTTCTTGAAGCCCTTAAACCAACAACAACAACTGCGGCAATACCACCAATAATTATTAGGCCAACGAATAGTCCAATAACAATATTCATACTACACCTCGATATCCGCAATTCGCATCATAACAAAATAGCCGGAACCAATTAAGCCCAGCACTACGCAGATAATAATTCCCGCACAAAAAGGTCCGCCTTGATTTACCGACAGCAAATAATCCGGATTAATGAACCAGAGTACAAGTGTCAAAAAAAATGGGACCATCGACAATATCGCTCCAGAAGCCCGCACTTGCGACGTCATCACCCGTATCTCTCCTTTGATACGAACTCTTTCCCGAATCGTAAAAGAGATAGTATCTAATATTTCCGAGAGATTACCGCCGACTTCTCTTTGAACATTAATTGACGTGATAACAAAGTCAAGATCTTCACTTGGAATACGGCGTAGAAGATTATCTAGAGCTGCCTCCATGGTTATGCCAATCTGCATCTCCTGCACCACGCGTCGAAATTCGTCGCTGATGGGCGGGGGAAGTTCTCTGCTCACCGATTCCATCGCTTGCATTGTTGAGTAACCCGCCCGCAAACCATTGACAGTGAGATTCAACATATCAGACAATTGCTCATTAAACTTCCTCAATCTCGCCTTTTGTTGCTGTTTAACATAAAACCGAGGGATAAAGGCTCCAATCCCCGCACCAATCAAAAGGGAAATTATATTGCGATTTCCAATTAGCCACGCCAAAGCAGCTAAGGAAACAACAGATATAATAATAAGCGCAAAATACTCACTGACCTTAAACTTCAAATCGGCACGGGCCAATTCTCGAGCCACTCTATCGCCAAAAGATGTTTTTTCAACTCTTTTCGACACCCATTCTGTAAGAACAGCTCGTTGTACTTGTTTATCCTTATCGACTTGATTATTACCACTTTCAAAATACTGGTCCAATCTTTGTTCAACAATGGCATTCTCACTATTGGATGAAACAATCACACCAATCAGAAGAACGATTATCAGGATTATTCCAACAACAATAATTATAGTACCCATGGAAAATTCATACTCCTAATAACGACGTCGTTCGCCGATGCCAAAGATTGAGGGGGGAAGATGAATCCCGGCTGCTTCAATTTTATCCATGAACTTGGGGCGCAAACCAGTTGGGCGTAAACGGCCAACAACCTGGCCATTCTCAACACCAGACTGCTCAAAAGTAAAGATATCTGTCATCGTAATAACATCACCTTCCATACCGCTAACTTCTGTAATCGTAGTGACTTTACGAGTACCATCGCGCATACGTTCCTGCTGACATATCACATCGACCGCACTTGAAATCTGTTCGCGAATCGCCCGCACTGGCAGATCCATTCCAGCCATCAAACACATTGTCTCAATACGAGATATTGCATCACGAGGAGTATTGGCATGTGCTGTGGTCATGGAACCATCATGGCCCGTATTCATTGCCTGCAACATGTCAAGCGTTTCACCACCACGACACTCACCAACAATAATACGTTCTGGGCGCATACGAAGGGCATTGATAACAAGATCGCGGATCGTAACTTCACCGCGACCTTCAATATTAGGCGGCCGCGACTCCAAAGTAACAACATGTTCCTGGCGCAACTGTAATTCAGCGGCATTTTCAATGGTAAGAATACGTTCGTCTGCCGGGATGAAACTCGACATCACATTCAATAGCGTAGTCTTGCCTGAGCCTGTACCGCCCGAAATAATGATATTCAATCTGGCTTCTACACAAGCTTTTAGAAATTGTACGGCCTCCTGTGAAATCGAACCAAATTGAATTAATTGGTCAACAGAAATCGGGTTCTTGGAAAACTTACGAATTGTCAAAACGGGGCCGACCAGAGAGATCGGCGGGATAACAGCATTCACACGGGAACCGTCTTGCAAGCGAGCATCAACATAGGGGCTCGATTCATCAATACGTCTGCCCAAAGGAGCCACAATACGATCAATAATTCTCATAACATGATCGTTACCTTCAAAAGTGATTGGCACCCGATGAATTTTACCTTTGCGCTCAATAAAAATATTCTTCGGGCCATTTACCATGATTTCAGTGATTGAATCATCTTCCAGAAGTGTTTGAAGTGGGCCTAAACCTAAAATTTCAGCCGCAATCTGCTCGAACAATCTTGCTCTCTCAGGACGCGAAAGAACAATATTTTCTTCAGTTAATATTTGCTCAAACAAGTCCTGAATTGTCTTTTTTACCTCTTCAGTCTTGGAAATATCCATTGAAGGATCTATTTCGGCAAGAAGTTTGTTTTGCACCCTAGTCTTTAAATCAAAATACGTTCCTGCTTGAGGTGAAGTAACGGGTGCGCTGACGCGGCGCGCCTGAAGAGATGACAAACGTGAATTATCCCCGCCACTGCCTGATTGACCACCGCCTGATTGTTGGGGAGCTGGTGACGAAGGAGTACCACCCTGCTGTCCACCTCCTCCTTGATTTTGCTCAATTCTTTTCAATAACGACATGGTCTATCTCTCCTTACCGTTTAATCTCTGTATCAGATTCAAGCACGCTTAAGCGGGTCCGAACAACCTCTGCCAATGAAAATATGCCTTTACCGGCGAGTTGATTCTTGTTATCAATCATGAACGGAACACCTCGATTTACAGCCGTGATCACAACTTTTTCATCAAGGGGCAGCGTAACGGCAACTTCATGCTTCAGGTTGTCACTGATTTTTTCAGGGGTAATTGAAATTCGTTTGTCGAAACGATTAATCGCAAACACAATACGATCTTTTCCAATACCCATCGTCTGTAAAAGATCTAAAAAAAGGCGTGTATTCTTAATAGCCGGTATTTCCTGGGTTGTTATAACCAAAATTATATCGCTGATGTCAACACTGCCCAAAACAACATCTGTAAGTATTGACGACGTATCAACCACCACATAAGCAAACATTTTTTGTAAAAACTGCAAAACTTTAACAAATTGGTCGGCAGAAACTTTTTCCGCCATCTCTGGACGTGGCGGTGAAGCCAATATGCTAATACCAGATGTTTGATGTTTTATCAAAATGTCTTCAACAAGATCCAACTCGAGGTCATCAACGCGAGGCGCTATATCAAGGATTGTGTTTTTACCCTGTTCATTGACAAACATGGCCACATCACCAAACTGCAGATTTCCATCTACCACCACGGCCCGAGTTGCCTCATTATTCAATGCAATCGCCAAATTAACTGCAACCGTGGTGCAGCCAGTTCCACCCTTAGGGCTATAAACAGTAATTATTTTTCCAAGAGTAGCCGGACTGCCTACTGCAGAAACAAGAGAGACTCCTGAGGAACTCGCCGAAGAACCAAGCCGCACCTGGGATGTTTTGGTTCTTTCTATATGGGCCATCTCTCCAGCCCGCCGAATTGCTGAAATTAACTCATCCCCCATCGGCGGTTTTGTTAAGAAGTCTCTTGCGCCTGCCAACATGGCACGACGCATATAATTTTGATCGCTCTGAACCGAAAGAATTACAACTTGGATATAGGGTGAATTCTGCCTGATAACTTCCGTAGCAGAGATTCCATCAATATCCGGCATATTTATGTCCATTAATATCACGTCTGGATCCAACTCTTGGGCAAGTTGTATCCCTTCACGTCCAGTACGAGCAGAGCCAACCACCTCGACATCGGATTCGAATTGCAAAAGTTTACGAACATTCTCACGTGTTTCTGCAATATCATCGACTATTAATGTTCTAATTTTCGCTAAAGCCATTTTGACATCAATGCCTCAATTATTTATGTTTTAATAAAGCAGGATATTACTGGGCAGGTACCTGAACCACATCGTTCGGAAGAACAACGCCACCCAAAATATCAGTCTGGGGCTGAAGTGAATAAGGCAACTTGGCAGGAACAGGGATATTATATTGGCTCAAGAGGAACTGAAGTGTAGATGCTTCAGTTGCCTGGCGCGCCTGATCACTTGGGTTGCGTAATGTCATAGTTAATTCCGCCTGAGTTTGAATCAAATATGAAAGCGTAATCGAATCCTGAGGCGAAACCAGCAAGGTAACAATATCAGGTGCAGAAGAGGTCTGTTGATCTGCTGGAACCGCCGCCGGATCAGTTTCGGAGGTAGTTACAACTGGGGTTAACGAGAAGTTGCCAACCTTTAAAACCACGACATCTTGTAATAGAATTTGACAAACCATTCTGGGGCGCTGTGATTCAGAAGGAATTAGATAATACGGCTGTTGAATAGCAGGTTCCAGTTCCAATCTGCCTTGAAACGGGCCTTCCGCTCCACCACCAAGTGTTATTGTCGGAACACCTGTATCACTAAAGCCGGTGCCTGTTAAGACGATAAATTTATTTGGAAGAACCGATTGAAATGATGGGTCTACATCAACAAAGAGAAAACAGGCATTAATGTTGACGTGTGCACCATCAGCAATTGCATAGCCGGCCAAGCCCAGGCGATTGGTTGGAATCGAAATGGCAGTTTGCCCGGCAGGTATCAATGAGGCCCATTGAGGACCGGATATCGGAATACTAGCAGTACCATCTCCGACCATAGACTCGGTAATTACCACTCCTTGATCAAGAGGGTATTTTGCAACCTTCCCAATGAGGAATGCTTTTTCATCCGTACCATACATGACACTTACAACTTTATCCTGTGGAATCGTAATAGTCTGAAGGGCAGCCTCAGTAACTTCTTCACCTTGAGGAATATTCTGGCCTGCAACATAAACCTCAACATTAACTGGCACCTGTTCCGCGGTTGTTGCCCCGCCCAGGAATTGGCGGAAGGCAAAAAAAGCTACAACTAGGCCAATTACAATGATTAGAAGCACCATAATTAGAGTTCGTCCTCGACGCATAAAAATCTCCTATTTTTTGTAATCTGCACTAGACAATTTATATCATAATGATTATACAGTAAAAATGGCAAATTCAAAACAGCCACGCAGTGGATATCAGTAAATTTGCGCCACAAAACCCATTTTACATTTCCCCCGGCTTGCAAAAGGAGTGCCAGCAAAACAACCGCTTAACAATAATGTTAGAAGTTTAAATGAAAAATCAGCCTCTTGCCGGCACAGAGAATGTAATTCTGGCGCCAGACCCAGCCATACTATCAATCTCAAAATTCCCACCCAGCATTTCGGCACGTTCACGGATCAACTTTAACCCAAGATTTGTTGACTGTTTCAATATTTCGGGGTCAAATCCCTTGCCATTGTCGTCCACACTAACGCGAACCATTTCATTTCCCATGTCGACCTGCACCTTGATCAAGGTAGCCTGGCTATGGCGAGACGCATTCCCAAGCAACTCCTGAGTGGCACGAAATACCATTACTTCCAAATATGGTTCAAGTCGCCTTTCCGTGCCTGTTACCGAAAGAGTAACATCCAAACTGGATTGTTCTTTAAACGCATCTGCATATTTTCTTAATGTTGGAACAAGACCCAAGTCATCAAGCATCATTGGACGGAGTTCGAAAATAAAATTTCGAACTTTTTGAAACGTACCCATTGCCGATGATTTTAAATTCCCCAGTTCTTCTTTTGCCATTGCAGGGTCTGCATCCAATAAACGCATGGCGATTTCTGTTTGCAAAATAAAATTAGACAGAGCTTGCGCAGGTCCATCATGCATTTGCCTTGAAAGGCGCTGACGCTCCGCTTCCTGGGCATTAACGATCATTTCAATGCCTGCCATTTGACCTTTTACACCAGAAGATTGGGCATCCTCCGAATTGGTATTATTTGAATCTGAGTTTAAATTCTCCAATACACCCTTGTATTTTTCAAGATGTGTTTTATCATTTTGAAGCTTATCGAGCTGACCACGCATCACAAACAATCTCTGCTGCGCGTCCAATGCAGAATCGTACGCCATTTTTACTTCATCCGGGGAAGTACCAGTTTGCTTTTGCACCTGCTGCAAATGCGCAGTAATCGCTGTGTTTCTTTGCGTGATCTTGGTTAACTCCCCTTGACTTTGCTCGATCATTAGCGTTACTTCGCGTAAAGCACGCTGGGTTTCTTCCAATTCAGCCTGGTAATCCATAAAATATAATTCTCCAAAAACGATTTATTCCAACGGTCGTATATCGGTATCTTTTAATGTGACCCAGCCACGCTTAAGAGCATACACTACAGCCTGAGTTCTATCCTCAACGCCAAACTTTCTTAAGATGGCGGTAACGTGATTCTTCACAGTCTGATGGCTAATGCCAAGCAATGTGGCAATTTCCTTGTTACTCATGCCACGAACCACACAAGAGAGTACTTCCATCTCACGGTCAGATAAGGGATGGAAGGGTGTGCCGGGTTCGCTATACGAACGGCGGGCGCCTTCCATTTGATCTTCCACCCAAAGCTCAAGTTCGCGGCGGGTAAAAACATTACCCGCAAAGACGAACTTTCCTTCCGATACTTCACGGATAATACGGGAAAGACTTTGAGGCTGGATATCTTTGGAACAATATCCGTGCGCGCCAGCCAGCGCCGCATGGATGGCCTGCTCCACATCATCGTAACCAGTCATCAGTATCACACGAGTCGGCAACCGATCTTGTGATACCTGGTGTGTAATCTGCTGGCCATTCATGCCTGGTAGATTCACATCGAGTACCGCAATGGTTGGCTTTTTGGTGCGAATGAAGTCCAATGCTTCATCTCCGGTTGCCGACTGGGCAATAATGCGCATATCGGGTTCCAGGGACAAGGCATCTACAACGCCCTGACGAAACAAGGGGTGGTCATCAACAATCAAAAGGGTTATCTGGTTCATCCCATTCCCATTCTTCTTAATTGGTCTAGTTAACACATTTTAACCCATTATGGGGTTTTCCACACATACACTGCCATATTTTTCTCTCCAGCCAGAATGGCAGCCTGGCCGCCCGACTCGAAAACGATTTGGGCATCCTTTGTCATCAGAGGATAAAAATCAGGAAACGCGATCAAGTAATTTGCCCCTGCTTTGTCGAGATAAGGACCGAGTTGCGCCTCATCCCTAATAAACGGAATCACCTCAGGTGAAATCAATCCAGCCAAATCAATCAGCTTATGGTTATCAAAATAGCCCAGGGCGCCAATATCATGAACGGCCAGCACCGCGTCCGGGGGAATATTCTCAGCCACCCATTTTGCAGTGACCACCATTTCACTCTCTATCAGGGTCACATCATCTGCGTAGCCCTTTGCACCAATAAAAATAAAAGAAAGCAAAATTATCAAGGCGGATGCCTGCCAAAAGGTTTGAGCGACCCAATGGTATCTTCCAAACAACTTGCTTTTTGCAAAATAAAAAAAAGACAACAGCCCAAAAAGAAAAAAAATCGGCATGGCAGGCATGATATAACGCCCATGTTGATACATGGGCAATCGCAGGATGTAAAGCATCAAATATCCAAGACACCACAACATGGCAGCCATACTTCCCCATAGCCTATTTTTAATAGCATGAACAGCCCAGGCAATAATGCCTGGAAAGATCACAACACCCGGCCCAACCAGCAGCTGCAAAAACATCTGACCGAGGCGCGAAAAAATGGATTTATGCTGCCAGGCAATATATTCAGCCTGCTTTGCATAAAAGGTATTCGGCATGGGTGTGCCGCCAATGTACAAATTGAAAAGCAGGTAGGGAATAAAGAGAGAACCAAAGCCAATCAGATATCGTCCAATTGCCTTGACCCGTAACTGCGTATCCTTTTCTGTAAGCAGGATAACGATGAAAACGGGGCCGATCAGAGTCAAACCATCAGGGCGGACCCAGGTGGCTAGCCCGGTCAGCAGGCCGAGGGTGAGATAACGAGGCGTGTTCGTCATCAACAAGATCAGGACAGTCGTAACGATCAATCCGTGCAGCAAGGTTTCCATCCCAGACATGGCAGCCCATGAGAGATGCCATTCAAACACGATGAAGAACGCAACCCAGGGATATTTTGGTTGATAGGAGTCGATCAAATTTCGAACCGCCCATTCGCAAACCAAGGCAAGGGCAAAGATGACGACTGCACCAAGAAAGAACGTCCAAATGTAAGGAGATAAGCCGATCAAAAATCCAATGGAAAGCAAGGCCGACCAAAGCGGTGACGTGGAACCCGCGGATGGGATTCCGGGACGAAACGCCCATTCTCCATATAATGCGAGGTTGCGCGCATAGGTTTGATGTATCCACGAGTCGTCCAATGGGAAGCCAATGCCATAAGAAAGTTTGCTGGCAAGTAAATAGATGAAAGCCATTAACACTGTCGCGGCGGCGACCATCCACAAGTCTTTTTTGGAGATGCTATTTGAATTCGATGCGGTAAAATTTTGCGTCATTCAATTCACCAAGAAATACAAAATCGGGGTTGCCATTCGGATCATCGAACAAATCCTTCATGGGCTCAAGCACGGCCTCAGTTTCAAGCACAAGATAGTTTGCATGAAACTGTTTCGCAACTTCCAGAACCGTTCGTTCGTCGCCGTATGGAATAGGCAGTGCGGAACGGCCAGTTTCCAAATAATAACCGGGGGCATTACGAACGATGACAATATCATTCTGCTCGATCCCCTTTTCCTTTAAGAAACTCTCGATGGCTGAATAATTTTCCTCACCTTCGCTCCATCCGATGCTGAATAGCTTTAGATAGACAACAAAGACAGTTAAGATGACGGCGATCATGACCAGCCCGCTTCGAAACACCACCCGCGCCTGATCGTCGCCCCAATTCTTTGTGCGCAGGTATGCCATTACTGACTCCAGCCCAAGCGGAGCAAGGACCCACCACATGGGTTGGAACGCCGCTCCGGCGTGGAAGAATGCGCCGCGCGCGCCCGCCAATGGAAAGATAAAGGTCATGACGAAGAACAAAATCAGCCAGGCAAGGCCGATCAGTTTTACCAGCTCATCTTTGCGATGGGCGTAGATCCCGATCAGAATAAACGGAAATAAGACGATCGCGCCATGTGCCGCAAACGCACTCTGAAAGTTTTGACTCAATGCTTTCAACCGAATAGACAGGATCTCCTGCCAGCCAGTTGCAAGAAAAGATTCTTTGTTGAGCAAATCGGGGGGATAAATAAACGTTTGGTCGTAGTTACTCAACCAAAGCGCACGGCTGCCGCCGGGTGCCATGATGCTTCCATAGACATTGATATTTCTTGCATACCAAGGAGCCATCACGGTCAGAAAGCCGAGAAGCGTAAGAAGGGAATGTATGAATGTGGACTTGCCCAGCTTGGCAAAAGAAATTCCTGGCGCACGCCAAAGGACGAAAAGGAAGGTGACCGCAAGCCAAAGCAAGCCGTCACTGCGAGAAAGTGTCATGAATCCTGCAAGAAGTCCGAGCAAGAACCAGTTTCGTATGACTGAAGGATTATGGATTAATTGAAGAGCAAGAATAAAATACAGTCCGCCTAAAAGCATGAAGATGCCGAAATTATCTGTCACGCCGACAAAAGGGGCACTATAGACGGAGAAAATTGCAAGAAGTGCAGACGTGACGGCAAGGTCGCGCCGTTTTGTAAAGTTGTAAGCAAGCAAAGCCGTAACCGGTGCCACCAGGCCGGCAATCAAAATAAAGAATATTCTTGCAGAGGCGTAGGTTGCACTGCCCGTAAGCCACATTCCCAGAGCAGCGACAATCGAAGCCAGCGGCTGCCAATATCCATGAGAAGGATGCGGCAGGGACGTACTGCCATCGAGATAATTCCACATGTAAGGCTCGCTGAAGCCTTTGCCGTTAACCAGTTGGATCCCGCCCGCAAAATAATAATCGGAATCGAGATAGCCGGGCGCGGGCTGAAATTGAGCGATCACCATGGGCGGAATGAGAGCGAGAATAAAAAGAAGGAGATAAACGCGGAACGTCATCAGATCATTGTCTCCAGCGGACAAAACTCATTTGCGATTTGTCAGGTCGGACCAAACGCGCGGCGGGCGAATCGCCCACCAGCGAATCCAGTATAAGCCAGCGATGGTGAAAATGGGCGGAAAAAGAAAAACAATTTCATTGGAGATTTTCAGAAAATGTTCAGTGGCAAAAAATCGAATAACCCAGGGCAGGGCATATACCAGACCGAGTAGCAGCACAGCTAGCCAGCTTCCGTACACCTTCCAGCGTTCATGGACAATCGCAAAGACAAGCGCAAGCGGAATCACCAATACGGAAAGATGTTCCATTTCAGTTCGCAGACCAAGCAAAGGGGCTGCTGCGATGGACAAACAAAGTGCCCAATAAAATTGTCGAAAATCGCGCGAACGCGCCAGCGCGAATTCATACCCCAGCATGACGAGAAGCCCGGCAACAAAAATGCGCGAAACCAGCAATCCATAAGCAGGCCAGATATCGGCGAAGACAGCAAATGTATTGAAGCCAAAAGGAATCCTCAGGTTGTTCCAGCCCGCGCGCAAAAACGGGATCAGCCAATCGGGATAGATAAGATAGGTAATGAACAGCAGAATGAAATTGACCATGACAAAGCCCGCCAGAATCCGCATCCGTTTTTCATGGTAGGCGCGTAGGATCACCAGAATCAGGAACGGCGCGCCCACCTCCCAATAATAGAAAGAGACCGCGAGCAGTGCGCCGGTCATTTCATCTGTTTCGGCGTAATAAGAGATGACGATGCCAACGTAGATCAATCCCAACATCAAAACGGGATTCGCTTCGTGAATGGCCTGAAGTGAATAGAAATTAAAAATGCCAAACAAAATGAACAGGATCGTGAAAAGGCGTGGAGACTCCCAATCCGTAAGTCGCAGGCTGAGGTAGACAAGCGCGGCCAATGCCAATTCGAGGATCAAGGTAAATACCGCCCGGGCGAGCGCGGGGTCGGAAAGAAGCGCAAAGGGGAAATAAAGAAGAAGGATGTGGAAGGGCGTATCAAGAATATACGGTTCATCCCCCGCCCGGGCTGGAGTTCCATACACAAGCCCCTGCACGCGGGAAGCGACATCGCCGCTGTACGGCTCGATCTTGTCCACGGAAAACGCGCGGGCCGCAACCCAATGCACATAGAAATCGCCGCCGCCTTTTTCAAAGCGCAGGTTGAGAAAAATCAACGCGGCGGAAAGGATTAAAAATAATCCCGCAACGAGTGCAATGAATTGATAGTCCCGCTTGGTCAGGGATTTGGATGGCTGTTGAAAGGACATATTTTAATTGGCTCTTGCGAGGGGTTAGCCTCGGCAAGAACATAATATCATTATATGGTAAATCGAAAGATCGGACGGGTTGGCGCGTTGCGGGCCACTTCCTGAAAGCCGGCCTGTTTGAATGCCGAAGCCGTGCCGGTAAAAACAAAAGGCGGCGCTTCGTTTTTCTTTGTGTCGATGGGATAACCTTCCACGATCTTTGCACCATATTTTTTCGCGTGAGCAACCGCGGCCTTGAGCAACTCCACAGTGATGCCTTTGCGGCGATGTTTTTTCTCGACGAAGAAACAAGTGATCGACCAGACTTCCTGGTCGTCCACAGGTTTGAGCGTGCGCGAATGAGCCAGCTTGGGATATTGACTGCGCGGCTCGACGGCGATCCAGCCGACGGGATATCCCTCGGAATAAGCCAGTAACCCGGGAACGATCTTCGCATCCACCACGGACTTTTGCATTTGCCGCGCGTTATCGCCGGTGTTGTCGCTGTATTCTTTTCCGCGCAATTTCCAGAACATGCACCAACAGCCGCCGCAGGCACCATGCGCGCCGAACAGCAGCTCGAAATCGCGCCACAACTTTTGCGTGAGCGGATGAAAGGATAGATCCAATTCTTCGATCAGGTTACGTTCTTCGGTCATGAAAATTATCTGCCCTCAACAAGATGGTCGTAATCCATTTTACCTGATGTCCATTCCTTGAATTGCGAGAGGACCACGGCGATGAAGATCAGGACCGCGCCAAGGATCTGCACCGCAGCCAGTCTTTCATCCAAGATCAGCCAGCCGGACAGAACAGCAAACACGGATTCCAAACTGAGGATCAATGCCGCATCGGCGGGAGGCGTGTGTCGCTGGGCCCAAATTTGCAGCGTGTAACATAATCCCAAAGAAAAGAAGGCAGTGTATGCAATGGCGCCAACCAGCGACCAGTCAAAGATCATCGGTTTTTCGACAAGAAATCCAACGGCTAAATTCAGGATCGCGCAAACAAGCAGCTGTCCCACGGAGAAAGACATGGATTCAAATCGTGATGCAAATTTGCCGAGGACAATCACATGGAACGTCCAGAACAATGCGCCAACGATCTCCAACGCATCACCGATCTTAACCTCGAACCTGCCTCCTGTTGACAGGAGAAATGCCCCCACCCCGGCCAAAGCCACCGCGACGATCGACATCCAATGAGGTCTCTCGCGCCAGACAATAAATAAAACGATCGGCACCAATACAACATACAGACTGGTTATGAAGCCCGCATTTCCCGCTGTGGTGTAAACCAGACCGGCCTGCTGCAGAGCGCTGCCTAAAAATAGAAGCAGACCGGCGATGAACATCCATTTATATTGCCCGTACGACATATAGGTCAGGTTTTCGCCTTGACCGGTAGAACTGGAAGCCCAGCCGATGCGAATCGCAAATGGCAGCACGACCAGCGCCGCCAGAAGATAACGCGCCCCATTGAAATAATACACGCTGCCTAACTGTCCCGCCACACGTTGTGCAACAAAAGCCGAGCCCCAGATCACCGAGACCAACAAAAGAGTAATATCTGCTTTTAAGCGCATGAAGTAAATTCCTGTTCGTGCTTGAGAATGGAGAAGGCTGTATAATTCTGTACAGAACCTGTTATCCCACAAGGGGACTTTACAGCGGGAGACTGCATAACACTCCACACAGGTGTATTTTACAGCGTAAAGCTGCACAAAACATAGTTGGGCGGCTATCCGTAATTTTCAACAGAAGGCAGGAAATCAATCATGGAAAATGAAGTACAAAAGAATCCAGAAGAAACAGAAGAAACTGAAGTGATTGAAGAAGAAACAATTGGGGATGTGCTTGTAGATTTTGTAGATAATATTACAAGCCTGTCTGAGACGTTGCCAATTACAATGCAGTCAGTTATTTTTGCTTTTAATGAGACAGTCAAACGCCAAGAAGCATTTGAAAAAGAAAATGTGAAACCTGATAACGATGATGAAAATGCTATGTGGGTTAAAGAAGGTACTTTGTATGAATTTCTTGAACTACACAAGCAAATTAAGAATTACGGGTTGGCTCTTAGGATAATTCCCCGCAGTTTAATTGTTTCGCTAATTAGTCAATATGACGCTTTTTTAGGCGAGTTACTAAAGAAAATCTTTTTGATTAGACCAGAAATGCTTAATGCATCGGAAAAACCATTAACCCTTGCTCAATTGGTTGAGTTTGGGTCTGTTGAAAACGCTAAGGAATTTGTTTTAGAAAAAGAAGTCGAAAGTGTTTTACGAAAAAGCCATGCCGAACAATTTCAATGGATGGAAAGCAAGTTTGACATGCCTCTTAGAAAAAACTTAGATGTATGGTCTCGGTTTGTTGAACTTACCGAAAGAAGAAACTTGTTTGTTCATACGGACGGAATAATTTCCAGTCAATATTTAAAGGCTTGTAAAGAGCATGGCGTTTCTTGGAGTAAAGAAATAGAAGTTGGAGATGATTTAGATGTTACTCCAGAGTATTTTTCTGACGCAGTAAATATTATGTTTGAAATTGGAGTAAAACTTGCTCATGTGTTATGGCGAAAATTCAAGATTGAAGATTTAGAAGAAGCAGATGATAACTTAATAGAAATTGCGTTTGAGCCATTAAAAGCGGGAAACTATGCACTGGCGAAAAATCTTTTTACCTTTGGAGCGGACACACTAAAAAAACATTTCAATCATGAGAATCGAAGGATTTTTGTCGTTAATAAAGCCCTTGCGTATAAATGGGGCGGCGAAGATAAGAAGGCGCGAAATATTATCTCTGCCGAGGATTGGAGTGATACAAGAGATAAATTCAGGCTTGCAGAAGCTGTCATTTTGGAAGATTACTCAAAAGCATATCAAATTATGCGTGAAATAGGGAAAAACCCAAAAGAGATACGAAAAGACGATTACAAGACCTGGCCACTTTTCAAAGCAATAAGAGATGAAGTTGAATTTCAGAAAACTTACGAAGAAATATTTGGGGAACCATTAAATAAAATTGAAAAAGAAGAAGTTTACGAAGAAGATGAAGTTGCTACAAATGAATAGAGAGCGATAACATAAAACGCCGCCGAACAAAGCGTGGACTGACTGTTGGGATTCTGCGGCATTTTTGGGCTTTATCAACATCCAAACAGAATCCTGTACTCAAAGTTTTGTCTACGCCCCCAGCGTCGCTAACGCAAACCGTTAGGTGCTTGCAAAAGGACTAACAATATGAGCTCGAATGAAGGAAATAGCGTTCTTACCCCTTTTCCAGAAGTGAATGACGTACTTCACGATTTACTCAAAGATGTACAGCGTGTTTTGGGTGGGCATTTGGTAGGCATGTATCTAGAGGGGTCCTTGGCAAATGGCGATTTTGACCAGGACAGCGATATTGACTTTGTCGTCGTTACTGACAAGGAAATCGAAGGCGATACCTTTTCGGCATTGCAAATGATTCACGAGCGTATAAATCTTCGAGACACCCAATGGTCTACCAACCTGGAAGGCTCGTACGTCTCACAACATGCAATTCGACGACACGACCCCGAACATACAAAGTTTCCTAATATCGAGCGTGGGTTTGGCGAGCGACTTAAAATGGTTCACAACGATGAAACCTGGAATATTCATCGCTATATTTTGCGTAAATGCGGCATCACAATCATGGGTCCCGCGCCAATCACATTAATTGACGCCATCTCACCAAACGAACTTCGACAGGCAATGTTACCCGCGCTGCATAATTGGGCGGCGCCAATCCTTGGCAATCCAAACGAGATTACTCACCAGGGATATCAGTCTTATATAGTACTTTCCTTATGTCGCATCATTTATACGCTTGAATTTGGCGAGATCGTTTCAAAACGTAAAGCGGCAACCTGGTTCAAAGAGACTCAGGGCAAGAATTGGAGCGAATTAATTGATCGAGCCTGGATTGGAAGACATAATCCGCAATTACCAGCTACGACAGATGATGTAAATCAGACATTCGGTTTGATAAGATATGCACTTAATAAAGCATCCTCGTTTCCATAAATTGCACCCAACTCAATAGACGGATCAATCAACCGACGAACAGTTCTTGAAGGCAAGTTATCCTGATTATGCAGAATACTCGCGCAGCACCAAGCGGATCATTCCATTCATCATTTAGAGTTGTCATTTGGGCGCAAACCATTTTTCATTTGATATACTCGGCCAATGGACATCGAATTCAAAGGAAAAGTTTGGTACTGGCGTGGTCCCGCCCCGTGGTTCTTCATTACCGTTCCAGAGGAGCAGAGTCGCGACCTGAAAGCCGTATTAAAGTTGGTGACCTACGGCTGGGGAATGATCCCGGTGGATGCGCGGATCGGCAAAACTGCGTGGAAGACTTCCATGTTCCCCAAAGACGGCCGCTACATTGTCCCCATCAAAACGAGCGTCCGACAGGCGGAAAACATCGAAGAGGGTGATACCGTCAGCATACAGATCGAAGTTCATTGACAAGTTTGGCCCTGGTTTCCGAAAACAAATACAGACGCGCAAAATTTGATTTGCGCGTCTGTATTTTTATATTGCACTTGGAAAATAAAATGCCAGCCGCAGGATGAGGGGGGCATCCTGCGGCTGGCAACGACATTGTACCAAGAACCGCCTTCTTTGCAAGGGTTTCAGATTACTCTTTTGTAAGCTTGGATCTTTCGCGGGCGTATAATCACGAGCGTTTCACAAATATGAGATCATTGTTGAAGCGATCGAAAAGGACCGTTACCGTGTTCTCGTAGGTTCAGACTCAAAATTCATGGACTTCATTTACAGGCTGAACCCCGAATGGGCAGCAGGCTTTATCTACAAGCAGATGAAATCATTACTGCCGAAATAGTCGAGACCCGATCCAAATCCCAACGCTCATAAAAACTGCCCCACCATTGGGGCAGTTTTTATGTTCTTGTGAACGACCAAACATTGCGCCAGATTTATGAGAAAATAATAGAAAATGCCCATCTCCAGCGTCTGCTGGATGAAATTCTCAAGGAGGTACGATGACAGCCTGGAAGGAATTTGAACAGCAAGCTCCGGATATTGCAGAGTTTGGAAAGGCGCGCTTCCAAAGCGGAGTTGCTTACATCGGCACTCTGCGTCTGGATGGAGGGCCGCGCGTGCATCCATGCACACCGATTATCGGCGAGCAATCATTTCTCTTTATGGAACCCACATCACCTAAAGGAAAGGATTTGTTGCGTGACCCGCGCTACACATTGCATTGCGCCGTGGAAGATTCCAGCGGTGGGAACGGTGAGTTTTATGTCAGAGGGCAGGGAGTGTTGACCAATAATTCGCTTCTGCGGGAACAAGCAGTGCGTGCTTCTTCGTATGCTCCAGCAGATCGATATATTCTGTTTATGTTTACAGTTGAATTTGCCTTCATGAACATTTATGTGGATGGCAAATCCGAATCTCAACGCTGGCAATCAAAGGATGAACCAAAGATCTAAAATTTGAGATATTATTCAGACATGAAAAAAATCAAAAAGCTTTTTGTATTAGTCCTGATCCCACGTCATTCAGATTTCGATGCTGTATATAAAACGGGCATTAAATCCGCATGTTTTTCCGTAAACGCTGATTGCGAAAGAGTGGACGATCAGATTTTCATTGAAAAAAAGCTGGAACATGTCAAACAGCAGATCGCCAAAGCCGATATTGTCATATCTGATATGACAGGCTGCAATCCTGATGTTTTTTATGAAACAGGATATGCACACGCCTTAAAAAAACAGGTCATATTGCTGGCTCAAAATGAAAACGACATCCCCTTTGATCTAAAATATTATCCCCACATCATTTACAACGACAATCTTTTGCAGTTAAAAGCAGAACTGGAACAAAGACTCACATGGCATGACTCGATGCAATTTCTTTAAGTAGGTAATCCATTTATTCCCGAGTGTTACAATTGAACAATCTTATTGTTTCATTCCGGGATTAGCCATGTATAGTTTAGAAACCATCTCCAACGAAAAAGGTGACTTCCAAAAAGCGGTATTGAATGCACGCGCGTTCAAGCCGCTTTATGTTAAGGTCAAGGTCAATTACGGATGCAACCTCAAATGCGAGATGTGCAAGCACTGGCGGGAAACCCGCGAAGCGCCCATCTCGATGGACAGATTCAAGGAAACGCTTACCGAATTAGCGGAACTTGGCTGCAAGAAAATCCACTTTTCGGGCGGCGAGCCTTTGTTGCGTCCACGGTTGGCTGAGCTCGTAGGTCACGCTTCAGACTTGGGAATGCGCGTGACCATGACCACCAACGGAACGCTCGTCACAAAAGAGAAAGCGAAAGCGTTCATTGAAGCCGGTTTGCGCGGGGTAAATGTCTCCATTGATTCCCCCATTCGAAAAATTCATGAAAAAATACGCGGCGTGGAAGGGTCGTATAAACTTACGACCAAAGCGGTATCGTTATTCAATAAATATTCACACAAGGGGAAATTAACGGTCCGCATTAACACCGTGGTCAGCCGCGACAATTATTTCAGCCTCGCCACCTTGCCAGACCTCGCACACGAACTTGGCGCGGATGGGATCAACTTGATCCCCGTGGATGACCATTGCGGTGAGCATTTGTCCATGCGCAAGAAGGACATCGCCTTATTCAATGAGGAGATCGCGCCGCAAATCGAAAAACGGGCAAACGAATTGGGGATCAATATCGCAGATGAAGACGCATTCCCGTTTGGACGGGACGAGTCCGAGGTCCGCTTGGGACGCGCCGGCCGATATGCATTCGGCTACTATAGCAAACATCCCTGCTACGCCCCGTGGAGTCACAGCCTGATCGATTTCAATGGCTTTGTGTATGTGTGCTGCATGACCCGCGAACAAATTCCCCCGCTGGGTGATTTGAAGAAACAATCCTTTAAAGAAATTTGGGAAGGCGCAGCATATCAGGCCGTCCGCCAGAAAATGCACCCGCCTTCATTGAAGCCCTGTCAACGTTGTGACGATTTTATCCTTGAAAATAAAAAGATCTGGGAAATGATCGGTCCGTATTAATTCAATTGCCGCACAATGCGCTCGATGTGATGCAAGGTCTGACGCGAATTCATAATAAAGGTGTGAATGCTTGGCACTTGAATCACTTCGCATTCCGGACCCAGGTACGTATCCTGCACACTCATGGCACCATCGTTGGCTTCATATCCATAAGGTAGCCATCTCGAACGTGGTCCTCCAGTGCCGGCGATGATCGTTGTAGGAATGATCGGCTTGGGTAAATTCCTGTAAAACTCCGGGCTGACCACCCGTTGACCACAATCCGTTGTGAGACTCCGATAGATGCGGCTGCGTGCAATCTTTGGAGCCAAAAGAGGCGGACGACTTGGTGAAGCCAGCAAGACCAGATGAAGCGGGAGATGATCTTGTAACGAAGGCAGGCTTGCCCGTGCAAGCAGGCCACCCATCGAATGACCCACAATCACATATGGCTCGTCCTGAGAAAACATTGTTTTGATGGTATCGATCAAACGTGCTTGGATATCATCAAATTTTTCCCTGCGGGTGTAATATTCAAAATACCGCACGTCATGCCCCTGCCAGCGCAGGCGAACCCCAAGCAAACGCATGGCATTGGAGGTGCGGCCCTGACCATGAAGCAGTAGAATATTCATATGTTTTTAACTCAAATCAGAGAACATCTCGCTGTTATCATCATCCACATCATTGAATCTGCGGGAACGGTCAAAAGCATCCAGGTCGGCAGGCGTGAACAAGGCCGCGGCGATCGGCAGTGCAACGGGCATCTCAAGTCCCTGCTGACAAGCCAGGCAAATTCGTCCCTCGCGGGTCGCGTTGGTATGCTCATCGCAAAAACCTTTTCCGCATTTTGCGCACGTGCCAAGTGCAGGATTTTCGCAGCGATGCGGCACGAGATAACCGATGATCATTTCACATTTTTCTGCCATTGAGACACCTCATGAAAATTGCTTTGCTTAGTGAAAAGTATACACCAGACATTGGCGGGCTTGCAATCTCAACAGGACGTTTGGGCCACCTGCTTGCGTCGGCTGGACATGAAGTGCGCGTCTTTGCCCCAAGCTCAAATCTGCCAGCCTCCGAAAAGCGGACTCTCAGCTCAGGCGGAGTCATCGTTACACGCTTTGGCACACACAAGCGCGTGGATGATACGCTGGTCGATTGGTTTGAACTCATCGTCGAAGAACACAAGCGCGAATCATTCGATTTGATCCATGCATATTTTCTTCCGCAGGCAGGTTTTGTCGCTACTTATGCGGGGAAATATTTAAACCTCCCCAGTGTCGTCTCCATCCGCGGCAATGACATCGAGCGGGCCGCATTCGACCCGGGCAAGTTTTCACACGTAATGTACTCGTTGCAAAATGCAACAGCCGTCACAACGAATGCAAGTATTTTGGCTAAAAAAGCCAAAGCATTTTATGACCGTGAAATTATCTTAATTCCAAATGGAATTGATACAGAGTTATTCAAACCGATGGCAAGAAATGAAACATTGGCAGAAGCACTTCTTCTGGAGTCAGGCAACAAGCTGTCTGAGGATGCGCAGCGAGATGTGCGGCTCCAGAATGTGATCGGCTTCGTTGGGGAGCTTCGTGAGAAAAAGGGACTGCAAACTCTCCTTCTTGCCTACGCGAAGGTAAATAAGTCAATGCCATCCACCCTGCTGATCGTTGGGGAAGTACGGCTGGGTGATGACAAAAAGCTGTTTGATGAGTTAAAAGAGCGAATTTCGAATTCGAAAATCATCGTTACAGGCCAAATTCCGCAAAAAGATCTGCCTTCCTACTATTCCTTGATGGATGTGTTTGTTCATCCTTCATTGAGAGATGGAATGCCAAATGCGGTTCTTGAAGCCATGGCGTGCGGAAAAACTGTCATTGCTACTCCCGTGGGCGGAGTAACGGATGTTATTGAAGACAATATTAATGGAATACTGGTGAATGTCGACGACGCCGACGGTCTCGCGGGGAAAATTGCCGAGGCTTTGAGTCAGCCGGAGAAACGGAAAGCAGTGGGAAGATCCGCAAGAGAGGCGTTTTTGAGTCGCTTTACATTGGACAAGGAATTGCAGGCCAATTTGAACATCTATCAAAGTTTCAAAGGAAATCAGGATTATGAATTATCGAATCGAACATGATCTGCTCGGTGAACGCGAAGTTCCATCAGACGTCTATTACGGCGTGCATACGCTGCGGGCCTTGGAAAATTTCCCGATCAGCGGAATCCCGATCAGCACGTATCCAAACATGGTCAAAGCACTGGCTTGTGTCAAGCAGGCATGCGCACTGGCTAACCATGAATTGGGATTATTGGATGACGACAAGAAAAACTCGATCGTCAGTGCGTGCAGGGAAATTATCGAAGGGAAATTAAACGATCAATTTGTCGTGGATGTGATCCAGGGCGGCGCGGGTACGTCAACGAACATGAACGCCAATGAAGTCATCGCAAATCGCGCATTGGAATTGCTGGGACATCAACGCGGCGATTACAAAAAACTGCATCCGCTGGAAGATGTGAATATGAGCCAGAGCACGAACGATGTATATCCAACTGCGGTAAAGGTGGCGCTGCGTTTCAAAATAGATGAATTGATCGAAGGCATGGAAGTTTTGCGAATCGCCTTTGCCGGGAAAGCCGCGGAGTTCAAAGATGTTTTAAAAATGGGACGCACCCAATTGCAGGATGCCGTGCCAATGACTCTGGGGCAGGAATTTAGCACATACGCTGTGATGATCGAGGAAGACCAGCAGCGCCTGCGTGAAGCGGCATTATTAATTCAGGAAATGAATCTAGGTGCCACAGCCATTGGAACAGGAATTAACTCACATCCTGATTATGCGCCGCTGGCAAGAAAATATTTAAGTGAAGTAACAGGAATCACCTATATCACCGCAGGGAATCTTGTCGAAGCCACGCAAGATGCCGGGTCGTTTGTGCAGTTGTCGGGTGTGTTGAAGCGCGTGGCAGTTAAATTATCCAAAATTTGCAATGACTTGCGCTTGCTTTCTTCAGGTCCGCGGACCGGATTGGGCGAGATCAACCTTCCTGCTGTCCAGGCCGGGTCCAGCATTATGCCGGGCAAAGTAAACCCGGTCATTCCAGAAGTTGTAAATCAAATTGCATTCCTCGTGATCGGGAACGATGTGACCGTATCTTTCGCTGCCGAAGGCGGACAGCTTCAACTCAATGCCTTCGAACCGATCATCGCACACAGTTTATTTGACAGCCTGATCTATTTGCGTAATGGCTGTTTAACTTTAGCTGAGCGCTGCGTGAAAGGCATTACCGCCAACCGCGAACATTTGACTGATATGCTCAACAACTCGATCGGAATTGTCACTGCGTTGAATCCGCACATTGGATATGAAAACGCCACTGCTGTTGCAAAAGAAGCGCACGATACCGGCAAAGGCGTGGCAGAAATCGTCCTAGCCAAAGGTCTACTTACGCGCGAACAATTAGATGATATTCTTAAGCCTGAAGCGCTGACCCAACCAAGATGGTTCAAAAAATAATGGATATTCTAATTCGGCCCGAAACCGCAGTGGACATCGCGGCCATCGAACAGGTCACGATTGCGGCATTTGACGGCAAACCATACAGCGATCAAACCGAGCATCTGGTTGTGAATGCATTGCGTGCTGCAGATGTGTTATCTCTTTCGCTGGTGGCGGAAGTAAATGGAAGTGTCGTTGGTCATATTGGTTTTTCGAAAGTAACAATTGACGGAAAAGACCTGGATTGGTATGGAATTGGCCCGGTCTCTGTTTCGTCGGAACACCAAAAGCGAGGAATTGGCTCCAGGCTAATTCGCGAAGGAATGACCGCCATTCGTGAGCTCGGCGCAAAAGGATGTGTCCTGGAAGGCAGCCCGGACTATTATCAACGCTTTGGGTTCAAGCCGTACATTGGCCTTATCTACAAAGGCGCACCCGCCCCGGAATATTTCATGGCTTTCCCATTTACCATAGAAATCCCACAGGGAAAAGTTGAATTTCATAGATCCTTTTATATCAATGCCTAAAATGAATATAAAAACATATCTTGAGCGAATCCATTATCAGGGCGAGGTAAAGCCTGACCTAGCTACCTTACGGAGATTGCAACAGGCGCACATGAGGTCGGCTCCTTTTGAGAATCTGAGCATTCATTACAAACAACCAATCATTCTGGAAGAGGATTTGCTTTTCAAAAAGATCGTCGAAAAGAAACGCGGCGGTTTTTGTTACGAACTCAATGGGCTGTTTTCAAAGCTGTTACAGGAAATCGGGTTCAAGGTCACTAAACTTTCGGCAGGAGTCGCCAAGAGCGATGGGACATTCGGCCCGGAATTTGATCACCTAACTCTGCTAGTTCATCTCGATCAAGATTATCTAGTGGACGTTGGCTTTGGAGATTCTTTTCAACAGCCGCTGCTCTTCAATCAACGCGGTGAGCAAAATCAGGGCGAAAGATCGTATCAAATTGTACAAGATGGTGAAGCATTTGTTTTAATGGAGCAAAACAATCTGGATGAAAAACCTAAACTCCAGGCACAATATCGCTTTGCTTTACAGGCATATGAGTTGGCAGATTATTCTGAGATGTGTAAATACCATCAGAGTTGCCCCGAGTCCACTTTTACACAAAAGCGAATTTGCTCCCGCGCCACACCGGAAGGAAGAATTTCATTAAGTGACTTAACATTGATCATAACTGAAAACAACGAAAGACAGGAAACCGAATTGATCTCTGAGGAAGAGTTCTTAAAGGCACTTAAGAAATTCTTTGATATCGAACTGTGAACGTCAGAAAATCACGAACGGACACGTCTAATTGCCAGATTATTGTTTTGACTTAATGATGGAGAGGCTGCTAAATCATGACAACACTTTTTGACTCAACGTCCACCGTAAAATCCGAACTTTCGAAGCAGAAGTACATTGCCTCCGATGAAATTGCGACGATCGTGTATCTCTCGCAAAAATTGGGCAAGCCGCTTCTCGCCGAAGGGCCGGCTGGAGTAGGCAAAACAGAATTAGCCAAAGCAATTGCGGGGGCAACCGGCCGCGAGTTGATCCGCTTGCAATGCTATGAAGGGCTGGACGAATCCAAGGCATTGTATGAATGGGAATATTCGAAGCAATTGCTTTACACTCAGTTACTGCGCGACAAGTTGAACGACACACTCGGTTCGGCCGGGTCATTGGCCGAAGCAGCAGATAAATTGGCAAAGGAAGAAGATGTCTTCTTCTCGCAGCGTTTTCTTTTGCAGCGTCCATTGTTAAAGGCGATCCTTTCCGAGAAACCCACAGTGTTGCTGATCGACGAGATTGACCGCGCCGATGCAGAATTTGAAGCCTTCCTGCTCGAAATCTTGAGTGATTTTCAAGTTTCCGTTCCTGAATTGGGAACACTTTCCGCAAAGCACAAACCGTTCGTGATTCTTACATCCAACAATACACGCGAGTTATCCGAAGCGTTGAAGCGCCGCTGCCTGTATTTATTCATCGACTATCCAAACTTACAGGAAGAACTCGCCGTCGTGCGATTAAAAGTACCCGATCTGAATCCCAAGCTGGCACAACAAGCCGTGGAATTCGTCCAGAAATTGCGCAAATCTGATATGCGCAAATCCCCTTCGATCAGCGAAACATTGGATTGGGCAAATGCACTAGTGGCGTTGAATGCATCCAATTTGGACAAATCCGTTTTAGATGACACACTTTCGGTGTTGTTGAAACACGAAGCGGATTTGCAAAAGGCGAAGCGGCAGTTGAATACACCTCCGCCACAACAAAGACCGAAGAATAATAACAACGACGATTTTGGTCGTTTCTCAGGAAATTAAATCAATCAACCGCGAAGAGCGCAAAGGTCGCGAAGTTTTTAATGGTTTTCTTTGCGCTCCTCGTGGTCTTCGCGGTTCAAAAGAGGTTTGAATCATGGAATCTCGCATCTTACAGTTAATTGCAGCGTTACGTGCCAGTGGAGTCCGTATCTCTCTTGCAGAATCTGCTGAAGCTTTTTCTGCCGTTGATCTACTGGGTATCCAGGACCGCGATCAGTTTCGTTTGTCTTTGCGCGCCACGTTGATCAAAGATGTAAAAGATATCGCCACCTTTGAGAAGTTGTTCCCATTGTTCTTCGGGTCGGGGCAGCCGCCGCAGATGGGCGGAAATCCATCCGACGACATGACGCCGGAGGAAGCCAACATGCTGGCGGATGCGTTGAGTCAGTTTGGCGAGCAGCTGCGTCAGCGAATGGAAAGGTTGATGAATGGCGAGCAGCTCTCCCGTGAGGAACTTGAGGCGCTGGGTCGCATGGTCGGATTGAATCAGGCGGACAATCTCAATTATCAGGATTGGATGGTCGAACGCATGAAGCGCGCGATGGCGTTCCCGCAAGTGCAAAAAGCGCTGCGTGAATTGATGGAGCAGCTCGCACAAATGGGCATGACTCGCGAGCGCGTCGAACAGATCCGGCAGATGATCCAGCAAAACATGCAGGGGATGCAGGAACAGATGGAGCAGTTCGCCGGGCAGCGCATCGCGGAGAATTTGAGCGAGCGCCCGCGTTCGGAAAATATCGACAGTTTGATGAACCGTCCGTTCAATGCGCTATCTGATGCCGATAAACAACTGATGCAGCGTGAAGTCAAAAAGCTGGCTGCGGCGTTGCGCACAAGAATCGCGCTGCGACAAAAACGCGCCAAGACAGGACAGATGGACGCGAAGGCGACCATCCGCGCGAGTTTGAAATACAACGGCGTGCCGATGGAGATCAGACATAAAAATCGCGTACACAAACCGAAAATCGTAGTGATCTGTGACGTGAGTACATCGATGCGTTTTTGTTCGGAATTGATGCTGACTTTTCTTTACGCCCTGCAGGGACAAGTTCGTAAGACCCACGCCTTCGCATTCATCGACCATCTCGAATCGATCTCGGAGGATTTCAGCGGCTCGAATGCAGACGAGGCTATTGCCTCCGTCCTTTGGCGTATGCCCAGCGGACACTACAACACCGACCTCGGTTGGGCACTGAATAATTTCAAAGACGACCACATGGAAACACTCAATACTGGAACAACGTTGATTGTTGTTGGCGATGGACGCAACAATTACAACGACCCGCGCATCGACATCTTCTCGCTCATGTCCCGCCGCGCCGCACGCACCATCTGGCTGAATCCCGAATCGGAATTTTTATGGAACGGCGACAGCGACATGCATAAGTACAAGCCTTTATGCAATGACGTACTGAAGGTCAGCAATTTGCGGGAGCTTGCAAATGCGGTGGATGACTTAATGACAAGATGATCATCCGCGTTCATGGCGTTGCTTCTAAGGTCGGGGTTGCTTTCAATTCTAAAGGCCATTGTGGACAGGTAGCGCGATAATTTTCTTCTGGAAAATACTGCATCCATTCGTTACGGGTGAAATTCCTGCCAACCCGCTGACAAATTTTATCAATCCAAGATAATGGATTTACATCCCAAAGAATAATTTTATTACTGGTAGTTGCAAGCGACTTACCATCCGGACTAAATGTAATCTGGCCAACAGGCCAATCATTTCCCATTAACCCTTCACTAATAGGTTGACGCGTTGCCACATCCCAAAGGTTGATCGAATTGTCATAGCTTCCCGAAGCAATCAACTTCCCATCAGGGCTAAACGACAAAGTTGTTGGAATTCCATTGGTGGGTAATATGAAAGGACTGCCAATAGCTTTCTGCGACCTTACATCCCATAAGATGATTTTTCCATCCCTGCTTGTAGATGCAATTGTTTCTCCATCCGGGCTGAATGCAATGCTGTCAACAAAGTTTGAATCAGTAATCCACTGAATAGATTTGCGGGTCTTAATATCCCACAAAATAATGGAGCTCGAAGCGCCGACTACGATGGTTTTTCCATTTGGGCTAAATGCTATGCTTTCCACGGTGCCAGTATTTTCCGTAATCAGAAACTGAACACGATCACTACCATTCTCCAAATCCCATAAAGTTACAACAAGATCATGACCCGCAGCAAGAATCTTTCCATCCGGGCTGAAAGCTAAACTTGAGAGATAAGTATTTGCCCCCAATTGAAATTGGTTAATAAGTTTACGAGTTGCCACATCCCAAAGAGATACGCCTTTGCTACTTCCAGTAGCTAGTAGTTTTCCATTGGGGCTGAAAACAACAGGTTTATACACATAATCGCCCTTCGATCCCAATTGGCCGATAAATTTATCCGTTGTCATATCCCACAAACCAACATCAAGTCTCCAGGCATCATTATCAAAGAACGTGTCTGCGGCAAGTAGTTTCCCATTAGGACTAAATGCAAGGCTCGATCCGCCATGCTCTCCGATAATTTGGCCAAACAGATCCTGGCGCTCCAAACTCCAAAGGATTACCCCGCCACGCCCGACAGATGCAAGTGACTTGCCGTCCGGGCTGAATTCCATGTTTCCAATATTCAGACTCCCCTTTAGCGGCCGTGCAATTTGTTGTCCTGTCGTAGTATCTAGTAGGGTTGTAACAGTACCATCACTAATTGCCACAAACCTTGCATTTCGACTGAATGCAGCTCCATAACCATAAAGCATATAGCTTTCTTCGGTATGTACGGGATGCCATTTTTGAGTGGGCACGCGCGTCTCTAAATTCCACGACGTAAGCGCTCCATCTTCAGTTATGACTAGGAGATCCTTGCCTCTTTGATCGAATGCAATCCGATTAACTACATTGGGGTGGCCATTACCTACTGCAAGCGACTTCCCAATTGTCTGTAATGTAGCAGCGTCCCAGAAGGTTATTTCATTTGCGCCAGTAATTGCAGCGACCGTCTTTCCATCAGGCCCAAAAACAGGGTTAGAAACTACAGGCATGGAGTTGAGCCCAGTCAAAAAATCAAATTGTGGAACAGGAAATTCGCTAACGAATTGATTCGTTCCCATATCCCAAAAACTTATGCGCCCCCATTCAGAAATTGCAAGCAGGTTTCCATTCGGGCTTAATACTAGATCGTAAGGAGACGTATGTTCAAGAGATGGTTGTGAAATTGACCTGCCAGTCGTTACATCCCAAAGGGAGACAATTCGTTGGTCTGCAAAAAAAGTATAAATACTTGCAATGAGTGTTTTTCCATCGCGGCTAAAAATCAAACTGGAAACCGGACCTAAGGTCGACTCGCCTAGTTTCACATGATAGTCATTAGGCGGTTCCCATGTTGCAACCAAATATCTTTGAGGGGTACCTGTTGTGACATCCCATAAAACAACTACCCCCCCAGAATATCCAACCGCCAATATTTTTCCATCCGGGCTAAAAGCAACGCTAGATGGTGAGCCAACCTCATCGTATAAATATTGAATCAACTGTGGATTTGCTTGAACGGTATCGAGTAAAACGCCCATTATTCGAGGATTGTCGACCAGGCGATAAGCTTCAATTGACAGAAGCAAAGACAAGTCAAATTTGGTATCACGTAATGACACCGATTGAGCAGTTAATTCATCTGCTCGCATGATATTTTCGTATCTTTTAGATTTTTCCAACTCATAGAATGCAAATCCAATTGCAAGAATTGCAATTGAGAGACTGGAAATTACTTCAAAAGAATTTCGTTTCATAGTAATATCCTCCTACATTAACGGTGCCAATATTATAGTAGGTTAATCAAGGGTAATTGCGGTAAACTTGACTTAAAATAGAAAACTGCGGTGAAAAAGAAATATGAAAAAGATCATGGTCGTCGACGACGACGTTGAAGCCACAAAATTACTGGAAGCCATTCTTGTACACCAGGGATATGAAGTTATTTCAGTGAACGACAGTACGACTGCCATGGAGGTCGCAAGGCAGACCTTTCCCAATATGTTTTTACTGGATCTGATGATGCCGGGGATTGACGGTTTCAAGCTGACCCGTCTGCTGCGGGACGACCGAAACTTTCTTTTCACACCGATCATCATCATTACCGCGCTGAACGATGAAGACAGCAAAGTGGTTGCCTTCGGCTCGGGGGCCGATGACTATCTCACCAAACCGTATCATCCTGAAAAGCTTTTTGCAATGATCAATGAGCACTTCCAGCCAAGCTCCGCAGTTTAAACTTTTCGATGGGCCCAATGCCTCTGCTGTACACTTAAACGTATGACTCAATCCCTCATTGAAATCAATACAATTATCATTGGCGCCGGGCCAGCAGGCCTTGCTGTTGGCGCCTGTCTCAAAAAGGCGGGTATCCCATCCATTCTTTTGGAACAAAGTGACAAGGTCGGGTCTTCGTGGAGGCGTCACTATGATCGACTGCATTTGCATACAGATAAGAGAAATTCAGAATTACCCTTCGCGCCTTTTCCAAAGGAATATCCGCGTTATCCCTCTCGCGATCAATTGGTGGCATATCTCGAGTCTTATGCAAAGAAGTTCGGGCTGGATGTTCGCTTCAAACAGCAGGTGACTTCCGCTCAAAAAGAAAACGAGACGTGGATCGTGAAGACGCAGGATGTGGAGTATCGTGCGCTACATCTCGTTATTGCATCAGGATACGCGCGCGAACCCATTGTCCCTGCGTGGGATGGAATGGGTACATTCAAGGGGAAAATTCTGCACAGTTCAGAGTATAAAAACGGTTCACAGTTCAAAAATCAAAACGTTCTGGTCGTCGGCTTTGGCAATTCGGGCGGCGAGATCGCCATTGACCTGTTCGAGCATGGAGCAAGACCGGCCATCGCCGTACGCAAGGCGGTCAACGTGATTCCAAAGGAGCTGGCGGGGATTCCGATCCTGTCGATTGGCATCGTTCAAAATATGCTGCCGGCATGGATGGCCGATGCCATGAATGCGCCCATCCTGCACGCGGTTATGGGAGATATCACGAAGTACGGCTTACGCAAATTGCCATATGGTCCGGCCACACAGATCAAGAACGACAAACGTATACCTCTGATCGATGTCGGCACGATCAAGCTCATCAAACAGGGGCATGTCAGGGTGTTTCAAGGCGTGGAAAGGTTCACACAAAACGGGATCCAATTCACAGACGGGAAGGAAGCGCAATTCGATGCCGTGATCCTGGCTACGGGGTATCGCCCCAAAGTGGATGCATTCCTCAAAGAGACATCCATCTACGACGAAGAAGGCACGCCTCGGTCCACGGGGTGGCTGGAGTCAGTTTCCGGTTTATTTCTCTGCGGCTTTTACGTTTCCCCCACCGGCATGCTGCGCGAGATTGCGATCGAAGCCCGCCAGATCAGTACTGCGATTTCAAGTTCAAGCTGAAAACCCAATCTCTTTTGTTGTACAATTCGCAAGCGAGGTACTCATGTCCTGGAAAATTTCATACCTGGAAGACCAGAAGATAATCAAGACTGTTTACACAGAACCGATCACTCTTGAAGAAACAAAGGAAGCTGCCATGGCAAACGCACTCCTTGCCGGTGAAAAACAGACAGGTCTCTTCCTCGCCGATTGTTCCACGTTCCAAACCGACGCAAATTTGGTTGACATTTATGAGCTGGGAAAATTCCTCGAAAGCTTGAGCCTCAGGATGCATATCTCGATCAAGGAAGCGATGATCGAACCACCCAATGTACATAATGTTTCACGTGATCTGCAATTTTATGAAAATGTGGCGAACAACCGAATGGTCCGTGTAAAGATCTTTCAGGATCATGACGCCGCAATCTCATGGTTGACAGCCAATTTATAAGTACAGGAGATGAACATGGCAGATAAAAAATTCAACTGGGGTGTTTTAGGACCGGGACGCATCGCCCATGAATTTGCGCGAGGGTTGCAAGTGATCGACGATGCGAAGCTTTATGCAGTTGCCAGTTCAAAGATCGAACGCGCCAGGGAATTCGCCGATCAATACGGCGGCGCAAAGACGTACAATACATATGAAGCATTGGTCAACGATCCCGAAGTGGATGGTGTGTACATCGCCACACCGCATCGTTTCCATTTTGAAAATGCCATGCTGGCGCTCAATGCAGGAAAACCTGTGTTGTGCGAAAAGCCGTTGACGGTCAATGCCGGGGAAACCAAAAAGTTGATCGAGGCTTCCAAAAAGAATAAAGTATTTTTAATGGAAGCGCTCTGGTCGCGATATCTACCGATGTATGCGGTGGTCCGCGAATGGCTGGATAAAAAAGAAATTGGCGATATCAGCCTCATGATCGGTACGTTTGGTTTCAATGCGCCCAAGGAAAAGGAGGATCGCTGGCAAAACCCCGAACTCGCCGGCGGCACCTTGCTGGATATGGGCATTTACCCCATCGCCATCTCGCAATGGGTGATGAAATCCCAGCCGAAATCGTTTGTTGCAATGGCGCATATCGGAAAGACCGGCGTCGATGAATTAACCACGTTCTCACTCAAATACGAGAATGATGTTATTTCCCAGTCTCACAGCAGTTTCATGAGTAACCACGTCAACGACTTTTTGATCTACGGAAGCAAAGGCACGATCCGCATTCATCCCAACTTCTGGGGTTCCACCAAAGCCACTTTGATCACAGACAGTCAGGAGTTGACCGTTTCACGTCCGCTGCGCGCCGGGGGATTCGAATATCAAACCGAGGAAGCGATGCGCTGCATCCGCGCCGGGCTGCTCGAAAGCCCGGGCATGAGTCACGCTGATACGCTGGCAAATATGGAATTAATGGACGGCATCCGCACCCAGATCGGGCTCAAATATCCCTTTGAAAAATAGGCCGAATTGATACAACATCGGGCCAAAAAAATTACCTTCGGCTTTCCAAACCATACATGTCGATCATGCGCTGAAAGATTTCCGTATCATCTTTTGCGGTAATGCTTACTTCAAAACCAACGTTGTAGCCTGTGGCATTCAGCTTATCGGGCTGACACCACTTGATCGTTCCATTGATCATCATGTTGTTCTTATCTGCGATGTCCGGGGTCAAGTCGAGGCGCAATTTGTAATTCCTGCCCACCGGAAAAGGCTTCTCACAATCCACCTGAATGCCAATTGCACTAATCTCGGTCAGATACCCGATCGCGTCGAGAGTATTGGCATCGACCACGCGCATGTAGTACGTGAACTTTCGTCGTTTTTCCTTCCGCCGTTCCGACTCCATAAAATCCTCCTTTTTGTTTCACTACTAAAACCACTAGAAATAGTATATAACTCTTTTCCAAAAATTCAACTCCTTTTATGGAAAAACGGGTAAGTTTCTTTCAGAAATTCGGCCGAAAAAACAGAAAATCTACAGAATTCCCTAAAAAATCCATTTCTTAGGTTTATGGAAGCAATGAACACCAACGGTCAGCAGTTTTTGCAAGAAATTTAGGAAGAACCAACACCTTTTTAATATCTAACCTGCCACATTCGTTCCAAACAACTTTCCAACGAGTGCGGTGGCCAGCATGGCAAGCAGGCCCCAAAATGTGACGCGCAACGCCCCCACCCAAATATTGGCTCCGCCAAGATACGCGGCTAAAACTCCCATCGCGGCGAGGAAGAACAACGAACTGCCAACCACCCAGGGGATCATCAAGCTGGTCGGTGAAAGTAGGACAGCTAAAAGCGGCAGCACCGCGCCTACTGCAAAAGAAAGCGCAGAGGCAAGCGCGGCTTGAATGGGCTGGGCTGTATGAATTTCATTCAGCCCAAGTTCATCACGCGCGTGAGCCATCAAAGCATCGTGGGCCATTAATTGATCTGCCACCTTTTTGGCCAGATCTGAATCAAGTCCGCGATTAACGTAAATATTCGCAAGCTCCCGACGCTCCCCGGCATCGTCGGTTTCAAGTTCCTTCTTCTCGCGGGCCAGATCGGCCTTTTCAGTATCAGATTGTGAACTGACCGAAACATATTCTCCGGCAGCCATCGACATGGCTCCCGCCACCATCCCGGCGATTCCAGCGATTAGCACATCACCACGAACTGCACTTGCAGCCGCCACACCAACCACCAAACTTGCGGTTGATACGATGCCGTCATTCGCTCCCAATACAGCGGCGCGCAGCCAGCCGATCCGATCTGCATAATGTCTTTCGAAATGAGATTTTGGCATTGTACACTCCTTTGTTTCAGATATTTTCATTCTAGTGCAAAGCCGTGTATTTTCAACCTGTCAGATATCCCCGGTTTAATGTACAAAAGGCAAACTACCAAATCAAAGGGATCAGCCGCCAGCGGATTTTTTGTTTATACGCGGAGTAATCTGAAACAACGCGTTCTTCCAAAAGGATCCGAATCACGAAGCTGATAAGTTTGATGCAAAAGATCATCCAATTCCACGGGGATGCATTCCAGATCAACATCGGGATGTCGATAAGAAGATAACCGAAATACATCGGGTGGCGAACGAATCGATAAGGACCGCGCGTCACCAATCCGCGGTTGGCTGGTGTGATCCCGAAGGATTTTCCCAGGCTGACTAATGCCCAAAGCGAAACCAGCGAGCCGAGAATACCGATCACAATCCCAATGATTGGGGTTGGTTGATCAAATTCATAGAAATTTCCGAGAAAAATGGAGCCCAGGATCATTCCCTGCACACCCCAGGGATATGGGCTTGGCTCGCCTGTTCGCCGAACTAGCAGGAAATACCCAAAAAGAAGGGTATTAACACCCATGATGACTTGCAACAAACCCGAACGATTCCAGAGTGAAAGGCAAATGTATATCCCGCCATAAACAGTCCAGAAAGTCACTGCCGCAAGGTGGATCGATCGTTTTAAGAAATCCATACATGCCTCAATTCCAGCCGTTTTATTACAGGGAATTCTACCAAACCATGTCTTTAATTCATCCAAACAAACAAGGTTTTTTTCTTGCCTCCGGCCCCCTTTAATCGTATGATTGTATTGATTGTTTTCAGGAACTTATTCTTTTTGCGAACGGAACATACATGGCCAAAATAATGATCGTAGACGATGACGCAGGCGCAACCAGCATGCTTGAAAGGCTGATGCGAATGGAGGGTCACGTACCCACCGCCATCAACGAAAGCAAGCTGGTAATGGGAGTGGCTGATATCATCAAACCTGATCTCTTCATACTGGATCTGATGATGCCCGAGCCGACTGGTTTTCAGCTTTGCAGAATGTTGCGAGAGAAGGAGCATTTCGAATCGACCCCCATCATTATCCTCACGGCTCTTGATGACAACGACAGCAAGATCGTCGCCTTTGGAGCCGGGGCCAGCGACTTCATCAATAAACCGTTCCGCGTGGATGATCTCCTGCAAAAGATCCGCTCCTGGCTAATCAGCGCTTAAGGAATATGTCAGGTCTTTGGGAAAACGATCTTCTATAAAATTTATGCTACACTGGGCAATATTGGAAGCAGGGACCAAATTATTATTAGGATGGCTATATGAATAAGATCATGATTGTAGATGACGACGCAGCGATCACCGTGCTTTTGGAAAGAATCCTGAAGGCAAGCAATTTCAAGGTGGAAGTCGTAAATGAAAGCTCACAAACCATGGACAGGGCACACGAGACAAACCCAGACCTGTTCATCTTGGACTTGATGATGCCGGAACCCAACGGCTTTGAGGTATGCCGCCTGCTTCGTGCGGATACAGCGTTCGCCGAGTCCCCCATTCTGATCATCACCGCCTCGGATGACTATGACAGCAAGGCAATTGCCTACGCTGCAGGCGCAAACGACTACATCACCAAACCGTTCGACCAGGACGAGCTCCCGGGAAGAATCAACTCGCTGCTCAAAAAATAAAAAGGGAACAATAAAAGAGTGCCCCGAATATTCGGGGCACTCTTTTATTTAATCTTTACCTTGACCCTGGTCTGTTTTCTGCTATACTAACAGTGACTATTTTTACTAATTTAGTCACAAGAGGAGAATCATGCCAAAAGCATTTTCAGAACAGGAACGGGAGACCATTCGTGCTCAGATGCGCGAAAAGGGTAAAAAACTCTTCGAGAAGCACGGACTTAAAAAGACCAGTGTGGACGAGCTAACGGAAGCCGTTGGAATTTCCAAAGGGGCGTTTTATTTATTTTTCGAATCCAAGGAAGAACTATTTATGGAGATCCTTGAGCAGATAGAAAAAGAGATCCAGACCAGCATTCTTGAGTTCGCCATCAAACCGAAAGCGAATGCACGTAAAAATGTAAGCGACATGCTCAAAAGTTTTCTGCTCACCTGGGATGCCTATCCTCTGCTAAAACAATTCAGCAAAACTGATTTTGATTATCTGGTACGAAAAATCCCCGCTGAGCGCGCGATGCTGCACGCCAATCATGATGAAGACTTCACGAATGACTTTATCAAAAAGATCAAACGGGAAGGAATCACGGTTAAAGCGTCACCGCGCGTTATCAGCAATATGATCAAGAGTTTGTTTTTCATGGGATTACATCGGGAAGACATGGGAACAGCTGCATACATGGAGACAATGGATGTGATGATCGACCTTGTCTCGGGATACATCGTTGGAGAATAAAATGGATTATGTAATTGAAACAAGCAATTTATCAAAACTCTATGGAGATGTGCAGGCTGTGAAGGATGTGAGCCTGCAGGTAAAACAAGGTGAGATATTCGGGTTTCTCGGCTTGAATGGCGCAGGAAAGACCACCACCATCCGCATGTTATTGGGAATGATCCGCCCGAGCGAAGGGAATGTCAAAGTGCTTGGGCAGGCCCTGGGTCCCGGCGGACGCGGACCTTGGGCGCAGGTGGGTCATCTTGTGGAAAGCCCATCTGCGTACCCGGAATTAACAGTTAAGGAAAATCTGGATATCGCGCGCCGTTTATATGGACTCAAGAATCCAAAAGCTGTGGATGATGTGATGGAAAAATTATCCATCGCTTCTTACTCCAGGCGGAAAGCTGGCACGCTTTCGATGGGCAATCTTCAACGCCTGGGGCTGGCCCGTGCCATGATCCACAATCCAAGCCTGTTAATCCTCGATGAACCTGCGAATGGACTCGACCCAGCCGGCGTTGTAGAGATTCGCGAACTTCTGGAAGTGCTTGCAAAAAATGGCGTGACAGTTTTTATGTCCAGCCACATCCTCACCGAAGTGGACCGCCTCGCCACACGCATCGGGATCATCCACAGGGGTCAAATGATCGAAGACCTGGATACTGAAAAGCTGAACAAATTCCGCGAGCGTCAATTGGAGATCAAAGTACGTGACGTTGCAAAAGCACACTCCCTCCTGACTCGCGCGAATTATTCCGCAACCATGAATGGCGATTCGATTTTAATCAGCGACACACATGCACTTGAAACACCTGATGAGATCGCACGCCTGCTCGTCAATGCAGACACACCACCCACCCATCTGGCAATCAGACAACAAAATCTCGAAGAACATTTTATGAAATTAACAGGAAATACAAAATGAATGCATTTTCCTCTGCTTTATACACTGAAAGTTTGAAAGCCATTCGTTCAAAAGTTCCCTTGCTCACGACCTTGGGTTTTTTGATCGTACCGCTGGTCGGTGGTTTGTTTATGGTGATTTTAAAAGATCCCGAAGCCGCAAAATCAATGGGACTCATCAGCACAAAAGCACAACTGGCTGTTGGCACGGCAGACTGGCCCACCTTCTTCAATTTTCTTGCGCAAGGAGTTGCTGTGGGCGGTGCAATCATGTTTGCGATCATCACCACCTGGGTATTCGGCCGTGAATTTTCCGACCGCACGATCAAGGAATTGCTTTCGCTTCCCACATCCCGCGAAGCAATTGTCGGCGCAAAATTTACAGTAATCAGCCTGTGGACACTTACCCTTACCCTATTAAGTTTTGCAGTTTGTATTTTGGTGGGAGATGCTGTTGTGATTCCCGGCTGGTCAGTTGAATTATTTCATTCCGCAGCCATCGACATTGTAGGTGCTGGAATTATGACAATCATGCTTTTGCCGTTCGTCGCCTTTGCCGCCAGCATCGGCCGTGGCTTCATGCCGGCATTTGGCTGGACGATTTTTACCGTTTTCATTGCGCAAATCTCCGTGATCATGGGCTGGGGAGGCTGGCTGCCGTGGGCAATCCCTGCATTATTTAGCGGCGCGGCCGGGCCAAAAGCGGAATTTCTTAGCCCGGCGAGTTATGCGATTCTTTTTCTTGCCAGCGGCTTTGGTTTATTCATCACCTTTTATTGGTGGCGCAACGCCGACCAGACAAAGTGAATCTACGATATAAGAACTCGCCGCAATAATGCTTATGGCGAGTTCTTACTTTAATGGGCAGTTCAACTCGCGGTACACTTGGATACATGCCCATCTCATCCACCTTCTCAAAAACGATCATCATCCCCAAAACCGTAATAGACGAAAACGGCCACGTAAACAATGTAGCCTATGTGCAATGGATGCAGGATATCGCCGTCGAGCACTACTCCTCCATCGGCGGCATCGAAGTGCAGGGACCTGATTCCACATGGGTGGTACGCGAACACCGTATTGAATATTTTCTTCCTGCATTTGCTGGAGAGGAAATCGAGATCAAAACCTGGGTGGAAAGCATCCGCCGGGTGCGCTCCCTGCGCAAATATGAATTCATTCGCAAAACAGACGGGAAAGTTTTAGTCAAAGGCGAAACAGATTGGGTGTTTCTGGATGTAAAGACCGGTAGCCCTCGTGCCATACCCCACGAAGTCGAAGTTGTTTTTCAAGCCTGATAGTAGATCATGCTTGATACCTAAAGAGCAGACGCCTATCGGGGGTCTACGTGATCAACTTTTCATACACCTTGATCAATTTCTTCTGCGATTCGTGCCAGGTGAATTTGGTCAATGCGCGTTCAGATGCAGAGTTCGCCAATCGTTTGGATAATTGAACATCGTTCAACAGAGCAAGAGCTTGTCTAGCAAGGTCATCCGCATCATTTGGCGAAAACAACAGCGCATCCGTGCCTTCCCGAATCAGTTCGCGCACGATCGGCATGTTCGAAGCTAGCAACGGACGCCCCGCGGCCATATACTCCAACACTTTGATGGGACAGGCTCCCTGCGTGACATTTCGATCATTCAAACCAAGCGGCGCGACACAAATGTCCGCTTCTGCGATCAGAGCGGGAATTTCATGATGAGGCACGGCCGGCTGAACTGTCACGTGATCTTCAATGCCGAGCTTACGGATTTGCTTGGCAAGTAATTTCCGCTGGCGGGAACGTCCACGCCCGACGATCTGGAGTCGAACAGGTTGCTGTTCGAGAATTTTTGGCAAGGCTTTTACAACAATATCCAATCCCTGCCAATCTGCGAGGGTACCAATATACAACAGAACCGGGACTCGCCCGCCGCGTCCCGGTATCGGGGATGGAGAAAAGTCCGAGGCGCTGACTCCGTTTGGGATGACAGCCACCTGCTTTCGGTTAAGCCCGAGCGAGGCAATGTAGTCGCGAGTCACATTGGAAGGACAGATAATCACATCACTTAAATGCAGAGTCGCAATTTCCTGCTCCTTGATTTTCAAGAGCAATTCCGGGTCGATGCCAGGATAATGATATTTCAGTTCAATGGACGGAAGTCCATTCACTTCAAAAAGTGTTTTATAGCCAAACCGTTTTTTGTTCTGCGCAATCGAAAGACCATCCCAAATATTACGGTAATGAACGACATCATACTCCTGATGCAAAGCAAGATGCGTGGAAACGGACCTGCCAAAATGCATGGCACGGGCTAGAAAGTTCTGCGAGAGATCCTGCGAAACACGCGTGACGTGCGCGCCTTCAATAGTATCTTCGGTGGGTAGAAGTCCATCGTTTGGCGTGATAAGATGGACTTCAAAACCCCTATTGACCAACCCGCGCAAATTGTGCAAAATATGTGTGGACGCCCCCTTGGGGCTTGGTACAATATCAAAAGCCGTATAAAGAATTTTTGCCATTCTTTGAATTATAAGTCACTCGGAGGAATGAATGCCATTATTATGCGTTGTTGGCGTACTCGCTGTCGTTGTTATTTCCCTTTTCTTTTATCTGCTGAATACCGGCCGCAAGAAAACCACCCCTGCCTCCACCGCCCCAGGCAAAAAAGATTTCAACCCTGTTTATGTTTCGATCGCGGATAAACCCGATTCGATCATGAAAGGCATGGATGCGTTTGTGGCGAAAGTTCGCAAAACCGAATCCGCCGGCGACAAGTGGCGCTGGATTCCGATGCTGATCTTCCTTGCCGGCGTGGGTTTGATGCTGATCGACGGGATTTTGATCGTTCTCGGATATTTCTCTTTCATATTTACAAGCGGCGGGATCTTATTATGGATTGCGGCTTTCATCATGGCGCGCAGTTTGCGCAAAAGCGATTCCAAGGAATTTTCGCCGATGTACAAAGGCACCAAGGAGATCATCCATACACTTCGCGACGATCTCAAACCCGGTTCCACCTTTTTGGGCCACCTCGACTTGACGGGCGCCATGCTGCAAACCAAGGTGGCACGCGAAACAAAAGACACGCAAAACCGCACCACCCAATACTTTGCCGATCAATGGCTTTCTTTAAAAGCGAAGCTGTACGACGGCAATGTCCTGCGCGTGAGTGCGATCCAGAAATCCAAGAAGCGAAAATCCTATACCAAACGCAGCCGTATCAGCGGGAAATATAAAATGAAACCTGAAAAATTCAAGGGCAGCGAACAGGAACTAAAAGTCCGCATCGTGGTCAACCCGCAGGCATATCAAATCGTTCCCAGCCCCACCTTCCGGCAGGGACAGAATATCGGCAAGTACACCATTGCCGCATTGAGCACCGAAGGCGGCATGATCAACGTTGTCGCCAACTCTCCATTCGAAGATGTGGAGCAGGAGCACATCCTGAACATTTTAAAATCTACCTATTCACTTTTACAACGAAAGGCTGCATAAATGAGTCGTAAAATCATTCCCTTTGTCGTCGCGCTTGTTTTGATCTGTCTTGTGATGGTCGTCGCTGGTGTGTTCTCTTTCAGCGGCGCAGTGACTGCCGATAAATTCGGCAGCGATACCGCATGGTCACAGCCCTACAACACTGCTGAAAGCATGAAGGTCATCGACCTTACCGGCGATGGTCAGGATGAGCTCTTCATTCAAAACACGCAGAACGTCACAGTTTACAATGGCGATGGCAGCCTGCTTTGGTCTTTTGCCTACAGCCAGCCGAAAACCTCGCTCGGCGATGTGAATGGGGATGGCACGGAAGACATCATCGTGTTTCATTCAAACGGTGTGGATGTGATCACCAACGGACAATCCTCCACAATTGCCTTTGCACTCAACATTGGTACACCTGCCCGAGTGGCATTGATCCGCTTCGCCTCCGGACCTCAAATTGTCCTGGGCGATACTTCCAGCAATCTCCTGGCTTTGGGTTTGGATGGTCAACCTTTGTGGACAGCCAATATGGGTTCCGAGGAAATTCGAGGCCTTGATGATGCCAAGATCGATGGCCAAACCTACCTCGCCGCCGCATCACACAGCGGCATCGTCCGCTTGTATGACGGGACCGGCAATTTCCTTTGGAACAATGGACAAGGTCAAATTCGTCGTATGCGTGCTTTTGACCTAAACGGCGATGGCAACAGTGAAGTTCTCACCGGCAGTGAATATGGCGATTTCTTTATTTATTCTGCCAGGGATGGCAGTACGCTTTTCAATAAAACTCTTGGGCAGGCGGTCAGCGAAGTGCGGGAAGTGGAATTGAACGGGGATCCGTCCTCCCGCGAGATCATCGTCGGTGGAAAAGATGGCGGCATTTGGGCTTTTTCCTTTGACGGTACGACCGCCGCTCAACTTTGGACTGGCTCTCTTTCAGACAAGGTGACCGAAATCTCAGGGCTGGATATCAACGAAGACGGCAAACAGGAAGCCGTGATCGGCGATGAACAAGGCAATGTTGCAGTTTTCACCGACACCGGCACCCGCAATAATTTACCCAAGCACTCCAGCGGAATCACCCGCATTGATATTGGAAAACTGGGCGGTGAACGTTATGTGGTCATTGCCGATGGAAGCGAAGTGCAAACCAACAAAGTTAATCTCAGTTCCATTCCGGGCTTTAAATACACACCGCTTGTCGTTGGCTTGATCGTTTCAGCGGTGATCCTGATCATTGCTGCCATCCTCGCCTCCATCCCGCCCAAGCCTGAGATGAAAGTCTCGTTCCAGGATAAAAGCCGTGAAAGCCTGGATGCAGAACGTCGCATGTTGAAAGAGTCGATTGCGGATGTGGAACGATTGAGAAAGGCTGGCGAGGTTTCCGGCGACGCCTACCTTGCACGTCTCAAACGTCTGCGCGGAGACCTCGCCGAGAATGAGGCAGCGTTCAAGGCAGCGGGATATCAGGTAAAAGTGGAAACGTTCAACTGCCCCAATTGTGGCGGCACCCTTGAGCTTGGCATGGACAAGTGCGAATACTGCGGTCAGGTCATTCTTTCATAAAGAAATAAATAAAAACAGAGCCAACTGTAAAAAGTTGGCTCTGTTTTTATTCTGATGGTACGAAATCAATCTTCGTCGTCTTCTTTCCACGCTGTAATATTATTCAAAGTTGTTAACTCCTCAGATGTCAGATGAATTTTTAATGCTCCAATATTTTCATTGAGCTGGTCCAGTGATGTTGCACCAATGATGGGACTGGTAATGACGGGGTCCGCCAGCATCCATGCAAGGGCAACTTGCGCAATGGAGGCCTTGTGCAATAGGGCAATTGCTTCCATTTCATAGAGAAGGGAGAAATTCTTCTCGGTCATGGCGCGCTTGCGTCCCTCGGCTCGTTTGCTTTCCGGCAGAGGTTCGTTTCTGCGATACTTTCCTGTTAAGAACCCGCCAGCCAAGGGGCTGTATGGAATCACAGCAAGTTCATAGGTCTGGCAAACAGCCCGGAGTTCCCGCTCAAATTCGTCGCGATTGATCAAGTTATAGTGAGGTTGCAAACTATCGTATCGAGCCAGATTGTATTTATCTGATACCCAGAGGGCCTGCATCAATTCCCAGGCAGCATAATTGGAAGCCCCCACATAACGGACTTTTCCCTGCCGAACCAGGTCATCAAAAGCCCGCATCGTTTCTTCGATTGGCGTGGATTCGTCTGTCCAGTGAGCCTGATACAGATCAATATAATCTGTTTGCAAACGGCGCAGGGAAGCCTCCACCGCATTCATGATGTGAACACGACTTAAACCTTCATCATTGGGCTGCTTCCCCATTTCCCCGCGCACCTTGGTAGCCAGTACGATCTGGTCGCGTGGAATCTTGTTCTGCTTCATCCAATTGCCGATGTAGGCTTCGGCAACTCCACCGGGGTTGCCGGGCACCCATTTGGAATAGACATCGGCTGTGTCAAAGAAATTGACCTCTGCTTCGTAGGTGGCTGAAAGAATCTTATGAGATTCGGATTCATCGAGGGACCAGCCAAATTGCATCGTGCCCATGCACAAAGAGGAAACTTTGAGACCAGTCCTGCCAAGGTTCTTGTAATTCATCGAGCCTCCATTTTTATGAATTATAAGCTCCAATTAAAGAAAAACACGACCGCAAGATAGCAGCCGTGTTTCACAAACACTAAAACTGGACAAATTTATTGAACAGTGAATTGCTGTTCGCCGACCAACGCATCGTTCAAATAAATCTCAACTTTATACTGCGCAGCAGGAAAACCACCGTCTGTGCTTTCGATCTGGGCATAGATCGTGGATTCATCGTTGTAGGAATAATCCGTAACGGTGAAAGGCTCATTGGGATCCTGACCATCCACATTCAAGGCGTACCATCTTACCTGAAAGGCCGCACCGGTTTCCACTTCATTGACATCGAAAAACACATAGATGATATCGGTGGGTGCGAAGGTGGTGGTGATGTTTGCTGCTTCCGCGTCACTAGCCATGCGGACGTTGGATACGCCAGCCGGGGCAGACGTTCCACAAGCCAGTGTAGCAGCGAGCAATGCAATCACGGCAAACAAGATAGACAACTTTTTATTCATTTACATTCTCCTTTGGTTTTTATTCGCTTATCTGGGCGGCACACATTTTACACGCCATTTTACAATTGAGCAATTGTTTCAATTACTCAATTTCAACATAAATCCGTTTGTTGATCGCACCCTTGCTTTTGTAATCGGCAACCTTGATCTTTCCCACCTCGGAGGTGTTCGCTACATGCGTTCCGCCGTCCGCTTGCAAATCCAGGCCGGCGATCTCCACTGTGCGCACTTGTAAAATTCCCTCGGGAAGTAAATTGATCTTGGTTCGGATCAGATCGGGGATTTGGAATGCCTCTTCGCGGGGGAGAATCTTGACCCGAATCTCGCGTCCTTTTTGGACCTCGGCATTGATCGCTGCTTCGATCTCATGGACCAACTCTCCACGCATGGTCTCGAATTCAAAATCCATACGACCCTTGAGTGGCTCCATATCTCCACCGGTCACCTTCGCGCCGTAATCACGGAAGACTGTTCCGCACAGGATATGCATGGCTGTATGAGTACGCATCAACTGGTGTCGCCGTACCCAGTCCAGGGTCCCGCGTGCGGCGGAATTTATGAGCGGCAAGGATTCGCTTCCGCCGAGGAAATGGTGGACGTCATCACCTTGTTTCTTTACTTTTTCCACAGAATAGGTCACACCGCCAATTTCCAAAGTCCCAAAATCACAGGGTTGGCCACCTCCTCCAGGGTAAAACGCCGAGCGATCCAGCACAATGGCACGAGTTTCAGAGTCCGCAGCGGTAACGACGGCTGAAAATTCTTTAAGATAGGCATCGGTTTGATAAAGCAGGTCGGTCATTTTTCAATTATAGTCTTTTTTGTACGAGATTAGCATTAGATTAGAAGTTATCAACCCGCTTGACTTTGCGACTCGTCCTATTGTATAGTAATCAACGGTAAAACATATTAGGCACAGCCCGCACAACAGGCCGTGCCTTTTGCTTGCGAATACCCAAAACCCATTTATTTCATATTTAAGGAGAGGCAATGATCAAAGTCAGTGGTCTTACAAAGGACTACGGCGCACGCCGCGCCATTAATAACCTGAATTTTGATGCGCACCAGGGTGAAATCGTCGGCTTTCTCGGCCCCAACGGAGCCGGGAAGACCACAACCATGCGTATCCTCACAGGCTACATGCCGCCCACGGATGGCGAAGCCATCGTGGCCGGCTATAACGTTGTGGAAGAATCGCTCGAGGCCCGCAAACGAGTCGGCTATTTACCGGAAACAGTTCCGCTTTACACGGAAATGGTGGTGGCCGATTACTTAAAGTATATGGGCGACCTCCGCGGTGTTCCCAATGTGGAAGATCGTGTGGATGAAGTGCTGGGCATGGTTGGGCTCGGTGACCGTGCCAATGGTTATATCGGCAACCTCTCCAAGGGTATGCGTCAAAGAGTGGGTCTTGCTCAGGCTTTGCTGCACAAACCCGAGGTACTGATCCTGGACGAACCCACCATCGGTTTGGATCCTGGCCAGGTCGTGGAAGTTCGCGAGCTGATCCGCGAGATCGGCAAGGAACGCACCGTTTTGCTCTCCACCCACCTTTTGAATGAAGCGCAGAATATCTGTGACCGCGTTTTGATCATCAACAAAGGCAAGATCGTTGCCGAAGACACCACCGAAAACCTGCAGGCCCGCCTGCTCGGCGCAGAGCGCGTGATCATCCGCGTGCGCGGCGAGGCAGACGAAGAACTTGCCAAGGCGATCAAATTGATCAAAGGTGTTCGCGACGTGGAATTAAAGAACGACGGCGCCGTGGAATTCGAATTCGCTTCCGGCAAGGACTTGCGTCCTGAAGTCGCAAAGCAGATCATCAAATCCGGTTACGACTTGCTTGAACTGCGTCCGCTTGGCATGAGCCTGGAAGAGATCTTCCTCGAACTCACCAGCAACGAAGCCAAGAAGAAATAACGAGGACCTCATGAAAAATATTTGGACAATCGCAAAACGCGAATACGATAATTACTTCAGCAGTCCGCTGGCGTATGTGGTGGCCCTGGCCATCTTCCTGCCCATCGGGATTTACTTCTGCATCATCATGTTCGCCACATCGCAGCAGGCATTGTACGGCGGCAGCAGCGCTCCGGAAGCCACACCGATCACATGGCTTTTTATCTTCTTGTTGATCTTCCTCAGCCCGGCGTTGACCATGCGCCTGCTTTCCGATGAAGCCCGCATGGGAACACTGGAACTTCTGCTCACGTCACCTGTCCGCGATTTTGAATTGATCGCCGGCAAATGGCTGGGCGCTTTTATGTTTGTTCTTTTGCTGGCAGCCTTTACCCTCATCTTCCCTGTCATCATGAACAATTACGTTTCCCCCAGCCTTGATTGGAAGTTGATCATCGCCGCCTATCTCGGCATCATCCTTGTCAGCGGAGCACTGCTTGCACTGGGCGTCGGCATTTCCGCCATATTCAGCAACCAGTTCGCTGCATTCTTCGTAACACTCGGGCTGTTTTTCTTCCTTTGGTTCATGGTCAGTCTGCCCGCAAGTTATTTACCGACCGGCGGCGAAGTTCTCAATTACCTCAGTCTCTCGACCCATTTCTCTCAATCCATCAATAATGGAACCATCAATTTGGGAGATGTGGTTTACTACTTAAGCCTCACTGCACTGGGCTTGTTCGTCGGCACCACTGCAATTGAAATTCGGAGATGGCGCTAATGGCTCCTAAAAATAAGAAAAACTCCAACGCTCAATACGCCTTCATTGGCTTGATTGTCGCATTAGTGGCCTGTATTGCAACAGGATTACTCGGTGCCGCCAAAGGCATGGTTTCGGCCGCAATATTCCAGATCGAAAACGTCGATCGCTTGAACATTGCTCTGCAGATCAGCGGTGCGCTGCTCGTTCTGGGGCTGGCTTATTACGCCATCATGTCCCCCGATTCGATCCGCCGCTTCATTACCGGACGCCAGGCCCGCTACGGTTCCAACTCGCTGATCCTCGCTCTGGCATTTATCGGCATCCTCTTCACGGTGAACTACCTTGTTTATCAGAATCCCGGCAAACCCTGGGATCTGACCGAAGACAAGTCGAACACTCTGGCCAAGGAAACCTTACAGGCGCTTTCCACCCTTCCTGAAAAAGTGAAAGCCACCGCTTTCTACTCGACGAACATTGACGATACCAGCGCAAGGGAAATGCTTCAAAAATTCAAGGCCAACAGCAACGGCAAGTTCGACTATGAATTTGTCGATCCCGATCTGGATCCAGTGGCCGCACGTGACGCCGGCGTAACCGGTGATGGAAAGATCCTGCTCGCCATGGGCGAGACCAAACAACTCGCCACTTCATCTTCCGAAACCGAGTTGACCCGCACGCTTATCCGCTTGATCAGTCCCACCGAGCGAGTGGTGTACTTCCTTGAAGGTCACGGCGAAGGCAGCATTGACGCCGCCAGCGGAGATCAAATTTCCTTCTCCACCGCCAAGAGCAATTTGACCTCCAAAAATTATACGGTCAAAACACTCAACCTCCTTGCCACAAACAAGATCCCAGACGATGCCCTTGCAGTCATCATCGCTGGTCCGCAGAAACCTGTTTCAAGCAGTGAAGTCAATCTGCTCAAAAAATATGTGGACGCCGGCGGTTCACTCGTTGTCATGGAAGACCCCACTGTGGTTACACAATTTGGGGAAGACCCCGACCCTCTTGCTTCCTATCTCGAAAAAGACTGGGGCATCACCCTCAACAACGACTTGATCTTCGACCAATCCAGCCAGCAAGTCTTGAACGCGATCTCGGCAACGTTTGAACAACACCCGATCACTCAAGATCTAACCTACGTGATCATCATGCCAAAGGCACGCAGCATATCACTTTCAGCGACCCCTGTTGAAAACGTGACGCTCACAAATCTGCTCAGCACCTCGGAACAATCCTGGGGTGAAACCGATTTGAGCAGCGACACGAGCCAGTATCAATTCGATCAAGGGGTGGATTTCACCGCCCCGCTCACCATGGCTGCGGCCGGAGAAAATACCAGCACAGGCGGACGTGTTGTTGTAACGGGCAATTCCCTCTTTGCCTCCGACGACATCTTTGACGCCTACGGAAATGCCAGCATGTTCATCAACTCGGTGGACTGGGCCGCAAATCAAGATGAGATCATCAACATCACCCCGCGCAGCCAGACACCCCGCATGATGCTCCCGGTAAGTGGATTCAGTTTCATCGTCATGATCCTCCTGTCCGTGCTCGTCATCCCCGGCGCCATCGTCTTCATGGGTGTTTCCTCCTGGATCGCCCGCAGAAGGAGAGGTTAATCCCATGGCTGACAAATCTTCAAAAAAAATCACACCGAAAAAGAAAGCTGTCACTGCTCCCAAGCGGATCTCATCAAAGCCAACGACAACAAAAAGATCGACGACCTCCAACAACAAACCCCTGTTCAGCATGGGGACAATCGTCACGTTTGTCACTTTCATTTTAGTGGTTGCAGTTGCCGTATTCATCAGTCAGAAAAAGACAACTGAGGAAGCAGCCGCAACACCTGAAGGCGGCGAGACCACCTATGTGTTCACCGAAGCTGATGGCACGCCCAGCGGCATCAAGGTCGAACCCGCCGACGGAGAAGCTGTGGAGCTTCAACGCGACGATAAGAATGTCTGGGGGCTGATCCTGCCCACGAAGACAGAAGCAAATCAGGGCATGGCAGAAGCGGCCGCAACCCAGCTGACCGCCATCAGCATCGTTACTCCAAAGATCAGTGGCAATACGGCGGATTTTGGTCTCGACAGCCCATCATTTGTCATCACAGCCACCTTTGCCGGCGGAAAAACACACACCCTTGAGATCGGCGATCCTGCAGTAACAAAAAATGGATATTACGCTCGTCTTGACAAGGGCGATATCATGCTCGTCAGTCTTAGCGGAATTGATGCGCTGACTCAACTGGCAGTTGCCCCGCCTTATCTGAATACGCCCACACCAACCGCGCTTCCTTCCACAGCCACGCCTGTCCCCGCTTCGAACACACCTGCCGCCTCTCCAGCAGATGTGACCGTAACTCCCACGCCGTAAAACCGTTACAACCTTACGGGCTGCTCCAAAAGAACACGAGCAGCCCGTAATATCATTACATTGCAAAGCATCTACAATACCTGAATGGGTATTGATTTTGACTCGAAAAAAGTGTATTCTAATCTAGCAATTTGTTGGAAAAATTCTGTAAAGTTGGATGTATAAATGGATGTAGAGAAAATTTTGGGTGTTGAGGACGAAGAAGAATATCCTGCCATCGCGCGGCTGATCGAACTTGGCCGCCAAAAATCATATGTAACACTTGACGACATTCTGCACTTTTTCCCCGAAGCAGAACAGGATGTGGAACAGCTCGAAGAGGCATTTTCCGCTCTTCTAAGTGCAGGCATCCCCTTCGTGGAAGATACCGCCACCCCCGAGCCCACCGAAGATGAACTCGTCGCCGTGGAAGAAAGCGGCGAAGTTGAACCTGAGCCCGACCTCGCGCTGGATGACTACCTCGCCAATATTGACACAGACGATACGATTGGCTTGTATCTTAAAGAGGTCAGCCGCGTTCCATTGCTCACTGCCGTGGAAGAAGTTCAACTTGCTCAACGCATCGAAAAAGGCCGTTCTGCCCGCGAAGAACTCGCCCAAGGTACCGTCACCCCGAAACGCAGGCTTGATCTGCGCCGCCTCATTGAAGACGGCTGGGGTGCCCGCGAACATCTCATCACAGCAAACTCCCGCCTCGTGATTTCCGTCGCGAAAAAATATATGGGACGCGGCGTCCCCTTCCTCGATTTAATTCAGGAAGGCAACATTGGCTTGATCCGTGCAACAAAGAAATTTGATTATCGCCGTGGACACAAATTCTCCACATACGCCACCTGGTGGATTCGGCAGGCAGTCACCCGCGCCATCGCAGACCAGGGCCGTACAATTCGTGTGCCTGTCCACATGGGCGATCAGATCAACAAACTTCTGCGTGTGCAGCATCAGTTAACCCAACGCCTGGGTCGTGAACCCAGCGTGGAAGAGCTTGCCGAAGCCCTGGACGTTCCGCCCAAGAAAGTTGAAAATATGATCCAGGTGGCCCGCCGTCCGCTCTCTCTTGAGACCCCAACGGATGACGAAGAGGATTCGGTCCTGGGTGATTTTATCGAAGACGATGAAGCTCCCCCGCCAGACGATACAGCGACTTACAACCTGCTTCGCGAACACTTGGGTGAAGTCCTCAATGGATTACCGCCACGCGAAGTCCGCATTTTGCAGCTGCGTTATGGTCTGCTTGACGGGCAAGCCTACACTCTCGAGGAAGTCGGCCGCAAAATGGGTGTCACTCGCGAACGTGTCCGCCAGATCGAAGCTCAGGCATTGAGTCGATTAAGACACCCGACCATTCGCCGAAAATTACGCGATTATTTGGGCGAGTGAAATTCATTCAAGCTTGATATTAAAAACAAGACCGGTCAACACTGACTGGTCTTGTTTTTTAATGAACTCAAATATCTTCAAATTGACGAAGAAGTATCCAAGCCGGGCTTTGGTGGAAACATTTTTCCGTTTTTCCAATTGGAATAGAATAAATCGATCAACATCCCTACAGGCAAAACCCAAGCCAAGCGCATGGCGTCTTCCTGCCATAATGGAAAGCCCAACAACCAAATGTAGGAAAGCAAAACAAACCACCATTTATTATGAAACAATAAGAATACTATATAGGAGTACACACCAAAAAAAGGTGTCGCCAATGACGAAACCAACAACCCAACCAACAGCCTTTCCCGTTTCTCTCGGAAGAGGAAAGGTAGAGAGATAAGTAAAAGACCAAATCGCCAAAAATCCAATCCAGCCAAACGCCAGACATGAATAGGCAATTCGGTTGATGCATTATGAAACCAAAATAGAGGCCACTGGGGTCCATAGTAAAATAAGCTCGCTATTAATATCAAAGACGGCGCCAGTAACAGTTTTACCCAAATCCTGGGCGAATCCAATAAAAAACATAAAAAGATTGGTAAAGCGGTTAATTGAGGCTTACTTAACGCCAGTATCAAGCCAACTCCACGTACATAAGGATTCCCACCAAACAAATAAACCGCAAGTCCAAATGCAATCAAAATATCAATCTGCCCAAGCCAAATTTGCCCAAGCATGGGAAAAGACAATAACAAAGGCAATGGATTGATTTTAAGTTGGTAGGTTAATAAAAGGAAACCGCTTACAGTAAAAATGGTCAACATGGGCCACGTGAGCGGGTAACCCGGAAAATACTTAATGGGAAGCAGAAACCACTGAACAAAATAAGGGGTGTAACCACAATCAAGACATCCCTGAACAAAGGGGAGATAATAACGATACAAGTCGTCTCCACCGGGCAGGTAAAAAGAAGTTACAATTAATCCGAGCGCAACTCCGAATGCAGCAACCCAAATCACTCTTTTTTGATCCAGGAATTGATCCAATACGCCTCCATGAAAAATAATGAAACAGCCGTCAACCGATTACTTGGTTCCTTAGCCTTTATATTTTCTTTTTTTATATTAACTCGAACCCCTGTTGACGCCGATCTGTGGTGGCATTTGCGCGCAGGTCAAAGCATGTGGGAGCAACACAAAATTCTGCTGATAGATTCGTTTAGCTATACAAGATTCGGAACACCCTGGGTTAATGCCTTTTGGCTTTCAGAGATCATATTCTACCTGCTTGATAAATTTGGGGGCTACCTCGCGATAACAACCTTCGTTTCCGCCTTGGGAGCACTGACATTTTATCTCATCTGGCATCGATTATCAGGGAATCCATTTGTAAAAACCTTCATCATCATACTTTCAGTAATAACAGCCTCTCCAATATGGGGGCCAAGACCTCAAATCATTTCATTTTTGTTCATTGCAATTCTTGACGATTGGCTTTCAAGGAACAAAAACAAATGGTTTATCATTTCCTTGTTTATTCTTTGGGCAAATATTCATGGCGGGTGGATTTGGGGCTTTTTGCTTTTTATCGCGCAAATAGTGGGATTGATCACACGTCTTGCCTTTACCAATCCACAAGAACGTATCATTATTTACGAAAAGATCAAGGACATGGCGATTTGCACTGTGATTTCCGCCATTGCGATCGGTCTCAACCCAAACGGATTATCAATTTGGAAACTACCTTTTGAACAGATTCACGTTTCCATGCAAATCCAGGAATGGCTTTCTCCTGATTTTCACCAAATTCAGTTTCATCCTTTTCTCTGGATGATCTTTCTACTTATACTTGCAGCGCCATTTCAACATCAGCCAAACGATTGGCCAAAAATTTACAAGGTGCTGGGTTTTGCCTATTTGACTTTCGTGGTTCAACGCAACATCGCCTTATTTGCCATCGTCACCGCACCATTGCTGGTTGATTGGATAAATACAGCTTTACAATCCCTGCCAAGTACAGGGCATCATACATCTCAAGTGAACCCACCAACAAGATTCTCTTTCATTTTCAACAATTTACTAATTGTTACTTTAAGTACGCTGGCGATATTGTATGCATTTCTTGTTTCGCGTCCAAGCGAAGTCGATAAAAATTACCCGACAGATGCAATCGCATGGATCAGTGATCACAAACCTGCAGGCAGGCTTTTCAATTCATACAATTGGGGAGGATATATTCTCTGGAATTTACAGCAATACCCGGTATTCATAGATGGGCGTGCAGATTTATATGGAAACGAGATCATAAGCCAATGGCAAAGCGTTGCCTCTGCCCAAGCCAACGCTTCGGCTATTCTCGATCAATGGGATGTAAATATTGTCTTAATGGAAAGCAATTCACCAGTTGTTAAACTGCTAAAAGCAGATCAATGGGAAATAACTTTTCAAGACGAGATGTCAGTAGTATTGATTCGAAAATAAAAACTTCAGACCACTGCATCCACCATCAATGCCAGAAAAATAAATGCCAGGTACATACTCGACCAGCGATACATGGTCCAGGCAACCTTGTTCCCGCCCACCTTCCAAACCTGCCAGGCGGCGTAGAGCAGAAAACCACCAAGAACCAGAGATGAGATCAGGTACACGGCCCCGACAAGATTAAAAACGGGGAGTAATAAAGTAACAGCGATCAACTCAATCGTATATCTGAGAATCTGTTTGCGGGTTTCCAGTTCACCCCGAACCACAGGCAACATTGGAACTCCTGCTTTTTCATAATCCTTCATGCGGACAATCGCCAGCGCCCAAAAATGAGGCGGTGTCCACATAAACACGATTGCAAAGAGAATCCACGCAGCAAGGCCGAGATGGCCTGTCGCAGCTGCCCATCCCACCATGGGAGGAATTGCACCAGCACCGCCGCCAATCACAATATTCTGAACGGTCGCCTTCTTGAGCCATACACTATAAAAGAAGACATAATAAAAAATACCAGTTAACGAAAGCAAGGCCGCCAGAAGATTCACATACCCGGCCATGATGTAATAGCTGGCCAGACAAAGCATCAATCCATAAGACAGCCCTTCCGCTGCGGTCAGGCGACCATCCGCCAGTGGGCGCTTCGCAGTGCGCTGCATATTCTTATCCAATTCCCGGTCGATGTATTGATTCAAGGCACTGGAACCTGCTGCAGCCAGCGCGCCACCTAGAAGGGTCCAGAAGGTCAATGAAAGCGAAGGCCAGCCTTTTGTACCTGCCACCAAACCGGCGTAGGTTGTCAAAAGCAACAGCGCAACGATCAATGGTTTTGAAAGAATATAAAAATCCTTGATACGTTCATTCCATGTAAATTGAGGGCTCGTGGCAAAATTTTCATGCGCTGATAATCCAGCAATAATCACAAGCGCCACCAAAGAAACCCAAAGCGATACTGCGGTTAATCCGTGCAAAACAACCAGATGTTCTGGATAAGAGCGGTTTACTTCCAAGGCACCCACCATCGCCTGACCAAAGAACATCACGCCGGTGATCGTGGTTAAAGGCAGCAATGACTTATGCTCGCGTTGCTCACGCCATGCTTTTCTCCAAACAAGCGCCATCATGATCGAAGCAATGCCTACAAATGCAAGATGGGCAAGTTTCAAATATCCAAGCGGCGTGCTCGGTATACACACAGGCCATCCGTTACAGTACGCCCATGCACCTGTTACGCTAACTGCCAGGCCCAATGCCGTAACAAAAAGGATGGAAATGAACAACGCCAGTGTGTAGCGTGAAAACGAAGAACGAAGAGAGTATTTCATAGTTATCTTTCCTGTTTCTTAAGAAAAAACGGATAACCGATCAACAATATTGCAGCAAAGGAAAACCACTGCAAAGCATATCCGAAATGCGGGCCTTCCGTCAATTCAAGGACGGGTTGGGAAGGAATCGGTGGAGTGACGTCGCCCGTGTCCACATTCGGTTGTAGATAAACTTTCAAAATGGGATATGGAAACTGCGGAACCATGTGCTCCAAATCAAAGTTGTTCCATATTTCAAGTTTTTCGCCAGTCGCAGGCAGCGCATCTGCCACGCCGCCGATGGCTGGTTTGCCGGACCCGAGCCTGAGCTGCCCTGAGACATTTATCTCGCCGGGCTCATCAAAGGAACGCCAATCTACGTCAGGGGGGATCCAGCCGCGATCGACCAAAACAGCCGTCCCGTTGAAAAGAAGCGGTGTGACCAGATGATATCCATATTGATCGCCGTTGTACATGTTACGCAATGCGACCTGATTCTCAAAATCATATTCACCAGTCACAGTTGCTGCACGCCACTCCATCGATGAAATATTTTCAGGAATTTCCTTATTCAGATCCAGCAAGGGTGCAGCCCGCATGGTTTCGACTTGAAGATTGAATGCACGTCGTTGATCCAAACGATCCAATTGCCAAATGCCAAGCCGCACGCATACGGCTGCCGCTACAATAGCAAGCAGAGTGGTCAACAGCCATTTACGGCTGAACATTTTCAGGAAGATCATTTTTCTTTTCTTTTCGAGCAGGGATAATGGAGGCGTACACAGCGATCAAGAGACCCATGGGCAACCCGGCAAAGAGAATGCCATACATGCGGGTTGCCAACGTAAGCGAGTCATGAATATCAAGGCCCACATACTTATCCTTTTGGAACGAACACTCAAAAGCAAGACTTTCCGGTTGACCAAGCATCAGATGTCCGGTAGTGCCTGCGGGAATCCACAGCGGTCCCAATTGATGATCGACCGAATCCTGATTATCAATGATCAACACATCACCGGTGACAAAATTCATATTTTGCGGCAGGGAAGGCGGTTGTTCTCCCTGGGCAACAAGCTCCGCTGTGCCGGCCGGCACGACGACGGTGATTGTCGTTGGTTTCCTTGCAGTTTCGCCAAGAAAATAAAATGTCAATTCACTGAGCAGGAGGCCAATAACAAGCCCAACCAGCATCGAAATGACAATTCGCTTTACGACAAGATTCTTGAACATGTTATTTCCTTAGGAGGATCTCGATATCATGGGAAATATCCTCTGGCGGAGTCTGAAATCCGTAGGAAAGACGCAGGTTGCCGCTTTGATCAACAAGCAAGATGCGTGCAGTGTGATTTACGATATAGTTTTTCTCCGAGGAGCCGGCAACGATTTCGCGGAAAACACCATAATCCGCCCAGATCGGTTCAAGCTCTTCCTCTGTTCCCCCTAAACCGATAAATGCTTTATCGAATCTTTCGACATATTCCTGCATCGATTTGGAGGAATCGCGCTTTGGATCAACGGAAATAAAAAGTACCTGCACCTGATCAGCTTTTTCACCCAGATTTTTCATCACAAGCTTCAACTCTGCGAGGGTCGTCGGGCAAATATCCGGACAATAGGTGTAACCAAAAAACAGCAATGTGATCCTCCCAAGATTGTCACTTAACTTTGCCGTACTGCCTTTTGCGTCGATTAATGAAAAATCTGCAGCAACAGGGTAGGGCTCCCCATATGAGGTGCCTCGAAAACTGGCGGGCTTGCTAAAAAACAAATTCAAGGCAATGGCCAGGGCAACCACTACCAGCGAGGAAATTCCAACCATGGTGATTTTTTTATTCATCTCTGATTCTCTCCAATTACTTTAAAAGAAAAAGTGGTAACGATCATTTACTTGCTACCTCTAAAATCTTGGCAACCTCTGACCCCGGCAGCCCCACATGCGCAAACAATATCTTTATGGTTACATAAAAATCCGCCGCCATTCTCGGCAGCGGATTTTTCAATTATATCGCTATGGCTTTGCCGATCAAGTACAGGGCTGGGTAGAAGAAGATCCACACCAGGTCGACGAAGTGCCAGTAGACTGCGGCGGCTTCTGCAGGGTAATGCTTCTCTGCAGTGTACAGACCCTTGCGCGCATTGTTCCAAACCACAGCGAGGAAGATCAACCCGGTCAGCACATGAAAAGCGTGCATACCGGTCATCATATAGAAAACGGCTCCCACAGGACCAACAGCTGGGTTGCCAAAGCTGGCGATCAAACCCTCATGGGCAGCCAAACGCCATTCGACGAGAACCACGCCAAGCAGGAAGCCTAGTCCCAAAATAAAAGTGATCATGGTGTTGCGCATGAACGCCTTGACGTCTCCGTAAGCGAGGGCAGTTTCGCCTCGATTCATGAAAAAGGAGGAGATCAAAAGAACTGAAGTCACACCCAAACCAAGGAGCTGATTCAGCGGAGGTCGGGTCAGGCCGAGCAAGTTGGAGCGCATGACCAACAATCCAGCGAAGACAAAACCGTCCGAAAGCAGGAACAGCCACAGGCCGATCCGATTCGTTCCCGTCTTGTATGCATACGAATGTTCGTCGCCGTCGCTTTCTTCATTCAACTTGTAAATGTGCATGAAGTAGTACATGACGAGCGCCGCCTTGACAACTGCGACCACAATCAAAATGGAAGTGGCATCGAAGGCTACTGCAACGAAATATTCCAAAACAGACAAGATGGCCAAATAAACAAAAACCACCACGCCCTGGCCGAGAGCAGAAGATTTATCCTGTGTATGAGACATTTTGCTCCTCCCCTTTATTTATGCTTGCTTTTCGCAGGCGCAGATGAAAATTTGACATATTGGGAACCTTCCAAACCATAATCATAAGGCTCACCGACCACTTCAAAAGGCTGGTCGTAATTGTGCATGGGCATTGGGGAAGGGACCTGCCATTCCGGAGAGCGGGAATTCCACAGGTTACCTTCGGCTTTTTCACCGTTTTTGATGCTATTGAAGAAGTTATATAGGAAGATCGCCACCGAGATGGCAATGCCAAATCCGCAGATGGTGAGCACCAGATGGGAGGTATCCAAGCCAAGCGCTGGATCATAGTCCACGATACGGCGGCGCATACCGAGCAAGCCGACATACATCATGCCAAAGGTCATGATCAAAAAAGAGGGAGTCATCAACCAGAAATGAATTTTTCCGAGAGTCTCGTTCATGCGGCGGCCGGTTGCTTTGGGGAACCAGTAATACAAAGCAGCGAAGAATGGAAATACGAAACCACCGAAGATCGTGTCGTGGAAGTGACCCACGATGAAATAGGTATCGTGCAAATGAAGGTCAGTGGAAACTGTTGCATTGGGAGGACCTGAGAGACCACCCAAAAGGAAGACAATGATCCCGCCAAGGACAAATAACATCGGAGTGGGAGTTGTGATCTTGCCCTGCCAGATCGTGGCAACCCACGAGAAGAACTTTACACCTGTTGGGATGGCAACCAATAACGTGCTGTACATGAAAGGCACGCGCAAGTATTCGTTCATGCCGGAGGTGAACATGTGATGTGCCCAAACCACAAAGCCGACGAGCGCGATACCCAAAGAGGACATGGCGATCCAGCGATAACCAAACAATGGCTTGCGGACGAACACAGGCAACAGTTCAGAGATCACGCCGAGGCCGGGGAGAATGAATACGTATACGGCTGGATGTGAATAGAACCAGAACAGGTGTTGGAACAGAACAGGATTACCACCCTTGGCCGGGTCGAAGAAACCCATACCCAGCAAGCGCTGAAACAAAACCAATTGGAAGGCAAGACCAATGAACTGTGTGGCAGTCATGGCGATAATGGAAGTGGCAATCGCGGCCCACACAAAGATCGGCATGCGCATGGCGTTCATGCCTTTTGCGCGCATACGAAGCACGGTGACGATCACATTTAATGAACCCAAAATCGACGACCAGCCAGCCACAAACACACCCATAAAGAACATTTGCACGCCAACGGGAGCACGGGATGAAAGCGGAGGATAGCCAGTCCAGCCTGTGTCAAAACCGCCGAGTACAAGGCTTGAAAGCAAAAGAACTGCAGCAGGCACAGCGATCCAGAAGGAGAAGGCATTCAAACGCGGGAAAGCCATGTCCTGTGCACCGAGCAAGAGCGGAACCACATAGTTGATAATGCCTGAAATACCCAGCAGAATGGAAACGATCATGATCATGCCATGCAGGGACATCAACGTGTTGTAAATCTGTGGACCGTTCTGGCCGAATAAATTCAAATCGGTCGTGAGGAATTGCAATTGGGAAGCGGCAAGTTCCGTGCGGAAGATCATCGCAAAGGTGCCGCCGATACAGATCAATGCCAATGCCACGATGGTGTATTGAATACCGATCACCTTGTGGTCAAGAGAGACGTTGACGAATTTTTCCCAGCCGCTGTAATGTTCTTCGTGATGCTCGGGAGTATCGATTCCACGCGCCCACTTGACCCAGTCACTGGTCACGCCGGAGCCGAAGAGAAATGAAATGGCACCGATGAAACCGCCCAATACCCATGCCGGTTCGGTGAAGAAAAACTTGGCAGTTAATTCCAGTCCCATAATCGCGCGGATACCTGTGATCAGGCCGGCGCCAAATAATGTACCGATCAACTGCCAGAGCAGACCGTGTGCGAGAGCACTTGATGAGAAACGCTTCATAGTTAGAAAGTCCTTTGCAAGATTATTTCAGCGTCTTAATATACGCGGTGATGTTTGCAATATCCTCATCGGTCAAGGCAAACACGGGCATTAATGAGGGAGATGGATAATCCTTGACGACTGCTGCATTCGGTTCAAGAATGGATTGGGCAATGTACGCATCGTCGGCCAGCACAGTAGTGCCATCCGTTAATTCCACTTCTGCACCGTAGAGATTCAACCAGGTGGGACCGGTAAGCGGCGTTCCATCAATCGAATGACAGCCTACACATCCGTTCTTGACGGTCAACAGTTGACCCTGACCTTCCGGTGTTTTCCCAGCCTCTTCAGCGATCACTTTTTGTTCCGCGATCCATGCGTCGTAATCTGCAATTTCATTTACGATCACCGGGCTTTCCATATAAGCATGGGATGTGCCGCACAATTCCGAGCAGCGGACTTTGTAATCACCCACTAATGAAGGGGTGATTCTGTATTCGGTCACGCGCCCAGGCACAACGTCCTGTTTGACGCGAAATTCAGGCACCCAAAAAGAATGGATCACATCCGCGGACTGCATCTTAAGCACGACCTGCTGATTCACCGGCAAATGCAATTCCTTGCTGATAATTCCGTATTCGGGATACTCAAAAGTCCAGGTGAATTGTTGAGCCTTTACATTGATCACCAGTGCATTCGGATCTACGCGTCGTGTTTCACCCAGCGAGTACGCCCCCCAATAAGCAAACACAACCACCAAAACCAGCGGAGCCACGGTCCAGCCGATCTCAAGGCTGGTATTGCCTTCGAAGTGCACACCCTCGCCGGTTTCACCTTTCCTGCGTCGAAAAACGACCAGGCTGTATGTGATCGGCGCAACGATCAAGGCAAACAAAAAGGAAAGAACAACCATTTCCCCGTGCCATAAACTGTCAATCGAGACCGCCTGGGTACTTGCAACTACAGGATTCATTTGCGTTGCAAGGCCGGAAGCATTGATGCCAGCATAAGTGAGAACGGCCAATACAATGACCCAAATTCCCACAGCCACAAAATGTCGCATAGACTCTCTCCTCAAAATATTCAAACGGGGAAAACCCCGATTTATTGATGGGAATGAAAAATGGATAAATTCCGTAGAATTTGTCTCAATTTTCACAACCTAGCTAGTATATCAAATTCCCGTTTAATTGTCACTACTTTTTTGGCGGCCTGACCTTCGCCTCGCGGCAAACTCCGGCTGGAGCCGGAAAATCGGCAAAACCTCTTCCAAGACATTACTTAATCCCACCCGCGAATTTGAAAATTACGCCAACCCAAGCTCCCCCAGCAATTCCGAGCTATGCTCCGCCGGGCGGACGTTTTCATATACCTTCTTGATATTTCCATCCACATCGATCAGAAAGGTCGTTCGCAGCACACCTTCGTATTCCTTACCCATGAATTTCTTGGGTCCCCATACGCCATACGCGTCACATACTTTATGCTCGTCATCCGCGAGCAGGGGGAATTGCAGTTGAAACTTCTTCTTGAATTTCACATGCGATTCCACAGAATCGGGACTCACACCCAAGATCACCACTCCGGCCTTTTCATAAGCGGAGTAATCGTCGCGAAAGTTACATGCTTCTTTCGTACAGCCAGGAGTATCATCCTTTGGATAAAAATAAAGAATCACGTTCTTGCCGCGAAAATCAGACAGCTTGCGCGATGTTCCGGTGTCGTCCAACATTTCAAACTCGGGTGCGGGAATACCAGCAGAAATGGGCATGGATAAATCTCCTTTTTAAAAATTATAATCCTGTCAAATAAAGCCGACGCATCCAGATTAATGCGCCGGCCGCGAATTAAACGTACTTCCTATTTCAAAGTGCGGATGAAAGCAACCACCTGCCAGATCTGTTCATCCGTCAGGATGCCCTTCCACCCAACCATCGATGTACCGCTTTTGCCGGTATTGATACGCCAGAAAAGATAATCGTCGCTGGTCACCGCTTGCAGTTCGGCCAAATTCTTGGGAGCGGGATCCAAAGCTGCACCCGCAGGGCCATCCCCATGTCCTTGTTCTCCGTGACACGGCACACAGTTGGTCTTGAAAACTTCCGCACCGGCACTGGCCGCATCCGCACTCAATGGATTTGTCTGCCCGGCATATTCGGCGGGAACAGGGGCAAGTGTAGCCTCCACACTGGAATTGGAACTTGTAGTACAAGCTGCGAGAGACAACGCGGCTAAAATCAAAACACCAAACACAATCTTCTTCACTGAAAACCTCCAACTTATTTTTTTTCGCGATTATACATACAGGCAGCTTATTTCCTGCGCCCGCCTTTTAATTCCTTATCCTTCTTCATGGACTTGATAGCTTCCTGCTTAACGTCGGGCTGATCCTGTTTTCCCGAATCCGCCCACCACCCGACAATGATCGCCAGTAGAAAAATAGCGATCACCACATACAACAACCATAACAATTCGGTGTTGGGACCTTCCCCACTCTCAGACAACAATCGCAAAGCAAACATATTCGCCTCCAAAATAGTAGATGGTTCCCTTATACGTGAAAAGATGGGACATGTCAATTCTCTGAAAATTGTGCACCTAAAAATCAACCTCTGGAGCTGCCAGAGGTTGATTTTTTAGTCCAGCCAGGTTACACGATCTTCAAAACCTGTACGCTCATACGGCTCCGGTCGAACCTCGGGATAACCAATGTAAATAAATCCTAAAATATGCTGATCGGAAGCAAAACCTAAAAACTCTTTGACTTTGGGGTCACGAGCCCATTCCCCTGTCCGCCAGATCGCCCCCAGCCCCAAGGCATGAGCCGCAAGTAAAATATTCATTCCGGCCGCGGAAGTGGCGGTGATATTTTCCATTTCAACGATTTTTGGTTCGGAAGGTTTGTCCACACCGATTGCGATCACAACCGGAGCGCGGAGCGGCAATGCCCGGGTTCTATCCAAGCCCTCGAGCGGCGTGACAGGATTCCGTTCCAGAAAAGAGGCGGCCATCACATCGCCTAATTTGTTCCGTCCATTCCCGGTCAAAACTACAAATCGCCAGGGCCTCGCTTTGTAGTGATTTGGAGCCTGCACAGCGGCACTTAAAATTTTTTCGATCACATCGCGCGGCACCGCATCCTGCTTCACCTGCGTGACCGTTTGTCTTCCATGAATTCCATCAATGATATCCATCGTTCCTCCATCCACCATGACGCTTGCGGGTAAAATTGTCTTACTATGAAAATATTTTACTCGGAAGAACATCGCAAACATTACCCGCCATACGAAGTCTTTGACGGTGGTAAGCGCGTGCCGTACTTTGAAAATCCCGACCGCATGGATAGGATATTGACAGCACTCAAAAAAACAGTTTGGGCGGAATTGATCGAACCAACGGATTTTGGAATCGACCCGATTCTTGCCGTGCACGACAAAGAGTACATTAACTTCCTCGCCTCCTGCTGGACCGAATGGCTGGCTTCTGATCCTGAAATTGCAGCCACGCCTGAGCAACATGCGTTTCTACCGGCGACCTTTGCGTTACGCCGCAAAACAAGACCGACCAGCTCCCTGCATGGACGGGGCGGCTATTACGTGATGGATCTATCCGCATGTATCGTGGAAGCCACATATAAAGCTTCCCTCTCTTCAGCCAACTGTGCATTGAGTGCCGCATCATCCATCGTCAATGATCAATCATCTACTTTCGCTCTCTGTCGTCCGCCGGGCCATCATGCCGGCAAAGATTACGCGGGCGGATATTGTTTCATCAACAATGCATCCGTTGCCGCCAATTGGCTTGCTGCAAAAGGAAAAGTCGGCCTGCTCGATATTGATTATCACGCCGGCAATGGCACACAGGATATTTTCTACGACCGCAGTGATGTGCTGACCATTTCCATTCACGGCAACCCGGATTTTGAATATCCTCATTACGCCGGTTTCGCAGATGAAACCGGTGCAGGTGCTGGATTGGGCTTTCACAAAAATTTTCCGCTTCCAAAAGACACGGGCGATGAAGGCTACCTCACCGCCTTGGACGAAGCATTGGCAATGATCCGCAACTTTGCACCAAACTATCTCGTCCTTTCCACCGGCATGGACACGTTCGATGGCGATCCGCTGGGCAGGTTCCACGTCACCCAACACGGATTCAGTCAAATAGGAAAAAGGATCGCTTCCTTAAACCTGCCCACTGCGATTATTATGGAAGGCGGTTATGCCAACGAAGCGCTTGGCACGAATATTGTCACTTTATTGGAGAATTTCAAATGAAAAAACAGCAAATCGCCTCCCTTTTTGCAATCTTTGCCATGCTCGCGTGTAATTCGCCTGCTCAAATTTTCGCAACCCCAACACCGGTTCCGCCCACCGAAACAAGCACGCCAACTTTAACGGCTACCCCGGAAGCAACCTTTACTCCCACGATCACGCTAACACCCACCATTACCTTCACGCCCAGCATCACACCCACTCCGACATTTTCATTCCCCAGTGCCACCGTGAACAAACAAGCTCACTGCCGCTATGGACCGTCTGTCGCATTTTTACACGCCGCTGATTTGTACCCCGGCGATACCGGTCAGGTTAATGGGCGCTTTGAATACAGCGGCTGGCTTTACATGAAATTCGATAAATTGAATTACTACTGCTGGGTCGCTCCCTCTGTGGTGGATGTGACAGGAGATATCAATACACTGTATTACACAGAGCTTGATCTTCAATCTGTTGGTTATAGCCAATACCCACCGCCTGGCGGAATCTCGGCAGTGCGCAACGGGGATGAAGTCACCATCAGCTGGAATCAAGTGCAAATGACCGGCGACAAAGACCGCGGTTATTTGATCATCGCCTTCGTATGCCAAAATGGCGCATATCTGTGGTGGACTTTCTCGTATCCCGATCAATACACCACCAGCTACACCGTCAAGGACGAAGCGGGCTGCCCTGCTCCGTCAGAAGGCGTGTTGTACACCGTTGAAAAACACGGATTCTCGGAACCCGCAACCATCCCCTGGCCAGCGCCTTAATGCTAACAACTCCATGCAGGTTAAACCTGCATGGAGTTGTTAGGTAAAACAGAAGCGCGAGATGATCATCTCGCGCTGTTTCTTTAACTTAATATCCCGGCTTTTTTCAATGCGGCTTCCAACACATCGATCGTGGCCGGCTTAATCAACATGGCAGTTGCCCCACCCTTCATCACCCGTTGACGTGTCTCCGGTTGATCGTCAGAAGTGATCACAATGACAGGCACTTTCATCAAGCGCGGTTCACGGCGAAGGTAGGCAAGAATTTCCGTCCCATCCACACCGGGCATATTAATATCCAAACAAACAAAACGCGGCACCACCGCCCCAAGCACAGACATCGCCGGGCTCGACCCATACGCCACGCGGGTCTTTAAATCCAACACATCCAACATCTGCTGAAGCGCATCCGCCGTTTGACGGTTATCGTCAATGATCAATCCTTCATCCATGCAATTAATCCTCCAAAATTATTCTACCCATTACTGAAACATCGTAGCCTGTCAATTTCGATACAGAGTTTCGAAAGGCAGGTTCCATTATAAGGTCAAAAAGCGGTGCGAGCAATTTACTTTGCGCATGTTCATTTGGGATCACCAGATCATATCGCTCCTGAAAGAGCGGAACAAAATCCAGATCCAACGCCTGTGCGGCAGCGGCAATTCCCAACCCGCAATCGGCACGATCCGAAGCCACGGCCGCAGCAACACCCAAATGAGTATATTCCTCCGAGGCATAACCTGCAATGGATTCAAATGACAATTTCATTAAGTCGAGGTGATAATCCAACAGGACGCGCGTACCGGCCCCGCGCTGGCGGTTCACAAATTGGACCTCGGGCCTGCTCAGGTCTCCCAAACTTTTAATTCCCTTTGGGTTTCCCTTCTTAATCATCAGCCCCTGATCGCGCCCGACCAATGCGATTACCTTTACTGACATATTTGGCATGTACTGACGGATATATGAAATGTTATACGAACCGTCATTTGGGTCCAATAAATGCGAGCCTGCCAAATGTGCCTCGCCGCGACGCAATGCAACCAGCCCGCCTTGCGAACCTACATTTGCAGAAGCCAGCCTGCGATCATGTTCAGCAAGGAATTGAGCCAGCAAGTCTAATGTAAGGTCATGCGACCCGATGCAAAAGATCGTCTTATCGATCTGCGCTTTGCTGCGATACAAATGGACTTTGACCGATTCGCCTGCTTCCATTCCCTGCACACCGCTTGGAATTAACGCCAGCCCATCTGCCTGCACAAGAGATGTGATGACTCCCGCGCCGCGCGATAAAGGGGCAGCCAGAAGTTTATCTCCCACTTTGCCCACCGCCACGCGGACATAATCATCATCTCCTGCCGGAGAAACCAATTTTCGCGTGAGCGTTGCCGTTTCAATTGGCAATTCAAGCGCAGGCCGGCCCAGCCATTTGGCGATCAACGCTTCAACAAAGATGTCCACGGTCAATGCGGCAGAGACAGGATAGCCAGGAACACCGATAATGGGGACAATTGACGATTGACCATTGACCATTCCAAGAATTACAGGATGCCCGGGACGAACGGCCACGCCATGAACCAAAAGCGTACCAAGCTTCTCAACCACCTTGGATGAAAAATCTTCAGCACCCGCAGAAGAACCTGCATTTAGTAGAATCAGGTCATGAGTCTGTGCGGCTTCCTGGACTTTTTCACAGATCAAATCAAAATCATCTTTTATGATCGGAAACCGAGTCGGCTCACCGCCCATCTGTTTGATTTGCGACGCAAGCACCAGCGAGTTGTATTCAAGAATGTCCCCTGCTTTTAGTTTGGACCCGATCGGGACGAGCTCTGTGCCGGTTGGCAAAATGGCAACTTTCGGCTTGCGCGCGACGCGAATGGTTTGATGTCCAGAGGCTGCAATCGCACCCAGGTCGACTGGACGGAGAGCATGTCCCGCAGGCAGCACAAGTTGAGTCGCAACAATATCCTCTCCCAACGGGCGGACATGACTCCACGGTGGAACAGCGGCACGAATGCGAATGGATTTTGGTTTGCGGATCTCATCGACGATTTGATTCTTTTCATCAAGCGATTCGACATTTTCAATCGGGATGACCGCGTTCGCCCATTCGGGAAGCGGATCGCCGGTATCGACATATTGCGCTTCGGGGCCGATAAATAAAGTGACCGGTGAAGAAGGGATCGCACCGTTCGTTGCGATCGCACGGACAGCAAAACCATCCATCGCGGAGGCGTGATAATGTGGCGAGGAAATCTCTGCCCAGATCGGTTCGGCTGTGACACGACCTAATGCATTTTCATCAAGCGGAATCGATTCAACACCAAGCACACGCCAAAGGTCGGCATCTTGCAATGCTTCGCGGAGGCGTGCTCGGGCTTGAGAAAGTGGGATGTCGTGAAGATAGACAGACATGAATTCTAGAAGAAACGTTTACACGTTCAAACGTTCGAACGTTTTACCCAACGCCATCCATCGAAGCGCCGAGTCGTTTGATGATCTCATCAATTTCATCTTCATTGATCGAAAGCGGGGGTGAAAATGCCAGCGTGTTTCCAAGCGGGCGGGTGCGAAGTCCACGTTCTTGCGCAGCCTTGAAAATTTTCATCGTCATGGCAGGGTCGGCAGTTTTGGATTCCTTATCTGAAACAATTTCCACACCGCAGATTAAACCCAGTCCACGCACATCACCGACAAAGGAAAATTCTTTTAGCGATTGCAATCCCTCAAACAAACGTTTGCCCAACTCACGCGCGCGCTTCGGGAATTCTTCGCGTTCCATAATTTCAATATTCTTCAAACCAACGGCGCAAGTCATGGCATGACCGGAATAAGTAAAGCCATGCATATATCCTTCTTGATCCGCTGCAGATTCCATCGTCTCGCGAATTTCATCAGAGATCTGAATGCCGCCCAAGGGAGCATATCCACTGGTGACGCCTTTGGCGAAGGAAAGAATATCAGGCTTGACATTCCAATGTTTGAGCGCGAACCATTCCCCTGTGCGGCCAAAACCCGTAATGACTTCATCCGCAATGAAGAGAACTTCATATTTATCGCAAATCGCGCGGACAAGCGGAAAATAATCGGCGGGGGGAACGATCACGCCGCCCACGCCCATCACAGGTTCAGCGATGAACGCCGCAACGGTGTCCTGACCTTCACGCAGAATCGCTTCTTCCAATTCACGCGCCGCGGCCTGACCGACCGTCTCGCCTATATTTAACTGGCCTTCATACCGGTATGGATTCGGCGCGGGGATGTGCGTAAAGCCTTCAATCGCTGGGCCAAACATAATGTGATATTTCTCGAGGCCGGTGGCAAATGTCCCTGCAAGCGTAACGCCGTGATAGGAACCCTTGCGGGCGATGACTTTATATTTGCCAGGCTTGCCTTTGCGCTTCCAGTAATATCGCGCGGTTTTGAAGGCAGAATCGTTTGCTTCCGAACCACCGGAAGTAAATAAAGTGGTATTCAATCCTTCGTAAGCAAACCCTGCAAGTTTATCCGCCAATGTGATGGACGGCAGATTCGTCATCCCGGAAAAATTGGAGGTGAACGCCAGATCTTTCATCTGGTCATAAGCAGCTTTGGCAAGCTCTTCGCGTCCATACCCGGCATTGACATTCCACAGGCCGGCCATGCCATCGAGTATCCTTTTTCCATCGGTGGTGTGCAGCCACACACCTTCCGCGCGCTCGATCACCAGCGGATTGGTGTGAGTTTTCGGATGATATGTGGGATGAAGCTGCTTTTTATCTTTCTCGATCCATTTTGCTGTTTGGTCAGTCATCATAGCCTCCAAAGTTTTGTTGGAATGTTCGATCTTGCAAACGTATTAACTCAACACTTCCACGTCATGCGGGCCTGATTCCCGCAGTCCGGCACCTGTCATGCGCACGAAGATCGCCTTCTGTTGAAAGTCTTCCAGGTTATGCGCGCCGCTGTAACTCATGCCCGATTGTAAACCGCCGACGAGTTGATTCAATACTTCGCGTGCCTTGCCGCGATACGGCACGGCAGCCTCGACGCCTTCCGCCACATAATCTTCGATCTCTTCCTGAGTCAGGTCATTGCCTTCCTTGCGGTTTCGATCAATGTTCGCTTCACGCGAAGCCATGCCGCGCGAGGCTTTGTATCGATGCCCACGGCGGGTCATGATCATTCCCGGGCTTTCATCGGTACCTGCCAGCATGGAACCGATCATCGCAGTCTGCGCACCGGCGGCAATCGCCTTGGCCAGATCTCCGGGCTGACGAATCCCGCCATCCGCAATGATCGGGGTGCCGGAAGCACGAGCCGCTTCGGCACACTCGATCACGGCAGTTAACTGCGGGACGCCGGAACCAGCCACCATGCGCGTGATACAGATCGAGCCGGGACCAACACCCACTTTGACGGCATCCACACCTGCGTCAATTAATCGCTTGGTGCCATCAGCGGAGGCTACATTGCCGCCGATGATTTGCGATTTGGGAAAATGCTTGCGAATGTTTTTGATCATCTCGATTTCCAAATTAGAATCGCCGTGAGCGATATCCACCACAATGCAATCTGCACCAGCCTTCAACGCTGCTTCCACGCGGCGCACTTCCTTGTCCCGCACGCCCACTGCAGCGCCGACGATCAAGCGTCCGCGGGAATCTTTGGTGGCCTTGGGATACTGCGTGATCTTCATAATATCCTTCAAGGTCACCAGCCCGGCCACACGGCCATCTGGATGAACAAGAGGAAGTTTTTCAATGCGATGCTCGTGCAATAATTTTTCAGCATCCTTCAGGGAAATACCTGGAGCGGCAGTGATCACTTTCTTTTGCATCAATTCACTGACAGGCTTGCTGTCGTTATCCTCCAGCAGCAAATCGCGCGTGGTGACGATTCCCACCAACTTTTCATCCGCATCCACAATTAAAATTCCGCCCGTATCGGTTTCATCCACAAGCTTTTTCAGACCGCCGACCGTATTTGTGGCTTTCGTGGAGATCGGTTCCTCCACAATATACGACTCGGCCTTCTTTACTTTTTCGATCTGCCGCGCCTGTTCATCGATGGACAAAAAGCGGTGAATGATCCCTATGCCGCCTTCACGCGCCATCGCAATCGCCATTTCACTTTCAGTAACCACATCCATATTGGCGGAAACGATGGGAATTTGGAGTGTGATCTCCTTTGTCAGTTTTGCCTGGGTGGAAAGCATACGGCGCGAATCGACGTTGGAATATTGCGGCACCAATAAAACGTCGTCATAGGTCAGCGCGGTATCTTGTAAAATTTTCATGGGAACTCCTGTTGTCCAAAATCAAACCGCCCGAATTATAATGCTTGACGATGAGACTTTTGAGACAAACCCGCTTCGCGCCTGGTTTTGACTGCTCTTTCCAAAAGGGCATCTGAATCCATCGAAACAGGATCAGGCTTCGGATTAAGCGTGAGGCGTTAACACAGTTGGGAAAAATTTCGAGAGTTGGAATTCAACAAGGAGCTATCATGACAGTAACAGCAGTGATCGGGTCGCAATGGGGTGACGAGGGCAAAGGCAAGGTGGTGGATTTTCTTGCAGAGCGTGTGGATTATGTGGCGCGTTTCAACGGCGGGAATAACGCCGGGCACACCGTGATCAACGAATTTGGGACATTCAAAATCCATTTGGTGCCTTCTGGAATCTTTGCACAGAACACAACGGGATTGATCGGCGGCGGTGTGGTGATCGACCCGCAGGTGTTGATCGATGAGATCGAAATGCTCAACAAGGCCGGTGTTGGCATTGACGGAAGATTTTGGGTCTCACCGCGTTCACACATCATCATGCCGTATCACAAAATTTTGGATGGACTCTACGAAGAAGCCAAAGGCGCAGGTGCGACAGGCACGACCCGCCGCGGAATTGGCCCCGTGTTTGCGGACAAGGTCAGCTACAACGGCATTCGCTGGACAGACTTTGCAACGGATATGTTCGAGCAGCGCTTGAAGGTGCAATTGGAATTGAAAAACAAGATCATCATTGCACTGGGCGGCGAAGCGTTGAAATATGAATCGGTGCGCGATGAATACCGCGCGTATTATGTGAAATTGAAACCATACATCAAGGAATTATTTTCGCTGGTGCAGGACGGATTAAAAACGGGCAAGAACTTTTTGCTTGAACAGGCGATGGGCACATTTTTGGATACCGATTGGGGAACGTATCCGTTCGTGACCGCATCCACCACCATCCCATCGGCGGCATCGGCCGGGTTGGGAATTCCACCCCGATACATCACCAACGTCGTCGGCGTGACCAAGGCCTACACCACCCGCGTCGGCAGTGGACCGCTACCCACCGAGATCACCGATACCAAAAGCGCGGTCTACGAACAGTTTGGCGAAGTGGCCGCCACCACGGGACGCATCCGCCGCGTGGGCTGGCTGGACCTTGAAATTGTAAAGACTGCAGTTGCCTTGAGCGGCGTGACGGAATTATGTTTAACCAAGCTCGATGTGTTGAGCGATCTTGAAGACCTGCAAGTTTGCGTCGGATATAAGTTGGATGGCAAAGACGTGGGCTACACCGATGTGGATGCATACGGCCTGGATAAAGTTGAACTTGTTTATAAAAAGGTCCAAGGCTGGAAGGAAGATATCAGCAAGGTGCGTTCGTTCGAAAAATTACCGGTCAACGCACAGAATTATGTGAAGATGATCGAAGAGGCGGCGGGCGTACCGGTCAAATGGATCGGCGTCGGTCCCGAACGGGATGCGACGATACGAAGGTAATTTTTCAAAACCTCCAGATACAAACCTGGAGGTTTTTCATCAAATACATTACAAAAGGAATTTTCATTGAAAACATATCGTGCACAAATCGGCCTGATCTTGCTGGCCTTCATCGCTTTCATCTCTCTCGGTCTGCCGGACGGACTGCTCGGCGTGGCATGGCCCTCGATCCGTGAACATTTCTCCCTGCGTCTGGACGCGCTTGGCATGTTGCTATTCGCCGCCACTGCCGGTTACATGACTTCAAGCTTCTTAAGTGGTCAGGTCATTTCGAAATTAGGCATCGGCGGAACACTTGCGGCCAGTTGCTTCCTCACCGGCGCGGGCCTGATCGGCTACACACTCGCCCCATTTTGGTGGGTCATGGTGCTGCTGGGCATGGTCGCCGGGTTGGGCGCAGGTGCCATCGACGCCGGACTCAACACCTACATCGCCGCCAACTTTGGTGAAGGCTTGATGCAATGGCTGCACGCCAGTTTTGGGATCGGCGTTACGCTTGGCCCGATCATCATGACGGTTGGTTTAAATTCGTTCCATGCCTGGCAATGGGGCTATCGAAACGTCGGCACGGCCCAGATCATCCTGGCCGCCTGCTTTTTATTGACCATGTCCATTTGGCAGAAAAAGTCAACACCGGCACACGAACCACAGGAAAACATGCGCCTCACCGATTACAAAACTTCGATCTCGGAAACGCTTCGTCAGCCCATTGTGTGGATGAGTTTGCTGTTGTTCTTCATCTACACAGGCATCGAAGTTTCTTTTGGAAGTTGGACATACTCGCTTCTGACCTTGTCCCGGCATGTTTCCACGGAAGTGGCAGGATACTGGGCTGGGAGTTATTGGGCCACCTTCACCATCGGGCGGATCCTGGCCGGCTTGCTCACCCGTCGATTGGGTGGCAAAACTTTATTGGCTGGCGGACTGATTTCCGCCACGGCTGGAGCGGTTCTCTTGTGGTGGAATCCATTTCCAACTGCCAGCATCGTAGCAGTATCCATTATTGGCTTTGCATTGGCTCCGATTTTCCCGGGCTTGGTTTCCGCAACAGGCTCCCGCGTCGGGGATCATCACGCCGCCAACACCATTGGGATGCAGATCAGTGCCGCCGGGCTTGGCGCAGCCGTGGTCCCTGCTTTGGCGGGTGTGCTGGCGCAAAACATTTCGCTTGAGGCGATTCCGATCTATCTCACTTGTTTATTCGTGGTATTGCTTGGTTTGTATTATCTGTCGTCTTCCGGACAACGCGAGATTCAGAAATAAACAAAGCGGCGAGTTCTGAACAACTCGCCGCTTTGTTTTCCTACTTTAACCCGAAAGTAACGGCCACCTCGGCCCGAACAGAAATCTGCCCGGCGCTCAACGGACCATCATCCAAAGAAGAAGAACCACCGCTTGCAGGAACGGCATTTTGGATCACGTTCTGAGTCATCATGGATTGGTTTGAATTGTATCCATACCATCCCCACCCACCGCTGTAAAAATTTGAAAAGGTATTCTCTGAAATGGTCAGCACACAACCAGTTTCAGCACCTGCTGCGCCGGAAAGCGCGTCCGCTTTTTCTTTCGCAGCTTTCATCGCTGCTTCACGCGCCTGATCGCGATATTTCCGTAGCTCACTGGTATAGAACTGAACATCCACTACCTGATTGGCCCCTGCTTGAAACGCCGCAACAATTGCATCATTGGTCTTGCTCACGTCACGGACGGTGATCTCAATAATGTTATGGATTCGGTATCCCTCGATATACAGTGAATCATAATCCTTGTAAATCGGCTCGATCACATACCAATCTGTGGAAATGTCTTTTACTTCAATACCTAATGCTTTGAGCGACTTGGTGACATTATTGATCGTGGCGGAGTTCTTCGCCTGCGCCTCCTTCGCCGACCTGCCATTGGATTGCACTCCTAACTTGATCAACGCCCGATCCGGCATCACATTGACCACAGCCACGCCGCTCACTTGAATGGAACGACTGGAATCACAAACTGTTTCCTGAGTCAGTTGGGTCGGTACTGTTGTTGGAGTTGGCGTCGCGGCGCTGGCACTGCCATTTGGCAAGCTCACACTAAAAAGGATGAACATCAAAGCGCAAGTGACGAGGGTGGAAAATTGTTTCATGGGAATCTCCTTGTTGTGAATTTCATCAACAGGATATCCCTTCGCCTCGTCAGCTTTGTGTCAGGACTCGGTCAACTGGATGTCACTTCTTACTGGCAGCCAAAATGAGACGGTCGTCCCTACTCCTTCCGTGCTGGAAGCCGAAATCCTGCCGCCATGAGCAGTGACCAACGCTCGAGCGATAGCCAAGCCTAATCCCGTTCCACCGCTAAGACGGTCTCGTGAATTTTCAACACGATAGAAACGGTCAAAGATGAATGGCAGATGTTTTTCAGGAATACCCGGTCCAGAATCACTGACCGAGCATTCAACTCCATTATTTTTGGCTTGCAACTCGATCCCGGCCGTTGAATCTGACGGCGAGTGGCGGATTGCGTTTGCCAATAAGTTATCAAGGACTTGAGAGATACGATCTGGATCAGCATACACAAGATACGAAGCGCCTGTTATTTTCAATTCCACTTTTTGACGGGCCGCCAAGGGTTTCAAAGATTCACGGCGCATGTTTGCCAGTTCGGTTAAATCCACAAGTTGAATATTCAAATGCAGCGAGCCTGCATCCGCACGAGTCAACACCAGCAATTCATTGACCATGCGAATTAATCGGTCCGTTTCGCGCATCATCGAAGTGAGCAACGAGCTTCGTCCTTCGAGATCATCCAGCGCACCGTCTTCCAGTGTTTCGATCGTGCCTTTGATAACGGTAAGCGGAGTCCGCAGTTCATGGGTCACATCGGCGATGAATGCTTTCTTCACTTCATCAGACTGACGCAAATTGTCAGTCATCTCATTAAAGGTTTGACTCACGCGGCGAATTTCAGAAATATTCGTACGTGTTGAAACCTTTTGTTCGAGGTCACCTTTTGAAATGGCAGTTGCCGCACCTGCCAACTCTTCCAAGGGAGAAGCGATCTTTCGTGCAAGCAGTCTGCCGGCAAACGCAGCGAGCAACACCGCAATAAAAATAGCACCAAGCAATTGCGCGATTATGCTGACAGGCAATCCGCTGGAAGGCAAAGGCGTGGCGACGTAAACGATGCCGGCAATTTGTCCATTGGAGTTTTGAACGGGAGCAGCAGCATACAGCACACGCTGATTGCCAAAAACTTTTCGGATGGCAGTGGCGGGAGTCCCGCTTAAGGCCGATTTAATTTCGGGGCGTTGAATCAGCTGTGAAGGTGGAATCGATGCGAATTGCTCCACCTCAGTCAACTGAATCAATTCATCCGACAGCGGCAGGCCCACGATCACCGCGCCGCTATCACCGATCAAACGTGTGTGCACTCCGGGTGAAACATTTGCGGTTTGTGAATATGGTTCGGCGGGTTGAGTCGGCAATGCTGTATCTTGCAAACCTGCGGCGATCAACTTCGCCTGCGCTAAAATATTTTCACGCTGCGTATCGACGTAAAGATCACTGACCGCCAGCCAGACAAGCAGGCCGGCAAGCGACATGCCAAAAGTCAGCACAAAAAAATAATTCAGCGAAAGACGGGTGCGAATGGATTGCATTAGTTCACCCGATATCCCAGCCCGCGCACCGACTCGATGCAATCGGCTTCATCAGAAACAGCGCGAAGTTTTGCACGCAGACGCTTGACTGCGCTATCTACCGCGCGCGTATCACCGACATATTCATAACCCCAGGCTTGTTCCAATAACCGCTCACGCGTCAACACCCGCCCGGGATTGACCAGCAGGCGATGAAGCAGATCAAACTCCAGACGAGTCAACTCGATGGCTTCGTCGTTGACAACAACAGAGCGGCGGTCGACATCCATCAATAAATTTCCAGGTCCGCGCAATAGTGTGGACGATTCAACATCATCATCTTTTTGCGCACGCCGCAACACGGCTTTGACTCTCGCCATCAATTCGCGCACGCTAAACGGCTTGGTGACATAATCATCCGCACCGATCTCCAAGCCAAGCACGCGGTCGATCTCTTCGCCACGTGCGGTGATCATGATGATGGGCACAGCGCTGGTTTTGCGAAGTTCACGGCAAACATCGAGGCCGTCGATTTCCGGGATCATCAAATCCAACAGAATCAAATCAGGGTCATACTCTCGGGTAAGTCGAAGGGCCGTCCGCCCATCTGCAGCAACCTGCACATCATATAAAGCCTTACGCAGGTTATAGGCGATCAAATCTGTGACAGAAGGCTCATCATCCACGACAAGAATGCGATGTGACATATCCGCAGGATAACATAAATTTGTGGCAGGATTGTGTCAGAACGCTTTATAATCTGGCCTCATTCTAAAACAAGGCGATTAATACACAACATGCAACTCTACTTCATCCGTCACGGACAATCGATCAACAACGCAAACTGGGACAAGCCAGAATACACGGAACACCCCGATCCATTCCTTACCGAGATCGGCCTCGAACAGGCACAATATCTCGCCAGCTATCTCAAGGAAAAACAAGAAATCACAGACGATAAGTCCTGGAACATTCAAAATCAATATGGCTTTGGATTTACCCATATTTACACCAGCTTGATGGAACGAGCCGTGATGACTTCTGCGCCCACCGTGCGCGCTCTCGGAAATATCCCATTCACCGCATGGACAGAGATCCACGAAGAGGGTGGAATTTACGCCCGCGAAGAAGAAGATCGATTCAAAGGCCTCGCTGGTCACCCGCGTTCTTTTTATGAAAAGAATTTTCCCGAACTAAACTTACCGGATGCCTATACTGACTCTGGCTGGTGGAATCGACCGTTTGAAACGGAAGAGGAACGCCAGCCACGTGCCGACCAGGTTCTCGCGGAATTGATCGAACGTCATGGTGATAAAGAAGGCAAAGCCGAAGAGCGCATCGCCTTCGTCAGTCACGGCGGATTCTTCGTGCGGCTACTTTCCGCGATGCTCACCCTCCCCTGGCGACAGGGCGCACTCGGCAGGAGGTCATGGTTTTTTCTAAACAACTGTTCAATCAGCCGTTTTGATATCACAAAAGACGACATACTCATCAGCTACATCAACCGCACTGATCATCTGCCCGCTCATTTAATCACCGGGTGATAAAATAATAGGCATCGTTTAATTTCACAAGGAGATAAACATGAACATTCTTGTATGGATCATCTTTGGTGCAATTGCCGGCTGGATTGCCAGCATTCTCATGGGCAAGAACAAGCAAATGGGAGCTATCGCCAACATTGTAGTTGGCATTATCGGCGCCTTCCTCGGCGGCTATATTATGGAGTATTTTGGCGCCGAAGGAGTTACGGGCTTCAACCTGCAAAGCCTGTTCGTCGCGATCGTGGGAGCTGTTGTACTGCTTTTTATTCTTGGCTTGTTGTTCGGTCGCCGGCGTCGTTAATCCGCAATTTGAGAAATTTAACAGAAGAGCCATGCATGATAAATGCATGGCTCTTCTGTTATTAATTCAAAGATCTTCCTTGTTTTCATTTGAAATCATGACATTTAGTTGAAACGCCCGCAGAAAATATCACCCGACAAGCGTCATGGGATGCATGTATAATCCAGGCTCTTATGAAAAAAACATCCTTCGATCTTGTCATCTTCGACTGCGACGGCGTGCTGGTGGATAGTGAACCGCTCGCCAACAAAGTTTACGTCCAAATGCTCGCCGAATACGGTTACAACGTTAATTACGACGAATACCTGCGGAAATTCTCCGGCGCAGCCATCGTGACCCGGCTGGCCTCCACCTCCAAACAATTGAATTGGACTCCGCCCTCGGATTTTTACTCCGTGTTCAATTCGCGGCTCTCGGTTTTGGCCAAAACCGAACTTAAACCTGTTGAAGGAATTCATGAATTGCTCGAAAGCTTATCTGTACCTGTCTGCATCGCCTCCAACGGCAGTCCTGAAGAAATTAAACTTCGGCTGAAGATCGCAAAACTCACCGAGTATTTTGGCGATTCCATCTTCAGCGCCTTGGATGTCCCCAATCCCAAGCCGGCACCCGACGTCTATCTTGCTGCGGCCAAGGCATTTGACATTCCACCAGCACGATGCATCGTGATCGAAGACAGCGTTCCCGGTGTTACAGCGGCTGTCCGCGCGGGGATCAAAGTCTACGGTCATGCCGCCTGCACGGACGCCGATCTGTTGAAGGAAGCCGGCGCGATTCCGTTTACAAATATGAAGGATTTGAAAGCCATTCTTTCAGAATAGAATCCGTTTCAATGTTTTTAGCTTGGGTATAATCTGCCCATGCAAACCATTAATACAGAGAGATTACTCATTCGCCCATTGGCGACAAATGATGCAGATTTTATTGTCGAGCTGCTAAACGACCCATCCTTTATTCAAAATATCGGGGATAGAAACGTCCGCAGCGGGGAAGATGCCGAAAAATATATTCTCAACGGACCTGTCACCAGCTACGGGAAAAACGGATTTGGCCTTTGCCTGGTCGTTCTCAAGGAAACCGGTGAATCCATCGGCATGTGCGGACTGATCAAACGTGACCAACTTGACGATGTCGATCTCGGGTACGCCTATCTGCCGCGATTCTGGGGTAAGGGATATGCCGTCGAGGCGGCAAAAGCCACATTGGAATTTGGCTGGCGAACAGTCGGGTTGAAGCGGATCGTTGCGATCACAGACCCTGCAAATACGCCATCCAATCGAGTCCTGGAAAAACTCGGCTTCGTTTTCGAGAAAATGGTCAAGATCGCCGCGGATGATATTGACCTAAACTTATACGCAATTCACAAACCGTAGAGACTTGGAGAACTTATCGTTATGAGCAAAAGCAGACTGGAAGCATTCAGCGATGGTGTGATCGCCATCATCATCACCATCATGGTATTGGAATTAAAGATTCCACACGAAGGCAATCTTGCGGCGCTTCAACCATTGATCCCAAAATTTTTGAGCTATATCCTTAGCTTTGTTTTCCTCGGCATCTACTGGAATAATCACCATCACCTTTGTCAGGTCATTAACCATGTCAACGGAACTGTTCTGTGGGCAAACCTTCATTTGTTATTCTGGCTTTCTTTAATTCCCTTTGCCACCGGCTGGATGGGCGAAAATAATTTCAGCACGGTTCCTGTTGCGTTGTACGGATTTGTATTGTGGATGTGCGGCCTGGCGTATTACATTCTCGTGCAGGCATTGATCAAATTACACGACACAACTTCCATTCTTGTTCAGGCGGTCGGCAATAAAAGAAAAGAGATGGCATCGCTTTACATCTACACGGCTGCGATCCCGCTTGCTTTCGTGGCTTCATGGGCATCCACCATTCTTTATGCAGTGGTTGCGATCATGTGGCTGGCCCCGGATCGGCGCATCGAGGATAAAATAGCGAAGTCGGACTCGAAACACATAAACTAAAGGAAATGAAAACAGCTCAGGACGTTTTATTAATTGGAGGAAACCATGTTAACGGAAGCTAGACACTTAACCACAGAAGAACTCGAAGCAGGTCTGGATCACATTCGTCAGTCTCCCAAAGATAACGGCATGTTGGAAATGATCGTCAGGCGGCCGCAAGTTGATGAGCGTGAAAAATTGGAGGAAGGAACGCTCGACCTGACCGAAGGGTTGATCGGCGATAACTGGAAGAGTCGCGGCAGCTCACGCATGGAAGACGGCTCCGCGCATCCGGAAATGCAGTTGAACATCATGAACGCGCGCGCCATTGCGCTGCTTGCACGGGATAAGAATCGCTGGCAACTATCCGGCGACGAATTATTTATCGACATAGACTTGACCGACGAAAACCTGCCCGCAGGCACGAAGCTTGCTCTTGGGGAAGCGATCATTCAAGTTACAGCCGAGCCGCATAACGGCTGCAAGAAATTCGCGGAGCGTTATGGACAGGAAGCAGTCATTTTCGTCAACTCGCCGGAGGGAAAGAAATTGCACTTGCGCGGGATTAATGCCAAAGTGATCCGTGGCGGAAAAATTCGAGTCGGCGACAAGGCAAGGAAGTTGTAAATGATTTCAATGTCACCCATTGCGGTGGTAAAAAACATCCGCAAGGAAGTGGAGGATGACAATTGGGGCGACGTTGTTTCAGTCATCGAGTTAGATTCAGCTTATAGTGAAGAAGCGTTGTTTGAAATCGAAAACTTCTCCCATGCTGAAATTTATTTTTACTTTCATCTTGTCGAAGAGATAAAGATTGAAACTGGCGCACGTTATCCGCGAAACAACAAGGAATGGCCGAAGGTGGGGATCTTCGCTCAAAGAGGAAAGAACAGGCCCAACCGCCTGGGAGCAACCACGGTTAAGATATTGAAGCGCGAGGGACGTCAACTGTTCGTGCAAGGGCTCGATGCCGTCGATGGGACTCCCGTCATCGATATCAAACCGGTCATGAAGGAATTTCTTCCACGAGAAGACGTGAAACAACCCGCGTGGGCAACGGAATTAATGAGAAACTATTGGAAGACGAACGGAGATTGAAATGCAATATCGAAAATTGGGACGGACGGGATGGAAAGTTTCATCGATCAGCTTCGGGGCATGGGCCATCGGCGGCACATGGGGCACAGTGGACGATCGCGATTCGATGTCGGCACTGCACGCGGCACTCGATCATGGCGTGAATTTTTTTGACACAGCCGATGTGTACGGCGACGGTCACAGCGAGCAATTGCTGGCAAAGCTTCGCAAACAACACAGTGGCACATTTTATATTGCGACAAAATTGGGACGTCGTTCAAACCCGCATGTGGCTGGCAGCTACAACCGTGAAAACATCACGGCTTATATCGAACGCAGTTTGAGAAATCTGGAAACTGATTCGCTCGATCTGGTGCAGTTGCATTGCCCGCCCACCGAGGTGTATTACATGCCGGAGGTATTCGGCATTCTCGACGACCTGACGCAGGCCGGCAAAATCAAACATTACGGTGTGAGCGTGGAAAAAGTGGAAGAGGCATTGAAGGCCATCGAGTATCCCAACGTGAAGACCGTGCAGATCATCTTCAACATCTTTCGTCAGCGCCCGGCGGAGCTATTTTTCAAGGAAGCGATTCGACGCAAGATCGGAATCCTGGCCCGCCTACCGCTTTCCTCGGGCATGCTCTCCGGAAAATTAACATCCGCCACCCGATTCGAGTCCGACGATCATCGCGCCTTCAATCGCAACGGCGAATCGTTCGATAAAGGCGAGACCTTCTCCGGATTGGACTATGAAACCGGGTTGAAAGCCGTTGAGTCTCTGCGTGAGATCATTCCAAACGGAATGACCATGCCTGAATTTGCCTTGCGCTGGATTCTGATGTTTCCCGCTGTCACCTGCGCCATCCCCGGAGCGAAACGCCCGGAGCAGGTCATGGAAAATGTTCACGCGGCGGACCTGCCGGAGATCAAGAAGACAGTGATGAAGAAGGTCGAAGCGATTTACAACGAACAGGTCAAGCCGCACGTGCAGCATTATTGGTAATTATTCAATTTTGTCACTCTGAGTGTAGCGAAGAGTCTCTATTATTATCTAAGAGATACTCACCTGCACACAGTCGCGGCGCGGTGCAAATGGCGCTGCGCTCAGCATGACACCACATAAAATACACATAATTTCTTCACCCATCGTTTTTATCCAACTTATATACTGAACCATCTTTAGACCAGGAGAGAAACATGGATAACGACGACAAACAAGTAGGACAAGTTTTAAACCGCAGGGATGTATTGAAGCTCTTGGGTCTCGGCAGTGCGGCCAGCATTTTGGCAGCCTGCGCCCCGGAAGTGGCAGCGACTTTATCATCGACAACTGCATCACCCGCCACCGCCATTCCTGCAACCGAAGCAAGTATCACCGCAGTGAGTGGAACGACCGCCATTCCGATGTGCGTGGTTCGCCCGGAGCTGACCGAGGGTCCGTACTTCGTGGATGAAATGCTCAACCGTTCGGACATTCGCGAAGACACTTCCGATGGTTCGATCTCTGAAGGCTCGCCATTGGAATTAACTTTCAACGTGACACAAGTTGGTACGAATGGATGCACCCCTTTGCCGAACGCGCAAGTGGACATTTGGCATTGCGACGCGTTCGGTGTGTATTCGGATGCTTCCGACCCCGGTTTCAACACAAAAGGCAAGACATTTTTACGCGGCTATCAAGCAACCGATGCAAATGGAGTGGCAAAATTCACCACCATCTACCCGGGTTGGTACGACGGGCGCGCGGTTCACATCCACTTCAAGATCCGCATCGACAACCAGGAATTCACCTCCCAGCTTTTCTTTGACGATGCCTTCACCGACGAAGTGTATTTGCAGGAGCCGTATGCGCAAAAGGGAATCCGCACGCTGCGAAATAATCAAGACAACATTTACAACGGCGGAGGAAGTCAACTGGTGTTGAATGTCTCTCCCAGCGGAAATGGATACGCCTCTTCATTTGATATTGGGATGCAAGTATAGAAGCAATAAAAAAACCCCTGAAAATTTCAGGGGTTTTTTATTGTGTATCAGTGAAATTCTAACTAAAGTCTTTTAAGATCGCTTCAATTTGTTGCTTTAGAATCGGCAAGTCATCACGGGCTGTATCCCAAACCTTTTCAATATCAACTCCAAAATAATCATGGATTAATTTATCGCGCATTCCTGCAATATCCTGCCAAGGGATTTCGGGATAAGTTTTGCGAATATCCTTTGAAATATGGCGGGCGGCCTCACCAACAATTTCGATTTGTCGAATAACCCCATCTTGAAGCAACCGTGTATCTTTAAATTTCTGTTCGGTCACGCCTTGAAGATATTCCTAAACAATTTCAATCGCATCCAAAATATGGCGAAGATAAAGGAGTTCATCGCGAGCCATAAACTACCTGCATCTCATTCAAGACTCTTTCGCGCATATATGGACTGATCGAGGATTCCGTTAATAAATCCACTTTATACCCAAGGGACTCAGTAAGTTCGCGCTCAATCCGAACCAAGGAAAGGAGGCTCTTGCGTTTGGAAAAACGGACAATTAAGTCAATATCACTACCTTTTTTTGATTCACCACGCGCCATCGAACCAAAAATACCCACCATCGAAACATCGTTTTGGCGGCAAAGGTCTATAAGCCGAGAAAGGTTAAAGGGATATGATTTTGCATTCATGTCTTAACTCACATTTTGATTATAGCAAATAATCTAACAATCCCTTGTATAATCTCTGAATTCGTCATATTGGAGCCTCCATGAAAGCTATCCGCTTTATCGGTCCAAAGCAACCACTGGAAATGCAAGATATTCCCATTCCTGAAATCGGCGAGCGGGATGTTTTAGTGAAAGTCAAAGCGGCGGGAATTTGTCACTCGGACGCGCATTATCGGGCTGGGATTTCACCTGTGCGACCGGTTCCGCTTACATTGGGGCATGAAGTGGCCGGTGTGGTCCAAAAAATTGGAAGTCAGGTGACGAATGTAAAAGTTGGAGACCGCGTCTGCCTACATTACAACATCACTTGTGGTGACTGCTATCACTGCTCCACGGGCAATGACCAGTTCTGCGAAAAAGTTTTGATGCTGGGTCATTACACAAACGGCGGATACGCGGAATATATTTCCGTGCCGGCGCGAAATGCAATTCACCTGCCCGATGAAATTCCATTCGAGCAAGGCGCCACGTTGATGTGCGCCTCCGCCACGGCATTTCACGCGTTGAAGAAGAGTCGACTCAAAGCAGGCGAACGGGTCGCCATCTTCGGTGCAGGCGGGTTGGGTCAATCGGCGGTGCAATTGGCAAAAGCCTTCGGCGCGCTCGAAGTCTATGCAGTAGATATTAATGAAGAAAAGCTCAAACTTGCAGAAAAATACGGCGCGATCCCGGTCAACGGAAAAGCTACGAATGCAGTCGAAGAAATCAAAAGACTCACGAACGGCAAAGGTGTGGATGTCGCCATCGAAATGATCGGCCTCCAGCAAACGATTAAACAAGCCATTCAAGTGGCAGGCGTAATGGCGCGCGTGGTCATCGTCGGACTTTCTAACAAGCCCATTGAAATTGACACGTATAATGAATTACTTGGCAATGAAGTAGAGTTGATCGGCTCGAACGACCATCACTTGCAGGAACTTCCGCTGTTGGTGGAAATGGCGCGCAAAAAAGTTTTGGACACCTCGCGCATCGTCACCAAAACGGTTCCGCTCGATGCGGAGGAAGTCAACGAAGTGCTGGATAATTTGGAAAATTTTGGCAGTGATGTAAGAACGGTCATCGTACCTTAATGTCGTTGCGACGAGCCTCAAACGGCGAGGGTGTTCTTCCCAACGAAGCAACCACCAACTCAACTGAAGACTGCTTCGGGCTGACGCCCTCGCAATGACATGGTAAATATTATGAAAAAATCAATTGCAATCATCGGTGGCGGACCCGCAGGCTTGATGGCCGCGGGAGTTTTGATTCAAAGCGGTGCGCAGGTGGATGTTTACGACTCCATGCCGTCACTTGGTAGAAAATTTTTAATGGCGGGCAAAAGCGGGCTCAACATCACCCACTCCGAGCCGTATGAAAAATTCATCACGCGCTATGGAAACAAGCAAAAAGAAATCGAATCACATCTCAAAAATTTCACACCAGATGATTTGATCGCCTGGGCAAAAGAACTCGGTATTGAAACCTTCGTCGGGACATCGGGCCGCGTCTTTCCAAAAGAGATGAAAGCCAGTCCGCTGTTACGCGCGTGGTTGAAGCGATTGCAAAATAGCGGAGTCAACTTTCATTTGCGTCACAACTGGAAAGGCTGGGAAAATAATTTTCTTGTTTTCGATTCTCCAAATGGCGAAATCAAAATAAAGCCCGATGCAACCATTCTTGCATTGGGCGGCGCAAGTTGGCCGAAACTCGGTTCGCGCGGAGAATGGTCTTCGTGGTTGAGTCAGGCCGGAGTGAAAGTTGAAGCGTTTCGTCCGTCCAACTGCGGCTTCATCGTGGATTGGTCAAAACATTTCAGCGAAAAATTTCACGGCCACCCCATCAAATCCGTTGTTTTATCTTTTGAAGATTTCAGACAACAAGGCGAATTCATTGTGACGAAAACAGGCATCGAAGGAAGTCTCATCTACGCGACTTCATCGAAACTGCGGGACGCGCTTGCATCAAAAGGCAACACCGCGCTTCTTCTCGACCTCACGCCTGATTCATCACGAGAAAAATTGATTCAAGCCTTATCACGTCCGCGCGGCTCGCGCTCGATGACCAGCCACATTGAAAAGACGATTGGCCTCAAAGGCGTGAAGGTCGGCTTGTTATATGAATTCGTATCGAAGGAAGATTTTTCGAATATTGAAAAACTTGCCGATGCAATCAAGGCATTGTCAATTCCATTGATCGCAACTGCTCCCATCGAAAAAGCCATCAGCAGCGCGGGCGGAATTAATTTCGATGAACTCGATGCCAACTTGATGCTCAAAAAAATGCCGGGCGTTTTCTGTGCCGGCGAAATGCTCGATTGGGAAGCGCCCACAGGCGGCTACCTGCTCAGCGCATGTTTCGCGACAGGTCGCGGCGCAGGCAGAGGCGCGCTGGAGTGGACAAAAAGTTTATAATCCACTCCATGAACATCCCAGATAAAATCATCACACTTTCTGAACTCAAACGCAACACCGGTGAACGCGGCTCACGCATGTGGCTTGCCCATAATGGAATCGTCTACGATGTGACCGATTGCCCCAAATGGCGAACGGGCATGCATGAGTTTTTGCATTTTCCCGGTCAGGATCTCACCAGCGAAATGCCGGACGCGCCGCATGAAGACGAAGTCTTTAAACATGATTGTGTGAAAATCGTTGGAACGCTGGAAAGTTGAAACGTTAAGACTTGCAAAGCTTGAAACAATAAATCGACAAGGATCGACTCATGACTTCATTGAAATGGTGGCAAACCACGGTTTTCTATCAAATTTATCCGCGCTCATTTGCTGATGGCAATGGTGACGGAATTGGTGATTTCAAAGGCATCACTGAAAAGCTGGATTATCTCGCTGGCCTTGGCGTGGATGCGCTTTGGCTCTCGCCGCACTTCCCCTCGCCTAATTGGGATTGCGGCTACGACATTTCAGATTACGAGAACGTCGCGCCGGAATATGGCACGCTGGATGACTTCAAAACTTTCCTCGAAGAATCGCACAAGCGAAATCTGCGCGTCATTCTGGACCTAGTGCTCAATCACACCTCCGACGAGCATCCGTGGTTTGTTGAGTCAAAATCCAGCCGTGACAATCCCAAAGCAGATTGGTATGTATGGATGGACACCCAGCCCAACAACTGGCAAAGCTGCTTCGATGGCGATGCCTGGACTTACGCGCCTGAACGAAATCAATACTATTATCACTACTTCATGAAACAGCAGCCTGATCTAAATTGGCATAATCCCGAAGTGAAAAAAGCCATGTGGGATGCGATTCGCTTCTGGCTGGATCTCGGTGTGGATGGCTATCGTCTTGACGCGATTGGCACCATCTTTGAAGACCCAAAGCTCACGCCACACACCGTCCCAATGACCCTGGCGGAACTGCGTCGCTTTTCCGATACCGCCAAAACGCCCAAAGAAATAAAACTCAAGGACAAATACTGGCACGACATGTTCAAGAATCAATGGGGACAAAAAGGTGTGCATGAGTTGATGAAAGAATTGCGAGCTGTGATCGACGAATACGATGAGAGAATGCTGGTTGGCGAGGACGATAATATCGACTACATGGGGGACGGAAAAGATGAATTACATCTTGTCTTCAATTTCCCGTTGATGCGGACTGAGAAGATTTCCCCAGCTCATGTCCACAAGAATCAAAAGGAACGGCTTGGCAAGTTGGATACACTCCCCAAAGCAAAAGGCTGGCCCTGCAATACGCTGGGAAATCACGATTGCTCACGCATCCACACCCGCTTTGGCGACAAAGTCCATGACGCCGAGCTGGCGCGTCTGAATGCCGCGCTTGTATTAACCATGAAAGGCACGCCGTTCCTTTACAACGGCGAAGAGATCGGCATGACAGATATGATGCTCGCGGATATTTCCCAGGTCAGGGACACCATGGGTTCCTGGTATTACCATGTAATCGTGACGGATATGGGCGTTCATCCGCAAGAGGCGATGCTCCGCACGGCTGAAATGACCCGCGACAAGAATCGCACGCCTATGCAATGGTCGAATCACCCAAATGCAGGTTTCTCTCCTGCTGAAGCAAACACCTGGCTGCCCATCAACCCGAATTACAAGGAAGGCGTCAACGTTTACGATCAGGAAAACAATCCGGCCTCACTGCTGACTTATTACAAACACCTTTTGCGAGTCCGCAGGGAATCATCTGCGCTTAAAGAAGGTGAATATGTTCCGCTGCAAACGACGGCCAGGGAATATTTTTCATTCCTGCGTCAATCTCCTGCACAAACCGTTTTGGTCGTTTTGAATTATTCCGATCAAGCCATGGAATTGGATTTCACGCGCACAAAAGAGATCAGGAATTCCAACCTCAGAACCCTCTTCACCAGCGCCGAAAGAAGAAGCGCGGAACTCACACCTAAATTCAAGATCGGAGCATTTGAAGTGTTCATCGCGGAAGTTGAGCGTGGATAAAGAAAAAACGCCGCCGACCTCGAAAAAATTCGTCGTTCTCTGTGGAAGGATTTTCCGCGATGCAGACCCGCAATATTTCCCCTCCGCAACCCGTCGCGGACGAACGATCCGTTTTTGCACAGAGTCCTGCCTCGGCGCGTTTTTGGCGGACCCGGAACTATTTTACAAGGTCCACAGAAATTCAGAAAAAGGGAAAGTGTAAGTTTAGAGGTAAAGATGATCTCTCCGCGAAAAACAATCGAGTACGACAGATACGAATTCCAGAAATGGGAACATCACGATGCGGAAACCATCGTGGAAACTCCCGTTTCGTTAACTGTCAACGGGCAGGTGTGGATCACGTTCATGTGTACGCCGATTCACTTGGAGGCGCTGTCAGTTGGGTTTCTCTACAACGAAGGCATCATTAAAAGCATGGACGAAGTGGCTGATGTGCGAGTCTGCGAACATGGAGACAATATAGACGTATGGCTAAATCATGATGCGGAACAACCAACGAATTGGCGCAGAACATCTGGCTGTACGGGCGGAGTCACTGCTGTTGACCTTTTAGCGAAACCAAATGTCAATTTCGGAGAGAACAGGTTCAAGGTCCAGCCGGATGCGATTATGGATTTGGTCGAGAAGCTATTTAATTCACAGGAGTTGTATCGCGATACAGGCGGTGTGCATACATCTGCCTTGAGTGATGGAGAAAAAGTTATTGTCGCCGCAGACGACATTGGCAGACACAATACGCTGGACAAAATCGCCGGGTTATGCCTGATGAATAACCTATGGCCTGAGAATCGAATCCTGATCACCACAGGACGCATCAGTTCCGAGATGCTGCAAAAGGCCGCACAGCTCAATGCGCCTATTTTGATCTCGCGCACATCGCCAAGCTCACTTTCCATTGAAATGGCCGAGCGCTATGGAATTACACTGATCGGATATGCGAGAAAGCACCGATTCAATGTGTATTCCAATGGACAAAGAATTGGAATGGAATAAATAATATGGGCAAATATGCCCAATAATTGTAGAGGGGATCAAGGCGATAGGTTTGGTACAATCGCTAATATGTCTTTTCACAAATCGATTTATTTACTCGTGCTCTGTGCAACAATTTCAGGTTGTGCCCCGGCCACTGTGGAGGCAATCTCCTTTCCCACCTACGACCCATTTGTAAAAAATACCCCTACGGCACAGCCCGGCTTTCCCACAACTACGATAACAAATACGCCTTTACCTCCCACCGCAACCCGCGAGCCGACTCCGACACGTGTGCCCGTAACGGTTTCGCCTGTATTTACACCCATTAACGCTGCGGTCGCCTTCAGCCCCACGCCGGACACTTCGCATGTTTTACCGACCCCACGGCAGGATTCGGTTCAATACACAGTTCAAAGCGGGGACACATTGGGCGGCATTGCCATGAATTATGATATCAGCCTCGAATCGTTGATGCTCGCCAACGCCATTAGCGATGCAAATCAATTGGAAGTGGGACAGGTCTTAAATGTCCCGGCACCAAACCCAGTGGGAGCAGCCCCGGCGTTCAAGGTCATCCCTGATTCTGAGATGGTGTTTGGGCCCGCTTCAATTTATTTTGATATCGACCAGTTCATTCAAAGCCAGCATGGATACCTCGCGTCCTACGAACAGGATGTGAATGGAATTGGCTTATCGGGTGCGGAAATCATCAGCATCGTGGCCAGAAATTATTCGGTCAATCCACGTCTGTTGTTGGCATTACTTGAATATCAAAGCGGCTGGGTGACAAACCCTGAACCTTTCAACACATCCTACCCGATGGGCCTGTTGGATGAAGGCCATTACGGTCTGTATCGCCAAATGACCTGGGCAGCAAATTCATTGAACCGTGGATATTATTTGTGGCGAGCCAATGCGATTTCAACCGTTGTATTGAACGACAACACAGTGGCTCCGCTCGACCCAACGATCAATGCCGGCACTGCCGCCATCCAATATTTCTTTTCCGATCTCGATGACCGCGCCACCTGGGAATTTGATTCCGGGCCAACGGGATTGTTGCTCACATATTATGTTTTCTTTGGAAATCCATTCGACTACGCCATTGAACCGCTTGTCCCGGCTTCGGTTCAACAGCCGCTGATGACTCTTCCTTTCGCAAAAGGTCAAACCTGGTATTTCACCGGCGGTCCGCACGGGGGCTGGGATGCGGGTTCCGCATGGGCCGCGCTTGATTTCGCACCGCCCGGAGATAATGGTTCCTGCCTCGCAAGTCCGCTTTGGGTGATCTCCATGGCAGATGGTTTGGTGTTACGGGCTTCCAACGGAGGTCTCATTCAGGATCTCGATAACGATGGCTACGAACAAACCGGCTGGACAATTTTATACATGCACATTGCCGCCGGCGAACGCGCCCAACCCGGTGAATATTTGTACGCCGGTGATTACGTGGGGCATCCATCGTGCGAAGGCGGAGTTGCAAACGCAACGCATGTTCACATCGCGCGGAAATACAACGGCGAATGGATCGCCGCCGATGGGCAGCTTCCTTTCATCATGGATGGTTGGGTCTCCAGCGGCGGAACCTATGAATACGATGGATATCTGACCAAAGGCGGTATCGTCAAGGAAGCCTATGATGGCGGCGCGGATATTAATAGCATCTCCCGCTAACTCATCCAACACTAATCAACACGGATATAATTCAACAACTTATGCAACGCACCATCGCGATCATCATCCTTATTATTGGAATCTCCATCACGGCATGCAACTCACCCTCGACTTCGATCTGGGGAATTCCTGAAACGCCAACACCTTCTTCAATACAAATAGATCCCCTGGATATAAATCCGCCTCCTTTCGACCCGTTTGTTGTTTCTGACAACCCAAACAGTTTCCCCACCTCCACCACAGCCCCTGCCATCGCTACCCAGCTGGCTTTTACACCCACCATCACTCCCGTCGATATGCCCCCACTGGTTAATCCAACCTTCACACCTGCGTTGGATACGGCGCCATATTTGTATTACGCCCAAAGCGGGGATATGCTCTCTGCACTGGCCAAACGATTTGGCGTGGAAGAATCCGAGATCGTTTCGGATGCAGATCTTACCAAGACCACGCTCATCGATCCAGGCACACTGTTGATCATCCCCAATAAAATCAATGAACCCACCACCCCCAACATACAGATCATGCCCGATGCGGAAGTGATCTTCTCAAATACTTCCACAAATTTCGACGTCAGCGCCTATGTAAAAGAACAAGGCGGATATCTTTCCAAATTCAAAGATTACGTCGGGTCCACAGGCTGGGTCAATGGTGACGATGCAGTGGACCGCCTTGCGATCGAAAATTCGATCAACCCACGTTTGATCCTTGGCATGCTTGAATTTGAAAGCCGTTGGGTGCGCGGTCAACCCATTGACGTGCTTCACACAGATTATCCGATGGGTTTCAACGACTATCGTTTCAAGGGCATGAGCATCCAGCTTGTTTGGGCGATCAACAATTTATCCATCGGGTATTACGGCTGGCGGGCCGGCACACTCACACACATCCAATTTCAGGACGGAACCACACTGCGTCTGGACCCGCGTCTCAACGCCGGTACAGTGGCTGTTCAGTATTTATTCTCACGCGTTCACAGCCAGTCACAATGGGCACAGATCGTCAATCCGGAGTCAGGTTTTCCCGCCATGTACCAGGAAATGTTCGGCGACCCGTGGGCACGTGCCGATGCGGTCAACCCGATCTTTCCCTCCGCTTTAAATCAACCACCTCTTGTGCTTCCCTTCCAGCCGAATACTGAATGGAGTATGACCGGCGGCCCACACAACGGCTGGGGACAGATCAATCCCGAGATTTATGGAGTCGGCCACAGTGTATTCTCTGCCATAGATTTTGCACCCTCCACGGACAAAGGCGGATGCGACCCAAGTCCAGCATGGGTCACGGCCGCTGCGCCTGGCCTTGTGGTACGTTCGGATAATGGCGTTGTCATGGTCGATCTCGATGGCGATGGCGTTGAACAAACCGGCTGGAATATCCTTTATATGCATGTCGGAAAAAAAGATCGCGTTGCAAAAGGGACATGGGTGGAAACCAACGATCGCATCGGCCACGCCTCCTGTGAGGGCGGTGTTTCCACAGGAACGCATTTGCATTTCGCGAGAAAATACAACGGCGAATGGGTCACAGCAGACGGCCCCATTCCATTTATCCTAAGTGGCTGGCGTGTGGTTGCCGGTGAAAAAGCCTACGAAGGCAAACTGGTCAAAGGCGACAAGGTTGTCATCGCCGATCCGGTCGGTCAAAAATGGTCGAACATCATGCGCGAAGAGAATGAATAAAAAAATCAATCTCAACATTTTTTCGATCATTGTCTGCATTTCACTGCTTTTATCATCGTGCAACCTGCGGGTCACATACGCAGATTCCACGCCCACCAAAGCAGCAGCCTCACAAGACTCATCGCAGAACGCTGTACAAACGCCGCTGCCAACACGCAGCACATATAACCCCGGCGAGCTGGTCGACTACATCGCTCAAAACGGAGATACGCTTCCCGCACTTGCCGCACGCTTCAATACAACCGTCGAAGAAATTCTACAAGCCAATTCATTCATTCCAAAGGATGCAACCACCATGCCGCCCGGTATGCCCATGAAAATACCGATTTATTTCATGGCATTGTGGTCAAGCCCATACAAGATCATCCCGGATGATGCCTTTGTGTACGGGCCGACAAATATCGGCTTCAACACTGCTGCATTCCTTGAATCACAACCGGGATGGTTGAAATCCTATCGCGTATATGCGGGAGGACAATGGCGCTCAGGTTCCCAGATGATCGATTTTGTTGCGATCAACTACAGCATCAATCCCAAACTGTTGCTGGCTATTCTTGAATATCAAGGCGGCGCATTGACACAACCTGTGCCAACCTTAAAGAAAAATATTCTCGGGTTTACCCGGCCTTATTGGGAATCTCCCTACTTACAACTGGTGATCGCCGCCAACACGCTAAACAACGGATATTACGGCTGGCGTACGGGCAAATTGCTTGAGTTCGATGACAGGAACGAAATTCTGATCCGCCCCGACCCGTGGCAAAATGCCGGCTCGGTGGCGATTCAATATTATTTTTCTCAAATATTTTCAGGGGAAAAATACTCGCTCGCCAGCGGGACCGAAGGACTGAATCGGACTTACACGACTTTGTTTGGCGACCCATGGAATCTCAACTATGAACTGATCCCCGGCAGTTTACACCAACCGGAATTACTCCTTCCGTTCCCTCGCGACCAAGTCTGGTCCTACACCGGTGGTCCACACACAGGCTGGGGCACCGGCCAGCCTCTTGCCGCAGTCGACTTTGCTCCACCTGCTGAAAATTCCGGCTGTTTTATTGCCAACAAAGAAAATTATGCAACCGCAATGGCGGATGGGCTGGTGGTTCGCTCATCCGACGATGGGGTTGCTTTGGACCTCGATAAAGATGGAGATGAACGCACTGGCTGGGTCATCTTTTACTTGCACACAGCACGTGAAGAACGGGTATTGCTGGGAACAGAACTGCGTCAGGGGGATAAAGTCGGCTATCCCTCCTGTGTGGGTGGTCATGCAACAGGGACGCACGTCCATATTGCCCGCAAATACAACGGCGAGTGGATCATGGCAGATGGTGTTCTTCCATTCACCATGAGCGGCTGGGTCACACATGATGGGTCACGGGAATATCTCGGCACATTGACCAAAAATGGCGCCACAGTGATCGCCTGTGAGTGCGGCGATGCCTATACTGCCATCAGCGGAAGTTATCCATAAAACAAAAAAATAAACGGGCTTTTTAGCCCGTTTATTTTTGTATATACTCACCTGCATGAGTCTGTACGCTGTTTTTATCAAAAATCGTGTATATCAGTTTTATTGGAAAGGCCTTGCTCAACATGGCTTGCGCTGGGCAATACTTGTCAGCAGAAAGTTGAATGGCGCGAAGAACAGATTCTTCACTGACATTTTTGCCCGTAACCAGATATTCGATCACGGCGTTGGTAAAAACCTTCGGATGCTCATTGGCTCTTTCCACGTGTACTTTGACTTGAAAATCTGAAATGACTTGCTTTTTCTTTTGCAGGATCGAGATCACATCCATCGCGGTGCAGCCGGCAAGCCCAAGGGCAATGAATTCCATAGGCCGCGCAGCACTGTTTTCACCGCCTACCGATTCGTCAGAATCCATGGTTTGCTGAAAACCAGAGTCGGCTGCGCCCTGGAATGCCATTTTATTTTTCCAATTTAATGTCACTTCCATTTTATTTACTCCAAAATAATATCGGGTACGTACAGTTCTAAATTAGCTTTCGAAATACTTCCGATCCACATTAACTTAACACGCCCATTGCGGTCAACGACATAGGAGCTGGGCAGGCTCATGGTCTTGAATTCACGTTGGGCCAGATAATCAATATCCAGCCAGATCGGAAAAGTCAGATCAAACTCTTCCACAAACGGCTGAACAACCTCGCGCGTCTCCTCCTGGTCTATGGCGATCAATACAAACCCATCATCCTTGTATCGATCATAAAAGGCTTGCAACGTTGGCATCTCCTGTCTGCAGGGCGGGCACCAGGTTGCCCACAAGTTAACAAGCACCACGCTTCCACGATAGTCTGCAAGTGAGACAGGCACACCATTCAGTGCTACCAGATCCAGCTCAGGGGCCGGGAAATCCATTTCCGCAGGAACAGCTGAAAGGTCCGCGGAAGAGGCGGAAGCCGCTTTTTCGCGGTTATTTAAAATCAGCATGAACATGATCCCAATTGCGATCAGCCCAACACCGATCATCATCATCGCTATGTAGCGTCCAGAATCGGGCTTAACTTTTTCTTCCATCATGCGCGTTGAAACACTCCAGTTTTATATTTACTCATTCAAGTCAGTATACCCGATGCGATCCGGAGACAAACGAAACAGGGAATAATGTCATGTAGTTTAGGATATTTGATACTGGAAAGGTGTCCATGCAATGGACTACCATTCTGTTATGTTGGAGACCTTAAACTACATACGGTTGTTTCAGGATCTAAAGCCGGACCAGGTCGTACAGCTCGATCCGTTGTTCGAACGGCTGAACTTCACGGTGAACGAGACGCTCTTCGCGCAGGGCGAGCCGGCAAAGTATCTTTACATCCTGTTGAAGGGAAACGCCGTCATCACATATAAACCATATGATGGCCCTGCGATCACACTTACGCGGCTTCAGCCGGGTGACGTCTTCGGCTGGTCGGCTGTGGTAGGCAGTGCGCAATATACCTCTGGCAGTATTTCGGTTTCACACGTTGAAGTTGCGCGTGTTTTGGCATCGGATCTTTGGCAATTCGTGCGCGATCATCCAGAAACAGGTGAATTCCTGTTGAACAGGATCGCCAGCAGCGTTTCCACTCGTTGGAAAGATGCACATGTTCAAGTGCAGGCCATGCTGGATAAAGGCCGATCGACATAATCGGCGAAAGGACAAAATGGTCGCTACGATCAATGAAAAGGAAATTCAACTTCGCGGGTTGATCGAGAAATTAAGCTCGTATGTGGAACAATTCCATGGAGGGACTGTTGAATTCGTCTCTTTCGATGGAAAGGCCGTGCGGGTGCGGCTTGGCGGGGCCTGTCTGAATTGCCCCTTGCTTCCCTCCACGTTGCATGGCTGGGTGGCAGGCACGATCCATCAATTTTTTCCCGGCTTGGAAGTGATCGAGGATAAATAAATTCACCTGAGGGCAGGTGTATTAAATCAAAACACACCGTCTTCACGGTGTGTTTTGATTTTTGGAAGACTATCGATTGGAAAAATATCGAAACAGAAGGAAGCCGCCAACAGCGATCAGAGCCACGGCCCAAATATAATTTGCAATTTCGAACAGAGAGGCCAGCCCCAGCACGCCCATCACGCCAAGCACAAGAGCAGGCCAGTATGCCCAACGCATACCGGCAAGCAACGCCACCAATAGAAAAGTAGCGGAGAGGCCGAGAAAGAAAAAGCCGGCAGTTTCAAATTCACCAAAGCGCTCTGCCGCGACAGTAATACCTGCAAGAGTGGTCAGCACACCGGCTGGGATCAATGCCCACCAGCGTTCGCGTGGAGCTGTGACATAGGCCGTCCAAAAGGAAAGAGCAATCCCACCAAGGAAGATCAAACCGCCTAAATTCTTAATATCGTCCGGCAGGAAGATCAAAACGCCAATCGCAAGCAGGGTAAAACCGGGGAACACACTCCACCAATGCCCTCCAACCAGCAAGGATAGGAACAATAAACCAATTGCGATGAACATGCCGCCCCAGAATACATCAGAGGCATTCTTCAAATACCCCATCGTCTGAAGCAAAGCCAGCGCCCCACCGGTCAATAATAACAAACCAAATACAATTTGAGGATCAAAACGTTTCATTTCACACCTTACTTAATTTTTACCGAAGCCGCGCCCGCATCGATCTTCATATCTACTGCATTGGCAGCGGTTTCGTAATCTTTCGATTGATAATAATTTCCACTTCGCGGAAAACGCGATTCATCCAACTTGATATCGCCTGCAGCAATGGTCGCATTGATTCGAGCGGACAGTCCTTCGGGGATGGTAATTTCCAGGGACGCTGCACCCAGATCAAGGTCTGCACTGAAGCGGCCTTTGGAAGGCAGAGTCACACGTGTGTCGCTCGCGCCGGTATCCAAATCTAACCGGGTGATATTCAAGTCATACAAATCCAAAATGGATTTATTTGCGCCAAGATTTAGATCCAATTCAATCGGGATATTTGGATTCAGGGCGACGTCCCAATCGATCTGATTGTGCGGCCCCCAAAATTGGAAATCCAAAAAATCCCTCGCGGGTCTCATGCGGACCTCAAGCCTGTCTCCGTTTCGATTGGCCTTTTGATCCAACCCGCCAACGAACGTACCGCGCGCAACCTCATTTGTACTCGCGCCGCTGTGAAGTTTAAATTCACCTGCGCCGTGATTCATCTTCAAACTCGCGGAAGTTGCACCCTGCAAATCAATGGAAGCATTTTCTGTTTCAACTCGTCCGCGAAAGAAAACACCCACCAGCACCCAGGCTCCCGCAAGTAGAAGAGCAAGCGGCCAGAACAAGCTGGACAACGACGCCCCATTGGGAAGTCGAATTCCCATCGCATCGGCGAGCATAAAACCGCCGAACAAAATCAAAAGAACACCCCATATTAATTGGTTGCGCCGCATGTTAATTCTCCTGTTTTCGGAACGTGCGATACACTCCGCTGCCCAACACCCAGAGGCCGAGCAAGATCAGCAAAATGGCGGGACCATAATTCCCAAGCAATTTCCAGCCGCCCAGGAAAGATGAAAATACTAAAAATAACACGGTGCTGATGACCATCAAATTCAACCCGCGCTTGATGTTGTACGCCGTGCTATCCCCAAGTAAGCCTTGAAGAATCGTACCGATGCCGATAAAGCCGATGATCAGAGTCCACATGTAGGACCATGAGCTGGCATCATGATAAGTCTCCTGATAATAGAAGATTCCGCCGATCCCGGCGACAATCGCAGCAGGTACGGATAAGCCAGGCGAGCCAAGTACAAGCCCCAGAATAAATAACCCGCCGCCGATCAGGAACATATTATTGGGCCATTGAGTATAGGCATCAAAAAATTCGTGAAAGTCGGGGACAGTCTTATCGAGCAGGAACCATCCACCCAACAAAATGAGGATCACACCAAGTGCAAGTTGCGAACGACCTTGTCTGTTCATAAAACATTCTCCTGAAAAGGGGTTTCTTTTTTAGTGTATTACTTTTTGAGAAAAAATGCAAAACTCTACGAAAACATACGCAATTTAAGAAACTTTGGTTTCAAGCCCTGGCCCCCAGCCACACGCCAAACTCCGCGGGTTCACGATGGCCGCGAATTTTTGCGAGCCACGGGCGGAGTCTCCAACGGAGTCCATAAGAAGGTTTGACATGCTGCCAGCGGATTCCAAGGGATTGGCCCAACTCACGCATTTCATCATAGGTCAGGTAATTTTTACTTCGAAGTGAATCGGATGCAAAGCCATACTGTGCGAGAAAATTAGCCTTTCTTTCTGCGACCATCTTCTCACCGGAATCAGGGTTGTGATAAACAGGAGAATCCATCACGATAATTCTTCCATCAGCACGTATTGTCCGCAAGGCTTCCGCCAGTGTTTCCTCATAGTTTTCCGAATAATGAAAGGATGCATTGAAAATGACAGCGGACACAGATCCATCTTCAAAAGGCAATCGGGAAAACTCAGCCTGCACGGGTGTAAATTTGGCTTCGTAATTCTTCCATGTGCCGAGGCCATCTTCTTCATTGAGAAGCAGATCCACCGCATGGACCTGACAGTCCAGCAGAGTCAGGCGATTGGACAACCAACTGTTGCCTGCACCGAGGTCAATTATTTGAGAATTGGGGGATATGATTTGTTCAAGCAATCGATAGCTTAAAGCACGGATCTTCCAATCTGCTGAAAAGTTTCCGCTTTTGTCTTCAAACGGGAGCGCACGATAATAAGAAGAGTCTGAAGAAGTGCGTCCTTCCATACGGCGGATCGTTTCGTAATCTGCGATAAAACGGGCGTAATGAGATTCGCGTTCAGGAAGAAGAAATCTCCAAACACCATCCACTCGTCGAAAGCTTAAACGGTCCACGGGGCAAAGCAGCTCATTTTCTGAAATTCCCCGCAAATCACTGCGGCAGCGCGGACAGATAAACTTCATCCCACCTCATTCAGAGTGTCAACGGCAGCACGATAAGCAATTTCAAAAGAACGATCGATCGCACTCATGTCGCCGGGCGATTCCCACCTAAGGTCCGCAAGCTGGTCTGCGACCACCACGATTGAAGCGGCTTGAACATTCCGCAGTTGGGCAAGTGCAAACAAGCCCGCAATTTCCATTTCAACAACCTGCACACCTTCCGACTGGTATTGCAAAATTTCATCCTTCGTTTCCCGATAAGGCGCATCTGTGGTCCAGGTGGAACCGGAAATGAATTTTGTGCCACGCGAAATCAACTGCTTCTCAAGGCCTTGTTTCAAAATCTGATCTGCAAAAGAATATTTTTCATTGGGAAGATAATGCTGCGAAACACCTTCATCACGAATGGCTTTGTCATTCAAAACAATATCGCCTGTATTCAATTCCCTCTGAAGCGAACCGCCCCATGAAAGAATAATAAATCGCTTTACACCAAACGCGATCATTTCCTCCACAAGGGATACCACTACCGGCGCGCCGATCCCGAAGTTAGACAACACACCAACCCGTCCGCGCGTGCGTTTGATCAGGTACATATCACCCATTACACGTCCCACTTTTTGAACCGGGTTTCTCCATCTTAATTTCTGCGGCAGGTCATTTTTCATGCACAGGATCATTCCCTGCGGCGGCTCGATATCTGGAAATTGGCCGAACCTCTTACGCATTGCAATCGTATCCGCTGGCTGCATCACGGCCTCCCCTTGATATTTATTCGGGTGATTTGGAAAAGGCACGGACCCTCCATTGAAGCCAAAGCAGCAAGGCTTGAAAACTCTCGGCAGATAAAAGCGCAAACGCGGCGCCACGCAACCCATAAAGAGGACTCAACGTCACAAGGAGGATCAGCATCAAGAGCAGGCTTGCCACCAGCGAACGCAGTACAGGTCTTTCCACTTCCTGCGCGACAAATGCAAGAGAATAATACAACACAAAAAAATTGGGGATTAGAATCCATGCGAGAATTCGAAGGGACGAAATGGATTCCATGAACTGATCGCCAAATAAAACGATAATAATTTGCGGGGAAAAAAGGAACAACACGAGGGAAATACAGGCAGCAGTAAACAGGAGCATGACAAGGCCCGTTCGATGCGCTGTAAATTTTTTGTCCCGTGCCATTTCCGGATAGATCGCCGTCAGGGCAGAAGTGTGTCCCAGGTTGGCAACATTCGTCACCCGCAGCGAAGCCGAGAACAGCCCGGTTACATTTACACCAGCCAGGATCGGAAGCAAAGTCAACGCCAGTTTTTCGTAGAGCAGACGAAAGGTGCCGATCAACGCCATTTGAAAACTCGAACGCAACAGCGGCAATACGCGCTCCAGGGAAAACTGCCAATGTCCAAGAAAATTATCGATCCGCAACAGGCAGAGAAGAAAGCCAAGCAGGGCAGCGAGAGTTTGAGTTCCGATCAACAGGAGCGAAAGATGGGAAACATCCTGTTTCTGAAAAACCAAAACGAAAGCCGCGATCATCTGAAAAAAGGCGGCCCAAAAATTCAAAAGAGAGAACATTCTCATCTCCTGCGCGCCGCGTAAAGCTATGGTGAATACCGTAAAAAAGGCCAACGGGATCAGGGCAAAAACATAGATCAATAAGGAAGGTGTGACGGGAAGAAAAGAATAAAAAACAAACACGCCTGCTATGAAGAGGCATGAGATCAGCAGTTGAATTGCCAGTGTGGTGGAAAGGTCGGAATAATCATTTTCAGATGAAATCCGTCGAATGAGAACCATATCCGTTCCAAATGTGGAAAGTGCGTTCCCGATCATGACTACCGCTGAAATAAAAGCATACTCCCCAAAGCCCGAGCTTCCCAGATATCGGGCCAGGATCAGGCTCGATATCGCAGCCAGGATCTGCGAGCCGAATCGCGAGACCACGGTCCATAGAATGTTCGTCTGTAGTGCGCGATTCATCGTTGCAAGCGAACCTGTGAGCGTAATTTCATTTCCGTTCGCAGCCAGCCCAGCAGATAATACGGTGTGCGAACCATTCCGCGCAAATCCGCCTTGCGCCATGCGCGGCGCACACGAAATTCGTGATGAACGCGTCCGTGCAAAATACGATAAAACTCCTGCGAAAATGGTCCGCGATACAGCATGGCAAGATCGTCGGAATCCACCCAATTTTGTTTTTCTCCCAATTCCAGTTTTACACGTTCAAAGAATTTCGTGCCCGGCAAAGGATAGGATACGGAAATACCAACATCATCAGGCGCACACTCACGCACCATCTTCAATGTCATTTGCACATCACTCCACGTTTCACCGGGATACCCGAATTGCAGGAAAAAACCAACTTCAATTTTATTTTGATGCAGCAATTCCGCAGCCCGATGAATGTCTTCGATTTTATCGCCTTTGTCCATCGCGTCGAGTATTTTCTGCGAACCGGATTCCGCGCCAAGCCATACTGTTTTACAACCTGCCGCTGCCAACGCATGCGCCGTATTCTCGGTTATCAGGTCGGCACGTTTCAAACACTTAAAAGGAATCACGGCATTGTGTTCTTGCAGCAATTCTGCAAATTTTTCAACCCATTTGGGCTTTAATCCAAAAATATCATCGGCGAACCAGATGTGATCCGGTGCGTACGTTTCCTTCAACCACTTCATTTCTGCTGCAACATTCTCAGGCGTGCGCGAATTGTAGCGCTGCCCCCAGATCGGCTTCGCACACCAATTGCAGTGATACGGGCAGCCGCGCGTGGTGACCATGTTCATCGAATAATAGCCGTGGCGTTCCATCCAAATCTTTTTATATTTCTCAAGATCGATCAAGTCCCATGCAGGGAATGGCAACGAGTCTAATTTGGAAATATCGGGCCGCCGCGATGGATGAAGCGTATAACGGGATGCAAGTCCGACAAGATCTTTCGCATCCTGCCCCGCCGAGAGCTGATCCAGCAATTCTCCAAGCGTTTCCTCGCCTTCGCCAAGCAAGACGTAATCAGCGCCTTTTTCCAGATACTCTAAGTAATGATCGGTCGCATCCGCACCGCACAAGATGACCACACAGCCGCGTTCTTTGGCCATCGCGATCATTGTGAAGGCCGCTTCACGCATCCGTAACAAGCACATCTTGGAAAGATAATTAAAGTTATCCTCGAAGATCACTGCATATCGTGGCCTGTGCTCATCAAGAGACTTCGCCCACTCATCTTCAGACTCAGCCAGCATCGCATCGAACAAGGCAACGGTATACCCGCGTGCGCGAATATAACTGGCGGCATACATCGTCCCCAACGGCGGATATGGCATCATCGCATCCCAAAGCTTGGGATCGAAGCGCAAGTAATACGACTGACCGAACAATATTTTTTTCATTTCACCAGGTTTAACTTCTCAAGGCCCTTGTGATATTCCTGCAACGTCCATATTCCGTGATGATCAAAATTTCCCTGACAAATATCAGCATTGAAGTTGGTTTCAATACCAAAGCCGTTCTGTCTTGAAAATTTTTTAATCTTTCGATTCATTTCCCAAGCTTCAAGACGATCACCCCACACTCCACCAAGAACGTATTCGAAAATCCTCTTAAGCAGGAATGGTTTTTCATGCAGGTCTGTTTTTTGACTTATATCCCAATTCGGAAGGTATTCCAAAACCCAAATATTGGCTACGCGCAGATTGTAAAAGACGTTCTCCCCACTGATCAAAATCATTTGCGCGATCTCACGCGCGGAATACAAACTATGCTCGTTCCATTCCAGCCTGGTTTCGGAAACAACCAAGTTGGGACATAACGTTTCGCCAAAAAGATTTGCAAATTTATTGAGCAACAGTGCAAAGATACGCGCCGTCCATACTCGTCCGTTGGCAGAAACCAACATATAGTCGTAATCACCGGATTGTTCACAATTTCGCATCGCCAAGGAGCCGGTCAATGCCACCATGCGGACGAAAGGCAAGCGCCCGAGCAAACGTCCATACCAACAAGCGCGGATATATGATTTGCGGGAAACAGCTTCGCGATGAGCACGGATGTTTACAATGTTTTCACGGCCAGCGAGGAAATAATATCCCCTATTCTTGAAAACCAAATTTGATTCACTCAAACAGGCGAGTACATCTTCCCTGGTGGCATTCAACACAAGGAAACGATGTATTTCATCGGCCGTTAATGGATGGTCGAATACATCCGAGTAAGCGAGGGTGGCAAGAATTGCGTTCTTCAAATCTATGGACAAGTCTTGAAATATACTTTGCAAGTGTAAATCTTGCAACTCACTTTGGTAACATTGTCTAATTCATATATTAATGGAATAATTCCGCCTTCTATGCATCTTACCGTCGTCAGCCCATTTCCCCCAACCATTACTGGCATTGGTCAGTACGGATATCACATCACAAAAGCAATCGAAGATTCGGGAGTATTCTCACGCATTACGGTCCTCGCCGGAGCGAAAACCAAAAATGGACACTCGTCGGCATTTCATCAGGCGGAAATCGATTATTGCTGGCAGCCAGATCATTTGAAAACCCGATCGATCATTCTATCCCGTTTGAAGCGCTTAAAACCAGATTTAGTCTGGCTCAACCTCGGCGCAAGCGTTTTTGGCAAATCCCCTCTGGCAAATGTAGCCGGCATGTTCATCCCCATGCAAATACAGCAAATGGGAATCCCAACCGTGGTTACGCTTCATGAGTTGGTGGAATTGGCGGATTTACGCAGGCTCAACGCCCCCGGCGGACTCTTCGCCCCGGCAGGCGCACGCTTGTTAACTGAACTTGCCACCCGGGCAGATCACGTTTGCCTTACCATGCAACATTATGCAGACTGGCTTTCCAATCGCGGTGTGGACTGCACGCACATCCCCATCGGTTCATATCAAAGCCCCGAACAGATAAAAGAAAATGAACAACAGGAACTGCTTTTCTTCACCACGCTGGCGCCATTCAAAGGGCTCGAGCTTTTACTTCAAGCCTTCAAAGAATTACAAAGAGAGATTCCTCAAATCACATTATCGATTGCGGGAGCAGAGCACGCCCGCTTTCCCGGCTACGCAAAGGATTTAAAGGCTCAATGCGCTGGCGCGACCAACATCAAATGGCTTGGACAAGTATCAGAAGAAAAAGTCAAAGATCTATTCAAACATGCAAAGATCGTCGTTCTTCCCTATCTGGCATCCACAGGCTCATCAAGCGTCCTCTATCAATCCGCCACCTGGGGGCGCGCGGTGGTTGCATCAAACCTGAGCGAACACTTACACCTTGCCAACGAAAACAATTTGAAAATCGAATTCTTCAAGAACGGGAATGTTCAAAGCCTGAAGGAAACCATTCGAAATTTGTTAAATTCCCCCGGACAGCGCATGAGTCAGATCAATCACAACTTCGATTCGATCAAAAAGTTAACTCCAAAAGAAACCTCCGAACACTATATTCAAGCCTTCAATCATGCGCTTGAGAAGTGCCAAAGCCCAAAACGCATCAACACTTCCCGCGAAGAAATAAGACTCGCATGATTCCCCGTCGCGTTTATTTCGCCATTCTATTTGCATTTCTGCTCCACGGTTTTTTTGTTCTGACCGCCCGCTACCATTCGAGTTATGACGCCTACACTCACATGCTCTTTGCCGACCATTACGCAAAAGACTGGTTCTCGCTTTGGGAGACACGCTGGTATACAGGTTTTGACATTACCTCCTACCCCCCGCTCACGCATCAACTAATTGCGTTACTTATCCCGCTACTTGGTTTCGAAAAAGCCTACGCCGTGATATTGTGGCTTGTCACTGCTTTATTTCCTCTTGGCATTTATACATTCAGCCGGATTTTCACAGGTAAATCAGCCGCTTCCTACGCGGCTTTGGCTTCCGCATTAATGCTGCCCATCTTCGTCACCGCGCATATTTTTGGGCAACTTCCATTTCTAACAGCAACTTTATTTACCCTTTTTAGCACTGCCTCGCTTGCGCGATTCCTTCGCGAAGGCGGAGTAAATAATTACCTGCTGGCGATCTCCATAACCGCCACCACAATGGCGGCACATCATGCAACTTTGCTGGTGCAGCCATTTTTCATTTTTGCTGTTGTATTTTTTCAATTCGAAAAAAAGAATTGGAAACGCACCTCCCTGCGGCTTCTTGCATATTTTATCTCAGCAATTCCCGCCGGAATTGCGGTCATCTGGCCGTTTTGGCAATGGGGAATGCATCAGCAATTGCAAACGCCCATCGACCATCTTTCACGCCACAACTTTCTCACAGATCCATTCGCGGCTGCCATTTTCTTTCTGCCGTTTTATTTCCCGATCGGCGCGATCATCCCATTTCTTTTTTATAAATGGCCGCGCAAATTTTTAGGACTGCAATTTTCATTCACGATCTTATTTCTTCTTGGCCTCGGCGGCACTACTCCGCTTCCCAGCCTATTCTTCGGGAAAAGCTGGGAATGGCTCACCTACGACAGATTTGCATTTTGGGCGGTATTGACCCTGACTCCGTTTTTCGGAATGGTATTCATCCATTTTCGTCATTGGATAAAAAAGCGCTTCACGCTCAAGCCGGTCCCTGCTTCGCTTCGAGGAACATTTATTTCAACCTCAATATTCACCATCTTCGCATGCGCCGCAATTGGATCATGGTTCACGCCGTTGATTTGGCCGATCCAGCCCGCGCCGATTGACATGAAGCCCATCGTCAACTGGCTTGAGGCAAAAGACCACTATTACTGGCGCTATCTGACCTTTGGTTTCGGAGATCAGTTTGCCTATCTAAACTTGCTCACAGACAAAACCACCACACTCGATGGAAGTTATCATACTGCCCGCACCATTCCTGAATTACGTGAAAGCGGCATCGGCCAAATTGACACAGCCTATTGGGCATTGAAAGGAACTCCAGCCATTGTGCCAATCCTGAAAGTATCTGGTGACTACGGCGTCCGCTGGGGATTTGTCAACCGGAAAGAATTCATTCCGGAATTACAAAAAAGCGGCTGGGTTTATTACGGAACCTTGGAAAACGGGATCGAAATTTGGGAAAATCCAAAATTTACATTCCATCCCCCCGTAATTCCCCCAGCCGACCCATTCGAGTCTTTTTCATGGGGCATCTTTCCCATGCTCTCGCTAGTTACGACATTGACCTTGGGTGCGGTCAACATTTGGCCGTATTCTGGTGAGAAGTTTATCCGAAGAATCCACGGGATGGTCATTGGCTTGCTTCCGATCAGCCTTGGTTTTTGGTATTACAAAACAGTATTTGAATTTAAACATCAACAAGTCTATTTCACTTACGACCACGCCCTCTTCTTTCTCAGTGACGGGTTGGCGCTTGTTGCGATCATCCTGTGGCTGGCTGTACAAACGAAAAGAAAGTCTCTGCCAAAATTTTCGCCCCTTTCAAAAATTCTTTTCGCTCTCTGCCTCTTGGTAACCTTCAGTTCGATTTGGTCTGCCGACTGGCGGACTTCACTGTATCTCGGCTGCCATTTTTGGTTGATCTTTCTATTGACCCTTTCCCTGCAAGACTGGCACGAAGCCTGGAGAGCAGCATCGGTTGGGTTTGCCATTGCACTGTTCTTTCAGGTTTGCATTGGAATTACAGAATTCACAGCCCAATCGATGCAATTCCTTCAGCCATTAAATTTGCATTGGCCGGGCTTGATCGACGCTTCATCCAAAGGTGCAAGCATTTTAAAGTTTCAAGACGGCGGGAATTTCCTGCGCATATACGGGACATTTCCGCATCCAAATATTCTTGCAGGCTTTGTCTTAATGTGCCTTGCGGGAACAACAGCATTAATACTCGGCAGAGACAAAATCAAATGGATTGCATGGACTGCATTCATATCTGGAATAGCGTTGCTTGCAGTCACATTTTCACGTTCTGCATGGCTGGGACTCTCTGCCTTCCTTTTTGTGCTCTTGCTTAAGTCAAAGCCTATCGATAGTAAAAAGATATGGCTTTTGGCTACCACCACGATCATCACATTTACGCTGACATTAACCCCACTTCGTGAACTTTTCTTAAGCAGAACAACCACTCCGACTACCATCACCGAGGAATCATCCCTCACAGAACGTATCTGGCTTGCCCAACAAGCATTGACCTATGCAAAAGAAAGCCCATGGACCGGCGTTGGCGCAGGCTCATTCGTAATTCAACTGGGAAAACGGGCAGGCGAGGTTAATCTCGTGGAGCCGGTTCACAATGTCCTATTACTGGTATTGTCAGAATTGGGAATCGTTGGAATCGTTTTACTTCTCACTATTGTTTTCGTTGTTGTCAAGGAATTGTATGCAACAAGCAAGTTAAATGTAATTCTTTTTGGGGCCCTGCTTGCCGGCGTGGGAACCATTGCGCTCTTTGATCATTATTTCTGGAGCCTCGCCCCGGGTCGCATGATGCTTGGCCTTGCACTTGGCTTGTGGCAGGGACAGGTTGCAAAAGATGGAAAATAAAATCGCCATTAATGGGAGATATCTTTCACGCCGTATCACAGGCGTGGAACGATACGCCCATGAGGTCAGTAAAAGACTCCATTCAAGCCGCATCGTGCAACCGAAACGACCTCTTAGACAAATGACCGGCAACTTTTGGGAGCAGTTAATTCTGCCCGGGCGAATAAAGCAACATGAAATTCTTTGGTCTCCGGCAAATGCGGGGCCGTGGCTGATAAAAAATCAAGTGATCACCATTCACGACGCAAGTGTGTTCGACCACCCCGAATGGTTCAAATCAAACTTCGCTGCTTGGACCAGACTCTCGTGGAGAATTCTCGCGCATCGAGTCAAAGCTGTCATTACGGTTTCAAATTTTTCGCGCGAACGATTAAAAAAACACCTTGGGATTCCCGATAAAAAAATCCACATGATCTACAACGGGGTTGGAAAGCCATTCGAACCGCAAACCCAGGACGTGATTAATAAAACCAGAAGCAAGTACAAACTTGGAAAACCTTACTTCCTCTTCGCAGGTAGGAACGAACCAAGAAAAAATCTGACGACATTAATTCAAGCATGGGAAGGGTTGAATTCAAAAACACATGATCTGTTTATTGCGGGCATGGAAGGGAATATCTTTGCACCTATATCAAGTCACGCCAGAAGCGTGACCTACATTCCAGACGAATATCTACCGGCTTTATATTCAGGAGCGACAGCATTTATTCTTCCATCGTTTTATGAGGGCTTTGGTCTACCCGCACTCGAAGCAATGGCATGCAGCACGCCTGTCATTGCTTCAGACATTCCGGCCTTTCGAGAGATATTCAAAGATGCGGCGCTATTTGCAAAACCACACGACGCAAGTGAAATAACAAACGTGATGCAAAATATCATTGACGATCCATCGCTTGCAAATACAGTACGGGAGCGCGGCTTGCAACTTGTAAAAAAATATTCATGGGATGAAGCGGCCCTCAAAACACAGGCCCTGCTGGAGAGTCGTTCATGAAGCTCGCAATCGTCCATGAATGGCTCAATGTGTATGGCGGTTCAGAACGATTATTATCCAATGTTCTCAGTCTGTATCCGCAGGCACAAGTGCACGCGTTGATTCATAACAAACAAAACCTCGTTGGCACACCACTGGAAAACTGCAGCGTCAAAACATCCTTTCTGCAAAAAATCCCGCGCGTGGAGCATCTCTATCGCGGGCTTCTGCCTCTCATGCCAGCAGCAATCGAGAGCATGAATGTTCGAGACTTCGACGTTGTGCTTTCCATTTCACATGCGGTGGCACATGGCATCACAACACACAGGGATCAAATCCATATTTCATATGTTTGCGCGCCGATGCGATATGCCTGGCATCTTCAGAATGACTATTTACATTTGCATCACTTGGACAAGCCGATCATCGGCCCCGCCGCCCGCCTGACCTTGAGCCTGCTTCGGCGTTGGGACAGAGAATCAGCATCCCGGGCAGACCACCTGCTCGCCATCTCACAATGGACGGCACAAAAGATAAATCAAGCCTGGGGTCGTGAGTCGCAAGTCATTTATCCGCCCGTGGAAGTGACTCGATTCAAACCCGCTCAAGACCGGGATGATTTTTATCTGCATGTTTCCCGATTGGTCCCCTACAAAATGACCGCTGAAATTGTCCATGCCTTCAACGAGCTGGCACTTCCGCTGATCATAGTTGGTGATGGGCCCGAAATGCAGTATCTGCAAAAACTTTCAAAAAACAACATAAAACTTCTCGGCCATCAACCTGACGAAGTAGTGACTGATCTCATGAATCGCGCCAGGGGCTTTATTTACATGGCGGTTGAAGATTTTGGGATTGCCATGGTGGAGGCGCAGGCGGCGGGATGCCCGGTCATTGCGTATGGCAAAGGCGGTGCAGTGGAAATTGTTCAGGATGGAGAAACAGGTTTGTTGTTTCAGGAGCAGGCGGCCCACAGCTTGATCGAGGCGGTTGTCCAATCCCAGGGAATAAAACTGAACAACAAGGCTTCGCATGAAAACGCTGCGCGGTTTTCATCCAAAAGATTTCATGAAGAGTTTTCGGCTTATATGGAATCAAAAACCGGCAATTCATTATCATAAATAATAAGGAAAAAATACTGGAAAATTCATGCATTTTTGCGCGGGCCACCTATGATATATATAGTGTAGACATTTATTAAATAAATGAATATCGAATACATCATAGAAAGAAGTACCCCATGGATCCACTAGTTACCCCCGGTTTTGACCCTGCCCACGATGTTCTACATTATGGACGACAACCTTTAGATTCCATCTTTGCCCCCAAGAGTGTTGCGGTGGTTGGTGCCACAGAGACAGTCGGCAGCGTTGGCCGCACGATCGTTTGGAATTTAATGAGCAGTTCCTTTGGCGGGACCATTTATCCCGTCAACCCGAAGCGCCCGAGCGTGCTCGGCATCAAGGCATACCCAGATCTGAAATCGATTCCTGAAGCCGTTGAATTAATTGTCGTCGTCACCCCCTCTGCAACAGTTCCCAACATCATCAAGGAAGCCGTTGATATTGGCGTGAAAAGCGCGATCATTATTTCCGCTGGCTTCAAAGAGACCGGCCCTGAAGGTGTGGAGTACGAACGCCAAATCATGGAACATGCGCGACGCGGCAACATGCGCATCATCGGTCCCAACTGTTTGGGTGTAATGAGCCCCACTACCGGCTTGAATGCCACATTCGCCAGCACCATTGCACGACGCGGCAGCGTGGGCTTTATCAGCCAAAGTGGTGCGTTGTGTACCGCCATCCTCGACTGGAGTTTGCGCGAGAATGTCGGCTTCAGTTCCTTCGTATCCATCGGCTCGATGCTTGATGTGGATTGGAGTGACCTCATTTACTATCTCGGCGATGATCCGCATACCAAGAGCATCGTCATTTACATGGAAACCATCGGCAATGCGCGCGCGTTCCTTTCCGCCGCTCGTGAAGTGGCGATGACCAAACCGATCATCGTCATCAAGCCGGGGCGCACCGAAGGCGCTGCAAAAGCCGCCGCCTCCCACACCGGCTCATTAACCGGCAGCGACGAAGTGCTCGAAGTGGCGTTCCGCCGCAGCGGTGTGTTGCGCGTGAACAGTATCGCGGAATTGTTCTACATGGCGGAAGTGCTCGGAAAACAGCCTCGACCGAAAGGTCCCCGCTTGACCATCCTCACCAACGCCGGCGGACCTGGCGTGCTCGCCACCGATGCCTTGATCACTGACGGTGGTGAACTTGCAAAAATTTCCCCCGAGGCAATGGAAGAATTCAACAAACTTCTACCTGCCGCATGGAGTCACAATAACCCGGTGGATATTCTCGGCGATGCCAGCCCGGAACGCTATGGCAAGGCGCTTGAGATCGCGGCGAAAGACGAAAACACAGACGGCATTTTGGTGATCCTGACTCCACAAGCCATGACCGACCCCACCAAGACCGCAGAAGAACTTGAACCATACGCGCAGAAACTTGGCAAGCCGATCATCGCCACATGGATGGGCGGTAATGAAGTTGCGCCCGGCGAAGCGATTCTCAATAAAGCCAACATCCCGACCTTCCCTTATCCCGATACAGCCGCGCGAGTGTTTGACTACATGGCGCATTATTCCGAGAATCTACATAGCTTATATGAAACACCGATGTCTGTTAACGGCGAAGAGAATGACCAGGTGGATCGTGAACGCGCTGCGCAGATCATCAAGGAAGTACGCGACTCGGGTCGCACCATTTTGACAGAATACGAGTCAAAACAACTGTTGACCTGCTACGGCATCCCGACAGTGGACACCCGAATTGCAAAGAGCGAAAAAGAAGCCGTCAAAGCGGCAGACGCCATTGGTTATCCGGTCGTGCTCAAAATCCATTCAGAAACGATTACACACAAGACCGATGTCGGCGGCGTGCAATTAAATCTTGCAGATGCCAAGGCTGTACAGAACGCCTATAAAAGCATCGAAAAATCTGTGACCGAAAAAGTTGGCGCGGAGCATTTCCTCGGTGTGACGGTTCAACCAATGGCTAAGATCGATGGCTATGAATTAATTCTTGGCAGCAGCATCGATCCGCAATTCGGACCTGTACTTCTGTTCGGTCTCGGCGGCCAGCTGGTGGAAGTCTTCAAGGATCGTGCGCTGGGCCTGCCTCCGCTCACTACAACTCTCGCCCGACGAATGATGGAACAGACCCGTATTTACACCGCCCTCAAAGGCGTTCGTGGACGTGACCCGGTGGACCTGGTTGCGCTTGAAAAATTGCTTGTTCGCTTTTCACAACTCATCACGGAACATCGTTGGATTCAGGAGTTGGATATCAATCCGCTAATGGCCTCCCCTGAAAAATTGATCGCATTGGACGCCCGCGTATTGCTTTATGACAAGGACACTACAGAGGCCCAACTGCCCAAGCTGGCAATTCGCGCCTATCCTATCCGATACGTCGGAACATGGACCGCAAAGAATAAAAAAGAACTCACCATTCGCCCCATCCTTCCTGAAGATGAAGAACTGCTGGTGAAATTCCATACCACCCTTTCAGATCGCAGCGTTTTCCTGCGTTACCTGCAACCCATGATGTTCCACGAACGTGTCGTGCATGAACGCCTCGCCCGAATCAGTCACAGCGACTACAATCGCGAGATCGCCCTCGTAGCAGAAGGCAAGGACGACAAGGATGAACGAACCATCATGGGTATCGTTCGGTTGAGCAAGTTACACGCGACCAATGAAGCACGCTTGAGCATTCTCATCGGTGACCCCTATCACGGCATCGGACTTGGCGGTGAGTTGATTCGCCGCGCGATCGATGTTGCCAAACGCGAAAAAGTGGAACGCATCAGCGCAATTCTCACCACAGATAACCAGGTGATGCAGCATATCTTCAAGAAAGTCGGTTTCAGCATTGAATCAACCGACAACGAAAAGCTGCTGTCTGCTATCATGACTTTGTAAGTCAGTCGATCTAGAATAAAAAATCCCCATCCGGACCGGATGGGGATTTCCGTTTATCGGCTTCAGATCTATTTTGGATGTGGATGATTTCGATACCACGCCACCGTTCTTCTGATCGCCTCTCGCATTGGCGTGGCTTTTATGCCAAATGCGTTCTCAAACTTACTCGAGTCGACAATGAATGGCTGTTCAAACTCGTACATCATTTCAACCATCTCTCGCGCCTCCGGGATGAAGAGTCCGCCCAACCTCATCATGGTTTTGCCCATCGCGCTCATCTTTGGCTGAATACTCATTTCTTCAGCGATCATCTTGACCATTTCGCGTTGTGTTATGCGCGGATTGTCATTCGGCACATGCCATGCCTGACCATCTGCTTCAGCCCGCTCTCCCAAAACCACCAATGCTTTTCCAAAATCAGGAATATAGGTATGCGTATGCGGCAGATCGATATTCCCAACCAAATTCGCCGCCTTACCATTCAACAGCGGATAAAAAGTGCGCTCGCCCATGGCAGCAGTTGGCAATCCCCACGCGCCAAAGAAATCCGATCCACGTCCGGCTGTTACACGCAGCTTCCCTTCGCGATGCGCGGCAAATGCAGCTTTGCTCATTTCACTGCGAGTCTTTCCTTTTTTCGTGTGCGTATTGTGTGGCATATCCTCGGTCAGCGGTTTCCCATCGGATTCACCATACATGTATAGATTCTCGACCAGCACCAATTTGATATCACTCCCGGTCAACCCATCCATGATGGATTTCTGGAGCAGCGGGAATTTTTCAACCCATTCAAAATAATTCGGCTGCGAGGATTGGTACACGACTTTGGCACCGCGCGTCACCTCCTTAACTTTGGCTGGGTTATAAAGATCTGATGCCACCACCTCCGCCCCGGCAGGAGCTTCCTCCATTGTTCCGGAGCGATTCACCATACGGACAGATTCTCCGCGCTTGATAAGTTCCTCTGCAATTGCGCGCCCGATGGCGCCTGTGCCTAAAATAACATGATTGATTGACATTGATTTATCCTTTACGAATTAGATTCCAAAAATAAACGATGAGGAACGACCCCACAGATAAACAATATATCTTGATGGCGATCTCGATCAATTCATCCGTTGTCAGGATGAAGAGCAAGCCAGTATTGATTCCATACATCAGCGCATATAAACCGAGGAAGATGAGACTCGAACCCGTAAGTAGACCGAACAACGAAGCCCTATCATCGCCTTTCAACAGGAAGATGAATGCAAGAAGCGACACAGTGGCGATCCATCCATCGGGTAATGGGAAGGACATGAACCAATTGCGATATCCCGGCACAAGTTCTGCGACTTTGAATGTGCCCGTGAAAACCAGCGTCCAATAAGTAATGATTCCAATTGTTGTGAATGCGGTTAAGCCGAGGGCAAGTTGTTTCATAATTTCACATCCGCTGCGAGATCAGGTGTGTCGTTCGATTTGAGGTGCATACGTGCTGTCTCACGGCGTCCCACCGCCTGAACATGTTCCATGGCCGCGCCTAGTCCAAATTTCGGCATATTTCCATACACACATTCGTATTGATCTGGATTCACCAAATAAGTCTCATGCCAGATTCCCACGATTCCATTTGAACCAACCGCTTGATTGAATTTCTTCCACGGGTCAAGATGCGGGTCGGATGGATTGCGCGCAAAATTTTCCAAATCTTCAAACGAACTCCAGTATTGAACAAGAATAGGTCCGCTAAAATTCCAGAAAAACTCGGCGTGCAGGAATCCTTTTTCAGGATATGTGTATAAAGCACGCATCATAGGATTCATCGCATTAGAAACGGGAAACCATTTATCAACGCGCCACCATTGATTAATGCGCATGCCAATTAAGAAAACAACAAAGGGGCTGTCTGTTTTCGCGGTAAAGCGGCCATTAAATATTTTTGTCATTTATTTTCTCCAAATTCATAAAGTTGTTGTTTTTAATTTCTTGAATACACTGTCCATGCATGAGACAGGTGAAATCCGATAAAGACCACGGAAAGGAGGATGTACATCCACGATCGATAAGGAGAGTCAAAGTAAAGCGAACTGCCGATCAATCCGATGCCGACCAGCCAGATCAGCGGAGTGTAGGCCGGCGCCAGGAATCCAAAGGCGCTCAAACTCCATAAGCTTTGTGGAAAAATCATCTGTGCGACCCAAGAAACAAAGTAAATCGCAACACCAATGACATACAGCCACAATCCCAGTTTCTGACTTTCGGTCTCGATCCTGATCGGCATCAGAATTGGGAGAACAAAAACGAGGAGCCTGAAAATATTCTCGCCGCTTGTGATCAAGGAAGGGATGTCCTTGTCAAACACTTCTGCTGAATACGCAGAGGGAAGTCGGTTTGAAAAAATCCCATTCCACGCCATGATTGGCAGAAGCAGCAACATACAATTCAATACATAGCTCATCGCGAATCCCTATTTGACGAATTGCTCTTTGATGGCTTGCAGCTCACGTTCATAATATTGCTCAGAACTCGGGCCGAACGGGGGCATTCCACCATCCACTTCCACAGTGACGAGACCATGTACTCGTAACCAGATCCAGACCGCCGCGAAGAAAGAAGCGGGCTCAGATTGCGTCCCATATTGTTTCCAATAGTCAAATTTCGTTTGTTCCTCTGCACTCAAATTGACGTCGTCAAACTTGACCTTCAACTTTCCTGCTGCGCGCAGGGCTTCCATCACATGCACGAGCACTGCCAACGAACGAGCCGCCACGGGAAACGTAGTTTCGTAAGGAGCGGAATAACCTGGAATGGGCGTACCAAAAATCAAGCGGAAGCGCTGCGGATATTTCAAAGCCCATGCGCGATACGCCCGGCCCGTCGCCATCAATCTCCCCACTGGATCTGATTCAGGGACCGAGTCACGGGCGGCGATCTGAGTATCACCAAATGTGGAATAGGCATCATAGATTAGAGCAGTCACCAGCGCATCCCGGTCGGGAAAATAGTTATAAATGGCGGGCGCGGTGATCTTCAACTCGCGTGCGATTGCCCGCAGGGACAAAGCGGACGCGCCGAATTCGGCAATCTGCTTCCAGGCAGTATCTTTGATGGCTTCCTGCAAATTTGGGATCTGTTTTTTCAGTGTCGGTCTGACCATGTTGACTCCTTATTTAATATACAGTGTAAATATACAGTGTATATTAAATTAAGTCAAGCCCAAAATCTTGACTCCCTTTTCCGCCAATGATAAACTCGCGTTATCTTATTCTAAAAGGAGGATCGCTGGCATGACATTAAACTCAACTTGTTCCCTACCGAGCGCGCCTCTCAAAGGTGAGATCTAGTCACGGACTTTGTTCGTTTTGACTGACCTATCACCGCAGGCGGTTCTCGCCTGCGGTTTTTTTATTTAAATTCCGCGGGGAGTGAAAGTGTCATCTTTTATCTTAAGGAAAAACTTTTATGAATTCACGGGCCAGGAAATTCCTTTCTTATTACAAGCCCTATCGACGCTTATTTATCGCTGACATGTTCTGCGCACTTGCCGTATCAGGGACAACGCTAGCCATCCCCCTTTGCGCGAACTTCGTCACAAAAAACATACTTGGCGGCAACACATCAGATGTAACATATCAAATCTACAGCATCGGCGCACTGATGCTCGGGTTGATCGCCGTCCACACAGCCTGCAACATGTTCGTCGCGTATCAGGGACATATGATGGGTGCACTGATGGAGCGGGATATGCGCAGTGAACTGTTCGACCACCTGCAAAAATTGTCGTTTGGTTTTTACGACGAGCAAAAAACGGGGCAGTTGATGACGCGCATCACAAACGATTCATTCGACATGGCCGAACTGTATCATCACGGCCCTGAGGATGTTGTCATCTCTCTCTTGAATTTTTCAGGCGCGTTCATTATCTTATTCAGTATCAACATCCGGCTGGCCTTGATCGTCCTGCTCTTTCTGCCGGTCATGGCAATTTACGCGACCCATTTCAACAGGAAAATGAAGATCGCTCTACGAAGGAGCAATGACCGCATCGGCGACATCAATGCCCAAGTGGAGGATACTTTGGCGGGCATCCGCGTAGTCAAGTCATTTACCAATGAAGAGACCGAGAAACGGAAGTTCTTCCACGAGAACGATCGTTTCCTCAACAGCCGCAGGGACGGCTACCGCCACGAGACATATTTTTATGAAGGCCTGGTCGGGTTTACACACCTGATGACCGTGGCTGTGATCATCCTCGGAGGCATCAGCATCGCCAATGCCTCGCTGAGTCTGCCGGACTTGATCACATTTTTACTTTGCATCGGCATCCTGATCGAACCCATTCAGCGCTTCGGCAATTTCACACGGCTGTATCAGGAAGGGATGGCTGGGTTCGAACGCTTCATGGAAATTCTTGAAGTACAGCCTGACATTCAGGATTCGGAAACCGCACTGGACCTCACCCACATTCAAGGGAATGTGGAATTTCGAGATGTAAGCTTCAAATACAAGGAGGAACACGATTACGTTTTGAAGAACATCTCTTTGAACATTAAAGCCGGGGAATACATCGCGCTAGTCGGAACTTCCGGTGTGGGAAAAACCACTTTATGTTCATTGATTCCCCGCTTCTACGAGATCAATGGAGGGGAAATCCTGATTGATGGCAGGAATATCCGGGAGATCACCCTGCGTTCATTGAGAGGAAGTATCGGCGTTGTTCAACAAGATGTGTATTTATTCGCCGGCACCGTCGTGGACAATATCCGCTATGGCAAGTTGGACGCCAGCAAAGATGAAATCATCGATGCGGCGAAAAAGGCGAACGCGCATGATTTCATCATGTCCCTGCCAAATGGCTACGACACAGACATCGGTCAGCGCGGCGTGAAGCTCTCCGGCGGACAAAAGCAAAGACTGAGCATCGCGCGCGTCTTCCTGAAAAATCCGCCCATTCTCATTTTGGATGAGGCAACCAGCGCACTGGATAATGAAAGCGAACAGGCAGTGCAAGAATCGCTGGAGAAGCTGGCTGAAAACCGTACTACGCTGGTCATTGCACACCGACTGTCAACGATCAGGAATGCAAGAAAGATTTTGGTGTTGACTGAGGGTGGAATAAGTGAGGAAGGGTCACATGAAGATTTAATTTTGGCAAATGGGGCTTATGCAAATTTATATAATGTGCAGGCAAGGATGTAGTCAACAAAAGGCTTTGAGAACTATTACATAATTTGCGCAGCCCTTTCTTTAAGATACAATATTACTCCTAGAAAATTATGATCGAACATATCAACGAACACCTATCTGAACAATCTCAATTATCAGCAAAAAGAGCGTATCAAATTGCCGTAGGGAAAAGGCAATCCATTATTGGTACACCTCACGTATTTTTGGCTCTAGTTGAACACCCAGACGAAATTCTCCTACAAATATTTGATGATATGTCATTAGATATAGAACGATTAAAGAACGAAACCCTTGATTTAATTGACCTTCAGGGAAAAGCCCCGTTCTGGAAAGGAAAGAAATACCAAATCCTTGTAACGCCTTTTGTAAAACAAGCAATTGAAGATGCAATCTTATTATCCAGACAGTTAGAAGAAAATAAAGCATCTTCTGCTCATATTTTTTGGGGTGTTATTAATTCCTGTGTAGAGAATCGGCGCGACCAAATTCAACTTAAAATGTCCCAAATTCTGAAAAACAACAACTTAGAACCAGAAAAAGTTCTGAGATTATTAAAGGAACTCAGCTCGCTTCACAAGAAAGACAAAAGCGCATAAATAAAGGTGTTGCGCAACATCTTTCTGTTCAACATTCTGAAAAGTACTTGTTTCGGTAATTACTTAATTATATCTTTCGTCCCCACCCACTCCCCAGCGGATTTGGGATGCTCGGCCTTGACCAACTTCCCACTCTCCACCAGCTTATTAACGGCCTTCTTCATAACTTCATTTCCCCAACCGAACAATTTATTCACATCGCGCAAGTCAACAGCGCCGAGCATATCGAAATATAACTCCAACAGTTTCGCACGCGCCTGCGATTCCTTGATGACACGTGCCTCTTCGGCCAACTTTGGAAAATGGCGCGTGGTGATCTGATAAATGTGCGAATATTTCCATGCGCCAGCCTGTGCAACACCGACAGGTAAAATCTTGAAATCCCTTTGCAATTGCTCCAGCGCCTTGTTGAATTCAGAATCCTTCGCATTCGAGAGTTTCGCCAACTTACGCAAATCGAGGGTGTTCAACGCGCCGTTATCGAGCAGTGTCTCGTACACTTGCTTTGAAGCCTGCGTCAATCGCCCTTCGTGATAGGCGATCAAATAATCCTCTTCGGGTGAACCATAATTTTCAGAGAGCGCGTAAAAATACGGCGCGATCTCCAGCGAAATCATCGTGGCTTTGCCGCGTAATATCTTGCCGTAATACCATATCTTTTTATCCAGTGCATCATCTTTCCAACCCCATGTGATATGGCCCGGGTCATCATGTTGGTCGGCCACGGGGCGGTCACCCGCAACAGCCGTCCACAGTGAGGGCAGGTCGATGCCTTTGATCGGCCAGAAATATGCAAAGCCGCGTTTGTTGACGAAGGTCAATGCCTGGGCGGGGGAAGAAACCCGTTTGGCGGGAGGTAGGTTGAAGGTCCGCGCACGATGCGCTTGAAGTTTCTTTAAATTAAGTTGAGCCATAATGTCAAATTTTAGTCCACATCGGGTACAATCGCCAACTATGAAATCGAATACATCGGTCAAAACATTTCAAAATCTCGACGAGTTAAGTGAAGCTGCGCGAACAGCATTTGTTGAAGTCGCGAACGATGCCATTCAATATCGCGGGCGTTTTCTCGTGGCACTTTCGGGCGGCAACACACCGATGAAACTGTTTGAAAAACTCGCAGGCGAAAAACTGGATTGGTCGCGCGTTCACTTCTTTTGGGGCGATGAACGCTGCGTGCCAGTGGACGATGCAGGCAATAGTTATGGACAGGCAAAAAAAATTTGGTTCGACAAGATCAGCGCGACGAACATCCACCGCATCCAATCGGACCTTGAGCCTGCTCAAGCCGCGAAGGACTATGCTGCGACGCTGAAAGAGTTTTCCGGAGCCCCGCTCGATTGGCCGCGCTTCGATTTGGTTTTGCTCGGCATGGGCGATGACGGTCACACTGCATCGTTATTTCCCGGCTCTCCTGTTGAAGTGGACTCACCCACATTGGCCGTGGTTGCAAATTATCAGGGCCGCCCCGCCAACCGCGTGACGTTGACTCAAAATGTGATCAACGATGCAAGAAATATTTTCTTTCTCGCCGTAGGTGCCAGCAAAGCCGTGACCCTGAAAAAAGTACTGAGCGATGTGTACACCCCCGCTGAACTTCCATCACAACGCATCGATCCAAAGAATGGAAAGATCGTCTGGTTTGTGGATGAGGCGGCGGCAAGTCTTTTATAAATCAATTCTGCTCTGTCGGGGGCTAAGGCCCCAACAGAGCAGGGAAAAATTAAAAGGAGTCTTATCAAATGGAATTAGCATTAGTTGGTTTGGGAAAAATGGGATTGAACATGGCAACGCGTTTATCGCGCGCGGGTCATCGCGTGGTGGGCTACGCCCGCACCAAGGAGACCGTTGAATCTGCAGTTAAACTTGGTGCAGAAGGCGCGTATTCTTTGGAAGAAGCGGTCGGCAAGCTGACCCAATCGCCAAAGGTCGTTTGGGTGATGGTCCCCTCCGGCAAGACCACCACCGAAACGATCGAGAAGGTCGCCTCTTTATTGAAGAAAGGCGACATCATCATCGACGGCGGCAACTCAAATTACAAAGATACCATTACGCATGCCGCCATGCTCGAAGCCAAAGGCATTGACTTTGTCGACTGCGGCACCAGCGGCGGCATCTGGGGTCTCACCGAAGGTTACAGCTTAATGATCGGCGGCAAGCTGGAGATTACCGAAAAACTTCGCCCGATCTTCGAAACTCTCGCCCCCGGCAAAGAACTTGGATGGGGCCGCGTCGGTCCGCATGGTGCGGGACACTACGTCAAGATGGTCCACAACGGAATCGAATACGGCATGATGCAGGCATTCGCGGAAGGCTTTGGGATTTTGAAGGCCAAGGAAGAATTCGGCATGGATCTCGCCCAGATCTCGCACATCTGGCAGCACGGAAGTGTGGTCCGCTCGTGGCTGTTGGATCTTGCGGCCAACGCGCTCGATGAAGACACCCAGCTGAAGGACATCAAACCGTGGGTTGCAGATTCCGGCGAAGGCCGCTGGACCGTGTTCGAATCCATTGATCTCGATGTTCCCGCTCCCATCATCACACTGGCACTGCAAATGCGCTTCGCCAGCCGCGATGAAGAGAATTATCCCGCCCGCATGTTGGCTGCCTTACGCAATCAATTCGGCGGTCACGCGATCAAGAAAGCCGAATAACACTTATCGCGCGCTGGCCAGGGCTAAGCCCCTGTCAGCGCAGCAAGATTTATCAATAGGTAATTCATGATCAACCCTTCCAATAATGGTTTATTGACCACGATCGTCATCTTCGGCGCTTCCGGTGACCTGACCCAGCGCAAGTTGATCCCTTCGTTGTTCAATTTATTTCGCAAGAGACGCACACCCAAGAAATTTCAAATCGTGGGCTTTGGCGGAACTGCATTTACCGACGAGCAATTCCGCGAGCATCTACATACAGGCTTGAAAGATCATGCCGGCTATGAATTCACGGAAGAAGAATGGGGTATCTTCGCCCCCAATCTTTATTATCTCCAGGGCAAATACACCGAAGCGGCCGATTTCAAGAGACTTGCCGAACATCTCACCAAACTTGAAAATGGCGATGCCAACCGCCTCTTTTATATGGCACTTCCCCCCACCCTCTTCCCAGCCATCATTGATAATCTGGATGCATCAGGGCAGCTACACGAAAATGGTGCATGGCGTCGCGTGGTGCTCGAAAAGCCCTTCGGCACCGACCTTGCTTCCGCAGTGACCTTGAACAAACAAGTCCACAAGGCGCTCAATGAAAACCAGATCTATCGCATTGATCACTATCTTGGCAAGGAAACCGTGCAGAACATTTTGTTCACACGTTTTGCCAATACCATCTTTGAGCCCATTTGGAATCGCACCTACATCGACCATGTGCAGATCACTGTGGCAGAGAAGGTCGGCCTCGAGCATCGCGCTGGATTTTACGATGGAGTCGGTGTGCTGCGCGACATGTTCCAGAATCATCTTCTGCAATTGCTCACACTTGTTGCAATGGAGCCGCCAGCATCATTCAGCGCAAGTCATTTGCGTAATGAAAAAGTAAAAGTCCTCAGTGCAGTTCAGCCGATGACGCCCGAGCAGGTTTCGGCGAACACGGTGCGCGGTCAGTACAAAGGATATAACAAGGAAGATCAGGTCAAGTCGAATTCCACAACCGCCACGTATGCAGCCATGCGTCTTTACATCAATAACTGGCGTTGGAAAGGCGTGCCGTTCTACCTGCGCTCCGGCAAGAACCTGGCCGAAAAACAATCGCAGATCATCATTCAATTCAAAGAACCGCCTCTCGCAATGTTCCCAATGCAAACCATGAAACCAAATATGCTGGTTCTGTATCTTCAACCAGATGAAGGTCTGCATGTTCGCTTTGAAGCCAAGGCACCCGATACGGTAAATGAAACCCGTTCTGTCGATATGGAATTTCACTACGACGAAGCCTTTGGTCAAACTGCAATTCCCGAATCCTACGAACGCCTGCTGCTGGATGCCCTGCAAGGCGACGCTTCGCTCTTCACCCGTGCAGACGAAGTGGAAACGGCCTGGTCACTGATCGACCCAATCCTCGACGCCTGGGACGCGCATCAGACTCCGCCGTTGGCTGTTTACAAACCCGGCAGTTGGGGCCCCACTGAAGCATACGACCTGCTCGCCCGGGACGGCCGCCGCTGGCTAAACGAAGAAGCAAGCATGATGTTGGAGAAATAAGAAGCAAAGCCGTCAAACAATTTGGCGGCTTTTTCTTTGCCGAAAGAAACATACCCGGGAGGGTTGACGAGATTGGTGGGCAGAGGTATTATCAAGATAATAATAGTAACAATTACACAATATCTGGCTCTGGAAATCTGCAACCAAACTTCAAATGGGTCGTAGATAAACCAGAAAATCAACCCCACCAGTGGGAGAATTCATGAAAAGGAAAATCACGATGAAACACATTAAATTCATAACTTTGATCGCTCTTGCTCTGATCGTCGCTGCCTGCGGCACCGCGCCCGCCACCGCAGAAGCAACACAAATCCCCACAGTTGTCGCAGATGACACGATCATCTCCGAAGGCCGCCTTGAACCCGTGCATTACACCGAGCTTGCCCTCAACGCCAACGGCCTGATCAGCGAAGTCTTGAAATCTGAAGGCGAAACTGTTGCCGCGGGCGATGTGATCGCCCGTTTGGAATCCAGCGAAGCACAGACCTTGGAAGCCGCGCAAGCCAAAGCTGCAAAGGAACTCACCACCGCCTATCAGGAAGTCCGTGATGCCCAATTTAAATTGGACAACTTCGATGTTCCCTCCGACTTTGCAGGTATGACTCCCTCCGAAGCGGTCAGCGCCATGCTGGTTAAGTTGGACAAGGCCCGCGCGGATTTTGAACCCTACAAAAATATCAACGACCGAAACCTTGAATTAACAGATGCCCAACAGCGCGGTGAGGAAGTTGTGACCGGCACAGCCAAGATCTATAAGAAAGCACTGGACGATGCCTGGGCCGATTATCGTAAAGCCATTCAATGGCTTGAACTTGAATCCTCGGTACAAAACGCCAACTCCCGCTTGATCCTTGCCCAGCGTGACTATGATGCCTTACAAGATCCCTCATTCTCCGAAGATACCGCTGGTACCCGCGCCGCCTTGGCAAATGCAGAAGTCCGCGCGCCGTTCCCCGGCGTGATCACCAACCTGAACCTCAAAGTCGGTGAATTCGAAGCCTCCGGTCAGCCTGTCGTCACCATTGCAGACACATCCAGCTGGGTTGTCAAAACCACCGACCTGACCGAAATTGATGTGGTCAACATCAAGGAAGGCCAGCCTGTCACCGTTAAATTGGACGCTTTTCCCGGCCAGGAATTCAAGGGAAATGTATTTTCCATCGGTCAAAACTTTACCGAAAATCAAGGCGATATCGTGTACGAAGTCACCATTTTGCTTACCGACAAAGATGCCGCCATGCGCTGGGGTATGACCGCCGTCGTCACCTTTGAATAAAACGAGCCACCGAAAACCAGAGGTTCTGAGAATCTTTTTATCAACCCTCTGAAACTTAGAACCTCTGTGAATACAAGAAGGAAGATTTATCATGGCTATTTCATTTTTCAAACCAAAAACAGACGGTGAGCAGGCTGACAATCGCCCCATCATCGACCTGCATGAGGTCAACAAATATTACAAGACCGCAGTCGGTGATTATCACGCGTTGGAAAATGTGGATCTGCAGATCAATGCGGGAGAGTTCGTCAGCATTATCGGTAAATCGGGCAGCGGGAAAACCACCCTGCTCAACATGATCACCGGCATCGACCGCCCCACCACCGGCGAAGTATGGGTCAATGGGACCGGCGTGCACAAGTTGAACGAGAACCAAATGGCACGCTGGCGCGGAAAAAACCTCGGCATCGTTTTTCAATTTTTTCAATTGCTGCCAATGATCTCCGTTCTCGAAAACATCATGCTGCCAATGGATTTCTGCCGCACCTACCCCATGAACGAGCGCCGCAAACGCGCCATGGATTTGCTCGAACTTGTTGAGCTTGCAGATCACGCACACAAACTTCCCACCGCGCTTTCGGGCGGCCAGCAGCAGCGCGTGGCCATTGCCCGTGCCCTTGCAAACGATCCGCCGCTCGTCATCGCAGATGAGCCCACTGGTAATCTCGACTCAAAGACAGCCGAATCCGTATTTACACTTTTCAATGATCTTGTTGCAAAAGGCAAGACCATCATCATTGTGACTCACGACAGTGGACTGGCAAAACGAACTCACCGCACCGCGCTCATCGCAGACGGCGAAATTGTCAATGAGTATGTAGCCAAGGCCATGCCCACGTTGAATCCGTCGCAGATGCTGCAAGTTGAGAAAAATGCCAAGGTGCAAAACTTTGATGCAGGTTCAATGATCCTCTCCGAAGGAACCAACGCGGATACTTTTTACGTGGTTTCAAAAGGTACCGTGGAAGTGATCCTGCCGCGCCCCAATCAATCGGATGTGATCGCGCTTCAACTCGGACCCGGAAAAGTGTTCGGCGAAATGGAATTTTTTCACGAGAAAAAACATCGCGCTTCGATCCGTGCCTCGGAAGCCGGGCCGGTGGAAGTGATCGCCATTGGGTATGACCAGCTGTCAGAATTGCTGAATCAATCCGAGGCGACGCAGGAAGCGTTGCGTCAGATGGCGAATAAACACGCAGGCGAGAACGTCTCATGGCGGGGAGTTTCCCCATGATCAGCAGTCGTTGGAAAAAGGTCTGGGCTGATTTCTGGAGCAACCGCGGACGCACATTCTTAACCATTGCCACCATTGCAGTGGGCGCGTTCGCCGTGGGCTTCAACAGCAACATGGGCCTGTACATGAATCAAAGCATGGATGACGATTATCTTTCCGCGAATCCATCCGAAGCGCAGATATATACATCATCGTTGGACGACGATCAGGTAAAGATTGCCCGCTCCGTTCCCGGCGTGGATACAGTGGAAGGCTTTTCAAATGTCAGCGCGCGCATCGTACGTCCCGATGGCACCTATGTAAGCATCAGCTTGACCGCACTGGAAGACCCAAGCAAGCTTACGCTCAACTTGTTGAAACCTGCGAAAGGCGAAACAGGCATTCCAAAATATGCAAGCAAGGAAACCATCATCGATGCCAGCGCAATTTCAATGGGATACAAGCCCGGCGATACCATCCTTGTGGAATTGGGAAATGGAAAACGCCGTGAACTTAAGCTGGCCGGCTACATCCATGATGTAACTGGATTTCCATACAACCTTGCCAATCAAGTTAATGCCTATGTCACGCCAGACACATTGGAATGGCTCGGCGGGGACCTTAACTACAACATGCTCGCCGTGAGCGTAAAGGAAAACCCCACCGACCAGGATCATGTCACCGAAGTGGCCCAGGCGGTTGCCGATCGCATGAAAGATACAGGCGCGGAAGTTTATTTTGTCAGCGTGTATCAACCCGGTCATCACTTTGCTTACAGCATCACACAAGGCGTGTTCTTTGTATTGATCGTGCTGGGGTATCTCACCGTATTCCTGAGCGGCTTTTTGATCGTCAACACGATCACTGCCTTGATGACTCAGCAAACGCGTCAGATTGGGATCATGAAAGCCACCGGCGGAGGCAATTCGCAGATCTTTGGCATGTACATGGTCTTGATCCTCACCTTTGGCGTTGGCTCATTGATCATTGCAATTCCACTGGCAAACTGGGTTGCCGAAAGCATCGGCGGCGGCATGGCTACCTGGTTGAATTTCTACACCTCCCCATATGAGGGCTATACCTCCACATTGGTGCAGCAGGTGATTGTTGCCATCATTGTCCCATTGCTTGCTGCGCTCCTGCCGATTTACAACAGCGTGCGCATCACGGTCCGCGAGGCATTGAGCGACTATGGTCTCGGTGGCAATGCGAAGCCCAAGGTGGACTCGGTCAACGAGAATTCCGTGTTGATCCCACGGCCGATCCGCATTTCACTACGCAATACCTTCCGACGCAAGGTCAGGCTTGCCATTACGTTATTCACATTGGTTCTGGCTGGAGCAGTCTTTATTGCTGTCTATAACTTGTGGGCCTCATTTGACAAAGTGATGCAGGATATCCAAGGATACTTCCTTGCAGACATCAACATCTCTTTTGACCGCGGCTATCGCTTTGACAAGGTTGCCAATATTGCGGAAGCCGTGCCCGGCGTGGAAAGTGTCGAAGGCTGGCTCGAATATCCAGGAACTCTCAAAATGGGAGACGATGAAGCGGGTACACAAATTCTATTTGTCGCACCGCCTTCCACGTCCACGCTGATCGATCCGATCATCACTTCGGGGCGCTGGCTCAAGCCCGGCGATGAAAACGCCATTGTCATTGGCAATCACCTGCTGAACGTCTTCCCCGACCTCAAAGTTGGTGACTGGCTGACGATTGAGGCCAACGGCAAGGAATCCAAATGGGAGATCGTCGGTACATATAGCATTGCCGGGAATGTCAGCCCACCGCTTTTATACGTCAACTACGAATACATCAGCCGCTTGATCGGCGTGCCTGAAATGGCTTACTCGTTGCGCGTGATCACCAACAACCACGACTCAGTCACGCAAGTAAGAGTCAACGAGCAGTTGCAGGATGCTTTCGAAGCGCGTGGCGTACAAATCGGCTCCACCCAGCTGAGCGCGGACTTCATCCGTGACCAAAAGGCACAAACAGATATCCTTGTCTATTTCATGCTGGTGATGGCAAGTTTGATCGCCGTGGTCGGTGGCCTCGGCCTGATGGGAACGATGAGCATCAATGTTCTGGAACGCACCCGTGAGATCGGTGTGATGCGCGCCATCGGTGCCAGCAATTGGGATATTCAAGCCATTGTCCTCACTGAAGGCATGGTCATTGGCATCCTTAGTTGGGCGATCAGCATTTTGATCGCCATCCCGATCACAAATGTTTTGTGCTACGGCGTTGGAGTTGCGATCCTGACCGCGCCCATGCCTGTTGTCTTCGGCACCAGCGGAATCTTCGCCTGGTTGATCTTCACCATCGTGCTAGGCTCGCTGGCCAGCGCTCTGCCCGCCAGAAGGGCTTCCAGATTGACGGTGAGAGACACCCTGGCTTACGAATAACAAAATACATCCGAAAAGAGCACAAGGCTTCTTGTGTTCTTTTTTTATTTAACGCCATTCCACACAGGTTTCACACAATTCCTTCACCGCCATGTAATTCGTCAGGATGAAAATAGAGTCAATAAGGCATGTGCTTTATTCCTTGAAAAAGGAAAGTCAAATAATCATCTGGAGAAATTACATGAAGAATAAAAAATGGTTAAACTACACCCTGGGAATCCTGTTTACCTTGATCGCATTGACAGCCGTCGGCATGGCAGGCTTTCGAGTTGGGATGATGCAGACCATCCCATTTGCAAGAACGGGCTTTGACCACAACTTTGGAAACAGCGGACCAATGATGCAAAACGCCAATCCTGCGGACGGCAGTATCAATGCCAATCCGAACGATAAAACCGATGGAAACAACGGCTTCGGCGGCAACCCACAATTCATGCAGGGAAATTCACGTGGCCATGATTTTAATAACCTTGGCTTTGACCAAGGACGCGGCGGCATGTCCATGTTTGGCTGGCTGTTCGGCTTGATCCATGTTGCAATTCTCGCATTGCTGGCCTGGTTTGGATACAAGCTCGTGAAAAACAGCGGCTGGAAACTTGTCCGCGCGCAGGCAGCGCCTCAAACAACTGAAACTCCCAGTGTGGAAGTTGAGCAGAAAAAAGAATAAGAGGAAAGCAATCAAATTTAGCAGAACCAACGATCCGCTTCGTACGAGGCGGATCGTTCTTTAATTCACATAGTTTTCCCACACTTCCATGACAGTCTCTTTACAGTGATTTTTTATACTACGAGCATTACCAAAGGAATCATTAATACAAATGAAAGGCTTTCACATGGCAACCATTTCAAAACTCAGTTCGTTAATCAATTCATTTTTCCTGAAAATCAAAGACCACCCACTTGTCGGAAAAATGGAAAAATCCAGACTCTTTGCAAGATTTGGAAAGAAGACCTGGTGGATCATCCTCGCAATCTTTGTGCTCATCCTTGGCGGTGGAATTACCTATTATCAGGTCAATTCCGATTCTGCACAGACCGAAGATACCGCCACCCTGCAGACATCTGTTGCCCGGAGAAGCGACCTGACCATCTATGCCAGCGGCACGGGGAACCTGACCGCACTGGATGAAGTGGATCTTGGCTTCAAAACCAGCGGACAGGTTTCGCAGATCAATGTTTCTGTCGGTGACGTTGTGAAAGCCGGCGATGTACTTGCGACGATCGACGATACCAGTACACAGGTGAAATATACGCAGGCAAAGCGCACGCTTTTGGAATTGACTTCTCCGTCTGCCGTGGCCGCCGCAGAAGAGGCCATTGCCGCAGCAGAAACAAGCGTGAACACCGCGATCAGCGGACTTGCCTATTTGATCAGCCCGGAAGTCTATTATTGGGAAACAGAAGTCGACCAGGCGAAGGTCGAACTCGAAGAAGCGAAAGCCGCTTTAGAGAAATCACCTGAAGATGCAGGCCTGAAAGCGGCGGTCAAAAAACAAGAAGACTACCTTGATTACGCAGAAGATAAATTGACAGGCAATTGGTATTTCTACGACCACCAATATCTTGAAAATACCTTCACTGTTTGGGACAAGAGCACCAACACAAAATACGTGAACGCCCCGACCGATGCGGATATCAAGGAAGCGCGCGCGGCACTGTCTGAAGCAAAGGCATCCTTATTGGAAGCACAATATTTATACGCCGCATTGACTGGTGAAGAGATCCCCGAAGATGCGACAGGTTCCGGCTTAAGTGAATTGGAACAGGCGAAGCTCGATCTCGAATCTGCGCAGGTGGATTTGGACGGCACAAAGATCACCACACCGATCAATGGCACCGTGATGTCCATCGATATGTCGATTGGCGATACCGTGGGCACAACTGCTGTCATCACCGTGGCAGATCTCAGCCAACAATATCTCGAAGTGTTCCTGGACGAATCCGATTGGACCAATGTGCAGGTCGGCTACAAGACCGAAGTTACATTTGATATTCTGCCAGACACAATTTTCACCGGCGAAGTCACTCAGGTGGATCCGGGGCTATACACGGAAAACAACTCCTCAGTCGTGCGGACCATCGTCAAATTGACAGATGAAGATGAAAGCCGATTCAATCTTCCCTTGGGAACGAGCGCGGCTGTGGACATCATCGGCGGCGAAGCGGACGATGCCATCCTCATCCCCATCGAAGCATTGCACGAAACAACTCCGGGAAGTTATGCAGTCTTTGTGATGAAGAATGGCGAACCCAGGCTCCAAACCGTGGAGATCGGCATTCAAGACCTGACCTATGTGGAAATCAAATCAGGACTCAAACAAGGCGATGTGGTCACCACCGGCATTGCGGAGACACAATGAGCGACAAGCGCAAGATCATAGAAACCGTGGATATCACCAAAGTGTACGGCATGGGTGATATCAGCGTCGCCGCGCTCAACGGCGTCAGTATCACTATTGAAGCCGGTGAGTTCGTTGCCATCATGGGTCAATCTGGTTCCGGCAAAAGCACGCTCATGCATATTTTGGGATGTCTCTCCACGCCGACTTCCGGCCAATATTTTCTCGATGGCGAGGATGTCAGCCAGTTGGACAAAGTTCAACTGGCCGGCGTGCGCAATCGCAAGATCGGGTTCATCTTCCAATCCTATAACCTGCTGGCGCGTACATCTGCACTACGAAATGTCACACTACCTTTGCTGTATGACCATTCAAATCCAAGATCGTTGGAAGAAGCAGATATCAAAGCGGAGAAATTACTGGATATGGTTGGACTCACCGGCCGCATCAACCATCAACCGCATGAACTCTCCGGCGGACAGCAGCAGCGCGTCGCAGTTGCCCGCGCCTTGATCAACGACCCGGTCCTGGTCATCGGCGACGAACCCACCGGCAATCTCGACAGCCGCTCCGGCGAAGAGATCATGAATCTCCTTCACACACTGCACGCACAGGGCACCACGATCGTTATGGTCACCCACGATGCAAAGATCGCCGCACACACGCAGCGTACGATAAGCTTGTTGGATGGCAAGGTGGATACCGTGACGCACAACGGTCACAGCCAGAAGAAGGTGCAATATGAAACCGCGTGAGGCCGCCCGAATTGCCTGGGAAGCGATTCTCAAAAACAAGGTTCGATCCTTCCTCACCATGCTGGGAATCATCATCGGCGTGGCAGCGGTGATCATTATGGTCGCCATCAGCGCCGGGACCGAAGCCACGATTCAGGATCAAATCACAAGCCTCGGGTCAAACCTGGTATTCGTGCAAGGCGCGATGACCCGCGGCGGACCGGGTCAACCTCCCTCGGGAGGATTGGTCTTCGACGATGCCGCCGCAATTCAAGACGGAGTCAGCGGCGTGACCTCCGTCGTCGTGGAACAGAACTCGAGCGAGACCGTCAAATTTGGTGACGTCTCTTTTGACGATGTCTCGATCCTCGGCACCACCTCGGGCTTTCCTTCCGTGCGCGATATGGACATCGCCGACGGCCGCTATTTCACCGACAAGGAAATCGAGCGAAAACAAAAAATGGTTGTGCTTGGTTCCTCCATCGCAGAAGAACTCTTTGGTGAAGATGACCCAATCGGCCAGGTTGTCACCGTGGGGAACACAAAAATGACAGTCATCGGTGTGATGGAAGAGAAGGGCATCGTCGGAAACACCGATTATGACTCGTATGTCTTCATGCCCATCACAGTCGTCTTCCAAAAATTCACACCTTCCATGTTCGCGCGCATCATGGGCGACAGCATACGCATGATCTATGTGGAAGTTGACCCCGATGCGAACATCGACGACATCATCACGCAAATTGAGTTGCTGCTCGTCAAACGCCACGATCTGACTCTCGACACCGCGGACTTCACCGTCACAACCCAGCAGGACATCATCGACACACAGGAGTCAACGACCTCGGCATTTCGCTCCCTGCTTGCATGGGTTGCGGGCGTGTCGCTCATCGTTGGCGGTATTGGCATCATGAATATCATGCTCGTCAGCGTCACCGAACGCACGCGCGAGATCGGCATACGGCAGGCTGTCGGCGCCACACCCGATGACATTCGTCTGCAATTCCTCACCGAGGCCCTCATGCTCAGCATCGTCGGCGGACTCATCGGCATCGTGGTCGGCGTCGGCGGTGCATATATTTTTGGCGCGTTGAGCGATATGCGCACCGTTGTTCAATTCAGTTCCATTCTGTTGGCCTTTAGTTCGGCTGCCATCGTCGGTGCCTTCTTTGGATATTACCCTGCCAATCAGGCCGCGCAACTCGACCCAATCGACGCACTTCGTTACGAATAAAACGGACTCCGCAAGTTCTACTTGCGGAATGCCAGAAGTAGAACTTCTGGACTCCAAAAAGGACTCACTCATGAACAAGAAAATTTTTCTGACCTCTTTCATTCTCCTCACCCTGACCTTAACCGCCTGCGCCTCTTCCTCAGGGATGGCTGGCCCAGCCGCGGAAGATCTTTCCACGCAGACAAAAGTAACGCTCGGCGTGCTCAAACTTGAAGATACAGATTTTGCTGTCACGTCAGAACAGGCTCAGGAATTAATTCCCATGTTTTATGTGCTGCAAGACTTGAACGAAAGCGACACTGCCGCACAGGAGGAAATCGATGGGCTTGTCAATCAAATTCAGGAAACCCTGACCGATGATCAAGTCGGCACCATCGATGGCATGTCGCTCTCGATGCGGGACGTATTTTCCTACACCCAAAGCGGCGGATCAGGCTCCTCGAATGCTTCATCAACCAACAGCACGAATGGAAGCGGCGACGCAGGCGGTCCACCCGATATGGGCGGTGGCGGATTCCCCGGCGGCGGTCCAGGTGGAATGACAGGCGGCGCGATGCCATCCAGCGGAACAACTTCCACAGGCAGTGATACCACCGAGCGACCTGCAATGAGCATGAGCACGCCTTCTGCATTATTCGACAGCGTGATCGAGCTTCTGCAAAAGAAAGTTCAGTCCTAGGAAAGTACACCATGAAAGTAAAGTCATTTCTGTTCGTAGCAGTCATCATCGCGATGAGCGCTACAGCCTGTGGCAGCACAGATACCACGCCGCCTTCATCAGACAAAATATTAGCCAGCGTTAATACCGCTGTTGCGTTGACCAGCATGTCGCAACCTATTGTGCGGGCAGCGACGGAAATTGAGCAACCAGCTGCCACGCTCACGCCTATTCCATTCCCAACAGCCACGTTGATGTCGCCGCTTTCCTCCCCCACGACATATACTTCCTACGTTGCGGCAAGTGCATGTGAAAGTTCAGCGTACATCAGCGATGTGACCATCCCGGATGGTACGGTTTTTTCACAGGGAGAAACCTTCACCAAGATCTGGCGCATCAAGAATACTGGCACCTGCACATGGAGTTCAACTTATTCGATCATGTTTTCGAGCGGCGAGGAAATGTCCGGTGAAACGACAGAGATCGGGCAAACCGTGGCCCCCAATGCCACAGGTGACATTTCTGTGGAGTTGACTGCGCCCGATACAGACGGAACCTACACCGGATATTGGATCCTCGCAAATAGCAGCGGCACTGCCTTTGGAAATTATGTGTACGTGCAGATTGTCGTCTCCAGCAGTTCTTCAACCAGCACAATCACGTCCACTACAACCAGCAATACAGCCACAAATACTACAGCCCCCACCGTCACCAACGCACCAACGAACACAACCGAACCTACGGAAGAGCCAACCGCTACCCCGTAATCCTAGAAAAATCCACATAATTCCTTCACACACCAAACCACCAGCCTTATGAGATAATGCACTTAACGAACCAAGGAAAGAATAAAAAATATGCCACAAACCATACTCATTGTTGACGATGAAAAACGCCTTGTCTCCCTGGTGGAAAGTTACCTCACGCAGGAAGGCTATCGCGTGGTCACTGCCTTTAACGGCAAGGACGCGCTTGGCGTTGCTGAAAAGGAAAAACCTGATCTGGTCATTCTGGACATCATGATGCCGGAGATGAACGGATATGAATTCATGCGCAACCATCGCACAAAGCACGACACCCCCATCATCATGTTAACCGCCAAAGTGGAAGACGATGACAAAGTCATCGGGCTCGAACTCGGCGCGGATGATTATGTGACCAAACCTTTTAAACCACGCGAACTTATGGCGCGCGTCCGCAATGTACTCCGACGTGTGGGAAAGTCCGAGCCCACAGGCAAGACCCTCAAAGTATCCGATATCGTCCTCGACCGCGACAGCCGCGAAGTGCTTGTTGGCACTCGCAATATCGACCTTACCCCGTCTGAATTTGATTTACTGGCTGCGCTCATGGCAACACCCGGCAAAGTTTTTTCACGACTCGATCTATTAGATGTCATTCAAGGTGTACGCTATGAAGGCTATGAACGCACAATTGATACACACGTGAAAAACCTGCGCTCCAAAGTGGAAGTCGATCCGCGCAACCCGCACTACATCGAAACCGTGTACGGTGTAGGCTATCGCTTGAGCAAGGGTTAATATTCATGCGCTCAATCACCACGAAGCTCATCCTCGCCTTTCTTTTTGTCAGCCTGATCAGCATCGGTACCATCGTAGTGCTGACGCGCTTTTCAGCAAACCGCGAGTTCACCAAATTTATTTCGAATCAATATGAAGCGGAGCTTGTGGAGGAACTCGAAGGGTATTATGCAAAAAGCACTTCGTGGGATGGCATCAACGAGGCCGCCATTGGACACATGCAGAATCAATTCGGTCCGGAAAACGACCGACCCTCCAACTTTTGCATTGCCGACTTGAACGGGTTGATCATTCGTGAAAGTTTCACGCATAAACTTGGCGACATGGTCCCACCCGACGTGCTTGAAACATCTCTTGCGATCACAGTCGACGAAAAGACGGTTGGCTATTTGTTGATCGATAAGCCGCCAGACCGTCGGGACCCGATGGAAACCGAGTTCGTCAGACGACTTGATTCCTCGCTGCTTCTCACTGCGGTCGGCACGATCATCCTCGCCTTTATTTTCGGAGCCGTTATTTCGCGCACCATCACCAAACCGATTCGCGAGTTGACCAACGCCACCCATGCCATGGCTGCTGGAAAGCTCGGTCAAAAAGTGGCCGTCCGCTCGAAGGACGAGATCGGCGAACTCGCGCAATCGTTCAATAAAATGAACGACGAACTTGCACATTCCTTCAACCTTCGCAAACAAATGACCGCCGATATCGCCCACGAACTGCGTACTCCCCTCAGCTTGATCATCGGTCACGCAGAAGCTGTCAATGACGGCGTTCTGCCACCCACCCATGAAAATTTTGAGATCATACGTGAAGAAGCCGAACGGCTGGAAAAACTGGTCACCGACCTGCGCACATTGTCTCTTGCCGACGCCGGCGAACTTCCACTGGATTTCCAATCCGTGGACATCAATAAATTACTGAACGACACCAAAACCCACTACATGGTCCAACTCAACCAAAAGCGCATCACGCTGGACCTGGAGCCTGCTTCCGATATCCTTAAAGTTAATCTTGACCCGGTGCGCTTCTCTCAAGTCCTGATGAACATCTTGGATAACGCCCTCCGCTACACTCCGGAAGATGGCCGCATTTCGATATCAACGAAACAATCCAAGCACGAAGTGGAGATTACGATACAAGACAGCGGTGAAGGAGTCACCCCCGAAGAAGCCAGCCACCTCTTTGACCGCTTCTATCGCGCAGACGAGTCGCGCACACGAGATGATGGCGGTTCCGGCCTTGGATTGGCGATTGCCAAGTCCATTGTGGAAATGCACAAAGGCGTTATCTGGGCTGAAAGTGAAAAAGGCAAGGGTCTACGAACGATCATTCAACTGCCGATTGCATAAAGAAAAATATAAAGAGGATGTCCGATATCGGACATCCTCTTTATATTCCTAAACCTCAAACTAATTTTGTTGCGAAAGGCGTCTTTTTTTCTTTGCGATACTCTTTGGCCATACGATCACAAGAACCAGGACCGTAATCACCATTGTATTTTTGATCATGCCAAACATCAAACGCGACCCGCCGCCTTCGCCTCGCTCCCCGCGTTCCCCTTCAGGAAGAAACGGCAGGCCACCATCTACATCTCCATCCGGTGGACGGAATTCAGGCCGGCTTTCACCATCACCGCGAAAATCAGGGGCATTCATCCCGCTTGCATTCACCGCAAGAATCATCAATCCGGCAAACAAGGTAAAAACAAAGCAAATGATAAAAATACGTCCCAAAGTTTTCATACAGATGCATCCTTCTTTGCTCCGCCAGCAAACAAGCGGGCAATTGGCTTAACAACGTAACGGCTGAAAGTATTCAAGATCCAACTCCAATGCAGCGCAGTGTGCAAGCCAAGCAGGACCAAAGCAAAATTTGCAGACATATCATGCAGTCTTCTCCAGGCAAAACCAGTCGGCAGTTGAATTCCAAGAGAAGGAAGCGCCACCTCCGAGATCAAAATACCCGAAATCATCAGCAAGGTCCCGTCGATGAACAGCAGCCAGTTTAAAATATAGTTGATGCGGTTTTGAAGTCCCAGCTTGCCAAAGAAACGGCGAGTCGTCTCAATAATCCAGTCCCAGCTCAACAGCAGGTGTACGATCATCGTTCCCAACATGGCCAGTGTTAACCATTCGTGGATCGCAAGTCCGCTGGAATGCGGTTCCATTGCGATCAAAAATGCAATAAAGATCAGAATATCGACCCATAATTTGGTCCTGGTCTGACTTATCGTGCTTTTTGAATCGTCATTCGTCATATGTGCTCCTTTGAAAGAGATATTTTATAGGTATTTATACTTTGATGGTGCAGAAAACGTGGATGAATTATGAGGAAGTTGTAAAAAACACCCCTGTCTTGGGACAGGGGTGTTTTTTGAATTTGTGGTGTCAAACCGAGGCGGGAATAGATTTCCTCTTACCAAGGAACTTTGCAGCATTGAAATAGAGAGCGCCAACCACCGAAATGATAGCCAGGTTCTTTATCGAATCCATCGGGAATTGAATTCCACTGGATTCCCCGTCATGATCGGGTCGATCAAAATTGCCATCTGGAGGAAGCTGTCCGCTGGACGAGCCTTCTGTAAACTGTGGACTCTGGCTTGAAGAAGTTACAGTTACCACACCGTAGAGCAAACCACCAACCAACGTTGCTCCTACAAGGATTACAAGTATCTTGAAAACGGTATTCATGACCGGGCATCCTTTCTTTGAAGCGTCGCAACCGGAGTGGAAGCCGCAGGTTTTGAAGCTGTGCGCACAGGCAATAATCTCTTGAACATGTTCACGATCCAATTCCAGTGCAGAGCCACATGCAGGCCCATTAATATCATGGTGATATTCGTGAAAAGCTCATGAAGCTGCTTCCAGGACATGTTTTGAGGAAGGGACAACCCGAAGAAAGGCACGACTGTTTTCGAGATCATCAAACCTGAAAGCACGATCATGATCCCGCTAACGAACAATCCCCAATTGAGGAAGTATCCAAATCGCAGATTCTTTGCAGATTTTGTAAAGAGTCGCGAGGTGACCTCCACGATCCACTTCCAATTCAACAGCAAATGGAAAACGATCGCGCCGCTCAAGGCGAGCGCCAACCATTCATGGACGGCGTCTCCGGTGAAATGGGGTGCGCCGACAACCAACAAAGCAACAAAGGTGCTCAGATCGAGCAGCAATCTGGTCATATTTTGTTTTGACATTTTGTCTCCTTTTCTTATAACGATGAAGATTTTATAAGTAGGGAGACCTTTCCAGGTGTGCCAATTGCGAAAGAAATATGAAGAAGTTGTAAATTTCCCCTTTATACCGGCACGATCACCTCTTTTGTCTCAATAATTTCAGCCTGGATCCTCCCCGCTGAAAGCTCACGTACGTCCCGTTGAAAAGCATCGAATTCATCCACCGGAAATTGCATGGTCAGGGTAATATCCCCGGCAAAATCCTCCCCCAGAATTTGTCCGTGATGGTGCGGAGCAAGCAAACGGATGCGTTCCAACAAGTTATATGGAATGGCCGCCATCACTACATGAACGGGAACCCGCTTCCCGCGCCCAACCGCATTGACAACCAATTGGGCAGCCTCGGTATACGCTTTGACCAATCCACCGGTGCCAAGCAATGTCCCTCCAAAATAACGGGTGATCACAAGAGCCACATCGCCAAGTCCGCTGCCGCGCAGGACCGCCAGAGCAGGCCGGCCCGAAGTCCCGCTCGGTTCTCCATCATCAGAAAAATATTCGGTGACTGTATTTCCTCCACCGATCACATACACTGGAACGTTATGAGAGGCATCTGCAAATTCCTTTTTGATGCGCGTCATAAAAGTCCGCGCTTCGTCAATGGAAAAAGCAGGTGCAAGCGTGGCAATGAAGCGCGACTTCAATACCTCGTGCTCGAGTCTGATTTCAGAAAGGGGTACAGTATGGGTTGTCACAAAAGTCGTTGCATTTTTATGTTTTAATCGACAGGCGGAAGGGTGAAGTAAAACGCGCTTCCTTTTCCTGCGCCCTCGGATCGCACCCAGATTCGTCCGCCATACATTTCAATGATCCTTTTTACAAGCGTCAGGCCAACTCCGGTTCCATCTGTATCAGGATTTAATCGATTGAAAAGCCCAAATATTTGGCCATGATATTGCGGCTCGATCCCAATGCCATTATCACGGACAAAGATGACGGGGTGATTCGTAACTTCATCCATGCCGCCAGAACCAATTTCAATGCAAGGCAAAGGTTGCTCTCCCAAAAACTTCAAAGCATTTCCCAATAAGTTCTGGATGACTTCGCTCATTCTGGTCCGATTGACACGGACCACTGGCAGGTCGGCGGCGACCTTAATTTGGATTTTGTTTTCACGATAATTTTCATAAAACATTTCAAGCACATCTCTTGTCACATCGCCCACAGCCACATTTTCTATCGTATCCTCCGTGCGCCCAACCTTGGAAAGGTTAAGAAGATCTCTCAACAAGGATTGCATGGTGATCGTCGCCGACACAACACGATTCAAATCGTGGTCAAACCTTTCATAATCGCCTTTATAGGCATCCTCTTTCAAATACCCGAGGTAGCCGCGTATCGTAACAAGCGGGGATTTCAGGTCGTGCGAGACCGTATATGCAAATTGTTCAAGCTCGGCATTTTTGGTTTCCAACTCCCGTATCAGGTTGACCCGGTCATTGAATAGACGCGCCGTCTCAATGGAATTGGCCACCTGATCAGTCATGGTCTGCAATGCAGTAATATCTGATTCTGAAAACGCCGACTCCAAATGAGATTGAATGGTCATCGCGCCGATCACACGTCCGCGCGCTCTCAAAGGAAGCGCCAGTTCGGAGCGTGTCAATGGAAGGATCGGGTTTTTGAAATGAACTGCATCCTTCCCCACGTCCAAAGCGATACGCGCCCGATTATTCGCCACACACCATCCCACCATGGAAGAATTGCCAATTCCCAGTGAATGCTGAGAATCTACCATCTTTCTACCCATTTCACCTGTAGCGGCCCGGAGTATGAGGCTCTCGTGCTTTTCGTCGGCCAGAAAAATACCTACATAGTAATATTCAAAATGGCCGCGGATTAATTCAACCACTTCAGGGAGCAATTCATCCAAATCCAAAATAGATGTGGCAGCCCGGGATACCTCACTTGCAGTTTGCAATTGGTTGCTGCGCCGCGTCAAGGCATCAAAGGCGGCTGCCTGCATTTTCTGAGATTCTTTAATCGACGTGATATCCGACCAAATTCCCAGCCAATATTGAGGTTGATTGTTTTCATCGAGCACTACAATCGCTTCGTCCCTGGTCCAGATCACATTGCCATTCTTTGTTATTAAGCGATATTCGACACTGAATTTATCCAAAGTCTCTGAAGTTCGAGCGTTTTCGCTCAACACCCTGTCACGATCATCCGGGTGAATAATGTTGACCCATAACAATGGATCAACCTGAAAGTCGTTCTGCGAGTACCCGAGAAATTCCCCGACTTGAGGGCTTACATAAGTGGTGCGAGACTCGGGCGAAACGTCATTGATATACGTAATGATGGGGATATTTTCGAGCAGGGTCTGGTAACGGGATTCGCTGACCTCCGCACGCATCAAGGCAGTTCGTATTGCCTTGATGGATAGTCTTTGAAGATGAACAATCACCAGCATAAAAAGCATGCCCCCACTTACTATGATAATCCGTTCAGTGGTTCCGTCCACGGCAAACCACAGGAACAGAAAAAAAACAATTACTGCAGCGAGAAACCCAAGGAATATCCCTCGGGCTCTTCCGCCAGAAGACAATTGATCAGCTTCCCTGGGAACCGTCGCTGTTTTCTCTGTTTTCATATAAAAGATTTCCCCAGATTGTACTTTCATTTTATTGAAATTATAAAATGCGATGATATTGAAACGCCATTAATGTACAAGTTGGAACAGCTTTTTAGTACCTACCCCGGTTCACAACAACATCTGGACGAGCAAGATCGTCTTCGCGTGCTGGAAATACTTGAACCGCGCAAGCCTTAAATTCGGGAATCTTTGCCTGGGGATCCAATACATCATTCGTCAATAAATTCGCAGCGGCTTCGTGAAAATGCCAGGGAAGGAAGACCACGCCCACTGTGGTCTTTTCGGTAACAGTAGCACGAACAACAATCTCACCGCGTCTGCTCTGGACCTTGACTGGGTCACCGTTTCGAATGCCATGAATCTCTGCGTCAGCAGGATGGATTTCCACGCGCGCTTCAGGGTAGGCATCGTTCAGAACGGAGTTGCGTGTCATCGTGCCGCCATGCCAATGTTCCAGCAATCTGCCGGTCGTGAGGATGAACGGATATTCATCGTCGGCCTCTTCGCGCACAGGGACATATTCCAACGGGTGGAATTTTCCGCGACCACGTGGGAAGGTCTCGGTAAACAGAGTCGGTGTGCCGGGGTGTTCCATGCTCGGCACAGGATAGATCAGGCCGATTTTATCGATGCGATCATAAGTAATGCCGGCATAATCTGGATTCACATTTCCCATTTCACGCAACACTTCTTCGGGGTGGGAATAATCCCAGTACGCTGAGGCAACTCCCAGTCTGGATTCGAGGCGCTTGGCGAGGTCACAAATGATCTGCCAATCGGGCCGGGCTTGTCCGCGGGGAGCATGCGCAGCACGGACACGCTGCACGCGACGGTCCGTATTGGAGAACGTCCCATCTTTTTCGGCAAAGGGAGTCGCAGGGAAAAACACATCCGCAAACGCTGCCGACTCATTGATGAAAATATCCTGTGCCACCAGGAATTCAAGTTGCTGCATGTGCTTGCGAGTCTCATTCAAATTAGGTTCGGACATCATCGGGTTCTCGCCCATGATGTACAAGGCACGAATGCCACCTTCATGCGCATGACCAAGAATTTCGGTAGTGGTCAATCCAAGTTTAAGACTGAGACCGCCCTCTTCAATATTCCACGCCCTTTCCCACTTGGCGCGATTATCAGGATTATCCACGCGCATGTAGCCGGGATAATGAAACGGCATGGAACCCATATCACTGGCACCCTGCACATTATTTTGTCCGCGCAATGGATTAAGGCCCGTGCCTTCACGACCAATGTGACCTGTGAGAAATGCAAGATTGATCAAAGCAAGCGCTGAAGCCGTACCATGCGAAAGCTGCGAGATTCCCATGCCCCAATAAATTGCAGCCTTGTCGGCTTTGGCATAGAGTCGCGCTGCTTTGCGAATATCCTCGGCGGGCACACCGGAAATTTCCTCAGCATATTCCGGCGTGAACGTTTCGAGCGTCGAAAGAAATTCAGTGTAGCCTTCAGTTCTGTCATCGATAAAATCGTGATTGACCAGATTCTCTTCGACGATCACATACGCCATCGCGGTAAAAACAGGTACATTCGTGCCGGGCTTCAGCGGAAGCCACAACTCCGCCATGTCGACGAGGTCAATGCGACGCGGGTCCACCACGATCATCTTCGCGCCATGTTTCTGAACAGCTTCCTTCATTTGCAAGGCGATGATGGGATGGTTTTCGGAAGTATTGGAACCTGTCACGATAAATACATCGTTTTGAATTACCTGCGAAGCTGTATTGCTCATCGCAGAGGAACCAGTCGCTTGTTGAAGCGCCACCACCGAGCCCGCGTGACATAATCGCGTGCAATGATCCACATTGTTCGTGCGGAAGATGGCACGATACATTTTCTGCAAAAGATAATTATCTTCGTTGGTGGCTTTCGCGCAACAATACACTGCCATCGCATCCGAACCATCGCGTTTATAAATTTCGACCAAACGATCTGCTGTGTAATCGAGCGCTTCATCCCACGTCACTTCATGCCATTCGGAGCGGTCAAAAGCCTGGGTGCGTTCCCCGGCTTTTTGAGGGGTCTTACGCATCAAAGGTGTAGTCACTCGTTTGGGATGATAAATATAGTCGTAACCAAAACGACCCTTCACACATAAATTGCCGTGATTCACCGGGCCGTCAAACGGAGTGGTCACTTTAAATACATGTTCGTCTTTGACATGTAACATTAAATTGCAGCCCACACCGCAATAGGGACAGGTGGTGGAAACAACTCTGTCAGCCTTGATCATCTTTGCTTCCTCTGCTTTCTACCGGTATTCAACACGCCGATCTCCTGCGGGGTCATGCCTTGTTCCAATAAATATTCCCGCTTGGGTTTCAGCGCACCCGTGGGACAAACGCCCACACATTGTCCGCACAACACACAGGATGTTTCAGGAATCGCCTTGTCAAAAAATGTTCCGATCTGTGTTTCGAATCCGCGGCCATCGAAATTGATTGCAAATGTATATTGCGCATCATCGGCACAGACTTGCACGCAGCGCCAGCACAACAAGCATTTCGAATAATCACGCACATACATTGGATTATCATCAATCACTTCGGATTCGCGGCGTTCAGCACCTGGGAAGCGATTCGCATCTGCGCCGTATTCAACCATCATCTGTTGGATTTCAGGCGCATCGGATAAATCCATCGTGGATTGGAGCATTTCAAGGATCGTCCGTCTCGCGCGAACAACTTTCTCGCTTCTCGTCTGGACCTTCATGCCTGCTCCTGCTTTGACAATGCAAGCTGGCTGAAGCACTCTCTGCCCTTCCACTTCCACAACACAGATGCGGCAAAGCGCATTGGCGGTCGTGGCTTCATGGAAACAGATCGTGGGAATATCCTTGCCGATTTCCCGCGCTACCTCAAGAAGAGTTTTGCCCTGCTCGGCAGTGACTTCCTGTCCGTCAATTATTAAAGTGATCTCAGCCATTTCGCCTCAGCCTTAACGCTTCTTTACAGATTTGCGCGCAGCAGATTTTTTAGTTGTAATTTTCTTTGCCTTTGCTTTGACAGGTTTTACAATCTTTTTTGCCACGGTTTTTTTAGTAGTCGCTTTCTTTGCTGTCTTCGCTTTTGCTACAGATTTCTTTGCAGCCTTGGGCTTCATCGTTTTTACAATTATTTTCTTCTCGGCTTTCACTTCAACACGAGCGTCAGGTAACGAGCCTGACTCGAACAATTCAGGCCATAATTTAATTGCAGATAAAACCGCGCTCCCTGCCGTTTGACCTAACCCGCACAGACTCGCATCGGTCATCGTCCAACCGACATCCTGCAAACGGATCATATCTTCAGGCAAAGCCTTTCCGTTGGCTACACGATTGAGTATTTCCATCTGGCGTTGCGTCCCCATTTGACAGGGATAGCACTTGCCGCAAGATTCATGTGCAAAGAAATGCCCCAATCGATTTAAAGAATCGCGCATATCTCGTGTTTCATCAAAAACCATCACCACACCGGAGCCAAGCGGGAGCCCAGCTGCGCGTAAATCTTCAAATGTCAATTTGACATCCAAATGAGCGGATGAGGCATATGCTCCGGCAGCGCCACCCAGCAAGACAGCCTTCAATGACTTCCCACCCTTAACTCCACCGGCCATTTCAAGCAGTTCGCGCAAGGTCACGCCAAATGGGACTTCGTACAAGCCAGGCTGAGTTACATCACCAGAAACGCAGAATAATTTGGGGCCCGGAGATTTCTCTGTGCCGAGTTTGCGATAACCCTCCGCTCCTTCAGTGAGGATCAGGGGAAGATTACATAACGTCTCAACATTATTAATAACGGTCGGCTCTCCGAACAATCCATGCGTGACCGGGAAAGGCGGCTTGACTCGCGGAAATCCGCGCTTGCCTTCAATGGATTCAAACAATGCAGTCTCTTCGCCACAAATATACGCTCCTGCCCCAACCCGGATTTCAATATCAAAATGATCACCGAGGTACCCCACTTCTCGCGCCTCTTGTAAAGCATCTTCCAGAATTGGGACGATGTACGGATATTCCCCGCGGATATAAATATAACCTTTGCTTGCACCGATTGCATACGCAGTGATACACATGCCTTCAATCACTCGATGAGGATCATCTGACAAGAGAACGCGATCCTTGAACGTGCCAGGCTCGGATTCATCCGCGTTGCAGACCACATATTTTTGTTTGCCAATCGCTTTCTCCGCCCCTTCACCTTTGATTCCTGTGGGGAAAGCTGCGCCGCCGCGTCCGATCAAACCAGAAGCTTTGACTTCCTCAATCACCTGCAAACGACCCAAGGTTCGTGCTTTTTTCAGGCCTTCATATTCGCCATATTTTGCCAGCGTGGTTGTACCTTCGCCACAATTGGCGGTTAATTTTCGAATCGATCCATACACAATCGAACGAGGCAATCCCAGTTCATAATCATGAAAGTCAGGTGAAATATTTGTTTCGGCATCGTCATCCACCAAAGCCACAGGAGCCTGTTCACACAGCCCGAGGCATGGACTCGACTCAATGGTGAGAGACAGGTCCTCGGTCGTCTGACCCGGTGTTACATCATAATGATGACAGAGATGATTCAATAATCCGTCACCACCCTTTAATGCACAAGCCTGGTCTGTACACACACGAATGATCCGTTTTCCGACAGGTTCGTTGTAAAACATGGAATAAAACTCAATCACCCCATGCACATCGGCAAGCGGCACACGCAGCGCTTTGGCAATCTCGGAAGCTGCTTCTTCGGGAAGCCACCCATAAATTTTCTGAACTGCATGCAGGGCAGGTAAAAGCCCGGCACGGCCCTTGGGAATATATTGTTCGATTGCAGGTTGTACGGGGGCTAGATCAATTTCAGACATTCACGCTCCAGACGGATTGGAATACTTCATCGAACTGTAACTATTATAAATTATATATAATTTTACGCAATGGCAGCCGATTCCAAAAACTGCGGCGGCTTACGGATATTCGTGGCTTGTTCAAAAGCGTACGCAAGTTTGATCAAAGTGGATTCCTGCCACGCACTGGCGAAGAATGATAATCCCACTGGCAAACCCAAAATATAACCAGCAGGAACCGTGATATGCGGATACCCAGCCACCGCTGCAGGCGACGTGCTTTCCATGTCCCAATTGATCGCATCCCCATTGGCCAGGTCGATCATCCATGAGGGACCTCCCGATGGAACAATGATCGCATCCAGTTTATATTTCTTCATCGTCGCATCGATTCCATTTTTGCGTGTCAGCAAAAGATTTTTTGCAAGCGCTTCACGATATTTTTTGTCGCGCAGTCCTGCTTTCTTCTGGGCAATTTCCATGTGTTCCTGTCCGAAATATTTCAAAACACTTTCCTTGTGCTCTTCGTTAAACTTGATGATCTCAGCCATCGTTTTCAACTTCGAATTGGAACCCGCCAGATATTTATTTAGATCCGACTTGAATTCATAATGCAGCACGTCAGTTTCTGTGGCGCCAAATTTATTGAAGTTTGATACGTTGGCCGGGTCAACGATGACTGCGCCCAATTGCTTCATCACATCGATTGCAGAGTCGAAAATCTTGAGGATGCGCTGATCCGTGCCCGCCATATTCCTCGCGACGCCGATACGCGCGCCTTTGAGTCCGTTCTTGTCCAAAAATTTTTCATAGGATTTAAATTCGCGTTTCGCGCTTAATCTCGTGGCTGAATCTCTTTCATCGACTCCCGTCATCAGCCCGAGCAGGATTGCGGCGTCGGCCACTGTCCGTGCCATGGGACCGGGCGTATCCTGGCTGTGTGCGATCGGGATAATTCCACTTCGGCTTAACAATCCAAGCGTGGGCTTGATGCCGACAATTCCATTCGTTTGCGCAGGACAAATGATCGAACCGTCCGTTTCGGTCCCCACCGCCACGGAGGCAAAATTCGCTGCAATGGCCGCTCCGGAACCGGAGGATGAACCACAAGCGGAACGATCCAGCGCATACGGATTGCGGGTCAATCCGCCACGGGAGGACCATCCGCTGATCGAGTGCCGTCCGCGGAAATTGGCCCACTCACTTAAATTTGTTTTACCAAGGATGATTGCACCTGCTTTGCGCAACTGCTTCACGATAAATGCATCCTTCGATGCGATGTGACCTTCCAATGCCAGCGAACCGGCCGTGGTTTGCATTTTGTCGTGCGTATCGATGTTGTCTTTTAGTAGGACGGGGATGCCGTGGAGCGGACTCCGCACTTTGCCGGCACGCCGCTCCTCGTCAAGAGAAGAAGCGGTTTGTAGTGCGTCGGGATTCCTCTCGATGATCGAGTTCACCTTTCCGTCCAGTGAGTCGATCCGCTCCAAATACCCCGTGACCAACTGATGAGCAGTCATCTCACCAGATGACATTTTTTCCTGCAATTCATGAATGGAATATTCCTGCATATTTCCTCACATCGTAGTAATAAAATCAAAAATGGGCGCCTGCAAGCGCCCATCCAGTATTACCGCCCGCCACCGGTAATGTAATGTTCCAGTTGAGAAATCAGAAATTGCTGCACATCCACCATTTCGCGCAGCACATCGCGAACAGAGATCAATCCAAGCAATTCCTTGTCGTCGAAGACCGGCAAATGGCGGATATTTTTATCGATCATCAGCGCCATGCATTCCTCAAGCGGCTGGCTGGCTTCCACATAGATAACTTTATCTGTCATTACCTCGCCAACCGTGGTCCCTTTGGCAGTTTTCCCCATTAATTCCACCTTACGCACACAGTCGCGTTCCGAGAGAATTCCCTCGACCTTTTTTCCATTCACCACCATCAAGGCACCGGTGTTATGCTGCGCCATCAACTTGAGGGCTTCAAATACAGTCACATCAGCTGTGATGGAAAAAACCTCGCTTCCCTTGTTGCGGATCATATCGCGCACTGTGGACATTGGGTATCTCCTTCGGCTAGAATTTATCAAAGTATAGGCTTAAACACAACGACTGGCAAGTATGGCATTGGTGATAAATTTTATAGTAAAATAAGTCCCGCTGGGGCGATGGCGGAATCGGCAGACGCAACGGACTTAAAATCCGTCGGTAGAGATACCGTGAGGGTTCGACCCCCTCTCGCCCCACAGGATGTCATTGCCTCTTTCAAGCAATGACATTTTTGTCTAAAGGTCAAAATGATTTTTACACGACAACAGCTTGAAGAGATCGAGGAGAAAAGCCTTGCGCCTTATGGAATGCGCAGCAAGGATACCAAAGGCCGCGCCTATCTCGATAATGAACCGGATCATCGCACCTCTTTTCAACGTGATCGTGACCGCATTTTGCACACGACCGCATTTCGCAGACTCGAATACAAGACTCAGGTCTTCATCAACTTTGAAGGCGACTATTTCCGCACCCGCCTCACCCACACACTGGAAGTTGCCCAGATCGGCCGAACATTGGCCCGCGCTTTGGGTGCGAACGAAGACCTCGTCGAATCGATCTGCCTTGCTCACGACCTCGGTCATTCCGCATTCGGCCACTCCGGTGAGGTTGCCCTCGCCCGCTTGATGAAAGACTTTGGCGGTTTCGATCACAATCGTCAGTCGCTTCGCATCGTCACGGAACTCGAGCAGCGCTACCCGGAATTCCCCGGCTTGAACCTCACCTGGGAAGTACGCGAAGGAATGGTCAAGCACGAATCGGAGTATGATGTCTCCGATGCTCGTGAATACACCCCGGAGCTAAGAGGCAACCTCGAAACACAGATCGCCAACGTTGCCGATGAATTGGCCTACACCACCCACGACCTGGATGACGGCCTGCGTTCAGGCATGATCAATCCACAAATGTTGGAAGGCATCGCATTGTGGGAGATTCTGCGCGAGACCTACAACTGGCACGGGCCTTATTTAAATGAATTGGAACGCCACCGCATGATCCGCCAATTGGTCGGCCTGATGGTGACCGACATGATCACCGCCACAGACGCGCGCCTGAAAGCCAGCAAGGTAAAATCTGCGCTGGATATTCAGAAACTCAAGCATAATGTCATCGGTTACAGTGAAGATATGCAAAGACGTAATCGCGAGCTCAAGGATTTTCTTTACAAAAAACTGTATAGAAATTATCGTGTAGTACGCATGTCTGTCAAAGCTGAAAAATTGATTTCCGATATGTTCAATGCCTATCGCAACGAGCCCGCCATGCTCCCGGATAATATTCAATTCTTCATCGAAAAGCGCGGACTTGAGCGCACGATCTGTGATTACATTGCAGGCATGACAGATCGCTACGCCATCGAAGAGCATCAAAAGTTGTTCAATCCCCTGGAAAAACCGTAAAAGGTTTAACCAAGTTAAGGGGGAATATCTGGTCAGCCTCCCTTAACTTTTTCAATCAAATGTATTACCAAAGGAGTGGAACTCATGACCCAACCACATTACCTCACCCCCGAAGGCGCAGAAAAACTGCAAGCCGAGCTGGACGAATTAAAAGGCACCAAACGCGAGGAGCTTTCCGCACGGCTTCGTTCCGCCATTCAAATGGGCGATCTCTCTGAGAATGCCGATTACCACAAAGCCAAGGAAGATCAGGGCTTTCTCGAAGGTCGTATTCAGGAACTCGAGGCGATTCTGCGAAATTCCGTGATCATCGAAAAAACCAAAAGTACAGGTGTTGTCACCATCGGCTCGCAAGTGACCATTCAAGAAGAAGGCTTTGACCCCGAGTCATATCATCTTGTCGGACCTACGGAGGCGGATCCTCGAAAAGGGAAAATTTCTCACGAATCCCCCATTGGCCGCGCGCTCATGGACAAAAAAGTGGGCGATCTGGCTGAAGCCGAGACCCCGGGCGGCAAGATCAAATTCAAGATCATCAAAATCGAATAAGAAAAAAAAAGCCCGCATCTTGAGGATGCGGGCTTTTTTGATATCAACCTTGTCGCGGCCAGACGGCCAGTTCCAGAGTAATTCTTTCGAAATAACTATTCGTAGGCATGGGACCTTTTCCATATTCAAGGTCCACCACAGTGGCAAGCAATTGCAGGGTTGCAGTCTCCAAAAGGATTTGCGCCTGCGGCTCGACCTGGATCAACTCTCCCTTGGGTTCGAGGCGTGCCCGAATCCCGGGGTCATTGAATGCATGTTGTGACATCAAAACTTTGGTGGCTGTTTTAATATCGTTTTTGTCAAACAGCCAAAACTCAAGGGCAGTTACCTTCTTCGGGTCACCCACACCGATGGCCTCGGAAACGCCCACACCATATTCACCCATGAATTCACCGGCCTGGGTGTCGATACTGAAAGATTCATCGTACAGGTCATCGCCCAAAACATAGGTTGTCATGGTTTGAGTGATCGGAGGGGCAAGGCCAAGCTGTTCGAAATTTGTCTTCTCTGCATTGCGACTGATCTCTGAAGCCTGCATCACAGCTGTCACTTCGCCGCTGCCCCGATTACCAAGCAGGCGGTATAGATATAAACCGCCCGCCGCGAGTACGCCTAACAACAAAACCAATCCAATGCCAATCACGGCAGTTCGAGTTAGAGAAGAACTGGCACCCGCAGCAGCATTCGGGTCTACAGCTGTTTGATCGCCATTTGCCGATAACACCTGTGTCACCAGCTCACCATAAGCGCGGATCACAGCAGGGTCAGCACCTTTGGGATCGGTCTGCACTGCGGCATAAGCAGTTTGAGCGCCTGCACCAAGATTTTGCCAGCGCTGCACGGCCAAATCAGGGCTCTGATTCAGGCGATAGGAGTCGATCGCCATACGCATGTAATCCACCTGTAAATCGGAGCGTAAATACGACGGCGTCGCATCTATAAACTGAGCCGGGAAAAGTATATACGCCCAAACCAGGCCGAGAACCAATCCTATTACGAGTGCGCCGATGGTCGCCCAGGGAAGTTTTTTTAGAATTGCCACAACAAACTGCATACCGCGCTCCTTAAAAGTGAACGTTTGTTAAAACTAATTATAACCCCAAGATGCAGGGGAATTATGACAGATGCATTATCCGTTGTGCAAGGTTTCCATCAAATATAGGTGGCGTTCAGAATCCCGAACCGCCTCGACTTTGAGGATCTTAAAATACCTTTTGAAGGCTTCCTCAAAACCATCCTTTGTGTAACTGGGGAAAATATCCTTGCGAGAGGCAAGCAAGCGTTTCACCTGAGAGTCGGATTTAGGCACAAATTCAATGATCAGCCATTTGGCGCGCGCCGCAAAAAATTGGGCAAGCTGCGAAAGCGGCACGTTGTTGGAAATGGCGAGATGATGAATCACCGCAAGAGCGAGCGCCATATCCGCCGGGCCGCGCTGACCAAACGAATCCCGCTCCGTAAGATCCCATCCAATGGCGGGACTGGGATTGGTCAGATCGAGGACAAGCGGCAAAAGATTTTGCTCTTTGTTCTTTTTCACAACCTGGAAATTCTGCTCCACGGCCGCCGGGTCAATATCAAATGAAACCGTGAACGCCCCGGAAGAAGCAGCTTCGCGGCTGAATATTCCGGTATTGCCTCCGAGATCCCAAACCAAGTTCGGCTTCTTCTCCGCAGTCCACTCGCGCACAAGTTGTTTTTTATGTTCAAAAGCCGCATCGGAGTAATTCGTCGCTTCGTAATAAGCACCCCATTCGGTACCCGCGGGGGTCCACGATAATTTTCTTATCGCGGCTTCAAGACTCTCTATCAAACCGATCATTGCCTGTTGACTCATCACGCCTTTGCGCGGTTCAACAACTTTGTTTGAATATCTCTTTTGCGAATCTGCATGAACATGAATATGCGTCAGCAAGCCGAAATTCAATTTTGTTCTAAATGGCAGGAGTGCGCTGGCAAGATCAAGCGGGACCCCATCGATGTAAATCCGCAATAACTGATTCAGACGAATATCGCGATAACTCATCAATGCAAGCGGCGCAAGGAAATGCTGACAGAATTGTTTGTATGCAATCCACGGCTCCCCTTCCTTGTAAATCTCAAACGAAAGTGTATCGATCAACATCGCCTTGCCGCGAACGAACTGGATGTTATAAGCGCTGGCATCCTTGAGTGACATCCCCAATTTCAGAGCACGTTTATGAATGGATAAGGTCGCAAGTGCAGCATCCTTCAATTGGCTAAAGGACCACTCATAAGGATAGGAAATAAACGGAGCTCGTTCCGGCTGGACGACTTTAAATGCCGCCTCTTTCTCCGCCGGAGCTTGATCGACCTCCACATGCGGAATCAACAGATTAGCTTTGACCAGCTTCTCATACAGGCCGGAATCCATCAACCGTGCGTAGTCTTCAGCATACGCACGGTTGATCTGTCGGTATAAGATTCCATTTCTCGTAAAAAGGAATCCGCTGGGGTCGCGGAACGAAGCGGAAAGTTGTCTGCTTCCAGAATTAGCTTGATTCGCCATCGGTGTCGTCATCTTCCGCCTTGGGTTTGGCACCAAACAATTTCTTGATGCTGCCCCATGACGCGCGCAGGGCAACACCTATCCCCAATATGGCAGCGATCGCAATTTGAATGAGCAGGCTGCCGGAACCGGGATCAAGATATGGGAGGGGTGAAAAATGCATTTTGTTTACCTTTTTGACTAGGCCATTTCTGGCATGATCTCTTCCAGCAGGAAGGATTCGGAACAGTTGGTGCATTGTGCTTCGCGTTTGTTCGCAATGACCAGCAAGCCGTTACATTTTGGACATGGTTTTGCAATGGGTCGCTTCCATGAAGTGAAGTCGCAATTGGGATAGTTCATGCAGCCAAAGAAGGTACGGCCTTTGCGTGTTTTCCGCTCAACGAGGTCGCCGCCGTCTTTCGGGCAGGTAACCCCGATCTTCTCCAGCCAGGGTTCGGTATAGCGGCATTCAGGGAAACCGCTGCATGAAATAAATTTTCCAAAACGGCCATAACGAATAACGAGTTCTTTCCCGCAATCAGGACAATTACGACCAATGGGTTCGGGGCCGCTTTTGGTAACCGGCATTTCAGCCTGCGCCTTGGCCACCTTCTCTGAGAAGGGAGTATAAAACTCGTTGATCGCTGCAGTCCAGAGCATGTCTCCGGAGGCAACCTTATCAAGGTCTTCTTCCATGTGCGCAGTGAAATTTAAATCCACCACTTCGGGGAAATATTCAGTCATCAAGTCTGTAACTTGAACACCGGTATCTGTTGGAATGAGGCGTTTGTCAACGCGTTCGACATAACCGCGTTGTTGAATCGTGGAAATGGTAGGTGCGTAAGTGGACGGACGGCCAATGCCATTTTCTTCCAGGGCCTGTACGAGCGAGGCTTCTGAAAAACGCGGGGGCGGCTGGGTAAAGTGTTGTTCAGGAATCAGATGAACGAGTTCCTGCTTCTGCCCTTCGGCAATGCCGGCGGGGATCTTTACATTCTCATCATCGTCATCTATCTTTGCATCTTCATTTTTCGCTTCTTCATAGACAACCATAAAGCCGGGAAATTTCACTGCGGAGCCGGATGCACGGAAGAGATATTGATGCGCATCGGTCTTGCCCGTGAGCTCCACCTGAAGGGTATCGAACACTGCAGATTCCATTTGAGAAGCGACGAAACGCTGCCAGATGAGCCGATAGAGCTTGAACATGGCGGGGTCCAAAAATTCTTTTACTTTTTCAGGGTCGCGCATCGATGAGGTGGGACGAACCGCTTCATGCGCTTCCTGCGCGCCGGCGGATTTGGTCTTATACATCGGTGGTTCTACAGGAAGATAATCCGCGCCGTATTTACCGGTCACATACTCGCGGGCTTCATTTTGGGCAATTACAGATACATTGGTCGAGTCGGTACGCATGTAGGTGATCAAACCCGTCGTGCCGCCTTCACCAATGTCCTGTCCTTCATATAATCCCTGCGCCAGCGCCATTGTGCGTTTGGCTGTGAAACCTAATTTGCGCGAGGCTTCCTGTTGCAGCGTGGAAGTGGTGAACGGCGCAGACGGTTTACGACGCCTCTCTCCGCGTTTGACTTTTGTCGTGGCATACGAGGCAGTTTCCAGGTCAATGAGAAGCGGCTTAACCGTTTCTTCATTGGGCAGTTCCGGTTCCTTCTCATCCACACGTGCCAGCTTGGCAATAAAGGATGATTTCAAATGCTCAGGCTTGAACTCACCGTGAATCGACCAATATTCAACTGCTTTGAAATCATCGATCTCTCGTTCGCGATCAACGATGAGCCGGAGAGCCACCGATTGCACACGCCCAGCGGACAGACGACCACGCACCTTCTCCCATAAAATGGGACTGATGCTGTAACCAACCAAACGATCAAGAACACGGCGAGCCTGCTGCGCATTGACCAGGTCCATGTTGATATCACGTGGATGTGAGAACGCCTCTGCAACAGCAGGGGCAGTAATTTCATGAAAGACTACACGTTTGGTGCGTTCAGGTTCGATCTGCGCAGCTTCGAGCAGATGCCATGAAATCGATTCACCTTCACGGTCGGGGTCGGTTGCGAGGAAAATTTCCTCCGCTTTCTTCGCTAGTTGCTTTAGTTCCTTTACAACCACTTTCTTTTCATTCGGCACACGGTACTTGGGCTCAAAATTATTTTCCACATCCACGGAGAGTTGCGACTTCAACAAGTCACGCACATGCCCAACTGATGCGCGGACGGTATATCCTTTACCAAGATAACGCCCCACGGTCTTTGCTTTTGCAGGCGATTCCACGATCACCAACTTGCCTTCGCGCACTTCCACCTTTTCAGGTTTCGGCGGTGGAATCAAACCAGCATGGGCATCTGTTTTACCCATGCGATAGAGTTTCGTTCCACAAACGGGACAAATACCGGTGGTAACCGCCGAGCCTTTGGCATTAAAGCCGGCAACAGGGTCGGTGATCTCCCGTTTGGTCTTACACTTCATACAATATGCTTCCATCAATCCTCCAGCGCGATACACGCGCTTCGTTCCAAATAACCAGTCACAATCGAACCGGCCGTAATTATGAAGATCTGAATTCTCAATAAATCACGGTGATATCGCAGATAACACAAATCCACCCCGTAAGGATACGGGATGGACATTCTACAGCAGTTTTTCGTTTTTTTGCAAATGTCAATTTTGGAAAGTGGTTTTTTGCCTCTACCATCCTATCAAAACTGCACGCTTTGTTATAAGAAGTTCTCCTGCCTGTGTTTCCGCAAATGCTCCACCACTTCCTTTACTTTTTGCGATTGGTCAGTCTTACAAACCAGTAATGCATCTCCGGTATCGACGATCACCATGTCATCCACGCCGATAGTCACGATCAAACGATCATGCCCGCCATATACCAATGTATTGTGTGTTTCGTGCCCCAAATGTAAAACTGCATTGGTGGCAATATTACCGTTCATATCAGGCAGTAAAACTTCGAACAATGACGACCACGAACCCACATCGCTCCAACCCAGACCGCCCGCCGGCAGGACAGCCACACGTTCAGCTTTTTCCATAATACCGTAATCAACCGTTTCGTTTTTTAGGTCAAGCCAATTTTTATTCAACACTTCGTCCTGGGCAGATGTGCCCCATGATTTTTCGATCACATCCAGCGTTGTACCGAGGCTGGGCATTTGTGAATGAATTTCCTTCATGATGGTATCCGCACACCATATGAACATACCGCTGTTCCAGGAGTGATCGCCGGAGCGAAGTAATTTCTGCGCAGTTTCCTCATTGGGTTTTTCAATGAATTTTTTCACAGAATACACAGGGTATTTATAACTACCATCCAGGGACTTGCCCTGTTGGATATAGCCATAGGCAGTGGAAGGAGCGGTTGGGGTAATACCCAACGTGACAAGATACCCATCGTCTGCCACTTCAAAGGCGGCTTTCAACAAATAGTGGAACAAGTCCACATTGCGGATGAAATGATCGGATGGCAAAATCGCCATCGTGGCCTGCGGATCACGCTTTTGCAAAACCATCGCCGCCAATCCCACCACAGAGGCCGTGCCGCGCGGACCGGGTTCAATTAAATAATTTTCCTCAGGGATCTCAGGCACCTGCTGCTTCATCTCCTGAGCCTGTTCATCGACCGTCACCACCAAAATGCGCTCGGGCGGAAACATATCCTTCAAGCGCGCAACCGTACTTTGAAACAAGGTTTCCTGCCCAATCAATGGAAGCAACTGCTTGGGTTTTTCTTTTCTTGAAACGGGCCACAGGCGTGTACCGCCACCGCCCGCCATGATCACTGCGTACTGATGTTCTGGCATTTTATTGATCAACCTTATATTCAGATTGTTCCTCACGCATGGCTACATAATTCATGCCGCCCACCTGACGAACCATCCCCTTTAATTCCATAAGCGCAAGGGTAGCAGATATTTTTTCAATTGGCAAGCCGGCTTGTTCGCGGATCTCATCGACATGCAGAGGTTCACTTCCCAACACATTCAAAACGCGCGCTTCAGTCTCATCCGCAGGCAGGATCTTTCGAGCGGATTTTTGCGCGCCGACACGAGTCAAATCCAATGCCTGCATCAGATCGGCGGGAGTCAACAACGGCTGCGCACCGTTTTGAATTAACTTATTAGTGCCTTTGCTCTGCGGGGCAAGAATGCTGCCCGGCACGGCGAAGACTTCACGTCCCTGTTCGGCGGCAAACTCTGCTGTGATCAATGCACCGCTGGTTTCTGCGGCTTCGATGACAACCACTGCCAAAGACAATCCGGAAATGATCCGATTGCGCGGCGGGAAGTTCGATGCATCCGGCGGCGTGCCCACGGCATAATCGCTGATGATCGCACCGCGCTGCATCATTTGATCGGCCAGCGCGCGATGCTCAGGCGGATAGATCTTATCCACTCCAGAGCCGAGAATGCCGATCGTGCGGCCGCCAGCTTTCAGCGCAGTTTGATGCGCGATCGCATCCACGCCGCGCGCAAGCCCGCTGATCACGGTCATTCCATTGGCGGCGAGAAACGAAGCGATCTCCTCCGTCACCTGCCTGCCATACGGAGTCACTTTGCGCGTGCCAACAATCGCAACGGCAAACAGATCATCCTGCAAATAATCGCCGCGGATGTATAAGACCGGCGGCGGTTGATCGATTTCTTTTAAGCGGCCCGGATATTCTTCGTCACCCCATGTGAGAATCTTAATTCCCTGCGACTCGATTCTCTCCCACACTTGATCCAGGTTAACAGTTTCTCTCGCCGAAAGGACTCGTTCGATCACTTTCGCGCCGAGGCCTGCCTCAGCCAACAAAGCGGGATCTGCATTCCAGGCAGTTTCCATATCACCAAAGTACGCAACGAGTCCCTGCATGCGGACTGCGCCTATGCCTTTGATGAGATTGAAACCGATCCAATATTTTTTGTCGTCCATGAAGAGCATTTAACCACAAAGAGCACAAAGTTGCACGAAGAAAAATGATGAACGCTGCGCGTTCATCATTTTATTAGATCAAGCCCGCAAGTAAATGGACTTTCATTTTGCGGGATTCCATATCCACTTCAAGAATGACCGATGGAATGGCAGGGAGAAGTATTTCCTTTCCAGTCTCATCGCGGACTACATAGACATCGTTCGCACCGGTTTCCAAGATCTCCGCGATCTTGCCAAGTGCATTGCCGTGATCATCGACCACTTCAAGATCAATGAATTCATATTGATAATGTTGACCTTCCGGCAGCGGCGGGACTTCCTTTGCCTTGACGTACACCCACTGATTACGAAAGCGGCCAACTGCTTCAGGAGTGTCGTATCCGCGAAAACTGATCAACAGGCTGTTGCTGTGTTCACGAACCGTGTCGAAGGTGACAGCTTCGTGCTTATCGCCGATATAGATCTTTCGTCCAGACTTGATGCGATCCGGGAAATCCGTATGCAGGTCCATGATGATCTCGCCGCTCACGCCATGCGGACGGCGCAGGTATCCGATTGCCAAATAAATAGACTCGCCTTTTGGCGAGCCTGTCTCTTTTTCCGCGGCCATTAGGGTTCCGTTACATCCAGCGTGGCTTGTTTACCTTCGCGTTCAGCCGCCACTCGAAGCAGAGCCCGAATGGAATTCGCCACCTTGCCGCCTTTACCGATCACACGTCCCATATCTTCTTTGGCAACGCTCAACTCCACGCGGATGCGGTTGCCGCCGCCGTTTTGTTTGACAGCGACCTCTTCGGGATGATCAACGAGGGACTTGGCGATGTATTCAATGAGTTCTTTCATTAGACACTTCTTTCAGAAGACCCTAAAGGTTTTCGAAAACCTTTAGGGTCTCTATGTATTAACTCTTGCTGGTGCGGACAGGGGCAGCGCGCTTGACTTCAGCGGCAGCGGCTTCGGCGACAAGCGCTTCGAGGGACTCGCCCTTCTTGAGGCGTTCAAAGCGATCCTGTGTACCGGAACTCTTGAAGATCTGAGCCACAGATTCGGTCGGCAAAGCGCCGTTCTTCATCCAGTGGAAGATGCGATCTTCCTTTAAGTGGATTGTCGCAGGGTTGGTGCGGGGGTTGTAAACGCCCAAAATTTCCAAAAAGCGACCATCGCGAGGGGCTTCTTTATCGGCTGCCACCAGGCGGTACGTGGGTTGGCCTTTAAGACCAATACGACGTAAACGAATTCTTACCATTGTATACTTGCTCCTTATGATTTTTTATACCCATACTGGGCACGCTACGTTTCAGATAGGCCGGAAAGGGTGGCGAACTGAAATCGCGGGCTGTATTTTACCAGAGAAAATGGGATTTCCGAATTTTTAATCCGTGGGCGTATAATGCCTGCACGCGGGATATTTTATGGAAAATCGTCTGGTTAATTTTTCATTTTGCCAAATGAAAGGGAATATAAGGAGTAGTTCATGAAAAATAGTTTCAACACAATCGACGAATATATTGCTACTTTTCCAAAGGAAACACAAGAGATATTGAACGAAGTCAGGGCGGCGATCAAAGAGTCTGCGCCGGAGGCTGAGGAAAAGATCAGCTACCAGATGCCGACATTTTTCCTGAACGGAAATCTGGTCCATTTCGCGGCGTATAAAAATCACATTGGGTTCTACCCAACCCCGAGCGGGATTGAAGCGTTCAAAAAGGAATTGTCCGTTTATGAAGGCGCAAAAGGGTCGGTCCAATTCCCAATTGACAAGCCGATGCCGTTGAAACTCATCAGCAGGATCGTGAAATATCGGGTCACCGAGAATTTAAAAAAGATCAAGAAAAAGAAATAAAAGAAATTCCTGTGAGAGGCAGTCAAGTTGACTGCCTCTCAATTTTTACAGGCTATAATATTGCCCATTCGCTTTGCTGCAGGAGATTACACATGGTGCGCAGAAAATCAAAAGCAAACAAGCAGGATGTTCGACTTGCAAAGATCATCGAACAAAATATTCAAACAATCGCAAAAATCCGTCGTACGACGGACAGCCAACGCACAAGAGAGGAGCGCCTCGCCGACCTCATTACCGATTTTTCAGGGCGCATGTACTTTATTTATTTTCATGTGGCTTGGTTTGCTGTTTGGATCCTGATCAACCTTGGCTATTTTGGCTTCAAACCGTTCGATCACTATCCATTTGGTCTATTGACCATGGTGGTTTCGCTTGAGGCTATTTTTCTGGCGACCTTTGTATTAATCAGCCAAAATCGATTGAGTGCAGAAGCGGACCGCCGCGCCGATCTGGACCTGCAAATGAATTTGCTGACCGAACATGAACTCACCCGCGCCTTAAAAATGCTGGATGAAATCCAGGACAAGCTAGGCATCGAGAACGATGCCGATCAGGAATTACTGGACCTGGAGAAAAACGTCCATCCGGAAGATGTGATGAAGGAGATGGATCGTATTCAAAAGCTGCAACGAAGCAACTAAGGAAATACCTGGGCAGACAAAATACTTTATAGGTAACGAAAAGGAAAATGAAATGGATACGCTTTGGAATTCTCGAAAAGTTGTAATTGTAGGCGCGGGCGCAGTGGGGTCAACCTTTGCATATGCGCTGGCACAAAAAGGATTGGCCGATCAAATCGTTTTATTGGATGCGAACTCCGATTTCGCTGAAGGGCAGGCTCTTGACCTCGCGCATGGGCTGCCCTTTTATCCGTCCGTGCAAATTCGCGCGGGAGATAAACGCGATTACGCCGACGCACAGGTGATCGTTGTCACGGCGGGGGCAAAACAAGCGCCGGGTGAGTCAAGATTAAATCTTCTACAGAAAAATGCCGCGATGATCGAATCAATTGTCGATGAGATCGTGGCGCAAAAGTCACAGGCTGTGCTATTGCTGGCGAGCAATCCCGTGGACATCCTGACTCATGTCGCGTTGAAGCGTTCGGGCTGGCCGAAGAATCGAGTGATCGGATCGGGCACCGTACTCGACAGCGCCCGCTTTCGTTATCTCATTAGTCAGCATTGCAAGGTGGATGTTGGCAATGTCCATGCTTATATTCTCGGGGAACACGGTGATAGTGAAGTGGCGGCGTGGTCGATGACGCATGTGGCTGGAACATCGATCGACAATTATTGCCCGGTATGCGGCAAATGCAAAGACTGGCACGGCGAGCGCGAACGCATCGCGCGTGAAGTGAAGGAATCCGCGTATCACATCATCAATTACAAGGGCGCCACGTATTTTGGCATCGGCATGTCACTGGCACGTATTGTGGGAACTATTTTGCAAGATCAAAACAGTGTGTTGACAGTTTCCACGTATCTTGAGGGCGAGTATGGTTTAAAAGATGTTTGCTTAAGCGTCCCCTGTATCGTGGGCCAGAGCGGCATCAAACGGATCGTTCAAACAGAGTTGGCATCTGAAGAACAGGCGGCACTGGAACGATCAGCGCAGATTTTGAAAGACGGAATTGCCAATCTAAAGCAAGTGTTGAATTAGTTTTCAGGTCAATCACATCGCTGCAAACCAATAAAAGCAAATATAATACATCGTTGTCAAGTTTTTCTTGTATCAAAAAACATTGGGAGATAACAAACATGGAAGATGCAACTACGATAGTCGAGCTCAAGATCCAACCTGCTGAGTTTCTTGAAATTGTCCAATCCTGGGTTACAGAAACAAAGTTCTCCGTACATGAGGCGAACGAAGCAAGAACTGTATATTCAAAGAATATTCGCCTCATTACCGCCTGGCTGGTAATTGAAAATCAATATGAGAGTGTGATAATAAATGCTTGGCTCGCTCCAAAAGGGATGACTCCGGAGTCAAAGGGAAGTTTCTGGAAAGGTTATAAAGCCCCAGTTCCCCGCGGTTTTGCAATTGGCCCAGCCGCCATTTATAAAAAACAATTCAACAAGTTGATGCAATTACTTGAAAATAAATCAAAAGACATTTCTTATAAAAACACATCCACCGCAAATCAACAAAACCTAAAGAAGGAGGATTTAGCCAAGGCCTTCGCGTTTCTCGGCATAATCATTTTTGTGAGCGGAGCAATCAACTGCTTATCCGCTGTAAGCCTGTATATGAATTCCTCACCATATTCAGAACTCACAAGCACCATTTTTACAGAAGGACTTTTTGATGTATTTTTTGGTGTTATCACATACATCTGTTCGAGATTACTTAAAAGTGGAAAAATACTGGCGCTTTGGCTTTATTGTATTGCTGTTTTCGTCAATGCAGGTTTTGATGTCATTCTTGGCCACGGACTCCCATACTTCAGTATTATATTTAGTGGATTAATTATCGTACAACTGTGGGAATTAAAGAAACGCGGGGAACTTGTATAACCTCGACAATTTCAGATTAAGTATCCCCTGAAATCTCTTTTCTAATTATGGGCGCAACTTTCGTTCCGAGTAATTCAACGGCACGCATCATCTTGTCGTGGGGAATGGAACCAATTCCCAGTTGGATCAGGAAGCGTCCATGATTGAATATCTTATGCTGGAATAAAATCTTCTCGATCACTTCATCAGGATTCCCGACAAAGTCCGAGCCGCGCAGGGTGCGGGAATTTTCAAACTGTTGACGCGTAATCCCAGACCAACCGCGTTCGCGACCGATCTTGTTCATCATCTGCTGGAATGACGGGAAGTAATCATCTGCCGCTTGCGCCGAATCATCCGCGATGAATCCGTGCGAATTGATGCTGACACTTAACTGTGAAAGGTCGTGACCTGCTTCCTGCGCCGACCTCCAATAAAGATCGACAAGCGGCGCGAAACTTTCAGGCATGCCGCCAATGATGGCAATCGCCAATGGCAAGCCGAGCTTCCCGGCGCGGACCACGGACTCAGGTGTCCCGCCCACTGCCACCCACACGGGGATTTTCTTTTGCAGGGGACGCGGATAAATTCCCTGCTCAAACAAATCTGGTCGATGTTTTCCAGACCAGGTCACCACTTCCGATTCGCGTAATTTCAACAATAATTCCAACTTCTCGGAAAATAATTCGTTGTAATCGTTCAAGTCATAACCGAATAATGGAAATGACTCGACGAATGAGCCGCGTCCTGCCATGATCTCGGCGCGACCATTGGAGATCAAATCCAACGTGGAGAAGTTTTGGAAGACGCGCACGGGGTCATCAGAACTCAATACAGTCACAGCAGTACTCAAGCGGATATTCTTCGTCTTTGCAGCGGCGGCGGCAAGAATGGTCACTGGCGCGGACGAAATAAAATCAGGGCGGTGATGTTCACCCAAAGCGAATACATCCAGGCCGACCTGGTCGGCCAGTTCGATGGTTTCGAGCAGATTGCTCATTCTTTTCACGGGGCTAAGAATTTGCCCTGTGATGGGGTCGGGAGTCAACTCCACGAAGGAGTAAATTCCAATTTCAAACGGTTTTTTAGTTTCTGTCATTAAGGATTCCTAATCATGTTTTCGATGGCACTAAGACAACATGTCCCCTGCATTCATTACAAGTAGGGACACAGCGACGCTGTGTCCCTACAGCTTATCCAAACATCCTGCCTAAACCTTTGCCCCCAGTCTTCTGGATCATCTTCATCATCTTTTGTGCTTCGCGGAATTGCTTGATCAATTTATTCACGTCTTGCACGTCCATGCCGGCGCCGGCGGCGATGCGCCTGCGGCGGGATGCATTCAAAATATCGGGATCGCGACGTTCCTTCAAAGTCATCGAATGAATAATGGCTTCGGATTGCTTGAAAGATTTTTCCACAACCGTCGGGTCGATGCTGCGCGCGGCCTGCCCCATTTGACCGGGCAACATTTCCATGATCTGCGACAGCGGCCCCATCTTTTTCATTTGCTTCATCTGATCCAGCCAATCCTCCAGCGAGAACTGACCCTTCATCATCTTCTGTGCCTGCTTTTCCATTGCGGCGTTATCGCCATCCTGAAAAGCAGCTTCGGCTTTTTCGATCAGGCCAATCATGTCACCCATGCCCAAAATGCGCGAGGACAAACGTGAAGGATCGTATGTTTCCAATGCATCGAGCTTTTCACCGGTACCGATAAATTTGATCGGCACACCGGTTACCGAGCGAATCGAGATGGCCGCACCACCGCGCGAGTCGCCGTCCATTTTGGTGAGGATCAAACCCGTCAGGTCAATCGTGCTCTTGAATCCCTGCGCGATGTTCAACGCTTCCTGACCGATCATCGAGTCGATGACCAGCAGTGTATCCACCGGCTTGACGTTTGCATGAATGGCTTTCAACTCATCCATCAGCTCCGCATCCATCTGGGACCGACCGGCTGTATCCACGATCACCAGAGTGAATCCACCCTTTTCAGCTTTGTCCAATGCACGCTTTGCAAGTTGTGGCGGCGTGATGGATGTATCCGCTTCCACTTCCACATCGAGTCGTTCGCCGAGTTGCTGTAATTGCTTTACAGCGGCGGGACGATATGGGTCACCGGCCACCAAAAGGATGCGTTCGCCTTTTGATTTCATCAAACGTGCAAGTTTGCCGGCGGCGGTTGTTTTACCAGCGCCTTGCAAACCAACCATCATGATCACACGTGGTTTGGGACCGGTGAGATTCAGCGGTGCCGGCTCGCCCAAGGTGGCGATCAATTCTTCATTGACGATCTTGATGATCTGCTGACCGGGATTCAACGCCTTCGATACTTCCGCACCAATGGCGCGTTCGCGGACTTTTGCTATGAAAGTTTTGACAACACTAAAATGCACATCCGCTTCGATGAGCGCGAGGCGCACTTCCTTCATCGCGGCGTCCACGTCCGCTTCGGAAAGTTTGCCGCGGCGGCGCAGTTGATCGAATACTTGGTTTAATCGTCCAGTGAGGGTTTCAAACATAATTTTCGTTGTGTCACCCTGAGCCGTTCTTTGGCAAAGGGTCTCTGAGATTATCGTAGAGATTCTTCGCTACGCTCAGAATGACAATGGATTCCTTTTCAGTGTAGGAAAGGCATTTTAGCGCGTAGCAGGTTGAGGGTCAAGCACGAAGCGGGGCACTTCATCCCCATTAATCATTTCTTTACAAGTTTCGCTTTACATCGAAGCCGAAACTCCTTATACTGGCGCGTGTTCTTGCTTACATCCCTGGTAGACCTCGGAGGAGTTATGGCAACTGAGAAGGCAATGATAGATGATCGAAAAGAAATTTTTGGGTGGGCGATGTACGACTGGGCAAATTCAGCTTTTAGCACGACAATTGGAACCGTGTTCCTCGCGCCGTATGTAGCAGGACTTGCACGCACGGCGGCAGAAGCGGCCGGTACATCCACTGTTTCGTTTTTGGGAATTCCTGTTGCACCTGATTCATTTTTGCCATACTGCATTTCGTTTTCAGTGGGCATGCAGGTTTTGTTCCTGCCCATTTTAGGCGCGATCGCAGATTATTCGCATTTACGCAAAACGATGATGCAGCTCTTTGCCACCATCGGCGCAATTGCCACGATCTTGATGTTTCTTGTGACTGGAAATTTATGGTGGCTGGGCGGCGTATTGTTCGTACTCGCCAACCTTGCGTTTGGCGCGGCCATTGTTTTCTACAATGCTTATCTTCCCGATATTGCCAGCGAACCTGAAAGAGACAGAGTCTCTTCTTACGGTTGGGCGATGGGGTATTTGGGCGGCGGTGTTTTGCTGGCGCTCAATCTAGCATTCTTTACATTTAGTGAAGATCTCGGCGTGCCCGGAGAATTGGCAGTGCGCATCAACCTAGCCTCTGCCGGCATCTGGTGGCTTGGATTTTCCTTCCTCACCTGGAGTCGATTGCGTCCGCGACATGCAGCCCGGCAACTCCCTGCTGGCGAAACATATGCAAGCATTGGCTTCAAACAACTTCGCAAGACGTTTAGCGAAGTGAAACATTTCCCTGAGACTTTGAAATTTTTGCTGGCTTACTTTTTATACAACGACGGAATTCAGACTGTGATCGCCGTCGCTTCGACATTTGCCGCTGCGCCTCTGATTCAGGGTGGGCTGGAACTTGAACAATCGACATTGATCGCCGTTATTTTGATGATCCAATTCGTGGCGTTCTTTGGAGCCTTGTTCTGGGGCAAGTTGGCCGGCTGGATCGGCGCGAAACAATCTGTGGTGGTGAGTTTGGTCATTTGGGCTGCCGTGGTGATCTATGCCTATAGCGGACTTAAAGGCGAGAGCGCAACATTACAGTTCTTTATCCTTGGTATATTCATTGCTCTTGTGATGGGTGGCTCACAAGCCATCAGCCGAAGTTTGTATGCACAGATGATCCCGAATGGCAAGGAAGCTGAATTCTTCTCGTTCTACGAGATCAGCGAACGCGGCACCTCGTGGATCGGTCCGCTGGTGTTCGGTCTCGCCAATCAGATGTTCGGCAACTTGCGCATTGCCATTCTCTCGTTGATTTTCTTCTTCATCATGGGCTTGATCCTGCTCCCATTCGTGAATGTAAGAAAAGCCATCGACGACGCAAAGAAATACGACGCAGGCTAAACCAGATAAATAAAAACAGCGCGGACATCAAGTCCGCGCTGTTTTTATTTAATGCAGATGCTTTCTCTTCTTCTTGAAAAACAAAGGTGGATTCTTAAATTTCGATGCACGGTCACTGGACCAGGGAGTCTGCGGCGCCATCACGAGGGTACATAACACAAGCAGGACACGGTCATAGTTGACACGCCAGCCTGCGAAATCGGTCCATGCTTTTTCACGATCCGCCACGATCGGAATGCCCGCCTCTTCCAATTTACGAATCACTTCATCATATTCTGCACGCGTCACCGTGATCGGAGTGGTGGGATATGTGGGATTCACGGGATAGGAAATATCAAAATAATCAGCGAGTTTCCTCAAAGCCAGAAACCCGGCGCGAATGCACAGTGCAGCTGATGGCTCGTAAGGGATGTCGATGGACGACAGAGTGAGTGAAGCCGTATCGAGAATCGCACCGGCGGAAGTGATCCATGAGTTTTCCGAACGCGGGGAACGAAAGAAAACAAGTGCAGGCAATGTGGTGTGACTCTCCTCCACATCCGCAAACCAGATCTCCCAAGTTTTCCAATAGTCCCCAAGTTTATCCAGTCCATGAATGCGATTGAAGCGCGAAAGCATGTCGTATGGATTGGGTGGATTGCCGGCGCGCACTTCGAGCATGTTCACCGCCTGTTCACGGCGCGCAAAAGCGGAATACATCGTTGGAAGATATGCGATCAACAAGCCCACCATGATGAGTCCCAGCATGGCTTCGGAAAAGGATAATGCAGTAATCGCATATCCTTCCGGAGCCGTGTACCCAAGTGTCAGAAGAGATGAACCGCTTAATCGAAAATCGAAGAAGTAATCTCCTGCCCGTAGGGACCAATACATGAAGGAATATCCCAGCGAGATCAAAACATACCAGGTCGGCACAAGGCTGATTAATGCAACCGGGGCATAATAAGCCATGATCGCATCGCGCCGTTCATAGGATTTTACGAATCGGAAAATAAATTCAATGAACCTTCGCAGCAAGCCAAAGACCAGCCGGTTGAGTTGACTGCGCGCACTGCGCGGTAAAACGAATGTTGAAATGGCCGAAGAGATGGTCGCGAGGACGATGACAAGTCCGACGATAAAAACAAGAACGTGAATGAGGGAATCCATGCGCGGATTATAAGTGGGAGTATGATAAAAAAACAACCTGCCGTTTCCGACAGGTTGTTCTCCTCATTTATTGCAGACTTGCATCGAACATGTTTCTGAACTCATCTTCTGAAATGGAACCTACTAGCTTCTTGATCAAATTTCCGTTGGCGTCCAAAAAGTAGAATTCGGGCTGGTAGTAAAAGCCCAGAGTTTTCTGGAAGACATCGGTTTGGGGATCGTCGGCATCAAGAAATGAAAACTTGACCTTGCCAAAATACTCCGCTTCAAGCCCATGAACCATGGGCGCCATTGCGCGGCAGGTACTTCAGGTAAAGCGGAAGAATTCGACGAGCTGCAATTGACCCGAAGCAAGATTGACCGATGTAGGATCGGTGGCTTCAAGGTTGGGTCCACGGGAAGTGGCGACTGCCTGTACCGGGATGCTGGTGGGAGTCAGCGTGGCGGGTTCGGCAAGGGACACGGAATCCGTTGGAATGGGGGCAAGCGTATCTGTTGGCGAGGCGGCAGTTGCGCTGGGAGCGGCCGGGGCACAGGCACCAAGCGCTAGTGCGGCAACCAGACCTACGGTCCAGAAAAAGAAGCGGGGTTTCATTCGTCTCCTTAAAAAAGATGATGTTACATGGTCAGACGTCTCATTTTTTTGATGTCTTACACTTTTGAAGTCGGGAGCAACGTCATGGAGTAGTATATACGCCTTTCTTTGACGGTTGTGAAATCCTACGCTATACTGGGTTTACAGTTTGTTTCACAATTCAAAAGGAGAATTCCTATGTCCGATTTCAAACTTACGTACGCCACCATGTTCAACCCGCCCGAAGAACTTCACACCGGTTTCGATAAAGCGGTGGAAGCACTCAAAAAGAACATGGGCAAGGAATATGGCATGTTCATCAACGGCAAGGAAGTGATGGCCGATGAAAAATTCGACGATACGTCACCCGTAAATACAAGCTGGGTATTGGCAAAGATGCAAAAAGGCAACGCCAGCCACGCAGCACAGGCCATTGCTGCGGCACGCGCGGCATTCCCCTCCTGGAGCCGCACTCCCTGGCAAAAAAGAATCGAATATCTTCGCAAAGCGGCCGGCCTGATCGAAAAACGAATTTTCGATCTCGGCGCAGCGATGGCATTGGAAGTCGGCAAAAACCGCATGGAGTCTTTGGGTGATGTGCAGGAAACTGCCGACCTGATCTATTACTCCTGCTATCAAATGGAAAAGAACGATGGCTACATCGTTGAAATGGGCAAGGATCCGCTCGTTGGATATGAAGCGCGCAACGTTTCTGTACTTCGACCTTACGGCGTGTGGTTGATCGTTTCACCGTTCAACTTCCCGCACGCACTTACCGGTGGCCCGATGGGCGCAGCACTCGCTGCTGGAAATACAGTCGTGGTCAAACCCGCTACCGATACTGCATGGATCGTTCGTCTGTTGATCGATTGCTTCCGCGATTCAGGCATTCCTGATGGCGTGGTCAACTTTGTCACCGGCCCTGGCTCCACCTTGGGACAAGCTCTCGTTGACAACAAAGATATTGACGGCGTGACCTTTACCGGCTCGTTCGATGTGGGCATGAAAATGTTCCAGGATTTCGGCACACGCAATTACATCCGCCCGATCATTTTGGAACTCGGTGGAAAGAATCCCGTCGTCGTTTCGAAGAATGCGGATCTGGAACGTGCCACGATCGGAATCATCCGCTCGGCATTTGGTTTGCAGGGACAGAAATGCTCCGCCGCTTCACGCGTGCTGGTGGAGGAATCTGTTTACGATGATCTGGTTTCACGCTTGAAGACTGCCGGCGAAAAACTCGTCATCGGTGATCCCACAGACCGCAATACCTACAACGGACCTGTGGTTAATAAATCCTCGTACAAAGAATTCAAGGATTTCTGCGAAGAGATCAATCAAGGCGGCGGCAAGTTCCTGATCGGCGGTAATGTCAAGACCGGCGGCGACTTCGACAAGGGCTACTTCTGCGAATCCACTTTCGTAGTGGACCTGCCATTCTCACACCGCTTATGGAAACATGAAATGTTCCTGCCCATCACCACCATTGGCAAAGTCAAGAACATGGACGAAGCCATGCAGATCGCAAACGATGTCAATTACGGTCTCACCGCCGGCTTCTACGGTTCCCCCGAAGAAACCGATTGGTTCTTTGACAAGATCGAAGCTGGCGTAACCTATGCGAATCGTCCGCAAGGCGCGACCACCGGCGCGTGGCCCGGCTTCCAACCTTTTGGCGGCTGGAAAGGTTCCGGCTCCAGCGGTAAAAATGCGGGCGGCCATTACTATCTGCCGCTTTATATGCACGAGCAGATCCGCACCCTTGTAAAGTAATCACAAAAACAGAAAGCCCCTTTCTCACTTTGGCGGGAAAGGGGCTTTTCAATTACAGGTGAAACCATGCCATGGAATCCAGATCAATATCATAAATTTCAAGCCGAAAGGTCAGCTCCGTTTTTCGACCTATTGAAGCTGGTACACATCCGCCCCAATTTGCAAGTCGTTGACCTCGGTTGCGGGACCGGCGAACTCACGAAACAACTGGCAGATACCCTTCCGAACAGCTCCGTGCTCGGGCTTGATTCGTCGCATGAAATGCTCGAAAAAGCAAAACAATACGCAGGCCCAAATCTTCGCTTTGAATATGGAAATCAAACTGAGTTATCCAACACCTGGGATGTGATCTTCAGCAATGCAGCGTTGCAATGGTCTGAAAATCATCAGGATCTAATTCCTGCGTTATTTGGGAAATTAAAAAATGGCGGCCAGCTGGCAGTGCAGGTTCCATCGAATCACCTTCACATTTCCCATCAATTGATCCGGGATACCGCAAAAAAAGAACCTTTTCGTTCCGCATTGCAGGGATACAACCGCCAATCCCCGGTCCTTTCAATCGAAGAGTATACAGAAGTCCTGTTTAAATGCGGCGGACAACACATTACCGTCTTTGAGAAAGTGTACCCACACATCCTGGAAGATGCGGATGCGGTCCTGGAGTGGATCATGGGTACAGCTCTTGTTCCATATCTCGAAAGGTTGGGTGAAGATAAAGAATCATTCATTGAAACAATCCGCAAAAAATTGAGGAAGGCGCTTCCCGGCAGCCCGGTTCTATATCCATTCAAACGGATATTTATTTCTGCGATCAATACCAACTAGCCTTTGGTAGAATTGCGCCATGCAACCCGAAGATTCTTTTACCGTTCGTGTGGGAATGTTCTTTCTTGTCGTAGGTGGAGGCGCATTTTTGCTCTTCGTGGTCTCCGATATCGCCGAAAAGACCGATTTCGATTACCTTTTTACGTCAATGATCTTTCTGGGCATTGGTTGGGCCATGTGGCGGCAAAAACCGGCGCCACCCTCCGCAGGACGCTTTGAGATCATCCGCAAATGGCGCGAGGGCAGAGGCAGTAAGAAGAGCGAAGACAAACAAAAGGGAAACCAAGAGAAAAAATAACATGTCAAAATTGATCACACTCAAGAAGGCAATTTCTGAATTCGTGAACGACGGAGATGTCGTTTACGCTGCGGGGTTCACTCATCTCATTCCATTTGCGGCCGGGCATGAGATCATTCGGCAGGGCAGAAAGAATCTCACACTCGCGCGCGCCACACCGGATTTGATCTACGATCAAATGGTGGCGGCTGGCTGTGCAAAGAAAGTCATCTTCTCTTACATGGGCAACCCAGGCGTTGGGTCCCTACGCATTGTGCGTGCTGCGCTTGAAAAGGGTGAACTCGAATGGGAGGAATATTCCCATTTTGGCATGATCACCCGCCTGCAAGCCGGTGCATCCGGATTGCCTTTTCTCCCCATGAAACAAACCGGCGCGGAAGATCTGGAACGATCCAACCCGCAGATCAAACGAATTCCCGACCCATACGGCGGCAAGGATGTGATCGTTTTGCCTGCATTAAATCCAGATGTAGCCATTGTCCATGTGCAACGCGCGGATAAAAACGGAAATGCACATTTGTGGGGAATCATCGGCGAACAAAAAGAAGCAGCCTTTGCGGCAAAGAAAGTCATCCTCACGGCAGAAGAAATCGTGGATGAAGCAGTCATCAGGTCCGACCCGAACCGCACAATGATCCCCGGCATCGTGGTCAACGCTGTGTGCCATGTTCCATTTGCTAGTCACCCCTCCTATTCGCAGGGATATTACGATCGCGACAACGAGTTCTATCTTGCATGGGATAAGATCAGCGAATCCCCTGAAAGCGTGAAAAAATATTTGGATGAATGGGTCTACGGCGTGAAAGACCGCAATGCCTATTGGAAAAAACTTGGCGAGAAAACCCACAAGCGATTGAAAGTCAAGGCAAAATACAGCGAAAAAATAAATTACGGAAGTTATTAGTGGATATCCCTCAATTCGACTACGGCGGCAGCGGCGCACCGATGCATTTTTTGCACGCCAATGGATATCCGCCGGAATGCTACCAACCCTTGTTGGAACTTTTAAGAACAGAGTACCGTCTCTTCGGGATGACCTTGCGCCCGTTGTGGCCGAACGCAAATATGAACGATATCCAAGACTGGTATCCGTTCTCGGAAGATTTACTGCGCTTCCTCTCGGACCGAGGACCGGATCCCGTCATCGGAGTGGGTCATTCCATCGGAGGCATTGTCACGCTGCGCGCAGCCATTCGCGACCCGAAGAAATTTCGCGCGTTGATCTTGCTCGACCCCGTGCTGTTTGTCCCGTCTTTTTTGGCAATGTGGAATTCCCTTCGCGCCATCGGGCTGGGAAACAAAGTCCACCCAAAGATCGCGGGCGCGCTGAAACGCAGGCGCACATTCGATGATTTGGATACGGTCTTTCGCGGCTACCGCACACGTGAAGTGTTTAAATACATGAGCGACGAAAGTCTGCGTGCTTATATCACCGGCATCACAAAACAAAAAGCGGATGGCACCTATGAGCTGGCTTTTTCACCGGAATGGGAAAGCCATATCTATCTCACAGGGCTGCGCGATTTTGATCTATGGCGTGAGCTTCCAAAACTCGAAGTGCCCACACTCATCATCCGCGGTGCGGAGACGGATACATTCCTGGAGCGCGCGGCAAAGCTGGTAAAACAGAAACAGCCCAAGGTTAAGATCGAAGCGCTGGAACAGTCCACGCATATTTTGCCTTTGGAGCATCCACAAAGTGTTTTTGATTTGATGCAATCATTTCTGAAGGAGGTCTTATGACTGAAGTTCAATATTCATCCGCCGAGTTGATGATCGTCAATGCCGCGCGGTTGTTGAAAGATGGCGACGTCGTGTTTGTCGGTGTGGGTCAGCCCAACCTGGCTTGCAACCTCGCAAAGCGAACACATGCACCGAATCTTGTGATGATCTATGAAGCCGGCGTGATCGGCGCGGAGCCGGAACGACTGCCGCTTTCCATCGGTGACCCCACACTCGTGAGCGGGTCACTCTCCGTGGTGAGCATGTACGATATCTTCGCGAATTATCTGCAGCGCGGTAACGTGGATGTGGGCTTCATGGGTGGCGCACAGATCGATAAATACGGGAACATCAATGCAACTGTGATTGGCGATTACGATCATCCCAAAGTGCGCTTGCCCGGCTCCGGCGGCTCACAGGAAATTGCCGCGTGGGCCAATCGATGCTATATCATGACGCCGCATCAAAAACGGCGCTTCCCTGAAAAAGTGGAATTCATGACCTCCGCCGGATTCATCAAGGGAGGGAACGACCGCAAAGATAGAGGTCTGCGCGGCGGCGGGATGGTAGGCGTGGTAACAGACATTGGATTCATGGAGCCAAATGAAGAAGGCGAGATGATCCTGACTGCCCTGCATCCAAATAAAACCGTGGAAGAAGCGAAAGCCAATACCGGCTGGGATCTGAAAATTGCCGAGAAAATCAAAGTGACTGAACCCATCACAAAAAAAGAAATCAAGATCCTGCACGAAGAGCTTGACCCGACAGGGATATATCTAAAAGGAGCTGTGTAAACTTTATAAATTCACTTGTGAGGAGAGTGTTTTATGAAAAACGATGGATTTAAATCAAATGTTGCGGTGCTCGTCGCCGTTGTGACCGTGTTGGGCGCAATGGCAGCATGTCTTGCCACCGTCGCCACCTCGGACGCCGGTGATATGGATTTTGCCGGGCTGGACGCCTCCATCCGCGCGCAAAAAGCGGAGATCATCAACGAGGTCATCGCATACGAACATTATAGAGCTTTTACCAATTACATCCGCTACGACCAGTTGGGAACTCTGCTCTATGACCCCAATGCCGATGAAACCACCGACTTGCGTAATGGCGCCTTGCAGCGCGAATTGTGGGGCGTGGCCAGCGGAATCAGCTCCGTATTCTTCAGCCCGCGCTATATCGACTCGGATGGGAATTACGATATTCAACGCGAACTGGACGAAGCATGGGCACAGGATTCTCAAAGCGAAGACCTCGACGCTCAACCCTTCTTTGATAAATCAGATAAATTTCGCAGACGCTCATCGTTTCTTACCGCCGATATGATCGTGTTTGCGGTTTCATTCTGGTTTCTGACCATTGCGCAGGTGACCGAGAAAAAGATCAAATATCTGTGGGCCGGGCTGGGAATCCTCTTTGGCCTTGCCGGCATTCTCGGGATCCTGATCGGGAGATTTTTATTATGAGTCCGGAAACCAGAGCTCATGCGGAGGATCGATTCGAAAAAATGGTGACGGTGCTCATCGCGACGGTCACCATTTGGGTTGCGATCACTGCCTACTTCCAAAATTACGCCGCCAACCTATCCGATCAGGCACGCCGACGCGCACAGCAATATGCGATTGAAGCCACGAAAAAAGAAGTGAACGGCAGCATCCAATATAGCTATCAATGGCAGGGCGCTTTCCAGACCTGGCGTGAATTGAGCTGGCAGGCCACAGCAGCGGACCAGGATGGGGATACCGCTGCGGTAATGCGATATGAAAAATTACAGGAGCGGATTGCCGCTCTCAGCCCGATGCTTTCGTCGGATTATTTCGATCCATCCTACGGGTGGCCTGATACTTATAAGTATGAAGCCGATAGCTACATCGTCGAATCCACCCGCCTCTCGGAAACATATCTCGCTGAAGCAGAACTAGGCAACGCAACGGATAACACTGCCGATGCACTTGTCGTGCAGATCACCTTGCTGACCGTCACACTTTCCTTGTACGGTTTATCGATGGCCTTAAGCGGACGAGTCCGCTGGTTGTTCATTATCGTCGGCACCGCCATCATCGGCTTCTGCGCCTTGTGGCTCAGCTGGTCGATGATCGAACTGCTTGGACGACCGGAAGTAAACCCCGCGGCAATCAATGCTTATGCGGAAGGCGCCGGGCTTGCCTATCAGGGAAAGTATGAAGAAGCAATTGTCAAATTCGATGAGGCTGTCGCTGAAAATCCATATTATGCAAAAGCCTACAACCAGCGCGGTGACGCCTACTTTTACACCGGCGATCTTGCCACAGCCATCACCAATTATGAACGCGCGCGATATGAAGGTCTGGACGACACCACCACAAACTGGAATCTCGGCTGGACGTATTATCTCGCCGGTCAATACCAAAATGCGATCGAAGCCAATGAAAGGATCCTGAAGGACGATCCCAGCGTACTCGGCATGCGCATGAACGAAGCCATCAGTTATCTTGCCCTCGGCGATCTGGTCAATGCGCAGGCACAATACGACTTATTAATACAAGAGGCCGAGCGGCAGGTTCAGGAAGCGCATCAAAATAATACAGAACCGTCCGCTTCTCTTTGGTATTTTATGGACGCCGGCGCGCTTGACCTGCAAAACCTGATCCACCAAATGGACAACGAGCCCCGTGAATGGACCGAAGCGCCCACCAACGACCTGATCAACGGCGATCACAATGCCATCCGCGAATTTGCATACCAGCAAATGGTCCGCATTAAACAGGCGACCACATCGCTTGAGTACACAGGGCAACTGCCCGCGGAACAGGAAGTCATGACCGTCCAACCGTTTGTCTTTGGAGAGGTCACTGAAAAGGATGAGAATGGCTTCATCGTCAATTATCAACCCAACAATTCGGCCACCTTTGACGAGGGCACAAAAGCCATCACAGTTCAATTTACCTACGATGGTCCCGCCCCTAAACAGATCATTTGGAAGGTGCTGTTCAACGGCGTGGAAGACCAGTCCCTGCGCGCGGTCTCAAACGACGACATCAGCAACGGCGACACCTGGTATCGAACGTTCGGTTATGAATACACCAACGTGTTCATTCTTTCCTCTGGAGAATACACGGTCGAGCTTTATGCCGATTCACATCTCGTACAAAGCGGAACCTTTTTCGTCAAGTAAAATCAAACCTTAGTCCCCTTTACGGAAATCAGTCATCAGGGTATATACAACCTGATGACTGATTTTAAAATTCGTCACTTGTTATTCGATCTCGGCGGCACCTTGATGCATTCAGGGGAAGAGTGGGCCCAGGTGTTCAAGGCTGGGGATGACGCGCTTTCCAAAAAACTCGCCGAATACGATATCGACCTCAAGAGCAGCGTCTTCCGAAATCGCATTCACGAGTATTACGCACAACGCGATAAGGATTTTCAGGAAACCACCTATCACTTCGTGCTGCAGCAGCTGCTCACAGAGTTGGGTCATGTCGATGTGGACGAATCAATTCTCAGGTCCGCATTGGATGCGCTGTTCGAGGTCACTCAAAAAAATTGGGTGTTGGAATCCGACGCGCTTGAAATGATCCAGCAGCTTAAGTCACAAAACTTCCATCTCGGAATTTTGTCGAATGCTGGTGATGACAAGGATGTGCAAACCCTGGTGGAAGGCTTTAACATCCGCTCGCATTTTGACTTTGTGCTCACCTCAGCCGCATGTTTTTATCGCAAGCCGCATCCGCGCGCGTTCGAGCTTGCACTCGCCCATTGGAGCATCGCTCCGACCGAGGCCATCATGATCGGCGACAGTCTCGAAGCGGATATTCAAGGCGCGCAGGCATTGGATATGAAAACGATCTGGATCACGCGCCGCGCACAATTTAGAAATGAAGACATGCAGCGCATCAAACCGGACTTTAGCCTGCGTAAACTCAACGAGCTTTTACCCACCCTCGAAAGAATCTCCATCACCCGCATCTGACGATTTCCCGCGGTACAATCCCAGCATGACACAAAATAAATTTCTTCCCTACCTCGCGCTTGCGATGGGGATTATTGCTTTAAGTTTATCGGCCATGTTCGTGCGCTGGTCCGATGCGCCCGGACCGATCACCGGCTTCTATCGCTTGTTGATCTCGACAATTTTATTTTTCCTGTTTTTTCTTCAACGGCAACAAAAACTTGAACCCATCGAAATCCGCTGGATCTGGTTCCCGCTTTGCGCCGGTTTATTCACCGCTTTCGATTTTGCATTTTGGAACACATCGGTGAAATATACAAGCGCCGCAAACGCCACACTGCTCGGAAACACATCTCCGCTTTGGGTGGCGCTCGCCGCGCTCTTCTTTCTCAAGGAAAAACTGCGCGGCACATTTTGGCTGGGACTTGCCTTCGCGCTGGCAGGGGCTGTTCTCATCGTAGGCACGGATTTTTTCAAACACCCCACGCTCGGCCTCGGCGACCTGATGGCGAGCACCGCCGCGATCTTTTACGCTTCCTATCAGCTCATCACCCAGCGCGGACGTGTCCATATCGACCCGTTCCGTTATACGTGGCTGGTGGGAGTCAGCGCTACGATCGCAATGTTCATCATGAATCTTGTGCTTGGGAATTCTTTCACTGGTTACAATTCACAAACCTGGATCATCTTCTTTGCGACCGCCATAATCTCGCAAATGATCGGCTATCTCTCGATCACCTATGCATTGGGACACCTGCCCGCCTCGGTAGTCTCTCCCACATTGATCGGTCAGCCGATCCTCACCACATTGCTTGCCATCCCACTGCTGGGAGAATTCCCAAGCAGAATTCAATGGCTTGGCAGTGCAATTGCCCTCTCAGGGATTTATATCGTGAATCAATCACACATCCAAAGCCAGCAGGAGACTCCCAACGCCTGAATGTTTCAGGATAAAATCAGTCAAAATCTCAATCCTTTGAGGGAACATGGAAATCACAATCACGGAAGAAAAAGCACGCGTCGCAGTTACAGTCATGCATATCACAGGGAGTATCGACTCGCTCACCCATCAGGAATTTCAGGCAAGGGCCGAGGATTTGATCGACAAAGGCTCCCGCCACATTCTGGTCGACCTCGCCAAAACAGAATTTGTCAGCAGCGCAGGCCTGCGCGCTTTGCACAACATTTTCAACAAACTGCGCTCCCTGCACCAGGATGTCAATGACGATGAACTTCGCAAAAAAATGAGCGCGGGTGAATATAAATCGCCATATGTCAAAGTCGTCAACGCCTCAGAGCAAATCAGGGAGATATTTGGGATCAGCGGATTTGACACATACATCGAGGCATTTGATGATGCTGGGAAGGCAATTGCTTCATTTAAGTAAAAACAAAGTCAAACAAAAAAAGATAAATATAAAGATGAAAAAAATACAAACAATTGACATAAACTGTCCAAACTGCGGCGCTCCAATTGACATTAGGGACCTTGTTTCTAACAAAGTGCAATGTTCCCATTGCAAGTCAAGCGTCGTACTAAAGAATCTCCCTCGCTCAAAACGAAAAAAAGTAAATCAAAAAAGCGCTGAATTAACTGAGACAAGCGAAGACAGGGCAAAGAAAATTAATCTAAGCAACAACTGGGCAAGCGCATCACTCATACTGGGCGGTATTTCAATTGTTGGCCTGCTTCTTCCTATTTTCTGCTTTCCAGTAAATATTGTCGGATTGGTTGCTGGAATAGCGGGCAGGCATTCTTCAAAAATGGGTCAGGCCGCAATTGGCATTATTCTCAACAGCATAGCTTTGTTATTCAATATCCTTTTTACAGTTATAACCCTAACATCCGGCGACCCGCAAGCCTAAATTCTCGGTTTTCATATATAAAAAGTTCTTAAATTATAGAGTGAACCAACAATTGACTATCGAACAGCGCTTAATCGACCTTGGGATAACTTTGCCGCCAGTCACGGCACCCGCCGCGAACTATGTCAACGCTGTTCATAGTGGCAACTTGCTGTTCATAGCGGGGAAGGCTCCGCTTCCTGAAAACGGCAAGCTGCCCAAAGGAAAACTAGGCAGGGAGTTTTCCACTGGAGACGGGTACCGCTTTGCACGTTCCACAGCAATCGACCTAATTGCGGTCATGAAAGCGGAACTTGGCTCACTTGAAAGAGTCGCGCGGATCGTGGAAATTCAGGGATACTTGAATACAGTGGATGACTTTGAGGACCATGCGCTGGTTCTCAATGGGTGTTCAGATCTGTTGGTGGAAGTTTTTGGGGACAAGGGCTTGCACGCTCGTTCAGTGTTGGGGCAAATTCTTTGCGTGGCGGTTTGCCTGTAGTTTTGAAAGCCGTTGTGGAAGTAACGCAAGGATAAGCCACTTTACAATCTGCCTTCCATTTCCTGAAACTTATCTTGAAATGCCGCGTAAAGTAAGCATCATTTCAACAAGGAGAATCATGAAAGCAATTTTGTTCACCCAATACGGATCCCCGGACGTCCTGCAACTCAAAGAAATAGAAATACCCACCCCAAAAGACAATGAAGTGCTGGTAAAAGTCCATGCCGCCTCCGTAAACCCAGCGGACTGGCATACTATGCGGGCCGAGCCATTCCTGGCACGTCTCGCGAATGGGCTTTTCAAACCCAGGCATCCCGGCCTCGGCGCGGACCTGGCAGGGCGTGTCGAGGCAGTTGGTAAAAACGTCACACAATTTAAGGTTGGTGATGAGGTTTTTGGAGAATTGGCTCTGGACGGATTGGGCAGCTTTGCCGAATACGTGTGTAATCATGAAGATGACCTGGCGCTAAAACCATCAAATATGACATTCGAACAGGCAGCCGCTGTCCCTTTGGCGGCGTTCACTGCTTTGCAAGGATTGCGGGATAAAGGGCAGATCAAATCAGGTCAAAAAGTTTTGATCAACGGCGCATCTGGCGGTGTAGGGACATTTGCCGTACAAATCGCAAAAGCATTCGGGACGGAAGTCACCGGAGTGTGCAGCACTCGAAACCTGGAACTGGTCCGCTCGATCGGTGCAGACTTCGTCATTGATTACACAAAGGAAGATTTCACTCGAAACGGGAAAAAATATGATTTGATCTTTGATGCAGTCGGAAACCGCTCTGTACCGGACCTGAAACGGGCGTTAACACCGGAAGGAATTGGTTCAGTAGCCGGGTTTACCAATCTCACCCGTTTGTTCCAGGCAATGTTCTTCGGCGGCAAACAGGTCGGCCTCATGGAAACAGCGAAATCAAATAAAAAAGATCTGCTTTTTATTAAGGACTTGATCGAATCAGGAAAATTGACCTCTGTGATCGACAAGACCTTCTTATTAAGCGAGACCCCTGAAGCAATTCGCTACCTTGAAACAGGGCATGCCCGTGGAAAAGTAATCATTAAAATCCAGAATTAAGAGGTTAAATCATGGAAGATGTGCAAATAAAGCTTTCCGCCTTATGGGTTGCCACTATGTTGACCTACTTGCTGGGTGACGTGCTTCGAATCTTCAGCGGCGATTTCAAAGCAGGAGAGATGGGAAGCACGGGAGGCATGAAATTAACCCAGCCCATGATGCTTGGTATAGCCGTCTTGATGGTGATCCCGATCGTTATGGTTTTCCTGACCTTGGTGTTGGGTAATCCTGCGAATCGTTGGGCAAACATCATTTTGGCTGTGTTCTTTTTCATTTTCAATCTCATTGGGTTGCCCACCTACCCATCGGCTTATGACAAGTTCCTGATCGCGGTCAGCCTTGTGTTCAACGGAATAACGATCTGGTATGCGTGGAACTGGATCCCTGAAATAGTGTGATATAAGGGCATAATGAAAGCTGTCATTTGGACAAAATATGGATCACCTGATGTTCTTCAGTTGGGAGAGGTGGAGAAGCCTGAGCCAAAAGACAATGAGGTGCTGGTCAAAATCCATGCGGCAACCGTCACGGCCGGGGATTGTGAGATGCGAAGGCTCAAGTTTCCTTTCCTTCTATCGCTCCCCATGCGAATCTATATCGGGTTCAGAAAACCAGCAAGAATAACCATACTCGGAATGGAACTGGCCGGGGAAATTGAATCAACAGGCAAAGACGTAAAACGATTCAAAGCTGGTGACCGTGTTTTTGGAACTCCTGGTTTTCATATGGGTGCTTATGCCGAGTATATTTGCCTGCCTACATCGCCTGAAGAAATGCGAGGGACGCTGGTAAAGCTAACAGATGGGATAAGCTACGAGGAAGCCGCAGCAGTTTCCATCGGCGGGCTGGAAGCGCTGCATTTTCTCAGGCAGGCAAACATCCAAAGCGGGCAAAAGGTTTTGATCAATGGTGCAGGCGGAAGTATCGGTACGTTCGCAGTACAACTTGCAAAGCACTATGGAGCGGAAGTGATTGCTGTGGATAGCAGCGAAAAATTGGACATGCTGCGCTCGATCGGTGCCGACCATGTGGTTGATTACACCCAAAAAGATTTCACCCAAAGCGGCGAGATGTATGACGTCATTTTTGATGTGGTCGGCAGGAGTTCGTTTTCTCGCAGTGTAAGAATGATAAAGAAAAATGGGTACTATCTTATAGGCAATCCTGGCCCGAGTCACATGCTTCAAGGGGCATGGATTTCAAAGACTACCAGCAGGAAGGTTATTTTTGGGACATCGAATCACAACATGGAAGATCTAACTTTTCTTGCGAAGCTGATCGAGGCAGGGAAGATCAAAACGGTCATTGACAGGCGATACCCATTGGAACAGATAGTTGAGGCACATCGCTATGTCGAAACAGATCAAAAAAAGGGCAATGTCATCATCACCCTGGTTGAATAACAACATACTACATCTCCCTTCCTGCTATAATCAATTGTATGTCCAACGATCTTTTTGACCATGCCATGCAGGAACGCATGAAAAACGAAGCGCCGCTGGCCGCACGCATGCGTCCACGCACGCTGGAGGAATATATCGGACAGGAACATATCGTCGGCGAAGGCAAACTCCTGCGCCGCGCTATTCAAGCCGATAAACTTTTCTCATCCATCATCCTTTGGGGGCCACCCGGCACAGGCAAGACCACTCTCGCGCAGGTTATCGCAAATTCCACCAAGAGTCATTTCGTTACCATTTCCGCCATTCTCGCTGGCAAGGCCGATCTGCGCGTGGTCATTGACGAAGCACTGGAACGCAGACGGTTACACAACGAACGAACAATTCTATTTGTTGATGAAGTTCATCGTTGGAACAAAGCCCAGCAGGATGCGCTTCTTCCTCACGTTGAAAATGGTACGTTTACCCTGATCGGTGCCACCACTGAGAATCCATACTTTGAAGTTATCAAGGCTTTGATCTCCCGTTCACGTGTCTTTCAACTACGGAACTTAAATCCAGCCGAGACTGGATTACTCCTCGACCGCGCACTCACCGACAAGGATCGTGGCTACGGAAACAAACGCATCACATTGGACCTCGATGCCCGCGCCCATTTAATTGAAGTTTCCTCCGGCGACGCGCGCAACGCGCTTAATGCGATCGAACTTGCAGTTGAATCCACCGCGCCGGATAAAGACGGCTTGATCCACATCACCTTGGATGTTGCGCAAGAGTCAATTCAGCGTCGCGCCGTTCTCTACGACAAAGACGGCGACGCGCATTACGATACGATCTCTGCATTTATCAAATCCGTGCGCGGCTCTGACCCCGATGCGGCTTTATATTGGCTGGCAAAAATGATCTATGCCGGCGAAGACCCCAAATTCATCATTCGCCGCTTGATCATCCTCGCCGGGGAGGATATTGGCCTTGCCGATCCTATGGGTCTTGTAGTCGCATCATCAGCCATGCAAGCGTTTGAATTCATCGGCTTGCCTGAAGGAATTTATCCCATTGCAGAAGCAACACTGTATCTCGCCACGGCCCCTAAATCAAATAGCGCGGGAGCGTATTTCAAGGCAATGAAAAAGATAGAGGAAGAAGGGCAAGTCTCCGTGCCGCGACATTTACAAGACGGCAACCGCGACGCTGCCGCAACTGGCCAGGGCAAGGATTACGTTTATCCACACGACAGCGAAGGTCACTTTGCGCCACAGCAATATCTACCCAAGAGGTTGCTTGGCACATATTTCTACTCACCGTCACAAGAAGGATACGAATCTCAAATCACAGCACGGCTGGAAATGTGGCGTGAAGCTCAGCGCAAGGCATTGGGCATTTCTAAGATCGAGAATATACCGGATATGACTGAAGAGCAAATTCAGGAAATGAAACGAAAAATCAAATAAAACACAGCCAGCGATTTGCTGGCTGTGTTTTTGGGTCTATTCGCTTGTATCATCTGGTGAACTGCATCCTCTGTCACGCATGTCAACGATTCGGTCTCCGTCATTATCGATTCCATCGCTGCATTGAGGGGTGGAAGGAGTATCATCACCAGGCTTCTTCGTCGCCACTGGCTCGACCACAGCAGGTTCGGGGTCGGTCAGAACAGAGATATTCAAGCAATCACCATCCACAATGCTAAACTTTTCGGACTTGCTGATATAACCAATGACGCCCGGCTCCACTTCCACTGCCCAGAATTGACCATCTTCACTTTGACCAACCACAGGGAAACTTTTACCGGCTTCCACGTCCACGAGGCGGTCAAAAGCACCAACATCCGGACCCTTACGCAGGAAGACATTGACGGCCGCCTTCCAAACACAAGCTTGAGCTTGAATAGCAGGAGTCGAGATCAGTGAAGGATTGGGAGTGAGCACAAGGATGTTATCCGAACCACAAGCTTCCTCTGTCATCTCGATCTCGTCGCTTATTGTGCTAAACGACTCACCGTTTTCGTTGAAGACACTAACCCGATAGGTGTAGTGACCGGGCGGGATGTTGGTATCGTCATAACTACCTGTCGGCCCATTATTAGGCGGTAATTCTGCGAGAAGGACATCGGGATCGTTCCATTCCGAACGATAAATACGGATACCATCCTCATCAGTGGAATTGTCGTTGAAATAAACACGGATCGTGCAAGTATCACCTTTCACACGTTCGAGACTGGTAATTACCGGATTCAAGGGCTTGATTACGATCGGTTCATCACCGCAGACATCTTCGTCGATGATCATTTGCGCGCTAACATTACTAAACGTTTCATGATACTCGTTGAAAACGCTGACCTTGTATTCATAGGTACCCATCGGTAAATTGTCATCATCAAACGAACCAGGGACACCAGGATGCGGCGGCCGTGCGTCGATGGCAGTGAAGTTTGGCTCACCAACGACACGGCGATAAAAATAAACTCCATCTTCGTTCAATTCATTATCGACCCAGAATATTCTTACACCGCAGCTACCGTCCAGATCCTCATCCACGATCTCAGGTGCTTTGGGCCACTTAAAAATGGAATCATAAATCGATTGGGGATATTCAAATATCGATACTGCCCACTCTGGTTCCGCATAATAAGCCATGGTAGTGATGGTCCCCAACCCTAAAAACAAGGCCAACGACCACTTCAACAACAATCCTGTCTTTATCATGATAAACATCTCCTCATTCAACTAGGTGACAATAAACAACTCAGATATAATGATGTAGTATACAGATTGAAAAATTTAATACAACCGTACCATGGTCCACCCGTACCTTGGTACTCCAAGGAAAATATGTCTACTTTATTATTGATCCGTCACGGCGAAAACGAGTATGTCAAAACAGGGAAGTTGGCTGGCCGTCTGCCCGGAATTCATCTCAATGAGCGGGGTCGGAAGCAGGCCGAGGCGCTGGGAGAAGCGTTAAAGGATGTACCCATTACAGCCATTTATTCGAGTCCGCTGGAACGAGCAATGGAAACGGCCGCACCAATCGCAAATTCCCGCAACTTGAAAATTACGCAAAATCCCGATCTGATGGACACCAACATCGGCAAATGGCAGGGAAAATCGCTTGCACTGCTGCGCCTAAAAAAAGAATGGAAGATCGTGCAAAGTGCACCGTCGCGATTTCAATTTCCCGAAGGTGAATCTTTTCTGGATTTGCAGACACGCATTGCCAATGTATTGGAAGGTATCATCAAGAAACATAACAAGCCGAAGGATATTATTGCGGTCGTCTTTCATGCGGATCCGATCAAGCTGGCGGTATCACATTTTCTCGGGCTGCCGCTAGATCATTTTCAAAAATTAAGCTGTGACACCGGCTCACTTACCATGTTATATGCTGGAGACGCCGGTTCAAACCTGGCAAAGTTGAATCAACGTCCACCATTTGATTTTCTGCCAACAGAAAAAAGAAAATGAGCGCTCAACACAAAGTCATTCTTGAAACCGAGCGATTACTTCTCAGGCGTCTTGTAATAGATGATCTGGATAAGTTATTCGTCTTATATAGCGACCCCGAAATGCGAGAGTATTACCCTGAAGGTATCTTAAATTACGAAGAAACCAAGGAAGAGTTGGAATGGTTCTTGAACGGACATCCCAGGCACCCCGAACTTGGGCTGTGGGCAACCATCCACAAAGAAACCGGCAAATTCATCGGCCGCTGCGGACTGCTCCCATGGACCATTGATGATAAATTGGAAGTTGAAGTGGCCTATATGATCGACAAGGCTTTTTGGAAAAAGGGATTGGCAACAGAAGCGGCACGAGGTATCGTCCGATATGCATTTGACCAGTTAAATTTATCACGACTGATCTGCCTGATGGACCCGGCAAATATTGCCTCGCAGAGGGTGGCGGAAAAGGCGGGCATGTCTTTTGAGAAAAAAGTGGACGGGATTGACGGAGATAATTTTCCCACCTTGGTTTATTCGGTCAACAAATAAAAATAGCGACCCATATATATGGGTCGCTATTTTTATTTCCACAACTTTGCCAGTTGATTCAATGACTTGTAATAAGGCTCAATGCTTGGGATGTAATGCCGCTCATCTTTGGCATGTGGACCCAGGCCGGATTGTCCCCACACAACTGCCTGACCTCCGGGGGCGAAGCGCGCGCTAGTGCCAGGGAGCTTCTTCCCGATCTTCGCTTCCTGCCCGCCCGAAGCCTGCTTAACTGCTTCGATAAGCGCTTTCAACGCCGGATTATTCGGGTCACAGGCCACACCATTTTCCATCACGGAAAATTTCGCCTCCAAATTGTTTTCGGCACAATAAGTTTCCACTTCTTTTCGCAGTGCAGACGTGTCATCCTGCGGGATGGGGCGAATCTCCACACCAAGAATCCCTTCCGCCGCTGTGACGTTATACACACCAGGCGTTCCCACGTTGATAAATGGGAATTTCGCCTGTGATTGCCATCCATCCGCAGCTTTGAGTGTAAGATATTTTGCGAAAATTCCGTTCAAGGCTGTGCGGGCATTGATCAAGCGCTCGCTCAAATCACCCGTACCCGCCACACCAGAGTGTGCCTTTGTTCCGTGGGCGATCACGTCAAAGCGCATCACGCCGCGATTTTCAATGCAGATCTCGCCGAAGAGTTCATTCCCTTTCTCACCTGTGCGCTCCCCGGCGATAAATAGCGACGGCGTGAGATTTAATTCCTTTAGCACATGCGGCGTGCCCCATGCTTCGGCCTCACCGTTTTCTTCATTGCCAACCAGCAACAGTGCAATATTGGGAAAAGGAGCACCCGCCTTCAGGGCATCTTTCATCCACACCATATAGGTGGCGACAACAGTCTTCATATCCGCTGCACCACGCCCCCAGAGATAATCTCCTTCGATGCGTGGCAAAAATTGCGAGTCGTCGGGCTCGGGTTCAACCACATCGAAATGTCCCGTCAACAAGATGGGATTCTCCTTGGCGGCGCCTAGGAATGTCGCATACACGGCGGGATATTTCCCATCGAAGAAACGCACCTCGAGCCCGGCATCTTTCAAATAATCGTGCACAAGGGAGCCGGTGCGATGAACTTCATCCAGACGTTCATCCGGGCAGGCAGTAACACCGGGAATGCGGATCAACTGCTGGGCAAGGTCCAAAATCTCGCTGGTTTTGTTGGGATATGAGACTTCAACAACAGCCTGCGTCCGTGGGCGGAATTGAATTGGAGATTGCGGGGACTGCCTTGCCGAGTCACGTCCGCGTTGCAGGAACTCGGCGATTTTGGAAGCATCCTCCCCCAACCTGGCATAATCCGCGGCAACATGTTCCACATCCGCCTTGATCTGCGCCTCACGTTCAAAATGCAATTCCTTCAAGGCATCAAATGGAACTTCGTCATTGTCACCCAGCTCATGCTGCAGGCGTGCGCGAAATTTTTCAGCGGTATTGTGCGCGCCTTCGGAAATTTCAACCAGCGGCGCCAGGTCATTCCATAACTCCAACGCTTCTGCCAGCGGCTTGACCTCGTTAAGCGTCCACTTCAGGAAATCACGCATGGCCATCGGCTTGGCGGTCAATGGATTTTCGATCTCGGCACGCATACTATATTTCGCGGCGAGATTTTCATTTAAGCGGGCACGTGTAATGTCTTCGCGGTCATAACGGAAGCCGCGCGCAAATTGCGGGTCTGAATAGATGCGTAACAGCAAAAGATGTTTGAGGGTCAGGTTTGCAATATCAAGATCGAGGCTGTGCGCACCCTCATCCGTACGCACTTCGACGCGTCCCATCGGCAGGTTGATACGCGCCATCAGGTTCTGTTTTTCGATCTGTATGGCCATCTCTTCGGGAGGTGTCGCCTCACCCGCAGCGAACAGGCCGCGGGTATAAAGATGCGTGAGTTCGTCGCTGGTGGTGGAAATCAATCGCTCAACCGGTTCCGAAAATGAACGCGCACGCACAGGCGTGTAATTGTTGTTACCAAAACGCACACCACGACGAACCAGGTCATATGAAATTTGCAGATAATCATTATAAGAACGATACAGGTCAGGCAGATCGATCTCGCGTGGATTTGGGAATGTGAGGTTGCGAATCGAGTCGTACTTGGTCAGGACGACGACCGCGCGTCCATCCTTGACCTGGGCCTGCATCGGCGTCGACGCACTGCTTGCGATAAAGAGGGAAGCGAACGCACGCAATAGACGCGTGGCAGTGATATAGAATTCGGACTTGTATTCATCAAGATGGTGATCGCCGCGTTCCGAGGCGGAAAGATGCATGAAATCCCATGCAAAGAGCGGATCGGGCAGCGACAGGTTGCTGTGAATGCCTGCAACCGCCAATCCGCCGCCGTACAAATCCACACATTTTTCAAGATAGCGACGTTTGGCAATGCTCCAATTGCCGGGGATGGAGTGATGCCCAATATCAGTGAGATACAAAAGATTGCCATGCCAGTAATGCAAACGTTCCCCAAATTGGAGACCTGCTCGATGAATGGCATTGATCAACGAAGCTTCCATCAAACGCGCTTCATAAATCGCACCGCGCGGCGTATAGTATGGACGCGTAGCCCATTCCGTCATCCAGTGAAAGACCTCAAGCTGGCTGAATTGCGCCTGCCAGGACGGAACACATTCGGCAAGCAGATAATCCACGAAAGAGTGTTGACTGGGACCTGCGCCTACGGTGAGCAAAGGGCGAAGCTGCTCATCAAGCAGATTCCATTCCTGCTCGAAACCGTTGAGTCCACCTTGCGGTTTTTCCTTGGCGGCCTGTTCAAGGGCCAGGAGATATTTATCGGCAAATTTTTGTGAGGGCATGAGTACATCCTACGATAAGAAAATATTGTTTAAATAAATTTCGCGCCAAAACAAAAGGAAGAAAGATGAAACCGGTCTGCTCCATCTTTCTTCCTGATTCTTCTACTTCTTCAAGCTTTCCAATCCTTCAACCAATCGCTGGAATGCACCTTCTGTCTTTTCAGCGGGCGTGGCGTACGAGAAGCGTACCCATTCATTGCCGAAAGGCGAGAAGAATGCGCCCGGCACGATGGCGACGCCATGGTTTTCAGCAAGGTACTGACCCAGCGGTTCGCTGTCGCTCCAACCTTTGGCTTTGATATATTCACCGACATTGATGAAGGCATAATACCCCTTGCCGATGATATGCTGAAGACCTTTTTCGGAAAGCAGCTTTTTCAGAACCACACGGCTGGCATTGGTCGGCTCAATGATCGTCTTTGCCGCTTCGGTGTAGCCGAGCTCGTAGGCAGCCATTGCCACGGCAAGAGAATAAAACGGGGGGATGACTCCATGCGAACCGCGGGCGACAATGAATTTGATGACACTTTCATCTGCGATCAAATGGCAGTTGCGGATGTTCGAACCGCCGAGCGATTTGGTGATTCCATCAAGGAACATCAAACGCTTGCGTTCCTCAGCGGTAAAGAATTTCAGGAAGGAGTTCAAATCCATCGGGGATTCATCGGTCACGTAGTGATACATCCAGTCAAACAAGACAAAGGCAACGCCCGCTTCCAATGCAGCTTTCGCAAGTGCAACTTGTTTCTCAACTGGGATGGTCATGCCTGTTGGATTATCGGGGTTCGTGATAATGATGCCCGCAATCTTGCGCCCTTTGGATTCGGCAAATTTCACGCTCTCTTGAATGGCCTCAACCGAGTACGCCCAACCCTGAGCCGGGTCACCGGGTGCCCAAAGAACGTTGGCACCGACTCCATACGGTCCCCAGTTGTAGGAAATCCATGGCACACGAGAGACCACGATCAGGTCGCCCTGGCGGCCATGCCCCAACGCCAGCATGGCTTGATAGGCTTTATTCAAGGCGTCGCGTCCGCCGGTGGTACCGAGGACGTTGGCAGATCCCCAGCCGGAAGAGGAGTCCAACTTCCAATATTGCTCGATGACTGCCTTGCGATACGCGTCGGTTCCAAATGGCATATCGTAGGCGGTACCATGCTCGATCTGAAGTTGAGAAGCGCGCTCTAAAATCGCCCGAGGCACGCCGGGCAACGAAGCGCCACCGTCGCCTTGCGAGGCATCGAATATTTTCGCGCCCGCATTTTTTTCCACATACACTTTCAACGACTTGTTGATCAGAAACATTCGGGAAGGCGGGATATCCGCCATTTGCTTGAGATGGTCGCTGACGGGAATAAGATTCTTCTCGTCAACAGCAAGGACTGGGGTGGTATTCGGAATGGACATGACAATGTCTCCTTTATGGGGTTAAGAAAAACGCCCCGAATTCGGGGCGTTTGGTTTTCCTATCTAGGATGAATGGACCTGTTCATGTTCACCTGATAAATACCAACGCCCCGTCACTGTGTGAGTGCGAGTATTACGATTGGTATTAGTAGTGTCAACAACGATTTGTCTGAACATTGCGCGCAAGGATACCACTGCGAGAGAGTTGCGTCAAGCAAGTTCAGGAGAAACACAGTCCAATTAAGGTGCGAAAAATTAGATGCCGTGCCCCCCGACAACGCGCAATTCAGCACCATCGGGTGCCGCCGCCAGCAATGGCCTTGCAGTTGAGATCAGGGAGCGAACCCGTTCATCACTTAATGAATCGTCATGCGCCTGCTTATCACTCCATGTTTCAAATACCCACACATGGGTGTCATTCGAAAGGTCTTCACAAACAATATATCGTTGGCAGGCCGGCAGGCCTCCAACAAGCTTTGCAGCCTGCTTTAATATTTCAACGAGTTCGGCCCGTTTTCCATTTTGCGCGATCAGTTTTCCGGTCATGGCATACATGTGTTTTTCCTTCTGGAATAAAAATGACGCCGACAGAGGAAAAAAAATTCGCATGTCAGCGTCAAAATATTCAAATTTTTAGCGCATCAATTATTTTCGGGATTCTTGCTTGTGTACAAGGCAAGCACATTTCCGGTTGGGTCTTTAAAAATACCATACCAACCCATACCAGGAATTTCCGTTTTGGCATGAAGCACCTTGCCGCCAAGCTTCTCCACCTTCTTCAAATCGGCTTCGATATCTTCACTGGCAATGTACACCAACACCTGACCGGCCGGGTTATCCTCGGAGACTTCGGGGAAACCACCGTATTCGTCACCATCACCGGCCTCCCACATGGTGTATTTCATTTCCGGCATGGGCATCAACTTCCAACCAAACAATTGCTGGTAAAAACTTCCCGTCGCTTCGACATTTGCGGCCGGGATCTCAACGTGAACGATATTTCTCTTGGACATGACATTCTCCTTTTAAAATAAAACAAGCGGATATGATAGATCCATTTTAGAACATTTTTTCTAAAATTACAAGTACCAAATATGGGAATTTAATTTCCGCCCCAACCAAATGTACCTGGAAGACCACACGCCTCAGACTCACGTTGGCCGATTCGGTCCGCCCAGGCATTTTCTACTTGCAGGTTAAGCGCCAAATTTCTTGACGATCGTTTCAAAAATTACCTTATCGTCGGGCATGATCTCGACAATTTTAAACCCGGTATAGAACAGGAATGGAATATTTCCCGGCTTGCACCATCTCGACTTGGCAATAAACACCATGAATGGGCGGTCTGCCAGCTCAGGCGTCAACTCAACCCGCAGATAATAATCCTTATTGATGGGCAATTCTGCGGCGGTCTCCAATTGCAGTCCGTCCGGGCTGACATCCACCATGTGGCCGAGAGTCTCCTGCGTGTCATCGTCGATGACGCGCATATACATATTAAATTTCTTTCGTGGGACAGTTCTTCTCTCTGGCATAACGGCAATCTCCTTTTCAAGAACAGAAACTATTCATATTTTAACGCCTGAACGGGAATCATAGTAGCTGCTCGAAGCGCCGGATATAAACCGGAAACCATACCGATAAAGACAGAAAACAAAAGCACAAAAACGGGCAACCATATTGGAGTATACACCGCAACACTGGGGGGCATGCCTCCCTGTTGTGCCGCTTGTTGGGCGAGATAAACAACCGCCACCACATTTAATCCCTGCCCAGCCAGCCAGCCGATGAGCACACCACCCGCCCCACCGATAAAACCGATCCCGGCTGCTTCCCCTAAAAAGATGGCAAGCACATCGCGATTGGTCGCACCGACCGCTTTCATCAAGCCGATCTCGCGCGTTCGCTCCAAAATGGACATGGCCATGGTATTCGCAATACCGATGGCAGCCACCAACAACGCGATCGCTCCCACACCGCCAAGCACGACTTGCAAAATGGTATAAAAGTTGTTGATCCCCTGCACAAAGTCAAGCATGGTAAATGCCTGATAACCCAGGGCGATGATCTGATCCCGTACTTCAATGGTTTTATCGGGGTTTTCCACTGTCACGATGACTTCAGTATAGCCGTCCTTATTGCGATTGACCCTGAATCCGTTGGCCCACTCATTGATCGAAGCCACCTGATCCAATGGCATGTAAATGGACCAATCTGATTCCGCACCTGTTTCAGCCAGCACGCCTGCCACCCGCACACTGATATTTTTGCGTATCTCATTTCCATCGGCGTCATACTTAAGGATGGTCAGTTGAATTTGCTGATCGTATAGATCCGGAGGCGGGGGTGTTTCCTGTCCGGGCCGCAGGTTGGGATCGTAAAACCCCATCGCCACCTGTGGACCGATCACCACACTTGCCCTTGAAAGACCTGTTATCCCCTGATCTGCTTCAAGGCCAAAAGTCGTTAAATCCTCAGTGGCAACGCCGATGATGCTGCTATACCCCTGCATCTTTTTATAAGTCACATACATTTGTGCGTTCAAGTATTCGCGTGGGATCACGGAGACCACGCCGGGCAACGCCTGTAAATCTTTGATCGCACGGGGGGTTAGTAATGCACTCTCGCCTGTATCAAGCGAACCCGCGATCTGCACCATAGGGCCGCCATACCCTCCGCCGCCACCTCCATAGTTGGGAGATACGTTGATTTGACTCAGGTTCCCAATTCCGTACAACTGTTCATTGGCATTCATCTGCAAACCAATGGCAAGCGACACGAGGATCACGACTGCCGCGGTGCCGATCACCACCCCAATGGCTGTCAAGCCGACGCGTGCTTTGCGTCGGTTTAGGTTGTTGACCACCAGCCGAATGAGATCGATAAGCTTCATGTGGGACTAGCCTTTACCACCGCCCCCGCCTGCACCACCCGGGCTGCTTGGAACTGGAAACTCCTCTGTGGGAATTTCTGAATCAGGCACGGTCGGAGTCGGAGGCGCGCTGTCGAGCCCAAACAATCCCAATATAAATCGCCAGGTCTTTTGTAAAAAGGTTTCATCGGAAGCAGGAATAAACTCCTCGCCGCCTGCATCCGGCATGGATGGGTCGGGAGTCGGTTCAATGAAGGCTTCCTCCACCGTAACTTTTAACTTTCGCTCAACAGTGCGCGCCTGATTGAAATCGTCGGTATAGTCGATGACGACATCCAATTCAAGTTCGCCGGCGACATCGGGAGTAAACATGGCGTCCAGCGTGAAGTAACCGCCCGCGTCCAACGCGCCGACAAGTGTTTCGCCACTATCGACAATTCCATCCTTTGAGGTGACCTTCATCGTGCCCAACACGGAGGTGCGTTTGCCAAGGTTAATGATCTGAATCGGGAGTGCGCCGGGCTGGCCCATGAAAAATGTATCCGGCGGACGATAGAAATTCACTTCAATATTCGGCAGGCTGAACACCAATAAAGTAATGACTTGTTCATCATTGATGGTTTCGCCTTTGCTGTTGAGATACGAGAAGGTGATCTTCATCGGATAGGCACCCGGGTTGGTGGAGACGTTGACGATGAGATCCTGCTTGACTTGTTGCATTTCACCAGCGCCAAGATTGCCCAGCGATTGAATGTTGGATGTGCCAACGGGCGCGAAATTCGTAAACTCGCCGCTGCCGCCAGAAACACCGCCGGGCTGCGGCGTGCCTCCACTTGTTCCTGACGAACCACCGCCCACGATCATCGTAACGCGTTGCGCTTTATCATTGCCGGCGTTTTGTACGGTCATGATCAATGTGAATTGCGTGCCGGGCTGCAACGGATCAACGGTCATCCCATAGGAGGAGATGATCAACTGTCCGTTCCGCACACCGGTGGGTGTGGACGTAACGCCTGTATCAGATCCGGAACTTGCACCGGAGACCGGGACGGATAATGTAAATTTATCCGTGTATGCAGTACCACCGTCATCGTAATAGGTTACTGTTGCATCAATAGCAACAACCGACTTTCCATATAAATATGTAGTCGAGACAAAAGTTTGACTGGCTGTCGAAACACCGCCGTCAGCCATTGTTCCAAGTACAACCACACCACCTGTGTTTGTCGGAACAAGGTCTGCTGAGGTAAAGGCTACCTGAGCATTTAGCGCAGTCACACTTCCTGCGTTTTTTAATTTCACAGAGAAAGTGAATTCTTTAAGAGATTTGATCGCAGAAGGATCAGCACCGGAAGAAAGCACCGCCATTTGAGGGCGATTAAAGGGCGCGGGAGTAAGCGTTATAGTTGGGGTAAATGTTATTGTAGGCGTGTTCGTTATCGTCGGAGTGTTGGTTGTTGTCGCAGTCGATGTGAATGTTGGCGTATCAGTTGGTGTCTGCAAAGTATAAGCAGGCACGGGAATAGAAAGCCCCATCAAGGCAATTATCACGCCAAATATTATGATCTTCTTTTTCTTGAAAAACATTTATTCTCCTTGATTATCTAACGCCAGCGTGGCGGACTTGTACTCTTCTTCGCTGACGATATGCCCGTCGAGCAGGAATATTTTATGGGTGGCAAATCTCGTCATACGTTGGTCGTGCGTGACCACCAAAACAGTCCGCCCGGATTTGTGCAGGTCGGAAAGTAGCTGCATCACGGTCACGCCGCTGGCGGTATCGAGGTTGCCGGTCGGTTCATCCGCAAAGACCAACTGCGGATCGTTAATTAATGCGCGCGCCACCGCCACGCGCTGCTGCTGGCCACCGGAGAGTTCCGAAGGCGTGTGTCCGCTGCGGTCCGCCAGACCCACCTGCCCGAGGAGTTGAAGCGATTTTTGATTCCGCTCCATGACAGGTATGCCGGAAAACTGCATCGGGAATGCCACATTCTCCATCGCAGACATGCTTGATACCAAATTAAACGATTGAAAAATAAAACCCATCATCTTGCGGCGAAACAAAGCGAGTGCATTCTCATCCATTTGATCGAGCCGCTCGCCATTGATCGAGATCTCACCGGCTGTGGGACGGTCCAACCCGCCAAGCAGATATAACAGGCTGCTTTTACCGGAGCCGGAAGGTCCCATCACCACGGTAAACGTGTGGGCCGGAATTTCAATATCCACACCATCCAACGCGCGGACCGTGGTTCCACCCATTTGATAATGTCTCTTCAATCCGGCAACTTGAATTAAGGGAGTCATGAAGGTCTAGAATGGTCGTTGAAAAGCCAGTCCGCTTAAGCCGGAGGTGGCAGTGCCGATGCCGGCCTGAATTAAAACAACGACGACCATCAAGACCGCCACGCCTGTGATCACTTTGTTGCGGGTCAGGCTTTCGGAAAAACCGAAGCCGATGATCAACAAAATACAATACCAAAGATAAAATAGATCAAGCTGCGCAAGGATATGTGCAAGGAAAACAGACTCTGCCGCAAAGCCGGAAAGGCCGGCGCTTTGGATCGAATGTCCGGAGATTAGCATAAAGAAAACGCGCAGCAGGTCGCGGACCACAAACGGCAGGCTCGCCCATGCAACCACATTCAACGCGCCCGGCATCGTGCCGCGCCCGCCAAGCAATGTGGAACCAAGATGAAGCAAGCCGCTGAGGATCAGCCATCCCAACCATAAACCGATCAACCCCAGCACCAGCGGAATGACATACGAAAACACAGGTCCCTGCATAGATTGCTGCGCCTGCATATAGTTGGCTTGCATGTCTGGTGTCCACCAATCCCAATCGCGCGGTAACGGCGCTTCGCCCATCAAAGCGGCACGCGCATTTAAATATCCGCTGACGATGATCGCCAGTGCGGAGGTGACGCTCAAGATTAACATGGGTGTGGACCAACTGGGGCGGGCTTCTTCGGCGATGATTCCAAAGGTGCGCTGGGGTTGAAGGAGTACTTCGGGAACCCGCGCAAAATTAATTCGTTTCAAGGGGGAGTTTGTTGTTTCGGTCATAATTTCATCACATGTGTGAAATACTATCAGGGTTTCCAAAACGCTGCATGCCGTTTACCCTGCTTTTTCCCAACGATACACCAACGGAAAATGTCATCCTGAGAGAGCGTCTTTCGCGACCGAAGGATCTCTGTCAATCGCGTCGGAGATGTTCACAGCACTGCGGTGCATGTGTGGTCAAGAGAGGCTCGGCATGACATAATGGTGAACAATTAAATTCTAACATGCAACCAAAAAGGATGCGCTTCCCCTAAAAACGAAACAGCGGACGGGAAAGTTCCCATCCGCTGAAACTGGACTCAACTTGTCACTTTTGCGGACGGTTCCTGCGCATCGCTTCCGCCACGCGGGTTGACTCTTCGTCCCCGCGCAACTCCAACTCCCGAATAATATTCGCGTGATCTTCATCGTTGCGGTTCTGACTGAGCTTATAGCCCGCATCGATGCGTGTGACATCCACTACAAATCCAACCGCACCTTTCAGCTCTTTCTCCACAAACTCCCCCGGCAGGGACTCCATCCGATAATCACAGCCTGTTTCATGCCGCTCGACCAACCGCCCCAAGGTGGACTTCAACTCTTCGCCATCCACCACGCGCGCTTTTCCATACACATGCACCATCATGTAATTCCACGTCGGCACGTTGACATGGTTGTACCAGGTCGGCGAAATATAGGTATGTGCGCCTTGAAAGATCAGCAAGGCTTCCTGCTCACTAAAAGATTTCCACTGCAGGTTCGCGCGGGACATGTGGCTGTAAATTTTCAACGTATCATTGCCCGTCTCAACCACTTCCACGGGCAGATGCGTGGCGATCAGCTTTTCACCATCGCTTGTCACCAGCGCAGGGAAATTATTCCGTTTGAGAAATTCCAATATTTTTTCACGGTCTTCTTCACGATAAAGTTTTGGGGTGTACATAACTATTCCTTTCGAAAGCAAGACATAATTATAATCATCGAACACTATGTTTCGCAGGGAAGACCTCGGATGTCTGTTCGGGAAAGGTATAATCTCCATCATCCTATTTTATGGGCTATGCAAATTAAACAGGAACACCCTTTTTGGAAAGTTGCCATCGCGTTGGGCATCGTGCTGTTCTTTGTGAATAGTGTTCTATTTATTTTATTGGGTCAAGCCAATGCAGATGAAGGCTGGTATCTGTACGCAAGCAAACTTGTGTATTCAGGGCAACTTCCCTATCAGGATTTTGCGTTCACGCAAACCCCGCTCCTGCCATACATCTATGGGATCCCGCAACATTTCCTCTTTCAAAGCCTCTATCTCGGCAGAGTCACATCCGCCGCCTTTTCCATCCTTGCCTTTATCCTGTCCCTGCTGACCGCGAGAAATTACGGCGGAAAAACGGCAATGGGCATCACATCCCTGCTGGGCGGGACCTTCACCTTTGGGATCTATTTTCAATCCATCACCAAAACATACGCATTAACCACTTTCTTTTTCATCCTGGCGTTTTTTGTAATCTCGTCAAATTACAGACGGGATCTGAAATTAATTCTCTCAACACTATTTGTCCTGCTGGCAACTCTTACAAGGTTATCAGCGGTATTTTTCGCCGTGCCTTTCATTGTTTATGCTTTGTTCACCTCCGGGACCAGGAGCAAATGGACCATAATCGCGCTTTGCCTTGGGGCGTCATTTTGGGTCTTGATACTGGCATTACCAAATGTTGACGCTGCCGTGTGGGGACTTGTCACGCACCACGCTTCACAGTGGGGCAATATCACGGTTGGCAAGTGGGTATCGCAGATCTTATCTTTTCGGACCATGCTGTTATTCATGGCATTTCTGCCTTACATTATTTTGTGGGGCACCATCATCCTGGCAGTGGGATTCAAGCAAATAAAAAGCGGCATCGTGCGTCATTCCGCGATCTTCGTCACCGCAGCAGGATTGCTCCTGTTCGCAATTCCCAACCTGGTCAGCGGCGGATTTCACACCGAATACTACGTGCCGTTTCTTTTTATCTCATTCCCGATCATCGGCATCGTTTACGCCAGAATATTCGACCGTCAAGGAAAAATTTCAAAGGCGTTTATGAGCATGGCATTATTATATGCCGTGATCGCAGGGGAACTGGGTGTTTCACGCGGGCACGGCAAAGCCGTTGACGAGCAAGTTGGGGGTGGATATTATTTTATCGACATTTCGGGCGGGTACGCCCCAGTCGAGGAAATAAGAAATGTTTCGTCAGTCATCTCGGATAATTCCACGGCAGAAGACAGGGTATTCGTTCTGGAAGCGCTCTGGCTTGCAATAGAATCCGGCAGACAGGTCATGCCAAATATGACGATGGCACAATTTTCATATTACAACACGGATACAAAAACAGCCAACCATCTCCACCTGATCAACGATCAGATCATATTAAGTTATATCGAGAGCGCCGATCCAAAATTGATCATTCTTACAGACCTGGATTGGGGCACGTTGCAACACAGCCCTGAGTATGAAAAAATAGCCGCTTCCCTGGAGAAAAATTATTATCTTATATACCGGGAGAATGGGTTTGGTCAAATCAGCAACAATGTGGAAGTGTATAACCGACGTAAAGCTAAATGAGCGCCCTTAAGCACGGGGCGGGTATAATCCTCGCCATCTTATTTCATGGATAAACAATGAAAAAATACCTTCTCTTTACCGTCTTCGTCTCGGGCATGACCACACTCGCTGCTGAATTGGCCGCGGGACGGCTGATCGGCAACGTGTTCGGCACGAGCAACCTCGTGTGGGCCAGCATCATTGGCCTCATCCTCATCTATCTCACGCTGGGATACTTCCTCGGCGGCAAATGGGCCGATGCAAACCCAACTGCGGGCGCGATGTATCGCATCCTCGCCTGGGGTGCATTCACGATTGGACTCGTTCCTTATATTGCTGGACCCGTCCTCCGTTATGCGGCGACCGCGTTTGAAGCGCTAAGCGTTGGCATCATGGCAGGTTCGTTCATTGCCGTGTTGATCTTGTTCAGCGTGCCGATCACCTTGTTGGGCGCGATCTCCCCTTTCGCCATCCGCCTCTCGGTGGACGATCCCTCCAAGGCGGGTCAGGTCTCCGGTCAGATCTACGCCATCTCCACGCTCGGTTCGTTCATCGGGACATTTCTTCCGACACTGATCACCATCCCGACCATCGGCACGGCCAAGACCTTCCTGCTCTTCGGGCTGATCCTGCTCTTCGTGGCGCTGGCAGGCCTCGGCAGGTTCGCGAGCCGCGCCGAGATGTTGAAACTGATCTGGATGCCGGTCGTGCTGGCACTTGTCGCAATCCTCTCCGCCGGACAGGCGCTCAAGAGCAACAAGGGACAGGTCTACGAAACCGAGTCCGCGTACAACTACATCCAAGTGCAGGAACAGAACGGCTACACCTTGCTGCGCCTGAACGACGGACAGGGCATTCATTCGATCTATCATCCTGACACATTGTTTTTCAGCGGGCCGTGGGAGGAGTTCTCGGTCGGCCCTTTTTTTTACGCGGGCCGCAAACCGTCTGACGTCAAACACATGGCGATCATCGGTATGGCGGCCGGCACTGCGGCGCGGCAGGCGAACGCCATTTATCCCGGCATTCAGATCGACGGCTACGAGCTTGACCCGGAGATCGTTGAGGTTGGTAAAAAATACTTCCACACTGGCGACGTGCCAAACTTGAACGTATTCATCGGTGACGGACGACTCAACCTCGACCGCAGCACGGTGAAATATGACATCATCGCCGTGGATGCGTACCGCCCGCCGTACATTCCGCCGCACATGACCACGCAGGAATTCTTCACGATCATCGCTTCGCACTTAACCGACGACGGGGTGCTGACCATCAACGTTGGCTCCGTCCCCGGCGACCGCCGCCTGATCGACGGACTCGCTACTACGATTGCCACGATCTTTCCGTCCATTCATATCATGGACATCCCCGGCTCGCTCAACACGATGATCTTCGCCACGATGCAGCCGACGACGAAGGAAAACTTCGCCGCAAACCTCCAGACCTTTTCTCAAGACCCAAACATCCATCCCTTGTTGGTCACCACGATGACGACCACCTATGCCAACCTAAAACCAGGCTACGAAACATCCACCGTCTACACCGACGATCTCGCGCCCATCGAATGGATCGTGAATAACATGGTGGTGAGTTTTGTTTTTCAGGGCGGGTTGGAATTTTTGCAGTAAATTGCAAGATTCGTCCTGAGCGGAGTGAGGACGGTACTATCTTCCGAACACAGCCGAAGGACGCTCGACTCAGTTATTTCATATTTTCATCAAACCCGGTCCTTCGACTGCGCTGCGGCAAACATGCAGCTCCGCTCAGGACGATGGATTTTCAATCATGAAACTTAACATCAAAACCATCCTCTCCTATCTCGTATCCCTGCTTGTGCCGCTCGTATTGATCGGTACGGCGGTTCGCATCCTTTTATCTCCCATCTACTACACTGTTGAATACAACATGCCATACTTCCCTGCGGATGAATATGGCATGACAAAAGAAGAACGCCTGCATTGGGCGCCTTATGCGGTGAATTATCTCGTCAATAGCGCGGACATTTCCTATCTTGGCGATCTAACGTTCGAAGATGGCAGCCCGCTCTACAATGAGCGCGAACTGAGTCACATGCATGATGTCAAGAACGTGGTGCAAGGCGCATTGCGGACCTGGTACATCTCGCTCGGGGTTTTATTCGCACTCGCCTTTTTCGCCTACCGCTACGGATGGACAGATGACTTTGTCAACGGGCTGCGGCGCGGCGGCTGGTGGATGATCGGGCTGGCGATGGCGATTGCCTTTATTGTTGGTGTTGGCATCCTGATCAACCCCGATGTCTTCTGGGAATTCTTCTCCCTCTTTCATTCACTATTCTTCGAAGGCGATTCCTGGCTGTTCTATTTTTCAGATACCCTGATTCGCCTCTTTCCCATCCGCTTTTGGCAGGATGCCTTCCTCGCAACCGCAGTTATCGCGCTGGGTGGAGGTCTCGGCCTGGCGCTTGGAATCAAAGTAAAATAAATTAGATCTTTAGAAATTAAGATCTAATAAAGGAGTAAAAATGGGCGAAGAATTGGCAGCTCAAACACCCCCTTCAAGAAAAAGGTTAGGGTGCTCAGGAATACCTCTGTATGCCGTTATGTGGGGTTTTTTTCTAGCCGTTTTCAGCAAAATAATTCAGAATATAAATTTTAATTATTCAGATTTAAGTCTTTCAACTTTCTCTTTTGGATCAGCAGACGACTTATCCTATATTTGCTTTGGCACAATAATAATCAACTCTAATGTTGATTATTATTGTGCCAACAGTGCTAATTTATAGATCTCTAAAGTTAAATCAGAAATGGGAATGGGTCGCAGGATTAGGCGTACCGTTAATAGCTCTCTGTATATCACTAGCTTTTACTGCATCGACAATGCCTTAATACTTATTAAAGCAAACTCCAAGAAACACCTTGAAACAAAGTGTTTTTTTAAGCGCTGGCGACCAACGGCGGTATAATTCAAAATATCTTATCAAGAGGAAACCATCTATGGCTTTATCATTGGAAAACAAAGTAGCGCTCGTCACCGGCGGATCGCGCGGTATTGGCCGCGCCATCGCACTTGAATTTGCAGCACGCGGTGCGGCAGTGGTGGTGAATTACAATAAATCTCCCGAATCCGCTGAGGAAGTGGTCAAACAGATTCAAGCAGCGGGCGGGAAAGCCGCCGCATCACAGGCAGATGTGTCTGATTTCAAACAGGCCGAGGCCTTGATCAAGTTCGCCGTCGATACCTTCGGCGACCTAAGCATCCTTGTCAACAATGCCGGTATCACCCGCGATCAACTCATCATGATGATGCCGGAAGCTGATTGGGACGCCGTGATCAATACAAATCTCAAAAGCACATTCAACTGCTCGAAGGCAGCCGTCAAACACATGATGCGCAAGCGCGTCGGACGAATCATCAATATGGCCTCTGTTGCCGGGCAGATGGGCAACCCGGGCCAGACAAACTACTCCGCCTCCAAAGGCGGACAGATCGCCTTCACCAAGGCGCTCGCGCGCGAAGTGGCCGCACGTAATATTACGGTCAATGCAATTGCACCGGGTTTCGTCGATACCGAGATCCTCGATGCAATGACGCCCGAAACGCTCGAAGCCGCGCTCAAGATGGTTCCGCTGGCACGCAAAGGCAAGCCCGAAGAGATCGCCTTCGCCGCCGCATTCCTCGCATCGGATGAAGCCGCCTACATCACCGGTCAAGTTCTCGGTGTGGATGGCGGCATGGCTATGATGTAAAACCTTTTGATATAAAAGCAATCTTGAAATTCCGCCCTTCGTCTACGCCGCATAACGATCATGCGGCTTCGCTCAGGGCGAAGAGCGAGAATTAACAGGAGATAAATTATGACAGAAATTACCCAGGGAAGAACCACCGTTTCACCGGAAGTACTCACCACCATTGCCCGCCTTTCCGCGTTGGGCGTGCCCGGCGTCAGCCGGCTTGCACCCGTGCCCGGCGGAGTCAACCGCTTCTTTAAACGAGGAGCAGGCGACGGGGTCCGCATTGAAACGGAAGAGAACGTCGTATTCGTGGACCTGCATCTCGTGCTCAAACAGGATATCAACATCCGCGAAGTCAGCCGCAATGTGCAGCAAAATGTGGCTCGTGCCATCGAAGACATGGTTGGTATGGACGTGGGCCACGTGAACATTCACATCGAAGATGTCGATTACGGAGATAACGAGGCCTGAAATATGAAACCCCGAACCAGGGCGCGCGCCCTTGCCCTGCAGGCATTGTACGAAATAGACATGTCCAATCACCCCCCGGCCGATGTGTACAAGACACGGCTGGAGGAAATGACTCTCACGGATGATCTTGCCGAATTTTCCAGGCAGATCATCTTCGGCGTTCTACCTCTCACCAATGATCTCGATCAGCTGATCGCAAGATACGCTCCCGAATGGCCGCTCGATCAGATCGCCGCCATCGACCGCAATATTTTGCGCGTGGCCTTGTGGGAATTCGCAGCTTATCGTGAAACCCCGATCAAGGTTGCCATCAACGAAGCCGTGGAACTTGCCAAGCAATTCGGTTCAGATTCCGCGCCGCGCTTCATCAACGGTGTGCTGGGCGCATTGGCCGATCACGAGCATGAGTTGCAGGAAATATTAAAAAATAAAACTGCGGAGATCGCCGCAAAAACGGAACTATAAATGGAATTTCTCGGCGTCGGCCCCTCTGAATTAATTTTCATCGTTATTATTGCGCTCATTATCCTTGGTCCAAGGGATATGCAAAAAGCCGGCAAGACCATCGGTAAATGGATGCGTGACATCGTCACTTCTGACGGTTGGAAGATCTTTCAGCAAACCTCACGTGAGATACGCACATTGCCCACCCGTTTGATGCGGGAAGCGAACGAGGAATTGGGCAAACTCGACAATGAGATCAAAGGCGCATCTGGCCCCGCCCCGGCCCGGCCCAACAACCCAGTCACGCCGCCACGCTCACAGCCGATGACATCTCCTCCGCAAGCATTCCCGCAAAACAAGATCGCTCCGCCAACAGAAGAAACAAAACCCGAAGATGGCGTTGACGATCCGGAGAAGAATGCGTAAATTTTTCACCGGTCTTTGGCGAGTCACCACCTTCCCATTTCGACTCATCTTCAACATCATCGCTTTTCCATTTCGCGGCACCGCCCGCTTTGTTCGATTCCTGAACACAGAGCCGGAAGAACGCCCCATCGGCGAAGTCTTCGTCGACCTCGCCACCAATTCGGATGCGCGTCAAATGATGTGGGACCAGGTCGAAGTCCTGCGCATGCACATCCTGCGCGCGCTGATCGTGCTCTCACTCGCCGTGATCGCATCCTTCTGGTTCGCAGAAGCATTGATGGAATTCATGGCAGCGCCGGTTGGCGGCCTCGAAAAGCTGCAATCCATCGGCCCAACGGAAAGCATCGGGGTTTTCATGCGCGTGGCCTTGATGGCCGGAATCGCCATTGCCTCTCCTTATATCGCTTTTGAAATTTGGCTGTTCGCCGCTCCCGGCTTGCATGTTCGCGAAAAAAAACTTGGATTGATCGGAATTCCACTTGCCGCGCTTTTCTTTGTAGCCGGCATGGCCTTCACATTTCAATATCTGCTTCCCCCCGCCATTGATTTTCTGAAAAATTTCACCAGCATTACCCAGGCATGGACCGCAAAGGATTATTTCGCGCTTATCACCAATCTCATGTTGTGGATCGGCGTCTTTTTTGAATTCCCGCTTGTGATCTATGTCCTCACCGCGATGGGAATTGTGCAGCCCAAATTCCTCGCCGAACAATGGCGCATTGCCATCGTGATCATTGCCGTCATCGCGGCAGCTGTCACACCCACCGTGGACCCGGTCAACCAGGGGTTGGTGATGCTGCCGATGATTTTGTTATACTTTATCAGCATTGGCTTAAGTTACATCGCCTACGCCGGGCGCAACAGAGTTAATGCAGCCGTTGAGAAAGAAGAACTCGAAACAGAAGCAGAATAAGGCGGCGCAAGAAGCGTGCGTCTTCCTGAGGAGAGAGAATGAAAGTGCCATCATCCACAACCCGCCGGATCGTGATCGCGGCGTTGGTCCTTGCCGTGAGCAGTCAGGCCTGTACGTTATCCCTCTTTAATACGCCAACTGTTCCCGGCGCACCTACAAATACCCCGGGACCCATCCTGCCAACCAATACACCGCATCCTGTTGCGCAAACAAACTTCATCACAACCATCCCCGAGCCCTTGCAGCCCGGCGAAACACTCACCATCGCAGTTTTGGATGAGGTGACCGGCCTTCCACTTAACCCCACCACCTACCCAATGACCGCACGCGACCCGTTGACATATACAGCAACGCTGCCTCTTGCATTTCAAACGATGGTTAAATATCGTTATATCAAACGCAGCAGCCAGCAGGTGGTGGAAGATACCACCAAGGGAACGGCGATTCGATACCGTTTGTATTATGTGGCCGGCCCCGCCGATGTGACAGACATCGTTGCGGACTGGGGCGACAAATCGTATGCGCGACCAACCGGCACCATCCAGGGGCAGGTCTTCAACGCAGATACCGGCTCTCCATTACCGAATATCATGGTGACCGCGGGCGGAATTCAATATCTCACCGATTCCACAGGCCGCTTTGAATTAACCGGCGTCCCTGTGGGCACGCACAACCTCGTTTCCTACAGCCTCGATGGAAATTATCGACCGTTCCAGCAAGGTGCAGTGGTGGCCGATGCAAAAGTGACTCAGGTCGATATGCACCTCGCACCAACGAGGTTGGTGAACATCAGCTTCATTGTTTCTGTTCCATCCGAAACTGTTCCCGGCGTGCCCGTTCGAATCGCTGGCAATATCCTTCAGCTCGGAAATACATTCGCAGATTTACAAGGGTCGCTCAGCACGAACACAGATCGTATGCCGATCCTGAGTCTGCAGGCCGATGGCCGCTATGCAGGGACCATGAGTCTGCCGGTTGGCACGCATATCCAATATAAATACACACTTGGCGATGGCTTCTGGAATGCCGAGCATAAAAAAGATGGGCAATGGGTGCTGCGTGATTTCATCGTTCCCGAACAGGACGTCACGTTTCAAGATTCCGTGGAAACATGGATCTCCGGCAATTCCTCTCCCATTTTGTTCGAGGTGAACGTCCCATCTGCAACACCGGTTGGCGACATCATTTACATTCAATTCAAGCCATCCGGCTGGACAGAACCCATCCCGATGTGGCCGTTGGGGAATAATCGCTGGGCATATCAACTATATGGACCCATCAACACCCTGGGCTCCTTCGGCTATCGCTATTGCCGCAACGGTCAATGCGGCAGCACAGATGATCTCGAAACAGCCAGCGCCAATACCAATGGGCGTCAGGCCATCACCAGCCTGACCATGCAGGATATTCAGGACACGGTCAATGCGTGGAAGTGGTTCGAAAATCCCGAGCCTGGCACATTGGTCGGCAACAATGTTACGCGGCGTGCAGATGGGTTTGTTGCGGGTGTTGAATTCCAGCCAACCTATCGCCCCAACTGGTCTTATTACATTCCACAAGGATTGAGCAATACACAGGCTTTTGGCTCCAATCAAGTGGTCTTTACTCCCACATGGACTTATTCCAGTATTTCGCCGTTGACCTTTGCCACGATGCCCGGCCAGGATCCATTATGGATCGACTCTGCGATCATGCTTTCACAGGCAAAATCTTTGGGATTAAAGGTCGCCATCTTCCCCTCTGTGAATTTTCCGAACGCTTCATCCTCAAGCTTCTGGCTGAATGCGCCACGAGATGCACAGTGGTGGCAGACGTGGTTTGCCCGCTACCGTGCATTTGCCACTCACTATGCAGACCTCGCCACGCAATCCGGCTCTCAAACCTTGATTCTCGGCGGGGATTGGATCGCGCCTGCCCTGCCCGGCGGCAAACTCTCGGATGGTTCTCCATCCAATGCGCCGGCCGACGTGGAAGCACAATGGAAATCCATCATCGCGGAAGTGCGCACGCATTTCAATGGAAAGGTTTATTGGGCGCTTCCATTCGTCGAAGGTGGATTAGCCACCCCATTTACCTTTCTGCAGGATGTTGATGGGATTTATTTGCTATGGTCTGCAAAAGTTGCCACCAGCCAGACCGCTACAAAAACAGATTATGCCAACGAAGCTGGCCGCCTGCTTGACAACGAAGTGGCCCCGCTTACCACAGTGGTGAATAAACCTGTCATCTTGGCCGTGTCGTACCCCTCCGCTGTCGGTGCCGCAACAGGCTGCATCGCCAATGGCCAAGGTGGTTGTCTGGATATTTCCACATTAAGCCGCCCCAATCCAGACAATGAAACAGTCAGTCTCAGCCTGCAAACACAGGCCGACATTTACGAAGCAATGTTGATTGCAGTAAACGGTCGTCCATGGATTGCCGGTTTCATCAGCCGTGGGTATTACCCGCCTGCTGCATTACAGGATAAATCCACATCCATTCATAATAAACCCGCTGCCGATATTCTCTGGTATTGGTTCCCACGATTCCTTGGCAATATTCAATAAGTCTACGGTATCGAAAATAAAATAAAATCTTCTGTTTCTGCGACTATTTTCAACCGGGCCAGCAATTCTCGGATGCGTATTTGTTCCGCATCCGAGAATTTTGCATATCCATCCTGTCCTTCTTCAATGAAATATTTACGGGCCAGCAGATGTGTGTAGCCCAGTTCCCTCCACGAATTCAATAAACTTTCATTTGTTGGATGAACATAAAGGTCATGAGAGAAATTATCCAAATCAACATCAGGCTGGACGCGCCGGTCCATTCCTAGGCTTCTAGGCTCGTACAGCAAATAAACAAATGAGTCCGATGGAGTCTGGTTGACAAGCAACAATTCCTGCGAATAATCCGGCTGCGTGCGCGCCATATGATCTTCCCGCGATTCGAACCCAAGCGTTACCCGTATGGGAGTTTGATCAACTACAAACAAGAAAAATTCAAACAACAAAATACAGAGAGTGATGGCGGCGAAGGCAGAAAAAACGGCGCGATAGTTTGAAATTGGAGTGCTGCGACCTTCCAAGTAGAGTACCCCTGCTGCCAAGAGCGGTAGCAGAGGAATCAAGGCGGACCAAAGCAAACGAGCCTGCATCAATTCCCTGGTCTGGATCACGCCAATTACCCAAAAGGCTGCGCTTAATGCAAAAAAAACTAATGGGAACATAAACAATCTGAAGCGGTTACGATCATTTCTCCATATTGATACAAGCACCAAAACAGTTATTGGAAACAAAATTAAGTAGAATGGGCCTATTCGTCCATCCACATAATGCAGGTCATGAGTGCCAATCGTAACCGTCAATGGAAGTGAGAAGATCCGTGCGATATTCCATCCGATCCCAGTTCCAAGGTTGCTATACCAGTCGGCGCGAAAGGTATCCCAGTATATTCCCCCAAAAACAAATGGATATATTGGGTTACGAGTCCAGATCCAGTTACGAAGATACCAGGGGAAGCCTGTCAGAACAGACATTCCTACAAATCTAGCCAGAACGCCAGGAAGAAGCTCTTTCTGTTTTAATAACCACCAGACCAAACAAAGAACAATGGCCACAGGCAGGATGAAACTCGTATACTTTATCCCCATTGCAAACCCGGCCATACTTCCGCAGACGAGGATCCAGCGTCCGTCCATGGCTCCGCTCCAATTCGAAATTGCCACCAAAGCTGCCAGGGAATAAAATATCAATCCAAAATCAGTATACGACCATGTAGCCAATAAAGGCATGGAAGGCATGCTCAATATGAGCACCAGACTCCACCACGCAGCACGGCCGCCCAACAGCAATCGTGTCCAATCCCATGTTAGGAGTACGCAAAGTAAAGCAAATAACAGATGGATCAATTGAGGCGTTAAATCAAGGCCGGCAGATAAAGGCCAGACATACATTCCCTCCATAAGGGAAGGGAACCAATACGTAAACATATTAATGGACGTGATACCGCCATCTCTAATCCACCAGGATGGATTGACCAAATGATAAAGGTATCCATCAAAAGCCTCCGTCCTAGGACCCAGCACAAGGATAAAGGAAAGAAACAAGAAACATGGTGCGATCCATAAAATCCATCGCAGGGCGTCTTTGGCAGTGGATGAAACTTCATTTCGCAAAAGAAGGAGGTCCTGGAATACCGAAAGAACATATCCCTTCCAAACCAACCATGCTAAAATACTTATTAATATCAAAAGCATCAACCACCCATTCCCCAAACCAACACCAGCTAATATAAACCCCAACAGCCCCAGCAAACCCATCCCAAACCCGGCCGAAATGGAAAACCGCTGTATTCCCAAATCTTCCGTCCAAAGTTGACCTAAAAGCGAGTACCCCACACCAACACCTGCACTCGCAAAAATCAACCCATATGTAATCGTACTGAATAGAGAGAATACTCCCTGAAGATGTACAAATATGGCAGATGGCTGCGAGGCAAAAAACACCGTCAGAATGGCAACAACCCATGCGCTAAAAACAATATACAGTAATCTGGTTTTCATTCCTGGGATTATAAGTGTTTCCACAGGATTCTCAAGACACTGCAAGAAATAAACTCAACTTATCGGAGGAGCAATGAAAAAAGCAGGCAGGATTTTAGCAAGCGTTCTGATCGTGATACTCGTTCTTGCGATCATCGCAGCTGGGGGTGGTTTTTACTATTTCAAATCATATCTTCCCAAGACGGTAGCGCCAAAGTCATTCCCGCAAATCGACGGAGAGATCAAAGTGGATGGACTTGATGGCCCGGTGGATATTTACCGCGACAGCATGGGAATCCCGAATATTTACGCGACCACATCTCACGATATTTTCTTCGCGCAGGGATACGTCCATGCGCAGGAGCGCTTCTGGCAGATGGACGCATGGCGGCACATCGGTTCCGGGCGCCTCTCTGAAATGTTCGGCAGCGGACAGGCCGAGACCGACGCCTTCCTGCGCACACTCGGTTGGCGTCAAACTGCCGAAGCGGAATGGGAAGGACTCAGCCTGGAAACAAGAGCCATTTTGCAGGATTATACGGATGGCGTGAATGCCTATCTCAAAGATCACAGCGATACAGCCCTCAGCCTGGAATATGCCGTTTTAGGTCTGCTCAGCCCAAAGTACGAGATCGAAGCGTGGACTCCCATCCATAGTTTGACCTGGGGCAAGGCAATGGCATGGGATTTGCGCGGCAATATGGGTGAAGAGATCGAGCGCGCGGTTATGCTTAAGACGTTGACTCCCGAGCAAGTGGCACAGCTTTTCCCGGCCTATCCTGATGATCACCCGGTCATTGCTAATAAAATCGGTGAGGGCCCAACCATGACGCCTGCATTTAATAATTCCCAGGTTAACGTTGAAGCGCTGCATGCCGTGGAACAAAATGTTAAATTGCTCGATTCATTCCTCGGCCCGTGGAACGACGGCATTGGCTCAAACTCATGGGCTGTCTCAGGAAAGCTAACCGATACAGGAATGCCCCTGCTCGCCAATGACCCGCATCTCGGAATTCAAATGCCGTCCATTTGGTTTCAAATCGGATTACATTGTGTTGAAAAAAGCGCGGACTGCCCGTTTGAAGTGGCTGGCTTTTCATTTGCCGGCGTTCCCGGCGTGGTCATCGGGCATAACGACAAGATCGCCTGGGGATTCACAAACGTTGGCCCCGATGTCATGGACTTGTATATTGAAAAAGTAAATCCGGAAAATCCGAATCAATATGAAGTGAACGGCAAATGGGTGGATTTTGAAACACGCGATGAAATCATCAAGATGGCGAACGGCGACACGATCGAAATTACCGTGCGCAGTACACGTCACGGGCCTGTGATCTCGGATACCTATGGCCCGTTGAAAGATCAAGGCGATCCGAAAGATGCAGAATTCGTTCCCTTCAAAGATCGCAGCGGGGTGGAAGTTCCCGAACCATATGTCATAGCACTCGCATGGACAGCACTCACTCCGTCCACGCCATTCGAAGCCATCTGGGGATTCGACCAGGCGCAAAATTGGGAGGAATTCCGCGAGGCGGCCAGCAACTTCCACGTACCTGCGCAAAATCTTTTATATGCAGATGTGGAAGGGAATATTGGCTATCAAATGCCGGGTGATATTCCGATTCGTTCCAAAGGCGATGGCACGGTCCCTGTGCCCGGCTGGACCGATGAATATGAATGGAAAGGCATGATCCCATTTGAAGAGCTGCCGTACACCTTTAACCCTCAAGAAGGATATATCGTCACCGCAAACAACCAAGTGCAGCCTGACGGATACCCACATTTCATCACCTACGATTGGGATTATGGCTTCCGTGCAGATCGCATTGTCAACATGATTCAATCCGCACCCAACAAGATCGATATCGCCTATATTCAAAAAATGCACGGTGATGCCTACGATGCAAATGGAGCCGTCTTTGTCCCCCTGCTTTTGGATTTGGAACTCGATTCAGATCTTCAACCCGCGCTGGATACGCTAAAGAACTGGGATTACCAGGCTCAATCAGATTCCACATCCGCGGCGATTTTCAATGCATTCTGGCGGCATTTCCTGCAAAACACATTCAACGACGACATGCCTGAGGAACGATACTATCCCGATGGCGGCTCTCGTTGGAACGAAGTGATGCGAAATATGGCCAAGGATTCAAAAGATCCGTTCTGGGATGACAAGGCCACAACGGATGTCATTGAAACCATGGAATTCGTCATGAAGAAATCCTTCGCAGATGGTGTTGCTGAATTGAAAGATACCTATGGCAAGGATATGTCCAAATGGACTTGGGGCGATATGCACGCCGCCACCTTCCGCAATTCCACTCTCGGCGAATCCGGCATTTTCCTCATCGAAGACCTGTTCAACCGCGGACCCTTCCCGGTGGGTGGCGGCGAAGCCATTGTCAATGCAACCGGCTGGTCTGTGAAAGATGGCTACGAAACCAACTGGCTGCCTTCAATGCGCCAAATCATAGATTTAAAGAACTTGAATAACTCCGTCACGGTCCACACCACAGGCGAATCAGGCCATGCGTATCACAAACATTATGACGATATGGCTCCTCTTTGGGCAGGCATTCAGTATTATCCGATGTGGTGGGATCAAGATTCAATTATCGAAGACGCTGAAGGGCATTTGAAATTAGTACCGTAAAATAAAAAGTGAGAGCCGCACAATGCGGCTCTCACTTTTTATACTTCAAAGCGATCCATCCCCCAACGATCAACCCGAGATAACTGGCTGTTAAATCGACCAAATCGAATGTGCGCCTGACAAAGAATTTCTGCGAATATTCCTCTGCGCCGATGATCAAAGCGAGGATCAAGCCAATTGAAAGAGCAAGCAGCTTCGGCTTGCGATTTGGAAGCGCGCGGAGCGACGTCAGCGTGACTAAAAAGTTCAGGACTCCGAAAAGAACAAAGTGTCCCACTTTATCGCCATAAGGAAAATCGTAGACAAACCCAAGCGGACCCAACTCTCCACGATCCGCCAGGATGACAATGGCGATGATGAAAAAAGCAAAAAGAAGAGTGATGTATTTCATAAAAAAAGAGGCGGGATAAATATCCCGCCTCAGGCGATTACTTCTTCGCTTCTCTTCTGGCTTTCAACCATTCATAAACCATCGGCAGAACAGAGATCAAAATGATCACGATGATCACCAGTTCAAAGTTCTTTTTCACGAAAGGAATGTTTCCAAAGAAATACCCCAGCAGGGTAAAGATCGTCACCCAGGTAATTCCACCCACGATGTTGTAGGTGGCAAAATAACTATAGGACATTTTACCAATGCCCGCGACAAACGGAGCAAAAGTGCGCACAATGGGAACAAAACGTGCAAGGAAAATCGCCTTGCCGCCGTGTTTTTCAAAAAAAGCATGGGTCTTCTCAAGGTATTCCTTTTTGATCCATTTGATGTTGTAGGCACGCTCGCCCAAATAATGGCCGATGGAATAATTGACTGCATCGCCAACCACCGCAGCAATGATCATCAAGCCAATAATCAACCAGACATTTAATGAGCCCAAAGCTGCGAAGGTCCCCGCAGCGAACAGCAGGGAATCGCCGGGCAGGAATGGCATGACCACCAAACCAGTTTCCACAAAGATCACTGCAAACAATATCGCATAGGTCAATGTGCCGTAATCGCTGATGATCTTGGCAAGGTACTCATCCAAATGCAGGAAAAGATCAAGCACATTCTTCAAAATATCCATGTTTAATACTCTCTTTCAAGTTTGTTTATTCAGGTGCAGACACCTGTTCTTTACAACGGGCGCAGATTATACACTGCTTTTATTTATCCACTTCGATGCGGCTCAACCACTCGCCCCCTATCAAAAATAGAACACTTCCCAGGATACCCATTCCCAAATCCAATGAACCGATCATAAAAAGATTCCAGCTTTGCCATGCCGAAAGAAAATTTCCCACTGCAAAACCGAAAATACTCAAACCAAAATAAAGCGTCAGCCGCCAACCACCCCCGCCGCGGATCGCGTGGTACAACGCACCAAGTAGCAAGGCAACAACCAGGCCAAAAATGATCGTGGGCAATGTCAACATCATCACCTAATCCCAAAATATGATTATAGAAGAGCGAGTGACTACGCGCAATAACTAGTGGACGATAATTCCGCCGCCAATTAAGAGGTCACCCTGATAAAACACGGCCGCCTGACCGGCCGTGGCATCCCGAACCGGCGCATCAAACTTAACCGACGCCTGATTCCCTTCCACTGGGCTGACCAGCGCCGGTACTTCCTTCGCCGTATAGCGAGTCTTCACATCCGCGCGAAATGGCGCTTGCGGCACCCCATTCACAGACCAATTGACATCGCGAACCATTAATTCAGAAACACCCAGTTCGTCCTGCGTGCCAACGACCAACGCGTTATTCGCGGCTTGCTTTGAAAGCACAAATAATGGCACAGCCGAAGCCACTCCAAGTCCTTTGCGCTGGCCAATGGTGTAATTCGCCAGCCCATTATGGTGTCCAATTGTTTCTCCATCGCGAGTCACAATATCACCGGGCTTCAACATCTCAGCGGCGTTTCGTTGCAGAAAATTACGATAATCCTCCCCTGCCAAAAAGCACAAATCCTGTGAATCTTTCCGCGTAGCTGTGGGGAGCTCGAATTTCTCCGCAATTGCACGGATTTCCGGTTTGGGGTAATCCCCCACTGGGAACAGGGCATGTTTCAATTGTTCCTGTTTCAACACATGCAGAACGTACGACTGATCCTTTGCATGGTCAATTGCACGAAGTAATTCTCGTTTCCCATCTGCTGAATTTCGAATTCTCACATAATGTCCGGTAGCCATAAATTCAGCACCCAAAGCCAGGGCGTGATTTAAGAGAAAAGTCCATCGGATCTGACGATTGCACATCAAGCACGGATTGGGCGTTTCGCCGCGTGCATACCCATCCAGAAAATACTGGACAACAGTCTCCTTGAAAACATCCTTCGCATCGATCACATAAAATGGAATATCAAGAATTCCCGCAACACGCCTTGCCTGCGCCATCGCATCCGGAGTACAGCATCGGTTGGATTCCTCCTTGCCAGGCTCGGACCACAGACGCAGCATCATGCCGGTAACATCATATCCCTGCTCTTTGAGCAGGGCTGCCGCAACAGATGAATCCACGCCGCCGGACATGGCAACGACAACTTTTTGCTTGGTCATGGATGAAGATTATAAACCAAAGACTTTCTCTTGACCTTCACAGCTTAGTTAATGTATATTCGAGTAATTATCGAGACAAAAAGGAGAGTCGCATGGCAACTAAAGCGGATTTTGTGATCACAAACGCAAAGGTATTTACCAGCAACAGGGAAAAACCAAGAGCTGAGGCAGTTGCCATCAAAGGAAATCGTATCGTCTATGTGGGGACAAGCGAAGGCGCAAAAGACTACACCGACAAATCCACGCGCGTTGTTGACGGGCAAGGCCGAACTGTGACACCGGGCTTCATCGACTCGCATTTCCATTTGTTATGGGGGGCGATCTCAATGGGCGGCGCCCAACTTTATGATGTAACCGATGTCGAGGGAGTTCAAAATGTGCTGCGATCATTTGCGGCGGAAAATAAGACCAATGAATGGGTCGAAGGCAGAGGCGTTAAATACAACATTATTTCTTCACGTGCAGAACTTGACGCAGTCACAGCAGATCGACCCATTTATATCAATGCATACGATGGGCACACCTCCTGGGCAAATACAAAAGCGCTGGAAATCGCAGGGATTCTCAAGCCGGGCAAAGATGCACCAGGCAACGGCGTTATCGTCCGCGATGAAAACGGACTTGCCACCGGTGAATTACGCGAAACAGCCATGAATATGGTCTCAGATCTTATTCCCGAACCGAGTGAAACTCGAAAACGTGAACTGCTTTTAAAAACCATCAAACACATCAATTCCACCGGTGTGACCAGTGTCCATAATATGAACGGCGAAATGGAAGAGATGATGGCTTACGCCGCTTTGGAAGACGCCGGCGAACTGACCTTGCGAGTTTACGTTCCTTATTGGATCAAACCAGAAACTACTGAAGAAATGTTGAGTGAAGCCGCCGAGATGGCAAAAATTCAGGGGGAACTGGCGCGCGGCGGTGCGGCCAAATTCTTCATGGATGGCGTTTGGGAATCATATACGGCGCTGAACATCGACCCCTATGCCGACAACCCCGAAGCAAGACCAGACGGCATTTACTCTCTCGACCACTTCATCCGCATGGCGGCACTATGCGACAAAATGGGATTGCAGATCTTCGTCCATTGCTGCGGAGATGGAGCGGTGCGGCGGGTGCTTGACGGGTACGAAGCAGTTCAAACGTTAAATGGGAAACGGGATAGTCGTCATCGCATCGAGCATATCGAGGTGATCCACCCTGATGATATTCCGCGCTTCAAACAGTTGGGCGTGATCCCTTCCATGCAAACCAGCCATGCGCCATTCAGCATTGCAGAAGGTGACGTGTGGCCGGCGCGAGTCGGCAAGGATCGTTGGCCGCTGTCATTTGCTTGGCGCACAATGAAAAACGCAGGGTATGACATTGCGTTTGGCAGTGATTGGCCTGTTGCTCCTTACGATCCGATGATCAATCTGCATGTGGGTATGAACCGCCAAAAATGGTCGCCCACAGACCCGGACCAAACTTTGACACTTGAAGAGTGCATCATTGGCTACACTCGCGATGCCGCCTACGCAGAATTCAAGGAACACGAGAAAGGCCAGCTTAAGGAAGGTTATCTTGCAGATCTGGTCCTGTTCACGCACGATATCTTCGCATTGAATCGTGAAGATATCCTGACTGCGAAACCAGCAATGACGATGGTGGATGGAAAAATTGTTTTCGAGGCATAGTTCATGAGAACCTACGCGCTGCGACGCATCGCCCAATCGATTCCGATCCTGTTCATCATCAGCGTGATGCTCTTCTTCATGGTGCGCTCCGCTCCCGGCGGGCCATTGACAGCCGCACGCAGAAATCCGAATATTTCAAAGGAACAGATCCAGGCATTGGAAGAGAAGCTTGGACTGAACGATCCGCTTCCCGTTCAATACGGTCGGTGGCTGCACGATATGCTCTCTGGAAACCTGGGCGACTCGATCAAATTTCATAGACCGGTCAATGAAATGATCGCCGAACGGATTCCAAACACATTGCTGCTTGTGGGTATTTCCTTCCTGGTAACCTTGATCGCCGCCATTCCGATCGGGGTCTGGTCGGCACGCAAACCATATTCAAAATTTGATTACAGCATGACCACGGTGACGTTCATTGGCCAGTCCATTCCGGTATATTGGCTGGGACTGGGATTAATTATTATTTTTTATGTCACCATCAAGAATCCAGTCACAGGGAATCCGTTTTTTCCTGTGGGCGGCATGAACACACAGGGCAGAAGCGGGGACGTCCTCGATCTACTTTGGCATTTGGCTTTGCCCGTTACAGCTTTAAGTTTGGGATGGATCGCATGGTATTCCCGTTTTCTGCGTTCAAGCATGTTGGACGTTTTGCATGAAGATTACGTTCGGACGGCACGGGCGAAAGGTGCAGCGGACAATGTCGTCTATTACAAACACGCTTTGAGAAATGCAATTCTTCCATTGGTAACATTGATCGCGCTTGACCTGCCCAGTCTCTTTGCGGGCGCGTTGTTTGTGGAAACGATCTTTTCCTGGCCCGGCATGGGTCGACTCTTTTGGGACGCCGCCAAGGGACGTGATTATCCTGTCCTGCTTGGCGTGGTAATGATCACCGCTGTTCTGATCATCGTTTGCAATATTCTTGCAGATCTTGCCTACGGCTGGCTCAATCCGCAGGTGAAATATGATTGAGCGTGAGCAAAGCATGGGGTGGCTGATCACGCGCCGTTTCTTCAAACACAAACTGGCGGGGATTGCCATCGGCGTTCTCGCAATTTTAGTATTCGCATCAGCACTGGCATTTGTTGCTCCTTACAGCCCAACAGATCAGGAACCGACGAACAGTTTTCAAAAACCCGGTATTCAACATTGGTTTGGGACCGACGAACTAGGTCGCGACATTTTCACCCGCATTTTGTATGGAAGCCGCGTCTCGTTAACTGTTGGCCTGCTCTCAACATTTTTATCGATAGCAGTTGGCGTCATTGTCGGTGCCTTGTCTGGTTATTTTGGCGGTTGGATCGATACAATTTTGATGCGCATAACGGACGCCTTTCTCACACTTCCCACCATCTTCGTCCTAATTCTTCTCGCAGGGTTTCTGCGCGAGCAACAGGTGCCCTGGCTGCAAAACAGCGTCCTCGTTGTGATCATCATCATCGCCGCCCTTTCCTGGATGTGGCCCGCGCGCCTCGTCCGTGGACTTTTTCTGGTCCTGCGCGAACGGGAATTTATCACAGCGACAAGGGCACTCGGCGGAAGTCACTTGCGTATTATCGTTCAGCACATCCTCCCAAATTGCATTGGGCCCATCCTGGTCAGCGGGACACTGCAGATGGCTTCTGCGATCATTACCGAGTCAGGGTTAAGTTATTTAGGCTTTGGCGTACAACCTCCCACACCCACATGGGGAAGCATTTTATCCACCGCGCAAAATCAAGTCTTTCGGGCACCGTGGATCGCGTTTTATCCCGGATTGATGATCTTTATCACTGTCATGGCGATCAACTACATTGGAGACGGCTTGCGCGACGCGTTCGACCCATACGTAATTCACGCCGATTAACCAGCGGACCTGTCAGGTCTATATTCCAAAAGGAGAAGAGAATGAAACTAAAACTGTTGACCCTGTTCGTCGTCCTGGGACTCATCCTCAGCGCATGTGGAGGCGGGGCCCAATCCAGTGGCGGTCAAACTGTCACGCTGATCATCCCTGAAGAACCCACCACGTTGAATTTCTTCATGGCAGATGCAGCCATCGTTCGTCAGGTGGCTGAGGCGACTGCCATGACCGGCCTCGCAACCATCGATGAAAATGGAAATTATGTTCCCGTGCTCGCGCAGGAACTACCCACCCTCGAAAACGGCGGGCTTTCCGATGATTACCAGACCGTGACATGGAAACTAAAGGAAGGATTGAAGTGGTCCGATGGTGAGGCGATCACATCGGACGATGTTCGATTCACTGTGGAAGTTCTATCCAATCCAGGTTCCGGTGCGTTGGTTGGCACCAGCGGATTCGATGCGATCAAATCGATTGAAACACCGGATGACCTGACCACTGTACTCACCTATTCAGAACCCTACCCCGGCTATCTCGATCAGTTCGCTTATGGGCTGTATCCACGCCACGCCACCGGCGAACCGTCAGACATGGCAAACTGGGAATGGAATCGTAATCCTGTCGGCGCGGGACCATTTGTTGTCAGCGCCTGGACTTCCGGTGAAAGTATCACCCTGACCAAAAACCCGAATTACTATGAAGAAGGCAAGCCTTACATCGATTCGCTCGTCTTCCGCATCGTACCAGAACCAGCCGCGCAAACTGCGATGATGTTAAACGGTGAAGCACAATTCCAACTGTGGCCCGGCGAATTCAAAGCTGATTACGATAAGTTATTGAAAGGCAAAGCCACCCAGCATCTCATCCCCGGCATATGGAACATGGCCATCGATTTCAACCTGAGTGCACCATTTGATGGAGATCCAACCGCAGAGACACCGCATCCAATTCTTGGCGATATTCGAGTACGCCAGGCCATTGCCAGCGCCATCAATTACCAATCCCTGCAGCAGGATGTGTTGAAAGGCAGTGTCACCGATTCCACAAACCCATTTGCTTATGGCTGGTATCAATGTGACTTGCCGCGCAAATTTGGATACGATGTGGACAAGGCTAATCAATTATTGGAGGAAGCCGGCTGGGTGATGGGAGACGACGGAATCCGCGTGGCCAAAGGTGCCATGTATGCGGAAGACGGAACCCGCCTCTCTCTCGAACTGCAAGGGTATACGGCTTTCGATCCGCTTCAACTTACCGAGGAATTTATCGTTGAAAACCTTAAGGCAGTCGGCGTGGAGGCGCGCATTCAAAATTACGACTTCTCGATCATCTTCGGCACCTATGAAGACAATTCCCCGCGCGCCATCGGTGACTATGACATGCTGATCTTCGACCGCGGCTTCACTACGGAACCTCAAGGCTATAACTTTGATGCGTATCATTCCTCGCGCATCCCAACTGCAGAGAATCCAACGGGCGGAAATTATTTCCGCTGGGTAAACCCGGAAGTCGATAAGGCCCTTGAGGTTGCAGGCAGCAATTTCGACATCCAGACGCGAAAGGATGCGTATTGCACCGTCGGCCAGGCGGTCATTGACGATATGCCACAGGTGTATCTCTATCTCTTCCAGGATAACTACGGCGTAGCCGACAATCTTGAAGGATATGTTCTCAGTACCTGGGGTTCCATGAGCTGGGGCGCACAAAACTGGAAATACAAGTAAAATACTCAGCATTAAATAAAATCAAAGAAAGAGACGAGTTTCAGACTCGTCTCTTTCTTTGTAAAAACAACCTAAAGGAAATAAATCTTAGATGGATGTACTGAAACATTTCAAGGCCCAGGCGATTATCTTCGACAAGGACGGCACCCTTATTGATTTCGATGCCATGTGGGGCGGATGGGTGGTCTTCTTGGCAGAGCAGCTTCGTCAAGTCAGCGGTCTTGAAGTGCGTTCTGCCTTATGCCTTGCAATGGGCTACGATGATGAAAATAAAAAAGTACTGGCACATGGTAAGCTGGCGGCAACCCCCATGTCCCAACTCTATGATTTAACCGTGGAAGTGATGCACTCCCTCGGCCAAACCATGGAAGATGCAAAAAGAACGGTTGAAAAGGGCTGGTGCATTCCAGACCCGGTGCTTCTCGCAAAGCCATTCACCGATACGCGCGCGCTCTTCAGCCAACTGCACGAAAAGAACATAAAAATAGCCATTGCCACCACCGATGACCGCGCACCCACCCAGGCAATGATCGAAGCATTTGACATCGAAGAATACATTTCCAGCATGGTCTGCGCCGACGATGGGATTAAGGCAAAACCATTCCCCGATATGGTTCTGACTCTTTGTGAAAGAATGAAAGTTGAACCTTCCAAAGTGATGGTGATCGGCGATACCACTGCCGACTTAAAAATGGCCCGCTCTGCCGGAGCAGGCTTGGTGGTGGGCGTGCTATCAGGCGTCTCGAACGCCAGGGACCTCGTTAGTTACGCCGATATTTTGATCGAATCGGTCGATGAGTTGCACGCTTATGCACAGCAAGTAGTTGAAGATACAACCTCCCAATCTCAAAACGGATTAAATACTGACTTTGCATACTAGCTTGCAAAAGGGTTCTCCAAGCTATAGCGCTTGGAGAACCCTTTTGCCTATCTTAACCCTTTCGCTTCACGCACGAGGTCTACAAATTCTTCCATATAGTCATCTCGATAGAGGTAATCGCTGATACGGCGGGCCTCATCGTAGACATCATCCAACGAGCCATCTTCCGCCCAATAACTATCCTTTAAAATTTCAGCATACTCAGCTACAACCACCGCACGCTGGAAATATGGGCTGGCTTCTTGAAAATCATACGCAAGCTGGTCGGCATCGAAATCCTGCGAGATCTCAACAACTTGATGGGTATCCGGGTCCTCCCAACGCATAAAAACGGTTGCGATCCTTCCATGATCATTTGGGAACAATTTGATTTCATACAAAGCAGTGACCGAGTGGCCAGCGCCGATCTCACCCGCGTCCACCGAATTGTCGCGAAATTCATCATCGGCCACGGCGCGATTTTCGTATCCAACCAGGCGATAGCTTTTCACCACATCTGGATTGAACTCAACCTGCACTTTTGCATCCAGCGCAATCGTCTGAAGCGTACCAGTGATCTCGTCAATGAAAAGCTTGCGCGCCTCATCGCGATCATCGACGTAGGCATAGAAACCATTTCCATTATCAGCAAGCTGTTCCATCAGTGTATCGTTGTAATTATCCATGCCAAAACCAATGGTGGTCAACGTGACGCCTTTCTCGACGTGTCGATGGATTTCTTCGAGGATGGACTCCGCTTCAGTCTTGCCGACGTTTGCCACGCCATCCGAGCACAGGATCACCCGGTTGATTCCGTCAGACTTGAAGGCTTCCATTGCCATGTTGTAACCAAGCCGGATACCTGCTTCAGCATTGGTTGCTCCTTCGGATCGAAGGCTGTAAATCGCGGAGAGAATTCTGTCAGAATCAGAACCACGCGTCGGCTCAAGAATGACGCGGGCTTCTGATCCGTAGACAACGATGCTGACGGTATCGTTTCGATGCAATTGCTCCACCAACATTTCAAGTGACTGTTTCACGAGTCCAAGTCGGTTATCCATATCCATCGACCCGGAAATATCGATCACAAACGTGAGTGCCGCATCTTTTCGATCTTCTTCATCCACCTGGTAGCCTTGAATACCGACGCGGAGCATATCGTATCGTTCGGTTTGCGTGAAGGGTGATGGACCGCCATCGATATAAATCCCGAAGGCTTGATGATCAGGCGGGTTATCATATCCCTGATCAAAGTAATTGATATATTCCTCCACGCGGACGGAATCCGACGGCGGCAGGTTGCCATCGTTCAAATAATTTCGCATCACGGTGTACGAACCGGTATCCACATCCAATGCAAACGTGGAGAGATTGTCATCTTCGGCATCGATGGCAGGGTTCACGCCATAATCTTCAAAGAACATGTCATTCGGTTGTTCAGCAGATGGGGATTGCCCGTTTTGTTGGGGAGCATAGGCGGGCGCCTCAGTAGCGGCGGGAGCATAGGTTGCAGCAGGTTCGAAATTGTAATTATCCCCTGGATATTGCTGTGTGGCTGGAGCTGCGGCACCACCACAAGCGGTGGTGATGAGCAGCAAAAATAGAGCACAAAAGCCAAGAGCTTTGCGTAAGGTTTTCATTTTTCTTCTCCTATGATTTTTATGAATTGAGATACATTAGGAAGTTCAGCAGGCGGCGTCCTGCTGTGCTTCAAGATCGATGATGTTACGTCATAAGCCCTCCTTTTCCCGGGCGGCAGGTTCGCTTTCTGTCAAATTGTTTTTTTCTTTGTTTGACGCAAAGTCTGTTGTGAAAGTTCCTTGTTCAAGGGAAAACGGCGGGACTGCGCCGGATCTGCAAATACGAAAACTTAATTTAATTTTTTCTGCATGGTAAAATCGCAAGTCGACGGCCCGAAAGCGCCGATACGAACCCCAGTATTCTTAATCAATTTGATGCCCTACCATGCGTCAGTTCCATTCAGAGATCAAAGCGGTTCGCATAAATCTTTGGAGCAATTTGAAATGATCAAACTCAGTTACAGTACCTTTGGATTAACCAATCTGGATTTTCTAGACTCGATCAACGAAGTGGACAAGGCGGGGTACCCCGGAATCGAACTTTCTTTTCATCGAGATCAGTTCAATCCATACGATGTCACAGATGAATATCTTGAAAAAGTCAAAAAACAACTCGAAGGGCTTAAAGTGGAAGCAGCCTGTGTATCGACTGCCTCGCACTTTTTTACCCCATCCAGACCGCACGAACCCTCATTAATGACCCCGGATCTGTCCGGACGAAAGCGGCGCATCGACCTTGTCAAACGCGGAATCCATACCGCCAGAAAGTTGGGCGTGTCCCTCGTCACGTTTGGAAGCGGGTTTATTCGCGATGAGCACGTGAGCAACCCATCGGTCAATCCGCGCGAGCTCTTGGTGGATAGCATCCAACAATGCCTGAAAGAATTACATACCGACGAAGACATCACCCTGTTGATCGAGCCGGAGCCCGGTATGTATATAGAAACTCTCGAACAAGGTATCGGACTGGTCAAGGAAGTAAACTCGCCGCGCTTCCAACTCCACCTGGACCTAAATCACAATTATTGCTCTGAACAAAACTACCTTGATGCACTGGGGAAAGCCGCGCCACACGCCAAATTCCTGCATGTCTCGGATTCACAGGAAGGCTACAACCTCAAGCTGGTCAAAATGGCGGATAACCTTAAGATGGATTTGAATTTCGCCAAATATCTGGTTTACTTCCCCGAACTTGCAGAATACCTACTGGTGGACCCCGACCACCCGATTTACTTTTACGACGAAAAACCTGATTCAAAGCAGATGAAACGAATCGAAGCAGTTTTGGGATCGGTGAACATCTCAAGGTCACCTGCCTTCGTGGAATACAAGAGTCTTTTCGCGGGCCAGTCCGCTTTTGAGAGTGAGATCTTTGTTTATCTCATTTCCGTGCCGGGACTCAGCTATGATGTACTCGAACGCGCAAGACCCATCATTATTTACCTGCGCAGCACAAAAGACTCAAACGGCAAACTCTTGATGGATAAAATGGTGGCGAATACATTAACGGGCATTGTTCACTTCCATGAAATACCCGGCGAAGGGACAATGGATTTTGCCGCCAGCTTTAAAGCGCTGACCGATCATGGCTTTTCCGGGTATGCTTCGGTGGAGCTTTATCATCACGTCAAATCCTGGGAAAAGGCACTGAACGACAGTTACAGGCATTTATCCCAATTTGTATAATGCAATCGCTTTTGTAAGAGGAGCCGGATATGGTTAACGTAGAAGAACTTGGCTGGGAGGCCAAAACGGTAGGCGAGCTGGATCACAGACTATTGAAAGCACCGCATGTTAAATTGCGTTCCTTCAATGAAGGTCCAAAAGGCGACGTGGTCTATTGCGTGGATTTGCGCATCAATCTGCCGAATTCAAATTTCCTATCCACCACGGAAATGCATTCCTTTGAACATTTCTTGCTGGCAGGCTTTCTTAAATACATCCCGCAGAATTTCCTTTCCGTGGGGTTGATGGGATGCCAGACGGGTTTTTATCTTGTTCTATACAATGAAGGCCGCGCAGAAACGATCCGCAATCTGTATGAGACCATTCTTGAGGATGTGTTGGCAGCCAGTGAAGTGCCATACGCAAACACAATGCAATGCGGCAACTATAAAAATCACAGCCTTGAGCAGGCACAGGCACTCGCCAGGAGAGTGTTGGATGCAAAGTCCAACTGGCATCAAATCATATGACAGACAGTACATTTCAGCGGCATGTTGTTTATCCGCAAACAATTGAATATGACGTTGTAAACGCCAACAATTTATTTCAACCTCAAAACCCGGCTCTGCTTTCCGCCGGAAAAACCAGGAATTCCCGCAGGTTTGTTGTGGTGGATCACAACGTGGAGAAGCATTACTCCACCGAGATACAAAATTATTTTGAGTATCACCAAGTGGACGCAAAGATATTCACCTTCCCCGGAGGCGAGGAGAACAAGACAATAGAATACTATCTCGCCATCGTGCGCGAGTTGGATTCCTTCCCCATTCATCGCAGGGATGAACCGATCATTGCCATCGGCGGCGGCGTGCTCACCGACGTGACTGCATTCGTTGCAAGCACATACCGCCGCGGCGTGCCGCACATCAAGGTCCCCACCACATTGATGGGGTATGTCGACGCTTCGATCGGTATCAAAACGGGGGTCAATTTCAACGGAAATAAGAATCGGCTTGGTTCATTTCAGGCACCGCAAAAAGTCTTGCTCGATAAGTCATTTCTGCGAACCCTGCCACAGCGTCACATCCTGAATGGCGTGTGCGAGATCATCAAGCTGGCCGTGATCAAAGATGCGGAGCTTTTCCACATGCTGGAAATGTACGGGCAGCAAAGCGTCGAGTCGCATTTTCAAAATGACGAAGGCGGCCGGATCCTTGACCGTGCCATCGCAGGGATGCTCGAGGAATTACAGCCCAATCTATTTGAAGAAGAATTGGCACGCAAGGTCGATTTTGGGCACACGTTTAGCTACGGATTGGAAACAGACCATGAAGCGGATTTGTTCCACGGCGAAGCGGTATTGCTGGATATCATACTTTCGGTGGTGATCGCAAAGTCCCGCAATCTTCTGACGGAAGAAGACACGGGCCGTATCTTTGAATTGATCCACAAACTGGGAATCTCACTGGACATCGCTCTTCTTGAACCGGAACTGCTATGGCAATCTTTGGAAGAGCGCACCTACCATCGCAACGGCCTGCAAAGAGTGCCCATGCCGCATGGGATCGGCACTTGTGTTTTTATCAACGATATTAATGCGAATGAGATCGAAGAGAATATAAAATTACTTGAAGAATGGATGGTCGTAAAACATGGCAACGCTTGAAAATGTAGATAATAAGGAAATCGACAAGTTCGACAAGGTGTCACAAATCTGGTGGGACCCCAAAGGCGAAATGGGAACCTTGCACACCATTAACCCGCTGCGCACGAATTTCATCATGGAAAAACTTACGATTAAAAACCCAAAGATTCTCGATGTGGGCTGCGGCGGCGGAATCCTTTCCGAGGCACTCGCAAGACATGGCGCGCAAGTGACCGGCACGGATCTTTCGGAAGCGTCCCTTCAAGCGGCAAGGCATCACGCAAAAAAAGAAGGTTTTGAAGTTGAATATCTATATGAACGCGTGGAGGACCTCGCTGAAAAACGCGCCGGCACCTACGACGTGGTCACCTGCATGGAAATGCTCGAACACGTGCCTGATCCGAATAAGATCATTGCCGCCTGTGCCAAGGCATTGAAGCCCGGCGGAAATATCTTCTTTTCCACGATCAATCGCACACCCAAGGCATTCCTGTTCGTCATCTTTGGCGGCGAGTACATTTTGCGTCTTCTCCCTCGCGGCACGCACACCTACAGCAAATTGATTCGTCCCGCTGAATTAAAAGCATGGGCACAACAAAATGGATTGGAATATTCCCGCATTGCCAGCTTGATGTATAACCCATTCAACGGTGTATTCAAAGTCGCCGCGGACAAGGAAGATAATAATTACATGATGCACTTCGTCAAGAAGGGCTAATTTCCATTAGGAGTTTTGGTATGAACCGATTCTTTGCACTTTCCAGAACAGCCCATGGCGTATTGGACATTGCCGCCCCAGGCTTTTATGCGCTTTTATGGCTGGGCAAATTCCCTGAGTGGCAGACCATCCTTTTATCGCTGTTTACCGCATTTGCCGCATATACCGCCATTTACGCCTTGAATGACCTCGTCGGGATTGCCGTGGATCGCGAAAAATTCACCGGCGGAATTAACGAAGGCTACTCCGTTGAAGCTTCTGAACTGCGCTACCCATTGGCTCGAAACGTTCTTAGTTATCAAAGCGGATGGATATGGTTTGCATGTTGGTTTGCAGCCGCGATGGCTGGCTCATATTTCCTCAATCCATCCATCGTGATCATTCTTGTTGCCGCCACAGCTCTTGAAGTCGTCTATGTCATGTTGTTCAAAGTCACATACCTGCGAACGTTCGTCAGCGGGTTGGTGAAATCCAGCGGACCGATCGCAGCGATCTTTGTTGTCGATCCAAAACCATCCCCTACACTCCTTTTGCTTCTACTTGCCTGGGTGTTCTTTTGGGAGATCGGCGGGCAAAATACACCGGCCGATTGGAACGACACTGTCGAAGACAAACGCGTTCACGCAAAAACGATCCCACTGCAACTTGGCACACAAAAAGCTGGCATTATCGTACTGATTACACTTGGGATCACCGTGTTCATTAGCGCATTTTTGCCGAAAGCTTCACCGCTGCAACTTGGCATTCCGTATATCCTGGCGAGTATTGCGGCGGGATTTTTTCTGCTGCTCGTCCCGGGGTATCAGCTTTATAAAAAACAGGAAGGTCGCGGAGCCGCCGCGCTTTTCGATAAAGCCAGCTATTATCCACTGGCACATCTTGTGATCATCTCCATCTTTGTATTGCTTAAGTAAGATCAACCATCCCCTCCAAAGATTTGGAGGGGATCAATTTATCCGCCAATGAATACACCCTGGGTTCACAAAACAAGCATCTATCAAATCTATCCGCGTTCGTTTTACGATTCAAACGGTGACGGGATCGGCGACCTGCAAGGCATCATTCAAAAACTGGATTACATCCACAAGCTGGGATTTGAAACGATCTGGATCTCGCCGTTCTTTTCCTCACCGCAAGCTGATACCGGTTACGACATCTCAAACTACACTGACATCGCTCCCGAATACGGGACAATGAACGATGCGCTTCAATTGATTGACGAAGTCCATCAAAGGGGAATGAAAATCGTCTTCGACATGGTAATGAACCATACCTCCATCGAACATGAATGGTTTAAAGAATCATCTTCATCAAAAGATAATCCGAAAGCTGATTGGTACATCTGGCGGGACAAACCCAACAACTGGCAAAGCATGACCGGCGGAAGCGGCTGGCACTATTCCACAGAGCGCGGACAATATTTCTGGTCCAGCTTTCTCCCCTTCCAACCTGATCTAAATTACCGAAATCCCGAAGTCAAAAAGGCCATGTTTGATACGGTCCGCTTTTGGCTAGGCAAAGGCGTGGACGGTTTTCGGCTGGACATCTTCAACGTCATCTACAAGGACGTAGAGTTTCGAGATAATCCGTTCTCGTTCAAACTTGCGCCAACAGAAGATGATCCCTCTGGATTTTTTCAGGAAGCAAAATACACGCTCAATCAACCCGAGAGTTTTGAATTTGCAAAAGAACTGCGCGCTGTCTGCAATGAGTTCGGAGACAGGATTCTGCTCGGCGAAGTGAGCGGAAACAAATCGATCATCCGCAGGTTTTTGGGAGACGAAACCAACAACGGCCTCGGACTGGTCTTTGATTTTGAAATGTTGGGTTTTCAATTTACAGCCGGATATTTTCATGAGTTAATTCAAAGGATCGAAACACACTTCCCTGAACCCTTCATGCCGGTCTATGTGTTCAGCAATCACGACAGGCGGCGAAGTATTCACAAACTCGGCAATGACCTCCGCAAGGCAAAACTCCTCGCCTTGCTGCAACTCACCGTTCGCGGGGTGCCCTGCATGTATTACGGCGAAGAGATCGGCATGACAAATCTGCCACAGCCCTTCGCCACTGCGCTGGACCCCATTCCGCACAAATTCAAATTGATCCCACGCTTCGTCTTTGACGCTCTCGGCATGACCATCAACCGAGACGAAGTCCGCACGCCAATGCAATGGAACAGTGATAAGAATGCGGGCTTTTCCTCTGCTGAAAAGACTTGGCTGCCTGTCCATGAAAATCACAAGGAAATCAATGTGGAAAGAGAAAGCCTGCAGGAAAATTCGCTTCTGAATACTGTTCAAGCCATTATGAAAATTCGAAACAGTGAAGCTGCGGTACGCGAAGGTTCGCTTCGTTTACTTAAAAATCTACCGGAAGGGGTATTGGGTTATGAAAGAAAACTGGAAAATGAAAGCGTTTTTATCTATCTAAACTTTAGTGACACAAAAAGAGAGATTCAATTTACGGGCGTTAAGATTCTTTTTCAGACCGCACGGTCAGGTGAAATCAATGGGGGGGATATTCAGCTCGGTGGATTTGACGGAATTATATTAAAGCCCTCGGCTTAAAGGAAAACGGCATGAAATTCACAGACGGCTACTGGCAAATACGCAAAGGCATGACCCCGCATTACGCCGAACAGGTGCATGATATCGAAATCGAATCGGATGCGATCACAGTCTTTGCGCCCACCAAAAAATTGAACGGGCGGGGCGACACGTTAAACCTGCCGCTGCTTGCTGTGCACTATGCCTCCCCGATGGAAAATGTCATTCAAGTAAAGATCGTCCATCACAAGGGGGTTCTGCCGAGAAATCCGGAATTCGAAATCCATCAGGATGCCAAAACGAAGGTCCACATATCAAACGAGGAATCTCACACCACACTGACCAGCGGCGACTTAAGCGTTCGAATTTATCAAGGCGAAAACTGGTTGGTTGAATTCCTGGGCAAGGGCCAATCGCTCACCTCCAGTGGCTGGCGCGCCATTGGGTTTGTCGATACGCCCGAGGGACGATTTATTCACGAACAACTCAATCTAGGCGTCGGCGAAGTTGTCTATGGGCTTGGCGAACGCTTCACTTCTTTTATCAAAAACGGCCAGGTGGTGGATATTTGGAACGAAGATGGCGGCACCAGCAGCGAACAATCCTACAAAAACATCCCATTTTATTTAACCAATCGCGGATACGGGGTCTTCGTCCGCCAGCCGGAACGGGTATCTTTCGAGGTGGCGTCCGAAAAAGTGGAGCGCGTCCAATTCTCGGTGGAGGGCGAAGCGCTTGAGTACTTCATTATCTACGGCCCAACTCCCAAGGAAATCCTGAATCGTTATACGGCGCTCACGGGCCGTCCCGCATTGCCGCCAGCCTGGTCATTTGGTTTGTGGCTCTCCACATCTTTTACCACCGGCTATGACGAGCAAACTGTTACAGGCTTTATCGATGAAATGGCAAAGCGGGATATCCCCCTGCATGTTTTTCACTTCGATTGTTTTTGGATGAAGGAATTTAACTGGACGGACCTGCAATGGGACTCGCGCTTCTTTCCTGACCCACAGGGGATGCTGTCTCGATTGAAGAGTCGCGGCTTGCACATTTGCGTGTGGATCAATCCCTACATTGCGCAACGCTCGATCCTGTTTGACGAGGCTGCAAAAAACGGCTATCTCATCAAAAAACCAAACGGCGATATCTGGCAAACGGACAAATGGCAGGCGGGCATGGGCATCGTGGATTTTACGAATCCCGAAGCATGCAAATGGTTCTCGGGAAAACTGCGCTCATTACTTGGGATGGGTGTGGATACCTTCAAGACCGACTTCGGTGAACGTATTCCCATCGACGTGATCTATCACGATGGTTCCGATCCATTCAAGATGCACAATTATTATTCATATCTGTATAACAAAACTGTCTTCGATCTGCTCCGCGAAGAACGCGGCGAAGGCGATGCCATCGTCTTTGCACGTTCCGCTACGGCAGGCGGACAGCAATTTCCGGTGCATTGGGGCGGTGATTGCACAGCCACTTTTGAATCGATGGCGGAAAGTCTGCGCGGCGGGCTTTCCCTTGGGCTATCAGGCTTTGGCTTTTGGAGTCACGACATCGGCGGCTTTGAGCAAACTGCCAGCGCAGATGTGTATAAACGCTGGGCTGCGTTTGGATTGCTTTCCTCACACAGCCGTCTGCACGGGAGTTCATCCTATCGCGTGCCGTGGAATTACGACGAAGAAGCCGTGAACGTGCTTTCGAAATTCACCAAACTCAAATGCAGTTTGATGCCGTATCTGTTCCGCACAGCCATGCAGACACGCGAAGACGGGACACCGATGATGCGCGCAATGCTCCTGGAATTTCCAGACGACCCCACATGTGAGTACCTGGATTTGCAATATATGCTGGGCGATTCTCTTTTGGTCGCGCCTGTTTTCAGTCATGACGGAAGCGTGAGATTTTATGTCCCCGAAGGGCGTTGGACAAATCTGTTGAACGGAAATGTGATTGAAGGTCCGCGCTGGGCGCAGGAAACGCACGAATTCACAAGCCTTCCATTATTGGTGCGCCCCAATTCAGTCATCCCCATTGGAAGCCAAACAGACAGGCCCGACTACGATTACAGTGACGGAGTTACGCTGCACATTACCCATCTTGAAGATGGGAAACATGTAAAAGTTGAAGTCCCCAGCTCAGATGGAAAGGTCGAAGCGGTTTTTGAAGTCAGACGGGATGGCCGCATGATCCACGTTCACCGGCGGGGACCTGGCAAAGCCTGGAACGTTTTAGTCAGCGGAATGGAAATCGTCAAAGCAGAGGCATCCATCGACGAATTGAGCATTCAACTTAAATCCTAGCGCGCCGCCACACGATCTCCACCCTGACGCTTGGCATCGTACAACCCAAGGTCTGCACGATTCAGAAATTCTTCAAGTGATCTATCGTCATTGAACATGGCAACGCCAAAACTGGCGGTGATCGAGAGCGGTACTTGAAAGTTGTGTTCCCTCACCGCAACACGAATGCGTTCAGCCACCAGCGAGGCATTTTCCATATTGGCTGTTGGCAAAATGATCAGGAATTCATCCCCGCCCACTCTGCCCAGAAAATCAATATCGCGGATCGATTGTCTCGCGAGGGTCGTAAACTCGCGCAGCACGCGGTCCCCTGTGGCGTGACCAAGGGTGTCGTTAATGGGTTTGAAGCGGTCGAGGTCGGTCGATATGATGGAAAACACTTCCTTATAACGAACTGCGCGTGCACATTCCTGACGCAGGATATCATGTGCCACCCTGCGATTTAAAACACCCGTCAACATATCGTTATCGGCATAGAAGCGCTGCAGCCGGCCGGTATAGTAGATCAACAGGGTCACCACACCCAGCCCCATGAACGTGTTCACCCAACGAAAGATGTAATAGATATGAAAACCGTCACGGAAGACCAGGTGATAGATGGCGATCAGCACAAACCCGCCACAGGTGACGGATACGAGCACCATGTTTTGCGTGTGCGGCAGAATCAGATACGAAGACAAAAATACAATGCAGATCCACATCGTCAGCCCGCTCAACATCGCGCTGAAAATATACGGGTCCACAGCCAGGTTTCCAGAAACGTCTTCAACACCCCTTATTGCGATCAAAAACACGAACGCAACGAACGAATAATAGAAGGTCAACTCCACAACGCGCAGGGACATTCCGCCAAGGCGCAGCAGCAAAAACAAAATAATCAGCTCCAGGCCAAAGACGGCGGCACTCCACCCTTGCACTGTTTCCATGGTGTTGAACAGGCTTTTCGAATAGAGGAACAACAACAGGGAGCCCAGCGGAAAGGTCCACAGGACAACCCGCCTTTGCCTTGTTTCGCTCTCGTTGGGAGCGATCCAGTTTTCCATGATTGCGTACTCCAAAATAAAATAAGCAAGAATGCGAATAAAAAAGAAGCGGTTATCCCGCTTCTTTAACTTTACATCAATTTATTTGCGTCGTCGCTTACAGCTTTGTTTAGAAGCCGCCACCTTTCCATTCAGCAAACTTTTTCGCGACATTACGTCCGTCGATACATTTTCATCAGGCGATCACCGACGATCTCAACGGCCTGCTTGCGTGAGAGCAGACGTGTCAGCAAAAAGAAATCGCGACGGTTGCGCGCGCCGGAGATCAGGCTGGGCTGCTTTCCAAGCGCATTCAGCGCTTCACGAGCCACGTCCGCGGCAGGCATGACGTACGCACCGCTCAAATCGGGATCGCCGACATGAATGGCGGGCGTCTCGGTGGAGCCAGGCATCAGCCCCAACACATCCACACCATGCGAACGCAGTTCGTACCAAAGCCCTTCCGCCAGTGTCAGGATGTATGCCTTCGATGCGGCATAATGCTGGACAAGTGCCGAACCCTGCATGGCCGAAGCGGACGAAACGAGAATGATCCCGCCTCTTTTTCGCGCCTTGAACTGGCTGCCAAAATAATAAGCCAACTCCATGCTGGCAGAAACGTTCACACCCACCAGCGCACGATGCTTTTCCAGCGGCAGATTCAAATACTCGTCCACGAGGCTGACCGCGGCGCAATGGATCACGAGACCGATATCCAGCCCTTGAATGAATTTCTCAATGGCCTGCATAAACTCCGGCTTGGACAAATCCAAAGCAAGCACGCGGGCATCCACCTGATATTTTTCTTTTAACTCCTCGGCAACGCGTTTGGCATCTTCCGAGTTGATATCGACGATGATCGGAGCGATGCCGCGCACGGCAAGGTCTTCCGCAAAGGCGCGGCCAATTCCGCTGGCCGCGCCGGTGATGAGCGCATACGAACCGTATTTGGATTTGAAATCAGGCATATCAATTTACTTTAGCTTCTCTTCGACAACCTTCGACAATTTACCCAGCGCAGCGTTGACATCCCCTTCGGGCAGGCTGCCTTGCGCAAGGTTGGGACGTCCGCCGCCTTTGCCGCCAATGCCGGTAATGAGGTCGCCAGCTTTGAGGCCTTTCTTGACGAGGTCTTCGGTCACGACTGCGATGACGGTTGATCCTGTCACGAGGACAGCAACCCCCGCCTTCGGATATTTCTCGCGGAATTTATCGGTCAACATGCGCAAGGTATCCACGTTTGAGTCGGGAATCTCCAAGGCAAGAACATTGACATCTTTTATGGTTTGAATGTTGGAAAGTTGCAGGTTGAATGTTGAAAGAGCAGACTGCGCGCGCAGGTCGGCAAGTTGTTTCTTGAGATCAGATACTTCATCCTGCAAAGCATCCACTCTCAAAGGCACTTCTTCGACAGAAGCCTTCAATGAACCAGCAGCCTGCTTGAGAGTCTTGAAACGCTTGTTGATGAGTTCATATGCGCCGCGACCTGTGACCGCTTCGATGCGGCGAATGCCTGCGGCTGCGGAACCTTCGCTGACGATGATAAATGCACCAATGTCGGAAGTGCGATCAAGATGTGTTCCGCCGCAGAGTTCGTAGGAGTATTTACTCTGCTTGTCGGGGGCTGAGCCCACGACAGAGTTGGAAGCGGATAGCAAGCTGTCCGACTCCAGAATACTTACCGTTCTTACGATCTCGCCATATTTTTCGCCGAAGAGCGCCATCGCGCCTTCTTTTTTAGCTTCCTCTTGTGACTTGGTCACTTTGACCACAGGCATATCTGCCGCAATCGCTTCATTGACCATCTTCTCGACGCGTTCGATCTGTTCGGGGGTCATGCCATCGGGTTGAGTAAAGTCAAAGCGCAAGTGAGTCGGCGCGACGAGTGAACCTGCCTGACGGGCATGGTCACCGAGCACTTCATGCAGAGCCTTATGAAGCAAATGGGTGGCGGTGTGATTGCGCATGATGTTATGTCTGCGGACAAGGTCCACTTCGGCGGTGACTTTATCACCCACTTTGGGTTGACCGGAGATCACCTGCCCGATGTGCGTGATCGTTCCTGCTGCAGCACGGCGGACGCCGGTTACTTCAATTTCCCAATCCTTGCCGCGAATATAACCTTCGTCATTGACCTGACCACCAGATTCAATATAGAAACCTGTCTTGGGCAGAATAACTTCGACCTGATCGTCCAATGCAGCAGATTTTACAGATTCTCCGTTGACCACCAAAGCCAGCACTTCCCCTTCCACTTTGGGGCTGTTGTATGGATCGTATTCAACGCCGTCCTTGCCGAGCTTCTTTTTGGATTGCAGGTCTTTCAAGATATTTGCAAAGTATTCAGAGTCTTCGCCGCCGAGTTTACCCATGGCCTTGCCGCCACCGGAGGCTTTGGCATGGACTTCTTTCGCCGCGGTAAAACCTGCTTCGTCTACATCGAGACCTTGTTCGCGGGCAATGTCGCGGGAGATTTCGAAGGGCAGGCCGTAAGTGGCATACAGATCGAAGGCAATATGTCCATCGAGGACGGTTTTCTTTGAGGCGCGAATTTCGTCGAGGTGATTCTGTAAGTGAGCAGTACCAGCTTCAACGGTCCGTGCGAAGCGGACTTCTTCGCGAGTCAAGTTATCCAATATGGTGACTTTGTTCTTTTCGAGTTCGGGATAAAAATCGCCGTAGTAGTTGACCACAGACTCGGCAACCTTCGCGAGGAAGGGTTCATTCAAACCGATCTTGGTGCCAAAGCGCGCGGCGCGGCGGATGATCATGCGGGTGACATAGTTGCGGCCGCCGTTGCCGGGGACGACACCATCCGCAATAAGAAAGGCGGCGGAACGGGCATGATCGCAGATGACGCGATACGGTGTGAAATCCGCAAGCATTTCTTTTTCGCTGTGACCGGTGAGCGAGCGCAATACATCCAAAGAACCGGTGAAGAGGTCGGTCTTATAGTTGGAGTCGACGCCTTGCAAAACGGAGACGATGCGCTCGAAGCCCATGCCGGTATCGACATGCTTGGCGGGCAATGGTTCGAGGCGGCCATCTTCGAAAAGGCTGTATTGAATGAAAACGTTATTCCACAGTTCGAGGTAGCGCGTGCAGTCACCGTTCACGCCGCAGACGTGATCTGTGCCGCGCAAGTTATCGCGCTCTTCACCGAGGTCGATGTGAATCTCGGAACATGGGCCGCACGGACCGAACTCTGCCATTTGCCAGAAGTTTTCCTTGCGTCCAAAATACAGCACGTGCGAAGGGTCGAAGCCGGGTTGTGTCTTCCAAATATCAGCGGCTTCTTCGTCGGTGGGCACATTGCCTTTATCGTCTTTGAAGACGGTGGCGTAGAGTTTATCTTTGGGAAGTCCCCACACATCGGTGAGCAATTGCCATGACCAGGCGATGGCGTCCTTTTTGTAGTAATCGCCGAAGGACCAGTTACCGAGCATTTCAAAGAAGGTGTGATGCGTATCGTCGCGGCCTACATCTTCGAGGTCGTTGTGCTTGCCCGCCACGCGCATACACTTCTGCGAGTCGACGGCGCGTTTGTAGGGACGGGTGTCGGTGCCGACAAAGACATCCTTGAATTGGACCATGCCCGAGTTTGTGAAGAGAAGCGTCCCATCCCCTCCCGGGACAAGGGACATGGAAGGCACGGCGGTATGTCCATGCTCGACGAAGAAATCGATAAAATCCTGACGGATCTGATTGCCTGTTAGTTTTTTGCTCATGTGCGTAGCACTCCGAAATGATGAAATGACTGGCGAATTATACCAAGTGACAGTAGAGGAAAGACGAAAGAAAACGTGGTGAGTAGAAAGTGGGTACAGGACAAAGAAAAAGTCCCGAACCTGTTGGTTCGGGACTTTGAATTCGGTCTTTCAGTCTCAAGCCGTGGCAGGTTTCGAGGTCGCGCTTGTAGCGGCGGCTTGAGCGGCTGCGGTGTGCTTGAGGGTTTGTTTCATGGCTGGGATTATACATACCGTTCGCGGTTTTGGGGAGGGAGGAAAGTAATTCCATAACTCCTTCTTTACTAGGTACTTTGGGCCTCTTGAGCTCCAAACTGGAAACCTGTATGATTTTTGTACGTTCCCAAAGAGGATATTTTATTCACACCTTTAGAGGTTCCCATGAAAAAGAAAACCAACGTGTTTGTGATCGTGATTTTGTCCCTGCTGGTCAATGCCTGCAATTTGAATTTATCGAACAACGGCGTCGTGAGCGGGCCAACGCCCACGCCAACCGCTGCAAATTTGCCTGCGGTGGACAACCCGACTGCCACGTCCGCAGCGGAGGAAACCCCCACCGAGCTTTCTGCTCCTCCTGCCATTCAGAATATCGATGTCTGCGGATTCTTTACAACGGTAGACGCCGAACCTATCGTCGGCACTGCGTTGATCAACGTCTCGGAAGGCAGTGATATTGATGATGAAGGCGGAGCTCTCAGGTACTGCAACTATATCGGCGATGATGTCGCATTAGTGTTGTCCATGTCCGCCTCCGGCTTCTCCAAAGACTCTCCCGATTGGCAGGGTAAACTGCTCGAGACAACAAAACTCGCGGAACCAAACACGGTTTCAGAAGCATCCGCTGAAATCGGCGAGCAGGCGTATTGGGTGGTCAACGAGGATTCGGCTGGCTGGTATGTGGCAAAGTATCCATACGTCTTCGCTCTGGTCGTCGGAGGAAATATCGGATACGCCGAGGATTACAAGGAAGACCTGACGGCTTTGGCGCAAAGGGTTGCAAGCTCTCTGCCATAATTAAATTGTCTCTCCTCTTTACCCACGTTCATCCTTTCAATCGGTCCAATACAGGAATTGATTTAAAGGATGAACATCACTTGCATTGATTTCCCTCAAAATATATGCTATGGGGTAATGAACCAAGGAGAAACAATGAACAATTCAAACCAACCGACCGTGTGGACGCTCATCGTCAAGACCAGCGTGGTACACACGCTCACCTACTTTTTCATGGGCATCCTGGCCTATAACTTTCTGAACTATGAGGAATTATTCGCCAATAGTGTCCTTTCCTGTTTCATGCGCCCAACGGACAGCGTTTGGGTGGCGGCCGGCCCCATGCTCCAACCCATCCGCGGGTTGATCTTTGCGCTGGCTTTTTATCCGCTGCGTGAAATTGTCTTCGGCAAAAAGAACGGCTGGCTTATTCTTTGGTGGGTGTTGGTTGCATTGGGCATCCTATCCACATTTGGGGCGGCGGTAGGTTCCGTGGAAGGCATCATCTACAGCATTGTCCCCGTTTCGATTTTAAGTTATGTGGAGGTTGTTCCGCAGGCCTTTCTGCTTTCAGCGATCTTGTTTTACTGGGTCAATCATCCCGAAAAGAAATGGCTGAACTGGGCTCTGGGAATTTTCTTTGTGCTGGTCATGCTCTTGTCCGCGATGGGCATGATGGCCGCCGTTGGAATGCTGCAAGTCCCGGCGTAACACCTTACTGACAATAGCTCCATCCAATTCCAGCAAATGATAAAAGGAAATCATGGCTAACAAGAGTGCAAATCATTACAGGACTGAAATGCAAATTCGCCCCGTTTTGGTGTACGATAAAACTAAGTTGAATCGATTCAACCAGGGAGATCTGCCATATGGAAAACAGTTCCGCAAACATCCTGTTCGTCGATGACGATGAACAGATTCGACATTTGGTTTTGGCAGTCCTGCGTCACGCGGGGTTCGAGGTCACGAGCGCATCCAGTGCCGCCGGTGCGCTTAAGTATTTGGAAACCGCCACGCCGGATATCATCGTCTCCGATGTAATGATGCCGGACATGGACGGCTTCGCCTTTTTGAAGATCCTGCGTTCGCAGACCGAGACATCCAAAATTCCGGTGATCTTATTGACGGCCCTGGTAAATTCCGACGACCTGGTGACAGGCTTATCTTTGGGGGCAGATGACTATATCAAAAAACCGTTCATGCCCTCCGAGTTGGTGGCGCGCATTCGAAGCAAACTCGAGCGTCCCCCCATCCCCAACGAACTGATCATCAAAGACATCAAGACCGGGCTCCTCACGCCAAGAATGTTCAACGACATGGTTTCGAAGGAATTATTTCGCTCGAAAACCACAGACGCCGATGGATATCTGGCCTACCTTGCCCTATCGGAGTTACATCTGCTGAGTGAACGGTTGGGGAAAAGCGTGGAAGCGGAAATATGGAAACAAACCGCAAGAATTCTCGAGACTGCACTGCGGCCATTGGATGTGATCGGCTGGGGGGAAGACGGTTTTCTCGGCTTCATTCTCCCCGAAACCAATGAAGCGGAAGCCCGGAAATTTCTTTCAGCCCTTGCAAAGAACATCATGAATCACAGGTTTACCATCGGAAACGAATCCCTGCGCATGACCCCATCATTTGGCTACGTGGACCTGCGTTCGGCCGAGACTCTCAAGGAAGTCAACGACCACGCATTGACCGCGCTTGACCTTTCCACCCGGGACCTCGATCTGCGACCGCTGAAATATGATTCCAAGATGGGATCCCTGGCTGAACGCAAAAAGACGGTCGAACATTCAACGGGACAACAGCGCCTCGCCCGCATCCGCGAACTGCTCAATCTACCGATCCAAATTCTGCTTACTCTGACGGTTGGTGCGATCCTTCCCTTCTTCCTATATACCTGGCTTGACTCGATCGGGCGTGACATTTCCTCCTATGCGTATCTCGCGATCACAGCGGCCCTTGTCATCACGGCTTTGTTGATCTGGGTGGAAGGATATCTCGCCAGCAGGGCTATCGACCCACCAGTCCAACCCAAAACACCTTACCCACCCGCCAGCGCAATCATCGCCGCTTATTTGCCCAATGAAGCTCCCACTATTTTGGAAACGGTGGAGTCCTTCCTGGAAATCAATTATCCCGCATCGCTTCAGATCATTCTGGCCTATAACACACCTCACGACCTGCCAATCGAAAACGACCTGCGCAGGATTGCTGAGCGCGATCATCGCTTCAAATTACTGCGCATCCAGCACAGCACGTCGAAAGCTCAAAATGTTAATAAGGCGCTCACAGAAGTAACCGGGAAATTTGTAGGCATCTTCGATGCCGATCATAAACCAAAGGCAGACAGCTTCATGCGCGCATGGCGCTGGCTGTCGCAGGGCAATGACGTTGTCCAGGGTCACTGTGTTGTACGCAACGGTAGCGCGTCCTGGATCTCGCGGCTGATCGCCGTGGAATTTGAAGCGATCTATGCGGTCAGCCACCCCGGGCGGGCCATTCTTCATAAATTTGGCATCTTCGGCGGTTCAAACGGATTCTGGCGAACCGACCTGTTACGCAAGACCCGCATGCATGGCTCCATGCTCACGGAGGATATCGATTCATCCATCCGTGTGATGACCTCTGGCGCAAAGATCATTTCAGACCCGCGGCTGATCTCAAGAGAACTGGCTCCTACCACCATCAAGGCACTGTGGAATCAACGCCTACGCTGGGCACAGGGCTGGCTTCAGGTATCCATGAAACATTTATGGAAGGCCCTGCGATCGAAGAATTTATCGGCAAGACAAAAATTCGGTCTTCTTTGGCTGTTGGGATGGCGTGAGATCTATCCTTGGATCTCCATGCAAATGTTCCCGATCATTTTATTTTGGATCGTGAAATATGGCGGCGTGGACAAGATCAACTGGCTGGTTCCCATATTTGTCATGACCACGCTTTTCACCTTGAGCGTGGCGCCCGGGCAGGTGTTCTTTTCATACAAGCTGGGCGATCCTGAAATCCGCAAACATAAAAAGTGGTTCTATTACTACCTGATCGTCGGCTCCATTTTTTATGTGGAATTCAAAAACACCATTGCGCGAGTCGCACAGGTAAAGGAACTGTTCAGGGAGCGCCACTGGAAGGTCACCCCGCGCATGGCACCTGATAAAATATAAATATTCGCTCACCAGATCTTCAAAACAACCCAGCCGTCATGACTGGGTTGTTTGTTGTAAAATCGACCACATGACCCTCCCTTCCCACCATATCGACATCAACCAAGCAGATTTTATTGCAAACCCATACGCCCAACTGGAAACCCTGCGCAATGAAATGCCTTCCTATCACGACCCGGTCTGGAATAAAACCTTCTTCACTCGCCATGCGGAAATCTCTTCTTTGTTGAAAGACAAACGTCTCGGGCGCACCATGTTGCATTTGTATTCACGCGAAGAGATCGGCTGGCCGCCGCCCGATGTGCGCATGAAAGGCTTCCGCAGTTATCAGGACAATGTCTTCATGGACATGGAAGGGAAATCGCACACACGCATCCGTTCGCTCGTGACGAAGGTATTCACTCCAAAGCGCGTGGAGAGTCTGCGCGGCAGGTTGGAGCAAACCACACACAAACTCATCGATGCGGTTCAAGCCGATGGCAAATGCGATTTCGTTCACGCGATTGCAGAGCCGTTGCCTGTTGTGATGATCGCGGACTTGCTGGGTATCCCTGAATCACTTCGCCACCACTTACGCCCGTGGTCGAATGCCATCGTCAAGATGTACGAGCTTGGTTACACCGATGAGCAGGTCGATGAAGCCAATCGTGCGGCAACGAATTTCATGGAAATGATCGGTGAACTTGCAAACGAAAGACGCGCACATCCACAGGATGATCTGATCAGCGATCTGGTGCAGGTCAATGAACAAGGGGAAACGCTTACCGAAGATGAACTGCGCGCCACCTGCATCTTTCTATTGAATGCAGGGCACGAAGCCACGGTCAACGGGTCGTCGCTTGGGCTGCGGGCATTGTTTCAGAATCAGAGTCAGTTTGAGGCTATGAAAGAAGCAGTGCTTCAAAATAATTCATCCCTGCTCAAATCTGCCGTCGATGAAATGCTGCGTTACGAAACGCCGCTTCCCATGTTCGAGCGCTATGTGTTGGAAGACATGGAAATTAACGGAGTCCAACTCAAACGCGGCTCGGAAGTTGGATTATTTTATATTTCCGGGAATCGCGATTCTGCGCGCTTCGAACGACCGAATGAACTGATCTTGTCACGAGAAGATAATCCCCTGCTGACGTTTGGTCTCGGCACACATTACTGCCTCGGTGCACCGCTCGCGAGATTGGAATTACAAGTATTGTTCAGCGTTTTATTTCAGCGTTTGCCAAATATCCATGCTGCAGGTGAAGCGCAATTTGCAAAAGGCTTCGTGATCCGCGGGCTGGAGAAATTGCCCATTTCATTCTGAAACCTGTTGAACGGTTTATAAAAAGCAGTCATAAGATGACTGCTTTTTTACTATCCAGCCTTATCCCTCTTAATTCCTAAATATGAAAAACCATATCTTATCGATGCTATACTCCCGTCGACAAAGGAGAGAAACATTATGAAAATAAAAAACATATTCCATTGGATCGCAGCAGCAGTGCTCCTCGCTTCGATACTCGCATGTAATCTCGGTAGTACACCCGGCTCGACCACCACCGATTCATCTAGCGGAGATTCCTCCCCAACCGAATCCCCAGCTCAAAGCTCCACTGGAGCATCCGATGCATGTATCAACCCATTGATGCCGATCAAGGCCGGGGCAGCATGGAATTACAAATTGACCGGCAATATCTCCGACACCTTCACCCGCAGCATCCTATCCATGGATGGAAGCGGCTTCACCGACCAGGATGTATTCGGCAACGGAGTTTCCCGTCAGGGAAAATGGAACTGCGATAACGGCAATCTCATCGCATTGAACCCTTCCGAGGGAGGCTCGGCCAGCGTCAGCACAGACGCCAGCGTTGCAGTGGATTTCCAAACCACGGAATTAAGCGGCGTTACTATGCCGGCAGTGGTCAACCCGGGAGATACATGGACGCAAACCACAACCCTTGAAGGCATTGAAACCATCAACGGGGTCGAGATACCGGCAAAAAACCAGTTTTCAAACACCTGCACGGCAATCGGAAAAGAATCTGTCACGGTGGAAGCTGGAACATTCGAAGCCATGCGCATGGACTGCAAAGTTGACATGACAATTACCATCACAATGAACGGACAGGATATTCAAACTCCGGTCAACTTAAATTCTTCGAGCTGGTATGCGGAAAACATTGGGTTAATCAAGACCGTTTCCACGGGAACAAATCTCGACAGCACCATCGAGCTGGTCTCCTACTCCATTCCATAGGATCACACAAAACAAAAGCACAAAAAGACCAAATCGAATATCGATTTGGTCTTTTTGTGTGGAAATCGCCGGTCGCCGCGCTCAAATGCTATAATGTTGACAACTTTTTACGAGGTTCTATGTCCACTCAACACTGGTGCATCACAAATCTAACCCCATTCTGCGAAGCCGCGAACGGAAAAAAACTTTTTGATATCTCCAGGGGCGCGTTGATCGAAACCACCGGTCAATCCACCGTGGTTCTCATGCGGTCAGCCAATGGGACCATGGTTAATACCCCGTGGATGCAGGTGCTTTACAAAACCATCAAAGGAACTCAAACCGGCTGGGTGCGCTCCGAGCTTTTTGATGAGTACGTGGAGGACTTCCCAAATCCCGAAGTTGACATTCCGCAGCTGCCCGGCGATCCGACCGACCCATTTCCCTACGCCACGAGTGATCCAAACGATGCGGCGCAATATATGGTGCTGGGCAAGGATAAATTCGGCAACGAATTGACCAAGGTCAATATGTGCGGTGAGTTGTGCGTTTCATTCATGGCCGAGCTCGGTATAAAAGAATTCATCAAAAAATGGACCAGCCACCCCGGTAATTTATTTCAGTGGGCGCGCGGTGCAACTTCCGATAAAACCACGGGGCTCTCCACCATCATGAATATGTTGGAAGCTCTGGGAATGACCGCAGCGAATGGCAGTGTGATCGATTTCACTGCATCCCTGACCGGCCCGATCTTTCAGGATAAAAGTTGGAGCCCCGGCAAATTTCAAAAGTTCCTGCAAACCCATACCCTGCTCGCCAATGTCGTCGTCGAGAGATATACGGGGAGGTTGATTCCAAACGATGCCACAAAACAGAACTGGATCAACCATTGGGTGGTTGTGGACAAAGTCACACCGAATGCCACAGACGGCGGTCGGGTGCAAATCTACAATCCGTATCAAAATCGCAGGCAGGAATATTCGTACGAACAGTTCATCCGCTCTTTCGGCGGTGCAACTTTCACGGGGGCATGGGTCAAACGAAAGCAGGACCAGCCGTCCACAGGCGGGAGCGGCAATGCGTTCAAGAAATGGAATACCACGGTCAACGATTTTGCAGACGCGCCCGGTGGAAGAAAGATCATGGCGATCGATCCCGGCATCGTGCTCTCGGTCACGGAAAAATCCGAAACCGTTAATGGAATCAGATGGCGTCAGGTGAAATACAAAAACCAGCTTGGCTGGGCGCGCGAATCCGCACTGGATGATTATGCAGACCGTTTCCCTGACAATGAGGTGTTGATCCCCAACCCGACGCCGGAAGAGGATGATGCCGCACAATACATGTTCCTGCTTGGTGAAAACGGAATCAAAAATAACATGTGCGGCCAGTTATGCGCGGCCTTCATCATCAAGGTCGATATCGAAACCTTTGTGGACGATTGGAAAGTCAAAGCCAATAATTTTTACAAATTGTCCATCGCCGGAAACACGGACAACCCCACAGGCATCGATTCCATTGCCAGCATGTTCAAAGTGGCACCTTACAATGCGCAGCCCGGCGACTTGACCGCATTTGATATTCCTATGAAAGACCCGATCACAAATCGCGTGATCGTTTCCCCCGGGCGGATCGCAAACATGTTGAAAACACATTACCTTGTCGCCGGCGTCCGCATCAAATCCACCGATAAATTGACCGGCAAGTTAAGCGGTCAGGGCACCGGGCACTGGGTGGTGCTGGATAAGATCGCGCCAAACGGACGCCTCGGCGGCAACGGCGGCTGGGTCGAAATTTACAATCCATTCCCCAACAAAAGGCAGGAATATTCCTACGAAGAGTTCATCCGCTCGTTTGCCGGCTACCTCGGCCTTTGGGTAAAGAGGAAATAAATCTTCATGTCGCTTCCTGTAACTCAAAAACCCGCGCTCGACCCATTGATCTCATCGCCGGATAGCAATGAATATTTCAATTCCATCAGCCATTTGATCGGCGCGATTCTATCCATCTCCGCATTGGCCGTCTTGGTGACCCTGGCCGCCATCGATCACAAACCGGCACACGTTGTGGGATTCGCCATTTATGGCACCAGCCTGTTTTTGTCACTGCTTTTCAGCTGCCTGCTGCATTTCTTTCTTCTATTCAATAAATACTTGCGTGTATTTGGCATTCTCGACCACAACGCCATCTACATCCTGATCGCGGGCACGTACACCCCCTTCTGCCTCACCATATTGAGCGGAACCACCGGATGGGTTTTGTTTGGAATTATCTGGAGTTTGGCGGTATTTTTCATCACGCTCAAGTCGATCTTCTTTACAAAGATAACAGTCTTGATGTCAAACATCAGCTTTCTGCTTATGGGCTGGATCATTGTTTTTTTGATCGGTCCCATCTATCATCAACTTGGGATGAACGCGATCTACCTGCTCATTACGGGCGGTCTTTTTTACACCATCGGTGCGTTGATCTTTGCCAATGGCAAACCCAATCCATACCCGCCTTACTTCGGCAATCACGAGATCTGGCATCTGTGCGTTTTGGCTGGCAACACCATTTTCTTTCTGGTCATGCTGCTGTACGTTCTGCCTTATCCGGCCCAGCCGTTGTAGCATCAAACAATTCAAATCGGGGTATCACCCAAAAGTGCTATTGCCCTATTAATTTGTCTGAAATTCAGTCCGTTCGTGTACAATTACCTCCATTAAAGGGACCCCATGCGTATTGCTTTTATTTCAGACATTCATGGAAATTTCACAGCGCTCCAGGCAGTTCTGGCAGACATAAAATCGCAGAAAGTGGATCGTTTGATCTGCCTTGGCGATGTAGCCACACTCGGCCCGCAGCCCAGGGAAGTCCTTGCGGCTTTGCAGGCTTTGGACTGCACTTTTATCAAAGGGAATCACGATTCGGCAGTGCTGAATCCGGAAGAAGCGGCCCACTATGAGATCACATCGCATCTGATCCCCGACCTGATCTGGTGCCGCGAACAATTGACAGAATCTCACCTTGAGTTGATCCAATCCTTCCTGTCCAAATACGAGCTGACTTTCCCGAACGGGGTGTCTGTTTTATCGTTTCATGGTTCCCCTCTTTCCTCCACCGATCTATTGCAGTCAACCACGCCCAAAGAGGTAATGGAAAAATATTTCGAAGGCCAAACCGCCACCGTTTTCATCGGCGGACATTCGCACATTCAAATGTACAGGCGGATGGGCGATAAACTGATCTTAAATTCGGGCAGCGTTGGAAACGCGTTCGAATACGCATTTACTCCGGGGTTGATTCCCAGCTTGCTGCCCTGGGCCGAATACGCCATCTTAAGCCAATCCGGCAGCTCGTTGGATGTCGATCTGCGCCGCGTATATTACGACACCGATGCACTGATCCAAGAAGTTCAAAAAAGCGGCCTGCCGGGTTCGGCCTGGTGGCTGAGACAATTTCAAAAATAATGAACATAAAAGACTGCCAATTCAATCGGCAGTCTTTTTCTTTTCCAGAAAAAGCTAAAAACCGAATACAATCCTAAAAATCCACGCAAAGGAAGATGCCATGACAAATACGATTTTCAAGAATGCAACGCTTATCAATGGCACTGGAAACAAACCCATCGAGCGCGGAATCCTCGTCGTGGAGGATCAGCATATCGTTTTTGCCGGCAATTCCGAGCTTTGGAAGGAGGCGGAGGGCAAATCCTACGTCGAAATTGATCTCGCAGGCAAATTCATTCTGCCAGGGTTGATCGATTGCCACGTCCACATCGCTTGTGAATGTTTTCCGGATAGCGTCTTGAATGGTCCGCTGGGTTGGACAACATTGATCATGCTGCGACATGCACAAAACACATTGGCCGCCGGCATCACGACCATCCGTGATGTGGGCGGCAGGCATCATCTTGAATTTTCGTTACGCAAGGCAGTGGAAGCAGGGTTGTTTGCCGCACCACGCATGTCGCTGGCTGGAAAGCTGCTTTCCATCACGTCCACCGGAAGTGAATGGTACGAAGGCATGTATCGCGAAGCCGATGGCGTGGATGAAGTGCGCAAGGCGGCACGCGAGCAGTTGAAGGCCGGCGCAGATCTGATCAAAGTACTGGCCACGGGCGCAGTGCTTGCACCCGGCGAAAAGCCCGGCGCGGCACAATTTGAAATAGAGGAGATCCGCGCTGCGGTGGTGGAAGCCGCCAAAGTCGGCAAGATCGTTGCTGCACACGCGCATGGAATCGATGGCATTCGCAATGCCGTGGAGGCCGGTGCAAAGACAATCGAGCATGGCACATATTTGAATCAGGACCCCCGCGTGATGGAACGCATGGCAAAGGAAGGAATCTTTCTCGTGCCAACCCTGAAAGCCGGCTTCGATGTAATTTACGGCGATAAACCGGATATCCCCGATTGGATCATGGAAAAAAGCAAGGAAACGCAGGAAGACGCCATGCTCTCGCTGCGCCGTGCGCACGAAATGGGCGTGCCCATCGCCATGGGGACCGATGCCGCCACGCCATACAATTTTCACGGTGAAAACGCGATGGAACTCGAATACATGTCACAGGCAGGGATGTCTGCCATGGATTGCATCGTCGCTTCGACAAAGAACGCAGCCCGCGCTCTCGGTTGGGAAAACAAGGTCGGCACGTTGGAAGCCGGCAAGCTCGCCGATTTGATCGTGGTCAACCAAAATCCGCTGGAGAATTTGAAATCTCTTGCAGATCGCAAAAATATCGAGCATGTAATGCAGGGCGGGAAATTCGTGGCAAGGCAGTTCGCAAACGATGGCGGCATTCCAGAGGAATTGATGGCAAAAGCTTGGGTTTGCTGCAGTTAACATCCAAATTTGTCAAAACTTACAAGAATAACATTTCCGTTACAAAATGAAGTAGAGTAAAATTGTGCAAATTACGACCAGTCCGATACTATTCCCATCAGGAGAAGAAGTATGTTTGTAACGAAGAATTTGTACCAAAACGACGAGCAATGGAAAAGCACTTCCCTGGGGAATTCCAGCGAAACCATCGGCGGATGGGGATGTCTGCTGACTTCCGTGACCATGCTTCTGAATGGAATTGGCTATAACGAAACCCCTGTCACCGTCAATGACAAAATGAAAAAAGCCGGCGGTTTTCAGGGGGCGTTTTTTATCCCGAGCGTGCTCCCCTATGTTTGGGGAAATTGCGCCTACGCCGATATGCAGCCGTGTGAAAGCACACCCGCACCCATCCGCGATATTGATGCCGCCGTGGCCGCGGGCAAACCGGTCATCCTGCAAGTCGACTGGAATAAGCAGGTTGGCATTCAAACCCACTTTGTGCTCGTGAAAGAAAAAAAGGGAGATGACTACATCATCTATGATCCCTACAAATATTCAGGTGACGGCCCCGATAAGGAAGTTCTCCTGACCACGAGGTACAAATACAACGGCGCCAAACTTGCCAGCGAGATCAGCGCGGTGCTGTGGTTCAACAATTACGGCATCAATCAGCCTGAACCACCCAAGGTGGAAAAGGTTCCACTGCCCGCTGAAAAATACGTGATCTATGCAATTGAAGATGATCTTTCCCTGCGCGCCGAGCCGGCCACCACCGGCTACCTTTGGAAACGAATGACCATGGGAACCGAATTGATCTCCCTCGAAGTCAAGGCCACTGCGAAATCAAAGCTTGGCGTGAACGGCCAATGGCTGCGTGTACAGGATCCCAAAGGCGATCAGGGATATGTAGCTGCCTGGTATGTTTCCGAACAAAAGAAAAGCGCCTCTTCCTCATCGACGCCTGCTTCAACACCTTCATCATCGTCGGCGCCCAAGCCGGGCGGCTCCACCAGCGCGCCTGTTCCTCCCGGTGCGTTGGCACTGTACCCCACAGAAGAATTATCCTTCCGCACTCAACCTGTGATCTCACAGGACACGTTGATCCGCCGCGTACCGGCAACCGAGCAGCTCATTTGTCTTGAACCTGCCAATCAAGCCATTCCGAAAGTGGGCGTACAAAATCAATGGCTCAAGGTGCAGGATGCCAGCAAGAAACAAGGCTATGTGGCCGCATGGTATGTGAAATATGCAAGCGGGACAACCGCCCAAACAACGGCAGCAACTACGCCAGCCACCACAAGCGGACCGGTCAAAGTCAAGGCCACTGCCGAAATGGTGTCATTCCGCAAACAACCCGTAGTCAACGATACGACTCTCATCAAACGAGTCCCGATCGACTATCAATTCACGATCACAGAAGCGGGCGGAGAATCCAAGATCGGCAAGAATGACCAGTGGATCAAGGTCAAGGACGCCACCAACGAAGGCTATGTTGCCGCCTGGTTTGTTGCACGCGTATAAAAGCAGAGGATATCAACATGCAGACACAACAACCTCAACAGGAACAACCCACTCCCATTCTCGAGATCGCCTGGTTGCGCCACGCACAACTGGATCAGATCGCGATAAAACGATCCAACCACTATATGTCATTGAGAAGATGGATCGCCATATTAGGCGTGCTTGCTGCCCTTTTTGCAGTTCTTTCACAAGTATTTCCATTTGAAACCAGTGGGGTTTTAGGCGTAGCCATACGCGGCATCCTTATTCTTCTTCCGATATTAGGATCAGGCTTTGCTGCATACACCAGCTCTTTTTTCTCAAACGGAGATTGGCTGATCGCCCGTGCAGGAGCCGAGGAAATCAAGAAAGATGTTTACACCTATAGAACAATCCTAAGAAATTCACCCACCAAACGAGCCTGGCTGGAAAAAAGACTCGTGGAAATTCAACGCTCGGTATTTCGTGGCATGGGCGGGGAATTGACCATGGAAGATTACAAAGGTTCTCTCCCCGCCAACTATCATCCGAATGACCCAAACAGCGACCCCGGATTCCACGACCTCACAATGGATGAGTATTTCAAATATAGAGTCATGGGACAGTTGAACTGGCATAGCGCAAGAGTCATTCGAAGACAGAATGAACGCAAAAGACTTCAATTATTCATTTTGATCTCCGGCGGCATTGGAGCATTCATGGCCGTGATATTGCCCTTGTGGGTCGCGCTGACAGCCTCCCTTACAGCTGCTTTTATTGGCTGGCAGGAATTACGCAACCTGGACGCGGTGATCAAAAACTACAGCAAGGTTCGAATGGAACTGGGAATTCTTCACGACCATTGGAAAAATCTCACCGAAGCGGAAAAGACTCAAAGCGAATTTTTCAACATGGTAAAGAGCACCGAAGCCATTCTTTGGAGCCAAAACGTTGAATACATTAAAGCCATGCAGGAAGCTCTCAAAGAATCCGATCTTGATGAAGAAGCAAGCCTGATCAATCGGGTCATTCAGGAAGCACGTGATTCCGACCGACGGCTTAAGAAATCCTTTGAAGACTCTGTTGTTAATTTCAGCAGGGAAAAGCTTCAAGATAGCGAAGAGGCGCTCTCTGAAAACTTCGATACCGCCCTGCATACACTGGTGGAAGAAGCTTCTTCGGATCTTGTACAGGCGGAACTGGCTTCGATGCAGAAAAGTATAGCAAGTCAGTTCTATGGGCTCACGGCGGCGTTGGAAGCCATTGCCGATGAATTCTCCGGAGTCGAGATCGGACGGGATACACCTCCGGCGGTCCTGAACGATTACCTTGCAAGATTCCCCAAATCACAGGAAGTCAAAGGCTGATTTACGCCGAGGATAAAATAAAATGACCGATGAAAACGTAAACAAGCCAAAAGAAGAAGCTGTCGCCGGGTCAACACCCACCCCGGCCATTCCTTCCACACCGCTGTCCCCTGCAGAAGTGGGCGGTATTGTGGCCGCAGTTCAAACGAAAAAACAGGAAATCGAAGAAGTAAAAAAGTCGGCCGTCGTTCCTGTTCCTGCCCCAAAACCTGCGCCTGTTACAAAGGTCAGTGCATTGCGGCCTGAAAATCGCCCTCATGCTTTTGTGGTCATGCCGTTCGGCAAGAAAAAGGGCGGCGATGGGTCACCATACGATTTCAATGAGATCTACAAAGTGTTGATCAAGCCGGCATTGGAAGAAGCCGGCTTCGAACCATTCCGTGCCGATGAAGAAACATCCTCCGGCGACATTCTGACCGACATGTTCCAAGAGTTACTCCTTGCAGACCTTTGTTTGTGCGACTTAAGCATTGACAATGCCAATGTATTTTATGAAGTCGGAATTCGTCATGCCTTTCGAAAACGCGGCGTGATGCATATCCAGGCAGGGCGCGCCTACATGCCATTCGATATCTTCAATGTACGAACGCTTCCATATCACATCACGGCAGACGGCGTACCTGACCCACTCTTTGTCAGGTCGGACATTCAAGCCATCGCACGCATGGCACGTGACACCTGGGCATCCGACCGCGATGCAGTTCACAGCCCGATATTCAACCTGCTTTCCGGCTTGAAGGAGCCCGAACGAAGAATGCTGCGCACCCCGTTGGCAACGGGCTTTTGGCGTGAATACAATGAATGGCGGGAAAAAGTCACAGTTGCTCAAAGGCAAAAGCGCATCGGTGATATTCTCCTGCTCACCGAAGAGATCCAAAACCCGCTCATCAAAGAGGAAGCGATCGGTGAAGCCGGCAGGGCCCTTGCCAATATGGGCCGCAATGAACTTGCCCTGGCCCAATATCGCAAGGGAATCGAAGCGAACGCCACCAATCTGACTTTTCGTCGGGAAGAGGCATTACATCTCAACCGCCTCGGCCGGGTGGACGAAGCGATCGTCAAGCTGGAAAATTTGATCAGCGAATTCCCGAACGACAGTGAAGCAACTTCGTATTTGGCCCGCATCTACAAGGAAATGTGGACCAAATCATGGGAACGCATCTCCGATAAAAACCAGCGACTTAAAAGCGCGTTCGACTCCTATCATTGGTTGATCAAGTCTGCCAATATCTATTTGCGCGGCTTTCACATTGATTTGAACAACTACTATCCCGGCGTCAACGCATTGACCCTTTCAAAAATGGTTCTGCATATTGCAGATAAGTTCGAAGACAAAAAGGACCCGGACCCGGAGATCACAAAGATTCGGGAGGAACTCCCCAATTTGCAAAGCGCCCTCATTTTCGCCCTTGAAGTGCGCGCCGAAGATGAACAGGCAGATTATTGGACATTGGTTTCCCTGGCCGAACTCAGAGTCTTGACTGCCACCAATGTATCCAGTGTGGAGCGTGCCTATCGCAAAGCATTGACAGCGTCGCGGCGAAACTTGTTCAGCCTAAACTCCTCGTTAAAGCAGTTGGAAATCCTGAAAGCCCTGGGCATGCGCAATGAATTTGTCCAAACCGGCATCAACACCATCAAAGAGGAAATCGCGCGAACCAATGTTGAAGAATATACAGTGGGAAGCAACAAAAAGAGATCCGCGACAAAAAAGAAGAACAATGGCCGTGCCTTCCTCTTTACTGGCTATATGATCGATTATCCCGGAAAGGAACGAAAAACCTTCCCTGTGGATAAGGAAACTGAAATTCGGCAGGACATACGCAAGAAGCTGGAGAGTTTCAAACTAATACCGGACGATCGCGCTTTTATCGGCGGACTTTCCGCCGGGAGCGAGATCATTTTTGCCGAGATTTGCGTCGAACTGGGAATGAAAGTCAAAGTATTTCTCCCATTACCCGAAGCAGAATACATTCGTGAATTCGTTTCCCCCGCAGGGGACGGCTGGGTGGAGCGCTTCTACAAGGTCAAGAATAATCAGTTGATCGACGAAATGTATCAGACCGAAAACGTAGGTCGCCCCAAAGGGGATGTTGATCCCTTTGAACGCAACAACCGCTGGGCCCTGTACTCCTCACTGGGGCACGGAATTGACAAAGTACATCTGATCGCCTTGTGGAACGGGCAGGCGGAACAGCCAAAAGATCGTGATGCACGATTGGTGCGCCACATGGTTGATCTGACCCGTGATCTTGGAGGCTCGATCGAACAGGTTAACACCTCGAAATATTTGTACGATTTCATCGAGAGCGTGCTCGACCGTCTTGTCTTCGAAGGCACTCCTCAAACCACAACCGCCAAGGGACCGCGCTCGCGCAAGGCACTCTCTGCCGCAAAATCAAAACTAAAATAACAGCACAACCTGCTCACAAATCATGCGGCCCATCATATATTCGATGGGCCGCATGATTTTTCTTGTGGATTAAGTATAATATGTTCAATTATTTTTAGAGTATTTTCGATGAAAGGGCACGATCGCATGTCAACACCATTTATCAAACACACCAGCCTCTTTTTTATCATTCTTCTTGGAATCTCTCTCGCGTGCTCTTCCCTCTCCACAGCTACTGTAGAAACTGAAACCACCTATCGTTATGATAACCTCCCCGATTCAGGAGATGAAGATGCGGCGATCTCAAAGTATCGCGCCATCTCACAATGGGGAAAGACCAATATCACTTATTATTTCGTCAACGGCACGGACAAAATAAGCGGAAACACCGAGCTTGAACTTGTGCGGGCCGCCTTTGCACTTTGGGCTGATGAAACGCCTCTCACTTTCGACGAGACAAGCTCCTCTTCCCAGGCAGATATTGTCATCGGTTGGGCAACCGGTGAACACGGCGACGGCGATCCATTCGACGGACCGGGAGATGTGCTTGCCCATGCATCCTATCCAAATCCATATACGGACCGACAGGTATTTTTGCATTTTGATGATGCCGAAAGATGGGTCGATAGCGAAACAAAAAATGTGGACCTGGTCACCGTGGCTGCACACGAGATCGGGCACACATTGGGTCTTGACCACAGTGATGATCCGAACGCATTGATGTATCCATCCTATTCCGCCCCGCGCAGATTCCTTGGAAACGATGATATTGCAGGCATCCAGTCACTGTATGGACTGGCTTCGCAGCCTTCCAATGCACCTGAAGCACCGCCGCAGGGAGTCACACCCCCACCCAGTGCAAATCAAGACAGCGACAAGGACGGCATTTCCGATGACGATGAGGTTCTGCGCACAGGTACCGACCCCAACAACGCAGATTCAGACAACGATGGAATCAAAGATGGCGTGGAAGTCCTCTACCGAATGAATCCGTTGGATGCCGACATGGACAAGGATGGAGTAAATGACGGTCAGGAAGTTGCACAAGGCAGCGATCCATTCTTCCCGGATCAAAATACGAACATCTCGCCTGAGTTAAGCGGTGATGTCAGTAAATTTCTTACAAAGGCAATAGAATTACAGATCCGGGCCTATCGAGACGGAGATGCATCGGTTGCTTCCTCCATTCTTGCAGGCGATCTATTCAACACACTTGAAAAGGATATCGCCTCGCTTAATCAGCAAGGTCTCGTGCAAATTTCAGAGATCGACTACTATCAAAGTTACATTGACGATATTCGCATCATCAACAATACGCAGCTCGAAGTGGACAGCTGCGAAACATGGACCACGAACACCTATCAGCGCTCCGACGGAAGTTTGGTACAAAGCACGCAACCGCAGCTATTGCCGCAAACTGTCACGATTCAAAAAGTAAACGGGAGCTGGTTCATCACCCAGGTCAGCTTCTTTGACGCACCCGCCTTCTGCGATCAATGAACAAGTTGATTGTCATTGTCGGTGCGAGCGGCGCGGGAAAGACAACACTTGCCAACGCTCTTGCGAAAAAGGAAAAGCTCGATCTAATTCTTGAAGAGCACATTGAGCGGCCATTTCAAGAGCTGTTCAAACAGGATCCAAAATTTGCACTCGCAAATCAACTGGATTATTTAATCCTGCGCGCAGAACAGGAGCACCAATTACGAAAGGAAAACGTGACCACGTTGATGGATGGCGGCCTGGATCTCGACTTTCACGGATTCACGCGGCTCTTTCACCAACATGGATGGCTCAGCGATGCCGAGTTCGACTTATGCAAACGCTTCTATTCCCTGACCCGCAGCCTGCTCCCGCCTCCGGACCTGATCATCGCTGTCAGCGCGTCACAACAAACCATCAGTGAGAGGCTGGCCTCTCGAAGCAGGATCAACATCGCATCCAGTGAAGATACGAAGCTATTAAGTCAGTATCTTGAAGAGTGGCTGGAAAATATCCCGAGAGAGAAAATCCTCAGGCTGGATGTATCCGGTGAAGGCATCGAGTATTCGAAAAGCGTTCAAGCAATCGCTGAAAAATTAAATCAACTTCGCACAACTTCCTAATATCTGCTCATCATTTCTTCCAGATTGGCTTTAACAGCCAGCCATTCCGAATCGATAATGCTGTAATAAACTGAATGGCGAATGTGGCCGTCCGGCAGGATCATATGATTTCTCAGTACGCCTTCGCGTTTCGCACCGATGCGTTCCATCGCCCTTTGCGAGCGTTCATTTCGAGAATCCGATTTGAGCTGCACGCGAATGGCCTGCAAAGTTTCAAAGGCATGTGCAAGCAGCAGATACTTGCATTCCGTATTTACAGCCGTACGCTGGAATTCCTGTCCGTACCAGGTGCCGCCTATCTCAAGGCCATAATCGTGCGGCATGATATTCAAATAACGGGTTGCACCCACCACACGGCCTGAAGGTTGATGGATCACTGCGAAAGGCAGGTCCGTTCCCCTGGCAGCGCGGTTTAAAATATCTATCACCCAATTGCGCATGTCGTCTTTGGTTTCCATTTTTCCGTAGACCATGAAATCCCAAAAGTCCTGGCCGATGCCGATCTCCGCCAAGCCATCAACATGCGCCTCGCTCAAAGGAACGAGCTGCACATGCGATCCGATCAAAGTGACAGGCTTTACTTCCATCATTTCAACCATTCCTCTTCTTTTTTATCCTGCGAAGGAAGATAAGGCATGGCAGGTCCTTCGATGCCGAGGAGTTCCGAAAGCGCCGCGCGCATGGCTGTGCGATCATCCCAAAGATATTCAATCTTTCCAAAACACATCGATTGCTCGTGACCCTTTCCGCACGAAAGGACAATATCGCCTTCCTTCGCCAAACGGATCGCGAACTTGATCGCCTCCCCGCGATCCGGGATGCGCCAGAATGTTTCCCCTTCGCGGCCGCCTTTTGCGATTGCACCTTCGGCCATCTCTTCCAAAATTCCATCCAAGGATTCGATGCGTGGATCTTCGGCTGTGAGAATTGTGAGATCGGCCAGCTCGATGGATGTCTCTGCCATCATGCGGCGCTTCTCTTTATCCCTGAGGCCTGCGGAGCCAAACACGGAAATTACACGGCCCTTCGTCATTTTTCTGCCCGCTTCCAAAGTTACTTTCAACGCATTGGGCGTATGCGCAAAATCAACCACGGCAATAAAATTCTGGCCGAGGGAAATTTGTTCCATGCGTCCGGGAATTCCATCCAAAGAGGAGACTCCGCGAGCCGCAACTTGCGGGTCGATCCCCAAGCCGCAAATTGCCGCTGTCAAAGCAGCCAAACAATTGGACACGTTATATGCGCCCACCAAGTTACTGGTCACTTCCACTTGAAAATCTATTGAGGTGGCGGTGAATTTTATTCCACTCGGGCTGTACTCGATATTCTCGGCTCGAACATCCGCCATATCTTGCAAACCGTAATTGATCTGGTTGGTTTTGATAAATCTATTCAGAAATTCAAACGAACGATCATCACGGTTGATCACGCCCAAGCGCGGATTGCCCATCGGTTTTTGCTTCGTGATCTCCAAGCTGGAAAACAATCGTGCTTTCGCGGCTCGATAATTTTCATAATTTCCATGTTCGTCCATATGTTCGTGCGTGATATTTGTAACCACAGCCACATCGAACTCGCAGGCATCCACCCGGTACTGGGACCAGCCGTGTGAAGTCGTTTCGAGTACAACGTGAGTCAACCCGGCATCCACCATTTTTGCCAGATAACTTTGAACATCGTGCGCATCCGGCGTGGTGACGTGAAAGCCGGTATCCAGGACTTCATTTCCGATCACGGCATTCACAGTGGAGATCATGCCTGCTTTAACTCCAGCGGCGACCAATATTTTATACAGGAGATTACTGGTCGTGGTCTTGCCATCTGTGCCGGTAACGCCGATCACTGTCAGCTTACGGGCAGGCCAGTTGTAAAACGCAGCAGCCAGCCAGGTCAGAGCCTGACGCGGGTTTTCGAGTCGAATATATGGGACAGAGAGTCCAGTGACATCTTTCTCGCCAACAACAGCAGTTGCCCCGGAATCGATCGCTTTCTGAATATAGTCATGACCGTCGGCAAGGCCACCCTTCATCGCCACAAAGAGATAGCCGGGCTTGACCGCACGGCTATCAATGGCAATGCCGGAAATCGCTACATCTGGAATGTCGGAAGGAATGGAAAAGGGAACTTCTGAAAAAATTCTTAAGAGGGAGATATCGGATTGATTTAACATATGCCTAAACAAAAAAGAGGATTTCAACGATTGTATCGTCAAAATCCTCCTGCGTCCAAGTTGGTTTCTATGTGGTGACCACTTTTATATTGAAGCGATGCGAGCCGGTGGCCATGCGCAGGCTTCTCCACATCAAGGCATACATTTCAACAGCACGCGAAGTGGTGATATCGCCAAGGTCAATGATATGCTTCCAATGGAACCAGTCGTGCAAATATTTCATCACACTGGCCTTCGCATCCGCGCTGTTGCCGCTGACGAACACTTCAGTCCGCTCAACCAGTTTATCCGGGTCGACCATCACAGTGCCGTACACCGTATTAAGCGATTTGACGACCATCGTTTCCGGGAAGGCGCGCTGGATCTGTTCACCAAGCGAATCGGTATTGCAGACGGTCAATTTCCAATGTTTTTCATCCGAGTAATCCAACGGGTTGGTCGTGTCGATCAGGATCTTGCCTTTTAAATTCCCGGCCCCCGCCATATACAAGGCGTCCAGTGAAGCAGATCCCAACGTGCAATTGAATATGATCTCGCCAAAGGCAGCCGCATTGGCAAATGTACCGAACAACGCATTGTGATGCTGTTCTTCCTTTGCCCAGGCAACTGCTTTGGGGTTGGCCTCATCGCGCGACCCCATCATGACATCATGTCCCAGCTGAACAAGTTTGGAACCGAGCGTTTGTCCCACCAATCCCGTACCCAACACAGCAATATTCATATTGACTCCTCAATGATGTATATTTATGCATGTTCCATTTCAACTTGAACCGGCTGGGGTTCTTCAGATTTGGATTTGGACATTTTGGTCTTAAGCAACTTCAGCCGGAATGTTTCTTCGCGTTCACGTTCTTCGAGGGAGCTGACAATAAACTCGATCGTATGTTTGTACTGTGGAATGAATATATGTTGCAGCGCATTCACACGTCGCTGTGTTTTGCGCAGTTCATTTGCCAGCCGCCAGACCGCCGCCGTCAACATCGACAATTGGGGAATGCGCACGAGCACTTCACGGAAGGCTGCACTGGCTTCATCGAGCGCTGCGGATGTATCACCCGGGCTATAAGGCAAGACAGGCGGTTCGCCTCGGGACTCAATTTGCGGAATGGCTACGCCCATAATACCACGCAACCGAAGATGCACATCCACCGTTTTGTTGACGGCCAGGGCCGCCCATTCCACATGGTCGGACCCCATCACGAGGCGCGCCTTCTCCATTGCATCGTAGGCATTTTGAAGCAAAGACCAAACCTCTTTTTGAAGTGTATCCGCCTCTTTTGCAACGCGAACCAATTCACCGGTCAGGGCCTCGCGTTTGCGGTCAAGGATTTCATGTCCTTCCTTCGCGAACCGCAATTCCTTCTTGAGGCGGATCAGGTTGGTGCGGGTGGGAGCAACACTAATTTGCGGCATCTTCGCCTTTATAGTATTTTGCGATTTCGTCGAGGTTTACGCGCGTGAGTTCCTTCTTGGGAAGCATGGAAAGCAGCTTCCAGCCGATCTCAAGAGTCCGTTCGATGCTGCGATTCTCGGTAAAGCTCTGGTTGACGAATTCACGCTCGAAGGCGCGTCCAAACTTAAGATATTTCTGGTCCACTTCGCTAAGCTCTTCCTCACCGATGACGGAGGCGAGCGCACGCACATCCTGGGTTTTGGCATAGGCAGCATAGAGCTGCGCCCCCCAGCGCGGATGATCGTCACGCGTGCGGTTCTTGCCGATTCCGTCTTTCATCAAACGCGAAAGACTTGGCAATACAGCAACGGGAGGATAGATACCTGCAAAGTTAAGCTCACGCCCCAACACGATCTGGCCCTCTGTGATGTAACCGGTCAAATCAGGCATGGGATGAGTAATGTCATCGTTCGGCATTGTAAGAATGGGAATTTGTGTGATCGAACCTTTGCTCGTGCGGATGCGTCCCGTGCGTTCATAAAGTGAAGCAAGGTCACTATACAAATAACCGGGATAACCTTTACGGCTTGGCACCTCACCGCGCACATTGGATATCTGACGAAGCGCCTCACCGTAGTTGGTCATATCGGTAAGTACCACCAACACATGCATGTCACGTTCATAAGCAAGATATTCTGCGAGAGTCAGCGCAGCACGCGGGGTGACGATACGTTCAACTGGAGGATCATCCGCGAGGTTAAGGAACATTGCCACACGAGTCAACGCACCGCTTTCGGTAAACGAACGGCGGAAGTAATCGGCCACATCATTTTTCACTCCCATGGCCGCAAACACAATGGCAAATTCCTCGCCTTCCGTCGCAGGCGCACCGGCCACCTTTCCAAGCGTCGCCTGGCGAACGATCTGAGCGGCCAGTTGATCGTGCGGCATACCTGCCCCAGAAAACAGAGGCAGCTTCTGGCCGCGCAGGAGCGTGTTCACACCGTCAATTGTTGAAATGCCGGTCTGGATGTAATCACGCGGATAAATACGCGCCGTTGGATTGATCGGCTGGCCATTGACATCTGCATAGCGATCAGAAAGCGGTTCCGGCCCGCCGTCAATTGGGTTGCCCAAACCGTCAAAGATACGCCCGAGCATTTCTTCGGCAACGGGAATATGCAGAGTATTGCTCAAAAAGCGGACACGCGTGCCATCAATGGAGAGACCTGTAGAACCGGCAAATACCTGCACGACAGCAACACCTTCACCGACTTCAAGCACACGCCCGCGGCGGAGTTGACCGCGCGAATCCTGGATCTCCACGACCTCATCGTAGCTGACGTTTGCTGCGCCTTCGACAATTAGGATCGGGCCTTCGATACGAGCTACACCGACGACTTCCTGACCGCCTTGTACCGTTACATCACTCATGATCTGTACTCCGCATCCAATTGACCCATTTGCTGGTCAATCTGTTTTTGAATGTCATCAAATTTATGCATCTCTTCATTCGTTACGGTCGATTTTGCGCGAATGATGGTATCTACTACCGGGAGATCATGGATCAAGTTGATCGGTGCGCCCTTCCTGACAATAGCCATTCCACGATCATGGAAGTAAAGCACCAATTCCAGAAGGCGGATCTGCTTTTCCACTGATGAATACGCATCCACATCTTCGGTGGCGTTTTGCTGCAAGATTCCTTCACGAATGAGACGGGTGGTCTCAAGCACCATGCGTTCGGTGTATGGCAACGCATCCGGACCCACCAACTTCACGATCTGCGACAGGCGGCTTTCTTCGCTCAACAACTCCATCGCACGATTGCGCATGTCAAGCCAGTCTTTGCCAACTTTTTCGCGCCACCAATCGGCAACATCGGTCACATATTCACTGTAGCTATCGAGCCAGTTGATGGCCGGGAAGTGACGAGCGGAGGCAAGAGATTTATCCAGCGCCCAGAAGCAACGGATAAAGCGTTTGGTATGCTGGGTCACCGGCTCGGAAAAGTCACCACCTGGAGGAGAAACTGCGCCTACGATGGAAACTGAACCCTGGCTACCGTTCAGGTTATTGACGTAGCCCGCGCGTTCGTAAAACTCAGCAAGGCGGCCAGCAAGATACGCAGGATAACCTTCTTCAGCGGGCATTTCTTCGAGACGACCTGAGACTTCGCGTAACGCCTCAGCCCAACGGGAAGTTGAATCAGCCATCAAAGCGACATGGTATCCCATGTCGCGATAGTATTCTGCAATGGTGATGCCTGTGTAAATACTGGCCTCACGCGCTGCAACCGGCATGTTGGAGGTATTCGCTATCAGCACCGTGCGTTCCATTAATGGACGGCCAGATCTCGGGTCGATCAGATGCGGGAATTCCTGCAACACCTCGGTCATTTCGTTGCCTCGTTCGCCGCATCCGATGTATACAATGACTTCCGCATCCGCCCACTTTGCAATGCTATGCTGGGTGACAGTTTTTCCAGAACCAAACGGGCCAGGAATGCCCGCCGCACCGCCTTTGGCTACAGGAAAGAAAGTATCCAGAATACGTTGACCGGTAATCAACGGGATGTTCGCACCGCGTCGATCCACAAACGGGCGCGCGCGACGCACAGGCCAGCGTTGAAGCATCTCAACGGTTTTTTCCCCCTTGCTGGTTTTTAATTTGACGATTGGGTCAACAACCGTGTAATCACCTGCAGGAGCGACCCATGTGATCGTACCGGAATCGTCAGGATTCAGCATGACGCGATGTTCAAACGTATCCGTTTCCATCGCAACACCCAGGATCGCGCCGCCTTGTACCTCATCGCCAACTTTAACCTTTGGGGTGTATTTCCATTTCTTCTCGCGGTTGATCGGGTCAAACCGTGCGCCGCGGCTGATAAACGAACCCATCGCCTGTTCGATCAATGGAAGTGGGCGTTGTACGCCGTCGTAAATACTTTGAATTAAACCCGGGGCCAATTCAACTGACAAAGGCAAACCCGTACCGTACACCGGCGATCCGGTTTGCATACCAGATGTCTCTTCATAAACTTGAATTGTCATCTGATCGCCTTTAAGACCGATGACCTCACCCACCAGGTGTTCAGAACCCACTTCAACGAGCTCAAGCATGCCCACATTTCGAGATCCGCGGGCACGTACAACGGGTCCGCTGATCCAGGTGATCGTTCCCACTTGATCGCTCATACTTTTTCTCCCATCAACACTTTATATACCGAGGAACGCAGCGTACTTTGCAATCGGCTCAAGCGTGTTTCAAGCGTGTTGTCGTAATTCAACTTTCCACCGGCTGCACTCACCACAACACCGGAACCATCCTCCAGCTTTTTACCCAATGAAAATTTTCCATTGAGTTCTTTGGAAATTTCATCCAGCTTCAAGGCTTTTTGCGTTGCTTCATCAGCCTGCACTTCAGCCTCTTTAACCTTTAACTCGGTCAATGCTTCGCGCACCAACATGGATGCAATGGCATTGTAATCAGGCCGCTTTTTGACGGAAGCCAGCTGCTTCTTCACTTCTTCGAACACATCATTCAATATTTTCTCGCGCTGTTCCAATTGCGTGGAACGCGCCTTCAACTGGGAAGTTGCCGAGGACTGACTGCGAAGACGATCCGCCTCCTCACGAGCGCGATCGAGAATGGCTTTCCGTTCAGACTCCGCCTGTTGCTGGGCACGCTTCCGAACAGCTTCAGCCTTCTCCTGTGCCTCGATATTCAACTGGTCCGCTTCTTCACGTGCCTCCACCATGATGGCACGCGCAAGCAATTCAATATCTTCTTCTTCAGATTTCATAGCACGCTGTCCAATCTTTTTCCTTGTGTCAACCATCCACAGGAAATATCTATAACTTGATACCGATCGCCCGAAGGACAATATCCCCAAGCGAGGCCTGTCCCTCCGGAACACCGCCACGGGATGGAATCTCAACCACCAGTGGAATAGTGCTCCGCAGGCTCAGGTGTTCCATGCGGGCCGGAATTAATTCAGCCACATCCTGAGTCACAAGCACAATGCCGATATCCTTATTGGCTTGAGCCTCGTCCAGTGCCTGGTTGACCTCATCAACTGTAGCCGCAACCCTGCCGCCCACACCCGCGAGTGAAAAACCGAGCACCGCGTCAGGATGACCGATGACCAGGATCTTCATAAATTATCCTGAGCGTCCCAAAATAAGGAAGGAAATGATCAAGCCGTAGATGGCAATGCCTTCGGAAAGACCCACGAAGATCAACGCACGGCCGAAAGACTCGGGTTTTTCCGCCGTCGCACCGACAGCAGCCGCACCCGCATTCCCCACCGCAATACCAGCACCGATACATGCAAGCCCGGTGGAAAGAGCCGCCGCGAGCGTAATATATTGATCCACTGCGCCGCCTTCCTGGGCTGCGCCAGCAGCCAGGGCTGATGTCGGCGTGGCAAACCACATCATCGCCAACCCAGCTGCGAACAAACCAACCAAAAAGTTAAAGCCATGAAAACCAGTGACCATGCGCGAAACCGCCTGTGCAGGGCTGGCACTGCCATTTTTAAGCAAATAAGCTACTGCGGGAATAACCGGGATCAAACCGACCAATACAGCAAATACTAGGAACATTGTTTATCTCCTTTGGTAATTGGGTAATGTATTCAAAATAAAACGCGATCGTCGCCTTGATGGAATGCTCTCAAAAAATATCATATGCCAATTCAGAACTACGCCTCCTCTTGTGAGGGGGTCAACTTCAATGGCTCAAAGCGCATACCGCCGCCATGGAAGAATTTTCCGAGGATCTCGTAATAATGCAAACGCATGGTTTGAATGCCGACGATCAAGCCTTCAAAACCAATGATGAAGATATTACCGATGATGATCGTGATCCAAAAACGAAGACCGGGCTCTTCACGAGCCAATGAAAAGATGGCCAGACTCAAACCGCCATGCGCCACCGCAAATGCTCCCACGCGAATAAAGGAGAGGGTGTTGCTCAACATACTGATGACTGTTTCAAGCAAGTCCATCAACGACTGGATGACGAACATCAAAAATCCGCCAATGCCCTTGCCTTCGATCAAAGTATGGCCTTCGACCATGTTTCTGAAAAAGCCGGAAAACATCACCAGGAAGCCAAAGGCAAGCAGCAATGTCGTGAATGGCAATGGAAGATTATTGATCGCAACGGCGATCTTTGGAGCAAGAGCAGTGCCACCCAGGAAACTTCCAAGCATTGCCAGGAAACAAATATAGAAGAGGAAGGTTGCAACACCGGAATGCCCGAACAGAAAATGCGCCCAATCCTTCGAGCGGATGCTGTTGAACATGCCGATCAAAAAGCCAAATATGAGGATCACAATTCCAGCATCAATGGCAACACTTAAAATGCTGAGAATATTCTCCATCGGACTGATCCAGATTGGTTTAATAAAATCAAGGAAAGGAATGTACTCTTCAATCAGATGCCCTTCAAACCCGAAAAAACTCCCATACAAACTTCCAAATATGGTGGCTGACATACCGCAATAAGCAATAAGCAAACCGAGACCCTGCATTGCCTTTAAAATAACCTTGAAATGCATCAAAAGTCCTAATAGCACCAACATCAGCCCCTGACCGATATCGCCAAACATCGCGCCATACAAAATAGGGAAGGTGAAGGCCATCAACAGGGTCGGGTCAAGCTCACCATAGCTGGGATGCCCGTAGGTCCCAACGAGCATTTGGATCGGCTTGAGCCATTTATTGGTCGATAAGGCAACCGGCACATTGGTATGATGTCCGGAACGACTTGTGGCCATCGTCTCGATCAGGATTTCCCTGGAGGCTTGTTTCAACCTGGCTGTCAAGTTCTCCAACTCTGCAGTTGGCACCCAGCCCACGACAACATAGGTGTGCCGAAGCTGCCCAAAGCGGACGATCGCATCCGCCATGATGCGGCTGATATGGATTTCCCAAAGCAATTCTTGCAATTCTGTTTTATGTGTGCCGGCAAGCTGTGCGATATTCGCTTCCAGGTTGGAAATCTTTTGTTTTGTCGATTCGATTTCCTTCTGAAGCAGTTCCGTGATCTGTTCGGGTGTTCCATCAAATTCCTCAGGCAGGCTCAATGGATTAAGATAAGCACTCTTCGCCGCCCGCTCAAGAACGTCAAAATTACTTTTCGAACCCAATAACCATACAATGGATTTCTGAGGGTCAGTTCGCAATGTAAAAAACACATGCGGAATTCGCAACAGGCTGGTCTTCAACCTGCTTATATTCGCCGCTGGGATGACCCCCAAAATTGAATGCATAAAGGAAGACTTACTTAATACCCCCACATTCACACTGACATCTGCGATCGGCTCGATCTGCCGAAGCTGACTCTCCAACAATTCAAGCCGCTTCTTTTCACTGGAAAGCTGGTCGCTGACCCCTTTGACCTCCTCTTCGATCCGATCCAATGACGGGCGAACTGCATCCAGGTCAACCATTGACCCGACTTCGGCTTTAACTGGATATTCCTCGGGAAGTCCCAGGCTTTGCATCACGGATTGGATGCGCCGTTCCAACGCGGAATAATTCCCCGCCTTCTCCTGCCATGTGTTGGGACCCAGATTCTCAAGACCCAAATACGTACTATCCACCTGATGAAATACGCCATTCCCGCTCAATACCCTGGCCACAGCGACCAGGTCCTTGGTGGGAACAATCAATTCAACTTCGGCCATTTCTTTCGGAAATAACATAGCATCTCCCGTAAAAAGTGATAACTATATTGATTCCCTCTCTGCTTTTGGAGAGGGCAACGATGGCAGTTTTATTGAACGATATTTGTTTTTAGCATCAACGGGCGGAAATCTTCATCGTCTAGCGAGGAAGATTTGGCTTCAATTAAAACGATCAGATCCTGTATTTCGAAATCACTTAACACCAAATAAGCCAGCGGCAGGCCAATGTGGAATGGATCGCCAATAAACGCCGATACGCATTGTTTCATTACCTGTTGCTTAAGTTGATGTTCCAGCTTGGGCAGACCGGATTGCGGATTTTCAAGATATACATTTACATCCGCAATGCCCGGGTAAATGCGCGAAACAACCGAGGCGATATCGGCACCAGCTGCGATGGATCTCACGTCCTCATCCCTGACGCGATAGCCAAACGGCAAGGTGTAATTGATGAGTTCTTCCTCTGAAAGCTTGTGATAAATCTTGTAACGAATTACCCACATCAAATTATTCAGATCAAGCAGGGAACCAACCAGCTTCCCGCCCATTTCGCGATCCTTCCCCTTAAGCTGCCTGACCTCGGCCCACAAACGACGCCAATAATCCAGATCCAAAGACACTTCGAGCGGAAATAGATTCTGTTCAGTGGAGAACCGCTTCATCGCAAACGAGACAGCTGTCTCGTAGGGTGTGCCGCGCAGTAATTCCACAGCCGAAGCAATACTTCCCGATTCCACCATCGCCTGTGCAGGGATGGTGGAAAATGAACCAAAAGGGAATAACACCTCGTGTACACGTTCCCAGGTGGAAATATCAGGATTCCAGGATGATACGGTTTGAATACTGCGTAAGACAGCTTTTAAATTCCCCACTTCAAAATAGCGATACATTTGTTTTACCAGCGGCCGCGTTTGCTCCGGGGCCTGCTGCACCACACTCGAAAAAGAAGCCGCCAGCCTGTTCTTGATCTGAAGAATGGCACGGCGCGGAGTCAGCTCATTATCTTTGATCCCCGATAGATATTTCCCATACGGGGTATTTTTTAACGCGCTAATTAGGAAAGGGAAATCTGGGGAATCGCTCAGCCGTGCCATGTCTTGCGGTGTGAGCAAATCAGAGTACATTGCCCGCACTCTCGTACTGATCGCCGCATAACCAGAGACGCCGCTCGCCATCTTCTATGCTCTGCCAATGACACGTTCAAGAACGAACGAAACCGCCTTGTCGAAGTTCTTTTTCGCAAGTGTTTCAAACTCGCTATTCTTCGAGGCAATATCAGCAGTGATCTGACCCGACGCATCGTTGGATTGCGCACTCGCAATGATCTTGCGCGCCTCCTCATTCGCATCAGCTCTCGCCCTGGCAAGTATAGCCTGGGCTTCCTGCTCTGCTTTTACTGGAATATCCTGGGCAGCCAACTTGGCCTTCTCCTGGACTTCCTGTGCCTGTTTTTCAATTTCAAGTACTTGCTGAATGTGTTTCTCGTTCATAACGGTCACCTCACTCAGTACTGAAAGATCATGAATTGTTCGCAATTGTAAAGGATAAGGTCACGACAATCAAGGGTTGAATTACCGTATTTGTGGGATTAATCATCTTTCCCCGTTAAACGACAGATGACCCGATTCCCGGGTCATCTGAAAATAAAAAGACCTTAATTTTCAAGGTCTTTTTAAAAATTCTACTTCAATGTCTGTCGAAGGCCTTCAAGTTTGCCGGAAACAGAACCATCCAACACTTTGTCGCCGATCTTCACGACCAACCCACCCAAAATGGAAGGATCGACATGGAAGGCAATGTCTTTGGCACCAGACTTGGCGAGGACTTCCTTCTTCACGGATTCCTGTTCCTTGTCGGTGAGAGGAAGCGCGCTGGTCACTTCAGCAGAGTTACCTTTGAAGGAAGCGTCATCCAAAACCACAACTTTGCCGGATTTCACGCCGGTGAAGAATTCGTCGATGAGGGCGTGCTGTTTCTTTTCATCCAAAGCTTCGCCGACCAGCTTGTTGGCGGCGGCAATTGCAAGGGCTGCCACCTGTCCGCGCAGATCACCGAGGATGCGATTGCGTTCGAGTTCAGCTTCAGCGACAGCAGCAGTGCGTGCTTTGGCCGCTTCCGCTTCTGCTGCGGCTTTGACATCCTTGCCGGCAGAGGCGGCACGGTCAGTCGCTTCACGAACGACCTTGCCAGCTTCGGCTTGCGCATCAGCGAGGATCTTGGCTGCCTGCTTTTCAGCATCGGCGCGGGCTTCTGCTGCAATGCGGGCATCTTCCAGGCCTTGCGCGATCTTTTGTTTGCGGGTCTCCATCATGTCCAGCATGGGCTTGTACACCCAGGCATTCAACGTCAGCAACACGATGATGAATGCAATGATCTGGACAATGAGCAGACCGAGATTAATACCAAGAGCTTCCATGTTTCAATGCTCCTTTGAACTACACGACTTTGAAGAGCATGAGGAATGCGATGACCAGACAGTAAATGGCGATGGATTCAGAGAACGCCACGCCGAGGATCATGTTGGTCAACAGGTTACCGTAGGTATCGGGGTTACGTGCCATGCCGGTCAAGGCACCCTGCACGCTCAAACCGATCCCCACACCTGCGCCAGCCGCACCGATCATTGCCAAACCTGCACCGATAAAACGGGCAGCATCTAAAATATTTCCATCCATGTTACAAGCCTCCTTAAGAATTTAACCTAATGATTAATTATATTTCGTGAGCTTGAGAACCCGCGGCAGCATGTTCTTCTTCGTGCTCATCACCATGACCCTGCGTGGCCATTGCCATGAACACCATGGTCAACATACCGAACACAAACGCCTGAATGACACCAACAAACAACTCGAACATCATGATCATCGCGGGCAATATACTGATCGAACCCAGTAGAGATGCCACTACAGCCACCAACACCACACCTGCGAACATGTTACCGAAAAGACGGAACGTGAACGAAAGGATCTTGGCGAGTTCCGAGATGATTTCCAATAAACCCACTAAAAAGTCCATGGCGCCGAAGAACGGGACCTTGAACATTCTCTTCGTATTAAAGAACTTGCTGAAATAGCCCAGGCCTTGCGAACGAACACCGATCACCTGAATGGCAAAGAAAGAAATCAAAGCCAGCGAAAGGGTGAAGTTCAAGTCCACGGAAATACCGCGGAAGAATGGGGCGAGGATATAGCCGCCTTCTTCAAGTTTTTCTGGAAGAATCATGTCCCATCCACTCATGTGTTGAATGGCATGACCTTCCCCATGAGCGTGGTGAATTACACCAATGGACTCAAATCCGGGGATCAACTTAAGCAGGTTCGCGAACAACACATAGATCATGATCGTGGCAAACCAGGGGAAGATCGCCCTCGCCCATTTTGTACCGGCGGAACCCTCGGTCATGTTGTACAACATTTCGAGGATGGCTTCCATCGCGTTTCCAATCCCGCTGGGTACCAGATTAGATTTTTGACTCTTCACTAAAGAACGATTTGTGGCAAACGCAATCAACAACAGCAGGACAATTGTCACAGCCAATGTGGGAAGCGTGTTCACCAAATAAAATGGACCGAGGCCGAGGAAATTCTCGACAATCGGTTCTTCGATCAATTTTTCGGCAGCGACCGTGATCTCAGGTTGAACAGGAACAAAAATCCCGCCCAAAATAAAACCTGCGATCATCAGCGCAAGAACGATCCAGCGCCGCCAAGGGGTACGTTTTTGGGTATCCAAGCCCCGCCTCCTAAATGGTAGTTTCTTTTGTCTCTTTGGTTTCGTATTGTTCCTTCAACCGCGCCAGCGATTTTCGCGCCGTAAACAGCATCAGAAACACCGAAAGAGGGATTCCAGCAAATAACAAAACCAGTGTAAAGACCGGCTTCGTGTCGAACGTTTTATCAAGCCACAACCCGCCAAACACCGAGGCCAGAATGACCGCGATGGTCAAACAGCCCACCTGACCGATCATTACGACCAGCAAAGTGTAAACCATATTTTGACGGTTGTTTTGGTCCGATTGTGTCATGACGCACAATTATACCTGACAGGTCAAAGGGATGTCAAACAGAAATCAAAAACTGGTTTGGACATCCTCACACACGCTTCTTTCCCAGACTTTTAACCTGCTGCCCGTTTCGAGGGGCATTTCTCAAGCCCGTGAGTTTTCTGTAAAAGTGCAGGAGCAAGCTCCTGCACTTCAAAATCTGAACAAATTCAAGGCTGCTGCGTCTGACCAGCTGAACCACGGGGCGAATACCGTTCCCACGAGGATCACTGCCAGCGCCAGAATGATCAGGGCAATTGCGTACGGACGGGTCAAAGCGACCGGGTGTTTATCTTCATCTTCATTTTGCATGCGTCGGAGGTACACAAATTTCAAAACATTCAAATAGTAATACACGCCGATGATGGAATTGAGAATACCCACGATCACAAGCCAGGTGTAATTGGCCTGCACGCCTGCAGCAAAGACAAAGACCTTCGCCACGAAACCGCCGAAGGGAGGCATCCCCGCAAGCGATAGGAAAGCAGCCAACATCATCAACCCCATCAAGGGATTGCGGCGGCTGAGACCGGAATAATCTTCCAACTCTTCCAGGCCGGTCACGCGGCTAAACGCCATGACAACACCAAAGGCTAGTAAATTCGTTGCAATATAAGCAGCAAGATAAAAGACAACACTCGCTGCGCCCAATTGACTGAACGCCACCACGCCGATCAACGCATACCCAGCATGTCCGATGGAAGAATAAGCAAGCAGGCGTTTGATATTGGTTTGATTTAATGCGAGCAGATTACCTGCTGTCATCGTGATGGCAGCAAGGACCGCGAGAGTCCAGGTCCAGGATTGGAGGAGGGCTAGGTTATCGCCGAAACTAAATGCCACGAAGAACAAGCGAACAATCACCGCAAAACCAGCCGCCTTGGAAACCGTGGAAAGGTACCCGGCAATCGGAGTCGGCGCGCCTTGATATACATCAGGGGCCCAGAAGTGGAAAGGCACTGCGGAAATCTTGAAGCCAAGTCCCACGATGAGGAGGGCAAGCAGGCCGAAGAAAAATGGAAGCGCGATCTTGCCAGCAGCGAACATCTCAGAGAGGCTGTAAATGTTCGTCGTGCCGGCAAATCCGAAGATCAGACTAAATCCATATAGCATGATCGTGGAAGCCAGAATACCGAAGAGCAGATATTTGAAACCCGCTTCGGTGGAACGTTCGTCAGAAATAATGAAACCTGCCAACAAATAAAGCGGAATGGATGCTGTTTCGATGGACAGGTACAACATGACGAGATCGGCAGAGACTGCCATCAGGTTCATGCCGAGGAGTGAGGCCAGCAAGAGCAAATACGCTTCGCCGCGTTGACCTGCTTTTTCATGGTCCATCATGAGCAGGGCCGTGATCGCCGCCGCGAACATGAAGAGCATCTTGAAGAAGAAACCCAGCCAGTCGAAACGAATCATGCCTCCAAGAACGGAAACAGGTTCGCCAGGCTGACCAAGCAGCAGGCTGATGATCATCGAAAGGAAGAGTCCACCCGCGACCAACCAACCTACATTACGACGCGCTTCGGCTTTCCAGAACGGTTCAACGATCAGCAGAATGATGCCGAGGGTGAGGATCAAAATTTCAGGGAGGATCGAGGCGAAGATGGTGGAAGTAAACATTATGCACCTCCCAGCAAGCGCAGGACATTTTCAACGCCCTTCTCGATCATCGGAACCATCACCGCTGGGAAGATGCCGATGACGATCATGAAAAAGCAGAGGGTTGAAATTGCGACTTTATCGAGCGCAGTAATGGGCGAAATATGACCGACCAGTTTTTCAGGCATGTCACTGAAGAAGACCTTGCGAATGGCGAGCATGATATAGGCCGCCGTGATCACAATTGAAATACTCGCAACGACTGCCACCAGCCATTGCCTGCCCCACACACCCATGAAAATCGGGAATTCTGCGACGAAGCCGGAGAACCCAGGCATACCCATCGAGACAAGGCCGCCGATGATGAACCCGATGGTCGCGAATGGCATCACCTTCGCAACTCCACCGAGTTCAGGGATCATTCGTGTGTGCGCCCGGTCATAGATCATACCGGTGATCGCAAAGAAGAGAGCGGTCATCACGCCGTGTGAGAACATCTGCACACCTGCGCCTACGAGGCCATTATGATTGAGTGTCGAAACACCCAACACCACGAGTCCCATGTGGGAAACGGAGGAGAAACCGATCATATACTTCAAGTCTGTTTGAACAAAGGCAATATACGCACCGTACACCACCGCGATTGCTGCAAAAGTCATGACCAGCCACGACCACTGCTTTGCGCCTTCAGGAAGAAGCATGATACCAACGCGCAAGGCTGCGAAGGCACCGAGCTTCATCAACACACCAGCATGGAACATGGAAACAGCAGTCGGCGCGGCAACGTGTCCGTCAGGAGACCAGTTGTGGAACGGCCAGATACCACCCAGCACTGCAAAACCGAAGAAGACCGGCAGGAACCATGCATATTGAAATGCACTGGAGAACCCGGCAGATTCCATTTGGATCATGTCGAAGGAGAGAATGCCGGTATTTTGATATTGAGTCCAGTACATGACGAGGGCACCGACAAGGGCAACCACGGAACCGATAAACAGATAGAGAGTCAATTTCATGGCCGCGTATTCGCGAGTCTTGGCCCAGCCCCAAATGGCGATGAGCAGGTACATCGGGAACACGGCGATTTCATAGAAGAAGAACAGCATGAACAAGTCAAGTGAAACGAACACGCCAAACACACCGCCTGCAAGAAGGAACAGGAAGGCGAAGAATTCGCGCGGACGATCTTGAATGCCGGCCATCACATGCGGATCATCGTCACCCCACGAGATGAGCACGCCGGTGAACATGACGATGCCGGTGAGCAGCACCAGCGGAGCGCTCATGCCGTCCACGCCGAACTTGAGGCTGATGCCCAACGCGGGAAGCCAGCGATACTGTTCAATGAATTGATAACCGCTCATATCGCCAAGCCAGTATTGCAGATAGACCCATGCGGATAGAATCAGGTCGATCACTGCGGTAGCGAGCGCCACCGCACGTACTTCATTCTTCCGCGTGGCTGGCATGGCTAACATCAACATGCCGGCTGCGAAAGGAAGGAAGGTAATTACACTCAGGATGGGAAAATTCATCATCCACCTCTTAGAACAGAGCCACGACGGCTTTGTTGATGACGTCGAGAATCCAGGCCGGCCACACGCCGATGACCAATATCAGCGCCATCAACGGGAGCATCACCAGGATCTCGCGTGTATTGATTTCAGTAAGCTTATGTTCGCCGTGCGCCCAATGTTCGTTCATTGGTCCGTGCAGCACACTCTTGATTCCCTTGAGAATGTACGCGCCAGTGAAAAGCAAACCGATCATGGAAATCGCAGTGTAGATCTTCAACACCGGGTACGCGCCTCGCACCACAAGAAATTCAGAGACGAAACCGTTAAGCCCGGGCAGTCCAAGCGATGCCATGCTGGTGAAGATCAAAATGCCGCCATACACTGGAACCAATGGGAACAAACCGCCGAAGTCATTCAAGTTGCGTGTGTGTGTTCTTTCATAAATTACACCCACGAGGAAAAACATGCCGGCAGCGGAAAGTCCGTGATTGAACATTTGCAGGACAGCGCCGTTCATTGCGATGTGCGCATCGTTCGTGCCGGCGGCCAGGCCTGCCGCAGCGATACCGAGCACCACAAATCCCATGTGATTGACCGAGGAATACGCAACGAGTCGCTTGAAATCCGTTTGCGCGTAGGAGGCAAAAGCGCCAAAGACGATAGCCGCCACAGCCAATGCAGCAAGCGCGCCTGCAAATATCTTTGATTCCAATGGATAGAACGGAAGCACGAGTCGAATGAAGCCGTAGGCACCAAGCTTGAGTAATACACCCGCCAAAATCATTGAGCCACCCGTGGGAGCTTCAGTATGCGCATCGGGTAGCCAGGTGTGGAACGGCCAGATCGGAACTTTGATCGCAAAGGCGATGACAAACGCCCAGAACGCAATCGTCTTGATCGTGTGTACCGGCATTCCCATGAGAATGTCACTTGCCGACAGCGAATTCCAACGCTGGTAGAGGGCAAGCAGGTCATAGGTCCCAAAAAGAACGCCGAGCATTTGGATCGCCAATAACAGGCCGAGCGATCCGCCCATCGTATAGATCATGAACTTCAGCGAAGCATAATTCCGATTGGCACTGCCCCATTGATTGATGAGGAAGTACATTGGGACGAGACCAATTTCCCAGAAGACGAAGAAGATCAACAGGTCGAGTGCGAGAAAGACGCCAAGCATGCCCGTTTCAAGGAAAAGGAAAAGCATGAAGAACGCTTTGACCTTGTCGCTTACGGTAAAGGAAGCGAGGATGGCGAGCGGAGTCAACAGCGTCGTGAGTAAAACCATCGAAAGCGAAATTCCATCCACGCCGAGGTGGAAGGAGGAATGGATGGCTTCATACCAAACATAGCTTTCCTGAAATTGAAATCCCGTTTTGTTGGAGTCAAACAGATTCCATAAATAGATGGTGAGTCCCAAAGGAATCAGGCTTGCGGCAAAGGCAAACCAGCGGTGAAGTTTGACTTCTTCGCCCGGCAGGAAAAGCATGATCAAGGCGGCGAAGGTCGGGATGAACAGGATCAGGCTAAGGAGGTGTTCGTTGAGAAATTGCATTCTGCGCTCCTATGCCAGCAGGAAGAAATAGATGAGACCGCCGATGACGAACAAGGCAGTCAGGGAAAGGACGAGGTACTGCTGGATACGTCCCGATTGAATACGGGTCAGCTTGCCACCGAACCAATATGTGACATCGGCAGAGCCGTCGCCGATCAGGCGATTGATAATGGGCAGGTCGAAGTAATTACGGATGGTTGAACCGATACCGCCAGTGGACGGGCCAAATAAATGAAGAATGCCGTTGATCACGGTCATGTCCATGAATTTGTAGACCACGTTTTCAGAGAACCAGTAGATCGGCTTGACAAAGAGGAAATCGTAAAGCTCATCGAAATAATATTTGTTCTTGAGGAAACTGATCTGGAAAACATCTTCCGCAGCAGATTTGACGTTGCGATACATGAGCCAACCACAAAGAAGGCCAACAAAAGCAACGAAAAGTGAAACGCCTAGAGGAACCCAACTAAATTCCACGGCTTCGGGGTGTTCCGCCAAAGTGCCGCCAACAAATTCATGGAACCAGTTGGGAACGAGTCCGCCGAGGACGGGGAAATGTTCAGGAATGCCAAACCAACCATACCCAATGGCAAAGCCCGAAAGAATAATCAAAGGAACCGTCATGGTCCAGGGAGTCTCGTGAGCGTGTTCAGCTTCGGGAGTGCGTGCCTCGCCAAGGAAGGTCAATGTGATTTGGCGCATGGTGTAGAAGGCGGTCATGAATGCGGCGACGGCCAATGTGAAGAAAATAATCATGTGACCATGTCCCCACGCATCTGCAAGAATTTCATCTTTTGACCAAAAACCTGCGGTAATCAAAGGGAAGCCAGAGAGTGCAAAGCCGCCGATCAAGAAGGTCCAGAAAGTGATCGGCATTTTATTCTTCAAGCCGCCCATGTTGAACATATCCTGCGGATCGACTTTGTGATTGCCGGTGTGCAGCACGCCGTGTTCCATACCGTGAATGACCGAACCCGACCCAAGGAAGAGCAAAGCCTTGAAGAAGGCATGTGTTACTAAATGAAAGACCGCAGCGATATAAGCATGGATACCGAGAGCGGCGATCATAAAACCAAGCTGTGAAATCGTGGAATAAGCCAGCACGCGTTTGATGTCGTTTTGTGCCACAGCAATGGTCGCGGCGAAGATGGCGGTGAACGCGCCGATGAAGGCAACGACGGTCATCGTCTTTTCATCGAGACTGATCAGCGGATACATGCGGATGACCGCGTACACACCCGCAGAAACCATCGTCGCGGCATGGATCATCGCAGAGACCGGGGTTGGACCTTCCATCGCATCCGGAAGCCAGACATGCAACGGGAATTGAGCCGACTTGCCGACCGTACCGATGAAGAGGAGGAGGCCGATCAAACCTGCGGCGGAAAGTCCAAACACGCCGCTTGGGATTGTTGCGAGCGTGTGCAAAATTTCAACCGTAAAGATCGCGCGGAAGGAAAGTGTGCCTGTCGTTGAGTACAAATAAGAAATGCCAAGCAGCATGAACACGTCGCCGATGCGTGTGGTCATAAAGGCTTTGATGGCTGCATTGCGCGCGGATTCTTTCCCGAACCAGAAGCCGATCAACAGATATGAGCACAGGCCCATGATCTCCCAGCCGACGAACATGGTCAGCAAGTTATCAGAGACCACCAGGGTCAACATGCCGAAGGCGAAGAGGCTGATAAAGGCGAAGAAGCGCGAGTACATCGGTTCAATGGAAAGAACTGCGTGTCCATGCTCCGTGGCGCCATGCGGCGGCAATCCCTTGTGATCGTGATCTCCCGCAGGCTGTCCAAAGTTATGATAGCCAACGCTGTACAGGAAGATCATCAACACAGTCCACGCGACGAAGAACAAAACCGTCGCGGAAAGCGGATCGATCAATACGCCGATCTTCAACCAAGTCTCGCCCGTCGGCAGCCAATTGATCGAGGACTCGTATGGATGTTCACCGAAGTGTTCCACACCCAGGGCGCTCAGGAATACATACATGGCGCCCAGCCAGGAAAGGAAGGCCGCGCCGATCGCCACGCTGTGACTGAGCGCCTTGTTCTTATTGGTAAACAACACAATAAGCGCAAACGCCAGCACAGGCGGTAATGGAATTAACCAAATAAGTTTTTCAATTGCCATGAAGCCTCCGCAACGTCAAAACGTGGGAACGTTTGAACGTTGAAACGTTTCTACCACTTCAACATATCAAGATCTTCCGCGATCACGGTATTGCGCCGTCGATACACAGAGATCACCAAAGCGAGCCCAACAGACACTTCCGCGGCAGCCACGGCAAACACAATGATGGCAAAGACCTGCCCCGCCATCATCGAAACATCGCCGTAACGCCAGAAAGCCACGAGGTTCACGTTCACGGAATTCAGCATCAACTCGATGCCAAGCAGGATCGCAACTGCATTCCTGCGGGAAAGCGCGCCGAATAACCCAATGCTAAATAACGCTGCTGAAAAAAATAAATACCAGGAAAGTGGGATCATCTCATTCTCCTATTTGCGGTTGAACGCGACGTATACTGCGCCAACCATCGCCGCAAGCAGCAACACAGATGCGACTTCAAATGGAAGGACATAGGCATTGGGCGAAGTCAACTGGTTGCCCAACTGACTGACCGCATCAAACCCGGACGGGATGTCTGCTGCTGCTTTCGATAAGCTCGCCCAACTCTGAACAAGAAAGACCAGCCCGCCAAAGGTCATCACAGCCAGAAGCGCACCCGCCCACCAATTCTTGTTGTGCTGCGGACCGCTGTCGCGCATATCCTTGCGTGTGAGCATCACTGCAAAAATGAAGAGGATGGCAATGGCACCGACATATACAACGATCTGAACCACGGCGATAAAGCCCGCATTCAAAATGGCGAACACTGCCGCCACACCGAAAAGGGTCGCCACCAGCCACAAGGCCGCGTGGATCAGGTTTCGCGTGGTCACAACCATCAAGCCGGAAGCCAGGGTTGCACCTGCAACGATCAGAAAAATAATTTTTTCAGGAGTCATATTTCATCATCCCAATTAGTGATGGGCCTCCGCAACTTTCCTCGGGCCTTCCAACTTTTCACGTTCCTTGCGGCTGTACGAGCGGACAATTTCCAAAGCAACCCAGCCGAGAATGATGTTCGATGCAAACATGCCGATTCCGTAGACCCAGATCGAGGTCCCGGCAAGAAGCGCGTTTGCCAAAGCAGTCACCATCAATAGCACGAAGGATAACGGCGTGAGGAACATCCAGTTAAAGGCAAGCATCTGGTCGATGCGAATACGCATCATCGTATACTTCACCCACATGATGACCCAATAACCGATGAGCGCTTTGGCAAGGAAGATCAAAACCGCCAAGAATGGGCTGACCTGCTCAAGCCCAAAGAAACGATAGCCGCCGAAGAAGAGAATTCCCCAAATGCCGCCGAAGGTCATGGCATGGAGCAATTCACCCGCATAGAACATACCGAACTTCATACCGGAATATTCAGTGTTGTATCCCGCCACCAATTCTGATTCGCCTTCCGCCAGATCGAATGGAGCGCGTCCCAACTCAGCAATCACTGCGATTAAGAAAATCAAGGTGCCCAGCGGGGAGAGGAAAAAATACCAGATGCTCCCCTGTGCTTGAATGATGGCGTTCATGTTCATTGAACCCGCAAAGATGGTTGGGATCAACAACATGGTCAACATCGGAATTTCAAACGCCACCATCATTGCCACCTGACGGAAACCGCCAATTAATGCAAATTTATTGTTTGATGACCAGCCTGCCATAATAATGGAAAGCGTCCCAATGGCACCTGCGGCGATCAGAAAAAGCACACCTACATTTAAATCCGTGCCGAGGATCACAGGCGCGATCGGTACAACGGCCCAAACGATCAGCACAGACATCATCGAAAGGATCGGCGCAAGGTTGTAGACCACCTTGTCCGCGCCGTCGGGTGTTGTATCTTCCTTAATGATCAGCTTGATGATATCGGCAAACGGCTGGATCAAGCCGTAAGGTCCCACGCGATTCGGGCCAATGCGGTCCTGAAAACGCGAAACCACCTTGCGTTCGATCCATACCAGAAAAATATCCAGCACCATCAGGATCGTGATCAGCAGCAATACACCTAGGAACACAACAAGGACATGGGCAAAGATTGCATCCATGCCCCAACCGGTAAGAATACCTTCCAGCCATTCAGCAGCGACTTTAAGAGGGTCAGTCCAAAAATTCATACAACACTCCTGTACACAAAGAAAAGGCTGATTTGGAAAAATCCAATCAGCCTTCTCCATATTTACTTAAAATTTACGACCACTCCAACATTCCCTTGCGCCATGTATACACCAGCCCTACGATCAGAATGGAGATAAACACGATGCCTTCGACTACCGCATACAAACCCAGTTGCCCAAGTTTGACAGCCCACGGAAAAAGAAAAACCGCTTCCACATCGAACACAAGAAAGACCAGTGCAAAAATATAATATTGTGCCTTGAATTGCACCCAGACGTCACCCACTGGTTCAATTCCGCATTCGTATGTTGATTGTTTGATTGGGTTGGGTTTTTTAGGGCCAAAAATAAAGCCTGCCACAATCGCGCCAATCGGGATGATTGCGCCAACGATCATAAACAAAGCTACGTAAATCCACTCGTTCATTATATAAAACCTCGTGAGAATGTGGGTTAATCTTCAAAATTGTACCATATCGAACAAATGACCCCCAAATAAACCTTGTCAATTCTTAAGGTGATATTCGTCATATATTTTCTCTTATTTGTGAAATTTTGTACTATCCACTTTTTCTCTTTTTCACGACAAATTTGATGATATCTTCCAGAAATGGAAATCCAAGGACTCCCCCAACAATGGACCCAAGCACACCGGAAGTTCTCGCCACATTGACCGATAAGCCGAAGAAATCCACCGCCTCGATCTCGACAACTTGAGCTGATACGGCAATCCGGCTTTCCTCTCCCGTCAATTTGTTCACAAAGTTCAAATGCAGCCAGGCCGTTCCGCGATACGTGCCGGCATTCTGAGGGCGGATGCTCCAATAAAACGTGGCAGGCTTGCCCGGTTGCAACGGCTCAAAAGTTGCACCGGAGGGCGAAACATCAACACCTGCCAAATCCAGCCGTGCCTCGACTGTTACATTGTGCGTTTCATATATATTGGGAATATCGATCACATCGCCGGTAATGACATTGCCCTCGAAGTGGGCGGTCGGGGTGATATTGCCAAGCTCATCCACCTCCAAAGTGAGCCTGATGATCTCACTTTCCACACCCGCGCGCATCTTTGGGGGATATTCAAGAGTGAGGCGGCGAGCTTCTGTGATGGCCGGAACAGGTGAACTCGTCTCTGCCGTAGCCTGTGGTTGACTTGTGGTAATTACAACCGGGATTTCGCCAGTAGCCGCAGGTTCAGCTGGAACACTGGGACTCGAAACTGCACCACATGCCAAAATGGCGAGGCTGAAGGCAAAAACAGCGACTGAAATTCTAAATCGATCCATTGGATTTATGGGGTGGACGGTAATTGCATCTGGGAGGACGAAATGAACAGCGTATGAGTCTCTTGTACGTTTGGCAAATATCCCCAAGCCAGAAGCGAGATCGAAACTGCAAGAAACAAAATTGCAAGGAATAATCGAAGATCTCTATTCATGACTTTACCGGCGAACTTCTTCCACTTCAATGTACCACTTAACCCGCGTCCCCACACGGTCGCGAATCTGCCAGGGCAAAGGCTTTGGCATCTCTTCAAACGCCTTCAATATCATACGAATGCGGTCCGTTACCAAATCGCGCTCGGGCCGGCTCAATGGAAGGTCATCCTTCTTCATTAAATCTTCAACCCGTTCAAGATTAATGGAGGTGGTTTTACACAATCCCCAATCCTGGCTGCACAGCTGGGTTAATATTTGCAGGTTGATCGTGTCAACATCGTTGTCGCCTAGTTCATTGTTTAGCACTAAAGAAGCGATATCCATCGCATCCTTGTTGTTCAACTCGACGATCTGGGCTTTGGAGAGCAGCAGTTCCGCCAAGGGGATGGTGATCGGATCGGCCGAAAGACGGTTTTCCATGGGAATTTTGTGGCACATTTCAAAATTTCCCACAAAGATATCGATCTTCATATCGTTATCATTGTGGTAATAGATCTGGCGCTGGTCGCCATTCAACACATTGAATTGTTTGTGCGGAGCATATCCCACCGTGGGCATGAAGGCTTCGAACTCCCGACGCTGCCTGGCGGCCACCACAAAGTCAAGGTCGCCAAAATCACGGATGAAGGATGGGTGATTCGTTTTATTGTGCACCTGTACTGCCAACCCGCCGATTGCGCGCAGTTGAATCTTTTTTTCATTCGCCGCCTCCACGAGACGGTGCATTTCTTTCACAATATCAAACTGGTTTGTTTCCATTAACTACGCCTGTACGTCCTTCATCCATTTTGTAAATTCCGCCGAATCCATTTTTTCAACGGCTCTGCCCCAACGCTCGATGGCCCAACCCCAAAAGTCAAAATCAATTGTGGAGATATTTGCCTGAATGGCGGCCCATAGCCCCCAGCCCACGTCAGACATGATCATATTCAACTTCATGCGCGCGATCAAACCGGGAGTTGCTTCGCCAAAATAAGCCGCACACACTTCCCTGATTTGTTCATCATTAAACTGCATTTCCTGGCAGGTATTTCCCAATTCAAAGGTCGGGTCGTTATTTCCGCTGTATTCGTAATCGATCAGCCAAAGCTGTTTGCCATCATCGATATAATTTTCAGCAAGGAGGTCATTATTACATGGAACAGTTGCCAATGGCTTTACAGACATGGCCTTTTCAATTTGATTTACCGTCGCCACCCTATCCAAATAACCATCGGGAATTTTGATCCCACGTTCTTTGCAGAGGCGGAGATAATACTCCGTGAGACGGAACATGTTGAAGTCCAGCAGGAGGCGCGGACCGGCATGGAGTCGTTTGATCGCCTGAGCCATGCGCGTCGGCATCCCGGGTTCATTAAGCGAATCCTTCGACATGGTTTTTCCATCCAAGAACTCCAGCACCATCACATTGTATTCGGGAAAATGATACAAAACTTTTGGGCCAACGCCAGCCTGCTCAGCGGCCCTGGCACTATGATATTCATTACTGCGGTCAATGGACAACAATTCGGTGCCTTCGCCCGGCACGCGAATAAAGAACGATTTCCCGTTCACTACAACCTTGTAGTTCGTATTGGTCAGCCCGCCGGAAAGATGCTGAATGGAAACATCCTTCCCCTTCCAATCATCCACCTTTGAAACCACTTCTTCAATGATAGACATGTACGCTCCGATTAATATAATGTAGGGACACAGCGGCGCTGTGTCCCTACATGGTTTAGTTACACGCTATTCCACAGGAATTTCGGTCTGCACCTTATCCATGTCGATACCGCCTTTTTTACGGTAGGACTTAAAGCCGTAGTATATGGCCGCGGAAAGTGCATAACAAGTCACCAGGAATATGATCGAATTCGTATTCTTGAAGCTGATTCCATACAACCCGCCACCTTCACCGCCTGTGTTGAGCCACGGATCAAACAACCATTCCACAAGCAGGAAACCGAGGAAACTGGCAAAAATCACACCCGCAACCGTGATGAGCGGGACGCCAAACACTTTCATCTGGGCAATCGGGGAGGCTTCGAAAAGCTCCTTCTTCTTATATGGAAGAACGATGGCCGCGATGGCAGTGCCGAAGTACATGAAGGCAATACCCTGTGTGGCGGCAAGCGTGATGGAGTAAAAACCGCCCACGTTGTAGGCGTACAAATAGGAAACGAGCAAAGCAGGTACCACCATCAACAACATGGCATTGACCGGGGTGCCTTTGTCATTCAATTCAGCCACCTTCTCAGGCAGCAAGCGGTCAAACGCTGCCGCAAAGATCACACGTGTGGAGGAAAGGAACAATGTCCCTGCCCAACCGAACCACCAGAAACTCATCAAAACGACGACCACAATTTGAATGATGCGGTTGCTTGTCAGGAAAAGCGCAAGCAAGGCAGGATAAGGCCAAACAGGCAAAGGTACCGCAGCCCCATACCAAACGGAATTCCACCAAGCGCCGTTGGATTGCATATAAAAATCCCAGCCGATGGTCCTGGCGACGCCCAGGAAAAATAAAATCCCAAGCACAGTCACTGCGCCAAGCGCCCAGGCCATACCAGAGAAGTTGCGTTTGTAATCCGTTGCGCCGCGGACTTCACCGTATAGTGTTGCGCCCCAATTCGGCCACAAGTTAAAGAACACGAGCCACGGAAGCGTGAGGAGAACCAGCTTAAAGGTTCCACCGGTTAATGGTGTCGCTGCGCCTGCATCCGTACCAGCCTGAACCGTGGCATCATACGCGCCAGATTGGGCACCGAACAAGGCGGTCGCATTCTTTTCGTAGCCGGCCTTGAAGGCATCAGGGGAACCTGTGAAAAGCATGACGATCACAATCAGCAGCCCAAGCATACCGGCATAAAAGGAAAATTTTTGAATCCGCGCATAGGTTTTCATGCCGAGCATGATCACGACTGCGACAAACCCAAGCGCGATCAAGGTGCTCACAAATAACGGAGTGCCAGCACCTGCAAACCAGACGGCAGCATCCTTCATTCCAAATACACCGAGAATCGGCACCATCACAACCTGTCGGAACATGTCACCATAGACGGGAGTCCACAACCACAATGTGAACCACCAGCCTGTAATGGCAAGGATGAAACCAACACCTCCGCCAAAGATACGGGTCATCCAGACATAGTCGCCGCCGGAGCGGGGCATTACGGAAATCAGTGAAGCATAAACAATGATCTCAAAGATTAAAAATACAGCACTCACAATGAGCGCGTTGATCATGCCGCCACTGAAGAAATACATTTGGCTGAAGCTATAGAACCCTAATGTCACGATATTGATGGAAAAGAACGCATAAATAAATGCGTCGAAGACTGACCACGAACGAACCATGCCAGTCGCCTTACGGACAAACAAGTTGCTCATAACTCTCTCCTCTTGGTTTATGTTTTTAAGCAGGATTTGGCTTCCTGCGGTTAACCTGTTGTCAAAACGTAATTCTCGATCTTATTCCTTCCTAACTTCACGATCGCGCCCAATAAAGTCCCCTGCTCATACATGGAACCCGGGTTAATGCAAAGGGTTTTGCCGATTCGCGTCGAACCGCGGCCTTCGTGGATATGTCCATGCAGGCTCACCAGCGGCTGTGTTTTTTCAATCGCGGTACGCAGTGCCTTGGATCCTACAGGAGTCATCGAGTTGCCAGCCAAGACAGGGCGTAAATCCTTGTCCAATTCGGGTGCTTCGTCCAAACCAGATTTAAATGGAGGGACATGGATATTGAAGATGGAATTATGCGGATCCTTCAACTGCGAGATCATCGCTTCATACCTGACTGCGAGCTGGTCCTCGTCCTCTTCACGGTGCGTCGCCCAGGGAGTGATATTGCTCCATCCGGAAGCGATCATTTCGTGCCCATCCAGCGAAGAAACCTTGCCCTCCACCAGAAGAACATGCTTGCTGCCTAGAATGACCTCATCCACTTCATCCATATCGTCATTGCCGGGCGAGCAATACACCTTCATGTCGGTGCCTTCCAACTTCTTGTCGGCCAGGTCCATCCACTGCTGAACCACTTTGAGCACTTCCTGCAAAAAGATCCTGCTAACGCGTTCAGGGTCCTTCTCCAATTCGGCGATCTCGTCGGGATTGGTCATGTACGGATAATAGCCGCGGCTGCGTACCCGCTTTTTCAAGTCGGTTAGCTCGTCTTCATTTGTTATGTTAAACACCTGTTCCAGTAAAGTGACGCGGTAATTTTGGCCGCCCTGATGAATGAATGGGATTACCGCCTTGCCCGTCATATCTCCGCCGAGGACCAACTGATCCGCGCCGTAAAATTTCCCCGCATTCAAAAACTTGCTCCAGCAGATATCCGACCCGTGAATGTCCGTCGCAAAAAAGATGGTAGTCACATGCAAATCCTTATTTCTGGGATAACTTGCAGAGGTGGTGCGGAATTGATTTGGCCCATTATACCCCCCGCAAAACACTTTGCAACCGTTTTGTTAACGAAAATCGCCCGTCTCACGACGGGCTTGCCAAGGAGGAAGAACAAAAAAGATTAGCGCAATGAATTGGAAAGCAGGTATTTCATATATTCCGCATGTTCCCGTCTGCGGAACGCCAAAGAGATCAACCACAAGAAAAGCACTGCTACAATGTACATCAGTTTAGTCCTTGACCTTTCCATTTCATTGATGGGCAAAGTATAAAAGCCGACCTTTAACCCTGCATTGTCAAAGAGTTAAGATCGAATTAACTTTTCTTCCATTGACTTAAGATGGCTCGCCCGCTAAACTCCCTTTCAAACCACTTAGAGGACGAGGAGCGGCGGGCATGGTGAAAAAGACATACCCCGTAATGGAAGCTGTTAATACAGCGGGCAACAGGAAGAAAAGCAGAAACCGGTCTTCAGTAATCAATGATCAAACCGTTTCTCATATACACGAACTGGTGTGGACGGGTCAACACGCAGCCGCGATTGACCGGGCCACACAGGCATTATCCCAACCCTCCATTGACATTCCCAATCAAATCCACCTGTTGGACTTGCGTGCAGAATCCCACATCGCCCAGGGCAAGCTTGATCTGGCCGCGAAAGATGCCAGGTCGATGGGCAAACTGGCAAAGACGATCGCCCAAAAGGCAATGGCGCTCAACCGTATTACCCTCGTCCAAATGCGGCAAGGGGACCTGAAAGCCGCCATTAGGTCGGCAACCAGCGCCCTAAAAGCCGCACGAGCCAGCAAACAAAAACAGTTGATCGCAGAAAGTCTCTTCCGCTTGAGTGAGGCGCAATGGCGTGCAAGGCAGCTTGACGCCGCGTTGAAGACGGTGCAGCAAGCCATTGAGGCCTATCAGGAGTTGGGCGATCTCTCTGGTGCTGGACGCGCATACTGGGTCATGAGCGGTGTCTACTTTCGTTCACAGCGTGCCAATGAAATAACCGGCGTGGCCAGTACCTCACTGGCATTATGCCAGCAGGCGGGTGATTACTACGGGATGGGAAACGCGTTCATGCTGCTGGCCCTCGCAAATACGGATATTTCCAAACAGCTTTACTACTACCAACAGGCAAAGTCGGCTCTGGAAACAGCAGGGTATGTGGATCGGCAAATGGCAGTGCTGGTTAACCTCTCCATCTCCTATGGAGATTTGGGCCTGTACCGTCACAACCATCGCATGTTGGTCCAGGCAACCGAGCTGAGCCGCGCCATGGGTTCGAAAATTTCATTGATGACCGCCCTGGTCAACCGCATCAGCATGGATATTATCCTGGGTGATTTGAATACAGCCCGCCAATACCTGCAAGAGGTTGAAGTACTTGTCCCGCAGCTTGACGTGCCCGATATGGTCACACAAATTTTGCAAATAAAAGCCGACCTGGCATTTGCCGCAGGGGACTTAAAGTTGGCCATCCGCCATAATACATCTGCCTTGCGAATCACCAGAGAGGCGCAACTCAACGGTCGCGAATACGCCTTTACCTGCCTGGCTGCCATACATCTTGCTGCGGGAAACCCGGCTGCAGCCCTCAGGGCCACTTCTCAAGCCACCCAACTGCATCGCGCGCAAAATTTTGCAAAGCTCGAAAGCCCGCCTCCACAAGTAATTTGGTGGCGACATGCCCAGGCTTTGATCGCCAATCACAAAACAAAGGAAGCCCGTGAAGCGCTGGACCGGGCGTATGACCTTTTGCTGGAACAGATCGTCAATATTCGTGATGAAGGTCTGCGCCGCAACGCACTCAACAAAAGCGAAGACAACTGTAATCTTTTGCAGTACTGGCTGAAGGATGGCGTCAAACGCAAATTGCCCAGCGAACGTCTTTTCGCACATCTTCATATCGAATCCAACCTCCGCGAACCGTTTCAGCGCCTGGCGGATACCGGATTGCGGCTGAACACGCTGAAGTCCATTGCAGAAATACAAACCTTCCTTGTCGAGGAAGCCACCGAACTCAGCGGCGGTGAACGCGTACTGTTGGTTTTGGAAAAAGACGGCAAACGGGAAGTGAAAGAGTCGATCCTGCCCGTGCCGTCGTTTCAATCCGGCAAAGGCTACGAAAAGGCGGAAGCCCCGAACGATGTGTTAAAACGCATCGGGAAGTATCTGGACCAGGGCCGCCTCTCGCGGACTGTGCAGTTGATCGTGCCTTCGAAACGAGGCGCAAAACTCCCAAATCAAAAATCCATCATTGTGGCCCCGCTCATCGCCCAGAATCAACTCCTCGGCTATCTCTATGTGGATATGTCTGCGTTATATGGCATATTCGATGAAGCTGACCGCGACATGCTCAGCATGCTGGCCAATCAGGGGGCCGTGGCTCTGGACAATGCCCAATGGGCACAGGGGCTTGAACAAAAGGTGAAAGAACGCACCGAAGAACTCAACGCCCGCGTGGACGAACTTGCCATCCTCAACAGCGTGGGCGAAGCCATGGCAAAGACCCTGGATGTGAAAACCGTGGTCAAGATCGTCGGCGACAAGGTACATAACATTTTTGCCTCTGAATCCGCGACCATACGCCTGTATGACCCGTCGACCAATCAGGTTCAACGCGCCTACGATTATGACGAAGGCTATCATGATCTGACTCACACCTCCTTTCCGCTGGGTCAGGGATTGACCTCAAAGATCATAAAGTCGGGCAAACCTTTATCGTTCGGTACGAGGGAGGAAACGGATGGAGCCGGGGCATTCCGCGTCAACGTACCGAACATCACCCAGGGCGAGTCCACAGAGTCTTTCATGGGAGTGCCCATTTTTGCCGGCGGCCAAGTCATTGGCACGGTTTCGGTTCAAAGCTACAAGCAGCATGCCTATAATGAGAATCATCTGCGTCTGCTGGAAACGTTGGCCTCCAACATGGGGGTGGCAATCCAGAATGCGCGCTTGTTTGAGGCGGAGCAGCAGCGCATTGCCGAGCTGCAGATCATCAATTCCATTCAACAGGGGTTGGCGGCCGAATTGGACTTTCAGGCCATCGTGAATCTGGTTGGGGACAAGTTGACTGAAGTCTTCAACACGCCTGACTTGATGATTACATGGTATGAGGAAAAATCAAATCTTGTTCATTATCTTTATGCGATTGAACATGGGAAAAAGATTAATGGCATTTCGCCCACTTCACCCAATGCGGGGGGAATTTATGAAACGGAAATCAGAACACGAAAACCGTTGGTCTTGAACAACCCGGAGGATTTCGCAAAGCTAAATATCAAAGTGCTGCCCGGCACAGACCAGAGCAAATCAATGGTATGCGTGCCAATTATCAGCAGCGACCGCTTTCTCGGCGACATCAGCATTGAAAGCTTTGAATATGAGAATGCCTTTGGCGAATCTGAAATTCGTTTGTTGACCACCATCGCCGCCTCGCTGGGAACTGCGCTGGAAAATGCGCGACTGTTCGCTGAAACCCAACGCCTTTTCAAAGCCGAGCAGGAACGTGTTGCCGAGTTGCAGATAATCAACTCCATTCAGCAGGGACTCGCCGCCGAACTGGACTTCCAGGCCATTGTGGACCTGGTCGGCGATAAATTGCGGGAAGTGTTCAATTCTGCCGATTTCGGGATCCGCTGGTATGAAGAAAAAACAAACCTGGTTCACTTCCTTTACGAATACGAACATGGAAAGCGGCTTAACATTGCACCACAACCGCCAAATCCTGGTGGAACTTTTGATTTGTTTCTAAGAGATCGTCAGCCAATTATCGGGAATACTGCCGAAATTCAGGCAAGAACCGGCGGAACCACGCTGCCCGGAACCGATCAAAGCTTATCCATGATCAGCGTTCCCATTATCAGCAGCGATCATTTAATTGGATCGTTGCAAATTGAAAACTACGAGCACGAGAACGCCTACGGCGAATCCGAATTGCGCCTGTTGACCACCATCGCCGCTTCGCTGGGAACTGCCCTCGAGAACGCCCGTCTCTTCGATGAAACCCAGCGCCTGCTCAAAATTACTGAAGAGCGTAATGCCGAGCTTGCCATCATCAACAGCGTCCAAGCCGCCCTCGCCGCTGAACTTAATATTCAGGGCATCTACGATGCGGTCGGCGATAAGATCCGCGAGATCTTCGGCAATACAGATGTGGGCATCCGCATCTATGACCCGCAAACAAATCTCATGCACTATCCATATACCTATGAGTTTGGAGAGCGCGTCAGCATCCCGTCAAGACCTCATCAAGATACAGGTTTTGGCGGACATATAATTCGCACCCGCGAGACTCTGGTCATCAACGAGAATATGGATGAAGAGTCACAGAAATACGGCAGTTTTATTTTGGATGATACCGCCGCCTCCAAATCCGAATTGTTCGTGCCGTTGATCGTGGGCGAACAGGCACGCGGCTTGATTAACCTGAGCGATTACCAGAAAGAACATGCCTTCAGCGAATCGGACGTGCGCCTGCTGCAAACTCTCGCCAACAGCATGAGCGTCGCACTCGAGAACGCGCGCCTCTTCGACGAAACCCAGCGCCTGCTCAAGATCACCGAAGACCGCGCCGGTGAGCTCGCCATTATCAACAGCGTTCAGCAAGGGCTGGCATCCAAGCTTGATATGCAAGCCATTTACGAACTGGTCGGCAATAAGATCCGTGAGATGTTCAATGCGCAGACCTTCCTCATCAGTTCATTTGACCATCAGAAGGAACTCTCGAAACTGGAGTATGCCTTTGAGGAAGGTCAGCAAATTTTCGACGACGAGCTGCTGCCATTCAGCCAGGCAAACAGGATCATGATCGAAACCCGTCAGCCGATCATTATTAATGAAAACAGTGCTGAAGTATCGAATCGATATGGATTAAAGGAGATTGAAGGCACAAGAATAGCCAGATCCCTGATCTTTGTCCCGTTTGGTACGGGAATGCAGGTCAACGGTTATTTCAGCCTGCAAAATTTCGAGCACGAAAATGCCTTCAGCGAATCGGATATCCGCCTGCTGCAAACACTGGCCAGCAGCATGGGCGTGGCCCTTGAGAATGCCCGTCTCTTTGATGAGACCCAGCGCCTGCTCAAGATCACCGAAGACCGCGCCGCAGAGTTGGCCATCATCAACAGCGTGCAGGAGGGTCTGGCCTCCAAACTGGAAATGCAGGCTATCTACGATTTGATCGGCGACAAGTTAAGTGAAGTGCTGCATACACATGACATTGACATTCGTCTGTTTGATGTGCCAGCCGGCAAGGTGTACTTCCCCTACGTAAAGGACAACGGCAAACGCATCACCCTGGAACCCGGCATCTTTCGGGGGATGTCGAAACATGTATATGAGACGAAGCAGGCCCTGGTGGTCAACAGCGACCTGCCCGGTTTTATGCAAAGCATCGGCTCCCAATTGCTGCCCGGCACACAAATGGAAAAAAGCTTCATCGGCCTGCCGATCACCAGCGGCGGAAACGTGGTGGGCATGGTGGGTATCAGTGACTACGAAAAAGAGGATGCCTTTGACGACTCGGATGTGCGACTGCTGCAAACTGTGGTTGCTTCCATGAGTGTAGCGCTGGAAAATGCCCGTCTCTTCGACGAAACCCAGCGACTGCTCAAGGTAACCGAGGATCGCGCCGCTGAATTATCGATCATTAACAGTGTGCAACAGGGGCTAGCTTCAAAACTGGAAATGAAGGCTATTTACGATCTTGTTGGAGACAAAGTACGCGATATCTTTAACACAGAGGTTGTGTACATTGCCATTCGCAATCCGGATAATGCGAACATCATCGATTTCCCCTATTACCTCGACCGCAGCAATCGCATTGGGCAAGTAGGCGTGGCCCTCGGGGAAGGAATTACATCCAGGGTCATATTAACCAATCAGGTTGTGATCGCAAACACCATGCAGGAACAACTTGACCTGGGAGGCATCTATGATGAAGGAGAGGAATCTCAATCGTATTTAGGCATCCCAATTGCACTCGGCGAATTTGTCGCAGGGGTGGTAAGCGTACAGAGTTATAAGCAAAATGCGTTCGGGGAATCCGATGTTCGTCTGCTTGGCACACTGGCTTCCAGCATGGGAGTAGCGCTCGAAAACGCCCGCCTCTTCGATGAAACCCAGCGTCTACTTAAAGAGACAGAGGAGCGCGCCAGGGAGCTCGCCATTATCAACGGTGTACAAGCAGACCTTTCCGCCAGCATGGAAACCGAAGCCATGTATCAATTGGTGGGAGAAAAGATCCGTGACGTATTTGACGCACAGGTTGTGACGATCATCGAATACGATCCGCAGCTGGACCGCAGCATATGGCGCTATGCAATGGAAAAAGGCCAGCCGCTTCATATTGAGCCAACCACTCCCCTTGGATTTTCCAAATATATTGTTGAAACCCGCCAAATGATCCTGGTGAACGAAAATCTGGCACAGCGCCGCAGGGAGTTGGGGGGCGCTGTGGCGGCAGGACAGCCAGCGAAATCCTATTTAGGCGTACCTCTCCTGATCAATAATGAAGTTCGCGGGATCATCTCCCTGCAAAACGTGGACCATGAAAACGCCTTCTCACAATCGGATGTGCGGCTCTTGCAGACGCTTGCCAGCAGCATGAGCGTTGCCCTGGAAAACGCGCGCCTGCTGGAGGAAACCCGCAGACGTGAACGGGAAAATATCGCGCTTCTGGATATCAGCCGGGAAATTTCCTCTTCACTGGATTCTTCCACGGTGCTGGAAGGAATCGCCACGCATGCAAAGAACGTGTTGCGAGGCGACTTAAGTGGGCTCTTCCTCCCGGAAGAAAACAGTCAACTGTTCAGGGCAATTGCCGCCGTTGGAGAAGAGCAGGAAAATCTTCTCAACGATACGATCAAGCTCGGTGAAGGAATCCTCGGCAGCATTGCGCAAAACAGGATCGGCGAAATCGTAAACGATGTGGATCACGACCCACGCGCCATCCAAATCACAGGGACCGATATTAACTCCGATGAACATTTGCTGGCAGTTCCTTTGCTTGCCAATGAAGAGTTGAAAGGTCTCATGGCGGTTTGGCGCAACGGAAAAAACAACGAGTTCCTGGAGACCGAACTGGAGTTTCTCATGGGCCTTTCACGCCAGGCGGTCATTGCCATTCAAAATACAAAACTCTTTGCCGAGGCGCAGGAGGCCCGTGCCGCCGCAGAACAAGCCAATCAAGCCAAGAGTTCATTCCTCGCCACAATGAGTCACGAGTTGCGCACGCCGCTCAATGCGATCATCGGCTTCACACGCATCGTCCGCCGAAAAGCGGAAGGCGCGCTGCCTGAGAAGCAAACGGACAATCTCGATAAAGTCCTCTCCAGCGCCGAACATTTATTGGGGCTGATCAATACCGTGCTGGATATCGCCAAGATCGAAGCTGGCCGCATGGATGTGCAAATTTCCAACTTCAGCATCAACGCGCTCGTCGATCAATGCTACAACACCGCCCAACCGCTGGTGAAACCGCAGATCAAATTTGAGAAGAAAAATGATGCCGAATTGCTGCTGGTCCACTCCGATCAGGACAAGATCAAGCAGATCATCCTCAATCTATTGAGCAATGCCGCCAAATTCACGCACACAGGCAGCATCCGCATTAACCTACATCATTCTGATTCTCTATTCCACGTGGATGTGATCGACAGCGGCATCGGCATGAGCGAAGAAGCACTCAACCGCATCTTCGAGGAATTTCAACAGGCAGATTCCAGCACCACCCGTGAATATGGCGGAACCGGGTTGGGCCTCGCCATCAGTAGAAATCTCGCGCGTCTGCTCGGCGGCGATCTGACTGCGGTCAGCGAATTCAATAAAGGATCGACATTTACCCTGACCCTGCCGATTCATTACGTGGATGAAAAATCCGCATCCCCCGCGGATCGTCGGCCTGATTCCGTTTCGGAGGACGAATCAACGCTGGAAGCAGCTACTACCCAAAAACGCGTTCTCGTCATCGACGATGATCCCGATGCCATTTACCTCTTGCAGGAAACTCTTGACGCATCAGAATTCGAAATCATCGGTACCAAGAGCGGAATTAATGGTCAACAACAAGCCCGTGACCTGCAACCCGATGCGATTTTGCTCGATATTCTCATGCCCGACAAGGATGGCTGGCAGGTGTTGCACGACCTCAAAGCAGACGAAAAAACCACTAACATTCCGGTGATCCTGCTCACCATCGTCGATAAAAAGGCATTGGGTTTTCGGCTGGGTGCATCGGCTTATTTGCTCAAACCACTAAACCCAAAAGAAGTGGTCGAAACGTTGAGTCGCGTCACAAGACAGGCCGGGCAACAACACACCCAGGTTCTCGTGATGGATGATGATCCTCACATTGCGGATATGCTGCACCAAATCCTGCCTGCTTCTGAATTTATTTTACGGTCCGCAGAAGATGGGATTGCCGGGCTTGAAGCCATCGCTTTGCAACGGCCCGATGTTCTTCTGTTGGATATCATGATGCCGCGGCTGGACGGTTTCGGCGTGATCGAACAACTCCGCGCCAACCCGGTCACGCGTGATCTGCCCATTATCGTCATCAGCGCAAAGGAATTAACTGACGAAGAGTCAATTCGCCTGAAGGAAAGTGTGGCGTTTGTCATGCGCAAGCAAGGCTTCGATGGCGCGGAATTGGTACGAGAGATCAAGAGCGTACTGGATGAAACATCTTAAAAAAATACGAGAGAGATTCATGAAAACCATACTAATTGTTGATGACACAGAATTAAATATTGACCTGATCACCCAAATCCTGGAGGATGATTACGACCTGCTCGTTGCGCGCGACGGCGCACAGGGCGTGGACATGGCTCTGCAAAATAATCCCGATCTGATCCTGATGGATATTTCCCTGCCCGTGATGGATGGGTATGAAGCCACGCGCAAGATCCGCGAAACAAATCAAACAGTCCCGATCATCGGCGTGTCTGCCCATGCCATGAGCGGACACGAACAATCTGCCAGGGAGGCGGGTTGTAACGATTACCTCACCAAACCGATCAACGACGAGATCCTGCTCGACAAATTAAAAAAATACCTGAATTAACTCGCACCGCCCGGAGCCTCATGAATCCAAAATCCAAAATCCTGATCGTGGACGACGAACCATTCAATGTCGATTATCTTGAGCAGGAACTTGAAGACTTAAATTATCAAACCATCACTGCCATCAATGGGCAGGAAGCACTGGAAAAAATCACCAACGAATCACCGGATCTTGTGCTGTTGGATATCATGATGCCCATCATGGACGGTTTCACTGTGCTGCAAAAGGCAAAAGCCGACGCCGCCATTCGCGACATTCCCATCATCGTCATCTCCGCCAATAACGACCTGCAAAGCATGGTCAAGGGGATTCAACTCGGCGCGGAAGATTATCTCCCCAAGCCGTTTGAACCCACCCTGTTACAGGCGCGCATCCAATCCAGTCTCGAAAAGAAACGCCTTCGCGATTTGCAGGATCTTTATCTCAAAAGTCTCGAACGCGAATTCAACATCGCACGTGATATTCAAAAAGAATTCCTGCCTGCTCAACTGCCGGAAGTTCCCGGCTGGGAAATTGCATCGTACTTCAAAGCCGCAAAGGAAGTGGCCGGGGATTTCTACGACGCATTCCTTTTGCCCGATGGCAAGCTCGCCTTTCTGGTTGCAGATGTGTGCGGGAAAGGCATTGGCGCAGCATTGTTCATGACCCTCTTTCGCAGCTTGATCCATGCCGCATCGACCACCGACCAGCTGTCCCCCAGCGAGAAGCGGACCTTCACTCCGCCGGAGCGATTGCTTCACACAATTTCATTGACAAATAATTACGTTGCAGAGACTCACGAAACGGCCAGCATGTTCGCAACAGTGTTCATCGGCATTCTCGACCCCAATAGCGGAAATCTTTTTTACATCAACTGCGGAAATGATGCCGCCCTGATCGCCGACAAAAGCGGAAAAGTTCACACTGAATTACGCCCCACCGGGCCAGCCGTGGGTGCAATTGCGCAGGCTAAATTTGCGGTCAAGGAAATCATTCTCGGGCAAAACGACACACTGCTCGCATTCACTGACGGCATACCCGATACATTAAATATCAACGGGGATTTTTTTGGCAATGAACGACTGCGCACTTATTTATCCAACAACACGACCGCAGCGGATCTTTTGAATAATATTCAGCTGGGATTAACGAAATTCATCGGCGATGCGGAACAATTCGACGACATCACACTGCTGGCATTAAAACGAAAACCCGAATAATATTGGAGCCATTCTCTTTTACAAACCGGGATTGGAATTCCCATCAACGAGGCAATCTTGAATGAACCGATCTTAGTAAGCATTACGGGCCTGGACAGACCCGGCATTACCGCATCGATCACACAGGTGCTGGCAGGCTTGAACGTAAACGTATTGGATATTGGTCAATCCGTCATTCACGACGCACTATCGCTTGGCATGTTGATCCAGATTCCAGAATCGTCAACAGATGAACAAACTGTGAAGGCAGCCATTCAAAACACAATTGACGAGTTGAATATGAATGTTCGCTTCGTCAATATTTCCCGCGAGAGTTACAAGCATTGGGTGGGGCAGCAAGGCAAGGCGCGGCATATTGTCACCCTGCTGGCAAAGCGCATCACCGCCCATCAGATCAGCCGACTCTCACGCATCGTCGCGGACAACGGTCTGAACATCGACAAGATCACGCGCCTCTCCGGAAGAGTTCCGCTCGAGGAAGTGGAAAATGACAGCCGCGCCTGTGTGGAATTTTCCCTGCGCGGTCCAGTCGCGGACCTGCCTGCATTGCGCCGCGAATTCCTCAACCTTGCGGATGAGATCGACGTGGATATTGCCTACCAGGAAAACAACGTCTATCGACGTAACCGGCGGCTGGTTGCTTTTGACATGGATTCGACTCTCATCCAGGCTGAAGTGATCGATGAACTTGCCAAGCGCGCCGGGGTGGGCAAGCAGGTTTCCGCGATCACCGAACGTGCCATGCGCGGCGAATTGGATTTCAAACAAAGTTTCACCGAAAGAGTGGCCCTTTTGAAGGGATTGCCAGAAACAGCACTCGGTGAAGTAGCAGCGACATTGAGACTCACAGACGGCACCGAACGATTGATTTCCACCTTGAAGAAACTAGGATACAAGACCGCCATCCTCTCCGGCGGATTCACCTATTTTGGCCGCGGCTTGCAACGCCGATTTGGCATTGACTACGTCTATGCAAACGAACTTGAAATTGAGGATGGCGTTGTAACAGGCAAAGTCAGCGGCGAGATCGTGGATGGCGCGCGCAAAGCGTCGCTGCTGGCAAGCATTGCGCAGCACGAAGGCTTTTCCCTTGAACAAACCATCGCCGTGGGGGATGGCGCGAACGACCTGCCGATGTTGAGCATTGCCGGGTTGGGAATCGCCTTCCGCGCCAAGCCGGTAGTCAAGGCATCTGCCAAGCAATTCCTGAACACGCATGGTCTGGATGGAATCCTATATCTAATGGGACTCTCGGAACGCGAAATAAAATAGCAGAACTTGATAATTGCCACCCTTATTGTATAATACTCAACGTCACTTTTATTGTCCGATTTAAAGGAGAATGCCATGGAAATTAAAGTATCCAGCGAAAATGGTCGCGTTCCCGTGACGATCATTCATATTGACGGCAATCTTGATTCGTCAAGTTTCCCCAGCTTCCAAACCAAAGCCGAAGAGTTGATCAAAAACGGCGCACGCCATATTCTCGTTGACCTTTCAAACTCGCCGTATGTCAGCAGCGCAGGCTTCCGTGTGTTGAGCCATATTTTCAAGGAATTAAATTCCATTCACCCGGATACCAACCTGAGCAATAAGGACATGAAGCAAGGCGTGGTCGAAGGCACATACAAATCCCCTTATCTGAAACTACTCAATCTTTCAGAACAAACCAGGTCGGTTTTTGTAACCACCGGTTTTGACATGTATATTGAAGAGTATGATGATCTCAAGAAAGCGATTGCGGCTTTCTAAGTAGAAAAGGCAGGTTTTTACCAAGACTCAGAGTTTGCGCTCTGGGTCTTTTTTTAATCCGACCAGCTTTATCAGCAACCACAAATCATGTCACGCAGCATACCCTCCAAATAAATTTTCATGACATTTGTTACAGAGCAAATACAGGGATCGGTTGTAGAATTAATTTGTCATTGGAGACCGAATGGCACCCAGGGGAACACATGCCAGGCTCGCTACCCAAAATTTGACGCATACTCAAATTTCAAGGAGACCAAATGACCCCGATCTATCCCCCCGAACCGTTTCGCATTAAAGTTGTCGAACCTATCCGCCTCATTTCTCCCGGGGCGCGCGAAGCTGCATTAAAAGAGGCAGGCTACAACCTCTTCCTGATGAAAGCCGAGGACATCTTCATTGATCTATTGACCGACTCAGGCACAGGCGCGATGAGTCAGGAACAATGGGCGGCGATCATGCGCGGTGACGAGTCCTATGCAGGTGCTCGTTCCTTTCATCGTCTCAAGAATGCTGTCGAGGATATTTTCGGCTTCAAGCATTTCGTCCCCACACATCAAGGTCGCGCGGCTGAAAATATTCTCGCGGCGTGTCTGGTCAAGCCGGATCAATGGGTGCCCAGCAACATGCATTTCGACACCACCGATGCCAACATCCGCGCACGCGGCGGACGACCCGCCAACCTTGTCATCGACGAAGCAAGCGATCCTGAAAATCAACATCCCTTCAAAGGCAATATGGACATTACCAAACTCAAAGCCTTCATAAAAATGTATGGATGTGAAAAAATCCCCTTTGGGATGGTGACAGTTACAAACAATGCCGGAGGCGGACAACCCGTCTCGATGGAAAATCTCAAAGCAACTGCAGATGTCTACCACGAGAGCGGAATCCCATTCTTCATCGACGCCGCACGCTACGCCGAGAATTGCTACTTCATCAAGCAGCGGGAGCCCGGCTATGAACAAAAATCGGTCAAAGAGATTGCGCGTGAAATGTTCGCATTCGCAGACGGGATGACCATGTCTGCGAAAAAGGACGCCATCGTCAACATTGGCGGATTGTTATGTTTAAATGACGATACGCTATTTCAGAATATCAAAAATGAATTGATCCTGCGCGAAGGTTTCCCTACCTACGGCGGACTCGCCGGCCGCGACCTCGATGCGATGGCTGTCGGTTTATATGAAGGGTTGGATGAAGATTATCTTGCCTATCGCATCGGTCAAACCGCCTATCTTGCAAAACAACTGAACGACACCGGCATTCCCACCATCCAACCCGCCGGCGGACATGGAGTCTACATCAACGCAGGTGCGATCTTCCCGCACATCCCTAATTATGAATTTCCTGCACAAGCATTGGCCGTTGAGTTATATCGCGAGGGCGGCATCCGCGGGGTGGAGATCGGCTCTGTCATGTTCGCCTGCCTCGACCCGGAAACCCAGCAATGGCATTATCCAAAACTGGAATTGCTGCGCCTGGCAATTCCGCGGCGGACATACACCCAGAGCCATTTGGATTATGTCGCCGAGTCGCTGGCAAAGATCAAATCGAGCGCAGATCAAATCCGCGGATATAAATTCACCTATGCACCCGAATTGTTAAGGCATTTTACGGCAAGGTTTGAACCGCTGTAACCAAGAAGTATCAAGGACTATGGAGAATGGTTAATGAATTAAATTCATTAACCATTCTCCATTAAAGGCTTTCAGGTACAATTTCGCTCTAGTTACTGGAAACTCCCTCTCCTTTTAAGATCCTTTTGCCAAAACGAGGAATTGATGACAGAAGAAGCCAAACTCTACTACGCCGATTATCTTGAGCTTGAAAAAATTTTGGGAAGCCAGCACCCTAAAAGCTCAAACAAAACAGACGAAATGCTCTTTATCGTCATTCATCAGGCATACGAGCTGTGGTTCAAGCAGATCATTCATGAGCTGGATATTGTGCGCAGCCTCTTCTCGACGGGCAATGTAAACGACAATGCCGGCGAAATGAGCATCGCGGTCCACAAGTTGAAACGGGTGGTCAAAATTTTGGAAGTGCTGAACCAACAAATCGGCATTCTGGAAACCATGACGCCAATGGATTTCCTTGAATTTAGAAATTTATTACTGCCTTCTTCGGGATTTCAAAGCCTGCAATTCCGCATCATCGAAGCCAAACTTGGGCTAAAGATGGACCAACGGTATAAGGCGAACTATTACAAAAACACTCGCCCGGGTGGATTCAGCCGGCAGGATTACGAAACAATTAATCAAGTCGAGGCAGAGGCGACACTTAAAGGACTGATCATCAAATGGGCGGAGCGGACTCCCTTCTTCGACGAGTCACTGTGGAAGGAATATCAAAGTTTATATCCGGCAGCCGCTGATACACAGAAATTCTGGAATGAGTACAAGCACATTTACCAGGACAGCCTTTCCGGTGTTGAACAACGTCAGGCGGAGGAACTTGAACGAATCTTTTATAAAGAAGGTCTGGGAGAATTTTCAGTGGATGCGATGCGCGCAGTGCTGTTCATCATGCTCTATCGAAACCTGCCCATCTTTCAGCTTCCATTTGACCTGTTATCCACGTTGATCGATATCGATGAATTACTCTCTCAGTGGCGTTACAAGCACATGCTCATGGCACGCCGTATGATCGGAATGCGCGTGGGCACCGGCGGCACCAGCGGAGCAGGATATCTCGATGGCGCACTGCAACAACATTATATTTTCAAAGAGTTGACAGAAATTTCAACTTTTTTGGTGGAGAGAAGCCGCCTGCCCGAATTGCCAAAAGCAGTCAAAGAGAGAATGAGCTTCAACTCTTAATAAGGACAGGCCTCACGTGACGTGAGGCCTGTCTTTATTTTCTCTCCGATTTCCGAATCACCAACTTCAAGCCCGACCAAACTTCACTGACTGCGCAGACTTTAATATCCACAAAACCCATAGGAAGTGCGATCTCACGAATCGTATCCTCGGTGATGTCCGTCGGTACCTTGGAAGATTTTTTGGGCCATGAGACCCATATAAAGCCATCCTGCTGTAACTCATTTCGCAATTTGGAAAGCATGGCATCCATAAAAGCAGCTTCTGTGACAAATAGATGAGCCGCCTCGATCGGTGGATTCACTTTTGTCGCCAGCTTTACACCGGCTGGTAATTCCCCCAGCCAGGATTTGTATTCCTTTGGCGCATTGATTATCCAAATTTTGGACGGTGATTTAAATCCAAGTTTCTTGGCAAGCGGGGTTCCAGAATAACCGGCATCAGGCATGATCCACTCCTAATTTTTTTCTTCGATTATACGGTTGAAATCAAAAAGAACTTCCCCCTTGACTTAAAGTCAAGCTTCCTTTACACTACCAAAAGTCAAGGAAACTTGACAAGCTAAAAGGAGAACAATAATGAAAAAACTAAATATGGGTCAAGCGATTGCAATCGGAGTGGCGATCGGGATGGGTGCTGGTGTTGCAACAGGAAACCTTGCGGTCGGCGTGGGGATCGGCGTGGCACTGGGCGTCGTACTTGGCATCGTTTCCAGAAATAATCAACCGAAGGAGTAGTGCGATGAATCAAAATCAAGTCATGAAACGCTATTACAAGGAATTCTTCCTCTCGATTGCAGCCTACGTCATCGTTTTGATCGGAAGCATCAGCATCTTGAAAGGATTCGAATTCACACAGCCTATGCAAACCATCATTGCATTGACTCCCGTGCTGCCGATCGCATTTGTCATCATAGCCATCATGCGTGCGTTGAAAGACAGCGATGAGTTACAACAAAAGGTTCAATTCAGCGCCGTCATATTTTCAGCGGTTGCCACCGGCATGATCACATTCAGCTACGGCCTGCTCGAAGGAATTGGTTTTCCACCCTTCCCCACCATTTGGGTTTTGCCCATGATGTTCATGTTTTGGGGATTCAGCCTCGGATATTTTTGGAAAAAATATCAATGAAAAACAATCTCAAGGCATTGCGGGCGGAAAGGAGCTGGTCACAGGCAGATCTCGCCGATCGGCTCAACGTCTCACGGCAAACGGTCAACGCCATTGAAACGGAAAAATACGATCCAAGCCTGCCGCTTGCCTTCAGCATCGCAAAACTATTTGGAAAAAAGATCGAGGAAATATTCACGCCGGATAAATAGAACCGTCCTGCTAAAATAGAACCATGACTCGCTGGCTGGACCCAACCCCGCAGAAAATTCCCGCTTCATTTTCTACCCTTGGCCTGCATCCCCTCGTCGAACAGACTCTGCTCCGACACGGGATCAGCTCACCCGAAGAAGCCGAAGCGTTCCTTCATCCAGATAAAACCCCATCGACCCCCTTTCCAAATATCGAGCCAGCGACAGATCGCATCCTATTGGCTATCCGCAGCCACGAGAACATATGTGTGTGGGGCGATTTCGATGTCGACGGGCAAACATCCACGGCACTGTTGGTGCAAACATTGCGAGCCCTGGGCGGTAATGTTATGTATTACATCCCTGTGCGTGGAAAAGAAAGTCACGGCGTTCATATCGAAAGCCTGAAACCGATTTTGGATGGCGGCATTCAATTAATTGTCACATGCGATACGGGCATTACCGCACACGAAGCCATTGAATACGCCAATTCGCGCGGCGTGGACGTGGTGGTCACAGACCATCACGATCTGGGCGAGACACTTCCAAACGCAAAAGCCATTGTCAATCCGAAGTTATTATCAAAGGATCACCCGCTCGCAAATTTGGCGGGCGTGGGTGTGGCCTATAAGTTGGCGGAGGCGTTGCTGGACAATGAACCATCGACGACGGATCATGAAGCGCCCATCGTCCATCGTGTGTCGTCAGAGGATCTGCTTGATCTCGTTGCCCTCGGCTTGATCGCAGATGTGGCATTGCTCAAAGGCGAAACGCGCACGCTTGCACAAAAAGGGATTATCAAGTTACGAGAAACCAAAAGACTTGGCTTGAAAGTGATGGCAGAGTTATCAGGGACCAGTCTTGAAACGCTGACCGAAGAAACCATCGGGTTTACATTTGCTCCGCGCTTGAACGCACTTGGACGGTTGGGTGATGCAAACCCGGCCGTGGAATTGCTCCTCACGGAAGACCCAGCCCGTGCCCGCGTTCTTGCTGCACAAATCGAAGGATTGAATTCGCAGCGACGTTTGCTGACCAGCCAGGTGTATCAAGCGGCAGAAGCCCAGTTGCAAGCCGATCCTGATCTTTTGGAGGAACCCGCGATTGTTTTATCGCATCCCAATTGGCCGGGCGGAGTGGTGGGCATCGTCGCCAATAAACTGGTCAACCGATATCACAAGCCGGCGTTTCTCTTCAACGAATCAGAGGATGGGATCTTGCGCGGTTCCGCTCGCTCGATCGAAGGCCTGCACATCACCGAAGCCATCACCACACAAAAGAATCTCCTGCGCGGCTTCGGCGGACATCCCATGGCCGCGGGCATGTCACTGGATGCGGATAAATTGATCGACTTTAGGAAAGGCCTCGGCAAAGCCATCCAAAAACAGCTGGGGGAAGCGATCCTTGAAGAACCGACTTTGCAAATCGATGCATGGCTGGAATTGGACGATCTCACGCTGGACCTGGCCGCGTCACTTGAAATGCTGGCACCATTCGGAGCAGGAAACCCATCACTGACCCTGGCGACTCGCAAGGTAAAGTTGAAATCCATTTCAACGATTGGAAAGACAAAAGAACACTTGCGGTTAAACGTGGAAGATGAAAACGGAAGCGTTCAATCCATTTTATGGTGGGGCGGCGCAGGCGAACCCATGCCCGAGGGAACATTTGACATCGCGTATTCCTTCCGCGCCACCACCTTCCGCGGACAAAAACAACTCTCGGTGCAATTTGAAGAATTCAGGATTGTCGAAGAGGATCAGGTTGTTGAAATTCGGGATTCGGGAATTGAGATTCTGGACATGCGTTCCAACGTTCAAACGCTTGAACGATTAAACGTTGGAACGTTGGTTTGGGCAGAAGGCGGCGACAAAGGAAAAGGTGTCTCGCGGTTTGACCTGAAACCATCGGATGAATTTACGATCTACACGTGTCCTCCGTCGCGTGTTGAATTACGCACAGCAATGGAAATCGTCAAACCAAAAAAGATTTATGTTTTGGCCCTTATGCCGGCCGAAGAGAAGACCGAAGATTATTTAAACAGACTTGCCGGACTATGCAAATTTGCATTGAACAAACGGGACGGTAAAACCACAATTCATGAGCTGGCTGCTGCCATGGCTTCACGCGAAAGCGCGATCGAGATCGGGTTGGATTGGCTTGCAGCAGGCGGCCAACTTGCAGTTGAGATCAGTGATGATGACGTATCGCTATCCGCAGCAAAACTTGAGAAGAATCTATACCTGCAATCGGAATTATTCATCGCCCTGCGCGGGATTTTGAACGAAACGCTTGCATTCCGTAAATTCTTTTCCACGACGAATGACCTGGAAGGGTTGTTCAAGTAATGTTCAAGAATCATAATCAATGAAATCATCGACCCCGAAGCGATCCTCGTAACGGGTCAGTAATTCCCCAGCCTTCGACAAAAACTCCTGTTCGATATCCCCATACTGCTCATTGGATTTCTCAAGCATTTCTTTGTGTGCAATCAAACGCTCCCGAAAACTCATTGACGGTGGTGAAGCCGGTAATAGCATTTCAATATCACGGATCATCGTCAAGGTTTCTTGAATCGTAGACAGCCCACTGGACAGCGAAATATCTCCTTCAAGAAGTTGCTTGAGCACCTTGCACTTATACGTTCCGCAACTGCGTGGATAATCCAGCGAGGTATAGACTGTGCAGATCCCATTCCACAACGGGCAGGGCTGGGTAAACCCGCGCTGGCGTGGATCGTTGCGGATCACATTTAATCCCAACGCTTCGGAGCGATCCAACTCATTGGCATTGAGTCTCACCCAGGCAAATAGTTGTCCGCTGCAACACATGCCGCAGGATTTGCACAAGGTTTGGGCCGGGGATTCCGCGATGGACGCCAAATAAAAATTTACCTTTAATTTAAACGTACAGGCGAGGTGACCTCGCCCGTACACAATTAATCCCCAAATTTAATCCCCTGTGCCAAAGGCAATTCCTTCGACCAGTTGATCGTATTCGTCTGACGGCGCATATACGTCTTCCATGCATCCGAGCCGGATTCGCGTCCTCCACCGGTTTCCTTTTCACCGCCGAATGCGCCGCCGATCTCCGCGCCCGATGTGCCGATGTTGACATTGGCAATGCCGCAGTCCGAACCGCCAACGGAGAGGAAAGTCTCCGCTTCGCGCATCGAGTCAGTAAAGATCGCGCTGGAGAGTCCCTGTGGCACATCGTTGTGAATGCGAATGGCATCTTCCACAGTTTCGTATTCAAGCAAATATAAGATCGGCGCAAAGGTCTCTGTTTTGACGATCTCCGTTTGTGAAGGCATCTTGATGATCGTCGGCTGAACAAAATTCGGTCCGAGTTTCGAAAGCATTTCGCCACCCGCCAATACTTCCCCGCCATCTGCCTTCGCCTTGTTGACTGCATCCATCATTTCTTCCACGGATGTATTCACCACCAATGGTCCCATCAACGTATCAGGTTTCATCGGGTCGCCGATTTGCACTTGTTTATATGCATTCGCAAGCCGTTGAGTCAAATCTTTTGAAATCGATTTATGCATGATGATCCGCCGCGTGGAGGTGCAGCGCTGCCCCGCAGTACCCACTGCGCCAAACAAAATCGCGCGGGTCGCCATGTCGAGGTCTGCATTTTGCGAGACAATGATCGCGTTGTTGCCGCCCAACTCCAAAATCGTTTTGCCAAAACGGCGCGCCACGGCTTCAGAGACATGCACACCGACGCTGGTCGAGCCTGTGAAAGAGACCAACGGCACACGCTTATCGTTCAACATCAGTTCGCCCACGTCACGCCCTGAACCAATTGCAAGGTTGAAGATCCCAGAGAGTCCGTGATCGGCCATTACTTTATTCGCAATATGTGTCACTGCAATCGCAGTCAACGGAGTATAGGAAGACGGCTTCCAGATCACGGTATCGCCGCAGATCGCGGCCAATGCAGAATTCCAGGACCAAACCGCAACGGGGAAATTAAATGCGGTGACCAGGCCCACAATTCCCAACGGATGCCATTGCTCATACATGCGATGCGACGGACGTTCGCTGTGCATGGTCAGCCCATATAACATGCGGCTCTGCCCCACCGCGAAATCACAAATATCGATCATCTCCTGCACTTCACCGTGACCCTCTGCGCGGATCTTTCCCATCTCCACTGTGACCAGGTCACCGAGCGGTTCTTTGAACTCGCGAAGCGCATTCCCCAGATCGCGGACGAGATCGCCTCTTTTCGGCGCCGGAAGATGACGCCATTTCAAGAATGAAATCTGCGCCGCTGATGCCACCTTCTCATATGATTCAGGTGTTGCTTGAATCACTTTCGCCAACGCTTCGCCCGTGGTTGGGTTGTACGAAACCAATTCCTTGCCGTTCTTATCCATCAACCAACCGTCAGCGCCTGTGGAAGCACCCGCATTGACCGGTTGAATGTTCAATTTTTCAAGAAGGGATTTCATGGGGATCTCCGTAATTTGAATTTTCAAGATTCTAGCATGAAACCAACGACCAAGGCTCCCTCGGGGCCAAGCCCCCGAGAGAGCAAGAAACAGGGATAAAATAATCATATGAAAAGACAACTTCCCTATCACGGCTGGTGCTTTGTGTGCGGAAACGAAAACCCGCACAGCATCGGCATTACCATGTTCGTGGACGATGACGGTGTGCTCACTTCGGAATTTACCTTGAATGAAGCACATCAGGGTCCTCCCGGGCATACGCATGGCGGCGCTTCCGCGGCCATTTTAGATGAAGCCATGGGGCTGGTCGTATGGGCGGCAGGACATCAAGTGGCAGCCGTCAATTTGGAGATCAACTATCACAAGCCGCTTCCACTGAAACAGCCGTTGAGTCTCGCAGCGAGAATTTCACAGGTGGATGAAAGAAAAATATTCAGCGTGGGAGAGATCCGCCTCGCAGATTCAACCGTCGCGGTGAGCGGACGCGGGATCTACGTCGTGGCGCCGCATTTATTTGAGCAGGTTAAATTGAAAAGCGAGGGAGGATGAAAACCATCGGGTTGATCGGCGGGATGAGCTGGGAATCATCCATCGAATATTATCGGATCATCAACGAGACTGCGAAGGAAAAACTGGGCGGGTTGCATTCGGCGAAGAGCTTGATGGTCACTGTGGATTTTGCAGAGATCGAAAAATTACAGCACGAAGATCGCTGGGATGAAGCCGCGCAAACCCTGGTGAAGTGCGCACAGGACCTTGAACGCGGCGGTGCAGACTTTATCGTGCTCTGCACGAACACGATGCACAAAGTAGCGGACCAGATCATCGCAGGAATCAACATCCCGTTTTTGCACATTGCAGATGCCACTGCCGAAAAAGTGAAAACTGCGGGAATCAAAAGGATCGGATTGCTGGGCACGCGCTTCACCATGGAACACGACTTTTACAAAGGACGGCTGATAAACAACTTTGGGCTGGAAGTTCTAACCCCGAATGAAAAAGACCGTGAGATCGTGCATCGAGTGATTTACGAAGAATTGGTGCTGGGAAAAATCGTTGAGGACTCAAGGAAGGAATACAGACGCATCATACACGCTTTGATCGAACAAGGCGCAGAAGGGATCATCCTTGGCTGTACCGAGATCGAATTGCTCGTCAAGGCACAGGATGCTTCCGTGCCGCTGTTCCCAACCTCATATATTCATGCGGTCGCGGCAGTGGAGAAAGCTTTGCAATCATTATGAGACCACTTCATTGGATCATCTCCGCCGCACTCTTAAGCGCCTGCATCGCAATCCCCACAGCGGAGCGAACTGCCACCGCTGCCCTGCCCTCTGTATTGGTCTCTGCGGATAATTCGTATCTGCCGCAGCCAGGTGACGCCAATTTGACCCAGGCCGGCGTGGAGATCGAATCGATCAACCTGGTCGAGCGTGTGGATATGGACCCGATCCGGGTGCAGGTTGATTTCAGCGGGTCATTGCCCACCACCTGCAATCAACTGCGCATGGAAGTGGGATTGCCCAACGCGCAGTATCAGATCGACATCAAGATGTACAGCGTTGTAAAACCCGGCCCCAAATGTGAGCAGGTATTACAGCAATTTTCGGCTTCGGTTTTATTGGGCCAGTACTCCAACGGCAGGTACACCGTCCTGGTCAACGGCGGATTGGTTGGAGATTTTGTCGTGTATTAGACGATTTCCTTGCTGACCAACCCGACCTTTGCATTAACAAGCTTCACCAGATCAGCCACCGGGAGTTGAATATCCATCCCGCGCTGGCCGCCGGAGATGTAGATCTCGGTGAATTCCTGCGCCGCAGAATCGATCACGACTTGAAAGCCCTTGTTGATCAACGCCAGCGGGGAAATCCCGCCCGCCTGCAAGCCGGTCAGTGCTTCGGCTTCACGCTCGCTGGGCAGGGACATTTTCTTTTCGCCGAGAAATGCGGCCAGTAATTTCAGGTCCACCACGTGGGGGCCGGGCACAACCGCCAGGACCGGCTTCCCTTTTTCGCGCGTGGTGACGATGGTCTTGAAGACCTGCGACTCTGAAACACCCATCAATTGTGCCGCCTCCACCGCGCCCAACTTTTCGGCGGGCAGTTCATGCGCCACATATTTAATTTTGCGTGAATCCAGAAACCGGGTAACGTTATTGGTTGCAGACATAAAGTCCTTTCTCTGAAAAACCTGTACAATTATAAGAGATATCCCAGTGCCCTATTTTAGCAGTGAGGCCGATCATGCCATTTACAGTTGAAAAAGAAAAACGGGAACATTCCATCCTGTATAAAATTGCAGGGGAAAACTCCCTGCAAAACTTCATCGAACTGGCGGACGAAATATACAGCGACAGTATCGAACTTCATGTTTCAAATTTCATCCTGGATTGCAGGGGGATTCGCGGCGCTCTTGAAATTGGGGATATGTTCAAGTTGGGAAATTATTTCACACAGAAATTGAAGTTCTGCAAACTGGCGGGGATCAATACACCGGCGGACTGGCATAACAACAAATTCTCCGAAAATGTCGTCCGCAACCGCGGCGGGAAGCTCGAACATTTTCAGACTCTCGAAGACGCTGAACGGTGGCTTTCAAAGATATAATACTGTCGTACCACATGAAATCTTCAACCGCCGCGATCCCATTGGAAAAATTACTGGAGCAACTCCCCGAAAATTACGCTGTCAAAGACCGTGATCTGGTCATGCGGGCGTATCATACCGCGGAGGAGGCCCATCGCGAACAGAAACGGCATTCGGGCGAGCCTTATATTAATCACTGCATCGCGGTGGCCAGCATTCTCGCGGATTTAAAGGTACCACCCGAAGTGATCGCCGCCGGGTTGCTGCACGACACCGTCGAAGACACCACCATCACACTTGCGGACATTCGCCGGGACTTTGGCGACACCGTGAAAATACTCGTGGACGGCGTGACCAAATTATCCAACCTGCCGCGCGTTTCCCGCGGGGACCAACATGCGGAAAACGGGGACCACAACGGGGAAGCTGAAGAGTTGCCAGTGGAACCGGCTGCGCTCGGACGCAAGGAAGATATCGCTTCGGAGACCCTGCGCAAGACCTTCCTCGCGATGGGCGACGATGTACGCGTGGTGCTGATCAAACTTGCGGACCGCCTGCACAACATGCGCACGCTCGGCCACATGCCGGAACACAAACGCAAGCGCATCGCCCAGCAAACGCTCGACATTTTTGCACCGCTCGCCAACCGCCTCGGCATCTGGCAGTTGAAGTGGGAATTGGAAGACCTCGCGTTCCGCTATGTGAACCCGGAGAAATATAAAGAGATCGCCGAACAGCTCAGTGAAAAAAGGCCGGACCGCGAAACGCAGCTCGAAGAGATCAAGGAAAACCTGGTCAAGCTGCTTGAAAAGAACAACATTCAAGCCGAGATCAGCGGACGGCCCAAACATATCTACTCCATTTACAAGAAGATGACGAAGAAGGACAAGCCGTTCGACATGGTGCGCGACGTGCGCGCCGTGCGCTTGATCGTGCCGGATGTGCCCGCATGTTATGCGGCGCTGGGCGTGATCCACACCACGTGGCGGCCGCTGCGCGACGAGTTCGATGATTACATTGCCGCGCCGAAGGATAACTTCTATCAATCGCTGCATACAGCCGTGATGTATGAAGACAAACGCCCGCTCGAGGTGCAGATCCGCACACACGAAATGCACATGAATGCGGAATACGGCATCGCGGCGCACTGGCGTTATAAAGAGGGCGGCAAAGGCGCAGACAAGAATTACGAGCAGCGCATCAACACCCTGCGTTCGATGATGGAATGGCGCTCGGATGTGAACGACGCGACGGAATTCGTCGAGTCGATGCAGAGCGATGTGTTCCAGGACCGCGTGTACATCTTCACCCCGCGCGGAGATGTGATCGACCTGCCGGCCGGCTCGACCCCCATTGACTTTGCCTATCACGTGCATACCGACATCGGACATCGCTGCCGCGGCGCGCGCGTGAACGGAAAGCTGGTGCCGCTGTATCAGGAATTGAAGACGGGCGACCAGATCGAGATCCTGACCACCAAACGCGGCGGACCCAGCCGCGACTGGTTGAATTCGAACCTGGGGCTGGTGAAGACCTCGCGCGCGCGCGCCAAGGTGAAGGCATGGTTCAAGAAACAGGAAGACGAGCAGAATCTTTCGCAGGGACGCACGGTCATCGAACGCGAAATTCAACGGCTGGGAATCAAGGAACTTAATTACGAAAACCTGGCCCGTACATTGGGCTATAAAAATCACGATGAATTTTTCATCGATCTGGGGCGCGGCGATCTTTCGATCAGCAAGGTGATCCGCGAGTTTGCGCAGACCAGCGACAGCGAAGAGATCCTGACCGAGATCGGCGGACCGCTGCCCGACAACACCTCGACGGATGCCATTGATGTGGTCGGGTTGAAGGGCATGCTTTCGACGATGGCGCGCTGCTGCAACCCGATGCCGGGCGATCAGATCGTGGGCTACATCACACGCGGACGCGGCGCAACGATCCACCGACAGGATTGTCCCAACATTCTCAATACCGAAGACCGCGAGCGTTTGTTACAGGTCGGCTGGGGACGCATGGAGCGAACGTATCCGGTGCCGATCAAGATCAAGGCATACGACCGTCAGGGGTTGACCAGCGACATCACTGCGCTGCTCACCAGCGAAGGCGTGAACATTCTCAACATCGCGGTAACGGTGAATAAGAGTCTCGCGGAACTGCGATTGATCGTGGAAGTAAAGGACCTGACGCATTTGAGCCGCATTCTGACGCGCGTGGAAAATGTGCCGAATGTGTTGGAAGCGGTGCGGACGAATCCGGGGTGATATGAATACATTGTCATTCTGCCTGCACCGTGCAGCAGGCACGCGTGAGCCGCGAACCTGCTTTTGCGGCGAAGAATATCTACGATTACCTCAGAGATCCTCACCTGCACTGCATCCGCAGCGCGGTGCAAGTGTCGCTGTCGCTCAGGATGACATAATCCAAAAACATGTTCGTTGTAATGACATGATCGTTAAACGCTCTTTGCGCCGTCCTCAGCGCAAAGTTGGATGATCGCCGCCGAGGACGGCGGCTTGAGCTAAAAAGCGTTATAATGTCGCGGCTTCCAACCATGTTATCGGTATCCGAAGCGCGTGAGCGCATTCTTTCCCACTTTCAAGCCACAGCAACCGAAACCGTTTCGCTGATTGCGTCATCAGACCGCGTGCTGGGCCTGGACATCAGCGCCGCGCATGACCTCCCCCTTTTCGACAATTCATCGATGGATGGGTTCGCCATCCTTGCAGAGGATACGAGCGCCTCTTCCTTAACGTTGAACGTGGTGGCGGACATTCCGGCAGGCGCCGCGCCGAACGTGACTCTCACGAGCGGACAGGCCGCGCGGATCATGACCGGCGCGCAAATGCCGCAAGGCGCGAATGCCGTCATCCCCGTGGAAGATACAGATTTCAACGAACGCGTCGCTGGGACCGCAGCACCGAAGACCGTTTCCTTTCAAAGAAAAGTAAACGCGGGTGAAAATGTACGTCCACGCGGCACAGACCTGCACGCCGGCGATATCGTTTTGCATAAGGGCCGCGTACTCAAGCCGCAGGACCTCGGTCTGCTGGCGATGCTGGGGGTTGCAACCGTCCAGGTGTTCAAGAAACCCCGTGTTGCCTTGCTTTCTTCGGGGAGTGAATTGATCGCGGTGGACCAACCGCTCGAAGCAGGCAAGATCCATGACTCTAATTCGTATATGATCGCCACCTTAATTGAAAGCGCGGGCGCGGAAGTGGTGCGCCTGGGCGTGGCAAAGGATGACCGCGAGTCGGTGACTGCGTTGTTCGAGAAGGCCGCCGCCGAGAAGGTGGATTTGATCGTCTCTTCGGCGGGTGTGAGCGTGGGCGCTTTCGACTATGTAAAGGAAGTGATCGAGGCGCAAGGCAAAATGGATTTTTGGAAGGTGAACATGCGGCCCGGAAAGCCGCTGGCGTTCGGCGAATATCGCGGGGTCCCTTTCATCGGCCTGCCGGGGAATCCGGTTTCGGCGTTTGCCGGGTTCGAGGTGTTCGTGCGCGATGTGCTGTACAAGCTGGGCGGCCGCTCGGACGGAAGCAGGTTGAAGATTAAAGTAAGATGCGCCGAGGAGATCGAGTCCGATGGACGTGAAAGTTATCTGCGCGCGTCGCTCCACGAACAGGACGGCATCCAATTCGCGAGTCTCACGGGCCATCAAGGCTCGGGGAATTTGCTGTCTTTGGTACAGGCGGATGCTTTACTAATCATCCCCGCTGGTGTAAAATGCGTGCCTGCTGGTCAGGAAGTGGAAGCTCTATTGATATGAGGACACATGGATAAATGGTTGTACCGCGCGTCCGTCGCGCTCGTTATTTTGGGAATCGCCGTTTCGATCTATATGACGATCTATAAATTGACGTCGAACGATTCGATGTGCCTCGGCTCCGGCGATTGCCATACCGTGAATGCGAGCCGTTATTCGGAAGTGAACGGAATTCCGGTGGCGGTGATCGGTGTGATCGGGTACGCGGCGATGCTGGTAAGTTTGCTGCTGGAGACGCGCTCCGATTTCTTCAAGACGAACGGCACGATGCTGACGTTCGGCATGTCGATCACGGGTTTTTTGTTCAGCGTGTGGTTGATCTATGTGGAACTGGTGTTGATCCGCGCGTTGTGTCCGTTCTGCGTGACCTCACAGGTCACGATGACCCTTCTCTTTATCCTGGCGATCGTTCGCCTGATCAGACAGCCCCAATCTTAGGAGGAAGCAGCCATGCCCCGTATTAAATGTCACTATGTAGATTGCGTGTTCATCGACGAAGGTATTTGTTCCGCCGCAGCCGTTGAATTCGACCCGGATGAAGGGTGCAAGACCTACTCTCCCGCCGAAGGCGCCGCCGAGGAGGACGACTGGGATGAGGAAGAAGAAAGCGATGAGTGGGAAGACGAGGAAGACACTGATGACGATTGGGCGGACGATGAGGAAGAGATCTAGAGCATCGGGGGCCCAGCCCCCGATGGAGCAGAGGTGCTGAAGGTGCCCTTCGTCTGCGCTCAGGGCGAAGATCGAAGGATCATCGGGGGCTAAGCCCCCGATGGAGCAATAAATAAAAGAGCGAAGAAGAAATAAAAATTGAATCCAAACAAACAGCCTTCTCGGTGCGAGGAGGCTGTTTTGATTCGTGAGCTTCGAGGGCGATTCGTCTACGCAGTGGATTCATGTTTGAAGCCTGTTTTGAAGCCTGGTGGTGGGTATAGTAGTGGTGATGTTCAAAGGTTCGGAGGTTGTGAAGTTCAGAGGTATTGAGGAAGGGGAAGGAAGGGCGGAGGAACGGTAAGGGGGCGTGGAGTGACGACATAGAAGCCCGGAGCGATGGTAAGGACGGGCAAAGTCATTGTAAGGAAGCGTGGAGCGACGGCAAGGGAGCATGGAGTAACAGTAAGGAAGAACGAAGTAACGATAAGGAAGCGTGGAGGAAGGCTAAGGGAGCGTGGAGTGATGCTAAGGAGGCTTGGAGTACGTTTATGTTTCATTTGGTTGTCAACCCAGGGGACCGGACGTGGGGTGTCCTTTGGGATGTTTTTTGGCGGCCGCGTGCCGCTGAAAGGAGATTTTTATGCCTACGAAATCCCCAATTTCCATTGCGGAGCGGTTGAATGCCGCGAAGCTGGCCATTGCCAACAGCCTGGCAGATGGCGAGATCCAGTCGCTGGTGGCAAACTATGGCTACCCGGCGGCAAAACTTAACGAGGGCGATGCGCTGTTGCAGGCCGCACAGGCGGCGGTGAATGCGCAGAAGTCCGCTGAGGGGGCGCAAAAGCAGTCGACGCAGGAGCTGAAGACGGCGGAGAAGGAGGCGCGCGGCGCGTATCAGTCGCTGGCGAAGGTGTCGCGGGCAATCTTCAAGGGCGATAAGCCGCGCCTGACTGCGCTGGGGCTGGGCGGCCGGGAGGCGAAGGACATCGCCGGGTTCCTGGCATCGGCTTCGGCGCTGTTCGAGAATGCTGCGTCGGCCGGGACGCTGGCCGAGTATGGGTACGATGGGGGCCGGCTTGAGTCGGAGCGGGGGAAGGTGGGCGCGTTCGATGCGGCGAACCAGCGGCAGGAGGCGGCGAAGGGTGCGGCGCAACAGGCGGCGCGCGATCAGGAGGCGGCGATGCGTTCGCTGGATGCATGGCGGGCGCAGTACTTGAAGATCGCGCGAGTGGCACTGCGCGGGAAGCCGCAACTGCTGGAGAAGATCGGCGTGAAGGCGCGGACGACGAAGACGGCGGCGCAACGCGCGGCGAAGAGCAAGAAGACTACTGCATAGGAGGAAGAATCCCCGGTGGAGCGTGGGGGCTTCGCCGGGGAAGGGATTCGATTGAGGTGCAGAGGTTCAGAGGCTCAGGGGTCGAGGGGGGATTTGACGGCGAGGCCGCCGCGCTGGAGGACGTGAGTGTAGATCATTGTGGTCTTGACGTCCTTATGACCCAGTAACTCCTGCACGGTGCGGATGTCGTAGCCGTTTTGCAGGAGATGAGTGGCAAAAGAATGACGGAAGGTGTGCGGGGAGACGGGTTTGTCTATTTTGGCAAGTTTGGCGGCTTGTTTGACCGCTTTTTGCAAGTTGTTTTCGTGGAGGTGATGACGCCGCGTGATCCCGCTTGCAGGATCGACCGAGAGGTCAGCAGCAGGGAAAACATACTGCCATGCAAATTCGCGATTAGCATTGGGATATTTTGCGGAAAGCGCATACGGGAGGTAAACGGCTCCGTGCCCGGAATGCAGGTCTTTCTCGTGAATGGCTTTGACGCTTTTAAGGTGAAGACGCAGAGGTTCGAGGAGGGAATCAGGAAACGGAGTGACGCGGTCATCTTCGCCTTTGCCTTCACGAACGATGATCTGGCGGTTGGCAAAATCGAGATCCTTCACCCGCAATCGAACGCATTCCATGAGACGCAATCCCGAACCGTACATGAGCTGGCCCATGATGCGATAGATGCCATCCATTTTATCGAGGACGGCTTTGGCTTCGGATTTCGAGAGAACGGTGGGGACGCGTTTTGGCTTGCTCGGTCGAACGAATTGCAGGGTGGTTTCATCGAGGGGCAGGTTGAGGACGCTACGATAGAGAAAGAGGACTGCGCTTAATGCCTGGTTTTGGGTGGAGGCGGCGACGTGTTTTTCAACGGCTAGGTGGGTAATGAAGGCGCTAATCTCGGGGCCGCCCATTTCGCGAGGGTGGCGCATTTTATGGAAACGAATGTACTGGCGCACCCACTTCAGGTAGGTTTCCTCGGTGCGGCGGGAGTAGTGTTTTGCGCGGAGAGTATCACGGTATTGGTCGAGAAGTTTTTTTGGAGGCATGTTGTGGGTTTACAAGTGCTTCGAGTAGGTCTTATAATATCTGTATATAGGATATTATACAGAAACTTTCTGTATAACACCACCATTTCGGGGTCTTATACAGAAAGAATCCACATAAAACATAGTTAGACCCTTCCTTGCTATCCTAGTCGTATAATTGGGAAATTATGAAACTCACCGACAACGAAAAACGCGAAATTCTAAAACTACTCGAATCGGACAGACCTTTGCCCGATAAATATCGTTTCCTTTTATTTGACGATAAGCGCGAAGTGGAATTGATTTGGAACGGCAAAAGCAACGAAGTGACCAATATTGTTTTGCCTTTTCAAGTCATCGAGCAAGTGGACGAGCCACGCGCAGAGAAATTAGCAGACACCGCTTTACAGTTGGATTTGTTCGACACACGCGGACGGCAGAAAAGCGGCTGGACAAATAAACTCATTTGGGGCGATAACAAGTTAATTCTTTCGTCTTTGAAAAATGGCGCAATGCGTGAAGAAATTGAAAAGAATGGCGGAATTAAACTGATTTACATTGACCCGCCTTTCGATGTCGGCGCAGATTTTTCAATGGATATTGAAATTGGGGATGACACTTTCACCAAAAGACCCAACGTATTGGAAGAACTCGCCTACCGTGATACTTGGGGCAAAGGCGCAGATAGTTTTATTGCCATGATTTATGAACGCTTGATTATTATGCGCGACTTACTCGCGGACGATGGAAGTATTTATATTCATTGTGATTATCGTCTAAATAGTTTGTTGCGTTTAGTGCTAGATGAAATATTTGGGGCTGGCAGTTACAAAAACGAAATAGTTTGGCAAAAGATTCGCACTACGAAAGCACAAACAAACGGGTTTGGCATTGTTCATGATTCGATTTTTTTCTACACCAAATCAGAAAAATCTTCCTTCTCCAATCAATATAGAGAGTTTGACGAAAAGTACATTGCAAGTCACTACAAGCCAGACTCAGAAGGAAGGCTTTTCAGAACTGTATCTCTTCTACAAAGCGGACAAGGCGCAGCAAAAAAATTTGGAGATGTTGTTTTAGAACCTCCTGCTGGTATGCACTGGATTTGGTCACAGGAAAGAATCGATGAAGCCATGAAAAGCGGCTTAATCCGATTTACTTCAAATGGACGTCCTGAAAAAGTCCAATATCTTGATGAGATGAAAGGGGATATTGTAGATGACTTATGGACAGACATATACCCGATAAACTCTCAAGCGATTGAAGATGTCGGCTACCCAACACAAAAACCTAAATCATTATTAGAGCGTATCATCAATGCTTCATCGAATGAAAACGATATTGTTGCCGATTTCTTCTGCGGTTCTGGAACAACTTTAGCGGTTGCTGAAAAACTCAATCGGAAATGGATTGGTTCGGATTTAGGAAAGTTTGCCGTACACACCACACGCAAGCGCATGATTGGCGTTCAGAGAGAATTGAAAAAGGAAGGCAAAGACTTTAGAGCCTTTGAAATTCTCAATTTGGGCAAGTATGAACGGGCGCATTATATCGGCGTAAATCTCAATCTGCGTGAAGAAGAACAAAAGAAACAACTCGAAAAACGTGAGAAGGATTTTATTTCACTAATTCTGCGGGCATACCGCGCCGAATCTGCCGAAAACTTTAGAACCTTTCAGGGCAAAAAGTCAGGGCGCATGGTGGCGGTGGGTTCGGTCAATTTGCCTGTCACCCGTTTGTTTGTCGAAGAAATCATTTTGGAGTGCCGCGAGAAGCGCATCTCCCGCGTGGACATTCTCGCCTTTGAATTTGAAATGGGCTTATTTCCCAATGTGCAGGAAGAAGCCAAAGCCAAAGGCATTGACCTTGCACTCAAATATATTCCGCGTGAAGTATTCGATAAACGCGCCATCGAAAAGAATCAAGTTGTCTTTCACGATGTTTCCTATATCGAAGTCAAACCGATTATCAAAAAGAATAGCGTGGCAGTGGAATTGACCGACTTCTCGGTTTTCTATTCACAAGATTCAGTTGAAAACGCTTCTGCATCCCTGAAAGACGGGGCAAATAAAATCGTGGTGGAGAACGGCAAGATTATCAAAGTCTCAAAAGATAAAGCAGGAATTATCACCCGTGAAATCCTCACGAAGAAATGGACAGATTGGATTGATTATTGGGCGGTGGATTTTGACTTTGAAAATAAACGCGAGATTGTCAGAGTCCGAACCGATGTTGCCCCAGGGGAACAAACTGCATTGAAAGGCATGGAAAATCCGCAGGCAGGTTTGCCGATTTTTGAAGAAATCTGGACAGGCGATTTCATTTTTGAAAATGAATGGCAATCCTTCCGCACCAAGAAAGACCGTTCGCTTGAACTCAAAACCCCGCCGCACGAAGTCCCCGCTGGACGGCGCAAGATTGCCGTCAAGGTGGTAGATATTTTCGGCAACGACACCATGAAAATTTTAGATGTCACTGTGACAGGCAAATAATGGCAATTCATCCATCCTTCCCCACTTCGCCTTATGCCGTTTTGAATCCCGAACATCGTTGGTTTCCCGCCGATGAAGATTTGCGCGATTCTGCCTATGACAAACTTGTACCGCCATTGGTCAATAAAATTCGCAGGGAAGTAAAAACATGGCGCGAGAATCAATACGAAGGCGCAAGCGCAACCAGCAAAGCCTTGTTAAATTGGTGGTTCAACCGTCAGCACATCCGCGAAGACCTGAAAGAATTTCAATATTATTTTGCCCAGCGCGAATCCGTTGAAACGGTCATCTACTTGTACGAAGTGGCAAAGGTCAAAGATAAATACGACCTCATGCGCTACGATTCATCGGGCGCAGTTTCAACAGGCATGTTCGATGAAGATTGGCTCAGGCTTGTGGTCAAGATGGCAACGGGCAGCGGTAAAACCAAAGTGATGAGTCTTTTCGTTACATGGTGTTATTTTCATAAACTGTACGAAGAAGATTCTCAACTCGCCACAAACTTTTTATTGATTGCCCCCAATATCATCGTACTTGACCGCTTGCGGACAGACTTTGACGGCTTGAAAATTTTCTTTCAAGACCCGCTTTTACCCGATAACGGTTATGAAGGTCAAAACTGGCAAGATGATTTTCAAATGACACTTCATATTCAAGATGATGTTTCCATCGTCCGCAAAACTGGAAATCTATTCTTGACCAACATTCACAGAGTTTATGCAGGCGACGACATCGAACCAAGTTTTGATGACGAAAATCTCGAAGATTATTTTCTAGGCACACGTCCCACAGGCAAGACCAATGAATCGAAAGTAGATTTGGGGATGATTGTGCGCGAGATTGACGAATTGGTAGTTATCAACGATGAAGCGCACCACATCCACGACAGCCGCCTTGCATGGTTCAAGTCCATTCAAGATATTCATAACCGTTTGAAGCAGAAAGACCATTTTCTATCTTTGCAATTGGATGTGACCGCCACACCGAAACACAACAACGGCGCGATTTTCGTTCAAACCGTTTGTGATTATCCGTTAGTTGAAGCCATCATTCAAAATGTGGTGAAACATCCCGTTCTTCCCGATTTCGCCAGCCGAGCAAAACTTGTCGAGAAAAAGAGTTCAAAATTTACAGAAAAATACGGCGATTACATTCATCTTGGCGTGGAAGAATGGCGCAAGGTGTATCCCGAACATGAAAAACTTGGCAAGAAAGCCGTTTTATTCGTGATGACCGATGACACAAAAAACTGTGATGATGTTGCCGAATATCTGGAAAGCACATATCCAGAGTTCAAAGACGCTGTGCTTATCATTCACACCAACAACAACGGCGAAATTTCCGAATCTGACTCGAAGAAAAGCAAGGAAGAATTAGATAAACTTCGCAAGCAATCCAATCAAATTGATACATGGGACAGCCCATATAAAGTTATCGTTTCTGTATTAATGCTCAAAGAAGGTTGGGACGTGCGAAACGTGACAACCATTGTAGGCTTGCGGGCGTATGCTTCAAAAAGCAATATTCTTCCTGAACAAACTTTAGGGCGTGGCTTGCGCCGCATGTATCTTGGAGCAGACACCACCGAATATGTCAGCGTGGTTGGGACAGAACCATTTATGGATTTTGTCGAATCAATCAAAAGTGAAGGCGTTGAACTGGAACGGAAACCGATGGGAGCAGGCACAGCCGCACACGCGCCCATTATTATTGAAGTTGATAACGAGAATGTCAAAAAGGATGTTGATAAACTCGATATTGAAATTCCCGTTCTCACTCCGCGCATTTACCGCGAATACAAACGGCTTGAAGACCTTGCGCTTGATTCCTTTGGGAACAAGAAAATTGAATACAAACAATTTTCCGAAGCAGAAATGCGCGAGATTATTTTCAAAGATATTACAACGGGCGAAATTAATCACAGCACTTATCTTGATTCCGCCGCCATCACTGATTATCGAAGTGTGATTGGCTACTTTGCCCAAGTAATTATGAAAGACTTACGCCTTGTCAGCGGGTACGATATTTTATATGGCAAAGTAAAGGAATTTATCGGGCAACACCTTTTTACTTCCGCCGTTGATATTGACGACCTGAACACGATTCGCAATCTTTCAGAACTCGAAGCCACAAAAACGATTGTCGAAACTTTCAAGAAGAAAATCAATGATTTGACCATTCAAGATAAAGGAAGCGCAGAGATACGCGACTCTATCAAACTCAGGCAAACCCGCCCGTTTGTTGTCAAAGAGCAAGGTTATCTCATGGCGCAGAAAAGCGTTTTCAATAAAATTGTTGGAGACAGCCACCTTGAATTATTGTTCGCGTCATTCCTTGAAAAATGCGATGACATTATTTCCTACGCCAAAAATTATTTTGCCGTAAATTTCCGCATTGATTATGTCAATGCCGATGGGAATATTTCAAACTACTATCCTGATTTCATCGTGAAAACAAGTCCGAAAGAAATTTGTATTGTCGAAACCAAAGGACTTGAAGATTTAGATGTTCCGCTAAAAATGGAACGCTTGAAAAAATGGTGTGAAGATATAAACGCCACGCAAAATAAAATCCGCTTCGATTATGTTTTTGTCGAAGAAGAAGAATTTGAAAAGTACGCTCCGAAATCATTTGGCGAACTCGTTAATAATTTCAGGAAGTACAAAAATCAAGAGCGGGTCTAACAAAGCGTGCACCTGACGTGTGGGATTCTGCGGCATTTTCAAGCATTTTTCTAGCCTCAGCATTTTCCTGCTCCCAAAGTGAATCCACGCCCGCCCACACGCAGGTAACGCAAACCGTTAGCCTGCCCCTTGCATAACTAAGGTGAATATCAAAGGTAGGTAGGGTAAAATAACTGTATGGCAAATCTTGAAACACAACTTTCCTTTCTTGTATCAGAGCAAGAAACATTTACTGAAACCAATAAGCGCAAAGGCGAACAGCCAGAAACTTATACTGGCATGTACGCAATGCACAAGTATTGGTCAAAAAAGCCTTATAACTTAGTATCGCAATATATTGAAAAATATTCTAAATCTAATGAAATAGTTCTTGACCCTTTTTGTGGTTCAGGTGTCACTACAACAGAAAGCGTAAAATTAGGTAGACGTGCAGTAGGTATAGATATAAATCCTACTGCGGTCAATTCAACCAAAATGGGGCTGACGCATATAGATATAAAAGCCCTTAAAAAAAGTTTTGATTTTTTACGCGCAGAAGTAGAGCAAGAAGTTAATAGCCTCTATCAAACAAAATGTCCAAAGTGCGGAAATGCTCAGGCGATTGCCACTCATACTATTTGGAACGGAAAAGAAATTGATGAGATATGGGTAGAATGCAGGGCATGTGGAAATTCTAAAACAGTAAAAAAACCTTCCGAAATTGACAAAACTTCGGCACTAGAACCTGTCCGCCCTGCAACTTGGTATCCCACAAACTTATTGTTAGAAAACAATCGCATTAATGCCAAGTCGGGAATGCGTGTTTGTGATTTATTTACTCCTCGTGCGCTTTCCAATTTATCACTGCTTTTGGAAAAAATTCGCCAAATTAAAGACGAACAAATCAAATCTGTTATGGAGTTTTGTTTTAGCGCAATGATTCCGCAGACAAGCAACATGGTTTTTGTAATTCGTCGTCGTGGCAAATCAAACGGCACAGAAGAAAGCGGCGAAGCAAAAGCCGAAGTTGGAAGTTGGGTCATCGGCTACTGGATACCGTCAGAGCATTTTGAAATTCATGTTTGGCGATGTTTTGAAAACCGATTTAAGCGAATTTTGAAGGGCAAGCAAGAAGTAAATCACGTTATCCCTGTTTCTGTTAAGGAATTTTCATCGTTTGACGAACTTGAAAAATCACCAGATGGTTACTTAGTAAAAAAAGGAACAGCGACTGACCTTTCGCTAATTCATTCCGATTCTATAGACTACATATTTACTGACCCGCCTCATGGCAATCGTATTCCTTATCTTGAACTTAGTCTAATGTGGAATTCGTGGCTTAATTATGATTTTGATTTAGAAAATGAAATTATAGTTTCCGAGTCTAAAGTTCGCCAAAAGAACGCAAAGGATTATGAACAAAGGCTCAAAATTGCATTTAGCGAAATGTGGAGAGTTCTTAAATTTAACGGACATGCTTCTATTGCCTTTAATAGTTTGGATGATGAAACTTGGCTTTCACTTCTTAATACACTATTAGCGGCAGGATTTGATATTAAGGAAATAACGCCTCTTGAATATTCTGCTCGTTCTGTAGTCCAAGATACTAGAAAGAATGCATTAAAAACCGATTTTGTGATTACTTGTCAAAAGCAAGCGCAAGAATCTATTAAACAAATCGCTTTTGGCTATTCAGAAAAAGAACTTTTAGTAGCAATGAAAGATTATTTGTATAGCCGTAAAAACGAAGCAGAAACATACGAAATAATGAATCATCTACTTGTAACAACCATTCCCACAGGCACAATATTCAAAGTGTCGCAAATTATTGAAACCATAAAAAATATTGCCACCTTCAATAACGGACGCTGGCAACTAAAATAACTAGATGGAGTGTTTATGCCTTCTGATTTCAAAGCAATTCGCAAGTTATACGATGACAATAAATTTGTAGAACTTCTACATCATCCAAATGGGATTTTTTGGCTTAAATTACGTTCCATTTCACGCTCTGAACAAATAAAAGGATTTTGCCAACGAATTCAACTTGAAACCGAAGGCATTCAGAGTCGCCAATTATTTGAGCATGTATATAATCAAAGACCTGATAATCAAGATGTAGAAAACTTCATTCGTGAATTATTCCAGCAAGAACGAGCGGAAAGAAAACAGAATGAAGATTACATCATTTCGCAGTTGTATCAGATGAAGGTATTTGACTGGGGCGGTTTATATCAAAACAGCCTTGAACAAACGATTGTTGATAATTACATAAAAAAGATTCAAAATTGGGATTTGCTCAATTCAGCCATAGAGAATGAAATACATATCAGCATGAAAGGTTATGTTCAATGTTCTTGGTACAACCATTGGTCATCTATTCTTGTTGAAGATATATTCAAAGACCATCCAGCAGTTTTGCCTGCTATGGGATTAGTCAAAAAAGTTGATTTCTTTATTCACAATTTCCCATTTGACTTAAAAGTAACTTACTTTCCAGATGGATATATAAAAGCATTAAGAAAGGCTGAAGGATTACGCCCCGAATTTACTTTATTGAAAGCCTTTTGTCGTCAACAAGGTATTTGGTTTGATAATGATAAGCTAGATGGCATTTTGTTTTCAGAACTCTTGGCTAAAGTAACAGAGCATCCATCACAAGCCGCTCAAGATTTTATTTCAGATTTCAAAGCAACTCGAATGCGCCTACTTCAACAAACTGTTGAAAATCCACAGGCTCTTAAAGTTTGGCTGTACGAAAATCAGGGTGTCCGCAGATTTGACGCATCGAATCGATTCTTCCTTGTTCTGGTAGACGCTGATGATTTTGATGAAAGTTGGAAATTAAAACGCAACAAAGATTTGTTGGTCAATTCCGTTCATTCCCATTTAGACGAAATGAGTCCAGATACTATGGAAAATCTGCGATTAGAGTTTCAATGGGAAAACGAAAATTATGAAACCTATGCCGATATTTTGTTTGTTGTAGCAAATCAAAATTAGAAAAGAAAAGGTTCTCTAAAGTCAAAAGCAGGCTAACAAAGCGTGCAGTGGACGGTGGGGATTCTGCGGCATTTTCGAGCATTTTCTACACCCGAACAGAATCCTGCTCTTGGAGTTTTATCTACGCCCGCCCCACCGCCACTAACGCAAACCGTTAGCCAGATTCCCATAATATGATAAACGTGCTTTGTTTCGGCTCTTTTTTCCTGATGGCAGCTTTCGGATTTTGGGGAGTAGTCGCATTATTTTGGAAAGAGCATTTTAGAATTACCTACATTTCCTGCCTTGATAATAATTGGGGAAGCTTCCTTTTTTCAACTGTCATCCTTTTTATGCCATTTTTTGGATGGTTTGTCGGGTCCTCGCTTTTGTCAACAATAACATTTGTTCTCGAAAAACCTAACGATGGTTGGGTTTTATTACAAAACACCCGCCAAGACATACGCAGCCTACAAGCCGCAGATTTTTATACCGTATATGCAGAAACGAAAGATGGAAAGCTAATATCCTGTCGATACGAATCAGTTTACGATTATGATTGTTGGAATGATGTATCTCAAATATCTGAAATAAGAAAAGGTGATAAATGTTACGACTTCCCTGCACCACCTTTTGGAATTAACGTAGAAGACAGAATAGACGTTGAAGATTGTATTACTTTTGCTGGCAGATTAAGCATCAGTAGAAGTAGTTATATTTTGTCAGACAATGGTCAAGTGTATCGAAATAGTTATGGAAGCCCTTCTCTGATTCCGCCTTATCAGGTTATAAAGCGGCAGGCATTATTTTCAACAGCAGGCTTAATTGTTGGGCTTATAATTGCCCGTAAAATAATGACAGCAAACAAAAAGAAAAATTCACTTGCAATAACATCTGGCTAACACAGCGTGCAGCGGACGGCGGGGAGTCTCCCGCCAAAATAGCCTTTTTCAAAGCTCTGGCAGTTTTCTGGTCTCAGGCTTTTGTCCACTCTCGCCCCCCGTCCGCCGCTAACGCAAGCCGTTAGCCCGCCCATCCAAAACAAGAGGAGAATGCAAAATGAAAATCAATGGTGTTGAAGGAATGACGGTTGCAGATGTTCAATCCGAAGTCGCGAGAGGCGGCAAGTTTGTTATTTTCCAATATTGTATTTCCATCTTGGTTATGACATTTAAAAGAGGCTCCGATATTTACTTTATTAGAGCAGGAGAAAGCACCTTCGGAGTAAGTATCGGATATACATTGCTTTCTCTTTTATTAGGCTGGTGGGGAATCCCCTGGGGACCGATTTATACAATTGGTTCAGTTTTTACAAATCTCGGTGGCGGGAAAGATGTCACTCAAGAGATAATGTCAACTCTCAATCGTTAAACTTCGGAGGATAAAATGACTCAGAATTCGTTATCGCCAAGCGCTGGATTTTCGCCTGATTATGTCATGTCACTTGAAAGGCGAATCATGCAACTTGAAAATCAAGTTCAACAGTTTGAGAAATTAGCAACCCAACAGCAATCAATTATCACTACGTTAAGCAACAAACTTCCGAACACGTCGTTATTAAGTCCCAGTTTTCTTGCTAGAGCATTTACTGTCTGGGGTCATGCTATTGTGGCTCAATTGATGGTTACTATTCCGTTGTATTGTTTGTTGTTTATTCTTGGAGATTTTTGAGTCTTTCCACCAAGAGCGGGCTAACAAAGCGTGCACCTGACGTGTGGGATTCTGCGGCATTTTCGAGCATTTTTCTCGCTTCGAGTTTTCCCTGCTCCCAAGCATTGTCCACGCCCGCCCACCTGCCAGTAACGCAAACCGTTGGGCAACCCCGTGCAAAATAAAGTATCTTCAACGTGAAAAATATGAGTGAAAATATGCCGTCTTCCCAGGAAAAATCAGAATATCCGTATGGATATGGCTTAGGAAAAATATCTTTGCTCAAACTTTATATGAATAAAGCGAATGTGGGAAAATGGAGTTTCGCCTTAGCACTTTATCCATTATTAGCGATGTATGCGTGGACGTTAATTAGAGAATACTTATTCAAAAGTGAGTCATATAAATTTCTAGATGGTTTCGTAGGATCGCTTGGTCTTCTTGTTTGGGGTTTTCTTGGTTATTTTTGGATGCACCGAAAACAAATTCCGCAAATCGTTACAGTAAAAGGAAAGCGAGCCTACTTGATGGGAATGACCATGATGGTTGTAAGTTGCTCCATATCAATTTATTTATTTGTGCTCAGCATCCAATCATTGGTAGAAAGTGTAAAATAGGATTGCCAGTCAAATTCAGCTTTTCAGGTAGTGCGTCTTGCGTTCATGCAGGTTGCCCAACACCGCGTGCACTGGACAGGTGGGAGTCTGCGCGATTTACGGGCAGTTTTCCCGCTTTGAGTTTATACTGCTCTCAGGCAGAGTCCACGCCCGCCCACCTGCCAGTAACGCCAGCCGTTAGGCGCTATCACGAGATAATATCATGAGAGAAATTCTTGATTTGTCCGAAATAGATTGGATTAGTAATCGTCTATTCCCCGATCCACAAGAGGAGAATTGGAAAGACCAAAAATGGAAATTTGGTCATGTCATACCACAAGGTTTTGGCAGTTACTGCAAAATACTTCATTCAATTTATGAAGACTTGGAAATAAGCGATAAAACTCGAACTTGGAATGATGTCAAAATTGACGTTAACAATGCCGAATATCGGAGTTTGACAGCAAGAGATGTCGTATACAAACTCAACTTCCATGGAAGACGAGTTCGGCTGGCACAGCTAGCAGCCCAAAACAGCATTCCTTTTACCCATCAAGTCTTAGATTCCTTGTATCTTGGGCAATGGCCAGTTAGGTTAGTTGGAGCATCAGAAGGCGAAATGGATTTTGAAACAGCAGAGCATTTAGCCAAAGTACTTTCTCCATTTACAAATGACAACAAGTATTATTTCGGTTATTATGATTGGAAGAAGGGTTTGCAGATTTTAGAAGGCAATTTGGCAGAGGGCTTAATCACAATTGAAGCAAAGAAGTATGTCCCAGGAACAACTCTCTACTGGTGGGCTACTGACAGAAGTTGGTGTGTTGCTGTTTATGGAGATGCAGAATCTAGTTTATGCGGAGCCTCTCCCGATCTGATAAATGCCATATTGGCAGACTCGGATCTTGAGAGCTTCAAGATTGATATCAATGAAAAGTTTACGTGAGAGATAGTAAAGCGCCTAACAAAGCGTGCACCTGACGCTGGGGATTCTGCGCACATCCCAAGCAGTTTTACACGCCTTGTCATTTTTCTGGCTGGACGGCTTCGCCGTCCCCGCCCCAGCGCAGGTAACGCAAACCGTTGGGTGCTTGGTCAAAAAGATGAACACAATATTTTTACAGGATAGGGAAATTTTATGATTGAAGATAATTTCAAATTTGACAAAGAAACACTGAAAATCCAGAGTGTTGCCCGAAATGAAATGAGACGTAAAATAAATATTACGCTCACTATATTTGGAATAAGTTTTTTGTCATTACTTGTCCTAAGTAGAATATTTCCATCAACTGGTGGTTTTGCTGTTTTGCTCTTTCTACCGTTATTATTTGTAAATAATTGGATTCAATGGCGCACTCTTATTTCTCATGAGCTAAAGTGCCCTCATTGTGGACAAACTTTAGCAAAACGAGCAAATATCCTTGTAAGTCCGTCTCCAAAATGTCGTCACTGCGGAAAAGTTGCTCTTGCATCAATTCAAGAACTGATCCAATATGCTCAATCTGAAAAAGGTTAATCCAATTATCACTTTTACACATTTTCAGTGGATTATTAGCGATTGAAACGAATAGTTTAGCTTTATGGAAGAATTACTGAAAGCAATTGCGAATCTGGTTTTAGCAAGTGTATCTTGCTATTCATCCAGCACCCAACACAGCGTGCACCTGACGCTGGGGATTCTGCGGCAATCCCAAACAGTTTCCTACGCCTTATCGTTTTTCTGGTTGGACGGCTTCGCCGTCCCCGCCCCAGCGCAGGTAACGCAAACCGTTAGGCGCTTTGGTTTCAAACTATATGCGAACAGTAAAATTAAACAATCTCATTGAAGAGTTTTTTTCCTTAGGGAGAGAACTTCAAGACAATCCGTCTCTAAATGGAGAACTTGCTTTACATAAAATCACCTCTTGGTATAAAGAAGTTCGATTATACAATTCGTTCCTAGTCGAATGTTCAGATATGGTATTACTTGAATGGGGAAATTCTCAGTATTTGGACATAAATGAGCCAACTGATTTACATCTCGTTTCAAAATTAAATTACACAAAATCCAAATTTGAATATTTAGGTTTCGTCCGTCAATTATTCTCCGTACAAAATGAGGAACAAATAGATTTTGAAGATGTTGCTATACATTTAAGTATAAGATTGCATTATGGACCTATGGTAGAAAAAGAACTTTCTCATCTATGGATTGACACACCAGATAATGTAGATGAAAAGGTTAAAGATTTTAAAGTAAACCCTTTTGTCAATAAATTAATTAATGCACAGCCATCTAAAGTTAATATTGTCGTAGAACCTTGTGGTTAATTTTGAAATAAGTGATAATCATTAATATGTCTTGTACTTTTATTTGGGCAAGGTGTCTGTAGTGCATAACCGCACCTAACAAAGCGTGCACCTGACGCTGGGGATTCTGCGGCAATCTCAAGCAGTTTTCTACGCCTTATGTTTTTTCTGGCTGGACGGCTTCGCCGTCCCCGCCCCAGCGCAGGTAACGCAATCCGTTGGGCAGTTCCTTGCAAAATTATTTTAGTCAGGTGTGTTCATGAGTAATCAGGAATGGTTTCGTAAAACAACATGGACAGAAAGTGATAAAGAAGATTTTTTTGCCCGTTTAAAGCGGAGCAGGAAAAGTAGCCGAGTCCAATATCTCAAAATACAGGCATATCATCTCTACGAGACTAATCGGTTGAAAGAAATTTCGGCGGCTCTTGAATTAAATAATCTGGCTTTAGAAGAACATCCTGAACGCATCCATCAAGCACAATTGCTCGAACAAAAGGCTGAATGTCTAAATAAACTTGGCAAAGTAGATGAAGCCGAAGAAAATTTCTTGCTGGCGCTTCAAGCAATGAGAGAAGTTCCGAATGTAAAGCCAAATGTGCCGTTTTCTTTTGGTTTATTTGTTATCGAGCACAAAATTAACAGATTGCACAAAGAAGCGTTGCAGGTATTGGATGAGTTCAATGATATGAAAAGCGGAATAATTTTTCCAACAACAGAATACTATTTTTATGGAATAAAGGCAATAATTCTGCATCGAGAAGGCAACTCCAAAGAAGCAGAACCACTTGCTCAAAAGGCAATGGCAGCATCAGAAAAGCAGGTTTCTGGTTTTTCTCGACATCCGAAGGTTGGATTGGTGAGCAAGACAGAAAATATGCTTTACAATGAACTGGCTAGTGTTGCTCAATAAAAACACTGCCCAACACCGCGTGCACTGGACAGGTGGGAGTCTGCGCGATTTACGAGCATTTTTCCCACTTCAAGTTTATACTGCTCCCAGGCAGAGTCCACGCCCGCCCACCTGCCAGTAACGCCAGCCGTTGGGTGGCTGCCTTTTGAGAAGATACAGGAAACATCAAGGATGGTTATGTAATGAAGATTTTCAAAGACCCTATATGGCAGTTTATCGGCGTTGTAATAAGTATTATCGCAATTTTTGTTGCTTTATATATTTCCTCCACCGAACGCCCATCAAAAAAACTTCGTGTCGAAGTTCTTTCAAATAATCCATTAATCTCGGTCAACACCGATGTTGTCAAAGAAATAGAAATCTTTTACAAAAATGCCCCAGTTCAAACACTTTCATTAATATTGTTGAGATTAGAAAACACTGGAAATGAGCCAATTGCTCAAAGCGATTACAGCGAACCAATTCGCATAATTCTTTCGGAAAATGCAGAAGTTGGAGAAGCAACAATTCAAGAAACTCAGCCATCTGGAATAAAATTAACTGCCTCTAAAATTGCAAGCAACCAAATTGAATTAGCAAAAACCTTATTAAATCCTGGCGACCAAGTTGTTATCAAAATACTGGCAATAAACAACGATGACACTTTAAATATTACCGCGCGGATAGCAGGCATTCAAAATGTAGAAGTTGTTTCTGTATTAGACAGTCAAACTGCTTCTAAATCTTCAGGTAATTTCTTTTTGTTTCTCTTTGGCGGATTTGGGCTTTTGATTTTATGGGCAATGATTTGGAATTCCAAAAGCGTAGTTGACTGGCGTATAAAAAATTATGGATATAATCCAGCACTTGAGGCTTATGCGACCGCCCAAGAAAGAGCATCAACCAAACTAATGGATTCTGAAAATATGCGACTGGTAATATCATACTTAAGAACCGCGTTTATTTGGGACATTGCATATTTTGAGAAAGCAAAAAATGACCCTATTTTTTCCAAACTTCAAAGTTATGAAATATATAAGGCTTTTATTTCTGAATTTGAAAACATAAAAAACGGTGAAAAAGAAAGCAAGGGTTCATGAATAAAAACGCCACCCAACAAAGCGTGCACCTGACGCTGGGGATTCTGCGCACATTTCAAGCAGTTTTACACGCCTTAGCATTTTTCTGGCTGGACGGCTTCGCCGTCCCCGCCCCAGCGCAGGTAACGCAAACCGTTGGGCGCTTCGCGAAAAGCAAAACAAGTGCATCCAGGCAAATGTAGTTTTTAGTAGGGTATGATTATCTTATGACAGATTCTGTCCAGAAAACACCAAGACAAATTTCCATTGAAAACGGTGAGCAAATTATCATCACCATTATGGCTTATTTAGTTTTATTCGAAGTATTTACTTTAATAGTCAAAATAATAATTGGGCAATTCATCACTATTGTTGATGCAATCCGAATAATACTAACAATTGTTTCGTGTGTTTATCTGTACAAAGGACGAAACTGGGCGAAAATTTTCTTAACACTAGGCGCAATGTTGGGAGTGTTCGTCGGGGTGCGCTATGTATTTCTTACAATAGTGAACCCTGTTTTTTCTGCCTTCAATTTAATTCTATTTTTGGTAATAGCAATACTTAATTCTGTAGTAGCATATTATTTGATTTTCTCAATTGACGTTGATGAATTCATGAAAAGTCGTAAAGCGTAGCGTTTTTGGAAATCATTTTTGTTACCGTAAAATCGGTTACGAGAGAGAAGTATTTTGATAAATATTGGCAATACTTTTATAGCATACGAGTCTTCAAGTTCAACCGCGCCCAACAAAGCGTGCACTGGACGCTGGGGATTCTGGCGCAATCTCAAGCAGTTTTCTACGCCTCAGCATTTTTCCGCTCGGACGGCTTCGCCGTCATCCACCCCAGCGCCAGTAACGCAAACCGTTGGGTGCTTGGCAATACCTTTGCTATGCGCTTCAAGTCTAAAAGGGATAACATTGTCTAAAAAGTCAAAGACGCTTATTGCTCTCGCGGTTACAGGAATGAGTATATTTCTTGCAATATATTGGGTTGGTCTCTCGCCAGCCTTGGAAAACTGGAGAACAGACAAAGCAATACAAGATTTTTCAGGCGAGTACTATATGGGGTTTTATTGGTCGTGGCATCTTTCAATTAAAACTGACAGCACTTTTACACTTGAAGTATTTACAGATATGGGAGGACAAATGGAGTACAGCGGTAATTTTGTCGTTGAAAATAACCAATTTAGGCTGATTACATCTGATGAAAATTTCAATGAGCCTACCGAACTTATCCCCGTAAAATGGGGACAACGAAGATATATTATCACTGCCGATATGGTTGATGATTTCTGCTACGATATTTCGCAAAAATGGGAACCGCGCGATATGGTAGTAGGTGGTCCGTTCTACTTACGAGAAAATGATTGGGAGAAACCCGCTGAGTGGCTTCCAGTCTTGCTAAATGGTTTTCCTTTATGCTCAGTGTCAAGCCTTTTTTCACAATAACGAGTCTTTGGGTTCGCGCCCAACACCGCGTGCACTTGACTGGTGGGATTCAGCGGCATTTTCAGGCATTTTTCTCGCCTTAGCATTTCCCACTATAATGAGCTTTGTTCACGCCCGCCCACCAGCAAGTAACGCAAACCGTTAGCCCTTTTTCTTAAATATGGATAATCAACTTGGAATTAAAGACTATTATTTTGTGCGCGATGTTGTTGAATCAACGTCAAATGTCCGCATTGGAATGGAACAATTATTGGATTATTGCAAAATGAAATCGCCTGACCCTGTTTGGGCAACTATCCGCAACTTTGAATTTGAAGGTGAAATTCCAAAATTGGAGTTATGGTTATTAAATGTTTTATCCAGCGAACCGCCATCTAATGATATAAAAGCATTTTGGTTTGGGCTATTTAATCCTATTCTTGATAACGAAACCAGTTGTGGTTTTTATATTTGTGGATCAACTAATTTTGCCTCTTATGACAGAACAAGCGACTGGGCATGCTGGCAGAAAGATACTTATTTACCAACACAAAGATACGCAGACTCAAGAATACTTCGTGAAATCTATAGTTTAGTTGATAATAATAACAATGTTTCTAATTTTGCCGAGTTTATTCTTGCTTTAGGCTATACATGCTTGGCTGTAAAATATATATGTCGTTCAATAAATCCGAATTTGATATTAGGCGACAGAAAAAGAAGAGATATTGCTGTTGGCTTCGATTCAGGTGATTCTATTATTCTTGAAGGTGTTGAACGGTAAAGAAAGTGTCCTTAAAATGAAACAGGGCTAACAAAGCGTGCACCCGACGCTGGGGATTCTGGCGCGATTCCAAGCATTTTTCTACGCCTCAGCATTTTTCCAGTCGGACGGCGTCCCGCCGCCCGCCCCAGCGCGGGTAACGCAAACCGTTGGCAAGAACTTGCATTAAATCCTTTAGGTCAGTTTTTCAAAAATAAGTTGTGCTTCAAATTGGCGTTTTGAGTCTTGCAAAACAGGGTTTTGGTTTTCAGCAAAATTTCTGCTTCAATAAAGTCGGTCATTTTTAGTGGTGGCAGTTTTCCAAGTTTTTGTTTCTCTAAAATCGGTTCAGGTCTTTGCTTCAAAAAGTTTCGTGTCAAATTAGCTCAGGTTTCTAAAATCGGCTTCAAGATTTTTAGGCAAAGTTTCGGCAAGCAAGCGCTTTCATTTGGCAAAGTCCGTTTTTCATGGCTTGCGCTTCTTTTAGCAAAGTCAGGTTTCTGAAATCGGATTCAAGGTTTTTAGCAAAAGTTTTGGTAAGTTTGGTTCTGGCTTTTTCGCCAGGTTTATTTTTTCTGGCAAAGTCAGTTTTTCTTAAAATCAGTTTTTAGCAAAGGTTTCGGCAAGTTCTCGGCTTTGGCATTCTTTCAAGTCAAAAGTATTTTCCAAAACAAAGTCGGGCTTGTAAAAAATTATGGCGCGTGTAAAATCAAGTCAGTTAAAGGCGTGGTTTTGTTTTTTAGGCGGCGTGTCCTCTTTCCCCAGTTCTTGCCAACAAAGCGTGCACCTGACGCTGGGGATTCTGCGGCAATCTCAAGCAGTTTCCTACGCCTTAGCATTTTTCTGGCTGGACGGCTTCGCCGTCCCCGCCCCAGCGCAGGTAACGCAAACCGTTAGGCGGTTAGTCTAATATAAAAGGACAAATAAACTATGAGCAGTGAATTCTCTAGCACGCTTAAAGAATTAATGAAAAATCGGCGGGTCACTATAGATGAATTAGCAGGCATACTCAAAACAAGCCCTGCCATAGTTATTTCCTGGGAGGATGGCTCAGACTCACCATCGCGGAACATAATAATCACTATCGGTAAGATCCTAAAATTAAACACAGTTGAGACAGATAATTTATTATCCTTGGCTGGATTCGAAAAGCTTTCGGGAGAAGAAGTAGTAAATTTAGTAAACAGCAACCTATCTGCGGCTGGTCTCATAGTACAAGAAAACGTAAATATTTCACATAAAGAATTATCTAGCTTCTTTAATAGTACTGGTACGGTTATGGGAACTACTATTGATTCGTTAGATGAGAAAGTGAAATCAATCGAAACCTCATTGGAGACTGTAAATAATAGTATATTAGGTCTCAAATCAAGTAAGAATCCTGAAATCATGTCTGAGATTGAAAATAGAATGAGACCATTAATGCTTGAGGTTCAGGCTATTAGAGAGGAAGTTGTCCCCCAGCTTGAGACTACTAAAACACAATTATCGAAGACAGATGAGTTTTTGAGAAAGAATGCCGATTTCTTCATAACAGCAGTTGAGGGCGAAGGGGCGATTAAAGTTGTAAGCAAGGAGGTAGACTCAATAGAAAAGCGCCTAAGTAAGATGGAAGGTCAAATTAATGTAACAAGAGATAGAATGATTGCTATTATTTCTGTTGTGATAGCACTCATTTCTGCATGTATAGCTTGCGTTAGTTTAGGATTATTTTCATACACTTCATTTGTCAAACCATAGAAAGAAGAGTTCACTTTACAAACACCGCCTAACAAAGCGTGCACCTGACGCTGGGGATTCTGCGCACATCCCAAGCAGTTTCTTACGCCTTATCATTTTTCTGGCTGGACGGCTTCGCCGTCCCCGCCCCAGCGCAGGTAACGCAAACCGTTAGGTGGCTTCCATCGCTGAATACAATCTTCAAAAAAGTTGGCGTTTTTTTCTTGTAGTTTGGGCTAGTAAAAATAAGATTTTTTGTTTTTCGCATTTCACAGAAGAATGATGGAGATAAGCATGAAATCATTGCAAGAAAATATGGTTGAATTTAGAAACCAGTTAGAAAAAGGGGCGATTCAGAAAGCATATCTAGGATTAATGGAATATATGATGAGTTTGAAGAATCACTTCTCAAACAAGTATCCTGATTATTCCACGCCTGGAAGTCTTTATAACGGGTATATGGATATGACCTATTTTTCTATCTTGCCCAAGTCGTTGAAAGATAGAGATTTGAAAATTGCAATTGTTTTTCTTTATGATACATTCAGGTTCGAGATTTGGCTGTCTGGGAAAAACAAGCAGGTTCTTGCAAAATATTGGGAAATTATTAGTAAGAGTAAATGGAACAAGTACAAAATCGTTGAGCCTACGAAAGGCGTAGATTCTGTTGTAGAACATATTTTGGTAGATAATCCAGATTTTAGCGATTTAGCCGCTTTGACAAAACAAATAGAACAAGGAACTTTGAAATTCATTCAAGACATTGAAAGGTTCTTAGCCAAAAACGCCACCTAACAAAGCGTGCACCTGACGTGTGGGATTCTGCGGCATTTTCGAGCATTTTTCTGGCTTTGAGTTTTTTCTGCTCCCAAGCAGAGTCCACGCCCACCCACACGCAGGTAACGCAAGCCGTTAGCCCGTTCATGCAAAATTATCTCATTTGTGGGTATAGCAACCAGTATGCCTGAAAACATATCAACAAAAAATCAATCGTTTTTCTTGGCCGAATGGTCAATTTTCAATTTGCTGGGGTGGACTATCGGTTTCGTTCTTTCTACAGCAACCTATTTTCTATTTGGTTTGGAATTAATTACAAATCCTGTTTTACAAAATATACTTCCGCCGCTTGCTTTCAGCTTAAGTGTTGGAATTTTTCAGTGGATTATCTTAAAACGATTTGGCGTCGATTTATCTTCATGGATTTTTGCAACAGCAACAGGATATATTATTTTAATTAATTTCTACTCTTGGATTCTCAGTGTTGCATTTGAGGTCGCAAGTAATAATAATATCCCTTCTTGGGTTGTTATTATTGGATTGGCTATCACAATACCAATTAGTGGAGCTGTCATTGGTGGTCTTCAATCTTTCATTATCGGCAAATATATTTCAAAGCCATCCTTTTGGGTAAAAGCGCACATCTTTGGCGTAATTCTTCCAGCAGTTATTGCACCGCTTGCCATCTTTCTTAAATCCTTTTTTCTCAACTTGTTTTATTCATTCGATTTTTTATCTATAATTGCATATATGCGATGGTTTGTGTTTTTTGGATTTTTATATATACTTACAGTACTATGTACTTCATTGCTCACAGGCAAGGTCTTATTGGAACAATCAAATATAGCCTCTGCACAATAGAAACGGGCTAACACCGCGTGCACTGGACAGGTGGGAGTCGTCGCGATTTACAAGCATTTTTCTGGCTTCGAGTTTATACTGCTCTCAGGCAGAGTCCACGCTCGCCCACCTGCCAGTAACGCAAACCGCTAGCTAGCTGCACATTCACACACAAGGAAAGGGAAAAATATGAACTACTTTTCAATTTTCAAAGAAGCTCTAAAAATATTTTGGCGCCATAAGTCTCTCTGGATATTAGGAATTATTATTACCATATTTGGTCAAGGAGAGTATGGTTTTAGTGTAAATTACCGAGAGTCATATCCTGCGGGACAAAGCGGTCTGCCAGATATGCCTGGCAGAGATTTGTTAATTAATTTTTTTAACAACCCAATTCCTTACATAATAGGGTTTAGTCTGCTAAGTTTATTTTTATGGATTATTCAGAGTCTCATTTGTTGGTGGTCGCAAAGCACTCTTATCAGCATGGTTAATGATATAGACCAACAAGGATCAACCTCGATACGCAATGGATTAAACGCAGGAAAGCAAAAAGCAATTCCTCTAACAATTCTTTCCGTGCTATTTGCTTTACCCACCGCAATAATTAACCTTCCGGCAATTGCAGGTGGAATTTGGTTCTTCTCCAAATTCTTTGATGCTTACAAAGACTTGCTTCTTGGAGAAACGCCTTCTCCCGAAGCAATGCAAACCTTATTTGAGCCTATTATGTCAAATATCCTTCTTGGTTTTGCGTGTATTTTCCCTTTGGTTTTCATTGGTGGAATACTTGGTTGGCTTTTAGGTTTGCTGAATAAAGTGACAGCTCGTGTTTTCGTATTAGAAAATTTATCAATATCTGAAAGCATCAGGCAAGGCTGGAAAATAGCACGTGGAAATTTTGGACATATTTTACTTAATGGCATTGTATTAATTGTAATAAGCGTAATTTTTGGCTGGGTTGCTGCAATTCCTGCATTGGCTATTTGGGTACCAGTTGCACGAGCGCTTATCCATCAAAACTGGAGTATAACCAGCGTCATTTTGGCTGTAATAATGGCTTTATACTTCCTAATTATTGCAGTTGGATTAGGAGGTATCCTAACCAGCTTCAACTCAGTTCTATGGACAAAACTTTACAAAGCAATGACTATTAAAGACGTGGTTATCTCTGATAATCACGCCAGCTAACAAAGCGTGCAGCGTGCACCTGATGCTGGAGCGCTTCGCGTGCTCACAATCTCGAGCAGTTTTCCACGCCTTGTCATTTTTCCAGCCGGACGGCGTCCGCCGCCCGCCCCACACGCAGGTATCCCATAAAGAATCACACGAGTGAGTTACAGCGTTATGGAGCAAGCAAAATGACGATAACAAAATTCCTGTACCCCATTGTCGACTCTGGATATTTTTTTACTTTCGAACTGCTGGAGGTAATCAAGGAAATTTCCACAGAGTCCTTCGCGCTTAAGTTCAGATATTCACTGGCAAACAACTATTCAATCCGATTTCAAATTCCGATCCATATCTCACACTCAGCCCACCTCAACTGTTCCGTAGAAGAGGATTTCGAAAGCGACAAATCTCCACGGGTTTACAGTGACCGGGTAATGGACGTACAGAACAACAAGATCATGCATGGGTATGGAGATGACCATCATGTGAAATATGAGGAACATGAGAAAAAGGAATTCCTTGTCCTGTTCAAGCCCACAAACACAAACTTTGCCACCTTCGACACAGAGTTTTTCATGAAGCCAGATGACGACGAATATGGTCTTTATCGGCTTCGCTATGATTTCAGAAGCGGGCAAATTACCAGGCGATATTGCCTAAAACAATATCCGGTAAATATAAAACCATTTCCCGGGCCGGGGATGTAGCAGAATACCTGTCAGCCAAAGGAGACATCATCCATATGAGCCCGATCCGCATGTCGAAAATAGAATCAGGGGTTCGCCTGGTATTAGCCTTTAACGATGCGTTCAATAAACACGATGTTGCTGAAATGATGAAAATGATGAGCGAGGACTGCGTTTTCGAAAACACGGACCCCGCCCCTGATGGCACGGTCTACTCCGGGAAAGAGGCTGTGACTCAGTTTTGGGACGATTTCTTCCGCAATTCCCCAAATGCCCACATTGAGATCGAGGAAATTTTTGGAATGGGATTCCGCTGTGTGATGCGTTGGAAATATGGTTGGGTGGATTCAACGGGCAACAAGGGGCATGTCCGCGGGGTGGATATCTTCAAAATAAAGGAAGACTTGATCTCCGAAAAGTTGTCCTATGTCAAAGGGTAACGTAAATTACCCACTCAATTGATATAACAACACCCCGGCCGCAACCGACAGGTTCAATGAACTGACCCGCCCCAACATGGGCAGGGATACGGTTACGTCACAGGCAGAAGTTTGATCGAGGGAAAGGCCTTTTTGTTCGTTGCCCAGGACCAGGGCCCAGGGAACTTGCGGGATCAATGTATGGTAATTTGCGGTCGCCTTGGCGGACGTGCCGATCAATTGAATTCCACTCTTTTTTGCCCACTGAACAAACTCAACAAATGAAGTCTGTACCACCGGCTTCCAGAATAATGTCCCCATGCTGGCGCGGACCACGGTAGGATGATGCAGCTCCACGCCGCCATCCAGCAGGAAGAGCGCATCCGCATTGACCGCATCCATGGTGCGCAGGATCGTACCGACATTGCCCGGGTCTTGCGGCGAGACCAACGCAACCGCTTTTTTGATCGGCTTGAGATCACTTAACTTTGTCCTGCGTTCGTGCACCACCGCAAGGATGCCCTGCGGGTTTTCCTTGTCAGCCAATGATTCGATCACTTGTGACGAGACAGGCTGGAGTTTAAGCTGCGAAGCGCGGGCAAGCAAATCCTTCGCAAAGGCGCTGGTCAACAGTTCGGGTGCATAGATCACGGTTTCAACATCCCAGCCTGCTTCGATCACCTCACCCACATGATGAATGCCTTCGACGAGAAATGTCCCGCTTTCAATGCGTGCTTTTTTTTGGCGAAGGGCGCGAGTTTGTTTAATGAGCGGATTGGAAGTGCTGGTGATGATGTCCATTTAATAATTGTATCCGAAAGTTTTTGACTTTCCCGCTTCGTTTATAATTGTTTTTATGAAATCCCTTCGCTGGCTGGCCTTTTCATTTAGCCTCGCCTTGTTTGCCTGCCAACCCAGCTTTCCTTCCACTGTCACCGTTTTGGATGGCGATCAGATCCATGTCATTAAATCATCCGAACGCATTCCGTTGAGCCTGCTCTCGCAGGCGGGTGTGATTCCACAGCCATTTGACCGTGTGCTTTTCAACGGCACGCTGCTCCCGCTTGACCAGGCCTTGCCGGATGCGGATTTTGCGCAATTGCAACTGCGCCGTGCCATGCCACTGACTGTTAATTCTCCGCAAGGCCAGGAGATCATTAACTCATCTGCGTTTACGGTGGGACAGGCGTTGAGCGAAGCGGGGTATCCATTGACTGCGGGCGATTTGATCGACCCGCCTGCAAACACAGCCATTACAACTCCATTGACCATCCAAATTACTCCTGCAAGGGACCTTTCCATTTTTGTGGATAATACGATGATCCAGATCCGCTCTTCCGCAGGGACGGTTGGAGAGGCGCTTGCCGAGGCTGGGATTCCGCTGACAGGATTGGACATCAGCTCCCCGCTTGAGAATGAAGCGCTGCCGGTGGATGGACAGATCCGCATTGTGCGAGTCGGCGAATCGATCAATGTGGCGTTGGAGCCGATCCCATTTTCCACCGAAAGAATCGAATCAGAGGATATTCCTCTTGGGCAGGAAGACCTCATTCAACCCGGCGTGGACGGGCTGGCGATGGTGCGCACACGCATTCGATATGAAGACGGCGTGGAGGTAAGCCGAAAAGCCGAAGACAGAACTGTCATTCGTGAACCGCAAAAACGAATTGTGGCGGGTGGTTCGCAAATCGTGCTTGCACCGGTCGGCGGCAATATTCCCAATGAATATTGGAAAGCGTATCAAATGTACGCCACCGTGTATTCGCCGTGCGCATCGGGCACGGGCGGATGTTCGTACGGTACTGCCAGCGGCGCACGCGCCGGCTACGGCATCGTCGCCGTCGATTATTCAATTTACAGTTATTTGGCCGGTATGAAAGTATATATCCCCGGTTATGGAATGGCCACCATCGGCGATACGGGCGGCGGGCCGATCATTGAAACTGCGCTCGGTGTGCAGCGCACACAATGGATCGACCTTGGATTCGACGAAGGCGGCATGGTCGATATGACCGGCTGGGTCACCGTGTATTTCCTGGCACCCGCTCCCGCTGAAATTCCATATTTTCTGAAATAAACGTCAATATCTCATGGAAAGAGTTTGCAGATAAAATAGAAACATGACCCGCTCCCAAAAGATCATCATTAGAATTCTTTCCCTGATCGCTTTGGTTCTGATAGCCGTGCTTGGTTATAACGGATATCAGTTCTATCAACTGTACGCCAACAAACCATTGGGGCCGTCCCTGCCGCAGTTTGCTCCGCAAACCATGCCCCCACTTTGGACGCCCACCGTTGGCACACCGCTGGGTTTGGTGACCTACGCTCCAACCATTTCCTTTCCCGCCACAAAAACGCCGCAGCCTGTCTGCGGAGGTGTGGGCGTGATGAATGTGCTTGCCATTGGCGCAGATTCACGTTCAGACACTTATCAATATGGATTGGCGGATGTCATTCGTCTCGTGCGCGTGGATTTTTCAAACTCCAAAGTTTCCGTCCTTGAATTCCCCCGCGATTTATGGGTGGAGATTCCATATATCGCCGATAATATCAACGGGCAGGATCACGAAAAATTAAATCAAGCATATCTATACGGCCAGCCCGGTGACGGTTTTGCTTATTGGGACGATCCCAGCCGCGGCCCCGGTCTGCTGGCCTTGACCATGAACATGAACTTCGGCGTGGTTACCGACCATTACATTGCCGTCAACATGCGGACATTTGTCAACGTGGTCAACGCTGTGGACGGTATCGACTTGAACATTCCGAATCAGGATTACGCCGACAGCACCGGCCTGCCCATCGGCAAACATCATCTCAACGGCGACCAGGCACTCAAAGTGGCGCGCAGCCGCGAAGAAGGCGTCTTTGCCCGTGTGGATAATCAAAACCTCGTGTTGTGCTCCGTGCGCAAGAAGCTATCCAGCCCGGAGACCGTGACAAAGATTCCCGAGTTACTTACCTCCTTTCAAGACAACATCTTTACCGATCTCACCCCGCAGCAACTGACCCAACTGGCCTGCCTCGGTACAAAGATCAAACCTGAGAATATCACCTTCGCCAGCTTCCCGCAGGAGCTGTTCAAAGAATCGCGCATCATGGACCCGGTCTTCGACAAGCGGGTTTTCATCTGGGATGTGGATTTCAATATCCTACGCGATTATGTGGCGCGCTTCCAGGCCGGCACATGGCCCAATGCCAGTCCATCCATCGAAGAGTCAGACGAGTCTGAAGTCAGCGTGGTTTGTGAGTGAGCGATTATTCCTCCATCCCTCCGCTGAATGCCACTGCGGTTCTTAAACGCTATGGCCTGCGCGCAGATAAAGCCCTCGGCCAAAATTTCCTACAAGACAATTCGGCCCTTGAAAAGATCGCAAACGCAGCAGAAATCCTCAGCGAGGACTGTGTCCTCGAGATCGGTCCCGGCCTCGGGAGTCTGACGCGCTATCTGGCTGTCTCAGCCAAACAAGTGACAGCGGTCGAACTTGACCCGGACCTGCTCCCTCCATTGAAGGCAATTCTCCAGCCTTATCAGAACGTGCGCGTGGTTCACGGCGATATCCTGGAATTAAAAATATCCGAGTTGATCAGTCAGCCGGATTATATTGTTGCTGCGAACATTCCCTACAACATTACCTCCGCCATCATCCGTCATTTGCTTGAAGGCGATATCAAGCCGCGCCGCGTGGTGTTGACCATTCAAAGGGAAGTCGCCGAACGCATTTGTGCCAAACCCGGTGATTTGAGTCTGCTGGCATTGAGCGTGCAGGTTTATGGCAAACCGAGCATTGCCGCGAAGATTCCCGCAGGCGCATTTCACCCGGTTCCCAATGTGGATTCCGCAATTTTACGAATCGATATTTATAAAGAACCACTCATTCCCACAGATTTTCTGAAAACCTTCTTCAAACTGATCAAAGCCGGTTTCAGCCAGAAACGAAAGACGTTGCGCAATTCTCTTTCTGCTGGCCTGAGCAAATCCCCACAGGAAACCGAATCCATGCTCACTTCCGCAGGGATCGATTTCATGCGCAGAGCCGAGACATTATCGATCGAAGAGTGGAAGGAGTTGTGCTTGAAACAATAAACCGCACGGAAATTTATTCACTTTATTTGGAGCAGAAGAATGAAATCAAGAAACAAAGTGTTTATCGTATTCATTGTATTAATACTTATTACCACCCTGGCATGCAACATCAGCATTGAAGGGTCAGCACCAGAGGGGCCATCTGATCTTGAATTAACCATCACCGCACAGGCGTTAATTCTTCAGCAGCCCGGGCAAACGTCCGCACCGGCAGTGATCGCGGAAAACGCAACCGCAACTTCCGTACCCCCTGCCGAGGCAACCCCCACAACGGGCGGTTCAGGAATTATTGCGGCATCGCCCACTTCCGCTTCAAGTACGGTGACCGTCACAGTCAGCGTGGAGACCAATTGCCGCACGGGTCCATCTGTAAATTTTGCCAGCAAATATTCACTCCCTGCCGGGCAGGTTGCCGAAGTGATCGGCAAAAATACACTTACCAATTATTGGATCATCAAAATACCCGGCAGCGGTTCAGGTTCCACCTGCTGGCTGTGGGGAAAATATGCAACCGTCAGCGGAAATGTGAACGGCCTCGCTGAAATTGCGACTCCGACTCCGTTGGCATCAACAAGCACTGCCACAAAAGTGCCAACAGCAACCCAGGTGGTTCCAGTTTCGGCTGCGCCCACCAATATCCAGGTATCAAACAAAACCTGTTCGGATCTGGGTAACGGCTCGACAAGATATACAGGAACCATCTCCTGGACGGACAATGCCACCGACGAACTCGGTTTTGCAATCACCCTTCCCGGCACAGCTCTCAGCGTGGGTCCCAATTCGACATCCTACAATTTTTCCGTGGATCTTCAGACTGCAAGCTTTGGCATGGGAAAAACGATACCAGGTGAAATAACCGCCTTAAGTCAAAACAGCACAGCAGCCAACCAATTTACATTCTCCTGTCAGTAATAACTGATCCGCCACAAAAAAAAAGGCCTTGCGAATTTCTTCGCAAGGCCTTTTTTGATCAAGAATCGATCTAGGTGCCTTCTTCCCAGGAGTTCAGGTAATGAAGTTGTTCATCGGTGAGTATATCGATCTTCACGCCCATGGAGAGCAGCTTGAGGCGTGCAATTTCATTGTCGATGTCGGTCGGCACAGAGTAGACTTTCTTCTCCAGCTTATCGGCATTCTTGGCCATGTATTCGGCAGAGAGGGCTTGATTGGCGAAGGACATGTCCATCACGGATGCGGGATGACCTTCTGCAGAGGCGAGGTTGATCAAACGACCTTCACCGAGAATGTTGATCTTGCGGCCGTCCTTGGTGGTGTACTGTTCCACGAACGGGCGGACAAGAGTGGGTTCCCCTTTGCTCATTGCAGCGAGCGCAGGAATGTTGATCTCCACATTGAAGTGACCGGAATTGGCAACCAATGCACCGTCTTTCATCACTTCGAAATGATGTTTGTCCAACACGTTGATATCACCTGTGACAGTACAGAAGATATCGCCGATCTTGGAGGCTTCGGTCATGCTCATGACCTGGAACCCGTCCATGACGGCTTCGAGGGCCTTCATCGGGTCGATCTCGGTGACGATCACCTGGGCGCCCATGCCGCGTGCACGGGAAGCAAGACCACGTCCGCACCAACCGTAGCCGGCGACGACAAAGTTCTTTCCAGCCAACAACACATTCGTGGCGCGGATAATACCGTCCACTGTGGATTGGCCGGTGCCATAGCGATTATCAAACAAATGCTTGGTCAACGCATCGTTCACTGCGATGACCGGGAAGCGCAAGACCTTATCCGCTTCCATGGCCTTCAAGCGGATCACGCCCGTGGTGGTCTCTTCAGTACCGCCGATGACGTTCTTGAGCATCTGCTTGCGTTCTTCTTCCTTCAAACTTTTGGCCCATGCAGCTAACGAAGGCTCAAGCTTTTCGAAGCGGCCCATTTCGATGAAGAACAGGGACGAAACAAGGTCGGCGCCATCATCCTGCGTCATATGGGGCATGTGCTCCAATGCAGCGCGGATGTGCTTGAAGTAGGTCACCTTATCTTCACCCTTGATCGCATAGACCGGGATTTCGTACTGACTCACCAAACAGGCAGCTACATCATCCTGTGTGGAGAGCGGATTTGAGGCAGTGAGGACGATGTCCGCGCCACCTTCCTGCAGGGTGATCATCAGGTTCGCTGTTTCGGTGGTCACGTGCAAACAGCAGGAGAGACGAAGTCCCTTGAGAGGCTTCTCCTTCTTGAAGCGCTCGCGGATCGAACGAAGCACGGGCATTTCGCGCTCGGCCCAATCAATGCGGCGGCGGCCACCTTCAGCCTGATTTAGATCTTTTACATCATAGTTACTCATATTGCTCCTTATTAATAACTTGAGTGACCCGCTGAATTCCTCGTGTCCGCAGAGGAATGTACGGAAGCCACAGACGTCATATTTTATTTATAGTTGGTCTCAACAGTTGCACTGCTTCAATTCATTTCGCAGTGGGTATGTACGGCTCTCCTGGGCGAACACTGCCAGCTTAACCAACGAATCTAAATAGATTTTACTTTAATAATGCGTCCAATTTGCCGGCATCGTCAAAATGCCTGCGGAATCGGGCGACAAACTCTGTGGGGGTGTACGAATGGTTCTGGGTGCCGCGTTGTTCAAGGCAGTAGACTGCCGCCAGCGAGCCAATCTCGCCGCACAACTTCCAATCAAAGCCGAGGGAGTATCCCGCCAAAAAACCGCCGCGGAATGCATCCCCGACGCCTGTTGGGTCAACGATCTCATCTTCCGGTACCGTCGGGATATGAACCGAATCGCCGTCGGAATACAAATCCGCGCCATCTTTGCCGCGTGTGATCACCAACACTTTCACATGTTCGAGGATCTGGTCGAGACTCCAGCCGGTTTTCTTCGAGATCAACCCAAATTCGTAATCGTTGCAAAAGAGGAAGTACGCACCTTCCATATCGCGGGCCAGTTCACTGCCTTCGAGTCTCAGCACCTGCTGGCTGGGGTCATACAAATATTTGATTCCCAACTCACGGCATTCGGCAGGGAATTTCATCATCGCATCCGGCGCACTCGGAGAAACGATCACAAGGTCCGGTTTCTTTTCCAATTCTTTGATCGACTGTCGGGCAGACTCGCCCATGGCTCCAGGGTAGAAAGAAGCAATTTGAGCGGAAGCCTGATCCGTCGTCGCGAAGAAAGAGGCGGTGAATAATCCGGGGATTACCTGCATCAACGAAGTATCCACGCCTTTCGAATCAAGCCAGGCGCGATAGTCGCCAAAGTCTTCACCCACCGTGGCCATCACGCGCGGCCTTTGTCCGAGCAATGCCATGCTATAGGCAATGTTTGGCGCGATCCCGCCGCGCTGTTTCGACATGCCATCCACAAGGAAGGACAGGCTGATCGAAGCCAATCGTTCGGGAAGGATCTGTTCCTTGAACAAACCCGGGAAGGTCATCAAATAATCGTACGCAACCGAACCAGTGAGAAGAATATCCATGTTGTTCCTTATCGCAGTAAAAGGCGCACTCCTGCGAGTGCGCCATATTGATCAAACTGACAAAAGTTTATCATGGCATTTTTGGAATGTAAAGTTTTTCAACAGGTGGATTTGCGGGTGATTTCGTTCCATTTTTTAAGAAATATTTTCTTCAAAAACCTTAACATCACGGGGAATCCATGCAATAATATCTTTCTTATCAAAAAAAAAATAACAGGAGACCTCATGTCTGCAACAAAGCGAATTTTTATCTTTCTGGCCGTTGCGGTCATTCTTACCTCAAGCCTGGCAGCATGCCAGCAAAACACACAACCCGCCGGCAGTGACCCTGCCACCAACAACAGCATCACAATTGTCATCCCGGAAGATCCGCCATCGTTCAACCCGGTCATTACCGACACCGGCTACGATTCTCTCGTCATGGAATTAACCATGTTGGGGCTGACCGATATCGATCAGAATGGAAATGTATTCACCGAAATTGCCGCCGAACTCCCGACAACCGAAAATGGCGGTGTGGTGCAGGACGAAACCACCGGCGCAATGACAGTCACCTGGAAGATGCGCGAAGACGTTCAATGGTCGGACGGAGTCCCTGTTACAGCAGACGATGTGATCTTTACCTACAACGCGATTCTCGATCCCAATCAAGGCAGCTGGATCCCCGGCATCGACTATATCGACAGCATCGAAAAAATCGACGATCATACATTTATCATTAAGTACAGTTCGGTCTACCCCGGCTACTTAACTCAATTCGGCGGAGAGCAGGTGGTGATCTGGCCTGCTCACTACTGTGATGCCAGCCAGGGATTCTCCGCATGGGATTGTGCACGCCAGCCCTTGAGCAACGGTCCTTTCAAGCTCGAAGAATGGGTCAACGGCGATCACATGACCTTCGTGAAGAATGAGAATTATTTTGAAACAGGCAAACCTGCAATCGACTCAGTCATCGTCCAGATCGTTCCAGATCAAGCCGTGAGAAAGACCATGCTCATCAACGGCGATGCCGACCTGGATATGTGGTCCACGGAACAGATGATCGATGAATTGAAGGATGTGCCCAATGTGGAAGTGAGCATGAGCCCGGATAATCGCTGGGTGATGCGCATCTTTTTCAACCTTGCTGCAAAAGGCACCACCAATCCCATCGCCACCCCGCACCCGATCCTTTCCAATGTAAAGGTCCGTCAGGCGATTCGCATGGCCATCGATGTGGATACTATTGCAAAGGAATTCTTTTACGGATACGCCAAGCCGGCATGGACGGAATTCTTCCGCCCGCCTTATGTTTGTGAAAATGTTGCGCGGCCATCCTTCGACCTGGAAGGTGCCAAGGCGTTGCTGGAGGAAGCAGGATGGACGGATCAAGACGGAGATGGCGTCCGCGAATGCCATGACTGCAGAACCGCCGAAGAAGGCTATCCCATGGAAATGGAATTCATCACCTATTCCGATTACGGCGAGCCTTTGGAATTAACCCAGCAGTTCGTTGCTGAAAAACTTGGCGGGATCGGCATAAAATTAAACATCACAGTCGTGGAGGGAAGCGTCTTATGGGCCGCTTCTACAGACGGCGGTATTGAACAAAGCGGCAACTTCGACATGGACATTTGGGACGATGGCTACGCCGGCATCGACCCGACGGATTACCTGCAAAGTTACTACAGCACAGATGCAGCCACGCCGGATAACGGCTACAACTACGGGCGCTGGTCCAATGAAGAGTTCGACTCTTTGCTGGAGGAAGCCTACACATTGGACGAAACTGCCCGCCTTGAAACTTTTTGTAAAATGGCCACCGTGCTTGATGAGCAGGTTCCGGAAGCGTTACTCTTCACCGCATCCAATGCCGACGCGCACTCCTCACGGTTACAAGGGGTTCAATCCTCTACAAACGATATCGTCACCTGGAATGCAGCGAACTGGACTTTAAAATAACGTGACGTATTACATCCTGCGCCGCCTCATCCAAACTGTTGGACTGCTCTTTCTTCTTAGTATGATTCTGTTCGCGTTGGTGAATTTATCGCCGGGCGGACCGCTTGCGGGTCAGGGACAGAGCCGCCATGTTCAACCGGAAAAAGTCGAGCTTCTAAAACGTCAATTCGGGTTGGACCAACCGCTTCCCGTGCAATATGCCATCTGGCTGATTGGCAACGATTGGATGAAGGTGGATGTGGATGGCGACGGCGTCAAGGAAAGTAACGGCACACGTCAGGGAATCCTGCGCGGCGATTTTGGATTCTCCTTTCGCACCCGCAAACCGGTGTTGGAGGAAATCGGCGAACGCCTGCCCAATACGATCTACCTGATGTCGATCACCATGCTGACTGCGATCCTGCTGGCAATTCCCATCGGTATTCTTTCTGCGGTTCGGCAATATTCAAAATTCGACATCACTGTAACCACATTCTCATTTGCGGGTCAGGCCATTCCAGAATTTTGGCTGGGGTTGATCCTGATTCTTGTTTTTTATGCCTGGTTAAAGAATCCGTTTACCGGCGAAGCGCTCATGCCATCAGGTGGAATTACCACGCTTGGGTTACAGGGATTTAATCTCGGGGACCGAATCTGGCATCTGGCGTTACCGGTTCTAACCGGCGCCCTGGGCTGGATCTCATGGTATTCGCGGTTCATGCGCTCAAGCATGCTCGAAGTCATTCACAAGGATTATCTGCGAACCGCGCGTGCCAAAGGACTTCCGCGCTGGATGGTGTTGTACAAACACGGCCTGAGCAATGCGTTGATTCCATTAATTACATTGCTCGCACTTGACCTTCCGTATATTTTCAGCGGTGCGATCTTCGTCGAATATCTCTTCGCATGGCCGGGCATGGGACGGCTGTATTATCAAGCCGCGGAACAACGCGATTATCCCGTATTAATGACTGTACTCATTATTGGCGCAACGGTCATTATTTTTTCAAATCTGCTCGCCGATATTTTATACGCCTACCTCGATCCGCGGGTTCGTTACGAGTAAAGCATGGACGACATCACCGGACTTCCACTCGAAGAAGACGATCTATCCGTAAAAGAAAGCCCATTCTCCGGCGTTACAAGAGGAACATGGCGGCGCTTTCGCAAACACCCCGGCGCGATCATCGGTTCGGGAATCTTTCTTATTCTGGTTCTATTGGTCGTTCTTGCGCCGCTTTCTCCGTATGACCCCGAAGCCTCAGATATGTCGATTCGTAATCAGGCGCTATCGTTCTCCCACATCATGGGCACGGATTCACTGGGCCGCGACCTGTTCACCCGAATTTTGTTTGGCGGCCGCATTTCGCTGACCGTTGGATTGATCGTCGTTTCCATTTCCCTGCTTGTTGGGGTGCCAGTCGGTGCACTTGCCGGTTATTACGGCGGATGGCTCGACGCACTTCTCATGCGTATCACAGATACTTTCCTCTCGCTACCGTCTTTTCTCGTGCTCATCTTCCTGAGCGCCATGCTTCGAGAAGTGGAACTTCCACTCTTTCAACGAAACAGCGTGCTGACCATCGGTCTCGTCATCGGCATTCTCTCATGGATGACGTTCGCACGATTGGTCCGCGCCAGCTTTCTCACCCTTCGTGATATCGACTTTGTATCTGCGATTCGAGCGCTCGGCGGATCAGATTTTCGGATCATCATCAAACATATTCTGCCCAATTCAATCGGCCCGATCATCGTCGAGGCCACACTGGAGCTGGGATATGCCATCATCGAAGAGTCCGGCCTGAGTTTTCTCGGCTTTGGCATTCAACCCCCAACGCCTTCATGGGGAAACCTGCTCAGCAATGCGCAGGCACACTTCACAACCTATCCCTGGCTGGCTATTTTCCCCGGGCTGATGATCTTCCTCAGCATCATTTCGGTCAACTATATCGGCGACGGCTTGCGCGACGCCTTCGATCCCTACAAGGTATTGAATAAGGTTGGCGAAGTCACCTAGTTGACACGCTTCTTCTTTGCCAGTATAAAAATGGGATGAAAACCACACGCATCCTTCTTGGACTTTGGCTTGCCGCAGCGTTAACGGCATGTTCCCTCTTTCCAAATTTCCCCACCCTGCCCCCCGGCTGGACGGTAACCCCCAGCCAAACATTCACACCGGCTCCAACCCTTACTCCGACCATCACACCCACACCCATGCCGCAGGCGCGCGTCGGGGTGGCAGATCATGAATTATTCAATGGCGATTACGACAACGCTTTAATTCACTATCAATCAGCATATCAAGACTCTCCAGACGCATTGATCCGCGCAGCAGCCAAATGGGGGGAGGCCCGTGTGTACTTTGCAAGTGAAAAATACGAAGATGCGGTCTCAGCCACTCAGGCCCTCATCACTGAATTCCCTTCGACCACCTATTTGGGACAAGCTTACTTTTTACAAGGGTATTCCCAATATCGTCTTGGCAATTATCAAGCCGCGGCAGATGCATGGCAAACCTATCTTTCATTGCGACCCGGTTATCTTGATTCGCGCACACAGGAATTGCGCGGTGATGCGCTCTTTCTTCTTGGCAGCTACGCCGAAGCACTGCCAGCCTACAAAGCCGCCATCCAGGCGCCACATCTTGGTGACGCAGCCTTGCTCGATATGAAAGTTGCCTCCACCTATTCTGAGCTTGGAGATGTGACTTCCGCAATCGCCTTATATGACGGAGTGGCAGCACGCGCCACCAGTGATTACATCAAAGCCCAGGCGGCGTACGAGACCGGGTTGGTGTATCAGGCCAACGGTCAAACAGAAGAAGCGTTGGGCAAATTCCGCCTGGCCGTGGAAGATTATCCGCTCTCATATTATGCGTACCTCAGCCTCGTCGAGTTATTAAACGCAGGCGCGGAAGTCAGTGATCTGGATCGCGGCCTGGTTGATTTCTTCGCCGGCCAATACGATGTTGCCATTGCGGCATTTACCAGATATAACGCCTCCACCCCGGTTCAAGATGGGACCGCCTATTACTTTCTGGCACAGTCCTATCGCGACATCGGCGATTACAACTCCGCGATCGCCACCTATGAAACTTTCATTGCCAACTACCCTACAAATTCCCGCTGGGGCGATGCGTGGGGTGAAAAGGCATTCATCGAGTGGTACAACAACGGCGCATTTTCGATTGCAGCAGAGACTCTTCTGGATTTTGTTCAGCAGGTGCCAAACACCGATCTCTCTGTTGAATATTTGATGAGCGCGGCACGCATTTACGAGCGCAGCGAACAATACGACAAGGCGCTCGAAACCTGGGCGCGCGTTGCCAATGAATATCCCGGCACCGAAGACGCATCCACCGCTGTGTTTCTGATGGGCGTGATCTATTACCGCCAAAAGGATTATGTGGCTGCGTTGGATGCGTTCAATCGCAGCCTTTCCCTCTCGCAACCGGCCAACGATCAGGCACGCGCCTATCTTTGGATCGGCAAGACTCAAAAGCAACTTGGAAAAAATGAAGAGACATTGGCGGCGTGGCGTGAAGCTCAAACCAAAGACCCCGCCGGATATTACAGTGAACGGGCGCGTGACCTGCTCAACGAGCGCGAGCCTTTTGAACCATCCGAAACAATTAACCTAAATCAGGACCTAGCCCGTCTACGGACCGATGCCGATGCATGGATTCGCCTGACCTTCAACCTCGAGTCGGGAACCGATCTAAACGGGCTGGGTCCGCTGACAACTGATTCGCGAGTTATTCGCGGGACAGAACTCTGGCAAATGGGACTCTACGAAGATGCGCGGGAAGAATTTGAAAACTTAAGGGATGAAATCGACACGGACCCGGTGGCGACCTATCGACTCACAAATTATCTGGTCGACCTTGGCTTGTATCGTTCTGCCATTTTTGCAGCACGCCAAACTCTCACCCTGGCCGGCCTCGATGAACATACCGAGTCGATGATGGCGCCGCCTTATTTTGGATACATTCGATACGGCTTGTATTATTCCGATCTGGTTTTGCCCAATGCACAGGAGAACGGACTCGATCCACTGTTCCTATTCAGTGTCATCCGTCAGGAAAGTTTGTTCGAAGGCTTTGTTAATTCTAATGCAGGCGCACGCGGATTGATGCAAATCGTCCCTTCCACCGGCGCACAGATCGTTTCGCAAGTGGGCTGGCCGGTCAACTATACGGAGGATGATCTTTATCGTCCGATCGTTAATGTAAAGTTTGGTTCCCACTATCTGGCGACAAATCTAAGTTATCTCAACGATGATCTCTACGCCACTCTTGCCGCCTACAATGGCGGACCCGGCAATGCAAGCACCTGGCAGGAGTTGGCCGGCAACGATCCAGACCTGTATCTCGAAAGTGTACGCTTCGAGGAAACACGGAATTACATCCGCAATATTTACGAGATCTATGTGATCTACAAACGATTATACGGAACCGGCCCTTAAAAACAAGAGACACGGCAATGCCGTGTCTCTGTGATTATCTTTTTAAATGGGGATCACCTATTCCACATGCGCAAGGATGCGTTCGTGCGCGGTTTCAGAATCCATGTCCAGTACAGAAACCAATTTATCGCGGCCGGCTTCTCCCGCCACAATTTCCACACGGGATTTCGGCACACCCAAAATCTCAGCGAGGAACGCGAGCAATTCCTTGTTGGAATCCACATCTTCGGCGGTGGCTGCCAGTTGTATCTTGATCGTGCCGTCGTTCAATAAACCAACGATTTGATTGCGTTCCGCCCGGGGTGTAACACGTAACGCCAAAGCCGAACCGCGCTTGCCATCATGAAGGACATATTTTCTTGCCATATTTCACCTCAACGCATGTTATTTAGGATATTGATCAACAGGATCGAAACAAACTGAACAGCAACGTACAAGATCAAAGGGCTAAAATCCAATCCACCGGCGGGCGGCATCAATCTGCGGATGGGTTCAAGAAATGGGTTCAAAATTCGACCCAACGCCTCGCGCACCGGATGATAGGGAGGCAAAATAAAGGAAAGGATCGAGGAAATGATGATCAGCCAGGAAAAAAATGTAGTAAGGACGCGCACAAAAATAATCAAATCAGAAACATTCATCGAAATCAATCCTCGGTTTTTTTATAAACTCTCGGTCCAACTATTGCAGTTCCAACCCGTACCAGCGTGGCACCTTCCTCAACCGCCACTTCAAAATCCGTGCTCGTCCCCATCGACAATTCCTCAAAATTTGCCTGCGGGAATTGCGAACCCAGGTATTCCTGCAAACGTCGTAATTTTTGAAAATACGGCCGTGACACCTCAGCAATCGTCCCGAGCGGCGGCATCGTCATTAATCCCTTCACCTGCAAGTGCGGCAAGGCAAGCAAGGCATCAATTTCACTCAACAGCGCCGGCCACACTGTCTCGTCAGAAGCTTCCCAGCCAGACTTGCTTTCCTCGCCACCCACATTAAATTCCAGGAGCACAGGGAGCGATCGCCCGGCCTCTCCGCAAAAGCGGTCCAGACGAGTCGCGAGTTTCAGGCTGTCGAGCGAGTGTACATAGTTAAAGTTCAGGGCCACGGTCTGTGCCTTTCGGCTCTGAATATGACCGATCATGTGCCATTCTACCGCAGAAAAATCGTGCAATGATTGAATTTTCATGGCACCTTCTTCAGGGTAATTCTCGCCCAAAATCTTCGCTCCCGCCTCAATAGCCGCCTGCACCACTTCCAAAGTTTGGGTCTTGGTGGCGACAACCAACTTCACAGAATCGGAAGAACGCCCGGACCGTTTCGCGGCTCCGGCAATGACCTCCAAAGTGGATTGATATCTTTCGCGGATCAGTTCGACGAGTTCATTCATGATTTTTTATTTTACCCCGCTTCCTTCCCAACCTAGGCTTGGAGCGCCATTAATGCGCCGAATCTCCCAGTTTTGCCTTTTTCTGCCCGGTGTGAAAACCAATCTTCCAGGTGACAGGCTGTACACAGGCCCGAGATCTCGACTTGCCTCACTCCGACATTTCTAAGTTGTAATTCGTTGGCAGTCCACAAATCAAAATACGTGCTCCCATCCCTTGATTCGATCACACGCTCAGCATCCTTCCCAAATGCAGACTGAACCTGCGAAATGACATCCGGGCCAACTTCGTAATGGTCCACGCCAATGGCAGGGCCAATGCCCGCCAAAATATTTTCAGGTTGACAACCATACCTTTTCTGCATGGCAGAAATCGTTATACCTGCCACATTGCGCACCGTTCCCATCCAGCCGGCATGAGCCACACCGATCACCTGTTTGACCGGGTCGTAAAAAAACAACGGGGTGCAATCTGCAAATCGCATAAAGAGAGACACCTCCGGATTATCGGTGAGAAGGATATCAGCCTTGGTCGATGGATGTTCGAGCGGACGCGGTGCATCAGCGTAGACAACGTCTGTGCTGTGGACCAGCCACACGTCATGAATCGAAGCGGGGTTTCGTCCCATCGCATGAAACGAACGGATTCTATTTTCCGCCACGCGTTCGCGCTCATCCCCAACTGACCCACCAACATTCAAGGAATCCCAAGGCTCGGGGCTGACTCCGCCGCGACGGGTGAAAATGGCTTGCGTGATCGTCTTTGGAAAATTATCGAATGAAAAATAACGGATGCCGTTTTTTTCTTGAAATGGCATTATTCGGAAACCTGATGAAGTGCAAATTTCTTGATGTAATACTGGCGTGTCTCGTTCATCGACTCTTCGATGCTTGGATAAGCGAACCAGGCAGTCGTCAAACCGAACAGGGCACCGGTAAGTGCACGCAGGAACGGTGTGCTTTCGCGATATGGCAGGAGGGATGCCAGCCACGCCCAATCAAACTGGCTGAATAATTGCGAGAAGCCATCCAAACCAATTGGAGCAATACCGATCAAGATCCACAACAACCAATGCAAGGATTTGATCTTGCGCCCGGTGAGGGCAAAGACAACACCAAACAGCAAAATGGCAATATAGATCGCCACATCGCGTTCACAAAGCGCAACCTTGTACCCCACAGTTTGGTCACCGATGTAGGCACGCGCATCGAAGCGTGTGTAGCTATATGGGTCATCCAGATTCTTAATTCCAGTCACTTCTTCAAATGTTTTGGCATTCTTCACATTCGCTTCAGCGAGCGGGTAATACGGCTGCTCTCCATAAAGAAAGAAGGAACGAAAACCAAATTGATGACACAGCGGTTTGTAGATCGTGTAGATCACACGTGCCGGAGTTTCTGCACCCAGCTTCATCAGCGTCGGCGCCAGAAAAGGCAGGCCGATATAAAGAAAAATGAATAAATTCAACAGGAGCAGATAGTTCTTCGAAATCCAAAACGAAATACGATCCCCGGTGGAAAGATTGGACACTTTGGCAACTCTTTTCTGAAATTTTGGATCACCCACTTTTTCCAACTGATTATGACGATCAAAGGCGGCGCCGACGGTCATTTGCAGTGACTGGGGTGTAAAAGGCGACTTAAGAGTATAGGGGCCGGTCTCGATGACAGGAACCTGTTGACTGTATTTTTCCGCTAGTACGGTATCCCGCTCAACATCCACTTCGATCAATTTATGCGGAAATTTTTCCTGAAGTTTATTTAATTCAGCCCTGGCGTCTTCGCATGGCTGGTCGTTCTTCTTCATAAAAAGAGTCACATTTAGCATGGCACATCCTGATATTTCACATAAAACATCCCGCAGGTTCAAGTGACTGAATCAAATCAAAGACCCTGCAGGATGAAAACACGTACGACCAATGAATTATATTCCGAAATCGACCCAAAAGAATTGAGTTCGTTGCGCGATGATCTCGAAGATTCCACTGAACAACAGAATACCGACAATCACGAGGATCACCCCCATTGCGATTTCCACATAGCGCATGGTCTTGCTGTATTTCTGCAAAATCGTGGTGACCCAGCCAATGCCAAGTGCAGCGAAGAGGAATGGAATGGCCAGACCCATGGAATAAGAGGTAAGCAACACAGCGCCCTGTGAAACAGAGCCGCCATTGATCGCAAGTGTCAAAATGGTACCAAGCACCGGTCCCACGCATGGAGACCATCCCGCTGAAAAGAACACGCCCATCAAGGCAGAGGACAAATACCCAAGCTTTGGATCGGGGGCCTCTGAAACACGTGTGTCGTAAGCAAGGAAGGGAATGTGAAATACACCGATCATGTGCAGGCCAAAAACGATCACAACGATTCCACCGATCTTTGCGAGCCAGGTACGGATGTCGTAAAGCAATCCACCGGCCAATGCCGCCAGCACGCCAAGTAAAACGAAAACCACGCTGAAGCCAAAAACAAAAGCCAGACCATGGCTAAAAGTGACCCATCGATTCGAGCGGCCTTCCCCGCCAGCGGCACGCCCACCTAAATAGCCCACATAGGCCGGCACGAGGGAAAACACGCAGGGCGATAGAAAAGAAGCCAACCCAGCCAGAAAAGCCAAGCCTAATGATACTTGAGAAAATTCCATCTACTTCCTCTTAAATCTTTAATTCGTTCACGGTCACGGTCGTGCCGTGGTCAGGCCAGGTCATTCGTTGTTCGCTCTGAGCCAGTGAAATGTATGGGGTCGTCCAACGGAAGATCCACTTGGCATCTTCAGGCTTTACATTGATACATCCATGCGAACGACGCTCGCCGAAATCGTTATGCCAGAAGGCACCATGAATGGCGATCCCTTCTCCAGAGATGACCGTATCCCACGGAACCGCAGGCGTGGAATATCCGGCCGCAGAACCACCGCCGCTCATATTCAACGAAATGATCTTCCAGTGAGTATTCAAATCGCCAACTGGAGTAGCATACGCCTCGGTTGGAGTCCCTTGGAAGTCAAAGATTGCACCGCTGGAAATCCGACAGAAGAACACCTCGTTATTTCCTTCAAAGCACGATAAAGTTTGATAGGTCAGATTGGTGACAATTTTCTTTTCGGCAGGATCAATGTTCGGGCTGATCGGCGCAACATCATCCTCCGTTAAAATCTTTCCAGCAGCACCATCCAACCAGAAAATATCGCCAAAGCCGTAGCCATGGCCGGGATTCTCATTCCAGCGATATTCAACGAAACCATTGCTTTGGCGAACTTGATCGATCCAAACAACCTGACCGTAATACAAGCGGGGTGGAAATTGATATTGAATCAGGCTTTGGATCCAAGGAGAGGCAGGTGCACCTTCCAAGGTTAGATCCACATACGGCACGGTGATCTCCACCCAAAAGCCAGACTGCCCGGCTGGGATCTCGGTCACCGGAGTATTCGGCAGGTTTCTTGTCGGTTGCACACGGGACGACCAAATATATCCCTGTGGAGTTTCCAAATATTTTTGATTGGTCAACCCAATCGCTTGACCGACGACCTCACGATTCCATTCGATCAAGTTGTCATCGTACAACTTCCCAACAGGGACACCGACCAGATCATCATTCGATGGGCGGCTGCGAATGTCCGTCATGCCAAGTAAACGTCCGATGATCTCACTGGCGGGGAATTGCGGTAGACGTTTCGGCGCATACAACGCCTCGTATTGATGCTTGGTCAGCGGATTAAAAGCCAGCGCGCTTAAGCCAACACCGGCAACTTTAAGAAAATCTCTACGGGAAACGGGTCTTTTCATTTTTCACCTTGGAACAAATTTATTCGATAAGGATACCTTCAAATATTTTAAGCGTCAACAGCACAGTGAGAAGGCATTAATCTTGAAGGTAGGTCTCCAATGCGCGCAGACAATTCGAACTTAATTTATGCCCAACTTCATCTTCGCAATACGTGATGGTCGCACCGGCTTTTTCAAGCAAATCCATCGATGCGCGTGCCCGGTCAATGGTTACCATTTCATCTTTTGTGCCATGTGCCACGAAAATATTTTTACCGACCAATGGTTTTGATTCAATCATCGACTCCATTTGATACGGAACAAACCCGGCCAATACACCCATCTTGCGGACTCTCTTTGGGTACAACAATCCCAACGCATTGACCATCGCCCCGCCTTGACTAAAGCCAACCACATCGAACTGACGCGCATCGATCTTAACCGAAGCTGCATACTCATCGATCAACTTGATCAATGCTTCAGCAGCAGGCTTAAGCGCTTCGAGACTGGGCCGGCCGAAAAGTTCAGGCTGAGGCGGACGCCAGGAATAACCGCTCGGGTCTGCCTTATGCGGCGCTCGTGGAGCGATCATCCAATAATCGGGTGGGAATCTGCGGGTGAATACCCACATGGAATTCTCATCGCCGGTCCAACCGTGGATCAGGACAAGCAATCGAGGTGAAGCCGACTCGGATGCCTGGGTTCGCAGAGTCCAGCCGTTCATTTCAATCGTCTCAGTCTTCATTACGACCCGCACGCTTTAAGATCCAATCGGAAAGATTGAGGAAAAAGAATATCAACGCAACCGGAACCATCGCACCAAGAATGCAAAGAAAACCCATCACTGCTGCACCAAAGCCATAAATAACCCAGATCAACCCCAGGCCGACCACGAACAACATCAAGAGTGCGCCTCCGACAAGACGCACATTGGTATCTTTCATATACTTGCGAAGATCGCGGCTCATTTCAACGCCTTTGCTAATTTCCGTTTCATGCGATTCGGCCATGAAGTGACTCGCTTGATCTCGGGTAACGCTGTTTCAAAGGCCGCCTCCCCCAACAAGGCGATCTCATGTACATCGACCTTATCCAACAATTCGATATGATGCACATCCGGGCGGATGATGACATCAGGAGCATCCGCTTCCAGCCGGTAATGTGCCACAGCACGACTGCTCAAATCCACAGCGCGCATGAAAACATCATATGCCTGGGCAAAATTCGTCCTGGTGATGCGTTCAACAATTTGTCTCGGGAAAGAAGCTGGAAGCGGAAAAGTGTAGGTACGTACGGGGTTATCCAACGGGTCATTCAACACCACGGCAATAATCGGCAGGTCCGGTGAAAGAATTCGCGCCACCGAAACGGGTACAGGGTTTAAGACTCCGCCATCCATTAACTCCCAATCGTTCAACCGATGCGGAGGGAAAATACCCGGCAGTGCGATCGTGGAATAAACACCATCCACCAGGTTGCCTTCTGAAATGATGACTTCCTTTCCAGAGGTGATATCCACTGCTGTAACGGCGCAGGGAATGCGAACATCATCAAATGTTTTACTGCCAAGCAGTTCCGTCATTAACTTGCGGACACCGGACAGCCCCAATAGTGACGGACCGTCATTTCGATCACGCCCATAGAGATTGGTTTGATCCGTCGAGGAGAATATTTCCTCGATCTCGTCCGGGGTACGACCAGATGCATACAAAATTGCCACAAGTCCGCCGAAACTGGTGCCGGCAATGGAACGAATTTCATAACCTTCTTTTTCAAGGCGTCTTAATACGCCAATGTGGGAATTTCCCTTGGCTCCGCCCCCGCCCAATGCTACAGTGATGTCCATTCAAAATACCTTTCCTTCACGTTCTTTCAGATGCCACGAACGGAGGGTATTATACCTTTATGCTTTCGGGTCGCGAATCAACCAGACTGCCATTGCACCGCCGATCAATGCGGCAAAGATCAACAAAACAATCCATAGCCTCGAAGAATTTCCTGAAGCCGCTTGGGTACTTTCCGTCATCTGCGTTTGTGTGGGCGTAACAACCGCAGTAAATGGAAAGATAATTTCGGGTGTCGAAGGAATAGCCGTGAGCGAGGGTATGCCGGTTGCAAGTGGAGCAGGCGTCGGCGTGGAAGGCGGCGGGGTCGCTCCTTTGAGTACAAGCAATTCCTGCCCTTGTTGAATCACCAGGTCTTCACCGAGATTGTTGAGTGCTTGAATACTATTGATGGTGGTGCCATAATCGATGGCAATACTCCACAGGGTCTGACCATATTGCACTTTATGAATCACATCGCCATTTGCATTGGCCGTGCTCTTCATGATCGGTACCATGAATTGACTGATCGCCGCATCACCCGCAACTTGCGTACCTGAGGTTGTTCCTAAAATCGATGCGGCGGATTCCTGCATTTGCCCGGAGCCTGTGGACGCCGCGCAATCCACTGCATAATAATATCCGTCGGGGCCTTGTGAAATGCCGGCACCAATATGCGTAAAATTTTGAGCAAGCATGGTGTTCATATGATCGGCATCCTGCCACGCTGGCGGCACGCCGTTCCAATCAAGAGGCCCGCCGCTACTGAGGATATTTTCCGCGCGAAAGCCGCCAAGAGACAAATCGCCGGATAAGGGAAATCCCAGTGAAATCAATTGCTGGGTATAGGAAATGCCGCCAGGACGTGTGTGAGTAACGTTCCCGGTCGCGGCCATGTAATCAGCCTGACCCTGTGCGGTTTGCATCAGCACAGTATGGACTGCCAGTGTAGACAATCCATATGAAAGGCGCAAAGCATTTACAGCATCAATCAGCTGGGACGGCGTGGAAATAATTTGCCGCTGTGGGTGAGCAAAAACAGGCTTTGGCAGGGAGAAGGAAATCCCAGCCAAAGCCGTTATGTAAAAAAGTAGAAATATTTTTTTGCCCACAAACATAATTACGGGATTGATGTTTCGGTTGGCGTCTCGGTAAATGTAGCGGTGGCAGGTGCCGTTGTTTGGGTTGGCGTATTTGTATTTACCGGTACCGTTGTGGAAGTTACTGTATTTGTATTCACCAAAATAGTGGAGGTTGGTGTATTGGTGGGAGCGCTCACTTTGATGGTAACACCAAGAGTTGCACCAAACAAAGTTGATCCGCCATTGGAAAATCGCCAGTACGCCGAATATGTACCAGGCTTGGTGGGTGCATCGAGGTTTACGGACAACTCGGCCCAATTACCAGGAGTGACGATCCTGCCAAGCTGACCTGTGTTGGGGTCAAAGTCAGTTCCGCTGATAAAAGCAAGTTTATAAACAAACAGCCAGTTGCAGGAACCGTTATTTTCCACCTTCCATGTTTTGGTAAAACTTTGACCCGGGCTCACCACCGTCCCGCTTGGGTAATTGACATCACGAACAAATGCGAGGTTGTAACAACCATTTGCCAATGCAGCGGCATTGACTGTAGCTGTTGGCAGCGTGCCCGTTACAGTAGGGGTTCCCTTCGTGGGGCTATATAAAAGAAAAGTGGCCGTGGGGCTGTTCAGGGGAGTTGAAGTTGAAAATTGTGTTGGTGTCGGGAATTTTGTTTCCGTGGCCGTGGGCGCCACCGTGGGCGGTGTGACCATTGCAGTCTGCGTTTCAAAAAAGCCTGCGACCATGGTTCCAACAGCCGAGGTCATTAAAGCATTTGGATCTTCAGTCTGCGCATTTCCAGCGCAGGAAGAAAGAAGAAATGTAACCATCAGCAGAACTGTCGAATATTTTCGTTGAGATTGCATTCATGCCTCCGCAATAAATCTAACACAAAAACCGAAAAAGCGAATTAACGAAAGACCTACGATGTCCTCACGAAAGCAGGGCGGACAAGGCAAATAACAATCGATCAATGTCTTTTTTGGAGTTGTAGCCTTGCACAGAGACGCGAATCAATTTGTGATTGTTCCATGAAACCAGCGGAACTTCCACTTTATAGTCGTCATACAAATGCTGTTTGAGTGCAAGAATATCGGTCTTCGCCGGAAGCGGGGCAGCGACCAGTTGGGCGAACCAGGTTTCAGATTGGGAATGAAGCGGACTCATCCCGGTTAAGTTGCAGATCTCATCCTGCGCGTAACAGGCAAGTTGATGACAGCCGCTTCGCACTTCATCCCAGGCATGTTCCTGCTGAAATTGAATCGCCGCAGGGACGGATAAAAACGCAGCCATGTCACGCGTGCCGATCCATTCGTGCTGATCGACAAAAGCCGAAGGACCTGGAACTTCAGGTTCGTATCCCCAGGAGACGACAAGCGGCTTGAGCAGGTGCTGCATTTCAGGTCGGGCATACAAAAAGCCTGCTCCCTTCGGAGCACACAGCCATTTGTGCAAATTACCGCCGTAAAAATCCGCATCGAGAGAATCGAGGTGCAATGGAAGCTGCCCCGGCACATGCGCACCATCGATGATCGTGATAATGCCCGCTGCCTTTGCAAGGCGGATAATTTCTTCGACAGGAAAAATTATTGCCGTAGGCGAAGTGATGTGGCTTAAAAAGATGACCTTCGTACGCGGTGTGACGGCCTGCCAAAACGACTCGACGAAATCAGCATGAGAAGTCAACTTCACAGGTTGATTGACATAGGTAAATCCATGCTCGCCAGCGAGAAAATGCCAGGTCCGATCCATCGCGCCGTACTCATGATCGCTCGCCAGGACTTCATCGCCTGCGCCTAATTTCAGGGAACGAGCAACGATATTCAGCGAAACAGTGACATTCTGTGTGTAGACGAGGTTATCGGCATGTGTGCCGAGATATTCTCCCAGCACCGCACGAGACTCAGCCAGCAACCCGGCGATGCGCCTGCCCAAAAATTCAACAGGCTGATTCTCCAACTCTCGCTGCCAGCGTTGATATTCATTAAAGACAGGTTTCGGCGTGGCACCAAAAGAACCATGGTTGAGAAAAGTGATTGTCGGATCCAGGAGAAAGTATTTTTTAAGGGAAGAAGGCATTATAGAATTATAATATTGAAGAGATATAAATTAATTTCATGTGGGTAAAGGAGTCATTTATGTTAAGCAGAAAGCAACAGCAGAGCAAAATTGACGAGTTTGAACTGAGAAATTCCAGCATCATATACCGTCCATTCTTAATAGGTATTGGGATTTTTATTGCGGCTATAGCTTTTGGAACTTTAACTAAAAAGATAGATATAGCTTATTTTTTATGGGCATTGGCTCAACAACAATGTCCATAAGTGGTTACTGGCAAATAAAACTAAGGCTAGTACCGGGAATGCCAAAACTTTATGGCGGATGCGCAGTTGCCTTTGGGATATTTTTTATTTTAATCTTCGGGGCAATGGGGATAGGATTAATTGTGTTTACAATATTTTCTTTATAATCAAGCAAGATTTACTTCCCCGGGACCTGTGGGGTATTTTATCTGGTTGGTAATTTAAATCAACTTAAAGATCAACCACTTATTTTTCCCATCACGGTATTGATGTGAAATACCGTCCATAAGGACCTTTACGGAAGCCATCTCGCGTTGAAGTTCTTTTGTGGCGGGAGCACCGCCGTCCTCCGTTTCAATGAAGAAACGCTTCCCTTCCACCTGCAAGCGGACATCGATCTTCCTGCTGTTATCTCCGTCATAGGAATATTTCTTGATGTTCTTTAAAAGTTTCTTCACAGCCCGGTCGGAGCGGTCAATATCGGCCTTTTTCACACAATGGCGCACAAGCAGGTCGCGTAATGCAGCCGAAACAATTTTTATTTTCACATTATCCACTGGGACTTGAAAAGAAATGGCTTCCATTACAGTCACCCCACTCGCATGGTCGTTTGCAAATTTATCCGATCAAAAATACAGGTCATGCATTTATTCTAATCACGAAGCTCTGGATGAAATCTATCAAAAGTATTGCAGGAGCGAACAGGGCTTCCAGGAAGAAATAATGGACTTATGTTATGATAAATTACAGAATTGGAGGATGACTGTTGCGCACACCGTCACATTCCCGCTTATTCCTATTAATCGCACTCTTCATTTTAACGATCGGCACGTTGAACACTTCCGCCTTGGCCAAAGGTGCACCCGGCGATGTGACCCTCAAAGCCGAAGCCGGGTTTGAGGGGTATGCCAAGGAAGGCAAATGGATTCCCGTTTATATAACAGCAGAAAACAAAGGGTTGGATATTAATGAAGCCACCCTGCAAGTGACCTTCAAGGATTATTCCGGCATCGCCAGCATATACGGTGCCGACATCTCACTTCCCACCAATTCACGCAAACAACTCTTCGTTTATGTCTATTACCCACAGGGCGGTGCAGCCGGCCTGAAAGTGGACCTGGTTTCAAAGAAAAAGACGGTCGCCAGTACCTCGGCTCGTGTTTCAAATATCGCCCCCCAAAGCCTCATGATCGGCCTGGTGACGGACACACCTTCCAACTACAGCAGCTTGTCGCAAGTCATACCTCAAAATGGAATTACACGACTCGTACAAATTCAGCCAGATCGCTTGCCGGACAAATTTCAAGGCTGGGAAACGCTTGACGCGATCATCGTTTCGGATGTTGACACAGGTCCCCTGAGCGCCGCTCAACGCGATGCACTTGAATTATGGATCGCCAAGGGCGGGACCTTGATTACAATTGGGGGGCCAAAATGGCAATCAGTAGTTCAGGGACTGCAGGAGTTGCTGCCGATTCAAGTTACAGGAACGACTACTGTTACCACTTCACCAGATCTCAGCGCCTTTAGGTCGACCTCAAGCTTCACAGGAACTGACCTGTTTCAAGAAGAAACAGAAAGCATACTATCCAGTGGAAAACTATCCACAGACGCCCACGTTTTGGCAACTCAAGGAAATGTTCCCCTGATCATCCAGAAACAATTGGGCAAGGGAAAAAGCATATTTTTTGCAGCAGACCCGGGCCTGGCTCCCTATAAAAACTGGAGCGGAACCTTTGCTATTTACAATGGATTATTGAATTTCAAGCACCCACAAGCGGCCTGGGTCAATGGCAAATGGGAGGTTGGCAGCGCCAATGAGGCAATTACTTCCATAGCCGAGCTCGCCATCCCGTCGATCTGGCTGATCTGCGGCCTGATGGGCTTCTATATTTTGATAATTGGCCCGGTCAATTACATTTTCCTGCGGATCATCAAAAAACGGGAATGGGCTTGGATTAGCATTCCGGTCATCGTGGTCTTTGTCACTGTTGTTTCATATACGTATGGATATTTATACCGCGGCAGAACACCCACTTTAAGTCGCCTCACCGTGATCCAAGCCTGGGATGGGGTCAGCCGGGCCCAAAAAGACAGCATGATTGGCATCTATTCTCCGCAGCGCGACACATACACATTGGAATCCGAAGATGGATTCCTGTTGTTTCCGCTCGACTCAGAGGATGTGAATATAAAAAGCGACACTGTCTGGTTATCGATACAGTCGGGAAAAAATACAAATGTACCTGAAATCCCCATTGAAATTGGCGGGATGAAAGTGGTGGGTACTTCAGGAGCAACTGCTCCATTAAAACTGGACCACGATCTCGCCATCGTCTTTGATAAAGGGAACGCTAAAATCAACGGCACCGTCATAAATAACAGCAATATGACGATCACAGATCTCGTGATCGTCACACCTGGCAGATGGAAGAGGATTGGTGACCTTGCGCCCGGCGAATCTCGAAAGGTTGACCTCCCCATGTTGACCACAACCAACAGCCCGGAGTTCGTTTACGATGGAGCCATCGCTCTTCTTCAAACATCCTACCCGCAGCTTCAACTGGATAAAGAGCTGCACAAAAGAGAAGCCTTTCTCCGTTCAGTGATTACCCCGGAATATGGCGAAAGTAATTCCAATTGGGGAATTTATCTTATCGGCTGGCTCGATGAAGAAAAATCACTGGCAGCCCTTGAAGGTTTTGAATCAAAAACTGCAGACTCTACAATCTACATTCACCAGGTATCGCCCGCTGTGAAACGGCCTTCCAACGATTTCACTTTGACCACCGCTTTACTCGAATGGCAATCCAGCTCAGACGACGGTTCGCCGTACGCATCCTATTCGTACAGCAATGCCGAGTTCAGCTTACATTTTCGTCCGGCAATTCCAATTGAATTTAGCAGTGTGCAAAAGTTGAAACTAAACCTCGACAGCTACGTCGCTTCCTCCACGGTGGAAGTCAGCTTATGGAATATCACACTCAACGATTGGGAAATCATAAAAAATGTCGTCTGGGGAAACTTCGAGGTGCCCAATCCGGAAAATTATGTCAGCAAAGCCGGCGATGTAATTCTACGCATCAAAGACGGGCAGAATTCAGGGTATATCGAAATGAAGAAGGCAGCCATATCCTTGGTGGTATCCCCATGAGCAGTATCGAATTTCAAAATGTCAGCAAAACCTTTGCCCGTCGCAAGGCTGTGGATTCGGTTACTTTTAAAATTGAAAGTGGTGAGATCTTCGGACTCGTCGGCCCGAATGGTGCCGGCAAAACCACAACCATGCGCATGTTGGTCACCTTGCTACAACCCGATCAAGGCGAGATTTTTGTTGGCGGACATTCCGTCATCAAAACGCCCCACGAGGTACGCCGCCTGATCGGCTTCATGCCCGATTCATTCGGTGTCTATGATGACATGACTGTGAACGAATACCTTGAATTCTTCGCCGCCTGTTACCGCATCCCCAAACCGCAGCGTGCCGGCCTGATCAAGGATTTGCTCGAACTCGTAGATCTTTCCCATCGGCACAACGACATGGTCGATACATTGTCCACTGGATTAAAACAACGCCTCGGACTCGCCCGTGTGTTGATTCACGACCCAAGCATTCTCATTCTCGATGAGCCCGCTTCCGGGTTGGACCCGCGTGCCCGCGTGGAAATACGCGAGCTCCTGCTCGAAGTTGCCCGGCTCGGAAAAACGATTCTCTTCTCCAGTCACATCCTCGCCGACGTGGCAGAGTTATGTACGCGCGTCGGCATCATGGAAAATGGAAAGCTGGCCACGGTCGGTTCGTTAAGCCAGCTCAGCCAAAAACTGATTCCACATCGTCAGATCAAAGTGGCAATTCTGGACAAGGCGGAAGAAGCGCAGGCTTTTCTGTCGATGCAGCAGAATGTTGCAGCAGTCCGCCTGCAAACAGGGAATAATAGCAGCCGCATCCATTTTGAATTGGATTTCAACGGGGAAGATAATGATTTACATGAATTGCTCAACAGGCTTCTTGAAAATAAATTTTCCGTTGTACACTTCAGCGAAGAAACGCAAAAACTTGAAGAGGTGTTCATGCGCACCACCAAGGGCATCATATCCTAATGGAACCGCAACCCATCATCGTCCAACCTCCAAAGCGAAAGTTTAACTTCAACTTCGAGCGCATCCTCGACAACCCTGTGATCGCAAAGGAGCTAAGGGGCCGAATGCGCGATCGCAGGACTTTCATACTTTTAACTTTTTATCTTTCACTGATCGCCGCTTTTGTCTGCATGATCTATCTCTTCCTCGGCGAATCCACGAGCGGCCTGGCGTTTGACCCGGATTATCGACAAACATTGGGAAAATCCATCTTTGGCACCGTGGTGCTGATCGAACTCCTGCTCATCAGCTTCATCGGTCCCGGGCTTACTTCCGGCGCACTAACATCGGAACGCGAACATCGCACGCTTGATCTTCTTAAGACCACGTTGCTCACCCCAGGTGAACTTGTTTTTGGAAAATTAAGCTCAGCCGTCATCTATTTATTTTTGTTGATCTTCACGGTCCTGCCCATTCAAAGCCTCGCCTTTATTTTGGGAGGCGTGGGCCTCGCAGAAGTGGTCATCTCCAGCCTTTTATTGGTGGTCACCTCGATATTCTTTGCGACGTTGGGAATTTTCTTCTCAAGTTTCTTGAAGCGCACACTCGCGGCCACTGTTTCATCCTATGGAAGCATTTTACTTTCCGTATTCGCCATCATCTTTTTTGTTTTTAGCATGAGCTTCATCACCACGGTCATGTTCAGCAACAATCCAAACATCAGCAAGCTCAACCAGGATGTATTCACGATCATCATGTGGCTGGTCGTCTCCACCAACCCAATTTTGGCCCCCATCTTTACAGAAGTGATCCTGATCGAAGATCAAAGCATATTCATCAGCAACACCACTTCGCTCTTTGGCACATCGGGTATGTATCTGCTTTCCCCCTGGATCATTTACATCTTCACTTACACCGTCTTGTCGCTGATCATGCTTCTCGCAAGCATTTGGTTCGTAAAACGTCCTGAACGATAACAGGACCTTTTAAACCCAGATCAACGTCATCATGAAATAATCATGGCAACCATTCACGATCTCTCGAACACCCTCAACCATTGGACACGCCGTCTGCGTATTCAACGCGCGTTTAAATGGTTTTTACGCGGATTAATTCTTGGGCTGGCACTTGCTTTTATCGTCGGAGTTTATGGACTTTTTCAACTGATCCTGCTTCGGAATGAATTCCTGGCGGTGACGCTCGCTCTGACTTTAATCATCCCAATCATCATCAGCCTCATTGCCTACCTGTGGCCTGTTCAGCCCATTCACGCAGCTCGCCACTTTGACAGAGTCTTTCACCTCGGCGAACGCATGAGTACTGCATTTGAGTTGCATCAAACACATTCGAGCAATCCATTGGCTACACGACAACTCGAAGACGCAGTCAATATTGCCAGAAAAATAAAACCCAGCCGCGATATCCCCCTTCAATGGAAGAAAAGTGAACTTGCTTATGCTCTCGGCATTGCCCTATTGATCGGGCTGGTTTGGTTTCGCGGAGAGCAATGGTTCGAATCAGCGAGGCAGGCGCGTGCAGTGGAACAAGCTATCGCGAAAGAGGCTGCTCAGATAGAAGAGACCATTCAGCAGATCCAGGCCAATGACGCACTGACCGAGGAACAAAAACAGGAATTAAATCAATTATTGGAACAGACCCAACAAAGCCTGCAGGAAAATCCTTCGTTGGAAGGCTCTGTTTCAGCATTAACCACAACGAGTGAAAAACTGGAATCCATGTCTTCCGCACAGACTGAACAAATGTCTCAAGCCTTGCAACAAACTGGCAGTGAACTTGCGAAGCAGGAAGGCGGCCCATTACAAGGTGTAGGTGAAGCACTGGCTCAAGGAAATATCGTCAACGCCGCATCTGAATTGGCGAACATCAATGTCAGCGAGTTGAATGCAAGTGAAGCGAATCAGCTTGCCAATCAACTGGATGCAATGGCCGATTCGCTTCAATCCACCAACCCGCAGCTCGCGCAGGAGTTACAAACTGCCGCCGACGCATTACGTCGCGGAGATATGACTGCCGCGCAACAAGCCTTACAGGATGCATCACAAAGCATGGCACAGGCGGGACAGCAAGTTGCGATGTCGCAAACGGCAAGTCAAACCGCTCAACAATTTAATCAGGGTGCGGGTCAGATCATGGCCGCTGGTGGAAGCGGGCAAAGTCAACAAGCACAAAATGATCAGGGACAAGGTCAACAGGCAAATGGTCAAGGCAGTCAGAATGGTCAGAGTGGACAAAATCCCGGAGGAACGGGATCAGGCAACGGCTCGGGTGATGCGCAAAATCAAACCGGTCCCGAAGCTGGCAGCAATCCAATCAACCAAAACAATGGGCCTGGTGATGGTGGTCAGGAATCCTACGAACAAATTTACGCTCCTTCGCTTTTAGGCGGCGATGGAAATACAACTGTCAATCTGCCGGGATCCGGCCAGGATGGCGATGTGATCGGACAAGGTCCCACCGACCCATCGCAACCCGGGCAAAGCCTCGTGCCATACACCGAAGTGTATTCGCAATACGATCAGTTCAATCGACAGGCCATTGAAAACGGGGATATCCCCGTTGACTTCATGAGCATCATCCGAAATTATTTTGATTCATTACAGCCCTGAACGTTCAAGGAGAAACCATGAGCGAATTATCTGCTGAAAATTTTAGAACACTGGCTGAAAAAATAGAAAGCGAAGTGGGCCGCGTGATCGTCGGTCAACACGACGTGGTACGGCATGTACTGGTCAGCATCCTCGCCGGCGGACATGTTTTGCTGGAAGGTGTGCCTGGACTGGGCAAGACGATGTTGATCCGCACACTCGGCCAGGCATTGGATCTGAATTTCTCGCGCGTCCAATTCACGCCGGACTTAATGCCCGCAGACATTCTCGGCACGGAAATTCTCAGCGACGAAAATGGAAGGCGTGAATTTCGCTTCCGTTCGGGACCGTTGTTCTCCAATCTCGTGCTGGCAGATGAGATCAACCGCGCCACACCGAAGACGCAATCGGCGCTGCTCGAAGCCATGCAGGAAGGGTCGGTGACAGTGGCTCAGCGCACCTACAAATTGGAAGAGCCATTTTTCGTAATGGCGACACAAAACCCGTTGGAAATGGAAGGGACGTATCCATTACCCGAGGCGCAGCTAGATCGTTTCTTCTTTAAAGTAAACGTGGATATGCCTGATGTCAAACAAATGTCCGAAATTCTAGACCGCACAACAGGCAAGGAAACATCCTCTGCAAACAAAGCAGCCAGTGGAGCAGACATCATCCAAATGCGCGCGCTGGCAAGGACCGTGCCCATCGCCTCACACGTCAAGGAATATATCGCGTCGCTTGTTTTGGCTTCACACCCCGATGACACAAACGCGACTCCGCTCGTCAAAAAATATGTGCGCTACGGTGTCTCCCCGCGCGGCGGACAAGCACTCGTGCTCGGCGCGAAAGTAACCGCATTATTGACTGGTCGTTACAACGTTGCTTTTGAAGATGTCCACGCCGTGGCAAATGCCGCATTACGCCATCGTCTATTGCTGAACTTCGATGGTCTTGCCGAAGGCATCAAACCAGACGACGTCATCCAGGAATTAGTCAGCACACTTCAAAAATAAGAAAGAGGAAAGATCGACTTTGCCTTCTTTCCTCTTTCTTGAACTTCCCACATGCTATTTGATGAAAGTACCCTCCGCAAGCTGAATCAACTCACCCTGGTCGCATCGCGTGTTCGTGCCGGCGCGATTAAAGGGGAGCGTCGTTCATCGCGCCGTGGGTCGAGCATTGAGTTCGCCGATTACCGCGATTACACGCCCGGCGATGACTTGCGCCGGCTTGACTGGAATATTTACGCAAGGCTGGAAAAACCTTTTATCAAGCTGTTGGAAGAAGAGGAAGACCTTGCTGTCCATATTTTATTGGACGGGTCGCTCTCAATGAATTGGGGAGCAGACGAAGAGCTTAAATTCAATTATGTACGCAGGCTGGCTGCCGGGCTTGGATCCATTGCGCTTTCCTCCGGCGATTTGCTCACAGTTGGATTTTTGCAGGGCGGGCAGGTCGCTGCAGAGTTCGGTCCCACCCGAGGCGGAGTCGCGATGCCGCGACTGTTTCGATTTCTTGAAAATCTTGAGCCCGCCGGTCAAACTGATCTAAATAAATCAATTCAACAATACAGCATCAAGCCTCGTCGGGCGGGATTGGTCATCCTGATTTCCGATTTGCTTACAGCCACAGGATTCGAATCAGGAATGCGAGCCATGCTTGGGCGTGGAAGTGAAGCGGTTTTGGTCCATGTACTTTCTCCCGATGAACTCGAACCGCCATTGGCTGGCGATCTCCAACTCGTCGATATGGAAACAAATCAAGTGCAGGATGTCTCCCTCGATGGCGGCCTGCGCAGACAATACCGCGCCCGCATACAAACATGGATTCAATCCACGCAGGATGATTGCCGCAAACAAAATATCCGTTATTTGAATTTGATCACAGACAAGCCTTGGGATCAGGCGTTGCTTTTGGAAATGCGCCGCGCTGGAGTGGTGAAGTAATGCAATTTCTCACTCCGCTTTTTTTCGCGCTGGCCGCTCTCGCCATCCCCATCATTCTTCTTTACATGCTCAAACTGCGCCGCAAACAGGTGCAGGTTTCTTCCACATTTCTTTGGGAGCAGTTGCTTCGCGAACAGCAAGCCAACACACCGTGGCAGAAACTCAAACGTAATTTATTGTTAATTTTGCAATTATTGATTCTCGCCGCGTTGATCTTCGCATTGGCACGTCCTGCGTTACAAATTCCCACGGTTGCCTCTGGCTCGGTCATCGTTTTACTGGACGCATCAGCCTCGATGAACGCAACCGACGTTACTCCATCTCGATTCGACTCTGCCAAGGATTCAGTGGATGCGATCATCAATGGATTAAACCCCGCCTCCTCCCTGACCCTGATCCTGGTCGGCGAAACCCCGCAGATTTTAATTGCGTCTGAATCAGATAAGTCCCTGCTCAAAGCTGCATTAAATCAAGCCAAAGTGACTCAAGGCTCCGCAGATTGGGAAGCTGCGTTTGCTTTGGCTGCCGGCGCAACACGCAGCGACTCAATTGAATCAACCGTTCTGATCGTCTCTGATGGTGGCCTCCCGGAGAACGGACTTCCCGCACTGCCCGGCGAAGTGGAATTCCTGCCAATTGGTTCCTCAAATGATAACCTCGCCATCTCTGCCTTGGCGCTGCGAGCCACAGAAACCACACCGCAATTATTTTCACAGGTCACCAATTACAGCGACGTCACAAAAACAGTCTTGTTGTCTTTTTACTTTGGTGATGAACTCTTCGATGCGCGTCAATTAACCATCGCGGCCAATTCCAGCGAAAGCATAACGCTGGATGACATCCAAAACACCGCAGGCGTGTATAAGGCACAAATTTCAAATCCGCAAAAGAATCAAAAGTTGGATTCCCTTCCCATCGATGACACGGCCTTTGCCGTGTATCAATCCAGTGCATCGAGGCGGGTGCTGCTGGTTTCAAAGGGAAATCTTTTTCTGGAACAGGCGCTCGCTTCATTGCCAAACATCCAAGCCTTTCGCGCATTGCCCGCGGCAGACGGGAGCCTGCAAATCCCGAAAGACCCATTTGATTTGTATATCTTCGATGGAATCGTTCCCGCAAAGATTCCAAATGGGAATTTGCTTTTCATTAGTCCAGTCGACAATCCATATTTCACCATCGGTACTGCATTCGAACAGATCAACTCCGCGGAAGTGATCGAGAATCCGCTCACTCGCTATTTGGATTGGAGCAACGTCCACATTCTGAAAGCAAAGAAGATTCAGACTCCCGATTGGGCGGAGACGCTGGTGCAGGCTGAAGGCGGCCCGCTGGTATTTGCGGGCCAGACGAATGGTCAACGCATTGCATCGATCAATTTCGATCTGCGTGAAAGCGACCTGCCTTTGCAGATCGCTTTCCCCATTTTATTTTCCAATCTCACGAATTATCTCGTCCCACCCAGTGCATTTGACGCAACACAATCGCTTTCGCCGGGACAGAGTCTCGCCATCGTCCCACCGCCTGGGACTCAACAAATCGTCATCGCCTCGCCTTCCAATATCGGCTACAACATTCCCAACGAAGCAGGTGGAATTAAATTTACGAACACAAATGAGCTCGGCTACTACGCCGTAAATTTCATTTCAAAGGACAAAAGCTCCGCGGAATATTTCGCCGTGAATCTGTTCGATGCCGCCGAGTCAGATATTCGTCCGCGCGATTCAATTCAGATCGGGCAGACGGAAATCACACATACAGTCACCGAAAAGATCGGTCAATATGAAGTGTGGCCGTGGCTGACGATGCTTGCGATCATTATTTTGATGATCGAATGGCAGGTCTATCATCGCAGACAATTGCTGCCGAAGCGGGTGGTTTCGTAATGAGATTCACCACGCCGCTTTTCCTTGTTCTTCTGCTCCTCGTCCCGGTCACTGCCTGGATGGGCTGGCCTGCCAAAGGTCCCGCCCGGAAGCGCGAAACGGTTTCGTTGATTCTGCGCATCGTCATCCTGCTTTGTTTGATCCTTTCGATGTCTGGCCTGGAAATTGTCCGCAGCCGCAGTGACCTGGCAGTCGTCTTCCTGATGGACGTCTCCGACTCGATGCCGCAGGAGGCAATTGATTCAGAGGCGTCATTTGTGGCTCAGGCGATCGAATCGATGGGGCCAGATGATCAATCCGCGATCGTGTTATTCGGTTCTGACGCATTGGTAGACCGCCCGATGTCATCGGTGAATGAACTGGCTTTGATCTCGTCCGTGCCCATCACAAATCAAACCGACCTGGCGGAAGCGATTCGATTAGGCATGGCTTTATTTCCATCGGGCACGGCGCGCAGGATGGTAATCCTTTCGGATGGAGCAGAGACCAGCGGCGATGCAAAAGCCGCGGCGCAATTTGCAGCCGCCTCGGGTGTGGAGATTGTGGTCGTGCCGTTCGTCAACAAGACCGGCACGGAAGCGATGATTACGAACGTGGATGCGCCCACCAACTTGCGGCCCGGCGAACAATTGGAATTAAATGTTTCGGTGAACGCAAATGAGCCAGTCCATGCCGTGTTGCGCGTATTGGCTGGCGATGAAATTTTATATGAAAAGAATCATGAACTGCGCCGCGGCACGCAAACATTTAGTTTGCCACTGACTGCTGGAGAAACAGGCTTTGTCAGTTATCAAGTGCAGATCGTCCCAGACAAAGATACGTTTTATCAAAATAATCGACTGGATACATTTTCACAGGTGGAAGGTCCGCCGCGGATTTTGATGGTGGCCATGCCACCCGGCGATACATTAACCGGTGGTGAGACACGACCTGATGAATTCACACCGTTGCAACAAATTCTTCAATCTGCCGGTTTTCAAGTGGATGTGATCCAACCCGGTTTTTTCCCGCTCGACATGCCGACTCTTGCACAATACAACTCTGTGGTTTTAGTAGATGTGCCCGCGCGTCAATTCAGCCAGAAGCAAATGGAACTTCTGCGTTCCTATGTCCGTGATCTCGGCGGCGGACTCGTGGCAGTGGGCGGACCCACCAGTTATGGCGTAGGCGGATATTACGGAACGCCCATCGAAGATGCGCTGCCGGTTGATATGCAAATCAAAGACGAGCAACGCAGACCATCACTTGCCATCGTCTTTATTATTGATCATTCCGGCAGTATGACCGAAACCAGCGGCGGCGTGGTCAAGCTCGAGTTGGCGAAGGAAGCGGCTGCCCGTTCCATCGAATTATTATTTCCCACTGATCGAGTCGGCGTGATCGCCTTCGACGACGTTGCATCGTGGGTTGTGCCAATGACCGAACTCACTGACCCGGGTCAGGTCACCAATGCCATCGGCAGTATTCAAGCAGGCGGCGGCACGGATATTATGTCCGGAGTGCAAGCCATGGCGGAAGTGTTACCGGACGACCTCGCAAAAGTAAAACATGTCATCCTGCTCACCGATGGCGGCGCGGACCCAACAGGTATTCCCGAACTTGTCGAAAAACTTTATACCGAAAACGGCATCACGCTTTCCACCGTCGGCGTGGGCAACGATGCCGCGCCATTTCTCGAAGAGCTCGCGACCATCGGCGGCGGGCGTTATCACTTCACGAACGATGCCAGCAGCATCCCCAGCATTTTTACCGAAGAGACTTCGCTGGCGAGCCGCGCGTATATCGTGGAAGAATCTTTCTTTCCCGAGCTTGTCAATTCATCGCCCATCCTTGCAAACATTGAAACCCTTCCGCGCTTGCATGGATATATTGCATCCAGCGCGAAAGACCTTGCGCAGGTGATTCTAAAATCCGAAAAGGATGATCCGATCCTCGCGGCGTGGCAATACGGGCTCGGTCGTTCGGTCGCATTCACTTCCGATGCCACAGGTCGCTGGGCACGTGATTGGGTTCGCTGGGAAGGCTTTCCCACTTTTTGGGCACAGGCCGTGCGTTATACCATTGGCGAGAATCTCGATTCATCGTTGCAAATGAATGTCACACCCAATGGTCACATCGTGCTCGATGCGCAAAGCCGTGGCGGGAGTTTCCTCAACGATTATCAAATCTCTGCCAACATCATCGCGCCGAACGGCGAAGCACAATCAGTGATTCTGAATCAAATCGCGCCAGGTCGTTATGCCGGCGACTTTGTCCCGAACGAACAAGGTGTATATCTTTTCAACTTGAGTGGAAAACAGGATGGGAATTCCCTGGCCTTTTCAGAAACAACTGGATGGGCACTCTCCTACTCCCCGGAATATCAGCGCCTCGACTCTAACCCGGACCTGCTCGTACGCCTCGCGACATTATCCAACGGGAAAGTTGCCTCTGCGGACCCCGTGGACATCTTCACCCACGACCTGAAATCAACGCGCGGTTCACGTCCCATCTGGCCGTGGCTGCTGCTGTTCGCTGCGTTGTTGCTTCCATTTGACATCGCCGTCCGCAGGTTGATCATCACTAAACAGGATATATCCAAAGTCCGCGAGTGGATTGTTTCGCGAGTAAAAGTTGAAAGGCCAGCAGCGGGGCCCGTTCAAGCTGATCCTCGTATGCAGGCATTGCGCAAGGCAAAGGAGCGAACTACACGAGAGCAAGTGAATATTGAATCAGAAATAATTATGGAAGAAACAATACCTTCGTCACAACAGCCCGTGACAAAAGTAGACGACCAAACAAAATCTACGACAAGTGCGTTATTGGAAAGAAAACGGAATTCAAGGAAATAAAGACAAAGCTTTTAAAAAGGACATTTATGAAATCTACAAATATGATTATATTACTAGTAGCAACTCTCGTTTTCTCTGCTTCCTGCGCAACAGAGAAAAGCAATTCAGGGCCCAATAAATTAAGTGATGAATTAAACGTCAACACAGACGATATAAATTCAACGATACTACTAGTAGATTCCGCAGAAATGGCCAACACGCACATTAACGGGAGTTTATTATCTTTGAAGTTGATCAATCAATCAACGGAGACCATAAATTTCAACGGGAATTACGATCTAAAATTAATAACCCAAAAAAGCGGGGATTGGATTGATGTGAGCAATGGCTTCTATTATCCAGATAGCCTAATCAAACTTTTATCTGCAGAACAAGACCCAGTAGGACTAACAGTCAATATAACACCTTACATTGGGGCTCTTACAGAACTTACGAAAATTCGTATTATAGTAAGCGGTATTATAGACTCAAAAAACACCTTGGTTGTAGCATACACAGACGTAATAATTTCCCCATAGATATGCCAGCCTGTAAGTCGGGTTTTCAACCCGACGATTTATATTTTCAAAACCGTCACGCTGTAAGCGTGACCTACATTAAACTCCGCCAGCAACTTTGGCCGTTGCCGCAGAGCGGGTATGAACATCCAACTTTTCGAAGATGGCTTTCAAATGCCGCTTGACCGTGTTGGTGGTGATGAATAATTTCTCGGCGATCTCTTTGTTGGTGAGTCCCTGCGCAAGCAGATCAAGCACTTCGCGTTCGCGGTCCGTGAGGGCGTTGAGTTCGCTCATCGCTTGCAGGGAGATGCGTGCATCTTCCACGGCGTGGCGGAAGGCCATGCGGTCGAAGGTTTGCTTTTCGATGTACGCCGAGATGGCATGTTCGGCATAGATGCGTTGAATTTCCTGCGGCTCGGCAGTGCCGCTGACCACGATGGTGGGAATACCCGCACTGCGCGTGCTTTCGAGAAGCTGGTAGCCTTCCTGATTTGAAGTCTCTGACGGCGCCTCGAGATTGAGGGCAACGGCGCCTTTCAGGGAAAGGTCCACCACGGCAAGGGAAAAACGCTCGCGGCGCATGTATCCCATTGCTTCGCCAAAACTGGCACACGCGCGGACTTGAAATCCACCGTCGGTCAACAACTCTTCCAAAATACTGCGCCAGCCGGCATCATCGTCGACGATCAGCACTTTTTCGACCATGATCCTGCCAGTGGCGGAACCTGATCGTGAGGCAGAGTCAGCTGCCGGCGTGGAAGAGGCGTTTGCCGATTGCTGCGGGGCGCTGGCAAGGACGCGATTCACAATGTCGCGAAATTGCCCGCGATGAAAACTTTCCTTGCGAAGAAATGTGAACGCGCCGTAATCGGTCAATGCGGTGACGGCCAATTCAACGGTTGCAAATCCAGTCAACAGGATCGTTTTGCAATTGGGGTCGAGTCGGCGAACGGCATCGAGAACGCGCAAGCCGTCATAATTATTGTGGTCGTTCGGCGAAAGGGAGAGATCGACGATGGCGATGCGATGCGGCTCGGAACGCAGGAAGCGCGTGGCTTCATCAAGGTTGGAAGCAACGCTCACGGTCAGCCCGAAGTCTGAAAGAATTTCGCTTAAGATTTGCTGCCAGGAATTATCGTCTTCGACAACAAGGGCAAGCAGATTGGATTGACTCATGAAACCTCCACAGCTGGCAAACGCAGACGGAAGGTGGTTCCATGGCTGCCATCACTTTCCACGGAAACCGAACCACCAAGACGCGTCATTAAAGTTTTTACCCACCACAGCCCGAAACCGAGTTTGCCGGGGCGGGATGTGCGGCCTGAAAAATCCAACTCGAAAATACGGTCGTGCATTTCACGCGGGATGCCGGGGCCACTATCGATCATGGAAACATCCACCCATTTTCCGCTGCTATGTCCTTGAATGGTGATCGTCCCGCTGCCTTGCATGGCATCTATCGCATTCTCGATCAGATTCTTGAAAACAAAGACAAGGCTTTGCCCGCCAGCCTGCACCATCGGAAGCTGTTCCAATCCATTCAAATGGATCTGGATGTGAGCTGGAATGGTCGTGGCCTGAATGGCTTCATTGACCCGCGGCGCGACCGAAACCTTCTCCACGCGGATCGGACGCAGGTGGGAGAGATTCTCCTGCACGATCTGCATGGCTTCCGCGGCACAACGCTCGATCTCTTTCAGGTTATTGGCAAGATACGCATCTTTTTCAAGCATGGCGTGATACTTATCTTCGATGGTCTGCACGCGCACCGGGATGGTACCCACTTTGTTATTGACGTTGTGCAAAAGATTGGAGGAAATATCACCCACTGCCGCAAAGGTCTCGGCGATCAAATGCTGTTCCTGCGTGGTTTGCAGCGCCTGTTGATGTGATTCGTTTTGGATCGCAAGCACGGCGTAATGCGCAAGACAGGTCAACACTTTTTCATCCCATTCTGATTCCGACAGGCGGCCCGCATCCGCATCGGTGCTGGAGATGCTGAACGCGCCGATCACCTCGCCGCCCTCGCCTGTCACCAGCGGAATGATCAATCCGCGCGACCAATCTTTCGAATCGACATAATGATTCGGTTTCAAACTTGCGTCGATCTTTTTCAAAGCAATGGTCTTCTTCAGGAGAATGGCTTCGCCGGTAAGGCTTTCCTGTAATTTCAACTTTTGCGATTGGGGTTTTCCATCAGAGGCGAAGTGGACCAGTTCCTTGTTTTCGTCCAGTATCCAGACCACGCTCGATGAAGCGTCCAACAGATCACTGGCAACTGATTCGATGTGACTCAACACTTGCTTGCCCGGCTGTGAGATCAACAGGCGCGCCACTTCCTGCAGCGCATCCAGCAAACGCACTTCCTGAATCGCGGTGATGGCATAGATCGCCAACGATTGAAGTGTATGACTGTCGTTTTCAGAGAAGGCGCTGATATGCGGACTTTCCACATTCAATACACCTTCCAAACGACCGCTGGAATTAACCAGCGGAACCGCCAATTCAGATAACATCCTCATTCCAGAGTCCAACGGGAAATATACATGAGCCCACGGGTCTTCGCGCAGATCGTGGATCAGTGCAGGCTGCCGGGTGCGGGCCACATGTGCCATCACGCTATTGCCTCTCAATGGGATTTTTTCGACAATCGGCCGATCAATATAACTGCCGCCGACCGCGCTCGTGATCAAAAAGTCGCCGCTTCGATCGACAAGCCGGAAAATTCCATATCGCGCATTGGTCACTTCAAGCGCCAGTTGCAGAATGGATTCGAGCGTTTCCTTCAAACGCAAACGGGACGAGATGATCAGACCTGCGCGATGCAGGCGGCTCAATTCTTCTTCCTTGCGTGCCAGGTCCCGGCGAACACCAGTCAACCGGCGTGCATGGTAGATCGCCATCGCCGCCTGGTTGACGAAATTATCCAACATCAATTGTTCGAGCTTGGTGAACTCACGTTCTTCATATAAATAAATATACAAAATCCCCACTGCCTGTTCGGCGACGATCAACGGGAAACAGCCAACCGCATTCACACCCAATGCCGCATGATAAGGATGGATGTCAAGATCATGTTCTTCATAAGACAGGCTTCGACGCCTGCGCTGGATGGTTCGAATTCCAATTCCACCGGGACGCGGAGCGTCATCGGGATAATCCGGATTCGCCGGCAGGTCACGGCCTTCCGCCTGGGCAGAGACTCGCGACTCCGCTTCAAACTGACCCGTGGCCTGATCGTACGTATAGATCACAGCCGACGACCCCGGCACCACTCGAATGGCCGTCTCCACGATCAACTGCAGACTAACGCCACTGTTAACAGCATCACCGGGCGCGATGTGATTAATAGCATCGCTGATCTGATTGAGACTGGCAAGTACCTCAAGCAGTTGGCTTTCGTTGACTTCGGGGGAGGAGGGGTTAATTTTCATCGAGTTGATGGCGGAAAGGGTTAAGTCCATCAATTGTAATCCATGGAAATGGGAACTAGATCAGGCTCTGCGCGGTTTGCAAGCCAAGTTGAAATGCAAAATAGATCAGGACGGCAGCGCAACCAACATTGACCCAGCGAAAAAAATCACGGGTCATCCATTGCTTCCCCCAGGCGACCAGCCCGGCCATGACAAAGCACCATAAAATTGCACCGGCTAAAAAGCCGGCAAAGAAAATTGCGAAGTGAATCGGTTGGGGTCCGCCTGCGATGGAGGCAAACACGGTTGTACCGAGGCCGGTCCAAAATACGATATTCATCGGATTGCCCAGCGAAAGGAACGCTCCACTTGCGAAATCTCCACGGGCGGAAGATGGCATGGATGCATCCAAATCCTTGCCTTCCCGCGCATCCTTCAAAGCATCCCATGCGAGTTTGCACATCAAGAGAATCCCAACCAAACTGAGGACGATCCTGGCGACAGGATTTTGAATGAGGAATGCCAACCCAGTCAGTGCAATGATCGCCCAGGTGGTATCACCCACCAGCGAGCCAAACTGCACATACAATGCAGGAATAAATCCGCGTGCCGAACCACGGCGGACAGTTTCCACAGTGATGATCCCTGGAGGGGCGCAAAATGAGATCGCAAGGATAAAGGATGAGAGGAGCAAGGTGTTCATGATGGTCAAATGTGAAAGCTGGCAGCTAGCGGTTGGCCGGCTGCCAGCTTTCGGTGTAGAAGGAGGCGTACTGTCAGTTAGCAGTCAAAGTACAGACTGTATTCGTAAGGTGTCGGGCGCAGGCGCATGGGATCAAGCTCAACCTGGCGCTTGTAACTAATATAAGCTTCGAGGAAGTCCGTTGTGAACACGTCACCCTTGAGCAGGAAGTCATGGTCAGCCTCGAGTGCATTTAGCACGGCACCGAGAGAGTCGGGAACCTGCTTGATGAGCTTGGCTTCTTCTGCAGGGAGTTCGTACAGATCCTTATCGGCAGGCTCGCCGGGGTCGATGCGGTTCAAGATACCATCGATACCCGCCATGACGATCGCGGAGAAGCACAAGTAGGGATTGCTGGACGCATCCGGTGCGCGGAATTCAACACGTTTGGATTTGGTGCTCTTGGTCACTGGAATGCGGCAGATGGCCGAACGGTTGCGCTGCGAATAAGCGAGGTTGACGGGTGCTTCATAACCAGGTACGAGGCGGCGATAGGAGTTGGTGGTCGGTGAAGTGAGTGCGAGCAATGCAGGAGCGTGTTTGAGAATGCCACCGATATAGTATTTTGCACTCTGGGACAGACCGGCGTACCCAGCGGCATCATAAAAGACGTTTGTGTTGCCTTTCCACAGAGAGGAGGAACAGTGCATCCCGGAACCGTTATCGCCGAACATTGGCTTGGGCATGAAAGTTACGGTCTTTCCGTTCTTGCGCGCAACGTTCTTGGCAATGTATTTGTAGATCAAAAGTTGATCGGCCATGCGGGTGAGTGTATTGAAACGCATACCCAATTCTGATTGACCGGCGGTAGCCACCTCATGGTGATGAACTTCCATTGGGATGCCCAATTCTTCGAGCGCCATCAAGATCTGGCTGCGAACGTCGGTCAGGGTATCGGTCGGGGGAACAGGGAAGTAACCGCGCTTGGGACCGATCTGGCCGCCCAGGTTGGGGCGGTCGCCGCGGCCGCTGTTCCACCAGCCTTCTTCGCTGTCGATGTGATAGTAGGATTCGTTCGTGCCGCTTGAATAACGCACGTTATCGAAGATAAAGAATTCGGCCTCAGGGCCAATGTAAACAGTGTCAGCAATGCCGGTCGACTTGACATAGGCTTCCGCCTTGCGGGCAACGTATCGCGGGTCGCGCCCGTATGCTTCAAGCGTGATCGGGTCATGCACATCACAGATCAGGACCAGGGTGGGAATATTCGCAACCGGGTCGATAAATGCAGATTCAACATCAGGCAGGAGCAGCATATCCGACTCGTGGATTTCCTGGAAACCGCGAATGGACGAGCCGTCAAAAGGCAGACCTTCCTTGAAAAGGTCCTCGGTCAGGCGGTGCACAGGGATCGTGAAATGCTGCCAGGTGCCAGGCATATCAATGAAGCGAACATCCACCAATTTGACTTCTTTTCCCATCTTGAGAACTTCAGCAACAGTCTTTGCCATTTTATTTTCTCCTTGGTTATTATGTAGGTCTATAATTTCACGCGTCATTGTAGTTGGGCGGGTAGTACCCGTCCATTACCCAAACGGAGCATATTTTCACCCAGTGTGATAGAGGCAAAACAGGGCCCAAAATGCGCCAAGGTTATAATATTAATTATGACTGAAAATCTCCGCAACATCGCGAGGCACTTCGGGGCTTCAATCGAGGTCGTCAAACCGCATCTACATACCGCCCTCTCCTCGGCGGCGGACCCCGAACGATCCCGTATTTACCTTGAGCGCCTCCTGGAAAGCGCAGATGAATCATTGATCCATGGGCTTGCAAAAAATCCACGTGTCATCGAAAGCCTCGTCACCATCTTTTCGGGCAGTCAATTTCTGACGGAGATCATTTTACGCAACCCCCAAAATGTCGATCTGCTTCACCATCGCAACGTATTAACCCAGCGTAAAAGCACGGCAACGATCCATGCGGAATCATCAAAAATAATCGCTGAGGCAAATGCTGATCAACAACTGGATGCACTGCGCCGCTACCAACGCGGCGAACTTCTGCGTATCGGCGCCTGTGACCTGCTCGCCTTATACGACCTGAGAACCGTCACACGACAACTCTCCAAACTTGCCAGTGGACTCGTGCGTACCTGTCTCGACCTTGCCAGCCAGCAAAGCGGGGTCAGTGCGGATGATTTCGTCGTCATTGCCATGGGCAAACACGGAGCCGAGGAACTCAACTACAGCTCCGATATTGATCTGCTGTTTGTTACTGCCCATGATCCCATGGAAAAACTCAAGCTTGGTCAATGGTTGATAGACAACATTGGCGGAGTCACACCCGAAGGTTTTCTCTACCGCGTGGACATGCGTCTCCGTCCGTGGGGCCGGGACGGATTCCTCATCACCACGCCCGATGGGTATCTTCAATATATTCAAGCGCACGCCCGCCTGTGGGAAAAACAGGCACTGCTCAAGGCCCGTTCCATTGCAGGTAATCTTGTACTCGGCAAAAAACTGCTTGCATCAGTGGAACCATACATTTTCAGCCATGCGTCTGAAGAAGTGCGCGCCAGCGTCTTCACGATGAAACAACGCACGGAACAGACCCTTCAACAAAAGGGGCGTGATTGGGGCGAAGTTAAGCTCGGCGAAGGCTCCATCCGCGATGTGGAATTCGTTGTCCAATACCTGCAACTCTCGTATGGCAATCAATACTCCGACCTGCATGGGCGTGCCACCCTTCAAATTCTCCCGCGTCTCGCAGATCACGGACTGCTTACCAAGGAAGAAGTTCGCATTCTTACCGACGGCTACACCTTGATGCGAACCATCGAGCATTACATTCAAGTGATGCATTATCAACAAACCTACACCATGCCTTCCGACCCCGAGTCGCTTGCGCTTCTTGCGGGACGGCTTGGCTTCCCAAACACCGACGCATTGATCCATCGTTACGATGAACACCGCAAAGCCATCCGCGCGATCTATCTTCGCCGCGTCGGCAATGAACCTGTCAGCGATTCACAGCCGCAAGTCGTTCAACACATTGCACGCCTGGGTGCCGACTATGTGGACTCATTTTCAAACGATGAAATCCAATATCATGCCGACCTCGCGCGCGGGGTCAACGAACAAACACCAGCCATTGTTGCGGCCCACTCCATCAACAAAAATACATGGCGCGTCACCGTGGTGGGATATGATTATCCGGGCGAGCTTTCCATCATTTGCGGCCTGTTCTTTGTTTTTGGATTTAACATCCAGGATGGGAATGCATTCACCTACGAACCGGTACCCGACTCGCCAACGACATCCAAACCTCGGGCTTTTGACCGCTTCGATCCCACCCGCCGCCTGCCTCCGCGACGACCCTCATCCACGCCCGAACAGGATACCCGCCGCAAGATCGTGGACGTCTTCACCGTAAAATCGATTCTGCCCGAGCCACCCGGCGACTCGATCTGGGAATCCTACACAAATGATCTCCACCATCTCCTTCGTATTATGCGCGCAGGTCAGCGACGTGAGGCGCGCGGTGAGCTGGCTGTTCGTGTGGGACAGGCCTATCAAAATGTACCCCGCAAATTATCGGTGCTCCCGCTGATCAACATAGAAATAGACAATGATGCGGATGAACGACATACCATCCTGCGCATTGACACGCCGGATACCTTTGGCTTTTTATACGAATTCACCAATGCCCTTGCTTTAACTCATACTTATATCGCACGCACCATCGTTCAATCCATCGGCACGCGCGCACAGGATATCCTGCACGTCACGGACGAGAACGGCCGGAAAATCACATCGCCTCAAAAACAACGCGAACTGCGCGCCGCTGTCGTATTGATCAAACACTTCACACATCTTCTTCCGCATTCACCCAACCCATCCAGCGCACTGTTACATTTCCGTGAATTCCTTGTACAGCTCTTCCAGCGCCCCAATTGGCCCGATGAAATTGCATCCATCGAAAGCCCGGATGTCTTGAATGCCTTGGCACGTCTGCTTGGTGTAAGCAACTTCCTGTGGGAGGATTTCCTGCGGATGCAATATGCAAACCTCTTCCCGGTCGTAAAAGACATGGATGCGCTTTCCACAGCCAAACCAAAACCGCAACTGGAAAACGAACTTGAAACGGCGCTCGAAACCAACAAGGTAGGCGATATTCAATATCCCGACTGGCGGGCCTCTTTAAATGCCTTCAAAGATCGCGAACTCTTCCGAATTGACATGCGTCACATCCTTGGGTTGACGAAGGAATTCGACGACTTTGCCGTTGAACTGACAGACCTTGCGGATACGATCTTATGCGCCGCTCTTCTACGCTGCGATTCTGAGCTGCGCATCATTCACGGCGACCCGTTTTTGGAAAACGGGCAGCCCTGCGGGTTGTCACTTCTCGCGTTGGGGAAATGCGGCGGCCGCGAACTGGGATTCGCTTCTGATATTGAGTTGATGTTCGTTTATGCAGGCAACGGGCAAACAAATGGAAGTGACATCGTCAGCACTCCTGATTACTTTGAAAAACTCGTACGTGCAGTCATTGATGCCTTGCAATCACGCCAGGAAGGAATTTTTCAAATAGACCTTCAGCTTCGTCCACATGGCAAGGCAGGCAGTATGGCAGTTTCGCTGGACTCGTTTCGAAGTTATTATGCACCCGAGGGAGCTGCATGGGCGTACGAGCGTCAGGCGTTGATCAAGCTTCGACCCATCACAGGCAACGATGAACTCAACCATGAATTGTGCAATTTGCGGGATGTGTATGCATATGAGAGCGGCCCGTTCGATGTGACCGCCATGCGGGCCATGCGTGAACGCCAGGTTCGTCATTTGGTTACAGGCGGGACGTTCAATGCCAAATTCAGCCCGGGCGGTCTTGTGGATATCGAATATCTCATCCAGGGATTACAGATCAATCACGGAGCGCAAAATTCCGCCCTGCGCCTGACCAACTTACGCGACGCCATGTCTGCGCTGCATGATGCCGGCATTCTTTCAGACGATAATTACACACGCCTGCGTAAAGCACATACATTTCTGCGATGGCTGGTTGACTCGCTGAGGGTCGTGCGCGGCAACGCCAAAGATGTGACCATTCCGCCCTTCGGTACGGAGGAGTTTATTTTCCTTGCCCGCCGCCTGCGTTACGAAATGGACGTGGAACACCTTCGAGATGATCTCACCCGGTATGCCGCCGATGTGCAGGAGATCAACAGCCAGTTATTGAGCAGGGAAAATTAAACAGAGCTTTTGTATACGCAAAAAGATGGCGATCAACACCTGATCGCCATCTTTTCCCCTTTCGGGGGTAACCAAGGAGAGAATAACAGCCAAAAAGCAAAGCTGGTATTACCAAATCATGTGCTGCATACCCCGAACTTGTTTTGCAGTCTTTCGAGAAAAACCGTCCTTCATCCCCGCTTACAAGAATGAATTATATGGCGAAGAAAAAATATGTCCATTACCTAAAAGGGTGGTGTTTTAAATAAAATAGCGGGCCGCCACAGGGCAGCCCGCTATCAAAATTGATATGTTTAGTAGCTGGAAAGGTATTTTTCAAGTTCCCAATTCGTCACTTCGAGCCGGTAATCCTCCCATTCCAGCCGCTTGGCGGTGATGAATACCTCGTGAGTATGCGCCCCGAGGGCGTTACGAACGACCTCATCCTCCTCCATCGCCTTCAAGGCCTGGTTCAACGAAGTGGGCAATAATTCCTGCGATGAGTAACTCGGCTTATCCAGCAGATAGATGTTCTCTTCGGTCGCTTCCGGTACGGTTAATTCGCGGCGGATCCCATCCAGGCCGGCAGCCAGCATCACCGCAAACGCGAGGTAGGGATTACAGCTTGGGTCGGGGCAACGCAGCTCCAGCCGCGTGGAGACACTCTCTGAAGCGCGCGGCACACGAATCAACGCAGATCGATTCACCCGCGCCCAGCTGATATATACCGGCGCTTCATAACCAGCGACCAGGCGTTTGTAGGAGTTCACCAATGGAGCCAATATCGCGCACATTCCCCTTGCATGGGCCAGTTGGCCCGCAATGAAATGCTTCGCGATCTTCGAAAGCCCATGCGCATCGCCGGGATCGGAGAAGGCATTCTTTCCGTTTGCCAGATACTCCAGGCTCTGATGGACGTGCATTCCGCTGCCGTTGATCCCGCGGATTGGCTTGGGCAGGAAGGTGCAGTACAGTCCATTTTGCTGTGCAATGACCTTTAGTGCTACACGCAAAGTGACTGCGCTGTCCGCGGTTGTAAGGGCGTCAGAGTAGCGAAAATCAATTTCCTGCTGACCATGCGCCCCTTCGTGATGCATCGCTTCCACTTGCAGGCCAAGTGCTTCGAGCGTACCGGCCATCTGACGACGCAGGCCGGCAGCCATATCGGAAGGAGCGTCAAAGTAACTTCCGCTGTCGTGCGGCAGGAGCGGGATCAAGCTGCCATCTTCATGCGGTTTCAAGAGAAAGAATTCAAACTCCGGGCCGGTGTTGTATTTGAAACCCATCTCGGTGGCTTCGTTGATGACCCTCCGCAGGATCGAACGCGGGTCGCCCGGAAAAGGCTGATCGTCGGGAGTGAAGACGTTACAGATCAGGCGGGCTGTGGCGTCCTCTCCGGTTAACCATGGAATGATCGCAAAAGTGGAAGGATCCGGACGCAGGTGCATATCACTTTCGGCAACACGAGCAAACCCTTCAATCGATGAACCGTCAAACCAGATGCCGTTTTCCAGGGCGGCGGACAGCTCATGAGCAGGAATGGTCACATTCTTGACCACGCCCACGACATCCGTAAATTGCAGGTCGATAAATCTTATATTTTTCTGTTTGGCGAGCGCCAGAATATCAGGAACTGATTTTGTGGAGTCGGTCATGGGTGGCCTTCCGTGATGGGATGCGTGCTACCGTTGAAAATATTGCAGGGCGAATGCCAATAGCGCCAGGCCGCCGATCATCCCCACTGCGATCAACACTCCATGAAGGACCTGCTTCTGCGTGATCGACATGCCCGAAGCGGAGGAAGGGCCGTTCACCTTTTCCAGCACAGACTGGTCAACCGTCTCGGGATGATCGAAGGCATCCATCAAGGCAGTCATATCTGTAAAGCGTTGAGCGGGATCACGAGCAAGGCATATGGCAACAATCGCCGCCAATTCAGAAGGGATCGATGCATTGACCCGATCCAGACGCAGCGCCGTACCATTGAGATGCTGGGCCATGATCGCCATGTTGCTATCACCGCTGAAAGGCACTTTCCCGCAAAGCAGTTCATAGAGGATCGTACCCAACGCATAGATGTCGCTGCGTTGATCGCCGCGCTGGCCTTCGATCTGCTCCGGGGACATGTAGTCCGGCGTGCCCATCGTGGCGCTCAAATTCGAGTAGGTAACACGATGCGAACCCTTGGTCAGTGCCAGGCCAAAGTCCATGACGACGGGCTGGCCAGCCGCAGTGATCAAAATATTCTCGGGTTTCAAGTCGCGATGGATGACGTCGTTCTTATGACAGTAAGCCATCCCGTCGGCAATTTTCCTCGCAAGCGACACAGCCTGTTCGGGAGGAAGAGGCGCGGAAGTCTCGATTAAAGAACGAAGAGATTGGCCGTCCACAAATTCGGTGACGAGATACGGGATGCGGTTGTATTTTCCAGAGCCCAACCCTTTGAGGATCGCGGGATGGTCGAGCGTTTTCATCACATCGAGCTCGCGTTGAAAGCGCTCGAACTGGGCCGGGTCGCCCAGCATGGTTTGATCCGGGACTTTAATGACCACTTCGCGGCGATTGACCAGGTCAAAGGCGCGATACACATCGCTCATACCACCCTGAGCCATGTGTGCCTGAATTTGAAAATGATCAAATTGATCACCGATTTGCAGCATATTGCCGGTCATTATAGCATAGGCACTCATGACACAAATTTCCTTAGTTTTTGAAACCAGCCGGCGGATTCATCGTCGTTTGATTCCTGCTGCGGGATGGGAATTAACTTATGTAAATGAACGGCGACCACCGAAGCGTTGTCATCCGTGTTGTGATCCAGCGCCAGTTCGACAAGATTTTTAGCGGCCTCTTCGACGGAAGACGCTTCATTCGTGACCTGTGCAAATTCCTCGTCCTCGATCACGGACCACAACCCGTCAGAGCACAGGATCACTCGGTCGCCCGCCTGCAATTTTTGCTGGATGATATCGGGTTGAACGAACAGGGAAGTGCCAATGGATTTTGTCAGGATCGAACGCTGGGCATGAGTGCGGATCTTATCCGCGGAAATTAATTTCGAGCGGACCATCTCCCCCACGGTCGTATGGTCGGAAGTCAGGCAGATCGAACGGCCCTCGCGGATCAAATAGGCGCGGCTGTCACCAACATGCGCGAGATACAACATGTTGCCAAGCAGGTATGCGGCGGTGAGAGTCGTTCCCATGCGGCCTGCATCCAATTGCTGCGCCTTTTGATAGACGGCAAGATTCGCAGTCTCCACGCCGCGCTGCAAGGCTTTTTGAATTGGGCTTCCATTCCGTGAGAACAGGGTGTCGAAAAAAGACTCCAGTGCCAGTAAGCTGGCTATTCCCCCGTGTGCGTACCCGCCCATGCCGTCTGCAATCGCGAACAACGTACCAGACCCGGCAGGATGCTCATCGCTGGCGATGCGGATCGAGTCCTGATTATCCTCCCGCACCGGCCCGATCACGCTCAAACTGCCGCTTTCAATCTCCGGCACGAATTTTGTCAAAATAGATTGCTCTCCCTTTTTGAACGAGGAAAAATGCAATGGCCTTAATAACTTTTCCACGAACCGCCCAAATCTTGCCATGGGCGGTTCGTGGGTTTCAAAAGTTACTCTAACTCTCTCTCAGAGTTTATTCTATATAAGCACAATGATGCTGGCTATTACCCAAACGGGGTATTTCGTATTATTTACGCTTGACGAAGTAATAGGCAACACTGACCACGAACCATGCCGCTGCAATGCCGAGCGCGATCATGCTGGCCTGGGTGATGATGCCCCCGGCGCTCAAGCCGATCTTCCCGGCAGCGACCACGATCCCGATATTCACCGCCAGGCCGATGATCGGCAAAACGAGGTGACGGAGAAAATTGAAGGCAGGATCACCCGCAAAGGTGACAATGGTCAGCAGGCACAACAGGGCATACAAAAGAAATGCGCCAAGGTTCGACGCCAAAATGATGCCCATCAACACCGGCAGACCGCCGATGATCCCCGCCGAGCCGATCAGCGCACAAACCACGCTGAGCAAAATGACTGCGTTATAGGGCGTCGCATATTTGGGATGCAGGAAGCCGAGAACATCGGGCATATCTTCATCGAGAGCCATGGCAAAGCTAATGCGCACCCCGTTGTTGATCGCGGTGAGCGTCCCGCCCAGCAAGGCAACGGCTACAGTAAAGCCAAAGAAAACCATCAACGTGGTGCCATACCCGCCCAGAAGAAGTTCACCGATCTGCAAAGCGATATCGCCCAGCGGCGCATGAGAAGCAGCCGCATCGATCTGCACGTTGAGGGCAAGGCCGGAAACAAAGTATCCGATAAGATAGGCGAACAAACCCTGGATCACCAGGGCAAGGATCGCGCCGCGGGGAATATCCCGCTGTGCATTCGAAGCGGAAGCGCCCAACGCTGTGGAGGACTCAAACCCCACCATCAAGATCATCGCCAACACCGCTTGAAAGATCAACCCATTGACACTGTGCGGGAGGAGGATGGATGTAACGGATGGATAGACCCAGTCTGAGGAGGAAAAGGAGGCGGGGTTGACGATGCGAAATGAAACTGCGAGGATGCCGAAGACGATCAGCGTGATCAACTGGACCGTGTTCAGCACCACGCTGGTGGTGGTGGTGCCGGTAATTCCGCGCAATGCAAGGAAACCGACAAAGGCGGCAAACGAAGCGGCCAAAAGGGCGTCGCCAAAGACCGTGGGTTGATAGCCAAAGTAACGCAATAAATAATCCGCGAGGATGCCCATGAAGGCAACCAAAACGCCGGGATAAATCCAATAATATAAATGCGCCGCCCAGCCGGTGGCAAACTTGCCGATGCGGGCGAAAAAGATATTGCGACGGTTTTCCTGACGGGCAAAGAAACGATCGGCAAAATGATAGGCACTGCGAAACCCCGCTTCGGGATACCGACGGGCCAGCTCGCCAAACGACAAGGCAGTCAGCAGCGCGGACAGCAAAGCCAGAAACACCCCGGGCCAAATATCCGCCACGCCGTCAAACAGGGCGGCAGCCTGCACCTGATAGAGCAGCCACAGGAACGCGCCGGGCGCGGTCAACGCCATGGCATTGATCGTGATCCCGGTCAGCCCAAGTGTTTTTCGTACCGGTTTGGATTTGGACTCAGTGGTCATGCTTTGCCTCGTCATCGGAACCTGATCGCAGCCAGGCTTCAAATTTTTCAATAAATAATACAAGCGGCCAGAGCATCACAATGCGGGCCGCATCCACCAGGAATTGAAGCCATTGCAGCCAGGTATAGCCGCGCGTGACGGTGCCCTCCAATTGAATACGGGCAATCATCAGCCCCATGGCAAGGTAGATCAAAGCCGGCGCAGAGATGTTCGAAGTAGTTTCATGCATGATGGATCATCAATCGTTCCATAGATTATACATTTGCGTTCCGGGGAACAGACGCTGCGCCCATTCCCCGGAACATTATTCCTAATATGAATACGACAAAGATATGATTACTTGGGCATGGTCGGGACAACATCGCCGGGGTAGGCTTCGGTGCCATGTTCCAGCAAGTCGAGACCATTGATCTCTTCCTCTGCGGAAACACGCAAGCCGTTGACTGCCTTGATGCCATAGAACAAGATCAAACCAGTCACCACACACCATGCGCCGACGGAGAGCACGCCAATAAGTTGGGCGACGATCTGGCCGGTGTCACCGGTGATCAGACTGCCAATCCCTTCGGTGCCGAAGATACCGATCGCGAGGGTTCCCCAGATCCCGTTGAACAAGTGGACGGGAACCGCACTGACGGGGTCGTCGATCTTGAGTTTCTCAAGCAGGAGCGCACCATAGACCACGATCACGCCGCCGATGGCGCCGATAATAATGGAATTGAGAGGCGTCACATACGCACAAGGGGCGGTGATCGCAACCAAACCGGCCAGTGTACCGTTGAGCGTTGTGCCCAGGTCAGGTTTCTTGGCAACGAACAACCAGGAGACGATCATGGCAGCCAGCGCACCAGCGGCCGCAGCAATGTTGGTGTTCGCGGCGACCAATGCGACAGCATCCGCATTCCCGCCGTTGATGGCGAGTTGACTGCCCGGGTTGAAACCGAACCAGCCGAGCCAAAGAATGAATACACCCAGGGTTGCCAGTGTGATGGAGTGACCGGGGATGGCAACAGCTTTTCCATCCTTTGTGAAGCGGCCGATGCGCGGGCCGAGAACGACCGCGCCGATCAAGGAAAGCCAGCCGCCAACACTGTGTACAACGGTGGAACCGGCAAAGTCACGGAAGCCAGCGCCGAAGGGCAGGGTCCACAACCAGCCGCCTCCCCACACCCAGTGACCGGCAATCGGATAGATGATCGCGCTGATAAAGAAGCTGTAGATCAAATAAGCGGAGAACTTGGTGCGTTCCGCCATGGCGCCCGAAACGATGGTTGCCGCGGTTCCAGCAAAGACCAATTGGAAGAACCAGAAGGCAAGAACGGGCACACCAACCACATCTTCGCCGCCGCTGATGAAGAAGCCGCTGGTACCGATCCAACCTGCCGCGGAAGAACCATACATGAAGGCATAACCAAATGCCCAAAATGCGACTGTCGCGAATACAAAGTCGATCAGGTTCTTGAACAAAATATTGGTGGTGTTCTTGGAACGGGTCAGACCAGCCTCCACGAGGGCAAAGCCAGCCTGCATCCAGAACACGAGGAAACCGGTGATCAGGATCCAGAGGGTGTTCAAACCGCGGGTCAATTCAGAGATCGGGTCCGGTTCCTGGGCAAAGACCGGGGAGGTCATTGCAAGGGCGAACGTGGCCACAACTGCCGGGACGATCACCCAGCGCAGCCACTTGGTGGAGCCTAACAAAAACTTTTTCATTTCTTTTCTCCTTCCAAAATCTTATAAAGTTGAGAATGTCGTCACAAGCGGGATGTCGGTCGGAGGGCTCCGACATCCCGCTTCCTTACCATTTAATTACTTTGCATCCGCAGCGGGTTCCCAATCCACGGGATAGGCAACCGAACCCATTTCGGGCAGATCGAGGCCGCCCAATTCATCCTCGCGGGAGACGCGCAATAGCTTGAAGGAATTGCATACTTTGAAGAAGAGATAGGACAAGCCAAACACTGTGATGAAGATCGCGGCAACTTCAGTCAGCTGGGCCAAGATCTGGGTGGAACCGCCGTAGAGCAAACCGGTGACGGCGCTTTCGACACCGTTCCAGGCGGCAGTATCGGGGTTGCCGTTGGCAAAGATACCGACCGCAAGAACACCCCAGGCACCGTTGAACATGTGGACCGGCACCGCACCGACGGGGTCATCGATCTTGAGTTTTTCAAGCAGGGAGGAAGCGAAGATCACGATCACACCTGCGATCAGACCGATCACCACAGCCGCCCAGGGATCGACAAAGGCACAGGGAGCGGTGATGGCAACCAGGCCGGCGAGCAGACCGTTCACAGACATGCCTGCATCGGGTTTCTTGCTTGGACCGAACAACCACATATAAGTCATTGCAGAAACACCGCCTGCGGCACCCGCCAACAAAGTGTTGATGGCGGCAACGACGGCGAGGTTACGGAAGGCACCAACAAAGCCAAGGGAGGAACCAGGGTTGAAACCGAACCAGCCGAAGAACAGGATGATCGTTCCCAACACACCGATGGTGATATTGCTGCCGGGGATGGTGTTTGCCGAACCATCCTTGTTGAACTTGCCGATGCGGGGACCAAGCACGAGGGCGCCCGCCAAACCGACACAACCACCGATCATATGCACCACGCCGGAGCCAGCGAAATCGACAGCACCGTTACCGAGGCCGGCAATGCGACCGAGGTTCTGCAGCCAGCCGCCGCCCCACACCCAGCCGCCGACCAATGGATAGATGAACATACTGACCCACAAGCCCATTGCAACGAAACCGATGAAGCGCAAGCGTTCGGCCATCGAACCAGTTGGGATGGTGGCGGCAGTATCCATGAAGACCATCTGGAACAGGAAGAAGGAGAGGATACCCGCGTTCGTTCCCAAACCGGCCAGCGCGAAGCCGCTTCCGCCGATGATGCCGAACTGACCAATGCGCAGCAACGGGGTGGCGAGCAGACCCTGCCAATCACCCAGTGAAATCGGGGAGTGTGCCCATTCGCCGGCAATGACGCCTGCGCGGGCAATTTCAGGATACGCCGCATTGACGCCGCCGAACTGGAAGGCGAAGCCCGTCAACCAGTAGCCCACGGCACCGATACAGAACACCATCATGTTCATCATCATGGTGTGGGTCACGTTCTTGTTGCGGGTGAAGCCCGTCTCCACCAGGGCAAAGCCGGCCTGCATGAAGAAGACCAGGAAGCCGCCGAGCAGCATCCAGAATATGTTCAGGCTCACGGTGATATCGTTCACCTGGTCGGCCGTGGGGGGTTCGCCATCCTGCGCAAATGCCGGTGTGACAATTGCGAGGGCCAATAGAACGACCAATAATGGCATCATGAATTTCAGTTTCTTTGTATTAATTGATTTCATCTCTTCCATTCTCCTTAAAAGATTTTTTCTAACGAGTCCGAACGTAGCGTTCAACGTACTCCAACACATTGCCCATTTCGGCAGGTTTAACGAACAATGTGAGTCGTCCAAATAAAGAAGGGTGATCGAGTTTCAGGCTTGACCCTTTTGCGGAAAATCCCGAAAACCCGTTCCACGGATAAAAGGCACCATCCCCCACGGAGATGCCCTTTGTCGTAAAGGTGTAGCGCATCGGGAAAAGAATGGTGACCAGTGCGATTGCGGCCACAATGCCTGCGGTGCTCCAGGTCATCCAGCCGGCCAACAGGCCGAATGCGATCCCGGTCAACAAGGCAAGGAAACTGGAGCGCTGTAACTGAAAGCGGGAGGGCAATCCCATCGGAATGTTCTTCAACGCCTTGCCGGGGGCGGGGTCTTTCACCCTCGGGCGCGCCCTGGCCATCATGCTCATCAACAACAACCCGATCATCACATAGCCAATTAAAGAAAGTGCATACATATCTTGTGTAACTCCTTTCGAAAGATCAATACCAACCGATCTGATATTTATAGAGCAGGATGATCGAAGCAACGATCATGACGATCAACGTGGGCGGGACCGCGATCACCAGCCAGCGCTTCCAGCCGATGGACCCGTGATTGTGTTCCATATAGGAATAGGCGACCACGTTGGCAGACGCACCAATGGGCGTTAAATTGCCGCCGACATCCACGCCCATTGCCAGCGACCACACCAGCATGGAAAGCGCCGGCGTACCGGGGATGGCCGCGAGGTCCTTGAGCACGAAGGTCATTGCCAGCGCGAGCGGCACGTTATCCAGAATTCCGCTGGCGAGGCCGGGGCCCCAGTGCAGGGCCATGATCAATGTGTTGGGATTGGAGGCAGTTGCCAGCGCCAGCGATTCCGCGAGCGATTCGAAGAGGTGAACCTTCTCCAACCCGCCGATCATCATGAACAGCCCGGCAAAGAACAGGATGCTTTCGCCATCCACACTGACCAGCACCTTCTTACGCTGGTCATCACGCAGGGCGATCAGGGCAACTCCGGCGGGGATCAAAGCCGATACCGCCGCATTGATGGGCAGTCCGGTCAGGTGGCTTAAGGGGATGTGAAAGATCAAAAGGAAGACTGCCATGAGGAAACCGGTCAGACCGACGCGGGTCAGGTGAACATGCAGAGGTTCATTATGCAGTTCGTCGATCTTCTCGATCATCTCCGGGGTCAGCGCAATGTGCGCCTCCTTCAACGATTTGCGATTTTTTATGAAGGCATAAACCATGAGGATCAACGCGCCAACAATGGCGATCGGCCCGGTATTCGTGGCGAAATCAGCAAAGCTGAAACCCAGCGTGGTTCCCAAAATAACATTGGGCGGGTCCCCCACCAGTGTGGCAGCGCCGCCAGTATTGGCGGCGCAGACTTCGGCGATGACGAGCGGAACAGGATCGATCTTGAGCAGGGTGCACAGCTGGAGAGTCAACGCGGCCAGGAAGAGCATCACGGTAATGCTATCCATGAACGCGGCCAGAAAGGCAGCCAGCAGGATCAAAATAATGAACAAGGGCACGGGGTGATAGTTGACCTTGCGCAGCGAGGTCATGGCCAGCCAGGTGAAAAAGCCCGCGTTGACCAGGATGGACACCAGGGTGAACATGCCGGCCACGAGGCCGAGCGTTTCCCAGCTGATAAAAGCCATGGCTTCGGACGGGGTGAGCACACCGAACATGATCAGGAGAGAACCGCCCAACAACGCCACCCAGTGGCGGGGGAATTTTTCGCTTGCGATCGCGATGTATGCCAGGACAAAAATGACGATTGCGAAAATCATGTGTATCGGAACTCTCTCAACAACAGAAATGACCTTTATGACTTCTTGACAGCGCGTATTTGTTTCTTAATAGTTTCTTTATTGTATGGATTCAGGGGCATGTGCCTATTACCCCTACGGAGTATATTGTGCGGACAAATCGAATCCGTGCAGACCGGTCGCTAAAAATTTCTCACCCAAATGGAGTACATGGGTCATATATGAGGGGAGTCAGTAAAATGGCCTCATGCTCTGTCGTAGACCAGCCTTCGAGGATGCCCCTGTTCTGTCTGGGGCTAAGCCCCAGACAGAGCAAATAGATAGAGCCGCAGGTTTATTGCCTACTTGACTCGCACCCTCAAAAAATTGTAGAATGATCTAGAGTTTCACATGGGGAGCGCGCCACCCATTTTTGGCTTCCCAGCGGGGAAACGGTCTTTCTCAAAAGATCACAACGCAGCCGGCAACCCACAAACCGTTTCACCTTTATAGGACTCAGTGCCTGCACTGAGAGAAGAGGGCCTATGGAGCAATGACTACACGATACCCACCCTTGTCCAGCAGTTTGCCAGGCTGGCGTTTGGGATTCCTCGGTGGGCAAATTAAATCCTCCAGTGGACATTTTGGATTTCCCAGTGGACGATTTAAATTCCCCAGTGGACAATTTCGATTCCCCAGTGGGGATTTTGCCTCTCCCAGCTGGCATTTCCACCCATTATTGATCAAAAGAAAGGATTTTGCCGCCATGGCACAAAGAATTCAAGCTTTCTCCACGTACGGCCCGCGCATCGACCTGATGGAGGCCGCCGACGAAAAACGGTTCATGGAATTGATCACCCAGCGCACGACCTTGTCTTCGGGCGTGGTCAAGAATGTGCAGGAGAGCGAGAACGAAACACTGATCGGCTTGCTTAAAGAGGGCCGCCCCGTCCACAGCGGGATCGCGATCTACACCCCCAGCATCAACCTGGATGGTGAGATCGACGTCAGTGTGAAGATCGACAAGCGCATCACCTCCGCGCTGAATGCCGATGGTGCATTCTCCGGAAAAGTGATCCGCGCTGATAATATCGGCAAGACCAGCGAGGAAATCATCGCTCTGTGGAACGCGGATCATCCTGAAGACCCGATCACAGGCTGACCCGTCCCAGCAGGCGCGCGAAGCCCTCCTCTCCGCGCGCCTGCCCCATTGCGGTTTTGCGGTCCGGCTTCTATAATGTGACGATGAAATATAAAGGGTGTTAAGCGGAAAGCGTCGGCATATCACCCCCAACTACGTCTTATGCCGAAAGCATCGGCATAAGACGTAGTTGGCACGCCCCTTGCAAAATTGGCGAAAAAAAAGACAATCCGTTTTAGAGATTGTCTTTCGAGAAAGGCTTATTCTGTTTTACTGATTGAAAACACTAACCACCATCATCTTCTTTTTTCTTATTGTCTTTCTTTTTTGACGCTTCAGTTAGAGCGAAATTGATGAAACTATCGGGTTTCACAACAATTTGCGGAGGTGGGGTTACAGAACTGTTGTCTGTGGTATTTGTGGAGGTGGCTGTATCTGCCTTATTTTCTTCTGGCTTTGCTTGACTTTCTTCATTAGATGACATATTATCTCCAAAAAAGGACTTTATCATAATGATCGAAAAAACACCCAATTACGATTTTACAGTAATGTTAGAAGAAGCACAAGATAAATTAAAGAGACAATTCGCTTCTATGAACACCATGAGGGAACATGGCAAGGTAATATTAGGAAGTTCAAGCATTATTGTTTCATTGTTTGCTCTTTTTAAAATATCAACATATCAAATAAAAACAGATTTTATATCGCTCTATTTTATCCTCATTGGTCTGATGGCTTTTTTTTACTTTTTACTAATATATTTTTCCATAACGGCAACTCTCCCAAACTCCCTTAAACATGCAATACTTCCAACTTGGGAATACTATACTGAAATATTTAAAGACCAGTCCGACAGGGCAATACTCGAAAATAGAGTATATCTTTATCTTAATGCGATAAAGGAAAACGAATCAAAACTTGAGAATCAATACGAAATATCAAAAAATCTGAATAGGTATATGATTCTATTGGTTGCCACAGTTCTACTCGTTGCTTTCCTTATGCCATTTATGCAAGCATAGAGCGTGCCAACACAGCGTGCAGTGGATTGGCGTGATTCGTGCGCGTTCAAAGTAGGTTGGATTAAATTTGTAACATTGTCTGTTTGTGGTTATTTCACGCCAACCACTAACGCAAACCGTTGGGCGTTTAGTCGCATCCAGATAGTAAAAAGGATTTGTATCAATGATTAACGACACTGACATATCACAACCAAGTCAAAGCGAGCGTTTATTATCTGCCTTCTCTCATATGTCAATTCTGATACCCCGTATTGGATTTCTTGTGCCAATTATCATTTGGATAATACAGGCAAACCAAAAAAACAAGCCGCAATATCTAACATTTCAATCTCTTCAAGCCTTAACTTATCAAGTGAGCATTATCATAATTGGGTTTATTGGCTACGGTTTTACTTGGCTCTCTGTGTTTATTGCCAACACATATATAATGTTTCCAATGATGATTATTGGTTCAATTGCAAAATTTATCTTGATTGCATATGGAGTTATTGGCGCAATCATGACGTTTCAAGGTAAATCATTTAGTTATTGGATAATTGGAAATCAAGTTGAACGCTTTATGCCAACAATAATTTTGAAACCGTCAAAAATATATATCGCTTTGATAGTTTTCGTCTTAATGTACGTTCTAATTATTGCCGCATATTTTTTACTCGCAATGATAGGTCAAGCGAATGCATAAAACCTAACAGGTATGCATTGAGTTTTGTGTAAATATTTCAAAAGGTTTGCGGTGGTATCTTTTTTAGGCAGTAAGTCTTGTGCAACAAAAAACGCCCAACAAAGCGTGCACTGGCCCCATCCTACCCTACCCTATCGGGCACGCGTCCCCAAATGCGACAGTTAAACCTGGGAAGGGATTCGAGGTACATCAGTCGTATTTGCAGAGGGACTGGCTTTGAGATTTTTCTGCGGCCGTCTGTGCCTGCTGCACGGTGCAGGCAGAGTCTAGAGTCCGCACGCAAGACCCTGAGTGCTTAAGCAAGCATAATATTGTCATCAGTAATTTTGTGTATAATCCAAGTGTCCGTCGTTAGGATGCCCCCCTCATCCTGGCGGCGGACATTTATTTACCGGTAGTCGCACGGTTCTGGTACGTGTGGTCGCAAGTTCATGGTCAAAAGGAAAGGAATCAAATCCCCATGAGAAGAAAACTAAGCAAACTTTTTGTCGAATTTTTTGAGAGCGAACAGTCTTCGGGCATTGTTCTGATCTTCTGCACCCTCATCTCCATCCTGATCGCCAATTCCCTGCTCGGCCACGGCTACCAGGAATTTTGGCATACAAAAGTGGGTTTTGAGATCGGCGGCCTGACCCTGAAATACAGCGTGGAACACTGGGTCAACGACGGCTTGATGGCAATCTTCTTTCTGCTCATCGGGCTGGAAATGGAGCGCGAGCTGTATATCGGGGAATTGTCCGACCTAAAAAATGCGACCCTCCCCATCTTCGCCGCGATTGGCGGCATGGCCATGCCGGCTCTGATCCACTTTTTGTTCAATCAGGGAACCTCAACACAGGCTGGCGGCGGGATTCCCATGGCAACCGATATAGCGTTCGCGCTGGGTGTGCTTGCCCTGCTGGGCAGGAGAGTCCCGATATCGCTCAAGATATTTCTGACCGCCCTCGCCATCATAGACGATCTGGGCGCAATTGCCGTGATTGCCCTATTTTATGTGGGTGATTTCTCCCTTTTCTATCTTCTACTGGCTTTGGGCATCCTTGGCGTGTTGTTCATCTTCAACCGGATGCGGGTCCATTCACTGCCTGTATATCTCATTCCAGGCATGGTCATGTGGTACTGTATGCTCAAGTCCGGCATCCACGCCACCATCGCGGGTGTTCTGCTTGCGTTCGTCATTCCATTTGGAGATGGCGGCGAAAAGACTTCATCGTACAGGCTGCAGCATCTCCTGCACAAGCCCGTCGCTTTTCTGATCATGCCGATCTTTGCGCTGGCAAACACCGGCATTGCCCTCACGGGAAGTTGGGCGCAGGGTCTCATCACATCCAATGGATTGGGTATCTTTGCCGGATTACTCGTCGGCAAACCGCTCGGCATCGTTTCATTTAGTCTTCTGGCAATCAAGACCGGGCTGTCCAAATTGCCCAACGATGTGTCATGGAAACACCTCATCGGCGCTGGTTTTCTCGGAGGCATCGGGTTTACCATGTCCATCTTTATCACACTGCTGGCTTTTGATGCGCCAGACATCGTTCAAAGCTCAAAGATAAGCATTCTGCTCAGCTCGCTTGTGGCGGGCATCGTTGGTTATTTCGTTTTGAACAGACAAACAACCACAAAGTCCGTGGTCGATCTATAAGCGTATATTGAAAACAAAAAGGCTTGTGAATGAAACATTCACAAGCCTTTTTAGTTCCATTATGTTACTCCGCCGCGAAGCCCTCCTCTCCGCGCGCCTGCCCCATGGCGGTTTTGGGGTCGGGCTTCTATAATGTGACGATGAAATATAAAAGGTGTTATGCGGAAAGCATCGGCATAAGACGTTGTTGGGCGGAGTAAGGAAGCAAATGAATTCTAAAGAAAAGTATTTCGCTTGGTCTGACGCTTGGGTGTTTGCATCCTTAAGAGGCGCGACAAATGAAAACAGTTTTAACTTTGTATCCTTCTTGGCGACTGCTGATATGCTCAATCATGCCATCTTGAGGCTTGATGAGGTTAAGCAAGGTTTTGCTAAGCTATATATCCGTGGTTTGATCGAGATTGAAAAAGAAAATATCAAGAAAACGGAATTGGCTGAAACGCTATATATCAAAGTAGACAAAAAACGTGGAGGGCTTTTTTCATTAGTTGATAATTGTCTTAGTGTGCTGAATTCGCCAAGAACAAAGCTACCCCAATTAGATGTTCCACCTGACTTAGAATTCATTACCCCAGAGTATATGAGCAACAAGTATAAGGAATATAGCGAATGGGCAAAGCCTTATATAAATTAGCACTTGGGATGACAACGAAAAAGTAAAGTTTGTAAATTTGAAGAGACAGTGCTTCAATACGCTAGGAACTCCGCCCAACACCGTAAGCACCTCACGTGTGGGATTCTGCGCCATTTTCAGGCATTTTCCTCGCTTCGAGTTTATACTGGCCCCAAGCAGAGTCTACACCCGCCCACAAGCAGGTGTCCCCAAAGAGCGGGGACAAGACGCAAACCGTTAGCCCACATCTTGCAAAATAAGGTTTTTTTATGGGAACATCGCTCAATTCCATTCTTGCACCTGCTGACCAGTTGAGAGATTTACTTTTCACGCCCAGATTGATTTATTTCTGTGCGTTCTTTGCTTATTACGGGTTGAAGAATGGTATTTCGCTCACTCATGGCGGAATGAGAAAAGGCACTATTGCAAAAATATATGGGGGGTTTTATCTTCTTGTTTGCCTTTTAAGTCTTTGGTCATTTCCTAGCGACATCCAAAAGGTATTGGCAATTAGCTCATCCGACATGCAGAATGCTTTATTTTTTATAGAGCCTTTTCAATTAGGATTTGTTTATATTGGAATATCTGCGTTTATCTTTATCTTCACAGAATGGTTGATACGATATGGCAGAAAAAAGGTATCGGCTAAATCAAGGAAGTTGCATCGGATTCAGGATCGTAGAAATTTTCTAAATTGGATGATCGCCCTTCCACTTGCAACTGGCATTCAGACCTTAATAGGTTTGCCGTATTGGGTGAATGTCGGAATATTCGTCTTTTTTACTTATTTTGCACCCTTCACTTCTCCAAAAAAACTTATGAAGACAATGAGATTACCAGATGAAGGACATCAAGGAGTAAAATCATCTCCATCTACAGACAATGTGGGCTAACAGAGCGTGCACTGGCCCCACCCTACCCGGCACGCGTCCCCAAATGCGACAGTTAAATCTGGGAAGGGATTCGAGGTACATCAGTCGTATTTGGAGAGGGACTGGCTTTGAGATTTTTCTGCGGAAAGAAGCGCAGGTATCCCCAAAGAGCGGGGACAAGACGCAAACCGTTGGGCACTTGAATCTTAACCATCAGCCAAAAAATTATGTCGGATTCCATCAAACAAACTTCTCGTGTTCGGCAATTCAGTACAGCATTATTTATCATGACTATTCTGTTTTGTTTATGCGGTATTACTGCATTTTATCCCCGTGGTTTTCCGTCTGGTAGTTTGGCAAGAATTCCCAAAAATAAAGTAGAAGCCAGTGCCAGCCGTGAAGAAATCGCTGAAGAGTTAGTGAATGTTTGGATGGGAAAATATCGAATTGGAACACTTGGTTGGTCGGACTGGATCTGGAAGTATGAAATCGAGAAGGTCGGTTTTTGGGATTCAACCTCGGAATGCGTAAATGTCCGTATCAAGGTGATAACAGTCTTGCCGAGCGACGCAACACAGTGGATGGGGTTGTATGCGAAAAAAGATGGGATGTGGGTGAAAAACGGTTATACAATGGTAGTCTCTGAGCATGATAATTATTACGAACTTAGTGGTCCATATTCCTTATGTTAAGTTATGAATCTGAAGCCCACAAAAGCGCCCAACAAAGCGTGCACTGGCCCACCCTACCCTACCCTATCGGGCACGCGCCCCCAAATGCGACAGTTAAATCTGGGAAGGGATTCGAAGCACACCAGTCGTATTTGGAGAGGGACTGGCTTTGAAATTTTTCTGCGGAAAGAAGCGCAGGTATCCCCAAAGAGCGGGGACAAGACGCAAACCGTTGGGCGCTTGCTATCCCAAGAGGGAATATGGAAATTCCAGAAAGTATTTTGAGAATATATGCAGTCGCGGTGATCATCTCTGCGCTCGTAATTGCGGTTGAAGGTAACGGCATGATGTTTTCCCCATCTGTTTTATTTCTGTTAGGTTTTAAAATAAAAACGATGAACGGGATAAACATAAATTTAGACTGTTTTGAGATTGGGAAAGAGTATACGACCTCAAAAGTGAAATTTGTGCGGCTTAGTAAAAATTCGTGCGTGTTCAGCCGCCGATTTGGTTTCTTTTCTAATGGTAATATCTCTATCAAAGGCGAAATTTTGAATACTAATTCTGGAACTATATTGATTTGGAGAATTCCGTTAGGTTCAACGATGTTTTTCTCACTTTGGTTTCTTGGATGGATTAGTCCTATCTTCGGCATATTTCAACTTACAGCAAGCCAGATTTTTACTGCTGACTTTTTATTTAACGCTTCTATACTTTTTGGCACATCCTTACTTTTTTTGTTCACTTACTTTGCATCTCTAAATTCTGAGAAAAAGAAGGCGCAAATTGCCTTCTCGGAAATTTTGTTTCTCTCATTGCGCAACCGAAATTTTGCTAATCAAGATGTAAAATTGGAGAATAGCAATGTCTGATAAATCAAAACGCGCCTAACAAAGCGTGCAGTGACCCTACCCTACCCGGCACGCGTCCCCAAATGCGACAGTTAAATCTGGGAAGGGATTCGAGGTACATCAGTCGTATTTGGAGAGGGACTGGCTTTGAGATTTTTCTGCGGCAAGAAGCGCACGTATCCCCAAAGAGCGGGGACAAGACGCAATCCGTTAGGTTTTTTGTAACCCGGGAGAAATACTTATGAAAGCGGTTGTATACGAAAAATATGGGTCACCTGATGTTACTCAATTCAAGGATATAGAAAAACCCACTCCGAAGGATGATGAAGTCTTGATAAAAATTCATGCGGCATCCGTAAATGCTTATGACTGGCATTTCCTGACCGCTGATATATTCTTGATTCGATTCATGGGTGGAGGGCTTCTCAAACCCAAAAACACAAGACTCGGCGCTGACATGGCGGGGCGGATTGAAACAGTTGGCAAAAACATCAGGCAGTTTCAGCCAGGGGATGAGGTTTTTGGGATGGTAAAAGGTAGTTTTGCCGAGTATACGTGTGCTCCTGAAAGCGCATTAGCATTGAAGCCAGTCCAAACTTCGTTTAATGAGGCAGCCGCCATACCTATGGCGGCAATCACTGCTCTGCAAGGTCTGCGCGATGAAGGGCAGATTCGGGCGGGACAAAAGGTTCTAATTAATGGCGCATCAGGTGGTGTGGGAACGTTTGCGGTGCAAATTGCCAAATCCTTCGGCGCTGAAGTAACCGCCGTGTGCAGCACCAGGAATTTAGAACAAGCACGCTCAATCGGGGCAGACCATGTTATTGATTACACAAAAGAGGATTTCACTAAAAGCGGGCAGCAGTATGACCTTGTTTTTGCGGCAAATGGTTATCATTCGCTTTCGGCTTATAAACGTGCCTTAACTCCCAAGGGTATTTATATTATGGCTGGAGGCTCCATGGTGCAAATCTTCCAGTCCATGCTCATGGGGTCAATGATGTCAGAAACTAACGGCAGGAGAATGTCAGGTGTAAGTGCAAAACGAAATCAAAATGATCTGGTATTTATAAAAGAACTTTTTGAATCTGGTAAAGTAAAATCTGTTATTGATAGACAATATCCGTTAAGTGAAACTGCTGAAGCGCTTCGGTATCTTGGAGCAGGTCATGCCAGAGGAAAAGTAGTAATATCTGTCGAAAGCAACAACAAAACCTAACATTGCGTGCAGTGGCCCCACCCTACCCAAACGCGACAGTTAAATCCGGGAAGGGATGGAAGTACTTCAGTCGTATTTGGAGAGGGACTGGCTTTGAGATTTTTTTGCGCCGGGCAGAGTCCACGCGCTGCCCACACGCAGGTATCCCCAAAGAGCGGGGACAAGACGCAAATCGTTGGGCACTACATACATGAGAATAACTGATTGTTGCAGGGGTCCAGGTATTTTGTTAAACCTGGCATTTTCCATGGCCGTTGCAGAAAGAAGGTAATTCAATGTCTAACATCCAGCACATCATAAAGTTATTGAAGAGTGACAGCCCAGCCAGGCGATACAACGCGTGTGAAGAATTGATCGCCTTGCGACAGTCATTGCCACCAGAGGCAATCGATGTATTAATATCTTTAACCAAAGACTCGAATTCCGATGTGGCGTCAATGGCTCAACGGGTTCTCGCCATTGACGCCAATGAAAAAAAGTGGGGAGTGCGGGTGGCGGATATGCGGATGATTTTATTCTGGATCGCATTTGGCGTCATTATATCTACCGTCACCCTCGGGATAATTCTGGGTAACACGAAAACAGTCAGTCAAAAAATTGTGATGGCATATCACTGCCCTGAAGCCATAAATGTGACCGAAAAACTTGGCCCAATGGTCGTGGACACCGACCGCCAGCCAATCGGTCCGACCTTGCTGGGCGGCATCTGCACATTTGCAGACGGCAGCACTAAAGTGATCAGCCCCAATGAATACCTTGCCACAATTATTGCTGGCTCTTTCGGTCTCAGTGCTGTCATTAGTGTGTCAATTCCAGTGGTATTCACACTACTCCATATCATGTGGAAGAAGAAAGCCAAAAGGGTCACCAGGATTACAAACGAAGAAGTGGCGTCGAAATAACGTGGTCATATCTTGGCGACTGGCAGAATATAGAGTTTTTCTAATGCCGTCGTCCTGGCAGGTGCAAGAGCGCCCACCGATGAGCAGCAGGCGTCTAAAAGGTACGACTTCGATAGCATTCTGGCTTGGAGATTATTCTGCTCCCAACCAGAGTCCACGTTTCACAATGGGATCGCAAGCCTGCAGGGCCAGTCCATGAAGTCCGAGGATAAACATCAACCATGAGACAACTGAAACCCATATGAACGCAATACATATTCCATTAATTCACCAGCTATTAGCCGCAGCGGAGGAACAAAACCTCCCTCTTTGGCTTGAAAGTGGCTGGGCAATGGATGCCCGACTTCATAAAATAACACGGGAGCATGACGATATCGACCTGGCTTTTCCAATTGAACGGCAGGACCAATTTATTGCCATATTACATACCTTCGGAGGCGGCAGGGTGGAAAATACCAATTACGGCTTTCTCATTTATGTTCGCGATGTACTCCTGGATTGCGAGCCATGCATTCAACATGGAAATAATTACGAACTTGAGGGTGTTCCTTTGAACTCCTGCCCGTGGGAAAAGCAAGGGACCATCAACGGTGCCGCAGTCCGCTGTACTAGTTGGGAGTCGATACTATGGGAATATTTCTATTATCTTGATGAAGTCCCCCAGACTGCATGGCGCGCAAAGGATCTTGAAAGTTTTGCCGTCGTTCGCAAATCACTTGGCAAGGCCAAAGTCGAAAAACTTCGTTTCGAATTTGAGTCTGCCAGGAGGGGTATCTAAGGATGCAAATCCACTGCACAGCCTGCCACCCTGTCGGACACCAGGATAATTTACTGACTCCACCTTATTCTATCGGTCATCCGTCTCCACAAGTTGTTGGACTGCCGGCCTTGTAACTTTACAAAGAATCATGGAAAAGAAGGCTATGATTACAATCGATTTCCTCGCAGACCATCTCGACACCATACCCACATTGACAAAATGGTTCCGTGACCAATGGCCGGATTATTTTGCTAATTGGTCAGATGAAGATATGATGAAAGATTTTCTTGAAGATATTTCTCGCAACAGTCCTCCCTCCCGGCTTGTTGCTTTTGAGTCCAACGAGCTTGTTGGCACAATTATCCTGCGGGAGGGCGAACCTGGAACATTACCAGAGATTCAACCTGAATTGGGAGGTTTATATGTCGCGAAGTCTTATCGAGGTCACGGCGTTGGCACAGAATTGGTTCGGGCAGGTATGAAATTAGCGCGTGAACAAGGATATTCGACGATTTCTGCAACCACCGTTAATGCAGCAGGCATCCTGGAACGTTTAGGCTGGGATTTCATCAAGACCGTCGAATACCCGGACGGGGAAGTCTCGTTGTATAGTTGTAAACTATGAACGTCGCCCCAGTAAAAGACCCGGGACGAAAGCCAAGATAATTCACTGGCTCCTCCCTGCCTTATCGGGCACGCATCCCCAAATACGGGAGACCTGCGCGGGGCTTTGAAGCACATCCGTCGGATTTAGAGAGGCTGACTTCAAAATCTTTCCGCGGCACAATGGAAAATAACACATGAAAAATAACATGCCGCCAAAAATTGATATGACGTTTGATGAGTGGGTCAAATTCATTTTTGACCATTCAGTTAGTGACGACCCACAGTCAGCATGGTACTGGGACGACCAATTAAATGAGTTTTGGAACAAATGGATATTTCACGAAGACGAAATCGCGGAAAGACAACTGGAATACGCAACCAGATTATTCCAAAGTCCTTCTTTTTTACTTGAAAGTTATAGTCCCGAACAGATCAATCAAGGCTTTTGGTTTCTTCTCAATGGGCATTCAAGCTTCGCTTTGGCAAATTTTATATGGAACACCGAATTAGACTGGCATCTTCGCGAGCGATGCATCAAGTCGATGGCCGTACCTTTTCAGATTGTTTTTATGCAAATCCCTGAACAAGACTCTTGCAATATGTGGTGGGATATGCTCCGCAATTTCGGGGATGATATCGACATAAAAGTGGCAGAGACCATGTTTCAAACAATGGCGGAGATTCTTCAGTTCCCTTCACTTGCTTGTCAGGTAAGCGCCTTGCACGGACTGGGTCATATTAAGCACAGCAGCAAACGCAAAGTTATCGAAGATTATCTTCAAGCCAATCTCAATCTTGACAACGAGATACGAGATTATGCCCTTGCGGCAATCGAAGGTAAAATCTTATAGTCATCCAAACATAAAAAAGCGCCCGGCAAGCGTACGCCAGCCCTGCTGTCCTTCGACTGCTGCACCGTACAGGCAGACAGAGTTCACGCCACGTGACGGGGCACTTGTCTTGTACAATAGACCTCTTGCATAAGTATTTGATGGAGCGCGGAAAAGCAACCTGTCCTGGCGGACTATGCAGGGAACTTTTACACTCCATTGATCTACATTTTTGACTTTTGCAAGAGATCGAATATACTCGGAACAGATTGCAAAGCTATTAATAAGGAGAGACTTCAATGGATAACATCATACATTTGTCGGTTCAACTACGCTGTAATTCACATCGTGCTTTTGAACTATTCAGCGTCGATAAATTACTTGAGTCTTGGCTCACCGAAGCAACCGAAGTGGAACCAGTCACCGGCGGAAAATATGAATTATTCTGGGAACCGAACAACAGGGAAGATAACAGTACTCTCGGTTGTAAAATAACAGCCATTGAAGCAGACAAGTTCCTTTCGTTCGAGTGGAGGAGTCCCAAGCAATATAAGCATTTTGCAAACAACGCCGACCCACTAACACACGTGGTTGTTTTTTTTATCCAGAATGACGATTCAACACAAGTACATCTGATCCATTCGGGCTGGCGAAGTTCACCCGAATGGGAAGAGGCGCGGCAATGGCAGGAAAGGGCATGGAGAGAAGCCCTTAAAGAACTGGAAAAGAAAATTAATGATTCGCATGGATAAAATCGGGCATATTGGTTCAGGTCAACCGGTCTTTCGTTCTGTGAAATGTCACTTCGACCTGTGAAGAGGCCAGTATTTGCGGATGGATGGTCAAATTTTGGAAAAATTCAAAGTTGGCGCAAAGTTCAAACACTATGAGGATGACCAAAGAAGGAACTGGTTATCCGGTGGATCGCGTCCCCTGCTAACCTGCATTTGGTATCCCGCCGACTCCAACATAAGGGCTTCCAGACAATCGATTGCGATCTTTCGTACCGGATATTACAAGAATGACGCTCCGATCAGTGATGCGAGACCAAAATTTCCGCTTGTCGTAGTTTCCCACGGAACTGGCGGCTCCTCCGCCAGCATGGCATGGATTTGCACGCGATTGGCTTCGGCTGGGTTCATCGTCGCTTCTGTGAATCATCATGGAAATACAGGTGTTGAATCCAGGCTTCTCCTTGAAGGTTTTATGTTGTGCTGGGAAAGGGCGGCAGACATTCGTCTGGTGGTGGACAATGTCCTGGCAGATAAGGATTTTGGACCCCATATTGACGAAAATCGAATTGGAATAGCCGGATTCTCGATGGGAGGGTATACCGCACTGGCAGCAGTTGGCGCGCAATTGGAAATCGAACGGTGGCAACCATACTGTGCCGTCCACCCAACCGACCCAATTTGCACTCTGCCACCGGAGGCGAAATTCGAGACTCGGGAAGTCTGGGATGCGATTGAAAGTAATACGACTGTAAGAGAGTCATGGAGTCGTGCGAACTTAAGTTACCGGGATGCGAGACTCAAGTGCGCTTTTGTGCTTGCGCCGGTAGCGGGTCCAATCCTTGGAGTGGACAGCCTGAAGGCAATCAGAGTCCCTGTGAGCCTTACTGTAGGTGAGGCTGATGATCAAAGCGTCCCCGAGCAGAATGCCTTAGCGTTTTCGAAGTCGATTCCAGACAGTTCCTTGGAGATACTGCCCGGAGTTGGGCACTATACATTCTTGAGTGAAGGGACTTGGAAGGGACGATTCGTGGCTCCCATTCTGTTCAGAGACCCGAAAGGGATCCGCCGCAGGGAGATACACGAGTATGTCGGCGCGAAGGCGGTTAAGTTCTTTGAGGAATCAATGGGATAGAAACACATTAGCGGCAAGTATTCGACTTTGGCAGGGTTTGCCTACGAGATCTTTCTGCTGCCACCTGTGCCTGATGCATGGTGCAGGCAGAGCCTACGAGGCTCCCACGCGCAGGTCCCCTGTGAAAAACCGGGCAGGCTCTTGGAAGGGTAATCGCAAACCATTGAGCGGCTTCCTTGCTCATCATATCTCCATCCACAAAATAACATTTATGAACTTTTCCTTTATTCAAATTACAGACCACCATTTGACAGAATCTGACACCGTGTTGCTAGATGGGTTTTCAACCAGACACGCCTTTCGCTCAGTTTTGAAACATATTGCCCAAAACACCGGGACAAATGTTGATTTTATTGTTTCCACTGGCGACATCGTGGAAAACCCTACAGAAACCGCATATCAATCATTTCTTCACATGGTTAATGCAAGAAATGCGTCTGCTAAAATACCTGGTCCTATTTCAGTTTCGACGGAAGGTCTTCTGAATTTACCAATGTATCTATTGCCCGGCAATCATGATGACCGGGATAATTTCTTTAAGTATCTCTTCCCCAAAAGTGTATCTGCAAACTTAATGAACGCGGCGTTTACGCACAAGGATATTCAATTTATCTGCCTTGATTTTGGCCCCCACTCCAAGGCAAAAGCACATTCAGAGACTCTGGATTTTCTTTCCCGATCTCTCAATGTTAATTTGCCTTCCATCGTCTTAATGCACCACCAATTAATCAAGATAGGAAGCCGCTGGCTGGATGAATTTATCGCAGACGACATCCATAAGTTCTGGAATATTCTGTCCGGGCACAATGTTCTTGGAATATTTTGCGGACATATCCACACAACTTATGAAAGAATTATCAACAACATTCCTGTTTTTGGCTTGCGCTCCACCGCCTGTCCATTTGTTATGCAAGATGAACCATTAGCATGCCTTTTGCCGCCTCACTACCGATTGGTCACTGTTCAAAATGGCATACTCTCAACACAGGTTTTTGAAGTACCGTTGTGATTTGTAAAACTCAGCGCCGTCCAAGAAAGCGCCCTGTATGAACGCTGGGATAATGCAGTTGCCGCCTATGCCAGCTGCACAATGCAGGCAGGCAAAGTCCGTCGAATAAAAAAGGGCTTGTGAATTTTTCATTCACAAGCCCTTTTTGCAATCCTTTTTTACTCCGTCGCGAAACGTTGTTCTTCCTGCTGACCCAACGGCACCACGCGCACGAAGGTATTCTTCCAGTCGATCAACAAATTCATGATCTTCTGCGATTCTTCAGCCTGATGGTTTTGTTTCAACTCATCGGCATAAGTGGTGAGAAGCTCGCGCAGGTTCTTGAGATCATCCTCACCCACATCCTGAATGACCACCTTGGCACCGCGCGCCAGCCTGCGTTGAATGGCTGCACGGTCAAAATTAAGGTGAGGCTGGAGGCGCAGATACAAAACGCCGCCCGTCATGCCCGCGCACATCCACGGACCGGGGTCACCCAGCAACACGACACGGCCGGCGGTCATGTATTCGCACAGGAAACCTTTTACATTGGAACGAGCGCCGATAAACCCAAGGCTGTCGTTCAGCGGTTTTTGGATTTCCCCGCCGATGATCACATCTGTTCCGGATAGGCGGATACAGGCGCGCGAGTCCGCATTGCCTTGTACGATCACCACGCCGCCGGTCCCGCCGTAGGCAAGACTCTTGCCCACCGAACCATCGATCAATTTGCCATCGTGGTTATAGCCTTTCACGATCACGATGCGTCCGCCGGAGATTCCCTTGGCTACGCCATCCTGCGCGCCGCCTTCCACCAAAATGCGAACGGGTTCGGCATTGTACGCGCCGAGTCCATTGCCGGGCACGGAACTGCTAAAGAAGCGCAGCGACGTGGTCGGCACATCCTGCGTTTCCGTGTAATCCAGCGGCTTTCGCCAGGTTTCCTGATGCCCGCCCACGCCGCCATGTCCCGGCAGCCAGGTCCAATTTCGTTGGAAGCGGGTCAAGGCCCCGGTTAAGTGCGTGCCGAGCGCACGGTCCACTGGAGTGACTTTATCGTCTTCGAAAAGGATCGCATCCTGATGATAGGTGGTGAAACTTTCCATCACCAGATTCGAGATGACCGTTGTCAGATGATTACGCGGTCGGTGCAGCGGTCCGCGGTCGATCAAAGCCGCTTCCTGCAACGGGATGGAGACAGGGATCGGCTTGCTTGCGAGATACTGATCCACGGGCAAAAGCATTTCGGCCAGATCGATCTTTTCGTGATGTGAGATCTGTTCAAGCAGGTCGGAGCGTCCCACAATATCCTGCGCGCGCGCAATGCCCAGGTCGGCGAGAATGTTCTGCATCCCCTCGCCCAAATTGGAAAATACATTGACGAGTGCCTGTGTGGCCTGTTCAAAATCGCGCGGAACAAAATGCTTGACGCCGACCGCAGTCGCATCTTCCTTTGTTTCGAGCTGGGTGGTGATCCCCGTATGGCAGGTGCCACTCTGACAGTCCCGGCAGATCGTACATCCGATCGCGACCATCGGCAGTGTGGCGAAACCGACGCGATTGGCACCGAGACACATCAACTTCAACGCATCCGCCGCGGAACGCACGCCGCCATCCGCCCAGATTTCCATTTTCCCGCGCAGGCCGGCTTCGGTCAGCGCGTAATGTGCTTCGACCACGCCGATCTCGGCAGGCAGGCCCACATGACGCAGGGAATGCGCGCGTGCCGCACCGGTACCACCGTCATAACCGGTCAGATAAATAATATCGGCATCCGCCTTGGCAATACCAATGGCGATAATCCCGATCCCGGGCACGACCGGTACTTTGACTGCAACACGCGCCTTGGGGTTGATCGTCTTTAATTCTTCGATGAACTGCGCGAGGTCTTCAATTGAATAAATATCGTGGTTGTTCGACGGAGAGATCAAGTCCACGCCGGGCCGGGCGTGACGCGCCGCCGCCACTTTCTTAGTCACTTTGCGCGAAGGTAAATGTCCGCCTTCACCGGGTTTTGCACCCTGCCCCACTTTGATCTCCAACAGATTGGTTGCATTGATCGTCTCTGCCGTGATCCCAAAGCGACCGGAGGCAATTTGAATGCCGCGATTGAACGGGTATTTCCCAAGCAGGTCGGGAATTTCACCGCCTTCGCCGTTGAGTGAAAGCATATTCAAACGATACGCCGCTTCCGCATAGGCGCGATAGGCAACTTCTCCCTGCGAGCCAAATGACATCGAAGCGATCATGAATGGCATTTTATGCGAGGTGATGCTCAAATCCACTTCGCCGGGATCGACTTCCGGTTTTATCTCCGGCCGGCGGAAATCGATAATGTTGCGGATCGATACCGGGTTGGTTTTGGCAGTCTCTTCCACGTGCTTTTCATATTCCTGCCAATCAATCTCGCCTTTTCCCATTCGCCCGGCGGCCTTCCAGATCTTGGGGTAAAAATGGTTGGTACGGGCAAGGTCACCGCGGCCCACACTGTTGAACACAGTGGAGCGTGCTTTCATATCGGCTTCCAAATCACGCCAGTTGAGTCCGCTTCGTTCGGAACCCGCATAATTATGCGTCCCCAAGGAAGAAGCCACTTCCTGGCTTAACCCAATGCTGGAGAACAACCGGCCATATCCGCGCATTTCGTGAATGCCCATGGTGCTGATACATTTTTCAACGCCGGAATGCAGCGCCTTGAGTACATTCTTGATGCGGGCTGCCTGCTCCTCCGCAGCAGCTTCCTTTTCCGAAAGCGCGGACTCGAACATCAAATACGGAACCACCGCATCGACACCCATGCCGATGCACATGATCAGGTCGTGTAAATTGCGGATCGCTCCGCTGCGCAGGACAATGCCGGTCTGGCGGCGTAAATTCGCCAGCGGCAGGGAAGCCATTAAACTGAGATCGATCTTCCCATTGCCATCCAGCGGCATGGGCACCGAAGTTTCCAACGGCGTTTGCTCCATGAAACTTCTACGCAGCGCACGTTCGATCACTGCCAACACAAGGATTGGGTCCAGCCAGCCATTGTCCTGTTGGAAAGCGGACGAATCATCCAACAGCAAGAGATGTGCCCCGTTGCGCACAGAATCCACTGCGGCCTGGGCGAGGCGTTGCAATCCATCCGCAAGGGATTCGCCGGGCAGCGTCACGGTTTGCAAGCGCACCAATTCAGATTCCGTGAACTGGCTTGTCAGTTGATTTAAGTTAAAGGTATTCAGTTTCTCGAACAATTCGAGCGGCATGTTTGAAAGATTGGGGTCATCCAACACAACCGGGGACTCCAACGTCAGCGTGGTCGCACGGTCGATCTCATTGGGGATCAACGGCGGGCGCGGACCTACGACAGCCTGCGTGGAAAAATGTTCAGCCTCACGCTCGCGGTCAATCGCCGGGTTGGTCACCACCGCCACTGCTTCCTTGAAATAATCGGCAACGTTCTGTCGTTCCTTGGAAAGCGAAGCCAGTGGACCATCGTACCCAAGTGAGCTGATCGGGTCGCTTCCGTTTTTCGCCAATTCGACCACCCATTCGCGATCTTCCTTGCCCCATCCGAAGGCAGCCAGCCGATTATCCAATTGAACGTGCCTGGGTGCATCATCATTTCTGGCCGGGACCGAATTCTTCTTGACCTGGTCGGCGATCAACGCGAGGCGATGATTCATCGTTTCGATTGAGCCAAACCTGCGCAAGGTCAGGTTGAGCATTCTTTGCTGAATGGCCGGGTAATCGGCCACTTCCACAGAGCGCCCGCGATGCACGCGAAGCCGCATCTTTTCACCGGGTGAGAGTGGAACCGGGTCAAGCAGCATATTATCCAAATGGTAGACACCCTTCTCCGAGGAGAAGAAATATTCCTTTTCCGAGTCACCAAACCAAAGCGGGCGAAGACCGAGCGCATCCACGCTGAAGACACATTCATCGCCATATCGGGAGATAATTCCCGCAGGACCCTGTGAAAATGGTCCAAACGCCTGACGATAATATTTATAAATGGTCTGGAGTTCGGGCGGGAATTTTTCAACCTCACTTAAGATGGGAGGGAATGCCATTTCCATGGCTTCAGCCAGCGTGAAATGGTATTCATGGATCAAGGTCGCGAGCAATCGGTCCAAATCCTGCGAATCACTGCCATTCTCGACCAACTCAACCCCAAGCATTTCAGCCTGTTCACGCAAACGCGCAATGGTGTTGATCTCTCCATTATGTCCAAGCAGGCTGAAGGGCTGGCAGCGCTCGAAACTGGTTGCAGTATTTGTGGAATAGCGCGCATGACCAATCGTGATCGCTGTTGTGAAATCGGGGTCGCGTAATTCCGGGAAGAATTGATATAGCGTCTCAATCGAACCGCGGACTTTATATACAACAATGTTGCTCGACAGGGAAGCAACATGCGTCTTTGTCTTTCGCTCAATTTGAAGGGCAAGGTTGAAGAGCGTACGCTCCACATTTTCCAATGGACCGTTCCGCACCAGGCCGGCAATCTGCCAGAGATACGGCACCTGCTGGCGCGCCGTCTTTCCCAATGCCTGCGGCCGCGATTGGATCGGACGATCCATCAGGATATCGATCCCACTTTCCTTCAACAAATCCAAAATTACTTTTTGATCCTCCCCCAGCTGGACTTCCTTATTTGAAAGCATCAAATGCCCGACAAAAAATCTTCGATCTTCAGCGAGCCAGCCCGGCTTTCCCTCTTTCTCCAAAGCCTGCGCCCATAACGAACGCGGAATATCCGTCATCACGCCGCAGCCATCCCCCTCTCCATTCACTTCACCACTGCGATGTCCCATGATACTTAACGCGGTCATCGCACGCTTGAGGTTGCCATGCGTGGCATCCCCATTTTTACGAATGGACGCCACCAATGCGCAGGCATCCCTTTCATCGAGCCAGGTCTTTGTATCCGGCGTGGTCAGCCAATTGAACGAATTCGAAGTTAACGCCACCTGGGGAGGCTGTTCATCACTCTTCTGAAGCTGGGATTTACTTTGCATAAGATCACCTTGCTGTTCAAAATTTTTTGTGAATAGATAATTCCTAAAATAATATAACAATAGAAATAATTCCACATTACCCATTTGGGTAATCATCGCGGGCCATATCCTACCCAAATGGGTATCACCCAAATCATTGACTCATTTCATATTGATAGTAAAATCCTGTTCAATATGTTCAGAGACCGAGCAAGCATCCTCATGGAGGCCAAAGCCAAGCGCAAGCCCTTTTCCACAACTCCGGTTGTCGGGAATGGGCATGTTTCGGTCGAACAGGTAATCAGGAAAAACTCCGAATAGCATCGCAGCTATTCAACCCTGTGCTCTGCCAAAACGCCATCCGACAACGGATGGCGTTTTTTATTTTAATTTTTTCGGCTGCAAGGAGAACCATGATCGAAATTCTGGATACAACATTACGCGAAGGCGAACAAACTCCATACGTCAACTTCACGGTGGATGAAAAAATTCATATTGCCAAATTACTGGACAACGTGGGCGTGGACATGATCGAAGCCGGCGATCCCTCCGTTTCACCCAATGTTGCCAAGGCCATCGAACGTATCGCTTCCCTCGGACTTCGAGCTGAAGTGGTGGCCCACAGCATTGCCACCCGCTCCGGCATTGACCGTGCCAAAGCCTGCGGCGCAGACCGCGTGGCGATCTTTTACGCCACCTCCAAAATTCATTTGGATGCGAAGCTGCACAAAACACAGGAAGAAGCAACCACGATCATCACCGAGCATGTCGCCTACGCCCGCAGTCTGGGACTCAAGGTCCGCTACACGCCGGAAGATGCAACCCGCACCGATTTCGAGTTTCTTGTCTGTGTGTGCAACGCCGCCATCGAAGCCGGCGCGGACCGCATCAGCTTCGCCGATACGCTGGGGATCATGCAGCCGCATACTTTTTACGAACGGGTTCACGCGCTGCGCGAGAGATTACTCCCCTGCAAGATTGACCTGCACTGTCATGACGATTACGGACTTTCCCTTGCGAACGCCATGGCCGGGATTCGCGCCGGCGCAAATTGCATCCACACCACGGTCAACGGATTGGGCGAGCGTACCGGAATTCCGGATTTGGCTGAGACCGTGGTTGCATTTCACAACCTCGAAGGCGTGGAGAAATACAACATCCAGCCGTTGATGGAACTCTCGGCGTATCTTGAAGGCATCTCCGGCTTTTTTTTGGCGCCCAATAAACCCATCACCGGGCAAAACGCCTTCTCTCATAAAAGCGGAGTTCACACGAACGGCATTCTCAAAGACCCGCGCACGTACGAACCGTTCGACCCGGTATTATTGGGCCGTGAACGCAAGATCATTATCGACAAATATACCGGCAAGAGCGCGGTGCAATCGCGCCTGGATGAATATGGCATCGAAGTCAGCAACGCGGAACTCGAAGTGATCGTCTCGCGCATCAAAAATATTGGCGATGACCGCAAACAACTTTTCGACACGGACATCATCGAGATTGCCGAGCAGGTCACAGGACGGGAGATCGATGTCATCCCGCACGACATCAGCGCGATGTTAATGGTTGAAGTCGAGTCACATGTATACACCTCGTCGGTGGTCCGGCGGATGCGCGGGTTTACCAACGTGAGCAACGTCTACGAGATCACGGGGGATTACGACATCAGTGCCTTCGTCAACGTGGAGAATGTGATGGCCTTGAACAACTTGATCGAAGAAGTCCGCACGGTGCAGGGAGTCAAACGCACCGATACACGCATGGTCCTAAAAAAATATAACGGTAATGGAAAATAACCAAAGGAGATTCTATGGGCACACTGATTGAAGAAATTTTTGCGCGTAAAGCAGGTCGGCCGGTTCAAGCTGGAGAGATCTTATTATTGGATGTGGACTACATCATGAGCCACGACAACACCACGCCGCTGGCGATCAAAGCCTTTCGCGACATCGGCAAACCGATCCACGACAAGAACCGCATCGTCATCCACTTTGACCATGCTTATCCAGCTCCCAACGTGTTGGCGGCGGAAAATCACAAAAAGATCATCGAATTCGTGAAGGAGCAGGGACTTCCGCATTTGCTGCACCAGGGAGTTTGTCATCAGGTGATGATCGAAGAAGGATACATCACCCCCGGCGCCATCGTCATCGGCGCAGACTCGCACTCCAACACATATGGTGCGATGGGCGCTTTCGGCACCGGCCTTGGTTCCACAGAAATCGGCGTGGCATGGATCACCGGCAAATGCTGGTTCAAAGTTCCCGAAACCATCCGCGTGGAGTTGACCGGCAAGACTCAGCCCGGCGTGTATGCAAAAGATGTGATGATCCACATCGCCGGGTTACTCGGCATGGATGGCGGCACCTATCGTTCGGTTGAATTCGGCGGCGAATACATCGATAACCTCCCCATGCACGAACGCATCATCTTCCCGAACATGTCCACCGAGATCGGCGCGAAGTGCGGATTGATCGCAGCTGACGATGTGACAATCCAGTATCTCGAAAACGAGACTCCGGCCAAAGGTCGGTTCGAGCGGATCGTTCCGATCCATCCAAGATATGAACGCACACTCGAAGTGGATGTCTCCGTGCTTGCACCGCAAGTCTCCTGCCATCCTGATGTGGACAACGTGAAACCGTTGGAACAGGTTGTTGGATTGGAAGTACACGAGGTGTACATCGGAACCTGCACGAACGCACGCTATGAAGACATTGAGATCGTGGCGAACATGCTGAAGGGCAAAAAGGTCAATCCGCTCGTGCGTGTGATCGTCACACCTGCCAGCGACCGCATTTATCGAAAAGCATTGACCAACGGCCTGATCGATATTTTGATGGATGCAGGCTGCACCGTGACAGGCAGCGGTTGCGGCGCATGTATCGGCCGTCACGGCGGAATCCTTGCACCGGGTGAACGTGCTTTGACCACGATGAATCGCAACTTCATCGGCCGCATGGGGAGCCCGCTCTCTGAAATCTATCTGGCTTCACCGGCCACTGCCGCTGCCACCGCGCTGACAGGTCGCATCACCGACCCGCGCGCAATTCTGGAAACAATCAACAACTGAACCGCAAAGCACGCGAAGATCGCGAAGAAAAAATTTATCTTTGCGTCCTTGGCGCTCTTCGCGGTAAATAGAAGGAGACTCTCATGGGAAAAGCCTGGACATTTGGAGAAAACATGAACACGGACGAGATCATTCCCGGCCGCTACAACATCACGATCGATCCCGTTGAACTTGCAAAGAATGTATTTTGCGAAGTCAAACCGGAATATGCAAAAACAGCACAGCCCGGCGATGTCATCGTCGGTGGGCAAAATTTTGGCTGCGGTTCATCGCGCGAACACGCACCGATCGCGATCAAAGGCTCGCAAGCCAAATGCATCATCGCACCGTCGTTTGCAAGAATATTTTTCCGCAATGCGATCAACATCGGCCTGCCAATTTTGGAATGTCCCGAAGCCGTGGCAGATATCACCGAAGGAGATGACATCGATGTGAATCTTTCCACGGGTGAAATTTTCAATCGCACCAACGGACATCGCTATCAAGCACAGGCCCTGCCTGATTTCGTTTTGAAAATTGCGGACGCGGGCGGCATTGTCAACTTCCTCAAGGAACACGATATTCAGGATTTGATGGCATGACGAAACACCGCATCTGCCTGCTTCCAGGCGATGGCATTGGCCCCGAAGTGATCGAATGCGCGGAACAGGTCCTGTCCGCCCTGCCATTGGATCTTGAATTCACCCGCGCCGAGATTGGATTTGGCGCCTACGAACGTCTCGGCACACCACTGCCTGATTCGACTCTCGAACAGATCCGCCTCTCTTCCGCCGCCTTGTTTGGTGCCGTCACGACGCCGCCGAATCTCCCCGGATATTTCTCCCCCGTCGTGCGGATGCGCCAGTCGCTGGACCTGTACGCAAACTTTAGGCCTTGTCAATCGATCCCGCATTCCACCTCCCGCCCAAACATTGACATGGTCATCGTCCGCGAGAATACCGAAGGCTTGTATTCCGGCATCGAGCGTATGGAAGACGACGGCAATCGCGCGATCACCGAACGCGTCATCACCCGCAAAGGTTCGGAGCGGATCATTCGCAAAGCATTTGACCTGGCCCGGCAAACCAATCGCAAATCCGTTCACGTGGTTCACAAAGCCAATGTGCTCCGTCAAACCTGTGGACTCTTCCGCTCGGTGGCATTCGAAGTGGCAAAGGAATATCCCGACATCACGATGAATGAAATGCTCGTCGATACCTGTGCGATGGAATTGGTCCGCGCGCCGGAGCAGTTTGAGGTCATCGTCACCACGAATTTATTTGGTGATATTTTGAGTGATGAAGCCTGCATGTTCGTCGGCGGACTGGGTGTGGCATCTTCGGGAAATATCGGCACGGAAGCTGCAGTGTTTGAACCGGTGCACGGAAGTGCTCCGCCTCTGGCTGGAACAGGCAAAGCCAATCCCATCGCCACCTTCCTCGCAACTGCCATGATGTTGGATTATCTGAACGAAAAAGAATCCGCCGAACGCTTGCGCAAAGCAGTTCGGGAATGCATCGCAAACAAAGAGTCCACGCCGGATTTGGATGGCGCTTTGACGACAAACCAGGTAACGGAAAAAGTGATTCGAAAGTTGTAATCGGTGGTCGAACGCCACCAGAACATGGTTGATACAAGGAGAAAACATGACCCGAGTTGGATTTTTATACACCCGCCTGCGCGTGGAAGAAAAATATTTACTGGACGAATTGGAAAAACATGAAGGCGTTGAAGTCGTGCGCATTAACGACAGCGAGACGTTCTTCGATATTCATCAACTCCCCGAACCGATCGATGTGCTCTTCGAGCGTTCGATTTCCTATTCGCGCGGATTATACATCTCGCGCATCTTCGAAGCGCATGGAGTCCCCGTGGTAAATTCATCGCTTGTCGCGGAGCGCTGCGGCGATAAATATGTCACCAGTCAAATCCTCGCGAAGAACGGAATCCCAACTCCCAGAGTGGTGATGGCCTTTGATGAAGAATCAGCTCTCCGCGCGATCGAAGCGATGGGCTATCCCTGCGTGTTGAAACCGGTCGTTGGGTCATGGGGACGGTTGCTGGCAAAAGTTGAAAATCGTCATATGGCAGAGTCACTCATCGAACATAAATCCTCGCTGGGAGTCAATCATCAGGTTTTTTATATTCAGGAATACATCAACAAACCCGGCCGCGATATTCGCGCGTTTGTCATCGGTGACCAATGCATTTGCGCAATTTATCGTTCCTCCGAAAATTGGATCACCAACACGGCGCGCGGAGGCGTCGCCACCAATTGTCCCGTCACCGATGAGATCGCGGATATCTGTCATCGCGCCGCAAAAGCAGTCGGCGGCGGATTGCTTGCGCTCGATCTGTTTGAAACTGAAAACGGGATGACCATCAACGAGATCAATCACACGATGGAATTTCGCAACAGCATTGCGACCACCGGCGTGAACATTCCGCAAAAAATGATTCAATATGTTTTGGAACAGGCGAAGGTAAAAGCATGAAGCCTTGCAAAACCACCTGTTGACTAGACAAATGTCTGCGGTTACAATCTCGACGATTTTCCAACAGGATCACATGCCCATCTATAAATTTCTTATTCAAACAAAAAATAAAGACCCGCGCTCCGGCGGGCTGTTAAGAGACGCCCATTCGCTGGGGTTCCAAAGCCTGCAAAGCATCAACATGCAGGACCTCTACTTTATCGAGGGCCAACTGTCGCAGGAAGAATTGCAGCAGTTGGCCCTCAAACTTTTAACAGACCCGGTGACCCAATCCGCTTTCTGGATCGAACTGCCGACGCCTCTTCCCCCATCCAAAGCTGATGTGGCGATTCTGGAAGTTTCTCTTCGCCCCGGCGTCACCGACCCGGTCGCGGAGCAACTGGTGCGGGCGGCACACGAAATAAATTTAGACGGAGTTCAGCGAGCAGCCACCGGTTCAAGGTTTCAAATCGAAGGTTTGAACGCCAGGGAAATCGAAGCGCTCGCCAAACAACTTCTCGCCAACAACGTCATCCAACATTGGAGGGTTGGCGAGATCACGCCGTCCTTTCCACAAGATGCTGCATCCAGCGGAACCGTTGAAACTATTTCGCTTCGAAATTTATCCAACGATGAATTGCTTGCCGTTTCAAAAGAACGCCGCGCCGCACTGGACCTGGCCGAGATGCAAGCCATTCAAAATTATTATCGAAGCGAAGACCGCGATCCAACCGATGTGGAATTTGAAACCATCGCGCAGACGTGGAGTGAGCACTGCGTACACAAAACATTCAAGGCAAAAGTAACTTTGGATGATGGCAAGGTGATCGATTCGCTGATCAAAACATATCTCAAATCCGCAACCGATAAGATCAACGCACCGTGGGTCATCTCCGCATTTGTCGATAACGCCGGCATCATTGACTTCGACGATGAATTCGAAATCTCATTCAAAGCCGAGACCCACAACCACCCATCCGCGGTAGAGCCGTTTGGCGGCGCCAACACCGGCGTCGGCGGCGTGATCCGTGATGTGTTGGGGGTTTCTGCAAAACCGATTGCAAATACAGATATTCTATGTTTTGGTCCACAGGATCTCGACCCCAAATCGTTACCTGATGGCGTTTTACATCCGCGCCGCATTCAATCGGGCGTGGTCGCTGGCGTGCAGGATTATGGAAACAAGATCGGCATCCCCACAGTCAACGGGGCGATTTTGTATGACGAAGGCTACACGGCCAATCCGCTGGTCTTTTGCGGATGTGTGGGCATCGCACCCAAAGGAAAACATCGCAAGAATCCACAGATTGGTGATCGAGTCGTTGTGCTGGGCGGGCGAACAGGCCGTGACGGGCTGCGCGGCGCGACATTCTCTTCGATGACCATGGACGCACAGACCGGCGAAGTCTCCGGTGCGTCGGTTCAAATCGGTGATCCGATTACCGAAAAGGGCTTGATCGATGTCATCGTCCGCGCACGAGATTTGGAACTGTACAACGACATCACCGATTGCGGCGCCGGCGGACTATCTTCCGCAGTTGGCGAGATGGCTTCCGCCATCGGCTGTGATGTGGACCTGACTCAAGTCCGCTTGAAATATCCCGGACTCGCCCCGTGGGAGATCTGGCTTTCTGAAGCACAGGAACGCATGGTGTTGGCGGTCGCGCCTGAAAAAATCTCCGCGCTGCAGAAATTATGCGACACCTTCGACACCGAATTGACAGACATCGGCGAATTCACCGGCAAAAACAGGCTGGTCATTCGGCATGGTGAAAAGACCGTTGTGAATATGGATAACGAGTTTTTACATGAAGGCATTCCGCAGAGACAGTTGAAGGCAGTGATAAGCAATCAGCTTTCAGCGATCAGCGATCAGCCTTTGCCTGTTGGCGATATCAAGGAACATTTACTTAATTTACTCTCCTCTCCAAACATTGCAAGCAAGGCATCTGTCATTCGCATTTACGATCACGAAGTACAAGGCGGAACTGTGATCAAGCCACTAACCGGTTTGGAAGCAGATGCGCCTTCTGATGCAGCAGTGATCAAACCGATTGGCACCAAAGGGCAGAAAGGCATCGCACTCTCCAACGGGATCAATCCCGAATTTGGGAAGCGTGACGCATACAAAATGACCTGGTCCGTGATGGACGAAGCGATTCGCAATGCAGTGGCAGTCGGCGCGGACCCGGACCGAATCGCCGTGCTCGATAATTTTTGTTGGGGCGATCCGCTCCGCCCGGAAACGATGGGCACATTGGTGGAAGCCTGTCGCGGCTGTCACGATGCCGCACTTTTCTATGACACACCCTTCATCAGCGGAAAAGATTCACTCAACAATGAATACCTCGGCACAGACGGACTCCGCCACGCCATTCCGCCCACTTTGTTGATCTCCGCCATCGGCATTGTGCATGATGTTAACAAAGCCATCACGATGGATTTAAAGGAGGCCGGCAATTTGATTTATCTCATCGGTGAATTCGCGGCGGAGCAAAAAGCGATTCCCGATGTGCCATCCTCCACGCCAAATATATATCGCGCATTACATCAAGCCATCACAAACGAACTCGTTCGATCCGCACATGACTTAAGTGAAGGCGGACTCGCCGTCACAGCCGCAGAGATGTGCATCGGCGGAAGGCTGGGAATGAATATCAATTTTGAAACATCCATCATCTTCAATGAAGTCAACGGATGTTTACTGGTGGAAGTTACACCAACGAATGCACTTGCGTTTGAAGAACAATTTACAAACCTCCCATTCAACAAAATTGGGGCAGTTACCCCCAACCCAGTTCTGAAAATCTCAAACACCGAGATCGCCGTGGACCAACTTGTCCATGCGTTCAACAATCCCAAAGGCCTATGAAACCAAAAGCCCTCGTCCTCCAAGCCCACGGCTCCAATCGCGATTTCGACGTCATCGATGCGTTGACCCTTGCCGGTGCAGACGCAAGCGGAGTTCCACTCAACGAATTGCGCGATCAAAAATCGCTTCTCGCGGACTTTCAACTGCTCGTCGTCCCCGGCGGATTTTCCTACGCGGATGCACTCGGTGCAGGTAAACTCCTCGCGTTGGACCTCGCTTCGTACTTTATAGATGAAGTCTCTTCCTTTGTAGAGGCTGGAAAACCGGTCATCGGGATCTGCAATGGGTTCCAGGTGCTGGTCAAATCCGGGATCCTGCCCGGAAAACAGAGTCAAGCCCCGGCGAAGAATGAAGCGACACTGACGTTCAATGCGGCGGGTCATTTCGAATGCCGTTGGGTCCATCTTAAATCCGCTTCAGAAAATTGTGTCTGGACAAAGGGACTGACTGAAATCATCACCTGCCCCATTGCACATGGCGAAGGAAATTTTCAGGTAACAGAAGCTATTTCACAGGAACACATCGCATTGACGTATGCCAAAATGGATGGTGCTTCCGCAAACGGAGCGTATCCTGCCAATCCCAACGGCTCTATAATGGATATCGCCGGTATTTGCAACGCAAAAGGAAATGTGATGGGATTGATGCCGCACCCGGAAAATCACATTTATAACTGGCAGCATCCACGCCACACCCGCGGCGAGACCGGCAGAAGCGGCTTGAAGTTATTTGAGAACGGCGTGAACTACGCAAGGGAAATGTAAAAAGATGATCTCGCAAAATGAGTTGTTGAAATTAATCCCACAGGCTTTAAATGAAACCCGCCTCCCGTTGCAAGGCAGGGAATCCGGCAAGGTGCGCGACTGGTACGAACTGTCCAACGGGCAACGACTGATCGTCACCACGGATCGCCTGTCCGCATTTGACCGCATCCTGGCCCGCGTGCCATATAAAGGTCAGGTACTCAATCAACTTTCAGCATGGTGGTTCGAGCAGACAAAATCGATTATCCCAAATCATCTCCTCTCGATCCCCGATCCCAATGCGGCGATTGTTCGAAGAGTAAATCCCATCGCAGTTGAAGTCATCGTGCGCGGATATATTACCGGCGTGACCTCCACCGCATTGTGGCATCGCTACTCTTTGGGCGAACGAAACATTTATGGATATGATTTCCCCGATGGCTTGAGAAAGAATCAACGTCTGCCCGAGCCCATCATCACGCCCACCACCAAGGGCGGCGAGACCGGCCACGACGAAAGATTAACTTGCGCTGAAGTCGTTGAAAAAGGAATCCTCGAAGAAGCAACATGGAATCAAGTTCAAGCCGCAGCACTGGCAATTTTTAAGCGCGGGCAGGAACTGGCTGCCAAAACAGAGTTGATTTTGGTCGATACAAAATATGAATTTGGCATTACCGATGATGGGCAAGTCATGTTGATCGATGAAGTTCACACCCCGGATTCTTCCCGCTTCTGGCGTTCAAATGTCTATCAAAAACTTTTCGATGAAGGCAAGGAACCTGAAAACTTCGACAAGGAATTTATTCGCCTCGCGTACACCGAAAAAGGGTATCGCGGCGATGGCAAAATCCCAGCGATGCCGGATGAGCTGTGGGCAGCGGCGTCCCGTCGCTACATTGCGATCTACGAAATGTTGACAGGCAAAACTTTCGTACCCGGTGAATATCCCATTGAAGAACGATTGCTCAAAAATCTGGAATTGGCCGGCATCAAATGACAAATCCGCTCATCGCCATCATCATGGGATCCAAGTCCGATTGGGAGACGATGGAACACGCTGCAAAGACTCTCGATGAATTAAAAATTCAATACGAAGTCAAGATCGTTTCCGCGCACCGCACGCCTGATCTGCTATTTCAATTTGCCGGGTCCGCGCACGAACGCGGCATCGAGGTCATCATTGCGGGCGCGGGCGGCGCGGCACATTTACCGGGCATGACCGCGGCAAAAACGCATCTGCCAGTGTTGGGTGTGCCCGTTCAATCCAAAACACTCAACGGCATGGATTCACTTCTATCCATTGTGCAAATGCCGGCAGGGATTCCCGTTGGCACATTGGCGATTGGTCGCGCAGGCGCGGTCAATGCGGCGCTGCTTGCGGCTTCCATCGTCGCAAACAAACATGAAGAATATCGCGATATTCTATTGAAATATCGCGCAACACAAACACAAAACGTGTTGGATCATCCGGACCCACGGGAAGATAACGGATGACAATGATCGGGATTTTGGGAGCAGGTCAACTGGGACGGATGCTCGCTCTGGCCGGATACCCGCTTGGGCTGCATTTCCGTTTCTTTGACTCCGCCTCGGACTCGCCCGCAAGCCTGTTCGCTGAACAAATAACAGCGGACTACGCTGACACATCGGCTCTCGACCGATTCGCAGTTGGCCTGGATCTTGTCACCTACGAATTCGAAAACGTATCCGTGGATGCAGTCCGATATCTTGAAAGATCAGCCCCCGTGTACCCGCCATCCATCGCGCTGGAGAAGGGACAGGATCGCTTTCATGAAAAATCCTTCTTTCGCGAACTGGGAATCCCCACCGCAGAATTCAGCCTCGAAACGGAATCGATCTCGTTTCCATCAGTTTTAAAAACCCGCCGCATGGGGTATGACGGCAAGGGACAGGCAGTCCTGTCTTCCCAGGCGGACATTTATAATGAAGAAGTCAGTGAATTACTCGTGCAGCAGGATTTGATCGTGGAGGAATTCATTCCATTCGACCGCGAGCTTTCGATCATCAGCGCGAGGAGCAAGACCGGCGAAATGGTTTTTTATCCGCTGACAAAGAATCAACATAGAGACGGAATCCTACGTTTATCCATTGTCGATGGAACCATTTCCTCGCAATTACAAAAACAAGCGGAGGAATATGCAACAGCGGTGATGAACGCGTTGAATTATGTCGGCGTGCTTGCCATTGAATTTTTCGAGAAGGATGGCCAATTGCTCGCAAACGAAATGGCGCCACGCGTCCACAACAGCGGCCATTGGACCATTGACGGGGCGGTCACTTCTCAATTCGAGAATCATCTTCGGGCAATAACCGATGCGCCGCTTGGGAGCACGAGTCCGCTGGGAGTGTGCGCAATGGTCAATTTGATCGGAATTATTCCAGACATGAAATCCATCCTGAAGATCGAAGGCGCGCATTTGCATTTATACGACAAAGCGCCGCGGCCAAAGCGGAAAGTTGGGCATGTGACATTTGTGGAAAAAGATGTCGAGACATTGCAAAAGAAACTGGATCAATTGAAGGAGATCTATGATATTTGAAGATGACAATCCACACGAAGAGTGCGGGGTGATCGGAATTTTTGCGCCGAACGAAGATGTGGCGCGCATGACCTTCTTTGGTTTGTACGCCCTGCAGCATCGCGGACAGGAAGCCGCGGGCATGGCGGTTGCGGACGGACAGATCATGTCGATGCATAAAGGTGTCGGGTTGGTTTCGCACGTGTTTACACCAAGTGTCATGTCTGAGTTGAAAGGTCATTACGCCATCGGTCATACGCGCTATTCGACCACCGGATCATCTTTATTGCGCAATGCGCAGCCGTTCATGATCGAAACCATGCATGGACCGCTGGCCCTGGCACACAATGGCAATTTAATTAATTCAGCGGAACTTCGAAACGAATTAATGGAGCAAGGAGTCGGCTTTTCATCTTCATCAGATACGGAAGTGATGACCATGATGCTGGCACGCAACGGCGAGCGAACCTGGGAGGAACGAATCAAACATGCGATGAAGAAATGGGTCGGCGCATATTCGCTGGTGATCCTGACCCGCGATTGTGTGTATGCTGCACGCGACCCGTGGGGCTTTCGTCCCTTGTGCATTGGGCTATTGCCCAGCGGCGGACATGCCGTGGCATCTGAAACCGGCGCATTGCAAACGCTGGGATGCGAAGCCATTCGCGATGTAAAACCCGGCGAAGTGGTCTCGCTTTCGAACAGTGCGTTGAAAGTAATGCAGGCGCATGAACCCGCTTCCCCTTCCGCGATGTGTGTATTTGAACATATTTATTTTGCCCGCCCGGACCAGACCTGGGATGGGATCAATGTCCATCATGTCCGTCAGCGCCTGGGTGAGGAACTGGCCCGTGAAGTGCAAACCGAATTGGGCAATGAATATGGGGATGTCATCATCCCGGTGCCGGATTCTTCGGTACCCGCAGCAATCGGGTTTTCCCATGTAAGCGGAATTCCCTTTAACGACGGCTTTATCAAGAACCGCTACGTCGGCAGGACCTTCATCGAGCCGACCGATTCTCTGCGCAAGCGCGGTGTGGCCTTGAAATTCAACGTGATCAACGAGAATGTCCGCGACAAACGCGTGGTGATGATCGACGACAGCATCGTACGCGGCAATACCACGGGGCCGTTAATTAAGTTATTGCGCAACGCGGGGGCGAAGGAAGTCCATGTGGCGATCACCTGCCCGCCGATTGCACACCCGTGCTTCATGGGCGTGGACATGGGCAGGCATGAAGACCTGATCGCATATCAAAAAACGGTGAATGAAATTTGTAAAGATGTTGGAGCGGACAGCTTGACCTATTTATCCGTCGATGGCATGATGCGCGCCGTCCAGCGCAAGGATGGATTTTGTCAGGCATGCTTCACCGGCCAGTACCCAATCCCGGTGGACCTGACCAACGTGAAGACCGGCTTCGAAAGGGTGACAAAATAGCCATGAATATTTTGCTCATCGGTTCCGGCGGACGGGAACATGCAATTGCATGGAAAATAAATCAATCATCAAAACTGAAACAGCTATATGTGCTGCCCGGAAACGCAGGCACATCGGAAATTGCAGAAACTGTAAATGATATTTCCGCGGAAGATCATCAGGCTGTCATCAAATTCTGCAAAGAGAAGATGATCGATCTAGTCATCGTGGGACCGGAAGTGCCTTTGGCCGCAGGGATCGTAGACTCGCTGTCAGCGGAGGGCATCCGCTGTTTTGGGCCCACGCAGGCTGCGGCACAGATCGAAGCGTCGAAAGTTTTCTCCAAAAATTTCATGGCGCGGCATAACATCCCCACCGCACGCTATGCCACGTTCACAAAATTGGATGACGCGTTGGGTTATCTGGATAAGGTTGATCATCCAATCGTGATCAAAGCCTCGGGGCTGGCCGCTGGCAAAGGCGTGATCCTGCCTGAGACAACGGAAGAAGCAGAGTCCACGCTCAAATCGATATTGATCGAAAAGTCATTTGGTGATGCCGGCACCGAAGTGGTGATCGAAGAACGTTTGGAAGGTCAGGAAGTTTCACTGATGGCGTTCACCGATGGAACCTCCATCGTGCCAATGCTACCCGCACAGGATCACAAACGGCTGCTCGATGGAGATCGCGGACCGAACACCGGCGGCATGGGTGCGTATGCGCCTGCTCCCATTTTTACAAAAGACTTAATGAACGAGGCGCTTAAATCAGTTTTGAAGCCCGCGATTGACGGAATGCGCACCGAAGGAAATCCATTCGTTGGCGTTCTATATGCGGGTCTCATCTTAACCGGCAACGGAATCAGTGTTCTCGAATTTAACGGCCGTTTCGGCGACCCGGAAACGCAAGTGGTGCTTCCATTACTGGAAACTGATCTGGTTGAGATTTTGAATGCCTGCATCGATGGGAACTTGAAGGATCTTGACATCGCATGGAAAAATGAATCGGCAGTTTGCGTGGTGCTCGCCAGCAAGGGATACCCGGAAAAAGTGGAAGTAAACAAGCTCGTTACATTCGGCAATTTACCCGATAATGTTGTTTGCTTTCACGCCGGAACAGCAAACGTAAACAAAAGAGTTTTAACTTGCGGCGGACGTGTTTTTGGGCTGACTGCCTGGGCAGGTGACATCCAATCTGCGATCAACGCCGTGTATTCGAACACAAAAAATGTTTCCTTTGATGGAATGCAGTATCGCACGGATATTGCCCATCGCGCCCTGAAAGGTTCGAAATGACAAAATCCGATTATGCCTCTTCCGGCGTTGATATTGACGCCGGCAATCGCGCCGTGGATTTAATGAAGGATGCAGTGAAGTCCACATACACCCCGGCGGTTCTCGCAGGCATCGGTTCATTCGGCGGATTGTTCGACGCTTCCCTATTAAAGGAAATGAAATCCCCCGTACTCGTAGCTTCGACCGATGGCGTTGGGACAAAAGTCAAACTGGCCTCCTCGGTTGGGCGCTTTCGCGGCATCGGTCACGACATCGTCAATCACTGCATCAATGACATTCTGGTGCAGGGAGCACGTCCATTATTTTTTATGGATTACTTCGCCACCTCCAAACTAAATCCTCAACAAACCGCGGAAGTGGTGACTGGCATCGCCGAGGCGTGCAGGGAATCAGGCGTTGCCCTGCTGGGCGGCGAGACCGCTGAAATGCCGGGCGTGTATCAGGCAGGCGAATTCGACGTGGCCGGAACCATCGTCGGTGTGCTGGAAAAAGATGCGATCCTTCCACGCACGGACCTTAAAGCCGGCGACGTGCTCATCGGATTAAAATCCAGCGGACCGCACACCAATGGATATTCGTTAATTCGTAAAATCTTTGCAGAGGCTGATCTCGAATCTGTAATTCCGGAGTTGAATGGTTCGCTTTCAGATGCCTTATTGGCATCTCACCGTTCCTACTTCCCTGTTCTTCATCCCCTGCTCTCCGAAATCAAAGCCCTTGCTCACATCACCGGCGGCGGATTTACTGAAAACATTCCGCGCATTCTGCCGGACAATCTGGACGCAAAAATCCAAATTGGAACATGGCCCGTTTCTGCTTTGTGGAATCTCATTCAGCAAGGAGGAGCAGTTGATGCTGCCGAAATGTACCGCGTCTTCAACATGGGCATCGGCATGATCGCCATCGTGGACAAAGGGTCTGCCTCCAAAATCCAAGGCTTGATCAAGGAACCCACTTTTGTGATCGGCGAGCTCATCTCCGGCAGCAAAAAAGTTCAACTCATCTAACAAGGAATTCTCATGTCATCTTCTCTTCCACTTCGATATGGCGCAAACCCACAACAAGCGCCCGCGCGCGTATATATGGAGTCCGGGGTCACACTGCCCATCACTGTTCTTAACGGCTCCCCCGGCTATATCAATTTATTGGATGCACTTAATTCGTGGCAGCTCGTGCGCGAACTCAAATCTGCAATTAACCTGCCAGCTGCTGCTTCGTTCAAACATGTCAGCCCGGCCGGTGTTGCGGTTGCAAATCCATTGTCCGATGTTTTGAAGAAAGCATATTTCACTGACGATCTTGAACTTTCGCCACTTGCAACTGCCTATGCGCGTGCGCGCGGTGCAGACCGCTTGTGTTCCTTTGGCGATTTCATTGCCCTGTCTGATACCGTCGATGTCTCCACAGCAAAACTGATTGCGAAAGAAGTTTCAGATGGCGTCATCGCTCCGGGGTACGAACCTGCCGCCTTGGAAATTCTCAAAGCGAAGAAAGCTGGCAAATATGCGGTCGTTCAAATCGACCCTTCGTACGATCCGTCCTCGATGCAGGAAATTCGCGAAGTCTTTGGCATTCGATTTGAACAGCATCGTCACGATCGCCTCGTCACAACAGCCGATTTCACAAACATCGTCACAGCGAAAAAAGAATTGCCCGCATCTGCGATTCGCGATCTCATCATCGCATGGATCACACTGAAATACACGCAATCCAATTCGGTTTGTTTTGTTGCCGACGGCCAGGCCATCGGCGTGGGCGCAGGTCAACAATCGCGCATTCATTGCGTGCGTCTCGCCGGTCAAAAAGCGGACTTGTGGTGGCTGCGTCAACATCCCGATATTTTGAATTTGCCTTTCAAACCCGGCATCAAACGTCCCGACCGCGACAATGCCATCGACCAATTCCTGCGCGACGATGTGACTCCCAATGAAAAAGCGGATTGGGGAAATGTCTTCGCTCAGCCTCCCCGACAACTGACTCCGTCCGAAAAGCAGGAATGGCTATCCAAACTTGACTCTGTGACTCTCGGCTCGGATGCCTTCTTCCCCTTCCGCGATAGCATTGACCGCGCTGCTGCCAGCGGCGTGAGCTATGTTTTGGAACCAGGCGGCTCCACACGTGACGACGTCGTCATCCAAGCCGCGAATGAATATGGCATGACCATGATCTTTTCTGGTGTTCGATTATTCCATCATTAATGATGACTTCTCGATTAGTGATCCTCATCTCCGGAAACGGTTCCAATTTACAGGCAATTCTCGACGCCTGTAAATCTGGAAAACTGTCCGCATCTGTGATTTCCGTCATCTCAAACAAAGCAGATGTATATGGACTGATCCGAGCGAAGGAGGCAGGAATCGAAGCGATTCACTTTCCAAAACTGGAAAAAGAATCACGTCAGGATTACGACAAACGACTGGCCGACTATGTAACGACCAAACATCCAGACTACATTATTTTGGCAGGTTGGATGCGAATTCTTTCCTCTTCCTTCCTTTCCTCCTTTCCAAATCACGTGATCAATTTGCACCCTGCCCTGCCCGGCACCTTTCCCGGCACTCACGCCATCGAACGCGCCTTCGAAGCCTATCAACGTGGAGAGATCGAACACACTGGTATCATGGTTCACCTCGTCCCCGACGAGGGCGTGGACAACGGTCCCGTGCTTGGGGAACAAAAAATTGAATTTCAGGCAAATGAAACACTTGAAACATTCGAAGTACGTGTTCACAAAATCGAACACGAATTATTGATCAACACACTAAAGAAAATTCTGGAAACAAAATAAACAGGAGTCATCTCATGCCCATCGCCATTCTTTCCGTGCACGACAAAACTGGAATCATCGAATTCGCCAAATCTCTCTCTTCACTCGGCTGGACCCTGCTCGCATCCGGTGGGACCGCCAAACTTCTACGCGACAATAAAATCGCAGTGACCGAAGTTGCCGATTACACCAAGTCTCCTGAAATCCTCGGCGGACGGGTCAAAACACTCCACCCTGCCATCCACGGCGGATTGCTCGCGCGCCCAACAGACTCGGATCACAAACAACTCCTCGATCTCGGCTGGGATTTCATCGACCTCGTCGCGGTCAATCTCTATCCGTTCGAAGAGACAATTGCCAAACCAAATGTCACTTACGCTGATGCCATTGAAAATATCGACATCGGCGGCGTCACTCTCATCCGCGCCGCGGCAAAGAACTACGAACGTGTAACACTTGTTTGTGATCCTGCCGACTACAATTCCGTTCTCGATGAAATCCATGCAGGCGGAATCACAGACAAGACTCGCCAGCAATTGGCAGTCAAAGGCTTTGCATCCACCGCCCACTACGACACAGCCATTCATGCATACTTGAAGAAACAGGCTGAATAAATTAGAAAACGGGTGACAGTCACTTTGGAAGTGACTGTCACCTTATTAAAAGGAGACCTGCTATGAACGAAGAACTTTTCAACCGATTCGACTCGCTCACATTTGATGATGTGCTCATCGTCCCGGGCTACACCGAGGTCTTGCCCAACGAAACAGACGTAAAAGTCCAACTCACGCCATTCATTCACCTCAACATCCCCATCCTCTCCGCCGCCATGGACACGGTCACCGAAGCGCGGTTGGCAATTGCATTGGCTCGCGAAGGCGGGCTCGGCATCATCCACCGCAACATGCCGCCCGAAGCCCAGGCCGCCGAAGTGGAAAAAGTGAAGCGTTCGCAATCGGGAATGATCGTGGAGCCGATCAGTTTGCAACCCGATGCGCCGCTCAGCAAAGCCGAAGAGATCATGTCCACGTATCACATCAGCGGCGTACCGATCACAAATGAGCATGGCAAACTCGTCGGCATTCTCACCAACCGAGATATTCGTTTTGTGGAAACAGAAGATTACAAGCTACCGGTGAGTCAATTCATGACCGGAGAAGTCAAGCTCGTTACAGCCAAGGTTGGCATTTCCGCGAAAGATGCGCGGGATATTCTCCAAAAACATCGCATCGAAAAACTTCCGCTTGTGGATGAAAATGGAATCCTCAAGGGATTGCTCACCGTCAAGGATATTCAAAAGGCACGCGATTACCCCAACGCATCAACAGATTCAAAGGGACGGCTTCTCGTCGGTGCCGCAGTTGGTGTGGGCAAAGATGTTGAAACTCGTGTGGACCTCATGCTCAAAGCCGGCGTGGACGTTGTGACAATTGACACTGCACATGGGCATTCCAAAGGTGTACTCGAAGCCGTGCAACGCATCAAGAGTGCATGGAAAGACCTACCGGTTTTTGCAGGCAACGTGGTGACAGCCGAAGGCACGGAAGCGCTGATTAAAGCAGGAGCAGATGCAATTAAGGTCGGAGTCGGCGCCGGGTCCATTTGTACAACGCGAGTCATTTCCGGTGCGGGCATGCCGCAAGTCTCCGCCATCTTTGAATGTGCGCAAGTCGCAAGAAAACACGGCATTGCAGTCATCGCCGATGGCGGAATTAAATTCAGCGGCGATATTGTCAAAGCGATTGTTGCCGGCGGCAATGCCGTCATGCTCGGAAGCATGTTGGCCGGTCTCGAAGAAGCACCCGGCGAGGTCATGATGTATGAAGGTCGCCGCTTCAAGGAATACCGCGGCATGGGCAGCCTCGGTGCAATGAAAGGCTATGGCGTGGATCGCTATGCCACAGGTCAGGGCGGAGGCGGAAAACTTGTCCCCGAAGGCATCGAAGGCCGCGTGCCTTACAAGGGCGCGCTTGGCGAATATGTGTATCAACTGGTCGGCGGCCTGCGCTCGGGCATGGGCTATGCCGGCGCCGCGTCGCTAAAAGATTTGCAAACGAAAACGCGGCTCACACGCATCACCAACGCAGGCCTGCTGGAAAGTCACCCGCATGATGTTATCATTACGAAGGAAGCCCCAAACTATCAATTGAGCCAACGCTAAATGACATTACACCTTCTTTCTCCACTGGATGGACGCTACGCAGACACTACTGCGCCGCTGACGGATTTTTTTTCCGAATTCGCGTTTCTACGCGATCGAGTCCGCGTCGAACTTAACTTTTTGTCTGCTCTTTCCAAAACAGGCCTGGTGCGCCCTTTAAACGATTCTGAATCAGCCCAGATCGAATCCATCATGGCAAACTTCTCCGATGCCGATGCAGAACTCATCCTCGAACATGAGCGCAAAACACGGCACGATGTCAAAGCAATTGAATATTTCATTCAGAGTAAGTTACAAAGCACATCGTTACAGGATACGATTCCGTGGATTCATTTTGGTCTGACCTCAGAAGACACCAACAGTTTGGGGCAGGCACTCTCGCTAAAAGAGTCGCGAGATAAAGTTGTCATCCCCGAGCTCGACAATCTGATATCCGCTTTGTCTGCTTTGGCGATCCGTTACCGATCCGTGCCGATGCTCGCCCGCACCCACGGACAATTCGCAGTCCCCACCACATTAGGAAAAGAAATTGCGATCTACATCGCCCGCTTAAAAAAGACTCGCGATGGGATCGCATCACACAAGTTTGAAGCCAAACTGACGGGCGCAGTCGGCAACTTCAATGCCCTGCAAGCGGCTGTTCCAAACATTGACTGGATTTTATTTAGCAAGGAGTTCGTTTCCAGCTTTGGGCTTGAGCCCAACTTGCTTACCACTCAAATTCTCCCGTACGATAATTGGGTGCGTTACTTCGACCTGGTCCGTTTGACAAATTCCATCCTGATTGACTTTGCTCAAGACATCTGGCGATACATCAGCGACGGCTATCTCAAACAGGCAGTCGTTGCAGGTGAAGTTGGCTCATCCACGATGCCGCAAAAAGTGAACCCGATTGATTTTGAAAACGCCGAAGGCAATCTCGGTGTGGCGAATTCATTGTTCGTGCATTACGCTCAAAAGTTAACCATCTCTCGTTTGCAGCGTGACCTATCTGATTCAACAGTCCGCCGCACGTTTGGCTCGGCGTTGGGACATAGTTTGGTCGGCTGGACCAACTTCCAGCGCGGGTTGAAGCGCATTGCCCCCGATGAAGAAAAACTCAAAGCGGAATTGAATGCCCATTGGGAAGTCGTCTCCGAAGGTGCACAAACCATCCTGCGTGCCGCTGGAAAACCCGATGCGTACGAATCGCTCAAAGAACAAACCCGCGGACGCGTCCTCACAGAAGCCGATTACAAAGCCTGGTACACATCGATTGATGTGGATGAAAAAATTCGTGAACAATTAAAAAAGCTTTCGCCTGAATCCTATATTGGGTTGGCTATTGAATTAACCAACAGAGTTTTGAAGAATTAGCAGATTCAAGTAAAATTAAAAGCTGCAATCTTCCAAAAGGAACCGTGAAGCAACATTCCGAGACGCGGCAGATAATATTAAGAAAGGCAACCTCAAGCAAAGTTAAGCAATGAAAAACGACTTCCATACAAGCATACCCAACCAACGCTGGCTAGATTTTGCACGAGTACTAGGAGCGTTTCTTGTTGTACTGGCGCATATCAATCCCTTCTATGAAGGACCAAGTTGGGGACCAATCTCTTCCTTTTATTTCGGCATAACAAGGTCAGCAGTACCTTTATTTTTCATGACCAGTGGTTATTTACTGCTCTCAAAAAACGAGACGTTAATGGATTTTTTTAGAAAGCGTGCTTCCAAGTTGCTTATTCCATTTCTTGCATGGTCTATTATCTACCTAATTTGGAAAGAGGAAGGATTTGGCAAGCCAATTTTCTCTGTCATAGGCGCCTATATCATTAGGATCGCAAATCGTCCCAGCGAGCAACATTTATGGTTCTTATACGAACTATTTGGATTATATTTGTTTACGCCTATCCTACGCTTGTATCTTCAAAGGGCACAAAAACAGGATTTGTATTATTTCCTAGGTGCTTGGTTTTTTCTGATACCTATTGTCTTTTTCTTGCGCGAATTTACACCTATCAAACTTGGGTTTAGCTACGCCTTTCTCGGTGGTTATGTTGGGTACTTCCTTTTTGGCTATTTCGCGGGGAATTTTCTTAAAAATCCAAACAAGCGAATTTTTTGGTTATGTTTTGTTTCTGGAGCAATGGCAACAGTATTGGGGATTTGGTATCGTAACATCTACCCAGAAACAAATCAATACTACGAAGAATACCTCAGTGCAAATGTAGTTGTAATGTCCTGGTCACTTTTTGTGTTATTAAAAGATATCAAAATCTCTGACAGCATGTATCGCTTTATTATCCCGTTAAAAAATACTAGCTTTGGAATCTATTTAATACACATGATTGTAATTACAGAATTCTGCCGTACAAAGCCCTTCTCGGTATTGACCACAATTGGATCGGGCGTATACATGCCTTTTATCCTAGGCATTATCGGATTCGGATTATCATTTCTTGCAACATTTATCCTGCAAAGAATACCCATTCTTAAGGGTATTGTTCCTGCCTGATTTTTTATTTCAAAATACAAGTGCCCATTGAAAATCGCACCGGGCAGAAATATATGAAAGCAGAATAAAATAGGAACTTTTCCTAGTGAAATGAAAAAAGAATATATGTTTTTCATCGTAAAGGATTTAACCATCTCTTGTAGCGACGAAAAACCAGATGCGTACTAATCGCTCAAAGAACAAACCCGCGGTCGAGTGCTCACCGAAACTGATTACAAAGCCTGGTACACATCGGTTGATATTGACGAGAAAATTTGTGAGCAATTCAAAAAACTTTCGCCTGAAACCTATATTGGACTGGCTATCGAATTAACGAATCAATTACTTTAGAAAACATTCTAACGGAAGGATTTCAGAAAAGCCTTGATTTTCTCGCAGATCAAAACGATCTGTTGTTCGTTCAATTCCGGATACAACGGCAGGGATAAAATTTCACGAGAAGCCAATTCGGTGTTCGGGAAACTTCCAATCAAATACCCAAGATTGGCGTATGCGGGTTGAAGATGTACAGGCGCGGGATAATGGATTAAAGTCTGAATGCCTTGCTCTTTCAAAAACGCCCGCAAAGCATCCCGCTGCGGATGACGAACAACAAATTGATGAAAAACATGTTTTGAATCTTCAGGTTGTAGAGGTAAAACCAACTCTGTATCCGCTAAAAGCTCAAAATACAGATCGGCTAATTTCCTGCGCCGCACATTCCATTGATCCAAATAATTTAGTTTCACCCGCAAAATAGCCGCCTGCAATTCATCGAGGCGGCTGTTGATTCCCTTTATGGAACTGATGTAATGTTCCTTCCAACCATACTGGCGCAGCAGTCGCACCCTTTCAGCCAGGGCAGGGTCGTTGGTAACGACCGCTCCGCCATCGCCGAAAGCACCCAGATTCTTAGTGGGGTAAAAACTAAAAGCAGCAATCTCACTTAACGAGCCCACTTTAAGATTTTCGTACGAAGCGCCATGCGCCTGGGAACAATCTTCCACAACAAAAATATTTTTCCGCCCCGTAAATTCAAGAATTGATCTCATATCCGCAGGACAGCCATACAAATGAACAGGGATGATGGCACGCGTGCGCTGTGTAGCAACTTGCTGTAACAGGTCTGGATCAAGTGTATATCTTGCGAGATCAATATCAACCAAACGCGGATGCGCACCGGTCGCTTCAACCGCAGCGATGGTTGCTACAGCGGTATGAGCAGGGGCGATCACCTCATCATTCTCGCCCACTCCACAGGCCATTAAAGCCAACTGAAGGGCCTCCGTGCCAGATGCAACACCCACTGCATTGGAAACCCCGCAAAATTCAGCGAACTCCCGCTCGAACGCTGCAACCTCCGCACCTAAAATGAAGGAGCCTTTTTCCAAAACACGGGCAATGGCTCCATCCAGCTCCGGGCGAATGGACTCGTATTGTTTATTCAAACCAATGATCGGGATCTCCGACATTCTATAAATAATGCTCCTTATTTATATGGTAGAAATCCAAAGTCTTTACAATCCCATCATGCAGTGAGGTTTGTGGCTGCCAACCCAGCTCTCTTTGAATAAGACCGTAATCGCCGTAGTAATTTCCAATATCGATCCGTTTGCGTTTTTCAGGAAAAGGCACCATTTGATAATTTCCACTGCCATTTATTTCTATCATCAATTGAGCAAGATTTAACAAGTTGATCGGCGGCCCTCCAAGATTGTATATCTTCCCACTCGCAACCGGATTTGCAGCGCAAAGAAGGAGAGCATTCACAACATCATCCACGTAATTAAAATCCCGTATTTGCGATCCATCGCCAAATATTCGGATGTTATCCCCCATTAACAGCCGGTGAAACCACCAACCAATGAATGTCAGAAGATCATCCTTGATTCTCATGCGTGGACCATATATATTGGTCATCCGCAATACACTTGTCGACATTCCATAAACGCGGTTGTAAACGATATGATACATCTCGCCGGCTCGTTTGCTTACGCCATTATTATCCAGCGGGGTTAGCAAGTGGTTCTCGTCCACTGGCAGGTAATTTGCGCGCCCATACACCTGACGGGTGCCTGCAAACACAATGCCAATCTCCGGGTTGTTTATTCTACACACCTCAAGGAGTTTTAATTGGGCGATCGTGTTGACATTCAAATCCTTAAATGGGTCCTGCATACTTCCCAGGTGGCTCATTTGACCGGCAAGATTAAATAAATATCTTTGCCCTTTGACAGCCATTGCCAACTGATGATCATCGCTTATATCCGCATGAATAATTTGAAGACGGTCTTTTATATCGCTTAAATTAAAAAGATTACCCCCGGAATCATGGTCAAGATTATCGATGATGGTTACATTTGCACCAAAATCCAGCAGCCTCCGGGCAAGATTACTACCAATAAAACCCATCCCGCCAGTGATCAGTGCATTTTGATGAAAATAGGATGTTGAAATGTCCATAATTGTTTTCTGCTATCAGCAATACAGTCCCGGGCACTGAAAGCCCAAAAGAAAAGTCAAACTCTGCCGCCACTCAATTTTCTTTTCAATATCAGCTTCCACCATAAAGCGAGCAGATGTCGGAGGGTACGCAGCAAACGCCGCCAGTTAAAAAACTGGGATATCCCATATTGACGGTGATAATGCGAAACCGGGATTTCCGCAAACCTAAACCCTGCGCCCTGAATTTTACTGATCATCTCCACACAAATCGAACCGGTATTACTCTCGAGTTCAATTACAGAGAAAATCTTTCTACGCATCAACCTGTAATCACAATCCACATCTTTTAATTTAAGCCCAAACGCCAGTTTGACTCCAAAGTTATAGATCCCCCCCATCAAAATACGAATATATGGATCGTTGCGGCTGATTTTATAGCCATTGACCACGTCAACATCGTCACGGAGCGCCTCAACCAGCAAAGACATCTCAAGCGGGTTGTACTGGGCATCACCATCGGTATAGAAAACCCACTCTTTGGTTGCGTTCGCAAAACCAGTTCGAAGAGCAGCGCCATATCCACGGTTCTCAGGATGACGGATCACACGCAGGCACGGAATTTGCTTTTCCAATTCCATGAGAACCAGAGGGGTATGATCCTGACTCCCGTCATCGACCACAATAATTTCATAATCGTCTGTTATGTTACGCGCCGCAATTTGGGCTGTAAGCACCATACTTGGAATGGTCCCCCCATCATTGTAAGCCGGGAAAAAGATACTCAAACTTGAAATTTTACCGGGCGTTTCCCTACTCATATCCACTTTGCTTCTTTCCAAGGGCAATAACACTCAGGCCGAATGGCAAACGCATACTGGCTGCCAAGGGCGCCTCACTACTGAGGATCTTTTTAAAAACGTCATTAAATACTCCAATTTTAACTGAAAGATCAGACGAAGGGGATGTTGGAGGGAAAATGCGCTCCAACAATCGCTTGGTGAGAGCAAGAGGAAACAGCAAAGTATTGGCGTAGCTGATATGAAGCAGATCAAATCCGCTTTCACTCAATAATTTTTTGACTTTTGAGATTGTATAGCGCCGGGCTGTGTGTATATTTACATCATGCTGTCCGCGCAACCAATCATAAGCAGGCAGACGAAGTAATATATAACCGTTCGGGCGAAGGACTCGAAAAAATTCATCAATGGCAACTGTGTCACTCGGAACCGCCTGCTCATACAGCACGTCAAAACTGGTGACAAGGTCAAAGCTTTCAGCAGGGAAAGGGATTTCGGTCACGGAAGCAAGTGCGAGTGAGGCAAGACCGCGTTTACGACAAAACTCCAATGCAATTGGAGAAATGTCAACACCGACAACACTCCCATAATCCACCAGATAGGTGGACATGCCGCTTCCCGTTCCACAGCCGGCATCCAACACGGAACGAGGCGAGGCACTCACATCCATCTTTTTTAAAAACGCCCTGGTGATTTTTTCCATGCCGATATACCACCAGTGGGTACTTTCAACGTGGAACATGAGACTATATTCCTGTGGGTCCATTAACTCCTTCGCGGACTTTCTTCCAATTCGTTTGATAACTGCGCAGGTTCACTGTCAGCATCATTCTCCAGAGAGGAATAATGGCCATAAGCAATGTATCCCATCCAACTGATTACCAAACCGAAGATCAAGAGCCACCCAGGAGAGCTCAGCGGATTGGCGGTACCTCGTTCCGGAGGAGCATCCAGAGTTGATGGCACTACCCGATAGGATATGAAGGAAACAAGGTTATTGACATCATAGTGATTTTCCAGGATCCCATCTGGATACAACTCCTGCAATACAGAGGCAAGCTCCGGATGGCGAAACAAAATGAACACGGTGGGAGATTCCAGATTTGGAGGTTCCGCCAAAAACATTTCAGGAGTCAGGTCGGTCCCGGTCGTCCCCTGGCTGAAGAATCGAAAGGCGAATTCATTCCAACTCAAATTGTCGCTTACCAGAAAGACATGATAACTGGAAGGTAGGGTTTCAACATATCTGGCGATGCGAATCCTGTTGCCCGCATTATTCCTGACATAATCGTAATAAATCCCCCAGTTCTGAACTCCCGTAAAAACGATCAGGCCTGCCAACATCCAAATGTATACTTTGGACCCGACCTTTCCAAACACATAAGGAAGTTTCTCAGCAAAGTTTTCACTCCCCAGCGCTGCAATCAAGATGATGGATGGCAAGGCGATATTCAAGTGGGGCCAATAAGGGGGATCGGCAGTAAGTACCCCGCCCATGACAAATGTAAGAAAGACCCAGCTGAGCAGGGCAAAATACCTGAAATCCTTTAGCTTGGAAAAGGCATACCCAACACCCAAAATGAACAACATTGCAGTGAAAGGATCAACCATAGGGCGTTGGAATGCGAAGTGCGGACTCCCATCTCCTGTAAGGTGCAGCGTGAGAAATGTCCTCCAGGTTTGCTGCCACAAGACAACCATCGGACTCGTTGTCTTGTACGTGGCAAGTTGATGCTCCCAGGCTACCGGAGTCCAGAGCACAACTACATTGGCACGTCCTGAAAAATATGTGAAATTCTGAATGGCATATACCAGCACGGGGCCGACCGCCAGGAGGAAGCCCGCCAGAAGAAGAACCCAATGTCTTTTCAAGGAGGCAAGCAACGGACGCTGCCACAACCACATCCAAATCAAGACCGACAGCAACACGATGGGGATCACCCGGCTCGAATCGTAAAGCAGCATCCCCACACCTGCAAATATTCCCGAAAGCGCGAACCATAAATACTCTCTGGTTCGCACACCTATCAATAGCATAAGTATGACTAGAATGGCTGGAAACGAGGAGGAATTGCCGAAAAGAATTCGGCTGAAATGAATATGAGTGTAGCTGATTGCCAGCAATCCCGCTGCGATCAACCCAACGACACTTCCACCCAGTTCCCTGCCCAGGAGAAATATGTACACCAGCGAAATCGTCCCCAGCACCACCGAAGTCATGACAATCCCATAATGATTATGCCCAAACAAACGCATACCCCACGCAAGGAATTGATCGTAGGATAATAAATGCTCGGAGCCCGAGAAGCCAATCCAGTTATATTGACCAGTATTGATCAAATCCAATCCAAAGGTACCCATTAAGGCGATATCATTGTCCACATGAGAAGGTATCTCTGTCAGCTTCCAATAACGCAACAGAAATCCTGACAGAACGATCAGGCCCACCAATACCCATTCTCTGGTGGAAACATTATTTTTTGTGGAACCTTTTTTATTTACCGTCCACAAAGAGATCACAAGAAGGACGACCCCGCCCACCCAAAGCCAGCGAACCAGACCGTTCTCTCCAACCATTACAAACAAGACCAGGGATAGAATATAACTGACAGCAGAGGCGATCAACCATGCTCGTCTGGGGTTTGATGAAACCGACGACTCGTCGGTTTCAGACGCTGCCTTCTGCTGTCCACGGGCAGACCATGCAGCCAACGCGATTGCCGTCACCAACATGACCAAAGCCAAGCTATAATTCGCAGTCCAAACCCAGGTATTGGAATCTAATTGATGTGTAAATATTTCCCCGGTAAACAAGTATTGAGCTGTGATTGCAAGGCATACCGCTAATACAATTGCTGTGAATCGTGAATTCTCGCGCAACATCCGTATGAACATATTCGACCTTTCAAACAAGAATCATGACACCAAAATCAATAAATTCGATACAAAAATTGTACTATGTGAAACACCCTCCTCCGCGCACCTTACTGAATTGAAAGGTTTTTATATAATATAATTTAAGTAATAAACTTGGTAGCAGTAAATTATGTAGATCGAAGGGAATATAAAATGAAGGGAATAATATTGGCAGGAGGTCAAGGCACCAGGTTGTACCCACTTACTGCCGCATTAAATAAGCATCTTCTGCCTGTCTACAATAAACCCATGATCTATTATCCATTGTCGGTATTAATGCTTGCCGGGATCAGGGAAATATTGATCATCAGCAGGCCGGACGACATGCCGTATTTTCAAAAGATGCTTGCAGACGGCAGCCAATGGGGATTACAACTTCAATATGCTGCTCAAGCCCAGCCGAATGGAATTGCAGAAGCATTAATAATTGGAGAAAAATTCATTGGAGATGGCACGGTTAGTCTGACTTTGGGCGATAATATCTTTTACGGATCAATGCTAACAGACCGCCTTCGACAGGCTGCGCTGATTTCACATGGAGCACTGGTATATGCCTACAGGATCATGAATCCCAAAGGGTACGCCGTCCTGGATTTCTCGCGAAATCCCGACGGGACCATCCTTCCACACAGCATTGAGGAGAAGCCTGCTAAACCGAAATCCACATTTGCGATCCCCGGACTTTATTTTTATGACAATCAAGTCGTCGAGATGGTCAAATCTCTCAAACCCTCCCCAAGGGGGGAGCTTGAGATCACGGATATCAATAACTTGTATTTAAAGCAGGGACGCCTTGTCGTTGAAGACCTAGGGCGGGGTGTCGCATGGTTGGATGCAGGTACCCATGAAACCCTGTTCCAGGCAGCAACCTTCGTACAAGCAGTCGAAGAAAGGCAGGGCATGATGATTTCCTGCCCCGAGGAGATCGCCTATCGACTTGGGTATATTTCAGCCGCCACACTGTCCAGCCTCCTCGAAAGATTGCCCAACAATCCATATAAACAATACCTGCTGACCCTGGTGGCTGGGTCACTTTAAGGTTGGATTTTCCAGGAGCCGGGCACATGAAAAACATACTAGTGACAGGCGGTGCAGGTTTTATCGGGTCGAATTTCATCCGCCATCTCCTTGCCACGGAAGATCACATTCGCATCATCAATCTGGACGCCCTGACCTACGCCGGCAATCAAGACAACCTGCTAGACATACAACACGATGCCCGCTACACATTTATCCACGGCAACATTTGCGACCAAGAATTAATTCTCTTTTTACTACAAAAATACTCAGTAGACACGATTGTACATTTTGCGGCCGAGACACATGTGGATCGATCAATTCTTGACCCGATGCCATTTGTGAAAACGAACATTCAGGGAACTGCAATTTTATTGGAAGCAGCAAAGAAGATATGGCACGATAAAAAAATACTGCCGACTGAAAAAGTGTGTTTTCACCATATTTCCACGGACGAGGTGTATGGCAGTCTGGACCTGGAAGACCTGCCATTTACTGAAGCATCACCCCATCGCCCTAACTCGCCCTATGCGGCGTCGAAAGCTGCAAGCAATGACTTTGTCAGGGCATATTTCCGGACATATCGGATTCCAACAATCACAACGAACTGCTCGAATAATTACGGCCCATTCCAACATCCTGAAAAATTAATCCCGCTGGTTATCACAAATGCCCTGACTGGAAATGAACTACCCATTTACGGCAAGGGAGACCAAATCAGAGACTGGCTTTATGTCGCAGATCATTGCGAGGCTCTTTTCAAGATCCTAATAAACGGCATACCGGGGGAAACATACAATATAGGCGGCAATAACCAGACAACCAACCTTGAAGTTGTTTCGACAATCTGCAAGATTTTGGATGAAAAACTCCCCAACTCGAAATTCGCTCCACATCATCAATTAATACGTTTCGTTGCCGACCGTCCAGGTCATGATTATCGATATGCGATGGATATTACAAAAATCCAAAGTCAAATCGATTGGACACCAAAACATTCGCTCCAGTCAGGGTTGTCCCAAACCGTTGATTGGTATATCAACAATCCTGATTGGATACAAAAAAGAGGGTTTTAATAAAATCAATATTCAATAATTGTCCTGACACCAAAACCTTAGAGAGTAAAGTAAAATCTTTGTACAACGATAAGGAAGAAATCAACCCATATGAAATCATATCGAAAAGAACTTTGGTTTAATCTCTCCATGCGCCTCGGCTTTGTAAATATCACCTCTCAAGTGGAAGAGGCGTTGCAGGAAAGCAGCATACAGGAAGGGCTCTGTTTGGTGAACGCCATGCACATTACCTCATCTGTATTTATCAATGACGATGAAAGCGGGTTGCATCATGATTATGAACAATGGTTGGAAAAACTTGCTCCGCACGAACCCATTAACGGGTATCGGCATAACGACACCGGGGAAGATAATGCCGATGCCCACATGAAGCGGCAGGTAATGGGGCGCGAAGTGGTTGTGGCGGTAACGAATGGTCAGCTTGATTTTGGAACCTGGGAACAGATTTTTTACGGTGAATTCGATGGAAAACGCAAGAAAAGAGTCTTAATTAAGATTATCGGTGAATAGGAGATTACACATGCGTTTGCAAAATAAAACCATAGCCACCCTGATCGCAGAAGGTGTGGAAGATCTTGAATATTATGTTCCGCTGATGCGTTTACAAGAGGAAGGCGCAAAAGTATTAAGCGCCGGCGTGGACTTGAAACCTGTTCACGGAAAAAACGGTCTGGTCATTACTCCTGATGTAACGATTGAATCTTTGAAGACAAGTGAACTCTTCGCGATCATTCTCCCTGGCGGTTGGGCACCCGATAAGATTCGCAGATACGATGTGGTGAAGAAACTAGTCAAAGAAATGAGCGATGCCAATAAAATCATCGGCATCATTTGTCACGGCGGGTCGATTGCCATTTCTGCGGGCATTATCAAGAAAGGTCAAAAAGCCACAGGCTCAGTCGGCATCAAGGACGATCTTGTCAATGCAGGCGCTGTTTGGGCGGATAAAGCCGCTTTTCGTGAGGGCAACCAGGTTTGGGGGCGGGTCGTTGCGGATATTCCCGATTTCAATCGTGAGTTGGTGAAGGCGTTAGTCGAAGGCTTGCCCTGAGTTCACCGAAGGGATAGAGGCTTCGCTTTCATCGTCTCGGGAATGGGAACATCCAGCAATTTGAGGATCGTAGGTGCGATTTGCAGATGGGATATGATTTCATCTGTATCGCCTCTCCCTTGACCGTTGGGCTGGATCACAAACAAAGGCACGGTACGCTGCTCGGGCGATGCTCCGCCATGCCCGCCGTCTTTATTAATTCCATGATCCCCTGTGACAAAAACCGTATAGCCACGTTCTTTCCACTCAACGATTAATGGCGCAAGCAGGGCATCCTGATATATGGCGTGGTTGCGATATTCCTTTGAATCAGAGCCATAGGTTTCGCCATGATAATCCATCCCCATTGGGTGAAGCAAAAGATAATCAGGCGAAAACCTGCGGACCAACAACGCGGCGCTCATGAACAATTCAACATCAGGGAATTCATCCTGTGTGTAAAATCTCCCATGTTGAATGACAAGCCTTTCATCATCCACTTCCCTGTCATCAATTCGATTAAAGGGCGCACCGTTGTACAACTCGGAAAACCAGGAATACGCCGCCGCCGCTGTGACCTTGCCAGCACCCCTCACGGATCGAAAAACATTCGGCATTTTCGAAAGACGGGCAATGGAATTCGCCACGACCCCATGCTCGCTGGAGGGAACACCTGTGTGAATCGTCTCATACATTGGACGGGACATGCTCGGCAATTCGCCAACAATTTTATACAGGCCGGCTTGTTTGGTTTCCACCAAATGACCCAGAAATCCCATATTATCTTTCGCGACGTCATAACGTAAAGCGTCTGAAAGAACAAGAATGACTTTTGCCATCATACACCTCTTGAGAAAAAACTTCGGAAGTCTTTGAGACTTCCGAAGTTTTCATTATTCATCCAACACCAGAACGGCTTCCTTTGAACATGTTACCTGCTCCTTTGAGCCGACCCTGGGCAATTCAAGGAATGGATTGTTGAACGTATCCATGTTGAATTTCGTGTTCCCGATTTTTACTTGAATCCGCACAACAGACCCGAGAAAGGTAATATTCTCAATTGTCGCATCCACCACATTGGCCTTCTTGTGTTCAGAGGCGAAACTCAAACGCTCGGGGCGGATGGCGATCTTGACCTTGTCGCCTTTTTTGCGGTTTTCCGTGCCCTCGGCAGCTGTAAATTTGACGCCATCCACGCTGACAAATCCCTTGGCGGGGTCGACTACTTCTGCATCTGAGGTATTCAACGAGCCCACAAAGTTCGCCACGAAACGGGTCTTGGGAAAGTTATAAATTTCAAACGGGGTGCCAACCTGCTCCATTTCACCCACATTCATCACCACGATACGGTCGGAAATGGATAAGGCCTCTTCCTGGTCATGTGTGACAAAAATCGCCGTAATGCCGAGCGACTTTTGAATTGCTCGGATTTCCGCTCTCAAAGAAACACGGATTTTTGCATCCAACGCCGAAAGCGGCTCATCGAGCAAAAGCACTTGTGGACGATTGGCAAGGGCACGCGCCAAAGACACACGCTGTTGCTGGCCGCCCGAGAGCTGATAAGGATATTTGTTCGCGTGTTTCTCAAGGTTGATCAAGCCAACCATTTCATCCACACGCTGTTTGATCGTCGCTTCAGATTCCTTTCGAACACGAAGTCCGAAACCAATATTTTGGGAGACGGTCATATTTGGAAACAACGCATACGACTGAAAGATCATGCCCACATTGCGTTGATTCGGCGCCTTGTCTGTAATATCCTTGCCGTCCAACAGGATCTTTCCAGACGTTGGAATTTCAAACCCGGCAACCATGCGTAGTGTGGTCGTTTTTCCGCAACCGGAAGGGCCAAGAAAAGAAACAAACTCGCCCTTTTCAATATCCAAATTGAAATTATCGACAACCACCGTATCGCCGAACTGCTTGGTCACATTGGAAATGGATAGATATGCCATGTTGAATTCTCCTCAGAAATTTAATGCGCGCCGGTGGTTTGTCCCTGCCCGCCCGTGACGAGTTGGATCAATCCCATCGCGATCCAGGTAAGGATAAAGCTTACAAATGAAAGAGCTGCTGGTTCATAGGCACGGTGCTGCCCGAGCAGGAAAAGGTACGGACCAAACGCATCAATCCCGAGGAAGGATGCGAGAGTCACTTCGCCGACCACAATGGCAAAAGTGAGCAAGGCGCCGCTCAACAATGCCGCGCGAATATTTGGAAGTATGATCCGCGTAATGATGGTGAACCAGCTCGCCCCAAGGCTTTGAGCCGCCTCCGTCAATGTGAGTACATCCACGGTGCGCATCCCGGTATCCACGGAACGATACATATACGGCATCGCAAGCACCATATATCCAGCGACCACAAGGATGTTGGTGCCGAATTTATAATTGGTTAAAGGCGGTATCAACACAATATCCGTGAAGGGGATCATCACAGAAGAGCTATAGATCCGGATCAAGCCGAACACAAGAATGATCGCGGGGACCACGAACGGCATCAACGTAAGAAACTCGACGATGCGTCTCGCTTCGGGAAGACGAAGACGAATCCAATATGCGGTCGGCACGATCAAAATAATGCTCATAACGATGGTGGCAATCGCCAGAAGATTTGAATAGGTGAAAGTCTCAATAAAATCCTTATCTTCAAAGGCCTTCTCATATGCCTTGAGCCCGATCACATCCCGCTCCATTTGCAGGGAAAAATCGAGTGTCGCATACAATGGCAGCAAAAAGTACAAGGTTCCAAGAATAAACCAAACCCAACTCCAGAATGGGATCCTTCGCAAACGTGAGGAAAAATTCATTTCAGCCACCTTTCCGATTTCTTCTGAAGCCAGGAATATCCAGCCAGCGAGACCGCCATGATAAAGACCATGCCCATTGCCATTGCATATCCAAGCCCTGGATTATGAAGAACATCGCCTCGAATCTGCGCCCCGATCTGGATCGTCACAATGGGCAGGGTACCACCTGTCAACGCATACGCAGTGGCATATGCCCCAAAGGCATTTGCGAACAACAAGATCATCGACCCAAGCAGGGAGGGTAACAGCACAGGCATCGCGACCTGTGTCCAGTATTGAAGCGAAGTTGCCCCCAGGTTTTCAGCCGCTTCACGCCATTCGCGCTTCAAACCATCCAAAGCAGGTGTCATGATCAATACCATTAAGGGAAATTGAAAATACATATATGTAAGACTCAAGCCAAGAAAACTATACAAATTAAAACCAGTTTGATAAAGCTTGATGCCAAAATATTTTTGGAAAATATAATGATCCAGAACGGCCGTGATGATACCGGTACGCCCCAGAGTTGCCACGAAGGCGAATGCCAGCGGCACGCCGGCGAAGTTGGACGCCACACCGGAAAATGTAATAAGCGCTGAACGAAGGGACCGCGGCAGGCCGCCCACTGTTACTGAATAAGCAAGTAAAAAACCGAAGATGCCGCCGCCAATCGCGGTCACGGCACTGATGCGAATGCTCAGCCAGTAGGCATCCAGAATGGATTGCTCGGTAAAGAGCTGTGTAACATTCGCAAAAGTAAACTGGCCTTCTTCATTGGTAAAAGACCCCACAAAGAGTCTCAAGGAAGGCAATATAAGAAAAAGAAGTGCAAACAGGAAGAACGGCATGACCCCCAGCCATTTTTTTAGATCGGAAGAAAAGATGCTTTTCTTTTTTGTGGGTAGAGCAATTTCTGCCATGGGAATTCACCTCAACGTCAGGTCTTGCTGTGGCGAGACCCCGCCAGTTGGCAGGGTCTCGCTATAAACTAACTCACAAATTAATTATGGGGCGGCCTGAATATCAGAACCGACGACAGTATCCCAGCTGGTGGTGATCAATTCCTTGGCGGCATTCAATTGATCGAGGCTTGGGAAGACAGCGCCGGAAACATCCGGCAGCTTGGCTGCCAAGTCGGCAGGAACGACACCGCGTTCGCGCATATCGGCTTCGCGGATCGGGTGACAGTAACCCTTCATCCAGATAATCTGACCCTCGTCAGAGTACAGGAATTCCATCCACAATTTAGCTGCATTGGGGTGCGGAGCGTAGGCACTAATGGCCTGAACATACACACCAGCAAAGCGACCAGTGGCGGGAATTACAACTTCAGCCGCAGGATTTCCAGCGAAGGAATCGATGGCGGCAAGAGCGTTATAGTCCCAGGTAATACGAACGGGGGTTTCACCCTTGGCAACCAAACCATTGTTGGAGATCAAAGGAACGAGATTACCAGCGGAGTTAAGCTGGGCAAAGAAATCGAGACCAGGTTGAGCATCATCCAGAGAACCGCCATTGGCGAGGGTTGAAGCGAACACGGTCTGGATGGCCTGGTTGGAAGTGCGGGGATCACCGGAGAGTGCAACCTGACCATTGTATTTAGGATCAAGCAAATCAGCCCAATCCTGAGGAACTTCAGGTTGAACATCGGTGTTCACGAGGAAGGACAACACACCGTAGTAGTCACCATACCAGTAACCTTCGGGATCCTTCGCGTCATCGGGAATACTATCCCAGGTGGATACCTTATACGGTTGAATCAGGCCTTCGGCCTTGGAGGAATCGCCGAAGGAAAAACCCACATCGATCACATCAGGAGCCTGTGGGCCCTTGTTGTCCTTGTTGGCCTTAATGGCTTCGACTTCATCACCGGAGCCTGCATCTGGATTCAATTCATTGACCTCGATGCCATACTTGGCTTTGAAAGTTTCAATGGCTTCTCCATAATTACACCAGTCATGAGGCAAAGCAATGGTGGTTAATGTGCCTTCAGCCTGAGCTGCGGCAACGAGGTCGGCCATTGGATCTGCTGCAGGGGCTTCCGTTGCGGCAGGCGCTTCGGTCATGGCCGGTGCTTCAGTGGCAGCGGGCGCTTCGGTGGCAGGGGCACCGCAGGCAGCCAACAAAGTTGCTGCAACAACGAACAGGGCGAGCAAGTGATAAACAAACTTTTTAGTACGCATATCTTCTCCTTAAACTCCTTTTGGTTTATTGACTGGACGAACAGAACAATAGGAACAATCTATCTCTTCTGAGGACCTCCAATCGAACAGGAATTTGGTAAATGCAGGACCAACTATAGCCTACATTGAAACCCGACGATTAACGTACCATTACCGATAAGTTAAAGCCCTGTAATTAATTCTTCGGAAGAACTCATTAACAAGTTGTTAACATTTTAGCATCATCAATATTCAAAGTCAAACAACCGATCATTACAAGACATTTTCTATGTGAAATATACGACAAGCAGATAAATACCCGCCGAAAATAGAGCACTTGCAGGGATGGTGATCACCCAAGCAGTGAGGATATCATCCGCCACCCCCCAACGGACCTTTCCTAATCTTTCAGACGACCCAACTCCAATAATGGAAGAGCTTACCACCTGGGTCGTGCTGGCCGGCAAGCCGGTCACGGAAGCGAATAAAACGATAAATGCGGAAGATAATTGGATCGCAAAGCTATGTACCGGTCGTATCTTGTAAAATTTTCCGCCAAGAGTGCGGATCAAGCGCCATCCACCAAACAACGTACCCAAAGACATGACAGAAGCGCTAGTTAGAATCACCCAAATCGGGACTTCAAAATGGTCGAGCTGATTTCCAATGATCAACCCCAGGGTGATAATGCCCATCGTTTTTTGCGCATCATTCGTGCCATGACTGAAAGCCAGCGCAACCGCTGTAATTAACTGCCCCCCTTTAAAAAAATCATTGATGTTGGGGGAAGCGCCATGGGCCAGGAAATAAATGAGGCGAAGAACAATAAAACCAACCACAAAACCAACCAATGGAAGTACAAACAGAGCAATCAAAACCTTGTACAAACCACCAAGTTTGATGGCTTCCCAACCGGCAGAGATCACAACCGAACCGATCATCCCACCTGCCAGGGAATGTGAAGAACTGCTGGGAATGCTCAAAACCCATGTGATCAAACTCCATAACAATGCGCCCAAAAGGCAGGCGATCAGGACGTTTAAGGTCACAACATTGGATTGAACGATATCGCCGCCAATGGTTTTCGCCACCCCGGTTCCAAACAAAAAGGGACCCACAAACTCAGCCACAGCAGTCACACCCAAAGCCGCACGAGGGTGGAAGGCGCGTGACGAGATCATTGTGGCGACAATGCTGCTTGAATCACGCATGCCATTAAAGAATCCAAATAACATAGCCAACCCGACGACAATAAGAAGAGCGGTGGACATGAAAGCGGCTACGCCTTTTTCACCACAATATCAGCGATGATGTTGGCGGCTTCATCACCGCGATCCGCCGCATTGGAAAGGTGACGATACACCTCGCGCAATTTCAGCATCTCAACAACATGATGAAGGTCTTCCGGGCCGCTAAACAGATCAGCAACCGCCTCACGGTAGACTGCCTCCACTCGATTTTCAAGTGCCTTGGCACGCTGGGCATGGTCAATGGCCACACTGGGATTCTTGGGAAGGCGCTGTACACCATGCCAGATTTCATATGCCGCATCTTTCAAAAGCGAAGCAATCCTTTGCATATAGATGGTTGGTTTTACCCGCAGAATGACCATCTCCATTACGGTGCTGTCGGCGTAATCGACCACATCATCAATGGAACGGGAGAGCGCGAAAATATCCTCGCGATCGAAGGGTGTGACGAAGGAACGATTTAACTCATCGATTAAAATACGGCGAACTTCATCCGCCTCTTTCTCTTTTAGAGAAAGCTCCTCCGCAATGTCGGGGTCGCTGGTTTCAAGATATTTCACCAAAAGACGCAGGGCCTCGTATGTAATCGAAGCCTGCTCCTCAATTAATTTGTGAAATATATTTTCGCGACGCTTAAAAAAACCAAACATACAAAAGTTTCCTCTCAAAATTATGGGCAAACAATCAACTTAATACTGAATCCTTGAAAAGTATCAGGCGATCGGTTCCAAATTTCCAGCCACCAGACCGGGAAACGCCGCCCGCAATTTTTCCTCCACCTCTGATGAGATCAGGGAATTTGTATTCGCAGTCATTACATCCTTCACTTTTTTCATCGCTCGAGCCTGCGTGTCGGTGGCACCCTTCTTCTCCCAAATCGTACGGGCATCACGGTCTGCGATCTTGGTCATCACCGCCTCGGTCTTCATACGGCTGATGGTGTGTTTCGCCGTGATAAAGGAGCCTCCGGGACCAATCTCCTTGATCAAATCCAACGCAAGATCCTCATCGTTAAAGGAAATACCACGCTTCATGCGCTTCATCATTAAAGCCATTTCATCATCGATGACCGCCTTGGCAAAATCAAATGTCTTGAGCGCATCGATCAACCCGCCAATGTTGAACATATCCATGCCGGAAAGCAAGCCCGCAATACCAGACATGCCTGTTTCGTATCCAGCCTGGGCATCATTTAATTTTGAATTGGTCAAACCGATATATCCACCACATGGCACGTTATAAAACTTCGCCAATTGGGAAAATGCCATATGCAACATGCCACATTCAATGGCACCGGAAGTATAGGCTCCACTGCGCATGTCAGCCACTGTTCCAAGCGTTGCATAGATCGTGGGCGTGCCTTCCTTGCTCATCTGCATCAACATCAAGCCCGCCAGGAATTCAGCATTGCCCTGAACAAGGGACCCGGACATGGACATTGGAGAAGTAAGGCCTGCATTCGGCACAATGGTCGGGTAGACCGGCAATCCTTCCCGCGCAAAGAACATCACATTTTCAGTGGAAAGATGATCCATGGTCAATGGCGAAACCACGGGACAATAATGGTGCGTCAGAAATGGATGTTCTTTATAGGCTTCCTTGCCGCCTGCCACCATGTAGGCCATTTCCATGACGCCGTTCGTATCCTTCATGTTCGTCGTGGTGACACGGATCGGTTTAAGGCAATACTTGATGGACGGATACAGCCTCGAGATTGTGAATTGATCCGCTGGCGCGTCATCCGCAAGAGTCGAAATCGAGAAGACGTCATAGCCGGGAAGTTCATTGATGAGATGTGCGATCCGCGCGATATCCGAAGACTCAGCGCGTCGTTCGTGACCTGTTACCGGGTCGATAATATCAGGCGCTGAACTGGCTGTGACAATCACCGGGCTGTCATTGGGGATCGTCTTATCAAATTTGGGGTCACGCGCATGAAAAGTAAATGTCGATGGAACCAGCTTGCGATATTTTTCGACCACAGCACGCGGGAATTTCACCCGCTCGCCATCAACAGCGCATCCATGTTCCTTAAAAAGATCTCGGGCAGGTTCGTAACGAACCTTCAAACCCACCTCCTCCAGAATTTCCAGGGAAGCATCGTGAATTCGTTCTATTTGTTCCTGTGTAAGCAGCGTGGCAAATGACATGATTCACATCCTCTTATTGATAAATGTTGTTTAACTACTCAACCAAAGACCGTTTGATCTTCTTGCGATCGTCCTTCTTTTTCGGTAAAAGTCTTTCCGCCAGCTTGCGTCCTTCCTTCACCAATGCATTATCCATCAGCGGATTATCTTCCGGCAACTTAAATAACTGCTTGATCTTCACAAATTGATCATCCCGATATTCCATTCGCTCCACGCGTAGTTGCGTGGCCAGAGCTTTGATCTCCTTAACGGGAAACATCTGTAAACCGGAGCGGGTCACTTTGAGAGAGGCTGCCGCAATGGCAAAACGCACAGATGCTTCAAGGCTCCAACCTTGAAGGTATCCGTAGATATATCCCGAAGAGAATGTCGCCCCGGCACCGGATCCATCCACAGCCTTCACCTTCGGCGCATAGACTCGAATAATCTCATCCCCTTGGACCACCATGCAACCCTGACTTGCCATCGTAATAATAGCCGTCTTGATTCCCGAATTGAACAATTTACGCGCCACTGAAAGCATGGCTTGTTTTTTTCCGATTTGCGCGGCATCGGTCACTGCCTGACAGATCGTGACAAGACCGGAATATTTCTTCAATAATTCAGGATTTTTGTGCCCATGTTCAAAATTCAGGAATACGGGAACACCCTGCCGATGAGCCTCTTTCATGGCACGCAGGATGTGAACATCGCCATCGTACCAATCTACATACAGCAATTTTGATTTTTTGATCAACGAAAGATCAGTAGTGTCCAATGTGCCGAGGATTTCCTCGGAGCGCTGCCAAAAGTAGGTGCGCGCTCCTTTTTTATCCGAGACATTCACTTCAAGCGGTGTTTTATATTTCTTCGTAAAACGAATCTTGCCTTGCACGCCCAGTTCGCTCAAGGTATCGGCAACATGATGACCCAACAGATCGTCCCCTACAGAAGTTCCGATCATGCCGGCAGGGACATTCCATTGGCTCAGATTACACGCAATGATCGCAGCGTCGTCATAGACATATTCACTGACCTGATGAACGACCGCACCGGTATTGTGCTTTGGGAGTTTATCCAACGCCATGATGTACACAGGCGTGAGCATCCCAAAGCCAATATAAGCCAAAGATTGCGTTTTTGAGTTAGGCACGCGCGCGTTCGCCTTTCGGATCGAATAACACAGGGGGAGTCACTTCCGCTTCACGACGGCCTTCAATCAGGTCAATGGTGAAGCGGTTGCCTTGTTTCGCTAATTCTATGGGCAGATAGGCATACAGGATATTCTTCTTAAGGGTGAAGCCATATCCACCGCTGCGGACACGGGTCAAAACTTTGCCTTCATGATAAATCGCTTCGCCGCCGTAAATTTGAGTGAAATCATCACCGTCGATTAATACAAGCGTACAGAGTTTCCGCTTCACGCCTTCGGCTTTTTGCTTGATCAAAGCATCGCGCCCGATGAAATCTCCCTTATCGAGATGGACACAGAAACCAAGCCCGGCTTCATAGGGAGTCTCGGACGGAGTTAAATCGGTGGTGAAATAACGAAATCCTTTTTCAAGACGCAAACCTTCCAATACTTTATAACCGCCCACCTCGATGCCAAACTCCTTGCCGGCTTCCATGAGCAGATCCCACACCGGCGTGGCACGGTTGTTCGGGATGTACAACTCCCAGCCCAACTCGCCCGCATAGCTTACGCGCTGTGCATAGACTTTCGTGCCGTTGATGTTGATCGGCCTGGTGATCAAATACGGATGTGCTGCATTCGACACATCGCTCGATGTAATTTTTTCCAAAACCGCCCGGGCTTTCGGCCCCCACAATGCGAGACACGCATAATCGCGTGTGATATCGCGGATGGATACTTCACCATCGTTTTCGTCCACATGCATTTCAATGCGAGCCAGATCATTGCCGATGAAACCAGAACCGGTGATCACCCAGAAATGATCTTGACCCAAACGAGTGACGGTTAAATCAGATTCGATTCCACCACGCGAATTCAAAAACTGCGTGTACACTGCACTGCCGACCGGCTTGTTGACATCACTATCCGTCAATCGTTGTAATAAAGGCAGCGCACCCGGCCCCTTCACTTCAACCTTTCCAAAGGACGTCAGGTCAAACAAGGTCACACGTTCACGCGTAGCTGCGTGCTCCGCACCCAGGCGCTCGAAGAACGGCGGCTTGGCCCACCCCCATTGACGTTGATCCTCGCCCATGCGGCGGGACTCTTTACCAGGTTGGAAATAATTAACGCGTTCCCAGCCAAATTTTTCGCCAAAGACCGCGCCGTTTTCCATCAAACGAAAATGCACAGGGCTTACACGATGAGGCCGTGCTGTTTCATGCTCATCGTGCGGGAACTTCATGCGATAGTAATATTTCACGCTTTCCACAGTGCGTTCGGCGGCATAAACCGGGTCATTATAATAATTGCCAAATCGCGTAGCACGATAACCATATACATCCATCGGTGCTTCACCATCGATGATCCACTCTGCCATTAACTTGCCCATGCCCCCCGCGCCGCCATACCCATTCAATGACATGCCCGCCATGATCCACATGCCGCGTGCACCTGCCATCGGCCCAAGCAATGGTTGACAGTCCGGTGTGTATGCACCTGGATGGCGAACCAGCGTAATAATGCCTGCTTGATCCAGAAACGGCAGCCGACGAATTGCGCCTTCCAACAACATCTCAAACTGATCGAAATCACCGGGAAAACTCTTGCTGCCGTGTTCCCACGGCGTGCCATCGATCCAGCGCGGCAAGGGCTTCGGCTCGTATCCACCAATTACTAAACCACCCTGCTCCTGACGCATATAAACTAAATTATCCGGATCGCGCAGACAGGGAGTATCCGCCGAAAATTCATGCCCTGGGACGGCGCGCAAGGCGATATGTTGATGATCGACCGGAGTCGTTGGGATATGCAAGCCGGCCATGGCAGCGATACGCGGCGCCCACATTCCCGCGGCGTTGACAACGATCTCGCATCGGATCTCGCCTTTGTCTGTCACCACCGATTGAACATCCCCCTTCGCTGACAGTTTGATTCCGGTCACGCGGGTGTTGGTGTAGATTTCCACGCCCAACTCTTTCGCAAAACGCGCCATGGAAGTGGTAACAGTATATGGGTCCAGCTGCCCGTCGCGTGGAAGGTAGATTCCACCGTACAAATCCTTCTTGGAAATTTGCGGCATCACCTTCAAGGCTTCGTCAGGCGAAATGATCTCACAATCCAATCCCAAGGCCTTGGCGCGGCTGACGCTCCTTTCCATTTCAAGCAACTGCTCTTTGCTGGAAGCCACGCGCAGACTGCCGACATGATTAAACAAACCCAACTCACTATATAACTCAATGCTGTACATGCGGAACTTCAACATGGCCTGGGATGTCGCAAACTGAGTAACAAGTCCCGCCGCGTGAGACGATTCGCCGCTGGCAATTTCCCCTTTTTCGATGATCACAACATCCTTGCGCCCGTTCTTTGCAAGATGATACGCAACCTGTGCCCCATAAATACCACCGCCAATGACGACAATCTGTGCCTGATCCTTCATTTCGATTTCACCTGTTGATTATGGGTTTAATGTCTTATGCAATTTCAATTGCATTGCTGGCTATTAAAACTTCCACAGAGTGTTCTTTGAGGTCTTCAATCGCAGACTTGCCAAATCCTTCATCGGTAACAAGCTTATCCACCTCATCGATGCTCGCCACGGGAAAGTTGGACACCGCACCCCACTTGCTGTGATCGGCAACAACGATGATCTGTCCCTTGGTGCGTTCGATCATCTTGCGAACAACTTCGGCCTCCACATTGGTCGGAACGGTGCAGCCGTGCTTTAAGGAAACACCGTCGACGCCAAGAATCACCTTATTGGCATAGACCAGATTCAAATTGTCCAGCGCGAAGCGGCCCGCCAAAGAGTTGGAACGTGACTGGAATTCGCCGCCGGTCAAATAGTAGTGAAAGCCCGGATCACCGAGTTCCAAAGCGGCGTTTACATTGTTCGTAAAAACCGTGATGCGCGAATCGCGCCGAATGTGTTGAAGAACTTGTGTGGCCGTTGTTCCGCTGTTGATGAAAACAATATCGCCTTCTTCGATCAGCGAAGCGGCGAGTTCACCAATGCGTCTTTTTTCGTCGGGATAATGTTGTGCGCGCTGTTGATATTCCTGCTCAAAGATCACACGCTGACTTAAGATCGCGCCCCCGTGCGTACGTTCGAGAATTCCCTTTTGCTCCAGCCATTCCAAATCGCGGCGAACCGTGGCTTCGGAAGTTTCCAACAAATTACACAAATCAACCGTGCGGGCGATTTGATGAACTGCCAGATATTCCTGAATTCGCTCACGTCGTTGAGCCGGTATAAGGGGTTTACCCATTTGGAAGATTATATAAGAATTTGAAGGAATTTGCAAGTTTTTGATTTTTTCATTATAATTTGGTCATTCCTTCAGGCAAAGCACGCCGCGAAGACCCAAGAGAATAAATTTCTGGAGTTCTTCGCGGTTTTATTTTTTTTGAAACGGAGTCCTTGTGACAAAACTTGTCAAAGACCTAATGCATCCCGGGATCATTACCTGCAAACCGACCGCCACACTGGGTCAGGTTGCAGTGTTGCTCGATCAACATCAGGTTCATGCGTTATTTGTGGCGGATCGCGATGGTCGCATCCTGGGGGTGATCACTGACCTGGACTTAATGGCCGGCGAATGGCTTTCTTCGGACTCCGAAAGCCTGACGATCATGCGAAAGTTAACCGCCGCGGATCTGATGTCGCATCCGGTTGATTCCATCGAAGCAAACATTCCCCTCTCTGTGGCGGTTGACGAGTTCATCGAAAAGAGGATCAGCCGCTTGCTGGTCACTGAAAATGAAAAGCCTGTTGGTATTATTTCCCTTTCCGATTTCGTCGCCAGCATTGCCGGTGAAATCAAATCCAAACGCGACACGGTTGGCGATGTAATGTCCGACGCGATTTTGGTATGCCGCGGAAAAACATCCGTTGCATCGGCAGCACGCGCAATGACCTCCGCCGGTTGGCGCTCTGTATTGGTGGTGGACGTGAAGGGTAAAATTCTTGGCGTGGTCAGCGGGTACGATCTGCTTCGTTTTGTAAAAGAAGGCGTCGGCGAAAAACTGATCGTTCGTGACGTGATGCATCCTGCGCTGACCATCGACATCAACGCAAGCCTGCGTGAAGCCGCCGATATGTTGATCCAGAATCATCATCACAGACTCGTTGTCATCGACAAAAACGACCCAGATGCATTCCCGCTCGGCGCCCTCTCCACATTTGATATCGTGGCTGAAATGGCAATGCCAGACTCCGTCTGGCAAAAGTAAAGCAAAAGCTGTGAACTTAAAGGTATTGCCAGTGCAATACCTTTTCAATTTTGTGGAGCACATACTCCCAACCCAGGAGATTGAAGCACATGTCTGAATTTCCAACACAAGCGCAAGTGGTCATCATCGGCGGCGGCGTGGGCGGTGCCAGCATCGCGTATCATCTTACAAAGCTCGGATGGAAGGATGTAGTCATTCTTGAAAAACACGAACTGACGTCAGGTTCCACGTGGCACTCGGCAGGCCTGGTGGGTCAAATGCGTTCCGATGCGAACCTAACTCGTATGATGCACTACAGCACAGACTTGTATCGCAGTCTGAAAGCGGAAACCGGGCAGGATACATCCTGGCGTGAAGTTGGCGGCATCCGCCTGGCTTGTTCAGCGGAAAGAATGGAAGAAACCAAACGGCTGGTGGGGATGGCGCGTTCCTTTGGCGTACCCATGGAATTAATTTCGCCAAAAGAGGCGCAGGATATGTTCCCTCTCATGTCCTTGGACGGGGTGCTCGGCGCGGCATACACGCCAAACGACGGCAGCATTGATCCCACTGGCTTGACCAACGCGCTTGCCATAGGTGCCAGGAATCGTGGCGCAAAAATATTCACAAACACAACTGTTGAAAGAATAAATTTAACCAACGGCCGCGTCAGTGAAGTAGTGACCGATAAAGGCACAATCAAGACCGAGATCGTGGTCAATGCCTCGGGGATGTGGGGACGTGAGATCGGAAAGATGGTCGGCTTGAGTCTGCCTGTCATTCCGATGGCACATCTGTACATCATGACCAAACCGATGGAAGGTGTGACCAGCAAGTTCCCCAACCTGCGCGACCCCGATCTATTGGTATATTGGCGCGAAGAAGTCGGCGGCTTGATCACCGGTGGATATGAACGCCAGCCGGCGACCTTCGGTATGAACGGCATTCCCAAGGATTTTAAATTTCAATTGCTGCCGCCGGACTGGGAACGCTTCACCCCGCTCATGGAAAATTCCATTCGACGCGTACCGGCAATTGAAGATGCTGAAGTTAAATTATTGTTGAATGGGCCCGAAGGCTTTACCCCCGACGGCGAATTTTTGCTTGGCCCCACATCGGTCAAAGGTTTCTGGGTGGCTTGTGCCTTCTGTGCGCACGGCCTTGCCGGCGCTGGCGGCATTGGAAAGGTGATGGCGGAATGGATCGTGGACGGAAGCCCTGAATGGGACATGTGGCGACTCGATGTGCGCCGCTTCGGTCCAAACTACAACAGCCTTGAATATGCCCGTGCACGCACCTTCGAAACCTACACCCAATATTACGATATTCATTATCCTGGCGAGGAGAGATTATCCAAGCGCAACGTGCGCACCTCCCCCACCTATTACCGTCTGCGTGATCTCGGATGTCACTTCGGCGAAAAAATGGGATGGGAACGCCCGAACTGGTTCAAGAAGTATGAAGAAGTTGCCACGCACGGACATGAACCACGCGGCTGGTCGCGGCATAATTGGTCCCGCGCCATCGGCCATGAACATTTGATGACTCGTGAGAACGCCGGTCTCTTTGATGAAACTTCGTTCAACAAATTTGAGGTGCGCGGAGCGGGTGCGCTGGCGTTCCTCAACAACGTATGCGCCAACGAAATGGATCAGCCGGTTGGCTCCATCACCTACACCCAATGCCTTAACAAGCGCGGCGGCATCGAATGCGATTTCACTGTCAATCGCCTGGCAGAAAATCGTTTCTTTATTGTGACTGGTACGGCATTCGGCCAACATGACATGTCCTGGCTTTCACTGAATATGCCGGAAGATGGCACGGTGACCATCGAAGATGTCAGCTCCAATTATGCCTGTCTCGGCATGTGGGGGCCCAAGGCACGAACCATCCTCGAAAAAGTAACAATGGATGATGTCTCGAATGCGGGCTTTCCCTACATGACTTCCAAGAGAATGAATGTGGGCGATGTCCCGGTCATCGCTTCGCGCGTCACATATGTTGGTGAACTTGGCTGGGAGTTTTACTGCCCGATGGAATACGGCATGCGACTCTGGGACACACTTTGGGAGGCGGGTCAACCTGAGGGTTTGGTGGCAGGCGGCTACAAAGCCATTGACACCTTGCGCCTTGAAAAGGGTTATCGCTATTGGAGCGGAGAGATTTCCCCGGACTATACACCTTATGAAGCCGGCCTCGGCTTTGCGGTGAAGTTGGATAAACCGAATTTCATTGGCAAGGAAGCGTTGGTCAAGCAAAAAGCAGAAGGCATCAAGAGCAAATTATGTACGATTACTTTAAATGATGACCGCACGATCGTAATGGGCAAGGAACCGATTCGCACCGGAGACAAGCTCATTAGTTGGGTGGCCTCGGGCGGGTTTGGATACTCAGTGAACAAGTCCATTGCTTATGCGTACCTCCCCATGGAGTACGCAAAGGCAGGCACAAAATTGGAAATCGAATGTTTTGGCGAACAGGTCGGCGCTGAGGTGGCGCAGGCTGTGTTGTGGGATGCCAAAGGAGAGAGAATTCGTCAGTAAGCCGGAGCAGGTTGAGGTGAAGCAAGATGCGTAAAAGGAGGTTCCCGTCCCAATTTATTTGATGCAAGTCCATGTTCGAATCCAAACCTATTCAAGATCGGAAGGATATCAATGACCATGACACTCGCTATCGATAAAGCCATCGCCAAGGTTCCGTTTTTGGCCGATTCAAAGAACATCAAGAAGACCCCGTTGAGCGGTGGTATCACCAACCTGAATTTTAAGATCGACGCAGACGGCAAGTCTTATGTCATTCGCCTTGCCGGCGATGGCACCGAACAACTGGGTATCAAGCGCGACGTTGAATATGCCGCCAATTATGCAGCCGGGCAACTGGGCATTGCTCCCGAAGTCGTCTTTTTCATTGAGCCCGAAGGATATATCGTAACGCGTTTCGTCACCGGCAAGCGCATTATGCCGGAAGATATCGTGAAGCCGGACTATCTTGCGCGAATCGCAAAGAAATTAAGATTGTTCCATCGCCGCGGACCCAAACTTAAAGGCGAATTCAACGTGTTTCGCCGTGTGGAAATGCTGACCAAGGTTTCCAAAAGCAACAACGCCAACTTCCCGCACGACTTTGACTTCATCATGCAAAAGATGAAAGAAGCGGAAAAGGCGCTGGCCAAGGATCCGTACATTCCCACGCCCACCCACAACGATCTGCTAAACTTGAACTGGCTGGACGAGGAAGTGGCGGGCGACATCGGCGAGATCCGCTTGCTCGATTGGGAATACGCCGGCATGGGCGATATCTTCTTTGATCTCGGCAACTTCTCGCATCATCACCGTTTGAATGAAGACCAGGTCGATATTTTGTTGTATGAATATTTCGGCGAGATCACAGACAAGCACTATGCACGCCTGCGCCTGATGTGGCCGATGTCTGAATTGCACGAAGCCATGTGGGGCACCACACAAACAGGCATCTCAAAACTGGAAGAGGATTTTCAGGGATATGCCGACCTGTGGTTTGGACGCTTCCGTCAGCATGTAACCGACTATCGCTGGGAAGAGTGGCTGAAGGTTGTTGGAAAGAAATCAAAATAGAAGAGAGTATAGAATTGCATGGGAATTGACGGATTTTCGATTGGACCACTCTATGTGCACTTTTATGGCATCATCCTGATGTCGGGTGCAGTTATTGGCGGATTGCTGGCCAGGAATGAAGCAAATCGTCGCGGACACAATCCCGATATGATTTGGGATCTGCTCATCTACCTGATCATTGGCGGCATTCTGGGCGCACGCTTGTGGCACATCTTTACCCCGTCTCCTTCCGCAATTGCCGAAGGACGCACCACGTTCTTCTATCTTTCCAATCCGCTGGAAGCCTTGGCCGTTTGGAAAGGCGGGCTTGGAATTCCCGGCGCGGTGATCGGTGGCGCGATCACACTCTATTTCTTTGCGCGCAAACACGGATTGAACTTCGCAGAATGGGCCGATATCGCCGCACCCAGCCTTGCCTTGGGTCAGGCTGTTGGACGTTGGGGCAACTTCTTCAATCAGGAATTGTACGGCGCACCCACAAATCTTCCGTGGAAACTGTACATCGACCCTGTACACCGACTCGCTGGTTTTCAGAATGTGGAATATTATCATCCGCTCTTCGCATACGAATCCATTCTCAGCCTGCTCAACATGGGCCTGCTGATATGGATCACAAGGCGATATGAAGGCCGTCTACAGCACGGTGATGTATTCCTCATCTATTTGATCTTCTACCCAACGGCCCGCTTCCTTCTGGACTTTTTGAGACTCGATGCTTCGCAAGTGGCAGGAGTCAACGCCAATCAGACTTTTATGGCCGTGGTGGCGCTCGCTTCCGCAGCTGCGTTATGGCTGCGTCACCGCAACAAAACAGAAATCAATGCGTGAATTAGGAAAGAACTTTTCTTTCATCATTCTTAAATAAAAAAAACAGTAAGGAGAAAAACATGTCTATCGTAAATGCAAAAGAAATCATGATCCCCGCGGCAAAAGAAGGATGGGCGGTCGGCGCGTTCAACGTCACCGATTTGCTGCAATTCGAGGCAGTGATCGATGCGGCCATCGAAAAGAGGGCGCCTGTCATCGTGCAAACTTCCGTCAAACCCTCCCAATTTTTGGGCACACAGATGATGGTAAACATCTATCGTACGTTGGCTGAATCGGCACCCGTACCAGTCTGTCTCCATCTTGATCACAGCACCGACATCGCCTATTGCAAAAAATGTGCTGACGCCGGCTACACCAACATCATGATCGATGCCTCCAAACAATCCTACGAAGAGAACATCCGTCAGACCAAGGAAGTGGTCGATTATGCTCATAGCATTGGCAACATCTCTGTTGAAGGCGAGCTGGGAACGGTGGGCGGCGTGGAAGATCAAATCAAAGTCGCGGAAGATGAAGCGCAGCTTGCGAATCCCGAGCAATCCATCGAATTCGTCGAGCGCACTGGCGTGGACATTTTCGCTCCCGCCATCGGTACCGCACATGGCGTGTACAAAACCAAGAATCCCAAGATCGATTTCGAACGCATGGCCACCATTCACAAGATGTTGAACAGTAACGGGATCAAGACTCCGCTTGTTGTTCACGGTGGAACCGGCCTTCCCGATGATTATGTGGTCAAACTGCTTCAAGCCGGCGGCGCGAAGTTCAACGTCTCCACCGAGTTGAAGCACACCTTGATCGACGCCAAATGGGAATATCTCTCCGCTCACCGCGATGAGTATGACCCCGGCAAACTGGATGTCTTCGTCCGCGATGCAACCCGCAAGGCTGTGATGCACTGGATGGACAAGCTCGGCTGCGAAGGCAAAGCGTAGTTTCATCGGCAATTTATATTTATAAAAAAGCTTGTTGGTCTCGATGCGGCAAAAGAGTGCCCTACTCGACCAACAAAGTAACTAAAAATATCAGGAGAATTAAGAAAATGAAGAATATCGAAGATTACTACGCCCCGTGGGTCAAGGGCATTCCGATGTACATTTCGGAGCACATCGAACTGGCCTGGCGCAAACCCGAATTACATCGCATGATGTCCAACGAAAATCCTCTGCCTCCTTCGGAAAAGGTATTGGAAGCGATGTTCAAGTACGCCAAGATGACCAATCGCTATCCCGATCAGGGCTTGATCGTCCGCACCAAGATCGCGGAGATCAACAAAGTGGCCGGTCCGCAAAACGTGATGATAGGTAATGGTTCGAGCGAGGTGTACGACAACATCTTCCGCATGTTCATCGAACCCGGCGACGAAGTCATTCAACACACACCCTGTTTCGGCATTTACGGTCTGCGTGGAACCTTGCTTGGCGCAAAGATGGTTTCGGTACCGATGATCTACAAGGATCACCTTCTCCAGTACGATCACGAAGCCTTGATGAATGCCGTGACAGATAAGACCAAGATCATCGTGATCCCCAATCCCAACAACCCCAGCGGCAACTTCATGGACCCGAAGCATTTCGAGCCGTTTGCCAAGTTGGGCATTCCACTGGTCATCGACGAAGCCTATATTGAATATGCCGGTCTGGGCATGTCTCAGACGGAATTGACAAAGAAATACAAAAACGTGTTTATCACCCGCACACTCTCCAAGGCATACGGTCTGGCAGGTATGCGTTTCGGCTACACGATTGCTCATGAGGATACCCTCAAACAGGTTGCCGGCTCGCTTTTACCGTGGAATGTGGGTACCATCCCGATGTGGGCTGCGCTTGCCGCCTTCGAGGACACGGAAGGACTCGCCGAACGCGTCAAGTTCAACAACGATGCGATTTCTTATATCTCTGAATCATTGAGTGTGATTCCCGGATTCTATGTCATGCCATCCAAAGCCAATTACATCCTCTTCGATTGCGGAGACACCGGCAAAACCGGCAAGCAGGTTCTCGAGTATGCGGAGACCAAGGGTATTATTCTGCGCGGTGAGAGCAAGAAATACGGTTCCGATGGCTGGTTCCGAGTGACCATTGGGTCGAAGGAAGAGAACGAGCTTTTCGTCAATACCGTGCTTGAATTTTTTGGCGTGAAGAAATAATAGGATTGAACCTGACAGGTTTTTGAAACCTGTCAGGTCTTTTACAAGTGGAGCAAACCATGTCACAAATAAAAGCTGTGTTCTTTGACCAGGATGGCGTGATCATCGACACCGAACGCGATGGTCACCGCGTCTCGTTCAACATGACTTTCAAGGAATTCGGGTTCACCGACGAATGGGATGTGGAGTATTACCATGAACTTCTTCAGGTGGGCGGCGGCAAGGAACGCATGAAAAAGCATTGGCAAACCAAAGGGTTTTCCAAGCCGCTCACTGAAGAAGAGATCGACAATCTCGTCAAGGACATGCACAAGCGCAAGACCGCTTTGTTCGTGGAATTGATCGAGACAGGTAAACTTCCCTTGCGCCCGGGCCTGCATCGGTTCATGAAAGAGGCGATGGAAGCAGGTCTTAAGATCGCAATTTGTACTACATCCAATGAGCAGGCAGCAAAAGCCATCACAGAAGGTCCACTTTCAGATATTAAATTTGAGGTGGTGCTTGCTGGAGATGTCGTCGAAAAGAAGAAGCCCGATCCTGCCATCTACAATCTGGCCTTATCCAAACTTGGCTTGCAGCCCGACGAAGCATTTGTGGTGGAAGATTCCAAGAACGGGCTCGCCGCGGCGAAAGCAGCCGGGCTGAAAACCATCGTCACCACCAATCACTACACCGAAAAGGAAGATGTGAGCGCAGGCGATGTGATCGTCTCCTGCCTTGGCGATGCAGACGGCGAGAAGGCTGAACTTCGCAAGGGTGATCTCAAGGGATTTGATGGCACTGTTCATGTGAAGCAAGTGCTCGATCTGTTTAGTTGATATAAAATCACTGATCATCCTGCAAGCGAAAGTGGCGAAGATGTTATGTCTTCGCCACTTTCTTATCTTATGATTAAAGATATCGTCAGTTCTTAAAGGAGGATAACTCATTCTTTCGAATCGAATTCAGTTGTACAATGTAGATCATGAACAACGAAATGCTATCCACCCTCAATTTCCTCCTCTCCCGCCTCGAACGAATCTCCGCGGATTCATCGGTGGCATACCGCGCCAGCGGAGTCCGTGGGTCCATGCTAAGGATGGTGGAAAAGATGGAAGAAGGAAGACCAGTTTCAAGTCAAGATGTGAAGCGAGCGGTCGAGCGTGGATACTTCCTCTTGCAAAAAGCAGCCAGAGAGAAGATCCGCTAGAAAATTCACATTAACCAGCCGATAGGACAGGGACAATTGATCGGTATTCCACCAGAATTTAAACTGCAACCAGAGGGCTTCTGTTCTCGTAAACAACTTGCACATCATTCTGGAAGCGGATAATTACTGCTTGCAATCATCATTGGAGAACTTGTGAAACTTACCATTCAAAATTTAGGCAAGGAATACAAACGCGGATTTTGGGGACTGAAAGATTTTTCTCTCGAAATTAAACCTGGCATTTTAGGTCTGCTCGGCCCGAACGGCGCGGGCAAATCGACATTCATGCGTATGCTCGCCACCATCACCAAACCCACAGACGGCACGATCACATGGAACGGCGTGGACGTTGTGAAAAGCCCCGACACATTACGTGATGTGCTCGGCTACCTTCCGCAGGATTTCGGCGTGTACCCCAACCTCAACGCCGTGGAATTTCTCGAATACATGGCAGCCATCAAGGGGCTGGATGCCGCATCTGCAAAGAAACGCATTGATGAACTTCTGCAACTTGTGAATCTTGTGGAAGCCGCAAAGCGTCCTCTGGGCGGATATTCGGGCGGCATGAAACAGCGCGTGGGAATCGCACAAGCCTTGCTCAACGATCCGCAGCTGCTCATCGTAGATGAACCCACCGTTGGCCTCGACCCCGAGGAACGCGTGCGCTTCCGCAACTTACTTTCGGATCTATCTGGTGAACGCATTGTGATCCTTTCAACGCACATCGTTTCTGATGTGGAAGCGACCGCCACACATATTGCGCTCGTCAACAAAGGTCAACTCTTGCGTGAGGACGCGCCCGAAAACCTGCTCAAAGAACTTGAAAATAAAGTTTGGGAGTGGACAGTTCAAAGCGACGACCTGCCCGCGCTCAAACAAAAGCACATCGTCAGCGGAACCATCCGCAGAAGCGACGGCGTTCAAGTGCGTGTGGTCAGCGCGGAGAAACCCGAAGCACAGGCAGAGAACGCCTCACCAAATCTTGAAGATGCATATCTCTACTTCATCGGCGGTAAACAATGAAATCATCGCGCGTCATCTATCATCTGGCCCGCGCCGATTTTTTAGAGCGCGTGCGCCGTTATAGTTTTCTAGTCATGCTTGGGCTGGCCGCATTGCTCGGCTATCAAACCGCCGTTGGCAACGTCCGCTTGCAGCTTGGCGATTATCGCGGCGAGTTCAACTCCGCATGGGTCGGCGGCATGATGTCGATCATCGCCACCTTCTTCATCGGCTGGTTCGGCTTCTATCTCGTCAAAGGCTCCGTCGCGCGCGACCGTGAAACAGGCGTTGGGCAGATCATGGCAACCACGCCCATGACCCGTCCGCTGTACACGCTCGGCAAATGGATCAGCAATTTCGCAGTCTTGATGCTGATGGTCGTCATCCTCGCCATCTTCGGCATCGTCATTCAATTCCTTAGCGGCGAAAGTACACAAGTCAACCTCAGCGCGTACCTGCTGCCATTCGTCTTCATCGTCATGCCGCTCATGGCACTCGTCGCCGCAGTTGCCGTGCTCTTTGAAGCCATCCCATTTTTATCGGGAGGCTTCGGCAACATCGTTTATTTTTTTGGCTTCATCATGATGCTCCCGCTCATCATGGAGCAGGATTTCATCAACACAAATCCAGCCATCGAACCGATGGGCCTCGCCCTGCTCAAAGCCGACATGACCGAAGAAGTTCTCAAAGTCTTTCCCGACTACGACAACAGCTTCATGCTCGGCGGCATGGACACGCCCATCATCGGCACCTTCACCTGGACAGGCATCGAATGGACTCCCGCCATC
>JAEURJ010000010.1 GCA_016789305.1 Anaerolineales bacterium | reverse complement strand
GGGTCAGCAAGAAGCACTCCCTTTACGCCCACCAGAGAAACAATAATAAAGAAAGGAGGTTCAACTGCAAATGCTTTCAGAGCATTCAGCGATTGCAGGCAAGCTTCTGCTATCTCCCGTTCAGCATTCAAGCTGGCTATTTAGTAGTTGATCTCTACTGTGGAATCTGATTCTGCTGTATGACAGATCAACTTGAATGGATTCTGATTGCAATCGTAAAATTAATCGAATGTTATAATTCAATTCTCCCATGTTTCAGCGACTTCAAACCCGGCTTATTTTCCTTTTTATCGCTTTTGCATCGCTTGTGGCGATTTCTGTTGGAGTCACCTATTGGGGCTTGCAGACTCAGAGACAAGATGCGTTGATCGTCAATTTAGCAGGGCGTCAGCGGATGTTAGTCCAGCAGATGACGCGTCTCACTTTGCAATTACAAAACGGGGAACCATCCACACTCACCGCCTTGCAGGAATCGGAACAAAATTTTAGTCAGACCTTATCTGCCTTGCGTAATGGAGGGACAGCGCCATACTTTGCAGGTAGATCGGCCACTCTGCCTCCCACGCAGGATGCAGAATTGCTCGCTGCATTGGAAGCAGAACAAACTTCGTGGAATGTTTTCCGTTCCACTTTGGATGCGATCACTGCATCACCATCTCCTGCGTTACAAACTTCGCTCGAAGGACAATCTGATGACTTGGTTCAAAAAGCTGATGTGGTGGTGCGTTTATATGAGGCGAATTCGACCGCCAAGGTGAATCGCTTGCGGGTTATTCAAGTAGTATTTTTGGTGCTCGCAATGATGTTGCTCGCAGTAGGCGCATGGATAACGCGGCGTTCGTTATTGAAACCGCTTCAAGATTTGGGCGTAGCGGCAAAAAGACTCGGGGAGAATCAGCTTGATGCGCCGATACAGGTGGGAGGTCCAGAAGAGATGCGGGCGTTGTCACAAGCATTCGATGAGATGCGTTCCCGTCTCCACACGGCGCGCGGTGAACTCGTCCAATGGAATGCTACGCTCGAACAACGTGTTGCTCAACGCACACAGGAACTTGAAACGCTCAACGAAGTTAGTCGTGAAATTTCTTCGCGGCTCGATATTCAGCAAGTGCTGAACTCTGTCACTGAAAAGGCTCGAACGTTGTTGGGCGGTGAGGCGGCGGCCTTGTGTCTTGTGGACGAAAGCCAGCATTGGTTGAAGCTTCAAACGTTGAGCGGTCCCAAACATGCGGTGGTTGGCAACACGATGCGTGCCGATAATGAATTTTCCGATGCTGTGTTGGCGGGCGATGGTGCGATGATCTGTGGGGTAAGCGCGTGCCGCGGCGGTTGCCGTATGTTGTCCGATGAATATCGCACAAGCCATCTAGCCGCGCCGCTTCGTATTGGTGACCGTGTGATCGGCGCGTTGTGTGTAGGAAGTCCTGCGAAAAATCAATTTGCAACCGAGTCAGCAGATATGTTAACCAAGCTGGCGAACGTCGCCGTGATTGCATTGGAGAATGCGCGTCTCTTTGCGCAGGCGGAGCGTGTGGCGACTCTTGAAGAGCGACGACGTGTTGCCGCGGAGATGCATGATGGACTTGGACAAACGCTCAGTTACCTTGGTTTGATGACCGATCAAGTTGTGGAATTTCTTTCAGATGGACAGGAAGGTGACGCACTCAATCACCTGCACAAAACGCGCGAGACCATTGGCAAGGCTACAAGCGATGTGCGCCGTGCGATCAACAAGTTGATGGATGACACACCTGTGTCGAAGGATTTGTGTACGCGTTTACATGATACATTGGACGAAGTCGCCTCACAGCATGACCTTGAGTCGGTCTGGCGTTCTGACGTTGACTCTGCGCCAGATTGCTCTCTGCAGACTGCCGAACAGGTATTCACCATCACGCGTGAAGCATTGACCAATGCCGCTCGTCATGCCCATGCAAAAAAGATCAGTGTGCAGGTGGGGCAACAGGATGGCAATTATTTTGTAATGATCGAAGATGATGGACAAGGGTTCGACACCTCCCAGCCTGCGCCAGGCGGACATTTTGGTTTGCAGATCATGCAGGCGCGTGCAAAACATATTGGCGGCGAGATCGGCATTCAGTCCATGCCTGGAAGCGGAACGTGCATCACATTAACATGGTCAGATAAGGCGGAGGATAAATGACACAAGTTCGTGTGTTGCTGGCTGACGATCATGCCCTCTTCCGCGAGGGACTGGCGGGAATTATTCGCGCCCAGCCCGATATGCAAGTCGTCGGCGAAGCCGACGATGGCTTGGAAGCCTTTGTCAAAGCACAGGAATTAAAGCCCAACTTGATTCTGATGGATGTGCAGATGCCAGGTATGGATGGCATCGAAGCAGTGAAGCAAATTAAACAAGTTCTGCCCGAGACGATTATTGTCATGCTCACTGTGCGCGGCGACGATGATATGCTCTTCGAAGCGCTCAAGAACGGCGCACAAGGTTATTTGCTGAAAGAAATCCGTTCGCAGGCATTATTGGAAATGTTGCACGGGGCTTTGCATGGCGAAGCCGCCATATCGCCCAATCTGGCAGGGCGCGTTCTTTCAGAATTTCGACGGTTGAGCAAAGGCGGCGTCTCAGATAAGGAAGATGACAGCGGTCTGACCGAACGGGAACAGCAAGTGTTGGTGCAGGCATCCAACGGGGCAACGGACAAGGAAATCGCCACGACGCTAAACATTAGTTTGAATACGGTCAAGACACACATACGCAATATTTTGTCCAAGTTGCATGTGTCAACACGGCGTGAGGCGGCGAAGGCGGCGAAAGCCAAAGGCATTTTGTAAAACCAAAAGAACTAATTCTTTTTGAAAAAAGAGTGATTTGGAAATCACTCTTTTTTCATTCCAAAGGCAGGATGGGGGAGGATGGGAGCAAGGCTTTGTTTCCAGTATCCTTGCTTCATACTTTGTTCAATTTATCACATATAGATCATGGCTAACCCTCGTGTTTTGTTGATCAGCTCTCAGCACCTCTTCGGCGAAAGCATGGAGACCATTTTGCGCGCAGAAAAAGAAGTGGAATTGATCGGTCCGTGGAATTTGGGTGACAAGGATATTTGCGAGCGGTTGATCGAGGTAAGCCCGTCCGTGATTGTCATTGCAGACGAGGATTTGCAGAGCGAGGTTGCAGCGGAGTTGACGAAGACCATCATCGAACAACGCCCAGAAATCTCAGTGATCCGTACAGCATTGAACGAGAATGTTTTTCGAATCTTCTCCACACATACGTTACCTGCCCGAGGCGAGGACCTGCTTGAAAGCATTCGCACTTGCATTACGCGGACAAATGAAACACCAAAGGCTGACGAACCATAAATACAGGAGTTTGCGAAACACATGATAAACAGAAGCTACATTTTGAAAGAACGAATCTATCTCTTGGTAATTGTGTGCTTCACATTTTTGCTGTTCGGATGTGGAGCCGCGTCTGAAATAGAGACAGCCCAACCCGCTTCAGCGGAAGCGATTGCCAATGGAAATATCGAAAACGGGCGGAAATTGTTCATGGGCTATGTTCATTTGGAACATGAAGGTCCGCCGTGTATGGGATGTCACAGTGTGGGTGAGAACGGACTCCTTGGCGGCGGGGCGCTGGGACCCAACCTGACCAACATCTCCACAGAGCGCAGTGACGATGAAATCATTGGCGTGCTGTCAAATACGGGAACGGTCATCTCACCTGTCATGCAACCGATCTATAAAACGGATCCCCTGACCGAACAAGAACAAGCCGACCTGTTGGCTTTTATAAAGGCATCCGTTGGTGAGCCAGAGACAGACAGGGAGTTATTGGTGTTCGGTATCAGTATTCTCGGTACGATCGGCGCTGCCATCATGTTTGGATTTATATACCGTAACCGTTTGCGGAGCGTACGCAGGGCAATGGTAAATAAAGCAGAAAAGGAGTTGTTATGAGCAATTGGATCGAAGAGATTTCGAACCCGCAAGCCCGTCAGTGGGAAGAGTTTTATCGCAACCGCTGGCAACATGACCGTGTAGTACGAAGCACGCATGGCGTAAACTGCACTGGTAGTTGTTCGTGGATGATCTATGTCAAAGACGGTATCGTCACGTGGGAATTGCAGGCGTTGGATTATCCCGTCTTGAACAATGGACTGCCGCCCTATGAACCGCGCGGTTGTCAGCGTGGCATTTCTTTTTCTTGGTATCAGTACAGCCCGATCCGTGTGAAGCACCCGTATATGCGCGGGGTGTTGATGGATTTGTGGCGAAAAGCCAAAGAGGAACACAAAGATCCTGTCGAAGCGTGGACAGCCGTCGTTGAGGATGAAGCGGCTCGTAAATCCTTTCATCAGGCGCGTGGCAAGGGCGGCTTCCGTCGCGCGAGCTGGGATGAGGTTACAGAGATCATCGCCGCATCCACGATGTATACGATCAAAAAATACGGACCCGACCGCATTATCGGTTTCTCCCCCATCCCCGCGATGTCGATGTTGAGTTATGCGGGTGGAAGTCGTTTGATGCAAATGCTGGGCGCTGTGAGTATGAGTTTCTACGATTGGTACAGTGACCTGCCGCCTGCCAGCCCTGAGACGTGGGGTGAGCAAACCGATGTGGCGGAGAGCGCCGATTGGTTCACCTCGAAGTACATCGTTTCGGTGGGTTCGAACATGAGCATGACACGCACGCCTGATGTACATTTCGCGGCTGAGGCGCGTCACAACGGGACGAAGCTGGTTGTGTTTGCGCCCGATTTCAATCAGGTTGCCAAGTATGCCGATTGGTGGGTTCCCGTCAATGCAGGTCAGGATGGCGCGTTCTGGATGGCGGTCAATCATGTCATCATGAACGAGTTCCATTACCAGAACCCGACGCCATACTTCCTTGATTACATGAAGCGTTACACCGATTCGCCCTTCCTTGTAGAACTCAATGAGGTGGAGGGAAAGTATGTTCCAGGCAGAATGGTGCGGGCGGGACAAGTAGAACGCACCAAAGATGTTGAAAATGGCGAATGGAAATTTTTGGTGTGGGATGAACTGAGCAACGCGCCGCGTATGCCGCAGGGCAGTTTGGGATTCCGCTGGCAGAAGCAGAAGGGGCAATGGAATCTCGAACCGAAAGATGGTTTGGATGGAAGCGAGATTCAACCGCAACTCACTTTCTTCGGCTTGACCGAAGATCAGTTGTCTGTTTCATTTGCTGAGTTCGGTGAAGGCAAATCCTTCCAGCGTAATGTGCCAGTGCGATATATCGAAACTGCAAACGGCAAAGTTGCTGTAACAACAGTCTATGATCTGTTGATGGCGCAATATGGCGTGGGGCGCGGACTCGAAGGCGATTACCCCGCGGATTACGATGATGAAAATCTTTCGTACACTCCTGCATGGCAGGAACGCTACACGGGCATTGACCGCCAAACGGTGATTCAATTTGCGCGCGAGTGGGCGATAACCGCCGAAAAGACCGAAGGCAAGTGCATGATTATTATCGGTGCGGGCGTCAATCATTGGTATCACAATAATTTGATTTATCGCGCGTGCATCGGCGCGTTGATGTTGACTGGTTGTGTGGGTCGCAATGGCGGCGGATTGAATCATTATGTGGGTCAGGAGAAGTTAGCTCCTGCCGCGCCGTGGGCTTCGATCGCTTTCGCATTGGATTGGCAGAAGCCGCCTCGCCAAATGAACTCGCCTTCCTTCCATTACATCAACAGCGATCAGTGGCGATACGAACGCACCTATACGGAACCTCAACCTGTTTCCCGTCCTGATGGCGAATCTCACCGTGATATGACTCAAGAACACACGCTCGATGCGAACATCCGCGCAGTGCGCATGGGATGGTTGCCGTCGTATCCGCAGTTCAATATCAGCTCGCTGGAAATCGTCAGAAAAGCGGAGCAGGCTGGGGCTAAGTCGGATGCGGAGATCAAGCAGTGGGTGGTAGATCAATTGAAGTCAGGCGAATTGAAGTTCGCAGTCCAAGATCCAGATGCTCCCGAAAACTGGCCTCGTCTGTGGTTCATCTGGCGCGGTAATGCTTTGAACGCCAGCGCGAAGGGACAGGAATATTTCTTCAAGCATTATCTTGGCACGCATCATCAGATCATTTCGGAAGAAGTGGACAAGAGTCATTTCAATGAAGTGACCTATCGTGATGAAGCGCCCGAAGGCAAGTTTGATTTGGTGGTGGACATCAACTTCCGCATGGACACATCGGCATTGTATTCGGACATTGTCCTGCCGACCGCGAGTTGGTACGAAAAGGATGACCTGAACAGCACCGACATGCACTCGTTCATTCATCCGTTGCAGATGGCAGTGCCGCCTTCATGGGAATCGAAAAGTGATTGGGATATTTTCAAAATCCTGGCTGAGAAATTCAGCGAGTTAGCGCCGACTCATTTCCCTGAACCCGTGCGTGATCTGGTTGCGATGCCGTTGCAACATGACACGCCCGCTGAAATGGCGCAGGCGCACATCCGTGATTGGGGGAAGGGTGAATGTGAACCCATCCCTGGAGTGACGATGCCGAACTTTATCGTGACTGAACGTGATTACGTCAATTTGGGCAAACGCTTTGTTTCATTGGGACCGAAGGTGGAGAAGGAAGGCTTTGCCATCCACGGCATTCACATGGAAGTGGGTGATCTGTATCGGGAATTGTTGAAGAGCAAACCGACGGTCACATGGAACGGGCAGACCTATCCATCCTTGACCGTTGCGCGTGAGGCCGCCGATATCATTTTGAATCTCGCTCCTGAAACGAATGGCGAAGTGGCCTATCGCGCATTCAAAGCCGAAGAAGAACGCATCGGTTTGAAACTGACCGATCTGGCGGAACCCACCCGTGCCGTGCGAACGGATTTCAAAGATGTTGTGCGACAACCGCGCCGCCTACTCAACAGTCCCATTTGGACAGGCATCATGACCGACGGACGCCCCTATGCCGCTTACACATTGAATGTAGAACGCCTTGTTCCGTGGCGCACGTTGACGGGACGCCAACATTTCTATCTCGATCACGAAGGTTATCTGGCATACGGCGAACATCTTCCCACCTACAAGCCGCGCCCTGACCCGTTGGCGTTCGGCGACCTGGATAAGAGTCACAGCGAAGGCAAGACCATTCAACTAAACTACCTGACGCCTCATGCCAAGTGGCATATCCACTCGAACTATTTTGATAACGACCGCATGTTGACTCTCTCACGCGGCTTGGAACCGATGTGGATCAGTGAAAAGGATGCCAAAGAAATCGGCATTGTAGATAACGACTGGGTTGAAGCGTACAACGATCACGGTGTGACGGTCACACGTGCCATTGTCAGCGCGCGCATCCCGCCTGGGATCTGTATCCTCTATCACGCGCCCGAACGAACGATCAGCGTGCCCAAGTCACCAATGCGCGGAAATAAGCGCGCAGGCGGACATAACAGTCCTACGCGTGTCCACCTCAAGCCTTCGCTCATGGTCGGCGGCTATGGACAGTTCACCTACAGCTTCAACTACTGGGGTCCGACGGGTGTCAACCGCGACACGTTTATATTGGTCCGCAAGTTACCAGGCAAGCCTGAGTTTTAATTGAATTGTAGGTCACGCTTGAAGCGTGACCTACTAGTGGCGAAAAAGGATAAAACATTATGAAAGTACGCTCACAAGTTTCAATGGTATTCCATCTCGATAAATGTATCGGCTGTCACACATGCAGTATCGCCTGCAAGAACATCTGGACCGACCGCGAAGGCGCAGAGTATATGTGGTGGAACAACGTGGAGACAAAACCTGGCGTTGGCTTCCCCACCCAATGGGAAGACCAGGAAAAATATCACGGCGGTTGGGAACTCAATGACAAGCCGAAGAACCCCGAGTTGAAGTTGAAACTGCAAAACCGTTTGCAGACCTTTACCAACCTGTTCTCCAACCCTGCCATGCCCACGATGGACGATTACTACGAACCGTGGACCTACAAATATGGCGACCTGTTCAACTCTCCGCTCGGCGACGACCAACCCACGGCGCGTCCCATCTCACGTATTGATGGCAAGCCGATTGACATTGAATCGGGTCCCAACTGGGATGATGATCTCGGCGGCTCCAACATTTACGCGGTCAACGATCCACTGCTTGCCACCATGAGCGCGGAGGAAAAACAGCGTCTCTTTTCCATCGAACAGCTCTTCTATTTCTACATGCCGCGCATCTGCAATCACTGTTTGAACGCGGCTTGTGGAGCGGCATGTCCATCGGGCGCCATCTACAAACGCGCTGAAGATGGGGTGGTACTCATTAATCAGGATAAGTGCCGCGGCTGGCGTATGTGCGTCTCTGCCTGTCCTTACAAAAAGACCTACTACAACTGGTCAACGGGCAAATCTGAAAAATGTATTCTGTGCTATCCGCGCCTCGAATCGGGACAAGCCCCCGCCTGCTTCCACTCTTGTGTGGGACGCATCCGTTATCTGGGCGTTTTGCTGTATGACGCTGACCAGATTGAAGACGCCCTCAAAGTGCCAGATGAACAACTCGTTCAGCGTCAGCGGGATATGATCCTCGATCCTCACGACCCGAAAGTTGTTGCCGCCGCAAAAGAAAGCGGCGTCCCCGACGGTGTGATCACCGCCGCGCAAAACTCGCCTGTCTATCAATATGTCAAGGAATGGGAAATGGCTCTGCCATTGCATCCTGAATACCGCACCTTGCCGATGTTGTTCTACGTCCCGCCACTCTTGCCCGTCCTCAATGCGACTCAGCCTAACGGCACACAGCGCGTGGAAACCGATTTGTTCAGTTCGCTGGAGAATGCCCGCGTGCCCGTCCGCTATATGTCGCGCACATTGGCGGCAGGGAATGATGAACTGGTCATCAAGTCCTACCAGAAGATGATTGCGGTCCGCATTTACAAACGCGCCGAAACTGTCGGCGATGTGACGAAAGAAGAAGCCGATGCCGCCCTTGCCAAAGCGGGAATGACTGCAGAGGAAGCAGAAGCCATCTACCACCTGACATCTCTCCCGAATTATCAGGAGCGGTTCGTCATCCCGCCCTACAGCCGCGAAGGCGACATCGAAGAATTGTACGACCCGCAACAGCGCAAAGCCGAGATGGGCTTTGGCAAACGCCAGGGTCCGCAGAGAGGGTTATAGCCATGACTAAAGATTCAACTTCTTCTCTGTTTGATTTGTTCGCCGCACTGTTGGAATATCCGTCCGCTGAAATGACAGAACAGGCGCGGGACTGCTTGGAGCAATTGAAACCGACCCATCCTGAAACGGCAGAGGCGTTGGAAAAATTTGTTCGCAAGCTGGATCAACTGTCCATTGAAAAGATGCGTGAGTTGTACACGATCACTTTCGATATGCAACCCGTCTGCTATCCCTATGTTGGCTATCACCTGTTCGGCGAAAGTTACAAACGCGGCGCGTTCATGGCGCAATTGAATGAGGCGTACCATGCCTTCGATTATTCGGCAGGGCAGGAACTTCCCGATCATCTCGCCGTGATCCTGCGTTTCCTCAGTTTGGATGCGACCAACCGTGCAGGCGAATTCTGCCAGACGTTATTGGATCATGGGGTTCAGCCGGCGCTTGAAAAAATGCTCAAAGTGTTCAGCGAAGACTCTGAGAACCCGTATGCGGAGTTTCTCTCTGCCCTGCAACTGTTTCTTGTTCCCATCCCTGAAAAGGAATTGACCCATGCTTGAAATCATGCTCTTTGTCGTGTTCCCGTATGTGGCGCTCGCCGTCGGGATCGTCGGGACGATCTATCGTTACCTGACCAATCAATATTCCTTTACCAGTCTGTCTTCGCAATTTCTCGAAAACGATTTGCAATTCTGGGGCTCCACACTCTGGCATTATGGCATCATCCCAACTACCTTGATTCATTTGGGTGGCTTCTTCCTGCCCAAACTCATGTTCATCATGCACAGCACACCAGAGACACTCTATCTTGCTGAACTGGCTGGGAAGGTCCTGGGCATCATGGCATTGGTGGGCGCTGGCATTATGCTTTATAGGCGCCTGACCGTATCCAAAATCCGTGAGATCACCACGCCCGTGGATTGGGTCATCTTGAGTCTTTTGTTCGGGCAGGTGTTTTTCGGTCTCATCCTCGCCTTTCTCTATCGTTGGGGTGCCACCTGGTTCCTGCACACCGCCACACCTTGGATCGAATCGTTGACGTTCTTCCAGCCTGCACCGCAATACGTCACTGCCCTGCCGCTGGCGCACAAAATACATTTCCTGACTGGTTTCCTGTTATTCGCGCTGATGCCGTTCAGCAGACTGGTGCATATTGCAACCTTCCCATTCTCATACATGTGGAGGCGTTTTCAACTTGTCATTTGGACGCGCCGCAAGGTGGTATAGGAGCATGCTATGTTAAACAAGATAACCAGCATAATTCGGGACGGAGTCCGAGACCTGTTCCCCGCTTACTTCGCCCTCGTCATGGCGACGGGAATTGTGTCCATTGCCTGCCATCTTTTGAAGATGGATGCCCTCGCCTTCCCACTGTTCTACCTCAACCAGTTTTTCTACGTTGTACTTTGGTTATTCACATTGGCGCGGCTGTTCGGTCACTTCCCGCGCTTCCTCGCCGATCTCTCGAATCACAACACAGGCGCGGGCTTTTTCACCCTCGTCGCAGGGACGAACGTGCTCGGCAGTCAATTCGTTATCCTGAAATCCGATGGACAAACCGCTTTCCTTTTATGGATTTTGGGCTTGATACTCTGGCTCGTCTTGATCTACGCCTTCTTCGCGGTGATGACTCTTAAAGAAGAAAAACCGCCTCTCGAAAAAGGCATCAACGGTGCGTGGCTGGTAGTGGTCGTCTCAACGCAATCATTGGCTGTGCTGGGCGCGCTCATTGCTTCCCGCTTCGGTGCGTGGAAAGACGCTTTTCTTTTTGCCGTGCTGTGCTTCTACATGCTCGGCTGCATGTTCTATATCCTGATTATCTCGCTCATCTTTTATCGTTTCATGTTCTTCAAAGTTGATCCGCAGGAACTCACGCCTCCCTATTGGATTAACATGGGTGCGGTCGCCATCACCACTCTTGCAGGCGCAAACATACTCCTCAAAGGCGACTCTACCTTCCTCGCCGATTTGATTCCCTACATCAAAGGTTTCACCCTCTTCTTCTGGGCAACGGGAACATGGTGGATTCCGCTCCTGCTCATCTTCGGCGCGTGGCGTCACATCTACAAACGCTATCCATTGACCTATCATCCCGCCTACTGGGGTTTGGTCTTCCCCTTCGGCATGTACACCGTCGCCACATTTCGATTGGCTCAAGTCTTCAAACTTGACTTCCTGCTTTTGATACCGCAATACTTCGTTTATCTGGCGTTGCTCGCATGGTTGATTACCGCATATGGATTGATTTCTCATTTATTCACAGCCTTCCGAAAAGCTCTCACGTAAGGGTTGCCTAATCGAAAGACACATACTCAGATGAATTCCTCTTCGATTTTGACCACATCCGCTCTGGACGATCTGCTGACTCTCAGCGCGACTCATCATCATAAGATTTGTCCACGACAAGTGCTCGGCGTTCGCGCTGGACTTTTGGCTAGACTCCTGCTTGATCTGCCTTTGCCTCAATCTGACAAACGTCTCATCGCCATCGCTGAAACAGACGGTTGTTTCGTGGATGGAGTCTCCGCGGCAACAGGTTGCTACGTCGGCAGGCGGACTCTCCGCATTGAAGATTACGGCAAGACCGCTGTCACGTTTATAGATACACTCACCGAACACGCTATCCGAGTTGCGCCACAAGCAAGTGCCCGCGAACAAGCATGGGACTATGCGCCGTCCGCGCGCAACAAATGGGAAGCGCAACTCATCGGCTATCAACACATCCCCGACGAATTGTTGTTTCGTTGGCAGTGGGTGCAGTTGAGTGTTCCCGTGAAGCAAATCATCGGTCAGGCGGGGAAGCGTGCAATGTGTGAAGTCTGTGGTGAGGAGATCATCAATCAGCGGGAAGTGATGCACGAAGGAACCACATTATGCAGGTCTTGTGCTGGTGAATCCTATTTCTGTTTTGTCGAACAGCCAGCGATGAATCTCCTGTAATCCTTATTTTTTCGATAACCCTTCCGCTATGCTGTGTGATAATTCATCGCAGTGGAGAAGCATTTATGGAAAAGATGAATACATGGTATTCCGCAACCCTTGGGGATGGGATGTGGGCACCGACCTTATCCGCGCAGATCGATAAGGAATTTCTTGCGGCGTTTGATAAGGCTGGCAAACCAGTGGACATGGCGGTTTTCACGCGAAACGAATCAGAGGGTAGGTTGCATTGCGAGGTCATTGCCTATTTCTCTCCTGCGGCTTATGCGGTTGCAGAGGCATTTGACGCTGAACCGTGCGAGAAACCATCATGCGCTGGATTGGGCTTGCTGGCGGGTGACCCAAATTGCTGGGTGTTGTTTTTCCCAGATGACAACCTGTAAATTGTTATCACCGCCAATCAAAATCCGATTCTGTCCCAAAGGAATTCATGTGAAGATCAAAGCCGCAAATACGATTTTATACTGCAAAAAATGGCCGGAGACAGTTGCTTTTTACAGAGACGGGCTAAAGCTATTGGTGATTTCCTCCAATGAGTGGTTTGTGGAATTTAAACTCAATGAAATGTCACGCTTGAGCGTTGCGGATGAAACTCGCACCTCCATTAAGAGCGGTGACGGAAGGGGGATCACGATCAGCCTGCAAGTAAGTGATATTGAACAGACGCGCGCAGAATTGATGGATGCAGGAATTACCCCGACGCCAATCAAGGAAGTATGGGGTTCCAAAGCAATATACGTGCGTGACCCTGAAGGAAACAGGCTTGAGTTTTGGGCGGGGCGGGCAAGAGCTTAAGTCGTGCTTGAGCGACGGCAAAGGAAATCCTTGCGAACTAAATAAAAGTGCGGGGAGTGAGAATAAATCCCTCTTTTTTCATTCCGCAGGCAGGATGGAAGAGGAAGATAAGATGGAAAAGAAAAGCCAACCATTTAAAGAATTAAATGAGCAAGTGCCCGCGAACAGGCATGGAAATATGCCTCATCCGTACGCAATAAAGAGAACAGGAGTATCTCTGTTTGTTCTAGTGCAAAGAAAGAATTCCGATCTCTTGGTAGGATTGATTTGTAAAGATGCATTTTCCGTTCATTCATAAAGTGAATGAACGGAAAATTACCATCAAATCAAAAACCAATTGAAACAGGAGCATTAGAATGAGCGATTTACAATCTAACACAACACCCAAGACGACTGTTGACGTGCGCACACTTGCGCCCATGTATCGTCATCAACGCATTTTCGAAACATTTGAATCGTTGTTGCCAGGCGAGAACTTCCTACTCGTCAACGATCACGACCCCAAACCTTTGTATTATCAATT
>JAEURJ010000003.1 GCA_016789305.1 Anaerolineales bacterium | reverse complement strand
GAGCTGCTGTGCGTGCTCGCCAGGTCAGATTGCAGGTACATTTCAGATGTCCGGATAGCAGGTAATCATTTTGCCTGCGGTGTTTTGGGTGGGTTTTGTTTTCTTCTCGCATCTTTATAAACAATTCATAGGTGGATATATCAATGATAGGTGCAACAGGGATATGGAAGGTCTGCCCTGCACGGGAATAGGTTTTGAACCCATAGGCATATTCTTTGGCAGATTTGAGTATAGCCTGAATACTAGACCGGGACCATCGGATGTGTCGGGGAATACTGCTCCCCTTTTGTGGAGCATTCGCAGCGATCAGGCGTTTTCGAATTTGCATAAGGGGTGTTTTTTGAATGTACCATTTGAAGATGTTCCGAACCCACCTCGCTTCTTTTTTCTGGATGTGGACGGTTTCACCAATGCGAATATAGCCATAGCGATCCTGCCCGGTATTCGCCTTGCCGGCTTTCAGCCGCGCAATCACTCCCATTGTCATTCGTTCTTTCATCCCCTCCAATTCCATTTGGGCTACCCAAGCACGAACGGGAGCGATCTTGGGATCGAAGTTTTCTTTTGCCAACAGGATTTCGATCTTATAGTCTTGGACGATTTCCAATACCATCAACATCGCTCGTATTCCACGATATAGTCTGTCTTCACGCCAGGCGAGAATGATATCGAATTCATCTCTTGCGGCGTCTTTGAGCATGGCTAACAAACCGGGGCGATCTGAACGACTGCCGGAGGGTTCGACTAATTTCGTGCGAACACGATATTTTTCTATATCCCGATAAATACGAACCACTTGTAATCCCTTGCCCAATGCCAGACGCTGGCAATCTGCCTCTTGCTCAATTGGACTGGATTTTTCGCCCTGCGTATCAGAAGAAGTACGGATGTAGATCGCTGCTCTTCGAATCACTTTTACCTTTGATGCTTTAGAGATATTGAACTTGCCAGCTCAAATATACTCAAAATACAAAAAGGGTACTGTCGAAGGGTCGCTAAGAAATCAGCCATTACCACAGCCATAAACCCTCTACCTATCTGACTGATACTCTAATCTAGCAATGAATAATCCTTGTTGGATTCACGGTTTTCAGCGGGGTAACTGATCGTTTGCAGGATTAATTGTCAGATTACCAAGTTAGCACCCAATTCTCGGCAGGGTTGCCCAGTGGAATAAAGGCAATACACATCGTTCTTTGCTTATGTCAATGCCGGTCTCCTTTTCCAAGGAAGGGCACAACAGGCGACAAAGTTAGTGAGAGTATAAATGAATCAAAGTAAAATAGTCCCATTCAGAGTGTCTTGTTTATGAAAATTCTTGAAACCAAAATCAATATTCCTTTAGTATCGACCAAGTTGATTCTTCGATCGCGCTTAATGTCTAAATTTGAGCAGATTCCGAGTCACAAGATTACGATGGTCACCGCCCCTGCAGGGTCTGGAAAGACCTGCAGTCTTATCAACTGGATTAAGGAATGTGAAAGGAAATCAATCGTTGCCTGGGTATCTTTGGGTGTCAAGGATGATGATCCTGCTAGGTTTTGGAGTTATGTAATTGTCAGTCTGGGTCGACTTATTAAATTCGATTTTGAGGATTGGTTATCTACTGCTCTTCGTTCATCGCAAGTGGATTTGGATGACTTGATCCATATTCTTGCAGCGAATTTAACGTCCGACACGATCCTAATTCTTGATGATTTCCACTACATCCAATCTGAGACAACCCTTGAATCAGTCAGCTATTTTATGGAGTACTTACCACAAAAACTTCATCTGGTTATTTCCAGCCGCCATCAGCCAGCTTTGCCCATAGAACAATATCGTATCAAAGGACAATTGCTGGAAGTTACTCTCTCTGACCTACAGTTTACAGAGGCAGAAACGGAAGAATATCTTAGAACAACGATCGGCGCGGAATTATCGCGAAGCGATGTCTCTCAACTTACACTTAAAACAGAGGGATGGATAGCCGGGCTTCAATTAGCCGCCCTGTCTTTTCAAGGAAAGACTCCTGAGCAGATCAAACAGTTCACAAAATTCTTTTCAGGGACCCATTTTCATGTTGATAGTTTTCTGGCTAAGCAAGTGTTTAATACGCTGCCCGAGAAGATCAAGGAATTCCTTCTCATTACCTCGATTCTCTATAGATTAGACCCCACATTATGCGATTCGGTGACCGGCCGAACGGATAGCGCCGAAGTGATCAAATGGCTTGAACAAAATCATCTCTTTTTGATCCGTTTGGATGAAAACGAACAATGGTTTCGCTATCATTCCCTCTTTCGGGATTTTTTACAGAATCGATTGACAGATTTTGATCCTCAACGGCTCACGAGTTTCTATAAACGAGCTGTTTCATGGTGTGAGGAAAACGATCTGCTGGAGGAGGCGGTTCAATATGCCCTGGATGTAAAAGATTTCAAACTTGCGGGTGATCTGGTATCCCACACAGCTCAATCTTTATGGAATAGAAGTGATGTAAATACGATGAAGAGTTGGCTATCTCGATTACCAGAAGAGATCCTTTTGACTCGCCCATATCTGTTTTTTTCATTTGCGTGGGTAAGCGGCTTTACAGCAAGATTTATGGAAATGGGAGAGTACATTCGACGTGCACGGGAATATTTCAACACTCCTGGCTTGTCTCTGTCCGAGGTTTACTCGGATATGGATTTGAGTAGCACAGATGAATGGATGCTTTCTCCTCAAGGTGTGGAAGTTTCCCTCGGCTTGGTCAATATGTTTTACGATTATTTTATGGGGAATGCCGAGAATACCTTTCAATGCGGCATGGATATTATTAGGAAGATTCCGACTAATAACTCTCGCCTGCTCGGAATTGCCTATTCACTTCTTGGGCGCGCACAACTGGCAACTCACGATTTGAGCGCATCACAGATCAATTTGAGGATTGCATCCGAAGCAAACAAATTATCCGGTTATGTTTCTGCCTATCTGGATTCTTCCTTTCAATCGGCGATGAGCTATTATCTTCGGGGAAAACTTAATGAAGCGTTTGCCATTCTTGATCAGGCATCCCAATATGGACAAATTCAGGAAAAGCCAGTTCTTTGCGGAGTAGACTTGATTGGAAAGGGAAATATTTATCGGGAGTGGAATGATTTTATCAATGCGGAGAATTGTATCAATGAAGGTTTGACCTTGGCGAAAGCGGGAGGCGATTTCATGTTCCTCACTGAGGCTTATCTAGCCAAGATCCATTTGGAATATTCAATGGAAAATTATGATGACGCTTTTGAAACTATTCAAAGGGCCGAGAAACTTTTTATAAATAGCCCAACATGCGTGGAAAATATCCTGGTTCATTCGTGGGCACTGAGGGTCTGGTCCGCACAAGGAGAAGTGGAAAAGGCAAGATATTGGATTACCAATCCAAAATTCCAAATCGAATCCATGCCGCCCTATTATCGTGAATTCTTCTTGATTACAAAAACCCGTGTTCTTATATGCGATGGAAGGTCGGATGAGGCGAGATCCCTTCTGAACAATCTGCTTTCTGCTGCCGAATCAGGTGGGCGAACTGGCAAGGTGATCGAAATATTAATCTTGACTGCTTTAGTTAATGGTCAAGAGAAATCGACAACCGATGCTTTAAAGTACCTATTACGCGCGATTGAACTAGCCCAACCCGAAAAGTATTCAAGGCTATTTCTTGATGAAGGAAAGGGGATTCGAATTTTGCTGAAGAAAGCGCTACAAAGCTGCCAGCAGCAGAAGCTAAACCCACATCTTGAGGATTATATTGGCGAGCTGCTAAACTCACCTCTTGCACCAGATACAGAGAAGATGGATGTCCAGGTACCTATGAGTCCCAATCAACCACTAATTGACCCATTAAGCGAAAGGGAGTTGGAAATCCTTTCCATGATGGCGAATGGCATCGCTTATGAATTAATCGCGGATAAATTGGTGATTGCAATAAGTACCGTGCGTTGGCATGTCAAGAATATTTTTAGAAAACTGAACGTACACAGTGGGCTGGAAGCAGTGGCAATTGCCCGCAATTTAGGAGTCCTTTCATAATCTCCAAAGAGTGCTTCCAGGCTTGGGGTTTGATAACAACTGAGAATTGGAAACCCCTTTTTCATCAAAACACATAATTTTTGGGGGTATTTCGTGAAGAATCGCATTATCTCCTAAAAAAACACAATACTCCGTCATCATGCACACGATTCAACAACCCCTAATTTTGGGGGGGCAATTCGCTTACATGTCGCGATATATTTCCATCTTGTCATTATTAGTGCTTTTTACATGGGTAGAAGAATGTTTTCCCCATTCATCCATGAAATTCAACCTTAAACCTGACAGGAAATATAATAAACATGAAAAAAACACTTACAGCTGAGCAGGATGAAAAATGGCTTTTTCGGACGGGCGGCGTTGCGGCGCTCCTCTTTAGTATTGCCTATATCTTTATAATAATAGTATATGTGCCCATTGGAAAACCGAGCGGCGCCGAAGCATGGCTTGTAAATATGGCAAGTCATACACAAAGTTGGCGGACAATACTACTTCTTTCCGTTCTGACTGACATTCTTCTTATCCCCATAGTCTTATCACTATTCAACCTACTTAAGAGAAACAATAAAGTTGCAATGCTGTTTGCAATAACATTTATTGGGCTGTTTATTCTTCTTGACTTGGCACTTACCTGGACAAATTATGCTTCTTTAATTTCTCTTAGCGAAGATTATGCAGAAGCAAAAGATGAAATTCAAAGGATGCTTTTTCTTACAGCGGCAACGTATCCAGCTTCAATCGTGGATTCCAATCTGTTGTTTTTCTACAATACATTCACGCTTTCCCTTGGAATTTTAATCGCTGGGTTTGTGATGCGAAAGGAAATGTTTGATCAGGCTGCTGCCTATACTGGAATAGCAACAGGGATTCTTGGGATTGTTGCAGTTTTCGGTCCATTCGTGAATAGCGCCCTAAGTGGAGCAATTATTATCGCATCACTGCTGACTACAGTATGGATTTTTATTGTGGGTGTCAAGCTTCTTAAGCTTAGTTAACCCTGATGAGTCATTGTGCAAGTTAAAGAGAAATTATGCAGTCCGTTCGATTGGCATAATGGGAGCTAGCAATATTCAAAGCATACCCGTTACATACACCATCATTCAAAAATGAAAGGATCACTTAGATGCAAAAAATATTAATTGGAATTGCAGCAGCCATTGGTTTGTTTTCATTGTTTGTTGAAACCAGACCTGCCTGGGATGACACAGGTATTCTTGTTTTTGGCATTTTTCTCGCCTGTGGCTTACTGGTATTGATTGGATACCAGCGCCCGTGGCTGCTAGCTTTAGTTGTCAGTATATGGATTCCGTTTTACAGGATTATCTTTTCGGGTAATTATGAAACGGTGATTGTGCTAGTTGTCGCTTTCATTGGCGCATATGCGGGCTGGCTGATTCGTTTTGGAATTAACAAGTTTTTCCGCCCTGGTTATAAATCCCATGTTTGATTTATTATTTTTACTGATCGTCCTTGTCACAGCAATAATTTTCCTCGTAACCCTGATCAATTTGATTCGTAAACGTTTCGTTCAAACGAGACGTTTGCTCCTTTACTACGGGCTGGGACTTGCGATTTATTTCTTCATCCTAATTGCAGTATCGTTGACATCGCCGCAGCGGGTGGTGGCAATGAAAGAAACGCGTTGCTTCGATGACTGGTGCCTGGCAATTGAGGATGTGAAATTGCTGGACGAGCTGAACAAGGTCAAACCTGATGGCGTTTTTTATGTAATAAAGCTTGAATTATCCAATCAGGCACGCGGCAGGAGTCAAAGGGCTGGCAGTGTTGCGATTCATTTATTTGATGAGAATGGAAATCAATACGATTTATCTGCTGTAGGACAATCTGCCTTGGAAGCCCAACAAGGTGCAATCCCACCTCTTACCTCAACGATAGAGGTAGGGCAGGTCATCACAACATTTCAGGTATTCGACCTGCCTCGTGAAGCCCATGACGTAGTATTAACTATAGAACACCCCGTTGGCTTCTCCCCCGGCTGGTTCATTATCGGAGATGAAAGTAGCTTGCTTCATAAGCCAACCATTGTCCACCTGCCTTGACATACCTAGGTGGTTTAACACTCCAGTAGCACCATTATTTTTCGCAAGAAAATAAACAAAATATGAAAAACATAGAGACACCCAAAGTCGCACAGCATATATTTGAAATCGTGAAGGATATTAGACAATCGGATTACGAAGGTAACCGAAATGCTCTCAGGAACCAATTCAAAGTCCTTGTCCATTTCAGCGATATAGAACCCCTTGCCTCAAAGATATATTATTGGCGTGGATTCGCCATGTGGCGAATCGCTGTGAACGGATTCAATGACTCCGCTGATTTCCATGAACTTGATGAATCCATCAGAATGGCAATCAAGGAATTTGACACCGCCACTCTAACTGATTTTAAAAATACCGAAGCAAAAATTGGGGGTGGAGCTTGCAGGGGATTGCTAGCGTATTTACATAGGGAGAAAGTTCCTTTTGTTCAGGAATTGGTACAGAGTGCGAGAACACTGCTACAAGAAGTTGAATTGGTCTCCCCTGAGAATCCGCGGCTACTTTGGGTTTTAGGTTCACTGTATTGGAATACATCACTGGAATACGGAGGCGGTCAGGATAAGGCAATAGAGCAATACAAAGAAGGATTGGATAATTTGAACTTGGAAGGGAATACCGTAGTTTCCCTTGAACCCACATGGGGCAAGCCCGAATTATTAATGAGTCTTGCCTGGTCTTACTTAAACCATGTTTCCCCCGATCCTATCAAAGCAGAACGATACGCAATGGCGGCATTGAAGCTTGTTCCGGATTGGCATTACATGCGGGATATTCTGCTTCCTCAGATTTTAGAAGCAAAAAAGAAACCTGTAAGTTCATAGTTGCATCCATATTTAATCAAAAGGAGAAAAAATGGAACTCGGCGCATTTTCAATTAGTCTGGCTGTAAAAGATATTCATGCTTCAAAAGCCTTTTACGAGAAGCTTGGATTCAAGGTTTTTATGGGCGAAATATCCCAGAACTGGCTTATTCTGAAAAATGGAGATCATGTAATCGGGCTTTTCCAAGGGATGTTCGAGAGGAATACCCTGACATTCAACCCCGGCTGGGATAGTAACGCTCAATCGTTGGATACCTTTACTGATATTCGTGATTTACAGAAACAACTGAAAGCGCAAGGTGCGAGTTTTATAAACGAGGTGGACGAGAACTCAACAGGTCCGGCAAGTTTTATGGTGCTTGATCCTGATGGGAATCCAATTCTTATTGATCAGCATGTATGAAGCCTATGAAAGCTTCAATGGAAACAAGCCGCAAACCATACTGAAAGACACTTTGAGCCGTCATAGTCATGAATAATCAAATTACGCCCAACACACTCAGCTTTGATAAAGACACTAAACTGCCCAAAACAACTTTGGCAGATGTCAGACTTCTTATTGGACATTGGCGAGGAGAATTTCTTGGGGCGATGGCAGAGGAAATTTGGCTGCCGCCTGCTGGGGGTAGTATGCTCGGCGTCTTTCGATTATACAAGGATGACCAAATTCTATTTTATGAGATCATGATCATGGTGGAGGAAAAAGACTATGTTTCTCTTAAGCTGAAGCACTTTCACCCTGACTTCAAAGGATGGGAAGAGAAAGACGGATCGGTGACATTTCGTCTCATCAAAATTAGCAATAATGCGATCTGGTTTGATGGTTTGACCTATTTCAAAGAAGATGGTTCACTGCACGGTTTTATAGCCATCCGCCAGAAGGATGGTCATGTAACAGAAGAAACCTTTACTCTTTATGCCGTTCAGCCAAATTAACGAAGCACAAAATATGTCGAAATTCAATACGCCAACTCTGGTATTTGCCGCCTTGAGGCAATAATTATGAATAAGATCATATCCTTCTGTGTTCTCTTCTCATTTGTATTGGTATCCTGCACCCCGGGGAACGGCATCACTCTGCCGCCAGATTTAACCTTGGTGCCTGGAACAGACATCCCTCAACAAGTGGCAACATATATTGCCAATGCACTCACTCAACCGGTGGCATCTTCAATAGCGTCCAACCCATATTCCGCAACAGCAACGCCACTTCCGGGGAGTGCGGCGGGTTCTTCATCGCCCACCCCCACAGTGGTCGCAGCCTCCCAAATCCTTTATCCAAGTTCTCTATTGGGAATCCAATTCAGTTATCCCTCAGCCTGGTATCGGCAAGAAACATCGGATGGCGTCTTTTTATCTTCTTTCGATCCATCCAACCCGCCTCACAAATTGGAGTGGGGTTATGACACGACCAGTATGCAATTTGGATTTAAGGTTTTCATTACGCCGCCCGGTTCGTTTGACGATTGGGTGGAGAGCGAAAGGCAGACTGCGTATTCAAATCAGTTAACCATTTCCGAAGAGGAGCGTTTTTCGATTGCAACCCAACCGGCTTATCGATTGTCGCTTGTCTCCGGTTCCGGTGGTGTGATCAATAAGATTTTGGTGGAAATTAATGGTCGTTATCTTGAAATCAACTTGGAAGGGAATTACAACAACAATCTGGCTCGCGCTGTATTGAATTCCATCCAGCCCTTCACAATCTCCGGGATCAAGCCTGCCGATAGCGTTACACCAGCCTCCGGAGTATGTGGAGATGCTATTAGTGACCCTGTGAATATTACACTAGGCTTGGATGCCAGCGGTCTACCTTTGGCGGGACGCTGCGTCGCTATTCACCCATCACAGCGCATTCGATTAATCAATCAAGCAAATGGACCTTTTGCAATCAAATTTGCGGAATACATCATCAATTTACCTGTAGGAGGAGATTTGTTAATAGATCAACCAATTGGGCAATATCTTGCGTTGGGAGTCCATTTCCTGCCAATGGGACCAGTATTATGGGTAAAGGATTCTTCCCCTGTCTCCACAATTACCCCAACCCCCATTATGACATCGCCTCAACGTATGACTTATGATGTTACATTGGCAGATAATGGCAAGACTTTCTACATGAAAATCGGAGATGAACTCCGTATCTCTCTTGATAATGCCTACATTTGGTCAATGGCTTCGATTAGCGATCCCAATGTACTTGCAGGCGCCCAAGCTGGATATTTTGCTTTTGCAAACGGAACTGCAACCTTGACCATGATCGGCAACCCCGAATGCTTAAACCTTAATCCGCCCTGTGGACAGCCTTCCATCGTATTTACGATTATAGCCATTGTGCAAACGGATCCCCCACCTGTCTCTACTATCACTCCAATTCCCATCATGACGCTGCCCCAACATGTGACATACGAAGTCACATTAGCAGATAATGGCAAGACCTTTTACATGAAAGTTGGGGATGAACTCCGTATCTATCTGGATAACACTTACATATGGTCACTGGCTTCGATCAGTGATCCCAATGTGCTCGGGGGCGCTCAAGCTGGTTATTTTGCATTTGCCAATGGAACCTCAACCCTGACCATGATTGGCAATCCCGAATGCTTAAACCTCACCCCACCTTGCGGAATGCCATCAATTTTTTTCACGATTACGGCAATTGTGCAATGAGCGGTGCGCATTTATCCTAGATTATCGATCTGAATCTAAATCAACAACACCAAATAGCTTAAATGGAGAAACAATAATGACAAAATCAAACACCTCTATTCCTTCCGGCTACCATACCGCAACCCCATACCTGTTTGTACGCGATTGCGCAGGTGCGATTGAGTTTTATAGAAATGCATTGGGTGCAACTGAGAAATTACGGATGTCGCTCCCGGACGGCAAGGTTGGTCATGCGGAAATCATTTTGGGGGATTCGGTCATTATGCTGGCTGAAGAAGCCCCATCCAATGGGTTCCCCAGTCCTTTATCTTTAAACGCTTCAGGCGCCGCAGTTTTTCTATATGTACCTGATATGGACATACTTTTCAATCGAGCCGTTGAAAATGGCGCATCCGTAATTTTGCCGGTAGCCGACCTATTTTATGGCGATCGTGTTGGCACACTCAAAGATCCATATGGCCATGTATGGAGCATTGCGACCCATAAAGAAGATCTAACACCCACAGAATTATCAGAACGAACAAAAAAATTTAATCAACAAGGTAAATCTGAATAAATCCAAACTGATCTATTCTTGAATTAATAAAGTGCGGAAATGATGATTCGTAAAGGTTTTATGAACAAATACATTACTGAGAACAAAGTACGTCAACGCCTTATTCTCTTGTCACCACTTGGGATTATTGTAATAGGACATCTAGTTGCGCGTTTCGCGGTTATTTATTTAGGAGTATGGGCATGGCTGCCTTTACAACTGACACTGTGGAGCATGTTTGCAGTCCTAATTGTCTGGGGGGGGGTGGAAAAGAAGCGGTTCACCGATGGTTGCGCCCCCCGCGTGGCGCTTGGGGTTGGTCGGCACTTGCCATCCTTGTTGGTTTGATTCCGCTTCAGCTTTTTCTGCAGAACTGGAAACTTTTTGATTCATTCGATCTGGTTTTGTTATCGCTTCTCTTGATCGTTATTAATCCTTTCTTAGAGGAAGGCTATTGGCGCGGCTTGTTATTGGATCAAATGCAGGCATGGCCGGGTTGGTTGAGCGTGGTGTATTCTAGCTTTTTCTTTGCAATCGATCATCCATTGACCTTTGGAGTTTTTTCGATCGCAAATCGTCATCCGGTTACGTTCATAAGTACCTTCATCATGGGTGTTGTATGGGCAATTGCGTACAAAAAAACAGGCAGTCTGAGATGGCTGATTGTTGGGCATCTTCTCGTTGATATTTTCAATCTCTCTGTCCTTGCTATATTGAATGTGTTTGTGCCACAAGTTATGCGTTGATGACAAAAGGGTTTCTTGCCTTGCAAATGCACCCTTCAAAGCACATATGTCATTTTTGATTACTTATTGAATGTCAGATATAACCTTAGTTCCTCAGGAAGGAATTTGGAAATGCGAAAAGTCAAATACTTTGTTGCCAATAGTCTCGATAATTACATCGCACGTAAGAATGGCGCCGTTGACTGGTTGTTTATGGATGGCACCGATTACGGCATGGGAGATTTCTTTAAATCAATCGACACCATATTACTCGGGAGAAAAACTTATGAAATTGCTCTCAGGCAGAATCCCCGGAGTCGAAATTCAAAAAGCAATTTTGGAATGAAAAGTTACATCTTCTCCCGCACACTAAAATTGTCTCTCGGTGATGGGGCGCAGGTAATTTCTCAAAACGCAGGTGCTTTTGTAAGAAGTCTAAAAATGGAGGAAGGTAAAGATATTTGGCTGATGGGCGGAGGCGAATTGATGAAAAGCCTGCTGTTGGAAAATGTCGTTGATGAAATCAGTCTAAATATTCATCCGCTATTGCTTGGCTCAGGTGTTTTCCTCTTTCCCGAACTAGATAAACAGATTGATTTGGAGTTGATTAATAGCAATATCCATAAGAATGGCTGCATCCAGGTTACTTATCGCATCAAAGATCAAGCTCCCCATCAAAAATAAATTAATTGGAAATTTTGGAACAGCCTTGCTTTTAAAGAATGGAGTCATAGATGGAAGGATCAAGGTTATTTTTCAATTCATCCGTAATAAAAGGTTTTATTGAAACAAGCGGTGCAAAAATGTATTATGAAACGGCAGGAAAGGGATTCCCACTTGTATTTCTTCATGCCGGCGGACTGGACTTACGAATGTGGAATAATCAGATTGATTATTTCTCCTCTTCGTATCGGGTCGTTTGCTATGACGTGCCAGGGTGCGGGCGATCGACCGCGCCTACTGAGCCATTCACCGATGCAGAGGTGCTTCGAACGCTCCTTAAGCATTTAGGTATCGAAAAGGCTTGCCTGATCGGAGAATCATTGGGAGGACGAATCGCGATCGACTTTACCCTTGAATATCAAGAGATGGTCAAGGGATTGATTCTCTCTGGTCCCGGGCTGGGCGGATACGAATGGTCCAAAGAGTATACAGAACAAATCGAAAAAATCTTTTCTTATGCCGAGAAGGGAGATGCGCTCGCAGCCACGGAAGAGTGGTTGAAACACCCCCACTTAATTCCCGCCATGAGGAATCCAAGCCTTCGGGATTGGGTTCGGCAGATGAATTTAGATAATGCCAAACTTTGGGTTCAGGGGTTGCCTGAGCGTCCGCTCCAGCCGCCTGCGATCAAAAGGTTGAGGGAAGTAAGCGTTCCAACACAAATCATTGTGGGAGAGTTGGATGTGCCGGATATATATTCAATTTGCGACCTGTTAATGGGTAGTATTGCTGGTGCAAGAAAAACAGTCATCCAAGGCGCCGGGCATCTGGTAAGCATGGAAAAACCTGACGAATTCAATGAGATCATGTTTCAGTTCCTTAATAAACTTTTGTAGATTGCGAGAAATGGGATGTCAATCGATGCAGGTCAACAATCAAAAAACGAAGACTCTTTCATAAGGCGTCCCATGCGCCAGAAGGACATTCCGCTGGTACGCAGGTTGCTGGCAACAAGCAGTGATGCGTCAGCGGGGCAAAGGTTGGAGATGCTGGAGCATGTCTCGGCCGAAAATCTCGAGGCGGATACAAAATTAGTGCTGACAGGAACAGGAGAGATTGCCGCCGTGGGATTTTTGCTTGTCTTTCCGTCCAGTGAAGATGGTATAACGGGCATCCTCGAAGGCACGGTTCTCCCTGAGTATCGCCACCGTGGGCTTGGCACTCATCTTCTATCTTGGCAAATATCCCGTACCATCCAAAAAGCACAGGCGTTTGCGGGAAATGAATCGCTCGTATTGCGGGTAAGTTGCGAGCCGGAGGATGAAGAACGCAATCTTCTATATGAAAAACACGGCATATCCAGGCTGGTTACACAATGCCAAATGCGCTTTGATCTTCATCAACTTATCCCTTTGAGGGATCTGCCCGCTGATGTGGTGATTGCCTCCTACGTTTCCGAGCGTGACGATGAAATGCGTCAAGTATTTAACCGGGCTTTCGCCGGCCATTGGATAGGGGAATTTACCCAGGAAAAGTGGCGGGAGCGTTTTATCAATACCCAGAAATTCCGCCCGGAATTCACAAAATTGGCAATCATGAATGATCGCGTGATCGGCTTTTATTTGACAGAAGTGTTTGAAGACCAACCTAGGCATGCTTGGCTGGAGATCATAGGCGTTGCACCTGAACACCGTGGTCACGGCTTGGGCACAGCATTGACCGCCCATGCGCTTCAGATCTATCAGAAAGCTGGCTTTGAAGCCTGTCTGCTGGGTGTGGATGATGAAAACATTACAAACGCCAAGCAAGTGTATTTGAAGATGGGTTTTGTGCAGGAAAAAGCTTTGAGACACTTTGCCAAAAAGATAGAACTCCATGCCTTATAGTCACACACTACCCTGCCAAGGAGAAGCGACCATGAAAATCTACAATTTTGATTTGGAATATGGGGAAAAGATCGAAAAATTCAACAGCAACTTCATCTTTTCGAAGATCATCCGCTTTCATGCAGAAGTAAATGTGAGTTGCTTTTACCTCGATCCAAATGGAATTGTCGGGTATCACCAGGCTGTCACTCCACAACTCTTTTTGGTAGTGCAAGGTAATGGCTGGGTACGAGACCAGACTTCTGGGAAGCTTCCAATCCATCAGTATCAAGCTGCATTTTGGAATAAAGATGAATGGCACGAGGCTGGGACAGATACTGGTCTCGTGGCAATTGTCCTTGAAGGCGATTTGGTGAACCCATCAAATTCCATGAGCATAATTTGGGATGATGCCGCCGCATAACATCTTGTCATTTTTTTAAACAAATCAAACAGGAAGGATCAACTACTTGTTTAGAGCGACGGATAATCAGCAATTAATTGGCATGTGGAGTCACTGTGCAGAAAAGTACGTGGCGTTTTATGAAACTCAATATGAATGCTTTCTTCGTTCTCTTATTGGCAGGATGCGCTCCTGAACATGCGGATAACACTAAGATTCCCATCAAAGCGATCTATCTTGTTCGTGGAAATGGTCAAATTACCTCGGAAGATTTGAGGTCATATCCTGAAGTAATTGTTACTTATAATTTCGATGAACTCAAGGAATTTGCCAAAGCGAAGGTTTTTCTATGGGTGGATGTAAACGCCGTCGATTTGGTGGATATGGAGTGGCTTGGCGAAAACCCTCAGAAATATTACCCGGTTGCCGTTGTTGGAAATAGCAAGGCTGACTGTGTATTTTTCTATAATTTGAATTATTTTCATTTTGAAGCTCCCCTCCTGGAGATGAAAACTATTGCAAAGAAATCTCTCCGGGTTTTAGTGTAAATCTGCTTAAAAAGGACGCAAACGGCAATTTAGAATGAATCGAACAAGTTCCAACACTTCAAAGTTTGCTTGATATTACAAACCCGTTATTGGAAACGATCAAGTAACAGCCTTCTTGAAAGGGATTAGTAGATGTTTACTATTAATGACCGAAATTTTCTATACGACTTTGTCATACATCTGGCTAAAAAAGATAATCGTGTTATCGCTGGGGCATTAGTGGGGTCGCTTGCGTTTGATGGAGGAGACCAATGGTCCGATGTTGATCTAACATTCTCAGTCGAAGATGGATTCTCAATTTTAGATGTTCTAGAAGATTGGACTGCAATCTTTCTGAGTGAACTTAATTCGGCTCATTTATTTGACGTTCAACGGGGTCCCACAATTTATCGAGTCTTCCTACTCCCCTCTTGTTTGCAATGTGACCTATCCTTCACACCGAAATCCCAATTCGGACCAGCGGGGCCAAAATTCAAGCTGCTTTTTGGGGAATATATGAAAAAGTCCTTCCCGTCTCCACCATCAGCTACGGAACTCTTTGGGTACGCTGTTCATCATGTGTTACGAGCGCGTTTATGCATTGAGCGGGAGAGATATTGGCAGGCTGAATTTTGGATCAGCAGTACCCGTGACTATATACTGCACCTCGCCTGTCTTCGGCGGGGATTGCCCGCTGATCATGGCAGAGGATTCGACAATCTTCCGTCAAACATATTAGTCTTATTTAAAGACTCGCTGATCTCATCGTTGAATAGAGATGAACTTATGCGTGCCCTGACCTGTGTCGTTAATGGACTTTTGAACGACCTGGAAGGGGTGGAGCCATTAGCGAATAAGGTCAAACCCCAATTATATGAATTGATATCGGAATGGAATAGATATTAACTAGGTTTTGGTGCAAAATGCCGATTCAAGCCAGCTTCTCAACTTTGTTTCTGAGTTTTGCACTAAAAACTAACTAAGAAAAAAACCATACAACAGAAAGGAACAAAATTCAAAATGAAAACGCCATCCATAATTCTATACTTTTTAGGGATTATCTCGGGAGCATTAAGTTTGTTCTCCCTTTTCTATACAGTTCGATTGTTTCTTGTAACTCGTGGATTGACTGTATTAAATACAGGCGGGCAGGGAGCGTATATTGGCGCAATAGCATTTCCTATTTTGGCATTAATCTTTGGGTTTGCGACATGGGTTTTCCTAAAATCTGCTCGGAACAAAAGCAAATGAAGTCATTATCGAGCAAAAAATTATCATTCTTGTTGGTCTAATACTTGGGGCAATAATCACTTGTGTGGACAATGTTTCACTTCAGGGTGATGTCAGCCCAATTGTGATTGTTATTTTGTTACTTATTGCGACAATAAGTGTTGGAGCCGTAATGAAATGGCATGCTCTACTCACCGTCGCTTTAATTTGGCTATGGTTGCCAATGGCTCATGTTGTTAAAAAAGTACTTGAGCTACTTGATACATTACATCCAAATACCTACCCTTCAATTCTTCTATATACCGTATTTACTTTCGCCGTTTCATCCATTGGTTTTTTAAATTCGCGTGTCTATAAATAAAATAGTGAAAAGTAAGAAATAAACAATTGTAAATATTAATTCTCGCACAACCTCGAAAAATCGCCCAACAACACTTGCATCCTGACGCTAGGGGCAGCCGCTACACAGCGTGCACTCTTCCCAAGCAGTTTTCTGGATAGCTAGATTTCCTTTGCAAAGGGTAATAAATGTCAAATCAAAATATGGGTCGAGGGACGCTCCTCCTACCTTGGAGGATGCAATCATCTTACAGGTAATAGTCCTTTTTGAATCTCCAATACGACACCCAGATCAAGTAGGTATCCCAGAGTTTCATCGAAAGCTGCTGGTTGTAATGGATATGAATTCTCGGCGTACTTACTTATGGACAAATCCGGAGATGTCACACCAACAAGGAGATAAATTGGACAATACACCTTCCGCAATGACAAATGAATCTGCAATGCTCTCCCGCGCGGCTATTGAACCGTCTGCATTTGCCGCCATGTACGATCATTATTTTCCCAGAGTCTATAACTATGTACGGTACCGCGTTCAAGATGTGGACATCGCAGATGAAATCACATCACAGGTATTTGAACGCACGCTATCAAAAATTGGCTCCTATCGCCCGAAGATAGCGCCGTTTGGCGCGTGGCTGTTTGCGATTGCCAGAAACACTATCAGAGATCATTACCGTTCCACGAGACGTCACCCCTGGTTTTCGCTGGAGGCACTCTCTTCGCAAGGCTCTTCCGATCCACTTCCCGATGAAGCTGTCGAAAACAAGGATACGAGCGCAATCCTTTTATGGGCAGTTCATCAACTTCCACCGCGCGAACAGGACATCATCGCCCTAAAGTTCACCTCAAAATTAGGAAACAAAGAGATTGCAAACATGATTGGATTGAGCGAAAGCAACGTTGGCGTTATCCTGCTCCGGGCACTGCGTCAGTTACGGAAATTACTAAATGACATGGAGGATTCTCATGGATAAGGTAGCGTTTGCAAAACGACTTGAAAAAGATATTGATCGCTTGCTGGAGGGGCATTCTCTGCCTAATAACCTTAATCTCGAAGATGATTATCGTAAGGATTTGGATGTAGCGCGTCTGCTTGCCCAACAAGATGTGAGCCACGAAAGCCGAATCCAAAAAACTCTCAGAGAAAATTTAATTACTCACATCTCTGAAAAGGGTGCATGGGATTCAAATGAAAAGGAAAAATATCACATGAATAAACCCCTGAAACTATTTGCATACACCGGCGCGATCGTTGCCATTTTGGTGATAATAGTCACCCTCCCACCTGTACGCGTGCTGGCACAGGATATTTTGAACAAGGTGGGACCATTCAACGTCATTCCTCAGAATCTCCCGCAAAATCCCCCTACCCCTGCAGGCTTTAATCCGACGCCCTTGCCAGGGAGTGTCACAAATCAATCGTCTGCAGTTGTTGACCTAACTCAAAATCCTGGAAATGGATATGCTTCCAATGAACCAACACCTGTCCCCCCTGACCCCGATGTACGAATCATAACGGCAGAAGAGGCGCTGGAGCAGTTTAATTTCAAGGCATTGACGCCAACATATGTTCCAGAAGGCTTCACACTTATTAATGCACCTAATAATAATATTATTTTTATCGGAGCCGAATACATTAGCTCCAGTATGGCATATACATCGGTTGATGGTGCAGACTTACAAATTGATCAACACACATTCAACCAACAGGGTCAAATTCCTTTCAATGTTGGAGAAGTTGATGTGACACAGATCAAAGTCCGTGGAAAAGACGCGGTCTTTGTAAAGGACGCCATAATGGGGGTGTGGGTGGATGCGAATGGAAAAGACATTCCGGTGAGCTATCTCATGTGGGAGGAAGACGGCTTCTTCTTTATGATGACTGCTTCTAAGCTGAATCAGGATGAAATGGTCAAAATCGCCGAGTCGCTGAAGTAAGACACAATCAATACCTGCCAAATACATCTTCTCAATATTTGGGAAATACCTCAGACATCCAAAGTCATAAAGACTTTGGATGTCTGACTGCCCCTAGTTGTTGAGATGGTACCAATAAACGCAACAGACAAAAGGAGAAATATGAAATGACTCGCGAAAGATGGATATTCTTGCTGGTATTAATCATTGCATCCTATATGATTTTCGACGGAAGCAGGGCGTTGATCTATGGCGATTACCTAACCCCGTCCGCTGGCAGCTACTCAGGGCAATTGGGTTCTTGGGCTTCAATTGTCAGCTTGGTTGGTATAGAACCACGCTCCATGTTTATGAAGCTGGCGTTTGTAGCGTATGGGTTTTCGATGATCTGTATGGGCGTCTTTTTTGTCATGAAATTTCGATGGGCACGGTTGAGCCTGTTAACGATGGCGGTTCTGGGTCTTTGGTATTTGCCGTTTGGAACAATCATCAACTTGATCGTGATCTTTTTGCTTGCTACAAAAAAGGGGTAAAGGTATTGGGAAAATGTTCCGCCTTTTCGAGTTTGTGCGTTTAAACATGTAGACTTTCCTTTGCAAAGGGTAATGAATGTCAAATCTAAACATGGGTCGAGAGGAAGCGCCGCCCGCTTTGGACGACACGCTCATCCTCAACGCAATGAAAGGCGATGAAACGGCTCTGGCAGCCATCTATGATTTCTACTCACGACGGGTCTATCGCTACTTTTTCAGCCGTGTGGAAAACGCCGAGGATGCCGATGACCTCACCGCGCAGACCTTCATGAGCATCATCGAAGCGCTGCCCCGCTATCAGCATCGCGGTCAGTTCACGGCGTGGGTCTTTCAAATCGCTCACAGCAAGTCAATGGATTTTTTCCGCCGCGCCCACTCACGGGTCCGGCAGGAAGCGGATGCCGATGGTGTTGTATCGGATCAGTCGCTGGAAAATATCATTCAACGGCAGACTGTCGAGGCGTTGAAATTCCATATCCAGTCTCTTAGCGATGACGAACAGGAATTAATAAGGCTGCGTTTCGTCGGCGCTCTTACCTACCTTGAAATTGCCCAATCCCTGGGGCGCAAAGAAGACGCTGTGCGGAAATCGCTCAACCGCATCCTGAACAAACTGTATGAACGGATGGAGGTTGACCATGCCTGAACAACAGTATCCGCCCGAATTTGAAACCCAGGTGCGGAAGGCAATGGACGTGCCGGAACCCGCAGCCGAAAAGATGGATGCCTTGCGCCTCAAGTTCATTGCCGAAGGAAAAACGCTCAAAACGGACCTTCATCCTGATTCTGCGTCCAAACCTTTTCGACCGGAAAAGGAAACCAACATGAAACGTGAACCATTCTTCTCATCCCCGCGCCTCGTTTTGGGGATCATCCTGCTCATTCTCGCGGCATTGATGGGGTTCGCCTTGTCTTCGCCAGACGTGGTAAATGCCCTTCAACGATTATTTGGGTATATCCCCGGCTTGGGCGTGGTGGATGCAAACACCCAATTCTTCATGTTGGAGGAACCTGTCTCTCAGACGCGGGAAGGCGTCACGGTCACAGTTGAGAAAGCCTTGATGAATGCTGGAAATATCTCTTTGACATATAAAGTCGAAGGGCTGACTCCAGATAAATTTTCCTTTCTTGAGCCGTTGAACACTTGTATGATGCAGGAAGAGTTACATTTACCGAACGGTGAATCCATAAAGCCAAGCGAAGGCATTTCTTCGAATCCTTTGGATAATGGATTTGAAAGCGCCAATAAGTACAGTTCCATTCCTTTGGGCACCATAAATGCAACTCTTTTTATTCCTTGTATCAATGGTTCTTTGTCGCCAGGGATTCTCCCTGAAAATTGGGAGCTGCTGCTGCACTTTGTGCCCGTCTCGCCAGATGCGGCATTGACCATGATGCCAGTTATTGAGGAGGCGTCTCCTACTGCCACAGCGACGCCAGCCAATACATCAACACCATTACCTGATATACAAACGGTTGCTCCGCTCAAAGTTACCATGTATATTGACGCAGGCGATAACAGCCTTCAATTTGGAGATGCCTATCGCCAAAGTTATATTCTCTTCGGGGAACTCACCCCGCCTCCGCCATCCGAACATGGTGATTGGCGAATTGATTGGGTCAGTTTGGACTTGGTTGACAACAATGGACAGACAGTTTATTGGCAAATTCCAAACGATATAGACCTGCCCATTTCGGACAGTCCTCATAAACTCGTATGGGCAATCATCATTCCGGAGTTTGCGCCGCCTCTTCACATCACCCAAACTGCCCGCTATGCCATTTCAGCGAATTCGCAAGAGACTTACGCGTTCGAATTCAACGCGGGAGCAAATCCACAGCCGCTTCAGGAATGGAACTTGAACACAGAAATTCAGTTTGCGGGGCGTGCAATTCGACTTACGAGAATTTTCGCCGACCCGGTAAGGACAGGCTACATCTTCTCTTTTGAATCGGACGACAGCACCATTAGCGGTCTTTCTGCAAGAATTGAAGGCTACCCATCGACTGATCATCTATTGTTTCCTATTCTGCTTCCTGGAAAGAGCGGCAGTACCTGGGATTTCTATGAATATTATTCCGAATCCTTGCCAAGCGGGAAGTTAAATGTGATCCTTTCCGATCTATATCTCATTGACGAAACAAAAGATTGGGCGATCGATTGGCAGCCATAGTTTTGCAAACTGGAAGTTTTTAAGCACAGGCAACATTCAGTCTGCTCCTCTCTTACTTTCACATCTCTTCTTCCCAACCATTCGACGTTGCTATTTGTATAAATAGTGTGAATTCACAAACAAAAAGACATGCGTGTATTTCTCCTGTAATGATCATTGTCTTGCCTGAAAATAAATAGGAGCGACCATGAAAAAAATTGTCTACCCATTTTTAGCCGCTGCTGCCCTTTTGATTGGGAATTACTTTTTTCCCACCAGCGCGCTAGATACGAATGTCAAATCATCCGTTTCAGCTCCATCCCCAACGTTGATACCTTTGCCTGGAGTTGGTTCAACTCCAGGCGAGGCACGCGATCCTTATGGTGAGGTGTATCTCTCCATCGCCGCACTATCGGGAAGCGACGAAACATCGTATCGTTTGGCATGGCTGCCGGGATCTTGCATTGTTGGCTTGATGGAATGCCCCGAAGCAGAAATTCTCTTAACTCCATTTAATGTAAAAGATGTTTGGAACGATGGCACTGGAATTGCCTGGTCACCTGATGGCAGGTATGGACTATTGGTAGCGCATCCAGAAGATGAACTATCTGCTAAAAAAACCACGCAGGAATTGGAAAAGTTCAAAACTCAATCCCCGTCAGAATTCAATGTTTCACCATCTACATTATTTATATTCGACACGCAGAAAGATGAATGGAGCGAAGTGTACCGCGCGGAACGAAAATTTTTCTCCAGCCCACACTGGTCGCCCGACGGACAATGGATCGCATTCGAAGTCGGTGATGATCCTTGGGCATTTCAGCCTTTAAGCCCAGATAACGGTATTTACATCATCCACCCTGATGGCTCTGGGCTGAGACATTTAAGCGATATATACGCAAATATTCTAGGCTGGGTCGGCGACAGTATTCTGCTGCAAGAACTACAGGATATTAATCCGTCCACAGGTTACGGCACATCACGTTTTGAAACACTGGCTCTGGATGGCAATACAAAAAATCTTTTCGTGACAGACCGTTTGGCATATTACACTCTTGCGCCAGATGGAGGGGAATTACTTGTAGCCGACTTCAACAATGAATTGGGCGGTTCATCTGCCCAGCATTTGGATGTCATAGCTCTGGATGGAACTGAGGCACGCTCCCTTGGCTCTTTCATTGACTTTGGTTCAAGCATTTTCCCAGCCGTCTGGTCACCGGATGGTTCCATGATTGCTTTCGCAAACCAGCAACAGGTGTATGTTGCCGCAAGGGAAGGGGCTGGTTTAACAAAGGAGACAGTTGAAATTTCCCACAAAGTGTACGAAGCAAGCGACTCTTTGTGGAATATCCAAATTTCTAGTGACAACAAATTCTTGTTGCTGGATGAATATGATGGTAAACAGCGTTTTTATAGCAGTTTCGCTTGAAACAGGGCAATCTTTTTCAATTGAGGTCAAAGGAATGGCAAAAGACGAAGGGATAAATTGGTTCTCCTGGCGCGAGTAATCCTTTGCCAAGGACTGCGTGAAAGAGCAAGCCTGCTTGTTGCCAACGATTTGTTTCACGACACGCAAGGAAAACCTGACGACTTCTTTGCGTTTTTACCCACCGTCCGCGGTCTTGATGGCACGGCAGGAAATTATCCCTGCCGGTGTTACTTTTTTTCCTTTTTCCCGATAACAGTAATGCATGAATTCTAAACAGGTTTGCGTAAACCACACATCCTTCAGCGATGGGGTGCTCTGCGAAGGCAGCCGCATCGGAGATGCTGATGCCTTCGCAGAGCTCTACCGCCGCTATTTGAATTCCATCTATCGCTTCCTTTTCAGACGGACGGGTGGGAACATTGCCCTATCCGAAGATCTTACATCACAAGTGTTCCTCGATGCGCTTGACAACCTGCCCCATTACCACGAACGCAGTTCCTTTGCGGCATGGTTGTTTACTATTGCTCGACGCCGATTGGCAGACCATTACCGCAATGGCAAGATGTATCTACTGGACGAAATCCCTGATGAACTGTTTGGCATTTCTGACAGGTCAGAAGATCGCGAAAACATGGAGCATTTGAAGCAATTGCTATCTGTGTTGGATGAAGAAAAACGCGAGTTACTGCAACTGCGCTTCTCCGCCGAACTCAGTTTTTCCGATATGGCAGTCGTGCTGGGCAAAAGCGAAGCGGCAGTGAAGATGTCTTTGTACCGCGTGCTGGACTGGCTGCGCGGGCAATGGGAGGCCGGCAATGAGTGAACTGAATCTCAAACTCCCTAAGGAACTTGAAGAAACGCTGGTGAAATATCACACTACGCCAATACCATCGGCAGATTTTACCGCGCAATTGGAATTAGAGTTACGCCATAAGGTGAAGCAAACCCAACCTGAAATAAAGAACCGTGAAAGGAAATCGTTTATGACCACATTTCGCGCCCGCCCTGTGCTGGCGATATTGATTGCCTTATTGATCCTGCTCGCTTTGAGTGGAGTCGTTTACGTGCTCGGCCGTTCATTGGGATATATCCCCGGCTATGGAATAGTGGACCAAAATGTCGCAATGCTCACACTGTCTGAGCCGGTCTCACAGACACGCGACGGTGTCACGATTAGCATTGAAGAAATGTACATCTCTTCGGATAAATTGTATTCAACCATTGTCACTAAAAATATTCCTAACAATTTGGTGCTGCCCATGTCTGATACCACAACCGTCACTTGTAAAGGCGATTGGGCTTATATCTTTCCTGATGGCGCATCGTTGAATTTTGAAATCGATGGCAATGCGAGCATGGAGCCAATTGACAGCATTGACTTTGATCACTGGAGTTTCCGAGTCCGCGGAACTTCCAAATTCTCCACACCCATCAACCTGGCTGACGCCACTGATGTGACTTTGAAAATTCCATGCGTCACCAGCGACATCCCTGCCGGTTCGCTTCCTGAGAATTGGGAGTTCCATTTACATTTTGTCCCAGCGCCAAAAGGCATGACCGCGCAGACTGCCTTCCCAGTTACAGAATATGCGCCTTCGCCAATTCCAACCGAAATTCCCGCCATGCCTGCTTCCAACATTATGGCAACTCCCGAAGTCAATCCGATTTCCATCCAGAAAGTGATTGACACTGGCGACACATACATTCTTTTCCTTGAGGTCAATCCACCGGCAAACTTAGGTTTCGATTATTCTCCCAATGTATTATTGTTCGATGCGAATGGAGAGAACATCTTCCTCGATGGACCGAACAATGGAGAATTTGAACCAAAACCGGAAAATATCTGGATCAGACAAGTCAAAAAGGCAGATATCAGCGCCGCGCCCCTGACCTTCAAACTGGTCGAGCAACATTGGGCTTCGCTTCCTGTTTCGGTTGAATTCGACATGGGAGAAAATCCCAAAATTGGCGATGAGTGGCAAATCAACCAAATTATTAACGTGAACGGTATTCCAAAAAAGTTGAAAACGATTCGCCTTGTAAAACCATATTGGTCTTCTGCCTCAGTTCGATATGATTTCGTTTTTAGTTACGATACCTCGATTGGCATCAAAGATATTCAAATTCAGGGAATCCCGCCAGTCAACAGCGGCGAGAGCGGGGGCGGATGTTCAGCTTGCCCCACCGATGAACCGGTAGAGATATCTGGAGTGGAGTACAACTCGTTTTTCATAGGCAAAGTACAAATCACGTTCACGTTTGTATTTATGGATGATGAAAAATCGTGGGCATTGGACTGGCAGCCGTAACCAAAACTGGGTGTAATGAAATTCTCCTTTCGTTGTATTAAATCATAGACATGCAACGGAGCCGATTTTGAATCTCTTCCAACGCGCCAAACCTGCGTCCCTTGAATCAGCCTTTGATCGCTACTACCCGGCAGTCTTTCGCTTCTTCCGCTTTCGCGGCGCGGACGCTGACACCGCCAACGACCTAGCTGCTTCTGTCTTTGAGCGCGCCTTATCGCACATCGATCAATTCGACCCGCGCAAAGCGCAGATCCAAACGTGGTTGTTTGCCATCGCCCGCAACATCTCCATCAATCATTGGAAGTCTGAAAAAGGCACGCTTCCACTTGATGATGATTTGCCACAAAGCGACGTGCCGCTCGAAGAACTTGTCATCCGCGCTGAAGAAAAGGAGCGTGTTTTGCTCGCCCTTCAAACGTTGGATAACCGCAGCCGCGAAGTGATTGCCCTCAAGTTCAGCAGCGAACTTTCCAATCGCGCGATTGCGCAATTGACCGGCCTCAGCGAAAGCAACATCGGCGTTGTGTTATATCGCTCATTGATGAAGTTGCGCAGGCAGTTATCCCAGATAGAGGTGAATCATGATCGCTGATCTGAAAAAATTCATCCGCAATTTGGATCAACTGTTGGATGGGCGCGACACCCGCGCGAATGATCCTGCGCTTCAAGCCGCGAAGGCATTGCTGACTCTCGACCTCGACTCCGAATCCAAGCCCCCGGCAGAATTGCGCGCCCGTTGGGGCAGGCGTGTCAACCCAAGCACCAAAAGGAAAACCTTCATGCAAACCTTGCGCACACGCCCTGTACTGGTGGTTTTAATCGCCCTGTTGATCCTGCTCGCTTTGAGTGGGGTGGCGTATGCCATTGGCAAGTCATTGGGCTACATCCCCGGTTTGGGGATTGTAGACCAAAGCGCGCCGCTGCAAGTGCTGGCAGAACCCGTTTCGCAAACTCAGGATGGAATCACAATCACGGTGAAAGATGCCATTGCCAGCGCGGATAAGACCATCGTCACATATGCCGTGGAAAATATCCCGCCTGAAAAACTCTCCCCTGCCAAAGATGTTCCATGCCCGGACTGGCCTCAACTTAAACTGCCGGACGGAACGCTTTATGAACTTAGCGGGGGCGACGGCAATGTGCATGAGATGCGGCTTATATACGCACCCTTACCTGCCAATGTACAGGATGTGACTCTTCTGATTCCCTGCATTCAAGGAGCGGGACATGTTACCCTTCCGCTGCCTGAAAATTGGGAATTGCCGATACGTTTCATCCCCGCACCCGCGGATATGACAGTGTTTTCCGTGACCGAACTTACACCTTCACCTGCCGCTGAAGCTAACGTGGTAAAAAATCCCCTCACCATTACAAAAGTAATAGAAACAAACGACAGTTATATTCTCACCGGGGAATTGCTGGTTCCTCTGCCACTGGGACAAAGTGATTCGGGAGTGTACGGTTTAAGAATCACAGATGGCAACGGCAAGGATGTTAGCTTCGAAGGCTTTCCCCAGGATATAGGAATGCCTACACCGACATCACCAAATGCCGAGGTATGGTCGGTAAAGTTCGATAAGGGGTTTGTCCCACCCATTCAGATCACTTACACCAAGCAGTATATTCTCGCCGATTCTTCGCTGGAGACAATTGAGTTTGACTTCGACGCCGGAGACGATCCACAAAAAGTCCAAGCTTGGCAATTAGATAGGGAATTTACATTAGCTGATCGTACATTTACCCTGAATTCGGTCAGTGCTTTGCCAAATTCTTACGAATTCAATTTTACATCCACCGATAACAGCATCTACAGTGTTGATGTTGTTATCGACGGTTATCCACCAGACGCCAATGGAGGCGGAATGGATGCGGGCATGGTGGGCGTTTTTGGCTCATGGAGCGTATCTGTTGGTCCTTACAAGGAACTACCAAAAGGGAAGTTGAAAGTGACCATTTCCCACCCTTGGCTAATTGGAGAAATCAAAGACTGGACGGTAGACTGGCAGCCATAAATAACAAGCAAGTATCTTTCATTCTAGACCTAAATCCTCCGATCAATTTTTCAGCTTGGACTCATTGTTCGTATAAATACTTCAAATCAAAAAAACTCATAATCAACAAGTCGGTTGCTGTATTATCGAACAGGAAATTTGAATGAAATTAGTCGCTAGAGCACTTTCCTGTTGAAATCAATATTCCCCCAACCTTTTGACATTTCAATTTGTATAAATAGTGTGAATTCACAAACGAAAGAGACTTGTCTGCATGGATGACCTGCCTGTGATCCGCCGCCTGAAACGCGGAGAAATCGAGGCGTTACAGGTTTTGGTCATGCGGTATGAGAAAAAAGCAATTCACGTTGCTTATCTCATCACGCATGACGAGCCGCTCGCCCGCGATGTTGTTCAAGACGTATTTTTGCGCGTCTACCGTACCATTGGTCATTTCGACGAAACTCGCCGATTCGAACCGTACCTGCTTCAAAGCGTGGTCAATGCATCCTTGAGCGCCGTGAAAAAAGAGGCGAAACAAGTCTCATTGGATGATGACCTTTCGGAAATCGAAAGCCTGTTATCCAAAGCCGCCTCGGCTGAAACTGAAGTGGAGGGCAAGCAAGCCAAAGCGGAGATATTTGAATCGCTGTCGAAATTGAATCCGCGCCAGAGAGCAGTGGTCATCCAACGCTATTATCTTGAAATGAGCGAGAAGGAAATGTCCGCTTCGCTGGGCGTTCCCGTTGGGACCGTTAAATGGTTGTTGAACGAAGCGCGCACGAAATTGCGTAAATTGCTTAGTTCAGAAAGGAGATCGGAATGAAACAGAAATCGTATCGAGAAATTCTGGATTCGATTGCCGACGACTCCTTGCAGGAACAAGCCAGTCTCTGGACTCAGATTGCGCCACAGCTCGAAAGGAAAAGTATTATGCAAACGTTACGGTATCGCCCTGTATTGGCGGTTTTGATCGCACTATTGATCCTGCTCGCGCTAAGTGGCGTGGTCTATGCCATTGGCAGATCGTTGGGCTACATCCCTGGTGTGGGCGTTGTGGATCAAACATCGCCCATCCTTGTAGTGGGTTATCCAATGATTATCGAACGCGAAGGCGTGATCCTCACCATTGAGCAAGTCATTGCAACATCCGAAAAGACAATCGTGATCTATCGCCATGTTGAGCAACCGCTTGGTGCAGAGACAAGCCACCAGGAAAGCAATGAAGATAACCCATCAATAAAACTTCCAAACGGAAGCCAACTCAATGCGATTATCGGGCGTCGTCAACCTTCTGATGGAAACGGAATTTTATATGCACTTGAATTTCCGCCCCTGCCCGCAGGCGTTATGGATATAACACTCGAAATACCCAGGCTTGCCGGTTTGCTTCCCGGTCAAGGTCCTGAGGATTGGCAAATTCCGATTCATCTGAAAAAAGGCGATCCATCCGAAATTACTTATCCCGTGGTCGAGTACCAACCTTCAACTACTGTTCCAGCGCCAAATTCACCTGATTATGGAATGTTCATCACCCTTGATAAGGTGGTTGATTTACCTGATGGATATATCTTGATGGGTAGTATGCAATGGACAGATGCCGCGATTCATCAAAACTATATCATTGCCGATATTCTCTCGATAACCGATGCGAATGGAAAGCCGGTGGAGTATGAATATGCCCAACCCGATTCCCATCCTCAATCCGACGAACTGCGCCAAACTTGGGCATACAAGATCACAACGAAGAGTTTTGCAGCTCCGCTGAAATTAGCCTTTTATATTCAAATGCACGAAACCGCCAACGCAACATTCCAATTCGACCCGAGGCAGAATCCACAGGACGGTAAGGCATGGGATTTGAATCTCAACCTAAAGGTCAATAGCCACGCAGTGCGTATCACTTCAGCGAAAGTGGATATTTACCCATCCAATTGGAATCTTGAATTTACAATGACCTCCGACCCAAATGTCGCCGGCGCAGAGATCATTGACCCGCAGCGCCCACCCTTTGGCGGCGGAGGTGGAGACGGCGCTCCTCAAACAAACACTCCTTTTATGACTTCAATCGGCGGAGAAGGCGCTCTTCTCAACAATCCGATGACGCTTGCCATTGTGGGCCTGGATGTGATCGTTCCTGGCGATTGGGCAATTACATGGACGCCGCCTATTAGCGCATCGACTCCGACTGCGCCGCCTCCTGTCCATGCCGAGGCTTGTCTCACCGGAGCGAGTTGGCGGCAAGCCTTGAAGAGTAATCCTTCCCTTCCTGCCAATTTGACCGGCAGGCTGGTGCTTGCTGATGGAAATGGGAACATTGTCGTCGTAAAATTACAAGATGGGACTCAAAAAGTAATCGGTCAGGGAACTGCGCCATCCTTTTCGCCGGATGGAAGCAAAATCGTTGTTGTGGGTCCACCTATCAATGTCGGTCAACCCGACGGACTTCACATCATTGATCTTGCCTCTGGTACTTCAACCTATTTACAAGGCACAAAACCCACCGATGACAACCCGGTTTGGTCACCGGATGGAACGAAGATCGCATTTACCCGCCGTCCAGAAAGCTCGATGGATGCAGATGACCCAACCGCCATAATGGTAATAACCCCTGATGGATCAAATCTTCGTCAGCTAACGCCTTTTGATGGAGTAAGGGTGGTCACGGCTTGGATGCCAGATAGCGTCAACCTTATATATATTGCGCGCTATGGATTACGAAGCGGGTCCGCCACCATGTTAAACATTGAAACTGGCGATGTCAGTGAGATGTTTGGAATCAATTACGGATATGGGTCTGTGGATATTTCTCCTGACGGGAAGCAAGCGGTCTATGAAAATTGGCTGCCGGGAGATCTCTATGCAGTATTTACTTCCAGCCTTGATGGAACAAACCAAAGCCTACTTGCCCAGGGACCTGAAACCACCGTTGTCGCCCCCAAATGGAGTCCGGATGGTCGCTGGATCATTACTGTTATCTACGAAGGCAATTCAGATGGTATGCTGGCGCTAATCCACGTCGATACTTGCCAAATCATTCCACTCCCGAACCTGAACGGCAATGTCGGCTCATGGCTGCCATAAATTGATAAAACTCAAACTGTTTCAAGGAGCAATATGTTTTCTCGAAAACTAATATCGCCCATGTTCGTTCTGTTGTTGCTAGCCACAAGCTGCAGTTCGCCCGCGACTGTAGTGTCTAAGCCGACCGATACGTTGCCTCCACCCACACCAACAGCAATTCCCGCAGAAACTTTGATGGTCCCCATCCCGCCGCAGGATATCCCTGTGCAGGCAAGCGCGGGTCTGATTAAAATTCGTTTTGAGCAACCCATACGGGTGATTCCTGATGGATTCAACCCCGAGTCTCAATCCGCGGCGATTATTGCGCAATACCACGATATTTCAGCAACCATGTCGGAGGCATGGGCTGGCGGCACGACATCAAAAGCCGGGGCCTTCTCGCTGCTCATTGATTCTGCATCCAATGACAAAACCATCTCACTGATATTTCCTGTTCACGTGAAAATCACTAAAAAGGATGTTTCCATAGAAAACTTGAACTTGATTGCACCGATGGGTGGTGGCGGTGGGGCGGGTGGGGATTTTAGGATATTTTCCGAGTTGATGTTGCAGGACGGGGAATATGATTTGCCACCCACCGATCCCAACCCCGCACTGCTCAGTCCCCTGTTTCCTTATACATTCAATGTGACTTGTTCACAACCGGGCGCATTTGACCTGACGTTTGCAATTCCCTATAGCTTGGGCGACGCATCAGGCACCGAGGAACTCACAGATACGTATACTGTCTCAATCATTTGTCCCCTATCATTAACATTGTGGTGCGAACAAAATGGACAACTTCAAAAAATGGTTCGATTGATGTTCCAAAATGGTGAATATATTCAACAACCATAGACAAAGACCCCAAAGATTTCTGTTGCAACGAAGGCAATTGTGAGGGAAGGTTTGTTTCAGTTCAATTGATACCTATCAGATCATTCTGCATCCAAGCCAGAATAACAATGTCGACACCTGGATATCATGAAAATGTAAAGAATGAATAAAATGCGTAACAAATATTTGATGTTCATTTTACTGGCAGTCTTAATAAGCGCCTGTCAGGCTGCCACACAAAAGTCAAAATGATATTGAATCTGTTGGCATACCCACAGAGGGAGAGCCCACACTCTCCCTGGCGCTTTTGCCGCAAGGAATAGAAAATGGAACGACCGTTCTTGGAGAAGACAATCTGTATTATTTTATTTGGGAAAATACCAAGAGCCGCATTTGGTTCCCTCAGCAGGTAAATGAGAGGGATATTTTATCTCTTCCTGATGGACTGGATAAAGGTTTCAAATTAGTCGGTCGCCTACAAAATAAGGATTCTGTGGGGTATCTTGTTATCTCAGATAAAGGAAATGTTTATTGGATTGACCCCGTCACAGGAAGTAAATATCCCATTAAGATATCACAACCTTTGCAAATTGAAATCGATTCAATTCCTACAGCGTTCAGAAGACAATACTTCCCAGTCTATAAATAGTAATAAAAAATTATGAAATTCCCGTCTAATCTAATTAGGTTAAGAGATATACAAATGAGCTTGGCTTTTACGATCTTTTTAATAACGAGTATCTCTCTATTGACCCCAATCTCATCCCGTAGAGCCTTAGCCCAAGTAGTCTATACCCCAACTCCAATGGAAATACAGACTGCTGATCAAGTGATTAGTACTGTCAATTCACTTCGAGCTGCGAATGGACTTCCATCATTAAGCGTTCATCCGATTTTGATGCAGGTAGCCCAATGGGAGGTGGATGCTTTGGTTAACGGTGCGGGCGGACATACGCGCCCCGATAATATGACGTTGGGTCAACAGTTACTTTCGCTAGGCTATCCACTTTCAGGGGATTTATCGCAGGATGGATATCGTTCTGAAAATGTTGTATTCGGTCCTGGCGTTACAGTGGAGGATGCGATTCGCTTTTGGGGCAGTGACGACCCACATCTCAACACCATGCTCTCCCCAAACAGAAGCGATATTGGAGTGGCAGTCGCAAGCAATTTGGACGAATGGGGTTTTACGGTTTATTACTATGTTTTGGAAACAGCATTGCAAACAAACAGTGGTCAAATGCAGCACAATGCCTACCCCACACTCACAGCCATTGCCAACTTCCAGTCGGTTTACTCGGCAGCAGCGACTCAAGCTGTTGCTGATGGACTCCTCCCACAAAATATTGCTCCTGTAATACGTAGCACCGCCCTCCCTGATGGCAATGTACTACACAGGGTTCAGTACGGTCAGACACTCTGGAGCATTGCTACAGTTTATGGTACTACTGTCGAAAGAATTCAAGCATGGAATAACCTGGGCGATTCAACGGACATCTTTGTTGGACAGACATTGCTTGTGCAATTGAAAGCGACCCAGCCTTCGTCTCCAACAGTTACTCAGTCTACTTCAGCTACCCTCGTACCGACATACATTACAGGATCAATATCTCCAACGTCTACTGCAACCTCGACGCCAATTTCAGGAAGTACAACAACTGGAGAAGATTTGCATTCGTCGCTACAAAATTCACTTGGAATTATTCTGGCAATGTTCTCAACCGGCGCCATCTTGATCGCAACATTGTTACGAAACCCCGACCGCCGATCCTGAAAAATACCTATAGGAACGCTGATGGAATTGGCAGGACTCTCAAATCCCTAATGTGCTCTCAAACAATTGCCATCAATTGATAGCCTTCCTTAAAACAGCAATTTCTTTTATCCGATTATGTATATTTTACAAAACGATCATTACAGATTGGATACTGGATAGTCTCAATCTTGTATGTACTGAGCACTTTGGAATAAGCGATTCCACCAGTCTGCATAAATCGAAGCATGTCGCACACCTAGAGTCAATTCCACTACAGCGCTTTTTTCTCCTTACGCTGTCCGGCATGAACCGTTTTCATTGTGCGATTTCACCGATATATGCAGGCCTGTACAATATTGAATTAGGCGGTGTCAGCGAGATGCTTGAGGTCAATTACGGATATGGATCTGTTGATATTCCCTCCAACGGAAAACAAACCATGTGTGAAAATTGATTGCCGGGAGATGTGTGTGTGGTTTGCCTCCAATATCAATGGGCCAATCAAAGCCTTCTCGCACATGATCCTGAAACGACCGTTGTTATTTCAATTGAGTTTTGCCAGTTTAATATTGCTAAGTTTCTGCCTTACAACCTTAATCGGATCTGCCCTGCGCGGCATATATCATGTATACGGGTATAAATTCAGGCCCACATTGAACCACATTTAATACATACCACACCCTGCTCCCATATATGGAGATAGGGTTCTAAGAACATAATAAAACTCTCCAAATAGCTGAATGATCGTGTATGGGAATGGAATTTCTCTCGTAAACGATCATGCCGCACTTTCGTGCATGTTTATTACAAAACGCCTTGACAATCCCTCAAAAGAGGATGGGTTGTCAAGGCGTTATCTTTTTCATTAGAAGCTGCTCATTACAGCCGAACTACAATTTCGCCATTATTCGGAAAATCCAGTAGTTGTTTTCTCACTTCCTGATCCATAATTTTGGCTCGAAACTCCACCTGAATATCCCGCTTGCCATCGATCACTGCTTCAGCGACAAGTTCATCCACCAGTTGCTTTTTCAATAGAAAGACTCGATGGTGCTCTTCGGGGGACTTGGGATTAGCGTTGTT